>NZ_CP196512.1:0-5216793 GCF_051803255.1 Serratia bockelmannii | reverse complement strand
GGCGGACTCCACTCGAACAAGATCAATAAAGAAAAGAAACGGGCAACTTTTTTATAACTCATGATTTTTGACACATACCCGGCATCGGCTGTTTGCCTGTGGGGGATGCGAACCGCCTTTCACGGTTTGTGTCCCTCACGATCCCGGCATGAGGGATCGCGATCGGAATGACGGATCATAGCGCAATCCGAGCAAGAGATCCTCCCCTTCCTCACAGATTAGATCCATTTTATCCACAGGCCGCGGCCGGCGGCGATCTTTTCACCGCCAACACCGAATGACCGCGCAGATCCCGGCCGCTGCGCCGCGTTTTTTACATTGTCAACCGGTTATACCCTGTTATCCACGTCGGATCCTGGGATCGCGCGCAAAGGATCTCACGGGGATCCTTGCGATTTCACCCCGAGTCCGTATAATCTTCGCCCTACGTGTGATACCTGGTTCCTTATGGTGCGTCATTAGCCAGACAGGATTCTGCGGTGACCACGGGCCAAGACCGGATTTTGTTCCGTTATTGGCAGACAACCAGGTAGGCTGGCGCGATGCGAATTGACTCAGGACTGTACAATTATTACAATCCCGCTTCTTTATGTATTGCGATTGAGGCGTCGGTCATCTTCACGCCGAGTAGCCAAACGCGTTTACTGATCAGTAATTATTTTAAGTTTAGGTAGAAATCGCTATGAAACGCACTTTCCAACCGTCCGTATTGAAGCGCAACCGTAGCCACGGTTTCCGTGCTCGTATGGCCACCAAAAATGGTCGTCAAGTTCTGGCCCGCCGTCGTGCGAAAGGCCGTGCTCGTCTGACTGTTTCTAAGTAATAAAGCTAACCCGCTGAGTGGTTAAGCTCGCTTTTCCCAGGGAGTTACGTTTGTTAACTCCCACTCATTTCACTTTCGTCTTCCAGCAGCCACAACGGGCTGGCACGCCGCAAATCACCATCCTCGGCCGCCTGAACCAGCTGGGGCATCCCCGCATCGGTCTTACCGTCGCCAAAAAACACGTCAAACGCGCGCACGAGCGTAATCGGATCAAACGCCTAACCCGCGAAAGCTTCCGCTTGCGTCAGCACGAATTACCGGCGATGGATTTTGTCGTGGTGGCCAAAAAGGGGATAGCGGATTTGGATAACCGCGCGCTGACGGAAGCTTTGGATAAATTATGGCGTCGCCACTGTCGCCAGGCTCCCGCATCCTGATCGGGCTGGTGCGGGCCTATCAGCTCGTCATCAGTCCGCTGCTAGGGCCTCGTTGTCGCTTCCAGCCGACATGCTCTCATTACGCAATTGAGGCATTAAGCAGGTTTGGCATGATAAAAGGCAGTTGGTTAGCATTGAAACGCGTATTAAAATGCCACCCTTTGAACCCAGGTGGCGATGATCCGGTGCCGCCAAAAACCGACGATAACAGAGAACACTAACGATGGATTCGCAACGCAATCTTCTCCTCATCGCTCTGCTGTTCGTGTCTTTCATGATCTGGCAGGCATGGCAAACGGACAATGCTCCGCAGCCGGCCGCACAGACCACGCAACAGACTTCGAACGCAGTAGCCGGTGATGCCGCCAGCCAGGCCGTGCCAGCCAGTGGTCAGGGTAAGCTGATTACCGTGAACACCGACGTGCTGTCACTGACCATCAACACCCGTGGTGGCGATATCGAGCAGGCTAAACTGTTGGCCTACCCGGATACCCTGGGTTCATCGACTCCGTTCCAACTGCTGGAAACCACTCCGTCGTTCGTCTATCAGGCACAAAGCGGCCTGACCGGTAAAAACGGCCCGGACAACCCGGCCAACGGCGAGCGCCCGCTGTATCAGGCGGCGCAGGACAGCTACACCCTGCCGGAAGGCCAGGACGAGCTGCGCATCCCGCTGACCTACACCGATAAAGACGGCGCGATCTACACCAAGACCTTCGTGCTCAAACGCAATCACTATGCGGTCGGCGTGGATTACAGCATCGACAACAAAGGCGCGACGCCGCTGGAGCTGACCCTGTTCGGCCAGCTGAAGCAGACCACCGAATTGCCTAAGCACCGCGACACCGGCAGCAGCAACTTCGCGCTGCACACCTTCCGCGGCGCGGCGTACTCGTCCAGCGAGGACAAGTACCAGAAATACGCGTTCGACAAAGACGAAAACCTGAGCGTCACCACCAAAGACGGTTGGGTCGCCATGCTGCAGCAGTACTTCGCCACCGCGTGGGTACCGGCGACCAAAGGTGACAACACCTTCTACACCGCCAAACCGGGTGACAACCTGTCCACCATCGGCTTCAAATCTACCCCGGTCGTGGTGCAGCCTGGCGCTCAGCAGCAGCTGAACGCGACCCTGTGGGTCGGCCCGGAGCTGCAGGACCAGATGGCCCAGTTGGCGCCGCACCTGGACCTGACCGTGGATTACGGCTGGCTGTGGTTCATCTCCCAGCCGCTGTTCAAACTGCTGAAGTTCATCCACGGCTTTATCGGTAACTGGGGCTTCTCCATCATCATCATCACCTTCATCGTGCGCGGCATCATGTACCCGCTGACCAAGGCGCAGTACACCTCGATGGCGAAAATGCGCATGCTGCAGCCGAAGCTGCAGGCGATGCGCGAGCGCATCGGCGATGACAAACAGCGCATGAGCCAAGAGATGATGGCGCTGTACAAGTCGGAGAAAGTGAACCCGCTCGGCGGCTGCCTGCCGCTGATCATTCAGATGCCGATCTTCCTGGCGCTGTACTACATGCTGATGGGCTCGGTCGAGCTGCGCCACGCGCCGTTCGCCCTGTGGATCCATGACCTGTCGGCGCAAGACCCGTACTACATCCTGCCAATCCTGATGGGCGTGACGATGTTCTTCATTCAGAAGATGTCGCCAACCACCGTGACTGACCCGATGCAGCAGAAAATCATGACCTTCATGCCGGTGATCTTCACAGTGTTCTTCCTGTGGTTCCCGTCCGGTCTGGTGCTGTATTACATCGTCAGTAACCTGGTGACCATCCTGCAGCAGCAGCTGATTTACCGTGGTCTGGAAAAACGCGGTCTGCACAGCCGCGACAAGAAAAAAAGCTAAGCGTATTGTAGGGGTTCGGCGCGCCGACCCTTGCAGTCACCCCAAAGGCGGTCATTAGACCGCCTTTTTGCATCTTAATCGTCAGAGAGAACCGTTATGAGCACCACCGATACCATCGTTGCCCAAGCCACCCCGCCGGGACGCGGCGGCGTCGGCATTCTGCGCATTTCCGGAAGCAAGGCCAAAGACGTCGCCCAGGCGTTGCTCGGCAAGCTGCCGAAGCCGCGCTACGCTGACTATCTGCCGTTCCGCGACGCCACGGGCGCCACCCTCGATCAGGGCATCGCGCTGTGGTTCCCGGGGCCGAACTCCTTTACCGGCGAAGACGTGCTGGAACTGCAGGGCCACGGCGGGCCGGTGATCCTCGATCTGTTGCTCAAGCGCGTGCTGGCGCTCCCTGACGTGCGCATCGCACGGCCCGGCGAGTTCTCCGAGCGCGCATTTCTCAACGACAAACTCGATTTGGCGCAGGCCGAAGCGATTGCCGATTTGATCGACGCCAGCTCCGAGCAGGCGGCACGTTCGGCGATGAACTCGCTGCAAGGCGCGTTTTCCACCCGCATCCACCAGCTCGTGGAAGCGCTCACTCACCTGCGAATCTACGTGGAAGCGGCAATCGACTTCCCGGACGAAGAAATCGACTTCCTGTCCGACGGTAAAATCGAGGCGCAGCTCAACGACGTAATGGCGGATCTGGACAACGTGCGCGGCGAAGCGCGCCAGGGCAGCCTGCTGCGCGAAGGGATGAAGGTGGTGATCGCCGGGCGCCCCAACGCAGGTAAATCGAGCCTGCTCAATGCGTTGGCCGGGCGCGAGGCGGCGATCGTGACCGATATCGCCGGCACCACTCGCGACGTCTTGCGCGAACATATCCATATCGACGGCATGCCGCTGCACATCATCGACACCGCCGGCCTGCGCGACGCCAGCGACGAAGTGGAACGCATCGGCATCGAACGTGCGTGGAACGAGATTGAACAGGCCGACAGAGTGCTGTTTATGGTTGACGGCACCACCACCGCCGCCACCGAGCCGGCGGCGATCTGGCCGGAGTTTATGGCGCGCCTGCCAGGCACGCTACCTATCACCGTGGTGCGCAACAAGGCCGACATCACCGGTGAAGCGCTGGGTCTGACGGAAGTGAACAACCACTCACTTATTCGCCTGTCGGCCCGCACCGGCGAAGGCGTCGATGTGCTGCGCGATCATCTTAAACAGAGCATGGGCTTCACCAGCAATATGGAAGGCGGCTTCCTGGCGCGCCGTCGCCACCTGCAGGCACTGGAACTGGCGGCACAGCATCTGGTGCAGGGTAAAGAACAGTTAGTGAGCGCTTACGCGGGGGAGCTGCTGGCCGAGGAACTGCGCCAGGCGCAGCTGGCCCTAAGTGAAATCACCGGCGAATTCACCTCCGACGATCTGCTGGGCCGTATCTTCTCAAGCTTCTGTATCGGGAAATAATCGACTGCGAGCGCCGTATCCTACTCGGCGCCCGCATGTTACTTCTCCCGGCGGCATCAAAACTCACCTAAGCTTATCTCATCAATTTTGCTGCGTGAGAGATAAGCTTACATGAACGAACCTTTAGACTTGATCGGCGTGGGGTTGGGGCCTTTCAATCTCAGTCTGGCCGCTCTGGCCGCCGAAAGCGGCGCCGTCAATTATACCTTTCTCGATCGTAACGCCAGCTTCCGTTGGCATCCCGGTATGCTGCTACCCTCAGCTTATATGCAAACCTATGTACTTCAGGATCTGGTTACCGCCGTCAGCCCACGCAGCCAATTTTCATTTATTAATTACTTGGTCGAACAGAAAAAAATTTATCGTTTTTTAATCACCGAGCAGCAAATTATCAGCCGGGAAGAATTTTCCGACTACCTGAGTTGGGCCTGCGAAAGGTTAGACGGGCTACAGTTTTCACAGTCCGTAGAGCGTATTGATTTCGACGATGAAAAAGGTTTGTTCAAGGTATGTACCCACAACCAGACCCTGTGGGCGAAAAATATCTGTCTGGGTACCGGACATGACCCTTGGTTGCCGGAAGCATTTTACCCGGCGCTGGGTGAAAACTGCATGCATGCCGCCGAAATAGCCCTTCGCAATCCAGACTTCAGCGGCAAGCGGGTTATGGTGGTGGGCGGCGGCCAAAGCGGCGCCGATGTTTTTTTGAACGCGTTGCAGGGACACTGGGGCGAGCCGGCACAGCTGGATTGGCTCTCGCGTCGTCCCAATTTTCAGCCGCTGGACGAGTCTCCCTTCACCAACGAATATTTCACTCCTGAATACGTCGACTATTTCTATACGCTGCCGGCCGAGATCCGCGCACGTGAAATCAAAACACAGAAATTGCCGGCAGACGGCATCAGCAATCATACGCTGCGAACCTTGTACCGTGAGCTTTATATGCGTTTTGACGTGATGCGCCAGGCACGCAATGTGCGTTTACTGCCCCATCGTACTCTACTGACCGTCGAATCAATGGATGAGGCTTTTCATCTGCGCACGCTTCACGGTCTGGAAAATCGCCGGGAAAGTTTCAGGGCTGATATCGTCATTCTCGCCACCGGCTATCGCGCCTCTCTGCCCGCGTACCTGAAACCCTTGGTGCCGCGCATCCCGCTCGATTCGAAGCAGCATCTACCGCTGCTGCCGAATTTTAATCTTGAATGGCTCGGGCCTGAGCAAAATCGAATTTATGCGGTAAATGCCGGGATACACAGCCACGGCAGCGCAGAAGGCGGACTGAGCCTGATGGCCTGGCGTTCAGCGCGCATCCTCAATCACTTGCTGGGCAAGCCATACTTTGATTTGGCACCGAACGCATCAATGATCCAATGGTGGAGCGATGCCGCGTCGGACGATACCTCTTCCATCGTTAATAAATAGGATAATCCGCATAGTGTTTTTTGATGATAAATCCTCAACTTAGTCTTAATCTAACACCCCTGCGTTCTTAGCGACCCTCTGTCATGGAGTGAACAATGGCGTGTCATTTTGCCCGATGGACCCCGGCCTCCGCTGTCCTGGATACCCAGAGACTCTCCGACGAAGTGATAGCCGCCACCCGCACCTTTTCCGTTAAGCGCCGCACGCGCTACCTGCAAGGGCGCATTCTGCTCGCCGAAATGATGTTCTACCTGTACGGCTTGCCGACGCTCCCCCTTATAGCCACCACGCCGACCGGCCGCCCCTGTTTCGCCGATCATCAGCTGCCCGATTTTAGCCTCGCCTACGCCAGCAACACCGTGGGTGTACTGCTTAGCGACGAGGGCAAGGTCGGACTGGATATCGAAGTGATGCGGGCGCGCGGCACCCGGCAAAGCGCGCTGCAACACGCGCATCAGACACCGGCAGAAAGTGCCTGGATCGGTGCGCAGGACGATCGGCTGGAGGCAGAAACTCAGCTGTGGAGCATCCGGCAAAGCGTGCTGAAAATTTCCGGCCTCGGTAACAGCGGCCAGTCTACGCTGCGTCTGCATCCCTTCTCCGGCCACCTGCGCTCCAGTGCCACGCCGGACGTTCAGGTAATGAGCGACGCCGACGAATACCTGAGCTGGGCCTGCGCCGGCAGCCCTGGGCTGGATCGCCTGCTGTGCTGGCGCTACGAAGAGCGCGGTGGACTGCACAAAGACGGGGAAATCTCACCGCGCAGCCCGGCGGCGTCCTCGCGCTTCGTTAAACTGACGGGCCTGAAGACGCCCGGTTAACGCGGCGCAAAGCGGATAACGCTGTCTTTACCGCTCGAGTCGCTGGATTAAATTGTAAAGACAGCTAAATGTTGAGCAATCGCCTATTCTCGACCCGCGCTTTAGCCTACTATTCGCCCATGTTGTACGCTGAATCTGCTCATTCGAAAGGGAGAATCATCATGTCAGACCAAGCCTTAAAAATCGTCACTCTGCTTGGCAGCCTGCGTAAAGGCTCTTACAACGCCATGGTGGCCCGCGCCCTGCCAGGGCTGGCTCCGCAGGGCGTCACCATTGAAGCGCTACCTTCCATCCGCGATATCCCACTGTACGACGCCGACATGCAACAGGGTGAAGGCTTCCCTGCCGCTGTCGAGGCGATCGCCGAACAGATCCGCCAGGCCGACGGCGTGATCATCGTCACCCCTGAATATAACTATTCCGTGCCCGGCGGGTTGAAGAACGCCATCGACTGGCTGTCTCGCTTGCCGAATCAGCCGCTGGCCGGCAAGCCGGTCGCCATTCAAACCAGCTCGATGGGGCCGATCGGCGGCGCGCGCTGCCAATACCATCTGCGCCAGATCCTGGTATTCCTCGATGCGATGGTAATGAACAAGCCTGAGTTTATGGGCGGCGTGATCCAGAGCAAGGTCGATGAACAGGCCGGTGAACTGAGCGATCAGGGAACGCTGGACTTCCTGACCGGCCAGCTGTCCGCGTTCAGCGATTTTATTCGCCGCGTGGAGTGACCGTCTCGCGGCGCCCACCGGGCGCCGCAACAGGACATGAAGTCCGTCAATTCATTGAAAATTAAAGCCATAGCATCATGTATTTTTTCATTTTAGCGTTATTTTTTGTTTCCATCACCAGTCCCGCTTTCGCCGCAGACATGCGTTATCCCGCCGGTGAAGAACCGCTGGAGCTGCCGGCACACAGTGCGCTCAACGCCCAGCTGTCGCGATCCGCGCAAAACCAGGAAGACAAAAAGCTGGGCGCCATGTCGCTGTACCTGACACTGATGCGCGAAGACGGCCGCAATGTCTGGGCGCCCTACCAGTTGGCGGTGTCGTCGGCAGAGAAAGGGCAAACCGAGCTGGCGGAACGCTACCTGCAGCTGAGCGCCGACCGCGGCCTGTGGTACTACTACAACCTGCTGGAGGACGACGCCTTCAACAGCATTCAACATTCCGCCACCTACCAATCCATTTTGGCCGCCACCAAAGCGCGCTATCTGCAGCACGCTCGCCGCTATGAAGGCAAAGCCAGCTACGCGATGCCGGACGGCGAAGCACCGCCCGAAGGCTGGCCAACGGTGATCTTCCTGCATACCTACGGCAAAGCCGCCGCTATCAGCCCCGAAGAACGGCTGCTGTTCGGCGAAATGGGCGTAGCCTACATCGAGATCAACGGCACGCAGATGCTGTCGGAAAACAGCTTCCGCTGGTCGAATTACAGCGATGAGAGCACCCAAACCGCCATTCAGCGTACGCTGCAACAGCTGGCTCCGCAGCTAAAGCTGAATACCCAACGGATTTACCTCAGCGCCCGCGGCCAGGGTGCACTGCACGCCGCCAACCTGATCGCGAAGTACCCGCAGTTTTACGCCGGCGCGCTCCTGATCGCCCCCAACGGGGAGATCAAGCCGGCCCAGCAGTCGCTGGCGGCGCAAAAGAAAATCGTGATGGCGTATTACGATCGGCAGAACTTCAGCGAGCAGGCGCTGGCGTTGCACTTCGCCAATCTGTTTGGAGAGGATAACCAGGTAGAGACGCTGCACTTCGCCCAGGGCGAGGATGCCGCCGGCAGTTGGCAGGCGCGCTTCAGGCGGCCGTTGCAGTGGGTGTTGGACCAGGCGCCGGACGCGACGCCGGGAGTCTAGCGTTCAGGGCCGACAGACGTCGGCCCTTTGGCTGTCAATGGCCGTCGACAAAGACGATTTTCAGTACGAACAGCAGCGCCACCACCACCACGCACGGGCTGATTTCACGCCAGCGGCCGGTGCCGAGCTTCATCACGCAGTAGGAGATAAAGCCGAGCGCGATACCTTCGGTGATCGAGAAACTGAACGGCATCATCACCGCGGTGACAAATGCCGGTACCGCTTCGGTCAGATCGTCCCACTTCACCCGCGCCAGGCTGGAGGTCATCAGTACACCGACATAGATCAGCGCGCCGGCGGCAGCGTAAGCCGGCACCATACCCGCCAACGGCGACAGGAAGATCACCAGCAGGAACAGCAGGCCAGTGACCACCGCCGTCAAACCGGTGCGGCCGCCGACGGCGACGCCGGACGAGCTTTCGATGTAAGCGGTCACGGAAGAGGTACCCGCCAGCGAACCGGCCACTGAGCTGATGCTGTCAACGTACAACGCCTGCTTCATACGCGGGAATTTGCCCTGGTTGTCGGTCAGGCCGGCTTTATCGGTAACGCCGATCAGGGTGCCGGAAGAGTCGAACAGGTTCACCAGCATAAACGAGAAGATAACCCCGGCCAGCCCGATGTTCAGTGCGCCGGCCACGTCGACCTGGCCCACCACCGAGGTGATACTCGGCGGCAGGGAGAACAGGCCACCGTATTTCACGTCGCCCAGCATCCAGCCGATCAGGGTGGTGACCACGATCGACACCAGCACCGCCGCGTGGAAGTTACGCGAAGAGAGCACGGCGATGATGAAGAAGCCGAGCGCCCCCAGCAGCACGTTGTGCGAGGTCAGGCTGCCGATGGTCACCAGCGTGTCCGGGTTAGCCACTACGATTCCGGCGTTTTTCAGCCCCATCATGCCGATGAACAGACCGATGCCGCTGGTAATGCCGACCCGCAGGCTGACCGGAATGTTAGCGATCATCCAATAGCGAATGCGGAAAATGGTCAGCAACAGCAGGCCGACCGCCCCCCAGAAGATGGCGCCCATCCCCACCTGCCAGGAGATGCCCATCGCGCCGACCACCACGAAGGCGAAGAAGGCGTTCAGGCCCATCGCCGGCGCCAGCGCCACCGGCAGGTTCGCCAGCAGGCCCATAAAGATGCTGCCGAAGGCGGCGATCAAACAGGTGGTGACAAATACCGCCTGGGTATCCATGCCCGCCGCGCCCAAAATTTGCGGGTTAACGAACACGATATACACCATGGTGAGAAAGGTGGTGATACCGGCAATCGTTTCCGTACGCGCCGTCGTGCCATGTTGCTTGAGTTTAAACACGCGCCCAAGCAAGCCTTGCTCAGCGTCAAGGCCAGATACTGGTTTGGTCATTATCAGAATTCCGAAAATGGGAATGGACAGTCGCCGGCTATCCTATAACAAAAAGTGGGGCTTTTGATGTCGGTCACAGGTTTTTTTCGCCGTCTTTACGGCTAAACGCGTCAACGGCTTGTATTTACAGGCATTCATCCCCCTTGCCGCCCGCTGCGTTGCCGTTTGCCGGCACGGCCGATAAAATGGCCTATCGCCCCTCTATCCCTATCCGTTAAAAACAGGAGCCCGCATGTCTTCGACCTTTATCGATAAGCTGGCGTTGATCGCGCTGAAAGATGACAAAGTGGCGCTGGTGCGCTCACACAATAAGACGCTGTTTTATATGCCGGGCGGAAAGCGCGAAGCGGGCGAAACCGACGAACAGGCGCTGTGCCGCGAAATCGACGAAGAGCTGACCGTTGCGCTGCTGTCGCAATCCATCGCGTTTTACGGCGAATTCACCGGCCCGGCGGACGGCAAGCAGGACGGCACCCAGGTACGCATTCGCTGCTACCAGGCCGACTTTACCGGGCAGCTGCAGCCGGCCGCCGAAATCGCCGAGCTGAAGTGGTGCGACAGTCGCGATCTGCCGCAGTGCTCACACGTCGCCGCGCTGATTTTGCACGATCTCAAGGCGCGTAACCTGATCAAGTGATCGCTGAGCGGCCTCAGCGGCGTTAACCCGAAGGAACCTGTCCCGCATGAATCAGATTGACTGCATTTTGTTCGACTGCGATGGCACGCTGGTAGACAGCGAAGTGCTGTGCAGCAAAGCCTATGTGCACATGTTCGCCCACTACGGCATTCATCTGTCGCTGGAAGAGGTATTCAAGAAATACAAAGGGGTGAAGCTGTACGAGATCATCGATCGGGTCAACGCCGAGCAGGGCACTGACCTGGCCAAAGAGACACTGGAGCCGCTGTATCGGCAGGAAGTGGCGCGGTTGTTCGACAGCGAACTGCAACAGATTGCCGGCGCCCGCGAGCTGCTGGCGCAGATAACGGTGCCTGTCTGCACCGTCTCCAACGGGCCGGTCAGCAAGATGCAGCATTCGCTCGGCCTAACCGGCATGCTGCCTTATTTTGATGACCGGTTATTCAGCGGCTATGACATTCAGCGCTGGAAGCCGGATCCGGCGATCGTGTTTCACGCCGCCGAACAGATGCAGGTGCCGGTGACGCGCTGCATCCTGGTGGACGATTCGCCCGCCGGCGCGCAGGCCGGCATCCATGCCGGCATCCCGGTCTTTTACTTCTGCGCCGATCCGCATAACCCGCCGATTGACCACCCGCTGGTGACCACGTTTGACGACCTGGCCCAACTGCCCGCGCTGTGGCGCGAACGAGGCTGGCGGCTCACGGCCGATTAACTGGCCGGCAACGGCGGCTTGTTGCGCCACCAGCGCCAGGACCGTTTCAGCGCGCGGGTTTGCGCGCCGAAGCGGCGGTTGACCGCGTTGGCCAACAGATCGAGCGCCAGGCAGAACACGAAATAAACCAGCGCCACAAACAGGAACACTTCCATCGGATAGACCATGCTGCGGTTGTTGACCTGGGTCGCCAGGAAGGTCAATTCGCCAACGCCGACGATATAAGCCAACGAGGTGTCTTTGATCAGAGAAATCCACTGGTTGATGAACGACGGCACCATCATGCGCAGCGCCTGCGGCAGCACGATCATGCGCAGCGTCTGCCAGCGCGTCAGCCCCAGAGAAAGCCCGGCCTGCCACTGGCCGGGGCCGATCGCGGCGATGCCGGCCTTCACCGCATGGGCCAGATAGGCCGAGGCGATCAACGCCAGCGCGCACACCACGGTGGTGATTTCCGGGATCTCGACGCCAAACACCATCGGCAGCAGGAAATAGGTCCAGAAGATCAGCATGATGACCGGAATGGCGCGGAAAAAGCCCAACACCGCCGCCAGCAGCCCGGCGGCGACACCGCGTGACATCGCCAGCGCCACGCCGAGTAAGGTGCCGAGCACCGCCGAGGCCACTCCGGCCATCAGGCTGATCGCCAACGTCAGCGCCGCGCCGCCCAGCGGCCCGTCCGGCCAGGTGCCCCACAGCAGGTAACCCAGGTTGTCGTGAATCACGCTGAAATCCATCTCAATGTCCTCCCAGCGGTTTACGCTGTTGTCGCCACATGCCCCAACCTTCCAGCAGCGCGATGATGGCGATATACAGCACCGTCGCCACGCCGAACGCCTGGAAGGTGCGCAGGGTTTCGGTTTCGACCTGACGCGAGGCGTAAGAGAGTTCGGCAACGCCGATCGCCATGGTCAGCGACGAGTTCTTGATCACGTTCATGTATTGCCCCAGCAGCGGCGGCAGCGCGATTTTCAGCGCCTGCGGCAACACCACGTAGCGCATCGCCTGCCAGCCGGTCAGTCCCAGCGCCTGAGCGGCATATTTCTGCCCGCCGGCGACGCCGCGAATGCCGGAGCGGATCTCTTCGGCGATAAAGGCGGTGGAGTAGAGCGTCAGGCCAAAGAAACCGGCGAGAAACTCGAACGACGGCCACTCAAGCGGGCCGACCTGATGTGAGCTGTTCAGCCACTGCATGGCGGCGGACGGCAGGATCTGCCCGGCGGCGAAGTACCAGAAGAACAGCTGCACCAGCAGCGGCGTATTGCGAAACAGCGAGCTGTACCCCATCGCCAGCCAACGCAACGGCCGCAGGCTGCTGTCGCGCATCGCCGCCAGCACAAAGCCCAGCAACGTGGCCGCCAGGCCCGCGCAGGCGGAAAGCCACAGCGTCAGCAGAAAGCCATGCCACAGCCAGCTCAGGTATTGCGGCGCCAGCAGCCAGTCCAGGTTCATGTTCAATCCTTGTCTTGCAGAATGCATCAGGGGCGCAGCAAGCTGCGCCCCTCCGTGCCTATCTCACCGCAAGCGGTTAAGTCAGGCTTTTGGTTGCTGATCCAAAGGCGCGATTTTGAAATCGCCGCGCGGTTGAGCGGATTGGGTTTCCGGCCCGAACCAGCGATCGTAAATCTTAACCGCTTCGCCGTCTTTTTCCAGCTTGATCAGCGTCTCGTTCACCGCGGCGGTCAGGCGATCTTCACCCTTGGGAATGCCGACGCCCTGATACTCTTTGGTCAGGCTGAACGGCGAAATTTCAAACTCCGCCTTTTGCGCCGCCGGCAGGTTGCCGAGCAGGCCGACCAGCTTGGCGTCGTCCTGAGTGATCGCCTGCACGTTGCCGTTGCGCAGTGCCACAAATGCCAGCGGGGTATCATCGTAGGAGATCACTTTCGCCGTCGGGAAACGCTCGCGCAGGGTGATTTCCTGCACCGTGCCCTTATCCGCGCCGATGCGCAGCTTCTTGATGTCTTCCGGCGTTTTCAACACGCCTTTGCGGGCGATGAATTTCTGGCCAGTGGCGAAGTACGGCACGCTGAAGTTCACTTCCTTGGCGCGCTCGTCGGTAATGGTGAAGTTGGCGGCAATCAGGTCAACCTTCTTCGACACCAGCAGCGGAATGCGGTTGGCCGGGTTGGTGGCGCGCAGCTCCACTTTCACCCCCAGCGCTTTGCCGATCGCGTCGGCGACATCCACATCGTAGCCCACCAGCTTCTTGCTCTGCGGATCGATGTAGCCGAACGGCGGGTTGCTGTCGAACACCGCGATGCGCATCACGCCGGCTTGCTTGATATCGTCAAGTTTGTCCGCGTGCGCGGCACCGGCGGCGAGGCCGGTCAGACTGGCTAACAACGTTAAGGCCAAAGCGCGATGTTTCATAGAAAGCTCCTAAGTGGTTGATGTCCTGCTGGCGGATAAGCTAGCAAGCGCCACATAGGTCAGGAAATAATATAAAAAGCTATATTTATAACCTTTTTATCTTTACGCGTTTAAGATGGAATAAAGGCGCGGGAAACCGCGCCTTTGAAGGATATTACCCGGAAAGGGTTAGTCGGCTTTGTCGTCTTTACCGCCCGGGGAGAGCAGCTTTTCCAGGGCATCGCCACCCAAATGACGGAAATCCTGCCCTTTGACGAAATAGAAGATAAATTCGCAGATGTTCTGGCAGCGGTCGCCGATACGCTCGATAGAACGGGCGCAGAACAGCGCGGTCAGCACGCTCGGAATGGTGCGCGAATCTTCCATCATGTAGGTCATCAGCTGACGCACGATGCCTTCGTATTCCTGGTCGACTTTTTTATCTTCCCGGTAAATACGGATCGCCTCGTCCAGATCCATGCGCGCGAAGGCGTCCAGCACGTCGTGCAGCATCTGCACGGTGTGGCGCCCCAGCGACTCCAGGCTGACCAGCAGCGGCTGGTGCTGGTGCGAGAACTTCTCCAGCGCGGTGCGGCAGATCTTGTCCGCCACGTCGCCGATGCGCTCCAGCTCGGAAATGGTTTTGATGATCGCCATCACCAGACGCAGATCGCTGGCGGTCGGCTGGCGCTTGGCGATAATGCGCACGCAAGCTTCATCGATCGCCACTTCCATCATGTTGACCTTGGCGTCGCCTTCGATCACGCGCTTGGCCAGCTCGCCATCCTGATTGTGCATCGCGGTGATGGCGTCGGTCAGCTGCTGCTCCACCAGCCCGCCCATGGTCAGCACCTGGGTGCGGATATGCTCGAGCTCTGCGTTGAACTGGCCGGAAATGTGTTTGTTTAAATTCAGGTTATCCATGATGCTTCCTATCAACCATAACGGCCAGTGATGTAGTCTTCAGTCTGCTTTTTCTGCGGCGCAGTGAACAGGTTATCAGTATCACTGAACTCGATCAGCTCGCCCAGATACATAAATGCGGTAGAGTCGGAGCAGCGCGCCGCCTGCTGCATGTTGTGCGTCACGATCACCACGGTGTAATCAGCCTTCAGCTCGCTGATCAGCTCTTCAATCTTGCCGGTGGAGATCGGATCCAGCGCCGAGCAAGGCTCATCCAGCAACAACACTTCCGGACGAATGGCGATGCCGCGGGCGATGCACAGACGCTGCTGCTGGCCGCCGGAGAGGCTGTAGCCGCTCTGGTGCAGCTTGTCCTTGGTTTCATTCCACAGCGCCGCTTTGGTCAGCGCCCACTGTACGCGCTCGTCCATATCGGCACGCGACAGCTTTTCAAACAGGCGAACGCCGAAGGCGATGTTGTCATAAATCGACATCGGGAACGGCGTCGGCTTCTGGAACACCATGCCGACCTTGGCGCGCAGCAGTGCGATATCCGAGTTGTCGGTCAGGATGTTCTGGCCGTCCAGCAGGATGCCGCCTTCCGCACGCTGTTCCGGGTACAGCTGGTACATCTTGTTGAAGGTGCGCAGCAGGGTAGATTTGCCGCAGCCGGACGGGCCGATAAACGCGGTGACCTTGTTCTTGGCGATATCCAGCGTGATGTTCTTCAGCGCATGGAATTTGCCATAGTAGAAGTTCAGATCGCGTACCTGAATTTTGCTGCTGGAAGCGTCAGTAACCATACTCATCAAGACTTCTCTCTTTTCATCAGCGCCGCCAAAGCGGCGCTCAAAATTTTATGAATGCTTTTTCTTGGCGAAAACCACGCGCGCCAGGATATTCAGTAACAGTACGCACAGGGTGATCAACAGCACCCCGGCCCAGGCCAGCTGTTGCCATTCGGCGAACGGGCTCATGGCGAATTTGAAGATGGTCACCGGCAGGTTGGCGATCGGCTGCATCAGGTCGGTGCTCCAGAACTGGTTCGACAGCGAAGTGAACAGCAGCGGTGCGGTTTCCCCCGCGATGCGTGCAATCGCCAGCAGCACGCCGGTGATGATGCCGGACACCGACGCCTTCAGCGTGATGGCGGAAATCATGCGCCATTTCGGCGTACCCAGGGCATAAGCGGCCTCGCGCAGCGTATCCGGTACCAGTTTCAGCATGTTCTCGGTGGTACGAATGACGATCGGCACCTGCAGCAGCGCCAGCGCCACGATGCCGGCCCAGCCGGAGAAGTGTTCCATCTTCGCCACCACGATGGTGTAAACGAACAGGCCCACCACGATCGACGGTGCGGACAAAAGAATGTCGTTGATAAAGCGGATCACTTCCGCCAGCCAGGATTTACGGCCGTATTCCGCCAGGTAGATGCCGGCCATGATGCCCAGCGGCGTACCGAAAAGGGTCGCCCACAGGATCAACAGGCCGCTGCCGGCGATAGCGTTGGCCAGGCCGCCGCCTGCGGTATTCGGCGGCGGGGTCATCTCGGTGAACAGCGCCAGCGACATGCCGTCGAAGCCTTTGGTGACGGTGGCGATCAGGATCCAGATCAGCCAGAACAACCCGAACGCCATGGTCGCCATCGACAGGAACAGCGCGAGGCGGTTTTTCTGCCGGCGCCAGGCCTGCATTTTGCGGCGGCTTTCCGCCAGAACGACTGCGTTTTGCATATCCATCGTCGCCATGTTAACGCCCCTCATTCTTGGCCAGACGCATGATCATCAGTTTCGACAGCGCCAGCACGATAAAGGTGATAACAAACAGAATCAGGCCCAGCTCCATCAACGCGGCAGTGTGCACGCCGGACTCAGCTTCGGCGAATTCGTTGGCCAGCGCCGAGGTGATGCTGTTGCCCGGCATATACAGCGAAGCGCTGTCGAGCTGGTAGGTGTTGCCGATGATAAAGGTCACCGCCATGGTTTCCCCCAGCGCACGGCCCAGGCCCAGCATCACGCCGCCGATGACGCCGTTTTTGGTGAACGGCAGCACGATGCGCCAGATGACTTCCCAAGTGGTGCAGCCGATGCCGTAGGCCGACTCTTTCATCATTACCGGCGTCTGTTCGAACACGTCGCGCATCACCGCAGCGATGTAAGGAATGATCATGATCGCCAGGATCACCCCGGCGGCCAGGATACCGATGCCGAAGGCCGGGCCGGAGAACAGCTCGCCGACGATAGGAATGCCCGACAGCACGTCGCCCACTGGCGTCTGGAAGTATTCGGCGAACAGCGGGGCGAACACAAACAGGCCCCACATGCCGTAGACGATGCTTGGGATGGCCGCCAGCAGCTCAATGGCGATGCCCAGCGGCCGCTTCAACCAGTTCGGCGCCAGTTCGGTCAGGAACAGCGCGATGCCGAAACTCACCGGCACGGCGATGATCAGCGCGATGAGCGAGGTGACCACGGTACCGTAGATCGGCACCAGCGCGCCGAACTGCTCCGCCGGTGCGTCCCACTCTTTGGTCCACAGGAAGGCGAAGCCGAATTTCTGCATGCTTGGCCAGGAGGCGAAGATCAGCGAAACGATGATGCCGCCCAGCAACAATAGGGTAATCAGCGCAGCCAGTCTCACCAGCGCGCTGAAAATGATGTCACCGTTTTTGCCCGGTGCTTTGATGGTCGGCTTGTACTCAGCCATAGATTACTCTCTGTTTGAACCCTGGCAGCCCCAACCGGGATCGGAGCCTGAAGAACTGTGTGGGGCGCGGCGAACCCGCGCCCCTGCGTTGTTAGTACAGCGCTTTACCTGAACTGTCTTTTACGTTGGTTTTCCAGGCCGCGCGCACCTGCTCAACCACTTCTGTCGGCAGGGTGGCGTAATCCAGCTCGTTCGCCTGCTTGGCGCCGGTTTTATAAGCCCAGTCGAAGAACTTCAGCACTTCGGCACCCTGAGCAGGGTTTTTCTGCTCTTTGTGCACCAAAATGAAGGTGGTGGAGGTGATTGGCCACACGTTGTCGCCTTTCTGGTCAGTCAGATCCTGAGCGAAGGTCTTGCTCCAATCCACGCCTTTGGCCGCGTTGCTGAAGCTCTCTTCGGTCGGGCTAACCGGTTTGCCGTCGGCGGATACCAGCTTGGTGTAAGCCAGGTTGTTCTGTTTGGCGTAAGCGTATTCTACGTAGCCGATAGAGCCAGGCAGACGCTGAACGAAGGCGGCGATGCCGTCGTTGCCTTTGCCGCCCAGACCGGTCGGCCAGTTAACGGTAGAACCGGCGCCAATCTTCTCTTTCCACTGCGCGTTGGCCTTGGACAGGTAGCTGGTAAACACGAACGAGGTGCCGGAACCGTCGGCGCGGCGCACCACGGCGATGTTCTGGTCAGGCAGTTTCACGCCTGGGTTCAGCTTGGTGATAGCCGGATCGTTCCACTTTTTGACGTTGCCCAGGTAGATATCACCCAGGGTTTTACCGTCCAGCGTCAGTTCGCCGGATTTAATGCCCGGGATATTCACCGCCAGTACCACGCCGCCGATCACGGTCGGGAACTGGAACAGGCCATCGGCCGCCAGTTTGTCGTCAGACAGCGGAGCATCGGAAGCGCCAAAGTCAACGGTGTTGGCCACGATTTGCTTCACGCCGCCAGAGGAGCCGATGCCCTGATAGTTAACTTTGTTGCCGGTTTCTTTCTGATAAGAATCTGCCCACTTGGCGTAAACCGGAGCGGGGAATGTCGCACCTGCACCGGTCAGGCTGGCAGCAGCGAACGCGGACACGGCGGTCAGGGAGAAGGTCGCTGCCACAATACTGGCGACGGTGGTACGCATCAGTTTCATAATCCCTCCTAATGGGATACTTAAAATCGACTTCGAGTCGTTTTAATCAGAGTAAGTATTGCTGCAGGAGGGAAAATAGGACAGTTTGGTGACAGAAAAATGTACGCAATATGACAGTTATATTACAGTGCGTTTGATGGGTATTGTTTTATCTATAAATCAAAAAGTTAGTTGTGAAACAGCACATTTGCCAAGCAATAAAAAAACCGTTTTGGCGCGGCCTATCCGCTTGAATATGACAACGTTTATCGCCGAATCGGTCGCGCTGTCATCTTTAAGGCCGCTCATGAAAAAAGCCGGCGCGAAGGCCGGCTTTTGCAGTTTACCTGCGGCAAATTACTCTACGGTGACAGACTTCGCCAGGTTGCGTGGCTGGTCAACGTCGGTGCCTTTGATCAGCGCCACGTGGTAAGACAGCAGCTGCAACGGCACGGTGTAGAAGATCGGCGCGACGATTTCCTCGACGTGCGGCAGAGGAATGATGGTCATGCCTTCGCTGCTGACAAAGCCGGCGTCCTGATCGGCGAACACGTACAGCTGGCCGCCGCGCGCGCGCACTTCTTCAATGTTGGACTTCAGCTTTTCCAGCAGTTCGTTGTTTGGCGCCACCACGATCACCGGCATATCGGCGTCGATCAGCGCCAGCGGGCCGTGTTTCAACTCGCCCGCCGCATAAGCTTCGGCGTGAATATAGGAGATCTCTTTCAGCTTCAGCGCCCCTTCCATGGCGATCGGATACTGATCGCCGCGGCCGAGGAACAGCGCATGGTGCTTGTCGGAGAAGCCTTCCGCCAGCGCTTCGATCTCTTTATCCATCGACAGCATCTGCTCGATACGCGCCGGCAGCGCCTGCAGGCCGTGCACGATCTCCTGCTCCACGCTTTCCGCCATGCCTTTCAGGCGGCCCAGGCGCGCCACCAGCATCAACAGCACGGTGAGCTGCGTGGTGAAGGCTTTGGTCGAGGCTACGCCGATTTCCGTGCCCGCTTTGGTCATCAACGCCAGATCGGATTCACGCACCAGCGAAGAGCCCGCAACGTTACAAACGGCCAGCGAACCAAGATAACCCAGCTCTTTGGACAGGCGCAGCGCCGCTAACGTGTCGGCGGTTTCGCCGGACTGCGACAGGGTGATGATCAGGCTACCCGGACGCACCGCCGATTTGCGGTAACGGAATTCGGACGCGATCTCGACGTCGCACGGCACGCCGGCCAACGCTTCAAACCAGTAGCGCGCCACCATCCCGGAGTGGTAAGAAGTCCCACAGGCGATGATCTGCACGTGTTGCACCTTGGCCAGCAGCTCGTCGGCGTGCGGGCCCAGCTCGCTCAGGTTGATTTGGCCATGGCTGAAACGCCCTTCCAGGGTGTTTTTCAGCGCCAGCGGCTGTTCGTAGATCTCTTTTTGCATGTAGTGACGGTAAGCGCCCTTGTCGCCGGCGTCATACTGCACCTGGGATTCGATCTCAGGACGCTCGATGGCGTTGCCCTGCTTGTCGAAGATGTTGACGGTGCGGCGAGTCACTTCCACCACGTCGCCTTCTTCCAGGAAGATGAAGCGGCGGGTGACCGGCAGCAGCGCCAGCTGATCGGAGGCGATGAAGTTTTCCCCAACGCCGCGGCCGATAACCAGCGGGCTGCCGGAGCGCGCCGCGACCAATACGCTCGGATCGCGGCTGTCCATCACCACGGTGCCGTAAGCGCCGCGCAGCTGTGGGATCACGCGCTGAACCACTTCCAGCAGCGTACCGCCCTGCAACTGTTCCCAGTGCACCAGGTGCGCGATCACTTCGGTGTCGGTTTCGGAGCTGAAACGGTAACCACGTTCGATCAGCAGCTCGCGCAGCGGTTCGTGGTTTTCGATGATGCCGTTATGCACCACGGTAATGTAGTCGGAAACATGCGGGTGCGCGTTCGCTTCGGTCGGTTCACCGTGCGTTGCCCAGCGGGTGTGAGCGATGCCGGTACCGCCGTGCAGATCGGTTTGCTCCGCCGCTTCGGCCAGTTTTTGTACCTTGCCTACGCGACGCAGGCGACTGACGTTGCCTTTTTCATCGACCACCGCCAGACCGGCGGAGTCATAACCGCGGTACTCAAGACGACGTAAACCTTCCAACAGGATTTCTGCGATATCACGTTGCGCTACTGCGCCTACAATTCCACACATCAGTTATATTCCTAATGAACGCCCTTCATGGGCGCTTTCGATGCCTTGACCTGATTTTTGCCGGTTTTTACCGTGCGTCCCCCGAGCCTGTAGATGGTGGGGGTTATTATGTTTTGTATTGGGCTCGTGAACAGAGCCCAACGCAAAACACACTATGACTTCTTCTTCACCGGACGTTGCCAGCCCTGAATGTGCACCTGCTTGACGCGGCTCAGCACCAATTCGTTCTCGGCAATATCGCGCGTCACCGTGGTGCCTGCGGCGATGGTGGAGCCTTTGCCGACCGATACCGGCGCCACCAGCTGAGTATCGGAACCGACGAACACCCCATCGCCGATCAGCGTCTTGTGCTTGTTGGCGCCATCGTAGTTACAGGTGATGGTGCCGGCGCCGATATTCACGTCATCGCCGATTTCGGCATCGCCCAGGTAGCTGAGGTGGCCGGCCTTGGAGCCTTTGCCCAGACGCGCCTTTTTCATTTCCACGAAGTTGCCGACGTGGGCCCCTGCCGCCAGCTCCGCGCCTGGGCGCAGGCGGGCAAATGGCCCCACGGTGCAGCCGACTTCCAGCACGCTGTCTTCCAGCACGCTGTAAGGACTGATCTCGCAATCATCACCGATTACGCAGTTTTTCAGCACGCAGCCGGCGCCGATTTTCACCCGATCGCCCAACTTGACGTGACCTTCGATAATCACATTCGCATCAATAGTGATGTCGCGGCCGTGAACAAGTTCCCCGCGCAAATCGAAACGCGCCGGATCCAGCAGCATCACGCCGGCCAACAGCAGCTTTTCAGACTGTTCCGACTGGAATACGCGTTCCAGGGTCGCCAGTTGCAGGCGGTTGTTCACACCTTCCACTTCACTCAGGCGCGACGGGTGTACAGCCTCGATTTTCTTGCCGTCGGCATGGGCCAACGCAATGATATCGGTGATGTAAAACTCGCCCTGTGCGTTGTCGTTGTTCAGCATCCCCAGCCAGCGCTTCAGATCGCGCCCGTTCGCCACCAGGATGCCGGTATTGATCTCATTAATCTGACGCTGTGCCTCGCTGGCGTCCTTGTGTTCAACGATGCCCACCACGTTGCCCTGCTCGCGCACGATGCGGCCGTAACCGCTCGGATCGTCCAGTTTCACCGTCAGCAGACCGATGCCGCCCTGCGGCTTGGCCGCAATCAGGCGTTGCAGCGTATCCACGGAAATCAAAGGCACGTCACCGTACAGCATCAGCACGTCTTCATCGTCGGCAAAATGCGGCGCCGCCTGCTGCATTGCATGGCCGGTGCCCAATTGCTCCGCCTGCAGCACCCAGTTCAGCGCGCCGTCCGTCAGCGTGCTTTTCAACAAATCGCCGCCGTGGCCGTATACCAGGTGAACATGTTGCGCGCCCAGTTTCATCGCGGCATCAATGACGTGCTGCACCATCGGCTTACCGGCCAACGGATGCAACACTTTGGGAAGATCGGAATACATGCGCGTACCCTTGCCCGCGGCGAGGATGACCACGCTCATTGCGCTGTTCGACATAAGCAACCTGATAACTCCATTTTGATAGACGAAAGTAAAACCGTTTAGCGACGATATTACTACATATTTCTCATCACGAACCCGGCGCAGGCCGCGCGCCTCTTGGCCTGCCGCCATCATGGCCGATTCGGCTTCAGGACGAAAAAACTGTCGGCGTTCGGCGACGTTTCTTTCCCGATATCAGGGGTTATACACCACACCGCCCGCCGGGCTGAAATGCTTATTTTAAAGTAAAAAAAAGCGACCCTATAGGCCGCTTTCTTAAAGTTGGGTGCAGAGCACCCAAACATTACATCGCTTTTCTGGTGAGCTCGATAACGCGCAGTTTTGCGATCGCTTTCGCCAGTTCAGCGGATGCCTGAGCATAGTCGACATCGCCATGAGAGCTGCGAATGTGTTCTTCAGCTTTACGCTTAGCTTCCAACGCTCTCGCTTCGTCGAGGTCAGTACCACGGATAGCAGTGTCCGCCAGCACGGTAACCACGCTCGGCTGCACCTCGAGGATGCCGCCGGACAGGTAGATGAACTCTTCTTCACCGTGCTGCTTAACAATACGCACCATGCCAGGCTTGATGGCAGTCAGCAGCGGCGCATGGCCAGGGAAGATCCCCAGTTCACCTTCGCTGCCTGTCACCTGGATCTTCTGCACCAGGCCGGAAAACATCTGTTTTTCCGCGCTGACTACATCCAGATGGTAAGTCATAGCCATATCACCCTCCTCTCAAGGCGTTACAGTTTCTTGGCTTTTTCCACTGCTTCTTCAATGGTGCCAACCATGTAGAACGCCTGCTCCGGCAGGTGGTCATAGTCGCCGTCCATAATGCCTTTGAAACCACGGATGGTGTCTTTCAGCGATACGAACTTGCCCGGAGAACCGGTGAAGACTTCTGCCACGAAGAACGGCTGAGACAGGAAGCGTTGGATCTTACGCGCACGGGATACGACCAGTTTGTCTTCTTCAGACAGCTCGTCCATACCCAGGATCGCGATGATATCTTTCAGTTCCTGGTAGCGTTGCAGAATGGACTGCACGCCACGCGCTACGTCGTAGTGCTCCTGGCCAACAACCAGCGGATCCAGCTGACGGCTGGTAGAATCCAGCGGGTCAACGGCCGGGTAGATACCCAGAGAAGCAATGTTACGGCTCAGTACCACGGTTGCGTCCAAGTGCGCAAAGGTGGTGGCTGGAGACGGGTCAGTCAAGTCATCCGCAGGAACGTAAACGGCCTGTACGGAAGTGATGGAACCGGTCTTGGTCGAGGTGATACGTTCTTGCAGAACGCCCATCTCTTCCGCCAGCGTTGGCTGATAACCTACCGCGGATGGCATACGGCCCAGAAGTGCGGACACTTCGGTACCGGCCAGGGTGTAACGGTAGATGTTGTCAACGAACAGCAGAACGTCACGGCCTTCGTCACGGAATTTCTCCGCCATGGTCAGACCGGTCAGCGCAACGCGCAGACGGTTACCTGGTGGCTCGTTCATCTGGCCGTAAACCAGGGATACTTTGTCCAGAACGTTGGAGTCGGTCATTTCGTGGTAGAAGTCGTTACCCTCACGAGTACGCTCGCCCACGCCCGCAAACACGGAATAACCGGAGTGCTCGATCGCGATGTTACGGATCAGCTCCATCATGTTTACGGTTTTACCTACGCCCGCACCGCCGAACAGACCAACTTTACCGCCCTTGGCGAACGGACAAATCAGGTCCATTACCTTGATACCGGTTTCCAGCAGTTCCTGGGAGCTGGACAGCTCTTCGTAGCTTGGCGCCGCGCGGTGAATCGCCCAACGCTCTTCTTCGCCGATGTCGCCTTTCATGTCGATCGGTTGGCCCAATACGTTCATGATACGGCCCAGGGTAGCTTTACCCACCGGCACTTCAATCGGGTGGTCCAGGTTGTTCACTTTCAGACCGCGACGCAGACCGTCGGAGGTCCCCATTGCGATACAGCGAACCACGCCACCGCCCAGCTGTTGCTGAACTTCCAACACCAGTTTTTCGGTGCCGTTTTCTACCTCAAGGGCATCGTACACTTTTGGTACGGCATCCTGAGGGAACTCGACGTCCACCACGGCGCCGATTACCTGGATAATCTTTCCAGTAGCCATCTTGAATCCTCTACGTAATTCGTAAACCTAGCTTAAACCGCGGAGGCTCCCGAAACGATCTCGGTGAGTTCCTGAGTGATGCTGGCCTGACGCGCCTTGTTGTATACCAACTGCAGCTCTTTGATCAGGCTACCGCCGTTATCGGTTGCGGCTTTCATCGCGACCATTCGTGCGGCCTGCTCGCTGGCCAGGTTTTCCACGACGCCCTGATAAACCTGCGACTCCACATAGCGGCGCAGCAAGGTATCAAGCAGCACTTTTGGATCGGGTTCATACAGGTAATCCCAAGGCGTTTTCTTCAGCTCTTCGTCATCGGCTGGCGGTAACGGCAGCAGCTGAAGCACCTGTGGCTCTTGGGACATCGTATTAACAAATTTGTTGCTGACAATGTACAGCTTGTCCAAACGACCTTCGTCGTAGGCCTGCAGCATCACTTTCACCGGCCCGATCAGATCCGACAGGGAAGGTTTGTCCCCCATGCCGGTCACCTGGGCAACCACGTTGCCGCCCACGGAACCAAAGAAAGAGGCCGCTTTAGAGCCAATCAGCGCCAAATCGGTTTCGACGCCTTTTTCGGACCAGGCTTTCATCTCCGCCAGCAGCTTTTTGAACAGGTTGATGTTCAAGCCGCCGCAGAGACCACGGTCAGTAGACACCACCAGATACCCGACGCGCTTAACGTCACGCTCATCCAGGTACGGGTGCTTGTACTCCAGATTCCCTAACGCAAGGTGACCAATCACTTTGCGCATGGTCTCTGCATAAGGACGGCTGGCCGCCATGCGATCCTGCGATTTACGCATTTTGGAGGCGGCGACCATTTCCATCGCTTTAGTGATCTTTTGCGTGTTTTGCACGCTAGCGATCTTACTACGTATCTCTTTTGCGCCGGCCATCTCTGCTTCTCCTCAGTGCCAGACGGCCTGCTGTCTTTCAACAGCAGGACCGTTCGGCGTTACCAGGACTGGGTTTTCTTGAAGGTCTCGAGGACGTCTTTCAACTTGCCCTCGATCTCATCATTGAAGTTGCCAGTTTGGTTGATGTGGTTCAGCAGTTCGGCGTGCTCGCGGTCCGCATAGGCGACCAGCGCGGCTTCGAAGCTCACCACTTTGGCGACTTCGACGTCGTTCAGGTAACCGCGTTCTGCGGCAAACAGCACCAGAGACTGTTGTGCAACCGACATCGGCGCATACTGTTTCTGTTTCAGCAGCTCGGTCACTTTCTGACCGTGGCTCAGCTGTTTGCGGGTAGCGTCGTCCAGATCGGAGGCGAACTGGGAGAACGCAGCCAGCTCACGATACTGTGCCAGCGCGGTACGGATACCACCGGACAGTTTCTTCATGATCTTGGTCTGCGCGGCGCCACCAACACGGGATACGGAGATACCCGGGTTAACTGCCGGACGAATACCGGAGTTGAACAGGTTGGATTCCAGGAAGATCTGACCATCGGTAATCGAGATTACGTTGGTCGGAACGAACGCGGAAACGTCACCCGCCTGGGTTTCAATGATCGGCAGAGCGGTCAGTGAACCGGTTTGGCCTTTAACTTCACCTTTGGTGAAGGCTTCAACGTATTCGGCGTTAACGCGCGCTGCACGCTCCAGCAAGCGGGAGTGCAGGTAGAATACGTCGCCTGGGTAAGCTTCACGACCTGGCGGACGACGAAGCAGCAGGGAAATCTGGCGGTAAGCAACGGCCTGTTTGGACAGGTCATCGTACACGATCAGCGCATCTTCACCGCGGTCACGGAAGTATTCGCCCATTGCGCAACCGGCGTATGGCGCCAGGTATTGCAGTGCAGCGGATTCGGAAGCGGTCGCCACAACCACAATGGTGTTGGCCAGTGCGCCGTGCTCTTCCAGTTTGCGCACCACGTTAGCGATGGTGGACGCTTTCTGGCCGATAGCCACGTAAACGCATTTGATGCCGGAGTCGCGTTGGTTGATGATCGCATCGATCGCCAGCGCGGTTTTACCGGTCTGACGGTCACCGATCACCAGCTCACGCTGGCCACGGCCGATTGGAATCATGGCGTCAACGGATTTGTAGCCAGTTTGAACCGGCTGATCAACGGACTGACGCTCGATAACGCCTGGCGCGATAGCTTCTACCGGAGAGAAGCCGTCGTTTTCAATCGGGCCTTTGCCGTCGATAGGTGCGCCCAGGGTGTTAACTACGCGGCCCAGCAGACCACGACCGACTGGAACTTCCAGGATACGGCCAGTACATTTAACCTTCATGCCTTCGGCCAGATCCGAGTACGGACCCATGACCACGGCACCGACGGAGTCGCGCTCCAGGTTCAATGCGATTGCGTAACGGTTGCCAGGCAGCGCGATCATTTCGCCCTGCATAACTTCGGCCAGGCCGTGTACGCGGATGATCCCGTCGCTGACGGAAACGATAGTACCTTCATTGTGAGCTTCGCTCACTACATTGAACTGAGCAATGCGCTGCTTGATCAGTTCGCTGATTTCGGTGGAATTCAGTTGCATGCTCCAGTCCCCTTAAGACTGCAAGACGTCTGTCAGGCGTTCAAGACGACCGCGAACGCTGCCATCAATCACCATATCGCCGGCGCGAACAACGATGCCGGCCAGTACAGACTTGTCAATTTTGCAATTCAGCTTAACTTTGCGTGACAGACGTTTTTCCATCGCAGCGGCGATTTTCGCCTGCTGTTCGTCGCTCAGCGCGCTCGCAGAGAGCACTTCGACTTCGACGGTGGATTCCAGCGAGGCGCGCAGTTCGATGAACTGCTGCAGCACGGCAGGAAGAACCAGTAAACGTCCATTTTCGGCCATTACACGGATAAAGTTCTGGCCATGTTCGTCGAGCCGATCGCCACAAACCGCGATGAACGTCTTGGACAGCGTTTCTGGCGCAACCGCGCCAGACAGCAGTTCAGAAATCTGTTCATTGCGAGTGACTTCAGCCGTAAACGCCAGCATCTCCTGCCAGCGCTCTACGCTTTGGTGCTCAACGGCAAAGTCAAAAGCTGCTTTGGCGTAGGGGCGAGCTACAGTTACAAATTCAGACATCAGCCCCTCCCTCCTTACAGTTCAGCGACCAGTTTATCAACGATGTCGCTGTTAGCAGCTTCATCCACGGAACGTTCGATGATCTTCTCGGCGCCGGCAATTGCCAGCATCGCGACTTGCTTACGCAACTCTTCACGAGCGCGCTTACGTTCGGCTTCGATCTCAGCCTGAGCCTGCGCCACGATTTTGTTACGTTCCTGCTCGGCTTCGGCTTTCGCTTCATCCATGATCTGAGCTTTGCGTTTGTTCGCTTGCTCGATGATCACCTGAGCTTCTGCTTTAGCAGTTTTCAGCTGGTCGGTCGCATTGGCTTGCGCTAAGTCCAGATCTTTTTTGGCACGCTCTGCAGAAGCGAGGCCGTCAGCGATTTCTTTCTGACGTTTCTCGATGGCAGCCATGATCGGCGGCCATACGTACTTCATGCAGAACCAGACAAACAGAACGAACGCGATGGCCTGGCCGAGGATTGTTGCGTTAAGATTCACAGCACAATGCCTCTTTAAAAGTTAATAGTTTGGTTACGTCGTAGAGGGTTACTCTACTTACGCGACGGCGAACATCACGTACAGACCCAGACCTACAGCGATCATCGGGATGGCGTCGACCAGACCCATAACGATAAAGAACTGTGTACGCAGCAGAGGAATCAGGTCAGGCTGACGAGCAGCGCCTTCCAAGAATTTACCACCCAGGATGCCGATACCGATCGCAGCACCGATTGCCGCTAAACCCATCATCACAGCGGCAGCCATGTACAGCAGATCCATACTCAGGTTTTCCATGACAGTCTCCAGTTTGTTTCAGTTTAAAAGTGCAAGTGTTTTAAGAAAATCAGTGCTCTTCAGACGCCATCGACAGATAGACGATCGTCAGAACCATGAAAATAAAGGCTTGAAGCGTAATGATCAGGATGTGGAAGATAGCCCAAGGCAAGCTCAGGACCCACTGTGACCACCACGGCAACAGGCCGGCAATCAGGATGAAGATCAACTCACCCGCATACATGTTGCCGAACAGTCGCAGACCCAGTGAAACAGGTTTGGACAGCAGGCTGACACCTTCAAGAATCAGGTTGATAGGAATGAATACAGGGTGGTTGAACGGCTGCATGGTCAACTCTTTAACGAACCCGCCAACGCCTTTCATTTTGATGCTATAGAACAGAATCAGGATAAACACGCCCAGCGCCATAGACAGCGTGACGTTCACGTCAGCGGTAGGCACCACGCGCAGCGCAGGCAGACCGAGATGCGCCCCGATGAACGGCAGGAAGTCTACCGGAATCAGGTCCATCAGGTTCATCAGGAACACCCAGACGAACACGGTCAGCGCCAACGGCGCAATCACCTTGCTCTTGCCGTGGTACATGTCGCGCACGCTGCTGTCGACGAAACCAACCACCAGCTCCACGGCGGTTTGCAGTTTACCCGGCACGCCGCTGGTGGCGTTTTTAGCCACTTTGCGGAAAATCACCAGGAACAAAACCCCGAGGACGACGGAGAAAAACATCGAGTCGAGGTTAATCGACCAAAACCCAGTCCCGACCTGAAGCTGCGTCAGGTGGTGACCGATATACTCCTGTGGACTGTTGTATCCCTCTGCAGACATGATGCCTCTACCCTTTATTTAGTTAATTTCGGTAACTGTTAATCACGGCCGGTGCCACTATCTGCACCACTAACACCGCTAAATAGGTCAGGCCAAGCGGTATAAACTCCGCCTTGAACACCCCCAGCGCCACGATCAGCAAAACGATGGTGATCACGACCTTTAGCCCCTCGCCGATGGCGAACGACCAGGCAACCCTACCGGGCGCCGGCGTTTGCGCCTGATGGCGCAAGGCAAACAGCATAAACATTGCACTCGGCAACCAGGCGGCGAGACCGCCTGCCAGCGCCGAAGCGCTCCATTCCGGGCTTTTCAGCCAGAAAGCAACGCTGATCAGAACAAAAGTCATTAACTGCAAAAACAGCAGTTTGCGTGCGACTTTCCCGCTGTAAAGGGACACAGACATGACGTTTGTTCTCTCCGTACCCCAGAGGGGGTATGCTGAGTGACGTATACAACTGTTTTTGCTGTCCTGAGTCAAGCAGCAAAAAACGAGCAAATTATACGGGGCATACCAACGAATTCAATCGATAAGTAGCGAAAAGGTGAACAATTATTTAAATTTCCCTATTCCAGCCTATTTTCACAAGAAAACGGTCGGAATAATAGGGCGCATTTAATTGTCTGATTATTCCAGCGTTGCGTTTAGAAACGCGAGGCCGATCACAGTAATGTCCCTTCCTGATTTATAGCCGATGGTCAACCAAACCGTCTTTAGCAATTTGAGCGATCAAAAGATTATATAAATCAAAACATTATCAGTTAACTGTTCAAAAACAATCCGTATACCCGATGAAAACCTTTTATTGACAAGCAGCAGGGCAATATTCCAACAGCCAATTAACATTAGCAGCAAACGCCAATCTTTCGCACATGATTGCTAACGTGACTATTTCTAAATGCAATTACTCTATTGTCGCTAATTAGCCGCGTTTTTTGTGTTAATAGAAAGTAAATTAACTAAAAAAAGCGACCAACTAATTAGCCTGCTTACCTTTCTGCTGAGTACTGCCTTTTAATTCACGCTTGTTTGATCAAAAGCAAACTCAGTTTGCCTTAAGAATCACCAGATGGCGTTCGCCTTCCAGTTCAGGCACCTGCAACCGCACGATGGACTCCAGGCTTACGCCAGCCGGCAGCTGCGTCAGCTCTTCATCCGGGCGCACGCCTTTCAACGCGTAAAAACGCCCCTGCCCTTTCACCGGCAGATGATGACACCAGGACAGCATATCCTGCAGCGAAGCGAACGCGCGGCTGATCACACCATCGAACGGTGGCTCGGCCGGAAACGCTTCGACGCGGCTCTGCACCGGCTCGATATTGTTCAGGCCCAGCTCATGCTGCACCTGGCGCAGGAAGCGCACGCGCTTGCCCAGGCTGTCCAGCAGCGTGAAATGCGCGTCCGGGCGCACGATCGCCAGCGGAATGCCCGGCAAGCCGGGGCCGGTGCCGACATCGATGAAACGCGAGCCCTGCAGATGCGGATTGACCACGATGCTGTCGAGGATGTGGCGCACCAGCATTTGCTGCGGGTCGCGCACCGACGTGAGGTTATAAGCCTTGTTCCACTTATCCAGCATGCCAACATAACCCAGCAGCTGCTGTTTTTGCTGATCGGGCAGCTCAATGCCTGCCGCCGCAAGCAGCGAGTCTAATTTTTTTTGCACAACGGATCCTCTGGCAGGCGCTGAACGACCAGCGGATGGTTAGCTGGCGCAATGAGGCGACTATGATAATTCAGGGCGCAAGTGATGTCAGCGGCCGTTTGGCTACGGGATGAACAAACGGCCGCCTGGATGCGAGATTTATGCGCTGCGGCGCAGCAGTCCCTGCTTTTTCAGCCAGATCAGCAAAATCGAGATCGCCGCCGGCGTAATGCCGGAGATGCGCGAAGCCTGGCCGATGGAGTTCGGTTTGTGATCGTTCAACTTGGCGATCACCTCGTTCGACAGTCCCGAAACCTGACGGTAGTCGAGATCCAACGGCAGCAAGGTATTCTCGTTGCGCTGCTGTTTTTCGATCTCTTCCTGCTGACGAGCGATGTAGCCTTCGTATTTGACCTGGATCTCGACCTGTTCAGCGGCTTGCACGTCGTCCAGCGGTGGCGCGAAGGCGTCGGTGCCGGTCAACTGCGCGTAATCCATCTCCGGGCGGCGCAGCAGCTCTTCGCCGTTCGCTTCACGCGACAGCGGCGCTTTCAGCAGCGCATTGACCTGTTCGACGTTCTCGGCGTGCGGGTGCATCCAGATGTCGCGCAGGCGCTGGCGTTCGCGTTCGATTCGCTCCAGCTTCTCGCTGTAACGTGCCCAACGCACGTCGTCCACCAGACCCAGCTCGCGGCCTTTTTCCGTCAGGCGGAGATCGGCGTTGTCTTCGCGCAGCATCAGACGATACTCGGCGCGTGAGGTAAACATGCGGTACGGCTCTTTTGTGCCGAGGGTGCTGAGATCGTCCACCAGCACGCCCAGGTAAGCCTGATCGCGACGTGGCGCCCAGCCTTCCTGTTCGTCGGCGAAGCGCCCGGCGTTCAAACCGGCCAGCAGGCCCTGCGCAGCGGCTTCTTCATACCCGGTGGTGCCGTTGATCTGACCGGCGAAGAACAGCCCCTGAATGAATTTGCTTTCCAAAGTAGGCTTCAGATCGCGTGGATCGAAGAAATCGTACTCGATGGCATAACCAGGGCGAATAATACGCGCGTTCTGCATCCCTTCCATCGAACGGACGATCTGCATCTGCACGTCGAACGGCAGGCTGGTGGAAATCCCGTTAGGGTAAATCTCGTTGCTGGTCAGGCCTTCCGGCTCGAGGAAGATCTGGTGCGCGTTGCGATCGGCAAAGCGCATGACCTTGTCTTCGATCGACGGGCAATAACGTGGGCCGATCCCTTCGATGATCCCGGCATACATCGGGCTGCGATCGAGGTTATTGCGGATCACGTCATGGGTTTTTTCATTGGTGTGGGTGATGTAGCACGCCATTTGTTCCGGGTGTTGGCTGGCATCGCCCAGGAACGAGAATACCGGCACCGGCGTATCGCCGTGTTGTGGCGCCAGTACGCTGAAATCGATAGTGCGGGCGTCGATGCGCGGTGGCGTACCGGTTTTCAAGCGGTTAACGCGCAGCGGCAGTTCTCGCAAACGTTGCGACAGCGAGATCGAAGGTGGATCCCCGGCGCGACCACCGCTGTAGTTTTCCAGACCGATATGGATCTTGCCGTCCAGGAAGGTGCCTACGGTCAATACCACCGCCTTGGCGCGGAATTTCAGGCCCATTTGGGTGACGGCGCCGACTACGCGATCGTTTTCGACGATCAGATCCTCAACCGGCTGTTGGAAGATCATCAGGTTGGGCTGGTTCTCCAACGCGGTACGGATCGCCTGGCGATACAGTACGCGATCCGCCTGAGCGCGTGTGGCACGAACGGCTGGGCCTTTGCTGGCGTTTAGTATCCTAAACTGGATGCCAGCGTGGTCGATCGCCGTTGCCATCAGGCCACCGAGTGCATCAATTTCCTTAACCAGATGCCCTTTACCAATACCGCCAATCGCCGGGTTACAGGACATCTGTCCCAGCGTATCGATATTGTGTGTCAATAATAAAGTCTGACGTCCCATGCGTGCCGCGGCCATGGCGGCCTCGGTACCTGCATGGCCACCACCGATGATGATGACGTCAAATTGATCTGGATAAAACATGGAACTGCACCTCGCCGTATTGCGAACGATCGTATTTGCCCTGGGGTCGGGGATTCTACTCAAGTTTAGACGATCGACCAAGTGGTCAGGATCATCGGTAATTAAAAGAAGATCTTTTTTATTTAAAGATCTCTTTATTAGATCTCTTATTAGGATCGCGATCCTCTGTGGATAAGTGACTATTCACGATGAAGATCAGCGGATTAAGGAGGATCGTTTGCTGTGAATGATCGGTGATCCCGACGCAGATAAGCTGGGATCTAAAAGGCTTGTTATGCACAGGACAAAAAGCGCACTACGGTTGTTATTGGGATAACTACGGCTTTTACCCTGCTTTTAAGCTTAGTTATCCACAATCGTTCGCGCGATCTTTAGACGAATTAGAGTAAATTAATCCAGGTTTTTACCCATTCCTCGGCCGGATCCTCGGGAATTTCATGCTCGGTCACGTCGATCTCGAGACGATCGCCGATCCTTTTAGCGCCTCTGGCGATCAACAGATCGTCGATCTGTTTGATCGCGCCGCAGAAGGTGTCGTATTCCGAACTGCCCAAACCGACGGCGCCGAACTGCACCTCGGAAAGATCCGGCTGCTGATCTGCGATCTGTTCCAACAGCGGCTGAAGGTTATCCGGCAGTTCGCCGGCGCCGTGCGTGGAAGAGACCACCAGCCAGCGGCCGGTCAACGGCAGTTCATCCAGTTCAGGGCCGTGCAGCATCTCGGTAGAGAAACCCGCGTCTTCCAGCTTTTCAGCCAAATGTTCAGCCACGTATTCGGCGCTGCCAAGCGTACTGCCACTGATCAGAGTAATGTCTGCCATGAACCAACGATCCCAACCTTCTCACTCAAAGTGGCTGCATTGTACGCTGTGAATCGGCTGGGATCTACCTGTGGATAATGTGGGTATGCAATTTGGCGGGTTACGGCACGATGGTGCGCATAATGGGGTTCTGCAGCGAGATCAGCGTTTCGGTAGACTGGATCTCGTCGATGGTCTGGATCTTGTTGATAAGTACCTGTTGCAACGCGTCGATCGATCGGCACATTACCTTAATAAAGACGCTGTAGTGGCCGGTGGTGTAATAGGCTTCTACCACTTCTTCCAGGCTTTCCAGCTTCTTCAGGGCCGAAGGGTAGTCCTTGGCGCTCTTTAATATGATGCCGATAAAGCAGCACACGTCGTAGCCCAGTTGTTTGGGGCTGACGTCGATGCGCGCGCCGGTGATGATCCCGGCCTGTTTCATCTTCTCCACCCGCACATGAATGGTGCCGGGGCTGACGGCGAAGTTTTTCGCCAGTTCGGCGTACGGTGTGCGCGCATTGTCCATCAGGGCGTTGAGGATGCCGCGATCGAGATTATCGATCTGATAAATTTCCGCCATTTAATCCCCCATTAATTAACGATTGTTGAATTCTGTCCGGGTAAAAATGAACGATTAAAAGTGAAAAGGCAATATTGATTAATGGATATTGAATTGACGTGTCATTTTGTTGCTTAATCGATGTCAACAGAGACAGGTTTACAAGAGATACGGCAATGAAAAAACAGTTCATCCAAAAACAACAACAAATCAGCCAGGTCAAATCCTTCTTCTCCCGCCAGCTGGAGCAACAGCTCGGCCTGATCGAAGTGCAAGCGCCGATCCTTAGCCGTCTGGGCGACGGCACGCAGGATAACCTTTCCGGCAGCGAGAAAGCGGTGCAGGTTAAGGTCAAAACTCTGCCTGACGCCACCTTCGAAGTGGTGCATTCGCTGGCGAAATGGAAACGCAAAACCCTGGGCAGCTACGATTTCGGCGCCGGCGAGGGCCTGTATACCCATATGAAGGCGCTGCGCCCGGATGAAGACCGCCTGACGCCAATCCACTCGGTGTACGTCGATCAGTGGGACTGGGAGCGGGTGATGGGCGACGGTGAGCGCGGTCTGGACTACCTGAAAAGCACCGTGCGCAGCATTTACGCCGCGATCAAGGCGACGGAAGCGGAAGTCAGCCGTGAGCATGGCCTGACCCCGTTTCTGCCGGAACAGATCCACTTCGTGCACAGCGAAACCCTGCTGCAGCGCTATCCGGATCTGGACGCCAAAGGGCGTGAGCGGGCGATCGCCAAAGAGCTGGGCGCGGTGTTCCTGATCGGCATCGGCGGCAAGCTGTCGCACGGCAAATCGCACGATGTGCGGGCGCCGGATTATGATGACTGGACCACGCCGACGGCGGATGGCCTGGCGGGCCTGAACGGCGATATCGTGGTGTGGAACCCGGTGCTGCAGGACGCTTTCGAGCTGTCTTCCATGGGCATCCGCGTCGACGCCGCGGCGCTGAAACATCAGCTGGCGCTGACCGGCGACGAAGAGCGCATGAAGCTGGAATGGCACCAGTCGCTGCTGCGCGGCGATATGCCGCAGACCATCGGCGGCGGAATCGGTCAGTCGCGTTTGGTGATGCTGCTGTTGCAGCTGTCGCATATCGGCCAGGTGCAGTGCGGCGTGTGGTCGCCGGAAGTGCGCGGGGCGGTCGAAGGCCTGCTCTAACCGCCTAGCGCCGCCATCGGCGCATTAAACGGCTTTTCAGCCCGGTATCAAAGCGCCAGATATGATCGAAGATGCGCATGATGCCGGGTTTGCCGTAGGCGGACATCGCCACCGCATGGAAACGCTGCTGGTGGCTTTGCTGCTGTTGTTTCACCTTCTTTATTACCTCCTCCGGCAACCGCTGGGCGATAAAATCGGAAATGATCACCGCATCGGCGTCGAACCAGCCGCTCTCCGCCATTTTGGTGACGGTGGCGTTCAAGCAGGCCGCCAGATCGGTGCCGCCGCGAAACTGCTGACCGAGAAAACGCACGGCCTGCTCGATGCCGCTGGCGGCGGTGAGTTCGTAATGCACGATCTGGTTGGCGAACAGCATGATGTAGCAGCGGCGGTTGTCCGCCAGCGCAATGCGCAGCAGCGCCAGACAGAACGCCTTGGCGCACTGTTCGTTGAAGCCGCCCATCGATCCTGAGGTGTCCACGCAGACGATAAACGGCCCGCGTGGTTGCTGATCCTGCTGCTGGTGGGTGACCTGACGGATCAGAACCTGTTCCTGCCAGACGTCGCCCTGCAGGCGGTAGCTCAGCAGTCGCTTTTCCAGCAGGCGGCGATAAAACTCGAACTCCAGCTCTTCAATCCCCAGCGTCGCCAGCTCCGGCGGCAGCAGGCGCAGGATGTCGTCGCTCTGATGAATGCCATTTACTTCTTCCGGCAGCGTGGCCGGCACCTGCACCATGACCCTGAACGGTTCCGGCTGCGCGTCTTGTTGCTGCACCGCCTTGGCCTGGTAGCTGCGGCCCAGCTGCTGTGCCAGCTTTTTCAGCTCCGGCTGCTGCTGCAAAAAGTTGCCGTACTCCACCAGCCGTTGGTAATCGCCGCGCTGCAGCTGGCCTTTGCTCATATCCCACAGCCTGCCGGCGGCGGTGTCGTTTTCCGACAGCAGCGGCTCCAGCGCGCCGCTCAGCGCCAGACGCTCCTGCAGTTCCGCCATCAGCTGCTCGCGCTCTTGTTCCAGCAGCTGGTGGTGCAGCATGGTGGCCTGCAGCGTCAGGCTGATGCGCCAGCGCTGCAGGAACAGGGTTTGGAAGCTGTCGTCCAGCGGGTGGTTGGGCAGATCGGCGGCGTCCACCAGCGCGCGTGCCTGTTCATAAAACGGCGAGACCAGCTGACGCAGAAGCTCCATCGTGTCATTGAGGTTGTGATAGAACTGGGTGTTGTTCTCCAGCTGGCACTGCTGGTAGCGGTAAAACTCCTGCGCCAGCGCCGGCGGCACCATAGCCTCCTGCAGACGCTCCTTGAGCTGCAGTTTCCAGCGTGGCAGATCGCGATCCAGCGCCCGGCGAAGGGCCGGAAACTTTTTAAAGAACACCGACAGCTGCGGCGCCGCCAGCATGCCGACGATCATCTCCTCGATCATCTCGCCTTCGGTGATCGCCAGAAGCAGATCGAGCGTCTCCAGACTGAGCATGGTTACTGGCCGCGCATTTGCTGCTGTTGCTGTTTAACCTGTTCCGCCACTTGCAGCAGACTGGCTTCGATCTTGGCCAGGCCAGCGGCAGGCGTGAACAGACAGGGCTGATGTTGGCTGAAGGCGCGGCGCTGCTCCGCCAGGCGCTGGGCCAACGCGTCCATTTCATCCAGCAGCGCCTGCGGCGTGGCGGTGGCCTGTTTGCCCGGCAGCGCCAGCAGCGAAGGCTGGCGGCTGACGTCCAGCACCGTCAGGTGCAGTTGGTCATCGACGTCCAAATCGATCGGCTGCGCGAAGCCAATGCCGTTCAGCTTGGCGCGCACGTCGCCGCCTTTTTGCAGCCAGTTATCCAGCACGCTGCTCTCAATGCTCAGATGGTTGACCTGAATGTCATGCAGCTGCAGTGGTTTTTGCAGCAGCAGGGTGAGGGTGCCGCCGGCGAACGGCGTGGCCGGCGCATATTGCGGTTTGCGGCTGAACATGCCGCCCTTTTTCACCAGGCTGATGGCCTGCCGATCGCTTTGCTGCTGCTGGTCCTGCAGCCAGCGGGTATGGATCTGTTGCAACTGGATCAGCATCGACTGCTGCTGATAGGCCGACTCGGTCAGCAGCTGATCGATCTGCTGTTGCAGCAGCTTCAGCGAGGTGAGATCGTGCCACAGGCAGTCTTTCAATAGCATCAGGTCGAGCGGGGCGATGGCATCGCGCCCGCTGAAGAAGGCGCAGGCCTGCAGCAGACGCAGGGCTTTTTTCCAGCGCCGATCGGAGACGTATGGCGCCTGCTCCAGCGCGTCCAGCCGCTGACGCAGCTGGAAAATCAGCTCAAAGCAGGCTTCCGGCAGCGCCACCTTGTCGATCTGCGGCTGCCACTGCAGAAACTCTTCGTCGCTGATGCTCAGCGCCGCCGGCACCGGGTTTTGGCTTTCGCTCTGGCGGTTGACCAGCAGCGAGCGGAAATTCTGTTTATCCTGCACCTTGTCCAGCCACAGGCGGATAAGCATACGGTCATATAAGGCTTCGAGGCTGTTGTCCGCTTCGGGCAGTTCGTTGGAGGCGGTGACCAGCAGGCGCAGCGGGATCGGTTCTTCGCTGTTGCCGTTGCGAAAGCGCCGTTCGTTGATCGCCGTCAGCAGGGTGTTGAGGATCGCCGGGCCGGCCTTCCAGATCTCGTCCAGAAACACGATCTCCGCTTCCGGCAGATAGCCGGCGGTCAGGCGCTGATAGCGCCCTTCGTCTTTCAGCGCCTGAATCGAGAGCGGGCCGAAGACCTCTTCCGGCGTGGAAAAGCGCGTCATCAGGTATTCAAAGGAGCGGGCGTTGCGGAAGGCAAACTTCAGCCGGCGCGCGATCAGGCTCTTGGCGATGCCGGGCGGGCCGAGCAAGAATACGCTTTCGCCGCTCAGCGCCGCCAGCAGGCACAGGCGGATTGCCTCTTGCCGCTCATAGAGGCCGCTCTCCAGCGCGCTGCTGAGGCGGGAAATTCGTTCTGCCAGAAGGGATGATGGCGTCATATAATCGTCGTATTGTCCGAGAGTTAGCCAATCTTGGTCGATAATTCGATGATAAACCACCATTATTTTTAATGGTATAGCTTATTGATTAGTAAAATTTTTCTCAGTTGAGTCGGATATCCGGTTCACATTTTGTTTATTTTTCGGCTCTGATATAAGGGTAGGCAAGCCGTATAAATGGTGCATACTGTGCGGCTTTCTGGTGGGCGTGACGGATCTTTGAGCCCGTATTTTGCCTGATGCGGATGCATCGCTAACGGATGTTCTGATAAAGAAACGAATTATGAGCGCAGAGCATAAGCAGTCCCTATCGGCGGTAACCCTGGCTGCCATCGGCGTGGTCTACGGTGATATCGGCACCAGTCCTCTCTATACGTTGAGAGAGTGTTTCTCCGGCCATTACGGCTTCGATGTTCGTCCAGACGTGGTTTTCGGCTTCCTGTCGCTGATTTTCTGGATGCTGATCGTGATCGTTTCCCTCAAATATCTCACCTACGTGATGCGTGCGGACAACGCCGGCGAGGGCGGTATTCTGACGCTGATGTCGCTGGCCGGGCGCAACACCTCGGCGCGCACCACCGCGGTGCTGGTGATACTGGGCCTGATCGGCGGCAGCTTCTTCTATGGCGAGGTGGTGATCACCCCGGCGATCTCGGTGATGTCGGCGATAGAAGGATTGGAAATCGCCGCGCCTGCGCTCGACGCCTATATCGTCCCGCTCTCCATTCTGGTGCTGACGCTGCTGTTCGTTATCCAAAAACACGGCACCGGCAGCGTCGGCAAGCTGTTCGCCCCGGTAATGCTGCTGTGGTTCATCGTGTTGGCGGTGCTGGGCGCGCGCAGCATCATTTCGAACCCGGAAGTGCTGCAGGCGCTGAACCCCAAATGGGCGCTCAACTTCTTCATGGAATATAAGAAGGTGTCGTTCTTCGCGCTGGGGGCAGTGGTGCTGTCCATCACCGGCGTCGAGGCGCTGTATGCCGATATGGGGCACTTCGGCAAGTTCCCGATCCGCCTGGCCTGGTTCACCGTGGTGCTGCCTTCGCTGGTGCTCAATTACTTCGGCCAGGGGGCGCTGCTGCTGAAAAACCCTGAGGCGATCAAAAACCCGTTCTTCCTGCTGGCGCCCGACTGGGCGCTGATCCCGCTGCTGATTTTGGCGACTCTGGCGACGGTTATCGCTTCGCAGGCGGTGATTTCCGGCGTCTTCTCGCTGACCCGCCAGGCGGTGCGCCTGGGGTATTTGTCGCCGATGCGCATCATTCACACCTCGGAAATGGAATCTGGCCAGATCTACATTCCGGTGATCAACTGGACGCTGTACATCTCGGTGGTGCTGGTGATCATCGGGTTCGAGCACTCCAGCAACCTGGCGGCGGCTTATGGCATCGCCGTCACCGGCACCATGGTGCTGACCAGCATTCTGGTCACTTCGGTGGCGATTAATAACTGGCACTGGAACCGCTTCCTGGCGATCGGCATCGTAACCATCTTGCTGATCATCGACGTGCCGATGTTCTCCGCCAACGCCCTGAAGCTGTTCTCCGGCGGCTGGCTGCCGCTGACCCTGGCGCTGGTAATGTTCATCATTATGACTACCTGGAAGAGCGAGCGTTTCCGCTTGCTGCGCCGCCTGCATGAACACGGCAACTCGCTGGAGGCGATGATCGCCTCGCTGGAGAAATCGCCGCCGGTGCGGGTGCCGGGTACCGCGGTGTTCCTGTCGCGCGCCACCAACGTCATTCCTTTTGCGCTGCTGCACAACCTGAAGCACAACAAGGTGCTGCATGAACGCGTGGTGCTGCTGACGCTGCGCACCGAGGATGCGCCTTACGTGCACAACGTGCGCCGGGTGACCATCGAACAGCTGTCGCCGACCTTCTGGCGGGTGGTGGCCAGTTACGGCTGGCGGGAAACGCCGAACGTCGAGGAGGTGTTCCACCGCTGCGGGCTGGAAGGGTTGCCGTGCCGCATGTCGGAGACGTCGTTCTTCATGTCCCATGAATCGCTGATCCTCACCAAGCGGCCGTGGTATCTCTACCTGCGCGGCAAGCTGTTCGTCGCCCTGAGCCGCAACGCGCTGCGCGCGCCGGATCAGTTTGAGATCCCGCCGAACCGGGTCATCGAACTCGGCACGCAGGTCGAGATCTAACCCGCCGAATAAGGGGCTCAGCATGGCTGAGCCCCTTTTGTTTGTGCATTGTCCGGGCGTTAACGAAACGTTTCGATAGCGATCACACTTCTGCATTGTCCCGGTTGCCTTCCCCTGCCGTTTTTTTAAACTCCTCCAGAGAGCGAAACGTTTCGCTAGCGGAGTGAGAAGATGAAAAAAGGCGTATTACTGAATTCCGACGTGTCTGCCGTGATTGCCCGGCTGGGGCACACCGATCAGCTCACCTTGTGCGATGCGGGTTTGCCGATACCGGCGGCGACGCAGCGCATCGATCTGGCGCTGACGCAGGGCGTGCCGACCTTCATGCAGGTGTTCGCGGCGGTCACGCAAGAGATGCAGGTAGAAAGCGCCATCCTGGCGGAAGAAATCGTGAAACAAAATCCGTCGCTCCACGAGGCATTGTTGGCTGAACTGACCGCACTGGGCCAACGCCAGGGCAATACCATCGGCGTGCGTTATATCAGCCATCAGGCGTTTAAAGCGCAAACCGAGCACAGCCGGGCGGTGATCCGCAGTGGGGAGTGTTCGCCTTACGCGAACGTGATCCTGTGCGCAGGCGTAACTTTCTGAGGCGTTTATGCAACCTTTACTGCAACTGAAAGGGATTGATAAAGCCTTTCCCGGCGTGAAGGCGCTTTCCGGCGCCGCTCTCAGCGTTTATCCCGGCAAGGTGATGGCGCTGGTGGGGGAAAACGGCGCCGGAAAGTCCACCATGATGAAAGTGCTGACCGGCATCTACCAGAAAGACGCCGGCAGTCAGTATTTTCTCGGTAAAGAGGTGGTATTCAACGGGCCTAAGGATTCGCAGGAAGCGGGCATCGGCATTATCCATCAGGAGCTGAACCTGATCCCGCAGCTGACGATTGCGGAAAACATCTTCCTCGGCCGCGAGTTCGTCAACCGTTTCGGCCGCATTGACTGGAAGCGCATGTACGCCGAGGCCGATCGCTTGTTGGCGCGCCTCAACCTGCGCTACAGCAGCCACCGGCTGGTGGGGGAGCTGTCGATCGGCGATCAGCAGATGGTGGAGATCGCCAAGGTACTGAGCTTCGAATCGAAAGTGATCATCATGGACGAACCGACCGATGCGCTGACCGACACCGAAACCGCCTCGCTGTTCAAGGTGATCAACGAGCTGAAGGCCGAAGGGCGCGGCATCGTTTATATCTCGCACCGCCTGAAAGAGATTTTTGAAATCTGCGACGACGTGACCGTGTTCCGCGACGGGCAGTTCATCGCTGAGCGGCCGGTGAGCGAGCTGCAGGAAGATTCGCTGATAGAGATGATGGTCGGCCGCAAGCTGGAAGAACAATACCCGCGCCTTGATTTGCCGCGCGGGGAAAAGCGGCTGGACGTCAGCCACCTTTCCGGACCCGGCGTTGAAGACGTCAGCTTTACGCTGTACCGCGGCGAGATCCTCGGCGTGGCCGGGCTGATGGGCGCCGGGCGCACTGAATTGATGAAGATCCTGTACGGCGCCGCGCCGCGTAAGGCCGGCACCGTCAGCCTGGACGGCCGCGACGTGGTCACCCACTCGCCGCAGGACGGGTTGGCGAACGGCATCGTCTATATCTCGGAAGACCGCAAGCGTGACGGCCTGGTGCTGGGCATGTCGGTGAAGGAAAACATGTCGCTGACCGCGCTGCGCTACTTCAGCCGCGCCGACGGCAGCCTGAAACAGGCCGACGAGCGGCAGGCGGTGGGGGATTTCATCCGCCTGTTCAATATCAAAACGCCGTCGATGGAGCAGCCGATCGGCCTGCTTTCCGGCGGCAACCAGCAAAAAGTGGCGATCGCCCGTGGTTTGATGACCCGGCCGAAAGTGCTGATCCTCGATGAGCCGACGCGCGGTGTCGACGTCGGCGCCAAAAAAGAGATCTATCAGTTAATCAACCAGTTCAAGCAGGAAGGGCTGAGCATCATTCTGGTGTCTTCGGAAATGCCGGAGGTGATGGGCATGAGCGATCGCATTCTGGTGATGCACGAAGGGCATCTCAGCGGCGAGTTCCCGATTGAACAGGCCACCCAGGAAGCGTTGATGGCGGCAGCCGTCGGCAAGCAATACGGCGTAAAGCAGGAGTAATCAGATATGAGTTCCCAGACTATCGCAGCCAAGCGCTGGTTCAGTAAAGAGTGGCTGTTAGAGCAGAAGTCGTTGATTGCGCTGCTGGTGCTGATCGCCGTGGTCTCTTCCATGAGCCCGAACTTCTTCACCCTGAACAACCTGTTCAATATTCTGCAGCAGACTTCGGTGAACGCCATCATGGCGGTGGGGATGACGCTGGTGATCCTCACGTCCGGCATCGATCTATCGGTAGGATCGCTGTTGGCCCTGACCGGCGCGGTGGCGGCGTCGATCGTCGGCTTTGAGGTCAACGCGCTGGTGGCGGTGGCGGCGGCATTGGCGCTGGGCGCTGCGATTGGCGCCTGCACCGGGGTGATCGTCGCCAAAGGCAAGGTGCAGGCCTTTATCGCCACGCTGGTGATGATGCTGCTGCTGCGCGGCGTCACCATGGTGTACACCAACGGCAGCCCGGTCAATACCGGTTTCACCGACGTGGCCGACACCTTCGGCTGGTTCGGCATCGGCCGTCCGCTGGGCGTGCCTACGCCGATCTGGATCATGGCGATCGTGTTCATCGCCGCCTGGTATATGCTGCACCATACGCGCCTGGGCCGCTATATTTATGCCCTGGGCGGCAACGAAGCGGCGACCCGCCTGTCCGGCATCAGCGTCGATAAAGTGAAGATTATCGTCTACTCGCTGTGCGGCCTGCTGGCGGCGCTGGCCGGGGTGATCGAAGTGGCGCGCCTGTCGTCGGCGCAGCCGACCGCCGGCACCGGCTATGAGCTGGACGCCATCGCCGCCGTGGTGCTGGGCGGCACCAGCCTGGCCGGCGGCAAGGGGCGCATCGTCGGCACGCTGATCGGGGCGCTGATCCTCGGCTTCCTGAACAACGGCCTGAATTTATTGGGTGTTTCTTCCTACTACCAAATGATCGTGAAGGCAGTGGTGATACTGCTGGCGGTTCTGGTAGATAACAAAAGCAACAAGTAACCTCCCCCTACAGGAATCACGATGATGAAAATGAAAAAACTGGCAACCTTAGCTTCCGCCATCGCGCTGAGCGCCACCCTGAGCGCCAATGCCATGGCCAAAGACACCATCGCGCTGGTGGTGTCCACCCTCAACAACCCGTTCTTCGTCTCGATGAAGGATGGGGCGCAGCAAGAGGCCAACAAGCTGGGCTACAACCTGGTGGTGCTGGATTCCCAGAACAACCCGGCGAAAGAGCTGGCCAACGTGCAGGATCTGATGGTGCGGGCGCCCAAGCTGCTGTTGATCAACCCGACCGACTCCGATGCGGTGGGTAACGCCATCAAGATGGCCAACCAGGCTAAGATCCCGGTCATCACGCTGGACCGCGTGGCGAGCAAGGGTGACGTGGTGAGCCACATCGCTTCGGATAACCGCGTGGGCGGCAAAATGGCCGGTGATTTCATCGCCAAGAAAGCGGGCGCCGATGCCAAGGTGATTCAGCTGGAAGGCATCGCCGGCACCTCTGCCGCGCGTGAACGCGGTGAAGGCTTCAAGCAGTCGCTGGATCAGAATAAATTCAAACTGTTGGCCAGTCAGCCGGCCGATTTCGATCGCACCAAGGGCCTGAACGTGATGCAGAACCTGCTGACCGCGCACCCGGATGTGCAGGCGGTGTTCGCCCAGAACGATGAAATGGCGCTGGGTGCGCTGCGCGCGCTGCAAACCGCCGGTAAAACCGACGTGATCGTGGTAGGCTTCGACGGCACCGCTGACGGCGTGAAAGCGGTCGAAGGCGGCAAGCTGGCGGCGACGGTGGCGCAGCGTCCCGATCAGATCGGCGTGATCGGCGTGGAAACCGCCGATAAAGTGCTGAAAGGCGAAAAAGTGCCGGCGACCATCCCGGTCGATTTGAAACTGGTCACTCAGTAAGTCATACCAGCGCCATCGGAACGGGGCGTTTACGATGGCGCGCAATTCAGGAATCAATGCGATGGAAACAGGTAAGCTGGTGGTTCTTGGCAGCATCAATGCCGACCATATCCTCAATATTGAACAGTTCCCCCACCCGGGCGAAACGGTGATCGGGAAACAGTATAAGGTGGCGTTTGGCGGCAAGGGCGCGAATCAGGCGGTGGCGGCCGGGCGCAGCGGGGCGAAGATCGCCTTTATCGCCTGCGTGGGCGCCGACGATATCGGCGAACGTGTCCGCCGGCAGCTGGCGAGCGATTGCATTGATACCCAGCCGATTGAAGCCATCGCCGACACCACCACCGGCGTGGCGCTGATCTTCGTCAACGCCGAAGGCGAGAACGTGATCGGCATCGATGCCGGCGCCAACGCCGCGGTAACGCCGGATTACCTGGCGCGCTACCAACAAAAAGTGATCGACGCCGATGCCCTGCTGATGCAGCTCGAGTCGCCGCTGGAGACGGTGATCGCCGCCGCCCGCCTGGCGAAACAACATCAAACGCAGGTGATCCTCAACCCGGCTCCGGCGCGCGAGCTACCTGACGAGCTGCTGGGCATGATCGATATGATCACCCCGAATGAAACCGAAGCCCAGCGCCTGACCGGCATCGCCGTGGACAACGAAACGGATGCGGCGCGTGCGGCGCAGGCGCTGCACGACAAGGGCATCGCGACGGTGATCATCACCCTCGGCAGCCGCGGCGTGTGGCTGAGCGAAAACGGCAACGGCAAACGGGTGCCTGGTTTCAAGGTGCAAGCGGTGGATACCATCGCCGCCGGCGATACCTTTAACGGTGCGCTGGTGACCGCCCTGTTGGAAGGCAAGATCATGGCTGATGCGGTGCGTTTCGCCCATGCGGCGGCGGCGATCGCCGTGACCCGCCCCGGCGCGCAACCTTCGGTGCCCTGGCGTGAAGAGATCGACGCCTTCTTGCAGCAGCAGGGGTGATCCTTTGGCCACCATGAAAGATGTCGCCCGCCTGGCGGGCGTTTCAACCTCTACCGTGTCGCATGTGGTCAACAATAATCGTTTTGTCAGCGACAGCGTGCGCGACAAGGTCATGGCGGCCGTGGAACAGCTGAACTATGCGCCTTCTGCGCTGGCGCGCAGCCTGAAGCTCAATCAGACGCGCACTATCGGCATGCTGGTGACCGCCAGCAACAACCCGTTTTATGCCGAAGTGGTGCGCGGCGTGGAGCGCAGCTGCTATGAACGTGGCTACAGTTTAATCCTGTGCAATACCGAAGAAGACGCCGCGCGCATGAACCGCAGCATGGAGACGCTGCTGCAAAAGCGCGTCGACGGTTTGTTGTTGATGTGCACCGAAAACCACCGGCCATCGCAAGATGCCCTGAGCCGCTACCCGTCATTGCCGATCGTGATGATGGACTGGGCGCCGTTCGAGGGCGCCAACGACATTATTCAGGATAACTCGCTGCTGGGCGGCGAGATGGCGACCGATCATTTGATCGCCCGCGGCTACCGCAAGATTGCCTGCATTGCTGGCCCGGAGGATAAAACCACCGCTCGTCACCGACTGGAAGGCTATCGCAACGCAATGCGTCGCGCCGGATTGCCGGTTTCGCCAGGGTATGAAGTGCATTGCGATTTTGAGTTTGAGGGCGGGGTAAACGCCATGCGCCAACTGCTGGCGCTGGACGAGCCGCCGCATGCGGTGTTCGCTGGCAACGACGCGGTGGCGGTAGGCGTTTATCAGGCGCTGTATCAGGCCGGGCTTTCCGTGCCGCAGGATATGGCGGTGATGGGCTACGATGACATTGAGTTGGCCCGTTATCTGGCGCCGCCGCTGAGCACCATTCATCAGCCGAAGGATTCGCTGGGCGAACTGGCGATCGATGCGCTGATCAACCGCCTGCAAAACCCGGAGCGCGCGCCCCAGGTGCTGGTGCTGACGCCCGAGCTGGTGGAACGCGCCTCGGTGGGCCGCCGTTAGCTCGCCACCTTCGCTTCTTTCTTGCTTTCCTGGCCGCTGATCAAATTGCGGCCATCTTTCCTTCTCAGCAACATAAACACCAGCGCCGACGCCACGGTGACGATCCCCATGGTGATAAAGGTGTAATGGAAGTGGTCGATCATGGTGCCTAACGACAGGGATTCGTAAAAACGCAGCACCGCTGCGCTGATCGCCACGCCGAAGCTGATGGACAGCTGCTGGGTGACCGCCAGGACGCTGTTGCCGGCGCTGGCGTTGGCGTCGTTCAAATCCGCCAGGCTGATGGTGTTCATGGCGGTAAACTGGGTGGACATCGCCATGCCCAGCACGAACAGCGGCAGGATCATTAGCCACAGCGGCATGCCCGGGCTTTGCAGGGCGAACTGGGCGATCAGCACTCCGATGATAACGGTAATGCCGACCAGCGTTTTACGGTAGCCGAACCAGCGCAGCACCTGAGTGACGGTGGATTTCGCCATCAGCGAGCCGATGGCGGTTGGCGCCATCATGCAACCGGCGACGATCGCCGTATAGCCGAATCCCACCTGCAGCATGAGCGGCATTAAAAATGGCACGCAGCCGGTGCCCAGCCTGGAGGCGACGTTGCCAGCGATACCGACCGAGAAGGTACGGGTTTTGAACAGGTCGAGACCGATCAGCGGCTGAGGGTGACGGCGGGCGTGCGCGATGTAGCCGAACAGCATCACAAAGCCGCTGAGCAGAATACCCAGCGAAACGTAGCTTGCCAGTACCCGCTCGCCAAACAGCTCCAGCCCGGTGGAGATCAGCACCAGGCTCAGGCCGAACAGCATGAAGCCAAGAAAATCGAAGCGGCGTTTGGGCGTAGTGAAGTCCGGCATGTATTTGCGCGCATAGAAGATGCCGAGCAGGCCGATAGGGATATTGATCAGGAAAATCCAGTGCCAGGTGGCGTAGGTGACCAGCCACCCGCCCAGCAGCGGCCCCAGAATCGGCCCGACCAGGCCGGGCATGGTGACGAAGTTCAGCACCGGCAGCAGTTCGCTGCGCGGGTAGGCGCGCAGCAGCGCCAACCGCGCGACCGGCATCATCATCGCGCCGCCGATGCCCTGCAGCACGCGAGAGGCGACCAGCGCGCTCAACGTGGGGGAGAGGGCGCACAGCAGCGAGCCGAGGGTGAATAGCGTGACGGCGAAGATGAACACGCGCCGGGTGCCGAAGCGGTCCGCCAGCCAGCCGCTGACCGGGATCAGCATTGCCACCGTCAGCGTGTAGCTGATGACGGCCGATTGCATCGCCAGCGGCGATCGCCCCAGGCTTTGGGCGATCGCCGGTAGCGCCGTGTTGAGGATGGTGGCGTCCAGCGCCTGCATAAAGAACGCCATTGCGGCGATCCACGGTAGCCCTGCCATACTGCGCGCGGATTGGGTCATGGTCGGTCCTGGTTAAATGGTCGTCTGTCCCTCGTCTCTTTCTTCTATATATAAGCGGGGAGCGTGTCTAGTCTTTCTCTTTCAACAGCACCTGGCAGGCGACGAGGGCACCGGCGCTGTCTCCGGCGAGTATCGCATCGACGATAGCCTGATGATGGCGCAGCTTAATGACTTCATTGCCGGTGATGGCACGGAAGTAGCTTTGGTACACCGAGCTGAACAGGTTGGCGAACGAGGTCAGGAACGGGTTGCCGCTGGCCTCATAGATAAGCTGGTGGAATTGGGTATCGACCTGGATCCAACGCTCGCGATCAAACTGGGTATGCAGCGCGCGCATTTCCGCCATCAGTTCCGCCAGCAGCTTGGTTTGCTGCGGGCTGGCGTGGTTTGCCGCCAACGCGCAGGCCTGTGGCTCCAGCGAGGTGCGCAAGATAAGGAAGTGTTGCATCACCTGATCGAAGTTTTCCCGCGTCATCCACCAGGTCAGTAAATCCTGATCGAGGAAATTCCATTGGCTCTGCGGCATCACGCGGGTGCCGATGCGCGGGCGCGGTAGCAACATGCCTTTGGCGGCTAACATCTTTACCGCTTCGCGTACTGCGGTGCGGCTGACGCCGAATTGCTCGCCCAGTTCCATTTCACCGGGCAGGATGCTGCCGGCCTGATAATCGCCCGCCAGAATTTGTTGGCCGAGTTTCTCTGCAAGCAGATAAGAAAGATTGCGTTGGGCGGCCTGTTGTTGTGCATTTAACGGCATGGCTGCGGGTCCTTACTGACATCGTTATTTCTATTTTACTCCAGCGATCGCCAGCTTTTATGGCTGTTTGCCTGAAAAAGTGACATAAATTCGTCGCTTTTTCGCCCTTTTGCCGAAAAAAACCGCGCTTGAAAAGTTTTTTGCATTTAGGGGTTGCGGCCCGCCGAGAACTCCCTATAATGCGCCTCCACTGACCGGGAACAACGACTGACAAGCCGCCGGGTCAGCGAGAGGAAAGCGAAATAAACGCTTGACTCTCCGGGTGAAAAGCGTAATATACGCCACCTCGAGTTAGCAAGCGAAAGCGCCTAACTCACTGCTCTTTAACAATTTATCAGACAATCTGTGTGGGCACTCCACAAGACGATATCCAGCATCTTCGGATGCAAAAAAATATCAAGTCTTGAAGAGTGACTAACTGAAGTAAAATTCATGCAGTAAATCTTTGAGCATCGCTTCTCGAGTGGAAGCAAATCAAGCTTTTAATTGAAGAGTTTGATCATGGCTCAGATTGAACGCTGGCGGCAGGCTTAACACATGCAAGTCGAGCGGTAGCACAAGGGAGCTTGCTCCCTGGGTGACGAGCGGCGGACGGGTGAGTAATGTCTGGGAAACTGCCTGATGGAGGGGGATAACTACTGGAAACGGTAGCTAATACCGCATAACGTCGCAAGACCAAAGAGGGGGACCTTCGGGCCTCTTGCCATCAGATGTGCCCAGATGGGATTAGCTAGTAGGTGGGGTAATGGCTCACCTAGGCGACGATCCCTAGCTGGTCTGAGAGGATGACCAGCCACACTGGAACTGAGACACGGTCCAGACTCCTACGGGAGGCAGCAGTGGGGAATATTGCACAATGGGCGCAAGCCTGATGCAGCCATGCCGCGTGTGTGAAGAAGGCCTTCGGGTTGTAAAGCACTTTCAGCGAGGAGGAAGGTGGTGAGCTTAATACGCTCATCAATTGACGTTACTCGCAGAAGAAGCACCGGCTAACTCCGTGCCAGCAGCCGCGGTAATACGGAGGGTGCAAGCGTTAATCGGAATTACTGGGCGTAAAGCGCACGCAGGCGGTTTGTTAAGTCAGATGTGAAATCCCCGGGCTCAACCTGGGAACTGCATTTGAAACTGGCAAGCTAGAGTCTCGTAGAGGGGGGTAGAATTCCAGGTGTAGCGGTGAAATGCGTAGAGATCTGGAGGAATACCGGTGGCGAAGGCGGCCCCCTGGACGAAGACTGACGCTCAGGTGCGAAAGCGTGGGGAGCAAACAGGATTAGATACCCTGGTAGTCCACGCTGTAAACGATGTCGATTTGGAGGTTGTGCCCTTGAGGCGTGGCTTCCGGAGCTAACGCGTTAAATCGACCGCCTGGGGAGTACGGCCGCAAGGTTAAAACTCAAATGAATTGACGGGGGCCCGCACAAGCGGTGGAGCATGTGGTTTAATTCGATGCAACGCGAAGAACCTTACCTACTCTTGACATCCAGAGAACTTTCCAGAGATGGATTGGTGCCTTCGGGAACTCTGAGACAGGTGCTGCATGGCTGTCGTCAGCTCGTGTTGTGAAATGTTGGGTTAAGTCCCGCAACGAGCGCAACCCTTATCCTTTGTTGCCAGCGGTTCGGCCGGGAACTCAAAGGAGACTGCCAGTGATAAACTGGAGGAAGGTGGGGATGACGTCAAGTCATCATGGCCCTTACGAGTAGGGCTACACACGTGCTACAATGGCATATACAAAGAGAAGCGACCTCGCGAGAGCAAGCGGACCTCATAAAGTATGTCGTAGTCCGGATTGGAGTCTGCAACTCGACTCCATGAAGTCGGAATCGCTAGTAATCGTAGATCAGAATGCTACGGTGAATACGTTCCCGGGCCTTGTACACACCGCCCGTCACACCATGGGAGTGGGTTGCAAAAGAAGTAGGTAGCTTAACCTTCGGGAGGGCGCTTACCACTTTGTGATTCATGACTGGGGTGAAGTCGTAACAAGGTAACCGTAGGGGAACCTGCGGTTGGATCACCTCCTTACCTAAAGATATTAGTTCGAGTGGCGTGCTCACACAGATTGTCTGATGAAAAGTAACGAGCAAAGCGCTACCTGTTGATGCCATGAGTCATTCATGCTGATACGAACCGATTAAGTTATTCAGTTTAATCGGATTTTCGTGTCCCCATCGTCTAGAGGCCTAGGACACTGCCCTTTCACGGCTGTAACAGGGGTTCGAATCCCCTTGGGGACGCCATTCCGATAATGAGTGAAAGACATTATCACCGGTTAGCGATAACCGAAAAAATCTTAAAGATGACTTGCGAGTCATGTTTAAGATATTGCTCTTTAACAATCTGGAACAAGCTGAAAATTGAAACATGACGGCTGAAATTTATCCCTCCGTAGATGTACTGGGATGAAGAGTAACCTGTCATAGAGTCTCTCAAATGTTTGCAGCACGAACGATGGAAACATCTTCGGGTTGTGAGGTTAAGTGACTAAGCGTACACGGTGGATGCCTAGGCAGTCAGAGGCGATGAAGGGCGTGCTAATCTGCGAAAAGCGTCGGTAAGGTGATATGAACCGTTATAACCGGCGATACCCGAATGGGGAAACCCAGTGTGTTTCGACACACTATCATGTCATGAATACATAGTGGCATGAGGCGAACCGGGGGAACTGAAACATCTAAGTACCCCGAGGAAAAGAAATCAACCGAGATTCCCCCAGTAGCGGCGAGCGAACGGGGAGGAGCCCAGAACCTGAATCGGCTTGTGTGTTAGTGGAAGCGTCTGGAAAGTCGCGCAGCAAAGGGTGATAGCCCCGTACACTAAAATGCACAGGTCGTGAGTTCGATGAGTAGGGCGGGACACGTGACATCCTGTCTGAATATGGGGGGACCATCCTCCAAGGCTAAATACTCCTGACTGACCGATAGTGAACCAGTACCGTGAGGGAAAGGCGAAAAGAACCCCGGCGAGGGGAGTGAAATAGAACCTGAAACCGTGTACGTACAAGCAGTGGGAGCACCTTCGTGGTGTGACTGCGTACCTTTTGTATAATGGGTCAGCGACTTATATTTTGTAGCAAGGTTAACCGTATAGGGGAGCCGTAGGGAAACCGAGTCTTAACTGGGCGATTAGTTGCAAGGTATAGACCCGAAACCCGGTGATCTAGCCATGGGCAGGTTGAAGGTTGGGTAACACTAACTGGAGGACCGAACCGACTAATGTTGAAAAATTAGCGGATGACTTGTGGCTGGGGGTGAAAGGCCAATCAAACCGGGAGATAGCTGGTTCTCCCCGAAAGCTATTTAGGTAGCGCCTCGTGAACTCATCTTCGGGGGTAGAGCACTGTTTCGGCTAGGGGGCCATCCCGGCTTACCAAACCGATGCAAACTCCGAATACCGAAGAATGTTATCACGGGAGACACACGGCGGGTGCTAACGTCCGTCGTGAAGAGGGAAACAACCCAGACCGCCAGCTAAGGTCCCAAAGTCATGGTTAAGTGGGAAACGATGTGGGAAGGCATAGACAGCCAGGATGTTGGCTTAGAAGCAGCCATCATTTAAAGAAAGCGTAATAGCTCACTGGTCGAGTCGGCCTGCGCGGAAGATGTAACGGGGCTAAACCATGCACCGAAGCTGCGGCAGCGACGCTTAGGCGTTGTTGGGTAGGGGAGCGTTCTGTAAGCCGTTGAAGGTGGCCTGTGAGGGTTGCTGGAGGTATCAGAAGTGCGAATGCTGACATAAGTAACGATAAAGCGGGTGAAAAGCCCGCTCGCCGGAAGACCAAGGGTTCCTGTCCAACGTTAATCGGGGCAGGGTGAGTCGACCCCTAAGGCGAGGCTGAAAAGCGTAGTCGATGGGAAACAGGTTAATATTCCTGTACTTGGTGTTACTGCGAAGGGGGGACGGAGAAGGCTAGGCTAGCCGGGCGACGGTTGTCCCGGTTTAAGCGTGTAGGGGGTGTGACCTGGTAAATCCGGTTGCATACTAACCCTGAGGCGTGATGACGATGCACTACGGTGCAGAAGTAGTTGATGCCCTGCTTCCAGGAAAAGCCTCTAAGCTCCAGGTAACATCAAATCGTACCCCAAACCGACACAGGTGGTCAGGTAGAGAATACCAAGGCGCTTGAGAGAACTCGGGTGAAGGAACTAGGCAAAATGGTGCCGTAACTTCGGGAGAAGGCACGCTGGCATGTAGGTGAAGTCCCTCGCGGATGGAGCTGAAGCCAGTCGAAGATACCAGCTGGCTGCAACTGTTTAATAAAAACACAGCACTGTGCAAACACGAAAGTGGACGTATACGGTGTGACGCCTGCCCGGTGCTGGAAGGTTAATTGATGGGGTCAGCCGCAAGGCGAAGCTCTTGATCGAAGCCCCAGTAAACGGCGGCCGTAACTATAACGGTCCTAAGGTAGCGAAATTCCTTGTCGGGTAAGTTCCGACCTGCACGAATGGCGTAATGATGGCCAGGCTGTCTCCACCCGAGACTCAGTGAAATTGAACTCGCTGTGAAGATGCAGTGTACCCGCGGCAAGACGGAAAGACCCCGTGAACCTTTACTATAGCTTGACACTGAACATTGAGCCTTGATGTGTAGGATAGGTGGGAGGCTTTGAAGCGTGGACGCCAGTCTGCGTGGAGCCATCCTTGAAATACCACCCTTTAATGTTTGATGTTCTAACTCGGCCCCATAATCTGGGGTGAGGACAGTGTCTGGTGGGTAGTTTGACTGGGGCGGTCTCCTCCCAAAGAGTAACGGAGGAGCACGAAGGTTAGCTAATCACGGTCGGACATCGTGAGGTTAGTGCAAAGGCATAAGCTAGCTTGACTGCGAGAGTGACGGCTCGAGCAGGTACGAAAGTAGGTCTTAGTGATCCGGTGGTTCTGAATGGAAGGGCCATCGCTCAACGGATAAAAGGTACTCCGGGGATAACAGGCTGATACCGCCCAAGAGTTCATATCGACGGCGGTGTTTGGCACCTCGATGTCGGCTCATCACATCCTGGGGCTGAAGTAGGTCCCAAGGGTATGGCTGTTCGCCATTTAAAGTGGTACGCGAGCTGGGTTTAGAACGTCGTGAGACAGTTCGGTCCCTATCTGCCGTGGGCGTTGGAAGATTGAGAGGGGTTGCTCCTAGTACGAGAGGACCGGAGTGAACGCACCACTGGTGTTCGGGTTGTCATGCCAATGGCATTGCCCGGTAGCTAAGTGCGGAAAAGATAAGCGCTGAAAGCATCTAAGCGCGAAACTTGCCTCAAGATGAGTCTTCCCTGGGCCTTTAAGGCCCCTGAAGGAACGTTTAAGACTAAGACGTTGATAGGCTGGGTGTGTAAGTGCAGCGATGCATTGAGCTAACCAGTACTAATGATCCGTGAGGCTTAACCTTACAACACCGAAGGTGTTTTTAGAGAGATTTTCAGCGAAGTTCCGAGATTGGTTCTGATGGCTTCATGGAAGTGAGGCGGTTGGAATGAAACAGAATTTGCCTGGCGGCAATAGCGCGGTGGTCCCACCTGACCCCATGCCGAACTCAGAAGTGAAACGCCGTAGCGCCGATGGTAGTGTGGGGTCTCCCCATGCGAGAGTAGGACACTGCCAGGCATCAAATAAAGCCGAAAGCCCTGAACTGACGTTCAGGGCTTTTTGCTGTGCGTAAAACGTAAAAAAGCGCAGCTACGCTGCGCCTTTCAACCACTCGACAATAAAATCGGCGATGCTTTCCGGCTGATTGAGATCCAACGGCTTAGCCGTGATGGATAGCGGTCGGTCGCTGGCTACCGCCACGACAAACTGATCCAGCATGTCTTCTAGCGGCCTACCGATCTCGGCCCGATAAAGCAGGATCTTGCTGACCGGCTCATATTTGAACCCTTCCACCAGAATCAAGTCGACCTTATCGGCATCAAAACGCTCTGCCAGGTAGCGTAGATCCAAAGGTTGTTGCTCCGGCGTTTCGGTCATCAATGCCCAGCGGCGATCGCTGGCGACCAACGTTTGGTCGGCACCCGCTTTGCGCAGCTCATAGCTGTCTTTACCCGGTGTATCCACATCCATATCGTGGTGCGTATGCTTTATCAGCCCAACCCGCACCTGGCGCTGTTTCAGCAGCGGGATCAGCTGTTTGAGCAAGGTGGTTTTTCCCGTTCCGCTATAGGCACCGATGGCCAGCAAAGGGGGCAATGAACGATTCATTACTTTAGCTCTCGTGCTTGCTGCCAATTCCGGCAGTCTTCCGGCGTATTCAGGTTATGAAATGCCGCTTGTTGTCCGCAGAACGCCACGCGTTGTGCCCCAATTTGATGCAGGAACAGCATCAGCTTGCGTTCACCTCGGGCCAGATAGTCAGCCAGCTGCGGTGCTATTTGGCTATGCAATAACGCCAGCGTAGGGTGATCTCGTTCACCATCGCTGGCAAAGGCCGCCTGCGCCGCGCCTTTTTGCCGCCAGAGTTGTGCGACTAAGTCGGCGGGAAAGTCGGGGACATCACAGGGGACAAAGACCACCCATTCGCTGTGAGCCTGTGTGAGCCCGGCGAGCATCCCGGCCAACGGCCCGGCGAAGTCGGGCGTCAGATCGCCAATCACCGGCAAACCGCTCGCCTGGTAACGTGCCTGATTGCGATTGGCGCTGATGGCGACGGAGGCCACCTGCGGGCGTAACCGAGCCAATACGTGTTGATAGAGTGCGATCCCGCCAATCGACACTAGGCCTTTGTCTTCACCGCCCATGCGCGTGGCCCGTCCGCCGGCCAAAATGACGCCGCTGATTTCTTTATGCATCTCGTTTATCCCGCCTTGTCGATGCGCTGATTGTAGCGCTAAAGCCAGCGCGACATCAGGATTTACCTTTATTGACAAGCCGGTTCTTTCACTGCGTGGGTAAGCCTGTTACTTTGTGAGTTTATTCATGCTATTGGACGATATTGAGATGAAAACGCATCGCGTAAACGAGTTGATCGAGCTGTTGCACCCGGCCTGGCAGGAAGATCCCGATCTCAATTTGATGCAGTTTTTGCAAAAGCTGGCGAAGGAAGCGGGCTTCCAGGGCGAGTTGTCCGAATTGAGCGATGATATTCTTATTTACCACCTGAAAATGCGCGGTAGCGCCGGCACGGATCAGATCCCGGGTCTGAAGAAAGATTACGAAGAAGATTTTAAAACGGCGCTGTTGCGCGCTCGCGGCGTTATCAAGGACTGATCCTCGTGCGGTGCGAGAAAGCATAGCGCGTGAAATGCGTCATTAATGCTACTATTTCTCATTCCCGGCACCATGCTGTCAGCGATCAAACGAACGTTATGAATAACTCTGCTTTTAATTTCGACACCCTGTCGCCCGATTTGATTATGGACGCGCTAGAAGGGATTGGCCTGCGCGTTGATTCCGGCCTGACGGCGCTGAACAGCTATGAGAACCGCGTCTATCAGTTTATGGACGAAGATCGCCGACGCTACGTGGTGAAGTTTTACCGTCCGGAGCGCTGGAGTGCCGCACAAATCGGTGAGGAACATCAGTTCGCTCTGGATCTGGCCGGCGCGGAGATCCCGGCGGTGGCGCCGCTGGCGCTGCAAGGCACTACGCTGCATATGCACGGCGGTTTTTTCTTTACGCTGTTCCCTAGCGTGGGGGGCCGGCAATACGAGATAGACAATCTGGATCAGTTGGAATGGGTAGGCCGTTTTCTGGGGCGTATCCATCAGGTCGGCGGTGAGCGCTTGTTTGCTGAGCGGCCGACCATGGGGATTGAAGAGTATCTTATTGCCCCGCGTCAGGCGCTGGCCGATTGCGAGCTGTTGCCGGCAGCGCAGCGTGAAGCGTTCCTGCAGGCGACGGATAACCTGATTGCGGCGATCAAGCCGCACTGGCATCTGAACTGGCAGCCGCGTCGTTTGCACGGCGATTGCCATCCGGGCAATATTCTGTGGCGCGACGGCCCGCTGTTTGTCGATCTTGATGACGCGCGCAACGGCCCGGCGGTGCAGGATTTGTGGATGCTGCTGCACGGTGAACGTCGCGATCAACTGATGCAGCTGGATGTCTTGCTGGAGGCGTACGGCGAATTTGCCGAGTTCGATCAGCGCGAGCTGGCGTTGATTGAACCCCTGCGGGCGATGCGCATGGTGTATTACCTGGCCTGGGTCGCTCGCCGTTGGCAGGATCCGGCCTTCCCTAAGAGTTTTCCGTGGATGGCGGAGTCTGATTTCTGGTTGTCTCAGACTGCGGCCTTCACCGAACAGGTTAAGCTGTTGCAGGAGCCTCCTCTGCAGCTGACGCCAATGTATTGAAGCTTTAACACAATGGAGAGTTTAGTCTTATGAAAAAAATATGGTTGGCGCTCGTTGGCATGGTGATGGCATTCAGTGCCTCGGCGGCACAGTTTAGCGATGGCACTCAGTATGTGACCTTGGACAAGCCGGTGACCGGCGAGCCGCAGGTACTGGAGTTCTTCTCCTTCTACTGCCCGCACTGCTACCAATTTGAGCAGGTCTATCACGTGTCCGAAAACGTGAAAAAGGCGCTGCCTGCCGGCACCAAAATGACCAAGTACCACGTGGAGTTCTTGGGGCCACTGGGCAAACAGCTGACTCAGGCGTGGGCGGTGGCGATGGCGCTGGGCGTGGAAGATAAAGTAAGCCCGCTGATGTTTGAAGCGGTGCAGAAAACCCAGACCGTGCAAACGCCGGACGATATCCGTAACGTCTTCGTAAAAGCGGGCGTGACCGCCGCAGATTATGACGCAGCTTGGAACAGCTTCGTGGTGAAATCTCTGGTGGTTCAACAGGAGAAAGCCGCGGAAGATCTGCAGCTGCGCGGCGTGCCGGCGGTATTTGTGAACGGCAAATACATGGTTAAAAACGATGGCCTGGATACCAGCTCGATGGACGCTTACGTGAAGCAGTTCGCCGACGTGGTTAAATTCCTCAGCCAGCAGAAATAAGCCTGATTCAACATGAAAAACGCCGGCATTGCCGGCGTTTTTTTTATCCATATTGCCGCTTCAATTTATCCAGCAACCGGTCTTTTTCCTGCCACAGCGTATTCAGCCATAGCTGGAAGCGCCGCTTGAACAGCTTGTCGTTGAAGTAGTCCCCGTGCAGGGTTTCATCGATCGGCAACGTCTCAATTCTTACTACGATACGCGTCAGACGACCGCACAGCATGTCCAGAAAAGGCCGTTGGTTATTTTCCGGATAGAGCAGGGTAACGTTCAACACTTTGTCGAACTGATTGCCCAGCGCGCTAAGGGTAAACGCGATGCCGGCGGCTTTGGGCGCCAGCAAATTGCGGTAGGGTGAATTGCTTTTAATTTTCTTGGCTTCGGTGAAGCGCGAACCTTCGACGAAATTGACGATGGTGGTTGGGCGCTGGCGGAATTTTTCGCAGGAACGGCGCGTCGTTTCGATATCCTTGCCGCGTTTCTCCGGGTGCTTGAGCAAATAGGCACGGGAGTAACGTTTCATGAATGGCATATCCAGCGCCCAGCAGGCCAGGCCGACGAAAGGTACCCAGGCGAGCTGTTGCTTGAGGAAATACTTATTCATTGGAATATGATTTCTGAACAGCACGCACAACACGACAATGTCTGACCAACTTTCGTGATTGCTGATCAGCAGATACCAGTTTTTACGATCCAGCCCTTCCAGCCCTTCAATATCCCAACGCAATTGCCCGTTAATACGCAATAACAGCGCCAGCCCCTGACACCAACACCACATCATGAAATCGGCGAAAGCCGAGATATATCGCCAGACGGCGGGAATGGGCACCAGGAGTTTCACGATGCCGGCCAACGTGATGGGGATGGAACACAACACCGTCACCAGAATGGTGAGTATGACGGAAATGATAAAGATAACAGGCGTTAACAATCTTGGCATGGTTATGGGCTGACGGTTGTTGGGAACATCGTTGCATGCCAAAGCGCATGAACAAAAGCCTATTTTAACAGAGATCGTCGGGGTAAAGCGCCGCTAAAAATCACTGTTTTTCGTCTCATCGGATAACCATTTGCTGAGTTTTTGTGCAACTTTCCCAGCTTGTGCTAGGGTAATTGAGGCGCCGAATTTGATTAATAGTGCGATTAAAATCCGGCGAAAGTTATATCCACAAATTCAATAAAAGCCAGTAATAAAGCGTCGCCGGAATTCGTTCTTTTAACGCGGTGATTTAAATAGGAATTTTATTCGCCGTTATAACGATAATCACAGCGTTATAATTCGGTCTCTTTTCTATGCACAAAGTTATCCACAGGTAAGATCTTGCGGATCCTCGCGCACCATCACATCATTTTCGTCCGCAATGCACGCTAAGGTTCGTCTCCGGCGGCCAGCTATGGCATGCTTACCCCTATGTCCGATCACGATAAAGAAACGCTATGGCCCAGATTGCAGAAAACCCACTAATCCTGGTTGACGGTTCCTCCTACCTCTACCGCGCTTATCACGCCTTCCCGCCGCTGACCAACTCGGCGGGCGAGCCAACCGGCGCGATGTATGGCGTGCTGAATATGCTGCGCAGCCTGCTGCTGCAGTATCAACCGAGCCACGTTGCCGTGGTGTTTGATGCTAAAGGGAAGACCTTCCGCGACGATCTGTTCGCTGAATACAAGTCACACCGGCCACCGATGCCGGACGATTTGCGTGCGCAGATCGAGCCGCTGCACAGCATGGTCAAGGCGATGGGCCTGCCGCTGCTGGTGACGCCCGGCGTTGAGGCGGACGACGTCATCGGTACGCTGGCGCTGGAGGCCGAAAAGGCCGGCCACGCGGTGCTGATCAGCACCGGCGACAAAGACATGGCGCAGTTGGTGACGCCGAACGTCACCCTGATCAATACCATGAACAACACGATCCTCGGCCCGCAGGAAGTGTGCGATAAATATGGTATTCCGCCGGAGCTGATCATCGACTTCCTGGCGTTGATGGGCGATTCATCGGACAACATTCCCGGCGTGCCGGGCGTGGGCGAGAAAACCGCCCAGGCGTTGCTGCAGGGGATCGGTGGGCTGGATGCGCTGTACGGCAATCTGGAGAATATCGCCACGCTGAGCTTCCGCGGCGCCAAAACCATGGCGGCCAAGCTGGAACAGAACAAAGAGGTCGCGTATCTCTCCTATAAGCTGGCGACGATCAAAACCGACGTCGAGTTGGATCTGACCTGTGCGGACCTGACGGTCTCCGCGCCGGATGTCGACACGTTGCAACAGCTGTTCAAACAGTACGAGTTCAAACGCTGGCTGGCGGACGTGGAGGCCGGCGTCTGGCTGGAAAACAAGAAAGGCGCGGGCGCGAAAGCTGCCGGCGCCGCCAAATCGGCCATCGCTGCGGAAACGCCGAAAGCGCTGGCGGAGGCCAAGCTGTCTCAGGACGGTTATGTCACCATCCTGGACGAAACGACCTTTACCGATTGGCTGGCGCGGCTGAAAAAGGCCGACGTATTTGCCTTCGATACCGAAACCGATGGCCTGGATACGCTGACCGCCAACCTGATCGGCCTGTCCTTCGCGATCGCGCCGGGTGAAGCGGCTTATTTGCCGGTGGCACACGATTATCTGGATGCACCGCCACAGCTGGATCGCACCTACGTGCTGGAAGCGCTCAAGCCGCTGCTGGAGGACGAGAAGGCGCTCAAGGTCGGGCAAAACCTGAAGTTCGACATGAGCCTGCTGGCGCGCTACGGCATCGAGATGCGCGGTATCGCCTATGACACCATGTTGGAGTCCTATGTGCTGGACAGCGTCGGTGGCCGTCATGATATGGACAGCCTGGCCGATCGTTATCTGGGCCACAAAACCATCACCTTCGAAGAGATCGCCGGCAAGGGTAAAAACCAGCTGACGTTCAACCAGATCGCGCTGGAGCAGGCGGCGCCTTACGCCGCCGAAGACGCGGATGTCACGCTGCAGCTGCACCTGGCGATGTGGCCGCAGCTGAAACAGAGCGCGGAGCTGCTGACGGTATTCAATGAGATTGAAATGCCGCTGCTGCCGGTGCTGTCGCATATCGAACGCACCGGGGTGCTGATCGATCCGGCCATTTTGTCGGCCCACTCTCAGGAGCTGGCCAAGCGTTTGGCGGAACTGGAGGTGCAGGCCCATGAGCTGGCGGAAGAGCCGTTCAACCTGGCGTCGACCAAGCAGCTGCAGGCTATCTTGTACGAAAAACAAAAGCTGCCGGTGCTTAAGAAAACCCCGGGCGGGGCGCCGTCCACTAACGAAGAGGTGCTGGCCGAGCTGGCGCTGGACTACCCGCTGCCGAAGGTGATCCTGGAATACCGCGGCCTGGCGAAGCTGAAGACCACCTATACCGACAAGCTGCCGCTGATGATCAATCCGGTCAGCGGCCGGGTGCATACCTCGTACCATCAGGCGGTGACCGCTACCGGCCGTCTCTCCTCGAGCGATCCGAACCTGCAGAACATCCCGGTGCGCAACGATGAAGGGCGACGCATTCGCCAGGCCTTTATCGCGCCGGAAGGCTACCGCATCGTCGCGGCCGACTACTCGCAAATCGAGCTGCGCATCATGGCGCATTTGTCACAGGATGAAGGGCTGCTGAAGGCCTTCGCCGAAGGGAAAGACATTCACCGCGCCACGGCGTCGGAAGTTTTCGGCGTGCCGTTGGATAAAGTGACCGGCGAGCAGCGCCGCAGCGCCAAGGCGATTAACTTCGGCCTGATTTACGGCATGAGCGCCTTCGGCCTGGCGCGTCAGCTGGGGATCCCGCGTGGGGAAGCTCAGCGCTATATGGATCTCTACTTCGAGCGTTACCCAGGCGTGCTGGACTACATGGAGCGTACCCGCCAGCAGGCCTCAGAACAGGGCTATGTCAGCACGTTGGATGGTCGCCGTCTGTACCTGCCTGACGTCCGCTCCAGCAATGGCATGCGCCGCAAGGCGGCCGAGCGCGCCGCTATCAACGCCCCGATGCAGGGCACGGCAGCTGATATCATCAAGCGTGCGATGATTGAGGTCGACGCCTGGCTGCAAGGGCAGGAGAAGCCGTTGGTGCGCGCAATCATGCAGGTGCACGATGAATTGGTGTTTGAGGTGCACGAGTCGGTGCTCGAAGAAGCCAGCCAACGTATCCGCCAATTGATGGAAGGCAGTATGACCCTGGCGGTGCCGCTGAAGGTTGACGTGGGCGTCGGCATGAACTGGGATGAGGCGCACTGATCGTCGGGTTATCGCCGGATGCGCTAACTGGCGATAACCTAAGCACTTTTCGTAATTAAGCTACAAGATTCGGCGATAGTTTCCCCAACTTCGCCGTTCTTGCGCCGCAAATTGTGTAAGTAAACTACAAAAAATTCTTTTGCCCTGCGAAAAAATGATGTAGAGTTACAGGCGTAGGGTACAGAGGTAAGATGTTCTATCTTTCAGACCTTTTACTTCACGTAATCGGATTTGGCTGAATATTTAGCCGCCCCAGTCAGTATTGACTGGGGCGTTTTTTATTGTAAAAACAGCAGTAAACCATACGTTTTTCCTATCGCTCCGCACCGCTTTTCGTTCCTGCTTCCATCCTTTAGACTCGCGTAATCCGGCGAGATAAGCCAGCCCTGGCGATAAGTTTTTATGATGGCTTTATTTCAAAACTGTAATTAGATAACAAAAAATTTCGTCTGCGGCCGTTCGACGGGGATAAAAAAGCCGATGCGGTGAGGCATCGGCTCTGGCGTTAGGCCTGGGCTTATTCGCCGGTTTCGTCTTCCGGCAGCACTTCCGGCGGGATCTCGTTAAACCAGGTGTCCAGCTTCTGGCGCAGTTTGTCGACGCCGATCTTTTTCAGCGATGAGAAGGCTTCGACCTGGATATCCCCCATAAACGGCAGCACCGCTTCACGCACCATGTTGAGCTGCGCCTTGCGTGCGCCGGAGGCCAGCTTGTCGGCCTTGGTCAGCAGCACCAGCACCGGCGTGCCGACGTCGACCGCCCACTGGATCATCTGCTGGTCGAGATCTTTCAGCGGATGGCGAATATCCATCAGCACCACCAGGCCTTTCAGGCTGTTGCGCATCTGCAGATATTCACCCAGCGCGCGCTGCCATTTGCGCTTCATCTCTTCCGGCACTTCGGCGTAGCCATAGCCCGGCAGGTCGACCAGGCGGATGCCGTCTTCCACTTCGAACAGGTTGATCAGCTGGGTGCGCCCCGGCGTTTTACTGGTGCGCGCCAGGCTTTTTTGGTTGGTCAGCGTATTCAGCGCGCTGGATTTACCGGCGTTGGAACGGCCGGCAAAGGCGACTTCAATTCCTGCATCCCCCGGCAGATGGCGAATATCGGGTGCGCTGGTGACGAAATGGGTCACATGATAGTTGTAGTTCTTGCTGGTCAAAATTTTTCGTCTCCGTGAGGATGGCTAACTGGTTGGCGATTATAACTGCATCAGCGGTAAAAATGGCGTGTTTCTCCGTTTTTAAGCGGCGGGACGCGATAAAACGGCAGTTATGCCGCGTGTGCGTTGTGAGACATTTGCCATTCGAATCGCGGGTAATGTCGCTTTATTCGAAAGTGATATTTTTGTTTTTGTTTTAAAAACAAAGCGTTGTTTTTTCGTTGTAGGGAAATGTCGTTCAAATTGGCGTCAGGTGCCTTGAGCCTTCGCAACAATAACGTAAAGTAGTCGTTAACGCAGAGTTGCGCAGGATTAGGGAACATCCGGGAAGGATGACAAATCTCAGGGAATGCACAGGGCGTGCAATGAGTGCCAGGATGAACGCAAAAGGAAGTGACCCTTTCGCACCGGAACAGGCGGCAGGCACATCGGATGGTGAAGTATCGGCAGTTTGGATGCCCGCAGGAAGCGCGCTCGGGAAGAGCGGATGCGAATGGATTGCGCCATGGACGATTTTCCTTTCAGGATGAAGGACGTAGTGGCAGGGAATGCGGTTATAGCAGAAGGAAAAACCGGGATGTTGCATGTACGCAAGGAGCGCGTAACAGGAATACCCTTCGCAAGAAGGTGCGAAATAGGCGGCAGGTTTAACCTGCCGCCTTTTTTCTTTGTCCGCTTTCTGCTAGATTCCGCCGCAATTCTATACTGAATCTACATACCTAAGAGCACACGCTATGAACCAGCCATCAAAAGCACCTCGCGGCAGCGCGGCGAAGTCAAAAACGAAAAAGAAAAGCCGTATGGAGCTCGATCAGGAAGCGCGTGAGCGCAAACGCTTGAAAAAGCGCCGCGGCCTCGCTTCCGGTTCGCGCACCCAGGTCGAGTCCGGCAGCCAGAAGAACAAATCGGCGGCAGAAGCCAAAGATCCACGTATCGGCAGTAAAGTGCCGGTTGCGCTGGTGGTCGACGAAACCAAAGTGAAGGCCAAACCGCAGCCGAAGCCGAAGGCCGAAGCGAAACCACGCCTGTCGCCGGAAGAAGAGTTGGCGAAGCTGGAAAATGACGAGCGCCTGAACGCGCTGCTGGATCGCATCGACGACGGCGAAACGCTGAACGCGGAAGAGCAGACCTATGTCGATAAAACGCTGGATCGCATCGATGTGCTGATGGACGTGTTGGGTATCGAACTGGGTGAAGACGACGACGAAGAAGAAGAGAAGCAGGAAGATATTCTGAAGCTGCTGAAAGGCGGCAATCCGAAAGACGCCTTTTAACGCGCCATGTGGCTAATCCCGACAATAGCCCTACTCTTGATGTGTTATCTGCTGTGGTTATTCGGTAAACTATGGCGGCTGTCTAAGCGCAAAGCGCGTTTTCGCAGTGCTTCCGTGGCCAGACAGCGCAGACAACCGCCTCTCTCCCGGCCCGGTAGAAAAAGATATCGGAAGGAGTGAGCATGTCAGAGCAGACGATTGTCTGGGATTTGGCCCTGATCCAAAAATATAACTACTCAGGGCCGCGTTATACCTCATACCCCACGGCGCTGGAGTTTAACCAGTGCTACGACGAAGCGGCGTTTCAACGCGCCGCTGCGCGCTATCCTGAGCGACCGCTGTCGCTGTACGTGCATATCCCCTTCTGCCATAAGCTGTGCTACTTCTGCGGCTGCAACAAGCTGGTGACGCGCCAGACGCACAAGGCCGACGAATACCTGAACGTTTTGGCGCAAGAGATCGCCAGCCGTGCGCCGCTGTTCGCCGGCCGTAAAGTCGGCCAGATGCACTGGGGCGGCGGTACGCCGACCTACCTGGATAAAGCGCAAATCAGCCGGCTGGTGGCGTTGCTGCGCGAACACTTTGATTTCCTGCCCGATGCGGAGATGTCGATCGAGGTCGATCCGCGCGAGATAGAGCTGGATGTGCTCGATCATTTACGTGCAGAAGGCTTTAACCGTCTGAGCATGGGGGTGCAGGATTTCAACAAGCAGGTGCAGCAGCTGGTCAATCGCGAGCAGGACGAAGCCTTTATTTTCGCCCTGATTGAGCGGGCCAAAGCGCTGGGCTTCCGCTCGACCAATATCGATCTGATCTACGGCCTGCCGAAACAGACGCCGGAAAGCTTCGCTTTCACGCTGCAGCGGGTGGCTGAACTGAATCCCGATCGCCTCAGCGTGTTCAACTACGCGCATATGCCGAACTTGTTCGCCGCCCAGCGCAAAATCAAAGACGCCGATCTGCCGGGCGCGCAGCAGAAGCTGGATATCCTCCAGCAGAGCATCGCGTTCCTGACCGACGCCGGCTATCAGTTCATCGGCATGGATCACTTTGCCCGCCCGGACGACGAGCTGGCGATCGCGCAGCGCGAAGGCAAGCTGCACCGCAATTTCCAGGGCTACACCACTCAGGGCGACAGCGATCTGCTGGGGCTGGGCGTGTCGGCCATCAGCATGCTCGGCGACAGCTATGCGCAGAACCAGAAAGAGCTGAAGCGTTACTATGACAGCGTGCAGGCGCAGGGCAACGCGCTGTGGCGCGGGCTGGCGCTGACGGACGACGATTGCCTGCGGCGCGATCTGATCAAAACGCTGATCTGTAACTTCCGATTGGCGTATCAGCCGCTTGAACGGCAATACGGCATCGATTTCACCGCTTACTTCGCCGAAGACCTGCAGCTGCTGGCGCCGTTTGAACGCGATGGGCTGGTGGAGCGCGACGAGCAAGGCATTCGCGTCACGCCGCGCGGGCGCTTGCTGATCCGCAATATCTGCATGTGCTTCGATCGCTATCTGCGGCAACAGGCGCGCAGCCAGCAGTTCTCTCGGGTGATCTGAGGATGAAAAAACAGCCGCTGATGCGGCTGTTTTTTTAACTGAAGAAGTTAATCAGCGCGGCGCACAACACCGCGGCGACCGCCGCCTGCGGGGTGTGGCTGGCGGCAGAGCCCAGCTCCGCGCCCTGAGAAATGAACACGATGAATGAGTCCAGCATCGTCAACCTCCAGAGTGTGCGACACGATCATACTGCGCCCGCTCCGGCTGTAAAGCCTGAGGTTGGCGTTTTTTTGTGCGCCGGACTGCGTTTTTCATCATCCACCCACGCTCCTATTCCATGCCCAGCTCTTTGAGCTTGCGGGTCAGAGTATTACGCCCCCAGCCCAGCAGGCGTGCGGCTTCCTGTTTGTGCCCCTGGGTGTGGCGTAGGGCGGTGGTGAGCAGCGTACGCTCCATCTCCGGCTGCGCTTCCGACAGCAGGTTTTGATGACCGGAACGCAGCGCGCGATCGGCCCACTGAGCCAGCAGCGTGGCCCAGCTGTCCGGCAGGCTGTGGCTGGGGCTCTCCGGCGCGGCGGTTTCGAACAGTTCGCTCGGCAGATCCTGAATCAGCACCTCTTGCCCGGCGGCCATCACCGTCAGCCAGCGGCAGGTATTCTCCAGCTGGCGCACGTTGCCCGGCCAGGGCAGGCGGGTCAGCGCGGTTTCGGTTTCCGGATGCAGGTTCTTGGCCTCGACGCCTAACTCTTTGGCGGCGATCTGCAGGAAGTGGCGCGCCAGCCGCGGGATGTCTTCCCGGCGCTCGCGCAGCGGCGGCAGGTGTACGCGGATCACGTTCAGGCGATGGAACAGGTCTTCGCGGAACTTGCCTTCCTGTACCCGCAGCTCCAGGTTTTGGTGCGTGGCGGCGATAATGCGCACGTCGACCTTCACCGGCGCATAGCCGCCGACCCGGTAGAACTGGCCGTCCGCCAGCACCCGCAGCAGGCGCGTTTGCACGTCGAGCGGCATATCGCCGATCTCGTCGAGGAACAGCGTGCCGCCGTCGGCCTGTTCAAAGCGTCCCTGACGGATTTGGTTCGCACCGGTGAAGGCGCCTTTCTCGTGGCCAAACAGCTCCGACTCGATCAGGTCTTTGGGGATGGCAGCCATGTTCAGGGCGATGAACGGCGACTTGGCGCGCGGGCTGTGGCGGTGCAGCGCATGCGCCACCAGCTCTTTGCCGGTGCCGGATTCGCCGTTGATCAGCACGCTGATCGACGAACGCGAGAGCCGGCCGATGATGCGAAATACGTCCTGCATCGCCGGCGCTTCGCCGATGATGTCCGCCGCCGGATCGCTGGCCGGCTGGCTGCGCACCGGCTGCTGCTGCTCCTGATAATGGCTGATGGCGCGCTCGACCAGCGCCACTGCTTCGTCGATGTCGAACGGCTTCGGCAGGTAGTCGAAGGCCCCTTGCTGATAGGCGCTGACGGCGGCGTCCAAATCCGAATGCGCGGTCATGATGATCACCGGCAGCATTGGATGGCGCTGTTTGATCTGTTTGAGCAGCGCCAGACCGTCTATACCCGGCATGCGGATGTCGGATAGCAGCACGTCGGGGGTTTGCGTGGCCAAGGCTTCCAGCACGTCATTGCCGCCTTCGAAGGTGGCGCAGCTCAGGCCCGCGCCGGTGAGCGCGCGCTCAAGCACCCAGCGGATGGAGCTATCGTCATCGACGATCCAGACTATCCCTCGTTGCATAGCAAACCTCACTGACGAATGGGCAGGTAGACCGAGAATTCGGTATGACCTGGCCAACTGTTGAATTCAATTTTTCCGCAATGCTGATCGATCAGATTGCGGGCGATGGATAATCCCAGGCCGGTACCGCCTTCACGGCCGCTGACCATCGGGTAGAACAGCGTGTCCTGCAGCTGCGCCGGCACGCCGGGGCCGTCGTCTTCGACGTCGATACGTGCCGCCAGGCGGTAGCGGGTACCGTGCAACGTAATCTGAAACGCGGTGCGGGTGCGCAGCGTGATGGTGCCGCCCGCCTCGCCCAGCGCCTGCAGCGCATTGCGGGTGATGTTCAGCAGCACCTGTTCTATCTGATCCGGGTCATGAGCCATTTCCGGCAGACTCGGATCGTAGTCGCGCACCAGCGTGACGTTATCCGGCATTTCCAGGGACACCAGTTGGCAGACGCGCTCCGCGACCTGATGAATGCTCTGGGTAATATGCTGGCCGGGCCGCTGCGGCCCGAGCAGACGATCCACCAGATTACGCAGCCGATCGGCCTGCTCAATGATCACCTTGGTGTATTCGGTCAGCGCCGGATCGGGCAGCGCTTTGGCCAGCAGCTGCGCTGCGCCGCGCAGGCCGCCCAGCGGGTTTTTAATTTCGTGCGCCAAACCGCGCACCAGATCGCGGGCTGCCACCTGTTGGGCATGTTGCAGCTGTTCCTGGCTCAGGCGGCGCTGATTGTCCATCGGCGCCAGCTCGACCAGGATATAGCCTTCCGGCAGCGCCTGAGCGGTCAGGGAAAGGATATGCGCGCGGCCGTCGACCACCAGGGTCACTTCGTTGTCCGTGAAGCCCTGCCCGGCGCGCAGGCTTTCACGCATCAGAGAGACGTTCAGCGAAAAATAACCGAGCAAATCGGGCAGCGGCGTGCCGAACAGCTTGCGGGAGCTTTGCGCCAGCAGCTGCTGTGCCGCCGGGTTGGCGTAGTGAACCGCCAGAGAGTCATCCAACAGCAGGATGCTGTTGATGAGTGAATTGAGGATCTGCCCAGCATCGGGCAGCTTGCCAGTTGCCATACAGCAGACTCCTGCACCTTTTTAGTGCATCTATCCTACTCCATCCGGGATCGGCGCGGTATGGAATAGTTTTGCAGAAAATACGGTGGAGAAAAAAACCCATCCGAAGATGGGCTGAAAGTTTCCACGGCAACAAAAAAGCGATAACAAAAATATGGGCGCCGTCCGCCTGCGCAGACGGCGCGGGTAGGGCTTAGACGCTGTAGTACAGTTCGAACTCAACCGGGTGTGGCGTCATACGAACGCGGTCCATCTCTTCTTTGCGCAGTTCGATGTAGGCATCGATCGCATCGTCGGTGAACACGCCGCCGCGGGTCAGGAACTCGCGGTCTTCGTTCAGTGCGGCCATCGCCTCGTCCAGCGAGCCGGCCACTTTTGGGATCTCGGCTTCTTCTTCCGGCGGCAGGTCGTACAGGTTTTTGTCCATGGCGTCGCCAGGGTGGATCTTGTTGATGATGCCGTCCAGGCCGGCCATCAGCAGTGCGGCGAAGCACAGGTATGGGTTAGCCGCCGGATCCGGGAAGCGGGCTTCGATGCGGCGCGCTTTCGGGCTGGCGACCACCGGGATACGGATGGACGCGGAGCGGTTACGGGCGGAGTAGGCCAGCATCACCGGCGCTTCGTAGCCCGGTACCAGACGCTTGTACGAGTTGGTGGTCGGGTTGGCCAGCGCGTTGATCGCCTTGGCGTGCTTGATGATGCCGCCGATGTAGAACAGCGCGGTTTCAGACAGGCCGCCGTATTTGTCGCCGGCGAACAGGTTGGTGCCGTTCTTGGACAGCGACATGTGGCAGTGCATGCCGGAACCGTTGTCGCCGAACATAGGCTTCGGCATGAAGGTCGCGGTTTTACCGAAGGCGTGTGCCACGTTATGCACCACGTATTTGTAGATCTGAATTTCGTCGGCTTTTTTGGTCATGGTGTTGAAGCGGGTTGCCACTTCGTTCTGACCGGCGGTCGCCACTTCGTGGTGGTGCGCTTCAACCACCAGGCCCATCTCTTCCATGGTCAAACACATGGTGGAACGCAGATCCTGCGAAGAGTCGACCGGTGGAACCGGGAAGTAACCGCCTTTCACCGCCGGACGGTGGCCTTTGTTGCCGCCGTCGTATTTTGTGCCGGAGTTCCAGGCGCCTTCGATGTCGTCGATGGCCACGTGGGAACCGCGGATGCTGCTGCCGAAGCGAATGTCGTCGAACAGGAAGAATTCAGGCTCTGGCCCGAACAGGACGGTGTCCGCGATGCCGGAGGAGCGCAGGAAGTCTTCGGCGCGTTTGGAGATGGAGCGCGGGTCGCGATCGTAGCCTTGCATGGTGCCCGGCTCGAGAATGTCGCAGCGAATGATCAGCGTAGGTTCTTCGAAGAACGGATCCAGAACCGCCGTGCTGGCATCCGGCATCAGTACCATGTCAGATTCGTTGATGCCCTTCCAACCACCGATAGAGGAGCCGTCAAACATTTTGCCTTCTTCGAAGAAGTCGGCGTTTACCTGATGAGCCGGGATAGTCACGTGCTGTTCCTTACCCTTGGTGTCAGTGAAACGCAGGTCTACGAATTTCACTTCATGCTCATTCAGCATCGTCAAAACGTGTTCAGCGGACATACTTAACTCTCCCGGTTTATCATTGTCGTCGTCGTGGAACGAATCTGTGGAACTGGCTTTTTTTCGCCTTGAAAAGACTAAAGCGAAAAGCGTGCCAACTTTTTAAAAAGGCGTTCATCGCCTTTCTGCGCGGGTTTTACCCAGCCACAGTATGCACCATCAGCGATAAATTGCACTGTTATGGTGCAATCGGGGTGGGCGTGGGCACTGAAATGGTGCAAAAGTGCAACGATTGCGGCTTTTTGCACCGTGAAAGGGATCACAAACTGACCGGTACGCGGTTGTTTATAAGAGATGGTTGTGATCTTGTTTAGTCCCTCGCTTAATACGTGTACAATAGCGCGCTATTTCTAATGCCCGAGGCAAAGCTGTGATCGAAAATTTGCGTAACATCGCCATTATTGCCCACGTTGACCATGGTAAAACCACCCTGGTTGACAAGCTGCTGCAACAATCCGGTACTTTCGGAGAGCGTGCGGAAGCGACCGAACGCGTAATGGACTCCAACGATTTGGAGAAAGAGCGTGGGATTACCATCCTCGCAAAAAACACCGCCATTAATTGGAATGGTTACCGTATCAACATCGTGGATACCCCAGGACACGCCGACTTCGGCGGTGAGGTAGAGCGCGTGATGTCGATGGTTGACTCGGTGCTGCTGGTTGTGGATGCAATGGATGGCCCTATGCCGCAAACCCGCTTCGTGACCAAGAAGGCCTTCGCCAACGGTCTGAAGCCGATCGTGGTCATCAACAAGGTTGACCGCCCTGGCGCGCGCCCTGACTGGGTTGTGGATCAGGTGTTCGACCTGTTCGTGAACCTCGACGCGACTGACGAGCAGCTCGACTTCCCGATCATCTACGCTTCTGCGCTGAACGGCATCGCCGGCGTCGACCACACCGACATGGCGGAAGACATGACCCCGCTGTATCAGGCGATCGTCGACCATGTGTCTGCGCCGCAGGTTGAGCTGGAAGCGCCATTCCAGATGCAGATCTCCCAGTTGGACTACAACAACTACCTGGGCGTTATCGGCATCGGCCGCATCAAGCGCGGTAAAGTGAAGCCGAACCAGCAGGTCACCATCATCGACAGCGAAGGTAAAACTCGCAACGGTAAAGTGGGTAAAGTGCTGGGTCACCTGGGTCTGGAGCGTATCGACAGCACCCTGGCGGAAGCGGGCGATATCATCGCCATCACCGGCCTGGGCGAGCTGAACATCTCTGACACCATCTGCGACACCAATGCCGTAGAAGCGCTGCCGGCGCTGTCCGTCGACGAACCGACCGTCACCATGTTCTTCAACGTCAACACCTCGCCGTTCTGCGGTAAAGAAGGTAAGTACGTGACGTCGCGTCAGATCCTTGACCGTCTGAACAAAGAGCTGGTGCACAACGTAGCGCTGCGCGTTGAAGAAACCGACGATGCGGACGCCTTCCGCGTCTCCGGCCGTGGTGAACTGCACCTGTCGGTGCTGATCGAAAACATGCGCCGTGAAGGTTTCGAGCTGGCGGTTTCCCGTCCGAAAGTTATCTTCCGCGAAATCGATGGCCGCAAGCAGGAGCCATTCGAGAACGTGACGCTGGATATCGAAGAGCAGCATCAGGGTTCCGTGATGCAGGCGATGGGTGAGCGTAAAGCTGACCTGAAAAACATGGATCCGGACGGTAAGGGCCGCGTGCGTCTCGACTACGTGATCCCAAGCCGCGGTCTGATCGGCTTCCGTAACGAATTCATGACCATGACTTCGGGCACCGGTCTGCTGTACTCCACCTTCAGCCACTACGACGACGTGCGTCCGGGCGAAGTGGGCCAGCGTCAGAACGGCGTGCTGATCTCCAACGGCCAGGGCAAAGCGGTCGCGTTCGCGCTGTTCGGCCTGCAGGATCGCGGCAAGCTGTTCCTGGGCCACGGTGCGGAAGTGTATGAAGGCCAGATCATCGGTATTCACTCACGTTCCAACGACCTGACCGTAAACTGCCTGACCGGTAAGAAGCTGACCAACATGCGTGCTTCCGGTACTGACGAAGCGACTACCCTGGTTCCGGCCATCAAAATGACCCTGGAGCAAGCTCTGGAGTTCATCGATGACGACGAACTGGTAGAAGTGACGCCAACCTCGATCCGTATCCGTAAGCGTCACCTGACGGAAAACGATCGTAAGCGTGCCAGCCGCGGTCCTAAAGACGCTTAATCGCTGATTGAGTGTCCCCTGCTTAGGGCGCGGCTCTCGCGCCCTGAGTTTTTTCCTCTGTTGTTCCCCGTTTGTGCGGCGCGCTATGCGCTTTTCCGTTCGCTCCCTGTTCAGCTGTTCCTTTTCCCGCTACAGTGAAATCTCACCGGCCCATAGGAGAGGACTATGCTGTATATCTTTGATTTAGGTAATGTGATCGTCGATATCGATTTCAAGCGTGTGCTGGGTGTGTGGAGCAATTTGAGCGGCACGCCGTTGGCGGTGCTGTCCGATCGTTTCACCATGGGTGAGGTGTTCCAGCAGCATGAGCGCGGTGAAATCAGCGATGAAGACTTCGCCGGCAAACTGTGCGATGAAATGGGCATCGCGCTCAGCTTTGAGCAGTTCGCCACCGGTTGGCAGGCGGTATTCGTCGCGCTGCGCCCGGAGGTGATCGACATCATGCAGCGCCTGCGCAACGAAGGCCACCGGGTGGTGGTGCTGTCGAACACCAACCGTCTGCACTGCAACTACTGGCCGCAGCACTACCCTGAAGTGGCCGCCGCCGCCGATCATCTCTATTTGTCGCAAGATCTCGGCATGCGCAAACCGGAAGCCAACATCTACCAGCATGTGCTGGCCGCGGAAAACACCGCTGCCGCCGACGCGGTGTTCTTTGACGATCATCCGGCGAACGTCCTCGCCGCGCAGGCGCTGGGAATCAAGACGGTGCACGTCACCGATCGCGACGTGGTGCCGGCCTATTTTGCTCAATGAGTGCAGAGCGCGTTAAGCTTAAGGCGTATCAACGGACATCAAGGAGTGACCATGTCGTTTTTCCGCCGCAAGAAGCTGCCCTCTGCGATTAAGCCAAGCGTCACCTTCGGACGGCTGCTGTACCAACGCATCGACCACGATGGCCTGACGATGTTGGCGGGCCATCTCGCCTACGTTTCCCTGCTGTCGCTGGTGCCGCTGGTCACCGTGGTGTTCGCCCTGTTCGCCGCTTTCCCGATGTTTTCCGACATCAGCGAACAGCTGAAGAGCTTTATCTTTTCCAATTTCGTGCCGGCCGCCGGCAATGTGATCCAGAACTACCTGGAACAGTTCGTCGCCAATTCCAACAAGATGACCGCCGTCGGCACCTGCGGGCTGATCGTTACCGCGCTGCTGTTGATTTCCTCGGTGGACAGCGTGCTGAACACTATCTGGCGCAGCAAGAACAAGCGGCCGATCGTCTTCTCCTTTGCCGTGTACTGGATGGTGCTGACGCTGGGGCCGCTGCTGGTGGGCGCCAGCATGGCCATCAGTTCTTACCTGCTGTCGCTCAACTGGTTGGCGCAGACCGGCGTCAATGGCCTGGTGGATCAGGTGCTGCGCATCTTCCCGCTGATTTTGTCGTGCATCTCCTTCTGGCTGCTGTATTGCATCGTGCCGACGGTGCGCGTGCCGCCCAAAGATGCACTGATTGGCGCCGTGGTGGCCGGATTGCTGTTCGAACTGGGCAAGAAGGGATTCGCGCTGTACGTCACCATGTTCCCCTCCTATCAGCTGATTTACGGCGTGCTGGCGGTGATCCCGATTTTATTCCTGTGGGTCTATTGGAGCTGGTGTATCGTGTTACTCGGTGCGGAAATCACCGTGACCATCGGCGAATACCGCGACTACCGTCGGCAGAAGGCGGAGCAACAGGAACAAAAACCAGAAGGGCAGCAGGAATGATTGCGTTGATTCAACGGGTGTTAAACGCCAGCGTCACGGTGGGTGGCGAGACAGTAGGCAAGATTGGCCCCGGTTTGTTAGTGTTATTGGGCGTGGAGCAGGGCGATAACGAGCAAAAAGCGCAGCGCCTGTGCGAACGCGTGTTGGGATACCGCATTTTCGGCGACGAAAACGACAAGATGAATCTCAACGTCCAGCAGGCCGGGGGCAGCGTGCTGGTCGTTTCGCAGTTCACCCTGGCGGCGGACACCCAGAAGGGCATGCGGCCCAGCTTTTCGCGCGGCGCCGCGCCGCAGGAAGCCGATCGGTTGTATCAATATTTTGTAGGCCAATGCCGTGAACGCGGCGTAGAGACCCATACCGGCGAGTTCGCCGCCGACATGCAGGTGGCGCTGGTCAACGATGGTCCGGTGACATTCTGGCTACAGGTCTAAGCATTCGGAGAACAGGCGTCTATGTATCACCTACGAGTACCCGTAACAGAGCAAGAACTGAAGGAGTATTACCAGTTTCGCTGGGAAATGCTGCGCAAGCCGCTGCACCAGCCGGTGGGTTCGGAAAAGGATGCCTATGACGCCATGGCCCATCACCAAATGGTGGTGGACGAGGCCGGTAAAATTGTCGCCATCGGGCGGCTGTATATCAATGCCGACAACGAGGCGGCGATCCGTTTTCTAGCGGTAGACCCGACGTTGCAGGATAAAGGGTTGGGAACGCTGGTGGCGATAACGCTGGAGTCCGTCGCACGGCAGGAAGGCGTGAAGCGGGTGGTGTGCAGCGCCCGTGAAGACGCGGTGGATTTCTTCGCCAAGCTGGGCTTCGTCAATCAGGGCGAGATCACCGCGCCGCAAACCACCCCGATCCGTCACTTTTTAATGATCAAACCGGTGGCGACGCTGGACGATATCCTGCATCGCCCTGATTGGTGCGGCCAATTGCAGCAGGCCTGGTATGAACACATTCCGCTGAGCGAAAAGATGGGCGTGCGCATCAGCCAATACACCGGCCAGCGCTTCGTCACCACCATGCCGGAGATCGGCAACCAGAATCCGCACCACACGCTGTTCGCCGGCAGCCTGTTCTCGCTGGCGACGCTGACCGCCTGGGGGCTGATTTGGCTGCTGCTGCGCGAGCGCCATCTCGGCGGCACCATCATTCTGGCGGACGCGCACATTCGCTACAGCAAACCGATTACCGGCAGGCCGCGTGCGGTGGCGGATCTGGGCTCGCTGAGCGGCGATTTGGCGCGTCTGGCGCGCGGCCGCCGCGCGCGCGTGCACGCCGAAGTGCATCTGTTCGGCGACGAGGATAAGGGCGCGGTATTCGAAGGCACCTACATGGTGTTGCCGGCTGAGCCGGATGTGCCGCTGGATCAGGGTGGCTCTGAAGCGCTGGAAGAGTAGGGTGGCGGCCCTGCCCTGAGGGCGGGCCGCGCAGTGCATTACGGCAATTGTTGGTTCACCGCTTGGCCGTCGCCGGCGGTGGCCTGCAGATTGCCTTTCAATGAGGCCTTGAACGGCCCGTCGCTGTTCAGCAGCCCTTTCAACTGCAGCTCAAGGTTGCCGTCTCCCGTCAGCGGCACCGGCTGCCATCCCCATTGCTGCAAGGTGTTGATCGGTACCGAACGGCCGTGCAGCGTCAGCTGGAACGGCTTGCCCGGCAGCTGATCGACGGTCGCTTTGGCCTCCAGCAACCCATTGGGCATAAAGGCGCTGAGCTCGGTGACGGTGATCTGGTTGGCGTCGGCGTTCAGCGCCAGCGAAGGGCGCCGCACGTCGATTTTGTTGAAGGTGGCCTCGCTGCCGTTCAGGTTTAGCGAACCGGACCAAATGCCCCACTGGTGGTCGCGCGCCAGCAGCAGGTTGCTGCCGTAACCGTCCAGCGCGGTGATCTGGAACGGGAATGCCGGGTTGATATAGATGATCAGATTGCGGTTGGTGGTCAGCTTGGTGACGTACACCTCCGCCAGCCAGTCCGGCAGCGGTTTCAGCCACAGCTCGCGCCAGTCGATAGGCAGGGTGTACTCCAGCGCCGCCATGGCCACTTCATCCAGCTGCAGGCGTTTACCGGCGCGCAGCCAGTTGCCGGAGGTGCGCAGCAGCCCGCCTTCCCAGCGGGTGGTGAACTGCTGAATGGCGATGCCGGCGGAAGAGAGCCGCAGGGTGGCGATCGGATCGATCAGGTGGAAACCGCCGTTGACCACGTCGCCGGCGTTGAAGTTGAGCGAGCCGTCTTCACTGCGCCAGTCGCCTTTTTCGACGCTGACGTTTTGCAGCGACAGGTCGAGATCGTTAACCGCCCACGCCTTGCCTTCCAGGCGCGCATCGATCAGATCGAAACGCTTGAGGGTGACCGGCGGCAGAGCGGTGAAGCGCCGCATGAATTCCGCCAACGTCATCGGGGTCTGCATGCGCACGCCGCTCAGCCGCAGGCGATCCACCTGCCAGCTGCCGTCGGTGGCGCGGCTGGCCACGCCGGTCAGGTCGCCCTGCGCCAGATCGGCGCCGAAGTTGTTCAACAGCAACTGGCCCTGTTTTTGCTCCCCCTGCACTAACACCTTCGAGGCGGGGATGCCGTTCAGCGTCATCGAACCGGCGCTGAACTGGAACTGGTTGTTGTCCCCCAGCAGATGGCCGGCCAGCGGGCGCCACGGCGTGATGCCGGCAGTGACCTGCTGCGCGTTGAGCTGCCACTCGTTATCGTTGGACTGCAGCGCCATGTTGCTCAACTGCAGCACGTCGGCCTGTACAGGCAACGCCGCCGCCTGTGGCTGCACGTTCAGCGTGCCGTCGCGCAGCGTGACGCTGTGAAAATAGCGCGGCTCGGTGATTTGGCGCAGGCTGAGGCCGAGATCGACGCGTTTGGCAACCAGCGCCTGCGGCTGGCCGCTGCGCGCCAGCTGCACGTCTTCCAGACCGATCTGGTCCGGTTGGCTCCACGAATGGGTGATTTTTCCTATCGACAGGCGGTATTCGCTGTTGTCGCTGATCCAGGCACTCAAGCGGCCTGCCGCCCAGCGGGTTTGCCCGACCAGGTACAGCACCACCACCGCCAGCACGATCAGCAGCAGCAACGTCAGCAACAGCTTTCCGATAAATTTCATCGTCTACATCCGCATCGGTCAAAAAAGATACCCTGTTTATGCCGCAATTGGCCGGGCATCTCAAGGGCAATGGTCTGATAGACAATAAAAAACGGCCGCAAGCGGCCGTTTGAACGCCAATGGGCGGGTTACTTTTTCTCGTGTTCCTGCGGGAACACCAGGTTCAGCACGATGGCGGTAATGCCGCCGGCGGCGATGCCGGAAGAGAGTAGGGTTTTCAGCCAGTCCGGCGCGAACTGCAGGATCAGCGGCTGCTGGGAGACGCCCATGCCGACGGCCAGCGACAGCGCCATGATCATGATGGCGCGGCGGTTCAGGCGCTCGCGTGACACGATGCGCACGCCGGAGGCGGCGATGGTGCCGAACATCACGATGGTCGCACCGCCCAGTACCGGCTCGGGGATGTGCTGCACGAAGCCGGCTACCGCCGGGAACAGCCCCAGCGCGATCAGCATCAGCGCCACCACAAAGCCGACATAGCGGCTGGCGACGCCGGTCAGCTGGATCACGCCGTTGTTCTGGCCGAAGCAGGAGTTGGGGAAGGTATTGAACACCGCCGACAGCATCGAGTTCAGGCCGTTGGCCAGTACGCCCCCTTTTAGACGCTTCATGTACAGCGGCCCGCTGACCGGCTGTTCGGAGACATCAGAGGTGGCGGTGATGTCGCCGATGGTTTCCAGCGAGGTGACCATAAAGATCAGCATCAGCGGCAGCAGCAAGTTCCAGTCGAAGCCCAGGCCGTAATAGAGCGGCGTGGGAATAGTGATCGCCGCCGTGGGTGCCGCCGGAGCGTCGGCGGGCAGCATGTCCATCGCCCAGGCCAACAGATAGCCGACCGCCATGGCGATCACCAATGAAGCGACGCGCAGGTAAGGGTTGCGCTGGCGGTTCAGCAGGATGATGACCGCCAGCACCGCGCCGGCCAGCAGCAGGTTTTTCGGTGAGCCGAAGCTGTGATCGTTCATCGCGGCATAACCGCCGCCGATCGAGGTCAAACCGACCTGAATCAGCGACAGGCCAATGATCATCACCACGATGCCGGAAACCAGCGGGGTGATGATGCGGCGCGCCAGATGCAGCACGCGCGACAGCAAAATTTCGGTGCAAGAAGCGACCATCAGGGTGCCGAACAGCGCGGCCATCATGGTCGGCACGTCGGCGCCGCCGTTTTTCAGCGCCAGACCGCCCATGATCAGCGGCGAAACGAAGTTGAAGCTGGTGCCCTGAATCGACAGTAGCCCGGAACCCACCGGCCCCCAGGTTTTGATTTGCAGAATGGAAGCCAGGCCGGAGGCGAACAGCGACATGCTGATGATGTGCTGGGTATCCTGCGCCGGCAGGCCCAGCGCCTGGCAGATCAGCAGCGCCGGAGTGATCACCGCAACGAACATCGCCAACAGATGCTGGCCGGCGGCAAACAGCGTTTGCGGCAGCGGCGGGCGGTCTTCGAGGCGATAAATCAGTTCGCTGGCGCGGGATTCTGAGGCGGCTTGGCGTGTGGCATCAAGCTCGGAGGATGACATGCTCATGGTGTGGCGTTTCCAGATACGGCAAAGCAGGCATTTTAATGCGCCGCCCCGCAAAAGCAAACGGTTGCGCCTAAATATTATATTGTCAACTTTCCTGTTTATGTCGCATTTTCATTCATTTTTTCTTGTCATCTTAGCGTTTTTTACTTCTAATCCTGGACTCATCAAGTTTAAAAACTCAGTGGTTTTCTATAACTTATTATTTTTATTTGGATCTTTTCCCTTACATGGAGTACCTGGATGTTTCATCTTGATACTTATGGCACGTTAGTCGCCGCGACGCTGGTTTTGCTCCTCGGGGGCAAGTGCGTCAGAAGCATTCCTCTGCTGCGAAAATATACCATTCCTGCCCCCGTCGCCGGCGGTTTGCTGGTGGCCCTTCTGTTGTTAGCCCTGAAAAAGTTCGCCAACTGGGAAATCAGCTTTGACATGTCGCTGAAGGATCCGCTGATGCTGGCCTTTTTCGCCACTATCGGGCTGAATGCCAACCTGGCGCGGTTGCGCGCCGGCGGCAAGGCGCTGATGGTATTCCTGTTCGTGGTGCTGGGGCTGCTGTTGGTGCAGAACGCCATCGGCATCGGCATGGCGAAAATGCTGGGGTTGGATCCGTTGATGGGCCTGATCGCCGGGTCGATCACCCTGTCGGGCGGCCACGGCACCGGGGCGGCCTGGAGCAAGCTGTTCATCGAGCGCTACGGCTTTGAAAACGCGACGGAAGTCGCCATGGCCTGTGCCACCTTCGGCCTGGTGCTGGGCGGCCTGATCGGCGGCCCGGTGGCGCGCTATCTGGTCAAACACTCCTCTACGCCGGAAGGCACGCCGGAAGACAGCGTGCAGCCGAGCGGTTTCGAGAAGCCGGAAAGCGGCCGCCTGATCACCTCGCTGGTGATGATCGAAACCATCGCCATGATCGCCATCTGTCTGAGCCTGGGGCAGCTGATTGCCGGCTTGCTGAACGGTACGGTGTTTGAGCTGCCTAACTTCGTTTGCGTGCTGTTCGTCGGGGTGATCCTCAGCAACACGCTGGCCTTCACCGGTTTCTATACCGTGTTCGAACGGGCGGTATCGGTGCTGGGTAATGTCAGCCTGTCGCTGTTCCTGGCGATGGCGTTGATGAGCCTGCGCCTGTGGGAGCTGGCTTCGCTGGCGTTACCGATGCTGGCGATCCTGGCGGTGCAGACGCTGGTGATGGCGCTGTACGCGATCTTTGTTACCTACCGGGTGATGGGCAAGAACTACGACGCGGCGGTGCTGGCCGCCGGCCACTGTGGTTTCGGCATGGGCGCCACGCCGACGGCGATCGCCAACATGCAGGCGATCACCGATCGCTTCGGCCCGTCGCATCTGGCGTTTCTGGTGGTGCCGATGGTGGGAGCGTTCTTTATCGATATCGCCAACGCCATCGTTATCAAGCTGTATCTGCTGCTGCCGGTGTTCCCGGCGGTGGGGTAATATCGCGAGTCATCATGAGAAGGGCGCCTGCGGCGCCCTTTTTTATGCGTTGGAGTAGCGCGCCTTCTCCGGCAGCCAGCGTTCGATCAGCGCCTGGGCGTGTTCCGGGTAGTGCTGATGGAGATGGCGGGCGACGCGTTGCACTTCGGGGATCATCGCCTGGTCGCGCAACAGGTCCGCCACCTTGAATTCGGCGCTGCCGGTCTGGCGGGTGCCCAGCAGCTCGCCCGGGCCGCGGATCTCCAGATCGCGCTGGGCGATGACAAAGCCGTCGTTGCTGTCGCGCAGCACTTGCAGGCGCGTTTGCGCGGTTTTGCTCAGCGGCGTTTTGTACAGCAGCACGCAGTGTGAAGCCACCGCGCCGCGCCCTACGCGGCCGCGCAGCTGGTGCAGCTGCGCCAGGCCCAGCCGTTCCGGGTTTTCGATGATCATCAGGCTGGCGTTGGGCACGTCGACGCCGACCTCGATCACCGTGGTGGCGACCAACAGCTGCAGCTTGCCCTGTTTAAACGCCTGCATCACCGCCTGCTTTTCCTGCGCTTTCATGCGGCCGTGCACCAGCGCCACCTTCAGCTCCGGCAGCGCGGCTTTCAATTCTTCCCAGGTGGCTTCCGCCGCCTGCGCTTCCAGCAGCTCGGACTCTTCGATCAGCGTACATACCCAGTAAGCCTGCCGTCCTTCTTCCAGACAGGCGCTTTTCACCCGGTGAATGATGTCGGCGCGGCGGGTATCGGGAATGGCGACGGTGGTCACCGGCGTGCGGCCCGGCGGCAGCTCGTCGATGACCGAGGTATCGAGATCGGCATAGGCGGTCATCGCCAGCGTGCGCGGGATCGGCGTGGCGGTCATGATCAGCTGATGGGCGTGGAAGCCTTGCTCTTCGCCTTTCTCCCACAGCGCCAGCCGCTGATGCACCCCGAAGCGGTGCTGCTCATCAATGATCACCAGCGCCAGGCCGTTGAACTGCACCTGCTCCTGGAAGATGGCATGGGTACCGACCACCATCGATACCTGGCCGCTGGCGATGGCTTCCTGCTGCGCGATGCGCGCCTTGCCTTTCTGTTTGCCCGCCAGCCAGCCGACCTGCAGCCCCAGCGGTTCGAACCACTGGCGGAAGTTGTTGGCATGCTGTTCGGCCAGCAGCTCGGTCGGCGCCATCAGCGCCACCTGCTTGCCGTGCGCGATGGCGCGCAGCGCCGCCAGCGCCGCCACCAGCGTTTTGCCGGAACCGACGTCGCCCTGTACCAGCCGCATCATCGGGAAGTCTTTTTGCATGTCGGCTTCGATGTCGGCCACCACGCGCGTTTGCGCGCCGGTCGGCGAGAACGGCAACTGTGCGAGAAAACGGTTTTTCAGCCGATCGTCCGGCAGCAGCGGTTGCGCCTGATAACTCTGCGCGCCGGCGCGCACCGCCAGCATGCTGAGGTTATGCGCCAGCAGCTCTTCGAGGATCAGGCGTTTTTGCGCCGGGTGTTTGCCCAGTTCCAGATCCGCCAGCTGAATGTCCGGCGGCGGGCGATGCAGGGTGTGCAGCGCCTGCGGCAGGCTCATCAGGCCGCCGCTCAGCTCCGGCGGCAGCAGTTCGGCGATGGCGCAGGTATCCAGCAGCGCCAGCGCCTGGTCGGTCAGCTTGCGCAGCGTGGCCTGCCGCACCCCCTCGGTGGTGGGGTAGACCGGCGTCAGCGACTCCTGCAGCTCGACCTCGCTGGCTTCGCCCTGAATACGGTATTCCGGATGAATGATCTCCGCGCCGTGGTTGCCGCGTTTGATCTCGCCGTAGGCGGTCACGCGGCGGCCGGTGGCCAGGCTGTTCTTCATTGCGGCGTTGAAATTGAAGAACCGCATGGTGAGGATGCCGGTACCGTCGCTGATCTGGCAGGTCAGCATGCGACGGCGGCCGAAGCTGATGTCGCTGCGCAGCACTTCCCCTTCTACCGTGGCGTAGATGCCCGGCAGCAGATCGTTGATCGGGTAGAGGCGGGTACGGTCTTCGTAGCGCAGCGGCAGGTGCAGCAGCAGATCCTGAATGGTCTCGAGGCCAAGCTTGGCCAGTTTGCCCGCCTGGCTGGCGCCAACCCCGGAAAGCGTGGTGAGTGGGACAGCATCCAGCAGGCGGCCTTTCATTTGCGCACCGTCGCCTGCATGGCCGCCCACCATTCGGCGCTGGCGACCACCTGGCCCTGCTCGTCAATCTGCGGGCGTGGCAGCCCTTTGCGCTTGGCCACGTTGGCCAGCACCGGGTAGCCGCCTTCGAACAGCAGACGCTGCTGCTCTTCTTCATCCAACATGCTGTTGTCGCGGCGATACAGGCCGGCATTCTGCCGCTGGCGCTGCGCTTCATACAGGATCAGCGCCGAAGCCACGGAGACGTTGAGCGATTGCACCATGCCGATCATCGGAATGACGATGTCCTGGTCGGCGAGCGCCAGCGCTTCTTCGGTGATGCCGGTTTTTTCCTGGCCGAGCAGCACGCAGGTTGGCCGAGTGTAGTCCACTTCGCGGAAATCGACCGCGCGCGCAGACAGGTTGGTGGCCAGAATTTGCATGCCCTGCGCTTTCAGGTGACCGACCGCGTCGCCGATGGTGGGATGGGTTTTAACGCTGACCCAGCTGTTGCTGCCGGCGGCGGAGGAAACCAGGGTACGCATGCGGGTGGTGGGCCACACGGCGTGGACCTGATGCACGCCGACGGCGTCGGCGGTGCGGATAATGGCGGAGACGTTATGCGGCTTGTGCACTTGCTCCAGGCAGACCGTCAAATCCGGCTGCCGGGTCGCGAGCATTTCACAAATCCGCGCATAGCGTTCAGGACTCATAAGCGCTAGTTTCGGTTGCGGTTAACTTTGATCACATCCGGCATGATACGGATTTTACGCATAATGTTTGCCAAATGGATGCGATCGCGGGTGGTCAAGCGGATAAAGGCGCTATAAACCCGACCGTCTTTCTCTTCGGTGTTCAGGCTCTGAATATTGGACTCGGCCGCGTTGATCGCCGCCGTCAGGTTGGCCAGCGCGCCCTGGTGGTTGAACATATCCACCTTGATCTCGGCGATGAACTCCTGCTCGGTCTCTTTATCCCACTCGACCGCCATGAACTTCTCAGGCTCTTTCTGATAGCCGCGAATATTGCGGCAGGATTCATGGTGGATCACCAGCCCTTTGCCCGGGCTGACGTGAGCGATAATCGGATCGCCCGGAATCGGACGACAGCACTTGGCGAAGGTAATCAACACGCCGTCGGCGCCCTTGATGGCCAGGTTACGTACGCCGGATGAAGTGCCCAGGCTGGACTGATCGCCCTGCAGATTCTTCGCCACCACCACGCTCATGGCGTTGCCGAGGCCGATTTCCGCCAGCAGATCGTCCAGCGTCGCCAGCTTCATGCGGTCCAGCTCGTGCTGAATGTTTTCCTGCGGGATTTCGGCCAGCTTGCGGCTGCCGCCCAGCGCATGGTTGAGCAGACGGCGGCCGAGGCCAACGGAGTCGTCGCGCTTGAGGTTCTTCAGCATCTGGCGAATTTTGGCGCGCGCTTTCGAGCTGACCACGAAGTTCAGCCAGGCGGCGTTGGGCCGTGCGCCCGGTGCGGTGATGATCTCGACGGTCTGGCCGCTGGTCAGCGACTGCGACAGCGGGTACGGCTGACGATCGACGCGCGCGCCGACGCAGGCATGGCCGATATCGGTATGCACCGCATAGGCGAAGTCGACCGGCGTGGCGCCGGCGGGCAGCTCGACGATGCGGCCTTCCGGGGTGAAAACGTAAATCTCATCCGGGAACAGATCGGATTTGACGCTCTCGATAAATTCAAACGAACTGCCGGCGCTTTGCTGCAGCTCCAGCAGGCTTTGCATCCAGCGCTGGGCGCGGATCTGCGCCGTAGTACCGGTTTCGCCCTGTTCTCTTTCCTTGTAAGCCCAGTGCGCGGCCACCCCCATCTCAGCCATCTGATCCATGTCTTCGGTGCGGATCTGCACTTCGACCGGCACGCCGTGTGGGCCGATCAGCGAGGTATGCAGCGATTGATAGCCGTTGGCCTTGGGAATGGCGATGTAATCTTTCACCCGCCCCGGGCGCGGTTTGTACAGGCTGTGCACCTGGCCGAGTACGCGGTAGCAGGTATCGACCTCTTTCACGATCACCCGGAACGCGTAGATATCCATGATGGAATGGAAACGCTGTTCTTTGAGGTGCATCTTGAGGTAGATGGAGTAGAGGTGTTTTTCCCGCCCGCTGACTCGGCAGGCGATGCCGGCCTCGGTCAGCCGCCCTTCGATCTCGGAGAGGATTTTTTGAATCATCTCTTTGCGGTTGCCGCGTGCGGCTTTCACCACTTCCTTGATCACGCGATAGCGGTTCGGGTACAGCGCCTCGAAGCCCAGCTCTTCCAGCTCGGTCTTCAGGTGATGAATACCCAGACGGTGGGCGAGGGGGCTGTAGATTTCCAGGGTTTCACGCGCGATGCGCCGGCGTTTGTCGGGGCGCAGCGAACCGAGGGTGCGCATGTTGTGCGTACGGTCGGCCAGCTTGATCAGCACGACGCGGATATCCTGCACCATCGCCATGATCATCTTGCGGAAGTTTTCCGCCTGCGCTTCTTTCTTGTCCTGGAACTTCAGCTTGTCGAGCTTGGAGACGCCCTCAACCAGTTCGGCGACGCTCTTGCCGAACAGCTGTTCCATATCTTGATAGGTGGCTGGGGTGTCTTCGATGACGTCGTGCAGCAATGCCGCCATCAGCGTCTCGTGATCGAGACGCATTTCCGCCAGGATGCAGGCCACGGCGACCGGGTGAGTAATGTAAGGCTCACCGCTGGAACGTGTCTGGCCCTCGTGCGCGTCGCGCGCGACGAGGTATGCCTGTTTGAGGCGCTTAATCTGCTCCTCGGGCAGGTAACGTTGAATCAGCAGATTCAGGCTTTCAAACAGGTACAAGGCGGACTCGCAGTCTAATTAACGACGACCTTCAGCAATCGCGGTAACCGCTTGAATCTCTGCGGCTTCCTGCTCTTGCTGTTCCTGGCGCTCACGCACGTCGAGGATCTGGCTGGTGATCAGGCCTTCTTCGATTTCGCGCAGGGCAATAACGGTGTACTTGTCGTTCTCTTCCGGAACCAGTGCATCTTTGCCGCCGGTCTGGATCTGACGCGCCCGACGAGCAGCGACCAACACCAGGTCAAAACGGTTACCAATTTTCTCTACAGCGTCTTGAACAGTTACGCGTGCCATATTTGTGCTACTCCACAGGTGACGAAAAGACTGGGCATGATACTGAAACTGCCTTCAGTCTGCCAATAGTTTGCTGATTAAAGCGTCATGCCGCAGCAACTGGCGGCCCAAACGCAGGCGTTCGGCGCGAATGATGGTCTTCAGATCGGACAGCGCCAGATCGAAATCATCGTTCACGATCAGGTAATCGTACTCCGCGTAATGCGTCATTTCCGCCACGGCCTGAGCCATGCGCTTGGCGATCACCTCGTCGGAATCCTGACCGCGCCCGCGCAGGCGGCGGCCCAGTTCTTCCTTCGACGGCGGCAGAATGAAGATGCTGCGCGCCTGCGGCATTTTGGCGCGGATTTGCTGCGCACCCTGCCAGTCGATATCCAGAAACACGTCAACGCCGGTCGCCAACACTTGTTCGATGGCGGCGCGCGAGGTGCCGTAATAGTTGCCGAACACTTCGGCGTGCTCAAGAAACGCGTCCTGCTCGATCATCCGGCGGAATTCGTCTTTCGAGACGAAGAAATAATGCTCGCCGTGATTTTCACCCGGGCGACTGTCGCGCGTGGTGTGCGAAACCGAAACCTGCGTGTCGTACAGCGGTTGCGTCTTTAACAAAGCCTGAATCAGACTTGATTTACCTGCGCCACTGGGAGCAGAGACAATATAAAGCGTGCCTTGAGCCATGATGATGTTCGTTGATAACGGTTGATATGCCAATAACAGCGGATGTGTATTTTCTCCGCACAGTATACACGGCTAACGCGCCGGGTGCAGCGTTAGCTCGCATTTTGCCCGCCGCTTTGCGCGGAAAAAGCGGCGAATGAGCGAATTTGCGCGTCGAAGGGCAACATTTCTGCAGTTTTGGCCTCGGCGGCGGCGCGTTGCCGCCCCGGGATCAGTGATCCGGATGCTGGTAGTTGAACACCGGCAGGCCGAGGCGGAAGCGCAGGGCGATCAGACGCGCGCTCAGGCCGGCGACCAACGTGAGGATCACCACCAGATTATGCGGCAGGCTGAGGTGCTGCAGGCCGATATACAGCCAGGCGGCGCTGAAGGAGATGCCGGCATAGATCTCTTTCTGGAAAACCAGCGGGATGCGGTTGCAGAACATGTCGCGCAGCACCCCGCCGAAGACGCCGGTGATCACCGCGGCGATGGCGGCGATAATGGCGCTGTGCCCCATATCCAGCGCCACCTGCGCGCCGATGATGGAGAAGACGATCAGGCCGACGGCGTCGAGAACCAGGAACAGGCGGCGCAGATGGCGCATCAGAGGAGCCACCCAGGTGGTGACGATCGCCGCTATCGCGACGATGACGATGTATTCCGGGTGTTTGACCCAGCCCAATGGAAAATGCCCGAGCAACATATCGCGCACCGACCCGCCGCCGATTGCGGTGACCGAAGCGATGATGATCACGCCGAACATGTCCATTTGGCGGCGGCCGGCCGCCAGCGCGCCGGTCATGGCTTCGGCGGTGATGCCGATGATATAAAGGATGCTCAGTAACATAAGGGGTTCACAGCGTACTTGCCTCAGAATGATGGCCGGCAGGGTAATCGCCGCCGAGGACCCGCGCCACTGAGTTTTTTTCACCGATGGTGTTTCGGATTAATATAGCTAATCCAAACTCCGTTTTTATTGCCGATAACCAGCCTTTTTTAACATTTTGCTGTTGATAATAGCATTAGAAATTTCGCGCTGATTTCCATTGCTGACTATGCTTTTTGCAGCGAATCCTTCAACCGAGAAACCGAGACTGCAGATGAAAAACTCCTCGAAACTGGCCGCCGGCGCCGTGATGGCCGCCCTGCTGCTGAGCGGCTGCGTGGCGCCAGGCCACCAGGCTATGTCACCCGCTCCGGCTTGCCGTATCGGCGATCCGATGATGCAAACAACGCTCTACTTCGGCCTGAATCGCCCGGCGGGGCCGGCGATCACCGCCGCCGAGTGGCAAACCTTCGTCGATAACCAGGTGACGTCGCGTTTTAAAGACGGGCTGACGGTCTTTGATGCCAAAGGGCAGTGGCTGGGCCACGACGGCAAACTGGCGCGCGAGAACAGCAAGGCGCTGCTGCTGATCCATGCGCCGGACAAAGAGAGCGAGGCGAATATCGAGGCGCTGCGCAGCGGCTATAAGCAGCAGTTTGCGCAGGATTCGGTGATGCGGGTGGATGCGCCGGTGTGCGTGGCGTTTTAAAGCGAACTCCCGGCCCTGCGGCCGGGAGTGGGAATTACAGCACCAGGCCCGCGATGGCCGCCGACAACAGGCTCACCAGCGTCGAGCCGTAAACCAGCTTCAGGCCAAAACGGGACACCACGTTGCCTTGCTGCTCGTTCAGTCCTTTGATGGCGCCGGCGACGATGCCGATGGAGGCGAAGTTGGCGAACGACACCAGGAACACCGACAGAATGCCCAGCCCGCGCGGCGACAGCTCCACCGCGATCTTCTTCAGTTCAATCATCGCCACGAATTCGTTGGCTACCAGTTTGGTCGCCATGATGCTGCCCGCCTTCAGGGCCTCTTCCGCCGGGATGCCGATCAGCCAGGCCAGCGGATAGAACACGTAGCCGAGGATCTGCTGGAAGCTGATGCCGAGCACCGCAGAGAACAGCGCATTGACGGCGGAGATCAGCGCGATAAAGCCGATCAGCATCGCCGCGATGATCATCGCAATCTTGAAGCCGGCCAGAATGTACTCGCCCAACATTTCGAAGAAGCTCTGATCTTCATGCAGTTTGTTCAGCTTCAGCTCCGGCTCGTCTTCAACCTGATACGGGTTGATGATCGACAGGATGATGAAGGTGCTGAACATATTAAGGATCAACGCCGCCACCACGTATTGCGCGTCGATCATCGACATGTAGGCGCCGACGATGGAGAGCGAAACCGTCGACATGGCGGTCGCGGCCATGGTGTACATGCGGCGCGGTGAGATATCGCCGATGATGCCTTTATAGGCGATAAAGTTCTCCGACTGCCCCAGCACCAGCGTGCTGACGGCGTTGAACGATTCCAGCTTGCCCATGCCGTTGACCTTGGACAGCAGGGTGCCGACCAGGCGGATGATCAGCGGCAGGATGCGGAAATGCTGCAAAATGCCGATCAGGGCGGAAATAAAGATGATAGGGCACAAAACGCCGAGGAAGATGAACGCCAGACCATCCTTGCTCATGCCGCCGAACACGAACTCCGATCCTTGGGCAGCGTAGGCGAGCAGGGTGTCGAAGAAGCCGGCGACGTGTTTGATCACGCTGAGCCCGCTGGCGGAGTGCAGGAAGAAATAGGCCAGCGCGCCTTCGATCACCAACAGCTGGATGATATAGCGCAGGCGGATTTTCTTGCGATTATTGCTGACCAGCAGCGCCAGGGCGATGATCACCACCAGGGCCATAATAAATTGCAGAATTTGTGGCATAAACGGTCCGTACGGTTCACGGGCAGGAAAAAAACACATTTAGCCACAGCATCGCCATCCTTTCATTACCTTGCGTGATAATTAGAACAAAATACTTATGGCATGCGGGATATCTTGCCGATTGTCATCCGCACGCGCTGCTCGGCAGTTTTTCATAAGCCCCCGGTGAGCCGTCTCCCCAGAGGCCTGCCGGCTCGCAACTTGATGTAATCCCCGTTACTTATGTGCAAACGCCTGGAATCTGGTTCGCAATCGGCGATTTTTCATGGCGCAAAGCGTGGTTTTCTTGGCTGAGGAAGAGAAACATGTTTTGGAACAGGCGCCGTGACCGGCGCGCATTTTCTCGGACAAGGAGGCGAACGATGAATACCGGCACTTTGCTCAGGGCGCTGGCCAACGGCGTTAATCCCGACACCGGCGAGCTGTTGAAACCGGCTTCAGCGGCCTGCGCACCGGAGGCTATCCGGCTGCTGTTCGCGTTGGCCAACGAGTTCGACGGTGAGGCTGAACTGCAGAAAAAAGCCCGGTTGACGCCGGAGGAGAAACGGCAGAAGAATCTGGTCGAGGGCCGACCTGCCAATGCCTACTTCCCCTGGCCGGAAGAGGAAAAACTGCGGCTGCGCGAGAGCCATGCGGCCGGGGCGACGCTGGAAGCGCTGAGCGATGAGTTCGAGCGCTCAACCTGGAGCATTGCGGTGCAGCTGCAGAAAATGGGGTTGATCGGTGAGGAGCAGGTGGCCGCCTATCGCTGATTTGCAGCCATAAAAAAGCCCGCGTGGCGCGGGCTTGATGACATAAGGGGCAGGATCACTCGATATTCTGGATCTGCTCGCGCATTTGCTCGATCAGCACTTTCAGCTCGATGGCCGAAGCAGTGACGTCGGCATTGATCGACTTGGAGGCCAGGGTGTTCGATTCGCGGTTGAACTCCTGCATCATAAAGTCGAGGCGGCGGCCGACGGCTTCTTTCTTTTTCAGGATGTTGTGCGTCTCTTTCACGTGCGCTTCCAGACGGTCCAGCTCTTCGGCGACGTCGATACGCTGCGCCATCAGCACCAGCTCTTGCTCCAGGCGGGTGTTTTCCAGCTGTACCTGCGCCTCTTCCAGCTTGCTGACCAGGCGCTCGCGCTGCCATTGCAGGATGTTCGGCATCTGGGCGCGCACTTTGACCACTTCGGCGCTGACGCCGTCGAGGCGTTGTTCGATCAGCGTCTTCAGCGCGGCGCCTTCGCTCTCGCGTGCGACGATAAAGTCATCCAGCGCGCCGTCCAGCGCCTGCATCAGCTCGACGCTGATGGCGTCCAGATCCTGCTCCTGCGCGGACATCACGCCCGGCCAGCGCAGCACGTCGATCGGGTTGATTTCCCCTTCGTCGCTCTGCATTTTCACCCAGTTGGCGGCTTCGACCAGCTGTTTGGCCAGTTTTTCGTTCAGGATCAGCGAGCTTTGCGCGCTTGGATCCAGTTCGAAACGCAGGTTGCATTCGACTTTGCCGCGGGTCAGGCGGCCACGGATACGTTCACGGATCACCGGCTCCAGGCTGCGGAATTGCTCCGGCAGACGGATGTAGGTTTCTAAGTAGCGCTGGTTAACGGAACGCAGCTCCCAGGCTGCGCTGCCCCATTCACCCTTGATTTCACGCCGGGCGTAGGCGGTCATGCTGCGGATCATTGATGCGTACCCGTAATAGGAAAAGATGGGGCGATTATAGCGTCGCGACTGCGGGCAGGATAGGCATTACGTCACGAAGCCCGTATAATGCGCAGCCAATAGTTGATTTGAAGCCGGAGAGAGCCCATGCGTCCTGCAGGCAGAGCACCACAGCAAGTTCGCCCCCTGACACTGACCCGTCACTATACCAAACACGCTGAAGGCTCAGTGCTGGTTGAGTTTGGCGATACCAAAGTCTTGTGCACCGCCACGGTAGAAGAGGGCGTTCCGCGCTTCCTGAAAGGCCAGGGGCAAGGTTGGATCACCGCCGAGTACGGCATGCTGCCGCGCTCCACCCACAGCCGCAACGCACGTGAAGCCGCCAAAGGCAAACAAGGTGGCCGTACGCTGGAGATCCAGCGCCTGATCGCGCGCTCGCTGCGCGCCGCGGTGGATCTGAAAAAGCTCGGTGAATTCACCATCACCCTCGACTGCGACGTACTGCAGGCCGACGGCGGTACCCGCACCGCCTCCATCTCCGGCGCCTGCGTGGCGCTGGCCGATGCGCTGAACACCCTGGTGGCCAACGGCAAGCTGAAAGCCAACCCGATGAAGGGCATGGTAGCGGCGGTTTCCGTCGGCATCGTCAACGGCGAAGCGCTGTGCGATCTGGAGTATGTGGAAGATTCCGCGGCGGAAACCGACATGAACGTGGTGATGATGGAAGACGGCCGCATGATTGAAGTGCAGGGCACCGCCGAAGGCGAGCCGTTCAGCCACGATGAGCTGTTGGCGCTATTGGCGCTGGCCCGAGGGGGCATCGAAACCATCTTCCAGGCGCAGAAAGCGGCGCTGGCGGACTGATTTTTTAAGGCGACTGAGAAGTCGCCTTTTTTATGCCCGACGATCGGGCGGCAGTAATGACAAGACCCAAGCAGATTCAGACGAGGAGAAGCAGTAATGAAAGCCTATCAGCGCCAGTTTATCGAGTTCGCGCTTAACAAGCAGGTATTGAAATTCGGCGAGTTCACCCTGAAATCCGGCCGCACCAGCCCGTATTTCTTCAACGCCGGCCTGTTTAATACCGGGCGCGATCTTGCGCTGTTGGGGCGCTTCTACGCCGAAGCCCTGATGGACTCCGGCATCGATTTCGATCTGCTGTTTGGCCCGGCCTATAAAGGCATTCCTATCGCCACCACCACGGCGGTTGCGCTGGCGGAACACCATGAGCGCGACGTGCCTTACTGCTTTAACCGCAAGGAAGCCAAGACCCACGGCGAGGGTGGTTCGCTGGTCGGCAGCCCGCTGCAGGGGCGTGTGATGCTGGTGGATGATGTGATCACCGCCGGCACCGCGATCCGCGAGTCGATGGAAATCATCGGCGCCAGCGGCGCTTCGCTGGCGGGGGTACTGATCTCCCTCGACCGTCAGGAACGCGGCCGCGCGGATATCTCCGCCATTCAGGAAGTGGAACGCGACTATCACTGCAAGGTGATTTCGATCGTGACGCTGAAGGACCTGATCGCTTATCTGGAAGAGAAACCGGAAATGGCGGACCACCTGGCGGCGGTGCGCGCTTACCGCGAGCAGTTTGGGGTATAAATAAAAACGCCGGGCGTGCCCGGCGTTTTCGTTATTGCAGCTGTGCCGCCAATAGCGGCCAGCGGGCGTCGAATTCCTGCGTTGGACGATAGCGGAATTCCGAACGCACATAGCGCGACAACATGCCTTCGCAGAAGGCCAGCAGTTGGCTGGCCAACAGCGTTTCATCGACGATGAAGCCTTTGCCTTCGCGCAATTTGCGCTCTTTCAGCACCTGACGCAGCTGCGCCTCGATGCGTTCGAACAGCTGGTTGATGCGGCCCTGCAGGCGATCCTGTTCAAACATCAGCGCGTGGCCGGTCATGATGCGCGTCAGCCCCGGGTTGCGTTCCGCAAAGCCCAGAATCAGCAGTAAAATCAGGCGCAGACGATTAAACGTCTCTTTCTCGTCCTGCAAGATCAGGTTGATGCGGGTGATCAGGCTGTCTTCGATAAACTCGATCAGACTGTCGAACATCCGTGTCTTGCTGGGGAAATGCCGGTACAGCGCAGCTTCAGAAACACCCACGTTCGCGGCGAGCTTGGCGGTGGTAATGCGCTGGCTGCCGTCGCTGGATTCCAGCATCTGGGCTAACGCCTGCAATATTTCCTCGCGCCGATTCCTTTTCGTATTTTCTTTTTCTGCCATGTCTGATTAGACCCTTGCTAAAACTTAACTGACGGAAACCCGGGCACCGGCCGCTGCAGAGCAGGCTCTGTGCGGCTTATGTGATAGCTTTTTTACGATGCTGGGGTCAGCGGCCTTAACGGCCTTTTTCCGCGCTGCCTGGTGTGCGCTGCAATTGTCGCGGTAAAACCTTGCCGCAGAGACATCCTTCTCCCCGGAAAGGCAAGGTTCAGGCGACGTTTCCCTGCCGGCCATCGTGCATTGGGTGGCGCTTAGTGGCGCCCCGAGTGGCCGAAGCCGCCTTCGCCGCGCTCGCTACTGTCGAACTCTTCCACCAGGTTGAATTCGGCCTGCACCACCGGCACGAAGACCATCTGCGCGATGCGTTCGCCCGGCTCGATGGTGAAGTGCTTCTGGCCGCGGTTCCAAACGGACACCATCAGCTGGCCCTGGTAATCGGAGTCGATCAGGCCGACCAGGTTGCCCAGCACGACGCCGTGCTTATGGCCCAGGCCGGAGCGCGGCAGGATCACTGCCGCCAGGCCGGCGTCGGCGATGTGGATCGCGAGGCCGGTGGGCAGCAGCGTGGTTTCACCCGGCGCCAGCTCTACCGCGCTGTCCAGGCAGGCGCGCAGGTCGAGACCGGCGGAGCCCGGCGTGGCGTAGGTCGGTAGCGGGAAATCCTGACCGATACGCGGGTCGAGGATCTTAACGTCGATTTTTTTCATCATAACGGCTGACTATCTCGTCTATTAAACGTTGGCCAAGGAGTGCCTTGTCGCTCAGCGCCAGGCGCTTTTCTCCATCCTGCCAAAAAAGGTGCAGGGCATTGGTGTCGCTGTTGAACCCGTGCTCTGCAAGCGATACATCGTTAGCGCAAATCAAATCCAGCTTCTTACGCGCCAGTTTTTGCCGCGCGTATTCTTCCACATTCTGGGTTTCGGCGGCAAACCCCACGACAAACGGTCGATTTTTGGTCATCGCGGCCACGCCGGCGACGATATCGGGGTTTTTTACCATCTTGAGGACGATTTCATCACCCTGTTTTTTTATTTTTTCATCGGCGATCTGCTCGGGGCGGTAGTCGGCCACGGCGGCGCAGGAGATGAAAATCTGCTGCTGCGCCGCGCGCTGTTGCACCGCCTGCTCCATCTCCAGCGCGCTGGTGACGTCCACTCGGGTGACCGATGGCGGCGTCGGCAGGCTGACCGGCCCGGCGATCAGCGTCACCTGCGCGCCGCGGGCGGCGGCGGCGCGGGCGATGGCGAAGCCCATTTTGCCGGAGCTGTGATTGCTGATGAAACGTACCGGATCCAGCGCTTCACGCGTTGGGCCGGCGGTGATCATAACCTGCAAATGTTGCAGATCCTGCGGGGCGGAGAAATGCGCGTTCGCCAGGTCGACGATGTCCAGCGGATCCAGCATGCGGCCCGGGCCGACGTCGCCGCAGGCCTGGCTGCCGCTGTCCGGCCCCCAGAGCAGCATGCCGCGCGTCTGCAGCGTTTGCAGGTTGGCCTGCGTGGCGGCGGCGCGATACATCTGCTGGTTCATGGCGGGGGCGGCGGCGATAGGGGCGTCGGTCGCCAGGCAGACGGTAGTCAGCAGATCGTTGGCCATGCCGGCGGCGACGCGCGCCAGCAGATCGGCGGTCGCCGGCGCCAGAATCACCAGATCCGCCCACTTGCCCAGTTCGATGTGGCCCATGGCGGCTTCGGCGGCGGGATCCAACAGATCGTCGGACACCGGGTAGCCGGAAACGGCCTGCAGCGTCAGTGGCGTAATGAACGCCTTGGCGGCGTGGGTCATCACCACGCGCACTTCTGCACCCCTGTCGCGCAGGCGGCGCACCAGCTCTGGGCATTTGTAGGCGGCGATGCCGCCGCTGATGCCAAGCACAATATGTTTGCCGGAAAGTCCCGTCATCATCATTGTCCGATTGAAAGCCGAAAGATGCGCCATTTTAGCATATCCGCCGTTCAGGTGAGTGATTCCGCAATGGCTGCAGGGCGTTACATTGTGCTTTGCGAAACACTTCGCAATGTTATCAAACACCTGTCGAACGCGCCGGGCAGCACATGGCATGCTGTAGCCCTTTCAGGGAGGAACACGATGAGCAACCCGATTGTGGCGTGCTGGCCGGGCGCGCTGGCGCCGCGTGAAAAGCTGTTGATGCAGGGGGCGGCGGCGCTGTCCGACGCAGAGCTGTTGGCCATTTTCTTGCGCACCGGATTGCCCGGCGTGCACGTGATGCAGCTGGCGGAGCAGCTGCTGCGCCGGTTCGGCTCGCTTTATCACCTGATGTCGGCCGATCATCAGGCTTTTTGTAGCCAAAAAGGCCTGGGGGATGCCAGCTATACGCAGCTGCAGGCGATTGCCGAGCTGGCGCTGCGCTTCTTTTCCAGCCATTTGTCGCAGGAAAACGCCATGCTCAATCCGCGCGTCACCCAGCATTATCTGCAAAGCCTGCTGGCCCATCGTGAGCGAGAGGTCTTTTTGGTATTGTTTTTAGACAATCAGCACCGGGTTATTCGCCATCAGGAGATGTTTGCTGGTACCATCAGCAGCGTCGTCGTCTACCCGAGAGAAATTGTGCGTGAAGCGTTGAAGGCTAATGCCGCCGCGCTGATTCTCGCGCATAATCACCCCTCGGGTAAGGCTGAACCCAGTCATGCCGACCGTTTGATAACGGAACAGGTGGTGAAAGCCTGCCAGTTATTGGAGATCCGAGTGCTCGATCATTTGGTGATCGGTCGGGGTGAATGCGTCTCTTTTGCCGAGCGCGGATGGCTTTAAGCGATTTTTTCGCGATCCTTGTGGGATCTTTAGCTGTTCGGGACTTGAGCACTTACGCTTCAGAGCGTATACTACGCCACCTTTGAGAATCTTGGGTTTGGCGCAAGAGCCTATCTCAGCAGGTTTCTGACCTGATGTGTGGTTTCTACCTGATGACGAGAGTCTCCTCAGTATGAAGTTTGCTGAGATGGGCTCTAAAAGCCTGACGAGGCGGCCATACCCTATACGAAGCTCGAGCTGATTTGATTTTTGGAGAATAGACATGTCCCGAGTCTGCCAAGTTACTGGCAAGCGCCCGGTGAGCGGTAACAACCGTTCCCACGCAATGAACGCGACCAAACGCCGTTTTCTGCCTAACCTGCACTCACACCGTTTTTGGGTTGAGGCTGAGAAGCGCTTTGTAACTCTGCGTGTATCTGCTAAAGGTATGCGTGTTATCGATAAGAAGGGTATTGAGACGGTTCTGGCCGATCTGCGTGCCCGTGGTGAGAAGTATTAAGGAACTGAATCATGGCTAAAGGTGTTCGCGAGAAGATCAAGCTGGTTTCTTCTGCTGGTACTGGTCACTTCTATACCACCACGAAGAACAAGCGTACTAAGCCGGAAAAATTGGAACTGAAGAAATTCGATCCAGTTGTCCGTCAGCACGTAGTATACAAAGAAGCTAAAATTAAATAATTTTAGTGGATTAATGAAAAACCCGGCCTTGGCCGGGTTTTTTGTTTTATAAAGGGTAGAAAACGTCGGAGGGGAAGCCAGATGCCTGAATTACCGGAAGTTGAGACGAGCAGACGCGGTATAGAGCCTTATCTTGTTGGCCACAGCATTCAGTATGCGGTGGTGCGCAACGCGCGCCTGCGCTGGCCGGTTTCCGAGCAGATCCTGACGCTGAGCGATAGGCCGGTGCTCAGCGTGCAGCGCCGAGCCAAATACCTGCTGATCGAGCTGGAGAACGGTTGGATTATCGTGCACCTGGGCATGTCGGGCAGCCTGCGCATGCTGCGCGAGGAGAACGAAGATGAAGCGGGCAAACACGACCACGTCGATTTGGTGATCAGCAACGGCATGATCCTGCGCTATACCGATCCGCGCCGTTTCGGCGCCTGGCTGTGGTGCGAAGACCTGGCGACCAGCAGCGTGTTGGCGCATCTGGGGCCGGAACCGCTGAGTGAAGCGTTCAACGGCGACTACCTGTATGAAAAATCACGCAATAAGCGCACGCTGATCAAACCGTGGCTGATGGATAACAAGCTGGTGGTCGGCGTCGGTAACATTTACGCCAGTGAATCGCTGTTCAGCGCCGGGATCCTGCCCGATCGTCCGGCGGGATCGTTGAGCAAAGCCGAAGCGGAACGGCTGGTGAAGACCATCAAGGCGGTGTTGCAGCGCTCCATCGAGCAGGGCGGTACGACATTGCGCGACTTTTTGCAGTCGGACGGCAAACCGGGGTATTTCGCGCAGGAGTTGCAGGTTTACGGGCGGGCGGGAGAACCTTGCCGCGCGTGCGGCACGCCGATCGAATCCGCCAAGCACGGGCAGCGCAGCACCTTCTTTTGCCGGCGCTGCCAGCGCTGAGCATCACTCGGCGGCGAGCTTCGCCATCAGCGCCTGCGTAACCACGTCAGGCAGGAAAGGCGCGATATCGCCGCCGTGACGCGCGACCTCTTTCACCAGTGAAGAGGAGATGAACGACCACTCTTCGGAAGGCATCAGGAACACGCTTTCCAGCGTCGGCATCAAATGGCGGTTCATGTTCGCCAGCTGCAATTCGTACTCAAAGTCAGACACCGCCCGCAGGCCGCGCACCAGGATATTGGCATTCTGGTGAGCGGCAAAGTGCGCCATCAGCTCGCTGAAACCCAGCACTTCCACATTGTCCAGATGCGAGGTGACCTGCGTCGCCAGCGCCACGCGCTCATCCAGGCTGAACAGCGGCTTTTTGCTCGGGCTGGCGGCGATGGCCAGAATCACGTGATCGAACATCAGCGACGCGCGCGTCACTAAATCCAGGTGGCCGTTGGTCATGGGATCGAAGGTCCCGGGATAGATGGCTTTGCTGGTCATGATTCACTTCTCTGAGTAGTTGCGGCCCAATGCCCATAATGCGGCATATTTATTGAAGGTATATTGCGCGTTGACCACCGCTAACAGCAACCCCTGTTTACCGTCAAGGAAACCGGCCCGCAGCAGCCAGGTTTTGACGAAGGCACCGAGCGTGTGGGTCAGGATGGACAGATAGCCGCAACGCTTGCCGGCCCGGTGGCGTTGCGTGGCCCACTCTTCGGCATAGCGCAGCTGTTTGCGCTGGAAGGCGAAGAAGTCGCGGCAGGTCAGGTGCAGCATATCGCCGCTGAGGGGGATCACTTTGGCGTCGCCGATGTTCAGCGATTCGTGCACCAGATCGTCGTTATAGCGATAGCGTTGGTTGGCGTACAGGCGGTTGACGCGGTCGGGATACCAGCCGCTGTGGCGCATGAAACGGCCAAGGAACAGGTTGCGCCGCGCACAGCTGTAGACGGCGCCGTCGTCCGGTGCGTTCAACACCCGCTCGATGGATTGCCGCAGCTCGGGGGTGACGCGTTCGTCGGCGTCGATCATCAAAACGTAGTCATGACTGGCGTAGCTTTGCGCCAGCTGACGCTGCTTGCCGAATCCTTGCCAGTCGGTGTGCGTGAAGACTTTGGCGCCCAGACTTTCGGCGACGGCGACGCTGTCGTCCTCGCTGCCGGAGTCCAGCACGATGATTTCATCGGCCCAGGCGACAGAGCGCAGGCAGTCCGGCAACAGCCCGGCTTCGTTTTTGGCGATCATCACCACCGACAGGCTTTTGCGGCTGCTCATTCAGTGACTCCGGGGCGGCAGGTGCGGTTCCAGCAGCTGCAGCAGGCGCTGCAACGCTCCCTGATTCTGATACAGCACTTCCACCGCATGGCGGCCGTAGTAGCGACGGTAATCTTCGTCGGTCAATAGGGTTTCCACTTCCTTCACCAGCGAATCCACGTCGGTCACGGTGATCAGGCCTTCGGCCTGCGAGAGCTTGGCGCAGATGTCTTTAAAGTTGAAGGTATGTGGGCCCATCAGCACCGGGATGGCGTGCGCGGCGGCTTCCAGCGGGTTGTGCCCGCCGCGTTCCACCAGGCTGCCGCCGACAAAGGCCAGATCGGCGATGCCGTACAGCAGCATCAGTTCGCCCATGGTATCGCCGATCACCACCTGGGTGCTGCCGGACGGGATTTCGCCGCTGCTGCGCAGGGTGTAGCTGAAGCCGGCCTTCTGCACCAGCTCTTTGGCGGTCGGGAAGCGCTCCGGGTGACGCGGCACCAGGATCAGCAGCAGGTCGGGGTGTTTTTCCAGCAGTTTGCGGTGCGCTTCAAGCAGGATGGTTTCTTCACCGTCATGGGTGCTGGTGGCGATCCACACCGGGCGGCGCGGCGCCCATTGGCGGCGCAATGTAACGGCGCGGGCGGCCAGCTCTGGGGTGACGGAGATATCGAATTTCAGGCTGCCGGTTACGGCCAGCTGCGAGCGTTTCAGGCCCAGTTCGATAAACCGATCGCCGTCTTCCTGGTTCTGTGCGGCGATCAGCGTAATGCGGCGCAGCATATCGCGCATGAATCCGCCAATTTTCTTGTAGCCAGCGGCGGAGCGAGCCGACAGGCGCGCATTGGCGATCACCAGGGGGATTTGCCGCTGATGCAGTGCGTTGATCAGGTTAGGCCATAGCTCGGTTTCCATGATGATCACCAGCTTGGGATTCACCTGGTCGAGGAAGCGGTTCATGGAACCGGGCAGATCGTAGGGCAGATAGACATGATGCACGTCTTTGCCGAAAGCGGACTGGACGCGTTCTGAACCTGTCGGGGTCATTGTGGTCACAGTTATCGGCAAAGCGGGGTAACGATGGCGCAGCGCCCGCACCAGCGGGATGGCCGCCAGCGTTTCGCCGACGGAGACGGAATGCAGCATAATGCCGCCCGGCACGACTTTCCCGGCGCAGAAGCCATAGCGTTCCGCCCAGCGTTTACGGTAGGCTGGAGCTTTGCGGCTGCGCAGCAGTAAGCGGAGCCAGATCAGGGGTTGGATGAGGTAGAGTAGTACCTGATATAAACGCAGCAACATTCTATCAATTTCATTTATATGGGTTATTCGGAATAGTACCATAACTGGAAGGGAAAGGCGCTAATTTGGTAACCTTGGGTGTCAGTTTCAGACAACCGGCGAGCGATTTCGCCGATAGGCTCGGAATGAAGAATATTTTAATTATTCGCCGCGACAACATCGGCGATCTTGTTTGCACTACGCCCTTGATTGAAGGGGTGAAAATTGCCTATCCAGACGCAAAAGTTTATCTGCTGATCAATAAAGTCAGCCAGGACGTTGTTAAAAACAACCCTCATCTCGAGAAAGTCTTTGTCTATAAAAAGGCCAAGCACAAGGCGAAAAATGAAACGACGTTGGGCGTTTATTTCGAACGTCTGATGATCTTCCTGAAGCTGCGCAAAATAAAGTTCGATGCGGTCATTCTGGCCAACCCGGTGCCTTGCAAATACAGCCTGCGTTTAGCAAAAATGGCCGGCGCCACCCATATCATCGGTGCCGATCTGGGCACGAAAGAGATTCAGCGCCCGTTCCGCAAGGACGATTTCCGCGGCCTCCATCAGGTCGAACACACCTACAGCTATTTATCGGCGATCACCGATCAAGCCATTCCGATCCCGCCGGTGCGGGTATTCCTGACGCCGGAAGAGCGGCAATTGGCGGTGCAGCGGCTGCAGGAACGTCTACCGTCGGTCGAACGGGTATGCGCCGTGCATATCAGCAGCCGCAGCCCGAAAAGACGCTGGCCGGTTGAACGCTATGCCGAAATCATCAACCGTCTGACCGCCGATCCCCACACCGGCGTGCTGATCTTCTGGTCGCCGCAGGGCACGCTGGCGCCGGACGACATCGGCGATCGGCAGCGCGCCGAACAGCTGCTGGCGCTGTGCCAAAACGAACGCGTCGCGCTTTATCCGACGGCGTCGGTGCGCGAGCTGTTGGGCGGGTTTGATTTATGCGACCGGGTGCTGTGCAGCGACGGCGGGCAGATGCATCTTGCCGCCGCGTTGAATAAGGACATGGTGGTGTTCTTTGGCGATACCGATAAAACGTCCTGGCATCCATGGACTGGCCGCCATCATATTTTGCAGAGTGAGTCGGGGCACTGTGAAGATGTTTCTGTCGATGAGGTTTGGCAGAAAATGCAGGCACTCAGCTAACGAAGAAAATAAGGCAGGTATCACCTGCCTTATTTATTTTTTTATTATTTTTCTTTCAGCTCAATATATTGACGGCAAATAGGGTCCAGCCCATAGCTCAGCAATTGCTGTTGATTTATCTGTGGCGGATTGGCGTAAATTTCCGCCATTTTTTCTGCCAGCGACGCTTCGTTTAATTCCGCCAACGCGTTAGCCATGCCGGCTTTTTCCAGAATTTCCGCAGGGCCGCCCGGACAGCGGGTGCTGACCACCGGCGTGCCGCACAACAGCGATTCTACCAGCACGTTGCCAAACCCTTCACTGTCGGAGCTGAGCACCAGCAGCGAGGCATGGCGAATAAATGGGTAGGGATTGGCCTGGAAACCGAGGAATAGCACGCGCTCTGCGATGCCCAAGTCTGCCGCCAGACGTTTGACCTCGGCGACGCGGGTGTCATCCCCGGTGCCGATCAAAGCCAGCGGCGCCTGAATGCCGGAGAGCGCATAGGCTTTCAGCAGGCGGTCATGCCGCTTGGTGGCGTGAAAGCGGCCGACGTGCACCAGATACTCCTGGCCGGCCAGTTCGCAAGGCGCCGCCGCCTGTTGCCGGATGGCGTCGATATCGAACGGATTGTTGATGACCGCCAGGCGGCGCGGGCGGATCGGCAAGTTCCGATGCAGATCGTCGCCGACCGCCTGTGAAACGGCGACGATATTTCTCCCCTGGTAAACGTTGGCGATTTTACGTTGCTTGAGCCAGCGATCCAGGCCCTTGCGATGGCCGAGGTAGGAAGTGGAGAGAATGCCGTGAATGCAGAACCACAGGCGATCCGAAGCCAGCCGCTTGCTGCGGCTGACGATGCGATCGGTTTTGTGCAGGTTGGAGAACACCAGATCGAACGCGCCGTGTTGGCGCTCGTGTTCGGCTATCGCCCGATCCAGCGCGGCGGCGCGGCGTGAGAGCTCGGTCAGCTTGCGCCAGGGGGCACGGCTGCGATCGGCCACCACCTGATAATCAATGCCCGGCGGGATAGGGTAATTGCAGACGTCGCGCAGCGAGATCAGACTAACTTTATGCCCCTGTTGCTGCATGCCCTGGCACAGGGTCAACACCACTTTTTCCGCGCCGCCTCCCGGCAGGCCATCGATGATCATCAGAATACGCATAGCTAATCCAGTAACCGGTTATAGAGGGAAATGAGCTGTTCGGACAGATGCGCCGGCGTGGCCGTCATAATGCGCAATCTTGCCGCTTCGCCCATGGATGATCCCAGTGCCTGGCGCGGCAGCGCCCGAATGGCCTCCGTGATGGCCGGTACGTCGAGCGCGTCCGTCACAAAGCCGTTCTGGCCAGGGGTGATAAACTCGGCGCCGCCGCAGGTGGTGCTGGTGACAACCGGCAGGCCGCAGGACATGGCTTCCAGAATCACATTCGGGAACGGATCGTACAGCGTCGGCAGCAGCAGCGCATCCGCGGCCTGATAGAACGGCAAGGTCTGTTTCTGCACGCCCATAAAGTGAATGCGATCGCCGCAGCCTAGCGACTGCGCCAGCGCCCGGTAGCGTTTTTCGGCCTTGTCTTTGCCGACCACCAGGAGGTGGCTGTCGGTCACCGCCACGGCGCGGATGGCGGCGGCCAGCCCTTTGCGCTCGAAACCGGAGCCGACGAAGACCAGGCAGTGCGCCTGTTGCGGGATCTGATATTGCTCGCGCAGACGCCGGCGCTGGGCCTCGTCGGCGGGCGGGAACTTTTGGTTGTCGATGGCGTTATAGATCACCGTGATTTTGTCGGCGGGCACGCCAAAGTCGGCGATGATTTCCTGCTTGATCATCTCGGCGTTACAGATGACGGCTTTCAGCTCCGGCGCGGCGTACATGGCGCGTTCGGCGCACATTACATAGCGGTGATAGCGATTGGAGAACAGCCATTTGCGGCGCCACTCTGGCAGCAAACGCGCGCGTTGCAGCAGCCAGCGGCGGTGTACGCCGTCGCCGGCGCGGTAGATGTCGCAGCCGGGAATGCGCTCGTGGCTTTGCACCAGATCGAAACGCTCTTTCTGCCACAGCGCCCTGGCCGCCACGGCGAAGCCTCGCTCGCGGCTGATGCGGCCGAGTTTTAACGGGTTGCACAGGTGGATATGCCAGTTGGGATTGGCGTCACCCTGCCATTCGCGGGTGATGACGTTCAGATCGAGATCCTGTTGTTCCAGCGCTTCCAGGGCGCGGGAAACGAAACGTTCGGCTCCGCCGTCCGGGCGGTATTTTTGGCGAACGATCGCCAAACGAAATGCTTTCATGCCAGCGTGCTCCGCGCGGCTGCAATCACCGCGTCTGTAGGAATAAGGTCGAGATACCGTTCGTCGGTGCCGGTATCAATGGCGTCCGGATCGGGCAGTTCGCCGAAGTCGCCGGCCCAGATCACGGCGCCGGTAGCCTGCCATGGTCGCCAGAAAGTCAGCTTGGAAGGGCCGAACAGCGCCACGCACGGCGTTTGCAGCGCGGCGGCCATGTGCATCGGCACCGAATCCACGCCGATAAACAGCTTGGCGTGATCAATCAGGGCGGCCAGTTGGCGCAGCGTCAGCTGGCCGGCCAACGAGATTACGCCCTGCGGCGGGCAGAGCGCCAAAATGCGCTCTACCATGGCTTGTTCTCTGGCGTCGGGGCCGGAGGTGATCACCAACTGGTGTCCGTCGGCCTGCAAGGCGGTGAGGGTGGCGGCCATTTTCTCTTCGCTCCAGCATTTGAAGAACCAGCGCGAGGTGGGCTGAACCACAATATAACTGCCGGTGACGCCCTGTTTCTGCAACCGTTGCTCACAGGTCTGCCAATCCTGCGGATCGTAACTCATGGTGACATGCTCATTAAGCGTGGGCAGGTTCAGCGGCGCCAGCAACGAGAGATTTTGTTCGACGGTATGCAGGTGGGCGTGATTGTCCACCGGCACCAGCTGCGTGTGACAGTGGCGCCACAGGAAGCCGCGGCGTTTGGGGAAATCGAAGCCCAAACGGATGCGCGCGCCGGTCAGGCGCGTGATGATGGCGCTGCGCCACTGATCGGCCAGATTGACCACCAGATCGTAGCGCTGCGCCTTCAGGCGGCGCAGCAGCGCCAGCTCGTGCCCCAGATGCGCGCGGACGCCCTGTTTCTTCCATTGGCGGTCGATGGCGAACAGCGTCGACAATTCCGGATTACTGGCCAGCATCTCCTGCGTTTCCTGATACAGCAGCACATCGATCTGCGCCTGCGGGTAGTTTTGCCGCAGGCTGCTGATGACCGGCGTGACCAGCAGCATATCGCCGTGATGGCGCAGTTTTATGATCAAAATACGCTGTACGGATGGGGCGGAAGTTAGTGCTGGCGCGTCGTTCATCATGAGTCGCTTTCTGGGAAACCAATCTTTGATTCTAAATGACCCGATCGCATGTGGCTACTGTTGCACGGTTTTCTTGCCGGGCCGCAAAAAAATTGCCGAGCCGGGGACGAATGCGCTTCAACGTTGTCCAAACCAGGCAGCAAAGTCGTTTGCCCTGGCGAAACGGCCTGCGTAACATAGTGCATTCTGTTGATATCAGGCTCGATATTCATGACTAAACCGGCGTTTCTCATCACCATTGATACCGAAGGCGATAATCTGTGGCAAAACCACGATCGCATCGCGACCGAAAACACGCGTTTCTTGCCGCGCTTTCAGGCGCTGTGCGAGAAATACGCCTTCAAACCGGTTTATCTCACCAACTATGAAATGGCGATGGACCCGGCTTACGTCGAGTTCGCGCGCGACGTGATCGCCCGCGACGCCGGCGAGGTCGGCATGCACCTGCACGCCTGGAACAGCCCGCCGTTGACGCCGCTGACCGACGATGACTGGCGCCACAAGCCTTATTTGATCGAGTATCCCGCCGATCAGATCCGCGCCAAGGTCGATCACATGACCAAGCTGCTGGAAGATGCCTTCCAGACCAAAATGCTTAGCCATCGCGCCGGCCGTTGGGCGTTCAACGAATACTATGCCTCACTGCTGCTGGAATACGGCTATCAGGTGGACTGTTCTGTGACGCCGCGGGTCAACTGGCAGTTTTCGCCGGGTAACCCGCAGGGCAACGGCGGTACCGATTACAGCCGGTTCCCGTCGCAGGCCTATTTCATCGATCCGCAGAACATCGCCAAGCCGGGCGCTTCGGCGCTGCTGGAAGTGCCGATGAGCATCCAGTACAAGCATTCGGCGCTGATGAATGCGTTCAAGCAGGGCTATGATCGGCTGCGCGGCAAGCGCCGTTCGCCGTCCGTCAACTGGCTGCGGCCGAGTGGCGGCAACGTGGCCAAGATGATCAGCGTGGCCGAGACGTCGCTGGCGCAGGGGCATGACTACGTCGAGTTTATGCTGCACTCCTCCGAGTTTATGCCGGGCGGCAGCCCGACGTTCAAAACTGAACAGGATATCGAAGTGCTGTACCGCGATCTGGAGCAGCTGTTTGACTGGCTGCAGCAGCGCACGGTGGGCATGACGCTGGCCGAGTATTATCAACTTAAAGCGAACTAAGCACGCACATGTCGAAGAAATGGAAAATCAAGGTTGCCGACTGGTTCTTGCGGCGCTATACGGCGAAGTACGGCCGTTTTCAGGACAAGGCGACGTTCGACGGCGCCCAGCAGTTTGACAATATCGTCATCTATTCCACCACGGCGTTGGGCGACTTCATGTTCAACACGCCGGCATTGAGGGCGATGCGGGAACGCTACCCCAACGCGCACATCACGCTGGTGGTGCACAAGAAAAACCGCGAGCTGGTGGAAAACGGCCGCTATTACGATCGCGTGGTGTATTGGGACAGCAAGATCAAGACGATACGCCCATTGCTGAAATCGCTGCGCGAACATCAGCCGGATTTGGCGCTGATCCTGCACTCCCATCTGCCTTATGACATCATCAGCGCCGTACTGGCCGGGGCGAAGTACATTATCCGCGATAACTACAGCTCGGGCATTTGCGGGCTGGAGCCTTGGCTGACCAACTATGTCTTCCATTATTACGGCCACTTCGTGCGCCGCAAGCTGGAGCTGATTTCCATTTTAGGTTGCCGCAGCGACGATCCGACGATGGAAATTCCCGTGGATTATCAGCGCGGCGTCAAAAGCAGCGACCACCCCACCATCGGGTTTCAATTGGGGGCATCGACGGAGTCGCGTTGCTGGCCGGTTTCACACTATGCGCGGCTGGCCGATGAGCTGGTGGCGAAGCACCCCAATGTACGCATCGTGCTGATTGGTGCGCCGTTTGACGACGGCAAGGCCAAACAGTTTATGAGCTTGATCGGCCCGCAAACGCAGGCCTGCGTGGATAACCAGATCGGCAAAACGGGGCTGCAAGGCTTGCTGACGTTGCTCGACAGTTTCCATGTTCTTGTCACCGGCGACACCGGGCCGCTGCATCTGGCGGTGGCGTTGAAGGTGAAAACCATCAGCCTGTTCGTGACCGCCGATTCACGCTCCACCGGGCCGATTCAGGATCCTGAACTGCACCGCATCATTCAGGTGTCGCGTACCGGCTATACGATGCCGCTGGAGGCGGAAAGCCCGATGGGGGTTATTCAACCGCAGCGGATTTATGACGAACTGGTCGCGCACGTGCCTTTAGCGCGCTAAAGGTGCGGCGACGCATCGGCCGCGAGGCCGATGCGGTTAGCGCGGCCTGCGCCCGCGCAGCTTCGAAAGCAAGGTATCCACTCGCGCATAGCGCATCTGACGGACTTTTTTGCCCGGCACGTCGCTGTTGCGGCAGACAGCGGCGGCGCGGCGCAAAATGTGCAGCGTTGCCGGCGCGTAATGATAATACCCGTACACCGCTTTCGACATGCTTTTCACCTCGGAAAAGCAGTTGGCCAGCATCAGGGCGGCCAACCGGCGCAGCGGCTCATCCCCAGAATGCTGCGCCACAAAGCGCAGCATTTTCTCCATAGCGAACAACAGATCGTCAATATCTTTGGGTTTGATATTGCGAGTGATGCCCTGGCTGTTGTCCCGATAGAAGTAGAGTTCGCACTCAAGATGGGCGATGCGGCGAGTTTTGAAATACTGAAAAGGCGTGAAAATCACGTCTTCATAGCGCCTGCCGTCTTCGAACGCTTCCCCTGCCAGCAGCGTGCGTTTATATACCCGGCTCCAGAGATGCCACATTGAGCGCGCGAACAGCGGTTGCAGGCAGCTCAGCCCCAACGATGAAAAGTCGTAGGCTACGGGCTGCGTCGCGCGGTTCTCGGATTTCGGCGGTTGTTCGGTGAACTTCTGATAATTAAAATCGATCAGGTCATACTCACCGGCGATCAGCAGGGGATGCAGGATCGCCAGATAGTCGTCGCTTAGCAGATCGTCGCCGTCGAGAAAGGTGACGTAGCGCCCGGTGGCTTGCTGCAGGCCGACATTGCGGGCGTGTGCAATACCGCCGTTGGCCTGAGAAATAAAAGCCACCTGCGGATGCTGCCGCTGCGCCAGATACCGGCTGACCAGCGCCCCCGACGCATCGGTAGAGCCATCGTCGATGATCACCACCTCAATATCATCAGAAATCTGCGTAAATAACGAATTCAGCGCAGCGATGATGAACGCTTCGTTATTATAAAACGGCACGATAACGCTGAGCAGCGGTGGCTGAATGTTCACGCGGCCTGCTCCTGTGTGGAAGTCTGTCTCGCCACGGAGAGCACTCCGGCGATCAGCGCCAGACAGAACATGGCGGTGCCTTCCGTGCTGAAGAAGATGACGTCGCTCAGCCCGTAAACGAACAGGCTGGCGCTGACGCTCAGCAACAGCGCGTTGCGCTGCGGCCGGAACGAAGAGAAGAACAGGCAGACATAGAGTGCCAGCAGCAGCAGTACGCCCCAGACGCCCTTGAGCGAATAGGTTTCCAGCAGCTCGTTGTGCAGGTGGACGTTGATATAGGGCATAACGCCAGACAGGCGAGGTTGCTGTGCGACCATCGCACGGATCTCTTCGCCGCGCTGTTCGGCGGATTGGCCCCAGGGGGCTTGTGAGCCGGTATGCCATGCCAGCGTTTGCATCGACAGCCGTGAAATGATCGAGTTTTCAGTCTGTGGCTGATCCATCAGACGCATATCGGTCTCAAAGGCCTGAATGCGTTCTTCTATCTGCGGTTTAAACACCAGGCCGCAGGCTACGAGCAGCAGCGGTACCGAGGCCATCAACGCGAGCTTGTGTTTTCTGGAAACCAGTTGCTTGGTGGCCAGCAGCGACAGACAAATCGCCACCGGGTAGACCAGCATCGCCGCGCGGGTGCCGGTGAGCACCAGCGCAGAGAAGGACAGCAGGAATGCCGCAATGTATAACACCAGACGGTAGCGGGTGCGCAGCATCAGGATGGCTTGCATCATGACCAGATCGATGGCGGTCATCAGGTAGGCGGCGACCGTGGCGCGATCGAAGTTGAGCTCTACGCGCGGGATATCCAGACGCAGCCCTTGATAGAGGGAATAACCGTTGATCGCCAGACCGGTGACGAGAGCCACAACGATCAACAGGCGCTGCACGCACAACCGCTCATTGAGCGCAATCAGCAAGATGAAAGCGGTCGCGAGCTGCAGTTTGCCGGTCGACATATAAGAGCGATAGATATTGATGTAGTCACCCGGCTGTTTGAAGTGATGCATCCAGAGGATGGTTCCCATACCTACGCTGAACATCAACGCGGGCAGCAGCAGATTTCTAACGTTGCTGAAGTAGTAGCGCGGATACAGGCAAACGGCGATAAAGGCGATGTAGCTGGAAACGTAAAACAGATTGCGTCCGGTCGCGGAACCGAAAGGGATGGTGCAAAAAGCGATGGCGCACCCCAGATAGATCAGATAGCTGAAGGCAGGGTGCGGCGTTCTGTATTTTAGCATCGGGCGTGTTTTCCGGCTCACGTTTCAATTAAGCGATAAAGGATCGCAGCGTGTCGTCGAATTCAACTTTGAACTGAGCATAGTTGAAATGCTCCGCAGGATAGCGCTGCGCATTTCGGCTCAGAGTCTGGTAGGTTTCTCGCTCCAGCAATTTCTCAACGGCATCCGCACAGTCGATATGCGACAGCAGCTTGGGCGCTACCAGGCTGTCGGTCAACGGATCGTAGACCTCATGCGGGAAGTCGACCTCGATATCGGTGAGCTGCCGGTGCTGTTCGATGGTGACCGACGGCGTCAGGCCAATGCCGCAGACCCCGTCTTTCACCGCTTCCGGCTGGCCGTCGACCTGCGGGAAGATGACCGGCACGCCGAAATAGAGCGATTCCATGCAGGACAAGCCGAACGGCTCGGTGATCGGCGTGCTCATGTAGATGTGCGTGCGATTGAAGAAACCGGCGACGTCATCCTGATAACCGCTGAAAGTGATGCGGTCGCCGAGCTGAAGCCGATCCGCCAGCGCCTCGAACGCCGCGCGATCCGGCCCTTTGCCGGCCACTTCCAGCGTGACGTCATGCCCGCGCCGCAGCAGCTCCTGCATCATCAATAAGGAAACGCTGATGCCTTTCAGGCTGACCAGGCGTGAGGCCGTGCCGATCCGGACCGGCTGCGACAGCGTTTTCGGTGTGTTGTCGATCCCCGCCGGCGTCTTGATGCGGTTGATCACCACGTGATTGGGGCAAGGCAGATTAAAGCGCAGCTCCATCACTCGCTTCGACGCGTGTGAGGCGGAAATGACGCCGTCCAGCATGGCGAAGAAACGCAGCGTCTTTTTATTCTTGGGGTAACGCCAGGAGCAGCCGTGATCGTAGTAAACCAGCTTGCCGCGCTTGGGTTTGGCCGCCAGCCCCGGCACCAGGTCCCAGACGATCACCACGTCGGCGTTGGCCCGCTCGATTTTCCACTTCAGCAAAAATTTGCGCAGGAACTGCGGGCAGCGCAGCGGCAGCGCATTGATCAGGCGGTTGGCGAAGGTGACGGGCTGATGCGCAGGCAACTGGCGGCGGATCTCTTCGCCAATGTCGCCGCTGATGCACAGGACCTGGTTGCTGCCGTCGGTGGTATCGTTGATGTACTGCAGGAACAGGCGCTCGACGCCGCCCATTTTACCCAGGTTGATAATGTGCAGTTTTTTCATGCTATAACCTTTTGCAACGCCTGCCATGCCGTATCGGCGTCAATTGTCGCCATGCTTTTTTCCGGCGAAATCAGCGAGTGCTGATTTTGCCCGTAGCCGCCGATCAGGCCGGGATCGGTTGGCCCGAACAGCGTGATGTTCGGTTTGTCGAGCGCGGCGGTCAGATGACTGAGTCCGGTGTCGACCGAGACCACGCCCTTGGCGCCGGCCAGCACGTCGGCCACCTGCTGCAGGCTGAGCTTCGGCAGCACTTCGACATGTGGAAAACCTTCCGCCAAGCGTAGCGCGCGCTGATGTTCATGCTCTGCGCCCCACGGCAGTTTGATCTTCAGCCCGCTGTCGGCCGTCAGCGCGATCAGCTCGCGCCAGTTCTGCTCCGGCCAATGCTTATCGTCACGGGTTGTCGCGTGCAGAAACACCAGATATTGACCGGCATCGACCGGCGGCTGGCTGAGAAAACGCGCGGCGATGGCGTAATCGCCGTAGCTGCCCGGTTTATCGTAGCCGAGGCTTTTGGCGAACAGCTCGCGCGTGCGTTCCACCGCGTGCTGCTGTTTGTCTATCTCATGACGCACGTTGTAGAACCAGCTGGCGAACGGCTCGCGCGCGCTCTTGCAGTCCGGGCCATGTTTGTTGCCTTTGGCGACGCGGGTGATCAGCGCGGCGCTTTTGATCAGGCCCTGCGCGTCGATCACCACGTCGTAATGGCGTTCTTGCAGCGCGCGCTTGAAGTCGCAGCGCTGCTGTCGGGTGTCGCTGCCGAACCAATTTTTACGCCAGCGGCGAATGGCCACCGGGATCACGCGATCCACTGCCGGATGCCAGGTGGGGATTTGGCTGAAACCTTCTTCCACCACCCAGTCGAAGCGGATATCGGGAATGGCCTGCAGCGCGTCGGTCAGGGCGGGCAGCGTATGCAGCACATCGCCCATCGAGGACGTTTTTACGATTAACACCTGCATGACTATTCCTCGCTGGCGACAAGTAACGGCGTCAGCGCATCCAACACTTGCTGCGGCTGAATATCGATCAAACTTTGGTGGTATCCCTGCTCGGCATCGCCTTTACGCACCTTGTGATAACCGCTGATCAAGCGGATAACCCGCGCCTTGTCGGAGAGCGGCGGCGTGAAGTCGGGGCTGCTTGGGCCGTACAAGGCTATCAGCGGTTTGTTCAACGCTGCGGCAACGTGCATTAAACCGGAGTCGTTGCTGACCACCGCCCGGCAGGCCGCGATCAGGATCACCGCCTGCTCCAGCTGGGTTTTTCCGGCCAGGTTAAGGCAGAAATCGCGCGCGTCTTCCTGCAACGCGGCGCGGATCTGTTCGCCGGCCTCGTGGTCTTTTGCCGAACCGAACAGCGCGATTTGATAGCCGCTCTCGATCAGCCGTTGAGCCAGCGCTGCGTAGTGATAGTGCGGCCAGCGCTTGGCGGGGCCGAACTCCGCGCCTGGGCAGAAGCCGACGATCGGGCGGCTGTCGGTCAGGTTGAAGGCCGAAGTAGTTTCGGCGATCTCTTCGTCGCTCACCCGCAGCTGCGGCCACAGCAGCGGCTGCGGCAGATCGTCGGCGCGCTGAACGCGGCCTTTGTCATAGGCCAGCGCCACATAGCGCTGCACCATCAGCGGGAAAGCGGCCTTGTCGAGCACGCGGACGTCGTTCAGCAGGCCGTAGCGCATTTCGCCCCGCCAGCCGGTGCGCTGCGGGATATCGGCGAAGAAAGGCACCAACGCGGATTTGAACGAGTTAGGCAGAACGTAAGCGCGATCGTAACGGTTGGCGCGCAGGGCGCGCCCCAGGCGGCGGCGTTCGCCGAGCCCCAGCGCGCCGTGGCCCAGCGGCATCGCCAGCGCCTGATTGACTTCCGGCATGCGCGCCAGCAGCGGACGGCACCAGGCCGGCGCCATCACATCGATCTCCGCCGACGGGTATTCGGCCTTCAGGGTGCGATAGAGACTTTGCGACATCATCATGTCGCCAACCCAAGAAGGGCCGATAACCAGTATTTTCATACCCAGCGTTAATTCCTTCAGCTTATGCGGTGCGGTTCAACCAGGCCATATACTCTTTCACGCCTTCGGCGACCGTTTTGAACGGTGCGTCGTAGCCGGCGGCGCGCAGCTTGGTCAGATCGGCCTGGGTGTACGCCTGATAGCGGCCCTTCAGCTTTTCCGGGAACTCGATGTATTCCACCGCGCCTTTCTGATGGAAGTCCACCACCGCGTCGGCCACCGCCTGGAAGGTTTCCGCCCGGCCGGTGCCGCAGTTGAAGATGCCGGATTTGCCGGTTTCCCAGAACCACAGGTTAACCGCCGCCACGTCGCCGACGTAGATGAAGTCACGCTTGAAGTTTTCGCTGCCGGCGAACAGTTTCGGGTTTTCGCCGCGGTTGATCTGGGTGTTCAGGTGGAAGGCGACGCTGGCCATACTGCCTTTGTGGCCTTCGCGCGGGCCGTAAACGTTGAAGTAGCGGAAGCCGCAGATCTGCGAGTCCGCTTCCGGCAGGATCTCACGCACGTACTGATCGAACAGGAATTTGGAGTAGCCGTACACGTTGAGCGGCGCTTCATACTGACGCTCTTCGATAAACTCTTCGCGGCCGCCGTAAGTGGCGGCGGAGGAGGCGTAGAGGAACGGGATTTCGCGATCCAGGCAGTAGTGCAGCAGATCTTTGGAGTACTGATAGTTGTTGTCCATCATGTACTTGCCGTCCCACTCGGTGGTCGCGGAGCAGGCGCCTTCGTGGAACACCGCTTCGATTTCGCCCAGATCGTCGCCGGCCACGATGCTGGCGATAAAGTCTTCTTTATCGATATAGTCGGCGATGTCCAGATCGACCAGGTTGACGAATTTGGTGCCGTCTTTCAGGTTATCCACCACCAGGATATCGCGATATCCCTTGTCGTTCAGTGCCTTAATGATGTTGCTGCCGATCATGCCGGCGCCGCCTGTGACGATAATCATTGGGTTACCCCTGCTAAGCTGCTGGCGGGGCACAATGCCCCACGCTCAATGGCGGTTATCATAGCATTTCATGCCGCGGCAAACAGCGGAAGGGCTCCGAATATCCCGCATTGCCATTGAAGTCCGCTTTTTGCCGTGATATCTGCTGCAATTTTAATATTCTCTCCCGCGCATTCTCGTCAGTTTGGTTACAAATCAGTAAAATATGCCGTAAATAGCCCAATCCTGGAGATAACCGAATGTCAGCGTCTTTTTATCAGCAGTTGGAACAACAGCTTGCCGCCACTCGCAGTGAAGGGCTGTTCAAGGAAGAACGCATCATCACCTCCGCGCAGCAGGCGGATATCGCCGTTGCCGACGGCAGCCATGTGATCAACTTCTGCGCCAATAACTACCTGGGCCTGGCCAACCATCCGGCGCTGATCGCCGCCGCCAAGTCGGGGATGGACAGCCACGGTTTCGGCATGGCGTCGGTGCGCTTCATCTGCGGCACCCAGGACAGCCACAAGCAGCTGGAACAGAAACTGGCGGCCTTTTTGGGCATGGAAGACGCGATCCTGTACTCCTCTTGCTTCGACGCCAACGGCGGGCTGTTCGAAACCCTGCTCGGCCCGGAAGACGCGATTATCTCCGATGCGCTGAACCACGCGTCGATCATCGACGGCGTGCGCCTGTGTAAGGCCAAGCGCTATCGCTACGCCAATAACGACATGACCGAGCTGGCCGCGCAGCTGAAACAGGCCAAAGCCGACGGCGCGCGGCACATTCTGATCGCCACCGACGGCGTATTCTCGATGGACGGCGTAATCGCCAACCTGAAAGGGGTTTGCGATCTGGCGGACGAGTATCAGGCGCTGGTGATGGTGGATGACTCCCATGCGGTGGGCTTTGTCGGCGCCAACGGGCGCGGCACCCATGAATACTGCGAAGTGATGGGCCGCGTCGATATCATTACCGGTACGTTAGGCAAAGCGCTGGGCGGCGCGTCCGGCGGCTACACCGCCGCCAAGAAAGAAGTGGTGGAGTGGCTGCGCCAGCGCTCGCGTCCGTACCTGTTCTCCAACTCGCTGGCGCCGGCGATCGTCGCCGCGTCGATCAAAGTGCTGGAACTGCTGGAAGAGGGCGACGCCCTGCGCGATCGCCTGTGGGCCAACGCGCGTCTGTTCCGCGAAAAAATGACCGCCGCCGGCTTCACCCTGGCCGGCGCCGATCACGCCATCATCCCGGTCATGCTGGGTGAGGCGAAGCTGGCGCAGGAATTCGCCAATGCGTTGCTCAAGGAAGGCATCTATGTGACCGGTTTCTTCTATCCGGTGGTGCCGAAAGGCCAGGCGCGCATTCGTACCCAGATGTCCGCCGACCACACCCCGGAGCAAATCGAACGCGCAGTGGCGGCGTTTACACGTATCGGTAAGGATCTTGGCGTTATTGCATAAGGTAAAACCATGAAAGCACTGTCAAAACTGAAAGCGGAAGAAGGGATTTGGATGACCGACGTGCCTCAGCCGGAGCTGGGCCACAACGACATCATGATCAAAATCCGCAAAACCGCGATCTGCGGCACCGATGTGCATATCTACAACTGGGACGAATGGTCGCAAAAAACCATTCCGGTTCCGATGGTGGTCGGCCATGAATACGTGGGCGAAGTGGTGGCGATCGGTCAGGAAGTCAAAGGCTTCAGCATCGGCGATCGCGTGTCCGGTGAAGGTCACATCACCTGCGGCCACTGCCGCAACTGCCGCGGCGGCCGCACGCACCTGTGCCGCAACACCGTCGGCGTGGGCGTGAACCGTCCGGGCAGCTTCGCGGAATACCTGGTGATCCCGGCGTTCAACGCCTTCAAGATCCCGGATAACATCTCCGACGAACTGGCTTCGATCTTCGATCCGTTCGGTAACGCGGTACACACCGCGCTGTCGTTCGATCTGGTCGGGGAAGACGTGCTGGTGTCCGGCGCCGGCCCGATCGGCATCATGGCGGCGGCGGTGTGCAAACACGTCGGCGCTCGCCATGTGGTGATCACCGACGTTAACGAATACCGTCTGGAACTGGCGCGCAAGATGGGCGTGACCCGCGCGGTGAACGTCAGTAAGGAAAACCTCAACGACGTGATGGCCGAGCTGGGTATGACCGAAGGATTCGACGTCGGTCTGGAAATGTCCGGCGCGCCGCCGGCGTTCCGCACGCTGCTCAATGCCATGAACCACGGCGGACGCATCGCCATGCTGGGCATTCCGCCTTCGGATATGTCGATCGACTGGAACCAGGTCATCTTCAAGGGTCTGTTTATCAAAGGGATTTACGGCCGCGAAATGTTCGAAACCTGGTACAAGATGGCGGCGCTGATCCAGTCCGGCCTGGATTTGACCCCGATCATCACCCACCGTTTCTCGATCGACGAGTTCCAGCAGGGCTTCGACGCCATGCGCTCCGGCAAGTCGGGTAAAGTGGTGCTGAGCTGGGATTAATCTCGGCAGACGTGAAAAAGGCCGGAATTCCGGCCTTTTTTTATGCTTGCGGTTTGGCTTGCGTCCAGTGTTGCCAATGACGCTTGATGAAGGTCACCGGCGGCGAGGTGGCTATGCTGTCGGCGATGACGCCCAGCGCGGTGCCGGCGTTGGCTTTTTCCTTCGGCGGTTTGACCTTGCACTGTTTGATGCCACCGCTGAACGGATTTTTCGGCTGCGGTTTTTGCGGTTTGACCGGCGGCGGGACGTAGCTGCCGCCGCCGTTGCCCTGCGGTTCGTTCAGCAGCGCGCTCGGTTTGACCAGCACGATATCGGCGGGCAGCGACGGCAGCATCTGCTGCAGCACTTTCACCGTCGCCGGACGTGGATGCCCGATGGCGATGGCGGAACCGTTGCGCCGCGCCAATTCAACCGCGCGATTGAACTGGCGGCGGATGTCGGCTTCGTTCGCGGTATCGTCGAGGAACACCTTGCGTTTGATCACTTTCACGCCGGTGCCGGCCGCGGCGCGGGTCGCCTGGCTGTTGCCGATGGTCATGCTGTCGAGGAAGTACAGGCGGTAGCTTTCGAGCGCCTGCATCACTTTCTGCATGCCCGGCAGGCTGGAGGTCATGGCGCTGCCCATGTGGTTGTTCATGCCGACCGCGTAAGGCACATTGTTCACCGCGTTGCGGATGATGCGCTGGATCTCGTCGCTGCTCATGGCAGGCTGCAGGGTATCGCGCTCCAGCGGCTGCTTGCTGAGCGGCGCCATTGGCATGTGGATCAAGACTTCGCGGCCCTGGCTGTGGGCGCGAGTGGCCATCAGGCGGGCATGCGGCGCGTTGGGCAATACCGCAACCGAGATCGCCGTTGGCATTTGCAGCACTGCGTTTTCTTCGTGAGGGCGGTAGCCCACGTCATCGATGACGATGGAGAGTTTTCCTGCCTGCGCAGCGTAAACCTGCAGCAGACAGCCTATTAACAGAGCTGTACGGGTTTTGACATAGTGCAAATCTATCTTCCCAACCACGGCAGTGGGTTAACCGCCTGTCCCTGACGACGGATTTCGAAATAGAGCGACGGCGTTCCCTGGCCGCCGCTGGTGCCGACCAGCGCGATCGGCTGGCCGGCGCGCACCTGCGCCCCGACGTTGACCAACGCGCTTTGGTTGTAGCCGTACACGCTCATGTCGCCTTTACCGTGTTCGACCACCACCATCAGGCCATAGCCTTGCAGCCAGTCGGCCAGCAGCACGCGGCCATCGGCGACGGCTTTCACTTCGCTACCTTCGCGGGCCTCAATCACCATGCCTTTCCAGCGTAGTTCGCCCTGCTGCTGTTCGCCAAAGCCGTGCAGAGTGCGGCCGCGTACCGGCCACATCAGCTGGCCGGCCGGACGACCGAGACCGCCGGTGCGCGCCATCAGCGAGCGATCGGCTTCGCTAGGTTTGTAGGTGGTGCCGGTTTTCTTCGCCTGCTGTTCCTTGATGCGCACCTGTTCGCGCACTTTGGCCGCTTCACGCGCTTCGCGTTCGGCGCGCGCACGGGCTTCGCGCTCCGCCCGGGCGATCTTGTCGCGCATGCGGGCTTCGTTTTGGCGCAGTTCCACCAGGCGTTGTTGGTCTTTTTCCAGCGAAGCTTCCAGCGCGGTCAGCGTTTTCTTGCGGGCGCCGCGCGCCTGCTCCAGCTTCTGCTGCTGTGTCTGTTGTTCGCTCAGTAAGGATTTTTGCTGGCCCTGTTTAGCCACCAGCGTGGTTTTTTGCTTCGCCAGCTCGGCGCGGGTCTGTTTCAACTCTTCGATGGTTTTCTGGCGCGCTTCATTCAGATAGCCGAAATAGGCCAGAATACGTTCGCTGCGCTGGCTTTCTTCACCGCTGAGGATCAGCTGAACGGCGCTGTGCTGCCCTTGCCGGAAGGCGGCGTCGAGCTGTTTGGCGAGGAGGTTTTGCTGGGTCGATTGCTGCTTTTGCAGTTTGGCTATCGAGGCGTTCAGGCCGGAAATGTCCTTGCCCAACTGGGTGAGCGTGCCCTGGGTGTCGCGCAACTGGCGGCTGGCCTGGGCGATGGTTTTTTCCTGTTGACGCAGCTGATCCTGCAGCGAGCTGCGCTGCTGCTGCTGCTGCTTCACCGCTTTTTCTTTCTCGGCGATGCTCTGCTGGATGTCTTTCAACTGGGATTTATTGTCTTCCGCCGCCTGGCCGGCGAGCGGCAACAGCAAGACGCCAGCGCAAAATACGCTGGCGCACATGGCGGTGAACGTCCTTGGCGCGGTGCGTTCAGGCAGCGGCCGGCTGCCTGCGTTTGCGCTTCGGGTTACCCTTGATAGTGCAAAAAACGCCTTCTCCCTCATGGAGAAGGATTATTCCACGATGAACAGCGGCTTACCAGTCATCTCTTGCGGGATTTCCATTCCCATCAGCGTTAACAGGGTTGGCGCGATGTCCGAAAGCTTGCCGCCGTCGACCGCCCGTGCCGGTTTGCCGACGTAAATCAGCGGTACCGGCAGGCTGGTGTGGGCGGTATGCGCCTGGCCGGTGGCCGGATCGCGCATCTGCTCGGCGTTGCCGTGATCGGCGGTGATCAGCAGTTGGCCGTCGACGTCGCGCACCGCGTCAACCACCTGGGCGATGCAGGCATCCAGCGTCTCCACCGCTTTGACCGCTGCTTCATACACGCCGGTATGCCCCACCATGTCGCCGTTCGGGTAGTTGCAGATAATGGCGTCGTATTTGCCGCTGCGGATGGCGCTCAGCAGTTTGTCGGTCAGCTCGGCGGCGCTCATCTCCGGCTGCAGATCGTAGGTGGCGACCTTCGGCGAATTGACCAGCACGCGGTCTTCCCCTTTGAACGGCGCTTCCACGCCGCCGTTATAGAAGAAGGTGACGTGGGCGTATTTTTCGGTTTCCGAGATGCGCAGCTGGGTTTTGTCGTGCTTCATCAGCCATTCGCCGAAGGTGTTGGCCAGCGACGCCGGCGGATAGGCGCAGGCGGTCGCGATGTCGGCGGCGTACTCGGTCAGCATCACGAAATCGCCGAACTGCACCCGCTTGGCGCGCGGGAAACCGTCGAAATCCGCGTTCACGAAAGCGCGGGTGATCTGGCGCGCGCGGTCAGCGCGGAAGTTCATGAAGATCAACGCATCGCCGTCCTGCATCGCGGCATCCGCCTCACCGGCGGCGCGAATGACGGTCGGTTTGACGAACTCGTCGTTTTCACCGCGCTGGTAGGCGGCCTGCAGGCCGGCGATCGCATCGTCGGCCACGTAGTCGCCTTTGGCCGCGGTCAGCAGGTCATAGGCCAGCTGCACGCGATCCCAGCGGTTGTCGCGGTCCATCGCGTAGTAGCGGCCGATCAGCGAGGCGATGCGACCGACGCCCAGCGCGGCGAAGGCGTCGCGGCAGCGTTGCAGCGGGGCTTCGGCGCTGCGCGGCGGCGTGTCGCGCCCGTCGAGGAAGGCATGCAGATAAACGGCTTTGGCGCCGCGTTGGGCGGCCAGCTTGATCATGGCCAGAATGTGCTCGTCGTGGCTGTGCACGCCGCCCGGCGACAGCAGGCCCATGATATGCACCGCCTTGCCGGCCGCTACGGCCTTATCGACGGCGGCGGTCAGCACCGGGTTGGCGAAGAAGTCGCCGTCGGCGATCGCTTTGTCCAGCCGGGTCAGATCCTGGTAGACGATGCGCCCGGCGCCCAGGTTGACGTGGCCGACTTCGGAGTTGCCCATTTGGCCGTCGGGCAGGCCGACATCCAGCCCGGAGGCGGCGATCAGCGTATGCGGCTGCTCCCGCCACAGAAGGTCCATCACCGGGGTGCCGGCGTTCAGGATCGCGTTGTCCTGCCGCTCCTCACGGTGGCCGTAACCGTCCAGGATCACCAGTACCATCGGTTTTTTGTTGCTCGACATTGCATTGACCTCTTATGAACTTTTTAAGCTGCGAATAGCCATGCGCCCGCCGCAAGCATGGCTGTTCGCCCTCGAAAAACCGGCTGATTTTACATCGCCGCCGGCGAGAAATAGCCCAAAGAGATCAAGGTTGCGGCGAATCGCGCGGGCTTTTATGCTCTGACCTCGGGAATTTCTCAGCGCAGCCCGCAGTTTCTACAATCGCGCTTGCTTATTGGCTGTATTTGCCGCACTCGGCAGGTATACTCTGGAACCTTGACTTATTTATCCCTTAACTGACGGGAGTTGTTACACCCCATGCTGCAAGAAATTATGCCATTCGTAAGCAGACACCCGATTCTGAGCCTGGCTTGGATCGCTCTGCTGGTCGCCGTGATCGTCATGACCTTCAAAAGCCGTTTCTCCAAGGTCAAAGAGATCGCTCGCGGTGAAGCTATCCGCCTGATCAACAAAGAAGAAGCCGTGGTGGTCGACACCCGCAGCCGCGACGATTTCCGCCGTGGTCACCTGGCCAGCGCCATCAACCTGACCGCCAGCGAAATCAAAAGCGGCAGCCTGGGCGAGCTGGAAAAACACAAAGCGCAGCCGATCATCGTCGTGTGCGCCAACGGCACCGCCTCCCGCGAGCCGGCGGAGAACCTGAGCAAGGCCGGTTTTGAAAAGGTGACGATGCTGAAAGACGGCATCGCCGGCTGGAGCGGAGAAAACCTGCCGCTGGTGCGCGGTAAGTAACCGTTTAACCTATTTGAGGTGGCAATCCATGGCTAACATTGATATCTACACCAAAGCGACCTGTCCGTTCTGCCATCGCGCCAAGGCGCTGTTGAACAGCAAGGGCGCGGCGTTTAACGAGATCGCCATCGACGGCGATAGCGCCAAGCGCGAAGTGATGATCGAGCGCAGCGGGCGCACCACCGTGCCGCAGATTTTCATCGATGGCCGGCATATCGGCGGCTGTGATGATTTATATGAACTCGATGCTCGCGGCGGCCTGGATCCGCTGCTTTAAGCAGCTTGCCGGCTCACCGAGTGTCAATAAGGACGTTTAACCAAGGGTATTACTCACATGTCAGAACAAAACAGCACCGAAATGGCTTTCCAGATCCAACGTATCTATACCAAGGACATCTCCTTCGAAGCGCCGAACGCGCCGCAGGTTTTCCAGCAGGAATGGCAGCCGGAAGTTAAACTTGATCTGGATACCGCGTCCAGCCAGCTGGCTGACGAAGTGTATGAAGTGGTACTGCGCGTAACCGTGACGGCGAGCCTGGGCGAAGAGACCGCGTTCCTGTGCGAAGTGCAACAGGCGGGCATCTTCTCGGTAGCAGGTATCGAAGGCACGCAGCTGGCGCATTGCCTGGGTGCATACTGCCCGAACATCCTGTTCCCGTATGCGCGCGAGTGCATCACCAGCCTGGTTTCCCGCGGTACATTCCCGCAGCTGAACTTGGCACCGGTCAACTTTGACGCGCTGTTCATGAACTATCTGCAGCAGCAGGCGGAAGGCGAAGGTGCCGCACCACATCAGGATGCCTGATGAACACCGTCAATGCTTCAATGACTGTTATCGGTGCCGGCTCGTACGGCACCGCATTGGCCATTACGCTGGCGCGTAACGGCCATGCCGTGGTGCTGTGGGGGCACAACCCCGCGCAAATTCAAACGTTGCAGCAAGATCGCTGCAATCAGGCGTTTCTGCCCGACGTTCCTTTCCCCGATACCCTGCTGCTTGAGGCCGATTTGGCGCGTGCGCTGGCGGCCAGCCGCGACGTGCTGGTGGTGGTGCCAAGCCACGTGTTTGGCGACGTGCTGCGTCAACTGAAGCCGCATCTGCGCCCGGACGCCCGCATCGTGTGGGCCACCAAGGGGTTGGAAGCGGAAACCGGGCGATTGCTGCAGGACGTGGCGCGTGAGGCGTTGGGCGAGGCGATCCCGCTGGCGGTGCTCTCCGGGCCGACGTTCGCCAAAGAGCTGGCCGCCGGTCTGCCGACGGCGATCGCGCTGGCGGCGACCGATGCGCAGTTCGCCGACGATCTGCAACAGCTGTTGCACTGCGGCAAGAGCTTCCGCGTCTACAGCAATCCCGACTTTATCGGCGTGCAGCTTGGCGGCGCGGTGAAGAATGTGATCGCCATCGGCGCTGGCATGTCCGACGGCATCGGTTTCGGCGCCAACGCCCGCACCGCGTTGATTACGCGCGGGCTGGCGGAAATGAGCCGTCTGGGTTCTGCGCTGGGCGCCGATCCTTCGACGTTCATGGGCATGGCGGGGCTGGGGGATCTGGTGCTAACCTGCACGGACAACCAATCGCGCAACCGCCGCTTCGGCATTATGCTGGGGCAAGGTAAAGGCGTGCAGGAAGCGCAGGACAGCATCGGTCAGGTGGTCGAGGGCTATCGTAATACCAAAGAGGTGTTGGCGCTGGCGCAGCGGCACGGCGTGGAAATGCCGATCACCGAACAGATTTATCAGGTGCTTTACTGCCATAAAGACGCCCGCGAAGCGGCGCTGAGCTTGCTGGGGCGAGCCCGAAAGGACGAAAAACCCAGCGCGTGACATAAAACGATATGTCGGGGCAGCGGAATGCTGACCCCGCAAATGACCTGGGCCGCTCCGCGCTACTGTGTGAAGCGGCCCGTTTGGCAAGGCAAAGGGGTATGTGATGTCGTCAGAAGAGTTGGAACAGGTCTGGAACAGCATTAAATCAGAAGCGCGAGCACTGGCTGATTGTGAACCGATGCTGGCCAGCTTTTTCCATGCGACGTTGCTCAAGCACGAGAATCTGGGCAGCGCGCTCAGCTATATGCTGGCCAACAAGCTGGCAACGCCGATCATGCCCGCCATCGCGGTGCGCGAGGTGGTGGAAGAGGCCTATAAGTCCGACAATCAGATGATCGTTTCGGCGGCGCGCGATATCCTCGCGGTGCGGCTGCGCGACCCGGCGGTCGATAAATACTCCACGCCGCTGCTTTACCTCAAAGGGTTCCATGCGCTGCAGGCTTACCGCATCGGCCATTGGCTGTGGCAGCAAGGGCGGCAAGCGCTGGCTATCTACCTGCAAAATCAAATTTCCGTCGCCTTCGGCGTGGACATCCACCCGGCGGCGACCATCGGCTGCGGCATCATGCTTGACCACGCTACCGGCATCGTGATCGGTGAAACGGCGGTGGTGGAGAACAACGTTTCTATCCTGCAGTCGGTCACTCTCGGCGGTACCGGTAAAACCAGCGGCGACCGTCACCCGAAAATCCGTGAAGGGGTGATGATTGGCGCCGGCGCTAAAATTCTCGGCAATATCGAAGTGGGCAAGGGCGCGAAGATCGGCGCGGGTTCGGTGGTTTTGCAGGCGGTGCCGCCGCATACCACCGCCGCCGGGGTGCCGGCGCGCATCGTCGGGCGGCCGGAGAGCGATACGCCGTCGATGGATATGGACCAATACTTCAACGGTACCAACCACGGTTTCGAGTACGGCGACGGCATTTGAACGCCGTTTGCGTATCCATTCAGGGGGAGCTTTGGCTCCCCCTGTGTTTTTCAGGCGGCGGTCAGCCCTGTTTCGGGAACTGGGTGATATCGGTAACGATGTCGTCGATCGCCGCCTTGACGTCATCCGCCGTGACCGGCGTGCTGTCGTTGTTGACGGTTTTACCGTAGGCCTTGCGTACCACTTCCATCACCGTTTTACCGGTATCCTGGTCGATCAACTCGCCTTCAATATACAGCGCGGTATTTTGCGTCCGGTGCCCGGTAGCCGCCATGGTGCTGGCAACCACTGCAGCGACCGGCACCACTTCATAGAACTTCATGTCTTCGTTTTCGGCCGAAACGGCGGTGATGGCGAGTTTGGCCACCAGAACGCGCGAGCCCGTCGGGCTTGGCAGAATGGTAAAGCGGTTCTGCAGCGCGGTTTTGATTCGCTGGGTCGCGTAGGCCTTAATCTTGTTCAGCGTGTCCTGGCTGACGCGCGCCGTAGGTTTCTCCGCCGGGAAATAGACCACCGGTTGGAAATAGATACCGCGATAGTTGGATTCCTTGTAGCTCGGATCTACCCAGCGCAGCGTTTTATGACCGCTTGGCGAGGTGGTTTCCTGCAGTTTGCTGTAATCGGACAAGAAGCCCGAATATTGCGACGTTTGGGTGACTTTGGACGAACAGCCCGCCAGCAACAGGCCCGCTGCCAGAACGGCCATGGCAACGCTCAAGCGTTGTTTTTTCATGTGGTTTCCTATGATGAGTGGTGATTACCCTTACAAAACATAGCGCATTATCTGCGCCTCATCGGGCATTTTCGGGGCCGGGCGTGCCCTGCTGCGGCCTTTTTTCAGGATCGTGATGCGCCGCCGGTTTTCGCCACCAGTGCGGGTGATAAGGCAACGAGCAAGATGTCCGCTCTGGCCAGCGCCTGGTGTTGCTCTGCTTGCCATCGGGGCAACAAGGGCCAGAGATCCGCCTGATGTTCTGCCTGCAGGCACCAGACCTCCCGGTCGTGCCAATCGCCGAGGGCGTTTTGCACCGCTTTCAGGCCCGCCATTGCGGCGGGAGAGAGGGGGAGGCGTTGCGGGTAGGCTTCGGCCGCGTAGCGCAGGCGTTTGACCAGCAGCCGCAGACGGTGGCGATCGTAGCCGGTATCAGCCAACGCCCGGCGCAATTGCCGCTGCTGGTGCTGCAGGCGTCGGTTCACACGGTGTTTGGCGGGGCGCTGCGCGATGCGGCGAAAGCGGTGCGGCCAGGCGTGCAATAGCGAAGGGAAGCTGATGAGCAGCGGGTTGGCGAGCAGTTGGCGGCAGCGGGCCTGAAAATCGCTTTGGCGCACGTTGGCCTGCCAATCGAGGCGATGGTGCGCCAATTCGACGATCAGCACCTCGAGATCGCGCAGCGGCGTCGTGAGCTTGCCCAACTCGGCGGCGGCCCGATCGAGCCGCGTTGCGCCGGGGCAGCCGCGCAACGGACGCAGCAGGCTGCGAATGCGGCGCAGGCAGACGCGCAAGTCGTGTAGCGCCTCGGTGTCTTGCGCCTGTTGCAGCCGCAACAGCGCCTCGTTCAGCGCCGATTCGAGCCGGCGAAGCTGGGTAACAATATCTGCGATGAAAGCCATGTGCCGTATCTGGAGAGGTTAACCCTTCCAGTATGGCGCGTCGTCGCGGATTACGCTTTGATCAGCGCGCCGGCATAGTCCAACTGCCGCCAGGCTTCATACACCACCACCGATACGGCATTCGACAGGTTCATGCTGCGGCTTTGCGCCTGCATTGGGATGCGGATTTTTTGCTGCGCGGGCAGCGCATCGAGGATGTCGGCAGGCAATCCACGCGTTTCCGGACCGAACAGCAGGTAGTCGCCGGCCTGGTAGCTGACGGCGCTGTGCGCCGGCGTGCCCTTGGTGGTGAGGGCAAACAGCCGCTGCGGGTTTTCGGCGGCGAGAAAAGCGGCGTAGTCGGCATGACGGTGGACGCGGGTGAACTCATGGTAATCCAGCCCGGCGCGGCGCAGGCGTTTGTCGTCCCACGGAAAACCCAGCGGTTCGATCAGATGCAGATTAAAGCCGGTATTGGCGCACAGGCGGATGATATTGCCGGTATTGGGTGGAATTTCGGGTTCAAATAAAACGATGTTCAGCATGTTGCAGGCCCCTCGTGAACGAGGGGCGCAGGATAGCAAACTCTTACTGTTCTGTCTTAGACGATAGGCGTTGATGATGCAGCGGCAGCCACAGCACCAGCCGCAGGCCGCCAAGCGGGCTGTCTTCGGCCTTCACCCAGCCGCGATGCTGGTTGACCGCCGCCTCGACGATCGCCAGGCCGAGGCCGGTGCCGCCGGACTCACGGTCGCGCGCTTCATCGGTGCGGTAGAACGGACGGAAGATCTGCTCGCGGTCTTCGGCGCTGACGCCGGGGCCGTCGTCGTCAACCTGGATGGTCACGCCCTGATTGTCGGCGCTGAACGCCACGGCAATGCGGGTGTGTGAATACCGCAGGGCGTTGCGCACGATGTTTTCCAACGCGCTGTCCAGCGCGCTCGCGTTGCCGAACAGCGTCCACGGACCTGGCGGCGCAGCGATCTCCAACTGCTTGCCCATCTGTTCCGCTTCGAAACGGGCGTTGTCCAGCACGTCGGCCCACAGTTCGTTGGCCTTCAACTGCTCGCGCGCCAGCTCGCCCTTTTGCTGCCCGCGCGACAGCGCCAGCAGATCGTTGATCATCGAATCCAGCCGCTGCGCTTCGGTTTCGATGCGCGCCAGTTCGTGCCCTTCGCCGTGGCGGCGGCGCATCAGCGCGGTGGCCAGCTGCAGGCGCGTCAGCGGCGTGCGCAGCTCGTGCGAGATGTCCGAGATCAGCCGTTGCTGAGCGTTCATCATGCGTTCCAGCGCGCTGACCATCTGGTTGAAGCTGGCGCCGGTGGCCAGGAACTCCTGCGGGCCGGCCTCCAGTTCCGGATGCTGCTTCAGGTTGCCGCGCGCCACGTCATCGGCGGCGTTCTTCAGCTTGCGTGCCGGTTTCGCCAGGCTCCAGGCCAGCCACAGCAGCAGCGGGGCGCTGATCAGCATGGTGACGATCAGCAGCAGCAGCGGCCGGTCGAACATCAGGTTGATGAAATCGGATTGCGGGCTGTTGGCGGGACGGATCAGGTACAGCTGGTAGTTGTCTTCGCCGTCGCGCACCGCGAACGGCCCGACCAGCTCGACGCGGCCGTACTTTTTCTTCTTGGGATGATCCGAATTATCGGATTGGCCGATGAAGTTGCGGACGATCTGCATTTCGTTGCGCTGCGCGCCGATCACCCGGCCTTCGCTGGTGACCAGCAACAGGCGTTGGCCCGGCGGCGCCCATTTGTCGATGGCGCGGAACAGGCGGCGCCACCACATCAGATCGTTGGCCGGATCGTTTTGCAACTCGGCCTCGACGTGCTGTTCCAGCATCAACCCCTGCCGCTGCTCGCTGTCGAGCAGCGAGGTCATTTGGCGGGAGTCGAGCTTGGGCACCATCAGCACCAGCATTAGCACCAGGGCTAACGTAAACCAGAAAATGGCGAAGATGCGTGCCGTCAAACTGTTGATCATGTTGCAGATACCATCAAATAACCACGCCCGCGCAGGGTTTTGAACCACGGATGCCCGTCTTTGCGATCCGGCAGCTTACGCCGCAGGTTGGAGATGTGCATGTCGATAGCGCGATCGAACGGAGTCAGGCGTTTGCCCAGCACTTCCTGGCTCAGCAGTTCGCGCGATACCACCTGCCCGAGGTGTTGCGCCAGCAGGTAAAGCAGGGTGAACTCGGTGCCGGTCAGATCCAGCACCTGGCCGTCGAAGCTGGCCTCCTGGCGGCCGGGATTCAGCTGCAGGCCATCGACATCCAGCGTCGGGGCGCCGCTGTCGACCTGCTGCTGCTGTTCGCTCCAGTTGGAACGGCGCAGAATGGCGCGAATGCGCGCGACTAGCTCGCGATCGTTGAAGGGTTTCGGCAGGTAATCATCGGCGCCCAGCTCCAGGCCCAGCACGCGGTCCAGTTCGCTGCCGCGCGCGGTCAGCATGATGACCGGTGTCTGGTGATGTTGGCGCAGTTCTTTCAGCGTATCGATGCCGTTTTTCTTCGGCATCATGATGTCGAGCAGCAGCAGATCGATGGAGCTGTCCAGCAGCGACAACGCCTGCTCGCCATCGTGCGCGACGACGATATTAAAACCTTCCATTTCAAGCAGTTCTTTTAACAGCGAGGTCAACTCGCGGTCGTCGTCAACTAACAGAATCTTGTTCATTATGATTTACCTCCAGACGCAAAATACGTCATCAACTGTTGCCATTCCATGACTTTACGTAGTTTTACATGCACTGACGCAGGTTTTCAGGTGTAGCGGTACACTGCTCCTCGTTGATTCGCAAAGTGAGAAAGCTTGAGGAGTTGAAATGCGTAAGGTGACCGCATTAGTTATGGCATCACTGCTGGCAATTGGTTCGACCGCTGCCTTCGCTGCCGACACTATACCGGACACAGCCCAACCTCCCGGCAACGACGCGATGACCCGAATACCCGGCCAGCACCATATGTTCGACGGTGTCAGCCTCAGCGAACAGCAGCGCCAGCAAATGCGCGATTTGATGCGTCAGGCCCGGCACGATCTGCCTGGTGTCAATGTAGCTGAAATGGAAGCCATGCATAAACTGGTGACCGCAGAGAAATTTGACGAAGCCGCCGTGTACGCCCAGGCGGAGAAGATGGCCCAACAGCAGGTCAAGCGCCAGGTCGAAATGGCCCGGGTGCGCAACCAAATGTATAACCTGCTGACGCCAGAGCAAAAAAGTGTTTTAGACCAGAAACATCAGCAGCGTATGCAGCAGATGGAGCAACAAATTTCTGGTTTGCAGCAAGCTTCTGCCCAGAAGTGAAGTACGACTGAGTAGTCCCCTGTTTTTCCTTGCCATAGACACCATCCCTGTCTTCCCCGCCATGATGGCGGGGTTTTTTTTATCCGACATTTCGCTATATTGAGCGCCACACCTTTTGACCGGGATCCCTTAATGGAACAGCGTTATGCTCGCCTGGTAAAGTCCGCTGCGTTGGCCGCAACTGCGTTGGCGTCGTCGCTGCTGTTGATCAAAATCGTCGCCTGGTACCACACCGGTTCGGTCAGCCTGTTGGCGGCGCTGGTGGATTCGTTGGTCGATATCGCCGCCTCGCTGACCAACCTTCTGGTGGTGCGTTATTCGCTGCAGCCGGCCGATGCCGAGCACACCTTCGGCCACGGCAAAGCGGAGTCGCTGGCGGCGCTGGCGCAAAGCATGTTTATTTCCGGCTCCGCCCTGTTTCTGTTCCTCACCGGCTTCCAGCACCTGTATGCGCCGCAAACGCTGCGCGATCCCGGCGTTGGGATCGTCGTGACGGTGATCGCGTTAATCAGCACCCTGATTCTGGTCACCTATCAACGTTGGGTGGTCAGGAAAACCCGTAGCCAGGCGGTGCGCGCAGATATGCTGCATTATCAGTCAGATGTCATGATGAATGGTGCTATTCTTATCGCTCTTGGGCTAAGCTGGTACGGCTTCCACCGGGCAGATGCGCTGTTCGCGCTGGGCATCGGCGTATACATCCTCTATAGCGCGCTGCGCATGGGCTACGAAGCGGTGCAGTCGCTACTGGATCGGGCGTTGCCGGATGACGAACGCCAGGCGATTATCGAGGTGGTTTCCTCCTGGCCCGGGGTGAAAGGCGCGCACGATCTGCGCACGCGTCAGTCGGGGCCGACGCGTTTCATCCAGCTGCATCTGGAGATGGAAGACACGCTGCCGCTGCGTGAGGCGCATCGGTTGGCCGATCAGGTGGAACAGGCGTTGCGACACCGTTTTGCGGGGGCGGACGTCATCATTCACCTGGATCCGTGCTCCGTGGTGCCGCCGGGTAGGCAGGGGCATTGGGAGCTATAATCAGATAGAGGCATAGCGCGAAGTATTATCATGAATATCTGAGTTAGCTCAGCGTGCCATGCGGTGTTTTTACCGTTATATTGCGTGACTTGAATCAATTCAGCTGGGTGTTTTTGATATAATATCCAGCAATAAGCCGTAAAGCTGGTTTTCTGCAGCCGGAGAGGTTTCAAGACGATCGGCGGAGACAGAATTCTTAAGAAATTGCATCTACACAGTTCAGAGGTAGTCATGATCAAGAAAATCGGTGTACTGACGAGCGGCGGTGATTCGCCGGGTATGAACGCTGCAATCCGCGGCGTTGTGCGTTCTGCGCTTTCAGAAGGTCTGGAAGTTTTTGGTATTTACGATGGCTACCTTGGCTTGTACGAAGATCGCATGGAGCAGCTGGACCGCTATAGCGTGTCCGACATGATCAACCGCGGCGGCACCTTCCTCGGCTCGGCCCGCTTCCCGGAGTTCAGGGATGAAAACGTGCGCGCCAAGGCGATTGAAAACCTGAAGAATCGCGGCATCGACGCGCTGGTGGTGATCGGCGGCGACGGTTCCTACATGGGCGCCAAACGCCTGACGGAAGAAGGCTTCCCGTGCATCGGCCTGCCAGGCACCATCGATAACGATGTCGCCGGTACCGACTACACTATCGGTTACTTCACCGCGCTGGAAACCGTGGTGGAAGCGATCGACCGCCTGCGCGATACCTCCTCGTCGCACCAGCGTATCTCCATCGTGGAAGTGATGGGCCGTTACTGCGGCGATCTGACGCTGGCGGCGGCGATTGCCGGCGGTTGCGAATTCATCGTGCTGCCTGAAATCGAATTCAATCGCGAAGATCTGGTGTGCGAAATCAAGGCCGGTATCGCCAAGGGTAAAAAACACGCCATCGTGGCGATCACCGAGCACATCTGCGACATCGATGAGCTGGCGCGCCACATCGAGCAGGAAACCAAGCGTGAAACCCGCGCCACCGTGCTGGGCCACATTCAACGCGGTGGTTCACCGGTCGCCTACGACCGCATCCTGGCCTCGCGCATGGGCGCCTACGCCATCGAACTGCTGCTGCAGGGTTACGGCGGCCGCTGCGTCGGTATCCAGAACGAAAAAATGGTGCATCACGACATCATCGACGCGATCGAAAACATGAAGCGTCCGTTCAAGGGCGACTGGCTGGAAACGGCGAAAAAGCTGTACTGATTCGCCGCTCTCCGCGCGCCGAAAGCCTCCGCATGCGGGGGCTTTTTTATGCTTGTCGGCGACATATTCCAGAATCATCTATCCCAAAATTTTTTATTCTTTAATTGCCGGGAAAGTTTCTGGCAGGCTCTGATGCTAAATCAACCGATTGAGGTTGCGTTAATTTTCTGGGAGAGCTTGTCGATGCGTAAATGGGGTGTAGGTCTGACATTGGTGCTGTTGGCGTCCGGCGCCATGGCGAAGGATATTCAGTTGCTGAACGTGTCATACGATCCGACGCGTGAGTTCTATCAGGCTTACAACACGGCATTCAGCAAGCACTATCAGGCGGAAACCGGCGACAAGGTGACGGTGCGACAGTCGCACGGCGGTTCCGGCAAACAGGCGACCTCGGTGATCAACGGCATCGAGGCCGACGTGGTGACGCTGGCGCTGGCCTATGACGTTGACGCTATCGCCGAACGCGGGCGCATTGAGAAAGACTGGATAAAACGCTTGCCGGACAACTCGGCGCCTTACACGTCGACCATCGTCTTCCTGGTGCGCAAAGGCAACCCGAAGCAAATTCATGACTGGCCTGACTTGATTAAGCCGGGCGTGTCGGTGATCACCCCGAATCCGAAAACCTCCGGTGGCGCCCGCTGGAATTACCTGGCCGCCTGGGGCTACGCGTTGCACCACAACAACAACGATAAGGCCAAGGCGCAGGACTTCGTCAAAAACCTGTACAAGAACGTCGAAGTGCTGGATTCCGGCGCGCGCGGCTCGACCAACACCTTCGTTGAGCGCGGCATCGGCGACGTGCTGATCGCTTGGGAAAACGAAGCGTTGCTGGCGGAGAAAGAGCTGGGCAAAGACAAGTTCGAGATTATTACGCCGAGCGAATCGATCCTGGCCGAACCGACGGTGTCGGTGGTGGATAAGGTCGTCGATAAACGTGGTACCCGCGACGTGGCGACCGCCTACCTGAAGTATCTGTATTCACCGGAAGGGCAGACTATTGCGGCGCAGAACTATTATCGCCCGCGCGATGCGGCGGTGGCGGCCAAGTTCGCCGGGCAGTTCCCGCAGCTGAAGTTGTTCACCGTGGATGACACTTTCGGCGGCTGGACCGAAGCGCAGAAGGTGCACTTCGCTACCGGCGGCGTGTTCGACGAAATAAGCAAACGCTGATGCCGTTTGAGAGGCAATAAAAAACCCCGGCAAGCCGGGGTTTTTTTATGGCAAGCCTAGGGCAATCAGGCTTTTTTTGCTGCGGCAGCGGCTTTGACGATCACGGCGAAAGCGTCGGCTTTCAGCGAGGCGCCGCCAACCAGCGCGCCGTCGATGTCCGGCTGGGAGAACAGCTCTGCGGCGTTCTTGTCGTTCACCGAACCGCCGTACTGGATGATGATTTCAGCGGCAACCGCGGCATCGTGTTTGGCGATGTGATCGCGGATAAATTTGTGCACGGCCTGTGCCTGTGCAGGGGTCGCGGATTTGCCGGTACCGATGGCCCAGACCGGCTCATAGGCGATCACGGTGCCTTTCATCGCCGGTGCGCCCAGCGTTTTCAGCACGGCGTCGATCTGGCGCGCGCACACTTCTTCAGTTTTGCCCGCCGCGTTTTCCGCTTCGGTTTCACCGATGCACAGTACCGGGATCAGGCCGGCTTCTTTCAGCACGGCGAATTTCTCGGCGATCACTTCGTCGCTTTCTTTGTGGTAGGTACGACGCTCGGAGTGGCCGATGATGATGTACTGGGCGCCGACGTCTTTCAGCATGTTGGCGGAAACTTCACCGGTGAAGGCGCCGGACAGGTTAACGTCCACGTTCTGCGCGCCCAGCGCGATGCGGCTGCCGGCCAGCGCGTGCTTGGCCTGATCCAGATACATCACCGGTGGGGCGATGGCGACGCCACAGCCGTCAACGCTGCTCAGCTCATTGCGCAGACCGGCGATCAGTTCGTTGACCATGTGAGTGCTGCCGTTAAGCTTCCAGTTACCCATAACTAATGGATGACGCATGTTTTTTCCTCCAACTAGGGAACGCGAGAGTCGAAATGACAACTGCCGGACCGGCAGTTTACCTGCCCAACAGTATAGAGATCATTAAGCGCGAAGGCTTTGCTTTTCGTCATTAAATGCCGCGCCATTACGGCTCGGAAAGCGCTAGCTTAATCGGTTCAACCGCGAAGGTTACGCCTTTATCGCCGTTGTCCGAGACGACATAGCGAATGGCGCCGACCTGCTGTTGGTAAAAGCGCGATCCTTTGCCTTTTTCCAGCAGGCTGTTCACCTTGTTCTGGCTCTGCTCCACCGTCAACGCCGGTTCGAACTGGCGCATCAGCGCCGCCATGTAGTTGATGGCGATGGCGCGCGCGGCTTTTTCTTCATTGGCCTGCTGCAGCGGCAGATGAGTGATCTGCAACGTTTTGATTTTACCGGTGCCTTTCTCCAGCGCGGTGGAGGCATACAGGTTTTCGTTGAGTTTGCTGGCGGCGCGCGTCAGCAGCGGCGAATCGTCTTCGGTGGCGGGAATGGCGCGGAATTCGCCAATCGGCAGCTTCGGGTTGTCGCGATTGTATTTTTCGCGGAATTTGACCACCGTCAGATCGAACGTCGGCGCCCCGGCCAGCAGGTAAGGTGCGGCGGGTGCTGCATCGGCGGGCGGCGGATCGGCCCAGGCGCTGGCGGCGGCCTGCAACAGGCAGGCAATGACGAGGGTTTTTCTCAGCATGGCGTATGGCATCAAGGACAAAGATGGCTCCGATTAAAGCGATAACTCGCGGGCCTTGTCAAAGATCCCACGCCATTATCGGTTCGCTGACGAGAAAGCTGTGCGGCGCACCGCGTTATGCGAGGCGGAAAACTCGGCCCGGCAGCGCCTATGTTACACTGCGGCGCAGAATATGGGCAGGCTTAGAGCGCAGGAATCGATGACGTTACAACAGTGGTGTTTTTCTTTTAAGGGTCGCATTGGGCGGCGCGACTTCTGGATCTGGATGGGGCTGTGGTTGGTGCTGATGGCGGCGGCGTTTACGCTGGCCAATTATCAGCTGATCGCCATCCAATCCATCGCCTTCTTTATCGTGGCGCTGCTGTGGCCGACGGCGGCGGTGCTGGTCAAACGCCTGCACGATCGCAACAAGGCCGGCTGGTGGGCGCTGCTGCTGATCCTGGCGTGGATGCTGGCGGCAGGGAACTGGCAGATGCTGGCGCCGATCTGGCAATGGGGCGTCGGGCGTTTCATCCCGACGCTGATTATCGTGATGATGATGATCGATCTGGGCGCCTTCGTCGGCACGCCGGGAGACAATCGGTTCGGCCCGGAAGCCGAACCGGTGAAGTTTCGCTGATCCCCTTTGGGTTACCAGTAGTGTTCGCTGGTGATGTGGCCCGGTTTACGGCGCAGGTGTTTGCGCATCTGGCGGTGGTCTTTCAGCGTTTGCTGGGTGTCCCGCACCATCTGCGGGTTGCCGCACAGCATCACGTGGCTGGTTTCGGCGTCGATGGTCAAGCCGATCGCCGCTTCCAGCCGGCCGTCCTCGATCAGCGCCGGCACGCGGCCGGTCAGTGAACCGGGCGTTTCTTCGCGGCTGACGACGGTCTGGATACGCAGCTTGCCGTTGTAGCGTTGCTGCAGTTGTTGCATCAGCGGCAGGTAGCTCAGATCGCGCGCGAAACGCGCGGCGTGCACCAGCACCAGGTTGTTAAAGCGTTCCAGGCCGACGCCCTGCTGCAGAATCGATAAATAGGGGCCGATGGCGGTGCCGGTCGCCAGCATCCACAGCGTGTCGCAGTCGGGCACCTCGTCCAGCACGAAGAAGCCGGCCGCTTCTTTGGTCACCATCACGTCCGACCCCGGCCGTAGCTGATTGAGGCGCGGGCTCAGTTTGCCTTCCGGCACCGTCACCAGATAGAACTCCAGGTTGGCGTCGTCGGGGGCATTGACGTAGGAGTAGGCGCGTTGCACCCGTTCGCCGTCGATCTCCAGCGCCAGTTTGGCGAATTGCCCGGCGGTGAAAGGATCGATGGGGGCATTGACCACCAGGCTGAACAGCCCGTCGGTCCATTGTTTTACCTGCGTAACTTTGCCGTTTACCCATTCAGCCATACTCTAAAGCTCCCGTGGTCGAATCAAATAAGCACAATGTCGTGAGCCGGAAATGGCGTGCGCGGTGCGCTCTACCCGGTAGTTGTTACCGAACAGGCGATGAAACAGCTGCAGTTCGGAATTGCACAGGCTGCTGCAGTTGGAACCGGCCACGCCGATCGGACAGTGGTTTTCCACCAGTAGCGCACCGTGCGGATGGTCGAGCAATTCTGCCATGTAACCGTCGTGTTGCCGCAGACGCACTAGGCGGGTTAACCGGTCCTGATGGCTGCGTTCGGCGGACAGCTCTTCGGTGTAACGCAGATAAAGCTGCTCTTCGCGCGCGCTGAGCAACGGTTCCACGCCGGCGCCGCCAAACAGCTGCAGCGCGGATGCCCGCAGCCGCTCCTGATCGGCGGCCACATAGGCGTGCCCCCGTTCGGTCAGCGACCAGTAGCGCGTCGGGCGGCCGACCTTGCTGCGCGCTTCTTCGTAACAAACCAACTCACGTTTTTCCAGGGATTGCAGATGTTGTCGGATGCCCATCGGCGTGATGTCCAGACGCTCCGCCAGCATTTTGGCCGAGTGCGGGCCGAGAGCCTTTAACTGCAATAAAATCAGCTCAGGTGTTTTCATGAACCAAATCCCTATGGTGTTATTTTATTTCAAGTTGATGAAAATAATTATCGATTAAATGCTAAAGCCCGGCTACTGCAAGGGCGCTATTTTTAACTCCAAAGCGTTAGACGTACAGTTTAATTTACGAGCCTGGTCGGGTTTGCTGCCAGTGTGACCTGGATCAATATCTGCCTGAAACTCGCTAAAAAAATCAGATTTGATTAGTTTATGCCGCCATAGAGGGCTGCTCGCCGTTCTGGCTGCTGCAACGGCCATACCGGGACGCTGTGACGAGTTGAAACGTTAACGAAGATAATGAGAAAACTAGAGAATTTTCACCTGCTGGTGATGCTTATCCTGTTGGTTGCCGTCGGCCAGATGGCGCAAACCATTTATGTTCCCGTGATTGCTGATATCGCCCACGATCTGTCGGTTCGTACCGGCGCCGTGCAACGGGTGATGGCGGCGTATCTGCTAACCTACGGTTTCTCCCAGCTGATTTACGGGCCAATATCGGATCGTATTGGGCGTCGTCCGGTGATCCTGACGGGTATGATGATCTTCCTGGTTGGCGCGCTGGGCGCGTTGCTGTCCACCAACCTGACGATGCTGGTCGCCGCCAGCGCCATCCAGGGGATGGGCACCGGCGTGGCGGGCGTGATGGCGCGCACCATGCCGCGCGATCTGTATGCCGGCACCGCGCTGCGCTATGCCAACAGCCTGCTGAACATGGGGATTTTGGTCAGCCCGCTGCTGGCGCCGGTGATCGGCGGCGCGCTGGCAATGGTGTTCGGCTGGCGCGCCTGTTACGCCTTCCTGCTGGCGCTGTGCGCCTGCGTCGCCTTCGCGATGTTCCGATGGTTGCCGGAAACCCGCCCGGTGCAAACTGAAAAACGCCGCATGCTGGCCAGTTTCCGCCAGCTGCTGAGCGACAGCACCTTCAGTTGCTATCTGGTGATGCTGATCGGCGCGCTGGCGGGGATTGCGGTATTTGAAGCCAGCTGCGGCGTGTTGATGGGTGGCGTGTTGGGGTTGAGCGGCCTGACCGTCAGCATCCTGTTCATTCTGCCGATCCCGGCGGCGTTTTTCGGTGCCTGGTACGCCGGGCGCGACGGCAAAACCTTCCACACCCTGATGTGGCATTCGGTGCTGAGCTGTCTATTGGCGGGAGCGATGATGTGGATCCCGGGCTGGTTCGGCGTGATGAATATCTGGACGCTGATCGTGCCGGCTGCATTGTTCTTCTTCGGCGCCGGCATGCTGTTCCCGCTGGCGACCACCGGGGCGATGGAGCCGTTCCCTTACCTGGCCGGCGCGGCGGGCGCGTTGGTGGGCGGTATGCAGAACATGGGGTCCGGTCTGGCGACCTGGCTTTCCGCCATGCTGCCGCAAACCGGGCAGTTCAGCCTCGGATTGCTGATGTTCGCGATGGCGCTGTTGATCCTGCTGTGCTGGTGGCCGCTGTCCAACCGGATGCAGCATCAGGGACACACCGCATAACGACAGGGCGCCATTCGGCGCCCTCATACCGTTGACAAAAGGGAGAAAAAACGTGGTTTTTCTCCCCTTTGTGGCTATTAGCCGAAAATCAATAAATTGATTTTCCTTGTTTTCTATTCGCTGCTCTCTGCCAACCCGGCAAGGGCATGAGGTTTGCCATCAATCATCAGGGCGCCATTCGGCGCCCTGTTTCGTTACAGCAGAAACTCGTGCAGCGCCGGGTCTTTGCGATCCAGATAGTGGGTTGAACGGATGCGGCGGATGGTGCGCGACTTGCCGCGGATCAGCAGGGTTTCGGTTGTGGCCATGTTGCCCTGGCGGCTGATGCCCTCCAGCAGATCGCCCTTGGTGATGCCGGTGGCGGAGAAGATCACGTTGTCGTTGCGCGCCATCTGATCCAGACGCAGCGCCTGACCGGCTTCGATACCCATTTCCCGGCAGCGCGCCAGCTCCTGTTCGCCGATGCGGCGGTTTTCGGCGCTGTCGCCTTTCACCTTATGGCGCGGCAGCAAACGCGCCTGCATGTCGCCGTCCAGCGCGCGGATCACTGCGGCTGAGATCACCCCTTCCGGCGCGCCGCCGATGCCATACATCACATCGACCTCGCTTTCCGGCATGCAGGTGAGAATGGAGGCCGCCACGTCGCCGTCAGGAATGGCGAATACCCGCACGCCCAGCTGCTGCATCTGCGCGATGACGCCGTCGTGGCGCGGTTTGGCCAACACGATGACCGTCAGCTGTGACAGCGGTTTGCTCAGCCGCGCGGCGACGTTCCGCAGGTTCTCCGCCAGCGGCAGATTGAGATCGATGGCGCCGCGCGCCGCCGGGCCGACCACCAGCTTCTCCATGTACATGTCCGGCGCGTGCAGGAAGGTGCCGCGATCGCCCACCGCCAAGACCGCCAGCGCGTTGTATTGGCCCATGGCGGTCATGCGGGTGCCTTCGATCGGATCAACAGCGATGTCGACCGCGTCGCCCTGGCCGCTGCCGACCTGTTCGCCGATATACAGCATCGGCGCTTCGTCGATCTCGCCTTCGCCGATCACGATGCGCCCATCGATGTCCACTTTGTTGAGCATGATGCGCATGGCGTGGACCGCCGCACCGTCGGCGGCGTTCTTGTCGCCGCGTCCCAGCCATTTGTAGCCCGCCAGCGCAGCGGCTTCGGTAACGCGGGAAAATTCGATGGCTAATTCACGTTTCATGGCAAACCTGTCTGTGAGAAAGGGAAGAAAATATCGGCAAAGTCTATCACAGCGCGGCGCCGGCGGGGCGGGGCAAAAAAAAGCGCCGCCCGCAGGCAGCGCAATTGGGGGGTAACGGCAAGGCTGGGTTTAGTCGTGATCTTCCCACGCCTGCGCGCGTGCCACCGCTTTTTTCCAGCCGCTGTAGCGGTAGTTGCGTTCGGTGGTTTCGATGCTTGGGCGGAATTCACGCTCAATCACCGCTTTGCTCTTCACCTCATCCAGATCGTTCCAGTAGCCGATGGCCAGGCCCGCCAGGAACGCGGCGCCCAACGCCGTCGATTCACGCACTTCAGGGCGCTCTACGCGGGTGCCGAGGATATCGGACTGGAACTGCATCAGGAAGTTGTTGGCGACCGCGCCGCCGTCCACGCGCAGCGATTGCAGGCGGGTGTTGGCGTCGGCCTGCATGGCGTCCAGCACGTCGCGAGTCTGGAAGGCGATGGATTCCAGCGTGGCGCGGATGATGTGGTTGCTGTTGGCGCCGCGGGTCAGGCCAAAGATGGCGCCGCGGGCATACGGGTCCCAGTAGGGCGCGCCCAGGCCGGTGAAGGCCGGCACCACGTAGACGCCGTTGCTGTCTTTCACTTTGGTGGCGAAATATTCGGAGTCGGCGGCGTCGCTGATCAGTTTCAGCTCGTCGCGCAGCCACTGGATAGACGCACCGCCGATGAACACCGCGCCTTCCAGCGCATAGTTCACTTCGCCGCGTGGGCCGCAGGCGATGGTGGTCAGCAGGCCGTTTTTCGAACGCACCGCTTCTTTGCCGGTGTTCATCAGCAGGAAGCAGCCGGTGCCGTAGGTGTTCTTCGCCATGCCCGGTTGAACGCACAGCTGGCCGTACAATGCCGCTTGCTGGTCACCGGCGATACCGGCGATAGGAATACGCGTGCCGCCCTTACCGCCGATGTTGGTCTGGCCGTACACCTCGGAGGAAGGACGGACTTTCGGCAGCATGGCGCGCGGGATATCCAGCACTTCCAGCATGCGCTCGTCCCAGTCCAGCTCGTGGATGTTGAACATCATGGTACGTGAGGCGTTGGTGTAATCGGTGACGTGTACGCGCCCCTGGGTCATCTTCCACACCAGCCAGGTATCGACGGTGCCGAACAGCAGTTCGCCGCGTTTGGCGCGCTCGCGGGCGCCTTCGACGTTGTCCAGGATCCACTTCACCTTGGTGCCGGAGAAGTACGGGTCAACCACCAGGCCGGTGTTGTGACGGATGTACTCTTCCAGGCCGTCGCGTTTGAGCTTCTCACAGATGTCGGCGGTACGGCGGCACTGCCAGACGATGGCGTTGTAGACCGGCTTGCCGGTCTCTTTTTCCCAGACGATGGTGGTTTCGCGCTGGTTGGTGATGCCGATGCCGGCGATCTGATCGGAATTGATGTCGGCTTTCGCCAGCACTTCTACCAACGTCGAGCTTTGCGACGCCCAGATTTCCATCGGGTCGTGCTCAACCCAGCCGGCCTTTGGATAGATCTGCGGGAATTCGCGCTGCGATACCGCAACGATGTTGGCGTCGTGATCGAGCACGACGGCGCGTGAGCTGGTGGTCCCTTGGTCGAGTGCGACAATGTATTTTTTTTCTACAGTCATGGTAATTATCCTGCTGTTGTTAACCGTGTAAAACTGCACCCATCACGCTTTGCGCTGCTGGGTCTTGGCGTCGGGCTCTTCTTCCGTCACGCAGACGTCGCACGGCAGGTGGCGGCCAATCAGCGCGCGGTAACCGAAAGCGCCCAGGCCACAGCCGACGATAGGAGCGAAGATCGGCACCAGGAAGTATGGGATGTCGCGTGCGCCGGTGAAGGCGACTTTGCCCCAGCCGGCCAGGTAGGCGAACAGTTTCGGGCCGAAGTCACGCGCCGGGTTCAACGCAAAGCCGGTCAATGGTCCCATGGAGGCGCCGATCACGGCAATCAGAATACCGATCAGCAGCGGTGCCAGCGGGCCGCGCGGAATGCCGTTGCCGTCGTCGGTCAGCGCCAGGATCAGGCACATCAGGATTGCCGCGATCACCATTTCTACCAGGAAGGCCTGGCCGACGGAGATGTGCGCGTTAGGGTAAGTCGAGAAGATGCCGGCCAGTTCGAGGCTTTCGTTGCTGCCGCGCACCATGTGGTGCGCCGCTTCGAAGTCGAAGAACAGGTTGTAGTACAGCCCGTAAACCAGGGCGGCGGCGCAGAAGGCGCCGGCGATCTGCGCAATGATGTAAGGCACCACTTTGCGCCCGTCGAAGCAGGCGAACAGCCACAGGGCGAGGGTGACCGCCGGGTTGAGATGCGCGCCGGAAATGGCGGCGGTCAGATAGATGGCCATGGCGACGCCGAGGCCCCAAATGATGCTGATTTCCCACTGGCCGAAGCTGGCGCCCGCCAGTTTCAGTGCGGCAACGCAGCCTACGCCAAAGAAGATCAGCAGCGCCGTGCCGAGGAACTCGGCGATGCACTGGCCTTTTAATGTCGGACTGGTGGTTTGGCTCATAATGTTGGTGTCCTGCAAAACGGCGGTTGTTGGTTTATAGGCTCAGTTGGGTAGAGATCCGGCCTATGGGCACAGTTTTTTTCATCTCGTCCAATTATTGAATGAGGACGTGATGTAAATTTATCGTTAACGAACATAAACGAGAAATAGCGAAATCAAAATGTGTGTGGCGCGTCATAAAATTGAGCGATTTCGCGTCGTTTAGTGTTCTTTCTGAGCCATAAAAGTGTGATCTGACCAGTGCTTTGGTGAGGGCTGTTAACAACTCGCGGCGATGATGGTGGGGATTTTCAGTTTTTACTGATGGTGAGGGCAGGAAAATTGCAACAGACTGCGCGATGATCCGGTATGTTGCTAGACAGGCGGAGACTGGCTACTTACAATCGTTTTTAACGAATCGAGACTGGCGCGCCTTCCGTAACGGCGCGCGTCACTGAGCGCGATGCAATATTCGCAGTAGCTGCAGCCGACGTTGCGGCCGCTACTTATAGATGTACGCCTTGCTATCATGAGGGGACTGAAGCATGTCATTTGAAGTATTTGAGAAACTGGAAGCAAAAGTACAGCAGGCGATTGATACCATCACCTTGTTGCAGATGGAAATTGAAGAGCTGAAAGACAAAAACAACTCTCTGTCGCAGGAAGTTCAGGCTGCCTCCGGCAACCACGAAGCGCTGGTGCGCGAAAACCAACAGCTGAAAGAAGAACAGCACGTATGGCAAGATCGCCTGCGCGCGCTGCTGGGCAAAATGGAAGAGGTCTGATTCCTCACGCCATGCAGCAACGAAAAGGGCGCCTCAGGCGCCCTTTTTCATGTCCGAAAATCACTCGATGTCGAGCGGGTCTTCGGAGAGGATGATGCCGGTGTTGTCGGCATACAGGTGATCGCCGGAGAAGAAGGTGACGCCACCGAAGTTGACGCGGATATCGCTTTCGCCCACGCCTTCGCTTACGGCACCCGCCGGGATCGCCGCCATCGCCTGAATGCCGATGTCGAGCTCTTCCAGATCGTCCACCTGGCGCACCGCGCCGTACACCACGATGCCTTCCCATTCGTTCTGGGCGGCCAGGCGCGCCAGTTCGGCGTTGATCAGCGCCCGGCGAACCGAACCGCCGCCGTCGACCAACAGCACGCGGCCGCGGCCGTTTTCTTCAAGCAGATCGAATAACAGGCCGTTATCCTCAAAGCATTTCACCGTGGTGATCTGCCCGCCAAATGAAGTACGCCCGCCAAAATTGGAGAACAGAGGTTCAACAACGTTCACCTCTTCATGATAGATGTCGCAAAGTTCGGAAGTATCGTATTTCATAGGATTTTACGTCTGTTTGCCGCAGGAATGTTCAGTATATCCCTTTATTCGCCCTGTTGGCAAAATCATCAGTTTTTAACTGAGCGCCACGCCGATGGCGAACAGCAGGTTGGCCAGCAACGCCGCCTTGACCATGTGCTCCAGCATCGGCCGCATGCCGACCGGCGTCGGATCGCGCAGCACGCGCAGGCCGTGGCGCACCAGCAGCGGGATCGCCAGCACGAACAGCCAACCCCACGGACTGTGGAGGTTGAACAGCGTAAACAGCGCGAAACACAGCACCGCGCCGCCGAGCAGCAGGGCATGGTAAATGCGCGCCTTGTGCGGGCCGAGACGCACCGCCAGCGTATTCTTGCCGTTTTCGCGATCGCTCTCGATATCGCGCAGATTATTGATGTTGAGCACCGCCGTCGCCAGCAGGCCGCAGGCGGTGGCCGGCAGCATCACGACGCTGTCGAAGGTGTGCGTTTGCAAATAGTAGGTGCCGGCCACGCTCAGCCAGCCGAAGAACACCAGCACCGAGATGTCGCCCAGCCCCAAATACCCGTAGGGTTTGTTGCCGACGGTGTAAGTGATCGCCGCCACGATAGACAGCCCGCCCAGCACCAGGAAGCCCACCACGTCGCTGGGTTGCTCGCAGGCGACGGCGATCAGCGAACAGCCGGCGAGGGCGATCAGCACCACTGTCACCACCAGCGCCCGCTTCATCTGCGCCTGGGTGATCATGCCTTTTTGCATGCCGCGCAATGGCCCGATGCGATCTTCTTTGTCGCTGCCTTTGACCGCATCGCCGTAGTCGTTCGCCAGGTTGGAGAGGATCTGCAGCAGACCGGCGGTCAACAGCGCCAGCAGCGCCACTTCAGGTTTCAGGCTGCCGTGCCAGGCGGCGATCGCCGAGCCGACCACGATGGAGGCAAAGGCCAACGGCAGGGTGCGGGGGCGTAGACTTTCCAGCCAGGCGGAAATCGGGGTGGTGGAGGTTGATGAGCTCATGTTTCGCTTCTGTCAGTAAGTTGCGGTGTCCGTTAGAAATAATTGTGGGAGGCAATGCCTCCCACACAGATGACTGACAAGACAATGATTGAGCGATTATAGGATAAAACGACTCAAATCTTCATCCGCCACCAGTTCATCCAGATGACTGCGCACGTAATCCGCATCAATTGTAATGGATTGGCCATTAATTTCACTCGCATCGTAGGAAATATCTTCCATCAGACGCTCCAGCACGGTGTGCAGACGACGCGCGCCGATGTTCTCGGTGCTTTCGTTGACCTGCCACGCGGCTTCGGCGATGCGGCGGATGCCGTCGGCGGTGAACTCGATATTGACGCCTTCGGTGCCCATCAGCGCTTTGTACTGTTCGGTCAGCGATGCGCTCGGCTCGGTCAGGATGCGCTCGAAGTCTTCGGTAGTCAGCGCCTGCAGCTCAACGCGGATCGGCAGACGGCCCTGTAGTTCTGGGATCAGATCCGACGGGTTGGCGGTCTGGAACGCACCGGAAGCGATGAACAGGATGTGGTCGGTCTTCACCATACCGTGCTTGGTGGATACGGTGCAGCCTTCCACCAGCGGCAGCAGATCGCGTTGCACGCCTTCGCGCGAGACGTCCGGGCCGGAGCTCTGGCCGCCGCGCTTACAGATTTTGTCGATCTCATCGATAAACACGATGCCGTGCTGTTCAACCGCTTCGATCGCCTGCTCTTTCAGCTCTTCCGGGTTCACCAGCTTGGCGGCTTCTTCTTCCACCAGCAGCTTGAAGGCTTCTTTGATCTTCACCTTGCGCGGCTTTTGCTTCTGGCCGCCGAGGTTCTGGAACATCGACTGCAGCTGGTTGGTCATCTCTTCCATGCCCGGAGGCGCCATGATTTCCACGCCCATCGGCGCCGCGGCCAGATCGATTTCGATCTCTTTATCGTCCAGCTGGCCTTCGCGCAGTTTCTTGCGGAATGCCTGACGGGCGGCGGACGGCTCCTGATGCTCTTCCGGCTGGCCCCAGTTGTTCTTGGCCGGCGGGATCAGCACGTCGAGGATGCGCTCTTCGGCCAACTCTTCGGCACGGGTGCGGTTTTTCTCGATCGACTGCATGCGCACCATTTTGATGGCGGCATCGGTCAGATCGCGGATGATGGAGTCCACTTCTTTGCCCACATAGCCCACTTCGGTGAACTTGGTGGCTTCAACCTTGATGAACGGCGCGTTGGCCAGCTTCGCCAGACGACGGGCGATTTCGGTTTTACCGACGCCGGTCGGGCCGATCATCAGAATGTTTTTCGGGGTCACTTCGTGACGCAGCATCTCGTTGAGCTGCATCCGGCGCCAGCGGTTGCGCAGGGCAATGGCGACAGCGCGTTTGGCCTTGTTTTGGCCAATGATATAGCTGTCCAGTTCGCTGACGATCTCGCGCGGGGTCATTTCAGACATGGTATTCGATCCTTACGCTTTGGAAGGCAATTCTTCAATGGTGTGGAAATGGTTGGTGTAAATACAGATGTCGCCGGCGATGTTGAGGGATTTCTCAACGATGTCGCGGGCGCTCAGCTCGGTATTTTCCAACATGGCGCGGGCTGCGGCCTGGGCGTACGGGCCGCCGGAGCCGATGGCGATCAGATCGTTTTCCGGCTGCACCACATCGCCGTTGCCGGTGATGATCAGCGAGGCGGTTTCATCGGCGACCGCCAGCAGCGCTTCGAGCTTGCGCAGCATGCGGTCGGTGCGCCAGTCTTTCGCCAGCTCGACGGCGGCTTTCACCAGGTGGCCCTGATGCATTTCCAGTTTGCGTTCAAACAGTTCAAACAGCGTGAAGGCGTCAGCGGTGCCACCGGCGAAACCGGCGATCACTTTGTCGTTATACAGGCGACGCACTTTCTTGACGTTACCCTTCATCACCGTATTACCCAGGGTTGCCTGGCCATCACCACCGATGACGACCTGGCCGTTGCGGCGTACGCTTACAATTGTTGTCACGAGCAGACCCTCGTTAAAGACGGAAAGAAGTCCCCGTAGCGCCTGCTTTCGCAGACGCTACGAGGCATATTGAGAGTATAGATGGGGGGGGATTGACGCTTTTCAACCCCCAACGGAGAGGGGAATGCAACTCGACATGCCGACGCCCTTCAGGCGCGAAAGGGTTTTGTCCGCGGCGGCGCGGCTGCTGTACGGGCCGAGCACCACGCGATTCCAACCGCCGCCGGCGGTGATGCGGCTCTCGATGCCTTCGAACGCCAGGCGCGCACGCACGGATTCAGCCTGATCGGTGGCGCGGAACGAACCGCATTGCACCATCCACTTCTGCTTCGACTCCGGTTTGGTTTCCTGCTTGGCCGTTTCCTGTTTCACTTCCGGTTTGGGCTCCGGCTTCGGTTGCGGCTTCGGCTCAGGCTGTTTCACCTGCACCGGTTGCTGGGCAGTCGGTTTTGGCTGCGGGTGCACCGGCGCGGTAGTGGCCCCGTTGCTGAACGGGTTGCGCGGCGGCTGGCTGACCTGCTGCTGTTGCTGTACCGGCTGCTGCTGCATTTGCTGTTGTTGCATCTGCTGCTGGCGGGTGCTGCGCGCGTTGGCCTGGCCCGGATCGTTATACGGCACTTCGTTCAGCTGCGTCGGGCGCTGCTGCATATCGGCCTGCATCTGCTCCAGCAGCTGCCGCTGTTCGGCGGTCAGCTGAGTTTTGGAATTGAGCTCGCCGCCGGCCGTCGGTTCGGTCGGGGTTTGCACGCCGATCTGCCGGTTTTCCAGCTCTTTGATGTAGCGCCAGCGCTCTTCCGGCTTCGGCGGCAGGCCGTTGCCGGGGCGCGTGGTGTGCGCAGGCAACAACGGCGCGTCTTCCGGCTTGTTGTGGGTAATGAAATAGAGGCCACCGACAAAGACAACCAGCAACGCGGCGGCTAACGCCAGCACGGTTTTGGAAACCTTCGGAGAACTGCGTTTTTTACGGCTGGGGGTTTTACGCTTAGCTCCTGCTGCGCGCCCACGGCTTACATAGTCTTTTTGTGCCACTATTATTCCGCTGTGTCCTGATGAGAGGATAAGTCCGTCATGTTACTGAACCCTAAAATATTTGACTAGCGTTTCGGGGCAGCGGTGCTGCCTCTGATAATCAATTCACTGTCCAATAGCCGGGAGCCGCTGGCCACCGTCTGGCCGTTCAACTGCTCCAACAGCAACAACATCGCCTGCTGGCCGATCTGGAAGCGCGGCTGCGCCACCGTGGTCAGCGGCGGATCGCAATACTGCGCCAGCTTGAGGTCATCAAAGCCGACGATCGACAGATCCTGCGGTATCCGCAGCCCCATTTTCTTCGCCTGGGACAGCACGCCGATCGCCATGACATCGCTGTGGCAGAATACCGCCGTTGGCGGTTTCGGCTGCGCCATCAGCGCCGTCAGCGCTTGCGCGCCGGCTTCGTAGGTAAAATCACCCCGGGTAATATAGCTGCTTTCGACGGTAATGCCATTACGACGTAGCGCTTGAACGTAACCCTGCAGCCGATAATGGCTCAGCGGCATCTGTTCCGGCCCGGCGACGCAGGCGATCTGCCGGTGGCCCAATTGATGCAAATAATGCACGGCTTCAAAGGCGGCGGTCAGGTTGTCGATGTGCACCGTCGGCAGTTCCAGCTCGGGGGCGAACTCGTTGGCCATCACCATCGGCGGCAGGTTGCGCTGTTCTTCCTTGCTGGCATCGAACGGCAGGTTGGAGCCCAGCAGCAGCATGCCGTCGATCTGTTTGGTGATGATCAGATTGACGAAGGTGCGCTCTTGCTGGTTTTGCTGCGCGCAGTCGCCGATCAGCACCAGATAGCCTTGTTGGGCGGCGGTCTGTTCGATCCCCTGGATCACATCGGCGAAAAACGGATCGCAGATGTCGGGCACGATCACCAGGATGGTGCGGGATTCGTTGCGCTTGATATTGCGTGACAGAGCATGAGGAGAATAACCCACGGCCAGGACGGCCTGTTCCACCTTCTGGCGCGTCGGCGTTGACACCTTTTCCGGGTTCATCAGCGCACGCGATACGGTAGCCGTTGAAACGCCCGCCATTTCGGCGACGTCTTTCATGGTCGCCATGGATAACTCTTTCTTGTGTTCCAACGCCTTTCTCCTTGCGTCAGCCCCATGCCGACGCCACTACTGCTGTTTGCTCACAATGTCCGGCATGCGGTGGCGAGATTGTTGTCATTGAGCGCCACTCGCGTTCGGGCACTCCGTCGCGCTGCGATGTGGCGACAAAATTTGCCCTCGCAGACATTCTAAACAGAATACGCCCCGCCTTTGTTACCTAATTTGCATAAAAAATGTGACCTGAGAAGGTTTTTTAGCGTTCGCTCGCAATTTCAAGGGTAAACGTTTGCACTGCGGCAGCTAAATCGGACTTTTCCGGGATCAGCTGTCGATCGGATCGACATCCAGCGTCCATTTCACCTTGCGCGTTTGCGGCAGGGTGCCGATCAGCGGCAGCGAGCTTTTCATCAGCTGTTGCAGGACGCGCCGCGTCGGGTGCTGCAGCAGCAGCTGCCAGCGGAAACGGCCGCCGCGTTTGGACTGCAGCGCCGGCACCGGGCCCATCACCCACAGCGAGTCGTCCTTCAGCGGGCTGGCTTCCAGCAGGTTGCGCAGCTGCTGCAGGAACAGCGGGGCCTGCTGGTTGTCGTGATCTTCGGCGCGCACGATGATGTGGCTGGTGTAAGGCGGCAGAAACACGCTGTTGCGCTCCGCCAGCGTCTGTTTGGCGAAGGCGTCGTAACCCTGTTGCAGCAGCACCTGCAGCAGCGGGTGCTCCGGATGGTGGGTTTGCAGCAGCACTTCCCCCTGCTTGCCCGCACGGCCGGCCCGCCCGGAGACCTGGGTATACAGCTGAGCGAAACGCTCGGCGGAGCGGAAGTCGGCGGAGAACAGCGCGCCGTCCACGTCCAGCAACGCCACCAGGGTGACGTCGGGAAAATGGTGGCCCTTGGCCAGCATCTGCGTGCCGATCAAAATGCGCGCTTCGCCGCGATGGATATCCGCCAGATGCTGCTCAAGCGCTCCCTTGCGGCTGGTGGTGTCGCGATCGATGCGGGTGATCGGCGTATCGGGGAACAGCGGCGCCAGCTCCTGCTCCAGCTGTTCGGTGCCGACGCCGACCGACACCAGGTGGGTGGAGCCGCACTGTGGGCACTGGTGCGGCACCGGCCGCTGGCTGTCGCAGTGGTGGCAGCGCAGCTGGCGCTGATGCTGGTGGAAGGTGTAGTAGTGATCGCAGCGCTGGCATTCGGCGATCCAGCCGCACTCGTGGCACAGCAGCGCCGGGGCGTAACCGCGGCGGTTGAGGAACAGCATCACCTGATTGCCGGCTTTTAAATGGTGCTGCATGCTCTTCAGCAGCGGCTGCGACAGGCCGACCTTCAGCGGCAGCCCCTTCAGATCGATCAGGTGCTGCGCCGCCGGTTTGGCGTTGCCCGCGCGCTGGGTGAGCTTCAGTTGGCGGTATTTGCCCAGCTGCACGTTGTGCAGCGTTTCCAATGCCGGGGTCGCGGAGCCCATCACCATCGGGATATCCTCTTCCCGGGCGCGGAACACCGCCAGATCGCGGGCGTGGTAGCGCCAGCCTTCCTGTTGTTTATAAGAGCTGTCGTGCTCTTCGTCGATGATGATCACGCCCAGCTGACGGAACGGCGTGAACAGCGCCGAGCGGGTGCCGATGACGATGGCGGCTTCGCCGCTGCGCGCGCGCAGCCAAACCGCCAGCCGCTCGCTGTCGTTCAGGCCGGAGTGCAGTACGTCTACCGGCGCGTTGAAGCGCTCGCGAAAGCGGGCGATGGTTTGCGGCGTCAGGCCGATTTCCGGCACCAGCACCAGCGCCTGCCGGCCTTTGGCCAGCACGTTCTCCAGTACGCTGAGGTAGACCTCGGTCTTGCCGGAGCCGGTCACCCCGGCCAGCAGCCAGGCGGCGAACTGCTCATCCTCGCTTCTGATCGCCCCGACGGCGGTAGCCTGTTCAGTGTTCAGCCGCAGCCGCTCGCCGAGCACCGCGAAGTTGGGGCGCCAGTCGTGCGTATCCGCGACCTGAGCGCGCAGATCGATCAGCCCTTTGGCGCGCAGTGCCTGCAGGGCGCTTTCCGTCAGCTCCAGCTGGCTGACCTGGTGGCGATAGACCGGGCGTTGCAGCAGCGCCGCCAGCGCCTGCTGCTGTTTCGGCGCGCGTTTCAGGCTTTCGGGCGGGGTGGCACGCCCCTCTTCGGTGGCGAACCATTGCCACAGCGGCGCGGCTTCGGCCGGTTTGCCTTGCCGCAGCAGGATCGGCAGCGCATGGAACAGCACCTCGCCGATGGGGTAGTGATAGTAATCGCTGGCCCAGCGCAGGATGCGCCACAGGCTGGGGGAGAACAGCGACTCGGCGTCGATCACGCTGTCGATCGGTTTGAGCTTGTCCAGCGGCAGTTCGCTGGTGTCGCTGCAGCCGGTGACGATGCCGATCGCATGCTGCCTGCCCCAGGGCACGCCCACGCGCGCGCCGGCCACCGGCTGCATGCCGGGCGGCAGCAGATAGTCGAAGGTGCGGGCGAGGGGGACCGGCAAGGCAACGTGTACGACGGGCATGATCTCATCCAAATTGAAAAAAAGTGGGCATCAGTTTACACGGCGCATCGGCAAATGTACGGTTCCGATTGCGCGCCTCGGCTAATGCTGTATAATTTGCCGCCTTTGGTATAATTCGATACCAAAATTCTATTATCAACCACGTGTGGTGTCTGGCGAAACAGGGCTGGATAGCGACACGGCCTTAACTGAGGTTTCCCATGAAACAAGGTATCCACCCAAAATACGAAGAAGTTACTGCTAACTGCTCTTGCGGTAACGTGATGAAGATCCGCTCCACCGTGGGCCACGATCTGAACCTGGACGTTTGTGGCGCATGCCACCCGTTCTACACTGGCAAGCAGCGTGACGTTGCTACCGGTGGCCGCGTTGACCGCTTCAACAAGCGTTTCAGCGTACCAGGCGCTAAGAAATAAGATTTCTTATCGTCCGATGAAAAAGGCGCCTTGGGCGCCTTTTTTCGTTTCTGCCGCCGGCGTTCGCCGGGCGGTTCTCAATATTCCCAGGTATCGGGATCGACACCCAGTTCGCGCATCAACACTTTTGCGGCTTCCGGGATTTCATCGCTGCGCTCTTTGCGCAGGTCTTCATCGTTCGGCAGCGGCTGGCCGGTAAAGGCATGCAGAAACGCTTCGCACAGCAGTTCGCTGTTGGTGGCGTGGCGCAGGTTGTTCACCTGGCGACGGGTCCGTTCGTCGGTGAGGATTTTCAGGACCTTCAGCGGAATGGATACCGTGATCTTTTTGACTTGCTCGCTTTTTTTACCGTGTTCAGCGTAAGGGCTGACATACTCGCCGTTCCACTCAGCCATGGGACACCTTAACTTTGTCAGAAAAATTACAAAATTCTAAAAACCGGCCAATTATGCCCGATCTTCACTGTTCTCACTAAATAAATGTCAATTTTACGCGACCAAGGTCACTGAATGCCCCGCTTCGGTCAGGCATTGCCGCTTAACATCTTATCGTCATGTCATATCGGCATAATTTTAGCGGGTATTGTGTCATTGCTCAATCTATACGCAAAGAAGTTTAGATGTCCAGATGTATTGACGTCTATCAATCCTGCGATTACTCTTTAGGCCTCATTCACCGAACCGAGAGCCGAGCGAGACCATGACGCGTAAACCAGCCACGATTGCCGTACGCAGCGGCCTGAACGATGACGAACAGTACGGCTGCGTCGTCCCGCCGATTCATCTGTCCAGCACCTATAACTTTACCGACTTCAACCAACCCCGAGCCCATGACTACTCGCGCCGCGGCAACCCGACGCGCGACGTGGTGCAACGTGCGCTGGCGGAGCTGGAAGGCGGCGCCGGCGCGGTGATGACCGGCAGCGGGATGTCGGCGATCCATCTGGTGACCACTGTGCTGCTGAAGCCCGGCGATCTGCTGGTGGCGCCGCACGACTGCTACGGCGGCAGCTATCGGTTGTTCGACAGCCTGAGCAAGCGCGGCGCCTATCGCGTGCTGTTCGTCGATCAGGGTAATGAAGAAGCCTTGCAGCAGGCGCTGGCACAAAAGCCGAAGCTGGTGCTGATTGAAAGCCCCAGCAATCCGCTGCTGCGGGTGGTGGATATCGCGGCGATCTGCGCGGCCGCGCACGCGGCGGGCGCGTTGACGGTGGTGGACAACACCTTCCTCAGCCCGGCCCTGCAACAGCCGATCGAACTCGGTGCCGATCTGGTGGTCCATTCTTGCACCAAATACCTGAATGGGCATTCGGACGTGGTGGCCGGCGCGGTGATTGCCAAAGATCCCGAGCTGGCGGTCGAATTGGCTTGGTGGGCGAACAATATCGGTGTAACCGGCGGTGCGTTCGACAGCTATCTGCTGCTGCGCGGCATGCGCACGCTGTCGCCGCGCATCAAGGCGGCGCAGCAAAACGCCGAAGCGATTGTCGGTTATTTACAGCAGCAACCGCTGGTGAAAAAGCTGTATCATCCCTCCCTGCCGGAAAATCCGGGGCATGAGATCGCCCGCCGGCAGCAGCGTGGTTTCGGCGCGATGCTGAGTTTTGAACTGGACGGCGATGAAGCGGTGCTGCGCCGTTTTCTCTCTGCCCTTGAGCTGTTTACTCTGGCAGAATCGCTGGGCGGCGTAGAAAGCCTGATCTCGCATGCAGCGACCATGACCCACGCCGGCATGGCGGCGGAGGCGCGGGCAGCGGCCGGCATCTCCGAGAGCCTGCTGCGCATTTCCGTGGGTATTGAAGACAGTGAAGATTTGATTGCCGATCTGGAACGCGCTTTCCAGGCGGCGGCAACGAGGTAAGCATGAATGCAATTGCTGTAGCAGGGCCGGTGAGCGGGCGTCAACTGCACAAGTTTGGCGGCAGCAGTCTGGCGGATGTGAAGTGTTATCTGCGTGTGGCCGGGATTATGGCGGAATACAGCCAGCCGGGCGACATGATGGTGGTATCGGCCGCCGGCAGTACCACCAACCAGTTGATCAACTGGCTGAAGCTCAGCCAGAGCGATCGCCTGTCTGCGCACCAGGTGCAGCAGACGTTGCGTCGTTATCACAGCGATCTTATCAGCGGCCTGTTGCCGCCGGAAAGCGCAGAGCCGCTGATCGCCGAGTTCATTCAGGATCTGGAACGTCTGGCGGTGCTGCTGGACGGTAAAGCTGACGAGGTGTGCTATGCCGAAGTGGTCGGGCACGGCGAGATCTGGTCGGCGCGCCTGATGGCGGCGGTGCTCAACCACCTGGATATGCAGGCGGCCTGGCTGGATGCGCGTGATTTCCTGCGCGCCGAACGCGCCGCGCAGCCGCAGGTGGATGAAGGCCGTTCTTATCCGCTGCTGCAGCAATTGTTGGCTCAACATCCGGGCAAGCGCCTGGTGGTGACCGGCTTCATTTCGCGCAACGACGCCGGGGAAACCGTGCTGTTGGGGCGCAATGGCAGTGATTACTCCGCCACTCAGGTCGGCGCGCTGGCCGGCGCTGCGCGCGTCACCATCTGGAGCGACGTGGCCGGGGTATACAGCGCCGACCCGCGCAAGGTGAAAGACGCCTGCCTGCTGCCGCTGCTGCGCCTGGACGAAGCCAGCGAGCTGGCGCGTCTGGCTGCGCCGGTGTTGCACACCCGTACCCTGCAGCCGGTCTCCGGCAGCGATATCGATCTTCAGCTGCGCTGCAGCTACCAGCCGGAGCAGGGCTCGACGCGCATCGAGCGCGTATTGGCGTCCGGCACCGGCGCCAAGATTGTCACCAGCCACGATGACGTGTGCCTGATTGAGCTGCACGTCGCCGCTCAGCATGACTTCAAACTGGCGCAGAAAGAGTTGGATCTGGTGCTCAAACGCGCGCAGATCAAACCGCTGGCGGTGGGCATCCATCCTGACCGCAATCGGGTGCAGCTGTGCTACACCTCCGAGGTGGTCAACAGCGCACTGGCGATCCTGCAGGCCTCGGCGCTGCCGGGTGAACTGCATCTGCGTGAAGGGTTGGCGCTGGTGGCGATGGTCGGCGCCGGGGTATGCAAGAACCCGCTGCACAGCCACCGTTTCTATCAGCAACTGAAAGATCAGCCGGTCGAATTTATCTGGCAGGCGGAAGATGGCATCAGCCTGGTGGCGGTATTGCGCCAGGGGCCGACCGCGCTACTGATTCAGGGGCTGCACCAAAGCCTGTTCCGCGCCGAGAAGCGCATCGGTCTGGTGCTGTTCGGCAAGGGCAACATCGGGTCGCGCTGGCTGGAGCTGTTCGCCCGTGAACAGACCAATATCTCCGCGCGCAGCGGCTTCGAATTTATCCTGGCGGGGGTGGTGGACAGCCGCCGCAGCCTGCTGAACTATGACGGGCTGGACGCCAGCCGCGCGCTGGCATTCTTTGAGGACGAAGCGCAGGAGCTGGATGAAGAATCGCTGTTCCTGTGGATGCGCGCGCACCCGTTCGACGATCTGGTGGTGCTCGACGTGACCGCCAGCGAAGAGCTGGCTGGGCAGTATCTGGATTTCGCCAGCTACGGTTTTCACGTGATCAGCGCCAACAAGTTGGCGGGGGCCTCGTGCAGCGACAGCTATCGCCAAATACGCGACGCCTTCGCCAAAACCGGCCGCCACTGGCTGTATAACGCCACCGTCGGCGCCGGGCTGCCGGTCAACCATACGGTGCGCGATCTGCGCGACAGCGGCGACAGCATTCTGGCGATCAGCGGCATCTTCTCCGGCACGCTTTCCTGGCTGTTCCTGCAATATGACGGCACGGTGCCGTTCACCGAGCTGGTGGATCAGGCCTGGCAGCAGGGGCTAACCGAACCGGATCCGCGGGTCGATCTCTCCGGCCAGGACGTGATGCGCAAGCTGGTGATCCTGGCGCGCGAGGCGGGCTACGACATCGAACCGAACCAGGTGCGGGTCGAGTCGCTGGTGCCGGCGGGCTGCGAGCTGGGCTCCGTCGATCAGTTCTTCGAGAACGGTGAGGCGCTGAATCAGCAGATGCAGCAGCGCTTTGAGGCCGCCAGCGAAATGGGCCTGGTGCTGCGTCACGTGGCGCGTTTCGACGCCAACGGCAAGGCGCGGGTCGGTGTGGAGGCGGTGCGCCCTGAGCACCCGCTGGCCTCGCTGCTGCCGTGCGACAACGTGTTTGCCATCGAAAGCCGCTGGTATCGCGATAATCCGCTGGTGATCCGCGGGCCGGGCGCCGGCCGCGACGTGACCGCCGGCGCTATCCAGTCAGACCTTAACCGTTTGGCGCAGCTGCTTTAATCCTCTGCGGGCGCGGGCTCACCGCGCCCCTTTGCTTTTCCTGCCATACTTATCTTTGCCGCGATCATGAAATTCCCTCGTTGAGCGGGTGAGGATTAATCATCTTATTCCCCTCATTTTCCTGTTGACTCTTTAGCCAACATGCGGCATTTTCTATCTAGACGTCTAAACGTATAGACGCTCATCAAGATGAAATAAAAACAGTGATCGATAAAGAGGTGAGCAGGGTATGAGTTTTTTCCACGCAAACCAGCGGGAAGCGCTGAATCAGAGTCTGGCGGAGTTGAACGGCCAGATTAACGTATCATTCGAGTTCTTCCCGCCACGCACCAGCGAGATGGAAGAGACCCTGTGGCAGTCGATCGATCGTCTGAGCATCCTCAAACCTAAATTCGTTTCCGTCACCTACGGCGCCAATTCCGGCGAGCGCGATCGCACCCACAGCATCATCAAGGGGATCAAGGAGCGCACCGGCCTGGAGGCGGCGCCGCACCTGACCTGCATCGACGCCAGCCCGGCGCAGCTGCGCGACATTGCGACCGATTACTGGAACAGCGGCATCCGCCATATCGTGGCGCTGCGCGGCGATCTGCCGCCGGGCGGCGGCAAGCCGGACATGTACGCGACCGATCTGGTGGCGTTGCTGAAAGACGTGGGTGACTTCGACATTTCCGTCGCCGCCTACCCGGAAGTGCACCCGGAGGCGAAAAGCGCCCAGGCCGATTTGATTAACCTGAAACGCAAGATCGATGCCGGCGCCAGTCGCGCCATTACCCAGTTCTTCTTCGACGTTGAGAGCTACCTGCGCTTTCGCGACCGCTGCGTTGCCGCCGGCATCGACGTGGAAATCGTGCCGGGCATTCTGCCGGTGTCCAACTTCAAGCAGCTGCAGCGCTTCGCCACCATGACCAACGTGCGGGTGCCAAGCTGGATGACCAGCATGTTCGAAGGGCTGGACGACGATGCGGAGACCCGCAAAATGGTCGGCGCCAACATCGCCATGGACATGGTGAAGATCCTGAGCCGCGAAGGGGTGAAAGATTTCCACTTCTATACGCTGAACCGTGCAGAGATGAGCTACGCGATCTGCCACACGCTGGGCGTGCGCCCGGTGGCCGCCGCCTGACAGGCTTGTTCCATTGAAAAGGGCGTCGCTTTACCGCGGCGCCCTTTTTTTGTGGGGGAAAGGCATAAAAAAACGGCCCCGATAAACGGGGCCGCGATGAGGCTCACTAGCCGGTGTTGCGCATCCCGGCGGCGACGCCGGCGATGGTGACCATCAGCGCCTGCTCCACTCGGGCGTCCGGCTGCTCCTGCTGACGCGAACGGTGCAGCAATTCGGCCTGCAAGACGTTCAGCGGGTCGGTGTAAACGTTGCGCAGCGCGATGGATTCAGCGATCCACGGCAGGTCTTCCATCAGGTGCGCATCGTTGGCGATGGTCAGCACCACCTTGATGTCGCTTTCCAGCTGATCGCGCAGCTGTTGACCCAGCGGCCACAGTGCTTTATCCACCAGGCGCTGATCGTAGTATTCCGCCAGCCACAGGTCGGCTTTGGCGAACACCATTTCCAGCATGGCGATACGGGTGGAGAAGAACGGCCAGTCGCGACACATCGCTTCCAGCTCCGCCTGTTTGCCGGCTTTCACCGCTTCCTGCAATCCGGCGCCGGCGCCGAGCCAGGCCGGCAGCATCAGGCGGTTCTGCGTCCAGGCGAAGATCCACGGAATGGCGCGCAGGCTCTCTACGCCGCCGTTCGGCTTGCGCTTGGCCGGGCGTGAACCCAGCGGCAGTTTGCCCAGCTCCAGCTCCGGCGTGGCCGCGCGGAAGTAAGGCACAAAGTCCGGGTTTTCACGCACGTAGCCGCGATACATCCGGCAAGAGGTCTCGGACAGATCGTCCATCAGCGCCCGCCATTCTTTCTTCGGTTCCGGCGGCGGCAGCAGGTTGGCCTCGAGGATCGCGCCGGCATACAGCGCCAGGCTGCTGATGGTGACTTCCGGCAGGCCGAACTTGAAGCGGATCATCTCGCCCTGTTCGGTGACGCGCAGGCCGCCCTTCAAGCTGCCCGGCGGCTGAGACAGCAGAGCCGCATGCGCCGGTGCGCCGCCGCGGCCGATGGAGCCGCCGCGGCCGTGGAACAGCGTCAGCGCTACGCCGGCCTTTTCACAGGTTTTGATCAGCGCGTCCTGCGCGCGGTACTGCGCCCAGGAAGCGGCCATCACGCCGGCGTCTTTCGCCGAGTCGGAGTAACCGATCATCACCATCTGTTTGCCCTGGATGAAGCCGCGATACCAGTCGATGTTCAGCAACTGGGTCATCACGTCGTCGGCGTTGTTCAGGTCGTCGAGGGTTTCGAACAGCGGGGCGACCGGCAGCGCGAACGGGCAGCCGGCCTCCTTCAGCAGCAGGTGCACCGCCAACACGTCGGAAGGCGTGCGCGCCATCGAAATCACGTAGGCGGCGATCGAACCCTGCGGCGCTTCGGCGATCACCCGGCAGGTTTCCAGCACTTCCTGCGTATCGGCGCTCGGTTGCCATTTCAGCGGCACCAGCGGGCGTTTGGAGTTCAGTTCGCGGATCAGGAACGCCTGCTTATCGGCTTCCGACCAGCTTTCATAATCGCCCAGCCCCAGATAGCGGGTCAGCTCGGCGATGGCTTCGGTATGGCGGGTGCTTTCCTGGCGCACGTCGATACGCACCAGCGGCACGCCGAAGCAGCGCACGCGGCGCAGGGTATCCAGCAGTTGACCATTGGCGATGATGCCCATGCCGCAGGCCTGCAGCGACTGGTAGCAGGCATACAGCGGCTCCCACAGCTGCTCGTTGTTCACCAGCAGGTCGTGCGGTTTCAGCACGCGCTCGCCCTTCAGGCGACCTTCCAGATAGGCCTGGGAGCTCATCAGCTGGCTGCGCAGCTGCTTCATGATTTCGCGGTAAGGCTCCTGCACCTCATCGCCGCCGGCGCGGGCGCGCAGCTCAGGGGTGCACTCGGTCATCGACAGCTCGGAGACCAGCACTTGGATATCGCGGGTAAACAGGTCGCAGGCTTTCCAGCGGCTGAGCAGCAGCACATGGCGGGTAATTTCGGCGGTGACGTTCGGGTTGCCGTCGCGATCGCCGCCCATCCAGGAAGTGAAGCGCACCGGCACCGCTTCTACCGGCAGGCTGTAATCGATGGAGTTTTCCAGCTGTTCGTTGAATTCGCGCAGGAACGCCGGCACGCCTTCCCACAGGCTGTTTTCCACGACGGCAAAACCCCATTTGGCTTCGTCGATCGGAGAAGGGCGGTGTTTGCGAATTTCATCGGTGTGCCACGACTGGGCTACCAGCTGACGCAGGCGGCGCATGATCTTGTTGCGCTCGTAGTCGGCCAGATCGTTGTGATCGAGCTGGCTGAGGCAGGTGTTGACCTCCACCAGCTTGTGGATCAGGGTGCGGCGGGTGATCTCCGTCGGGTGTGCCGTCAGCACCAGCTCGATGGAGAGTTGCGACACCGCGTGCTGCAGCTCTTTGTCGCTGAGCTTTTTGTCTTTGAGGCGGCTGAACAGTTGAGCCAGCGCTTCCGGATTGCTGGCGGCTTCGCCGTTGGGCGAAATGCTGTGGTACTGCTCGGCGACGTTGGTCAGGTTGAGGAACTGGCTGAAGGCGCGCGCCACCGGCAGCAGCTCGTCGTTGGACAGGTTCTGCAGGGTGGAGAGCAGCTCCTGGCGATGCGCTTCGTTGCCGGCGCGTGAGGATTTGGAAAGCTTACGGATGGTCTCAACGCGATCGAGAATATGCTCGCCCAGCGCTTCTTTGATGGTATCGCCGAGCAATTTGCCGAGCATACTGACATTACTGCGCATTGCCGAATATTGTTCGTTCATATAACCCCTGACCCAGTTCTGTATGATTTTTATCTTGTAAATAAATTTCACGCGTCAGGCGCAGACCGCCTGCCTGATCACATCGCGTTCCTGTCCAATCGTCAATTGACACTATTTTTAGCAAAAAAACATCAAAATCGGCGCATTTTCTGAAATTTAATTACGCCTCGTGGGTTATCAGCGTGGCTTATTTCGCTGCCTTCTACTTATTTTGAGTTAGGGGAAGCATAAAGCATTTCCCCTGCTAAATGTCGGGTTTATTGCTGGCAAAAGTGATTGAGCAGCTGGCCCAACAGTTTGCGCGTCGGTTCGATAAACGCGGTGTCGATGTATTCGTCCGGCTGGTGGGCCTGATCGATGGAACCGGGGCCGAGCACCAACGTCGGGCAGACCTGCTGAACGAACGGCGCTTCGGTGCAGTAGTTGACCACCTGCGTGCGGGTGCCCAGCAGTTCCTCGATCACTGCCACCATGCGGTGGTCGGTCGGGCATTCGTAGCCCGGTACCGACGCGTGCAGCTCTTCGATGGTCAGGCGGCCTGGCCAGCGTTGGCTCATCGGCTCCAATGCCTGATGCATCAGTTCGTTGATGTTGTCGAGCGTCATGCCGGGCAGCGGGCGGATATCCAGGTGCAGCTCGCAGCAGGCGCAGATGCGGTTGGCCGCGTCGCCGCCGCTGATATGGCCGAAGTTCATGGTGGGATAAGGCACGGCGAACGCCGGGTTGTTGTAGCGCTCCTGCAGGGTTTTGCGCAGCTCCATCAGGCGGCCGATGGATTCGTGCATCAGATCGATGGCGTTGACGCCGCGTGCCGGATCGCTGGAGTGACCGGACTGGCCGACGATGCGAATGGCGTTGGCCATGTGGCCCTTGTGCGCGCGCACCGGCTGCAGCGAGGTCGGCTCACCGATGATGGCGAAATCTGGACGAATGGCGGTAGAGGCGGCGAAGTAACGCGCGCCGGCCATCGTCGTTTCTTCATCTGCGGTGGCTAAAATGTATAGCGGCTTGGTCAATTTGCTCGCGTCGATATCGCGCACCGCATCCAGAATAAAGGCGAAGAAGCCTTTCATGTCGGCGGTGCCTAGCCCGTAGAGCTTGTTGTCGTGCTCGGTCAGGGTGAAGGGATCGCGCGTCCAGCGGCCTTCGTCGTAAGGCACCGTATCGGTGTGGCCGGCCAGCAACAGGCCACCGCTGCCTTCGCCGATGCTGGCCAGCAGGTTGAATTTGTGGCGCGACTCCGGCACCGGCTGTACGTCGACGCGAAAGCCCAGGTCGGCAAACCATCCGGCCAGCAAGTTGATTAACGCCTCATTGCTCTGATCGAGGCCGGCATCGGTGGCGCTGATTGACGGAGTGGCGATCAACGCCCGGTACAGCTCAATAAATGGAGGTAATTTCATCTTCACTGTTGACAGCCTTTGGTTAGGATAGTATCAATATTCATGCATTTATTTTGAATAAAAATACAGTAAGCCGACGCGTAAGGGAACCCGATACCCGGATGTTTATAAAAGCATCAACGCCTGGCTCCGTGGGTGAACGGCGCAACAACGCTGGCTAGCCCTGTTACCTGGGTCGCAAGCGACCGCACGTCAGTTTAGAAGGTGAAAGGCCACATGTTGAATACGCTGATCGTTGGTGCCAGCGGTTACGCCGGAGCGGAGCTCACGGCTTACCTGAATCGCCACCCACACATGAACATAACCGCTTTAGCGGTTTCAGCGCAAAGTGCAGATGCAGGAAAGTTGCTTTCCGATCTCCATCCCCAGTTGAAAGGCATCGTCGATCTGCCGCTGCAACCGTTGACCGACGTTGCCAAGGCGGCGCAGGGCATCGACGTGGTGTTCCTCGCCACCGCCCATGAAGTCAGCCACGATATCGCACCGGCCTTCCTGGCGGCGGGCTGCGTGGTGTTCGATCTGTCCGGCGCCTTTCGCGTGCAGGACGCCGGTTTTTATAGCCAGTACTACGGTTTCGAGCATCAGCATGGCGCCCTGCTGGAGCAGGCGGTGTACGGCCTGGCGGAGTGGCAGAGCGACAAGATCAAACAGGCGCAGCTGATTGCCGTGCCGGGCTGTTACCCGACGGCGGCGCAGCTGGCGCTGAAACCGTTAATCGAAAAACAGCTGCTGAACCTCGACCAGTGGCCGGTGATCAACGCCACCAGCGGCGTTAGCGGCGCCGGTCGCAAGGCCAGCATGACCACCAGCTTCTGCGAAGTGAGCCTGCAGCCGTACGGTATTTTCACTCACCGGCACCAGCCGGAGATCGCCGCGCACCTGGGCGTGCCGGTTATCTTTACGCCGCACCTGGGCAACTTCCCGCGCGGCATCCTTGAAACCATCACCTGCCGCCTGAAGGCCGGCGTGACCGCGCAGGACGTCGCGGCCGCCTATCATGCCGCCTATGACGACAAGCCGCTGGTGCGGTTGTACGACCAGGGCGTGCCGGCGCTGAAAGCGGTGGTGGGGTTGCCGTTCTGCGATATCGGTTTTGCGGTGCAGGGCGAGCATCTGATCGCCGTCGCGGTGGAAGACAACCTGCTGAAAGGCGCGGCGGCGCAGGCGGTGCAATGCCTGAATATCCGTTTCGGCTTCCCGGAAACCCAGTCACTCCTTTAAACCAGCGTGAGTAAACAGCAATGAACCCGTTAATTATCAAGTTAGGTGGCGTGTTATTAGACAGTGAAGAAGCGCTGGAGCGTCTGTTTACCGCGCTGGACAGCTACCGCCAGCAGCATCAGCGTCCGCTGGTGATCGTGCACGGCGGCGGCTGCGTGGTGGACGAACTGATGAAGCAGCTTGCTTTGCCGGTGGTGAAAAAGAACGGCCTGCGGGTCACGCCGGCCGATCAGATCGACATCATCACTGGGGCGCTGGCCGGCACCGCCAACAAAACGCTGCTGGCGTGGGCGATTAAACACCAAATCAACGCCGTCGGCCTGAGCCTGGCGGACGGCGGCAGCGCGGTCGTGACCCCGCTCGATCCGGCATTGGGCCACGTCGGCAACGCGCAGCCCGGTTCGCCCGCGCTGCTCAATACCCTGCTGGGCGCCGGCTACCTGCCGGTTATCAGCTCCATCGGCATCACCGCCGAAGGGCAGTTAATGAACGTGAACGCCGATCAGGCGGCGACGGCGCTGGCGGCGACGCTGGGGGCGGACCTGATCCTGCTGTCGGACGTCAGCGGCATCCTCGACGGCAAGGGGCAACGCATTGCGGAAATGACGGCGCAAAAAGCGGAACAACTGATCGCGCAAGGCATCATCACCGATGGTATGGTGGTGAAGGTGAATGCGGCGCTCGACGCCGCCCGCACCCTCGGCCGCCCGGTGGATATCGCCAGCTGGCGCCATGCCGATCAGCTTCCTGCTTTGTTTAACGGCGTGTCGATTGGCACCCGGATCCTCGCTTAATTTTAGAATTAGAAAGGAATAGATCATGCAAAACCAAGGCATCAAAAAAATCGTTCTGGCGTACTCCGGCGGCCTGGATACCTCGGCCATCATTCCATGGCTGAAAGAGAACTACGGCGGCTGTGAAGTGGTGGCGTTCGTGGCGGACATCGGCCAGGAGCGCAGCGATCTGGAAGGCGTGGAGCAAAAAGCCCTGCAGTCCGGTGCCTCTGAATGTCACGTGGTCGATCTGCGTGAAGAATTTATCCGCGATTACGTTTATCCGGTGCTGCAGACCGGCGCCCTGTACGAGGGCAGCTACCTGCTGGGTACCTCGATGGCGCGGCCGATCATCGCCAAGGCGCAGGTCGAGCTGGCGTTGAAAGTGGGCGCCGATGCGCTGTGCCACGGCGCGACCGGCAAAGGCAACGACCAGGTGCGTTTCGAGACCACCTACACCGCGCTGGCGCCGCAGCTGAAAGTGGTGGCGCCGTGGCGCGAGTGGAACCTGCGTTCCCGTGAAGCGCTGCTGGATTACCTGAAAGAGCGCAACATCCCGACCACCGCGTCGCTGGAAAAAATCTATAGCCGCGATGAGAACGCCTGGCACATCTCCACCGAAGGCGGCGTGCTGGAAAGCCCGTGGAACGCGCCAAACAAGGATTGCTGGGTATGGACCGTCGATCCGCAGGAAGCGCCGGATCAGCCTGAGCAGGTGACCGTTACCGTTGAGAAAGGCCGCGTCGTGGCGGTTAACGGTAAAGCGCTGTCGCCGTACCAGTGCCTGGAAACCCTGAACGCGCTGGGCGCCAAGCACGGCGTCGGCCGGATCGACATCGTGGAAAACCGCCTGGTGGGCATCAAATCCCGCGGCTGTTATGAAACCCCAGGGGGCACCATCATGGTGGCGGCGCTGCGCGCCGTCGAGCAGCTGGTGCTGGATCGCGACAGCTTCAAATGGCGCGAGCAGCTGGGCCTGGAGATGTCCTATGTGGTGTACGACGGCCGTTGGTTCGCGCCGCTGCGCCGCTCGCTGCAGGCCTCTGCCGAAGCATTGGCTGAAGAGGTGAACGGCGAAGTCGTGCTGCAGCTGTACAAAGGTCAGGTGACGGCGACTCAGAAGAAATCCGCCAACAGCCTGTACTCCGAAGAGTTCGCCACCTTCGGCGAAGACGAAGTTTACGATCATAGCCACGCGGGCGGCTTTATCCGCCTGTTCTCTCTGTCTTCACGCATCCGCGCGTTGAACGAGAAAAAGAATAAATAACCGATTGGCGTGACTCTGCAAGGGCGCAGCATGCTGCGCCCTTTCGCATAAAAATTCAGGAGTAAAGGTATGGCACTTTGGGGCGGACGGTTCACTCAGGCGGCGGATCAGCGGTTCAAGCAACTCAACGATTCGCTGCGGTTCGATTATCGCCTGGCGGAGCAAGATATCGTGGGCTCGGTGGCCTGGTCGAAGGCGCTGGTGACCGTTAACGTGTTGACGGCAACGGAGCAACAGCAGCTGGAGCAGGCGCTGAATGCCTTGCTGACGGAAGTCCAGGCCGATCCTTTGGCGATCGTCCAAAGCGATGCCGAAGACATCCACAGCTGGGTGGAGCAGAAGCTGATCGAGAAGGTCGGTGACTTGGGCAAGAAGCTGCACACCGGCCGCAGCCGCAACGATCAGGTCGCGACCGATCTGAAGCTGTGGTGCAAACAGCAGATCGGCGATCTGCATCAGGCGATCGTCCAGCTGCAGCAGGCGCTGGTGGAGACCGCCGAAGCCAATCAGGATGCGGTGATGCCGGGGTATACCCACCTGCAACGCGCGCAGCCGGTGACTTTCGCGCACTGGTGCCTGGCCTATGTCGAGATGCTGGCGCGCGATGAGAGCCGACTGCAGGATACCCTGAAACGGCTGGACGTCAGCCCGCTGGGCAGCGGCGCGCTGGCCGGCACTGCGTATCCTATCGATCGCGAGCAACTGGCCGGCTGGCTGGGCTTCGCCTCGGCGACCTGCAACAGCCTGGACAGCGTATCCGATCGCGATCACGTGCTGGAGTTGCTGTCCAACGCCGCCATCAGCATGGTGCACCTGTCACGCTTCGCCGAAGATCTGATCTTCTTCAACAGCGGCGAAGCGGCGTTTGTCGAGCTGTCTGACCGCGTGACCTCCGGCTCTTCGCTGATGCCGCAGAAGAAAAACCCGGACGCGCTGGAGCTGATCCGCGGCAAGTGCGGCCGCGTACAGGGCGCGCTGACCGGCATGATGGTGACGCTGAAAGGCCTGCCGCTGGCGTACAACAAAGACATGCAGGAAGACAAAGAAGGGCTGTTCGACGCGCTCGACACCTGGATGGACTGCCTGCAGATGGCGGCGCTGGTGCTGGACGGCATTCAGGTGAAGCGCCCGCGCTGTCAGGAAGCGGCGGAGCAGGGCTATGCCAACGCCACCGAGCTGGCGGATTACCTGGTCGCCAAGGGCGTGCCGTTCCGCGAAGCGCACCATATCGTCGGTGAGGCGGTGGTAGAGGCGATTCGCCAGGGCAAACCGCTGGAAGCGCTGCCGCTGGCGGATTTGCAGCAGTTCAGCGCGACGATTGGCGACGACGTCTATCCGATCCTGGCGTTGCAATCCTGCCTGGACAAACGTGCGGCCAAAGGCGGCGTCGCGCCGCAGCAGGTGGCCGCGGCAATCGCCGCAGCGAAACAGCGTTTAGCTTGAGGACGATAAGGGCGGCCTGGTGCCGCCCTTGCACCTCTACCCCGCCAGGCGTGCGCACAGATAACGGTTCAGGCTCACGCCTTCCTCCATCGCGCCGATCGCCAGCCGGCGATGCTGTTCCGGCGTCATGCGTAACACCAGTTTTCCGCTGAAGTTCTTTTCCGCCAGCGCCTGCGGCGGCGTTTCACCTTGCGCCAGCATGTCGGCGATCGTTTCGCTCACGACTTTTTCGATACCCTCCAGTGCGCCGGTACGCGTGGCGGCCAGCCAGGACAGCGAGGGGAATTCGGCGCACAGCCCGACATATTCACGATCTTCCGCTGACCAGGTGATGCGATAGGTATAGTGTTCATGCTTTTCCATGTTCTTCCTCCATTCTGGCCAGTGCGGCGATGACCTGCTTAACCTGATATGCCTTGACCGCGCCGTTGTTGCCGCGTTGGATATTGATGCGCGGATCGCCTGGCCAGGGCATGCGATAAACGTGATGGCTGCTACCGTTTATGCGCGGCGGCCCAAACCATCACACGCAGACTTTCGCTAACTCGGCGAATTTGATGCTGTTCTGCCGCTGTTGCAAATCAGCGATGTCATCCCTGATCTCGTTCATGCTGCCTCCATTTTAGTATCGTTATTGGTATCACTTCAATGCCAAAGCATAAAAAATGAGCGCGGGCGGGCCGTGAGGCAAGCGGAGGGAGGAAATTGTGGAAAGTGCTGCGCAAAAAAACCGGGCCTGAAGGCCCGGTGGATATAAACGGAGAATAAGAGGTTACTCACCCGGACAGCGCTGGCAGCGCTCGATTTCGGCCGTGCCGAGTTTGAGCTTCGCCTGCAGATCGCGCAGCGCGGTGCGCAAGCCTTCTTCGATCACCGGATGATAGAACGGCATGTCCAGCATCTGATCGACGGTCATCTGCTGTTGGTGCGCCCAGGCTAACAGGTGCGCAATGTGTTCGGCGTCGGGGCCGATCATTTCCGCGCCGAGGAAACGGCCGGTGCCTTGCTCGCCGTAGACGTGCAAAATGCCCTTATTGCGCAGCATCACCCGCGAGCGGCCCTGATTCTCAAACGAGACTTTGCCCACTTCAAAGCAGCCGCAGGCGCTGAACTTCTCGCTCAGCTCGCGGAAAGTCGAGCCGACCATGGCGATCTGCGGATCGGAGAACACCACCGAAATCGCGCTGCGGCGCAGACCTGGATTGATCTCCGGGAAGCTGCCGGCGTTGGCGCCGGCGATGCGCGCCTGATCGCTGGCCTCGTGCAACAGCGGCAGCTGGTTGCTGGCGTCGCCGGCGATAAAGATATGCGGCACGCTGGTTTGCATCGTCAGGCGGTCGGCCAGCGGCACGCCTCGAGCGTCGAGCTGCAGGTCGGTGTTTTCGAGACCCAGCCGATCGACGTTGGGGCGGCGGCCGGTGGCGGCCAGCACGTAGTCCACCAGGATCTCCTGCGACTGGCCCTGCAGATCCTGATAGCGGATAAATACGCGGTCGCCTTCGCGCTGCATCATCTCCACTTTCACGTCGGCGTCGAGGTAGAACTCTTCTCCCAACGCCTTCGCAGCGTAATCGCGCACGGCGCTGTCGGTCAGCGGCCCGACGGCGCCGCCGATGCCGAAGACCTTGGTGTCGACGCCGAGGCGGTGCAGCGCTTGCCCCAGCTCCAGCCCGATGACGCCGGGGCCGAATACCGCCACGGACTGCGGCAAGTCATCCCAGTTGAACAGATCGTCGTTGACGATCAGGCGATCGCCCAGTTCGTTCCACGGCGCCGGCCAGCTGGGGCGAGAGCCGGTGGCGATCACGATGCGCTGCGCCACGATGCGCGTATGGTCATCGACCTGCAGCGTGTTGTCGTCGATAAAGCGGGCATAGCCCTGAATTTTGTCGGCGGCCGGGATCTCGTCCACGCCTTCCAGCACGAAGCCGACGAAACGATCGCGTTCGCGTTTGACGCGCGCCATCACCTCGCGTCCGTCGATGCGGGTTTTACCGGCTGGGTGCACGCCAAAGCCCGGCGCGCGTTCGATTTGATGCACCGCTTCGGCGGCGGCGATCAATAATTTGGATGGCATGCAGCCAACGCGCGCACAGGTGGTGCCGTAAGGCCCGCCTTCAATCATCACCACGCTGGGGGTAGACAGTTTGGCCGCGCGATAGGCGCCGAGCCCTGCGGTGCCGCCGCCGATGACCGCAACATCAACGTTCAACAGTTTCATATCCGCTCCTGAAAGGTAAAAAAAGGGCGGGCCGTAGCCCGCCAAAGTTCACGTTGGCTTTGTTATTACTTATTAAGCTGACAGGAAAGTTTCCAGATCGTCGCTGCCGCCAATGTGACGGCCGCCGATGAACACCTGCGGCACCGTGGCGCGGCCGCTGACGGCGCGCAGGCTGACGGTGGTGGCGTCTTTGCCCAGGACGATCTCTTCATACTGAATGCCGCGCTCTTGCAGCATCTGTTTGGCTTTGGCGCAGAATGGGCAACCCGGTTTGGTGAACAGGGAGACCGATTCCTGCACTTTGAATTCCGGCGCCAGGTATTTCAGCATGGTGTCGGCGTCGGACACTTCAAACGGGTCGCCCGGCTTGTTCGGCTCGACAAACATTTTCTCGACCACGCCGTTGCGCACCAGCATCGAGTAGCGCCATGAACGAGGGCCAAAGCCCAGGTCCGCTTTCTCGACCAGCATGTTCATGCCTTTGGTGAATTCACCGTTGCCGTCCGGTACGAAGGTGATGTTTTCCGCATGTTGGTCAGCTTTCCAGGCGTTCATCACGAAGGTGTCGTTCACGGAGACGCAAAGAATGCTGTCGACGCCGTGCTGCTTGAATACGCTGGACAGTTCGTTGTAGCGCGGCAGGTGGCTCGAAGAACAGGTCGGCGTGAACGCGCCCGGCAGCGAGAAAACAATGACGGTTTTGTTTTTGAACAGGTCATCAGTGGTCACATCAATCCATTGGTCGCCCTGACGGGTGTGGAAAGTAACCTGAGGAACTTTCTTGCCTTCTTGACTGGTAAACATTGATTAACCCCTTAATTAGGAAAAGTAATTTTTAGCATTTAGCGCGATATCGCTTCGTTGGGACACATTATTGTCGCTGGGGCTTGATAGATCTAATCGCTCATTGCTATCTTATCTATCGCCATGAGCTATCATGGAATGGAGGGAAACAATGAATATTCGTGATTTAGAGTATCTGGTCGCCTTGGCCGAGCACCGGCACTTCCGCCGCGCGGCCGATTCATGCCATGTAAGCCAACCCACGCTGAGCGGGCAGATCCGCAAGCTGGAAGACGAGTTGGGCGTCATGCTGCTCGAACGCACCAGCCGCAAGGTACTGTTCACCCAGGCGGGTCTGTTGCTGGTGGAGCAGGCGCGCACCGTGCTGCGAGAAGTGAAAGTATTGAAGGAGATGGCCAGCCAGCAGGGCGAGGCCATGTCCGGGCCGCTGCACATCGGTCTGATCCCGACCGTGGGGCCTTATCTGCTGCCGCAGATCATCCCGACGCTGCACAAAACCTTCCCGAAACTGGAAATGTACCTGCACGAAGCGCAAACCCACCAACTGCTGGCGCAACTCGACAGCGGCAAGCTGGACTGCGCCATTCTGGCGCTGGTGAAGGAAACCGAGGCGTTTATCGAAGTGCCTCTGTTCGATGAACCGATGAAGCTGGCGGTGTATTCCGATCACCCGTGGGCGCAGCGCGAGCGCGTGGCGATGCCGGATTTGGCGGGAGAAAAGCTGCTGATGCTGGAAGATGGCCACTGCCTGCGCGATCAGGCGATGGGCTTCTGCTTCCAGGCGGGCGCGGACGAGGATACCCACTTCCGCGCCACCAGTCTGGAAACGCTGCGCAATATGGTCGCGGCCGGCAGCGGCATTACCCTGCTGCCGTCCCTGGCGGTGCCGCCGCAGCGCGAGCGCGATGGCGTCTGCTATCTGGATTGCTACAAGCCGGAGCCGAAGCGCACCATCGCGTTGGTGTATCGCCCCGGTTCCCCACTGCGCAGCCGTTATGAGCAGTTGGCCGAAGCGATCCGCGAGCACATGCAGGGCTACATCGACAACGCGTTAAAACAGGCGGTTTAAGCCGTTAAGCGCTGCCACCCGGTAGGCTTCGGCCATGGTCGGATAGTTGAAGGTCGTATTAACGAAATACTCGATAGTATTGCCTTCACCTTTCTGTTCCATGATCGCCTGACCGATGTGGATGATCTCCGCCGCACGTTCGCCGAAGCAGTGGATCCCGAGGATCTGCAGGGTGTCGCGATGGAACAGGATCTTCAGGCTGCCGACGTTCATCCCGGCGATCTGCGCACGCGCCAGATGTTTGAACTGGGCGCGGCCCACTTCATACGGCACCTTCATCGCCGTCAGTTCCTGCTCGGTTTTGCCGACGGAGCTGATTTCCGGAATGGTGTAGATGCCGGTCGGGATATCTTCGATTAAGTGACCGCTGGCTTCACCGGAGGCGATCGCCTGCGCGGCGATGCGGCCCTGATCGTAGGCGGCGGAAGCCAGACTCGGATAGCCGATGACGTCACCGACCGCATAAATGTGCGACAGCGCGGTTTGATACATGCTGTTCACTTTCAGCAGCCCGCGGCTGTCCGACTCCAGGCCGACGTTCTCCAACCCTAACGAATCGGTATTACCGGTACGGCCGTTGGCGTACAGCAGGCAGTCCGCTTTCACCTTCTTGCCGGACTTTAGGTGCACGATCACGCCGTCTTCGGTGCCTTCGATCTTCTCGAACTCTTCGTTGTGGCGGATCACCACCCCGTTGTTCCAGAAGTGGTAAGAGAGCGAATCCGACATCTCCTGATCGAGGAACGCCAGCAGACGGTCGCGGGTGTTGATCAGATCCACCTTGACGTTCAGGCCGCGGAAGATAGACGCATATTCGCAGCCGATCACCCCGGCGCCGTAAATGATCACGTGGCGCGGTTCATGGCTCAGCTCGAGAATGGAATCGCTGTCGTAGATGCGCGGGTGATTGAAATCGACGCTGGCCGGATGGTAAGGGCGCGAGCCGCAGGCGATCACGATGTGATCGGCGCGGATGGTGTCCTGGGTGCCGTCCATGTAGCTGACGCTGACGGTGTTGGCGTCGATGAAGCGCGCGTCGCCGGCGAACAGTTTGCACTGGTTCCGCTCATAGAACCCTTGGCGCATGCGGGTCTGCTGGCTGATGACGTTATCGGCGTGGCGTAAAATGTCAGGGAAGGTCGCGCTGAGCGTGCGCGAGTTGTTGTAAAGCGGGTTCTGGTTGAATTCGATAATGCGGCTGACGGCGTGGCGGAGGGCTTTGGAAGGGATGGTGCCCCAGTGGGTACATCCGCCGCCTACGTTGTTGTACCGCTCGATAACGGCCACGCGGGCGCCCTGTTTCACCAGCCCCATGGCGGCACCTTCACCACCAGGGCCCGAGCCAATCACAATGGCATCAAATTGATAGTGCTGTTGCATGTAGGAGAGACCTGTTTTTTTATACAAGATTACAACGGTATCTTAACATCATAGCGCTGCTCACCCAATCACCATTAGGCTTTTTGAGTCAAAGCACAATCGGCTCAGGGCGGAAGTGTGATAGAGCGCGTTAGTATAAATGCTGTTGCAATAAAATTTGCTATATTGCCGAGTCTAGGGCGTTAGACTGAGAAAATGGAACCTATCCGGATATGCATATGGGCGTCAGAGCACAACAAAAAGAACGGACTCGTCGTTCCCTGATCGAAGCCGCTTTCAGCCAGCTGAGCGCCGAACGCAGCTTCGCCAGCCTGAGCCTGCGGGAAGTTTCACGCGAGGCGGGCATTGCGCCCACGTCGTTTTATCGCCATTTCCGCGATGTGGACGAGTTGGGGCTGACCATGGTGGACGAAAGCGGCCTGATGTTGCGTCAGTTGATGCGTCAGGCGCGCCAACGCATCGCCAAAGGTGGCAGCGTGATCCGCACCTCGGTATCCACCTTTATGGAATTTATCGGCAACAACCCGAACGCCTTCCGCCTGCTGCTGCGTGAGCGCTCTGGCACGTCGGCGGCATTCCGTGCGGCAGTGGCGCGCGAGATCCAGCATTTCATCGCTGAACTGGCGGACTACCTCGAATTGGAAAACCACATGCCGCGCAGTTTTACCGAAGCGCAGGCGGAAGCGATGGTCACCATCGTGTTCAGCGCCGGCGCGGAAGCGCTGGATATCGACGTCGAGCAGCGGCAGCAGCTGGAAGAACGGCTGGTGCTGCAGCTACGGATGATCTCCAAAGGGGCGTATTACTGGTATCGTCGCGAACAAGAAAAAGCTTCTGTGTCCCACGTATAAAAAAGGTAAAAAATGATGGAAAAACCAGGCCGTGAAAATGGCACCTTACTGCTGGCGTTAATTGCCGGCCTTTCGATCAACGGTTCCTTTGCTGCGCTGTTCAGCTCGGTGGTGCCGTTTTCGATCTTCCCGCTGATCGCGTTGGTGCTGGCGGTGTACTGCCTGCATCAGCGTTACCTGAACCGCGCCATGCCGGACGGTATGCCGAAGCTGGCGGCGGCCTGTTTCCTGCTGGGGCTGCTGCTGTACAGCGCCATCGTGCGCGCCGAATATCCGCAGATCGGCTCCAACTTCCTGCCGTCGGTGATCTGCGTGGCGCTGGTGCTGTGGATCGGGATGAAACTGAAGGCGCGCAAGGCGCCGGATGCGCCGACTCAAGAATCGTAATGAAACGGGGCGCCATCATGGCGCCCCTGTCGTATCAGCGATGCTTTTCCAGCAACACACCGCATTCCATGTGATGGGTATACGGGAACTGATCGAACAGCGCCAGGCGGCTGACCCGGTGGGTGGCCTGCAGCGTTTCCAGGTTGGCATACAGCGTTTCCGGATTGCATGAAATATACAGAATGCGCGGGTAAGCCTGCACCATCTTCACCGTTTCCTCGTCCAGCCCGCTGCGCGGCGGATCGACGAAAATCGTCTCGCAGTTGTAGCCGCTCAGATCGATGCCTTTCAACCGGTTGAATTCGCGTACTCCGTTCATCGCCTGAGTGAAGTCTTCTGCCGCCATGCGGATGATTTGCACGTTGTCGATATGGTTGGCGGCGATGTTGTACTGCGCCGCCGCCACCGACGGCTTGGCGATCTCGGTCGCCAGCACGCGCTCGAAATTGCGCGCCAGCGCCAGCGAGAAGTTGCCGTTGCCGCAGTACAGCTCCAGCAAATCGCCTTTGGAACCGGCGGTAACCGCCAACGCCCACTCCAGCATCTGCACGTTCATGGCCGCGTTGGGCTGCGTGAAGCTGTTTTCCACCTGACGATAGATCATGTCGCGGCCGGCGACCGGCAGCACTTCGTCAACATAATCCTGGTCGAGCATGATCTTGGTCTTCGACGCCCGGCCGATCAGCTGCAGGTCGAAACCCTGAGCGCGCAGCTCGTCGCGCAGCTGCTCGGCTCGCTGTTGCCAAACGTCATCCAGCTTGCGGTGATACAGCAGCGAAGCGATGATTTTGCCGCTTCGCGTCGACAGATAATCGATCTGGAACAGCTTGTGGCGCAGGATCGGCTCCGGTTTCAGCGCGGCGATCAGGGCGGTCATCAGGCGGTTGATCAGCTCGCTGGCCGCCGGGAACTGGTCGACGCGAATACGCTGCTTGGTCTGTTGATCGAACATGATGTGATACATGTCATCCGCGTCGTGCCAGATGCGGAATTCGGCGCGCATGCGGTAGTGGTCGACTGGCGAGCGGAACACTTCCGGCTCGGGCGCCGCGAACGGTGACATCAACGTCTTCAGGCGGGCGACTTTCTCCGCCAGTTGGTCATCGTAACGTTCAATAGGCAAATTCTCGGGCGTCATGTGTGTCTTCTCGTCAGGCAAATTTGATCAGCGGGGATTGTAGGGAATCAGCCCGTGAAGTCCAGTTTTGTCGCGTTTATTATTTGTAACATTAGTAGCAGTCTAGACATCTATTTTCATTGATCGTAGCATTGCCGTCCGGCCTCAAGCAGCGAGTGAAAAGGGAATCCGGTGTGAATCCGGAGCTGACGCGCAGCGGTAAGGGGAAGTCACGGCGATAGCGTTTCGACGCAGACACTGTCCACTGCAGGATGGGAAGTCATCGCCCGTTGCTGGTCGCGCCCCGCGGCCCGCAAATCCCAAGCCCGAAGACCTGCCGGTGTTACGTCGCAATGTCCGTGGCCGTCGCGAACTACCGGCCATGATCCTGCGGCATCCGCCAATTAAGTTTGGATGCTTTTCTCATGACAATTACAAAAAATACGCTGCTGGCGGTGGTCTCCTCCGTCACGGCTTTTTCTGGATGGGCGCAAGACAACACCACAGCCACGTATGGCGATAACCTGGTGGTGACCGCCAACCGTTTCCCGCAGCCGGTTTCTTCCGTGCTGGCGTCGACCTCCGTCGTCACCCGCAACGATATCGATCGCTGGCAGGCCAAGAGCCTGACCGACGTGATGCGCCGTTTGCCAGGCGTGGACGTTGGCCAAAACGGTGGATTGGGACAAAAGAGCTCGCTGTTTATTCGCGGCACCAATTCCAGCCATGTGCTGGTGTTAATTGACGGTATTCGCCTTAATCAGGCGGGCGTCAGCGGCTCTTCCGATCTCAGCCAAATCCCGATTTCGCTGGTGCAGAAAGTCGAATACATTCGCGGCCCGCGCTCGGCGGTGTACGGTTCCGACGCCATCGGCGGCGTGGTCAACATCATCACCACGCGTGAAAAGAACGGCACGACGCTGGCTGCCGGCGTCGGCTCCAACGGCTATCAATCCTATGACGCGTCGACCCAACAACAACTGGGTGACAGCACCGTGGCGACGGTGGCGGGGAATTACACCTATACCAAAGGGTATGACGTGGTGGCTGAAGGTAATACCAGTATTCCTCAGCCCGATCGCGACGGCTTTATGAGCAAATTGCTCTACGGCGCATTGCAGCACCAATTTAACGAGCAAATCAGCGGTTTTGTGCGTGGTTATGGTTACGATAATCGTACAGGCTACGATGGATTCTATTCTTACGATAAAGACTTCAATATTACCGGCCTGCCCGATACCCGTAAGCTGTACAGCCAAACATGGGACACGGGGTTGCGCTATCAGGAAGGGATTTACGCCACGCAGCTAGTGGGGAGTTACAGCCACAGCAAAGACTACAATTACGATCCGCGCAAAGGCCAGTATGCGATCTCCTCCAGTTTGGATGATTCGGAACAGTACAATCTGCAGTGGGGCAACACGTTCAAGGTTGCCCAAGGCACCATTAGTGCGGGCGCAGATTGGCAGGATCAACAAATCAAACCGGGTACCGCGTCCGTCAGCAGCGAGAGAAGCCAGCGCAATACTGGCATCTATCTGACTGGGCAACAGTTGGTGGGACCGGTGACGCTGGAGGCTGCTGCGCGTGGCGACGACAACTCGGAGTTCGGTTGGCACGGCACCTGGCAAACCAGTGCAGCCTGGGAATTCATCGAGGGGTATCGTTTCATTGCCTCTTACGGTACCGCGTTCAAAGCGCCAAACATGAACCAGTTGTTTAGTACCACTTACGGCAACAATAATTTGAAACCGGAAGAAAGCAAGCAATGGGAAGGCGGTTTTGAAGGCTTGACCGGGCCTGTGACCTGGCGTATTTCCGGTTATCGCAATGACATTGATAATCTTATCGACAGCGATCCGGTGAGTTACCGCTATTATAATATCGGTAAGGCGACCATTAAAGGTGTAGAGGCCACGGCTTCTTTTGAAACCGGCCCGCTGACGCATCAGATTGGTTACGATTATGTCGACCCGCGCAATGCTAAAACCAACGAAGTGCTGCTGCGCCGCGCTAAACAGCAGGTGAAATACGAGCTGGATTGGCAACTGTACGACTTTGATTGGGCAGTGACCTATCAATACCTGGGTGAGCGCTACGACAAGGATTATGGCGTTTATCCTAGCCCGACGGTTAAACTCGGCGGCGTGAGCCTGTGGGATCTCGCAGTTTCGTATCCGGTCACATCTCATCTGACAGTTCGTGGTAGAATTGCCAACCTGTTTGATAAAGATTATGAGACGGCCTATGGCTACGCTACTCCAGGAAGAGAATACTACCTCACTGGAAGCTATACCTTCTAACAGCACCGCCACACCTCGCCCGACGGTGCTGGTTTTCGATTCCGGCGTCGGCGGGCTGTCGGTGTATCAGGAGATTCGGCAGTTGCTGCCGGATCTCCACTATATATACGCTTTCGACAACGTGGCGTTCCCCTACGGCGAGAAGTCCGAAGAGTTTATCGTTGAGCGCGTGCTGGAAATTGTCGGCGCGGTACAGCAACGTCATCCTCTGGCGATTGTCGTCATTGCCTGCAACACCGCCAGCACCGTTTCCTTGCCGGCCTTGCGCGAGCGTTTCAGTTTCCCTGTCGTGGGCGTGGTGCCCGCCATCAAACCGGCGGCCCGTCTTACCGTTAATGGCATTGTCGGCCTGTTGGCGACCCGCGGTACCGTACAGCGCAGCTACACCCACGAACTGATTTCCCGTTTCGCCACCGACTGCAAGATTGAACTGCTGGGCTCTTCAGAGCTGGTGGAGCTGGCGGAGGCCAAGCTCCATGGCGAAGCCGTGCCGCTGCCGGTGCTGAAGAAGATCCTGCATCCGTGGCTGAGCATGCGCGAGCCGCCGGATACCGTCGTGCTGGGCTGCACCCATTTCCCTCTATTAGCTGAAGAGTTGATGCAGGTGTTGCCGGAAGGCACCCGGCTGGTGGATTCCGGCGCGGCGATTGCCCGCCGCACCGCCTGGCTCATCTCAACGCAGGAAAATCTGGTCTCGAGCCAGGAAGAGAATCTGGCGTATTGCATGGCGTTAAATGAAGATACTGACGCTTTATTGCCCGTTTTGCAGGGTTATGGCTTTAAATCGTTGAAAAAACTGCCGCTTTAACGGTGTTTTGGTTAAACATTCAACGGTCGGAAAAAATATTGAAAATAGGGGTTGCGGCCTGCCGAGAACTCCCTATAATGCGCCTCCACTGACCGGGAACAACGACTGACAAGCCGCCGGGTCAGCGAGAAGAAAGCGAAATAAACGCTTGACTCTCAGGGCGAAAAGCGTAATATACGCAGCCCGCGCCGATGAGTTTCTCGGCACTGCTCTTTAACAATTTATCAGACAATCTGTGTGGGCACTCCACAAGACGATATCCAGCATCTTCGGATGCAAAAAAATATCAAGTCTTGAAGAGTGACTAACTGAAGTAAAATTCATGCAGTAAATCTTTGAGCATCGCTTCTCGAGTGGAAGCAAATCAAGCTTTTAATTGAAGAGTTTGATCATGGCTCAGATTGAACGCTGGCGGCAGGCTTAACACATGCAAGTCGAGCGGTAGCACAAGGGAGCTTGCTCCCTGGGTGACGAGCGGCGGACGGGTGAGTAATGTCTGGGAAACTGCCTGATGGAGGGGGATAACTACTGGAAACGGTAGCTAATACCGCATAACGTCGCAAGACCAAAGAGGGGGACCTTCGGGCCTCTTGCCATCAGATGTGCCCAGATGGGATTAGCTAGTAGGTGGGGTAATGGCTCACCTAGGCGACGATCCCTAGCTGGTCTGAGAGGATGACCAGCCACACTGGAACTGAGACACGGTCCAGACTCCTACGGGAGGCAGCAGTGGGGAATATTGCACAATGGGCGCAAGCCTGATGCAGCCATGCCGCGTGTGTGAAGAAGGCCTTCGGGTTGTAAAGCACTTTCAGCGAGGAGGAAGGTGGTGAGCTTAATACGCTCATCAATTGACGTTACTCGCAGAAGAAGCACCGGCTAACTCCGTGCCAGCAGCCGCGGTAATACGGAGGGTGCAAGCGTTAATCGGAATTACTGGGCGTAAAGCGCACGCAGGCGGTTTGTTAAGTCAGATGTGAAATCCCCGGGCTCAACCTGGGAACTGCATTTGAAACTGGCAAGCTAGAGTCTCGTAGAGGGGGGTAGAATTCCAGGTGTAGCGGTGAAATGCGTAGAGATCTGGAGGAATACCGGTGGCGAAGGCGGCCCCCTGGACGAAGACTGACGCTCAGGTGCGAAAGCGTGGGGAGCAAACAGGATTAGATACCCTGGTAGTCCACGCTGTAAACGATGTCGATTTGGAGGTTGTGCCCTTGAGGCGTGGCTTCCGGAGCTAACGCGTTAAATCGACCGCCTGGGGAGTACGGCCGCAAGGTTAAAACTCAAATGAATTGACGGGGGCCCGCACAAGCGGTGGAGCATGTGGTTTAATTCGATGCAACGCGAAGAACCTTACCTACTCTTGACATCCAGAGAACTTTCCAGAGATGGATTGGTGCCTTCGGGAACTCTGAGACAGGTGCTGCATGGCTGTCGTCAGCTCGTGTTGTGAAATGTTGGGTTAAGTCCCGCAACGAGCGCAACCCTTATCCTTTGTTGCCAGCGGTTCGGCCGGGAACTCAAAGGAGACTGCCAGTGATAAACTGGAGGAAGGTGGGGATGACGTCAAGTCATCATGGCCCTTACGAGTAGGGCTACACACGTGCTACAATGGCATATACAAAGAGAAGCGACCTCGCGAGAGCAAGCGGACCTCATAAAGTATGTCGTAGTCCGGATTGGAGTCTGCAACTCGACTCCATGAAGTCGGAATCGCTAGTAATCGTAGATCAGAATGCTACGGTGAATACGTTCCCGGGCCTTGTACACACCGCCCGTCACACCATGGGAGTGGGTTGCAAAAGAAGTAGGTAGCTTAACCTTCGGGAGGGCGCTTACCACTTTGTGATTCATGACTGGGGTGAAGTCGTAACAAGGTAACCGTAGGGGAACCTGCGGTTGGATCACCTCCTTAACCTAAAGATATTAGTTCGAGTGGCGTGCTCACACAGATTGTCTGATAGAAAGTAACGAGCAGAAATACCTTTATAGGCTTGTAGCTCAGGTGGTTAGAGCGCACCCCTGATAAGGGTGAGGTCGGTGGTTCAAGTCCACTCAGGCCTACCACTTCTTCGAAGTGGAAAAGGTACTGCACGTGACTGTATGGGGCTATAGCTCAGCTGGGAGAGCGCCTGCCTTGCACGCAGGAGGTCAGCGGTTCGATCCCGCTTAGCTCCACCATATAGTCCGGTATTTAATACTTCAGAGTATATTGGCGACAGTATGCTGCGAAGTATTTTGCTCTTTAACAATCTGGAACAAGCTGAAAATTGAAACATGACGGCTGAAATTTATCCCTCCGTAGACGTATTGGGATGAAGAGTAACCTGTCATAGAGTCTCTCAAATGTTTGCAGCACGAACGATGGAAACATCTTCGGGTTGTGAGGTTAAGTGACTAAGCGTACACGGTGGATGCCTAGGCAGTCAGAGGCGATGAAGGGCGTGCTAATCTGCGAAAAGCGTCGGTAAGGTGATATGAACCGTTATAACCGGCGATACCCGAATGGGGAAACCCAGTGTGTTTCGACACACTATCATGTCATGAATACATAGTGGCATGAGGCGAACCGGGGGAACTGAAACATCTAAGTACCCCGAGGAAAAGAAATCAACCGAGATTCCCCCAGTAGCGGCGAGCGAACGGGGAGGAGCCCAGAACCTGAATCGGCTTGTGTGTTAGTGGAAGCGTCTGGAAAGTCGCGCAGCAAAGGGTGATAGCCCCGTACACTAAAATGCACAGGTCGTGAGTTCGATGAGTAGGGCGGGACACGTGACATCCTGTCTGAATATGGGGGGACCATCCTCCAAGGCTAAATACTCCTGACTGACCGATAGTGAACCAGTACCGTGAGGGAAAGGCGAAAAGAACCCCGGCGAGGGGAGTGAAATAGAACCTGAAACCGTGTACGTACAAGCAGTGGGAGCACCTTCGTGGTGTGACTGCGTACCTTTTGTATAATGGGTCAGCGACTTATATTTTGTAGCAAGGTTAACCGTATAGGGGAGCCGTAGGGAAACCGAGTCTTAACTGGGCGATTAGTTGCAAGGTATAGACCCGAAACCCGGTGATCTAGCCATGGGCAGGTTGAAGGTTGGGTAACACTAACTGGAGGACCGAACCGACTAATGTTGAAAAATTAGCGGATGACTTGTGGCTGGGGGTGAAAGGCCAATCAAACCGGGAGATAGCTGGTTCTCCCCGAAAGCTATTTAGGTAGCGCCTCGTGAACTCATCTTCGGGGGTAGAGCACTGTTTCGGCTAGGGGGCCATCCCGGCTTACCAAACCGATGCAAACTCCGAATACCGAAGAATGTTATCACGGGAGACACACGGCGGGTGCTAACGTCCGTCGTGAAGAGGGAAACAACCCAGACCGCCAGCTAAGGTCCCAAAGTCATGGTTAAGTGGGAAACGATGTGGGAAGGCATAGACAGCCAGGATGTTGGCTTAGAAGCAGCCATCATTTAAAGAAAGCGTAATAGCTCACTGGTCGAGTCGGCCTGCGCGGAAGATGTAACGGGGCTAAACCATGCACCGAAGCTGCGGCAGCGACGCTTAGGCGTTGTTGGGTAGGGGAGCGTTCTGTAAGCCGTTGAAGGTGGCCTGTGAGGGTTGCTGGAGGTATCAGAAGTGCGAATGCTGACATAAGTAACGATAAAGCGGGTGAAAAGCCCGCTCGCCGGAAGACCAAGGGTTCCTGTCCAACGTTAATCGGGGCAGGGTGAGTCGACCCCTAAGGCGAGGCTGAAAAGCGTAGTCGATGGGAAACAGGTTAATATTCCTGTACTTGGTGTTACTGCGAAGGGGGGACGGAGAAGGCTAGGCTAGCCGGGCGACGGTTGTCCCGGTTTAAGCGTGTAGGGGGTGTGACCTGGTAAATCCGGTTGCATATTAACCCTGAGGCGTGATGACGATGCACTACGGTGCAGAAGTAGTTGATGCCCTGCTTCCAGGAAAATCCTCTAAGCATCAGGTAACATTAAATCGTACCCCAAACCGACACAGGTGGTCAGGTAGAGAATACCAAGGCGCTTGAGAGAACTCGGGTGAAGGAACTAGGCAAAATGGTGCCGTAACTTCGGGAGAAGGCACGCTGGCATGTAGGTGAAGTCCCTCGCGGATGGAGCTGAAGCCAGTCGAAGATACCAGCTGGCTGCAACTGTTTAATAAAAACACAGCACTGTGCAAACACGAAAGTGGACGTATACGGTGTGACGCCTGCCCGGTGCTGGAAGGTTAATTGATGGGGTCAGCCGCAAGGCGAAGCTCTTGATCGAAGCCCCAGTAAACGGCGGCCGTAACTATAACGGTCCTAAGGTAGCGAAATTCCTTGTCGGGTAAGTTCCGACCTGCACGAATGGCGTAATGATGGCCAGGCTGTCTCCACCCGAGACTCAGTGAAATTGAACTCGCTGTGAAGATGCAGTGTACCCGCGGCAAGACGGAAAGACCCCGTGAACCTTTACTATAGCTTGACACTGAACATTGAGCCTTGATGTGTAGGATAGGTGGGAGGCTTTGAAGCGTGGACGCCAGTCTGCGTGGAGCCATCCTTGAAATACCACCCTTTAATGTTTGATGTTCTAACTCGGCCCCATAATCTGGGGTGAGGACAGTGTCTGGTGGGTAGTTTGACTGGGGCGGTCTCCTCCCAAAGAGTAACGGAGGAGCACGAAGGTTAGCTAATCACGGTCGGACATCGTGAGGTTAGTGCAAAGGCATAAGCTAGCTTGACTGCGAGAGTGACGGCTCGAGCAGGTACGAAAGTAGGTCTTAGTGATCCGGTGGTTCTGAATGGAAGGGCCATCGCTCAACGGATAAAAGGTACTCCGGGGATAACAGGCTGATACCGCCCAAGAGTTCATATCGACGGCGGTGTTTGGCACCTCGATGTCGGCTCATCACATCCTGGGGCTGAAGTAGGTCCCAAGGGTATGGCTGTTCGCCATTTAAAGTGGTACGCGAGCTGGGTTTAGAACGTCGTGAGACAGTTCGGTCCCTATCTGCCGTGGGCGTTGGAAGATTGAGAGGGGTTGCTCCTAGTACGAGAGGACCGGAGTGAACGCACCACTGGTGTTCGGGTTGTCATGCCAATGGCATTGCCCGGTAGCTAAGTGCGGAAAAGATAAGCGCTGAAAGCATCTAAGCGCGAAACTTGCCTCAAGATGAGTCTTCCCTGGGCCTTTAAGGCCCCTGAAGGAACGTTTAAGACTAAGACGTTGATAGGCTGGGTGTGTAAGTGCAGCGATGCATTGAGCTAACCAGTACTAATGATCCGTGAGGCTTAACCTTACAACACCGAAGGTGTTTTTAGAGAGATTTTCAGCGAAGTTCCGAGATTGGTTCTGATGGCTTCATGGAAGTGAGGCGGTTGGAATGAAACAGAATTTGCCTGGCGGCAATAGCGCGGTGGTCCCACCTGACCCCATGCCGAACTCAGAAGTGAAACGCCGTAGCGCCGATGGTAGTGTGGGGTCTCCCCATGCGAGAGTAGGACACTGCCAGGCATCAAATAAACGTTATCAGTGTGACGACTGGTAATGCGCAAATCGCAAAGCGCGAATTTGCCGGCATCGAGAGATGCAACGTAAAAGAATCGGTGGAGCGGTAGTTCAGTTGGTTAGAATACCTGCCTGTCACGCAGGGGGTCGCGGGTTCGAGCCCCGTCCGTTCCGCCACTTATTTAATTATGCCTGCTTTATTAGCAGGCATAATGTTAAGCGAGATTTAGGGGCGTAGCTCAGTTGGTAGAGCACCGGTCTCCAAAACCGGGTGTCGCGAGTTCGAGTCTCTCCGCCCCTGCCATATTAAGAACCCTTTGCGAAAGCAAAGGGTTTTTTTTTACCTATTATCCCTTCCCTTAGTGCATTCCCGCTTTGGAAAAGAGCGCTTTTGACGCTATATGCCGAGGTTTGCCCGATCCTGGCTGCTTCATGTTCTTCCGAGCTTTACCCTGCACGCCTCCGGATTCTCTTATCGTTTTGCATTATCTTCTCTCAGAAGGCGATGGGCGGCTTTTGGCATGATAGACAGTCATTACCACGATGACGGCATTTAAGGCCGCCATAATGCTTTAGGCTGCGGTATTTAAAGGTATTTTAAGTAATTGCCGAATCAAAGGCTGTTGATCGCTGTTTTGCAACCAGACGGCATACAGTGGGCGGATAATCGGCGGGATCTCAGTAGTGGCCACCAGCTGCGGATACTCCTTTTCCCACTGGCTGGGCAGGAAAGCGCATCCGCCCGTGGTTTCCAGCAACTGACGCGTCAGATGAGCGGAGGTAGTCGTGAGGACTGGCACGTTATCACCTTCCAACATGCGGCTTTCCTGTTGGTGGAAGTCGGCTCCCCATTCCAGCTTGATGTAGGGCATTGGGGCCTGTTTGTCACGATACGCGGATGAGAACAGGCGTAATGAGAAATTGCTCAGCTGTTGGCTGGCCAATTCGTCCATCTTCGGCGGTTCGGTGGTGATCAGTAAATCGAGCTGCCTTTCATGCAGTTGTTTTACCAAAGAGTGCCTTAATGCCACCCTGGCTTCGAGCTGCAGCGCCTCGCGTTGTTGATAGAGCGCCTGCAACCAAGGGGTCAGATAGGCCTCCCACAGCGAAGCGGTAGCGCCGATCGACAACTCGGTGTGTTGCAGCGAACGCACGACCTCCTTCTTCGCCAACTGCCAGGTGTTCATCAGGCTTTCGGCATAGGGCAGAAGCCGCTCACCGGCAGGCGTCAGGCGGATATTATTGCGATGACGGGTAAATAAATTTGCGCCCAGCTGGTTTTCTAACTGACGGATGCGGAAACTGACCGCGGACTGCGTTAAGTACAAAGATTCTGCGGCTCTGCCAAAGTGACGCGTTCTACTGACCTCCAAAAAGGTTTTCAGTAATTCGGTATCCACACCTATCTCCAAAAAAATTTGTCGTTAAGATTTAAATGTTTTGTTTTACACGCTGTCAAGCCTATCTAATACTCCGCGCCATAAACAGCACGGCCATAAGAGAATTAGGAGCGTGTCAGATGGCGGATAGCTTCACCACGACCAATCGTTTTTTTGATAATAAACATTACCCTCGCGGGTTCTCCCGTCACGGCGATTTCACCATTAAAGAGGCGCAATTGCTAGAGCGTTTCGGCTACGCGTTTAACGAGCTGGACTCGGGTAAACGCCAGCCAGCGACTGAAGAAGAACAGCTGTTCGTCGCAGTGTGCCGAGGTGAGCGCGAAGCGGCTACCGAGCAGGAAAAAGTATGGGCTAAATATCTGGCGCGCACACGTCGCCCGAAGAAATTCCATACTCTGTCCGGCGGTAAACCGCAGGCTGACGCAGTGGAAGATTACAGCGACAGCGAAGACTAAAGACGATGGGGCCTGCGGGCCCCATTTTCATTCCAGACTACGATGCAGCTGTAACAACAGACGGTCCATACTGCGATAGCCCAGCGCTTCGCTGAGGTGGCGCCTGTCGAGCTCAGTATCTCCCGCCAAATCCGCCAGCGTGCGAGCCACTTTCAGGATGCGCTGCCAGGCGCGTACCGATAGCCCTAACGCGTTTAATGTCGCTTCCAGAAACTCGGCGTCTGCCGGCTGCAACACGCAATCCCGTTCTACTTCGCGGTTGCTCAACAGCGCATTGACTTTACCGGCGCGTTCGAGCTGGCGGGCGCGTGCCAGTTGCACTCTTTCCTGAACCAGCTCACTGCTTTCTCCCTGCGTTTGCCGCTTACTGAGCGTACCCGGCGGCAACAGCGGCACTTCGATAGACAGATCGAAACGGTCGAGAAAAGGCCCTGACAGCCGAGCCAGATAGCGCAACACCTGCTGCGGCGAGGCGCGGTTGTGCAACCCCTGATAATGCCCTGTCGGGCTGGGGTTCATTGCCGCGATCAACTGTACTCTGGCAGGGAAACAGACCTTGGCGTTGGCGCGTGAAATCACGATCTCGCCGGATTCCAACGGCTCGCGCAGCGCATCCAGGACCTTACGCTCGAATTCCGGTAGCTCATCCAGAAACAGCACGCCGTTATGCGCCATCGAGATCTCGCCCGGACGCGGCAGTGAGCCGCCGCCGACCAATGCCGCCATCGATGCGCTGTGATGCGGCGCGCGAAACGGCCTCTGGCGCCATGGCAGAGCGCTAAGAACAGGGTGTTGCAAGCTGGCGATCGCCAGGCTTTCCAGCGCCTCAGGCTCCGTCAGCGGCGGCAGTAAGCCCGTCAGTCGGCTGGCCAGCATGGTTTTGCCTGTGCCCGGCGGCCCAATCAGCAGCAGGTTATGCCCGCCGGCGGCGGCGATCTCCAGCGCCCGCTTGGCCTGCTCCTGGCCGATGATGTCGCGCAGATCGGCGTTTTCGTACGCATTGCCGGCTGCGGGGGGTGTGACGGCCACCGGCAGTTCGCCCTGGCCGAGTAAAAAAGCACAGACCTCCAACAGGTGTTGGGCGGTATGGGATTGTGACTGTGCGATCAGGCCGACCTCGGCGGCGTTGTCCGTCGACAGGATCAATTGTCGCCCGGCGTCAGCCGCCGCCAGTGCCGCCGGGATGGCGCCTCTGACCGCACGCAGTGCGCCGGACAGCGCGAGCTCGCCAAGAAACTCGTAGCGTGCCAACGGTGCGAGGGGCAGTTGCTCGGAGGCGGCGAGGATCGCCAGCGCTATCGGCAGATCGTAACGCCCGCCTTCTTTCGGCAGATCGGCCGGTGCCAAATTGACGGTGATGCGCCGGGCGGGAAAGGTGAAACCGTTGTTGATCAGGGCGCTGCGCACCCGATCGCGCGCCTCTTTTACCGTGGTTTCCGGCAGACCGACCAGCGTCAGGCCGGGCAGACCATTGCTGATATGCACCTCCACCGTCACGGAAGGGGCCTGAACGCCGATGATGGCGCGGCTATAGATTACCGCCAGTGACATATCGCTCTCCTTGCTGAGGGCGGCATGATGCGCGATTTATCCAGGTACCGCGCGGCGTTCTTGGCATTTTTTCCATGAGACTCGCAGCATAATCACTGATTTTCATCGAATTGAACGAGATTGTGCGAACCACCTCGCAACCTGCGGCAATACCCATTAACAATTCGCTGAAGGCTGCAACACATTAGCGGCCCATACGCATTGCAACCATAGGGTTAACGGGTGTATTTAACAATTGATTAAAAGAAAAATCACTTCTTTAACACACTCCGACCGCCGCCGCAGTCTGCCCGGCAGCCGCTAAACCTCCTGACTTCGTACTCTACGGTAGGGATAACACTATGTTTGGTTGGACCCCGCTGCAACGCAACGCGGCAATTGCCAGTTTTTCAAGCTGGACGCTCGACGCTTTCGATTTTTTCGTGCTGGTATTTTTACTCAGCGACATCGCGCAATCTTTTCACGTCGGTCTGGAACAGGTCACGTTGGCTATTCTGCTCACGCTGGCGGTGCGGCCGATCGGCGCGCTGATCTTCGGGCGTGCGGCGGAAAAATATGGCCGCAAACCGATCCTGATGCTGAATATCGTCTTCTTTTCGGTGTTTGAGCTGCTCTCCGCCGCCGCGCCCTCGTTGACGGTCTTCTTGCTGTTACGAGTGTTGTACGGCGTTGCGATGGGCGGTATCTGGGGTGTGGCGTCGTCATTGGCGATGGAAACCATACCGGACCGCTCGCGCGGCCTGATGTCGGGCATTTTCCAGGCCGGCTATCCGTTCGGTTATCTGCTGGCGGCGGTGGTGTACGGCCTGCTGTTCGAAACGGTCGGCTGGCGCGGAATGTTCGTTATCGGCGCGGCGCCGATCCTGCTGCTGCCGTTTATTTATTATTGCGTGCAGGAGTCGCCGGTGTGGCTGGCGGCACGTGAGCGCAAAGAAAGTACGGCTTTATTGCCGGTGTTGAAGAGCCACTGGAAGCTATGCTGCTATCTGGTGCTGCTGATGGCGGCGTTCAATTTCTTCTCTCACGGCACGCAGGATCTGTATCCGGTGTTTCTGAAAGTTCAGCACGGTTTCGACCCTAAAACCGTCAGTATCATCGCCATTAGCTACAATATTGCGTCAATTATCGGTGGCGTTTTCTTCGGTTCATTATCGGAAAAAATCGGTCGTAAAAAAGCGATCATTATCGCCGCGTTGCTGGCCTTACCGGTGATCCCATTGTGGGCATTTTCCAGCGGTTCGCTAATGTTGGGGATCGGCGCTTTCCTGATGCAGTTCATGGTGCAGGGTGCCTGGGGCGTGATACCGACCTACCTGACCGAACTGGTGCCGGCCAACACCCGCGCGGTGCTGCCGGGGTTCGTGTATCAGCTGGGCAACCTGATCGCCTCGGTCAACGCTACGCTGCAAGCCACCATCGCCGAGCATCATGGGCATAATTACGGCTTGGCGATGGCGATCGTTGCCGGTACGGTGGCGGTGGCGATCGCCCTGTTGGTGTTCTTCGGCAAGGATACGCGCGGCAAGGCGATCACCGACGCGGTGAGAAATCCGGGCGTGCGCGCCAACGTGTGAAAGAGAGGCGATTCGCGTGAGGTATGACCAGATTGCGCCGAATAATAACGCAAAAAAAGTGTTGTCATGTCGCGCGCGGCTGTGGTACCTCTGTAAGCATTAGTTCTGAATGAGCACAGTGAACAAACCCATTATGAAAGCCTTTGCCCAAGTGATTAGCCTAGTCGTGATTAGCGTGGTGGTGATTATTATCCCACCGTGCGGGGCTGCACTTGGACGAAGAAAGGCTTAGTAAACAAGCCGGAATCGCAAGAGAACCCCCGCACCGTCAGGTCCGGGGGTTTTTTATTGGCAAGAGAAAAGTGGAGCAAGGGGCAGAGCATGAAAAACAGAACAAAATCCTGCAGTTGTCGAAGTAAGGCGGGGAAATAACCATGAATGGCGCTCAGTGGGTAGTTCAAGCGTTGCGTACGCAGGGGGTGGATACCGTATTCGGCTATCCGGGCGGGGCAATCATGCCGGTGTACGATGCGCTGTACGACGGCGGCGTGGAACACCTGCTGTGCCGCCATGAACAGGGCGCCGCCATGGCCGCCATCGGCTACGCCCGCGCCACCGGCAAAGTCGGTGTCTGTATCGCCACTTCCGGCCCCGGCGCCACCAACCTGATCACCGGCCTGGCTGATGCGCTGCTCGATTCCGTTCCCGTTGTCGCCATCACCGGTCAGGTGGGGTCCGCGCTGATCGGCACCGATGCCTTTCAGGAGATCGATGTTCTCGGCCTGTCTCTGGCCTGCACCAAGCACAGCTTCCTGGTGGAATCGCTGGACGCCTTGCCGGGCATCATGGCGGAAGCGTTCGCCATCGCTGCCGGTGGCCGCCCTGGCCCGGTGCTGATCGATATCCCGAAAGACATCCAGCTGGCGCAGGGCGACTTGCACCCGCACCTGATGCCGGTCGACGAAGCGCCGGCGTTCCCGGCGGCGGCGTTGGCAGAGGCGGCTGAGCTGCTGGCGCAGGCGCACAAACCGATGCTGTACGTCGGCGGAGGCGTGGGCATGGCGCAGGCGGTGCCGGCGCTGCGTGAATTTATCGCCGTGACCCGCATGCCGAACGTCGCCACCCTGAAGGGGCTGGGCGCGCCGGATGCGCAAGATCCGCTGTACCTCGGTATGCTGGGCATGCACGGCACCAAGGCTGCCAACCTGGCGGTGCAGGAGTGCGATCTGTTGATCGCCGTCGGCGCGCGTTTCGATGACCGCGTGACCGGCAAGCTGAACGCCTTCGCGCCGCACGCCAAAGTGATCCACATGGATATCGACCCGGCGGAGATGAGCAAGCTGCGCCAGGCGCATGTCGCCCTGCAAGGCGATTTGAAAACGTTGCTGCCGGCGTTGCAGCGCCCGCTGAACATCGCCGCCTGGCAGCAGCAGGTGATAGCGCTGAAAGCCGAGCACGTCTGCCGCTACGATCACCCCGGCCAGCCGATCTACGCGCCGCTGTTCTTGCGCCAGCTGTCCGCCCGCAAGCCGGCCAACAGCGTGGTGACCACCGACGTCGGCCAGCACCAGATGTGGAGCGCGCAGCACATGACGTTCGAGCGCCCGGAGAATTTCATCACCTCCAGCGGCCTCGGCACCATGGGGTTCGGCGTGCCGGCGGCGGTCGGGGCCCAGATCGCGCGTCCGCAAGATACGGTGATCTGCGTCTCGGGCGATGGTTCCTTCATGATGAACGTGCAGGAACTGGGCACTATCAAGCGCAAACGGCTGCCGCTGAAGATCGTGCTGCTGGACAACCAGCGTCTCGGAATGGTGCGCCAATGGCAGCAGCTGTTCTTCGACGGCCGCTACAGCGAAACCAACCTGTCTGATAACCCCGACTTCCTGATGCTGGCCGCCGCCTTCGGCATTCCCGGCCAGCGCATCAGCCGCAAGGATCAGGTGGAGGGCGCGCTCGAGGCGCTGTTCAATACCGAAGGCCCTTATCTGCTGCAGGTCTCTATCGACGAACTCGAAAACGTCTGGCCGCTGGTGCCGCCGGGCGCCGGTAACGAAACCATGTTGGAGGAAATATCATGATGCAGCATCAACTCTCGATCCAGGCGCGTTTTCGCCCCGAAATGTTAGAGCGCGTATTGCGGGTCGTGCGTCATCGCGGCTTTCAGGTTTGTGCTATGAATATGGTTTCCCCGGCCAACGCCGACAGCATCAATATCGAATTGACCGTTGCCAGCCCGCGCCCGGTCGCCCTGTTGTCATCTCAATTAAGCAAACTGATGGACGTCTCCTGCGTCGAGATCCAGCAGCCAACATCACAACAAATACGCGCCTGAGGCGCTGAGAAGGATAAATAACAATGACTAAGAAAGCCGATTACATTTGGTTCAATGGTGAGATGGTGCCTTGGGCCGAGGCCAAAGTGCACGTGATGTCGCACGCGTTGCATTACGGCACGTCGGTGTTTGAAGGCGTACGCTGCTATGACTCGCACTTGGGGCCAGTGGTATTCCGTCATCGCGAGCATATGCAGCGCCTGCACGATTCGGCGAAAATCTACCGCATGCCGGTGTCGCAAAGCGTCGACGAGCTGATGGAAGCCTGCCGCGCCACGCTGCGCAAGAACAACCTGGTCAGCGCGTACATTCGCCCGCTGGTGTTCGTCGGCGATGTCGGCATGGGCGTCAACCCGCCGGCCGGTTACAAAACGGACGTGATTATCGCGGCGTTTCCTTGGGGCGCTTATTTGGGTGAAGAAGCGCTGGATCAAGGCATCGATGCGATGGTCTCCTCCTGGCACCGCGTCGCACCAAACACGATCCCCACTGCGGCCAAGGCCGGCGGCAACTATCTTTCTTCCCTGCTGGTGGGCAGCGAGGCGCGCCGCCACGGCTATCAGGAAGGCATTGCGCTCGACGTGCACGGTTACATTTCCGAAGGGGCGGGCGAGAACCTGTTTGAAGTGAAAGACGGCGTGCTCTATACCCCGCCGTTCACCTCGTCGGCGCTGCCGGGCATCACCCGCGACGCGATCATCAAGCTGGCGAAAGACATGGGCTTCGAGGTGCGCGAGCAGGTGCTGTCGCGCGAATCGCTGTACCTGGCCGACGAAGTGTTCATGTCTGGCACCGCGGCGGAAATCACGCCGGTGCGCAGCGTGGACGGCATTCAGGTCGGCATCGGCAAATGCGGCCCGGTGACCAAACAGATCCAACAGGCGTTCTTCGGCCTGTTCAGCGGCAAGACCGAAGACAAATACGGTTGGCTGGATCCGGTAAACCCGTAACGACAAGGCTCGCCGCGCCGCGTGGCGGACGACAAGACAGACAAGATAAGAATATCCAGGCGGTTCGTTCGCCGCCTGTCATAAATACATTTGGAGTGAAAAGAGCATGCCTAAGTACCGTTCCGCCACCACCACCCATGGCCGCAATATGGCGGGTGCCCGCGCATTGTGGCGCGCGACCGGGATGACCGACGCCGATTTCGGCAAGCCGATCATCGCCGTGGTCAACTCCTTTACCCAGTTCGTGCCGGGCCACGTGCATCTGCGCGATCTGGGCAAACTGGTCGCCGAACAGATCGAAGCCTCCGGCGGCGTGGCCAAAGAGTTCAACACCATCGCGGTGGATGACGGCATCGCCATGGGCCACGGCGGCATGCTCTATTCCTTGCCGTCGCGCGAGCTGATCGCCGACTCGGTCGAATACATGGTGAACGCCCACTGCGCCGACGCGATGGTGTGCATCTCCAACTGTGACAAAATCACCCCAGGCATGCTGATGGCGGCGTTGCGCCTGAACATTCCGGTGATCTTCGTTTCCGGCGGCCCGATGGAAGCCGGCAAAACCAAACTCTCCAACCAGATCATCAAGCTGGATCTGGTGGACGCGATGATCCAGGGCGCGAACCCGAACGTCAGCGACGCCGACAGCGAGCAGATCGAGCGTTCCGCCTGCCCGACTTGCGGCTCCTGCTCCGGCATGTTTACCGCCAACTCGATGAACTGCCTGACCGAAGCGCTGGGCCTGTCGCAGCCGGGCAACGGCTCGCTGCTGGCCACCCACGCCGATCGCAAGGAACTGTTCCTCAACGCCGGCAAGCGCATCGTCGAGCTGACCAAACGCTATTACGAGCAGGATGACGAAAGCGCGCTGCCGCGCAATATCGCCAACAAGGCGGCGTTTGAAAACGCCATGACGCTGGACATCGCCATGGGCGGCTCGACCAACACCGTGCTGCACCTGCTGGCTTCGGCGCAGGAAGGCGAGGTGGACTTCACCATGGAAGACATCGATCGCCTGTCGCGCAAAGTGCCGCACCTGTGCAAGGTGGCGCCGAGCACGCAGAAATATCACATGGAAGACGTGCACCGCGCCGGCGGCGTGATCGGCATCCTTGGCGAGTTGGATCGCGCCGGCTTGCTGAACCGCGAGGTGAACAACGTGTTGGGGCTGACCCTGCCGCAGACGCTGGAAGCTTACGACGTGATGCTGACCCGCGACGAAAGCGTCAAGAAAATGTACTCCGCCGGGCCGGCCGGTATCCGCACCACGCAGGCATTCTCTCAGGATTGCCGCTGGGATTCGCTGGACACCGACCGCAAGGAAGGCTGCATCCGCACCCGTGAGCACGCCTACAGTCAGGACGGCGGGTTGGCGGTACTGTACGGCAACCTGGCGGAAAACGGCTGCATCGTCAAAACCGCCGGCGTGGACAAAGAAATCCTCACCTTCCGCGGCCCGGCCAAAGTGTATGAAAGCCAGGACGACGCGGTAGAAGCGATCCTCGGCGGCAAAGTGGTGGCGGGCGACGTAGTGGTGATTCGCTACGAAGGGCCGAAAGGCGGGCCGGGCATGCAGGAAATGCTTTACCCAACCACCTACCTGAAATCGATGGGGCTGGGCAAGGCGTGTGCGCTGATCACCGACGGGCGTTTCTCCGGCGGCACCTCCGGGTTGTCCATCGGCCACGCTTCGCCGGAAGCGGCTAACGGCGGCCTGATCGCCCTGGTGCAGGACGGCGACATGATCGCGATCGACATTCCTCATCGCGGTATCCAGCTGGATGTCAGCGAGCAGGAGTTGGCGGCGCGGCATGAGGCGGAACTGGCGCGCGGCGACGCGGCCTGGACGCCGAAAAATCGTGAACGTCAGGTGTCCTTCGCGCTGCGCGCTTACGCCTCGTTGGCCACCAGCGCCGACAAAGGCGCGGTGCGCGACAAGAGCAAACTGGGGGGATAAGCAGCATGGCGGTCTCTCAACCCCTACCCAGCGCCCCCTGCGGCGCGGAATATCTGCGAGCTGTACTGCGCTCGCCGGTTTACGAGGTGGCGCAAGTCACCCCGTTGCAGGCCATGAGCAAAATCTCTTCGCGCCTCGGCAACACCATTTTGGTGAAGCGCGAAGATCGCCAGCCGGTGCACAGCTTCAAGCTGCGCGGGGCCTATGCGATGATCGCCGGGCTGGATGAAGAGCAGAAGGCGCGCGGCGTCGTGACGGCTTCGGCCGGCAACCACGCGCAGGGCGTCGCCTTCTCCGGTAAACGGCTGGGGATCAAAACGCTGATCGTGATGCCGGTGTCCACCGCGGACATCAAGGTGGATGCGGTGCGCGGCTTCGGCGGCGAAGTGTTGCTGCACGGCGCCAATTTCGACGAGGCCAAAGCGAAGGCAATCGAGCTTTCCCATCAGCAAGGCATGACTTTCGTGCCGCCGTTCGATCACCCGACGGTGATCGCCGGGCAGGGCACGCTGGCGATGGAGCTGTTGCAGCAAGACGCGCATTTGGATCGGGTCTTCGTACCGGTCGGCGGCGGCGGCTTGGCCGCCGGGGTGGCCGTGCTGATCAAACAGCTGATGCCGCAGATCAAAGTGATCGGCGTCGAAGCGGAAGACTCCGCCTGCCTGCGCGCGGCGCTGGATGCCGGCCATCCGGTGGATCTGGCGCGCGTCGGGCTGTTCGCCGAAGGCGTGGCGGTGAAGCGCATCGGCGACGAAACCTTCCGCCTGTGCCGTGAGTATCTGGACGACGTGATCACCGTGGACAGCGACGCCATCTGCGCGGCGGTCAAAGATCTGTTCGAGGACGTGCGCGCCATTGCCGAACCTTCCGGCGCGCTGGCTTTGGCGGGGCTGAAAAAGTACGTCCAGCAGCACAATATTCAGGGCGAGCGTCTGGCGCACGTGCTGTCCGGCGCCAACCTCAACTTCCACGGGCTGCGCTACGTTTCCGAGCGCTGCGAACTGGGCGAACAGCGCGAAGCGCTGCTGGCGGTGACCATTCCGGAACAGCAGGGCAGCTTCCTCAAGTTCTGCCAACTGCTGGGCGGCCGCTCGGTGACCGAATTCAACTACCGGTACGCCGATGCCGACAACGCCTGCATTTTCGTCGGCGTGCGGCTGACGCGCGGCCACGCCGAACGGCGGGAGATCATCGACGAACTCAACGCCGACGGTTACCAGGTGGTGGATCTGTCGGACGACGAGATGGCCAAGCTGCACGTGCGCTACATGGTGGGCGGGCGTCCGTCGAAGCCGCTGCGCGAACGGCTGTACAGCTTTGAGTTTCCGGAGTCGCCGGGCGCGCTGCTGAAGTTCCTGCAAACGCTGGGCACGCACTGGAACATTTCGCTGTTCCACTATCGCAGCCACGGTACCGACTTCGGCCGGGTGCTGGCGGCCTTCGAACTGGCGCAATCCGAGCCGGAATTCGAGCGGCACCTGCAGGCGCTGGGCTACGATTGCCACGATGAAACCGACAACCCGGCGTTCCGCTTCTTTTTGCAGGGGTGAGTCGGATTGATAAGTAACCGTGACGCATGAGTCAGTTTATGGGTTGCGCGGTTGTGATTTTGTCGTGCATTTTTATACTGCCAAAACTTCTGACGTATAGGGATGCACGACAATGAAAACTGCTTTTTCTACGCCGTTCGGTTCTCCCGAAGACGATTTGACCAACGCCGAGTTTGCCCGCCTGTTGGGCAATACCGGCGTACAAGAATTCTATCGCGATATTAATCTGCAAGCCTTGCAGGACTCGCTGGACTGCAGCCTCGCCTTTCATGGCGTGGGAATTATTTTTTCCGACGGGCAAAACTCATTTTTAGTCCGCCCGACGCAGCACACCGGTTACTCGAACGCTTCGCAGGTTACCCACGTGGTCATCAGCAAAACGGTGGCTCATACCTCGCGCGTTGCCGCGACCAATACGCTGTCGGAAGCGTTGAGCAAACCCAGCGTCAGCAAAGAGCTGGCCTCGGCCGCGCTGTCGTGTGGAACGCTGCTGGTATCGGTCTTTTTACTGGCGTCGGGCAGCGTCGCCGTGCCATTTACCGGCGGTACCAGCTCAGCGGTGGCTTATCTGGGCTATGCCGGCATGGCCGCCAGCGCGTTGCAGTGCGGTAATGGGCTGTACCGCGTCAACAAGCTTTATGACGGGAAAGGCGATGAATTGGCTCAGCTCGATTCAGAGCAGTGGTATATCGCCACCAGTACCGTGCTCGATGTGATCTCGCTGGCCAGCGCCGGGGCTGCCCTGAAGGAAGCGACGATGACCTATCGCGCCATGCGCCGCATTTCGGCGCGCAAGGCGACGGAGTGGCTGAAAAGCATGCCCCGCAGCGAAAGGAAGCGACTGACCGAAAACATCATTCGGGCGGAAAATCCGGGAATTTCCAACAACGTCTTGAAAGAGATGGTGAAGAACGGCCTGTACCCGAAACGCTACCCGACGGAAGCGATCCAAAACGGGCTGCGCCAGCAATTGCACTCGGCGCTCAATAACGCGTTGACGTTTGTCGGCAGCGGCATCAGCGGCACCCTGTCGGCGCCGGTGAATGTGAAAACCACCGGGCAGTATTTTGTGGGCATTATGCAGAAATTGCCGCAGATGGTGAGGTAATGGCGGAGTGGATGATTAAACGCCTGATCGTGCAGGGTCGGGAGATGGAAAGCCAAATCGCGGCGCGCGATCGCGCACTTTTCGCCGGTGTGGATGCGCAGCTCGAGCAGCATTTCATGACGCCGGGCCAGCGGCTGTCGCCGCCGGGCGTCGGCAATGTCATGTTGCTGATGGTGTGCCTGACGCTGGGGCTGGCGGGCGTGATGGGTCTGGTCACGGATGTGGCGGCCGCCTGGAGCGGCAAGACCTCCGCCGCCGTGTTGATGGGCTGCGGCGCGATCGTGGCGGTGTGGATGACGTTGATCCTGTTCCAACTGGTGCAGGGTAAAAACAGCGGGGTGGTATTGTTGCAATATTACCTTGGCATGCTCGGTCTGTGTTGCCTCGGCGCCGCGGCGGCGTGGGCGGCGGGCATGACCGGGATCGCCACCGGCGCCCTGCTGCTGGGGGGCGTGGTTGGCGGTGCGCTGTTCAGCAACCGGGCGGCGTTCTACCTGTATGTCGCCTATTTCCGCACGCGTCGGCGCGTGTTTATCAAACGCCGTTGGCAGAGGGAAGATCTGCGCAACACCCGATAAACCGTCAGAACGGAAAAACTTATGACGCAACCTTTCTCCGGCTTTAGCCAGCAGGGCCTGAATTTCCTGCAGCAGGTGCGGATCGAGAACGATAAGGCGTGGTTCGACGGCAATCGCGACATCTACGATCGCGAGCTGCTGGCGCCGTTTCGCGCGCTGGTGGAGCAACTGGCTCCCGGCATGCTGGCGATCGACCCGCAGTTCGAGACCCGCCCGGCGATCGGCAAAACGCTGTCGCGCATTCATCGCGATACGCGGTTTTCTCACGATAAATCGCGCTACCGCAGCCGCATGTGGCTGACGTTCAAGCGCCCGAGTAAAGACTGGAAAGACGCGCCGGTCTACTTTTTCGAACTGGGGCCGGACATGCTGCGCTATGGGCTCGGCTACTACAGCGCCAACAAGCCGACCATGGATCTGTTCCGCCATACGCTGAGGCAGCGGCCGCAGCCTTTCCTGGAGGTGGCCGCCTGCTGCCGGCCGCCGTTCGAGCTGGTGGGCGAGAGCTACAAGCGCCCGCTGGTGAAGGAACAGGCGGCTGAGATCGCCACCTGGTACAACCGCAAGTCGTTTGCGGTGATGGTGACGGACAGCGAAGTGGAAAAGCTGTTCAACGCCGATCTGGCGCCGCTGCTGGCCGGGGCATTTTTGCAGCTTGAGCCGCTCTACCACTGGTTGATGCAGGTAGAGACGATGAAGCAGATCGATCCGGCGGACCTTTGAAACCCCGCGTCAGCGAGGATGCAGCAACCGCCAAAAGGCGTCGATCAACGGATCGCTGAGGCGCTTTTTCTGAACGCAGACCCCCAGTTCAAACGGTTCGACCATCGAGATGTTATCCAGCTGCGAGATGCGGTTACGTACCGGCTCCGGGCTGTTGTCCACCACCACGCTTGGGATCAGCGCGATGCCGCAGCCCAGGGCCACCATCGACACGATGGCCTCGTGGCCGCCGACGGTAGCGTAAATCAGCGGATTGCTGATGCGATGGCGGCGGAACCACAGCTCGATGCGTTTTCGCGAGGGGCCGTGCTCCGGCAGGATGAACGGGATCTCGGCCCAGTCGGGCTTGTCGGCGAACGCCTGGCTGCGCACCGCACAGGGCAGCGCCGGCGCGATCAGCACTAGCGGAATTTCGCCGATTTTGGTGAACGCCACGCTGGCGGGCAGCGTTTCCGGCCGGCCGGCGATGCCGAGATCGGCCTCGTTGGATTGCACCTTGTCGACCGCGTCGGCGGCGTCGCCGGTGGTCAGCTTGATCTCTACCAGCGGGTGCTGCGCGCGGAAGCGGTCGAGGATCGGCGGCAGGTGGCTGTACGCCGCGGTCACCGAGCAGAACAGCCGCAGTTCGCCGCTCAGCGAAGGGCCGTGCTGGCCGAGCGAGTGCTTCAGCTGCTGATACTGCAGCAGCGTTTGCTGGGCGAATTCTTTCAGCTGTTCGCCGGCGTCGGTGAGCTGCACGGTGCGGTTATCGCGCAGGAACAGCGGCTGCCCGAGGATCTCTTCCAGCCGCTGGATCTGGCGGGAGAGCGTCGACGGGCTGACGTGCATCGCCTTGGCGGTGCGCCCGAAGTGATGGCTTTCGGCCAGATGCAGGAACAGCTTTAAATCACGTAAATCCATATCGATACGCTCGCAGTGAGAGTGTTGCAAAAATTGCAATGTCACGTTCTCAATATATCAATTTAAGCAACGCATTTCCTGTTATACATTGAGTTTAACGAATCTCCGCACAGACAGGGCGGGGAATGAAAATAACAATGCAAGACAACATCAAACCGGAGTACCACCATGGCTAACTATTTCAACACATTGAACCTGCGTCAGCAGTTGGCGCAATTGGGTAAATGCCGCTTTATGGCGCGCGACGAATTTGCTGACGAAGCCGGCTACCTGAAAGGTAAAAAAGTGGTGATTGTCGGCTGTGGCGCCCAGGGCCTGAACCAGGGGCTGAACATGCGCGATTCCGGTCTGGATGTCGCCTATGCCCTGCGCAAAGAAGCGATCGACGAGAAGCGCGCTTCCTGGCGCAAGGCGACCGAAAACGGCTTTAAGGTCGGCACCTACGAAGACCTGATCCCGCAGGCGGATCTGGTGGTCAACCTGACGCCGGACAAGCAGCACTCTTCCGTAGTGCGTGCGGTGCAGCCACTGATGAAAGACGGCGCGGCGTTGGGTTACTCCCACGGCTTCAACATCGTTGAAGTGGGCGAGCAGGTGCGCAAAGACATCACCGTGGTGATGGTCGCGCCGAAGTGTCCGGGCACCGAAGTGCGTGAAGAGTACAAGCGCGGCTTCGGCGTGCCGACCCTGATTGCGGTTCACCCGGAAAACGATCCGAAAGGCGAAGGCATGGCGATCGCCAAGGCCTGGGCGGCGGCGACCGGCGGCCACCGCGCCGGCGTGCTGGAGTCTTCCTTCGTCGCTGAAGTGAAATCCGATTTGATGGGCGAGCAGACTATTCTGTGCGGCATGCTGCAGGCGGGTTCGCTGCTGTGCTTCGACAAGCTGGTTGCTGAGGGCACCGATCCGGCTTACGCCGAGAAACTGATTCAGTTCGGCTGGGAAACCATCACCGAAGCGCTGAAGCAGGGCGGTATCACCCTGATGATGGATCGCCTGTCCAACCCGGCCAAGCTGCGTGCCTATGCGCTGTCCGAACAGCTGAAAACCATCATGGCACCGCTGTTCCAGAAGCATATGGACGACATCATCTCCGGCGCTTTCTCCAGCGGCATGATGGCCGACTGGGCGGAAGACGACGTGAAACTGCTGACCTGGCGCGAAGAGACCGGCAAAACCGCGTTCGAGAATGCGCCGCAGTTTGAAGGCAAGATCGGTGAACAAGAGTACTTCGATCATGGCGTGCTGATGGTGGCGATGGTGAAAGCAGGCGTCGAGCTGGCGTTCGAAACCATGGTCGATGCCGGTATCATCGAAGAGTCGGCTTACTACGAGTCACTGCACGAGCTGCCGTTGATCGCCAACACCATTGCGCGTAAGCGTCTGTATGAAATGAACGTGGTCATCTCCGATACCGCGGAGTACGGCAACTACCTGTTCGCCAACGCGGCGGTGCCGTTGCTGAAAGACTTCATGACCACTCTGCAGGCGGGCGATTTGGGCAAAGCCGTGGCGGGTACGGCGGTGGACAACGCGCAACTGCGCGACGTGAATGAAGCGGTGCGCAGCCACCCTATCGAAACCGTTGGCCGTAAACTGCGTGGCTACATGACTGACATGAAACGCATCGCCGTCGCGGGCTGATTTTCCGCAAGGCAAAGCACAAAGAGCCGGCAGCGATGCCGGCTTTTTTATGCTTCCGGCGGTGCGATAAGCTGCCGCTCGAGACAGCGCCGGATCGCGTGTTTGGCGTTCGTGACCCCCAGCTTACGCACCGCATTGCCGATGTGAAACTTCACCGTACGGGTTTTGATCCCCAGGATCAGTGCGATCTCATGGTAGGTTTTGCCCTGGCTGGCCCAGTAGAGGATCTCCCCTTCGCGCGGCGAGAGCCGGTCTGTCCGGCTCGCCTCGGCGCTGGCCAAGGCCAGGGCGTGCTGGTGGGTATCGACCAATACCATCTGCAGGCTGGCCCTCTCGTCTTCCATCAGCTGCCGCAGATCGGCGTCATCGGCCGCCGTGGCGCTGATCGACAGGATCGCCAGGTTGTTGTCGTGATCGTGCAAAACAAAGCTGCAGCCGTGCACGATGTCGTATTCCCGCGCCTGGCTGAAGATCTTCCGGTAATGCCGATCCTCGGTGGTGACGGGGGTGTCGTGCCACATGAAGGGCGCGCAGCGGCTATGGGCGGCGCGCACGACGGGATCGATGCGCTGATAACGATTGGCGCTGTAGATGTCCAGCCATTCTTGCGGGTAGCTTGAGACCAGCAGATGGCGATCGGGACGGTGTTTATTGAAGGTCAAATAAGCGTATTTGAATTGGCTGAAGGCGTGCAGTCGGCCGTCAAGATGCAGTCTTGCGGCGACGGCGTTGGCGAATGCGACGGCCATCGGTAACCTCCCTGTCGTTCGGCGATTCAGCCCGACCTGCACCAAAGTCCAGCTAGTCAGTGCGGCGGATTGAAATTTATACTCGGCTAATAAATTCAAAAAGTCGGCAATGCCAAGACCTGAGCTTAGCAGTTCTGGGTATCAATAAGCCAACGCCAGGGAAATTCTTCAATCATCCTCTCATCAATACGTCTGGGAGCCATCGCGCCGGCGGCGAGGTCACCTCGCCGTCGTCTTATTGGTTGGGCATCGCTGCTGCGGGAATGATGGCGCCGCGATGTTGGATCACCGATGCGGCGAGCAGATGGCCGCGCTGCGCCGCCTGCTGGGCGCTGCCGCCGTTCAGGCGTACCGCCAGGTAACCGGCGCTGAAAGAGTCGCCTGCTGCGGTGGTATCCACCACGCGCTCCGGCGGCAGTGCGATCGCCGGTACCTCAAGCCGCTCTCCCTCCACGCTGAACACCAGACAGGCATCCGCGCCGCGTTTGATAACGATCTCGCCGACGCCGAGCGCCTGTGTGCGTGCCACCACCTGTTCAACCGGCTGTGCTCCCCACAGCAACGCTTCGTCATCCAGCGTCAGGAAGGCGATGTCGGTGCAGGCCAGCACCTCGCGGTAGGCCAGCTGCGTTTCCTCACGGCTTTGCCACAGGCGCGGACGGTAGTTGTTGTCGAAGATAACCTGGCCGCCGTTGGCGCGGCAGCGGCGCAACAGCGCCAGCAGCTTCGTGCGGTCGGCAGGCGCGAGGATCGCCAGGCTAATGCCGCTGAGATACAGGTAATCGAACTGCGCCAGCCGGGCACACAGTGCGTCGGCCTGCGGTCCCGCAAGCCAATACCGGGCGGCGGCGTCGTTGCGCCAGTAGTAAAAGGTGCGTTCGCCGGCGGCGTCGGTTTCGATCACGTACAGGCCCGGCAGTTTGTTGTCCAACTGCTGAATCAACCCGGTTTCGATGTTCTCCTGCCGCCAGGCCAGCAGCATCTCGCCGCTGAAGCTGTCGGTGCCGAGTGCGGTGACGTAATGTACCTGCAGCGTCTGTTCCGGCATTTGGCGGGCAAGGTAGACGGCGGTGTTGAGGGTATCGCCGCCAAAGCCGCGCGTCAGCTGTGCGCCCTGCTGTGACAGCTCGATCATGCATTCGCCGATCACGGCGAGATTTCGGATAGTCATCGTCAATAAGCCCTGGCTAAAGAAGAAGCAACAGCCGCCAGTCTCCACGTAAGGCGGTCAGGGAGTCAATAAATTAAAACAGTGTTTTAATTTTTTATGATCGCGATCGACCAACGCCAACAGGGTGAAGAGGAAAGCCTGCGGTAATTCGTGCTTAAAGTTTTACGCGGCGCGGCCGATAAGCTGGGTAAAGAAACAGCGGCAGCGCTCTCACTTCCCCGCCACGGCGATAGTACCGATGATAACCAACCTGATCTCGGGTCTGCTGGCGCCCTGTTTTGCCCTCTATGCCTGCGCCAAATCGCGGCGCTACTGGCGGCAATGCCGGCGCTTGTATACCTTCCAGCCGATTTATCGCACCAGCGGCGCGTTGCTGGCGGTGGAACTGCTGACGGCGGTGTATCACCCAAATGAGCCGGGCAAACGGCAATCCCCGGAACAGTATTTTGCCTCGCTCGGCGTCGCCCAGCGTTTGCGGGTGATCCAGGAGCAGTTGGCGCTGTTGCAGCGCTGGCAGGCGTTGTTCATTCGCCACGCGGTGATGGTGTCGGTCAATATCGATGGTATGGCGCTGCAAGCGTTGCAGCGTCATGACGCGTTGCAACGGCAGATCGCCGAGATGCCCTACCTGCGCTTCGAGCTGGTGGAGCAAGCCGCAACGGCGTCAAACCGCCCGTTACAGCAGATCGTCGGCGGCGAACGGTTGTGGCTGGACGATTTCGGCAGCGGGCTGGCCAACTTCTCCGCCGTCGGCGCCTGGCGCTATCAATACATCAAGGTGGCGCGCGAATTGTTCACCTTGCTCAAACAGTCGGAAGAGGGCGTACAGCTGCTCGGCACCCTGATCAAGATGATGAACCAGCACAGCGACGGGGTGATCGTCGAAGGCGTGGAAACCGAGCAGGAATGGCGGCTGGTGCAGCGTTCCGGCGCGTTGGCCGCGCAGGGCTACTATCTTTCCCGCCCGGCGTGCTTTGAAACTTTACACAGCGTACCGACGCTGTTTGCCGCGCCCGGCGCGCCGGCGTGAACTCCGGCCTATCCTCAGCTAGGCTTAAACGGGGCTGCTCATTCCTTTTCCTTTCATTCGGCAGCCCGGTTTATGTGCTGAGGGAGCCCTATGACAAGAACAGGAAAGGTTTTCAGCTGGCTGGGCGGCATTGTGCTGCTGGTGCTCGCCGCGCTGGCGATCTTCATCGCCACCTTCGACTGGAATCGACTCAAGCCTACCATCAACGACAAGGTGTCGGCCGAACTGCGGCGGCCCTTCGCCATCCGCGGCGATCTGGGCGTCGACTGGTCGCGTAACCCGGATGAGGGCGGCTGGCGCGCCTGGGTGCCCTGGCCGCATATTCACGCCGAAGACGTGTGGTTGGGTAATCCGAAAAACATCCCCGGCGACAGCATGGTGACGCTGCAGCGCGTCGACGCCAGCATCGCACCGCTGGCGCTGCTGAGGAAAGAACTGCTGATCCCGCGCATCTGGCTCAAGCAGCCGAATGCGTCGTTGCAACGCCTGGCCAACGGCGACAACAACTGGACGTTTGACCTGGCCGGCGGCCAGGATCCCAAGCAGCCGCCTTCCGCCTGGTCGTTCACTGTGCACGATATCGTGTTCGACAAGGGACAGATCGCCTTTAAAGACGCCACGCTGAAGGCGGATTTCCGCGCCGTTATCGATCCGCTCGGCAAACCGCTGCCGTTCAGTGAAGTGACCGGCAAACAGAGCGGCGGCAAGGTCGCTACACCCGATTATGTTTTCGGCTGGCAAGTGAAAGGCAAATATAACGGCGAACCGCTGAGCGGCAGCGGCAAGATCGGCGGCATGCTGTCACTGCAGAGCGCCGATCTGCCGTTCCCGCTGCAGGCCGACGTGCGCTCCGGCAGCACCCGGGTGGCGGTGGCGGGCACCTTGTCCGATCCGCTGAACCTCGGCGGCCTGGACGTGCAGCTGAAATTTTCCGGTGAAAGCCTGGGCAATCTCTATGGCCTGACCGGCGTGCTGCTGCCGAACACGCCGCCGTATGCGACCGATGGCCATCTGATTGCCCGCCTGCACCAGCCGGGCGGCGCCGTGTTCGAATATCAGAAATTCGACGGCAAAATCGGCGACAGCGACATTCATGGCGACTTGAAATACGTTGCCGCTAAACCGCGGCCGACGCTGAGTGGCGCGGTGAGCTCCCGGCAGCTGAGGCTGGCGGATCTGGCGCCGCTGATCGGCGCGGATTCCAACGCTGCCAAAGCCGGCCGCGGCGAGAAGAGCCGCCAGCCGGCGGATAAGGTGCTGCCGGTTGAACAGTTCGATACGCAAAGCTGGAGCAAGATGGATGCGGACGTGAAGTTTGCCGCCGCGCGCATCGAGCGCGGCAGCGATTTACCGCTGAGCGATCTGGCCACGCACCTGAAGCTGAACAATGGCGAGTTGCGTCTGGATCCGCTGCGCTTCGGCATGGCGGGCGGCAGCCTGAACGCCGTGGTGCGCCTCGACGGCGGCAAAAAGCCGATGCGCGGCCAGGTAGATATGCACGCGCGCAAACTCCAGCTCAAACAGCTATTGCCTAACGTGGCGGCGATGAAGCGCAGCCTCGGGCAGATGAACGGCGACGCGAGGCTGACGGGCAGCGGTAATTCAGTGGCCGAGCTGCTGGCGACCAGCAACGGCGATCTGCGCCTGCTGATCAATAACGGGGTGATCAGCCGTAGCCTGATGGAGATCCTCGGTCTGAACGTCGGCAACTATCTGGTGGCGCAATTGTTCGGTGACGACGTGGTAGGCATCAACTGCGCGGCGGCGGACGTCGGCATCCGCAGCGGCGTCGCCGCGCCGCGGCTGTTCGTGTTCGACACCGAGAACGCGGTGATCAACATCACCGGTAACACTAACCTCGCCACAGAGCGGCTGGATTTATCCATCGATCCGGAAAGCAAGGGGATGCGCGTGCTGACCCTGCGATCGCCGCTGTACGTGAAAGGCACCTTCAAGCACCCGGACGCCGGGGTGAAAGCCGGGCCGCTGATCGCGCGCGGCGCGGCGGCGGTGGCGTTGGGGGCGGTGCTGACGCCGGCGGCGGCGCTGCTGGCGCTGGTCTCGCCCAGTGAAGGCGGCGAGGAGAACCAGTGCGGGCAGATCCTGCGGGAGATGAAAGGCAAAAAATAATCAGGCGCGCGGCGGTGGCGTAAGCAGCCGGCAGTCGTGATCCTGGATCTCTTCCGCCGAGGCCAGGGTGAACGGCAGCAGGCTGCGCTCGGTCGCCAGCAGCAGGAAATCGCCGTCCGGCAGCGCGGTCATCGCCAGGCCGAAGCTGCCCATGCGCCCGTCGGCGCGCGGCAGGCCGGCAGCCAACAGGCGGAAGGCGCCCTGTTGCTCCAGCTCGGCAGGGGTTACCCGCCGCCCCAGATAGTCATGTCCCAACAGGCCGCCGGGCAGCGGTTGCCATTGCTCGATGAAATCGGGGCCGATCTGCGCCAAGCGCTGTTTTACCGCCGGCAACAGGCAGGAGATATGAATGTGCAGCTGGTTTTGCGTGCGGCCATATTCCGAATTGATGGCCAGTGAAATATCACCGTCGTCGATGGGTTTGCCATAGCGTTCCGCCATCACGTGGCGCGCGCGCCAGGCCTGGGCGAAGAAATTCGGCGTGGCGGCATCCAGCACCGCCGGGCTTTCTATCCCGGTGATTTTGGCGCTGGGCATCAGCAGGTATTGCAGCGGTCCGTTGCGATCTTTAAACACCACGAAGCCGGCCTGCACATCCACCTGCTTGCAGGGCGCCGGGTTGTCATGCGCTTGCTGATTGGGCAGACATTGCTGGCTGACGATGCGCCACAGCGCATCGGGATGGTCGGGCTTCAACCCGTAATAGAGCGCGATGGCGAGAGCCGCCAGCAGCGCAACGCAGACAAATACCCCACGACGCAGAGACATCGGCCGATCCTGTTACCGAGATAAACATCCAGCATAGCCCGGTTTTATGACAGGAAACGAACAACGCGTGCGGCCCCCGCAGTGAGGGGGCCGCAGGGGATCACAGCGACTGGTGGCGGGTTTCTTTCATCAACAGCAGAGCCAGTAGCGTCAACCCGGCCATTGCCGCCAGGTACATGCCGACGTAGAACAGCCCGTAGTGGGCCGCTAGCCAGGTGGCGATATAAGGCGCCACGGACGCGCCGAGAATAGACGCGACGTTGTAGGAGAACGATGCGCCGGTATAGCGCACTTCGGTCGGGAACAGCTCCGGCAGCAGCGCGCCCATCGGGCCAAAGGTCAGCCCCATGATGCTCAGGCCGCACAGCAGGAAGCCCATCACCAGCGCCTGGTTGCCGGAACCCAGCAGGGTCGGGAACAGGAACGCGAAGCCGATCATCAGCAGGGTAATGGCGATCATGGTCTTGCGACGGCCGAACGCGTCCGCCAGCAGGCCGGCGATGGGCACCATCACGCCGAAACCGATCACCGCCACCATCAGCATCCACAGGAAGCTGTTGCGGGAGTAACCGAGCCCCAGCGGCTGCGGCGCAGTGCCGTAGGTCATCGAATAGACCGTCATCAGATAAAACAGCGTGTAGGTCGCCAGCATGATGAAGGTGCCGAGGATGGTGGCTTTCAGATGCTTGCTCAGCAGCGTGCCGAGCGGCACTTTCACCTGTTTGCCGGCCTTGGCCGCTTTGGCGAACACCGGCGTTTCATGCAATGACACCCGGACGTACAGGCCAATCAGCACCAATGCGGCGGAGAGGATGAACGGCACGCGCCAGCCCCATTCCATAAATTGCTGGTCGCTCAGCAGCCACGAGAGCAGCAGGAAGGTGCCGTTGGCGAAGAAGAAGCCGATCGGGGCGCCCAACTGGGGGAAGGAGCCGTACAGCGCACGTTTTTTGGCCGGCGCGTTCTCCGTCGCCAGCAAGGCGGCGCCGCCCCATTCGCCGCCCAGCCCCAGGCCCTGCCCGAAGCGCGCCAGCGCCAGCAGGATAGGGGCGAAGATGCCGATGGTTTCATAGCTCGGCAGCAGGCCGATCAGCACGGTGGAAATCCCCATGGTCAGCAGCGAGGCGACCAGCGTCACCTTGCGCCCCACGCGATCGCCGAAGTGGCCGAACAGCGCAGAGCCGATAGGGCGCGCGACAAAGGCGACGGCGAAGGTGGCCAGCGACTGCAGCGTCGCGGTGGTCGGGTCGCCCTGCGGGAAGAAGATGTGCGGGAACACGATCACCGCGGCGGTGGCGTAGATGTAAAAGTCGAAGAACTCGATGGCGGTGCCGACCAGCGAGGCGACGATGACTTTCCCGCGGGAATTCACCGGTGTAGACGCGTCGTCGGCGTCGAGTGGGGGTGCGATGGTGGCTTGCATAATATTTCTTATTGTTGGAAGGGGTAAAAATCCATCTTAGTGACAGCATTCGGCCTTTTCAACGCGGGAACTTTGGGCTGCGCCGCCACTAACCGGTTAAAAAGACTAATGTTTTACCGGGCTTCTTTTCTGCAGCGTTAAACGTTGAGAAATGGGTTTCATACAGAGGGAATGGCTGTAAAAACGGGAAAGAAAAGTGAATGGGTAGTTTGTTATGCTGGTTTTCCGAATGCCATGCCGCATGATTTAGAGGGATTGACTGGATTTTTGCTTATTAACCAGAGGAAAGTGCCGGCGTGTGCGATAACACCGGCACGATTGCATGGCTTCAGGGGGCCGGTGGCTCGCGTTCCGGCAAGGCTTTGTCGCCTTTGTAGTCGGCGGTAGCGATCCAGGCGGCACAAAACAGCGTCAAACGGGCGAAGAAGTAGAAGAACGCCATCAGCCCGATCACCGAGCCGAAGGCCGCGCCGGAAGGCGATTTCGCCACCTGCGGCAGCGTCATCGTCATCACGAACTTGATCACCTCAAATCCGATGGCGGCGAGCAAGGTACCGCGCAGCAGCGCTTTTTTCTTCGGTTTGTGGCGCGGCAGCATCCAGAAAATCCACAGGAACAGCAGATAGTTGGCGAAAATCGAGATCGACAGCGCGATCGTCGTCAACGCCGGCCGCAGCCATTCGATGCCGTCCAACCCCAGCGCGTTGACGATCGCCGCCTGTGCCGATCCGGCGACCGAGGTCAGCGACAGCGTAATGATCAGCGCGACCACCAGGCCGGTCAGCGAGATGAAGTCGCGGGTGTACTTGAAATAGATTTTCTCCTGATCCTGCGGATTGCGCTCCCAGACGTCACGCGACTGTGCGCGGATCGCCTCGCGCAGGTTGCCCATCCAACTGATGCCGGAATAGAGCGCCAGCGCCAGACCGGTCAACCCCACGGTGGTACGCTGCTGAATGGCGGTGTTGACGGTGTTCTTCAGCGTGCTGGCCAGCGTCGGATCGCTGATGCTGCCGACGATCCGGTTGATCAATCGGGCCAGCAGATCCGGGTTGGAGGCCAGCACGAAACCGGCGGCGGCGAATGACACCATCAGGATCGGGATCAGCGAGAGGAATGAAAAATAGGTGATGGCGGCGCCGAACTGGCTACCCAGCCGATCGTTAAAGCGTTCGGCCGCGCGCAGCAGGTGCGCAACGCTCGGCCAGGCTTTGATGCGTTCAATCAGACGTGAAAAACCACCAATGCGGCGGTCGAGGGTCTCATGGCCGGTCTTGATGGCGATAAGCGGCTTCGGCGGCGTGTCTTGTGCGGGCTGGCGGCGTTCCTGGTCTGGTCCTGTAGGCATTACTTCACGATTTCCTTAACGTTAAACGGCATGTATCCGTATTGATTATAGCCAAAGCCTCGCGGCGTTTTGAGCGCCGGGACGGCAAACGGTCAATTTCCGAGCTTAACGCGTTAGCGCCTGGCATGAAATGCCGACGATGGCGCGATAGGTAAAATTCCTATGAAAAGCCCGTGGCGCCTCGGTTTTTTTCACTTCCCTACCTCCAATTTTTATCTGTTTCGTCGGCGAGAAAGCGTTTACTCATGATGTGGCGTCGCGCTTTACCGACCGCCGCTCCGCTGCAGCCGTAGGGGCTGGAACGGTCTCATCCGTCATCAACAGAAAAACTGGAAGGTCTTATGAAATTGCTTAATCACCCCACCTGCCGTCCGTTTACCGAAGCGGGCAATCTGTCGCAGCTTTCCGCCTACTATGAAGAGGAGAGGCATATCATGTGGATGCTGCTGCGCGCTGCGCCGCGCCCCTGCTTCAACCAGGCGCTGATCGAAGACATCATGACGCTGGCGCAGGCGGCGAAGGAGTCTTCGCTGCGATTCGATTTCTGGGTCACCGGCTCGCTGGTGCCGAACATGTTCAACGTCGGCGGCGATCTGCAGTTCTTCGCCGAAGCGATCAAAAACCGCAGGCGCGAGGCGATGATGGCCTACGCACGGGCCTGCATCGACTGTGTGCATGCCGCTGCGCGCGGTTTCGACACCGGCGCGGTCAGCATTGCCATGGTTGAAGGTAGCGCGCTGGGCGGTGGCTTTGAAGCAGCGCTGGCGCACCATTTCGTGTTGGCGCAGAACAATGCGCGCATGGGGTTCCCGGAGATCGCGTTCAACCTGTTTCCCGGCATGGGCGGTTACTCGCTGGTGGCGCGCAAGGCGGGCATGCGCTTGGCTGAGGAGCTGATTTGGGGCGGCGAGTCGCACACCGCAGAGTGGTTCGAGAGCCGCGGGCTGGTGGATCAGCTGTTCCAGCCCGGCGATGCCTATATGGCGACGCGCACTTTCATCGATACCATCCGGCCGAAGCTCAACGGCATGCGCGCCATGCTGCGGGCGCGTCAGCGCGTATTGCAACTGACGCGTTCCGAGCTGATGGATATTACCGAGGATTGGGTCCACTCGGCCTTCACCATTGAGGAAAAAGATCGCGCCTACATCGAGCGGCTGGTGATGTTGCAGGATCGCCACACCCTGAACCTGCGTCGTGCCGGCTAACGTTAACGCGCCCGACTCACGCGGAAGGTGAGCGCGGGCGATAGGACTGCAGCCAATGCTCCAGCTGTTCCGGGAGCATTGGCCGCGCAAACAGAAAGCCCTGCTTTTCGTCCACGCCGACCTCGTCGAGGAAGTGGTTTTCGCTCTCGGTCTCCACCCCTTCGGCGATCACCCGGAAGGCCAGCGCCTCCGCCGCCGCGACGATCGCGCGTACCAGGGATTGCGATACCGGATTGAAATTCACCCCGCGCACGAAGCTTTTATCCAGCTTGATGGCGTCCAGAGGTATACGCGCCAGCTGCGCCAGTGACGAATAGCCGGTGCCGAAGTCGTCGAGATGCACCTGCGCGCCCAGTTCGCGTAGCCGGGTGATCAGCGCGCGCGCGCGGTTCTCGTCTTCAATCAGACTGCTTTCGGTCAGCTCGAAGTCCAGCAGACAGGGGGCCATGCGATGGTGGCGCAGCACCCCGAGCAGGTCGTTGACGATGCCGTCGTCGGCCAACTGCCGGGCGGAGAGGTTGACCGCTACCCGCAGGTTCAATCCCTGTTCTTGCCACTGCGCTGCCTGGCTGGCGGCGGTCTGCAGCACCCATTGGCCCAGCGGGCCGATCAGGCCGGACTCCTCGGCGTAGGAGATGAACTGCAGCGGCGGGATCAGGCCGCGCTCCGGCGAATCCCAGCGCACCAGCGCTTCCACGCTGTGCACTTCGCCGCTGCGCGCGTCGATTTTAGGCTGGTAATACAACACCAGCTGATTTTGCTCCAGCCCTTTACGCAGATTGGTGTCCAGCCACATGTATTCGGCGACGCGTTTGTTCATCTCCGGCGAGAAGACGGTATAGGTGCGTTTGCCGTGCTCCTTGGCGACGTACATGGCGGTATCGGCGCTGCGGATCAGGCTGTCGAGATCGTTGCCGTGCTCCGGGCACAGCGCGATGCCGATCGAACAGCCGGTATACACCTCAATCAGGCCGATGCGGAAAGGGGTTTTCAGCCTGTCGATAATGCGCTGCGCCAGCGTTTGCAGGCGCTCGCGATCGGTTTGCGGCGCCAGCACCAGAAATTCGTCGCCGCCGAGGCGGGCGAGCACCTGATCCGGGCTCAGGCAGCCGAGGATCGCCAGCGCGACTTCGACCAGCAGCCGATCGCCGAACATATGGCCGTAGGCGTCGTTGACCTTTTTGAAGTTGTCGAGATCGAGGTACACCAGGCCGAAGCTCTCTTCGCTGCGCGTAGCGATGGCGTGGTTGATCTTATCCTGGATAGCGTTACGGTTAGGCAGGCCGGTGATAAGATCGGTGTTGGCCAGCACCCGCAGCCGTTCCTGCGCACGGCGTTCTTCGGTGATGTCGGTGCCGGAGCAGATCAAAAACACCTCGTTCTTGCCGCTGCCGCTGTGCACGAACTTATTGCGGAACAGAAACAGCCGTTCGCCCTTGACCGTCTTTACCCAACGCTCCACCTCATAAGACGATCCGTTGCGGAAGAAGCCGGCGATGTTGCGCCGCGAGGCGGCGGCTTCTTCCGGGCTCATAAACAGCTGGAAAACGTTTTTGCCGATCACCTCGTGTTCGTGCAGCCCGGTGTACTCCTCGCTCAGCCGGTTGAAACGCTGAATGCGGCCGTGCTGATCGACGATCACGATCACCGAGTTGGCTTCGGACACCACCTGCTCGGCAAAGGAGAGGCCGTGCACCAGATCGCGCGCCACGGATGGGGTGTCGCTGAAGGCGGAAGCGGTGCCCGCCCATTCGAGGTTGTTGACGCGGCGCCCGACCAGATGCAGATGCAGCGGTTCGCCGGCCAGCGTAATGGTCAGCTCAAGGCTGGCGGTTACGCCGGTTAGACGGCGAATTTTCGCCGCGTCCATGGCGCTGAGTGCCACCGCGACGTGGGCTTTGCCCTTAACGGCGGACAGCTCCAGGGCATTGCTGTCAAACGCCAGCCGCCAGTGGGGGCTTTGGGTGCCGAAGTGGGCGTTAAGAAGCTCAGGGCCTTGGTCTGCGGGCATGATGATTCCTCAAAAGAGCACGGGCGGCCGGTCGGCGCAGCTCCGGGCAGCCTGTTGGCCCGAAAGCGATCGCCGTACGCATCTGTGCATCATATAACAGGTTTTTGCAGGCGGGACGGGTGATGGAAACTATTATATAAGCAATGATTAGTTTTGCGGTGTAAACGTCGCCCGGCGGCCGCTTGCCTTAAAGTGTAGGAGAACATCGGATCCTATGATGCTTGTACTGACTTCCCCCTGCTATCGGAAAACGGTTGAGGCAAGATTGCCGTGCTGGCGAGTAAATTATAGCGGTGAGGGGAAAGCGGAAAAATAACTCCACCGGGGGGATTTTTGCCGAGAAATTAAAATTTCCATCAAATAAACGCCATCTTCATAGTTTTCTCATAATTGGTGAATAAATCCGAGACGGGTTTTAAAAAGTTTACACACCCTCGCATTACTTGAATTTTATCAGCCTATTATTATCTCCGACGACGAATGAGCCTGTTAACGTACAGCGCTCCTGATGAAGAAAAACTTTTAAGGAAATGATTATGCGTAAATTGACGGCTTTATTTATTGCTTCCACGCTGGCTCTGGGTTCTGCTTCCGCGGCGTTCGCCGCCGATACGGTGGCTGCCCCGGCGGCGGATGCCGCGCCGATGAAAATGATGCATCACAAGGGTGAAGGTAAAGGCGGCCCGTTCGCCGGGTTGAACCTGACCGAGCAGCAGCGCCAGCAGATGCGCGATATCATGAAAGAGTCGCACCAGAAGCGCGGGCCGGGCATGAAAGAAGAACGCCAGGCGCTGCACAATCTGGTCGCTTCCGACAGCTTTGATGAAGCGAAGGCGAAGGCGCAAATTGACGCGATCGGCAAAGCACAATCCGAACGCATGCTGGAACGCGCCAAAGCGGAAAATAAAATGTATAACCTGCTGACGCCTGAGCAGAAAAAACAATACAATGAGAATTATCAGAAACGCGAGCAAAAGATGATGGACCACATGAATAAAATGAAGGAGCAGATGTCCTCCGGTCAGTAATATCCGCTCGCGGTGAGTAAAAAAGGGCCAGGCTATTTGTCTGGCCCTTTTTCTATTTGGCGTTATCGCCGGCAGACTTTGTCGTGAGTGATAATCATTCTCCGCCGACAATGTGCTGGAAATGTTCGGCAACGGCCTGCGCAAAGCACGGGTCGTTAATATGATAAGGCGTTTTTATCAACCGGCGTTTGTCGGTGGCGTGCACCGTTTCTTCCAGCGCCTGCGTAAAGGCGGCCAGCGCCGCCGGATCCCAGAACGGTTGCCCGGGCGCATCCAAAGCCGATACGCCGCCCGTCGGGATAACGAAACGCACTTCGCCCGCGCAGGCGTTGATTTTTTCGCCCATCCAACGCCCCATTAACGCATTCTCCCGCGCGCTGGTACGCACCAGCGTCACTTGCGGGTTGTGATGGTGACGCAGACGGTTGGCATAGCGAGCCGGCACCGTATTCGGCGCGCCGAAGTTGATCATGTCTATCGCGCCACAGGAGAGCACGCACGGGATGCCGGTACGCGCGATGGCACCGAAACGATCCATATCGCAGGGCAGCACACCGCCAAACAGGTAATCGGCCATTTCGGTGGTGGTCAAATCGATGGCGCCGTGCAGTTGGCGGTTATCGATCAGTTTTTCCAACGACCTGCCGCCGCTGCCGGTCGCATGAAACGTCAGACAATCCCATTGTGTTCCCAGTTCGGCCACCAACGCCTGAACGCAGGGCGTGGTGACGCCAAACGTCGTCAGGCCGATCGCGGGTTTGTTGTCGTGATAGTCGACGGCGGCGAAGTGCACTGCGCCGGCTATCTGGCGTGCCGCGTTGCCTAGCACCTGTCGCGAGATGCGGTTAAGACCGGCGAGATCGGTGACCGAATACAGCATGTTGATATCGCTGGCGCCGACATAGGCGGAAACGTCTCCTGCCGCCATGCTTGAGACCATTATTTTCGGCAGGCCAATCGGCAGCTGCTGCATGGCCGGCGTGATGATGGCGGTGCCGCCGGAGCCGCCCAGACCCAGCAAGGCGGCGATATCGCGGCGCGTCAGGATAAAACGTTCGAAAGCGGTCGCCATAGCGGCGATCGCCTGGCCGCGACTGGCGCAAAAGACCGCACCGGCGCCTGCCGGATGGTGGCGAGCAACGTCCTCTGGACCGATATCGGCCGGGGAGTCAAACGGCAAGCGACGAGTGGAAAGATCGACGGTTCGCGTGGGTAAATTCAGGGCAGCGATTAGCCGCCGTACATACTCCAACTCTTGTCCTTTCGTATCTGCTGTGGTAGCAATATAGACAAAATTTGAAGTTTCTTTCATGTGTCTTCCTGGGGTGTTTCTAATTTTTATTTAAAAATCATTTTATTATATTTTTTAGGGTGCCCTGGTGTTGGCATTTAAATTAAATTGATTAATGTATTTATATAATGAGACGGTAGTATCATTTTTGCAAGGGCAGCTCAGTGCAAAATGGGACTCCTGTCTCATTTTTGAGCTTTTCAACGTGGCCGGCGCTTTGCCGGCAGCCAGTCGACAGAGGCGCATCCTCTGTTGCGCAAGCGTGTGCAGATGTATGAGGTTTAAGTGCCGATAAATGCTTTTCCCACCCCGTTCGATCCTTCACTGACTTCCACACGGGCAAAAACCTACCGTTTGTTGCTGGCCAGCGCGATGGCGCTGTATGACGAAGGGGCGTTTCCTTCGATCACCGAGCTGGCGGCGCATGCCCAGGTATCGCGCGCGACCGCCTACCGTTATTTTCCGACCCAGAGTGCGCTGATTAGCGCCGTGGTGGCGGAAAGCCTGGGGCCTATTCTGGAATGGCGCCCGCAGGACGACGATGCCCTGAAGCGTATCCAGCAGTTGCTGACCTTCGCCTATCCTCAGATGGAACGGCACGAGGGAGCATTGCGTGCGGCACTGCAGCTCTCTTTGCAGCAGTGGGCGCACGCCACGCCGGGCGAAAAATTCGTGCGCGGCAACCGCAAGCGTCTGTTGGCGCTGGCGGTAGAACCGTTGCAGGGCAAACTGCCGCCGGATTCTCTACAGAGAGTGATTCATGCTTTCTCGCTGATTTACGGCTCGGAGGTATTCCTGGTGTTGAAAGATATCTGGGGGCTGGAACTTGAGGGCATTCAGGACGTCACGCAATGGATGGCCAAAGCCATCCTGCGTCAGGCGAAAGAGGACGCGACGAACCGCAAAAAAACATCAGCAGGATAATCCAATTTTTGCCGATGACCGAGTGAAAAACCAGCATAATTCACTGAGTGAATATTGGCAAAATTTATAATTAAAAGTGATAAAAGACGCCTGTTAAGCACTTTTCAGGCGGCCATCTCCTTCATTCGATCTTTGTTTATATTTTTATTTATCAGCGTATTAAGGTTTTTCCTCTCACTTTTTATCGCCGCTTCGCTACCGGCAAACGTCATTGCCATTTCTTATTGGCGTTGGCCTGATTCACCCCTGAAACGTTCTCTCCCCCCGCCGAACTGCCGAGTGACACATTAAGCGCACTTGAGATTGTTGTGCTTTATTTATTTGGTGTTACCAAACTGTTACACAAAAAATCTTATAAAACATTTGCAAACAACAACGGACGGTATCTGGGATGGAGAAGAAACTTAGAGGAGTCAAATCCGCTCGGGCGGCCTTCGGCTGGCCTGAAATCGGAGTTCATCGCGCACAATGGAGCGCGATGCTGATCTGCCTGACGGCGATCGGCGGGGCGCAGGCCTCCAGCTATATAGAGAACGGCAAAGCGGGCGATCCGGCCAGTTGGCGCAGCAGTGAGTTCAACGCGGAATGGGGGCTGGGAGCGATCCACGCCGACCAGGCCTACGCCGCCGGTTATACCGGAAAAGGCATCAAACTCGGTATTTTCGATCAGCCAGTCTACGCCAAGCACCCCGAATTTTCCGGCCCAGATAAGGTGATCAATCTGGTTACCCATGGCACTCGCGAATACACCGATCCCTATATTCCAGTGAAAAAAGGCGATGATTTCCGCTATGACGGTACGCCAAGCACCGACTCCAGCGGCAAATTAGGCTCGCACGGCACCCACGTGGGCGGCATCGCCGCCGGCAGCCGCGACGGTGGCGCCATGCATGGGGTGGCATTCAACGCGCAGATCATCAGCGCAGAAAACGGCGACCCCGGCCCGGAGGACGGCATTGTGCTCGGTAACGACGGCGCGGTTTACCAGGCCGGCTGGGAGGCGCTGGTGGCCAGCGGCGCGCGCATCATCAATAACAGTTGGGGCATCGGCATCACCGAGAAATTCGATGAAGGCGGGTATGACCCGGCTTATCCGCACTTCACGGTGAACGATGCGCAAAAGCAGTTCGATCAGATCAAAACGATCCTGGGCACCAAGCCCGGCGGCGCCTATCAGGGCGCGATCGACGCGGCGCGCAGCGGCGTGGTCACCATCTTCGCCGCCGGCAACGACGGTAACCTCAACAACCCGGATGCCATGGCCGGCCTGGCCTATTTCGTGCCGGACATCGCGCCGAACTGGCTGTCGGTCGCCAGCCTGCAGGATCCCAACAATACCGGCGATTACAGCATCAGCACCTTCTCTTCCCGTTGCGGCTATACCGCCAGTTTGTGCGTCTCGGCACCGGGTACCCGGGTGTACAGCTCGGTGATCGCGGGCACCGGTGTGGACGACCTGACGACCGGCTATGCCAATAAAAGCGGTACCTCGATGGCGGCGCCGCACGTGGCCGGCAGCGTTGCGGTGCTGATGGAGCGTTTCCCGTATTTGAATGGCGCGCAGGTGGCGGAAGTGCTGAAAACCACCGCCACCGACATGGGCGCGCCGGGCATCGACGCGCTCTACGGCTGGGGGATGATCAACCTGGGCAAGGCCATCAACGGCCCGGGCATGTTGGTGACCGCTGAGGATATTCCCGAAGAGTTCCGCATCCCGGATCCGACGGGCGTGGCTTATGGCCCGACCCAGTTCGTGGTCGATCTGCCGGGCGTCGGCGCGGTGCTGGACAAGGGTAAACCGACCGAGCGCGTCTGCAGCAGCGATCTTTGCGGCCTGGACTTCTGGAGCAACGACATCTCCGGCCACGGCGGCCTGACCAAGCAGGGCATCGGCACCCTGGTGCTGACCGGTAACAACACCTATGCCGGCCCGACGCTGGTCAATCAGGGGCGGCTGGCGATCAACGGCTCGGTCACCTCGGCCGTCAGCGTGCAGAGCGGCGGTATTGTCGGCGGCAGTGGCACGGTCGGTTCGCTGACCGCCCGTGATGGCGGCACCGTGGCGCCGGGCAACTCGATCGGCACCCTGAACGTGGCCGGCAACGTCAGCTTCGAGCCGGGCTCGCGCTACGCGGTGGAAGTGGGCCCGAACGGCCAGAGCGATCGGATCCAGAGCAGCGGATCGGCGACGATCGGCGGCGGTGAGGTGGCGGTGACGCTGGAGAACAGCCCCAACCTGCTGACGCAAAGCGAGGTGCGCAGCCTGCTGGGCCAGCAGTACACCGTCCTGAGCGCGCAGCAGGGGGTCAGCGGGCAGTTTGACGCGGTGGTGCCGAACTACCTGTTCCTCGGCACCGGGCTGAGCTACCAGCCGACCGGGGTGACGCTGAGCGTCGGGCGCAACGGCACGAGCTTCGCCAGCGTGGCGCAGACCTCGAACGAGCGGGCGGTGGCGGCGGCGGCGGATGCGCTGGCGGCGGGCAACCCGGTGTACGAGAGCCTGCTCAACAGCGGCACGGCGGGCGAAGCGCGGCAGGCGTTCCGTCAGCTGTCGGGGCAAATCCATGCGGATATCGCCTCGGCGCTGGTGAACGACAGCCGCTACCTGCGTGAGGCGCTGAACGGGCGTCTGCGTCAGGCGGAAGGGCTGGCGAGCTCGTCGGCCATCAAGGCGGACGAGGACGGCGCCTGGGCGCAGCTGCTGGGGGCGTGGGACCACGCGTCGGGCGACGCCAACGCCACCGGCTATCAGGCCTCGACCTACGGGGTGCTGGTGGGGCTGGACTCGGCGGTTGCGGGCGACGGGCGACTGGGGGTGGCGACCGGCTACACCCGCACCTCGCTGCACGGCGGTTACGGGTCGAAGGCGGACAGCGACAACTACCACCTGGCGGCGTACGGCGACAAGCAGTTCGGGGCGCTGGCGCTGCGCGGCGGGGCGGGCTACACCTGGCACCGCATCGACACCAAGCGGTCGGTGAACTACGGGATGCAGTCGGACCGTGACACGGCGAAGTACAGCGCGCGCACCGAACAGCTGTTCGCGGAAGCGGGCTACGGCGTGCAGGGTGAATGGCTGAACCTGGAGCCGTTCGTCAACCTGGCGTACGTGAACTTCGAAAACAACGGCATCGCGGAAAGCGGCGGCGCGGCGGCACTGCGCGGCGACAAGCAGCATACCGACGCGACGGTGTCGACGCTGGGGCTGCGTGCAGACACCGCGTGGCAGGTGAGCCCGGGCACGACGGTGGCGCTGCGCAGCGAGCTGGGGTGGCAGCACCAGTACGGTGGGCTGGACCGTGGCACCGGGCTGCGGTTCAACGGCGGCAATGCGCCGTTCGTGGTGGACAGCGTGCCGGTGTCGCGTGACGGCATGGTGTTGAAGGCAGGGGCGGAAGTGGCGGTGAACGAGAACGCCACGCTGTCGCTGGGCTACGGCGGACTGCTGTCGCAAAACCATCAGGACAACAGCGTCAACGCCGGTTTCACCTGGCGCTTCTAAGCAACATCGACTCAATCCTTGTACGGGAACCGTCTGCGGGCGGTTCCTTTTTCACATCCTGCTAATGAGAACCCGGCGCACCTGGGGCGTCGGCCAATAACAAGCAAAAGGTAAGGAAATGACAACAACAATGGGTTTTGATAGCAAAGGAAACGCTCGCCGCTCGCCGTGGCGGCTGAACGCGTTGGTCTGCTGCATGGCGCTGGCGGGGTATGCACAGGCGGCGCCGCACGAGGTGAACGGCCAACCCGGCGATCCGGCCAGCTGGCGCAGCGCCGAATTCAACGCCAACTGGGGGCTGGGGGCGATCCACGCCGATGAGGCCTACGCCGCCGGCTACACCGGCAAAGGGCAGAAGGTGGGCATTTTCGACACTCCGGTCAACCGTCATCCCGAGTTCGCCGGTGACGGCAAACTGATCAACGTCGTCACCGAGGGCTACCGCGCCTATACCGATCCACACCGGCCGGGGATTAACGCCGGCGATCGTTTTTACTTCGACGGCACCTTCCACTTCTACAGCGGTTCGCAGGGCATGCTGAGCAATCACGGGGTGCACGTCGCGGGGATCAGCGCGGCGAACCGCGACGGCATCGGCATGCACGGCGTGGCCTTCGATTCGCAGGTGATTAGCGTCGATAACGATAACGACGGCCCGGCCTACGGCGAATTCCTCGGCCTGGACGGCGCCGTCACCAATGCCGGCTGGCAGGCGATGATCAACAGCGGTGCACGGGTGATCAACAACAGCTGGGGCGTCAGTATTCCCGATTTCCTGTCCGACGGCGGCCGCGATCCTAACGCGCTGCACTTTGAGCTGAAGGATGCGCAGGAACAATTCGATCAGGTCAAACCGCTGCTCGGCAGCCTGGCCGGCGCAGGCTATCAGGGCGCGATCGATGCGGCGCGCAAAAACATTCTGGTGCTGTTCGCCGCTGGCAACGACGGCAACTACAACCAGCCGGATGTGATCAGCGGGCTGGCCTACTTCGTGCCGGACATCGCGCCGAACTGGCTGTCGGTCGCCAGCGTGGCGCAGGATGCGGCATCGACCAACAGCGTGCCTTACACCATCAGCAGCTTCTCTTCCCGCTGCGGCTATACTGCCAGCTTCTGCGTCTCGTCGCCGGGCAGCAAAATCTACAGCACCGTGGCCAACGGTTCCGATCCGGCCAATCTGGTGTCGGACTACGGCAATAAAAACGGCACCTCGATGGCGACCCCGCACGTGACCGGCGCGGTGGCGGTGTTGCTGCAGCGCTTCCCGTACATGAACTCGGCGCAGATTGCCGACGTGCTGAAAACCACTGCCACCGACATGGGCGCGCCGGGCATCGACGCGCTCTACGGCTGGGGGATGATCAACCTGGGCAAGGCCATCAACGGCCCGGGCATGTTCTATACCGTCGAAGATATTCCTGCGGAGTTCCGCATCCCGGATCCGACGGGCGTGGCCTACGGCCCGACCCAGTTTGTCGCCAATATTCCGGGGATGGGCGCCGAGGTGGATGCCGGCACGCTACACGCCAGGAAATGTGATGATGTCCACTGTGGATGGGAAATCTACTCCAACAACATTTCCGGTCACGGCGGCCTGACCAAAGAGGGCGCGGGAATCCTGGAACTGACCGGTGCCAACACCTATGCCGGCCCGACGCTGGTCAATCAGGGGCTGCTGGCCGTCAACGGCTCGGTCACCTCGGCCGTCAGCGTGCAGAACGGCGGCATCGTCGGCGGCAGCGGCACGGTCGGTTCGCTGATCGCCCGTCAGGGCGGCACCGTGGCGCCGGGCAACTCGATCGGCACCCTGAACGTGGCGGGTAACGTCAGCTTCGAAACGGGCTCGCGCTACGCGGTGGAAGTGGGGCCGAACGGCCAGAGCGATCGGATCCAGAGCAGCGGAGCGGCGACGATCGGCGGCGGTGAGGTGGCGGTGACGCTGGAGAACAGCGCCAACCTGCTGACGCAAAGCGAGGTGCGCAGCCTGCTGGGCCAGCAGTACACCATCCTGAGCGCGCAGCAGGGGGTGAGCGGGCAGTTTGACGCGGTGGCGCCGAACTACCTGTTCCTTGGCACCGGGCTGAGCTACCAGCCGACCGGGGTGACGCTGAGCGTCGGGCGCAACGGCACGAGCTTCGCCAGCGTGGCGCAGACCTCGAACGAGCGGGCGGTGGCGGCGGCGGCGGATGCGCTGGCGGCGGGCAACCCGGTGTACGAGAGCCTGCTCAACAGCGGCACGGCGGGCGAAGCGCGGCAGGCGTTCCGTCAGCTGTCGGGGCAAATCCATGCGGATATCGCCTCGGCGCTGGTGAACGACAGCCGCTACCTGCGTGAGGCGCTGAACGGGCGTCTGCGTCAGGCGGAAGGGCTGGCGAGCTCGTCGGCCATCAAGGCGGACGAGGACGGCGCCTGGGCGCAGCTGCTGGGGGCGTGGGACCACGCGTCGGGCGACGCCAACGCCACCGGCTATCAGGCCTCGACCTACGGGGTGCTGGTGGGGCTGGACTCGGCGGTTGCGGGCGACGGGCGACTGGGGGTGGCGACCGGCTACACCCGCACCTCGCTGCACGGCGGTTACGGGTCGAAGGCGGACAGCGACAACTACCACCTGGCGGCGTACGGCGACAAGCAGTTCGGGGCGCTGGCGCTGCGTGGCGGGGCGGGCTACACCTGGCACCGCATCGACACCAAGCGGTCGGTGAACTACGGGATGCAGTCGGACCGTGACACGGCGAAGTACAGCGCGCGCACCGAACAGCTGTTCGCGGAAGCGGGCTACGGCGTGCAGGGTGAATGGCTGAACCTGGAGCCGTTCGTGAACCTGGCGTACGTGAACTTCGAGAACAACGGCATCGCGGAAAGCGGCGGCGCGGCGGCATTGCGCGGCGACAAGCAGCACACGGATGCGACGGTGTCGACGCTGGGCCTGCGTGCGGACACCGAATGGCAGGTGAGCGCGGGCACGACGGTGGCGCTGCGCAGTGAGCTGGGGTGGCAACACCAGTACGGCGGGCTGGAGCGAGGCACCGGGCTGCGGTTCAACGGCGGCAACGCGCCGTTCGTGGTGGACAGCGTGCCGGTCTCGCGTGACGGGATGGTGCTGAAGGCGGGAGCGGAAGTGGCGGTGAACGAAAACGCCACGCTGTCGCTGGGCTACGGCGGGCTGCTGTCGCAGAACCATCAGGACAACAGCGTCAACGCCGGTTTCACCTGGCGCTTCTGACCTTCAACGGTCATCACAATGACAACGGAGCCGGCATGCCGGCTCCGTTTTTATTTGCGGCTGCGAGGTGAGTCCGTATGATGGCGCGGCGCCAGGGCAATAAAAAACCGGGACCCTGACGGATCCCGGCTCAAAAGTGGGTAAAACAGATTAGCGCTAAAGGCTCAAGCCCCGTTTTGCTTGTGCAGTCCGAGCGATGTGATCATCGTCTCAGTAGCGGCAACGGAACAAATTTTCCCTGGTGTTACTATGGTTATTATTAAAAAACGTGCTGGTGTTATTTTTTATAGTGTATTGCTGTATGTCTCTTTTGATACCATGTTTGACGATGCAACATGGTATGTCAAGCAACGTTTTTAACGCATAATTGCATCAGATGCTAGTTTTAGATGTGGCTTTTTCAGCGGAAATAATCAAAACGACTGATAAATCAGTAAAAAAAATCGAAGGAACAAATGGATAACAATCACCAAAAATTCGATTCACAGTCGATTGCCAATCGGGTCAGGGAGCTGTTTTTACATTACGGGATTGGAAAACGTCAGCATGCCCGCGAGCTCAGCCGCATCTTGGATCTGAGTTTTTCACATGCGCACCGCAAACTGAAAGGGCAAAGCCCCTGGACGCTGGAACAGATCAACAGCGTCGCGGCCGCGCTCGGAGAAACGCCGGCGGCGATCGCCGATTTGAGCGCCGAACACGAGACTCCCGAGCCAAACATGGCGCGCGATGCCATCTTTGTCGTGGCGGGGGTGGCGATACCTTGCGTCGGGCACATCGGCGACGAGCTTCCTGCCGGGCGGCCGGCGGAATTTGTGGCGCTGCGCGTGGAAGGGCAGTGGCATATCTATCGCACCGATGAGGCGCCGGCAGGCCCGCGTTACGGCGTCGATCTGATCGAAATCCGGCCCGGCTTCGGCGACGACGAGCGGCTGAGCATCGCGGTATTGGACGATTCGCATCAGGCGGCCGATGAACTGGCCAAGTATCTGGGTGGCTGCGGGTTCAACGCGGTGGCGTTTTACGACGTCGACAGTTTCTGTCAGGCGTTGCAGCAAAGCCTGTTCGACGGTTACGTGGTGGACTGGTTGATCGGTGAGGAAACGGCGGATCGCTGTATCGCTACCATCCGCGCCTCCGACAATCCGGACGCGCCGGTACTGGTGCTGACCGGTGAACTGGGCACCGACCGACGCGAATCGGAAATCGCTCAGGCGATGCGCGAGTACGACGTGCTCGGCCCTTATGAAAAACCGGTGCGGCTCCATGTGATCGAAGCCGCACTGCAACGCTGTTTTAATCTTTAGCGGGGAACACCTCGGCCAGCGCGCTCGACAGCGCATCCAGTCGAACCGGCTTCATCAGGTAGTTATCGAACAGGGCGCGCTGATCCGCCGTTAACTGCTCCGGCGTGTAGGCGCTGATGCCGATGATCGGCACATGGCGGTTGGGGCCGCGACGGTTGCGCAACTGCCTGGCCAGAGCAGCGCCGTCGATGCCCGGCATCTGCAAATCCAGCAACAGCGCATCGTAAGGACGTCTGAGCAGCTTCTGCAGCGCGCGTTCCGGCGAGTCGCACAGTTCGTGCTGGTAACCCAGCTTGTCCAGCAGCGCCGCAAAGGCGTCACCCACCGACTTGTTGTCATCCACCACCAGAACCTGCTGCGGCTTATGCTGCAGAGAGGCATTGGCAGCGGCGGGCTCGTCGGCACGTTCGTCTTCACTGATCTGCACCGGAATGCTGACGATAAAGGTGCTGCCCTTCTTGATTTCGCTGTACACCGTGATGGTGCCGTTGAGCAACGTCACCAGGCCGTGCACGATCGCCAACCCCATCCCCACGCCGGCATACTGCTTGGTATGCGACTGATCCAACTGGGTAAAGGGCTTGAAGATCTGATCGAGCTGGTCTTTTTCGATACCGATGCCGGTGTCAGTCACTTCGATAATCAACGAACTGCCGCCCGGTTGGCGGCGCAGGCAGCTGTGCAGCGTAATGCTGCCGCTTTCGGTGTACTTGTAGGCGTTGGTCAGCAGGTTGACGATAATCTGCCGGATGCGCAGCGGATCGGAGTGCACCAGCAGGTGGCTGCATTCCACTTCACAGCTGAGTTTGACCTGTTCTTTGCGGGTCAGGGTGGCGATTTCGTTGGCGGTCTCCGCGATCAGCTTCTGCGCGTCGAACGGTACGATGCGCAATTCCATCATGCCGCTGTCGAGGTGCGCGTAGTCGGTCAGATCTTTCATCTGGCTTTCGATTTGCTGCGCGGCGGTCTCCAGCCGCTGGAAGGTGTCCGCATGCTCTGCCGACACCCGGGTATTCACCAGCACGTCGATGGCCGACATCACGCTCTGCAATGAGGTGCGCAGCTCGTGGCCAATAGCGCCGAGGAAGGCGTTTTTGGTGCGCGTCGCTTTCTCCGCCTCAATCGCCTTGGCCTGTTGGCGAATGGTCAGCCGCTGCTGGCGGAACACGATCAGGGTGATGGCGATCAGCGCGATCACCGAGAACATGACGATCACCAGCCCATAGAAAATAATGTGCCGCTTCTCGATGTAGTCCTCATAGGCGGCGGTGCGCTGCTTCACCTCGGCATGGTCGGTCAGGTTGGCCATTTCGATGGAGTAAGGCTTGATGGCCTTCATGGCTGCGAAAACCTGGTCGAAGTCGATTTTCGGGCTGTCCAGCAGCTTATCGATGCGATCCATCTGCAGGCGCATCTGTTTGACCACTTCCGGGTAGCCCGGCTCGGCGTACAGCGGCTGGGTCGATTCGGAGACGGTTTCCAGCACGTAAAAACGCGAATAGAGGATTTCGAACCGCAGCCGCAGGTTGTCGTTGTCCACCTGCGGCGCGTGACTTTGCTGTTCGACCAGCGTGTCGAACTCCGCCAGCTTGATGGAGAACTTGGCGATCGACCAGGAGTAGTTCTCCTGCGTGCCGGCGATGGCATACAGCCCTTTCTTCGACAGGGTGGCGCTGTAGTAATAGAGCGTGACGGTTGAAGCCACTAAAAACAGCGCGGCAAAGATGGCCGGGATCGCCAGCCTGCTGCCGTTCTTAAAGGTCGTCAGCTTCATTTGATCACGATCCTGTCGACTTGCCAGATAAAGCGTGAATTGTACAACGGCGAGTTCAGTTCAGGCCCGGCGGCGTCACGCGGGTACACCAGGAACAGCGGGCCGAAGTTTCTGAGCTTCAGCATTTCCCCGTCCATCTTGTAGGCCAGGATCATGTTGTATTTCGTGACGTCGGACAGCGGCACGTCGATGTAATAATCGTTCAGCGCGTAGAAGGTCAGCGTCTCGCCCTTGGCGCCGACGCGCTCCAGGATATCGGCCACCGAAATCCCTTCGAATTTTCTCTGCGGCGTCCAGGACGTGGAGGTGGTGATGCTGCGCACCGGCATCGCCAACAGTTGTTTATCGGTGAACAGATAGCTTTTGTTGACCGGGTCGGTCACGTTGTCGATCTTGCCCGCCACTTCCAGGGTAAAGCTGAGGGCGCTGCTCTGGGCGATAATCAGGGCCACGCAGGCTATCGCAAGGGTTTTGCATAGTTTGAACAGCATCGGTGTTCTCCAGAGGCGCGGGGAGGTTGTATCAGTCCCGCTAATTTATCAGGCAGAATAATGGCAGAAAAAGCAGGCGGGTGCGAAGGGAATAGTAAACCGCACAAAAAGAACAGGTCTGGGTCGGTCGGCCCGTGCGCGTAACCTTTCCCTTCCGTTTGTCAGCCGTTCCGATGTGCTTTCAACAGCTGGGCCAGCTGCGTCAGGCCTGCCGTTAGCTCGTCCAGTGAGGGGGAACCCAGGCACAGGCGAATGCCCGATTCACTTTCGCCGTCATTGACCATGACCGCGGCCGGCGGCGTGACTTTAACGCCCGCCAACGCGGCGGCGGCGGCCACAGACTCGGCGGTTTCGCGCGGCATCGGCAGCCAGACATGGTAAGCGTCGGGATGCGATACGCATTCGTCGGCATCGAATATCGAGGTAGCCAGATGCACTCTTCGCTGAGCCTCATGGCGCAACGCTTGCGGTATCGCCTCGATCGCGCCGCTGGACAACCACTCCCCCACCACGACGCAAGACAGTGGCGAAGGTGCGAAGGGAATATCTTGCAAGGCTTCTTCCGCCGCGGTTTGCATGTCGGGCGGTAGAGTCAGCATACCGATCCGCAACCCCGGGCCGAGCGTTTTCGACAGGCCATTGACATGGAACACCCGCTCGGGTGCCAACGTCGCGAGCGCAGGCACTGCTGAATGCCCTAGGGCATACACGCCATCCTCGATGATCCAGACATTCGCCTGCCGGCATATCTCGACGATAGCCCGCCTGCGCTCGGCGCTCATGGTGGCGGTCGTCGGGTTATGCAGCGTCGGTGTCAGATAGACCGCAAGATGGCCGGAGGAGACACGCTCGAGCGCGCTCGCCAGCGCCTGCGGCACCATGCCTTGCGCATCGATCTCCACGCCGATCAGGCGATGGCCTTTACGTCGGGCCAGCGCGATCGCGCCGGGGTAGGTCAGCCTCTCGGTCAGTATCGTCCCGCGTGGCCCGCAGGCCAGGTCAAATGCCAACGAAATCGCCTGACGGGCATTGCTGGTCAGCGCCAGGTGCGACGGTTCGATCGTGACGCCGGCGTTTTCCAGCCAGCGGGCCAACAGACGCCGATGTTCCAAGTGCCCGGTCGGAGGGGAATAGAGGTTCAGATGATCTGCATCCATTTTCCGTGCGATGCCGGCCAGCGTGCGTGCCAGCAAACGGTCAGTCAGCATCGCCGGCGGCGCATTGGACGAGAGATCGATTTCACGTTCTTCACGGGCGCGGCGGATCGCCACGAACATCCCGCGCCCCTTCACGCTGCGGACCAGCCCGCGTCGTTCCAGGATGGCGTAGGCTTTGGTCACCGTGCCCAGACCGATCGCCAATTGCCAGGCGAGGGGGCGGTGTGCCGGCAAACGATCGCCTCCTTGCAGCTTGCCCTCGATAATGTCGTCAGCCAACGCCAGCACCAGCCGTTCGACGGTAGTGGCTTCCACGTTGGCCAGGCGGGGTTGCCAGGGGGATTGAAGCCGCATGGTCGCTCTCGGAGAAAGAATATAGTGTCACGTGACACTATTTAAATAGGCGAAAAGTGTAACACATACTATGTTGGTGAGGAGTCCCGGCGTTTTCAACAACGGCTCGGCCGTAAGGCGGGCCAGCGGAGTTTTTCCATGATGGTCAGTCAGCTTGCGTTGGTTTACGGCGCCTATCTCCTCGCTACCGCCAGCCCCGGCCCCAGCAACATGGCGATCATGGGCGTGGCGATGCGTGACGGCCGCAGGCCCGCATTGGTGCTGGCCGCCGGCGTGGTGACCGGATCGCTGTGCTGGGCGATGTTGGCCGCGACCGGCCTTTCCGCCGTGTTGGCCACGTATGCGCAAGCGCTGTGGACCATCAAAATCGTTGGCGGCGTGTATATGCTGTATCTGGCGCTGCGCGCCGGAAAGTCCGCGTTACAGACGTCCGCCGCGACGCCGGGCATGGCCGCGGGGCGCGATGCGCGGCCTTATCGGGCGCTTTATCGGCAGGGTGTGCTGATGCATCTCGGCAATCCCAAGGCCATCATGTCCTGGATGGCGATCATGTCGCTGGGATTGCGGCAAGGCGCGCCTGAGCAGGTTTTACCGGCAATTATTGGCGGTTGCGCGCTGCTCGGCGTGACGATTTTCGGGGGGTATGCCCTGCTGTTCTCAACGGCGCCGATGATCGCGTTTTACACCCGGGTGAGGCGCTGGATTGAAGGAACGCTTGCGCTGCTGTTCGCTTTGGCGGGCCTGGAGCTGTTGATATCGCGGGGGTAATGAACGCCCGGCGTTAACCTGAGGAGAGAAGCGATGGTTTTTGGCATGCAGATGGTGGATGTCTTTGGCGCCGGGCCGCTCGCCGGCAATCCGTTGGCGGTGATCACGGGCGCCGAAGCGTTGTCGACGGAGGACATGCAGCGTTTGACGCGTTGGTTCAACCTGTCGGAGACGGCCTTTTTGCTGCCGCCGACGCACCCCCAGGCGGATTACCGGGTGCGGATATTCACCCTGGATCGTGAAATGCCATTTGCCGGACACCCGACGCTGGGCAGTTGTCATGCCTGGCTCACTGCGGAGGGGATGCCGCGCAATAGGGCGGAGATCATCCAGGAATGCGGGGCGGGCTTGGTGAGCATTCGCCGCGAGGCAGGACGGCTGTGTTTTGCCGCGCCGCCGTTGATTCGCTCCGGGGCGCCCTCAGAAGAGACGTTGGCCGACGCGCTGCAGTTTTTAGGTATCGCGCCTGAGGAGGCGCTCGATGCCGCCTGGATCGATAACGGTCCGGGGTGGCTGGGGATCCGGCTGGCCAGCGCTGAGCGGGTACTTTCCCTGACGCCGGCGAGAAGCTGGCCGCGCAGAGTGGACATTGGCGTCGTCGGCCCACATGCCGATGGTGACGCAGCCTTCGAAGTTCGCGCCTTTTTGAGCGATCATCTTGGCGCTATCGTCGAAGATCCGGTCACCGGCAGCCTCAATGCCTCGCTGGCCCAGTGGTTGTTCGCAAGCGGCGTGGTCAGCGGTGGCTATATCGCCGCCCAGGGCCGCTGCCGTGGGCGCAACGGGCGCGTGCATATCACCCACGACGAGAGCGGCCGGATTTGGGTGGGCGGCAATACGCGCACTCAGGTCGAAGGGCGGCTGCAAGGGATTGGCACGGCGTAGAAAGCGTCGCCGCACTGTGTGCGGCTGAACGGAATATCGATTTTCATCCGATAAGGAGTGAGCAGTATGTCTGCAACGGCCATCGATACCTTGAAAATGCTGGTGCGTTACAAAGCCTGGGCGAACGCCTTGACCTTTGACACCGTGATGTCCTTGCCGGCCGGTGAAGCCTTACGGCAGCGGCCGACCCGTTTTGGCAATATGGTGCATACCTTAAATCATGTGTATGTGGTGGACGATATCTTCAGGCACCATCTGCAAGGTCGCAAGCATGGCTACCTCGCGCGCAACACCGAGCAAACGCCTGCGCTTGACGACTTGCGGTGTGCGGTGGAGGAAATGGACCGCTGGTATATCGAACAGGTGGACAACTGGTCACCCGAGGCGCTGGCGCAGGTGGTACATTTCGAGTTCGTCGGCGGGGGGGAAGGCCGGATGACGCGCCAGGAAATCGTGCTGCATGTCGTCAACCACGCTACCTATCATCGCGGTTTTGTCGGCGATATGCTCTATCAAGTACCCTTCGCCTCGCCGGCGAACGATTTGCCGGTGTTTCTTCGCGATCATTACCGCCAGGCGCGGTGAGGCGAGCGAGAGAAATAAAAAAGCCAGACGCTTTCGCGCCTGGCCTGTTACGCGCCGAAACCCGGCGAAGTTGCGCCTCAGCGCATGGTGACGAACTCTTCCGCCGCGGTCGGGTGGATCGCCACGGTGTTGTCGAAGTCCTTCTTGGTGGCGCCCATCTTCACTGCCACCGCGAAGCCCTGCAGGATTTCATCCATGCCGAAGCCGATGCCGTGCAGGCCGACGATCTTCTCTTCTTTACCCGCGCACACCAGCTTCATGCGGCACGGCTGGCGGTGCTGCGTCACGGCGCTGTACATGGCGGTGAAGGAGGATTTGTACACCTTCACGTTGTCCGCGCCGAATTTCTCGATGGCTTCCGGCTCGGTCAGGCCGACGGTGCCGATCGGCGGGTGGCTGAATACCACGGTGGCGATGTTGCTGTAATCCAGGTGCTCGTCCGGCTTGTTGTTGAACAGGCGCTCGGACAGGCGGCGGCCGGCGGCCACGGCGACCGGGGTCAGCTCTACCGCGCCGGTGTTGTCGCCCACCGCGTAGATGCCTTTGACGTTGGTGTTCTGGAACTTATCGACGTCAATGTAGCCTTGCTCGTTGGTTTTCACTCCGGTGACGCCGAGGTTCAGGTTGTCGGTCGCCGGTTCGCGGCCGATGGCCCAAATCAGGCAGTCGACGGTGAATGCTTTGCCGTTTTCCAGCTGCAGCGTCAGGCTGCCGTCGGCGTTCTTGACGATCGCTTTCGGCACCGATTCGGTGTGCAGGCTCGGCCCCTCGGTGTTCATTACTTCCACCAGGGTTTCGACGATCATCGGATCGAAGCTGCGCAGCGGCGCGTGCTTGCGCACGAACAGGTGCGTTTCCGCGCCGAGCGCGTTCAGCACGCCGGCGATCTCCACGGCGATATAGCCGGCGCCGACTACGGCGACGCGTTTCGGCATGGCGTCCAGCTCAAAGAAGCCGTCGGAGTCGATGCCGTATTCCGCACCCGGAATAGCCGGATGGCTCGGGCGGCCGCCGGTGGCGATCAGGATGTGGTCGGCGGTGATGGTCTCGCCGTTCACCTCCACGGTGTGCGCATCCACGAAGCGCGCGAAGCCTTTGATCACGTCGACCTTGTTCTTGCCCAGCACGTTATCGTAGGAGTTGTGAATGCGGTCGATATAGGCGGTGCGGTTGGCGACCAGCTTCTTCCAGTCGAAGGCGTTGACGGTGGTGTCGAAGCCGTAGTCCGGGCCGTACTGATGGATGGCCTCGGCGATCTGCGCCGCGTGCCACATGACTTTTTTCGGTACACAACCCACGTTTACACAGGTGCCGCCCAGCTCTTTGGCTTCAATCAGCGCACACTTTTGGCCATACATGGCTGCCCGGTTGATCGATGCGATACCGCCGCTGCCGCCGCCAATTGCTAGATAATCGTAATGTTTCGTCATCTGGGATTTCCATGAGTTGTGAATTTGAAGAGGGTAAGAGTTTAACGCCTGACCGGGGTTTGTCGCAAAGATTGCGTCGATGGCTGCGATAGGTGGACGCAGGGCGCGGCAAACCGCGCCCTGATGGGGATTATTCCGGTACCACCCAGTTCACCAGATGGTGACCGATGCCCGACGGCACCAGCACCTTGTGCAGCCACGGCAGCACGTTTTTCATCTGCTGTTCCAGCTTCCACGGCGGATTGATGACGATCATGCCGGAGGCGGTCATACCGCGCTGATCGCTGTCGGGTTTCACCGCCAGCTCGATCTGCAGGATGCGGCGAATGCCGGTGGCTTCCAGATCGCGCAGCATGCGTTTGATCTGCTGGCGCATCACCACCGGGTACCACAGCGCATAGGTGCCGGTGGCGAAACGCTTGTAGCCTTCCTGAATGCCTTTGACCACGTCCTGGTAATCGGTCTTCATTTCATACGGCGGGTCCATCAGGATCAGGCCGCGGCGCGACAGGGGCGGCAGCTGGGATTTCAGCTGCTGATAGCCGTCGGCGCGCTGCACTTTGGCGCGCTCGTCTTTCTGGAACTCGCTGCGCAACAGCGGGTAGTCGCTCGGGTGCAGCTCGGTCAGGTGAATTTTGTCCTGTGGGCGCAGCAGCTGGCGGGCGATCAGCGGCGAGCCGGGATAGTAGCGCAGCGTGCCGGAACGGTTAAAGTTGTGCACCACGCTCATGTAGGCCGCCAGCTCTTCCGGCAGATCGTCGCGTTGCCACAGCAAGCCGATGCCTTCCAGGTATTCGCCGGTGCGCTCGGCGTGTTCGCCGCTGAGCTGATAACGGCCCGCGCCCGAGTGGGTATCCAGGTACAGGAACGGCTTCTCTTTTTCCTTCAGCGACTCGATGATCAGGCTCTGAACGGTGTGTTTGAGCACGTCGGCGTGGTTGCCGGCGTGGAAACTGTGGCGATAACTTAACATGACGGGTGGCGGTTCCTTGTGCTCCGCAGACGGAGCATTCAATGCAATAAGGCTTATAATCTGCACAGTATAAACTGTCTGGCCGGGAAAAACCGGACTCCGTTGCCGCAGACGTTAACAGAAAGGGACAGGACGATGAGCAAACAGGCGATTTTGGCGAATTACCCCGACGCGGCGCGCTGGGCGTTCGGCGACGGCCCGGCGTTAGCCGACGAACTGCTGGGATTGGTGCTGAGCGGGGATAAAACCGCCACCTGCAGTTCCTATGCGAGCTATCGTCGGGAACAAACCCCGCGGATCGGCGATTACAGCATCGTTCTCGATGGCCGCGGCGAACCGGCCTGCGTGATCAGAACCCTGGCGCTGCGCCTGGTGCGCTACGACCAAGTGACCGCCGAGATGGCGGCCAAAGAGGGCGAAGGCGACAAAAGCCTGGCGTTTTGGCGCGAGGGGCATCAGGCATTCTTTACCCGCGAGGGGAGCTTTGCGCCGGACATGTGGCTGGTGTTCGAAGAATTCGAACGGGTTGAAACGCTGTGAATCACAAGGAGAAAGGATGAGCTGCATTTTTTGCGACATCGTGGCGGGCAAGGCGCCGTGCCATAAAATCTGGGAAGACGACGACCATCTGGCGTTCCTGTCCATCTTTCCCAACACCGACGGCTTCAGCGTGGTGATCCCCAAGGCGCACCACCCGAGCTACGCCTTTGACCTGCCGGACGAGGTGCTGAGCGCGTTGATGCTGGCGACCAAGCGTGTGGCAAAGCAGCTGGATCGCGCGTTCGACGACGTCGGCCGCTGCGGCATGGTCTTCGAGGGCTACGGCGTTGACCATGTGCATGCCAAACTGATCCCGCTGCACGGCACCGCGTCGCTGGATCAGTGGCGGCCGATCGAATCGACCTCGCCGAAGTTTTTCGAACATTACGAGGGCTACATTTCCTCCCACGACGCCGCGCGCGCCGACGACGAACAGCTGGCGGCGCTGGCCGCACGCATTCGCCAACGCGCCGTTTAAGGCACGAACGATCAACGCCGGGCATTGATTTTCCTGTTGCCTGGCTCCATGTTAGAGATTCATACGCATTTTAAGGCTCGCCCCCGTGGCGGGCCCCAACGCTAATCAGGACTGCCCTATGACAAATCCGTTGCTGACCCCGTTTTCCCTGCCGCCGTTCTCGGCGATCCGCCCTGAAGATATCGTGCCTGCGGTGCAATCCGCGCTGGCGGACTGCCGCGCCGCGGTAGAGCGCGTGGTCGCGCAGCCGGGGCCGTTCACCTGGGACAATTTGTGTCAGCCGTTGGCGGAGTCGGACGATCGCCTGTCGCGCATCTGGTCGCCGATCGGGCACCTGAACTCGGTGAAAAACAGCCCGGAGCTGCGCGCCGCCTATGAGCAGGCGCTGCCGCTGCTGTCCGAGTACGGCACCTGGGTCGGCCAGCACGAAGGGCTGTACCAGGCCTACCGCAGCCTGAAAGAGGGCGCGGCGTTCGAGGCGCTGAGCGTGCCGCAGCGCAAGGCGGTGGACAACGCGCTGCGCGACTTCGAGCTGTCGGGCATCGGCCTGTCGGCGGACAAACAGCAGCGCTACGGCGAGATCGTCGCGCGCCTGTCCGAGCTGGGTTCCACCTACAGCAACAACGTGCTCGACGCCACCATGGGCTGGAGCAAACTGATTACCGACGAAGCCGAGCTGAGCGGCCTGCCGGAAAGCGCGCTGGCGCAGGCCCAGGCGATGGCGCAGGCCAAAGAGCAAGACGGCTGGCTACTGACGCTGGACATGCCGAGCTACCTACCGGTGCTGACCTACGCCGACAACCGCGCGCTGCGCGAAGAGATGTACCGCGCCTTCGCCACCCGCGCCTCCGATCAGGGGCCGAATGCCGGCAAATGGGACAACAGCGAAGTGATGGCGGAAACGCTGGCGCTGCGCCATGAGCTGGCTCAGCTGCTGGGCTTTGACACCTACGCCGACAAGTCGCTGGCGACCAAGATGGCGGAAAGCCCGGAGCAGGTGATCGGCTTCCTGAGCGATCTGGCCAAGCGCGCCCGCCCGCAGGCCGAGCAGGAGCTGGCACAGCTGCGCGCCTTCGCCAAACAGCACTATGGCGTGGACGAGCTCGACGCCTGGGACATCACCTACTACGGCGAAAAACAGAAGCAGCACCTGTTCTCCATCAGCGACGAGCAGCTGCGCCCGTACTTCCCGGAACAGCGTGTGGTGGAAGGGCTGTTCGAAGTGGTGAAACGCATCTACGGCATCACCGCCAAAGAGCGTAAAGACGTGGAGACCTGGCATCCGGACGTGCGCTTCTTCGATCTGTTCGACGCCGACGGCGAGCTGCGCGGCAGTTTCTACCTCGATCTGTACGCCCGCGAAAACAAACGCGGCGGCGCCTGGATGGACGACTGCGTCGGCAGCCTGCGCAAGGCTGACGGCACGCTGCAAAAACCGGTCGCTTACCTGACCTGCAACTTCAACCGTCCGCTGGGCGACCAGCCGGCGCTGTTCACCCATAACGAAGTGACCACGCTGTTCCACGAGTTCGGCCACGGTCTGCACCATATGCTGACGCAGATCGATACCGCCGGCGTCTCAGGCATCAACGGGGTGCCGTGGGATGCGGTCGAACTGCCGAGCCAGTTTATGGAAAACTGGTGCTGGGAGCCGGAAGCGCTGGCGTTTATCTCGGGCCATTACCAGAGCGGCGAGCCGCTGCCAAAGGCCATGCTCGACAAGCTGCTGGCGGCCAAGAATTACCAGGCGGCGCTGTTCATCCTGCGCCAGCTCGAGTTCGGCCTGTTCGATTTCCGCATGCATTTCGAATACAGCCCGGAAAAAGGCGCGCAGATCCTGCCGACGCTGGCGGAAGTGAAGAAAATGGTGGCGGTGGTGCCTTCGCCGAGCTGGGGCCGCTTCCCGCACGCCTTCAGCCACATCTTCGCCGGCGGCTACGCGGCGGGTTACTACAGCTACCTGTGGGCGGAAGTGCTGTCGGCCGACGCCTACTCGCGCTTCGAAGAAGAGGGGATTTTCAACGCCGAGACCGGCAAATCCTTCCTCGACAACATCCTGTCGCGCGGCGGTTCGGAAGAGCCGATGACGCTGTTCAAACGCTTCCGTGGCCGCGAGCCGCAGCTGGATGCTATGCTGCGCCATTACGGCATTAAAGGATAACCCGACACGTGAGCGTGTGTTTATTGTGTGAAGCAGGCGCCGATCCCGGCGCCTTGTCTGTTTTGGCGCAGCGCTGGCAGCTGGTGTCCGATGACGATGCGCCGATGGCGCTGGTACTGACGCCGGAACGGCTGGAGCTGCGTAAGCGCGACGAGCCGAAGCTCGGCGGGATCTATGTCGACTTCGTCACCGGCACCATGGCGCACCGGCGCCGTTTCGGCGGCGGCCGCGGCGAGGCGGTGGCCAAGGCGGTCGGCATCAAGGGCAGCTACCTGCCGGACGTGGTGGACGCTACTGCCGGGCTGGGGCGCGACGCCTTCGTGCTGGCGGCGCTGGGCTGCCGGGTGCGGATGCTGGAGCGCAATCCGGTGGTGGCGGCGTTGCTGGACGACGGACTGCAGCGCGGCTATCAGGATGCGGAAATCGGCCCGTGGCTGCGCGAGCGCCTGACGCTGTTGCACGCCTCCAGCCTGACGGCGCTGGCGGATCTCAGCCCGCGCCCCGAGGTGGTGTATCTCGATCCGATGTTCCCGCACAAGCAAAAAAGCGCGCTGGTGAAGAAAGAGATGCGGGTGTTTCAATCGCTGGTGGGCAGCGACGATGACGCCGACGGCCTGCTGGAGCCGGCGCGCCGCCTGGCGACCAAGCGCGTGGTGGTGAAACGCCCGGACTACGCGCCGCCGCTGGCCGACGTGCCGGCGCACGCCGCCACGCTGACCAAAAGCCACCGTTTCGATATCTACATGCCGCTGTAATGTCAGCCGGGCCCGCCGTGTCGGGCCCTCAGTTTTCCTCCCGCAAACTTTTCCCCACGCCGCCGCCCGGATGCACCGCCAGCAGGGTCTCCTTGTCGTAACCGCTGCGCGCCATCAGGCAGGCGCAGGCGGCGTCGAAGATCGCCAGCACCAGCACAATTGAGGTGGTGGCCAGCATGTTCAGCGGATCTATCTCCTTTTGCACCCCGGTGGCGATCGTTAGCTGCGCCGCCTGCGCGATGGCGGAGTGCGGGTTTTCCGTCACCGCGATCAGCGTCACCCCCTTGGCCTGCAGCGTCGGCAGCAGGCGGGTCAGCTCGTCGGAATTGCCGCCGCGCGAGATCAGGATCAGCAGATCGTCGGCGCGCAGAAAACCCAGATCGCCGTGCGCCGCGCCGGTGGCGTCGAGGTAGACCGCCGGCCGTTCCACGCAGGCCAGCATGTGGGCTATCTTGCGCGCCGCAATCCCCGAGGTGCCGACGCCGGTGACGGCGATTTTACCGCGGCAGTCGGTCAGCAGCGCCAGCAGCCGTTGCCAGGTGCGCGCGTCGAGACGCTCGCCCAGCTGCGCCAGCTCCTGGCTGTAGGTTTGCCAACCCTGCACGGCCTGCCGCCATTCCTGCTGCATCACGCCTCCTCCTGCATCAGCTGGCGGTATTTCATGTGGTCGTTGTACAGCTCATGGAACACCCGGTATTTGCGGTCGTAGTAGCTTTTTATCTGGTTGGTCTGCGGCGTCACCGTCTTGCCGATGCGGCTCATGGCGCTCATCGCCTCCGGCAAGGTGTCGAACACGCCCGCCGCCACGGTGCCCATCATCGCACCGCCGAGCAGCATCGCTTCGCTTTCCTCCGGCAGCAGCATGGCGCAGCCGGTGGCGTTGGCGTGCTCCTGCACGAAGATCGGGTTCTTGGTGCCGCCGCCGCTGGCCATGATGGTGTCGATGCTGTAGCCGCTGTGGTTCATGGTTTCGATGATGTGGCGGGTGCCGAGCGCGATGGCCTGAATGGTGGCCAGGTAGTGCAGCGCCATATCCTCCGGCGTGCGCGACAGCTTCAGCCCGGTCAGGATGCCGGTCAGCGTCGGGTTGGCGCGCGGCGAGCGGTTGCCGTGGAAGTACGGCAGCATGTGAATGTCCTGCGTCAGGAAGGCGATATTCTCCGGCTCGCCGGCCATGCGGCGCAGAATGGCGTTCAGCACCTCATAGATGGTCTGCCCCTGGGTTTTCGCCTGCGCCAGCAGCTCCGGGTAGCACGGGTGCGACTGGATGACGTGGTCGATCAGCGCGCCGGTGGCAGACTGGCCGCCCTCGTTCAGCCAGTATTCCGGCAGGATCGCCGAGTAATACGGCCCCCAGACGCCGCCGATAAAGCGCGCGGTGCGCGACATCGCCATATGACCGGTGGAGGTGCCGCCGATCAGCGCGACGCGGCGGTTGAAGTCGGCCACCTCACCGGAGACGCCGGTGGCGCCCAGCGTGCCGAGGGTGCCGGCGTGGGCATCGATTATCGATACGCTCACCGCCGTGCCGGCGATAAGCCCCATCTCGCTGGCGGCGCGCTGAGTCAGGCCGTGGCCCAGCGGCTCGCCCATCATTTTAACGTCGCTGCCGATCTTGGCCGCGTCGTGTTCCAGCACGTCTTCCAGCCCGATCTGCTGGAAGTAGCTCTTGTCCCAACGCTGCTCGTGGCCGAGATAGGTCCACTTGCACACCGTCGAGCACAGCGAACGGGTGGCGTCCTGGGTGGCGCGCCAGGTGAGGAAGTCCGGCAGATCGAACAGGTAGCCGGCGTTGGCCCAGGTGGTGGGCATGTGCTGTTTCAGCCACAGCAGTTTCGGCGTCTGCATCTCCGGCGAGATAATGCCGCCGACGAAGTCCAGCACCCGGTGTTTGGTGGCGTTGATGCGCTCGGCCTGGGCGATCGCCCGGTGATCCATCCACACGATGATGTTCTGTTCGGTACGGCCGGAGGGGCTGACGGTCAGCGGCTTGCCCTCTTTATCCAGCACCACCAGCGAACAGGTGGCGTCGAAGCCCAACCCCTTGACCTGGATCGGGTTGATGTCGGCCTGGTTGACCGCGTCGCGCACCGCATTGCACACCGCCTGCCAGATGTTATCCGACGACTGCTCGACGAAATCCGCCTTCGGCCGGTACAGATCGATGGCCCGGCTGGCCTGGCCGACCATGCGGCCGTTGAGATCGAATACGCCTGCGCGCGCGCTTCCGGTGCCCACATCTACGCCAATAAAATAGCTTGCCATTATTTTCTCCTCAGGCTTTTCGATTCTGTAACGCGATAAACAGGATCAGCACGCCGCCCCACAGGGCCATGGTCAGGTAGCTGCTGACCCCCAGCAGATTGAGGCCGCTTTCCAACATTTGCAGCACGATCAGCGCCAGCACCAGCCCCAGAATACGGCCGAAACCGCCGTCCGGGTTAATGCCGCCCAGCACCGAGGCCAGAATGGTCACCAGCAGATAAGATTCGCCGTAGCCGGCCTTGGCCGAGTTGAACTTGGCCATCATCAGCAGCGCGGCGCCCCAGCCGAGCAGCGCCGACAGGATATACACCGCGATCTGCACCCGCGCGGTGTTCACGCCGCTGAAGCGGGTGGCCTGCTCGTTGGAGCCGATCAGGTACAGGCTGCGGCCCAGCGTGGTGTGCTCCAGCAGCAGCCACAGCCCGACCGCTACCAGCAGGAACAGGATCAGCGCCACCGGCACGCCGAGTACGGCGCCATTGCCAAGAAATTGAATCGCCGCCGGGAAGCCGGAGATCACCGCGCCGTTGGACAGCAGGATATTCAGGCCGGTGATCAGGGTCATGGTGCCGAGCGAGGCGAGGATGGGCGAGACGCCGATCCAGGCCACCAGCACCCCGTTCAGTGCGCCGATTGCCACCGCCACCAGCAGGCCGGCCAACAGCGCCAGTGCCAGGAACAGCGGCTGGTCGGGATGGCTGACGATGATCGCCGCCATCACCAGTGAACAGGCGTTGGCGCCGGCGATGATCGACAGATTGATGCCGCCGGTCAGCATGGTGATGCCCATGCCGAGCGCCAGCAGGCCGAGGATCGGCAGCTGCGAGGCGATCGACTGGAAGTTGCCAAGGCTGAAGAAGCGCGATCCGAGCAGACCGGCGAACAGCAGCGCCACCGCGATGATGATCGCGCCCTGCAGACGAATGATCCGATCGCTTGGGATCAACCGAGTTAACTGCGTCATGTCAGATCTCCTTGAGCAGCTTGCGTTTTTCGTTCCAGGCGGTGGTGCTGATGCTGATCAAAATGATCGCGCCGCTGAACACCTGGTGCCAATAGGCCGAGACGCTGAGCAGCGTCAGCCCGTTTTGCAGGAAGGCCAGCAGCACCACGCCGAGCAGGGTGCCGGTCAACGATCCGCGGCCGCCGCTCATGCTGGTGCCGCCCAGCACCACCGCCGCCAATACCGTCAGCTCGAAGCCGAGCAGCGAGTTGGGCGCCACCGACTGGGTGATCTGCGCCTGCACTACCGCCGCGACGCCGGCCAGAATGCCCATATAGCCGTAGACGCAGAAGTGCAGCCGCAGCAGGTTCAACCCCAGGCGCGACGCCGCGTCGCGGTTGCCGCCCATGGCGTAGATCTGGCGCCCCAGCCGGGTGCGGTTCATCAGCACGCCGGTGACGACGATGGTCGCCAGCAGGCACAGCAGCGGCAGCGTCAGGCCGTAGTCGTAACCGTCGGCGCCCTGGAACGAGAACCAGTTGATGCCGTTCATGAACCAGTCCGGGAAGCCGTACAGCCAGGTGCCGTTGGTGGCGTACACCAGCAGGCCGTAGAACAGGTTGAGGGTGGCGATGGTGATGATGATCGCCGGCACCTTCAGCCAGTACACCAGGAAACCGTTCACCAGCCCGAGCAGCAGGCCGACGCCAATCGCCAGGGCGAACGCCAGCGGGAAGCTGCCGCCGTGCTGGATCACCCAGCTGGCCATCACGTATTGGGCGATGGCGGTGACCGCCGGGAACGAAATGTCGATGCCGCCGGCGATCAGCACCACGAACAGGCCGCAGGCCAGAATGCCGAGAATGGCGTAGCTGGTGGCGACGTCGGTCAGGTTGCCGAGCGTCAGAAACTCATCGGTGCCGGCGCTCAGGCCGATCGCCAGCAGCAGCACCAACAGGCCGAGATAAAACTCGTGCCGCCCGGCCAGGCGGGCCAATAATGACTTATCCATTCACCACCTCGGCGATCTGTTGTTCGGTACTCTGGTGCGGCGCGAATTCGGCGATCAGTTCGCCTTTGCGCATCACCATCACCCGATGGCTGTTGTAATAGGCTTCTGGGATCTCGTCGCAGATCATCAGCACCGCCATGCCCAGCTGCGCCAGATCGCGGGCGATCTGGTAGATCCCCTCTTTGTTGGCGATGTCCACGCCGACGGTGGGCGAGTCGAGGATCAGGATCTTCGGCTGGGTCGCCACCCACTTGGCGATGGCGATGCGCTGGGCGTTGCCGCCGGACAGGGTTTTCACCGGCAATGCGCTGTCGGACACCTTGATGTTCAGATCGCGGATCAGCCGGTTGACCAGCTCGGTCGCCTTGGCGTGATCCAGCAGCCCGAGCGAGGTATGCAGCCGATCGAAGACGGTGACGATGGTGTTGTCGTAGATCGATTGCTCCATGATCAACCCCTGCGTCAGGCGATCTTCCGACACATAGCCGATGCCGTGGCGCACCGCTTCGCGGTTGTTGTGCAGCTGCACCGTGCGGCCCTCGATGCGGATCTCGCCGCTGTCCGGCCGCGTCATGCCGAACAGGCTGAGGCACAGTTCGGTGCGGCCGGCGCCGAGCAGGCCGACGATCGAGACGATCTCGCCGCCGCGCAGCGCCAGATTGACGTTGCGGTATTTTTCGCCGCGGCTGAGGTTGCGCACCTCGAGCAGCGGCGCTTGTTCAGCCGGCGGCAGCGGGGGCAGCGGGCTGTAATGGAAGCGTTGGCCGGTCATCAGGAACGCCAGTTCATGGCTGTCCAGTTCGCTGGCCGGCCAGGTGCCCACCAGCTTGCCGTCGCGCATTACGCTGATGCGATCGGCGACTTCCATCACTTCATCCAATCTGTGGCTGACGAACACCACGCAGATGCCGGCCGCCTTCAGTTCGTTAACCACCCGCAGCAGGCCGTCGACTTCCTGGCGGGTCAGCGAGGCGGTCGGTTCGTCCATGATAACCAACCGCGCTTCGGCGGCGATGGCGCGGCAAATCGCCACCAGCTGCCGATCGGCGATCGACAATTTTTCCACCTTTTTATCGGGATCGATGTGTACGCCGACCCGTGCCATGGCGTCCAGCGCCGTCTGGCGCATCACCCGCTTGCGCACCCAGAAGTGGCCGCCGGGCAGGTAACGGTGGATAGCGATGTTTTCCGCCACCGTCAGGTTAGGGAACAGCGACAGGTCCTGGTAGATCACCTGTATGCCGTAATAACCGGACAGCTGCGGCGTCAGGGCGTGGAAGAGTTTGCCTTCCAGCGAAATGTTGGCGCCTTTTTCCGGCTGATAGACGCCGGAGATGATTTTAATAATGGTGCTTTTGCCGCAGCCGTTTTGCCCGGCCAGGCAGTGCACTTCGCCTTTATTCAGCGTCAGGTTGATCTGGTCTAATGCCAGCACGCCTGGGAATCGCTTGCTGATATTCTCCAGGGTGATAAATGCGGGGGAGGCTGTCATAACGTTAACCTGTGCTTGCGTAGCGGCCGAAGCCCTGGGCGCAGCAACGCTGCGCCCCTACGAGGGTTTAACTTCTTTCCCGGTGTGGCGAAATTACGCGAAAAATCAGAATCCGAGCGATTTGGCGTTGTCTTTGGTCACTTCCAAAATCTTATTAAACCGAATCACTTTGTGTTCCATATCGACGTCGGCCTTACCGAGGCCCTCAATCGACAGGTCCTTATTCACTTCCTTGCCCTGCAACAGCTGGTCGGCCACCGTCACCAGCGCATAACCGGCGTCTTTCGGATCCCACAGCAGCGCTTTCTTGATGTCGCCACGCATCAGGTAAGGGGCGGCCTGCGCCGGCATGGCGATGCCCACCACTGCGATTTTGTCCTTGGCGCGTTTCTTGGCCACCGCCTGGCCGGCGCCGATCGGGCCGAGCGAACCGAAGCCGATGATGCCCTTCATCTGCGGATAGGTTTTCATCAGATCCAGCGTGGTGGCGTAGGATTTGTCGATGCTTTCCGCCACCGGCAAGCGCGAGGTGACTTCAAACATGTCCGGGTATTTTTCTTTCTGGTATTTGATGGCGAAGTCGGCCCAGGCGTTGTGCAGCGGCACGGTCAGCGAACCGACGTAGATCGCGTAGCCGCCTTTGCCGCCCATGTCTTTCGCCAGCTCATCGACGTTGGCCTGCGCGTATTTCTCGCTGTCGATGGTCTCGATGTCCCACTGGCCGATCTGCTGGTCCGGGGATTCATGGGTCAGCACCACGATGCCTTTGTCGCGCGCTTTTTTCAGCACCGGCTCCAGCACCTTGGCGTCGTTCGGCACCACGATGATGGCGTTGACGTTCTTGGCGATCAGATCCTCAATCACCTTGACCTGCGCGGCCGGATCCGGCGTAGAAGGGCCGGTCTGGTAGGCGTTGACGTCGAGTTTTTTCGCCGCTTCGTTGACGCCCACCTCCATGCGGTTGAACCACGGGATGCCGGTCACTTTGGCGACCACGGCAATCTCATACTTATCAGCGGCGAACACAGGTGTTGTCGATAACATGCACGCAGAAACCACACATGCATTTAATAATGCGAGGTTAAATTTCATTAGCTGTACCTTTTTTTATCTGTAGGGGTGGCGGTTTTTCCACCGCTGCAGATTACAAAGGAATGGAAGAGGGGGCGTAGCTGAAGTTAATGAAATGTGATCTGCGCACATTTAAGTAAAATATTGGCGTATTTAGTGTTAAATAAATGTTTAATTATCTGGTGGTGGTAAATTTACTACCAATTAAATGGCATTAATTAACTATTTATTAACTTTTATTTAACTAGATTGCATCATTCTGATGGCGTGAAGGCATAAAAAAATGCCGGCGCAGAGGCCGGCATTGAAGCATTTAATCGATGTGTGAACAAGATCACCTTTACGACGGATTACAGCACGCCTTGGGCCAGCATCGCCTCCGCGACCTTGACGAAACCGGCGATATTCGCGCCGTGTACATAGTGGGTTTGCTTGCCCTCACCGCCGTATTCCACGCAGGCATGGTGAATATCCGCCATGATATGTTGTAAACGTACATCCACTTTTTCCGCCCGCCAGCCGATGCGCGCGGCGTTTTGCGCCATCTCCAGCCCCGAGGTGGCCACGCCGCCGGCGTTGGCCGCCTTGCCGGGCGCGAACAGCACCCCGGCGTCGAGGAAGGCGTCGGTGGCCTGGATGGTGGTCGGCATGTTGGCGCCTTCCGCCACCGCTTTCACCCCGTTGCGGATCAGCGTCTGCGCCGCCTCGAGATCCAGTTCGTTCTGGGTGGCGCACGGCAGGGCGATATCCACCGGCACGTTCCACGGCTGCTGGCCCGCCAGGTAGGTCAGGCCGCGTTCGCGGGCGTAGTCCGCCACCCGGCCGTAACGCTGGTTTTTGATCTCCGCCAGGTGCGCCAGCTTCTCGGTGGTGAAGCCGTCTTCGTCCACCAGGGTGCCGCCGGAATCCGACACGGTGATCACGCGCGCGTCCAGCTCCAGCGCTTTCTCGATGGTGTACTGCGCCACGTTGCCGGAACCGGACACCGCCACCCGCATCCCCTCAAAGCCCAGGCCGTGGCGCTGCAGCATGGCGTCGGTAAAGTACACCAGGCCGTAGCCGGTCGCCTCGGGGCGGATCAGGCTGCCGCCGAAGGAGAGCCCTTTGCCGGTAAACACGCAGGCGGTGTTGTTGGACAGTTTCTTCATCATGCCGGCCATAAAGCCGACTTCACGGCCGCCGACGCCGATGTCGCCGGCCGGCACGTCGGTGTCCGGCCCCAGATGGCGGTACAGCTCGGTCATCAACGCCTGGCAGAAACGCATGATCTCGCCCTGGCTTTTGCCCTTCGGATCGAAATCGGAGCCGCCTTTGCCGCCGCCCATCGGCAGGGTAGTCAGCGCATTCTTGAAGGTCTGCTCAAAGCCGAGGAACTTCAGGATCGACAGGTTTACCGACGGGTGGAAGCGCATGCCGCCCTTGTAGGGGCCGATGGCCGAGTTGAACTGGACGCGGAAGGCGCGGTTGACCTGCACCTGGCCGCGATCGTCCACCCAGCTGACGCGGAACTGAATGATGCGCTCGGGCTCCACCAGGCGTTCCAGCAGCGCCTGTTCGCGATAGCGCGGGTTGCGCTCGATAAACGGCCACAGCGAGGTGAACACTTCGCGCACCGCCTGCAGATATTCCGGCTGGTGGGGGTTATGGCGTTGTAACGAGGACAGGAAAGACTCTACCGATACGGCATATTCCATGGATAACTCCTTTTCGCATTAAATTTCCCCCGCTATTTCTTATAGATTTGGGTGTCGATGATGCCCGGGGGAGGATGTTGTGTCTTTAGCGACTATATCATCGGAGGGCGGTTGATTATCAAGCGATTAATCGGCGTGGTGGCATGAAAAACGCCCGCAGGGCGCGGGCGTTGGGCAGTTAAGTTAGCAAGCGCTTACTTTATTCGTCTTCTTCGTCGCGCAGCGGCACGATCAGCATATCGATGTGCACGGTATTGATCAGCTGGCGAGCGGAAGACATCAGCTTGCTCCAGAAGTCCTGATGGTGGCCGCACAGTACCAGGTCCATGTCGTATTTCTTGATGGCATCGACCAATACCTGCGCCAGATCGCCGCTGCCGCTCAGGGTCTCGGTGATCGGGTAGCCGGCGTTCTGCGACAGCTCGGTCAGCGCCTGATGGGTTTCCTCAGAGATGCGTTTTTGCATGTCGCCGAGATTGACGTCGATCAGGCCAGTATAGAGGTCGGAATAGTTGACATCGACGTGGATCAGAGAAACTTTAGCGTTGTACGGCCGCGCCATCGAGACGGCTTTTTCTACCAGGATCTTGCTTTCCGGGGATAGGTCCACCGCGATCAGTATGTGTTTGTAAGCCATAAGAATACTCCTTCCATAAACATGCCGATTAAAAAGGGTTAGCAGGCGTTCCGTTTACCCGCCTGGCGCTTTTGGTTCCATAGTATCATTCGGATAACGCAATGATATGTTGGGGCGATCACACTGCGCCGCATCGAAAATCTCTCCGCCCGATACCTTTCGTTGTACACCCGCGCGGCGTAAAAGCCTATGGGTTATGCGGGCTTTAACGGTCTGACCGCTTGAATTATAAGCGTTATTAAACAAAGTATAGCGCTAAATGTGCAATCAGCGCTCCAGATGCGGCTGCAGCAGGCTTTCAAACCACTCATGAAACACCGCCAGGCGGCGCGATCGCTGGCGGCGATGGGGGTAGATCAGGGCGATCGGCATGGAGGCGGCGCGGTAACCGGGCAGGACTTCCACCAGTTCACCGGCGTCGAGCAGGTGTTGCACGTCGTAGCGCGGGATTTGCATCAGCCCCAGCCCGGCGCGGCAGCAGGCGATATAGCTTTCGGCGTTGTTGACCACCACCCGGCTGGGCAGTTCGAGGCGTTGCGTATGGCCGTCGTCGGTCAGGTATTCCCAGGGGGATTCGCGGCCGGTTTTGGGCGAGGCGTAACCGATGCTCCAGTGCCCCTCAGCGAGGTCGGCGGGCTGGCGCGGATGGCCGAATTCGCTCAGGTAGGCGGGGCTGGCGCAGTTGATCAGCGCGATATGGCCGAGCGGGCGCATCACCAGGCTGCTGTCGTGCAGATCGCCGACGCGCACCGCGCAGTCGACCCCTTCCTGCACCAGATCGATGGCGCGATCGGCGGAGCCGAGCACCAGTTGCAGATGAGGGTGGCGCCGCAACAGGCTAGGCAGCGCCGGGGCGATCAACCGGCGAGCGATGCGGCTCGGCACGTCGACGCTGAGCCGCCCGGAGGCCTGCCGTTGGCTGGCCTGAAACGACTGATCGATGTCTTCCACCTCGGCCAGCAGCGGGCGCAGCCGCTCGAGCAGCTGTTCGCCGTCGGCGGTCAGCCGCACTTGCCGCGTGGTGCGGTGCAGCAGGCGCACGCCCAGCTGCGTTTCCAGTTGTTGCACGGCGGCGGACACCGAGGCGCGCGGCACCTCCAGCGCGTGGGCCGCCCGGATAAAGCTGCCCATTTCTGCCACCTGTACGAATACGCGGTATTGATTGAATCTGTCCATCTCGTGACCTGCTGTTCCTTGGCGCCGTTTCTGACAGAGAGTGTAGCCGTATGACGCGGTTGCGCGCGAGCAGGTGCGGGGGCATCTCCGTCCCCCGTCGAACTTATTTGGTGGTGTAGCCGCCGTTGATCAGGATGGTTTGGCCGGTTACCCACCAGCCGTCGCTGACCAGATGGCGGATGAACGGCACCACGTCTTCGATATCGGTCAGGCCGGTTTTGCTGAACGGCGACAGCGCCGCCGCCGTCTTGTGGTAGGCCACGGCGTCCGCACCCTCAGCCGGGTAGAAGAATGGGGTGTCCATCGGGCCGGGGCCGACCGCCGTCACGGAGATGCCACGCTCGCCGAACTCCTTGGCGGCGGCGCGGGTGAAGTGCTCCACCGGCGCTTTGGTGCCGGCGTAAGCGGCGTAAAACGGCGTGAAGGCGCCGAGCAGCGAGGTGACCAGCGTGCAGATTTTACCGTTGTCGTTAAGGTGCTTGCCCGCTTCTTTCAGGAAGAAGAACGCGGTTTTGGCGTTGACCGCCGTCATCTCGTCGTACTCGGCTTCGCTGATGTCGACCATCGGCTTTTTCAGCACTTTGCCGACGGTATTGATGGCGATATCCGGCTTGCCGACGGCGGCGACCGCATCGGCGAACAGCTTCTCGACCGCGCCCGCGGTGGTCAGATCGGCCTGCAGCGCGACGCCTTGCGCACCGGCGGCCTGAATGGCGGCGACGGTTTTATCCGCTTCGGCCTTGGAGGCGGCGCTGTTGTAGTGGATCACCACCGCTTTGGCGCCTTGCTCAGCCAAATCGCGCGCGATCAGCCCGCCGAGGTTCTTGGCGCCGCCGGCGATGAGGACGGTTTTTCCCTTGATTGAATGGTTTGCCATAACAGTTTCCTTGGATGAACGTAACGGAAACCTGAGTCTAGCCAGCGTGGGAAGAAAGATCAGCGGCGCGGCGCGGGATAGACTATCCAGAAAAACCGCCTAATCGAAAACGGGCGGTTATCGCTTATAACGTCCCGGCAGGTGACTTTTCGGCACAGGGCGGTAAATTTTATCCACTGCTCAGGCCAGTTTGCGTTTCATTAACCTACAATGATGGATATGGGCCTCATCATTTCCCCTCTGAGTGGAACCACGCCGTGCAAATCTCTCTGTGCGGTGCGGTAACGTCTCCGGAGGCGGTGGGTTATGGGCATGGCCCGTGCAGGCAAAAAAAGGGGATGAGAGCGGTAAGCTCCAGCAGAGTATCGGGTAATGAGGTAGGGCGGTTGGACCCGGCGGAAGGCCGCGGATAACAACGCCTTGAGGGGGTAATCATGATCAGTACCGTCGCGCTGTTTTGGGCCTTATGTGTGGTGTGTGTGGTAAACATGGTGCGGTATTACTCTTCTCTGCGCGCGTTGCTGGTGGTATTGCGCGGCTGTGACCCGTTGCTGTACCAGTACGTCGACGGCGGCGGTTTCTTCACCGCCCACGGGCAACCCAGCAAGCAGCTGAGGCTGGTGCGCTATATCTTCGCGCAGCGCTATGTCGAGCATCACGATCCGGAGTTTATCCGCCGCTGCGAGCGGGTGCGCGGGCAGTTTATGCTGACCTCGGCCCTGTGCGGCCTGGTGGTCATCAGCCTGATAGCGCTGATGATCTGGTATTAATGCCTTTCTGTTTCCCTTGATGCAGGCAAAAAAAAGGCGGCCCAGTGGCCGCCTTCCTCATGATGCTTATCGCTTAGATCAGCTTCAACGCAACCCAATACAGCGCACCGGAAAGCAGGATCGAGATTGGTAGGGTCAGTACCCAGGCCAACAGGATGTTCTTCACGGTTTTGCTCTGCACGCCGCCGCCGTCCACGATCATCGTCCCGGCAACCGCCGAAGAGAGGACGTGGGTGGTGGAGACCGGCATGCCGGTATAACTCGCCACGCCGATAGACAGCGCTGCGGTCATCTGGGCCGATACGCCCTGGGCGTAGGTCATGCCTTTCTTGCCGATCTTCTCGCCGATGGTGGTGGCCACGCGTTTCCAGCCCACCATGGTGCCGAGCGACAGCGCCAGCGCGACGGCGACGATGATCCACATCGGCGCGTACTCGACGGTCTGCAGCAGATCCTGACGCAGGTTCTTCAGGAAACGCTGGTCGGCGGATGAGGTTTCCGGCAGCTTGGCGACTTTATCCGCCGTGTCGGTCACGCACATCAGCAGGCGGCGCAGGTGGCTGCGCTGGTCAACCGTCAGCTGATCGTAGCTTTGCAGGTTGGTCAGCATGCCCTGAGCCAGCTCGATCGCCGGCATGGCGCGCGAACTGTCGCAGTGGAACTCGGCAGGCTTGCCAGGCGCGGCTTCGTCATCCGGGCTTGGCACCAGCGGCGTCAGCGACACCGCATGCGACAGCGCGTCGCCGTGCTGCTGGTAATATTGCTGCAGGTGGGTCACGGCATCACGCGTACGGGTGATGTCATAACCGGTTGCATTCATATTGACCACGAAGCCGGCCGGCGCAACGCCGATCAGCACCAGCATGATAAGGCCGATACCTTTCTGGCCGTCGTTGGCGCCGTGCGAGAAGCTGACGCCAATCGCCGACAGGATCAGCGCGATACGGGTCCAGAACGGCGGCTTGCGTTTGCCGTCGACCTTTTCACGTTCCGCAGGGGTCATGTGGATACGCTGGCGTTTCTTGGTGCCACTCCAATAGCGGCGCAAGGCGAACACCATCACTCCCGCCACCATCATGCCGACCAGCGGCGAGAACAGCAGAGAAAGGAAAATGCCAATCATTTTCGGGACGTTAAGCGCATCCACGACCGAGGTGTGGGTCATCAGGGCGTTGGTTAAACCGACACCGATGATTGCGCCTATCAGCGTATGGGAACTGGAGGCCGGCAGACCGAAATACCAGGTGCCGAGGTTCCAGATGATTGCCGCCAGCAGCATGGAGAAGACCATGGCTAATCCGTGTGCTGAACTGACGTTCAACAACAGATCGGTAGGCAGCAAGTGGACGATGGCGTAAGCAACACTCAAACCGCCGAGCATTACGCCAAGAAAGTTGAACAAACCTGCCATCACGACCGCAAGTTGCGAGCGCATGGCGCGGGTATAAATAACTGTAGCGACCGCATTGGCCGTATCATGAAAACCGTTGATGGCTTCATAAAACAACACGAACAACAATGCGAGAATTAACATCAGGCCGGTATGGAAATCCAGGCCAGCGAACAAATGCAGCATAAGCGTTACGCCAGTTTGTGGACATGAACGCCGCGCATTATCAGTGACAACCGGTGCCGGGGAAAAGGAAAATATGACGTTTTTTTGATTTGGACATGACGAAACGATGACGCGCCTATAACAAAAATATGGAATATCAACGCGTTAATCTGCTCTGACCTCTGTAATATTTTCTTACTATGGCGTTGGCGCCGCCGGGGCTTTACAATCTGCCGCCGTGAATTTGGCGGTGACCGGCGGCGAAACGGCGTAATATGGCGCTCTTTTGTCGCGATTGTGGTTTTGATAAGTGAGGCTCAGGTGGAACAGTTTGATGTCGTAGTGATTGGGGCGGGCGCCGCCGGCATGTTTTGCGCCGCGCAGGCGGGGCAACTCGGTTGCCGCGTATTGCTGCTCGACAACGGCAAAAAACCGGGCCGCAAGATCCTGATGTCCGGCGGTGGGCGCTGCAACTTCACCAACATGTACGCCGAACCGGCGGCCTATCTGTCGAACAACCCGCACTTCTGCAAGTCGGCGCTGGCGCGCTACACCCAGTGGGACTTCATCGATCTGATCAACCGTTACGGCATCGCCTACCATGAAAAAACGCTGGGGCAGCTGTTCTGCGACGATTCGGCGCAGCAGGTGGTGGATCTGCTGGTCAAAGAGTGCGAGCTGGGCCAGGTGACGATGCGCCTGCGCAGCGAAGTGCTGGACGTAGAGAAAACCGAGAATGGCTACGCGCTGGCGCTGAATGGTGAAAAAGTGAGCGCTCGCTCACTTGTGGTGGCCAGCGGCGGATTATCCATGCCGGGGTTGGGCGCGTCGCCGTTCGGTTACAAACTGGCTGAGCAGTTCGGTCTTAAGGTGCTGCCGACGCGCGCCGGGCTGGTGCCGTTTACCCTGCATAAACCGCTGTTGGAGCATGTACAGACGCTGTCCGGCGTCTCGGTGCCGGCGGTGATCACCGCCGAGAACGGCGTCAGCTTCCGTGAAAGCATTCTGTTTACCCATCGCGGCCTGTCCGGCCCGGCGGTGCTGCAGCTGTCCAGCTACTGGCAACCGGGTGAGTATGTGAGCGTTAACTTACTTCCTGAGCTGGATCTGGCGGGCTTCCTGGATGAACAACGCTTGCAGCACCCGAACCAAAGCCTGAAAAATACCCTGGCGCTGCACTTGCCGAAGCGGCTGGTGGAGTGCTTGCAGACCCTGGGACAATTGCCGGAGGCGACGCTGAAGCAGCTGAATGCGCCGCAGCAGGCGGCGCTGGTGGATCTGTTGCAGAACTGGCGCGTGCAGCCGAACGGCACCGAAGGCTACCGCACGGCGGAAGTGACGCTCGGCGGCGTCGACACCAACGAACTTTCTTCCAAGACGATGGAAGCCCACAAGGCGCCGGGGCTCTACTTTATCGGCGAAGTGGTGGACGTGACCGGGTGGTTGGGCGGTTACAACTTCCAGTGGGCCTGGAGCTCGGCCTGGGCCTGCGCCCAGGCACTGGCAGCGCAGGGGCGTTAACGTTCAGCAGTGACGGGTTAGGTCGATTTTTTTGGCATAAAACGCAGACACAACCCCGCGACAGCGGCATAAAGCATTAGCAGGCAGGTTGTCGAAAGCGCTTGCGGATCGCCGAGACCCCATTCATTAGACTTGTGAACCATTTCCCACGCCATGTCCGGTGTCAGCAGCAGCCGAGAGGGAATGATGTTCGGCAAGACAGCGAATACCAGGACAAAAATCACCGAGGCGATCGGTTTTCTCATATGGGGCAGCGCCTCTCATAGCCAATGACATTGATAGAACCATAAGCTAGCAGCTTATTGTTGGTGCGTGGAACACCTACCCGTGGCGTTCAAACAGATGGGGCCGATAAGGCTCCATTATCTATGCAATGCCGCTCACTTAAGCCTGAGTGGCATTTTTTTATCCAGCCTCTGGGCGTTCTGTGCAGGGGAATTGCCGTAAATGTCCCGCATTTCTCTGTGGCCAATATGAACGGCAATTGGAGGGGCCGAGGTGCGTGAGCCACATGGGGCATCTCACTTTTATCGACCGAAAATGTCACGAACGCCTGCAGAAAAACGCTAACTGATCAGCATTGCCATTTTCTATGGCACGTTAATCTCATCCCGCCGGCCCTTTCAATTCCACGCGATTACCGTCCGGATCGCTGAAATAAATGGACGGCCCGTCGCCTTCCGCCCCATAGCGCGATTCGGCGGGATCAACGCCGATCCCCTGCGATCGCAGATAGGTCAACAGCGCCTCTTCGTTGAACGGATCGATGCACAGGCAGACGTGATCGACATTTTGCCTATGAGGATCGGGCGCTTCGCCGCCTTTTTTCCCCAGCACGCCGTTGACGTCCACCAGGTCGATCATGGAGGCACCGGCGCGCAGGTGCACCAGCCCCAAATCCGGCCGCTGTTTGGCGATATCACAGCCGACGATCTGGGTATAAAAACGCAGGCTGTTCTGCATATCGCGCACGCGCAGAACCACATGATCCAGCCGTTGCAAGTTGAAGGGGCGCACGGTCATCTCCTCAAATGAGCATCTCCTTTACAGCATAAGCGGCGATGACGGATTTATCCTGCTTCGCGGCGTGCCCGTTCGTGCGCCCAAACCCAAAAAAAACGGCCGATGGGTGCAGCCATCGACCGTGGGGCTTAAGCGTTCAAGCGTTAACGAGGGAAGTTGTCGCTCAGCGCATCCAGGCCGCCCTGGTAGATGCCGCTGAACAGGGCGATGGCCTCGTCGTCGCTGATGTTGACCGGCGTGAAGCTGCCCGACCATTCCACGCGCGCCACGTTGGCGTCGTCGGTGGCGTGCACTGACAGGGTGGACAGGTAATTCACCACCGGGAACGGCGCTTGCATGATGGAGTAGCTGTAGCTGCGTTGACGGTTGTCGAACGCTTCCAGCCGCTCGATGACGGTGCCGCCGTCGGCGGTGGTTAAGGTACGCACGCGGCCGCCTTCAGAAACGACGCTTTTCGGGATGAACGGCAGCCAGTCAGGCAAGGCGTCGAAGCCGCCGATCAGTTGCCATACGGTGTCGGCAGATGCCGGGATGTCCATAGAGACGGATGTAGTAGCCATTTTCTTTCTCTCTTAATATCGGTTTCGGGTACAGGGTTACATTGCCAGCGTATCTACGACGCCACCGTCAACGCGCAGCGCCGCGCCGGTGGTGGCCGAAGACAGCGGAGAGGCGAGGTAAACGGCCAGGTTGGCCACTTCATCGACGTCCGCCGCGCGCTGAATAATGGAGCTTGGGCGTTCGGTTTTAACGAACTCGTCGGCCTGATCGCGTGCGCTGCGCCCGGATTTGGCCGCCGCATCCGCCAGCATTTCTTGCAGGCCTTCGGTAAAGGTTGGCCCCGGCAGAATGGCGTTGACCGTCACACCGGTGCCGGCGAGGCGTTTCGCCAGGCCGTGAGACACCGCCAGGTTGGCGCTTTTGGTGACGCCGTAGTTGATCATGTCCGCCGGGATGGCGACGCCGGATTCGGACGACACGAAAATAATGCGTCCCCATCCCTGCTCGGTCATGCTCTGCGCATAGTGGCGCGCCAGACGCACGCCGGAGAGGACGTTGACGTTATAGAAGTGCATCCACTCGCTGTCGGGCACGGTAAAGAAGTCTTTATCGTTGAAAATGCCCAGGTTGTTGATCAGCACGTCGGCTTTCGGTTCCGCGGCGAACAGGGTAGCAGCCCCTTGTTCCGTCCCGAGATCCGCGACCACGCCGCGCACCTGCGCGCCGGGCACGTTGGCGCTGATGTCGGCGATAGCGTTATCGACCCCGGTTTTCTGACGGCCGACGATCACGACGGTGGCGCCCGTTTTGGCGAGCCCACGCGCGATGCCGAGGCCGATGCCGGAGGTGGAGCCGCTGACGACGGCGACTTTGCCTGATAGATCCAGTTTCATCATGTATCTCATCGAGTTAATGGGGGTAATGGGGCCATGCGGCCCCATAAAACTTAACGAATCGGCAGCGGCGCGTTGTCGGCCACCAGTTTCTGACGGCGCATTTCGGCCCAGAATTCAGCCGGGATAACGGCGTCCAGCGCAGCCAGATCTTCGGCCATGCGGCCAGGGCGGCTCGAACCGGGGATCACGGCGGCGACCGCCGGGTTAGCCAGCGAGAACTGCAGCGCGGCGGCTTTGACGTCGACCTGGAAGCGAGCGGCGATCGCCTTGATTTGCGCTACCTTTGCCAGCACCGCCGGGGACGCTTTCTGGTATTCGTAGTGCTCGCCGCCGGCCAGCACGCCGGAGTTGTAAGGGCCGCCGACGACGATGTCGACGTTGCTCGCCAGGGCTTCCGGCATCAAACGCTGCAGGGCGCGTTCATGATCCAGCAGGCTGTAACGGCCGGCCAGCAGGAAAGCGTCCGGCTGCGTTTCGCTCAGGCCCAGCGCCAGTTCACAAGGTTCGACGCGGTTGACGCCGAGGCCCCAGGCCTTGATCACCCCTTCTTCACGCAGACGGGTCAGCGCGCGGAAAGCGCCGGTGCGAGCGATGTTGAACTGCTCAATCCAGTTGTCGCCGTAAAAGTCCTGGGCCGGATCGTGGATCCAGACGATGTCCAGACGGTCGGTTTTCAGGCGCTTCAGGCTGTCTTCAATGGAACGCAGCGTGGCGTCGGCGGAGTAGTCGTTGACGATCTTGTTCTTCAAACCGTGTTCGAACAAACCGCCTTTCTCACCCAGATCGCGGGCGGAGGTGTCTTCTTCTTCGTCCAGCATGATGCGGCCCACTTTGGTGCTCAGCACATACTCGTCGCGTGGGTATTGCGACAGCACTTCACCCATGCGGATTTCCGACAGGCCGGAACCGTAGAGCGGTGCGGTGTCGAAGTAGCGGATGCCCAGATCCCAGGCGCCGCTGACGGTGGCTTGCACGTCCTCTTGCGGGATGTTGCGGAACATATTGCCGAGCGGCGCGCCGCCCAAACCGATCTTGCCGGGTAAAATATTTTTGATGCTCATAGTCGATCCTCAATACGTTATCTTTTCAGGGAAACTTATGGGGCTCATACCTGTCTGCCCCGTCACGAGGCTAAAGATAACGTGGCAAGTTGTGACTTGATAGGACATAATTCGTCTAAGTTAAGTCCTTTGAGGTCTCACATGATCGATTTACGTCAGTTGAAATACTTTGTCGCGGTGGCGGAAGAGGAGCACGTCGGCCGCGCCGCCGAACGGCTGCACATTTCCCAGTCCCCGCTGAGCAGGCAGATTTCCCAGCTTGAGGAGCGCCTCGGGTTGATGCTGTTTGAGCGCAATCAGCAGCGCATCCGCCTGACGGCCGACGGCCAGACGTTTCTGGCCGAAACCCGCGCGCTATTGACGCACGCCAACCGGCTTGAGTCGCTCGGGCGCCGCCTGGGACGGGGGGAAGACGGCGGGCTGTGCATCGGCTATATCGAAAATGCGATGCACTCCGGCGTTTTGTCGAACGCATTGCGGGCGCTGCGGGTGTCCCGGCCGGATGTGCACATCGTGCTTTACAGCCAGCCTTCTTCCATGCAGCTCGAAGGGCTGCGGCAGCGTAGCCTGGACGTGGCGCTGGTCAATACGGCGCCGGATCGCGACGATCAGGATTTGGACTATACGCAGGTGTTGGACGATCGCATGCTGCTGGCCCTGCCGCAGACGCATCCGCTGGCTGAAAGGGAGACGCTGCAGCCGGCGGATCTCACCGATCAGGCCTGGATCTCGGTGATCCACAAAGAGGATGCCCATTCGCGCGACGACTTCGTGGCGGCCTGCGTGAAGGCCGGGTTTGATCCGGATATTCGGCTGGAAGCGGGCGAGCCGCTGACCGCGCTGGGGCTGGTCGCCGCCGGGTTGGGGATGACGCTGATCCAGCACAGCCTGCGGCATAACGCGCCGCAGGGCGTGGTGCTGCGCGAGCTGCCCTGGATGCAATACACCACGCAGCTGTGGGCAGTGTGGCACAAGGCCAACCTGCGCCCGCTGGTCACCCATTTTCGCGAAGTGATGTCGGCCGGGCCGGCCTGCCACTGATCGCCGGCGGCGCCCGGCCCGGATTGCGCCTGCTACGGCACAGCGCGCAGGGTGGCGACGATCGCCGCCAGGTCGGCGCGCTGCTCGTCTGCCAGCGCGGGCTGCGCCTGCGCGGCATTCTCCGCCAGCAGGGTTTGCAGGCCGATCAGCCAGTCATAGATATAAAACGCGGTATTCTTGGTCGGCGTCGGCGCCAGCCGGGTTAGCCGCTGCTGGCCGCTCCAATCCACCGCCGGCTGCGGCGGCGGGGTAAAGATCGGCTGGCCGGGATTGACGCGGCTTTCGGGGCGCGTTGCCACATCGCGCCGCGGGAAGCCGAGCCAGGCGACGAAGTCGCCCAGTAGCGCCAGCGCCTGACTGATCTGCCGATCTTCACCCTGTTCCGGCAGGCCCCCGGCGCACAGTGCACGCTCCAGTTCGTCGTCGAGCTGCAGGCGGCAGGCGGCGCCGATCAGCGCATCGACCAGCAATTCCAGGTGTGGTTTCTCGACGCCGAGCAGATCCAGCAACCGGCGGCTGTCCGGCAGCGCACGCAGATGATTGACCCAGTCTGCGAAGATCCGTGCGGCAAAAGGCGATGCGGGCTGCTCGCCGGGCGCCGCAGGGTCTTGCTCGCCGAACAGATCGATATCCAGCCCGAACGGTGAAGGCGCCATCGTCGGAGCCGGTGCGGTGTGCTGCTGTTGCTGATAAAGCTGGCGCAGCGTATCGCGCTGGGGTAGCAACCGCTCCAGCAGTTCGCCGTGGCGGCCGGCCTGTGCCTGCAGTGCGCGCAGCAGCTGTTGCGCGCGTTGCTGCGTCGCGTGCGGATCGGCGGCGGTGAGCCAGTTGCCGAGCAGGCTTTCCGTCAGCTCGCGCTGCAATTCCTCACGCTGTTCGAGCAGGCGCGCTTGCTTGTGGGCCGGACGCGCCTGAGCGGCCAGGTAGTTCACCATGCGGCGACAGTCCTGTTCATCCAGCGCCAGCAGCGTGGCCCAGCTGTCGCCGGGCTCGCCGACCTGACGCTGGACGGCGTCGTCGGGCCGCGCTTTGCCTTCCTGACGCGAGTCGAACGGCGTGATTGCCCAGATTAAACCGGGCTTGCGGCGTTGGCGCAGCGCCGGGGTTTCCCCCTGGGTGTGGTTGACCCAATCGCCGAGCGCCTGGCCGACGCGCGCAGCGTCCTGCGGCGTGGCGGCGGCATCGGTTACCAGCAACAGATTGGCGTGCAGGCCGTCCGAGCAGCGGGTCAATAAATGGGCGCGCTTTGCCTGTTGCAGACGCTGCGCCGGCTCCGCCTGCGGACAGCTGCGGCTGCCGGGCAGGTCGATCAGCGCCACCTCGGCGGGCAGGCCCGCCTGCGCCGTCTGCGGCAGAACGGTGGTCACTTCGGCGGTCAGCCAGGCCAGATCGCTCAGTGCGATCTCCCGTTCATCGCCGTTTTCGGTCATGACGGCGATCGTGGCGTTTTCCGGTACGGCGTTTGCGGTCAGCAGCGCCAACGCGCGGCGCGGGGCATGAACCTGTCGGCTGCCGCCGAGGGTATGCAGCGCGTGCGCCAGCTGGCGATAACGCGCCGTCAACGTCGCCTCCTCTCCCCACAGCGGTGCAAACAGGCGCGCGCGATCGTCGATGCTCAGCTGCGGCGCCAGCGCCACGGCCTGCGGCCAGAAGTGCCTGTCGAGCGTGGGTTGCTCTTTGCCGCCGTGGCGGCGTTGGTTGTCCCACAGCGCCAGCACGGCGTTGCCATCGAGGCCATCGAGGGCGACGGCTTGGCGGTGGCGCGCCAACGCTTGCAAATGGCCGGCGATGGCGCGGGCGTCCCAGTCCGGGCGAAAGCCGCGCATCGCGGCGGCGTCGATCGTGATGGCCAACCACTGCGCTTCGTTGAGCAGCGCGAGGGCGATCGGATAATCGGCGGGCCCCGTTTCGGCCGCCGTGCAGTAGCGCACCGCGAGCGACAGGTCCGCGTTGAAGCGTTTGGCGCCAGGCGCCAGCGCCGCCAGCAGATGGGCCTTGGCGGCGGCGTTGTGGCCATACAAACCGATGGCGACCTGCGCAGGCCGGGTGTTTTCCAACTGGACGGCGCGGTTATGGCAACCGCGCAGACGCAGCGTCAGGCGATCGGCTTCCCGCTCCAGGCGGGCGGATTGTCGGCGTGTGGCGTCCACCCAGTCGATCGCCTGCACAATGCCGGCGCTGAGCGCGTTATTCGGAGCCGCTGGGGCAAAGGTGTGCGTTTTCATCGTGGGTAAATGCTCCCGCTGTCTATCCAGTAGTGGGTCGCACCGGAGGCGCTGGCAGCCAGGGTATTGAGTTTCAGTTGCAGGTGGTGAGCCGGGACGGGGCTGCCGTCGGCCAGCACCGCCTGCGCGATCTTGACGCTTTCGGCGCCCTGTTCGGCGCTGGCGGTGATGGCCAGACGCAGGCCGATCACCGCGTCGCCGGCCAGCTTGCGCGCCAGCTGGGCGTCATTGATGGTCAGCGTATAGAGCGGGGAGGCCGGCCAACGTTCGTTGTCCAACTGGCGGAAGCCCAGACGCAGTGGGCCGCGCAGCTGAAAGCTGACGGCGGGATCGAGCGCGAAATCGGCGCGATCCAGATCGATGTCGCGGTAATAGACGTTATCGTCCGCCAGCATATTGTTGCCGTCCAGCATGCCCAGATAGCGAATGGTGGAGTAGGGCTGGAAATCGCCGACGTTGAAGTAAAAGCTCTCCAGCCGCAGATCGATCGCCAGCAGGCACAGCATGGCGCCCACGGCAGCGGTGGATTTAGGGTTGTCGATGCGGCCGCGTTTGTTGAACGGGTACCAACTGCGGGTGTGGTAGCCCTCGAGCGGCAGAATGCGGCTGGCGGGCAGCGGCTGCAGGTGGCGCAGCAGCGCCTGCACGCCGGGGAAACGCGCCGGGCGGCCGGTCAGCAGCAGCACGTCGCAGGTATACAGCGCCACCACTTCGGCCAGCAGGCGCAGGCAGCGGCCGATGCCGATGCGATCGGACAAGAAGGCGGCGTGCAGATCGGCCAGGCGGGTCACCAGCGGGGTGTGCAGAATATCGAAGGCGTCGCTGTCGGCTTCGCGCTGCACTTCGCCGTTGATAAACGCCAGCACCTGCGGCGTCGGCGGCTGCGGCAGCAGATCGCCGAGGTTGGCGGCGATTTCCGCCCGGCTGTCCAGCGGATCGTACTGCTCATAGGCGGCGAGCAGCGCGCGTCCGGCGGGCATGAAGATCTGCAGCGCGGCCTGCTGACGCAGGGTGGAAAGCCCGTCCATGCGCCCTTCGTTGCCGAACAGTTTGTCCATCAGTGCCGCGGCGGCGCTCACGCCGGCGGCCTCGAACGCCTGTTGCACGGCGGGCAGGACAAACTGCTGGATGATGTCCAGCAAGATATCGTCGCCGGCGACCTTAAAGCCCTCGCGGAACAGCAGGCGCGGGTTGATTTTGATGTTGTTGCCTACGCCGTCATCGAGCGAGTAGTGCGTGATCGCCAGATCGGTGGTGCCGCCGCCGATGTCGATGGAGGCGATGCGCAACGTCTTGCCGGGCTGTTCACCCGGCGCCAGCGGCCGATCGGGCCGCGCCATGGCGGCGAAGAAGGCGTCGGTGCGGCCGGCGAAGTTCACCTGGGTTTCGTTGTACAGATAGACCATCTGGCCGCAGGTGGCTTCGTCCCACTCGATCTGCACTTGCGGCGCCGGGAAGCGGGTGTGCTCGCCGTTGAACGGCGCATCCTGCGGGTGCCAGCCGAGGGCTTTCCATACCAGCCCAATCGCTTCCTGCATGCGGCGGCGGAAGATCTCGCGCTCCGGCTTCGGCATCGCCGAAGGCAGCGTCAGGATGATGGCGCGTAAACGGCGCGGGGCGGCGGCGTTCGGCATGCGGCTGCGTTGGGCGATGCTGTTGATCTGCATCAGCGCCTGCGCCAACAGCTCGCTCAACATCAGGCTCATCACCGCACTGCGGCTGTAATGGGCGGCGAACACCGGCAGCCGTTCGGCCGTCGGCAGGGCGGACAGCGGCACGCCCTCATCGTTGATCAGGGTGGTCAACGGCGCGGCTGCGGCCATCGGCTCGTGCCGCTCGTTGAAGCGCCAGCCGGGCGCATAGCGCTCTTCGTCCCACAGATAACGCCGTGGGCTGGAGATGCCGGTGGTGCCTTCATGCCCTTCGCGTCGCTGCGCCAATTGCGCGGCTTCACGGCCGACGCGGGTGATGGACGGCCATTGGAAGGCATCGTCGCGTCCGCTCTGGAAGGACAGATGCGGCTTGCCGAACGCGGCCCGAGAAAACTCCACCCGGCTCTCGAACAGTTCGTTGTAGACCTGATGCGGTTCGGACAGCGAGCGCAGCTGCAGCTCATAGGTTTGCTTCAGGCCGTTGCTCTCTTCCGGATGGTCCTCGACCAGCACGCCGCAGGTGTGAGAATTGCCGACGTCCAGCACCAGATCGACGTCGATCGCCGGTTGTTGCAGCGTCGCCGTCACCATTTTTATCTGCGGCACCGTTAGCTGATGGCCGAGCATGTGCAACAGGTTGAGGTAGTGCGCCTGATACTCGAAGGTTTTCAGCCCGGCGTTGATCTCCGCCTCGGCGCGCTGTTCCCGCTCGGTGGCGCGCTGGCTGAACGCCTCGCGCAGCCAGCCGTCCACCCAGGTCAGATCGAGGAACTCGCCCAGCTCGTGGTTGCGGTGCGCCAGCGTGAAGTTCAGCCCGGTGCCGAGATCGCTTTCGCCCGGCGCCAATGCTTCCTGGCCGGGCGCGGCGGCGCGGGTGTCGAAGGCCAGCACCACGCGCAGCAGGTTACCGTCCTGATCCGGCTCATCCAACTGCACCACCTGCAGACGTGCCCAGTTATCCGGGCCCGATAAAAACATTCCCGAGGTGGTGTAGCGCAGGAACGGCAACGGCAGCCAGAGCTTATCCAGCAGGCGCAGCGACTGCTGCAGCGGGTAGCTGAACTCCGGCCGTACCACTTCGGCGGCCTGGTCGCCCACGGCCGGCAACTGGTATTTGCCGCTCTCGGCCTCCCATTGCAGGCGCAGCAGCGGGCCGCTGGCGGTCTTGCGCACGAATTTGCCGGGAAACTCGGCGTCCAGCCGCGGCGTCAGGGCAAAGTCCAGAAACTGAATGCCGCTGTCCTGAATCAGCGTAACGCCGTGTTTGTAGTCAGTAAGGGGGGCCAGCATCATTTACTCTCGCGCTTGAACGTCATGGGATAGGTGGTGTCCGCATCGTAGCGGCCGGTGCACTCCGCCGCGCCGGTCTCGCCTTGGCGGCAGACGATTTCCGGGATCTGATAGCGGCTGCCGTCGCTGCAGCGCGCCTTGGTGCGGCTGTTGATCACCAGATTGCCGGACTGCATCAGGCCGGATTCGACCGCGACCCGACAGGTGACGCCGTCGCCGTAGGCGATGATGGCGTTGCCTTTGCCCGCGTTCAGGCGGTATTGCAGGCTGGGGCGTTTGCCGGTGATCGGATCTTTCAGCGCCACCGTGGCGCGCCATTTGCCGTTAAGGAAACGGGTGGAGCCAGCCTTCACCGCCTCGGGTGGCAGCACCAGCGCATTTTTGTCCAGCGGTTGCGGGATGGTCGGCGCTGGGGGCGGCGGCATCAGCGTGGCGTGCGCCAGCGGCAAGCGCAGCTTAGGCAATGGCGCGGCGGTTTTTTCCGGTGGTGCCGGAGGGTGCACCTCAGCCGGCATCGCCGGTTGCGGCGGCGGTGAGCGGTGCAGCCAGGCGGCCAGCGCCGCACTGCCTAACAGCAGTACCGGTAACAGCCACAGCGCGTGGCGCCGACGCGGGCGCACGACGGCAGGGGATTTGACGGGGGCCGCCGGAGCGAGCACCGGTTCAGGCTCGGTGGCCGGTGTTGGTTTTGCCGGTTCAACAACGGCCGGCTTGCGTGGTGCGGCGGCGATCGGCGCCGGTTTTTCCACTTCCGATTCGAGCGGGCGCAGGCAGGCTAACGGATCGTCCGGGCTCTGCGCCTGCGGTTTGATAAAGCCCCAAAAGGTCAGCACCGGTCGGTCGTCTACCAGGTAGACATGGTTGGGATCGGGAATATGCATCGCTTTGGCCAGCAGCGCGCCGAACAGGCGGTGGCTGGGATGATCGGTCGCCCGGGTCTGTTCCGTCAGGCTGCGGAAGGTCGCCAGACAGTGTTCCAGGTGGCGCACCGCCTGCGCGCGCTGGGCGTCGCTTGCCGCCAGCCAGGAGGTCACCTTTCCCGGGAAGGGCGCATACCAGTCGATGCGGGTGCCGCTTTCGTTCGGCTGGGGGATCGCCAGACAGTCGGCGGCCTGCGGCTGCCGGCGAAGACGCAGGGTTTCCCGCAGCTGCTGCGCGCAGGCGTAGATCGGTTGCCCGTTCTCGCCTAAAGCGAGCACATCATCCAAACTGCCACTGCGTAAGAAGGGTTTCACCACGGCACCGCACCTTGTCCTGTTCTGCAAAAACGCATAAAAGTCCATGATACCCCGCAGGCGGCGGCGCCAAACGGCCAAGGACAGCCCGAAAAACGCCCTTCTTCGGCGTTAGCGATGCGCTTTGGCAACCGGCACAGTGAAAATCTCGCTATCTGGACCTGTCCGTGAGCCGCTTTATCTGAAAAAGAGAACGCAACCCCGGCAAGCGACGCCGGGGAATGCTGTTCTCTTTCACTATGACCTCGCCTCGCGGGTTGCCGATTTCGGTATGCCTCAGGCGTGCGGAGCGTTCGCATCATGGACAGTCAGTCTGAAAAAACTCTCGTTGTTACCCCCGCTCATCCCGTTGTCGGACATTCCGCTCAGGGCTGGATGAACGGCTTCCTCGGCATGATTATCTTCAGCGGCTCGCTGCCCGCCACGCGGGTGGCGGTGCTGGAGCTCGATCCGCTGTTTCTGACGGCAGTCAGGGCGGCGATCGCCGCCTTGCTGGCCCTGTGCGCGTTGCTGATCACCCGCCAGGCGCGGCCGACGCGGGCCGATTTGCCGCCGCTGCTGTTTGTGGCGCTCGGCGTGGTCATCGGCTTCCCGCTGCTGACGGCGCTGGCGCTGCAGCACACCACCTCGGCGCATTCGCTGGTGTATATCGGCCTGCTGCCGCTGGCGACCGCCGGTTTTGGCGTCTTGCGCGGCGGAGAGCGGCCCAAGCCCGCTTTTTGGGCCTTTTCCGGTATCGGGGCCGCGCTGGTGGGGGCGTTCGCGCTGAGCCAGGAAAGCGGCGGTGCCTGGCAGGGGGATGCGCTGATGATCGGCGCGGTGCTGCTGTGCGGTCTGGGTTATGCCGAAGGGGCGGTGCTGTCGCGCCGGATCGGTGGCTGGCAGGTGATCTCCTGGGCGCTGGTGGTCGCCTTGCCGTTGACGCTGGTGGCGGCGTGGTGGGCGGCGCCGGCCACTTGGCCTGCCGTCAGCGGTGCCGCCTGGCTGTCGCTGGTGTACGTCTCGGTGTTCAGCATGTGGATTGGGTTTATCTTCTGGTATCGCGGCCTAGCGCAGGGCGGCATCGCCGCCGTCGGGCAGCTGCAGCTGCTGCAGCCGTTCTTCGGCCTGATGCTGGCGGCCTGGCTGCTGCAGGAAACCGTTCAGCCGATGATGATCGCCGTGATGGCCGGCGTGGTGGTTTGCGTGTTCGGCGCCAAGCGTTTTTCCCGCTAGGCGCCGCTGCCGGCGCAGGCCAGGATCACTTCGCCGAGCCGTTTCACCGCCTGCTGTACCTGGCGATCATGGTAACCGCCCAATCCCAGCACCAGACCCGGCTCACCGTGGCCGGGCGCATACATCGGCGACACCGCCCGCAGCGCCAACCCGGCTTCGTTGGCGCACTGGGCGACCCGCACGTCATCGAGATCTTTCCTCAGCCACAGCACCATGTGCATGCCCTGATCGCAGGGCTGCACTACCGCCAAATCGGCGGGGATATGCGTGTTGATCGCCTCGATCAGCACCCGGCGTTTCTCGGCGTAGACGCCGCGCATTTTGCGGATATGCCGGTCGAGATACCCTTCGGCGATAAAGGCGGCCAGTACGTGTTGATCCGCGCTGGGCGGGTGACGATCCATCAGGATCCGCGCGCCGCAAAAGGCGTCGACCAGCGGCGGCGGCACGATGGCGTAACCCAGCCGCAGCGAAGGGAACAGCACCTTGCTGAAGGTGCCGAGATAAAGCGTCCGCTCGGGCGCCAACCCTTGTAGCGAGGGGAACGGGTGGCCGGCGTAGCGCATCTCGCTGTCGTAATCGTCTTCCACGATCCAGGCCTGCCGCTCTCGGGCCCAGGCCAGCAGGGCGCTTCTTTTCGCCATGCTCATCGGCATGCCCAGCGGGTATTGATGCGACGGCGTGACAAAGGCGGCTCGGGCGTCGGCGGCCAGGCGCACGCCGGCGGCGACGTCGATGCCGTCGTTAGCGACGGGTACCCTGATCATGTGCCGATCGCGAAACAGGCTGTTAAAAAGGGCGGTGATGCCGGCGTAGGCGGGGTCCTCGACCCAGGCGCTGTCGCCGGCGTCCAGCAGGATCTGCGCGGCCAGATACAGTCCTTGCTGGGTGCCGGCGGTGATGAGGATTTGCTGCGGCGTGCAATTTACCGAGCGGGAACGGCGCACATAGTCGCAGATGGCTTCGCGCAGCGGCAACGCGCCCAGCGGATCGCCGTAGCCCGACGGGGCGCCGGGGCCGCGCGCCCGGATGCGGTTGCCGAGCCGCCGCCAGATATCGTCGGGCGCGGTATCGCCGATCGGCACCGAGACGGTGAACGGCACCGGCGGCAGCGCCCGCACCTGGGCGGCGAAGCGCGCCAGATGCTGCGCCTGTGAAGAAAGCGGAACCGCTACCGCCGAACTCGCCTGTACCGTGGCGCGTGGCGTGCGGCGCGGCGCCTGATAGTGGGCAACCCGGGTGCCGGAACCGGGCTGCGGTTCGAGAAAGCCTTCCGCCGTCAGCTGAGCAAAGGCCTCCAATACCGTGCCGCGCGCCAGATTCAGCGCCGCCGACAGCCGGCGCGTCGAAGGCAGCAGATCGCCCGCTTTCAGATCGCCTTTGTGGATAGCCCGGCGCAGGGCCTGCGCCAGCTGGTGGCTAAGCTGCCCCGCCTGGCGGTCAATCTCGCCGAGGGCGGGGACGTCAACGACTTGGGCTGTTCTGGGCATGTATTCCGGCTCGCTTTGCAGTACAAAAATGAGTATTCAGAGTAAACCACTCTGATATCACTCGCGAGCCTGTTGTCGCTCAGCTTAGCCCCCGCTGATTCAGCAGCACCTTATTCAACTCGCTGTTTTTACGCACGTTAAGCTTGCGCATCGCCGAACGCTTATGGGCGCTGATGGTTTTCTGGCTGCGCTGCAGCAGGCCGGCGATGCTGCAGGCGGACATGCCGCTGCTCATCAAACCCAGCACCTTTTTTTCGCAGTGGCTGAGCGCGGCGATGCGGCAGGCCTGGCATTTCCACAGGCCGGCGGCGTGCAGCGCCACCCACGGATGCTGGATGAACTTTTCCAGCGCCATCTGCAGCTTGAGACGGATGGCATAGGCCGAATCGCGCCGATGGATGCTGAACAGCGGCGGCAGGTTTTTCACCTGTTGCTGGGTCGTGTCGTCGAGGATCAGCAGGGTCAGCTGCCGCTGGCGCGGGATGCCGTAGGCGCTCTGGTAGCAGCAGGCGCAACCCCAGCGCTCTTCCGGCGTGCGAAACACGATTTCGATGTTATCCAACGCCTGCAGCGCCAGCGGCGAGAACTGCGGGTACAGACGCTGGCATTCGTTCAGGGAGTGCAGATAGTCCTGCAGCAGCAGACGCAGCCCCTGCTGGTAGAAGTTATCGCTGTCGAACAGCGTGAAGCGAATATCTGGCATGGGTGGCTCCTTAAAAGGGCCGTGGCACCGCGCCGGAGCGAACGGTGACGGCCCATTGCCGGCGTTCGCGCGCCGGTCGTTTTCCTGATTTCCCTGGGGCGGTGCAGGCTTATTGGTACGCCAGCACAAAATTGGCGACGGACGTGAATTCGCCTTCGGTAATGCTTTGGTTCTGGATCGCGCTCGGCTGCCCCTGCACATAGGCGGTGAAGTTCAGGCTGTTGGGGCCGTTTTGCAGCGCGACGGCACTGGTGGCCTTATTCAGGTCGATGTCCGCTCCCTGATGATCGAACAGGGCGATGGCGGCGCCGTTCGCGCCGTTGTTGATCGCCAGCTTGCCCGGCAGCTCTCCGTCTTCGGTGCCGCTGAAGGTCACGCTGACGGATTTGAACACCGTGGTCTTGCAGTCGGTCAGCTTGATGCTGAACGGCACCGGCGTGGTGTGGCCGTAGCGGTACAGGGTTTTGACGATCACCGTGCCCATCTCCACCAGCTGATCGGCGGACTGCGGTTCGATATTGCACGGGCGGCTCACCACGGTGCCGTGGAACTGCACCGGCGCGCCGATAAGCTCGGTGTTCGCCGCCGCCGGTATGGCAACCCACCAGGGCGCGCAGCTCAGCAGCGCTAAAGCGCGTAGACGCATTTTCCGTTCCTCCCTCGGTTACTGGAATGCCGCCACGATGGTGGCCGATGCGTTGAATTCCCCTTCGCCGATCTCTGCGCCGCCGTTGGCGAACGGCGCCGCCACCAGGTTCCAGGAGCCGCCGTTGCCGATGTTCGGCACCGGGTAAAACTCATTCGGGATAACCAACTGGCCGTTGTGCGTCAGCCGGATGCCGAGATCGTTCTTGTCGGTTTTGAACACCTCGTTGCTGAAGGCGGCCGCCGTGCCCGACACCGCCAGCTTGATGTTCAGCGTGCCGTCTTCGAAGCTGCCGCCCTCGCACTGGAAGCGCACCGGAATGCTCTGCGGATAATTCGAGCCGTTGAGATCGCTGCCGCCGATCTCGCCGAACTCGACGTTGATCAGCTGGCCTTCGTTCACCACGCATTTATCCGGTACATAGAGGATCGCGGACTGGATAAACACCTGCGCCATCGGATTGGGGCCGAAACCGCCGTCGGTCGAGCCGAGGCGGCCGTACATCTCGATGATCTGCCGATCGTTAATCTCGACGCCGTTAATGATCTTTTTGCGCACCCGGAAGGTGATCTTGCCTTTGGAACCGCTGCCGTAGTTGTTGACCTGTAAGTACGGCGGCTGGCAACGGTGTTGGCTCAGCAAATTCGATTCGTTGTAAAAAGGCACGGTGACGTAGGCATTCTTGTTGCCGGCAATCCACACCTCGGCTTTTAAATCCAAAAAGTCATTCAGTTTTAAATAGCCGTTGCCGTAGTCGGAGGGGGGCAACGCCGAATCCGACTTGTAAAAGTGCGGGCTGGTGGGAATAGGGGTATCGCAATACACCTTGCCGGTATAGGTGCCGCCCAGATCATAGGGAAACAGTTTGGTGAACCCTACCTGGTTGGTGATGTTGCTTTGATTGAGGTCGATATAGAACTGTTTGGGGCCGCCGTCCGGCGTGACGTAGCCGTTGGCCCAGGCGGCGGGGGCCGCCAGTGCGATCGCCAGCGGCAGGCAGAGTTTGGTCAGTTGTGTTTTCATCGCGTTCTCGAGCCTCACAGGTAAATCACCTGAATGTGCGCCACGGCGGCGAACCCGGCGGCCATCACCGCCCGCTGGGTGGATTCCACGCTGGCGCTGAACCACAGAGTGTTGCTGCCGGGCTGCAGAATGTAAGGGCGGCTGCGCTGATTCAGCTCCAGCACCTGGCCCTGCTGGTCTTGCAGCCGCAGGCCGATGCCCTGTACGCCGCCGTTCAGCTTCAGCAACGACGGGTTGTCGACGTCGCTTTCGCCAAGAAATACCAGCGTGGCGGCCTGCTCACCCTGCAGGTAGAGGCGGCCGGCGTCGCCGTTGCGCGGGCCGGCCGGGTTATCCGCCAGCGCGCGCGCGCCCAGCAGGCAGTTGCGGAACGAGAGGCGAAAACGCACCGGCGCGCTGCGATCGCCGGCGTTGCGGAAGTCGCGTGCGCTGACGTCGCCCAGATCGACGGACTGATCCCGGCTGTCCGGCGTCAGGCTGCAGGGGGAGCTGAGCAGGCCGCCGTGAAAGCTGACGGTGCCGGTGGTGCCTTCGATCACGCCCAGCGGCGTTGCCGCCATCGCGCTGCCGCCGCACAGCAGTGCGCCGAGCAGCAGCGGGCGCAGTCGATCGGTGAATTCAGCCATGCTGGACCTCCTTATTTTTTCTCGGGCACGGCGGTGCAAACGCTGCCGTTGCAGGCGAAGCGCAGTTCGGGGTGGCCGCCGTAGTCGTTGATGTAGGTGATGACGAAGCTGTTCATGCCGGTATCGTGCAGCTTGAGGCTTTCGCTGGATTTCGGCTTCAGCATCAGCGGCTGAAAACCGCCGATCGCGCCGCCGCCCTGTTTTTGCGTCTGCCGCGTCATGCCGGTCAGGGTGATGTAAAACGGCGTCGGGTTATCGACGGAGATAGCGCCGCCGCTTTTACGGAACACCAGCTTTTCCTGCCACACCTGGCCCTTGGGCGCGACGATGGCCTTCGGCCGGTAGAACAGCTTGATCTGCGTTTGCAGCGCCAGCTGCATCACGTTGGTTTTGGTGCTTTTCGGCGGAATTTCGCGCAGGTTGAAGTAGAACACCGACTCGCGATCCTGCGGCAGGCGATCCGCCTCCGGCGTCTTGGTGATGCGCACTACGCTGCGCTCGCTTGGCTCCACGCGCTGCAACGGCGGCAGCACCACCAGCGGCGAGGTGATTTTCTGGTGCTGCTCGTTCTCCAGCCAGGACTGCGCCAGGAAGGGCATCTCTTTGTTTTCATTGACGATATTCAGGCTGATCGATTTGGCGTCGCTCACATAGACGGCGCGCGTGCGATCCAGCGATATCGCCGCGTCGGCGGTGGGCAGTACGGCGCTCAGGGCCAGGCCAGCGGCGGTCAGTAGCGTTATCGGGTGTGTGTTCATGTCATTATTTCTCAGCGTTACGGATTACAGGGTGGCGCACGGCAGCAGCAGCTGGTCCAGCGGCTTGGCGGCGCCCGGGATCACGATGCGGCAGCGGCGTTGGCCTTCCCAGGCGACGTCCAGTTTTTCCTCCGGCTGCACGCCGGTCAGGTAGACCGAGCCGCCGTCGTTGACCACCGCGACCTCGCGGCCTTTCTCGCTCAGCACCGCGGCGCCGAACGGCGGTTCGCTGCCGTCCGCGAGGCGAATGGTGGCCAGCAGCTTGCTGCCTTTCACCACCTCGAAGTGGCGGTAACCGATGGCGCCTTCTGTCAGCGTGCCTTGCACCACGGCGCGGGTGGCCTCGACGTCGTCTGCCAGCTTGTTGACGTCGATGCGGGTGTCGGTGTTGTAGTAGCTGGTGATGTCGGAAATCACCGCCAGCCCGAAGCGGTTGCTGTAAGCGCGGCCGTTGTTGATCGGCACGCCGGCGATGCCGTCGGTGTCGAGCATCATGCGGCTGCCGCCGTTGCTCGAGTTCTGGTGCGCCGCGATACCGTGCCGGGTGGCGGTGAGGCCGCCGCGGAACGAGCCGCCGATCGACGAGTAGTTGTCCTGCTGGTAAGAGGCGCTGGCGTTCAGCGAGCCGAACGAGGCGTTGTGGGTGTAGTACCCGCGCGCCAGCGATTTGCCGGACTGATTAAAGCCGCCGCTGACCTGCCAGGTATTGTCCGGATCGCTGTAGTCGTTGTACGACGCGGTCTGCGTGACGTCGCCGTTGTTGGTTTGCAGCGCATAGCCGACGCGCCGACGATCGCCGATCGGCACGGTGAAGTTGAGCATCACGCTGTCGTCGGTGCGGCCCTGGTAGTAAGTGCGGTAAGCCGACAGCGAGGCGGTGATGTTGCTGATATCCCCAATGCTGAACAGCTTGCTGGTCGACAGGCCGTAACGATCCTGGGTTCGCGCGTCCCAATAGGTTTGGTGCGAGTAGGTCAGATAGGTGGTGATCGCCTTGGCGCTGTCTTCCGCCATAAAGGTTTTGCTGGCGGTGATGGTATACAGCTCTTTCTGACGGCCGTTGTAATTCTTGTCGTAATCGCCGTAGCGCTCCTGCAGATACTGCGACATGTTCATGAACTTGCGCTGCGAGAAGCGGTAGCCGGCGAAGGTAATCTGGCTGTTCAGCTCATCGAAGCGTTTGGCGTAGTTGAGCTTGAACGACATGCCGCTGGCGGTCGGCTCGCCGGGCAGACGGGCGATCGACTGGGTGACGTCCAGCGACATGGCGCCGAACACGTTCAGATCGCGGCCGAGGCCGAGCGCCCAGGCGTTATAGTCGCCGCCGAGCAGCGCGCCGCCATACAGCGACCAGGCGTTGCTCAGCCCCCAGGAGAAGTCGCTGGCGGAAAACAGCGGCCCTTGGGTGCGGTGGTCGTAGGCCGAGGTTTTACCGAGCGCCACGTTGTAGCGCACGTAGCCCGGTCGGGTCAGGTACGGAATGGTGGCGGTATCCACCTGGAAGGTCGAAACGGTGCCGTCCTGCTCTTCCACCTTGACGTCCAGCTTGCCGCGCACCGAGCTGTTGAGGTCCTGAATGGCGAACGGCCCGGCGGGCACGGTGGTTTCGTACAGCGTGCGGCCTTCCTGCGAAACGGTGATCTTGGCGTTGCTCTTGGCGATGCCGCGCACTTCCGGCGCGTAGCCCTGCAGATTGGGCGGCAGCATGCGTTCGTCGCTCGCCAGATTGAGGCCGGTGAAGCGATAGGCGTCGAACACCCCGGAGTCGAGATAGATCTCACCCAGCGTCAGTTTGGCGGCCTGCATCGGTAGCGCGCGATAGGCGTAGATTTGGTTCCAGTCGAAACCGGTGCTGCGATCGCCGGCCTGCTGATTGTAATTGGCTTGATAGTCCGCGCGCAGGCGCCAGGCGCCCATATTGGCGCCCAGCGTGCCGTAGCTGCTTAGGTTCTGGGCGGTGTTGTTGTTGTGATTCTGCTTGCCTAACTGGCCGCTCAGGTTGTAGTCCAGCAGCAGACCGGGAATGCCGTCGTCCCACTGTTCGGGCGGCGTCCAGTCGGGATCGGAGTATTTCATCCACGCCTGCGGGATGGTGATCGCCAGCACGCCGCCGCCGATGCGATCGGAGAGGGTCGCGCCTTTGATGCCGCGAATGTCGGCGCACTGGTTGTCGTGCCACAGGGTGACTTTTTTGGCCGCTTCTTCTTTCAGCGCCATTTTTTCCACCAGGTCAGGCGGCAGGCACACCTGGCTACCGCTCTTGTTATCCGGTGACGGGAAATACTGAATGCTGCGCTGAGGCAGCGTTTTCTGGTTGATCTTGATGTCCAGCAAGTAAGCGCCGGGCATGACGTAGTCGGCGTCGGAGAAGCGCGAAAGGTCCACTTTGCTGCGCTCACCGATGTCCAGGACGTCGGTATTGAATTCCGTGGCGGAAAATGCCGGACGTACCCAGAGGAAAGATAGAATGACGAGGAGAGGTAGGTGTTTCCGTGTCAGTAATGACGTCATAGCATAATCACTCATGGCAAGTCCGCGCCCAATAGCAGGTCATCCGTACGACCTGAATACGTAATGCTGTGCAGCGCCCGCCGGCGCTAGAGATAAGACAGGGTGAATTTGGCCAGAGAGCTGAAGCCGCCTGCCCGCGCCTTGTCAGGATGCAGGCGCAACTGCGCGCCAAAGCGCAGCGTGTTGTCGCCGGCGACGATCTGGTAATCCGCCGTCGTGCTGCCGAGCGGGATTGGGGTGCCGGCATCGGTCAACAGCTCGATAGCCACGCCCTGCGCCTCGCCGTAAACGCCGAGCAGGGAAGGATCCCCGCTGTCGGCAGTGCCGTCGAACGTGACGTTGGCCGCGCGATAGATGAAGTCAGGTTTCACCTGACTGGCCAGCTCGCAGTTCACCAGTTTGATCGTGAAATGGCGGCGGCTGCCGATCAGCACCGATTGCCCGTCCTGCGAGGCGTCGGTCATGGAAATCAGACCGAAATCGACGGTTTGATCCAGGCTGTCGCTGGCGATGCCGCACGGCGTTTCAACGATGGTGCCGCCCAGGCTGACTTTGCCGTGGCCCTGATTTTTCGCTGCCGCCGCCGCGCTGCCGACGCTGAGCGCGATGAGCAACAGGCCGCAAAGGCGGATAGTCATGCTGGCGTCTCCCTGTCTTTCCCTGTTCCCTTGCCGGTATCCGCGGCATGCAATAAAGCGGGGGATGCCCTGAGACATCCCCTGTGGGGTATTACAGGTAAGCCAGGGTGAAGTTCGCCACGCTGGTGAAGTCGCCTGGTACCACGGCGCTTGAGGCGCTGCTGCCCTGCAGGTAAGCGGCGAATTTCAGCGAGTTGTCGCCGTCGTTCAGGCCCTGACCGTCGGTTGCGGTGCCCAGTTCCACTTCTTTGGAGTGCAGGTTGTCGTAGATCACGATGCCGGCGCCGGTTGCCGTGCCGCTCAGGGCCAGCAGTTTGTTGTTGACCGGATCAGGCGTGCCGGTAAAGGTCACTTTGACGTTTTTCATGGTGGAGATGGAGCAATCTTTCAGTTCGATGTTGAAAGGCTGCATGCTGGATTTACCCTGGTTGGCCAGGATGCGGCTGCTGATCTGGCCCATCGGCACGGTTTGGTCAACGGATTCCGGCGCGACGCTGCATGGCGCATCGATAATTTCGCCGGTAAAGGTGACTTTACCGCTGCCCTGATTAGATGCGGCATGAGCAACAGAGGCGGAAGCGAAAGCAATCACGGTTGCCAGCATTAATTTATTCAGTTTCATTTCTCAGGTTCCTGTAGAGAGTTTTTAAATAAAAGAACAGCACATCTAAATCCCCCGCGGCGGCGGCAACGCCATGTCGCCGTCCGTGCGGTTGGAGCCAGATCCTTTTGCTCTGGGCAATACGCCGACATCCGTTATTTATGAGAAATAACGAGATTTGGAAAATCGACAATGGATTTTCTGGTAAATAAAATACGAGTTTTACGTGTGGCGTGTTGCTGGGAATATTCTTGCAAATAATAGTATTGCTTGGAAATAGATTTTATTAAATTAAGTCAAATTCAGAATATAAAACCAAAAGGAAAAAGAAACATATTTGCTTTAAAATCAATAGATCGTATACAAATATTATCCAGTATAAATCACTATATAAATAACGATATGCGAGATATTAGATCGGGGGAAATAGGGTGATACCTACAATTCACAATATTGTTTTGCTAATATCGCCCTTAGGCAGCAGATGATGCATTTCCCTTTAGAAACAAAATATAAAACATAATTCATTGTTTTTATTGTTGTTTCATGGTTTTTTGTTCACGAGAGATTGGGTTTCTTATTCGCGTTTAGTTCGCGTTTAAGCCTAATTGATTAACAATTAAATAACAATTACACCGGTAGTGAATTATCCTATCGCATTGCGGTATAGGGATTTTTCACCGCCTAACCCATTTTGATTAATCAAATTAAGGCATGTGCTGCTGCCGTTCGCCACATAATGATGACCTAAGTGACAATTAAAGGATTATAAACGGAATGATAACGATGATTAATGCTTGCAGCGGGCGCCGCTGGATGGGTTTGGCTATATTTCTGCTGTCTTTTATGGCGCTTTCTGGCTGTGCGGGCGGGAGCAAGACAAAACTGAATTCCGTGAAAAAAATCTCACAGAATAATCCTAATGATAAATCCGATGAGCAACGCATCGCACTTTGTCAGCAACGGGTTAATTCATTAAAGAATATTAATCCGCAAAGTTACCAAAAACGCATCGCCTATTTTAACGGCCTTCTTTCCAACGCCTCCGGATATGCCGGGGTACGCGGCAACGTGGATGAGAGTACCCGTAAAGCGATAGATGCTCTTTATCAATATAAAACCGAGAAGTTCTGCGCCGACGTCGAGCATGAGCTGATGTCCGATCTGTCCAGCCGGGTTGAGAATCTGTAGCCATGAAGCGATGCGCGCAGGGATGGGCGATGGTTCTTTTGCTGTTAGCGGCGAGCGGGGCCGCTTGCGCCGCCGATGACGGCATTCCCGCGCTGTTGAAGTTTGCCGAACAACGGCAGGCACCACCGGCCGCGCCCAGGGAAGAAACCGTGCGTAAATCGGCGCCCGCACCGGTCACCAAACCGGCCACCAAACCGGCCGCCATCGTCGGGGCAGACAGCGTTCGTTTAACGTCGCTGAAGCAGTCTTTGCAACAACAGGCGGAGAAAATCCGTCAGTTGGAGCGGCAGTTGGCGGCGGCTCAGGCCGCGGCGGCGGCGAAACGGGAGCGGGTCGTCGTCGATATTCGGCCGCTGGCCGATGCCCTGAAGGGATTGCGGCAAGCCGTTGCGCCGGTGCCAGAGGTGGGCGCATTGGCCGCTTCGCTCACGCGGGCCGAACAGCGCAGCGCAAGTTTGGCGGCGCAACTGGCACAGCAGCAGCAGCGGGTAGAGACCTTGCTGGCCGAACGGCAGCAGGCGGCCAAGCCACCCGTGCTGGCCAGTGAGGCGGACAAGCTGGCATATGCCGCCGGCGTGTCGCTCGGGCGCGACATTCTGCATCTGCAGCAGGAGAACCGGCGCGCGGGGCTGGAGGCGGAGAGTCCGCTGTTGTTGGCGGGCATCGCCGATACCCTGGCCGGGCGGTTGCGGCTGGATGAGGCCGCCATCGACAGCGCGCTGCGCACGGCGCATCAGCGCTTGCAGCAGGCGCAGCAGGCGCAGGCTCCGCCTCTGGACGGTAAAGACTATCTGGCCGCTTTTACCCGTCAGGAGGGCGTCAAGCAGGATGCGCTCGGTTTCTACTACCGGGTGGACTATGCCGGCAGCGGGGCGATCGGCGCCGACGATCGGGTAGATATCGTGGTGCGCGAAAGCCTGACCGACGGGCGGGTGGTCAAAGACATGGAGCTGGCGGGGACGGTGATCTCGCAGCCGTTGACGCGCTATCCGCCGCTGTTTCGCGCCGCTATCGAGAAGCTGCAGCGCCACGGCTCGATCACGCTGGTGGTGCCGCCGGCGCTGGCGTACGGCAAACAGGGCAGCCCGCCGGCGATCCCCCCGAATGCCACCATGATTTACACCCTGCGCATCGCTGACGTGCAGCCGTGAGCGGGGTGCTCAGCAGTAACCACTCAGGAGGAATGCTATGGCCAAGGCGCCGAAAACGTTTGAAAGCAGAAAATCGCTGATGCTGAATGTGTTGCAAGGGTTGTGCAGGGAGCGTGTGGAAGGATCCGGGGGCCATCATCCCCCGCCGGAACAGTGGCCGAAGACGCGCGAGCTGGCGGATAAATGCGGCGAAAATATTTATACCACCCGCACCCTGCTGCTGGCGTTGGAAAAGGAGGGCAAGGTTCACTGCACCCACCGCAGCATCAACAATTCTCTCCGTTGGTACAGCTGCGACGAACAGGCAGCGATAAAAAAAGAGTGATTCGACCTTGGTGGTCGCTTTTGACTATTCCCACAGCTAATCATTAATTAAATTTATCATTTGACGGGGCGTTTCGCTCCGTCAATCCTCCCTCTTCGTTCACTGCCATCCGCACAGCCATTGCTAAGATGTTTTTTGCGGCCATATACTTATCGCTCAGACGGAAACAGGTGTAGGGAGCCGGCATCGTAATGAAGGAAAAGAAAGACATACTGAGATTGGATGATATTCATTATCAAATAGACAGCCAGGTGATCCTGGATTCCGTCTCTTTCACGCTGGGTGAAGGCGAGTTCAAACTGATCACCGGGCCTTCCGGCTGCGGGAAAAGCACCCTGCTGAAAATCATCTCTTCCTTAATGGATCCGACCAGCGGAAAGCTCTATTTCGACGGCCAGGCGATCGACGAGATGTCGCCGGAGGCGTATCGCAAGCAGGTCTCTTACTGCTTCCAGACGCCGTCACTGTTCGGCAATACGGTTTACGACAATCTGGCGCTGCCCTACCAGATCCGTCAACAGCCGCCGGCCGAGCGAAAAATGAAGGCCGATCTGGCGCGTTTCGGCCTGCCGGAGGCGATGCTGACCAAAAGCATCAATGAACTGTCCGGCGGGGAGAAGCAGCGCGTGTCCCTGATCCGCAACCTGCAGTTTATGCCGCGGGTGCTGTTGCTCGATGAGATCACCAGCGCGTTGGACGAGGAAAATAAGCGCAACGTCAACGAAATAGTGCATCAACTGGTGGCGGAACACCGGCTGGCGGTGCTGTGGGTGACGCACGATACCGAAGAGATAGCGCATGCGGACGAGGTGATCACCCTGCGCGCGCATGGCGCCGAGCAACAGGAGCAACAGCATGAATCAGCATAACATCACCAACGAATCCTTGGGCTTGTCGATGGTGCTGGTGGTGGTCGCCATCCTGATCAGCCACCGGGAAAAACTGGCGCTGGAAAAGGACATTATCTGGAGCATCTGCCGCGCGGTGGTGCAGCTGATCATCGTCGGCTACGTGCTGAAGTATATTTTCGACCTGGATAACGCCGTTCTCACCGTGTTGATGGTGCTGTTCATCTGCTTTAACGCGGCCTACAACGCCAAGAAACGCAGCAAGTACATCGAACACGCGTTCGTGACGTCGTTTATCGCCATTACCACCGGCGCGGTGCTGACGCTGGCGGTGCTGGTATTGACCGGCTCCATCGAATTTACGCCGATGCAGGTGATCCCCATCTCCGGGATGATCGCCGGTAACGCCATGGTGGCGGTGGGGCTGTGCTACACCAACCTCGGCCAGCGTTTCAAAGGCGAGCAGCAGAAGATTCAGGAGATGCTCAGCCTGGGGGCGACGCCCAAGTTCGCGTCGGCGGCGCTGATCCGCGACAGCATCCGCGCTTCGCTGATCCCGACCGTGGACTCGGCGAAAACCGTTGGGCTGGTCAGCTTGCCGGGCATGATGTCCGGGCTGATCTTTGCCGGTATCGATCCGGTGAAAGCGATCAAATACCAGATTATGGTGACCTTCATGCTGCTTTCTACTGCCAGCCTGTCAACCATCATCGCCTGCTATTTGGCCTACCGTAAGTTTTACAACGAGCGCCACCAGCTGGTGGTCGGCAACCTGAAGTAACGCCATGAAAAACGGCCTCCGCGGAGGCCGTTTTTTTACCCTTGCAGCAGGGCGATGCTCTGGCGGATTTCCCGTTCGATATCCGCCTCGCTCCAGCCGTCCAGTTGTGAAGAGAAGGGCTCGAAGGCATAGACGCCGGTGTAGCCCAGGCGTTCGAGGTTCTGTACCTGGCGGCGGCTCTCTAGCCGATCGCCCTCGCTCAGCATAATGCGCTCTTCGTCGCTCAACGTGCCTTTATCCCGCCCGTCCTCCACGCCGGACAGATGCACCAGGCCGATCTGCGCCACCTGGATCTGCGCGTCGAAGTCGGCTTGCGTCACGCCGCTCAGATAGTGGTGGAACGTATCGAGCACGATACGGTACGGCGCGCCCGAGTCGCGGATGAGCGCCTGGGTCAGCAGCGACGATCGCAACGAGCTGATGCCGAAGCCCAACGGTTCGACGTATCCCTGTACGCCATAGCGCGCAAACAGCGGTGCCAGCAGCCGCAACGCGGCGAGGGTGTCGTCGCGTTTTTGCTGCTCGCTGCGCGTGTCGTCGGCGCTGCAGTGCGGGCACAGCACCAGCGCCCGGCTGTGGATGGCCTGCGCCTGCGCCAGCAACGCTTCGGCGCGCTGCTGCAGCGCCGCCGGGTCATCCATCAGATTGAACATGCCGAGGGCGTTGATCGTGACGATTTCAATGCCGTATTGCGCGGCGAGCGCGTTGAGCTGCGCGTCGCTCAGATCGTCGGTCACCTTGCCGCTGGGCATGTCGTTGCGCAGCTCAACTTTGCTGAGCCCGCAGCGTTTCACCAGGCGGAAAAAATGGTCCAGATTGAGATTCGGCGCGATCTTGCGGTTAATGCAGAAGCGGTCCAGCGCAATGTTCATGGGCATGACTCCAGCGGTCAGGGTTGAGAGATCAGGATTTGCCGTTTTCCAGCGGCAGCGGCTTGCCGTCGGGCAGGGATTGGCGGTGGCGTTTGGCCATCACCACCTGCTCCATTTTTTCCAGTGAGACGCCTTTGGTTTCCGGAATATAGCGGCCGATAAACCAGTAGCTGAACAGACAGCAGGCGGCGAAGATCCACATCGGGAAGGCGCCGTGGAAATGCGAGAACAGGTAAGGGTGGTCGTTGATCATCGGGAACGACTGCGACACCGCGAAGTTGGCGACCCACATGCAGCCGACGGCGATGCTCATCCCCTGCGCGCGCATGCGGTTCGGGAAGATTTCCGACACCAGCACCCAGGCGCCGACGCCCCAGGACAGCGCATAGAACACCATGAAGAACAGCATGCCGAACAGCGCGAAATAGCCGGTGGCCTGCGTGTAGAGCGCGTACGAGGTGAGCAGCAGGCCGGCGATGGCGCCCAGCGTGCCGTAACGCATCAGCGGAATGCGGCCCATGCGATCCATCAGCATGGCGCCGATGACCGAACCGACCAGCTGCAGCACGCCGATCCAGATGGTCTGGAACAGCGCTTCCTGCGCGTTTTCGGTGACGGTTTTCAGCACCACCGGCGCGTAGTACATCATCACGTTGACGCCGGTGACCTGCTGTAACATGGCGATCATGCAGCCGACGAACAGGATAAACCGCACCCGCACATCGCCGTAGTTCAGCTTCCGGTGCTGCTGCTGTTGATCCTGCTGCAGCGAGTCTTTGATTTCTTTCAGCAGATTCTGCGCGTGGGCGGCGTTGGAGACCTTGGTCAACATCGCCAGCGCCTGATCGTCGCGGCCCATCATCACGTTCCAGCGCGGCGATTCAGGAATGACGAACACCAGGATGCAGAACAGAATGCAGGGGATCACGCCCGAGGCGAACATCCAGCGCCAGCCCATTTCCACCAGCCAGGCTTCGCTGGCGATGCTGGCGATTTTGAAGTTGACGTAGAAAATCACGATCTGGCCAAAGACGATGGCGAATTGCTGCATGCTGAGCGCCCGCCCGCGCATGTCTTTCGGCGACACCTCCGACATGTACATCGGCGACACGGTGGCGGCAATGCCGACCGCCAGCCCGCCGATGATGCGGTAGATGACGAACCAGGTGAAGGTCGGGGCCAATGCGGCGCCGACGGCGGACACGGTGAACAGCAGCGCCGCCAGCATCAGCGCCTTTTTGCGGCCCCAGCGCGCCGCCAGCGGCCCGGCGGCGAAGGCGCCGACCACGCAGCCGATCACCACGTTGGAGACGGCCCAACCGGTTTCGGCCGGGCTGAGATCGAAATAGGTTTTCAACGCTTCGATCGCGCCGGAGATCACGGCGGTATCGTAGCCGAACAGAATGCCGCCCAGGGCGGCGATGCCGCAAATTCGCAATATGTAGCCGGTATTGTGCTTACGCTGATATGACATGTGTTGCTCCGATTTTTATCCTGGCTTCCGTCCGCACGGTCGGGGTGTCGGGAAGAGGGCGAGCGGAAGGGTGTGAACCGTGCCTGTCATCAAGGCGATGTCGTCGATAAATGCTGGAACAAACAAGAACATTTATTTCATAATTAGTGAATAATGGAATATTGATTTTTAGATCCAGTTCAAAAAAAACCGTCACCTCTGCGCCAGGCGCCTTGGGCGTTCGGGGGCGGACGGTAACGACGGCAGAGCAGGCTCAGTGCGGGTTTTCTGTAGCAAAGTCAGTGTGTATTAGCTCTGTTTTCTCCGCCGCTGTTGTGCTTTCCCTGGCACGACAATGAAAGCGCCAATCCGATCGACACCGCAAAATTGCGACCTCACGCACTAAAAACAAATTTTTCAAAACAATTTATTTGAAACTTTTTTTTCAATGAAATAGAGTTTGCTGCATCCGGTCAGGATTTAGCCGGCTTGCCGACGGAGTTTGGCGAGCGGGACGATTAACGCCGCGCCGCCTGTGAGTGGCCTGGCGATAGCGGACTTGAAAAGAGGGCGTGACATGAAAACCGTGGGTAATTTTATTGACGGGCAGGTGTGCCTGAGCAGCAGCAATCAAACCATCGACGTGCACAACCCAGCCAGCGGGCAGGTTGAGCGGCGCGTCACGCAGAGCACCGCCGCCGAAGTCAAACAGGCCATCGACGTGGCGCATCGGGCGTTCGCCGACTGGTCGCGCACCACGCCGCTGCGCCGTGCGCGCATCATGTTCAATTTCAAGGCGCTGTTGGAACAACACCGCGACGAGCTGGCCGAGCTTATCGTCAGCGAGCACGGCAAAGTGTATTCGGATGCGCTGGGCGAACTGACGCGCGGCATGGAAGTGGTCGAATTCGCCTGCGGTATCCCGCATCTGATCAAGGGAGAGTATTCGCCGGACGTCGGCAGCGGCGTCGACAGCTTCTCGCTGATGCAGCCGCTGGGTGTGGTGGCGGGCATTACCCCGTTCAACTTCCCGGCGATGGTGCCGATGTGGATGTTCCCCATCGCACTGGCCTGCGGCAACACCTTTATCCTCAAGCCGCCGGCGCTGGTGCCTTCGGCCTCGGTGCGCCTGGCGGAGCTGCTGAAAGACGCCGGCCTGCCGGACGGCGTGTTCAACGTGGTGCACTGCGCCAATGAAGATGCGGCGCAGCTGTGCACCGATCCGCGCATTCAGGCGGTGAGCTTCGTCGGTTCCTCCACCGTGGCGGAACATATCTATACCACTGCCAGCGCGCACGGCAAGCGGGTACAGGCCTTCGGCGCGGCGAAAAACCAGGCGATCGTCATGCCGGACGCCGATCTGGACGCCACGGTCAACGCGTTGATGGGCGGCGCGTTCGGCTCCGCCGGTGAGCGTTGCATGGCGCTGCCGATCGCCGTGGTGGTCGGTGACGATACCGCCGACAAACTGATCGCCAAACTGAAGCCGCTGATCGCGCAGCTGCGCGTCGGGCCGGGCTTGCAGCAGGGTGGCGAAGAGAATGAAATGGGGCCGCTGGTGTCGTCTGCCCACCAGAAAAAGGTGCTGGGCTACATCGATCTGGGCGTGGAAGAAGGCGCAACCCTGGTGGCCGACGGCCGCAATTATCAGGTGCCGGGCTACCCTGAAGGCTACTACGTCGGCGGCACGCTGTTCGACCATGTGAAGCCGAATATGCGCATCTACCGCGAAGAGATCTTCGGGCCAGTGCTGGGCATCGTGCGGGTGCCGGACTATCGCACCGCCATCGACACGGTCAACGGCCATGAGTTTGGCAACGGCAGCGCCATCTTTACCGGCAGCGGCCACTACGCGCGTCAGTTCGTGCAGGAAGTGCAGGCCGGGATGGTCGGCGTCAACGTGCCGGTGCCGGTGCCGATGGCGTTCCACAGCTTCGGCGGCTGGAAGCGCTCGGTGTTCGGCGCGTTGAACGTGCACGGCACCGACGGCGTGCGCTTCTACACGCGCATGAAGACCGCCACCGCACGCTGGCCGGCCGGGCAGCAGACGGTGTCCGAATTCAGCATGCCGACGCTGGGTTAAGCGCTGTCATATTCAGGCCAGGCCGTTGCTCCTTCGGGGCAGCGGCCTTTGCACGGGTCATTAACAGGAGAATCGAGATGTCTTCACTGCTTGCCAAATGTCAGACGCCGAATGCCGAGGGGCGTATTCAGCACGTGACGCCGGAAAATGCCGGTTGGCGCTATGTCGGCTTTGACGTTTACCGCCTGGCCGCCGGGCAGTCGCTGCAGCTGGAATGCGGCGACCAGGAACTGTGCCTGGTGCTGGTTGCCGGTATCGCCTCCGTCGCCACGCTGCGCGCCGAATACCCGCATATCGGTAAACGCATGAGCCCGTTCGAACGTACGCCGCCTTACGCAGTGTATGTGCCGCACCACGATCGCATCGACGTGCGGGCAGAAACCGATCTGGAGCTGGCGGTGTGCAGCGCGCCCGGCAGCGGCCACCTGCCTTCACGGCTGATTACGCCGGCGGATATCGGCGTGGAGCGGCGCGGCAAGGGGCGTAACCAGCGGTTGGTGCATAACATTCTGCCGGACAGTGAGCCGGCCGACAGTCTACTGGTGGTGGAGGTTTACACCGACGAGGGCAATACCAGCTCCTACCCGAGCCACAAGCACGATCAAGAAGACTCACCGCACGAAACCTATCTCGAAGAGACGTACTATCACCGCATACAGCCGGAGCAGGGGTTCTGCATGCAGCGCGTCTATACCGACGATCGCACGCTCGATGAGTGCATGCCGGTCTACAATCGTGACGTGGTGAAAGTGCCGCGCGGTTATCACCCCGTGGCGACGCTGGCGGGTTACGACAACTATTACCTCAACGTGATGGCCGGGCCGGTGCGGCAGTGGAAATTCACCTGGGAAAAAGACCACGCCTGGATTAACGGCGACGGCTATCCCGCCGCGCAATAAGCGCCTGAGGCCCGGCTTGCCGGGCTTTTTTGTCAGCCTTACTCGTCCCGGGCGTTATTCAGCGCCAGCGAGACCGCCAGCGTCTGCGCCAGGCACATCGAAGCCACCTGCGAGCGGAACCCGTCCACCTGCGCTTCGCGCACCACGAAACAGACGTCGCTGAAGGCGGCCAGCGGGCTGACCTGGCTGTCGGTGATGGCGATCTGCTGCGCGCCGCGCTTGGCGCCCAATTCCACCAGTTCCACCGCCTCGCGGGCGTATGGCGAATAGCTGATGGCGATCACCACGTCCTTCGGTTTCACCATGCTCAGCTGTTCGGTGAACATCCCGCCCAGGCCGTCGATCAGAAACGCGCGGCGCTCCAGATGGCGCAGCGCATAAGTGAGGTAGGAAGCGACGCTGAACGAGCGGCGCAGGCCGATCACGTAGATGTTTTCAGCGTTGTTGAGCAGCTCGACGGCGCGATCCAGCTGCTCGGGAGCGATCTGCATCGCCAGCTGCTGCAGCGCCTGCGCGTTGACCATGGTGAATACGTTGAGAATCTCCGCCGGCTTCTCTGGCGCGACGTTGTCGTCGGTGGAGGTTTGGCGGAACAGGCGCGCGCGCTCGGTATAGTTCACCGTCTCTTCCATCAGATGCTGACGGAACACCTGCTTCATTTCGTTGAAGCCGCTGAAACCGAAGGCGTTGGCGAAACGGATCAGGGTGGAAGGCGGCACGCTGGCCTGTGCGGCGATGGAGGCAACGGTATCGAAAGCGATGCTGTTACTGTTATCCAAAATATAGCGCGCCACCTGTTTCAAACGCTTGCTCAGCGTTTCATAACGGTGGCGGATCTCGTCCTGTAACAGCGAAAGTTGAGTTGGGTTGTTCATCCATTCGGCTCGCAGTGGGGTGAAGGCGCATTGGCCTGACGCCTGAAATATTGACAGGGTATTTTAACAGACGGAGCGGAAATTTCATTTCCTCAAAAAGCGATTTATTCGATCGCACATTGCGCGACTTCACAGAAAATGGGCAAAAAAATCCCCTTAAAGCGGCGAAATGGCCTTAAGGGGACGTGAACCTGCTCTCGCTGTCAGTGCGTGCCGCCCGCCTGTGGACGGTACTGGCGCCAGAAACCGATCAGCGTCAGGTATTTTTGTTTCACCTGCTCGATCAGGGCCGCGTCGTCGATTTCCCCCTGCAGCCAGCGGCGCGAAGGTTGGCCGAAAATAGTGCGGCCGACGGCGAAACCTTTCACCCAGCGCGCATCTGCGGCGGCGGCAAAGCCCGCCTTCAGCACCGCCTCTGGGGAATCGAGCCCCAGGATCAGCACGCCGCGGCAGTCGGGATCGTAGGCGTCGATCAGCGCACCGACCTGCTGCCAGTTTTCCGCGCTCAGCGGCGGCAGTTTCCACCAGTCCGGCTGAATGCCCAACCGGTAGAAGTGTTCAATCATCTCCAGGTAATAGCGCTCGTCCTTGTCGGCGTTGCCGTCCGGCAGGATCACTTCCAGCAGCAGCTCATGGCCGGATTTGCAGCAGCCGCGGTAGACGTCGGCGATCAGCTCATCCTGTTCGCGGCGCAGTTCTGCCGCGTCGTGCGGATGATAAAACACCAGGCACTTCACCACGTGCTCCTGCGGCCAGTCGATCAATTGCGAACCGATGTTGCCGTGCTCCAGGCGCAGCGGGCGCGAGCTGGGCAGCTCCACCGGCCGGCCAATCCACCATCCCTGACCGGTGATTTCGTTCAGCGCCGCCTGCCCGTAGGTGGTGTCGGCCAGAATGCCGCTGTTGCCGTTGAGGCCGGCCTGCGCGGCAGCCTGTTGCGCCGCCGTTAACAGCAGGGTTTTCAGGCGCGGAATGCGTTCCTCGCTGACGCCGGCTTCGCGCGCCATGTCCGCCAGCTGCTTGCGGTGATCGAAGGCGAATACGCACAATTCCGGCCACTGTTGCTTGCGGGTGGTGACCCGGTGCAGGTGATTCAGGCGTGCGTCGCGGTCCGGGCGCGTGACCTGTTGTTCACGCTGCAGATAGTCATCCAGCTCCCGTTTGGTCGGCATGGCCGGGGCGCAGCCGTGACGCGAGACCACCAATGCGCCGCAGGCGTTGGCGTAGCGGCAGGCCTGATCCCAGCCCTCATCGTTCAGGTAGCCGCGCAGCAGGCCGGACATAAAGGCGTCGCCGGCTCCCAGCACGTTCAGCACTTCCACTCGCACACCAGCGTGCAGCTTCACCTGTTCCCAGTCGTCGGCGATGTCATCTTCGAACACCGAACAGCCCTGCGCGCCGCGCTTGCACACCAGCGTGGCCGCCGTGGCCCGGCGCACGTTTTTCAGCGCCGTCAGCGTGTCGGTGCTGCCGCCGGCGATATGAAATTCCTCTTCGGTGCCGACGATCAGATCGAAATGGTGCAGCACCTCTTGTAGCTCGCGCGTTACCTGATCCGATTCCACAAAGCGGGTTTCGCCGTCGCCCAGCGACGTCAACCCCCACAGCACCGGGCGGTAATCGATGTCCAGCGCGGTGCGCAGGCCGTGGCGGCGCGCGTATTCCAGCGCCTTCAGCACCGCGGCGCGGGTGTTCGGGTGCGACAGGTGCGTGCCGGTGATGGCCAGCGCGCGCGCGGAAGCAATGTAGGCCTCGTCGATGTCGTCGGGCGTCAGCGCCATGTCCGCGCAGTTTTCGCGGTAGAAGATCAGCGGGAAGGTTTCCTGATCCTTGATGCCGAGGATCACCAGGCCGGTTAACCGACGTTTGTCGGTGATCAGGCAGCGAGTATCGGCCCCGACGCGCTGCAGCTCTTCGCGCAGAAAGCGGCCCATGTGTTCATCGCCGACGCGCGCCAGCATGCCGGATTTTAACCCCTGAATGGCGGTGCCGTAGGCCACGTTGCCGGAAGATCCGCCGAGGTACTTGGCGAATGTGCCGGCGTCTTCCAGCCGCGCGCCGATCTGCTGAGCATAGAAATCGACGGCGATGCGCCCGAGACAAATGACATCAAGCTGTTTTTCTTGTGTAGCCATACCCGTTTCCTTCTGTTTAAGCAAAACTCCGGCGGCGGCCCGAGCGTGGCGCCCTGCAGGAAGCATGGGGATAGTATGGGGAATGAAAATTTCAATTTCAATATAGAATGAAATTTACACCCCGAAAATGTGATGCGTTTAAAACATCGACAGGAGAACGGGAAAAGCCGATGAAGCGGCCATAAGACGGCGACCGGGCGCGCGCAGAAAAGGGGGTTAGATCAGGATAAAAGGCTGTCAGCCCGTGTGGTAACGGTTGTTATCGGCCGGTGCGCGGCGCGAAGCCAGTAAAGGCTGAATCACGAGATGAAACGGGCTTTTCATGTAATATGCGATCTTTATCGCAAAATGAAATGTTTCTTCTGTAATGTGATTTTATGAAAAATATATTTGTTTATAATCGCTTCACGTTTCAGGTTGTCGACTTCGTGAGCAGCGGGCATCGCCTGCTCAAGATAATAGCTGCCGCCGCGTAATACAAACACGGGATTGTCGGCTCGGCGCGAGCCCTTTCCGGGGCGGCCCTCAATCTAAAGGGTGAGTAAATGGGCAAGATCAGGCTAACCATGGCGCAGGCGCTCGTCAGATTTCTCGATAACCAGTATCTGCTGGCCGACGGGGTGGAAACCAAATTCGTCGCGGGTATTTTCGCGATTTTCGGCCACGGCAACGTGCTGGGGCTGGGGCAAGCGCTGGAACAGGATAGCGGCGATCTGCGGGTGCATCAGGGCCGCAACGAGCAGGGGATGGCCCATGCGGCGATCGGCTTCGCCAAACAAAAACTGCGCCGGCAGATCTACGCCTGCACTTCATCGGTCGGCCCCGGCGCCGCCAATATGATCACCGCCGCGGCCACCGCCACCGCCAACCGCATTCCTTTATTGCTGCTGCCGGGCGACGTTTACGCTTCCCGCCAGCCCGACCCGGTGCTGCAGCAAATCGAACAGTCTTACGATCTCAGCATCAGCACCAACGACGCGTTCCGCGCGGTGAGCAAATACTGGGACCGCATCGTGCGACCGGAACAGCTGATGAGCGCCTGCATCAATGCGATGCGCGTGTTGACCGATCCGGCGGAAACCGGCGCGGTGACGCTGTGTCTGCCGCAGGACGTGCAGGGGGAAGCCTACGACTACCCCGACTATTTCTTCCAAAAACGCGTGCACCGGCTCGATCGCCGTCCGGCGACCGACGGCATGTTGGCGGACGCGTTGGCGCTGCTGACGGCCAAACGCAAACCGCTGCTGGTGTGCGGCGGCGGCGTGAAATACTCGCAGGCCGGGCGGGCGCTGCGCGAATTCGCCGAGCGCTTCGGCATTCCGTTCGCCGAGACCCAGGCCGGCAAAGGCGCGGTGCCGAGTGACCATGGGTTCAACCTCGGCGGCATCGGCGAAACCGGCTGCCTGGCGGCCAACACGCTGGCCCGTCAGGCCGATCTGGTGATTGGCGTCGGCACCCGTTACACCGATTTCACCACCTCGTCTAAATGGCTGTTTCAACACCCGGACGTCAGCTTCCTCAATATCAACGTCAGCGCCTTCGACGCCGGCAAGCTCGACGGCGTGCAGGTGCTGGCGGACGCCCGCGAGGCCCTGAGCGAACTGGGCGCGCTGCTGACGCAAACCGAGTACCGCGCCGGCTGGGGCGACGCCATCGCCGCGGCGCGCGCTGCCCAGCATGAAGAGACCGAGCGGGTTTACGCGGTGGAATACAGCGGCGCAGGCTTTGTGCCAGAGATCGACGATCACCTCGATCGCGAGCGGGTGTTCGCCGAATTTATCGCTCAGACCGACTCGGCGATGACGCAAAGCCGGGTGCTGGGGGTACTGAACCGCGAGCTCCCGCCGGACAGCGTGATCGTGGCCGCCGCCGGCAGCCTGCCGGGCGATCTGCAGCGGGTGTGGCATAACCGCGGCGAGCACGGTTATCACGTGGAATACGGCTACTCCTGCATGGGGTACGAGGTGAACGCCGCATTGGGGGTCAAGCTGGCCGAGCCGCAGCGTGAGGTGTACGCGATGGTGGGCGATGGCGCCTTCATGATGCTGCATTCCGAACTGGTCACCTCGATTCAGGAAGGTTGCAAGATCAACGTGGTGCTGTTCGACAACATGACCAACGGCTGCATCAACAACCTGCAGATGGAACACGGCATGGACAGCTACACCACCGAATTCCGCTTCCGCAATCCAGAGGGCGGCAAGCTCGACGGCAAACTGGTGCCGGTCGATTTCGCCATGCTGGCGGCGGCTTACGGCTGTAAAACCTATCGCGTCACCACCGAGCAGCAGCTGCTCGATGCGCTGGCCGACGCCCGCAGGCAGACCGTGTCCACGCTGCTGGACATCAAGGTGCTGCCGAAGACCATGGTGCACAAGTATCTCAGCTGGTGGCGCGTGGGCGGCGCTCAGGTGGCCGACAGCGAGAAAATCGTCGCAGTGGCGCGCAAGCTGCAGGAAAACATCGATAAGGCGCGCGATTACTGATTCGTTTTCGAACACAACACACTTTCCAGAGGGTAGCGAAAATGACATTGAACATTGGGGTTATCGGCACCGGCGCCATCGGCCGCGATCATATCCGTCGCTGCAGCAAAGTTTTGCAGGGCGCCCGCGTCGTGGCGGTGAACGACATCAATCGCGACAACGCCGCCAAGGTGGTGAGCGATCTGCAGCTGGATGCGCGGGTGTATGACAACGGCCACGATCTGATCAAGGCCGCCGACGTGCAGGCGGTGCTGGTCACCTCCTGGGGGCCAAGCCACGAAGAATTCGTGCTGGCGGCCATCGCCGCCGGCAAACCGGTGTTCTGCGAGAAGCCGCTGGCGGTGACCGCGCAGGGCTGCAAGAACATCGTCGATGCCGAAGCGAAGCACGGCAAGCGGCTGGTGCAGGTCGGCTTTATGCGCCCCTATGACCAGGGCTATCGCGCGCTGAAACAGGTGCTGACCAGCGGCCAGATTGGCGAACCGCTGATGTTGCACTGCGCGCACCGCAACCCGACGGTCGGCGAGGCTTACACCACCGATATGGCGATCACCGACACCCTGATCCACGAAATCGACGTGCTGCGCTGGCTGCTCGACGACGACTACGTGTCGGTGCAGGTGGTGTTTCCGCGCAAGAGCCCGAAGGCGTTCCCGCACCTGAAAGATCCGCAGATTGTGCTGTTCGAAACCGCCAAGGGTACGCGCATCGACGTCGAAATTTTCGTCAACTGCCAGTACGGCTACGACATTCAGTGTGAAGTGGTGGGGGAAACCGGCATCGCCAAACTGCCGGAGCCGTCCTCGGTGCAGATGCGCAGCGGCGCCCGCCTGTCGACCGAAATCCTGACCGACTGGAAAGATCGCTTTATCGACGCCTATGACGTCGAGCTGCAGGGGTTCATCAATGACGTGGCCGCGGGCAAGCTGACCGGGCCTTCCGCTTGGGACGGCTACGCCGCCGCGGTGACCGCCGACGCCTGTGTGGCGGCCCAGCTCAGCGGTGAGATCGTACCGGTGACCCTGCCGGCGCGCCCGGCGTTTTACAACAAGCCATCGGCTTGAACCCCGTACCCATGATTGCAGAGGAGTGACCATGAAGATCGCTTTTGATGTCGACGTTATCCGGGATTTGGGCGTGACCAAAATGGTTCAGCAGGTGGCGGACTGGGGCTATAAATACATCGAGCAGTCGCCGCACCCGCAGATCAACCCGTTTTACAAGCATCCGAAGGCCAGCCGCGAAATCATGGCGGAGTATAAAAACGCCCTGAAAGCGACCGGCGTGGAGATCTCCTCATTTATCGTGGTGTATCGCTGGTCCGGGCCGGGCGAAGATCGCCGCCAGGCGGCGGTCAAAAACTGGCGACGGATGATCGAGATCGCGGTGGAAATGGGCGTGCAGGTGATCAACACCGAACTGGCCGGCAACCCCAACGAGCCGGAGATCTGCGAGGAGCTGTGGTATCGCTCGATGGAGGAGCTGCTGCCGATCATCGAGCGTGAAGGTATCCGTATGGAGATCCAGTCGCACCCGTGGGACTTCTGCGAGCTGAGTAACGAAACCGCCGATCTGGTGAAATCGCTGCGCAGCGACCACGTCAAATACCTCTACAGCGTGCCGCACACCTTCTACTACGACAAGGGGCAGGGCGATGTGGCCGGCATGTTGCAGTACGCCGGGGACGATCTTTCCCACGTGCTGATTGCCGACACCATGAATCACACCAAGCATTGCCGTTATATCGTCAATCCGCCGGGCGTTGACGCCGCGGTGCATCAGCACGTCGGCATCGGCGAAGGTGAGGTGAATTTCGACGCCCTGTTCCAGACGCTGCGCGACATGGAATTTGCCAACCGCAGCTTCAAGGCCGGCGGCGAATCGATCATCTGCACCTCGCTGTTCGGCTATCCGGAAAAGATGCCGAGCCAGGCGGTGGCGACCAGAGAGCGCATCGAAAGAGAGCTGTTGGGCAAATAATCTTATTTGGCTCGCCGGCGTCATTTGCACCGGCGGCCCTCCAAGGACCGAGGCAGACCATGAATAAAGACAACGTGAAATTGGCCATCGCGCCAATCGGCTGGACCAACGACGACATGCCCGATCTGGGCAAGGAAAACACCTTCCAGCAGTGCGTCAGCGAAATGGCGCTGGCCGGTTTCACCGGCAGCGAAGTGGGCAGCAAATACCCGCGCGATCCGGCGGTGCTGAAACCGATGCTGGATATTCGCGGCATTCAGATCTGCAACGCCTGGTTCAGCACCTTTTTCGCCGACGGCCAAAAAGACAAAACCATCGATGAATTTATCAACCACATGAATTTCCTGCATGCCATGGGCGCCAGGGTGATTGGCTGCTCCGAGCAGAGCAAGAGCATTCAGGGCACCACCAAAGGCGTGTTCGAAGAGAAGCCGTATTTCAGCGATGAAGAGTGGCAGCGCGTGGCCGACGGTTACAACGAGCTGGCGAAGATCGCCGCCGGCAAAGGCATGCAGGTGTGTCTGCACCACCACATGGGTACTGGCATTCAGACTACCGCCGAAATCGATCGCTACATGAGCATGGTCAACGACGACGTTTACCTGTTGTTCGATACCGGGCACGCCTACTATTCGGAAGGCAGCCAGCAGGCGATGATGGCGATCCTGGAGAAGTATCTGCCGCGCATCAACCACGTCCATCTGAAGGACGTGCGCGATGAGGTGGTGGCGGAAGTGAAGGCCAACAAGCTGAGCTTCCTCGATGGCGTGAAGAAGGGCACCTTCACCGTGCCGGGTGATGGCGTGATCGACTTCAGGCCGGTGTTCAAGCTGCTGGACGAGCGCGGTTACAAGGGATGGATGGTGGTGGAGGCCGAGCAGGATCCGGCGCTGGCCAACCCGTTCGAGTATGCGGTGAAAGCGCGCCGCTATATTCGGGAAACCGCCGGTATTTAAGCGGTAAGGGTGAATAAAGATCGAGGGGCGCTGCCAGCGCCCCTTTTTTGATGGCGGCGCGTTAGCCGCCGAGCGTTTGCCAGGTTGCGACCTGGCTGCCTGGCCATGGTGTGGCGGCATGCACGCCACGGGCGATCGCCCGAGCGAGGGTATCCGCCGCCAGCGCGCCGATTTGCAGCACCGCCAGTTCGCGGCTGCCCTGTACCTCGCGCTGCCCGGTGGACAGGGCGAACACCACGTCGCCGTCAAACGGGCTGTGCAGCGGGCGAATAGCGCGCGCCATACCGTCTTGCGCCATGATGGCCACCCGTTTCAACTCCACTCGCGTCAGCGCCAGGTCGGTGGCGATGCAGGCCAGGGTGGTGTTCTTTCTGCCGCCCTGCGGCTCTTGCACCATCCCGTCTTCACCCTGCGCATGCAGTTGCGCCAGCGCCGCCGCGCCGCCGTTGCCAAATTCACCGTTAATTTCATAAGGCGTCGCCCAGAAGGCGCGGGTGCCGGGTGCGACCACCGCACCCAAACTGTTGACCGCCACCAGCGCGCCGACGGTAGCGCCGTTGGTGGCCACGATCGACGCCGAACCGAGGCCGCCTTTCAGCTTGCCCATGCCGGTCATGGCGCCGTAGCCGGCCCCGACGGTGCCCAGCGGAAAGTCCAGGCCGGCCTTGCCGACCGCCTCGATGCCCAACTGGCGATACGGCGGCGTGAGCTGCCAGTTTTTGTCGCCGCCGTTGGCCAGATCGTACAGGCAGGCGGTGGGCACGATAGGGGAGACCGGCACGCCGGGTGCTGGGCGCAGTGCGTAGCCTTTACCCTGTTGCCCCAGCCAGGCTGCGACGCCATCCGCCGCCGCCAGACCGTAAACCGAACCGCCGCTGAACGTCAGCGCATCGATGGTCTGTACCAAATTGTCCTCACCGAGCGCGTCGGTTTCCCGGGTGGCGGGGCCGCCGCCGCGCACGTCCACGGCGGCAATCGCCGGGCTGTCCGGCAGGATCACCGTCGCGCCGGTGCGCACTCGGCTGTCCTGCGCCACGCCGACCTTCAGGCCGGGCACATCGGTAATCAGGTTGCGGGAGCCTGGACGCCCGGCGGCGGAAGTTGGCATAGCGGCACCTAATGGGGTGAGAGGAGAGAATATGCCGACGGCGGCGGTCAGGCCGGCCAGCGCGTGTAAAAAGGTTCGGCGGTTGATATGCAGGGGCCGGCACAGCGGCCCCTGCGGGTGGGGAATATTACGCATCGCCGTGCGGCTGCCCGGAACGCAAACGCGCCATATGGTAGGCGTCGACCAGCACGCCATCGCGCATGGCATAGCCGCGGCTGGTGCCCTCTATCTCGAAGCCGAACTTGCGGTATAGCGCGATGGCGGCCGGGTTGTCGGTGAACACCGTCAGTTCGATGCGCTCGATGGCGGCCCAGTTGTCGCACAGGTCGATCATCGCCCGCATCAGGCGGCTGCCGACGCCTTTGCCGTGGTAGCGCGGATCGACGCCGATGCCGAAGGTGGCGACGTGGCGGCGGCGAACGCGCTGATTCAGCATCACAACCAACTGGCCGGCAAGCTGCCCGTCGATTATGGCCGCCAGGTTATGCGTGCCCGGTTCGGGATTGGCGAGTCGCTTCTGCCAGGACTCGACGGACGGTAGCGGGAGCTGCAGCGTATCGCGGTAGACGGGCGTCTGCGAATAAAGATGATGCAGGGCTTGCGCATCCGTTGTTTCCACGTGGCGTATCACGATCTCGCTCATGTCGCTGCTCCTTTTGCTTACCGGTTGAATAACCTCTGAATTTATCCGTTTACTGCCTTGAGTCAATATTATTTCAACGGGTCAAAAAAAACGCTTTACAGGTGCGAATGATAATGATTATTATTGCGATGCGTTCCGGGGAGGGCATCAACCCTTGATACTCTCGCTGCGAAGGCACGACATTGCTCACATTGCTTCCAGTGTTTACTTAGCCAGCTCGGGTGCTGGCTTTTTTTTTGCCCTTTTTTCAGCCGTTTCCGCCTTCAACAAATCCGCTGCCCATCCGCTGTTTCATTCCATCGAAATTTTTGAACAGAGGCATGAGTTTTTTACGCTTTCTTATTCTTCTGGCAGGACTAGACTGTAAAAAAACATTGAGGAGAGTTGAATATGATTTATGTACGTAAAGCGGAAGACCGCGGCCACGCCAATCATGGCTGGCTGGATAGCTGGCACACCTTCTCATTTGCCGATTACTACGATCCGAACTTTATGGGATTCTCGGCGCTGCGGGTGATCAACGAAGATATGATCGATGCAGGGCAGGGTTTCGGTACTCACCCGCATAAAGACATGGAAATCCTGACCTACGTGCTGAGCGGCACGGTGGAACATCAGGACAGCATGGGCAACAAGGAGCAGATCCAGGCCGGTGAATTCCAGATCATGAGTGCGGGCACCGGGGTGCGTCACTCCGAGTACAACGCCAATCAGGATCGTCCGTTGCACCTGTACCAGATTTGGATCATCCCGGATCAGGTCGGGCTTGAGCCACGCTATGAGCAGCGCATGTTCGACGCGCCGCAGGGCCGTCAGCTGGTGCTGTCGCCGGATGCGCGTGACGGCTCGCTGAAGGTGTTCCAGGATATGACGCTGTCGCGTTGGGCGCTGAATAAAGGCGAGCAGGGGGAATGCCCGATCGCCGCCGGCCGTCGCGTTTGGATCCAGGTGGTGCGCGGCAAGGTCTCGGTCAACGGCCAGACCGCCGGCATCAGCGACGCGTTCGCGGTGTGGGATGAATCGGCACTGACGATCCAGGCCGACGAAGAGAGCGAAATCCTGCTGTTCGATCTGCCGCCGGTGTGATTAAGCGGTAAATATCAAGGGCTCACGGTGTGAGCCCTTGAGGTGAGTGATTCGCCTGCCGACGTTGCCTGACTTAACGCCGGCAAAACATATAAAAACAAGGAAAATCAATTTATTGATTTTCGGTTGATCGTCACAAAGGGGGAGAAACCACGCTTTTTCCCCTTTGTCTGCGTATGAAGGGCTCACTATGTGAGCCCTTTTTGCGTTGGCCGTCGCATAACCGACAATATCGGCCCGCCGTTTTTTTTGCTAAAATGACTGCCCATTCATGGTTAGTCAGTTCATTGATAATGAAGAAAAAACGGCCGGTACTCCAGGATGTGGCGGACAAGGTGGGCGTGACCAAGATGACGGTGAGCCGTTATCTGCGCAATCCCGACCAGGTTTCCGTCGCCCTGCAGCAAAAAATCGCCGTCGCGCTGGATGAGCTGGGCTACATCCCCAACCGCGCGCCGGACATCCTCTCCAACGCCACCAGCCGGGCGATTGGCGTGCTGTTGCCGTCGTTGACCAACCAGGTGTTCGCCGAAGTGCTGCGCGGCATCGAAAGCGTGACCGACGCGCACAACTACCAGACCATGCTGGCGCACTATGGCTACCTGCCGGAGCGTGAAGAAGAACGTCTGACCTCGCTGCTGTCTTACAATATCGACGGCCTGATCCTGTCTGAGCGCCATCACACGCCGCGCACCCTGAAAATGATCGAGGTGGCGGGCATTCCGGTGGTGGAGCTGATGGACTGCGTCTCGCCGTGCATCGATCTGGCGGTGGGCTTCAACAACTTCGAGGCGGCGCGCCAGATGACCCAGCAGATCATCGCGCACGGCCACCGTCACGTGGTCTATTTCGGCGCCCGTCAGGATGAACGTACCATCATCAAGCAGCAGGGGTATGAGCAGGCGATGCGTGAATCCGGCCTGGAGCCGTACAGCATCATGACCGCGCGATCTTCCTCCTATTCCGCCGGCGGTGAACTGCTGCGCGTGGCGCAGCGCGACTATCCGCAGATCGACAGTATCTTCTGCACCAACGATGACCTGGCGATCGGCGCGGCCTTCGAGTGCCAGCGGCAGGGGCTGTCGATCCCGCAGGACATGGCGATCGCCGGCTTCCACGGCCATGACATCGGCCAGGTGATGGTGCCGAAGCTGGCCAGCGTGCTGACGCCGCGTGAACGCATGGGGCAGATCGGCGCCGAGCGCTTGCTGGCCCGGCTGCGCGGTGAAACGGTATGCCCACGCATGGTGGACGTCGGTTTCACCGTGATCCCCGGTGGCAGTATCTGAGCCATTTTAACGTTCTGTTTTAACACCCTTTCTTTTTGCAGCGCGCCCTGAGGCGCGCGGGTTATCCCGCCTGTAAGCCCGCCGCTCGTTGCCGACATAAGTTTGATCTCTGTCCCAGAACGCGAATTTTAGCCGCTTACCCGGTTCCGGCGCTCATGTTGTTACCGGTATCATGATACCGGTAACAACGAGTGTGCGGTCATCTTGCTGCAAGACTGAACCTCTGACTCAACAACACCTACAGCTCTTCTTAAACACCGGGAAAGAGCCTAAAAATAAAACAACCGCACGCTTTACGCCTATCGTAAAGAGAGTCGCGATAAAAGGTTGGAGAAAAACTATGCCATTAGTGATTGTTGCAGGCGGCGTAGCGCTGCTGCTGCTGCTGATGATCCGCTTCAAGCTGAACGGCTTTATCTCTCTGGTTCTGGTTGCCCTGGCGGTCGGGATTGCACAGGGTATGCCGGTCGATAAGGTCATCGGCTCCATCAAGGCCGGCGTGGGCGGTACGCTGGGCAGCCTGGCGCTGATCATGGGCTTCGGCGCCATGCTCGGCAAGCTGCTGGCGGACTGCGGCGGCGCACAGCGCATCGCCACCACGCTGATCGACAAGTTCGGCAGAAAACACATTCAATGGGCGGTGGTGCTGACCGGCTTCACCGTCGGCTTCGCGCTGTTCTACGAAGTGGGCTTCGTGCTGTTGCTGCCGCTGGTGTTCACCATCGCCGCCTCCGCACGCATTCCGCTGCTGTACGTCGGCGTGCCGATGGCCGCCGCGCTGTCGGTGACCCACGGCTTCCTGCCACCGCACCCAGGCCCGACCGCCATCGCCACCATCTTCCATGCCGACATGGGTAAAACCCTGTTGTACGGCACGCTGCTGGCGATCCCGACGGTGATCCTGGCCGGTCCGGTCTATGCCCGCTTCCTGAAAGGCATCGACAAGCCGGTGCCGGAAGGCCTGTACAACCCGAAAACCTTTACCGACGCGGAGATGCCGAGCTTTGGCGTCAGCGTTGCCACGTCGCTGGTGCCGGTGATCTTGATGGCGCTGCGCGCGGTCGCTGAAATGGTGCTGCCGAAGGGCCACAGCCTGCTGCGCTTCGCCGAGTTCTTCGGCGACCCGGTGATGGCGACCCTGATCGCCGTGCTGATCGCCATCTTCACCTTCGGCCTGAACCGTGGCCGCACCATGGATGAAGTGATGGGCACCATCACCGACTCGATTAAAATCATCGCGATGATGCTGTTGATCATCGGCGGTGGCGGCGCCTTTAAACAGGTGCTGGTGGACAGCGGCGTCGAGCAGTACATCGCCGGCCTGATGGAAGGCAGCAACGTTTCGCCGATTCTGATGGCCTGGTCAATCGCCGCCGCGCTGCGTCTGGCGCTGGGTTCCGCCACCGTGGCGGCAATCACCGCCGGCGGCATCGTCGCGCCGCTGATCGCCACCACCGGCGTCAGCCCTGAGCTGATGGTGATTGCGGTCGGCTCCGGCAGCGTCATCTTCTCGCACGTCAACGATCCGGGCTTCTGGCTGTTCAAGGAGTATTTCAACCTGAGCATCATGGAAACCATCAAATCCTGGTCGGTGCTGGAAACCATCATCTCGGTGTGCGGCCTGGTGGGCTGTCTGCTGCTGGCGACGGTCGTATAATCTTTATCCGGCGCCCTGCGGGGCGTCGGCGTTCCAGAGTATCTTTATCAGTTGGGACGCATTTGGCGCGCTCGCGCCAGTTCCCATAGGGGCATGACACAATGAGCAATCCGCAGAATCACGTATTTATCCTGATGGGCGTATCCGGCAGCGGCAAATCCGCCGTAGCCAGCACTGTCGCCCACGAGGCCGAGGCCGCCATGCTGGACGGCGATTATCTGCATCCGCGCGCCAACATTAACAAAATGGCTGCCGGGCACGCGCTGGACGACAACGATCGCGCCCCGTGGCTGGCGGCCTTGAACGACGCCATCTTCGCCATGCAACGCACCAATCCCGTGTCGCTGCTGGTCTGCTCGGCGTTGAAAAAAAGCTATCGTGACCGCCTGCGCGAAGGGAATAGCAACCTGCATTTCCTCTACCTGAAAGGCGACAAGGCGGTGATCGAGGAGCGCCTGAAGCAGCGCAAAGGTCACTTCTTCAAACCGCAGATGCTGGTTTCGCAGTTCGCCACGTTGGAAGAGCCGGGCGAGCAGGAGCCGGATGTGCAAGCGATTGACATCAACCAGCCGCTGGACGGCGTGGTCGCCGATACGCTCGCCTATATTCGCCGCGTTACCGCCCGCTGAGCGCGGGCCGTTGTCGGCGCCGCCAGGCGCCTACAGCTTCATGTAAGCCCGCACGCCGTCCAGGAACATCTGGGTCGACAGCATCACCAGAATCAGCCCCATCAACCGCTCCAGCGCGCTGACGCCTTTGCTGCCCAGCAGGCGCAGGAACAGGTTCGACATCAGCAAAATGGCCGCAGAGAGACCCCAGGCGATCAACAGCGCTGCCACCAGATGGGGCAGCTGATGCGGATACTGGTGCGACAGCAGCATCAGCGCCGCCAGAATCGATGGCCCGGCCACCAGCGGGATCGCCAGCGGCACCAGGAACGGCTCCTCGCCGGCGGACAGCCCGGAGCTGTTCCCCTCCTGCGTGGGGAAAATCATCTTGATGGCGATCAGAAACAGGATGATGCCGCCGGAAATGGAGACGGTTTCGGTACGCAGGTTGAGGAACGCCAGAATTTTCTCGCCGGCGAACAGGAAGATCAGCATCAGCAGCAGGGCGATCAGCAGCTCGCGGATCAGCACCACCCGGCGGCGGCGCGGTTCCAGGTGCTTGAGCACCGACATGAAAATCGGCAGGTTGCCCAGCGGATCCATAATTAAAAACAGCAATACCGTAGCGGAAATCATCTCTGTCATGGTGACCTCGTGATCGGGAAAACGCCTCGGCCTTTTCGGCCGCGTCCTTGCCTATACCTATGGATTTCAAATTGCAGCTAGGCGCCCAGCGATCGCATCCCCAGGAGCTTACTCAAGTAAGTGACTGGGGATGCGATCGTGCAGGTAACAACGCTGCAGTTTGAAAGACGACGGGTATATAAGAAGGATTGCTGAGAAATCCTCAGCCATCGAATAAATTCACTTTGCGCCCGCGCCGACATTTTGTAAGGTGAGGAGATATTGCACACAACTCGTTATCACCTACATAAGCCCTTATCCGGGCGGGATACAGATATTATGAAAAACGTTGGTTTCATCGGTTGGCGCGGAATGGTCGGCTCGGTTCTCATGCAACGCATGACGGAAGAGCGCGATTTCGACGCCATTCGCCCGGTCTTTTTCTCCACCTCGCAGCACGGTTCTGCCGCGCCGGCCTTCGGCGGCCAGCAAGGCACGCTGCAGGATGCGTATGACATCGACGCACTGAGCGCGCTCGATATCATTATTACCTGTCAGGGCGGCGATTATACCAACGAAGTCTATCCTAAGCTGCGCGCCAGCGGTTGGCAGGGTTACTGGATCGACGCGGCCTCGTCGCTGCGCATGCAGGACGACGCCATTATCATCCTGGATCCGGTCAACCACGCGGTGATCCAGCAGGGCCTGGACAAAGGCATCAAAACCTTCGTCGGCGGCAACTGCACCGTCAGCCTGATGCTGATGTCCCTCGGCGGCCTGTTCGCTAACGATCTGGTGGAGTGGGCGTCGGTCGCCACCTACCAGGCGGCCTCCGGCGGCGGCGCGCGCCACATGCGCGAACTGTTGACCCAAATGGGTATGCTGCACGCCGACGTGGCGAAAGAGCTACAGGACCCGGCTTCCGCCATTCTGGATATCGAGCGCAAGGTGACCGAAGCCACCCGCAGCGGCAAACTGCCGACCGATAACTTCGGCGTGCCGCTGGCCGGCAGCCTGATCCCATGGATCGACAAGCAGCTCGACAACGGCCAGAGCCGCGAAGAGTGGAAAGGCCAGGCGGAAACCAACAAGATTCTGAACACCGGCAGCGTGATCCCGGTCGATGGCCTGTGCGTGCGCGTGGGCGCGCTGCGCTGCCACAGCCAGGCGTTCACCCTGAAGCTGAAAAAAGACGTGTCGCTGCCGGAAATCGAGCAGATGCTGGCGACGCACAACGACTGGGTGCGCGTGATCCCGAACGACCGCGAGCTGACCATGCGCGAACTGACGCCGGCGGCGGTGACCGGCACGCTGAATACGCCGGTCGGCCGTCTGCGCAAGCTGAACATGGGGCCAGAGTACCTGTCGGCGTTCACCGTGGGCGACCAGCTGCTGTGGGGCGCGGCCGAGCCGCTGCGCCGCATGCTGCGCATCCTGTTGTAAACCCGCACTTCCTGGGGGCTGGCTGATTTCAGCCCCCTAAAGCCTTATTTTCCGCCTTTTTGTTCGCCGCGCACCGCGTCGGACAACGTCACCGCAAGCCTCGTTTCACTGGGCTCCACCCCGCATATCGCCTCGTCGGCCGCCGCATTCAGACGCCGCCGGGCTGGCAGTTTTCTTAATGAAGAATTTTCCTGAGCAATGCTGAGCAGTTTTTAACAGACATTGGCTATGCTTAACGCATGGGTGAACACTTTTTCACCATGACTGAAATATTTCAAAAAATAAGCATAAAGAGCGAAATTCAGGTCGGCAGAGTAAAGATTGGTCAATAACCGACCGCAATCACGCTTTAGAGTCCGAATGCATTGCATGATGACCAAAACGGCCAAGGAATAACCAACAAGCCGTGCTTAGATCATGCTGTTAATCTAAGGAAGAAGACTATGCCTGTACTTCCCGATCGTGACGTGATTGATCAGATCATCTCCGGCCATTACGCCGACCCTTTTGCTCTGCTTGGCATGCATGCGACCGATAACGGTCTGCAGGTGCGCGCGCTGCTGCCGGACGCCGGCGCAGTCTGGCTGGTAGAACAGCAAACCGGCCGGCGGCTGGTGCAGCTGAACTGCGACGATCCGCGCGGTTTCTTCAGCGCCGTGGTGCCGCGGCGAAAAAATCCTTTCCGCTATCAGCTGCAGGTCAGCTGGCGCGATCACCAACAGACTGTCGACGATCCCTACCGGTTTGGCCCGCTGCTGCAGGATATCGACAGTTGGCTATTGGCCGAGGGCACGCATTTGCGTCCCTATGAACGGCTGGGCGCCCACCTCGTTACGCTGGATGGCATCGACGGCGTCAGTTTTGCGGTCTGGGCGCCCAACGCCCAGCGCGTCTCGGTGGTGGGGGAGTTCAACTTCTGGGACGGCCGCCGCCATCCGATGCGTCTGCGGCGTGAGAACGGCATTTGGGAGCTGTTCCTGCCCGGCGTGCGGGCCGGCCAGCTGTACAAATATGAAATCGTCGATTGCTACGGCAATACCCAGCTGAAAGCCGATCCTTACGCCTTTGAGGCGCAGATGCGCCCGGATACCGCCTCGCTGGTGGCGCCGCTGCCGGAGGGGGTGCCGTCGACGCCGGCGCGTCGCCGCGCCAACGATTTTGACCAGCCGATCGCCATCTACGAGGTGCATCTCGGCTCATGGCGCCGCCACACCGATAATCACTTCTGGCTTAGCTATGGCGAGCTGGCGGTGCAGCTTATCGACTATGTGAAGGACATGGGATTCACCCATATCGAGCTGTTGCCGATCAACGAGCACCCGTTCGACGGCAGCTGGGGCTATCAGCCGCTGGGGCTGTATGCGCCGACCCGTCGCTTCGGCACGCCGGCCGATTTCAGGGCGTTCGTGGCGGCGGCGCATGAGGCGGGCATCAACGTGATCCTTGACTGGGTGCCGGGGCACTTCCCGAGCGACGCCTACGGCCTGGCGAATTTCGACGGCACCGCGCTGTACGAATACGCCGATCCGCGTGAGGGCTACCACCAGGACTGGAATACGCTGATCTACAACTACGGCCGTCACGAGGTGCGCAACTACCTGGCGGGCAACGCGCTGTATTGGCTGGAGCGTTTCGGTATCGATGCGCTGCGGGTCGATGCGGTGGCGTCGATGATTTATCGCGACTACAGCCGCGCCGACGGCGAGTGGGTACCGAATTACTACGGTGGCAACGAGAACCTGGAGGCCATCGCCTTCCTGCGTTATACCAACCAAACCATTGGCCAGGCGCAGCCGGGCGCGGTGACGCTGGCGGAGGAGTCCACCGACTATCCCGGCGTCACTCTGCCGCCGGACGCCAACGGCCTGGGGTTCCACTACAAATGGAACCTCGGCTGGATGCACGACACGCTCAATTATATGAAGTGCGATCCGGTGCACCGCAAATATCACCACAACCAGATGACCTTCGGCATGCTGTATGCCTATACCGAGAACTTCGTGTTACCTATCTCGCACGATGAAGTGGTGCACGGCAAAAAATCGGTCCTCGACCGCATGCCGGGCGACGCCTGGCAAAAGTTCGCCAACCTGCGCGCCTATTACGGGTTTATGTGGGCGCATCCGGGCAAAAAGCTGCTGTTTATGGGCTGCGAATTCGCGCAGGGGCGCGAGTGGAATTTCGATACCAGCCTCGACTGGCATTTATTGGAAGGGTTGGATAACTGGCATAACGGCGTGCAGCGGCTGGTGCGCGATCTGAACCACTGCTACCGGCAGCAGGCGCCGCTGTACGAGCGCGACTACCGGCCGGACGGCTTCGAGTGGCTGGTGGTCGACGATCACGATAACTCGGTGTTCGCCTTCGCGCGCTACGATTCGCAGGGCAATGAGCTGATCGCCATCAGCAACTTTACCCCGGTGCCGCGCTACCGCTACCGCATCGGCCTCTCGCGCGCCGGTGACTACCGCGAGATCCTCAATACCGATTCGCACCACTATCACGGCAGCAACGCTGGCAATCAGGGGCGGGTCTCTTCCGAAGCGGTCGGCAGCCACGGCCGCGACTTCTCCATCTGCGTAACGCTGCCGCCGCTGGCGACCATTTATCTGCTGCGGGAGGCGCCATGACGGAGCTGACGGCCGGCCTCGCCGCGCCGCTGGGCGCGCATTACGACGGCGAAGGCATCAACTTTACCCTGTACTCGGCGCACGCCGAGCGGGTGGAGCTGTGCCTGTTCGACGGCCAGCAGCGCGAAGTACGCCTGCCGCTGCCGGCGCGCAGCGGCGATATCTGGCATGGCTATTTGCCGGGCGGCAGGCCGGGGCAACGTTACGGTTACCGGGTCTACGGCCCGTTTGACCCGGCGAACGGACAGCGTTTCAACCCCAACAAACTGGCGCTCGATCCAGCCGCGCGCGCGGTGGAAGGGCCGGTGGGGGACCACCCGCACCTGCACGGCGGTTACGAGCAGCCGGACCCGCACGACAGCGCAGAGCTAATGCCGAAATGTGTGGTGGTGGACGAACGGTATGACTGGCAGGACGATCGCCCGCCTGCCACGCCCTGGGGCCAGACGGTGATTTATGAAGCGCACGTGCGCGGCCTGACGCTGCTGCACCCGAAGATCCCGCCGGCGCTGCGCGGCAGCTTCGCCGCATTGGGGCACCCGGCGATGATCGCCCACTTCAAACGCCTCGGCATCACCGCGCTGGAACTGCTGCCGGTGCAGCAACATACCTCCGAACCGCGCCTGCAGCGGTTGGGGCTGATCAACTATTGGGGCTATAACGTGCTGGCGCCCTATGCGCCGGACAACCGCTACGCCAGCCTGAGCACCGAGGGCACGCCGCTGAACGAATTCCGCGATGCGGTCAAGGCGCTGCACCAAGCCGGCATCGAGGTGATCCTCGACGTGGTGTTTAACCACAGCGCCGAGCTGGACAGGGACGGGCCGATGCTGTCGCTGAGCGGCATCGATAACCTGAGCTACTACTGGCTGACGCCCGAAGGGGACTATGTCAACGACACCGGCTGCGGCAACACGCTGCGGTTGGATCAGCCGCAAGGCGTGGCCTGGGTGATGGATTGCCTGCGTTTTTGGGTACGGGAGTGCCACGTCGACGGCTTCCGTTTCGATCTGGGCAGCGTGCTCGGCCGCACGCCGGAGTTCGATCGCGATGCCCCGCTGTTCCAGGCGATGCTGGCGGACGATGTGCTGTCGCGCTGCAAGCTCATCGCTGAACCCTGGGACGTTGGCCCCGGTGGCTATCAGGTGGGGGCGTTTCCCGGCCGCTTCGCCGAATGGAACGACCATTACCGCGATGACATGCGCCGTTTCTGGCTGCAGAGCGGCGTGTCGCTCGGCCAGTTCGCCCGGCGTTTTGCCGCTTCCAGCGATCTGTATAACCAGCGCGGGCGAGCGCCTTACGCCACCGTCAATATGCTGACCGCCCATGATGGTTTTACCCTGCAAGACGTGGTCAGCTTCAATGAGAAACACAATCAGCCCAACGGCGAGGGCAACCGCGACGGCAGCGATCGCAATTTCAGCAACAACCACGGCGTCGAAGGCCTGGTGGCCGACGACGCCATTGTGCAACGCCGCAGGGCCAGCCAGCGGGCGATGCTCGGTACGCTGTTGCTGTCCCAGGGAACGCCGATGCTGCTGGCCGGCGATGAACAGGGACACAGCCAGCAGGGGAACAACAATGCCTATTGTCAGGACAACGCCACCACCTGGCTCGATTGGGCCACGGCGGACGATGCGCTAACCGATTACGTCGCGGCGCTGATCGCGCTGCGCCGCCAGATCCCCGCGCTGCAGCAGGACCGCTGGTGGCAGCAGGATGACGGCAGCGTGCAGTGGCTGAACGCGCAAGGGCAGGCGCTCGACGCGCAGCAGTGGGAGCAGGGCGAGCCGCTCATGCAGATCCTGCTGTCGCAGCGCTGGCTGCTGCTGATCAACGCCACGCCGCAAACGACGGAGATGAGGTTGCCGGAAGGCGATTGGCAGGTTGTCGCCCCGTTCACTCAGGAAGACTCACGGGCGGTATTGCCCGCCTGGCACCAGGCCGCGCGCTCGCTTTGCGTACTGGTACGGAAATAATAAAAGGAGTCCGCTATGGTTAGGTTTGAAAATAAAGACCCCCTGATGTTGGCGCGCCAGTTGCCGATTAAATCCGTAGCGCTGATCCTGGCCGGCGGCCGCGGTTCACGTCTGAAAGATTTGACCTCCACCCGCGCCAAGCCCGCCGTCCACTTTGGCGGCAAATTCCGCATCATCGACTTCGCCTTGTCGAACTGCCTGAACTCCGGCATCCGCCGCATCGGCGTGATCACCCAATACCAGTCGCACACGCTGGTGCAGCACATTCAGCGCGGCTGGTCGTTCCTCAACGAGGAGATGAATGAGTTCGTCGATCTGCTGCCGGCCCAGCAGCGCCTCAGCACCGAGCATTGGTACAAGGGCACCGCCGACGCGGTGTACCAGAACCTGGATATCATCCGCCGCTACGAGGCCGAATACGTGGTGATCCTGGCGGGCGATCACATCTACAAGATGGATTATTCGCGCATGCTGATCGACCACGTCGAGAAGGGCGCTCAGTGCACTGTGGCTTGCCTGCCGGTGCCGCGCAGCGAGGCCGGTGAATTCGGCGTGATGAAGGTGGATGAAAGCGATCGCATCATCGAGTTTCTGGAAAAACCCACCGATCCGCCGGCGATGCCGGGCAACCCGGATATGTCGCTGGCCAGCATGGGCATCTATATTTTTAATGCCGCCTACCTGTTCCAGCTATTGGAGGAGGATATGTCGACCCCCGGCTCCAGCCACGACTTCGGCAAGGATCTGATCCCGAAAATCACCGCGCAGCAGGCGGCGTGGGCACATCCGTTTACCTTATCCTGCGTGACGTCCAACCCCGACTTGCCGCCGTACTGGCGCGACGTGGGCACGCTGGACGCCTACTGGCGCGCCAATCTCGATCTGGCGTCGGTGACGCCGGAGCTGGACATGTACGACCGCGCCTGGCCGATCCGCACCCACATGGAACCGCTGCCGCCGGCCAAGTTTGTGCAGGATCGCTCCGGTAGCCATGGCATGACCATGAATTCGCTGGTGTCCGGCGGTTGCATCGTGTCCGGGTCGGTGGTGGTGCATTCGGTGCTGTTCCCGCGCGTGCGAGTGAACTCGTTTTGCACCATCGACTCTACCGTATTGTTGCCGGACGTGAACGTCGGCCGTTCCTGCCGCCTGCGGCGCTGCATCATCGACCGCGCCTGCCACATTCCGGAGGGCATGGTGATCGGGGAAAACGCCGATGAGGACAGCAAGCGTTTTTATCGCTCGGAAGGCGGCATCGTGCTGGTGACGCGCGAAATGTTGTCAAAATTGTGAGTTAACGTGGGCGGCAGAACGATAGCCTGCCGCCCGATGAACGGTTCGATGGCTTGCGCAACGCGGCACACATAACAGCGGCAAGCCTGCTTTATTTCTTATCCAGAGGCCTTCGGCCGACTTTCAGGAGTGATAATGCAGGTCTTACACGTATGTTCTGAAATGTTCCCCCTGCTGAAAACGGGCGGACTCGCAGACGTGGTTGGCGCACTGCCGGCGGCGCAAATCGCCGAAGGCGCCGATGTTCGGGTGCTATTGCCCGCTTTCCCTGACGTACGCAACGGCATTCCGGACACCGTGCTGGTGGCGGAAATCGATTCGTTCGCCGGCCGGGTGGGCCTGCGTTACGGCACCTATCATGGCGTGGGCATTTACCTGATCGATGCGCCCTGGCTGTATGACCGGCCGGGCAGCCCGTACCACGATCAGTCCATGTACGCCTACCCCGACAACCACCGGCGCTTTGCGCTGCTGGGCTGGATGGCCTGCGAGCTGGCCAAGGGGCTGGATCGCTACTGGCGCCCGCAGCTGGTGCACGCCCACGACTGGCACGCCGGTCTCAGCTGCGCCTATCTGGCCGCCAACGGCCACCCGGCGCGTTCGGTGTTCACGGTGCACAACCTGGCCTACCAGGGGCTGTTCTCCGCCCATCACGTGACCGAGCTGTGGCTGCCGGCGTCGTTTTACAACGTCTATGGCCTGGAGTTCTACGGCCAGATGTCGTTCCTCAAGGCCGGGTTGTTTTATGCCGACCACGTGACCGCCGTCAGCCCGACCTATGCGCGCGAGATCACCCGGCCGGAGTTCGGCTACGGCATGGAGGGGCTGCTGCAGGAGCGGCAGCGGCAGGGCAGGCTGAGCGGCATCCTCAACGGCGTGGACGACAAGATTTGGGATCCGGCCCACGACCCGCGGCTGAGCGCCCGCTATGACGCCGACGATCTGAAAAGCAAGGTCAAAAACAAGCTGCATCTGCAAAAGGCCATGGGGCTGAAGGTGGACGAATCGCTGCCGGTGTTCGCGGTGGTGAGCCGATTGACCAACCAGAAAGGCCTCGATCTGGTGCTGCAGGCGTTGCCCGAATTGCTGGCGCAGGGCGGGCAGTTGGCGCTGCTGGGCGCCGGCGACGCGGTGCTGCAGCAGGCGTTTCTGGCCGCCGCCGCCGACTACCCTGAGCAGGTCGGCGTGCAGATCGGTTATCACGAATCCTTCTCCCACCGCATCATCGGCGGCGCCGACGTCATTCTGGTGCCGAGCCGCTTCGAGCCCTGCGGCCTGACGCAGCTCTACGGTCTGAAGTACGGCACGCTGCCGCTGGTGCGTCGCACCGGCGGGCTGGCGGACACGGTGGTGGACTGCGCGCTGGAGAACCTGGCCGACGGCACCGCCAGCGGCTTCGTGTTCGACGATTGCGACGCCGTCGCGCTGGGCAACGCCATCCGCCGCGCCATGGTGCTGTGGAGCCGGCCGAAACACTGGCGCCACGTTCAGCGCCACGCCATGAGTGTGGACTTCGGCTGGCCGGTGGCGGCGAAAGAGTATTTATCGCTTTATCAACGCTTGTAGCCCGCGTTTCGCGTCTCGGGTTGACGCACGGCGGGCAGCCGTAAGGGTAGATTGTCGGGGCGCGGTGTACCGCGTCCATGTTCAGCGGAGCCCGCTATTCCGCGGCGAATGGCGGGGCTCCCTACAAGGGATTAAAAAGCCATGACTTCACCGTTTAGTTACACCTCACCTACGGTCAGTGTGGAAGCGCTGAAACACTCCATCGCCTATAAGCTGATGTTTATCGTCGGCAAGGATCCGGCTATCGCCAACCGGCACGATTGGCTGAACGCCGTACTGTTCGCGGTGCGCGATCGCATGGTGGAGCGCTGGCTGCGTTCCAACCGCGCCCAGCTGTCTCAAGACGTGCGGCAGGTGTATTACCTGTCGATGGAGTTCCTGATCGGCCGCACCCTGTCTAACGCGCTGCTGTCGATGGGCATCTATCAGGATATCGACAATGCGCTGAATGAGATGGGGCTGAACCTGGCGGAGCTGCTGGAGGAAGAGAACGACCCCGGGCTCGGTAACGGCGGTCTGGGCCGGCTGGCGGCCTGCTTCCTCGACTCGCTGGCCACGCTGGCGCTGCCGGGGCGCGGCTACGGCATTCGCTATGAATACGGCATGTTCAAGCAGAACATCGTCAACGGCCAACAGATGGAATCGCCGGACTACTGGCTGGAGTACGGCAATCCGTGGGAGTTTCCGCGCCATAACACTCGCTACAAGGTGCGCTTCGGCGGCCGCGTGCAGCAGGAGGGCGCCAAGGCGCGTTGGCTGGAGACCGAAGAGGTCGTGGCCATCGCCTACGATCAGGTGATCCCCGGTTTTGACACTGACGCCACCAACACGCTGCGGTTATGGGGCGCGCAGGCCAGTAACGAGATCAACCTCGGCAAGTTCAACCAGGGCGATTACTTCGCGGCGGTGGAAGATAAAAACCATTCGGAGAACGTGTCGCGCGTGCTGTATCCGGACGATTCGACCTCCTCCGGGCGCGAACTGCGGCTGCGGCAGGAGTATTTCCTGGTGTCGGCCACGGTGCAGGATATCCTCAATCGCCATTGGCTGATGCACAAAACCTTCGACAACCTGGCGGACAAAATCGCCATTCACCTCAACGACACTCACCCGGTATTGTCGATTCCCGAGCTGATGCACCGGCTGATCGACGAGCACAAATTCAAGTGGCTCGACGCCTGGGAAGTGGTGGAGCAGGTGTTCTCTTACACCAACCACACGCTGATGAGCGAGGCGCTGGAAACCTGGCCGCTGGACATGATAGGCCGCATCTTGCCGCGCCACCTGCAGCTGATTTTCGAAATCAACGATCACTTCCTCAAGATGGTGCAGGAAGTGGCGCCGGGCGACAACGATCTGCTGGCGCGGGTCTCGATCATCGACGAAACCAACGGCCGCCGGGTGCGCATGGCGTGGCTGGCGGTGGTGGCCAGCCACAAGGTCAACGGCGTTTCCGCTCTGCATTCCGAACTGATGGTGCAGTCGTTGTTCGCCGACTTCGCCCGGCTGTTCCCGACTCGTTTCTGCAACAAAACCAACGGGGTAACGCCGCGTCGTTGGCTGGCGCTGGCCAACCCGCCGCTGGCGGCGGTGCTGGACGACTGCATCGGCCAAACCTGGCGCACCGATCTCAGCCAGCTGAGCGAGATCCAGGCCAATATCGACTACCCGAGCTTCCTGCAGGCGGTACAGCGCGCCAAGCGGCAGAACAAGGAGCGGCTGGCGCTGTATATCGCCAAAACGCTCAACGTGGTGGTTAACCCGGATGCGTTGTTCGACGTGCAGATCAAGCGCATCCACGAGTACAAACGGCAGCTGCTCAACGTGCTGCACGTCATCACGCTGTATAACCGTTTGCTGGACGATCCGGAGATCGAGCGCGTGCCGCGGGTGGTGATCTTCGCCGGCAAGGCGGCCTCGGCCTACTATGCCGCCAAGCAGATCATCCGCTTGATCAACGACGTGGCCAAAGTGATCAACAACGATCCGCGCGTGCATACCCAACTGAAGGTGGTGTTCATTCCGAACTACGGCGTCAGCCTGGCGCAGATCATTATCCCGGCGGCGGATCTGTCCGAACAGATCTCGCTGGCGGGCACCGAGGCCTCAGGTACCAGCAATATGAAGTTCGCGCTGAACGGCGCGCTGACCATCGGCACGCTGGACGGCGCCAACGTCGAGATGCGCGAGCACGTGGGGGAGGAGAACATCTTTATCTTCGGCAATACCGCCGAGCAGGTCGAGGAGCTGCGCCGCAACGGTTACAACCCGCGCCAGTACTATGAGCAAGACCCGGAGCTGCATCAGGCGCTGACGCAGATCGCTACCGGCGTGTTCAGCCCGGAAGAGCCGAAACGCTATGGCAATCTGTTCGACTCGCTGGTCAACCTCGGCGACCACTATCAGCTGTTGGCGGATTACCGCAGCTATGTGGACACGCAGGACAAGGTGGACGAGGTCTATCTCAATCAGGACGAATGGACGCGGCGCGCGGTGCTGAACATCGCCAACATGGGCTACTTCTCCTCCGATCGCACCATTCAGGAATACGCGGACGAAATCTGGCACATTCAGCCGGTGAAGCTGTAAAGCGGGGCAGGAAAAAAGCAAAGGGCCGGATAACCGGCCCTTTTTCGTTTTTTCGTTACGCTGCGGCTCAGGAAGCCAGAGACAGCGCTTTCGTTTTCGCGTGTTCTGCCAGCCAGGCTTTCACTCGCGCCTGCTGCGCTTCGTCCAGCCACATACCCAGCTTGGTACGGCGCCAGATGGCGTCGGCCAGTTCTACGACCCACTCTTTCTCGGTCAGGTAGCGCAGCTCGGCTTCATACAGACCGTGGCCGAAATCTTCGCCCAGATCGGCGAGGCCGTTGGCGCCGGCCAGGATCAGCTCGCTCTGGCTGCCGTAGGTGCGGGCATAGCGGCGCGCCAGGGCTTCCGGCAACCAGCCGTGCGCACGGCGCAGTTTGGCCGCGTAGCCGTCGCGGTCGCCGTCGATGTCACCGCCCGGCAGCGTGGCGTTTTTGGTCCACGCCGGGCCGCAGCCTGGGTAGTAGTGGGCCAGTTTTTCCATCGCATGCTCGGCCAGCTTGCGGTAGGTGGTCAGCTTGCCGCCGAAGACCGACAGCAGCGGCGCTTTGCCCTGCTCATCGTGCACGTCCAGCGTGTAATCGCGGGTGATCGCCTGCGGTGAATCGGACTCGTCGTCGCACAGCGGACGCACGCCGGAGTAAGTCCAGACGATGTCGTCGCGGCCCAGCTGCTTCTTGAAGTGATCGTTGTACACTTTCAGCAGATAAGCGATTTCGTTCTCGTCGATCTTCACGTCCTTCGGATCGCCTTTGTACTCCACGTCGGTGGTGCCGATGATGGAGAACTCGTCATTCCACGGGATCACGAACACGATGCGGTGGTCTTCGTTCTGCAGAATGTAAGACTGCGGCTGATCGTGCACGCGCGGCACCACGATGTGGCTGCCTTTGATCAGACGGATGCCGTAAGGTGATTTCAGCTTCAGGCCGTCGTCGAAGAAGTTTTTCACCCACGGGCCGGTGGCGTTCACCAGGCCTTTGGCGCGCCAGGTGAAGGTTTTGCCGCTGTCGATATCGACCGCTTCCACCATCCACAGGCCGTTTTCACGCCATGCGCGGGTCACTTTGGTGCGGGTGCGCACTTCGCCGCCGCGTTTTTCCACTTCCTGCGCGTTCAGCACCACCAGGCGAGCATCGTCAACCCAGCAGTCGGAATATTCGAAACCGCGCTTCAGTTCAGGCTTCAGCACCGACTCTGGTCCAAAGCGCAACCCCTTGCTGCCCGGCAGGCTGGTGCGTTTGCCCAAGTGATCGTACAGGAACAGGCCGATACGGATCATCCAGGCCGGACGCAGGTGCGGCTGGTGCGGCAGGCGGAAACGCATCGGGAACGCGATGTGCGGTGCCAGCTTCAGCAGCACTTCACGCTCGGCCAGCGCTTCGCTCACCAGACGGAATTCGTAGTGTTCCAGGTAGCGCAGGCCACCGTGGATCAGTTTGGAACTGGCGGAAGACGTAGCACAGGCCAAGTCTTGCGCTTCCAGTAGCAGTACCGACAGCCCGCGCCCGGCAGCATCCGCCGCGATGCCGGCACCGTTGATGCCGCCACCGATAACGATCAAGTCTTTGGTTTCCACGTCATCTTCCTCCAGATGTTCGAAATAGCTCTTTCATGTTCGTTTTCGCTCATGATTGTAATCAAAAACCAACAAGCAAGCCAAGACTTAACCAAACAAAAACATTTAGGCGTGATAGAGGTAACAGTTTGGTGATGATAGTCACATAAATGATGTGGATATGGCGCGAGCGCGCAAACGGCTGTCGGTAAGGGAGGCGGGGGTGGAAAACGGGGCGGCGGCGCGCCCCGCAGGTTAAGGCCGAATCAGCACAGCTCCAGCTGCACGTCGTACTGTTCGATGATTTTCATCACGCTCGGCGGCGGCAGCTGGTCGGTAAACAGGTAGTCGATCAGGTTCATGTTGCCCAGGTTGACCATGGCGTTGCGGCCGAATTTAGAGTGGTCGGTCACCAGCATCACGCAGCGGGAATTTTCGATAATCGCGCGTTTGGTGCGCACTTCGTGATAGTCGAATTCGAGCAGCGAGCCGTCCATATCGATGCCGCTGATGCCGAGAATGCCGTAATCGAGGCGGAATTGAGAGATGAAGTCCAGGGTGGCTTCGCCCATGATGCCGCCGTCACGGGTGCGCACTTCGCCGCCGGCCAGGATCAGGCGGAAGTCTTCCTTGGCGGTCAGCAGGGTGGCGACGTTGAGGTTGTTGGTGACCACGCGCAGGTTCTTGTGGTTCATCAGCGCATGGGCCACCGCTTCCGGCGTGGTGCCGATATCGATGAACAGCGTGGCGCCGTCCGGGATCTGGCTGGCGACGCGCTGCGCGATGCGGGCTTTCTCTTCCGACCACATCACCTTGCGATCGTTATAGGCAGCGTTGACCGAGCTGGAAGGCAGCGCCGCGCCGCCGTGGTGACGCTGGATCTTGTTCTGGTCGGCCAGGTCATTCAAATCGCGGCGAATCGTTTGCGGGCTGACGTCAAAATGTTCCACCAGCTCTTCCGTGCTGACGTAACCCTGCAGGCGCACCAGCTCGATAATTGCGTCATGACGCTGTGTTTGCTTCACGATAATCCCCTAAAACGCCCGCCATGCCCGCTGGGCACAGCTCCCGGCTGTTATTGTTCGTTGTGTGCGCGATGACGCGTATCCCAAAATGCCATCAATAACCCTAACACTAAACCGGCTACGTGTGCCGCGTTGGCGATCGACATTCCTAAAATATCGAAATATCCGGCCACCAGCCACAGCACCGAGAACACCATCAGGCCGCGTGGCAGCATCAGGCCGCGCTCCGGCGCCCGTTCCCCCGTCAGCCACACATAGCCCATCAGCGCATAGACCACGCCCGACAGCCCGCCGAACAGCGCGCCGCTGAACAGCGATTGCGCCCAGCCGCTGAAGAAGGCCGACACCACCGCCAGCACGAACAGCTTACCGGCGCCGAGGCGTTTTTCCATCTGGCCGCCGAGATACCACCACCACATCAGGTTAAACAGGATATGCAGCAGGGAGAAATGCAGGAACGCATGGCTGACCCAGCGCCACAGCTGCGTGTATTGGCTGCTGTCTTGCGGCCAGGAGAGCCAGTACATCACGGTATCGTCACCCAGCACCTGCATCAGGATGTAGACCGCGATGCACAGTACCATCACGCCGAGCGTCAGCGGCCCGGCCTTGCTGCGCAGGGTGTGCAGGTAGGATTCGCTCTGATAGTGCAGGCCGGCGTCGGTATGGCCGGTCTGCCAACTGGCGGCCTGATAACGGCGGTTGAGCGGATCGACCAGAAACTGCTGCAGCTCGTGTTGCACCTGCTCGAGGTGGCTGTCGTCGGCCAGCCAGATTTCCGCCGCCTCGCCGCTGTTGCGCAGCTCAAGCCGGATGCCCTGGGTCGCCATATAGTCGACAAAGGCCAGCGCCAGGCGCGGGTTGGATATGGCGATTACTCTAACCATTGCTCTTCCGTCGTAAGTGAATGATTTTGGCCGCGGCTTGCTCGCCGATGACCCTGACGGCCGATTATAACGTCGAAATCCTGAGCGCTGGCAAACGGATCTGCGAAAAACCCGCGAAAACGCGCATAAAATCGAAGGGAAAAGCCCGCCGATGCGCAGCGGGCGGCGGGGATCAGGCAGAGGTTTCCACGTCTTGCGGGTACTGGCGGGCCCAGGCTTCGAAACCGCCGTCGATGCTGTAGACCGCGTCGAACCCCTGGTGCAGCAGGTATTGCGCCGCGCTGCGGCTGCTGTTGCCGTGGTAGCACATCACCATCACCGGCCGCTCGAAGTCGTTTTGCTGCATAAAGGCCGACAGGGTGGCGTTGGTGAGGTGAAAGGCGCCCGGCGTATGCCCGGCTTCAAAACTTTGCGGATCGCGGATGTCGACCAGGGCGGCGCTGCCCTCTTTCCAGCGGGTGTACGCCTGCTCAACGTTGATCGCTTCGAACTGTTCCATACTGCTGACTGCCTCGTTATTGGGGGACGCCGCTATTGTAACCAACTCGGCGGCGTTTAAGACCAGAGGGATATCAGGGTTTTTACGCGCCGTACCCCATCATCTTCAACAGCTGCTGCGCTTGCTGCACTGCCTCCTGGCGATGGGCCACGCCCAGTTTCTGATACAGGTTGCGGATATGGGTCTTGATGGTGGTGGCCGCCACGTCCAGCTCGCCGGCGATCTGGTCGTTGCTGTAGCCGGAATAGATCAGCCCCAGCACCTGCCATTCGCGCTGGGTGAGCGGGCTGGTGCGGATCAGCTCCGGCACCTGCGGGTGGGTCAGCAACTTATCGACGAAGTTCTCGTCGAAATGCGCGAATTTGTGCCGATGATGCTGGTTGATGTCGCGCAGGATACGCTGGGCGCGATGCTGCTCCAGCTCCGGCAGCGTGTTGAGCTGGATCAGCTGGCGCAGCTGCTGCGCCATCGCTTCGCCTTCGATGACGAAGTGGCTGATAAAGCCGGTGCGGTTAGCCAGCGACAGTGCTTCGATCAGCGCCTGCTGCGCTTCGCCCTTGCGCTCCTGCAGCCAGTAGAGCTGGTTGCTGAGCAGCAGGTTGCGGTTGAGATCGCTCACCAGCCGCAGGCGGCGGGCGTTCTCGTTCAGTTCATCCAGCACCACCCCGGCCTCTTCGTACTGGCCGAGCAGGATTTGCACCCGCGCGATGTTGCGCCATTGGCCCTGCGTGAAGTGGTTGTCCGCCATACCGGGTTTTTCGGTGTGGCGCAGCCACTGGGCGGCGGCGGCGGTGTCGCCGGTCATCTGCCAGTGGATCACCCGCGATTTGTCGGTGTTGGTCAGCCAGTCGCGATGATAATGAGCGCCGTGCAGCAGGGCTTCGCACCGCTGCAGATGGGTATTGGCGTTGTCCAGATCGCCGCGCGCCAGCGAGCATTTTGCTAACATGGCGATGCACTGCAGCTGCTGTTGCGGTTGGTAGTTCGCCAGAATTTTCAGCCCGGCGCGCGCCGCGTCTTCCGCTTCGTCCAGCCGTGACCACGACCACAGGATCTGCGCGCGAATGCGCAGCAGGAATTCGTGCATCGGCAGCTGTTCCAGGTGCTGTTCGCGGATCAGTTCGAAGGCCTTATCCTGGGTTTCGTAAGCGGCCTGCAGGTAGCCTTGGGCGATAAGAATTTCGCTCTGCTGCAGCAGCGCCCAGAGCGCGTAATGGTTGGCCTGATGACGACGCGCCATCTGTTCGGTTTGCTGCATCATCGGCAGCGCGCGCGCCAGCTCGCCCTTGCAGTGGTGCACTTCGCCGGTCACCGAGGTGGCGACGATGCGGCTGTAGTAGCTGGACAGCGGCAGGAATTTCAACGCTTCGGTCGCCAGCCGCTCGGCTTCTTCCGGTTTGCCGGCGTTGATCGCCACTTGGGCGCGCAGGGCGTCGAACTCGGCGTGCAGCGTTTGGTCTATCTCGATTTTCTGTTCGCGCATGGTGCGCTCGGCACGCTCCAGCAGGGTATTGACCTCGCTGTAGCGGTGCTGGCTCTGCGCCAGCCAGGCCTGCAGCAGCGCCAGCTTGGGGTTTTGGATCAGGCGCTCATAGGGCAGCGCGTTGAGGCACTCCTCCAGCAAGGCCAGTTCGCTGTGGTGGAACAGCGACCAGGCGTGTTGCAGCAGGATGTCGCGCAGCATGCTGACGTCGCTGGCCGCCAACGCGTGGTGAATGGCCTCCGCCGGATACCCCAGCGCCAGCCAGCCCTCGGCGGCGGCGCGGTGCAACCCCGGCAGCTCCAGCGCCAGTTCCCACTGGCAACGCTGGCGCAGGAAAGAGGCGAACAGCGGGTGGAAGTTGAACCACTCGCCGGTGTCGTCCATGCGGTGGATAAACAGCCCCTGGCGCTCCAGCTCCTCCAGCCGCTGCTGGCCGTTGTCTTCGCCGGTCAGTCGCACGATCAGCGCATCGTTCATCGAACGCAGCACCGAACAGCGCAGAAGGAAAGCGCGCGCATCGGCATCGACGTGGTCCAGCACTTCGTCTACCAGGTAGTCGGACAGGTGACTGGCGTTCAGCCCCGCCAGGCGCTTGGCCGACAGCTGAGCCGACGAGGCGGACTGGCGGGCCGACAGCGCGATCAGCTGCAGCGCGGTGGCCCAGCCTTCGACTTCGTCGCACAGGCGGCTGCTGTCCTGCTGTTCCATCGGCGCCGCCAGGCGGCAGTCGAAGAACTGTTTGGCTTCCTGGTGGGTGAATGCCAGCTGCTGCGTGCCCATTTCCAGCAGCTGATCGCGCACCCGCAAATTGGCGATGCCGAGCGGCGGCAGGGTGCGTGAGAGCAGGATCAGCGTCAGGTTTTCCGGCTGATGGCGCAGGAAGAAGCGCATGGCTTCGTGGATGGCGTCGTTGGTGATCAGGTGGTAGTCGTCGATCACCAGGTACAGCGGCTGGTGCCAGTCGGCCAGCTCGATAAACAGCTGGGCGAACAACGCCGACAGGCTGGCGTACTGGTGTTTCTGGCTCAGCACCTCGCTCTTGACGCAGCGGCCGCCGCTGGCCTGCTGCAGCGCGGCAATCAGGTAGCTGGCGAAGCGCTCCGGCTGGTTGTCGCTCTCATCCAGCGAATACCAGCCCAGATCGGCCTTGCCGGCCGCCCATTGGGCGATCAGCGTGGTTTTCCCGTATCCCGCCGGGCAATTGACCAGTGTCAGGCGATAGTTGCCCGCGCTGGCCAGTTTGGCCAGCAGGCGATCGCGGATCACGGTATTTTGCAGCCGTACCGGGCGGCTCAGTTTTGATGGGATCAGCATAGTATTCCAGGGTATAAATCGCGGTTCCCGCCGGGATTGGAGTGGCGCTAATTATTTTATGGTTCGTAATTAATAGCTCCCCCTAACTTCTGCCAACCCTAAACGTATTGCAACAAGCTTCCGCATCGGCTTGGAGTTAAGTTGCTATTGATCACACTTTTTTACGTTTGGCGCCGGCGCGCGGCGATGCGGTCGCGGATCGCATTTCCGGCCATGGACAAAACTTCAGCAGCGCGAATACTTGTGCTAACGTCATGGTTAACGTTCTCAGTGCTCGCCGCACGAGTTGGCGGGCTTTTTTGCATCGTTGCAAGGGAGTCAAACAGTGCCTGAGATCACAATTCCAGCTACGCCCCAATCCTCCTCCCCAGCTAATCCCCAGGCGGGATGATGCCGTCAGGCTTTCTCACCGGCACGATAGCGGCAATTTGACCCACTTACTGGATAGAGAGTTTTCCTTATGTCACAGCCTACGCTCAAGAAGGATGCTTTTCTGGCGGCGCTCGCCCGTCAGTGGCAACGGTTCGGCCTCAGTTCCGCACAGCAGATGACGCAACATCAATGGTGGGAAGCCGTCAGTGCGGCGCTGGCCGAGCAGCCGGCCGCACAGCCAGCGCCGCGCAAAAGCGCCAAATCTCTGCGCCACGTGAACTACATCTCGATGGAGTTTCTGATCGGCCGGCTGACGGCGAACAACCTGATCAACCTGGGCTGGTACGACACCGTCGAGCAGGCGCTGGCCGAGCAGAACGTCAAGCTGGCGGATTTGCTGGAGCAGGAAACCGATCCGGCGCTGGGCAACGGCGGGCTGGGGCGTCTGGCGGCCTGTTTCCTCGACTCGATGGCAACGGTGGAGCAACCGGCCACCGGCTATGGGCTGAATTACCAGTACGGGCTGTTCCGCCAGTCGTTCCGCGAAGGGCAACAGCAAGAGGCGCCGGATAACTGGCAACGCGAGAGCTATCCGTGGTTCCGCCACAACGCCGCGCTGGCGGTGGACGTGGGCATCGGCGGCAAGCTGGAAAAGCAGGCCGACGGCCGCGAACGGTGGCGCCCGGCCTTCACCCTGCGCGGCGAAGCCTGGGATCTGCCGGTGCTGGGCTATCGCAACGGCGTGGCGCAGCCGCTGCGCCTGTGGCAGGCGACCCATCAGCATCCGTTCAACCTGAGCGATTTCAACGACGGCAAATTCTTGCAGGCGGAGAAGCAGGGCGTAGAAGCCGACAAGCTGACCAAGGTGCTTTACCCGAACGACAACCATAAGGCCGGCAAGCGCCTGCGCCTGATGCAGCAGTATTTCCAGTGCGCCTGCTCGGTGGCGGACATTTTGCGCAAGCACCATCAGGCCGGCCGCAAGATTGAAGAGCTGCCGAAGTACGAAGTGATCCAGCTGAACGACACCCACCCGACCATCGCCATTCCGGAAATGCTGCGCATTCTGCTGGACGAGCACCAGCTGGAATGGGAGGCGGCCTGGGCGATCACCAGCAACACCTTCGCCTATACCAACCACACCCTGATGCCGGAAGCGCTGGAGTGCTGGGATGAAAAACTGGTGCGCAGCCTGCTGCCGCGCCATTTCTCCATCATCAAACAGATCAACGCCAGGTTTAAAAAATTGGTGGATAAGCACTGGCCGGGCGACGAGGCGGTGTGGGCCAAACTGGCGGTGCACCACAACAAGCAGGTGCGCATGGCCAACCTGTGCGTGGTCAGTGGCTTTGCGGTCAATGGCGTGGCGCAGCTGCATTCGGATCTGGTGGTGAAAGATCTGTTCCCGGAATATCACCAGCTGTGGCCGAACAAATTCCATAACGTCACCAACGGCATCACGCCGCGCCGCTGGCTGAAACAGTGCAACCCGGCGCTGTCGGGCCTGATCGACGAGACGCTGAAGGTGGAGTGGGCGAGCGATCTCGACGCGCTGCGCGGGCTGGAAAAATTCGCCGACGACGCGGCGTTCCGCCAGCGTTATCAGCAGATCAAACGCGACAACAAGGTGGCGCTGGCCCATTACGTACACGGCGTAATGGGGCTGACACTTGACCCGGACGCGATCTTCGACGTGCAGATCAAGCGTCTGCACGAGTACAAACGCCAGCACCTGAACCTGCTGCACATCCTGTCGCTGTATCGTCAGCTGCGCGACAACCCCAACCTGGACATCGTGCCGCGCGTCTTCCTGTTCGGCGCCAAGGCGGCGCCGGGCTACTACCTGGCGAAGAACATCATCTACGCCATCAATCAGGCGGCCGAGAAGATCAATAACGATCCGTTGGTGAAAGATCGCCTGAAAGTGGCGTTCATCCCTGACTACCGCGTGTCGGTGGCCGAACTGATGATCCCGGCGGCGGATATCTCCGAACAGATCTCCACCGCCGGCAAAGAGGCCTCCGGCACCGGCAACATGAAGCTGGCGTTGAACGGCGCGCTGACGGTCGGCACGCTGGACGGCGCCAACGTCGAAATCGCCGAGCAGGTGGGCGAAGACAATATCTTTATCTTCGGCAATACCGTGGAGCAGGTGAAGGCGATAGTGGCGAAGGGTTACGATCCGCTCAGCTACCGCAAGAAAGACAAGCACCTGAAGGCGATTCTGGACGAGCTGGCGAGCGGCACCTTCAGCCACGGCGACAAGCACGCGTTCGACATGATGCTGCACAGCCTGCTGGAAGGCGGCGATCCCTACCTGGTGCTGGCGGACTTTGCCTCGTACTGCCAGGCGCAGCGCCGGGTCGACGAGCTGTATCGCGATCGGGACGAATGGACGCGGCGGACTATCCTTAACACCGCGCGCGTCGGCATGTTCAGCTCGGATCGCTCGATCCGCGATTACCAGCAGCGTATCTGGCAAGCCAAACGTTAAGGAGAGCGAATGGATCGCAAGCGTATCGATCAGGCGGCAGCGCAGGCGGGGATCGCCGCCGATTTCATCAATGCCCACGGCAAGCGGCAGGCGATTGAACCGCAGACCAAGCGCAAGCTGCTGGCGGCCATGAACCGAACCGATGTCGAGCAGGAAGGAGCGGCGCCGCCGTTACCGGCGGTCAAGGTGTTCTATCAGGGCGCGCCGCTGGCGCTGACCCCGGCGGGCGAAGGCGAGTACCTGTGGGCGCTGCAACGTGAAGACGGCGAATGCCTGCAGGGGCGCATCGGCGCGCGCAAGACCCTGACGCTGCCCGGCGATCTGCCGGTGGGTTACCACCAATTGACGCTGAGCCAGGGCGAGCAGCAGTGGCCATGCCGGCTGATCGTCGCGCCGAGACGCTGCTTCGAGCCGGACGCCTTGCTGACCGGTAAGAAGCTGTGGGGCGCTTGCGTTCAGCTGTATACGCTGCGCTCCGATCGCAACTGGGGCATCGGCGATTTCGGCGATCTGCGTCTGATGGTGGAGCAGGTGGGGGAGCGCGGCGGCGCCTTCGTTGGCCTCAACCCGATCCATGCGCTGTATCCGGCTAATCCGGAGAGCGCCAGCCCTTACAGTCCCTCGTCGCGCCGCTGGCTGAATCTGGCGTATATCGACGTCAACGCGGTGGAGGATTTCCAGCGCAGCGATGCGGCGCAGCGCTGGTGGCAGAAGCCGGCGACGCAGAAGCAGCTGGCCAAGGCGCGCGCCGCGGAGTGGGTGGATTACACCGCCGTGATGCAGCTGAAGCTGGCGGCGCTGAAGCTGGCGTTTCCGCTGTTTCAGGCGCGCAAGCCAAACGACGGGCAGCGTCAGGCGTTCGAACAGTTCGTCAGCGAGGGCGGCGACAGCCTGTATCAGCAGGCGGCGTTCGACGCGCTGCATGCCCATCTGGCGGCCAAAGATGCCCACCAGTGGGGCTGGCCGGCCTGGCCAGAGCGCTATCGGCAGGGGCAGAGCGAAGCGGTACGGCTGTTCTGCTCCGAACATCAGGACGCGGTCCGCTTTTACCTGTGGCTGCAGTGGCTGGCGGCCACGCAGTTCGCGCAGTGTTTTGACCAGAGCCGGCAGCAGCAGATGCCGATTGGCCTGTATCGCGATCTGGCGGTCGGGGTGGCGGAAGGCGGGGCGGAAACCTGGTGTGACCGCGAACTGTACTGCCTGAAAGCGTCGGTCGGGGCACCGCCGGATATTCTGGGGCCTCTGGGGCAAAACTGGGGCCTGCCGCCGATGGATCCGCACGTGATGGCGGCACGCGGGTACCAGCCGTTTATCGATCTTTTGCGCGCCAACATGACCAACTGCGGCGCGCTGCGCATCGATCACGTCATGGCGCTGCTGCGGCTGTGGTGGATCCCGTATGGCGAAACCGCCGATCGCGGCGCCTACGTCAAATACCCGGTGGACGATCTGCTGGCGGTGTTGGCGCTGGAAAGCCAGCGCCACCGTTGCATGGTGATCGGCGAGGATCTCGGCACGGTGCCGGTGGAAATCGTCGGCAAGCTGCGCGACAGCGGCGTCTATTCCTACAAAGTGCTCTATTTCGAAAGCGACGGTGAACACCATTTCCGCGCGCCGCAGGCCTATCCGGTGCAGGCGATGGCGACCATCACCACCCATGATCTGCCGACGCTGCGCGGCTACTGGCAAAGCGACGATCTAACGCTCGGCAACCGGCTGGGTCTTTACCCGGACGCGGAGATCCTGCGGGCGCTGTTCGCCGATCGGGAACGCGCCAAGCAGGGGCTGCTGGATGGATTGCATCGTTATGGCTGCGTGCCGCAGAAGGTGGGCAAGAAGGCAGCGCTGCTCGGCATGAGCCCGCTGCTCAACCGCGGCCTACAGCGCTATGTCGCCGACAGCGCCAGCGCCTTGCTCGGCCTGCAGCCGGAAGACTGGCTGGATATGGCCGATCCGGTCAATATTCCCGGTACCAGCGATCAGTACCCTAACTGGCGGCGCAAGCTGACCCAGACGCTGGAGGAGATGTTTGCCGACCCGCACATAAACCGCTTACTGAAGGATTTGGACAAGCGGCGCCGCAAGGTGTCGGTGGGGTGACGATGAGGTGTCGTTGTATTAGGTCAAAGGACGAGAACTTTAGTCCCATCCAAATGACGGATACCCGAATTAATTGGAGTTGCAGCTAGGCGGCAAGTGCGTAAATCCCCAGGAGCTTACTTAAGTAAGTGACTGGGGTGCGCGCATGCGGCCAACAACGCTGCAACTTCAAGTAAGAAGGGTATCAATAGTAGGAGTGCTCGCCGCGCTGGTGCTCGGTCAGGTCACGCACGCCTTTCAGCTCCGGGAATTTCTGCAGCAGCTCTTTCTCGATGCCTTCTTTCAGCGTGACGTCGACCATCGAACAACCGTTGCAACCGCCGCCGAACTGCAGGATCGCCATGTTGTCGTCGGTGATCTCCATCAGCGTTACGCGGCCGCCGTGGCCCGCCAGCTGTGGGTTGATCTGCGACTGCAGCACGTATTCCACGCGCTCCATCAGCGGCGCGTCGTCATCGACCTTGCGCATTTTGGCGTTTGGCGCTTTCAGCGTCAGCTGAGAACCCAGTTGGTCGGTCACGAAGTCGATTTCGGCGTCTTCCAGATACGGCGCGCTCAGCTCATCGACATAGGCGGACAGTTTGTCGAACTTCAGTTCGGTATCCGTCGCTTCTACCGCGTCCGGCGGGCAATAAGAGACACCGCATTCGGCCGTCGGCGTGCCCGGGTTGATCACGAATACGCGGATTTGGGTGCCTTCTTCTTGATTTGCCAGCAGTTTGGCAAAGTGTTCCTGTGCAGTATCTGTTATACGGATCATAGCATTAGCTCAATAGTTGACTTCTATAGTCGGTTATAATACGCCCATTGCCGTGGCACTACAACGTGCGGCAAATGCACCATATCTGCACCGAGGCGGCGCCTTGCCGCTGCAGCAGCGCCGCTATCTGCGCGACGGTGCTGCCGGTGGTCACCACGTCATCCACCAGGGCGATATGCCGGCCGGCGACCGATGTCACGCAAACGAACGCGCGTTGCAGATTGCGCCTGCGTACCCCGGCGCTCAGCCGCTGTTGCGGGGCGGTTTTGCGCACCCGGCGCAAGGCGGCGGGCTGATAGGTGCAGCCCAGCCAGCGCGCCAGCGGCCGGGCCAACAGATCGCTCTGGTTATAACCACGGTGCCAGCAGCGTGTTGCATACAAGGGTACCGCTAAAATCAGGTCGGGTCTGTTCAGATACTGCTCTCTGCGCGCCTGCTGCCACCGCAACAACATCAGGCGCGCTAGCGTCGGCGCCAGCTCGGGCGCGCGGTGGAACTTGAACCTTTTTACCAGTTGGCTGAGGGGCGCAACGTAGTCGCCGACGAACACCAGCCGTTGCCAGGGCGGTGGCCGTTGCAGGCAGCGGCCGCAGGGCGTTCGCGTCTTCCCGGCGGGCAATCCGCAGCACGGGCAACACGGCGGGTGGGCCGGCAGATGACGCAGGCAACAGCTGCAGATGCCATGACGGATCAGGCTCAACGGTTGTCGGCATAGCCAACAACGGCTGCGGATTGATAGCATAGCGTCTCCGTGACGGATAAGTATGAAAGGACAATAACCAATGACAGCGCTGTACTGGCAAACAATAGGCGAAGGCGAACGCGATCTTGTGCTGCTGCACGGCTGGGGATTGAACGCCGAAGTGTGGAGTTGCATTCAGGCGCGACTGACGCCGCATTTTCGCCTGCACCTGGTCGATCTGCCGGGGTACGGCCGTAGCCAGGGGTTCGGCGCCCTGTCGCTGGAGCAGATGACGGAAATCGTGCTGGCGGCTGCCCCGCCGCAGTCCTGGTGGCTTGGCTGGTCGCTCGGTGGGCTGGTGGCCAGCCAGGCGGCGCTGATGCAGCCCGAGCGAGTCAAGGGGCTTATCACCGTAGCCTCCTCGCCGTGCTTTGCCGCCCGCGATGAGTGGCCGGGGATCCGCCCGGACGTGCTGAGCGGTTTCCAGCATCAGCTGAGCCTGGATTTCCAGCGCACCGTCGAGCGTTTTCTGGCGCTGCAGACGCTGGGCACCGAGAGCGCGCGTCAGGATGCGCGCCAACTGAAAGCGGTGGTGCTCAACCAACCGACGCCGAGCGTCGAGGTGCTGAACGGTGGGCTGGAGATCTTGCGCACAGCCGATCTGCGTGCACCGCTGGCGGAGTTGACGCTGCCGCTGCTGCGGATCTACGGCTATCTGGACGGGCTGGTGCCGCGCAAGGTCGCCGAGCTGCTCGACGCCGACTGGCCGAACTCTACGTCGCAGATCGTGGCCAAAGCCGCCCATGCGCCATTTATCTCTCATCCCGATGAATTTGTGACGATGATCGAAGCGTTTATTGCAGCACATTGAATGCAGCGTGAAAACGCACGATAGAGCGCGAAAAAAAACGCCGCCGGGTGGATAAAAGACAAAGCTGTTCAATACTTAGTGAGTCAATGCGTTGGCTGCAAAATGAAAAGACCGCGTGCGGCGATTTTCATTTTGGCGTTTCGTCTCTGGGAAACAGGCCCCGTCAGGGAAAGCAACGAGGCCTGAGGATGTCGCGGCAGCCTGCGGTACTACGCATGGATCCTTGACGGCTTTCATAACAGATAAATTATCCATTGAGAGGTTAGTGTCATGAAATCATTGAAGATGATTATTGCAGCGGCAGTGCTGGGTTCGGTGTCTTTCGGCTCCATGGCGGCAACCCTGCTGACCAAGGAAGATCTGGATAAGAATCCGGGTAAATACGAGAAGATCGGCACCGTCACCACGACGGCGGAAACCACGTCACCGATGGATGCCAAGGAAGAGCTGTCCAAACTGGCAGACGAAAAGGGCGGTCAATACTACGTGATCCTGGCGGGCCGCGAACACGGTAAATTCAGCGCCATCGCCGAAGTTTACAAAGACAAGCAATAAGCCTTGAATGGCAAGGGGCGCCGCTGCGGCGCCCCTGATCGTCAGGCCTTCAGCCGGTAGAACACCGTGCTGCATCCCTGGCCCTGCGGGCAGCTTTTGCAACTGCCGCTCAGACAGGCGCCGCCATCCTGTTCGATACGTTCCACTTTCCCCATTGCCGTCAAACGATCCAGCATCGCCTGCACCAGCGGCAACGGCGTCGCCAGCGATTGGCTGAGCTGCTGCGCCTGGGCGCTGCCGCGCAGCGCCAGCGCATCGCGCACCTGCAGCAGCCTGGCCATCAGTGACAGCTCCCTTTGGCGCTCTGGCAACAGGCCGCCGGCGTGGCGTTGCCCAGGCGCACCGTGACGCGGCTGCGTGCCCGGCGCAGGCCGAACAGCACCAGCAGGTTCACCAGCACCACCGCCAGGATCGCCGTCAGGCTGTACTGCGGGTGTTGGTTGAAGGTCGCCGCCTGATAGAACAGCGTCGCCAGCGAGTAGGCCACGTTCAGCCCCCACAGGATAGAGAAGGTCATCCAGCCGCGGCTTGATTCACGTGCGATGGCGCCCATCACCGAAACGCAAGGCACGTACAGCAACACGAAGATCAGGTAGCTGTAGGCGGAAATGCCGGAGCCGAATTTGCTGCTCATCACGCCCATCGAACCGACGCCCATCTCGCCGTCGCCCTTGCTGGCTTCGATCGGGTTGGAGAGCACGCTCAGGCTGAAGGTATTTTTCAGGCCGTCCCAGGTTTCCTGCAGCGCACCGCCCAGCTCATCGAGCAGGTTGAAGTTGGCGGCGTCGAACGCCTCTTTGTTGATGTGCTCGGCGGTATACAGCGTATTCAGCGTGCCGACCACCACTTCTTTCGCCATCGCGCCGGTCACCAGACCGACGGTGGCCTGCCAGTTATCGCTGTGGACGCCCATCGGCTGCAGCAGCGGCGTCAGCACCTTGGAGACCGAAGCCAGCGCGGAGTCGTTGATGTTGTCGACCGTTTTGCCGCTGAACGAGAAGCTGTTCAGGCCGCCGATGAATATGCTGGCTACCACGATCACCTTACCGGCGCGCAACACGAAGCCTTTCAACCGCTGCCAGGTTTGCAGCAGCAGGCTTTTCAGGTGCGGCACGTGGTAAACCGGCAGCTCCATGACGAACGGTGAGGCTTCGCCGCGCATGAGGGTATATTTGAGTACCAGGCCGGTCAGGATCGCCACCGCGATGCCGAGCATGTATAGCGAGAACACCACCCCAGCACCGTCCTGGCCGAAGAAGGCGGCGGCGAACACCGCGAAGATCGCCAGACGGGCGCCGCACGACATGAACGGCGCCATCATGATGGTGATCAGGCGCTCGCGCTGGGCGTCCAGCGTACGGGCGCCCATGATGGACGGCACGTTGCAACCGAAGCCGACGATCAGCGGCACGAAGGATTTGCCCGGCAGCCCGAGCGCCTGCATCAGGCGATCCATCACGAACGCCGCGCGCGCCATGTAGCCGGAGTCTTCCAGGAATGACAGGAACAGGTACATCATGCCGATCTGTGGCACCAGCGGCAGCACGGTGTTGATGCCGCCGCCGACGCCCTGCGCCAGGAATACGGTCAGCCAGCCGGGGAAGTGCAGGGTGTAGCCGAGCCACTGAATGCCCTGAATGAAGATCGCCGCCGAGCCGATATCGAAGATCGGCTGCAGCGCGCCGCCGATATTGATCGCCAGCAGGAACATCAGGTACATCACCAACAGGAAAATCGGCACGCCCAGCCAGCGGTTGAGGATCACTTTATCCAGCATATCGGTCAGGCGGTTGGGCATCGCCTGCTGCGAGTTGCTGACCGCGTCGCTCAGGGTGGCGATAGACTGGTAGCGCGCGTCGGCGATCACCAGCGCCGGGTCTTCTTGCTCCTGCTGTTGCAACGTCTGAATGGCCGCAGGCAGCAGCGCGACGGCGGGACCGGCCAGCCGGTGGCTGTAGATGTCGCCCTCCAGCATCTGCAATGCCAGCCAGCGGCGTTGCACCGCCGGCAGCGTTTGCGGCATGGCGTCGCTTAGCGTGGCGACCGCTTTCAGCAGCAACGGCGGGTAGTTCACCAGCGCCTGCTGCTCGTTGATGCGATGATTGTCGATCATCTGTTTCAGCACGCCGATGCCGTCGGCGCGGGTGGAGATCATCGGTACTACCGGGCAGCCGAGGCGCGCCGACAGCGCGGCGACGTCGATATCGATATGCTGGCTTTTGGCGATGTCGAGCATGTTCAGCGCCACGATGCAGGGGATGCCCAGCTCCAGCAATTGCAGCGTCAGGTAGAGGTTGCGCTCCAGGTTGGAGGCGTCGACCACGTTGATCAGCAGATCGGCGTCGCCGCTCAAAATGTAATGGCAGGCGATCTGCTCATCGAGCGACGTTTGCTCTGAAATGGTGGTCAGGGAGTAGGTGCCGGGCAAATCGACTAGCCGCACGTCGGACTGCGGGGTGGTGAAATGGCCTTCTTTGCGTTCGACCGTCACGCCCGCCCAGTTGCCGACCCGTTGGCGTGCGCCGGTCAGCTGGTTGAACAGCGTGGTTTTGCCGGAGTTCGGGTTACCGATTAAGCCGATGGTGAGTTTTTTCATAGTTCAGCGTGTCGTCTTCAAGGAGAACAGCGCCGGCGCAAGAGCGCGTCGGCAAACGGAGGTCAGGGCTGGCCGTCGAGCTGCAGCAGCGCCAGATCCTTCTTGCGCAGCACCAGGCTGACGCGGCGAGTTTTAATTTCTATCGGATCGCCCAGTGGCGCGACGCGCACTACGTCGAATGAAGAGCCAGGCAGCATGCCGAGCGATAACAATTTCTGGCGGTAGGCCGGCGCAATTTCACCGGAAAAGCCGACAATCTTATACGTGCGTTTAGGTTGAAGCTGCATGTGATTAACCTTCCGGGTGCCGATGAACATCGGGCTGATGATAATTGGACGTTGCCGGCGAAAATGCCACGCCGTCGGCGGTATTCATCCATAAGGTCATGCAATAAAGTAAGCGCAAATAATAGTAATTATCATTATCGCGTTCAATACAAAAAGTAAGGGTATTGTAACCAATTATTATGGTGACGGCAGTTTTTAATGGCGTTGTCTTGATTAACGATGTTTTATCACTGCTTGCACTTGGGAACAAATGAGAATGGCGAGTTAAATCAGTTACGTATTTGTAGCCGAGTTTTCTCGTTTGCAAATATCGATGGCTTTTTCCCTTTATTTATTTCCGCTGAAAGGCAATTCGATAACATTATTCCACCGTAATGCGAGCGGTAACCATTTGTGTTTCTCTCACAATTCGCGAGATGAAAAATGCGTGTTAACGGAGTTGTTAATAAATGGCTGCAGAAGGCATTTTTGTTGCCTGAATAATGGGAGGGTGGTCACGCAGGAACGGGAAATAAAAAGATGATGGTTTATTGAGACGGGTCAAGAAATGCAGCAAGTTTTATTCATCAGAAAGGGCGGAGCAGGCTCCGCCCTATTGGCTCTGACTTAGCGTTTCTTGCCGAATGCCGCCGCCAGCGCGTCGCCCATGGCGCTGTTGCCGGCCGGCGCCGCATTGCGCGGTTTGGCCTTGTTGCCGCCTGCCGAACGGTTGGCGTTGTCGCGTGCCTGTGCCGGCGCGTTGCCGCCGCGGCGCGGTGAACCTTCGCCCGGTTGCTCATCCAGGCGCATGCTCAGCGCGATGCGTTTACGCTGCAGATCGACTTCCATCACCTTCACTTTGACGATGTCGCCGGCCTTCACCACGGTGTGCGGATCTTCGACGAACTTGTCCGCCAGCGAGGAGATGTGCACCAGGCCATCCTGATGCACGCCGATATCCACGAAGGCGCCGAAGTTGGTGACGTTAGTGACCGACCCTTCCAGGATCATCCCCGGCTGCAGATCGTTGAGGGTTTCCACGCCTTCGGCAAAGGTGGCGGTTTTGAACTCCGGACGCGGGTCGCGGCCCGGCTTCTCCAGCTCTTTCAGGATGTCGGTGACCGTCGGCACGCCGAACTTGTCGTCGGTGAAATCGACCGCTTTCAGGCTGCGCACCGCCGAGGCGTTGCCCATCAGGTCCTGCAGCGCCTGCTCGGTGGCGGCCAGGATGCGCTGCACCACCGGGTAGGCTTCCGGGTGAACGGTGGAGGCATCCAGCGGATTGTCGCCGTGGTTGATGCGCAGGAAGCCGGCGCACTGTTCGAAGGCCTTCGGCCCCAGACGGCTGACTTTCAGCAGCTGTTCACGGTTGCTGAAACGGCCGTTCTCGTCGCGCCAGTTGACGATGTTCTGCGCCATCATGCGTGTCAGGCCGGCCACGCGGGTCAGCAATGGTACCGATGCGGTGTTCAGATCGACGCCGACGGCGTTCACGCAGTCTTCCACCACCGAATCCAGCTTCTTCGCCAACTGGCTCTGGCTGACGTCGTGCTGATACTGGCCGACGCCGATGGATTTCGGATCGATCTTCACCAGCTCCGCCAGCGGATCCTGCAGGCGACGGGCAATGGATACCGCGCCGCGCAGCGACACGTCGAGATCCGGGAATTCCAGCGCCGCCAGTTCTGACGCGGAGTACACCGATGCGCCCGCTTCGCTGACGATCACTTTCTGCGCCCGGACGTCGCTGAACTGCTTTTGCAGGTCGAGATAGAAACGCTCGGTCTCACGCGAAGCGGTGCCGTTGCCGATGGCCACCAGCTCTACATTGTGTTTGATGCACAGCGCCGCGACGATGGCGGCGGCTTTGGCCGCTTGCCCGGTGTGCGGATAGACGGTGTCGGTGGCCACCAGTTTACCGGTCGCGTCGACCACGGCGACTTTCACCCCGGTGCGCAGGCCTGGATCGAGGCCCATGGTGGCGCGCATGCCGGCCGGCGCGGCCATCAGCAGATCATGCATGTTGCGGGCGAACACGTTGATCGCTTCGTCTTCCGCGCGCTCGCGCACCGTGCCCATCAGCTCGGTTTCCAGGTGCAGCAGCACTTTGATACGCCAGGTCCAGTTGACCACCGCCTTGCGCCAGGCATCGGCCGGGGCGTTATTCAGACGTAGGTTGAGGTGATTGATGATGATCAGCTCCGCCTGGCTTTCGCGCGGCGCTTCCTCAAATTGCGGATCGGCGTTCAGCGCCAGCTGCAGCACACCTTCGTTGCGGCCGCGGAACATCGCCAGCGCGCGGTGCGAAGGCACCTGGGAAATCGGTTCGTGGTGATCGAAGTAGTCGCGGAACTTGGCGCCTTCGTCTTCCTTGCCCTCGACCACTTTGGACACCAGATGGGCGTTTTTCCACAGGTAGTCGCGCACCTTGGCCAGCAGCGCGGCGTCTTCGGCGAAGCGCTCCATCAGGATATAGCGCGCGCCGTCGAGGGCGGCTTTCACGTCCGCCACGCCCTTGTCGGCGTCGACGTAGCGTTCAGCCAGCTGTTCCGGCTGCTGTTGCGGATCCTGCCACAGCGTGTCCGCCAGCGGTTCCAGACCGGCTTCGATGGCGATCTGGCCACGGGTGCGGCGCTTCGGTTTGTACGGCAGGTAGAGGTCTTCGAGTTCGGTCTTGCTCAGCGTGGCGTTGATCGCCCCCGCCAGCTGTTCGGTCAGTTTGCCCTGTTCATCGATCGACTTCAGGATGGTCTGACGACGATCTTCCAGTTCACGCAGATAACCCAGGCGGGTTTCCAGCTGGCGCAGTTGGGTGTCGTCCAGGCCCCCGGTGACTTCCTTACGATAGCGTGCAATAAACGGCACGGTATTACCTTCATCCAGCAGACGGATGGCGGAGTCGACTTGCTCCGGCCGGGCCTGCAGTTCTGTTGCAATAATGCGGCTCAGTGGGTCATTCATAGGTCTGGTATCTGTATTGAGAACGGTGAATAAACAGGGGACAGTTATACGGATTGATCGCGGAAAATGCCAGTGGAGCGGGCCGCCGCCGCGCGGCCGCGGCGTGGAGAACAGCTCAGGCGGCGGCGTTGGCGGCGGTTCGGAAAAAGCTGAAAGCTTACTTCGGGTAGTTTATCTCATTTACGTACCACTGTGCCTCGCCCAGCGGCGTATTGACGGTGGCGATGTCCCCGACCTCTTTTTTCAGCAGGGCGCGCGCCATCGGCGCATCGATGGAGATGTAATCCTTGCGGCCGAAAATCTCGTCGTAACCGACGATGCGAAAGCGTTTGGTCTCGCCGTCGTCATTCTCCACCTCCACCCAGGCACCGAAGAACACCTTGCCTTCCTGCTGCGGGGAGTAATCGACGATCTTCAACTGCTCCAGGCATTTGGTCAGATAGCGGACGCGGCGGTCAATTTCGCGCAGCCGCTTCTTGTTGTACTGGTAGTCGGCGTTTTCGCTTCTGTCGCCCAGGCTGGCGGCCCAGGTCACTTTTTTGGTCACCTCGGGGCGCTCTTCACGCCAGAGGTAATCCAGCTCTTGTTTGAGCTTGTCATACCCTTCACGGGTTATCAGTTGAGTTCTCATCGTGATTTATCTTTATGGGGCCACCGCCACAGTGTACGTGAATGCGGGGGGCTTTAGAAATGGCGCGCGGGCCTGCGCCTTGTCGCACGGTTTTTATTCAGTTTGCGCAGCTTTTAACAATCGGGAGTATGCTTAGCGATAGCGGAAAAGGAATGTGACGAAAGGAGGATATCTGGCGAGAGAGACAAGGAATTTTGGCGCACAACCCAACACATTGAAGGTATTACCGCATGGAATTTAAAGATTACTACGCCACGATGGGCGTTGAGCCCAACGCCGATCTGAAAACCATCAAAACGGCCTACCGCCGGCTGGCGCGTAAATATCACCCTGACGTGAGCACTGAAGACGACGCCGAGAGCAAGTTCAAGGAGCTGGCCGAAGCCTATGAGGTGCTGAAGGACGACGAGCGCCGCGCCGAGTACGATCAGATCCGGCTGCACCGCAACGATCCGAACTTTGGCCGCCAGGCGCGCGGCGATCACGGCGGCTATCAGCAGAGCGCTTCATGGCACGGCGGCGGCGCCGACGCGCAAGACTTCTCCGACTTCTTCGAGAGCATGTTCGGCGGGCGTGCGGCGGGCGGGCACCGCTCCGCTTCGCACTCGCACGGCGGGCATGGCTTCCGCGGCCAGGATCTGGAGATGGAGGTGCCGCTGTTCCTCGAGGAAACGCTGCATGGCCAAAGCCGCGAGATCTCCTATACGCTGCCGGTGTATGACGAGCTGGGGCGGCAGGTGAGCGAAGCCAACAAAACGTTGAACGTGAAAATCCCGGCCGGCGTGGGCGATGGCGAGCGCATTCGCCTCAAGGGGCAGGGCGTTGCCGGCGTGGGCGGCGGCCAAAACGGCGATCTGTATCTGGTCATCCGCCTCGCGCCGCACCCGCTGTTTGAGATAGATGGCCACAACCTGAGCATCGTGGCGCCGCTCGCTCCGTGGGAAGCGGCGCTCGGCGCCAGCATTGAGGTGCCGACGCTGACCGGCAAAATCGCGCTGACCGTGCCGGCCGGCAGCCAGAGCGGCAAACGGCTGCGGGTCAAAGGCAAAGGGCTGGCGGGCAAGAAAGAGCCCGGCGATCTGTATGTCATTCTCAAGGTGGTGATGCCGCCGAAGCCGAACGAGAAGGCCAGCGCCCTGTGGCGAGAGCTGGCTGAACAGGCGGCGTTCAACCCGCGCGCGGAATGGGAGTAAAGCACATGATGAAGAAAGAGATCACATTCACCGTGGTGGAGCTGTGTCAGCGAGTGGAGATTTCAGAGGATGAGCTGGTCGAGATCGTCGGCCTGGGCGTGATCGTGCCGTTGGAGCCGGCGCAGCCGCGCTGGGAGTTCGATTATCCGGCGCTGAGCCATCTGCAGCGCGCGCGCAGGCTGCGGGCCGAGCTGGATCTGGACTGGCCGGGGATCGCCATGGCGCTGACGCTGCTCGATCGGGTTGATGCGCTACAGCAAGAGAACCGGCAGCTGCGTAGGCAGCTGGCACGTTTCCTGCAGACCTCCTGACCCGACAGCTGAACGCCACCGGGCGCTTCCCCGGTGGCGAAATTGCACAAAATTGGGCCGCTGCCCCACATTGCGCCGATAAAGGGCGAAATTTTGACGAACCCCCGTCGACATTCACTGAAAATTGTTGATAAATGGGGAAAAGAATAAGCTTTGTAACAATTTCGTCTAGAATACATACCATTAAACGCTGTCTCAAATGGCAAGGTTTTCTAACAATATTCGAGTCAGGCAATAAAGCCTTTGGGAGTAATACCATGCAAGAGAATCATAAGATCCTGGTTGTCGATGATGACATGCGCCTGCGCGCGCTTTTAGAACGTTATTTAACCGAACAGGGCTTCCAGGTTCGCAGCGTTGCCAACGCTGAGCAAATGGATCGCTTGCTGACCCGTGAATCCTTCCATTTGATGGTGCTCGATCTGATGTTGCCGGGCGAAGACGGCCTGTCCATCTGCCGCCGTCTGCGTAGCCAGAGCAACCCGATGCCGATCATTATGGTCACCGCGAAGGGCGAAGAGGTCGATCGCATCGTGGGGCTGGAAATCGGCGCCGACGACTACATTCCTAAACCGTTCAACCCGCGTGAGCTGTTGGCTCGTATCCGCGCGGTGCTGCGCCGCCAGGCGAACGAACTGCCGGGCGCGCCTTCGCAGGAAGAGGCGGTGATCGCTTTCGGCAAATTCAAACTGAACCTCGGCACCCGCGAGATGTTCCGCGAAGACGAGCCGATGCCGTTGACCAGCGGCGAATTCGCGGTACTGAAGGCGCTGGTCAGCCACCCGCGTGAACCGCTGTCGCGCGATAAGCTGATGAATCTGGCGCGTGGCCGCGAATACAGCGCCATGGAGCGCTCCATCGACGTGCAGATCTCTCGTCTGCGCCGCATGGTTGAAGAAGATCCGGCGCATCCGCGTTATATCCAGACCGTGTGGGGTCTCGGCTACGTCTTCGTCCCGGACGGCAGCAAGGCATGAGGCGATTGCGCTTTTCACCGCGTAGCTCGTTTGCCCGAACCCTGTTGTTGATCGTCACTTTGCTGTTCGTCAGCCTGGTGACGACCTATCTGGTGGTGCTGAACTTCGCCATCCTGCCCAGCCTGCAGCAGTTCAACAAGGTACTGGCTTACGAAGTGCGTATGCTGATGACCGATCGGCTGCAGCTGGAGGACGGCACGCTGTTGGAAGTGCCGCCAGCGTTCCGTCGTGAGATCTACCGCGAGTTGGGCATTTCTCTCTACACCAACTCGGCGGCGGAGGAGAGCGGCCTGCGCTGGGCGCAGCACTACCAGTTCCTCAGCCAGCAGATGGCGCAGCAGCTCGGCGGGCCGACCGATGTGCGGGTGGAGGTGAACAAGAACTCCCCGGTGGTGTGGCTGAAAACCTGGCTGCAACCCGATATCTGGGTGCGCGTACCGCTGACGGAAATCCATCAGGGCGACTTCTCTCCGCTGTTCCGTTATACGCTGGCGATCATGCTGCTCGCGATCGGCGGTGCCTGGCTGTTTATTCGTATTCAAAACCGCCCGCTGGTGGAGCTGGAACATGCGGCGCTGCAGGTGGGCAAAGGGATTATTCCGCCGCCGCTGCGCGAGTATGGGGCTTCCGAAGTGCGGTCGGTGACTCGCGCATTCAATCAGATGGCGTCGGGCGTCAAGCAGCTGGCGGACGATCGCACCTTGCTGATGGCCGGGGTCAGCCATGATCTGCGCACGCCGTTGACGCGTATCCGGCTGGCGACGGAGATGATGAGCGCCGAAGACGGTTATCTGGCCGAGTCGATCAATAAAGACATCGAAGAGTGCAACGCCATCATCGAGCAGTTCATCGATTATCTGCGCACCGGGCAGGAGATGCCGACCGAAAGCAGCGACCTGAACGCCATTTTGGGCGAGGTGGTTGCGGCGGAGAGCGGTTATGAGCGGGTGATTGAAACCGCGTTGTCACCGGGCGAACTGATGATGAACGTGCACCCACTGTCGATTAAGCGGGCGGCGGTGAACATGGTGGTGAACGCGGCGCGTTACGGCAACGGCTGGATCAAGGTCAGCAGCGGCCGCGAGCTGCAGCGCGGCTGGTTCCAGGTGGAAGATGACGGCCCGGGTATCAAGCCGGAAGAGTTGAAGCACCTGCTGCAGCCGTTCGTACGCGGTGACAGCGCGCGCAGCACCAGCGGCACCGGTCTGGGGCTGGCGATCGTGCAGCGTATTATCGACGCGCATGACGGCGAACTGGATATCGGCACCAGCGAGCGCGGCGGGCTGTTGATCCGCGCGTATATTCCGTTGCCGATGGAGAAAAAAGAGTCGACCAACGGTCATCAAACGGCCAGGGAAAACGCCTGACCTCTGATGTGGGCCGCGCCGCTGCGGCCCCGTCAGGACTTTCTGCTCATCACGTAGTATTCCGCCGCATCCTCATGCAACCGGCGGCCGGTCGGCGCCTGCCACGGATCGATTAATTCGATACCGCAGTGGAGGAAGTCTTTGGTATTGCGGGTGGCCAGGGCGGCACCGTAATGCAGGCAGGTGGCGGCGATTTGGGTATCCGGCACGCTCATCGCTTTACCCAGCAGCCGATTCCTTGCCGTCAATTCCGCGTATTGCATCGCGCACAGCCCATCAAACGGCAATATCTGCCCCTCGAACTTCAATTCAATGGCGTCCGCCAATTTCAGCTTGAGATCCCGCTGGCGCTTGCCGTCAGGCATGCAGGCGACGCCGCTGAACAGTTCGGCGAGGACAATGGCGCTGAGATAGAGCTCGTCATTGTCCTTTTCATTTAACCAGTTAATGACGTTGTAGTACGGGCTGGGACGCAGCGTTTCTGAAATGACGTTGGTGTCGATAATGATCATGCGTTGTCATCTTCATCATCAAAGGTGACGATGCGTGGCGGCACGGCGTCACGCGGTGGGATCTCCAGCTCAACGCCGCCGAATTCGGCGAAGTGCTGATGCATCCAGGTACCCAATCCATAGCGCGGCGGCTTTTTCACCAGCGCCTGTTTCAGGATCATGCGCGCTTCCTCTTCCATAGAATGGCCGTTTTTCGCCGCTGAGATACGCAGCAGCTCTTTGATTTCGTCGTCCAGATTTCTGACGGTGATAGTCGCCATTTAAACCTCCTTTGCTATCAATGATTGCATTGACTTATTTTCTCGCCTTGCTGGTTAAAAAGCAATCGATGAAAATAAAAAAAGGCGCGGGATCCGCGCCTTAGCTGAAGAGGTAACGCTACCGAATTACAGCTTCGGGCCGGCGCTAACCAGCGCGGCGCCCGCAGGCGTATCGGTGTATTTGTCGAAGTTGGTGATGAAGCGCTCGGCCAGATCCTGCGCTTTTTCCTGCCACTGCTCGAGGCTGGCGTAGGTATTGCGCGGATCGAGGATCTCTGGGTTCACGCCCGGCAGCGCGGTCGGCATCGCCAGATCGAAGATTGGCAGGGTAACGGTTTCCGCCTTGTCGATTTCACCGCTCAGGATGGCGTCGATGATGCCGCGTGTATCTTTGATCGAGATGCGTTTGCCGGTGCCGTTCCAGCCGGTGTTGACCAGGTAAGCCTGGGCGCCGGCGGCCTGCATGCGTTTCACCAACACTTCGGCGTACTGCGTCGGGTGCAGTGACAGGAACGCAGCGCCGAAGCAGGCGGAGAAGGTTGGCGTTGGCTCGGTTACGCCGCGTTCGGTGCCGGCCAATTTGGCGGTGAAACCGGACAGGAAGTGATACTGAGTCTGGTTGGCGGTCAGACGCGATACCGGCGGCAACACGCCGAAGGCGTCGGCGGTCAGGAAGATCACTTTGGTGGCGTGACCCGCTTTGGACACCGGCTTGACGATGTTTTGGATATGGTAGATCGGGTAAGAAACGCGGGTGTTCTCGGTTTTCGAACCGTCGTTGAAGTCGATGCTGCCGTCGGCCAGCACGGTGACGTTTTCCAGCAGCGCGTCGCGTTTGATGGCGTGATAGATGTCCGGCTCGGCTTCTTCAGAGAGCTTGATGGTCTTGGCGTAGCAGCCGCCTTCGAAGTTAAACACGCCGTCGTCGTCCCAGCCGTGCTCGTCATCGCCGATCAGCTGACGCTTAGGATCGGTGGAAAGGGTGGTCTTGCCGGTACCGGACAGGCCGAAGAACACCGCCACGTCGCCTTTCTCGCCCACGTTGGCCGAGCAGTGCATCGAGGCGATGCCTTTCAGCGGCAGCAGGTAGTTCATCATCGAGAACATGCCTTTCTTCATTTCGCCGCCGTACCAGGTGCCGCCGATCAGCTGCATGCGCTCGGTCAGGTTGAAGGCGACGAAGTTCTCCGAGTTCAGGCCTTGCTGCTGCCAGTTCGGGTTGGTGCATTTGGCGCCGTTCATCACCACGAAGTCCGGCTCGAAGTCAGCCAGCTCGTCGTCGCTTGGGCGGATGAACATGTTTTTCACGAAGTGCGCCTGCCAGGCCACCTCGGTGATGAAGCGCACTTTCAGGCGCGAGTCGGCGTTGGCGCCGCAGAAGGTATCCACCACGAACAGGCGTTTGCCGGAAAGCTGCTCGGTGACCAGGTGTTTCAGATCGGCCCACACTTCCGGGCTGAGGGGTTTGTTGTCGTTTTTGCCTTTGCCCTGATCGGCCCACCACACGGTATCGCGGGTAATGTCGTCGCGGACGATGTATTTGTCTTTCGGCGAACGGCCGGTGAAGATGCCGGTATCGACGGAGACGGCACCCAGCTTGGTGACTACCCCACGCTCAAAACCTTCCAGAGATGGGTCTGTTTCTTCCTTAAACAGCAGTTCATAGCTCGGGTTGTGAACGATTTCGCTAACGTCGTGAATGCCGTAAGCGGCCAGATCCTGAGGGGTTATACCTTTAACGCGCATGTTACTACTCCTTGGTCACAGAATTTCTGGCGGCAATTGTAGGGATCTAACGGTGCGTAACCGCGATGGGTATCAAATATTTAACGTTTTAGGCGGTATTTCGTTACGATCTGAGAGATAGCACACGGAAAAAAGCAAACGTGCAAACGGCGGGCGTTGGCGGGCGCTGGGCGCACCCGCCGAGGGAGTGTAACTTAGTGCAACTGGTCGCTTTCGCCGGTATTACCCGCATACAAAGCGGCAACATCAACCGGGTCAAAGACATAGTGGCTGCCACAGTAGTCGCAGTGCATGTCGATATTACCGTCCTGCTCCAGCATGTCCGCCACTTCGTCGGTCGGCAGGGTCATCAGCGCGTCGGCGCAACGCTGGCGCGAACAGGTGCAACGGAACTGCACGTCCTGCGGTTCGTACAAGGTGACCTCTTCCTGATGGTACAGGCGGTACAACACTTCGTTGGCCGGCAGGCCGAACAGCTCTTCGCTTTTGACCGTGTTGGTCAGTTGCACCAGATGATCGAAATCATCGAGGTTGCCGTCCTGCGCCGGCAGCACCTGCAGCAGCATACCGGCTGCTGCGGCATTGCCTTCCACTTCGCCGGTGCGGATGAACAGGCGGGTTGGCAGCTGCTCGGACTGGCGGAAGTAGGCTTCCAGGCATTCTGCCAGGGTTTCACCTTCCAGGCCGACCACGCCCTGATAGCGCTCGCCTTCCGTCGGGGAAATGGTGATGACCATGACGCCGTTGCCGATCATCTGATGCAGGGTGCTGTCGTCGGCGATAGGCGCCTGGGTGCGCGCAACGCCACGCATCTCCTGGCGGTTGTTGCCGTTGATCACGGCCAGCTTCAGCGGGCCGTCGCCCTGCAGCTGCACGGTGATGTCGCCGTCGAACTTCAGGGTTGCGGTCAACAGACTGGTGGCGACCAGCAGCTCGCCCAGCAGTTTTTGCACCGGTGCCGGGTAATCGTGGTTGTTCAGGATCTGCTGATAGGTTTCGCTGACGGTAACCAGCTCGCCGCGCACCGCGTAGTTTTCAAACAGGTAACGGTGCAATTGGTCATGGTTGGACATAATCTTCTCTCATTACGGTGAGGGGTTATTCCGGCTCACCAAATTTAAATTTCATCAGGTCGCGCCGCTCCTTTTTGTCCGGACGACGGTCCGGATGCGGCATGGTCAACGCGTTCATCTTGCGCGCCAGCGCCATTTTTTCGCGGTTGGCGATGCTGGCTTCGGTTTCCTGATACATTTGCTGCGCCTCGTTGGCACCGCGGCGTTGGCTGGTCAGCGCCAGCACGATCACCGTACGCTCTTCGTTGCCCTGCCGCAGCTTAAGCTCGGCATTGAGTTCGACAATCTTGCTCGGTTTGCCGCGCTGGCCGTTGTAATGCACCTTGCCGCCGTCGATCATTTCGCGCGCCAGCGCGCGAGTCTTATAGAAGCGTGCGGCCCACAGCCACTTATCCAGCCGGACCGCGTCGTCGCGCGTCGCTTTTTCCTTCATGCTTCCCCCTTGGCCAGCGCCGGTATCAGCAGACGGTAGTCGCGCATCGACGGATGGCGCTGGAAGCTTTTTTCCGCCGTGCTGGAGTCCGGGTTTTGCACGCCCAGGCAGTAACGAATGCCGAAAGTGCGCGCCGCGTCGAGGATAGGCTCGCCGTCGTCGACGAACAGCGTGCGCTGCGGGTTGAATCCGGTGTGCTGCTGCACCGCTTGCCACAGACGCTGATCTTCTTTCGGATAACCAAATGTGTGGGTGGAAAACAATAAATCAAGGTGCCGATCGAGGCCGGTATGCTCGATTTTCACCGCCAGGCTGTGCGGATGGGCGTTGGTCAGCAAAATGGTTTGCAGACCGGCGTCGCGCAGCGCCCGTAAAAACGGCTCGGTGTCTTCGCGCAGCCGCGCGCGGCTACCGACTTCGCTGGTCATGCGGTAGATGTCCAGATCCAACCGCTCGCTCCAGTAATCGAAGCAATACCAGTTCATGGTGTGCTGCACCGCCTGATATTCCCGTTCAATGATATGACGGGCTTCGTCGAACGGAATGGCGCGCCTTTCGCTCAGCGCTTGCGGCACCAGGCTGAGCCAGAAGTGGCTGTCGAACTCCAGATCCAGCAAGGTGCCGTCCATATCCAGCAGCACGGTATCGATCTGCGGCCAATCAAACTCGGGAACCATAAAAACTCCATGGGCGGACCGACGGGCGGTCCGCAGATGAGAATAATAGCGTTAGCGTAGCATAAGCAGATGACAGGGCGGAGACCCCCGGCGTCAGGTTCAGGCCATCGGCCGCATTGACATCGGATTGAGCTGCGGATTGAAGCAGCTGTCGTAGTAACGCTGGATATCGGCGACGCGGTGCTGATTGATGCGCCGACGCTGTACCAGCCGCCAGGCGTTATAGCCCAGGCTGACGACCACCGCCAGCAACAGCAGGCTGGTACCGAGGTAGCGCCACAGGGTGATCATGTCCGGTTCGCTGTGCAGCGCCACGTGGCGGGTGCCGTTGGCATCGACGCTGAGGCTGGTGATCACCCCCTGCGCCTGGAATGGGGTATGCAGCAGCAGAGTGGAAAGGCGCTGCAACTCATTCCACTGGTCAAGAGCGTTGTATTCGCTCTGCGGCGCTGAGGATTGCGGATGGCTGACCAACTGTCGACCTTCATCGCTGCGGATCAGGAAACCGCCCGGCGGCGGGCTGTTGAGCGCCGCGGCGGCCAGACGCGTTTCATTGAAGATGAACGACGACGTGGCCACTTTGGTCAGGCTTTCCAGCGACTCGGCGCTTACCGGGCGCAGCAGGACGTTGACGCCTTGCAGCGCGCCTGATCTGGCGCGTTTCACCAGGCCGCTCCAGTTTTTGGCGTTGCCCAGGTTGACCAGCGCGTTTTTCAGCCGCATACAGTCGTTTTCTGCCTGGCATAAATCCTGTGTTTTCAAAACGATATCAGAAAAGTCATCCAACAGGATCATGCCGGATTTCTCGATGGCGCTGGCCAGCTGCGGGTTGATCTTCTGATCGGTACCGCTCGGATGCAGCTGGCTGTTGACCGTGGCCAGCAGGGCCGTCGCTTTGTCTATGACTTCTGATTCCGGCTGCGGCAGTGGGGCGGCGTTGTTCCAGTAAATGCCGGAGCAATCGAACGGCGCAAAATTGACGGCGCCGCCACCGTTGGCCGGCGGCGGCACATAGCACATGCCGCTGCCGCGCACCTTCAGGGTGTCGCCGATGCGCAGCGGCGTAGCTTCCAGCGCCTGTACGCTGGTCACTTCCACTTTTTGCGCGCCTTGCAGCCAGGCCATGCTGAGGGTCAGCGGCAGATTGAGCGGGATATAGATCAGCAACAACAGCAGTACCAGTGCCGAACTGGCGACCAGCACCGCGTTGCGGCCCCACTGCTGCAGCGGAAAATTCTTCACTTCGTCATGCAGCGAGAGGAAACGGCCCTGGCGCACCACCTGCCGATTGAGGTAGACGTCCACATCGGTGGTCTTGCCCAAGTCTTGCGTCAGGTACGGCTGCCAGTGCGGCGGGTAGATAAGATCGATGATGCCGAGTGAAATGTTGCTGATCTGTCCCTGGCCGGATTCGCCGAACAGGCCCCAGCGCTTCGGCGTGCCGCGCAGGCAGTGGATCTCTTTCAGCTCGCGTGACGCCGGACGGCGGAACAGGTTCCAGCATCCCCAGGCGATCATCAGCACCGCCACGAAAATCATCCACGGGATCACCAGCACCGGGCTGATCAGGCTGAAGAACAGCAGCAGCAGCGCGGCGGAGATGATGACGGCTTCACGGATGCCGTTCGGCCGGTTCAGCGCATGCTCTTCCGGCGTTTCCTTACGAATGTTCACCAGCTCGACATGTTCGCTCTCTTCCTTGCGGATGGAAGCGTTTTTGGTCGGCGCGGCGGTCACCACCGGCGGCTGCGGCCGGTCGTGAATATGATCTTTCAGCGAGTGCCCGTTGAGCGAAATCACCAGCGGCAGCGTCTGGGTTCGGATCACTTCCACATGGTTGTCGGCGGTGATGTAGGGTTCCCAAAACGGCGGCAGATGTACCTCTTCGGCATCGAGGTAATAGCGCCATTTATTGGGATCGTCGCTGGCCAGACCGTAGCGGGTGATGGCGTGCGTGACGGGATAAACGTTATCGCTTTGCGGGGTGAGCGCCAGTTTGGCTGCGGGCAGCGTAGCGCCACCGCCGGGCAACAGTTTGTTGCTCAGCTTGTTTTGCTGATTGAGGTAGAACTCGACCGCGGCGCGCTCTTCATCGGTCAGCTTGCGGTGAGCAGGCTTGATAAACGGCAACGCGTGCGCCAGCGCCGACGGGTTGCGGGTCTTGAACCACAGGTACAGGCCGGCGGCAATCAGGCAGACAAGCACTAAGGCCAATATCAACACTATTGTGCTCATGCAATCCCCATCTCACACCCGTGAATTTCGCCAACCTGATGAAAAGCTGAATATTATACGGAGTAAACCGCCAGGAGGCACCCAGAACTAATGAGGGAACAAACAGATTCTCGCTCTGGATCTCATTCCTTCATGACGCAAGGCCATTTTATCACTGATTCTTGCCTGCGTGATACTAGCAACCGGCCTCTGCCGTCGATATCGGCATTATCCTATTTTCATGCGTGCTGTTTGCTGAATCAGTACGGAAAATCGCCCGCCGCTGGCTACGCTTGTTAAAAGAAAGTAAATTACTGTTCATGCTCGTTGCGGCGGAGCTTGCCCTTAACGCACAATGTGATCAGGATTGAGTTTGGTCAGAATTTGAGCACCAACGAGCCGTGCGTTACGCCAATCATTATTTCGGTTGCCCCGTCCACGCCTGGGTAACCTCTTTGAGGCAATCATGGATAAACACCTGCAAAAACCTAAAATTCTGAAAGTGGAAACGGTCGCGCGTTCGCGTTTGTTCAACGTCGAGTCGGTCGATTTGGAATTCAGCAACGGGGTTCGGCGGGTGTATGAGCGCATGCGGCCTTCGGATCGTGAAGCGGTGATGATCGTGCCGGTGATTGGCGATGACCTGCTGCTGATCCGCGAATATGCGGTGGGCACTGAATCCTATGAGCTGGGTTTCCCGAAAGGGTTGATCGATCCCGGAGAGGGCGTGCTGGAAGCGGCCAACCGCGAGCTGATGGAAGAGGTGGGATACGGCGCGAAGCGCTTTGATTTTCTCAGTAAGCTGACGATGGCGCCATCCTACTTTTCCAGCAAAATGAATATCGTGCTGGCCCACGATCTCTACCCGCAGAGCCTGGAAGGGGATGAACCGGAGCCCTTGCCGCAGGTGCGCTGGCCGATCGCCAACATGATGGCGTTGCTGGCGGAACCGGATTTCCGTGAGGCGCGCAACGTCAGCGCGCTGTTTCTCTCCGAGGCGTTTTTGCGCGCGTCGCGCTGATACGCTTCGCGCCGAATAAAAAAAGGGCCAGATTTCTCTGGCCCTTTTCGATCAGAACAGCTCGTGGCTTTCACCGCCCGGATCGGTCAACGTGGTGCCGGTATCGCGCGATGGGTAGTCCGTCGGCTGCGTCCCTTCGATAAAGTACTCGGAACGGCTGCCGCCGCCACCGCCGGAGAGCTTGCCGCTGCTTTTGTCGATGGTGACGCTGATGATGCCTGGCGGCGGCGTGACTTTCTGCTCAGGAATGCCTTCCAGCGCGGTCTTCATGAAGTCGTCCCACGCCGGCTGGGCGCTCTTGGCTCCGCCTTCACCGCCGGAAATCTGATCCGGGATAGCGCCGGATACCGTCGAACGGCCCAGATCGCGGCGGTGATCGTCGAAACCGATCCACACCGACGTCACGGTATCCGGGCCATAGCCGGAGAACCAGGCGTCTTTGGAACTGTTGGTGGTACCGGTTTTGCCGCCGATATCATGACGTTTCAGATCGCGCCCGGCACGCCAGGCAGTGCCCATCCAACCCGGTTCGCCGAAGATGTTGCTGTTCAGCGCGTCGTGGATCAGGAAGGCCAGCGGCGTGCTGATCACGTGCGGCGCATACTGTTGGTCACCGTCCTGCTGCACCTGAGCCGGGGTAACCTGCTCCAGCTGTGGCATCGGCACCGTGCTGTTGCTGCCTTCCTGCGAGGTGGCGACGTTTTCGATGTTGTCGTCGGACAGCACCGCCGAACGGTGGGTGTCGCCGTAGATCACCGGCAGGTTGCAGCTGCTGCACACCACTTTCGGTTTAGCTTCGAACACCGTATTGCCGTTGTCGTCTTCAATCTTGGTGATGAAGTACGGGTCAACCAGGTAACCGCCGTTCGCCAGCACCGCGTAGCCGCGTACCAGCTGCATCGGGGTGAAGGAGGCGGAACCTAGCGCCAGCGATTCGGTATGCACGATGTTCTGTGCCGGGAAGCCGAAGCGCTGCAGATATTCCGCCGCGTAGTCGACGCCCATCGCACGCATTGCGCGCACCATCACCACGTTCTTCGATTGCCCCAGCCCCTGCCGCAGGCGAATCGGGCCGTCGTAGGTCGGCGGTGAGTTCTTCGGCCGCCAGTCGGTGCCGGCGCCGGCATCCCAGCGGGTGATCGGCAAATCGTTCAGGATGGTGGCCAGCGTCAGGCCTTTATCCATCGCGGCGGTGTACAGGAACGGTTTGATGTTTGACCCCACCTGACGCAGGGCCTGCGTCACGCGGTTGAACTTGCTCTGGTTGAAGTCGAAGCCGCCGACCAGCGCTTTCACCGCGCCGTCGTTCGGGTTGATCGAGACCAGCGCCGAGTTGACGTCCGGCACCTGCGACAGCCACCAGGCGTCGTTCACTTTACGCACCCATACCTGCTGACCTGTCTGCACCACGTCAGTGACGCGTTTCGGCGTTGGGCCTTGCTGAGTGTCTGAACGGTACGGCCGCGCCCAGCGCATGGTGGCCATCGGCAGGGCAATGCTGCTGCCGTCGGCCAGCATCGCCGTCGCTTCCTGCGGGTTAGCAGCGGTGATGACCGCCGGCGCCAGTGGGCCGTAGCTCGGCAAGTTTTTCAGCGAGTCGACAATCTGTTTGCGATCCCAGGCCGCTTCGCCGACTTTCCACAACACGTTGGATGGGCCGCGGTAGCCGTGGCGCATGTCATAGGCCAGCACGTTGTTGCGTACCGACTCCTGCGCCGCCAGCTGCAGCCGTTTGGTGACGGTGGTGTAAACCTTGTAACCGTCGGTATAGGCGTTTTCACCGTAGCGCTTGATCATCTCCTGACGCACCATCTCGGAGAGATACGGCGCGGAGAAGCTGATTTCCGGCGCATGGTAGTTGGCGACCAGATCTTCGGCGCGCGCCTGATCGTACTGCGCCTGCGTGATGTAATGCTCGTCCAGCATGCGCGACAGCACCACGTTGCGGCGGGCAACGGCGCGATCGTGCGAATAGAGCGGGTTGAAGGTAGACGGGGCTTTCGGCAGGCCGGCGATGGTCGCCATCTCGCTCAGGGTGAGCTGGCTGACGTCTTTGCCGAAATAGACCTGTGCGGCGGCGCCCACGCCGTAGGCGCGGTAACCCAGATAGATCTTGTTCAGATACAGCTCAAGGATTTCATCCTTGGTGAGCATCTGCTCGATGCGTACCGCCAGGAAAGCTTCCTTGATTTTACGCATCAGGGTGCGTTCCGGGCTTAAGAAGAAGTTACGCGCCAGCTGTTGGGTAATGGTACTGGCCCCTTGCGAAGCGTGGCCGGAGACCAGCGCGATTGAGGCGGCGCGGAAGATGCCGACCGGATCGACGCCATGGTGATCATAGAAGCGGCTGTCTTCGGTGGCGATAAATGCGTGCACCATCACCGGCGGAATTTGATCCAGTTTCAGCGGAATGCGGCGCTTCTCACCGTATTGGGCGATCAGTTCGCCATCGGCGCTGTAAACCTGCATCGGTATCTGCAGCCGTACGTCTTTCAGCGTTGCGACGTCGGGCAGCTGCGGCTCGACATATTTGTACAAGCCGAAAATCGAGGCTGCTCCCAGCACGATGCAACATACTGCAAGGATTAGTAAATACTTTACGAACTTCACCTGAGATTTCCCATTTCTAAGTCATTTGGGCAGTTTATAAACAACCGCGCGGTAGTATAAAGGCAAGCCTGCGACATGGATATGTTCTTTTATCATCTGATGTTATGGAGGCTTGCGAAACATGTTCCCTCAAGCATGGCAGGTGGGGCTGGATATACAAATCGACTGCGTGCGCGCGGTGGCGGCCCAACGCCGCCGCAATGGCTGGCAGTTGCGCCACTGGTGGCAGCAGGCGCTGCCGCAGGCGGTTTTACGCGATGGCTGCCTGGAACCTTCCGAATTCCTGATCCGGGCGCTGCGGCAATGGCGCGTTCAACTGCCGCGACATATTTCCTTACGCATTGCTCTGCCGGCGCAGCGCGTGTTGCAGCAGCGCATGGCGCAGCCGGACGCGCGGCTGCGCGAGCCGGAACGCAGCGACTATATCGGTGGCCACGGTTTGAAGCAGTTTCCGCTCGATGGCCAGACGCTGGCGCTCGACTATCGCACCGCGCCGGCGGATGAGGCGGCGCTGTTGCTGACCGCCGCGCGGCGGCAGGAGCTGCAGCAGTGGCTGCATTGTTTGCGTCAGGCTGGCCTGCATCCGCAAGCGGTCGATATCACCCCTTGTGCGCTGCGGATGATGGCGACGGCGGCAGGCGTACCGCCCGCTGCGGGGCTGATGCACCGTCTCGAACGAGAATGGCTGTGGGTGGCGCCGGCTGACGGCGCGTTCGCCTTTGGTCTGGCGCCGGGCGACGATGACGCGCAGGCGCTGCGGGCGCTGCAAGCCCAGATGCCGGCGGGCGACGATCGGCCGGTCTATGCCGGCAGCGTGCTGGCAGGTGCCTTGCCCGCCGGTTGCCTTGCCTGGTCGCCGCTCAGCGCCTTCACGCAGTTGCGCCCACCGTTGCCTGCGCATCCTGCGGCGTTCGCATTGGCCGGTGGTCTGGCGCTGCGCGAGGAGGATCGCTGATGTATCAGGTCAACTTTCTGCCCTGGCGACAGCGCCGCGATCGGCGGCGCGGCTGTTTCTGGCTGGGTGCGCTGCTGTTGCAGGTAACGCTACTGCTGCTGGCGCTGTTTCTGGTTGCCGGCCAACTGCGTCACCAACAGGCGCAGCGGCAGGCGCGGCTAACGATGCTGGGTGAAGAGCTGGCGGCCTTGACGTTGCTCGCCCATCAGCAGCAGCAAGAGCGGGCGCAGCGAGCGCTGCACAGCGCCCGCGCCGAACGGCAGGCGCGCAACGGCCAACATAACCGGCGTTATTTGCAGTTGCTTCAGCAATTGTCCTTCAGCATTCCTCCACCGCTGTGGCTCACGGCGCTGGACAGCGATGCGACGAACGGTCTGCGGCTGCGTGGATTGAGCCGCTCTCCTGCGGCCATCACGCAGTTCGAACGGCGGCTGGCGGGGATGCCTGCGTTGCCACGGCTGCGTTTGGCTGAGGTAACGCAACGGGACGACGGTCTGTATTCCTTTCATCTGGCGGCGCAGTGGGGGCGTGATGGATAGCCGTTTGTCATCCGGGCTGCGCTTTTGGCTGAACTTGCCGGGCTGGCTATTGCTGGTGGCGCAAGGGCTGGGCATCGGCACGCTGGCGCTGTTGGGCGGCGGTTGGCTGCTGCAAGACGAATGGCGTCAGCGGGAAAACGCGGCGGAGCGGCAACAGCGCCTGTTGCAACAGATTTCCATGGTACAGCACCAACTGGACGAGGCGCCGGAAGCCCCTATGCCGCCAACGCCGATCGGTCCGACCACCGCCGGCGATCTGGCGAACGTGCTGCAACAAGCGGGGGGCGCCTTGTTGCGCTGGCAGCGGCAGGAAAAACCGCTGCGGCAAACGCTGAGTTTGCGCATTGATTATGCCGGTTTGTTGGCGCTGTTGGAGGCGCTGCCCGCCAATTTGCGTCTCGAACAATTGAGTGTGGAAACGCCGCCGCAGGGCATGACGGCGCGGTTGGTGTTGCAGGATGCCGCCGAGGAGCAGGCCGATGAGTAAAAGACCGGGCCGTTGGTGGTGGCTGCTATGGCCGTGGGCCTTGTGTGCAGAACCGCGCGATCCGTTTGCGCCGCCTCCGCTGCCTGTTTGTGCCCATCAGGAGGCATCGCCAGCGGGTTGGCGACTGAAAGGCGTCATCGGGCAACCGCCGCTGCGCTATGGCTGGGTGGTGACACCGGCAGGGCAGTGGTTGCGCCTGCGGCCGCAGCAGTGGGTGCTGGACGCGCGTTGGCAGGTGGCGCAGGTGCGGGCGCGCAGCCTGACGTTAACGGCGCTGGCGGCCGAACCGGATTGTCCGGCGAGCCAGGGCGATATCTCGCTCATGATGGACAACAACAAGGATGGCAAACCATGAAAGGACTCGCTGGATTGGGCGTGGCGTTGTGGTGTCTGTCGCTCGGCATCGTCCAGGCGCAGGATAAACAGCAGGTTTCCCTGGAGTTCCAGGATGCGCCAGTGACGGTCATCCTGCAGGCGCTGGCGGATTATCGGCAGATGAACCTGATCGTCTCGCCCGGCGTAAGCGGCAACCTGACGTTGCGGCTGGAGAATGTGCCCTGGCCTCAGGCGCTGGCGCTGACCCTGCGTATGGGCAAGCTGACGATGACGCGGGAGGGGAGTGTGATGCTGGTCGCCCCGGAGCCGGACGCGCAGGAAAAAAAACAGCAGCGAGAAGCGCTGGCGCAGCGGCAGCCTTTGCACAGCCTGACCCTGACTTTACAAAACGGCGATGCGGCGGAGATTGCCGAAAGCCTCAATGCTCAACGCGGCGCCTTGCTCAGCGAGCGTGGCAGCGTGCTGGCGGATAAGCGTACCAATACGCTGTTACTGCGCGACACGGCGCCAATCCTGGCGCAGTTGAAAAAAAGGGTGACGGAAATGGACGCGCCACTGGCACAGGTGCAGCTGGCGGCGCATATCGTGACCATCAACAGCGAAAGCCTGCGTGAACTTGGCGTGCGTTGGGGATTGGCGGCCGACGAAAAACCGACGCGGCCGCTGCGGCCGGGCAATCTCGGCGTTAATCTGCCGTTGGAGCGCAGCGCGGTGAGCGCCGGTTTCCATTTGGCGCGCATCAGCGGGCGTTTGCTGAGCCTCGAGCTGACGGCGCTGGAGCAGGAGAATCAGGTGGAGATCATCGCCAGCCCGCGTTTGCTGACGGCGCACCTGCAAACCGCCAGCATCAAACAGGGGACGGAGATCCCTTATGAAGTGTCGAGCGGCGCCAGCGGTGCGACCGCGATTGAGTTCAAAGAGGCGGTGCTGGGCATGGAGGTGACGCCGAAAGTGTTGCCGGACGGGCGCATCACGCTGACGTTGCACATCAGCCAAAATATGCCGGGGCGCGCCATCAGCCGCGGGGCGGGGGAGGCATTGACCATCGATAAACAGGAGATTAAGACGCAGATCACGGTGAAAAGCGGTGAAACCCTGGTGCTCGGCGGTATTTTTCAACGGCATAGCGGCAAGACGGCGGACAAGGTGCCGGGATTGGGAGATGCACCACTGCTGGGGGGCTTGTTCCGGCAAAGTGGCGCACAACAGAAAAAACGCGAGCTGGTGATCTTCATTACGCCGACCTTGATTAAGGGATAAGCGGCTGCCTGTCGGCTGGGCGGCAAATCTCCTAAAGTTGATGAGCAGATACACTTTTTTATCCCCTTGGGGGGATCTGCGTTTGACGCTGCGGCCGATTTAGCTTACAAGGGTTACCGAATTGAGCACCGAGGTTTTTTGTTAGCGTCAAGACGCCGTTAAAAACATATGGTTTCCCTCCCGCGGCGTGGATTGCGATTTATTCGGTTGCCAAACTACCAAGAGTGTTGAGATAATTTTTCGTCTGATCTCGCACTATCGCTCATGAGGTTTCAGTTTAGGTCCCGCCGCTGATTTGATTGGCGGGGCGGGTTAACATTAACGAATTGTCTTAGTAATACCGAAAAACATGGCAGAGAAACGCAATATCTTTCTGGTTGGGCCTATGGGTGCCGGCAAAAGCACTATTGGCCGTCAGTTAGCTCAGCAACTCAATATGGAGTTCTTCGACTCCGATCAAGAAATTGAGCGACGTACCGGAGCTGACGTGGGCTGGGTATTCGACGTGGAAGGGGAAGAAGGTTTCCGCGATCGTGAAGAAAAAGTCATTAATGAACTGACGGAAAAACAAGGGATTGTGTTGGCGACCGGCGGCGGTTCGGTGAAGTCGCGCGAAACGCGCAACCGTCTGTCCGCGCGCGGCGTGGTGGTCTATCTGGAAACCACGATCGAGAAGCAGCTGGCTCGCACTCAGCGTGATAAAAAACGCCCGCTGCTGCAGGTTGATTCTCCGCCGCGTGAAGTGCTGGAAGCCTTGGCGAAAGAACGTAATCCGTTGTATGAAGAGATTGCCGATGTCACCATCCGCACCGACGATCAGAGCGCTAAAGTGGTTGCTAACCAGATCATCAACATGCTGGAAAGCAACTGATTGCCAATTTTCGCGTTCGCCGTCGGCCAATGCGAAAAACTGATTTGTGTTCCCCGCTGTTGCGGGGATCAACCACCGCCGCACCATACAGAGAACTGAGCGCGACATGGAGAGAATTACTGTAACGCTTGGGGAGCGCAGCTACCCGATTACCATTGCCGCCGGATTGTTTAACGATCCGGCTTCTTTTATGCCGTTAAAGGCGGGTGAGCAAGCGATGTTGGTCACCAACCAGACCCTGGCGCCGCTCTATCTCGAGCGTGTCCGGCAGGTGCTGGAGCAGAGCGGCGTCGTGGTGGATCAGGTGATTCTTCCCGATGGTGAGCAGTACAAATCTCTGGCGGTGTTGGAGCAGGTGTTTTCGGCGCTGCTCGAAAAACCGCACGGTCGCGATACCACGCTGATCGCCCTCGGTGGCGGCGTTGTCGGCGATCTGACCGGTTTTGCCGCCGCGTGTTACCAACGCGGCGTGCGCTTCATTCAGGTTCCCACCACGCTGTTGTCGCAGGTGGACTCCTCCGTAGGCGGCAAGACCGCCGTCAACCACCCGCTCGGCAAAAACATGATCGGCGCTTTCTATCAACCCGCTTCGGTGGTGGTTGATCTGGATTGCCTGAAAACGTTGCCGATGCGTGAACTCTCTTCCGGCCTGGCCGAAGTCATCAAATACGGGATCATCCTCGATCGCGAGTTCTTCGTCTGGTTGGAAAATAACATCGATGCGCTGATGGCGTTGGATATGCAGGCGTTGGCCTACTGTATCCGCCGCTGCTGCGAACTGAAGGCCGAGGTGGTGGCCGCCGACGAACGCGAAAGCGGTCTGCGCGCCCTGCTGAATCTGGGCCATACTTACGGTCATGCTATCGAAGCCGAGATGGGCTACGGCGTGTGGCTGCACGGTGAAGCGGTGGCTGCAGGCATGGTGATGGCGGCGGAAACCGCGCACCGTCTCGGCCAGTTCTCTGTTGAAGACATCGAACGTATCAAAGCGCTGCTGCTGCGCGCCGGCTTGCCGGTCTGCGGGCCGCAGGAAATGACGCCGGAATCCTATCTGCCGCACATGTTGCGTGACAAGAAAGTGCTGGCGGGTGAACTGCGTCTGGTGCTGCCGACCATGATCGGTGCGGCGGAAGTGCGCGGCGGCGTAGGGCATGAGCTGGTGCTGGCGTCGATCGCCGCCTGCTTGCCTGAGCAGCAGTGTAATTAAATCGGACTAAGTAACAGTGGCTTAGCCGCCATTTGCATCTATATTAATACAGTGAGCAGAGCACGACGGGTGTCGCTTTGCCATCATCGGGTTAATCTGCCCGTGCCACGGTAGGTCTACGGTGGTGGGCTTTTGCCTCTAGTTGGAGGGTTTCAGATGGACGAGTTTAAACCGGAAGACGATCTCAGACCTGATAGCAGCGATCGTCGTCCTACGCGTTCGCGCAAGCCGGCCGCCGCGCCGCGCTTCGCCGTTTCGCGCCAGCATTTGATGATTGGCATCGGCATTTTGGTGCTGTTGCTGCTGATTATCGGCATCGGTTCCGCCCTGAAGGCGCCAACCAAACATGAAGCGGCTCAGGAGAGCGGCGCGCAAAACGGCGCGGCCCGCGATATCAACCTGTCCGGTTCTTCGTCGCTGACCACCGCCAATAACGGCGTGCCGGGCGGCACGACGGATACCCACGATAACAACGGCGTGAGCGCGACTCAGCCGCAGCAACCGCAGAACGTCAGCGTTCCGCCGATCTCCGGCACACCGACCGAAGCGCAAACGCAGCCTCAGCAGGGCGGCGCGCAGCAGCGCGTCGATTTGCCGGGCAACATGGCGGATGCGCTGTCGCAGCAGCAGGGGCAGGTGGATGCCGCGACTCAAGGCATGACCGGCGCAGCGTCGACGCTGCCGACCGCACCGGCGACGGTGATGAGCGGCGCCGCGGCGCGCGAAGCGACGCGTCCTGTGCAGGGCACCGCACCGCAACAGCATAAAACGCCGGCGAAAACCGCCGCCACCAAACCGACCGCGACGCAGCATAAATCACCGACCACGGTGTATACGCCGCCGGCCAAGCCGTCTTCCACCGCGAAAGCGGGAGCGGTCGCCAGCAGCGGCAGTTCACTGCAGTCTGCGCCGGGCAGCCACTATACCTTGCAGCTGAGCAGCGCTTCGCGTTCCGACACGCTGAACGCCTACGCCAAACAGCAGAAGCTGCAGAACTACCTGGTGTACGCCACCAAGCGTGACGGCAAACCGTGGTACGTGCTGGTGAGCGGCAACTATGCGTCTTCTGCGGAAGCGAAGCGCGCCATTGCTTCGTTGCCGGCGGATGTGCAGGCGAAAAAACCGTGGGTCCGACCTGTACACCAAGTGCAGCAAGATCTTAAAAAATAAATCATTTAAATTTGTGCGCTGATGTGCTGTCTGAAACAGAGTACAATCCGCCGCTCTGAATTGTATAAGTAGCTAATTGACGGCATGAAGAAAAACCGCGCTTTTTTAAAATGGGCTGGTGGAAAATACCCGCTGGTAGATGAGATTCGTCGCCATCTGCCGGCGGGAGACTGCTTAATCGAGCCCTTCGTGGGTGCGGGATCCGTCTTTCTGAATACGGATTACGACGCCTACATTCTCGCCGACATCAATAGCGATCTTATCAACCTGTATAACATCGTTAAGCTGCGCACGGATGACTTCGTGCGCGATGCCCGCACGCTTTTCGCCGATGAATTCAATAACTCGGATCAGTTTTACCTGCTGCGAGAAGAGTTCAATACTAGCACCGAGCCTTACCGCCGGGCGCTGCTGTTCCTGTACCTGAACCGTCACTGCTATAACGGCCTGTGTCGCTATAACCTGCGCGGCGAGTTCAACGTGCCGTTTGGCCGGTACAAGAAACCGTACTTCCCGGAAGAAGAGCTCTACTGGTTTGCCGAAAAATCGCGCAATGCCACTTTTGTCTGCGAGCATTACCGCGATACCATGGCGAAGGCCGTGGCCGGTGCCGTGGTGTATTGCGATCCGCCTTATGCGCCGCTGTCGGCGACGGCGAATTTCACCGCTTACCACACCAACAGCTTCAGCATCGCCGATCAGCAGAGCCTGGCGCAACTGGCGCACCAGCTCTCGGTAGAGAGCCAGGTACCGGTATTGATCTCCAATCACGATACCGAGCTGACGCGCGACTGGTACCAGAATGCTGCGCTGTATGTGGTGAAAGCGCGCCGCACAATCAGCCGCAACATTCTCGGCCGCAGCAAAGTGAACGAGCTTTTGGCGCTGTATCGCTAAGCCGGGGCACCCCGGCGCATAACAACTCGACCCTACGTTTGGAGAAGCGGATGAAAAAGTTTTTGATTGCCCCGTCCATTCTGTCGGCAGATTTTGCCCGGTTAGGTGAAGATACCGCTAACGTGCTGGCTGCAGGCGGCGACGTGGTGCACTTCGACGTGATGGATAACCACTACGTGCCCAATCTGACCATCGGTCCGATGGTGTGCGAAGCGCTGCGCAACTACGGCATTACTGCGCCGATTGACGTGCACCTGATGGTCAAGCCGGTGGACCGCATCGTGCCTGATTTCGCCAAGGCAGGCGCGTCTTATATCTCTTTCCACCCTGAAGCTTCCGAGCATGTCGATCGCACCATTCAGCTAATTAAAGAGCACGGCTGTAAAGCCGGCCTGGTGTTCAACCCGGCGACGCCGCTGAGCTACCTCGATTACGTGATGGATAAAATCGACGTGATCCTGCTGATGTCGGTCAACCCGGGCTTCGGCGGCCAATCGTTCATCCACGGTACTCTGGACAAGCTGCGCCAGGTGCGCAAATTGATCGACGACAGTGGTCGAGATATCCGCCTGGAAGTCGACGGCGGTGTGAAGGTGGATAACATCGCTGAAATCGCCGCCGCTGGCGCCGATATGTTCGTCGCCGGTTCCGCCATCTTTGGCCAGCCGGACTACCGCAAGGTGATCGACGAGATGCGCAGCGAGCTGGCGAAGGTTACCCATGGCTGATTTCGGCGCGATCCGCGCATTGGCCTTCGATTTGGACGGCACGCTGGTCGACAGCGCGCCGGGTCTGGCGGCGGCCATCGATATGGCGCTGGAAGAGACGGGCCTGCCGCAAGCGGGTGAGGAACGGGTCGGCACCTGGATCGGCAACGGCGCCGACGTGCTGGTGCAACGCGCGCTGCGCTGGGCTGAAGCGGAAGGCACGCCGGCGCAGTGCAGCCGGCTGCGTGAGCGTTTCGACCATTTCTACGCGCAGACCGTTGACAGCGGCAGCCGCCTGTTCCCGCAGGTGCAAGAGACGCTGGTCCGCCTGGCCGCACACGGTTACCCGATGGCGCTGGTGACTAACAAGCCGACGCCGTTCGTGGCGCCGCTGCTGGCATCGTTGGGCATTGGCGATTATTTCTCGCTGGTGATCGGCGGCGACGACGTGACGGAAAAGAAACCGCACCCGGCACCGCTGTACCTGGTGCTCGGCAAGCTTGGGCTGCGTGCGCATGAACTGCTGTTCGTTGGCGACTCGCGCAACGATATTCAAGCCGCACAGGGCGCCGGTTGCCCGAGCGTCGGCTTTACCTACGGTTATAACTACGGTGAATCGATCGCCCTGAGCCACCCCGATCGGGTGTTGGAGCGCTTCGCCGATTTGTTGCCCGCTCTTGGGCTGTCATCTTTAGAGAATCAGGAAATTTAAACATGAGTAAGCCCATCGTATTTAGCGGCGCGCAGCCGTCCGGCGAACTGACCATCGGCAACTACATGGGTGCGCTGCGTCAGTGGGTGCAGATGCAGGACGACTACGACTGCATCTACTGCATCGTCGATCTGCATGCCATCACCGTTCGCCAGGACGCCGAGAAGCTGCGCAAGGCCACGCTGGATACGCTGGCGCTGTACCTGGCCTGCGGTATCGATCCGGAAAAAAGCACCATCTTCGTGCAGTCGCACGTGCCTGAGCACACGCAGCTGAGCTGGGTGCTGAACTGCTACACCTATTTCGGTGAACTGAGCCGCATGACGCAGTTCAAGGACAAATCCGCGCGCTACGCCGAGAACATCAACGCTGGGTTGTTCAGCTATCCGGTGCTGATGGCGGCGGATATTCTGCTGTATCAAACCAACCAGGTGCCGGTGGGCGAAGACCAGAAACAACACCTGGAGCTGAGCCGCGACGTGGGCCAGCGTTTCAACGCGCTGTACGGCGACGTGTTCAAAGTGCCGGAGCCGTTTATTCCTAAATCCGGCGCGCGCGTGATGTCGCTGCAGGAACCGACCAAGAAGATGTCCAAGTCGGACGACAACCGCAACAACGTGATCGGCCTGCTGGAAGATCCGAAAGCGGTGACCAAGAAGATCAAACGCGCAATGACCGACTCGGAAGAGCCGCCTGTCGTGCGTTACGACGTGGTTAACAAAGCGGGCGTCTCCAACCTGCTGGATATCCTCGCCGGTGTGACCGGCAAGAGCATTGCTCAGTTGGAAGCCGAGTTCGAAGGCCAGATGTACGGCCACCTGAAAGGCGCGGTGGCGGAAGCCGTCTCCGGCATGCTGGGTGAGCTGCAGGAGCGCTACCATCGCTTCCGCAACGATGAAGCCTACCTGCAGCAGGTGATGCGCGACGGCGCCGCCAAAGCCCGCGCACGCGCGCAGGAAACCCTGGCGAAGGTCTATCAGGCTGTCGGTTTCGTACCGCCGCAGGCATAACGCCGGCGCAAATAGAAAAAGCGGCCACAGGCCGCTTTTTTTACGTCGGTCTTACGCCATTTGCGCCAGGCTGGCAGGCGATTCTTCGCTGGCGAACCAATTGAGCTTGCTGCGCAGACTGACCACGCTGCCGACGATGATCAGGCTGGGGCTGGTGGCCTGAAGGGACAAGGCGCCCAGTTGGCGGAGCTCCCCTTCGATCACCCGTTGGCGGCAAGAGGTGCCGTTTTCCACCAGTGCCACCGGCGTGGCGGCTGGCAACCCGTTAGCGATCAGCTGGCGCTGGATTTCAGCCGCTTGCGACAGCCCCATATAGAACACCAGCGTCTGTTGCCCGGCGGCCAGCGTCACCCAGTCCAATCCGCCGTCGGCCTTGGCGTGGCCGGTCACCAGGCGCACGCTCTGCGCATGGTCGCGGTGGGTAAGCGGGATACCGCTGTAGGCGGAACAGCCGGAGGCGGCGGTAATGCCCGGCACCACCGAGAACGGCACGTTGGCGTCCGCCAGCGTTTCCAGCTCTTCGCCGCCGCGGCCGAAGATAAAGGGATCGCCCCCTTTCAGGCGCACCACGCGTTTGCCTTGCTGCGCCTGCTGCAGCAGGATTTGATTGATCTGCTCCTGCGGCACGCAGTGGTGGCCGGCGCATTTGCCGACGAAGATACGCTCGGCGTCGCGGCGCACCAGCGTCATGATCTCTTCGGAGACCAGCCGGTCGTAAACCACCACGTCGGCCTGCTGGATTTGTTGCAGCCCTTTCAGCGTAAGCAGGCCGGCATCGCCCGGCCCGGCGCCCACCAGAACCACTTCACCGCGATCTGCCGGCTGTTCGCTGAACAGCTGCTCGAGCTGGCGTTCAGCCAGCGCGGCGTCGTCGTTGGCCAGCGACTGCGCCAGCCGATCGTGAGCGAACAACCGTTCCCAGAAGCGCCGACGCGCGCCGAGGCTGCTGAAGCGTTGTTTTACCCGCTGCCGCAGCGAGCCGCCCAGTTGGGCCAGCTTGCCGAGGTGCTGTGGCAGCATCGCTTCCAGCTTCTCGCGCAGCAGCCGCGCCAACACCGGTGCTTTGCCGCCGGAGGACACCGCGACCATGATCGGCGAACGGTCGATAATCGACGGCATGATAAAGCTGGCGCGTTTCGGATCGTCCACCACGTTGCAGAACACCCGCTGCTGGTTGGCGCACTGATACACCCGTGCGTTGACCTCTAGCCGGTCGGTAGCGGCGATCACCAGCCATTTTTCCACCAGCAGGGCCGGGCTGAATTCGCCTTCGGCCAGCGTCAGCAGGCCTTCTGCCGCCCACTGGCGGAACTGCGGGGTGAAGTCTACGGCGTTGACGGTCAGCGCCGCACCGGCGTCCAGCAGCAGGCGCGCCTTGCGTTCGGCGATCTCGCCGCCGCCGACCAGCAGGCAGGCTTTGTGTTGCAGTTGGCAGAAAATCGGCAGGTAGTCCATCGGCACTCCTCGGGGGTAATCAGTGTGGGGGCGAAATGCGCCCCCGAAAACTCAGGCGGTCTGACGTACGGCGGCTTTCGCCGCCTGCGGGCGTTCGGCGCGCGGCGTGGCGTACCAATACCCCAGACCCATTAGCACCGAGCCGGACAGGATGTTGCCCAGCGTCACCCACAGCAGGTTGTGGCCGATGCCGGCGAGGGTGTAGGCCTCGCTGTGGTTGCCGAACCAGGAGAGGGCAAACAGCGTCATGTTGGCGACGGAGTGTTCGTAACCCGAGGCGATAAAGGCCAGCAGACACCACCAAATGGCGATGAACTTGGCGGCGCCTTCTACGCGGATCGCCATCCAGATCGCCAGGCAAACCAGCCAGTTGCACAGCACGCCCTTGAAGAACAGCACCTCGGCCGGCGCGGTGGTTTTTGCCAATGCGGCGCTGTGCACCAGACTGGTATCCACTGGCAGCAGGCTACCGCCGCCGTAGTAATACATCAGCGCCACCAGCACCGAGCCGAGCAGGTTGCCGAACCAGGTTTGCGGCAGCACTGCCCACATCTGGCTTTGGCGGATGGTGCCGGCCTTGACGCCGAGCGTCAGGAACATCGTATGGCCGGTGAACAGTTCGGAACCGGCGATGATCACCAGCGTCAGCGCGATGCCGAAGGTGGCGCCCATCACCAGCGGCCGCACGCTTGGGTCGGCCAGGTTGCCGAGGGTGAAGATCAGGATGATGCCGAGGCCGACGTAGGCGCCCGCCATCGCCGAGCTGATCCAGAAGCCGAGCGGGCTCTCCTTCGCCAGGCGGACGATGCGCGCCGCGTTGGCGGCGCATTTGTTGATCGTGTCGGTAAACATGTTGCCTCCCGAAAGGTTATGCCGCGACTTGCACGATGCCGTCGACCACCCGGCTGGTGAAGCTGGCGACGGAACGGCTGTCATCTTCCAGACAGTGACCGTCGTACAGGCGGAAATGCTGTTTCTTCAGCGGGCTGGCGACCCACAGTTCGCCCTGATGCTCGGCGATCAGCCCGCGTGACAGCACGCTGGCCTGGGCGAACGGGTCGATATTGCTGATGGCGAACACCTGTTCGTCGGCATAGGGGCGGAACACCGCCACCTGCCGATCGCCGATCAGGGCACATACGCCGGTGCCGGGCAGAATGTCGGCGACGGGACAAACGGTAATCCACTGGCTCATGCTTGGCTCTCCTCGGTATCGATCAGGGTGACGGGAATGCGCTCGTCAGGGCGCGCCGGGCGGTGCTGGTCGCGTTCGGCCACCACCTGCACGTTCGGATCGCGCAGCGGGCTGTTGATGAAGTGAGCGAAGCGAAGCTGCGTTTCCGGATGCTCGACGGTCTCTTTCCACTCGCAGACCACCGCGTCGCGCAGGCGGGCGATCTCCGCTTCCAACTGCTCGTTGATGCCGAGCTTATCGTCGACGATCACCTTGCGCAGGTAATCGATGCCGCCTTCCAGGCTCTCCAGCCACACCGAGGTGCGCTGCAGCTTATCGGCGGTGCGGATATAGAACATCATGAAGCGGTCGAGGTAGCGCACCAGGGTCTCGCGATCGAGATCGGCGGCCAGCAGGTCGGCGTGGCGCGGTTTCATGCCGCCGTTGCCGCAGACGTACAGGTTCCAGCCGTTCTCGGTGGCGATGATGCCGACGTCCTTGCCCTGCGCCTCGGCGCATTCGCGGGTGCAGCCCGAGACGCCGAACTTCATTTTGTGCGGGGTGCGGATGCCTTTGTAGCGATGTTCCAGCGTGACGCCGAAGCCGACGCTGTCGCCGACGCCGTAGCGGCACCAGGTGCTGCCGACGCAGGTTTTCGCCATGCGTAGCGCCTTGGCGTACGCGTGGCCGGTTTCAAAGCCGGCGGCGAGCAGCTTGCTCCAGATGGCCGGCAGATCGTCTTTCTGCGCCCCGAACATGCCGATACGCTGCGAGCCGGTCATTTTGGTGTAGAGGTTGTACTCCTTGGCGATCTGGCCGATGGCCAGCAGGCCATCCGGGGTGATTTCGCCGCCGGCGGAGCGCGGGATCACCGAGTAGGTGCCGTCTTTTTGGATATTGCCGAGGAAGTTGTCGTTGGTATCCTGCAGCGGCGTATGCTGCGGCTTGAGGATGTACTCGTTCCAGCATGAGGCCAGCAGCGAGCCGACGGTCGGTTTACACACTTCGCAGCCGTAGCCTTTGCCGTATTTGGCCAGCAATGCCTCGAACGACTTGATGCCTTCGACGCGGATCAGGTGGAACAGCTCCTGGCGTGAATAGGCGAAGTGTTCGCACAGGTGGTGGTTGACCTCGATGCCTTGCTTGCTCAGCTCGGCGTTCAGTACCTGGGTGAGCAGCGGGATGCAGCCGCCGCAGCCGGTGCCGGCCTTGGTTTCGGCCTTCAGCGCCGCCACGGTGTGGCAGCCTTTGTTGACCGCCTGGATGATGTCACCTTTGCTGACGTCGAAGCAGGAGCAGATCTGCGCGCTTTCCGGCAGCGAATCTACGCCGATGGCCGGTTTGCTGCCCGCATGGGCCGGCAGGATCAGGCCGTCCGGGTTTTCCGGCAGCTCGATGCCGTTCAACGCCAGCTGCAGCAGGTTGCCATAATCGCTGGTGTCGCCTACCAGCACCGCGCCGAGCAGGGTTTTATTGTCGGCGCTGACCACGATACGTTTGTAGACTTCTTTGCTTTCATCCAGATAAACGTAGCTGCGGGCGCCTTCGGTGCGGCCATGGGCATCGCCGATGCCGCCGACGTCCACGCCCAGCAGCTTCAGCTTGGCGCTCATGTCGGCGCCCTGGAAGCCGTTTTCGCGGTCCAGCAGGTGATCGGCGGCCACCTGCGCCATTTTGTACCCCGGTGCCACCAGGCCAAAGGTGCGATCGCGCCAGGCGGCGCACTCACCGATGGCGTACACGTCCGGATCAGACGTTTGGCAGCTGTCGTTGATGGCGATGCCGCCGCGGCGGCCAACCTCCAGCCCGCACTGACGCGCCAGCTTGTCCTGGGCGCGGATGCCGGTGGAGAACACGATGAAGTCCACTTCCAGCAGGCTACCGTCGGCGAAATGCATGGTTTTGCGCGCCGTGCCGCCGCCGTTGACGATCTCCTGGGTATTTTTGCCGGTGTGAACCTTGACGCCCATGCGCTCGATCTTGCGGCGCAGCTGGTCACCGCCCATCGGGTCGAGCTGTTCGGCCATCAGTACCGGAGCGAACTCGATCACGTGCGTTTCCACCCCCAGGCTTTTCAGCGCGCCGGCGGCTTCCAGCCCTAACAGCCCGCCGCCGACTACCGCACCGCGTTTGCTGCGGCGCGCGCAGGCTTCGATGGCGTTCAGGTCTTCGATGGTGCGGTAAACGAAGCAGTCCTGGCTATCCGAGCCCTTAATCGGCGGGATCCACGGATAGGAACCGGTGGCCATGATTAGCTTGTCGTAATAGACGGTGCGGCCGGTGTTGGAGTGGATCACTTTCTCGTCACGATTGATGGTGATAGCGCGTTCGCCGACCAGTACCTTTACGCCGTGTTTTTCGTAAAAGCCTTCGCGCACCAGCGACAGCTCTTCGGCGGTGTGGTGAGAGAAGTAGGAAGAGAGGTGCACGCGATCGTAAGCGATACGCGGCTCTTCGCAAAATACGGTGATTTCGAACTGGTCTTTGTCTGCTTTATCCAACAGATCTTCGATGAACCGGTGGCCGACCATGCCATTGCCGACGACGGCAAGTTTGACTCTGCTCATTATTGCCTCAAAATTCTGGTTTCCTAGGGTTACCTTATCCCTCCCGATGAGCAATTTATTGATGCAAATCAATCACACTCCCATATACCTCCAATGTGGTATATAAATGATTTTTCACGTTTTTTGATAAGTTGCGGATTTTATTCATCTTTAGCTGAAGCGAGTCAGTTTGCAGGTAAATTACCCCGCAGGGAGTAAACGCAAGGGGTAGGCATGGCACGGCGACTTTGTCAGCGCGATCCGCTGCCAGTATGATGAAGAAAACCAGCGCAACGGCAGAGGTGAAGGGTGGCGAAACGTCCATTGAAGTTTATCGACAACCTGCGTTTAAGCGGGCATGAAGGATTGTGGCAACTGGCAATCGAGCAGGGGCGCATCGCGCATCTGGTGCCACAGCCGGAAGGACAGGAGTGGCGCAGCGACGTGCTGGATGCGCAGGGCGGGTTGGCGTTGCCGGCGTTCGTCGAACCGCATATCCACCTGGATACCACGCAGACCGCCGGTCAGCCGGCCTGGAACCAGTCCGGCACGCTGTTCGAGGGCATTGAGCGCTGGGCTGAACGCAAAGCGCTGCTGACTCATGAAGACGTCAAACAGCGCGCCTGGCAAACGCTTAAGTGGCAGATCGCCAACGGCGTGCAGTATGTGCGCACCCACGTCGACGTTTCCGATCCCACGCTGACCGCGCTGCGCGCCATGCTGGAGGTGAAGCAGGAAGTGGCGCCTTGGGTGACGCTGCAGATTGTCGCCTTCCCGCAGGAGGGGATCCTTTCCTACCCCAACGGCGAAGCGTTGCTTGAAGAAGCGTTGCGGCTTGGGGCCGACGTGGTGGGTGCCATTCCGCACTTCGAATTCACCCGCGAGTACGGCGTGGAGTCGCTGCATAAGGCGTTCGCGCTGGCGCAAAAATACGATCGGCTGGTGGACGTGCACTGCGATGAAATCGACGACGAGCAATCGCGCTTCGTCGAGACCGTGGCGGCGCTGGCACTGAAGCTGGAGATGGGAGCGAAAGTCACCGCCAGCCACACCACGGCGATGCACTCTTACAACGGCGCTTACGCCTCGCGGCTGTTCCGTCTGTTGAAGATGTCCGGCATCAACTTCGTCGCCAATCCGCTGGTGAACATTCACCTGCAGGGCCGTTTCGACAGTTACCCGAAACGGCGCGGCGTGACCCGAGTGAAGGAGATGCTGGAGGCGGAGATCAACGTCTGTTTCGGCCATGACGACGTGTTCGATCCTTGGTACCCGCTCGGCACCGCCAACATGCTGCAGGTGCTGCACATGGGGCTGCACGTGTGCCAGCTGATGGGCTATGGCCAAATCGACGACGGACTGAAGCTGATCACCCACCATAGCGCGCGCACGCTTAACCTGAGCGACTACGGCCTGGCGGCCGGCAACAGCGCCAACCTGGTGATCCTGCCGGCGGAAAGCGGCTTCGACGCGGTGCGTCGCCAGACGCCGGTGCGTTATTCGATTCGCCAGGGTGCGGTGATCGCCGAAACGCGGCCGGCGGAAACCACGCTGCATTTGCAGCAGGAGGAGACGGTGGATTTTCGGCGCTAAGGCGCAAAAAAAGGGCGCCTTGCGGGCGCCCTTGATGTATTTGATGCGAAGAAATCAGTGCGTCACGTGACCGTGGCTACGGTGCTTGGTCACGAAGCCCAGCAGCAGACACATCACGAACACCGCCAGATACAGGCCGTTAGCGGTGGTCAGCGCCGCATGTGCGCCGCCTTTCGCCACGATCGGGCCGGTGACCACGAAGGTCAGCATGGTGCCGATGGTACCGCAGGTCAGGATAAAGTTGACCAGCTTCGGCGAGGAGACCTTGGTCTGCAGCGAGCCGAGGGTGATCAGCGTGGTGTAGATGGCGCTGGAAACGAAGCCCAGGGCCATGATGTAGTAGCCCAGGTGCTCCGGATTGTCGGTGCTGACGAACAGGTACATCGCGCCGGTGGCCAGCGCGGCCAGCACGGTGACGATGCGCTGCAGATCGAAGAAGCGCAGGATGAAGCTGAACACCCACATGCCGACCATGTATGAGGTCCAGAAGTCGCTCACCAGCTTACCGGCCTGGCCGATGTCCATGTTGAACGACTTGGTGGCGTACTCAGGCACCCACTGAATGAAGCCCAACTGGCCGAGGATGTAGCACAGCGCGGCGATCGACAGGAACAGCACGCCGATGCCCCATTTTTCTTTCTCGACTGGTTGACCGGCATCGGCGCCTTTCTTGCCCAGCACCGGGAAGTCGGAGCACAGGGTCAGCACGAAGATCCCCACGTACAGCAGGCCGATGCAGGCATAAACCCAGTACCAGCCGATATGGCGGGCCAGCAGCATCGCGGCGACGATCGGGAAGATCATCCCGGCCATGCTGAAGAAGGAATCGGTGAACAACAGGCGCGAACCGCGCTGGCGGCCGGCATACATGTGGGTGATCAGGAAGGTGCCGATCGACATGGTGATGCCGCTCACCACGCCGAGGATAAACATGCACAGCGAGAACATGGTCAGGCTCTTGCCGAGCATCAGCCCTGCGACCGCCAGCACCATCAGGACAAAGCCGAAGATCAACTGACGCTTCAGCGGGATGATTTCCATCAGCCAGGCATTGAGGAAGATCGAAATCAAAATACCGGCGTTGAGGAAAGTAAAGGTGTTACTCATGCTGGAAACCGGCAGATTAAAGTATTCTGCAATGTTTCCCATCACCATCCCTGTGACGATCACTAAAGCACCGGTCAGCGCGTACGAAAAGAAGCTGATCCAGGTAAGCCGTATGCGGTTACTGTCATTCATTGTATAGGCCTGAATATGTCTGTTAGAGGTTTTAAAGCTGGCATAAGGCCGCTGGCTTTTCCTGGCAAACGCAGAAAAAAGTCCCGATCAGGCCACCAGGGGGCGGATCCTAGCACAGACAACGGGATTTTTTGTGATGGCTGTCGATTTTTTGATGCAACCCATGAAGGGATGATACGCATTATTGTGATCTATTTGCGTACCGTCACAATGGAATCACGGTTGATGATCGTCGGCTCAAACCGGTGCGCCGGGGTGGCAGGGTCGATCAGCCTGCGCGCCGCGTATTGGGCCATTTCGCTGATGGGAAAATGTACGCTGCTCAACGCCGGGCGCACGAAAGGTGCGCGTTCGCCGCTGTCGTAACAGATCAAGGAGATATCCTGCGGTACCCGCAGGCGGTGCTCGTTGATCGCCAGCAGCGCGCCGATCGCCATCTCTTCGTTGCAGCAGTAGATGGCGCTGGGCCGTGCGGTTTGCTGCAGCAGATGATCGGCGCAGCGGTAACCGCTTTCCAGATCGTAGACGCCCTCCAGACAGGCTACCGGCTCGATATTCGCCGCCTGCATCGCCTCTTCAAATCCTTGCAGCCGCAGGCGGCTCGACGGGCGCTCACGCGGGCCGCTGATGCAGGCGATGCGCCGGTGCCCGGCGTCGAGTAACTGCTGCGTCGCCATGCGGCTGGCAAGCGGGTGATCGAAGGTGACGCAGCGGTCTTCCAGCCCCGGCACCAGACGATCGAGCAACACGAAATCACGTTGCTCCGCCGCCAGCTGGCGCAGCCGATCGTCGCTGAGAAAACGCACGTGCAGGATCACGCCGTCGCAGCGCAGGCTGAACAGCCGCTGCACCGCCTGCCATTCGTTTTCGGCACTGTTGCGGCCCTGGGTCACCAGCAGCTGCTTGCCGTGGGATTCGGCCTCGGTCTGCACGAAGTCCATCAGCGCGCCGAAGAAGCCACCGCGGTACGACGTCGTGACCAACCCGAGGGTATTGCTGTGGCTGGAGGCGAGTGCACGGGCCGCCGGGTTGGGGGTATAACCGAGCTGGGCGACGGCGCGTTCAACCTTCTCGCGGGTCGGCGCCTTGACGTTGCTGTCGCCGTTCACTACCCGCGATACGGTGGCGCGCGATACGCCCGCCAGTGCCGCGACATCTTCCAGTGTCACCATCGTCCAACTCCTGATTACGGCTAAAAAAATGGGTTCGGCGTGCCGAACCCCTGTCATACCGCGCCGGCGCTTACCTGAACTGCGGCAAGTACGGCGCGTTTATCGTCAACACCTCGTCCAGCAACGGCTGTGCCAGGTTGGCGTTGCCCACCAGCGGGTTGGCGATCAGCGCCAGCAAGCCGCTGCGGCGATCGCCGTGCACTGCCGCCTCGATGGTCAGGCGCTCGTAGGCTTTTACCTGCTGCGTCAGCGCCTGCATCGGTTCCGACAGCGGGCCGAACGTCAGCGGATGCGCGCCCTGGGCATCGACGATACAGTTGATTTCTATCACAGCATCGTCCGGCAGGCCATGGATTGCGCCGCGGTTTGCGGTGTTGACCACTAATTGCGTGCCGAGATTATTATGGATAGCACGGATCAGCTCCAGCGCAACTTCGGAATAGAAAGAACCGCCGCGGAAGCTGAGTTGCTCCGGTTTACTGTTCAACTGCGGATCGGCATACAGCTCGAACAGCTCTTTTTCTACCTGCATCACCTGCTCGGCGCGGGTGCCGCGCTCGCCGGCGGCAGCCATCTCTTCCGCCAGCATCTCGCGGGTCTGGTAAAAATAGCGGTGGTACGGGCAGGGGATGGCGCCGAGCGCGCGCAGGAAGTCCGGCTGCCAGGGCTCTTCCTTGATGTTGTTCATGGTCAGCGCCGCGCCGTCGCACAGCATGTCGATCACGTTGCCGGTGACGTCGCGCCCCTGCTGCGTGACCTGATGCACCCAGACCATGTGATTCAAACCGGCGAACCGCAGCTGCACGTCGGCGTAAGGCGCCTGCAGCATGTTGGCGATCATGTGATGCATGCTGATCGGTACGTTACACAGGCCGATGATCTTCGCTTTGGTAAAGCGGGACACCGCCTCGGTGACGATGCCGGCCGGGTTGGTGAAGTTGATGATCCAGGCGTCCGGCGCCAGCTTTTCCACCCGACGGGCGATATCCAGCATCACCGGAATGGTGCGCAGCGCCTTGGCGAAGCCGCCGACGCCGGTGGTCTCCTGGCCGAGCAGCTGGTATTTCAGGCCCAGCCGTTCATCGGCGGCGCGCGCCGGCAGTTGCCCGACGCGGAACTGGGTCAGCACGAAAGCGGCGCCGTGAATGGCGTCGTCCAGCGCGAAGTGCACGCTGACCTTCACCTGTTCCAGCCCGTGGCGCGCCAGCATACGGCGGGTCAGGGCGGCGATGGTTTCCACTTTTTGGCGGCCTGGCTCGACGTCCACCAGCGCCAGTTCGGTGACCGGCAGCTCATCGATGCGTTGGATCAGCCCATCGACCAGTTCGGGAGTGTAGCTGCTGCCACCGCCAATCACCGCGATTTTGAGCGTGTTCATGAGCGGCCCTCCGTCTGTGACTGACGGCGATAGAGCTCGATCATGTCGTCGGCCAGATCCTGGATGACCATGGCGTTCATCAGATGATCCTGCGCATGCACGGTGATCAGGTTGATCGCCAGCTTGCCGCAGCCTTCGTCCAGGCCGATCAGCTCGGTCTGGATCAGGTGCGCCTTCTTCACCCACTCTTTGGATTCGACCATGTGTTTGGCCGCGGCGGCGAAGTCACCGGCGCGCGCTTGCCGCAACGCCATCAACGCATTACTGCGCGCGCTGCCGGAGAACACCAGCAGTTCCATGATGGTGCTTTCAAACTCGGGGCTGACTTCAGTCATCAATTCACTCACGTCATTTCTCCAGGGGTTGCGCGGCTACGCCGCCGTGGGATACCTCAGTATCCGTTCTTTTTATAATGAGAGCGCTCTCATTTATATAGGGTAACGGCAACGGGTGTGCAAACTGGGAGGTAGATCGCAAAAAACGCCCCGGGGCGGCGCTGGGCAAAAAATGCGTGACGCGGTTGGCAAAAAAGCCTTCTGCGCCCATACTTTCCGCAGCAAAATTCAGGGCCGCCTAGGATATGTCCCGTAATTGGGTAAATATAGGTAAATGGCTGGTACTTGCCGATACAGCTCTTTAGAATCAAAGCGCTTTTCCGTTGTTTGTCTCTCAGAGAAAGGACCCGTTAATGTTCAAACGTACTTTAGTGACCTTCGTCGCGCTGTGTTCCCTGACAGCGATGGCGCCAGCGGCGCTCGCTGCCGGTGAAACCCACGTCATGCTGACCACCTCGGCAGGGAATATCGAGTTGGCGCTCGACAGTCAGAAGGCACCGGTTTCCACCCAGAACTTCGTCGATTACGTGAACAGCGGGTACTACAACAACACCATTTTCCATCGCGTGATCCCGGGCTTTATGGTTCAGGGCGGCGGTTTCACCGCTGACATGCAGCAGAAATCCACCAAGGCGCCAATCAAGAACGAAGCCGACAACGGCTTGCGCAACCTGCGCGGCACCATTTCGATGGCGCGCACCGCCGACAAGGACAGCGCCACCAGCCAGTTCTTCCTGAACGTGGCGGATAACGCCTTCCTGGATCACGGCCAGCGCGATTTCGGCTACGCCGTGTTCGGCAAAGTGGTGAAAGGCATGGACGTCGTGGACAAGATCGCTCAGGTGCCGACCGGTAACGTCGGCCCTTACCAGAATGTGCCGACCAAACCGGTGGTGATTCTGTCGGCCAAGGTGTTGCCGTAAGTTTTTTGGCCGATCCCGCCGGGGTCGGCCGTCCTTCCTCACGAAGCCTTGCCTTCATCACTGTTTTCTCCCGTGCCCCATGCTCTAATCGGCAGACAATAACCAGACCGGAAATCCGGCGTTCGCCCTTTGTTGTCTCTGGATGAGTTGCTGCCATGTATGAATTTAACCAGGTGCTGTTGCTGTTGCAGCAGATGTGCGTCTATCTCGTCATCGCCTATCTGCTGAGCAAAACCCCGCTGTTTATCCCGCTGATGCAGGTGACTATTCGCCTGCCGCACAAGCTGCTGTGCTACGTGATCTTCTCGGTGTTCTGCATCATGGGCACCTATTTTGGGCTGCACATTCAGGATTCGATCGCCAACACCCGCGCGATAGGCGCGGTCCTGGGCGGGCTGCTGGGCGGGCCGTCGGTGGGCTTTCTGGTCGGGCTGACCGGCGGCCTGCACCGGTATACGCTCGGCGGCATGACCGACGTGGCCTGCGCGATTTCCACGGTGTCGGAAGGCCTGGTCGGCGGCATCGTACACAGCATCGCCATGCGCCGCGGGCGCATCGAGCTGCTGTTCAATCCGCTGTTCGTCGGCGGCGTGGCGCTGGTGGCGGAAGTGCTGCAGATGGCGATCATCCTCGCGGTGGCGCGCCCCTACGACGAAGCGTTGCAGCTGGTAGAGCACATCGCGCTGCCGATGATGATCGCCAATACCGTCGGTGCGGCGATGTTCATGCAAATCCTGCTGGATCGGCGCGCGATGTTTGAGAAATACACCAGCGCTTTCTCTTCCAAGGCGCTGAAGATCGCCGAGCGCACCGAGGGCATCCTGCGCCAGGGCTTCGATCAAGAAAACAGCATGAAGGTCGCCCGGGTGATTTATCAGGAGCTGGGTATCGGTGCAGTGGCGATCACCGATCGTGACAAGCTGCTGGCGTTTATCGGCATCGGCGACGATCACCACCTGCCGGGCACGCCGATCGCCTCGGTGCATTCGCATCGCGCCATCGACAACAACGAGGTGGTGTACGCCGACGGCAATCAGCTCTCTTACTGCTGCTCGATCAATCCGGCCTGCAAGCTGGGATCGACGCTGGTGATCCCGCTGCGCGGCGAAAACCAGCGGGTCATCGGCACCATCAAGCTGTACGAACCGAAAAGCCAGCTGTTCAGCACCATCAACCGCACGCTGGGCGAAGGCATCGCCAGCCTGCTGTCGGCGCAGATCATGGCCGGACAGTACGAGCGCCACAAGCAGCTGCTGGCGCAGTCGGAGATCAAGCTGTTGCATGCGCAGGTCAATCCGCATTTCCTGTTCAATGCGTTAAATACGCTGGTGGCGGTGATCCGCCGCGATGGCGAACGCGCCTGCGATCTGGTGCAGTCCCTCTCGACTTTCTTTCGTAAAAACCTCAAACGTTCGGATGATGAAGTCAGCCTGGCGGACGAGATTGAGCATGTGAACGCCTACCTGCAGATTGAGAAAGCGCGCTTCGCCGATCGGCTGGAGATCGCGGTATCGCTGCCGGAGGCGCTGCTGGCGGCGCGGCTGCCGGCGTTTTCGCTGCAGCCGATCGTCGAGAACGCCATCAAGCACGGCACCTCGCATCTGTTGGGTGTGGGCCGCATCGAAATCGGCGCCTGCTGCGAAGGAGAGCATCTGCTGCTGCAGGTGACGGACAATGCCGGGCTGTTCCAGCCGAAGCCGAACTGCAGCGGGCTGGGGATGAACCTGGTGGATAAGCGCATTCGCGTGCGCTACGGCGAAGGCTATGGCGTGCGGGTGGATTGCCGGCCGGACGCCTATACCCGCATTACGCTCAATGTTCCCATGGAGAGGGCCGCCTGATGTTAAACGCACTGATTGTTGACGATGAGCCTTCCGCGCGCGACAACCTGCGCCATCTGCTGGAGGCCGAAGCGGGGATCACGATCATCGGCGAATGCGCCAACGCCATCGAAGCCATCAGCCAGATCCACCGGCTGCAGCCGGACGTGGTGTTTCTCGATATCCAAATGCCGCGCATCAGCGGGCTGGAAATGGTCGGCATGCTGGATCCCAACCGCATGCCGCACATCGTGTTTCTGACCGCCTACGACGAATACGCGGTGCAGGCGTTCGAGGAGCACGCCTTCGACTATCTGCTGAAGCCGGCGGAGCCGAAGCGGCTGAGCAAGACGCTGCAACGCCTGCGGCAGCGCAGTGCGCCGCAGGACGTGACGGCGCTGGATGAGAGCGCCGGCTACCTGAAATACATTCCCTGCACCGGCCACAGCCGCATCTATCTGCTGCGGTTTGACGAGGTGTTGGCGATCCGTTCCAAACTGAGCGGGGTATTCGTGGTGCGCAGCGACGGCATGGAGTGTTTCACCGAATTGACGCTGCGCACGCTGGAAAGCCGTACGCCGCTGGTGCGCTGCCATCGACAGTATTTGGTCAACCTGGAGCAGGTGCGCGAGATCCGCTTCGAAGAAGGCGGCGCGGCGGAGATGATCATGTCCGCCGGCGATCCGGTGCCAGTCAGCCGGCGCTATTTGAAAGCGCTGAAGGAGCAACTGGGGCTGCGGGGGTGATGCAGGTCTTAGGGGGATTCTGAAAAGACAGGCATCATGGGCGTCCCGACGGCGCCCATTTTGTTTGTCCTTGACGGGGTTACGCGGCGCTTATAGCTTTATTGCATCAACAGGCGCGTTTCGCGCCGCGTCAGCGTCAAAGGAACAGAAAATGAGTGAACCACGGATTATCGCCAAAGCGATGAAAGACGGAAAACCGGAACAGGATCTGGTGATTTTGCCGGCGTTGGCCAACCGCCACGGGCTGATCACCGGGGCAACCGGCACCGGCAAGACGGTGACGCTGCAGAAAATGGCCGAGCAGTTCTCGCGCATCGGCGTACCGGTGTTCCTGTCGGATGTGAAGGGCGATCTGTCTGGCATCGGCGCCGAGGGCGTACCGTCCGAGAAGCTGCAGGCGCGCCTGGCGGCGATCGGCGTCACCGACTGGCAGCCGCAGGCCTGCACCATTATCCCGTGGGATATTTACGGCGAAAAGGGCCACCCGATCCGCGCCACGATTTCCGATCTCGGGCCGCTGCTGCTGGGGCGTCTGTTGGATCTGAACGAAGTGCAAAGCGGCGTGCTGCAGCTGGTGTTCAAAATTGCCGATGACAACGCGCTGCTGTTGCTGGACATGAAAGACCTGCGCGCCATGGTGCAGTTCGTCGGCGATAACGCCAAACAATTCCAGACTCAGTACGGCAACATCTCTGCCGCGTCGATCGGCGCCATCCAGCGTGGGTTGCTGACGCTGGAAGAGCAGGGCGCCAACCAGTTTTTCGGCGAGCCGATGCTGGACATCAACGATCTGATGAAAACCGACGCCAACGGCCATGGCGTGATCAACCTGCTGGCGGCGGACAAGCTGATCAATCAGCCGAAGCTGTATTCAGTGTTCCTGCTGTGGCTGCTGGCCGAGCTGTTTGAGCACCTGCCGGAAGTGGGCGACCCTGAACAGCCGAAGCTGGTGTTCTTCTTCGATGAAGCGCACCTGCTGTTCAACGACGCGCCGGCGGCACTGTTGACCAAGATTGAACAGGTGGTGCGCCTGATCCGCTCCAAAGGCGTCGGCATTTACTTCGTCACCCAGAACCCGCTGGATATCCCGGACAGCGTGCTGGGCCAGTTGGGCAACCGCGTACAGCATGCGCTGCGCGCCTTCACGCCGCGCGATCAGAAGGCGGTGAAGACGGCGGCGCAAACCCTGCGCGCCAATCCAGCCTTCGATGCCGAAACGGCGATCACCGAGCTGGGCGTGGGCGAAGCGCTGGTGTCATTCCTCGACGAGAAGGGCCGGCCGAACGTGGTGGAGCGGGCGATGGTCATCGCGCCGGAATCCAAGATGGGCATGCTCGGCGCGGAAGGGCTGAACAGCGCGATCAACAAGTCGCCGCTGTATGGCCGCTATGAAGACATGATCGACCGCGAGTCAGCTTACGAGAAGCTGTCGTCGGGCGGCTTCGCCACCGTCGGCACTGCGCAGCAGGGGCAGCAACCGCAGGCGCAAGCACAGCAACAGACGGGCGGCGGCCTGATGGACGGATTGAACGAGCTGCTGTTCGGTTCCACCGGCCCGCGCGGCGGCAAACGCGACGGCATCGTCCAGACCGCCGCCAAGAGCATGGCGCGCGATCTCGGCCGGCAGATCCTGCGCGGCGTACTGGGCTCGATCACCGGCGGCCGTAAAAAGTAAGCGGAAATTATCGTCGGCAGCGGCGGGTTAAATCAGTAAACTATGGCGGCGTTTTTCTCTGCCGGACCTAACATGCTGCTGCTGATCGATAACTACGACTCCTTTACCTATAACCTTTACCAGTACTTCTGCGAATTGGGCGCCGAGGTGCTGGTGAAGCGCAACGATGAGCTACAGCTGGCCGATATCGCGCGGCTGGCGCCGCAGCATCTGGTGATTTCCCCCGGCCCTTGTACCCCGAACGAAGCGGGTATCTCGCTGGCCGCCATTCGTCATTTCGCCGGCAAGCTGCCGATCCTCGGCGTATGCCTGGGGCACCAGGCGCTGGGGCAGGCGTTCGGCGCCGAAGTGGTGCGCGCCCGCGCGGTGATGCACGGCAAAACTTCGGCGATTCGCCATCTGGGCGTCGGCGTGTTTCGCGGCCTGAACGATCCGCTGACCGTGACCCGATATCACTCGCTGGTGCTGAAAGCCGATACGCTGCCGGATTGCTTTGAAGTGACCGCCTGGAGCGAACGCGACGGCGTGCGCGACGAGATCATGGGCATCCGCCACCGCACGCTGGCGCTGGAAGGGGTGCAGTTCCACCCGGAAAGCGTGCTCAGCGAGCAGGGCCATCAGCTGTTGGATAATTTTCTCAGGCGTTAATCCCTTCGCGTTTTTTTCGCCCGTCAGGCGTTTTGCATTTGCGCTTTAGTGTTTTTTTATGCATATTTCGTGATTATATTTTCACTATAACATCGCGATAGCGCTGAAAAACCTTCAGGGTGGAGCCGAAAATGACTGACAAATCCGCAGTGAGCCGCAGCACCTTTGACCAGGTGATCCTGCCTGTTTATGCACCCGCCCAGTTTGTGCCGGTGCGCGGCAAAGGCAGCCGGGTCTGGGATCAGCAGGGAAAAGAGTACATCGATTTTTCCGGCGGCATCGCGGTGACGGCGCTGGGACACTGCCACCCGGCGCTGGTCGAGGCGCTCAAACGCCAGGGCGAAACCCTGTGGCATACCAGCAACGTCTTCACCAATGAACCGGCGCTGCGTTTGGCGAGCAAACTGATCGACGCCACCTTCGCCGACCGGGTGTTCTTCGCCAACTCCGGCGCAGAGGCCAACGAGGCGGCGTTCAAACTGGCGCGTCATTACGCCATCACCCGCCACAGCCCGTACAAAACCAAAATCATCGCCTTCTATAACGCGTTTCACGGCCGCACGCTGTTCACCGTGTCGGTGGGCGGGCAGGCCAAATATTCCGACGGGTTCGGGCCGAAGCCGGCCGACATCGTGCACGTGCCGTTCAACGATCTGGCGGCGGTGAAAGCGGTAATGGACAACCACACCTGCGCGGTGGTGATGGAGCCGATTCAGGGCGAGGGCGGCATTACGCCGGTCGACGCCGACTTCCTCAAAGGCGTGCGCAAACTGTGCGACCAACACCAGGCGCTGCTGGTGTTCGACGAAGTGCAAAGCGGCATGGGGCGCAGCGGCAAGCTGTTCGCCTATATGCATTATGGCGTGATGCCGGACATTCTCACCACCGCCAAGGCGCTGGGCGGCGGTTTCCCGGTCAGCGCCATGCTGACCACCGAAGAGATTGCGTCGGTGATGCAGGTGGGCACTCACGGCACCACCTACGGCGGTAACCCGCTGGCCTGCGCGGTGGCGGAGGCGGCGCTGGATGTGATCAATACGCCGGAGGTGCTGAGCGGCATCGAGCAGCGCCACGCGCTGTATGTGCAGGCTTTGCAGGATATCGGCGATAAATACGGTATTTTCACCGCCATTCGCGGCATGGGGTTACTGATCGGCGCCGAACTGACGCCGCATTACCACGGCAGAGCGCGCGATTTTCTCACCGCCGCCGCTGCGCGTGGGTTGATGATCCTCAATGCCGGGCCGAACGTGATCCGCTTCGCGCCGTCGCTGGTGGTGGAGCCGCAGGACATCGAGGCCGGCATGGCGCTGTTCGAGCTGGCGGTGCAGGATGTGATCAACGCCTGAAGCCCGTGTGACGAATAACGGGGCGCGGCATGCCGCGCCCTTATTGATCGCGGAGTTTGCGCTTGAGCCAAATGCCGTGGTGCGGGCGTTGGCGCCAGGCCAGCGACGAAATGGTGTGCATCACGCTCAGGTGCGACAGAATACGCCGCAAATGACGCTCCATCTCGGTAACGGGCATCTCCGGATGCAGATCCGGCGGCTGCATGATGCCGCTGCTGCCGCTGCTCGGGCCGTCGTACTCCAGGCGTTGCTGGCAGCTCTGCAGCGCAATTTCACAGGTTTGCAGATACGTTTCCGCCAGCTTCGGCGTCAGCATATAGTGCTCGCGCGCCAAAATGGTCATGGCATTCAGGTGTTCGACGATAAACTGGCTGTGAGTGACCCATAAACGCATATCCGCCAGATAGTTCGACGCGAATCCCGGCTCCTGCATCGCCTGATTGAGCGAGGTGAACAGCGCGTTGTGCGCCTGGTTGACCTGCATGCGGGCATAGGCCAACGCGGTGGCGTCCGGCTCCGGCTGTTCCAGCATCAGCCGCAGCGCGGCTTGATCGTTTTCCAGTGCCTGATGGGCATTCTTGCGCAGCAGCCCGCTTTGCCACTGCGGCCATAGCCAAATGGTGCCGCCGAACGCCAGCACGCAGCCGATCAAGGTATCAATCAGACGAGGCACCAGAAAATGCGAGCCGTTCAGCGCCAGCAGCTGCAAGGTGTAAACCGCCGTCACCGTAAAGCCAATCACCGATAGCCCGTAGTTCTTGCGTGAAACCAGGTAGGCTAGCAGCGTGATCACCAGCATGATGCTCAGCGTTTCGCCTTCCGGTAACTGCAGCTGCAGCAGCCCGGCCGCCAGCAACAGCCCGGCAATCGTGCCCAGCGCACGGTGCTGAATACGCACCCGGGTGGCGTTATACCCGTTTTGGCTCACCAGCATGATGGTGAGCAGGATCCAGTAAGGCTTCGGCAGGTTGAACACCGCCCCCAGACTGCTGCCGACCGCCAGCGTCACCCCCAGCCGCGCGGCGTTGCGCAGGGCGGTAGATTTGAACGACAGATAGCTGGCTAGCGCCGGCCAAAACGGCAGGCGGTGCTGGCCGGGCATCAGATCGCGGCGGTACAGCGGATGCTGGGTGCGCAGCAGGCGGGCGATGCGGCTGAAGTGGTAATAACAAAACTGGCCGACCGGGTTATCGGGATGCTGCGCCGCCATTTTTTCCAGCGCCGCCAGCTCGTGGGCCATGGAAAAGCGCTTCGAATGTTGATGGTAGAGTATATCGTGCGCCACCACGCGCAGCCGGGCGGCGATCACCTGAGCGTTGCGGCGAATGATCGCTTCGGCCTGGCTCTGCTCCACCAGTTTTTGCACTTCCTCCGGCAGATGCAGGCTGACGGTGATGTGCTCCTGCAGATCCATCGCCACCTGAAAGGCGCGCTGCAGTCGCTTTTGATCGAGGTTGTTGGCGTGCGGCAGGAAATTAAGCTGTTGGTACAGCAGGCTGATCAGATCCATCACCTTTTGCTGGCGCACCAGCAGTGGCGGCAGCGCGGTCTGCGGATCGGTGTGCTGAGTCAGCAGGGAGTATTTGGCTTCGAAGTAGTCCGCCAGTTCCAGATAGAGCTGGCTGAGCGTCTCGCGCATCGGTTGCTCTTTCCACAGCCGGAACCAGAACCAGGTGAATAAGCCGTACCAGACGGTGCCGATCGCGTACAGCAGCGGCGCCTGCCAGACAGGCACCGTGCCGGCCGTGCTGAGAGCGAAGATGGCGGCCACCAGCGCCGCCGGCAACAGCCGGGCGTGCAGCGGGCTGATTTCGCCGGTAACGCCGAGCAGCAGCGCCAGGCCCAGCATCAGCGCCGGCAGCGGCACGTGCCACAGCAGTGCCTGTTGCAACAGCACGCTGCTGAAGGCGAACAGCGAGCCGCCGACGATCAGCCGTTTAAAGAAGCGCTTATGCGGCGTGTCCAGACCGGCGATATTGCAGCAGGCGGGCACCAGAGAGAACATCAGGCCGAGCTGCAGCTGGCCTATCAACAAGCCAAACAGCACCGGTAGGCACAACACCAGCGTTTGTCGCAGTGCGTAGTTGATTTCCGGGTGGTAGATCAGGCGGCGCCACATGGCAGAGAGCAGACAAAAAAACGGCGCAGATTGCGCCGTTTCTTCAGGGATTAACGGGTGCCGTAGACGACAATGGTTTTGCCGTGGGCGGAAATCAGGTTTTGATCTTCCAGCATTTTCAGAATACGGCCAACGGTTTCACGCGAGCAGCCGACGATCTGGCCGATCTCCTGACGGGTGATCTTGATCTGCATGCCGTCCGGGTGAGTCATGGCGTCGGGTTGCTTCGCCAGATTCAGCAGGGTTTGCGCGATGCGGCCGGTCACGTCCAGGAAGGCGAGGTTGCCCACTTTTTCGGAGGTAACCTGCAGGCGGCTCGCCATTTGGGCGGACAGGCGCATCAGGATGTCCGGGTTCACCTGGATCAGCTGGCGGAATTTCTTGTAGGAAATTTCGGCCACTTCACAGGCGGTTTTCGCGCGAACCCAGGCGCTGCGCTCCTGGCCTTCTTCGAACAATCCGAGCTCGCCGATGAAATCCCCCTGGTTGAGGTAGGACAGGATCATCTCTTTACCTTCTTCATCCTTGATCAGCACCGCGACGGAGCCTTTCACGATGTAGTAAAGCGTTTCGGCCTTTTCACCTTGGTGAATCAGCGTACTCTTCGATGGATATTTGTGGATATGGCAATGAGACAGGAACCATTCGAGAGTAGGGTCTGTTTGCGGTTTGCCGAGAACCATTCGCTGTTATCCTCTGTTGTTATCGCTGCCTTGTGTCACAGGGGTCAGAGTTCCCTGTAAAACCCGCCTGTAGCCGCAGTCATGAGCGAGGGCTACCGGCAAGTTTTGAGGCGTGTCATAAAAATACGCTGTCGCTCTAGCATATTAACTTGCCGTAAGCGCTGCAAGCTACATTCTGTTAACATACCGGTAAAGGAGCCTTTCTCTGGGCGTTTCCCTGAAATTCAGTGTCCCGGAAAGATTTATTGCGGCTCTGTTTGTAGCACAGAGTAAGGCGGGTGTCTCGTGTTGTCTCGCTTCAGCATGATTAGCATCAGGTTACGTTGCCTGTTTCTATGCGAAAGCGTACTCTGATTTTAAGAAATTAACCGGAGTGACCAGAATGCAGGCAAGAGTTAAGTGGGTGGAAGGGTTAACGTTTTTGGGTGAATCGGCCTCCGGCCACCAGGTGCTGATGGACGGCAACGCCGGCGATAAAGCGCCGAGCCCGATGGAAATGGTGCTGATGTCGGTGGGCGGCTGCAGCGCGATTGACGTGGTGTCCATCCTGCAAAAAGGGCGCAACGACGTGCGCGACTGCGAGGTGAAGCTGACCTCCGAGCGCCGTGCAGAAGCCCCGCGGTTGTTCACCCATATCAATCTGCACTTCATCGTCACCGGTCAGGATCTGACTGACAAAATCGTAGAGCGTGCGGTGAACCTGTCGGCGGAGAAATACTGCTCGGTGGCGCTGATGCTCAACAAGGCCGCCACGGTGACCCACAGTTTCGAGATCCGCCAACCGGCGTAATCGAGACGGAGCGCGGCCCGCCGCCGCGCTCAACGCATTTATTCGATCTTCTTGCCTTCCAGCAATCGCTGCACCAGCGGCGCCATGATCAGCTCCATCGCCAGCCCCATCTTGCCGCCCGGCACCACTAACGTATTGATGTGCGAGATAAACGAGCCCTGCAGCATCGCCAGCAAATAGGGGAAGTCAATCTGATCCAGCCCGCGGAAGTGGATCACCACGAAGCTTTCATCCAGTGAGGGAATGGCTTTGGCGGCGAACGGGTTGGAAGTGTCCACCGTCGGCACGCGCTGGAAGTTGATGTGGGTGCGCGAGAACTGCGGCGTGATGTAGTTGATGTAATCTTCCATCGAACGCACCACCGAATCCATCACCGCCTCGCGGGAGTGGCCGCGCTCGCCGGTATCGCGGATCAGCTTCTGGATCCACTCCAGGTTGACGATCGGCACCACGCCGACCAGCAGATCGACGTGGCTGGCCACGTCATGGTGTTCGGTGACCACACCGCCGTGCAGCCCCTCGTAGAACAGCACGTCGGTCGGCGCCGGCAGTGGCTCCCATGGGGTGAAGGTGCCCGGCACCTGATTGTAGGGCACCGCTTCGTCGTAGGTGTGCAGGTACTTGCGCGAACGGCCGGTGCCGTTTTTGCCGTACTCGATAAAGCTCTGCTGCAGCAGGCCGAAGTCGTTGGCCTCGGGGCCGAAATAGCTGATGTGTCTGCCCAGATCGCGCGCCTTGCGGATCGCCGCGTCCATTTCCGGCCGGGTGTAGCGGTGGAAGCTGTCGCCCTCCAGTTCGGCGGCGCGAATGTTGAGCTGTTGGAAGATTTTGCGGAACGCCACGCTGGTGGTGGTGGTGCCGGCGCCGCTGGAACCGGTCACCGCGATAACGGGATGTTTGGCAGACATGGTGGTTGTCACTCCGTGTTGAATGCGCCGGCGTCAGGGGATTATTGTGGCTCTTGTTGACGCTCTCTATGTCAGGAAAAAATGGCGCTCGCTGGTTTGCAATGTCCCATTGTTACCTGATTTTTTCCGTCAGTCATAGAACCGAACGCCACTAAATTTCTTCCTGCCCGGCGCGGAACTGGCCGCGCGGCATGATGTTGACGCTCTCATGCAGTTCTGACCATACCAGCACCACCTCGCCGTTTTTCAGCTGGCGGCGCACGTCCTCCACCTTCTGTTCCAGCGATCGTTCGTGCTCGCCGTAATCGGTGCCTTCGCGCAGCACAAAGGATTCGATCAGGCTGTTCAGGGTGTCGGTTGCCAGTTCTTGCCAGGGAATGATCACGTCGGGATGTCCAGATAAGGGGAAAGCCAGGCCGGAATGCGATGCTCCAGCCACATGTGCGGTTTTTTCAGCGTGCCGCCGACAAAGCCGACGTGGCCGCCGAACTCGGTCAGCTGATATTCGATATTGCGCGGCAGGCCGGCGACGTCGGGGATCACCTCATGGGTCATGAAGGGATCGTCCTTCGCATGGATGATCAGCAGCGGCGTTTGGATCGCCGGCAACAGCGGCAGAGCGCTGCAGCGGCGATAATAGTCGGTGGCGTCGCTGAAGCCGTGAATGCGCGAGGTGATGGCGTCGTCGAACTCGCGGATGCGCCGCAAACCGTTCAGCTGTGACAGCTTGAGCGGCAGGGTGTCCGGGTAGTGCAACAGTTTGCGGGTGGCGTTTTGTTTCAGTTGCCCCAGCAAATAGCGCTGATAGACGCGGGAGAAGCCTTGCTCCATGCGGTAGGCGCAGGGTTCCAGCATCAGCGGCGCTGAGACCACCACCGCCGCCTGCAGCAGGCTGTCGGCGCCTTGCTGCGCCAGATAACAGGCCAGCATGTTGCCGCCGAGCGAAACGCCTACCGCCGCGGTTGGCACCTCGCCGTAGCGGTCGCGCAGCCAGCGCAGGAAGAAGCGCGCGTCTTCGGTTTCGCCGGAGTGGTAGATGCGCTGTTTGCGGTTGGGCACGCCGCTGCAGCCGCGAAAGTGCATCACCACCCCGAGCCAGCCACGTTCGCGCCAGGCGTTGAGCAGGCCATGCGCGTAGGGGCTGTAGAAGCTGCCCTCCAGACCGTGGAACAGCACCGCGCGCGGTTTATCGCGCGCCTGCGCCGGATCCTCGCTCCAGGCAAGATCGACGAAGTCGCCGTCGGGCAATTCCAGCCGTTGCCAATGCGGTTTCAATAACACGCGGCGGCGCACCAGCCGCGGCAACAGCGTTTGCAGGTGCGGGTTACTGGCCCCGGTCAGGGGGCGAAAGGTGTTAGGCATAGGCTGAGTAAAATGTTGTGGGCGGCTATTGTGAGATCCCTAGCGCACTGTTAGCTTCAATACCAAGAATTAACAATGATACTGCAAAAAAGCGCCTTGGGTGAGGAGCACCCGTGCCATGGAACCGAGTTTATTCCTTTCGATGCTGGGCTTCCTGTGGGTCGCCGCCATCACGCCAGGCCCCAATAACCTGCTGCTGACCACCTCCGGTGCTAACTTCGGCTTTATGCGTTCGCTGTGGCTGATGATTGGCATCATGCTCGGCATGCAAAGCATTTTGCTGCTGGTGGCCTTCGGCGTCGGCAGCCTGATCCTGGTTTACCCGTCGCTGCACCTGATCCTGAAAATCCTCGGCAGTTTGTACCTGCTGTGGCTGGCGTGGAAAGTCGCCACCGCCGCCTATGAAAAGCTGGAAACCGACGTGGCGCCGCCGCAGCCGGTGCGGCTGTATCAGGGCTGGCTGCTGCAGTTCCTCAACCCGAAAGCCTGGCTGATGGCGCTGGGCGCGGTGGCGAGCTTCAGCCTGGCGGGCGATAAGTACAACGGTTCCATCGCGGCGATCGCGCTGGGCATTTTGGCGGTAAACATCGTCGCCGGCGTTATCTGGCTGGCGTTCGGTACCCTGATCGGCCGCCTGCTGCGCAGCAAAAAGGCCTGGGTTATCTTCAACGTTTCCATGGGGTTGTTGACCGCAGCCTGTGTGTTACTGATCTGGCATTAAGGAGTGAACGATGGCGGAAAATTATTATCACGTGGTTGCTTTTACCGGCAAAGGGCTGCGCGGCAACCCGGCCGGGGTTTGCCTGCTGACGCAGCCGCTGCCGGCGGAGCGGTTGCAGGCGATCGCCAACGAGATCGGCCTGCCGGAAACCAGCTTTGTTTGGGATGACGGCGACATGACCGCCATTCGCTGGTTTACCCCGGAGCGTGAGGTCGATCTTTGCGGCCACGGCACGCTGGCGGCGGCGCATGTGATGTTCAGCGCGGTTAACCCGGCGCTGAAGGATATTCGCTTCCGTTCGGCCGGCGGCGAGCTGTTCGTCAAGCGCGATGAGCGGGACGGGGAGCGGCTGGTGCTTGATTTCCCCGCCAGGCCGCCGCAGAAAGTCGCCGAACCGGCGGGCCTCGCGGCGCTGCTGGGCGTGCAGCCGCAGGAAGTGTGGCAGGCGAAAGCGCTGCTGGTGGTGGTGGAAAATGAGGCGCAGGTGCGCGCGCTGCGCCCGGACATCCCGGCGCTGATCGCATTGGCCGGCCGCGCGGTGATCGTCACCGCGCCGGGTGACACCGTGGACTTCGTTTCGCGCTATTTCACGCTCGACGGCGGCGAGGATCCGGTGACCGGCTCCGCGCATTGCACGTTGATGCCTTACTGGACGGCGCGCCTCGGCCGCCATCGGCTGCATGCGCAGCAGATCTCGGCACGTGGCGGCGAACTGTTCTGCGAACTGCAAGGGGATCGCACGCTGCTCGGCGGCTATGCTCATGTGTTCCTGCACGGAAGTATCGCGCTGTAATCTGCGGTTATATTACTCAAGGTAATAAAGAAGACTTTTTTATTCTTTTATCGCCCGTCATCGCTCAGATAAAACTGTCAGCAACTGAACAGATTTTTATCAACGGAGCGGAACATGGCGGGCAAACTCTTTTCCTTACGTAACGTGGCGCTGCTGGCGTTGTCGCTCAGCGCGGCCAGCGCCTACGCGGTGGACGTGACCGTGGCGTACCAGACGTCGGCAGAACCGGCCAAGGTGGCGCAGGCGGAAAACAGCTTCGCCAAACAGTCCGGTGCGACCGTCGACTGGCGTAAGTTCGACAGCGGCTCCAGCGTGCTGCGTGCGCTGGCCTCCGGCGATGTGCAGATCGGCAATATCGGCTCCAGCCCACTGGCGGTGGCCGCCAGCCAGAAACTCCCCATCGAAGTGTTCCTCATCGCCTCGCAGCTCGGCAGTTCTGAAGCGCTGGTGGTGAAGAATGACATCAAAAACCCGCAGGATTTGATCGGCAAGCGCATTGCGGTGCCGTTTATTTCTACGACTCATTACAGCCTGCTGGCCTCGCTCAAACATTGGGGCATCAAGCCTGAACAGGTGAAGATCCTCAATCTGCAGCCGCCGGCCATCGCCGCCGCCTGGCAGCGCGGCGACATCGACGGCGCCTACGTCTGGGCGCCGGTGGTCAACGAACTGGCCAAACAGGGCAAGGTGCTGACCGACTCCGCGCAGGTGGGCGAGTGGGGTTCACCGACGCTGGACGTGTGGGTGGTGCGCAAAGACTTCGCCGAGAAACATCCCGACGTGGTGACCGCCTTTGCCGCCAGCGCTCTGCAGGCGCAAAAGGCCTACCTGACGGCGCCGGAACAGTGGCTGAAAGATCCGAGCCATCTTAGCACCTTGGCGCGCTTGAGCGGCGTACCGGAAGCGCAGGTGCCGGAACTGGTGAAGGGGAACCGTTATCTGCCGGTGGCCGATCAGGTTGCCCAGCTCGGCCAGCCGGTGGACAAGGCAATCCGCGATACCGCCGAATTCCTCAAGCAGCAGGGCAAGATCCCGCAGGTCGACAGCGACTACAGCGCTTACGTCACCGACCGTTTTGTGAAACAGGTGCAGGCTGCGCCGCAGTCGTAAGGAAGCAGGATGCTAAACGTCAATCATCTTTCAGCAGAGTATCAGGGGCGGCCCGCGCTGCGTGACGTGTCGTTCCAGATCGCCGCCGGGCAACTGGTGGTGGTGCTCGGCCCATCGGGCTGCGGCAAGACCACGCTGCTGAATTTGATCGCCGGGTTTATCGAGCCTTCAGCTGGCAGCATCACGCTGGATGGAACGCCCGTTCACGGCCCGGGCGCTGAACGGGGCGTGGTGTTCCAGCATGAGGGTTTACTGCCGTGGCGTAACGTGGTGGACAACGTCGAGTTCGGTCTGCAGCTGGCCGGCGTCGGCAAGGCGCAGCGCCGCCAGGTGGCGGAGCAGATGCTGCAGCGCGTCGGTCTGGCCGGTTACGAGCGGCATTTCATCTGGCAGCTTTCCGGCGGCATGCGCCAACGCGTCGGCATCGCCCGCGCCCTGGCCGCGGATCCGCGCCTGCTGTTGCTGGATGAACCGTTCGGCGCGCTGGACGCGTTTACTCGCGAGCAGATGCAGGAGCTGTTGCTGACTATTTGGCGCGATACCGGCAAGCAGGTGCTGCTGATCACCCACGATATCGAAGAGGCGGTGTTCCTCGCCAGCGAGCTGCTGCTGCTGTCGCCGGGGCCGGGGCAGGTGGTAGAGCGATTGTCGCTGAACTTCGGCCAACGCTATGCCGACGGCGAAGCCTGCCGCTCGATTAAGTCCGATCCTGAATTTATTGCGCAGCGCGAATACGTGCTGGGCAAAGTTTTCCAACAGCGCGAGGCCTTGCTATGAGCCTGCATTCCACGTTAAAGGCCGCGGCGCAGCCGCAGGGCAAAGCGGCGCGCCGTTTCAGCGTGCCGCGCAACGTTTGGTTGAGCGGCGCCACGCTGTTGACGGTGTTGATCGTCTGGTGGGGCGTGACGGCGCTGCAGCTGATCAGCCCGCTGTTCCTGCCGGCGCCGCAGCAGGTGCTGCATCAACTGATCACCATCGCCAGCCCGCAAGGCTTTATGGACGCCACGCTGTGGCAGCATCTGGCGGCCAGCCTGGGGCGCATTTTGGTGGCGCTGCTGGCGGCGGTGATCGTCGGCATTCCGGTGGGCATCGCCATGGGGCTGAACGACACGGTGCGCGGCATCCTCGATCCGCTGATTGAGATCTATCGTCCGGTGCCGCCGTTGGCGTATTTACCGCTGATGGTAATTTGGTTCGGCATCGGCGAGACCTCGAAAATCTTGTTGATTTATCTGGCGATTTTCGCGCCGGTGACGCTGTCCGCTGTGGCCGGCGTGCGCAGCGTGGCGCAGGTGCGGGTGCGCGCCGCCCGCGCGCTGGGCGCCACGCGTTGGCAGGTGCTGCGTTTCGTGGTGCTGCCGAGCGCGCTGCCGGAGATCCTGACCGGCATCCGCATCGGGCTGGGCGTCGGCTGGTCGACGCTGGTGGCTGCCGAACTGATCGCCGCCACGCGCGGCCTGGGATTTATGGTGCAATCCGCCGGTGAGTTTCTGGCGACCGACGTGGTGCTGGCCGGCATCGGCGTGATTGCGGTGATTGCATTTGGGTTGGAGCTGGGGCTGCGCGCCCTGCAGCGCCGATTGACCCCGTGGCATGGAGTACAGCAATGAACGAACGTCTGAATATCACCCCGCTGGGGCCTTACATCGGGGCGCTGGTGGAAAACGTCGAGTTGGCCCGGCCGTTGGGCGATGGCCAGTTTGAACAGCTTTATCATGCGCTGCTCAAGCATCAGGTGCTGTTCTTCCGCAACCAGCCGATCACGCCGCTGCAGCAGCGCGATCTGGCCGGCCGCTTCGGCGATCTGCACATCCATCCGGTCTATCCGCACGCCACCGACGTGGAAGAGATCATCGTGCTCGATACCCACGACGACAACCCGCCGGACAACGACAACTGGCATACCGACGTGACCTTTATCGAGAACCCGCCGCTGGGGGCGATCCTGGCGGCCAAGACCTTGCCTTCCACCGGCGGCGATACGCTGTGGGCCAGTGGCATCGCGGCCTACGAGGCGCTGTCGGCGCCGTTCAGAACGCTGCTCGCGGGGCTGCGCGCGGAACATGACTTCACCAAGTCGTTCCCGGAGTACAAGCATCGCGGCAGTGAAGAAGAACACCAGCGTTGGCAACTGGCGGTGCAGAAAAATCCGCCGCTGCTGCATCCGGTGGTGCGTACTCATCCGGTCAGCGGCCGGCAGGCGCTGTTCGTCAATGAAGGGTTCACCACGCGGATCGTGGATGTGGCGCCGAAGGAGAGCGACGCTTTACTGAACTTCCTGTTTGCTCACATCACCAAACCGGAGTTTCAGGTGCGCTGGCGCTGGCAGGAAAATGACGTGGCGATCTGGGATAACCGCGTGACGCAGCACTACGCCAACGCGGATTATCTGCCGCAGCGGCGCATCATGCACCGCGCGACCATTCTGGGGGATAGGCCTTTTTACAAGGACTGAGGCTTAGGCTTCGAACGCCTGCGTTAACTGCTCCAGCTGTTCCTGTGCATCCAGCCAGGTCATTTCCGTCTCTTCGAGCGCGGATTTGGCCTGGCTTTGCTTTTGCAGGTAGTCGGTCAGTTCGGCCTTGCGGCTGATGTCGTACAGTGCGGGATCCGCCAACTGCTCTTCCACCGCCGCCAGTTCGGCGCCCAGTTTTTCCATCTGCTGTTCCAGCTTGGCGATCTGCTTGCGCAGCGGTTGGGTCTGCGTACGGAACTCCGCCTCGCGGCGTTTTTGGTCCTTGCGCGCCTGCGCGCTGTTGCCGCCGCTCTCTTTTTCCGGTGCATCCTGCTGGTTTTCCTGGCGCTGCAGGTCGACAAGCCACTGCTGGTAGTCGTCGAGATCGCCCTCGAAAGGCTCGACCTGGCCGTCATGCACCAAGTACAGATCGTCGGTGGTGGAGCGCAGCAGGTGACGGTCGTGCGAGACCACCACCAACGCGCCTTCGAAATCGATCAGCGCCTCGGTCAGCGCCTGACGCATGTCGAGATCCAGGTGGTTGGTCGGTTCATCGAGCAGCAGCAGGTTCGGGCGTTGCCAGACGATCAGTGCCAGCACCAGCCGCGCCTTCTCGCCGCCGGAGAAACGTTCGGTCACTTCGCTGACCTTGTCGCCCTGGAACCCGAAACCGCCCAGGTAATCTCGCAGCTGCTGCTCCAGCACCCGTGGCGCGATGCGGCTCAGATGCTGCAACGGCGATTCGTCGGCGCGCAGGAATTCCAGCTGGTGCTGGGCGAAGTAACCCAGCTTGATGCCTTTCGCCAGGCCGATCTCGCCGCTCAGCGGTTCCAGGGTGCCGGCCAGCAGTTTGATCAACGTCGATTTACCGGCGCCGTTGCGGCCGAGCAGGCCAATGCGTGAACCGGGTACCAGGTTCAGCTTGATTGACTTCAAGATCACTTTATCGCCATATCCGGCGCTGACTTTTTCCATGCGCAGCAGCGGGTTCGGCAGGCTTTCCGGCGGGCGGAAGCTGAAGGTGAACGGGTTGTCGACGTGCGCCGGGGCGATCAGCTCCATGCGCTCCAGCATCTTGATGCGGCTCTGCGCCTGCTTGGCCTTGGAGGCCTTCGCCCGAAAACGGTCGATATAACTTTGCAGGTGCGCCACTTTTTCTTGCTGATGCTGATACAGCGACTGTTGCTGCGCCAATTTGGTGGCGCGCTGGCGTTCGAACGACGAGTAGTTGCCGGTGTATTCGTTCAGGGTCTGCTGTTCGATATGCAGGATCTTGTCGACAATCGGATCGAGGAAGTCGCGGTCATGCGAGATCAGCACCAGCGTGCCGGGGTAGCTTTTCAGCCAGCGCTCCAGCCAGATCACCGCATCGAGATCCAGGTGGTTGGTCGGTTCGTCGAGCAGCAGCAGGTCGGAACGGCACACCAGCGCCTGCGCCAGGTTGAGACGCATGCGCCAGCCGCCGGAAAAGTCGCGCACCGGGCTTTGCAGCTGTTCGTTGGAGAAGCCGAGGCCGTGCAGCAGGCTGGCGGCGCGGGAACGGATGGTCCAGGCGTCGATGGCGTCCAGCTTACCGTGCAGGGTGGCGATGGCGTGGCCGTCGTTGCGGTCGTTGGCGGCCTGCAGTTCGGCTTCGAGCTGGCGAAACTCGCGGTCGCCGTCGATAACATACTCGATCGCCGGCACGTCCAGCGCCGGCGTCTCCTGGTTGACCCAGGCCAGCGCCCAGTTGCCGGGGAAGGTAAAGCTGCCGCCATCCGCCGCGATCTCGCCCTTCAGCAGCGACAGCAGCGTGGATTTGCCGCAGCCATTTTTGCCCACCAGGCCGACCTTCTGACCTGGATTAACCGTCGCCGTGGCGTTGTCCAGCAGGACGCGGATGCCGCGTCGGATTTGTAGCGAGGAGAATACAATCATAAAGCGCCGTATGTTCAGAGTATGTTAAATTATCATTAAGGTAACAGAACGCGCACCGCGCGCTGTTTTTGTCTTTGCGATGCATGGTAGCGGAAAACCGCTACTCTGACGACGCTTTGGAGGGGAATGATGTCGCAGCCGCCCAAGGTCTTGCTGCTGTATGCCCATCCGGAATCCCATGACTCGGTGGCGAACCGGGTTTTGCTTCGACCGGCGCAGCAGTTGGAACATGTCACCGTGCACGATCTCTACGCGCACTACCCTGATTTTTTTATCGATATTCATCACGAACAACAGCTGCTGCGTGAGCATCAGGTCATCGTGTTTCAGCACCCTCTGTATACCTACAGCTGTCCGGCGCTGCTGAAGGAGTGGCTGGATCGCGTGCTGTCGCGCGGCTTCGCCAGCGGGGTGGGCGGCAATGCGCTGGCGGGCAAATACTGGCGCTCGGTGATCACCACCGGTGAGCCGGAAGGCGCCTACCGCACCGGCGGTTATAACCACTATCCGATGGAAGATATCCTGCGGCCGTTCGAGCTGACCGCCGGGATGTGCCATATGCACTGGCTGACGCCGTTCGTGGTCTATTGGGCGCGGCGGCAGAAGCCGGAGGTGTTGCGCAGCCATGCAGACGCCTACGGCGAGTGGCTGAGCCACCCGCTGCCGCACGGAGGGCGGTGACCATGGAAGGATCGACCTTACTGACCGCCATTTTGCTGTTCCTGTTTGCCGCGGTGGTGACGGTGCCGATCGCCCGTCGCCTGGGGATCGGCGCGGTGCTGGGCTATCTGATCGCCGGCATTGCCATCGGCCCTTGGGGATTGGGCTTCATCCGCGACGTTGACGAGATCCTGCACTTCTCCGAGCTGGGCGTGGTGTTCCTGATGTTCATCATCGGTCTGGAGCTGAACCCCAGCAAGCTGTGGGAACTGAGGCGCTCGATTTTCGGCGCCGGCGCCGGCCAGGTGTTGCTCACCGCGGCGGTGCTGGGCGCGTTGCTGTACCTGACGCACTTCGCCTGGCAGGCGGCGGTGATCGGCGGTATCGGCCTGGCGATGTCTTCCACCGCCATGGCGCTGCAGCTGATGCGCGAAAAGGGCATGAACCGCAACGAAGGGGGGCAGCTCGGTTTCTCGGTGCTGCTGTTCCAGGATATGGCGGTGATCCCGGCGTTGGCGTTGATCCCCATTCTGGCCGGCGCCGGCGGCACCAGCGACGACTGGGCGAAGATCGCGCTCAAGGTCGCGGCGTTCGGCGGCATGCTGATCGGCGGACGCTTTCTGCTGCGGCCGCTGTTCCGCTATATCGCCGCCTCCGGCGTGCGCGAGATTTTCACCGCCGCGGCGCTGTTGTTGGTGCTCGGCTCGGCGCTGTTTATGGAGGCGCTCGGCCTGTCGATGGCGCTCGGCACCTTCATCGCCGGGGTGCTGTTGGCGGAGAGCGAATATCGCCACGAACTGGAGATCTCCATCGAGCCGTTTAAAGGGCTGCTGCTGGGGCTGTTCTTTATCTCGGTGGGCATGGTGTTGAATATCGGCGTGCTCTACACCCACCTGGCCGAGGTGTTGATCGGCGTTCTGGCGCTGGTGGCGGTCAAATCCGGCGTGCTCTATGGCGTGTCGCGTCTGTTCGGCCTGCGTAGCTCGGTGCGGCTGCAGTTTGCCGGGGTGCTCAGCCAGGGCGGTGAGTTTGCCTTCGTGCTGTTTTCGGCGGCGGGGGCGCAAAAGGTGCTGCAGCCGGATCAACTCTCTTTGCTGCTGGTGGTGGTGACGCTGTCGATGATGACCACGCCGCTGCTGATGCAGGTCATCGACCGCATTTTGGCGCGCCGCTATAACGCTAAAGGCGAAGACGAGGAAACGCCGTACGTAGAGGATGACGATCCGCAGGTGATCATCGTCGGCTTCGGGCGTTTCGGCCAGGTGATCGGCCGCCTGTTGATGGCCAACAAAATGCGCATTACCGTACTGGAGCGCGACGTCAGCGCCGTCGGCGTGCTGCGGCGTTACGGTTACCAGGTTTATTACGGCGACGCCACCGAGCTGGAGCTGTTGCGCGCGGCGGGCGCCGAAAAGGCCAAGTCGATCGTGATCACCTGCAATGAGCCGGAAGACACCATGGAGATCGTGCGGCTGTGCCAACAGCACTTTCCGAACCTGAGCATTCTGGCGCGCGCGCGCGGCCGCGTGGAGGCGCATGAGCTGCTGCAGGCGGGCGTGAAACAGTTCAGCCGCGAAACCTTCTCCAGCGCGCTGGAACTGGGGCGCAAGGCGCTGATGGAGTTGGGCATGCACCCGCATCAGGCTTTCCGCGCCCAGCAGCATTTCCGCCGCCTGGATATGCGCATGCTGCGTGAGCTGATGCCGCCGCATCAGGGCGACGTGGCGCAAATTTCCCGCGTGAAAGAGGCGCGGCGCGAGCTGGAAGAGCTGTTCCATCGCGAAATGCAAAAAGAAAGTCGCCAGTTCGACGGCTGGGACGAATACGAATAAGCGGGAGCATAACGATGTCTGCAACACGTAAGAGATTTATCGCCGGGGCGGTGTGCCCGAGCTGTAGCGCTATGGATACGTTAGCGGTATGGCGGGAGGATCAGGTGGAAGTGGTGGAGTGCGTCAAGTGCGGACACCATCAGCGCCAGACCGAACAACAGGTGGAAAAACACGTTCGCCCGCAAGAGCAGGTGATCGGCATTTTCCAGCCGAAGTAGCGTTTTTTTATCCCGGAGGGTACAGCGAGGCAGATTTCCGTTACAATCTGTCCGGAAAAGGCGCGCATCCCGATAACGGTGCGCGTCCTAGTAGCCAACGGTAGGAGATATCATGAAAGTAGCAAAAGACTTGGTGGTCAGCCTGGCTTACCAAGTACGTACAGAAGACGGTGTTTTGGTTGATGAGTCTCCGGTGAGCGCACCGCTGGACTATCTGCACGGGCATGGTTCTCTGATCGCAGGTCTGGAAAAAGCACTCGAAGGCCACGACGTTGGCGATCGTTTTGACGTTCACGTCGGCGCGAACGACGCGTACGGCAACTACGACGAAAACCTGGTGCAGCGCGTACCGAAAGACGTCTTCATGGGCGTTGACGAACTGCAGGTCGGCATGCGTTTTCTGGCTGACACCGATCAGGGCCCGGTACCGGTTGAAATCACCGAAGTTGACGGTGACCACGTCGTGGTTGACGGCAACCACATGCTGGCCGGCCAAAACCTGAACTTCAACGTGGAAGTTGTCGCGATCCGCGAAGCGACCGCAGAAGAGCTGGCGCACGATCACGTACACGGCGAGCACGACCATCACCACGAGCACGGTGAAGGTTGCTGCGGCGGTCACGGCCACAGCCACGATCACGACCATGGTCACGACCACGGTAAAGGCGGTTGCGGTAACGGTGGTTGCGGCTGCCACTAAGCAGAACGCAATCCCGAGACAAGAGGGCGGCCATTGGCTGCCCTTTTTTATGCGCGGCGCACCAGGCGCCGAACGGCACAACAGGACATGCCATGGCCACCATGAAAGACGTTGCGCGCCGCGCCGGCGTTTCCACGGCCACCGTCAGCCGGGTGATCAATAATACCGCCTACGTTGAACCGGTGACCCGCGAACGCGTCGAGAAAGCGATGCGCGAGTTCAATTACCACCGCAACGCCGCCGCGCTGGCACTGGCGAAAAGAAGCGGCAATATGCTGGGGTTGCTGACCGGCAACCTCGACGATCCGTTTTTCTCGCGCCTGGCGCGGGGCGTGGAAGACATCACGCGGCAGGCTGGCGTGCGTTTGATGTTGTGCAGCGGCGGGCATCAGGCTGAACTGGAAAAAAGCGGCCTCGACTTTCTCATCAATCAGGGATGCGAAGCCATTGTGGCGCACGTCACGCGCATGGGAGAAGAGGAGCTGCTGCGCTACGCCGCCCACACGCCCGCGCTGGTGCTGATCAATCGCTACCTGCCGGCCATCGCCAATCGTTGTATTTGGCTCGACAATGCCAAGGCGGCACAGGCGGCGACCGAGCTACTCATTCGCCAGGGGCATCGGAGAATCGCCTGCGTGACGACGGATTTGCCGATCGACGACCGCGCACAGCGGTTAGCGGGTTACCGCAAGGCCATGGCCGCCGCTGGTATTGAGGTGCCCGGAGCCTGGATCATCAGCGTGCCCTTCAACGAGAAAGGGGGCGAGTTGGCGGCCGAGCGCGTGCTGGCCAGCGACCCACGCTTCACCGCCGCAGTGACGTTCAACGACGTGATGGCCGCCGGCATGATGCGCACCTGCCATCAACGGCACATTCAGTTGCCCGAGGCGCTGTCGATCGTTGGCTTTGACGACATTGCCCTGGCGAAATATCTCCACCCTTCGCTGACCACTGTGCATTACCCCATCGAGAAAATGGCCCGACGCGCCGCGCGCCTCGCGCTGCAGATCCACAGCGGCAGCGACGTCGCGCCGCAGAACAACCGCTTTTCGGCCGAGCTTATCCTGCGAGACTCTGTCACCGATGGCGAGCCGCATGAGCAAAGCAAGCGCGGCGAATGAGAGACAAGTCACACAATGTGAGCGCATGAAACCGATTACATGGCCGGTTGCCTGCGCTCACATCCTCCGATTATCGAAGCCATTACGCTGTTGCAGTACCCCATCTTCAACAGGAGCCGTATATGGATAATAAGAAAACGCTCAACCTTGGGTTGGCGACGCTGCCGATTGTGGCCATGCTGTTGCTGCTCATCATCGGCTATGGCCAGTTTGGCCTGCGCATTGAACCGCTTCTGCTGGTTTCCGCCGCCATCACCGCCGCGCTGGCCTGGTGGCAAGGTTACCGCTGGGACGACATCATCGAGGCCATCGTGGCCAAGCTGGCGAAGGCCATGCCGGTGATCATGATCCTGATCTGCGTAGGTGGCCTGATCGGCACCTGGATGATCAGCGGTACAATCCCTTACATGGTGTATTGGGGGCTGAAGCTGATCAGTCCGCAATATATTCTGATTGCCGCGTTCTTCATCACCAGCGTGATCTCGGTGTGCACCGGCACCTCGTGGGGGGCAGCCGGCACCGTGGGCGTGGCGCTGATGGGCGTGGCCGCCGGTTTAGACGTGCCGCTGGCCGCCGCGGCTGGGGCGGTGGTGTCCGGCGCCTACTTCGGCGACAAAATTTCGCCGTTGTCCGATTCGACGAACTTCGCGGCTATCGTTGCGGATACCGATCTCTACAGCCATATCCAGCATCTGATGTACACGACGTTGCCGAGCTTCATCCTGGCCGCCGTGGTGTACCTGATCGCCGGCCACACCGGCGCGGTGGGCAGCGTGGCAACGCCGGAAAAAGTGACCGAAATCGTCAGCGCGCTTGAGGGGCTGTACCATTTCAACCTGCTGTTGATCCTGCCACCGGTGCTGGTGCTGTGGGGCGCGGTGACCAAACGGCCGGTGATCCCTGTCATGCTGGCCGCCTGCGCGCTGGCGATCGCCATCGGCGTCGCGCTGCAGGGTTTTAGCCTGCAACAGGGGCTGAATGCGTTGATGGACGGCTTCAATCTGTCGATGTTCGCCAGCCAGGGCCATCACGTCGAAGGGATCGTCGCCGATGTGCCGCGCCTGCTGAACCGCGGCGGCATGTTCTCGATGATGAGTACGATCCTGCTGGTGTTCTGCGCCTTTTCCTTCGCCGGCGCCCTGACGCTGACCGGCGCCCTGACGGTGATCATCAGCCGGCTGCTGCACGTGGTGCACACCACCGGCCAACTGATCGCCGCCACCGTTGCCACCACGATCCTGGTGACCGGCGCGACCAGCGACGGCAAGCTGGCGCTGCTGATCCCAGCGGAGCTGTTCAAAGGGGCCTATCGGCGCATGGGGCTGGACAACAAAAACCTGTCGCGCACCGTCGAGGATGCGGGCACCGTTATCGAGCCGCTGATCCCGTGGACGGCCGCCGGTATTTACATGGCGACCACGCTGGGGGTCAGCACGCTCGATCTGCTGCCGTGGGCGATCCAATGTTATGCCGCGGTGGTGTTCGCCCTGATTTATGGGTTCACCGGCTTCGGTATCGCCAAACTTCAACCTCAGAACGATTTGCAGCGTAAGGAAGCCTGACATGACGAGTCATTTCAACGCCATCATCGATCGCCACAACACCAGCTCCGTGAAGTGGGACTTCATCGACCGCTATCTGCAACTGGATGGCAGCGAACTGTTGCCGATGTGGGTGTCCGATTTCGATTTTCCATGTCCGCCAGAGGTGCAACAGGCGCTGCATCAGCGGGTGGACCACGGGGTCTTTGGCTACAGCGAACGTGACGACGCCTACTATCAGGCGGCGATCGACTGGTTCGCCAAACGGCACGACTTGCCGCTGCGGCGTGAGTGGTTTACGTCGATTGAGGGGGTGGTGCCCGGATTGGCGATGCTGATCCAACTGCTCAGCAAGCCGGGGGACGGTGTGGTGGTGCAGGGGCCGTATTATGGCTCGTTCGCCAAGATAGTCACCATGAATGGCAGAGAGGTGCTTGAGAATCCTCTGTTGAAAACTCCGCAGGGATATCGGATCGATTTCGACCAGTTGGCTGCCTGTCTGGCACAGCGTAAACCGCCGCTGTTGTTGCTGTGCAATCCGCACAATCCGACAGGCCGTTGCTGGCGCCGCGATGAACTGGAGCGGCTCATGGCGCTTTGCCATACCCACGACGTTACGGTGATCTCCGATGAGATCTGGGCCGATCTGCTGCTGCCCGGCGAGACGTTTACGTCGGTGTTGCATCTGGACAAGAAATATCGCGAGCGAGCGATTGCGGCGACGTCCGCCAGCAAAACGTTCGGCCTTTCCTCGCTGCGCATTTCGAATTTCCTGATCCCCAACGCTCGGCTTCGGCAGGCGTTTGTCGATCGGCTGAATGCCCACGGGCTGGATGTGTTCAACGCGCTATCGATGACGGCGGCGACCGCGGCCTATCAACGGGGTGCTGTCTGGCTTGATGAGCTGCTCAGCTACCTGGCGGAGAATCGGCGTTGGTTTGAACGGGCGCTGGCGGCCGCCGCGCCCTGGTGCACGATGACCCAGGCAGAAGGGACCTATCTCGCCTGGCTGGATTGCCGTGCACTGGGTTTGAGCGATGCTGACTTACAGCAGGCGCTGGTGGCGGTGGCAAAGCTGGCTCCGTCGATGGGCAGCGGTTTCGGCCCGCAGGGGAGCGGTTTTATCCGCATCAACCTGGGGTGCCCGCGCCGGTATCTCGAGCGTGCCGTCGATGGGTTGGCACGCCTGAAATAACCGCGCAACGGACCCTCAATAGTGCGGCGGAGGGGTTTCTTCCGATTGCGAGGCGATCATTGAGGTTTGGGTCGAGCGCAGCTTGTCGGTCAACATGCGCAGGTGTTCGCGCATCTTCAGCATTTCCATTTGATGCTGGGTAACGGTCTGGTTGAGCTCTTCGATGGTGAGCTCTTGGAAAGCCTGGCGGCTCTCCAGTTCTTCAAGCCGCTGTAGCAGGCGTTGAATGTCGGCGTTGTGCATGAGGCTACCTCTGACGCGATAAAATCCTGATTCGGCGCTATGGTAACAGCTGGCGCCGGGTTTGCTCGCGCTATTTCTTCAGACGGCGCGCAACGTTGCGATCGGCAGTGTAAAGTGCTGAAAAGTTGCGCGCCCGATACGCCGTTTTTTGCTAACCTCGCCGAATATTCTGCAAGAAAAATCTGATTTATCATACGAGTAGCACGCAGGGGGAAACTTCTCGGCAAAGTGGGAGTCACACTTTGACTCGATTGGTTACCTGTGCGACTGTTTTGTTTTGTTTCAGGCAGCTATAGTAGCCCGGTTATCTTACCTAATGATTGTTTGGGGCATTGCTTCAGACACTGGAGAAATGGATGAAATCTTTGTTTAAAGTCACGCTTCTGGCAACCACCATGGCTTTTGCTCTGAATGCGACCCAGGTCATGGCAGCCGATGCCGCCAAACCGGCAGAAGCCGCTAAACCAGCGGACGCGGCAGCAGCGCCAAGCACCGGCAAGTTCAAAAACGACGACGAGCAAGCGGCTTACGCACTGGGCGCCTCTCTCGGCCGTTACATGGACAACTCTCTGAAAGAGCAAGAGAAGCTGGGCATCAAGCTGGACAAAGATCAGCTGATCGCCGGCGTTCAGGACGCGTTCGCCAACAAGAGCAAGCTGAACGATGCCGACATCGAGAAGACCCTGCAGGGCTTCGAAGCGCGCGTGAAGGCTTCCGCTCAGGCGAAGATGGAGCAGGACGCCAAGGACAACGAAACCAAAGGCGCCAAGTATCGCGACAGCTTCGCTAAAGAAAAAGGCGTGAAGAAAACCGAATCCGGCCTGCTGTATCAGGTAGAGAAACCGGGCGCGGGTGAAGCGCCGAAAGACAGCGACACCGTGGTGGTGAACTACAAAGGCACCCTGACCGACGGTACCGAGTTCGATAACTCCTATACCCGCGGCGAGCCGCTGTCGTTCCGTCTGGACGGCGTGATCCCTGGCTGGACCGAAGGTCTGAAGCACATCAAGAAAGGCGGCAAAATCAAGCTGGTGATCCCACCGGCGCTGGCCTACGGCAAAACCGGCGTTCCGGGCATCCCAGCTAACTCCACGCTGGTCTTCGACGTTGAGCTGCTGGACGTGAAAGCGGCGCCGAAAGCCGACGCTAAAGCCGAAAAACCGGCTGATGCGAAAGCCGATACCAAAGCGAAATAATCTCGTCGCTTTGTTTGCCACCGCCGCGGATGCCCTCCGCGGCGGTTTTCATTTTGGCCGCCGCCGCCTCTCTCGCCATTGAACGCTTGACGCCTGCCGGGCATCGGGCTTAACGTCAATACCACGCGCAAACGCAAGGACTTTGCTCCGGCCGCTTTGCTAGACTAATAATTCTGACTTATCAGTCATGCGTCTGCCCCTTAGGGCGTGTACCTAAAATTGTTCCCGGCCGCCTCGCCCGCGGATGTCATCGTGCCGTTTTATGCGGCTCTCAGCCAGCCGCGCGGCGGCATGCCGACGACGGCAGCGATCCGGTCCGAGCGGTTTTAGCTGCGCCCCCTGGCACAGGCGATCTATGAGGGTGGTATCTTCGATGTCGAATTCGCTTTTATCCAGCGAAGCCAGCGAACTTGATTTGCTGAATGAACGTCCGTTTACTCAAACGGATCATGAAATCCTGAAATCCTATGAAGCGGTGGTCGACGGGCTGGCGATGTTGATCGGCGGCCACTGTGAGATCGTATTGCACGCGCTGGAAGACCTGAACAGCTCGGCGGTGCGCATCGCCAACGGGGAACACACCGGGCGCAAAATCGGCTCGCCGATCACCGACCTGGCGCTGCGCATGCTGCACGACATGGCCGGCGACGACAGCAGCGTGTCGAAAGCCTACTTTACCCGCGCCAAGAGCGGCGTGTTGATGAAATCGGTGACCATTGCCATTCGCAATCGCGAGCAGCGGGTGATCGGCTTGCTGTGCATCAACATGAACCTCGACGTGCCGTTCTCGCAGATCATGCAGACTTTTATGCCGCCGGCCACGCAGGACGTGCCGTCGTCGGTGAATTTCGCTTCTTCCGTCGACGATCTGGTGGCGCAGACGCTGGAGTTCACCATCGAAGAGGTGAACGCCGACCGCTCGGTGTCCAATAACGCCAAGAATCGCCAGGTGGTGCTCAACCTCTATGAGAAAGGCATCTTCGATATCAAGGATGCGATCAATCAGGTGGCGGATCGCCTGAATATCTCCAAACACACCGTGTATCTGTACATCCGCCAGTTCAAGAGCGGCGATCTGTTGGGAAGCGACCGTTGATGCTCGATTATTGTCTGTTGGTCACCGGCCCGGCTTACGGCACTCAGCAGGCCAGCAGCGCCTATCAGTTCGCTCAGGCTTTGCTGGCGAAAGGGCACCGGCTTTCCAGCGTTTTTTTCTACCGTGAAGGGGTGTTGAACGCCAACCAACTGACCGCGCCGGCCAGCGACGAATTCGACCTGGTGCGCGGCTGGACGCAGCTGGCGCAGCAACACGGCGTGGCGCTCAACGTCTGCGTTGCTGCCGCGCTGCGCCGTGGCGTCACCGACGAGCAGGAGGCGGCGCAACAGGGGCTGGCAAGCGCCAACCTGCAGCCCGGCTTTACCCTGAGCGGGCTGGGTTCCCTGGCCGAAGCGTCGCTGAGTTGCGACCGTCTGGTGCAGTTCTGAGGATATGATGAAACGAGTCGCTTTTGTTTTCACCCACGGGCCGCACGGCGGTGCCGGCGGCAGGGAAGGGCTGGATGCGCTGCTTGCCACATCGGCGCTCAGTGAGGATTTGGGGGTGTTTTTTGTCGGCGATGGCGTATTGCAGCTGTTGCCGGGCCAGCAACCGGAAAAAATCTTGGCGCGCAATTACATCGCCACCTTCGGCGTGCTGCCGTTGTATGACGTGGAGCGCTGCTATCTATGCCAGGCTTCGCTGCAGGAGCGTGGGCTGAGTCAGGTGACCGATTGGGTGCTGGATGCCGAAGTGCTGGCGCCGGATGAATTGCGCCGCCAATTGGCCGGTTACGACGCCGTGATGACGTTTTAGGATCTTCTGATGCTGTATACCCTGAGCCATTCGCCAAACCAATGTGACTTACCTGCGCTGCTGCGCCTGGCGGCGGAGGGCGACGCGCTGTTGCTGCTACAGGACGGCGTGCTTGCAGGCCTTGCCGGCAGCGCTCATCTTGAATTGCTGCTCGCCGCCCCCATATCCCTTTATGCGCTGCAGGATGACCTGGAAGCCCGGGGATTGGTTGGTCATTTTTCGCACAAAATCACTGTCATCGGCTATAATCACTTCGTTGAATTAACCGAACAACACCGCAGCCAAATGGCCTGGTAATGAGAGTGATGTTGTATATTTCTTGACACCCATACTGGTCAGCCCTAAAATTCTGCGTCCTCGTACTCTGCCAATAGTGCATACGAGGGGATTTATCACATGTTTACGAAGCTAGTACGAAGCAAAAACCAGGAGCTTTTTTAATGGCAACAATTAACCAGCTGGTTCGCAAACCACGCTCTGTGAAGGCTGCTAAAAGCAACGTTCCAGCGCTGGAAGCCTGCCCGCAGAAACGTGGCGTATGCACCCGCGTATATACCACTACCCCGAAAAAACCAAACTCCGCACTGCGTAAAGTTTGCCGTGTGCGTTTGACCAACGGTTTCGAAGTGACTTCCTACATCGGTGGCGAAGGCCACAACCTGCAGGAACACTCCGTAATCCTGATCCGTGGCGGTCGTGTAAAAGACCTGCCAGGTGTGCGTTACCACACCGTCCGTGGTGCACTTGACTGCTCCGGTGTTAAAGACCGTAAGCAAGCTCGTTCCAAGTACGGCGTGAAGAAGCCAAAGGCTTAATGGTTCTCCGTTAAGTAAGGCCAAACGTTTTAACTTTAATGTCAAAATAAACTCGTAGAGTTTTGGACAATCCTGAATTAACAACGGAGTATTTCCATGCCACGTCGTCGCGTAATCGGCCAACGTAAAATCCTGCCAGATCCTAAGTTCGGATCTGAGCTGCTGGCCAAATTTGTAAATATCCTGATGGTAGACGGTAAAAAATCTACTGCAGAAGCAATCGTCTATACCGCGCTGGAGACCCTGGCTCAGCGTTCTGGTAAAGATCACCTGGAAGCTTTCGAAGTCGCTCTCGACAACGTTCGCCCGACTGTAGAAGTTAAGTCGCGTCGCGTTGGCGGTTCTACTTATCAGGTACCAGTTGAAGTCCGCCCGGTTCGTCGTAATGCTCTGGCAATGCGTTGGATCGTTGATGCTGCACGTAAACGCGGTGATAAATCCATGGCTCTGCGCCTGGCGAACGAGCTGTCTGACGCAGCAGAGAACAAAGGTTCTGCTGTTAAGAAGCGTGAAGACGTTCACCGTATGGCCGAAGCCAACAAGGCGTTCGCCCACTACCGCTGGTAATCACCTGGCTGTAGTCATGCTAACCAAGCGGGCGCGTCAAATCGGCCCGCTTGGGTTAACTGAACTTGAACGCCCTAGGAATAGAGGAATCAAATGGCTCGTACAACACCCATTGCACGCTACCGTAACATCGGTATCAGTGCTCACATCGACGCCGGTAAAACCACCACTACCGAACGTATTCTGTTCTACACCGGTGTAAACCACAAAATCGGTGAAGTTCATGACGGCGCTGCCACCATGGACTGGATGGAACAGGAGCAGGAGCGTGGTATTACCATCACTTCTGCAGCGACTACTGCTTTCTGGTCTGGTATGGCCAAGCAGTTCGAACCGCATCGCGTAAACATCATCGACACCCCAGGGCACGTTGACTTCACCATCGAAGTAGAACGTTCCATGCGTGTGCTGGATGGCGCGGTAATGGTTTACTGTGCTGTTGGTGGTGTTCAGCCACAGTCTGAAACCGTATGGCGTCAGGCTAACAAATACAAAGTGCCACGTATCGCGTTCGTTAACAAAATGGACCGTATGGGCGCTAACTTCCTGAAAGTTGTTGGCCAGATCAAATCTCGTCTGGGCGCTAACCCTGTTCCTCTGCAGCTGGCTATCGGCGCAGAAGACAAATTCACCGGCGTTATCGACCTGGTGAAAATGAAGGCGATCAACTGGAACGAAGAAGACGCAGGCGTAACCTTCGAATACGAAGACGTCCCGGCTGACATGATGGATCTGGCTGAAGAATGGCGCCAGAACCTGATCGAGTCCGCTGCGGAAGCTTCCGAAGAGCTGATGGAAAAATACCTGGGCGGCGAAGAGCTGACCGAGGAAGAAATCAAAGCAGCTCTGCGTCAGCGCGTACTGAACAACGAAATCATCCTGGTTACCTGTGGTTCTGCGTTCAAGAACAAGGGCGTGCAGGCGATGCTGGATGCGGTAATCGAATACCTGCCGGCACCAACTGACGTTCCTGCGATCAACGGTATCCTGGACGACGGTAAAGACACTCCGGCTGAGCGTCACGCAAGTGATGACGAGCCGTTCTCTGCGCTGGCGTTCAAAATCGCTACCGACCCGTTCGTAGGTAACTTGACCTTCTTCCGCGTGTACTCCGGCGTTGTTAACTCCGGCGACACCGTGCTGAACTCCGTTAAGTCTGCGCGCGAGCGTTTTGGCCGTATCGTTCAGATGCACGCCAACAAGCGTGAAGAGATCAAAGAAGTTCGCGCAGGCGACATCGCCGCTGCGATCGGTCTGAAAGACGTGACCACCGGGGACACCCTGTGTGATCCAGACTCTCCAATCATCCTGGAGCGTATGGAATTCCCTGAGCCGGTAATCTCTATCGCCGTTGAACCGAAAACCAAAGCTGACCAAGAAAAAATGGGTCTGGCTCTGGGCCGTCTGGCTAAAGAAGACCCGTCGTTCCGCGTATGGACTGACGAAGAGTCTAACCAGACCATCATCGCCGGTATGGGTGAACTGCACCTCGACATCATCGTTGACCGCATGAAGCGTGAATTCAACGTTGAAGCTAACGTGGGCAAACCTCAGGTAGCTTACCGCGAAGCGATTCGCGCGAAGATTACCGACGTTGAAGGTAAGCACGCCAAGCAGTCTGGTGGTCGCGGTCAGTACGGTCACGTTGTGATCGACATGTACCCACTGGAGCCGGGCTCTAACCCGAAAGGTTACGAGTTCGTCAACGACATCAAAGGTGGTGTAATTCCTGGCGAATACATCCCTGCCGTTGATAAAGGCATCCAGGAGCAGCTGAAGTCTGGTCCGTTGGCTGGTTACCCGGTAGTAGACATGGGTATTCGTCTGCACTTCGGTTCTTACCACGACGTTGACTCCTCTGAACTGGCGTTTAAACTGGCCGCGTCTATCGCCTTTAAAGAAGGCTTTAAGAAAGCGAAACCAGTTCTGCTTGAGCCTATCATGAAGGTTGAAGTTGAGACTCCAGAAGAGAACACCGGTGACGTTATCGGTGACTTGAGCCGTCGTCGCGGCATGCTGCGCGGTCAGGAATCTGAAGTGACTGGCGTTAAGATCCACGCTGAAGTACCGTTGTCCGAAATGTTCGGCTACGCAACTCAGCTGCGTTCTCTGACTAAAGGTCGCGCATCATACACCATGGAATTCCTGAAGTATGATGATGCACCGAACAACGTCGCTCAGGCCGTAATCGAAGCCCGTGGCAAATAAGCCGCAGGGTTAAAACCAAAGTCCCGTGCTCTCTCCAGAAGGGGAGAGCGCTATAGTAAGGAATATAGCCGTGTCTAAAGAAAAATTTGAACGTACAAAACCGCACGTTAACGTTGGTACTATCGGCCACGTTGACCACGGTAAAACTACCCTGACTGCAGCGATCACCACCGTTCTGGCTAAAACCTACGGCGGTTCTGCACGTGCTTTCGACCAGATCGATAACGCGCCAGAAGAAAAAGCTCGTGGTATCACCATCAACACCTCTCACGTTGAGTATGACACCCCGACTCGTCACTACGCGCACGTTGACTGCCCAGGGCACGCCGACTACGTGAAAAACATGATCACCGGTGCTGCTCAGATGGACGGCGCGATCCTGGTAGTAGCTGCGACTGACGGCCCAATGCCTCAGACTCGTGAGCACATCCTGCTGGGTCGTCAGGTTGGCGTTCCTTTCATCATCGTATTCATGAACAAATGCGACATGGTTGATGATGAAGAGCTGCTGGAACTGGTAGAAATGGAAGTTCGCGAACTGCTGTCCGCGTACGACTTCCCAGGCGATGACCTGCCAGTGATCCGCGGTTCCGCGCTGAAAGCGCTGGAAGGCGAAGCTGAGTGGGAAGCGAAAATCATCGAACTGGCCGAAGCCCTGGACAGCTACATCCCAGAGCCAGAGCGTGCTATCGACAAGCCGTTCCTGCTGCCAATCGAAGACGTATTCTCCATCTCCGGTCGTGGTACCGTTGTTACCGGTCGTGTTGAGCGCGGTATCATCAAAGTTGGCGAAGAAGTTGAAATCGTTGGTATCAAAGACACCGTTAAGTCTACCTGTACTGGCGTTGAAATGTTCCGCAAACTGCTGGACGAAGGCCGTGCTGGTGAGAACGTAGGTGTTCTGCTGCGTGGTATCAAACGTGAAGAAATCGAACGTGGTCAGGTACTGGCTAAACCAGGCTCCATCAAGCCGCACACCCAGTTCGAATCTGAAGTGTACATCCTGAGCAAAGATGAAGGTGGTCGTCACACGCCATTCTTCAAAGGTTACCGTCCACAGTTCTACTTCCGTACTACTGACGTGACCGGTACCATCGAACTGCCAGAAGGCGTAGAGATGGTAATGCCAGGCGACAACGTGAACATGGTTGTCACCCTGATTCACCCAATCGCGATGGACGACGGTCTGCGTTTCGCAATCCGTGAAGGCGGCCGTACTGTAGGCGCTGGTGTTGTTGCTAAAGTTATCGCTTAATCGCGAATAATTTTTCGACACAAAAAAGGGGCACTTCGGTGCCCTTTTTTTATGCAATTTGCTCAAATCTTAATTGAAATAAAAACCATTCCTATTTAGACTCAATGCATTGGTTAAGAAGTGAGTCTCTCTATGTATGTATGTCTGTGTAATGCGGTGACTGACAAAGCGATCCGTAATGCGGTGCGTCAGCACAATCCCCATACCATGAAGCAGCTGCGTGAACTTGTGCCGATTGGTACCGATTGTGGAAAGTGCATTCGTCAGGCAAGACAGATTATGGTGGAGGAACGCGGAACTATCATCCCAATGCATGAAGTTGCCTAACAAAGGGTAAGGTTATTTTTGACTCTTGGCTTACAGGTTCTACACTTTTAGAACTGGCCAGGAGGAGTTACCTATGAAAGGCGATAAAAAGATCATTGCTCACCTCAACAAGCTGCTCGGCAACGAGCTGGTTGCCATCAATCAATATTTCCTGCACGCCCGCATGTTCAAGAATTGGGGCTTAATGCGCCTCAACGACAAGGAATACCACGAGTCGATCGACGAAATGAAACATGCCGATCGCTACATCGAGCGTATCCTGTTCCTGGAAGGGCTTCCTAACCTGCAAGATCTCGGCAAGCTGAACATCGGCGAAGACATTGAAGAGATGCTGCGTTCCGATCTGGCTCTGGAGCTGGCTGGTGCCAAGAACCTGCGTGAAGGTATCGCCTATGCCGATTCTATTCACGATTATGTCAGCCGCGATTTGATGATCGATATCCTGGCCGATGAAGAAGAACATATCGACTGGCTGGAAACCGAGCTGGACCTCATCGCTCGCCTCGGTATTCAAAACTATGCCCAGGCGCAGGTTTTGGAGCGCAAAGAGTAAAGCCTTCAGCCTATTCGCCATTGCCTCTCCTGCCGGCGGCCGTTTTCACGGCGGGGCAGGGGAGAGCTCAACCCGCCCTAAGCATAATTCATTCCCTGCTCACCGTGCTAACCCACAAACTGACACTGAACGCGCAAAAATGACGATTTCCTGAGCATATTTCCAACTGCGGCTTGCTTCCTGGGCCATTTTGCGTATAATGCGCGGGCTTACCTAATCTTGGTAAGCCTGATTTTAGCGAATCAGTCGATTGGCAGGCCTTTTTTGCCTTTCGAACAATACTCCCGATATGGGGGTTATATGTTGACGATTACACTCCCCCATCAATCGAAATGGGTGTGAGGAGTAATTATTTACGTTTATAAATAATTGGAGCTCTGGTCTCATGCAGAACCAAAGAATCCGTATCCGCCTGAAAGCGTTTGATCATCGTCTGATCGATCAATCAACCGCGGAAATCGTCGAGACTGCAAAGCGCACTGGTGCGCAAGTCCGTGGTCCGATCCCGCTGCCAACTCGCAAAGAGCGCTTTACCGTTCTGATCTCTCCGCACGTCAACAAAGACGCGCGCGATCAGTACGAGATTCGCACTCACAAGCGTCTGGTTGACATCGTTGAGCCAACCGAGAAAACCGTTGATGCTCTGATGCGTCTGGATCTGGCTGCCGGTGTAGACGTGCAGATCAGCCTGGGTTAATCAGGTCATTGAGCGATTGAGAGGTTGAAACAATGATTGGTTTAGTCGGTAAAAAAGTGGGTATGACCCGTATCTTCACTGAAGATGGCGTTTCTATCCCAGTAACCGTAATTGAAATTGAAGCGAACCGCGTGACTCAGGTTAAAAGCCTGGACACCGACGGTTACCGTGCCGTTCAGGTTACCACTGGTAGCAAAAAAGCTAACCGTGTAACCAAGCCGGAAGCGGGCCATTTCGCTAAAGCTGGCGTTGAAGCTGGCCGTGGTCTGTGGGAATTCCGCCTTGAAGAAGGTCAAGAGTTCGCTGCAGGTCAGGAAATTAGCGTAGAAATCTTCGCTGACGTTAAAAAAGTCGATGTTACCGGTACTTCTAAAGGTAAAGGTTTTGCTGGCACTGTTAAGCGCTGGAACTTCCGTACCCAAGACGCTACCCACGGTAACTCCTTGTCTCACCGCGTTCCGGGTTCTATCGGTCAGAACCAGACTCCGGGCAAAGTGTTCAAAGGCAAGAAAATGGCTGGCCACCTGGGTGATGAGCGCGTAACCGTTCAGAGCCTGGACGTAGTACGTGTTGACGCTGAGCGCAACCTGCTGCTGGTTAAGGGTGCTGTACCGGGCGCAACCGGTGGCAACCTGATCGTTAAACCAGCTGTGAAGGCGTAAGGGGATAGCAATGGAATTAGTATTGAAAGACGCGCAAAGCGCGCTGACTGTTTCCGAAACTACCTTCGGTCGTGATTTCAACGAAGCGCTGGTACACCAGGTTGTTGTTGCTTATGCAGCAGGTGCCCGTCAAGGTACTCGTGCTCAGAAGACCCGTGCTGAAGTAACTGGTTCCGGCAAAAAGCCATGGCGTCAGAAAGGCACCGGCCGTGCGCGTTCAGGTTCTGTAAAGAGCCCGATCTGGCGTTCAGGCGGCGTGACCTTTGCTGCTAAGCCACAGGACCACAGTCAGAAAGTAAACAAAAAGATGTACCGCGGCGCGCTGAAAAGCATCCTGTCCGAGCTGGTACGTCAAGATCGTCTGATCGTTGTCGAGAAGTTCTCTGTAGAAGCGCCTAAAACTAAGCTGCTGGCACAGAAACTGAAAGATATGGCTCTGGAAGACGTGCTGATCGTGACCGGTGAACTGGATGAGAATCTGTTCCTGGCAGCTCGCAACCTGTACAAGGTTGACGTGCGCGATGTAGCAGGTATCGATCCGGTTAGCCTGATCGCCTTCGACAAAGTGGTTATGACTGCTGATGCTGTGAAGCAAGTTGAGGAGATGCTGGCATGATCCGTGAAGAACGTTTGCTGAAAGTGCTGCGTGCACCGCACGTATCTGAAAAAGCATCCGCTGCGATGGAAAAAAGCAACACCATCGTTCTCAAAGTTGCCAAAGACGCGACCAAAGCAGAAATCAAAGCTGCAGTGCAGAAACTGTTTGAAGTCGAAGTCGAAGACGTGAACACCCTGGTAGTTAAAGGGAAAGTGAAGCGTCACGGTCAGCGTGTTGGTCGTCGTAGCGACTGGAAAAAAGCTTACGTCACCCTGAAAGAAGGCCAGAATCTGGACTTCATCGGCGGCGCAGAGTAAGTCGGAGGAGTAAGAACAATGGCAATTGTTAAATGTAAACCTACATCTCCGGGTCGTCGCCACGTTGTTAAAGTGGTTAACCCTGAGCTGCACAAGGGTAAACCTTATGCCCCGCTGCTGGAAAAACTGAGCAAAAGCGGTGGTCGTAACAACAATGGCCGTATCACCACCCGTCATATCGGTGGTGGCCACAAGCAACATTATCGTCTGGTTGACTTCAAGCGCAACAAAGACGGTATCCCTGCTGTGGTTGAGCGTCTGGAGTACGATCCGAACCGTTCCGCGAACATCGCGCTGGTTCTGTACAAAGACGGCGAACGCCGTTACATCCTGGCGCCGAAAGGCCTGAAAGCTGGTGACCAGATTCAATCTGGCGTTGATGCTGCAATCAAAGCGGGCAACACCCTGCCGATGCGCAACATTCCAGTTGGTTCAACGGTTCACAACGTAGAAATGAAACCAGGTAAAGGCGGCCAGATGGCTCGCTCCGCTGGTGCCTACGTTCAGATCGTTGCTCGTGATGGTTCCTACGTAACTCTGCGTCTGCGCTCTGGCGAAATGCGTAAAGTTCCAGCTGATTGCCGCGCCACCCTGGGTGAAGTCGGTAACGCTGAACACATGCTTCGCGTTCTGGGTAAAGCAGGTGCTGCACGTTGGCGTGGTGTTCGTCCTACCGTTCGCGGTACGGCGATGAACCCGGTAGATCACCCGCACGGTGGTGGTGAAGGTCGTAACTTTGGTAAGCACCCGGTAACTCCGTGGGGCGTTCAGACCAAAGGTAAGAAGACCCGTAGCAACAAGCGTACTGATAAGTTCATCGTACGTCGCCGTAGCAAAAAATAATTAGAGGATAAGCCATGCCACGTTCTCTCAAGAAAGGTCCTTTTATTGACCTGCACTTGCTGAAGAAGGTAGAGAAAGCGGTGGAAAGCGGTGACAAGAAGCCTTTGCGCACTTGGTCCCGTCGTTCAACGATCTTTCCTAACATGATCGGTTTGACCATCGCTGTCCATAATGGTCGTCAGCACGTACCAGTGTTCGTTTCCGATGAAATGGTCGGTCACAAACTGGGTGAATTCGCGCCGACTCGTACTTATCGCGGCCATGCGGCTGATAAAAAAGCTAAAAAGCGCTAAGGTAGGAGGAAGAGATGGAAACTATCGCTAAACATCGCCACGCTCGTTCTTCTGCTCAGAAGGTTCGCCTTGTTGCTGACCTGATTCGCGGTAAGAAAGTGTCGCAAGCTCTGGAAACTCTGACCTACACCAACAAGAAAGCTGCTGGTCTGGTTAAGAAAGTGCTGGAGTCTGCCATTGCTAACGCAGAACACAACGATGGCGCTGACATCGATGATCTGAAAGTTACGAAAATCTTCGTAGACGAAGGCCCAAGCATGAAGCGCATTATGCCGCGTGCGAAAGGTCGTGCAGATCGCATCCTGAAGCGCACCAGCCACATTACTGTGGTTGTGTCCGATCGCTGAGACTCTGGAGACTAGCAATGGGTCAGAAAGTACATCCTAATGGTATTCGCCTGGGTATTGTCAAACCTTGGAACTCTACTTGGTATGCGAATACCAAAGAATTCGCTGACAACCTGGACAGCGACTTTAAAGTTCGTCAATTCCTGACTAAGGAACTGTCGAAAGCTTCCGTTTCTCGCATCGTTATCGAGCGTCCTGCGAAGAGCATCCGTGTGACCATTCACACTGCTCGCCCAGGCATCGTTATCGGCAAGAAAGGTGAAGACGTCGAAAAACTGCGCAAGGTCGTAGCGGACATCGCTGGCGTTCCTGCACAGATCAACATCGCCGAAGTCCGTAAACCGGAACTCGACGCTAAATTGGTTGCTGACAGCATCACTTCTCAGCTGGAACGTCGCGTTATGTTCCGTCGTGCTATGAAGCGTGCAGTACAGAACGCAATGCGTCTTGGCGCTAAAGGTATCAAAGTTGAAGTAAGCGGCCGTCTTGGCGGCGCTGAAATCGCACGTACCGAATGGTACCGCGAAGGTCGTGTTCCATTGCACACTCTGCGTGCGGACATCGACTACAACACATCTGAAGCGCACACCACTTATGGTGTAATCGGCGTTAAGGTATGGATCTTCAAAGGTGAGATCCTGGGTGGTATGGCTGCAGTTGAACAACCGGAACCGGCTGCTCAACCTAAAAAGCAGCAGCGTAAAGGCCGCAAGTAAGGAGAGTCGCTGATGTTACAACCAAAGCGTACAAAATTCCGTAAGGTGCACAAGGGCCGCAACCGTGGTCTGGCGCAAGGTACGGATGTTAGCTTCGGCACTTTCGGTCTGAAAGCTGTTGGCCGTGGCCGTCTGACTGCTCGTCAAATCGAAGCAGCTCGTCGTGCAATGACTCGTGCAGTTAAGCGTCAAGGCAAGATCTGGATCCGTGTATTCCCGGACAAACCGATCACCGAGAAGCCGCTGGAAGTGCGTATGGGTAAAGGTAAGGGTAACGTGGAGTATTGGGTTGCCCTGATCCAGCCTGGTAAGGTCCTGTACGAAATGGACGGCGTGCCAGAAGAGGTTGCCCGCGAGGCATTCAAACTGGCAGCAGCGAAACTGCCGATCAAAACCACCTTTGTAACTAAGACGGTGATGTAATGAAAGCACAAGAGCTGCGTGAAAAAAGCGTTGAAGAGCTGAATGCCGAGCTGCTCAACCTGCTGCGTGAGCAATTCAACTTGCGCATGCAGGCGGCCAGTGGCCAGCTGCAACAAACTCACCTGTTGAAACAAGTGCGTCGTGACGTCGCACGCGTTAAGACTTTACTGACTCAAAAGGCGGGTGTGTAAATGACTGAAGTTATCCGTACCCTGCAGGGTCGTGTTGTTAGCGATAAAATGGAGAAATCCATCGTTGTTGCTATCGAACGTACTGTGAAGCACCCGATCTATGGGAAATTCATCAAACGTACGACCAAGCTGCACGTACATGACGAGAACAACGAATGTGGTACCGGCGACGTGGTGGAAATCCGCGAATGCCGCCCACTGTCCAAGACTAAGTCCTGGACGTTGGTTCGCGTTGTAGAGAAAGCGATTCTGTAATAGAGTAGCTGGCTCTCACTTAATAAACGGCTCAGAAAATGAGCCGTTTATTTTTTCTACCCATACCAAGTAAGCGGTGTTATAATGCTGCGCCCTCGGTTATGGGGCTTTTCAACGGCCTAATTTTTACTTGGGTCTTTAAAGTAGTAGTTGACATTAGCGGAGCACTAAAATGATCCAAGAACAGACTATGCTGAACGTCGCCGACAACTCCGGTGCACGTCGCGTAATGTGTATCAAGGTTCTAGGTGGCTCGCACCGTCGCTACGCAGGCGTCGGCGACATCATCAAAATTACCATCAAGGAAGCAATTCCTCGCGGTAAGGTGAAGAAAGGCGATGTTCTGAAGGCGGTAGTGGTGCGCACCAAGAAGGGTGTACGTCGCCCGGACGGTTCTGTCATTCGCTTCGATGGCAATGCATGCGTTATTTTGAACAATAACAGCGAGCAGCCTATCGGTACGCGTATTTTTGGGCCGGTAACTCGTGAACTGCGTAATGAGAAGTTCATGAAAATTATCTCTCTGGCACCAGAAGTACTCTAAGGAGCGAACATGGCAGCGAAGATCCGTCGTGATGACGAAGTTATCGTGATTACCGGGAAAGACAAAGGTAAGCGCGGTAAAGTAAAAAATGTCCTGTCTGCTGGCAAGGTCATTGTTGAAGGCATCAACCTGGTTAAGAAACACCAGAAGCCGGTTCCGGCTCTGAACCAACCAGGCGGCATTGTTGAAAAAGAAGCTGCAATTCAGGTTTCTAACATTGCTATCTTCAACGCGGCTACCGGCAAGGCTGACCGTGTAGGCTTTAGATTCGAAGACGGCAAAAAAGTCCGTTTCTTCAAGTCTAACAGCGAAACTATCAAGTAATTTGGAGTAATACGATGGCGAAACTGCATGATTACTACAAAGACGAGGTAGTCAAACAACTGATGTCTCAGTTTGATTACAACTCTGTCATGCAAGTCCCTCGGGTCGAGAAGATCACCCTGAACATGGGTGTTGGTGAAGCGATTGCTGACAAGAAACTGCTGGATAACGCCGCAGCGGACCTGGCAGCTATCTCCGGTCAAAAACCGTTGATCACCAAAGCCCGCAAATCTGTTGCAGGCTTCAAAATCCGTCAGGGCTATCCGATCGGCTGTAAAGTAACTCTGCGTGGCGAACGCATGTGGGAGTTCTTTGAGCGTCTGATCTCCATTGCTGTTCCACGTATCCGTGACTTCCGTGGCCTGTCCGCCAAGTCATTCGATGGCCGTGGCAACTACAGCATGGGCGTGCGTGAGCAAATCATCTTCCCAGAAATCGACTACGACAAAGTCGATCGCGTTCGTGGTTTGGATATTACCATTACCACTACTGCGAAATCTGATGATGAAGGCCGCGCGCTGCTGGCTGCTTTTAACTTCCCGTTCCGCAAGTAAGGCAGGGTTACTGATGGCTAAGCAATCAATGAAAGCACGCGAAGTCAAGCGCGTGAAATTAGCTGACAAGTTCTTTGCAAAACGCGCTGAACTGAAAGCTATTATCTCTGATGTGAACGCATCCGATGAAGATCGTTGGAATGCCGTTCTCAAGCTGCAAACTCTGCCGCGTGATTCCAGCCCGTCTCGTCAGCGTAAACGCTGCCGCCAAACTGGCCGTCCACATGGTTATGTGGGCAAATTCGGGTTGAGCCGTATTAAGCTTCGTGAAGCCGCTATGCGCGGTGAAGTACCAGGCTTGAAAAAGGCTAGCTGGTAATTACCAATTGAATCACGGGAGTAAAGACAGATGAGCATGCAAGATCCGATCGCGGATATGCTGACCCGTATCCGTAACGGTCAAGCCGCGAACAAAGTTGCGGTCACCATGCCTTCCTCCAAGCTGAAAGTGGCAATTGCCAACGTGCTGAAGGAAGAAGGTTTTATTGAAGATTTCAAAATCGAAGGCGACGCCAAGCCTGTTCTGGAACTGGTACTGAAGTACTTCCAGGGCAAAGCTGTGGTAGAAAGCATTCAACGTATCAGCCGTCCAGGTCTGCGCATCTACAAGAAAAAAGATGAGCTGCCAAAAGTTATGGCCGGTTTGGGTATCGCTGTTGTTTCTACCTCTAAAGGTGTTATGACCGATCGTGCAGCTCGCCAGGCTGGTCTTGGTGGCGAGATTATCTGCTACGTAGCTTAATTCGGGAGGAAAGAATGTCTCGTGTTGCAAAAGCACCCGTCGTCATTCCTGCCGGCGTAGAGGTAAAACTCAACGGTCAGGTTATTTCGATTAAGGGTAAAAACGGCGAGTTGACTCGTACTATCCACGACGCCGTTGAAGTGAAGCAAGAAGCTAACGCACTGACTTTCGCTCCGCGCGAAGGTTTTGCTAACGCATGGGCTCAAGCGGGTACCACGCGCGCTCTGCTGAACGCAATGGTTGTTGGTGTTACCGAAGGCTTCACCAAAAAGCTTCAACTGGTAGGTGTTGGTTATCGTGCTGCCGTTAAAGGCAACGTGGTGAATTTGGCCCTGGGCTTCTCTCACCCTATCGATCACCAGCTGCCGGCAGGTATCACTGCTGAATGCCCAAGCCAAACTGAAATCGTGCTGAAAGGCGCTGATAAGCAGGTTATTGGCCAGGTAGCAGCAGATCTGCGCGCTTACCGTCGTCCTGAGCCTTACAAAGGCAAAGGTGTTCGTTACGCCGACGAAGTCGTGCGTACCAAAGAGGCTAAGAAGAAGTAAGGTAACACTATGGATAAGAAATCTGCTCGTATCCGTCGTGCGACCCGCGCACGCCGCAAGCTCCAAGAGCTGGGTGCAACCCGCCTGGTGGTACATCGTACCCCGCGTCATATTTACGCACAGGTGATTGCTCCAAACGGTTCTGAAGTACTGGTAGCCGCTTCTACTTTAGAAAAAGCTATCGCGGAGCAACTGAAGTATTCCGGTAACAAAGACGCAGCAGCAGCCGTAGGTAAAGCTCTGGCTGAGCGCGCGTTGGAAAAAGGGATTGCGAAAGTATCCTTTGACCGTTCCGGTTTCCAATATCATGGTCGAGTCCAGGCACTGGCAGATGCTGCCCGTGAAGCTGGCCTTCAGTTCTAAGGAAGAGGTTTAAGATGGCTCACATCGAAAAACAAGCTGGCGAACTGCAGGAAAAGCTGATCGCGGTAAACCGCGTATCTAAAACCGTAAAAGGTGGCCGTATTTTCAGCTTTACCGCACTGACTGTAGTTGGTGATGGTAACGGTCGCGTTGGTTTTGGCTACGGCAAAGCACGCGAAGTTCCAGCAGCGATCCAGAAAGCGATGGAAAAAGCCCGTCGCAACATGATGAACGTCGCGCTGAACAGCGGCACCCTGCAGCACCCTGTTAAGGGCGCTCACACGGGTTCTCGCGTGTTCATGCAGCCTGCTCATGAAGGTACCGGTATCATCGCGGGTGGTGCAATGCGCGCCGTTCTCGAAGTTGCTGGGGTGCACAACGTATTGGCTAAAGCTTATGGTTCCACCAACCCGATCAACGTGGTTCGTGCAACTATCGACGCTCTGGCGAATATGAAGTCTCCTGAAATGGTCGCTGCTAAGCGTGGTAAATCCGTTGCCGACATTCTGGGGTAATTGACCATGGCTAAGACTATTAAAGTTACACAAACTCGCAGCTCAATTGGCCGTCTGCCGAAGCATAAAGCTACTCTGCTCGGTCTGGGTCTGCGTCGTATTGGTCACACCGTAGAGCGCGAGGATACTCCTGCTGTTCGCGGTATGGTCAACCTGGTTTCCTACATGGTTAAAGTTGAGGAGTAACAGATGCGTTTAAATACTCTGTCTCCGGCTGAAGGTGCCAAGCATGCGCCTAAGCGTGTAGGTCGTGGTATTGGTTCTGGCCTGGGTAAAACCGGCGGCCGTGGTCACAAAGGTCAGAAGTCTCGTTCTGGCGGTGGCGTACGTCGTGGTTTTGAAGGTGGTCAGATGCCTCTGTACCGTCGTCTGCCGAAATTCGGCTTCACTTCACGCAAAGCGATGATCACGGCAGAAGTTCGTCTGTCTGAACTGGCTCTGGTTGAAGGCGATGTTATCGACCTGAACGCGCTGAAAGCCGCTAACGTAGTTGGTGTCCAGATCGAATTCGCGAAAGTTGTACTTTCTGGCGAAGTCGCTCGTCCGGTAACCCTGCGTGGTCTGCGTGTCACCAAAGGCGCTCGTGCTGCTATCGAGGCTGCTGGCGGTAAAATTGAGGAATAAGTAGCAGATGGCTAAGCAACCAGGATTAGATTTTCAAAGTGCTAAAGGCGGGCTCGGCGAGCTGAAGCGCAGACTTTTGTTTGTCATCGGCGCGCTGATTGTCTTCCGCATCGGCTCTTTCATTCCGATTCCTGGTATCGATGCCACTGTGCTTGCCAAATTGCTTGAGCAGCAGAGAGGCACTATCATTGAAATGTTTAACATGTTCTCTGGTGGTGCCCTCAGCCGTGCTTCTATCTTTGCTCTGGGGATCATGCCGTATATCTCGGCATCGATCATTATCCAGCTGCTGACGGTGGTTCATCCAGCGTTGGCGGAAATCAAGAAAGAAGGGGAGGCTGGCCGTCGCAAGATTAGCCAGTACACCCGTTACGGTACGCTGGTATTGGCCATATTCCAGTCGATTGGTATTGCTACCGGTCTGCCGAATATGCCTGGTATGCAGGGCCTGGTGTTAAACCCAGGCTTTGCATTCTACTTTACTGCGGTTGTGAGCCTGGTAACCGGGACAATGTTCCTGATGTGGCTGGGTGAGCAGATTACTGAGCGCGGTATCGGCAACGGTATCTCGATCATTATCTTCGCGGGTATTGTAGCGGGGCTCCCGCCGGCAGTGGCCCATACTATCGAGCAAGCGCGGCAAGGCGACCTGCACTTCCTCCTGCTGCTGTTGGTTGCAGTATTGGTGTTTGCAGTAACCTTCTTCGTTGTTTTCATCGAGCGTGGTCAACGTCGTATCGTCGTTAACTATGCGAAGCGTCAACAAGGTCGTCGTGTTTATGCAGCACAGAGTACACATTTACCGTTGAAAGTGAACATGGCGGGTGTTATCCCGGCGATTTTCGCTTCCAGCATTATTCTGTTCCCGGCCACGATTGCATCATGGTTTGGGGGCGGTACCGGTTGGAACTGGCTGACTACGATTTCGCTGTATTTGCAGCCAGGGCAACCGCTTTATGTGTTACTCTATGCGTCTGCAATCATCTTCTTCTGTTTCTTCTACACGGCGTTGGTTTTCAACCCGCGTGAGACAGCAGATAACCTGAAGAAGTCCGGTGCCTTCGTACCAGGAATTCGTCCGGGAGAGCAAACGGCGAAGTATATCGATAAAGTAATGACGCGTTTAACCCTGGTGGGCGCGATGTACATTACTTTCATCTGCCTGATCCCGGAGTTCATGCGTGATGCAATGAAAGTACCATTCTACTTTGGTGGTACCTCGCTACTGATCGTGGTTGTCGTCATCATGGACTTTATGGCTCAAGTGCAAACTCTGATGATGTCAAGTCAGTACGAGTCTGCATTGAAGAAAGCAAATCTGAAAGGCTATAACCGCTAGTCAGATTCGTTTGAGAAGTTACGGAGAGTAAAAATGAAAGTTCGTGCTTCCGTCAAGAAATTATGTCGTAACTGCAAAATCGTTAAGCGTAACGGTGTCGTTCGTGTGATTTGCAGCGCCGAGCCGAAGCATAAACAGCGTCAAGGCTGATTATCTCGCATATTTTTCTTGCAAAGTTGGGTTGAGCTGGCTAGATTAGCCAGCCAATCTTTTGTATGTCGCACTGCAACATTATTTGAGTATCCTGAAAACGGGCTTTTCAGAATGGTGTTGCTGTATAAAATAGTAGGAGTGCATAGTGGCCCGTATAGCAGGCATTAACATTCCTGATCATAAACATACCGTTATCGCCTTAACGTCGATCTTCGGTATCGGTAAAACCCGTTCACAGGCTATCTGTGCATCCACGGGTATTGCTGAAAATGTTAAGATCAGTGAGCTGTCTGAAGAGCAAATCGAAAAGCTTCGTGATGCAGTTGCCAAATACACCGTTGAGGGTGATTTGCGTCGTGAAATTACCCTGAGCATCAAGCGTCTTATGGACCTTGGTTGCTATCGTGGTTTGCGTCATCGTCGTGGTCTGCCGGTACGCGGTCAGCGCACCAAGACCAACGCTCGTACCCGTAAGGGTCCGCGCAAGCCGATCAAGAAATAATCGGGGTTATTGAATAATGGCAAAGGCACCTGTTCGTACACGTAAGCGTGTAAGAAAGCAAGTCTCTGACGGCGTGGCTCATATCCATGCTTCTTTCAACAACACCATCGTTACCATCACTGATCGTCAGGGTAATGCTTTGGGTTGGGCAACAGCCGGTGGTTCCGGTTTCCGTGGTTCTCGTAAGTCCACTCCGTTCGCAGCACAGGTTGCAGCAGAACGTTGTGCCGACGCAGTAAAAGAATACGGTATCAAGAACCTGGAAGTTATGGTTAAAGGACCTGGTCCTGGTCGTGAGTCTACTATCCGCGCTCTGAACGCGGCTGGTTTCCGCATCACTAATATTACTGATGTGACTCCGATCCCTCATAACGGTTGTCGTCCGCCGAAAAAGCGCCGCGTGTAACGCAGCTTTTAGGATTGTTGGAGAAAGAAAATGGCAAGATATTTGGGTCCTAAGCTCAAGCTGAGCCGTCGTGAGGGCACAGACCTGTTCCTTAAGTCTGGCGTTCGCGCGATCGATTCCAAGTGTAAAATTGAACAAGCACCTGGTCAGCACGGTGCGCGTAAACCGCGTCTGTCTGATTACGGTGTTCAGTTGCGTGAGAAGCAGAAAGTTCGCCGTATGTACGGCATTCTGGAGCGTCAATTCCGTAACTATTACAAAGAAGCAACCCGCCTGAAGGGCAACACCGGTGAAAACCTGTTGCAGCTGCTGGAAGGTCGTCTGGACAACGTTGTTTACCGTATGGGCTTCGGCGCTACTCGTGCAGAGTCACGTCAGCTGGTTAGCCACAAAGCAGTTATGGTAAACGGTCACGTTGTTAACATCGCTTCTTATCAGGTATCTCCGAATGACGTAGTCAGCATCCGCGAGAAAGCTAAAAAGCAGTCTCGTGTTAAAGCTTCTCTGGAGCTGGCTGAGCAGCGTGAAAAGCCGACTTGGCTGGAAGTTGATGCTGCTAAGATGGAAGGCGTGTTCAAGCGTATGCCTGAACGTACCGATCTGTCTGCGGACATTAACGAACACCTGATCGTCGAGCTTTACTCCAAGTAAAGCTTAGTACCAAAGAGAGGACACAATGCAGGGTTCTGTGACAGAGTTTCTAAAACCGCGCCTGGTAGATATCGAGCAAGTCAGTTCGACGCACGCCAAGGTGACCCTTGAGCCTTTAGAGCGTGGCTTTGGCCATACTCTTGGCAACGCACTGCGCCGTATTCTGCTTTCATCTATGCCGGGTTGCGCGGTGACCGAGGTTGAGATTGATGGTGTACTGCATGAGTACAGCACCAAAGAAGGCGTACAGGAAGATATCCTGGAGATCCTGCTCAACCTGAAAGGGCTGGCGGTGAGAGTTCAAGGCAAAGACGAAGTTATTCTTACCCTGAATAAATCTGGCATTGGCCCTGTGACCGCTGCCGACATCACCCATGATGGTGATGTCGAAATCGTCAAGCCTCAGCACGTGATTTGCCACCTGACTGATGAGAACGCGGCTATCAGCATGCGTATCAAAGTTCAGCGCGGTCGCGGTTATGTGCCGGCTTCTGCCCGAATTCATTCGGAAGAAGATGAGCGCCCAATCGGTCGTCTGTTGGTTGACGCCTGCTACAGCCCTGTAGAGCGTATCGCCTACAATGTTGAAGCTGCGCGTGTAGAACAGCGTACTGACTTGGATAAGCTGGTCATCGAGATGGAGACCAATGGCACGATCGATCCTGAAGAGGCGATCCGCCGTGCGGCCACCATTCTGGCTGAACAACTTGAAGCTTTCGTTGACCTGCGTGATGTACGTCAGCCGGAAGTTAAAGAAGAGAAACCAGAGTTCGATCCGATCTTGCTGCGCCCTGTTGACGATCTGGAATTGACTGTCCGCTCTGCTAACTGCCTCAAGGCAGAAGCTATCCACTACATCGGTGATCTGGTACAGCGTACCGAGGTTGAGTTGCTGAAAACGCCAAACCTGGGTAAAAAATCTCTTACCGAGATTAAAGACGTGCTGGCCTCACGTGGTCTGTCTCTGGGCATGCGCCTGGAAAACTGGCCGCCGGCAAGCATTGCTGACGAGTAACCGGATCACAGGTTAAGGTTTTACTGAGAAGGATAAGGTCATGCGCCATCGTAAGAGTGGTCGTCAACTGAACCGTAACAGCAGCCATCGCCAGGCTATGTTCCGTAACATGGCCGGCTCTTTGGTTCGTCATGAGATCATCAAGACGACCCTGCCAAAAGCAAAAGAGCTGCGTCGCGTTGTTGAGCCGCTGATTACTCTTGCCAAGACCGACAGCGTAGCTAATCGTCGTCTGGCATTCGCCCGTACTCGTGATAACGAGATCGTGGCAAAACTGTTTAACGAGCTGGGCCCGCGTTTCGCGAGCCGTGCCGGTGGTTACACTCGCATTCTGAAGTGTGGCTTCCGCGCAGGCGACAACGCGCCGATGGCATACATCGAGCTGGTTGATCGTGCTGAGTCTCAAGCAGAAGTGGCAACTGCAGAGTAATCTGTAGACGCGTAAAAAAACCGGGCTTGCCCGGTTTTTTTACGTCCAAATCCAGCCAAATGTGCGCAATTCCCCCGCTGTGCTTAAGATCCTCGCCCCTATCCGCTATGCTAAGGCTTAATCATTAGGCTAACCGAGGCTGTTTGCCATGGGGTTGCTCGATCAATGGGCGGAACGTCATATCCTTGATGCCCAAGATAAAGGCGAGTTCGACAATTTGCCCGGCCAGGGACAACCATTAGCGCTGGAAGACGATAGTGCGGTGCCGGCTGAACTGCGCGCGGGTTACCGTCTGCTGAAAAATGCCGGTTACTTGCCACCGGAACTGGAAGATCGCAAAGAGGCGCTAACCGTTGCTCGCTTACTGCAAGGGATCAACAGTGAGCACCCAGACTATGTCGATCTCAGCAAGCGCATGTTGCTGTTGGAACATCGATTGCGTCAGGCTGGGATGAGCACGGATTTCTTGCATGGTGAATATCAATGCGCACTGGATGGCAAGTTCACCCGAGAGGAGCAGTAATGTTCAAGATAGGTCAGTTGGCCAAGCTTGCCGAAGTAACGCCTGATACCGTGCGTTACTATGAAAAGCAGGGCATGATGGATCACAATGTCCGCACCGAGGGCGGTTATCGACTCTACACCGAGCAGGATCTTCAACGGCTGCGCTTTATTCGCTATGCTAAGCAGTTGGGATTTACTCTGGAAACGATCGCTGAGCTGCTGTCGATCCGCGTCGATCCTGAGCATCATACCTGCCAGGAGTCAAAGTCGATCGTTGATGCGCGCCTGAGCGAAGTGGAAAGCAAGTTGGCTGAGCTGACGCGTATGCGTGAATCGTTGAAGCGGCTGAGCGACGCCTGCTGCGGCACTGCCCATACCAGCAATTATTGTTCGATCCTGGAAGCTTTGGAACAGGGCGCCAGCGATGACAAAGGCAAAAAAGGTTGCTGACGGCACTTTAATTTTTATATCGCCGGCAGTATTATCACCCCGTTTTATCCCTCATATTTTACAGGAGCATTATCATGACGAAATATCGTCACACCAAAGGCCAGATTCAAGATAACGCCATTGAGGCGCTGCTGCATGATCCTCTATTCCGTCAGCGGGTAGAAAAGAATGTGAAAGGTAAAGGCAGCTATCGGCGTAAAGAAAAACACAACAAAGGCGGTAACTGGGAGGCCAGTGGTAAAGTATCAAGCGATAATTTACCACTGGCCTTCTGGTTTTAAGTATTAAAAAAGCCACCTTCATCAGGTGGCTTTTTATTGGCATAACCAAACGCTGTCTTACAGTTTTGGCTGCTGTTGCTGGCTCAGCAAATCACGGATTTCCGTCAGCAGTTTCTCTTCTGCGGTAGGTGCCGGCGGCGCTGCGGGCACTTCTTCTTGTTTGCGGCGCATTTTGTTCATCAATTTAATCGCCAGGAAGATGGCGAAGGCGACAATCACGAAGTCGAATACGGTTTGGATGAATGAACCGTAGTTCATTACCACCGCCGGTACGGCGCCCTGAGCTTCACGTAATACCAGATGGAACTGTTTAAAGTCGACGCCGCCGATCAGTAAGCCCAGCGGTGGCATGATGATATCAGCCACGAAGGACGAAACGATCTTGCCGAATGCGGCACCGATAATCACACCGACGGCCAGATCGACCACGTTGCCACGCATGGCAAATTCGCGAAACTCTTTCAACATACTCATAGAACGCACCCCTTGCAGAATTAATAACTCAAGTTTAACAAAGCAATTTCCCTTTGCCACAAAAGGAGAGAAGTTTTATCTCCTCCCAAGGCAGAGAACAACCACGCGATTATAGACCATAGCCAAATAAATTCGTTCTACAAGAAGAACGGGCTCGGTTGGAACAAGCGTTCAACGTCAGGCACGAATTTCTTGTCGGTAATAAACATGATGACGTGATCGCCCTGTTCGATTTTGCTGTTGCCGTTGGCAATGATCACGTCGTCGCCACGCACGATCGCACCGATGGTCGTCCCCGGTGGCAACTTGATATCTTCGACGATGCGGCCGACCACTTTGGACGTGCTTTCATCGCCGTGGGCAATCGCCTCGATCGCTTCCGCCACGCCGCGGCGCAGCGACGAAACGCTGACGATATCCGCTTTGCGCACGTGCCCCAACAGGGCGGAGATGGTCGCCTGCTGCGGCGAAATGGCGATATCAATCACGCTGCCCTGCACCAGATCGACATAGGCGCGGCGCTGGATCAATACCATTACCTTCTTGGCGCCCATGCGCTTAGCCAGCATGGCGGACATGATGTTGGCCTCATCGTCGTTGGTGATGGCGATGAAAACATCCACCTGCTCGACGTGCTCTTCGGCCAGCAGTTCCTGATCGGAGGCATCGCCGTAGAACACGATGGTATCGTGCAGCTGTTCGGCGAGTTCGGCGGCGCGTTGCTGATTCCGCTCGATCAGTTTGACGTTGTAGTCTTTTTCCAGCTTGGCGGCCAGGCCGGCGCCGACGTTGCCGCCGCCGACGATCATGATGCGCTTATACGGTTTTTCCAGCCGCTGCAGTTCGCTCATCACCGCGCGGATGTGCTGTGAGGCGGCGACGAAGAACACTTCATCACCGGCTTCGATAATGGTCGAGCCTTGCGGACGGATCGGCCGATCCTGGCGGAAAATAGCGGCGACGCGGGTGTCAATATGCGGCATGTGTTCGCGCATTGAAGAGAGCGCATTGCCGACCAGCGGGCCGCCGTAATAGGCTTTAACCGCGGCGATGCTGACCTTGCCTTCGGCGAAGTTAACCACCTGCAGTGCCCCGGGGTACTCAATCAGCTTGTAGATATAGTCAATGACCAGCTGCTCCGGCGAAATCAGATGGTCGATTGGCACCGCTTCCGGCAGGAACAGTTTCTCCGACTCGCGGATGTATTCCGGCGCGCGGATGCGGGCGATACGGTTGGGAGTATTAAACAGAGAATAGGCGATCTGGCAGGCGATCATGTTGGTTTCGTCGGAGTTGGTGACGGCGACTAGCATGTCGGCGTCTTCTGCGCCGGCTTCGCGCAGCACCCGAGGATGGGAGCCATGTCCCTGAACCACCCGAAGATCGAATTTATCCTGCAGCTGACGTAACCGACCGGAATCGGTATCGACGACGGTGATGTCGTTGTTTTCACCCACCAGGTTTTCCGCCAGCGTCCCGCCAACCTGACCGGCACCAAGAATAATTATTTTCATCGTGTTCTCTGCTTCACACTGAAAGACTCAGGGCGCGCGAGCACGCCCTGAAGAATTACATTTTAATCAGCTTAGCGTAAAAGAAGCCATCGCCGTCCTCGGGATGCGGGATATTCTGCCGCCCTGGCCGCTGCGCATCGCCGGTTTCAACCAGCTTGGCATCGGCGTGGCGCTGCAAGAACGCGGCGATCTGGCTGCTGTTTTCATCCGGCAGGATAGAGCAGGTGGCGTAAACCATCACGCCGCCCGATTTCAGATGCGGCCAGACGGCTTCCAGGATCTCGGCCTGAAGCGCGGCGAGTTCGGCGATGTCGCGATCGCGGCGCAGCCATTTGATGTCGGGGTGACGGCGGATCACACCGGTAGCGGAACAAGGCGCGTCCAACAGGATACGGTCGAACTGTTTGTCACCGCACCATTGTTGCGGAGTGCGGCCATCGCCCAGCTTAACTTCTGCGTGCAAACGCAGGCGCTGCAGGTTTTCCTTCACCCGTGCCAGACGCTGTTCGTCGATATCGACGGCCATGACGTGCGCTTTCGGCGCCGCTTCCAGAATATGCGTGGTTTTGCCGCCAGGAGCGGCGCACAAATCGAGGATCTGTTCGCCGTCTTGCGGATCCAACAGATCGACACAGCCCTGGGCTGAGGCATCTTGCACGGTGACCCAGCCGTCGGCGAACCCAGGCAGATCGGCCACGGCGCAAGGCGCCAGCAACCGCACTGCGTCGGCATAGTCTGCATGAGGCTCCGCGGCGATGCCGGTGTCGGTCAACAGCTGCAGGTAAGCTTCGCGGCTGTGATGCAGGCGGTTGACGCGCAGCCACATTGGTGGCTTCTGGTTATTGGCGTCGACGATCTGTTCCCAGTTGGCGGGATAAGCTTGTTGAATGCGTTTCAGCAACCAGCTCGGGTGCAGATAGCGGCTGTCGTTGTTGGCCGCGCGCTGTAGCAGCTCTTCCTGCTGGCGCTGGAACTGCCGCAAGACACCGTTAATCAGGCCTTTCAACTGCGGGCGTTTCAGCGCTACCGCGCCTTCCACGGTTTCTGCCAGCACGGCGTGCGCCGGGATACGGGTATACAACAGCTGATACAAGCCGACCATCAGCAAATAGTGCAGCGTACGCTGCTTGCCGGTCAGCGGCTTGGCCATCAATTGTTGAATACACCATTCAAGCTGCGGCAGTACACGTAACGTGCCGAAGCACAGTTCCTGCAGCAACCCGCGGTCTTTATCGCTGATGGAGGTTTGCAGTGCCGGCAGGACAGTGCTTAGCGACTGCCCTTGATCCAGTACCTGGCCGATGGCTTTGGCAGCGATGCTGCGGAGATTGTAATTATTTTTCATAGGCTGAAGCTGATAACGATCGGCATTAAGAAAATAACGGCCCGACGATGAACGGCCGGGCTGTGGGGTGACTTACAGCCGGTTACCCGGGGTAAACCATTCACGACGTGAATTTAATAGGTCTTGCGCCAACATCGGTTTCTTGCCGGCGGGCTGCAGTTGGATCAGGTTGAGGATACCGTCGGCAGTCGCCACCTGAATACCGTGCTTGTCGGCATGGACAACGGTGCCTGGCTCCGCGTTGGCGCTTTGCGCCAGTACGCTGGCCTGCCACACTTTCACCGGTTGATCGTCGATGGTGAAATAGCTGACCGGCCAAGGGTTGAAGGCGCGGATGCAGCGCTCCAGCTGTGCGGCGGACAGTGTCCAGTCCAGACGAGCTTCTTCTTTGCTCAGTTTCTCGGCGTAGGTGACCAGCGCTTCATCCTGAACTTCGCGGGTGGCGCTGCCGTCTGCCATTTGGTGCAGCGTAGTCAACATGCCCTGCGGGCCGAGCTGTGCCAGCTTGTCGTAGAGACTGGCGCTGGTATCGCTGCTCTCAATCGGGCAAGCAATCTTGTGCATCATGTCACCGGTATCGAGACCGACGTCCATCTGCATGATGGTCACGCCGGTTTCGCTGTCACCGGCCCAGAGCGAACGCTGGATCGGCGCCGCGCCGCGCCAGCGAGGCAGCAGCGAGCCATGTACGTTGATGCAACCGAGACGCGGCATATCCAGCACCGCCTGCGGCAGGATCAGCCCGTAGGCCACTACCACCATCACGTCGGCGTTGAGATCGGCCACCAGGCGCTGGTTCTCTTCGGGACGCAGCGATTTGGGCTGAAATACCGGCAGTTGGTGCTGCTCGGCCAGCACTTTGACCGGGCTGGGCGTCAGCTTGTTGCCGCGGCCTGCCGGGCGGTCGGGCTGGGTAAAAACGCCGACAATCTGGTGCTCAGATGACAACAGCGCGTCAAGATGACGCGCTGCGAAGTCTGGTGTTCCGGCGAAAATAATCCGTAAAGAGTCAGACACGTTGATTTCCTGATCGGTTAGGCGCGGGCTTGAAGCTTGGCCATTTTTTCCAGTTTCTGACGAATGCGCTGACGCTTGAGCGGCGACAGGTAATCGACGAACAGTTTGCCCATCAGGTGATCCATCTCGTGCTGGATGCAGATCGCCAACAGGTCGTCCGCTTCCAGTTCGAAAGGTTTGCCTTCACGATCCAGTGCGCGGATCTTCACCTGCGCGGCGCGCGGCACTAACGCACGCTGCTCGGGAATGGAAAGACAGCCTTCCTCGATGCCGGTTTCGCCGCTTTTTTCCAGCAGCTCCGGGTTGATCAGCACCAGGCGCTGATCGCGATTCTCGGAGACGTCGATCACGATAATGCGCTGATGGATATCCACCTGAGTCGCAGCCAAGCCAATGCCTTCCTCTGCGTACATGGTTTCAAACATATCATCCACGATGCGCTGGATATCTGCATTGACTTCTTTTACCGGCGCTGCGACTTTGCGCAGACGCTCGTCTGGGAAATGTAATACCTGCAAGACTGACATATATCTTTAGATCTGTATCCGAGTAATGAACGAGGTTTAACCTCTATTCTAGACATTTCCCGACCTGATTGACAGCATTGTGCACCAATTGCTCAGATTGGTAATACCACCGTTTTTGCTGAGGGAACAGACGATGCGGCCGGAAGAGATCGCTTTACGGATGCGAGGGGTAACGGGGCTACAGACCGTCGTGGCCAGCCGGATCGTGCAGCAGCTATCGCAAATGGGTTGCGAGCCTCGCCGCGTGCTGCATGAGCTGGGATTGAACGAACGGCAGCAGACGCAGTTCAACCAGTTGGATCCCGGTTATCTGTCGGCCAGCCTGCGTTGGTTGGAGCTGCCGGCGCACCGTATGCTGAACTATGGGGCGGCCGGCTATCCCGAACGCCTGGCCCAGATCGACGATGCGCCGCTATTTTTGCTGATCGAGGGCGATCCTCAGGCGTTGTTGCACCCGCAGCTCGCCATGGTTGGCAGCCGGCAGTTCAGCCACTACGGCGAACGTTGGGCTAACCATTTTGCCGAGGAATTGGCGCGTTGCGGTTTCACCATCACCAGCGGTCTGGCTATCGGCATCGACGGTATTTGCCATCGTGCGGCGCTGGCGGCCGGTGGCTGCACGATTGCGGTGTTGGGTAGCGGGCTGGGCAATATCTATCCGCGCCGGCACCGCCGGCTCGCGGAGCAGATAGTCGAGCAGGGCGGCGCTGTGATTTCAGATCATTTAGTCACCGACTTGCCTCTGGCCGACCATTTTCCTCGCCGTAACCGTATTATCAGCGGGCTCAGCCTGGGCGTTCTGGTCATAGAGGCTTCGCTGCGCAGCGGTACCTTGGTGACGGCTCGCTATGCGTTGGAGCAGGGGCGTGAGGTGTTCGCCTTGCCTGGGCCATTGGGAAACCCGATGAGTGAGGGTACGCATTGGTTAATCCAGCAGGGTGCGCATCTGGTCACCGGGCCGAAAGATATCGCCGAATTGCTGGGAAGCGGCCTTCAATGGCTGTCACTGAACGAAAATACAACTATTTGTGCGTCGCAGGCTGAAGTTGAATTGCCATTTGCCGATGTGTTGGCTAACGTAGGAGATGAGGTGACACCTGTTGACGTCGTCGCTGAACGTGCCGGCCAACCTGTGCCAGTGGTGGTAATCAAGTTACTCGAACTGGAGTTAGCAGGGTGGATCGCAGCTGTACCCGGCGGCTATGTCCGAATAAGGAGGGCAAGCCATGTTCGACGTACTCATGTACTTGTTTGAAACTTATATCCACAATGAACCAGAGATGCGCGTCGATCAGGATCAACTGACCGATGATCTCGCTCAGGCGGGGTTTCATCGGGATGATATCTACAACGCGTTGAATTGGCTTGAGAAGTTGGCTGACCTGCAAGAAGGTCAAAATGCCCCTTACTTTATGGATGCCGATCCGCTGGCAATGCGGATCTATACCGAAGAGGAAGGTGCGCGTTTGGACGCCGGCTGCCGTGGTTTTCTCCTGTTCCTGGAACAGATTCAGGTATTGAACCTCGAAACCCGTGAAATGGTTATCGATCGCGTTATGGCTTTGGATAATGCGGAATTCGATCTCGAAGATCTGAAATGGGTCGTGTTGATGGTGCTGTTTAATATCCCCGGATATGAAAGCGCCTATCAGCAAATGGAAGAACTGTTGTTTGAAGTGAACGAAGGTTATCTGCATTGAGCCGATAACGCGCATAGAAGACGTTATGACAAAAAACGCGATTTTTGCCGCCAGGCAAAATGAACCCTGCCCGGAATGCGGGGCCGAGCTGGTGATCCGTAGCGGTCGCCACGGCCCCTTCCTCGGCTGTTCCCAGTATCCTGAATGCCAATATATTCGCCCGCTGAAAGCGCAGGCCGATGGGCATATCGTCAAAGTGTTGGATGGGCAACCGTGCCCGAAGTGTCAGGCGACGTTGGTGCTGCGCCAGGGGCGCTATGGCATGTTTATCGGATGCAGCGATTATCCGCAATGCGATCACACTGAAGTGATCGATAAGCCTGATGAAACCGCCATTACCTGTCCGCAGTGCGGCCAAGGCAAACTGCTGCAGCGCAAGTCGCGTTACGGCAAGGTTTTTCATTCCTGCGATCGTTACCCGGAATGCCAGTTCGCCCTCAATGTTAAACCTGTCGCCGGTGAATGCGCCTATTGCCATTATCCGCTGCTGATGGAAAAGCGCACGGCAAAAGGGCCCGTCCTGTGCTGCGCCAGCAAGCTGTGCGGAAAACCCGTCGCGACTACAGAATAATCACATCATGAACTCAGAATTAAGCCCGAACCTTTTATCTATCATCGATGCTTTGCATCAACAGCAGGTGATTGCCTATCCTACCGAAGCCGTATTCGGCCTGGGTTGCGATCCCGACAGCGAACAGGCGGTCAATGCATTGCTGGCGCTGAAACAGCGGCCGTGGGAAAAGGGGCTGATCCTGATCGCCGCCGACTATGCGCAGCTTAAACCTTATATCGACGACAGTGCGCTCAGCGAACAGCAGCGCATGACGATGTTTGCCAGCTGGCCTGGGCCGGTAACCTGGGTGTTGCCTGCTCGCCCGGAGACGCCGCGTTTGTTGACCGGGCGTTTCAGCTCGCTGGCGGTGCGCGTCAGCGATCATCCGTTGGTGCAGCTGCTGTGCCGGCAGTACGGCAAGCCGCTGGTGTCGACCAGCGCCAATCTCAGCGGGCTGGAGCCGTGCCGCAGTGCGGATGAGGTCACGCGGCAATTCGGCGAAGCTTTCCCAGTATTGGCCGGCGAGGTGGGCGGCCGTCTTAATCCTTCCGAAATCAGAGATGTTCTGACCGGCGAACAGATCCGTCAGGGCTAGAGGTAATAGGCATGGAGAAGTTTGCGGTATTTGGCAACCCTATCGGCCACAGCAAGTCGCCGCGAATTCATGCGCTGTTTGCTGCCCAGACCGGCATTGAGCATCCTTATGGAACAGTGCTGGCGCCGCTGGACGGTTTTGAAACCAGCCTGCAGGCGTTTATTCATGCCGGAGGGCTGGGGGCGAACGTCACGGTGCCTTTCAAGGAGCGAGCTTATTCGGCCGCTTCTGAGCTGAGCGAGCGCGCAGCGATGGCTGGTGCGGTCAATACTCTGAAGGTGTTGCCGAATGGCGATCTATTGGGGGATAACACCGACGGCATCGGTTTGCTGACCGATCTGCAGCGTCAGCAATTGATCCGGCCGCAGGATCGCATTCTGCTGGTGGGCGCCGGCGGTGCGGCGCGCGGTGTGATCCTGCCGCTGCTGTCTTTCGGCTGCTGGTTAACAATCACCAACCGTACCTTCAGCCGGGCCCAAGAGTTGGCCGACGCTTTCCGGCATCTGGGGGAGATCTCGGCGGCGCCGATGGATCAATGTGATCAGCAAGCGTTCGATCTGGTGATCAATGCGACGGCGTCCGGCATCAGCGGGGAGGTCCCGGCGTTGCCTGCGGGCGTAGTTAACGCGCAAACCCGTTGCTATGACATGTTTTATCAGCAGGGCGTCACGCCGTTTCTAGCCTGGGCGCAGAAGCAGGGGGCAACGGAATATGCCGATGGGCTGGGTATGCTGGTGGGGCAGGCGGCGCATGCCTTCCTGCTTTGGCACGGCGTAATGCCAGAGATCGAGCCGGTATTGCGCCAGCTGCGCAGCGAACTGGCGGCATAAATCCCGCCCGTTCTCTTTATAGGGAACGGGGGGCTGTCAGATGTCTTCCGACAGGTATTCATCTTTCCAGCGTACATAGTTGTTCGAAGAATAAAGCAACCCTTCCAACTCGGCGGCGGTTAACGGCCGAATCTGGCGTGCCGGGCTACCCATATAGAGATAGCCGCTGGCCAGACGTTTGCCCGGCGCCACTAAACTGCCGGCGCCAATCATCACGTCGTCTTCTATTACTGCACCGTCCAACAGGATTGATCCCATACCGACCAGCACTCGGTTGCCGATGGCGCAGCCGTGCAGCATCGCTTTATGGCCCACGGTCACGTCTTCTCCAATCAGCAGGGGATAACCGTCAGGGTTATGTTCGGAGCGATGAGTCACGTGCAGTACGCTGCCGTCCTGAATATTGCTGCGTGCGCCGATCTTTACCGCATTGACGTCGCCGCGGATGGCGACCAGCGGCCAGATACTGACGTCATCCGCCAGATCGACGTCGCCGATGACGACGCTGGAAGGATCGATCAGGACGCGCTGACCGAGTTTAGGGGTGTATTGAAGATAAGAACGTACTGCATCGGACATAGTGCTGCCTCACCTCGGGATCATATTTACCGGCAATACTAGACTCTGACGATGGAATTACAACCAATCTCAGCGCCGGATCCTGCGGAAAATGGCCCTGATCGCACAAGATCCACCCGGAAGGGCTGAAAAGTGTGCAAACAGAAAGAAAAGATCAAAAAAGGGGTTGTGCAAAAAACTCGGATCCCTATAATGCGCCTCCATCGACACGGCGCAAGTGATTCACTTCACACAGCGGCCGGGAAGAAAGAGAAAAAATCCTGAAAATTAGGGTTGACTCTGAAAGAGGAAAGCGTAATATACGCCACCTCGAGTTAGCAAGCGAAAGCGCCTAACTCACTGCTCTTTAACAATTTATCAGACAATCTGTGTGGGCACTCCACAAGACGATATCCAGCATCTTCGGATGCAAAAAAATATCAAGTCTTGAAGAGTGACTAACTGAAGTAAAATTCATGCAGTAAATCTTTGAGCATCGCTTCTCGAGTGGAAGCAAATCAAGCTTTTAATTGAAGAGTTTGATCATGGCTCAGATTGAACGCTGGCGGCAGGCTTAACACATGCAAGTCGAGCGGTAGCACAGGGGAGCTTGCTCCCTGGGTGACGAGCGGCGGACGGGTGAGTAATGTCTGGGAAACTGCCTGATGGAGGGGGATAACTACTGGAAACGGTAGCTAATACCGCATAACGTCGCAAGACCAAAGAGGGGGACCTTCGGGCCTCTTGCCATCAGATGTGCCCAGATGGGATTAGCTAGTAGGTGGGGTAATGGCTCACCTAGGCGACGATCCCTAGCTGGTCTGAGAGGATGACCAGCCACACTGGAACTGAGACACGGTCCAGACTCCTACGGGAGGCAGCAGTGGGGAATATTGCACAATGGGCGCAAGCCTGATGCAGCCATGCCGCGTGTGTGAAGAAGGCCTTCGGGTTGTAAAGCACTTTCAGCGAGGAGGAAGGTGGTGAACTTAATACGTTCATCAATTGACGTTACTCGCAGAAGAAGCACCGGCTAACTCCGTGCCAGCAGCCGCGGTAATACGGAGGGTGCAAGCGTTAATCGGAATTACTGGGCGTAAAGCGCACGCAGGCGGTTTGTTAAGTCAGATGTGAAATCCCCGGGCTCAACCTGGGAACTGCATTTGAAACTGGCAAGCTAGAGTCTCGTAGAGGGGGGTAGAATTCCAGGTGTAGCGGTGAAATGCGTAGAGATCTGGAGGAATACCGGTGGCGAAGGCGGCCCCCTGGACGAAGACTGACGCTCAGGTGCGAAAGCGTGGGGAGCAAACAGGATTAGATACCCTGGTAGTCCACGCTGTAAACGATGTCGATTTGGAGGTTGTGCCCTTGAGGCGTGGCTTCCGGAGCTAACGCGTTAAATCGACCGCCTGGGGAGTACGGCCGCAAGGTTAAAACTCAAATGAATTGACGGGGGCCCGCACAAGCGGTGGAGCATGTGGTTTAATTCGATGCAACGCGAAGAACCTTACCTACTCTTGACATCCAGAGAACTTAGCAGAGATGCTTTGGTGCCTTCGGGAACTCTGAGACAGGTGCTGCATGGCTGTCGTCAGCTCGTGTTGTGAAATGTTGGGTTAAGTCCCGCAACGAGCGCAACCCTTATCCTTTGTTGCCAGCGGTTCGGCCGGGAACTCAAAGGAGACTGCCAGTGATAAACTGGAGGAAGGTGGGGATGACGTCAAGTCATCATGGCCCTTACGAGTAGGGCTACACACGTGCTACAATGGCATATACAAAGAGAAGCGACCTCGCGAGAGCAAGCGGACCTCATAAAGTATGTCGTAGTCCGGATTGGAGTCTGCAACTCGACTCCATGAAGTCGGAATCGCTAGTAATCGTAGATCAGAATGCTACGGTGAATACGTTCCCGGGCCTTGTACACACCGCCCGTCACACCATGGGAGTGGGTTGCAAAAGAAGTAGGTAGCTTAACCTTCGGGAGGGCGCTTACCACTTTGTGATTCATGACTGGGGTGAAGTCGTAACAAGGTAACCGTAGGGGAACCTGCGGTTGGATCACCTCCTTACCTAAAGATATTGCTTCGAGTGGCGTGCTCACACAGATTGTCTGATGAAAAAGTAATGAGCAAACAAAACCTTGTGGTATAGGTAAGTGCCGGGAGATTTGTGACTGTCCAGTGCAGTGACAAACGACAATGGCGCTCGATTTTTCACGAAAAATCTCACCTTTACCCGAAATTATCGAATCGGTGATTCGATAAGCCAATTTCGGGTCCCCATCGTCTAGAGGCCTAGGACACTGCCCTTTCACGGCTGTAACAGGGGTTCGAATCCCCTTGGGGACGCCATTCCGATAATGAGTGAAAGACATTATCACCGGTTAGCGATAACCGAAAAAATCTTAAAGATGACTTGCGAGTCATGTTTAAGATATTGCTCTTTAACAATCTGGAACAAGCTGAAAATTGAAACATGACGGCTGAAATTTATCCCTCCGTAGATGTACTGGGATGAAGAGTAACCTGTCATAGAGTCTCTCAAATGTTTGCAGCACGAACGATGGAAACATCTTCGGGTTGTGAGGTTAAGTGACTAAGCGTACACGGTGGATGCCTAGGCAGTCAGAGGCGATGAAGGGCGTGCTAATCTGCGAAAAGCGTCGGTAAGGTGATATGAACCGTTATAACCGGCGATACCCGAATGGGGAAACCCAGTGTGTTTCGACACACTATCATGTCATGAATACATAGTGGCATGAGGCGAACCGGGGGAACTGAAACATCTAAGTACCCCGAGGAAAAGAAATCAACCGAGATTCCCCCAGTAGCGGCGAGCGAACGGGGAGGAGCCCAGAACCTGAATCGGCTTGTGTGTTAGTGGAAGCGTCTGGAAAGTCGCGCAGCAAAGGGTGATAGCCCCGTACACTAAAATGCACAGGTCGTGAGTTCGATGAGTAGGGCGGGACACGTGACATCCTGTCTGAATATGGGGGGACCATCCTCCAAGGCTAAATACTCCTGACTGACCGATAGTGAACCAGTACCGTGAGGGAAAGGCGAAAAGAACCCCGGCGAGGGGAGTGAAATAGAACCTGAAACCGTGTACGTACAAGCAGTGGGAGCACCTTCGTGGTGTGACTGCGTACCTTTTGTATAATGGGTCAGCGACTTATATTTTGTAGCAAGGTTAACCGTATAGGGGAGCCGTAGGGAAACCGAGTCTTAACTGGGCGAATAGTTGCAAGGTATAGACCCGAAACCCGGTGATCTAGCCATGGGCAGGTTGAAGGTTGGGTAACACTAACTGGAGGACCGAACCGACTAATGTTGAAAAATTAGCGGATGACTTGTGGCTGGGGGTGAAAGGCCAATCAAACCGGGAGATAGCTGGTTCTCCCCGAAAGCTATTTAGGTAGCGCCTCGTGAACTCATCTTCGGGGGTAGAGCACTGTTTCGGCTAGGGGGCCATCCCGGCTTACCAAACCGATGCAAACTCCGAATACCGAAGAATGTTATCACGGGAGACACACGGCGGGTGCTAACGTCCGTCGTGAAGAGGGAAACAACCCAGACCGCCAGCTAAGGTCCCAAAGTCATGGTTAAGTGGGAAACGATGTGGGAAGGCATAGACAGCCAGGATGTTGGCTTAGAAGCAGCCATCATTTAAAGAAAGCGTAATAGCTCACTGGTCGAGTCGGCCTGCGCGGAAGATGTAACGGGGCTAAACCATGCACCGAAGCTGCGGCAGCGACGCTTAGGCGTTGTTGGGTAGGGGAGCGTTCTGTAAGCCGTTGAAGGTGGCCTGTGAGGGTTGCTGGAGGTATCAGAAGTGCGAATGCTGACATAAGTAACGATAAAGCGGGTGAAAAGCCCGCTCGCCGGAAGACCAAGGGTTCCTGTCCAACGTTAATCGGGGCAGGGTGAGTCGACCCCTAAGGCGAGGCTGAAAAGCGTAGTCGATGGGAAACAGGTTAATATTCCTGTACTTGGTGTTACTGCGAAGGGGGGACGGAGAAGGCTAGGCTAGCCGGGCGACGGTTGTCCCGGTTTAAGCGTGTAGGGGGTGTGACCTGGTAAATCCGGTTGCATATTAACCCTGAGGCGTGATGACGATGCACTACGGTGCAGAAGTAGTTGATGCCCTGCTTCCAGGAAAATCCTCTAAGCATCAGGTAACATTAAATCGTACCCCAAACCGACACAGGTGGTCAGGTAGAGAATACCAAGGCGCTTGAGAGAACTCGGGTGAAGGAACTAGGCAAAATGGTGCCGTAACTTCGGGAGAAGGCACGCTGGCATGTAGGTGAAGTCCCTCGCGGATGGAGCTGAAGCCAGTCGAAGATACCAGCTGGCTGCAACTGTTTAATAAAAACACAGCACTGTGCAAACACGAAAGTGGACGTATACGGTGTGACGCCTGCCCGGTGCTGGAAGGTTAATTGATGGGGTCAGCCGCAAGGCGAAGCTCTTGATCGAAGCCCCAGTAAACGGCGGCCGTAACTATAACGGTCCTAAGGTAGCGAAATTCCTTGTCGGGTAAGTTCCGACCTGCACGAATGGCGTAATGATGGCCAGGCTGTCTCCACCCGAGACTCAGTGAAATTGAACTCGCTGTGAAGATGCAGTGTACCCGCGGCAAGACGGAAAGACCCCGTGAACCTTTACTATAGCTTGACACTGAACATTGAGCCTTGATGTGTAGGATAGGTGGGAGGCTTTGAAGCGTGGACGCCAGTCTGCGTGGAGCCATCCTTGAAATACCACCCTTTAATGTTTGATGTTCTAACTCGGCCCCATAATCTGGGGTGAGGACAGTGTCTGGTGGGTAGTTTGACTGGGGCGGTCTCCTCCCAAAGAGTAACGGAGGAGCACGAAGGTTAGCTAATCACGGTCGGACATCGTGAGGTTAGTGCAAAGGCATAAGCTAGCTTGACTGCGAGAGTGACGGCTCGAGCAGGTACGAAAGTAGGTCTTAGTGATCCGGTGGTTCTGAATGGAAGGGCCATCGCTCAACGGATAAAAGGTACTCCGGGGATAACAGGCTGATACCGCCCAAGAGTTCATATCGACGGCGGTGTTTGGCACCTCGATGTCGGCTCATCACATCCTGGGGCTGAAGTAGGTCCCAAGGGTATGGCTGTTCGCCATTTAAAGTGGTACGCGAGCTGGGTTTAGAACGTCGTGAGACAGTTCGGTCCCTATCTGCCGTGGGCGTTGGAAGATTGAGAGGGGTTGCTCCTAGTACGAGAGGACCGGAGTGAACGCACCACTGGTGTTCGGGTTGTCATGCCAATGGCATTGCCCGGTAGCTAAGTGCGGAAAAGATAAGCGCTGAAAGCATCTAAGCGCGAAACTTGCCTCAAGATGAGTCTTCCCTGGGCCTTTAAGGCCCCTGAAGGAACGTTTAAGACTAAGACGTTGATAGGCTGGGTGTGTAAGTGCAGCGATGCATTGAGCTAACCAGTACTAATGATCCGTGAGGCTTAACCTTACAACACCGAAGGTGTTTTTAGAGAGATTTTCAGCGAAGTTCCGAGATTGGTTCTGATGGCTTCACGGGAGTGAGGCGGTTGGAATGAAACAGAATTTGCCTGGCGGCAATAGCGCGGTGGTCCCACCTGACCCCATGCCGAACTCAGAAGTGAAACGCCGTAGCGCCGATGGTAGTGTGGGGTCTCCCCATGCGAGAGTAGGACACTGCCAGGCATCAAATTGCAACGCGGTGGTCCCACCTGACCCCATGCCGAACTCAGAAGTGAAACGCCGTAGCGCCGATGGTAGTGTGGGGTCTCCCCATGCGAGAGTAGGACACTGCCAAGCATCAAATAAAACAACAAGCCTCATGCGAAAGCATGGGGCTTTTTGTTTTGTCTGTTATTTGGTGTTCTGCTCGAGCATGGGCATGCGAAAGGCCCGTCGGGAACGGGCCTTAACGCCGCTTGCGGCGGCCCCGCAGGGGAGAGTCTCAGGATGAGACGAATACTGTAGGACACTGCCAAGCACCAAATAAGCCAAGAGGCCATCCGAAAGGATGGCCTTTTTGCTTTCAGTACCTCTCATCCTCCCTGCCAAAGATCCTGACGCAGTTCGCGCAATGAAACATTTTCACCTTTCCGCTGAATGCTCGACAGCGACGGAAAAAAACGCTATCTTCGGGCATCTAGAAGTCTAAACGTATAAATGGATGTGTGAGGATTAAGCAATGCCGATTCGTGTTCCTGATGAGTTACCTGCGGTCAATTTCTTGCGCGGTGAGAATGTCTTCGTGATGACATCCTCGCGGGCAAAAACACAGGAAATCAGGCCGCTGAAAGTGCTGATCCTCAACCTGATGCCAAAGAAGATCGAAACGGAAAACCAGTTTCTGCGTCTGTTGTCCAACTCGCCGCTGCAGATTGATATCCAGCTGCTGCGCATCGACAGCCGCGAATCGAAGAACACGCCGGCCGAGCATCTGAACAACTTCTACTGCGACTTCGAGGATATCCAGAATGAGAACTTCGATGGCCTGATCGTCACCGGCGCGCCGCTGGGGCTGGTTGATTTTTGCGATGTTGCCTACTGGCCGCAGATCGAACGGGTCATTGACTGGGCCAAAAACCATGTTACCTCCACGCTGTTCGTGTGCTGGGCGGTACAGGCGGCGTTGAATATTCTGTACGGCATTCCCAAGATGACGCGTGAAGTGAAGCTCTCCGGGGTTTATCCGCACCAAACGCTGCAGCAGCATGCGTTGCTGACGCGCGGCTTCGACGAAAGCTTCCTGGCGCCGCATTCGCGCTATGCCGATTTCCCGACCGAGGTGATTCGCCAATATACCGACCTGGACATCTTGGCCGAATCCGAACAGGCCGGAGCCTACCTGTTCGCCAGCAGGGATAAGCGCCTGGCGTTCGTCACCGGCCATCCGGAATACGATACGTTGACCCTGGCAGGAGAGTATTGTCGCGACAACGAAGCTGGCCTCGATCCTGCCGTACCGCTCAACTATTTCCCCGATGACAACCCCGCACTGACACCGAAAGCCACCTGGCGCAGCCATGGCCACCTGCTGTTTTCCAATTGGCTCAACTATTACGTCTACCAGATCACGCCTTACGATCTGCGCCATATGAATCCGACGCTCGACTGATCTTTTCTGCCTGCCGGCGGCTGAATCGAGGCCGCCGCACTGCTCATCCTCTGCCCGATCCTCTTTTTACCCGTCAATTTTCCTAAAAAACCATTGCCTAACAAAGCGTTAGTTCGTCTTTGCAATTCTATTGGAACCGATTTCCTTACCTGTTTATCGTGTTATTTATCCTAACCAATTGATAATAAAGTGTTAATAAAATATTTAATAATAAAATGGAAATGGTTTTTGATTTTTATTTTTTGTTGAGTATTCTTAGAGCTATCGGGATGAGATCTGACCAGTTGAGGATCGTTTCATCCGCCCTGATCCACAGTGATTTCTGATGAAAATGCGCCGGTCGCGCGGGTGCAACGATGGGAAGGAGCAAGGTCATGACGCAACAGATAGCAGGCACGGAGTTAAGGTTTACGCAGGGTTTCGCCGCTGCGGAGCGCCAGGTGTTAACGGACGAAGCGGTTGAATTCCTGGCGGACCTGGTGGGGAAATTCACGCCGCGGCGCAACGAGCTGCTGGCGGCGCGTGTCCGCTGGCAACAAAATATCGATCGCGGTGAACTGCCGGGATTTATTTCGGAAACCGCTTCCATTCGTGAAGGTGACTGGCAAATCCGCGGCATTCCGCAAGACCTGCGTGACCGCAGGGTCGAGATCACCGGGCCGGTCGAGCGCAAGATGGTGATCAATGCGCTGAACGCCAACGTAAAAGTGTTTATGGCGGACTTCGAAGACTCGCTGGCGCCAAGCTGGGACAAAGTCATCGACGGTCAAATCAACCTGCACGATGCGGTTAACGGCACCATCTCCTACACCAATGAAGCCGGCAAGATCTACCAGCTGAAACCGAATCCGGCGGTGTTGATCGCTCGCGTGCGCGGCTTGCACCTGCCGGAGAAACACGTCTTGTGGCGTGATGAAGCCATCCCCGGCGGCCTGTTCGATTTCGCGCTGTACTTCTACCACAACTATCGCCAGCTGTTGGCCAAGGGCAGCGGCCCGTATTTCTACCTGCCGAAAACCCAGTCCTGGGAGGAAGCGGCCTGGTGGAGCGATGTCTTCAGCTTTACCGAGGATCGTTTCGATCTGCCGCGCGGCACCATCAAGGCGACCGTGCTGATCGAAACCTTGCCGGCGGTGTTCCAGATGGACGAGATCCTGTATCACCTGCGCGATCACATCGTCGGTCTGAACTGCGGCCGTTGGGATTACATCTTCAGCTACATCAAAACGCTGAAGAACCACGGCGATCGCGTGCTGCCGGATCGTCAGTCGGTGACCATGGAAAAACCTTTCCTCAGCGCCTATTCGCGCCTGTTGATCAAAACCTGTCATAAGCGCGGCGCGTTCGCCATGGGCGGCATGGCGGCGTTTATCCCGAGCAAAGACGCCGAAAAAAACGCCTGGGTGCTGAACAAGGTACGGGCGGACAAAGAGCTGGAGGCCAACAATGGCCACGACGGCACCTGGGTGGCGCACCCGGGCTTGGCGGACACGGTGATGGAGGTGTTCGGCAACGCATTGGGCGATCGTCAAAACCAGCTGGACGTGCTGCGTGAGCAGGATGCGCCGATCAGCGCCGCACAGCTGCTGGAACCGTGCGACGGCGAACGCACCGAAGCAGGGATGCGCGCCAATATCCGCGTGGCGGTGCAGTACATTGAAGCCTGGATCTCCGGCAACGGCTGCGTGCCGATTTACGGTTTGATGGAGGATGCGGCGACGGCGGAGATCTCCCGCACGTCTATCTGGCAGTGGATCCACCACGAGAAGAGCCTGAACGACGGGCGCCCGGTCACCAAGGCGCTGTTCCGCCAGATGCTGCAAGAAGAGATGTTGGTGGTGCGTGAAGAAGTAGGGGAAGCGCGCTTTAACGCCGGCCGGTTCGAAGAGGCGGCGAGCCTGATGGAGCGCATCACCACGCAAGATGAATTAATCGATTTCCTGACGCTGCCCGGCTATGAGCTGCTGGCCTGAATTTTCCCAATCAACCCTACATGACTGAAAGGATAAAAATTATGTCTACCTCTCGCTCTCAACAGATCCAGCAGCTGGAACAGGAATGGAAATCGGCCCGTTGGGAAGGCATTACCCGCCCCTATAGCGCCGAAGACGTGATCAACCTGCGCGGTTCGGTCAACCCGGAATGCACCCTGGCGCAAAACGGCGCCGCCAAACTGTGGGCATTGTTGAACGGCAAGGCGCGCAAAGGCTACGTGAACTGCCTGGGCGCGCTGACCGGCGGCCAGGCGCTGCAGCAGGCCAAAGCCGGCGTCGAGGCCATCTACTTGTCCGGTTGGCAGGTGGCGGCCGACGCCAACAGCGCGGCGGCCATGTACCCTGACCAATCGCTGTATCCGGTGGACTCGGTGCCGAAGGTGGTCGAGCGCATCAACAACACCTTCCGCCGTGCCGATCAGATCCAATGGGCGAACCAGATTGAGCCGGGCAGCAAAGGGTACACCGATTATTTCCTGCCGATCGTCGCCGATGCGGAAGCCGGCTTCGGCGGCGTGTTGAACGCCTTTGAGCTGATGAAAGCGATGATTACCGCCGGCGCCGCCGGGGTGCACTTCGAAGATCAGCTGGCGGCGGTGAAGAAATGCGGCCATATGGGCGGCAAAGTGCTGGTGCCGACGCAAGAAGCGATCCAGAAACTGGTCGCCGCGCGCCTGGCGGCCGACGTGCTCGGCGTGCCGACGCTGGTGATCGCCCGTACCGACGCCGATGCGGCCGACCTGCTGACCTCTGACTGCGATCCGTATGACAGCGCCTTCGTCACTGGCGAGCGTACGGCGGAAGGCTTCTTCCGCACCCATGCCGGCGTCGAACAGGCGATCAGCCGCGGCCTGGCCTATGCCCCTTACGCCGATATGGTGTGGTGCGAAACCTCAACGCCGGATCTGGATGCCGCCCAGCGCTTCGCCGACGCCATCCACGCCAAATATCCAGGCAAGCTGTTGGCCTACAACTGCTCGCCATCGTTCAACTGGAAGAAGAACCTCGACGACCAGACCATCGCCCGCTTCCAGCAGGCGCTGTCGGACATGGGCTACAAGTATCAGTTCATCACGCTGGCGGGCATCCACAGCATGTGGTTCAACATGTTCGACCTGGCGCACGCCTATGCGCAGGGCGAGGGGATGAAACACTACGTCGAGAAGGTGCAGCAGGCGGAGTTCGCCGCGGTGGATCGCGGTTACACCTTCGCGTCGCACCAGCAGGAGGTGGGTACCGGCTACTTCGACAAGGTCACCACCGTCATTCAGGGCGGCGCCTCTTCGGTCACCGCGCTGACCGGTTCGACGGAAGAACAGCAGTTCTGATGCGGCAAGCTTGAAGACGTTTCACCCGGAGCCTGCATGCGCAGGCTTCTTTTTCTGGCGGGGGTAAGGATGGCGGCAAAACTGGAGTTGTTGATCGCACAGACGATCCTGCAGGGCTTCGATGCGCAGTACGGCCGCTTTCTGGAAGTGACCGCCGGCGCGCAGCAGCGCTTCGAGCAGGCGGACTGGCCGGCGGTGCAGCAGGCGATGAAAAAGCGCATCCATCTGTATGACCATCACGTCGGCCTGGTGGTGGAGCAGCTCAAATGCATCACCGGGCAGAAATACTTCGATGCCGACTTCCCCAGCCGGGTTAAAGCGGTTTATATCGACCTGCTGCCGGACTATCCGCGTTTCGAGATCGCCGAAAGCTTCTTTAACTCGGTCTATTGCCGGCTGTTCAAGCACCGCGATCTGACGCCGGACAAGCTGTTCGTCTTCAGTTCGCAGCCGGAACGGCGCTTTCGCGACATACCGCGTCCGCTGGCGCGCGATTTTACCCCCAATGGCGATCTGCCGGCGATGCTGCGCAGCGTGCTGAGCGATCTGCCGCTGCGGCTGCCGTGGGAGGACTTGGCGCGCGATATTCGCGACATCACTCAGGCGCTGCAACGCGCCTTCAGCGCACCGCAGCTGGCGGGCGCAACCTTCCAGATAGCCAACGAACTGTTCTATCGCAACAAGGCCGCCTGGCTGGTCGGCAAGCTGCGCCTGGCCGACGGTGTTTATCCGTTCTTGCTCCCGATCCACCACAGCGAGTCGGGCGCGCTGTTTATCGATGCCTGCCTGACCGGAAAGGCCGAGGCCAGCATTGTCTTCGGCTTCGCCCGCTCTTATTTCATGGTCTACGCGCCGCTGCCGGCGGCGATGGTGGAGTGGCTGCGCGAGATCCTGCCGGGCAAAACCACCGCCGAGCTGTACATGGCGATCGGCTGCCAGAAGCACGGTAAAACCGAATGCTATCGCGAATACCTGACCTTTATGGCGCAGTCGCAGGAGCAATTTATCATCGCGCCGGGGGTGAAGGGCATGGTGATGCTGGTGTTCACCCTGCCGTCCTTCGATCGGGTGTTTAAAGTGATCAAGGATGAGTTCGCCCCGCAAAAAGAGGTGACGCAGGCGCAGGTGATGGCTTGCTATCAGCTGGTGAAAGAGCACGATCGCGTCGGGCGCATGGCGGATACCCAGGAGTACGAGAATTTCGTCGTCGACAAGGCGCGCCTCAGCCCGGAGCTGTTGGCGGAGCTGCGGCGCGAAGTGCCGGGCAAACTGGAAGATCTCGGCGATCGCATCGTGATCAAGCATCTGTATATGGAACGGCGCATGACGCCGCTGAACCTGTATCTGGAGCAGGCCAACGACCAGCAGATGCGCGATGCGATTGAAGAGTACGGCAATGCCATCAAGCAGCTGGCCGCCGCCAATATCTTCCCCGGCGACATGCTGTTCAAAAACTTCGGCGTGACGCGCCACGGGCGGGTGGTGTTCTACGACTACGACGAGATTTGCTACATGACCGAGGTTAACTTCCGCGACATTCCGCCGCCGCGCTATCCGGAGGACGAATTGGCCAGCGAGCCGTGGTACAGCATCGCGCCCAACGACGTGTTCCCGGAAGAGTTCCGCCACTTCCTGTGCGGCGATCGGCGCATTCGGCAGGTGTTTGAGGAGCTGCACAGCGATCTGTTTACCGCGGAGTATTGGCGCGGGTTGCAGCAGCGCATCCGCGAGGGGCATGTGGAAGACGTGTTCGCTTATCGCAAGAAGCAGCGGTTCAGCCAGCGCAGCGGGGCGGCGCTGCCGGCCGCCACCGCTGCGATGTAACTCAGGCCTGGGCGCCCGCGACGGCGGTGCGCGCCAGTTCGGTAATGCGCGCGTAGTCGCCGCTTTCGAGCGCATCCGCCGGCACCAGCCAGGAGCCGCCGATGCACAGCACGCTTTTCAGCGCCAGATAGCTGCGGTAATTGTCCGGCGAGATGCCGCCGGTCGGACAGAAACGCACCTGCGGGAACGGGCCGCCGATCGCCTGCAGCGCTTTTACGCCGCCGTTGGCTTCCGCCGGGAAGAATTTAAACTCGCGCAGGCCGTAATCCATGCCCTGCATCAGTTCGGAAACGGTGCTGATGCCCGGTATAAGGGGAATGGAACCGGCGGTGGCGGCTTTGAGCAGCTCGTCGGTCAGCCCCGGGCTGATGGCGAACTGCGCGCCGGCCTCGGTCACTTCCCGCAGCTGCTGCGGATTGATCACCGTACCGGCGCCGATGATCGCTTCCGGCACCTCTTGGGCGATGGCGCGAATGGCGTCCATGGCGCAGGCGGTGCGCAGCGTCACCTCCAGCACCCGTACGCCGCCGGCGACCAGCGCTTTCGCCAACGGCACCGCATGTTCCAGCTTGTTGATCACGATGACCGGCACCACCGGCCCCGCCGTCAGGATCTGCTCGGCGCTTGTTGTCCACTTGTTCATGCTGACGTTCTCCTCTGTGGCCGCCGCCAAGCGGCGATGCGGCCAGGCTATCGATTAAAATTTGATGCAGCAGGCGCCCTGCTCGGCGCCTGACAGCTGGCTGCGCAGCGCGCCGAACAGCTCGCGGCCGCAGCCGATGTGTTCCGCGCTCAGATCGGGTTGGCAAGGCGCGCGCCGCGCCAGCTCGTCGGCGTCGACCAGCACCTGCAGCTCGCCGCTGCGGCCGTTGACGCGGATCGGATCGCCGTCGCGCACTTTCGCCAGCAGGCCGCCGCTATAGGCTTCCGGGGTGACGTGGATGGCGGAAGGCACCTTGCCGGAGGCGCCGGACAGGCGGCCGTCGGTCACCAGCGCCACTTTGAAGCCGCGATCCATCAACACGCCCAGCGGCGGCATCAGCTTGTGCAGCTCCGGCATGCCGTTGGCCTGCGGCCCCTGGAAGCGCACCACCACCACGCAATCGCGATCCAGCTTGCCGGCTTCGAACGCCGGCACGATATCGTGCTGGCTGTCGAACACCACCGCCGGCGCTTCGATGATCTGGTTATCGGCGGGCACCGCCGAGGTTTTCATCACCGCGCGGCCCAGATTGCCGGCCATCACTTTGGTGCCGCCATGATGTTCGAACGGCTGGGCCACGCTGGCGATCACGCTGGCGTCGAGCGAGCCGGCCACGCCTTCGCGCCATACCAATTGGCCGTTGTCCAGCCACGGTTCCTGGGTGTAGCGGTGCAGGCCGAAACCGGCCACGGTGTGCACGTCTTCGTGCAGCAGGCCGTGTTGCAGCAGCTCGCGCACCACCAGCGGCACGCCGCCGGCGGCCTGGAATTGGTTGATGTCGGCCGGGCCGTTCGGGTAGATGCGGCACAGCAGCGGCACCGCCTCCGACAGCTCCGAGAAATCGTCCCAGGTGATGATGATGCCCGCCGCCCGCGCCATCGCCACCAGATGCATGGTCAGGTTGGTGGAGCCGCCGGTGGCCAGCAGCGAGACGATGCCGTTCACCACCACTTTCTCGTCCACCAGGCGGCCGATCGGCAGGTAGTTGCCGGCGGTATCGGTCAGTCGGGTCACCTGGCGCGCGGCGGCATCGTTCAGCGCGTCGCGCAGCGGCGTGTCCGGATGGACGAAGGAGGCGCCCGGCAGATGCAGACCCATCACTTCCATCACCATCTGGTTGGTGTTGGCGGTGCCGTAGAAGGTGCAGGTGCCGATGCCGTGATAAGAGGCCGCCTCGGCCTCCAGCAGCGCCAAACGGTCGGCCTTGCCCTCGGCGTACAGCTGGCGCACGCGCACTTTTTCCTTGTTCGGCAGGCCGCTGCTCATCGGGCCGGCCGGCACGAACAGCGCGGGCAGGTGGCCGAAGGAGAGGGCGGCCATCACCAGCCCCGGCACGATCTTGTCGCAGATGCCGAGGAACAGCGCGCCGTCGAACATATTGTGCGATAGGCCGACGGCGGCCGACATGGCGATCACGTCGCGGCTCATCAGCGACAGTTCCATGCCGTCCTGCCCCTGCGTCACCCCGTCGCACATCGCCGGCACGCCGCCAGCCACCTGGCCCACGGCGCCGACCGCTTTCAGCGCCTGCTTCAGCCGCTGCGGGTAGTGTTCGTACGGCTGGTGGGCCGACAGCATGTCGTTGTAAGCGGTGATGATGGCGATATCGCTGCGCACCATGTTTTTCAGCGACGCCTTGTCATCGGGCTGACAGGCGGCGAAGCCGTGGGCCAGGTTGCCGCAGGCGAGCTGCGCGCGGTGGACGGTTTGGGCGCGGGCCGCCTCGATACGCGCCAGATAGGCGGCGCGGCTGGCCTGGGAACGGTCGATGATGCGCTGTGTGACACGGGACAAGGTTGGATTAATCATGCCTTCCTCACATTGCTGTTGTTATAGTCGCCGCCTGTGGCGGTGCCCCCGGGGGTGATTTGCAGCCCTGGTGTGCAAGGCCGGGGGCGATTTAGGATTTAAAACATCGTGAATGCAATCATGCCGATGGCGCCGCCGACGCTGCCCAGAATGGTTTCCATCACCGTCCAGGTTTTCAGCGTTTGCAGTTCGTTGGCGCCTGTGAATTTGCCGAACAGCCAGAAGCCGGCGTCGTTGACGTGGCTCAGCACGATAGAGCCGCCGGCGATGCAGATGGCCAGCGCGGCCAGTTGCCCGCCGTTCAGACCGAGCTGACTGGTGACCGGCAGCACCAGACCGACGGTGGTCAGGCAGGCGACGGTGGCCGAGCCCTGAATCACCCGCACCATGGCGGACAGCGCGAAGGCGGCCACGGCGATCGGCAGGCCGGCGCCGATCATGGCGTCACCCAACGCCGGCCCGACGCCGGAATCCACCAGGATCTGCTTGAACACCCCGCCGGCGCCGGTCATCAGCAGGATGATCCCGGCCGGCTGCACGGCGGCGGAGCAGATGGCCAGGGTCTGTTCGTTGCTCATGCCGCGCGGTTTCGCCAGACCGTAAATCACGATCAGGCAGGCCAGCAGAATGGCGGTGAACGGGTGGCCGATAAACTCCAGCCACTGCTGCAGCTGCGAGCCGGGAGTGACCAGCCGCGCGCCGATAGTCTTCATGCCGACCAGTACCAGCGGGCACAGCACCAGCGCCAGGCTGAAGCCGAACGACGGCAGATTGCCCTTGGTCAGCGTCGGCTCGTTCTCTTCCGGCGGCATTGGCCAGTTGACGAAGCGGCTGATAAAGCTGCCGTACAGCGGGCCGGCGATCAGCATGCCGAGCACGGCCGCCACCAGGCCGATGGCGATCATCCAGCCGAAATCGGCCTTCATCTGCGATGCCAGCAGCATCGGCACCGGCCCCGGCAGCAGGAAGGAGGCGGCAGCGGCCACACCGGCGAACAGCGGGATGGCCAGTTTGACGATATTGCCGTCGGTGCGGCGCGCCACGGCGAACACGATGCCGATCAGCAGCACCACCGCCACGTCGAAGAACAGCGGCAGCGCGCAGATCAGGCCGGCGATGCCGAGCGCGTAGTGCGCCTTGCTTTGTCCGAATCGTTTCAGTAATTGCGCCGCAATTTGATCGAGCGCGCCGACCTCATGCAGGATCTTGCCGAACATCGCCCCGAGCGCCACCACGATCGCCAGGAAGCCCAGCGTGTCGCCCATGCCTTTTTGCATGGTGTCGGCGATGTGTTCCAGCGGCATGCCGGAGAAAATGCCGGCGGCGATGGACACCAGCATCAGCGCGACGAAGGCGTGCATGCGTGCCTTCATCACCAGGAATAACAGCAGTAAAACCGAGCCGACTGCGGTACCGACCAGCGTTACGGTACTCACGCGCACACGTCCTGCGGCAGGAAGCTCTGGATATGGCGCACGGTATCGGCGATCACCGCGTCCAGCGGCTGATTGATGTCGATCGCCATCACGTCGTTCTCGTCGGCGCCCGGTTGCTCCAGCGCGGCGAACTGGGTGACCAGCATCTGCGGCTTGAAGAAGTGGCCGTTGCGCGCCGCCAGGCGGGATTCGATCACCGGGAACTCACCGTGCAGATAGATGAAGGACAGGTTGCCGTTGCCGGCGCGCAGGCGGTCGCGATACTGCTTTTTCAACGCCGAACAGACGATGATCGACACGTTGTTGGTGCGCTGCATGGCGAAGGCGGCGTCGTTGAGCGCGGCCAGCCACGGCGCGCGATCGTCGTCGTTCAACGCTTCGCCGGCGGCCATCTTCAGGATATTGCTGCGCGGGTGCAGGAAGTCGCCGTCGAGGAAGCCGGCGGAGAGTTGGCGGGCCGCGGCGGCGGCGACGGCGGACTTGCCGCTGCCGGAAACGCCCATAACGACGTAAATGCGATTTTGATTGTTGGTCATGGCTTGGCTCCAAAACACCGGGTGACGTTACCTTCGTTCAGTCTGATTGTTACCGGTAACATGTTATCGGTAACATTGTCGAAGGAAGTGTGAGCGGTTGCAATGGGCTTTCGCCGTGAGGATCGTTAACTGTGATCGGCTTCAAGCTTTTTGCCTGTGTGCTAAACAGGATGCCGACAGCCTGTTACATGCTGACAACAGAGCATGGCAGGGGAGCAGGGGCGCGCTGGGGCGCCCCTCGGATGGGCTGGATCAGCGCACGCCGCCGTAGGTCAGGCTGATCTCTTTCGCCGCGTGGATCACCAGCGCGCCCAGCTCGATCACGCGATCGTCGGTGATGCGCGACACCGGGCCGGAGATGGAAATGGCGGCGAAGGCTTCGCGGTGCTCGTCGAAGATGCAGGCCGCCACGCAGCGCAGGCCGAGCGCGTGCTCTTCGTCGTCAAAGGAGAAGCCCTGTTTGCGGATCTGCGCCAGCCCCTCTTTCAGGTTGTGTGGCGTCAGGGTATGCGGCGTGTAGGTGTGCATGCCTTTCTTGTGCAGCAGTTTGGTCACCTGATCGTCCGGCAGGGTGGCGAGGAACGCTTTGCCGGCGCCGGAGGCGTGCATCGGCAGTTTGCCGCCGATCGGCGCCGACATGCGCATCAGCGCCGTGCACTGCACCTGATCGATGATGATCGCCTGGTACTCGCTGGTATCCAGCACCGCCAGGTTGACGGTTTCGCCGGACTCCTCCATCAGGCGGCGCAGCGTCGGATGCACCATCGCCAGCAGGTTGCGGCTTTGCAGGAAGCTGCTGCCGACCACAAAGGCGTGCGAGCCGATGGTCCACAGGCCGAGATCGCCGACCTGACGCACGAATCCCTGCTGCTGCATGGTGGTGAGCAGGCGGTGAGTAGTGGAATTCGGCAGGCCGGCCTGCTGGGCCAGATCGGTCAGCGCCACGTTGCCCTGGGCTTCCGAAATGTATTCCAACAGTTTCAGGCCACGGGTCAACGATTGTACCTGACCGGTCGCCGCACTGGCGGCGGGGGCTGCTGCGCGGGGCTTCTTGCCGCGCTTGGCGGGAGCAGGGGTGGCCATGGGTGAGATTCCTTTTTCCGTATGATGGAATTCATTTTCGTTTTTTGTCGATGAATTGCAAGCCGCAGTCAGCTCATCGGAGGTGTTGACGCACAACCTGAAAAACTCTCAATTGTCGCCTGGCCCTTTGTCCTTACAAGCTGTGCTAGGATGACTCGTTGGTTTTTGCGGCAGTTGAGCAATGGGCTGGATGGCAATGGAAGGGGTTACAGTGACGAATCGAGTAGAACAACTGCGCCGCCAGTTAGCGCAGCGCATTTTAGTGTTGGACGGCGGCATGGGCACCATGATCCAGAGCTATCGCCTGGACGAGCGCGATTTTCGCGGTGAGCGTTTCGCCGACTGGCGCAGCGATCTGAAAGGCAATAACGATCTGCTGGTGCTGACCAAGCCGGAAGTGATCACCGCCATTCATTACGCCTATCTTGAGGCGGGCGCCGATATCCTTGAGACCAATACCTTCAACTCCACCTCCATCGCCATGGCCGACTACCATATGGAGTCGCTGTCCGCCGAGATTAACTATCAGGCCGCCTGTCTGGCGCGCGCCTGCGCCGACGAATGGACGGCGCGCACGCCGGAAAAACCGCGCTACGTCGCCGGGGTGTTGGGGCCGACCAACCGCACTGCGTCCATCTCGCCGAACGTCAACGATCCGGCGTTCCGCAACATCTCGTTCGATGAACTGGTGGCGGCTTACCGCGAATCGACTCGCGCGCTGGTGGAAGGCGGCGTCGATCTGATCATGATCGAAACCATCTTCGACACCTTGAACGCCAAGGCCGCTGCTTTTGCGGTGGAAACCGAATTCGAAGCGCTGGGGGTGGAACTGCCGATCATGATTTCCGGCACCATCACCGACGCCTCCGGCCGCACCCTGTCCGGCCAGACCACCGAAGCGTTTTACAATTCGCTGCGCCACGTCAAGCCGCTGACCTTCGGCCTGAACTGCGCCCTGGGCCCGGACGAGCTGCGCCAGTACGTCGCCGAGCTGGCGCGCATCTCGGAGACCTACGTCACCGCACACCCGAACGCCGGTTTGCCGAACGCCTTCGGCGAGTACGATCTGGATGCGGCCGAGATGGCGCGCCAGGTCGGGGAGTGGGCGCAGGCCGGCTTCCTCAATATTATCGGCGGCTGCTGCGGCACCACGCCGGAACATATCGCCGCGATGGCCAACGCGGTCGAGGGCGTGCCGCCGCGCCGGCTGCCGGATATCCCGGTCGCCTGCCGCCTGGCCGGTCTGGAGCCGTTGACCATCGACGCCAACACCCTGTTCGTCAACGTCGGCGAGCGTACCAACGTCACCGGCTCGGCGCGTTTCAAACGCTTGATCAAAGAAGAGAAATACAACGAGGCGCTCGACGTGGCGCGCCAGCAGGTCGAGAGCGGCGCGCAGATCATCGATATCAACATGGATGAGGGGATGCTCGACGCCGAAGCGGCGATGGTGCGCTTCCTCAACCTGATCGCCGGCGAGCCGGATATCGCCCGGGTGCCGATCATGATCGACTCCTCCAAGTGGTCCGTTATCGAGAAAGGCCTGAAGTGCATTCAGGGCAAGGGTATCGTCAACTCGATCTCGATGAAGGAGGGCGAAGAGGCCTTTATCCACCACGCCAGGCTGGTGCGCCGCTATGGCGCTGCGGTGGTGGTGATGGCGTTCGACGAAGTGGGCCAGGCGGACACCCGCGAGCGCAAGTTCGAGATCTGTCGCCGCGCCTATAAAATTTTGACCGAACGCGTCGGTTTCCCGCCGGAAGACATCATTTTCGACCCGAACATCTTCGCCGTCGCCACCGGCATCGACGAGCACAACAACTACGCCGTCGACTTTATCGAAGCCTGCGCCGACATCAAAACCCACCTGCCGCACGCGATGATCTCCGGCGGGGTGTCCAACGTGTCGTTCTCGTTCCGCGGCAACGATCCGGTGCGTGAAGCAATCCACGCGGTATTCCTGTATCACGCCATTCGCAACGGCATGGACATGGGCATCGTCAACGCCGGGCAGCTGGCGATTTACGACGATCTGCCTGGCGAGCTGCGCGAGGCGGTAGAAGACGTGATCCTCAACCGTCGCGAGGACGGCACCGAACGCCTGCTGGAACTGGCGGAAAAGTACCGCGGCAGCAAAGACGGCGAAGCGGCGGTGCAGCAGGCGGAATGGCGCGGCTGGCCGGTGGAGAAGCGGCTGGAATACTCGCTGGTGAAGGGCATCACCGAGTTTATCGAACTGGACACCGAAGAAGCGCGGCAGCAGGCCGAACGCCCAATCGAAGTGATCGAAGGGCCGCTGATGGCCGGGATGAACGTGGTCGGCGATCTGTTTGGCGAGGGCAAGATGTTCCTGCCGCAGGTGGTGAAATCCGCCCGCGTGATGAAGCAGGCGGTGGCCTACCTGGAACCGTACATCGAGGCCAGCAAGCAGCAAGGCACCTCCGCGGGGAAAATCCTGTTGGCGACGGTGAAGGGCGACGTGCACGACATCGGCAAGAACATCGTCGGCGTGGTGCTGCAGTGCAACAACTATGAAATCGTCGATCTGGGCGTGATGGTGCCGACGGAGAAAATCCTGCGCACCGCGCGCGAGGAGAACGTCGACATCATCGGCCTGTCGGGGCTGATCACGCCGTCGCTGGACGAGATGGTCAACGTGGCCAAAGAGATGGAGCGCCAGGGCTTTACGCTGCCGCTGCTGATCGGCGGCGCCACCACCTCCAAGGCGCACACCGCGGTGAAAATCGAGCAGAACTACAGCGGCCCGACCACCTACGTGCAGAACGCTTCGCGCACCGTGGGCGTGGTGTCGGCGCTGCTGTCCGCCACCCAGCGCGACGAGTTTGTGGCGCGCACCCGCAAAGAATATGAAACGGTGCGCATTCAGCACGCGCGCAAAAAACCGCGCACGCCACCGGTCGATTTGCAGAAGGCGCGCGCCAACGCCATGGCGCTGGACTGGGCCGATTATCAGCCGCCGGCGCCGCGGCAGCTCGGCGTGTTTCCGGTGGCGGCCGGCATCGAGACGCTGCGCCACTATATCGACTGGACACCGTTTTTCATGACCTGGTCGCTGGCGGGCAAATACCCGCGCATCCTGGAGGATGAGGTGGTGGGGGAAGAGGCCAAACGCCTGTTCCACGACGCCAATCAGATGCTGGATCGGCTGGCCGCCGAGCGCAGCCTCAACCCGCGCGGCGTTTACGGCCTGTTCCCGGCCAACCGTGTCGGCGATGACGTGGAAGTATACCGCGACGAACGGCGTGACGAGGTGCTGGCGGTGAGCCGCCATCTGCGCCAGCAGACGGAAAAAACCGACTTCCCGAACTACTGCCTGGCGGACTTCGTGGCGCCGAAAAGCAGCGGCAAAGCCGACTACTTCGGCGCCTTCGCGGTGACCGGAGGGCTGGAGGAGGACGCGCTGGCGGCGGCGTACGACGCGCAGCATGACGATTACAACAAAATCATGGTCAAGGCGCTGGCGGATCGTTTGGCGGAGGCCTTCGCCGAATACCTGCATGAGCAGGTGCGCAAGTTACACTGGGGCTATGCCGCCGACGAGAGCCTGAGCAACGAGGAACTGATCCGCGAGAACTATCAGGGCATCCGGCCGGCGCCGGGCTACCCGGCCTGCCCGGAGCACACCGAAAAAGCGACCATCTGGCAGCTGCTGGACGTCAACCGCCACACCGGCATGGAACTGACGGAGTCCTTCGCTATGTGGCCGGGAGCGGCGGTATCCGGCTGGTACTTCAGCCATCCTGAGAGCAAGTACTTCGCGGTGGCGCAGATCCAGCGCGATCAGGTGGAAGACTACGCGACGCGTAAAGGGATGAGCGTGAGCGAGGTCGAGCGCTGGCTGGCGCCAAACCTCGGCTACGACGCCGACTGACTTTCCTCTTCAAGGGCGCAGCGATGCGCCCTTGTCATTTACAGCGCTTCCACGTCGATGTGCAGCGCGTCGTACCGCCAATATTCCAGGTCGCAATCGATCACCCTGTCGTGCTGATCGCGATTCACCCGCGTAATGAACAGCGCCGGGCTGCCGTAGGTCACCTTCAGCATGGCGGCGGCCTGCTGCGGCAGCAGGGTGGGCAGCATGTCGAAACGCACCCGCCCGTAGTGAATGCCGTAGCGCGCGGCGTACAGCGCGGTCAGCGACTGGGTCAGATCTTCGTCCAGAATGCCGGGGAAATAGGCCGGATTGAGGTAGTGCTCGCAGTACAGCACCGCACGTCCGTCGATGTAGCGCAGCCGGCGAATGCGATAGGCCTCGGCGCCGGGGGGCAGCGCCAGGCGGCCGGCCAGCGGCGCGTCGAGCGTGACGACCGCGCTGTCGATCGCTTCGGTATGGGCGGCGCGCCCCTGCTGCTGCGCCATGGCGTGAAAATGGCTGCGCTGCAGCGGGTTGTAGATCAAACGTGGAGGCGAGATGAACCAGCCGCGCCGCACCTGGCGGTAGATGACGCCCTGCGCCTCCAACTGGCCGAGCGCCTCCTGCAAGGTAATGCGGGTGGTGGCGAACTGTTCGCTCAGGGCGCGTTCGGAGGGCAGCTTGCCGCCCACGGCGAACTCGCCGGCGGTAATGCGGGCGCTCAGCGTTTGGCAGATGGTGGCGACGGTCGTCGGTGCTTCACTCATACAGCGGGTGTCCCGTTTCAGTGCGTTTGGCCTTCCTTAAGGTAGACCAGCGTCGCGTTTTCGCCGTTGCAACGGGTGATAAAACTGTCGCTTTTTTAAGCTGACATATAATTATCACATTCGTCCGTTAGATTGGTTTGGTCCTTGCTGGACTAGTCCAGCCATCCCCACACTACCACCTGGAGCATCAGTTATGAAACGTTTGTGCGCTTCTGTGTTAACCAGTGCCATCGTGTTATCCAGCCAGATGAGCTGGGCCGCGGATACCGATCTGGCGGCGCTGGAGCAGGCCGCGAAGAAAGAAGGCGAAGTCAACAGCGTCGGCATGCCGGACAGCTGGGCCAACTGGAAAGGCACTTGGCAAGATCTGTTGAGCAAGTACGGCCTGAAGCATGTCGATACCGACATGAGCTCCGCGCAGGAGATCGCCAAATTCGATGCGGAAAATAACAACGCTACGGCGGACATCGGTGACGTCGGCGCGGCCTTTGGCCCGGTGGCGGTGCAGAAGGGCGTAACGCAGCCCTACAAACCCTCTACCTGGGATCAGGTGCCGGACTGGGCGAAAGACAAAGACGGGCACTGGGCGCTGGCTTACACCGGCACCATCGCCTTTATCATCAATAAACAGCAGGTGAAAGACATCCCGCACAGCTGGGCCGATCTGCTCAAGGGCAGCTATCAGGTCACCATCGGCGACGTCGGCACCGCGTCGCAGGCGGCCAGCGGCGTGCTGGCCGCCACCTACGCCATGGGCGGCAACGAGAAAAACCTCAAGCCGGGCCTGGAATTCTTCGGCAAGCTGGCCAAGGCCGGCCGCCTGAGCCTGAGTAACCCGGTGATCGCATCGCTGGAGAAAGGGGAAGTGCAGGTTGGCGTGGTGTGGGACTTCAACGGCCTGAACTACCGCGATCAGATCGACAAAACCCGTTTTGAAGTGCTGATCCCGTCGGACGGCTCGATCACCTCCGGCTACACCACCATCATCAATAAATACGCCAAGCACCCGAACGCCGCCAAGTTGGCGCGCGAATACATCTTCTCCGACGCCGGCCAGATCAACCTGGCGCGCGGCTATGCCCGCCCGATCCGCGCCGAACATCTGACGCTGCCGGACGACGTCAAGGCCAAGCTGCTGCCGGCCGAGCAGTACAAGAATGCGCACCCGATCGCCGATCCGGCGGCCTGGGAACAGAGCGCCAAAGCGCTGCCGCGCCTGTGGCAGGAAAACGTCATTATGTTTATGCAGCAGTGAGTTAACGCACCATGAAAACGATCCTCGTGCTGCTGGACGGCCTCAACTACCGGGTGGCGCATGACGCCATGGGGTATCTGCAGGCCGAATGTGCGGCGGGACGCGGGCGGTTGTACCTGCTGGAGAGCGAGTTGCCCTCGCTCTCCCGGCCGCTGTATGAATGCATCCTCACCGGCGTCACGCCGGTGGAGAGCGGCGTGGTGCACAACCACGTCTCGCGCCTTTCTCATCAACAAAGCGTGTTTCATTACGCGCGCGCCGCCGGGCTGACCACCGCCGCCGCCGCGTATCATTGGTTCAGCGAATTGTATAACCGCACGCCGTTCGACGCCGCGCGCGACCGCCACACCGACGCTCCCGAGCTGCCGATTCAGCACGGCCATTTCTATTACGACGACGGCTATCCCGACAGCCATCTGTTCGACGACGCCGAAAGCCTGCGCCAGCGTCATCAGCCGGATTTCCTGCTGATCCACCCGATGAACATCGACGACGCCGGGCACCGCTTCGGCCTCTCTTCGCCGCAGTACCGCAACGCGGCGCGGCGCGCCGACGGCTCGCTGTCGCGCTACCTGCCCGAGTGGCTGGCGGCCGGTTATCAGGTGCTGATCACCGCCGACCACGGCATGAACGACGATCGCAGCCACGGCGGGGTGTTGCCGGAAGAGCGCCAGGTGCCGCTGTTCGTGTTCGGCGCGGGCTTCAGCCTGGACGACGCCGATCCGCAGCAAACCGAGCTGTGCGGCACGATCTGCGATCTGCTGCAGGCGGCGCATGACAAGCCGCGCTGCCGGGCGCTGCTGGCGCAGGATGCGCGATGAACAGCAAAACCAAATGGATCGCCGCGCTGTGCCTGCTGCCGTTTATCGTGCTGTTCGGCGCGTTTCAGATCACCCCGCTGGTGTGGATCGCGGTTCACAGCTTTTTCAGCGAGACCGGCGGCTGGGGATGGGGCAACTATGTCGATATCCTCACGTCGCCGTTCTACCTGCAGGCCTTTCAGTTCTCGCTGGAGATCTCGCTGTGGTCGAGCGTCTACGGCTTGCTGATTGCATTAGTGGGCAGTTACTCACTTCGCCAGCTCGGCCAGACCCGCTTTCATGACTTCGTGATGTCGTTCACCAACATGACCAGCAACTTCGCCGGGGTGCCGCTGGCGTTCGCCTTCGTCATTCTGTTGGGGTTGAACGGCTGCCTGACGCTGCTGCTGCGCAAATACGGTTTGATGGAGAGCTTCAACCTCTATTCGAAGAGCGGCCTGATCGTGCTGTATACCTACTTCCAGATCCCGTTGGGCGTGCTGTTGCTGTATCCGGCGTTCGATGCACTTCGCGCCGATTGGCGTGAGTCGGCGGCGCTGCTCGGCGCCGGCCCCTGGCGCTACTGGCGGCATATCGGCCTGCCGGTGCTGGCGCCGGCGCTGATGGGCACCTTCGTCATCCTGCTGGCCAACGCGCTGGGCGCCTATGCCACGGTGTACGCGCTGACCACCGGCAACTTCAACGTGATCCCGATCCGCATCTCGGCGTTGGTGGCGGGGGACATCTCCCTCGATCCGAACCTGGCCAGCGCGCTGGCGATGCTGCTGGTGGTGATGATGGCGTTTATCACGGTAATCCACCAATGGATGCTGCGCAGGAGCTACCTCAATGCGCGCTCATAATCGGATGGAGAATGCTCATGTCGCGTGCTGAACGCCTCTATCACCGCACGGTGACCGGCCTGCTGCTGCTGATCCTGCTGCTGCCGCTGGCGGCGACGCTGATTTATGCGCTGGCCACCCAGTGGGGCGCCACCATTTTACCGGACGGTTTTACCCTGAAGTGGCTGACGGCGCTGTGGAGCGACCCGCGCTTTTTGCAGGCGCTGTGGCACTCGCTGCTGATCTGCTTCGGCACGCTGCTGCTGTCGGTGGTGGTGATCCTGCCGGCGATGTTTGTGATCGCTTACTACTTTCCCAAACTGGACGCGGTGATGAACGTGCTGATCCTGCTGCCGTTCGCCGTGCCGCCGGTGGTGTCGGCGGTGGGGCTGATGCAGCTGTTCGCCGCCGATCCGCTGCCGCTGCTCGGCACCCCCTGGATTTTGGTGGGCTGCTATTTCACCATCGCGCTGCCGTTTATCTACCGCGCCATCAGCAACAACATGCAGGCGATCAACCTGCGCGATCTGATGGACGCCGCGCACCTGCTCGGCGCCAGTACCTGGCAGGCGGCGCTGTGGGTGGTGCTGCCGAACCTGCGCAAGGGCGGAACGATCGCCGTGCTGCTGTCGTTCTCGTTCCTGATCGGCGAGTTCGTGTTCGCCAACCTGCTGGTGGGCAGCCAGTATGAAACGCTGCAGGTCTACCTGTTTAATATGCGCAACGGCAGCGGGCATTTCACCAGCGCGCTGGTCATCTCCTATTTCGCCGTGGTGCTGCTCGTCACCTGGCTGGCGAACTTGCTGAATAAAAACAAGGGCTAACCCGATGGCTTATCTCAACGTCACCCGCCTGAACAAACACTATGGCCAGACCCAGGTGTTTCAGGATATCGATTTCACCGCCGAAGAGGGGGAGTTCGTCACCCTGCTGGGGCCGAGCGGCTGCGGCAAATCGACGCTGCTGCGCTGCCTGGCCGGCCTGACACCGGTCGACAGCGGGCAAATTTTATTGCAGGGCCAGGATCTGGTACCGCTGGCGCCGCAAAAGCGCGGCATCGGCATGGTGTTCCAAAGTTATGCGCTGTTCCCCAATATGACGGTGGAAGGCAACGTGGCCTTCGGCCTGAAAATGCAGAAGCTGGCGGCCGGGCAGATCGGCCAGCGGGTGCAGGAGGTACTGGCGCTGGTGGAGCTGAGCGATCTGGCAAAGCGCTATCCGCATCAGCTGTCGGGCGGCCAGTGTCAGCGCGTGGCGCTGGCACGATCGCTGGTCACTCGCCCGCGTCTGCTGCTGCTCGACGAACCGCTGTCGGCGCTGGACGCGCGTATCCGCAAACACCTGCGCGAGCAGATCCGGCGCATTCAACGCGAGCTGAACCTGACGGCGATCTTCGTCACCCACGATCAGGAAGAGGCGTTGACCCTATCGGATCGCATCGTGCTGATGAACAAGGGGCAGATCGTGCAGAGCGGCGACGCGGAAACCTTGTATACCCAGCCGGCGGACGCCTTCGCCGCCGGATTTATCGGCAACTATAACCTGTTGACCGCCGAACAGGCCGCCCAACTGACCGGGCGCAGCTATGTCGGCAAGGTGGCGATCCGCCCCGAGTCTATCGGCCTGTTGCCGGCCGGACAGGGGATCGGTGGGGTGATCCTGGGTCACAGTTTGCTCGGGAATGTGGTACGGTATCGGATTCAGGTTTGCGAGATAGAATTGCTGGTTGACGTGCTCAACCGTTCGGTGGCCGACCTGCGGCCCGACGGCGCGGAAATTGGGCTACACTTGGAACCTGTTGTATTGCGGGAAGTTGCATGATTTCGCAGCGCGGCGCCGGGGCCTTCCCGCCGCCGCATTAACCCTTCTCTTCTGCGGTCTGCCGCCCGCCCGCTGTCCTGCCAGACCCACGCCCGGCAGGCGGGACCGCGCGCTGTACCCGTCATCCTTTGGCTCGCCTCTCTGCGTCGCGTGACAAGCATCGGGTATCAGCCTCCTTTGGCCGGGCGTTAATGGAGCGTATCTTCCGTGCTGACCCTTCTTCACCTGCTTTCGTCCGTGGCGCTGTTGGTGTGGGGTACCCACATCGTGCGCACCGGGATCATGCGGGTTTACGGCGCCAATCTGCGGCGCGTGTTGAGCGACAGCGTTGAGAAAAAACCGCTGGCGTTCGTTTCCGGCATCGGCGTGACCGCGCTGGTGCAAAGCAGCAACGCCACCGCGCTGCTGGTGACCTCTTTCGTCGCGCAGAGGCTGGTGGGGCTGGCGCCTGCGCTGGTGATCATGCTGGGCGCCGACGTCGGCACCGCGCTGATGGCGCGCGTGCTGACCTTCGATCTTTCCTGGCTGTCGCCGCTGCTGATCCTGGTCGGCGTCTTCCTGTTCCTCAGCCGCAAGCAAATGCGGATCGGCCAGATCGGACGCGTCCTGATCGGCCTTGGGCTGATCGTGCTGGCGCTGGAGCTGATCGTCGCCGCCGCCACGCCGATCACCCAGGCGGCCGGGGTGAAAGTGCTGTTCTCGTCGCTGACCGGCGACGTGATGCTGGACGCCCTGACCGGCGCGCTGTTCGCCATCGTCAGCTACTCCAGCCTGGCGGCGGTGCTGCTGACCGCCACCCTGACCGCCACCGGCGTGATTTCTCTGAAGGTGGCGCTCTGTCTGGTGATCGGCGCCAACCTCGGCAGCGGCCTGCTGGCGATGATCAACGCCAGCGGGCAGAACGCCGCCGGGCGGCGCGTAGCGCTCGGCAGCCTGCTGTTCAAGCTGGTGGGCTGCATACTGGTGCTGCCGTTCGTCTCCTATCTGGCGGATTTGATGGCTCAGCTGCCGGGCGGCAGCGAAGAGCTGGTGATCTATTTCCACGTGTTCTACAACCTGATCCGCTGCCTGGTGATGATCCCACTGGCCGGGCCGATGGCGACGCTGTGCGAGCGGCTGATCGTCGACGAAGCGGCCGACGATCCGCGCATGCGGCCGCGCCATCTGGACGCCAGCGCGCTGGACACGCCGACGCTGGCGCTGGCCAATGCGGCGCGCGAAACGCTGCGCATGGGCGACGTGGTGGAACACATGATGATCCTGCAACGTGAAGTGCTGCACGGTAAGCAGGGGGTCGATAAAGAGGTGCGGCGCCTCGACGATGACGTCGACGTGCTGTACACCGCCATCAAGCTGTATCTGGCGCAGATCCAGAAGGAAGATCTGGGCGAGGAAGACTCGCGCCGCTGGGCGGAGATCATCGAAATGGCGCTCAACCTGGAACAGGCGGGCGACATCATCGAGCGCATGGCCGGCGACGTGGGCGCCAAGTCGCACGCCGCGCGCCGCGCCTTCTCGGCGGAAGGGTTGGCGGAGCTGGACGGGCTGCACGAACGGCTGATCGGCAACCTGCGCCTGGGGCTGTCGGTGTTCCTGTCCGGCGACGTCACCAGCGCCAAACGCCTGCGCCGTTCCAAGCACCGCTTCCGCATTCTGGATCGCCGCTACGCGCACGCGCACGTCGATCGTTTGCACCAGCAAAACGTGCAGAGCATCGAGACCAGTTCGTTGCATTTGGGATTGTTGGGGGACATGAAGCGCCTGAACTCGCTGTTCTGCGCGGTGGCTTACAACGTGTTGGATCAGGATGCCAAGGACGACGATCGCGACTGGGAAGACACCCCGAGCACGCTGTAAAAAAACGCCCCCGGTTTTAACCGGGGGCGTTGTGCAGGAAAGGCGCGTTATTTGCCGCTGAACACGCCGGCTTTGGCATCCGCCTGTTTTGTTGAGGCATGGCCGCTGACGAACGGCACGTTGCCGTCAACGCCCTGTTTCGCCGCACCGGCGGCCAGGCCGCCAACCGTGGCCGCCGCATCGACGCGGCCGCCGCCCTGATAGCGTTGGCCGTTGACGTCCTGCTGGCTGACCTGGCTACCGCCCAGTTCCACCTTGCCTTGCTGGCTGCGGATCTCGCCGCCGGTCAGTTGGGTTTGGCCGCCGACCTGCAGCGCCACGCCGTTCTTACCGGTGATCGCCGATTGCTCGCCGACCGCGTTGTTGTTCACCACGTCGGCATTGACCTTGAGGTGCCCCTGGCGACCGGCCGGCCCGGTGATGCTGTCTTTCACCGCGCCGCCGACGGTGCGTGCGCCGCGATCCCACAGCGGGCCTTGCGGTTTTTCGCCGGTCGGCGTTGCCGGCAGCGTGACTTTGCCGTCGGCCTTGCTGAAGCTGACCGCGCCGGTGGTGTCCTGCTGCGGATCGAGGCGACGCGCCACGCTGTTGTACTTGTCGGTGGTGGCGTCGGCCACTTTGTTCACTCCGGCCTCCAGTTTCTCTTTCACCTTACCGGCGTAACGCGGTGTGCCGACCTTCGACAGCTTGGAGGTGATGCTGCTGCCCGGATCGTTGCTGTGGCTCAGGCCGGCATCCACATCGACCTTCACACCGTTCTCAACGTCTTTGCGGCTTTCAACGTGCAGATTGCCGCCCACCTTGCCTTGTACGCTGTCGGCATCGACACGCGCGCCGGCGAGACGGGTGTCTTTGCCGCTGTTGATCGCCACGTCGCCCGCGGTGATGCCGGTGTTGGCGTGGGTGGTTTTATCCTGCTGTTCCACGCCGACCTTCAGACCGGCACCCAGCGTGTGGGTATCTTTGCCAGTGTTCGGATCGACCTTGCCGCCGGCGTCCTTGTTGAAGGTTTGGCCGCCTTTGGCGTTGGCTTTGATGCCCAGGCTCCAGTTGTCCTTATGCTGCTCGTTTTTGGCGGACTCCAGCAGGATGCCGCCGTTTTTCGCCTCGAGCGCGGCGCTGCCGCCGCTGACTTTGGCCCCCTGCAGATGCAGTGCGTCATCGCCTTTGCCGTTGGCGGACAGGGTGACCTTGCCGTCTGAGGCGATAGTGGCGCCCTGACGCTCGGTTGTGGACTCATTCACCTTGGCGATGTCGAAGGCGCCGCCGGCGGAGAGGTTGCCGCCGGTTTTTTCCTTGCTGTCGCTGCTGCCGGCGCCCAGATCGATATTGCCGGACAGCTTGCTTTCCTTACGCGTTTGGGTCGATTCCGCCGCCTGCAGTGCGACCTTGTTACCCGCGCTCAGGCTGACGTCGCCCTGGCTCTTGACGTTGGTGCCCTGCAGCGTCAGATCGCGGCCCGCCTTCAGCTCAACGCCCTGTTGGCCACTAACGTTGCCGACCTGCGCGGTGCTGCTGCTGCTTTCGCCGTTGTGGGTGCCGCCGCCGAACCCGGCGCCGAAGTTTTTACTGTCGGCGGTGAAACCGCCCTTGGCGGAGGCTTTGACGTTAAAGCCGCTGTGGCTTTCGCTCTGCTTGTCGCTGGCCTGATCAAGGCGGATATCGCCGCCGGCGTTGACGGCGGTTTTACCGCTGCCGCCGTTCAGCGCGGTGCCCTGATAGACCGCGTCTTTTTTCACGTTGACGTTGATGCCGTTGGCCGCGTCGATCGAGCCGGTCACTGCCTGGCTGGCGCTGCTGTTGCTGCGCTGGGTGCCGCCTTCGCCCTTGGCGTCCACGGTCAGATCGCTGCCGGTGGAGGTGTAGACGCGCACGCCGGCGCTGCCGCGGGTATCGCGGCTCTGCTCTTCCTGACGATTTGTCGCAGCTTCGCTGCGGTGGCTGTCCGCCGTCAGCGTGACCGCGCCTTTGTTGGCTTGATATTGCGTGCCCTGATCGCGCACTTTGCCTTTGGCGTTGATGTCGATGCTGCCGGCTTTCACCGAGCTGACGACCGCCTGCGAGCTGCTGCTGCGTTTTTCGCTGCTGCCGCCCTGTGCGCCGATATCCAGGCCGACGTTAGGCGCGCCGATGCCGCCGATGTCGTTGATGACGCCCGTGGCGTCCAGCTTGGCCGCCTTGCCGACCGCACGCTCGACCGGACGGGTCACGGCGCTGTAATCGACGTTGGCACCGATGTTCACGCCGACGTCGGTTTTGGTGGTGTTGCTGCTGGTGGTGTCGGCAGCGGCCAGGTGATCGACGTCCGCGGCGTTTTCTTGATAGGTGCCGCCGACGCTGTGTTGCGCACCTTGCTGGGTCAGCTTGTCACGGGCGTTGACAGTCAGGTTGCCTTTGACGTCGCTGCCGGAGGTGACGGCCTTGCTGCTCTGCGCCTGTGTTTTGCTGTTCTCGTAGCCGGCCTCCACACCGCTGCCGAGCTTGTCGATGCCGCCGGTGTAGTAGAAACCACCGCCGACCTTGGTCTGCTCGGTATTCGAGGTGGTTTTGTCGTCCGCCGCCAGGAACGAAACCTTATTGCCGCTGACGCTGGCGTCGCCTTTGTCGGCGACCAATTTGGATCCGCTGAAGGTCACGTTCTTATCCGCGTCGAGTTTCACGCTGCCGCCGCTGAGGGTGGCGCCGCGGTTCTCGGTGCGGGTGGTTTTCTCGCTGTCGCGGGTGTGTTCGATGCGTAAACCGGCGCGGTATTGCTTGTCGCCGGCTTCTTTGGCGTAGCCGTTGACGGTGAGCGCGGTTTTCTGCTCGTCGATGTTCTGCTGCTGCTCGGCGGCCTTGACGTTGATATTGCCGGTCTGCGACGTGACGCTCAGCTCGCCGCCGCTGGCGACCTGGCTGCCGATCACGTCGGTGTCCTTACGGCTGACCAGCTTCAGGTTGGTGTCGGACTTCAGCTCGCTGGCGGTGCTGCTCTGATAACTGTTATCAGCCTTGTGCGAACTGCTGGTGATGTTGAAGGCGGTGCCGGTACGCGCGTCGATTTTGTCCACGGTGGTGCTCAGCGCGTTGTCGATGCGCAGGCCGCCGTGGGTGGCGGTGACTTCGCCGCCTTTCTGGCCGCGCGCCTTGCTGCCGGTAATGGTGACGCCTTGCTGACCGTTCAGGCGCAGGGTGCCGCCGCTGGTCAATTCGGAAGCGTGGCTGACTTCGCGGCGATTGCTGTTGTTCTTGTTGTCGCCGCCGCCGATGCCGCCCCAGGAGGTTTTGTCATCGCGCACCGCTTTGGCGTTGGCGGTTTTCTGCACCCCGACCTGGATTTGGTTATCTGCGTCGATCGTCAGATCGCGCTGGGCGTGGACCTTGGCACCCTGAGTCGAGACATTGCGGCCGGCTTTCACCGTCAGTTCGCCCTGGCTGCGCAGTTCACTGGCCTTCAGGCTTTCGCTTTCGTCGCTGCTGCTCCAACTGCCGGTGCGCAGGCTGGAGGTGTGGTTGCGCTGATAGCCGCGTTCGCTGGACTTATCTTTCTCCACCAGCCCGGCGAGGTGCACATCGCGCGCCGCTTTGACGCTCAACGCCCGGTCGGCGCTGACGCTGGCGCCCAACAGGTTCACGTCTTCCCGAGTACTGACGAGTTTGGCGTTGCCGCTGGCGGCGACGGTGCTGCCCGCCTGCTGCAGTTGCTCGCGTTCGCGGGTGACGTCGTATTGCCAGGAATAGAACCAGCGGTCGTCGGTGTGACCTTGAGTTTGCTTCAACTGCTGGCCGTCGAGCGTCAGCTTGCCGCCCTGCAGGGTGATGTCTTCGCCGCGAATATCGGTGGCGGTGAGGTGCGCGTGGTTATCCGCCACCAGGCTGATGTTCTTGCCTTTCAGCTCGGTGCGGGTCAGCTTCTGGCTGCTGCTGCGATCGTTGACGTAGATGCCGCCACGGTAATTTTGATAGTTATCGCCGCCGTTTTTGTTGCTGCTGGCATCTTCAATGCGGCTTTCGCTGCGAATATCGTAGGCTTTCACCTTGAGTTCGTCGCCGGCAGCCAGCGTGCCGGCCAGCTTCACGCCGCTGCCTTGCGCGGTGTTGATGATGTTGATGCGCCCGGCCTGCATGCTGCCGAGGTAGTAGCTGTCCAGCGCGGTCGTCGGCTGTTCGCTGGCCAGCACCTTGCCGTCGCGCGCCACGCGGTTAAGGCCGCTGATGGCGTTGATCGCCGCCGGCGTCACTTTGCCGTTGCGGTGGGTGAAGTCTTGTACGATCACGTCGCCGCGGCTGTCTATCTTCGGTGCGATCAGATCCAGCACGCCGCCGGCATTCAGGGTGCCGCTGAGGCTCAGGGTATTGCGGTTGCCCAGGGTGCTGTAGCCCTGCAACAGGCCGTTTTCCACCAGCGGGTTGCCGACCACCAGCGAGGAGCGGCTGGTGTTGATGAACCCGCAGCCCTGGCAGCTGATGCCGTTCGGGTTGGCCAGCACGTAGTCGGCCGCCATGCCGAAGATCTCTTGCTGGCCGTGCAGCAGCGACGGGTTGCGGCCGATCACTTCATTGAGGATCACACTGGCTTCGCGTCCGCCCAGATTCGGGTTGGCACCCAGTTGCCCGGCCAGCTGCGACAGCCCCGCCTCGCGGGAGTTGTTCAGCACCGCGCCGGGTTGGTTGACGTTGAAGTCCTGGTATTGGTTATGCGACAGTCCGCTGCCGTTCGGCGCGACGATGTCGACCACCTGGGCGCCGGTGGCGGCGGTGGAAACGCCGGGGCCGTTGGCGCCGTTGGCCGCGACGATCTCTCCGGCGTAGGCGCCGGCGGAAGCGGCGAGAATTATCGCCAGCGCGGCGGCCAGTTTGCCTGCCGCCGAAAGTCTGAAGTTATTATTTTTCATCCATGTATCTCCGTATATTGCCGTGGGGTCCTGCAAAACTGCTGATTAAAAGGTGTAAGAAAAGCGCGCCAGCACCTGAACCGGATCCTCGGGCGTGGCGTGGTTCGACAAGATCCAGCCGCGGCTGACCTCCAGATCGACCAGCGCCTGGCGGTAGCGTAACGTGGCGCCGCTGCTCAGCCCGGCGCTGCTGCGCCAGCCCGAGTTATCCTGACGCGGCAAAATGCGGCCGACGTCGGCGCCAAGGCGCGGCGTCAGCGTGGCGGCGCCTAAATTGAAGCTGCGCGACAGCGTATTCTGCAGATACCAGCCGTTGTCGCCGGACTGGGTACTGCGGCTGAAGCCGCGTACGGCGCTGCGATCGGTGAGGCTCAGCCACTCCACGCCGGGCAGCGGGTCGCGGCTGTACTGGCCATAGAACAGGTTGTTGAGCTGATAGGTGGCGTCACCCAGCTTGAGACGCTGGCTGAGGTTGGCGAACAGCTTGCCTTTGGTGAACTGGCTGTCGAGGTGCACCGAGCTCGGGTGGCGATCGGCGCCCAGCCATGGCAGGCCCTGTTCGACGCTGAGGTTGGCGCTGAACACCCCGTTGGGCAGAATCTGCAGGTGGCTGGCGCTCAGCTCGGCCAGGGTCAGCGTGGGGCTGCTGACCTCGAGGCGCACGCTTTCGAAGTAGTTGTCGATGCGCTTGTAGGTCAACTGGCCGCTCAGGCTGTCTATCTGATCGTGATCGCGGTAAAACACGTAGTCGCTGCGCAGACCGTACTGTTGGGTCTGGCCGTGCAGTTTGACCACGTTGTGCGGCAGCTGCTGGTGGTTCTCATAGGACGAGAAGCTGGCGAACCCGCTGAAGGTGAACGCGCCGTACGGCAGCGAATAGAGCAGGGTATAGGCGCGATTATAGCGGTGAGCCGGGTTTTCCAGCGTGCTGTTGGCGTTCAGGCTGACGAAGTCCGACAGGCCGAACGGGCTGTCCAGCGTGGCGGTGGCACGTGCCAGCCACTGGCCGGTGCTTTTTTGGCCGTAATTATCCGTGCCGGCGGTAATCAGCCAGGGCTTGGCATGCTGGTTGCGCAAACGAATAACCGAACCGCCAACCTGATGGCCGGGCAATATATCCAGCTTGGTGGTATTCGATTGCAAACGGTTGGCCTGATCCAATCCCTGGTCGAGTTCGGTTAATTTCAACGGCTTGCCTTCCAGCCCCGGAAATAATAAACGACTGTTGACCCAGCGATCGCCGCCTTCTATTTTCTCGATAAATCCTTCGGTGACGCTTAACCCCAATTCTCCTTGTGAATTAGGGCGAACAATTTGCACGCGCGCGGTGATATAGCCCTTTTGCACATAAAGACGCGTTAATTCACGGGTCAGGCGATTGATATCGTTGCTGCTGATGCACTGTTCCGGCAACGCGCTCAGGGCGGATAAATCGCTCGGCGAGAGCAGGGTGACGCCCTGCAGATAAACGCCGGCGATCGGCAGGCACTGCGCGGACTGCGGCAGGGCGGGCGCGGCCGGCTCCGGCTCCGCCAGCAGGCGTTGCTGCTTCAGCTGCTGGTAACGGCGTTGCTCAATCAACTGGTTGACTTCACGCGTGCTGTCTTGCAGCGCGCGGCGCGACTCGCCCATCGACATATCCCGCATCATGTGGGCATCCGGCAGGGTTTCGGCGGAAAGGGCCGTGCTGACCAACAGCGTCAAGGCGGTGATTTTTTTTATCATTGTAATCCATTATGAGAGGCCGCCGGGGCAGCCAGCCCAATCCATGAGGTTAACCACGGGCGGCCGAGGGCCGGCCCGAAATAATGAGCGACATGCACATTGCGAGGTATCTTGATTTGCCGCAGCAAATAAGACGGTGGGTATATATCTAAATAATAATTAGGCTGCTTCTTTTGTGGCGGGCAACCCTGGTGACTTAATTAATTAAAAAAAGTAGAACGTCTCTTCCTCTTGCCAACATTATCGGCATGGATAGGAAGAATCTGAATTTTTATTTTTCACGGATGATAGGGGATGAGGGAAATTATGACAATCCGACCAGTGGGAAATACGAAATTTCGCAGGGAAGAAACGGGACGCAATTGTTTGCGTCCCGACAGGCGGTTTATTTTTTCTTGATAGGGCGGCCGGACCAATACCCTGCCAGCAGCGAACCGGAGAGGTTGTGCCAGACCGAGAACAGCGCGCCCGGCAGCGCGGCCAGCGGCGAGAAATAGATTTTGCCCAACGTGGCTGCCAGCCCGGAGTTCTGCATCCCGACTTCGATCGCCAGCGTGCGGCAGGTGGACTCGTCGAAGCCGAACAGTTTGCCGCCCCAGTAGCCGCTCAGCAGGCCGATGCCGTTGTGCAGGATCACCGCGACGATCACCACCAGACCGACCGAGGCGATATGGCTTTGGCTGCCCGCCACCACCGCGCTGATGATGGCCAGAATGCACACCATCGACAGCGCCGGCAGCAGCGGCTCGATGCGCTTCACCGTTTTGGTCAGGGTATGGTGGACGATCAGGCCCAGGCCGATCGGGATCACCACGATCTGCAGAATGCTTAACAGCATGCCCATGATATCGACGCTGATCTCGGCGTCGACGTACAGGCGGGTCAGCAGCGGCGTGGCGAACACCCCCACCAGCGTTGAGACCGCCGAGATGGTCACCGACAGCGCCACGTCGCCCTTGGCCAGATAGATCATCACGTTGGAGGCGGTGCCGCTGGCCACGCTGCCCACCAGCACCATGCCGGCGGACAGATCCGGCGGCATGCGAAACAGCATCGCCAGGATCCAGGCCGCCAGCGGCATGATCAGATAGTGCAGGAAGATGCCGGCCGCCACCGGGCCGGGGCGCGCCAGCACGCGTTTGAAGTCGTCCAGTCGCAGCGTGACGCCCATGGCGAACATGATCAGCATCAGCAGCGGGCTGACGTAGGGGCCGATGCCGGTAAAGGTGGTCGGCGTGTAATAGGCGGCGACGGACAGCAGTATCGCCCACAGGGGGAAGAGACGCGTGAGTAGAGCCAACATGCAGTTTTTCCTTAGCCAGATTGAGAACGATGGGGGTGGTTGTGTTTTTTGCGGGTTCAACAGGCTGAACCCCTGCAGGTTTTGAACGGATTTTTTAGACGCAGGGGCGCAGCATGCTGCGCCCGCAATCAGGGATAATGACTTATTCGAACAGGTTGTGATGCAGGGTACGCACCACCTGTTCGGCTTCTTCGCCCGGCACCAGGAAGCACAGGTTATAGCTGCTGGCGCCGTAGCAGATCAGGCGGATATTGAACGGATCGAGCACGCCGAACACCTCTTTGCCCACGCCGCAGGCGCGCGACAGCTGGTTACCGATGATCGCCACCAGCGCCAGGTTTTCCTCCACTTCCACCCGGCACAGCGACGACAGTTCGGTCAGCAGTGAGGTGGTCAGCAGGCTGCCGCCGACGGAGGTGGCGCCGGTGGTGTCCATGGTCAGCGCGATGCTGACTTCCGAAGTGGTGATCAGATCGACGGAGACATTATGGCGCGCCAGGATGTTGAACACCTCGGCCAGGAAACCGCGCGCGTGCAGCATGTTCAGGCTGTGCAGCGTCAGCAGCGTTTGCTTGCGGCGCAGCGCCAGCGCGCGGAACAGCGGCGGATTCTCGGTGGTGTTGCACACCAGCGTGCCGCCGGCCGCCGGATCCTTGCTGGAGCCGACGAACACCGGAATGTCGCTGCGCACCGCCGGCAGCAGGGTGGCCGGATGCAGCACTTTGGCGCCGAAGGTGGCCATTTCCGCCGCCTCTTCGAAACCGATTTTGTCGATGCGCTTGGCCGCCGGCACCACCCGCGGATCGGTGGTGTAGATGCCCGGCACGTCGGTCCAGATATCTACCCGGCCAGCGCCGAGCGCCTCGCCGAGCAGCGCGGCGGTATAGTCGCTGCCGCCGCGGCCGAGCGTGGTAGTGCGGCCTTTCGGCTCGCTGCCGATAAAGCCCTGGGTGACCACCAGCGCTTTCTGCAGGCGCGGCTGCAACTGCGTCCGGGCCAGTTCGCTGAGCGCGGCGCTGTCCGGCACGGCGCGGCCAAAGTGATCGTCAGTGCGCATCACTTTACGCACGTCGAACCATTCGGCCTGCACGTTGCGGGCGCGCAGGATTTCCACGAACAGCAGGGTGGACATCAGCTCCCCATGGCTGACCAGCTCGTCGGTCAACGCCGTCGAGGTGGCCAGCGACGCGGCCTCCGACAGCATGGCGATGTTTTCCAGCAGGCGGTCTATCTCGTCGCGGATCACCGCAGGCGCCGCGAGGCGATCGAGGATGGCGTACTGGATGCGACGAATTTCATCAAGCTGGTAGTTGCGCTTGTCGGCCTCGCAGCCTTCGGCCAGGGCGACCAACAGGTTGGTGACGCCCGCCGAGGCGGACAACACCACCAGGCGGACCTGCGGGTTGGCCAGCACGACGTCGGCGCTGCGGTTCATGGCTTCAAAGTCGGCGACGCTGGTGCCGCCGAACTTGGCTACCACGGTGGAATTCTGGGGTACTGCTTGGTTCATGTAGAAACCTCGTGTCAGGGATGCCCGTTTGGGGGCACTGTAATTCCATAGCCTTGGCACAAGGGGAGAGCGGTAAACAGGGGGCAGGCGTAGAGGTCAGGCTACGATACACCCAGAAGCGCCCCACCTTGTCGATCGCCCTGTGGGCGATCCCCTGGTGACAACCCAGGGGATTCAGCCCCTGTAGTCGATACGATAATGGCCGGCCATTATCGTACCTCGGCGTCGCTCCCCCTCGGGTGCCGTCAACGGAGAAACGGCTCCTCTGACACTCTACCTGGGCGACGCGCCTCTTCTGGCTTGCGCACCGGGTGCGCAAGTAGGCTGTTAGGAATAGCCGGTTATCGCCATTCTGTCAACGTACAGACGGTGAGGGATTTTCATCTTGTACCAGCGCGATAAGCGTACAGGGCATCGTGGGCGTGGAACCGGCGCCAATCGGGTGCAGAGAACCGTCCTCCTTTTGGCTGAATAACGGGATAACGCCCTGATGTTTCTCCAAATACTCCAGCCAACCGAAATTTTCATTCAATTTGGTTGCTTTGATGGTGGCCCCCCTGGCGAGCAGGCTGCTCAGGCGGCCGTAGGTGGCTTCCTGATTAAATAAAATTTCATGCCGGCGGAAACGCGAACTTTCCGCGCTGGCACCGCGCCCTTTCAGCGGCGCCCCCGAACGGATGGCAAACACGTGATCCTCGCCGAAGAGATGGCCGAAGTGGTAGACCGCCAGCGCGTTCTGGTGGCGATTGGGCGACAGCGCCAACACCTGGGCGATATTGCTCAGATCGAGGTAGTTCTCGGCGTGTTCGGAGTAGGCGTGGCCATAATAGGCCGGAATGCCGTCCATACGCGCCTGACGGTAGTATTCCCAACTGCTGTCGGTGACTATCACCGGCACGTTCAGCTTGATCAGCGCCTGTGCCAGCATGCGCGCCACGCTGTTGGCGCCGACGATCAGTACGCCGCGCGGCTTTTGCTGCTGCACCCGCAGCCAGCGCGCCATCATGCCGCTGGTCAGGCTTTGCAACACCACGGTACCGATGATGATGGCGAACACCACGGTCACCAGCCGGTCGGCGCCCTGATAGCCGCTGCGCTGCAGCGTCAGCGCGAACAGCGAGCTGACCGCCGCGGCCACGATGCCGCGCGGGGCGATCCAGCACAGCAGCAGCCGATCGCGCCAGTGCAGGGAAGAGCGCCAGGTCGAGACCGCGATGCACAGCGGCCGGGCGATAAACTGCACCGCCAGCAGCAGCAGGAGCAGCGGCCAGCCCATATTCCACAGCGCCTGGATGTCGAGCCGCGCCGCCAGAATGATGAACAGCGCCGAGATCAGGATCGCCGACAGTTCTTCTTTGAACGCCAGAATATCGCTGGTATCGACGTCGCGCATGTTGGCCAGCCAGATGCCCATCACCGTGACGGTCAACAGGCCGGATTCGTCGGCGATGGCGTTGGAAACGCCGAAGGCGGTCAGCATGATCGCCAGCACCGCCAGGTTCTGCAGGTAGCGTGGCAGCCAGACGCGGCGCAGCGCCAGGCCGAGCAGGTAGCCGAACAGCGCGCCGGCGATAAGGCCGACGGCGGCAGTCACGCCCAGCGTCCAAAACAGGTGGGTATAGGACTCCGCATTCTGCTTCAGTACGATGAACTCGAACACCAGCAGGGTGAAGATGGCGCCAACCGGATCGATGACGATCCCTTCCCAACGCAACACCTGGTTAATGTTGGCGTTCGGTCGCACCACGCGCATCAGCGGAGCGATCACCGTCGGCCCGGTCACCACCGTCACCGCGCCGATCAGCGCCGCCAGCTCCGGCGGGAAATCCAGCAACCACCAGCTGGCGAGGCTGATGACCAGAAAGGTGACCAGCATGCCGACGGTGACCAGATTACGCACCACGCCGCCGAGGCCGCGTATCTCCTCGAAGCGCAGCGTCAGCGCCCCCTCGAACAGGATGATCGCCACCGACAGCGACACCAGTGGAAACAGCAGATCGCCGAACAGCAGATCCGGCTGCACCAGATGCACCGTCGGGCCGAGCACGATGCCGAACAGCAGCAACGGCAAAATGGCCGGCAGACGCAGCAGCCAGGCCAGCCACTGCGCCAGCAGCGACGCCAGGCCGATAAGCACCAACATAAGCGGGGCGGATAATTCCATAAGCGAGATCCCTTTCAAATGACGAAATAAGTAACGATGACACAGCCTGATGACAATTCGGCAACCCCGATAACAGGCCGTTAGCCAAAAGTATAGAGTGAAAGCTGAAACGAGGCGGCAATGCGTTGACAGTTAGCGCCTATCGCAAGAAAAGCGATCATAATCACAGTCGAACAGGCTACAATCGGACAAACGCGTCATTTTTATTCTCAAGCCTAAGAGTGTTGCTATGAAAAATATCAATCCTAGTCAAACCGCTGCTTGGCAAGCCCTGCAGCAACATTATGCACAGATGAAAGACGTACGGATCGCCGACCTGTTCGCCGAGGACAGCGATCGTTTCTCCAGGTTCTCCGCGACCTTCAACGATCAAATGTTGGTGGACTATTCCAAGAATCGCATCACGCAGGAAACCCTGGAGAAGCTGCAGGCGCTGGCGAAAGAAACCGATCTGCAAGGCGCCATCAAATCGATGTTCGCCGGTGAGAAGATCAACCGCACCGAAGATCGCGCGGTGCTGCATATTGCCCTGCGCAATCGCAGCAACAGCCCGATCCTGGTCGACGGCAAAGACGTGATGCCGGAAGTGAACGCGGTGCTGGCCAAGATCAAACAGTTCTGCGCGCGCGTCATCGGCGGCGAGTGGAAAGGCTACACCGGCAAGCCGATTACCGACGTGGTGAACATCGGCATCGGCGGTTCGGATCTCGGCCCTTACATGGTGACCGAAGCGCTGCGCCCGTATAAAAACCACCTGAACATGCACTTCGTCTCCAACGTTGACGGTACCCACATCGCCGAAACGCTGCAGCCGCTGAATCCGGAAACTACGCTGTTCCTGGTGGCGTCCAAAACCTTCACTACTCAGGAAACCATGACCAACGCCCACAGCGCGCGCGACTGGTTCCTGAGCAGCGCCGCCGATCAACAGCACGTGGCCAAGCACTTCGCTGCGTTGTCCACCAACGGCAAAGCGGTGGCCGAGTTCGGCATCGATACCGACAACATGTTCGAGTTCTGGGACTGGGTAGGGGGCCGTTACTCCCTGTGGTCGGCGATCGGTCTGTCGATTGCGCTGTCCATCGGTTACGACAACTTCGAGCAGTTGCTGAGCGGCGCGCACGCCATGGACAAGCACTTCGCCGAAACGCCGGCGGAGAAAAACCTGCCGGTGCTGTTGGCGCTGATCGGTATCTGGTACAACAACTTCTTCGGCGCCGAAACCGAAGCCATTCTGCCGTACGATCAGTACATGCACCGTTTTGCCGCTTACTTCCAGCAGGGCAACATGGAATCCAACGGCAAGTACGTCGACCGCAACGGCAATCCGGTGGATTACCAGACCGGCCCTATCATCTGGGGCGAGCCGGGCACCAACGGCCAGCATGCGTTCTACCAGTTGATCCACCAGGGCACCAAGCTGGTGCCGTGCGATTTCATCGCGCCGGCCATCAGCCATAACCCGCTGGGCGATCACCACGCCAAACTGCTGTCCAACTTCTTCGCGCAGACCGAGGCCCTGGCGTTCGGCAAGTCGCTGGAAGTGGTGGAGGCGGAGTTCGCGGCGCAGGGTAAAACCCCTGAGCAGGTTAAACACGTGGCGCCGTTCAAAGTGTTTGAAGGCAACCGTCCGACCAACTCGATCCTGCTGCGTGAAATCACCCCGTTCAGCCTGGGTAGCCTGATCGCGCTGTACGAGCACAAGATCTTTACTCAGGGCGCGATCCTGAACATCTTCACCTTCGATCAGTGGGGCGTGGAGCTGGGCAAACAGCTGGCTAACCGCATCCTGCCGGAGCTGGCGGGCAGCGAGAAAATCAGCAGTCACGACAGCTCGACCAATGCGCTGATCAACCGCTTCAAGGAATGGCGCTAATCGCCTGATCTGAAGCCAATAAAAAACCCGCCGCGGCGGGTTTTTTTACGTCTGCGAAAGTTACAGATTGATTGGCACTTCGAAGCTGACGCCCGCGCCCACGTCATCGGCGGTGCTGTGATCGTTGTCGGTGTACCACAGGCTGGTATCAAACTTAACCTGAGACGGGAAGGTGTAACCCCAGCCGACCTGAATGCCCTTCAGCGTATCGGATTTTGGGAAGGCCTGGTTAATGCTTTGGCTCAGCGGGTTCACCTTGGCGTAAACTACGCGGGTGCTCCAACGCTGGCTGTCGTCCAGCACTAGCTCGACGCGGCCGGACAACATCTGGCCGTCGCCGCCCATCGCATGCCCCAGCGGGTAACCCTGTTGGTAGTAGCCGCCTTTGTAAGTGTAGTGAGTGTACACATAGTTTTTACGGCTCATATCCGAACGGGTGTCTGACCCTTCGATATACCAGTTGATGGTGGTCGGGCCCCATTCCGGGTGGCCTTCCAGACCGAGCAGATAGGTATTTTGCGACGGCAGATAGCCCGCCTCATCTTCACCCACCAACTGACCGTACAGGCTAACCGGCAGGCCGATCAGCGGCTGCATTTTCAGCTTGAAGTCGAAACCGGCGAGCTGGTTGCCCGGATCGTTGCCTTTACCTGAATCATCGTTATCTTTGCCGGTAAATCCATCCCAGAACGAGCTCCATGACTGCGGACGGCCTTCACCACCCCACATCATGATACGCGACGCCCCCAATTCCAGGAAGTCAGTCGGCATCATGGTGAAACGGCCGCCGATCAGTTTGGTGTGCGGTACAGAACTGTACTGCGACAGCTGGCCGGCGGACAATTGATATTGCCAGCGGCCGATCCACGACAGCCACGGGGTTTCAAACGGTGATTGGTCGGCGCGCTGCAGCATAAAGCCGGCCACCGGGCGCGCGGCGTCGGAGCGGATCAGGCTGCCGTCGTAACCCGGTCCCCACCACTGGGAAACCTCGCCGAAGGAGAGCCACTGATTCCAGATTTTCACCGCGCCGTAGGAGCCGTTCATATTGAATTTGGAACCGTCGCTGACGCGCTGATCGCCTTCCACCGAGCCCTGCAGACGCACGTCCCAGAACTCGCCGTTGGCGCCGGCGCCGATGGTCAGGCGATCGTCGGCGTACTCGTTTTGGCCGAAGCCCTGCGGGGTGCCGGGTTTATCGGTCGACGCGTAACCGCTGACGCGGATGTTGGCTTTCAGGGCATCGACACGACGTTGTACGCGGTCAATGACGTTTTTCTCAGTGTTGGTCACCGGCTTGGCCTGCGCGATAACGGAACTGATCTCTTCTTGACTCAGCGGCCAGGTGGACAGGCTGACGTTGATAACGCCGCGGTCAGACAACCAGGCGAGATCGTTACGCAGATCGTTGTCAGGGGCTACCAGGCCGGCGGCGTGGCCGGACAATGCACAGGTAAACAGGCCCGCAGCGACCAGTCCGTTAAGTTTAGCGCGCATAAAGAATTCCCTTGTTAATTCGAGGTTATTGGTTTTATGTAAAGATCTCTGTGACCCATGATAGTTGACATTTCGATTTGCTACAAATCTATAAGCCAGAAACATCTTATTATAACTTTATGAATTAAATGGGGTTTAAAGTGCTTTCGCGCGGGGCATAATTTTTAAGACAATGCCTATATTGGCACGGTTGAATCATATAAGCGGTATTCAGAGAGAGGTTTTATGGCAAAAACGTCGCGTTCGATAATGATAGCGAAAGGACTGCAGCGAGTGCTGAACGTGGGCTTGTTGCTGCTGGCGGCAATTCTGGTGGTGTTTCTGGTCAAGGAAACCATCCATCTGGCGAAGGTGTTATTTATCAACAGCGAAGAGTCGTCTTCTTACCTGTTGATTGAAGGTATCGTGATTTATTTCCTGTACTTTGAATTTATCGCCTTGATCGTCAAGTATTTTGAGTCGGGTTATCATTTCCCGTTGCGCTATTTTATTTACATTGGCATTACCGCGATTATTCGTTTGATTATCGTGGACCACAAAAACCCCATCGATACCCTGATCTACGCCGCGGCGATATTGGTGCTGGTGGTGACGCTCTATCTGGCCAATACCGACCGGCTGAAACGGGAGTAGCGATAAAAATGGCGGCCAAAGGCCGCCAAAGACACAGGATATAATTACCCGTCGTCTTTCAAGCGACAGCGTTGTTGACTGCACTCGCTAACCCCAGTTACTTACTGAAGTAAGCGCCTGGGCTTAGCGAGCTGGTCGCCTAGCTGTAACTTGAAATCCATAGGGTAAAAGATAAGGAAAAACATCAAACGCACTGCAGTGGCACAAATTACCCCTTCACGCCGCCGGCCGTCAGGCCGCCCACCAGCCAGCGCTGCGCCAGCAGGAACACGGCGGTAATCGGTATCGCCGACAGCACCGCGGCGGCGGCGAAATCGCCCCACAGGTAGTTCTGCGGGTTGAGATATTGCTGCATCCCCACCGCCAGCGTGTAGCTGTTCACATCGCGCAGCAGCAGCGACGCGACCGGCACTTCGGTGATGGCGGCGATAAACGACAGAATGAACACCACCGCCAGAATCGGTACCGACAGCGGCAGCAGCACCAGACGGAATGCCTGCCACGGCGTGGCGCCGTCCAGCGCTGCCGCTTCTTCCAGCGAGTTGTCGATGGTTTCGAAATAGCCCTTGATGGTCCAGACGTGCAGCGCGATGCCGCCCATGTAGGCGAAGATCACGCCGCCGTGGGTGTTCAGGCCGATAAACGGAATGTACTGGCCCAGGCGATCGAACAGGGCGTACAGCGCCACCAGCGACAACACTGCCGGGAACATCTGGAAGATCAGCATGCTTTTCAGCAACGTGCTCTTGCCGCGAAAGCGCATACGGGCGAAGGCGTAGGCGCAGGTGGTGGACAGCGTCACGATGCCGATGGCGGTGATCGCCGCGATCTTGATGGAGTTCCACAGCCACAGCAGCACCGGGAACGGCGGCGGCGTCACGCTGCCGTCGGCGTGGGTGACGCTGAAGCCGAGCGCCAGCCGCCAGTGATCCCAGGAGAGGGTTTCCGGTATCAGGCTGCCGGTGGCGAAGTTGCCGGCGCGCAGCGAGATGGCGACCACCATCAGCAGCGGGAACATGATCAGGGCGATAAAGCACAGCATCAATATATGGGTGATCCACAGGCGCAGGCGCTGGGATTTGGGTTGAACCATGGCCATCGTTATTCTCCCTAATCGAAGTTCATCTTGCTGGCTTTTAAATTCAGGATCGCCAGCGCGCCCACCAACAGGAAGATCAGCGTGGCGATGGCGGCCGCCAGCCCGAAGTCTTGCCCGCCGCCGCCTTCGAAGGCGATGCGGTAGGTGTAGCTGACCAGCAGATCGGTATAGCCGGCCGGCGTGGTGGTGCCGATCATGTCCGGGCCGCCGTTGGTCAGCAGTTGGATCAGCACGAAGTTGTTAAAGTTGAAGGCGAAGCTGGCGATCATCAGCGGCGTCAGCGGCTTGATCAGCAGCGGTAAGGTGATGCGGAAGAAGTTTTGCCACGGGTTGGCGCCGTCCATCGCCGAGGCTTCGTACAGATCGTCCGGGATCGCCTTCAGCAGCCCCATGCACAGGATCATCATGTAGGGGTAGCCGAGCCAGGTGTTGACGATCAGGATCATGCTCTTGGCGGTGAGCGGATCGCTGAACCAGGCCGGTTTGATGCCGAATAGATGGCTGAGCATCATGTTGATCTCGCCGAAGCTTTGGTTGAACAAGCCTTTGAAGATCAGGATCGAGATGAATGACGGCACCGCATAGGGCAGGATCAGCAGCACGCGGTAGATCGCCTTGCCTTTCAGCGCCTCCCACTGCACCACGCAGGCCAGCACCATGCCGACCGCCACGGTGAGGATCACCGTCATCACCGAGAACACGATGGTCCAGATGAAGATCGACACGAACGGTTTCTTAATGCCCTCGTCCTGCAGCACCCGCAGGAAGTTTTTCCAGCCGGTGGTGACGGTATAACCCGGGCTCAGGGTTTCCTGCGCCCAGCCGCCGTCGGCGTTGATCGCCTGATAGAAGCCGGTGTCGCCGTTTGGCCGGTAGCGTACCTGGGTCTGGTTGTTGGTCAGCGTGCTGCCGTCTTTGTCCAGCGCATACAGCGGGCGGGTGCCGGAGAACTGGCGCAGGGAGCTCATGCGCAATTCCCCGCCGTCGGGCAGTTGCGCCACCAGCTGGCTCAGCGCCTGCCGGTTCTGGGTAATCACCCGCAGCGTGGCGCGTTCGCCCTGCGGCGCGGCGTTCTGCGCCGTCAGTTTCAGGGTTTGCGGCGCGGCGGCGTCGAGGCGGAAAGGCTCGGAGATCAGCGGCTGTTCACTGTCCGGTGGCGTCAGCTGCAGGCGCCACTGCTGGTTTTCCGCCGGGTAGAGGCCAAAGGTAAAGGTTTGGCCGCTCTGGAACTGGCGCTGCATCAGCACCGATTGCGCGCGTTCAAAAGTCAGCTGGTTGGTGCTGCTGTAGTTGGTGAAAGCGATGGCGATGGTGCAAATCAGCGGGAACAGGACGAACAGCCCCATGCCGGCGACGCCGGGATACACATAGCGCCAGGCGTAGGCGCGGCGGTTGGCGAAGACGTAAAGCCCGGCGCTGACCAGGATTAGCGTCAGGATGGCGAACAGGTATTCACCCTGTGCATACATCAACACAATCAGGTAGCAGGTCACCAGGCTGAACAGGCCGACCACCAGCCATTTCAGCGCGTCGCTTTGCCACCACTTCGATTTTTTACGCGCGGGCGTCCCGGCGTGAGCGAATTGCATAGGGCGTTCCTTTCTGTGAAGCAACGGCGGGGCACCGTGGCACCCCGCACGACGTCGTTACTTGGTGATACGGGTCTGCACGTCGTCCAGCGCGGCTTTCACCGTCTGACGGCCGCTGACGGCGTTGATCACCGCGCTGCGTTCGGCGTACCAGAAGGCGCTCATCTGCGGGATGTTCGGCATGATTTCCCCGTTTTGCGAGTTCTGCATGGTGGCGGCGATCTTCGGATCTTTGGCCAGCGCTTCCTGGTAGGACTTCAGCGCCACCGCGCCCAGCGGTTTGTCTTTGTTGACGTCCGCCAGCCCTTCGTTGGTCAGCAGGTAGTTCTCGAGGAACTCGGTCGCCAGCTCTTTATTCGGGCTGGCGGCGTTGATGCCGGCGGTTAGCACGCCGACGAACGGCTTGGACGGCTTGCCTTTGAAGGTCGGCAGCAGCGTCACGCCGTAGTTGATTTTGCTCTGCTCGATGTTGTTCCAGGCCCACGGCCCGTTGATGGTCATCGCGGTCTGGCCTTTGTTGAACGCGGCTTCGGCGATCGAGTAGTCGGTATCGGCGTTGATGTGTTTGTTTTTCACCAGATCGACGATGAACTGCAGACCGGCCTGCGAACCGGCGTTGGCGACGCCGACATCCTTGATGTTGTATTTGCCGTTTTCATACTTGAAGGCATAACCGCCGTCGGCGGCGATGATAGGCCAGGTGAAGTAGGGTTCCTGCAGGTTCCACATGATGGCGCTCTTGCCGTTGGCGCGCAGCTGTTTGTCCAGCGCCGGGATTTCTTCCCAGGTCTTCGGCGGCTGTTTGACCAGGTCTTTGTTATAAATCAGCGACAGCGCCTCGACGGCGATCGGGTAGCCGATCAGCTTGCCGTCATAGCGCACGGCGTCCCAGGTGAACGGGAACAGCTTGTCCTGGAAGGCTTTGGACGGGTGGATTTCGGCCAACAGGCCGGACTGCGCATAGCCGCCGAAGCGGTCGTGGGCCCAGAAGATGATGTCAGGGCCGTCACCGGTGGCGGCCACCTGCGGGTATTTCTCTTCCAGCTTGTCCGGGTGCTCGACGGTGACTTTGATGCCGGTGTCTTTTTCGAATTTCTTGCCGACTTCGGCCAGGCCGTTATAGCCCTTGTCGCCGTTGATCCAGATAACCAGTTTGCCTTCCTCGATCTTGGCGAAGGCGGAAGAAGAGAGCACCAGGGTGGCCAGTGCCGAGAGCGCCAGCGTGCGGGCGAGGGTAATGCTGCGAGTCATAATCCAGTCCTTCTTTTTGTGGGCACATAAATCAAGGAGAGACGTTTCGCGGTAATAGTGGGTCACAACGCGACATATTCTCATCCTCCCCCCTCTACGCCCCTGAGATGAGGAGTGTGATCCAGTTAACGTTGCGCTCTATTCTGTGGCGTCAGGCACAAAATGGGGGGGCGATTTTTGCCAGCCGGATCACAGAATTGCCTTAAGCGCGGAACTTCTCATCGCCGCGGTCGTTCTCTCATCCTCCCGCCTCCTCCCCCATGAAAAATCTTGTTACGGATGATTACCCTTTCCGGCGACTCCCGCACTATCGGCCCATTGATTTTCAACGCCACGCGCAGCAGGGATACCGGATTTATGTCGTCAATGCCTATCGCTACTCAGCCCACCCTGTACCGGATCCATCCGGCCAGTTTCCGTGACGGAAACGGGGACGGCGTGGGCGACGCGCACGGCATGCTGGCGGCGCTGCCGTATCTGAAAGCGCTGTCGATCGACGGCCTGTTGCTGCCGCAGACGCTGGCGCCGGGGGCCGAGGCGACGGTGACGGGCGAAGGGCTGACGCTGTGGTACGGCGATGAAGCCAACCGCGTTCGCAATGCCGTCGCGCCGCGGCGGTTCGCCCACGGTGCGCTGGCGCTGGACGTGATGCCGTTCAGCGCGGAGACGCTGGTGGCGGTGCTGCACGCCCGTCGTACCACATTGGCGGACAGCCTGTGGAGCACCGGGGACGCCGATCAGCCCCGGGTGGTCAGCCGCTGGGGGCAGGGCGACCTGCGTTCCGCCGCCGCCTTTCTGACGCTGCTGGCGATGCTACCGGCGCCAATCTGCCTGTATCAGGGCGAGGAGCTGGGGCTGCCGCATGCCGCCGGCCTGCAAGATCCGCGCGGCGCGCAAACGCCGATGCCGTGGCACGAAGCCCCCGAACAGGTCACCGCCGGCGAAATCAGCTGGTATCAACAGGTGGCGATCGAACACCGCGCATTGGCCATCAGCCGCCAACAGCACGACAGCCACTCCACCTTACGTTACTGCCAGGCGCTGTTGGCCCTGCGTCGTTCGCCGCTCATCCAACACGGCGAACTGAACGAAGTCAGCCAGCGCGATGGCGTGGTGCGCTTACTTATTACCCATCAGGATCAATGCCTTGAAGCGCTGATAAACCTGCAGCCTTATACTCAGGCGGCCGCGCCGTCTGAGGCGACCTTGCCGTTGGCATGGCAGCACGGCGCGCAGCAAGAGGGTCATCAATGGGTTTTGGCGGGCTTTGCCTCCGCCATTTTCACACGACATGTTAACTGCGAAAGCAGGGGAGTAACGCATGGCTAGCGTGACACTGCGCAGCGTTTATAAGGCCTTCGGTGAGGCCGTGATTTCCAAAGACGTCAATCTGACCATCGAAGACGGCGAGTTTGTGGTGTTTGTCGGGCCTTCGGGCTGCGGTAAATCGACGCTGCTGCGCATGATCGCCGGGCTGGAGGACATCACCTCCGGCGAACTGCTGATCGGCGAGAAACGTATGAATGAGGTGCCGCCTTCCGAGCGCGGCATCGGCATGGTGTTCCAATCTTATGCGCTGTATCCGCACCTGTCGGTGGCGGACAACATGTCGTTCGGCCTGAAGCTGGCCGGCGCCAAGAAAGCGGAAATCAATCAACGGGTGAACCAGGTTTCCGAGGTGCTGCAACTGGCGCACCTGCTCGACCGGCGGCCGAAGGCGCTGTCCGGCGGGCAGCGTCAGCGCGTGGCGATCGGCCGCACGCTGGTGGCCGAGCCGGACGTATTTCTGCTTGACGAACCGCTGTCCAACCTCGACGCCGCGCTGCGGGTGCAGATGCGCATCGAGATCTCCCGTCTGCACAAGCGCCTGCAGCGCACCATGATTTACGTCACCCACGATCAGGTCGAGGCGATGACGCTGGCCGACAAGATCGTGGTGCTCGACGCCGGTCGCGTGGCGCAGGTCGGCAAGCCGCTGGAACTGTATCACTACCCGGCCAACCGCTTCGTCGCCGGGTTTATCGGCTCGCCGAAGATGAACTTCCTGCCGGTCAAGGTGACCGCGGCGGAGCCGCAACAGGTGCAGGTCGAACTGCCCAACCGCCAGCTGGTGTGGCTGCCGGTGGAAGGCGCGGGCGTTCAACCCGGCGCCAACCTGTCACTGGGCATTCGCCCTGAACATCTGCTGCCCGGCGAAGCCTCAGAAGTGCGGCTTACCGGCGACGTACAGGTGGTGGAGCAGCTCGGCAACGAGACGCAAATCCACATCCAAATCCCGGCCATCCGTCAAAACCTGGTGTACCGCCAGAATGACGTGGTGCTGGTAGAAGAAGGTGCCACATTCGCCATCGGCCTGCCGCCTCACCGCTGCCACCTGTTCCGTGAAGACGGTACGGCATGTAAACGGCTGCACCAGGAGCCGGGCGTTTAAAGCATCAAAGTCGGTATAACAGGAGAATAATGATGACTACTCTGCGCAAACTTCCTCTGGCACTGGCTGTCGCCGCCGGTGTTCTCTCTACTCAGGCGCTGGCCGTGGATTTCCACGGTTACGCCCGTTCCGGCATCGGCTGGACCGGCAGCGGCGGTGAGCAACAGTGTTTCAAGGCCACCGGCGCCGCGAGTAAATACCGTCTCGGCAACGAATGCGAAACCTACGCCGAACTGAAACTGGGGCAGGAAGTGTGGAAAGAAGGCGACAAGAGCTTCTATTTCGACACTAACCTGGCCTATTCGGTCTCGCAGCGTTCTGACTGGGAAGACGTGACCCCGGGCTTCCGCGAAGTCAACGTGCAGGGTAAAAACCTGATCGAGTGGCTGCCGGGCTCCACGCTGTGGGCCGGTAAGCGCTTCTATCAGCGTCATGACGTTCACATGATCGACTTCTACTACTGGGATATCTCCGGCCCGGGCGCCGGTCTGGAAAACATCGATCTGGGCTTCGGCAAGCTGTCCGCTGCCGTGACCCGCAACTCGGAGTCCGGCGGCTCTTACGGCTACCTGGATAACGAATGGAAACAGCGTCCAACCGTCAACGACACCTTCGACGTGCGCTTGGCCGGGCTGGAGCTGAACCCGGGCGGCACCCTGGAGCTGGGCGTGGACTACGGCCGCGCCAATGCGCAGGATAACTACCGCCTGGCCGACGGCGCCAGCAAAGACGGCTGGATGTTCACCGCCGAACACACGCAGAGTATCCTGAACGGTTACAACAAGTTCGTGCTGCAGTACGCCACCGACTCGATGACCTCGCAGAACAACGGCCGCAACGAAGGCGCCACCATTGATAACAACGGCAAGATGATCCGCGTGTTGGATCACGGCGCCATCGACTTCAACGATCAGTGGGCACTGATGTACGTCGCCATGTTCCAGGACATCGACCGCGACAACAACAACGGCACCACCTGGTACACCGTGGGCGTGCGCCCGATGTACAAGTGGACGCCGATCATGAGCACCCTGCTGGAAGCCGGCTATGACAATGTCAAATCCCAGCGCACCGGCGATCGCAACGGCCAGTATAAAGTGACCCTGGCGCAGCAGTGGCAGGCCGGCAACAGCATCTGGTCGCGTCCGGCCATCCGCCTGTTCGCCACCTACGCCAAGTGGGACGAGAAGTGGGGCTACGCCACCGGCGATGACACCGGGTATAACGCCGGCACCGCTTACAACGACACCAGCATGCATACCTTCAGCCGCGGCAAGGATGACGAAGTCACCTTCGGCGCCCAGATGGAAATTTGGTGGTAACGACGACAGGACGGGGAGGGCCGCCGGCTCTCTCCCAACCGCATTCGCCGCGGCCGGATCTCTTGCCTGATCCGCCGCGGCGCTGAAAGAGGATATAACGATGAAAAAGAATCTGCTGTCACTCTGCCTGTCGCTGGCGCTGACCGTCGGCGCGCCTCTGGCGGCCAACGCCGAGACGCCGGCTAACGTTTCCGTCGCGCCGGCCATCAGCGCCGCCACGCTGCAAAGCCTGCCGTGGCAGCCGCTGCAGCCGCCGGTGTCGCAAGAAGTGAAGCTCGACGCCGTCAGCCCGCAGCTCAATCAGGGCGAGATCCAGGGGGCGATCGCCGCCTATACGCTGCCGGCCGATCGCGGCTCGCTGGAGGTGACGCTGAGCAGCCTCGCTAAAAACAATTCGCTGTACGCGCCGAGCGTGCTGGTGCTGGACGAGCATCTGCGCCCGGCGGCGTATTACCCGAGCAGCTATTTCCCTTACCAGCCGCCGGGAGCAATGTCCTCCGATCGCCTCGAAGGCACGTTGAAACTGACGCCGGCGCTTGGTCAAAAACAGATTTACCTGCTGGTGTACACCACTCGGCAGGACTTGGCGAAAACCACGCAGTTGACCAATCCGGCCAAGGCCTATGCGCAGGGCGTGGGCAACGCGGTGCCGGATATCCCGGATCCAATCGCCGGCCACGCGACGAGCGGCACCCTGAAGCTCAAGGTGACCGCGGAACAGGGCACCGGCAACGTGATGATCGGTATGCTGCAGCCTGCGCCGACCGTGGCGCCGGTGGTGGTAGGATCAACCGCACCGGCCGCTGTGGCGGCGCCGGCACCGACCCCGGAGAAACCGGCGGAGCCGATGCTCAACGATACCGAAAGCTACTTCAATAATGGCATCAAGCAGGCGGTGAAGGCGGGCGATATCGACAAGGCGCTGAAACTGATGAATGAGGCCGAGAAGTTGGGCTCGACCACTGCGCGTAAAACGTTTATCAGCAGCGTTAAAGGCAAGGGGTAACACCCAGCGCTGCCGATGCTGGCTCGATGATTGGTGCGCCTTGGCGCACCTTTTTTCATCCGCGCGCCAGCGTTGCGCCGATCAACGCCAGTAGACGGGCGTTATCGACCTGCTGCATGATGCGCACTGGCTTGCCCTGCGGCGGCGGCATGCCGACCGTCAGGCGTAGGCTGTCCGGCCGCCAACGGCGTGAGCTGCCGCGCGTCAACGCCCCTTCCAGCGCCACATCCACATGGAACATTTCGGTCGTGACCAACTGCGGTTCCAGCAGCCAGGCGATCACCAGCGCATCATGGATCCAGCAGCCCGGCAGGCGCCGCGTATGGCGCGAATAGTCGATCCACGGCTGCGTGGTGGCGCGCAAATAGCGGCACAGCGGCGTGTCCGGCTGCGTCAACGCGGCCAGATCCGCCTGGGTCAGCATGGTCTGGGTGGTGACATCCAGCGGCGCCAGCGTGATAGCGGCGCCGCTGTTCAGCACCAGCCGTGCCGCTTCCGGATCCAGGCCGAAATTGGTGTCCTTGATGTACCCGTCGACGTTGAATACGCCACCCATGATTACGATCTCTTTCACCGCCTGCGCCATCTGCGGGTAAAGCTGCATGGCGTGCGCAACGTTGGTCAGCGGGCCGATCGCCGCCAGCGTGATCTCGCCGGGATGGCGGCAGATCAGCTCGCCGATGGCGATGGCGGCGTCCGGTGCGGGCGCGTTGGCGAGTGAGGGCGCGGGCAAGTCGCGCCACAGCGCTGCCAGCTTGGGATCGGCGATCGGGCGGTCCAGATGCGCGCGCCACGGCTCCGGCGGCTCACTCAGGGCGCGCGCCGCGCCGAGGGCGACAGGAACCTGATAGCCGCTCTGCGCCAGCAGATCGGTGGCGACGGCGAAGCCCACTTCGCGCGGGGTGTTGCCGGCCACGATGCTGATCAGCTCCAGCTGCAGCTGCGGTTTGGCCGCCAGCGCCAGGGCCAGCGCCAGCCCGTCGTCGACGTTGGCGCCGGGGACGCCATTGCCGGGATCGCAATCAATGATTAAACGCATATAAGGTGTCCTGAAAACCCGCTAACAGCCGCATGAATGGCGGATGCGCAGTTGAAAAGCGAATTCATGCAGCTCGGCGGGCGCGGCACCGGCGGCCAGCATGGCGATGGCCCGCTTGGCCATGGCGTCGATCGGCTGCTCGACCGCGCTGAGCGGCGGCACGCTGAATTCGGATTGCTGCGTGCCGTTAAAACAAATCAGCGCCAGATCGTCCGGTGCGCGCAACCCATGCTCTGCCAGCGCCGACAGGCAGCCGAGCGCCTGCTGTTCGTTAGAGGTGAAAACGGCGCGTGGGCGTGGGCCTTGCACCAGGCACTGGGTGGCCTGGTAGCCGCCCTGGCGGGTGTAGGGCACCTCGAAAATCCACTCGTCGCGCGGCGCAATGCCCGCCTCCAGCAGCGCATCGCGCCAGCCGTTCAGGCGATCCTGCGCGTTGAGCATGGTCAGCGGGCCGATAAAAATGCCGATGTCGCGATAGCCGTGCTGCAGCAGATGGCGGGTCGCCTGGCAGGCGGCGTCGCGCTCGTCGACGCGGATGGCGCAGACGCCGGCCTGGCTGTCGATGGTGTCTATCATCACGCAGGGCGTGCCGGAGGCGCGGATCAGCTCGAACCACGGATGGCGATCGACGCTGGTGTACAGCAGGCCGTCGACCTGGCGGCGCAGCAGGTTGTTGATCAGCTCATACTCACGCTGCCGGTCATCGCCGGCGTCACCCAGCAGCAGCACGCGGCCGCGGCTGAAGGCCTCTTGCTGCAGTGCCCGCGCCAGCGTGGCGAAGAACGGGTTGGAAATATCCGGCACCACCAGCCCGTAGGTTTGCGTGCTGCCGGAGGCCAATGCCCGCGCGATGTCGTTAGGCCGGTAGCCGGTCTGCTCGATCGCCGCCAGCACGCGCAGCCGGGTGGCTTCCGCCACCGGGCGTGGGCCGTTGTTGATCACATAGCTGACCACGGCGACGGAGGTGCCCGCTACGCGGGCCACGTCGGCGCGGGTAACGCGTCGCGCGGAGTGATTATCCAAATTGGGTTCCTGTTCGCCTTCTCGCTACGCGGCATCCTGCGGCAGGTTGAGATCGCGGCCGCGGGTTTCGGGAGCAAAGAAGGTGGTGATTAAGCCGATGGCCGCCATTACAACAAAATAGCAGGCGACAGGCCACCAGTGACCGAAACCGGACAGCAGCGCGGTGGCGATCAGCGGCGCGGTGCCGCCGGAGAGGATCGAACCGAGCTCTTTGGCGAACGCCATCTTGGAGTAGCGATTCTTCACGCCGAACAGTTCGACGCCGTAGGCCGCCTGAACGCCGAAGATCCCCAGCGACGCGATGCACATGCCGACCACGATCACCGAGATGACGATCGCCGGTTCACGGCTGTCGAGCAGCCAGAACGCCGGGAAAGCGTACAGCACCAGCAGCAGGCAGAACCAGCGGTAGGTGATGCGGCGGCCGAAGCGATCGGACAGCCAGCCGGCCAGCGGGATCACCAGAAAACCGCACAGCGAGGCGATCAACACCGCCAGCGCCGGCACCGATTTATCGACCATCAGCACCTTGGCGACATAGCCGACGATAAAGCCCTGGCACAGGTAGGAAGGGCCGTTTTCGCCGATGCGCAGGCCGAGCATCACCCAGAACGCCTTGGTGCGCTGCAGGTAGCTGCGCGTATCCGGCGCGGCCTGGGCGGCGTCCAGCATGCGCTGGTGGTTTTGTTGCAGCTCGCGTTCGAAGACCGGCGTTTCCCGCACGTGGCGACGCAGGTACAGCGCCGCACCGGCGATCAGAATGCTGGCGAGGAACGGGATGCGCCAGCCCCAGCTCATCAGATCTTCCTTGTCCAGCTGCAGTACCAGCAGCCATACCAGCGACGCCAGCAGAGTGCCGCTGTTCGAGCCAATGGCGATGATCGACGCCACCAGCCCGCGCCGTTTGGCCGGCGCGTATTCCGCCAGCATCACCGCGCCGCCGGACAGTTCCGCACCGGCGCCGAACCCCTGCGCGAAGCGCAGGATCACCAGGCAGGTAGGCGCCCAGACGCCGATTTGCGCATAGGACGGGATCAGGCCGATCAGCGTGGTGGAGAGGCCCATCAGCGCCACGGTGGTGATCAGCACCACGCGGCGGCCTTTGCGATCGCCGATCCAGCCGAACACCAGCGCGCCGATCGGCCGCGCGACGAAGCCGACGGAGTAGGTGGCGAAACTGGCCAGCAGCGCCACCAGCGGCGTGGCTTCGGGAAAGAACACGTCGCCGAACACCATGCCGGCCGCCAGGCCGTACAGCGCGAAGTCGACGTATTCCATGGCGGTACCGAGCCAGCAAGAGAAGGTGGCGCGCCAAAATTGGCTACGCCCCTCTTTGGTTGCCAGGCGTTCATCGGCCGCCAGCGCGGCGTCGGCGGTCTGTGAAGGGGCAAGCGTTGTTTCGCTCATGGCAGTGCTATCCTCTTTTGTTCTGCGCCTGGAGGGGCGCGGCTAAAGATGGTTTCCCTGGTGCCGGCAACAAAGGTGTGCCGACAAATCATGTCGGACGCATGGCGATTCAACGCTGCTGTATCAGGGTATCTACGCGCGTAGATAACACAACGCGAGGAAGCTGAAACTTTGCGGGCGATCACAGAATCGTCAGCGCGCCGGGAAATGAAGATAGAGAAGGCGGATGGCAAAAAGATGACAGAACCCCGGTTTTTCCGGCCGATAGGCCTGCCGTTTTCGCCACGAATCAGCCTGCCGCTTTCGCATTTCTGCGCTACAATGGGGGCCTGTTAACAGTTTGTATCGCCTGGCGCGCCACACCGGCCGCGGTTCAGGCGAGGAGTAAAACAATGTCTGGCATCAGGGATTCCATCCTGCCGCCGCTGGAGTGGTTGTCCGAACAGGATCCTCCGGCGCCCGCCGCCGTCAGCGACTGGCTGATGGAGTTAGGCTCCATGACCCGCCGATTTGAACGCCATTGCGCCCAGGTGCGCGTCGAACCGCAGCGCGAATGCTTCGTCACGCGCGAGGCGCTGGGCGACGAGGCGAACCACCTGCCCGACAGCCCGCGCTACTGGCTGCGCGAAGTGGTGCTGCTGGGCGACGACCAGCCCTGGCTGCTTGGGCGCACGGTGATCCCGGAACATACGCTGACCGGCCCCGATCAGGCGTTGGTGGATCTGGGCACGCTGCCGCTCGGGCGCTATCTGTTCAGCAGCGGCGATCTGACCCGCGACTATATCCATATCGGCCGGCAGGACGCGCTGTGGGCGCGTCGTTCACGGCTGCGGCTGGCGGGCAAGCCGCTGTTGCTGACCGAACTGTTTTTACCGGCTTCGCCGCTGTATTCAGCGGTCCCCGCATAAAGAGAGGAGAGCAAGACGTTGGAGGGAAGCGTGACTCAAAGTAAATGGCGGGCTTACAGCCATTTGATGCGCATTGATAAACCGATCGGCACGCTGTTGCTGTTGTGGCCGACGCTGTGGGCGCTGTGGCTGGCCGGGAAAGGCGTGCCGCCGCTCTCGATTCTGGTGGTGTTCGTGCTCGGCGTGTTCCTGATGCGCGCCGCCGGCTGCGTGGTGAATGACTACGCCGATCGCGCGGTGGACGGCTACGTAAAGCGCACCGCCGGGCGGCCGATGCCGAGCGGTCGGGTGAGCGCGAAAGAGGCCAAGGTGCTATTCGTGGTGCTGGTGCTGATCTCCTTCTGCCTGGTATTGACGCTGAACGCTATGACCATCTGGCTGTCGCTGGCGGCGCTGGCGCTAGCCTGGGTGTATCCGTTTATGAAGCGGGTGACCAACCTGCCGCAGTTCGTGCTGGGTGCCGCGTTCGGCTGGGGCATTCCGATGGGCTATGCGGCGGTCAGCGAATCGCTGCCGCTCAGCTGCTGGCTGCTGCTGCTGGCCAACATCTGCTGGACGGTGGCCTACGACACGCTGTATGCGATGGTCGACCGCGACGATGACCTGAAGATCGGTATCAAATCTACCGCTATCCTGTTCGGGCGCTATGACAAGCTGATCGTCGGGTTGCTGCAGTTCGCGACGCTGCTGCTGCTGGTGTGGGTCGGTTATCTGGCGCAGCTCGGCGGCGCGTTTTACTGGTCGCTGTTGCTGGCGGGCGCGCTGTTCATTCACCAGCAAAAGCAGATCGCCGGGCGTGAGCGCGAAGCCTGCTTCAAGGCCTTCCTGCAGAACAACTATGTCGGGCTGGTGGTGTTTATCGGCATCGCGCTGAGTTATCTGCCTGCGTAACGGTTTCCTGCAGCAAGAAAAAAGGCACCTCTCGGGGTGCCTTTTGTGTTTCCGCGCCGGACGAAATCACTCGTCTTGCTCTTCTTGCGCATCGGTTTGCGGCAGAGCGTTGGTCTCTTCCGGCATGTTGACGCTTTCGATGGTCAGCTTGATTTCCGGTGTGATCAGATCGCTCAGCATGTTGTACACCTCGAGGGTGTGCTCGCGGATCGCATCGCCGCTGTCGTTGATATAGCCTTCTTCGCGCAGCGTCGCCACCAGGGTGGAGAATACCGCTTTATCGAAGAACTCCGGCGCGTTGATGCCGTGCAGCACCGACAGACGCTGCGCCATGATGCGGCTTTCTTTCTCCAGCGCGCCGCGGTTGATGCTCGGGTTAGCGCTGAGGATCGACATAGTGATGGCGTAGCGTTGCAGGGTTTCGCGCACCCCGGCGGCCAGCAGCTGCAGCGGGCGAATGCGCGCCGGGTTCAGCACCAGCTCGTCGCCTTTGTCGCAGATAAGCTGTTGGCGGATCAGCTCGTCGATCATCGGCCGCAGCACGTCCGGCAGCTGTTCCTTGTCGTTATGCAGGAACAGCTCGGCTTTCAGCATCGGGTAGATCATGCCGATCTGGCGCAGCAGTTCGGCGCGCGATACCCGGCGATGATGCATGACGATGCTGGCGATCAGCGACGGCAACACCAGCAGGTGGTGGATGTTGTTGCGGTAATAGGTCATCAGCACCGCCTGCTCGCGCGGCAGGATGATGATGTCGCCGATGTTGTCCTTTTCCACCTCGAACTTGTTCATGTTCAGCGCGTGATCCAGCAGCTCGTCCGGCGTCTGCGTCGGTACGGTGACATCATGGGCGTAAGGCGCGTTGCGCATCAGCTGCAGGTAACACTCGAGCTGCTCGAGCAGCTGTTCGCGGGTCAGCGAACGCTGGCGCGAGGCCAGCAGCGCGGTGGAACACAGGTTCATGGCGTTGGCCGCGGCGGCGTTGTTGATGCGCACCATGATCTGGCCGGCCAGATCGTTGACCGTCGGCGTCAGCCAGCTTGGGCGTTGAGCTTCGATCGGATCGATCGACTCGCGCCACTGCGGCACGTGCTGGTTGAGGTAAGCGGTCAACGGCAGCGGTTCGCCGAAGTTGACGTAACCCTGGCCCAGATTGCGCAGCTTGCGCAGGCCGCGCAGCATCTGCAGCAGGCTCTCTTTTTCCTTGGTGGCGCCGCGCAGCTCTTTGGCGTAGGTGCCCACTTCCATCACATGCTCGTAGCCGATGTAGATCGGCACCAGCGTGATCGGACGGGCGCCGCCGCGCAGCATCGCCTGGATGGTCATCGACAGGGTGCCGGTTTTCGGTTCCAGTAGACGCCCGGTGCGGGAACGGCCGCCTTCCACGAAATATTCCACCGAGTAACCGCGAGTGAACAGCTCGCCGAGGTATTCGCGGAACACCGTCGAGTACAGCTTGTTGCCTTTAAAGGTGCGGCGGATGAAGAACGCGCCCAGGCGACGGAAGATCGGGCCGGCCGGCCAGAAGTTGAGGTTGATGCCCGCAGCGATGTGCGGCGGCACCAGGCCCTGGTGATACAGCACGTAGGACAGCAGCAGATAGTCCATGTGACTGCGGTGGCAGGGCACGTAGACGATCTCGTGGCCGTCCTGCGCCAGCTGGCGCACGCGCTCGGCGTTGGTGACGTTGATGCCCTGATACAGCCGGTTCCAGGTCCAGCTCAGCACGCGGTCGGACAGACGCACGGTTTCGTAGGAGAAATCGGCGGCGATCTCTTCCATCAGCGCGATGGCGTTCTGCTGGGCCTTCTCGTGCGAGATCTTCTTGCTGCGCGCTTCGTCCTCGACCGCTTTTTCGATCGCTTTGGACGCCAACAGCTTGTTGAACAGGTCCTGACGGGCCGGCAGGCTCGGGCCTACCGCGGCCAGGCGCTGACGCGAGAAGTGCATGCGCGCCACGCGCGCCAGTTTCTGCGCGATGGTTTTATCCGTGCCGTGTTCGGTAGCCATGCGGCGCAGCGAAACGGTGTTGGAGAAGCGCACGAAGCTGTCGCGGCCGAGCCACAGCACGGCGAAGAATTTTTGCACGCCGTTCAACAGACGCAGGTGCGGCGTGCCGTGGCCTTCGCGGCCCGGCGAGCGGCCGAACATGACCGAAACCGGCAGCATCTGAATGTCGAGATCGGGATTGCTGCGATGCAGATCCAGGTAGTCGTGGAACAGCTTTACCGACTCTTCTTTCGGGGTGTAGTAGCGGAACACGCGCGGGCCGTCGTGAATGAACACGTAGCTCGGCAGCACGGTGCCGTCGATCTCCAGCGCGTTGAGCGGATCGGGCAGATCCTGCGCCAGGCACTGGGTGCGCAGCGTCAGCAAATCCGCCTTGGAATTGTAAGGTAAAACATACAAAATCGGCCGTGAGGGATCCAACCCTAGCTCGGTGACCGGATCTGAAGGGATGACCTTACTTCTTACCAACAATTTAAGTGGTAAATTCAATATTTTATAATAAATTTTACGCCAACCTGACATAACAACGTGAAGCCTCTTGTTAGCAATGCGCCGCAAGCATACCAGAAACCGGGTAGCAGATCTGTGGTGTTCGAAAACCGAGAGCCGTCAGCGCGGACTGTTCTAGACTCTTTTTATTATGACCGACCTCTGAGAAAGGCACGAAAACATGGCAAACCAAGCAACCGGATTGACCCGCATCATTAAGGCCGCCGGCTATTCTTATAAAGGGCTTTCCGCCGCCTGGCAACACGAGGCGGCGTTCCGCCAGGAACTGGTGGTGACCCTCCTGGCTATCATACTGGCTGTCTGGCTGGACGTGGGTGCGATAGCGCGCATTTTATTGATCGGATCGGTGGCGCTGGTGATGATCGTCGAGATCCTGAACAGCGCGATCGAGGCGGTGGTGGATCGCATCGGCAGCGAACACCATGAGCTGTCCGGGCGGGCCAAGGACATGGGATCGGCGGCGGTGTCGCTGGCGATCGTGCTGGCGCTGTTCGTTTGGGGCACGGTCTTGTGGCAGCATTTTGGCTGACGAAAGTCGCCTACTGACTGATTTTTATTTATTCTTCGGTTCCCAATCCGCGCTTACCTGTATATACTCACAGCAAGACTGTATAAACAAACAGGGGGCGGAATGAAAGCACTAACTACCAGACAGCAAGAGGTCTACGATCTGATTCGCGATCATATTTCGCAAACGGGCATGCCGCCAACGCGTGCCGAGATCGCGATGCGTCTGGGGTTCCGTTCGCCTAACGCCGCCGAAGAGCACCTGAAGGCGCTGGCACGCAAAGGCGTGATCGAAATCGTCTCCGGTGCGTCGCGCGGTATCCGCCTGCTGATGGAAGAAGAAGAAGGGCTGCCGCTGATCGGCCGCGTCGCCGCCGGCGAGCCGCTGCTGGCGCAGCAGCACATCGAAGGGCACTACCAGGTGGATCCTTCCCTGTTTAAACCGAGCGCCGATTTCCTGTTGCGGGTGAACGGCATGTCGATGCGCGACATCGGCATTCTGGACGGCGATCTGCTGGCGGTGCACAAAACGCAAGACGTGCGCAACGGCCAGGTCGTGGTCGCGCGCATCGAAGACGAAGTGACGGTCAAGCGCTTGAAAAAGCACGGTAACGTGGTTGAGCTGCTGCCGGAGAACAATGAATTCCAACCGATCGTGGTCGATCTGCGCCAGCAGAATTTCACGATCGAAGGGCTGGCGGTCGGCGTGATCCGCAACGGCGACTGGATTTAATCGCCGCGCCATCACCGCCGCTCCCTGTATCAATCGCCCCTGTTTTGGGGCGTTTTTGTTTCTGACCTCGCCCTTCGTCACTCTGTCACAGGAACATCCCATCATGCGCCTGATTTCCGCCTTCACCAGCGACACCGATAAAGCCCTGTGGCGCCTCGCCCTGCCGATGATTTTCTCCAATATCACCGTGCCGCTGCTCGGGCTGGTGGACACCGCGGTGATCGGCCACCTCGACAGCCCGATCTATTTGGGAGGCGTGGCGATCGGCGCGGTGGCGACCAGCTTCCTGTTCATGCTGCTGCTGTTCCTGCGCATGAGCACCACCGGCCTCGCGGCGCAGGCGCTGGGAGCGAAGAACCCGCAGGCGCTGGCACGCGCCTTTATGCAACCGCTGCTGCTGGCGTTGTTGGCCGGGGGGGCGATCGTCCTGTTGCGCTACCCGCTGATTGAACTGGCGCTGCGGATCGTCGGCGGCGATGGCGAGGTGCTGGAGCAGGCGCGGCGTTTTCTTGAGATCCGCTGGTTGAGCGCACCGGCGGCGCTGGCCAACCTGGTGCTGCTGGGCTGGCTGCTCGGCGTGCAGTACGTGCGTGCGCCGGTGATCCTGCTGATCGTCGGCAACCTGCTGAACATCGTGCTGGATATCTGGCTGGTGATGGGCCTGGGCTGGAACGTACGAGGGGCGGCGGCGGCCACCGCCATCGCCGAATATGCCACGCTATTGCTCGGCCTGTGGCTGGCGTGGCGAGTGATGCGTCTGCGCGGTATTACCCTGGCGATGCTGCGTCAGGCCTGGCGTGGCGATCTGCGCCGCCTGCTGGCGCTCAATCGCGACATCATGTTGCGCTCATTGCTGCTGCAGCTGTGTTTTGCGTCGCTGACCATTTTCGGCGCTCGCCTGGGGAGCGATGTGGTGGCGGTTAACGCGGTGTTGATGAACCTGCTGACGTTTACCGCCTATGCGCTCGACGGCTTCGCTTATGCGGTGGAGGCCCATTCCGGCCACGCCTACGGTGCCCGGGACGGCAGCCAACTGCGTAAGGTGTGGCACGCGGCCTGCAGGCAGGCTGGGCTGGTCGCGTTGGCTTTCGGCCTGGCGTATGCCGTTACCGGCCAGCAGATCGTGGCGGCGTTGACCTCCTTGCCGGAGCTGCGTGCGTTGGCCGCCCACTATTTACCGTGGCAGGTTATTCTGCCGCTGGTCGGGGTGTGGTGCTATTTGCTGGACGGCATGTTTATCGGTGCCACGCGCGGCGCCGAGATGCGTAACAGTATGGCGGTGGCCGCGGCAGGATATGGTCTGACGCTGTTCAGCGTGCCGCTGCTAGGCAACCACGGGCTCTGGCTGGCGCTGGCGGTGTTTCTGACGTTGCGTGGCGTGGCGCTGGGTTGGATTTGGCACCGTCATCAGGTGCGCGGCAGCTGGTTTGCTGCACGTTAGACCGGACGCTTTGTTGGGTTAATTATTAATTTATCTTATGTTTTTATTCATGTTTGCTTACATGTTTTCAGCCTGAATATTTCCGGTTTAGTTCGTTGTTTGTTAGCGTTTTTTGTGTTTATTTTTCTTTTTAATGGTTTTTTATTCTGATGTTTGGCTTTTTTATTTCCATGTTTAACTAGAATGAATCATGTGGCTGGTGAATGAAGGGGAGCGGTGCTTCTTAAGGTGAAGGGAGTATCAACCAGAAAAACTTCTGTTTAACCCCGGCCGGCGACAGGGATCACTGATTCACCACAGGTTAACGGAGAGACTATGAATAAAGATCAAGCCGACGGTAACTGGAAGCAGCTGAAAGGCAAAGTGAAGGAAAAATGGGGCAAGCTGACCGATGACGATCTGACGGTCATCGAAGGGAAACGCGAACAGCTAGTCGGTAAAATCCAGGAGCGCTACGGTTACCAGAAAGAGGCGGCCGAGAAAGAGGTGAAAGCCTGGGAAGGTCACACCAAACACCGCTGGTAACACGCAGGGCCGCCACTGACGGCGGCCGGCAACAGCGCAGGCCGGCGTCGCTCCATCCTCTGGCGCCCCGGCTGCAGGTACAGGGAAGTACCTGACTTCGTATTATTTCTTCTTGATGGCGATGCTGTGATCGTGTTCGGCGCAATCATGCTTGCTGTCACAAGCCTCAACTTCAACGCAACCGGCGCACAGACCGTGCGCTTCCACCACGCTGTGCCGCAGCGCAAATCCGGCTTCCTGCGCCAGCTTCTGCAGCGTTTCTTCCACGCCTTCGGTGGTGCGTTCGGTCACCTGGCCGCAGCGGTCGCAGATAAACAGCGCGGACGTATGCATCGGCTGTTCGAAATGGTGGCACAGCACGTAGCTGTTGGCCGATTCCACTCTATGGATAAACCCTTGCTCCAGCAGAAAATCCAGCGCGCGGTAGACCGTCGGCGGCTTGGCCTGCGGTTCGGCGACGCGCAGCAGATCGAGCAGGTCATATGCGCTGATTGCACCGGGTTGCTGAGTCATCAGACGCAGCACTTCCAGCCGTTGCGGCGTCAATCGCACATTGCGTTGCTGGCAGAGGCGTTCAGCCTGCGCCAGCAGCTTTTCCTGGGTGGTTGAGTTCATCGCAAATATCCCGGTACGTAAAAAAGCCGATTTTACCATGATTACGGCGAATCGCCGAGAGTTGCCCCCTTTTCCCCTGAGGATAGCGCAAGGAAAAGCGCGCCGATCGCGCGAAAAGAGAGTTGCATCACAACTTTTCCCCGCCGTCGGGCGGCAAATCAACGTTGCCGGTTTTAGCGCTGGAGAACGGGGGACGAGAGCGGTATAACGCCTTTCACCCGCGTGATGAGCAGGAGCCCTGTGTGATGACGGAAAGAGAGAAGCTGTTAGGCGGCCTGGAGTACAACAGCCGCGATGAAGAACTGATCGCCCTGTACCATCGAGCGAGGGCGTTGACCAAAAGCCTGGGGGCGCTGGACTCGCATCAGGCGGACGAGAAAAACCGCCTACTCGGTGAGCTGTTCGGTGCTTGGGGTGAGGCGAGCTGGATTGAAACACCGTTCTGGTGTGACTACGGGCAGCATGTCCGCATCGGTAAAAACTGTTTTATCAACGTCAATGCGGTGTTCCTCGATTGTAATACCATCACCATCGGCGACAACACGCTGATCGGCCCCAACGTGCAAATCTATACGCCGAGCCACCCGCTGAAGGCCGCAGAGCGCTTCACCGGCGATCCGGATTTCCCTTTCCGCACCTCGGCGCAGCCGGTGTCCATTGGCAACAACGTCTGGATCGGCGGCAACGTAGTGATCCTGCCGGGAGTGACCATCGGCGACGGCACGACCATCGGCGCGGGCAGCATCGTCACCGGCGACATCCCGGCCAACGTGCTGGCGCTGGGGCAGCCATGCCGGGTTATCCGCTCGTTGGAATAGGGCGTTATCGACGAGCAGGAGGCAAGGGGGCGGGATGGCTCTCTTTGCGGTGCGGGCCGTCGTTTGCCAACGGGCGGTCATCGGCCAACGCCAAGCGTGCGGCCGCCAGGCGGCTCATGACGGTGCCGATTGGCACCGCCAGCACTTTCGCGGCCTCCCGATAGGATAGCCCTTCGATATACACCAGAAACAGCGCGTTGCGCTGAGCCGCCGGCAGCCGGCTGACGCGTCGCATCACTTCATGGAGCCAGACCGGCTGTTCACCGTTGTCCGCATCGCCCAGCTCTTCCGCCGCCATGCAGCCTTGCCCCTGGCGAAGATGTTGGGCGCGAACTTCATTGAGCCAGATGGAGTGCAGGATGGAAAACAACCAGCGATCCAGGTGCGAACCGGGAGTGAATTGCGCAGCGCGCTCCAGCGCACGCAGGCAGGTCGCCTGCACCAGATCGTCGGCGATATCCCGCCGGTGCGAAAGCACCAGCGCATAGCGCCACAGGCGGGAGATATAGTGGCCGAGTTCATCGCGTATCGCATCGCCGCTGATAGTCACCTCCGCAGGCGCGTCGGATCAAGATTCCGGGTGGCGGTCGATGGCCGCCGCCAAATCGCGGTACTCCTCGCATTTGGTGCCGCACAGCGACTGGATCACCTGCAGCTGCTGGCGCGCCAGATCGGGTCGGCCTTTCAGCATGTAGGCTTCCCCCAGGTACTCGCGCACTTTAGGGTATTTCGGATCGAGAGCTACTGATTTTAAATAATAGCCGATACCCTCATCGGTGCGGCCAAGTTTGCGCGTGGCGTAGCCGCGATAGTTCAGCGCAACGGCGGTGTTGGGATCTTTTAGCGTGTTGAGCATATCGAGCGCTTCCTGATAGCGGCCGCTTTTCGCCAGCGCATAGGCGTAGTTAGTGCGGTCGACGTCGTCGACCTTGCCGCTTTTATCCACCATGCAGGTCTGAGTTTTGCTGTCGTAGACCTGGCCTTTCGGGCAGGTCGGCGGGGTTTGGCTGCTGCCGTCGCCGCCCATCGCCAGCGCCGTGCCGGAAAACAGCAGGCAGCCGGCAATGGCCGATGCCAGCAGGCGTTTAATGAAGCTGTTCATGGTTGTGTCCTCAAGGCAGAGGCGCCGTGCGCGCCCGTAATGAGATAACACCTGAACGAGTGGGTTTATTCGCCTTGTCTCCGCTTATTTTTGCCGGCGGCAAGCGGGTTTTCCCAACGGCGCCGATTGTCGTTATAATAGCCGTTTGCGGCCGCGCGCCGTTCGTTGAACCCAGACAGACTCAGGTAGCCAGTAACTCAGCATGACGAAAGACAACCACGCCCCAACCTACGCCGCCAATCGTTTCTCCATCGCGCCGATGCTCGACTGGACCGATCGTCATTGCCGTTACTTCCACCGCCTCTTGACCAAGGAAACGCTCCTGTACACCGAAATGGTGACCACCGGCGCGATCATCCACGGCAAGGGCGACTATCTGGCCTACAGCGAAGAAGAGCATCCGGTGGCGCTGCAGCTGGGCGGCAGCGATCCGGCCGCGCTGGCGCATTGCGCCAAGCTGGCGGAGCAGCGCGGTTATGACGAGATTAACCTCAACGTCGGCTGTCCGTCCGATCGCGTGCAAAACGGCATGTTCGGCGCCTGCCTGATGGGCCAGGCGACGCTGGTCGCCGACTGCATCAAGGCAATGCGCGACGTCGTATCGATACCGGTGACGGTGAAGACCCGCATCGGCATCGACGATCAGGACAGCTACGCCTTCCTGTGCGACTTTATCCAGACCGTCGCCGGGCGCGGCGAGTGCGACATGTTCACTATCCACGCTCGCAAAGCCTGGCTCTCCGGCCTCAGCCCGAAAGAGAACCGCGAAGTGCCGCCGCTGGACTACCCGCGCGTTTATCAGCTGAAGCGGGATTTCCCGGCGCTGACCATCGCCATTAACGGCGGAGTGAAAACGCTGGAAGAGGCGCAGCAGCATCTGCAGCATCTGGACGGTGTGATGATGGGGCGCGAGGCGTATCAGAATCCGGGTATCCTGGCGCGGGTCGACAGCGAACTGTTCGGCGCGCAGACCGCGGTGCCGGACAGCGTGGCGATCGTCGAAGCGCTGTATCCGTATATCGAGCGCGAGCTGTCCAACGGCACCTATCTCGGCCACATCACCCGTCACATCCTCGGTTTGTTCCAGGGCGTGCCGGGCGCGCGCCAGTGGCGTCGCCACCTGAGCGAGAACGCCCACAAGCCGGGCGCCGATGCGCGGGTGGTGGAGCAGGCGCTGGCGCTGGTGCGTCAGCCGCGCGTCGAAATGGCGTAACCCGCAAAAAATTTGACCAACAGTTAGTGTTTTTCGCCAGGCATTCGGTGAGTTACCGGATGCCTGTCCTATTTTTTCAATAGGTTAGCCCTTCCGCCATTCTGGCACGCTTCTTGTAATCCACTCTGCAGATACGTTGTATTGCAAAGGAGCAATCATGTTGGAAATCTTCTTTCTCATTGGCTTTGTGGTGATGCTGATGGTGACCGGCATCTCGCTGCTGGGGATCTTCGCCGCGTTGTTGGTGGCGGCGGCGTTCATGCTGTTGGGCGGGTTGTTCGCGGTGGTGATTAAGCTGCTGCCGTGGCTGATTTTGGCGGTGGTCGGGGTATGGATTTACCGTTCGATGCAGAAACCGCAGGCCAGGCGTTACTGATTTTTTGCTGAATAATCAGTCAGTCGCGATGAAACTTGCATAACTGCCCGCCACGCTAATGCGGCAGCGATCACAGCTTGGCAGTTTTCCCCGGCGGTGTGGCACATAAAGCGTGTTTTTTGCCGGACGGGGCTGTTAGGATGTGGGTCGATGCAGTGATGCGACTGATTTCATCACCGTGAGAGACAACCAAAATTCGTGTTGCTAAAGCAACCCCTGTCTCTGGCGGACTCTGCTCTACCCCTACAAAACGCAGTAACAGAAAGGGCTCCGCAAGGAGCCCTTTTCTTTGGCCGCGATCAGGGGATCAGCAGGCTGGAACCGCTGGTGCTGCGGCTTTCCAGCACCTGGTGCGCACGCTGGGCGTCGGCCAGCGCGAATTTCTGCTCGTCTCTCACCTCCACCCGAATGGCGCCGCTGCCGATCAGCGAGAACAGCTCGTTGCTGGCGTACTGCAGCTCGGCGCGGTTGGTGATATAGCCGTTGAGGGAAGGGCGGGTGACGTACAGCGAGCCCTTCTGATTCAGCAGCGCCAGATCGACGCCGGTCACCGGGCCGGACGCGTTGCCGAAGCTCACCATCAGGCCGCGACGCTTCAGGCTGTCGAGCGAGGCCAGCCAGGTGCTTTTACCCACCGAATCGTACACCACGCCGACCTTCTCGCCCTGCGTCAGCTCGGCCACCCGCTGGGCGATATCCTCTTTGTGGTAGTTGATGGTGGCCCAGGCGCCGGCCTGTTTCGCCAGCGCGGCCTTCTCGTCGGAACCGACGCTGCCGATCAGGCGCGCACCCAGCGCTTTCGCCCACTGGCAGGCGATCAGCCCGACGCCGCCGGACGCGGCATGGAACAGAAACACTTCACCCGGTTGCACGTCATAGGTCTGGCGCAGCAGGTAGTATACCGTCAGCCCTTTGAGGAAAGAGGCTGCACCCTGTTCAAAGCTAAGGTTGCCCGGCAGCAGCGCCACGCGTTCTGCCGAGACGTTGTGGATCTCGCTGTAGGCGCCGAGCGCCGATTGCGCATACACCACCCGGTCGCCCGGTTTGAGGACGCTGACCCCGGCGCCGACCTTGGTCACCACGCCGGCCGCTTCGGTGCCGAGGCCGCTCGGCAGGCTGGCCGGCGCGTACAGTCCGCTGCGCACATAGGTGTCGATGTAGTTGATGCCGATCGCCTTGTTCTCGATCTGCACTTCGCCGGCAGCCGGATCGAGCGGTGTAAAATCAACGTATTGCAAGACTTCCGGCCCGCCGGTGGCGGAGAATTGAATGCGCTTGGCCATGTTCTACCCTCATTTGGTTATCTGAATTCACCCTATGCCTTTTGGCTGTGGAGATCTAGCCTGCCCGTGCGCCAGCCTGTGGCAATTATGCGGCGGAATCGTGCGGAAAAATCACGTATACTCTTGCGTCAGCAGCCTCACCCTCATTCGCAACCGGATAAAGACTACGTTTCATGGCAGGAAAAAAACCAACCAACAAAACAAACGCGGACGAAACCAGAGAGCGTTCCAGAGATCGTCAGATGGAAGGGCTGAAGATGCCGCCGCACTCGCTGGAGGCCGAGCAGTCGGTGTTGGGCGGTTTGATGCTGGATAACGAGCGCTGGGACAACGTGGCGGAGCGCGTGGTCGCCAACGACTTCTTCAGCCGCCCACATCGCCTGATCTTTACCGAGATGCAGCGTCTGCTGGAGATGAGCAAGCCTATCGACCTCATCACCCTGTCCGAATCGCTCGAGCAGAAGGGTGAACTGGACTCGGTCGGCGGCTTCGCCTACCTGGCCGAGCTGTCGAAAAACACCCCGAGCGCCGCCAACATCGGCGCCTACGCCGACATCGTGCGCGAGCGCGCGGTGGTGCGCGAAATGATCTCGGTGGCTAACGAAATCGCCGACGCCGGCTACGATCCGCAGGGGCGCAGCAGCGAAGACCTGCTCGATCTGGCGGAATCCCGCGTATTCCAAATCGCCGAGAACCGCGCCAGCAAAGACGAAGGCCCGAAGGGCATCGAACGCATCCTGGAAGACACCGTCTCGCGCATCGAACAGCTGTATCAGCAGCCGCACGACGGCGTGACCGGGGTCGATACCGGCTATCAGGACCTCAACAAGAAAACCGCGGGCATGCAAAAGTCCGATCTGATCATCGTCGCCGCCCGTCCATCGATGGGGAAAACCACCTTCGCCATGAACCTGTGCGAAAACGCCGCGATGACCCAGGAAAAACCGGTGCTGATCTTCAGCCTGGAGATGCCCGGTGAGCAGATCATGATGCGTATGCTGGCGTCGCTGTCGCGCGTGGATCAGACGCGCATCCGTACCGGCCAGCTCGACGACGAGGACTGGGCGCGCATTTCCAGCACCATGGGCATCCTGCTGGAGAAGCGTAACATGTACATCGACGACTCCTCCGGCCTGACGCCGACCGAGGTGCGCTCGCGCGCGCGGCGCATTTTCCGCGAGCACGACGGGCTTAGCCTCATCATGATTGACTACCTGCAGCTGATGCGCGTGCCGGCCCTGTCCGACAACCGTACGCTGGAGATCGCCGAGATTTCGCGCTCGCTGAAGGCGCTGGCGAAAGAGCTGCAGGTGCCGGTGGTGGCACTGTCGCAGCTGAACCGTAGCCTGGAGCAGCGCGCCGACAAACGCCCGGTTAACTCCGACCTGCGTGAATCCGGCTCTATCGAGCAGGACGCCGACCTGATTATGTTCATCTATCGTGATGAGGTGTATCACGAGAACAGCGATCTGAAAGGGATCGCGGAAATTATTATCGGTAAGCAGCGTAACGGCCCGATCGGTACCGTGCGCCTTACCTTTAACGGCCAGTGGTCGCGTTTCGACAACTACGCGGGGCCACAATACGATGACGAATAATCAGCTAAGGAACTGAAATGAAAGCGGCAACCGCTGTAATCGACCGCCGCGCTCTGCGACATAATCTGCAACAGGTGCGCCGCCAGGCGCCGCAAAGCCGCCTGATTGCCGTTGTGAAAGCAAACGCTTATGGACATGGCCTGCTGGAAACAGCACACACCCTGCAAGACGCCGATTGCTACGGCGTGGCGCGCATCGGCGAGGCGCTGATGCTGCGCTCCGGCGGCATCGTCAAGCCGATCCTGCTGCTGGAAGGCTTCTTCAGTGCCGAAGATCTGCCGGTGCTGGTGGCGAACAACATCGAAACCGCGGTGCACTGCATCGAACAGCTCGAAGCGCTGGAGCAGGCCGAGCTGGCGCGCCCGGTGCCGGTGTGGATGAAGCTCGATACCGGCATGCATCGGCTGGGGGTGCGCCCCGAACACGCGGAGGCGTTTTATCAGCGCCTGTGCGCCTGCCGCAACGTGGCGCAGCCGGTCAATATCATGAGCCACTTCAGCCGCGCCGATGAACCGGAGTCCGACACCACGTTGAAACAGATCGCCTGCTTCGAGCAGTTCGCGTGCGGCAAACCGGGCCAGCGCTCGGTCGCCGCCTCCGGCGGCACGCTGCTGTGGCCGGACGCCCACAACGAGTGGGTGCGCCCCGGCATCATTCTGTACGGCGTGTCGCCGCTGGATAACGGCAGCGGCGCCGAGCATGGTCTGCAGCCGGCGATGACCCTGAAATCCAGCCTGATCGCGGTGCGCGAGCACAAGGCCGGCGAAGCGGTCGGCTACGGCGGCACCTGGGTCAGCCCGCGCGATACCCGGCTGGGCGTGGTGGCGATGGGATACGGCGACGGTTACCCGCGCAGCGCGCCGACCGGCACGCCGATCCTGATCAACGGCCGCGAAGTGCCGATTGTAGGCCGGGTGTCGATGGACATGATTTCGGTCGATCTCGGGCCGGATGCCGCCGATACGGTGGGGGATGAAGCGATGCTGTGGGGGCCGGCATTGCCGGTCGAGCGTATCGCCGCCTGCACCGGCATCAGCGCTTATGAACTGATCACCAAGCTCACGCAGCGCGTGGCGATGGAATACATCGGCGACTGATGCGCCGCAGGGGCCGACGCGCGTCGGCCCCGTTTCTCAGCGCGTTACTTCTTTACCGCCAACCACTTGTCGATAACCTTCTGATACTCGCCGGTCGCCTTGGCCAGGTGCAGCCACTGATCCACATACAGTTTCCAGCTCAGATCGTCGCGCGGCAGCATGTAAGCCTTCTCGCCGTACTGCATCGGTTTGGTCGGATTCACCGCGCACAGCTTCGGATAGCGCTTCTGCTGGTACAGCGCCTCGGAAGCGTCGGTGATCATCACGTCCGCCTTGCGATCCACCAACTGCTGGAAAATGCTCATGTTGTCGTGCGTCAGCGTCAGTTTGGCCTTCGGCAGATAGGCGTGCACGAAGGCTTCGTTGGTGCCGCCCGCCGGTTCCAACAGACGCACCGACGGCTTGTTGATCTGTTCGATAGTGCGGTATTTCTTCACGTCGGTGCAGCGCACCAGCGGGATTTTGCCGTCGGTATCCAGCTTGTCAGCGAAGAACACCTGTTTTTGCCGCTCCAGCGTGACGGAGATGCCGCCCATCGCGATGTCGCACTTGCCGGAGGCGAAGTCCGGCGTCAGGGTTTTCCAGCTGGTTTTCACCCACTTCACATTGGCGCCCAGGCTCTTGGCCAGCGATTGCGCCATGTCGATGTCGATGCCTTCATAGCTGCCATCTTCCTTGAGGAAGGTATAGGGCTTGTAGTCGCCGGTGGTGCAGACCTCCAGGGTCTTTTGCTGCAGCACTTTGTCCAGGTGGGATTGCGCGCTGGCGCTGCCGGCGCCGAGCAGCAGCGCGAGGGGGAGTAGCTTTTTCATCTGGCGTCCTTTTTATACATTCGTGGTTTTATGCGTTACTTCGCCGTTAATTGTCGTTTGTCTGCATGAGTTAGCCGTTTTTTATGCCGCTTACCGGCGAAAACGCCGGGCGTTGCTGCTGTACGCGATTCAAGCGCCAGGGTGTGACGTCGGCAACGGTAAAAAAACTGGTAGGCTGTAACGTCAACATTTATTAACACAGTTTACAGGTGGCTATGTACAACATTGACGATTTTGATATGAAAATCCTGACGCTGTTACAGGCCAACGGCCGTCTGACCAATCAGGAGCTGAGCGAGCTGGTCGGGCTCTCCGCCTCCCAATGTTCGCGGCGGCGCATCAGCCTGGAGCAGGCGCAGCTGATCCGCGGCTACCACGCGCGGCTGGCGCCCGAGGCGGTCGGCCTGGGGCTGGTGGGGCTGATTGAAGTTAGCCTGATCACGCACGCGCAGGAGCAGATCGACAGCTTTCATCAGATGCTGGAGGACGTGGACGCGATCCTTGACGCATACAAGACCACCGGCGACGCCGATTACCTGTTGAAAGTGGCGGTGGCAGACCTGCCGGCGCTGAGCGAATTCATCAGCCAGACGCTGTCGCCGCACAAAAGCGTGGCGCATATCAAAACGGCGGTGGTGCTCAATCGCATCAAGGAAAACGGTTTATTGCCGGTGGCGCGAGAAAGCTAAAACCGAATGCGGTTTTCCGTCTATATTAGGAACGTAACGCTGTGCCCAAACCACAATAAATAAACCAGGAGAAAAACCCCGTGTTCCAGAACGTTGACGCCTATGCCGGCGATCCCATTCTGTCGCTGATGGAAAAATTCAAACAAGACCCGCGCGCGCACAAGGTAAACCTGAGTATCGGCCTGTACTACGATGCGCAGGGCATCATTCCGCAGATGCGGGCGGTCGCCGCGGCGGAAGCGCAGTTGAACAGCGTCGAGCACGGCGCCTCGGTATACCTGCCGATGGAAGGGCTGCAACCCTATCGCTCCGCCATCCAGCAACTGCTGTTCGGCGCGCAGCATCCGATGCTGCAGCAAGGGCGCATCGCCACCATTCAGACCGTCGGTGGTTCCGGCGCGTTGAAAGTGGGCGCCGACTTCCTGAAAAGCTACTTCCCGGATTCGCAGGTGTGGGTCAGCGATCCGACCTGGGAAAACCACGTCGCCATCTTCAGCGGCGCCGGTTTCAAAGTGAATACCTATCCGTATTTCGACAGCGAAAGCCTGGGCGTGAAGTTCGACGCCATGCTCGCCGCGCTGAAACAGCTGCCGAAGCACAGCATCGCGCTGCTGCATCCGTGCTGCCACAACCCGACCGGTTCCGACCTGACCCCTACCCAGTGGGATGAGGTGGTCAAGGTGATCGCCGAGCGTGAAATCATTCCGTTCCTCGATATCGCCTACCAGGGTTTCGGCGGCGGCATGGAGCAAGACGCCTACGCCATTCGCGCCATCGCGGCGGCCGGCCTGCCGTGCCTGGTGAGCAACTCGTTCTCGAAGATCTTCTCGCTGTACGGCGAGCGCGTCGGCGGCCTGTCGGTGGTGTGCGAAAGCGAAGAGGCGGCCGGGCGCGTGCTGGGCCAACTGAAGGCCACCGTGCGCCGCAACTACTCGAGCCCGCCGAACTTCGGCGCGCAGCTGGTGGCCAAGGTGCTGAACGACGCCCAGCTGAAAACCCAGTGGCTGGACGAAGTGGAGAGCATGCGCACCCGCATCCTCGAGATGCGTCACGCGCTGGTGGACACCCTGAAGAGCGCGCTGCCGCAGCGCAATTTCGATTACCTGCTGGCTCAGCGCGGCATGTTCAGCTACACCGGCTTCAGCGCGGCGCAGGTCGATCGCCTGCGTGAAGAGTTTGGCGTCTACCTGATCCACAGCGGCCGCATGTGCGTGGCCGGCCTGAACCACAACAACGTGCGTCAGGTGGCCGAGGCGTTTGCCGCGGTGCAGTAACGCCTGTTAGTCTGAACGGACGTTCATCGGGGAGCGATAGCGATATCGCTCCTTTTTTATTGCCGGTGCGCCGCCGAAGTTGCCGCAAACCGGAGAGAGAATATACTGATTGAGGGGCGCTCACTCATGTGGCATCAGCAAACGCTAATCCTCAGCGCAAAAGCGCGTGGCTTTCATCTGGTTACCGACGAGATCGTCAACCAGTTAACCCACTTACACCGCCTGCAAACCGGCCTGCTGCATCTGTTGCTGCAGCATACCTCGGCCTCGCTGACGCTCAACGAGAACTGCGATCCCACGGTGCGAGCCGATATGGAGCAGCATTTCCTGCGCCAGGTGCCGGAAAACGCACCCTATCAACATGACTACGAAGGGCCGGACGACATGCCGGCGCACATCAAATCCTCGTTGCTGGGCGCTTCCTTGACGCTGCCCGTCAGGCACGGGCGGCTGATGTTGGGCACATGGCAAGGCATCTGGCTGGGGGAGCACCGCATCCACGGCGGAGCACGCCGTATTGTGGCCACATTACAGGGGGAATAACCCAATGAATAACAGCGCATTGCTGGAGTACTGTATGGCGAAGCCGGGCGCGGAGCAGAGCGACCAGAACCAGTGGCAGGCCAGCCAGATCAAGGTGGGCGACGTGATGTTCGCGATGGTGTGCGAGGTCGAAGGGCGGCCGGCGCTGGCAATCAAGTCCAGCCCGGAGCTGGCGGAAAGCCTGCGCGAGCACCACCCGGAGATCGTCGCCTGCGACGGCCTGAACAAGGCGCACTGGAATACGGTGTTTCTTGACGGCAACCTGCCGAACTCGCAGTTTTATACGCTGATCGACAGCTCCTATCAGCTGGTGGTGGAAGGCCTGCCCGAACACGTGCGCCAGGAACTGCGCGCCTGATTGCCGGGCGGCGGCACCGCCCGTTTTTCTCCTGCTTTTTCGTGTTAAATCGTGATCGCGGCTTTAAATTGGGAACGTTCCCTTTTTGTCGTCAGGAAAAAACGGCTACGCTTGGGCATTCAAGAAACGCGATAAGATTAAGGAGGCCGACATGGCCATCAGCGAAGAAAAGCGCAAGATGATCGCCGGGGAGCTGTACGACGCCGGTGATGACCTGCTGCGCAGCGAACGTCGGCGCGCGCGCCAGTTGACGCATCGCTATAACCACTCCTCGCCGGAAGAGGGCGAGCTGCGCAAACAATGGCTGGACGAGCTGCTGGGCGGCTATCAGGGCGGCACCATCGAGCCGACCTTCCGCTGCGACTACGGCTATAACATCTATCTCGGCAAGAACTTCTACGCCAATTTCGACTGCGTGATCCTCGACGTGTGCGAGGTGCATATCGGCGATAACTGCCTGCTGGCGCCGGGCGTGCATATCTACACCGCCACCCATCCGCTGGACGCCGAGACCCGCGTCGGCGGCGCGGAGTTCGGCAAGCCGGTCAAGATTGGCGACAACGTGTGGATCGGCGGGCGCGCGGTGATCAATCCGGGCGTGACCATCGGCGATAATGCGGTCGTGGCCTCCGGCGCGGTAGTGACCAAAGACGTGCCGGCCAACTGCGTGGTGGGCGGCAACCCGGCCAGGGTCATCAAGCAGCTATAAAAAAACGGGCGCCGCCGGGCGCCCGCTGTCATCAGGCTCGCAGCGAGTCGATATCCACCACGAAGCGGTACTTCACGTCACTTTTCAGCATGCGCTCATAGGCCTCATTAATTTGCTGCATCGGGATCAGCTCGATATCGGACGTGATGCCGTGTTGGCCGCAGAAGTCCAGCATCTCTTGCGTTTCCGCGATGCCGCCGATCAGCGAACCGGCGATACGGCGGCGCTTCATGATCAGGTTGAACACCTGCGGCGACGGATGATCGTGCTCCGGCGCGCCGACCAGCGTCAGGGTGCCGTCGCGGCGCAGCAAGTTGAGGAACGGGTTCAGATCGTGCTGAGCCGCTACCGTGTTGAGGATGAAGTCGAAGCTATTAACGTGCTGCGCCATTTCATCCGGGTTGCGCGAAATCACCACTTCATGGGCGCCGAGGCGCTTGGCGTCTTCGATTTTCGACGGCGAGGTGGTGAACAGCACCACGTGCGCGCCCATCGCCCGCGCCAGTTTGACGCCCATGTGCCCCAGCCCGCCGAGGCCGACGATGCCGACCTTTTTGCCTGGCCCCGCGCCCCACTGGCGCAGCGGCGAATAGGTGGTGATGCCGGCGCACAGCAGCGGTGCGACCCCGGCCGGATCGAGATTTTCCGGCACGCGCAGCACGAAGTCCTGATCTACCACCAGATTGGTGGAGTAGCCGCCATAGGTGACGGCGCCGGTCTGGCGATCCTGGCCGTTATAGGTGCCGGTAAAGCCGTTCTCGCAATACTGTTCCAACCCCTCATCGCAGCTCGGACAGCTGCGGCAGGAATCCACCATGCAACCGACGCCGACCAGATCGCCGACCCGGTAACGCGAGACATGGCCGCCGACGGCGCTGACGCGCCCGACGATTTCATGGCCCGGCACTACCGGGTAAATCGTATTGCTCCATTCGTTGCGAGCCTGATGCAGGTCCGAATGGCAGACACCGCAGAACAACACCTGAATTTGCACATCGTGGTCGCGCAGGGCGCGGGGTGGGTAATCGAAAGGCACCAGCGCAGACTTCGCATCATGCGCGGCATAGGCATGGGTAATGTTCATGGTCGCTCCAGTTATCAATGTAGGGGGGACAACGCTTGGCCGGCAGCGGAGTGCCGGTGAGATGCGGCCTGAATCAGACAGGGCGGCCGCCGAGGGAACATTGATGATAAAAGCGGTGAGTGCGGAGGGAAATGCCTGAAAATGTCGAAATCTTGCCCGTTTCTGTTTGATTGCAATGAAACGGGTCAGCGTGCGGGTCGCCTGAACGACGGCCCGCACGTTGGCGATATTACTTGTTCAACAGCGGTTTCAGGAAGCGCGCGGTGTGCGATTTTTCACACTCGGCCACGGTTTCTGGCGTGCCGGCGACCAGGATCTCGCCGCCGCCGCTGCCGCCTTCCGGCCCCAGATCGACGATCCAGTCGGCGGTCTTGATCACGTCCAGGTTATGCTCGATGACCACGATGGTATTGCCCTGATCGCGCAACTGATGCAGCACCGCCAACAGCTGTTGGATATCGGCGAAGTGCAGGCCGGTAGTCGGTTCGTCGAGAATATACAGCGTCTGGCCGGTGCCGCGTTTCGACAGCTCGCGCGCCAGCTTGACGCGCTGCGCCTCCCCGCCGGAGAGCGTGGTGGCCGACTGGCCGAGGCGGATGTAGGACAGGCCGACATCCATCAGGGTCTGCAGCTTGCGCGCCAGCGCCGGCACTGCGTCGAAGAAGTCACGCGCTTCTTCGATGGTCATCTCCAGCACTTCGTGGATGCTCTTGCCTTTGTACTTCACTTCGAGCGTTTCGCGGTTATAGCGTTTGCCCTTGCACTGGTCGCACGGCACGTAGATGTCCGGCAGGAAGTGCATTTCGACCTTGATCACCCCGTCGCCCTGGCAGGCTTCACAGCGCCCACCCTTGACGTTGAAGCTGAAGCGGCCCGGCGTATAACCGCGGCTGCGCGATTCCGGCACGCCGGCGAACAGCTCGCGCACCGGGGTGAAGATACCGGTGTAGGTGGCCGGGTTGGAGCGTGGCGTACGGCCGATCGGGCTCTGATCGATGTCGATCACCTTGTCGAAATGTTCCAGGCCGGTCACTTCGCGGAACGGCGCCGGCTCGGCGATGGTGGCGCCGTTAAGCTGGCGCTGGGCGATCGGGAACAGCGTATCGTTGATCAGCGTCGATTTGCCGGAGCCGGACACGCCGGTGATGCAGGTAAACAGACCGACCGGCAGCGTCAGCGTCACGTCCTTCAGGTTGTTGCCGCGCGCGCCGCTCAGCTTCAACACTTTGGTCGGATCGGCCGGCACACGCTGCGCGGGAATGGCGATCTCGCGCTTGCCGCTGAGGAACTGGCCGGTCAGCGATTCCGGCTGCGCCATGATGTCGTCGACGGTGCCTTCTGCCACCACCTGGCCGCCGTGCACGCCGGCGCCGGGGCCGATGTCGATCACGTGGTCGGCGGCGCGGATGGCGTCTTCGTCATGCTCCACCACGATCACCGTGTTGCCGAGGTTACGCAGGTGGATCAGCGTTTCCAGCAGGCGCTCGTTATCGCGCTGGTGCAGGCCGATCGACGGCTCATCCAGCACGTACATCACGCCCACCAGGCCGGCGCCGATCTGGCTGGCCAAACGAATACGCTGCGCTTCACCGCCGGAGAGCGTTTCCGCCGACCGGGACAACGACAGGTAGTTCAGGCCGACGTTCACCAGGAATTTCAGGCGATCGCCGATCTCTTTCAGCACTTTCTCGGCGATCTTGGCGCGCTGGCCGCTGAGCTTCATGTTCTGGAAGAAGGTCATCGCATGGCCGATGCTCAGATCGGAGATTTCCGGCAGCGTGGTGTCTTCGACGAACACGTTGCGCGCTTCTTCGCGCAGACGGGTGCCGTGACACGAGGCGCAAGGGCGGTTGCTGATGAACTTCGCCAGCTCTTCGCGCACCGCGCTGGATTCGGTCTCTTTATAGCGGCGCTCCATGTTGTGCAGCACGCCTTCGAACGGATGGCGGCGCACGGTGGTGTCACCGCGATCGTTGATGTATTTGAATTCGATCGACTCTTTGCCGGAGCCGCTCAGCACCGCCTTCTGTACGTCGGCGCTCAGGGTGTTGAACGGCGCTTCGACGTCGAACTTATAGTGCTCCGCCAGTGAACGCAGCATCTGGAAATAGTAGAAGTTGCGGCGATCCCAGCCGCGGATCGCGCCGCCGGCCAGCGATAGCTCGGGGTTTTGCACCACGCGATCCGGATCGAAGAACTGTTGCACGCCCAGGCCGTCGCAGGTCGGGCAGGCGCCGGCCGGGTTGTTGAAGGAAAACAGGCGCGGTTCCAGTTCGCGCATGCTGTAGCCGCAGATCGGGCAGGCGAAGTTGGCGGAGAACAGCAGCTCGTCCGCTTTTTCGTCGTCCATGTCCGCCACCACCGCGGTGCCGCCGGACAGCTCCAGCGCGGTTTCGAACGATTCGGCCAGGCGCTGCGCCATGTCGTCGCGCACCTTGAAACGGTCGACCACCACTTCGATGGTGTGTTTTTTCTGCAGCTCCAGCTTCGGCGGATCGGACAGATCGCACACTTCACCGTCGATGCGCGCGCGGATATAGCCCTGAGCGGCCAGGTTTTCCAGCGTTTTGGTGTGTTCGCCCTTGCGATCTTTCACCACCGGCGCCAGCAGCATCAGGCGCTTGCCTTCCGGCTGGCTCAGCACGTTGTCGACCATCTGGCTGACGGTTTGCGCCGCCAGCGGCACATGGTGATCCGGGCAGCGCGGCTCGCCGACGCGGGCGAACAGCAGGCGCAGGTAGTCGTGGATCTCGGTGATGGTGCCGACCGTGGATCGCGGGTTGTGCGAGGTGGATTTCTGCTCGATGGAGATCGCCGGCGACAGACCTTCAATATGGTCGACGTCCGGCTTTTCCATCAGCGACAGGAACTGGCGCGCATAGGCGGAGAGTGATTCGACATAGCGCCGCTGCCCTTCGGCGTACAGCGTATCGAAAGCCAGCGAAGACTTGCCGGAACCGGACAGGCCGGTGACGACGATCAGTTTGTCACGCGGGATGATCAGGTTGATGTTTTTCAGATTATGGGTTCGAGCACCACGAACTTCGATATTGTCCATTTACACTTCCCGTCTTGATGATACACCGCGCCTGTCGCGATTTTTGCGGGGGATTTTGTGATGGATCTCGCAAAAAACCGGCACAGCCTGGTCGAAACGCATAATTATGACACAAAAAAACCTGAATGAATATCCAGTATGAGAATGCAACAAGGTCGATCGAAAAGACAATTCTGGAATGCAATTCGCACTTATCAACACGGGTGTGGTTTCGTACTCAGCGTGGTAAACTGACGCGTTTATACTGTGTAGAAATCAATCATCGGGAGAAGTGCTCATGGCCAGCAGAGGCGTAAACAAAGTAATTCTGGTCGGGAATCTGGGTCAGGATCCAGAAGTCCGTTACATGCCGAACGGCGGCGCAGTGGCCAACATTACCCTGGCGACCTCCGAAAGCTGGCGTGACAAGGCGACCGGCGAACAGAAAGAGAAGACCGAGTGGCACCGCGTCGTGCTGTTCGGCAAACTGGCCGAAGTGGCGGGCGAATACCTGCGTAAAGGCTCTCAGGTCTACATCGAAGGCTCCCTGCAGACGCGTAAATGGACCGATCAGTCCGGCGTGGAAAAATACACCACCGAAGTGGTGGTTAACGTTGGCGGTACCATGCAGATGCTGGGCGGCCGTCAGGGCGGCGGCGCACCGGCCGGTCAATCTGCCGGCGGCCAGGGCGGTTGGGGCCAGCCTCAGCAGCCACAGGGCGGCAACCAGTTCAGCGGCGGCCAGCAGCAGTCTCGCCCGGCGCAGAGCAGCGCTCCGGCGGCCAGCAGCAACGAACCGCCAATGGATTTTGACGACGATATCCCGTTCTAAGCCTGGCGACAGTGCTAAAAAAACCCCGCTCAGGCGGGGTTTTTTGTGGGCGCTCGCTGCCGATTTTCTGCGGCGGTGTCGCCAATCAGTAAATTGCTACCGGGTTGATGTTGACCTGCGTTGAACCGACATACAGCGGTTGCCCCAGCACGAACAGGAATTCCCAGGTTTTCGTGCGCACCAGTGGGCGGCTGTCGATCAGTTCCAGGTTATAGACGCCGCGCTTGGCCAGCAGGTATTGGTTGACCGGGAACTCTTCGTCATTTTTCGGGTTAGGGTACACTTCGGAGGCCCAGGTATCACCGCCAAAGGCCACGATGCCTTGGTCAGCCAGCCACTTCGCCGCTTCCATGCCGATACCCGGTTCGACCTCCAGGAATTTTTTATTGTCCTTACCAATCAGCTCCAGCCAACCGGTATTAAATAAAACAACGTCGCCTTTTCTTAAGCTAATGCCCTGCTTCTTAAGCACCGCTTGAATATCCGCAACGGAAAATTCGGTGCCGCCCGGAACGATGTCTTTATGATAATAAGCCGTCATATCGAGCACCACGCCGCGGGTGACCATGGGCGGCACTTTTTCCACGCCCAATTTTTTCACGCCATCTACGGTGACGAAGTCCGCCGCCTTATTGCCGTTATAATAAACGTTGTCGATGCCGATATGGCCTATACCGTTCAACTGGGTGCCGACGCCGGTCCAGGCATTCACCAATTCATCATTAAAGGTGAATTTATTTGGGCCAAGCGTTTTGCCGTCCTGCTGACCAGGCTGAATATTATATAAACGGAAGCTACGGTGGCGGAACGCCGGGAAATCTTTATCGACGGGAACCGCCAATGACAATGTCTTGCCCTGTTTTACCAGTTGCACGGACTGTAGTACCCCTTCCGGCGTGAGCAGGTTGGCGGCGCCGATTTCGTCTTTTGCACCGTAAACAGAAGGGTACCAGTCTGACGGCTGAGCGGCGGACTCTGCGGCCTGTGCAGGCACTGTGGCAAGCAAAGGCAGCAAGAGGGAGAGGCGATACAATGATTTCATCAGTGACTCATCCTTATAACGACGTAGTGCAGGGTGAATGAAAATGAACCGTCCGGACATAGGCGACGTCAGGCCGCCGAATAATAACCGGTGGAGAAAGAGGCTCATTTTTAGTACGCGGGTGCTTTAGCGTAATGCTTTATAAAGCGTGGCGAATAACCACCCGACGATGACTTCCTTATGCGGAAATAAATAACGCCGTGCGAGCGGCGTCATTGATATTATTTTTTCAGCTCTGCACTCATGGTGACGAAATTGCCCATGTAGGCGCTGGTGATTTTGTAGCCGCTTGCACCGGCCTCTTGCGCTTTTTTAGCGATGAGAGCTTCGGTGGAGTCCAGCGTTCTACCGGTTGCGGTAACGCTTTCTGCTGCGGCGTTAAACGACAACATGGAAAACAGAGCGAGTGAAATAACGGTGGTCATGGTTTTCATATCTTTATCCTGTGTTCGACAATTCGAAAAATAAGGGTGTCCGGTACGACACGATGGAGCGAAGGATAAAGGGGACGGTGAGGTGAATAAATAACAGAATCGTCAATAAACTATTCCGTTTTTGTACATAAACTGATTCGATTGTTGTCTTTCAAGCGGTATTGGTGGGGTATAGCGGGGGTGGCGAACGGGTATGTATCGATCTTCAGGCTTACACTCCGCGACAGGCGAATAAATAAAAAGCCCCTTACGGGGCTTGGACGTTACGCCGAGAAACCGCCGTCTATGCTCAGGCTGGCGCCGGTGATGTAACCCGCCTGCGGGCCGGCGAGGTAGGCGACGAAGCTGGCGATCTCTTCATCTTTGCCGTAGCGGCCGATCGCCATCAGCTGCTTGAGTTGATCGGCGAATTCGCCGGCGTCCGGGTTCATCTCGGTGTCCACCGGGCCGGGCTGCACGTTATTGACGGTGATGCCGCGCGGGCCGAGATCGCGCGCCATGCCTTTGGTCAGGCCGATCAGTGCCGATTTGCTCATCGCATACACCGCCGCGCCGCCGAACGGCACGCGCTCGGCGTTGGTGCTGCCGATGTGGATGATGCGCCCGCCGTCATTCATGTGGCGCGCCGCTTCCTGGCTGGCGACGAACACGCTGCGCACGTTGACCGCTAGCATGCGATCCAGATCGTCCAGCGCCAGCGCTTCGGTGCTGCCCAGTGTAAACACCCCGGCGTTGTTCACCAAAATATCCAGGTTGCCGAAGTGGCTGACGGCCTGACGCACCGCCTGCTGCAGCGCCGCCGCATCGGCGCTGTCGGCCCTGATGGCGAGGGCTTTGCCGCCGGCGGCGGTAACGGCGCTTGCCACCGCTTCGGCGCGATCGGCCGAGGCGGCGTAGGTAAAGGCGACCGCGGCCCCTTCACTCGCCAACCGTTTCACGATGGCGGCGCCGATGCCGCGTGAGCCGCCCTGGACGAATGCGACTTTGCCTTGCAGAGGATGTGCTGTGGTCATGTTATTTCTCCAAAGTGGGTGAGGGTAAGGCGTTATTCCCAGTATCGGTGAAATGTCCGGCGGCCACTGTTCACAAAGAGCTTTGCCTGCCCACAACGAGAAAAGCCCCTTGCGGGGCTTCTTTCTTCCGTCGGTTGGCTGTTCGACGATCAGTTGAAGATTTCTGCGGTGCCGTACAGTTTGTTCTGGCCACCGGCGGCGACGATGCGGTAGGAACTGGCGCCCGACGCGGCGGCTTTGCTGGCCAGTTCGCTTTCCAGCGCGCTCAGGTTGGTGGCGCCGCTAACGGAGACTACGCCGATTTTTTGGGCGTCTGCAGCGGGTTGGCTGGAAGGCAGGTCAGCGGCGAAGGTAGCGAAAGAAGCGGTAGCCAGCAGCGCAGCGGTAGCAAAAATTTTGACGTTTTTCATGATGTGTTCCTCAGAGTATTTGTTAGGTGAGAGCCCGTTGCCTCTCGATGTGTTAAATAATAGTGCACCGGGTGTGAATAAAAAATCGGAGAGTTTTGAGTATCTCTGTCAAATAAACTGATTGTTTTTCACCCGCTGGCGCGCGGTAAAAATCGCCACTACCCTTTACAGAGGATCTTTAACCGGAGAAGCGTAATGACGGTAAACGCGTTTATCGGCAGCTGGGCGCTGGTGTCGTCGGTGTTCAAAAACCAGAACGGCGAGCTGAATTACCCGCTGGGCGAGCAGGTGTTGGGGCGCATCCACTATGAGGCCAACGGCACGATGGCGGCGCAGCTGTATAGCGCCGTGCGGCCGCGTTTCGCCGCCGACGATTTGGCGCAGGGGTCTGAGCGGGAGATCCGCGCCGCCTTCATCAATATGATTTGCTACTTCGGCCACTATCAGGTGGAGGAAAGCGAACAGCGGGTGGTGCATCAGGTCGAAGGCTGTTCGTTCCCCAATTGGGTAGGCAGCCGTCAGGTGCGTTTTTACGCTTTCAGCGGCGATCGGCTGACGTTGCGCACGGTGCCCTTGCAGCTCGGCAACGGCGTGCAGGTTGGCGAACTGGTGTGGCAGCGGACAGAGGCTTCGTCATGATCATTGTTCATCATCTCAACCACTCGCGATCGCAGCGCATTCTGTGGTTTTTGGAAGAGCTGGGTGTGCCCTATCAGGTGCAACGCTACGAGCGCGATCCGCAGACCCTGCTGGCGCCGGCGGCGCTGAAAAAGATCCATCCGCTGGGCAAATCGCCGGTGATCGTCGACGGCGATCTGACGCTGGCGGAATCCGGCGCCATCATCGAATACTTGCAGGAAGCCTATGACGCGCAGGGCATGTTCATGCCGACCGACTTCCACGCGCGCCAGCAGTATCGCTATTGGCTGCACTACGCCGAAGGATCGCTGATGCCGCTGTTGGTGATGAAGCTGGTGTTCAGCCGCCTTGGCCAGCCGCCGATCCCCTGGCTGCTGCGGCCGGTGGCCGGCGCGATCGGCAAGGGCGTGCAGCGCGAATACCTCGACAAACAGATCGCGCCGCACTGCGAATACCTCGAACAGCACCTGAACAAGGGCAGCTGGTTTGTCGGCAACGATTTCAGCGCGGCGGATATTCAGATGAGCTTTCCGCTGGAGGCGATGGCGGCGCGCGGCGCGTTGGACAATTGCCCGAAACTGCGCGGCTTCCTGCAGCGCATTCATGCCCGGCCCGCCTACCAGCGGGCATTGGAGCAGGGCGGCCCTTACAACCTGCTGAGTTAAGCGGATGGGCTATACTCGATGGGGTCATTCTTCATCGGAGGTAGCCCATGGCTACGCAAATCTTCGTTAACCTACCCGTACGCGATCTGCCCGCGTCGATGGCGTTTTTCACCCACCTGGGGTTCGCTTTCAACCCGCAATTTACCGACGATACCGCCGCGTGCATGGTGGTCAGCGACACGATTTACGTGATGCTGCTGACCCATGACAAATTCAGGATGTTTACCCCGAACCCGATCGGCGACGCCAAACAGGCCACCGAGGTGCTGGTGTGCCTGTCGCAACCCAGCCGGGCGGCGGTGGACGAACTGGTGCGCAAGGCGATCGCCGGCGGCGGCAACACTTATCATCAGCCACGCGACTACGGCATGATGTATGGCCATGGCTTTCAGGACCTGGACGGCCATATCTGGGAATTGATGTATATGGATCCCGCTGCGGTACAGGCGCAATAATCTCGCCGGGGCGTCCGTCGCCCCGGTTTTATCGTGCAGACGCCATTCCCGCCACTTTCTGCATAAATTGCCGCGATCTTTAGTTGATTAGACGCCATGGAAGGCAGGATAATCGTTTGCCTTGAATAAACCACCATAAATTACCCGTACCGCGCGCTGCGAGTTAAACGTTTGCCTTGGTGCGCATTGCCGTTGGCGATGCGACGGAAGGGCAAGGAAGCGGAACGTGACGTAAACGATTACGTGGCGATCGGGCGCGGGCGAGATGACAGGCCTGCTGTGACGGGCCGATTAATGAAACACAGGGGAAGTAACCTATGTCGAACTCTCAAGCGAACCACGCCGCAAAACCAACCGGCGGGCTTGATGGCTATTTTAAAATTTCCGCGCGCGGCAGCAGCGTGCGACAGGAAGTGGTGGCGGGGCTGACCACCTTCCTGGCGATGGTGTACTCGGTGATCGTGGTGCCGAGCATGCTGGGCAAAGCGGGCTTCCCGCCGGCGGCGGTGTTTGTCTCTACCTGCCTGGTGGCCGGGCTGGGCTCGCTGCTGATGGGGCTGTGGGCTAACCTGCCGATGGCCATCGGCTGTGCGATCTCATTGACCGCTTTCACCGCCTTCAGCCTGGTGCTGGGTCAGCACATCAGCATTCCGGTGGCGCTGGGCGCGGTGTTCGTGATGGGCGTGCTGTTTACCGTCATCTCGGTCACCGGCATCCGCGCCTGGATCCTGCGTAATCTGCCGATGGGCGTGGCGCACGGCACTGGCATCGGCATCGGTCTGTTCCTGCTGCTGATCGCCGCCAACGGCGTTGGCCTGGTGGTGAAAAACCCGCTGGATGGCCTGCCGGTGGCGCTCGGCGCCTTCACCTCTTTTCCGGTGGTGATGACGCTGGTCGGCCTGGCGGTGATCTTCGGCCTGGAGAAACTGCGCGTGCCCGGCGGCATTCTGCTGGTGATCATCGCCATTTCCATCATCGGCCTGATCGTTGACCCGGCGGTGAAATACCAGGGGCTGTTCGCCATGCCGAGCCTGGCGGACGCTGACGGCAAATCGTTGATCTTCAGCCTGGATATCATGGGCGCGTTGCAGCCGGTGGTGTTGCCGAGCGTGCTGGCGCTGGTGATGACTGCGGTGTTCGACGCCACCGGCACCATCCGCGCGGTGGCCGGGCAGGCCAACCTGCTGGATAAAGACGGGCAGATCATCAACGGCGGCAAGGCGCTGACCTCGGATTCCCTGAGCAGCATCTTCTCCGGCCTGGTGGGCGCCGCGCCCGCCGCGGTCTACATCGAGTCCGCTGCCGGCACCGCCGCGGGCGGCAAAACCGGCCTGACCGCCACCGTGGTCGGCATCCTGTTCCTGCTGATCCTGTTCCTGTCGCCGCTGGCCTATCTGGTGCCGGTCTACGCCACCGCGCCGGCGCTGATGTACGTCGGCCTGCTGATGCTGAGCAACGTCACCAAGCTGGACTTCAACGACTTCGTTGACGCGATGGCCGGCCTGCTGTGCGCGGTGTTCATCGTGCTGACCTGCAACATCGTGACCGGCATCATGCTGGGCTTCAGCTCGCTGGTCATCGGCCGCATCTTCTCCGGCGAATGGCGCAAGTTGAACATCGGCACCGTGCTGATCGCCGTGGCGCTGGTGGCGTTCTACGCCGGGGGCTGGGCGATTTAAGCCCCTTGGGTCTCCCTCGCCCGCCGGGCGGGGGAGCCTGTGACGGCAATTCCCTTCTTAAGATAAGTCTTCTTCTGCTCTGCACCGCGTTTTGAAAGGCACAACAAGCTTTAACGGCTGTAAAAAAAGTGATCTACTATCGGGACCAACGCAGGCCCTGAGCCGATGTCGTCTGAATCGTAGAGTCTAAGGAAAGCATGGAAATCTTTTTTACAATCCTCATTTTGATCCTGGTGGTCTCCCTGTCCGGGGTGGTGACGCGCATGTTGCCGTTCCAGGTGCCGCTGCCGCTGATGCAAATCGCCATCGGGGCCCTGTTGGCCTGGCCGCATTTCGGGCTGCACGTCGACTTTGATCCCGAACTGTTCCTGGTGCTGTTCATCCCGCCGCTGCTGTTCGCCGACGGCTGGAAAACGCCGACGCGCGAGTTCTTGCATCACGGGCGTGAAATTCTCGGCCTGGCGCTGGTGCTGGTGCTGATCACCGTGGTCGGCGTCGGTTATCTGATCTACGCCATGGTGCCGGGCATTCCGCTGGTGGCGGCCTTCGCGCTGGCGGCGGTGCTGTCGCCGACCGATGCCGTGGCGCTGTCCGGCATCGTCGGCAAAGGGCGGATTCCCAAGCCGATCATGGGCGTGCTCGAGGGCGAGGCGCTGATGAACGACGCGTCCGGCCTGGTATCGCTCAAATTCGCCATCGCGGTGGCGATGGGCACCATGGTGTTCACCGTGGGCGGCGCGACCCTCGAGTTCCTCAAAGTGGCGATCGGCGGCCTGCTGGCCGGCGTGGCGGTCACCTGGACCTACAGTAAATCGCTGCGGGTGATGAGCCGCTGGAGCGGCGACGATCCGGCGACCCAAATCGTATTCCTGCTGCTGCTGCCGTTCGCTTCTTACCTGATCGCCGAACACATCGGCGTCTCCGGCATCCTGGCGGCGGTAGCGGCGGGGATGACCATCAGCCAATCCGGCGTGATCCGCAACGCGCCGCTGGCGATGCGCCTGCGCGCCAACAGCGTATGGGCGATGCTGGAGTTCGTGTTCAACGGCATGGTGTTCATCATGTTGGGCCTGCAGCTGCCGGGCATTCTTGAAACCTCTATCCTGCAGGCGGAGCTGGATCCGACCATCCAGACCTGGTACCTGTTCGCCGACGTGGCCACTATCTACGCCGCGCTGCTGGTGCTGCGTTTCACCTGGCTGTGGGTGATGAAGAAGGCCAGCAACCGCTTTATGAAAAAGCGCCCGCTGCAGTTTGGCGACTACAGCACGCGTGAGCTGTGGGTGGCGTCGTTCGCCGGGGTGCGCGGGGCGATTACCCTGGCCGGCGTGCTGTCGATACCGCTGTTGCTAAGTGACGGCACCGCCTTCCCGGCGCGCTATCAGCTGGTGTTTATCGCCGCCGGGGTGATCCTGCTGTCGCTGATTGTCGGCGTGCTGGCATTGCCGCTGCTGCTGCGCGGCGTGCAGGTGGCCGACAAGAGCGCCAGCAAGCAGGAAGAGCGCATGGCGATCGCCATGGCGGCCGAGGTGGCGATCGAAAGCGTGAATAAAATGGAAGAGCGCCTGGTTGCCGATACCGAAGAAAACCTCGACCCGCAGGTGTTGAAAGAGGTCAGCTCGCGGGTGACGGGCATGCTGCGGCGGCGCATCGCGTCGAAAGACGATATCGAGAATGCGTTGGCGATGGAAAACCTCGAGCGGCGTTTCCGCCTGACGGCGCTGCGCGCCGAGCGCGGCGAGCTGTACCATCTGCGCGCCACGCAGAAAATCAGCAACGAGACGCTGCAAAAACTGCTGCACGATCTCGACCTGCTCGAAGCGCTGCTGATCGAGCGCGAAGGCTAAACCTCAGAGGAGGAATTAACGTTTTTCCTCTTTATTTCTGTTCTGAAGGGCCGCCTGTGCGGCCCTTGTTTTTTGGCTACTTGAGCGGCGGCCAATAGTCGCGGCAGCAGGCGATCCAGGCCTGCGCGCTGTGCGACAGGTAGCTGCCCTGACGCCAGATCAGGCCGATTTTCCACTCCATGCGCGGCTCCAGCGGCAGCCAGACCAGGTTTTCCTTGTCCAGCCAGCGGCAAACCGGCTCCGGCAGCATGGCGATGCCCACGCCGGCCTGCACCATCGAGGCGAGGAAGTCCCATTGGCCGCTGCGCACCGCGATTTGCGGTTCAAAACCGGCCTGGCGAAACGCCTTCATCAGCATCTTGTAAAGCGCAAAGTCTTCGTTATAAATCAGGATCGGGCTGTCGGCCAATTCGGCGATATTGATGCGGGTGCGGTTGAGCCACTGCGGCGTGCGCGGCGCCACTACGCACATCGGATGGCCCAGCAGCGGCAGAAAGGTCAGCGGCTGTTCCGAATCGAAGGGTAACACCGTCATCGCCAGATCCAGTTCGCCGGACATCACCGCCTGTTCGACCGACAGCCCGCCCAGCTCGGAAATCTTCAATTCGATACCGGGGTAGGTTTGGCGAAAGCGGCGGATCAGATCGGCGATCTGCCTGCCCACCATTGGCGGAATGCCCAGCCGCAGCACGCCCTTTTTCACCGAGCTGATGTCTTCCAGCTCCGCCTCCAGTTGCCGGAATTCGTCGAGGATCGTCAGGCCGCGCTGATACACCGCCTGGCCGCTGTCGGTCAGGCGCAGCTTGCGGCCTTCGCGGATCAGCAGCGTGCACTCCAGCTCCTCCTCCAGATGCCGCAGCATCTTGCTGATGGTGGGCTGGGTGACGAACAGTTTTTCCGCGGCGCGGGTGAAGCTTTGCTGGCGCACCACTTCAACGAAGTAGCGCAGGGTGCGGACATCCACGTTAGGGTTCTCCTTGGGGACGCTACCGGCGGGAAACTATTCCCGGACGGCATGATGTCGATAATTTTAATTCATTTCAGGCGTGGTTTCCCGGCTGCGTATACTGTAGGCCGTTAATTTATTGTTTGAGGTCATCTTTCATGTCTCTGGCGTTACGCCGCGTTGCCCCCTCCCTGCTGACCCGCTTGCAGGTGCCGATTCAGGTGGCGTTGTATGCGGCGCTGTTCCTGATCGCCGATCGTCTGGTGCAACAATTCCACCTGCCGCTCCCCGCCAATATCGTCGGCATGTTGATGCTGCTGGCGCTAATCCTGCTGCGCATTCTGCCGCTGAGCTGGGTTAAGGCCGGCTCCCGCTGGCTGCTGGCGGAAATGCTGCTGTTTTTCGTGCCGGCGGTGGTGGCGGTGGTCAACTATGCCCAGCTGTTGATGGTCGAGGGCTGGAAGATCTTTTTGGTGATCGCGGTCAGCACCATGCTGACGTTGGGCGCCACCGGGCTGGTGGTGGACAGGGTGTATCGGCTGGAGATTTGGCTGCAGCGTCGGAAGCAGCGTCATGAATGATTTTATCCTTAGCTTGGCCTGTTTTCTGGCGACGCTGGCGCTGTACTTCGCCAACAAGAAGCTGTATCGCCGCCGGCGCACGCTGTTGCTGATGCCGCTGGTGCTGACGCCAATGATCCTGGTGCTGCTGCTGGTGGTCACCCACATCTCCTATCAGGACTATATTGGTGAAACTCACTGGCTGCTGTGGCTACTGGGGCCGGCAACCATCGCTTTCGCGGTGCCGGTGTATGAGAACCTGCATATCATCCGCCGCCACTGGCTATCGCTGACCGCCGGCGTAACGACCGCGGTGCTGGTGGCGGTGTACAGCTCGGTGTGGCTGGCGCGCCTGCTGACGTTGCCGGAAGAGGTGCAGCGCAGCCTGGCGGTGCGGTCGATCACCACGCCGTTCGCGCTGGAGGCCGCCAAACAGATGGGCGGGCAGCCGGATCTGGTGGCGCTGTTCGTGGTGATCACCGGGGTGTTCGGCATGGCGGTGGGGGATATTTTGTTTTTGCGGCTGGCGGTGCGCAGCCGTCTGGCGAAGGGCGCCGGATTTGGCGCCTCGTCGCACGGTGCCGGCACCGCTCGCGCTTATGAGCTGGGGCCGCAGGAGGGCGTAGTGTCGAGTTTGGTGATGATGCTGGCCGGCATCATTACGGTCGTGGCCGCGCCATTGATCGGCCGGCTGATGTGGTAAGACCTCTCGGGGCGGGCTCTGCCGCCCCTTTTACGTTATCTGTCGTTGGGAACGGTGCCGTTGATGGACGCCAGAAAAAACGAAGAAATTTTTCAGCATAATTTTTCCCATCGTTATAACAAAAAACGATAGATGCGCCGCAGGCAAAATCGCCGCCCATTTTAAATGGCAATGAATTAATTAATAGGTAAAATATTTTTATTGAAACAATAAAGTATAACTTATTGATATGGAGAGGCTCTTATCGTAAGTATTGTTGCACATTAACTGTGGTGAATAATACAAAAGAATATGAATTTCTCTCTAATTATATCGGATTAATACAAGAGGAATTCGCTCGTCATCCCTGAGTAATATCGGGGAAATAAAATGGTCATTTATTCCCTTTCGCACATTTCGCCAAAAAAAATATCCTCTCCTATACTTCACAGCTCTACAAATTGAGGCACAGGGGGGAACCTCTGGATTAACCATTTCATTCTTTCTTAGTTGGGGGAGACCCAGCTTTTCTACGGTTTTTTATTCTGACTTGAACTGTCGGACGGCCAGGCTTTGCCTAAATCCGGACGGTCCCTTTCATTAACGTAATGAAAACGTGCTAGAGAATATTATGAACAAACAAACTGATGTGAAGAGTGGGGAATTCCGTACGGGTGCTCATATTTCGTTGGAAAAAGTCGAACTGCATGAAATTACCACCGCTCAGCGCGAGCTTTGGCTGAGCGCCAGCATGTCTGAAGGCTTGCCATTCAATATGTGGGGATACGGCACGATACAAGGGCCGTTGCAGATAGCCCTGCTGCGCCAGGCGATAGACGCGATCATTGAAGAAACGCCGGCGATGCAGGCCCATTTCACCGAACAAGACGGCGAGCTTTATCAATACCGTGCGGCGCGCAGTCATGACCCGCTTTCCGTGCATGACTTCAGCAGCCAGGAATACCCTGAGCTGGCGGCGCAGCGCTGGATGCGGCAAGATGCCGATCGCGTGATCTCCGCGCTGGATCAGGACCTGTTCGGTTTTGCCTTACTGACGTTGGCGCCGGGCAACTATATCCTCTACCGACGTTTTCACCACATGCTGGTGGATGGCCGCAGCGCCGAAGAGTTTATGCGTCGTATCGCGCTGTATTACAACGCATTGGCTGAGAAAAAAAACATTCCTGAATTCAGTAATTGCAGTTTTACCCGGCTCTATGAACACGACCTGCAGTACCGCGATTCTTCCCGCTTCGCCACCGATAAACAGTTCTGGCAAGGCTATACGCTCGCCGCGCCTCATAGCCTGACGCGTCAGGAGAAACTCGTCCCTTATTCGTCCATGCAAATCAGCAATCACACATTAAAAATAAATGAGATAGCGGCGATTGATCGGGGGGCGGAAAAAGCCGGCGTACATCGCGCTCATATATTGGCGGCGGCCGTCGCATTATGTTTCCATAGTATTACTGGTCAGACCTTATTGAATTTCAGCCTGCCGGTGACCGGTACGCGAGAGCGAAACAGTATTGGTATGACTGCGAATGTGGTGCCACTGATTTTAGCTATTAACCCTGAAAGTCGTCTGGCTGATTTTGCACAACAGGTCGCTGCGGAAATAGCCAAAGTGGTTCGTCGGCAATTATATCGCGGTGAGGATATTCGTCGCGATCGCAGCACCATGAGTTCATCCTGGTTTGGTCCCGCCATCAATATCGTTTCCTTCGATCATGGCGATCCGTTTTGGGGATGTAAGACACGTTGGTACTACGGTGGCAACATCGCCGTCAGCGATATGCAAATTCTATTTTACGAAGATCAGCAGGCGCAAGAGTTGGACGTCATGTTTGCCGATGCGCCGCATGCCCATTCATTAAGCCAGCTTGAGAGTTTACAACGGCGTTTCCAATTTATTCTGCGGCTCCTCTCTGAACAACCTGAAGGCAGCATTGCCCAGGTGATGCAACAGATCTCTGCGCAGCCTGAAGCGGACGTCAGCGGCAGTTTCTATGATCTCCGTCGACTGCCGCCGGCCGCCGGCTTCATCCGCTGGGATCGCCCTGCTGCTGAGCTGGTGCGCCTCGCGACGTCACTCGGCCATCCTGCGGGGAATTGCCCGCTGAAAATCCTGTTGGCCGACCGGGCGCTGGGCGTTGGGCGCCTGGAAATGCTGCCTGACGCCGACAATGCGCCACCCGGTACGCTGCTCTGCGTCGACGATGCGGGTTGGAATATCGCCACGGCGGAAGGGGCGGTGCGGATCGGGGGCTGGTTCACCGCCGAAGGCGAGCTGACGGCGGGGGAAGCGCTGGCGCAGCTGCACGGTTTGACGGTGGGCGAGCCGTTACCGTTGCTTGATCCTTCGCAGGCGAAACGATTGGAGGAGCGACAGGCGGCCGGTGGGCATCATGCGGCCTTCTGGCAACCGCGATTGGCGCAGTTTGCCCCGGCGGCGTTCCCGGTGGCCTGGCAGCGCGAAGCCCGGCCGGCATGGCAGGCTACGGCCTGGCAACACGCGGGCAAGATCGAGGTTGAAGCGGTGTTGACCGGGCTGGCGCTGTATCTGGGATTGATGGGCGGCGAAAGTGATTTCCAACTTGGCTGGCTGAACGCGACGGACGACGTCATCGGCGAACCGGGCCAGGTTTGGACACTGCCGCTGCAGATCTCGCTGAATCCGACGCTGGGTTTCGCCGAGGCGCAGGTGCAGATGCGACGCGAATGGCAGCAGGCGCGCGCGCGTCGCGCCTACCATCCGGCATTGCTCGGCCTGGACACGCGTTCGCGCGCCTGGTCAACCGTCGTGACGCTATTGCGCCGCGACACCTCGCCGGGATTCGACGACAGTCAGGAGGGCGCAGCGGCGGTGAAACGCTCCGGCGCTCGGGCAGTGCTGCAAATCTGTGAAAGCAACGCCGCTTTCCGTTGGGTGTACGACAGCGCCGCGGTGGGGGACGAGCAGATGCTGCGTGCCGCGCAGCATCTGCTATTGCTGCTCCGGCAGGCCGCTGCGGCGCCGAATGCGCCGGTGCGAGGCGATCGTTTACTGAGCCAGGCGGAGCGAGAGCTATTGCTCAACGTGCGCAACCGCACGCACCGGGCTTTCCCGCAGGCGTCGAGCGTGTCGGCCCTGTTTGAAGCGCAGGCGCGGCGTACGCCGACGGTGCCGGCGCTGTCTCAGGGGGCGATGTCGCTGAGCTATGCGGAATTGAACGCGCGCGCCAACCGGCTGGCGCATTACCTGACGGCACGCGGCGTAGGGCCGGAAAGCCGCGTAGCGGTCTGCGCCGCGCGCAGCCCAGAGATGATCGTCGCACTGCTGGCGATCCTGAAAGCCGGCGGCGCCTATGTGCCGCTGGATCCGGCTTATCCCGCTGAGCGTCTGCACTATATCGTGCAGGACTGCGCGCCGGCGCTGCTGTTGGCGGATAGTACCGGCCGCGCCGCGCTGGGGGCGGTAGCAGCGCCGTTGTTGGCGCTGGAAGACGCGCTGCCAGAGCAGGATCACGACCTGCCGCCGCGCGCGCAGCCAGGCAGCCTGGCGTATGTGGTTTACACCTCGGGCTCGACCGGCAAACCGAAAGGGGTAATGGTGGAGCAGGCGCACCTGATCAACCTGATCATGTGGCACTGCGAAGCGACCGGTTTGCAGGCTGGTGAGCGAACGACCAGCATGGCGGGGTTGGGTTTTGACGCCAGCGTTTGGGAAATCTGGCCGACGTTGACGCAGGGGGCGACGCTGCTGCTGCCACCGGCAGAGGCGGCGGGCAATGGCGAAGCGCTGCTGCAATGGTGGCGCGGCAGCGGTGTGCAGGTCGGGTTTATGGTGACGCCGCTGGCTGAGATCGCACTGATGGGCGAGATGCCTGCCGATTTGCGGATGCTGCTGATCGGCGGCGACAGCATTCGCCGCTGGCCGCTGCCGGCGCCGCCTGGCGTAACCATTGTGAATAACTATGGGCCGACGGAGACGACCGTGGTAGCGACTTCGGGCGAGCCGGCGGTCGGTACGGCGATGCCGTCTATCGGCCGGCCTATCGCCAACGGCCGGGCGTACTTGCTGGATGACGATGGCCAGCCGGTGCCGCTGGGCGCCGTGGGTGAACTGTATATCGGCGGCGCGCAGGTGGCGCGCGGTTACCTGAACCAGCCGGCGCTGACGGCGGAGCGTTTCCTGGCCGATCCTTTCGCGCCGGGCGGCCGCATGTACCGCACCGGCGATCTGGCGCGCTATATGCCGGATGGCAGCCTGGAGTATCTGGGCCGCAACGATCTGCAGGTAAAAATTCGCGGCTTCCGCATTGAATGCGGTGAAATCGAGTCGCAGCTGGCTATGCATGCCGCCGTGCGCGACGCGGTGGTGGATGCGCTCACGGATGGCGAAGGCGACAAACGTCTGGTGGCCTGGGTCGTGCCGCAGCCGGAGGCGGAGCGTGAGGCGCTGGCGCAGACGTTGCGCCGGGCACTCGCTACAACGTTGCCAGATTATATGGTGCCGACGGCCTTTGTGTGGCTGGAGGCGCTGCCGCTGTCGCCGAACGGCAAACTGGATCGGCGCGCGTTGCCGGTACCGGCGCCGGATGCCTCTATGCGCGAAGCCTATGTCGAGCCACAGGGGGAAACCGAAACGCTGCTGGCTCAGATTTGGCAGGGGTTGCTGAGCGTTGAACGCGTGGGGCGTCACGACAACTTCTTCGAGTTGGGCGGCCATTCGCTGCTGGCGGTGAAGCTGATGGCGCAGCTGCGCCAGGCCGGGCTGTCGGCGAGCGTTCAGGCGCTGTTCTCCACGCCAACGCTGTCGGCTCTGGCGCAAACGCTGGTGTCGCAGCAGCGGATTCAGGTGCCGGAAAACGTGATTGCGCCGGGCTGCCGTGCAATCACGCCGCAGATGCTGCCGCTGGCCGATCTGACTCAGGCGGAGATCGATCAGATCGTCGACGGTGTGGAGGGGGGCATCGACAACGTACAGGATATCTACGCCCTTTCCCCGTTGCAGGAAGGGATCTTGTTCCACCACATGCTGGCGGAAGAGGGCGACCCCTACCTGCTGTCGGCACTGCTGCGTTTCGACAGCCGGGCGCGTTTCGATCGCTGGCTGGCGGCGATGCAGCAGGTGGTGGAGCGTCATGACATTTTGCGCACGGCCTTTGTCGGTGCGGGGCTGTCCGAACCGGTACAGGTTGTCTGGCGTCGGGCGCGTTTAGCGGTGATCGAGCTGGCGCTGGATCCGGCCGAGGGGCCGGTCGGCCGTCAGCTGGAAGCGCGCTTCGATCCCCGACGGATCCGGCAGGATCTGACGCGGGCACCGCTGCTGTATTACGTTATCGCCGAAGAGAGCGACGGCAGCTGGTACGTCTTGCAGCAGTGGCACCACCTGATTGGCGACCACTCGACGCTGGCGATGATGGGAGAAGAAGTCAACGCCATTCTGGCCGGGCGAGGCGATACGCTGGGCTGCGCGCAGCCGTTCCGCAATGCGGTGGCGCAAGCGCGTTTGGGGCTCAGCGAACAGGAACATGAGCGTTTCTTCCGCGGCATGCTGGCGGACATCGACGAACCGGTACTGCCGTTCGGGCTCGGCAACGTACACGGCGACGGACAGTGCGCCAATACCGGCCGTCTGGCGCTGGCGCCTGCGCTGAATGCCGACCTGCGTCGACAGGCGAAGCGGCTGGGCGTCAGCCTGGCCAGCCTGTGCCATCTGGCCTGGGCGCAGGTGTTGGCGCGCACCAGCGGGCGTGATGCCGTGGTGTTCGGCACGGTGCTGCTGGGCCGCATGGAATCGGGCGAAGGCGCCGACCGGGCGCTGGGGCTATTCATCAATACGCTGCCGCTGCGGCTGGATATGGACGGGCGCAGCGTTGAGGCGTCGGTGCGGCAGGCGCATGCGCGCCTGAGCGGCTTGCTGGCGCATGAGCACGCCTCGCTGGCGTTGGCGCAGCGCTGCAGCGGCGTGAAAAGCGGTGCGCCGCTGTTCAGTGCGCTGCTGAACTACCGCCACAACGACGGGGAAGCCTTGGCACTGCCGGAAGGGGTCAGCCTGATCGGCGCGGACGAACGCACCAACTACCCGTTCGTGCTGTCGGTGGACGACGGCATGGATTCGCTGGCGTTGACGGCGCAGGTCATCGACCCCATTGAAGCCTCGCGGGTGTGCCGCTATATGCAACAGGCGTTGACCGCTCTGGTGAATGCGCTGGAACACACGCCGGAAATGCCGGTGCGTGAACTGTCGATTCTGCCGGACGACGAGTACGCCTTGCTGATCAATGGTTGGAACGCAACGGCACAGCCTTATCCGCAGGACGTTTGCCTGCATGGGCTATTTGAAGCGCAGGTGCGCCGCACGCCGGACGCCGTGGCGCTGGTTTGCGGCGACGCCGAACTGAGCTACGTCCAACTGAACGCGCAGGCCAATCGCCTGGCGCACGCGCTGATGCAGCGCGGCGTCGGGCCGGATTGCCGGGTGGCGGTGTGCGCCGAGCGCAGCCTGGCGATGGTGACGGCATTGTTCGGCATCCTCAAGGCCGGCGGCGCCTATGTGCCTCTGGATCCGGCTTATCCGGGCGAACGTCTGCAATATATCCTGCAGGACGCCGATCCGGTGCTGCTGCTGGCGGACGCCGCCGGCCGCGCGGCGCTGGGCGAACACGCGGTGCCGCTGCTGGCGCTGGATGAACCGTTGCCGGACGATCTGAACGCCGATAACCCGGCGCCGCGCGCGCAGCCCAATCATTTGGCTTACGTGATTTATACCTCCGGCTCGACCGGAAAACCGAAAGGCGCGATGAATGAGCATCGCGGCATCGTTAACCGCCTGATCTGGATGCAGCAGGCTTATGGATTGACGCCGGCGGATACGGTGCTGCAGAAAACGCCGTTCGGCTTCGACGTCTCGGTGTGGGAATTCTTCTGGCCGTTGATGTATGGCGCGCGCCTGGTGATGGCGCGCCCGGAAGGCCACAAGGATCCGGAGTACCTGAGCCGCGCCATTGAACAGTATGGCGTGACAACGCTGCACTTTGTGCCGTCGATGCTGCAAAGCTTCCTGCTGTATGAAGGCGCGAGCCGCCGCTGTGGGCAGGTGGTGCGCGTCATGTGCAGCGGCGAGGCGCTGCCCGCCTCGCTGGTGGCGGAGTTCTACCGCCAGATGCCGCATGTCGAGTTGCATAACCTCTATGGTCCGACCGAAGCGGCGGTGGACGTGACCGCCTGGCACTGCACCCGCCAACCCGGGCTGGTGTCGGTGCCCATTGGGCGGCCGGTGGCCAATACGCGGATCTATCTGCTTGATGAACAAGGGCAGCCGGTGCCGCTGGGGGCGGTTGGCGAGCTGTATATCGGCGGCATCCAGGTAGCGCGCGGCTATTTCAACCGGCCTGAACTGACGGCGGAGCGCTTCCTGGCCGATCCGTTCGATGCCGGCCACGGCGGCCGCATGTACCGCACCGGCGACGTGGCCCGCTACCTGCCGGACGGCAATATCGAGTATCTGGGCCGCAACGATCAGCAGGTGAAGATCCGCGGTTTCCGTATCGAATGCGGCGAGATAGAGGCGGCGCTGGCCGCGCATCCGCAGGTGCGCGAAGCCGTGGTGGATGCGCGCGGCGGCGACGGCGGTGAGAAACGCCTGATCGCCTGGGTGGTGCCGCAGCCAGGTGCCGATGAGGCGTCGCTGGCGGAGGTGCTGCGCCGGCATTTGGCCGACAAACTGCCGGATTACATGGTGCCGGCCGCTTGCGTGCTGCTGGAGGCGCTGCCGCTGTCACCAAACGGCAAGCTCGATCGCCGCGCATTGCCCGACCCGTCGGGCGAGGCCTATCGTCGTGAAGCCTACGAGGCGCCGCTGGGGGACGTCGAGCAGCGTCTGGCTGCGCTGTGGGAAGAACTGCTGGGCGTGGATCAGGTTGGCCGCAACGACAGCTTCTTCGCCCTGGGCGGCCATTCGTTGTTGGCGGTGCGTTTGGCCAACCGCCTGCAGCAAAGCGGGTTGCCGCTGTCGCTGCAGGCGCTGTTCGCCAACCCGGTCCTGCAGGCGCTGGCGCGCCAGATCACGCAGGCGGAAAGCCTGCCGCCGATTCTGCCTGCGCCGCGCGATGCGGCCTTACCGCTGTCGTTCGCTCAGCAGCGCCTGTGGTTCCTGACCCAACTGGACGGCATGAGCGAAATTTACCACATGCCGCTGGCGCTGCGGTTGCGTGGGCCGCTGAATCTGGCCGCCTGGCAGAGCAGCCTCGACGCGCTTTATGCGCGCCACGACGCGTTGCGCACCGTCTTTATCAGCCGCGACGGCCAGCCGCAGGCGCTCATTTTGCCGATCGCCGGTTTGCCGCTGACAATCCACGATCTGCGCGGCGTCGCGGATGCGCAGGCGCGCGCCGCCATGCTGATACGGGAAGAGGCTGCGGCGCCCTTTGATCTGGCCGGGGGCCCGCTGTTGCGCGCCAGCCTTATCCGGCTGAGCGACGAGGAACAGCTGTTCGCGTTGACCTGCCACCACATCATTTCCGATGGTTGGTCGAACGGCATATTGCTGCGGGAGCTGGGTGCGTTGTATGGCGCGTTGTGTCGCGGCGAACCATCGCCGCTGCCGCCGCTGGCGTTGCAATACGCGGATTACGCCCACTGGCAGCGGCAATGGCTGCAGCCGGCGCGCTTGTCGAAGCAGGCCGATTATTGGCGCCAGACGTTGGGCGATGCGCCAGCGCTGTTGACGCTGCCGACCGACCGTCCGCGCCCGGCGGTGCAGTCATTCGCCGGGGATCGGGTGGCCGTCTCGCTCGATGCCGAACTGACTGCAGCGCTGAGGCAATTCAGCCTGCGTCAGGGATGCACGCTGTTCATCACGCTGTTGACGGCGTGGAGCGTCGTGCTGTCCCGTTTGTCGGGGCAGCGCGATCTGGTGATCGGCACGCCGGAGGCCAACCGTCGCCGGCTGGAAACGGAACCGATGATTGGCTTCTTCGTCAGCACCTTGGCGCTGCGCATCGATCTGTCCGACGATCCGGATTTGTCGACGTTGGCGCTGCGCGTGCGCGATACGCTGCTGGCGGCGCGCGATCATGGCGATCTGCCTTTCGAGCAGGTGGTTGAACAGGTGAACCCGCCGCGTCATCGTGGCCATACTCCGTTGTTCCAGGTGATGCTGAGCTGGCAGGACGGTTCGGTGCACGACATCGGCCTGCCGGGGCTGCAGGCGGAAGCGATCGATGCCGGCTATGCCGCGGCGAAATATGACATGACGCTGGATCTGACCGAGATCGGCGAAGAGATCGCCGGTTCGCTGTATTACGCCACGGCGCTGTTCGATCGTGAAACCGCCGAGCGCTACGGGATCTATCTGCGCCAGGTGTTGCAGAGCATCGCGTTGGCGGCGCCGCAGCCGGTTTCGCAGCTTGCGCTGTTGCCGCAGAACGAACGGCAGCGGTTGTTGCATGGCTGGAACCGGACGCCGGACGAACCGCAGGCGGATCTCTGCCCGCACCATCACCTGGAGCGGCTGGCGCTGCGCACGCCAGAGGCGATCGCCGCGGTGTGCGGAGAAGAACGCCTCAGCTATCGGGCGCTCAATGAACGAGCCAACGCGTTGGCGCAGGTGTTGATCGCGCGCGGCGTCGGGCCCGATCGTCTGGTGGCGCTGTGTGCGGAGCGCAGCACGCCGATGCTGGTCGGGTTGCTGGCGATCCTGAAAGCGGGCGGCGCTTATGTGCCGCTCGATCCGGCTTATACCGGCGAACGCCTGGAGTACATTTTACACGATGCCCGGCCGGTGTTGCTGCTGGCCGACGCCGCAGGGCGTTCGGCGCTGAGCGGGGCCGATGTGCCGACGATGGCGCTGGAGGAAGACTGGGGCACCGAGGCCGCCAATCCGCAGGTTGCGGGGCTGACGGCGGCCAATCTGGCCTATGTGATCTATACCTCCGGATCGACCGGTAAGCCGAAAGGCGTGATGGTGGAACACCGTCAGGTTGAGCGCCTGTTTACCGCGACCGACGCCGGGTTCGGCTTTGACGCCGGGGATGTCTGGTGTCTGTTCCACTCGTTCGCCTTCGATTTCTCGGTATGGGAAATCTGGGGCGCGTGGCGCCACGGCGGCCGGTTGGTGATCGTGCCGCAGGAAACGGCGCGCTCCGCCCCCGCGTTCTATCAGCTGGTTTGTCACCAGGGCGTGACGGTGCTGAATCAGACGCCAAGCGCCTTTAAAGCGTTCATTCAGGCTCAGGACGACACGCCGCATCGGCTGCGCTACATCGTCTTCGGCGGCGAAATGCTGAATCCGGCCGATCTGGCGCCGTGGTATGCCCGTAATCGGCCGGACGCGCCGCGGTTAATCAATATGTACGGCATAACGGAAACGACGGTGCACGTCACCTACCGGGAAATGTCTCCGGCGGACATCACCGGCAGCGGCAGCCCGATCGGCCGGCGCATCCCGGATCTGCGCCTGTATCTGCTTGACGAACACGGTCAGCCGGTGGCGCAGGGCGCAGTGGGTGAGCTGTATGTCGGCGGGCTGGGCGTGGCGCGCGGCTACCTGAATCGGCCGGAGCTGAATGCGCAACGTTTCCTCGACGATCCTTTCGTGGCGGGAGAACGGATGTATCGCGCCGGCGATCTGGCGCGCTATCTGCCGAACGGTGAGCTGGAGTACCTGGGGCGCAACGACCAGCAGGTGAAAATTCGCGGTTTCCGCATTGAGTGCGGTGAGGTGGAGGCGGCGCTGCTGGACCATCCTGAGGTCCGCAGCGTGGCGGTTGACGCCTGGCAGGACAACGGCGGCGACAAACGTTTGGTGGCCTGGGCGGTGCCGGGCGAAGGGGGAGATCGGGAAACGCTGGCGCTGCGGCTGCGCCAGCATCTGGCCGGCCGTCTGCCGGACTATATGGTGCCGACGGCCTTTGTGTGGCTGGACGCGTTGCCGCTGACCACCAACGGCAAACTGGACAAACGCGCGCTGCCGGCGCCTGAGCTGGGGGCCGCCGCGCGCGCTGTTTATGAAGCGCCGGCCAATGAACGAGAACGCCTGCTGGCGTCCATCTGGCGTCAGTTGCTGAATGTTGAACGCGTAGGTCGTCATGATGATTTCTTCGCTCTGGGCGGACATTCGCTGCTGGCGGTACAGTTGGCCAATCGGGTACAGCAGGCCGGCTGGCGGCTGCCGCTGTCGGCGCTGTTCGCTGCGCCGGTGTTGCAGGCGCTGGCGCAGTGGCTGGAACGGGAGGGGGCGGCGCAGCCGACGGCCATCGTGCCGACCCCACGTCACGACGCATTGCCGTTGTCGTTTGCCCAGCAGCGGCTGTGGTTCCTGAGCCAAATGGGCGGGATCGGCGAGACTTACCATATCCCGCTGGCGTTGCGCCTTGACGGCGACCTGGATGCGCCGGCGTTCCAACGCAGCCTCGACGCGCTGTATGCCCGCCACGAAGCCTTGCGCAGCGTGTTTGTTTGCCAGGATGGGCAACCTCAGGTGCGGATCTTGCCGGAGGCGGCCATGCCGCTGGCGCATCACGACTTGCGCGGCGAGCGTCATGCGGAGCAACGTTTGCACGCGCTAGCCGAAACGGCGATGAAAGCGCCGTTCGATCTGGAAAGGGGGCCGCTGGTGCGGGCTTGTTTGCTGCAAGTGAGCGAGCGGCGGCATCTGTTCCTGCTGACCTGCCACCATATCGTTTCCGACGGCTGGTCTACCGGGATCCTGATGCGGGAGTTGAGCGCATTGTATGGCGCCTTCCAACGCGGTGAACCGTCTCCGCTGCCGCCGCTGGCGGTGCACTATGTCGATTATGCCGTTTGGCAGCGCCAGTGGCTGACGCAGGAACGGTTGGCCGAGCAGGCGGCGTTCTGGCGCCAGACGCTGGGCGATGCGCCGGCGCTGCTGACGCTGCCGACCGATCGGCCGCGTCCGGCGATGCAGTCGTTCGCCGGCGGCGAGGTGCCTCTGGTTATCGACGCGGCGCTCACCGACGCGCTGCGGCGGTTGAGCCGCCAATACGGCGGGACGCTGTTCATGACGGTGCTGGCCGCCTGGAGTTTGGTGTTGTCCCGCATGGCCGGCCAACCGCAGGTGGTGATTGGCACCCCGGAGGCCAACCGCAGCAGGCTGGAAATCGAACCGCTGGCCGGCTTCTTCGTTAGCACGCTGGCGATGCATGTCGATCTGCGCGGTGAGCCGACGCTGAAAATCTTGCTCGAACGCGTGCGCGAGACGGTATTGGCGGCGCGGGAAAACGGCGATCTGCCGTTTGAACAGGTGGTGGAGGTGGTCAATCCGCCGCGCCAGCTGGACGCGACGCCGCTGTTCCAGGTGATGCTGGCCTGGCAGGACGGCTCGGTGCGCGATATCGCATTGCCGGGCCTGCAAACGACGGATGCCGGGCTGAGCTATGACGTCGCGAAATTCGACATGACGCTCGAGTTGGCGGAAAGCGGCAGCGGCATTGTCGGCTCGTTGAACTACGCCAGCGCCTTGTTCGATCGCGACACGGCGGTGCGCTACGGCGCGTATCTGCAGCAGGCGCTGCGAGCGATGGCGGCGGATCTTGACCAGCCGGCGGCGCGCGTCGATCTGCTGCCTGCGGCCGAACGTCAGCTGCTGCTGCACGAGTGGAACCGCACCGAGCGGGCGTATCCGGCGCAGGCGTGCGTGCATCAACTGTTCGACGAGCAGGCGCGGCGCACGCCGCAGGCGACGGCGTTGGTCGATGGCGAGCAGCTTATCTGCTACGCACAGTTGGCGGAGCACGCCAATCGGCTGGCCTGGCGCCTGATTAAGGCGGGCGTGGAGCCCGGCCAGCGCGTGGCGGTCCGGTTTGAGCGCAGCGCTGCCCTGGTGATCGCCCAATTGGCGATCCTTAAGGCCGGTGCTGCCTATGTGCCGGTTGATCCGCAGCTGCCGGCCGGCCGCCAGAACTGGATCATCGCCGACAGCGGTGCAGTACTGTTGCTGAATGGCGGCGAGGACGACGCGCAGATCGGCGTCGGCGTCGCTCGTCTGCCTCAAAGCGATGACGCGGACCTGCCGTCCGATGCGCCGATATTGGCGAGCAACAGTCTGGATCTGGCCTACATCATGTACACCTCCGGCTCAACCGGTAAGCCGAAAGGCGTGATGGTGCCGCATCAGGGGATCAACCGACTGGTGATCAATAACGGTTATGCGGAGTTCAGCGACTCGGATCGTATCGCTTTCGCCATCAACCCGGCGTTCGATCCGGCGACGCTGGAAGTTTGGGGAGCCTTGCTGAACGGCGCCGCGCTGGTGGTAGTACCGCCGGCGGTCTTGCTGGACGCCTCGGCGTTCGCCGATTTGCTGACGCGCCAGGCGATTACGGTGCTGGTGCTGCCAACCTCGCTGTTCAATCAGCATGCGCATAGCATTCCCGCGACGTTAGCGGGGCTGAAATACCTGATCAGCGGCGGCGAAGCGGCGGATCCTCATGCCTATACCCGGGTGCTGAAGGAGGGGGGCCGGGTGCAGCTGATCAACGGATACGGCCCGACGGAAGCCACCACTGCCGCTACCTCGGCGCACATCACCGTGGCGGCGGGGCGGCACCGTTTGCCGATTGGCCGGCCGATCGGTAATACGCGGGTGTATCTGCTGGACGAACATCGCCAGCCGGTGCCGCTGGGCGCGATCGGCGAGCTGTATATCGGCGGCGTGGGCGTGGCGCTGGGTTACCTGAATCGCGAAGACCTCACGGCCGAGCGTTTCCTGGCGGATCCGTTTAACGAGGGAGGCCGCATGTATCGCACCGGCGATTTAGCGCGCTATCTGCCGGACGGCAACCTCGATTACTGCGGACGCAACGATCAGCAGGTGAAGATCCGCGGCTTCCGCATCGAGTGCAGCGAGATTGAAGTCCTGCTGGAAACGCACCCGGCGGTGCGCGAAGCGGTGGTTGACGTGCGCGGTGCGCATCCTGCGTTGATCGCCTGGATCGTGCCGCAAGCCGAGGCCGAGGGCCGCGATCTGACCGACGAGCTGCGGCGGCATTTGGCGGCGCAGCTGCCGGACTACATGGTGCCGGCGGCCTGTCTGATGCTTGCCGACTTGCCGTTGACCCCGAATGGTAAAGTGGATCGCCGCGCGTTGCCGACGCCACAGGCCGGCGATTTTGCGCGCGTGGGCCATGAAGCGCCTCAGGGCGACACGGAAACCCTGTTGGCGGCGATCTGGGGCGAATTGCTCGGTCTGCCGAATGTCGGCCGACATGACAATTTCTTCGAGTTGGGCGGGCATTCGCTGCTGGCGGTGAAACTGATCGCGGAGCTGCGTCGCTACGGCCTGACGGCGAACGTGCAAACGCTGTTTACCGCCCCGACGCTGGCCTCGCTGGCGGAGGCGCTGGAGGCGCGCTGCGAAATCGAGATCCCCGAGAACCTGCTGCGGCCGGATAGCGCGCGCATCACGCCTGAGTTGCTGCCGCTGGCCTCGCTGAACCAGGTTGAGATCGACAGCATCGTGGCGCGCGTGCCGGGCGGGGTGGCCAACGTGCAGGATATCTATGCGTTGTCGCCGTTGCAGGAGGGGATTCTGTTCCACCACCTGTTGGCGGAACGGGGCGATCCGTACCTGCTGTCTACGCTGTTGCGCTTTGAGAACCGCGAGCGTCTGGATCGTTGGCGGGCCGCGATGCAACAGGTGATCGATCGCCACGATATTCTGCGCACGGCGTTCATCAGTGAGGCGATCCGCGAGCCGGTACAGGTCGTTTGGCGCGCCGCCGCGCTGCCGTGGACTGAGCTGACGCTCGATCCGGCGCAGGAGGCGATTGGCGATCAACTGCTGGCGCGCTTCGATCCGCAGCATGCGCGTCTGGATCTCAGCCGTGCGCCGCTGCTGAACGTCGTGGTGGCGCAAGATAGCGATGGCGGCTGGTGGATGCTGCAGCAATGGCATCATTTGGTGGGGGATCATTCCACGGCGGCATTGATCGAAGAAGAGATCGCCGCGATCCTCGCCGGCAAAGGCGCCGAGCTGGGCGCCGCGCCGCCGTTCCGCAATGCGGTGGCGCAGGCGCGTTTGAGCGTCAGCGCGCAAGAACATGAAACCTTCTTCCGCGCCATGCTGGCGGACATCGAAGAGCCGGTGCTGCCGTTCGGGCTCGGCAACGTGCGCGGCGATGGCAAGGGCGTCACCACGGCGCACCAGCCTATCGACAAGGCGCTGAACGAACGTCTGCGGCATCAGGCCAAACGGTTGGGCGTGAGCCTGGCCAGCCTGTGCCATTTGGCCTGGGCGCAGGTCTTGGCCCGCACCAGCGGCCACGACCGCGTGGTGTTCGGTACCGTGCTGCTGGGACGCATGCAGGCGGGGGAAGGCGCCGAGCGAGCGATGGGGCTGTTTATCAATACCTTGCCGCTGCGCCTCGACATCGGCGATGACGATGTGGCGACGGCGGCGCGCCAGGCCCACGCGCGGCTGAGCGGGTTGCTGCAGCATGAGCACGCGCCGCTGGCGCTGGCGCAGCGCTGCAGCGGCGTGGCGGCGGGGATGCCGCTGTTCAGCGCGTTGCTCAACTATCGCCACAACAACGGCAGCGAGCTGGTGTTGCCGGAAGGCATGACGCTGTTGAGCGCGCAGGAGCGCACCAACTATCCGTTCGTCCTGTCGGTGGAAGACGGCGGCGACTCTCTGGGGCTGACGGCGCAGGTCAGCGAACCGGTGCCGGCGGCGAGGATCTGCGGCTATATGCAACAGGCGCTGGCCTCATTGGCGCAGGCGTTGGAAAGCCAGCCGACCCTGCCGGCGAGCGAGCTGGAGATCCTGCCGCCGTCTGAGCGCCGGCTGCTGCTGGAGGAATGGAATCAGACGACGGCGCCTTATCCGGCAGAGCTTTGCGTGCATCAGCTGTTTGAACGCCAGGCGCAGCGTGCGCCGCAGGCTGTCGCGATCGTGCAAGGCGACCGTCGGATCGGCTATGCGGCGTTGAATGCCCAGGCTAACCGGCTGGCGCATGCTCTGATCGCCCACGGCATTCAACCGGGCGAGCGCGTGGCGACGCGTCTGACGCGCAGCATCGATCTGGTGGCGACGCAGCTGGCGATCTTCAAGGCCGGCGCGGTGTATGTACCTATCGACCCGCAGCTGCCAGCGGCGCGTCAGCAGTGGATCCTGGAGGACAGCGGCGCGCGCCTTATCGTCGGTGAAGCGACGGACGGGGATACCTTGCCGCTGCTGCGGCCGGCAATCTCCGGCGGTGACGAGAACGACCCGGCGCTGTCGCTGTCGAGCGCTGAGGTGGCATACATCATGTACACGTCCGGCTCCACAGGGCTGCCTAAAGGCGTGATGACGCCGCACCAGGGCATCACTCGGTTGGTGATCAACAACCGTTATGCGGCGTTCGATGCGACCGAACGGGTGGCTTATGCCGCTAACCCGGCCTTCGACGCCGCGACGATGGAGGTGTGGGCGGCGTTGTTGAACGGCGGCGAACTGGTGGTGATCCCGGCGGAAACCGTGATGGATGCGGCGCGCTTGAGCGCCGCATTGACGCAGCATCGCGTGACGACGCTGTTCCTGACGACCGCGTTGTTCAATCAGTATGTGTACAGCATGGGCGCGACGCTCGCCCAGCTGCGCTATCTGATCTGCGGTGGGGAAAAGGAGGAGCCGAGCGCCTTCGAACGCCTGCTGCAGGAAGCGGGGCCGGTACAGCTGATCCATGCCTATGGGCCGACGGAAGCGACGACCTTCGCCACGACGGCGGCGATCGCCGAGGTGCAAGGCGCCATGCGTTTGCCGATCGGTAAACCGATCGGCAACACCCGCGCCTATGTGCTGGATGCGCGCGGCCGACCGGCGCCGCTGGGCGTGATTGGCGAGCTGTATATCGGCGGCGTCGGCGTGGCGCTGGGGTACCTCAACCGGCCGGAACTGACCGCGGAACGTTTCCTGAACGATCCGTTTAACCCGGGCGGGCGCATGTATCGCACCGGCGATCTGGTGCGTTACCGGGCGGACGGCAACCTCGAGTATCAGCGACGCAACGATCGTCAGGTGAAAATTCGCGGCTTCCGTATCGAGATGGGAGAGATAGAGGCGCGCCTGGCGGCGCACCCGGCGGTGAACGAAGCGGTGGTCGATGCCTGCTGCGTCGGTGCGGATACGCGGTTGATCGCCTGGATCAGCGTGCGTGAGAACGTGGCGAGCGACGGGTTGGCCGGTGAGCTGCGTCAGCACCTGGCGGCGCAGCTGCCGGACTATATGCTGCCTGCGGCCTTTGTCTGGCTGGCGGCGATGCCGCTGACGCCAAACGGCAAGATTGATCGGCGGGCTCTGCCGGCGCCGGAGATGGCCACCGCCGCAGGCGAAGCCTACGAAGCGCCGCGCGGCGATACCGAGACGCTGTTGGCGCAGGCGTGGGCGGAGTTGCTGGGGCTGCCGCAGATCGGCAGACACGACAACTTCTTCGAACTGGGCGGCCATTCGCTGCTGGCGGTCCGTCAGGCCAGCCTGGCGCAGCAGTGGGGGATCGCACTGCAGGTGCAGGCGATCTTTGACCACCCGGTGCTGGCGGATCTGGCTGCGCATGTCGAGCAGCGCACGGGCGGACAGCCGCTCAGGGCATTACCGGCGCGCCGCAGCGGCCAGCGCCCGCCGGTCTTCTTCATGCCGACCGGTTATGGCGATCACTCCTATGTTTATGAGATAGCCAAAGAGATCGATGCGGACTTCCCGATTTATGCCGTGCCGTGGCCAGAGATGACCGACACGCCGCCGGCAACGATGGAGGCGATGGCGGAGATCGTTGCCGGCGTCATCCGGCAGGTGCAAGCCAGCGGGCCGTATCACCTGTTCGGTTACTCTTCGGGCGGGATCTTGACCTACATGGTGGCGGAACGGCTGCAGGCGGAGGGGGAAGAGGTGGCGCTGGTGGGCCTGCTCGACACCATGCGGCCGCAGCAGGCGATGCGCGATGCGACACAGCTATTCCTCAGTTGGCTGGAGGTGGAACATCCGACGCTGGAGGCGCCGCTGTTCTCCCGCCTGCAGCCGCTGTCGGTGGAGGAGGCGTTGGCGGTGCTGCACGGCCAGGGCATCAGCACTTTCCTCGACGATCCGCTGAAGGAAGCCGCGTTATGGCGCAAGCGTTATCACTATGCGACCCTGGTCGGCGCCAGCGTCATCCGGCCGCTCGGCCTTAATCTGCACCTGTTTAAAGCGGTGGAGGAGATGCCCGGCTTGCTGAACGACGATCTGGAAGCCTACTGGCAGCGCATCAAGCCGGCGGGTTACAACCGCCGCGACGGCTCGGCACTCGGCTGGGAGGGGCATTTGCCGGCGTCGGCGGTGACGGTCAACCTGGTTGATGGCGATCATGTCACCATGATGTCGGAAGCCGTGAACCGGCGCGGCTTAGGGGAGCGCATCAGCGCCGTGCTGAATTCGCTCGTCCGACGCTGACCGCGTTGCTTGTCAATGAAGCCCTCGCAGGAGGGCTTTTTTTTACCCGTTGGCGGCTGTTTTGACGAGTTCCACCACCAGCGGTGAAAGCTCGCCGCGCAGCGCGGCGCGTTCCGACTGGAACAGCGTGGCGACGTAAAAACGCCGGCCCGGCAGTTCGATGGCGCGCACGTCGCCTTCGCTGTCGTGGCCGCTGATGATCAGCGGGAAGCGCTCAAGATCGGCGACGAATTCCGGATTCACGCCAAAATTGCAGTGGTAGCCTTCATGGGTGTTCAGGCTGCCGTAGGCCTGTGCGACGCGGGTGTCGGGCTGAAAAACGATGTCGCCGGTTTTTTCCACCAGCGAGCAACTCAGCGGGGCGATCACCAGCCGGCCACCGCTGTCGGTTTCCGCATGGCCGGCGTCGTGCCAGCCCATCACGTTGCGGGCGTATTCGACGATGGCGTATTGAAAACCACCGCAGGAGCCGAGGAACGGCACGTCGTTTTCCCGCGCATTACGGATCGCCATAAAGGCGCCGTCGTCGTAACGATACGGGCTGCCTGGCACCACCCAGATGGCGTCGAAATTTTGCAGCGTTTCGGGGGAGATCAAGGTTTCGGTCGGTAGCCACTGGGGCTGCACGTCAATATCGAGATGGGCGGCGGTGAGCTGGAGCGCCACGGGGATGGCCTGATGGGCCACGGCTTGCGGGTTGTAATCACCGACCAGAGCAATGCGAACTTGAGCTTTCATCATTTCCGTTCCTGTGCGGGTAAAGAAGGAGATTACAGGAAAGTAGAGTGTCGAGCCGCCGTTTTTTAAAGGTGGCGCACAAAAAAGCCCGGCATTGGCCGGGCTGAAAAAAAAGGTCAGTACAGCGAGGGCGCACCAGCCGGTCGGGTTTTGAAACGGCGGTGCAGCCACATGTATTGCTCCGGCGCTCGCATGATCTCTTTCTCGATCACTTTGTTCATGTAAGCCGCCGCCGCCTGTTCGTCGCTGAGTGGATAGTCTTCCAGGGCCGGCTGGATCAGCAGGTCGTAGCCGCGGCCGCCTTCGCGGCGGATCAGCACTACCGGCACCAGCGCCGGGTTGGCCATGCGCGCCAGCATAAAGGTGCCGCTGGTGGTAGCGGCCTGATCGACGGCGAACAGCGGGGCGAATACGCTGCCGCGCGGGCCGTAGTCCTGATCCGGCGCGAACCATACCGCCTCGCCGCGCTTGAGCGCGTGCACCATGCCACGCAGATCTTTGCGGTCGATCATCGCCTTGTTGGAACGCATGCGGCCTTTGGTCTGCGCCCACTCCATCGCTTTATTGTTGTGCGGACGGTACATCGCCATCATCGGCTGGCACAGGCCCATTGCCCGGCCGCCCAGCTCCAGCGACATGAAGTGCACGCCGATCACCAGCACGCCGCGATCGTCGCGCTGCGCCATTTTGAGGTGGTTGATGCCGGAGACGTTGAACCAGCGTTTGACGCGTTTATCCGACCAGAACCAGGCCATGCCGGTTTCCAACAGGCCCATGCCGAGCGATTCGAAGTTGCCCACCACCTTGCGCTCGCGCTGCGCTTCGTCCATCTCGGGGAAACACAGCTCGAGGTTGCGACGAGTGATGGTGACGCGGCGTTTGAGAAATCGCATCGAGGTACGCCCCATCCACACTCCCAGCCGATTGAGCAACGGGTAGGGGAGCTGGACCAGCAGGAACAGCAGGGCGAGGCCGAACCAGGTTAACCAGTAGCGCGGGTGCAGCAAGGCCAGTTGAAATGCTTTGGCTGATTTCATAGAAACTCTTTTTATACGTTAAAAGGGGCAGCAAGCTGTAACGCATATAAAGGTTCCACTCGATAGCGATACGACTACTCAGACACCCAGGTACGGCCAGGGTTTAGTCGGAATTCCATAATTGACTAAACATTTACATTCGAAGGGCGGTTTGCGCTGCTATCAGGCTTCGGAGGGATAGCTGTTGGCCAGCGGAGGCGGCTCTAGGAACGTGTATGTTAACACAGGGTACGGGGTGTGGCGGAAGAGGGGCATGCGAATATTCTCATTCGCGTTGCCCCTGTGTTGACGATTGGCGACGGTTTACAGGCTGGGGAGGATGATGGCGGCGAAAATAGCGACGATCACCAGCCACTTCAGCAGGTAGTAACCACGGCGGTTGCGCGCTTTCAGGCGTTGGCCGGCATCGCGCACTGCGTTGACGTACTTGAAGATGCGGTTGATGCCGCCGGTGCGGTCCTGATCGTCGTTCGGCGAGCTGGCTGCCGACATCAGCGTGGCGCCGACCCAGTGGTTGACCGCCTGCGCCCAGCGCCATTTCATCGGCCGTTCGACGTCGCAAAACAGAATGATGCGCGTCTGATCGGTGGCGTTCTGCGCCCAGTGCACGTAGGTTTCATCAAAGATCACCGCCTCGCCGTCACGCCAACTGTGCTGCTCGCCATCGACCTCGATGAAGCAGCGATCGTCGTTGGGCGTCATCAGCCCCAGATGGTAGCGCACCGAGCCGGCGTAAGGATCGCGGTGTTTACCTAAATGGCTGCCGGGCGGCAGCTCGGCGAACATCGCGGCCTTGACCGACGGGATGCGGTTGAGCAGCTCGACGGTTTTCGGGCACAGCGTTTGCGCCGAAGGGTGGCTGTCGCTGTACCACTTCAGATAAAAACGTTTCCAGCCGCGCTTGAAGAAGGTGTTGAATCCGGCGTCGTTGTGCGACTGCGCCTTTTTGATGTGATCCTGCAAGCGCACGGCTTCCTCGCGGATCACCTGCCAGTTGTCGGTCAGCGTCTGCAGCTCCGGGAAGCCTTTTTCGTCGAAATAGGGCTGTTTGGCGGGCAAACGGGAGAAGCCGGTCATAAACATGTTGATCGGCCCCATAAAGGTGGAGTGATCGAACAGTTGGCGGGTAAGCTTTTGTTTCTCTTTGCCGCGGGAGTGTGCGTAGAGGAAGCTGATGATAAAAATGCCGATGATGATCGCGGCAACCATAGAATCCATCCCTGTTGGTGCTTGTTAAAAATTCGTACAAATTATAGTTTTGTGACAGGAAAAATTTAACTTTTTCGTGCGCTTTACCCGCTCATACTGCTTGGTGGCATAAAAAATCAATAAAACCGTTGGTAATAAAATTTTGTATCGATTTTTTTGGTTTTAGTCCTATTCTTAAATCGTTCAAGGGGCATTTCATGCCATCTTGTTTCATGACGAATGGCACGTATCTGAGAAAAGAGGGACTTATGAAGAAATCAATCATTGCCTTGTCTGCACTGCTGCTCGCTTCCCCGGTGTTCGCTGCTGAAACTGCGACCGACACCGCCGCTCACGCCAGCAACGAGGTCGTCGCTGAGGCGCATAAAGGGGCGGATACCGCCAAAGAAAAGCTGCACCAGTCTCAGGACAAGGGTGAAGAGCTGAAGCTGAAAGCCAAGCACGCCGCCGAAGGCAAGAGCGACAGCGTCGGCAGCAAAGTGAGCGAAGGCTCGCAAAAGGCCTGGCACTCCACCAAACAGGGTACGGAGAAGGCTTGGGACAAGACCAAGCAAGGGGCGGAAAGCCTCAAGAACAAAGCGACCGAATAAGGTCTCCGCTTTACCCCAAGGGCCGCGCTGCGGCCTTTTTTATTGCCCGCAAACCAGAGCCTATGCCCCCGCTTTGTCGCCCCGAGTAAAACGTGAGAGTATTCTTCATCGATTGGCGACTCAATCGTAAGCAAGGAGGAAGCTCTATGAGATCCCACTGGGTAAGGCGTTTATTGACACCCTCACCAACCTGGACAGGCAGAGCATCGGTTATCTTGGGTCTGCTGGTGTTTGGGGTGTTGAGCGGGCTGGATAGCCTGGGTGTGGAGTTGGACGGGTGGAAGCGCTCCGTGATGGTCGCGGCCGTGGCGGGTATTTGCTATTTCATTGCCGGATATATTGATAAGCGCATTCCGCGCAAAGCCCCGCCAATGTAGGCATAAATCAGACAAAGAAAAAGGCGCTTATCAAATGAGATAAAGCGCCTTTTCAACACGTTAACTGACTAGTATCAGTTCATGCCGTATTTTTTCAGCTTCTTGCGCAGCGTGCCGCGGTTGATGCCCATCATCAGGGCTGCGCGGGTTTGGTTGCCACGGGTGTATTGCATCACCATGTCCAACAGTGGCTGTTCAACTTCAGCCAGTACCAGCTCATACAGGTCATTTACGTCTTGACCGTTCAGTTGAGCAAAATAGTTCTTCAGTGCTTGTTTAACCGAGTCACGCAGAGGCTTTTGAGTCACCTGATCTTGTGAGTTAACGGTAGAAACGGTCAGTACGTCAGAATTTACGCGTTGTTCGAACATAGTTCTGTCAGCTCTTTTTTTACGCTAAGATTTTCGAAATATGCCTCCAACGCCTCCAGCTGTTCGCTGGCATCCTCTATGGCGTTGAATGTGCGCCGAAACTGGTCATTCGGAGCGTGTTCCTGGAGATACCAGGACACGTGCTTACGAGCAATCCGGAATCCCTTGCCTTGGCCATAAAAGCCGTGCAATTCCCGAATGTGCCCAATCAACAAGCGCTTCACCTCGCCAAGCGGCAGCGGCGGCAGCAACTCCCCAGTGTCCAGATAATGCTGGATTTCCCGGAAGATCCAGGGTCTCCCCTGAGCAGCGCGGCCTATCATCAGGGCATCGGCCCCGGTGTAGTCGAGCACTGCTCTGGCTTTATGCGGGTCAGTAATATCCCCATTCGCGATAATCGGAATGGAAACACTCTGCTTAACTGCCCGAATGCTGTCGTATTCCGCGTTGCCGTTAAACAGACAGGCGCGGGTTCGGCCGTGAATCGTCAGGGCCTGAATACCACAGTCTTCGGCCAGTTGGGCAATCTCTACACAGTTACGATGCTCTGGCGCCCAGCCGGTGCGAATCTTCAGCGTTACCGGCACATCCACTGCGTCAACCACCGCGTGGAGGATCCGTTTAACCAGATCCGGGTACTGCAACAAAGCGGACCCGGCAAGCTTCCGGTTCACTTTTTTGGCCGGGCATCCCATATTGATATCGATGATCTGCGCGCCGCTGGCCACGTTGATACGCGCGGCGGCGGCCATATCATCAGGATCGCATCCGGCAATCTGCACGGAGCGGATCCCTGGTTCATCGCTATGCACCATACGCAGACGCGACTTATCCGTCCGCCACACCTCCGGGTTGGAGGAGAGCATTTCGGATACAGCCATCCCAGCACCCATTGCATGACAGAGGGTTCTGAACGGGCGATCTGTAATACCGGCCATCGGGGCCGCAATCAGGCAATTAGTAAGCTGGTGGTGTCCAATGCGCATAGACAAAGAGTGACCATACTGTGTCCGCAAGGGCGCGTATATTACGCATTTTTGCGTCGAGATGAAAGGCCAAACTTTAACCAATTGGCCCTGTATTAGGGCGAAAAATGCGCTACGCGGCGATTCATAAAAATATTATATATATTTTACAATAAGTTGACGAAAAGTGCTTATTTTGTGTGCGGCAAAATATTCGCCTTTGTGCAGAATATTATCTGCATTCGCCCGCTATTTTTGCTGGTATAGCCTGCCTGGAAGGCGCATTGTCAGGGCGATCCGTCGTTGAACGGCAAAAAATTGCATAAAATTTTGTCTCGTCCGTCTGGCGATCGCCGGACAAAAAAAATCCACCGGCGCAGGGCCGGTGGATGAGGAGGCAATAGACCGTGACGCTTACTTGCGGCGGCCGGTGATACGGCACCACTCTTCGCGCTCGGCGACCGGATCGAGCGTGAACTTCTCTTCGTAGGCTTCCGCTACGCTGCTCGCCTGGCTGGCCAGCACGCCGGACAGCCCCAGATGACCGCCGGCCTTCGGCAGGCAACCAATCAGCGGCGCCAGCTCGCGCAGCGGGCCGGCGAGGATGTTGGCGACCACCACGTCCGCCAGCAGGTCCGCCGGCTGGTCTTTCGGCAGATACAGCTCCAGACGCTCTGAAACGCCGTTACGCTGTGCGTTATCGCGGCTGGCCTGAATGGCCTGGGGATCGATGTCGATGCCGATAGCGCGCGCCGCACCCAGCTTCAGCGCGGCGATCGCCAGGATGCCGGAACCGCAGCCGAAGTCGATGACGGTTTTGCCCGCCAAATCGAGGCCGTCCAGCCACTGCAGACACAGCGCGGTGGTCGGGTGGGTGCCGGTGCCGAACGCCAGGCCCGGATCGAGCATCACGTTAACCGCGTCGGGATCGGGAACGTCGCGCCAGCTCGGGCAGATCCACAAGCGCTCACCGAAGCGCATCGGGTGGAAGTTGTCCATCCACTCGCGCTCCCAGTCCTTGTCTTCCAGCTGTTCTATCTTGTGGCGGAAACCGGCGCCCAGCAGCGGGTGCTGTTCCAGCATCGCCACCACCTCGGCCATATCGGTTTCGGCGTCGTACAGGCCGATCACGTCGGTATCGCCCCACAGCAGGGTTTCACCCGGCAGCGGTTCGAACACCGGGTTGTCGTGGGTGTCCTGGAAGGTCACCGACACGGCGCCGCTTTCCACCAGCGCGTCGCTCAGGTCTTCCGCCTGGCTGCCGGTGGTGTTCAGTTTGAGTTGGATCCAAGGCATAGCAATTCTCTTTAAGAGGGTAATGATGACGCCGCCCGGCGCTTTTCGCCGACGACGTTACCGAGATAAAACGCCAACAGGCTGAGCAACAGCGAAGGCACGATAGGATGCAGCCCCGCCGGTTGCAGGTTGAAGCTGGCCAATAGCGTATAGCATACCGCACCCGACACCATTGAGCTAAGCGCTCCCTGAGCATTGGCGCGTTCCCAATACAGGCCCAGCACCAGCGGCCACAGGAAGACCGCCTCCAACCCGCCGAAAGCCAGCAGGTTGAGCCAGATGATCATCTCTGGCGGCCGCCAGGCCGCCAGCAGCACCAGCAGACCGAGGATCAGCGTGGTCAGGCTGGAGAAGCGCTTGATCAACCGCTCGTTGTGGATCTGCTGTGGGCGTACGCCCAGATAGAGATCCTTGATGATGGTGGCGGAGGATTGCAGCAGCTGGGCGTTGATGGTCGACATGATCGCCGCCATCGGCGCCGCCAAAAAGATCCCGGCGGCGTACGGCGGCAGCACGGTGATCATCAGCGTCGGGATCACCTGATCGGGGATCTTGAGGTCCGGCAAGACCGCGCGGCCGAGCGCGCCGGCCAGGTGCATGCCGAACATCAGCACCGCCACCACCACGGTGCCGAGCAGAATGCCGCGATGCACCGCCTTGCTGTCTTTGTAAGAGATGCAGCGCACGGCGGTGTGCGGCAGGCCGATCACCCCGAAGCACACCAGGATCCAGAACGACGCCATAAACGGCAGGCTGAGGATTTGATCGCCGCCCTGCGGCGACACCAGCGCCGGATCGATCTGCTGCAGCTTGTTCACCGCGCTGTCCAATCCGCCGGCGGCGTGGATCACCGCCACCAGCAGCAGCACGGTGCCGAGCAGCATCACCAGCCCCTGCATGGCGTCGTTCAGCACGCTGGCGCGGAAGCCGCCGAAGGCGGTGTACAGCGCGATGCTGATGCCGAAGATCAGCAGGCCGGTGTCGTAGGGAATGCCGGCGGCGGTCTCCAGCAGGCGGGCGCCACCGATAAACTGCACCGTCATGGCGCCGAGGAACGCCACCAGCAGACTGAGGCTGGCCAGCCACACCAGCAGGCGGCTCTGGTAGCGGCCATACAGCATGTCATTGAGGGTGATGGCGTTGTAGCGCCGCGCCAGGATGGCGAATTTCTTGCCCAGCACGCCGAGCGACAGCCACACCGCCGGTAGCTGGATCATCGCCAGCAGCACCCAGCCCAGGCCGTATTTATAGGCGGCGCCGGGGCCGCCGATAAACGAACTGGCGCTGATGTAGGTGGCGGTCAAGGTCATCGCCAGCACAAAGCCGCCCATCGAGCGGTTGCCGAGAAAGTATTCGCTGAGGAAATTCCCGCTCTGGCGGCGGCTGTAGGCATACACCGACAGGCCGAATACCAGCAACAGGTAGGCGACCAGCGGCAGGATCACTTCAGTTTGCATCGCTGTCCTCCAGCGAAATGTCGCGGAACACCGTGCGCACCATCAGCCAGCACAGGCCGGTGAACAGCAGCGGGACCAGCAGGCAGGCCATTTCGAACCAGTGCGGCAGGCCGGTGACGCCGATGGCGCTGTCCGGCAGGTAGGCCGCCAGCCCCCAGGCCAGCAGGTAGAGCAGCGTCAGCCCCAGCGCCCAGCGCGCTTCGCGGTGCGCCTGAATAAAGCGTTTGTCCATCCGTGTCTCCCATAGGTTTACGGTGATGGATTCATCAAAGGTAGGGAATTTTACGGCATGACGGCGTTTTGCCAAGCCGTTACTGGCGCAGCGCCAAAGAAAAAGGCCGGTGATTAACCGGCCTTTCGTCAGACGATGCTGCGTGGCTGCCTTAGGTTTCCTGCAGACCCAGCTTCTTCTCCAGATAGTGGATGTTGGTGCCACCGTGCTGGAAGTTTTCGTCGTTCATGATCTTCTGCTGCAGCTCAACGTTGGTTTTGATGCCGTCGATGATCAGTTCAGCCAAGGCGTTTTTCATGCGGGCTATCGCCACGTCACGGTTTTCGCCGAAGGTGATCAGTTTGCCGATCATGGAGTCATAGTACGGCGGTACGGTATAACCGGCGTAGATATGAGATTCCCAACGCACGCCGAAACCGCCTGGCGCGTGGAAGCGGGTGATCTTGCCCGGGCTCGGCAGGAAGGTGTTCGGATCTTCGGCGTTGATGCGGCATTCTACCGCGTGGCCGTGGATCTTCACTTCTTCCTGTTTGATCGACAGCGGCTGACCGGCAGCGATGCGCAGCTGCTCTTTGATCAGATCCACGCCGGTGATCATTTCGGTAACCGGGTGTTCTACCTGAATACGGGTGTTCATTTCGATGAAATAGAACTCGCCGTTTTCATACAGGAACTCGAAGGTGCCCGCACCGCGGTAGCCGATTTCCACACAGGCTTTCGAGCAGCGCTCGCCGATGTAGCGGCGCATTTCGCTGGTGATGCCCGGCGCCGGCGCTTCTTCGACCACTTTCTGGTGGCGGCGCTGCATGGAGCAGTCGCGCTCGGCCAGATAGATGGCGTTGCCCTGGCCGTCGGCCAATACCTGAATCTCGATGTGGCGCGGATTCTCCAGGTATTTTTCCATGTACACCATGTCGTTGTTGAAAGCCGCTTTGGCTTCCGCTTTCGTCATGTTGATGGACTGCTCAAGGTCTTTGTCGCTGCGCACGACGCGCATGCCGCGACCGCCGCCGCCGCCGGAGGCCTTGATGATCACCGGATAACCGATGCGCTTGGCGAAGGCACGGTTTTTATCCATGTCGTCGGTCAGCGGGCCGTCGGAGCCCGGTACGCAGGGCACGCCGGCTTTTTTCATGGCGTTGATCGCGGAAACCTTGTCGCCCATCAGGCGGATGGTTTCGGCTCTCGGGCCGATGAAGATGAAGCCGGAGCGTTCAACCTGCTCGGCGAAGTCGGCGTTCTCCGACAGGAAGCCGTAGCCCGGGTGGATCGCCACGGCGCCGGTGATTTCCGCCGCCGAGATGATGGCCGGGATGTTCAGGTAGCTTTTTACCGATGGCGCAGGACCGATGCAGACGGTCTCGTCGGCCAGCAGAACGTGTTTCAGATCGCGGTCGGCCGCGGAGTGAACCGCAACGGTCTTGATGCCCAATTCTTTACAGGCACGCAGGATGCGAAGCGCGATCTCGCCGCGGTTGGCGATAACAATTTTATCAAGCATGGGGGCGCCTCGTTATTCGATGACGACCAGCGGCTCGTCATATTCGACCGGCTGGCCGTTTTCCACCAGGATGGCTTTCACGACGCCGGACTTGTCCGCTTCGATCTGGTTCATCATTTTCATGGCTTCAACGATGCACAGGGTATCGCCGGCGTTCACTTTCTGGCCCACTTCCACGAAGGCTTTCGCGTCCGGGCTTGGGGTGCGGTAGAAGGTGCCTACCATTGGGGAACGAACGACATGGCCACTCACGGCCGCCGGTGCTGCAGGGGTTTCTGCCGCAGGCGCGGTGGCAACGGCGGTAGCCAGGGCTGGCTGCTGCTGTGCCGGCATCGCGTAAGCCTGCTGCATGACGGGATAAGCCTGCGCCGGTGCGGCACGGCTGATGCGAACCGATTCTTCGCCTTCAGAGATTTCCAGTTCAGAAATACCTGATTCTTCAACCAGTTCGATCAGTTTCTTGATTTTACGAATATCCATGAGTGTGATTCCGTACTCTTTTTGTGGAGCAATTAGTGGGTTTTCGACAGACGGTTAACCGCTGCCTGTAAAGCGAAAGCGTAGCCATCCGCGCCGAGGCCGCAAATCACGCCTACCGCTACGTCTGAGAGATAAGAGTGATGGCGGAAAGGTTCGCGGGCGTGCACGTTGGACAGGTGGATCTCGATGAACGGGATCTGCACCGCCAGCAACGCATCGCGCAGCGCCACGCTGGTATGCGTGAACGCCGCCGGGTTTATCAGAATGAAATCGGTGTTGCCGCGCGCCTGATGAATGCGATCGATCAGCTGATGCTCGGCGTTGGATTGCAGATGGCTCAGGGTAATATCCAATGCGGATGCCTGGTTTTCCAATCCGTTAACAATCTCTGTCAGCGTCGTGCTGCCGTACTTCTCCGGCTCACGCGTCCCCAGCAGATTGAGATTGGGGCCGTTCAGAAGCAAAATGTGAAACTTATCCGCCATTGTGCTGGTATCTCCGGCAATAAAACCATCATCGTAGAAAATAACCCGATGTTACCGATTTGTCACCTGTTAAGGGGCAAATTCACCCTGAGAACAGAAACAAGGTCGGGCATTATAACGATATCGTAGCAATTCGCAGCTAAATACTGGTCTTATCAGCGAAGATATTCAACCCCAAATCGAGGAACTGGGGGATCCGTGACAGGAATATGAGCGCTGGAACACAGAAAAAGTTCCCGCCGGCGGCGCGCGTTTTTCCGCGCCAATAACGCGCACCGCCGCGCGATTCAGCGCCACCAGGCGCGGAATTTCTTGTAACGCAGGCCCAACAGCGCCACCGCCAACAGCGCGTAAATGAACGGCTGGGGGGAGAATGTTTTGACCGACCACAGGTAGTGGATGGGGGCGAGGATCGCCGCCAGATAGACGAAGTTGTGCAACGTTTGCCATTTGGCCCCCAGCTTGCGCATTGCCCACAGCGTTGACGTGGCCGCCAGCGCCAGCAGGATCAGCCAGGTGAGGATGCCGAGCGTCAGATAAGGGCGGTTCACCAGCTCGCTGCCCAGCAGGCCGAGATTGCTCAGCCCCAGCTCCAGCGTGGAGTAGCTTATCAGGTGCAGCGTGCCCCAGGCAAAGCACCACAGCCCCACCAGACGGCGACAGCGGATCAGCAGCGGCTGACGGGCATAGCGCGCCAGCGGGGCGATAGCCAGCGTGGCCAGCAGCAGTTTCAGCGTCATCCTGCCGGTAAAATGCTGGATGTCCTTGGACGGATCGGCGCTGAACCAGCCCTGATCCACCGCCAACACCAGCCAGAGAAAGGGCAAAAACGCCGCCAGATGCAGGGCGGCTTTCAGCCATTTGATATGAACAGGCGTCAGGCGCACTTAGAAATTCTCCCGCAGGTCCATGCCGTGATACAGCGACGCCACCTGATCGGCATAGCCGTTAAACAGCAGAGTCGGTTGGCGTTTGACGTCGAGTATGCCGCCGGCGCCGATGAAACGCTCGGTGGCCTGCGACCAGCGCGGGTGATCGACGTGCGGATTCACGTTGGCGTAAAAACCGTACTCGTTCGGCGCAGATTGGTTCCAGGTGGTCGGCGGCTGATCGCGCACCAAACGGATATGTACGATCGACTTGATGCCTTTGAAGCCGTATTTCCACGGCGTAATCAGCCGCAGCGGCGCGCCGTTTTGCGGCGGCAGGGTTTTGCCGTACACGCCGACGGTCAGCAGCGCCAGCGGATGCATCGCCTCGTCCAACCGCAGCCCTTCGACATAGGGATATTTCAGGCCGCCGCCGATAAAGCGATCTTTCTGGCCGGGCATCTGTTCCGGATCGTACAGCGTCTGGAAGGCCACGTAGCGCGCGTTGCTGTTCGGTTCGGCCAGCTTGAGCAGCTTGCCCAGTTCGAAACCGATCCACGGCACCACCATCGACCAGGCCTCGACACAGCGCATGCGGTAAATGCGCTGTTCCAGCGGGAAACGCTTCATCAGATCGTCGATGTCCAGCGTGATCGGCTTCGCCACCTCGCCGTCGATGCGCACTTTCCAACCTTCGGTCTTGAGCCCGCCGGCGTTGGCGGCCGGATCGGCTTTGTCGAGGCCGAATTCATAGAAGTTGTTGTAGCCGGTGACCTTGTCTTCCGGCGTCATTGCCAACTGCGCCTGCCAGGCGGCCGGTTTGCTGAATTCCAGCGCTTTGCCCGGCGGCGCCTTGGGGCGATCGTTGCCCTTGAACCACGACAGCAGGTCCGCCTGCGCGCCGGTAGGCAGCGCCAGCGTGGCGGCGGTGATGCCGAGCGCCTGCAGCACCTTGCGCCGCTGGTGGAACACGCTCTCCGGCGTGACGTCGGCCTCGGTTAATTTCGGGTGTTTGTTCATGCTTATGTTCTCCGCGACTGATGCCCGCCGCCCGCGAGCGGTTAACGGGGCTTTATGAAATAAGCATGGCGCTAAAGCCGGCCGGAAGCGAGGGGACGCGGGAAAATATGAAATTTCGCAGATGCGGGCGAACCCCCCGTTGCCGGGGGGAGAAGGTCAGCGGATTTTCACCAGGGTGCGGCCGGTGATTTGGTTGTTCAGCAGCGCGGCGGCGGTGGCCGGCGCCTGCTCGAGGGCGATTTCATGCGTGGCCTGCTGATAGAAGCTGTCCGGCAGAATGCCGGCCAGCCGTTCCCAGGCGGTTTGGCGGCGGTGCAGCGGCGTATGCACCGAATCCACGCCCTGCAGGCGCACGTTGCGCAGAATGAACGGCATCACGGTGGTCGGCAGTTGATAACCGCCCGCCAGGCCGCAGGCGGCGACGGTGCCGTTATAGTTCATCTGCGCCAGCACCCGCGCCAGCAGTTTGTCGCCGACGGTGTCCACCGCGCCGGCCCACAGCTGTTTCTCCAGCGGACGCGGCGTGTCGATATAGCCATCGCGCGACATGACCTCTTTGGCGCCGAGCGCTTTCAGGTACTCGGTATTGCTGTCGCGGCCGCTGATGGCGGTCACCCGGTAACCCAGCGCCGCCAGCAGGGCGATGGCGGTGCTGCCCACGCCGCCGCTGGCGCCGGTGACCAGGATATCGCCGTCGTCCGGGTGTACGCCGCCTTCTTCCAGCGCCATCACGCACAGCATGGCGGTAAAGCCGGCGGTGCCGATGATCATCGCCTTGCGCTCATCCAGGCCGTTCGGCAGCGGCACCAGCCACTCACCGGAGACGCGCGCCTGCTCGGCCAGGCCGCCCCAATGGTGTTCGCCCACGCCCCAACCGGTGAGCACCACGCTTTGCCCCTCTTTGAAGCGATCGTCGCGGCTGTGGCGCACGGTGCCGGCGAAGTCGATGCCCGGCACCATCGGGAAGTTGCGCACGATCTTGCCTTTGCCGGTGATCGCCAGCGCATCTTTATAGTTCAGGCTTGACCAGTTGATGTCGACGGTGACATCGCCTTCCGGCAACCGATCGCTGCCGATATCTTTGATATGAGCCAGAGTTTGGTCGTCTTGTTGTTCCAATAACAGTGCACGCATGTCACTCTTCCTCTCGTTTACACTTTTCTATCAATGGCTGAATCACATTTATTTGACTATATGCATAATAAGCGGCCCAAGTCCTGATAAAGGACAAAAACGGCGCTTGCAGGTTTAATTCCTCGGCAAGGCTTGTTAGGGTTGGACGGCCCCTTTTAGCTAAAGGGTGAACACTCACTTAACCATAGCGGACAAGGCACAGGGATGCGATTTACCACCAAACTCTCTGCATTGATCACTCTGTTGGTCGCGCTGGCGATGTTTTTGATGCTGATGGGATGCTCATACAGCTTCTTTTACGTTACCCAGGATCGCCAGGAGCGCCGCTTTGATTCGCTGGTCACCTCTCTCGATCAAGCCATGTTGCAGGAATCGCCGCGCGATCAGGAGAAATGGTTGCCGATTGTCATGCGTCCGCTCGGCATTGTGTCGATCCGCGTAGAGGCCGGTACCAGCAAGCTCCTCGACTATAAATTGCCGACGCTGAAAAAAGAGCCCTGGGATGCGCTGAATGGCTATCGTCAGGTCTCGCGAACTCTGTTGCAGCACCCGGGCAGTACGCTGCACATCACCTACCTCGATCCCTTCGCCAGCGACGTGCGCACGCTGCAATCCACCGCCGCCGTCACGCTGTCGATCGTCGTCATGGTGGTGGTTTTGCTGTTCAGCCTGCGCTGGCTGCGTGAGCAGGCCGACGGCGAAGATCGTCTGGAACGCCGTGCGCGGCGCATTCTGAACGGCGAGCGTGAAAACGTCATGCAGGGCGACGTGCGTGAGTGGCCAGCCAACGTCAGCGGCGCGCTCGACCGCCTGCTGGCCGATCTGGCGGAAGCGCGGGAAGAGCGCAGCCGGGTCGATACGCTGATCCGCGCCTTCGCCGCGCAGGATGCCAAAACCGGGCTGAATAATCGCCTGTTTTTCGATAATCAATTGACCACTCAGTTGGAAGATGAAGGCTCGCACGGCATCGTGATGATGGTGCGGCTGCCCGACTTCGAGACCCTGCGCGAGACGCACGGCAGCATGGCGGTGCAAGAGCTGATGTATTCGCTGGTCAACCTGCTGTCTACCTTCGTGATGCGCTACCCGTCGGCGCTGCTGGCGCGCTACTTCCACAGCGATTTTACCGTGCTGTTGCCGCATCGAACCCTGAAGGAAGCCGACGGCATCGCTTCACAGCTGGTCAACGCCATCGATGCCTTGCCTTCCACGGCGCTGATCGATCGCGAGGCCTTCCTGCACATCGGCATCGTGGCGTACCGCAGCGGTCAAACCACCGAGCAGGTAATCGACTATGCGGAGCAGGCGACGCGCCACGCTACGCTGCAGGGCGAAAACGGGTGGTATGTGTACGACAGCCAGGTGCCGGAAAAGGGGCGCGGCAGCGTCAAGTGGCGCACGCTGCTGGAACAGGTGCTGGCGCGCGGCGGCCCGCGGCTGTATCAGAAACCGGCGGTGACCGTGGAAGGCGAGGTGCACCATCGTGAGATCATGAGCCGGATCTATGACGGCACCCAGGAATTGCTGCCGGCGGAATATATGCCGCTGGTGCAGCAGTTGGGGTTGGCGGAGAGTTACGATCGCCAACAGGTGAGCCGCATCATTCCCTTGTTGGCGCAGTGGCCCGAGGAAACGCTGGCGTTTCCGCTGTGCGTGGACTCGATTTTGCAGCGCTCTTTCCAGCGCTGGCTGCGCGATACGCTGTTGCAATGCGAAAAAAGCCAACGTCGGCGAATTCTGATTGAACTTGCGGAGGCAGATGTGTGTCAACATATCGACCGTTTGCGTCCGGTGCTGAGGCTGTTGTCAGGGCTGGGCTGCCGTCTCGCGGTGTCCAAAGCGGGTTTAACCGTGGTCAGTACGTCCTATATCAAGTCGCTGCAGGTGGAGATCGTCAAGCTCCACCCGGGGCTGGTGCGGAGCATCGATAAGCGGGACGAAAACCAGCTGTTCGTGCAGAGCCTGACCGGCGCCTGCGCGGGCACGCGTGCTCAGGTGTTCGCGGCCAGCGTACGTACGCGCAACGAATGGCAGACGCTGAAAGAGCGGGGGATCCACGGCGGGCAGGGCGACTTTTTCGCATCGCCGGAACCTATCGACGCGGGGCGTAAAAAATATTCACGTCGTTATCGTGTTTAAGCTGATTGCCGGACAAAAATTGACGTAGAATGAGCGCCGGATCCATCTGGGCCATGTCACCCGTCATTTTGGAGTTTTCTCCAATCTGCCTGCGACAACGACGCCTATTTGAGATAGGCTCTTGTCAGCTTTTATCTGGTTGGCGTTGGTAGGTGCTTACCATCGGCGGCAATCAGGGAATATGTTAGATTTTATGAGCTGTGTTACGCCGTTTCGTGCGTTGACAGGGTGGTAAACTGAGCCTTTGTTCAGGGAATTCAGGCCTCATCCAATTTCCGTGCATTCGAGCAGAAACAATACAGACTATTTTTCACCGAAGTAGAACGTTTTTGCGCCTTGTCGCTGCTTCGTGTGGTTGGTAAAGTAGGCGGATTTTATTTTCCGCCCCCAGCTTGCAGGATTATCCTTTCGTTATGTTTAAGAAATTTCGTGGCATGTTTTCCAACGACTTGTCCATCGACTTGGGTACCGCCAATACCCTGATTTATGTTAAAGGGCAAGGCATCGTACTGAATGAACCTTCGGTGGTTGCCATTCGTCAGGATCGTGCCGGCTCCCCAAAGAGCGTCGCGGCCGTCGGTCATGACGCCAAACAGATGCTGGGCCGCACCCCCGGCAACATCGCGGCTATTCGCCCGATGAAAGACGGCGTGATCGCCGATTTCTTCGTGACTGAAAAAATGCTGCAGCACTTTATCAAACAGGTTCACAGCAACAGCTTTATGCGCCCAAGCCCGCGCGTGCTGGTCTGTGTGCCGGTCGGCGCGACCCAGGTTGAACGCCGCGCTATCCGCGAGTCCGCCCAAGGGGCCGGCGCGCGTGAAGTGTTCCTGATTGAAGAGCCGATGGCGGCGGCGATCGGCGCAGGTCTGCCGGTCTCCGAAGCGACTGGCTCCATGGTGGTGGATATCGGTGGCGGTACCACTGAAGTGGCGGTGATCTCGCTGAACGGCGTGGTGTACTCTTCTTCCGTGCGCATCGGCGGTGACCGCTTCGATGAAGCCATCATCAATTATGTGCGCCGCAACTACGGCTCGCTGATCGGCGAAGCCACCGCAGAGCGCATCAAGCACGAAATCGGTTCTGCCTACCCGGGCGACGAAGTGCGCGAAATCGAAGTGCGCGGCCGTAACCTGGCTGAAGGCGTACCGCGCGGCTTTACCCTGAACTCCAATGAAATCCTCGAAGCCCTGCAAGAGCCGCTGACCGGTATCGTCAGCGCGGTGATGGTTGCGCTGGAGCAGTGCCCGCCAGAATTGGCCTCCGACATTTCCGAACGCGGCATGGTATTGACCGGCGGCGGCGCGCTGCTGCGCAACCTCGATCGCCTGCTGATGGAAGAAACCGGCATTCCGGTCGTGGTGGCGGAAGATCCGCTGACCTGCGTGGCGCGCGGTGGCGGCAAGGCGTTGGAAATGATCGACATGCACGGCGGCGATTTGTTCAGCGAAGAATAGTCAGCCCCAGGAAGGAGGAATCGTATCGGATGAATGCGCACAGCGAAAATCGGGTACGGTTCCTCTTTCTGTTGTCGAGGAACTCGCATAATTTATGAAGCCGATTTTTAGCAGGGGGCCTTCCCTGCAACTGCGACTTTTTTTGGCGGTGATTGCGGCCATTGGCCTGATCGTTGCCGACAGCCGGCTCGGCACGTTCGTGAAGATACGCAACTACATGGACACCGCAGTCAGCCCTTTCTATTTTCTGGCCAACGGGCCACGTAAAGTTTTGGACAGCGTGTCAGAGACGCTGGCCACCCGCCAACAGCTGGAGCTGGAAAACCGCGCTCTGCGGCAGGAACTGCTGCTGAAAAACAGCGATATTCTTCTTCTTGGCCAATTCAAGCAGGAAAACGCCCGCTTGCGCGAGCTGCTGGGTTCTCCGCTGCGCCAGGACGAACACAAGATGGTCACCCAGGTGATCTCCACCGGCTCCGATCCTTACAGCGATCAGGTCGTTATCGACAAAGGGTCGGACAACGGCGTCTATGAAGGCCAGCCGGTGATCAGCGACAAGGGCGTGGTTGGCCAGGTGGTGGCGGTGGCGAAAGTCACCAGCCGCGTGCTGCTGATCTGCGACGCCTCGCACGCGCTGCCGATTCAGGTGCTGCGTAACGATATTCGAGTGATCGCCGCGGGCAGCGGCTGCGCCGACGATCTGCAACTGGAGCATCTGCCGAACAACACCGATATCCGCGTTGGCGACGTGCTGGTGACCTCCGGCCTCGGCGGCCGCTTCCCGGAAGGCTATCCGGTGGCGGTCGTTTCCTCGGTCAAGGTCGACAATCAGCGCGCTTACACCGTGATTCAGGCGCGGCCGACCGCCGGTCTGCAGCGCTTGCGCTACCTGCTGCTGCTGTGGGGCGCCGATCGCAACGGCGACATGCCGCTGCCGCCGGACGAAGTGCACCGCGTCGCCAATGAGCGCCTGATGCAGATGATGCCGCAGGTGTTGCCGCCTGCCGGTTCCGTTGGGCCGCAGCTGCCCGCACCGGCCACCGGCGTGGCGCCGCAACCCGCCGGCGCTACGCCATCGGCTCAGCCTGCCGCGGCGGGAGTGGTGCAATGAACAGTTACCGCAGCCACGGGCGCTGGATCATCTGGCTGTCGTTCCTGGTGGCGTTGGTGCTGCAAATCATGCCGTGGCCGGAGCAGATCTACATGTTCCGGCCTTCCTGGCTGGTGCTGATCCTGATCTACTGGGTAATGGCCTTGCCGCATCGTGTCAACGTCGGTACCGGCTTCGTGCTGGGGTTGATTATGGATCTGATCCTCGGCTCTACGCTGGGCGTACGCGCGCTGGCGCTGGGCATCATCGCCTATCTGGTGGCGTTCAAATTCCAACTGTTCCGCAATATGGCGCTGTGGCAACAGGCGCTGATCGTCGTGCTGCTGTCGCTGTCGATGGATGTGGTGGTGTTCTGGGCTGAGTTTTTAGTGATCAACGTCTCTTTCCGCCCAGAGGTATTCTGGAGTAGTGTGGTAAACGGCATTTTGTGGCCGTGGTTATTCCTGTTGATGCGCAAAATCCGCCGTCAGTTCGCCGTACAGTAAGGGTATATCAATGACTTCGCTTTATCTGGCCTCCGGCTCCCCACGTCGACGTGAACTGTTGACCCTGTTGGGCGTGTCGTTTGACATTCTGCTGACGCATACCGAAGAGCAGCGCCGGGAAGGCGAAGCCGCAGAGGCCTATGTGCGCCGTCTGGCGCAGGACAAGGCCAAGGCGGGCGTGGCGCTGGCGCAGGAAGATCGGCCGGTGCTGGGCGCAGACACCATCGTGGTGCTCAACGGCCGGGTGCTGGAGAAGCCGCGCGACGAAGCCCATGCGGCGGACATGCTGGCGGCTCTGTCGGGCAAACAGCATCAGGTGATGACGGCGGTGGCGATCGCCGATCGCCACGACGTGCGCTGCCAGCTGGTGGTGACCGACGTGACGTTCCGCAGCCTGTCACAACAGGATATCCGCGACTATATTGCTACGGGCGAACCGATGGATAAAGCGGGCGCCTATGGAATTCAAGGAAAGGGTGGTTGTTTCGTCAGAACGATAACCGGGAGTTATCACGCGGTGGTCGGTCTGCCGCTGGTCGAAACACATGAGCTGCTCAGTAATTTTGTCGCATTACGTGATGTAAGAACCGGTTGATGGGCGCTGCCATTATCGACCGGCTCTGAGGAGAAGGCATGACAGCTGAGCTACTGGTTAATATCACACCGTCTGAAACGCGGGTCGCCTATATCGATGGCGGCATTCTGCAAGAGATTCATATCGAACGCGAATCCAAACGCGGCATCGTCGGCAATATCTATAAAGGGCGCGTCAGCCGCGTCCTGCCGGGGATGCAGGCGGCGTTCGTCGACATCGGCCTGGACAAGGCCGCCTTCCTGCACGCCTCCGACATCATGCCGCATACCGAATGCGTCGCCGGCGACGAGCGGAAAAACTTCCACGTGCGCGACATCGCCGAGCTGGTGCGCCAGGGGCAAGACCTGATGGTGCAGGTGGTGAAAGATCCGCTCGGGACCAAGGGCGCGCGTCTGACCACGGATATCACGCTGCCTTCGCGCTATCTGGTCTTCATGCCGGGCGCGGCGCACGTCGGCGTTTCGCAGCGCATCGACAGCGAAGCCGAGCGCGAGCGCCTGAAGTCCATCGTTGCGCCGCACTGCGACGAGCTGGGCGGCTTTATTATCCGCACCGCGGCGGAAGGCATCGGCGAGGAAGAGCTGGCGCAGGATGCCGCGTTCCTCAAACGCCTGTGGACCAAGGTGATGGAGCGCAAGAAGCGCAACCAGAGCAAATACAAGCTGTACGGCGAGCTGGCGCTGGCGCAGCGCATCTTGCGCGATTTCGCCGGCGCGGCGCTGGATCGCATTCGCGTCGATTCGCGGCTGACGCACGATCTGTTGGTGGAGTTTACCGGCGAGTACATCCCGGACATTACCAACAAGCTCGAACTCTACACCGGCAGCCAGCCAATTTTCGATCTGTACGACGTGGAAAACGAAATCCAGCGCGCGCTGGAGCGCAAGGTTGAGCTAAAGTCCGGTGGCTATCTGATCATCGATCAGACCGAGGCGATGACCACCGTCGATATCAATACCGGCGCCTTCGTCGGCCACCGCAACCTCGACGAAACCATCTTCAATACCAACATCGAGGCGACGCAGGCCATCGCGCGCCAGCTGCGGCTGCGCAACCTGGGCGGCATTATCATCATCGACTTTATCGATATGAACAACGAAGAGCATCGCCGCCGGGTGCTGCACTCGCTGGAGCAGGCATTGAGTAAAGATCGGGTAAAAACCACGATCAACGGCTTCTCTCAGCTAGGCTTAGTTGAAATGACGCGTAAACGCACGCGTGAAAGCATTGAACATGTGCTCTGTCACGATTGTCCTACTTGCAATGGGCGCGGCACCGTGAAAACGGTGGAAACCGTGTGCTACGAGATCCTGCGCGAGATTGTACGCGTGCACCATGCTTACGATTCCGATCGCTTCCTGGTGTACGCCTCCGCAGCGGTTGGCGAAGCGCTGAAGAGCGAAGAGTCGCATGCGCTGGCCGAAGTGGAGATCTTCGTCGGCAAACAGGTGAAGGTGCAGATCGAACCGTTGTACAGCCAGGAGCAGTTCGACGTCGTCATGATGTAGCCCGCCCGACATCGGTAGGGGCCCGGCACGCCGGGCCCGTCAGTGCATAGATATTCCCGTTGCCAGGCAGCGGAGCAAGGAGAACTGCGTGAGGCGACTGCCTGGGATTCTGTTAGCAACAGGCGCCACCCTAATCGTGATTGTGGCGCTGCTGATCAGCGGGCTGCGCCTGATGCTGCCGAAGCTGAACGACTATCGTCCCCAACTGCTGGCGCAGGTGGAGAAGCTATCCGGTGTGCCTGTGCAGATGGATTTCCTGCAGGGCAGTTGGGAAACGTTCGGCCCACAGCTTGAAGTGCGCAACCTGAGCGTTACGCTGCCCAAAAGCGATGTGCATATCGAACGCGTGACGCTGGCGCTGGACGTGTGGCAGTCGCTGCTGCACTGGCGCTGGCAGTTCCGCGATCTGACCTTCTATCAATTCCGCCTCGATCTGAACGCCACGCTGGGCGGCGATCGTGAGGGCGACGGCCTTGAGCCCGGTAAAATCAGCGATCTGATGCTGCGCCAGCTCGACCACTTCGATCTGCGCGACAGCCGTATCTCGTTCCTGACGCCCGCCGGCGCGCGCGCCGAATTCGACATTCCCCAACTGACCTGGCTCAACGGCCGCGATCGCCACCGCGCCGAGGGGCAGATCAGCCTGTCGACGCTGAACGGCCAGCACGGTGTGGTGCAGCTGCGCATGGACCTGCGCGATAATCAGGGCCTGCTGGACACCGGCACGGTCTATCTGCAGGCCGATAACATCGACATGAAACCCTGGTTTACCCGCTGGCTGCGCGCCAACACCGGGCTGGAAAGCGCAGACTTCAGCCTGGCAGCCTGGCTGCAGGTGCAAAACGGCGAGATCGCCGGCGGCCATGCGTTGCTCAAGCAGGGGGCGGCCAACTGGAATACCGGCGCCGCGCAGCACCGGCTGGACGTAGACAATCTGGCGCTGTCGCTGCGCCGCCAGGGCACCGGTTGGCAGCTCGACGTGCCGCAGCTGCGGTTGAGCACCGACGGCCAGGCCTGGCCGCAGGGCGCGCTTTCTGCGCTGTGGCTGCCGGAAAACACCGAATTTATGGGGCCGGCGCAGAATGAAGAGCTGCGGGTGCGCGCGACCCATCTTCAGTTGGAGCGTCTATCGGCGCTGCTGCCGACCTTCTCGTTCCTCAGCCCGGACGTGCTCGATCGCTGGAACGATCTGCAGCCGCAGGGGAAGATGGAAGCGCTGGCGCTGGACATCCCGCTCAAGCAGCCGGAAAAGAGCCGTTTTCAGGCGCTGTGGCGCGATGTCAGCTGGCAGCGTTGGGAACTGCTGCCGGGCGTCAACCACTTCTCCGGCGCGTTGAGTGGCGGGGTGGAGAACGGCCGCCTGACGCTGGGGCTCACCGACAGCACCCTGCCTTACGGCGACATGTTCCGCGCCCCGCTTGAAATCAGCAGCGCGCGTGGCGCGCTGACCTGGCGTTACAACGATCAAGGCTGGGAGCTGGCGAGTCAGGGGCTGGACGTCAAGGCGAAGTCGCTGTGGGTCAACGGCGATTTCCGTTATCAGCAGCCGGCCAAGGGCGATCCGTGGCTGAATATCCTGGCGGGCATCCGCCTGTATGACGGCGCCGACGCCTGGCGCTATTTCCCGGAACCGCTGATGGGCAAGCATCTGGTGGACTACCTGGGCGGCGCCATTCAGGGCGGCCAGGTGGATAACGCCACGCTGATTTATTCCGGCGATCCGCAGCATTTCCCGTACCGCAAAAACGAAGGGCAGTTCGAAGTCTTCGTACCGCTGCGTCACGCCACCTTCCAGTTCCAACCGGGCTGGCCGGCGCTGACCGATTTGGCGATCGATCTCGATTTCGCCAACGAGGGGCTGTGGATGCATGCGCCGCAAACCCGCTTGGGCAAGGTGGCGGGCAAAAATATCAGCGCTGTGATCCCGGATTACCTGAAAGAGCGGTTGCTGATCGACGCCGAAGTCGCGGGTGCGGGCAGCGACGTACATGACTACTTCATGCAGACACCGTTGCATGATTCGCTGGGGGCGGCGCTGGATCAGCTGCAGATTGGCGGTGATGTCAGTGGGCGCTTACATCTCGATATCCCCCTGGACGGCGAGCAGGTCAGAGCCACCGGTGAAGTGGCGCTGAACAACAATTCGTTGCTGATAAAACCGCTGGAAAGCGAGCTGCAGAAGCTCAGCGGCAAGTTCCGCTTCGACAATGGCAATCTGGAGAGCGATACCCTGTCGGCCAACTGGTTCGGGCAACCGGTGGCGGTCAATTTCACTACGCAGGAAGGCGAGCGTGACTACAAGGTCAACGTCGGCCTGAAAGGAGACTGGCAGCCGGGCAAGTTCCCCGGCCTGCCGAAAGAGGCCGCCGATGCGCTCAGCGGCAGCGCATCCTGGCAGAGCCAGGTGGCCATCACGCTGCCGCATCAGGGCTCGGCCAGCTACGATATCGGCCTTGACGCAGACCTGAAGAAAGTGAGCAGTCACTTACCTTCGCCACTGGACAAGGCGTCGGGAGAGGCGCTGCCGGTGAACGTCAAGGTCAAAGGCGGTTTGAACGGCTTTATGTTGACCGGCAGCGCGGGCAAACAGAACCGCTTCAACAGCGAATGGAACTTCGATAAAAAACAGGTGAACCTGGCGCGCGCCGCCTGGCAAACCAACGGGGGCGGCACCCCGCCTCTGCCGGCCGGCAAGTCGATGACGTTGAACCTGCCGGCGCTGGACGGCGAGCAGTGGCTGGCGCTGTTGGCACCGGCGCTGAAACAGGGCGGCGGCAGCGGTCAGGTGGGCGGTTTCAGCTTCCCCACCACCGTGGCGCTGACCACGCCGCAGCTGCTGTTGGGCGGCCAGGCCTGGCATAAGCTGACGCTGTCGGCCGAGAAACAGCTTGGCGCTACCCTGGTGAGCGCCAAGAGCGACGAAGTGGATGGTAGCCTGCGGGTGGCCGATCGCGGGCCGTGGCGCGCCGATATCAACTACCTGTATTACAACCCGCAGTTCGCAGAGACGAAAAACGCGGCGGGCACGCCGCCGCCGTCGACCGAGAACGTTTCCTTCCGCGACTGGCCTTCGTTGATGCTGCGCTGCAAATCGTGCTGGGTGCTGGGGCAGAACCTCGGCAGGGTCGAGGCGGATCTGACCAATCGGGGCGATACCCTGACGCTGGATCACGGCCTGGTCGATACCGGCAAAGGGCGCATGACCGCCACCGGCCTGTGGAAACAAAATGCGCAGGAAGAGCGCAGCTCGCTGAAAGGCAAGCTGCTTGGCGGCAAGATCGATGAAACCGCCGCCTTCTTCGGCATCACCATTCCGCTTAAAGGCGCGCCTTATGACGTGGATTTCGATCTGTACTGGCATGGCACGCCGTGGCAGCCACGGGTCGATACGCTGAGCGGTGCGCTGCAGGTCAAGATGGGCAAGGGTGAAATCGACAGTATGGGCGGTGGCCGTGCCGGTCAGCTGCTGCGGCTGGTCAGTTTCGATGCCCTGCTGCGCAAGCTGCAGTTCGATTTCAGCGATACCTTCGGCAAAGGCTTCTACTTTGATTCCATCCGCAGTACCGCCTGGCTGAAAGATGGCATAATGCATACAGATAATCTATTGATCGACGGCCTGGCGGCGGATATCGCCATGAGCGGCCAGATCGATCTGGCGCGCCGTCGCATCGATATGGAGGCGGTGGTGGCGCCGGCGATTTCGGCGACGGTCGGCGTGGCCACGGCGTTTGTCGTCAACCCGATCGTCGGCGCGGCGGTATTTGCCGCCTCGCAGGTGCTGGGGCCGCTGTGGAGCAAGATTTCGCTGATTCGCTACCATATCAGCGGCGATCTCGACCAGCCGAAGATCAATGAGGTACTTCGTAAGGCAAAGGAGGATAAGGCGTCATGAGGAATGCTAACGTTGCGTTGTTGCAGTTGTGCAGTGGCGATCAGGTGCGCGATAACCTGGCCCAGATTGAACAGCAGATCAAGCAGCTCAATGCCGGGGTAAAACTGGTCATGACGCCGGAGAACGCGTTGTTGTTCGCCAACTCCGCGGCCTATCGCCAACAGGCGGAAAAACAGGGCGATGGTCCGCTGCAGAATGCGGTGCGCGAACTGGCGCGCCGTTATGGCGTGTGGTTGCTGGTGGGCTCGATGCCGCTCGTCAGCCGTGAGAACCCGGAGCTTATCACCACCAGCAGCCTGTTGTTCGACGAGCAGGGCGAGATCCGCGCCCGCTACGACAAGCTGCACATGTTCGATGTGGACATCAACGACGCGCACGGCCATTACCGCGAGTCGGATACCTACCAGCACGGGCAGCACCTGACGGTGGTGGATACGCCGGTCGGGCGTTTGGGCATGACCATATGTTACGATCTGCGCTTCCCTGCGCTGTTCCAGGCGCTGCGGGCGCAGGGCGCCGAACTGATTTCGGTGCCGGCTGCCTTTACCCGGGTGACCGGCGAGGCGCATTGGGAAATCCTGCTGCGCGCCCGGGCGATCGAAAACCAGTGCATGATTCTGGCGCCGGCGCAGGTGGGGCGCCACGGGCCGACCCGCCGCACCTGGGGCCACTCGATGGCTGTCGACGGCTGGGGCAAGGTGTTGGCCGAGAACGCGGACGCCGTGGCGGCACTGAAGGTGCGTGTGGACGCCGCAAGCCTGAAAAATATTCGTGCGCAGATGCCGGTGCTGCAGCACAACCGATTCCAGACGTCGCTGACGGCGCCGTCTGACAAGTAATCCTCCAATCAAGAGTGAAACCATTATGAGCCTGACGTTTGTCAGTGAGCAGTTACTCGCTACCAACAAGCTGAGTCATCAAGACCTGTACAGGGTACTGGGTCAACTGGCAGAACGCCGTATCGACTACGCCGATCTCTATTTCCAGTCCAGCTATCACGAAGCCTGGGTGATTGAGGACGGCATCATCAAGGATGGCTCTTACAATATCGACCAGGGCGTCGGCGTGCGCGCCGTCAGCGGCGAGAAGACCGGCTTTGCCTATGCCGATCAGATCACCCTGAATGCGCTGCAGCAAAGCGCCCAGGCGGCGCGCAGCATCGTGCGCGAGCAGGGCGACGGGCAGGCGCATACTCTGGGCGAAATCGGTTATCAGGCGCTGTACCCGCTGCTCGATCCGTTGCAAAGCCTGCCGCGCGAAGAGAAAATCGCCCTGCTGCACCGCGTCGACAAGGTGGCGCGCGCCGCCGATGCGCGGGTGCAGGAAGTGAACGCCAGCATCACCGGCGTTTACGAGCAGGTGCTGGTGGCCGCCACCGACGGCACGCTGGCGGCGGACGTTCGCCCGCTGGTGCGCCTTTCCGTCAGCGTGCTGGTGGAGCAGGACGGCAAGCGTGAGCGCGGCTCCAGCGGCGGCGGCGGCCGTTTCGGCTATGACTACTTCCTGGAAGCCGTCGACGGCGAGGTGCGCGCCGATATCTATGCCCAAGAGGCGGTGCGCATGGCGCTGGTCAATCTTGGCGCAGTGGCGGCGCCGGCCGGCAATATGCCGGTGGTGCTGGGGGCCGGTTGGCCAGGCGTACTGCTGCACGAGGCGGTGGGCCACGGCCTGGAAGGCGACTTCAACCGGCGCGGCACCTCGGTGTTCAGCGGCCATATGGGCGAGCTGGTGGCGTCCGAGCTGTGCACCGTGGTGGATGACGGCACCCTGCAAGGGCGCCGCGGCTCGCTGGCGATCGACGACGAAGGCGTGCCGGGCCAGTACAACGTACTGATCGAAAACGGCGTGCTGAAAGGCTACATGCAGGACAAGCTCAACGCGCGGCTGATGGGCGTTGCGCCGACCGGCAACGGCCGCCGCGAGTCCTATGCGCATCTGCCGATGCCGCGCATGACCAACACCTACATGCTGGCGGGTAAATCGACGCCGGAAGAGATCATCGCCAGCGTCGAGTACGGTCTGTACGCGCCGAACTTTGGCGGCGGCCAGGTGGACATCACCTCCGGCAAGTTCGTGTTCTCCACCACCGAAGCCTATCTGATCGAGAAAGGGCGTATCACCAAGCCGGTGAAGGGGGCGACGCTGATCGGCTCCGGCATCGAGGCGATGCAGCAGATTTCGATGGTCGGCAACGATCTGGCGCTTGATAAAGGCGTGGGTGTGTGCGGCAAGGAAGGCCAGAGTGTGCCGGTGGGCGTCGGCCAACCGACGCTGAAACTGGACACGCTGACCGTCGGCGGCACGGCGTAATTTTTCCTCAAGGGGCCGCATTGGCCCCTTGTTCATTCCCCATTTTGAGTTTTCTCTCGCCCGCGCAAAGAGTGCTGTGCGGCGATGATGCCGAGAAAGATGACGATGGCGTGCTTTGGTGTGTCTACCCGGCGTTGGCTGCTGGTGCTGGGGGTTCTCTCCTTGACGGGGTGCGCCCGTTCCGATGCGCTGTGGGGCGTGGTCGATAAGCTCTGCATGGCCAACTATCAGCAAAAGCGCGATCCTGCCCCGTGTGAGCAGATTTATATGCCGCAGGGGAAAGCGCAGGGCTTCAGCGTGCTGCAAAACCCGCGTTATCCCTATCACTTCATCCTGGTGCCGACGGCGCCGCTCTCCGGTATTGAAAGCCCGCAGCTGCTGGCCGGGGAACGGACGGACTATTTTGGCTATGCATGGCTGATGCGTTACCGGTTGGCCGCCGAGTATGGCGGGCCGGTGCCGGATGATATGTTGGGCATGGCGATCAACTCCGCTTACGGCCGTAGCCAGAACCAATTGCATATTCACCTGACCTGTCTGCGCGAAGATGTTCGGCGTCAATTGCAGGCGGAACGCCCCTACATACAGGAACAATGGCGGCCTTTGCCGGATAAGCTGTTGCGCCACACTTACTATGCCCGACGCGTGATGCAGCCAACCGCGATGGGCATTTACCCGATTAAGGATCTGGCGGGTTATTTCCATCTGTCGCCGCAGCAGCTGGCGGAATATGGCGTGGCGTTAGTGCCCACCACGTTTGCCGGCCAACGGGGTTTTATCTTGCTGGCCTCGAAGCGCGGCTGGGACGTTGGCAACCGCGCTTCGGTAGAGTCGCTGCTGGATAAAGAGTGCGCGATATTGCCGCGTTGATTTTACTACATAAAATGACACAGGTGAGAGCGACGAGGCATCGCTCTCACCTTGTTGTCCCTACCTAAACCGCGCATCCCGAGAAAACAGAAAAGCGGCTTCCCGCAGGCGAGCCTCGGCTTGTGCCTGATCCCCCTGATAGCGCAAGATCATGATCAGCGTGGCGTAGACGTTGGCGTCGATACGGCGCTGCAGATAGGCATTGGCCCACTGCCGATAGTCGGTCAACAGGGCATCATCGCGCGTTTGGTTATAGACCAGCAGCGCGTGAGATTGCTCGTCGAACGTTTTGCGCTCCCGATAGATCCAGGCGGCCGGCGGCGGCATCTGCTCGATGCTGTCGATGGTGGCCAGCATCGTGCGCTCCGATTGGGTGAGCGCCATGCGCCCTTGCCAGGCGAAGACCGCCATCACTAACACGCCGAGCGCCGCCATTGCTACAGGCAGACTTAGGGCTTTGGCTAACGGCAGCGGGCGTGGGGCGCCGGTTTGGCCGTCCAACAGTGCCAGCAGCAGCAGAAACGCCAGCCAATGCGGCGCAGACAGATAGAAAGGGTATTCCAGTTGGGTGTGTATCAACATTGGCAGCAGCACCAGAAACAGCCCGACGCGCGCACCGGCCGGCGCTTCGCGATCCCGTTGCCAGGCGCGTTTCAGCAGCAGCGCGCCGGCGACGATGACGATAGCGATACCTGCCAGCGCCGGCAGGCCGCCCTCAACCCACCACAGCAGGATTTCATTGTGCGGATGCCCGGCGACTTCCAGCACTTCTCGCCAGGGCATTGTCTGCAGGCGGAAGTGCGCGAAGCTGTATTCAAAGCCGCCATAGCCCCAGCCCAGCAGCGGTTTGGCGAAAATCATGGCGACGGTGTCTTGCAGCATGGTCAGACGTGAATAATTAGAGCCTTCGCGTGCGATGAGACCTGCGCGGCCATCCAGGCCAAAGCCGGTGAACAGCACCGTCAGACCGATCGCGGCGCCCAGCAGCAGCGCGCCACCCGCCCAGCGGCTTTCGAGCGTGCGGTGGCGGGCAAAGCGCCACAGCAGTAGCAGCGCCGCCAATGCGGCCCCCAACCAGGCGGCGCGCGACTGGATCAGTACCAGCAGGGCTGAGAAAGCGGCCAGCAGCGCGAGCAGCGGGATTTGCCGCCGCCGCGTTGGCGCAGAGAGGGGAGCCAGCAGCTGCCAGAGCGCCAAAGCCAACCCGGTGGCGATAAAGCTGCCCAGCACGTTCGGTTGCTGAAAGACGCCGTAGACCCGGCTGCCGTTAGGGGATACCCAAGCCAGCGCGGGGGCGAACAGTTGCAGAGCCGCCAGCAGTGCCTGAACGCCGACGGCGAACAGCAGACCGTACAGCAACAGGTTGCGCTGCCTGGGGGTTAGGCGCAGCTGCAGGCAGGCGACATAGAAAAGCCAACCACCGAGCAGACCGGCGCAGCGCCACAGGGCGTCTTCGCGCCACTCGGAGCGAGTATACAGCAGCGGCAGCGCCAGCACGGCGATGCCGAGCAGCAACAGGCGTGCGGTGGGGGTCAGCGAAAGACGGGTACGGCCAAGGCAAACGGTGAACGTCACTATCAGCGTGGTGAGCGCCATGACGGCCCAGGCCAGAATGTTTTGCGGCAGCGCCAGACCGTCGCCGCCCATATTGGGGTAATAAATCGGCAGGATCACCGTCATCCAGATCAGCAGCAGGGGCAGCACGGCGATGGTCGCTGCGTTAGCGGGAGATTTATCGGCCATGGTTAACCTGCCATGGCCTGATAGCGTTTATTGAATGCATGTTTTTATTATTCCCTTTCCTTTGTCCTGATATTGAAATGCGTGTAATGTTCAATTCGCAAATGTCTCACGGGAAATTTAAACCGTCTTTATGGTGAAGCGATAAATAATGTTTGCCTTGAGAATGCGCGAGGCTGTGTACCCAAAGAAAGTTTAAGCCGTATTTTTCACCCGCAAAAGGTATGTTTGTTGTTTGCAAAAACAGACGCGCCATTTTCTCAAATCTATTGTGATTCAGTCAATTCATAATCTAATTCTTGTTTTTATCAATTTAAATCAAATGGTTGATTGTGATTCCTGCGTGCGCGAATATCGTGGGGTATCCCGGCAATGGCCTATATTGGCAGGCCCTGTGAAGAATAAAAGAGGTATCTGCTTTTTTAATTGATGTCGTCAGTGTCGGCGCGACGGCGGAAATTTACCTCATCGTTTCTCATTGCTGATTTTTAAATTCAATGTGATTTTCATTTTATTATTTTTATTAGGATTCTTCTTGTCTTTATCTGTTTTTTTAAATTTTCATGAAATGATTTATTATTAGGATTGTTATGCTGCATTGGAAATAAAAGCAGTTATGACTTGAGCCTCCCCGTTGCCGCGGCAGAATACAGACTAACGCGCCTGCCCAAGCGCGTTAGTCTCGTCTCTTGTGCGCTTACTCCACGTCGCCGATCCGTTCCAGCGCATCCACCACCAGATCCCAGAATTTATCCTGATCCAGTTTGACCGCGACCTGGGTGTGGCAGTCCGGCGGCGGCGGCGCGCGGAAGTCCGCGACCGTCATGCCCAACGTCAGGGTGCCGGTCAACTCGATATCCACCGGCGCTTTGCGCACCGACATGACGCTCGGATCGATCACATAGGCCACCGCGCAAGGATCGTGCACCGGCGGGGCACTGAAGCCCTGCGCCTGCCGGTACATACGGCCAAAGAATGCCAGCAGTTCGCCGACGAAGGCGGCCGGCCGGGTGCCGAGGGCGGCGATGCGTTCGCAGACTGCCGGCGTGGCCAAAGCCTGGTGAGTGAGATCCAGCCCGACCATGGTCAGCGGCCATTTTTCGTTAAATACAATGTGCGCCGCTTCGGGATCGATTTTGATATTGAACTCCGCCACCGCGCTCCAGTTGCCCACATGGTAGCCGCCGCCCATCAGCACCACTTCCTTGACCCGCTCGGCAATGCGCGGCTCTTTACGCACCGCCATGGCGATATTGGTCAGGCCGCCGGTAGGCACCAGCGTCACGCTGCCGGGCGGGTGGGCCATCACGGTCTCGATGATCAGATCCACCGCGTGGCGCGAGTCCAGCTGCAGGTGGGGTTCCGGCAGCACCGGGCCATCGAGGCCGGAATCGCCGTGAATGTCGGGCGCCACTTCGATATTGCGCACCAGCGGGCGCGGGCAGCCGGCGGCGAAGGGTACGCCGGTGATATTGGCGATGCGGGCCACCGCCAGCGCGTTGCGCGTCACTTTGTCCAGCGTTTGGTTACCCACCACGGTGGTGACCGCCAGTAGGTCGATCTGCGGATTGCCCCAGGCCAGCAACAGGGCGATGGCGTCGTCATGCCCCGGGTCACAGTCCAGTATGATTTTTTTCATGGTTATTCCTGATGCAGGGAGAGGTTTCCGCAGCATAACGCAGCGCGGTGGCGTGGGATAATGCCGATGGTGCTTTTGTTAACGGCATCAAAGCCTTGCCACTTTTACGATGTAATGAAACGTAAATCCTTCTCGTCGGGCTTTACCCTGGAGTTTACTCCAGGGTTTACAGTGAGGTTCAGCGTCAATGCACAGAGGAGAGGCGGGATGAGCTTACTGAAACGGTTGTTGGGGCAAGGCGGTATTAACGGCGGTCATCTGCGTGCGAGCCACGGCGGTGGGCATCATGGCAACCGCTATAACCAGCATGGCGAGCCGGGGCCGCAGTGTCCGGAATGCCGGGCCGTGAATAAATCGGGCGCCCGTTATTGCCACCGCTGCGGTCAGCCGTTTGCCGCGGCGAGCGCCACCTGCGGACAGTGCGCCGCGCCGCTGCCGCCGGGGAGCCGCTTTTGTCCGCAGTGCGGCGGCGGTGTGCCGTGAACCGGGGCGGTTGGACACTCGCGCTGCTGCTGGGTGCCATGGTGCTGTGGACGCTGCTGGCCTGGGGCGTCGCCGGGGGGCTGGCCTGGCTCCCGACGTTGGCGGAGGCAGCCGGGAAAGCATCGTTGCCGGTGAACGGTGCGCTGAGCCTGGTGCCGCAGGCGGTGTTGGACGTCTGGCTACCGTGGCTGAAACAGCTGGCCAGCGGGCTGGCGAGCTATTTTCCTCTGCTGCTGACCTGGGCGGGCTACGCCGTCTGGCTGTTGTGGGGCCTCGGTATGTTGGCGCTGACGCTGCTGGGTGCGCTGGCGCACCGTTATTTGAGCACGGCTCAGCGATAGCCCTGATAGACTGCCGCGACGCGTTCGAAATAGTCGGTTAAATAATTGATGCACACCTGCACCTTCAGCGGCAATTTGTCCTTCTCGGTATAGAGCGCGTAGATCGGCCGCGGATCCGAATGGTAGCTTTTGAACAGGATCTCAATTTCGCCGCGTTTGATCTCTTCGATCACCCACATCAGCGGAGCGTAGGCGATGCCGGCGCCGTTTTTCAGCCAACGGATCATGGTGGAAGAGTCGTTGGTGACGAAGCGCCCCTGCGGGGAAATGCGCGTGGTGATGCCTTCCGGCGACATCAGTTCGAATTCGCTGTCGGGCCGCACGCTGTACTCCAGCCAGGAGAAGTTGACCATGTCGCTCGGCTTCTGCGGCGTGCCGTGTTGGCTCAGGTAGCTTTTGGCGGCGCACACCACCATCGGCATCTGCCCCAGGCGGCGGGAGAACAGGCTGGAGTCCTGCAGCGCCCCGGTGCGGATCACCAGATCCAGCCCGTCGGTGATCAGATCCGGCGCCGGAATGCCGGTCACCAGGTTGACCGTCAGACCCGGGTACTCTTTCATCATCTCGGCGGTCATGTTCGCCAGCACGTTTTGCGCCATGGTGGATGAGCTGCCGATGCGCAGCGTACCGGCGGGCGTATTGTTAAACGCGTACAGCTGCTCATGCACTTCGCTGACTTCCTGCAGCATGCGTCGGCAGCCCTGATAGTAGATTTTGCCGGCCTCAGTCAGGCCGATGCTGCGCGTGCTGCGGTTCAACAGCTTGACCTGCAGCTCATTTTCCAGTTTCGAGACGGTTTGGCTGATCGATGAAACGCTCATGCCGAGTTGGCGCGCGGCCGCGGTAAACGACCCGAACTCAACCACTTTGGCGAATACCGACATCCGTTTTAATCTTTCCATTATTCACTCTGGCTTAAAAGTGATTTAGATCACAGATTGTTGATGCCTTGATAGTAAGCAGGCTAATATAACGTGGTCGGGTGAATAGACCTTACCAACGTGCGAGAGCGATCGGCGACGTAATCCTGCCGCTCCTCCGGCACCCTCGCAATCCCTGTCGTGGACGTCTGCCCCAAAGTTTAACCTTTTTTCGGGTTCGTGACCTGGACAAGCTGTCTGGTCAAGATTTGTGGCGCGCGCACGCTAAAATGTAAAGAGAATGTGAATGGCGAGATGTGTCTTTCCCCGGCGCAGTGAACAATAAGGAAAAAGTGATGAGTTTGCTTCCGGTTATGGTCATCTTCGGACTGTCGTTTCCGCCGGTGTTTTTCGAGCTGCTGGTGTCGCTGGCGCTGTTTTTTCTCTTGCGCCGCCTGCTGCAGCCGACGGGGATTTACGATTTTGTCTGGCATCCGGCGCTGTTTAATACCGCGCTGTATTGCTGCTTGTTTTATCTGATTTCGTGTCTTTTTGTTTGAGGTCGCTGTGAAAAATTTTTCGATAAAAATAACCCGAATCGCGATCACTTTGATTCTTGTGCTGCTGGGCATTGCCGCGGTATTCAAGGCCTGGGTGTTCTACACCGAGTCGCCGTGGACGCGTGATGCCAAGTTCACCGCCGACGTGGTGGCGATCGCGCCGGACGTCAGCGGCCTGCTGACCGACGTGCCGGTGGTGGACAACCAGCTGGTGAAGAAAGGTCAGGTGCTGTTCGTGGTCGATCGGCCGCGTTATGAGCAGGCCTTGGCGGAAGCCGGCGCCGACGTCGCCTACTATCAGACGTTGGCGGCGGAGAAACGGCGTGAGGCCGGCCGCCGCGTGAAGTTGGGCGTGCAGGCGATGTCGCAGGAAGAGATTGACCAGTCGAACAACTCGCTGCAGACCGTGCAGCACCAGCTGGCGAAGGCCATTGCGGCGCGCGAGCTGGCGCAGCTGGATCTGGAGCGCACCACGGTGCGCGCCCCGGCCGATGGCTGGATCACCAACCTCAACGTACACGCCGGTGAATACATCACCCGTGGGTCGGTGGCGGTGGCGCTGGTGAAGAAAGATTCCTTCTACATCCTGGCGTACCTGGAAGAGACCAAGCTGAACGGCCTGAATAAGGGCGATCGCGCGGAGATCACTCCGCTCGGCAGTAACCGCATCATGCACGGCACCGTCGACAGCGTGGCGGCGGCGGTGAACAACAGCAGCAGCACGGTGAACAACAAAGGGTTGGCCTCGATCGACAGCAACCTGGAGTGGGTGCGCCTGGCCCAGCGCGTGCCGGTAAAGATCCTGCTGGACGCCAAGGACCAACAGCATCCGTACCCGGCCGGCACCACCGCCACCGTGGTGATCGTTGGCAAAAACGATCGCAATGCCGACAGCGGCTCACCTTTTGTGCGCCTGATGCACCGGCTGCGTGAGTTCGGCTAATGAGCAGCCCAACCTTTATCCGGCTGAGATTCGCCTTCAAACTCAGCTTCGCGATTGTGTTTGCGCTGTTCGTCGGCTTCCATCTCAATCTGGAAACCCCGCGCTGGTCGGCGATGACCGCCGCCATCGTCGCCGCCGGCCCGGCCTTTGCCGCCGGCGGTGAACCCTTCTCCGGCGCCATCCGCCACCGCGGCTGGCTGCGTATCATCGGCACCTTTATCGGCTGCTTCGTCGGCTTGATCATTATCATCACCACCGCCCGCGCGCCGGTGGTGATGCTGCTGCTGTGCTGCATCTGGGCCGGTTTCTGCACCTGGCTTTCTTCACTCATCAAGGTGGAGAACTCCTATGCCTGGGGGCTGGCCGGATATACCGCGCTGATCATCATCGTGACGGTCGCTACCAGCGAGTCTCATCTGCTGGAAGCGCCGCAGTTCGCCATCGAGCGTTGCAGCGAGATCGTGCTGGGGATCGTCAGCGCCGTGTTGGCGGATCTGCTGTTCTCGCCGCGTTCGATCAAACAGGACATCGATCGGGCGGTGGATCAGCTGCTGGTGGCTCAATACCGCCTGATGCAGATGTGCATCAGCAACGCCGACAAAGAAGACATTGATCGCGCCTGGAGCAATCTGGTCAAGAGCACCACGGCCCTGGACGGCATGCGCAACAACCTGATGATGGAGTCCTCGCGCTGGCAGAAGGTCAATCGACGGGTGAAGGCGCTGCATACACTGTCGCTGACGCTGATCACCCAGGCCTGCGAAACCTATCTGATCTTGTTGAATCACCCGGAGGCACTGAAAGACAGCCTGCGGGAGCAACTGATGGTCCCGGCGGAAACCCCGCAGGAGATCCACAAGCGCATGAAGCTGTTGCGCCAGGTGCTGACCACGCATCGTTCCGAGGAAACGCTGCCGACCATCACCGGCTGGGTCGGCGCGGCGACGCGCTACCTGTTGCTGTCGAAAGGCGTGCACGCCAACTGCAGCATCAGCGCGGTGGAAGAGGGAGTGTTGAGCAACGAAACCGTGGTCAAACCGACTTCGGCGGAAGGGCATCACGCGATGATCAACGGCTTGCGTACCTTTGTGGCGACGGCCTTCGGCAGCCTGCTGTGGCTGTGGACCGGCTGGACGTCCGGCAGCGGTTTTATGGTGATCATCGCGGTGATCACCTCGCTGGCGATGCGCACCCCGGCGCCGCGCATGGTGGCGATGGATTTCGTGCTGGGCATGCTGGCGGCGATCCCGGTCGGTTCCCTGTTCTTCATGGTGATCCTGCCGGCGACCCAGCAGAGCATTTTGCTGCTGTGTCTCAGCCTCGGCCTGCTGGCGTTTTTCATCGGCATCGAGGTGCAGAAGCGGCGGCTCGGTTCGCTGGGGCTGCTGGCGGGGACCATCAACATTCTGGTGCTGAGCAACCCGATGGAGTTCAACGTGACCCAGTTTCTCGATGGGGCGCTGGGCCAGTTCCTCGGCAGCTGCGTTGGGCTGATGGTGCTGCTGCTGATCCGCGATAATTCGCGCGAACGCACCGGCCGCACGTTGCTCAACCAGTTCGTCAGCAGCGCGGTGTCGGCGCTGACCACCAAGGCGGCGCGCCGTCGGCAAAACCACCTGCCTGCGCTGTATCAGCAGCTTAATCAGCTGCTGATGATGTTCCCGAACGACATCGCCAAGTATCGTCTGGCGCTGAACCTGATCATCGCCCACCAGCGCATGCAGCGAGCGGAAATTCCGGCCAGCGAAGAGCTGTCGGCCTTCCACCGCCAGATCCGCAGCACCGCCGATCGGGTGGTCTCCGCCAAGAACGACGTCAAGCGCGCCTATTACTACGATCGCTTGCTGGGTGAGATGAATGAGTACCAGCAGAAGCTGGTCGACAATCAGGCACCGCTCATCGTCACCGGGCCCGTGAAACGCCTGGCCGATATGCTGCATCGCTATCGTCACGCCTTGATCGATTGATGCGTTCCCTCCTGTTGCGCCGCGTTGTGCGGCGCCTTCCCTGACTATACTGAAAGCAGTGCCCGATCTGGCGGGCCGTCTCATAAGAGGCGGCCCGTTTTCAGAGAGACTCCGAGTGCCAGAACGGCTGGAAAGTGGCATCATTGTCATGAATGGATGAAACGCTTACCGCCGCGAAAACGTGACGTGCCGGTCATCTTAGTTTCATCCAGGTCGACTATATACCTAACTAGCCTGGGGGAGCTGCGGCGCCTTCGGCGGCATAATTTCAGGGAATGTCATGAACAAGCGGATTCTGTTGGCGATTGTCATCGCCGTGGTCATCGCCGTCTTCAGCGCGCTGCGCGGCAACGAGCACCGTGCGATCGACGGCAATCCGGCGAGGGTGCCGGCACCGGCGGGCCAGCAGCAGAGCATCGACCGGCTCACGCAGCAGCAAACGGTGGTGAGCTACCTGCAGCAGCATCAGCGGCTGCCGGACTATTACGTCACCAAGAAGCAGGCGCGCGAGCAGGGCTGGGATCCGCGTTCAGGCAACCTCTGTGCAGTATTGCCGGGCAAGGCGATTGGCGGCGATCGATTCTCTAACCGTGAAGGGCAACTGCCGAGCGCCGGCGGCCGGGTCTGGCGCGAAGCGGACATCAATTACCAGTGTGGCCGGCGCGGCGCCGATCGCCTGTTGTATTCGAGCGACGGTCTGATCTTCGTCACGCGCGACCATTACAAAAACTTCATTCGTGTGGAGTGAGTTTGATGGCAAAAGTAGAGTTTGATTTTGAGCAGATCCAGGACGTGCCAACCTTCTACCGCGATTTCGCGCACAAGTTTGCGCTGGACGAGGGGTTTGGCGCCAACCTCGACGCGCTGTGGGACGTGGTGACCGGCGATATCGGTCTGCCGGTGGAAATCGAGTTCACCCACCTCAATGCCCGCAGCAAGCGTCGTTTCGGCGCAATCATTCTGCTGTTTGAAGAAGCGGAAGAAGAGCTGGAAGGCAGCCTGCGCTTCAATATCCGCGAAAGCAGCGGCGAACCGGCGCATCACCGGGGATGAAACGGGTTCATCCCGGGACGGCGGCGGCGCTTAGTCAGCCGCTTCGGCCAGCTCGCGCAGGTATTGGAAGATCTGGCGGTAAGCCTTAGGCGGCTTGTTGGCGGCCTTCTCTTTCTGCGCGTTGCGCACCAGTGAACGCAGCTGTTGACGATCGGCTGCTGGATACAGATCCAGGATCGACGGAATGACGTCATCGCCTTCTTCCACCAGGCGGTCGCGCAGCGCTTCCAGCTTATGGAACAGCGAAACCTGCTGGTTGTGGCGGTTTTTCAGCTTGTCGAGCGCGGTCTGGATCGGCTCGATATCGCGGGCGCGCAGCATCTTGCCGATCAGCTGCAGCTGACGGCGACGGCCTTCTTTCTTGATCTTCTGCGCCAGCTCGATGGCGGCGCGCAAATCTTCATCCAACGGAATGCGATCCAGCGCGTTTTTGCCCAGATCGACCATTTCGGCCCCCAGGTCTTTCAGCGCTTCGGCATCACGTTTAATTTCACTTTTACTGACCCAGATAATCTCGTCATCGTCCTCGTTTTCATTCTCCGGGACATCGTCGAGCCAGTCTTCAGGCTGTTTGTTCATGGTAGGCTCCGTTAAAAAGAGGCTAATCCTAACAGGTTGCCGGCTTTATGCGAAATTCAACGCGGTTCCTGTTAGACTCAACGGCAGAGCTCTCAGGATTTTTGCGCGCCGCTCCGCGTGCACAACTACGCCGCTCCGGCACTTTTCTCAACGATTTTCTGATTAATTATGGCAGATTGATGAAAGTAGTCACTCAAGTTGCAGAACAGCGCAAGGCGCTGGAACAGGCCGTTTCTCAGGCGCTGGAGCTGGCCCGCGCCGGTTCCGACGCGGCGGAAGTGGCGGTCACCAAATCGACCGGCATCAGCGTCAGCACCCGCTTCGGCGAAGTGGAAAACGTCGAGTTCAACAGCGATGGCGCGCTGGGCATCACCGTGTATCACCGCCAGCGCAAAGGCAGCGCCTCTTCCACCGATCTCAGCCCGGACGCCATCGCCCGCACCGTACAGGCTGCGCTGGACATCGCGCGCTACACCTCTGAAGATCCCTGCGCCGGCCCGGCGGAGAAAGATCTGCTGGCGTTCGAGGCGCCGGATCTCGATCTGTTCCACCCGACCGAGCTGGACGCCGAGCGCGGCATCGAGCTGGCGGCGCGCGCCGAGCAGGCTTCGCTGGCGGCGGACAAACGCATTACCAATACCGAAGGCGGCAGCTTCAACAGCCACTACGGCATCAAGGTGTTCGGCAACAGCCACGGCATGCTGCAAAGCTACTGTTCCAGCCGCCACTCGCTGTCCAGCTGCGTCATTGCGGAGCAGGACGGCGATATGGAGCGGGATTACGCTTACACCATCGGCCGTGCGATGGGCGATCTGCACAGCCCCGAGTGGGTGGGGCAGGAGTGCGCCCGCCGCACGCTGGCACGTCTTGCGCCGCACAAACTGTCGACCATGAAGGCGCCGGTGCTGTTCGCCTCCGAAGTGGCCACCGGGCTTTTCGGCCATCTGGTGGGCGCCATCAGTGGCAGCAGCGTCTACCGTAAATCCACTTTCCTGCTGGACTCGCTCGGCAAACAGATCCTGCCGGAATGGTTGACCGTCGAGGAGCATCCGCACCTGCTGAAAGGGCTGGCGTCAACGCCGTTCGACAGCGAGGGCGTGCGCACCCAGCGGCGCGATATCATCAAGGACGGCGTGCTGCAGACCTGGTTGATGACCAGCTACTCGGCGCGCAAGCTGGGCCTGCACAGCACCGGCCATGCCGGCGGCATCCATAACTGGCGCATTGCCGGGCAGGGCGCGGACTTCGCCGGCATGTTGAAACAGCTTGGCACCGGCCTGGTGGTCACCGAGTTGATGGGCCAGGGCGTCAGCGGCGTCACCGGCGATTACTCGCGCGGCGCCGCCGGTTTCTGGGTGGAAAATGGTGAGATCCAGTACCCGGTTAGCGAGATCACCATTGCCGGCAACCTGAAAGACATGCTGCGCAACATCGTCAGCGTCGGCAGCGATATCGAAACCCGCAGCAATATCCAGTGCGGTTCGGTGCTGCTGCCGGAAATGAAGATCGCCGGTCAGTGATCCTCTGCGCGGCCGGCGCCCGCCGGTCGCGCGTTATCCCGTCTCAACCTTGCTTACAAATCTCCGGTTTCGGTTTTGCCCGGCCTTGCCTATGGTAACGGTGGGTTAATTAAAACAATAACTGGAAGGTGAGCAAACATGCAGAATACCCTGAAAGCGCTGGCGGCGTTGACGCTGCTGGCAGCCAGTTCGCTGGCGGTCGCTGCCGATCTGGGCGACGATATGGACACCCTGGCGGAAAACTATAAAACGGTGCTGAATACCGATTCCGCCGCTACCCTCACACAGAGCCTGCAAAACATGCGCGCCGCCGCGCAGGATGCCAAACAGGGCACTCCGCCGAAGCTGGAAGACAAAGCCGCCGACAGCCCGGAGATGAAAGATTTCCGCAGCGGGTTGGATACCCTGATCGGCCAGATCGATCAGGCGCTGGCCCTGGCCAATCAGGGCAAAGTCGCCGAAGCGAAGCAGCTGGCGCAGGGCTTCAAGCAAACCCGCGACGCCAACCACAAGAAATTCCGCTAATCCGTCAACCGTCGCGCCCGTCTTCCGTCAAATAGGAGGAGGGCGCCTGCCCGAGCACGCGGCGAAACATGGTTGAAAACGCCGCGCTGCTGTCATATCCCATTTCCATCGCCACCTGCGTTACGCTGCGCCCTTCGGCCAGCAGCGCCAACGCCAGTACCACGCAGGCGCGCTGGCGCCATTGCGAAAACGGCAGGCCGGTCTGCGCGCGAAAGAAGCGGCTGAAGGTGCGAATGCTCATGTACAGACGAGGCGCCCACCGCTGCGCGGAGTCGTGGGCGTCGGGGTGCTGCAAAAAGGCGCGGCACAGCTCGCCTAACCGAGGATCGGCGGGCAGCGGGATGTGCAACGGCAAGGGCTGCAGCCTGGCCAGCTCATGCAGCAGCAGTGTTGCCAGCGCTCCGTCGCGCCCCTCTTGTTCATACTCCAGCGGCATATCCACCGCCGCCATCAACAGCTGGCGCATCAGCGGAGTGACGCTGACCACCTGGCATACCTGCGGCCGTTCGGCGGGCAACGCGCCGGGTTCGAGGTATAGGCTGCGGGTGGTGACGCCGACCATCCTCACCGCGTGCGGCATCTGCGGCGGCAGCCATACCGCGTGCTGCGGCGGGACGACCCAATTGCCTTGCTGCGTGAAAACGTGCATGACGCCGGTGGCGCCGTACAGCAACTGCGCGCGCCGGTGGCTGTGCATCGGCAGCAGGTGTCCCGGCGGATAATCGGTGCCGATGGCGATCACCGCGCGCGTTACGTGGTCGATGTCATCAATGCGGACGTTGCGCATGTGTTTCCTTTGGCGGGCAGATTGGCCGAAACGCAATGATAGTTGGCCTTTCATATAAAGCAAGCCAGCGGTCGCCGCCCTACTATCGGGGCAGAAAAATAATGCTTGTTCGCGGTGCCGTTATTTTATCGGCCATAAAGCCCGTGCAAGATTTCACACCGGGGTGGGACGAAGGTTTTCGTTCTCGCAATACAAGAAGTTAATAAGGAATAAAGCGTCATTTTATTCCAACACCTGAAGCAATAGTTCTTAGCGCAGTTCAATGACTATAAGGTGATATTTCATGTATAAGTTCGGTGTGGTTGGCGGCGGAGCCGCCGGGATCGCTTTTGCGTATAACTTTATAAAAAATAAGTCGGTTAATCATTGCAAAAGGCCGCTTTCCCTGACGGTGTTCGACAAGCAGGGCTTCAAGGGCGGAATGGCATACAGCAGCGATTTTGACAGCCATATATTAAATATGACGCCGGAAAATATGTCGGCGGATATTTTCGACGACACGCACTTCGTTGATTGGATCGCCATGCATTTCCCGCAGTTTTGCCAGGATCGTTATCCGCCGCGCTGGCTGTATCGGGAATATCTCGATTTTATTCGCGACATGACGATTTATATGGCGGCGGACAGTAACGTCGCGCTGAATTTCGTGACCGCCGAAGTAAATGCCATCGCGCCGCTCGAAGCCGGCTACCGGCTGACCACCACCTGTGGCAGCGCCGAACAGATGAATGCGCTGGTGCTGTGTTCGGGGCACAACCCGCCGGAATGTCTCTATCCGGTGGATGGCGTGATCGCTTATCAGGCCCACCAGGATCTGCCGCCGATCAACCCTTATTCGAGCATTGGCGTGATCGGCTGCAGCCTGACGGCGATTGACGCCATCGTTGAGCTGATGGAGCGCCTGGGGGCGACCGACATCTGTGCCCTGTCGCGTTCGGGCCTGTTCCCCAGCGTGCAGCCGGCGCTGATGCGTCCGCCGCCGGAAGCGTTTGTTGAGGCGCTGCGGCGCTTTGTCGCCGGCCGCGATTTTATTGACGCGCATCAGCTGGTACATGCGATCAATGCCGCGCTGGCGCGCCACTATCCGGGGCCGGAGCGGCTGACGGTGCTCTCGGCGCTGGGGGAAAGGCGCGATTGCTATCGCGATCTGGCAGACAGTCTCGATCGCGCGCGTTTTGCCCGGGAGCATATCTGCAGCTATCTGGCGGCGATCCACCCGGCGGTGTGCGCCGCCTGGGTCAAGATGGATGCCAACAACCGGCAGGTCTTCATGCGCTTTTACAACTCCTCCTGGATGCGCAATCGACATGCCATGCCGCTAAAGAACGCCAGCAAGATCGTGGCGGCGCTGGAGAGCCAACGCTTGCGTGCCTGCGGCGGCCTGGTGGATATCAGTAAGGGGGCGGACGGGTTTATCCTTCGTTGTCATGAGACGCGGGTGCATGCGCAGTATCTGTTCAACTGCACCACGCCTTCTTATCAACTGCCGCCCAACCGCCTGAGCCATCAGCTGCTGCAAGACGGGCTGGTGCAAGAGAACCTGTTCGGCGGCGTGAAGTGCAACCCGCACACGCTGAAAATCGCCGACCGACGCGGCCGTGAGCAGCATCTCTACTCGCTTGGCGCGCCCGCCAAGGGCGATCTGTTTTACACCTCGGCGATGGAATCCATCACGCGGGATATCAGCAAGATCGTGTTCAACAACCCTATTTTCAATGCAAAGAAGGCTGAAGTATGAAAAACGTAGCGCTCTTTGTCGGCAACGACATTTTCTCCTGGCTGGTGTGTCAGGATTTGATCGCCGCCCTGAGGGACGAGTGTACTTTTACGGTGTATTTTCCCCTGGCGAAAAGCGCCGGGCGCACGCAGGAGCCGGCGGTTCGCCGCCTGGGGCTGTATGAGCGCGAGGTGCTGAATGATTTCGTGTTCCCGTTCGTTGGCCGCAACGCCGCCGCCTGTGAGGGCGCCTATCAGCCGCCGGCTCTGTTCCTGGCCGCCGCCGGGGTCAAAGCGCATCGCGTTCTCGACATCAATGACGCCGCGTTTATCAGCAGCCTGGGCCATATGGACGGGGTGATCTCTTTACGCTGTTATCAGAAATTTTCCGCCGACTATGTGCGCGCCTTCAGCCGACGCGGCAAGCTGCTGTGGAACCTGCATCCGGGAGATTTGCCACGCTATCGCGGGGTGATGACGCTGTTCCGCGCGATGATGAACGGTGACAGGGACTGTGCGGTAACGCTGCATGAAATGGATGAGCACTGGGACGCCGGCCCGGTGATCGCCCGTCTGCCCGCCGAGCTGCGCCACGATCTGTCGTTCCTGGAAAACATGATGTTGCTGGGCGTACAAAGCGGCACCTTTTTGGCGCGCCAGCTGATGCGGGCGGAGCACAGCGAAGCGATAACGGCGGAAAAGCAGGGCGATTCGCGCTACTGGGGTTTCCCGGATGCGCAGACGCTGGCGCAGGCGGAACAGGCGGGCATTGAGCTGGTGGACCATGACGCCGTGCGTGAGCAGTATCTGGGGCTGTTCGTCGGCGATCGCTTCCACCCGCTGGCGGGGCAGTTCTGCGCCGGGTTCGACGACTTCGTGCGGGCGCACGGCCATGATTGAAACGTTGATTGTACTGGGGGCCGGTTTTCTGACCGGCATCACCACCATTCTGTTCGGCTTCGGCGGCGGCTTTGTAGTGGTGCCTTTCGTCTATCACTTGATCTCTGTGTCGGGCGAGCAGCCCGGCCAGGCGATGCATATCGCGGTGGCAACCTCGACGGCGGTGATGATCCTCAACGCGAGTTACGCGACGCTGACCAACTGGCGCAGCGGCAACCTGCTGCGCGAAACCATCGTGCCGCTGATCTTTTTCATCGGCATCGGCGCTGCGCTGGGCGCGTTTGCCTCCTCGCTGCTGGCGGACGGCGTGATCCGCGTGCTGTTCGTGGCCTATATGGCGGTGACCATCGCCGACTGTCTGTTCCGCCGGGGGTTCCTGACCAAACCGGCACGCGCTGAACTTTCCCCTGCCACGCTGTGGGGCGGCGGGCCGCTGATCGGCGGCATCGCCACGCTGCTGGGGGTGGGCGGCAGCGTGATGACGGTGCCGCTGCTGCGCCGCCACGGCTACGACATGAAATATTGCGTCAGCGCCGCCAACCCGCTGTCGATCCCGGTGGCGGTGATCGGGGCGCTGATGTATATCGTGTTGGGGTGGCACGAGATGAGCGGGCCGCAGTATCTGGGCTACGTCAATCTGAACATTCTGGGGTTGTTGGTGGTCGCGGGGATTGCGGGGATCGTGTTTGCCAGGCGCTGTTTGCCGAAGGTGAGCGATGCGCTGCATGCCAAAATCTACGTGCTGCTGCTGATCGCCGTGCTGATCGCTATCTGCCTCTGAGACAGAAAGGGCGGCCGGATGCCGCCCTGAAAACCGCTTAACGGTGGTATTCGCCCGCCGCTTCCGGCTGGTACAACAACTCCAGCACTTCAATCCGCGCTTCTTCACCGTTCGGCAATTGCCAGGAGATCTGCTTGCCGACGTGCATGCCAAGCAGCGCTGCGCCCAGCGGCGCCATCACCGACAGCTGATCGTGGCTGTCTTTCAGCGATGCCGGGTAAACCAGCGTGCGCACGTGCTCTTCATCGGTGTGCAGATCGCGAAAACGCACGCGGCTGTTCATGGTCACCACGTTGGCCGGCATTTTCTCCGGCGGCAGGATTTCCGCGCGATCCAATTCGTCGTTCAGCGCGGCGGCGACGTCGGTATTGGCAAAGGCCGGTTGTTCCAATAGCGCATCCAGGCGTTCCGCATCCAGCTCATTAATAGTAATGATGGGTTTGGTCATTCCACTCTCCAGTCAAATCAAAGGGCGCCAGTCTGTGCACCCATAAATTCGGAAAAACAACACAAAGCAACACCCCCGCGCCAGAGGAGCGGGGGTGTGGGTAATGTCGATTTGTCCTATTGATAGTAGGCGGTTGGGGCGAGAAAAGAAAGAGATCCCGATCACGAAGGCTTTTATCGTCAATCGAGGCAAAAAAAACCGTTAGCCGGGTTATGTAATTGTTATCTCATTCACTTTTTCGCCGCAGCGCCGTTTTGCGAAATGGATCTCCGCGCGTCATTCGATTTCCACTTCGAACTGGAAAAAACCGGTCTACACAGAAAATCCTACCGGGAGTAGGGTAAAGACATCACAGAAAGCGGGTTATTCAGGTGATGCGCTTTACGGCTTACTGATTAATGTGGGATCTAGGGGTACTGAAAAGTGAATGATGGATCTGCTTCGATAAAAGAAATTGAACAATCCGATGTCAGCGAAGCCGGGGCGATCACCGCTCGGGTGTTGGCGGATATTACCGCGATGCTGAATGCTGAAAATATTTATACCAATGCGGTGCAGCAACAGATGCTGGAATCGCATATTCGTGCCATGGTGCTGCGTTCAATAACCGGCGAGCCGTTGCCGGAGGTAGATAAATCATTGTTCGACGAAATCTCCGCCGAATCCATGCAAATGGCGGAGCGCGTGGTGGATCAGTTTGACACATTGCCTATCGAAGAAGCCTATTTATTGTCAGTGCACTTCGAAGTGGCGAAAGATAATAACGCATAGCGGTTAATGCATCGATTTAAATCAGGAGAATATAACATGGGTCAAATTACCGTAGTGATCGGCGATCGTTTGGGCAAAGGGCAAAAAGTCGGCCAGGGCGTTGAAAACGCAGGCGGAAAAGCGGTGGTTATCCCCGGCGTGGCGGCGGACATGAAGCTGGGCGACGTCATGAAAGCGGAAAACGCGCAGCTGGGCATCTCTTTTTGCGGCAGCGGTGGCGCCGGCGCGATTACCGCGCAAACCAAATACGGCTACAAAGCCAAATACGGCATGCGTTCGGTGGAAGAGGGCGTGACGGCAATTAATGAAGGCTGCAACGTGCTGGGTTTCGGCTTTATGGATAAAGAAGAGCTGGGCCAGAAACTGGTGGAAGCCTACGTCAAAAAACATGGCAACCCATAATGAAAGAGCAATATACCACATCGGTAAAGGTGGAGGGTAAAGGCGACAGCAAAGCGAAAGCTTTTGCTTCCGCTTTGGCTAATGTGCAGGGCGCGGTATTAAAGTCCACCAACAATATTCTGCTGCGCATCGAGCCGCAGGACGTCAGCGTGGTGAAAGCGGAAGAGAAAATAACAAAAGAGAAATTTCTTTTCTTCTTTTTGCCGCGTGAAAGAAAGAGCTATGCCGTTTCTCTGGAAATAACCGTGAACGTAACCATTATCAATACCGAGAAGGTTGTCTTCGTCACGAAATAAAAACGTTAGCATAAATGAAAGGGTATACTGATGTTTTTAATCATCTTATTTAAATCGATTATTATCGGTGGGCTGGTGGGAGTCGGCGTAGGGGCCGGCGCCGCACGCATGTTCCACGCACCGACAACACAGGGCATGGGGGCGTTTCGCACCCTGGGCGAGCTGAACTCCTGCGAGGGCGATCCGGCTTCCCACTTCTCATTCGGTCTGGGCTTCTTCTTCAACGCCTGGGCGTCTTCCGTAGCGGCGGGTTCCTTCACGCAGGACGTCGATCACCGCATCATCCCGCACTGGGGCGCGTCGGCCCTGATGGTCAAGAACCGCAATCTGGCGCAAACGCTGCACGATCCGAAAAAAATGGCCATCGCCTGCGGCATCATCGGCATGCTGGTGGTGGCCTTCCTCAATACCACCGCTTCCGCCGTGCCTGCCGCGCTGCAGGTCACCGCGATCAAGGTGCTGGTGCCGGCGGCCAACCTGCTGGTGAATACCGTGATGCCGGTGATCTTCTGGCTGGCGGCGATCGACGCCGGGCGCCGTTCCGGCTTCTGGGGCACCATCTTCGGCGGCCTGGCGCAGCTGATCATGGGCAACGCCGTACCGGGCCTGGTGCTGGGCATTCTGATCGGCAAAGGCGTGGAAGAGAGCGGCTGGAACAAGATCACCAAGATCATGATGGCGGTGATCGTGCTGCTGTTCGTGCTGAGCGGCTTCTTCCGCGGCTTCGACATGAAAGTTCTCGAGTCCTTCAGCCTCGGCGTGCCGGGCTGGCTGGACGCCATTCACAATACCCTGAGCGGTAAATAAGGAGCGGGATGATGGAAGAACAAACCCAAAAAGGCTTCTGGTACGCCGACTGGTCATTCCCGATTTTTGTTGGCCTGCTGTCCTCCGGCGTGTTCGCCGGGACGCACATGTACTACCTGTACGGCATCGGCGCCTTTAACGAAGTGGCGTTCGTTTCCATGCTGCGGGCGGGGATGGATACCGGCGTGTATGGCGCGGTGGCGGCGTTCGGCGCCAGCTTCCTGTTCGCGCGCATCATCGAAGGCTCGCTGGTGGGCATCCTGGACATCGGCGGCGCGATCCAGACCGGCGTCGGGCTGGGCGTACCGGCGCTGCTTTTGGGGGCCGGCATCGTGTTCCCGGTCGCCAACTTCGCCGCTTCGCTGGCCACCGGCCTGATCATCGGCCTGGCGATCGGTTATGTGATCATTCTGGCGCGAAAATTCACCATCAATCAAAGCAACTCCACCTACGGGGCGGACGTGATGATGGGGGCGGGCAACTCCTCGGGCCGCTTCCTCGGGCCGTTGATCATCCTGTCGGCAATGACCGCCTCGATCCCGATCGGCATCGGTTCGCTGCTCGGCGCGCTGCTGTTCTATATCTGGGGTAAACCGATCACCGGCGGAGCGATCCTCGGCGCGATGATCCTGGGGGCGATCTTCCCGGTAGCCATTTCTTAAGAGGCCTGCGCCAGGCGCCGCCCGATGCTGCGGCGGCGCCCGGGCTAACAGGAGCAATGCGGTATGTATGACTTAGTAATCAGAGGCGCCAGACTGGCGGACGATACGCTGATCGATCTGGCGGTGAAAGACGGCAAAATAGCCTCGGTGGGGCGGCTGGCGGCGGACATCAGCGCCGTTCGCCAGCTGGATCTGGCGGGCAACTGCCGCCTGAGCGCCGGTTGGATCGATGCGCACGTGCACTGCTATACCGAATCGCCGATTTATCATGACGAGCCGGATCGGGTCGGCGTCGCCAGCGGCGTCACCAGCGTGGTCGATGCCGGCAGCACCGGCGCCGACGATATCGACGCCTTTTATCAACTGACGCGCAGCGCCAAAACCAACGTTTTCGCCTTCCTCAATATCTCGCGCATCGGCCTGCTGCGGCAGAACGAGCTGGCGGAGTTGACGGACATCGACAAGCGCGAGGCCGGCCAGGCCATCGCCAACCATCCCGGTTTCATCATCGGTATCAAGGCGCGCATGAGCAGCAGCGTGGTGGGCAAGAACGGCACCCGCCCGCTGGTGTTGGCTAAAGAGATCCAGCAGGAAAACCGCCAGCTGCCGCTGATGGTGCATATCGGCAATAACCCGCCGGATCTGGACGAGATTGCCGATCTGTTGACCCGTGGCGACATCATCACCCACTGCTACAACGGCAAACCGAACCGCATTCTGACGCCGGCGGGCGCGCTGCGCGAGTCTATCCAGCGCGCGCTGCGGCGCGGCGTATTGCTCGACGTGGGGCACGGCACCGCCAGCTTCAGCTTCGAGGTGGCGCGCCAGGCGATCACGCTGGGTATTTTGCCGCACACCATCAGCTCCGATATTTACTGCCGCAACCGCATGAACGGACCGGTACACAGCCTGGCGACGGTGATGTCCAAATTCTTCAGCGTCGGCCTGACGCTGCCGCAGGTGATCGCCTGCGTGACGGAGAACGCCGCGTCGGCGCTGCAGCTGAGCGGCAAAGGGCGGCTGGAGCCGGGCTATGACGCCGATTTCACGCTGTTTGAGCTGCGCCGCGAACCGCAGGTCTTCGCTGACGCCGAAGGGCAAACCGCCGAGGGCGAACGGCTGCTGGTGCCGCTGGCTGCGGTGGTGGCCGGGGAAATCCTATTAACCGAACAAGGGGAGGCAAGCCATGTCTTCGATTTATGAAAAATACGGTTTGAAGCAGGTGATCAACACCTCCGGCCGCATGACCATTCTCGGCGTTTCCACGCCGCGCCAGGACGTGATCGACGCCGTTGATTACGGCCTGAACCACTATTTCGAAATCAAGGATCTGGTCAACAAGACCGGCGCCTACATCGCCGATCTGCTCAACGTGGAAGATGCGGTGATCGTCTCCTGCGCCTCGGCGGGCATCGCCCAGTCGGTGGCGGCGGTGATCGTTAAAGATAACGCCAATCTGCTGGTGAACCTGCACTCGATGCCGGTGACCGTGCCGCGCGAGATCGTGCTGCCGCGCGGCCACAACGTCAACTTCGGCGCGCCGGTGGACACCATGGTGGCGCTGGGCGGCGGCAAGGTGGTGGAGGCGGGGTACGCCAACGAATGTTCGCCGGAGCAGATTGAAGCCTGCATCACGCCGCAGACTGCGGCGATCCTGTACGTCAAATCGCACCACTGCGTGCAGAAAAGCATTTTGTCCGTCGAACAGGCGGCGGTGGTGGCGCGCAAGCATAACCTGCCGCTGATCGTCGACGCCGCGGCGGAAGAAGATCTGATGTGTTACTACCAGATGGGGGCCGATCTGGTGATCTACAGCGGCGCCAAAGCCATCGAGGGGCCGACCAGCGGTCTGGTTGTCGGCAAGAAACAGTACGTCGAGTGGGTGAAGTTGCAATCCGGCGGCATCGGCCGGGCGATGAAGGTCGGTAAAGAGGGCATCCTCGGCCTGACGCAGGCGATTGAAAGCTATCTGACGCTTGAGAAAACCACCGGGCAACAGATGGTGGAGCGGATGACGCCATTCCTCAACAGCCTCAACACCCTGACCGGCGTCAGCGCCAAGACCGTCTGGGACAGCGCCGGCCGCGATATCGCCCGCGCCGAGATCGCCTTTGACGAAGCGGTGCTGGGGCGTTCGACCTATGACATCGTCCAGGCGTTGAAAACCGGCGATATCGCCATCTACTTCCGCGGCTATAAGGCCAACGAGGGCAAGATTGAGGTCGACGTGCGCAGCGTCGACGAGCAACAGCTGATGATCGTCTTTAGCTGTATCAAAAACCTGTTTACGGAGAAACAAGCATGAAGCTGCAGCCTAACTACTATCGCGACCGCGTCTGCCTGAACGTGCTCGCCGGCTCCAAAGCCAACGCGCAGGACATCTACGCCGCGGCGGAAGGCCATGTGCTGGTGGGCGTGCTCTCCAAGAACTACCCGGACGTCGACAGCGCGGTGACCGACATGCTGCGCTATGCGCGCCTGATCGAAAACGCGCTGTCGGTCGGCCTGGGCGCCGGCGATCCGAAGCAGTCGGCGATGGTCAGCCTGATCGCTCAGCAGGTGCAGCCGCAGCACGTTAACCAGGTGTTTACCGGCGTCGGCGCTAGCCGCGCGCTGCTGGGCCAGAACGACAGCGTGGTCAACGGCCTGGTGTCGCCGACCGGCCGCGTCGGTTGGGTGAAGATTTCTACCGGCCCATTGAGCGCCGCGGCGCCGGACGGCATCGTGCCGGTGGAAACCGCCATCGCCTTGCTGAAGGACATGGGCGGCAGCTCCATCAAGTATTTCCCGATGGGCGGCCTGAAGTGCAAGGACGAATACCAGTACGTCGCCAAGGCCTGCGCCGAGCATGACTTTATGCTGGAGCCGACCGGCGGCATCGATCTGGAGAACTTTGAGCCGATCGTCGAGATCGCGCTGGCGGCCGGCGTGAAACGCGTGATCCCGCATATCTACAGCTCGATCATCGACGCCGCCAGCGGCGACACGCGTCCGCAGGACGTGAAAACCCTGCTGGCGATGACCAAAAAGCTGGTGGGCTGAACGCACAATGGGATGAGGTAAACGCTGGGAGGCGAAGGTTTTCCCGTGGCGCGGCATGCCGCGCCGTTACCTATACAGAGGACTACTATGCGAAACTGGCAGGCTCCAACCCGACGCACCGCGTTGTTCCTGGCGCTGCTGGCCGTGACCGGCCCGGCGCTGCATGCTGAGGATGCAATGAATTCCACGTCATCTCATTTCGCCTATATTGGCACCTACAATCCCAACGGCGAAGGCGTTTACCGGGTGCAGGTCGATCCGGCCAGCGGCGCGCTGAGCCACGCCACGCTGGTCAGCAACGTGCCGAATCCGGCGCAGCTGACGCTGGGCGTCGGCGGCAAAACGCTGTATGTCGCCAGCGAAGTGGCCGATTTCAACGGCGGTAAGCACGGCGGCATCACCGCCTACCGGGTCAATCCGGCCGACGGCGGCCTGACGCAGCTCAACCAGGTGGATTCGCAGGGGGCGGGGCCGGTGTATCTCTCATCGACGCCGGACGGGCGGCATCTGCTGGTGGCGAACTACGTCAGCGGCAGCGTGGCGGCTTTCCCGATCGAAGCGGACGGCCGCCTGGGCACCGCCAGCTCGGTGCAGCAACAACAGGGCCCGGCGGGCGCGGCCAAACCGGCGGCGGCGGTGAACGGCAGCTTCGCCATCAGCGATCACAACGGCCCGCATGCCCATATGATCGCCAGCGATCCAAGCGGCAAGTTTGTGTTCTCTACCGATCTGGGATTGGATCGCATCTACCAATGGCGCTTTGACGCCGCGAGCGGCCGGCTGACGCCGAACGATCCACCGTGGATCGCTGCCTCGTCCGCCGGCGCCGGCCCGCGCCACTTTGTGTTTCATCCGGACGGCGACACCGTGCTGCTGGTGAACGAAGAGGCTTCGACGTTGACCAGCTACCGTTTTGATCGCCAAAAAGGTACTCTGAAACAACTGCATGCAGTTTCCGCGCTGCCCGCCGACTATCAGGGTACCAGCTTCGCTTCGGGGCTGGCGCTCAGCAAGAACGGCGACACGTTGTACGTCGCCAACCGGCTGCATAACAGCATTGCCCAGTTCAGCGTGGGCGCCGGCGGCAAGTTGAAACCGGTGGCGGAAACCTGGACGCGTGGCGATTATCCGCGTTCGCTGGCGCTGAGCCCGGATGGCCGCTATCTGTATGCGTTGAACCAGCGCAGCGATAACGTCACCCGCTTCAGCGTCAACCCGACGGATGGCAAACTCAGCTTTGTGGGCGGCTATCTGCCGATCGGCAGCCCCTCGCAAATGGCGTTCCTGCCGCCGCCGAAGTAACCCGTGGCCCGCCCGGTTCACCGGGCGGGTTGCCTGATTGACGGACACAGAATGGTGCGATTTCCTTACCCGCGTTTGGCTTACTTGTTCGATGCTTTACAAACCGAGACTTTGCCGCAGGATGAGCTGGCGAAGCGTTTCGCCGTGTCTACCCGCACGGTGCGGGCGGATATCACCGCGCTGAACGAGATCCTGGATAAATACGGCGCGCGTTTCGTGCATAACCGCGGGGCCGGCTATCGCCTGCAGGTCGATAACGCCGCGCTGTTCAGCGCCCTGCAGCATCAGGAGCGCCGCAAGCATGCTACCCCGCGCAGCGCGCAAGAGCGGGTGCATTATCTGCTGGTGCGTTTTTTGACCTCAGCCTTCTCCCTTAAACTGGAAGATCTGGCCGACGAATGGTTCGTCAGCCGCGGTACGTTGCAAAACGACATGGCTGAGGTGAGGGAACGTCTGGCGCACTATCAATTGACGATCGAAACCAAACCGCGCTACGGCATGAAGCTGTTCGGCGCCGAGATGGCGATCCGCGCCTGCCTCACCGATCTGCTGTTCCAGCTGCAGCTGGCCGATGCCGAGAACCCGCTGCTCAACAACGAGATCCTGCTGCAGCCGCAGGTAGCGGCGTTCGCCGGATTGCTGCATCCGCTGTTGTCGCAATATGCCATTCGCCTGACCGATGAGGGCGAACAGTACCTGATTTTCTACTGCGCGGTGGCGCTGCGGCGCATCAACGACGGCTATCCGCTGCCGGACTTCGAGGTGGAGGACGGCGACGACGCGGTGCGCCAGGTGTCGACCCGCCTGGCGGCGGAGCTGCGTGCGGCCTCCGGCAAAGAGATCTCGATGGCCGAAGAGGCCTATCTGCGGGTCAACATCGCCGCGCGCCGCGTGCAGGACGTGCAACCGACCGAGATCAATGCCGACGATGAAGAAGCGTTGGTGGACTACATCCTGTCCTACATCAACGCACACTATAACTACAACCTGCAGGGCGACGAGCAGCTGCGGGCCGACCTGCTCACCCATATCAAAACCATGATTACGCGGGTGAAATACCAGATCAATATCCCCAATCCGCTGTTGGCCAATATCAAGCAGCACTATCCGATGGCTTACGACGTGACGCTGGCGGCGGTCTCCAGCTGGGGCAAATACACCCCCTATACCCTGAGTGAGAACGAGATAGGCTATCTGGTGTTACATATTGGCGTGGGGCTGGAGCGGCATTACAACATCGGTTATGAACGCCACCCGCAGGTGATGCTGGTGTGCGATACCGGCAACTCAACGGTGCGGATGATCCAGGCGCAGATTGCGCGCAAGTACCCGCAGCTGGTGATGACGCGCATCGTCTCGCTGCGCGATTACGAGATGCTTGCGCACATCGACGAAGACTTCGTGATTTCCAACGCCCGCATCGGCGAAAAGAACAAGCCGGTGGTGGTAATGTCGCCGTTCCCGACCGATTATCAGCTGGAGCAACTGGGCAAGCTGGTGCTGGTGGATCGCACCAAACCGTACATGCTGGAGAAGTTTTTCGACGCCGAGCATTTCATGGTGCTCAACGAGCCGCTGACGCAGGCGGAGCTGTTCAGCCGGGTGTGCGGCCAGCTGGAGCAGGAAGGGTACGTCGGCGCGGACTTTTATCCGTCGCTGGTCGAACGTGAGGCGATCGTCTCCACGCTGCTGGGTGAAGGCATCGCGCTGCCGCACTCGCTGGGGCTGCTGGCGAAAAAGACCGTGGTAGTGACGCTGCTGGCGCCGCAGGGGGTCGCCTGGGGGGAAGGTGAGATCGCGCACGTGATTTTCCTGCTGGCGATCAGCAAGAGCGACTATGAAGAGGCGATGGCGATCTACGAGCTGTTCGTCACCTTCGTGCGTGAACGCTCAATGAGCCGCCTGCTGGGCAGCGACAGCTTCGACAGCTTCAAAGCGGTGGCGCTGGACTGCCTGAGCCGGAGTTGAGGGGCATGTGAGTGATTGGGCGCAGAAGTGCCCTCAGCGACTAATCTTCATCAAACCCGGAGTTGAACAGCTCGACCACCGCCGCCAGCGCGTTGACTTCATCGGGGCCGGTCGCTTCGACTTCGATGTGCCGACCTTGGGCGGAGTCCAGCATCAGCAGCGCGATGACGCTGCTGGCTTCGGCTTCGGTGCCGCTTTCGTTGCGCAGCATCACTTCGGCGTCGAAGCTTTGCACCAGTTCGAACAGTTTCATCGCCGGGCGCGCGTGCATGCCCAGCTTGTTTTTGATTTCAACCGTCTGTTTGACCGTCATTGCTTGCGCTTTTCCAGCGTGCGGTGGCGCGATTGCACGTTCTTGCCGCGCGAGCGGAAGTAATCGGCCAGCTGTTCCGCCACGTACACCGAACGGTGTTTGCCGCCGGTACAGCCGATGGCGACCGTCAGGTAGCTGCGGTTGTTGGTTTCCAGCATCGGCAGCCATTGTTCCAGGTAGCTGCGGGTCTGGTAGATGAAGTTGTGCACTTCGGTATGGCGATCGAGGAACGACGCTACCGGCTTGTCCAGACCGGTCATCGGCCGCAGCTTCGGATCCCAGTGCGGGTTCGGCAGGAAGCGCACGTCGAACACGTAGTCGGCGTCGATCGGAATACCGTGCTTGAAGCCGAAGGATTCGAACACCATGGTCAGTTCGCGTTCGCGCTTGCCGAGCAGGCGGGTGCGCAGCATTTCGGCCAGTTCGTGCACCGACATTTCCGAGGTGTCGATAATCAGGTCGGCCCGGGAGCGCAGCGGTTCGAGGAGATCGCTCTCTTCGTCAATGGCGCTTTCTAGCGACAGGTTTTTGCTGGAGAGCGGGTGCAGGCGGCGGGTGTCGCTGTAACGGCGGATCAGCGTGTTGCGATCGGCGTCGAGGAACAGCAGCTGCGGCGAGAAGCTGTCCGGCAGTTGAGTCATCGCGTATTCGAACACTTCCGGCGATTCCGGCATGTTGCGCACGTCGATGCTGACCGCCGCGGAGATATTGCGTTCCGCCAGCGTATTGGCGAGCTGCGGCAGCAGAACCACCGGCAGGTTGTCAACGCAGTAAAAACCCATGTCTTCCAGCGCCCGCAAGGCGACGGATTTTCCGGAACCGGAACGGCCGCTGACAATCATCAGCACCATGTGGCAACTCCCCTGGCATCGCGGCGGCGTTCATCGCCACCGGTGTAAACTTTGTTATTCCGGCCGAGGCCGGATCCATCATCGTGAAACAGTAACGTTATCCGGGCTGGAAGTCACGCCGACCGGGTATCACTCGGTGATGATTTGGTAAAGTTCTTCGTCGCTTTGCGCGGCGCGCAGGCGGCGGCATACGGTTTTGTCGGCCAGGCGTTTGGCGACCAGCGACAGGGTATGCAAATGGGTTTTGCACTGATCGGCAGGCACCAGCAGCGCGAACAGCAGGTCGACCGGCTGGTTGTCGATAGCGTCGAAAGCGATGGGTTGGTCGAGACGGATAAACACGCCAACGGCCCGCAGTGTGTCCTCTTCCAGTTTGCCGTGGGGAATGGCGATACCGTTGCCGATACCGGTGCTGCCCATGCGTTCCCGGGTGAGAACCGCGTCAAACACCACCTGCGAAGGCAGATTGAGCTGTTTGGCGGCCAGTTCGCTGATAATTTCCAAAGCCCGCTTCTTGCTGGTGCAGTGTACCGAGCTTTTGGTGCACTCGATGTTTAACACCGAGCTTAATTGCATATATTCGTTGTTCATCTCATCTTCACTTAAAACCGCGCCGCCGGGCGCACCCGGCAAGGCGGTTTTTCGTCGGTTTTAACCCTGATTACCGTTCGGCGCGTCACCCATGCGGGTCACGCGCCGAAGGGCGAGGCTGCGACGGAGGCAACCTCACGGAATGGGTTAGGGTGTCAGTGTTGCTTCAATTTGTCTTTATGTTTGTTCAATTGACGTGCCAATTTATCGATCAGCGTATCAATTGCGGCATACATATTCTCGTCTTCCGAGGTGGCGTGCAACTCGCCTCCATTCACGTGCACCGTTGCTTCCGCAATTTGCTGCACTTTTTCCACACTTAATACAACATACACCTGATTGATGCGATCAAAATACTGTTCGAGTTTGGCGAACTTGTTGTTCACGAACTCGCGCAACGGATCGGTGATTTCGATGTGGTGTCCGGTAATGTTGAGCTGCATAGTGTCTTCCTTCTCAATAGAGGTCAAACCAACTGTTTACGCTGGTTCGACGGCGGGATGGACAAAGACTCTCGGTACTTGGCGACGGTGCGCCGGGCCACGATGATCCCCTGATCGGCGAGCAGGGTGGCCAGCTTGCTGTCGCTGAGTGGTTTGGCGGGGTTTTCCGCCGCAATCAATTTCTTCACCAACGCGCGGATCGCCGTCGAGGAGGCTTCGCCGCCGCTGTCGGTATTCACGTGGCTGGAGAAGAAATATTTCAATTCGAAAATGCCGCGCGGGCTGTGCAGAAACTTCTGCGTGGTAACGCGCGAGATCGTCGATTCATGCATCTCCACGGCCTGGGCGATATCCGCCAGCACCATGGGTTTCATAAACTCTTCGCCTTGCTCGAAGAACGCCTGCTGCTGGCTGACGATGCAGCGGGTGACCTTCAGCAGCGTTTCGTTGCGGCTCTCCAGGCTTTTAATCAACCACTTGGCTTCCTGCAGGTTGCTGCGGATAAACTGGCCGTCGGCTTCGCTGCGGGCGCTGTTGCCCAGCGCGGCGTACTGCTGATTGATCTTCAAACGCGGCACGCTGTCGCCGTTGAGCTCGACCGTCCATTTGTTCTGCGTCTTGCGTACCAGCACGTCCGGAATCACATATTCCGATTCACCGGTATTGATCGACTGCCCCGGGCGCGGATCGAGCGACTGAATCAGCAGCATCGCTTCTTTCAGTGTATCTTCTTTTAGCCGGGTTGATCGCATCAGGCTGCGAAAGTCATGGTTGGCCAACAGATCCAGATGCTCGCTGATGATCAGCCGCGCTTCGGCCAGATAAGGCGTATCTTTGGCGTATTGGGAGAGCTGCACCAGCAGGCAATCGCGCAGATCGCGCGCGGCGACGCCGATCGGATCAAAACGCTGCACGCGCTTCAGCACCGCCTCGACTTCCTCGAGGGTCACGTTCTCGTCGCCCAGGCTTTCCAGAATGTCTTCCAGCGGGACGGTGAGATAGCCGGTGTCATCCACCGCGTCGACGATGGAAGTGGCGATGGCGGCATCGGTATCGGAAAACGGCGTCAGATCCACCTGCCACATCAGATAATCCTGCAGCGTTTGGGTGGTTTCGCCCTGATAGACCGGCAGCTCGTCGTCGCTGTAGTCGGTGCCGGTGCCGGACGGTGTGCCGGCGGTGTAGATCTCATCCCAGGTGGCGTCCAGCGGCAGCTCTTCCGGCATGTCTTTCTGTTCCAGCGCCTCGCGGGTATCGAGCCCCTCGGTCTCCTGGGTTTCTTTGGCGTCGATTTCGTCGTGCAGATCGGTCTGTTCAAGCAGCGGATTGCTCTCCAGCGCCAGCTGGATCTCTTGCTGAAGCTCAAGCGTGGACAACTGCAGCAGGCGGATCGCCTGCTGGAGCTGAGGTGTCATGGCCAGCTGTTGGCTGAGCCTGAGTTGCAAACCTTGCTTCATAGTTTTCTGTCTACTTCCGTTAACGGTGTCGCCCCGCAGGGCGCGCCGGCGCTTAGAGGCGGAACTCTTCGCCCAGATAAACGCGTTTAACCTGCTCGTCGGCCAGAATAGCATCCGGCGTGCCGTGGGCAATCAGTTTGCCCTGGCTGACGATGTAGGCGCGTTCACACACGTCCAGCGTCTCGCGCACGTTGTGGTCGGTGATCAGCACGCCCAGGCCGCTGTCACGCAGGTGCTCGATGATTTTCTTGATATCGATAACGGAAATCGGATCCACCCCGGCAAAGGGTTCGTCCAGCAGAATGAATTTCGGGTTGGCCGCCAGCGCGCGGGCGATTTCGACGCGGCGGCGTTCGCCGCCGGACAGCGCCTGGCCGAGGCTGTCGCGCAGATGGGAGATATGGAACTCTTCCATCAGCTCTTTGGCGCGGTCTTCGCGCTGTTCGCTGGTGAGATCGGGACGGATCTCCAGCACCGCCATCAGGTTGTCGTACACGCTCAGGCGGCGGAAGATCGACGCTTCCTGCGGCAGATAGCCGATGCCGCGGCGCGCGCGGGCGTGCAGCGGCAGCAGGCTGATGTCTTCTTCGTCGATCACGATGCGCCCGGCGTCGCGCGGCACGATGCCGACCACCATGTAGAAGGTGGTGGTTTTACCGGCGCCGTTCGGCCCGAGCAGGCCGACGATCTCGCCGGATTTCACTTTCAGGCTGACGTCTTCGACAACTTTACGGCCCTTGTAGGCTTTCGCCAGGTTTTCTGCGATGAGTGTTGCCATAAGTGATTAGTTACTCTTTTTTTGCCCGTTTTTGTCTTGCAACTGCGACGGTACCAGAACCGTTGTCACGCGTTTGCCTTTGTCGCTAAACGCCTGCATTTGCTGCTGTTGCACCAGATAGGTGATGCGATCGCCTTTCACGTTGCTGTCGAGCTGCTCCAGATAGGCGTTGCCCGTCAGGGTCACCAGCTGGGTCGCCACGTCGTAGCGCACTTTTTGCGCGTGGCCTTTGACCGGCTTGCCGCTGTCCTGCATCTGGTAGAAGGTTACCGGGTTGCCGAACGCTTCAATATAGGTCTTATTCTGATCTCCGCCCGGGCGGGTGACGACCACCTTGTCGGCGCGAATATCGATGGTGCCCTGTTTGATCACCACGTTGTCAGTGAAGGTGCTGACGTTGCTTTGCATGTCCAACGACTGCTTGAGCGAGTCGATGCTGACCGGCTGGCTGGAGTCGGATTTCAGCGCCAGAGCGGGGGCGCTGGCGGCCAAAACTAAGCTGCCGAGCAACAGGTTACGGAGTTGGTTTTTGGTTCTGAATTTCATAGTTGGTCTTAACCTTATCAATCAGCTCAGCGGTTTTGGTCCGCAGGTTCCCACGCATTTTCATGCCGTTAGAGGTAAAATTGGTCCCGTAAAGCGTGACTTCGTCATCGGAGGTGACGTCCTGGGTGACCAGGTTTACCTGAGCGTTGTCCGTCTTAATTTTTTCCAGCTGCGAGGTGGTGGTCAGGCTGTTAACCTCGACGTGACCATACAGATACAGCATCCGGTCTTTAGTCAGTTTGGCGCGATCGGCGCGAACTGACCAGGTGGCCACCGCATTCTCATCGAACAGCGTCATCACCGGCTGGGTGAACCAGCTCAGCTCGCCGGCGGTGTAATACTTCGCGTCTTCCGCCACCAGTTTATAATTCAGCTTGCCGGCTGGGTTGTACACCACGGTGACCGTGTGCTGGCTCTGGTAAGTCGGATCCTGATCGTTGACCGGGCCCGGGGCCGTGTCGTCGCTGAAGTCCGTCATGTTCCAGCCGATCAGCGCCAGAACGATCACCGTCAACAGGATGGTGATCCACAGTTTGGTTTTACTCATATCGACAGCCCTTTGGCGTCCTCCAGCTTATTTTGAGCCAAAAGAATGATGTCGCACAGTTCGCGTACCGCACCGCGGCCGCCGGCAATGCGGGTGACGTAGTGGGCGCGCGGCGTCAGCAGCGGGTGGGCGTCCGCCACCGCGACCGCCAGGCCGACCTGCGCCATCACCGGCCAGTCGATCAGGTCATCGCCGATATAGGCGACCTGATCCGCCGTTAACGACAGTTTATCCAACAGTTCACGGAAGGCCAAAAGCTTATCGGATTGCCCCTGATACAGATGGGTGATACCGAGCGTTTGCGCACGGTCTTCCAGCAGCTTGGCGGAGCGTCCGGTAATGATTGCCACCTCGATGTCCGAGGTTTTCAAGCAGCGGATGCCGTAGCCATCGCGCACGTTGAACGCCTTCAGTTCTTCACCGTTGTTGCCCATGAAGATCAGGCCGTCCGACAGCACGCCGTCAACGTCGCAAATCAACAGGCGGATGTTACCGGCACGCGCCATAACCTCTTGTTCTACCGGCCCGTAGCAGGTTTCTACCATACTCATTTTGTTCTATTCCTTAATTAAACGACGCCGGCGCGCAGCATGTCATGCATATGTACCACACCCAGCAGTTGGTCGCCATCGGCAACCAGCAGCGCAGTGATGTGGCGTTGTTGCATCAGGTTCAATGCATCGACCGCCAGGATGTTGGGGCGCACCCGCACGCCGCCCGGCGTCATGACATCGGCGATCTTCGCTTCGTGCAGGTTGATGCCCATGTCGAACACCCGGCGCAGGTCACCGTCGGTGAAGATGCCGGCGATTTTCATCAGATCGTCGCAGACAACCGTCAGGCCCAGATTTTTACGGGTGATTTCCAGCAGCGCGTCGCGCAACGAGGCGTCGGTACTGACGTGGGGCATTTCGTCACCGCTGTGCATGATATCGCTCACCCGCAGCAGCAGTTTACGGCCGAGTGCGCCGCCCGGATGCGACAGCGCGAAATCTTCCGGCGTGAAACCGCGCGCCTTCAGCAGCGCGACGGCCAGCGCATCGCCCATCACCAGCGTGGCGGTGGTGCTGGTGGTCGGCGCCAGCCCCAGCGGGCAGGCCTCCTGCGGCACCTTGATGCACAGGTGGATATCCGCTGCTTTGCCCATCGAACTTTCCGGATTGTTGGTCATGCAGATGAGGGTGATCTGTTGGCGTTTCAACACCGGGATCAGCGCCAGGATCTCACTGGACTCGCCAGAGTTGGAGATGGCGAGCACGATGTCCTGCGGGGTGACCATGCCCAAATCGCCATGGCTGGCTTCCGCCGGGTGAACGAAGAATGAGGGGGTGCCGGTGCTGGCGAAGGTCGCGGCGATCTTACAGCCGATATGGCCGGATTTGCCCATGCCCATCACCACCACTTTGCCGCCGCAGGCGGCGATCGTTTCGCAGGCGCGAGTGAAGTCCGCGTTGATATAGCTGTCGAGCTGAGCCAGCCCTTCACGCTCTATCTGAAGCACTTCTTTGCCGGCCTGTTGAAAATCGAAGCCCGGTTGCAACTCAATGTTCGACATACTCATTCCCGTCGGTTTAGCCGAAAGTACTGAAAGGGTTAAAGAACAGCACCGCAAGATACGCAATAAAGCCGCATAATAACAGCGCGCCCGCCAGGTGGCCGATGCGATGTTTGCGGCCAATGCACAGCACGCTCAGCAGCACGCTGGCCGCCAGCATCACCCAGTAATCGCGCTGGAAGGCGGCGGCATCCACGCTGCCCGGCGACAGCAGGGCGGGTACGCCCAGCACGATCACCGTGTTGAAAATATTGGAGCCGATGATATTCCCAATCGCCATATCATCCTCGCCCTTCAGCGCCCCGGCGATGGAGGTGGCCAGTTCGGGCAGGCTGGTGCCGATGGCGATAATGGTCAAACCGACCACCAGTTCGCTCAGGCCGAAATAGTGTGCAATCACCGTCGCATTATCGACCACCATTCTGGAAGAGAGCGGCAGAATGATAAACGCCAGCACCAGCCACAGCACCGCCACGGTATTGCTGCTGTCCTGCGGCAGTTCGGCGATCTGCTCCATAGTCAGGCTGTCGCTTCCCTCGCGCTGCGCCAGCCGCGCGATTTTCAGCATCAACAAGATGAAGCCGGCGGCGGCGGTCAGCAGCAGCACGCCGTCCAGCCTGCTCAGGGTACCGTCCATCAACACGAAACCGCACAATACTGTGACCGCTAACATCAGCGGCAGTTCGCGCCGCAGTATCTCGGAGCGCGCGGCCAGCGGGTGAATCAGCGCCGCCACCCCCAGGATCAATAAGATGTTGGTGATGTTGGACCCTAATACGTTGCCAACGGCCATATCTATCTGCCCGTTCAACGCGGCGGTGGTGGACACGATCAGCTCCGGCAGCGACGTGCCGATGCCGACGATGGTCATGCCGATGATCAACGGCGGTACGCCGAGCGAGCGGGAAATCACGGCAGCACCATAAACTAAGCGGTCTGCACCATACACCAGTAGAAATAAACCAACGATTAATAATGCTATCGCGAGAAACATGCAGGGTCCTTTGTCGGGTATTATCCCGGTTCGTTGGTTAAAGCCGTCAATGCGGCGGTATTGCTTGCCCTCCGTTGCGCGCGTTTGAGCCGCAGCAACGGTTTTTCCCGGCTAATTGTTGAACAGTTTCGTTTTTTTTCGTTATGGCGCCAATTTTGACCGGGTGGCGCGGAAAAGTAAAACCAATGGCACCATTGGTTGCGAAATGGCAGTAAGTTTTTGTAAAGATGAGACGGATTGCGCCCATTGCTTTAACATCACGGGTAGATTCAGCAAAAGATGAGTCGTAAAGGGTCCATTAACATGCTCCAAAAGGCAGATAATTTGGTCGAAGTGCGCGACATGAGCTTCTCGCGCGGCGACCGACGGATATTTGAAGACATCAACCTGACGGTGCCTCGCGGTAAGGTCACGGCGATCATGGGGCCATCGGGCATCGGCAAAACCACGCTGCTGCGCCTGATAGGCGGCCAGCTGGCGCCGGACAGCGGGGAGATTTGGTTCGACGGCGACAACATTCCCGCGTTGTCCCGCCGTCAGTTATACGACGCGCGCAAAAAGATGAGCATGCTGTTCCAGTCGGGCGCGCTGTTTACCGATTTGACCGTATTCGAAAACGTGGCTTACCCGCTGCGCGAGCACAGCAACCTGCCGGAGCCTTTGTTGCGCAGCACGGTGCTGATGAAGCTGGAAGCCGTGGGGCTGCGCGGCGCGGCTCAGCTGATGCCCAATGAGCTTTCCGGCGGTATGGCGCGCCGGGCGGCGTTGGCGCGTGCGATCGCGCTGGACCCGGAAATGATCATGTTCGACGAACCTTTCGTTGGCCAGGATCCGATCACCATGGGGGTGCTGGTCAAGCTGATCGACGAGCTGAACCATGCGCTGGGCATTACCTGCATCGTGGTGTCGCACGACGTACCGGAGGTGCTGAGCATCGCTGACTACGCTTACATCGTGGCCGATCACCGGGTGATCGCTGAAGGCACCACGCAGCAATTGCAGAACAATCCTGATGCGCGCGTGCGCCAGTTCCTGGATGGTATAGCGGATGGGCCGGTGCCGTTCCGCTATCCGGCCGGGGATTATCAGGCCGAACTGCTAGGCTTAGGGAGTAAATAAGCTCATGTTATTAAGAGCGTTAGCGTCGTTGGGGCGCAGTGGCATCAACACCAGCGCCAGCTTCGGCCGCGCCGGGTTGATGCTGTTCAACGCGTTGATTGGCCGGCCGGAACCCGGCAAGCAGTGGCCGCTGTTGTTGAAACAGCTCTACAGCGTCGGCGTGCAGTCGCTGCTGATCATCATGGTTTCCGGGCTGTTTATCGGCATGGTGCTGGGCCTGCAGGGCTATATCGTGCTCACCACCTACAGCGCCGAGGCCAGCCTCGGCATGATGGTGGCGCTGTCGCTGCTGCGCGAACTGGGGCCGGTGGTCACGGCGCTGCTGTTCGCCGGCCGCGCCGGTTCCGCGCTCACGGCGGAAATCGGCCTGATGAAGGCGACGGAGCAGATCTCCAGCCTGGAAATGATGGCGGTCGATCCGCTGCGGCGCATCGTGGCGCCGCGCTTCTGGGCGGGGCTGATCAGCATGCCGCTGTTGACCATCATTTTCGTGGCGATCGGCATTTGGGGCGGCTCGGTGGTCGGCGTGGACTGGAAAGGCATCGACAGCGGCTTCTTCTGGTCGGCGATGCAGGGCGCCGTAGAGTGGAAAAAAGATCTGCTCAACTGCCTGATCAAGAGTGTGGTATTCGCCATTACCGTAACCTGGATTGCCATTTTCAACGGGTACGACGCCGTGCCTACCTCTGAAGGGATTAGCCGGGCGACGACGCGTACCGTGGTGCATTCGTCACTGGCGGTGTTGGGATTGGATTTCGTGCTGACAGCACTGATGTTTGGGAATTGATTCGATGCAAACGAAGAAGAGTGAAATCTGGGTTGGGGCATTTATGCTGATCGCGCTGTGCGCCATCGTGTTTATCTGCCTGCAGGTGGCGAACCTTAAATCGATCGGCAGCGAGCCGACCTACCGCATTTACGCAACGTTCGACAACATCGGCGGCCTGAAACCGCGTTCGCCGGTGAAGATTGGCGGCGTGGTGATCGGCCGCGTGGCTGACATCGAACTCGATTCGAAAACCTACACGCCGCGCGTGGCGCTGGATATCCAGAAAAAGTACGACCAAATCCCAGATACCAGCTCGCTGGCGATCCGCACCTCCGGCCTGCTGGGCGAGCAATATCTGGCGCTTAACGTGGGCTTTGAAGATCCTGAGATGGGCACCACCATCCTGAAAGACGGGGGTACCATTCAGGACACCAAATCAGCCATGGTTCTGGAAGACCTGATCGGCCAGTTCCTGTATAAAAGCGGCGGTCAGGACAGCGCCAAATCGGGAGACGCGGCCGCTGAGCCGGCTGCCGGCGCCGCACCGCAACCCGCTGTTCCAAATCATTAAGAGAGGATACCTGCATGTTTAAACGTTTACTGATGGTGGCTCTGCTGGTGGTTGCACCGCTGGCGAGCGCAGCCGACCAAACCAATCCTTACAGCATGATGCAAGACGCGGCGCAGAAGACTTTCAGCCGTTTGAAGAACGAACAGTCGAAGATCAAGCAGGACCCGAACTACCTGCGTGCCATCGTGCATCAGGAACTGATGCCGTTCGTGCAGGTGAAATACGCCGGCGCGCTGGTGCTGGGGCGTTACTACAAAGAGGCAACGCCTGCGCAGCGCGAAGCTTACTTCACCGCCTTCCAGGCTTACCTGGAGCAGGCTTACGGCCAGGCGCTGGCGATGTATCACGGCCAGACTTACCAGATCGCGCCTGAACAGCCGCTGGGCAATGCCGACATCGTGGCTATTCGCGTCACCATCATCGACAACGGCGGCCGTCCGCCGGTGCGTCTGGATTTCCAATGGCGCAAGAACAGCAAAACCGGCTACTGGCAGGCGTATGACATGATCGCCGAAGGCGTCAGCATGATCACCACCAAGCAGAACGAGTGGGCGTCTACGCTGCGTACCCAGGGCATCGACGGCCTGACCAAACAGCTGCAGGCCGCCGCCGCGCAGCCTATCACGCTGGACAAGAAAAACTGATGTCGGCAGCGCTCAGCTTCGAATCAGAGCAGCAGACGCTGATCCTGCGCGGTGAACTGGATCGGGAAACGCTGCAGCCGCTGTGGCGGCAGCGCGACGCGCTGATGGCGGATAAAACCGCGATCGACGTGGCGCAACTGCAGCGCGTGGACTCCGCCGGGCTGGCGCTGTTGCTGCATCTGCAGGAAGAGCAGCGCCAACGCGGCGTAGCGCTGAAAATTTTCGGCGCCACCGAGCGCCTGAAAACGCTGATCGCGCTCTACAACCTGCAGGCGATAATGCCTGTCGATACCGTCGGTTAGCGGCGTTTTACGCCGCCATTGCGTGGTAAAACGATACAAAGCCCCTGTTATGCAGGGGCTTTTTCTTTAGTTTAAGAAAACATCGTATTCCACTAAGATACTAGGCTGTTTATGATCCTTTAGCGGCAGAACTGGATACTATGGAAACCAACGAGATTAAAGACGTGCTGATGCAGGCATTGGCACTGGATGAAGCACATGTGACGGGCGACGGCAGCCATTTTCAAGCGATCGTGGTCGGTGAACTGTTCGCCGGCATGAGCCGCGTCAAAAAACAGCAGACGGTTTACGCACCGCTGATGGAATACATTGCTGACAACCGCATTCATGCCTTGTCTATCAAGGCGTACACCCCTGAAGAGTGGCAGCGAGACCGCAAACTCAACGGATTTTAAGGCTGTTTGCCCTGCTGGGCGGGCAGCTTCAGATTAGATAACAGAGAGTAGTCAGATGGATAAATTTCGTGTGCAGGGTCGGACCCGCCTGAGCGGTGAAGTGTCTATTTCCGGGGCCAAAAACGCCGCCCTGCCGATCCTGTTCGCCGCCCTGTTGGCGGAAGAGCCGGTCGAGCTGCAGAATGTCCCTAAGCTGAAGGACATCGACACCACCATTAAACTACTCAACCAGTTGGGTACCAAGATTGAGCGCAACGGTTCGGTCTTCGTGGACGCCAGCGGCGTGAACGAGTTCTGCGCCCCTTACGATCTGGTGAAAACCATGCGCGCTTCCATCTGGGCGCTGGGGCCGCTGGTGGCGCGCTTCGGCCGCGGTCAGGTTTCCCTGCCGGGGGGCTGCGCGATCGGCGCGCGTCCGGTCGATCTGCACATCACCGGCCTGGAGCAACTGGGTGCCGAGATCAAGCTGGAAGAAGGCTACGTCAAGGCGTCCGTCGAGGGCCGTCTGAAGGGCGCGCACATCGTCATGGACAAGGTGAGCGTGGGCGCGACCGTAACCATCATGAGCGCCGCGACTCTGGCGACCGGCACCACCGTTATCGAGAACGCCGCACGTGAGCCGGAAATTGTCGATACCGCCAACTTCCTCAATACGCTGGGCGCGAAGATCAGCGGCGCCGGTAGCGACAAGATCACCATCGAAGGCGTCGAGCGTCTGGGCGGCGGCGTGTATCGCGTGCTGCCTGACCGCATCGAGACCGGGACCTTCCTGATCGCCGCCGCGGTTTCCGGTGGCAAAGTGATGTGCCGCAACACCCGCCCGGATACGCTGGATGCGGTGCTGGCCAAGCTGCGTGAAGCCGGTGCCGATATCGAAGTGGGTGAAGACTGGATCAGCCTGGACATGCACGGCAAACGCCCGAAAGCGGTCACCGTGCGCACCGCGCCGCACCCGGGCTTCCCGACCGACATGCAGGCCCAGTTCAGCCTGTTGAACCTGGTGGCGGAAGGCACCGGCGTTATCACCGAGACAATCTTCGAAAACCGCTTCATGCACGTGCCGGAATTGATCCGCATGGGCGCACACGCGGAAATCGAGAGCAATACCGTGATCTGCCATGGCGTTGAGCAGCTGTCCGGTGCTCAGGTGATGGCGACCGATCTGCGCGCTTCCGCTAGCCTGGTGATCGCCGGCTGTATCGCCGACGGCGTGACCGTCGTCGATCGCATCTATCACATCGATCGCGGCTATGAGCGTATTGAAGACAAGCTGCGCGCGCTGGGTGCGAACATCGAGCGTGTGAAAGGCGAGTAAGGCATTAGCGCCGGCGCGGCTGCGTCGGCAGGATGAAAATCAAAGGGCCGGCTATCAATGCCGGCCCTTTTTTAATTGCTGTCTTCCGGGAATTCACCCACCGTCATTTTCAGCGTAATGCGTTTGCCGTCGCGCAACACGATGACCGGTATCTCGGTGCCCGGTCTGATCTCCGCTACCTGATCCATGGTTTCCAGCACGGACACCGCCGGTTTGTTATCCACGTTGATGATGATGTCGTTGATCTGGAAACCGGCGCTGCTCGCCGGGCCGTTCGGCGTAATTTCGGTCACGATGATGCCCTGCAGGCGATCGATGCCGGAATTGGAGGAGCGCAGCGGAATGATCTCTTTGCCCTGAATGCCGAAATAGCCACGGATCACGCGGCCGTCGCGGATCAGCTTGTCCATGATTTTGGTGGCCAGCTCGATCGGAATGGCAAAACCGAGACCCTCCGGCGTTTCGCCGTCGGTGATTTTGTCATAGGTCAGGGTATTGATGCCGATCAGCTCACCCAGCGAGTTGACCAGCGCGCCGCCGGAGTTGCCGCGGTTGATTGAGGCGTCGGTCTGCAGGAACGTCTGGCGGCCGGTGGTGCTCATACTGATGCGCCCGGTAGCGCTGAGAATGCCCTGAGTCACGGTTTGCCCCAGGTTATACGGGTTGCCGATTGCCAGCACCACGTCGCCGACGTGGGCAACGCGATTTTTATTGGTCGGGATCACCGGTAAATTGCCGGGATCGATCTTCAGCACCGCCAAATCGGTCAGGCCGTCGGAGCCGACCAACAGTGCTTCGTAGCGGCGGCCATCCTGCAACACCACGGTGATCTGCTGAGCGTCTTTGATCACGTGGCGGTTGGTGATGATATAGCCGCGTTCGTTCATGATCACGCCGGAACCGAGCGACAGCACGTTGGCGGCGCCGTTCAGATTGCGGTTGTAGATGTTCACCACGGCGGGCGCGGCGCGGCGCACCGCCTTGTTGTAGCTCACCGGCGTTTCGTCGCTGGTATTCTCGGTTTTCTCTGCAAACAGGCCGTTGGAAGAGCGCAGCATGGGCAGAGCGACCAACAGCAGGCCGGCAACGATGAGACCGATAACGACAGAACGCAAGAGCTTAGCAAACATGGAGTTTTCGTGGTGTGGTGAACGATGTTCGGAGGATAGCATGAGTTAACCGGGCGCAGTATGTCACCGAGCCCGGTTTTTGCACAAATTAACGCAGTAGCAGATAAATGGTTTCGTTACCGCGCACGATATTGAGCGCCATCACCGGTGGCTTGGCCTCCAGCACTTTGCGCAGCGTAGTGATGTTGTCCACGCGCTGACGGTTGACGCCGATGATCACGTCGCCTTTCTGCAGGCCGATCTGCGCCGCCGTTGACCCTTTATCCACGTTCTCCACCTTCACACCCTTGTCACCGCTCGGCAACGCGCCGTTACTGAGGGAGACGCCCTGCAGCGCCGGCGACAGCGTTTCGGCATTGGTCGAGGCGCTCTCGCTGTTGTCCAGCGTGACCGAGACTTCCTGCGGTTTGCCATCGCGCAGCAGGCCCACCTTGAGGGTTTTGCCCGGCGCGGTGGTGCCCACCTTGGCGCGCAGTTCGGCGAAGCTGCTCACCGGTTTACCGTCGACGGAGACCAGGATATCCCCAGCCTTGATGCCCGCCTTGGCGGCGGCGGATTTCGGCAGCACTTCGCTGACGAAGGCGCCGCGCTGCGCGTCGGTGTTAAAGGCTTTGGCCATATCCGGGGTCATTTCGCTGCCCTTGATGCCCAGCAGGCCGCGTTTCACTTCGCCGAATTCAATCAGCTGCTGGCTCAGGTTCTGCGCCATATTGCTCGGAATGGCGAAGCCGATGCCGACGTTGCCGCCGCTCGGCGCCAAAATGGCGGTATTGATGCCGATCAGCTCGCCATTCAGATTAACCAGCGCGCCGCCGGAGTTACCGCGGTTGATGGAGGCGTCGGTCTGAATGAAGTTTTCCAGCCCTTCCAGATTCAGGCCGGAACGCCCCAGCGCCGAGATAATGCCGGAGGTGGCGGTTTGGCCCAGGCCGAACGGGTTGCCGACCGCGACGGCAAAGTCGCCGACGCGCAGCTGATCGGAGTCGGCCATCTTGATGGCGGTCAGATTCTTGGTGTCACTGAGCTGCAGCAGGGCGATGTCGGATTGCTCATCGCGGCCAACCAGCTTGGCGTCCAGCTCGCGCCCGTCGTTCAACTGCACGCGAATTTTATCGGCGTTGTTGATGACGTGGTTGTTGGTCAGCACGTAGCCTTTGGCGGCGTCGATGATCACGCCGGAACCCAGCCCCTCAAACGGGCGGGAGCTCTGCTGTTGGCCGGGGAAGTTAGGGCCGAAGAAGCGTCTGAACTCTTCCGGCAGCTGTTGACGCTGCACCTGAGTGCCGGCGACATGCACGCTCACTACGGCCGGCAAGACTTTTTCCAGCATCGGCGCCAGGCTCGGCAGCGGCTGCCCCTGAACGGCGACGGGCAGGGCCGCGTTGGCCACCGGTACGGAGCTGAGCGTCAGGCCGAGGCTCATTGCCAATGCACTAAGAATTAACGACTTTTTCTTCATTGATTATAACTCTCTCAATACCTGCCGATGAAAATTTGATGATAAGGCAATCACCTTGTCATAGTGAAGGGTAAGACCGTGAATTTGCGTGCAAAGTTCAGTAAAGGTAATGCGAGGGAAGGTCAAGACGGTAAACGCGAGGAAGCCCGCGGGTGGCCCCGCGGGCGAAGGGGATCAGTCGCGGCGCGCGCTTTGCCCGCGCAGCAGGCCGGAGGCACCTTCCGAATAGTCGCGCGGCATTTCCACCGGCGCTTGATCGTTGTCTGCTTCCGCTTCGGTCAGGCGATAGCGGAACGGATTTTCCTGCATCGGCAGATCCGGCAGCAGGTTGTTCGAGCTTTTCGCCATGTGCTGATACAGCTGACGATAATCGCGCGCCATGTTGTCCAGCAGCTCGGCGCTGCGGGCAAAGTGGCCGACCAGCTCCTGACGGTACTCTTCCAGCTCGGTTTTGCTCTTGTCCAGCTCGTTCTGCAGGACTTGTTGTTGACGTAATTTACGGTTGCCAAAACGCATCGCCACCGCACCAATCACGATACCGACGACCAAACCAATCAGCGCATACTCCCAGGTCATGATGACTCCTATTTTGACTTCGTTGTTCCGCAGGGATTTTTCACTTAATAATATCCACTATAACCGTTAACCTTGTCCGAGTGGAATCCTGATGCGCTTCCACCTAATTTTTACAGGGTTTTCAGCGGCGCCCGCAGCGGGCATTTGTGGCGATAACGGTGCGAATCGGCATCAACTTGCCGCCAACGTTGGCTAAATAATTTCTAAGCGTTCTTAGGGAACATCGAACAGATGCAGGCACTATCACCGTTATCTCGCTACCAGCAGGCGCTGGATGCGGGCGAATATCAGGCCGATGAGGTTCAACGCCGGGCCGTGACTCAACTGGATCGCATTTATCAGGCTCTGCTGCAAAAGCCGGCGGCGAGCGCGCCTGCCGGCGGGCTGCGCGGCAAGCTCAGCCGCTTGCTGGGCAAGGGCGGCGACACGGCGCCACAGCGCCCGGTGCAGGGGCTGTATATGTGGGGCGGCGTCGGGCGCGGCAAAACCTGGTTGATGGATATGTTCTTCCACAGTTTGCCGGGCGATCGCAAAATGCGTCTGCACTTTCACCGCTTCATGCTGCGGGTGCATGAAGAGCTGACCGAGTTGCAGGGGCGGGAAAACCCGCTGGAAATCGTCGCCGACGGCTTTAAGGCCGAGACCGACGTGCTGTGCTTCGACGAATTCTTCGTGTCCGACATCACCGACGCCATGCTGCTGGCCACGCTGCTGCAGGCGCTGTTCGCGCGCGGCATCACGCTGGTGGCCACGTCGAACATCCCGCCGGACGATCTGTACCGCAACGGTCTGCAGCGGGCGCGTTTCCTACCGGCCATCGATCTGATCAACGAGTACTGCGACGTGATGAACGTCGACGCCGGCATCGACTATCGTCTGCGTACCCTGACCCAGGCGCACCTCTACCTGACGCCGCTGAGCGACCAGACGCGCGAGACGCTGGATCGGATGTTCGTCAAGCTGGCGGGCAAGGCGGGGGAGGACGCGCCGGTGCTGCAGATCAACCATCGGCCGCTGCAGGCGACCCGTTCGGTGGACGGCGTGCTGGCGGTGGATTTCCACACGCTGTGCGAAGAGGCGCGCAGCCAACTGGACTACATCGCGCTGTCGCGGCTGTATCACAGCGTGATCCTGTATAATGTGCAGGTGATGGGGCCGCTGAAAGAGAATACCGCGCGCCGTTTCCTGGCGTTGGTGGACGAATTCTACGAACGGCACATCAAGCTGGTGATCGGCGCCGAAGCGTCGATGTTCGAGATCTATCAGGGGGTGCAGCTGAAATTTGAATTCCAGCGCTGCCTGTCGCGCCTGCAGGAAATGCAGAGCGAAGAGTACCTCAAGCTGCCGCATCTGCCCTGAGTCTGCCGGGCTTGCCGCCGCCATATCGCCGGTTGTCCGCCGCCGGCGATAAATTTATTTTCCATTCAAAAACCGTTCGATCTTTGTGAGCGACTTCTCTATAATCTTGCGACCCCACGTTACAACAAAGTTTTTTTTCCCAAAAACTTTATAGTGCCGGCAATGGCTATTCGAAGGGGTAGGTTTGCTGGACTTGTATGGTCGTGTGAGCCTCAACTGTTTTCGAGCGTTTGGGTGTTCACCAACGTGTAACTAATTATTGGGTAAGCTTTCTAATGAAAACTTTTACAGCTAAACCAGAAACCGTAAAACGCGACTGGTACGTTGTTGATGCAGATGGTAAAACTTTAGGCCGTCTCGCTACTGAACTGGCTCGTCGCCTGCGCGGCAAGCATAAAGCGGAATACACCCCGCACGTGGATACCGGTGATTACATCATCGTTCTGAACGCTGACAAAGTTGCTGTAACCGGCAACAAGCGTACAGACAAAGTGTACTACCACCACACCGGCCACATCGGTGGTATCAAGCAAGCGACCTTTGAAGAGATGATTGCCCGCCGTCCTGAGCGCGTGATTGAAATCGCGGTTAAAGGCATGCTGCCAAAGGGCCCGCTGGGTCGTGCTATGTTCCGTAAACTGAAAGTTTACGCGGGCACCGAGCACAATCACGCGGCACAGCAACCGCAAGTTCTGGACATTTAATCGGGATTAATGGCAATGGCTGAAAATCAATACTACGGCACTGGTCGCCGCAAAAGCTCCGCCGCTCGCGTCTTCATCAAGCCGGGCAACGGTAACATCGTTATCAACCAGCGCAGCCTGGAACAGTACTTCGGTCGCGAAACTGCCCGCATGGTAGTTCGTCAGCCGCTGGAACTGGTCGACATGGTTGGCAAACTGGATCTGTACATCACCGTTAAAGGTGGTGGTATCTCCGGTCAAGCTGGCGCTATCCGTCACGGTATCACCCGTGCACTGATGGAGTACGATGAGACTCTGCGTTCTGAACTGCGTAAAGCTGGCTTCGTCACCCGTGACGCTCGTCAGGTTGAACGTAAGAAAGTCGGTCTGCGTAAAGCACGTCGTCGTCCGCAGTTCTCCAAGCGTTAATTTTCGCTGCTTCGGCAGTGCGATTTACGCAAAAAACCCGGTGCTTCACCGGGTTTTTTTATGCCTGAAATCCGCCGTCCTCGACTAAAATCTGTGGCATATCAGACAATTCAACATGAATTCGCCGCACCGCCCCCACAAAACAAGCAAAATCTGGTAAACTATCACCCACTTTTGCGCCTGTTCGCCGTGCAGTTGACCTCCTGGGCCGGTTTTTTATGGGTTCGGGTCGCGCTGCGTGCTGCCGGCCTGCGGCAAGATTATTCAGGATAGCAGCCTGTCAGTTGGCTATTCGCAGTATTTTCTAGATAACTTGGAGGTTTTCATGGCTGTCGCTGCCAACAAACGTTCGGTAATGACGCTGTTCTCTGGCCCGACCGACATTTTTAGCCATCAAGTACGTATCGTACTGGCGGAGAAAGGTGTCAGCGTCGAGATCGAGCAGGTCGAAATGGATAACCTGCCGCAAGATCTGATTGACCTCAACCCTTATCAGACGGTGCCTACGCTGGTCGATCGCGAACTGACCCTGTATGAATCCCGCATCATCATGGAATACCTGGATGAGCGCTTCCCGCACCCGCCGCTGATGCCGGTTTACCCGGTTGCCCGTGGTGAGAGCCGTCTGATGATGCTGCGCATCGAGAAGAACTGGTACTCGCTGATGGACAAGATCGAGAAGAGCAGCGGTCAGGAAGCGGAATCCGCCCGTCGTCAGCTGCGTGAAGAGCTGTTGGCGATCGCGCCTATCTTCGGCCAGACGCCGTATTTCATGAGCGAAGAGTTCAGCCTGGTGGATTGCTACCTGGCACCGCTGTTGTGGCGTCTGCCGCAGCTGGGCATCGAATTGAGCGGCGCCGGCTCTAAAGAGCTGAAAGGCTATATGACCCGCGTCTTCGAACGCGACGCTTTCCTGGCTTCCCTGACCGAAGCCGAGCGTGAAATGCGCCTGCAAACCCGGGGTTAAGCGCGATGGACATGTCTCAGATGACGCCGCGTCGCCCGTATCTGCTGCGGGCGTTCTACGACTGGTTGCTGGATAACCAGCTGACGCCGCACCTGGTGGTCGACGTGACTCGCCCGGATGTTCAGGTGCCGATGGAGTTCGCGCGTGATGGCCAGATCGTGCTGAATATCGCGCCGCGCGCGGTAGGCAACCTGGCGTTGGGCAACGAAGACGTGCAGTTTAACGCACGTTTCGGCGGCGTGCCGCGTCAGGTTTCGGTGCCGATGGCAGCCGTACTGGCGATTTATGCGCGTGAAAACGGCGCCGGCACGATGTTCGAACCGGAAGCCGCCTACGACGAGAGCGAAGGCGTGTTCGAAGGTCTGGACAATGAGACGATCCCTTCGGAAACCCTGATGTCAGTGATCGACGGCGATCGCCCGGATACCGCGGAAGATGACGGCCCGGACGACGAACCGCCGCAGCCGCCGCGCGGTGGCCGCCCGGCGCTGCGCGTGGTGAAATAAGCCCGCGTGAACAAACGAAAAAGCACCCCGTGGGGTGCTTTTTTTGCCCGGACGAAGCGGATCAGCCTTTCAAGGCGGCAATGCAGGCATCGCGCGGCGCGCTGAGATCGCCTACGCGCACGGTGGACAGCGCGTGGGCTGCACGCTCACGGAAGCTGGTGATGGCGGTGTCGCCTTGCACTTCCGGTGGCGCGGTGCAGATGTCATTGAGCGGCAGATCGTTGCCTTTGTTGAGCGCCTGCAATACCGCTGCCGGGTTGTAGATCAGGGCCGCGGAGAGGGCAGATTTAATGCCGGCGGTAAATCCGGCATTGCCGCCGCCGGCCAGCTTGGGCGCCAGAGCAATCCAGTTGTCGTCCCCCAACCGGATGCCGTTTTCCACGGCGCTGAACTGCCCGGCCTTGCCCAACTGCGCCACGACCGGCCGCGCGCCGCGCGCTTCGATATTGTAACCGACCTCCTGCGAATCCAGCGCCAGGGCTGAGGCGCTGAAACTGACGGCCAGCAGCGCGCCGGCCAACAGGGAAATGGAGCATTTCATGTTCGCTATCCTTATCTCGGTGTCAGGCGCAGCCGCGCCCTGCAATGGTGCTAACTCAATACTATAGCGCGTTGAGGCGGTGGGGAGAGGGGAGGTTGTTACAAAGCGTGGCCGGTTAAAACAAAGGCCCGGCAACGCGCCGGGCCTTTGGCGGTACGGAAGGTTTACACTTCCAGGTAGTTCATGATGCCGTCTGCCGCTTTGCGGCCTTCGGCGATCGCCGTCACCACCAGGTCGGAGCCGCGGACCGCGTCGCCACCGGCGAAGATTTTCGGGTTGCTGGTCTGGAATGCGTTGTCGCTGCCTTCCGGCGCCACGATGCGGCCCTGTTTATCGAGCTGCACGTCGTGCGCCGCCAGCCAGTCCATACGGTGTGGGCGGAAGCCGAACGCCATCACCACCGCGTCGGCGTCGATAACGTGTTCGGAACCCGGTACCTGCTCCGCCGCCTGACGGCCGTTGGCATCCGGTGCGCCCAGCTGAGTGCGCACCATTTTCACCCCGGCCACGCGGCCGGCGCTGTTCAGTTCGATGCTCAGCGGCTGCAGGTTGAACTGGAAGTCCACCCCTTCTTCCCGCGCGTTCTTCACTTCGCGCTTGGAGCCCGGCATGTTGGCCTCGTCGCGGCGGTAGGCGCAGACGACCTGCGTCGCGCCCTGACGCACCGAGGTACGCACACAGTCCATGGCGGTATCACCGCCGCCCAGCACCACTACCCGCTTGCCTTCCATGCTGACGTAAGGCTCGTGCTGCTCGGTTTCATAGCCCATCAGCTGCTTGGTGTTGGCGATCAGGAACGGCAGCGCGTCGTACACGCCCTGCGCTTCCTCATTCTCCAGGCCGCCGCGCATCGACTGATAGGTACCGACGCCGAGGAACACCGCATCGTACTCGCTCAGCAAGGTCTCCATGCTGATGTCTTTGCCCACTTCGGTGTTCAGCTGGAACTCGATGCCCATCTCGCTGAAGATGCCGCGGCGTTTGACCATCACTTCCTTTTCCAGCTTGAAGGCCGGGATACCGAAGGTCAGCAGGCCGCCGATCTCAGGATGACGGTCATACACCACCGCTTTGACGCCGTTGCGGGTCAGCACGTCGGCGCAGGCCAGCCCGGCAGGGCCGGCACCGACGATCGCCACGCGCTTGCCGGTCGGCTGCACGTGCGACATGTCCGGCTTCCAGCCCATTTCGATGGCCTTATCGCTGATGTAGCGCTCGATATTGCCGATGGTGACCGCGCCGAACTCGTCGTTCAGGGTGCAGGAGCCTTCGCACAGGCGATCCTGCGGGCATACGCGGCCGCACACTTCCGGCAGGCTGTTGGTCTGATGCGCCAGGTCCGCCGCTTCCATGATGCGGCCTTCGTTGGCCAGTTTCAGCCAGTTCGGGATGTAGTTGTGCACCGGGCACTTCCACTCGCAATACGGGTTGCCGCAGGACAGACAGCGGTCCGCCTGGGCCTTGGCCTGGGTTTCCGAAAACGGTTCGTAGATCTCGACGAACTCGATTTTGCGGATCTTCAGCGGTTTCTTTGGCGGATCAACACGCTGCAGGTCGATAAATTGATAAACGTTCTGGCTCATTAATGACCTACCTCTTACTGCGCCTGCACCCGCAGCTCGGCTGCGGAGCGGCTACGGTGACCCAACAGCGCTTTGACATCGCTAGACTTCGGTTTGACCAGGGCGAACTTTGGCGCCCACTCCGGCCAGTTGGCCAGGATCTCTTCCGCGCGGGAAGAGCCGGTCGCCTGCACGTGTTCGGTGATCAGGCCGCGCAGGTGCTCCTCATGGATCGCCAGCTGATCGACATCCAGCACTTCCACCAGCTCCGGATTCACGCGCTTGCGGAACTCGCCATCTTCGTCCAACACGTAGGCAAAGCCGCCGGTCATGCCGGCACCGAAGTTGATGCCGGTTTTACCCAGCACACAGACGATGCCGCCGGTCATGTATTCGCAGCCGTTGTCGCCGATGCCTTCCACCACGGTGATGGCGCCGGAGTTGCGCACCGCGAAGCGTTCGCCCGCGCGGCCGGCAGCGAACAGCTTGCCGCCGGTGGCGCCGTACAGGCAGGTGTTGCCGACGATACTGGCTTCATGGCTGCGGAAGGCGGAGCCGATCGGCGGACGCACTGCGATGCTGCCGCCGGCCATGCCTTTGCCGACATAGTCGTTGGCATCGCCGGTCAGGGTCAGCTCGACGCCGCCGGCGTTCCAAACGCCGAAGCTCTGCCCGGCGGTGCCGGAGAAGTGCGCCTTAATAGGATCGGCCGCCATGCCCTGATCGCCGTGCACGTCGGCGATCGCGCCGGACAGCATGGCGCCCACGGAGCGGTCGGTGTTGCGAATGTCGAAGTAGAAGGTTTTACCCTGCTTCGCTTCGATGTACGGCTGCGCCTGCACCAGCAGCTCTTTGTTCAGCAGGCCCTTGTCGAACGCCGGGTTGCTGCTTTCGGTGCAGTACACCGCTTTGCCCGGATGCGGCGTGGCGGTTTTCAGCAGCGGCGACAGATCCAGCTTGTTCTGCTTGGCGGAGATGCCGTCCAGCTCGGTCAGGAACTCGGTGCGGCCGATCAGATCCACCAGTTGGCTCACGCCCAGTTGGGCCATGATCTCGCGGGTTTCACGCGCGATAAACTGGAAGTAATTCGTCACGCGTTCTGGCAGGCCGTGGTAGTGATCGCGGCGCAGCTTGTCGTCCTGAGTCGCGACGCCGGTCGCGCAGTTGTTGAGGTGGCAGATGCGCAGGTATTTGCAGCCCAGCGCCACCATCGGCCCGGTGCCGAAGCCGAAGCTTTCCGCGCCCAGGATCGCCGCTTTGACGATGTCCACGCCGGTTTTCAGGCCGCCGTCCACCTGCAGGCGGATCTTGTGGCGCAGGCCGTTGGCCACCAGCGCCTGCTGGGTTTCCACCAGGCCCAGTTCCCACGGACAGCCGGCATATTTCACCGAGGACAGCGGGCTGGCACCGGTGCCGCCGTCGTAACCGGCGATGGTGATGAGATCGGCATAGGCTTTCGCCACGCCGGTGGCGATGGTGCCCACGCCCGGCTCGGACACCAGTTTCACCGAGATCACCGCCTTCGGGTTGACCTGCTTCAGGTCGAAGATCAGCTGCGCCAGATCTTCGATCGAGTAGATGTCGTGGTGCGGCGGCGGGGAGATCAGCGTCACGCCCGGCACTGAATAACGCAATCTGGCGATGTACGGAGTGACTTTGTCGCCCGGTAGCTGGCCGCCTTCGCCCGGCTTGGCGCCTTGCGCGACCTTAATTTGGATCACGTCGGCGTTCACCAGGTAGGCCGGCGTCACGCCGAAGCGGCCGGAGGCCACCTGTTTAATGCGCGACACCTTGTTGGTGCGGTAGCGCGCCGGATCTTCGCCGCCTTCGCCAGAGTTGGAGAAGCCGCCGAGACCGTTCATGGCGATCGCCAGCGACTCGTGCGCTTCCGGGCTCAGTGCGCCGATCGACATCGCCGCGGTGTCGAAGCGTTTGAACAGCGACTCCGCCGGTTCGACCTGATCGACCGGGATCGGTTCACCTTTCGGCGTGATGGCCAGCAGATCGCGCAGCATGGCGATCGGCCGCTCGTTCACCAGCTTGGCGTAGGCCTGGTAGTCGCTGTACTCGCCGCTGTGCACCGCTTTTTGCAGCGAGTTCACCACGTCCGGGTTGTAGGCGTGGTATTCGCCGCCGTGTACGAACTTCAGCAGGCCGCCTTGCTCCAGCGGTTTGCGTTTCAGCCAGGCGCGCTTGGAGAGGTTCTGCAGATCCTGCTGGAAGTCGCTGAAGCTGGCACCGCCGATGCGGCTGACCACGCCCTGGAAGCACAGATCCGCCAGATCGCGGTGCAGGCCGACCGCTTCGAACAGCTTGGAGCAGCGGTAAGAGGCGATGGTCGAGATGCCCATCTTGGACATGATCTTGTACAGGCCTTTGTTGATGCCGTTGCGGTAGTTCAGCATCACGTCGCGGTATTTCTTGTCGATCGCCTGGCTGTCCACCAGTTTGGCCAGGGTTTCATAGGCCAGATACGGGTAGATGGCGGTCGCGCCGAAGCCGAGCAGCACGGCGAAGTGGTGCGGATCGCGGGCGCTGGCGGTTTCAACGATCAGGTTGGCGTCGCAGCGCAGGCTTTTCTCCACCAGGCGGGTTTGCACGGCGCCAACGGCCATCGGAGCCGGTACCGGCAGGCGGCCGGGCGCGATGGCGCGGTCGGACAGCACCAACAGCACTGCGCCTTCGCGCACCTTGCGTTCCGCTTCGTCGCACAGGGCGCGAATGGTCTGCTCCAGATCCTGCTGCTGCGGATCGAAGGTCAGATCGAGCGTCTCGGCGCGATAGTATTCGCCTTCCAGCGTGGTGAGCTGTTTGAAATCGGAGTACAGCAGGATCGGCGATTTGAAGCTCAGGCGGTGCGCCTGGCCTTCGGCTTCGCAGAACACGTTCATTTCACGGCCGATGCTGGTGGCCAGCGACATGACGTGCGCTTCGCGCAGCGGATCGATCGGCGGGTTGGTGACCTGCGCGAACTGCTGGCGGAAGTAGTCGTAAACGATGCGCGGCCGGCTGGAGAGCACGGCGAACGGGGTATCGTCGCCCATCGAACCGGTGGCTTCCTGGCCAATCTCGCCCAGCACGCGGATCACCTGATCCAGCTCTTCGCTGCTGTAGCCGAACTGTTTCTGGTAGGTTTCGAGCTGCGCGTCGTCGAGCTCGCGGCTGCCGACCTGATCGTCCGGCAGATCTTCGAACGGCACCAGGCGTTTGACGTTTTTCTCCATCCACTCTTTATACGGGTGGCGGCTTTTCAGATCGTTGTCGGTTTCCGCTGAGTGCAGGATGCGGCCGCTGCGGGTGTCGATTACCATCAGCTCGCCGGGGCCGACGCGGCCTTTTTCCACCACTTCATCCGGCTGGTAATCCCAGATGCCGACTTCGGAGGCGCAGGTGATCAGCTTGTCTTTGGTGATCACGTAGCGCGCCGGGCGCAGGCCGTTGCGATCGAGGTTACAGGCGGCGTAGCGGCCGTCGGACATCACGATGCCGGCCGGGCCGTCCCACGGCTCCATGTGCATCGAGTTGAAGTCGAAGAAGGCGCGCAGATCGCCATCCATGTCCGGGTTGTTTTGCCAGGCCGGCGGCACCAGCAGGCGCATGGCGCGGATGAGATCCATCCCGCCCGCCAGCAGCAGCTCCAGCATGTTGTCCAGCGAACTGGAGTCGGAGCCGGTTTCGTTGACGAACGGCGCGGCGGCCTGCAGATCCGGGATCAGCGGCGTTTGGAATTTGTAGGTACGGGCGCGCGCCCATTGGCGGTTGCCGGTGATGGTATTGATTTCGCCGTTGTGCGCCAGGTAGCGGAACGGCTGCGCCAGCGGCCAGCGCGGCACGGTGTTGGTGGAGAAGCGCTGGTGGAACAGGCAAATGGCCGACTCCAGGCGCAGGTCCGCCAGATCGAGATAGAAGCGCGGCAGATCCGCAGGCATGCACAGGCCTTTATAGATCGTCACCAGGTTGGAGAAGCTGCAGACGTAGAAGCTGTCGTCCTGCACGCGTTTCTCGATGCGGCGACGCGCCACGAACAGGCGGCGCTCCATATCGCGCGGGCGCCAGCCGGCCGGGGCATTAACGAAGATTTGCTCGATGCGCGGCAGGGAGGAGAGGGCGATTTCACCCAGCACGTCCGGGTTAGTCGGCACTTCACGCCAGCCGACGATCGACAGCGTTTCGTTTTGCAGCTCTTCTTCCACGATGCGGCGGCTGAGGCGCGCTTCCTCTTCATTCTGGCTGAGGAACATCATGCCGACGGCGTAGTTCTTGGCCAAACGCCAGCCGCGCTCTTCCGCCACCATGCGGAAGAAGCGATCGGGTTTTTGCAGCAACAGGCCGCAGCCGTCGCCGGTCTTGCCGTCGGCCAGGATCGCGCCGCGGTGCTGCATGCGGGCCAGCGCGTGAATGGCGGTGCGCACCACCTTGTGGCTAGGTTCGCCTTCTATGTGGGCGATCAGGCCGAAACCACAGTTGTCCCTCTCTTGGGATTTATCGTACAACATATCGTGAACCTCCCCAGGCTCTGCGTGACTCTCACAACCTACTGCGAGGGGGCTTCCCAATTTCAGGCAGAAGTCCAATCAGCAAGTTAACCCCGCCAATCTGCTTTTCCGCCCTCCATCAATGGCCTCTCGTGACGGTCTCACAAGTGGTATAGGACTTGTTTTAAGAGGGAGTCTTCAATTACTGCATAAATATGACGAGACGTTTGCCCGTCCAGAAAGCTTCCAGCGGACTTCCAACTTAGCGAGAAAGAATTCGCAGGTCAAATGTGGGCTTAAGATAGATCCTTATCGAATTAATGATGTTTATTTATTTGATAAATAAGTAATTTAATGCATTTTTGCACTGTCGTGGGGCAACACCGATCCCCGCAGAAGTGTGAGCTGTCTCACTATAGTGCAACCCCTTAATCTCTGCACCATGCTAGTGCGGGGGTTAATGCCAGAATTTTATTCTATAAGATATTGCCTGGCTGATGTTTATGACTATTTTTCACCGTGTTGTCATATTGCCGTTAACGGTTGCGTGACGATTAGAATAATTCATCAGAATTATAGTGAATTGATTTGCGTTTATGATGAATAGTTATGCCTGGTGGCGCCTTGCGGGGAAAGCGTTGATCTCTGTCATCGCGGGAAAAGCCGTTTCTTATTAGCATCGCGGCTTTGAACACAGAGAATCACCAAGATTATGCAGTTGCCGCAATTAGTCAATATGTTTGGCGCAGATCTCCAGCGCCGCTATGGCGAAAAGATCCATAAACTCACGCTGCACGGCGGATTCAGCTGCCCTAACCGCGACGGCACGTTGGGGCGCGGCGGCTGTACGTTCTGCAATGTCGCCTCGTTCGCCGATGAAGCGATGCAGCGCCAGAGCATCGACGAACAGCTGGCGCAGCAGGCCGCGCGGGTCGATCGGGCGCGGCGCTATCTGGCCTATTTCCAGGCCTATACCAGCACCTATGCGCAGATCGAACGGCTGGCGTCGATGTATCGGCAGGCGTTGGCGCAGAGCGCCGTGGTCGGCCTGTGCGTCGGCACCCGGCCGGACTGCGTGCCGCCCGCCGCGCTGGATCTGCTGGCGGGATACCGCGAGCAAGGCTATGAAGTGTGGCTGGAGCTGGGGCTGCAGACGGCGCACGATAAAACGCTGAAGCGCATCAATCGCGGCCATGATTTTCGCTGTTATCAGCAGACGGCGCGGCTGGCCCGGCAGCGCGGGCTGAAGGTGTGCTGCCATCTGATCGTCGGGCTGCCGGGAGAAAATCAGCGCGATCATCTGCTCACGCTGCAGCGGGTGGTGGAGACTGGCGTGGATGGCATCAAACTGCATCCGCTGCACGTCGTGACCGGCAGTACCCTGGCCCGCGCGTGGCGCGCCGGGCGCTTGTCCGAACTGGCGTTGGAGGACTACGCCGTCAGCGCCGGGGAGATGATCCGCCACACGCCGGGCGAGGTGGTGTATCACCGTCTTTCCGCCAGCGCCCGTCGGCCGACGCTGCTGGCGCCGCTGTGGTGCGAAAACCGCTGGAGTGGCATGCAGGCGGTCGGTGCTTATCTGCAACAGCGCGGTGGGCAGGGCAGCGCGCTGGATGAAAAGTGGCGCTACCACCCTGGAATGCCGTTCTGAAGTGCAATCTTTGCCACACTTCGGCGTTTGCCGCCTTATCTCACCGCGGTTTTACGGTATGATTCAAAAGATTGTGTCTGATGGGAGCCGCTATGAAGCAAATCCGGGTGTTGGCCCAGTACTACGTTGATTTAATGGTGAAACTGGGGTTGGTGCGCTTCTCGCTGCTGCTGGCCTCGGCGCTGGTGGTGCTGGCGATGGTGGTGCAGATGGCGGTGACCATGCTGCTGCGCGGCGAAGTGGAAAGCATCGACGTGGTGCGTTCGATCTTCTTCGGCCTGTTGATCACCCCGTGGGCGGTCTATTTTCTCTCGGTGGTGGTGGAACAGTTGGAAGAGTCGCGCCAACGGCTGGCGCGGCTGGTGGACAAGCTCGAAGAGATGCGCCACCGCGATCTGGAGCTCAATCAGCAGCTCAAAGACAATATCAGCCAGCTGAATCAGGAGATTGCCGACCGTATCAAGGCGGAAGAAGAGCGCCTGCAGGTGATGGAAAAGCTGACCGAAGAGATGGAACAGCGCGAGCTGGCGCAGATTGAGCTGGGCCAGCAATCGGCGCTGTTGCGTTCCTTCCTCGATGCCTCGCCGGATCTGGTCTACTACCGCAACGAAGACAAAGAGTTCTCCGGCTGCAACCGCGCGATGGAGCTGCTGACCGGCAAAAGCGAGAAGCAGCTGATCGGCCTGACGCCGTTCGACGTCTACGGCCAGGAGATCGCCGAAAAGGTCATTGAGACCGACGAGAAGGTGTTCCGCCACAACGTTTCGCTGACCTACGAACAATGGCTGGTGTATCCCGACGGCCGCAAGGCCTGTTTCGAGCTGCGCAAGGTCCCGTTTTACGACCGGGTGGGCAAACGCCACGGGCTGATGGGCTTCGGCCGCGATATTACCGAGCGTAAGCGCTACCAGGACGCGCTGGAGAACGCCAGCAGGGAGAAGACCACCTTTATCTCCACCATCAGCCACGAGCTGCGTACGCCGCTTAACGGCATCGTCGGCCTGAGCCGCATCCTGCTCGATACCGAGCTGAATGACGAGCAACTGAAATACCTGAAGACCATCCACGTCAGCGCCATCACCCTCGGCAATATCTTCAACGACATTATCGAAATGGATAAGCTCGAGCGGCGCAAGGTGCAGCTCGACAACCAGCCGGTGGACTTCACCGGTTTCCTGGCAGATCTGGAGAACCTCTCCGGCCTGCTGGCGCAGCCGAAAGGGCTGCAGTTCATCATGGATCCGCAGACGCCGCTGCCGCAGCAGATCGTGACCGACGGCACGCGCCTGCGGCAGATCTTGTGGAACCTGATCGGCAACGCGGTGAAATTTACCCAACAGGGGAAAATCGTGGTGCGCGTGCGGCGCGAGGCGCAGGAGAAGTTGGTGTTCGAGGTGGAAGATTCGGGCATGGGCATCCCGCAGGACGAGCAGGACAAGATCTTCGCCATGTATTACCAGGTGAAAGATCAGCGCGGCGGCCGTCCGGCCACCGGCACCGGTATCGGGCTGGCGGTCTCCAAGCGGTTGGCGCAGAGCATGGGGGGTGACATCACCGTGCGCAGCGAACAGGGGCACGGTTCTTGCTTCACTCTGACCATCCAGGCGCCGGCGGTGCAGGAAGCCGTCAGCGAGGTATCGGAGGAAGAGGAGCTGCCGTTGCCGGCGCTGCACATCCTGCTGGTGGAGGATATCGAACTGAACGTGATCGTGGCGCGATCGGTGCTGGAGAAATTGGGCAACAGCGTCGATGTGGCGATGAACGGCCACGATGCGCTGGCGATGTTCGACCCGGACGAGTTCGATCTGGTACTGCTGGACATCCAACTGCCGGACATGACCGGGCTGGATATCGCCCGGGCGCTGCGCGAACGCTATGCCGGGCAGGCGCTGCCGCCGCTGGTGGCTTTGACCGCCAACGTGCTGAAAGACAAAAAAGAGTATCTCGAGGCGGGCATGGACGATGTGCTGAGCAAGCCGTTGTCGGTGCCGGCGCTGACCCAGGTCATCAAACACTATTGGGATCATCAACCTTCTCACACTTCAAAGAAAACGGAGCACAAGGCGATGCAGATTAATGAGTCGTTACTCGATACCGCGATGCTGGAACAGTACATGGATCTGGTTGGCCCGCAGCTGATCCACCAAAGCCTGGAGATGTTCGAACAGATGATGCCGGGCTACCTGGCGGTGCTGGACTCCAACATGACGGCGCGCGATCAGAAAGGCATCACCGAGGAAGGGCACAAGATCAAGGGCGCCGCCGGTTCGGTCGGTCTGCGCCATCTGCAGCAGCTGGCGCAGCAGATTCAAACGCCGACGCTGCCGGCCTGGTGGGATAACGTGCAGGATTGGGTGGATGAGTTGAAACAAGAGTGGCGCAACGATGTGCAGGTACTGCGGGCTTGGGTTGAGAACGCTGAAAAAAAATGACCCCGACCTAAGCCGGGGTGCGCGAATATTGCGCCAACACCAGGGAAATTGTGAACCTGCGTATTGGTTTCAGTGTTCTGGTCGAGCAGGTTGTTGCGAATTCCTAAACATCATACAGCCAACAACATAGCAAATGTAAGCGCTCTTGTTAGAAGATTCATTAAAATGTGTGATGTAGATTAGTGTTTGTCAACTCAGAGCACGAACCAGTTGACAGCAGCGACAGGAGTAAGAGTGATGAAAAAGGTGGGTGTAGTCCTCAGCGGCAGCGGCGTTTATGACGGTACGGAGATCCATGAAGCGGTGCTGACGTTGCTGGCGTTGGACCGTGCCGGCGCCCAGGCGGTGTGCTTTGCGCCTGATAAACCACAATGCCATGTTATTAATCACTTATCGGGTGAGGAGATGGCGGAGTCGCGCAATGTCCTGATTGAATCGGCGCGCATTGCCCGCGGGGCAGTGCAGCCGCTGGCGCTGGCGGAAGCCGCCCAGCTGGATGCGCTGATCGTGCCCGGTGGCTTTGGTGCCGCCAAGAATCTCAGCAATTTCGCCGAAGCCGGCGCGGAATGTTGGGTCGATGAAGATTTGGCGCGTCTGACGCGCGAGATGCATAAGGCCAACAAACCAATTGGCCTGATGTGCATCGCGCCGGCGCTGTTGCCGAAACTGCTGGATCAACAAGCGCGGCTCACCATTGGTAACGATCCGGACCTGGGGGAAGTGATTGACGCCATGGGCGGCGAGCCGGTGATTTGTCCGGTGGACGACATCGTGGTGGACAGCGAGCACAAGATCGTGACTACGCCAGCCTATATGCTGGCGCCGTCGATCGCGCAGGCGGCCCTCGGCATCGATAAGCTGGTGGCGCGGGTGCTGGAACTGTCTGAATGAGAAAATCGCTCGGCGGATGGCGGCGGCTGCGCCCGTGGTATTGGCTGAAGCGCGGTGTCATCGCGATTATCGGCCTGTGGGTGTTGGGCATTGTGCTCTTTGCCTTCCTGCCGGTGCCGTTTTCCGCCGTGATGGTAGAGAGGCAAGTCAGCGCCTGGCTGAGCGGCGACTTCGGCTACGTCGCCCATTCGGACTGGGTGTCGATGGACGATATCTCGCCGCAAATGGCGCTGGCGGTGATGGCGGCGGAGGATCAGAAGTTTCCAGACCATTGGGGCTTCGATGTGGCGGCCATTGAAAAGGCGCTCAGCCACAACGAGAAGCGCCCGACGCGCATCCGCGGCGCGTCCACGCTGTCGCAGCAGACCGCTAAAAACCTGTTTCTGTGGGATGGCCGCAGCTGGCTGCGCAAAGGGCTGGAGGCCGGGCTGACGTCGGGCATCGAGCTGGTGTGGACCAAGCGACGTATTCTGACGGTGTATCTGAACATCGTCGAGTTCGGCGACGGGGTGTTCGGCGTGGAAGAGGCTTCACAGCGCTTTTTCCATAAGCCGGCCAAACGTCTGAGCGCGGCCGAAGCGGCGCTGCTGGCGGCGGTATTGCCGAATCCGCATCGCTTCAGGGCCGATGCGCCGTCCGGCTATGTGGTGCAGCGTCAACAATGGATTATGCGCCAAATGCGGCAACTGGGCGGGGAAGCGTTTTTACGCGAGAACAAGCTGGATTAAACGGGCGGGAGCGGCACGGTGCCGCTCCCGCCAAGCGGTTTATTTCACATAGGTAAAGGCGGTAGTGACGTGCTTCACGCCGCTGACCTGGCTAGCAATCTGCGCCGCTGACTGCCCTTCCTGCTGCGTGACCAGGCCCAGCAAGAACACTTCGCCGTTTTCGGTAGTAACCTTCACGTTGGACGATTTCACCGTATCGCTGGTGAGCAGCTGCGAACGCACCTTGGTGGTGATCCAGGTGTCGGAGGACGCGGTGCTCAGGCTGACCGGCGTGCCCTGACGGATCTCGTTATACACTTCGGTCGTGCCTTCCACGCCCATGGCGATCTGCTTGGCGCGCGCGGTGAGATCGGCGTTAGGCGACTGGCCGGTCAACAGCACCTTGCCCTGATAGGCGGTGGCGACCACCCGGGCATCTTTCTTCAACTGCTGGTCTTTGCTCAGGGCGCTTTCGACCCTGGCTTCCAGCGTGCCGTCATCCACCTGGGTCCCGACGCTGCGCGGGTCGGTGGCGGTTTTGGTCGCGACGGCCGCACTGCCGACGACGACGCCGGCGATACAGCCTTGCAACAGCAGGGCGCTGGACAGCACTGCAAATGTGGCTTTTAGCTTCATCTCAGTTCCTTAATCGTCCTGGTGGGGGAATAACGTATTGTCTATCAGGTCGCACAGGCAGTTTACGGTCAGCATATGCATTTCCTGAATGCGCGAGCTGCGGTGCGACGGGATGCGGATCTCGACATCCTGCTGGCCGAGCAACCCGGCCAGTTCGCCACCGTCGTAGCCGGTGAGCGCGACGATGGTCATATCGCGGGTCACGGCCGCCTCGACCGCTTTCACAATATCACGGCTGTTGCCGCGGGTGGAAATCGCCAGCAGCACGTCACCGGTGTGCCCAAGTGCGCGCACCTGCTTGGCGTACACTTCGTCGTGCAACCGATCGTTGCTGATCGCCGTCAGCACCACGTTGTCGGCGTTGAGGGCGATGGCTGGCAGGCTGGGGCGCTCGGTTTCAAAACGGTTGATCATGCTGGCGGCGAAGTGCTGCGCGTTGGCCGCCGAGGTGCCGTTGCCGCAGCACAGGATTTTGTTGCCGTTGAGTAAGGATTGAACCAGCGTCATCGCAGCGCGGGAAATGGCGTCCGGCAGTGCTTCCGCCGCCGCGATCTGGGTTTGGATGCTTTCGGTAAAACAGACTTTAATTCTATCCAGCACGTTGTATTAATCCACTAAGTCAAAGGGCCGGTCTGCGCCGCAAAACCCCAATTAATCCGCATTGAAGGCGTTGGGTATCCATTCTAACTGGCTACCGGTAATGGCCAAAACATCAAAACGGCAAGATGATGTGTCAAAACTGGCTCCGCGCCCCGCCAGCCAGACGGCGGCGGCGTGCAGCAACCGCTGTTGTTTGCGAAAGGTGACGCTGGCGGCCGCGCCGCCGAAGGCGTCGTTGCGGCGGTAGCGCACTTCGACGAATACCCAGGTAGTGCCGTCGCGCATGATGAGGTCGAGCTCACCGCCGCGCACCGCGACGTTGGCGGCGCAGAAGGTGAGCCCGGCGTGTTCCAGGTGACGGCGGGCCAGTAACTCGTAGCCCGCCCCGGAGGCGCGTGGGTTCAAGAGACCGGAACGACCGTACCCTGACGGTATTGCAGCCAAGGCAGCTTGCGGTTGATCACGCAGTTCGGCGATGCGCTCAGCGTACCGGTGGTGCCGGAAACCTGGAAACCCGGCAGCTGGCGCATTTCAGCAAAGTGGTTGGCCAATGTCCAGGCATCCATCCCCATTGCATACAGGCGCACCAGCGAGTAATCGTTGCGGAAGCGCGCGCTGGCCTGCTGCAGCAGCTGAGGGTTTGAGCCGGCCAGCAGCGGGATATCGCTGAACTGCAGGCCTTCCATTTCCAGACGGAAGTCCGGGCCGGCGCCGGCCTGGTAGCTGCGCGAGCTGGCGTACATCGCCGGTTTGCCGCGCGAGCTGGTGGCCATGTCGATCATCGGTTTGATCAGCGTCAGTTGGGACTGGGTAGCGACGATATACACCGCGTCGACGCTGCCGCCGGTGGCGGCGGGCACGTCGCTCGGCGGCGCAGGAATGGTCAGCCCGGCGATGGTGACGCTCTGCGGCGCCGGGGCGCTCGACATCGGCGTGCCGGTCATGCGGATGCCGCCGCTGTTCACCATCTGGCGCAGCTCGCCGGCAGAGCCGATGTCCTGACGCAGCACGGTTTGCCCGCCTTGCTTCTGCCATTCCTGGTTAAAGGCCTTGGCGACGCGATCGCCGAAGGCGCCGCGCGGCACCAGCAGCAGCGGTTGACGCTTCTGCTGTTCCCAGATGTGGCGGGCGGCGTCGCGCGCTTCATCTTCCGGCGACAGGGCGAAGTAACAGATGTTCAGGTTGTCCTTCGGCGTTTCCGGCTGGTTGAGCGCCAGCACGTTCAGCGTGGTGGTGCTGGCGGACAGCTGATCGACGTTCTCTTTGAGCAGCGGCCCGACCACCAGAGTAGCGCCATCCTGCTGCGCCTGGCTCAGCAAGGCGGCCAGCGGCTGGCTGGTGGTGTCGTACACTTTGACCTGCGCATTAGCGGCCTGCAGCGGCGTTATCGGCGCGCTGGACGGTGCAGCGGGTTGCGCGGCGGTCACGGCCGGCTGGCTCTCTTGCGCCGAAGGGCTGACGGCGCCGTTGGCGTTGATGTCACCCGCTGCGGCCTGATCGGCCGGCGCCGTTTGGGCCGGTGCGCTGGCAGGTTGCGCGGCTTGAGGTTGCGGCGCCGGCATGGAACCGCCGTTTTTCGCCGCTTCGAAGCCTTGCTGGATGGCGTCGGCGAACACTTTCGCCTGGCCGTTCAACGGCAGCAGCAGGGCGATTTTCGAGGTGGAGGCCTGAGTGAAGTTCAGCACCTGGTTCAGGCGAGCCGGCAGCGTTTTGGCTGCCGGGTTCTTCGGATAACGGTTCTGCCAATCTTTGATGCCGGCCTTCAGCAGATCGGGATCCTGCTTGTTGTCCTGATAGACGCGCAGCAGATCCAGCCAGCCTTGCAGCACGTTCTCGTCGGCGTTGATCACCAGGCTGTTCATCTCCTGCGGCGTCAGCTGCAGCAGGGCCTGCCAGGTTTGATCCAGATTGTCCTGGTGCGGTTTGCCGGTCAGCAACGGCTCCTGAGCGATATAGGCGCGGATCAATGGCAGCGACGCTTTGCCTTGATTGGCGGCGATCTGCGCCTGGTAGTAGCGCACCTTCTGATTCGGCGACAGCGCACCGCTGTCCAGGTGGCCCAGCGTGCTGCGGGCGCTGACGTAGCTCTTGTTGGCGATCTGCAGTTCGGCGGTCAGCAACTGGCGCTCAGTCTGCTGTGCGCCGCTGAGGTTTTTCGGCAGCTGATTCAACTGGTCGCCGGCCTGCGGCAGTTTTCCTTCGCGCAGCAAGGCGCGAATAGCAAGTAATTGCCAGTCAGCCTTGTTATCATCGCTGCTTTGCTGCAACTGCTGCAGGTAGTAATCGGAGCTGGCGCTCGCTTCGTCCTGTATATTGGCGGGCGGCGTTTGCGGGGCCCGACTTGGACAGCCTGCCAGGAAAAGGGCGGCCGCGATGACTGCGGTAAGTCGGACAGGCTTGGAACGCCCTGCTTTGGTACGAACGAATGTTGAGGAAAGCATACTGTATCCAGTGATGTTTTTTTCAAGATGCTCAATATTAAATCGGCAACCCGGATGAAACAATGAATCAACACCAACAATCAGTCATTTCTGCATCAACGCTGTATGTGGTGCCCACCCCCATCGGCAATCTGGGCGATATCACTCACCGTGCGTTAGAGGTACTGAAAAGCGTTGATCTGATCGCGGCGGAAGACACGCGCCATACCGGATTGCTGCTGCAACACTTCGCGATCAACGCGCGTCTGTTCGCGCTGCATGACCACAACGAACAGCAAAAGGCCGATCAGCTGCTGGCGAAACTGCAGGAAGGCCAGAGCATCGCGCTGGTGTCCGACGCCGGCACGCCGCTGATCAACGATCCCGGTTATCACCTGGTGCGCCGCTGCCGCGAGGCCGGCATTCGCGTGGTGCCGCTGCCGGGCGCCTGCGCCGCCACCACCGCGCTGTGCGCTGCGGGTGTCGCTTCCGACCGCTTCTGCTACGAAGGCTTCCTGCCGGCGAAAACCAAGGGGCGCAAGGATACGCTGATGGCTCTGGCGGAGGAACCGCGCACGCTGATTTTCTACGAATCCACTCACCGTCTGCTGGAAAGTCTGCAGGACATGGTCACCGTTTGGGGCCCGCAGCGTTATGTCGTGCTGGCGCGCGAGCTGACCAAAACCTGGGAATCTATCCACGGCGCGCCGGTGGGCGAGCTGCTGGCGTGGGTGCAGGAAGATGAAGTGCGCCGCCGCGGTGAGATGGTGCTGATCGTCGAAGGCCACAAAGCGCAGGAGGATGCGTTGCCGCTCGAGGCGCTGCGCACGCTGGCGCTGCTGCAAAAAGAGCTGCCGTTGAAAAAGGCGGCGGCGCTGGCGGCGGAAATCCACGGCGTGAAGAAAAATGCGTTGTATAAGCACGCGCTGGAGCAACAACAGCCGTAAAGCGGTTGACCTGCCGCCGCCGCAACGCTACTATCCGCGCCGGAGTTGACCAGACAGTCGCCGCTTCATTGCCGTCCTCTTCGGGGAGACAGATGGAGGGGAGGAAAGTCCGGGCTCCATAGGGCAGGGTGCCAGGTAACGCCTGGGAGGCGCAAGCCTACGACTAGTGCAACAGAGAGCAAACCGCCGATGGCCCGCGCAAGCGGGATCAGGTAAGGGTGAAAGGGTGCGGTAAGAGCGCACCGCGCGGCTGGCAACAGTTCGTGGCACGGTAAACTCCACCCGGAGCAAGGCCAAATAGGGGTTCACATGGTACGGCCCGTACTGAACCCGGGTAGGCTGCTTGAGCCAGTGAGCGATTGCTGGCCTAGAGGAATGACTGTCCACGACAGAACCCGGCTTACCGGTCAACTCCCTCGACAAAAGAAAACCCCGCGCAACTGGCGTTGCGCGGGGTTTTTCGTTTTCCGGCCGGCCTTACACCGGCAGGTCAATCAACAGCGCGCGCAGCGGCGTCTCGGCGCGGATCGTCAGGCGGTTCTCCTCGCGCACGAAGGCGCCGTCGCCGCAGGTCAGGCGCTGTTCCTCGTGGCGCTCGCCGGTGGCGGCGATGGTACCGTGTATCGACTGCAGATAAGCGCGCGGCCCATTAATCGTCAGCGTGTGTTCTTCGCCCGGCTGCAGATCGAGATGATGGATCCAGACCTGCTGGCGCAGCTGCAGGCTGCCCTGCGCGCCGTCAGGCGAGGCCAGCAGCAGGTTGCCTGCCGCCGGCAGCGTCAGACGCTGCACCCGCTCGTTGTTGCGTTCCGGGCAGGCATCCAGCCACAGCTGCAGGCGGGTCAGCGGCGTATCGCTGCTGACGTTCTGTTCGCTGTAGCTCAGGCCTGGCTGGGTGGCCAGCAGCAGCGCTTCGCCGGCTTTGGCGCGCGCGGCGTTGCCGTCGCTGTCGCGGTATTCCGCCTCGCCCTGCAGGATCAGGTTCAGGATATCCACGCTGGGATAGGTGCGCGGCTGGAACGACGCGCCCGGCGCCAGCACCTCCTGATTCAGCACCCGCAGCGACGCGTAGCCCATCAGTTTGGGATCGAAGTAGTGACCAAAGGAAAAGGTGTAGCGAGCCTGCAGCCAACCAAAGTCAGCTTGCCCGCATTGTTGTGCTGTTCTGCATGTAATCATGGCAATCGGCTCTCTAAATTCATTATCCAAATGGTAAGCATCTGGACGTCGGATTGTTAGCCAGTTAATCTGGTCGGCATATTCAAATTTCCTGACAGAGGGATGCGATGGCCAGAGATCGGGCGCTCACGCTTGAGGCACTAAGGGTGATGGATGCAATCGACCGGCGCGGCAGTTTCGCCGCGGCCGCCGACGAATTGGGCCGGGTGCCGTCGGCACTCAGCTACACCATGCAAAAATTGGAAGAAGAATTGGACGTGGTGCTGTTCGACCGTTCGGGCCACCGCACCAAGTTCACCAACGTGGGGCGCATGTTGCTGGAACGCGGGCGGGTGCTGCTGGAAGCGGCCGACAAGCTGACCACCGACGCCGAGGCGCTGGCGCGCGGTTGGGAAACTCACCTGACCATCGTCAGCGAAGCGCTGTCGCCGCCGAGCCTGCTGTTCCCGCTGGTGGACAAGCTGGCGCTGAAGGCCAACACCCAGGTGTCGATTTTCACCGAGGTGCTGGCGGGCGCCTGGGAGCGGCTGGAGCAGGGGCGCGCCGACATCGTGATCGCGCCGGACATGCATTTTCGCGCGTCGTCCGAGATCAACACCCGCAAACTGTATAAGGTGATGAGCGTTTATGTCGCCGCGCCGGATCATCCTATCCACCTGGAGCCGGAGCCGCTTTCCGAAGTGACCCGCGTGAAGTACCGCGGCATCGCGGTGGCGGATACCGCTCGCGAGCGCCCGGTGTTGACCGTACAGCTGCTGGATAAGCAGCAGCGTCTGACGGTGAGCACCATTGAAGACAAGCGTCTGGCGCTGCTGGCCGGGTTGGGGGTGGCGACCATGCCGTATCCGATGGTGGAGAAAGATATCGAGGCCGGGCGGCTGCGCGTGGTGGGGCCGGAATACAGCCGCGAAGCCGATATCATCATGGCCTGGCGGCGCGACAGCATGGGGGAGGCGAAAGCCTGGTTCCTGCGCGAAATTCCGCGCCTGTTCGCGCAGCGTTAAGTCGGTTGGATGACATCCCCTTGCCGGGCGGCAAGGGGATTTTTTTCGCCTTAACCGAAGCGCTGGTCGCGGCCGTGCGGCTCGTCCAGATCCTGCGCCGGCCCGATGGAAATGATGCCGTGCGGGTTGATGGTGGCGTGGCTGCGGTAGTAGTGGTTGCGAATGTGCGGCAGGCTGACCGTCTCGTCGATGCCCGGCATCTGGTAGATGTCGCGCAGGAAGCCGTACAGGTTGAGGTAGTCGCTGATGCGGTGTTTATCGCACTTGAAGTGGGTGACGTACACCGGATCGAAACGCACCAGCGTGGTCCACAGACGCAGGTCGGCTTCGGTCAGCCGATCGCCGGTCAGGTAGCGATGCTGCCCCAGGATCTGCTCCAGGCGCTCCAGCGCGTTGAATACCCCGTTGACCGCTTCGTCATAGGCTTCCTGGCTGGTGGCAAAACCGGCTTTGTACACGCCGTTGTTCACTTGATCGTAAATCCAACCGTTCAGCTCATCGATCTTGCCGCGCAGCGCGGTCGGGTAGTAGTCGCCTGCCCGAGCGCCGACGCCGTCAAATGCGCTGTTGAACATGCGGATGATGTCGGCGGATTCATTGCTGACGATGGTTTGCCGCTGTTTATCCCACAGCACCGGCACGGTCACGCGCCCGCTGTAGTGCGGATCGGCCCGCAGGTAGATCTGGTACAGGAAGTCGGCGTGATACAGCGGATCGCCGGTGGTTTCCGGAAAATCCTGGCCGAAGGTCCAGCCGTTTTCCAGCATCAGCGGGTGCACCACCGAGACCGGAATGATCTGCTCCAGCCCTTTCAGTTTGCGCATCAGCAGCGTGCGATGCGCCCAAGGGCAGGCGAGAGAAACATAAAGGTGATAACGGCCCGCTTCGGCCTGGAAGCCGCCCACGCCGTGTTCGCCCGGCTGACCGTCGGCGGTCACCCAATTGCGAAACTGAGCGGTTGAACGTTTGAAACGGCCGCCGGTAGATTTGGTGTCATACCAGATGTCTTGCCAAACGCCATCGACGAGTTGTCCCATGGGAATCTCCTTGGTGTCCGAGTGAAAAACGACAGGGCCCGGCATGCCGGGCCCTGAATGACAGTTTAGATTACCATTTCTTGTTCAGAAGACGGTCGATGCTGAAGCCGCCTGGGCCTGCGACCGCCAACACGATGAAGCCGCCGGCGATGGTCAGGTTTTTCATGAACATCAGCTGGTTTACGCCTTCCGCAAAGTCAGTGTGGAACAGCAGCGCGGTCAGAATGGTGAAACCGGCAGTGAACAGCGCCACGGTGCGGGTCAGGAAACCGAACAGGATCGCCAGACCGCCGCCAAATTCCAGCAGGATGGTCAGCGGCAGCAAGAAGCCAGGCACGCCCATCGATTGCATGTACTGTTGGGTACCGGCATAAGCGTCACCCATTTTGCCGTAGCCTGCCACGATAAACAGGATTGGCATCAGAATACGAGCAACCAGCAAACCTGTATCTTCTAATTTTTTCATCATCTACTCCAAAGTGTTTTTGTGCGCCTGTTCGGCGGTAGTCATATCAACGGGCGGTGTAGCGGGTTTCTTACCCTGTCCGCTCCGTCTCGAATTGATGGAGTGAATGTTAAGCGGGAAGTGCTCAGGTTGTTAGCAAGTAAAACTGTCGTAATTTTTCAAAAAATCTGAATCTTTAGCGTGCTAATAAAATGCCGCCGATCAGCAGGTTGCCCGGCCCCGGGGTTGGACGCGTTGTATCAAGGGAGAAAATGCGGGCAGAGCAACAGGAGGTTTGAAGGAAAGACTAAGCGGCTTACTTGGCGGAAAACGTCTTTTTAAACAGACGGATAGCGCTCCATGCGCCGAAAGCGCGACGCGACCAGCGGATCATCTTGCTGGGATGGCGGATGCCGTACAGCGCCATGACGCTGGAACCGAGCACCAGATAGCGGCGCAGGCCAAACACCGTTTGCCAGCCGCGGTCGATGCGTTCGGTCTTTTCCAGCCACAGAGACTTGTGTTCGGCCAGATCCAGACGCTGTTGCTGGATCTGCCGAATCAGCCTCTCTTTTTTCCATTCCAGATAGCGGCGGCGGCTCATGGCTCGCGCTCCAGTTCGGCGCGGTCGAGTTCCAGCTGTTTGCGCGTGGCACCGAGCAGCGTGGTGCGACGGGCCTTGACCAGCGTCCAGATGGTGCCGACCACGGCGAGGAACAGCAGCACGCCGGTTGTCGCGCCCAGCGCCACCAGCCGGTAGACCGGATCGATGGCCCAGAAGATCAGGATCAGCAGGCTCATCAAACCGAAGGCGGTGAACAGCAGCGTCATGCCGGCCATGATCAGCAGCTGAATGAGGTTGGCTTTCTCCTCTTCCAGCTCGACTACCGCCAGCCGGACGCGGGTTTCCACCATGCCGACCAGGATCGTGATGATGCGCTGACCGATATCCAGGACCCCTTTAGCGGGGCCCTGCGCGCGCACTTGCGGTTGTTCAGCCATGATTAACGACGCGCGAGCAGCACGCCCAACACGACGCCGACCGCCGCGCCGATACCGATGCCGGTCCACGGGTTGTCGCGCACGTAGTCGTCGGCCTGGCCGGCGATCTGCTTGGTTTGCGAAGCCAGCTTGTCACCGGCGTCGCTCAGGCGAGCGCGGGTCTCTTTCAGCGCGCCTTCCGCTTTCGAGCGCAGCTTCTCCAGCTCGGCTTTCGGCTTGTCGGTGGAGGAGTTCAGCACTTCCTCCAGCGTATCGGCTAAGGACTTCAGTTCAGCGCGTAAGTTTTCTGCATTTGAATCATGTGCCATGTGATTATTCCTTAACGTTTATTTCGACAGACTTTTAACATAGCGGATTTTTTCGCCGGAGCAAAGGGGTGATGGCCAGCAGATAACACCAGACATCAATTTCATATGCTTAAGAAATCCCGTGTGATGGGGCTCTCATCGATAAATCCGCTGGTGTGAAAAAATTATTCCGCCTGGGCGCGTTTCAACTCAGCTTGCGCTTCCGCCAGCTTTTGCTGCTTCTTGGCGACCTTGTCCAGCTTGCCGGTTTGCTGCGTTTCTTTCAGTTCCTGCCGGCGCTCGTCGACCTTGCGCTGTTTCTCTGCGATGTTTTTTTGGCGTTCGGCCTGCAGGCCGGCTTCGGTGCAGTGAGTCTGCACTTCGCTCAGCGCTTTTTTTAGCCCGTCCACGCGGTGGGTGTTACCGTGCTGGGTGGCGTAGTCGATTTGCTGTTGGATGTTTTGCGCTTTGGCGGCACAACCGCCCTCAGCGGCCGCAGCGAGGGCCGGCAGCGTGCAGAGAGGCAACAGCAGTAACAGGGAGTGGCGTAATTTCATCTTTCAGTTCCTTTTCATGGGGTACCTGAACAGGCACCCGCTTTCCTGGCTGCCGAAGGCGGCAGCGCGAGAGGAGGGCGTTCATCGCCGGCTGAAGTTATCCTTCAGCATAGTCATGAAACCGGCGTGCCCCCAAAGAATCAGCCGTGACTCAGTGCTGACTGATTAATTCTTGAGCTAATCGGTGCGAATGAAAATGAAGATAATGGCAGTGAAAGGAAACCCCTTCATCTGAAGGGGGATTATCCCAGATTGAGTGGGGAACGCGCAAATTCGCGCACCCAATGCGATGGCACGGGGGATTCGCTCAACGCGATGTGGTAACCGGGCGGCAGGATGGTTTGCAGCGCTTCGCGCGCCAGCAACTGCTGCTCCGGCGAATCCAGACGGATGACCAGGCCATCACCTTCCGGCGTGATGCTTTTGATGCGGATGCCGCGCTCATCCAGGCGCTGGTAGACGTAAAAGCCGTCGGGCAGCGACAGCCCTTGCTGGTTGGCGCGAATGCGCAGCTCGCTCTCGGTGCGCACCATACAGGGCACCAGCAGCGTCGCCAACGCCAGTAGGGCGAGCGCGATCATCAAGACGTATTGCCAGCGCGGGCGCTTTGCTGTCACGCCCCTTTCCCCGGGTTCTGGCCGCTGGCGCGTTTCTTGCGCCACAGCACGATCAGTGAGCCGACCAGCCCAACCACCAGCAATACCAGCGGCAACATCATCAGGCAGAACATCAGCTGATCTTCATACTTGCGGAACACCGGGGTTTTCCCGAGGGCGAAGCCCAGCGTCGTCAGGATCAAGACCCACAGCAGGCCGCTCATCCAGTTGAAGAACTGGAAGCGCGCGTTGTTCAGGCCGGACAGACCGGCGATGGTTGGCAGCAGGGTGCGCACGAAGGCCAGGAAGCGGCCGACCAGCAGGGCGGAAAGGCCGTGGCGGTGGAACAGGTTGTGGGCGCGCTGATGGTAGTGAGCCGGCAGATGCGAAAGCCAGCCTTGCACCGTTCGCGTATTGCCGAGCCACCGGCCCTGTATATAGCTGACCCAGCACCCCAGGCTGGCGGCGACGGTCAGGATAACGATGGTCAGCGGGAAGCCCATGGTGCCTTTGGCGATCAGCACGCCGACCAGGATCAGCAGGCTGTCGCCCGGCAGGAAAGCGGCCGGCAGCAGGCCGTTCTCCAAAAACAGGATCATGAACAGCAGGATGTAGAGGGTCCACACCAGCGAAGGGTTCGCCAGCGTCTCAAAATCCTGCTGCCACAAGGCATGTATCAGTTCTTTAATGATATCCATCCGGTGTTCCTAAAACGTCATTGTTTATTTTTATCTCAGCGGTGGAACGGGCGTGGGCTGAAAACGCGCGGCGATCCTGAATGCTGATAACGATGAAACGGCGTTGCTTTAAGGTTTCTTAGCGGTGCGACACCGGTCATAGGTGGTAAGTCAGCGTGCCACGGTACTGCATGTTACTTTCTTTCCAGCCGGCCTGCCGACTCTGTTGCCTGGAGGCATCCAGCATCCCGTCGACCTGGGCAAGCCGGTTGGGAGCCGGCGTGTCCTGGCGGGGGAAGCGAATTCGGTAGCCCGGCTCTGCGGCCAGGGTATAGACCGGCACCGGCAGGGAGGAGGCGAGCAGCGAGCCGGAGAAAGAGTGCGCTCTGGGCAGCAGCAGCGGCAACTTGCCGGGGGCTTTGCGGCGCGCTTCGGCCGGCGCCCGATACACCTGATCATAGGGGGAAAGCGCCGGCTCCGCCAACAGCGGCAGGCTGCTCAGCGCGCTGGGGGTGGGCTTGGGTGACGCCACGCATAGCTGTGGGCCGGAGACCGAACCGGTCCAGCAGAAAACAGCAATCAGCATGGCAAACAACCAGCGCATTTATTCGCGTCCCGCCCCCGCAGCAATGGGTAAAAAAGTGGGCTAACTCTACCAAAATAGCACGATTGGCAACAGGGAAATCTACGTTGCCGACGGCGAAATAGTACACGGCAAACGGCGGTTCCGGCATCGATTCAGCGGATTTTACATTACCTGACATAAGCCGACGTTTTTTGACCGCCGTGGCTATTTCGGCTCGTGGCTCACGCCATCCAGATGCACCACCGGATTCTCGGCGAACAGGTAGCGATCGGCGTTGTATTCGAAGTCGTCGCTGGTGGCGTTGAACAGCATCTGCTTGGTGTTTTCCAGGTGCTGCCACATCGCCAGTTTGGCGGCGTAAGGATCTTTGCGCATCAGCGCCTTGAGGATCTGATCGTGATCGTCGCACCAGCTGGCGATCGAACGTTCGTCGATATGCTCGTGCAGTTTCTTCCAGTAAGGGTTGTTGACCCGCTGCACCCACATTTTTTCCACGATGGTGGCCATGGCGGTGTTCTGGGTGGCCAGCGCCACCTGCACGTGGAACTTCAGATCCCACTGCGAGTCGCGGAAACGATCCTCTTTGCGGGCATGCTCCTGGATCTCCATCAGTTGCACGATATCCTGCTTGGTCACCTGGGTGGCGGCAAATTCGGCGATGTTGCTTTCTATCAGCTGGCGCGCCTGCAGCAGCTCAAACGGGCCGGCGGTGGCGAACTCGATGCTGTCGCCCGGCACCACCAGGTGTTTTTGCTGGTTGGACACCACGTGGATCCCAGATCCCTTGCGCACGTCCACATAGCCTTCGACTTCCAGCATGATGATCGCCTCGCGCACCACGGTGCGGCTGACATTCATCTCTTCGGCGATGTATCGCTCGGCCGGCAGCTTGTCGCCTACCGGATAACGGCCGCTTTCGATGCGTTGCTTCAGCTCGGCGGCCAGTTGCTGATACAGGCGTCTGGTTTCAGTGAATTCCATAGTGAATGCTCTATACGGTGCGGTGGGAAGGGGCGCGTGGCCATCGGATTTGTTATACCACTTATTCGGCACCGCTGCCAGAGGAGCAAGGGGCCCGGCGCAGCGGCCGGGCGGGGGATCAGCTGCGCGCCGGGGTGGGCTGCAGCGCGGCGGGTTGCGGTTCGGCGGCCGGGCGGTTTTGCAACACCGTCCAGATGACGATGGCGCCGAGAATGTCGAAGACCGACAGCGCGGCGAACAGCGGGCTGAAGCCGAGGGTGTCCGCCAGGGCGCCGACCACCAGGGCGAACAGCGTGCTGGCGGTCCAGGCCGCCATGCCGGTCAGCCCGTTGGCGGTCGCCACCTCATTGCGGCCGAACACGTCGGAAGAGAGGGTGATCAACGCGCCGGACAGCGCCTGATGGGCGAAGCCCCCGACGCACAGCAGCGCGATAGCCGCGTAAGGGCTGGTGAACAGGCCGATCATGCCGGGGCCGATCATCAACACCGCCCCCATCGTCACCACCAGCTTGCGTGAGACGATCAGGTTGACCTTGAAATATTTCTGGAACAGCGGCGGCAGATAACCGCCGACGATGCAGCCGAGATCGGCAAACAGCATCGGCATCCAGGCGAACATGGCGATCTCTTTCAGGTTAAAGCCGTAGGCCTTGAACATGAACAGCGGGATCCAGGCGTTGAAGGTGCCCCACGCCGGCTCCGCGAGAAAGCGCGGCAACGCGATGCCCCAGAACTGGCGATTGCGCACGATCTGCCAGGCGGACATCTTTTTGGCATTAGAGGTCTGGTGCTGCGCTTCCTGGCCTTCGAGGATGTAACGGCGTTCTTCCAGGCTCAGTTTCTTCTGATCTTTCGGGTGTTTGTAGAACAGCAGCCAGCAGATGGCCCAGATCAGGCTCAGCACGCCGGTGATGATGAACGCCATCTCCCAGCTGTGCGCGACGATGGCCCATACCACCAGCGGCGGGGCGATCATGCCGCCGATCGACGAGCCCACGTTGAAATAGCCGACGGCGATCGAACGCTCTTTGGCCGGGAACCATTCGCTGCTGGCCTTCAGCCCGGCGGGGATCATTGCCGCTTCCGCCATGCCGACCGCGCCGCGCGCCAACGCCAGCCCGCCCCAACTGTTGGCCAGTGCGGTGCCCATGCAGAACAGCGCCCACAGAATGGCGAACATGGCGTAGCCGACCTTGGTGCCCAGCACGTCCAGCACGTAGCCCGCCACCGGTTGCATCACGGTGTAGCACGCGGAGTAGGCGGCGACGATATAGGAATACTGTTGGGTGGTGATGTGCAGCGTATCTTCCAGCGTCGGCGCCGCCACGGCAATGGCGTTGCGGGTCAGGTAACCCAGCACGGTGCCGATGGTCACCAGTCCGATCATGTACCAGCGTAACCCTTTAATTTTACGCATCCGAAGTGTCTCCCCGTTTGAAGGTGTGGCCGTCGATGCGGCTGGCGAGACAATAACCTGTCATACAGGTTTAAAAGTTGAGTGATATCACAAAAGGAATTATTCGCCTGAGCAATACTGTTGCCGGTGAAACAGGGCATTTTTGCCGGTAAATTGAGCGAAAAAGGGCGTAGAGAGAGGATGAACGGCAGACCTCGGGAAAAATCTGCTGGACGTTAGTAAAAATTGGTGTGATAACTTTTGTGATTCGAACCCCGTGCCGCACGGCAAGTAAGGAGCCCGAGATGGCGACGTTTTTGAGCGAAGATTTCCTGCTGGACAGCGAATTTGCCCGGCGCTTGTATCACGATTACGCGGCGCAGCAGCCGATTTTTGATTATCACTGTCATTTGCCGCCGCAGCAGATTGCGGAGAATACCCGCTTCAGCAACCTGTACGATATCTGGCTGCGGGGCGATCACTACAAATGGCGGGCGATGCGCACCAACGGCGTGGCGGAGCGGTTGTGCACCGGCGATGCGGGCGATCGCGAGAAATTCGACGCCTGGGCCGCCACGGTGCCGCACACCATCGGCAACCCGCTCTATCACTGGACGCATCTGGAGCTGCGCCGGCCGTTCGGCATCACGGATACGCTGTTGTCGCCGGCCACGGCGGATGAAATCTGGCAGCGCGGCAATGCGCTGCTGGCGCAGGATGCGTTTCGCGCACGTGGCATCATGCAGCAAATGAACGTGAAAATGGTCGGCACCACCGACGATCCGATCGACGATCTGCGCCATCATCGGGCGATCGCCGAGGATCATAGCTTCGATATCAAGGTGCTGCCGAGCTGGCGGCCGGACAAAGCTTTCACTATCGATGCGTCCGGCTTCAACGACTATCTGCGGCAGCTGGAGGCGGCGGCGGACACCGCCATCGGCCGCTTCAGCGCGCTGTGCGACGCCCTGTACAAGCGCATGGATCACTTCGCCGCTCACGGTTGCAAAGTGGCCGATCATGCGCTGGACGTGGTGGTGTTCGGCGAGGCCGATGAAGCGGCGCTGGATGCGATCCTGCTGCGTCGCCTGAACGGCGAGCTGCCGACGCCGGAACAGAGCGCCCAGTTCAAAAGCGCGGTGCTGCTGTTTTTGGCCGGCGAATACCGGCGCCGAGGCTGGGTGCAGCAGTATCACATCGGCGCGCTGCGCAATAACAACAGCCGCATGTTGGCCGCCGTCGGGCCGGATATCGGCTTCGACTCGATCAACGACCGGCCGCTGGCGGAACCGCTGTCGCGGCTGCTGGATGCTCAGGCGCGGCAGGGCGGTCTGCCAAAAACCATTCTCTATTGCCTCAATCCGCGCGATAACGAAGTGATCGGCACCATGATCGGCAATTTTCAGGGGGAAGGCACGCCGGGCAAGATGCAGTTCGGCTCCGGTTGGTGGTTCAACGATCAGAAGGACGGCATGCAGCGCCAAATGACGCAGCTGGCCCAGCTCGGGTTGCTGAGCCGCTTCGTCGGCATGCTGACCGACAGTCGCAGCTTCCTGTCGTATACGCGGCATGAATACTTCCGCCGCATCCTTTGCCAGATGATCGGCCGTTGGGTGGCGGACGGCGAAGCGCCGGCGGATATCGCGCTGCTGGGCGAGATGGTGAAAAACATCTGCTTCGACAACGCCAAAAACTATTTCGCCATCGAACTGGCGTAGCCGTTATCCGGGACTGGTTTATGCAAAGTACGATAAAGATTCACGAGCAGGATAACGTGGCGGTGGCGCTGCGCGATCTGGCCGCCGGAGAAATGCTTGAGTTGGACGGGGAGCGCATTCAGCTGGCGCAGCCGGTGGCGCGCGGGCACAAGTTTGCGCTCGGCCCGATCGCCGAGGGCGAAGACATCATCAAATACGGCCAGCCGGTCGGCCATGCGCTCGCGGCCATTGCGCCTGGGGAGCACATTCATTCGCAAAACGTCAAAACCAACCTGAGCGATCTGGACAGCTACCGTTACCAGCCGCAGTTCCCAACGTTGCCGCCGCAGGCGGCGGATCGCGAGGTGCAGCTGTACCGCCGGGCCGGCGGCGAAGTGGGGATCCGCAACGAGCTGTGGATCGTGCCGACCGTCGGCTGCGTCAACGGCATCGCCCGTCAGATCCAACAGCGCTTTTTGCAGCAAACGCAGGCGGACGGGATCGACGGCGTGCACCTGTTCAGCCATCCGTTCGGCTGCTCGCAGCTTGGGCAGGATCATGCCAACACTCGCATCATGCTGCAAAATCTGGCGCGCCATCCCAATGCCGGCGCGGTGCTGGTGATCGGGTTGGGCTGCGAGAACAATCAGGTGGATGCCTTTCGCGCCACGTTGGGGATAGAGGACGAGCGGCGGCTGCGCTTTATGGTGTGCCAACAACAGGACGACGAGGTGGAAGCCGGGCTGGCGCTGTTGCACGAGCTGTACCGGGAGATGCGCCACGATCGCCGCGAGCCGGGCCGCCTGAGCGAGTTGAAGTTCGGCCTGGAGTGCGGCGGTTCGGACGGATTGTCGGGTATCACCGCCAACCCGCTGCTGGGGCGCTTTTCCGACTATGTGATAGCCAACGGCGGCACCACGGTGCTGACCGAAGTGCCGGAGATGTTCGGTGCCGAGCGCATTCTGATGAGCCGCTGCCGCGATGGGGAGACCTTCGAAAAAACCGTCGATATGATCAACGATTTCAAACGCTATTTCATCGCCCATCAACAGCCTATTTATGAGAATCCGTCGCCGGGCAACAAGGCCGGTGGCATCACCACGCTGGAGGAGAAGTCGCTTGGCTGCACCCAAAAGGCGGGGTTAAGCCAGGTGGTAGACGTGCTGAAATACGGCGAGCGGCTGCGTGTGCCGGGGCTGAATCTGCTCAGCGCGCCGGGCAACGATGCGGTGGCGACCAGCGCGCTGGCCGGTGCCGGCTGCCATATGGTGCTGTTCAGCACCGGGCGCGGCACGCCGTACGGCGGCTTTGTGCCGACGGTGAAGCTGGCGACCAACAGCGAGCTGGCGGCGAAGAAACCGCATTGGATCGATTTCGACGCCGGCGGCCTGGTTCACGGCGTGGCGATGGAGACGCTGCTCAGCCGCTTCATCGATCTGATCGTCGAGATCGCCAACGGCCGCCCGGCGCGCAATGAAGCCAACGATTTCCGCGAGCTGGCGATCTTTAAAAGCGGGGTGACGCTCTAAAGCTGACAAAAAAGGCGCTCGAGGGAGCGCCTTTTTATGAAGCAACTTGCGATTAACGCACCTTCAGCGGGTCTTCGTTCGCCAGCCGTTGATCTTCCGCCTGGCAGGCGGCGGCGGTGAACAGCACGTCGGTGGAGGAGTTGAGGGCGGTTTCCGCCGAATCCTGCAGCACGCCGATAATAAAGCCGACCGCCACCACCTGCATCGCCACGTCGTTCGGAATGCCGAACATGTTGCACGCCAGCGGGATCAGCAACAGCGAGCCGCCGGCCACGCCGGAGGCGCCACAGGCGCACAGGGCGGCCACCACGCTCAGCAGCAGAGCGGTCGGGACGTCCACCGCGATGCCCAGCGTGTTCACCGCCGCCAGCGTCAGCACGGTGATGGTGATCGCCGCGCCGGCCATGTTGATGGTGGCGCCCAGCGGGATGGAAACCGAGTAGGTGTCCTCATTCAGGTTCAGCTTCTTGCACAGCTCCATGTTCACCGGAATGTTGGCGGCTGAGCTGCGGGTGAAGAAGGCGGTCACGCCGCTCTCGCGCAGGCAGGCGAACACCAGCGGATACGGATTGCGGCGGATTTTCCAGTAAACGATCAGCGGGTTGAGTACCAGCGCCACCAGCAACATGCAGCCGAGCAGCACCATCAGCAACTGGGCGTAGCCCCACAGCACACCGAAGCCGGTTTCCGCCAGCGTGGAAGCCACCAGGCCGAAGATGCCAAGCGGCGCACAGCGGATCACCGCTCGCACCACCAGCGTAACCGCATGGGACATGTCGTTGATCAGCCCTTTAGTGGTTTCGGAAGCGTGGCGCAGCGCCAGCCCCAGCCCGACGGCCCACGCCAGAATACCGATGTAGTTGGCGTTAATCAGCGCATGGAACGGGTTGGCCACCACGCTCATCAACAGACCCTTCATCACCTCCACAATGCCGCCCGGCGGGGTAATGTCCGTCGCGCCGGTGGTCAGCGCCAGCGTAGAAGGGAAGATAAAGCTGACGACGACCGCCACCAGCGCGGCGGCAAAGGTGCCCAGCAGGTAGAGGAACAGGATCGGGCGAATGTTGGTCTTCTGCCCCTGTTTATGGTTGGCGATCGAGGCCATCACCAGAATCAGCACCAGCACCGGCGCCACCGCTTTCAGCGCGCCGACGAACAGGGAACCGAGCAGGCCGACGGCTGCAGCGGCCGCCGGCGAAACCAGCGCCACCAGAATGCCGGCCACCAGGCCGACCATGATTTGTTTGACCAGGCTACCCTGCGTGATCCTTTGTAATAGTTTTTGCATAGTGCTTTCTTCCTGATGTTATCTGGCCGCCACGGCGGGAACGACGTCGGGCAGCTTTATATGATTCTGTAACTAAGTGTGTTTGCCGAATTAGTATTCAGCAATCGAATGAGGTTGGAAAGAGGCGAGGGTGAAATTCTGAGCGCGGATCAACACTTGATAACATACTGGTTACATTTGTGTGATCGCAATAACGTTTGGCGTTTTGGGGGAATTGCCAAACAATCGCGGGGCGACTAGCGCCCCGGATAACAGATTATGGTTATTTCTTCGCCAGGCGATCGTTGCGGCGATTGACCCAGGCGTTGATCAGCAAAGTGAGCGTCAGGATGCCCGCCACCACGCCGAGCGAGATGCCGATCGGGATGTGGAAGAAGTCGATAATCAGCATCTTGATACCGATAAACACCAGGATCACCGACAGGCCGTATTTCAGCATCGAGAAACGTTCCGCCACGTTGGCCAGCAGGAAGTACATGGCGCGCAGGCCCATGATGGCGAACAGGTTAGAGGTCAGCACGATGAATGGGTCGGTGGTCACGGCGAAGATCGCCGGAATGCTGTCCACCGCGAAAATCACGTCGCTCAGTTCCACCAGGATCAGCACCAGCACCAGCGGGGTGGCGAACAGGATGCCGTTGCGGCGCACGAAGAAACGCTCGCCTTCCAGGCTGTCGGTCATGCGCAGGCGGCTGCGCAGCCATTTCACCAGCGGCTTGTCGCCGATCGCCGAATCATCTTCCTTCGCCAGCGCCATCTTGATACCGGTGAACAGCAGGAAAGCGCCGAACAGATACAGCAGCCACTGGAACTGGCTGACCAGCCAGCTGCCGGCGAAGATCATGATGGTGCGTAGCACGATCGCGCCCAGCACGCCGTAGATCAGCACCCGCCGTTGCAGGTTGGCCGGCACGGCGAAGTAGCTGAACAGCATCAGCCAGACGAACACGTTATCCACCGCCAGCGCTTTTTCGATCAGGTAGCCGGTCAGGAAGGCCAGCGCCTGGGTATCGGCGACGGCGCGCCCGGCGGTTTCATTCAGGTAGTACCAGAAACCGAAATTGAACAGCAGAGAGAGGCTGACCCACACCAGCGACCAGCTGGCGGCCTGCTTCAGGGTCATGGTGTGCGCGCCTTTACGGCCCTGCAACAGGAGATCGATTGCGAGCATCACGACTATGACGGCGGCGAAGCTGCCCCATAACCACGGTGTGCCAACGGAATTCATCATCAGAGGTATCCTTCAAAAACAAAAACGGCCAACGTCGGAAGACGCCAGCCGCTCTGTGAACGCTGCAAGCAAACCTCGCCTTCCGGCAAGGTCTCACTTACAACGTTGATGAAGGTGATTACACCTTTGACATCAGGTTGCCCGGTAACCGGATGCTTGCGCATCGTAATGACGATTGACCGGCAATGAAGTTACTCCCCTTTGCAGAGCAGAAAGTAATGCAAAATGTGTCGGCGGTCAACGTGAATCGCGTTAGCCGGCCATCGCTTTTTGCGCGCCGAGGCTGACGACGAATCCCTGCAGCAGCAGGCGGCTGAACGGCGTGCCGCTAACCTGTTGTTGTTGCTGGTGGTAGCGCGCTTGCTGCTCGGGATGCAGCTCGCCGAGCCACTGCAGATACTGGCTCATCACCGCGCCGTTGAATTCCGGGTGGAACTGGGTGGTCAGGGCATGATCGCCATAGCGCAGGATCTGGTGCGCATCCTGCTGCGAACGCGCCAGCGTCTGCGCGCCGACGGGCGGCGTCAGCACGCTCTGCGAGTGGATCAGGTTGGCTTTGAAGCGCGGCGGCAGCAGGGCGAGCCGCCGGTCTTCGGCCGCGGCGGGCAGCAGTTCGATCTCCAGCGTGCCGACCTCCATGCCCTGCGGGTGGTAGCCCACTTCGCCGCCGAGCGCGTAGGCCAACAGCTGGTGGCCGTAGCAGACGCCGAACAGCGGCAGTTTGATCGCCATCGCCTGGCGCAGCCACTCGGCCGCCGCCTCGCTCCACGGCAGCCGTTCGGTCACCATCGCCGGCGAGCCGGTGATGACCACGCCGCAATAGGCGGCCGGCGGCAACGGCCGCTCGCCGGCGGGCAGATGCACGATGTGCGCGCGTTCGGCGTCGATGTTGCCCTGTTGCAGAAACATGCCTTCAAAGTTGGCCAATTCCTGACGAATGGCCTGCGGCGCGTCGCCGGTTTGCATCACGAGCAGCGGTTTCATCTCATTCTCCGTCGGCGGGGAAGACGATGCCGGTCTGGCGGCGGATGTCGGTCAGCAGGCGGGCGACGATCAGCGAATTCTCCAGCCCTGGATGTTCCACCTGACGCTTCTCAACCAACTCGGCGAAGGCCAGCGCCTCATACAGCATGGTGTTGATGTGCTGCGGCTGGCCCAGATCCTGGCGGTTGCCGCCGCGCGGCGTCAGCGCCACGCCCTGGCACTCGGAAATCTTGTCGATAATCAGCGTGCCTTCCTCCCCCTGGATCTCGCTGGGGATCGCCGAGTCGCTGACCTTGGAATGGGAAAGCGTGACGTCGAAATCGCCGTAGTTCAGGCAGACGGTGCCGTGGGCGTCCACGCCGGTATCGAGCAGCGTGGCGCTGGCGAGCACCGACTGCGGCGCGCCGAACAGCGCCACCGCGCTGGCCAGGCAGTAGTAGCCGATGTCCATGATGGAGCCGTTGGAGAACTGTGGATTAAAGGTGTTGGGGTTCTCGCCGGCCAGGTAGCGCGGGTAGCGCGAAGAGTATTGGCAGTAGTTGATGAAGGCTTTGCGCAGCCGGCCGATTTTCGGCAATGCCTGTTGCAGCGCCAGAAAATTCGGCAGATAGGCGCTTTTGAACGCCTCGAACAGCACCACCTGATTTTCCCGCGCGCAGGCTACCAGCTGTTCCGCTTCGCGCTGGTTGGAGGCCAGCGGTTTTTCGCAGATCACGTGCTTTTTATGGCGCAGGAACAGCAGCGATTGCGGGCAGTGCAGGGAATTGGGGCTGGCGATATACACCGCGTCTATGGCGTCGGACTGGGCCATCGCCTCGAGAGAGTCGAAAAACTGCGTGACCTGATAGTTGGCGCCAAACGCCTGCGCCTGTTCCAGCGAGCGTGAATACACGGCGCTCAACTTGAGTTTGTCGCTTTCATGGGCGGCATCGATAAAACGTTCCGTAATCCAGTTGGTGCCGACGACGGCAAAGCGAATCATGGCGAGCTCCGGTCCAAGCTTAAAACCGCAGATTATCACGCCCTCACTCGCTATGCATACAGCTCGCCGAACAGCGAAAGGTGCGTCAGATACAGCCGGGTATCGAATTCCAACTGGTGGTAATCCGGCTCCATATGGCAGCACAGACTGTAGAATGCCTTGTTGTGATCTTTCTCTTTCAGGTGCGCCAGCTCATGCACCACGATCATGCGCAGGAACGGTTCGGGCGCGACCTTGAACACCGTCGCCACGCGGATTTCCGCCTTGGCCTTCAGCTTGCCGCCCTGCACGCGCGAGATAGCGGTATGCAGGCCGAGCGCGTGCTTCATGACGTGGATCTTGCTGTCGTAGGCCACCTTGCTCAGCGGCTGGGCGTTGCGCAGATACTGGTTTTTCAGATCGACGGTAAACTGATACAGCGATTTGTCGGTCGTGCAGTCGTGCACCTGCGGATAGCGCTGCAGCAGCACGTCCCCCAGCCGATTCTGATGGATCAGTTGTTGCACCTGGCTTTGCAGATGCGTTGGGTAGCCTTGCAGGTAGGTCAATTCAGACATTCTTGTTCCGTATCAACGGCCATTCAGCCGGTCATTCTATGCTGTTTTTTCGCTCAAATCCTGACATACGCAATTTATCCGAAAAAACATTTTACTGACGGGCGTTTTTAGGGGATAAACAGCCCAAATTTTATCAGTCAGGAGGGGCAATGAGCCAACTCGATCTGGGAACACAGCAACTTGAGCTGGAGCGTTATCCCCAACAGGAAGAATCCACCCAGTTGCAGGCGTGGGAAGCGGCGGATGAATATCTGCTGCAACAGCTTGAAAACGTAGATATCGGCGGACGCCCGGTGCTGATTTTCAACGATAACTTCGGCACCCTGGCCTGTGCGCTGCACGCGCATCGCCCTTACAGCGTCAGCGACTCGTACATGAGCCAGCTGGCGACGCGTCACAACCTCAAGCTCAACGGTCTGGATCCTGAGCAGGTCACGCTGTTGGACAGCCTCGCCGAGCTGCCGGCGGCGCCGGCGGTGGTGCTGATTCGCGTGCCGAAAGCGCTGGCGCTGCTGGAACAGCAGCTGCGCGCGCTGCGCCACGTTGTGACCGAAGACACGCTGATCGTCGCCGGCGCTAAAGCGCGCGATGTGCATACCTCGACGATGCAGCTGTTCGAAAAGGTGCTGGGCCCGACGCGCACCAGCCTGGCGTGGAAGAAGGCGCGCCTGATCTTCTGCCAGGCGGCGGACATCGTCCCGCCGGCGGCGGCGGAAACCACCAACTGGACGCTGGACGGCACCGATTGGCTGATCCACAACCACGCCAACGTCTTCTCGCGCGGCAGCCTGGATATCGGCGCGCGCCTGTTCCTGGATCACCTGCCGCGTGGCCTGAACGGCCATATCGTCGATCTGGGCTGCGGCAACGGCGTGATTGGCCTGGCGGCGCTGGCGCAAAACCCGGAAGCGCAGGTGACCTTCGTCGATGAATCTTACATGGCGGTGGCCTCCAGCGAGCTGAATGTGGAGCACAATCTGCCACAAGAGCTGGATCGCTGTCAGTTTGAGGTGAACAACGCGCTGGCGGGCATCGAGCGTGAAAGCGTGCAGGCGGTGCTGTGCAACCCACCGTTCCACCAGCAACACGCCATTACCGATCACACCGCCTGGCAGATGTTCTGCGACGCCAAGCGCTGCCTGCAGGTGGGTGGCGAATTGCGCATCGTCGGCAACCGTCACCTCGACTATCATCAGAAACTCAAGCGCCTGTTCGGCAACTGCACGCTGGTGGCCTCGAACAAGAAGTTCGTGATCCTGAAAGCGGTGAAATCCGGCGCGCGTCGCTGAGCGTGAATAACCAGGGGCGCCGGGCGCCCCTTTTTTACAGTGACATCGCCAGCCGCGTGCCCTGATCGATCGCACGGCGGGCGTCCAGCTCGGCAGCCACGTCGGCGCCGCCGATCAGGTGCACGATTTTCCCCATCGCCAGCAGCGGTTGCTGCAGCTCGCGGCGCGGTTCCTGCCCGGCGCAGACGATCACCGTGTCCACCGGCAGGCAACTTTCCTGCTCGGCGCGGGTGATGTGCAGCCCTTCATCGTCGATCAGCCGATAGTTGACGCTATTGAGCATCTTCACGCCGCGCATCGCCAGGCTGGCGCGGTGGATCCAACCGGTGGTTTTCCCCAGGCCTTCGCCTACCTTGCTGGTTTTACGTTGCAACAGGTAGATCTGCCGCGCGGCGCGTGGCGCCTGAGGGCCTTGCGCTGCAAGCCCGCCGCGTTGCTCAAGGCGACCATCGATGCCCCATTCGCGGTTGAATTCCGTCTGATCCAGGCTGCTGGACATGCCGTGCTGGCTAAGGTACTCGGCGGTGTCGAAGCCGATGCCGCCGGCGCCGATGATCGCCACCCGCTGGCCGACCGGTTTTTTATCGCGCAGTACGTCCAGATAGCTCAGCACCTTGGCGTGCCCGATGCCGGGGATGTCCGGGGTGCGCGGCACGATGCCGCAGGCGAGGATCACTTCGTCGAATTCGCTTAAATCCGCCGCCTCGACCTTGACGCCCAACCTGACCGTCACTTCGCGCAGCGCCAACTGGCGGCGGAAGTAACGCAGGGTTTCATGGAATTCTTCCTTGCCGGGGATTTGTTTGGCGATGTTGAACTGGCCGCCGATCTGCTCGGCGGCGTCGAACAGCGTCACCTGATGGCCACGGCTGGCGGCGGTGGTGGCAAACGCCAGCCCGGCGGGGCCGGCGCCGATCACCGCCAGCTTTTTCGGTTTCTCCGCCATCGTCAGCGGCATTTCGGTTTCGCGGCAGGCGCGCGGGTTGACCAGGCAGGAGGTCAGCTTGCCTTCAAATATCTGGTCGAGGCAGGCCTGGTTGCAGCCGATGCAGGTATTGATCTCGTCGGCGCGCCCCTCGGCGGCTTTCTGCACAAAGGCGGCGTCGGCAAGGAACGGGCGCGCCATCGACACCATGTCGGCACAGCCGTCCGCCAGCACCTGCTCGGCCACCGCCGGATCGTTGATGCGGTTGGTGGTGATCAGCGGGATGCTGACCTTGCCCATCAGCTTGCGGGTTACCCAGCTGAATCCGGCGCGCGGCACCATGGTGGCGATGGTCGGGATGCGTGCTTCGTGCCAGCCGATGCCGGTATTGATGATCGTGGCGCCCGCCTGTTCGACCGCCAGCGCCAGCTGTTCGATCTCCTGCCAGCTGGAGCCGTCCTCCACCAGATCGAGCATCGACAGCCGGTAGATCAGAATGAATGCCGGGCCCACGGCCTGGCGCACCGCCCTGACGGTCTCGACGGCGAACCGCATGCGGTTGGTGAAGCTGCCGCCCCATTGGTCGTCGCGCTGATTGGTGCGAGTCGTCAAGAATTGGTTGATCAGGTAGCCTTCGGATCCCATCACCTCAACGCCGTCATAGCCGGCCTGCTGCGCCAGCGCCGCGCAGCGGGCGAAGTCGGCGATAGTCTGTTCAATGTCTGCCGTGCTGAGCGCGCTCGGCGTAAACGGGTTGATCGGCGCCTGCAGCGCGGAAGGGGCCACCAGCTTGGGTTGATAGCTGTAGCGGCCGGTGTGCAGGATCTGCAGCGCAATTTTGCCGCCCGCCCGGTGGACGGCCTCGGTTACCGGGCGGTGGTGAGGCAATTGCGCCTCGCTGTTGAGGATCGAACCGCCGCGAAACACCACGCCCTGTTCGTTCGGGGCAATGCCGCCGGTGACGATCAGCGCCACGCCGGCGGCGGCGCGCTCGGCATAGAACGCGGCCAGGCGCTGCGGGCCGTCGGGCAGCTCTTCCAGGCCGGTATGCATCGATCCCATCAGCACCCGGTTTTTCAGGGTGGTGAAGCCGAGATCCAGCGGCGCCAGCAGGTGAGGGTAATTGCTCATTGCACTCTCCATCGTTCATCCCCCGCCTCTTTCAACCTGCAGCGTTGTTGCCTGCGTTCGCTCGCCCCAGTCACTTACTTGAGTAAGCTCCTGGGAACGCCCGAACTTGCCGCCTAGCTGCAGGTTGAAAGCGATTGGGGATGAGCATCTGTTATTATTATGTGAACACAAGTGGTCGGATGAGATAAATCTAGCCGTTGTCATGCCGCTTGGGAATCTGCGTTGCGCCGAATGTGATAGACGTCATGAATCTCAGACTCTGTTTGCATAACGAACAAAAGATCGGTTAACCTTTGCGCGTTGTAAATTCCTTCTCTCTGCGGAGCCATAACCGAAAATGAACACCCACACCTGTTGATATCTGGTCCCACGCTGTGCGCTCTTGCGCCCTGTGGGGATGTTTTGATCTCATTCAGGAGTGCTTATGGCTCATTTTGCGCAGTCCCCTTATTTCGTTTTACATCAACTGACCTGCCAATTTGCTGACGGCGAAACGCTGTTCGGCCCGCTGGATCTCGCTTTCGATCGGCAGCGCTGTGGCCTGGTGGGACGCAACGGCGTCGGCAAAACCCAGCTGCTGCGCCTGATCGCCGGGTTGGATCGGCCGGGTAACGGTCACGTCGAATCCCATGCCGCATTGGCTTACGTTGCGCAGCAGCCGGAGATCGCCGCGGACACCACGCTGGCCCAGCTGTTGGGCTATGGCGAGGTGTTTGCCGCGCTGGCGCGTCTCGAGCAGGGGCGGCCGCTGGCGGACGATATCGATCGTCTGGAAGGGCGATGGGATCTCAACGATCGCCTGCAAAACGCCTTCGCCGCCGCCGGGCTGCCGGCCTTCGATCCGTTGCGATCCGCAAGCTCTCTGAGCGGCGGCGAGCGGATGCGCGCGGCGCTGTGCGGCGCGTTGCTGGGCGAAGCGGATTTTCTGCTGCTGGACGAACCGACCAACCACCTCGACAGCGTCGGGCGTGCCTGGCTGTATCAGCAGCTGGATCAGTGGCGGGGCGGGTTGCTGATCGCCAGCCATGACCGGCAGCTGCTGGCGCGCATGGCGCGCATCGTCGAACTGACGCCCGGCGCGCTGCGCAGCTACGGCGGCAACTACGATGACTACCGGCGCCAGCGCGACACGGAACAGCAGGCGGCGCGCGCCGATCTGGAGCATGCGCGCGAGGAGCGCCGCCGCACCCGCGCCCGCCAGCAAAAAGAGCACGACATGAGCCAGCGGCGCTCGGCGCAAACGCTGCGCGTCGTCGATACGCTGAATATCGCCTCTTTTGAGCGGGTGGCCTACAAGTCGGCGGCGAAGGAGAGCCTCGGTACGCTGCGCAAACAGCATCAGGATCAGCGCGACAGCCTCGATGCGGCGGTGCGCGAAGCCTATCAGCGGGTGGAAGAGGAACAGCCGGTGTTGCTGGCACTGCCCGGCAGCGAAGTGAGCGCGAACAAGCAGGTGCTGGTGCTCGAGCGGCTGCAGCTGCCGTTCGTCAGCGCGCCGCCGCTCGATCTGCGTATCGACGGCCCGATGCGCGTGGCGTTGACCGGCCCCAACGGCTGTGGCAAGTCCACCTTACTGAAGACCGTTCTCGGTCAGCTGACGGCGCTTTCCGGCCATTGTCATTGCCCGCTGTCGACGGCCTACCTCGATCAAACCCTGTCGCAGCTCGACCCGAATCTGTCGGTGATGGAGCATCTGGGGCTGCAGGATTCGCCGCTGGCGGAAGGCGCGTTGCGCACCCGGTTGGCGCAGCTGCAGCTTGGCGCAGATCGCATCGCGCTGCCGCTGGGCTCGCTGAGCGGCGGTGAACGGCTCAAGGCGGCGTTGGCCTGCGCGCTGTGGCGACAGCAACCGGCGCAGCTGCTGTTGCTCGACGAGCCGACCAACCACCTGGATCTGGCGTCGTCGTTGGCGATCGAAACTGCGCTGGCGGATTTCCCCGGCGCGATGCTGGTGGTGTCGCACGACGAAGACTTCCTGCAGGCGCTGCGGCCGACGCACCGCCTGCACCGGCAGGCGGATGGCTGGCGGCTTCAGGCCTGGTAATGCGTAGGCGACCTTAAGGAGCCGCCTTTTTTATTGCAGGTACGTTGATGCACGCCAGCAACTGGGTGAAGGCCGCGGCCATCTGTTCTTCCGGCACGCAGGCAAACCCCATCAGCAGGCCGCGCCGGCGGTTGGGCAGCATGTAGTAGCGCGACAGCGGCCGCACCAGCACCCCCTGCGCGCCGGCGGCGGCGGCGATCGCCACGTCGTCGGCCTCGTCCGGCAGGTTGAGGATCAGGTGCAATCCGGCGTTGCTGTTGAATTCGCTGAGCGCCTGTTTGCCGAGGTGCTGTTCGATCAGGCCGGTCAGGAAGGCGCGCCGCCGGGCGTACAGCAGCCGCATGCGGCGGATGTGCGCGGTGTAGTGCCCCTCTTGGATGAATTCCGCCAGCGCGCTCTGGATCAGCAGGTGCCCGCCGCGATACAGCTCGGCGTGGGCGGTTTTCAGCGGCTGCACCAGCGGCGGCGGCAATACCACATAGCCGAGGCGCAGCGCCGGGTAGAGCGTTTTGCTGAAGGTGCCGATGTAGATCACCGGCGCGTCGGCCTCCAGCCCTTGCAGCGCCGGGATCGGTTGGCCGGAAAAGCGGAATTCGCTGTCGTAGTCGTCCTCGACGATCCAGCCGCCGGCGTTGCGCGCCAGCGCCAGCAGCCGTTGGCGGCGCGCCAGGCTCATCACCGAGCCGAGCGGATACTGGTGCGACGGGGTGACGAAAATCAGGCGGGGTGGCGTCGTTGGCTGCTCCGGCGGCACCAGCCCGGCCTCGTCCACCGCCAGCGGGCAGATGTTCAACGCATTGATGCGCAGGATATTGCGGATCCCCCAATAGCCCGGTTCTTCGATCCAGGCGTCATCCCCCGGATTGCACAACATGCGCGTCACCAGATCGATCGCCTGATGGATGCCTTCAGTGATCAGGATCTGTTCCGGCGAGCAGCGCACCGAGCGCGCCACCCGTAAATACTCCACCAACGCATGCTGCAGCTCCGGGCTGCCGCCCTGATTGCTGTAGGTCAGCCGCTGCGGCGCCGGGCGGCGGCTGAGGCGCGCCTGGATCTTGCTGAACAGCTGATGGGGAAAGGCGTTGACGTCGGGGACGCCGGGAATGAATGCCCCCCACTGTTTGGGGCTGGCGCTGGCGTGGTGCAGCAGCGTGGCGCCGCGCTCCGACAGTTCGACGCGCCGCGGTTGCCCGCTGCCGTCCGCCGGAGCGCCGCCGGTGGATAGGCAGCTGTCCGGCACCGTGTCGGCGACGAAGGTGCCGCTGCCGGCGCGCGCCGATACGTAGCCTTCCGCCAGCAGTTGTTCATAAACGGTTAATACGGTGTTGCGGGACAGGCTGAGCTCCTGCGCCAGATCGCGCGAGGCGGGTAGGCGGCTGGAGGGCGGCAGGCTGCCGTCGAGAATGCTGGTGCGGATCGCGTTGTAAAGCCGCTTGTGCAGCTTGTCATCGGGCTGTTCGCCGAGGCGCTGCAGCAACAGATCACCACTCAATGAGCGCAATTGGATCCCTCAATTATTCGTAACTGGCACTCGATTATAGGGCCACATCCTGTGTAAATAAACGGCATTGTTTCACGAATGTGAACGAAACGTGTAACTGGCACCGACCGGAGAGAACAGCATGAAAAACGCAGAATTGAACCAACGCCGTCAGGACGCCACCCCGCGCGGAGTGGGCGTGATGTGTGGTTTTTACGCCGAGCGCGCAGAGAACGCCACGCTGTGGGATGTGGAAGGCAAAGAAGTGATCGACTTCGCTTCGGGGATCGCCGTGCTGAACACCGGGCATCGCCACCCGAAAGTGATCGCCGCAATTGAAAAGCAGCTGCAGGCCTTCACCCACACCGCCTATCAGATCGTTCCTTACGAAAGCTATGTCTCGTTGGCGGAGCGCATCAACCAGCGCGCGCCGATCGCCGGTCCGTGTAAAACCGCTTTCTTCACCACCGGCGCGGAAGCGGTGGAAAACGCGGTGAAGATCGCCCGCGCTTACACCGGCCGTCCGGGCTTGATCACCTTCGGCGGCGGCTTCCACGGCCGCACCTATATGACCATGGCGCTGACCGGCAAAGTGGCGCCTTACAAACTGGGCTTTGGCCCATTCCCCGGCTCGGTGTTCCACGGCCAGTACCCGAACGCGCTGTACGGCGTGACCACCGAAGACGCGATGAACAGCCTGGATCGCCTGTTTAAAGCGGATATCGATCCCAAGCAGGTGGCGGCCATTGTGCTGGAGCCGGTGCAGGGCGAGGGCGGTTTCAACGTGGCGCCGGCCGATTTCATGCAGGCGCTGCGCGCGCTGTGCGACCAGCACGGCATCCTGCTGATCGCCGACGAAGTGCAGACCGGCTTCGCCCGTACCGGCAAGCTGTTCGCCATGGAGCACTACAGCGTTAAGCCCGATTTGATCACTATGGCGAAAAGCCTGGCGGGCGGCATGCCGCTGTCGGCGGTGGCGGGCCGCGCCGAGGTGATGGACGCGCCGGCGCCGGGCGGGCTGGGCGGCACCTACGCCGGTAACCCGCTGGCGGTGGCCGCCGCGCACGCGGTGCTGGACGTGATCGACGAAGAGCAGCTGTGCCAGCGCGCTCAGCGCTTGGGTCAGCACCTGGTGGAAGTGTTGCAGCAGGCGCGCAAAACCAGCCCGGCGATCGCCGATGTGCGCGCGCAGGGATCGATGGTGGCGGTGGAGTTCAACGATCCGGCTACCGGTAAACCTTCAGCCGATATCACCCGTCAGGTGCAGCAGAAGGCGATGGCGGAAGGGCTGCTGCTGCTGAGCTGCGGCGTGAACGGCAACGTGATCCGCTTCCTCTACCCGCTGACCATCCCGGACGATCAGTTCACCAAGGCGATGGGCATTCTGTCCCGCGCGCTGGCCCACTAAGGAGCGAACGGCATGAAATTGAACAATCCCGAGCTGCTGCGCAGCCAGTGTCTGATCAACGGCGAATGGTGCGATGCCCTGAGCGGCAAACGCGAAGCGGTGATCAATCCGGCCACCGGTGCCGAACTGGCCAGCATTCCGCTGGTCAGCGAAGAGGAAACCCAGCAGGCGATCGCGGCGGCGCAGCGGGCGCAAAATGACTGGAAACAGCTGACCGCCAAGCAGCGTTCTGCGCTGCTGTTGGCCTGGGCCGACAAGGTGTTGGCCGCGCAGGAAGATCTGGCGCAGCTGATGACCGCCGAGCAGGGCAAATCGCTGGCGGAAGCGCGCGGCGAAGTGGCGTACGCCGCGTCGTTCATCACCTGGTTCGCCGAAGAGGCCAAGCGGGTGGACGGCGCGGTATTGCAGGCGCCGCAGGCTTCGCAGCGCCTGGTGGTGGTGAAGCAGCCGATCGGCGTGTGCGCGGCCATCACCCCGTGGAATTTCCCGGCGGCGATGATCACCCGCAAGGTGGCGCCAGCGCTGGCGGCCGGTTGCGCCATCATCGTCAAACCGGCCGAGCAAACGCCGCTGACCGCGCTGGCTCTGGCCAAGCTGGCGCAGGACGCCGGCATTCCCGCCGGCGTTTTGCAGGTGGTGACCGGCGAAGCGGCGCAGGTGGGCAAGGTGCTGTGCGACAGCCCGGTGGTGCGCAAGCTGAGCTTTACCGGCTCGACCGAGGTCGGCCGCATCCTGATGGCGCAGTGCGCACCGAGCATCAAGAAACTGTCGCTGGAACTGGGCGGCAATGCGCCGGTCATCGTGTTCGACGACGCCAATCTGGACGCGGCGGTGGCGGGCATCATGGCCTCCAAGTTCCGCAACAGCGGCCAGACCTGCGTCTGCGCCAACCGCATCTACGTGCAGGACGGCATCTACGAGCGGCTGGCGGATAAACTGGTGGCGGCGGTCGAGCAGTTGAACGTCGGCGACGGCAGCCAGGAAGGCACCACCCAGGGGCCGCTGATCGACAGCGATGCGGTAGCGAAGGTGCAGAGCCATATCGACGACGCGCTGATCAAAGGGGCACAGATCGCCACCGGCGGCCAGCCGCACGCGCTCGGCGGCACTTTCTTCCAGCCGACGGTGGTGACCGGCGTGACGCAGAAGATGCGCTTCGCCAAAGAAGAAACCTTCGGGCCGGTGGCGCCGCTGTTCCGCTTCCATGACGAGGCGGAAGCCATCGCCATGGCCAACGACACCGAATTCGGCCTGGCCGCCTACCTGTTCACGCAGAACGCCGCGCGCCAGTGGCGCGTGCCGGAGGCGCTGGAGTACGGCATGGTCGGCATCAACACCGGGCTGATTTCCAACGAAGTGGCGCCGTTCGGCGGCGTGAAACAGTCAGGGCTCGGGCGTGAAGGATCGCGCTACGGGATAGAAGAATATCTGGAGCTGAAATACCTGTGTATCGATGTGAGCTGTTGAGCGTCAGGACGTTAACCCATCCCGGCGGCCAGCGTCGCCGGGCGATAAAGGATGATGCATGTCTGATAATATCTCTGTTTCTCCGGCGCTTGCCGCCGGGGTGCGAGCACCTGCACCCGCCAAATCGTTAAGTTTCCTCGAAGGGGTGGCGATGATCGTCGGCACCAACATCGGCGCCGGCGTACTCTCCATCGCCTACGCCTCCAGCAAGGCCGGTTTCCTGCCGCTGCTGTTTTGGCTGGTGCTGGTGGGGAGCCTGACCACCATCACCATGCTGTACGTTGCCGAATCTACGTTGCGCACCCGCGCGCATCTGCAGCTGAGCGGGCTGGCGAAGCGCTACGTCGGCGGCCTGGGCGCCTGGCTGATGTTCGCTTCGGTGTGCGTCAACAGCGTTGGGGCGCTCACCGCCTATATGACCGGCAGCGGCAAGCTGCTGCAATCGCTGTTCGGTATCTCGCCGGCGCTGGGCAGCCTGCTGTTCTTCGTGCCCGCCGCCGGCGTGCTGTACCTGGGGTTGAAAGCGATCGGCCGCGGCGAGAAGTTCATCAGCATCGGCATGGTGGTGATGTTGACCGCCCTGGTGGCGGCGACGCTGCTGAAAGACACCACCCAGATGCGCAACCTGCTGGACGGCGACTGGCGCTATATGGTGCCGGTGTTCAACGTGGTGGTGTTCTGCTTCTCGGCGCAGTACATCGTGCCGGAAATGGCGCGCGGCTTCGCCGACAAGCCGGAGCAGTTGCCGAAGGCGATCATCGTCGGCATGGTGGTGACCTTCATTTTGCTGGCGGCGGTGCCGATGTCGGTGATCGCGCTCAGCGGGCTGGATGACATCTCCGACGTGGCCACCATTTCCTGGGGCCAGGCGCTGGGGCAGTGGGCGTTCTTCTCCGCCAACATCTTCGCGCTGTGTGCGATGCTGACCTCGTACTGGGGATTGGGCGGCAGCTTCCTGACCAATATTTTCGACAAGTTCCGGTTGGGCAACGACGAGCTGCCGCTGCGCCGCTTCGGCGTGCTGCTGCTGGTGGTGGTGCCGCCGTTCGTGCTGGCCTACAGCGGGCTGGTGTCGTTCGTCAACGCGCTCTACTTCGCCGGGGTGTTCAGCGGGGTGATCCTGTCGATCATGCCGATGCTGATCCTGCGCGGCGCGCGCAAACACGGCGACCAAACCCCGCGCTGGCAGTGCAACTGGATCACGCACCCGCTGCTGCAGATCAGCATTGTGTTGCTGTACCTGGCCAGCGCGGTGTACGCCATCGCTTCATTGTTAGGCTATCTGCCCTCTGGATGGTGATTTGCCTTCCCTCAAGCAGTGATGTTGTTTCTCGGCATTGAGAACGGCGGCGTCGTGGCCGCCGATTTTTTTTCAGGCGCGCCGTTTTTCCGACAATGCCAGCCACGCCTGCACCGACGGGCGCTGCCACTGCTTGTGCGCATAGTGGCGCACGCGCTCCGGTACCGGATCGCCGTGCATCACCAGCCGGTTAAGCATCAGCGCCAGATCGGTGTCGGCGATGCACCACTCCCTGAACAGATTATCCTGCCCGTGGCTCAGCAGCTTTTCCACGGCGGCGATCAGCTTGCGCGCGGCCTCTTGCGCGGCTTCGGACAGCGGCGGGAACTTGCTGTTGTTGAACACCACCTCGGTCGAACGCTCGGCGCGGATCGGCAGCAGATCGCTGCGCAGCCAGGCCTGGATCTCGCGCGCTTTGGCACGCAGCTTCACGTCGCGCGGGTACACGGCGTGGGCCGGGTGGATGTCTTCCAGGTATTCGGCGATCGCCGAAGACTCCGAGAGCTGGAATTCGCCGATCGCCAGCGTCGGCACCCGGCGGGTGAGCGACAGCGCCGCGTAGGCCGCCTCTTTGTTCTCTTCCTTCGCCAGATCCACCGGCTTCACGGTGAACGGAATGCCTTTTTCCGTCAGCACGACAAAGGCGGACATGGCGTACGGGCTGAAAAATTCACTGTCGGTATAAAGCTCGGTGATCGGTTGAGACATCGGCGGTTCCTCGGGGTTAAAGGGGGAACATTCATCATTGTCGAGGGGAGGCTAAAAATCAATCTGTTAGCTAAAAGTTCTTGGGCGGCGCGGTTTACGGCGCCGTGAGTTCCTTCAGGATGATGTGATATATTTGTTGCCAACAAGTGAATTGAGCCGTATTGGGTAACATGAAGACGCAGTGGATTGAACGGGTAAAAGTGGGAGTTGCGCGCCTGTGGCCGCACCCGCTGGCGGTGGGCAAGCGAGAGATGCTGATTTCCAGCGTCGGCGCCGGTTTGGGGCTGATGCTCGCCGGTTGGATCAGCCACTTTATTTTGGGCGAGGTGAACCTGTGGTTTATCGCGCCGATGGGCGCTTCGGCGGTTCTGCTGTTCGGCGTGCCCAACAGCCCGCTGGCGCAGCCCTGGTCGATCGTCGGCGGCAATGCGCTGGCGGCAACGGTGGGCGTCAGCGCCGGTCTGCTGATCCCCGATCCGGGCCTGGCTTGCGGCGCGGCGGCGGCGGTGGCCATCGGCCTGATGTTCAAGCTGCGTTGCCTGCATCCACCCGGCGGCGCGGTGGCGCTGACCGCCATCCTCGGCGGCCCCGGCATTCACCAGATGGGCTATGACTTCGTACTGTATCCGGTGCTGCTGAACTCGGTGCTGCTGGCGGCGCTGGCCATTCTGTTCAATAACCTGGCCGGGCGACGCTACCCGCATGCGCTGGCGCCGGCGGAGGCCAAACCGGCCAATCTGCCGATCGATGCCGTTTCCATCACCCGCGCCGATCTGCACGAGGCGCTGATGGAGGGGGATCTGTTCGATATCGACGAGGACGATCTGCAGGAGATCCTGCTGCGCGCCGAGCAGTTGGCGCATCAGCGGCAAAGCAAGATCGCCTGATCAGCCCAGCGTTTTATCGGATGGCGGAAGGCGCGTAACCAAAACGCTTTTGAAAGCGTTCGCTAAAACGCGCTCTGGATTTGTAACCGCAGGCCTCTGCAATGCGGGTCATATCCCATCGGGTGGTTTGAAGCAACATCATGGCGTGATGCATACGGACGTCTATCAGCAAGTCTTCGAAGCGAGTCTGTTCGGCGGCAAGGCGCCGCCGCAACGTTGCCGGGCTCATCGCTAACGTTTTTCCCGCCGTTTCTGCCGTCCAGTTTTGTTCCGGAGCCTCAAAAATCAAAGTGCGCAGGCGCTGTGATGGGCTATCCAATGGTAAATGCGTAAAAACATGTCCCCGTTCGGCCAGCGCGGTCAAAAAGTCCAGAAGGCGGTATTGCAGGCGAATATCACTGATTTCCTGTTTTTCCACGCTTTCAATCACGTGATAAAACGTCGCCGACAGGTCTTCGTCCAGAGGCAGCGTTTTCCACGCGTCATCTTTCGGGGGAATAGGGGGTGAAGCCTGCCGGGTTCGGTGAAAGACATCCAGCAGTTCTGCCGACAGCGTCAGGAGTATCGAGCGAAAAGGCCGATCGATATCGCCCGGCGTTTTGACTAAATCTGCGCGGGTGTTGGGGGGGACCAGGAGCAGTTCGCCGGGGGTCTCCAGAGACAAATGTTGTGAAGCCGATGTGATACCGAGTTGGCCCGCCACGATCAGCAAGACCGTCGCTTCATGGAAGACGAACTGCGGCGTGTGCAGCTGGCGTTTCAATGTCGGCTGGCACACCCCGCACAAGCGGCGCCTCAACACCGGAGCCCCCGACGGAGAGTGCCAGTGCAAAAGTTTCGCACCCTGCTCGCGTCTGGTTCGCACTGATCCGAAGGAACCGGTCCGGCTCATATTTGACTCCTTTATGCGATTATTTCGCCGTTGATGCTACGTTAGGGTTCAGGCTGTAAAGGCCTGTCAGGCTCGCCTGGGCTAACACCGGCGCTTCCGCCAGGGCAGCATTCACATTAGCCCCTGTCCAAGGCCCTTGTACATCCAAACCGGGGGTAGCAAGCGCATAAACCGTGAAAATATAATGATGAACTAACGTATCGTTCCACGGTGGGCATGGGCCATCGTAACCGTAGTATTCCCCCTTCATCTGCTCGTCGGCGGCAAACCAACCGGTATAGTCATTGATGCCGTGGCGATAGGCCGAAGGGGCGTTTGGCCCGGCTTTGCCACGCGGCGTTACGCCGTCCGATTGAGAGCCCGCCGCAATTTCCACGGTACTGGCCGGAATATCCAGCAGCAGCCAGTGAAAGAAATCAACGCGCGGCAACGATGCGGGCACAACCCGACCCTCTTGATTCACATCATCACCACGGCTTGGCACGTCGGGATCATGGCAGACGATCACGAAAGACTGCGTGCCTGCAGGCACTTCACTCCAGGCCAGATGGGGGTTGCGATTTCTCGATAAAGCGACATGGTTAGCGGCATCGGGGATAGCGAAGGCGAACTCACCGGGAATGAACTCTCCTTCTTTAAAGCTTTGGCTGGTCAGTTTCATAAATGCCAATCTCCTGTTCTATTGAGCGGTATCTGCGGGTATGTGATGTCCCCATTATAAGTTTTTCAAAATAAAGTAAGGCGACAAATCCAATCAAAATAGAACCAATTACGCTCATTGTGATTGTATTTGATGGCCTTATGTCGATGGGCGACCGATACGATTGCTGTGCCGATGAGAGTGCCACGGCGAAAACGCTGGATGAGGAAGGGGGTTGGTTAATATTGGTGGGGAAGAGACTGCTGCGCGCCGAGCCGTTGACGCATCAGCGGCAACGCAAGGTGCCTGATCAGCCCAGCGTTTTGCGGTAAAACACCACCCGCTCCGTTTCGGCAAAGCCCAGCGCCGCATGCAGGCGTTGGGAATCCAGATTAGCGATGTCGGTATCCGACGCCAGCTCGCTGCACCCCTGTTGCTTCGCCCACTCCTGCACCTGCGCGATCAGGCGCGCGGCCCAGCCCTGGCGGCGGGCGCGTTCGGCGGTATAAATCCCTTCCAAAAACGCCACCGGCGACGATTCGCAGCCGTTGACATAATCGTAGCGCAGCGCGACCTCGGCAAAGCCAACGAAAGCGCCGTCCAGCCCCCGCGCCATAAACGCGGTGTGGTGCGGCGAAGCCAATATTTCGCGCATTTCCGCGCGGTGTTCTTCCCGCGGGCAGGTGGGCCACAGCGCCGAGCGCAGAGCCAGCCAGGCATCAAGGTTGTCGTGGTCGCAGTTGACGATCATGCAGGGGCCTTATCTGATGACAGAGAAGTGATGGGGAATAATATCACGTTGCATCGTCAGTGAGCGGCCGGATATGCCGGCACGTGTGATTGGCGTATCCTGGATTTATTGCCACAGAGGGCGACCACACCGTCAACGTCATCGAAAGACGGGGATCGTGCCTGATGCCGTCCGTCGCTCGCCGGCCTCTTTAAGTCTGCGCCCCAGTTCGGCGATGCGGCGTTCACCGGCTTCCAACGCGGATGCTGAGGTATGTACCGAATAGGCGCCGAGGTGCAGCGGATGCGGGTGAGGCACGGCTGAGCCGAGAACGAATACGGCATCTTCATTGCCGGATGCTTCAAGTGCAATGGGCATTTCCCCCGGTTCGAAGACCACCATTTCGCCCGCGTCGACAGGAACGCCGGTGCTGAGACGGCCTTTGGCCAGCGCGAGCCAGCCGACAGAATGATGCGCTGGCGGCCGGTAAGTCCAGCGTTCGCCTGGTTTGAGGGTGACGAGCAAGTAATTGATGCCTTTCTGCGCGGGCACCGGGCTTTGCACGCCTTCATGGTTGCCAATGATGACATGCGCCGGCCCGATTTGGCGCATGTTCTGGGCTTCGATATAACGGCTTTCCTGTTCACCGTTCTCCAGTTCGGCGGGCAAGGCCAACCAGAGCTGGAATCCCTGGATGCGCGGCGTATCCGTGGCGGACAATTCCTTGCCGTGCCACATGCCGCCGCCCGCACGCGCCCATTCCACCGCGCCATAGCCGAGCGTACCGACAGCGCCGCCGGCAGGATCTTCGTAGTGAAAAGCGCCTTCGAGCGGTACGGTCACGGTGGCTATGCCTGAATGCGGATGCAGCGGCATGTTGGCCAGCATTGCCATGGTGCGCTGATCCGCCTCGAACAGATCGAGGAATACGAAAGGTTTAATCACCTGACCCAGGTCGGAAGGGCTCATCAGCCGGGTTATCGGGCCGTGGCCTTGCCCTCGGGTGCGTTGTGTAATACGCCGCGGGTTGGGCGCGGGTGGTGAGGTCAACGTAGTGTTCATGATTGAATCTCCAGTTTATACATCCGGCGCAAACGAATTTCGGGGTACGCGGCACAGGCATACGATTGAGCGGTATTGCATCGCCGGTGGCCAGCCCAAAAACGGGACTGGCCGCGAGCCTGTTATCGCTGTTCCGAACAGGCCCCGATTAAGCGGTCAGGCCGTCAATCTGAGCTGCAGCAGCATCGATGGCGACAGTGCGGTTTTCCGGGCTGAGTGCCAGTCCCTCTGCTCGAATGAAGGTGATGTCCGTAATGCCAAGGAAGCCGAAGAAACTGCGCAGATAGGTTTCCTGATGGTCCAGGAAGGCCAGTGGCGTGCCTTCGCCGTACAGGCCACCGCGGGTGGAAGCGACGATAACGCGTTTCCCCTTGGCGAGGCCTTCAGCGCCGTTTTCCGTATAGCGGAAAGTTCTGCCTGGTACTGCAAGTCGGTCAAGCCAGGCGCGCAGCTGAGTCGGCAACGTAAAGTTATACATAGGTGCACCGACGATAATGCCATCGGCGGCAAGGAAGTCGTCGACGAGTTTGGCGTTGCGGGCAACGGCCTGTTTGACGTGCTCGTCTTGCGGCTCCACGCCCTGGAGAGCCAAAAATTCGGCGCTCGAAAGGTGGTTAATCGGGTCGGCGGCGAGATCGGTGTGGATGATCCTGGCGTCCGGCTCAGCAGCAGAAAGGTGTTTGACGATCGCCGCCGTGAGCTGGCGGCTTACCGACTGTTCGTTGAGAATGCTGGAATCGATATGAAGCAGTGTCATGGTGAAATCCTTAGGTATAAAATGGTAACCAGGGATAACAATATAACCATGCCCTAAAATGGCAGACAATAAGGCACATTAGGAGAACCCGGTATCATGAATGTGACTGATCAACCTCGAGATTTAAGACATGCCGACTGCCAAAAGATCAGTCAGGTATTGGCGCGCGTTGGTGAGAAGTGGAGTGTCCTGATCATTATGTTCTTGGCGAACGGGCCACGCCGATTCACTGAAATAAAGCGTACAATCAATGGAATATCTCAACGGATGCTGACGTTGTGCCTGCGCAATATGGAACGAGATGGGTTGGTCAAGCGGACAGTTATTGCCGTCATGCCGCCGCATGTCGAATATGAATTGACGCCGCTCGGGTGCTCATTAACGGTGCCGGTCATCGCGCTGGGAACCTGGGCGAATGAACATATTGCCGATATTGATGCGGCCAGAACAGCATTCGATGCACAAAATAGCGAGGCCGGTCATGATGCTAATTCACGGTAGAGGCGGCAGAGGGGCATGAGATTTTTGCCCTGTTTCTGAAGTTATGGGGGCTTTAGTTTTATGGCAGTGATTATACAACGCAGTGCCGCAGAAAACGCCAAGGGGCTACGCTGTTGACGTAACCCCTTGAAAATTTGGTGGCCCCTGTTGGGTTTGAACCAACGACCAAGCGATTATGAGAACCATTCTGGTCAACCGAAAAACAATAACTTATTTAAATAACAATGAATTAAAAAATAAATATAGGGCAATATAAGGTAATAAACCTAACTTTATGCGACACTTTTGCGACATTTTGTAAGAGGGTTCAGCCTTACGGCATCTTCAAAATGATCGGGGGCAAAATGGGCGTATCGCATTGTCATTTTTATGTCTGTATGACCGAGTATTCTTTGCAAAACGAGAATGTTTCCACCGTTCATCATGAAATGGCTCGCAAAGGTATGCCGCAAAACATGGGTCATTTGACCGTCTGGCAATACAATGCCAGCCCGTTCAATCGCTGAGCGAAAAGCGTAATAGCAAGGGGTAAACAGAGGGCCATTTCGTTTAGGTAGTTCGTCAGCAAGTACAGGGTCAATCGGTATTGTACGATTTTTCTTTCCTTTGGTTTTAACAAAGGTGATTTTACTTCCCGATACCTGGGAGCTTTTCAAGCTTTCAGCCTCACTCCATCTTGCTCCTGTCACTAAACAGAGCTTTGCAACCATTTCCAGATCCTTAGCTGAGCTTTTGCGACATTCTTGTAGAAGCAAGCCGATCTGCTCATCTGTAAGATAGGCCATCTCGCTCTCGTCAACGCGAAATTGGCGGACGTTTTCAAGTGGATTTGGTTGTATCCATTCACCTAATCTTCGAAGTTCGTTAAACACTGCGAGAAAATACGCAAGTTCAAGGTTTAAGGTGCGGGGGGACACTTTTGCTATTCGTTTTGTTCGAGCAAAATGGCCGCCTAAGCGTTTAGCTCGATAGGCTGTAAAAAGTTGCGCATTAAATTCTGTGGCAAGAGGGAAGCCCATACACTCGGCAGCCCACAGCATAGCACTTCTACGCTTTTCACCATCATTCAAGGTGATGCCATGGCGGCTAAACCACAGCTCGATCAATTCGGTCAGACGGCGTTTTTCTTTTCCTTCCCCGAGCCAAGGGGCTGATTCAATTTGCTCAAGTGTGTAATTTTCAAACGCAAGTGCTTCGCCCTTAGTAGCGAACTTTTTACGAACCCGCTTACCCTCATTACCGTTACTGCGATCAACGGTGTAGAAGTCTGCTATCCAACGACCGTCGGGCAATTTCCTTACTGGCATTGTTTATTCCACCGTCAGCACAATACGTCCAAGTACAGTGATGTCATCAATATCGCAGTCAAAAGCTGCCCCATGACCACTAACACGCACTTTTTTAACAGGTATGCGAGTTAGTGTGCGTATGCCTACTTTTCCCTCTATTTCTACTAGCCATAGACCGTCGTGAACCTCGTCGTATTGCTCATCAACGATGTGCTGAGTGCTGCCGCTGATTAAGCATATAGGGGAGGTAGGGAGATTGTTTGGATCAAGGAATATCCCTTTGTCGAATAGAACGCTATCAGTGTCATGGAGTTGGCCGTTAATTAGTTTTTTTCTAATTAGATTTAGTGTGTCCGGTTTGACATCCCGAAGGCTAACCCCTTGCCCTGTTACCAACCATTCAATGCTGGTTCCTGTTTCCAGCGCGCATTGCAAGACAATATCTGCTGGAAAAACATCACGTTTATACCGAGCTGACAGGCTGCTGGCGGCAATGCCTAAGTGTTCAGCAAGCTGCATTTTCATGCTGAAACCATAGGCGGCCACGACTCTATCAAGAGTTTCTGAAGTTGATTTAGGGAAAGTGAAATTTAGGTGTTTACTCATGTCTGAAGTTGACACTTAGAGTTTATCTAAGTAATCTCCGTGTTGTTTTGAATTAGACTCATATTGCCGGATATTGCCGTATCTGGCGCTAATCAAGGAAGTTTGCCTTATGCGACCTAACATTACAATTGTCATCCCTGAACCCTACCTCCCGCTAGATGAGTATTGCCGCCGTACCCGAACTAACAAAGAAACAGCTAAGAATTTGATTGAATACGGAAAATTGCCTATCAAGCCAAAGGGCAAGCAGAAGAAGGGGCTCATTGAAGTGAACATGGCAGCCCTGACAGTGCAGGCCCTGAGTGAATGTAGCGTTTCTCTTCAGGCTTAATCTATTTTATCGATTAGAGTAGATCTAAACATGTTTGATTACGCCATTTCTAAACATCCGCACTTCGATGAAGCCTGCCGACAGTTTCCAGCACGCCACAATGTGACGGCTCTTGCTAAACAGCTCAGCATGAACGCTCAGACACTGCGCAACAAATTGAGTCCGGGCCAGCCGCATCAACTCACCTGCGCTGAACTGCTGGCGATCACTGACGCTACAGAGGATTCCAGCCTGATTGATGCCTTGCTGGCACAAATCAACTGCATGCCGTCCGTGCCTGTCAATGAGGCTTGCGCCGGGAATATTCCAACCTATGCACTGCAGGCTACGGCCGCAGTTGGCAACGTTGCCGCCGCCGCCGTGCAGGGCGACCACAAAACGCCGGTACGCAAAAGCGCACTACTTGAAAGCGTCAACACGGCGATCCGCCATTTGTCGTTGATCGGCTTGACCGTTCAGAACCGCATCCAATCCACCCCGGCTCTGGCCTCCACCGTTGACGTGATCAGCGGGCTGGGTGCTGTTGCTGGTTTAAGCTGAGGTGATCACCGTGGTTATTTCTATCGCTCCACTGCTGAAACAACAAAGCCCATCGCGGCATTTTGAACACGGTTTTATTGAACTGCCGGGCGGAAAGCGCTGGCGCCCACGTCACGATCAGGCGGCTTTACTGCGTGGCCTGGCAACGGCTAAGCCTGTTTCACCGCTGCGCCGTTTGTTTTGCCGTTAATTGGGGCTGTCATGTTGTTGGCTACTGAAACACAAAAAGCGATCGGTATTAAGCGCATTTCACAGATTAAGCGTGAGCTGTTCCCGTATAAGCGGAATCAGGCGCAAGAGGCTTTTGATAAGTCGCCGGAACATATCCGCAGAACTGTTTGTTTTCATGCCGGGCTGAAAGAGCGGCATATAAAAATGAAGTTTGCAGAAATGAGTTATTCAGAGCGTAAACAAATTGTGTGGGCGCTGAATGACCTGATTGATTTATCAAAAACCTTGCCGCGATTTATCAGTGATGATGATTGTGAATTAAACGTTAATTAACCGCATTGTGTAATTCTGGCGTTAACCCGCCGGGCATCGCTTTGTCTGAAATAAGGAATTTACGATGAAAGAATCTTTGCTTCTTACTCCAACTTTAACCAGCTCGGCAAATAATGCCTTTCAGCGTGGTGTTGTCGCTGGTACCCGCCGCGCGGTTTCTGCCTTAACAAATGAGTTTCAAGATTTGTTAGATAGCGCGCGTGTTGATGAACGTAAAAACCAATCTCAAGTAGCTGCTGCGCGTTTGGTTCGGCTGGCGGCCCACATCACCCAAGAGGGGTTAACAGCGGTCGAGGCTGTGGAGCTGTTGCGCCAAGAGGCTGAAGCCATCGAGCATCAAGCGCAGGAGCTGCACTAATGGCCGACTTGATGGACTACGAACAGGAGCGGCAAGCGCTGGTATTGGAGGCGCAGATTACTAATGCTCGCAAATCCTCCGCGCTGCCTTCTGCTTTCGTTTGCGAAGAATGTGACGCTCCGATTCCTGCCGCGCGCCGCGCTGCCGTACCCGGCGTTGATACCTGCGTAAGCTGCCAGCAGATCCGCGAGAAGCAAAGTCACCTTTACGCGGGGAAGATATGACGGAGTTCTCTTTTTTCTTCGGCCTGCTTGTGTTGCTGGCAGGTCATTTTATTGTGGCTGATTTGAATGACTCAGAATTTTTACTCAGACCAGAAAACCAAAATTACGACTAGGGAATAAAATGAAAAAAGCAATATTCATTTATGATTTTACCGGCCTTATGGCTCAACCCTGGATTGATGCAGGATATGAATGCTGGTGTTTTGATGGGCAGCATGAACCTGGCGTTATTAGAGAGGGGAATCATGTTAAGGTTGGTATATGGTTTAGTGCTTCTGACAAATTAGCTCAAGCCAAGAAAATTACCGACATGGTAGGTGATGGCGTGGAGATCGTGATTGGTTTCCCCGAGTGTACGGATTTGACCGTTGCTGGAGCCAGACACTTTGAGAATAAAAGACAGGTCAATCCGTTATTTCAACTTGAAGCGGCTGAACTGGCCGACCTGGTTCGTATAGTTGGTTTGCTCTGTGATGCGCCATGGGCATTTGAGAATCCTGTCGGTGTTTTGTCGACAATGTATCGCAAGCCGAATTTTTCTTTCAATCCTTGTGACTTTGCGGGCTATTTGCCCGAAGGAGACATACACCCTGTTTATCCAGAGGTTTACCCAGGGCGTGACAGATATAACAAAACCACAAACATATGGTGCGGCGGTGGTTTCATTCAGCCTCCAGTGAAACGTATTGAGCCGGAATTCAAATGTAATCCTGGCTGGAAATTATGTGGTGGTAAATCGAAACGAACAAAAAACATTCGTAGCACGACTCCAAGGGGGTTTGCCAGGGCTGTTTTCGAGGCGAATGCCTGTGGGCCATGCTCTTCATGCAATGAGCGTTACTGCGGCAACTGCGCCCATGCCAACGGCGTGAAAGTGCAATGAGCCAAGCGGCTACCGCCTACGCTTACTCATGGAACGAACCGCGCCCGGCAGTTGCCGGGCCGGTGAGACCGCTTACCCGTGACGAACACGCTCAGGGGCAAGCTGTTTTAACCAATATCCGCCGCCTGCCGCGCTTCCTCAGCGCCATGTTCCTGACACGTTACACCAACTTGCTCAAGAGCAAAGGGCTGCACGATGCCAACAAATGGCTGGTGTTCCAGTTCGATCGCCGCATCTGGCCCCGCCTGCAAACGGTGAGCGCCAAAAATGAAATGAACCTCGCCGCGTCAATGCGGTTTTCTGCTGAAGTTGATAATTACGCTTCACTGCCCGGCATGGATGACAAAGAGTTACGCCGCCTCGCCGATCGGGTGGCCGGTCAACTTCTGCAGAATTATGAAGATTACTGCGATGAGTTTGTGGCGGAGAACGGCGGCGACAATGCCGGGCTTTTCGAAGGTGCCACCCAATCAGAATTTTATGGCCGCATTGCCGGTATGGCGCGCGCCTTCAACATCACCCCTATGCATTGGCGCAAATACCGCAAGGGCAAACTGGATGCCCGGTCAGCGATTGCCAGCCTGTCACGGTTGGTTAATTCCGAGTGGTGGGAACGCCAGTTGAAGGCTCAGCGCACGCGCTGGCGCGAGGCGTTGCTGATCGCCCTGGGTAATGTGAACCGCGGGGCGTCGTCGTATGCCAGTAAGCAGGCTATTCGGGATGTTAAAGCGCGCCGCCAGTCCAATTTTGATTATCTGAACAGCCGCGAGCTTGAGAACGTCGAAACCGGCGAACGCTTCAGCCTCATCGACAAGGTGATGGCAAGTATCTCTAACCCGGAAATTCGTCGTATGGAGTTAATGACGATGATCGCCGGTGTTGAGCTGGCCGCCGCTATCCGTGGCGATAAAGGGATGTTTATCACCATCACCACCCCATCCAAATATCACCCGACGCGCGCCGTCGGCAAGAACAGCCCGAAGGTGCATTTTAATCACAAATGGGATGAAGAGGCGTACACGCCAAAAGACGGCCAGCGCTATCTTGTGAAGCTGTTTAGCAAGATCCGCACAGCGTTTAAAGACGCGGGCCTGCAGGTCTACGGCGTGCGCGTTGTCGAGCCGCACCATGATGCGACGCCGCACTGGCATATGATGCTGTTTACCTCCAAAAAACAGCGCCAGCAGGTGATCGACATCATGCGTCGTTATGCCATGGCTGAAGATGGGGACGAGCGCGGTGCCGCCAAAAACCGGTTTGACTGCAAGCACCTGAACAAAGGCGGTGCGGCGGGCTATATCGCCAAATACATTGCAAAAAACATCGACGGCTACGCGCTGGACGGCGAACGCGATCATGAAACCGGCGAGCTGTTGACTGATACGGCCGCCGCCGTCACCGCGTGGGCGTCAACATGGCGCATCCCTCAATTCCACTTTATCGGCCTGCCGTCGCGTGGCGCATGGCGTGAGTGCCGCAAGATCCGCTCTGTCAGTCTGGCCGATGAGTTTGACGAAACCGTTGAGGCGGTGCGCGCTGCTGCTGATGCCGGTGACTTTGCCGCTTACATTCTGGCGCAGGGTGGCCCTAACGTTGCCCGCGACGATCAGACTGTGCGTGTAGCCCGCCGGGTTGCCGACGAGCGCAACGCCTATGACGAAGAAGTTCAGAAAATTGCGGGGATTTTTGCCCCGCACATCGGCACCGATCGCGTTTATGAAACCCGCACCACGCAATGGCGCATCGTCGCTAAAGCCGTTGCCGTTGAGCCTTTGACTTTGAAAAGCGCCTCCGGCGCGCCTCGGAGTTCTGTCAATAACTGTGGGTTGGACGACAGCGGTGGCGCCGAAAACACGCAGGATGGGGAGCCTGTAGAGGCCGTGGCGGTGATGGAACACCATCCGGACACCCAGATTGACTGGGATGACATGACCGTTGCACGGTCTGTTATGACGCGTTTACGGGCAAATGCCCCGCAGATAAACAGGCAGCAAAGAGGAATTGACCCATATAAGCGCATAGAACCTGCTGCATCGGCCAGATTGACAACCGCCGAGCGCGATCGCGTAACCAGAATTTACTCAGAGCTGGCACTACATGGCATCGAGCCGACTCGCTGGGAACTTGAGGCATTGGCGCGCGGCGCTAAAGTCAAATTTGATGATATTTCAATGCACTATCCAGCGGTTAACGATTGGGCGGGCTTCCAATAATTTCTTGCGCAATTAAATCCGATAGACATATACTGTATACACATACAGTAATTAAGCATCGGAGGGAAAGGGTGCAAGCAGTGGATGAAGTGGTTGTTTTAGAACGTATTGAACTCATCGCCCGCCTGGGGGTTTGTTATGAGAGTAAACCGCAGGATAAAGACATAGCCCTTGTATGGATTTCAGAACTTGCGGGAGAGATAAAAACTTGTGCTAATACAGTAAGTAACGAGATTGACATAGAACGACCTTCTGCCTAGTTTTTAGCTAATTTTAGTCGGAGCTGTTGGTTAGAAGGGGATTTTTTTCCTCCATTTATATCTAGTATTGTTTCTTTCATCTTCGGTAGTAAATGTCGAATTGTTTCAATACAGCATAAATCGGTTATTGATTGAGCAGGCTTACAAAGCTGTCCTTGATTAGCTCAAAAAATGCATTTCTGCATAATGACATGAATGTAAAGGATTTTTTTGATATGAAATCATCATCGAAGTCGATTGGAAAAAGTGGTACAATTTGATGATTCTATAGGGAGGACAGACCTTGATTAGAGTTGTTGATCTTTTTTGTGGAGCTGGCGGTTTAACGCATGGACTTCAAAAGGCTGGTTTAAAAGTAGTCGCTGGCTATGATATTGATGCCACATGTCGTTATGCATATGAGAAAAATAATAGTGCTCTGTTTGTGCAAAAAAGTGTAACTGATCTAGATGATGGTGAGATAGATAAACATTTTCAAGGAGCAACAATAAAAATATTAGCAGGGTGTGCTCCATGCCAGCCTTTTTCAAGTTATACAAATACAGAAAAATCGGATAAAAAAACAAAAGACCACCGATGGCCTCTACTGTATAGCTTCGCTAAGCAAATAAAAATATGTTCACCTGATATTGTTACGATGGAGAATGTTCCTAGAGTTATAAATCATGATGTATTCAAAGATTTTGTTAGCTCATTGGAATCCGAAGGTTATTTCGTTTGGTATGATACTGTTTACTGTCCCGATTATGGGATGGCCCAAAGTCGTTCACGGCTCGTACTATTAGCCTCCAAAATGGGCGAGATAAAATTAATTCCACCAACTCATAGCAAAGGAAATTACAATACCGTTAGGAGTGTAATTGGCAAACTCCCGCCAATAAAGGCTGGTAGTGCTGATAAAAAAGATAAGTTACATTTTGCCTCTTCTCTGTCTCCATTAAATATGGAGCGAATAAAGCATTCTAAGCCAGGTGGGACATGGCGAGATTGGCCGGAATCACTACGAGCTTCATGCCATATAAAAGAATCGGGATCTTCCTATACGGCAGTATATGGAAGGATGAGTTGGGATAAACTAGGCTCGACGATCACAACACAGTGTATTGGTTTTGGCAATGGAAGGTTTGGGCATCCTGAACAAAATCGCGCTATTAGTCTTAGAGAAGCAGCATTGCTTCAATCTTTTCCAATGAATTACGAGTTTTGGCCAAATGACATAAAAATAGAAATAAGGAACGTTGCTCGTTTAATTGGAAATGCAGTGCCAGTAAGATTAGGTGAGGTTGTTGGGAAAAGTATCTTGGAGCATATAAAAGAAAAGCGTAATATTTCTGCATAGCCGATGCAATTAAGATTATAAGTAAAAAAGAAAACCACCACATGCCGTGGTGGTTTTTTTAGATATGGTTTTTTAAATCCCATCAACTATCTGCATTATTCTAGCTGCATCATCTTTTTTATTTTGATACTCAGCATAAGCTTGCTTAGATTGAATAATTAAATCGCTATATGTTAAAACCTTAGCGTTTATTGATTGCAATTGTGAGCGGACAAAATTATCACTGACGCCATCATATCCTTTACCTACAAGAAATACGACGTCGATTGAAGGGATTTTTCCTCCAGGGCAGCTATTAGGGTTGTTCCTAAACCATTGCTCCGTTGCTATAACATATTTTCTGCCTTGGCTTACAAGAGCGTGAATATCAGGGTACACTTTAGGTCTTTTCATTTCAATAATGACGTGCTTTCCTGACACTGTTTTAAATGCTATATCTATCCTTGCACCACTTTCAGTTTCAGGGTCAACCTCTTTGAGTTCTCTTGTTAGAGTTTGCTCCATAACTGTACTACCTGTAACTCTTTCCCACGAAGGATCTAACAGCCATAAATGATCATATAGATATTTTTGTACAGCTCTTTCCAACTCATTGTCATCTGTTATTTTTTGGAATTTTTCGATTACTTTTAAACGCTGAGATGTAATTTCATAGAATAGACTGGCTTCAATATCATTTACAGAAGCAAATACCTCTCTAAAGTGCTCTGAATTCAGATCGCTAATCTTATCCAAAGCTTCAAGGTTATCTTTTATTCTTAACCTTTCAAAGGCGAGAACAGTATTTTTTAATACCGTCTTTTTCGCTGATTTTTGGTTTTCTTCATCTCCAGAAAATCTAAATGTATTAATTTTACCAAGTAACTTTTCAGCACTGTTTCTTTCATGTCTTGACATTGATGCTAGCCATTTGCTAACCGCAGGTGATGTTTGTTTAACTTCATTCAACCCTTTGGCTCTTCTCCATTCGTCCCATTCTTTATCAATTTTCTGTAAGGTTCGCTCTAAAAATCCTTTTATAACAGGATAACGTGGATCATTCTGTTGTAATTTCTGACGAGAAGATGTTGCCATATCAGGTTTTTCATTCTCGTCAAGGAAATCGGCTACAAGCTCTCCTACCAGATAATTTGTAAAAACTTTTGCGCTACCAAACTCAAGCAATATGTCTTCTTCAAAAACACGGCCATTGGATATAACAGTTATTGTATTATTTGATATTTCTGGGTCTTTTTTAAGTTGGGATGGTTTCTCGACACTACCTATATATCCAGTAATTCGATAATCAACACCATCAAAAGAAATTTTATTTTCCAGTAAACTCTTTTTTGATAAATTCTTACAGGCGTCAATTCTTGTACTATCTGAGCTACCAAACTCCCATAAAAATTCCAAATCGGAAAGGAAATCGCGATCTTCTGGTGTTATTTCTGTTCCATTTATTTTGACAATAAAATCGTGCCCTGGGCCAATTATACTGAATCTACGCGCCAATCTTTTCCTTAGATAAGTCTGTGTTCTATCAATGGATTTCTTTAAGTCCTTTAATATTATTGTAGTGCCAAACTCAAAACCCAAAGGAACATCGATAGCTTTGGCTACATAATTTTCACTACTTTTAATACAGCGTTGTAATTCATCAACATCAACCTCAAATCCCTGTGCATCTTCATTTTTTTTGTGAGAGAACACCTGTATTTTATTAGCTAATGAAAACATAGCTAACTTTCCAATACCTTTTCTTCCCATCACTTGTCGTTGCAAACCATCACTCTTGAATCTTCCGCTTTCACGTCTGGCATACCCAACCTTTAAAAACCTGTTGATAATATCGTCTTTTGACATTCCATGACCGTTGTCTTTTATTATGACAGTTTCATTATCAACATCCAAGGTTATATCTACATTCCTTGCATCAGCATCCCATGCATTTGAAATTATTTCTGTTAATACAGCTGGTGTATTGGAATACAAACTCATACCAAGATGATTCAAAACATTCAGGTCTATTTTTATTTCAAAGTCGGACATGTCCTTTTCCTTGCGGTGATTTACACTGTAGATATTCTACAAGTCTATCAAAAATGTATAGAAACTAAACATCCATTTAAAATGGATGTCAAATATTATGACTGAAAATGTAGTATGCATGAATATGCTGCATGAAATTGCATGATGATCCAGTGTGATTTTTATCCCCGCAGCGCCAGTGCTGGCGCGGATCGCGCCGGATCACGCAACTGCATTAAAAGCGACACATGAAGCGGGCAGGCGAGGCGGGGATAGCATTGCGCGCAAGCCGTGTTGAATCCCTCCCAAAAGAGCCGCCCAGCGTCCCGTCACGGCGATTTATCGCAATACTTACATGAGATGGGGTTTGATGTCGTGGCGCCATGGTGGCGCTCTCAGGCGCTTACAGCGCACTGCATAACATCGCCAATCAATGACACCAAAAAATGACACTATAATATTCTTGCGGTGGTGTCATAAAGTGATACTATAAACCCCATGAACAAACGACACCAAAAAACGCTGTCAGATGTGTTTTCCCGGCCTGTCAACGGTTCTATAAAGTGGTCTGATATTGAGGCGCTTTTTACCGCATTAGGGGCGGAGATTCACGAAAGGGAAGGTTCTAGGATCGCGATGCTGTTGAAAGGTGAAAAAAGAGTCTTTCACCGGCCACACCCCAGACCTACCACTGACAAGGGGGCGGTTAACTCCATTCGGATCTGGTTGGATAGCTTAGGAATAAAACCATGATGAATAACACACTGAAAATTGACGGCCATACGGCCGTCATCAACTTCGACCCTGAAATTGAAATGTTCCGGGGCGAGTTTGTCGGGCTGAACGGCGGCGCCGACTTCTACGCCTACAGCGTGGACGAGCTGAAGAAAGAAGGCGCAATCTCACTCGCGGTCTTTCTCGATGAGTGCCCCAAAGACGGCATTGAGCCTTACAAGTCGTACAGCGGCAAAGTAACCACCCGCTTATCGCCGGAACGCCACCAGGCGTTAGCCATTGCCGCACAGGCTACCGGGCAGTCAATTAACGAACTGCTGAATGAAGGTGTTGATCTGGTTATCGAAAAGCATTCCTGATCCAGCACCAACAAAAAAGCCGCCAATCACTGGCGGCTTTTTGCTTATTCGGTCGGCAAATCATACGGCGCGAATCTAATCACTTCTTCCCCGATCCAGTCGTTCACCTCCTTCATGCGCTCTTGCAGCGGTGTTAGCTCGTTGCGTACAAACACCTGAGCGGCTTTTTTCACATCCCCGAAGCCGCCGGTATTGTTCGGGATAATCCCCATCATCTGCGGCGGTACGCGGTGCGCGCTCAGCAGATCGTCGCGGCTGGCATTCTTGATGTTGAAAAAGTCGTCCTTGGTGGCAACCTCGGACAGCGGCAAGATCTTAATGCCGTCCGGTTTGCCATTCGGGGCGTACATGAACAGATTGCGGAAGTTCCCCAAGCCCTTGGTGTCGCGCATGGCTTGGCGCATTCTGTCAACGTCGCTGGTACTCTGCGCCGCGTCGGTCATATACAGGATATAACCGGCGTGCGCCCCGTTCTGGTAATACTTACGGCGGAACAGCGTCGCTGCCTCATTCAGCCAGGCGGAGTTAAGCGCGCTTAGATACTCCGGCAGGCCGTATAGTTCCTGATTGATGTCCGGCTCAATAAGGTGAAAAACGCTGTCAGTCCTGAAGCGGTGCGCCTCTTTCCAGTCCTGAACAAACCAGTAAGCACCGCGTTCCACACCGCGCCGCGTGTACTTGGCAGGGGAGGATTTTAGCTGCAGCGGCGCGCCGAGGCGGTTTTGACGTTCTTCTAAATAGGCGTTGCCGAACACCAGATAATCCAGCGCATAGCGGCTAAACTCCTGCTGACTTAACAGCCGGTGTGGGATAAACGTTGACGCTAAAATATTGCGCTTAACGTACATCGGCGAGCTGTGATGCACGGCGGCGCGCACACTGCGTGCCAGCCCATCGAAGCTGATCGGCGGCTCGTACCACTTGCCATTGGTCGTGCACTCGATGTAATCCAGAATTTCCCGCTTATCCAGCACAGCCGACGGCTCGCCAAAGGTGAACGCCTCAAAATCCTGCTTCTGCTCTGCTGCCGGGGCTGGTGCCGGGGTGGTAAATGCCTTGCGGCCTTTGCGCTTGCTCATCAGTAAAACTCCAAAATGTTCGGGCTGCTGTGGCCACTGCCTGCGGTCAGCGGTTCGTTTAAGAGGGCGTGCATGATTGCCCACGCGACATCGGCGTGGCTGGCTTCTTCGCTGCGGCTGGCGGTGTAGGTGGAGCGCGCACCACTGGCGGTCATGGTTTTGCGGATCGCCATAAAGGCGGCGGTGATGTCGGTGTGGCTCGTATCGTATTCCAGACAGCCGCGCCCGATGGTGTCTTTTGCCTTCAGCACCATGGCGGTTTTGATTTCCGGGGTGTATTTGATCTCCCGCGCGGCCGGGAAGAACTCGCGCACCAACTGGAAAACACCCTGGCCGACGGTGGTCGCATCGATGCCGATGTACTCCACGCAATATTTTTCGGTAAGGTCTTTAATCTTCTGGGCCTGAGCGGCAAAGTTCATGCCCTGCCACTGGTGGCGTTCGAGCACGCGGAACTTGCCCCCGGCCACCATTGGCGGCGCGATCACCGCGCACCCGGCGCTGTCGCCGCCGTTGGCTTCCGATGGGTCGTAGCCGATCCACACCGGGCGATAACCGAACGGTCGCACGGCGTATGGGTTGAAGTCCTCCCACTCTTCCAGCGTATCAACCATGCAGCCTTGCAGCTCGGCGAACGGGAATACCGACGCGGTATCGTCCACAAATTCACACATCAGCAGGTTCTGATACTCTGCCGGGCTGTATTCGAGCGACAGCTGATCGAGGTCAAACAGGTTACAGCCGCCGGTCAGCGCATCCTCAACCGTGACAATCTGGCGCCATTGCCCATCACCGCACAGCACGCCTTTTGACAGGTGGCTGTGGCTGAGGTCGAGCTGAACGTGATCGGTTTTACTGCGGCGGCCTTTGTTAAAGAGTTCCCCCGACCAGAACGGATAAGCGGAGTGCGCCAGACTCGATGGTGTGGAAAAGTAGGTGGTGCGCCACCGCTTGTGCAGCGACATCCCGCTGGCGACTTTCCGCAGCTCCTGGAATTTCGGGATCCAGAAATACTCATCCAGATACAGATTGCCGGTGTAGCTCTGCGCGGTGCGCACGTTGGTGCCGAGGAACATCAGGCGGGCGCCGTTCGGCAGCACCATCGGATCGCCTTTCAGGTCAACCTCGACAAGCCGCGCAAAATCAATGATGTAATTGCGGAATACGTGCGCCTGCGCCTTACTGGCTGACAGGAAAATCTGATTGCGGCCGGTGGTCAGCGCATCGAGTAATGCTTCGCGGGCAAAGAAGAACGTGGCGCCGATCTGGCGCGATTTCAGGATGTTGCGGATACGGTGTTGCAGCCCGGCGCGATACCATCCCATCTGATACTCGAAGGTAGTTTCTGTGAAGATGCTTTGCAGCTTCTCCACGGCGGCCTCGCTGAACACGTTGCGCTCGGCGGGCTTGCGCTCGCCTTTGTTGCGGTTGGCGACGTTCGGGTTTAAGTCCGCCTCGTTGCCGGTCGCCGAATAGCGATTGACCCGCGCCAGCCGTTCAATCTGGCGGCCTAACAGATCGATTTCTTTGAAGTCTTTCCCCTCCTTGACGTCTTTCATGATGAGCTGAATCAACCGCGCTTCCATGCTTTGCTCCACGCGGGAAATGGGCGCGATGTCGTCCCATTTATCGCGCAGTTTCCAGCTCTGCACGGTCGGCCCCTTGAGGTTCAGCGTTTCCGCAATTTGGCGCACAGAGAAGCCCTGCCAGTAGAGCAAGGCAGCCTGGCGGCGCGGATCGCTGATGATGGTTGTTGCCTGTGTCGTATTCATGCCGGCAAGGCTACGAAAGCGCCGGGCGACTCGCATTAAGCCCTTGTTGTGCCTCAGATCTTCCAACCGCAACGCGTTGAGACGCGGCGCCATTCCCCCGAAACTAGCCCCGAACCCAATCACCACAACCGGAGCCGTTTACATGGCAAAGAAAGTTACTAAGTTTTTCCGCATCGGCGTTGAAGGCGACACCGTTGATGGCCGCGAGATCGGCGCTGCGGATATTCAGCAGATGGCCGCGACCTACAGCCCGAAGGTGTACGGCGCCCGCATCAACATGGAGCACATCAAGGGGATTTTGCCTGACGGCTATTTTCGTCGTTACGGCGGCGTGGTTGAGCTGAAGGCCGAAACAATCGACGAGCCGGACGAACCGCTGTTGCACGGCAAATGGGCGCTGTATGCCAGTCTGGCCCCGACCGCCGATCTGGTGTCGATGGTCGGCGCGGGCCAAAAGGTTTTCACCTCGATGGAGATCCGCCGCGATTTCGCCAAAACCGGCAAGTCTTATCTGGTCGGGCTGGCCGTCACCGATGACCCGGCGAGCCTCGGCACTGACATGCTGGAGTTCAGCCGCCGCCACGAGAACGTCGAGTTCTCCGCGCCGCTGGAAGTCCATTTCGATTTTGAGCCGGTCGCTGACCAGGAAACCTCATTCTCTGCCCGCATCAAAGCGATGTTTAGCCGCAAGCAAGCCACCGACGATGTGCGCTTTGGTGAGATGGAAGGCGCCGTGATGACCGTGGCCGAGCAGTTGCAGGAAGCGGACGCCCGCTTTACCGAGAAATTCGCTGCACTGAGCGAGCAGGTAGCCGACCTCAAACAGCAGGTTGAAACCGGCAGCAATGCGTTCAGTGCGCTGAAAGCCCAGCTTTCCACCTCGGAAGACTTCAGCCAGCAGGCACGCCCGGATGCCACCGGCGGCAACAGCGCGCAAGACGTGCTGACCGACTGCTAAGGCAGTCACACCCGATAAAACCGAACAAAAACAGGAAGAAAAATGCGCAAGCAAACTCGTTTTAAATTTAATGCTTTTCTATCCCGCCTCGCCGAACTGAACGGTGTCGCCACCGGCGATCTGGATAAAAAATTCAGCGTTGAGCCGTCCGTTACGCAAACCATCATGACCCGAGTACAGGACTCCTCGACGTTCCTGACCCGCATCAATATCGTGCCGGTTAAGGAAATGAAGGGAGAGAAAATCGGTTTAGGTGTGAGCGGCTCCATCGCCAGCACCACCGACACCGCCGGCGGCGATGAGCGTGAAACGGCTGACTTTGCCACGCTGGATGCTGAAGGCTATTTCTGTCAGCAGGTAAATTACGATTTCCACATCCGCTACAACACCCTCGACCTGTGGGCCCGTTATCAGGATTTCCAGACCCGTTTACGTGATGCGATTGTTGAACGTCAGGCGCTTGACCGCATCATGATCGGTTTTAACGGTACGCATCGTGCGAAAACCTCCAACCGCGTCAAATTCCCGCTGTTGCAAGACATCGGACCGGGTTGGTTGCAGAAGTACCGCGAGAATGCGCCGGGCCGCGTGATGAATAAAGTCGTGGGTGAGGACGGCAGCGTGGTGTCTGAAAAAGTCCGCGTGGGCACCGGTGGTGATTACGCCAACCTCGACGCGCTGGTGATGGATGCCACCAACACCCTGATTGCACCGTGGTATCAGGAAGACCCGGAGCTGGTGGTGATCTGCGGTCGTCAACTGCTGGCAGACAAGTATTTCCCGCTGGTCAATCAGGAACAGCCCAACACCGAAGCGATGGCCGCCGATCTGATTATCAGCCAGAAGCGCATCGGCAACCTGCCCGCCGTGCGTGTGCCGTACTTCCCGGCGGATGCGCTGTTGATTACGCGCATGGATAACCTGTCGATCTACTGGCAGGAAGACACGCACCGCCGCCATATGGTGGAAAACTCGAAGCGTGACCGCATCGAAAACTATGAATCCATCAATGAGGATTATGTGGTGGAGGATTACGCCTGCGGCTGTCTGGTGGAGAACATTAAGCTGTTACCGACGGAACCAAAAAAAGAAGGCATCGCCGAGCTGGCCGAGGCCATTGTCAAGGCGGTCAAAGTTGCCGCTGCGCCAGCGGAACCAGCAGCCGACGTGAAAGCCCCGGAGGAAGCACCGGCAGACGACAAAGCGAAAGGCGGTAAATAACCATGACCAGCCCTGCCCGCCGTCACCTTATGCGCCAGTCAGCGGTCCTGGCCGCGCAGCGGGAGAATGACCCGCTGCGCCACGCCAACGGCTATGAACGGATGATGCTTAAACTCAATGAAGATAAGCGAAAGCTCAAACAGGTGCGCTCACAAGAGCGTAAGGCCGAACTCAAGCGCCAACTGCTGCCGGAGTATGCTCCCTGGGTTGCCGGTGTGCTGGCCGAAGGTCGCGGCGCGCAGGACGCCATTCTGATGACGGTCATGATCTGGCGTCTGGATGCCGGGGACATTCCCGGCGCGCTGGACATCGCCCGCTATGCGCTGCGCTACCAGTTGGCGCCGCCGGGCAATTTCGCGCGCTCCACGCCATACCTCATCGCAGAAGACGTCGCCGAGTCTGCCACCCGCGCCTTTGAGGCCGGGGAGCCGGTCAACATAGACCACCTCATGCAGACAATGGAACTCACCGACGCAGAAGACATGCCCGACCAGGTGCGCGCCAAGTTGCACAAAATCACCGGGTACGTCTTGCGCGCGGCGGGCAGGGCTGAACTGGCATTGAACCACCTTAAGCGTGCGCTGCAGTTGCATAACGGCTGCGGTGTGAAAAAAGACATTGAACGGCTGGAGCGGGCAATACGCACCGCCGCCAGCCGCTGACAGAACGCGCCCCGCGCCGGGCGGCACGACGGCCGCGACAGGTTTCACCTCGTCAACGCCGTCGTCCACCGCCCCCTAACTTTCTGAGGTCATATGAGCACCGTTGTGATTAAGCGGCCACGCCCGGACGCGCCAGCACCGCGCCCGGAGGATGAGCCGATCGTTAAAAACGTCTTTTTCTGGCCGGACATTGACCCGGCGGACGTGCGCGACGTGATGCGCATTGAAGGCACAATCACCGCCCCGCGCCTGCGGCTGGCAATTAAAAGCGCGATCGCGGAGGTCAACGCCGAGCTGTTCACCTTCCGCCGCGACCAGATGGTCGACGGCTACCAGCGGCTTGAGGATGTGCCGGGCGAACAGCTCGACGGCGAAAGCGTGCGGGTGAGCGAGTACCGCAACGCCGTCAGCGCGATGACCATGGCGACGCTCTCGGAGCAATACCGCAGTTTCGACACCACCGCCACCGGCGGCCGCAAGGCTGATGTGGTTGAAGCCTCGATCGGCGAGCTCTGGCGCAACGCCCGCAACGCGATCAGTAACGTGGCCGAGCGTAGCCACTGCATCATCGGGCTGCTCTGATGAGAGTCTACGCCCTGCAGGGCGACACCGTTGACGCGATTTGCTGGCGCTACTACGGGCGCACGCAGGGCGTGGTTGAGCAGGTCTATTCGCTAAATGAAGGGCTGGCCGCTGCCGGGGCGATTTTGCCCCACGGCCACCCGGTCGAGCTGCCGGACGTGACCGCCGCGCCGCAGCGTGAAACCGTCAATTTATGGGATTAGAAACATGGAGCGCATCACCTCATTTTTAGCCTACTCGGTAGCGATGTTCCTCGCGTGGATCGGCAAGTATTCACCGCAGGACATCGCCTTTATGGTCGGCGCCGCCGTGGGCGTCGGCACGTTCCTCGTTAACTGGTACTACCGCCGCAAAAGCTACCAGCTGTTGAACAAGTTGGGCGTCAGCCGGAGGGTTTACGATGAACTCAATCGCTAAACGCTGCAGTGTGGCCGCCGTGCTGGCGCTGGCGGTGCTGTTGCCGCAATTCAGCGCGCTGCAGATCTCTGAGGCCGGGTTGCGCCTGCTGGCTGATTTCGAGGGCTGTCGTTTATCCCCTTACCAGTGTCAGGCGGGTGTCTGGACAAGCGGCATCGGTCACACGGCCGGGGTAAAGCCAGGAGCGGTTATCAGCGAGCGCCATGCTGCCGTTAACTTCGTCGCCGACGTGTATCGCGTGGAGCGCGGCATAGGCCGCTGTATGCCTGTCACGATGCCGCCGCCGGTTTATGACGCGGTGGTGTCCTTTGCCTTTAACGTCGGCGTCACGGCCGCCTGCGGCTCTACGCTGGCCGGTTTCATCAAGCGGCAGGACTGGCGCAACGCCTGCCAACAGTTGCCGCGCTGGGTGTTCGTCAACGGCGTCAAATCGCCGGGGCTGGAACGGCGCCGGGCGGCGGAGCTGGCCCACTGCCTGAGCGGGGCCGCGCCATGAGCAGCGCGATCGGCTGGTTTCTGGTGCTGGCGCTGGTCGTCGCCGGTTGGATGAAATGGCAGGTTGTCACGTTGGGTGAGCGGCTGGAAAGCGCCCGGCAGGAAAATGGCCGGATAGCGGCGGCGCTGACCGATACCCGCGCGGCGATCGACACGCTGCAGGCGGCGGCCGGCCGGTTGGCGGAGGAAGAGGAAAAATTAAGGGGCGACCTAAACGCCGCGCACCGACTGGCGTTGACGCGCGAGCAGAAAATACAGAGGTTACTCAATGAAAATAAGCAATTACGGGACTGGTTTAACACTGTTTTGCCTGCTGACGTTGCCCGGTTGCACCAGCGCCCCGGTTTCACCGGTGCCGCAGATTATCTACGTTGGTTGTCCGAAGGTGAGTCCGTGCCAAATTCCGGCCAGCCGCCCGGCGACTAACGGCGATCTGAGCGCCGATATTCGCCAGCTTGAAAACGCCTTGGCGGCCTGCGCGGTGCAGGTCGATACGATTAAACACTGTCAGGAACAACACGATGTTAAAACCGCAACAGCTCCGCGCTGAGCTGACTAGCTGCCTGCCGTGGCTACAGCGCAACCCTGAAAATCTGCAAGTTCGGGTAGAGCGCGGCAATGTGGCCGCCACGCTTGCCGCCTCGCTGTCCCATGAGTACCGCTATACGCTGAACCTGCTGTTTATGGACTACACCGGCGATCTGGATTTAATCATGGTGCCGATTCAGGCATGGCTACGGGAAAACCAGCCGGACATTATGGCAACGGAGGAAAAGCGCCGCACCGGGATCACCTTTGCGAGCGACTTTAACAACAACGGCTCTTACGATTTCAGCGTGTCGCTGCAGTTGACCGAGCGTGTTTTGGTGAAAGAGCTAGGCGATGGCGCGTTGCATGTTGAGCACCTGCCGGAGCCGCCGTTACCGGAGGACGTGACGCGGCCGATGCAGCTCTTTGTTCACGGTGAATTAGTGAGTGAATGGCATGAGCGAGCTTAACCCCTTTGACACCCGGCTGGCCGGGTTGATTGCCAGGCTGTCGCCGCAGTCGCGTAAGTCGCTGGCCGTTGCCGTGTCAAAGCGACTGCGCGCCGGTCAACAGCAACACATCAAACGCCAGCAAGCACCGGACGGCACACCCTACGCGCCGCGCAAAACTCGGCTTCGCAACAAAAAGCGCCTGCGCGATCGGGCGATGTTCTCCAAGCTGCGCACCGCCCGTTACCTGAAAGCCCAGGGCAACAGCGATGCGGCGGTGGTTGAGTTTGTCGGGCGTGTGAAACGCATGGTAAACGTTCACCATTACGGCCTGCGCGATCGGCCGACGCCGCACAGCGAGGCGGTAAAATATGAGGCTCGTCCGTTACTGGGATTTGGCCCGGATGACGTCAAAATCATAGAAACGGCCGTGATAGAACACCTCGCAGAATAACCCCCTGTTGTGCCTCCGATCTTCCAACCTCATCGCGTTGTCGCCGCCCGCGCCGGGCGGCATCCTTCCAGCATGAACAATCAACACGACATTTTGCGCCTGCTGCGCAACCTGATCCGCATCGGCACCGTGAGCACCGTTGACCTTGATAACGGCCTGTGCCGCGTCGAAACCGGCGGCAATCTTACCGACTGGCTCAACTGGCTAACCTGCCGTGCAGGGCGCACCCGCAGCTGGTCGGCGCCTTCCGTCGGTGAGCAGGTGTTGATCTTTGCGCTGGGTGGCGAACTCGATACCGCGTTTGTGCTGTGCGGCATTTTCTCTGACGACTTCCCGGCCCCGTCTGCGTCGGCGGATGCGTTGCATATCGCATTCCCTGATGGCGCGGTTATCGAGTACGAACCGGAAACCGGCGCGCTGAGCGTGTCAGGGATTAAAACCGCCGACGTGCAGGCGTCGGAGTCCATCACCGCCAGCACCAAAGTGGTGATCGTTACGGCTGACAAAATCACGCTCGATGCGCCGGAGGTGGTTTGCACCAACAAACTCACCACCGGCACGCTGGAAGTGCAAAAAGGCGGGGAGATGCGCGGGAACATCGAGCACAGCGGCGGCTCGTTCTCGTCGAATGGCATTGTTGTTGATAAGCACACCCACGGCGGCGTCCAGACCGGCGGCGGCAAGACTGATGAACCCTCTTAACCATCGGGAAAAACTATGCATACACCACCGAGGAGTCATTTTACTAAAGAGATCGGTTTAACCGGAATTTCCCGTGGACGCCAACAACGGATCACCGGGAAGGTGCTCCTTCAGGTTGAAACGCTGAAAGAACGCGAAACTGAGCAATGCGGGATTGTGACTGACCGGAAGTATTTCACCGTGTGGCGCGATGCTTCATTGGAGGAATCCTTCAAAGTTCAGCACCGTGTGGGGCTTGTTGCCCCTGAACTTGTGGCTAAAGCAAAGGGCCGAGAAGCGTGAACAGTGCCAAATATATCGGCATGAACCGAGGCAATGGCCGCACGCTGACGGACATCGAGCATATTCGCCAGTCCGTGGCGGACATCCTGATCACGCCGCAGGGTTCGCGTCCGATGCGCCGGGCTTATGGCTCGTTGCTCTCTGAGCTGCTCGACCAGCCGCAGAACGACGCGCTGCGCCTGCAGATTATGGCCGCCTGCTACAGCGCGATTTTGGCGTGGGAGCCGCGCGTCAAGCTGACCGGCATCGCTTTTAATACCACCTATGACGGCAAGATGGTGATCGACATCACCGGCACCCGCACCGATGCCCCTGGCGCGCTGTCGCTGTCTGTTCCTGTGAGCTGAAACCATGGCAACGATTGACCTTTCACAGCTGCCCGCGCCGATCGTCGTTGAGGTGCTGGATTATGAAGATATTTTGGCGGAGCGTAAGGCGACGCTGATTTCGCTTTACCCGGAGGAACAGCGGGAGGCCGTCGCGCGCACGCTGGCGCTGGAGTCGGAGCCGATCGTTAAGTTGCTGCAGGAGAACGCCTACCGCGAGGTGATTTTACGCCAGCGTGTCAATGATGCCGCCAAAGCGGTGATGCTGGCGCATTCCACCGGCGAAGACCTCGACCAGATCGGCGCAAACTTTAATACGCCGCGACTGGTGATCACCCCGGCGGATGAAAGCACCATCCCGCCGACACCGGCAGTCATGGAAGCGGATGAAGATTACCGCCTGCGCCTGCAGGATGCTTTCGAAGGCATGAGTACGGCGGGATCGGCCGGTTCCTACCGTTTTCACGCCCGCTCGGCCGATGGCCGGGTGGCCGATGTGACAGCAATCAGCCCATCACCGGCTAACGTGACCGTCACTGTGTTGTCACGGGACGGCGACGGCACCGCCAGCCCCGAACTGCTGCAGGTTGTCCGCGACGCGCTGAATGATGAGGACGTGCGCCCGGTCGCTGATCGGGTCATCGTGCAAGCGGCCAAAATAACCCGATATAGCATTGATGCCACGCTGTTTCTCTATCCCGGCCCGGAGGTTGCGCCGATCCTCACGGAGGCGAAACAACGTTTGCAAAATTATGTACTGACCATGCGCCGCTTAGGCCGCAGTATCCGGCGTTCCGGTATCATCGCGGCGCTGACAGTGGAAGGTGTTGAACGTGTCGAAGTTGCTCAACCGGCCGCCGACATCGTGCTGGATAAAACGCAGGCGGGTTACTGCACCGATGTGAACATTATCCCAGGGCGAGCCGATGACTAACCGTCTATTGCCTGTCGGCTCCTCACTGCTGGAAGTTGCTGCCGCCGCCGCGTGTGCTGAGCTGGCGCGCGTGCCGGTTCCCCTGCGTGACCTGTGGAACCCGAAAACCTGCCCGGTGCATCTGCTGCCTTATCTGGCGTGGGCGTTCTCTGTCGATCGATGGGATGAGGCTTGGCCGGAGGACGTGAAGCGGGGCGTGGTGTCTGCTGCCTTCTACATTCACCGGCACAAGGGCACCATCGGCGCGGTACGTCGCGTGGTGGAGCCGCTCGGCTACCTGATCAACGTTATCGAGTGGTTCCATTCCGACGGCACCGATCCGCCCGGTACTTTCCGGCTCGATATTGGCGTGCTGGAAACCGGCATCACAGAGGAAATGTATCAGGAGATGGAACGCCTGATCGCCGACGCCAAGCCGCTGAGCCGCCACCTGATCGGCCTCAACATTTTGCAGGACATCCCCGGCCGGATTTACACCGGCGCGGCCGCCATTGATGGCGATGTCATTACCGTTTACCCCGGATAAGAGAAAATCATGAGCAAATACAAAGCGATTATTACCACCGCCGGGGCGGCAAAGATTGCCGCCGCCAGCGCGGGCGGCACGCAGTTGAAAATTGTCCGTATGGCCGTCGGCGACGGGAACGGCACGCTGCCGACACCTAACCCGGCCCAGGCCAAGCTGGTCAACGAGAAATACCGCGCGGCGCTCAACGGGCTGACTATCGACAAAACGCTGAAAAATCACATTCTGGCCGAGATGATTATTCCGGCAAACGTCGGCGGCTTCTGGCTGCGTGAGATGGGCCTCTATGACGATGCCGGGACGCTGATTGCCGTCAGCAACATGGCGGAGAGCTACAAGCCGAAGCTGGAAGAGGGCAGCGGCCGCACGCAGACGCTGCGCATGATCCTGATTGTCAGCAGTACCGAGGCGATTCAGGTGATCGCCGGTGGCGACACCGTGCTGGCGACCAAGGATTTTGTGGCCGACGCGATCGCCGCGCATGAGAAAACCCGAAACCACCCGGACGCCAGCACCACGGCGAAAGGTCTGGTACAGCTGAGCAGCGCAACGACCAGCACCGACGAAACGAAAGCCAGCACGCCCAAAGCGTTAAAAGCGGTCAACGATGCCAGCATGAAAAAGGCCGCCAATCTGTCCGACTTGCCCGACAAGGCCGCCGCGCGTGGCAATTTGGCGCTGGGTGATGCCGCGACGCGCAACGTCGGGGTAGAAGGCGGGCAACTGATGGCCGTCGGCGCGTTTGGTCTGGGGGCGGGCGCGCGGGCTTTCGATAACGCTTATTGCAACACTGCGCAAATTTACCGGCTGAATGCGACCTCTGAGAACAAGCCGCCGATCGCTGGAAATATTGCCGCCGGGGTGCTGAGCCTGCCTTGCGATGCCGCACCCTCAACGGGCTATGTCAGCGTGTCGGGGCTGGGGCATGGTTTTATTGGCCGTTCTAACCGTCCTGAAAATGGGGTGGTATGGTCACGGATTTACACCACCGATTACAAACCAACGGCCGCCGATGTCGGTGCATGGAGTAAAACCGAAGCTGACGGCCGTTTTCTGATGCTGTCCGGCGGCACGGTTAAAAAACTGGCTATTAAGCCCGGCAACGCTGAAACGGATGGGGACTCACTGAATATTGAGGGAAACCAGCATACGCCGTTGGTCATGAGCCGCCCTTCAGCACAGAGTAATTTATCAATCGGTTTCCAAGTCGCTGGGAAGGCACTGATGCGTCTTGGTTTGGGGATGGATAACGAGTTGCATTGGGGAACTGAGCCTAATCAGGGGGCAAACCCGCGTATTTATACGACGGCGAAACCGCCTACCGCGCAAGAAACAGGCGCGTTGACGGATGCGCAAGCTATGCAGAAATACGCGCTGCGTTCTATCAAGGTGAACGGCAAACCGTTGAGCGGGGATGTCAATCTGTTGGCCGGTGATGTCAACGCATGGAATAAAACCGAAGCCGACGGGCGCTATGTGAAACGGGCGGGCGACACCATGACCGGGGCGCTTGCGTTGCCGCGCGTGGTTTTCCCCAGCGAAAGCTTGCAGGCCACAAACGCCGACAGCGACCTCACACGGCCGGACGGTTTCACCCTTGAACAGCTCGGCGATAAATCAGTCGGCTATCCACTGACTAAAGGGAATCTCGGTAATTTGATGACGTTCAAACTCAACAAATACCGGCATGTCCAATTTGCGATCGGCTCGGGTAATACGGAGTTTTGGCTACGTTCTCCTCGGGAAGATAATTCGGCGACGGCTAAGGCTTGGGCGCAGGTGTACACGACACACTACAAGCCGACGGCCGCTGACGTTGGCGCGCTGACGGATGCGCAGGCCGCGCAGAAATACGCGCTGCGCTCTATCAAGGTGAACGGTAAGCCGTTGTCCGCTGATGTGAATTTGTTGGCCGGTGACGTTAACGCCTGGAATAAAACCGAAGCAGATGGCCGCTATCTGGCGAAGACCGGCGGGCAGTTAACCGGGACGCTAAAGACCAGCGCGGAGATCCAATCTACCCATATTGATAATTATCGCATGGTCGGCGGCGGGTTCGGTTCCTTCTGGCGCAATGACGGCAATCGGCTTTATCTGCTGCTGACAAACGAAAATGATCAATACGGCACATTCAACGCCCTGCGTCCGTTCTCTGTGGATGTCAGAACCGGCGCCGCCGCTTTTGAGTCGGGTATTCATATCGGCGGTAAATGGCCTGCGATCACCACCTCCAGCGGGACGACGTGGCACCCAGACGGCAACGTTCAAGGCAGTTGCTGGGGCGGCTACCTCAGCAACTGGCTTAATCAAAATATCTCGGCTGCGCAGAACAATGCGCAGAACTGGGCCTATCAGAATCTGGTTCAGGGTGTGCGCATGGCCGGGCGCACGGTTATTGCGGATACCGGCGGGCGCATCGATTTACCGTCGGGCTGTGTTTATACGGGTATGTCCGGCTCAAACTACAACCCCTCAATCTGGGGCGCTTATTCAGCGGTTCAGGTGCTGATTAACGGCACATGGGCAACAATTGGAACGGTGTAAAATGCAACATATTAAGAATTTGAAGAGATACACGCCGGAAGAATTATTCCTCGGCGAGAACGTGATTTATCTTCAGGATGAAAACGGTATTGACTGGTACGCCGCGCAAAAATTGTTTTCGCCGGACACCGTAAAATTGGCTTATGACGAAAGCGGCATTATCTGCGCGATTAACAGTGATGTGTCGATGCTGTGGCCGATTGGCTTATCGGTTATTGAGCTGAACCCGACGAAACTGCCAAAGTGCTGTCTGGCTAATGGTGAGTGGGTGTTTGACGGTAAGAAAGTGAGCCAGCGCATCTATTCCGCCGAAGAAATGATGGCGAGGGCTGAAGCCAGAAAAAATGAATTGCTGGCGAGCGCGGGTAAGGCTGTTGCGCCGCTGCAGGATGCGGTCGATTTAGGGATGGCGATGGAGGAGGAAATCGTGCAGCTCAAGCTCTGGAAAACTTACCGGGTGCAGCTGAGCCGCATCAATCCGCAGAATGCGCCGGATATCGATTGGCCGGTTGCGCCCAGCGTCTAATAAAAAGCCCGCAGCGATGCGGGGCTTTTATTTTGGAAGTTAACGGAAAATGGTCATGGCACCATAGTTGTTACAAAATTCGGCGCACCAATTAGGATGACGAACAGTAGTATGCTTCCTATGGTAATTGCTGTTGCGAGTTCATTCTTCATAGTGGCATTTCCCCGGTTATTTTGAAAGCGTGCCTACAAACTCCAATGTGTCGCGGTATAACTGGAATTCATCGTTATCAGATGCTTTTTCCATTTCTGCGACTATTTGAGAAAGAATATTATCGGTGTTGACTATTTTTTTGCGAACAAGAAGATCAATGACACATCTGCCCAGAACCGTGCCTACCTTTTCCAAGTTCTGCGTTTCACTATCGGTAAGGTAATGAATACTCATAAGGCCTCCAATCAATGATTTTTCGGATTTGGCCGTTAATCCAGATGTCGTCTTTAGAGCAGGCATTCCCATCCTTAGTTTGGTTGAAAGAGCCCACCGAAGCGGGCAAAAATTTGTCTCTGGTGTATCAAGCGTTACAAAGGTTGTTATAAGGGATTGCGAACCCTGAATAACGCTTTTAGGTTAGGAATGTTCTGAAATCATGGCAAGTGATTACGAACGGTAAGAAACGAATTTAGGACAAATATTTAAAAAAATGCCCCACGGCGGGGCGAAATTTGGTGATGATAGCTACATGAACTACTGCATGTGACGACTAGAGGCATGTGTCGTCTATTGGCGACACTAAAGCAGTTTGGCCGGTTGAACAAGCAAAAAATGCTGAAGTGAGAAATCTTAGGAAAAGTGCCATTCGAAAGTCTGCGCTTTCGAAAAGATGTCGTTACCCCCATGAAAAAGCCCGCAGTGATGCGGGCTTTGTGTTTGCGGCTTCCCTGATGTTGCCGCGCTTGACCTCCAGACCTTACCCCGCCCGGCTCTCCGGCGTCCAATTGATTGCGTAGATCAATACAACGTAATTGATCGGCGCGAGCGATCGTTATTCCCTCCAAAATCCCCCAATCCGGCTCGGCCTGTTGTCTGGTCGGCCTTCCAGCACCCACCGCGTGCGGCCCGGCGAGCCGGGCGTCATCATGCCTGCACCTACTCACCACCCGGAGCAAATTAATGGGCGATTATCATCACGGCGTGCGCGTCGTCGAAATCAACGACGGCACCCGCGTTATTTCCACCGTATCGACGGCAATCGTCGGCATGGTCTGCACGGCGGAGGATGCTGACGCGTCGGTTTTCCCGCTCGATACCCCGGTACTGATCACTGACGTGCTGGCCGCTTCCGGCAAGGCCGGTAAAAAAGGCACGCTGGCGGCGTCGTTGCGGGCGATCGCTGAACAGGCGAAGCCGGTCACAGTGGTTGTCCGCGTTGCCACCGGCAAAGACGCGGCGGAAACCACCTCCAACATCATCGGCGGCGCGAACGCTGAAGGCCGCTATACCGGCATGAAAGCGCTGTTATCTGCACAGGCTGAGCTGGGCGTTAAGCCGCGCATCCTCGGCGTGCCGGGGCTGGATAATCAGGAGGTCGCGACGGCGCTGGCCGGGATTTGTCAGCAGTTGCGCGCGTTTGGCTATATCAGCGCCTACGGCTGCAAAACCGTGCAGGAGGCTACCAAGTACCGCGACAATTTCAGCCAGCGCGAGCTGATGCTGATCTGGCCGGATTTTGTCAGCTGGAACACCACCGCCAACCAGAGCGACATCGCCTACGCCACCGCCCGCGCGCTGGGCCTGCGTGCCAAAATCGACACGGAAACCGGCTGGCATAAGACGCTTTCAAACGTCGGCGTTAACGGCGTGACCGGCATCACCGCCAGCGTGTTCTGGGATTTGCAGGCGCCTGGCACCGATGCTGACCTGTTAAACCAAGCGTGCGTCACCACCCTTATTCGCAAAGACGGCTTTAAATTCTGGGGTTCCCGCACCTGTTCCGATGATCCGTTGTTCATGTTCGAGAACTACACCCGCACCGCGCAGGTGCTGGCCGACACCATGGCCGAGGCGCACCTATGGACCGTTGACCGCCCGGTGACGCCTACGCTGGTGCGCGACATGATTGACGGCATCAACGCGAAATTCCGCGAGCTGAAATCCGCAGGGCTGATTATCGACGGTAATTGCTGGTACGACGAAAGCGCCAACACCGTTGAAACCCTGAAGGCGGGCAAGCTGTTTATCGATTACGACTACACGCCGGTGCCGCCGCTGGAAGATTTAACCCTGCGCCAGCGCATCACCGATCGCTATCTGGCGACGTTTGCGGCATCTGTGAACCGCTAAAGGAGACGTTAGAACATGGCACTGCCGAAAAAACTGAAATACCTGAATCTGTTCAACGACGGCTACAGCTACATGGGCGTGGTGTCCTCGCTGACGCTGCCGAAGCTCACCCGCAAGCTGGAGAAATACCGGGGCGGCGGTATGAACGGCGCGGCCTCCATCGATATGGGGCTGGACGATGACGCGCTGGCCGTTGAGTGGTCGATGGGCGGCATTGATGAGCTGGTGTTGAAACAGTGGGGCGCCGTCGATGCCGTGCCGCTGCGCTTTGCCGGTTCCTTCCAGCGTGACGACACCGGCGAGGTGTCCGCTGTGGAAGTGGTGATGCGTGGCCGCCACAAAGAAATCGATTTTGGCGAGTACAAGCAGGGCGAGGATACCGAAACCAAGGTATCCACCGAGTGTACTTACTTCAAGCTGACCGTGGACGGCAAAGAGCTGATCGAAGTCGATACCGTGAACATGGTCGAAAAGGTCAACGGCGTTGACCGGCTGGCCGAGCATCGCAAGGCGATCGGCCTGTAATTTTTGCGCCAGCCCGCCAGGCTGGCCCTTTTCCCCCTGATTTGAGAGAACACCATGAAAGACGCAAAAGAAAATACCGTTACCCTCGACACCCCTATTCAGCGCGGTGAAACCACCATCACCGATGTGCAGGTGATTAAACCGAACGCGGGCGCGCTGCGCGGCGTCGGGCTGGCGGCGATCGCCAATGCCGATGTTGACGCGCTGCTGGTTGTGCTGCCGCGTGTGACCGTGCCGAACCTGACCAAAGAAGAATGCGCGCGCCTGGAATTGCCGGACTTGGTGGCGCTGGCCGGGAAAGTGGTCGGTTTTTTGTCGCCGAACTCGGCGGCGTAATCCCCGACGCCCGACTGGGCGTTGATGACCTGATGGCGGACATCGCGGTGATCTTCCACTGGCCGCCGTCTGAAATGGCCGGAATGACGCTCACTGAGCTGTTGAACTGGCGCCATAAGGCACTGCAACGCAGCGGAGTTAATCACGATGAGTAAAAGCCTGCAGCTACAGGTGCTGCTGAAGGCCGTAGACCAAGCCACCCGCCCGCTAAAGAGTATCCAACAGGCCAGTAAATCACTGGCCGGTGACATCAAAACCACGCAGCAAACCCTCAAGGCTCTGGACGCGCAAAGCGCCCGGATTGAGGGGTTTCGCAAGGCGCAGGGGCAGCTTGCCGTTACCGGCAAGGCACTGAAGAAAGCCAAGGAAGAGGCGGCCACGTTGGCTGTCCAGTTCAAGGCGACGGAAAAGCCCACGGCGCAGCAAGCGCGCTTGCTGGAGGCATCAAAGCGCGCCGCCGCCGAGCTGCAGTTGAAATACAACGGCCTGCGCCAGTCGGTTCAGCGCCAGCGTGACGCGCTCAACGCTGACGGCATCGCTACCCGGAACCTGAGCGCCGAACAGCGCCGGTTGAAGGCCAGCGCCAGCGAAGCCACGACAGCGCTGGGCCGCCAGCGCGGCGAGCTGGATCGCCTGAGCAAGAAACAAGAGCAGGTTAACCGCGTCGGCGCGCGTTACCGTGCCGGGCAATCGGCAACCGCGGCTGTCCGTAATACCAGCGCGGCCGGGCTGGGTATCGCTACCGCCGGGCTGGTCGCTGAAGGGGCGTTTATTGCGCCGGGGGTGCAGTTCGACAGGCAGATGTCAGACACGCAAGCCACGCTCGGACTATCGAAGAATGACCAGCAACTGGCCGCCATTCGCCAGCAGGCGCGGGATATTGGCGCCACGACCGCGTTTTCGCCGACAGATGTCGCGCGCACGCAATCCGTATTGGCGAAATCCGGCTTTAACGGCGATGCCATTCTGAAATCGACAGAATCGACGGTAAATCTGGCGCTGGCCTCCGATCTGGACATCGCCGACGCGTCCGACATCATCACCAACATGCAATCGGCATTTAACATGCCGATAGACGAGATCCAGCGCGTCGCGGACGTGATGACCAAAGGTTTCACCAGCTCGAACAGCAACCTGATGGATTTTGGCGAGGCGATGAAGTACGTCGCGCCGATCGCCGAGGCGGCCGGTGCCAGTATCGAGGACACCACCGCCTTATTGGGCGTGTTGGCCGATAACGGCATCAAGGGGTCTATGGCCGGTACGGCGGCCAGTGCGATGTTTACGCGGTTACAGGCGCCCGTCGGGCAGGCGGCTGATGCGTTGTCAGAATTGGGCGTAAAAACCAAGGACGGCAAAGGGAACATGCTGCCGATCGCGAGCATCCTCAAGAAAGTTAACGGCTCGTTTAAAACCAACAAGCTCGGCACCGCGCAGCAAGCCGAATACCTGAAAGTCATTTTCGGCGAAGAGGCGATGAAAGGCGCTATCAAGCTGATTGACGCCGCCGGTAACGGCAAGCTGAGCGAAAAACACAGCACCGTCACCCAGTCAAAAGGGGCTACGGCCCAGATTGCCCGAGTGAAGGTGGACAACCTCGACGGCGACCTGAAAAACCTGTTTTCCGCCTGGGAGGATGTGCGCATTGAGGTGTTCGACGGCCAGAATTCAGCGCTGCGTAAGCTAACGGTTTCCGCCACCGAATGGCTCACCAAGGCGGGGGCATGGGTGAAAGCCAATCCTGAGCTGGTCGGCACGCTGGTGAAAGTCACGGCGGGCGTCACGGCCCTGATCGGCGGCCTCGCTGCGTTGGGCCTTATCGCATGGCCGGTGATGGCCGGGGTCAATATGTTGATTGCCGGGGCCGGGCTGCTGGGAACGGTCTTTACCACCGTTGGCGCCGGGATTGCGGCCGCATTCAGTGTGATCACCCTGCCGGTGGTCGCGGCGGCGGCGATGATTGCTGGTGTGGCGTTGACTATCCGTAAATATTGGGAGCCTATCAGCGCCTTTTTAACGGGTATCGGCGAAGGCTTCAGCGCCGCTTTCGCGCCGATGCGCGCCGCGCTTGTCCCGCTGGCCGGCGCATTTACGCCGCTGCTGAGCATGGTGCGCAACGTCTGGCAGTGGTTCGGCAAGCTGATCGAGCCGGTGAAATCCTCACAGGCCGAACTCCAGACCGCCGCGCGCTATGGCCGCATGTTTGGTGAGTGGATCGCGGCCGGATTGAGCCTGCCGCTGCAGTTGTTGGGCGGATTGCCCGGCCTGCTGACCGGCATCTGGGGCGTTGCGAGCGGCATTGCAGAGCGTGCCGCCGCCGTCTGGGACACCATCGGCGAGCGTGTTAACGCGGCATGGCTGGCGCTGAGCGCCGCCACGGTTCAGGCATGGGATCGGCTGACCGGCTGGCTTAATGGCAAATGGGAGGGGCTGGTAAACGGGGCTAAAGCGCTGCCGGGACAGTTCAAAGAAGCCGGGATGAACATGATCAACGGGGTCATTGACGGCATTAGCGAGCGCTGGCAGGCGCTGAATGACAAGTTTTCCAGCCTCACGGATATGCTGCCTGACTGGATGAAGTTTGGCGACGATGAAGCGGAGGTTAACCCGGCGATTTCATACAACCGCCCGGCGCCTGAGCTGATGCCGGGGCCGGGCTATGCGGGGGCATTCGACAAGGGCGGCATCATCCCGCGCGGCCAGTTCGGCATCGTCGGCGAGCGTGGCCCGGAGATTGTTAACGGCCCGGCCAACATCACCGGGCGCCGGAAAACGGCGGCGCTGTCGGCGGCGATGTTATCGCTGTCAACGCCGGTGATGGCGTCGGCCCCGGCTGCTGCACCTGCCACGGTGCCAGCCCCGATCACGATTCAGGTGTACGGCGCCCCCGGCCAAGACGCGGCCTCCATTGCGCGCGAAGTCTCGCGCCAGCTCGAGGCCGAACGACGCAAACACGCGGCCGCCGCGCGTAGCCGCATGACTTACGGAGATTCATGATGATGTTAACGCTGGGGCTGTTTGTTTTTATGCTGCAGACGCTGCCTTATCAATCCATGAGCCGCAACGCGGAATATCGCTGGCCGAGCAACGCCCGCGTTGGCCTGCGCCCGGCGGCGCAATTTCTGGGGATGGATGAGGAAAAAATCACGCTGTCCGGGGTGCTGCTGCCGGAGATCACCGGCGGCCGCTGGTCACTGCTGACGCTGCAACTGATGGCCGAGCAGGGCCGGGCGTGGCCGCTGATTGAAGGCACCGGCACGATTTACGGCATGTTTGTGATCGAGTCGATTTCTGAAACGCACTCCGAGTTTTTCGCAGACGGCAGCCCGCGCCGCACAGAGTTCACGCTCAACCTGAAGCGGGTAGATGAATCCCTGTCGGCGATGTTTGGCGATCTGCGCCAGCAGGCCGGGGAACTGTACGATAAAGCCGGAGAGATGGCCGGGAAGGCCGCCGGTGCTATGGGAGGGTTGTTATCATGATCACCGGCGTAAGCCTGCCAGCCGGGGCGCGAGTTGCCCCGGATTTCTCGCTGTTGCTGCAGGATAACGACATCACGCAGAACATCCGCAAGCGGCTGATTTCTCTATCGCTGACGGATAACCGGGGCTTTGAAGCCGACCAGCTCGACATCGAGCTGGACGACAGCGACGGACTGATGGCGATGCCTCAGCGCAATGCGGTGTTGTCGCTGGCGCTCGGCTGGCAAGGTTCGCCATTGACGCCAAAAGGCCAGTTTACGGTCGATGAGGTCGAACACCGGGGCGCGCCGGACACGTTGACTATTCGCGCGCGTAGCGCGGATTTTCGCGGCTCGCTGAACACCCGGCGCGATGAGTCCTACCACGACACTACCCTGGGCGACATTGTGCAGAAGGTGGCCGCGCGCAATAAGCTGAAAGCCTCGCTGGCCGCTGGTCTGGGCACCATCAAAATCAGCCATATTGACCAGACGCAGGAGACGGACGCGGCATTTATTACCCGACTCGCAACGCTCAACGGCGCGGTGGCGGCGGTGAAAAATGGCGCTCTGCTGTTGTTGCGACCGGGGAACGGCGCCACGGTAGGCGGGAAGCCATTGCCGGTGTATACCATCACCCGGCAGGATGGCGATCAGCACAGTTTCAGCATTGCCGATCGGGATGCCTACACCGGCGTGACGGCGAGCTGGCTCAACACAAAACAGCCGAAGCCGAAGAAAGTGAAGCTGCAGCGCAAGCCAAAAGAGCAGCATTTGCGCGCGCTGCAACACCCGAAGGCGAAACCGGGTAGCAGTAAAAAACCGGGGAAACCGGCGGAGGCGGCGAAAGGCGATTATCTGGTGGGAGCTGACGATAACGTGTTTGCGATCACCAAAATTTACGCCACCAAGGCCGCAGCAATGCGCGCCGCACAGGCAAAGTGGGAAAAGCTTCAGCGCGGTGTGGCTGAGTTCTCTCTGTCGCTCGCCATGGGGCGGGCTAACATCACGCCGGAAACGCCGGTACGCGTCAGCGGCTTTAAAGCGGCGATCGATGCACAAGACTGGATAGTGAGCAAAGTCACGCACAATTTGAGTAACGGAGGTTTTACGACGGCGCTGGAGTTTGAGGTTTTGCTGTCGGATGTGATTTATGACGTGCATGACTTCGCTTTATGAATTTGTAAATTAGATTAAAGCTAATTCAAATCCAGATCACAGAGCGTATTATCGCGGCAAGAGCCATTGATGAGGAATTAATAATGTTCCATTGCCCATTATGCCAGACTGCGGCCCATGCCCGCACCAGCCGCTATCTGAGTCAGCACACGAAAGAACGTTATCACCAGTGCCAAAATATCAACTGCGGCCACACGTTTAAAACGATGGAGACCTATGACAGTGCGATTATGACGCCGGGGCAGGTCAGGGCCGTTCCCCCGCATCCGGTTGGCGCTAGTGTGGCAGGCCAACAGCAGGTTATGTGGATGTGATCAGCTGAGAGAGACAAACCCGCTTAATGCGGGTTTTTTATTGGAATGCGTACATTGGGCTGGCAACTATCTTATGTCGGGGTGTGTGATATGGGGAGAGATTCAAAAAAACAGAGCGACACTTTTGCGACACCGATGTTGATGGTAACAAAAAAGCCACCCTGAGATGTGGCTTAATTATATGATTTTAAATCTAAAATTTGGTGGCCCCTGTTGGGTTTGAACCAACGACCAAGCGATTATGAGTCGCCTGCTCTAACCACTGAGCTAAGGGGCCAAGCCGCGAGATTATAGGGAATCCTTAAGCGGCGGTCTACAGTTACCCGCCCGTATGTTGCTTTTCTGCACAGTTCTAGCCTGTTGTAATTGCTGGCGGATTTTGCGATAACCGCAGTAAATCCCTGTAATGGACTCACGACACTCATGGAACTTCTGGCGCCTGACCTGCGGGTGGTGTTTTGCGGCATCAACCCCGGCCTTTCTTCCGCCCATCAGGGCTACCCTTTCGCCAACGGCAGCAATCGCTTCTGGAAGGTGATCCATCAGGCCGGCTTTACCGAGCGCCAGCTGGCGCCGGAGCAGTGGCAGCAGCTGAAGGATAACGGCTGCGGCATTACCGCGCTGGTGGCGCGCCCGACGGTAGCGGCCAGCGAGCTGTCGCGCGACGAGCTGCGCAGCGGCGGCGAGGCGCTGCAAGAGAAAATCCTGCGCTACCAGCCGCGCGCGCTGGCGATTTTGGGCAAGCAGGCGTTCACCACCGCCTTCGGGGTGAAAAACGCGCCCTGGGGCAAGCAGGCGATGATGCTGGGGGAAACCGAGGTGTGGGTATTGCCCAACCCCAGCGGATTGAACCGCGCCACGCTGGAGCAGCTTACCGCCAGCTATCGCGAGCTGTTCCTGGCGTTGCAATGATGCGGCGGGGCATATTCAGGGCATAAAAAAACCCCGGCAAGCCGGGGTTTTTGCTTTTGGTGCGGCAGCCGGACTTAATCGTCCAGGAAGCTGCGCAGCACTTCGGAGCGGCTCGGGTGACGCAGCTTGCGCAGCGCCTTGGCTTCGATCTGACGAATACGCTCACGGGTAACGTCAAACTGCTTGCCTACCTCTTCCAGCGTGTGGTCGGTGTTCATGTCGATACCGAAACGCATGCGCAGCACTTTCGCTTCGCGCGCGGTCAGGCCGGCCAGCACGTCGTGAGTGGCGGAACGCAGGCTCTCTGAGGTCGCGGAGTCCAGCGGCAGCTCGAGGGTGGTATCCTCGATGAAGTCGCCCAGATGCGAATCTTCGTCGTCGCCGATCGGCGTTTCCATCGAGATTGGCTCTTTGGCGATCTTCAGCACCTTGCGGATCTTGTCTTCCGGCATCAGCATGCGCTCGGCCAGCTCTTCCGGCGTCGGCTCGCGGCCCATCTCTTGCAGCATCTGGCGCGAAATACGGTTGAGCTTGTTGATGGTCTCAATCATATGCACCGGAATACGGATGGTGCGCGCCTGATCGGCGATGGAGCGGGTGATAGCCTGACGGATCCACCAGGTGGCGTACGTCGAGAACTTGTAGCCGCGGCGATATTCGAACTTGTCTACCGCTTTCATCAGGCCGATGTTGCCTTCCTGGATCAGATCCAGGAACTGCAGGCCGCGGTTGGTGTATTTCTTGGCGATGGAAATAACCAGACGCAGGTTGGCCTCAACCATCTCTTTCTTCGCGCGGCGGGCTTTCGCTTCACCGATCGACATGCGACGGTTGATGTCTTTGACCTGCTCGATGGTCAGACCGGTTTCTTCTTCGATCTGACGCAGTTTCTGCAGGCTGCGCTGCACGTCTTCGGCAACGTCTTTCAGCTTTTCCGACCATGGCTTGGCCATCGCCACTGCGGCTTCGAACCAGGAATCGCTGGTTTCGTTGCCGGCGAACAGGGTGACGAAGTTTTTCTTCGGCATTTTGCACTGTTCAACGCACAGCTTCATGATGATGCGTTCCTGGGTGCGAACGCGGTCCATCATAGTGCGCATGCTGTTGACCAGGAAGTCGAACTGTTTCGGCACCAGGCGGAACTGCTTGAACACTTCAGACAGCTTCAGGATCTCGTCCGCTGCGCTGGCGTGGCTGCGGCCGTTCTTTTTGATCACCAGACGCGTCGCTTCATACTGATCGCGCAGCTCGGCGAACTTCTGACGCGCCAGCTCAGGATCGATGCTGTTGTCGTCTTCGGTGTCGTCGTCTTCGGCGTCCTCATCTTCTTCGTCGTCGTCTTGCTCTTCGCTCGACAGTTCAGAACCGATGTGGGTCGCGGTAGGGGCGATGTCCTCTTCCGCGTTAGGATCGACGAAGCCGGTGATCAGATCGGACAGGCGCGCTTCGCCCGCTTCGACGCGATCGTACTGCTCAAGCAGGTAAGTGATGGCTTCCGGGTATTCGGCAACCGAGCACTGCACCTGGTTGATGCCGTCTTCGATGCGCTTGGCGATGTCGATTTCGCCTTCGCGCGTCAGCAGTTCGACGGTACCCATTTCGCGCATGTACATGCGCACCGGGTCGGTGGTGCGGCCGATTTCGGATTCCACGCTGGACAGAACCTGTGCGGCGGCTTCTTCCGCATCTTCGTCCGTGCTGTTCGAGTTTTCGGCGAGCAGCAGGTCATCGGCGTCCGGTGCTTCTTCCATCACCTGGATGCCCATGTCGTTAATCATCTGGATGATGTCTTCGATCTGATCGGAGTCGACGATATCTTCCGGCAGATGGTCATTGACCTCAGCATAGGTCAGATAGCCTTGCTCCTTACCACGGGTGACAAGTAGCTTCAGCTGTGACTGCGGGTTTTGCTCCATAAGACGGTATCCACACTTCAGAGTATTTAGGTTGGTGTCGGTCGGCGAAACCGCCAACAATAGCATTTGGGGCGTTTTCGTTATCGCCGCGGCCCACTATGGCGGCACTGTGCAGGGCTCTGCCCTCGCAATTATCGGCACTTAAGCCGTTTGGTATTCAGTTTTTCTTCGCTAAAACCTGGTTGAGAGAACGGACTTCCTCACGTTCCTCCGGGCTCAGGCCGCGCGTTCTGGCCTGGGCGATCAGCGTTTCCAGCCGTTGCTCGAGCACCGAGTCGTACAGGCTGGCCAACGTATCCAAAAAGGTCTGTTCGACCATGTCCTCAACGATCATATGGTTCCATGTCGCCAAGGTTTCAAGCTGCTGGCTGAATTTGTTGTCGCGATACAGCTCCAGCAATTGCCCGGTTGTCAGGCCCGGCTGCGCCAAACAGGTCTGCACCAGTTCGACGAACAGCGGCAATCCCGCCTGTTTGGTCTGCTCCAACCCTTCCAGCGAAGGGATAAGTGTAGCCAACTGCGGATTTTGCACCAGTAACCCTATCAGTATACGCATGGTTGTGCGTTTTAGCTGGGGCGCCTGATAAGGATTCGCATTTTCCGCCTGCTTGGGCATCAGCTTGTCGAGCTGGCTGTCGTCCAGCAGCCCCAGCTTGTTGCCGAGCTCCTGACGCAGGTACAAGCGCAACGTTTCGCCCGGCACCTGAGTAATCAGCGGCAGCGCCAGCGTGCTCAGCTTGGCGCGCCCGTCCGGGCTGCTCAAATCCACCTGCGGCAGCAGGCTTTCGAACAGGAAAGTGGACAGCGGCTGCGCCTGCTCCATTCGCTGTTCGAAGGCTTCTTTGCCTTCTTTGCGCACCAGGGTGTCCGGGTCTTCACCGTCGGGCAAAAACATGAACCGCAGCTGGCGCCCGTCGTTCAGGTACGGCAGCGCGGTTTCCAGCGCCCGCCAGGCCGCTTCGCGGCCGGCGCGGTCGCCGTCGTAGCAGCAAACGACGTTGTCGGTAGCGCGGAACAGCAGCTGAATGTGTTCAGCCGTCGTCGAGGTCCCGAGCGAGGCGACGGCATAATCGATGCCGAATTGCGCCAACGCCACCACGTCCATATACCCTTCCACCACCAGCAGCCGCTGGAGGGTAGGGTGGTTCTGCTGTGCTTCATACAGGCCGTACAGCTGGCGGCCCTTATGGAAAACTTCGGTTTCCGGCGAGTTCAGGTACTTCGGCATACCGTCGCCCAGCACGCGGCCGCCGAAGGCGATCACGCGCCCGCGCTTGTCGCGGATGGGGAACATCACCCGTTCGCGGAAGCGGTCGTACGAACGCCCCTGATCGTTAGTCACCAGCATGCCGGCATCGTTCAATGCGCGGCGCGAGTCGGCATCGCGGCCGAAACGCTTCAGGGCGTTGTCCCATCCCGCCGGCGCGAAGCCGATGGCGAAATGGCGAATAACGTCGTCACTTAATCCGCGCTGCTGCAAATAGCTGCGCGCCGGTGCCCCGGAGGACTGCTGCAGTGACTGTTGATAGAACGCGCTGAGCTGCTCCATCAGTTGGTACAGGCTCTGGCGCTGATGGCGTTCGATCTGGGTCGGCCCGGTGCCCGCTTCGTAAGGCACTTCCAGCCCGTGCATGGTCGCCAGCTCTTCGATGGTTTCGACAAACTCGAGTCGGTCGTAATTCATCAAAAAGTCGACGGCGTTGCCGTGCGCACCACACCCAAAACAGTGATAAAACTGCTTTTCGCCATTAACGGTAAAGGAAGGCGTCTTTTCGTGGTGGAACGGACAGCACGCGTGGTAGTTCTTGCCTTGCTTCTTGAGCTTCACGCGGGCGTCGATCAAATCGACGATGTCGGTGCGAGCCAGCAAGTCATTGATAAATACGCGCGGAATTCGTCCAGCCATAAGCCCTTACTTCATTAGCCTATAAACGAGAACAAGCCGCGCATTCCTTTCGGAAAGCACGGCCTTCGTATGCAACTACTCGGTCTGCGCGATTTTGAAAATCAGAAATTCACGCGGTGGGGTTGCCCCCGAAGAATTAATACAGACGAGTGCGGCGTGCGTTTTCGCGAGCCAGTTTCTTCGCGTGACGTTTCACAGCAGAAGCTTTAGCGCGTTTACGTTCGGTAGTTGGTTTTTCATAAAACTCACGACGACGAACTTCAGCTAAAACACCCGCTTTTTCGCAAGAGCGTTTGAAACGACGCAGAGCAACGTCAAATGGCTCGTTTTCACGTACTTTAATTACCGGCATGTGCCTCTCACCTCAATAAAATTCGGTTTGCTGCTGGCCAAGCGCCAGCCTTTTCAAAATGGTGCGGAATTTTACTCCAATGGATGCTGCTTTGTAAAGCATCACAGCAAATTGAAACCCGCGTCGCTCTGCCGCAACGTGCGCAATTTTGCACCGGGCGCTGATTATAGACTAATCAGAAAAAAATGCTCGTGTTTAATCGCCTGGGCATTTTCTGGATGAATCATCGACATAGGTGCGGGCCGGTGACAAGATGCGCGGCACCGGCGGTAAATGTGGCGGAATGTGGTAGACTGGCGGCCGCACGTGAATGATGGGAAATGTAATGCGAGTACTGGGTATAGAAACGTCCTGCGATGAAACCGGAATTGCAGTGTATGACGATCAAACCGGTTTGTTGGCCAACCAATTATACAGCCAGGTGAAGCTGCACGCCGACTACGGCGGCGTGGTGCCGGAACTGGCCTCCCGCGATCACGTGCGCAAAACCGTGCCGCTGATTCAGGCGGCTCTGAAAGAGGCCAACCTGACTCCGGCCGATATCGACGGCGTGGCTTATACCGCCGGGCCGGGCCTGGTAGGCGCGCTGCTGGTCGGCGCTACCGTCGGGCGTGCGCTGGCGTTCGCCTGGAACGTGCCGGCGGTGCCGGTACACCACATGGAAGGCCACTTGCTGGCGCCGATGCTGGAAGATAACCCGCCGGCGTTCCCGTTCGTCGCGCTGCTGGTCTCCGGTGGCCACACTCAGCTGATCAGCGTCACCGGCATCGGTGAGTATGCACTGCTGGGCGAGTCGATCGACGATGCCGCCGGCGAAGCGTTCGACAAAACCGCCAAGCTGCTCGGCCTGGATTATCCCGGCGGGCCGATGCTGTCGAAGATGGCGCAGCAGGGCACGGCGGGGCGTTTCACCTTCCCGCGGCCGATGACCGATCGTCCGGGGCTGGACTTCAGCTTCTCCGGGCTGAAAACCTTCGCCGCCAACACCATTCGCTCCAACGGCAACGACGATCAGACGCGTGCCGACATCGCCCGCGCCTTCGAGGATGCGGTGGTGGATACGCTGGCGATCAAATGCAAACGTGCCCTCGAGCAAACCGGCTTCAAACGCCTGGTGATGGCCGGCGGCGTGAGCGCCAACCGCACATTGCGTGCCAAGCTGGCGGAGATGATGCAGAAACGCGGCGGGGAAGTGTTCTATGCCCGCCCGGAATTTTGCACCGACAACGGCGCGATGATCGCCTATGCCGGCATGGTGCGGCTGAAGAGCGGCGCCAACCCGGAGCTGAGCGTTTCGGTGCGGCCGCGCTGGCCGCTGGCGGAACTGCCTGCGGTATAAAGCAAAGGGCCGGATAATCCGGCCCTTCTGTTATTCGTCTTCCGGCTGGTCGCCGTTATCCTCATCCGCGTCGTTTTTCTTCTTGCGGAACTTGCCCCAAATCTTGCCTTCCTGGCCGCGCCACAGGCGCTGGATATTGTCGTGATGCCGCATCAGGATCAGGCAGGAGAGCATCGCTACCGGGAAGGTGAACTGCGGTTTGAACCACCAGACGTAGAACGGGGCGATCAGCGCGCTGACGATGGCGCCGAGCGAAGAGTAGCCGCTGAGCAGCACCGTCAACAGCCAGGTGCCGGTCATCAGGCCGGTCAGATCCCAGCCGATAGGCGCGATGGCGCCAAACGCCGTCGCCACGCCTTTACCGCCGCGGAAGTGGAAGAACACCGGATAGATGTGCCCCAGACAGGCGGCGATCGCCGTCAGGCCGAGGTACAGCGGCGGTACATCGAGTTTGTAGGCCAGCCAGACCGGCAACATCCCTTTCAGAATATCGAACACCAGCACCGCCGCTGCCGCCAGCCGGCCGCCGATGCGCAGGACGTTGGTCGCCCCGGGATTTCCTGAGCCATGCTCACGCGGGTCCGGCAGCCTGGCGATCCGGCAAACCAGGATCGCGCTCGAAATCGAGCCGCACAGATACGCGAAGATAATCATGCCAAGCGCGGTAGCACTCATAACGCGGTTCCGTTTAATAATGGTCGTTTTACTCGCAACATCTATGGATAATACGCACATTCCGCTGGAAGTGGTATCCGGCAAGGCCAAAAACAGAGAATGACGTGATGGATATCGTATTTATTGAAGAGCTTACCGTAATTACCACCATTGGCGTTTATGAGTGGGAACAGGGCATTCGTCAGAAGCTGGTGTTCGATATCGAAATGGGCTGGGATAACCGGCCGGCCGCCGCCAGCGACGACGTAACTGACTGTCTGAGCTATGCCGACGTCAGCGATGCCGTGATCCAACACGTGGAGTCGAACCGCTTCGCCCTGGTGGAACGCGTGGCGGAGGAAATATCTGAAATTTTGCTTCAACGCTTCAATTCCCCGTGGGTCCGTATTAAGGTCAGCAAACCGGGCGCTGTAGCACATGCCAATCGGGTCGGCGTGATCATTGAGCGCGGCACTCGTCCCGCATGATTTTATGTCATCTGCTTGCAACGAAAGACCGTTAAGCTGGTCTTAATCCTGAGAATTGTTTTAGCGGCATTGTCTTTAAGCATTGCCGCTTTTTTATGTGATAGCCGTTATTTTATAGGGTGAGCGAAGCACATGGCTGACATGCATTCACTGTTTATTGCGTTTGTTCTTGGGGTTGTCGAGGGGTTAACCGAATTTCTGCCGGTGTCTTCCACCGGGCATATGATTATCGTTGGCGAGTGGCTGGGCTTTACCGGCGACAAAGCCAAAACCTTTGAAGTCATCATCCAGCTGGGGTCGATCCTGGCCGTCGTCGTGATGTTCTGGCGCAGGTTGTTCGGCCTGATCGGCATCCATTTCGGCGGCAAGCCGGTGGAGCACGAGGGTAAAACCAGCGGTCAGCTGAAGCTGGGGCACATCCTGCTGGCGATGATCCCGGCGGTGGTGCTGGGCCTGGCCTTCCATGATTTCATCAAGTCGCTGTTCGCGCCGAAAAACGTGATGTATGCGTTGGTGGTCGGCGGTCTGCTGCTGCTGGCGGCGGAATGGCTGAAGCCGAAGAAACCGAGCGCGGAAGGGCTGGATGACATCACCTACCGCCAGGCGTTCATGATCGGCTGCTTCCAGTGCCTGGCGCTGTGGCCGGGCTTCTCCCGTTCGGGTTCTACTATCGCCGGCGGTATGCTGGTGGGCGTGAACCGCTATGCGGCGTCCGAGTTCTCCTTCATTTTGGCGGTGCCGATGATGATTGGCGCCAGCGGCCTGGATCTGTACAAGAGCCTGCACTTCCTGACCTGGGGCGATCTGCCGATGTTCGCCGTCGGTTTCGTTACTGCCTTCGTGGTGGCGCTGATTGCGATCAAGACCTTCCTGTCGCTGATCAAACGCATCTCGTTCGTGCCGTTCGCCATCTACCGCTTTATCGTGGCGGCCGTGGTTTACATGGTGTTCCTGTAAACCCGATACCAAGAAAAAACCCCGCTCTGCGGGGTTTTTTTATGCCTGATCGTTGAGGATAGTTTGGGTGAGCTTCCACTCGGCCAGCGCCTGCTGGCGGCGGCGTTTGAGCTCGTCGCGGATCGCGGTGCCCTGCAGCCCGCTGGCTACCACCTCTTTAATCGATACCGCGTTCGCCACCTGATACGCCTGGCGCAGATAGTCGCCCTGCGGATAGGGATTCTTCTCAAAGCCTGTGCGTCCGCGCGCGTCCGCTTCGCTGGTCAGGATCATCTGCTCCAGCCTCTGGGGCTTGCGCCAGACGTCGATGGCGTCGAACAGCTTCAATAGGGTCTCCGGCCGCAGCTTGTTCACGGTGTGGATCAGATCATGGTACTCGGCCACCAGCTTGCTCAGATCGCGCACCGGGTTAGGCACCCGCAGCCGCTGGCACAGCGCCTCGACCAGCCGTACGCCCGCCGGGCCGTGGCCGTGGTGATGCGGCCAGAACTCTTTTGGCGTCAACCCTTTGCCGAGGTCATGGCACAGGGTGGCGAAGCGCACGTCCACCTCCGGCGTGAGGCGGGCGGCGATCGCCAGCGCCATCAGCGTGTGCACGCCGGTGTCGATCTCCGGGTGCCACTTGGCGGGGGCCGGCACGCCGAACAGCGCGTCGATTTCCGGGAACAGCACCGCCAGCGCATCGCAATCGCGCAGCACCTGAAAATAGACCTGCGGGCTCTGGCTTTGCAGCGCCTTTTCGGTTTCCTTCCAGACGCGTTCGGCGGTCAGCGCAGCCAGTTCACCGCCGTGCGCCATTTGGCGCATCAGGGCGAGCGTTTCGTCGGCGATGCGAAAACCCAGGTGGGCGAAGCGGGCATTGAAACGCGCCACGCGCAGTACTCGCAGCGGATCTTCGCCGAACGCGTCGGAAACGTGGCGCAGCACGCGCGCCTGCAGATCGGCCACGCCGCCGTAAGGGTCAATCAGCTCCCCTTCGGCGGAACGGGCGATGGCGTTGATGGTCAGATCGCGCCGCAGCAGATCTTCCTCCAGCGTGACGTCCGGCGCGGCATAGCAGGTAAAACCGGTGTACCCTTGGCCGGATTTGCGCTCGGTGCGCGCCAGCGCGTATTCCTCATGAGAATCGGGGTTGAGGAACACCGGGAAATCTTTGCCGACCTGTTGGTAACCCAATGCCAGCAGCTCTGCCGGCGTGGCGCCCACTACCACCCAATCATGATCGACCACCGGAATATTGAGCAGGCTGTCGCGAACGGCGCCGCCGACCAGATAAATCTGCACTGTTGACTCCTGAATATCGTGTAAGGCTCTGTCTATCAGATTACATGAATTGACCGCGGGATGTCGGCACCAATGAAAAGGGCGCCCGCAGGCGCCCATACTCAAACTGAACGATACTGAGATCAGTTCATCCAGCGATTGTTGTTCTTGCGGCGCGGGATCAGGTGCGGCAACAGCAGACCCAACAGCAAACCGACGCCGGCAACGCCGCCGCCGTACATGAACCACTGCAGAATAATGGTGCGCTGTTTATCGTCGAGCTGCAGGTTAACGGCGTTGACCTTCTTCTGCGCCACCACCAGCTGGTTTTTCAGATCCTGGTTTTCCTTCTGCAGGCTGCTGATGGTGCTGTCGCTGCCCGCGACTTTTTCCTGCATTTCCGAGGTGCGCTGGTTCCAGGTGTTATCGATGTTGGCCAGTTTGTCGGTCAGGGTTTTCACCTGCTGTTCCAGCTCGGGCACGCGGGTGCGCAGGCTTGGCGTCTGGCTGAGCTGATCGAGCGGGATCCAGGTGGTGCGGCCTTTGGGATCGCGGATCTGGCCGTAATTGGTGCTGTCGTTGACGCTCAGCAGGGTCACTTCTTCACCGGCGTTCAGAGTGCCGACAATACGGTACTGATTACCTGGGCCGCTATGGACATAAGTGCTTAACTCATCGGAGATATAGCGTTTATCTTCGGCATGTGCGGCCCAAGTGATGCTGAAGCTCAGCGCGGCAAGGAAAATCAGGCGTAATTTCTGCATTAGTTCATCGTTTCTGGGTGAATTTATGGAACGATAGTAGAGGGTTCAGTCTGACGACGCAACGCCAAAACCGGAATGAGAACTATCTTACTGTGGCTGATTCTGTGAGTTGCGCAGCGTTTTATAACGTAACAGGTTTTTTCTACAGTTAGCAGGGTTAAGGCGCCGGGAATCGCGGTAAGATAACGGCAACTGTGCGTCAGTGGGCAGCATACGGCGGGCCGAGCGCGCCGAGCTGAAACCGACGTGAATGCGTAACTTATTGGTGTTAAAGAATTATGACCGTTGAAATTGAACTGAAATTCATCGCCGCGCCGCAAGCGGTGGCCGCACTGCCACACTGGCTCGCCGCCTGGCCGCATCAGCATTCCGCGCCGCAAAAACTGACCAACATTTACTTCGAAACGGCCGACAATTTCCTGCGCCGTCACGACATGGGGCTGCGCATTCGCGGTTTCGACGATCGCTATGAGATGACCATCAAAACCGCAGGTAAAGTGGTGGCCGGCCTGCACCAGCGCCCGGAATACAATGTCGCCATCGCCGAACCGCAGCTGGCGCTGGCGCAGTTTCCTGCCGACATCTGGCCGCAGGATTGCGATATCGCGGCGCTGCAGCAGGCGTTGCAACCGCTGTTCCGTACCGATTTTGTGCGTGAGAAGTGGGTGGTTACTTACGGCCAAAGTGAGATAGAGATTGGCCTGGATCAGGGTGAGGTGCGCGCCGGTGATCTCAGCGAAGCCCTGAGCGAGATAGAACTGGAGTTGCTGAAAGGCAACACCGCCGATCTGCTGGCATTGGCCGGTGAGCTGGCGGCGCACGATGGGCTGCGTCAGGGCAGCCTGAGCAAGGCGGCGCGTGGTTACCACCTGGCGCAGGGCAATCCGCCGCGCGAGGTGCGCTCGCTGCAGGTGCTGAAGCCGGCGGCGAAGGCGACCGTGGAGCAGGGGATGATCGCCGCCTTCGAACTGGCGCTGAACCACTGGCAGTACCATGAAGAGCTGTGGCTGCGCGGCGACGCGCAGGCGCGCGGGGCGGTCATCGAAGCGGTCGGCACGATCCGCCAGGCGCTGGTGATCTTCGGCGGCCTGGTGCCGCGCAAGGCCAGCGCCGATCTGCGCGCCCGTCTGACCGAACTCGAACCATTGTTGGCGGATAAAGCCGCGCAACCAGAGACCCTGTGCTACAGCACAGCTTACCTGCAATGTAAGTTGGCGCTCACATCATGGCTGGTGAGCGGCGCCTGGAGGCCGTTTATCGATGCCAAAGGGCAGACCAAGCTGGACGGTTCTTTCAAACGCTTTAGCGACATCATGCTGGGGCGCAGCGGCGCGGAGCTGAAAGAAGCCTTCAGCCGTACGCTGAACGAAGATGAATATCAGGAACAATTGCCGCGCCTGACGCGTCAGATTTCGGCGCTGATCCTGCTGTCGGGCGCTTACCCCGACGAGCAGACCGGGCCTTATATCGACGCCTGGCGCGAGTTGCAGGCGGCGCTGAGCGAGCGCCGCCAGGGCTGGTATGAAGCCAGCCGCAAACAGGCCTTATCGCATGCGCCATTCTGGTTAAACGGCGCGCTTCGTTAATCCAGTCGGCCCGCCAGCCGTGGGCCGCAGAGCGGGTCATACACTATGTCGCCACTTTCAGCCGCGTTACAGGCTCAGGCACAGCAGGTTGTGCAGCGTTTTCAGGAAGTTCACGGCGCGGACAGCGCCTTTAGCGAGCAGGAGCAGTGGGTGCTGGCGTCGAGCGACTTCGTCAGCGACGCGCTGCTCGCCCAGCCGGCCTGGCTCGCGACGCTGCGCGAGCAGCCGCCGGCGCCCGGCGAGTGGCAACACTATGCCGCCTGGCTGCAGGACGAGCTGGAAGAGGTGCGTGACGAAGCGCAGTTGATGCGCACGCTGCGCCTGTTTCGCCGCGAGACGCTGGTGCGTATCGCCTGGGCGCAGGCGCAGGGGCTGTGTTCGACCGAAGAAACGCTGCTGCAGCTGAGCGGGCTGGCGGAGACGCTGATCGTCAGCGCCCGCGACTGGCTGTACCAAACCTGCTGCCGCGAGTGGGGCACGCCGTGCAATGCCGCCGGCGAACCGCAGCCGCTGCTGATCCTCGGCATGGGCAAGCTGGGCGGCGGCGAACTGAACTTCTCGTCGGACATCGATCTGATCTTCGCTTACCCGGAAAATGGTCAAACCCAGGGCGGGCGGCGCGAGCTGGACAATGCCCAGTTCTTCACCCGTCTCGGCCAGCGGCTGATCAAGGCGCTGGATCAACAGACCATCGACGGCTTCGTCTATCGCGTCGACATGCGGCTGCGGCCGTTCGGCGACAGCGGCCCGTTGGTGATGAGCTTCGCGGCGCTGGAAGATTATTATCAGGAGCAGGGGCGCGACTGGGAGCGCTATGCGATGGTGAAGGCGCGCCTGATGGGCGGGGCGGAAGACGCCTACAGCCAGGAGCTGCGCAAAACCCTGCGGCCGTTCGTGTTCCGCCGCTACATCGATTTCAGCGTCATCCAGTCGCTGCGCAACATGAAGGGCATGATCGCCCGTGAAGTACGGCGTCGCGGCCTGAAGGACAACATCAAGCTGGGCGCCGGCGGCATTCGCGAAATCGAATTCATTACCCAGGTATTCCAGCTGATCCGCGGCGGCCGCGAGCCGGCGCTGCAGGGGCGTTCGCTGCTGCCGACGCTGCAGGCGGTGGGTGAGCTGGGGCTGCTGGAGGCCGAGCAGGTACGGGCGCTGAGCGCCGCCTACCTGTTCCTGCGGCGGTTGGAGAACTTGCTGCAGGCGATCGGCGATCAGCAAACCCAGACGCTGCCGCAGGAGGCACTCGATCAGGCGCGGTTGGCCTACGGCATGGGATTGGCGGATTGGCCGGCGCTGATGGCGGCGCTGGACGCGCACATGCAGGCGGTGCGCGCGGTGTTCGACGACCTGATCGGCGACGATAGCCCGGATGTCGGCGAAGATCCCGATTACCAGCACTACCACAGCCTGTGGCAGGACGCGCTGGAGGAGAACGAGCTGGCGCCGCTGACGCCGCACCTCGATGAAGAGGGGCGCCGACAGATGCTGCGTACCATCGCCGATTTTCGTCACGACGTCGACAAGCGCACCATCGGCCCGCGCGGCCGCGACGTGCTCGATCAACTGATGCCGCGCCTGCTGGCGGAGGTGTGCCCGCGCCAGGACGCGCCGACCGCGCTGGTGCGGCTGGCGCAGCTGCTGCTCAGCATCGTCACCCGCACCACCTACCTCGAATTGTTGGTGGAGTACCACGCGGCGCTCAGCCATCTGATCCGCCTGTGCGCCGCGTCGCCGATGGTCGCCAACCAGCTGTCGCGTTACCCGCTGTTGCTGGACGAACTGCTGGATCCGGCCACGCTGTATCAGCCGGTGGCGCTGGACGCCTACCGCAGCGAGCTGCGCCAGTATCTGCTGCGGGTGCCGGAAGACGACGAAGAGCAAAAGCTGGAGGCGCTGCGCCAGTTCAAACAGGCGCAGCAGCTGCGCATCGCCGCGGCGGATATCGCCGGCGCGCTGCCGGTGATGAAAGTGAGCGACCATCTGACTTATTTGGCGGAGGCGATCATCGACGCGGTGGTGCAACAGGCCTGGAGCGACATGGTGGCGCGTTACGGCCAGCCGACCCATCTGCAGGAACGCGAAGGGCGCGGCTTTGCGGTGATCGGCTACGGCAAGCTGGGCGGTTGGGAGCTGGGGTACAGTTCCGACCTCGATCTGGTGTTCCTGTTGGATTGCCCGCCGGAAGTGATGACCGACGGCGATCGCTGCATCGACGGCCGTCAGTTCTACCTGCGGCTGGCACAGCGGGTGATGCATCTGTTCAGCACCCGCACCTCCTCCGGCATTCTGTATGAGGTTGACGCGCGTCTGCGGCCTTCCGGTGCGGCGGGGATGCTGGTCAGCACCGTCGAAGCGTTCGCCGACTACCAGCAAAACGAAGCCTGGACCTGGGAGCATCAGGCCCTGGTGCGCGCGCGCATCGTGCATGGCGATCCGGCGCTGCATCAGCAGTTTGACGCAATCCGGCGCGAGATCCTGTGCAAAACGCGCGATGCGCAGACCCTGAAGCGCGAAGTGCGCGAGATGCGCGAAAAGATGCGCAACCATCTCGGCAGCAAGCAGCGCGATCTGTTTGATATCAAAACCGATGAGGGCGGCATAACCGACATCGAATTTATCGCCCAATATCTGGTCTTACGCTATGCGCCGGGTGAACCGCGCCTGACGCGTTGGTCGGACAACGTGCGCATCTTCGAGCTGATGGCCAATTACGACATCATGCCGGAAGAGGAAGCGCGCGCGCTGACCCAGGCCTATGTCACCATGCGCGACGAGATCCACCACCTGGCGCTGCAGGAGCATTCCGGCAAGGTCGGCAGCGGGCTGTTTGCCGCCGAGCGCGAACAGGTACGCGCCAGCTGGGCCAAATGGCTGGATTAATACCTTTTTGCGGGTATTCCGGCGGTCTGTGGTAATATCTGCGCCACTAAAATTTTGTTCTTTTTTGGAGTTATCGGATGAAAGTTACGCTGCCTGATTTTCGCCGCGCCGGTGTGCTGGTGGTCGGTGACGTCATGTTGGATCGCTATTGGTATGGGCCGACCAGCCGCATTTCACCGGAAGCCCCGGTGCCGGTGGTCAAGGTCGATACCATCGAAGAGCGTCCCGGCGGCGCGGCTAACGTGGCGATGAACATCGCTTCGCTGGGCGCCACTTCCCGCCTGGTGGGCCTGACCGGCATCGACGATGCGGCGCGGGCGCTGAGCGCCAAGCTGAATGAAGTCAACGTGCGCTGCGACTTCGTCTCGGTGCCGACCCATCCGACCATCACCAAGCTGCGCGTGCTGTCCCGCAACCAGCAACTGATCCGTCTCGACTTCGAAGAAGGCTTCTCCAACGTTGATCCACAGCCGATGCTGGAGCGTATTCAGCAGGCGCTGCCGCAGATCGGAGCGCTGGTGCTGTCCGATTACGCCAAGGGCGCGCTCAGCCAGGTGCAGGGCATGATCCAACTGGCGCGCGCCGCCAAGGTGCCGGTGCTGATCGATCCGAAAGGGTCCGATTTCGAGCGCTATCGCGGCGCGACGCTGCTGACGCCGAACCTGTCCGAGTTCGAAGCGGTGGTGGGCCACTGCAAGGATGAAGCGGAATTGGTGGAACGCGGCATGAAGCTGGTGGCGGATTTCGAGCTGTCGGCGCTGCTGGTTACCCGTTCAGAACACGGCATGACGCTGTTGCAGCCGGGCGTTGAACCGCTGCACTTGCCGACCCAGGCGCAGGAAGTGTTTGATGTGACCGGCGCCGGCGACACCGTGATCGGTGTGCTGGCCGCCTCGCTGGCCGCCGGTAACTCGCTGGAAGAGTCCTGTTTCCTGGCCAACGCTGCCGCCGGCGTGGTGGTGGGCAAGCTCGGTACCTCCACCGTGTCACCGATCGAGCTGGAAAACGCGGTGCGTGGCCGCGCCGAAACCGGTTTTGGCGTGATGACCGAAGCGCAGTTGAAGCATGCCGTCGCGCAGGCGCGTCAGCGCGGCGAAAAAGTGGTGATGACCAACGGCATCTTCGACATTTTGCATGCCGGCCACGTCTCTTATCTGGCCAACGCCCGCAAGCTGGGCGATCGCCTGATCGTGGCGGTGAACAGCGATGCGTCGACCAAGCGCCTGAAAGGGGAAACACGCCCGGTCAACGCGCTGGAGAACCGCATGATTGTACTGGGCGCGCTGGAAGCGGTGGATTGGGTGGTGCCGTTCGAAGAGGACACGCCGCAGCGCTTGATCGCCGACATTCTGCCGGATCTGCTGGTGAAAGGCGGCGATTACAAACCGGAAGAGATTGCCGGCAGTGCGGAAGTGTGGGCCAACGGCGGCGATGTCAAAGTGTTGAACTTTGAAGACGGCCTGTCGACCACCAACATCATCAAAGCGATTAAAGACGGGCGCGGCTAACGCCGGGTAATCTAAAGAACAAGGGCGCGCGGTTCATACAGGTGCGCGCCCTTGGCGGAAATTATTCGTCTTCCTGCTTGGCTGCCGGCGCCGTGCTCAGTTTGCTTTCCAGCTCGGCCATGCGCTGTTCCAACAGCGCCAGCTTCTCGCGGGTGCGCAACAGCACCTGAGTCTGCACGTCGAACTCTTCGCGGTTAACCAAATCCAGGCGGGTCAACTGCGATTGCAGGACCTGACGGATTTTTTTCTCAACGTCTTCCCCGAATTCACGAACGCCTTTAGGCATGGACTCATGAACCTGGCGTGCGATTTGTTCGATTTTTTTCGGGTCAATCATGGCGTATCCCTTTCAGAGTTTAATAGCTGCCGCTTAGTGTAATGCGAGTTGCCCGCCGGATAAACACCATTAAGCGCATTCGCCGCGCGTGGCCGAATTGTGCTTTTGCCAATTGCCCTGTCTATCCATTAGCGTTATAGTCATCTTGCTTATTCTCAGGGCGGGGTGAAAGTCCCCACCGGCGGTAAATCACCTTCTACGGTGAAAGCCCGCGAGCGCTCAGCCAGCCTGTAAAGGCCGGTTAGAGGTCAGCAGATCCGGTGTAATTCCGGGGCCGACGGTTATAGTCCGGATGGGAGAGAGTAACGGTATCTGCCGGGCATGCGCCCGCTTGCGTTATTTTTTTAGCTATTGCTAGCTACTCCTCAAGATCGCCCTGGTTCTGGTAATCCATAATTTTTAATGAGGTTTTTTACCATGAATCAGACGCTACTTTCAGACTTCGGCACGCCGACAGAACGCGTTGAACGCGCGATTGACGCACTGCGCAACGGGCGCGGCGTAATGGTGCTCGATGATGAAAATCGTGAAAACGAAGGTGACATGATCTTCGCCGCGGAAACCATGACCGTTGAGCAGATGGCGCTGACCATTCGCCACGGCAGCGGTATCGTGTGCCTGTGCATCACCGAAGAACGCCGTCAGCAGCTTGAGCTGCCGATGATGGTGACCAACAACTCCAGCCAGTTCCAGACCGCCTTCACCGTGACCATCGAAGCGGCGCAGGGCGTGACCACCGGGGTTTCCGCTTCCGATCGCCTGACCACCATCCGCGCGGCGGTGGCAGACAGCGCCAAGCCGAGCGACCTGAACCGTCCGGGCCACGTGTTCCCGCTGCGTGCGCAGCCGGGCGGCGTGCTGAGCCGTCGCGGCCACACCGAAGCGACCATCGATCTGGTCTCCATGGCCGGTTTCAAACCTGCCGGCGTGCTGTGTGAACTGACCAACGACGATGGCAGCATGGCGCATGCGCCGGAAGTGATTACCTTCGCCAAACAGCACGACATGGTAGTGCTGACCATCGAAGATCTGGTGGCCTACCGCCAGGCGCACGAGAAAAAAGCCAGCTGATAGCCGGCCGCTTTCAACGATAAAAAAGCCGCGTTACGCGGCTTTTTTTGTGGCTACCGCTCTGACAGGCGTTCGCCGATGCGGCTGGCGTAATTCATCACGTGGAAGGTGTAGTTCTCCTCAACCGTACCCTGGAACAGATGCGCCCAGGGGCCGATGGCGTAGATGCCGAGATCTTCCCCGCCGTGCGTCTCGCTTTTCAGCGGCACCAGCGCCGGCTGAATAAAGTCGGGCGCGGTGGTTTGCTCCATGGTCAATGCCGGGCGCTCGGCCAGCGGGATCGCGCCGCCGGGGCCGTTGGCGAAACCGACGGTGGTATAAGGCTTGCCGTCGCTGCCCAGCCGCGGTTTGCCGTCGACGCCGACGGAAATGCCGAGGATAGGATTGCCGCGCTTGGCATAGCCGGCGATGGTCAGCGTGTGGCTGTGATCGCCGGTCACGATCACCAGCGTTTCGTCCAGGTTGACCTTGCCGACGATGGTTTTCACCGCCTCGTTCAGGGCGACCGCGTCGCTCAGCGTGCGGTAGGCGTTGCCGTTATGGCTGCCGTGATCGACGCGGCCGCCTTCTACCAGCAACAGATAGCCTTCGGGATTCCTGGCCAGAATATCGATGGCCTTGCCGGTCATCTCTGCCAGTGAAGGTTCTCCCGCCGCGTCTTGCCGTCGATCGTGCTCGAAGTTCATGTGTGATGGCTCGAACAGGGCCAACAGGTGGTCGACCTTACCCGGCTCGATTTTATCGAACTGTGCCTGATTCCATACGTATTGCCCACGCTCGCCGTAGCGCTGCAGCCAGGCCTGCGTCAGATCGCGGCCATCCTTTCTGGCGCCTGTTTTGGCGGGATATTCCGGATCGCTCACGCTGTCGGGCAGGAAGTTGGCGCGCCCACCGCCCATCGCCACGTTCAGCCCGTTGCCGTACTTCATTTCCACCAGCTGGCGCGCGATGTCGCGGCAGCCTGCGGCCAGGGCGTCCGCCGGCATTTTGGCGTCAGACTCCCAGTCGCGGTTGGCGATATGGGCATAGGTGGCGCCCGGCGTGGCGTGGGTAATGGTCGCGGTTGTCACGGCGCCGGTGGCCATGCCGAGCGTTGCGGCCATCTCCCAGAGCGTGGTGACGGCCTTGGTTTGCTGATCCTCGCAATTGTTGAGGGTGGCCGTATGGTTGAGGCCCATCAGATCGTTGATGGTTTTGACGCCGGTGGTCATTGCCACCGCGCTGGGCGCGGAGTCGGTAATTTGGGCGTCGGCGGAATAGGTTTTGGCCGCCGCCAAATAGGGGAAGGCTTCCCAGGCCAGCACGTTGGACTCGCCATCCACGCCGCGCTGCTGCCCTTCAAAAATGCGGGCGGCGGTCACGGTGGAAAATCCCATGCCGTCACCGACCACCAGAATGACGTTTTTGGCGCGGTTGGTGTTTGGTGTCTGCTTCAGCCGCTGTTGCAGCTGGGCTTGCGCCTGAAGGAAGTAAGGGTCTTCGCGCTGCGTCAGCGGCGCGTTGTCCACCGCGCCGGCGGCGACTGCCCCCGTGGCGAACAAGGTCATGGAAAGCGCCAGGCGGGTTGCCAGTGTGAGTCTGAACATGAATTCCTCCTTGGTGAGACGTGATTCCCGTAGCGCCGACGGGCTGCCAACACCCTGTCGACTGAAGGAGGAGTGTATAGATCGCGTTAACAAAGAGTACATAAATTGTTCACAAATTAGATCTGTGTGGCAGTAATGCCATGGTATTCACGTTGATTATTAATTATTTGAAAAATATGCATTTTTTAACTTTTTGTTTGCCAGTCTATTTTTCCGGCTTTTATTTCAAATTTATTGAATATCTTCATCACGGTTATCCGGCTGTGTTGCTGCGTCAAAGCGCGTAATGTAGCGGCATAGCACAATTTGAACTGAGGATCCCACTATGAACACCTCTCGTATGCCGGCACTGTTTCTTGGCCACGGTAGCCCGATGAACGTGCTGGAAGACAACCGTTACACCCGGGCATGGCGTGCGTTGGGTGAGTCATTGCCGCGGCCGAAGGCGATCGTGGCGGTTTCTGCGCATTGGTATACCCGTGGCACTGCGGTCACTGCGATGGAAAAGCCCAAAACCATTCACGACTTCGGCGGGTTCCCGCAGGCGCTGTTTGATACCCGTTATCCGGCGCCGGGCTCTCCCGCGCTGGCCACGCAGCTGCAGCACATTCTGGCGCCGGTGCCGGTGACGGCCGATCTCGGTGAGTGGGGGTTGGATCACGGCACCTGGGGCGTATTGATCAAGATGTATCCCAATGCCGATATCCCGGTGGTGCAGCTCAGCGTCGACGGCACGCAGCCGGCAGCCTATCACTATGAGCTGGGTCGTAAACTGGCGGCGCTGCGGGATGAGGGTGTGATGATCGTCGCCAGCGGCAACGTGGTACACAACCTGCGCATGGTGAAATGGCAGGGCGATACCAGCGCCTACCCGTGGGCGGAATCGTTCAATAACTTTGTCCGGGATAACCTGCGCTATCGAGGCGACAACCACCCGCTGGTGGATTTCATGCGCCATGAGGGCGCGGCGTTGTCGAATCCGACGCCGGAACACTATTTGCCATTGCTGTACGTGCTTGGCGGCTGGGATGGAAAAGAGGCCATCAGCGTGCCGATCGACGGTATCGAAATGGGGGCGCTGAGCATGCTGTCGGTGCAGGTGGGGTAAATAAAAAACGCCAGTCAGAGACTGGCGTTTTGTCTTCAGCGGGGCGATCAGCCGAGGATGGTGTGCGGATAGAAGCGCGACAGATCCTGCGTGATCAGTTCGCGATCTTCGCGCAGGCCGATGCCGCAGGGTTGATCGTTCACCAGCCAGCTGCCGATCAGCGTGTAGCTGTCTTCGAACTTCGGCAGCGGATGGAACTGCTGCACGATCATGCCTTCTTCACCGTACGGCCCATCGACGCGCGCCACTTCCTGACCGTTTTCGACGATCTGAATATTGGCGCCTTCGCGTGAGAACAGCGGTTTGGTGACGTAATGATCCATCGGCGGATGATCGTCTTGCGCGAAATAAGCCGGCAACAGGTTAGGGTGGTTAGGGAACATTTCCCACAGCAGCGGCAGCAGCGCCTTGTTGGAGATGATGCTCTTCCAGGCCGGCTCCAGCCAACGCACGCCGGCGTCTTCCAGCTTGGTGGAGAACATCTCGCGCAGCATGAATTCCCACGGGTAGAGCTTGAACAGGTTGCCGATCACCTGATCCTGCAGATCGGTGAACTGACCTTTCTCGCCAAGACCAATCTCTTCCATGAACAGGAACTCGGTCGGCAGACCGGCTTCCTGCGCGCAGTCCTGCAGATATTGCACCGTGCCGCGATCTTCTTCGCTGTCCTGGCAGCAGGCCAGGTGCAACAGGCCGAAGCCGTGATGCGCTTTCAGCTCGGCGAAACGCTCGATCAGCTTCTCCTGCAGGCTGTTGTACTGATCCGATTCCGGATCCAGCTTGCCGGCGTTGATCTGGTCTTCCAGCCACAGCCACTGGAAGAAGGCCGCCTCATACAGCGAGGTTGGCGTATCGGCGTTGTTCTCCAGCAGCTTCGGCGGGTTGACGCCGTCGTAGGCCAGATCGAGACGCGAATACAGCGACGGCTGGTTGGTGCGCCAGGAACTGCGCACGAACTCCCAGGTGTGTTTCGGAATGCAGAACTTGGCCATCAGCTCATCGCTGCCGACCACCTTTTCCACCACCTGCAGGCACATCTGGTGCAGCTCGGCGGTGGCGTTTTCGATCTCTTCAATCTGCGCCAGCGTGAACTGGTAATAGGCGTCTTCACACCAGTACGGCTCGCCGTACATGGTGTGGAAACGGAAACCGAACTCGGTCGCTTTTTCACGCCAGTCCGGGCGCTCGGTAATAGCAATACGTTTCATGCATCAACCGCCCATGCTGCGAGAGCCGGAGTTGGAAGTGGCGCTGCTGCGCTGCATGCTGGTCTGCTTGGCCACGGTCTCGCCGAAACCACCGCGGGTCACGGTGTTGGTGACCGCAGGCTTTGGCGCCATGGCGGTTTTCGGCACCGTCATGGTGCGGCCGCCGGCGGTGGCCGGGCCGTAGCTCTTGCCGCTGGCGTCGACAAACTTGCCGTTCGCCGGGCTGGCGGCGTTCTTGGAAGTGAACAGTGGCTGCTGCGCGAAGCCGGAACCGCCCATCAGGCGGCCCATCATGTAGCCCGCCATCAGCGGCATCCAGAAGCTGCCGCTGCTTTGCGATTCCGCCGCCATGCCGGCCTGTGCCGGCGCCTGGGTGCACTGCGCTTCGCCGAACTCGGCGACGCAGTCTTCGCGGGTGGCGTATTTCGGCGCGGTTTTCGCCGCTTCTTGCAGGGCGTTGTTGTAGGAGGTGGTGCACTGCTCGCTCATCGAAGGATTGGCGCGCGAACAGTCATCGGCATTTTGATACAGGGAGACCGTTTCATCGCTCTTCTCACAGCCGGCCAGCATAAAGACGGCGCTGATCGCCAAGGCCACGGGCGCGACACGGTAGCTGCGCCAGGATTTGCGGAACGTCTCTTGGTTGATGTTTTTTGTCCGTTTCATCGTTATCAATCCCATCATGCGGGCTGTTTTCGCCCTTTCCCAGTAGTGGCGCTAAGGATAGGGGAAACATGGTCAAAATTAAAGCTGAAACGCCCGTAGAATCCACTCTTTACGCAGTTATACGTTGGGGTGTGCGCCAGTTCGCTTTCGCGGCGAAAAAACGCGCGTTGGCGTTTCATCATGAAACGTTATCGCTATGATGATGTTCCATAATGGAACAAAAATCGCGAAGCTCGCCAGGCGGGTGGCAGGCGCTCATAGTCGAAGCACAACAACAAGCCGACGGCGAAGTCGGCGCGTCATCACCTGATATCTGAACGTTACCATCGCCAACTCCCTACAAGGATCCGGTTATGTTGAGAATCATCCAGTCACCAGGTAAATACATTCAGGGCGCCAATGCGCTAGCCGTCGTCGGCGAATACGCCAAATCCCTCGCCGATCATTACCTGGTGATCGCCGACGACTTCGTGATGCAGCTGGCGGGCGACACCCTAATGGGCAGCCTGCAGCAGCACGGCGTGAAACATCACGCGGCCCGCTTCAACGGCGAGTGCTGCCGCAAAGAGATAGACCGGCTCGGCCGCGAGCTGCAGGCCCACGGTTGCCGCGGAGTGATCGGCGTCGGCGGTGGTAAGACGCTCGACACCGCCAAGGCCGTCGCCCACTACCAACAGCTGCCGGTGGTGCTCATTCCCACCATTGCTTCCACCGATGCGCCGACCAGCGCGCTGTCGGTTCTCTACACCGAACAGGGCGAATTCGCCGAATACCTGATCTACCCGCGCAACCCAGATATGGTGGTGATGGACAGTTCCATCATCGCCAACGCGCCGGTGCGCCTGCTGGTGGCCGGCATGGGCGACGCGCTTTCCACCTATTTCGAGGCGCAGGCCTGCTTCGACGCTCAGGCCACCAGCATGGCCGGCGGCAAATCGACGCTGGCGGCGCTCAGTCTGGCGCGGCTGTGCTATGACACGCTGCTGGCCGAAGGGGTGAAGGCCAAGCTGGCGGTCGAGGCCGGCGTGGTAACGGAAGCGGTGGAGCGCATTATTGAGGCCAATACGTATTTGAGCGGCATCGGCTTCGAGAGTAGCGGGCTGGCGGCGGCGCACGCCATTCACAACGGTTTCACCGTGCTGGAAGAGTGCCACCACCTGTATCACGGCGAAAAAGTGGCGTTCGGCACCTTGGCGCAGCTGGTATTGCAGAACAGCCCGATGGCGCAGATTGAAACCGTGTTGGCGTTTTGCCATGACATCGGCCTGCCGATCACGCTGGCGCAGATGGGCGTCACCGGCGACGCGACGGCGAAGATGATGGCGGTGGCCGAGGCCAGTTGCGCCGCCGGCGAAACCATTCACAACATGCCGTTCAAGGTCACCCCTGCGGGCGTGCAGGCGGCGATCCTGACGGCGGACAGGCTGGGCGCCGCCTGGCTGCAGCGTCATTGATACCGTTGGGGCGCGGTGCGCCGCGCCCCTGGGCTTACAGAGGAAATCATCGTGAAAAAACTGATTAATCAGGTCGAGTCGGTGTTGGAAGAGCAGTTGCAGGGGTTGGCGGAGGCCCATCCCGAGCTGCTGGTGCACGCGGATCCGGTGTTCGTGACTCGCGCCGACGCGCCGGTGGCGGGCAAGGTGGCGATCCTGTCCGGCGGCGGTAGCGGCCATGAGCCGATGCACTGCGGTTTCGTCGGCGAAGGGATGCTCGACGGTGCCTGTCCGGGCGAGATTTTCACCTCGCCGACGCCGGATAAAATGTACGAGTGCGGTCAGGCGATCGACGGCGGCGCCGGCGTGTTGCTGCTGATTAAGAACTACACCGGCGACGTGCTCAACTTCGAAACCGCCACCGAACTGCTGCACGACAGCGGCGTCGCGGTGGCGACGGTGCTGGTGGATGACGACGTGGCGGTTAAAGACAGCCTGTTCACCGCCGGGCGACGCGGGGTGGCCAATACCGTGCTGATGGAGAAACTGCTGGGCGCCGCCGCGGCGCGCGGCGACGATCTGGACAGCGTGGTGACGCTGGGGCATCGCATCAACAACCACGGGCATTCGATCGGCATTGCGCTGGGTGCCTGTACCGTCCCCGCCGCCGGCAAACCGTCGTTCACCCTGGCGGAGAACGAGATGGAGTTCGGCGTCGGTATTCACGGCGAGCCGGGCATTGCGCGCCGCACGTTCACCACGCTCAACGCGGCGGTGGACGACATGTTCCATACGTTGATCGACCACGGCCACTATCAGCGCACGATCCGCGTCTGGGATCGTCAGCAGGGCGAGTGGCGCGACGAGATGCAGACCAAGCAGCCGCTGACGCGCGGCGATCGGGTGATCGCGTTGGTCAATAACCTGGGTGCCACGCCGCTGTCCGAGCTGTATGGCGTCTACCATCGATTGGCGGAGCGTTGCGCCGAGGCGGGCATCATTATCGAACGCAACCTGGTGGGTTCTTATTGCACCTCGCTTGATATGCAGGGCGTGTCCATCACGTTGTTGAACGTGGACGACGAGCTGTTGTCCTTGTGGGATGCGCCGGTGAAAACGCCTGCGCTGCGTTGGGGTTGCTGAGGAGGAATTATGGCGTTGACCAAACAACAGGTCGTCGATTGGCTGATGCGTTGCGGCGAAGTATTCAACCGGGAGCGCGATTTTCTCACCCAACTGGACACCGAGATCGGCGATGCCGACCACGGTCTGAACATGAATCGCGGTTTCAATAAGGTGGTAGAAAAGCTGCCGTCGGTGGCGGACAAGGATATCGGCTTTATCCTGAAAAACACCGGTATGACGCTGCTGTCGAGCGTGGGCGGCGCCAGCGGTCCGCTGTTCGGCACCTTCTTCATCCGCGCGGCGCAAGCGGCGAACGCCAAGCAAAGCCTGGATCTGGTGGAGCTGCATCAGGTGATGCAGGAAGGGGTGGAAGGCGTGGTGATGCGCGGTAAGGCGGAGCCGGGCGACAAGACCATGTGCGACGTCTGGTGGCCGGTGGTGGAAAGCCTCGGCCAGTCCGCGCAGCAGAACCTGAGCGTGGCGGAGGCGCTGCAGCGCGCCGCCGACAGCGCCGAGCGGGCGGTGGAGAGCACCATAACCATGCAGGCGCGCAAAGGGCGGGCCAGTTACCTGGGCGAGCGCAGCATCGGCCACCAGGATCCCGGCGCCACTTCGGTGATGTTGATGATGAAAACGCTGGCCGAGGTCGCCGGCAGTTAGCAGGAGGCGAGATGATTAATATCGTGGTGGTTTCGCACAGTGCGTTGCTGGCGCGTGGCGTTGAGCAGTTGGCGCGGCAGATGATGCGCAGCGACGGTTGCAAACTGGCGTTGGCGGCGGGCGTGGATGACGAGCAGCACCCGATCGGTACCGACGCGGTCAAAGTGATGGAGGCGATCGAAGCGGTCGCCGACGGCGACGGCGTTCTGGTGCTGATGGATCTGGGCAGCGCGCTGCTCAGTGCCGAAACCGCGCTCGATCTGCTGGACCCGGACCTGGCCGCCAAAGTGCGGCTGTGCGCGGCGCCGCTGGTTGAAGGCACCTTGGCGGCGGTGGTGGCCGCCAACTCTGGTGCTTCGCTGGAACAGGTGGTGGCGGAGGCGCAGGGGGCGCTGCAGGCCAAGCAGGCACAGCTGGGTGAGGCTTCACCGACGGCGAAAAGCGTGGCCTTGCCGCTGGCGCAGGGCAAAAGCGTAACCTGGACGGTGCAGAACCCGCACGGGCTGCATGCGCGCCCGGCGGCGCGGCTGGTCGAGACGCTGGCGCCGTTCAAGGCCGAGCTGGTGCTGGAGAAGCAGGGGCAGTGCGTCGATCCGCGCAGCCTCAATCAGCTGGCGCTGCTGCAGGTTCGTCACGGCGACACCGTTCGTCTGATCGCCGACGGTGCGCAGGCGGACGAGGCGCTGGCGGCGTTCAAAGCGCTGGCGGAACAACATTTCGGCGAGACGGTCTCCGAGCGGCAGCAGCCTTCGCTGCACGGTATCCCGGTGGCGGAAAGCGTCACCAGCGGACCCGTGTTCCAGGCCCACAGCTTCTGGCCGCCAACCGTCGATCGACGGATTGGTGCGGACGAGGTGTTGGGCGAACAGCAACGCCTGCGGGAGGCACTACAGCACACGCTGAGCGATCTGAACCGGCTGGCGGAGCGTACCGGCACGCTGATCGGCAAGCCGCAGGCGGCGATCTTCGGCGCCCACAGCATGCTGCTGGACGATCCGGATCTGCAGCAGGCGGCTTACACCCGCATCGCGCAGCAGCTGTGCTGCGCCGAGCAGGCCTGGCGGCAGGTGCTGGGGGCGATCGCCGAAGAGTACCGTGAGCTGGATGACGACTACATGCGGGCGCGCGAATTGGACGTGCGCGACATGCTGCGCCGCACGCTGTGCCATCTGCAGGGGCTACCGCTGCCGGCCATGGCGCTCGCAGAACCGTCAATCTTGGTGATGGACGAGCTGATGCCCTCGGAGGTGGTGATGCTCGACAGGCGGCTGGTGCTCGGCATCTGCCTGAGCGGCGGCAATGCCCTGTCGCACAGCGCCATTCTGGCGAAGGCGATGGGCATTCCGATGGTGGTCGGCATGCAGGATTGCCTGAGCAAAACCCGCAGCGGGCAGAAGGCGATGCTGGACGCCGCGCGCGGGGTATTGCAGCTCAGCCACTAGGCACGCAGCTTGAACTGGCGGATGTCGATCCCGTGCTGTTTGATCTTCCGCCACAGCGTGGTGCGGCCGATGCCCAGCAGCTGCGCCATCTCCGTCACCTGGCCACGGCTGACGGTCGCCGCGCGCAGGATCGCCTGGCGTTCCATGTCCGTCAGCGTCAACAGCGGTGCGCCGGGCTGCGGATCGCTTTCCAGCAGCGACGGCTGGCCGAGCAGGTGCGCCGGCAGATCCGCCAACTGGATGTGGTGGCCGTGGCAAATCATTGCCGCGCGCTCCACCACCCCTTTCAGTTCCAAATCGTTGCCCGGCCACAGATAAAGCGCCAACTGGGCCATCACCTCGTCATCGACCCGGAAGCGACACTGAAAATGCTGCTCCAGCGTGCGCAAATGGTGTTTGACCAGCAGCGGAATATCGCTCAGCCGCTGGCGCAGCGGCGGGATCAGGATTTCGAACGCCTGCAGGCTGTAAAATAGCTGGCGGCGGAAACGGTTTTGCTGCACCAGCAGCGGCAGATCGGCGGCGCTGCCGGCGATCACACGCACATCGACCGGGATCACCCGGCTGGAATTGAGGCGGATCACCACGCCGGTTTTCAACACCTGCAGTAGCGCCGACTGCATCTCCGCCGGCAGGTATTCGATCTGTTCGAGGTACAGCGTGCCGCCGTTGGCCAATTCGAATTTACTGAGCTGGCCCGCCTCTTCTTCGCTGGCGTCGTTGCCCAGCAGCTCACGTAGCCCCTGCGCCTGCGTCAGCAGCTGGCAGTTGAGGGCGATATACGGCCCGGCGGCGCGTTCGCCGGCGTTGTGGATAGCCTGGCTGAGCAGCTCTTTGCCAACGCCTTCTTCTCCGCGCAACAGGATCGGATGCTGGCCTTTGGCCGCCTGCTGCCCGTAACGGATCAGTCGCCGCATTTCCAGCGAGGTGGAGGGCATCTGTTCGAAGCTGTGGCTGACGCGCCCCAGCTGGCTGCTGACATACTGGCGCAGCCGTTCGAGCGGGTGCAGCAGGGCGATGAAACTGCAGCGATCGCCGTCGAAAATCGGCTTGAGCGTCAGCAATGCGGCGATAAATTGTCGCTGACTTTCGAAGGTGACTTCGACGTGTTGCAGCGGTTGGCGATCGGCGATGGCGCGCTTGAGCAGCGCGGGCAGCGTCAACAGCTGCGTCAGCGGCTTGCCCTGGCTCTGCTGTTCGTCCAGCTTCAGCAGGCCGGCGGCGCGCTGGTTGATGTATTGCAGGTAGCCGCGGTGATCCCAGGCCATGACGCCGTCGTCCACGCCGTCCAGCAGGCCGTAAAGCTGATTCAGATGGCGGTTGGATTCCGCCAGCAGGCCGTCGGCGTTCAGCGAGTTACCGATTTCGCGGGCGATGGCCAGCGTCAGCGACAGATCGCCGGCGGCGCAATCGGGCAGCAGGCAACCCAGGGCGATCGAGCCGCGTTGGCGGCCGCTGTTGTCGTAGACCGGCGTGGCGCAGAACGACCAGCCGTGCAGCGCCTGGCGCACATGCTCTTCACCGCTCACCCGTACCGGGTGGCCTTCCGCCGCCGCCAGCGCCGGAGCATTGGTGCCGATCTGTCCCTCGGCCCAGTAAGCGCCGGGGGCGAATCCCAGTTGCTGCAGATGCTCCCAGGTTTGGGCGTCGCCGCAGCGCCACAGCATGCAGCCGCTCTCGTCGAGGATCATCAGCAGGCAACGCCGCGGCTCCATGTATTCACAGGCGTCTTCCAGAGCCGCCTGGCCGAGCGTCAGCAGATCGTTCTTGCGGCGGCAAATCGATTCGAAGGTGGCGCCCTGCGCACGGTGCGGAGCTTGCCAGACATCGGGCTGCATCAGGCTGCGGCAACGCAGCCAGGAGGCGTAAACGGTTTGTGTCGGGCGCAGCGGCGGCGGCAGTTCACCGTCGTTAATCAGCCGCTGCCAGCGTGAATCGTTGTCCATCGAACCTCATCCAGACTGCGAAAACGAGAGTGAAGATGATACCACCTGGTGTAGCGGCGGCTGTGAGGCGGTGGGCAGAAGCGGGGAAATCGGGGCAAAAAAAACGGGGCGCGGCGCAGGCCGGACCCCGTGTTTATCAACGTGCGCGCATCAGTTACGGAATGGGTTGCCGCTGTGGCGAGCCGGTTGGCTGGTGGTAACGGCCGGCGCGGATGCGCGAGTGGCCGCCGGTGCCGGCGCCGCGGTTTGTTGCATCGGCGCATTGTCCTGATAACCGTCCGCATAGGCGTCCTGCGCGCGGTTTTGCGGTGCGACGGCGTCAGGCGCGGTCGACACCGGTTTGCCCAACGCGCCATTCAGCAGCAGCAGATCGTTCTGGTTCAGCGTGCCGAGCGCCGACTTGATGTTCAGCTGGTTGATCAGATAGGTATAACGCGCGTCGGACAGTTGACGTTTGGCGTTATACAGGGTGGTGGTGGCGTCCAGCACATCGACGATGGTGCGGGTACCGACCTGATAACCGGCTTCCATCGCGTCCAGGGAGCTCTGCGCGGAGATCACCGCCTGTTTGTAGGCGTTGATGCTGCTGATCGAGGCGTTAACGTTGTTGAACGACGAACGCACGGTCTGCACCACGCTGCGGTGGGAGCTTTCCAACTGCTCACTGGCGCCGACGAAGCCGTACTGCGCTTGTTTGACCTGCGAGTTGGTCGCGCCGCCGCTGTATAGCGGCAGGTTGAAGCTGATGCCGACCTTATTTTGGCCCGCATCGGAGTCGCTGTAGCGTGCGGCATTCGCGCCGCCGGTGTTGGAGCCGTTGTATTTGGTATTGCTGATGCCGGTCGACGCGCTGACGTCAATCGTCGGCATATAGCCAGTTTGGGCTGCGCGGATTTGCTCACGCGCCAGATCCTGGCTCAGACGGGCGGACAGCAGGCTCAGGTTGCGCGCTTCCGCTTCTTTCAGCAGGTTGTTCACCGCTTCCGGGCGCTGGGTACTGAAGCGATCGGTATTCAACGAGGCCAGCTCCGGGTAGAAGGCCCCGGTCACCTGGCGCAGCGTTTCCAGCGCGTTATCCAGATCGTTGCGGGCGGAGACTTCGGCCGCCAGCACGGTGTCATAGTTCGAACGGGCGTTCTGCACGTCGGTGATCGCCACCAGGCCCACGTTGAAGCGTTGGGTGGTTTGATCCAGCGTGCGGTAGACCGCGTCTTTCTGCGCCTGGGTATAGGACAGCGTGTCGATCGCTTTCAGCACGTTGAAGTAAGCGGTGGCGGTGTTGAGAATCAGCGACTGCTCTGCGGTCTGGAAGGTGACGTCGGAGATGCCGGCGGTCTTTTCCTGCAGCGTCAGCTGGCGCCATTTCGACATGTCGAAGAGGGTTTGCGTCAATGCCAGCGAACCGCTGGTCACGTTGCTGTTAACGCCATTGCTGTCACGATAACCGTTGGTGTAATCGTAACCTGCGGTTAAACCGAGCTGCGGCAACAGCGGGCTGCGCGCTTCATTGATCTTTTCGAATGCGGCGTCGCGGTCAGCAGCACTTTTGCGCAGATCCGGGTTACTTTCCCTGGCCTGTTTGTAGACCTGCAGCAGGTTCTCTGCCTGGCTCATTGCACTGAAGCCGCCCAGGCTCAGTCCGATAAGAAGGGGGAGCAGTTTCTTCATTTGCATTCCTTGTTGTGCAGCAATATTGCTATGTTAGCGCTGACGATAGACGAAATAGTTGCCGATTCTAGCAGAGTCTGCGGTACGCATCAGGTGGCTGAATGTGCCATCTCACGTAACTTTTACCTTTCAGACCGCCCATTTACCTTGGCGTACTGCCCCGGTCGACTGCAGCTGATATTATGGCTGACAATCCGGATTGTTTCCCGCTATTACCTGCGAGCGCACAAACGTGCCGCATCCGGCGGCGAGAAACAGCCTAACATAAAGCCGCGGCGGAGAGTCCCGCTGTTTCTGTCATCAAAACCGTTTATTTTATCGGCATACTCAAGCAGGAGAATTCGCGCATGAACCGTTCGCAGCCATCGCCCGTTACTTTCGATAAAAAAGATGTAGAAATTATTGCACGCGAGACGCTGTACCGTGGTTTTTTTTCACTCAATTTATACCGGTTTCGCCATCGGTTGTTCAATGGCGAAATGAGCCCTGAAATCACGCGTGAAATTTTCGAGCGCGGCCATGCGGCGGTGCTGCTGCCCTATGATCCGGTGCGCGATGAAGTGGTGCTGATTGAACAACTGCGCATCGCCGCGGTCGATACCCGTAATTCGCCCTGGCTGCTGGAAATGGTGGCGGGTATGATCGAAACCGGCGAAAGCGTCGAAGACGTGTGCCGCCGCGAAGCGCAGGAAGAGGCCGGCGTGGTGGTCGGGCGCTGTAAGCCGGTGCTGAGCTACCTGGCCAGCCCCGGCGGTACCAGCGAACGTTTGTCGATCATGGTCGGCGAAGTGGACGCCCGCACCGCTGAGGGCATCCACGGTCTGGCGGAAGAGCATGAAGATATCCGCGTCCACGTGGTCAGCCGCGAGCAGGCTTACCGCTGGGTAGAGGAGGGCGCGATCGATAACGCCGCATCAGTGATTGCATTGCAATGGCTGGCGTTGCACCATGAATCGTTGAGAAAAGAGTGGGCCAACTAATGAAACAGCGCTATACCCCTGATTTCCCCGAAATGATGAGATTGTGCGAAACCAACTTCGCGCAATTGCGCCGCTTGCTGCCGCGCAACGACGAAGCGGGCGAAACGGTGACTTATCAGGTGAACGGCGCCGGCTATCGTTTGACCATCGTTGAGTCCACGCGTTACACGTCGCTGGTGGAGGTCGAGCAGATCTTTCCGGCGGTCAGCTACTGGAGCCTGCCCGCGATGACGGTGCGGTTGTACCATGACGCCATGGTTGCGGAAGTGTGTTCCAGTCAGCAGATCTACCGCTTTAAAGCGCGTTATGATTATCCTAATAAAAAGTTGCATCAACGCGACGAAAAGCATCAAATTAACCAGTTTCTTGCTGATTGGCTGCGCTACTGTTTGGCGCATGGAGCGATGGCGGTTCCGGTTTGTTAGACAGACTGAAATAACAAAGGACACCATTTGGAAAGCCTGTTTAAACTGCCCGTGGCGAGTGGGGCCGCGGTCAGGATTCTACAAATAACAGATACCCACCTTTTTGCCGGCGAACACGAGACGTTGCTCGGCATCAATACCTATCGCAGCTATCACGCGGTGCTGGACGCCATCCAGGCGCAGCGCCGCGACGTTGATTTGATCGTCGCCACGGGAGATTTGGCGCAGGATCATTCGCAAGAGGCGTACCGCCACTTCGCCGCCGGCATCGCGCAATTGCCGGCCCCCTGCGTGTGGCTGCCGGGTAACCACGATTTCCAACCGGCGATGGTCGACGCGTTGGCCGCCGCCGGCATTGCCCCTTCCAAACAGGTGTTGCTGGGCGACGACTGGCAGGTGCTGATGCTGGACAGCCAGGTGTTCGGCGTGCCGCACGGCGAATTGAGCGAGTATCAGCTCGAGTGGATGGAGCGCTGCCTGCAGGCTCACCCCGAGCGCTATACGCTGTTGCTGCTGCACCATCATCCGCTGCCGTCCGGTTGCACCTGGCTCGATCAGCACAGCCTGCGCAACCCGCATATGCTGGGCGCGATCCTGCTGCGTTATCCGAAAGTGAATACCGTAGTGTGCGGGCACATTCATCAGGATCTGGATCTGGAATGGCAGGGCCGGCGCCTGTTGGCGACGCCGTCCACCTGCGTGCAATTCAAGCCGCACTGCACTAACTTTACCATCGACGACGTCTCCCCCGGCTGGCGTTACCTCGATCTGCTGCCGGACGGCCGCGTCGAGACGCAGGTGTTCCGCCTGGAAAACGACGATTTCCGCCCCGATATGGACTCGGATGGATACTGATGCCTTCGACGCTGCTCTACCTGCACGGTTTCAATAGTTCGCCGCAGTCGGCCAAGGCGGTGGCCTTCAAGGCCTGGCTGGCCGAGCACCATCCCGACATCGAGATGCTGGTGCCGCAGCTGCCGGCCTTTCCGGCGGAGGCCGCCGAGATGCTGGAAAATATGGTGCTGGAACGCGCCGGGCAAACGCTCGGGCTGGTCGGCTCATCGCTGGGCGGCTATTATGCCACCTGGCTGTCGCAGTGTTTTTCCCTGCCGGCGGTGGTGGTCAACCCGGCGGTCAAGCCGTTTGAGCTGCTGGTGGACTATCTCGGCGCCAACGAGAACCCCTACACCGGCCAGCAATATGTGTTAGAGTCTCGGCACGTTTACGATCTGAAAGTGATGCAGATCGATCCCTTGGAGTCGCCGGATTTAATCTGGCTGCTGCAGCAAACGGGCGATGAAATTCTCGATTACGGCCAGGCAGTGGCGTATTACACCGCGTGTCGGCAAACGGTGGAGTCGGGTGGAAACCACGCCTTCGTCGGTTTCGAGCACTACTTCCCCCAGATTGTGGATTTTTTAGGGCTAAACGCGGTCTGACGGACCGTTCCGGCACCTCCCTTTAACCACGAAAAAATAATCAACGATGACTCAATCCAGCTATAACGCTGATGCCATTGAAGTACTCAGCGGTCTAGAACCAGTGCGCCGTCGTCCCGGCATGTATACCGACACGACGCGCCCAAACCACCTCGGCCAAGAGGTGATCGATAACAGCGTCGACGAAGCGTTGGCCGGTCACGCCAAGCGTATCGACGTGATCCTGCACGCCGATCAGTCGCTGGAAGTGATCGACGACGGCCGCGGCATGCCGGTGGACATCCACCCGGAAGAGGGCGTGCCGGCGGTTGAGTTGATCCTGTGCCGGCTGCACGCCGGCGGTAAATTCTCGAATAAAAACTACCAGTTCTCCGGCGGCCTGCACGGCGTTGGGATCTCGGTGGTCAACGCCCTGTCGAAGCGGGTGGAAGTCAACGTGCGCCGCGACGGCAACGTCTACGGCATCGCGTTCGAAAACGGTGACAAAGTGCAAGACCTGACGGTGACTGGCACCTGCGGCAAACGCAACACCGGCACCAGCGTGCACTTCTGGCCGGACGAACAGTTCTTCGACAGCCCGCGTTTCTCGGTATCGCGCCTCACTCACCTGCTGAAAGCCAAAGCGGTGCTGTGCCCCGGCGTTGAGATCTATTTCATCGACAAGGTGAACAACACCGAGCAGCGCTGGTGCTACCAGGACGGCCTGACCGACTACCTGATGGAAGCGGTTAACGGCCTGATCACCCTGCCGGAAGCGCCGTTCGTCGGCAATTTCGCCGGTGATACCGAAGCGGTGGACTGGGCGCTGCTGTGGCTGCCGGAAGGCGGCGAGCTGCTGACCGAAAGCTACGTCAACCTGATCCCGACCATGCAGGGCGGCACCCACGTCAACGGCCTGCGTCAGGGGCTGCTGGACGCGATGCGCGAGTTCTGCGAATTCCGCAACATCCTGCCGCGCGGCGTGAAGCTGTCGGCGGAGGATATCTGGGATCGCTGCGCCTACGTGTTGTCGGTGAAGATGCAGGATCCGCAGTTCGCCGGGCAGACCAAAGAACGTCTCTCTTCGCGTCAGTGTGCGGCCTTCGTTTCCGGCGTGGTGAAAGACGCCTTCAGCCTGTGGCTGAACCAGAACGTTCAGGCGGCGGAACAGCTGGCCGAGCTGGCGATTTCCAGCGCCCAGCGCCGCCTGCGCGCGGCCAAGAAAGTGGTGCGCAAGAAGCTGACCAGCGGGCCGGCGCTGCCGGGCAAGCTGGCGGACTGCACCTCGCAGGATCTGGCCATGACCGAACTGTTCCTGGTGGAAGGGGACTCGGCGGGCGGATCGGCCAAGCAGGCGCGCGATCGCGAATATCAGGCGATCATGCCGCTGAAGGGCAAGATCCTGAATACCTGGGAAGTGTCCTCGGACGAAGTGCTGGCCTCGCAGGAAGTGCACGACATTTCCGTGGCGATCGGCATCGATCCGGACAGCGAAGATCTCAGCCAGCTGCGCTACGGCAAAATCTGCATCCTGGCGGATGCGGACTCCGACGGCCTGCACATCGCCACGCTGCTGTGCGCGCTGTTCGTACGCCACTTCCGTTCGCTGGTGAAAGGCGGCCACGTTTATGTCGCCATGCCGCCGCTGTACCGCATCGATCTCGGTAAAGAAGTGTTCTACGCGCTGGATGAAGAAGAGAAGGCCGGCGTGCTGGAACAGCTGAAGCGCAAGAAGGGCAAGCCGAACGTCCAGCGCTTTAAAGGGCTGGGTGAGATGAACCCGCTGCAGCTGCGCGAAACCACCCTCGATCCGAATACCCGCCGGCTGGTGCAACTGACGGTAGCGGAAGATGATGTCGATCAGACGCTGGCGGTGATGGACATGCTGTTGGCCAAGAAGCGTTCGGAAGATCGCCGTAACTGGCTGCAAGACAAGGGCGACATGGCCGAATTGGCGGTCTGAGCCTGACCCTGGCCCGGTGAACGCCGGGCCTGCTTTCCCGCAGGGCGTTCATGCGGCGCCCGATAACCTGGGCCGAAATGCATGAAGATCACGCTCGAAGAATTGCTGGCGTTCACCTCGGTGGTCGACAGCGGTTCCATCACCTCCGCTGCTGATCGGCTCGGCCAGACGACATCCGGCATCAGCCGCGCGCTCAGCCGCCTGGAGAACAAACTCGATACCACCCTGATGCGCCGCACTACGCGTCGCCTGGAGCTGACCGAAGAGGGGGAAAGCTTCCTGAGCCATGCGCGTACGATCATCAACTCGGTGGAAAATGCCGAAGAACAAATGGCGGTGCGTCGGCAGATGCCGGCCGGGCGGTTGCGGATAAATGCGGCTGCGCCTTTTATGGAGCACGTCATCGTGCCGCTGGTAGCGGGGTTCAGGGAACGTTATCCGCAAATTTCGCTCGAGCTGAACACCGACAACCTGGTTATCGATCTGCTGGAAAAACGCACGGATATCGCTATTCGCATCGGTGCGTTGCGCGATTCGACCATTCATGCGCGCGCGCTGGGCGCCAGCCGGCTGCGCATCCTCGCCAGCCCGGCTTATCTGCAGCAGCACGGCACGCCGCAGAGTGTGGAGGCGTTGCATCGGCATTGTCTGCTCGGTTTTACCCAGCCGGAATCACTGAACCAGTGGCCGTTGCGCTATCGCCAGGCGCCGCATTTCACCATCACGCCAACGATCTCGGCGTCCAGCGGTGAAACGCTGCGGCAATTGGCGCTGCGGGGCGAGGGGATCGTACAGCTGGCAGACTTTATGACCCGACGCGATCGGGAAGCGGGCAAGTTGGTGACGTTGCTGGAGCAGGAGACGCTGGACGTGCGCCAGCCGATTAATGCAGTGTATTACCGCAATACGCAATTGGCGGCGCGCATCACCTGTTTTCTTGACTACGTCAGCGCGCACATCGACGCGCAGACGTTATAAGGCGGGGCTTACAGGGCGTTTTCCAGGATGTAGATCTCGGTGTCCAGCACGCTGTCTTTGAGGGTGTCGCGGTGTTTGAGCATGTGTTCAATGGCCAGATGTTTTTCCAGATGCGCCATGCTTTCCCATTTCTCCAGCATGAACACCGAATCCGGCGACCGCTTCTGCCACAGCGCCTGGGTATTGCTGTCGACCATCGGCGTGTATTCGCCGCAGCCGTCTTCCGCCAGCACCAGCGGCACTAGTTTTTCAATGGCTTGCAGTACGGTGGCGCGGTGGCCGGGTTTCACTTTGATTTCTGCGATTACGGTGATCATGCTTACCTCGTTGATGAGAATGTTCTGCGTCAGTTAAGCAAAAATTTTCGCCAGATGCTCGCGATAACGCGTGATGTCGTCCGCGATATTCGGCTCTTTGATCACATTGTTGCAGATGAAGGTCGGCAGCGCTTCCATCCCCAGGAACTGGTTGGCCTTGTGGAAGTGCAGGTAAACGCCGTCGACGCCGACGCCGTGGAAGAACTGATCGGGATCGGTGAAGGCCTCCAGCGGGGCGTTCCAGGTCAGGCTCAGCAGGTATTTTTTGCCCTGGATCAGGCCGCCGGAGCCATATTTTTTGCTTTCGTCAGAACGAGAGCGGCCGTCGTTGGCATACAGGCTACCGTGGCCGGCGGTGAACACTTCATCGATGTATTTTTTCAGGATCCAGGGTTCGCCCATCCACCAGCCCGGCATCTGATAGATGACCGCGTCGGCCCACAGGTATTTCTGTACTTCGGCTTCGATGTCATAGCCGTCGTCGACCACGGTGACCTGCACATCGTGCTGCAGATCGCGCAGGAAGCTTTCCGCCACGTCGCTCAGGGTTTGGTTGAGTTCGCCGTTGGAATGGCCGAATTGTTTTTTAGCGTTGATAATCAGGATATTGCTCATCTTTCGCGGCTCCCGTCAGAGTTAAGATATGGCATGCTTCCCGCCGAAAAGGCGGAAACCATCTCGCTGGTGACGAGTGTAATCGTTAGTCAGGCAAGTAAAAATGCGATCCGGCGCACAACAGTGTTGACTGCCAGTCAATAAAGAAGCCGCCAGGTAGCGAAATTTTGCATAAACCGCATCGCGGAATTGGCCGTCGCCGGCGATCCTTGCGCCAACTGTGACAGCTACCCCGCAGATGGGTTACTATCGCGGGCAGAATCGACAAGCGATGCCTTTTGTCGTCCAAGGGATTGCCAAGCCACGGTCTGAGGATAATTGAGTAATGAGTGATCTGACTCATGACGGTGTAGAGCGTTTACCGCTGCACACATTCACTGAAAACGCCTATCTGAACTATTCCATGTACGTCATCATGGATCGGGCGTTGCCGTACATTGGCGACGGTTTGAAGCCGGTACAACGCCGTATCATCTACGCCATGTCTGAGCTGGGGCTGAACAACAGCGCCAAATTCAAGAAATCCGCCCGTACCGTGGGCGACGTGCTGGGTAAATACCACCCGCACGGCGACAGCGCGTGTTATGAAGCCATGGTGCTGATGGCGCAGCCGTTCTCGTATCGCTATCCGCTGGTGGACGGCCAGGGGAACTGGGGCGCGCCGGACGATCCCAAGTCGTTCGCGGCGATGCGCTATACCGAATCGCGCCTGTCCAAATACGCCGAAGTCTTGCTGGCCGAACTGGGCCAGGGCACGGTCGACTGGATCCCGAACTTTGACGGCACGCTGCAAGAGCCGAAGATGCTGCCGGCGCGTCTGCCAAACATCCTGCTGAACGGCACCACCGGCATCGCGGTCGGCATGGCGACCGACATTCCGCCGCACAACGTGCGCGAAGTCGCGGCTGCGGCGGTGGCGCTGCTCGACAAACCGGGCGCCTCGCTCGATGATCTGCTCGAGTTCGTGCAGGGGCCGGACTTCCCGACCGAAGCCGAGATCATCACTCCGCGCGATGAGATTCGCAAAATTTACCAGAGTGGCCGCGGCTCGGTGCGCATGCGCGCCGTGTGGAAGAAAGAGGATGGCAGCGCGGTGATCACCGCCTTGCCGCATCAGGTTTCCGGCGCCAAGGTGCTGGAGCAGATCGCCAGCCAGATGCGCGCCAAGAAGCTGCCGATGGTCGAGGATCTGCGCGATGAATCCGACCACGAAAACCCGACGCGTCTGGTGATCGTGCCGCGTTCCAACCGCATCGATCTGGAGCAGGTGATGAATCACCTGTTCGCTACCACCGATCTGGAACGCAGCTACCGCATCAACATGAACATGATCGGTCTGGACAACCGCCCGCAGGTGAAAGGGCTGGTGGAGATCCTCACCGAATGGCTGGCCTACCGTCGTGATACGGTGCGCCGCCGCCTGAACTACCGCCTCGAGAAAGTGCTCAAACGTCTGCATATCCTCGAAGGTTTGCTGGTAGCGTTCCTCAACATCGACGAGGTGATCCACATCATCCGCAGCGAGGATGAGCCGAAGCCGGTGCTGATGCAGCGTTTCGGCATCTCCGATACCCAGGCGGAAGCGATCCTCGAGCTGAAACTGCGTCACCTGGCCAAACTGGAAGAGGTCAAGATCCGCGGTGAGCAGGATGAGCTGGCGAAAGAGCGCGATCAGCTGCAGGCGCTGCTGGCGTCCGAGCGCAAGCTGAATACGCTGATCAAGAAAGAGATCCAGGCCGATGCGCAAACCTATGGCGACGATCGCCGTTCACCGCTGACCGAGCGTGCGGAAGCCAAGGCGATGAGCGAGCATGACTTCGTGCCGTCCGAGCCGGTGACCATTGTGCTGTCGGAAATGGGCTGGGTGCGCAGCGCCAAGGGCCACGATATCGATCCTGCCGGGTTGAGCTACAAGGCCGGCGACAGTTTCCGTGGTGCGGCACGCGGCAAGAGCAACCAGCCGGTGGTGTTCATCGATTCTACCGGGCGCAGCTATGCGCTCGATCCGATGACGCTGCCGTCGGCACGCGGGCAGGGCGAGCCGTTGACCGGCAAGCTGACACCGCCGCCGGGCGCCACCATTGAGCAGGTGCTGATGGCGGCCGACGATCAGAAGCTGCTGATGGCGTCCGACGCCGGTTACGGCTTCGTCTGTACCTTCAACGATCTGGTGGCGCGCAACCGCGCCGGCAAGGTGATGATCACGCTGCCGGACAACGCCAGAGCGCTGCCGCCGATGGAAATTCACGGCGCAGACGATATGCTGCTGTCGATCACCGCCGCCGGGCGCATGCTGATGTTCCCGGTCGCCGATCTGCCGCAGCTGTCGAAGGGCAAGGGCAACAAGATCGTCTCCATTCCGGCGGCGCAGGCCGCAGCCGGTGAAGACAAGCTGGCCTGGCTGTTCGTGCTGCCGCCGCAGGCGTCCGTCACGTTGCACGTTGGCAAACGCAAGCTGACGCTGCGCCCGGAAGATCTGCAGAAGTTCCGCGCGGAGCGCGGCCGCAAGGGGACCCAGCTGCCGCGTGGCCTGCAGCGCATCGATCGCGTCGAAGTGGATGCGCCGGTGCGGGCGTCGGGTGGCGACAGCGAAGAGTAAGCGTTGGCGCTAGCGTTAACGGGCGGTCGCAGCATGCTGTGGCCGCCTTATTTATTTTTGCTGGCGTTTATTTTCCAAATAGTTAACATTTCTGCGCATAAAATTATTGTGCGTACTGCCGCCTGGCAGGAAAATAGCGAGAAATGCGGGCGACATGGGCGTGCTTATCGCCCGGCCGGCAAATAATGAGTAAAGGAATCTGCGCAGCGAAGTAAACTGCGTTGGCAGTGTGCTAATGAGGTTGTTATGTTATTGATTTTGCGTGCCGTTCTCGCCACTCTCTTCTGTATTCTGGTGTGTATTTTCGGTTCTATTTATTGCTTGTTCAGCCCGCGCAACCCCCGCCATGTGGCGACCTTCGGCCATCTTTTCGGCCGCCTGTCGACGCTGTTCGGCATCAAGGTTGAAACCCGCGTGCCGGCCGATGCGGCCAACAACGGCAAGTGCATCTATATCGCCAACCACCAAAATAACTACGACATGGTGACGGCTTCTAATATTGTGCAGCCGCGCACCGTGACCGTCGGTAAAAAAAGTCTGGTATGGATCCCGTTTTTCGGCCCGCTGTATTGGCTGACCGGTAATCTGCTGATAGATCGTGATAATCGCGCCAAGGCGCACGGCACCATCGCCCAGGTGGCGGAGCAGTTCAAAAAGAAAGACATTTCTATCTGGATGTTCCCGGAAGGAACCCGCAGCCGTGGCCGTGGGCTGATGCCGTTTAAAACCGGCGCGTTCCACGCGGCCATCGCCGCCGGCGTGCCGATTGTACCGATCTGTGTATCCACCACCAGCGGTAATATAAATCTTAATCGCTGGAATAACGGGCATGTGATCGTCGAGATGTTGGCGCCGGTGGATACCAGCAAATACGGCAAAGAAAACGTGCGCGAGCTGGCGGCCCATTGCCGCGAGCTGATGGAGGCGAAAATCGCCGAATTGGACGCTGAAGTCGCCCAGCGCAACGCCGCCAAAAAATAAGAGTCTACCGGCTTCAAAGAATAAGGTTTTAATTGGCGTTCAGCGCCGTTAACGCCTGAACGCCTGCTAATCTTGATTGGCGGGCGTTTGGGTTTTGCACACGGTTTAGTTATTGCTTTTCATGGAGAAGATATGTCACTCAGTCGACGTCAGTTTTTACAGGCATCGGGCCTGGCGCTGTGCGCGGGCGCCGTGCCGCTGAGGGCTGAAGCGAGCGGAACGCAGACCCCGTTACCCATTCCTCCGCTGCTGGAGTCTCGCCGCGGTCAGCCGCTGTTCCTGACCTTGCAGCGCGCCCACTGGGCGTTTATGGATAACCGCAAAGCGGCGGTGTGGGGCATCAACGGCATGTACCTGGGGCCGACGGTGCGGGTTTACAGCGGTGACGACGTCAAACTGATTTACAGCAACCGTCTGCAGGAGCCGGTGGCGATGACCATCAGCGGTCTGCAGGTGCCGGGCACCCTGATGGGCGGCGCGCCGCGCATGATGTCACCCAACGTTGACTGGTCGCCGGTGCTGCCCATCCGTCAGGCGGCGGCTACCTGCTGGTACCACGCCAACACCCCAAACCGTATGGCGCCGCACGTTTACAACGGGTTGGCCGGGCTGTGGCTGGTGGAGGATGCCGTCAGCAAAGCGCTGCCGCTGCCCAACCACTATGGCGTCGACGATTTCCCGTTGATCATTCAAGACAAACGCTTCGATAACTTCGGCACGCCACAATACGACGCGCCGTCGCAGGGCGGCTTCGTCGGCGATACGCTGTTGGTTAACGGCGTGCAAAACCCGTATGTCGACGTATCGCGCGGCTGGGTGCGTTTGCGCCTTCTAAATGCCTCCAACGCGCGGCGTTATACCCTGCAGCTCAGCGACGGGCGGCCGTTCAACGTGATCGCCAGCGATCAGGGCTTCTTGCCTGCGCCGGTCGCGGTGCAACAGCTTTCGCTGGCGCCGGGCGAACGCCGGGAAGTGCTGATCGACATGTCGAAGGGCGAGGAGGTGACCATTACCGCCGGTGAAGCGGCGGGCATCATGGATCGCCTGCGCGGCCTGTTCGAGCCGTCGAGCATTCTGGTGTCCACCCAGGTGCTGACGCTGCGCCCGACCGGCCTGCTGCCGCTGGTGACCGACAACCTGCCGATGCGCCTGCTGGCGGATCAGCTGTTGGACGGCAGCGCCAGCCGCACCCGCGATTTCCGCCTGGGTGACGGCGGCGCCGGCATCAACGGCGCGATTTGGGACATGAACCGCATCGACGTACAGGCACAGCAAGGCACCTGGGAACGTTGGAACATTCATGCGGATACGCCGCAGTCGTTCCATATTCAGGGCGTGCAGTTCCTGATCAAACGCGTCAACGGCGCGCAGCCGATGGCGGAAGATCGCGGCTGGAAGGACACCGTCTGGGTCGATGGCGACGTCGAGCTGTTGGTGTATTTCAACCAACCTACCTCCGAACACTTCCCGTTCCTGTATTACAGCCAGACGCTGGAGATGGCCGATCGCGGCACCGCCGGCCAGCTGATGGTACAGCCGACAATGTAACCCGCTCTGCGGGCCGCTTAGGGCGCCCGCAGCATCTCCAGGAAGGCCTGCACCACCGGCGTGACGCTGTCTGCGCGGTAAACCGCGTACAGATCCGCCGGCGGCGCCTGTTGCAGCGAGCAAAAGCGTACGCCGGGCCACGGAATGCGGCCGTAGCTGTCCGGCAGCAGCGTAATGCCGCAGCCTTCCGCCACCAGCGCCAGCAGGGTTTGCGGCTCGTTAACCTGATAAGCGACGTCCGGCAAAAATCCCTGCTGCAGGCACAGATTGTGCAGATACAGCCCCAGGCTGGCCTCATGCGGCGGCAGCACGATGAAGCTATCGTTCTGCAGCGCCGCCAGCGGAATGTTTTCCTGCTGCGCCAGCGGATGATCAAGCGGCAGCACGACGGCGATGCTTTCGCTTGCCAACCGTTGGCAGGTCAACCCCGGCAGCGTCTGTTGCTGTGCCTCTCGCCAGACCCCGATGTCGATATGCCGCTTTTGCAGCGCGATGATTTGCTGGCTGGGCGTCAGCTCGTTCAACGACCAGGTGACGCCGGCGCTCCGCTCGCTGAATCGCCGCAGCGCCGCGATCAGGCCGCCCCAGGCCGAGGTGCCGACCATACCGACCACCATATGGCCGCCTTCGCCACGCCCCATCTGTTGCACCTGATGCAACGCGCTGTCGGCCTGATCCAGCAGCCGCTCGACGTTGCGCAGCAGCGTGCGGCCGGCCGGCGTCAGCGTCATGGAGCGGGTGGTGCGTTTGAACAGCACCACCCCGAGTTGGCTTTCCAGATCCTTGATGTGCTTGCTGAGCGGCGGCTGTGACATATTCAGCCGTCGCGCCGCTTGGGTGAAGTTCATCTCTTCCGCCACCACGCGGAAATAGTGCAGCAGGCGGAAGTTAATCCGGCCGGGATCGGGCAGGGCTTGGGGCGGGTTCATCCGGGGTAACGCCTCCTGTGACGCAGCTCAACTTATAGGTAAATGGAATAAATCGGCCGCCAAGAATGTATTGGTCTCGGCCGCGCCTCGCTCTCTACTATGGGGATTATTATCCCCCGCTGAAAGAGAGAATACGATGTTTAATCAAGAAGATGCTTTTACCTGCGCCGATGTCGTCCGCACCCGTTTGCCGGGCTTCCAGCCGAAAGCGGCCTTGATTCTCGGCTCCGGGCTCGGCGCTTTGGCGGAGGTGATGACCGAAACCGTCACCCTCGACTACGCGGAGCTGCCGGGTTTCCCGGTGAGCGGCGTCGCCGGCCACGCCGGGCAACTGGTCGCCGGCAAGCTGGAGGGCGTGCCGGTCCTGTGCATGAAAGGGCGTGGTCATTTCTATGAAGGACGCGGCATGCAGGTGATGACCACCGCAGTGCGCACCTTCAAACTGCTGGGCTGCGAATTCCTGCTGGCGACCAACGCCGCCGGTTCGCTGCGCCGCTCGGTGGCGCCGGGCAGCCTGGTCGCCATTACCGATCACATCAACTTCATGCCGGAATCGCCGCTGGTCGGCGCCAACGACGAGCGCTTCGGGCCGCGCTTTTTCAGCCTGGCGAACGCCTACGATCGCGATCTGCGCGCCCAATTGGCGGCGGTGGCCGAAAGCGCGGGCATCCCGCTGGCGGAAGGGGTATTCGCTGCCTACACCGGGCCGAATTTCGAAACGCCGGCGGAGATCCGCATGATGCAGACCCTGGGCTGCGACGTGGTGGGCATGTCGATCGTGCCGGAAGTCCTGGCGGCGCGCCACTGCGGTCTCAAGGTGCTGGTGGTGTCCGCGATGACCAACTACGCCGAAGGGCTGTCGGATACGCCTCTTTCCCACGAACAAACGCTCAGCTGCGCGGCGCTGGCGGCGGACGATTTCATGCGCCTTATCCGCGAGCTGTTCAAAACGCTGTAAGACAGCAAGCAAACCGGCGGCGGGCTGCAGGGGGCCTGCTGCACCAATCATCGTTGAAAACATAATAACAAGGTGATGGCGATGGCGATAAAAACACGATTAAAAGTCATGATTTTCCTGCAGTTCTTTATTTGGGGCGCCTGGCTGGTGACGCTGGGCTCCTACATGATCAACACGCTGCATTTCAGCGGTATGCAGGTGGGAATGGTTTACAGCGCCAAGGGTATCGCCGCGCTGATCATGCCGGGGCTGGCGGGCATCATCGCCGATCGATGGATGAAGGCCAACTACCTGTATGCGCTTTGCCACCTGTTCGGGGCGCTGGCGCTGTACTGCGCGGCGCAGGTCGAGCAACCGATGCTGATGTTCTGGGTGATGCTGTTCAACGCCATGGTTTATATGCCGACCATCGCGCTCTCCAACGCCATTTCCTATTTTTGCCTGGAGAAGCACGGCTTTGACACGGTGAAGGACTTTCCGCCGGTGCGGGTGTACGGCACGGTGGGATTCATTCTGGCAATGTGGCTGGTCGGCTTTAGCCAAATCGAGCTCAGCAATCTGCAGCTGTATCTGGCTTCTGCGGCGTCGCTGCTGCTGTCCGCCTATTCGCTGACGCTGCCGCGCTGCCCGACCAACCGCGCGGCCGAGTCGAAGAGCTGGGTGAGCGTGCTGGGGCTGGATGCGCTGGTGTTGTTCCGCCAGCGGCGCATGGCGCTGTTTTTCCTGTTCGCCATGTTGCTTGGCGCGGCGCTGCAGATAACCAATACCTTCGGTAACCCGTTTCTGCACGATCTGTCGCTCAATCCGCTGTATCAGGACAGCCTCAGCGTCAGGTATCCAGCGGTGCTGCTGTCGCTGTCGCAGATCTCCGAAGTGTTCTTTATCCTTACCATTCCCTTCTTCCTGCGCCGTTACGGCATCAAGCAGGTGATGCTGATCAGCATGGCGGCCTGGACGCTGCGTTTCCTGTTCCTGGCGTACGGCACGCCGGTCGGCTTTGGTTTCGTTCTGCTGCTGCTGTCGATGATCGTCTACGGCTGTGCGTTCGACTTCTTTAATATCTCCGGCGCCATCTTCGTCGAGAAAGAGGCCGATCACCGCATCCGCGCCAGCGCGCAGGGGCTGTTCATGACCATGGTGAACGGGTTGGGTGCCTATGTGGGTGCGCTCGCCAGCGGCGAAGTGGTGGATTTCTTCAGTCATGACGGCGTGAAAGACTGGCAGAGCATCTGGCTGGTGTTTGCGCTGTATACACTGGTGCTGGGGATTGTGTTCGCGTTGAGCTTCAACTATCGCCACTCGCCGCAGGAGAGCGCGGCGGCGGCGCACTAAGGCAGAAGGCGCCGAGTGACGGCGCCTTGAAACGTCAGGCCTGAGGGAAGCGCTGTTGCAGTTGGTGCCGGTCCGGCGGATTGGCGGCGCCGAGGCTGGCCACCACGCAAGCGGCGACCCGGTTGGCCAGATCGACCGCCTGCGGCAGCGGCCAGCCGGCGGACAGGCCCGCCAACAAACCGGCGCAGTGGGCATCGCCCGCGCCGATGGTATCGACCACGTCTACCGGATAGGCGGGAATGTGCAGCGGCGGCGTGCGGCCGTCGCAGATCCAGGCGCCGTCGCGATCCAGGCGACAGATCAACGTCAGGTTACGGGCGGCGGCATAGCGCTGCGCGGCATCCACCGCGTCGCCGGCGCCGCACAGCGCGGCCACTTCGTCGCGGTTGAGCGTCAGCAGGGTGTGGCTGTCGCTGAGCATAGCGAAGAAATCTTCGCTGAGCTGGGCGATGCGCGGGCCGGGATCGATCAGACGCGGTTGGTCGAACGGCATGCGCGTCAGCCACTCGCGCAGCGCTTCGCCGTTTTCGCCCGCCAGCTCGTAGCCGCTGGCGTAGATCAGGGTGTGTTCCGTCAGCGGCAGCGTGGCCAGCTGCGCTTTATTCCATTGGCTTTCGCAACCGGAAACCGTGATGAAGGTGCGTTCGCCGTTCGGCTCCACCAGCGCCAGGCACCAGCCGTTGTCCATCTGGCCGTGGCGCAACAGCACCTCCAGCCCCAGTTCGCCCATGGCGGCTTCGACAGCCGCGCCCCATTCGCCGTTGCCAACCGGCATGCCGTTGATCACCGGCACTTCAAGGCGCGTCAGCGCGCGCGCCACGTTGAACGCGCAACCGCCGATTTGCCGCGCCTGCGGCTGGGCTTCGATATCTTCGCCGCTGGTCGGCAGGCGGGGCAGCGTCATCACCAGATCGCCGACCGCGCCCCCAATCACCAGGACAGGTGTTACAGCTTCCCACTCACTCATTGATGTTCTCTGCGTTGGGTCAGGTACAGACCGTAAGCGATCAGACTCACCGCAAACGACACAAACAGCCCCAGGCTGGAATCGGCAAACAAGCCTTTGGCCAGCGGGCCGTCGATAAAACCAGTTTTAGTGACCAGCAGGCCGCACAGGGCGCCGAGGAACCAGCAAAACAGCGGGGCTTTGCGCACGCCGCGGTTCTGGCCATGCAGGCCGTACAAAGCGTTGCCATCATACCCGTGGCGACGGCGCAGGCACAGGTAATCGAGCAGGAAAATCGCCTCCCAGGCCGCCAGGAACACCCCGCAGAACACCAGGAAGGAGATGAACGGCCCCATAAAGTCGCCGGAGATGAACAGCACATACAGGGCGATGCCCAGCACCACGACCGCGTCGATCGATACCGCCAACCACTGTTTGACCTGCACGCCGATGGTCAGCAGGTTAAGGCTGGCTGAATACAGGCTGAGCACCGCGATGGTGACGATGCCGGCGGTGGCGGCCAGCAGATAAGGGATCGCCATCCAGGCGGGCAGCACCGAGCCAATCAGCGCGATGGGGTTGGCGGCGCTGGCCAGATCGGGCAACTGCACGGAAAGCAGAATGCCGGCCAGCATCAGCAGCATCAGCGGCAAACAGGCGCCGCCCATTACCGCGGCGAAAATGCCTTTGCTCGACGAGCTCGGGCTTTGATAGCGGCTGTAATCGGCGCCGGCGATTGCCCAGCTGATGCCAGTGCCGGCGGCGATCACCGATACCGCCGGCAGGAAGCCGGTCAACCAACTGCCGGAAGGCAGCGCCAACACCTGGCTCCACTCGGTGTTGAACAGGATATAGAGCACCACGATCAGCGTCATGGTGCCGAAGATGCGGCTGAACCAGCTTTGCATCCAGACCACGGTATTTTGCCCCAGCAGGCTGACGACGACAGTGAGCCCGCCGAACAGCAGCAGGCTGAGCGCGGTCAGCAGGTGACTGCTCCCTAGTCCGAAGGCCTCGAACAGCGCCGCCAGCGTCAGGGTGCCGGTGATCACGTTGACCGCTTCCCAGCCCATCAGATTGATCCAACTGAACAGGGTGGGCGCCACGTTGCCCTTCAGCCCGAAAATCACTCGCGACAGCGTCAGCGTAGAGGTGCGCCCGCGCTTGCCGGCGAAGCTGGTGAGGCCGACCAGCACGAAGCTGGCGACGCCGACCAGCGCGGCGAGCACCGATTGCAGAAAGGATAAGCCGAAGCCGACGATGATGGCGCCGTACACTACGCCGAGGATGCCGATATTGGCCGCCGACCAGATCCAAAACAGCTCGATGGGCTTGCCGGTCTGCTCCGCGTCCGGCACCCGGTCGATACCGGTGCTTTCTACCTTCCATGCTTCATTGCGATTGATATCGGTCATAGCAAATGATCCCTGTTGCGCAGGGCCGCGAGGGCCGCCGCAGTTGACTGAAAATCGATTCCGTTGGCGCGGTTGAGGCCGGCTATCCCGTGGTCGGGGGACGACGCCGATTCCGCGCAGTGTGTAGCGGCTGAGACCGCCAGGTCTGTCAAAATGAGGGCGGTATCCGCCTTATCGGGTGAGGCACGTCGGCCGCACGGCGCCAATGAGTGTAGCCAAAGAGTGGGTCTGCAGCGGGGGTTGGCGAAGCTGGTACGTTTCTATTTGCCGACATCAGTCCGGTTCGCTCACGCGATAGGATCCTGTGACGCGGCTATGAGCCGTGAGCAAGCTATCCATTAGCTCCGTTGCTTATTATCGGCCGTTTGTGCTGGCAGTATATGCCCGCTGCCGGCCATCAAGGGTATCCTTTAGGGCTGGCAGCGGGTTTTTTATTGTTTTTAAAGTGGGTCCCTGGTGTTGGTGCTATTGATGTATCAACATCAATAAGCACAGATTACGCGCGATCTAGATCCAATGAAAGTCCATTAGGCAAAAATTGTGATGCCACTCTGAAAACATTAGCGATATTTTAGTTAAGGTGAGGGGCTTATCGCCGGACAGGCGATAGGATAAAAATGAAATTCAGACAAATGGCATAAGCAGGAGGGCGGGCGAATGACGGATTTTATGGCCTGGCTGCGTGGCCATCTGGCGCAGGGGGCGGTAGCGCCGCGTTATATTCAGCTGGCGACGGCGATAGAAACTGCAATCAGGCAGCAGGTGTTGGCGGCGGAGGCGTTTTTGCCGCCGGAACGGCAGATGGCGGAAGGCCTGGCGCTGTCGCGCGTCACCGTCAGCAAGGCGATGAAGCTGCTGGAGGAGAAGGGGCTGATTTCGCGGCAGCAGGGCGTCGGTACCCGCGTGGCGATGCACATTGGTTATTCCCTCGATAAGGACAGCGGTTTCACCGCTCAGGCGCTGCGCCACGGCAGCCGCGTCAGCAATCGATGGCTGTTGCGCACCCGGGTCGGCGCACCGGCCAAGGCCGCGGCGGCGCTGGGGCTGGCGGAGGGAGACGAGGTGATTAAACTGCGGCGGTTGCGCTTGCTGAACGGCAGCCCGGTCTCGCTGGAAACTACCTATATACCGCCGCGCTTCCTGCCAGAACCGGGGCAACTGGAACATTCGCTGTATGCGCTATGGCAATCGCGCGGCATCGTGCCTGAAGATAAACACTTTCTGTTGAAGGCGGTATCCTGCAGCGACGAGGTCGCCGAACTGCTCAACGTACCGTGCGGCGCGCCGTTGTTGCACATCATCCAGACCAGCCGCAACGCCCGGGGCGAGGCGCTGGAGTACAGCGATATCTTGTGCCGCAGCGACGTTTATGAATTCGAGGTGAATGGTTAGCGAAATAACCATGCTCTTTTTGTCACTAGTGCGTATAATCGCCGCCCGGCGATTAATTAACCTGTAAAAAGAGCGGCAGAATGAGCACCACCAGCCTGATCCAACCCGATCGTGAACTGTTTTCCTATAAGCCTTATTGGGCTGAATGTTATGGCACCGCGCCATTTTTACCGATGTCGCGAGCCGAGATGGATCAACTGGGCTGGGACAGCTGCGACGTGATCATCATCAGCGGCGACGCCTATGTTGACCACCCGAGCTTCGGCATGGCGATCATCGGCCGCATGCTGGAAGCGCAGGGCTTCCGCGTCGGCATCATCGCGCAGCCGGACTGGAGCAACAAAGAAGATTTCATGCGGTTGGGGAAACCGAACCTGTTCTTCGGCATCACCGCCGGCAACATGGACTCGATGATCAACCGTTATACCGCCGATCGCAAACTGCGCCACGACGATGCTTACACCGCCGGCAACGTCGGCGGCAAACGCCCGGATCGCGCCACCCTGGTCTACAGCCAGCGCTGCAAAGAAGCCTATAAAGACGTGCCGATCGTGTTGGGCGGCATCGAAGCCAGCCTGCGCCGCATCGCCCACTACGATTATTGGTCGGATACCGTGCGCCGTTCGGTGCTGGTGGACTCCAAAGCCGACATGCTGATCTACGGCAACGGCGAACGCCCGCTGGTGGAAGTGGCGCACCGTCTGGCCGCCGGCGAGAAAATCGGCGATATCCACGATATTCGCAATACCGCGGTGATGCGCAAAGAAGCGCTGCCGGGCTGGAGCGGCGTGGATTCCACCCGCCTCGACAAGCCGGGCCGCATCGAACCTATCCCGAACCCGTACGGCGAGGATCTGCCGTGCGCCGACGGCGCCAAGCCGAAAGAGCCGGAAGCCAAGCCTGTCACGGTGCGCGCCGCCAAGCCGAAGCCGTGGGAGAAGACCTACGTGCTGCTGCCGTCCTTCGAGAAAGTGAAGGGCGACAAGGTGCTGTATGCGCACACCTCGCGCATTTTGCACCATGAAACCAACCCAGGCTGCGCCCGCGCGCTGATGCAGAAACACGGTGACCGCTACGTGTGGATCAACCCGCCGGCGATCCCGCTGACCACGCCGGAGATGGACAGCGTCTTTGCCCTGCCTTATCAGCGTGTGCCGCACCCGTCCTATGGCCAGGATCGCATTCCGGCCTATGACATGATCCGTTTCTCGGTGAACATCATGCGCGGTTGCTACGGCGGCTGTTCGTTCTGTTCGATCACCGAGCATGAAGGGCGCATCATCCAGAGCCGTTCGGAAGATTCGATCGTTCGCGAAATCGAAGAGATCCGCGACAAGGTGCCGGGCTTTACCGGCGTGATCTCCGATCTGGGCGGCCCGACCGCCAACATGTACATGCTGCGCTGCACTAACCCGCGCGCCGAGCAGACCTGCCGCCGCGCCTCGTGCGTGTATCCGGAGATCTGCACTTATATGGACACTAACCACGAGCCGACCATCAAGCTTTACCGCCGCGCGCGTTCGCTGGAGGGCATCAAGAAGATCCTGATCGCCTCCGGGGTACGTTACGATCTGGCGGTGGAAGATCCGCGCTATATCAAGGAACTGGCGACCCACCACGTCGGCGGCTACCTGAAGATCGCGCCGGAGCACACCGAAGAAGGCCCGCTGTCAAAGATGATGAAACCCGGCATGGGCAGCTACGATCGCTTCAAGCAGCTGTTTGATCACTATTCGAAGCAGGCGGGCAAAGAGCAGTACCTGATCCCGTACTTCATCTCGTCGCACCCGGGCACCCGCGATGAAGACATGGTGAACCTGGCGCTGTGGCTGAAGAAGAACCGTTTCCGCCTCGATCAGGTGCAGAACTTCTATCCTTCGCCGATGGCCAACTCCACCACCATGTATTACAGCGGCAAAAACCCGCTGAGCAAGGTGGGGTACAAGAGTGAAGACGTGGTGGTGCCGCGCGGCGAGCGCCAGCGTCGCCTGCATAAGGCGCTGCTGCGTTACCACGATCCTGCCAACTGGGCGCTGATCCGCACCGCGCTGGAAGAGATGGGGCTGAAGCACCTGATCGGCAGCCGCCGCGAGTGTCTGGTGCCGGCGCCGAGCATCGACGAGCAGCGCGAGGCGAAACGGCTGCAGCGCCACACCCGGCCGGCGCTGACCAAACATACCGATATTAATCGGCAGCGCACGCCGTCCAACCGGCCGCCGCGCAAGCCGATTCGCAAGGCCAAGCCGTAACGACCACGCCGCGTGCGCAAACAAAAAGGAGAACCCCCGGGTTCTCCTTTTTACTTTAGCTAATTACAACCGTTCGTAAGCGGCTTCCACTTTCATCAAATGGCGCGGCGCCTGCGGTGCGGGATGGTATTTGCGCACGTGCCAGTTAAAGGCTTCTGGCGACAGGTTGTTGATCATCGCGATCGCCTGCTGGCGATTACTGGAGAAGGTGCGCAGCAGCGCGCCGGTGCCGTTGACGTAGGCGATGATGGTGGCGTAGCGCAGCGTGACGGGATTGGCGATCCCTTTAAGCTGTTGTTTTTGCAAGGTGGCCAGATAGGCGGCGCCGAGATCGATATTGGTGTCGGGATCCCGCAGGTCATCGTCGTCCGGGCAGCCGCGTTTGCCTTTGTAGCGGTAGGCATCGCAGCCGGCGGTATCGGCTTTCAGCTGCATCAGGCCGATCGCATTGGATCTGCTCACTGCGGAAGGGTTGAAGCCGGACTCCACCTGGATCATGGCGGTGATCAGCTTGGCGTCCACGCCGTATTCGCTGGCGGCGTCTTTGATGGCGCTATCGAAGGCGTGGCGATCGTAGCTGACGCGCTGTTTCTTGCCGGCGCAACCCGCCAGCACCAGCATGATGCAAAGCATGCCCAGCCGTGACCCGTGTGAGAAAGAGAATTTCATGGTGCTCCGTGCTTGTCTGTTTTTTAACGGCGTTAACCGGTGGCCGGAGCCTCCGGCGTCGTCATCATAACGTCAGGCGGCGCAAAGGAGCAATGTGTGGGAAGGAAAAGCCCCCTCCGGCGGGAGAGGGCTTGAGCGTGGGTTTACAGGGTATCCGGATCCGGCCCCAGGCGGTTGCCGACGTCCAGCTTGGCGATCTCGCCCAGTTCGTCCTTATCGAGTTTGAAATCAAATACCTCGAAGTTTTCGCGAATGCGCGACGGCGTGACGGATTTCGGGATCACGATAAGACCGCTGTCCAGGTGCCAGCGCACCACGATTTGCGCCGGGGTTTTCTCGTATTTCTCGGCCAGGGCCTTGATCAGCGGCTGGTCGAATACCCCTTCACCGCCCTGCGCCAGCGGGCTCCAGGATTCGGTGGCGATATGGTGCGTAGCGTTCCAGGCGCGCAGTTGGCGCTGTTGCAGCAGCGGGTGCAGCTCGATCTGGTTGACGACCGGCGCCACGTTGGTTTCATCCAACAGACGCTGCAGGTGCGGCGTATGGAAGTTGCATACGCCGATGCTTTTCACCAGGCCTTGTTCGCGCAGTTTGATCAGCTCGCGCCAGGCGGAGACGTATTGATCCTGCTGTGGGCGCGGCCAGTGGATCAGATACAGATCCACATAGTCCAGCTTGAGCTTTTCCAGACTGGTTTCCAGCGCCGCCAGCGGATCGCCCTGATCGTCGTTCCACAGCTTGGTGGTGATGAACAGGTCGCTGCGCGGCAGCGCGCTGGACTGCAGCGCGGCGCCGACGCCTTCCTCGTTCTTGTAGATCGCGGCGGTGTCGATGGAGCGGTAACCGATCTCCAGCGCTTTGCTGACCGCGCGGGTGGTCTCTTCAATACTCGCCTGCCAAACGCCGAGACCCAACTGCGGCATCAGATTACCATCGTGGAGTTTGATGATGGGTTGTTGCGTTGTCATGCGCATCTCCTTGTGTACGGATTGCGGCGCCTGCGGCACCGAAACGGCTATAGATAAATTCTAGTTGGCAAAATGGGCGGTTGCCGGGTTTGCCAGCCTAATTTCAGCGGTGGCGGGAGGGCGATTCTCTCCCGCTCTCCCTGCGAATGAGCGGTAAGACGAAGGGTGCGAAACGATCGGCGGCGCGCTGAGGCGCCCGACGGCGCCCGACGATCGGCCGGGCGCCGGATGCGGCGAAAAATGGCTGACGGAGACTAAAGCCTAGCAAAAAATCGCCGTTTTGCGATTAACGCGCCGCTTCATAAATGCGGCGGCTGACGTCCAGGGTGATGTCCTGATGCTCGCCCAGTGCGGTCATGCCGTGCTGATGCAGCTTGTCGAGCAACGCCGGAATGCTGCTGCCGTCGAGCTGATAATCCGCCATACGGGTCGGCACGCCCATCTGTTCGAAGAAGGCGCGGGTGGCGGCGATGGCGCCGTCGATGCGGCTGTCTTCGCTGCCTTCGCGCAGGTCCCAGATGCGGTCAGCGTACTGCAGCAGTTTTTCGCGCTTCTGCGCTTTCTTCTCGTGCAGCAGCGCCGGCAGCACGATGGCCAACGTTTGTGCGTGGTCGAGATCGTGCATGGCGGTCAGTTCATGGCCCAGCATGTGGGTCGCCCAGTCCTGCGGCACCCCGGCGCCGATCAGGCCGTTCAGCGCCATGGTAGCGCTCCACATCACGTTGGCGCGCACCGCATAGTTTTCCGGCTCGGCCAGCGCGCGCGGGCCGTCTTCCAGCAGGGTCAGCAGCAGGCCTTCGGCGAAGCGATCCTGCACCTTGGCGTCGACCGGGTAGGTCAGATACTGCTCCAGGGTGTGTACGAAGGCGTCGACCACGCCGTTGGCTACCTGGCGCGGCGGCAGCGAGTAGGTCACGACCGGATCCAGCACGGCAAAGCGCGGCTGCACCAGCGGCGAGAAGAAGTGCTGTTTGTCGCCGCTGCTCTTCCGGGTGATCACCGCGCCGCTGTTGGACTCGGAACCGGTGGCCGGCAGCGTCAGCACGCAGCCCATCGGCACCGCGTCAGTGATGTGGCTGCCGACGGTCTGCAGAATATGCCAGGCATCGCTGTCGGCCGTATAACGGGCCGCGGCGGCGATGAACTTGGTGCCGTCAACCACCGAACCGCCGCCGACCGCCAGCAGGAAATCGATGTTTTCCGCTTTCACCACCTCGACCGCTTTCATCAGGGTTTCGTAGGTCGGGTTCGGCTCGATGCCGGAGAACTCACGCACGTCACGGCCGGCCAGCGCGCTGTACACCTGATCCAGCACGCCGTTTTTCTTCACGCTGCCGCCACCGTAGGTGATCAGGATGCGTGCGTCCGCTGGGATCTGGCCGGCCACGTCGGCAATTTGGTCCTTGCCGAACAGGATTTTGGTTGGGGTATGCAGAATGAAGTTTTGCATGGTTGATTTCTCTCTTTCTGTCAGGCGGGCGCCAACGCGGCGCAAAGGTGTCTGGCCCGTATTGTCAGGAACCTGGCGGCAACGCACAATGCACATTCCTGTTTGGTTCTTGCCTATTTCTACAACTGCCTGTAGAAATGGAGAGCTTTAAATTATGATTTATGCCGAATCGTTCTGACTGTAAGAGGGTGTTTCCGTGACTGAAATCGATGCGCTGCGCAGCCGCATGGCACGCCAGGCGATGGCTATCGCCACCGGCAACGGCTATACGCCGTCACCGGTGCCGCGGGTGAAGATCCTGTATGTCGATCGCCACTGCCCGCGTCAACCGGTAATGTACGAACCGGGGATCGTCATCATCTTTCAGGGGCATAAGGTCGGCTATTGCGGCAACAAGGTGTTCCAATACGATCCGCGCAACTACCTGCTGATGACGGTGCCGCTGCCGTTCGAGTGCGAAACCTTCGCCAGCCCGGAGTTGCCGCTGGTGGGGTTGGCGGTCAATATCGATACCCAAATGCTGCAGGATTTGCTGATCGACATCGGCGACGACGACTACCTGATGCAGCCGCGGGCGGAGAGCAACGGGGTAAATCTGGCCGAGCTGACGGAAGCGCTGCTGTGTGCCACTGAACGCCTGCTGGACGTGATGGCCAAGCCGCTCGACGCCCGGGTGCTGGGGCCGCAGATCGTGCGCGAGATCCTCTACTATGTGCTGCGCGGCACCTGCGGTGCGTCGCTGCAGGAGCTGGTTAATCGACATACCCACTTCAGCCAGATCGCCAAGGCGCTGCGGCGCATAGAAAATCAGTATGCCGACAATCTCAACGTCGAGCAGTTGGCCAGCGAGGTCAACATGAGCGTGTCGGCGTTTCACCATAACTTCAAGGCGGTGACCAACACCTCTCCGCTGCAGTACGTGAAATCGTACCGGCTGCATAAGGCGCGCCTGTTGATGGTGCATGACGGTCTGAAGGCCAGCACGGCGGCGATCCGCGTCGGTTACGAGAGCGCGTCGCAGTTCAGTCGTGAATTCAAACGGCTGTTCGGCATGACGCCGAGCGATGAAGTCGCCCGGCTGCGCGATGCCAATCCGCTGCTGCTGGAGGGCTGAGCCGCGTTTACGGGGTCAGAACGATCTTGCCGAACGGCCCGCGATCGAGATGATCCAACGCCTGCGGCAGCTGGTCGAAGCGGTATACCTGATCGATCACCGGCTGCAGGTTGACGGCGTCCACGGCGCGCACCAGATCTTCCAGCGCGCGGCGATGGCCGACGCCGATGCCCTGGATCTGCGCCGATTTCAGCAGCAGCAGGCCGGCGGGCGCGGAAATCTCGGCGCCCGCCAGCACGCCGATCACCGAGATGCGGCCGCCCACCGCCACGGCGCGTACTGAGTTGCCGAGATTCGGGCCGCCGACGGTGTCGATCACATGGTCGATGCCGCGATCCTGCGTCAGCGCATAAACCGCCTCCACCCAATCGCCGTTCAGCCGGTTGATGCCGTGACTGGCGCCCAGTGCCCGGGCGCGCGCCAGCTTTTCATCGCTGCCGGAGGTCACGTACACCTCGGCGCCGTGCGCTTTGGCGATCTGCAGCGCGAACAGCGCCACGCCACCGGTGCCTTGCACCAGCACCGTCTCGCCGGCATGCAGTTTGCCTTGCTCTACCAGCGCGAACCACGCGGTCAGCCCGGCGCACGGCAGGGTGCTGGCCTGCGCGTCGTCCAGCGACGTCGGCGCCGCCACCAGCCAGTCTTCATGCAAAATCACGTATTCCGCCAGTACGCCCTGATAGAAGCCGCCAAGGGTGTGGTAAGGCACCTGGCGCGCATCGCCGTACGGTTTTTGCCGGCCGTCGAGCCAGCCGGGGCTGAAGGTAGAGATGACCCGGGCGCCGGGTTGGAACCGGCTGACGCCGGGCCCGACGGCGTTGACCTCGCCGGCCATGTCAGAGGCGGGGGTGAACGACTGCGGCAGCGTCAGCCCCATGCCGCTTTCAATCATCATTTTGTCGCGGTAGTTGAGCGCTACCGCCTTCACTTTCACTCTGATTTCGTGTGGCCCCGGCTGCGGAATCGCTTCGGTGGTCAGCTGCAGGTGTTCACGCCCCAGGGTATCCATCGTCCAGCGTTGCATCGTGTCGGTCATGATGTTCTCCAAAGTCAGCGATTAACGACCTGTCGATAATATCGTTGATAGAGGTTCGCCAGTGGCGATAAGATTTCCGCAGATTGTTTCTTTCAGAGCGACAAATCATGAGCGATCGATTGAGCGGCATTTCGGTATTCGTCACCGCCGTGGAGGCGGGCAGTTTTGCGTTGGCGGCCAGTCGGTTGCACCTGTCGCGTTCGGCGGTAGGGAAAACCATCGCCCGGCTGGAACAGCGGCTGGGCGTGCGGCTGTTTCATCGCACCACCCGCAGCCAGAGCCTGACCGACGACGGTGCGTTGTTCTATGAGCGCTGCCTGCGGGCGCTGGAGGAGATCCGCAGCGCGGAAACGTTGCTGGAGTCGGGCAAGCGGCAGGTCAGCGGCCGGCTGCGGGTGTCGATGCCGGTGCTGTTTGGCCGCATGTGTATTGCGCCGTTGCTGACCGATCTGACGCGTGAGCACCCTGGCCTGGAGCTGGAGCTGTCATTCAGCGATCGGGTGGTGGATCTGATTGAGGACGGTTTCGATATGGCGATCCGTAACGGCACGCTGGCCAACAGCAGCGGGCTGGTGGCGCGTCGTATCGGCGATCACCGCATGACGCTGTGCGCCTCGCCGGCCTATCTGCAGCGGTGCGGCGAACCGCACAGCATTGAGCAACTGGCTCAGCACGAGGCGGTGACCTATATGCGCGCCGGCGCGCGGCGCAGCTGGCGGGTGCTGGACGAGAACGGCAAACCGCAGGACGTGATGCCGAATAACCGGTTGCAGATGGACGATTTGCAGGCGATTGCGGATGCAGCGACGGCGGGTTTCGGCATCGCCTGGCTGCCGTGCTGGCTGGTGCGTGAGCAGCTGTTGAGCGGGGCGCTGGTGCGCTTACTGCGCGATCGGCCCGGCGCCGCCTTTGATGCGCATGCGGTATGGCCACACACGCCCCACCTGCCGCTGAAGGTGCGGCTGGCGGTGGATACGCTGGTGAGCAAGTTGCCCGCCAGTCTGGCGTTGGTCGAGAAGGCGCTGTAGTGCGCCTGGATCAGGAGGAGGAGGCGCGCTTTTTACGCCAGATCACCAGCATGGCGCCCAGCAGGCCGACGAACAGCAGCAACAGCGGCAGCAGCATCAGGCCGGTCATCACCTGGCTTTCGTAGCGTTTCACCAGAGGGATTTGGCTGAACGCGTAGCCGAGGCCGACCAGCGCGCAGACCCAGATCGCCGCACTCAGCCAGTTGAACACCTGGAAGCGCGAACTGTTGAGCCCGGAAATGCCGGCCATGGTCGGCAGCAGCGTGCGCACGAAGCCGAGGAAACGGCCGATCAGCAGCGCCGTCAGCCCGTGGCGATTGAACAGGTTATGAGCGCGCTGGTGATATTGCGCCGGCAATTGCAGCAGCCAGCCTTTCACCAGGCCGGTGTGGCCCAGCCAGCGGCCCTGGATATAGCTCAGCCAACAGCCGAGGCCGGCGGCGGCGGTCAGAATCAACAGGGTGGGGGCAAAGCCCATCACGCCTTTGGCGATCAGCGCACCCGACAGCAGCAGCAGGCTGTCGCCGGGGAGGAAGGAGGCGGGCAGCAGTCCGTTTTCCAAAAACAGGGTGGTGAAAAGCACGGCATAAACCACCCAAATCACGCTAGGATCGGCGAGGGCGATAAAGTCCTGCTGCCAAAGCGCATGAATAATCTCTCGTAATACATCCATTTTATGTCCTGTTGCATGCCGGTTGCGCCCGGGGTCACGTTCTCCAGGATGCGGCGGTTACCGTATCTGACAGTTATCCGGTTAGTGTACCGCTAATAGCTTAAGCCGACATTAAACGAGACGAAGAAAATTACCGGAATCCGCCTTAGCGCACGCCGTTGAGGCGATCGAAACCGGCCGCCAGATCGGCGATCAGGTCTTCGACGTTCTCCAGGCCGATGTGTATGCGCACCAGCGTGCCGGAGAAATCGACGCCGCCCGCCGGCCGGATGGCTTCCAGCTCTTCCGGCTGGTTGGCCAGGATCAGCGACTCGAAGCCGCCCCAGGAGTAGGCCATGCTGAAGTGGCTGAAGTTGTCCAGGTAAGCGGCCAGCTGCGCATCATCCAGCCGCTCTTTCAGCACGAAAGAGAACAGCCCGTTGCAGCCGTTGAAGTCGCGGCGGTAGAACTCGTGGCCCTTGCAGCTGGGCAGGGCTGGGTGATTGACCGTCGCCACCTCCGGCCGTTCGGCCAGCCAGTTGGCGACCTCAATGCTGCTGCGCTCGTGCTGTTTCAGGCGCACGCTCAGGGTACGCAGGCCGCGGCTTGCCATGTAGGCGGTGTCGGCATCCACCATCTGCCCCATCAGATAGGAGTACTCGCGCAGCCGATCCCAACAGCGCGCGTTGGCGACGGCGGTGCCGAGCATGTAATCGGAATGGCCGATCAGGTATTTGGTGCCGGCCTGAATGGAGATATCGATGTCGAAATCCAGCGCCTTGAACAGCACGCCTGCCGCCCAGGTGTTGTCGATCATGATCACCACCTCCGGCGCCACGGCACGAATGGCCTGCACCATGGCCGGGATATCCTGCACTTCCAGAGTGATGGAGCCGGGGGATTCCAGGAACACCACGCGGGTATTGGGTTGGATCAACGTGGCGATATCGGCGCCGATCAACGGATCGAAATAGGTGGTGCTGACGTTCATGCGACCGAGGATGTGAGTGCAGAAATCTTGGGTCGGTTCGTACGCCGAACCGGTGACCAGCAGGTGATCGCCGGCGCCGACGAACGACAGGATCGCATTGGCCACCGCCGCCGCGCCGCAGGGGTACAGCACGCAGCCGGCGCCGCCCTCCAGCTCGACCATCGCATCTTGCAGGGCGAAGTGGGTCAGCGTGCCGCGTCGGCCGTAAAACAGCTCGCCGTGGGCGCGTTGCGCGGTGGCGTGCTTTTTGGCGGCGACGGAGTCGAAGACCAAAGAAGAGGCGCGTTGCGTGACGGGATTGACGGAGCCCTGGGTGTAGCGTTTGCCGCGGCCGGCGCCGATCAGCGTGGTTTCGATGTGTTTTGACGTCATGGTACCTGGCTCACCTCTGGTTGCTCTGCACGTGCCCGTTTACGATAGCCCTTACGTTAGCATGAGTTGATATAGCCATCCAGACGTTTTAACTTCTGGATATAGAAACGGCTATAATTGGCTGTCAGCGGCGCATTTCTCGCCTCATCCTTCTGCCGAGCGGCGAGAGAGAAGCCCATTCATCGGTCGAGACGTCGTTCGGCAGGGTGGTCTTGTTGCACCGTTGTGGGAGAAAAGTAACGAAATAACCCCATAAAAGGAGCGTTTGGCGGTGAACGGGCGCGGATTGGCGCTTTGCCGCGGGGCTGGCTAAAATTTTCGCGTTTATTTGGTAAATAATAATGAGAACTACTATCAATCCCCGGTTGGTTTGATATGATCGCACGCTGAATTATTCCTTAATTTTGATCGGTAATGGGTGGAGGCACAGCGTGAAAACGGCTGGCAAGAATTTAAATCAAGGATCGTTCGGTCAGGGCCGGGCGCAGTGGGGCAAGGCCTTTGGCCGCAGCCTGATGGCTTCTATGGTGCTGGTTGTGGGGCTGGCCGGCAGCGCGCAGGCAGCGCCGGCGGCCAATCCGGCCGTTACCGAAAGCGTTGCGCCGACCACCGCGCCTGCACCTGCAGCCGCTGCGCCGGAAAGCATCACGCCGGTGAACCCGGCACCGACGATCCAGCCACCGGAAACCCGCGGCATGGACCTGTCCATTTGGGGCATGTACCAGCACGCCGACGCGGTGGTGAAAGCGGTGATGATCGGCCTGGTGCTGGCGTCTATCGTGACCTGGACCATTTTGTTCGCTAAAGGCAGTGAACTGCTGCGCGCCAAGCGCCGTCTGCGTCGCGAGCAGTTGGCACTGGCCGAAGCGCGCTCGCTGGATGAAGCTTCCGAGCTGGCGCAAAACTTCTCCCCGGAGAGCGTCAGTGCGGTACTGCTGAACGATGCGCAAAATGAGCTGGAGCTGTCTGCGGAATCCAACGACAACAACGGCATCAAAGAACGCACCGGTTTCCGTCTCGAGCGCCGCGTGGCGGCCTACAGCCGTAACATGGGCCGCGGCAACGGCTTCCTCGCCACCATTGGTGCCATCTCGCCGTTCGTCGGCCTGTTCGGTACCGTCTGGGGCATCATGAACAGCTTTATCGGCATCGCCCATTCGCAGACCACCAACCTGGCGGTCGTGGCGCCGGGCATCGCAGAGGCGCTGCTGGCGACTGCGATGGGCCTGGTAGCGGCGATCCCTGCGGTCGTTATCTACAACATCTTCGCCCGCGTCATCAGCGGCCATCGCGCCCAGGTAGGCGACGTGGCGGCGCAGGTCTTGCTGCTGCAGGGCCGCGATCTGGATCTGGCCGCAACGGCGGAAGCCAAGCGCTCACAGCACGCACACCAACTGCGGGCGGGGTGAGTCATGGCGATGCGCTTAAATGAAGATCTGGACGACAGCGGCGAACTGCATGAAATCAACGTGACGCCGTTTATCGACGTCATGTTGGTGCTGTTGATCATCTTTATGGTGGCCGCGCCGCTGGCAACGGTAGATATCCGCGTCGATCTGCCGGCCTCCTCCGCCAAACCGCAGCCGCGGCCGGAGAAACCGGTGTTCCTGTCGGTGAAGGCCGACAAGCAGCTCTACGTTGGCGATCAGCCGGTGAATGCCGATCAGCTGACTTCGGTGCTGGATCAACGCACTCAGGCGAACAAAGAAACCACCATCTTCTTCCAGGCGGACAAGAGCGTGGACTATGAAACGCTGATGAGCGTGATGGACACCCTGCGTAAAGCCGGTTACCTGAAAGTGGGGCTGGTGGGCATGGAAGGTGCCGCCAAGTAGCGGCAGCACAACGATAAAGGGCGCTCAGGCGCCCTTTTTTATTGATACTGAGATATCACTCCCCGGCTAACAACGCCCGGGAACCGGCATGACGCCAGTGGATACGGCCCGGCAGATAAAGCGCATGCTGTTCCAGCGGCCGCTCGTCGATGAGCGCGGTCACCTGGTCGAAGCTATGCTGCGCCAGCGCCCGGCAGTCTTGCGCGACCGTATCTATCTTCAGCGTCATGCAATCGAACAGGTAGTGATCGTCGAAGCTGCACAGGTGGATATCGCTCTCCATCAGCTGATGCTGCGTCAGATAACGCAACACCCCTTCCAGCAGGCCACAGGCGGCGGTGAACAGCGCTTTGGGCGGACGCCCCAGCTGTGCGCACAGCTGAGCGAACATCTCGTAACCCGAACTGGGGTGGTAGCTGCCGTTGATGATCCATTCCGGTTTGCACGTGATGCCGGCGCGCTCCAGGCCAAGCTGGAAGCCGGCGAGGCGATCGCGGGTCGGCGAAATGCGCGGCTGCCCGCCGAGAAAATAGATCTCATCCGGATGTTGGCGCGCGACCTTTTCCACCAGGTCGGCGGTCGCATTAACCGAGTCGGTGATCACCAGCGGCAGTTCGGAGCCGGCGATCAGGCGGTCCATCTGCACCACCGGTAGCCCGGCGTTGATCTTCTGGTATTCGGCATCGTTCAACTGGCTGGAGGCGACGATCAAGCCGTCCACCTGCCGCTGTACCAGACTGTTCACCGCCATCATCTCCTGCGCCGGGTTTTCATCGGTGCAGGCGATCAGCAGCTGCAGACCGGCTTCGCGGCACAGCGTTTCCAGCTCGCGCGAAATCACCGCAAAGCCGTAGTTGGTCATCTCCGGCACCACCAGCCCCAGCGTGTGGCTGCGGTTGGAGCGCAAAGAGCGGGCGTGGATGCTGGGCTGATAATGGTGTTCGTGCGCCAGCGCCAGAACGCGGTCGCGGGTGTCGTCGGACACCCGATATTCCTTGCTGCGGCCGTTCAGCACCAGGCTGGCGGTCGATTTCGACACCCCGGCCAGCGTGGCGATGTCACTGATGGTAATGCGTTTATTTTTTTTCACTGACGCCATCTGAAGTCATCGGAGGATGCGTCATTCTAGCATGCATGGCGTCAGCGGCCAGTATTCCAACGCCAGCGGCGCGCTTCCGGACAGCCGCAGTTGCGGCTCGCTGGCCGGGAAGTAGCGCGCGCTCATCACCGCCTCGCCGCGGTTGATGAAGATCTCCACGCTGGAACGATCGAACAGCAACTGCAGATGCGTGACCGGGCCGCGCCAGTAACGGTGCTCCGGCTGGCCGTCGGCCAGGGAAGCGCGCGTCAGCTGCAGCCTTTCGCCGTCCCAGTTCAGCGTCATTGCCTCGCCAAACGCGGCGCTGAACGCGCCCTGCGGCGTTAGCTGCAGCTCCGCAGTCCCCAGCGCATAGGCGGGGGCATCATCGGCACGGCCTTGCCAGCCTGCTCGCTCGCCGCGCAGCTGTTGCAGCTCGCGCGCCGGGCGCTGGTGGAGGCGGCCATGCCGCAGCGACAGCTCGCGCGGGCAGGTCATGGTGTGGATCCAGCCGTAACGGCGCGTCGGATGGGCTTCTTCATCTTGCTCGGGCACGCCCATCCAGCCGAACAGCAGGCGGCGGCCATCTTCCGCCAGCGTCGTCTGCGGTGCATAGAACTCGAAGCCGGCGTCCAGCTCGCGAAATTCGCCGTGGCTGAAGGCCGGCTGCAGGTAATCCAGCTTGCCGAGCAGATAGCCGGCCTGATAACGGTTGAGATAGCGTTCCGGCTGCGGCGCCAGCCCCTGCGGGCAGCAGATCAACACGTCGGCGTCGTCCAGCGAGAACAGGTCTGGGCACTCCCACATGTAGCCGAATTCACCCAGGTCGTGCAGGCCGGAACCGGCGATCTCGCCCAGCGGTTGCCAGGCGCGCAGATCGCTGGAACGAAGCAGCAGCACCTTGCCGCGATCCTGCAAGTCACGCGCGCCGAGCACCATGTACCACGCATTCTGATGACGCCACACTTTGGGATCGCGTACGTGCCCGCTGTAGCCGTCCGGCAGCGGCAGCACCGGCCCGAGCTTGCGGTATTCGCCCCGATCGCTTTCCTGAGCCAGGCATTGATAGGCAGTGCGTGAGCCGTCGGGGAATTTCACATTGCCGGTGTAGATCAGCGTGATTTTATCTTCCGCCACCACCGCCGAGCCGGAATAACAGCCGTGGCTGTCGTAACAGGCACCTGGTGCCAGGGCGAGCGGCTGATGCGCCCAACGCAGCAAGTCGGTCGACTGCCAGTGTCCCCAGCACTTGTTGCGATGATCGCAGCCCAGCGGATTCCACTGATAGAACAGGTGATAAACGCCGTTGTGCTGGATGAAGCCGTTGGGATCGTTCAGCAGGCCAACGCTGGGCGCCAGATGCCAGGCCGGGCGGTGCGGATCGCGCAGCGCGCGTGGCTGGCCGTTCATGACCGCCTGCATCGCCTGTTTGATTAAGCTGAGTTCTTCCATCATTGCGCGTCCGTTTTATATTTCAACAGGAGGGAGAGTATGAAGGCGGTGCCAAACGCGATCGCCAGGCCGATGATATAGCTGACCAGCGAACTGGCCTGCACAATCGCCATGCCAGGGATCGCCGTCAGCCCGACCGCGTTCATACCGACGTGATTGGCCACCACCCAGGCGCCGCCGAGCGCGCCGCCCGCCAGCGCTGCCAGGAAGGGTTTCACGAAGCGCAGGTTGATACCAAACAGCGCCGCCTCGGTGATGCCGAGCATGGCGGAAAAGGCGGAAGGCACCGCGATGGCTTTGATTTTGGCGTCGCGGGTTTTGAAATACACCGCCAGGCAGGCGCCGCCCTGAGCGATGTTGGCCATCGACCAGATCGGCAGCAGGAAGTTGACGCCGATAGTGGGGTTGCCGAGCAGCCCGGCCTCTACCGCGTGGAAACTGTGGTGAATACCGGTGATGACGATAGCGGAATAGAGGCCGCCGAACAGCAGCCCGGCGAACCACCCCGCATGGGCGATCAGCGTGCTGAGCACGAAGGAGATGCCGTCACCCAGCGCGCGGCCGGCGGGGCCGATAAACAGCAGGGCGACAAAGCCTGAGATGACCACCGTCAGGAACGGCGTCAGGATCAGATCGAGCGCGTTGGGGATCACTTTACGCAGCCGTTTCTCCAGCAGGCTCATGAACCACACCGTCAGCAGCACCGGGAATACGGTGCCCTGATAGCCGATCATGGCGATGTCCAGCCCGAAGAAGTTCATGGTGTGGAACCCTCCGGCGACGCCCCAGGCGTTGGTCAGCGCCGGATGCGTCAAAATGCCGCCGAGTGTGGCGCCCAGGTAGGGATTGCCGCCGAATTCGCGTGCGGCGGTGAAGCCGATCAGAATCGGCAGGATAATGAACGCCGCCGAGCTGAACATATCCAGCATGATGAACAGCGCGCTGTTGGCATCGGCCCAGCCGTAGGTTTTCACCATGCCGAGCAACCCCATCAACAGGCCGGAAGCGACGATCGCCGGGATGATTGGCACGAAGATGTTCGACAGCAGGCGGGCGATGCGCTGCAGCGGGTTGAGCTTTTTCGCCGCGATATCGGCGGCTTCGGCCTTGCTGGATTCGCTGACGCCCGCCGCCTTGATGAATTCCGCATGCACCTTGTTGACCAGCCCGGTGCCGAAGATTACCTGGATTTGACCGGCGTTGCTGAAGCAGCCTTTGACGCCGTCCAGTTTGCCGATGGCCTCTTTGTCCACCTTGCTGTCGTCCACCAGCACCAGACGCAGGCGCGTGGCGCAGTGGGCGGCGCTGGCGATGTTCTCTTTACCGCCGAGCAGCGGCAACAGCGCGTTGGCGGTTGCGGTAATGTCCATGTTGTCCCCTTGCTAAATAAAAATGCCGCCGCGCAGTTTGCGACGCAGCGTCGTGAATCGATGTCAGAAGAAATACTTGAATCTGGCGCGCATGCCGTAACGTTGATCGTTGTCGCCGTTGGCGATCTTGTTGTCGGCGTTGGCTTCCAGCAGCGACACATAGGCGCCTAAATACAGATTGAAATTCTTCATATTCATAATGTTAGGTATCTGATACGACGCGTGAACGGTATGGATGTCGTAGTTGCCCGGTTCGCTGAGCGGGTTGTGGATATCGGCGGCGATCCCGGCGGTATTGAACTCTTTGATATTGTTATGGGCATAGATATAACCCAGTTCGAAGCGCCGCCACAGCACGTTCACGCCGGCGGTGAAGTCTTGCTCGCCTGAGGCATCCAGATAGGCGGTGCTCAGGTTGGCCACCACGCCGTTATCCGGGTTGGCGGCGCTGTTGTTCCAGCTCATCGTCATGCCGTAACCGTTGCGCTTGGACTGATCGACGAAGCGGCCCTGGCTGTCCTGATACCCGTAGGCGTTATTTACCACGTTGCTTTCCATTGCCGCCGCGATGCTGAAGGCGTCTTTTTTCCAGGCGATCACCGGGCGCAAATAGGCGACGTTTTTCTTATTGTCCAGGGCGTTGCCGTGATAGCGGCTGTCCTGGAACAGCGAAGTGCCGTCCTCCACCAGCGTGTTCAGCTCGAAATAGACATCACCGGCGTATTTGCTCAACATCAGGTTGCCGCCGCTGCTGCTGCGGCCGCGGCCTTCTTTCATCATGTAGATATAGCCGAAGCCGTCGGCGTACAGATCGTTGGCGGTATTGCCTGAGTATTGAATGAAAGTGTCCTGATTCAGCGGGAACATGTCGTAGGCTTCGAAGCGGCCGATTTTGGTTTGCCAGTTCTTTTCATTGCCGAAGAAGAAGGCAGCGTCATCCAGGTTCATTTTGCCGCTCATGTCTGCCAGCGGTTGCACGCTGAAGCCGGAGAAGTTGCCGTCCGGATTGCGGCGGTAGCCGTCCAGCCCGACCAGAATGCGGCCGTTGATATCCCAGCGTTCTTTGTTGCCAGGCTTCCAGTCTTTGTGGTCGCTGCCTTTCAGCGACGTCAGCTGGCCGCTGCGGCTGGCGCCGTCCAGATTGAACTCCACGTCGCCGTACAGTTTCAGATCATTGAATCCATTCAGTTTCAGTGCGCTGATCGGGGCAATTGGCGTTTGCGGCGCGGCGGTATGCTGCGCAATCTGCGCGGTTTGCCGTTCCGTGTTGGCGGTGCGCTGCTCCAGCTGTTGCGCCCGGCGTTCCGCCGCCGTCGCGCGGGTTTCAGCCTGTGCGGCGCGCCGTTCCGCCTGCGCCAGGCGCTGTTCCAGCGCGTTGAGGCGCGCCTCGATGCTGCCGCTGCCCGAGGCCGCTGCATTGGAAGCAGAGAGGAAAAGCCCTGTTGTTATCGCCAAATAGCTGAGTTTTTTCATCATCGTCTATCATCCGGGTAAGGGTTGTTATTATTTTTTGCTAAATTGCTAAACCGGTTTTTCATGGCGAAAGATAATGATCAAGAAGCGGGCTGGCAATCAAGTTTGCTAACCCGATTCAGCTATTGTGATCGAGTGCGCAAATCGTGGGGAGTAAAAGACCACGGCGCCCAGGGGATCGCCGTGGATGCAGGGGATCAGCGCAGAAAAGCGGTGAGCTCTTCGGCGCGGGGCAGGGCGGTCATGGCGCCTTTGGCGGTGGTGGCCAGTGCGCCGCAGGCCTGAGCCTGGGCGATAACCGCCGGCCACTGCGTTTCCTGCGGCAATTCGTGAAGGCGTGCCAGCGCCGCTAACAGCCCGGCGACAAACGCGTCGCCGGCGCCGGTGGTATCGACCGGCACGATCGACGGCGCGCGGAAATGGCGCAGGCGATGCCCATCGTGTACGCAGACGCCGTCGCCGCCCAGCGTCACCAGCAGCAGGCGTGTCGGGTAGGTTTGCATCATCCAGCGGATGCCGTTCTCTACATCGTCAAGGTGGCTGATGAAAGCCAGCTCTTCGCGCGACAGTTTCACCACGTCAGCCAGCAACAGCGCCTTTTGCAGGCAGGGGCGCAGCGCTTCCGGCTGGCGCCAGACCTCTTCGCGGATGTTGGGATCGAAACTGACCCGGCCACCGGCCGCCCGAATGCGTTCCATCGCCGCAAAGGCCGCGCTGCGGCTGGGTTCTTGTGAAAGCGCGATGGAGCAGAGGTGCAGCCATTCGCCCCGTTGGAAAGCCGGCAGATCGTCGGGCTGCAAAAACAGATCGGCGCTGGGCTGCACCATAAACGTGAATGAGCGCTCACCCTGCAGATCGAGATCCACCACCACCGTGGAAGTGTGGTGGTCGGGATCCGGTCTCATATGACCGATATCCACCCCTTCATCGCTCAGTACCTGCTGCAGAAAGGCGCCGAAGCCGTCTTGCCCCACACGCCCGATAAAAGCGCTGTCGCCACCGAGCCGGGCGATACCCACCGCCACATTCGCCGGCGCGCCGCCGGGGCATTTGAGATAACCGTTGGCATTTTCCGGCACCAGGTCGATCACGGCGTCGCCCAGTACCCATACGCGATTCATCATGCTTAATCCCTATTTTTGTCGTTGTCAGATGGTTAGCTAAAATAGAAGAACCGATTTAGCAAGGCAATGAAATAATCCTCAGAGCCGCTTGGGCAGTGAGGAAGATCAATCTTTCTACTGGGCTTGGGGGGAGGGAATCTGCCCCGCGAACCAGCGCGGGGCGAGATAGCAGAGCGTTTAGCCCAGCTTCGGATAGACGCCGGGACCGATTGGCAAGCCTAGCGCATACCAGACCAGCAGCAGCAAAATCCACACGCTGAAGAACACCAAAGGATAGGGCAGGATCAGCACGTAATAGGTGCCGAGCTGCGCGTCTTTGCGGTAGCGCTGCAGGAAGCCGAGGAACAGCGGCAGGAACGGCGACATCGGCGCCAGCGGCAGCACCGCAGAGTCGGCGATGCGAAAGATCATCTGGGCGAACGCCGGGTGGAAACCGAGCAGCATAAACATCGGCACGAAGATCGGCGCTAAAATTGACCAGATCGCCGAGCCGCTGGCGATGAACATGCACAGGAAGGCGGAGAGGAACATCAGGCCGAGAAATGCCGGTGCGCCACTCATGCCGGCGGCTTCCAGCATATCGGTCAGGCCGACGGCCATAAACTTGCCCATGTTGCTCCAGTTAAAGAACGCCACGAACTGCGACAGCGGAAATACCATCACGATAAAACCCGCCATGCTTTTCATCGGATCGAGCAAGTGGTGGGGAATATCGTCCGGCCGACGGATCTGTTTGGTGACTACGCCATAGGTAATGGCGACGGTGAAGAAGAACAGGATGATGATCGGCACGATACCCTTGATGAACGGGGAAGGGATCACCGAACCGGTGTTCGGGTCACGCAGCGGCGCGGCCTCCGGCACCACCAGAGCGGCGATGATGGCGATAAACACCAGCGCGGCGATACCGCTCATCATCAGCCCCCGGTTTTGCAGCGGGGTCAGCGCTGCGATTTTGTCTTCGGCGCTGCCTTGCCACTTCGGCAGACGGGGCTCGATAAATTTGTCGGTGAGCAGCGCACCTGCGATGGTCAGCACGACCACTGAGGTGGCCATAAAGTACCAGTTGTCGATCACGCTGACGTGAACCGCGCCATCCACCGCTTTGGTGGCTTCGGTACTGATACCGGAAAGCAATACGTCGGTGGTGACGATCAACAGGTTGGCGGTAAAGCCGGAGGCGACGCCGGCGATCGCCGCCAGCAGTCCGGCTATTGGGTGGCGGCCCACCGCCACGAACATCAGTGCGCCAAGGGGCGGCATCACCACCAGCGCGGCGTCCGACGATATATGACTGAAGAAGGCGATAAACAGCACCATATAACTGGCGTAGCGGGCGCTGACGCGCGAGGCCATTTTGTACATCAGCGCCTGCAGCAGGCCGACCTTTTCCGCCAGGCCGGCGCCTATCACCAGCGCCAAAATAGCCCCCAGCGGCGCAAAGCTGCTGAAGTTATGGATGATGTTGGGAAATATCCACTGCATGCCCGCCACGCTCATCAGATTATTCACCTTGATGAGCTCGCCGGTGGCCGGATTTTTCACCGCCACGTCGAGCCAGGAAAATAGCGCGGTGGCCAGCATAAGCACCAGGATCAAATAGACGAACAGTAAAAACGGATTAGGGATCTTATTGCCGATGCGTTCCACCCAGTAAAAAACGCGTCCGGGGCTTTTATTGATTGGCGTTGTGGCCTCACTCATGATTTTACCCTCTGTGTTTGCTCTGTTGTGTGATTGTTATTATTTGATTTATTTATAATTATGCTTAGTGGCCCGGTGAACCGGGCCCTGTCTGTTCATGCTATTTCAATGGGGAGGGTTTTACCCCCTGTGGGATAGGGCATCGATACGGCTGTTCGGCGCGTTGGTGCTCAAACTCGCTGCGGCAGCTCGCCAGCAGGGCGCTGTCGCTCAGCAGATCGATGGCGGTCGCCGCCATCACCTTGCCGGCCAGGCACATGCCCTTATGGGCGATAGCGGTGCGGCCCTGCGCCACCAGTTGCCAGGTGTGCAGAGGAGTGCCGAGTGCGAAACAGGGGCTAAAGCATTGGGCGGTTGGCGCCACCCAGCTCACGTCGCCAACGTCGGTAGAACCGTACAGCAGGTCGTCGGACTCCACATAAGGAGCGACCTCGTCCATCAGCACCTTATCTCCCAGCAGTTGTACCCACTCGCGCCCGGCTGCGCCACCGGTGCGGGCTATGTTGAGTTTGGCGTTGCGCAGATCGTCGCGGCTCAGCGTCTGGCGGATTTCCTCGGCGAAGCGGCGTTCGGCGTCGCTGTACTCGGGCAGACCGAAATCACACAGGTTTTGATACATCGCGCGTTCAAGACTGCGGTTCGGCACATAGTTGGAGCAGGCCTTGTCGAAGCGCACGTCCATCTGAGTGTCAGTCATCAGCGCTGCGCCCTTGGCGATGTTAATCACCCGTTGGTAAATGTCCTGCGCCTGGTCGAGCTGCGGCGCGCGGATCAGGTACAACACCTCGGCGTCGGCCTGCACCACGTTGGGGGAGCTGCCGCCGGTGTGGGTGACCGCGTAGTGCAGCCGCGCTTCCTGCACGATATGTTCGCGCAGGAAGTTGGCGCCGGTATTCATCAGCGTCACCGCGTCCAGCGCGCTGCGCCCCAGGTGTGGCGAGTTGGCGGCATGGGCGGCGACGCCCTTAAAGTGAAACGCCGCCTGAATGTTGGCCAGCGTGCTGGTGTTGAACATGCCGCTGAAGCCTTCCGGGTGCCAGGTGAGGGCGGCGTCGACGTCGTCGAACAGGCCTTCGCGCACCATAAAGGTTTTGCCGGAGCCGCCTTCTTCGCCTGGGCAACCGTAGAAGCGCAGGGTGCCGGTCAGCCGGTTCTGCTGCATCCACGCCTTGGCGGCGAAGGCGCCCGCCAGCGCCGCAGTGCCCAGCAGGTTGTGGCCGCAGCCATGGCCGTTGCCGTTTTCCACCAGCGGCTGCGGCGTGGCGCAACCGGACCGCTGGCTCAGCCCGGCCAGCGCGTCGTACTCGCCCAGCAGCGCAATGACCGGGTGGCCGCTGCCGTAGCTGGCGATAAACGCCGTCTCGATGTCGCCCACGCCGCGTTCGACCGAGAAGCCTTCCTGTTCCAGCGCATCGGCCAGCAACGTGGCGGAATAGGTCTCGTTGAAGCGCGTTTCCGGGTGATCCCAAATCGCGTCGCTCAGCGTGCTGAAGCGGGGTTGACGTTGGTCAATGTAGTCGTCGATAAATGCCTGCAGTTCTGAGTTGCTCATGCTCCGCTCCCGAATGTCGGCAGGTTCAGCGCCAGCGACGCCAGCGTTTTCACCGCCACCGCCATCACCTGTTCGTTGAAGTCGAATTTCTCGTTATGGTGCCCGGCGCTCAGCTCGGTGCCGAAAATGACGTATGAGGCCTGGCCGCCGCGGGATTTCACCCGTTCCATCATGTAGGTGGCGTCTTCTGAACCCGCCGCCTGTTCGCGGCGATCGACCACCGAGGTCAGCTCGGTTATCTGCTGCGCCTGGCGGCGGATATAATCCACCCACGGTTGGGTCGGTTTGCTGCTCTGCGCCGCGCCCATCAGCACGATGTCGCAGGCGACGCCGTGCATTTTGGCGGCGCCTTCGATGGCGTTCAGGGCCTGCTGATAGACGAACGTGTTGATCTCATTGGTGGCGCCGCGCGTCTCCACCTTCATAAACGCCCGATCGGCGATCACGTTGCGGCCGGTGCCGGCCTGCAGCACGCCGACATTGATGCGTGAGCTGCCTTCGCTGTGGCGCGGGATGGCGTAAAGCCCTAGCGCAGCCTGCGCCGCCGCCAGCAGTGCGTTGCGACCGTCTTCCGGCTTGGCGCCGGCGTGGGAGGCGACGCCGCGGAAGGTAACGTCCAGCTTGCTGGTGGCCATAAAGCTGTCGCTGCCACATACCAGCTCACCGGCCGGCACGCCGGTGCCGATATGCACCGCGGTGAAGAAATCGACGTCGTCCACCACGCCGGCCTCCACCATCGATTTTGCGCCGCGTGTGCCTTCCTCCGCCGGCTGGAAGATCAATTTGACGGTGCCGCTAAGCAGGGACTCCAGGCTTTTGAACACGTGCGCCAGCCCCAGGCCGATGGTGGTATGGCCGTCATGACCGCATGCATGCATCATGCCGCTGTTGCAAGAGGCGAAGCCTTCACGGAACGGCAGGTGTTCGGGTTCCAGCAATTCGTTGAGATCGAGGGCGTCCATATCCACGCGGTAGGCGATAGTCGGGCCGGGGCGGCCGGTATCGAGCGTTGCGACGATGCCGGCGAAGCCGCCGGAAAAATGCGGCAACCATTTTTCCAACGCGCCCTGATTGCGGGCGCGCAGTTCCTGCGCCTCCAGCTCATCGGACGAGGGCAGTCCCATGCGCGCCTCGGCCTTGATGACCTCGCGGCCTAGCTGCAGGCGGTAACCCAGCCGATCGAGTTCTTCCGCCACCAGGGTGGCGGTGCGGAACTCAAACCAGCCGGATTCGGCATAGCGGTGGAAGTCGCGGCGCCAGGCCTGCAATTGCGGGTACAGATCGGCCACCAACATCGAAAGCGAATTAGTCATAGTGATATCTCATAAGTTATCGCGCGCTGGATCGCTCCAGGCAGCAGTTATGCTCTGAACTGAAATCAGACGGTGATGCTCTTGCAAATAAAAAGGTGTATTTGGTTACTAACTGCCGTGAATGGCGCTTATTGGCGCAGAAAATGCGCTTAATTAAGCGAAATAAGAATTTGGTTATTTATTATGTTTTTTCCGAATGTACACAATGGAATCTGGCTAAATAAGATGCCAATATCTTGCTATTGATAAATAACGGTTATCGCCTTTCGCCTATGCCAGCCTCGATAAAATTGCACCAATTACGTGCATTTGTGGACGTTAGCCGCCAGGGCAGCATCCGCGCCGCTAGCCGTACCTCACGCCTTTCCCAGCCTGCACTGACCAAAGCCATTCAGGAGCTGGAAGAGGTGCTGGGCGCCAAGTTGTTTATTCGCCGTAGCCAGGGTGTGGTATTGACCGACTGTGGCGATAACTTTTTCCAGCATGCCAGCCTGATCCTTGAGGAGCTGCGGGTGGCGCAGGAAGATATTCAGCAGCGGCTGGGGTTGGCGGGCGGCACGGTGAATATCGGCGTTGGTGGCAGCATTGCGCGCACTGTGATGCCGCAGGTGGTCACTCAGTTTCATCGTGAGTATCCCAACGTGAAGGTGCGCATCGTCGAGGGGCAGCTGGTGTCGATGATCCCTGAACTGCGTCAGGGCGAGCTGGATTTTACCGTCAATACCTATTACCCCAGCAGCCTCGACAACGAGTTGCAGTACGAACGGCTGATGGAAAAAGAGTATCGGGTGGTGGTGCGCAAAGGGCATCCGATGGAGGGGGCAACCTCGCTGAAACAGCTGCAGCACTGCGACTGGACCATGCCGACGCCGAAAGGCAGTTATTACCGGCTATTGCACGATCTGTTCGGGGACTTGGGCATGGCGCCGTCGATCAGCGTAACCTGTGAGACCTTTATGGCCTGTACCAGCCTGGTGGCGCAGAGCGATTTTGTTAGCATTCTGTCGGTGGACGTGATTTCGGATCCGATTCTGGGCAAGCATTTGGTGCCGCTTGAGCTGGAAGAGAGTCTGCCGAAAGCGACGTTTTATCTTATCCAACGCAAGGACACCACCCTGACGCCGATGGGCGCGCACTTGGCGCGCCTGTTTCGTCTTTATTGTCGGTGATACCGAGGCCCCATCGGGGGCCTGGGTATCAGAAGGCGATCGACCCCTGCACGAAGAAGGTGCGTGGTTCGCCGACGTACTTGCCGAAGTTATTGTCGTTGGAGCGGGTAAAGTAGCGCTGATCGAACAGGTTTTTTACCCCGGCGCCCAGCGTCAGGTTCGACAGCTGCGGCCCGAAGTTATATTCCCCGCGCATATTCCACACCATGTAACCGGCGATGTTGCCGAACTGGCCATCGGCGCTTTCTGGCGTGATGTACTCCGGCCCGGTGCCCGGCGAATGCTGTTTCGACTGCGCATAACCGTCCAGATTCCATACCCAGCTGCCGGTGGCGTAACGCGTGCCGACGGTATAGACCTGGCGCGAGTAGAACGGCAGATCTTTACCGGCGAAGTCGCCCTTGTCGGTGCTGGCTTTGGTGTAGGTATAGCTGGTGTAGACGCTGGCGCCGTCGAGCGCCCGATTCAGCTCGCTGAGATCGTAGCTGAGCGCCAGCTCGATGCCTTTGTGCTTGGTGGCGCCCATGTTGGTCCAGCCCACGTCGTTGCTGATGTACTGCAGCTGGTTATCGAAGTCGATGTAGAACAGCGTGGCCTCGGCCTTGACCACGGTGTCGTCGTAGCGGGTGCCGAACTCATAGGTGCGCGCTTTTTCCGCCGTCAGCCCCGGCGCCGGCTGGTTGCCGTTGCCGCCTTTGGTCAGTTGGAAATACTGCATGCTGCCGAACGAGGTGTTGGCGTTGGCGAACAGTTTCCAGGCGTCGGACAGGTGGTACATCACGTTCAATGACGGCAGCGGCTCGCTGTAGCTTTTCTCGCGGCTGATGTTGTTGAACGAATCGTCCACGTGGGTGCGAATGCTTTCATAACGCAGGCCCGGCGTGACCGTCCAGTTGCCGACGTTAATGGTGTCGTCGATATAGAACGCGTTGGCTGCGGTACCGCCGGAGGTATGCTGGTAATAGTCCGGGGTATCCGGCGTCGAGCCGATATTCGCCGGATTATACCAGGCGGAACGCGATGCTTTTTCGTCCATGGTTTCATTCAGGTAGCGGTAACCGAGGGTGATCTCGTGCGCCATATTCCAGAAGCGAAACAGCTGCGAATAGCTTGGTTCGATCGCCCAGGTTGAATAGTGGCGCGGATAGGAGACCATGCGCCGCTGGCCCGCGTTTTTGCCGGTGCCTTCCGATTCGATGTTGCTGCCGCGGTAGCTGTCGGTGAAGTAGGTCAACACTTCGAACTGCTTGTCGTCTTCCTGATGTTTGTATTTGAACGACATATCCTTGCGGCGGCCTTCGAACTGATCCCACGGCCGCGTGGACTGGAACGGGTTCTGCGCGTATTGCGCGCTGCTCAGCCCGCCCGGCATGCCGGCTTTGGCGTCGTAGTAGTGGAAATTGGCCAGCAGTTCGTCGCGATCGGTGAACGCATAACGCGTTTTCAGCATGAAATCGTCGATGTCGGTGTTGTCGTTGTTGTCGCGGTAGCCCTGGCCGTGCAGGCCGGAATAGAGCAGCTCGGCGCCGAGGCCGTTGTCTGCGGTGCCGCCCACGGAGGCGCTGGTCAGGGTCTTCAGGCCGCCGTGGCTGGCGCCCTGGGTTTGTACGCTGGCGGTGCCGCCAAACGTTTTGGGAATGTCGCGGGTAACGAAGTTGATCACGCCGCCGACGTTTTGCGGCCCGTAGCGCACCGCACCGCCGCCGCGCACCACGTCCACCGATTGCAGGTTACCGATCGATAGCGGCGCCATCGACAGCTGCGGCTGGCCGTAAGGCGCAACCGCCAGCGGGACGCCATCCATCAGAATGGTGGAGCGCGGAGAAAGACGCGATGTCAGGCCGCGCACGCCGACGTTGAGCGAAATATCGCTGCCGCCGGTGCCGTTGCTGTCGCGCACCTGCACGCCGGGCACACCGCGCAGGCTGTCGGCGATGGTTTGGTCGCCTTGCTCATGCATCTGCTGCTGGGTGACGATGGAACGCGCGCCCGGATGGTTGAGCAGCACCGAACTGGTATCAGGGTTGTCCAGCCAGTTGCCGACGACGGTCACGGTGTCGGTATCGTTCTGAGATGAGTTATCAGTAGCAAGGACAGGGAATGCGATGGCGATGGAAGCCGTCAGCAGGGAAAGCCGAAAAAGAGGTGACATAATAATGCCTTAAGAGTTTCAGACCCGGATGTGTTTTTTTAGAAAAGACAATCTTAATGATAATTATTGGCAAGTAAATAGAATTGTTACGGGATAGTTAAGTGGGTAACTAAATAATGAATGCGGGAAACAGGACCCGACTGGCGGGCCCTGCGGGAGGTTATTGTGGCGTAAGCCAGAAGACGCCGCTGTAATCCAGCGCGGTGAATTTCTGGTGCACCATTTCGATATCCGCTTGCGGATCAATATCTTTAAACAGCGCCGGGTGCAGGAATTTGGCGATCGCTTCAACCGCGATAAAGTTGAGCGGTGTGTCGTAAAATTGATGATAAATCGCCATCACGCGTTTTTCTTTCACCGCTTTCAGCACGTTAATACCGGTACGATCCAGCAGATGCGCCAGTTTCTTTTGGCTGGTGGCCATATCGGTGGTGTAACCCAGCGGTACCGCCAGCGTGCCGCGATGGCCACGGCTCCAGTCGGCACCGGTCAGCAGATAGAAATCCGGGTTGCTGCTGATCACCTGCTCGACGTTCACTTCTCCACCCATGTCTGAAAACAGCTTGCTGCCGATATTGTTGCCGCCGGCGGTATCGATGAACTGGCCGAAGCTGCCTTTGCCGAAGGTGTTGCAGCACTGTTCGCCTTTGATGCCGGCGCTGCGCTCGATGAAGACGCTGGGGCGCTGCTCCGGTTTCAGCGTGGCGACCCGCTGGCGCACCAGTTCGAGGCGTTGCTGATAGAGGCGGATAAAAGCATCGGCGTTGGGCTGCTCGTCAAACACTTTTCCCAACAGCGCCATGCTGGCGACGGTGTTGGTCAGCGGCTGCTGGCGAAAATCGATGATCAGCACCGGGATGCCGACTTTTTCCAGCTGGGTCAGCACGCCGCTGTCTTTCAATTTGCTCAGCAGGCCGATGTCGAAAATGATCAGATCCGGTTGGCGCACCACCGCGCTTTCCACGCTGAAATCACTGGTGTAGGGGTTGTCGAAGGTGGGGATCTGCATGACCTGCGGGAATTTTTTCGCGTAGGCCTCCACCAGATCCGGCGCTTTGACCTTCAGCGAGTTGTCCCAGGCGATGATGTTTTTCAGCGGCTCCTGCGGATGCAGAATATTCAGCGCCAGCAGCGCACGGGCATCGGCCAGGATAACGCGTTTGGCCGGTTGCGGCAGGGTGACCTGGCGGCCGGCGACATCGGTGACGACGATCGGCGCGGCTTGAGCGGTGCCGGCCAACAGCAACACACAGGCGGCCAACCAGCGGCCGGCTTTAGCGATAAGAACAGCGGGCATGAAGATCCTTGGGTAATCGGCGAAGAACGAGAACGCAATGATAAGCGATATCCTTTCGCTTTTTGAACTCCCTTGATGCCGATAGATCATCCCTGGCCCATCAGCGGGTCGCTGACGCTGTGCTCACCGTCCTCCAGCCGCCCCGCCAGGCGACGCAGCCAGCCGGGGCCTCGCAGCGTAAGATCATACCAGCCGCCGTTGGTGCGGGCGTCAAACGTTTGCTGGTGGCTGCCGCCCGCAGGCAGCGTAATAGGCCACGGGCCTTGCTGAGTGTAAGGGCAGCGTTCGAGGGTGACCGCTATCGCTTCGGTGCCCGGATTATTCAACTGCAGCTGCAGGCTGCGGCCCGTTGGGCGCAAACGCACTTCCGGCTGCGGCCGACTCAGGACGCCGCGCAGCTCGCGATGAAAGCCGTTGGGGCCGAGCAGCCATAGATGGTACTCATTGTCCGCCTGCCAGTCGTCGCTGACCGCCTTGCCGGCCTCGACGGTATAGCGGCGCGGGATTTGCGTCAGGTCTCGCCGGTCGTAGACGTGAAATACCGCTCCCTGCTCGCCGGTATTGAACAGGTTCAACGTCACGCGGCGCTGCTCGGTCGCGACGGTGGCCTCGACGTGCAGCTGGTAGGGCAGTGCGCGGGAAGGGCGCGCCAGGCGGCGTTGGTGCGGCAAACGCTGGTGGGCGGGCGATGGCAGCGGCACCTGCGGCAGCTGTTCCTGGCGCTGGCGCAGGCCATCGGCGGCGTGGCGGCTGGTGGCGGGCAGGCTTGGCAGCGCTTCGCCGTTAGGGTCGACAAAGTTGAACGCTGAGGTGAGATCGCCACACACCGCGCGGCGCCAGGCGCTGATGTTGGGTTCATGCACCTGAAAGCGCTTTTCCAGGAATTGCAGCACCGAGGTGTGATCGAAGACCTGCGAATTGACCCAGCCGCCGCGGCTCCAGGGCGATAGCACCAGCATCGGCACCCGCGGGCCGGGGCCGTAGATGCGGCCGTCCGGCGGCGGCTGATCCTGCGAGCCGGGCGGCGCCACGTGCTGGAAGATCTCGGTATCGAACGGCACCGTCGATTTACCGGCGAAGCTGCCGTCTTCGCGCAGCGACGGCGCGGAAGGTGAGGGCATATGATCGAAAAAGCCGTCGTTTTCGTCGTAGTTGACCAGCAGGACGGTTTTACTCCACACCTCCGGGTTATCGGTCAGCGCGTTGAGGATCTCTTGCGTGAACCAGCTGCCCTGCACCGGGCTGGAGGGATCGGGATGTTCCGAATAGGCCGCCGGCGCGATGATCCAACTGACCTGCGGCAGTTTGCCCTGCTGCACGTCGGCACGGAATCCGGCCAGCATGGCGTCCAGATCGTTGCCGTCGGCGGCCGGCAGGGTGTTGCCGTTGCCCTTGTACAGCGGCGCGGTCGCGTTGAGCTCGTCGCGATAAGGTACGAAGGCGTTGAAGCCTTTCGGCGGCCGCGCCGGGTTGCCCACCTGAATGCTGGCGGCGCGGTATTGGCGGAAGCCCGCCAGCGGGTTGTCGGTAAAGTTGTCCGGCAGGAATTGGTACACCTTCCAGCTGACGCCGCTCGCCTCCAGCCGTTCCGGATAGGTTGTCCACTGGTAGCCGATCTCCGCCGGGCCGGGGCTGTCCCACTCGTTGACCACCACCGCCACGTCGGCGGCGGACGGGCCGTTGGTGCCGGTCCAGTGGAACAGCCGGTTGGTGTTGGTGCCGGCGTGGATAGCGCAGTGATAGGCGTCGCACAGGGTAAAGGCGTTGGCCAGTGCGAACTGGAACGGCAGCTCCTGCTGGCGGTAGTAGCCCATCGAGGCCGGCGTTTTGTAGGTGGGCCAGGCGCTCATGCGGCCGTGATCCCAGGCGGCTTGCTCATCCACCCACGAGTGCGGCGTGCCAGTGACGCGCTGTGCGTTGCCGCGTTTGCTGTCCAGATGGTAGGGCAGCACCAGCCGCTCGGCGCCCTGCTGCTGCCAGACGAGGCGATCGCCGGGCAATGGGATGGTAAAGCGATCGCTGAAGCCGCGTACACCCGGCAGGGTGCCGAAGTAGTGGTCGAAAGAGCGATTCTCCTGCATCAGGATCACCACGTGTTCGACGTCGCGCAGGGTGCCGGTGCGGTTATTGGCGGGAATGGCCAGCGCTTTGCGAATCGAGGCGGGCAACAGCGTGAAAGCCGATCCAATGGCGGCGGCCCGCAGTAGGTCTCTGCGAGAAAGGTCAGGCATGCGTCGTTAATCTCCGTCAGTGTGCTTTGAAGATAGCCGCTGACGACGATAATGGCGAAAAATAACAGGGAGATGAAAGCGAGGAAACAATGCTCCCTGGCGGGAGCATTGGGGGGTAACGCTTACTGCCTGATCAGGCGGCCGAGCGCTGGCGCCGTTTCGAAATCGCTGCGGAAGGGGTTGATGTCCAGGCCGCCACGGCGGGTGTAGCGCGCGAACACGCTGAGTTTTTCCGGGCGGCAGCTCTGCTTGATGTCGTTGAAAATGCGCTCGACGCACTGCTCGTGGAATTCGTTGTGCTGGCGGAAGGAGATCAGGTAGCGCAGCAGGCTTTCGCGATCGATTTTGCGGCCTTCATAGTGGATCACCACGCTGCCCCAGTCCGGCTGGTTGGTGACCAGGCAGTTGGATTTCAGCAGATTGGAAGACAGCGTCTCCGCTACGTGCTCCCCTTGATCGGCCGCGCCGCTCAGGTACTCCGGTTTGAAGGCGAAGTCGTCGACCGCGATATCCAGATCGTCGATGTTGATGCCCGGCAGGCGATCGATCTGCGCGGGGTAACCTTCCAGCCCCGGATAGAGTTTGACGGTGACCTGGCCATTGGCCGCCTGCGACAGATCCTTCTGCATGGCGGCGCTCACCTGTTCCACGCTGTCGAAGCGCGTTTGGTTGAAGCTGTTGAGATACAGCTTGAACGATTTCGATTCGATCAGGTTGGAAGAAGAGTGCGGGAAGGTAAATTCGCCGATGCCCACCACCGGTTTGCCCTTGCCGTTGAGCCACGACAACTCGAAGGCGGTCCACAGATCGAAGCCGCTGAATGGCAGCTGCCGCTCGTCCACGCCGATCAGATCGCGGCCGCGCGCGCGCGGCAGGGCTTCGAGCAATGCGGGAGCATATTGATCCGGATAATCGGAGTTCGCGCCAAGATGGGTGATCTTATCTTGCTTTTGGATATGCATATTCATTGCCCTTTGCTTGTTCGGTATTGATGTAGCGGTTAAACAGACTGCGGGTGGCGTAGATCGGCCCGACGCCCAGCAGGGCGTAAACCACCTTGATCAGGAACTGCGACAGGATCATGGTTTTGATGATGTCCCAGCTCAGCACGTTGTAGAACGCCAGCGTACAGAACACCACGCTGTCGATGGCCGACGCCACTACGGTACTGGTGATCACGCGCACAAACAGGTAGCGGGAGTTGGTCAACTCTTTGATTTTGCAGAGCAGGTAGGAGTTGACGTTCTCGGAGATCAGATAGGCCGCCGACGAGGCCACCAGCACCGCCATGATGCTGTGCACGATACCGTTGTAGGTCTCGCTGTACTCCCACTGCGGAATACTCGGCACCAGCGTTGTTACCCAAACCCCCAGGACGAAGGTCAGGTTGGCGATAAACGAGATGATAATCGTGCGCCGTGCCAGCCGCAACCCGTAGAATTCGTTGAGGATATCCACCAGAATGAACGTGAGCGGGTAGATGAAGATCGCCGGCGGCGTGATGAGATTCAGCACCGGGATTTGGATCGGCTTGACGCCGCACAGCGTTGAGAAAATATAAATCACGCTGAGCGCCACGGTAATAATCAGGTAGGCGTACCAGGAGCGTTCGTGGCGATCGCTGAGCTCGTAGGCGGTTTTTTGTTGGTTGTCGCCATAGAGTTTGCGGTACAACGCCTGCAGCTCGTGCCGGCTCAGATCTTCTGATATTTCGCTGTCGGCCAGCTCATTCAGCCCCATGGTAATGGTTTTGCCGGTGGCCAATACCATGACATTGGCCGCGATGGTGCCATGCCGGGTGAAGCCCAACAGCTTGAACTTCTGATTCGGTTCCATTTATAACCTTTCTCCAACGATGTAACCCAGGAATTGCACGGTGTCCTGAGGGCGTTTGTCCATGCTTTCGCTGTCTTTGTCGTCAACCACAAAGAAGCCGCGTTTTCCCGAGTGATACAGCAAAGGTGAATCGCAAATCAGTACCGGCGGCCTTTTGATGATGATGACCTCGCCGGGAATAAATGACCCTTTAATTTCGGTCTCTATTTTCATTGCCAACATGTTCGACTCATCGCCGAAGAAATAAGTCAGAGGAAACTCGGTGACCAGCTGCCCGATCTTGCGCTGCGAGACGGCCAGATAGCGCGACTGGGGGATCACCGGAATGGCGGAAGGGTTCTTGTTGCCTTCGGTGGACAGCGTTTCGTTGAGCAGCTCCAGTTTTTCCAGATCGTAGTCTTCGATCTCTTCACAGGAGACACCGAAGAAGTCGGAGATCCGATTCACGGTGGATTGCTGAACGTTGTTCACTCTTCCGTCAAGAATTTTGTAGAGGGTAGTGCGCGTCAGGCCGCTGCGATTGGAAAAGGAAGCCTTGGTTTCACCGCGGGTACGCATCAGATATTCAATATTTTTAATGATGTTGATTTTGCGCTGTGCGTTGGTGGTTTTCATTGGCTGTCCTTACAAACATTACGCAGGCTTCACTATATCTTACGCATTGGCGTTGTCCAGATAAAAAGGCGCAGACGAACGGGTAACGAACTGATTATTAGCGGTAATTATTGTTTACCGTCAGCCGTTTAGCGCAGTGATGTCAGCGGGGGTAGCCTGCTTCCTCTGCGAGAAAGATAAAGCCGTGCAAATCAATTGATTAGGTTTTACTTATAGAAAAGTGAACACAAAAGCCGGTTTTATGTTTACTTTTATGTTGACCAAAGCCGATTTCATGGGCTACTGTTCATGCAAGCTGAAGTTTTTCTTTACGATCAAAATACGGAAGCCGACAGTTTTTATAATAAAAAGCTCAGAGGGGGCATTGCCACACTCTGAGCATAAATGGATAGCTTGCTACCGACACCAGGGACCCTAAACACCACGGCCGTTTGTCTGCGCGATCGGCCCCATCTTTTGTATTGAATCCCCTTTTCGAGCGTCAAACACTCCCCCGATACCGGAGGAGTGCATTACCGCGTGCGCGAAAATCAGAGAGACTTCTGCGAGGCCAGCGGTTTTTGCGCCCGACTGAAGGCCAGTTTAAGCACCCAATACAGCAGGCTGGCCGCTACCAGGGAATTGATGGTCGGTACGCCCCATTCGGTCGCCAGGCCAACGGCGCCGCCGGCGATGCTGGCGACGATCGCCGCCCAGCCGATGGTTGGCGTTTCGTTCGGCAACTGGCCCGTGCGGCGGCTCTCGTCCAGGATCTTGCGGTGGCTGCGCAGCAGGTAATAGTCCACCAACATGATGCCGATAATCGGCGGGAAGACCACGCCAAGCACCGTCAGGAAGTCGACGAAGCGGTCGAGAATACCCAGCACCGACAGCGTAGTGCCCAGAATCCCGATCACCAACGTGGTGTAGGTGTACTTCAGCTTTTTGCCGGTGATGCCTTCCACCGCGTTGACGATGCCCAGCGAAGAGGAATACAGGTTGAGATCGTTGACGCGCAGGGTGGAGAACACCACTACCAGCAAACCGGCGCCGCCGGCCGCTTGTGACATGATGGTGACTACATCCGCCGTGCCCAGGGTTTTGGCGATCAGGATCGCCAGGCCGTTTACCACGAACTCGCCGGCGATGATGGTGAAGAGCGTGACGCCGAGCACGTGCTTGCCGTTTTTGGAGTAACGGGTCAGATCGGGGGTCATCAGGCTGGCCACGATGGCGCCGCCGACGACGATGGTGATGCCGGCGCTGATGGTCAGCGGTTCACCCGGCGGCGCCAGCTGGATGATCTCCTGCAGGTTATGCCCGGAAAGCGCGGTCACTGAAATAAAGGCCACCAGCATGATGAACATCGGCACCGCGATACGTGCGGCGATGCGCAGCGCCTTGAAACCGAATGCCACCAGGATAGTCAACAGCGTGCCCGAGAGCCCGGCGGCCAAGCCAAAGCCCAGCTTATTGCCGAGCGCGAAGTCGAGCGACTTGGCGAAAATAGCGTTCTGAATGCCGAACCATCCCAGCAGGCTGACGGCCACCACCACGCCGATCAGCACCGAGCCCAGGCGACCGAAGCCGCACCAGCGCGCCAGCAGGCTGCCGGAAATGCCTTCACGCATGCCCGCCAGCCCCAGGCCGTAGGTCACCACGCCGAAGATCAGGCTGCCGACGAAAATGGCGGTGAAAGCGTCAATCAGCGTCATGGAGTTGCCGAGTACGGCGCCGAGCATGAACTGGTCCAGCGCGGTCAACATGCCCATATGCACGATGGCCACGCTTAAAAACGAGACTCTTTTATCCTGCGGCACCCGGGTGAGCGGATAATCTTCGATCTTTATCACGGTGAGATCTTCCTTGCGGTTCAAATAAACTGAATGCCTTTGGTTATCAGGCGATCGGGAATGTAGTTATCCAGATTGGCGTATTTGCAGTATTCCTCAAATTGTTGCTGAGTATGCACGTTGGCCTTCTGGTAAATGTTATAAATGCGGTTTTCGATGGTCTTATTGCTGACGTTATAGATTTTTGCGATCTCTTTTACCGTAAATCGTTGCAGCATAAGAAAAATGACATCGAGTTCGGCACGGGTGAACAGCTCGTTATTGACTTCGGTGGTCAACACGCTGGGTTTTTGCTGATTGATGTATTTCAGCGGTGACAGGCTGTTCATCGGCTTGGCGTTCCAGATCACGCCAATCACCTGTTTGTCATCGTTGTACACCGGTAGCTTTTCGCTGATAAACGGCGTCAGGCTGTCTTTGCCGTACCAGTAGTGGGTTTCTATGACCGTGACCCGATCGCGCGCTGCTTCGGTCATCTTGTCATGCTCGATAAAGTCGGCGGCGGAGTCGGCCCAGTCGGCGGGGAATTCGTGGTCATATTTGCCGGCGACGTCGAAATTCAGCGGCGTATTGGTATAGAGATAAGCGGCACGGTTCATATAGAGGTGGCGGGACAGCTGGTCTTTGATGCCCCAGGGCTCGCTCAGGTGCTCCATCATGGTGATGAGGCCCTTAAAATAAGATTCATTATTTTTATGCGATGAATCCATACCTACCTCTGCGCCGCTCAGGCCGCGTTACAGGCTTTTAGCCAGGTAATGGCGGGTGTGGCGATGCGCGTAGTCGCCCAGCTCGCCGTAGACCCGGTAGCCCAGTTTTTCGTAGAAGCCTCGGGCCTGGAAATCGAAAGTATCGACATAGGCCATATGGCAACCGCGCTTGCGGGCTTCTTCTTCGGCCAGTTGCATCAGCTGGCGGCCGTAACCGCTTTTGCGACATTGATCGCCGACCCACAGATACTGCACTTCCAGGCCGCCCCACCAGGTGCGTGCGACCAGGCCACCGACGATCTGCTGGTTGTCGTCAGTGACGGTCAGGAACAGTGGGTGAATGTCTACTGGCTGGGTTTTATGGTTGTGAGCCCAGAGGCTGTCGATAACGAACTCTTCATCCTGCGGGTTGGGTTTGTCGGTGATATTAATATTCATTTTTAATATAATTCCCTGATTTAATTATTCAAAACTGAACTAGGCGCTTTCGCCCTAACCGCTTCTAATATCACTTTCATTAATGTATTTCAAGGGTGGTTTTCACCCTTTTCCGCCAGGTGAGAGGCCGCTTATAGTAGGTGCCACAGGGAGAAGAAAATAGTGAAACAGGCGGTATTAAAACGCTGAAATGCCCTGCTAACACCATCTTTTCCTACTTGCGCCTCACCAGGGCCCCACCGGGAAAACTGCAGTACTGTATGGCTCCACCGGATAGAGCAAGCTCACTTGCCGACGGGGGAGCCACTTTGTTTTTTGACGCCCCCACCCGCGCCCGCCATTCTCTGTCTCAGATAGTAAACACTCTTCTTATCAGAAGATATGCGCCGCAGATGAAAATATGGCCGATAGCTTCTGATCCGCTGATTTAGTCCTCTGCAATGACGCTGCCCAGCGCCGGCTCGATGGCCGCACCCAGCATGGCGCCGTGTCCCAGGGCAGGCCATTCGCGATAGCCGACGGTGAGACCGTCGAGCTGTGCCAGGTGTTCGGCCAATAAACGCGTTGCGTCCGCCGGCAGAGCGGGGCTCTTCACGCCGGGCGGGGCAGCCCGATCGCGTTCTGCCAGGCCAACCCACAGTTGCAACCTGGCCGCCGGCGCCGCGCGCCGTTCTGTCATCTGCTGTGCTTCTTGCAGGATCATGCCGTCGCCCCACCACAGCGAGGGTTCCACGGCGATGTAGCGCTGAAAGGCGGTGGGATGGGTGAACAACGTATGCAGAACGAAGAGCCCGCCGTAGGAGTGCCCCCACAGCGTTTGCCGCTGAGGATCGACCGCCAGTTTGGCGGCGATCGCCGGTTTGATCTGGGTCTCAATCAATTGCAGGAACGCATCCGCGCCCCCGACGGCCCGCGGCGGTTTCTTCATGCCTGCCGGCAGAGGGAGCGTATAGTCGTAGGTGCGGCCGGCGGCATCGATGCGCAGATCGTTGTCATAGCCGATCATCACCAGCACCGGTGGCCGCTTCGTTGCTGCCAATTTGGCCAGTAAGGCGGCGTTCAACTCCATCAGCACCGCATTGCCGTCGAGGAAATAAACCGTTGGATAGCCGTCTGGCACAGGCGCCTGACGCGGTTGGGCGATGCGAACACGATAATGCCGTTGGCCATCGGCGGAGGTGAATCGCAGATCGCTGAAGCGGTAATCCGCAGTATCGCTATCGGCTACGGTAGTGCCGATCTTGCGTTCCAAATCGGGCCTGGCCATCACGGAGCCCGGCAGCCAAAGGCCGATGGCGAGCGCCAGAAGCGCGGAGATAAAATGCCGGTTGGACAATAACATGCGGATCAACATCCTCGAAAAAGGCCGATAGTAGCATCCGTTCGCGCCCGGTAAAAACCTACCTTTAGGGCGGGCATTCCGGTCGCGAAGCGCTGCCAGCCGTTGCTTTGCCAGGTTAATAGCAACTCATTGTTATTATTGGTAAGTCAGGAATAAGAGGGATTACAATTAATTAGAAATGGTTATGGTTTTTATGGAGGGGGAAATGGTGAAGGTAGGTAAAAACACACGGTTATCAACGATTTTTAGCGAAAAAAGCCCTATAAAATAGGGCAAAGACACACAACAACACCAGGGAAACTTTCCTGTATCTTATATTATAGCTTCCTATACATATAGAACATTTTATTATAAATATGTAAGTGATTCTTATTAATCATTTAATACCATTGTTTTTCAAATGGTTATGTGATCTGACTGGCGTATTGCACTTGGGTCGGGTGTGGGCTGCCAGGGATAGGCAGCAGAGATTTTGCTGTAACGGTGGCATGAACAGGCGAGGTCATCGGCCCGATATCCCTCAGGGCAATACCGGCCCGCGGGCTGCAAAAAGGCCGGCCGGTATTTATCCTCAGGCGCAGCCGATCTTCACTGTGGGATGTGGGACCAGGTGAAAATCAGTGCTGTTGCAACGTCAACATCTCGCCAAGCAAAACATCGGTTGGCGGCAGAATATCCGTATCCAGCCCGGCGGATGGGGTAAAGGTCAATTCGCCGAAAATGATCTGGCCTTTGGAGATGTAGAAATCAACGCGAACAAACTCGAAGGGCGCGGACAAGCGTGAGGCGTACTCAAACAGCTCATCGTAGCCTTCTGGCTTCACGAAGGCGTCTATTTCTTCCTGGCTCAAGGCCAGGCAGTCATCGCTGTAGCACAGAAACTTGAAATCTTTGTCAAAGAAGTAATACTTCGGCGACCCGGTTTCTCTGCCGACACACAGCAACGTGCAGTAAGGTACACCGCGGAAACAATAGATTTTATAGTCTTCAGGTCCGTGACCATTGGCCGATTCGATATATTTCTCCCCAATGATCTTTTTTTGTATCCCTTTGTAGTTGAGCTCTACATAAGTTTTCCAATAATCGTCTTTCATCCAAGCGTCGATCAATTTTTTTGCGCTCTTGATATTCAGCAATTTTTTATTCTGGCAAATCAGGTTATACCCGGAACCGTGATTCCCTTTGATCACAAACTTATCCGGCAATGCGTCCCACGGAATATCGTTTACTGAATCACAGGCAAAGTACAATTCATTAAGGATCTCTTCGCACCCTTGATCTTTGATGTACTGTCTTACCGCATATTTATCTGCACACTGCTTCACCAACGCATTGTGACTATAGCCATTCAATTTCAGGTGATTGATCTTTTCATTCCAGGTGGACGGCGCCTGCAAGTTTAACGGTTTGCCAAATGCTTTTTTGTAGAGCAATCTGGCCTTGAATTCGGGGGCCAATACGGCCAGCTGCTTCGTAATAAATTTAATGACTTGTCTTTTCATATACGTAATTCCATCAAAGCGTAGTGACAATGATTAAGTCGTTCTTGTATTTAAAACGCGGGTGGTGCGCTTTCACTGCGCCATTGAATGGCTGTCGACGTTGTTCCCAGATCAAATGGCTTGTGGTCTAACGCCCGATTAAGAATGCGAGCCGACCGCCACGCCATCAGGCTCAACTGCGGATCGGCAATGCCGTGATTGTGCATACTGGCGTTCATGGCGAATAAGCAGTTCTCCGCCGGGCCTTCCCACTCAAAGGTAAAGTCTGGGGCGATGCGGTATTCGCCCTCCGCAGTGGTTAGTAAGCGGTGGGCCAAAGGTTCAAGGAACTCTGGCGTGGCCGATTGATAACCGGTGGCAAAGATCACCACGTCCGCCTTGAAGGTTTCTTCGCCGTGATCGAGATGATGACGCGTTTCGAGTTGGTAGGCGTTATCCAGCGTGTGTTTCACGGCCGTCAGCGAACGGCTGGGCAGCAGGCGCACCCATAATTTCTCGCGCAGGACGTCGAAGCGGTGGTACATGGCGCGATAAATCGCTAGCAGCGACTCACTGGTGATGCCGTCTGAGGTCATTTTCTGTTCGGCCAGCATATGCCGTTTGGCCGCGCTATCCAGTGAGTAAAAGCTCTCGACGTAATCGGGCGTGAAGTATTCGTTGGCAAAGGCCGCTTCATCGAGCGCATTATAGTTGTTGCGGCGCGATATCCAGTCGAGCTGCTCCGGTTGCCCCCATTCCCCTTTAAAAATATTGAGGAACAGGTCTGCGCCGCTCTGGCCGCCACCGACGATCGCCACGCGTTTGCCGGTCAGATCGGGGTTGCGCAGCATCATTTCGCTGGCGTGGAAACAGCGATCGCTTTGCGTTGTCACGCAATCAGGCAGCTTTATTTTCTTGCCAATACCGATACTTACGTGCCTGGCGTGGAAGACCTTATTCGAGGTGGTCACCACGAACTGGCGCTGCCGATCGTCAAATTCGACCCGCTGAACGTCTTGATTGAATGCCAATGATCCCATCCCGGCGGCGGCCCAGGTGAGGTAATCGGCGAACTCTTCGCGCGATGCGGTGCGCTGCTCCGTCGTCAGGAAACGATAAAATTTTCTGTTTTTTACCAGATAGTTGAGAAAGCTGTAGCGATTGGTTGGGGCAACCGCGCTCACTAAATCTTTTAAAAAGTTGGTCTGCATACTGCAGTCCGCCAGGATCATCCCTGGGTGCCAGGAGAAATGAGGTTTGCGTTCAAGGAATTGTCCCGTAAATCCCTCTATTTCACTTCCTAAGGCTGCCAGGCTAAGATTCGACGGGCCAAGGCCAATACCGATGATATCCAAATGCTGATTCATTAATAAGCTCCAGTATAATGAGAATAATACCCAGAAATACGGCCGCAGATAGGGTGGCTTATAGCAACCAGGCTGCCTTTTTCTTATAAGTAAGCTTCACGAATTAAATGTAATTAAACGGTGTGCTGGCCAAAAATACCGCACTTTTAAATGCCCGTTTAGAATTCGGTAGCGCATTAGGTAAAGGCTACGGGTGTATTTCTTTCCATGAAAATTCCTATGAAGGTTTTGCGCGTGTATTTAATGAATATTCCTAAGTAAAAATCCGATCTCTCCCTGATTCATCAAGCCATGAAAACGGCCACCAGGGAGGATGCCCACCGTATGAGTTCTTATCTGCTTTTCTGGTGTCTATGCCATTGCATTGCCGGGATCGGTGTATTCGTTGCTTAGAATAGCCTTAAAATAGGCACGGGGAAGGTGAAATAACGTGATATTAGAGGCAGGATGCTTTTTGCAAAGATGAAATCGGAAGTGAAATTATGAAATCTGCGCGTTGTGATTTAGTTTTTATCATTAAATTCAATGTGTTATTTTGTTTTTTGCGGCAGGGTATCACACTCTTTCACTAAGGTGATACGCACACTTCTGTACCTTTATCTCTTCTTGTTGCCCCCCGAACGGCAATATTTTACCCCGAGTTGCATCACCCTATGGGCGCGGATGGTTCGCGTTAACTACCGGTGTTAGGGTTCGTTTAATTAATGCCGGGCAAAGGCTGGCCGGAGAGGACGCTTGCTCGAGGCGAGTGTGAAAAACCTGGCCACGCTGGCGCAACGGTTGAATCCGATCCGGCAATCTGCCTTGTCATCATCATTGACCATTCTTACCGACAATAAAAATCTTTTGGTCAGCTCGAGGCATTTTTGCCCCCTGGACTGAATGGCTACCGTTGCGCCACAAGCGTGAAGACCTGCCAGGTTGATCAATCACGGGAGCTTCAAATTGCTGAGATAGTCATACTGGGCTTTCGAAATGTCCAGTTCCCCATCGCTGAAAAAAACTTTTATAAACATATCGCCCTGGCCGACGATATCTACACGCTCGTAGGTTCCCGTTACAAAACGGCGCACGATGGCCTGAATGGTCTCGGCATAGTTAGCAGGAACTGCATTATTATCCGTGACTTTTTGTTCAAATGTAATAGGGTACTCTGCTTGAGGATCGGGGCTGTATTGTGCGCGTTTGGCTGCGCTTTCAAACTTGAAATCATTAAAGGCATTGTGGGTAGAGTTAAACATATCGGCAAGGTTTTTGATATGCGCCGCCATCTGATTCACGACCATGGTTTTATTGGTCACGAAGCGTTTACCCAAATAAGTACCTGTCACTACAGCGAGCTGGGCGGCATTTCGGCCTAAAATGCTGCCAACGCCAGAACCGGCTCCCGTCCATAATCCCGCGATCAAAACCAGACCGGCCCCGCCTACGGTACTCGATGCGATATTCTCAAAATGCTGAACACGGGCTCCCATTTGCCATGAGGTTCCGGGAAAAGAGACATTAATTCGGTTATCCAGGTGATTAATTCTTCCGCCTGGTCGTTGTCCTGACTCAATAGTATTGGCTGTCAACCGGCGGTTGTTTTCATCTTTGAGTTCACCCAGCGTAAACGCGATCTGGCCGGTCTCCGTTTTTGTTAATCGAAAGACTTCTTCTGGTGACAGAGACCTGACGAGGATCAGCGCCTCATTTAAAATCTCGCGGGTCAAAAAGTTGGCCGACACCCGATTATTCGATTCGTGTTGCGATGTCAGAGCTAAAATTTCATGTGACTTAGGAAATGCCATAATGCCCCCGTCATTACGATATGCACCGTAATGTGATTAGCTTTCTTTATTTTGCTTAATATCCCAGCCCATCTGCACCGAAGCCCCTTTATTACCTTGCTTCGCTTGCTCCCAGTATTCCATCGACACTTTACCGGCCTGAAAAGAGTACTCAATGCCTAGCGTGGAACCGTGCTCGACACCGATGAAGTCGGTATGAGTCACCAATACATCTTCCAGGGTAATGCGGGTATATTCCACTTCCTGCCCACCGGCTTTGCAAAGAGACAACTGCACCTTGGCGAGATGTTTACCGGCCGAGCAGTATTTCAATAAGGCAGGTGTTGCTTTATCTATCAGAGCCTGTACGGTCAGATCGCGAAAGTTCACTTTACCCGCACCGCCGCCGCCGCCAACGGCCATATTGCCAGGCTGTCGCGCGCCCCAGTTAAAGGAAAAGACATCGATCCATTGCTTGTGATTCGCATTTTTCGATTCACCATTAATGCCTTCAACTTTTAAAAACATATCCATTGCCATGATTTTATCACCCGATCATTAACGTATTGTTAGGTGCCAGAATGCGCTTAGCTCTCTTTATTCTGCTTGATATCCCAACCAGATTTGCTTTCCGCGCCTTTAGTGCCGCTGCTGCCTTGTTCCCAGTAACTCATGGTGACTTTTGACGCCTGGAAGGCGTAATCAACCACGATCGCATCATTTTGGCCTACACCGTTAAAATCAGTTTGCGTCACCAGAACGTCTTCGAGAACGATTTTGGAATACTCCACCTGGTTGCCGCCCGCTTTGCATACGGAAAGCTCGATTTTCGCGACATGTTTTCCACTGGAACAATATTTGAGAATAGCGGGCGTAGATTTGTCGATAAGGGCTTGAATACGGAGGTCTTGATAATTCACTTTTCCGGAGCCACCCCCGCCGCCAACAGCCATATTTCCTGGCTGTGAAGCGCCCCAGTTAAACGAAAGTACGTCGGTCCATCCTTTATGATTGCTGTCTTGGGACTCGCCCGTCATTCCTTCAACTTTCATATACATATCAATGGCCATTGTCGCCGGATCCTCCATTATTTCGTGTTGGCAGCGGAATAGGTTAAAAATGCCTTATCAATGGGTAAAATTCAGCATAGCCCCATATGAATGAATTGACAGTAATGTCGTTTTTATTCGGAATGTTCCTAGTTTTTGTGCAATATATTATTATTTAACAATGGGATGCGGTTATATGTTCGTAACTGTCTCCCATCACCGTTCGACAATAAAACACTCAATAAACACGGAATATGAGCGCGTTCGTTTGACGTTCGGGTAGTTGGGGATTAGGGGCGCTCTTTCGAGAGAGTCCACCTGTAATGCGAAGTTACACCCCATCGGATGAAGCGATGGGGAATCCGTACCCCAGAAAGCGAAAAACCCGCCATAGGCGGGTTCTTCTTAATAGGGCGACCGGACTCGGACAACCGGCGCTGGCGCCGTGTTGAACAACGCTTTAGCGCTGGCCCGCAGGGTGAGGTCTCAGACCGAATAATCGAACGCAGTTCGATGGAGAGTCCGTACTCCAGAAAGCGAAAAACCCGCCATAGGCGGGTTCTTCTGAATAGGGCGACCGGACTCGGACAACCGGCGCTGGCGCCGTGTTGAACAGCGCTTTAGCGCTGGCCCGCAGGGTGAGGTCTCAGACCGAATAATCGAACGCAGTTCGATGGAGAGTCCGTACTCCAGAAAGCGAAAAACCCGCCATAGGCGGGTTCTTCTGAATAGGGCGACCGGACTCGGACAACCGGCGCTGGCGCCGTGTTGAACAGCGCTTCAGCGCTGGCCCGCAGGGTGAGGTCTTCAGACCGAATAATCGAACGCAGTTCGATGGAGAGTCCGTACTCCAGAAAGCGAAAAACCCGCCATAGGCGGGTTCTTCTGAATAGGGCGACCGGACTCGGACAACCGGCGCTGGCGCCGTGTTGAACAGCGCTTCAGCGCTGGCCCGCAGGGTGAGGTCTTCAGACCGAATAATCGAACGCAGTTCGATGGAGAGTCCGTACTCCAGAAAGCGAAAAACCCGCCATAGGCGGGTTCTTCTGAATATGGTGCCCGGACTCGGAATCGAACCAAGGACACGGGGATTTTCAATCCCCTGCTCTACCGACTGAGCTATCCGGGCAACGGGGCGCATTAAACCGTATTGGCCGGATGGCGTCAATCGCTTTCTGTCACAAAGCCGATCGGTTGCTCTATTTTCAGGCAGATAACCAAAAAGGGAGTGGCGCAGGGAGCCAACGCTACTCAATAAATATGCATATAAAACGTGTATTTATACCACTTTAAAATGCGTGATTTCTTGTTTTTAAATTAAATAACAATTAGTTATGCTTGGTTCAATAGGCGTTCAATCAAGACGATTCTTGCTTGAACCCCGCAACGAATCATGCAATCATTGCGCAAATTTTAGCACTCTCCGTTCCCTGACGGTGTTCCCGCTTCTTATAAGCCAGAGGGTTATTGGCATGACTGGTTTTGTTGCTCAAGCGCTGCTGCGCACCAGACATCTGACGCCGTCACCGTTCCGTCGTTGTTTCCTCCGCACGCCCTCCGCCCGAATACGCCTGCCGGCCATGCGGTAAGGCCGCCTGATGCTCGCTGTTAGGCATGCGTAAAGCCAGCGCTTCTGCCCTGATTTTACTGATGCCTGTCGGATGCTGCCAAGACCAGTTCCCCCGATAGCCGCCTGATGATCCCCCGATCATGAGCCGGTCACGCACGCCGCTTATGCTGCCGTGCCCGGGTATCGCTTTTACCGGGATAACCGCGTTATCTCATTACCGTGCCGGTGGCACACCCTCATCCTTCACCGTTTGAGAGTCAGCATGATGAAAGAATTGAAAATCGCGACCAGCGCCAGCCTGGTCGCCACCATTGAGACGCTGCGCCAGATCGTGCGCGTAGAGCAGACGGACTACACTGACGTGGCGGCGGTGGTGGTGTCGGTCGCCGACGTGGACGCCGGCATTCTGGCGCGCTTGCAGGCGACGGGGTTCGATATTCCGACCTTCGTGGCGGTGGAAGGGGACGAGCATCTTTCCCCGGATTATCTGCCGTTTGTCAGCGGGGTCTTCGCGCTGCTGGCCGGCGCCAGCAAGCCATTCTACATGGCGCAGCTGGAGGCCGCCGCCGACGCCTACGAGCAGGCGCTGCTGCCGCCGTTCTTCAAAACGCTGAAGACCTACGTCGAGATGGAAAACTCGACCTTTGCGTGCCCGGGGCATCAGGGCGGAGAGTTCTTCCGCAAACACCCGGCCGGTCGGCAGTTCTTCGATTTCTACGGTGAAACCCTGTTCCGTTCCGATATGTGCAACGCCGACGTCAAGCTGGGCGATCTGCTGATCCACGAAGGATCGGCCAAGGATGCGCAAAAGCACGCGGCGCGGGTGTTCAACGCCGATAAAACCTACTTCGTGCTCAACGGCACCTCGGCGGCCAACAAGGTGGTGACCAACGCGCTGCTGACCCGTGGCGATCTGGTGCTGTTCGATCGCAACAACCACAAATCCAACCACCACGGGGCGCTGATCCAGGCTGGGGCCACGCCGGTCTATCTGGAAACCGCCCGCAACCCGTTCGGCTTTATCGGCGGTATCGATGCGCACTGCTTCGATGAACGCTACCTGCGCGAGCAGATCCGCGAAGTGGCGCCGGAGAAAGCCGCAGCGGCACGGCCGTTCCGGCTGGCGATCATTCAGCTCGGTACCTACGACGGCACGATTTACAACGCTCGCCAGGTGATCGACACCATCGGCCACCTGTGCGATTACATCCTGTTCGACTCCGCCTGGGTGGGCTACGAAGGCTTTATTCCGATGCTGAAAGAGTGCTCGCCGCTGCTGCTGGAGCTGGACGAGCACGATCCGGGCATTTTTGTCACCCAGTCGGTGCATAAACAGCAGGCGGGGTTCTCGCAGACCTCGCAGATCCACAAGAAAGACGACCATATCAAAGGGCAGAAGCGCCACTGCAACCATAAGCATCTGAACAATGCGTTCATGCTGCATGCGTCGACCAGCCCGTTCTATCCGCTGTTCGCCGCGCTGGACGTCAACGCCAAGATGCATGCCGGCGCCGCCGGACGTCGCATGTGGATGGACTGCGTCAAGCTGGGCATCGAGACGCGTAAACAGCTGCTCACGCGCTGCTCGCAGCTGAAGCCGTTTATTCCGCTGCAGGTGGCGGGCAAGGACTGGCAGGATTACGATACCGATCTGATTGCCAACGACGCGCGTTTCTTCACCTTCGTACCGGGGGAAACGTGGCACGGCTTCGAAGGCTATGCCCAGGATCAGTATCTGGTGGATCCGTGCAAGTTGCTGCTGACCACGCCGGGGATTGACGCCGCGACTGGCCAATACACCGAGTTCGGCGTGCCGGCCACCATTCTGGCCAACTTCCTGCGCGAGAACGGCATCGTGCCGGAGAAGTGCGATCTCAACTCGATCCTGTTCCTGCTGACTCCGGCGGAAAACCCGGCCAAGATGGAACAGCTGGTGGAGATGCTGGCGCAGTTCGAGCGCTATGTTGCAGAAGACGCGCCGCTGAGCGTGGTGCTGCCAACGGTGTACCGCAAGAACGAGCAGCGCTATCGTGGCTACAGCATTCGCCGGCTGTGCCAGGAGATGCACGATCTGTACGTCAGCTTCGACGTCAAGCAGCTGCAAAAAGAGATGTTCCGCCAGGATCATTTCCCGCCGGTGGTGATGAACCCGCAGGACGCCAACGTGGAGTTTATCCGCGACAACGTCGAGCTGGTGCCGATCGGCCAGGCGGAAGGGCGCATCGCGGCGGAGGGGGCCTTGCCGTACCCGCCGGGCGTGCTGTGCGTGGTGCCGGGCGAAGTGTGGGGCGGCGCGGTGCAGCGCTATTTCCTGGCGTTGGAAGAGGGCATCAACCGCCTGCCGGGCTTCTCGCCGGAGCTGCAGGGAGTCTACATCGAGAAAAAAGATCACGGCTGGAAGCGCATCTTCGGCTATATGATCAAGCTGACTAGTCCTGATATAGGTTGACACTTTTCAACCGGATAACGCCCGATGAACCTCATCGGGCGTTTTGTATTTCAGCGACAAGTGCGGCCGCCGCGTGTTGTAGAGGTTCACCGACTCCCTGACCATCTTTCTTGCCTGCGCGATATCTTCTGGCCTGCCGAGCAGGTATTCCGTTTTGAGTATCCCGTTTATCCGTTCCGCCAGCGCGTTCTGATAACAGTCATACCCGTCCGTCATCGAGCAGATGACGCCATACTGCTGATGTAACGCCTGATATTCCTGCGAGCAGTACTGGATACCCCTGTCCGAGTGATGCACCAACGGCAACGCCGTGCGTCTGCCGGCCAGTGCCATTTTGAACGCGCAGGCGACATGCCGGGTATGCAGACTGTCATGCACGTGATATCCCACGATTTTTCTCGACCAGGCATCCGTTACCAGGCTGACATACGCCGTCCCCGTTCTCAGCGGCAGGTAGGTGATATCCGCCACCCATACCTGTTCCGGACGGCTGGCTATTACTTGATTGTCTCCCGCTTTTAGCAGGTTGGGATGGCGATAAAAACGATGATGGCTGTGCGTCGTCTTGTGATATGCCCGTTTAGGCATCACCAGTAACCGCGCGCAGCGCAGGATACTGAACAACCGGTCACGGCCCACATGCAACGCCGGTTCGGGGTGTTGCCGCAACAGGTGATGCAGCTTACGTGTCCCCAGTCGGGGTTGGTGCAAGCGGATGGCCGTCACCTGTTCGACGAGATGCCGGGCCTGCTCCTCTTTGCCTGCTTCACGCTGCAGGGACTGATACCACGCTTGTCGGCTGATGCCCATCCATCGGCAGGCCCGCGTTACTGTGAGTCCCGGTACTTGTGTTTGCGCGATAAGGCGGTTAGCTGCTTTTTTGTCAGCGTGGCGCCAAAGTCGGTGTTCATCACTTTGACGACAGCTTCGAAGAACTGGGCTTTGACTTCAGATTCAGCCAGTTGCTGCTCAAGTTCTTTAATACGCTGTTCGGGTGTCAGGGGGAGTTTGGGCATGTTGTCTCCGCACGTTCTGGTGGAAGGAGAAGTTCGCCAGTCAAGTTGACCGTATTTGCGCAGCCAGTTCATGACAGTCTGGCTGCCTTGGATACCGTAGCGATCTTGCGCCTGGCGGTATGTCATCTCGCCTTTTTCGACCTGTTCGACGACAGCCAGTTTAAAGGATAGAGAGTAATCGCGTTGTGTGCGTTTAATATACTGGTTCATCACATTTTCCTCTGTGCGTGAGTAAAATGTGTCAACGCTATTCAGGACGGGTCAAGCCATAGAAAAAGGGCCGGTTCGCACCGGCCCTTCTCATTTATCCACGCGGGAAGCGTTACTTTCTGCGGTAGCTCTTCTGCGCGGTATTTACTTTCACCAGATAGCGGCGCGACTCGGCGGCCGGGTGCTTGGTGGCCAGCGTTTGGTACACGTCGCCCGGCTGCATGCCGTTGATGATGCCCACCGCACGCGTTCTGTCGCTGGAGAACACCCGCAGCACGCTGCCTGCGCCGCCGTTGTAAGCGGTGATCACCGCATAGCGGCGCGAGGTCGGGTTCTGAATGCCGCCCAGGTAGTTGTTCTGCAGGATAGCCAGATAGGCGGTGCCGGTGTCGATGTTGTTCTCCGGATCGAACAGGTAGCTGCGGCTCGGGGTGCCCCATTTGCCGCGCATCTGGAACACATCCTTACCGGCGGTGTGCTGCACCACCTGCATCAGGCCCAGCGCGTCCGAACCGCTCACCGCATACGGGTTGAAGCTCGATTCGGTCTGCATGATAGCCAGGATCAGCGACTCGTCCACGCCGTATTTTTCCGACGCCTTGCGCACCATCGGCAGGTATTTGTGCGCACGTTTGTCCAGGTGGTTCGGCACCAGCTGGATGGTGACCGAGTAGATCACGTGCAGGCCGGAGGTGCGTTTTTGCAGCTTGGTCTGCAGCAGGTAATCGGCGAAGTGCGCCGCGCGCCATTCCCAGCGGATCGGCGCGCCCTTGTTATCCAGCACCTGGCCGTACAGGAACGGCTCTTTGCTGATCTGGATATCGTTGGCGTCGGAATAGAGGTCGATCGAACCCGGATCGTCACCCATCAGCAGCGTGCTGATGATCGCCTGGCGCAGGTGCGCAGCCGGATCGGTGGTGGCGATGGTCTCGATGGTAATGGCGCCGGTGTCGAAGTTGATGTGGCTGCGGGTTTGGTATTGGTCGGTATATTTAACGTAGTCTTTCGGCCCGGCGATCAGAACTTCATTCAGACCCCAGATGTTCTCGATGTTGTGGGCAAATTGGCCCATCAGAATGTCGAAGCCGTTGGTATCTTTGATCCAGGCTTCGTTGATTTCTTCACTTTTTTTGCCGGAACAGGAGATCAGCAAAGGCGCTATTACGAGCAAAGCTAAAATTTTCTTCATCTTAAAGCCGTTTGGAAGAAGTATAAGAGGATTGAAGCGGGCCAGCGCCTGGCCCCAACAGCATTATTCGCTCGGCGGCGTATAGCCTTCGATGTGTACGTCGTGCCCTTCGAACAGGAACTTGATCATTTCCTCTTCCAGCAGCTTGCGGTCATCCACGTTCATCATGTTCAGCTTCTTCTCGTTGATCAGCATGGTCTGCTTCTTCATCCACTCGCCCCAGGCTTCCTTGGAGATCTCGTTGTAGATGCGCTTGCCGACGTCGCCGGGATAAAGCTGGAAGTCCTGGCCTTCGGCGTCGCGCTGCAGGAAAGTACAAAAAATGGTGCGGCTCATGCTAATTCCTCATCGATGGCGCTATCGCCATATAAGTTTTGTTGGATCGGGGGCTGCTTCGCCAGCTGTTGCAACAGGCGGTCCACCGGCGCTGCCAGCCCGACCGATGGCGGCTGCGCTAAGTTATACCAGAGACCCGCGCCCTCATCCATGCCACTGCCCGCCGCGTCGAGCGACAGCCACATCGGCACGATATCGAGATGGAAATGGCTGAACGTGTGGCGAAACGCGGTCAGCTGTTCCAGGCGCTTGCCTTTCAGACCGCGCTGCTGCAGCCAGAGTTCCAAATCCACGCGCGCGCTGAACTGCGGGAAGCAGAACAGGCCGCCCCACAGGCCCACCGCCGGGCGCTGCTCCAGCCACACGCGGTCGCCGTGCTGCAGCAATAAGAAGTAGGCGCTTTTTTCCGGCAGGGTCTGCTTGGGCTTCTTGCCGGGGTAGTTGGCCCAGTTGTGGTTGGCGTAAGACAGGCAGCCGACGTTGAGCGGGCAGAGTTCACACTTGGGCTTGGAGCGGGTGCAGACCATGGCGCCCAGATCCATCATCGCCTGGTTGAACTGGCCGACGCCCTGGGCCGGGGTGACTTCTTCGCTGATTTTCCACAGCCGGTTTTCGATTTCTTTCTTGCCCGGCCAGCCTTCCACCGCGTAGCAGCGGGCCAGCACGCGCTTCACGTTGCCGTCGAGGATCGGATAGTGTTGGCCCAGCGCCAACGACAGCACCGCGCCGGCGGTAGAGCGGCCAACGCCCGGCAAATCGGCGATTTCTGCGAAGGTTGTCGGGAACTCGCCGCCGTGCTGTGCGACAATGGTCTGCGCAGCCTTGTGCAGGTTACGGGCGCGGGCGTAATAGCCGAGACCGGTCCACAGATGCAGCACTTCGTCCAGCGGGGCCTCCGCCAGCGCGCGCACGTTAGGAAAACGGGCCATAAAGCGCTGAAAATAAGGAATGACGGTGGCAACCTGGGTCTGTTGCAACATCACCTCGGAGAGCCATACTTGATAGGCGGTTTTCTCCAGCTGCCATGGCAGGGTCTTGCGGCCGTAGCGCTGGTACCAGTCAAGCACCACCTGTGCGAATTGTTGTGCTTGCATCATGAGCAGCGTCGTTATCCGGCAGAAAATGAAGCGAGATTGCAGCATAGAGTCATGATGCTGTAAACCGGAACTTTCCGACGCCGCACGGCGGGTACAGAAGATGAACACTTGCTAAACCAATGTATCTTTGCATAATGCGCGTTTCCCTAATTGGCAGCCAAACAGACAGAAAGCACTATGATTAATGACGTCATCTCCCCGGAATTTGATGAGAACGGCCGCGCGATGCGCCGTATCCGCAGTTTTGTCCGCCGCCAGGGGCGGCTGACCAAAGGCCAGCAGCACGCGCTGGAGAACTATTGGCCGGTGATGGGCGTGGAGTATCAGACTGACGCTGTCGATCTCGCTGCGCTGTTTGGCCGCGAAGCGCCGACGGTGCTGGAGATCGGTTTTGGCATGGGTGCCTCGCTGGTGACCATGGCGGGCAACAACCCGCAGCAGAACTTTTTAGGGATCGAAGTGCACTCGCCGGGCGTGGGTGCCTGCCTGGCCGACGCCCACGAGGCGAAGTTGAGCAACCTGCGCGTGATGTGCCACGATGCGGTTGAAGTGCTGGAAAACATGATCCCGGACGGCTCGCTGGACATGGTGCAGCTGTTCTTCCCCGATCCGTGGCACAAGGCGCGCCACAACAAGCGCCGCATCGTGCAAACGCCGTTTGTCGAACTGGTGCTGCGCAAGCTGAAGACCGGCGGGGTCTTCCACATGGCCACCGATTGGCAACCTTATGCGGAACATATGTTAGAGGTTATGAACGGGGTCGCAGGCTACCGTAATCTTTCCAGCGATAATGATTATGTGCCGCGTCCGGATTCGCGCCCACTGACGAAATTTGAATTACGCGGCCAGCGCCTGGGACATGGCGTTTGGGACTTGATGTTTGAGAGGAAAGAATAATGGCTAAGAACCGCAGTCGTCGTTTACGTAAAAAGTTGCACATTGAAGAATTTCAGGAGCTGGGTTTCTCCGTAGCCTGGCGCTTCGCCGAAGGCACGTCGGTGGAAGATATCGACAGCACGCTCGATACCTTCATCGATGAAGTGATCGAGCCGAACGGTCTGGCGTTTGACGGCAGCGGCTACCTGCAGTGGGAAGGTCTGATCTGCCTGCAGAAGATCGGCCACTGCACCGACGAGCATCGCGAACTGGTGAAAAACTGGCTGGAAGCGCGCAAACTGACCGACGTGAAGGTCAGCGATCTGTTCGATATCTGGTGGGATTGATCGCGTTTGCCCGATGAGCGCGGCTTCGCGCCGCTTATTTCCCCCTAAATAATTGGATTTGCATCACGGCGGCAAGAGTGTGAGTCCCCAGGAGCTTACTTCAGTAAGTGACTGGGGTGAGCGCTCGCAGCCAACACAGATGCGGATTCAAGTATGACGGGGATGGATTTAAGGTGCCTTAACGGCGCCTTTGTTTTGCCCGGAGTGTGACCGAGGTGGTAACAACATTGGATAACGCGTTGCTGGAAGAGATCCTGCAACAGGTGCGCCCGCTGATTGGCCAGGGAAAAGTGGCCGACTACATCCCGGCGTTGGCGGAAGTGCCCGCCGATCGGCTGGCGATCGCCGTCTGCACGGTGGATGGCGAACTGTTCCAGGCCGGCGACGCCGCGGAGCGCTTCTCCATCCAGTCGATCTCCAAAGTGCTGAGCCTGACGCTGGCGCTGACGCGCTATCAGGAGCCTGAGATCTGGCGGCGCGTCGGCAAAGAGCCTTCTGGCCTGCCGTTCAACTCGCTGCTGCAGCTGGAGATGGAGCAGGGCAAACCGCGCAATCCGTTTATCAACCCCGGCGCGCTGGTGGTGTGCGACATGCTGCAAACCCGGCTCAGCGCCCCCAAACAGCGCATGCTGGAGGTGGTGCGTCAGTTGGCCGGTGAAGACGACCTGGCCTATGACCTGCGGGTGGCGCGCTCCGAGTTCGAACACTCCGATCGCAATGCGGCCATCGCCTATCTGATGAAGTCGTTCGGCAACTTCGAGAACGATGTGATTACCGTGCTGCAAACCTATTTCCACTACTGCGCGCTGCGCATGAGCTGCGTGGAACTGGCGCGCAGCTTCGTCTATCTGGCCAATCACGGCCGCGATCTCAGCGGCGAGGCGGTGATCAGCCCGCTGCAGGCCCGGCAGATCAACGCCCTGATGATGACCAGCGGCATGTACGACGGCGCCGGCGAATTCGCCTATCGGGTGGGGATGCCGGGCAAGTCCGGCGTGGGCGGCGGCATCGTGGCCATCGTGCCGGACGAACTGTCGATCGTCGTTTGGTCGCCGGAACTGGATGCTTCCGGCAACTCGCTGGCGGGAACTGCGGCGCTGGAACTGTTGTCTCAACGTATCGGTCGTTCGATTTTTTAATCCCAATCTGGATGGGAGTCAGGAGAAGCTATGTTGAAGAAAACCGGGTTAGCCTTACTGCTGCTGGCGGCGACTGCCGCACAGGCCCACGCTGAGTACCAATGCAGCGTTAAACCCCAGGATGATGTGATCATCAGCCCGCAGAGCGTGCAGGTGAAAGGCGCCAGCGGCGACCTGCAAATTTCGCCGGATGGCGACGTGATCCGCAACGGCCAGGCGCTGAGCCTGAGCGACAGCCAGCGGCAGAAAGCCTTCAGTTACCAGAGCGCCTTGCGCAAGCAGCTGCCGTGGATCGACGACGGCGCGCAGAAGCACCTGGAGAAAGCCCGCTCGGCGCTGGATAAGGTGATCGTCAAAGAGCTGGGCAGCAACAGCAACGTGCGCAACCGGCTGACCACCCTGAACGGCCAGCTGAAACAGCAGATGAACCGCATCATCGAACACCGCAGCGACGGTCTGACCTTCCACCACCAGGCGATTGACCAGGTGGAACAGGACGGCCGCAACATCGTGCAGCAGAGCATGGGCGGGGTGCTGCAGGACAGCCTGAACGAGATGGGCGTCAAACAGGCCGCCAACAGCGGCGGCAACCCGCTGCAGGCGATCATGGGCAACCTGGGCGGCTTGCAGAAGGCGATCCAGAACGAATGGAACAACCAGGAGCAGGACTTCCAGAACTTCGGTCATGACGTGTGCAACCGCGTCACCGCACTGGAAACCCAGCGCAAGGATTTGCTGAAGGCGTTGAAGTAACGGATAGGCATAGCCGCCGTGCGTTCTTTGACCTCACGACGGCTATCTGAGAAACTGGCTAAACTATAATCAATCGGCAAAAGGATTTTGCATTGATGCCAGTGATATTCCGTTATAAAGGCTATAGGTTCTTTTTTTATTCAAATGAGGGTGACCCGCTTGAGCCGCCGCATGTTCATATCAGAGACGCTGAGGCTGAAGCGAAATTTTGGTTGGTTCCTGGCGTGCAGTTGGCGCGTAATGATGGCTTTAACGCCAGAACGCTAAAAGAGTTGGCTGGTCTGGTTGATACCTATCAGGCATTGTTTTTGGAGGCTTGGCATGAGTATTTCGGCTAAACGCGTCAGCTTTGACGATACGACGATGTGGGTCGAACTAAGTGACGCCAGAATTATTGGCGTGCCGCTGGCCTGGTTTCCCCGTTTGTTGAACGCGACGGAAGAACAGCGGGCGGGGTATGAGCTCAGCGCTCGCGGCATCCATTGGGACGCGTTGGACGAGGATGTTTCCGTTGAGGGATTGCTGAAGGGGCGTGGCGACGTGACGCACCGCCCTCATAATGCCGCCTGAACATGAAAAAAAGCGCTGATCATTCAGCGCTTTTTTTTATTCGTCGTCCGCCAGGAACAGTTCCAGCAGCGAGTTGAGGAACAGTTTGCCCTTCTCGGTAATTTGCCAATGCTCCGCGGTTTCTTCCAGATAGCCTTTGGCCAGCGCTTCGTCCAGCTGCGGGCGAATGACGCTTTCCGCCAGCCCGGTGTAGTTGACGAAGTCGGCGCGCGGCGCGGCTTCCAACAGGCGGAAGCGGTTCATGAAGAACTCGAACGGCCGATCCGCCGCCGCCACCTCATGCTGCTTGTCCATGTAGTCGCCGCGCATAAAGCCGCGCGGGTGCTTGGTCTTGGCGGTGCGCAGGATGCGCCCGTCGCTGAAGGTCACCTTGCCGTGCGCGCCGCAGCCGATCCCTAGGTAGTCGCCGAAGCGCCAGTAGTTGAGGTTGTGCTGGCATTGGAAGCCCGGCTTGGCGTAGGCCGAGGTTTCATACTGTTGATAGCCGGCGGCGCTCAGCAGCTGGTGGCCGCGTTCGAAGATGTCCCACAGCGCGTCGTCGTCCGGCAAAACCGGCGGGCGCGAGCTGAACAGGGTGTTCGGCTCGATGGTCAGCTGATACCACGACAGGTGCGGCGGATTGAGGGCGATAGCCTGGCGCAAATCGTCCAGCGCCTCTTCCAGCGACTGATCCGGCAGGCCGTGCATCAGATCGAGGTTGAAGCTGCGCAGGCCGAGGCCGGTCGCCAGCGTCGCCGCGCGTCTGGCCTCTTCCGGGCCGTGGATGCGCCCCAGGCGGGTCAGCTTCTCGGCGCTGAAGCTTTGCACCCCAATGGAGATGCGGTTGACGCCGGCGCGCTGGTAGCCGCTGAAGCGATCGGCCTCGACGGTGCCGGGGTTGGCCTCCATGGTGATTTCGGCGTCGTCGGCGACGTGAATGCGCGCCCGCACGCCGTCCAGCAAGGCTTGCATCGCCTCGGCGCTCAGCAGGCTGGGGGTGCCGCCGCCGATGAAGATGGTGCTTATCTCCCGGCCGCCTGCCAGCGGCAGGTCGGCATCCAGATCCGCCAACAGATGATCGACGTACTCCTGATGCGGCACGTCACCCTTCAGCGCATGGGAGTTGAAGTCGCAGTACGGGCATTTCTGCACGCACCACGGGATGTGGATGTAGAGACTCAGCGGGGGCAGCTTAAGCATTGCGCATGGCTTCCAACATCAGCTTCAGCGCCTTGCCGCGGTGCGAAATCGCCCGCTTCTCGTCGCGGCTCAGCTCGGCGGCGGTGCGGCCCAGCTCCGGTACGTAGAAGACAGGATCGTAACCGAAGCCGCCTTCACCGGCGGCCTGTTCGGTGATTTCGCCGGCCCAACTGCCGTGGAACACCAGCGGCGTCGGGTCTGCCGCATGGCGCAGATAGACCAGCACGCAGTGGAATTGCGCGCCGCGCTTGCCCAGCGCCACGTCTTTCATCGCCGCCAGCAGCTTGTCGAGGTTCTGCCGATCGTCGGCGTCTTCACCGGCGTAGCGTGCGGAGTAGATGCCCGGCGCGCCGCCCAGCGCGTCGACCGCCAGACCGGAGTCGTCGGCGATCGCCGGCAGGCCGGTGACCTGTGCCGCATGGCGCGCTTTCAGAATGGCGTTTTCGATAAACGTCAGGCCGGTCTCTTCGGCGGATTCCACGCCCAGATCGGTTTGCGCGACCACGTCCAGGCCGAAATCGGCCAACAGGTCGGCAAGTTCGCGCACTTTGCCCGGGTTACCGGTGGCAAGAACGACTTTTTGCATAATGACTACCTTGAAAATTATTCGATGAGCGCCGCGACCACGGCGGGGATCTGTTGCGGATTCACGATGCGTAACTGTTTATGCCGCCCCAGTTCGCCTTTCTCGATGGTGACGTTGCTTTTCGCCACTTTGAACTGCTTGGCGATAAACTTGATCAAATGGGCGTTGGCTTGGCCGTCGACCGGCGGGGCGGTGATGGCGACTTTTAGTTCGTCGCCATGCAAGCCGATAATTTGGTCGCGGCTGGCTTTCGGCTGAATATATAGCCTGATCGCCAGCCCGTCCAGCACCGGAGTGACGGCACTCACAGCAGGAACCAGATCTCGCCGAACAGATCCATGCCCAGGTAGTTGATCAGATAGAGGATCAGGATCACCACCATGGCGGAAAAGTCGATACCGCCCATCGCCGGAATGATGCGACGGATCGGCGCCATCAACGGTTCGGTCAGCTGGTACATCACGTAGTCGATCGGGCTGCGGCCCTGGCTTACCCAGCTCATCAGCGCACGAATGATCATCACCCAGAAGATCAGGTAGCCGGCGGACTTGACCAGCGAGATCAGGCCGAACAGCAGGTTATACGGGCTGAGCGATATCGCGCCGCCCTGGATCAGTAGCAGCAGCGGGTACTTGATGGTCATCAACAGGAACGCCAGCAGCAGAGAAGCGCTGTCGATAGGCCCCAGCGATGGGATGATGCGGCGCAGCGGGCCGACCACCGGTTGGGTGATCTTCACCACAAACTGCGAGAACGGGTTATAAAAATCGGTGCGCGTCCATTGCATCCAAATGCGCAGCAACAGCACCATCACGTACAGATCAATAACGGTCTTGACCAGGAAAGTCAGCGTTAGCATGAAGTGGTCCTTCTCCTTAACTCATGGTTATTTAAAATAATTTTTCCATTTCTTGCGCACGAGAAACGGCGGCCTGCATTGCTTGCGCCACGGTTTCCGGCAGTTGGCGTTCGTTGAACACCCGCAGCGCTTCGGCGGTGGTGCCGCCTTTGGAAGTCACCTGCTCGCGCAGCGTGCCCAGCGGCGTATCCGGGTTGGCTTCCACCAAGGCGGCAGCACCGGAAGCGGCCTGCTGCACCAGATCGCGCGCGGTCTGGCTGTCGAAGCCCATGCGTTCGGCCTCTTTTTGCATCGCTTCCATAAACAGGAAGAAATAAGCCGGGGCGCTGCCCGCGGCGGCGATCACGCCGTTGATGCCATTTTCGTCATCTACCCAGCAAACTTTACCGACCGACGCCATTAAATCGCCGGTGTAGTCGCGATCCTGTTGGCTGACCTGCGCCGGCGCGTACAGCCCGCTCATGCCCTTGCCGACCAGCGACGGGGTGTTGGGCATGATGCGCACGATGTCCAGTTGGTCGCCGAGCAGCTGATAGAAACGGCTGACCTGAATACCGGCGGCGATCGACAGCACCAGTTTGCCGCCGAAATCGACCTGTTCGCGCAGCGGCTGACACACGTCGGCCATCATCTGCGGTTTGACCGCCAGCACCACCACCTCGGCTTCACGCGCGCAGGCGACGTTGTCGCCGCTGCTGACGATGCCGTAGTCCGCCGCCAGCGCGTCACGGTTTTTCGCCGAAGGGGCGCAGACGCTGATGGATTTGGCCGGATAGCCGCCCGCCACCAGGCCGGCGATGATTGCACGCGCCATGTTGCCGGCGCCGATAAAGGTAATCTTGCGATGTTGCATCAAATCCCTCGTCTGTTTGTCAGGCCTGCGAGTAGTCGCGGGCGCCAAAAATTGCGGTGCCGATGCGCACCAGGGTGCTGCCTGCGGCAATCGCTGCCGCCATATCGTCCGTCATGCCCATCGACAGCGTATCGGCCTGCGGATAACGCTGGCGCAGGGCGAGAAAGGCGTCGTTCATCTGGTTGAATACCGCCAACTGCCGCTGGTAATCCGCTTCCGGCGCCGGGATGGCCATCAGGCCGCGCAGCGTCAGGTTCGGCAGCGCAGCGAGCGCCTCGGCCAGCGCTGGCAGTTCGCTTAATGCAATGCCGGATTTGCTCTGCTCATCGCTGATGTTGATTTGAATCAGCACGTTGAGCGGCGGCAGGTCGGCCGGGCGCTGATCGCTCAGGCGCTGGGCGATGCGCAGCCGATCCACGGTATGACACCAGGCGAAATGTTCCGCCACCAGCCGACTCTTATTGGATTGCAGCGGGCCGATAAAGTGCCACACCAACTCACCGCCCTGCGGCGACTCGGCGAAATGCCGGATCTTGTCTACCCCTTCCTGCACGTAGTTCTCGCCGAAGGCGCGCTGGCCGGCGGCGATGGCTTCTTCGATCGCCGCCACAGGTTTGGTTTTGCTGACTGCAAGCAGAGCAACTTCTTCCGGCGCCCGTGCGCAGTTTTGCGCGGCGGCCGCGATGCGGTTTCTGACATCCTGCAGGTTCTGTTGGATAGTGCTCATTATTGACCCGGGAGAGTGATATGGATATCGATGAATTCGTGGCCCTTAGTGTAAAGCATAATGCTTCCGATCTGCACCTTTGTGCCGGTCATCCGCCGATGTTGCGCATCGACGGTGAACTGCAGCCGCTGGCGGCGGCGCCAACGCTGACGGCACAAGGCGTGCAGGCCCTCTGCGACGGATTGCTGAATGCGCAGCAGCGCGAGAGCCTGCGGCGGCTGGGGCAGGTCGATCTGGCGCTGCACAGGCCGAGTGGAGAGCGGCTGCGTGCCAACGTTTTTCAGCAAAGCGCGGGGATGTCTCTCGCGTTGCGGCGCATCGCCGGGCAGTCGCCCTCGCTTGCCGAGCTGGCAGCGCCGGCCATCGTCCCGGCGCTGCTGCGGCGCGCCGACGGATTGATCCTGGTCACCGGCGCCACCGGCAGCGGCAAGTCCACCACGCTGGCGGCGATGATCGACGAGATCAACCGGCACCAGCAGCGGCACATTTTGACGCTGGAGGATCCGATTGAATTCCTGCACCGCAGCCGGCGATCGCTGATCCAGCAGCGGGAGATCGGCCGCGACAGCCACAGCTTTGATGCGGCGTTGCGCGCCGCGCTGCGCGAAGATCCGGATGTGATCCTGCTGGGCGAGCTGCGCGATACCACCACCATCCGGCTGGCGCTCACCGCGGCGGAGACCGGCCACCTGGTGCTGGCGACGCTGCACACCCGCAGCGCGTCGCAGGCAGTGGAACGGTTAGTGGACGTGTTTCCGGCGGAAGAAAAACCCTATGTGCGCGCCCAGCTGGCCGGCAGTCTGCAGGCGGTGATCGCGCAAAAGCTGATGAGGCGGCCCGGCGGCGGACGCGTGGCGATCTTCGAAGTGCTGACGGCGACGGCGGCGGTCAGCAACCTGATCCGCGAAGGGAAAACGCATCAGTTGGCGAGCGTGTTGCAAACCGGCGCACAGTCCGGCATGCAAACCTTTGAGCAAGGTTTGCAGCAGCGGATTGACGCCGGTGTGTTGGGGGACTGTGCGGGGGAGGGAACGGGTGTTTAGCCCAGCTGCCGTTCGAACCAGCTCTCGAGGATCACTACCGCGGAGGCGGAATCCACGCTGCCTTTATCAAGGGCGCGGAAGCCGCCGCGGTCGAACAGGTTGGCGCGCGCTTCCACGGTGCTCAGGCGCTCGTCATGCAGATCGATCTGGATGCCGAAGCGGCCGTGCAGGCGGTTGGCGAACTTGCGCGCCTGGGCGGTAACGGGTTGTTCGGTGCCGTCCATGTTCAGCGGCAGGCCGACCACCACCAAATCCGGCTGCCACTCCTTCAGCAGTTTTTCAATTTTCAGCCAGTCCGGCGAGCCGTCCTGCGCTTTGAAGGCCGGCAGGGCGCGGGCGCTGCCGGTCAACTCCTGGCCGATGGCCGCGCCAATGCTTTTGGTGCCGAAGTCGAAGGCGATAATGGTGCGGTTGCTCATCAGGCGTGTCCTGCGTGGTTGGCGATGCTGCGAATGTCGATACCCAATAGGTTCCCCGCCTCGCGCCAGCGGCTGGCGATCGGCGTGCGGAACAAAATGTCGGTGTTGGCTTCGATGGTCAGCCAGGCGTTTTCCAATACTTCCTGCTCCAACTGGCCCTTTTCCCAGCCCGCATAACCCAGCGCCACCAGCACGTCGTCCGGTTGCTCTGGCGTGCCGAGCGTTTCCAGCACGTCTTTTGAGGTGGTGATCATGGTGTTGGGCGAAATTTGAATGCTGGCGCCGAAGCCGTGGCGCGGCGTATGCAGGATAAACCCGCGATCGTCCGCCAGGGGGCCGCCGGCGAACACCGGCTTGTCCAGGCTGATGGCCGGATCGCGCGCAGGCGGCATGATCTTCAGCTTGCTCAGCACCGTGGCTACCGTGAACTGCTCCACCGGTTTATTGATCACCAAACCCATGGCGCCTTCTTCATTGTGCTCGCAAATGTAAATCACCGAGCGCTTGAAGCGAGGATCCTGCAGCGTTGGCATGGCGATCAGAAAATGGTGCTGTAAATTCATGGCGTTAGTATAAGGTAATCAATGGGTGAGAAAATAAACAGCCGCCAGTATGCGGCTATACCCGCCGCCTTTCAAGCCGTTGCCGAAAGGCGCGCTTTGGCGGGCGCGATACAGGATAGCGGGCGGCATGCCGCCCGCATGACGCATTACTTCGCCGCCAGGCGCTTTTCAATCGCGTCCATCAGCATGCCGGTAATCGAGATAGGGAATGCCGCCTCGATCTCGCGTGCGCAGGTTGGGCTGGTCACGTTGATCTCGGTCAGGCGATCGCCGATCACGTCCAGGCCGACGAAGATCAGCCCTTTCTCTTTCAGCGTCGGGGCGACGGTACGGGCGATTTTCCAGTCGCTCTCGCTCAGTGGACGCGCTTCGCCGCGGCCGCCGGCCGCCAGGTTGCCGCGGGTCTCGCCCTGCGCCGGAATGCGCGCCAGGCAGTAAGGCACCGGCTCGCCGTCCACCACCAGGATGCGCTTGTCGCCGTCCTTGATCGCCGGCAGGAAGTTCTGCGCCATGCAGAAACGGCTGCCGTGTTCGGTCAGGGTTTCGATGATCACCGACAGGTTAGGATCGTCCTGCTTCACGCGGAAGATAGACGCGCCGCCCATGCCGTCCAGCGGTTTCAGGATGATGTCGCCGTGCTGCTGGTGGAATTTGCGGATGTGTGCGGCGCTGCGGCTGACCAGCGTATCCGGCGTCAGTTCCGAGAACCAGGCGGTGAACAGCTTCTCATTGCAGTCGCGCAGGCTTTGCGGCTTGTTGACCACCAGCGTGCCTTTGACTTCGGCGCGTTCCAGAATGTAGGTCGCGTAGATGTATTCGGTATCGAACGGCGGATCCTTGCGCATCAGGATCACGTCCAGATCGTGCAGCGCCAGATCCTGCTCGGCGCCGAAGCTGAACCAGCTCTCCTTGTCTTCCTTCACGCTCAGCAGGCGGGTACGGGCGCGCCCGTCGCCGGCGTGCAGATAGAGATCGTTCATCTCCATGTAGTGCAATTCGTAACCGCGGCGCTGTGCTTCGAGCAGCATGGCGAAGCTGGTGTCTTTCTTGATGTTGATGGAATCGATAGGATCCATCACGATGCCGAGCTTAATCATCTTTTCTCCTTTAACCCAGGTCGCCGAAGTGGACCTGCAGAGCGGTAATGGCGGTGAGCGCTGTGGTTTCGGTACGCAGAACGCGTGGTCCCAGCAGAATATCAGTAAATCCGTGGTCGGTGGTCATGGCGATTTCGTCGGCGGACAAACCGCCTTCCGGGCCGATCAGCAGGCGGACGCGGTCTACCGGCTGCGGCAGCGTGTTGATGCTGTGGCTGGCGCGCGGATGCAGGTTGAGCTTCAGGCTGCCGTCCTGCTCGGCGCACCAGGCCTCCAGCGACATCGCCTCGCGGATTTCGGGAATGCGGTTGCGGCCGCACTGCTCGCAGGCGGCGATGGCGATCTTTTGCCATTGCTGGATTTTCTTCGCCAGACGCTCGCCGTCCAACTTGACGCCGCAGCGCTCGGAAAACAGCGGGGTGATGACGTTGACGCCCAGCTCGATGGATTTCTGGATGGTGAACTCCATCTTCTCGCCGCGCGAGATCACCTGGCCCAGATGCAGGTTGAGCGGCGATTCGATGTCCTCCACGCGGCCGTCGTCGAGGCGCACCAGCACGCTCTTTTTGTCCACCCGGACTATCTCGGCGTCGAACACCTGGTTGCTGCCGTCGAACAGCTGCAGCGCCTGGCCGGCGCTCATGCGCAGCACGCGCCCGACGTGGTTGGCGGCGTCCTCGCTGAGGGCGATCTCCGCCCGATCGGTCAACGGCTGCGGATGGTAAATGCGGGGTATGCGCATGGGTAGTCTGATCCTGACGAAACGGCGCCGCGGGTTGGCGGCGCCATGAAAGATAAAGGCTATAGTAGGTTAGCTTTTCCGCTGCTGACAAGCCTGTTGAATATAGGGGTTGTGGTTGCCCTGCACCTTGGCGATACGTGCTTCACGCTGACATTCCCATTGGCTCACCGGATATTGCCGGTTCCACACCTCGAACAGCTGGGTTTGCTGGCGTGACAGCCGCAGCTGGTAGCGATCGCGCATGTAGAAGTAGGTGCGGGCAATGGCGCCGCGGGCGCGGGCGGGCGGCTCCGCCTGTTTATTCTTGAAGTCCACCTTCATTGGGCATTGCCCGTACTGGCCTGCACCGCCGTTCCATTGGCTGTACATGAAGTTGTTGCGGTCGCCGTTCACTTCGCCGATCGCCGGCTGCAGGTTGTGCAGATCGGTTTCTATCTGGCGATAGGTGGCGTCCTTGTTGCAATTTTTGCGCCCGCCGTCCTGCCAGCACTGCAGCTGGTGACCGAACTGCCAGGCCGGCACTACGTGTTCCCATTCGATGCGCTGTGCGCGCTGGACGTTTTTACGCACCTGATAGCCGCAGCCGGCGAGATCCGGGATGCCCTTCTTGCCCTGCCAGTCGATGCGGCAGCCGCAGTAAAAGCTGCCCGGCGCATCCTGATTAATCTTGACCGCCGCCGCTTTGGCCTGAGAGAAGTTATTGATGCCGTGCGCCTGTACGGCGCCTGCGGCGAAAACCGCCATAAACAAAATTCTGCGAAGCATATTCCAAAACAGCTCAAAATTGGAAAAGCAGGCAGGGTAACGGAACTTGCCGGCAGTGGCAAATGGCGATATTTGCTTGTTTTAACGTATAAATCGTTTAACTAAAGGTTCTCGCTAGCAAGAAATTTCAGTTTTTCGCCGCACCGGCGGCAGCGGTATTCACTTTCGCCGCGCAGCACGCGGTTATGGCGGCGAATGGTGAGCTGGTGCTGCCCGCAGCCGCAGCGGTAGGGGAAGGTTTTGCTTTGCACCGAGGCGGTTTCGAAACGGTGAGTGCGGCTGGCGGGGGTCAGTAGCACGCTTTCCATCATCCAGCGCCATTCGCGGCCGTGCGGCGCCACACGGCCGAATTGGCGAAACACCAGCAGGTGCGCCAACTCATGCGGCACCACCTCATCGATAAACGGCTGTTGGTTTTCCAGCAGCAGCACCGGGTTCAGACGGATTTCCCAGCTTTGCAGCCAGGCGGTGCCCGCGCTGGTGCCGCGTTGCTGATAGACGATGCTGGGTTCGGGGAACTCGACGGCAAAATGCTGGCGTGCCAACTGCAGCTTTTCTCGCAGGCAGCGCATCACCGCTTGTTGCAGCGCGATGGGGATTCTTGGTTTGTTCATTGCGGCTAGCTTAAGCAATGGCACGGCGGCTGACAATATGCTCCGACGCAAATCCGCATCCGCGTTTTTTCGCCACATTGATAAAGCGATCGCCGTCGATGGATTGTAATCAATGTGTTAACTGCGGGATAATAAAGCGTGCATGATGAGCCTGTACCCGCAGTTCTCACCGAGCAAGGTTGAAACGCCGCCTGTGGTAATCCCTTACGCAAAGAGCGGTTATTTTGCGATTTGGCGCAATAACTGACTGATTAAAAATACGTAAGGTGGAGGCAGTTTTTTGACAAGGCGCCGCCTCGCGCGCCACAAGTGTGAATTTAACGCAGCTGATGTTGCAAGTGAGAGATCAATGTCGAATAAACCGTTCCACTATCAAGATCCGTTCCCGCTGAAGAAAGACGATACCGAATATTATCTGCTGAGCCGCGACCACGTTTCCGTGAGCGAGTTTGAAGGCCAGGAAATACTGAAAGTTGCCCCTGAAGCGTTAACCCTGCTTGCCCAGCATGCGTTCCACGACGCCTCGTTCATGCTGCGCCCGGCGCATCAACAGCAGGTGGCCGATATCCTCGACGATCCGGACGCCAGCGAAAACGACAAGTACGTTGCGCTGCAATTTCTGCGTAACTCAGAAATCGCCGCCAAGGGTATTTTACCGACCTGCCAGGATACCGGCACGGCGATCATCGTCGGCAAAAAGGGCCAGCGCGTCTGGACCGGCGGCGGCGATGAAGAAGCGCTGTCGCGCGGGGTGTACAACACCTACATCGAAGAGAACCTGCGCTATTCGCAGAACGCCGCGCTGGATATGTACAAAGAGGTCAATACCGGCAGCAACCTGCCGGCGCAGATCGATCTCTACAGCGTGGACGGCGAAGAATACAAATTCCTGTGCATCGCCAAGGGCGGTGGTTCTGCCAACAAAACCTATCTGTATCAGGAAACCAAGGCGCTGCTGTCGCCGGGCAAGCTGAAAAACTACCTGGTCGACAAGATGCGCACGCTGGGCACTGCGGCCTGCCCGCCGTACCACGTGGCGTTCGTCATCGGCGGCACCTCGGCGGAAGCGACGCTGAAAACTGTCAAACTGGCCTCGACCAAGTATTACGATGGCCTGCCGACCGAAGGCAACGAGCATGGTCAGGCGTTCCGCGATCTGGAACTCGAAGCGGAATTGCTGCAAGAAGCGCAGAACCTGGGGCTGGGCGCGCAGTTCGGCGGCAAATACTTCGCGCACGATATCCGCGTGGTGCGCCTGCCGCGCCACGGCGCGTCCTGCCCGGTCGGCATGGGCGTTTCCTGCTCGGCAGACCGCAACATCAAAGGCAAGATTAACCGCGACGGCATCTGGCTGGAAAAACTGGAGCACAATCCGGGTAAATTCATTCCTCAGGAGCTGCGCCAGGCCGGGGAAGGCGAGGCGATCAAAGTCGATCTCAACCGTCCAATGGCCGAGATCCTCAAACAGCTGTCGCAGTACCCGGTTTCCACCCGCCTGTCGCTGAGCGGCACCATCATCGTCGGCCGCGATATCGCGCACGCCAAGCTGAAAGAGCGCCTGGATCGCGGTGAAGGCTTGCCGCAGTACGTCAAGGATCACCCGATCTACTACGCCGGCCCGGCCAAAACGCCGGAAGGCTATGCGTCCGGTTCCTTGGGGCCGACCACCGCCGGGCGTATGGACTCCTACGTCGATCTGCTGCAATCCCACGGCGGCAGCATGATCATGCTGGCGAAAGGCAACCGCAGCCAGCAGGTGACGGATGCCTGCCACAAGCACGGCGGCTTTTACCTCGGCAGCATCGGCGGCCCGGCGGCGGTGCTGGCGCAGCAGAGCATCAAGAGCCTGGAGTGCGTGGAGTACCCTGAGCTGGGCATGGAAGCGATCTGGAAAATCGAAGTGGAAGATTTCCCGGCGTTTATCCTGGTGGATGACAAAGGCAATGACTTCTTCCAGAAGATTCAGGCCGGTCAGTGCTCCAGCTGTCTGAAATAATCGCTGCCCCCTTCGCCGCCCGCGGGCGGTGAAGGGGAGTGTGTAAAGTCCTGTAGCTTGCTGGACGTCGAGTTTTAACCTGTATACCCTACGCGGGTAGCACTAAAATTCGACTAATGGAATATCGGCAACAGAAGGTTCGGCAAGCACATGGGAACGCAGGAAAGTCACATCAAGGAATTGCTGGTCTGGATTGAAGATAACCTGACCAATCCGCTGTCGTTGGATATCGTTTCTGCCAAGTCAGGCTACACGAAATGGTACCTGCAGCGCATGTTCAAAAAGCAGACCGGATTATCGTTAGCCTCGTATATCCGCGCTCGCCGCCTCTACCTCGCCGCCTTCGCCTTGCGCTTCACGCAGAAGAGCATTCTAGACATTTCGGTTGAATATCAATTCGATAATCAGCAGACATTCTCGCGCTGTTTCAAAAAGCACTTCGCCGAATCGCCCAGCGTGTATCGCCATGCCCGCAAGCAGGACTTCAGCAATCTGGTGCGTTCGCTGGCGGCCAGCCAGCCCGGCGATATTCAGGTCGAACGCGTCAGCATCGCCAGAGGGCAATATGCCTTTCACGGCAAACATTACGCGTACCATCTGGATATCGAGAAGCTGGACAAGTCGCACCTGCCGCAGCGCAGCGCGCTTCGGGCGCAGTTCTACACCTTGTTGGGCGAGCGCCCGGCACAAACCTATTCGTTTACCCAACTGGTGCCGGACGGCGAGCGGGTCAGGGTCGACTATACCCTGGGCGTGACGACGGACTACCCGCTGCGCGAAGGCGTGGCGCTGGAGCCGCTGCCGGAGATCCACGGCGAGTTTTGCCGTTTTCGCTATTCCGGCAAGCCGGTGGCGCTCAACGACCACATCATTAAAATTTACACGCAGGTGCTACCCGAAATGGGGCTGGCCCGCGGTGACGGGCCGGACATGACGGTGTTCAGCTATTCGCTGAGCGGGAAAGAGGAGCTGTATCTGGAGCTGCAGCATCTGGTGCCGGTGGTGCCGTTGCACTGATCCCGTCGGCGGCCGGCCGCCGGTTTTTCTGCTGCACGATCGCCGCCATCACTGCCAGGGCGATCTCCGCCGGGGTTTTGCTGCCCAGCGGCAGGCCGATCGGCGCATGAATGCGTTCCAGCTCCTGCGGCGTGAATTCGGCAATCTGCTGCAAACGCTGGCGCCGCCGCGCGCTGTTTCTGAGCGAGCCCATGGCGCCGATGTAAAACGCCGGGGTGTGGATCGCTTCCATCAGCGTCAGGTCGTCCATGCGCGGATCGTGGGTCAGCGCCACGACGGCGGTATTGGCGTGGCAACCGCCGTCCTCAATGAACTTGGCCGGAAACTGGCGCAGCAGCGTCACGCCCGGTTTCAGCTCGGCGGCGAAGTTATCCAGCGCCTCCGGGCGGCTCTCGCACACCAGCACCTCAAACCCCAGCGCCACGGCGAAGTCGGCGCAGTACAGCGCCACGCTGGACAACCCGGCGATCAGCAGGCGTGGCGCGGCCGCGATGTGCAGGGTGATCTGCTCGAGCCGGCGTTCGACCTGGGTGGCGCTGGTGAAGTGGCTCTGCTCAAGGCTGTGGCAGGCGTGGGGCAGCGTCAGGCGTTTGATCAACGCGTGATGCCCTTCCAGCGCGCCGGCGATGCGTTGCAGATAAGCGACGCTGGCTTCTCCCGCCGGCAGATACTCGATCAGCACGTCCAGCACGCCGCCGCAGGGCAGCGCCACGTTGGGCGTCATGCCGCCTTCGCCATAACGGATCACCTGGCTGGGCGCCTGATACTCCCCGGCGGCTACGCGCCGTAGAAAGTCCTCCTCCACGCACCCGCCCGACAATGAACCGCTGTAGCGGCCGTCTCGGGTCGCGGCCATCAACGCGCCCGGCGACCGCGGCGAAGAGCCGTAGGTACTGAGCACGGTGCATAACCAGACCGGCTGTTGCTGCAGCCAGCTTATCGCCTGGCTGACCACGGTGACATCAAGATGTTGCATAGGTGAGTTTACTCGCTGGCCGGGAGTTGCGATGGAAGATCAATATCCTGCACGACGCCGGGGTACTCAAGCGGCAGCAGGTGTACCGCCGCGCCTTGCAGCAGTTCACGCGCGCCATTATCGCCGCGCAGTTGGCAAAGCGGTTTGCGCAATCGGGCGGAAAAGCCGACCGGGTGACCGGGCTGTTGCGCATAGCAGGGGCGCACGATCGAGTGCTGCCGTAAGGCATCCGCCACCTGTCGGAAAACGTCGGCGCCGACGAACGGCATATCGGCCAGGTGGATCAGCCAGCCCTGCCAGTGCGGCGTGGCCGCAACGCCCGCGGCGATCGAGTCGCCGAGGCCCGCGCTGGCGAGCAGGGTGACCGGCACTTGCTTGGCGGCGCAGGCTGCCAGCACCGGCAGATTATCCGGCCGGGTTACCACCTGTACCGGCAGGCCGGAAGCCAGCGCCTGGCGCAGAGTGTGTTCGAACAGCGATCGCTGCTCGCCCGCTGCATCGGCGAATCCGGCGTTCAATTTGTTGCCCTGGCCGCCGGCCTGGATAAAGCGCTCCCCGCGTCCGGCGGCGGTAATGACAATGCCCGTGGTCATGCTTGAAGTCCGCGTTTGCGCAAATTATTTATTAGCCTACAAACTACCTGTGTTTTGCAAATGTTTTTTTGTTGAAAACAGCCTGTTAATCATCACATAATTTTAGTTATAAGCATATGCTTATGACGTCTACGGCAAGGTCGTCAGCGTTTGCGCAACAACACCGCGAACAAAAACCAATTACAAGAAAGACGTGAAGGACTTATTTATGAGCAATTTCAACCCGTCGCGGCGCCGCTTTATCAAAAGCGCCGTGATTGCGGGGGTGTCTGTGTATCTCGCCCCCCTGTACAGCCGCGCCTACGCCGCGCTGTTCGAGCAAAAAATCCTCCAGTCGCCCAACTGGGATCCGCAGACCAAACGCGTCCGTTTCCGCATCGATGGCCGCGCCAAGGTCATGGGGCAGAAGGTGTTCGCGCGCGATATCCGCGCGGTGGACATGCCGCACTGGCCGCAGAAACAGGCGCACGCCTTCATTCTGCGCGTCACCAAAGCCGACCGGCTGTTCGAAGGGGTCGATCTGTCGCTGTTGGGGGACGACCTGCAGCCGGATCGCCTGGTGACGGCGGAAGATCTGGCGCGCGATGGCCTGGCCTTCCCGGCGTTCTACGGTGACGACATGCTGCTGCCGAGCGGCAAAACCCCGGCCTACCTCGGCCAGGCGGTGGCGATCCTGATCTATCACGACTTCGCCCGATTCCGCTTTGCCAAGGACAAGCTGAAATTCCGTGAAGAGACCATCAAATTCGGCGCGGTCACCGGCCCGCTGGAGCGCGATCCCTGGGGCAGCTTCCGCTATGTGCGGGTGGGGGGCGATCAACCGTTCGACGACGATCGCTTCTCCAGCCTGAAGGACACGCCAATCTTCCCGGTATCGATGAAAAAGCACCTGCCGGTGTGGCCGGAAGGGCGCGAGGGCGGCAAGCTGGATCAGGAAGGCATGCGCTATGCGGGCCAGATCGCCGACGAGATGGCCAACCCGCCGGCCGACTGGCTGGTGATGTCACGCCGCTACACCACGCAGTCGATCGATACCTCGGCGCTGGAGCCGGACAACGCCAACGGCTGGTTCGACGCGCAGACGCAAACCCTGCATCTGGTGGTGCCGACCCAGTCGCCGCAGGAAGTGGCCGACGAGATGCCGCGCATGCTGGCCAAGCGCAACCCGCCGGTGAAACAGCTGATCCTGCACCCGTGCTACACCGTGGGCTACGGCTCGAAAGATCACTACAACTTCCCCTATTACGGCGCAGTGGCGGCGATGTACGGCGACGGCCACCCGGTGCGCCTGGCCAATGACCGCTTCGAGCAGTTCCAGACGGCGCTGAAGCGCCACGCGTTCGACATGAACTATCGCATCGCGGTGAATCGCCAGACCGGCGTTATGCAGTCGTTCCTCGGTGACATGACGGCGGACGGCGGCGGCCGCAGCAACTTTACCCCTTCGGTGGTGATGGTTGGCGCGACCGCCGCCCAGTCGATTTACTACTTCCCGAAAAGCGATCTGTCGTCGGTCGGGCTGGCCTCACGCGCCATCGACGCCGGATCGGCGCGCGGTTACGGCACGCTGCAGAGCATGGCCGCCACCGAGATGATGGTGGATGAGCTGGCCGCCGAGCTGAAGATCGACCCGATCGAGTTCCGCCTGCGCAACGTGCTGAAATCCGGCATGAAAAACACCCAAGGGGCGATCCCGGCCGGTGCGATCCGCGCCGATGAAGTGCTGGTGAAGGCGGCGAAGCATGAGATGTGGCTCAAGCGCGCCGAACGCAAGGCCGAGTTTGAGAGCCGCTATCCCGGCAAGCGCTATGGCGTTGGCTTCGGCTGCGTGCAGAAAGACTTCGGCACCGGGGCGGAAACCTCGTTCGCCCGGGTGGAGCTGAGCGAAGACGGGCGCATCACCCTGCATCACAGCGGCGCGGAGATGGGCACCGGCATGTCGACCTCGCAGTCGGTACTGTGCGCGCAGTGGCTGGGCAAACCGGCCGACGAAGCGCACTTCTCGGTCACCGACTGGTCGGTACTGCCGATGGTCACCAGCGGCGATCCTTACCTGATGTCGCAAGAAGAGCAGGACAAGCTGCAAACCAACCCCAACTGGACGCCGAGCTACTGTTCGCCGTCGAGCGCCAGCAATTCGGCCTATTACTTCTCGCACAGCACCCGCGAAGCGGCGCGCCTGATCTTCGATCACGGCCTGTGGCCGGCGGCGATGGCGCTGTGGCAGGCCGGTATCGGCGGCGGCCAGGCGGCGCCGCTGGTGGTGCGGCGTGAAGATGCGCGTTGGGTCGAAGGCGGCCTGACGGCGGCGGGCATGTCGGTGCTGAGCCTCGCGCTGTTGGCCAAGACGGCTTATCAGATGGGCGGCGTCACCGGCGCTGCGGTGCACGTGTTCAACCGCTGGCAGTGGGCGGAGGCCGATTTCACGTTGAACGGCAAAAGCGAGCGCCTGCCGGTCGACGGCATGGCTCTGCGCAACGCCGGCGGCGAATTCAAACCGCTGGCGCGCGGGCAGGTCTATTATCCGCCGACCCAGCGCAACAATGCGGCGGTGACCTACTACAGCGCCGTTGGCACGCTGGCGGAAGTGGCGGTGGATATCGCCACCGGCCAGGTGGAATTGCTGAATCACCACTCGATCATGGAGTGTGGCAACCTGATCGTGCCGGAACTGGTTTCCGGCCAACTGCAGGGCGGGCTGGCGATGGGGATCGGCCATGCGCTGCACGAATATTTACCGCTGTACGAAGACGGCCCGGGCAACGGCACCTGGAACTTCAACCGTTACCACCTGCCGCGCGCTAGCGACGTGGCGGTGTGGAAGCAGAGCGGCGACATCCTGCCGGCGCTGTCGGAAACCGATCCGCCGAAAGGCATGGCGGAGGTGGTGATGATCCCGATCGTGGCCGCGCTGGTCAACGCCATCGCCGACGCCACCGGCCACCGTTTCCGTGATTTGCCCGTTCGTGCAGAAAATATTCGTGAGGTATTACAATGAGCATTAAAACCCAGCCGATCTCCCTGACCATCAACGAGAAGCAATACGGCCCGATCGAGGTGCCGGAAGGCTTGATGATGATCGATTTCCTGCACGAGTACCTTGACCTGACCGGTTCGCGCCTCGGCTGCGGGCAGGGCATTTGCCACGCCTGCGTGGCGATCGTCGATCACCCGAGCGGCACTAGCGAAGAGGTGCGCACCTGCATCACCGGCGCGCATTTCTTCAACGGCAAGAAAGTGCGTACCGTCGAAGGCCATGCCAAGGTGGACGAGCAGGGCGAGGTGGTTGAACTGTCGCCGATCCAGCAGGCGTTTCTGGAGCACTACAGCTTCCAGTGCGGCTACTGCACGCCGGGCTTCGTCAACGCCGCCACCATTTTCGTGGAAAAGCTCAAGCGTGAGCCGATCGCCCGCGAACAGCTGGAAAACGCCATCGAGCAGGCGCTGGACAGCCACATCTGCCGCTGCACCGGCTACGTGCGCTACTACGAAGCGGTGCGCGACGTGGTGCTGAAAACGCCGGGCCTGCTGAAGGAGACGGCGCAATGAAAAAACGTCTCGCAGTGTTGATTGTGCTGGTGGCGATCGTGGTGATTGCGCTGCTGTGGTGGCGGGAAAACCGCCGTTACGACGGCCCGGTGCAGCAGGTGACCGCCAGCGCCGAACAGATCGCGCGCGGCCGCTATCTGGCGCAGGCCGCCGACTGCGCCGCCTGCCATACCGCCAGCGGCGGGGCGCCGTTGGCCGGCGGCTATCCGCTGGACACGCCGTTCGGCACGATTTACGGCAGCAACCTGACGCCGTCGGCCGACCACGGCATCGGGCGCTGGAGCAAGGACGACTTCTTCCTGGCGCTGACGCAGGGCGTGGCGCCGGGCGGACGGCACCTGTACCCGGCGATGCCTTACACCTCGTACAAGGGCATGTCGCGTCAGGACGCCGACGACATCTACGCTTACCTGATGACGCGCCCGGCGGTGGACGTGGCCATTCCGGCCAACGAGATGCCGTTCCCGTTCAACCAGCGCATGGCGCTGATCGGCTGGAACCTGCTGTTCCGCAGCCAGGATCCGCTGCCGGCCAGCTCACAGGGCAGCTCGTCGCAATGGCAGCGCGGCCGCTATCTGGCCGACGTGCTGGGCCACTGTGGCGAATGCCACACGCCGCGCGGCGCGCTGGGGCAGATGGATCTCGGCAAGCCGATGCAGGGCGGCGATCTCGGCCGCTTCATGGCGCCGGACATTACGCCGCACGGACTGGCGCAGCGCGGCTGGACGCCGCAGGACGTCAGCCGCTTCCTCGGCACCGGCCTCGCGCCGCAGGGTTCGGCCTTCAGTGAGATGCATATGGTGGTGGATCTCAGCACCCGTCATTTGACGCCAGAAGACCATCAGGCGCTGGCGCTGTATCTGATGGGCGAGCAGCCGCCAGCGGCGGTGCCGGTGAAAATGGGGCAGGGCAGCGATGCCGGGCGCATGACCTATCTGGATCAGTGCGCCGGCTGTCATGCGCGCGAAGGCGAAGGCAAACCGCACGTCGCACCGGCGATGCGCGATAACGCCACGCTGCGCCAGGCGGACGGCAAGAACCTGATCGTGTCGGTGCTGGACGGCCTGCCGGCCCAGCAGTTCCCGAACGGTGAAAGCATGCAGAGCATGCCGGGCTTCGGCGAGCGTCTGAGCGATGCCGACGTGGCGGAACTGGTAAATTACCTGCGGGTGACCTGGGGCGGTTTGCCGGCGGACGTCACCGCCGAGCAGGTGAAAGCGCTGCGCAAGTAAGCGGCGTTCAGACGAAAAAATGGCCCGCATCTGCGGGCCATTTTATTGCGCGGTCACGGGATTCAACGGCTGGTGACGCCGTCGACGCGTTGGCTGCGCTGTTTGATGGCGTAACCGACGGCCAGGATCGCCACCCATACCGGGATCAGCAGCACCGAGATTTGAATGCCCGGCGTCAGGTACATGATCACCAGGATGCCGGCCATGAACAGCAGGCACAGGTAGTTGCTGAACGGGTACCAGAACGCTTTGAACTTCGGCACCACGCCTTCGCGGTTTTTGGCGGCGCGGAACTTCAGGTGCGCCAGGCTGATCATCGCCCAGTTGATCACCAACGCCGATACCACCAACGCCATCAGCAGTTCGAAGGCACGGCCCGGGATCAGGTAGTTAATCAGCACGCACAGCGCGGTGGCGAGGGCGGAGATGCCGATGGCCACCACCGGCACGCCGCGGCCGTCGACCTTCAGCAGGCTTTTCGGGCCGTTGCCCTGCTGCGCCAGACCGTACAGCATGCGGCTGTTGCAGTAGACGCAGCTGTTGTACACCGACAGCGCGGCGGTGAGCACCACGACGTTCAGCACGGTCGCCACCAGGTTGCTGTTCAGCGCGTGGAAGATCAGCACGAACGGGCTGCCGCCTTCGACCACTTTGCCCCACGGGTACAGCGACAGCAGAATGGCCAGCGAACCGATATAGAAGATCAGGATGCGGTAGATCACCTGATTGGTGGCTTTCGGAATGCTCTTTTGCGGGTTGTCGGCTTCGGCGGCGGTGATGCCAACCAGTTCGAGGCCGCCGAAGGAGAACATGATCACCGCCATCGCCATCACCAGGCCCATGACGCCGTTCGGGAAGAACCCGCCCTGCGCCCACAGGTTGGTGACGGTGGCTTCCGGGCCGCCCATGCCGCTGAACAGCAGGTAGGCGCCGAACACGATCATGCCGATAATCGCCACCACCTTGATGATGGCGAACCAGAACTCCATCTCGCCGTAAACTTTAACGTTGGCGAGGTTGATGGCGTTGATCGCCAGGAAGAATACCGCGGCGGAGACCCAGGTCGGGATCTCCGGCCACCAGTACTGCACGTAGATGCCGACCGCGGTCAGCTCCGCCATCGCCACCAGGACATACAGCACCCAGTAGTTCCAGCCGGAGGCGAAGCCGGCGAAGTTACCCCAGTATTTGTAGGCGAAGTGGCTGAAGGAACCGGCGACCGGCTCTTCCACCACCATTTCCCCCAGCTGGCGCATGATCAGAAACGCGATGAAGCCGCCGATGGCGTAGCCGAGAAGCACTGACGGGCCGGCCATTTTTATTGTTTGAGCGATACCGAGAAATAACCCGGTACCGATTGCGCCACCTAAGGCGATGAGCTGAATATGGCGGTTTTTCAGGCCGCGTTTCAGCTGGTCACCCTGCTGTTGACCATCCATCAATCTAACCCTCTGTCGTTGTGAATGCCATCTGCCTGTAAAGCAGTGGTTACGATGTGTGTTTTGTTTTATTTACGGCGTTATAGCTATTAATTCCACGGCGCCGCTACCGTTTGGCAGAGAATAATGTTATGAGCGTCGGTTTGCACCTGCTTTGTCGTGTGAGTGATTAAGATTGCAGCAGTTTAGGAAACAAAATGCGGGTTGTGTGACGGCGGGGGGGATTCAGTGCATGAAATAAGCAACAAATCACATAATGCGCAAAAATAACGTAGATCTGAACGGTGGGGTGCGTTCAAATAATGAACGAACCGCCGTTGCGCTGCTCGCCAAATAGCCATTCATTAAAGCGTCATAACCATGCAATAAAACTCGGGCAAAAAGTTTGCACTCTGCCTTGCGTAAGGTTTGGTAAAAGTTAAATCCCAAACCCATCGCGTAAATGGTAATACCATCACGGCGTTACCGGTTTGCAGCGGGGTTTTCAGCGGGGTGTTAAAATGTGCGGGTAACCTGATTTCGATCAAGGCCCGTATGGACAGGAGGTGAATACTTTGTTACTTTACCGTCACGTTTTTGAAATTGGTATTACCAATTGACTCCGCGCCATTCGCAGAGAAGAATTCACTCATGGCCTACAGCAAAATCCGCCAACCCAAGTTGTCAGATGTTATCGAGCAACAGCTCGAATACCTGATCCTCGAGGGGACACTGCGCCCAGGCGAAAAACTGCCTCCGGAGCGCGAGCTGGCGAAACAATTTGATGTCTCCCGTCCTTCTCTGAGAGAGGCCATTCAGCGCCTTGAAGCGAAAGGGCTGCTCCTGCGCCGTCAGGGCGGCGGCACCTTCGTGCAAACTAATCTGTGGCAGAGCTTCAGCGATCCGCTGGCCGAGCTGCTGGCCGACCATCCCGAATCACAGTTCGATCTGCTGGAAACCCGTCACGCGCTGGAAGGCATTGCCGCCTATTACGCGGCGCTGCGCGGCACCGATGAAGATCTGGCGCGCATCCGCGATTGCCACATCGTGATTCAACAGGCTCAAGACAGCGGCGATCTCGACGCCGAGGCCGATGCGGTCATGCAGTATCAAATCGCCGTGACTGAAGCCGCTCACAACGTTGTGTTACTTCACCTGCTACGCTGCATGGGGCCGATGCTGGAACAGAACGTGCGTCAGAACTTTGAATTGCTCTACTCGCGCCGTGAGATGTTGGCAAAAGTGAGCAGCCACCGCGCCGGAATTTTTGAGGCGATTGTGGCACGCGAGCCGGAAAAGGCCCGTGAAGCCTCGCATCGCCACTTGGCGTTTATCGAGGAAATCTTGCTGGATCTCAGCCGGGAGCATACTCGGCGCGAGAGATCGCTACGGCGTCTCCAGCAACGCAAGGATTAAGAGCTGTCCTCTTCAGGGTACACCAGCCTGCGGGGGTTAAGTTCGAGGTACTTAGTTAAGTACTTAAGCGGCAACTAAACTGATGGGCCTGTCTTCGTGTGTTTTTGCACAGAGCACAGGAAGACAGGCTCCAAACAAACCATTAGACAGATAAGGAATACCACCATGTCAGAACGTTTAAACAATGACGTGGATCCGATCGAAACCCGCGACTGGCTGCAGGCGATCGAATCGGTCATCCGTGAAGAGGGTGTTGAGCGAGCTCAGTTTCTGATTGATCAGGTATTGGGAGAAGCCCGCAAAGGCGGCGTTAACGTTGCGGCCGGTGCTGCAGCGCACAACTACGTCAACACCATCGCGGTAGAAGACGAACCGGCCTACCCAGGCAACCTGGATCTGGAACGCCGCATTCGCTCTGCGATCCGTTGGAACGCGATCATGACCGTTCTGCGCGCATCCAAAAAAGACCTGGAGCTGGGCGGCCACATGGCTTCCTTCCAGTCTTCCGCGACCTTCTATGAAGTCTGCTTTAACCACTTCTTCCGCGCACGCAACGAGAAAGACGGCGGCGACCTGGTGTACTTCCAGGGCCACATCTCTCCGGGCGTTTACGCGCGTGCCTTCCTTGAAGGCCGCCTGACCGAAGAACAGATGAACAACTTCCGTCAGGAAGTGCACGGCAACGGCCTGTCCTCTTACCCGCATCCTAAGCTGATGCCGGAATTCTGGCAGTTCCCGACCGTATCCATGGGCCTGGGCCCAATCAGCGCCATCTATCAGGCGAAGTTCCTGAAATACCTGGAACACCGTGGCCTGAAAGACACCTCTGAGCAGACCGTTTACGCCTTCCTGGGCGACGGTGAAATGGATGAGCCGGAATCCAAAGGCGCCATCACCATCGCGACTCGCGAGAAGCTGGACAACCTGGTGTTCGTCATCAACTGCAACCTGCAGCGCCTGGACGGCCCGGTCACCGGTAACGGCAAGATCATCAACGAACTGGAAGGCATCTTCTCCGGCGCAGGCTGGCAGGTGCTGAAAGTGATCTGGGGCGGCCGTTGGGACGAGCTGCTGCGCAAAGACACCAGCGGTAAACTGGTTCAGCTGATGAACGAGACCCTGGACGGCGACTACCAGACCTTCAAATCCAAAGACGGCGCTTACGTGCGCGAGCACTTCTTCGGCCGTTACCCGGAAACCGCGGCGCTGGTCAAAGACATGACCGACGACGAAATCTGGGCGCTGAACCGTGGTGGTCACGATCCGAAGAAAATCTTCGCTGCACTGAAAAAAGCGCAGGACACCAAAGGCAAACCGACCGTTATCCTGGCCCACACCATCAAAGGTTACGGCATGGGTGAAACCGCGGAAGGTAAAAACATCGCTCACCAGGTGAAGAAAATGAACATGGAAGGGGTTCACCACTTCCGCGATCGTTTCAATGTGCCGGTTGCCGATGCTGACATCGAAAAACTGCCGTACATCACCTTCGAGAAAGAGTCCGAAGAGTACAAATACCTGCACGAACGTCGCCAGGCGCTGAAAGGCTACGTGCCAACCCGTCTGCCGGAGTTCACCCAGAAGCTGGAAATGCCGGCGCTGGAAGATTTCAGCTCGCTGCTGGAAGAGCAGAACAAAGAGATCTCCACCACTATCGCCTTCGTGCGTGCCCTGAACGTGATGCTGAAGAACAAGTCGATCAAAGATCGCCTGGTGCCAATCATCGCCGACGAAGCGCGTACTTTCGGTATGGAAGGTCTGTTCCGTCAGATCGGTATCTACAGCCCGAACGGCCAGCAGTACACCCCGCAGGACCGTGAGCAGGTTGCTTACTACAAAGAAGACGAGAAAGGTCAAATCCTGCAGGAAGGCATCAACGAACTGGGCGCAGCCTCTTCCTGGCTGGCCGCAGCGACTTCCTACAGCACCAACGATCTGCCGATGATTCCGTTCTACATCTACTACTCGATGTTCGGTTTCCAACGTATCGGCGACCTGTGCTGGGCAGCGGGCGACCAACAGGCGCGTGGCTTCCTGATCGGCGGGACCTCGGGCCGTACTACCCTGAACGGCGAAGGTCTGCAGCACGAAGATGGCCACAGCCACATTCAGTCTCTGACCATCCCTAACTGCATCTCTTACGATCCGGCTTACGCGTACGAAGTGGCGGTGATCATGCACGACGGTCTGGTGCGCATGTATGGCGACAACCCAGAAAACGTGTACTACTACCTGACCACGCTGAACGAAAACTACCACATGCCTGCGATGCCGCAGGGTGCGGAAGAAGGTATCCGCAAGGGTATCTACAAGCTGGAAACGCTGGAAGGCAGCAAAGGCAAGGTACAGCTGCTGGGCTCCGGCGCTATCCTGCGCCACGTGCGCGAAGCTGCGCAGATCCTGGCGAAGGACTACGGCGTGGGTTCCGACACCTACAGCGTGACCTCGTTCACCGAACTGGCGCGCGATGGCCAGGATTGCGAGCGTTGGAACATGCTGCACCCAACCGAAACGCCACGCGTGCCTTACATCGCTCAGGTGATGAGCGACGCGCCAGCGGTAGCGTCTACCGACTACATGAAACTGTTCGCTGAACAGGTTCGTACTTATGTGCCGGCCAGCGATTATCGCGTACTGGGCACCGACGGCTTCGGTCGTTCGGACAGCCGCGAAAACCTGCGTCACCACTTCGAAGTCGATGCATCTTACGTGGTGGTTGCTGCTCTGGGTGAACTGGCTAAACGCGGTGAGATCGAAGCTTCTGTGGTTGCTGATGCAATCAAGAAATTCGACATCAACCCGGAAAAAGTTAACCCGCGTCTGGCCTAAGAGGTACTGAATAATGTCTATCGAAATCAACGTACCGGACATCGGTGCAGATGAAGTCGAAATCACCGAGATTCTGGTGAAGGTCGGCGATAAAGTTGAAGCGGAACAATCGCTGATCACCGTGGAAGGCGACAAGGCCTCCATGGAAGTGCCATCCCCTCAGGCGGGCGTGGTGAAAGAGATTAAAGTGGCGGTCGGCGATAAAACCGAAACCGGCAAACTGATCATGATCTTCGAAGCGGCAGGCGCAGCGGAAGCTGCACCGGCGGCGAAAGCGGAAGAAAAACCGGCGGCAGCAGCAGCTGCCCCGGCTGCCGCTGCGGCCAAAGACGTTGCTGTGCCGGACATCGGCGCCGACGAAGTCGAAGTGACCGAGATCCTGGTGAAAGTGGGCGACAAGGTGGAAGCCGAGCAGTCCCTGATCACTGTGGAAGGCGACAAGGCTTCCATGGAAGTCCCTGCGCCGTTCGCGGGCACCGTGAAAGAGATCAAGATCGCGACCGGCGACAAAGTGAAAACCGGTTCCCTGATCATGGTGTTCGAAGTGGCTGGCGCCGCTTCCGCTGCCGCCCCGGCTGCGGCTGAAGCTCCTGCCGCCGCTGCAGCGCCTGCGGCCTCTGCGGCCAAAGACGTCGCCGTGCCGGATATCGGCGGTGACGAAGTCGAAGTGACCGAGGTGATGGTTAAGGTGGGCGACAAGGTTGCCGCCGAGCAGTCTCTGATCACCGTGGAAGGCGACAAGGCCTCCATGGAAGTGCCAGCGCCGTTCGCGGGTACCGTGAAAGAGATCAAGATCGCGACCGGCGACAAAGTGAAAACCGGCTCCCTGATCATGGTGTTCGAAGTGGAAGGCGCTGCGCCTGCCGCTGCCGCCGCTCCAGCCGCTAAAGCGGACGCTGCGCCGGCGCCGGCCGCCGCTAAAGCCGCCGCTCCGGCTGCGAAAGCTGACGACAAAGGCGAGTTCGCCGAGAACGCGGCATACGTGCACGCGACCCCGGTCATTCGTCGTCTGGCGCGTGAATTCGGCGTTAACCTGGCGAAAGTGAAAGGTACCGGTCGTAAAGGCCGCATCCTGCGCGAAGACGTTCAGACTTACGTGAAAGACGCGGTGAAACGCGCTGAAGCAGCTCCGGCTGCTGCTGGCGGCGGTCTGCCAGGCATGTTGCCATGGCCGAAAGTGGACTTCAGCAAGTTCGGCGAGATCGAAGAAGTCGAAATGGGCCGCATCCAGAAGATCTCTGGCGCGAACCTGAGCCGCAACTGGGTGATGATCCCGCACGTGACTCACTTCGACAAAACCGACATCACCGATCTGGAAGCGTTCCGCAAGCAACAGAACGAAGAAGCGGCCAAGCGCAAGCTGGACGTGAAGTTCACGCCTGTCGTGTTCATCATGAAAGCCGTTGCTGCCGCTCTGGAGCAGATGCCGCGCTTCAACAGCTCGCTGTCCGAAGATGGCCAGAAGCTGACGCTGAAGAAATACATCAACATCGGCGTGGCGGTAGATACCCCGAACGGCCTGGTGGTTCCGGTGTTCAAGGACGTGAACAAGAAGAGCATCACCGAGCTGTCTCGCGAACTGATGGCCATCTCCAAGAAAGCGCGCGACGGCAAGCTGACCGCGGGCGAGATGCAGGGCGGCTGCTTCACCATCTCCAGCCTGGGTGGCATCGGGACGACTCACTTCGCGCCGATCGTCAACGCGCCGGAAGTGGCTATCCTGGGCGTCTCCAAGTCTGCGATGGAGCCGGTCTGGAACGGTAAAGAGTTCATGCCGCGCCTGATGATGCCGATGTCGCTGTCCTTCGACCACCGCGTTATCGACGGTGCCGATGGTGCGCGCTTCATCACCATCATCAACAACATGTTGTCCGACATTCGCCGTCTGGTGATGTAATGCAAAAGGGGCGCAGCATGCTGCGCCCCTGATGATTCTGTAGCAGTTTTGTCGGATTTTGCACAACTCGACAAAATTGTTGAGACACGGGTCACTCGAACACGCTTTGCAGATTATTAACAATTCTGTAAACTGCTCGCGGTGTAAGCGTCCCGGTGGATGAAGGGCGTTATGAGATCGATTAGCAATAAAAATGACGTCTGACCCGCCGGACAATCAATTAAGAGGTCATGATGAGTACTGAAATTAAAACTCAGGTCGTGGTACTTGGGGCGGGCCCGGCAGGTTACTCTGCAGCCTTTCGTTGCGCTGACTTAGGTCTTGAAACCGTTCTGGTTGAACGTTATTCCACTCTGGGCGGGGTTTGCCTGAACGTGGGATGTATCCCTTCCAAAGCACTGCTGCACGTTGCCAAAGTGATCGAAGAAGCCAAAGCGCTGGCCGAACACGGCATCGTTTTCGGCGAGCCGAAAACCGACATCGACAAAGTGCGCGTCTGGAAAGAAAAAGTCATCACTCAGCTGACCGGCGGTCTGGCTGGCATGGCGAAAGGCCGTAAAGTGAAAGTGGTCAACGGCTTGGGCAAGTTCACCGGCGCTAACACCCTGGTTGTGGAAGGCGAAAACGGCCCAACCACCATCAACTTCGACAACGCCATCATCGCTGCAGGTTCTCGTCCGATCCAACTGCCATTCATTCCTCATGAAGATCCACGCGTGTGGGATTCCACCGATGCGCTGGAGCTGAAAACCGTCCCAGAGCGTCTGCTGGTTATGGGCGGCGGCATCATCGGCCTGGAAATGGGCACCGTATACCATGCACTGGGTTCACAGATCGACGTCGTTGAAATGTTCGATCAGGTTATCCCGGCGGCGGATAAAGACGTGGTGAAAGTCTTCACCAAGCGTATCAGCAAGCAGTTCAACCTGATGCTGGAAACCAAAGTGACCGCGGTAGAAGCCAAAGAAGACGGCATCTACGTCACGATGGAAGGTAAAAAAGCGCCGGCAGAACCACAGCGTTACGACGCGGTGCTGGTGGCGATCGGCCGCGTGCCGAACGGCAAACTGCTGGATGCCGGCAAAGCCGGTGTTGAAGTTGACGAGCGTGGCTTCATCAACGTCGACAAACAGCTGCGTACCAACGTGCCGCACATCTTCGCTATCGGCGACATCGTCGGTCAGCCGATGCTGGCGCACAAAGGCGTGCACGAAGGCCACGTTGCCGCAGAAGTTATCGCCGGCATGAAGCACTACTTCGATCCGAAAGTGATCCCATCCATCGCTTACACCGAGCCGGAAGTGGCATGGGTGGGTCTGACCGAGAAAGAAGCGAAAGAGAAAGGCATCAGCTACGAAACCTCCACCTTCCCGTGGGCGGCTTCCGGCCGTGCGATCGCTTCCGACTGTGCAGACGGCATGACCAAACTGATCTTCGACAAAGAAACTCACCGCATCATCGGTGGCGCGATTGTCGGCACCAACGGCGGTGAACTGCTGGGTGAAATCGGTCTGGCTATCGAGATGGGCTGCGACGCGGAAGACATCGCGCTGACCATCCACGCTCACCCGACCCTGCACGAATCCGTGGGCCTGGCGGCGGAAATCTACGAAGGCAGCATCACCGACCTGCCTAACCCGAAAGCCAAGAAGAAGTAATTCTGCTGGTTTGACCGGTTAACAAGCGGCTCCTGAGAAGGGGCCGTTTTTTTTTGCTCAGATGCACCAAGCGGTATTTTTGTGGCCGCTGCGCCAAATTCCGATCCTTATGCTTATATCCATTTTAATTGTATGGATATAATGCCCTGCTAGTCCGGCAGCCGATTACGCTGCGCTCAACGATTCAGCAAAGATTTAATGTTGCTTTTATGTGAACGAATTAACAACCGTTTCAAATCCTGATATGCTGGCTGAGCGGAACCGGGCACTGTACCTTACAGTCCAGGACATCGACAGCAGTGCCCCGTCAGGATAGATGGCATCAATATCGCCGTGCGCTCTACCCATCAGTCTTTCATGCTGTAACGCTGTTTGACCGTGCTTGTTTGCCCCAATCACCGTTTCGGGGCCTTTACGGGCCGATCGCCTAGCCACAGAGTGAAACCCCAAGGGTATAAACCCGGTTTGCATATACGCCAGGCACAATAAATGACAATGAGAGCGAGGAGAACGTCGTGCTAGAAGAATACCGTAAGCACGTAGCCGAGCGTGCTGCTGAGGGCATCGCCCCTAAGCCGCTAGACGCCACCCAAATGGCCGCGCTGGTCGAACTACTGAAGAATCCGCCAAAAGGCGAAGAAGAATTCCTGTTAGACCTGCTGATTAACCGTGTTCCACCGGGCGTCGACGAAGCCGCCTACGTTAAAGCAGGTTTCCTGGCGGCCATCGCCAAAGGCGAAGCGACATCCCCCCTGGTTACCCCCGAGAAAGCCATTGAACTGTTAGGCACCATGCAGGGCGGTTATAACATTCATCCGCTGATCGATGCCCTGGACAACGAAAAGCTGGCGCCTATCGCCGCCAAAGCGCTGTCCCACACGCTGCTGATGTTCGACAACTTCTACGACGTGGAAGATAAGGCCAAGGCCGGTAACCCGCACGCCAAGCAGATCATGCAGTCCTGGGCCGATGCCGAATGGTACCTGTCGCGCCCTGAGCTGGCGGAAAAGATCACCGTCACCGTGTTCAAAGTCACCGGCGAAACCAACACCGATGACCTTTCTCCGGCGCCGGACGCCTGGTCGCGTCCTGACATCCCGCTGCACGCGCTGGCGATGTTGAAAAACGAACGTGAAGGCATCGTGCCGGATCAGCCGGGCAGCGTTGGCCCGATCAAACAGATCGAGCTGCTGAACAAGAAAGGCTTCCCGCTGGCCTACGTCGGCGACGTGGTCGGCACCGGTTCCTCCCGTAAATCCGCCACCAACTCGGTGCTGTGGTTCATGGGTGATGACATCCCGCACGTGCCGAACAAGCGCGGCGGCGGCGTGGTGCTGGGCGGCAAGATTGCACCTATCTTCTTCAACACCATGGAAGATGCTGGCGCATTGCCGATCGAAGTGGACGTGTCCGAGCTGAACATGGGCGACGTGATCGACGTTTACCCGTACAAAGGTGAAGTACGCAACCACGAGACCGGTGCGCTGATCGCCAACTTCGAGCTGAAAACCGACGTGCTGCTGGATGAAGTGCGCGCCGGCGGCCGTATCCCGCTGATCATCGGCCGCGGCCTGACCACCAAGGCGCGCGAAGCGCTCGGCCTGCCGCACAGCGACGTGTTCCGCATCGCCAAACCGGTTGCCGCGAGCAGCAAAGGCTTCTCGCTGGCGCAGAAAATGGTCGGCCGCGCCTGCGGCGTCGCCGGTATTCGCCCTGGCGAATACTGCGAACCGAAGATGACCTCCGTCGGTTCTCAGGACACCACCGGCCCGATGACCCGTGATGAGCTGAAAGACCTGGCCTGCCTCGGCTTCTCCGCCGACCTGGTCATGCAGTCGTTCTGCCACACCGCCGCGTACCCGAAACCGGTCGACGTGACCACGCACCACACGCTGCCTGACTTCATCATGAACCGCGGCGGCGTCTCGCTGCGTCCGGGCGACGGCGTGATCCACTCCTGGCTGAACCGTATGCTGCTGCCTGACACCGTCGGCACCGGCGGCGATTCCCACACCCGCTTCCCGATCGGCATCTCCTTCCCGGCCGGTTCCGGCCTGGTGGCGTTTGCCGCCGCGACCGGCGTGATGCCGCTGGATATGCCTGAGTCGGTGCTGGTGCGCTTCAAAGGCAAAATGCAGCCGGGCATCACCCTGCGCGATCTGGTGCACGCCATCCCTTACTACGCGATCCAGCAGGGTCTGCTGACCGTCGAGAAGAAGGGCAAGAAAAACATCTTCTCCGGCCGCATTCTGGAGATCGAAGGCCTGCCGGATCTGAAGGTCGAGCAGGCGTTTGAGCTGACCGATGCGTCCGCCGAACGTTCCGCCGCCGGTTGTACCATCAAGCTGGATAAGGCGCCGATTGAAGAGTACCTGAACTCCAACATCGTGCTGCTGAAGTGGATGATCTCCGAAGGCTACGGCGATCGCCGTACGCTGGAGCGCCGTATTCAGGGCATGGAAAAATGGCTGGCGGATCCGCAACTGCTGGAAGGCGATGCGGATGCGGAATACGCAGCGGTGATCGACATCGATCTGAACGAGATCAAAGAGCCGATCCTGTGCGCGCCGAACGATCCTGACGACGCACGCCTGCTGTCCGACGTGGCCAACAGCAAAATCGATGAAGTGTTCATCGGTTCTTGCATGACCAACATCGGCCACTTCCGCGCGGCCGGCAAGCTGCTGGATCAGCACAAGGGCCAGCTGCCGACCCGTCTGTGGGTGGCGCCGCCAACCAAGATGGATGCGGCTCAGCTGACCGAAGAAGGCTACTACAGCGTCTTCGGCAAGAGCGGTGCGCGTATCGAGATCCCGGGCTGCTCGCTGTGCATGGGCAACCAGGCGCGCGTGGCGGACGGCGCGACGGTGGTCTCCACCTCGACCCGTAACTTCCCGAACCGTCTGGGCACCGGTGCCAACGTCTATCTGGCGTCTGCCGAACTGGCCGCGGTAGCGTCCCTGTTGGGCCGCCTGCCGACGCCGGACGAGTACCAGACCTATATGGCGCAGGTCGACAAGACGGCGGCGGATACCTACCGCTACCTGAACTTTGACCAGCTGGGGCAGTACACCGAAAAAGCCGACGGCGTGATCTTCCAAACCGCCGTGTAAGCCGCTATATTGCGCAACTGTTTAACGGGAGGCCTTGGCCTCCCGTTTTATTTTGCTCAGTTGCCAACTTTGCGAGCGCTCACTGAGTTAGTCCGCCATTTATGTTTACACTAAGAAAAAGGGCTCAGGAGGGCATGCTATGGATTACGAATTTCTGCGTGACGTCACCGGTCAGGTGATCGTCAGATTTTCGATGGGGCATGAAGCGATTGGCCACTGGATCAACGAAGAAGTTAAAGGCGATTTCAACCTGCTGGACCGGATTGAAGCCGGTGCGGCCGAGGTCAAAGGCAGCGAGCGTCAATGGCAGCTGGAAGGCCATGAATATACGCTGCTGATGGATGGTGAAGAAGTGATGATCCGCGCCAATCAGCTGGAGTTTGAGGGCGATGAAATGGAAGAGGGGATGAACTACTACGACGAAGAAAGCCTCTCATTCTGCGGCGTTGAGGACTTCCTGCTGGTGTTGAAGGCCTATCGTTCTTTCATGCTGAAGTACTAAGCATCAGGGCGCGGCGTGCCGCGCCCTTTCCATCACAGATGCGGAATATTGCGGCCGTAATAGATTTCCTGCATCTCTTTCCATAACAGATCGGTGATCTGCTTGCGTTCGGCTGCGCTCAACGCCTCCGGCTCCGCGTTAAACAGGTAGTGTTTCAGATCGAAATCTTTCAGCAACATCTTGGTATGGAAGATATTTTCCTGGTAAACGTTCACGTCCATCATGTGGTACAGCGCCTTGATGTCTTCCGACATAAAGTTCTGGATCGAATTGATCTCGTGATCGATGTAATGTTTCACGCCGTTCACGTCGCGGGTAAAACCGCGCACGCGATAGTCCATGGTGACGATGTCGGATTCCAGCTGGTGAATTAAGTAGTTCAGCGCCTTGAGGGGCGAAATGACGCCGCAGGTCGAGACCTCGATATCGGCGCGAAAGGTGCATAGCCCGCCTTCCGGATGGCTTTCCGGGTAGGTATGTACGCAGATATGGCTTTTGTCCAGGTGCGCGACGACCGTATTCGGCAACGGGCCTGGGTGTTCCGACGTATCGACGTCTTTCGGATCGATGGGCTCTTCGCTGACCAGGATGGTGACGCTGGCGCCCTGCGGCTCGTAGTCCTGACGCGCGATGTTCAGAATATTGGCGCCGATGATCGAGCAGGTCTCGCTCAGGATCTCGGTCAGCCGGTTGGCGTTATATTGTTCGTCTATGTAGGCGATATAGCCGTCGCGATCGTCCGCGGTTTTGGCATAACAAATATCGTAAATACAAAAACTCAGGCTCTTGGTCAGGTTGTTGAAGCCGTGCAGTTTTAGCTTATGCAATTTAGGCCACCTCCTTTATCTTCTCGCTTAACGTGTTACGTTCAGGGCATTGAGCAAATATTGCGGCAGGGCAAAGCTGCCGACGTGAATTGCCGGGTTGTAATAACGGCAGTGTAGGCCGCTTTGGTTAAAGCGTTGTTGCAGAGTCGGCAGATCGATCTGGCGCAGTGCCGGGTTCTGGCTCGCCCAGGCAAAGGTCATGATGCCGCCGTAATAGGTCGGGATCGCTGCCTGATAGAAGCTGACGTCGGTAAAGTAGCGGTTCAGTTTGGCGTGGCTGTTGACCGCCTCATCCTGTTGCAGGAAGCAGACGCCGTTCTGCGCAACGAAAATGCCGCCCTCATTCAGGCAGCGGGCGCAGCCTTCATAAAACGCCGAGGTGAACAGGCTTTCGCCGGGGCCGATCGGATCGGTGCAGTCGGAGATGATCACATCGAACGTTTCGTCGGTTTGATTCACGAAGTTGACGCCGTCGTCGATCACCAACTTGAAGCGCGGATCGTCATAGGCGCCGGCGCTGTGGTTGGGCAGGTATTGGCGGCAGAACTCGACGACACCGGCGTCGATCTCGACCATGGTGATCTGCTCCACGCCAGGATGCCGGCTGACTTCGCGCAGCATGCCGCCGTCGCCGCCGCCGATGATCAGCACTTTCTTCGCCTGGCCATGCGCCAGAAGCGGCACGTGGGTCAGCATTTCGTGATAGATGAACTCGTCACGCTCGGTGGTTTGCACCACGCCGTCGAGCGCCATCACGCGCCCCAGGACCGGGTTCTCGAAGATCACCAGATCCTGATGATCGGTCTTCTCGCGGTACAGCACCTTCTCTACCGAGAAATACTGGCCGAAGCCCGTATGCAGCGTTTCGTACCAAATTTCTTTCTGGGTCATGTGCGGGAAACTCCGTAATAACAGCCATGAAAAATCGGCGCAACATCATAGCTAACTCTGTCTGGCGATGCACGGTTGAATTTCAGACAGAGAGAGCGAAAGGCGGGTGGGGGAGAGGGGCGGAATTAGTTGGCGTAGGCCAGCAGGCTCAAAGAGTCGCGCGCCAGCGATTTGCACTTCTTAGGCGTTGGAATGGCGATGCCGCTGAGATCGCGATAGCTGTCTTCGCCCAGCGCCTTCATGTTAAAGCTGTTGTAGTTGCTCAAATCCCAGCGGTTTTGTTGCGCGAAATAGACAATGGCGCGTTTGATTTGCGCATTTGGCAAATCGTTGTAGCCGCAATCATTTTTCAAATAAATAAATACCGCCGTCAGATCGGCCAGATCTTCCGCCTCGGATTCATTCAGCGCCAGACTGGCGTTGGAGAAGCCCAGCATCGCCAGCAACAGCATCGATAACGTTGTTTTTTTCATCATGAAATAGGCCTGTTTGTCGTCTGCTGACGTTACCACACTTGCCTGTAAAGGCACCAAATTTTATTGCTGCCGGGCCGGCGTCGCGCGTGCCGGTCATACTCTCTTGATTGTGAGGCATAGCTTAAAATACCGCCAGGAAAGGCTTGACCTTCCGCCTGGGGGAAGGTTTAGGCTGACGGCATTGAGTTATGTCACTGAGAAAAGGGAGTCAGCGATGTTACGCCGTGATTTTATTAAATTAACCGCTGCGCTGGGCGCGGCGAGCGCATTGCCGTTATGGAGCAGGGCCGCTTGGGCGGCCGATCGGCCGGCCTTGCCGGTACCGCCGCTGTTGATGCCGGACGCGCAGGGAAAGATTGCGCTGGCGCTGCAGGCGGGTGAAACCCGCTGGTTGCCCGGTGCCGCCACCAAAACCTGGGGATTCAACGGCGCGCTGCTCGGGCCGGCGGTGAAGCTGCAGCGTGGCCAGCCGGTGACGGTCGATATCAAAAACAGCCTGGCGGAGGCCAGTACCGTCCACTGGCACGGGCTGGAAATTCCCGGCGACGTCGATGGCGGCCCGCAGGCGCTGATCCACCCCGGCGCGACGCGCACGGTGAATTTCACCGTCGAACAACCGGCCGCTACCTGCTGGTTCCACCCGCACACGCACGGTAAAACCGGCAGCCAGGTGATGATGGGGCTGGCGGGGTTGGTGCTGCTGGAAGACGATGAAAGCGCCAAACTGCCGCTGCCGAAAACCTGGGGGCAGGATGATATTCCGGTGATCCTGCAGGATAAGCGGCTGGGCAAAGACGCGCAGATCGAATACCGCCTGGACGTGATGAGCGCGGCGGTGGGCTGGTTTGGCGATCGCATGTTCACCAACGGCGCGCAGTATCCGCAACATCTGGCGCCGCGCGGCTGGCTGCGTCTGCGTTTTCTCAACGGTTGCAACGCCCGCTCGTTGAATCTGGCGGCCAGTGACAACCGTCCGCTGTATGTTATCGCCAGCGACGGCGGTTTCCTGGCTGAGCCGGTGAAGCTGACCGAGCTGCCGATGCTGATGGGCGAACGCTTTGAAGTGCTGGTGGATGCCTCCGACGGGAAAGCGTTCGATATCGTGACGCTGCCGGTGAAACAGATGGGCATGACGCTGGCTCCGTTCGATCAGCCGCTGCCGGTGTTGCGCATTCAGCCGTCGTTGGCACAGGGTATCAAAACCATGCCGGACAGCCTGGTGAAGCTGCCGACATTGCCTGCCACCACTGGTATCCAGGAGCGTTGGCTGCAGCTGATGATGGATCCGCAGCTGGATATGCTCGGCATGCAGGCGCTGATGGATCGTTATGGTCACCAGGCGATGGCTGGCATGAGCATGAATCATGGCGCGACGGGCGCTGGAGACATGAAAGGCATGGAGAAGGGCGGCATGCAGGGCATGGACCACGGCAACATGAAGGGCATGGATCATGGCAAGATGGCCGGGATGGATCACGGCGGCGCGCAGAGCAAAGCCAAACCGTTCGATTTCAGCCACGGCAACATGATCAACGGCAAGGCCTTCGACATGAACAAACCGATGTTTGCCGCCAAACGGGGCCAGTATGAAAAATGGACCATTTCCGGTGAGGGCGACATGATGCTGCACCCGTTCCACATTCACGGCACCCAGTTCCGTATCCTTTCGGAAAACGGCAAACCGCCGGCGGCGCATCGCAGCGGCTGGAAGGACACGGTGCGCGTCGAAGGTTGGCGCAGCGAAGTGCTGGTGCGTTTCGATCATCCGGCAAGCAGCGAACATGCGTATATGGCCCACTGCCACCTGTTGGAGCATGAAGATACCGGCATGATGATGGGCTTTACCGTCGCCGATTGATCGCGGCCCGGTGCTCAAGCGGTGGCGCGCTCGCGTCGCCACCGGCGAAAGGCTATGCTAAACTCTGCGCCTTTCTTCCGGCAACTGACCTGAATACTATGAAACACACTGTAGACGTAATGATTTCCGAGCAGGAAGTTAAGACCCGTATCGCCGAACTTGGCCGCCAGATCACCGAACATTACCGCGAAAGCGGCAGTGACATGGTGCTGGTCGGGCTGCTGCGCGGCTCCTTTATGTTCATGGCCGATCTCTGCCGCGCGATCGACGTGCCGCACGAAGTCGACTTTATGACCGCCTCCAGCTACGGCAGCGGCATGTCCACCACCCGCGACGTGAAGATCCTCAAGGATCTGGACGAAGACATTCGCGGCAAAGACGTGCTGATCGTGGAAGACATCATCGATTCCGGCAACACGCTGAACAAAGTGCGCGAGATTTTGGCGCTGCGCGGGCCGAAATCGCTGGCGATTTGCACCTTGCTGGACAAACCTGAGCGCCGTGAAGTGCAGGTGCCGGTCGAATATGTCGGTTTTTCGATCCCAGATGAGTTCGTGGTGGGGTATGGCATCGACTACGCTCAGCGCTACCGTCACCTGCCGTACGTCGGCAAAGTGGTGCTGCTGGACGAGTAATCGATGTGGGGCGCGGCAAGCCGCGCCCGCGGCGTGATTATACGCCTTTATCCTGCTTCAGTTTGGCTATCGCTTTGCGGTAGCCCATCTCCAGGCTCTCGCGGCTGGTCGCCAGCACTTCCATATCGCGCAGACGGCCGTCCTGAATGCCGTACACCCAACCGTGGATCATCACCTTCTGGCCGCGCTTCCAGGCGGACTGCATGATGGTGGAGTGGCCCAGGTTGTACACCTGCTCAATGACGTTGATCTCGCACAGCATGTCGAAACGCTGTTCCGGCGGCACCTCGCCCAGCAGCGAGCTGTGCTTGTACCACAGGTCGCGAATGTGCAGCAGCCAGTTGTCGATCAATCCCAGCTCCGGGTTTTCCACCGCCGCCTGCACGCCGCCGCAGCCCAGGTGGCCGCAGATGATGATGTGTTCGACTTCCAGCACATCTACCGCATACTGCACCACCGACAGGCAGTTAAGATCGGTATGGATAACGAGGTTCGCCACGTTGCGATGGACGAACAGTTCGCCCGGCTCGAGGCCGGTCAGGCGTTCGGCGGGAACGCGGCTGTCAGAGCAACCAATCCATAAGAAGCGGGGCTTTTGCGCCTGGGCTAAACGTTCAAAAAATTCCGGGTCTTCCTGACTGATATTGGCCGACCAGGCCTGGTTGTTGGCGATAAGCTCTTCGATTTCTTTCATGAAGGTGATTGACCCGTAACGAACAGATTGCGTTGGAGTAATATAGGGTAAGCGTCACAATTTGGAAATCGGAACAGTGGTGCAACCTCATTTACCGCACGGATTCGACGCAGTGAAAACGCCGTCGATGCTAGGATTATTGTTAGTGTTTCAAGCCTCGCAAACAGGGGCGCGGCGGCATACTCATCGTCATAAGGTACTATTTTACATATGAATTATGCACTGGAATTAGCGCAGCTGACCAAGACTTACGCCGGTGGCGTCAAGGCGCTGCGCGGCATCGACCTGAGCGTCGAGGCGGGGGATTTTTATGCTCTGCTGGGGCCAAACGGCGCCGGAAAGTCCACCACCATCGGCATCATCAGCTCGCTGGTGAACAAAACCGCCGGCAGCGTGCGGGTGTTCGGTTATGACATCGATAAAGACATCGTCAACGCCAAGCGCCAGCTCGGCCTGGTGCCGCAGGAGTTCAACTTCAACCCGTTTGAGACCGTGTTGCAGATCGTGGTGAACCAGGCGGGTTACTACGGCGTCACGCGGCGTGAAGCGATGGCGCGCGCCGAGAAATACCTCAATCAGCTGGATCTGTGGGGCAAGCGCAACGAGCGCGCCCGTATGCTGTCCGGCGGCATGAAGCGCCGTCTGATGATCGCCCGCGCGTTGATGCATCAGCCGAAGCTGCTGATCCTCGATGAGCCGACCGCCGGGGTGGATATCGAACTGCGTCGCTCGATGTGGGGCTTCCTGAAAGAGCTGAACGCCCAAGGCACCACCATCATCCTCACCACCCACTATCTGGAAGAGGCGGAAATGCTGTGCCGCAACATCGGCATCATCCAGAACGGGGAACTGGTGGAAAACACCTCGATGAAAGGGCTGCTGGCCAAGCTGAAGTCGGAAACTTTCATCCTCGATCTGGCGGCGAAGAGCCCGCTGCCTAAGCTGGACGGTTACCACAGCCGCCTGACGGATACCTCGACGCTGGAAGTGGAGGTGATGCGCGAGCAGGGGCTGAACGGCCTGTTCGCCCAGTTGAGCGCGCAGGGCGTGCAGGTGCTGAGCATGCGCAACAAGGCGAACCGCCTGGAAGAGCTGTTTGTCACCCTGGTTAACGGCAATGGAGAAAAAGCATGACGCGTTTGTATTGGGTGGCCTTACAAAGCATCTGGGCCAAAGAGGTAAACCGCTTCGCGCGCATCTGGATCCAGACCCTGGTGCCGCCGGTGATCACCATGACGCTGTACTTCATCATCTTCGGTAACCTGATCGGCTCGCGCATCGGCGATATGCACGGCTTCAGCTACATGCAGTTCATCGTGCCCGGCCTGATCATGATGGCGGTGATCACCAACTCCTATGCCAACGTCGCCTCGTCGTTCTTCAGCGCCAAGTTTCAGCGCAACATTGAGGAACTGCTGGTGGCGCCGGTGCCGACCCACGTGGTGATCGCCGGCTATGTCGGCGGCGGCGTGGCCCGCGGTATCTGCGTCGGCGTGCTGGTGACCATCATCTCGCTGTTCTTCGTGCCGCTGCAGGTACACGCCTGGTGGGTGATTGCGCTGACGCTGTTGCTGACGGCGATCTTGTTCTCGCTGGCGGGGCTGATCAACGCGGTGTTTGCCACCACTTTCGATGATATCAGCCTGATCCCGACCTTCGTGCTGACGCCGCTGACTTACCTGGGCGGGGTGTTCTACTCGCTGTCGCTGCTGCCGCCATTCTGGCAGGCGGTGTCCAAGCTGAATCCGATCGTCTATATGATCAGCGGCTTCCGCTACGGCTTCCTCGGCATCAACGATGTGCCGCTGGCGTTCACCATGGCGGTGCTGGTGGCGTTTATCGCGGTGTTCTATCTGCTGTCCTGGTATCTGATCGAGCGCGGCCGCGGCCTGCGCAGCTGATCATATCGCGCTCCCGCTTTCCCGGCGGGAGCGCCTTTCTTGATTTGGCGCAGGCGGCGCGTAAATCAATAGAATTGCTCAAATAACCGCTAGTTCCCCGCTGTTTAAATCGTGCTATGCTGGCGCTCCACATTTCCTTCACTTTTGTCATTACGCACTCGTAAGCAGAACATCATCATGCGGTCTCAATACACGTTAACGGCTGGGTTACTCGGCATTCTGATGTCGTTGGTTTCCCCTGTGAGCCTGGCTAATCTGCTGTCGGAAGACGGCGCGGTTAAATCTGAATACATGGAAGCGCAGCGCGATAGCGAAGTCTATGCGTTGGTGGGCGAGCATGTGATCCCGGTAGGGGAAGTGAAGCGCGGGCAGCTGATCCAAGTCTTCCCGGCGGATGCGGAATACTACGAATTCAAATTCGGGCACGGTACCGGCTTTATCGATAAAGACGACGTGCGTGAATTGAAGAAGTCGCGCAAGGTGCAAGACGATTTGGGCGAGCTGAACAAACCGCTGACCAACCAGAATCTGATCACACAAAAAACGATAGACGTATACACCGCAGCGGACAAGGACAGCGAGGTCTTGGGCACGCTGGAAGGCAACCTGCGCTATCCCATCATCGGCAAGCTGAAAGATCGCCTGAACAACACCTGGTACGAGGTCAACATCGGCGAGCGGCTGGGGTTCATTAATGAGTTGGACTGCGAGATCGATAACGGCATACCGGTGCTGACTTACCACCACCTGCTGAAAAACGAAGAGAACAAACGCTTCCGCCACACCTCGACCACCACCTCAGACGTGGCGTTCAGCAACCAAATGACCTATCTGAAGCAGGCGGGCTACGACACCATTTCGCTGTATCAGCTGGAAGCCTACCTGAAAAATCAGATCAACCTGCCGGGCAAGGCGATCGTGCTGACCTTCGACGACGGGCTGAAGTCGGTTTATCGCTACGCTTACCCGGTGCTGAAGGATTACGGTTTCCGCGCCACGGCGTTCATCATCTCTTCGCGCATCAAACGCCACCCGCAGAAATGGAACCCGGACTCGCTGCAGTTTATGAGCGTTTCGGAGCTCAAGCAGATTCAGGACGTGTTCGACGTGCAGTCGCATACCCATTTTCTGCACCGCACCGATGGCAACCGCCAGCCGATTTTGCTGAGCCGTTCGTTGCACAATATCGAGTTCGATTTTGAGCGCTCGCGCCGCGCGCTGTCGCAGTTCAACCCGCACGTGCTGTATCTGTCTTATCCGTTCGGCGGTTATAACCAACGGGCGATTCAGGCGGCGCAGGACGCCGGGTTCCATCTGGCGGTGACCACGGTGCAGGGCAAGGTGAAGCCGGGGGATAACCCCTATACGCTGAAGCGGCTGTATATTCTGCGCACCGACTCGATCCAGACCATGGCGGATCGGATAGCCAACAAGCCGGGTACGGTGGTGGTGCAGTAGGGAAGAACGGGCGCGTAAGGCGCCCGTTTTATTGTCAGGCGACCTGAACCGGCACGGCTTTCGCCTTGCGCTGCAGGTTGTTGTCACCTTCGAAATAGGCGACTTTCGGGTGGTGCTGGCGGGCGTCGGCGTCGGTCATTTGCACATAGGAGCAGATGATCAGTTTGTCGCCCACGCAGGCGCAGCGCGCGGCGGCGCCGTTGACCGAAATGATGCGCGAACCGCGCTCGGCGGCAATGGCGTAGGTGGAGAAGCGCTGGCCGTTATCCACGTTGTAAATATCGATCGCTTCATATTCCAGAATGCCGGCGGCTTCCAGAAAATCCTGGTCGATGGCGCAGGATCCTTCATAGTGCAAGTCAGCCTGAGTGACTTTGACGCGATGCAGCTTGCCTTGCAGCATAGTACGTATCATAGCTTTACCTAACTGAATATCGGCCTTCACAGGCGCTGGGGTTGAACATCTCTCCTGCATCCCTGCAATCTCTATCGTCACCGATTGCTCCGCCATTGTCTACCAATGGCCAAGGCTTCAGGGTGACGACAGTATAAAAAACGGCTTATAGCGTCAGGTCAACCTGCTGGTTGTCGATAAGACGCGCCTTGCCCAGCCAGGCGGCCATCAGCACCACCGCCCGCTGGCTATCTACCGTCAGCGGCTGCAGGCTATCGGCGTCGCGAATAAACAGCTCATCCGGCGTAAAGCCGGCGGCGCGCAGTTGCTCGGCGGTCTGCTCCAACAGCGTTTCAACATGGCGTTCGCCATTGGCCAACTGCTGCGCCAGCGCGTTCATGATCTTGCTCAGCTGCGGCGCGATCTTGCGCTCTTCGGCGGTCAGGTAACCGTTACGCGAGCTGAGGGCCAGGCCGTCTTTGGCGCGCACGGTCGGCACGCCGACGATATCGATGTCGTAACCCATGTCCGCCACCATTTTGCGGATCAGCGCCAGCTGTTGGTAATCCTTCTCGCCGAAGCAGGCCAAATCAGGCTGCACCAGGTTGAACAGCTTGCTGACGATGGTGGAAACGCCGCGGAAGTGGCCCGGCCGGCTTGCGCCTTCCAGGATGCTGGAGATGCCGGGCACGTCGACGTAGGTCTGCTGCTCCAGCCCCTGCGGATAGACCGCGGCCGGGGCCGGCGCGAACACCAGATCGACGCCGCGGCGGGTCAGCTTCTCGCTGTCTTCCTGCAGCGTGCGCGGGTAGCGCGCCAGATCGTCCGGCCGATCGAACTGCATCGGGTTGACGAAGATGCTCACCACCACCACGTCGGCGCGGGCACGCGCTTCATCGACCAGCGTCATGTGGCCGTCGTGCAGGTTGCCCATGGTCGGCACCAGCGCGATGCGTTTGCCTTCCTGGCGCCAGCGGCGGATCTGCTGACGCAGCATCGGCAGGGTTTCGATAATAATCATTGGGTGACTCCTGGAACCATCGCTTAGTTAAAAGAGTGTTCAGCCGCCGGGTAGAGGCCTTGCTCCACTTCCTGAATGTAGTGCTGCACCGCCGTGCGGATATCGCCGCTCTGCGCCAGGAAGTTCTTGGCGAACTTCGGCGTGTGGCCGCCGGTAATGCCGAAGGCGTCGTGCATCACCAGGATCTGGCCGTCGGTGCCGCTGCCGGCGCCGATGCCGATGACCGGAATGGACAACGCTTCGGTGATCTGGCGCGCCAGCTCGGTCGGCACGCATTCCAGCACCAGCAGCTGAATGCCGGCCAGTTCCAGATTCTGCGCGTCCTGCAGCAGCTGTTTGGCGGCCAGTTCGTCGCGCCCTTGCACCTTATAGCCACCGAACACGTTGACCGACTGCGGCGTCAGGCCCAGGTGGCCGCACACCGGCACGGCGCGCTCGGCGAGCATTTTCACCGTGTCGCACAGCCAGCTGCCACCTTCCAGTTTCACCATGTTGGCGCCGGCGCGCATCAGCTCGGCGGCGTTGGCGAAGGTCTGTTCCGGGGTGGCGTAACTCATGAACGGCAGATCGGCCAGCAGCAGGCAGGCCGGCGCGCCGCGGCGCACGGCGCGCGTGTGGTAGGCCACGTCGGCGACGGTGACCGGCAGCGTGGAGTCGTGGCCCTGCAGCGTCATGCCCAGCGAATCGCCCACCAACAGGACTTTGATGCCTTGCTCTTCAAACAGTTTGGCAAAGCTGGCATCGTAGGCGGTAAGGGTAGCAAACTTGCGCTGCTCCTGTTTCCACTGGCGCAAATGGGTCACGGTGGTGGGTTTCATCACAACGTCTCCTGAAACGGGCCGTGCGGCTTACGCAGGCCCAGGCTGCAAAAAAGTGCAGCCATTCTACTGTAACCCGATCGGGGTGGGTAGCGCGGATCGCCATGCTTAAGCGGTTCTTAAGAACCTTGTGGTGCAATGGCGCCAAGACTCAAAAGGGATACTCATGCGAATTCTGTTGATCGAAGATGACAAACTGATCGGTGACGGTATCAAGGCCGGGCTGACCAAACTCGGCTTCAATCTGGACTGGTTCACCGACGGCGCCGTCGGCAAAAATGCGCTGGACAGTGCGCCGTACGACGCGGTGATCCTCGATCTCAGCCTGCCGGGCCTCGACGGCCTGGATCTGCTGCGCCAATGGCGCCAGGCGGGGCAGGACGTGCCGGTGCTGATCCTCACCGCCCGCGATGCGCTGGAGCAGCGGGTTAGCGGGCTGCAAAGCGGCGCCGACGATTACCTGTGCAAGCCGTTCGCGCTGGCCGAAGTGGCGGCGCGCCTGCAGGCGCTGATCCGCCGTCGCCACGGCCAACTGATGCCACAGCTGACGCACGGCAACGTGGTGTTCGACAGCGCCACCCGCAGCGTGAGCTGCAACGGCGAGCCGGTGACGCTGACGCCGCGCGAATTGGCGGTACTGGAGCTGTTTCTGCACAACAAGGGGCGGGTGCTGGCGCGGCCGTTGATCCAGGAGAAGCTGTACAACTGGGATGACGAGGTGAGCAGCAACGCGGTGGAGGTACATATTCACCACCTGCGGCGCAAGCTGGGCAACGGCTTCATCCGTACCATCCACGGCGTGGGTTACACGCTGGGGGATGCGCCGTGAAGCGTCTCAGCCTGCGGCTGCGCCTGATCCTGATCTTCAGCCTGCTGGCGCTGCTGACCTGGAGCACCGCCAGCGTGGTGGCCTGGGTGATGTCGCGCAACACCATCAACGAAGTGTTCGACACCCAACAGATGCTGTTCGCCAAACGGCTGGCGACCGCCAACCTCGGCGATCTGCTGGCCGATGAAAGTGCGCGCAGCCTGCCGAAAACCAAGAAGCTGGTGCATCATGGCAAGCGCGGCGAGCAGGACGACGACGCGCTGGCGTTCGCCATCTTCGATCGCGACGGCAAGATGCTGCTCAACGACGGTGAGAACGGCGCTGATTTCCTGTTTGACGGGGAGCGTGAAGGTTTTACCGACGGTGAGCGCAAAGGCGATGATGACAGCTGGCGCCTGGTATGGTTGACCAGCCCCGACGGGCGCTATCGCATTGTCGTGGGGCAGGAGTGGGATTACCGGCGCGATATGGCGCTGGGCATGGTGACGGGCCAGCTGGTGCCCTGGCTGGCGACGCTGCCGGTGCTGATGCTGCTGATCGCGCTGATGGTTGGGCGCGAGCTGCGGCCGCTGCGTGCGGTGGCCGCCGGTTTGCGTCGGCGTGCACCCGATGACGCCACGCCGCTGGATGCGCGCCAGGTGCCGACCGAGGTGCGCCCGCTGGTGGATGCGCTCAATGCGCTGTTCTCTCGCATCAACGCTTTGCTGGTGCGAGAGCGACGCTTCACCTCCGATGCCGCGCACGAATTGCGCAGCCCATTGGCGGCATTGCGGGTGCAGACCGAAGTGGTGCAGTTGGCGGGGGATGATGCGCCGATGCGCGAGCACGCGCTGGACAATCTGACGGTCGGCATCGATCGCGCGACCCGGCTGGTGGATCAACTGCTGACGCTGTCGCGGCTGGATTCGCTGTCGGATCTGGCCGAGCTGACGCCGATCGACTGGAACGATCTGGTGACGATGACCCTGGCGGAACAGGATCGGCAAGCCCATGCGGCGGGTGTGACGCTGCGCTATGAACATCGGGGAACGCCACCGCCGCGTCAGGGGGAAACCTTGCTGTTGTCGCTGCTATTGCGCAACTTGCTGGACAACGCGGTGCGCTATACCCCGCAGGGCGGCGTCGTCACCGTGACGCTGAGCGAACGTTCGCTGACGGTAGAGGACGACGGTCCGGGGGTGACCGCGGAGCATCTGGCGCGGCTGGGAGAACGTTTCTATCGCCCGCCGGGACAGGAACAAACCGGCAGCGGGCTGGGGTTATCTATCGTGCAGCGTATTGCCGGCTTGCATGGTTTACAGATCAGTTTCGCCAATCGCTCGGCGGGGGGATTCGTTGCGCGGTTGGCGCTGTAGGTAGGTCAGGATTTCGGTTTTGGCGAGTGCCACAGCGCCATGCCGTTTTCCGGCACGCGCTTGAGGCAGCTGGCGAGCGGTTCGCCATCAGGGAAAATCAGCTCGGGGGCGATTTCCGCCAGCGGGTAGAGCATGAATTCGCGCTCTTTCAGGCCGTAATGCGGTACGGTCAGGCGATCGGTATGGATCACCTTGTCGCCGTACAGCATGATGTCTAAATCGAGCGTGCGCGGCCCCCAGCGTTCATCCTTGCGCACGCGCCCCTGATTGCGTTCTATTGCCTGGGTATGGTCGAGCAGCTGTTCGGGCGGCAACAGGGTATCCAGCGCCACCACCGCGTTGAGAAAGTCCGGCTGGTTTTGCGGCCCCAGCGGCTTGGTGCGGTAAAACGAAGAACAGGTGACCAGCCGGGTGCGCGGGAGATGCTCCAGCGCCTCCAGCGCGGCGTTAACCTGTTGCAGCGGCTGCGCCAGGTTGCTGCCCAGCGCGATATAAACGCGGATCATTATGCCCCTTCTTTACGCGGTGCCCGGCGACGAGGACGGCGTTGACGCGCGCGGCGCGGCGCCGGATCGTCACCCAGGGTGCTCAGCATGGCTTTCTGCCGCGCCGGCGTGGCGTCTTGGAACTCACCCCACCACTCGGCCAGACGCAGCATCTCCTGATTGTCTTCCACTTCCGCACGCAGCGCCAGCAAATCATAGGCGGCGCGGAATTTCGGATGTTCCATCAGTTTGTGCGCGCGTTTGCCCTGACGGCGGGACAGGCGCAGCTGCAGCTGCCAGATATCGCGCACCAGCGTGGTGATGCGTTTCGGGATCGCCAGCGAGCGGCACTGCTCGTCGAGTACGTCGTTCATCGCCAGCGCGAAGGCGTCGTAGTACGCCAGGCCGCTTTCCTGCGCCAGCTTCTGCGCGTGCTCCAGCAGCGGGTACCACAGCATGGCGGCAAACAGGAAGGCTGGGTTGACGCGCATGTCGTTCTGCAGACGGTGATCGGTGTTCTTCAGCACCTGCGCCAGAATGCGCTCCATCGGCGTATCGTGGTTCGGCGTGAAGTTGCGGGCGATCAGCGGGAACAGCGGTTGGAACAGCTGGTATTCGCACAGCTTCAGGTAGGTCTGGAAACCGTAACCCGCCTGCAGCAGCTTGAGGGATTCTTCGAACAGGCGCGCCGGCGGGATCTCGTGCAGCAGCGAGGCCAGGCGCGGGATCGGCTCGGCGGTCTCTTCGCTGATGCGCATATCCAGCTTGGCGGCGAAGCGCACCGCGCGCAGCATGCGCACCGGATCTTCGCGGTAGCGGGTTTCTGGATCGCCAATCAGGCGGATCACGCCTTGCTTCAGATCGTTCAGGCCGCCGACGTAATCGCGCAGGGTGAAATCCGCCACGCCGTAGTACAGGCTGTTGATGGTGAAATCACGGCGCTGGGCGTCCTCCTCGATCGAACCGAAGATGTTGTCGCGCAGCAGCATGCCGTTTTGCGCCTGCTGAGACGAGTTCTTGTCGGATTCCTGATTCTGTTCGTGGTGACCGCGGAAGGTGGCCACTTCGATGATCTCCGGCCCGAACATCACGTGCGCCAAGCGGAAACGGCGGCCGACCAGGCGGCAGTTGCGGAACAGCTTGCGCACTTGCTCCGGCGTGGCGTTGGTGGTGATGTCGAAGTCTTTCGGCTTTTTGCCGAGCAACAGATCGCGCACCCCGCCGCCGACCAGATAGGCCTCGTAGCCGGACTTGTTCAGGCGATAAAGCACTTTCAGCGCATTTTCGCTGATGTCTTTACGGGAGATCGAGTGCTGTTCGCGCGGGATCACGGTCATCGAGTCGTTGCTCTCGGCGATAGGAAAAGGCGGACGCTTGCGCGGCGTTGAGCGGCGGGCAGGGGCGTTGCTGCCGTTATCGGCGGCGCGCGGCTGCGGCGCAGGGCGGCTTGGCGCCGCGGCACGCTCTTCGCGGACTACGTTTTTATCGCCGGCCGCCGCGTCGTCGCGGGGCAGCTTGTCATCGCGGGTCAGTACCTTACGACAGAAGTTGGCTACTCGGGTAAAAATGGTACACCTCGATAGTGACTGATAAAAATGGAGCTAACAAAAAATAGCGGCTAATCATAGCTCACCATGGCTCCTTTGAGAATGCCGGCGTGTTTTCATCCAGAGGGATAGCCTCCTGACGCGGCACGTTTTCCAACCGCCAGTGTTCGATCGCCCAGCTCAATAATAATGGCAGGTCAAGATCTTGCCAGCTTTCCGGCAGCGGTTGGCGCAGAAATTTCAGCGCGGCGATCAGCACCGGCCGCGGATCGCCAGCGGGCAATGCCGGCGCATGGTTTTGCTTCGACAGCTTGATGCCGTTGGCACCCAGCGCCAGCGGCAGATGCACATAAGTGGGCACCGGCGCCTGCAGCTGGCGGTAAAGGGCAATTTGGCGCACCGTCGGTTCGATCAGATCGGCGCCGCGGACAATCTCGGTCACGCCCTGAAAATGGTCGTCGATCACCACCGCCAGATTGTAAGCGAACAGCCCGTCGCGGCGGCGAATGATAAAGTCTTCCCCCGCCAGCGCCGGATCGGCGTGCAATTCTCCCTGCAGGCGATCGTGGAACCGGTAAACGGGGGCGGTCTGACGCAAGCGGATGGCGGCACCCTGCGGGCCGAGCTGCAAATCGCGGCAGTGGCCGTCGTACAATCCGCCGATGTGCTGGATGCGGCTGCGGGTGCAGGTGCAGTAATAGCTGAGCCCCTGGCGCTGCAACAGATCCAGCGCGGCGCGATAGGCGTCGTGACGTTGGGATTGATAGATAACCTGGCCGTCCCAGTGGAGACCATAATGTTCCAGCGCGGACAGGATGCGAGCGGCGGCGCCGGGGACTTCGCGCGGCGGGTCGATATCTTCGATGCGAACCAGCCACTGCCCGCGTTGGGCGCGAGCCTGAAGGTAGCTTCCCAGAGCGGCAATCAGCGAACCGAAATGCAAATCCCCGGAAGGCGATGGGGCAAAGCGCCCCACATAATGACTTTCTTGCATATCAGAGGGGAGAGGTTCCCTTTTCTCTGTGCGGCGCACGCAGGTGCGCACGCCGCAGCGGTAACAACGGTATTAGCCGGCCATCTGCTTTTCGCGGATCTCAGCCAGTGTCTTGCAGTCGATGCACAGATCGGCGGTCGGACGCGCTTCGAGGCGACGAATGCCGATCTCCACGCCACAAGATTCGCAGTAGCCGAAATCATCGTCTTCCACTTTCTTCAGCGTTTTCTCGATCTTTTTGATCAGTTTGCGTTCACGGTCACGGTTACGCAGTTCAAGGCTGAACTCTTCTTCCTGGGTAGCGCGGTCGGCCGGATCAGGGAAGTTGGCTGCCTCTTCTTGCATATGCGATACAGTACGGTCCACTTCGTCCCTGAGCTGGTTGCGCCACGCTTCAAGAATGCGCTTGAAATGCGACAACTGGGCGTCGTTCATGTACTCTTCGCCCGGCTTCTCTTGGTACGGCTCCACCCCAGCGATGGCGAGAATGCTCAAGGACGAGGTTTTACGGTTTTGCCCTTCTTGCATGTTGCTTCTCCTACATACACACGCACTATCGAATCCCCAATGCGGGGGAAAAACAGGCCGCTATAAATAACAGAAGGAAGGTAGGTTGGCAATTATTCCTGTCGCCCGCTTGACAATCGTGTGAAGGAGGGCGTATTTGGCGATCGTGCTGGCCGGTTGTCTATTTATAGGGACCCGACTGCGCTAATCGATAAAAAACGGCAGCTTATCGCAGAGATAAATACCGTCAGGTGATAATTTTGCCCCATAGCAAACCACTTCCACTCCCAACTGCCGGACCTGTGCCAACAGCGCCGCATAGCGCTCATCTATATGATGTGCCGGTGCGACCTGCTCAATACCGCTGTGTAACACGGCAAAGAACAACACCGCCCGTTGCCCGCTTTCAACCACGCTGAGCAACTCACGCAGGTGCTTTTGCCCTCTGAGCGTTACCGCATCAGGAAAGTAACCACGTTGTTGTTGCAGTAATGTGACTGACTTAACTTCAATATAGCAGTTAACCCGATTTTCTGCCTGTAATAACAAATCGATACGGCTGTTTTCACCGCCGTATTTCACTTCGCCACTAATTTTACTGTAACCGGATAATTCATTGATTAAATTGTGTTCAATCGCCTCGCGCACCAGCGCGTTGGCGCGCAGGGTGTTGACGCAGATCCAGTGTCCCTGTTGGGTATGGGTCAGCTCCCAGCTGTGGGCATATTTACGTTTGGGGTTGTCCGAGGTGGAGTACCAAACGGTATCGCCGGGCGTGGCGCAGCCGGTCATGGCGCCGGTATTGGCGCAGTGCAGCGTAAAGGTTTCCCCTTCCGGGGTGATCACGTCCGCCAGAAAGCGCTTGTAACGTTTGATCAGCGTGGCGGAACGCAGCGGTGGAGAGAAAATCATGCGGATGCCTGCTTGGCCAGCGGCCACTGTTCGAGGTGTTGATAGCGGGTGCGGCCGTTTTCGAACACCGACTCATATAAGGAAAAGGCGTCGGCGCTGAACGCCCAGCCCGGCGTCGCCGGCGGGATGGCTACCGGCTGGGTGGCGGCGCGCAGCAGCGTGATGTGCGGATGGAACGGCAGCGCGCTTTGGTGGCAGCCGCTGCGGGCGGCCTGCGAACGCAGCAGCTCGGCCAGCTGCAGCAGCCCGCGCGGTGCGCGGCGGGTGCCGAGCCAGACTACGCCGGGGCGCGGCCAATGGCCGAGATCGTCGAGCCGCATGCTGAAGCCGGGTTGAACGATGCGGCCGGCCAGTTTGCGCAGCGCCAGCTCTTTCTGCGCGGTGACCTCGCCAAGAAACGCCAGCGTCAGGTGCAAATTGGCCGCCGCCACCGGTCGGCCGGCCTCCGGCGCAAACGCCTCGGCGCGCCAGCGGATCACCTGCTGTTGCAGGGCATCAGGCAAAGACAGGGCGAAAAACAGGCGGCGCGAATTGGACATGGGGGCTCGGTAAATAATGACAAATCCGTCAGGAACAGACTTGAATGCGGTTTGCAACGGTCTCGCGCGAAGCGGGGCGCATGGATGAGCTCCGTACTATAGCTAACGACGCCGCAGTTTGAAAGGCTACGGGGGCAAAGCTAATGCTACACTGTACGCCGTTTAACGTTAACCACCACGGAGAGTTCAGTGTCTTCATTGCCCGTCAGCGCGGTGCTTGATGAGTTGCTGGCTGCGCTGCAGTCCGCTCCTCAGGTGCTGTTGCACGCCCCGACCGGCGCCGGTAAATCCACCTGGTTGCCGCTGCAGATCCTGGCTAAGGCCGGATTGCCGGGGCGCATTATCATGCTGGAGCCGCGGCGGCTGGCGGCGAAAAACGTCGCTTACCGCCTGGCACAGCAACTGGGGGAGGAGCCCGGCCAGACCGTGGGCTACCGCATGCGCGCCGAAAGTAAAAGCGGGCCGCAGACCCGGCTGGAAGTGGTGACGGAAGGCATTCTCACCCGCATGCTGCAGCAGGATGCCGAGCTGCAGGGCGTGTCGCTGGTGATCCTCGATGAATTTCACGAACGCAGTCTGCAGGCCGATTTGGCGCTGGCGCTGCTGCTCGACGTGCAGCAAGGGCTACGCGACGATCTGAAACTGCTGATCATGTCGGCCACGCTGGACAACGTCCGTATGACGCAGCTGTTGCCGCAGGCACCGGTGGTGGTGTCAGAGGGACGCAGCTTTCCGGTTGAACGTTTATATCAGCCGTTGGCCAGCCATCAGCGGCTGGAGGATGGCGTAGCGGCGGCGGTGAAGCGTCTGCTGGCCGAACAGCCGGGGTCTTTGCTGTTGTTCCTGCCGGGCGTAGCGGAGATCAATCGGGTGCTGGAGCGATTGACCGGCGAGGTGGCGAGCGATACCGATCTTTGCCCGCTGTATGGTGCCCTGCCTTTGGCGCAACAGCAAAAAGCGATTCAGCCGGCGGCGCCTGGCCGCCGCAAGGTGGTGCTGGCGACCAACATCGCCGAAACCAGCCTGACGATCGAGGGCATTCGGCTGGTGGTGGACAGCGGCCTGGAGCGCGTGGCGCGTTACGACGTGCGCAACGGTTTGACGCGGCTGGCGACGCAGCGCATCAGTCAGGCCTCGATGGTGCAGCGCGCCGGGCGCGCCGGGCGCCTGGAGCCGGGCCTTTGCTGGCACCTGTTCGCCAAAGAGCAGGCGGAGCGTGCGGCCGAACATACCGAACCGGAAATTTTACAGAGCGATCTCACCGGCTTCTGGCTCGAATTGCTGCAATGGGGGTGCCATGATCCGGCGCAGCTGACCTGGCTTGATGCGCCTCCGACGGCGGCATTGGCAGCGGCCAGGGCACTGTTGCACCGGCTGGGAGCCACGGATGACGGCGGCAAACTTACCGCGCCGGGGCGCCAGATGGCCGCGCTGGGGTGCGAGCCGCGGCTGGCGGCGATGCTGGTCGCCGGGGCGGCACTGAGCGCCGACGGCCTGGCGACGGCGGCGTTGCTGGCGGCATTGCTGGAAGAACCGCCGCGCGGCGGGCAGATGGATATCGGCTACTGGCTGAGCCGCCCGCAACCGAACTGGCGGCAGCGCGCCGCGCAGTTGACCAAACGCCTGCCGCAACGTGCGGGGCAAGTCGACGTCGAGCTGGCCCCGCGCCTGTTAGCGCAGGCGTTTACCGATCGCATCGCCCAGCGCCGTGGCCAGGACGGCCGCTACCTGCTGGCCAACGGCCTGGGCGCGGCGATGAACCAGGACGAGGCGCTGTCGCGCGCCCCCTGGCTTATCGTTCCCAGCCTGTTGCAGGGCCACAACAGCCCCGATGCGCGTATCCTGCTGGCGCTGCCGGTGGACATCGAAGCCCTGGCGGCGCAGCTGCCGGCGATCGTCACGCAGCGCACGGCGGTGGAATGGGATGAAGAGAAGGGCACGCTGCGCGCCTGGAAGCGCCAGCAGATCGGTCGTCTGACGCTGCGCGCTCAGCCGCTGGCCAAACCGGCGGACGAAGAGCTGCAGCAGGCGCTGCTCGACTGGGTGCGCGCACAGGGGTTGGCGGTGCTCAACTGGGAGGGGGCCGCTGAACAATTGCGGGTGCGCCTGCAGTGCGCGCAAGCCTGGCTGCCGGAGGCGGAGTGGCCGGCGATGGATGAAGAGCCGCTGCTGGCGGCGCTGGAGCAGTGGCTGTTGCCGTCGCTGAACGGCGTGCGCGATCTGCGCGGATTGAAGCAGGTCAACATCGCCGAGGCGCTGTCCCGTCTGCTGGACTGGCAGCAAAAGCAGCGGCTGGATAATGCGCTACCCACTCATTACACTGTGCCGACCGGCAGCCGCTTACCGATCCGTTATGAGGCGGGTAAACCGCCGGCGCTGGCGGTGCGTTTGCAGGAGGTGTTCGGCGAGCAGCGCAGCCCGATGTTGGCGGAGGGTCGCATCCCGGTGGTGCTTGAGTTACTCTCACCGGCGCACCGGCCGTTGCAAATCACCGGCGATCTGGCGGCCTTCTGGCAAGGCGCCTATCGCGAGGTGCAAAAAGAGATGAAGGGCCGCTACCCTAAACACGTTTGGCCGGACGATCCGGCCACGGCGGTACCGACGCGCCGAACGAAGAAATATCAGTAGGTCGCGATCATTTAAGGTTTGGAATTCAGATGTTTCTTCTGGTCAGCGCTGCGGCGTAGGCACAGATTAAGCGACTAATCATGGCCGGCAGTGTCGGCAAGCTCGGAGAACAACAGCCATGGCTGGGGATGACCGCGAGCCCATCGGGCGCAAAGGAAAACAACCAAAAAGCACCGCGTCGCGCAAGCCGCCGCGCCGTCGCCGAGACGACGATTATGACGATTACGAAGAAGACGAGTATGACGATGATGAGTATGAAGAGGAGGAGGAACGCATGCCGCGTAAGGTAAAAGCGACTCCGCCGCGTAAAAAACGCCGTTGGCTCGGCCTGTTTATCAAACTGATCCTGGTGATCGCCGTCTTGTTGGCAATCTATGGCGTCTACCTGGACTCGCAGATCCGCAGCCGCATCGACGGTAAAGTCTGGCAGCTGCCGGCGGCGGTGTACGGCCGCATGGTCAACCTGGAACCGGGTATGCCGTACAGCAAGAAGGAGATGGTCAACCTGCTGGAAGGCATGCAGTATCGCCAGGTCAGCCGCATGACGCGCCCGGGCGAGTTTACCGTGCAGGCCAACAGCATCGAAATGCTGCGCCGCCCGTTCGACTTCCCGGATGGTAAAGAAGGGCAGATCCGTGCCCGCCTCGATTTCCAGAACAACCGTCTGGCGAAGATCGAAAACCTGGACAGCGGCCGTAGCTTCGGCTTCTTCCGCCTCGATCCGCGTCTTATCACCATGCTGCAGTCGCCTAACGGTGAACAGCGCCTGTTCGTGCCGCGTTCCGGTTTCCCGGATCTGTTGGTAGACACGCTGATCGCCACGGAAGACCGCCATTTCTATGAGCATGACGGCATCAGCCCGTACTCCATCGGCCGCGCGGTGCTGGCCAACCTGACCGCTGGCCGTGCGGTGCAGGGCGGCAGTACCCTGACGCAGCAACTGGTGAAGAACCTGTTCCTGACCAACGAGCGTTCGCTGTGGCGTAAGGCCAACGAAGCCTATATGGCGCTGTTGGTGGATTACCGTTACAGCAAAGACCGCATCCTGGAGCTGTATCTGAACGAGGTGTACCTCGGCCAGAGCGGTAGCGACCAGATCCGCGGCTTCCCGCTGGCCAGCCTGTATTACTTCGGCCGTCCGGTGGACGAGCTGAGCCTCGATCAGCAGGCGTTGCTGGTCGGCATGGTCAAGGGCGCGTCGCTGTATAACCCGTGGCGCAACCCGAAACTGGCGCTGGAGCGCCGCAACCTGGTGCTCAAACTGTTGCAGAACCAGGGCGTGATCGACGGCGAGCTGTATGACATGCTGAGCGCGCGTCCGCTGGGCGTGCAGCCGAAAGGCGGCGTCATTACGCCACAGCCGGCGTTTATGCAGATGGTGCGTCAGGAACTGCAAACCAAGCTGGGCGATAAGGTCAATGACCTGTCCGGCGTGAAGATCTTCACCACGCTGGATCCGGTGTCGCAAGACGCGGCGGAAAAAGCGGTCGAAGACGGCATCCCGGCGCTGCGCGCTGCGCGTCACCTGCAGGATCTGGAAGCGGCGATGGTGATCGTCGATCGCTTCAGCGGTGAAGTACGCGCCATGGTCGGCGGCGCCAACCCGCAGTTCGCCGGCTTCAACCGCGCCATGCAGGCGCGCCGTCTGGTAGGCTCGCTGGCCAAGCCGCCGACGTACCTGACCGCGCTGTCCGAACCGGATAAATACCGCCTCAACACCTGGCTGGCGGATGCGCCGCTGTCGCTGAAACAGCCGAACGGCGCCGTCTGGCAGCCGAACAACTATGACCGTAAATTCCGCGGTCAGGTGATGCTGGTGGATGCGTTGGCCAACTCGCTGAACGTGCCGACGGTGAACCTCGGCCTGTCGGTCGGGCTGGATCAGATCAGCGCCACGCTGCAACGCCTGGGGATCCCGAAAGCGGAGATCAATCCGGTGCCTTCGATGCTGCTGGGGGCGATCGGCCTGACGCCGATGGAAGTCGCGCAGGAGTACCAGACCATCGCCAGCGGCGGTAACCGTGCGCCGCTGTCGGCGGTGCGTTCGGTGATCGCCGAAGACGGCACGGTGCTGTACCAGAGCTTCCCGCAGGCGGAGCGCATGGTGCCGGCGCAGGCCGCTTACCTGACGCTGTACGCGATGCAGCAGGGCGTGGCGCGCGGGACCTCCCGCTCGCTGTCGGTGAAGTTCCCGAACTACAACCTGGCGGCGAAAACCGGTACCACCAACGATCTGCGCGACAGCTGGTTCGCCGGCATCGACGGCAAGGAAGTGGCGATCGCCTGGGTGGGGCGCGACAACAACGGCCCGGCCAAGCTGACCGGCGCCAACGGCGCGTTGACCCTGTATCGCCGCTATCTGGAAAACCAGACGCCGCTGCCGCTGATGCTGCAGCCGCCGGAAGGCATAAACCAGATGAGCATCGACTCTGCCGGCAACTTTATCTGCGGCGGCGGCAGCTGGCGCACCATCCCGGTCTGGACCGACAATCCGCAGGGATTGTGCCAGGCCAGCCAGGCGGCGGTGCAGCAACAGCAGCAACCGGCGGCGGGTGAGCAAAAAGATGGCGATGGCGTCGCCGGCTGGATCAAGGATATGTTCGGTCAGTAATCGCTACCGGGGCGTCGGCCCCGGTGAAAATTTTTTCTTTGTTATTAGGCCCGTAACCTTGGTTGCGGGCTTTTTTGTTTTTCCGCTCGTTTTATTTCCCTGTTAACTACATGGCTAAGCGCCTAATCCTTAACCTATTTGCCCTATGAATTCGGCTTGCAGTTTAATTTGGCTTCTGCATAAAATGCGACGCTTATAATAATTATTATCGTTTACATTCGTCATTTAATAATTCATCAGAGAAATAAATCATGCCGACCAAGCGTCTTTCATCATCCGCGGCCAAGCAGGGCCGTCTCCCCGTCAGCGCGTTAGCGATCACCGTCGCTGCGGCGTTAGGCACGCTGGCGATGCCGGCTTTTTCCGCCGACGCCAAGCCGGCCGCCAAGGAAGACACGATTACCGTTGTGGGCGGCAGCAATTCCGCCCAGCAGGAAAGCGCCTGGGGGCCGGTCGGCACCTATGTCGCCAAACGTAGCGCCACCGGCACCAAAACCGATACGCCGATCGAAAAGAACCCGCAGTCCGTTTCCGTGGTGACGCGTGAAGAGATGGACATGCGCCAGCCGGATACGGTGAAAAGTGCTCTGGCCTATGCGCCGGGCGTATTCGCCAGCCGCGGCAGCTCCACGACCTATGACGCGGTGGCAATCCGCGGCTTCCCGGCTACCAACACCACCCAGTATCTGGATGGCCTGCGGTTGCTGGGCGACAACTACAGCGAAGCGTCCATCGATCCTTATTTCCTCGAACGCGCCGAGCTGCTGCGCGGCCCGGTCTCGGTGCTGTACGGTAAAAGCAACCCGGGCGGTTTGGTCTCGATGGTCAGCAAGCGGCCAACCACCGAGCCGCTGCGCGAAATCCAGTTCAAAATGGGTACCGATAACCTGTTCCAGACCGGTTTCGATTTCAGCGACGCGCTGGACGATCAGGGCATCTATTCCTATCGCCTGACCGGCCTGGCGAAAGACAGCGATACGCAGCAGAACATGAGCAAAGAGAAGCGCTATGCGATCGCGCCGTCCTTTAGCTGGCGCCCGGATGACAAAACCAACTTCACGCTGCTGGCCAACATTCAAAACGATCCCTATACCGGTTATTACGGCTGGTTGCCGAAGCAGGGCACGCTGATCCCATTGCCGGACGGCAGCAAACTGCCGACCGATTTCAACGAAGGCGAAGCCAGCAACTATATGGCGCGCAAGCAGCGGATGATCGGGTACAGTTTCGAACACGCCTTCAACGATACCTGGGCGGTGCGCCAGAACCTGCGTTATATGCAGGTGGACACCGATATGAAGAGCATCTATGGATTCGGCTTATCATCACCGACGACGATCAATCGCGCTTACGTTCAGTCGAAAGAGCACCTGAACAATTTTGCGGTTGATACTCAGGCGCAGGCGAAGGTGAAAACCGGCGATATCGACCATACGCTGTTGTTTGGCGTAGATTATTCGCGTATGCGCAACGATATCAATTCCGACTATGGTTCCACAGACGGCCTGAGCATGACCCGGCCGCAGTATGGCAATGATGTGGTCAATATCAACTTCCCATACAAGTACTTGAACCGTCAGGAGCAAACCGGTTTGTATGTGCAGGAGCAAGGGGAGTGGAACCAGTGGCTGTTGACGCTGGGCGGGCGCTATGACTGGGCGAAAACGTCGGCCAATAACCGCGTTCTCGGGTACACCAACGAACGCTCCGATGGGCAGTTTACCTGGCGCGGCGGATTGAATTACCTGTTCGACAACGGCGTGACGCCGTATTTCAGCTACAGCGAGTCGTTTGAACCGACCCTCGATACGTCAATCAATGGCCAGACCTTTAAGCCCTCGATCGGCAAGCAGTATGAAGCCGGTGTGAAATACGTGCCGAAGGATCGCCCAATCGTGCTGACTGGTGCGTTGTATCAACTGACCAAGAACAACAACCTGACGCCGGATCCGGATAACGCGCAGTTCAGCGTGCAGAGCGGCGAGATCCGTTCGCGCGGTGTGGAGCTGGAAGCCAAGGCGGCGTTGAATGCCAACGTCAACCTGATCGCCTCCTATACCTACACCGATGCGAAATACACCAAGGACAACACCTATCAGGGCAAACCGACCGTCGAAGTGCCGAAACACATGGCGTCGCTGTGGGCGGATTATACCTTCCACGAAACGGCGGTGAGCGGTTTGACGCTGGGTTCCGGTGTGCGTTACGTCGGCTCCAGCTCGAGCTTCAACAGCGATAACACCACCTTCAAGGTGCCGGACTACACGCTGGTGGACGCCACCATTAAATACGATCTGGCGCGCTTTGGCCTGCCGGGCTCGTCCGTGGGCGTCAACATCAACAACCTGTTCGACAAGACCTACGTGTCGAGCTGCTACCGCGACTACGCCTGCTACTGGGGCGCAGAACGCCAGGTGGTCGCCACCGCAACCTTCCGTTTCTAACCGGATAGCCGGGGCGGCGCCGCGTCGCCCCGGACAAAGCAGGATCTATGCAGGACAAACTTCTTAATCCCGGCGCGGCCTTTGCGCTGGATAACGCCAGCTTCGCCGTCCCCGGCCGGGTGCTGCTGCAACCGCTGTCGCTCAGTTTTCCCCAGGGCAAAGTCTGCGGCCTGATCGGCCATAACGGTTCCGGTAAATCCACCCTGTTGAAACTGCTCGGGCGGCACCATGCGCCCAGCGGCGGCCAGGTCTTGCTCAATCGGCAGCCGTTGGCGCAGTGGGACAGCAAATCCTTCGCCCGCCAGGTGGCCTACCTGCCGCAGCAGTTGCCGGCGGCGGAAGGCATGACGGTGCGCGAGCTGGTGGCCGTCGGCCGCTATCCGTGGCATGGCGCGCTGGGGCGTTTTGGCGCCAACGATCGTCAACAGGTGGAAGAGGCCATCGCGCTGGTGGGCTTGAAGCCGTTCGCCAATCGGCTGGTGGACAGCCTGTCCGGCGGCGAGCGCCAACGCGCCTGGCTGGCGATGATGGTGGCGCAGGACAGCCGCTGTCTGCTGCTTGACGAACCGACGTCGGCGCTGGATATCGCGCATCAGGTTGAGGTGCTGGCACTGATCCAGCGCCTGAGCCGCGAACGCGATCTCACGGTGATCGCCGTACTGCACGACATCAATATGGCGGCGCGCTACTGCGACCATTTGGTGGCGCTGCGCGGCGGTGAAATGATTGCCCAGGGCGGCCCGTTGGAACTGATGCAGGGGCCGGTGCTGGAGCAAATTTACGGTATTCCTATGGGCACGTTGCCGCATCCGAGCGGCGGCGCGCCGGTGAGTTTTGTCTACTGATGTCCTCTGCATTCACTTCTTCTCACGATCCGCTGCGCCGCCGTTTGTTGATGGCGCTCGCGCTGTCGCCGCTGTTGGGTTCGTTGCCCGGGCGGGCGGCGGAGGCGCCGCCGGATATCGCGCGCGTTGCGGCGCTGGAATGGCTGCCGATCGAGCTGCTGTTGGCATTGGGCGTGACGCCGCTAGCGGTGGCCGATGTGCATAACTACAACCTGTGGGTGGCGGAGCCGAAGCTGCCGGCGACGGTGGTCGACGTCGGCCAGCGCACCGAACCGAATCTCGAACTGCTGCAGCAGCTCCAGCCTTCGCTGGTGTTGCTGTCGCAGGGCTATGGCCCGACGCCGCGAAAAATCCAACCCATCGCGCCAACTATGAGCTTCGGCTTCAACGACGGCAGCGGCAAACCGCTGACCGTCGCCCGCCAGTCGCTGCTGGCGCTGGGCCAGCGGTTGGGCATAGAAAGCCGGGCGGTAAACCATCTGGCGCAGTTCGACCGCTTTATGCAGGACGCGCGTCAGCGCCTGCAAAGCTACACCCGCCAACCGTTGCTGCTGTTTTCCCTGATAGACACGCGCCATGCGTTGATCATCGGCCAGAAAAGCCTGTTCCAGGAAGCGATGGACCAACTGGGCATCCGCAATGCCTGGCAGGAGCCAACCGACTTTTGGGGCACGGCGGTGGTGGGGATTGAACGGTTGGCCACGGTGCGTAACGCCCGAGTCATCTATCTCGATCACGGCAATCAGGCGATGATGGACAAGGTCAGCGCGACGCCGCTGTGGCAGTCATTGCCCTTCGTGCGGCAAAACCAGCTGCGGCAGGTGCCGGCGGTGTGGTTCTACGGTGCTACGCTGTCGACGATGCGGTTTTGCCGCCTGTTGGCACAGGCTCAGGAGAGTGCGGCATGAATGCTGGCATCCGGAAATTACCGCTGACGCTGATCCTGCTGTTGCTGGCGGCGGCAGGTGGCCTGACGATATACAACCTGACGCAGCAGCTGCCGCCGGCGCAATGGGCACGGGCGCTCAGCGCGCCGGACATCGACGACGTGCGGCAAATGCTGTTCCATTACAGCCTGCTGCCTCGGTTGACGGTGTCGCTGTTGGCCGGCGCCGGCCTGGGGTTGGTCGGCGTGCTGTTCCAGCAGGTGTTGCGCAATCCGTTGGCGGAACCGTCGACGCTCGGCGTGGCCGCCGGTGCGCAGCTCGGCCTGACCATCGCCACGCTGTGGGTGCTGCCGGGGGGCGAATTTACCCGCCAGCTGGCCGCTATGGTGGGTGCGATTGTGGTGGGCGGGCTGGTGTTCGGCGTCGCCTGGGGCAAGCGGATGTCGCCGGTGACGCTGATTCTGGCCGGGCTGGTGTTGGGACTGTACTGCGGCGCGGTCAACAGCTTGTTGGCGCTGTTTCATTACGATCAGCTGCAGGGCATGTTCCTGTGGGGCACCGGCGCGCTGAACCAACAGGATTGGAGCGCCGTACAGTTCCTCCTGCCGCGTTTGCTGGTGGCAGGCCTGCTGGCGGCGCTGTTGCTGCGCCCGCTGACGCTGCTGGGGCTGGACGACGGCGTGGCGCGCAACCTGGGGTTGGGGCTATCGATGGCGCGCTTCTGCGCCTTGGGGCTGGCCATTATCTTCAGCGCCATGTTGGTGAGTGCGGTGGGCATTATCGGCTTTATCGGCCTGTTTGCGCCGCTGATGGCGAAGATGCTGGGCGCGCGCCGCCTGGCGCACCGCATGATGTTGGCGCCGTTGCTGGGGGCGCTGCTGCTGTGGCTGACCGATCAGGTGATGCTCGGGGTGACGCAGGTGTGGCGTGAGATCCCGACCGGCGCGGCCACTGCGCTGTTCGGCGCACCGCTGCTGCTGTGGCTGTTGCCGCGTTTGCGCAGCGCCACCACGCCGCCGCCGATGAACCTTGGCGACAAGGTGCCTGCCGAGCGCGGGAATCTGCCCGGCTGGATCCTGCTGGGTGGCCTCGTATTGCTGATCGGTCTGACGCTGGCGCTGATGCTGGGCAAAAATGCCGGCGGTTGGCACTGGAGCCTGGGTGCGGAGCTGGATTCCCTGCTGCCGTGGCGCTGGCCGCGGGTGCTGTCGGCGCTGGCGGCGGGCATGATGCTGGCGGTCGCCGGCACGTTGATCCAGAAATTGACCGGCAACCCGATGGCCAGCCCGGAAGTGTTGGGGATCAGCTCCGGCGCCGCTTTTGGCGTCGTGATGATGCTGTTTATGGTGCCGGGCGACGCCTTCGTTTGGCTGCTGCCCGCCGGCAGTTTGGGAGCGGCCGCTACGCTGCTGATCATCATGATCGCCGCAGGCCGCGGCGGTTTCTCGACGGAACGCATGCTGCTCGCCGGTATCGCGCTCAGCACCGCCTTTACTACCGTCATCTTCCTGCTGTTGGCCAGCGGCGATCCGCGTATGGGGGGCTTGCTGACCTGGCTCTCCGGTTCGACCTATTCGGTGGAGCCGGCGCAGGCGCTGCGTACCGCTCTGGTGGCCGCCGGCCTGATGGTATTGGCGCCGCTGTGCCGCCGTTGGTTGACCATCCTGCCGCTCGGCGGCGCCACCGCCCGCTCGGTGGGCATTGCGCTGACGCCGGCGCGGTTGACCATTTTGTTGCTGGCTGCCACCCTGACCGCCATGGCGACCCTGACCGTCGGGCCGCTGAGCTTTGTCGGGCTGATGGCGCCGCATATGGCGCGTATGCTGGGCTTCCGCCGCGCGCTGCCGCAGATGGTGATCGCCGCGCTGCTGGGCGGCTTGCTGATGGTGTTTGCCGACTGGTGCGGGCGTATGCTGCTGTTCCCGTATCAGATCCCCGCCGGGTTATTGGCGACCTTTATCGGTGCGCCGTACTTCGTTTATCTGTTGCGTAAGCAGACGTCGTAAGCTTCAGCCCTACTTTGCTTTCTCCGCCCTCAATGGCCCTGCGTTGCTGGGCCTTTTTTCAACGCTTTGCAAGGCGTTGCGTGCCGCTGCGCAAGAAAGACATTTAACGTGAAAAGGAACGCGGGAAGAGAGGGGGAGGTGAATATACTGCGGGCGGGTGCTCTGGATCTTTGTCTCTGGAGCCTGCGTGAAAGATACAAAGAGAAAAGCCCCGAGTCGATATCCATCAACCCGAGGCCTACTCTAACGCACGACAACGTTAAGTTAGCCTCTTACCCGCCGCGAGGCAAGGAGAAGAAGGCATGATGCCGAACAAACGGAGCCTGTTAAAATTGGTGGTTATTTGTGCCACGGTAATATCACTGGCATGGATAACCCGCAGCACGCTGTGTGAGCTGCGTATCCGATCGGGCACTACGGAGGTTGCGGCCATTTTGGCTTACGAATCCGAACGGTAAGGCAACCCGGCGGCGGGGGCTTTGCCTCCGCTGGCCGGCAGTCGATGCGTTGATCCAGGAGCACCCATCTGCTCAAAAAAAACGGCGAGCCCAGGCTCGCCGTTTTCATGTTGATGTCGGGGCTTATTTCAGGCCGGCGGCATCGCGCAGCAGTGCGGCTTTGTCGGTCGCTTCCCACGGGAAGTGCTCGCGGCCGAAGTGGCCGTAGGCGGCAGTTTCGCGGTAGATCGGCTGCAGCAGATCCATCATCTGGATCAGGCCGTATGGGCGCAGATCGAAGAATTCGCGCACCAGCAGCGTCAGCTGTTCGGTTGGCACTTTCTCGGTACCGAAGGTTTCCACCATGATGGAGGTCGGTTCCGCTACGCCGATAGCGTAAGACACCTGAATCTCGCAGCGATCGGCCAGGCCGGCGGCAACGATGTTTTTCGCCACGTAGCGCGCCGCGTAAGCCGCGGAACGGTCAACCTTGGACGGATCCTTACCGGAGAAGGCGCCGCCGCCGTGGCGAGCCATGCCGCCGTAGGTGTCGACGATGATCTTACGGCCGGTCAGGCCGCAGTCGCCCATCGGGCCGCCGATAACGAAACGGCCGGTCGGGTTGATGTGGTATTTGGTGCCCGCCGTCAGCCATTCCGCCGGCAGTACCGGCTTGATGATCTCTTCCATCACCGCTTCTTGCAGATCTTTCAGCGAGATGTCTTCTGAGTGCTGGGTGGACAGCACCACGGCGTCGATGCCGACGATTTTGCCGTCGTCGTACTGGAAGGTCACCTGGCTCTTCGCATCCGGGCGCAGCCACGGCAGGGTGCCGTTTTTGCGCACTTCGGACTGGCGCTGCACCAGACGGTGCGCGTAGGTGACCGGTGCAGGCATCAGCACGTCGGTTTCGTTGGTGGCGTAGCCAAACATCAAGCCCTGATCGCCGGCGCCCTGCTCGAGAGGATCGGTACGGTCAACGCCCTGATTGATGTCCGGGGATTGTTTGCCGATGGCGCTCAAGACTGCACAGGAGTTGGCGTCAAAGCCCATGTCCGAATGAACGTAGCCGATCTCGCGCACGGTCTTGCGGGTAATCTCTTCGATATCGACCCAGGCACTGGTGGTGATTTCACCGCCGACCAGCACCATACCGGTTTTCACGTAAGTTTCGCAGGCGACGCGCGCTTTCGGATCTTGTTCCAGGATGGCGTCGAGGACGGCATCGGAGATCTGGTCGGCGATTTTATCGGGATGTCCTTCGGAGACGGATTCGGACGTGAAGAGGTGTTTAGCCATTGTGTTCTTTACCTTGCATAAGACGGGTTAGAAATTACTGCACAGCGCTGGAGATCCGGCATCGAAGCGAAGGGTCTTCCGCTGATGGCGCGAGATGCATCCTGCAACGCCCCTCAGGCAAAGCCGTTAAGCAGTTTATCAGTTAACCAGTATAGATGGATTAACATCTGGACGTCTATTTTAGGTCAGGGTTTAGCCAGATTGCCAGTAATTTTTTGCGCTTTCGCTCTTTTACGCAAACGGGTTGGCGCCATTTTCATCGCTTGAAACAGTTTTCGGCGAATTTTCATTTTGCTTTTTCACCTTCTTACCGGTATAAACTGCGCGCGCGGTTCATTTGCTGCACAGTACGGCGATTGGCGCTGGGGAAGGTGTGATAAACTTCCGCTTTGCATTCGCCGGCGTTGCGCTATTATCCGTCGCGGGCGTTCGCCGTGGCGCCGCCGCTTCATCGAACGGTCACGTTCTTACACTATTTTAGAGGCTGGGTCGTTCACTGTGAACGGCGCGCGTGGAGGTGGTTGGATTAATGATCCGTTGTCTACCGGTTGTTGGTTCCCAACAGCAGTGCCGTTCTGGCGCACATTCTTCTGCTATTTCCCGTCTTGTCTCTCTGTCACTTACCAGGTGCGATAAACACTTGGCCGCTACTCAGGATTCTCGGGCCGGCTAACGGTCGTCTGAAGAACTGAACAAGGGTAGCCTGCAGCCTTCCTGTGGGATGTTTCTTGGCCCGATTCACGAGGTTTGAACAGGGTGTCTTACAATTATATGAGTGATAAACCGATCGCTGACCGCGAACGGCAGTTCTCTTCGCTGCCGCCGGCGCGGCTTGTTGGGTTGTTCTCGCGGGTTGTAGCTGCGATAGTGGCTGACGGTTTCGTCAGTGCGGAATGTGAGGCGAACCATGTCTGATGATCTGTTGATTCACCGCCCGCCGGTTGCGGGCGAGTCTTTATCTTTGCGCTCCATGCAGGAGGTTGCCATGAATGATCGTAATGCCAGCAAGATGCTGCGTACTTATAACGTCGCCTACTGGGGCAACAATTACTATGACGTCAACGAGCTGGGCCATATCAGCGTGTGCCCGGACCCGGATGTCCCGCAGGCGCGCGTCGATCTGGCAGAACTGGTGAAAACGCGCCAGCAAGACGGCCAACGTCTGCCGGCGCTGTTCTGCTTCCCGCAGATCCTTCAGCATCGCCTGCGCTCTATCAACGCCGCGTTCAAACGCGCGCGTGAATCCTTCGGCTACCAGGGCGGTTATTTCCTGGTGTATCCGATCAAGGTGAACCAACACCGCCGCGTGATTGAATCGCTGGTGAACTCCGGCGAACCGCTGGGGCTGGAAGCCGGCTCCAAGGCCGAACTGATGGCGGTGCTGGCGCATGCCGGCATGACCCGCTCGGTGATCGTCTGTAATGGTTATAAAGATCGTGAATATATTCGTCTGGCGCTGATCGGGGAAAAGCTGGGGCACAAGGTGTACCTGGTGATCGAGAAGATGTCCGAGATCAACCTGGTGCTGGAAGAGGCCGAGCGGCTGAACGTCATACCGCGCCTGGGCGTGCGTGCGCGTCTGGCATCGCAAGGCTCCGGCAAATGGCAGTCGAGCGGCGGCGAAAAATCCAAGTTCGGTCTGGCGGCGGTGCAGGTGCTGAAGCTGGTGGAGACCCTGCGTGAAGCGGGCCGCCTCGACAGCCTGCAGCTGCTGCACTTCCATTTGGGTTCGCAGCTAGCCAATATTCGCGACATCGCCACCGGCGTGCGCGAATCGGCGCGCTTCTACGTTGAGCTGCACAAGTTGGGCGTCAACATTCAGTGCTTCGACGTGGGCGGCGGCTTGGGCGTCGACTACGAAGGCACCCGTTCGCAGTCCGATTGCTCGGTCAACTACGGCCTGAACGAATATGCCAACAACGTGATTTGGGGCATCGGCGACGCCTGTAACGAACACGGCCTGCCGCACCCGACGGTGATCACCGAGTCCGGTCGCGCCGTGACCGCGCACCACACGGTGCTGGTCTCCAACGTGATTGGCGTCGAGCGCAACGAGTTCAGCGAACCGCAGCCGCCGGAAGCCGACGCGCCGCGCGCGCTGGAAAGCATGTGGGAAACCTGGCTGGAAATGAACGAGCCGGAGAACCGCCGCTCGCTGCGCGAATGGCTGCACGACAGCCAGATGGATCTGCACGACGTGCATACCCAATACGCGCACGGCATGCTGGACCTGACCAAGCGCGCCTGGGCCGAGCAGCTGTATCTGAACATCTGCAACAAGATCCAGCAGCAGCTCGATCCGAGCAACCGCGCGCACCGTCCTATCATCGACGAACTGCAAGAGCGCATGGCGGACAAGTTCTACGTCAACTTCTCGCTGTTCCAGTCGATGCCGGATGCATGGGGCATCGACCAGCTGTTCCCGGTGCTGCCGCTGGAAGGGCTGGATAAGCCGCCGGAAGGCCGTGCGGTGCTGCTCGACATCACCTGCGACTCCGACGGCACCATCGATCATTACGTCGACGGCGACGGCGTGGCGACCACCATGCCGATGCCGCCGTACGATCCGGAGAACCCGCCGGCGTTGGGCTTCTTCATGGTCGGCGCGTACCAGGAGATCCTTGGCAACATGCACAACCTGTTCGGCGACACCGCCTCGGTTGACGTGTACGTGTTCCCGGACGGCAGCGTCGAGACCGAGCTGTCTGACGAGGGCGATACCGTGGCGGACATGCTGGAGTATGTGCAGCTCGATCCGAGCGCGCTGCTGTCCAAGTTCCGCGATCAGGTCAAAGAAACCGATCTGGACAGCGAGCTGCAGGCGCAGTTCCTGGAAGAGTTTGAGGCCGGTCTGTACGGTTATACGTATCTGGAAGACGAGTGATGAAATGAAGAAAGGCCGGGCGTCGTTAAGGCGCCTGGCCTTTTCTTTTCTGTTGCACGACTATGTTACGGATGGCGTGTAGGTTGCAGACAGCTATGCTGCCGTTCGAACGGCGGCGCAGAGCGTACCGGGCTTTTGCCGCCCTGATACCACGCCTAACTCTGCAGCAGTGAGCTCAACGCGTTACGAAAAGTCTGTTTTCTTTCATCTTTTTTATTGAAGTTATCCTTCCAATAAATTCACTTCCTAAATACAAGAAATCTCTGAAATTAACCTTTTCATTCACAAATTAGATTTTTAAATTAAAAAATATAATCAATATTAGTTATTGGTATTCATTATAAATACGATAATTGATCAGTTTATCTTTCATTATTTGTTGTACTTGTGATGGTTTTAATTTTTTAATTCATTATGCATATGGTTTAGTCTTTTTGTGAGCGATGCTAATCTCCTTGTTTTATAGTGAGTTGTATTTTTTCTATATTTAGGTGTTCCTGTTGATAGGGCATGATTCTGATTTTTTAAAAAAGTAAATTCGTTAATTATGATGTGCGGTCCTGTTTTCTGTTCATTTTTTATTTTTGGTTGAATTCATTTTTTAAAATGTCTTAGTATCCTTGGTGGGCTTCTGAGTACTAATGACATTCCTTAGGTTTTATAATGATGACTTCATGCATGGCGCCCATATTATCGTGCGTGATGCATAATATATTGCCATCGGTAATAGCGATGCGCAGTAAGCGTGGTGTTCACGCCACGATCAATTATGTATATCGACATATAACTTAGTGGTTTAAATAATATAAGGGACTTATATGAAAAAGTATCTGGTAGCTTCCGCACTGGCCTGTGCGGCGATCTCTTCCTCGGCGTTTGCCGCTGATGGCGTGATTAACTTCACCGGTAAAATCATCGATAACGCCTGTGTGGTTAACCCGACGCTGAACGTGCAGATGGGGGATGTGGCGGCGGCGGCGTTTAAGAATGTGGGAGATGAATCCGGTGCCCGGAAATTTGATCTGGAGCTGAAAGATTGCCCGGCTAACCTGAGCAGTGCCAAAGTGACCCTGGACGGCGCGGCGGACGACAACAACACTGAGCTGTTCAAACTGAATGACGGCGGTGCAACTGGCCTGGCGCTGCGTATTGCTGCGCCAGGTGAAAGGATGGGGCCGGGCAGCACCAAGGAATTCAAGCTGTATGAGGGTGACAATGTATTGACATTCGAGGCGGCTTATAAATCAACGGATAAAGTCACCGCCGGTGATGCTAACACGACTATTCAATTCAGCGTTGCGTATAACTAATTTTCTATCCGGCGTTAATTTACCGGTGAAACACGTTTTCGCCGGTAATTCGTTAAATTCTCATCGGGCGGAAGGCTTTTGCGGGTGAGGAGTGGGGTATTTGAAAAACAAAAATGTGTTTTAGGGGACTTCGATGAAAAAGTATCTGGTTGCTTCTATGCTGGCGTGTACGGCGCTCTGCTCCTCTGCGTTTGCTGCCGATGGTGTGATTAACGTTACTGGAAAAATTGTTGATAACGCTTGTGTGGTGAGCCCAACTCTGGATGTGCGTCTGGGGGACGCGGCTGCGGCTGATTTTGAACACGTGGGAGATTGGGGTTATGCAACAGCGTTCTTCTTGGAGCTTAAAGATTGTCCGGCAAATACCAAGGTGGCTACTGTACAGCTGGATGGCGAGGCAGATTCCAACAATAAAAATCTATTCCAACTTATCTCTGGCGGCGCCACTGGTATAGCCTTAGAACTTATTGCAATAAGTGAGAGTGGTTGGGGAAAACAATCGATTGTACCTGGTGGTACTTCGGAGAAATTTTCGCTGAATGAGGGTGAGAATCGCCTGTCTTTTGCGGCACGCTACAGATCAACAGATAAAGTCACCGCCGGTGCGGCTAACGCCACTATACAATTCAGCGTTTTGTATAACTAATCTATCTGACTTGGCTTTATTGATCGACGGAATACGCATTCTGTGGCGGTAACTTGTTAATAGAACGACTTAATCACAACATCAAGGGAATGCACAATAATGAAGGCTGTCTATTTGGCGCTGTGCGCCGCGCTGTTAATCAATAGTTTTCAGGCTGCTGCTGGCGTGGTGATCGGCGGCACCCGGTTGGTGTATCCCGGCGGCAAGAAAGAAGCGACCATCACGGTAAAAAATCCGGACGACATCCCTTACTTAGTGCAATCGTGGGTCAATGCGGATCTGGAAGGCAACGTCAAGGCGCCGTTCCTGGTCACGCCGCCGCTGTTTCGCCTGAACGGTGGCAAAGAGAATACGCTGCGGGTGGTGAAAACCGCCCAGCCGCTGCCGGAGGATCGCGAGTCGGTATTCTGGTTCAGCGTCAAAACGGTGCCACCGGAGGCGGAAGGCAAAGGCAACCACCTGCAAATCGCGGTGCGTACCCGCATCAAACTGTTCTATCGCCCGGCGTCGCTGCCCGGCTCGCCGGAAGAGGCGGCCGGGAAAGTGCGCTGGGAGCGCAGCGGCAACACGCTGAAAGCGATCAATGATTCCCCCTACTACCTGAGTTTCTCTACGGTCTCGGTCGCCGGTGAAAAAATCAAGGAGCCGCAGATGGTGGCGCCGTTCGCCACGCTGGCCTATACCCTGCCGCCTTCAGCCACCGGCAAACAGGTGAGCTGGCAGGTGATCAACGACTACGGCGGCCTGAGCGCTCAGCACCAACAAGCGTTGTGATGGCTCGGTTGATAGCCAGGGGCGCGGTGTGAACAGGGATGTGAAACATGAACAGCAAAACAGCGCGCTGCCTATCTGGGCGGCGCAGCGAATATCGGCTGACGCCGTTGGCCTGGCAACTTGCCGGCCTGCTGATGTACAGCGGCGTAGCGCAGGCGGAATACCGTTTTAGCTCGGCTTTATTGCAGATAGGCAATACGCCGCAAACCGAAGTGGATCTGGCGCTGTTCACCGATGAGGAGAAACAGCCGCCGGGGGAGTATCGCGTTGATCTGTTCCTCAACGAGCAGCGGCTGGATACCCGCACGCTGGCCTTTTCTCTGCAGCCGGACGAACAGGGCAAAGAACGTCTGGTGCCTTGTCTGAAATGGGAAGATCTGCAGGGCTTTGGCGTGGATCTGGCCGCCTTTCCCGCGCTGCAACCCTCCGATGCGTGCATCAACTTGCCGCAGGCCATTCCCGGCGCCCGAACGGAACTGCTGTTCGAGCAACAGCAGTTGAAGCTGAGCATCCCGCAGGCGGCGTTAAAACGCCAGGCGCGCGGCTATGTGCCGCCGGAGCAGTGGGACAGCGGCATTCCTGCATTGCTGAGCAACTATACCCTGCGTGGGGCGCACGATCGCAGCCGGCAGAGGGGCGGCAATGAAAGCAGCTATTTCGTCAACCTGCGCAACGGCGCCAACTGGGGCGCCTGGCGGTTGCGGCATGACGGCGTGTGGAACCGGAACGGTCAGGGAGAGGCGCACTGGCGCACGTTGAACAGCTATGTACAGCGAGACATCACCCCGCTGAACGGGCTGTTGACGCTGGGCGATGCCACTACGCCGGGCGATATCTTCGATTCGCTGCCGCTGCGCGGCGTACAGCTGGTCTCGGTGGAAGAGATGTACCCGGACAGCCTGCGCGGCTACTCGCCGGTGGTGCGCGGCATCGCCAAAAGCAATGCGGAGGTGATCATTCGCCAGAACGGCGTGGTGGTCGATCAGCGCTATGTGCCGCCGGGCGCCTTTGAAATCAGCGATCTGTATGCGGTTTCCGGCAGCGGCGATCTGGATGTCACCATCAAGGAAAGCGACGGTACGGAACAGCGCCTGCTGGTGCCGTTTGCCTCGCTGCCGGTGCTGCAGCGCGAAGGGCGGCTCAGCTACGGCCTGGCCGCCGGGCAATACCGTGCGCAGGACGCGAGCGCCGATGACGAGAAGTTTATGCAGGGCACGCTGATCTACGGCCTGCCGCTCGGCGCCACGCTGTATGGCGGTGGCCAATGGGCCAATCGTTACCGTTCGCTGGCGCTGGGCGTGGGGCAAAACCTGGGCCGCGCCGGCGCGTTGTCGCTGGATATGACGCAAAGCTGGGCCCGGCGGCCGGAGGAGGCCGTTCAGGGGGACGATCGGCAGGGCAACATGTGGCGCCTGCGCTATGAAAAAAGCTTCCCGCTCACCGGCACCCAGCTGAGCCTGGCCGGTTATCGCCATGCCAGCGAAGGCTACACCACGTTGCAACAGGCGATGCAACCCCGCGATAGGACAAGCAACAGCGCGACCCGCAGCCGTAGAGAACTTTCGCTGCAGCAGGGATTGGGGCCGCTGCCAGGCTCACTGTTCTTGAGCCTGGCGGAAGATCGGCGCTGGGGGGAACAAGGCAAGCGCCAGTCCGTCAGCCTGGGCTACAACGGCAGCATCAAAGGGGTGAGCTATGGCCTTAACTACAGTCAGAACCAGAGCTATCAGGCTCAGACCGATCGCGTCGTGGCGCTGAATGTCAGCATTCCACTGAACCTGTGGGCACACAACACCTGGGCCGGTTATGGCATCAGCAATAGCAACAACGGCAAAACGTTGCAGACGCTGGGGCTGAACGGCACCGCGCTGGAAGGCGACAACCTGAACTGGGGGATAACCGGCGGCTATGGCAATCAGGGCGAAGGCGAGAATGGCAATCTGACGCTGGGTTATCGCGGCAGCAAGGCGCTGCTCGGCGCCGGGCTGAGCCACGACGGCCAGCGCCAGCGGCTGAATTACGACGTTCAGGGCGGGGTGTTGCTGCATGCCGGCGGGGTGACGCTGTCGCAACCGCTTAACGATACGGTGGCGCTGGTGCGCGCGCCGGGTGCCGGCGGGGTCAGCGTGGTGAATCAGGTGGGGGTGAAAACCGATAGCCGCGGCTATGCGGTGGTGCCTTACCTCTCCGCCTATCGCCAGAACGCGATTGCACTGGATCCGACCACCCTCGCGGACGACGTGGAGCTGGGGCTGACCAGCCAGACGGTGATCCCGACCCGCGGCGCGGTGGTGCTGGCGGATTATCAAACCAAGGTCGGTGCACGGATGATGATGACGCTGACGCGCGCCGACGGCCGGCCGGTGCCGTTTGGTGCGATCGCCACGCTGGCAGGCGCAGGCGGTGACGGCAGCATCGTCGGCGACGGCGGGCAGCTGTTCCTGGCCGGCATGCCGGCCAACGGCATGCTGCACGTGCAGTGGGGCAAACAACCGGACCAGCAATGCCAGGTCGTCTACGGCCTGCCGGAAACGGCCGGCCCGGAGATCCCAGAGATAGCGGCCGAGTGCCGTTAAGGAGCAAAGGATGAAAGCGGGAGTATGGATGCTCGGCCTGTGCGGGCTGTGGGCGGCGGGCGGCGCCTGGGGAGCGGAATGCCTGCCGGCCGGCAACCCGGAACGGCTGCTGTTCGACATTCCGCCGCAGACGCTGCAACGCGATCTGCCGGTCGGCAGCGTGGTGTGGCAGGGCACGCGCCAGGTGCAGCAGGCCGCGTCGCTGGCGCCCTGCGCGGAGGCGAAGGACGCCCGGCTGAATCTGCAGGGCGGCGACAGTGGGTTGAAAAGCGGCAACAGCGCGGTCTACGGCACCACGATTAGCGGGCTGGGCTATGCGCTGGATACCGATGCCGCTTTCAGAGATGGCTGGCCGGCGAGCGGCGCCATTGCCGCCGGAAAACGGCAAATCAGCCTGCGGCTGGTGGTGACCGGGCCGCTGGTCTCCGGCGTGTTGACGACGGAAACGCTGGCTCGGCGCACGGTTAATGGGCTGCCGGTGCTGGATATCGCCCTGCAAAAACCGGTCGCTATTACCCGGTTGGCCTGCGAGCTGCAGGGCGGCCGCCATCGCACGGTGGCATTGGGCGAGGTGGCGCGCAGCGATTTTCGCGGCGTGGGCAGCACGCGCGGCGAGCAGCCGTTCCTGCTGGATCTGGCCTGCGACGCCGGCGCCCGGGTCAATGTTCAGTTCGACGGCATCGCCGCAGGCGGCGACGCGCCCGGAGTGCTGGCGTTGACCCACCCCGAAGCGCAGGAGAGCGCGCGTGGTGTGGGGGTGCAGCTGCTCTACCGCGGCGCGCCGCTGGCGCTGGGGGAACGGCTGGCGCTGGAAACCGCCCCACAGGGGCTGCGCAGCTACCCGTTCAGCGCCCGTTATTACCAAACGCAACCGCAGATCGCCGCCGGCGAGGCCAACGCGGTGGCGACCTTTAGCCTCACCTACCAATAAGGATGAAGATAATGATGAGAAAAATAGCACTGCCCTTGACGCTGCTCGGCGCCGCCATGCTGGCACCGCCGCTGCAGGCGGCGGATGGGAATATTAATGTGACTGGTCAGGTACGGGAAGGAACGTGCCGGGTAGACGATGAGTCCAAGAGTATCATCGTAGATTTTGGTACACGGCTGGGTAATTCTATATCGGGTTTCGCTTCCTCGTCAGAAGAGAAGACGATTAAATTATGGGACTGCCCTGTGGATTCTGTGCGTATTAAATTTGAAGGTAATGCTTCATCTTATGATGGACGGTATTTTGTACCGGACAATCATGATCAGCCTGGCGCAGCGAGTAATGTAGCGTTTTATATATATGACAATAAGAATTATCAATATGTTAGACCTAATGAATATTTACAAGCGACTGGACTAAAAACAGGAGTGGGGAGTAGAAGTGATATTCTATTTGGTATTGCAGTTACTCGCCTGGAGAAAAATAAAGTTATTACAGTTGGGAAGGCTAATGTCAATATCCAGCTTTCTGTTGCATATAACTAATTTATTCTAGATGGTGTAACTACACTGTAAGGGGGCTATAATGAAAAAAGTAATTTACGGTTTGTTGTTAAGCTGCTTCGGAGCAGTATTCTCTGCCTGGGCTTCAGATGCTACATTAAAAGCTGAGGCAACATTTATTCATGCTAGTTGTAATTTGACAGGCGAGAGTAAAACAATGACCGTACCATTAGGGAATGTTCACCGGAATGATGTTATTCATTCATCATATGTTTATCCAACTTTATATTTTAAGCTTAAGGCTACTGGATGTCCGACAGATGGTAGTGCTCGTGTTGGTATTCGCTTTGATGGTTCTGGGTTGAATTCTATATATGGACAATATTTTTATTTAGATAAGGAATCCACGGCGAAGGGAGTTCATATCGTCATAGGTACCTATGATGAATCTGGGTATTTTAACCGAATAGGCCCTGGGGAGGAAAGGGCTGGATTTGTCCCTGACTCTTTAGGTGAGGCTACGTTAGGGTTTTATACGGGGTATTATACTTCGGGATCCAATAGGGATATTGTTCCTGGTAGCGCTAATGCTACCGTGCAGATTAGTCTTGTCTATAGGTAGGTAACGTGGAGTTAGGGGGGAGAGGTTTAAATCCATCAATATGTAGGGGTTATGGTGCTGGGTTTAAGTGTTACTTACTGTTTTTCTGAGCGATAAAGTGACGCCCTGTACGGCCAGTCTGACTACCCAAACTGACTTGTATTACCAGTGAGTTACCCGGCCCGATGGCGTAAAAACTGTCGGGCTGATGTTATTGATAGCAAAGTAAAACTACCTAAAATAATTCGCGCCACAGCGCGGCGGCAACGGAGCGAGTTGCCAGACGCCTACTCCAGTAAGTGACTGGGGGAGGGGGGGCAGAACAGGCTATTCTGGTTAAAACTTCAGCAGCATAAGGAGTCAGGCACAATGATAACCAAGCTGTCCCTCATCGTGTCAGAATTTGAGACGCAAGAGAGGGTAGATAGTTACGACAGTTGGTTTCGCGCCAAAGTACAGGCGGCATTGGACGAGCCACGTCCTGGTATCCCACATGATGAAGCGATGGCAGAGATCATTGATTATATTGACCAATATAACCCAGCTGCGAGTAGAAAGTTGCACAGCCAAATTGTACATGCTTCGAGAATCTGCCTCAGCACCCTTATCTTTATCGCTTTGGCAGGGGGACTGGTTCACGGGAAATTATTATTCACCCTAACTATATTATTATTTACCATGTCAATGAGTTGTAAATGGAGATTTTACGTGTGCTACATACTCACCGGGAATATCCTTAAGTCATACAAAGAGAGATCAAAATGAAAAATACTGTAATTGGTATGTTTGCTCTGTTAGGTTTCACGGGGCCAGTCGTTGCAGCCTGCCAAGACGGAAATACAGTGGTGACTAAATCAGGATACTATGCCGCGCTCAACGCTGAGTCTTATAGAAAAATGACCTCTATTATCGAATCTGGAAATACATCGGAATTATCTCCTTTATTATCAGAGCATTCTGTCATTGCACTTCCTGCCGGCATTGAGGTTTCTATCACTGATAGAAGGAAAGGATTCCAGCAATATCGAAAACACATAACTATCCCTAATAAACCTGGTGCTTATTGGGTGCCTGATGCGGCATTGAACGAGATTGAGTAAACGCCTGATGTCTCTTCAATAGAAATCGTTGACCCGATTCGTTCTTGCCGACTAGGCGTGAGCCGGAAAAACATAAACGCATGTCTGTTTCAACAGCGCAAAGCTGTAGTCGCTACAGGGATGGGAGTCTGGAGTGGTCCGCGAACAACGTCACCATTTTATGGTCCCTGCATAAAGTGGAGAACTGCGCAAGCAGCGTTCCGCATCTGTTCTTGGGCACGAAGCTATGCCCCCTTGAAGCATGAACAAAATGCGGCCATAATCTGCCGTATCGGTAGCACCGAAACACACATCGAACAAATCCCTTTCTCGTCGGGCTAACGACGCGGGAGGGATTTTTTTTTGTCACGGCCCGGCGTCTGCGCCCGGCAACTTGTTGAACTACGAGGGTTTACTATGAGCACCTTAGGCCATCAGTCCGATAATTCATTAGTGTCCAACGCCTTTGGTTTCCTGCGCTTTCCGCTGAACTTCATGCCTTACGACAGCGATGCAGAGTGGGTCATCACCGGCATTCCGTTTGACATGGCGACCTCCGGTCGCGCCGGCGGCCGCCATGGCCCGGCGGCCATCCGTCAGGTGTCCACCAACCTGGCCTGGGAAGGCAACCGTTGGCCGTGGAGCTTCGATCTGCGCGATCGCCTGAACGTGGTTGACTGCGGCGACATCGTGTTCAACTTCGGCGATGCGCAGGACATGAGCGACAAGCTGCAGGCGCACGCGGAGAAACTGCTGAAAGCCGGTAAGCGCATGCTCTCGTTCGGCGGCGACCACTTTGTCACCCTGCCGCTGCTGCGTGCGCACGCCAAGCATTTCGGCAAGCTGGCGCTGGTGCACTTCGACGCCCATACCGATACCTACGCCAACGGCAGCAAGTTCGACCACGGCACCATGTTCTACCATGCGCCGAACGAAGGCCTGATCGACCCGCATCATTCGGTGCAGATCGGCATTCGCACCGAGTTCGATCACGACAACGGCTTTACCGTGCTGGACGCCGCGCAGGTGAACGATCGCAGCGTGGACGACCTGCTGACCCAGATCAAGGGCATCGTCGGCGATATGCCGGTGTACCTGACCTTCGACATCGACTGCCTGGATCCGGCGTTCGCACCGGGCACCGGCACGCCGGTGATCGGCGGCTTGACCTCCGATCGCGCGCTGAAACTGGTGCGCGGCATGCAGTCGCTGAACATCGTCGGCATGGACGTAGTGGAAGTGGCGCCGGCGTATGACCAGTCCGAGATCACCGCGCTGGCCGCGGCGACGTTGGGTCTGGAGATGCTGTACCTGCAGGCGGCCAAGAAACACGCCTGACGCTTGGCCACGCCTCGTTGAAAAAGCGGCTCCCATCGTATGGGGGCCGCTTTTTTTATTTCATTTTTCGCCATCCATGCGGCGATTTTCAGTCTGTTGCAACGCCTTTGCGCAATTTTGCGCAGAAATGAAACGGAGTCAGTAAAAAGGAATCGGGATAACGGGGAGGATGAATATACTGCGCGCGGGTGCTCTGGATCTTTGTATCTAGAGCCTGCGTGAAAGGTACAAAGAGAAAAGCCCCGAGTCGATATCCATCAACCCGAGGCCTACTCTAACGCCAGCAACGTTAAGTTAGCCTCTTACCCGCCGCGAGGCAAGGAGAAGAAGGCATGATGCCGAACAAACGGAGCCTGTTAAAACTGGTGGTTATTTGTGCCACGGTAATATCACTGGCATGGATAACCCGTAGCACGCTGTGCGAGCTGCGTATCCGATCGGGCACTACGGAGGTTGCGGCCATTTTGGCTTACGAATCCGAACGGTAAGGTAACCCGGCGACGGGGGGTGTCCCCCGTCTGCTGGTTGTTGGCGTCCAGATCCATGAGCACCCTCTCAACGCTTTCGGTTTGCCGCCGTAGAACACGGTGAAACGGATTTATGCCCGCTTCACCTGGCGAGCCAGCAACATGCGGCTAAACAGCGCGCCGCCCGCCAGCAGCGTCAGCAGCTGTGAGGCAATCAGTACCGCAAAGCCCGAAGACACCTTGCCCTGGCTGGCCATCACCATGCCCATCGCCATCGGCACAAACGCCGAGAACAGATTGCCGATGCCGTTGATCAGCCCATAGGCGCTGCCGACCGCCTCCGGCCGCGCATAATGCTGCAGCAGAGTGGGGATTGCCGCGCCCTGTGCGCCCCAACAGGCGTTGGCCGCCAGCAGGAAGAAGGCGATCCAGCCAAGCTGATGACTGTTCATTACGCCATAGATGCACAGTGCGGTCGCCGCGCCGCCAAAGACGAAGATCAGTGGCGCCTGATAGGGGCGGATACGATCGAGCAGCACGCCGCCGAGGTATTTTGAGGCGATGCTGACGATGAAAGGCAGTGCGGCCATCCATCCCATCTGCTTGATGGAGAATCCTTTTTCATCAGTCAGGTAAGCCGGCAGCCAGGTGCTGGATCCCCACAGGTAGCTGAGCGTGGCGATCTCGATCAGCAGGATCCAACCGAGCATCGGTGTGCGCCAGGCCAGCGCGAAGGTGTGCCAGACGCGGCTCAACACCGGCTGAGGATCGGCGGGGCGTGAAGATGAGGGTAAGGCGAGCGGATGAACGAACAGCCGCACCAGCGCCAGGCCCAACAGCAGGTTGAGCAGTGCCAGCAGGTGAAACGACATCGCCCACCCGAAGTGCGCCATCAGAAAACTCACCAGCGGAAAGCCGATCACCAGCCCCAACGAGACGCCCAGCGCGCTGACCGCGTTGGGTTTGCCACGCTCGTCGGCGGCGAAATGATCGCTGATGTACATGGTCTTCAGCGAGAACAGCGGCCCTTCGCTGACGCCAAGCAGCGCGCGCACCGCGCACAGCAACAGCAGCGATCCCGCCAGCGGCGACGCGGCGGTGAGCAGCGCCCACAGCACGACGCTCAGCGTCAGCGCGCGGCGGTAACCCATCAGCGTTTCTAGAAACGGCGTCAGCAACATGGCGGACAGGCCGTAACCGAGTAAAAACACCGTCATCAGCGTGCCCTGATGGGCGCGGTCACCGCCGAGTTGAAAGTGTTGCAGGAAGTCGGGATTGACCAACATCACGGCGATATTAACCCGATCCGCATAGGCGATAACGATCAGAAACAGCAGGGCGATCACCCCAAACCAGCGTTGACGTTGTTGCACGGCGCGTTCCTCAGTGCGAGCGGTTGACGAATTCAGGCAGCAGTAAACTCGCCCGCGGAGGCCATTACGCGTAAACGCGGGGGACGAGGCTGATTAATGTAAATTAATTGTTATTAAATTGAGTGTAAAAGACAGTGAGAAAACACTTTTACGCGCAATGCGCCGCCGGGATCAACGCATTTTTTGCCATAAATTAGCGGAAGAGCGCACAACTGACATAGGTTTTTCATATCCGTGCATGATTTCGTGATCCCTCCCGCATTTGTCATTTTTAAACAACCTTTCATTAACATTTGCCGTTCCGCTCGCTTGACGAAAGTTTCGCCAGACTTATAGTGGCTGTATTAAATAAGAAACTGAGTTTCATATATGAAACAATCAGATAGAGGATAAAAGCAATGAGCTGGAAGAATGTGTGCGAAGTGTCTCAGGTGAAAGAAGATTTTCCTTTCTCCGGCAAAGTGGAAGGAAAAGAGATCGGGGTGTACCTGCTCGACGGTAACTACTACGCGCTGGAAGACGTCTGCCCGCATGCTTATGCCTTGCTCAGCCAGGGGTTTGTAGACGACGGCAAGGTTGAGTGCCCGCTGCACGAAGCGCTGTTTGACGTGCGCACCGGCCAGTGCCTGCGCGAGCCAGGCGGCCGCGATCTGCAAACCTATCCCACCCGGGTGGTCGACAACCAAATCCAGATCACCTTTATCGCGGAGGAGTAATCATGCAGCACATCACCGATTTCAATCCCTGGCTGCCGGACACCCAACAGGTGACGCCGGCCCGCGAAGGCGGCAACGGCCAAATCCATCAGCCGGGCCAGTTCCGCAATGTCATCTGGCAAAACCGCGCCCGGGTGCCGGACGGTTTCGAAACCGCGCTGGTGGCGGCGCTGGAAACGATCTTCGATCAGGGGGCGGAAGAGCTGGAGCAGATCGTCAGCGCGTTGAATCAGCGCCGCCTGTTCGATCGCAGCGGCCAACCGTGGAATGAGGCGACGTTCCGCGAATTCCTTCACGTTAACGGTTTCTGAGCCACATCCGGGAGAAGACAATGACAGCAAACACAACATCCTCCGAACAGAGCCTGCAGGACTATCTTGACCAGGGATTGCGCGGCATGTGGTATCCGGTGCTGGCCAGTTGGGAAGTGGGCAACAACCCGGTCGGCATCACCCGCCTCGAGCAGCAAATCGTGGTGTGGCGCGACGGTGAAGGCCAGATCCACGCGTTGGAAGATCGCTGCCCGCACCGCGGCGCGCGGCTTTCCATGGGGTGGAACCTCGGCGATCGTATCGCCTGCTGGTATCACGGGGTGGAAGTCGGCGGCGACGGGACGGTGAAAGACGTGCCGGCGGTGGATCGCTGCCCGCTGGTGGGGCAAAAATGCCTGCGGTCTTACCCGGCCAAAGAAGCCTACGGCGCAGTGTTTCTCTATTTCGGCGTGACGGCGGATGAAGCGCCGGCGGCGCTGACTTTCCCGCAAGAGCTGGCGGACGAAGCGTCGTACAGCCACTTCCTGTGCACCGCCAGCTGGGACTGCAACTACCAGTACGCGTTGGAAAACGTGATGGATCCGATGCACGGCACCTACCTGCACTCTTCCTCACACTCGATGGCGGAAGGGGATCGCAAGGCGGATATGGGGCTGGAGCCGACCGACAGCGGGTTTATCTTCAAGAAAAACGGCCAGATCGGCGTCAACTTCGACTGGGTGGAATTCGGCAGCAGCGGCGCGTATTGGATGCGCCTGTCGATCCCGTACAAGAAGCGCTTTGGGCCGGGTGGTCACTTCTGGATCATCGGCATGGTGGTGCCGGAAGACAAGGATCACTGCCGGGTGTTCTTCTGGCGCATCCGTAAGGTCAAAGACTGGCAGCGCGACATGTGGCGCTTCATGTACCGTAATCGCCTGGAATCGTTGCATTGGGACGTGCTCGAGCAGGATCGCATCGTGCTCGAGAACATGGCGCCTAACGCCCGCGGCCGCGAATACCTGTACCAGCACGACGTCGGTCTGTCGCGCCTGCGCCGCCTGATGCAGAAAGAGGCGCAGAAACAGCTGGCGACGCTGCGCGAGCGGGAGGCGGCGCAGTGAACGGCTTGCTGGACGGCAAGCGCATCGTGGTCACCGGTGCGGCGCGCGGCCTGGGCTACAGCTTTGCCGCCGCCATCGCCGCAGCAGGCGCGCAGGTGGTGATGTGCGACATCTTGGCGGATGAGCTGGCGGCGAGCGGCGCCGCGCTGCGCGAGCAGGGCGCTCGGGTGGAAACGCAGACGATCGATCTGGCCTCACCGGATTCGATCCGCTTGGCGTTCGAGAAGATCGCCGCTGGCGGCGGGATCGACGGTCTGGTGAACAACGCGGCGCTGGCGACCGGCGTCGGCGGTAAAACCATGATGGAATACGATATCGATCTGTGGGATCGCGTGATGCAAGTCAACGTGCGCGGCACCTGGCTGGTGAGCCAGGCGGCGGTGCCGCTGCTGGCGCGCAATCCGCACGCCAAGATCGTCAACGTGGCGTCGGACACCGCGCTGTGGGGCGCGCCGCGCCTGATGGCCTATGTCGCCAGTAAAGGCGCGGTGATCGCGATGACCCGATCGATGGCGCGCGAGCTGGGCCCGCAGGGTATCTGCGTCAACGCCATCGCGCCGGGCCTGACGCGAGTGGAAGCCACTGAGTATGTGCCCGCCGAGCGCCATCAGCTGTACGAGCAGGGGCGCGCGCTGGCCGGGGCGCAGCATCCGGACGATGTGAACGGTACGGTGCTTTATCTGCTGTCGTCGCTGGCGGATTTCGTCACCGGCCAACTGCTGCCGGTCAACGGCGGCTTCGTATTCAACTGAGGCCCGCAGGGCTGGCGCACAGCGCAGGAGCGAGAGATGGCGGACGAGCAAGCATGTAAGTATCTGATCCCGGGACTGGATCGCGGGTTGCAGTTGCTGCTGGCGTTTGGCGAGCAGCATAAGGAAATGACTTTTGCCGAGTTGCATCGCCTAGTCGATATGCCGAAGGCCACCGCCTACCGCGTGGTGCAGACGCTCGAGCACCTGGGCTTTCTGGAGCGCAATCCGCGCACCAATACCTTCGCGCTGGGCATCAAGGTGCTGCGTCTCGGTTTTGAATACATCGCGTCGTTGGACGTCGCGCAGGCCGGCCAGCCGGTGATCGAGCAGTTGCGCGATCGCAGCCAGTGCAGCAGCCATCTGGCGATCCGCGACGGGCGCGACGTGATCTATATCGCCCGCGTCAGCGCCGCCGGTTCACAGATCAATCAGGTCAGCGTCGGCACCCGCTTGCCGGTGCACCAAACCTCGCTCGGCCGCATGTTGTTGACCAGCGCCACCCGCAGCGAGTTCGAACAACTCTATCCGGACGCGCAGCTGCCGGGCAACGCGCCGGGCACCCCGGCGGATCGCGAAATGCTGTGGCAGATGGTGCAGCAAGACAAGGCGCGCGGCTATGTGATCGGCGAATCGTTCTTCCGCCACGGCATCTCCTCGATCGTCTACCCGATCTTCAACCGTGAGCAGCGGGTCGAGGCGGTGGTCAGCATCATGGTGCCGTCCGATGAGATCCCGAAAGCGGATCGCGAGCGGCTGCGCATGGAAGTGCGCGATGCGGCGGAGAAAATTTCTGGCTTCCTCGGCGCGCCGCCGCAGGCCAACGTCGGCTAACCGACAGGACCGACTCTTTCACTCAGGCAGGGATAAGGCCCACAGCAAACAGGGGCCGGGGTTCACTCATGCCTGAAAACCGTATGCAGCGAGAACGTGAGGCTGAACAATGAGCGTAATCGGAATCGAAAAACTGGAATTTGGCGTCGAAGATCTGCCAACCTGCGAAAAATTCATGCAAGACTTCGGCCTGCAGCCCGCCACGCAACATTGGGGCGAACCGCAGCGCGAATTCACCACCCTGAGCGGGGCGCAGGTTGTCCTGCACCCGTTGCAAAGCGCGGCGCTGCCTGCGGCGTTTGAAGGCGGTTCTACCCTGCGCCGCATGACCTGGGGCGTGGCCTCGCCCGCCGATCTGGCGCGCCTGCAGCCGCGTTTGGCGTTGATGCCCGGCTTCCGTCAGGTGGGAGAAGAGCTGGAATGCCTCGATCCCAACGGCATGACGCTGCGCTTCGTCGTCAGCCGCCAGCAGGCGGTTGAGGTGCCGGTCACGCCGATCAACCAATGGGGCGACGTGCGCCGCATCGATCAACCCAGCCCGGTCTATTCGCAGGCGCAACCGATCAATATTGGCCACGTAGTGTTCTTCGTTGACGATCTGGCGGCGACCGAGCGTTTCTATCGCGAGCTGTTGGATTTCCAGGTTTCCGATCGCTATATCGATCGCGCCGTCTTCCTGCGCACCCAGGCGCGCGGCGGCCACCATAATCTGTTCCTGCTGAAGCTGCCTAACCGCCCACGCGGCCTGAACCATGTGGCGTTCACCGTGCGCGATATCCACGAAGTGATTGGCGGCGGCATCGCCATGAACAAAGAGCAGTGGAGCACCTTTATCGGCCCCGGCCGCCACCCGATCTCCTCGGCCTATTTCTGGTACGTCAACAGCCCGACCGGCGGCGCGTTCGAGTATTACACCAACGACGATTATCTGACGGAAAACTGGCAGCCGCGCGAGCTGGAGCATTCGCTGGTCTCCTTCACCGAATGGGCGGTAGAGGGCGGCATCGATCACGATACGCGCCGCCAGCATAAAAAGGCGCAAGCGTTATGAACCGGCCAGAACAGACGGGCATCGTCATCGTCGGCGGCGGCCAGGCCGGCGGCTGGGCGGCCAAGACGCTGCGCGACCGCGGTTACAGCGGCCGGCTGACGGTGGTCAGCGACGAGCCCTACGATTTTTACGAGCGGCCGCCGCTGTCGAAAGCGGCGCTGCTGGATGCCGCGGCTCCCCTCAGTCGGCTGTTCAGCGAACAGGCGGTGGCGGAGCTGAATATCGACTGGCGTCGCCCGCTGCGCGCCGAGTCCATCGACGCTGAACAGCAAATCGTCACGCTCAGCGACGGGCAACGGCTGCAGTTCGAGCAGCTGCTGATCGCCACCGGCGGGCGGCCGCGTGTGCCGGGCGCCGCCTGGGCGCAGCATCCGCGCGTGATGACGCTGCGTTCCTGGGACGATGCGGCCCGGTTGCGGCAGGGCCTGCAAGGTTGCCGCCGTCTGGCGATCGTCGGCGGCGGTTGGATCGGGCTGGAGATCGCCGCTTCTGCGCGTCGTCTCGGCGCCGAGGTGACGGTGTTTGAACGCCAGCCCGCGCTATGCATGCGCAGCGTCGGCGCCGATGTCTCGCAGGCGTTGCTCGAACTGCATCGCCGGCAGGGCGTTACGGTGTTGTGTGGCTGCGGCGAGATCTCGCTGGAAGATCGCGACGGCGCCGCCTGGATCGGCAGCGAAGTCAGCGATCCGCAGGCCTTCGATCTGGTGGTGGTGGGGATCGGCGTCGAGCTGAATCTCGAACTGGCGCGCAGCGCCGGGCTGGCGATCGAGTCCGGCATCGTGGTCGACGGCCAAGGGCGTACCAGCCATCCGGCGATCTTCGCCGCCGGCGACGTGGCGCGCCACCCGACGCTTGGCCTGTGCCTGCAGTCCTGGGCCTACGCGCAAAATCAGGCCATCAGCACCGCCTGCGCGATGCTCGACGCCTTTGCCGCTCCGTATGACGACGTGGCCTGGCTGTGGTCGGATCAATATGACGTCAATATCCAGATCCTCGGCGTGCCGAGCGGCGGCGTGCACCATGTGGTGCGCCGCACGCCGCAGTCGCAGGTGTTCTTCACGCTGAACGCCGATCGGCAGCTGGTGCAGATGGTGGCGTTCAACGACGCGCGCACCATCAAGCTCGGCAAGCGCTGGTTGGCGAGCGGCCGGGTGCTGGATCCGCAGCAGCTGGCGGATGCGGAGTTTTCTTTGATGGCGTTGAAATAACGCCCGAACCTCGGGAGCGTTTTATGACTACGCAAGACATTGACGCCCGCGCTGGACGGGCGGGGGAAGCCGTTGCCGAAAATCCGCAGCAACGGGTGCGCTGGTCGGTGCCGATCGCGCTGTTCGCCTGCGTGCTGCTGGCGTTTTTCGACAAGATCAGCATCGCGGCGCTGTTTTCCGACGCCGAGTTTCAGCAGGCGTTAGGGATCGGCTTTGACCCGGCGCGGCTGGGCTTGCTGATGAGCGCGTTTCTGTTCTCCTACGGCATCTCCTCGATGCTGCTCAGCGGCATCGGCGATCGGCTTAACCCGGTAAAAGTATTGATTGGCATGATGGTGGTGTGGGGCGTGCTGATGGTATTGATGGGGCTGGTGCGTTCCTATCACGCCATGATGACGCTGCGCATTCTGCTCGGCATCGCCGAAGGGCCGCTGCTGCCGATGGCCTACGCCATTATTCGTCAGGCCTTTCCGCCGCAGCTGCAGGCGCGCGCCACCATGCTGTGGCTGCTCGGCACGCCGCTCGGGGCCGCGCTCGGCTTCCCGGTCACCCTGTACATCCTCAATACCTTCGACTGGCAGACCACCTTCTTCTTTATGGCGTTTCTGACGCTGCCGGTGATGTTGCTGGTGCTGTTCGGCATGCGCCACCTGAACGTCTCGCGCCCGGCGGCGGCGGCCAAGCCGGCGGTGTCCGAACGCAAACAGCACCGCCGCGAGCTGCTGCGCAGCCCGCATTTCTGGATGATTTGCCTGTTCAATATCGCCTTCCTGACCTACCTGTGGGGCATGAACGGCTGGTTGCCGAGCTACCTGATCAAGGGCAAAGGCATTCATCTGGAGCATGCCGGTTACCTCTCTTCGCTGCCGTTCATCGCCATGCTGCTCGGCGAAGTGCTGGGCGCCTGGCTGTCGGACAAGCTGGATCGGCGCGCGCTGGCCTGCTTCCTGTCGCTGTGCGGCGCGGGCCTCGGCCTGGCGGTGGTGCTGCACCTGCAGGGCACCTACAGCGTGATTGCGGCCATGGCCTTCAGCACCTTTATGTGGGGCGCCGGCGCGCCGAATATTTTCGCGCTGTTGGCGAAGGCGACCAGCAGCAAGGTCAGCGCCACCGCCGGCGGCATTTTCAACGGACTGGGCAATTTTGCCGGCGCGCTGGCGCCGGTGCTGATGGGGGCGTTGATCGCCGCCACCGGCAATATGGATAACGGCCTGCTGTTCCTGGTGGTGATGGCGTTCGTCGGCTGCCTCATTCTGCTGCCGTTGCTGAGAAAGTACTGAATTAACAATTGCTAAGCCCAATGGATTTCATGCTGTGGCTAGGCGGCAAGTTCGTGAGTCTCCAGGAGCTTACTGCGGTAAGTGACTGGTGTGAACGAATGCAGCCAACAACGCCACAGCGTGAAAGACGAAGGGGATAACCATTTGATTCAACAGAGGAGTGACAACATGTCTCAGGTTGAGAACAAAGCCGGCGTTAAGCCGCAGGATCTGTCGATGGAAAACTGGGTAGAGTCGCGCATCGCCCGTTTCGAGGGCCGCAAATACGACTGGAACGCGCTGAAATTCCAGGCCGACTTTGACCCGAAATACCGCCGCGCGCAGATGCGCTACATCGGCACCGGCGCCACCGGCGTGGCAAGCGACGCCAACACTATTCCGGCGGGCAACTTCACCTTTTCCACCATGGTGCTGCCGTCGAAGTGCGAGGGCCCGTTGCACCTGCACGACGACGTGGAAGAAGTGTTCTTCATGCTGAAAGGCAGCATCACGCTGATGATCCAGGATGGTGAAGAGTATTACGAAACCAGGCTGAAAGAGCGCGATCTGATCTCGGTGCCGGCGGGCGTGTACCGCGGCCTGTTCAACCACGGCGAGGAAGAGGCGCTGATGTGCGTGATGCTCGGCACCGCCAAGCCGGAGATCCCAACCTATCCGGCGGATCACCCGCTGTCCAAAGTGAAGCGCAACTGATGAACGGCCTGGCGCAACGCCAACGGGCGCGCTGCGGGGCGTACACCCTGAGCTGGCGCGAGGCCGGGCAGGGGCGGCCGGTGGTGTTGCTGCACGGCATCAGCTCCGGATCCGCCTCGTGGATAAAGCAGTTTAACGACAGCGGCCTGACGGACGGTCATCGTCTGTTGGCGTGGGACGCGCCGGGCTACGGCGGCAGCCTGCCGTTGGCGGATCCGCAGGCTGACGCCGCCGGTTATGCGGCGGCGTTGGCGGCGCTGATTGATGAACTGCAGCTGGCGCAGCCGCTGATCGTTGGCCATTCGCTGGGGGCGCTGATCGGCAGCGCCTACGCCGCCGGCTATCCGGACGGGCTATGTGGGCTGGTGTTGGCGGATCCGGCGCAGGGCTATGCCGCGGCGCCGGAGGAAAAACGCCGGCAGGTGTACGGCCAGCGCCAACAGATGATGGAGACGCTGGGGCCGGTGGGCTACGGCGAGCAGCGGGCGGCGGCCTTGCTGCGCGAAGGGGCGGATCCGCAGGACATCGCCTGGGTGCGCAACGGCATGCAGCAGCTCGATCCCGACGGTTTTCTGAGTGCCGCCTGGATGCTGGCTAACGACGACATCGGCCGCTATCTGGCGCGCTATCGCGGCCCGCTGGAAGTGTGGTGCGGTGAACAGGATCGCATTACGCCGCCGGAGAAGGCGGCCGAGCTGGCGCGTGAGCAAGACGCGACGCTGCGTCTGATCGCCGCCGCCGGTCACGCCAGCTATCTCGATGCGCCGGCGTGTTTCAACCGCTATCTGCGGGATTTTACGGGAGCAATCCAACGATGAATTTTCAGCTTGAGGATCGGGTGGCGGTGGTGACCGGCGGCTCGTCGGGCATCGGTTTCGAAACTCTGAAGCTGCTGCTGGCCGAAGGGGCGAAGGTGGCGTTCTGCGGCCGCGATCCGGACAAACTGGCCGGCGCGGAGGCCAGCCTGCGCGCGGACTTCCCGCAGGCGGAGATCCTGGCGCTGCGCTGCGACGTGCTGGATGCGCAGCAGGTGGCGCAGTTCGCCGCTCAGGTGACGGCGCGTTTCGGCGGCGTGGATCTGCTGATCAACAACGCCGGTCAGGGCTTCGTCGCCCATTTTGACCAGACGCCGCGCGAGGCCTGGCTGCATGAGGCCGAGCTGAAGCTGTTCGGCGTGATCAATCCGGTGCAGGCGTTCTTACCGGCGCTGGAACGATCGGCGATCGCGTCTATCACCTGCGTGAACTCGCTGCTGGCGCTGCAGCCGGAAGAACACATGATCGCCACCTCGGCGGCGCGTGCCGCGCTGCTCAACATGACGCTGACGCTATCGAAAGAGCTGGTGGACAAAGGTATTCGCGTTAACTCGATCTTGCTGGGGATGGTGGAGTCGGGTCAGTGGCGCCGCCGTTTCGAAGAGCGCAGCGATAAAGATCAAAGTTGGGAGCAGTGGACGGCGGCGATCGCCGAACGGCGCGGCATCCCGATGAAGCGCCTGGGCAAGCCGCAGGAGCCGGCGCAGGCGCTGCTGTTCCTCGCTTCGCCGCTGGCTTCTTTTACCACCGGTGCGGCGCTGGACGTTTCCGGCGGCTTTAACCGCCATGTGTAGCAGGGGCCGAAAAAGATGAAGAAGATCATGATGATTGGCTACGGCGCGATGGCGAAGGAAGTGATCGCCCGTTTGCCGGAAGGCGTGGAGGTCGGTTGGATCCTGGCGCGCGCAGCTCATCATGCGGCGATCGCCGAGGCTTTTGGCGGGCGGGTGCAGGCGCTGGCCCATCCTGGGCAGTGTTCGCAGCAGCCGGATCTGGTGCTGGAGTGCGCCAGCCAGCAGGCAGTGGCGGAGTTTGGCGAAGCGGTGCTGCAGCGCGGCTGGCCGCTGGCGCTGATCTCGACCGGCGCGCTGGCGGACGCCGCATTGCAACAGCGGCTGCAGCAGGTTTGCCGCCGCCATCACGGGCAGCTGATCGTGCTGTCCGGCGCGGTGGCGGGGATGGACGGGCTGGCGTCGGCGCGCGAAGGCGGGCTGGAGAGCGTGACCTATCAGGCCAGTAAAAGCCCTGCCAGCTGGCGCGGCAGCCCGGCGGAACAGTTGATCGATCTCGATGCGGTGAGTGAAGCGCAGGTGTTTTTTGAAGGTTCGGCGCGTGAAGCGGCGCGTTTGTTCCCGGCTAATGCCAACGTGGCGGCCACCATTGCGCTCAACGGCCTGGGGATGGACGCCACCCGGGTACGCCTGCAGGTCGATCCCGCCACCCGACGCAATACCCATCGCCTGCAGGTGTGCGGCGATTTTGGCGAGTTTCACATCGAGCTGAGCGGCACCCCGCTGGCGAGCAATCCCAAAACATCAACCCTGGCGGCGCTGAGCGCGGTACAAGCCTGCCGCCGTCTGGTGGACGGCGGTTTTATTGCCTGAACGGCAGGAGCGGAGCATGGAACGATTGAATATTTTTGTCGCCGGACGCTGGCGCGAAGGGCGTGGCGAAGAGATGGCTTCGGTATTCCCGGCCGACGGCAGCGTCAACGCGCGGCTGCGTGCCGCTAACGTCGAGGACGTGAATGAGGCGGTAGAGGCAGCGGAACGCGCCTGGCGCGCGCCGGAGTGGCGTGGGTTGGTGCCGCACCAACGCGCCTCGATCCTCTACCGCGTCAGCAACCTGATCCTGGCGCAGCAGGAACAGCTGGCCGAGCTGCAGACCCGCGACAACGGCAAGCCGCTGGCGGAGACCCGCGGGCTGGTGGCCAGCGCAGCGGCGACCGCGCGCTACTTCGCCGCCGCCTGCGAAGTGTTGGAAGGCGAATTGCCGACCCCGCGCAGCGCCGAGGTGATGACGCTCAGCCAGTATCAGCCGATGGGGGTGATCGCCGCCATCACGCCGTGGAACTCACCGATCGCCAGTGAAATGCAGAAGGTGGCGCCGGCGCTGGCGGCGGGCAACGCGGTGGTGCTCAAACCGGCCGAAGCCACGCCGCTGATGGCGCTGAAGCTGGCCGAGCTGTTCGAACAGGCGGGCCTGCCTGCCGGGCTGCTCAGCGTGCTGCCGGGCAAAGGTTCGGTGATCGGCGAGGCGTTGGCGCGCCATCCGCGGGTGAAAAAGATCTCCTTTACCGGTGGGACCAGCACCGGGCGCCATTTGGCGCATATCGCCGCCGACAAGCTGATCCCCACCTCGTTGGAACTGGGGGGCAAATCACCGACCATCGTGCTGGAGGACGCCGATCTGGAACAGGCGGCGCGCGGTATCTGCTACGGCATTTTCAGCTCCGCCGGCCAGGCGTGCATCGCCGGATCGCGGCTGTTCGTGCATCGTTCGCTGTATCAGCCGCTGCTGGCGCGCTTGACCGAACTGACGGCGGGGCTGCGCATCGGCAACCCGCTGGTGCCGGGCGTGCATCTTGGCCCACTGATCAGCGCCAAACATCGGCAAAGCGTGGCGGACTACGTGGCGCTGGCGCGGCAGGAGGGTGGCCGGGTGATCATCGGCGGCGAAGCGCCGGCCGATCCGCAACTGGCGAGCGGTAGCTATTACCTGCCGACCATTATTGAAGGCTTGAACAATGACGCCCGCGTGTGCCAGGAGGAGATCTTCGGCCCGGTGCTGGTGGCGCTGCCGTTCGACGACGAGCAACAGCTGATCGAACAGGCCAACGACTCGGTGTACGGCCTGGCGGCCGGCATCTGGAGCCGCGATTTCCCGCGGGCGATGGCGCTGGCGGAGCGGCTGGAAACCGGCACCGTCTGGATCAACACCTACAAAACGTTCTCGATTTCTACACCGTTCGGCGGTTTCAAGGAAAGCGGGCTGGGCCGCGAAAAGGGCCTGAACGGCATCAAGGCCTACATGCAGCAGAAAAGCGTGTATCTGGCGCTGAGCCATCAGGTGAACCGCTGGAGCGACTAGGCCGACACCTCTACGCATAACCCTAATAACGACTACCCTAAGAAGGCAGATGATGAGCGATAAAATCACGGTTGGCGAGGCGATAGCCCGGACTCTGGAACAGTACGCGGTGTCGGCGATGTACGGCATCATTTCGATTCATAATCTGCCGATCGCCGATGCGGTGGGGCAGCGCGATAAAATTCGCTTCGTGCCGGCGCGCGGCGAAGCGGGTGCGGTCACCATGGCCGACGCGCACGGGCGCTTCTCCGGCCTGGGCGTGGCGTTGACCAGCACCGGCGCCGGCGCTGGCAACGCGGTGGGGGCGATGATTGAGGCGCTCAACGCCAACACGCCGCTGCTGCATATCACCGGCCAGGTGGAAAAAGCCTATCTGGACGCCGACGCCGGTTTTATTCATGAAACCCGCGATCAGCTCGGCTTCCTGCGCGCCTGCTCCAAGCGCGCTTACCGGGTCAATTCGCCGGAGCAGGCGGTGGCGGTGATCCAGCGGGCGATCCTGGATGCGCAAACCGTGCCCTGTGGCCCGGTGGCGGTCGAGATCCCGATCGATATTCAAAGTAGCCTGGTTTCCCGTTCGGTGCTGACCGAAGCGTTGGCGCCGGCGCCGCTGCCGAAGGCGGACGATGCGGCGGTGGAGCGGCTGCATCAGCGGCTGAAACAGGCCAAGCGTCCGCTGCTGTGGTTAGGCGGTGGCGCCTTGGCCTGCGGCGACGCGGTGCGCAAGCTGGCGGACGCCGGCGTGGCGGTGATCTCCAGCACCCACGGGCGCGGCATTCTACCGGACAGCCATCCGCGCAGCCTGCGGGCGTTCCACAACTCGCCGAGCATCGAGGCGATCCTGACGCAGTGCGACCTGACGCTGGTGGCCGGTTCACGGCTGCGCAGCAATGAAACCCGCACCTGGACGCTGCCGCTGCCGCGCCCGCTGGTGCAGATTGACATCGATCCGGCGGCGGCCAACCGCAACTATCTGGCCGATGAGCAGATCAACGGCGACTGTGCGGCGTTGCTGGCCGCGCTGGCGGCGCGACTGGCCCCCGGCGAGAAGGTTAACGCCGAGTGGGATGCCGAGATCGCGGGGGCGGTGCAGCAGGCGGAGAGCGCGTTGCGTCAACAGTCCGGCGAATACGCCAAACTCAACGACGCCATCGACGCCGCGTTGCCGCAGGACGGATTGCTGGTGCGCGATATCACCGTTTCCGGCAGCGTCTGGGGCAGCCGTTTGTTCCGCGCGATCTCGCCGCTGTGCAACATTCACTCGCTGGCCGGTGCTATCGGCATGGGGCTGCCGATGGCGATCGGCACCGCGATCGCCAACCCGCAGCGCAAGGTGGTGGGGCTGGTGGGCGATGGCGGTCTGGCGCTGGGCCTGGGGGAACTGGCGACCATGGCGCAGGAACAGGTGAACATCACCCTGCTGATCATGAACGACGGCGGTTATGGCGTGATGCGCGGCATTCAGGACAAGTATTTCGCCGGGCGCCAGTATTACAACGAGCTGCATACGCCGGCCTTTACTCAAATAGCCGAAGCGATGGGGCTGAAAGCCTGGAAGGTCGAGGCGGCGGCGCAGTTCAACGGCGTGCTGGCCGAGGCGATCAACTACCCGGGGCCGTCGGTGGTCGAGGTGGACATGAAGCAGGTCGGGCCGCTGACCTTCGCCGGGCCGCCGCAGAAAACCCTGTATTGAGACGATAAAAAACGCCCGGCGGTTGCCGGGCGTTCTCGTTGTTACTTCTCTGCCGCGATGCGATCGCGAATGTGCTGCGCGCGCGCTTGGGAAGACGGGTGATCGTCGAACATGCTGCTCTGACGGCCGGCTTCCATTTGGGCCAATTTTTCGAAGCTGGTGGCCAGGCCGTTCGGATCGATGCCGCGCTTTTTCAGCAGATCGAACGAGTAATCATCCGCTTCGCTCTCCTGCTTCTGCGAGAACTGGGCGCTGACCAGTTTCTCGCCGATGTCCGCCAGCTGCGACTGCGACAGCGAGCCGATGACGCCGCCGGCGGAGGACGCCGCGGTGCGCAGCGCCACGGTGCCGTAAGCCACCTGCATCGCTTTACGGGTGTGGCCCAGCGCCACGTGGCCCATTTCGTGGCCCAGCACGCCTTCCACTTCGTTGTCGTTCATCATGTCCATCAGGCCGCTGTAGACGCGGATACAGCCGTTGGCCATCGCCCAGGCGTTGACGTCTTTGGTCACGTAGACCTTGTAGTTGGCCGGGGTGCCGTTGATGTTGTCGCCCAGCGCCGCAGCGATTTTGTTGAGACGCTTGGCGTAGGTGCTGCCGGCCGGCGCGATTTGTGCCTTGCTGTCCATCTCGGCGCAGGATTTATCACTCAGGGCCTTAACGTCGTCGTTGCTCAGGGTCGCCGCCTGGAACGCCTGCGCGCCGGACTGCATCAAGGTTTCGGTATTCAGGTTTTGACAGCCGGTTGCCAAGGTGGCAATGCCCAACGCAATCAAAGAGGTACGGATCTTCATAACGCCATCTTCCTGTGAAGGTAACAAGGTAAAAGAGTCATTTTGCTTTGAGGAAATCTTGTCGCAAGAGCCTAGTGTACGCCAGCTAAGGCGAGAATAGTGTTATTCCGAAAAAGCGTCCAATCGTGCTAATAAGTGGTGAACTCGCTCTCATTTGGCATTAGGGATTGCCGTTGTGATGTGGAGTCTGAGAAAATAGGGAACTTGACTGCTTTTTTTATCCGACCTGGAGTAAAACATGTCCTCTCGTAAAGAGCTTGCCAACGCCATCCGCGCACTCAGCATGGACGCCGTACAAAAAGCAAATTCCGGCCACCCGGGGGCCCCTATGGGCATGGCGGACATCGCCGAAGTCCTGTGGCGTGACTACCTCAACCACAACCCGACTAACCCGCACTGGGCTGACCGCGACCGTTTCGTGCTCTCCAACGGCCACGGCTCCATGTTGATTTACAGCCTCCTGCACCTCACCGGCTACGACCTGCCGATGCGCGAGCTGGAGAACTTCCGTCAGCTGCATTCCAAAACCCCGGGGCACCCGGAGTACGGCTACACCCCAGGCGTTGAGACCACCACCGGCCCGCTGGGCCAGGGTATCGCCAACGCCGTCGGCTTCGCCATCGCCGAACGCACCCTGGCGGCGCAGTTCAACCGCCCTGGCCACGACATCGTCGACCACCACACCTACGCCTTCATGGGCGACGGCTGCATGATGGAAGGTATCTCGCACGAAGTCTGCTCCCTGGCCGGCACCCTCAAGCTCGGCAAGCTGACCGCCTTCTACGATGACAACGGCATCTCCATCGACGGCCACGTCGACGGCTGGTTCACCGACGACACCGCCCTGCGTTTCGAAGCCTACGGCTGGCACGTGGTGCGCAACGTCGACGGCCACAACCCGGACGCCATCAAGGCCGCGATTGAAGAAGCCCGCAAGGTGACCGACAAGCCGTCGCTGCTGATGTGCAAGACCGTTATCGGCTTCGGTTCGCCGAACAAGGCCGGCACCCATGACGTGCACGGCGCCGCGCTGGGCGCCGCCGAAGTGGCCGCCACCCGCGAAGCGCTGGGCTGGAAATACGCCGCCTTTGAAATCCCGCAGGACATCTACGCCCAGTGGGACGCCAAGGAAGCCGGTCAGGCCAAAGAAGCGGCCTGGAACGACAAGTTCGCCGCCTACGCCAAGGCCTTCCCGGAACTGGCTGCCGAGTTCAAGCGCCGCATGAACGGCGAGCTGCCGGCCGACTGGAAAGCCGACGCCAAAGCGTTCGTGGAAAAACTGCAGGCCAACCCGGCCAACATCGCCAGCCGCAAGGCGTCGCAGAACGCGCTGGAAGCGTTCGGCAAGGTGCTGCCGGAGTTCCTGGGCGGCTCCGCCGACCTGGCGCCGAGCAACCTGACCATGTGGTCCGGCTCGAAAGCGCTGAACGTTGACCCGGCGGGCAACTACATTCATTACGGCGTGCGCGAGTTCGGTATGACCGCCATCACCAACGGCATCGCGCTGCACGGCGGCTTCCTGCCGTACTCGGCGACCTTCCTGATGTTCGTGGAATACGCCCGCAACGCGGTGCGCATGGCGGCGCTGATGAAGCTGCGCAACGTGTTCGTCTACACCCACGACTCCATCGGTCTGGGCGAAGACGGCCCGACCCACCAGCCGGTGGAGCAGCTGGCGAGCCTGCGCGTGACCCCGAACATGAGCACCTGGCGCCCGTGTGACCAGGTGGAATCGGCGGTGGCGTGGCAGTACGGTATCGAGCGCAACGACGGCCCGACCACCCTGGTGTTCTCGCGCCAGAACCTGACCCAGCAGCCGCGCAGCGCAGAGCAGCTGGCGAACGTGTACCGCGGCGGCTACGTGCTGAAAGACTGCGCGGGCACGCCGGACGTCATCCTGATTGCCACCGGCTCCGAAGTGGGTATCACGGTGGAGGCGGCGGACACGCTGACCGCAGCGGGCCGCAAGGTGCGCGTGGTGTCGATGCCGTCGACCGACGCGTTCGACAAGCAGGATGCGGCGTACCGCGAGTCGGTGCTGCCGGCGGCGGTAACGGCGCGCGTGGCGGTGGAAGCGGGTATCGCGGACTACTGGTACAAGTACGTGGGCCTGAACGGCGCCATCGTGGGCATGACCACCTTCGGTGAGTCGGCGCCGGCGGAGCAGCTGTTCGCCGAGTTCGGCTTCACCGTGGACAACGTGGTGGCCAAGGCGCAGGCGCTGCTGAAGTAAGCGGCCGGGCGCAAGCCGATAAAAAAGCCGGTCATTATGACCGGCTTTTTTTATGGGCGGAAACCGCGTTTACGACGCGGTCTTGATGCTTTCGGCGCTGCGCAACCGGTCGTAAGCCGCCGCCAGCAACAGCACCAGCAGCGTAGGCTGCAGCCAGACCAGACCCTGTTCGGCCAGCGGCAGCTTATCGAACCAGACGGGCAGCAGGCTGCTGAAGCTGGAGGCTTTCAGGCCGTCGGCGAGGCCAAACACCAGGCTGGTAGCGATCACCGGCGCGAAGACGCGCTTGGCGCTGCGCCAGCGGTTCTGGCTGAAGCTGAGCAATACCAGCGCGATGCAGGGCGGGTAGATCGCCGTCAGCACCGGCAGCGAGACGCGGATCAGATTGGCCAGCCCCATGTTGGAAACCAGCATGGCGAAGAGGGCGAGGATAACCACCAGCGTGCGGTAAGAGAGCGGCAGGTAGCGGGAGAAGAAGTCCGCGCAGGCGCAGGTCATGCCGACCGCCGTCACCAGGCAAGCGATGAACATCAGCACCGCCATAAAGACGCTGCCCAGATCGCCGAAGGTGTGCTGCACATAGGCGTGCAGGATTGCCGCGCCATCCTGAGCATCGTTCCCGACCAGGCTGCCGCTGCCGGCGCCGAGCTTGAACATGCAGATATAGACCAGCGTCAGGCCGACGCCGGCGATCAGGCTGGCCCAGAGGGTGTAGCGCAGCAGCAGGCCGCTGTCGCTGACGCCGCGCGAGCGGGCGGCGGTGACGATAATCGAGCCGAACATCAACGCCGACAGCGTGTCCATGGTTTGATAACCCTGAACGAAGCCGGTGGAAAACGCCGCGGCCTGATAGCTGCCGACGGCGGAGACCGGCGCACCGGCGGGCCAGACCAGGGCGGCGATGCCGAGCGCGGCCAGCGCCAGAATTTTCAGCGGCGCCAGAATATGGCCGACGTTGTCGAGCAAGCGGCCGGGATACAGCGACACGACCATCGCCAGGGTAAAGAACAGCAGGCTGTAGATGAACTGCGGCAGGGCGCCGTCGCCGGTGAAGGGCGCGATGCCGAGGGCGAAAGAAACATTGGCGGTTCGCGGGGTGGCGAACAGCGGGCCGAGCGCCAGATAGCAGACGGTCGCTAACAGCAGGCCGGCTGTGCGGCCGATGGGGCCAGTCAGCAGGCTGATGCTGCCGCCGACGCGCGCCAGCGCGATCACGGCAATCACCGGCAGGGCGACGGCGGTCACCATAAAACCGAGGGCGGCCGGCCACAGATGCTCACCGGACTGCAGCCCCACTAGCGGGGGGAAAATGATGTTGCCGGCGCCGACAAACAGGGCGAAGGTCATAAAGCCCAGGGCGATAATGTCTTTCGGGGATAAACTCTTGGTCATAACGGTATGGCACTGCCTGTATTCATGAAATAAACGGCCTGGCTGCGGAATGAAGCACTGCAGGAGGAGGCGCGTGGGGCAGCGTAAGCCCGCAAAAATTTTCGTCCGGCAGGATATAATAATTCGGCGACAAAAACCTGATTAATCCAGCGCTGTTTACCCCGGCGTGAACCGGCCGCACAGAGGGATCCTGGCGGCCGGCCCGGCAGCGCGTTAGCTCGCGCGCGCCACCATGTCTATCGACAGCGGGATTTCGATATGCGGTTTAAAAGAGTCATACGCGAAGGAGACGTGGCCGTCTTCGACCGGTTTACGGGTGAAAAAGATCAGCATATCACGGGTCGAATGCCGGCGTTTGTCCTGCGCTTCCACCGGTGAGAGGCTGTGTTTGCGCTCATGGTCGACAATCAGCAGGGTATCGAGGAAATGCCGATGCTGTATTTCGCCCAAAATCCATTCCGGCCGGGCGCGATCGAATTTGATCCCGCTGGTTTCGCGCATATCGTGAATAAAGGTCTTGGCGCTGTCGTCGGTCATGTTGTCGCAGCCGAGGAAGGTCGTCATGGTGTGGTCGACGCCGTCGCTGTGTACGCCTTCCAGCGCCGGTTCGCCCAACATCTGCGGCGTGGTGACGGTGCGCAGGTTGAACACCGTGCAGACGAATTTGTTGATCTCCTGATTAAGCCGGGGGCGCGGCGTCACGCTCACGCCATCGATCACGTAGGCTTTGAATTTCATCAGTGCCTGAAATGCCGTATTCAACTGCAGATCGTCGTTGATGCCGCGGAAATGGCGCACCTTTCCCGAATCGTAGCGGATGAAGTCTTCCTCGACCGAGAGCACGAAAGGCTGGAACTCCAGCCGCTCAATCTGGGCGCGATCGAAGTCGAAGCAGAAGCGGCCGTTTCTGGACTTGCGGAAAGGCAGTGTGGGATCGTCCGCCAGATTGGCGCTGACCTGCTGCAGCCTGGCGAAATCTTCCGGCCGCGCGCCCAGCGCCAGCAGGATCGCTTGCATGGTGGCGCCGGGGATAAAGGCTGAACGGTGTTCCTGGTACGCCTTCTTAACTTCATCAAGCAGGGATAACTGTCGCATTTCTCGGTGGCCTCACGAATGATGTGGCGATTATAAAATCTTGCTGCCGATCTCCACGTCGACATCGGGTTTCAGCAAGACAGTGCCTTGATCCCGGGTGACCGCGGCAAGTACCAGCACTTCAGATTTAAATCCGGCAACCCGCCTGGCGGGGAAATTAACGACGGAGATGACTTTTTTTCCAAGCAGATCATCTTCCTGATAGTTTTCGCATAATTGCGCCGAGCTGTTTTTAATGCCAATTTCTTCGCCGAAATCAATGCGCAGCTTATAGGCGGGTTTTAATGCCTTGTCGTTATATTCCACGGAAATAATTTCGCCAATACGCATATCCAGTTTCATAAAATCAGTGATTTCGGCCATGAGTCAGTCCAGTTAATTAAGTGGCTTCAGGAAGGCTAGCAAAGGGGAATTATTCCGACAATGCCGCCAGGAGGGGAATAGTTATACCGGATGTAGCAATTAATTTACATTATCGTAACGTGGTGGAATTAATTATAAGCTTGGTGAATTATATAAGATTGAAACTTCATTATTTCCCGCAATTATGTTCACCACGCCTGCTTGGTGCCAGCGTCGATACTGTTAAGCCCGTGTTAAATTGGTTAGTATGCTCTGCATTAATTCATCAACGGCATTTTTTAGGTAGTGATATGGAAATAACCCAGCGCGAAAAACGCGATCGGCGAAAGGCATTGATTGCGCCGTTTTTCCTGATATTAATTTGGTCGACCGGTTTTATTGCCGCGCGGGCGGTGGCGGATCATGCCGATCCCAACCTTTTCCTGACCTTTCGCTTTTTGATCGCCGCGGCAGTATTCGCTCTGCTGGCGCTGCATTGCGCCTGGCCCAAGGGGCGACAGTTCGTAATGCACCTGCTGACCGGCATGTTGATGAACGGTGTTTACCTTGCCGCAAGCTGGTGGGCGGTGGCGAACGGCCTGGCAGCCGGAGTGATGTCGCTGATCGGCGGATTGCAGCCGCTGTTTACCGCGCTGATTTTCGCGCTGGTGCTGCGTAAGCCGATCGGGTTACGTTCCTGGGCCGGGCTGGCGGTCGGTTTTATCGGCGTTGCGCTGGTGCTCTCCCCGCGGCTGACCGGCATCGACGTCGGCAATATGGCGCTGCTGCCGATCCTGATGGGGTTTGGCAGCATCGTTGCGCTGACGATAGGCATCATGGTGCAGAAGTCTTCGCTGGCAGCGGCCGATCTGCGGGCGGCAGGCGCCATTCAGCACCTCGGCGCGGCGATCGTGACCGGCGTACTGGCGGCCGTAATGGGCTCAGGCGCCTGGGACAATTCGCCAACGCTGTGGTTCTCGCTGCTGTGGTCGGCCGGCGTGTTGTCGCTGGGCGGCACCGCGCTGTTCATTTGGATGGTGCGCAACGGCGATTTGACTCGCATTACCGCGCTGATGCTGCTGGTGCCGCCGGCGGCGGCGCTGCAGGCTTACGCGCTGTTTGGTGAGGCGTTGTCGCTGGTGCAGCTGGCGGGATTTGTTCTGACGCTGCTGGGGGTTGCCATCGTACAGCGAATTCGCCTGCTGCGGCGCTCTCACCTGGCCGAATAGTCTGCGATAGGAAGTGCTGTAAAGCCCGTGCTGCCGGGCTTTTTATTGGCTGAAAAACGTCCAACCTCACAAAACCGAAAGATAACAAGCAACGCCGTTGCCTCGTCATAAATATTAACTGTATGTTAATTTTTGGTTTATTAAATGTGATCAGGGGATGGATGATGATGAAAAAAATCAGCGCGACCGTAGCTGCTATCACCTTACTGGGCTCCGTTTCCGCCTATGCGGCCTTCCCGGCGGGCTACCCTGCCGACTATCAGAAACTGGTCGACGGCGCGAAGAAAGAAGGCAAGGTGGTGATTTATTCAACCACCGACACCAAGGCGGCGGCGCCGCTGATCCAGGGGTTCGAGGCGTTGTATCCGGGCATCAAGGTCGAATACAACGACATGAACAGCACCGAACTGTATAACCGCTTTATCAGCGAGCAGGCGGCCGGCGGCACCAGCGGCGACCTGGTGTGGAGTTCGTCGATGGACACCATTTTGAAACTGGCGGGCGATTACGCGCAGGAGTATGCCTCTCCGGAGCGGGCTCAGCTGCCAAAATGGGCGGTATGGCAAGATAAAGTGTATGGCACCACCTATGAGCCGGTGGTGTTTATCTATAACAAACGGCTGATCCCGCAGGGCGATGTGCCGGATTCACACGCGGCGCTGGCTAAACTGATCGCCGGCCAGACGGACAAATTCAAGAAGAAAGTCACCACCTACGACATCGAAAAATCCGGCGTCGGCTTCATGCTGTCGGTGCAGGACTTCAAGGCCGATCCTAACTACTTCAAAACGCTGGCCGACGTGGCCAAGGGCGGGCTGGCGGTGCAATCTTCCACCGGCACCATGATGGAGCGCGTCTCCTCCGGTGAAAACCTGATCGGCTTCAATATCCTCGGTTCATACGCCGAGGCCCGCGCCAAGAGCGATCCGTCGCTCGGCATCGTCTATCCGAAAGACTATACCCTGGTGCTGTCGCGCGTGAGCTTCATCAGCAAAGAGGCCGGCAACCCTAATGCCGCCAAGCTGTGGTTCGACTACGTGCTGTCGGAGAAAGGGCAAAATATTCTCGCCAATCAGGCGGATATCCCCTCGATCCGCAACGACATCGAAGGCAAGAACGACATCGATGGCATGACCAAGCTGTTGGGTAACGCGCTCAAGCCGATCCCGGTCGATGACAGCCTGCTGGAATATCTGCAGCCGGCCAAGCGTCTCGACTACATCAAACAATGGCGCGCCGCCGCGGCGAAATAACAGGGACTGCATTCGGACGCGCGCCTGTCGCACGGGCACGGGCGCGCGCCCTTTGGTCGTCGTTTACAACCATAGGGAGCATTTATGCAAGCATGGCGCAGAAAGTGGCAGAGCCTGCCGCGCGGCCTGGTGGTGTTGATAACCGCGCTGGTTATCTATGTCCCCCTGTCGTTTATCATCATTCAAAGCTTCCTCTCGGCACCGTTTTTCTCTCCCTCCAAGGTCTTCAGCCTGGAGGCCTTCGAGTTCATCTTTACCGATCCGGATTTCTACAAGGCGCTGAAAAGCGGCTTTATTCTGGCATTCGGCCTGGTGATTATCGCCATCCCGCTCGGCGGCATTTTGGCCTTCCTGATGGTGCGCACCGATCTGCCGGGGCGGCGGATCATCGAACCGCTGATTTTGGTGCCGATCTTCGTGTCGCCGATGGTGCTGGGTTTCGGTTACGTGGTGGCGGCGGGGCCGGTCGGCTTCTTCTCGCTGTGGGCGGAGGCGCTGCTGGGTTTCGTGCCGTGGAACATCTATTCGATGGCCAGCATCGTGGTGATAGCCGGGTTGACGCACGTGCCCCACGCGTATCTGTACATCTCCTCGGCGCTGCGCAGCGTGGGCTCCGACGTTGAAGAAGCGGCGCGCACCGCCGGCGCTACGCCGCTGCAGGTGATGACCGCCGTCAGTCTGCCGATGGTGCGGCCGTCTATCTTGTACGCCGGGGTGCTGCTGTTCTTCCTCGGGCTGGAGGTGTTCGGCCTGATGCTGGTGCTGGGCGATCCGGAAGGCAACCTGGTGCTGGCGACCTACCTGTATCAGTTGACCAACAAGCTGGGTACGCCTTCTTACCACCTGATGGCGGCGGTAGCGGTGGTGCTGATCTGCATCACCATTCCATTGGTGATGCTGCAGCGCAGGCTGATGCGTACCGCCAACCGTTTCGTCACCGTCAAGGGCAAAGCCTCGCAGGCGCGCGCGCTGCCGCTGGGCAAATGGCGCTGGGTGGCCGGCGCGGTGGTGATGTTCTGGCTGACCGTGACCATCGGCGTGCCGCTGATCGGCGTAGTGCTGCGCGCCTTTATCTCCAACTGGGGCGTGGGCGTGTCTGTCTGGGACGAACTGTCGATCAACACCTTCCGCACCATCTGGGCGCAACCCAACCTGCTGCGCGCCATCGTCAACTCGATGGCGATCGGGGTGATCGGCGGGGCGCTGGCGGTGGCGTGCTATCTGTTTATCGGCATTGCCATGCACCGCAAGCCGGATGGCGCCACGCGCTTCCTCGACTACAGCGTGCTGGTACCGCGCGCGGTGCCGGGGCTGCTGGCCGGCCTGGCGTTCCTGTGGGTGTTTCTGTTCCTGCCGATGTGGCTGGACAAATCGCTTAAGGAAGGCTGGCTGTCCGTGCTGCCGATGGCCGAGTGGCTGCGCGAGAACGTGATCGTCTGGCTGCGTTCGCTGCGCAGCACCATCTTCAGCGTGTGGCTGGCCTACACCGTGGTGTGGATGGCTTACGGCCTGCGGCTGATCTCTTCCACGCTGCTGCAGGTGGGGCCGGAGCTGGAGGAGGCGGCGCGCAGCGCCGGCGCCAGCCGCGGCCAGATCACCCGCCACGTCACCATTCCGCTGTCGCGCTACGGCCTGATCGGCTCCTGGTTGCTGATGTTCCTGATCTTTGAACGCGAATATTCCACCGGGGTGTATCTGCTGTCTCCGGGCACGGAAACCATCGGCTCGATGCTGGTTTCCCTGTGGGCCGCGGGCGCTATCGATATCGTCGCCGCGCTGTCGTTCATCAATATCCTGCTGGTGGTGTTGGGGCTGGGGATCGCCTTGCGCTTTGGAGTGAAATTACATGATTGAACTTTCGGTAGAGAATCTGCATTTGACCTATGGCGACAACCCGGTGTTGAAAGGGGTGTCGATGGATCTGAAACGGGGCGAAGTGGTCTCGCTGCTGGGCCCGTCGGGCAGCGGCAAAACCACGCTGCTGCGGGCGGTAGCCGGGCTGGAGAAACCGAGCCAGGGGCGGATCGTCATCGGCAACAGCGCGGTGTACAACGGCAGCGCACGCAGTGAAATTCCCGCCGAAGAGCGCAATCTGGGGCTGGTGTTTCAGTCCTACGCCCTGTGGCCGCATAAAACGGTGTTTGAGAACGTCGCTTACCCGCTGAAACTGCGTAAGACCGCCTCGGCGGAAATCGCCCAGCGGGTGCAGGCGGTGCTGGATCAACTCGGGCTGGGGCATTTGGCCAAACGCCATCCGCACCAGCTCTCCGGCGGCCAGCAGCAGCGCGTGGCGATCGGGCGCGCGCTGGTCTACAACCCGCCGGTGATCCTGCTGGATGAGCCGCTGTCCAACCTCGACGCCAAGCTGCGCGAAGAGGCGCGGGTATTCCTGCGCGAGTTGATCATCAAGCTCGGTCTGTCGGCACTGATGGTGACTCACGATCAGAACGAGGCGATGGCCATTTCCGATCGCATCCTGCTGCTCAATAACGGCAAAATCGAACAGCAGGGCACGCCGCAGGAGATGTACGGCTCGCCCACCACGCTGTTCACCGCCGAGTTCATGGGCAGCAACAACCGGTTGCCGGGCAAGGTCGTCGCGCTGGAAGGCGATCGGGCGCGCATCGAAGGTAAGGATTGGGCGCTGTGGGGCAAAGCGGGCGAAGGCGTGCAGGTCGGGCAGGAGGGCACGGCGGTGATCCGCGTCGAGCGCGTGCGGTTGGGCGAAGATCCGCAGGGCAACCAGCTTGAGCTGCCGTTGCTGACCAGCATGTATCTCGGCGATCGCTGGGAATACCTGTTCCGCACCGTGGCCGAAGATTTCGTGGTGCGTGCCTATGGCCACGAGGCGCGCGATCGGGCGCTGTGCCGGCTCTCCCTGCCGGCCGAGCATCTGTGGATATTCCCGAAAGCCTAACCAGGACGCCCGCCGATGCGGGCGCTCCGTTTACAAATCCAGCACCAGCCGGCTGCCTTTGGCGCGCGAGCAGCAGATCAACAGGGTCTGCTGCGCCGCGCGCTCTTCCTCACTGAGATATTGATCGCGGTGATCGGCTTCCCCTTCGACGATGCGGGTTTCGCAGGTGCCGCAAATGCCTTCGCGGCACAGGCACTCGACCCTGGCCGCCTTGCTGTTTTCCAGCGCCTGCAGGATGGTCATGTCTTGCGCCACTTCAAGCTCAATGCCCGATCGAGCCAGCACCAGCGTAAAGGCGCCGCCCGCTGTGTCTTCGGCGGCGAAGGCTTCGCTGTGCAAGCGACCGGCATCGATACCCCGTTCGGCGGCGATCCGGTAGACCGCTTCATTTAGCGCCGCCGGGCCGCAGACGTAGATATGGGCGCCGGGTTCCACATCGGCCAGCGTGCGCGCCAGATCCAACCGGCCGCCAAGGCTGGAGACATGGCAACTGACGTTGTCTGCGAACGGCGCTTGCATCAGCTGCTGCTGGAAGGCGTTGTGTTCCTCGCTGTGGAAGCAGTAGTGCAGATGGTAGCGTTGGCCGCTGCGTTGCAGCTCATGCAGATGGGCCATAAACGGCGTGATGCCGATGCCGCCGGCGATCAGCACGTGATGTTGCGCCTCCGGCGCCAGCGCGAACAGGTTATTCGGGGTGCTGATGGTCAGCGTATCGCCGACCGCCAGCCGGTCATGCATGAAGTCGGAACCGCCTTTGGAAGGGGACTCACGGCGCACGGCGATCTGGTAACGGTCGAGCTCGAACGGTGAGCTCAGCAGCGAATAGGCGTTGCTGTAGCGCTGCTCGCCGTCCTGCATTTGCACGATGATGTGGCTGCCGCCGCTGAAGGCGGGCAGCGGGCGGCCTTGCGGATCCGCCAGGGTAAAGCGCTTGACCTGTGCGGTGACGGTTTCGATGTCGACGACGCGAACATCAAGCATCTGATAGCTGGTCATTCATTGGCTCCAAAGCGCGGGCGTCCCCGCGCATGAAAAAGTTATACCGCCTGGCACAGGTATTTGAGCTCCAGATAGTCTTCGATGCCGTATTCGGAGCCTTCACGCCCCAGCCCCGACTGTTTCACCCCGCCGAACGGCGCCACCTCGTTGGAGATAAGCCCGGTATTGATGCCGACCATGCCGTACTCCAGCTGTTCCGAAACGCGCCAGATGCGCGCCGCATCGCGGGTGTAGAAGTAAGCGGCCAAGCCGTAGATGGTGTCGTTGGCCTGACGGATCGCCTCGGCTTCGTCATCGAACACTACCAGCGGCGCGACCGGGCCGAAGATCTCTTCTTCCAGCAGCAGCGAGCCGGGCTGCACGTCGCCCAGCACCGTCGGCGTGAAGAAATTGCCGCCCAGCGCGTGCGGCGTGGCACCGGTCAGCACCTGAGCGCCTTTGCTCAGCGCGTCATCGAGCAGCTCCAGCACCTTGTCGCGTGCCTTGCGGTTGATCAGCGGGCCGATCTGCACGCCGGCTTCGAAGCCGTTGCCGACCTGCAGCGCCGCCACGCGGGCGACAAACTTCTTGGCGAACTGCGGGTAAACGCCGCGCTGCACGTAGAACCGGTTGACGCAGACGCAGGTCTGCCCGGCGTTGCGGTATTTGGCGATCAGCGCGCCTTCCACCGCGGCATCGATGTCCGCATCGTCAAACACGATGAACGGCGCGTTGCCGCCCAGCTCCAGCGACACTTTCTTGATGGTGTCCGCGCTCTGGCGCATCAGCAGCCTGCCCACCGGCGTGGAGCCGGTAAAGCTGAGTTTGCGCACCTGCGGGTGGCGAGTCAGCTCGGCGCCGATCGCCTGTGAATTGCCGGTCACCACGTTGAATACCCCGGCGGGAATGCCGGCGCGTTCGGCCAGCTCGGCCATCGCCAGCGCCGAATAAGGGGTTTCGTTGGCGGGTTTGACCACCAGCGTACAGCCGGCCGCCAGCGCCGGCGCGGCCTTGCGGGTGATCATCGCCGCCGGAAAGTTCCAGGGCGTGATCGCCGCGCACACGCCGATGCCCTGTTTCAGCACCATCAGGCGTTTATCGCTGCTCGGCGACGGAATGATGTCGCCGTTGGCGCGCTTGGCCTGTTCGGCGAACCATTCGATAAAGGAGGCGGCGTAGCGGATCTCACCCAGCGATTCCGCCAGCGGTTTGCCTTGCTCCAGCGTCATCAGGTTGGCCAGATCCTGCTGGTGCTCCAGCATCAGTTCGAACCAGCGGCGCAACAGCTGCGCGCGCTGTTGCGCCGGCAGCGCGCGCCAGCCTTCCAGCGCCTGCTGGGCGGCGTCGATCGCCTGTTCGGTTTCGGCCGTCGCCATGTTGGGCACTCTGCCGATTGGCCGGCCGGTGGCGGGATCGCTCACCGGCAGGGTTTCCTGGTTGTCGGCGTCGCGCCATTGGCCGTTGATATATGCCTGTTGGCGGAATAGCGCCCGATCGGAAATTTTCACAAGAACCTCACAAGTCAGGGGAAAGGGGCCCGCGGGCCCCGTCGCATCAAGGTTGATAAACCTGCGCCAGCAGGTTGTGGAAGTGGGCGATGCCGTGTTCGCTGACGCCGCTGCCGGCGCCGTCGGCCATGATGCGCCCCTGGCCGCGATAGCCGCGCGACTTCAGGCCTTTTTGCACGCTTTCCACCAGCCGCAAATCTTCCGGGCGGAACACGTCGCGGTACCAGTCGATCAGTTTGAGCTGTTCGTCGCTCAAATCGGTGTTGGTGAAGTAGATGTCGTAGTGCTGCAGGGTGGTTTCCGCATCGACCGGGAACTCATAGATCACCGTCATCATGCCTTCCAGCGGCGGCATGTTGAACATGGTGCACGGCCACAGCCAGATGCCGTGGAAGCTGGATTCTTTGCCCTCTTCAAACTTGAACGACTGCTCGGAAGGGCGGGCGTAGCCGAACTGCAGCGTCCAGTTGCCGTGCAGGGTGTGCCAGTAGCGATCGACCTGCACCGAGTCGGCGAAGCCGGGGTGTGCCGGGCCGCAGTGGTAGCACTCGAGGTAGTTGTCGACGATGTTCTTCCAGTTGGCCGGAGTGCGGGTGACGAAGCGTGCCGCCAGCTTGAGATCGTCGACCTGCGGGCAGGCCTCGCGCACTTTGGCGCCGAGGCCCGGCAACTGGTCTTCCACCGTGCCGGCCTGCGAGTCCAGATTGACGTAAATAAACCCGGCGTACTCTTCGACCCGCACCGGCATCAGGTGCGAGTTTTCCTTATCAAAGTTCTGCACGTTTTCGCAGTTGCGCGCGTGCGCCAGCTCGCCGTCCAGCTTGAACGCCCAGGCGTGATAAGGGCAAGTGATGACGTTCTTCGCCCGGCCGTCGCCCGCCAGCAGTTGGTGGCCGCGGTGCGGGCAGACGTTGTAAAAGGCGCGCAGCACGTTGTCGCGGCCGCGCACCACCAGAATGTTTTCACCGATGATCTCGCGGGTGATGTAGTCGTTCGGTTGGGCAAGCTCGCTGCGGTGCGCCACACAAATCCAGCTGGTGGCGAACACCTGCTCTTTTTCGTGCTCGAACGCCGCCTGGTGGGTATAGAACCGGGCTGGAATGGTGTAAGCCTCGCGGGCGTCGGCGCAGAAATCTTTCGGTAAGGTAAATTCAGGGATCAGAGTGCTCATAAGTTAACCTTCCTCTTTTCTTATTGTCATTTCGCCATAGGGCGCGGTTGATACGACGATGGAGCGGGGAGTTCGGCGGCCGCCGGTGCTTCGGGCAGCGCCGGCGGGCTGCTTTCGGTCAGGTGCGCCGGGATGGCCGCGTAGTCCTGCTTTAGCCAGCGGGCAAAGCCGTAGGTTTTCACCAGCAGCACCAGCAGGAACGGCAGCGCGGTCAGGATCACCGTGGTTTTCATGGTGTCCAGCGAGGCGCCGGTAAACAGGATCGACAGCGGGATCAGGGTGATCACCACGCACCAGAACAGGCGCAGCATCGGACTGGGATCTTGCCCCTCCTGCAGGTTGCGGGTGCTGGTGGCGGCCATGGTGTAGGCCACCGCGTCCATGTGCGAGGCCAGGAAAATGATCATGATGAACAGATAGGCGGCCAGGAACAGCTTGCCGAGCGGCAGCGCCGTCAGCAGCATCTGCACGGCGGTTTCGCCACCCTGGGTGCTGAGGATCTCCGGCACGTTGAGCTGCCCGCTGATGAACTGGTGCATGGCGTAGCTTTCCAGCGAGCCGAAGAAGAACCAGCAACCGAGGGTGCTGCCGAGCAACAAGGCCCAGATCACCTCTTTAATCTTGCGGCCGCGCGAGACGCGGGTGACGAACATCGCCACGCCCGGGGTATAGGAGATCCACCACAGCCAGTAGAACACCGTCCAGCTGCGGCTGAAGCTGCCGTCGCCCATCGGATCGGTGAACAGGCTCATCTGCAGGAAGTTTTGCGCCGTCAGGCCGATGGCGTTGATGGTGTTGTTGATGGTGAACTCGGTCGGGCCGACCAGCAGCACCAGCCCGGCGAAGGCGAAGGCACCCCAGCCGACCATTTTGCTCAGGCGCTGCATGCCGCCGTCGATGCCGATGTAAGAGCTGAGACAGAAGATCACCGCGGCCAGCAGGATCACCGTCGCCTGCACCACGAAATTGTCCGGGATGCCGGTCAGTGCCGTCAGCCCACGGGTAAAGGTAGAGGCCGTCAGCACCAGTGAAATGGTGAGGGCGCCGACGGTGGCGACCAGGAAGATCAGATCCACCAACCGCCCGATCGGGCCGTTGGCGCGCACACCGGTGATGGCGGAAATGATCCCCGATAGGCTGAGCCCTTTGTTCTTACGCACGTGGAAGTGGTAGGCCATGATCAGCGAGGCGAGGGCATAGGTCGCCCAGGCGCTCAGGCCCCAGTGGAAGAAGGAGTAGCTGATGCTGTATTCCAGCGCCTTCGGGGTGCGCGGCGCGATGTTCAGCCCCGGCGTCTGGTAATAATACGCCCATTCCATCACCCCCCAGTACAGGGTGGACGAGCCCAGGCCAGCGCAGATGAACATGAACAGCCAGGCTAACGTGGAGTACTGCGGTTTGCCTTCGCCGAGGCGGATGTTGCCGTATTTGCTCAACGCCAGATACAGCACCACCAGCAGGGCGATCAGCACCAGGATTTGAATGGTTGAGCCGAACAGCCGGGTGACGCCGTTGAAAATGGTGTTGGCGATAAGCGCGGATTGAGCTGGAAAGAGCATCAGGCAAATGGCGATCAGCGCAATACTGCACAGGCTGATGGCGATGAGCGTGACATCCTTTTTAGGGGTGCTCTGCATGGGAGTGAACTCCTGTTATCGGTGGTGGGCCGGTGCGCGAAGCGTAGGGTGCGCCCGGGCCTTATTGGTTTGAACCCTTTGTTTTGTTACACCGCGAGGAGCAACCGCCCCGGCAGAACGCCACCGGAAATGTTTACTCTTCATTAACATTTTTGAGTGTGCACAAATTACGGGAGGGCCACAATTGGGGCATCTGTAAAAGGATAAAACACAGTATGTAAACAATTTGTTGTGATCTTGGCCGGGGTATTGGCGTGCTTTCTGCGGTGGTTTTCAACGGATTTGCGGCGGCGATCGAAGCGGAAAAGCGGACATGGCAAAGCAGGGCGCGAAAACGCGCCCTGCGCAGGAAAATCAGCGGTGTTTAGCGTTGCAGCAGGGCGGCGATCGCCTGGCCGACTTGCTGAGTGGAGGCATCGCCGCGCATATCCGGCGTGCGCGGCCCGTCGGCGATGATGCGCTCGATCGCCTGCAGGATGCCGTCGTGTGCCTGGCGGTAACGGGCATCGCCGTCGCCGAGGAAGTCCAGCATCATCGCGCCGCTCCAGATCATGGCGATCGGGTTGGCGATGTTTTTGCCGAAAATGTCCGGCGCCGAGCCGTGCACCGGCTCGAACAGCGACGGGAAGTTGCGCTCCGGGTTCAGGTTGGCCGACGGCGCAATGCCGATAGTGCCGGTGCAGGCCGGGCCGAGATCAGACAAAATATCGCCGAACAGGTTGGAGGCCACCACCACGTCGAAGCGTTCGGGGGTCAGCACGAAGCGCGCGCATAGAATATCTATGTGCTGCTTGTCCCAGGCGATGTCCGGATACCGGCGCGCCATCTCCGCCACGCGCTCATCCCAGTACGGCATGCTGATGGCCATGCCGTTGGACTTGGTGGCTGCGGTCAGGCGCTTGCGCGGGCGCTGTTGCGCCAGCTCAAAGGCGTACTTGAGGATGCGGTCCACGCCCTGACGGGTGAAGACCGATTCCTGGATCACCATCTCGCGTTCAGTGCCTTCGAACATCCGTCCGCCGAGCGAGGAGTATTCCCCTTCGGTATTTTCGCGCACCACGTAGAAATCGATATCGCCCGGCTGTTTGTTCGCGAGCGGGCAGGGCACGCCGGGAAACAGCCGTACTGGGCGCAGGTTGACGTACTGCTCGAAGTCGCGGCGGAATTTCAACAGCGACCCCCACAGCGAAATGTGATCGGGCACCGTATCCGGCCAGCCGACGGCGCCGAAGTAGATGGCATCGAAGCCCTTGAGCTGCTCAAACCAATCGTCCGGCATCATCTGGCCGTGGTGCTGGTAGTAGTCGCAGCTGGCCCACTCGAAAGTGTCGAATTCCAGCGACAGATCCCAGCGCGCCGCCGCCGCTTGCAACACTCGTATGCCTTCCGGCAACACTTCCCGCCCGATACCGTCCCCGGGGATGGCGGCAATTTTATAGGTTTTGCTCATACAGAGGTCTCATTTGTAGGTAGGGGAGATTGACAACACTCTTATCCTATAATTGACTAACTGTTAATCAACCCTGAAAACGGTGAAACATAAAACACGAATCATGAACAATATGCCGATCCTGAGTGACCTGCGGGTGTTCGTGCTGGTGGCGCGCCGCGCCGGGTTTGCCGCCGCCGCCGAAGAGCTGGGCGTGTCGCCGGCCTTTATCAGCAAACGCATTGCGTTGCTGGAAAAAGCGCTGGACGTGTCGTTGCTGCACCGCACCACGCGGCGAGTGGCGATCACCGAAGACGGCGAACGCATCTACGAATGGGCGCAGCGCATTCTCAACGACGTCGATCAGATGATGGACGAGCTGTCCGAGGTGCGTCAGGCGCCGCAGGGCATGCTGCGCGTGGTCAGCAGCTTCGGCTTCGGCCGGCGTTTCGTGGCGCCGGCGCTGTCGGCGCTGGCGCGGCAGTACCCGCAGCTGGAGCTGCGGCTCGACGTGTCCGATAGGCTGGTGGATCTGGTCAGCGAAGGGTTCGATCTGGATATCCGCATCGGCGACGATATCGCCCCCAATTTGATTGCGCGCAAGCTGGCGGACAATCAGCGCATCTTGTGCGCTTCGCCGGCGTACCTGCAGCGCCACGGCGTGCCGAAAAACCCGGCGGAGCTGGCGGGCCGCACCTGTTTGGTGATCAAGGAACGCGATCACCCGTTCGGGCTGTGGCGGCTGCAGGGGCCGGGCGGCGAAGAGACGGTGAAGGTGACGGGGGCGCTGGCGTCGAACCACGGCGAGATCGTGCACCAGTGGTGCCTGGACGGGCAGGGCGTTGCGCTGCGTTCCGCCTGGGACGTAAAAGAGAACATCGACAGCGGCAGATTGGTGCACATCCTGCCGGAGTATTATCAGCCGGCCAACATCTGGGCGGTGTACGTTTCCCGGCTGGCAACGTCGGCGAAAGTGCGGGTGACGGTCGAATTTTTGCGCGACTATTTTCGTGAGCACTACGGCGAAACGGGGCCGGCGAGCGAAAATTCGTCGCGGTCTTGAGGCCAAAAATGTGCGCCAGATCATCTTATGCTCGTAAAACTCCCGTCCGTTACCTGAGGAACTGTCGCACCTGTTCCTTTTGCCAAAACTTTGGTTTATGCTCAGCTGAAGCGTTTCAGTTGAAGCACTCTTCAACAGAAATGCCGATGTGACGGCGGTGAAAAACCGCTGAAGCGCGGGAATAATGCAAACTCGGCGATTCACAGCGGGCGGTACGATCCACTACTCTATGCGGGTTAGTGAGACAACCAGTCAGCGCCGGGCGGCGCCGGTGAGTCACCCGGCGTGGACGGCCCTTTTTCAGGAGCAGCATGACCATCCGCATAGCGATAAACGGCTTTGGCCGCATCGGCCGCAGCGTATTGCGCGCACTGTACGAATCGGGACGACGGGCGGAAATCTCCGTCGTGGCGATCAACGAGCTGGCGAACGCCGAAGGCATGGCCCATCTGCTGAAGTACGATTCCAGCCACGGCCGCTTTGCGTGGGATGTGCGGCAAGAGTGCGACACGCTGAGCGTCGGAGACGACGCGATTCGCCTGTTGCACCAGCCGGCGGTGGAGCAGTTGCCCTGGGGCGAGCTGGGCGTCGACGTGGTGCTGGACTGCAGCGGCGTGTACGGCAGCCGGGCGGATGGCGAAGCCCATCTGGCGGCGGGGGCGAAGAAAGTGCTGTTCGCCCATCCGGGCGGCAACGATCTGGACGCCACCATCGTGTTTGGCGTCAACCATCAGACGCTGCTGGCGGAACACCGCATCGTGTCCAACGCCTCGTGCACCACCAACTGCATTATTCCGGTGATCAAGCTGCTGGACGACGCCTACAGCATCGAGTCCGGCACCGTGACCACCATTCACTCGGCGATGAACGATCAGCCGGTGATCGACGCGTATCACGCGGATTTGCGGCGCACCCGCGCGGCGAGCCAGTCGATCATTCCGGTCGATACCAAGCTGGCCGCGGGCATCACCCGCATCTTCCCGCAGTTTTGCGATCGCTTCGAGGCTATCTCGGTGCGCGTGCCGACCATCAACGTGACGGCTATCGATCTTAGCGTCAGCGTGAGCGCCGCGGTGAAGGTGGCGGAGGTCAACCAGCTGTTGCAAAAGGCCGCACGGGAATCATTTCGTGGTATAGTTGACTACACGGAATTACCATTGGTCTCGATTGATTTTAACCATGACCCGCACAGCGCTATCGTCGACGGTACGCAGACCCGGGTCAGCGGGCAGCACCTGATAAAGACCTTGGTCTGGTGCGACAATGAATGGGGCTTTGCCAATCGGATGTTGGATACAACACGGGCAATGGCCGCCAGCGGTTTCTAGTACGGCGGCGCCGGCGTGATTGGCGCGCTGCTCAGGCAATTTTATAGAGATTCAATAAAGAGGGTTCACCATGTCTGTAATTAAGATGACCGATCTGGATCTGGCGGGTAAACGCGTACTGATCCGCTCCGATCTGAACGTGCCGGTAAAAGACGGTAAAGTGACTTCCGACGCGCGTATCCGCGCTTCCCTGCCGACTATCGAAGCTGCGCTGAAGCAAGGCGCCCGCGTGATGGTAACCTCCCACCTGGGTCGTCCTACCGAAGGCGAGTACAACGAAGAATTCTCCCTGCTGCCTGTGGTCAACTACCTGAAAGATCATCTGAAATCCCCAGTGCGTCTGGCGAAGGATTATCTGGATGGCGTCGACGTCGCCGAAGGCGAACTGGTGGTGCTGGAAAACGTCCGCTTCAACAAGGGCGAGAAGAAAGACGACGAAACCCTGTCCAAGAAATACGCGGCGCTGTGCGACGTGTACGTGATGGACGCGTTCGGCACCGCGCACCGCGCGCAGGCTTCCACCCACGGCGTGGGCAAGTTCGCGCCTGTCGCCTGTGCCGGCCCGCTGCTGTCCGCCGAGCTGGAAGCGCTGGGCAAGGCCCTGGGCAACCCGGCCCGTCCGATGGTCGCCATCGTGGGCGGCTCTAAAGTCTCCACCAAACTGACCGTGCTGGATTCCCTGTCCAAAATCGCCGATCAGCTGATCGTCGGCGGCGGCATCGCCAACACCTTCGTGGCGGCGCAGGGCAACAACGTGGGCCAGTCCCTGTACGAACCGGATCTGATCCCGAACGCGCAGAAACTGCTGGAAACCTGCGACATCCCGGTTCCGACCGACGTGCGCGTGGCGACCGAGTTCTCTGAAACCGCGACCGCGACCGTGAAGCAGGCCAACGAGATCCAGGACAACGAGCAAATTCTGGATATGGGCGACGTCTCTGCCGAGCGTCTGGCCGTTATCCTGAAGAACGGCAAGACCATTCTGTGGAATGGCCCGGTTGGCGTATTCGAGTTCCCTAACTTCCGTAAGGGCACCGAAATTGTCGCCCGCGCGATCGCCGATAGCGACGCTTTCTCTATCGCTGGCGGCGGCGACACTCTGGCAGCCATCGATCTGTTCGGTATCGCTGACAAAATTTCCTACATCTCCACCGGCGGTGGCGCATTCCTGGAATTCGTTGAAGGGAAACCGCTGCCTGCAGTCGTGATGCTGGAAGAGCGCGCTAAGCAGTAATTCAGACAACGGGAGGCGAAAGCCGCCCGTTTGTTTTATACCGCGCGGCTCACGCTGCGCGGCGTGAAAACATCGATTTACATCCATCTACGGCCGACGAAACAGGACAAAGTAACATGTCTAAAATTTTTGATTTCGTAAAACCGGGTGTCATCACGGGTGATGACGTTCAGAAAGTCTTCGCAGTTGCTAAAGAGAACAACTTTGCGCTGCCAGCGGTAAACTGCGTGGGTACCGACTCCATCAACGCAGTGCTGGAAGCCGCGGCTAAAGTGCGCGCGCCGGTTATCGTTCAGTTCTCCAACGGCGGCGCCGCGTTCATCGCCGGCAAAGGCGTGAAGACCGATGTGCCTCAGGGTGCAGCGATTCTGGGCGCTATCTCTGGCGCACATCACGTTCACCAGATGGCTGAACACTACGGCGTGCCGGTGATCCTGCACACCGACCACTGCGCGAAGAAACTGCTGCCATGGCTGGACGGCCTGCTGGACGCCGGCGAGAAGCACTTCGCCGCTACCGGCAAACCGCTGTTCTCTTCCCACATGATCGATCTGTCTGAAGAATCTCTGGAAGAAAACATCGAGATCTGCAGCGCCTACCTGAAGCGCATGGCCAAAATCGGCATGACGTTGGAAATCGAACTGGGCTGCACCGGCGGTGAAGAAGATGGCGTGGACAACAGCCATATGGACGCTTCCGCACTGTACACCCAGCCGGAAGACGTGGCTTACGCGTACGAAAAACTGAACGCCATCAGCCCGCGCTTCACCATCGCAGCCTCCTTCGGTAACGTGCATGGCGTGTACAAGCCAGGCAACGTTAAGCTGACTCCGACCATCCTGCGCGATTCTCAGGATTACGTGTCCAAGAAATTCAACCTGCCGCACAACAGCCTGAACTTCGTGTTCCACGGCGGTTCCGGTTCTACCGACGCAGAGATCAAAGAGTCTGTGGGTTACGGCGTGATCAAAATGAACATCGACACCGACACCCAATGGGCGACCTGGGATGGCATCCTGCAGTACTACAAAGCGAACGAAGCTTACCTGCAGGGCCAGCTGGGCAACCCGAAAGGCGCCGATCAGCCGAACAAGAAATACTACGATCCACGCGTATGGCTGCGCGCAGCGCAGACCAGCATGGTGACGCGTCTGGAGCAGGCTTTCAAAGATCTGAACGCGGTAGACGTTCTGTAATCTTCGGCACCTGTTGCACGTGCATAAGGCTCCCTGCGGGGAGCCTTTTTCGTTTTCAGCCCAGCAGGCCGGCACCGACGTTGATCGACAGGCCCAGGATCAGCATGTTGAACACGAACGAAATAACCGACTGCACGAGCGCGATTTTACGCACCTCCGCGGCGCCGACCGCCACGTCGGCCGTTTGCGACGCGACCGCGATGGTGAAGGAGAAGTAGGCGAAGTCCAGATAGGTCGGCTCGGTGAGATTGCCGGGAAACAGCAGCGGCAAAGGATCCTGCTGTGCGCCCTGACGGTAAAACTGATGGGCATAGTGCATGGTGAAGGCGGTCGGCAGCAGCAGCCAGGAGACTGCCAGCGTTGCGCCGGTTAACGCCAGATGTAGCGTTTTCAGCGAGTCGCTGGCCTGTTTGGCGCTGCTCAATTCGAACAGGATCGCCAGAATGCTCACCAGACAACCGAAACTGACCAGCGCCAACACCGTGCTGGCGCTTTCATCCTGTCGCCGAGCGATCTGGCGAATGTGCTGCGGTGTGCTGACCAGCATCAGCCGCCAGAGAAACAGCAGATAGAGCCAGGCCAGCGTATTCCAGCCGATCATTAGGCGCTGCAGCAACGAGAGCTGGGCGGGCAGCAGCAGAAAGCACAGCAGCCCGGCGCCGACGGAAAACAGCAGCCTGGGCCGCACTTGCCAATAGTGTTTGAGCGAAGAGCGAATGTGCATGAAGAACGGATCCCTTGTCGTGAAATAGCCAACGCGCTGTTTTCAGCATAGAAGACGCGGCGGGCGGTTTCGGCTATTTTTAACGCTGACGGTTGGCATGAGCCTTTAATGTTGGTTACCCTTAGGCGGTGGTTTCCTACTGGCTGCCGAGGCCAGTGTATTTTTGCGAGTTTCTCCCGTTAGGGACTGAGTTAGGACGACACGAATGAAAGATTTGAATGTAGTAGACGGCATCAACGGTGCCGGCAACTGGTTGGTGAAGAACCAGGATCTGTTGATCCAGTACGCGGTGAATATCGTCGCCGCCATCGTTATCCTGATCATCGGTTCGATCGTGGCCCGCGTGGTCGGCAATGCGCTGAACCGCGTGATGAAACTGCGCGGCATCGACGCCACGGTGGCAGACTTCCTGTCGGCGATCGTACGTTACGGCGTGCTGGCGTTCACCTTCATCGCGGTGCTGGGGCGCGTCGGCGTGCAGACCACCTCGGTGATCGCCGTGCTGGGTGCCGCCGGTTTGGCCGTCGGTCTGGCGCTGCAAGGCTCGCTGTCTAACTTCGCCGCCGGCGTGCTGCTGGTGATCTTCCGCCCGCTGCGCGTGGGTGAATATGTCGATCTGGGCGGCGTGGCCGGTACCGTCGATCAGGTGCAGATTTTCTCCACCACCCTGCGCACCGCAGACAACAAAACCATCGTGGTGCCGAACGGTAAAATCATCGCCGGCAACATCATCAACTACTCCCGCGAGCCGAACCGCCGTGTGGATATCGTGGTAGGCGTGGCCTACAACGCCGATATCGACGTGGTGAAGAAGGTGCTGGGCGATGTGATCGCCGCCGACAAGCGCATCATGCACGCTAAAGGCGTGACCGTGCGACTGAACGAGATGGCGCCATCTTCCCTGAACTTTGTGACCCGTTCCTGGACCACCAATGCGGAATACTGGAACGTGTACTTCGATCTGATGGAAAACTTCAAGCGCGCGCTGGATGCCAACAACATCGGCATTCCGTTCCCGCAAATGGACGTGCACCTGTATCGCACTGAAGACGCTTCCGCCAAGGCGGAATAACACAGAAGGGGGCCTTGGCCCCCTTTTTTTACTGCAGGCCGAGACGCTACCGATGGCGTCTCGGCCTTTTCTTTTAGGGCGGTCAGATGTCCGCTGCCGGCTCCGTGAGCGGCACGCGGCGGCGCAGGCTGAGGCGATAAAGCAGGAAGATGGCGGCGGCGCCCAACAGCGCCGGCAGCGCCAACCAGAGGAAGAACACCTCCGTCGAGCCGGCGGCGGTCATCATCCAGGCGCCGAGCATTGAGCCGACGATCGAGCCAAAGCGGCCATTGGCCATGGCCCAACTGACGCCGGTCACGCGGGCTGCGGTCGGGTAAAGGGTGGCGGAAACCAGGTTCAGGCCGTTCTGCGCGCCGGCCACGCCGAAGCCGATAAGGAACACGACGGCGGCCAGCGTGTAGACGTCGCCCATCAGATACCCGGTGGCGCCAATCACCAGCGCGGCACCCAGGTAGGAGACGGCCAGCACGCGGTAGGGCCCGACCCGATCCATCAGCAGCGCCATCAGAATGGCGCCCAGGGTGCCGCCGAGCGGCACCATCGCGCCGATGCGCGAGGCGTGGGCGATATCGAAACCGGCGTCTTTGAGGATCGTCGGCAGCCAACTGGTGAGCAGGTAAAACACGAACAGCGAACAGAAGAATGCCGCCCACAGCAGCAGGGTGCGCACGGCGCGCCCTTCGATAAACAGGTGCGAGATCGGTGATTTGATCTGCGCCGGACGCTCGTCATCGACAATCGTCACACCGGCCCAACGCTGGCCGGTGATACGCTCGACCACCCGGCGCAGCCGATCGGCATGTTTGGCGCTGGCGGCCATAAAGCGTACTGATTCGGGCATCTGCCAGGCCAACAGCGGCAGCAGCGCCAACGGCGCGATGCCACCGACCAGCAGCAGGCCGCGCCAGCCGAACGCCGGGATGATCTGCCCGGCCAGCAGGCCGCCCAGGGCTAACCCAGCGGTAAAGCCGCTCCAGCTCAAGGTGACCATCAGCATGCGGCGGCGCGCCGGTGAGTACTCCGAGCTGAGGGTGATGCAAGTTGGTATTGCGCCCCCGAGGCCAATGCCGGTGATGAAGCGCAGCAGGGTCAGGGATTCGATCGAATGCGTATAGGCCGAAGCCAGGGTGCAGCCGCCAAACACCAGCACCGCGACGAGCAGCACGCGTTTGCGGCCGAAGGCGTCGGCGATCGGCCCGAACAGCAGGCTGCCGATCAGCAGGCCGAACAGCCCCGCACCGAAGGCGGGAGAGAGCTGAGCGGGCAGCAGATCCCACTCTTCGCGCAGCGCCGGGGCGATATAGCCGATGATGGCGGTATCGAAACCGTCCAGCAGGGCAATGAGGAAACACAGGGTGAGGATCAGGATTTGGTAGGGGGAGATCCTGGCGCGATCGATGATTTCGCTGATGCGAGCGGTATTTGGGCTCATGGTTATTCCACTGTTATTCGGCTGGTGTGGGCTGGCTGAGGGCTGTTCAGGCCAGGCCTGAACCAAAACCGCTGTGGCTGGCATCGCGTAGAAATCCGAGTATACACCAGAGCGGGGACGTTGCGGGGAGGGGGAATTGATGATAATCGCCCGCCACAGGAGGTGCCTGTGGCGGGCGCTGGCAAGGTTATTTGGCTAACAGCTCTCGGCGCACGATCTCGGCACCTGCGCTTAACGCATTCAGCTTGCCGCGGGCGACCTGACGGGGCAGGGGGGCCATGCCGCAGTTGGTCGACGGATAGAGCTTGTCGGCATCGACAAACTGCAGCGCTTTGCGCAGCGTAGCGGCCACTTCTTCCGGCGTCTCAACGGCATGATTCGCTACGTCGATGGCGCCGACCATCACCTTTTTGCCGCGGATCAGTTCAAGCAGATCCATCGGCACGTGCGAGTTATGGCACTCCAGGGAGATGATATCGATGTTGGACGTTTGCAGTTTCGGAAACGCCTCTTCATATTGCCGCCATTCCGAGCCCAGCGTCTTTTTCCAGTCGGTATTGGCTTTAATCCCATATCCATAGCAGATATGTACGGCGGTTTCACACTTAAGCCCTTCAATGGCTCTTTCCAGGGCGGCAATGCCCCAGTCATTTACCTCGTCAAAGAACACGTTAAATGCGGGCTCATCAAACTGAATAATGTCGACGCCGGCGGCCTCGAGCTCTTTAGCTTCCTGATTGAGGATCTTGGCGAACTCCCAGGCCAATTTCTCGCGGCTTTTATAGTGGTTGTCATAAAGCGTGTCGATCATGGTCATCGGCCCCGGCAGGGCCCATTTAATCGGCTGCTTGGTCAGCTGGCGTAAAAATTTGGCGTCTTCAACGAAAACGGGTTTTTGGCGCGAGACCGCCCCCACAACGGTTGGCACGCTCGCCTCGTAGCGATTGCGGATTTTAACCACTTCGCGTTTCTCGAAATCGACGCCGCTGAGGTGTTCGATAAACGTCGTGACGAAGTGCTGGCGCGTTTGCTCGCCATCGCTGACGATATCAATGCCAGCCTGTTGTTGCTCTGCCAGCGACAAACGCAAGGCGTCCTGTTTCCCTTCGATTAATTCTTCATTCTGCAATTTCCAAGGCGACCACAGGGTTTCCGGTTGGGCCAGCCAGACAGGTTTGGGCAAGCTGCCGGCGGTCGACGTAGGGAGCAATATTTTCATAATAGATGACCTGTATTTGAGTGAATCAAAGCGCGTAGTGAGCAGACCATTGCTCAAGAAGAGGTTTGTAGGGTTTGATAAATTGCTCTTCCGTAAATTTCCCCTGCTCAATCGCTAACTGGCTACGCTCTTCGCGATCGTAAACAATCTTGGTTAATGAATGATCCTGGTTATTCAGGCTTGGCTGATAGCATTGCCCCGCCGCCGAGTTGGCATTGTAAATTTCAGGCCGATAAATTTTCTGGAAGGTCTCCATCGTGCTGATGGTGCCGATCAGTTCCAGATCGGTGTAATCGCTCAGCAAATCCCCGGGGAAATAAAACGCCAGGGGCGCGACGCTATTTTTCGGCATGAAGTAGCGCACCTGCAGGCCCATTTTTTTAAAATACCGGTCGGTCAGCGAAGCGCCGTCTTGCCGATACTCGTCGCCCAACACCGGGTGTTGATTGCCCGTCCGATGGTAGGTGTCTTTGCTGGACACGCTGAGGCAGATCACCGGCGGTTTGCTGAAATTTTCATGGTATTCGTTTGAATTGACGAAGTGCTTAAAGATATTGCCGTGCAAATCGCCGAAATCATCCGGAATGGTAAATTCCGCCGTGTTTTTATTGTGCGCCGGCAGCAAGACGCTAAAGTCGTAGTCGCGCACGTAAGAGGAGAAATTGTTCCCAACGATGCCCTCGATACGCTTTTGCGTTTTTTTATCAATGATGTTGGTTTTCAGGATTTCGATCACCGGGAAGCTGGCACCCTGATCTTCAACGCGCATCTCAACCGAAATGATTTCAAGTTCGACCGAATAGCGGTCGGCCTTGGGGTTATCCCAATGCGCCAACGTATTGAAGCGGTTGTTAATCATCACCAGCGTATTGCGCAGGTTCTCCCGGCGGTTTTCCCCTCTGGCCAAATTGGCGAAGTTGGTGGTGATACGCGTACTTTCAGAAGGGTTATAATCTTCATCGAAAGAACTGCTCTTAATCGTAAAGGTAAAGTCTCTATTCATCGTCTTATAGCATCCTGTTATATGGTATGACGGCTGGATTTATCCATTTTTTTCAATGGGTTGTTTTTCTCTTTTTTTCATTCAGCCGATTTCATATTGTCTGTCGTTAATGAGGTCTATTTTTGCCAGAGTCCCGCAGGGAGTGAAAGAGACTTAATTTCATTACCACATGAGCGCTATTCATGATCTGGCGTTCGGGTCGGTTTATCGCCGTTGCCCTGCAGCGCAAACCGCCAACGTACCGGGCCGGCAACCTGGTGCAGCCTGAAAAATTACGGGTATAATCCCCCCATGATCCCACGGCTTCAGACACGAACATGACAAAACTCACCTTACAAGAGCAGATGCTCAAAGCGGGCTTGGTAACCAGCAAGAAAATGGCCAAAGTCCAAAGAACGGCTAAAAAATCACGCGTTCAGGCCCGTGAGGCCAGAGAGGCGGTGGAAGAGAATAAAAAGGCGCAGCTTGAGCGCGATAAGCAGTTGAACGAGCAGCAAAAGCAAGCCGCGCTGTCCAAAGAATACAAGGCGCAGGTGAAGCAACTGATCGAGATGAACCGCATCGTTCTGGCGAAAGGTGATATCGGTTTCAACTTCACCGACGGCAACCTGATCAAGAAAATCCTGGTGGATAAGGCGACGCAGACTCAGCTGATCAATGGCCGCCTCGCCATTGCCCGCTTGGTGGTCGAGAACCGGGAAGAGTGTGAATACGCGATTATCCCCGCGAGCGTCGCCGATAAAATCGCGCAGCGCGATGCGGCGAGCATTGTGCTGCACAGCGCGCTGAGTCAGGAAGAACAGGATGAAGACGATCCGTACGCCGACTTTAAAGTGCCCGACGATTTGATGTGGTAATCCGCGTTCAGAACGGCGCGGCGTGACGAGCGGCGATCCGCTCTCCGCTGATGGGGTGCATAAAGTCCAGCTCGCTGGCGTGCAGCATCAGCCGCGGCGTCTGCTCGGTACCCGGCAGCAGGCGCCCGCCGTAAAGATCGCAGCCTAAAATAGGGTGGCCCAACTGCCGGCTGTGAATACGCAGCTGGTGGGTGCGCCCGGTCTCCGGGGTGAGCTGCACCCGCGTCAGCGGCAGCGAGATCCCGCCTTCCGTTTCACGATAAAAACGCTCGACGACCCGATAGCGGGAGCGGGCGGGCTTGCCGTGAAGGGCGCAAATCGACATCAGCGGGAACAGCGCCGGATCTTTGGCGATCGCCGCGTCTATGACTCCTTCGTTATCCGCCAGATGGCCGCAAAGCAGCGCGCTGTACACTTTGCTGACGGTGCGCTCGCTGAACTGCCGGCAGAGCGCGGCGTTGGCGGCCTTGTTGCGGGCCACCACCATCAACCCGGACGTGCCGAAATCCAGGCGGTGCACCAGGGCGCAGCCGGGGAAGATCTGTACCAGCCGGTGGTGTACCGAATCGAGATTCTGCGGATTCTTGCCCGAGAGGCTGAGCAGCCCGGCCGGTTTATTGATCAGCGCCAGATGATCGTCCTGATAGAGGATCTCTATTGGGTCATGGCATGGCGGGGCAATAAAGGTATCGGTGATCGTAGACATCGGGCGGCCGGCTGGTGGGTGGGGGCGGATGATAGCGAATTTCGCGTCGATGAGCGAATGCGGTTTTCGTTACACTGCGGCTCATGCCCGTTGGCACCCGATGCGGCAAAGCATCGGGTGCCACGGTTAAGTCCCCGGCGCTCTACTGCCCGTAGTAGGCGTTTTGGCCGTGTTTGCGCAGGTAGTGTTTGTCCAACAGCTCGCGCTGCATGCTGTGAATGCCCGGCGTCAGCTGGCGCGAGAAAATGCCCATGTAGGCGATCTCTTCCAGCACCACCGCATTATGCACCGCGTTGTGGGCGTCTTTGCCCCAGGCGAAGGGGCCGTGGGCATTGACCAGTACCGCCGGGATCGCGTTGGGATTGATATCGCGCTGGCGGAAGGTTTCGATAATCACGTTGCCGGTTTCCAGTTCGTAATCGTGCTCAATTTCATCCTGGGTCATCAGGCGAGTGCAGGGGATAGCGCCATAAAAATAGTCGGCGTGGGTGGTTCCCCAGGCGGGGATGTCCAGCCCGGCCTGCGCCCAGATGGTGGCGTGGCGCGAATGGGTGTGGACGATGCCGCCGATATCGGCAAATTCGCGGTACAGCGCCAGATGGGTGGCGGTGTCCGACGACGGTTTTTTTGCCCCCTCGACGGTGCGGCCGCTGGCCAGATCGACCACCACCATATCCTCCGCCGTCATATGCTCGTATTCAACGCCGGAAGGCTTGATCACCACCAGACCGCGTTCGCGATCCACCGCGCTGACGTTGCCCCAGGTAAAGGTCACCAGCTTATGGCGCGGCAGATCGAGATTGGCCTCCAGCACCCGTTGTTTTAACTGAGTCAGCATGTCATGCCCCCTTGTTGCATTTTCTGTTCGATCCAGCGGCGGGCCTGAACGATCTCGGCCACCGGCTCCTCGGCTTTTTCGGTCCACATCTCAATCAGGAATGCGCCGCGGTAATTGAGGCGCTGCAGCGTGCGAAACACCTCGACGAAGTCGACGCAGCCTTCGCCAAACGGCACGTCGCGGAATTGCCCCGGCGAAGTGGCGGTGACCGGGTAGGTGTCTTTCAGGTGAATGGCGGCGATGCGATCGATGCCCAGCTCCAGCTCGCGCGGCACGTCATTGCCCCAGGCGCTGAGGTTGCCGACGTCTGGATACACCGAGAACCACGGCGAGGCCAGCAGGGCGTCCCAGGCTTTCCATTTAGCGATCGAGTTCATAAAGGCGGTGTCCATAATTTCCACCGCCAGCATCACCTGGGCGGCGGCGGCACGGTCTACCGCCCACTGCATGCCTTCGCTAAAGCGCGCCAGCGTCCCCTCGTCCTGCTCTTCGTAATACACGTCGTAGCCGGCCAGCTGGATCGTCCGGATACCGACATCTTTGGCCAGCTGAATGGCCTGTTCCATCACGTCGAAGGCGCGCTGTCGCAGCGCCGGATCGTGGCTGCCAAACGGAAAGCGCCGGTGGCCGGAGAGGCACATCGACGGAATGCGGATGCCGGTTTCCAGCATGGCGTCCACCAGCGCCAGGCGCTGCGCCTTGCTCCAGCTCAGGCGCGCCAGACGTTCATCGCTTTCGTCCACCGACATTTCGACGAAGTCGAAGCCGCAGGCCTTGGCCAGCGCCAGGCGTTCGGGCCAGCTCAGGTGTTTCGGCAGCGCTTTCTCGTAAATTCCCAACGGGTGCTGACGCATATCATGATCTCCAGATGTCATCGATGGCGGTGCGGAACTGCCTGGCGGCGGCCGGCGGATCGCCGGCCTCGGCCAGCGCGCGGCCGGCGATAAAGGCGGTGACGGCGATTTCTTTAAACAGCGGCAGGTCGGCGGGCGTGATGCCGCCGGTCACCGACAGCTCGATGCCCAGATCGGACAGCGCCTTCATCCGATCCAGATCCTGCCGGCCCCAGGTTTGCCCGCTGGCCTGCGCGTCGCGGCCGCGGTGATAGATCGCCTGACGAATGCCGAGGCCGCGCCATTGCCGCGCATCCTCCAATGTCCAGCGGCCGAACAGTTCGATCTGGATTTCACCGCCGTGACGCTCGGCGACCTCCCGCGCGCTGGCCATGGTGGCCAACGGCGCGGCGCAGATCACCGTCATCCAGTCCGCGCCCTGGCCGAAGGCCTGATCGGCCAGTGTCGCACCGGCGTCGGCCACCTTGAGATCGGCCACCAGCGTGTGCTGCGGACAGCGCTCACGCAGCGCGCTAACCGCCTGAATACCGGCGCTGATGCACAAAATGGTACCGGCCTCGATGATGTCCACATGGGGGCTGAGGGTCTCGGCGGTGCGCAGCGCCGTATCCAAACGGGTTTGATCGAGCGCCAGCTGCAGGCGCGGTTTCGTGCTCATGGGGCCTCCTTGTTGGCGGGCTGCAGATGTTGCAATGCAGCAATCAGCGCCTGATAACGTTGGTGTTTGTGGTCGTAAGCTTCGGCGGCGGCCGCATCAGGCAGCAGCCGCTCGATACGCGGCGCCAGCCGGTGCTGGGCGGCGGTGAAATCGTTGAAGACGCCGCTGCCGACCATGGCCGCCATCGCCGCGCCCAGACAGCCGGTTTCTTCCACCTGCGGCAGCTCAACCGGCAGGCCGCTGACGTCGGCGAACATTTGCATCCAGGGGCGGGATTTGGCGGGGCCGCCGGTCACGCGCAGCGCCTGCGCCTCAGGGAAACGCCGGCGCATACGGTTAAGGTGCGTCATGTGGCAGAACACCACGCCTTCGTAGATCGCCTGCACCAGGTGCTCGCGCTGGTGGAAGGCCTGCAGGCCGTAGAAGCTGGCGCTCAGCCCCAGGCCGGCGTTGGAGCCATACAGGAAAGGGGCGAACAGCAGATCGCCGGCGGCTTTCGGCAGGGCGGCGACCCAGCGGTTAAGCTGGTCGTAGTCCTGCAGCCCCCATTGGTGACAGAACCATTCCAGGTTGGCGGCGGAAGTGGGGCTGGCTTCGTGCACGATGTATTGGCCGTTTTCGGCGTGGCGGCCATAGACAAAGGGATGATCGAAACCCTCGATGATGGCGTCGGTGATGCCGCTGGTGACCGACCAGGTCCCCATCACCGCGTTGAGCCGGGTTTCGTCCTGCAGGCCGGCGCACAGCGCGGTGGACACCACGTCGAACAACCCGCCGACCACCGGAGTGCCGGTTTGCAGGCCGGTGATGGCCGCGGCGTTTGCCTCGACGCGCCCGGCGATCTCGGCCGAACCGACAATCGTCGGCAGGGCGGGCATGATGTCGCCGATACCCAGCAGCTGCGCCAGCGCCGGGTCATAGCGTCCGCTGCGCATCTGATACAGGTTGGATTCGGAGATATTGGTTTCTTCGCAGGCCAGCTCGCCGGTCAGGCAATAGCGCAGGTAGTCGTGCGCCATCAGCACGCTGCCGATGCGGGCGTAACGTTCCGGCTGATGCCGCTTCAGCCAGCGCAGCAGCGAGACCGGGTGCCCGGTCCACAGCGTTTGGCGCGTTTGCGGATACAGCGCCTGCGGCACGCCCTGTCGCTGCCATTCCTGCACCAGCGCCAGCGCACGCTGATCGGAAGAGAGCATGGCGTTGCCCAGCGGCTGCCCCTGCTTATCCAGCAGAAACGCCCCCTTACCCTGCGCCGAGATGCCGATGGCCTGGATGGCGCCGGCAGCGACGCCGCTGGCGGACAGCACTTCACGGATCACGTCGGCGGCGGTGCGCCACAGCGATGCCATATCGCGCTCGGCCCAGCCGGGCTGCGGCGCGACGATCGCCAGATTGCGCCGCGCAACGCCGTGTTCATGGCCGCTGCGGTCGTATAATCCCGCCTTGATGAAGGTACCGCCGCAGTCGAGTCCCAGCCAATATTCCATCATTCGCTCCTCGCGCTGTGGTCGCATTTATTGGGCAGCATCAACGCCAGCACGGAGGCGATCGCCAACGAGGCCGCCAGACTGTAGACGCCGACATCCTTGTTGAACAGGCTGATCAGGACGCCGACCATATACGGGCCGCAAAAGCCGCCGAGGTTGCCCAGCGCATTGATCACGCCACGTGCGCCGCCGGCCACTTCGGCGTTGAACAATTTGGGTGGGATGGTCCAGAACACCCCGGCCGCCGCCTGAATGAATACGCCGCAGCCGACCAGCGCAGCGTAAGACCACCAGATGTGATCCTTCAGCAGCACCGACAGCGCCATGCAGGCGGCAAAGCAGGCCAGCGGCAGGGCGACGAAGACTTTGCGTTTGCCGGTGCGATCGGAGAGGGTGGAGATGATCATCATGCCGAAGATGGCGCCGATATAGGGCAAGATAGCCAGCAGGCCCACTTGCTCCATATCGCCGTGGGTCAGCCCTTTCAAAATGGTCGGCAGCCACAGGGTGTAGCCGTAGATACCGGTCTGGTAGAAGAAATTCACCAGGATCAGCTGCCACATGATCCGGTCGCCCAGCACCCGGCGCAGCGAGGCGTTGCGCACCGTTTTTCCTTTGATCAGCAGTTGTTCGTCGTGCAGGGTCTTTACCAGATACTCTTTTTCCGCCTGTGAGATCCATTTGGCTTCCTGCGGCCGGTTGCTGATGGTGAAATACCACAGCGCCATCACCACCAGCGACAGAGCGCCCTCCACCAGGAACAGCATGCGCCAGTCCCAGGCGGTGATGATCCAACCCGACAGCGGGGCGGTGAGAATGCCGGCGATCGGTACGAACATGATGACGATGGCGTTGGCGCGGCCGCGCTCCTTATCCGGGAACCAGTTGCTGATCATGGTCAGCACCACCGGCAGCATGCCGCCTTCGGAAACGCCGAGGGCGAAGCGCAGGAACAGCAGCTGGTACTGGTTGGTGACCAGCCCGGTCAACACCGAGATCACCGCCCAGGCCAACAGTGACCAGCCGATGAATTTCTTGCCGTTGCCGTATACCGCCAGCTTGCCGCCGGGCACCTGCAGAAACAGGTAACCGATAAAGAAGATGCCGCCGGCCAGCCCGGCCATCGAGGCGGTGATGCCGAGTTCGTCATCCATGCCACCGGGCATGGCGAAGGCGATGTTGACCCGATCCATGTAAGAAATGATGCAGGTGATGAGGATCGGCGGCACGATCCTCAGCCAGCGTAGCTTGGGGATAGCCTGGCTTTGGCTGACGGAAACGGAGGCTGTATTCATAAGGACCTCTTTCGATGTTCGCTTTTTTGTAGGGTCGGGCGTTATTGTTTTGCTTGATTTGGGCGCAAGGGCGCCCGCACAGGCCTCATGGACCGGTGTTGTTATCGTTACGGGTGTTGCGTTTATCAGGCGCTAAACGACGCCAGCGGTATCTTCACCACCACCTTGCGTATCGCGCAGGGGCGTTGGTTAATGCAGGCCGGGCGATGCACGTCCTGCGGAAAAAATACCGCGAAGTTGCCGGGCCGCATCGTGAGCCAGGATTCGTCGGCCACGTCCTGATAAAACAGGATGTCGCGCTGCGCCAGCAGCTCCTGATGAATGGCGTTGTCGCCGTTGTCCGCCGCTACGCCGATAAGCTCGGTACCGCTGACCAGAAACTGCACGTCGACGTTTTGCCGGTGGACTTCCGGGCGTAGCGCATCCGGTGGTTGGGTATGCAGATCCAGCACTTGCACCACGTAGCCGGTGGCGGGATCTTCATAGCGCCCTGCGGGCAAGACGCTGAAATCGGTGCGCTGCAAATAGGCGACGGCGTTGGCGACCGGCGTCGGGTACTGCTCGGGCGCGGTGTTGGCGATGTGGCCGAATATCATGATGATCCTCCCGTTACAGCGCCTGAATGCGCGCCCAGACTCGTTCGTCAACCGGAATGCCGTCGCGCAGGTTTTCTTCCAGAATGCGCGGGAACTTGTGGCCCGGCAGGCGAATGGCGACGTCGGGGTTGTCCCGTTCGGCGCTGGTGACGTAATCCATGATGCGCTGCAGTTTTTGATCGCGGCTGTCGCCGTCGATCAACCGGTCTATCTCAATCGCGATGAACACCTGCGAGACGCCGTATTCGTCGCGGTGATCTTCCGTCACTTCCGCCACCGAGGCGCCGCCGGACAGCAGGGTGGCGATCATGTCCAGCACGATCGACAGCGCCGATCCTTTCCAATACCCCATTGGCAAAATGCGCCGGTTCTCTTCGATGGTGGCCGGATCGCGGGTCAGGCGGCCATCGTTGTCGAAGCCGCCGTCCACCGGCAGGGTTTTGCCCGCCAGCCGGTTCAGCTCCAGCGCGCCGTAGGAAAACATTGACATCGACATGTCCACCATGGTGATCGGGTTGCCGGGCACGGCGACGATCAGCGGGTTGGTGCCGATACGGCACGTTTTGGCGCCCCACGGTGGCATCACGGCGATCGAGTTGGTCCAGCAAATGCCGATATAGCCTTTCTCCGCCGCCTGCCAGCCGTAACCGCCGCCGCGCATCCAATGGTTGGCGTTGCGCAGCGCCACCAGGCCGATGCCATGCTCGTCGGCTAACTGCATGGCGCGATCCATCATGCGGCGGGCGGTAAGGTTGCCGATGCCCTGGTGCGCATCCCATTGCTCGATCGCCCCCAGAGACAACAGTTTGCTGGGTTCGGCGTCCGGCACGATATCGCCGGCGTCCAGCTGCTGAATAAAGCGCGGAAAGCGGTTAACGCCGTGGGAGTAAACGCCGCTGGCGGTGGTGTCGGCGAACATGCCGGCGCAGTCGTCGGCGAGATGTTCCGCCACGCCGCGCGCCAGCAGCACGCGTTTGAATTGCTGTTTTAACTCGCTGTAACTCACTCTCATGCCGGTTCTCCGCCTGTGCGAATCGTCTGTTTTTGGTTCGCTAAATTTCAATATGCGAAATTGCATTTCAAATAAATGCTATCCCGGTGATTCAGGGAAGTCAAAGCAAGGGGGAGTAAAATTATTCATGAAAAACATGATGTTAAAATTGAGTGGTGATTTTGTGATCGTCGCCACGTTTTGGTGGAGATGGCGTGCTTCAGACGTGACAAAGCAGGGCGGATCGAAACCCACCCTGCGTCTTGCGAGACCCCGGCTAACCGCGGGTGTTCAGCACCATGCGGTAGAGCGAGGTGGTGGCGGTGATATAGAGCTCATCGCCGTTCGGGCCGCCGAAGGTACAATTGGAGACGCGTTCCGGCACGCTGATTTTGTCGATCTGTCGCCCCTGTGGATCAAAGACCAGCACGCCGTCGGCGCAGCTGCAAAACAGATTGCCGGCCCGATCGACGCAGAAGCCGTCCGGGAACCCGGGTTCCACGGTTGCAAAACGGCGGCCGGCTTCCAGCTCGCGACCGTTGACCGCATAGACGCGCAGCTCGCGGCGGCCCAGCGTCGGAAAATCCACGATCGACATGTCTGCAACGTACAGCCATTTTTCATCCGGTGAAAACGCCAGGCCGTTCGGGCGCTGCAGGTCGCAGGCGGCGATGGTCAGCGAACCGTCGCGCGGATCGAAGCTGTAGAGATAGCAGCCGATCACCTGGCTTTCTGATTTGTAACCCTCTTCGTCGCCGATGATGCCGTAGGGCGGATCGGTGAACCACAGGGTGCCGTCGGAACGCACCGCCACGTCGTTCGGCGAGTTAAAGCGCTTGCCGTCGACGCGGTCGATCAACAGGCGCACTTCGCCATCGCTTTCGGTGCGGCTGATGCCGCGCCGCCCGTGTTCACAGCTGACCACGCGCCCCTCGCCGTCGCGCGCATTGCCGTTGGCGTAGTGCGACGGCGAGCGGTATAGGCTTAGCTCACCCCGGCGCGACCAGCGGAACATGCGATTGCCTTTCACGTCGCTGAACACCACCGCATCCTCCTGCGGCAGCCAGACCGGTCCTTCGGCCCAAATCGCCGGTGAGCACAAGCGCTCGAGCTGAGCATGCGTGCGCAATGAATGCCGAATGCCGCCGTTCACTTCACGCCCCAGATCGCTTTGTAATGGCCCTGGTAATCGTTTTGCGGGTCATACAGGTTATTGGCGCCGCCGTCGGCGGCGATATTGTCGCGGGTGACCAGATGCGCCGGGGTCACGTAGCCGGAAGGCGGCTGCTTGGCGAAGGCGCGGTTGAATTCGTCCAGCAGCTGCCAACCGTGCAGTTTCAAGGGCTCCGGCACCGTCGCCGACTGGCTGTCGCCCGATCGGATACGCTGGTAAGCGGAGATTGAACCGTCGCCGGCCGACACGTTGTAAGGCGCGTTCTTGCCGCCTTTGCCGGCGGTTTTCAGCGCCGGCGCCATAAAGTCGAAATACAGATCGTTGATTGCCAGCGCATATTGGAATTTGTCGCCGTACTTCTGCAGCAGGCTGAAGGTCATCGCCGGCATGCGGTTGGCGGTATCTGCCAGCGGCGTGTCGATGAATTCCAGCAGCGTACAGCCGCTGCATTTGGCGATCTCTTCTTTCATGACGTTGGCCTTGTCCAAGGCGATTTGGTACAGCGAGTCGGTGAAGATCAACACGCTCGCCTTGCCGCCGGACTGCACCACCGCGTATTGCGCGGCGATGCGCGCCACTTCGTTGGAATCCGACGTGACGTTATAGAACACATTGTATTTGGCGATGGGGCCCGGTTCCGGCACCGCATGCCAGGCGGTCAGCACGATGCCCTGCTGTACGGCCTTTTTCAGCGGGATCTTGGCGACGTTAGGGTTCCAGCCGCCGATCACGATGCCGTCTGGTTTCTGGGCGATGGCCTGATTGAGCGATGCCAGCTGATCTTTCACCGAGCCGCCGCCGTCGAGCGTTTCCAGCTTCCAGCCGGCGGCTTTCGCCGCTTCGCTCAACCCCTGTTGCACCCCTTGCACGCCGCCGTTCTTCATGTCGGAGGCGATAAAAATGATCTTCTTGTTGGCCTGCAGCTGCGGGCCGCTGGTGGGGCCGTCCCACTGGGTGGCGCTGGCGGTAGCCTTCGCCACGGCGGCGGTGGCCTGATCGAGATAGGCGTCGGCCCAGGCCGGCGATGCGGCGAGCAAGAATGTGGTGAACCCCGGTAACAGCCAAATGCGTTTCATGGTGTGCTCCTGGTTTAAGGGTGAGTCGCTGTCTGATTGTTGTTGTCAGCCGGCGTCGCCTGGCTGCGTTGTACCGCTTTCTGATTGAGCAGCCGGCGGCGTTGGGCATAGCCGGCCAGAGTGATCGACAGCAACAGCGTCGCGCCGTTGAACAGCGGCTCGACCCAGAATTCGCCGCCGAACTGCTGGATGCCGGCGATGCCGATAGCCAGAATGGCGATGCCGACCACGGTGCCCCAGACGTTGACGCGCCCTGGGCGAATGGTGGTGCTGCCGAGGAAGGCGCCGACCAGCGCTGGCAGCAGATAGTCCATGCCGACGCTGGCCTGGCCGACGCCCTGTTCGGCGGCGATCAACACGCCGCTGAAACCGGTGAGCACGCTGGAGGCGATGAAGGCGCCGATGGTAAAGCGGTTGACCGAGATGCCGTTCAGGCGCGCCGCCGCCGGGTTGCCGCCCACCGCATACATGCAGCGGCCGAGCGGGGTGTGTTCGGTGATGAGCCACAGCACCACCGCGACGATCAGCACGTAAAATGCCACGATCGGAATGCCGGCGATCTCGGTGTGGTGCAGCGCGATGAAGGCATCCGGCAAGTCGCCGACGATCTGCCGCCCGCCGGAGTGCCACAGGGCAATGGCGTACAGTACGGTGCCGGAGCCGAGGGTGGCGACGAAGCTGTCGATATCGGCCAGCGCCACCAGAATGCCGTTCAGCAACCCGTACAGCGCCGAGATCGCCAGCACCGTCAGCACCGCCATCTGCCAGGAGAAGCCGTATTCCACCTGCAGCGTGATCGCCAGAATGTGCCACAGCACAATGCCGAAACCGACGTTAAGATCGATCTTGCCCACGATCATCGGGATGGTCGCCGCCAGCGCCAACAGGGCGATTTTGGCCTTGCTCGACAAGATAGCCTGAAGCGTCAGCATTGATGCGAAGGAGGGGGTGAGCAGTGAGAACAGCACGACCAGCGCGATGCACAGCAGCAGCAGGCCATAGCGGGTGAGAACCTGCATCAGCCACGGGCCGGCGCCGTCCTGCGCCAGGCTGACGCGCTGCTCCAGTGCGGTTGATTTAACGGATGTTTTAGACATGGCCTACCTCGGATTCTGACGTGATTGCGACGTTTTCCCCGGTGCTGGCAGAGGCCAGCTCCAATAAATTGGCGAATGACACCTGCTGATTTTTCAGCTCGCCGACCACTTTCCCGCGGTTGAATACCAGTGCGCGGTTGCAAATATGGGCGATCTCCTCGAAATCGTTGGAGATAACCAGCACTGCCACGCCTTCCGCCAGGGATTTATTCAGCAGATGGTAGATTTCCGCGCGCGCGCCGACGTCCACGCCGGCGGTGGGATCTTCCAGGATCAGCAGCGGCGCCCCCAGATGCATCCAGCGCGCCATCACCACCTTTTGCTGGTTGCCGCCGGACAGCGCGCTGATATCGATATTGACGTCCTTGGGGCGTACGTCGAACAGCTGCACCTTCCACCAACTGGCGCCGATCTCCGCTCGCCGCCCGTAGCGGGAGAGCAGCCGGTGGCCGCTGGCGCAGGGGTTGATAAACAGGTTTTCACGCACGCTCATCGACATCACCAGGCTTTCGCCGGTGCGATCGCCCGCCACCAGCGAAACGCCGCAGGCCATCGCCTGCTGCGGGGTGCTCGCCTGATAGGGCCGATCGCGAAATCGAATCGCGCCACCGTCGGCCTGGCGCAACCCGAACAGCAGCCGGCCAATCTCTTCTTGCCCGGCCCCGCGCAGGCCGGCCAGCGCCAGCATCTCGCCCGGCTGCAAGTCGAAGCTCACCGGGCCGATGTCGCCCACCGTGACGCTATCGAGCTGTAGCACCGGCGGACGATGTTCCGGCAGCGGTTCGCGCTGATCGTCCGCCATCGCTTCGCCGACGATGGTTTGCACCAGATCGCGCAGCGAGTAGTCGGCGGTGCGACCGCCGGCGACATAGCGCCCGTCGCGTATCACGCAGATCCGATCGGCGATTTCGATCACTTCGTCCAGACGGTGGGTGACATAAATCATGCCGACCTTTTTGGCGCGCAGCCGGTTGATCACGGCGAACAGATGACGCACGTCGTTGGCGGGCAGGGAGGCGGTCGGTTCATCCAGCACCAGCAGCTCGGCGTTGACCGCCACCGCGCGAGCGATCGCCAGCAGCGATTTTTCGGTGCGCGACAGTTCGAAGACGCGCGCATCGGGATCGAGCGCGATGCCGACGTCTTGCAGCGCCTGCGCCGCCCGGCGGCGAATGGCGCGCCAGTCGATCAGCCCAAAGCGGCGGGGAAACCCCATCACCAGCGCCATGTTCTCCGCCACCGTCATCCATTCGATCAGGCCGAGATCCTGATGAATAAAGGCGATCGGCTGGCGGCTGGTGCTTTTTATCGCGGCGGCGGAGGCGATGCTTGCGCCCTGAAAGCGAATATCGCCGCCGTCGCGCGGGTAGACGCCCGCCAGCACTTTGATCAGCGTCGATTTGCCGGCGCCATTTTCGCCCAGCAACGCCAGAACTTCGCCCGGCATCACCTGCAGGCTGACGTCGTTGACCGCCACGTTGCCGCCAAATCGTTTGACGATGTGGTTGAGGGTAAGGATGGGTTGTGCCGCATTATCCATAGTCATGTGATGCGCCCCTGGTGTCGTGCCCGTGCGAAGATGTCGGGCAAATTAGCCAAACTGCTGGTGAGTATCTGGTCTTTAAATTTCAATATGCGAAATTCAATTTCAAAAATAATATGACGTTCGTTGCGCTAAATCAAAGGCGGTGAGGTTTTAATTATTGTTATTAAACAATGAGTTATTTTTTACTTTGCGGAAGTGTGACCGATGGCTCACTTCAACACGGGGGAAATATTGCGAATTTTTATCCCGCTGCGGACAATGAAACGGCGTTCCGTCTTCACCTGATGCGGGCCTTGGGGTAACATGCCCGGCAAAGAGCCTGCTGACTTTGCCGCAGCGCCGGTTGGCGGTTCGACACTGGAGAGATTTTCGCTATGAGCCTGAAAGCCGTCGACGAGAAAGATGACAAGAAAGACAAACCGCTGGGCAGCCAAAGCCTGTTCCGCGGTTTGCAGTTGATTGAGATCCTGAGTAATTTCCCCAACGGATGTCCGCTGGCGCATTTGTCCGAGCTGGCCGGCATGAACAAGAGCACGGTGCACCGCCTGCTGCAGGGGTTGCACACCAGCGGCTATGTGACCCAGGCGCCGTCGCCGGGCAGCTACCGCCTGACCACCAAGTTCATTTCCATCGGCCAGAAGGCGCTGTCGTCACTCAACATCATTCACGTGGCCGCGCCGCATTTGGAACAGCTGAATCTGGAAGTGGGGGAGACGGTCAACTTCTCCAGCCGCGAAGACGACCACGTCATCCTGATCTACAAGCTGGAGCCGACCACCGGCATGATGCGCACCCGCGCCTATATCGGCCAGCATATGCCGCTGTACTGTTCGGCGATGGGTAAAATCTTCATGGCTTACGGCAACGATGATTACCCGGCTCACTACTGGCAGACTCACCAGCAAGAGATTCAGACGCTGACGCGCAATACCATTACCGAGCTGCCGAAGATGTATGAGGAACTGGCCGATATTCGCCAGCGCGGCATGGCGATGGATCGCGAGGAAAACGAGCTGGGGGTCTCCTGCGTGGCGGCACCGGTGTTCGATATTCAACAGCGCGTGCCTTATGCGGTGTCGGTTTCTCTGCCGACCGCCAAGCTGCAGCAGATCGGCGTCAAAAGTTTGATTAAACCGGTGCTGGCCACCGCGCAACGCATCTCTCAGGAGCTGGGGTTCGTCACGCCGATTTAAGTATTAGCATCTCTGATACTGGATTAGAAACATCAATTTCACCTAATGATCGCTTCCTCGTATGATGCGCGTGTTGACCGACACGCGCCCTCGTCCGGCGCCTTTTATCATTCGAGGAATCCCCATGTTAGCCGTCTTCCTGCAGGGCTTTGCCCTGAGCGCCGCCATGATCCTGCCGCTGGGCCCGCAGAACGTATTCGTGATGAACCAGGGCATTCGCCGCCAGTATCATTTGATGATTGCCTCGTTGTGCGCGTTGAGCGATATCGTGCTGATCTGCGCCGGTATTTTCGGCGGCAGCGCATTGCTGACCCGCTCGCCGTTGCTGCTGGCGCTGGTCACCTGGGGCGGGGTGGCGTTTCTGCTGTGGTACGGCTGGGGCGCGTTCCGTTCCGCCTTCAGCCCGCAACCTGCGCAGGCCGCGGCGCAGGAGCTGGCGCAGAGCCGCTGGCGCCTCGTGGTCACCATGCTGGCGGTCACCTGGCTGAACCCGCACGTCTATCTGGATACCTTTGTGGTGCTCGGCAGCCTGGGCGGGCAGCTGACGGCGGACGTGCGTTCCTGGTTCGCGCTTGGCGCGGTCAGCGCGTCGGCGGTGTGGTTCTTCGGGTTGGCGCTGCTGGCCTCCTGGCTGGCGCCGTGGCTGAACACGCAGCGGGCGCAGCGCATCATCAACGCGCTGGTCGGGCTGGTGATGTGGGGCATCGCGCTGCAGCTGGCCTGGCAGGGGGCAAATTTATAAGAATTTGTCACTAATCCGAATTCAAAACGCCGCGCGATATGCTACGTTTGATGCCAGGAAACCGGCGGTTCTCACAGGGAAAAGCCGGCGATCAGAGACAGCCTGTCATTAAGGAGACACTGTGAAGCTAAAAGCATTGGCTATGGCCGCAATGGTCGGATTAGGGACGTTACCGATGGCGCTGCAGGCGGCTGAAGTGCCTGAAGGGCCGCACGTCGTCACCTCCGGCACCGCCAGCGTGGACGCCACGCCGGATATCGCCACCCTGGCGATCGAAGTGAGCGTCTCCTCCAAAGACGCCGCCCAGGCGAAGAAGCAGGTAGACGAGCGCGTGGCGCAGTACTTTGATTTCCTGCAGAAAAACAACATCGAGAAGAAAGACATCAGCGCCGCCAACCTGCGCACCCAGCCGGAATACGATTACCTGAAAACCGGCGAGTCGGTGTTGAAGGGCTACCGGGCGGTGCGCCAGGTGCAGGTGACTCTGCGTCAGCTGGACAAGCTGAACGAGCTGCTGGACGGCGCGCTGAAATCCGGCCTGAACGAGATCCGCGCGGTGGAGCTGGGCGTCGCCAAGCCGGACGTGTATCGCGAGCAGGCGCGGCAAAAAGCGATCGAGAACGCGACTCAACAGGCCGAATCCCTGGCCAAAGGCTTCCACGCCAAGCTGGGGCCGGTGTACAGCATTCGCTACCGGGTCGCCAACTACCAGCCGATGCCGGTGGCGCGGATGTATAAGGCGGCCGGTGCGGCGGCGGAAAGCGACGCGGCGCAAACCTATGAACAGCAAAGCATTCACTTCGACGATCAGGTGGACGTGGTGTTCGAGCTGCAGCGTAACGCCGCGCAGTAAGGTTATCGTATTGAAGAAAAGGTTCGCTGCGGCGAACCTTTTTTCGTTTTAATCCTGACGCAGCACCAGATGACCGTGTTCCAGCAGCGCGTCGGTCACTTTGCGCATCATGCGGCTTTCCGGCGCGAAACGGTGCCAGTACAGCATGCGGCGCTGGTATAGCCCGGGCGTCAGATCGATCAGTTCACCGGATGCCAGCTCCTTTTCGATCTGCAGATGCGGGATCATACAGCAGGTGGTGCCCTGACGCGCCAGCTGCACGAAGGCTTCCGATGAGTTCACGATGTGGCAGGGCACGCTGCCCGGCGACAGATCGAAGTTCTGCTGCAGAAATGCCTGATGCATGTCGTCGAGATGATCGAAAGCCACCGCCGGCGCTTTCAGCAGCGCGGAGCGGGTGACGCCGTTCGGGAAATAGCGCTCGGCGAAGCCGCGGGAGGCCACGAACAGGTAGTCCAGCGCCCCCAGCCGATCCACCAGGCAGCTCGGCAGCGGCTGCGGCTGAATACTCACCGCGCCCACCACCTCACCGCGGCGCAGCCGCTCCTGGGTGCGGGTTTCATCTTCCACCTGCAGATTCAGGCGAATGGGGGAGTCCGCCAGCACCGGCTTCAGCGCCGGCAGCAGCCAGGTTGCCAGACTGTCGGCGTTGACCGCCAGCGACAGCAGCAGCGGCGTATCGACGCCGGTGTCATTGCCGAGCCACTCTTCCTCCAGCAGCTCCACCTGATGCAGCAGCGCCAGCAGCTTTTGCCCTTGTTCGGTCGGGCGCGGCGGCACGGTACGAACCAGCAGCGGTTGGCCGAACAGGTTTTCCAGCTGTTTGATGCGTTGGGATACCGCCGATTGCGTGATACAGAGTTTTTGCGCGGCGCGCTCGAAGCCGCGCTCACGGATCACCGCGTCCAGCGCTTGCAGCGTACGATAGTCTGGGCGTTTCATCGGAAAGATATCCCTTAAATTAGAATGATACCGGCACTATGCCACATTTTGCGCACGGCGCAGGTGGAAAAATCACGCCCCCAGCTCGCCGCCAAGCGGGTAAAAATGCGGGCTGCGGTAAATAAGTGTGATCCTGCCGGCGTGAAAAATAGCGTTTTACCCTATAATACGCACACGTTTTCGTACAGAGGCAAGGGACATATTATGACGCAGGATGAACTGAAAAAAGCGGTGGGCTGGGCGGCGCTGGAATACGTGACGCCGGGCACCATCGTCGGGGTCGGCACCGGTTCTACCGCCGCCCACTTTATTGACGCGCTGGGCTCCATCAAGCACCAGATCGAAGGCGCGGTGTCCAGCTCAGACGCCTCCACCGCCAAGTTGAAAAGCCTCGGCATCCACGTGTTCGACAGCAACGAAGTGGACTCGCTCGATATCTACGTGGACGGCGCGGACGAAATCAACGGCCATATGCAGATGATTAAGGGCGGCGGCGCTGCGCTGACGCGCGAGAAGATCATCGCCGCCATCGCCAAGAAATTCATCTGCATCGTCGACGCCAGCAAGCAGGTCGACGTGCTGGGCAAGTTCCCGCTGCCGGTGGAAGTGATCCCGATGGCCCGCTCTTACGTGGCGCGCGAGCTGGTGAAACTCGGCGGCCTGCCGGAGTATCGTCAGAACGTGGTGACCGACAACGGCAACGTGATCCTCGATGTGCATAACCTGAGCATCACCGACGCCATCGCGCTGGAGAACAAGATCAACGGCATCGCCGGCGTGGTGACCGTGGGGCTGTTCGCCAATCGCGGCGCGGACGTGGCGCTGGTCGGCACCCCGGAAGGCGTGAAAGTGGTCAAATAAGCCTCCGCCGTCTGTGGCCCGGTAGCGCCGGGCCGCATAATTCTTCGGTTAAAATATCTTTTCTGAAAAACGGCAAATTTGGTGACTTATGTCACATTGTGAAAGCTGACTCCCCAAAGCTTCTGCTGAAAACTTTCCCTATGGCATTTTCTGCCGTAAACCGCCATCAACGCTGCGCCTTGTCCTGCCGGGCAGGCAATCGTTTGTATTGCCGCCCGCGTTATTTTTGTTATGTTGGATGGGAGCTGTGTCGTCACAGCCGCTTCTGAAGTCTGAACATAGGGTCGGGTAAATGGCAAAAGTATCATTGGAGAAAGACAGGATTAAATTCCTGTTGGTGGAAGGGGTTCATCAGAGCACGGTCGATAATTTACGTGCCGCCGGTTATACCAACATCGAATACCACAAGGGTGCGTTAGACACCGAATCGCTGAAGGCATCCATCCGCGATGCACACTTCGTCGGCATCCGATCGCGTACGCATCTGACCGAAGAGGTGTTCGCCGCCGCAGAAAAACTGGTGGCGGTGGGCTGCTTCTGCATCGGCACCAACCAGGTTGATCTGAAAGCGGCGACCAAACGCGGTATTCCGGTCTTCAACGCCCCCTTCTCCAATACCCGATCCGTGGCCGAAATGGTGCTGGGCGAGCTGCTGTTGATGCTGCGCGGCATTCCGGCCGCCAACGCCAAGGCGCACCGCGGCGTGTGGCACAAATTGGCCGTGGGCTCTTATGAGGCGCGCGGCAAAAAGCTGGGCATCATCGGCTACGGCCACATCGGCACCCAGCTGGGCATTCTGGCCGAAGGGCTGGGCATGAAGGTGTTCTTCTACGATATCGAGAACAAGTTGCCGTTAGGTAACGCGCAGCAGGTGCGCCATCTGTCCGATCTGCTCAATATGAGCGACGTGGTGACGCTGCACGTGCCGGAAACGCTGGCCACCAAGAACATGATGGGGGCGGAAGAGCTGGCGCTGATGAAGCCGGGCGCGATTCTGATCAACGCCTCGCGCGGCACCGTGGTGGATATTCCCGCGCTGTGCGACGCGCTGGCCAGCAATCACCTGGCGGGCGCGGCGATCGACGTCTTCCCGGAAGAGCCGGCGACCAACAGCGATCCGTTCAACTCGCCGCTGTGCGAGTTCGATAACGTGCTTCTGACGCCGCACATCGGCGGTTCCACGCAGGAAGCGCAGGAGAACATCGGCGACGAAGTGGCCGGCAAGCTGGCGAAATACTCCGACAACGGTTCGACTCTGTCCGCCGTCAACTTCCCGGAAGTGTCGCTGCCGGCGCATGGTCCGAACGCCAGCCGCCTGCTGCACATCCACGAAAACCGTCCGGGCGTGCTGACGCAGATTAACCAGATCTTCGCCGAAGAGGGGGTTAACATCGCCGCGCAGTATCTGCAAACCGGGCCGGAAATCGGCTACGTGGTGATCGACATCGAAGCGGAAACCGCGCGCGCCGACGCCGCGCTGCAGCGTATGAAGGCCATCGACGGCACCATTCGCGCCCGTCTGCTGTTCTGATTCGGCGGCTCGCCGCAACGAAAAAGGCCGGAGCGATCCGGCCTTTTCTATTTGGGCTCGTGCCACGCCCAGCTGCAGAGCGGGGTGAGGATTTCCGGCAGCGGGATATCCCAGTGCTCGGTCGGCAGGTGCTCCACCTGCTGGCAATCATGGGCCAGGCCGATGGGATAGGGGCCGCCGCTGCGCCAGTTTTGCAGGGTGCGATCGTAAAAACCGCCGCCCATGCCCAGACGCTGTCCGGTATGATCGAATGCCACCAGCGGTGTCAGCACCACCTCCAGTTCGCCCAGCGGTAACACCTGGCGCACATCGAGCCGCGGCTCGAGAATATTGAAGCGGTTGCGCACCAGCGGTGTTTCCGGCGCATAGCGCAGAAACAGCAGGTGTCCTGAACTGAACGGATGCAGTACCGGCAGGTAAACCTGTTTGCCGAGCGTCCACAGACGCTCGATCAGCGGCCCGGTGTCGAGTTCGCCGTCAAACGACAAAAATACCGCGATGTTGTGCGCGGCCTGAATACGTGTGTGCGCGGCGAGGCGTTCGGTTATCTTGTCTGCGGCAAAGCGTTGCTGGCCCGACGTAAGCTCGCGCCGACGTTGGCGAATGAGTTGACGAATGGCTTGGCGCTGCTGCGCGAATTGGGGTTGAAAAGACATCGTATCAGGCTTGCTCAGTGTGGCGTTCAGCACACATAAACCGCTGAGAAGGGGAATCTCCGAGATGCCGTCGCAGGCTGTAACCCTTGAACCCATGGTTCAAGGTGAACGTGCCGTCGCAATCTTAAGGCTTCTCGGCGCACCGAGCGTGCTCACCGATCGCGGAGCAACACATTCTGTTTGTACTAAATATCGGCTCAGGGGACTGGCCCGCTGGCGAACATCTCAGAGAAATTTTGTACTCGTTGCTGAAACTTTGATTTCAACAACTTAAGTTATTCGAATTGTGCATCCTGACGTTCAGAGATGCGACCTTGTTCAAGCAGCGCTTGTTCAATGGTCTGCTGCAGCATCCGTATGCGTTGTTCCATATTGGACGCATAGTCACGGGTTTTCAACCGTTCTTGAGCAAGTTCGTGACAGACGTTCAATGCCGCGATGAAAACCAGTTGCTCAGTATTGGAGACTCTAGTGCGAACTTTAAGATCTTGCAACCGTTGGTTAAGATCGTCCGCCGCCATATTCAACGCATCTTGTTGTTCTGGCGGGCAATTGACTCTTAACGAGCGGCCAAAAATTTGAATATCTACCGGTTGTGCAGACATGCCACCTTCCTGCCTAAATTTCGCGCCAGCCTTGTCCGCCCTGGCCGGGCCGTCAAAGCGGGCGCCACTATATATACCTCGGTACCAAGATACAACCCCTTTTTCAGTACCTGGTTGTAATCTACTGTGGCGCACATTGCCAGTCAAAAAAGGGTTTCAAAATGCGTATTTACCGCACTTTCGTCACCCGCCGGCGCAGTGTGAAACCTGCCACATCGCGATTATAACTAGCCACTGAGGTGTCGCGCTTATCTGGTATAGCGACGGACCTTGGTGGTAGCATAACACGAACTTATCCTGCCAACGATGACGAATGCGCATGTCTATACAGAATACATTTCCAAGTTACCAATCTTTGACCGTGGCCCTCAACCAGCAGTCGGTGGCGCTGACCGCGGCAGAAATGCACGGCCTGATCAGCGGCCTGCTGTGCGGCGGCAGCCGTGACGCCGGCTGGCAGGCGCTGGTGCACGATCTGACCAACGAAGGCGTCGCCTTCCCGCAGGCGCTTAGCCAACCGCTGCAGCAGCTGTATGAAGTGACGCGTGACACGCTGGAAGATGACGAATTCCTGTTCCAACTGATGCTGCCTGAAGGGGAGATCGTCAGCGTGTTCGATCGCGCCGACGCGCTGGGCGGTTGGGTCAACCACTTCCTGCTCGGGCTGGGCATGATGCAGCCGAAGCTGGCTCAGGTGAAAGACGAGGTCGGTGAAGCGATCGACGATCTGCGCAACATCGCGCAGCTGGGCTACGACGAAGACGAAGATCAGGAAGAATTGGAACAGTCGTTGGAAGAAGTAGCGGAGTATGTGCGGGTTGCCGCCATCATGTGCCACGGCGAATTCACCCGTCAAAAACCGACGGCGCCGGAAAATATCAAACCGACGCTGCACTAAACGTTCTATCGCCCCTCCGCCGGCGGTGCGGATGGCATGATTTCAGGAGAAGGTAATGACTCAGCAGGAATTCAACAACCGCCGCCAGGCGCTGTTGGCGAAAATGGCGCCGGCCAGCGCGGCGGTTATTTTCTCTGCGCCGGAAACGACGCGCAGTGCAGATTCAGACTATCCCTATCGGCAGAACAGCGACTTTTGGTACCTGACCGGCTTCAATGAGCCGGAAGCGGTGCTGGTGCTGATTAAAAGCGACGAAACGCACAACCACAGCGTGTTGTTCAACCGGGTGCGCGATCTGACGGCGGAAATCTGGTTTGGCCGCCGCCTGGGGCAAGACGCCGCGCCGGCGAAGCTGGGCGTGGATCGCGCGCTGCCGTTCGATGAAATCAATGACCAGCTGCACCTGCTGCTCAACGGCCTGGACGTGGTCTACCACGCGCAGGGCGAATACGCCTATGCCGATCAGATCCTGTTCGGCGCGCTGGACAAGCTGCGCAAGGGGTTCCGCCAGAGCCTGCAGGCGCCGGCCACCGTTACCGACTGGCGGCCGTGGCTGCATGACATGCGGCTGTTCAAGTCGCCGGAAGAGCTGGCGGTGATGCGCCGCGCCGGTGAGATCAGCGCGTTGGCGCATACCCGCGCGATGGAAAAATGCCGCCCGGGCATGTTCGAATACCAGCTGGAAGCGGAAATTCATCATGAATTCACCCGCCTCGGCGCCCGTTACCCGTCTTACAACACCATCGTCGGCAGCGGCGAAAACGGCTGTATCCTGCACTACACCGAGAACGAGAGCCAGATGCGCGACGGCGATCTGGTGCTGATCGACGCCGGCTGCGAGTACCAGGGGTACGCCGGCGACATCACCCGCACCTTCCCGGTCAACGGCAAGTTCAGCCGGCCGCAGCGCGCGGTGTACGACATTGTGCTGGCGTCGCTGCAGCGCGCTTTGGAACTGTTCAAACCCGGCACCAGCATTCGCGAAGTCAATGACGAAGTGGTGCGCATCATGGTGGTCGGGCTGGTGGAGCTGGGCGTATTGAAAGGTGAAGTCGACTCGCTGATCGCCGAGCAGGCGCACCGTCAGTTCTTCATGCACGGGCTGAGCCACTGGCTGGGTCTCGATGTGCACGACGTTGGCCACTACGGCACGCCGAGCCGCGATCGGCTGCTGGAGCCGGGCATGGTGCTGACCGTGGAGCCGGGGCTGTACATTGCGCCGGATGCGGACGTGCCGGCGGAGTACCGCGGCATCGGCATCCGCATCGAGGACGACATCGTGATCACCGCCGACGGCAATGAAAACCTGACCGCCACCGTGGTGAAAGACGCCGATGCCATCGAGGCCTTGATGGCGGCGGCAAGGTCGTAGCATGAGCGTTATTATCGTTGGCGGCGGTATGGCGGGCGCGACGTTGGCGCTGGCCATTTCGTCGCTCACTCAGGGAAGAATGGCGGTGGATCTGGTCGAGGCGACCCGGCCGGATGACCGCAGCCACCCAGGTTTTGACGCCCGCGCCATCGCATTGGCGCAGGGTACCTGCCAACAGCTGGCGCGCATCGGCGTTTGGCCGGCGCTGCGCGATTGCGCTACGCCGATCACTCAGGTGCACGTCAGCGATCGCGGGCACGCCGGCTTCGTGAATCTGCAGGCGCAAGATTATCAGGTCGATGCGCTCGGCCAGGTGATCGAACTGCACGACGCCGGGCAGCGGCTGTTCGCGCTGCTGGCCAAGGCGCCGGGTGTCACGCTGCACTGCCCGGCGCGGGTGGTGGACGTGATCCGCACCGCAGAGCGGGCGGAGGTGCTGCTGGACAACGGCCAGCGTCTGCGCGGGCAGCTGCTGGTGGCGGCCGACGGTTCGCGCTCTGCGCTGGCGCAGGCCTGCAACGTGCAGTGGCGGCAGGAGGACTATCCGCAGTTCGCCACCATCGCCAACGTCACCACGGCGGAAGATCCGCAGGGGCGCGCCTTTGAGCGCTTTACCCGCTATGGGCCGCTGGCGCTGTTGCCGATGTCGCAGGGGCGCAGTTCACTGGTGTGGTGCCATGCGCGTGAAGATCGCGCCCAGGTGGATGCCTGGGACGACGAGCGCTTTATCGCCGAGCTGCAACAGGCTTTCGGCTGGCGGCTGGGGCGTATCCTCAAGGCCGGTAAACGGCACAGTTATCCACTCGGGCTGCTGACCGCCGATCGCCATGTCAGCCACCGGCTGGCGCTGGTGGGCAACGCGGCGCAAACGCTGCATCCTATCGCCGGGCAGGGGTTCAACCTTGGCCTGCGCGACGTGATGTCGCTGGCGGAAACGCTGGCGGAAGCGGCAGACAGCGGCGAAGACGCCGGCGGTTACGCACTGCTGAGCCGTTATCAGCAGCGGCGGCAAAACGATCAACAGGCGACGATCGGCGTGACCGACGGGTTGATTCATCTGTTCGCCAACCGTTATGGCCCGCTGGTGATTGGCCGCAATCTGGGGCTGATGGCGATGGAACGTTTGCCGGCGATACGCGATGCCTTCGCCAAGCGTACGCTGGGCTGGGTGGAACGTTAGAGACATGGTCGGGCGCTTTAACGCGCCCAAAGCGCGGCGCGGCAAGGCGTCGCGCGTTATTTAAGGAAATCGAGCAGCATGCAATCATTTGACGTGATTATCGCCGGTGGCGGTATGGTGGGGCTGGCGTTGGCCTGCGGCCTGCAGGGCAGCGGGCTGCGCGTGGCGGTGCTGGAGCAGCGCCAGCCGGAGATGGCGCCGCCGTCGGAACAGCCGGCCCTGCGCGTCTCCGCCATCAATGCCGCCAGCGAGCGTTTGCTGCAGCACATCGGCGTGTGGGACGACATTCTCCAGCTGCGCGCCAGCGCCTACAATGCGATGGAAGTGTGGGATCGCGACAGCTTCGGCAAGATTGCTTTCCGCGGCGACGAGTGCGGCTTCAGCCATCTCGGCCACATCATCGAAAATTCGGTGATCCAGCAGGCGCTGTGGAAACGCGCCGAAAGCCTGTCGGACATCACGCTGATTACCCCGGCCGCGCTCAAGCAGGTAGCATGGGGCGAAAATGACGCCTTCGTCACGCTGGAGGACGGGCGCATGCTGACCGCCCGGTTGGTGATCGGCGCCGACGGCGCCCAGTCGTGGCTGCGCCAGCATGCCGATATCCCGCTCACCTTCTGGGATTACCGTCACCACGCGCTGGTGGCCACCGTTCGCACCGAAGAACCGCATCAGGCGACGGCGCGGCAAATTTTCCACGGCGACGGCATTCTGGCGTTCCTGCCGTTCAGCGATCCGCATTTGAGCTCTATCGTCTGGTCGGTGACGCCGGAAGAAGCCGAACGGCTCAAACGGCTGGAACCGGAGCAATTCAACCGCGAACTGGCGATGACCTTCGACATGCGCCTGGGGGCTTGCAGCCTGGAAAGCGAACGGCTGGCGTTCCCGTTGACCGGCCGCTATGCGCGCAGCTTCGCCGCGCACCGCCTGGCGCTGGTGGGAGATGCGGCGCATACCGTGCACCCGCTTGCCGGGCAGGGCGTGAACCTGGGCTTTATGGATGCCGCCGAGCTGATTTCCGAACTGCGCCGCCTGCAGCGGCAGGGCAAGGATATCGGCCAGCACCTCTATCTGCGCCGCTATGAGCGCCGCCGCAAACATGGCGCGGCGGTGATGCTGGCCAGCATGCAGGGTTTCCGCGAACTGTTTGACGGCAACCACCCGGCCAAAAAGCTGCTGCGCGACGTGGGCCTGCGGCTGGCGGACAGCCTGCCGGGCGTCAAGCCTAAGCTGGTGCGTCAGGCGATGGGCCTGAACGATCTGCCCGAGTGGCTTGCCTGATCCCTTCCTTCTGCGGGCCCGCACCGGGCTCGCGCTTCTCGCCTTATTCCATCGCTTTTCCTTATATAACCCTTCATTTGAAATAATCTAATTTCAGCCGCTTTTTATCATTACTTTTTCTAATTCCATGTTCGGTTATCAAAAGTCGGGATCCCATGCGCGGCCATCTGTTTGTTATATAACTTCGGCGTTTTACCGCTTTAATTGTTAATTTTGTGCCTTAAGGCGCATTTTTCCAGTGAAAAACTCTGCACACTACCCCGGCATTTTACCGCCCGGGAACGGCGATGAGCCTATTTTAACTTATGGTTAATGTGGTCGTTCGGTGATAAGTTCGAGGGAAAGGTATCGTTTGCGTCACGGCGGTTACACGCAGTTTCCGCCCGTCCCGGCGCAGCATTTGTGTTGAGCAGTCAGTGCGCCATGGCGATCGGGCCGCGAGCCAGGCTCCGCCGCATTGCGTGGCAGCACCCTAACTTCTAGCGACGAGTGGAAAGAGGGAAAAGATGGCAAAGCAAACCCCACTGTACGACCAGCACGTGGCGTGCGGTGCGCGCATGGTAGACTTTCACGGCTGGATGATGCCGCTGCACTACGGCTCGCAGCTCGATGAGCACCACGCGGTGCGTCAGGATGCCGGCATGTTCGACGTGTCTCACATGACCATTGTAGATCTGCACGGCGCCCGCACCCGCGAGTTCCTGCGCTACCTGCTGGCGAACGACGTCGCCAAACTGACCCAACCCGGCAAAGCGCTGTACACCGGCATGCTGAATGCCTCCGGCGGCGTGATCGACGACCTGATCGTTTATTTCCTCACTGAAGACTATTTCCGCCTGGTGGTGAACTCCGCCACCCGCGACAAAGACCTGGCTTGGATCGAAGAGCACGCCGCGCCGTATGGCGTCGCGCTGACGGTGCGCGACGATCTGGCGCTGATCGCAGTGCAGGGCCCGCAGGCCAAAGAGCGTGCCGGCACCCTGTTCACCCCGGAACAAAAAAGCGCGGTCGAGGGCATGAAGCCATTCTTCGGCGTGCAGGCCGGCGAGCTGTTCATCGCCACTACCGGTTACACCGGCGAGGCCGGCTATGAGATCGCGCTGCCGAAAGAGCAGGCGGCGGATTTCTGGCAAAAATTGCTGGCCGCGGGTGTCAAGCCGGCCGGTCTGGGCGCGCGCGACACGCTGCGTCTGGAAGCGGGCATGAACCTCTACGGGCAAGAGATGGATGAAGGCGTTTCGCCGCTGGCCGCCAACATGGGCTGGACCATCGCCTGGCAGCCGGAAGATCGCCGTTTCATCGGCCGCGAAGCGCTGGAGCAACAGCGCGAGCAGGGCACCGAGCAACTGGTCGGCTTGATCATGACGGAAAAAGGCGTATTACGTAATGAGCTGCCGGTGCGTTTCACCGACGCGGCGGGGCAAACCCACGAAGGCGTGATCACCAGCGGCTCGTTCTCTCCGACGCTGGGCTTCAGCATCGCGCTGGCGCGCGTGCCGGCAGGCATCGGCGAGCAGGCTATCGTGCAGATCCGCAACCGTGAAATGCCGGTCAAAGTGACCAAGCCCGGTTTCGTTCGCGCCGGCAAGCCGCTGACAAATTGATTTTTTATTGATTGATTCTTTTATTTCTTCGAAGGAGTAACCGGCGATGAGCAATGTGCCAACAGAATTGAAATACGCATCCTCCCACGAGTGGGTTCGTGCAGAAGGTAACGGCGTTTACACCGTAGGCATCACCGAACACGCGCAGGAACTGCTGGGCGATATGGTGTTTGTCGATCTGCCGGAAGTGGGCCGCAGCGTCGCCGCCGGTGAAGATTGCGCCGTGGCGGAATCCGTCAAGGCGGCGTCGGACATTTACGCGCCAATCAGCGGCGAAATCGTGGCGGTGAACGGCGAGCTGGAAAGCTCCCCGGAGCTGGTGAACAGCGAACCTTACGGTGACGGCTTCCTGTTCCAGATTAAAGCCTCCGACGAAGGCGAGCTGGCGAACCTGCTGGACGCCGCGGCTTATCAGGCCTCGATCGACGAGTAATCGTGACCGCGCCCCAGGCCTCTCGGCCGGGGCGTTTTAGTTACCGTTCAAGCTATATCCCGTATCACGCAAGCATTCAGGAATTTGTAGCAATGACTCAGACACTCAGCCAACTCGAACACAGCGAAGCGTTCATTGAACGCCACATCGGCTCTTCTGCGGAACAACGCCAGGAGTTGCTGGCAGCGGTGGGCGCTCGCTCGCTCAGCGCGCTGATCCAACAGATCGTGCCGGCGGACATTCAGCTGCCGGGGCCGCCGCCGGTCGGCGACGCGGCGACCGAACACCAGGCGCTGGCTGAGCTGAAGGCGATCGCCTCGCAAAATCAGCGCTACAAATCCTATATCGGCATGGGCTACAGCGCCGTGCTGACGCCGCCGGTGATCCTGCGCAACATGCTAGAAAACCCGGGCTGGTACACCGCTTATACCCCTTATCAGCCGGAAGTGTCGCAGGGCCGCCTGGAAGCGCTGCTGAACTTCCAGACCGTGACCCTCGATCTGACCGGCCTGGATCTGGCTTCCGCGTCGCTGTTGGATGAAGCGACCGCCGCCGCCGAAGCGATGGCGTTGGCCAAACGCGCCAGCAAACTGAAAGACGCCAACCGCTTCTTCGTGGCTGACGACGTGCATCCGCAGACGCTGGACGTAGTGCGCACCCGCGCCGAAACCTTCGGCTTCGACGTCATCGTCGATAAAGCGGAAAAAGTGCTGGAGCTGGACGGCGTGTTCGGCGTGTTGCTGCAGCAGGTGGGCACCACCGGTGAACTGCACGACTACAGCGCGCTGCTGGCCGAATTGAAATCGCGTAAAATCATCACCAGCGTGGCCGCCGACATCATGGCCCTGGTGCTGCTGACCGCGCCGGGCAAGCAGGGCGCCGACGTGGTGTTCGGCTCTGCGCAGCGTTTCGGCGTGCCGATGGGCTACGGCGGCCCGCACGCCGCCTTCTTCGCCTGCCGCGACGAGTTCAAGCGTTCGATGCCGGGCCGCATCATCGGCGTTTCCCGCGATGCCGCCGGCAACACCGCGCTGCGTATGGCGATGCAGACCCGTGAGCAGCATATCCGTCGCGAGAAGGCCAACTCGAATATCTGTACCTCGCAGGTGCTGCTGGCCAACATCGCCAGCCTGTACGCGGTGTACCATGGCCCGCAAGGGCTGCAGCGCATCGCCGGGCGTATCCACCGCCTGACCGACATTCTGGCCGCCGGGCTGCAGAAGGCCGGCCTGACGCTGCGTCATAACACCTGGTTCGACACCCTGACCGTTGAAGTGAAAGACAAGGCTGCCGTGCTGGAACGTGCGCTGAGCTTCGGCATCAACCTGCGTACCGACATTCACGGCGCCGTGGGCATCACGCTGGATGAAGCCACCTCGCGTGAAGACGTGCAAACGCTGTTTGCACTGCTGGCCGGCGACAACCACGGCCAGGACATCGACGCGCTGGACGCGGCGGTGAGCAAGAACAGCGCATCGATCCCGGCCGCCATGTTGCGCCAGGACCCGATCCTGACCCACCCGGTATTCAACCGCTATCACAGCGAAACCGAGATGATGCGTTACATGCATCGTCTGGAGCGTAAGGATCTGGCGCTGAACCAGGCAATGATCCCGCTGGGCTCTTGCACCATGAAATTGAACGCTGCGGCGGAAATGATCCCGATCACCTGGCCTGAATTCTCCGAACTGCACCCGTTCTGCCCGCCGGAGCAGGCTGCCGGTTACCAGCAGATGATCGGCCAACTGTCTCAGTGGCTGGTGCAGCTGACCGGCTATGACGCGGTGTGCATGCAGCCGAACTCCGGCGCGCAGGGCGAATACGCCGGCCTGCTGGCGATCCGTCGCTACCACGAAAGCCGCAACGAAGCGGGCCGCCACGTCTGCCTGATCCCGAGCTCGGCGCACGGCACCAACCCGGCCTCTGCCCAAATGGCGGGCATGAGCGTGGTGGTGGTCGCCTGTGACAAGAACGGCAACATCGATCTGCACGATCTGCGCGTCAAGGCGGAGCAGGCAGGTGAAGAACTCTCTTGCATCATGGTGACCTACCCGTCGACCCACGGCGTGTATGAAGAAACCATCCGTGAAGTGTGCCAGATCGTGCATCAGTTCGGCGGTCAGGTATATCTGGACGGCGCCAACATGAACGCCCAGGTGGGCATCACCACGCCAGGCTACATCGGTGCCGACGTTTCGCACCTCAACCTGCATAAAACCTTCTGCATCCCGCACGGCGGCGGCGGCCCGGGCATGGGCCCTATCGGCGTGAAAGCGCACCTGGCGCCGTTCGTACCGGGCCACAGTGTCGTGCAGATCGACGGCGTAACCACCCAGCAGGGCGCGGTCTCCGCGGCGCCGTTCGGCAGCGCCTCCATCCTGCCGATCAGCTGGATGTACATCCGCATGATGGGCGCGGAAGGCCTGAAGCAGGCCAGCCAGATGGCAATCCTGAATGCCAACTACATCGCAACCCGTCTGAAAGACGCGTATCCGATTCTGTATACCGGCCGCGATCACCGCGTGGCGCACGAATGTATCCTCGATATTCGTCCGCTGAAGGAAGAGACCGGCATCAGCGAAATGGACATCGCCAAGCGCCTGATCGACTTCGGCTTCCACGCGCCGACCATGTCGTTCCCGGTAGCGGGCACGCTGATGGTCGAGCCGACCGAGTCGGAAAGCAAAGTGGAGCTGGATCGCTTTATCGATGCGATGCTGGCGATCCGCAGCGAGATCGACCGCGTCGCCAAAGGCGAATGGCCGCTGGAAGACAACCCGCTGGTGAATGCGCCGCACGTGCAGGCGGAGCTGGTCAACGACTGGCAGCACCCGTACAGCCGCGAGCTGGCGGTGTTCCCGGTGGCCGGCGTGCGCGAGAACAAGTACTGGCCGAGCGTTAAGCGTCTGGACGACGTGTACGGCGACCGTAACCTGTTCTGCTCTTGCGTGCCGATGAGCGATTACGAATAACACGTTCGGCAAAGTTTGTGTTTGGGGGACACCGCATCATGCGGTGTCCCTTTTTATTTTATAGCGGCCTATTCTTTCCTGTACGTTCCCACGATTTAAGGAGTCACCATGCAAGCGGCAATCGTAACAGCGCTGGGGCAAGCCCCGGTTTTCGGCACTTTTGAGGAGCCCCAGGCGCAGGCGAATGAAGTGCCGATCGACGTTCTGGCGGCCGGCATCAAACAGCTGGATCGCGCCACCGTCGCCGGCACCCACTATTCCAGCCCGAAGCAATTGCCAATTGTGCCCGGTACCGACGGCGTGGGCCGTACGGCGGACGGAAAACGGGTGTACTTTGCCTCCTTCCGCCGTCCTTACGGTGCGATGGCTGAGCGCAGCGTCGCGTCATGGACGGTGCCGGTACCGGAGGCGGTGGATGACGCCACGGCGGCAGCGCTGATCAATCCGGCCTTCGCCGCCTGGCTGCCGTTGCGCTGGCGAGCGGATCTGCAGCCCGGTGAAACGGTGCTGATCATCGGCGCCACCGGCACCTCAGGCAAACTGGCGGTTGCCGCGGCGCGTCAGGCAGGGGCTGGGCGTATCGTTGCCGCCGGCCGTCGGCTGAGCGTGCTGGAGGCATTGGGCGTGGATGCCACGGTGGATCTGAGCCTGCAGGGCGAGGCGCTGACGCAGGCCTTCGCGGTAGCGGCGGGGCCGGGCGGTTATCAGGTGATCGTCGATTACATCTGGGGGCCGGCGACCGAAGCGCTGCTCGCGACGCTCAATAATCACGATCTCTCGTCTTACGCCGGCGGACGCGGCATTCGCCTGGTCAACGTCGGTTCGATGGCCGCGCCGGACATCCGGCTGCCGGCGGCGGTGCTGCGCAGCAACCAGCTGCAGATCCTCGGCAGCGGCACCGGCAACTTCCCGCCGATCCCGGAGATGCAGCGCTACGCGGCCGAGATTTTGGCGCTGGCGGCGACCGGAGCGCTCACTATCGAGACGCAGGAGCACGCGTTGGCGGAGATCGCCGAGGTGTGGGATCTGAACAAGAAAAGCGACGTGCGTTCGGTGATGCGCATCGCCCGTTAACCCCGGCCGCTAGCGGCAAGGGCAGACCAGATGAATGTCTTCCGGCTCACGGGCGAACAATTCGGTATCCGGTTGTTCGATGAGCCGGCAACCCTGCGCCAGATAGAAGTCTACGGTGCTTTTGTTGGGAATGGAGGAGACATACAGCCCGGCGGCGCCGTCTTGCGCCGCCTGACGCAGGCAGAGTTGGAACAGCTGCCTGCCTAACCCCTGGCCGCGTTTGTGCGCGCTGACGTAAAAGAACAGCAACTGGCGCAGATCCCGCTGTGGGCCGCGCGGTTCGGTGTCCAGCGCCGCCGCCGCCACGATCTCCTCGCCTTCGAACAGCGCGAAGAACGCGCCGCCGCGATCGAAGCAGGCTTCGTGGATCGGCGTATAGGTTTCCCGATCGTGCGGATCCCAGCCGCGCACGTCGTAGTAGTCCGGGTAGGCTTGCAGCTTGCCGTCCTGCAGGCGATACAGAGTGTCGATAATTTCGCTGCGGTCGATATCCCATAGCCGGTCGAGTTGCTGCCGTTGCAGCAGAACAGGGGCGATCATGGTCGTTGTTCCCTCTCAGTCTGCGGCCGATAACTTTCCGGCAAATCGATGATGAAGCCGATGCCGCGATCGTCAAGGCCTTCGGTGACGCGCAGCTGCGCGCCGATTTTGTCGGCCAGGTTTCGGGCGATGGCCAAGCCGAGCCCGCTGCCGGTTTGCTGCGTACCGGGCACGCGGTAAAAGCGCTCAAACAGGCGGGAACGGTGTTCTTCGCTCACCCCCGGGCCGTTGTCGCGCAACGTAATATAGCAGCCGAGCGGCGCCAGCGAGCGGATATTGGCTTCGATACGGCTGCCGGGGGGCGCGTACTTGAGCGCATTGTCCAGCAGGTTGGTGAAGATGGCGATCAGCGCATGGCGATCGGTACTCACCACCACGTCCTCGCTGCCGTCGAGCGAGAGTTCCACATCCTTTTCCAGCGCATAGGGGACGTGCTGCGCGATGCATTTGCCGATCTCTGCGTAGATGTCCACCGCCTCAATTTTCAGTGGAAAATCCTCCGCCTCCAGCTTGGCCAGATTGATCAGCTGGCGCGACAGCGATGCCGCGCGATCCAGCCCCTGTTGCATGTCGGCGATGATCTCCCGGCGCTCCTGCTGCTCGCTGACCTGGGTCAGCAGGTGCAGCTGCGCCAGCACGGCGGCGATCGGCGTGCGCAGCTCGTGCGCCGCATCGGCCATAAAGCGCTTCTCGCGCTGATTGGCGGCGTCGATGCGCGCCATCAGCTTGTTGACCTCCACCACCACCGGCCGGATTTCCTGATACTGCTCGCTGACGTTGATCGGCGACAGGTTGCCAGGCTGGCGATCGGAGATGGTGCGGGCGATCTGGCGCAGCGGCCGCAGGCTGAAATAGGCGGTAAACAGCAAGGTAACGATGATGGCTGCCAGAATGCCCAGCAGCGGTACGGCGGTGCTCTCCGCCGGGTTGCCGAACAGCGTGGTGCGATCGTTGAACGATTCGCCGACGATCACCCGGTACTGGTGCTTTTCGCTCCAGCTGCCGGCGAGATGCCAGTTGGCACCGGCGTAATTGACGGAGCCGGACAGCACCGAAGGCGGCAGGCGCAGCGGTTCTCCCTGCGTTTGCGAACTGTAAAGCACCCGGCTGTCCCGATCGTAAACCACAAACAGCGGGTGATAGTCGATTTCATCCTGCATGCCGTTATTGATGGAATCAATGTACATGCCTTCAATGGTCTTGATGATGCCGCGGTAATCGATATTGTCAGTGCCGGTTTCGTCGAGAATATTGGCGATGCCTGCAGCGACGATGCGTTGCTGGTTATCGAAATATTTCTCCATGTCGGGGTAATACCAATATTTCACCCAGGCGACGAGGATCCCCCACAATAATAAAATGGCCAGCACCTGAAAAATAATGGTACGCATAAAGAAGGATTTGAAACCGATCATTCCGCTACTCTTTCTTCAGCAAATAGCCAATGCCGCGTACGGTAATCACTCTTTCTTTACCGATTTTGCGCCGTAAATTATGCATGTGCACTTCCAGCGAGTTACTTTCCACGCTGTCGCCGTGGCCGAACAGCCGCTGTTCCAACACCGCTTTGCGCACCACGGTGCCGGCGCAGCGCATCAGTTCGTGCAGCAGGTGATACTCTTTTTTCGACAGCATCAGCAGTTCGTTATCCAGCATGACCTGATGGTTGACCGGATCGAGATACAGCGCGCCGAGGCTCCAGGTTTGAGAAGCGAAGCCCGCCATGCGCCGGTTAACCGCTTTGACGCGCGAGATGAGTTCGGGCAGCGCAAAGGGTTTGGCCAGAAAGTCGTCCGCGCCGGAGTCGAGGCTGTTCACCAAGCTTTCGATGCGGTCGCGAGCGGTCAGGATGATGATCGGAATATTTTGCCCGGCGGCGCGCCAGGCGATCAGCTTCTGCAAACCGTCGCCGTCCGGCAGCGTGAGATCCAACAGCATCAAATCGAACCCGCCGGGTGAAAGTTTATTTTCCGCGTCGGTGAGCAGGCGCACCCAGCACAAATTAAAGCCGGCCAGCTCCAATGCGCGGCACAGCGCCTTGCCTAATTGCAGGTCGTCTTCCACCAACAGTATGTTCACGTTATTTCCGCTGAGAGCCTTGAGTCGCGCTTATCTAACTATAACGCTGACGGGAAGACAACGGGGAAAACCGCTCTGCCTGCGCGTTCTTAAGCAAACCTTAATCTGGCTTTAATGTCGCGTTAAGGGAGCGGGGGGGAATTTCAGTTATTTTGCTGCCATTCGAAATTATGGCTGGGGGAGCGAAACATGCAGACTGAAGGTTTCCCGAACGCGGGCGCCTCGCGGCGGCTGATGTATGTAGGCGTGGCGACGTTGCTCGTTTTGTTGCTGTTGTCTTTTCGCGGCGATGCGCAGAGCCATAGCCACGGCGGCCATCATGCTTCCGCTTTGCAGCGGGTGCATCAGGCGGCGGCGACGGATGCTTACGGCTGCGCCAAGTCGCGCATTAAAAAGCAGCTGCGCCGCCTGGCTCAGCTTTGAAGCGGTTTTTAGGGAGCCGCTCTATACTCTGACGGGCATACGGGGCGCCTGCGCGCAGGCCGCTGTGTTGATATCGCTAACCAGAGAAAAAACAGTATGACGAAAGTGGCATTGGTGACCGGCGCAAGCCGGGGGATTGGCCGCGCGACCGCCTTGCTGCTGGCCCGGCAGGGCTATGCGGTGGGTGTGAATTACCTGCGTGACGAAAATGCGGCGCGCCAGGTGGTGGCGGAGATCGAGGCGCAGGGCGGTAAGGCGCTGGCGCTGCAGGCCGATGTGGCCGATGAAGCGCAGGTGATGGCGATGTTCAGGGCGCTGGATGCCGGGCTGGGCACGCTCAGCGCGCTGGTCAACAACGCCGGCATTCTGTTCCAGCAGGCGAACATTGAACAGTTGACCGCTGAGCGCATCAATCAGGTGCTCGGCACCAACGTCACCGGTTACTTCCTGTGTTGCCGCGAGGCGGTGAAACGCATGGCGCAGCGCCATGGCGGGCAGGGCGGCGCTATCGTCAACGTTTCCTCCGCGGCGTCCCGGTTGGGGGCCGCGGGGGAATACGTCGATTACGCTGCCTCGAAAGGCGCCGTCGATACCCTGACCATCGGGTTATCGCGCGAGGTGGCGGCGCAGGGCATCCGCGTCAACGGCGTACGGCCCGGATTCATCTATACCGAGATGCACGCCAGCGGCGGCGAGCCCGGCCGGGTGGATCGCGTGAAGGACAGTTTACCGATGCAGCGCGGCGGGCAGCCGCAGGAAGTGGCGGAGGCGATCGCTTGGCTGCTGTCTGACGCTGCGTCTTACGTGACCGGTACTTTTATCGAGGCAGCAGGCGGGCGTTGAATGCATGAGGGGGTTTTGACATCCCGTCGTGCGGAGTGTATTTTGATTAAATAACAATCAAAATGTAGTTACAAAAATGTATTTTTATTTTGAATGGAATCAGGATAAAAATCACAGCAACCAGCGTAAACACCGTGTCAGTTTTGAGATAGCGCAACGGGTTTTTCTGGATCCCAACCATTTGGCTGTGCTGGAAAGGATCGAGGATGGAGAAGAACGTTGGCAAACGATCGGTATGGTCGGATCCTGTTTGCTGTTGCTGGTGGCACATACGACGATCGAAACGGATGTCGAAGGCGATACCGTCGAGATCGTGCGTATCATTTCAGCACGCAAGGCCGATGCCAAAGAGAGGGGAAGATATGAAGCGCAAAAATTCCGCCAAAAATCTGGCCCATAGCGTACTCCCGCCGTTGACGGAGGAGCAGAAAGCGCAAATTGCTTCACTGAATGCGTTGCCGGACGAGGACATCGATTATGCCGATGCGCCGGCGCTGGGGGAAGAAACGTGGCAGACTGCGGTGCAGGGGCGTTTTTATAAGCCGATGAAAGTATCAAAAACCATCCGAATCGATGCGGATGTGTTGGCTTGGCTTCAGCGGCCAGGCAAAGGCTATCAGAAACGCCTGAACGCCGTGTTGCGTGAGGCGATGTTGAAAGAGCATGAGCACGAAGAATAATGTGTGTCAGGCGGCTAACGATCCGGTGAGATTCTCACCGGATTTTTTTGCTGTTTTTTAAGGCAACGCCTACCAACGTCGGCCACTTCTCGATGGAGCTCGATCAAAACTATAAAAACGGTCATTCCGCGGAGCGTGAAATGTGACCGTTTACCGTTTATCTCCTGCTCATCGGCAGAACAGGGTCATCATAACTATTCCCGGTAATATCCTGCGCCGCGGGGTTACCCGTCGTGCAGCAGCGCAGTGCGGAATGACAGGATATGCGCCTGCGCGGCCTCGGCGGCGGCGGCGCTGTCTTGTGCGGCCAGCGCGGCGATAATTGCCCGGTGTTCGTCGATCACTTCGCGCATATGCCCTTCCCGCGACAGGGTGCTGGCCCAAAAACGCTGCGCCCTGGCGTGCAGTACACTCAGGATATCCGCCAGCATGTTATTGCCGGCGATCTGCGCCAGTTCCTGGTGAAATTCATGATCGAGTGTCATCATGCGCACCCTATCTCGCTCCTGGCTCGCGGCTTCGATTTGCCGATTGAGTTCGGTCAGCGTTGCTATCTGCCTCTCGGTAATCTTCTGGCTTGCCAGCCGCATACACAGCATCTCGTTAGCCAGCCTTACTTCGATCAATTCCAACGCATCGTCCATCGACAACGGTGAAACCATCACGCCCTTGCGCGGGATGACCTGCAATAACCCCTCGTTGGCCAAGCGGTGGATTGCCTGATTGATCGGCGTTCTCCCCATATCCAGGTCGTTCATCACCTGCGCGGTATTGAGATATTCGCCCGGCTTGTAGCTGAGTGTGACCAGCGCCTGTTTGAAACGCCGGTAGGCCAGCTCGTTCAGTGACACGCCGGCTTCTTCCGTCATCGGGCGCTGCGGGCTTTCTGCGTCAACAGTCTTCACGTTTTGCTCCTGCAAGAAGAAAGTTTTTAGACATAGTACACAAAAACATGGCATGGAAATCGCTTATTTGGTAACTAAAGATATAGTGAAATTTCACAGTGTTTTAACAAAAGGGGCGAAACTGCCATGAGACTGACCTTCACTTTACCTGAATCCTGCGGCGCGGCGACGTTGAATGTTGAGATTGATCATCTGGTGATCGCCGGTTGGACCGGACGCGATCGCGAGGCGATCTTGCACCATATTCGTGAATTGGCCGAGCTGGGCGTGCCCCAGCCCAGTGCAATCCCCCTGTTTTACCGCGTTGCCGCCAATCAGTTGAGCCAGCAAGAGACCATTGAAGTCATTGGCAACGCGACGTCCGGCGAAGTGGAACCGCTGATTTTTGCCCACCGCGGCGAACTGTTCGTGTCATTGGCGTCCGATCACACCGATCGTCAACTCGAAGCGCACAGCGTGGCGCTGTCGAAACAGATTTGCGTTAAACCGGTGGCGCGAGCCGCCTGGCCGCTCCAGGAGGTGTTGGAACATTGGGACAGTTTGATCTTGCGTTCGTGGATCAGGGAAGAGGGCGAATGGCGATTGTATCAACAGGGCTGCCTTGCCGCGTTGCGTACGCCCGGTGATTTGCTGGAACGTTACTTCACCGGTATGCAGCCGCCGGAGTGCGGGCTGGCGCAGCCGCAAACGCCCGACGGGTTGGCGATGACTTGCGGCACGGTGGCGGCGATCGGCGGCATTCGACCGGCTGGCGAGTTTCGCATGGAACTGGTGGACGACGTGCTCGGGCGAACCATCAGTCATCGCTACCGCAGCATCGAACTGCCGGTGGTGGCGTAATGAAAAAGCTGACTTTGATGCAGGCCACCGCCGGGCTGGCTAGCGGTGAGTTCACCGCAGTGCAACTCACCACCGCCGCTTTGGCGCAGATCGTCGATGAGCGGGGAGAGGGGGGGCGCGCGTTTACGCGAACATACACCGAGTGGGCGCAACGGCAAGCGCAGGCCTCCGATCGGCGACGCGCCGCCGGCTCGCCTCTGTCGGCGCTGGATGGCGTGCCGATCTCGGTCAAGGATCTGTTTGACGTGGCCGGTGAGGTGACCACGGCCGGTTCGCGCGTATTAGCGGACGCGCCAGCCGCTGAAAAACACGCTGCGGTAGTGGAACGGCTGTTGCAAGCCGGCGCGGTGGTGGTTGGCAAAACGACGATGACGGAGTTCGCCTATTCCGGTCTGGGCATCAATCCGCATTACGGGACGCCGGCCAATCCTTGGGAGCGCCAGGCGGCGCGCATTCCCGGCGGCTCCTCTTCCGGTGCGGCGGTGGCGGTGGCCGACGGCATGTGCCTGGGCGCGATTGGCAGCGATACCGGCGGGTCGGTACGCATTCCCGCCGCGCTGTGCGGGTTGACCGGTTATAAACCCACTGCACGGCGCATCAATGACGCTGGCTTACTGCCGCTGTCGCCTTCGCTGGATTCGATCGGCGTGATCGCTCATGACGTCGCCAGCTGTATTGCGCTGGATGCACTGATTGCCGGCTGTCCGCTGCGGGTGCCGCAAAAAACGTTGGCGCAGGCGCATTTTGCCGTGCCGCAAGCGGTGGTGCTGGATGAACTGCAGCCGGAAGTTGCCGGGGCGTTCCAGCGCAGCCTGCAATGCCTGAGTCAGGCAGGCGCACGTATTGAATTGATCCCCGCCACGGCGTTCGCCGAGCTGGCGGCGATCAATGCCGATGGCGGTTTCACCGCGCTGGAGTCCTGGCGCTGGCATCAAGCGTTGATCGCTGAACGGGCCGATGGCTATGACCCAAGGGTGCTGTCGCGCATTCGCCGCGGTGCATCCTTGGGCGATGCTGAGCTGCAGCTGTTGCAGCGACAACGTGCCGACTGGCAGCGGCGAGTTACGGCGGCGCTGCAGAGTTTTGACGCTTTGCTGATGCCGACCGTGCCGCTGATTGCGCCAACTATCGGCGAGCTGGCGGCGGATGATGCCTACTTCCGTTGCAACGGACTGATGCTGCGCAATCCCGCGATCATCAATTTCCTCGACGGTTGCGCGTTGTCCTTGCCTTGCCAACAGCCAGGAGAGGCGCCGGTCGGACTGATGCTGGCTGGGTTGCCGATGCGTGATGAGGTGTTGTTGGGGTGGGCGCTGGCGATCGAACGCTGCCTCGCCGACGCGTGATTTTCCGGTGGGCGCAGGCCTGCCTTTTGAGATGACCAGGAGAATATTCATGAACGATTCCCAGAACGGAATGCTGTTTGTCGCGACGGATGTCGCCACGCAGGATGATGCGGATTTTAATCGCTGGTATGACCGCGAACATGTGGAGGAGCGAGTGCGGGTGCCCGGCTTTTTATCCGGCACACGCTATCGGGCATTGCAGGGGGGGCGTCAATATTTGGGGTTGTATAAAACCGAATCGTTGGCCAGTTTTACCTCCGAAGCCTATCGCGCCGCGTTTCAACACCAAACGCCATGGTCGGTGGCGAGCCTGGAGAAAATGCGAGATCCAATGCGCAGAGTGTGTGCGGTGGAGGCGGTCACTGGCCAAGGGTGCGGCAGTCATCTCTGTATCTTCGTGCTGCCGTCGGCGGCATCGGAAGCGCTGCATGCCCGCATCTTGCAACTGGGCGCGCAGCTGGCTGAACAGCCTGGATTCGTGCGCAGCAGCCTGTTGACGCCGGATGCCGAACTCAGTTCCCCGCTGCCGAAAGAATCGCGAGAAAACCGCCGAATGTTGCCGATGCTATTGATCGAAAGCAGCGACGCCGAAGCCGGCCTGCGTTTAAGCGAGCAGGCCGCTGAAGCGCTGAACATGCCCGCCGCCGATGCCTGGCATTATGCCCTTGGCTGGCAACTGACTGCACAGGAGCTGACATCATGAATGCATACACCACTGAAACGGCACAGGTTGCCGCACCGGCCGCAGAAAGTGCCGCCGCAACGCCCAATACCGGCAAACTTGCGGCGGCCAGCTCGATCGGTACGGCGCTGGAATGGTACGATTTCACCGTCTACAACATCATGGCAGCGTTGATTTTCAACCATGTATTCTTCCCATCGTTCGATCCACTGGTGGGCACGATTCTGGCTTTCTCCACTTACGCGGTGGGCTATGTTTCCCGGCCGATCGGTGGCATCTTATTCGGCCACCTTGGCGATGTGTTGGGACGGCGCTTTGTACTGGTCACCACGCTGGTGATCATGGGCGTGACCACGGCGTTGATGGGGTTGCTGCCCGGCTACGCCAGCTGGGGGATTTGGAGCCCACTGCTGCTGGTGACGCTGCGCTTTATTCAGGGCATTGCGCTGGGCGGAGAATGGGCGGGTGCGGTACTGTTGTCGATGGAACACGGTAAGCCGCATCAGCGCGGGCGCAACGCGTCCTTTGCTCAGGTAGGGCCGTCCTGCGGTTCGTTGATCGGCACAGGCCTCATTACGCTGGTGACGTTGGCGATGTCGGCGGACGATTTTCAGCAATGGGGCTGGCGGATTCCGTTCCTGCTGAGTCTGGTGCTGGTCATTTTCGGTTTGTGGCTGCGCCGGGGTGTGGGTGAGACGCCGGCATTTTTGCAACTGGAGGCGTCGAAAGATGTTACGCAGTCGCCGGTGCGCGAAGTCTTCACGCAGCACATGCGTCCGCTGCTGATCGCCGGCGGATCGCGTATCGGCTCTGACGTGCTCTATGCGTTGGTGGTCGTGTTCACGTTGACCTACGTCACCACCGTGCTGAATCTGCCGCGCCCGCTGGCGCTGGGTGCCACCATGCTGGGGGCGATAGGCAACGCCGTCGCAGTACCGCTGTTTGGCGCGTTGTCGGATCGCTTCGGCCGTCGTCCGGTGTATATCGGCGGTGCATTGGCGGCGATAGTGTGGGCGTTTGCGTTCTTCGTCCTGCTCGACAGCAGTCAACCGGTGTTGATCTGCATGGCTGTGGTGATTGGGCTGTTGATCCATGCGGCGATGTATGGGCCACAGGCGGCATTCATCACGGAACAGTTCCCGACACGGGTGCGTTATGCCGGCTCTTCGTTAGCCTATACCTTGGCGGGGATTATCGGTGGCGGCTTTGCCCCGCTGATCATCACTTCTCTGTTTAAATCTTACGCCAGCACGCTGGCGATTTCCGCCTATGTTGCGTTGGCTCTGCTTATCACACTTTGGGCGGTATGGGCGGCGCGGGAAACGGCGCATAAGCCGCTGTAAATAGAACGCCGGGCTACTTTGGGGCCGGCGCTCGGTCAAAACCACACAAACGGTCATTAACGGTCATGCTGCGGAACGTGGAATTGTGACCGTTTACCGTTTCTCTCCTGTCTGCCTCAGGCGGTCGTGCATCATAACTGTCTGTTACTCCACACTTTCGTAATTATTCATTTCATTTCCTTCCCGATTTTTTTGACAACTATCACAGCGCGATCGTTGACCGACCGCGGGGCGATGCGCTTTGCGTCTGCGCGCAAAACGCGGCGCGGCAAATCGATATCGTAATCATCGTCGTGGAGGAGAAAAGAAACATGCTGCCTGTAGAACGTCATCGCTTTATTACCGAAGTCTTGAGCCAGCGCGGCCGCGTGATGGTGCAGGAGGTGGCGCAGCTGTGCCACATCTCTATCGAGACGGCGCGGCGTGATCTGGCCCTGCTGGAACGGCGCGGCCTGCTGCTGCGCAGCCACGGCGGCGCGGTGTTCGTCGAGCCGCCGGCGGTGGAAAAAACCTATGTGCCTGCCGAGATAGATCAGGGGGAGTCCTTCCGCCAGCGCAGCAATGAGTCGCCGGAGCAGAAGACGCGCATCGCCAAACGCGCGCTGGAGTTTATCGCGCCCGGGGATTGCCTGCTGCTGGACAGCAGCTCCACCAGCTGGTTTTTGGCGCGCCAGCTGCCGGATATCTCGCTGGTGGTGCTGACCAACTCGCTGCACATCATCCAGACGCTGGCCTGCAAGGCCAACGTACGCACCATCGGGCTGGGGGGCGAGTATTCCGCCAAGTACGAGGATTTTATCGGCGTGCTGGCGGAGCAGATGCTGAAAGAGTTCGTGATCAACAAGCTGTTTTTCTCCTGCCACGGCATTTGCCAGGACGGCGGCATCCGCGAGAGCAATGAGCACCATGCGCGGCTGAAGCAACAGATGCTGCTGGCCTCGGAGCGCAAGTTCCTGCTGGTGGACAGCAACAAGTTCGGCCGCCGCTCGTTCGCCCGCATTTGCCATTACCGGGAAATAGATACGCTGATCACCGACAGGCTTGGCGACGACGAGTTTCGTCAGGAATTGGCCTGGAATAACGTCGACGTGATTGAAGTTTCACCCGCCGCGAAAAGGGCGGCGCGATAACAACAACGAAAACCTTTTATTACAGCCAACACTTGTGGAGAGAGAACAATGAAAAAATCCGTACTGGTCGGTCTGTTTGCCTCGCTGCTGCTGTCGGTCTCCGCGCAGGCGGCGGACAAGCTGAAAATGGGCGTGGTGGTGAAGATCGGCGGTATTCCCTGGTTCAACGCCATGGAGGCCGGTATCAAAAGCGAGAGCGCCAAACGCGGCATCGACGCCTGGATGGTCGGGCCGACGGCGGCGGATCCGGCGCTGCAGGTGCGCGCCATCGAGGATCTGATCGCGCAGAAGGTGGACATTATCGGCGTGGTGCCGAACGACGCCCGGGTGCTGGAGCCGGTGCTCAAGCGCGCGCAGGAAGCGGGCATCAAGGTGATCGTGCACGAATCCCCCGGCCAGAAGTACGCCGACTGGGATTTTGAGCTGGTGGACGCCTCGCAGCACGGGGTCAACCACATGAAAGCGCTGGCCGCCTGCATGAAAGAGCAGGGCAAGTATGCGGTGTATGTCGGCAGCCTGACGGTGCCGCTGCACATCACCTGGTCGGACTCGGCCATCAACTACCAGAAGCAGCACTACCCGAACATGCAGCTGGTGGGCGACAAGTTCGGCGTGGGGGAATCGCTGGATGACAGTGTGCGCACCACCAACGATCTGATGGCCAAATATCCCGATCTGAAAGGCGTGCTGGCGTTCGGTTCGCAGGGGCCGATCGGCGCCGGGCGCGCGGTGCTCAACCGCGGCAAAAGCAACGATATCTGCGTCATTGGGCCGTTCAGCCCAGGCCAGGGCGCTTCGCTGGTCAATCGCGGCGCCATCAAGGGCGGTTATATCTGGAATCCGATGGTGGCCGGCGAAGTGTTCGTGCGCATCGCCGACATGATGCACAAAGGAGAAAAAATCACCGATGGCATGACCATCGAGGGCATGGGCAAGGTGCAGGTGGATGCGCAGCAGCACACTATTCTCGGCAACGCCACCGAAAGCCTGGATAAGCAAAACCTGCCGAAGCTGGTGAAAATGGGGCTGTAATCATGGCGATTTCCGGCAATACGGCAACGCAGGGTGCACCGCTGATCGCGTTGCAACAGCTGTCGATGACCTTCGGCGGGCAGCGAGCGCTGAACGATATCTCACTGGCGCTGATGCCGGGGGAGGTGCACTGCCTGGCCGGTACTAACGGCTGCGGCAAGAGCACGCTGATCAAGGCGATCGCCGGCGTGTATCAACCGGATGACGGCAGCCGCATTACCCTCGATGGGCAAACCTTCGGCCGGCTGTCGCCGGATCAGGCGCGCGCCTTCGGCATTCAGGTGATCTATCAGGATCTGTCGCTGTTTCCCAACCTGACGGTGGCGGAAAACATCGCCTTCGAGCACAACCTGCGCGGGCTGTTGGGGTGGCACCGGCCGGCGCGGCTGCGGCGCACCGCCGAGCGCCTGCTGCAGGAGCTGAGTTTTAATCTCGATCTCGACAAACGGGTGGCGGAGCTGCCGATTGCCCAGCGCCAGCAGGTGGCAATCTGTCGCGCGCTGGTGGCGGAAGCGCGGCTGGTGATCATGGATGAACCGACCGCCTCACTGACCCGCACCGAGGTCAATCAGCTGCTGCGCACGGTGGATTACCTGAAAGCGAAAGGCATCTGCGTGGTGTTCGTCAGCCACCGGCTGGACGAGGTGCTGGAGATCTCGGATCGCGTCACGGTGATCCGCGATGGCAACAAGATCGGCACCTGGCCGGCGGCGGAGATCACCGGCGATCGCCTGACCGAGTTGATGACCGGCTTGAAGCTGGATTATCGCCTGAAGTCACCGAGCATGAATAAGGATCGGGTGATGCTGGAGGCGGATCGTCTCAGCCGCGCCGGGCAGTATCAGGACGTGAGCTTCCGCCTGCATCAGGGCGAGGTGCTCGGGCTGTGCGGATTGCTCGGCTCCGGGCGCACCGAGCTGGCGCTGAGCCTGTTCGGCATGACCCGGCCGGACAGCGGCAAGCTTTATCTCGACAGCAAACCGGTACGCTTTCGCGGCCATGAGGACGCGATCAAGGCCGGCATCGGTTACGTCTCGGAGGATCGCCTGACGCTGGGGCTGGTGCAGCAACAGTCGGTGGCGGATAACGCGGTGCTGACCATTCTCGATAAGCTGCGCGGGCGTTTTCGCCTGATCGACGATTACCGCAAGAATCGCATCGTCGCGGAGTGGATCGCCAAACTCGGCGTGCGGGTGGCGGATCCGGATCAGGCGGTTTCGACGCTGTCCGGCGGTAATCAGCAAAAGATCGTGCTGGCCAAGTGGGTGCTGACCCAGCCGCGGATCCTGATCCTCGATTCGCCGACCGTTGGCGTCGACGTTGGCGCCAAGGCCAGCATCTACCAACTGATCCATCTGTTGGCGCAGGAAGGGATCGCCATTCTGCTGATCTCCGATGAAGTGCCGGAGGTGTATTACAACTGCGATCGGGTGCTGCACTTCAGCGGCGGCAGCGTGATCGGCGAATACCTGCCGGGGCAGGTGAGCCAGCAGCAGCTGGCGGAGGCGGTCAATGCGTAGATTCAGTCTGAAACCGCGCGGCAACGAAGGCTATCTGGCCTGGGTACTGCTGCTGACGGTCATCGTCTTTTCGCTGCTCAGCGATCGGTTTTTGACGGTGCAGAACCTGCTCGATCTTAGTGAAAGCTACGCGGTGAGCGGCATTTTCGCCCTCGGCCTGTTCGTGGTGCTGGTGACCGGCGGCATCGATATCTCCTTCGCCGCAGTCGCCTCGGTGGTGCAGTACCTGATCGCCACGCTGGCGACGCATTACGGCCTGGCCAGCCCGGCGGGCAGCATTTTGCTGGCGTTGGCGATCGGCGCCGCGCTGGGCATGGTCAACGCGCTGCTGATCTACTGCCTTCGCATCGTCTCGATCATTGTCACCATCAGCATGCAGGCGTTCTTGTTCGGCATGCTGATGTGGCTGACCAACGGCCGCAGTCTGTACGCCTTGCCGGACTGGTGGACGCTGCCGCGCAGCGTGCTGCCGTTCCAACTGGGTGAGCAGAGCTATCAGCTCGGTTTGCCGACGCTGGTGATGCTGGCGGTGGCGCTGTTGACTTGGCTGCTGCTGAACAAAACGCACCTCGGGCGCCAGCTGTTTGCCGTCGGTGGCGATGCGGAATCGGCGCGGCGCATCGGCATCCGCGTCGGCCTGCTGCATCTGTTCGCCTATGGCTATCTGGGCGCGATGGCGGCGATCGGCGGCCTGGTGCAGGTGTACCGCATGGGGGAGGTGGTGCCCAACGCGCTGGTGGGCGGCGAGCTTGACGTGCTGGCGGCGGCGGTGCTGGGCGGCGCCAGCCTGAACGGCGGCAAGGGCAGCGTGGTCGGCACGCTGATGGGCGTGTTCCTGATCGGCGTGCTGAAAAACGGCCTCAACCTGATCGGCGTGTCCAGCTACTTCATGAACGTGGTGATCGGTCTGGTGATCGTCGCGGCGATCACCGTCACTCACTACAAGAAACGCAAAGAAACCGACGTCGGTTTCGCCTGAGGAGCACCTGATGGGCAACAACCTGAAATTTCGTCCAGACGGGGTCGCCGTCGGTTTGCTGGCCTTGCTGTTGGCGGTGGTGCTGGCCTTCAGCCTGCTGATGCCGGGGCGCTTCTTCAGCGGCGCCACCTTCACCAGCGTGGCCTTCCAGTTGCCGGAGCTGGGCCTGCTGACGCTGGCGATGTTCATCCCGATCCTCAGCGGCGGCCTGAACCTGTGCATTATCGCCAGCGCCAACCTGACCAGCCTGCTGATGGCCTGGCTGTTCATCAGCTATCTGCCGGCGGACGCCGGGCTGGGCTTGCAGGCGCTGTGGCTGGTGTTGGCACTGGCGGCGGCGATGCTGCTGGCCGGGCTTATCGGCGCGGCGACCGGCGCACTGGTGGCGTACGTCGGTGCACATCCGATTCTGGTGACGCTGGCCACCATGACCACGGTCAACGGTATCGGCATCTACCTGACGCGCGGCGCGGCCCTAAGCGGCATGCCGGAGATCGTGCGGTTTATCGGCGCTGAGAGCGTGCTGGGCGTGCCGGTACCGCTGTGGATCTTCCTGGTGGTCGCCGCGTTGCTGGCGCTGTTCTTGCAGAAAACCCGGCTCGGCAAATGCATCTACATGAGCGGCAGCAACATCAACGCTACCCACTTCAGCGGCGTGAATACCCATCGGGTGCTGATCGCCATTTACACCCTCTCCAGCCTGCTGTGCGTCATTGCCGGGCTGGTGATGATGGCGCGCTTCAACTCGGCGCGCATGGGCTACGGCGACTCTTACCTGCTGCTGACGGTGCTGGCGATCATTCTGGGTGGCACCGATCCATTCGGCGGTTTTGGTCGGGTCAGCGGCGTGGTATTGGCGCTGATCGTGCTGCAGGTGATCGCGACCGGTTTGAACCTGATGAACGTCAGCCCGCATTTCAGTCTGGCGATGTGGGGCGCGGTGCTGATCGCGGTGCTGGCGATGAAGTTTTTCCGGCATCGCTATCGGCAGCGGCGGGCGATGCGCCGCAGCGCGGCCCAGGCCAGAACCGCGGCGGGCCACTGATCCCTTTTCCCTTTTGCGCAGGATAACGCTAATGAAATACCAGATTTCACCTTCACTGATGTGCATGAACCTGATGGATATCCGCCAGCAATTGGCGGTGCTGAATCGCCGCGCCGATATGCTGCATATCGACATCATGGACGGGCACTACGTTAAAAACATCACGCTGTCGCCGTTCTTTATCGAACAGATCCGCCCGCACACCCCGTTGTTGCTGGATGTGCATTTGATGGTGGAGAACCCGACCGATTTCATCGACCCGATCGCCCGCGCCGGCGCGGACTTTATCTGCCCGCACGCCGAAACCATCAACCGCGACGCGTTTCGGGTGATCAATCAAATCCGCGCGCTGGGCAAAAAAGTGGGGGTGGTGCTGAACCCGGCCACGCCGGTGGAGTTTATCCGCCACTACCTTCACCTGCTGGACAAGGTCACCGTGATGACCGTCGATCCGGGCTATGCCGGGCAGCCGTTCATTCCCGAAATGCTGGAAAAGATCCGTCAGTTGCGCGATCTGAAATGCCAGCAAAATCTGCGCTATCTGATCGAGATCGACGGATCCTGCAATCAGCGGACCTACCGCGATCTGATGGGCGCCGGCGCGGAGGTGTTGATCGTCGGCAGCTCCGGGTTGTTCAACCTCGATCCGGATCTGGAGACGGCATGGGAAAAAATGCTGGATCAAATGCGGCAGGCGGCCTGAGGCGGGGGACATGATGCGGCATTTTCTTGGCGTTGACGTCGGCGGCACCAATACCCGCCTGTTGTTGATGAATGATGACGGCGAGTTCAGCGGGTACCGCAAGATAGCGACCGCCGACTGGGCGCAGCAGGCCGATCCGCTGGCGGCGTTGGGCCGCCTGATCGCCGGGCATTGCGAGGATCGTCAGGTGGCGCAGGTGATGCTGGGGCTGCCGGGGATCCTCAGTCGCGATCGCTCGCGGGTGCTGTCGCTGCCGTTTATTCCGGCGCTGGACGCCCAGCCGGTGGCGGCGCTGTTGGTCGATTTGTTGGCGTTGCCGGTGCGAATGGACAAGGACGTCAACCATCTGCTGTGGTGGGATTTGCAGCAGCTGCCGGCGCTGCCGCAGGTGGCGGTGGGGCTGTATCTGGGCACCGGCATGGGCAACAGCCTGTGGCTGAACGGCGACTTTTATCACGGGGCGCACGGCGCCGCCGGCGAGCTGGGTCACATTCCCTGGCCCGGCCATCAGGGCGAGTGCCCGTGCGGTAAACGGGGCTGCGTCGAGAGCCTGACTTCCGGCCATTGGCTGACCGGCTGGGCGCGCGCCAACGCGGCACAAACGCCGTTCGACCGGCTGTTTGAGCGCCACGGCGATCATCCGGATCTGCGGCGCTTCGTCGAACGATTGGCGCAGACCATCGCCATCGAAATGAACGTGCTCGATCCCCAGCGGCTGATCCTGGGCGGCGGCGTGATCGCCATGAGCGGTTTCCCGTTGGCGCACCTTGAGCAAGAGATCCGCCGCCATTTACGCGGGCCGCAGCCGGCGCAGGGGCTGGCGATCTCCGTCAGCCGCCTGACCGATGAAACCGGCTGCAAAGGCGCCTGCCTGGCCGCCCGGCGCCACCTCCAATTGAGCAGGGAGTACCCGCAATGAAAGGCAAAGTCTGCGTGTTCGGTTCGTTCAACCTGGATATCGTCGCCGGCATGGCGCGCTTTCCGCAGCCCGGTGAATCGCTGATCGCCCGCAACAGCATGATGGGCGCGGGCGGTAAGGGCGCCAACCAGGCCACCGCCGCGCTGCGCGCCGGGGCGCGGGTGCATTATATCGGCAAGGTGGGGCGCGACGACTTCGGCACCTTCGCCCGGCGCCACCTCGCCGCCGCCGGTTTCGATGCGGTGACGCTGTTTTCGACCGGCGATTGCCCGACCGGCAATGCGCTTATCTATGTTGCCGGCGAGGAGGCGGAGAATATGATCGCCGTCGATCCCGGCGCCAACCTGACGGTCAGCGAAGACGAGGTGCGCCAGTGCCGCCCGGCGATCGCCGCGGCGGATATTCTGTTGACCCAGTTGGAGAACAACCTGCCGGCGATTGAGCAGGTGATCGCCATCGCCCGCGAAGCGCAAACGTTCATCATACTCAACCCGGCGCCGTTTCAGCCGGTGCCGGACAGCCTGTTGGCGCAGGTCGATCTGCTGACGCCCAACGCCACCGAGTGCACGTTGCTGACCGGCGTGCCGGTGCGCGATGTGGCTTCGGCACGCCAGGCGGCGCAGGTGTTGCACGCTAAGGGCATTCGTTTGCTGATCGTGACGTTGGGCACGCAGGGGGCGTTGTTCTCGGACGGGGAAAACAGCGAGCTGATCCCGGCGTTTCCGGCGCAGCCGAAAGACACCACCGGCGCGGGCGATGCGTTTAACGGCGCCCTGGCGGCGCAGCTGGCAAATCAGGTGCCGTTAGCCGATGCGGTGCGCTTTGCCGCCGCCTACGCATCGGTCTGCGTGGAACGGGCCGGGGCGGCGGGATCGATGCCGAGCTATGAGGAGGCGTTGGAACGCCAGCAGGCGTTCGCTTGACGAAGACGGGCTGCGGCCAAGAAGCGGCAGCCCGGTCCCTTACTTCAACCAGCCTTTGCGCTGCGCATCCCGCAGGTGTTGCTCCATATGGTGCCACAGCTCGGGGTGTACGTCGGCGATCGATGCATTGCGCGCCAGCACCTGCTCCAGGCTGATGCCGTTTTCCACCCAGCTCTGGCCTTCATTGTGCAGGTTCATCAGCATCGGCATGGTGCGATCCAGCAGCAGAGCGAAGCGTGCATCGGCGCTTTCGCCATCTTCATACTCCTGCCATAAAGCGGTGAAATACTCGCGCTGAGCCTCCGGCAACATGCCGAATAGACGACGTGCCGCCGCCACTTCCTGATCGTGGATCGCTGCGCGGGCCGCCAGATCGTAGACCAGCACGTCGCCGGCGTCGATTTCTACGATGTCATGCAGCAGCGCCATCTGGATCACGCGCTGAATGTCTACGTCATCACCGGCGTAGGGCGCCAGGCTCATGGCGGCGATGGCGAAGTGCCAACTGTGTTCGGCGGAGTTTTCCTGGCGCTGGGTGCCCAGCACTTTGGTGCGGCGTTGAACACCTTTCAACTTATCGATTTCCATCAGGAATTGGATGACTTGGGTCATTGAGCCGAAATCTAACGCGGGTACAGCGGATGACATGGTGTAAACCTCAAGGTGGGTGGGTTGAAGCCTGACGATTGTAGACCACCGGGCGGGGGATTTCGATGGTTACACGCGTTCACATTTTTATTTTAGCGTACACGTGTACACTGGAATTATTCTCAGTTAAGCTGCTTTGCGTTAATTTCGAACAAAGCAGGGCATTTTGAGGGGTTGCGCGTTATGGGGAAAACGGACGTAGTGAAAGCCGGGAGCAATAAGATTGTCGCCGCGGCTTATCCGTGGGCGGAAGAGATCGCCAACAGCATCAGCCACGGCATCGGGCTGGTGTTCGGCATCGTCGGCCTGGTGTTGCTGTTGGTGCAGGCGGTGAATACCGGCGCCGATGCGACGGCCATCACCAGTTACAGCCTGTACGGCGGTAGCATGATCCTGCTGTTTCTCGCTTCCACGCTCTACCATGCGATCCCGCATCAGAAGGCCAAGCATTGGCTGAAAAAATTTGACCACTGCGCCATTTATCTCCTGATTGCCGGCACTTATACCCCGTTTTTACTCGTGGGGCTGGATTCGCCGCTGGCGAAGGGCCTGATGGCGGTAATCTGGGGATTGGCGCTGCTCGGCGTGCTGTTCAAGCTGGCCTTCGCCCACCGTTTTGAAGCCCTGTCGCTGGTGACCTACCTGACGATGGGCTGGCTGTCGCTGATCGTAATTTATCAGTTGGTTACGCGGCTGGAGGCCGGCGGCGTCACGCTGCTGGCGATCGGCGGGGTGGTCTATACCCTGGGCGTGATTTTCTACGCCTCCAAGCGCATTCGCTTTGGCCACGCCATCTGGCACGCCTTCGTGCTCGGCGGCAGCGCCTGCCATTTCATGGCGATCTACCTCTACGTCTAAGCGTTCCCGCTACGTCTGAATGCGTATTGAACTGGCGCCTCTTTTGTTTTAAAAAAGAGGCGCTTGCTTCTTTCGGGTATCCAGCAAGCCCGTTCCTTCATTTCTGAGCCCGCATACCGTTTCTTTAACCTCTGTTCAGGACTCACCAAGATGATCGTTCGCTTATCCAAAGCGCTGCTGGTCTGCGCTATCGCCTTGTTCGCTTCGCTGGTCGCCTTCGGCAACATCACCGACTACGGTTCCAACTTCGCCTTCGTGCGCCACGTCTTTATGATGGACACGATTTTCCCCGACGCCACCATCGGATACCGCTCGATACAGACGCCGTGGCTGCATCACGCCGGTTATATTTTCATCATCGCGCTGGAAAGCCTGACCGCGCTGCTGTGCTGGATCGGCGGCCTGCGTTTGTTGGGCGGCCTGAAACTGCCTGCGCACGCCTTTAACGGTCGGAAAAAGCTGGCGGTAGTGGGGCTGACGCTGGGCTTTCTCACCTGGCAGGTCGGCTTTATGTCGATTGGGGGCGAGTGGTTTGGCATGTGGATGTCGAAGCAGTGGAACGGCGTGCCGGATGCGTTTCGCTTCTTCGTCACCATCATTCTGGTGCTGATTTATCTGGTGCAGCGCGACGGGGAATTGGACGAGTAATGAAGATGGCCGCAGGCAGGGCGCCTGCGGCCGACGGATTATTTCTCTTCGGCCAGCGAGTAGGGCAACGGTTTGATCGCCAGTTGGCTGGCGGCATCGTCGCGCACCCGCAGCTGGCTATCGGCATCCAAATCGTTGTTCATCACCACCTGTACCCACAGCGTGCCGTCGGCCAGTTGGCTCGACGCCAATACGGTGCCGGTGCGGCGCCAGTTTTCACCCAGTTGGAGCTCCAGATCTTCCGCCGCCTGCGGGGCGCGGGCCGCTTTACCTTCCAGCCAGTAGAGCGCCCGCTTGTTGGCACCGCGGAATTTGGCGCGCGCCACCATCTCCTGACCGGTATAGCAGCCCTTGCTGAAGCTGATGCCTTCCAGCGCCTGCAGGTTGGTAGCCTGCGGGATCAGCTGTGCGCTGTTGGCAGCGTCGATAACCGGATAACCGGCTTCGATCTCCAGCGCCAGCCATTGGCTGCTGTCATTCAGCTCTGCCTGGTCATGCAGCTTGCCGATCAGCTGTTCGGCCACGGCGGCGCGGGTCACCAGCAGAAAACGTTCCGCCGGCGTAGCGAAGTGCAGAATCGTGGTCTCGCCGTCCTGCACCACTGGGTGCTCGGCGTCCGGCAACGTGGCGAACAGGCCCGTCAGCGCGGCGCGCGCCTGGAAACCGGCGACGCCCAGCAACACCGCGTCATTATCGGCGGCGATAGTGACTTTGGAGAACACCGCGTATTTTTTGATTTCAGCCAGCTGGCTGTCTAGCACGCTGCGGCGTTCCAGATAGGCGAAGCCTTCGCCACGGTGGAACAGACGCAGGTTGCTCCACATTTTGCCCTTGGCGTCACAGTGGGCGCACAGCACGTGCTGATCGGCCGCCAGCGCGTCGATGTCCGCCGTCACCTGGCCCTGAAGATATTTCACTGTGTCCGGCCCGTTCAACGTCACCAGCGCCCAATCTTCCAGCGAGATCAGCGTCAGGGGGAGATGGGTGGAAGCGGAGGGCTGACGGGGTGGGAATGGAATGTTATGCGCCATAGTAAGTTCCTGCTCAACGTTTAGCTTACCTGAAGGGTATTGAACCCATGGTAAAAGAGGCGGCGGGCTTTGCAAACTGTTATTCGCGCCGTGGGACCGGGGGGCGCTTTTTTTGGCATTTTGCGCTTTATTACGTTTTCCGCAGCAAAGCGCCTTCCCGGCGTGTATGTCAAATTGTTACTCTATAGGCTTGCGGCCAGGGCACCCTTGCAGACAGATCCCCGGCTGATGGAATTATATTGCGACGGCGTTGCCATACAGTGTGTCATTTGAACCCTGCGCTGGCGCTGCCGCGCTGAAAAGAGGTGAGTCATAACAACATGGATATTAACAACAAAGCACGTATTCACTGGGCTTGCCGTCGTGGCATGCGCGAGCTGGACATCTCCATCATGCCGTTCTTCGAATACGAATACGACAGCCTGAATGACGCGGACAAGGCGCTGTTTATCCGCCTGCTGGAGTGTGACGATCCCGATCTGTTCAACTGGCTGATGAATCATGGCGCGCCGCAGGACGGCGAGCTGCAGAGAATGGTGACCCTGATCCAAACGCGAAATAAAGACCGTGGCCCAGTGGCGATGTGATATCCGCATTTCCTGGCGCACCCAGCTTTTTTCCCTGTTGACTCATGGCGTTCTGATCTTGCTGATCCTGATTTCGCCCTGGCCGGAAGGTTATGGCCCGCTTTGGCTGGTGCTGCTGACGCTGGTGGTGTTTCAGTGCATTCGTAGCCAGAAGCGCATCGCCGCAGTGCAGGGCGAGCTGCGGCTGCTGGCGGACCGGCGTTTCAGCTGGCACGGCCGAGAATGGCGGCTGGCGAAAAAGCCCTGGATGCCGGGCTACGGCCTGCTGCTGACGCTGCAGCCGATGGAAGGCAAAAAGCGCCGCCGGCTGTGGCTGGCTTCCGACTGCATGAGCAAAGAGGAGTGGCGCCACCTGCGGCAGCTGTTGCTGTATCCGCCGGCGGGTAACGGCGAGGAACCCTGATGAAACCCGTGCTCTGGTTGGTGGAGGATGAACCCAGCATTGCCGATACGCTGGTTTACACGCTGGAGAGCGAAGGCTTCGAAGTACGCTGGTTCGAACGTGCGGAACCGGCGTTGCAGGCGCTGGCGCAAGGCGCGCCAGCGCTCGCTATCCTCGATGTCGGTTTGCCGGATATCAACGGTTTTGAATTGTGTCGCCGCCTGCTGGCTCAGGCGGCTGACCTGCCGATTCTGTTTCTTACCGCCCGCAGTGATGAAGTGGATCGCCTGATCGGGCTGGAGATCGGCGCCGACGACTATGTCGCCAAGCCGTTCTCCCCTCGCGAGGTCAGCGCCCGGGTGCGCACCATTTTGCGCCGCCTGCATAAGCAGCAGCGCCTGCAACAGAGCGCGCGCTACCATTTCGGCGCTTTCACGCTTGACGAAGACGCGGCCACCATCTCCTACCATCAGCGGCCGCTGCCGCTGACCCGTTACGAATACCTGCTGCTGAAGACGCTGTTGTTGGCGCCTGGACGGGTGTTCTCGCGGCAGCAACTGATGGAAAGCGTTTGGGCGCAGGCGGAAGAAAGCCTGGATCGCACCGTCGATACCCACATCAAAACCCTGCGCGCCAAGCTGCGTGCGGTTGAGCCCGGTGAGCCGCCCATCCACACCCACCGCGGATTGGGCTACAGCGTGAGCCGCCAGCCATGAAAATTGGCCTGCGCCTGCTGCTGGGATATTTTCTGATCGTGGCGGTGGCCGGGTACTTCGTGCTGAGCATTTTCGTCCAGGAAGTGAAGCCCGGCGTGCGGCGCGCTACCGAAGGCACGCTGGTGGACACCGCCAACCTGTTGGCGCAAATCGCCCGTCAGGACATGCAGCGCGGCGATGCGGCGCATGGCCAACTGGCGCAGGCGTTCACGCAGCTGAACCGGCGGCCGATCGGCGCCAATATCTCCGGCATCCGCAAGGATCGCAGTGAATACCACGTCTATCTTACCGATGCCCAGGGCCGGGTCATTTTCGATTCTGCCGGCCGCGCGCAGGGGCAAGACTACTCGCGCTGGAATGACGTTTATCGGACGCTGCGCGGCCAGTACGGCGCCCGCAGCACCCGTAGCGATCCAGAAGATGAAAACAGTTCGGTGATGTATGTGGCCGCGCCGGTGATAGAACAAGGGCGTATTATCGGCGTGCTCACCGTGGGCAAACCCAACAGCACCATGGCGCCGGTGATCAAACGCAGCGAACGGCGCATTCTATGGGCCGGCGCGTTGCTGCTGGGGATTGCGTTGCTGATCGGCGCGGTATTCGTCTGGTGGATCAACCGTTCGATAGGCCGGCTGGTGCGTTATGCCGACGGGGTGGCGCAAGGGGAAAGCGCGCCGCTGCCCAAAGTGGGCGGGCGGGAATTGACGCAGCTGGCGCAGGCGTTGGAGAGCATGCGACTGAAGCTGGAAGGTAAAGCTTATATCGAACAGTATGCACATACCCTGACGCATGAGCTGAAAAGCCCGCTGGCGGCGATCAGGGGCGCGGCGGAGCTGTTGCAGGAGCTGCCACCGCCGGATACCGCCCGGCGTTTTCTCACCAACATCGAGCAGCAAAGCGCACGCATCCAGCAGCTGGTGGACAAACTGCTGGTGCAGGCGCGGCTGGAGAGCCGGCCAGACATGGAGACCGCGCCCATCGCGATCGCGGCGCTGGTCAGCCAGACGATGGCGGGCAAAGAGGCGCAGGCGATGCAGCGCGGCGTCAGATTGCAACTGGAGGCGTTGGCGGAGGTGACGCTGAACGGCGATGCGTTGCTGATCAGCCAGGCGTTGACCAACCTGCTGGACAACGCGATCGACTTTACCCCGTCGGGCGGGTGCGTCAGCGTGCGAGGCGAACGGCGGGAACAGCATTACTGCATCAGCGTCTGTGACGACGGCAGCGGCATTCCTGACTACGCCCTCGATAAAGTGTTCGAACGTTTTTATTCGCTGCCGCGCGCCGAACGGCCGAAAAGCAGCGGGCTGGGCCTGAACTTCGTGCAGGAAGTCGCCCGTCTGCATCATGGCGGCATTCACCTGCGCAACCGCCGGCCGCACGGGGTGGAAGCGACTTTCATGTTATCGCTGTGACTTCACCTTCCCTTCACATAACCACATTCTGATTTCACTTGCGGGTTTTATCGTGGCCTTATTACCTACGAGGAGCGAGCATGATGAAATCGGTACTTTTCTGGAAAATAACCACGCTGCTGGGATTGATGGTGGTGATGTTGATCCCCATCGCCCAGCTGATGAGCGTGATCGACGAACGCAGCGGCTATCGGCAAAGCGTGGTCGGGCAGGTGAGCGAAAGCACCAGCGGGGCGCAGCGCGTGCTCGGTCCGTTGATTGTCATTCCCTATGTCGAACGCGAAGAGAAGAAAGACGAGAAAGGACAAACGGTAGTGCAGCGGGTGCAGCATTACCGCTATTTGCTGCCGGAGTCGCTTCAGGTACAGGGCGCGCCGAATGTGGAGGTGCGCAAGTTGGGCATTTATCAGACGCAGGTTTATCAGGGGCCGCTGAACTTCAAGGTGCGTTTCGGCCAGCCGGAGCTGACGGATTTGCAACGCGCCAACGTGACCGTCGGTCAGCCGTTCCTGCTGGTGGCGCTGAGCGACTCTCGCGGCATCAAGCGCATTTCCCCGCTGGCAATGCCGCAGCCGGTGGCGTTTGAACCGGGCACCGGCGTGGGATCGTTGCGCCAGGGGATCCACGCCCCGCTGACGCTGGCGATGCTGCAACAAAAAGAGGGGCTGAACGCCGACTTCACCCTGACGTTGGCGGGCACCAGCAGCCTGTCGCTGGTGCCGTTGGGGCGCAGCAGCGAGCTGCAGCTGCAAAGCAACTGGCCGCACCCGAATTTCCTCGGCAACTTCCTGCCGGACGAACGCAAGGTGACGGAGCAAGGGTTTAGCGCTCGCTGGCGCAGCACCTGGTTTGCCAACAACATCAACAGTGCGTTCTATTACGACGATGCCATTATCGACGAGGACAAGCTGCCGGCCTTCAGCGCCAGCCTGGTCGAACCGGTCGATCACTATCAGCTGACCGAGCGCGCGGTCAAATACGCGCTGCTGTTTATCGGGCTGACGTTTATGGCGTTTTTCCTGTTCGAAACCCTGACCGGGCTGCGGGTGCACCCGATTCAGTACCTGCTGGTCGGCGCGGCGCTGGTGTTGTTCTACCTGATTTTGCTGGCCTTCTCCGAACACCTGGGATTCGCTCTCGCTTATCTGGCGGCCAGCATCGCCTGCAGCGGGCTGATCGGTTTCTATCTGAGCGCCGTACTGCGCGGCAAGCTGCGCGGTGCGCTGTTCGCCGCGAGCCTATTGTTGTTGTACGGCGTGCTCTATTTGCTGTTGCAGTCGGAGGACAATGCGTTGGTGCTGGGAGCCGGGCTGCTGTTCGCCATTCTGGCGGGCATTATGCTGTTGACGCGCAAACTGGACTGGTATCAGGTGGCCGATCCGGCGCGTTTGACCAAGGAAACACCGGTCGGGGAAGATGAGCCACGCTTCCGGCTGTGGAAATAAGCGAGGGGAATCGGGCGCGCTCAGCGCCCGATAGCGGCTACAGCAGCGGCTCCATCTCCAGCAGGATCTGTTCGCACCATTGCTGCAGGCGCTCTTCGCTCAGATCGTATTGGTTGACCTCATCGAGCGCCAGGCCGACGAAGTGTTTGCCGTCGGCGCTCAGCGGTTTGGGGCTGGTGAACTCGAAGCCCTCAGTTGGCCAGAAGCCGATGAACTGCACGCCCAGCGGCGCGATGTGATCGTGCAACATGCCCAGCGCGTCAAGGAACCACTCACCGTAACCGAGCTGATCGCCCATGCCGTACATGGCGACGATCTTGCCTTTCAGATCCAGCTCTGGCAACTGCGGCCAGATCGCTTCCCAGTCTTCCTGCAGTTCGCCGAAATCCCAGGTCGGGATGCCGAGGATCAGAATGGAATAGTCCTCCATCAGCTTGGGCGAGACGTCTTTCAGGTTGTGCAGGTCGACCAGGTCTTCACCCAGAATCTCACGGATTTTTTCTGCCGCCATCTCGGTGTAGCAGGTGCTGGAGCCGTAAAACAGACCAATCTTCATGTGTAAACCGTTACGTTGCTGTTTAGAGAATTGCAGCGAGTATACCTGATTTGCGTCGGCTTAAGGCATAATGGCGCGGGTGGAAATGCAACAAAGAGAGGACCGCGTGCAACAGCAAGACAATGCGCTGATTGAACAATTCCTGGATGCGCTGTGGCTTGAGCGCAATCTGGCGGAAAATACGCTGGCCTCCTACCGGCTGGATTTGCAGGCCCTGGGCGCCTGGCTTGGCCAGCAAAATACCACCTTGCTGCAGGCGCAGGCGTTGGATTTGCAGGCGTTTCTCGCCGAGCGGGTGGACGGCGGCTACAAGGCCACCAGCTCCGCGCGTTTGTTGAGCGCCATGAGGCGCCTGTTTCAATATCTGTACCGCGAGAAGCTGCGCGCCGACGATCCCACCGCGCAACTGGCGTCTCCCAAGTTGCCGCAGCGTTTGCCGAAGGATCTGAGCGAGGCGCAGGTCGATGCGCTGTTGCAGGCGCCCTGCGTCGATCAACCGCTGGAGCTGCGCGACAAGGCGATGCTCGAAGTGTTGTACGCCACCGGGCTGCGGGTTTCCGAGCTGGTGGGGTTGAGCATCAGCGACGTCAGCCTGCGCCAGGGCGTGGTGCGGGTGATCGGCAAGGGCAACAAGGAGCGGCTGGTGCCGCTGGGCGAAGAGGCGGTCTACTGGATCGAAAATTACCTGGAGCACGGCCGCCCATGGCTGGTCAATGGCCAGACGCTGGATGTGCTGTTCCCCAGCACCCGCTGCCAGCAAATGACCCGACAGACGTTCTGGCATCGCATCAAACACTATGCCATCCTTGCGGGCATCGACAGCGAGCGTCTGTCGCCGCACGTGTTGCGGCACGCGTTCGCCACCCATTTGCTGAACCATGGGGCCGATCTCCGTGTCGTACAGATGTTGTTAGGGCACAGCGATCTCTCGACCACGCAAATTTATACACATGTAGCGACCGAACGACTGAAACAGCTACATCAACAGCATCACCCGCGCGCCTGAGCGGCGGGTTCGAAAGGATTGGAACAATGAAAAAAGGTTTAATGCTGCTCTCTCTGCTGGTGGCTTCGGTGGCCGGCGCCGCCCATGCCGATGACGCGGCGATCAAAAAAGCGCTCGCCAGCCTGGGTATCCAGCAGGCGGACGTGCAGCCTTCACCGGTCAACGGCCTGAAAACCGTGCTGACCGACAGCGGCGTGCTATACGCCTCCGAAGACGGCAAGCACATCCTGCAGGGCCCGCTGTTTGACGTCAGCGGCAAAGAGCCGGTCAACGTGACCAACCAACTGCTGGGCACCAAGATGGACGCGCTGAAAGATCAGATGATCGTTTACAAAGCGCCGAAAGAGAAACACGTGATCACCGTGTTCACCGATATCACCTGCGGTTACTGCCACAAACTGCATCAGCAGATGAAAGAGTACAACGATCTGGGCATTACCGTGCGTTACCTGGCATTCCCGCGCCAGGGGTTGGCTTCCCAGGCTGAAAAAGACATGCAGTCGATCTGGTGCACCGCCGACAAGGCCAAGGCGTTCGACGCCGCCATGAAGGGCGATGCCGTTTCTCCGGCGACCTGCAAAACCGACATCAGCAAGCATTACGAGCTGGGCGTGCAGTTCGGCATTCAGGGCACGCCGGCCATCATCCTGGAAAACGGCATGATGATCCCGGGCTATCAGGGGCCGAAAGAGATGGCCGCCATGCTGGATGCGCACCAGGCCGCCACCAAAGCCGGTGGTTAATCGCCGGTGAGTATCAAAACGCAACTACGCCGCCGCCCGGCGGCGGACGACACGCATCTGCCCGCCAGTTTGCCGCCGCTGCTGCGTCGGCTTTACGCCCTGCGCGGCGTGCAGGCTGAGCAAGAGCTGGAACGCGGCGTCAAGGGCATGCTGCCCTGGCAACAGCTGGACGGCATCGACGACGCCGTCGGCCTGCTGCAACAGGCGCTGGCCGACGGCCGCCGCATCATGGTGGTGGGCGATTTCGACGCCGACGGCGCCACCAGCACCGCGCTGACGGTGCTGGCGCTGCGCAGCATGGGCGGCGCAGCCGTCGATTATCTGGTGCCTAACCGTTTCGAAGACGGTTATGGCCTGAGCCCCGAAGTGGTGGAGCAGGCGGCGGCGCGCGGCGCAGAACTCATTGTCACCGTCGATAACGGCATCTCCTCCCACGCCGGCGTCGACGTGGCGCACGCCAAGGGCATGCAGGTGCTGGTGACCGATCACCACCTGCCGGGCGAGACCCTGCCGGCGGCCGAAGCGATCGTTAACCCCAACCTGCGCGGCTGCGCCTTCCCGTCCAAATCGCTGGCGGGGGTTGGTGTCGCGTTCTACCTGATGCTGGCGCTGCGCGCCCGCCTGCGGGACAGCGGCTGGTTCGAGCAGCGCGCGCTGGCGATGCCCAATCTGGCGGAGCTGCTGGACCTGGTGGCGCTCGGCACCGTGGCCGACGTGGTGCCGCTGGATGCCAACAACCGTATTCTGGTGTATCAGGGGTTAAACCGCATCCGCGCCGGCAAATGCCGACCGGGCATCCGCGCGCTGCTTGAAGTGGCTAATCGCGATGCCCGCCAACTGGCGGCCAACGATCTCGGTTTCGCTCTCGGTCCGCGCCTCAATGCCGCCGGCCGGCTGGACGACATGTCTATCGGCGTGGCGCTGCTGCTGAGCGACGACATTGCGCAGGCGCGTATGCTGGCCAACGATCTCGATGCGCTGAACCAGACGCGACGCGAGATAGAGCAAGGCATGCAGGTGGAAGCCCTGCAGCTGTGCGATCAGCTGGAGCGCACCAGCACCGAGCTGCCTTACGGGCTGGCGATGTATCACCCGGAATGGCACCAGGGCGTGGTGGGCATCCTCGCTTCGCGCATCAAAGAGCGTTTCCACCGCCCGGTGATCGCGTTCGCACCGGCGGGCGACGGCATACTGAAAGGCTCCGGCCGTTCGGTGCCCGGCCTGCACATGCGCGATGCGCTGGAGCGGCTGGATATGCTGAACCCCGGGCTGATGATGAAGTTCGGCGGCCACGCGATGGCGGCCGGATTGTCGCTGGAAGAGGCCAAATTCGACGAGTTCCGCCAGCGTTTCGGCGAGTTGGTGGGTGAATGGCTCGATCCGGCGATGTTGGAAGGGGTGATCTGGTCCGACGGCGAACTGGCGATGCAGGAGCTGTCGCTGACAACGGCGGAGCTGCTGCGCGAGGGCGGCCCGTGGGGCCAGGCGTTCCCGGAACCGACCTTCGACGGCAAGTTCCGCATCCTGCAGCAGCGGCTGGTGGGCGAGAAACACCTGAAGCTGATGGTGGAGCCGCTCGGCGGCGGCCCGTTGCTCGACGGCATCGCGTTCAACGTGGACACCACGCTGTGGCCTGACAGCAGCGTGCGCGAGGTGGAACTGGCCTACAAGCTCGACGTCAACGAGTTTCGCGGCAACCGCAACGTGCAGCTGCTGATCCAGCATCTTTGGCCGCGCTGAGGCGAAATTGAACACAATTCGGGGATTGGGCTCTCCAATCCCCTGCATCCTTCCCGATCGCCACAAAAACTGACCAACTCGCTATAAACTGCCGCCCGGATCCGTTAGAATTAGCGGTTCCAATGGCATTCCGCCATCGACGACATCAACGTAAAAGAACGAAACCATGTTTGAAATTAACCCGGTAAAAAACCGAATTCAGGACCTGTCCGAGCGGACTGCGGTTCTTAGGGGGTATCTTTGACTATGATGCCAAGAAGGAACGCCTAGAAGAAGTCAACGCCGAGCTGGAGCAGCCGGACGTTTGGAACGAGCCGGAGCGCGCACAGGCGCTTGGCAAAGAGCGCGCCGCGCTGGAAGCCATCGTTGAAACCATCGATCAGCTGGAGCAGGGCGGCGAAGACGTCGGCGGGCTGCTGGAACTGGCGGTGGAAGCCGACGATGAAGAGACCTTCAACGAAGCGGTCGCCGAGCTGGATCAACTGATGAGCAAGCTGGATCAGTTGGAATTCCGCCGCATGTTCTCCGGCGAATACGACAGCGCCGACTGCTACCTGGATATCCAGGCCGGTTCCGGCGGCACCGAAGCGCAAGACTGGGCCAGCATGCTGCTGCGCATGTACCTGCGCTGGGCCGAAGCCAAGGGCTTCAAGACCGAAGTGATCGAAGAATCCGACGGTGACGTCGCGGGCCTGAAATCGGCCACCATCAAGATCATCGGCGACTACGCGTTCGGCTGGTTGCGCACTGAAACCGGCGTGCATCGCCTGGTGCGCAAGAGCCCGTTCGACTCCGGCGGCCGTCGCCACACCTCGTTCAGCTCGGTGTTCATCTACCCGGAAGTGGACGACGATATCGATATCGAAATCAACCCGGCGGATCTGCGTATCGACGTGTACCGCGCCTCCGGTGCGGGCGGTCAGCACGTCAACAAAACCGAATCCGCCGTACGTATTACTCACCTGCCAACCAACATCGTGGTGCAGTGCCAGAACGATCGTTCTCAGCATAAGAACAAGGATCAAGCGTTTAAACAGCTGCGAGCCAAGCTGTACGAGTTTGAGATGCAAAAGAAAAATGCTGATAAGCAGACGATGGAAGACAACAAGTCCGACATCGGCTGGGGCAGCCAAATCCGTTCTTACGTGCTGGATGACTCCCGCATCAAGGATTTGCGCACCAACGTCGAAACGCGTAACACGCAGGCCGTACTGGATGGCGACCTGGATAAATTCATTGAGGCAAGTTTGAAAGCCGGGTTATGAGGAATAGAAATGTCTGAACAACAAGTACAGGGCGCCGATCAGGCGCTGGATCTCAATAACGAACTGCAGTCCCGCCGCGAGAAACTGGCCGGCCTGCGTGAGAACGGCATTGCGTTCCCGAATGACTTCCGTCGCGATTCCACCTCCGACAAACTGCACGCCGCGTACGGCGATAAAGACAACGAAGAGCTGGAAGCGCTGGGCGTAGAAGTGACCGTCGCCGGCCGCATGATGACCCGCCGCATTATGGGCAAGGCATCCTTCGTCACGCTGCAGGACGTGGGCGGCCGCATTCAGCTGTACGTCGCGCGCGACGATCTGGCTGAAGGCGTGTACAACGAGCAGTTCAAGAAGTGGGACCTGGGCGATATCCTCGGCGCGCGCGGCAAGCTGTTCAAAACCAAGACCGGCGAACTGTCGATCCACTGCACCGAGCTGCGTCTGCTGACCAAAGCGCTGCGCCCGCTGCCGGACAAATTCCACGGCCTGGCAGATCAGGAAACCCGTTACCGCCAGCGTTACCTGGATCTGATCGCCAACGAAGAGTCGCGCAACACCTTCAAAGTGCGTTCGCAGGTGATGTCGGCTATCCGTAACTTCATGGTGGAACGCGGCTTCATGGAAGTCGAAACCCCAATGATGCAGGTGATCCCGGGCGGCGCGTCCGCGCGTCCGTTCATCACGCACCACAATGCGCTGGATATCGACATGTACCTGCGCATCGCGCCGGAACTGTATCTGAAGCGTCTGGTGGTCGGTGGCTTCGAACGCGTGTTCGAAATCAACCGCAACTTCCGTAACGAAGGCGTTTCTCCGCGTCACAACCCAGAGTTCACCATGATGGAACTCTACATGGCTTACGCGGATTACAAAGACCTGATCGAGCTGACCGAGACCCTGTTCCGCACCCTGACCGAGAAAGTGTTGGGCACCTCTCAGGTGCAGTACGGCGACGAAGTGTTCGACTTCGGCAAGCCGTTCGAGAAGCTGACCATGACCGAGGCGATCAAGAAATACCGTCCGGAAACCGATCTGGCTGACCTGGCCGACATGGGCAAAGCGGTAGCCATCGCCGAATCTATCGGCATCAAGGTTGAGAAGAGCTGGGGTCTGGGCCGCGTCGTGACCGAGATCTTCGAAGAAGTGGCAGAAAGCCATCTGATTCAGCCGACCTTCATCACCGAGTACCCGGCTGAAGTGTCGCCGCTGGCGCGCCGCAACGACGTGAACCCGGAAATCACCGACCGCTTCGAGTTCTTCATCGGCGGCCGTGAAATCGGCAACGGCTTCTCCGAGCTGAACGACGCCGAAGACCAGGCGCAGCGCTTTGCCGATCAGGTGAACGCTAAAGATGCCGGCGACGACGAAGCGATGTTCTACGACGAAGACTACGTCACCGCGCTGGAGCACGGCCTGCCGCCGACCGCCGGTCTGGGCATCGGTATCGATCGTATGGTGATGCTGTTCACCAACAGCCACACCATCCGCGACGTAATTCTGTTCCCGGCGATGCGCCCACAGAAATAATTCCGTTTAGCGTGAAACCACCGGTGCAGGCAACTGCGCCGGTTTTTTTTCGCCCGCCGGACCTAACCGCTTAAAACATCGACAGTTACGCGCCATCTCCGCTTGCCCGCCGCCGATAACCGGTTATAATGCCTGTCGCACACCGATGCGGGTGTAGTTCAATGGTAGAACGGCAGCTTCCCAAGCTGCATACGAGGGTTCGATTCCCTTCACCCGCTCCAAACACACTTCTCCTAACGTCCATCAAAGCCTACTAAACCCAGTAACGACAAGTATCCCGGTAAAATCTGGTTATTCCAACGTCTACGCACATCTATCTAAATCTGACCTGCTCCCCGTTGATTAATACACCGCGATGTTAGTAATGTCTTCATAAGCCACATGAGGACATCCCCATGAAGAAGCGTTTTTCCGACGAACAGATCATCAGTATCCTCCGCGAGGCTGAAGCCGGGGTTTCTGCCCGTGAGCTCTGCCGTAAGCACGCCATTTCCGACGCCACCTTTTACACCTGGCGTAAGAAGTATGGCGGTATGGAGGTGCCCGAGGTTAAGCGCCTGAAGTCGCTTGAGGAAGAGAACGCCAGGCTCAAGAAGCTGCTTGCCGAAGCCATGCTGGATAAGGAGGCGCTTCAGGTGGCTCTGGGGCGAAAGTACTGACGACAGGCCAGAAGCGGGAAGCCGTGGTGTTGATGTGTGATGCGACCGGTCTGTCGCAACGTCGTGCCTGCCGGCTTACAGGTTTGTCCCTGTCGACCTGCCGTTATGATGCTCAGCGTCCAGCTGCTGATGCACATTTATCAGGGCGTATTACTGAGCTGGCGCTTGAACGCAGACGTTTTGGTTATCGGCGCATCTGGCAGTTGCTGCGTAGGGAGGGCCTTCACGTCAATCACAAGCGGGTATACCGTATTTACCACCTTAATGGACTGAGCGTAAAACGCAGACGACGCCGTAAAGGGCTGGCGACCGAACGGTTTCCGCTTCTGCGCCCGGATGCACCGAACCTTACATGGTCGATGGATTTCGTTATGGATGCACTGGCCAACGGTCGCAGGATCAAGTGCCTGACCTGTGTGGATGATTTCACGAAGGAGTGTCTGACGATCACCGCTGCTTTCGGTATTTCAGGCGTTCAGGTCACGCGTATTCTGGACAGCATCGCGTTGTTTCGGGGGTATCCGACGACAATAAGAACCGATCAGGGCCCGGAATTTACCTGCCGCGCGCTCGATCAATGGGCCTTTGAGAATAGTGTGGAACTACGGCTTATCCAGCCAGGTAAGCCAACGCAGAACGGATTTATTGAGAGTTTTAACGGACGCTTTCGCGATGAGTGTCTGAATGAACACTGGTTCAGCGATATTCTCCATGCCCGGAAAACGATTAATGACTGGCGGCAGGATTATAACGAGTGCCGTCCCCATTCATCGCTGGATTACCAGACACCAGCTGAATTCGCAACGGACTGGCGAAACAGGAAATATGAAGAAAAACCAACCGACATTACTAACTGAAGGTTGTATCTAATCCTGGGGGCAGGTCACTGGATCTCTGGAGCGATATCGCCAGCGGGTAGAAAAAGAACAGGGGAACACCTTCATTGTTCCACCGTCTCAGTTTATGCTTGGAAAATAGTCAAGGAGGAGCAGTGGCAATATATACAGATAACCCCACGACTGGGGGCAATCAGTCCTTATGTAGTATGCAGCCATCCTTCAGTGAGGTATTCACCGCTTCATTATCATCTGGATGGCATGATAGTGCTTTAGTTTCATACTTTAGAAATTTAAAGTTAGACGACATAGCAGCAAAAAGTAGTTCTGAATTTGTTGATGAAAGTATAGCTGAGCAAGCTTTTATGCACTATGGGGTTGGTCATGTCAACATACCAGAACATGGTATTAAGAAAGATGTTTTTAATGCAATTATAGATGATAGAACATCACAAATTTATAATGAACAAATTCTTTGCGGTGTTGTAGATGGAACTCCGATGTCCTATCTATCTACTACGACTGGATTTATATCATCCCCAGTGACTTTGATTGTAATCATACTAATTGCATTCATTTTATTAAGGGTGAAAAGTACTAACAAAAAAGCATTCTAAAACCAAGCCCCGCAAGGGGCTTGTTAAATAGAGAGTATTTTTCTTTCGAAATCATCCAATGCCACGATAGCTTTGTTATATGAAATGATTGCGGATTTTTTCGTTAAGCCACTTATAGCAATGCTTACATCAGTATAACCTTCTGAGGTATATTTTCTAAGTGTTTTTACCTCGTCATTCAAAAATGAGTTTGAAGGTGACAGCCCTTTACTTAGCTCATTCTTAATTAGTGGGAAATAAATTTCAACGCACATATTGATATTTCTTATTGTATGTCGCCAACTGTTATCTAGGTCATCAATATCTGTTTTTGATACAATTCTTTTTGAAAATAGCAGGTGATATTTCTCTAGCAGGACGCTAGTATCATATACTGACAAGTATAACTCTTCTTTTTTTTGTTTTAATAACTTAATGTTTTCATGATTCTTATTTGAAAAATAGGTAATGACAGATGTTGCTATAGCGCCTGCAATCGCAGCTCCGCCACCAATCAACGCCCCGAGAAGTGTACTGTCCATACTATATCTCTACTTGATTATCTGTATTTTTGAGTGTTGATTACAATATCGATAAAACTCTGTGTTTCATTTAGTAGCTCACTTAGTTTTTTAACGGCTTCATCTTTGTTTATATTTGTATTCACACTTTTACCATCCAATGAATTTATTCTTGTTTCACGAATTTTATTTTTAAGTTCAATGCACTCATTGTTGTATTTTTTGTTCTTTTCTTCAATTGATTTTGAGTGTTTAATTAGATCTTTAAAATAAAGACTGCAAATTATTTTTATTGATGATAGTGCGCTTGGTGTTGTTATTTCATTTATGTGACTTTCAGTTATTACTCTGCTTTCAAAATGCTCTTCATTACTCATTTCTGCTTCTTTAAAAACAAGTAATAAATTCTTTGTTGTTGAGTATTTAAACGCCTCTAAAGATTTAACTAACTCTTCTCTTTTTGTTGCCACCAGTTTTTCATTCTCTAATTTCCTGTTTGATTTTACCGTCCATATCACGGTTCCGCATGCAACGACGATAGAAGCCGATGCAGGAATAACTAATTCCAATAATGTTGCAGCCATTTATTTTTCCTTAAATAATTCAATAGGCGACAAAAAGCCCGCCTGGCGAGCTTACCATATCTTATACCATGCTTCATTTTCTTTCAGTGGGCACTTCTTCCAGCGCTTGGCCAACCACTCATATTCTTTGAAATATGTTGTTTTATTTTCCTTCTCCCTTATTGCTTTAATTAAAGGATCGGAGATGTCGTGATTATTAACAACCGAGTTATAAAAAACTTCCTTTATCATTTTTTCATCGTAGGTTTTGTTTTTTACACTAACTGCCATTCTTTCGTAAAAACCAAGGCAATATATTATCTCCCTTTTCTCTTTTTTTTCATCATCAGTCAAGTCTGCCTGTCCGTTGCTTGGATACATGTATGATCGAAATGCCTTATTTGATTCGTGAATTCGCCTCATTGTTGAAAGGCCTTTTTTATAATCAATGTCGAACCTGCTTTCGCCCAAAAAAACAGAAGTGTGGACTTTCCTTGCAGTTTTAACGTTATAAACAATAGTGATCACGGCAATAATAAGTCCAATTGATACAGCAACAGCGCTTACGATTTGAGCAACAGCAATCGCAAACTGCATATCATCACTTAACAAAGACAACCTCCGTATATGAAAACGGGGCCTGAGGCCCCGTTTTATAATGAATATTAAAAATTAACCTTATACGCCTTCGTATTCGTCAAATTTTTTCATAGTTCACTCCTTAGGTTACCGGGCAAGTCTCCTTACCGGGTTAGGGAATCGGCAGTAAAGCGGATTACCTTAATGGTAATGTTACTCAAATTTGAGCAAACCTCAAGCGGTATCGTGAAACGAGATGAAGTGTAGTGAACCAGAGTGAAACGAGATGAAGCGCCGGCAGAGCACCGGCGCGGTGTGGGTTACTGTACCTTAGTCTGCTGCGCGATGAATGCCGCGTGCGTGGCGATCGCTGCCATGTTCTTGGCGCACTGCAGGATGTAGTAGTCAACTTAGCGTACTGACCTGCATTTGCGCTGGCGGACGTCAGGGGAATAATCCGGCGTGCGTCCGGTGTTCTCGGCCTGTCGCTTATCGAGCCAGGCTTCTACTTCATCCAAGTTCCAGGCCACGGTGCGGTTGGTCAGAGCAAAACGCTGCGGGAACTCGCCCGCCTTTTCCAGTTTTGTGATCTGCGACTCCGACATGGGAACCATCGCCAGGAGTTGGGGTTTTCGAATTGCTGCTTTCATTGTGCTATCTCCTTACTTGCGGTTAATTCCGCAGTGGTATAGACAGCGGCAAGTTACAGTCTTCTGATGAATTGACGGGCCTTATGGTATCGCTTGAGTGAAACGTTGCATGGGCAATGAACCAACATCTCTCTGGGATGAACCAACATTTTTTTCGCGTGTGTTGGTTCAGTCAAACCCAGTCGTGGTAAGGGCTAGATGCCTGTGAACCAACTGAACTGACACAGTTTCTGTATATATACACATTTTGCCAATTCAGATCTTACCCGCTATGGCCATTGAGACAGGGAAGACGTGGGAGCAGAGGCCCAAGCAAAAACTAATGTGTATAGTTTGGTTTTTGTAAAGTCAGTATTTCCCGGTTTTACTGGGTTTTTGATGATGGGTTCTACTCCCTTCACCCGCTCCAAAAACTCCCTAAGCATCACTCCATTGAGCTATAACCGTTTTCAAAAAAGCTGATTCTCAACGATTGCATCACCGTTTGGTGTGGGTTGACGTGTGAGACGATTAAGCCGTTGGCCTGACATCTTACCGCGATAACACAACGCGCCACCCAATCCTGATGCGGGTGTGAGCCACCGTTGCTGCCCACTCCACGCCATTGCCGCTCAACTCCATTTCTGTTTGGCCCCGGAGGGGAGGAGATTGTCCGTTTCTTCGCAGGCGCGATCGCATTCTTTCGGCAGCAGGAAGGTGATACTTCCCGCCAGCAACAGCGATGCCGCCAGCGCGCAAACCGCGACGTTCTGTCCGTACACATAAATCATGACGCCTACCAGATAGGGGCCGCAGAACCCACCGAGGTTGCCCAGCCCGTTGATCACTCCGCGTGCGCTGCCCGCCACTTCTGCCGTCGCAATGCGACCGGGAATTGACCAGAAGGGGCTGGTCGCCGCTTTAAGGAAGAAGCCGCACACCACCAACGAGATATAGGCGGCCACCACGTGCTCATGCAGGATCACCGAGGCTATCAGCGCCGCCGCAAAACAGTACAGGGAGATCCTGACCCACAAACGGCGGTTACCGCTGCGATCGCTGAACATCGAAATCACATAAATCCCCGCCAGAGTGGCAACAAACGGCAGGATCGCCAATATCCCAACATTGGCCATGCTGCCACCGGTCAGATTTTTCAAGATGGTGGGCAGCCACAACGTATACCCATAGTCACCGGTTTGGTAGAAGAAATTCAGCACGACCAGGCGCATCAATCCCTTGTTGCGGAACACCGCTTTTAGCGGCGCTTTGGCCGCCGGCGCCATCCCTTCTCGCGCTTTGCGCTCCCGGGCCAGCTCGGTCAATAAATAGTCGCGTTCCTTCGCCGGCAGCCAACGCGCTTCTTCCGGGCGGTCACTGATCACCAGCCACCAAATGGTCAACACCACGATCGACAATAAGCCTTCGATAATGAACAGCCAGCGCCAGTCGAGGGCGGCAATAATCGCGCCGGAAACCGGGGCGGTCAGCATCCCTCCTAGTGGGGCAAACATCATGACAAAGGCATTGGCCCGGCCCAGTTCTTTTTCCGGGAACCAATTGCTGACCATGGTCAGCACGACGGGCAACATTCCCCCTTCGGAGATCCCGAGAATAAAACGCAGCGCGAGCAACTGATATTCATGGGTGACGAAGCCGGTAGCGATAGACACAATCGCCCAGGCCACGAGCGACCAGGCAATAAAACGTTTTCCGCTACCGTAAACCGCCAGCCGTCCGCCGGGGATCTGCAGAAATAAATAACCAATAAAAAAGATACCGCTGGCCACGCCAGCCATTTGGCTGGTAATGCCTAAATCCTGTTCCATGCCGCCCGGCAGAGCAAAGCTGATATTAACGCGATCCATAAATGAAATAATGCAGGTGATAAGGATCGGCGCGATAACCCGCAGCCAGCGAGTTCCTGGTATTTTATCGGTCATAGTAACGCCTCGATGATATCCGCCACGATAAGCGGATATTTTGTTAGGCTGAATAAAAATGATGGTTCGCTATTCAGGCGATCATTTTTATTGAATTAAGCCAGGAATATCCTGATGGGAAAAATAACCTGCGAGATTATCCAAAACGGATTGGCTCATTCCCTGGCGGGTTTCTACGGTAGCGCTGGCCACATGGGGCTGCAGCAGAACATTCTCGAGCGCCAAGAGCGCCGCCGGTACATGGGGCTCGTTTTCAAACACGTCCAGAGCGGCCCCGGCGATAACATGATTTTGTAACGCCGTTATCAGTGCCGGTTCATCGACCAGGCTGCCGCGGGCGATATTGATAAGCCAGGCACGATCGGGCATGGCGTCAAATACGCTGGCATCAATAATCCCGCGGTTTTCCGCACTGCCAGACGCTGCGATCACCAGGAAATCACTCTGCGCGGCGAGCGTGTGCAGATCGGCGCACCACGGGTAATCCAGGTCGTCTTTGCGCCGGCGGTCAGTATACAGGATGGTCATATCGAAGCCTTTTGCCCGGCGGGCGATGGCTTGGCCAATGTTCCCCATGCCAAAAATGCCGATGCGTTTGCCGCTCACTTTGGTCGCCAGCGGCGGCGGCGTCGTTTCCCAGCGGCCTTCACGCACAAAGCGATCCCCTTGGCACAGGCGGCGGCTGGCGGACAGCAGCAGCCCCATCGCCAGATCGGCTACATCATCGGTCAGCACGCCGGCGGTGATCCCGACGCTGATATGGCGCTCCCGGGTGTAGTTGAGGTCGATAGCGTCGGTTCCCACGCCAAAGACAGCAATCATGCCCACCTGTGGCAGTTGCTCCAGCGTCTCCCGGGTTACCCCCACGTCGCCACGGGTAACTATCGCCTGAACGTCTGCGCCATGGCGAACCAGGAAGGCTGGAATATCTGATTGTTCATAGAGACGGAATACCCGGTAACTGGCGTCCAACGCGGCCTGTAAAGCATCCATCACCGGCGCGATAAGTAAAACGGTAGGTTGAGTGTCAGTATGCATCGTTGCGATCCTGTCTGAAAACAATAGGGGATATCCTGTATCAGACGTTTTTTTACCGCTTATTATTGCGATCTACATCACGCCAAAGAGTGTTAAAAAAGCATGTTACTGTTGGCGTGATCTCGTGTGCAATTTCGTGGTTTCAGTCGGTCATTATCGGGGCAGATAGCCTATTATGCCTGTACGAGGAGAGTGCGAAACCGGTCGATGCTGGTGAAAACGGTGAATTTCCAGTGATTTTCTGCCGTGGATCACAGGATAAGTAACGCCGTTTCGTAACACTTAATTAAGTGATTTTTGTCACGGTTTTAAACGGCTAAAAACCGTGAGATAGGTCATGACTTATTTCAGCATGTCGAATAGCTTTTTAGGTGGAGTTTACTCACAGCGGTGATAGGTTGTAAACATTAGAAACAAAGAGGTTTGCTTTGTTGTTTATTGTATGCAAAAACCCCCAGCTAGGCTGGGGGTTCCGTAAAGCTTTCAGCTTTGAGCCAGTTATAAAGACCCCTTTTGATTTGTTAAAACAGTTTGCGGTCTGGCAACTGCGAACGTTCAACAAGAAATCAAAAGGGGGTCCCTATGAGGGACGAAAAGAGCTTAGCGCACACGCGCTGGAACTGTAAATATCACATAGTATTTGCGCCGAAGTACCGAAGACAGGTGTTCTACGGGGAAAAGCGCAGAGCAATTGGCAGTATCTTAAGAAAGCTTTGTGAATGGAAAAGCGTGAATATTCTGGAGGCGGAATGTTGTGTGGATCACATCCATATGCTTCTGGAAATTCCCCCCAAGATGAGTGTATCGGGGTTTATGGGGTATCTGAAGGGCAAGAGCAGCCTGATGCTTTATGAGCAGTTTGGGGATTTGAAGTTCAAATACCGTAACAGGGAGTTTTGGTGTCGAGGGTATTACGTTGATACGGTGGGTAAAAATACAGCCAAGATACAAGAATACATAAAGCACCAACTGGAAGAGGATAAGATGGGTGAGCAGTTGTCGATCCCCTATCCAGGTAGCCCGTTTACGGGTCGTAAGTAACCGATAGAAGCAAATGTCAGATCGCGATGCGCCTGTTAGGGCGCAGCTGGCAAGAGAGCCTTATAGGCGTATATGAAAAACCTCCGGCTATGCCGGAGGATATTTATTCATAGTGACGCCCGTAGAACGATCTAATAGTGATTCTGCCGTAATTACGCCGAGATTGCGTGTTGCCATAACACTATCCAACCATTGTTTTTGTCGGTGAAATACCGAGCCGATATTGACCAGAGAAAATATTATGATTATTGATGCTTTAACCACTGCCGTAAATAATAGGTTCTATCCGGCGGCCATCCGTAAAATGCTGGCCAGTATTATTGAAAATGAGCCGTACAATTTACCTGTCGGGCACTATCAGGTGCAGGGTAAACAGATGTTCTTTAACGTCGTTGAAGGGGAAACCAAACTATTGGCCGACCAGAAGCCAGAGTTTCATCGCCAGTATCTGGATATCCATCTTGTCCTGGAAGGGAAAGAAGTGATTGGCGCCGGGGTTCTGGGGCTACTTCTGCCCCTGAGTGAGCCGTTTAACGAGGCGCACGATCTTGGGTTTAGCCCGGCGATCCCCGGTGAGACTCTCATCCACCTGCAACCCGGTGAACTGGCTGTTATCTTCCCGGGTGAGTTGCACCGCCCGATGAGTACCTGCACGGCACCGGCAGCTCTGCGTAAAATTGTGGCGAAAATCGACTGCGCCCTGCTGACGTAGCAAGACGTTCAGCGGCGGCTGGTATCGCGACTTCAGGCTGCCCGGCGGAAAGCCTCGCTCATCCGCTGTCTGCAGCGATTCCGAAGAATACGTCTTTCCCGTCAAAGCCATAGCCCCTAATTTTTAAAGATTGAGTTGGGTTGAATAAATTTACGGCAGAGATTACGCCGTATTATTTACAGGGATATTTTCTTCAGGTTCACATTACATCCTTAAAGGCCGTGAGTTTACCTCTGTAGTCGATGTAGCCAATCTCATAACGCCTTGATCTTTTAATGCGGTTCCTCCCCATTGGCACAATTTTTTATTTTGGTTTGCCTGCGTTCTGATAGATATTAAAAAAACTATATAAAAATAAATTATTTCGGAGCTAACAATGTCGTTGCAAATCGTGCTTACCCGCAGGGAGGCGCTGGGAAAAATGGTGGGCGTCATCGTCGCCGCCAGCCTGTTGCCTTATTCAAATATAACCTATGCCGAACGGGCACAAATTGCCGCCTCGCCCGTTGAATACGCGCAATTTTTGCAAATTTCGAGAAAAATTACCGAGTTTGACGATTTGGACGTCACCCTCTCCGCCCGCTTTTTTTCCGCACTGCGCGAACATTTTCCGCAGTTGAACTCGCAACTCAACGCCCTGTTCACCCTGAGCCAGCAAGCTACCGATGCGGAAACCTTGAACCGACATGCGATTGAACAGGGGCAGAGGGAGCTTATTCAGGCCATCGTGACCGCGTGGTATACCGGAACCGTAGATCCTTCAAGCGCCGAGCAGGGTCAGTTGATTACCTATAAAGAGGCACTGATGTATCGCACGGTTCAGGATGCCCTGATCGTGCCGACCTGGTGCAATTTTGGCCCGCTGTGGTGGACCGGCCTGCCGCCGGGCGTTACCCGCCAACCTTCCATTCCCGCAACAGATTTGCCTGCCGTAGCCGATAAAAAATATGAGGACCGCGTGTGAAAAGCCCAATAATTAATGCTTCCGGCGATGCAGAGGCCGATGTCGTCATTGTCGGTTCCGGTATTGTGGGTGGTCTGATGGCGGATGCTTTGGTGAGCCAGGGCTACTCGGTGCTGGTACTTGAGGCAGGCCCGCGGATTGAGCGCGCACAGGCTGTGGAAAACTGGCGCAATATGCCACTGCACAATCGTGCGGGGTCGGATTTTCAGGGGCTTTACCCGCAATCGGAGTACGCCACCGCGCCGCTCTATTTCCCGGAGAACGACTATATCAAACTGACCGGCCCCAATGGCTCTGGCTTTAAACAGGGCTATTTGCGTGTGGTGGGGGGAACCACCTGGCACTGGGCCGCTTCTTGCTGGCGCAACCATCCCAATGATTTTCGCATGAAATCTCTCTATGGCGTGGGGAGAGACTGGCCTATTTCTTACGAAGATATCGAACCGTGGTACGCGAAAGCCGAAGAGGAAATAGGCGTTGCCGGCCCGAATAATCCGGAGTGGCAGTCCCCTGCGGAACGCAGCGGGCCTTACCCGATGGACATGGTGCCCTGGGCCTACGGCGACAGACGCATTGCTGAGATTGTTAATCCTCACGGTTTTAAATCGGTGCCCATTCCGCAAGGCCGCAGCACCCGGCCCTGGAATGGACGGCCCACCTGCTGCGGCAATAACAATTGCCAGCCGATTTGCCCGATCGGGGCGATGTACAACGGTATTCACCACGTTGAACGGGCCGAACACAAGGGGGCGAAGGTGATCCCTGAAGCGGTGGTGTACAAAATTGACACCGACGACAATAACCGCGTCACCGCCGTTCACTGGTATGACACGGCGCACAACTCCCATCGGGCGATCGGTAAAACGTTCGTTCTGGCCTGCAATGGGATTGAGAACCCGCGCTTGCTGCTGCTGGCGGCCAACGAAAAGAACCCGAACGGCATCGCGAACAGCTCGGATCAGGTGGGACGCAACATGATGGATCACTCGGGCCTGCACTGCTCCTTCCTGGCGCGAGAGGCCCTGTGGGTTGGCCGCGGCCCGGCGCAGAGCAGCTGCATGGTGGGGTATCGTGACGGCGTGTTCCGCAGCGACCACTCCGCCAACAAGATCATCATCAACAACATCAACCGGGTGATCCCTTCCGCCCTTGAAGTCCTGAAAACGGGCAAGGTCGGCAAGGCGCTGCAGGATGAAGTGCGCGATCGCGCCAGCCGCTCGGTGGATCTCTCCATCAGCCTGGAACCGCTGCCGGACCCGAACAACCGTCTGACCCTGAGCCCCACTCGCAAAGACAAGCATGGCCTGGCCTGCCCGGACATCCACTACGACGTCGGCGATTACGTGCGCAAAGGGCTGGAAGTGGTCAAAACCCAGCTACGGCAGATTGGCGACTTGTTCGATGCGCAAGAGTTTGTGATTAACGACAAGCTGAATGCCAACAACCACATTATGGGCGGCACGATCATGGGCAGCGACCCCACGAACTCGGTGGTGAACGGTAATTGCCGCGCTCACGATCACGACAACCTTTGGATCCCGGGTGGAGGCGCCATGGTTTCAGCCAGCGTTGTCAACACCACGTTGACGATGGCGGCGCTTGGACTCAAGGCGGCCAATGACGTACTTCGAGCCCTGGAGAGCAAATGAATAAAATCACCCACGCGCTGGCAGCGACGCTGCTGCTGGGAAGCGGTTTTGCGGCGCATGCCCAGGACGGCGATCTGATCGCTAAAGGGCAAGCGCTGGCTATCGCCTCGGACTGCATGGCCTGCCATACGAATACGCAGCAGCAGGGTAAACCTTTTGCCGGGGGGTACGGCATCGCTTCCCCCATGGGCACTATCTACGCCACCAATATTACTCCATCGGTAAAATACGGTATCGGCGGCTATTCCGAAGCGGCGTTTGCCGACGTGCTGCGCGCCGGGATCCGGAAAGATGGGGCGTATCTCTATCCGGCCATGCCCTACACCGCCTACACCCGTCTGAGTGATGACGAGATCCACGCTCTGTATACCTATTTCATGCATGGCGTTGCCCCGGTCGATGAGCCGGCCAAGCACCAAACCGATCTGCCGTTTCCGTTCAACATCCGCCTCTCCATGGCGGTGTGGAACAGGCTTTATTTGGACAATCGGCGCTTCACCCCGGATCTGACGAAAGGTGAGGCGTGGAACGAAGGGGCCGCGCTGGTGCAGGGCCCGGCTCACTGCGGAACCTGTCATACGCCGCGTAATGTGCTGATGGCGGAAGACAATTCGCGCTTCCTGATGGGGGCATCGTTGGGCTCTTGGTACGCGCCGAATATCACCGCAGATCGCCAAGAAGGGATCGGTGGCTGGAGCGAGCAGGAGTTAGTGGCCTACCTGAAAACCGGTCGGGCGGAAGGGCGCGCGCAAGCGGCGGGGCCAATGGCTGAAGCCGTTGAGCACAGCTTCCAATACCTGACCGACCGGCAGCTGCAGGCGATAGCGACTTACCTGAAGACCGTGCCGTCACAGGGCGATGAGCGCCAGGGCAATAGCTTTAGTCAAGCGCATTACAACGTTGAGCACCATCTCCGCGGCATCAATTCGCCCAACGCCAACCACACGCTCAATAGCGGCGAGGCGCTCTACAGCGGCTACTGCGCCAGTTGCCATCAGCCGGACGGCAGCGGCAGTTTGAACCAGGCCTACCCTTCGCTGTTCAACAACTCCACCACGGCCGCGAGCAATCCGTCAAACCTGATTGCCGTCATTTTGCAGGGGGTTGATCGCCGGGTTGACGGTAAGCACGTCCTGATGCCGAGTTTTGGCGACGGTTCCTATGTCGGAGAGCTGACGGATAAGCAGGTTGCCGATATCGCTAACTTCGTGCTGCAGAACTACGGCAACAGCACGCTGAGCGTGAGCGAGGCTGACGTGAGTGAGGTGCGCGCCGGGGGCCCGAAACCGCTGTTGGCGCGCGCACAGCCGATGATTCTGCCTGGCATGGCCGTCGCGGCGGTCGTCATTATTCTGCTGGTCCTATTCTGGCTCCGCCGCCGCAAGGCACGTTAAGGGGGCGTTCGGTCAGGTGGGTGGCGCCATCTGGCCGAATCTCTGGCCGGGATAACGAGAGATGGTCTTCTGGCGAAGCGGGCAGTGATGGCCAATGATAAAGTCACTGGCAGGGGCAAGCTATATTGTCTCCCCCATTGACAGGCGGAAGTGGAGATCGACACGTTCAATGGTCGGCAGCCCTTTAATTTTTTTTATTATGATTTCTGTCGCCACTTTCCCCATCTCATACCGTGGCGTCAGTACGCTGGCTAACCGAGGAGTAATGATCTGCCCGATCTCAAGACCGTGAAATCCGGCAATGGCCATTTGCGCTGGCACGCTGATACCGTTTGCCAGACATTCCTGTAACACGCCCACGGCCAGATCGTCGTTGGTACAGAGAATCCCATCCATATCCGGATACATCTGGCTCGCAAGCGTCATCATGCCTGTTCCAATCGAAATGGAAGAGATCTTATTGGGGGAGATACGACCGGTAGGTAAATCATGGTTAGCCATTGCCTGACAGTATCCCGTATAACGCTGTTCATCGCGGATATCAGACATTGAACCAAAATAGATAATGCGTTTTTTACCGCTGGCCAGCAGCATGGTGGTCATATCGTAGCCGGCTTTCACATTATCAAAACCCACGTTAATTCGATCTGTATTGCCTGACAGCCCCATGATTTCAGCAACGGGTATTTTTGCCGTCTTCAGGAATTTTTCCGCCCGCAGACTATGGACCGACTCGGTCAGCAGCAGCCCTTTTATCTTAAAAGCCAGGATCGCGGCAATTTGCTCCTCTTCGCGTTTGCTGTTGTAGTCATAATTGACGACCAGCGTCTGATAACCCTGTATAGACGTCACGGATTCAATGCCGGCGAGGACATCAGCAAATATCAGATTGTTAAAAGAAGGAACCAGAACGCCGATGAGGGGAGGGCTATTGGAATAGAGGGCGGGATTGTCGGGATCGGCCTGATAGCCGACTTCCTCGATAACGGCGGCAATGCGCGCAGCTGTTTCCGGTTTAACCCTGTCCGGCGTGCGCAGATAGCGACTGACCGTCATTTTGGTTACACCCGCCAGTACAGCAATGTCATTTAACGTAATTCGCTGCGACTTCACCATTCATACTCATCTGACCCAGACCGTGTTTGTCATTATGCCCACTGCTGAGTCAAAAGAGAATGCGTGCAATGCGCTACCTCCGGCGTATCCGGTGACAACCGCACGATGCGCCGATCCCGGCTTCTTTTGCCGTTCCAGCATGAGTATGTTCATTATCCCCGCATTTCGTAACGGAGTGAAAGAAAGGCACGCATCAGCGTGCCGTGGACTCTCATGGAAGAAAAGGCGGGCAGTTTGATTCCTTTTCGCCCGCTCAACCCGATCAATAAGGTGAGCGGGCGATGTGGCCGGGTTAACTGAGAATATCTTCGGCGATCACGTTGAACAGCGTATCGATCTCGCCTTGAGTGTTGTAGTGCATCATGCCGATGCGCAGCACGCCGCCGTCCTGCAACCCTAGCTGTTGCACCAAGCCCAACGCATAGAAATGCCCGCTGCCGGCGCAGATGTTGTGCTGCCCGAGGCGGCGGGCGATTGCGTCAGGCGTATGGCCGCTGAAGGTCAGGGCGAAGGTCGGTGTGCGGCGCGCGCTGTCCGCCTGGGGATTGCCATAAAGCCGCACCCCGTCGAGCTGCTGCAGCCGCTGCAGGAAGTGGCGGCACAGCGCCTCTTCATGCTGGTGGTAGGCGGCGAAGCTCTCCTGCAAACGCTGCCTTAACGGTGCGCCCGGCGTCCCCCACTGCGCCAGATATTCGACAGCGGCCGCGACGCCGGCCAGCGCTTCGAAACTCTGAGTACCGGTCTCGAAACGGCCGGGGCCGACGTCGGTGGCCGGCTCGACTTTGTACGGACGCAGGCGCTGCAGCCACTGCGGCGCGATGTAGGCCATGCCGACGTGCGGGCCAAAGAACTTGTAGGCGGAGCACACCAGGAAATCACAGCCCAGCGCCTGTACGTCGATCAGGTTATGCGGGGCGTAATGAACGGCGTCGACATACACCTGCGCACCGACCCGATGCGCGGCTTCGACGATGGTTTTGATATCGACAATGCTGCCGGTGACGTTGGAGGCGTAGCTGACCGCCACCAGGCGGGTGTTGGCATTGATGCGCTCACACACTTTCGCGGCATCCAATGCGCAGTCGGCGCTCTCGAGCGGTATCTGATGCACCACGGCCCCTCTGTCGGCAGCGGCCTGCTGCCAGCTGGAGACGTTGGCGTAGTGATCCAGCGCGGTGACGATGACCTCATCGCCGGCCTGCCAGTCGCGGCTGATGATGCGGCTGAGATGAAAAGTCAGCGTGGTCATGTTCATGCCGAAGACGATGGTGTCGGCCGACGGGGCATTTAACAAGGCGCGCACCGATTCCCGCGCCTGGCCCATCACCTCGCCGGTGACTCGGCTGGAGAAGTAGTGGCCGCCCAGGTTGGCGTTGTATGCCCCCAGGTAATCCGTCATTTTTTCCAGCACGCCCCGTGAAACCTGCGCACCGCCGGGGCCGTCGAAAAAGATCGCCGGTTTGCCGTCGATTAGCTGGGACAGGGCGCTGAACTGGCGGCGGGCGAGCTCGGGAGTAAAGGTCATGCTTTCTCTCCCCGCGCGGTGAGGACGAAGAGGTCCAAATGGCCTTCTTCTGTTGGGCTCACGGCGTTGATCGGCGTGGCGTTGTGCCACAGTTTGCTGTCCGCCAGCAGCACGGCTTCGCCGTCCGCCAGCGCTTTTTTAAAGAAGGGATCGTGGTGACTGTCGTCATACAGCATGATTTCACCGCCGACGATGTTGTGCCGGTGAATGGCGATCATCGCGATGTGGTCGAAACCGTCCTGGTGAATGCCTTCCGGCGCCACCTGGGTGTCTTTCTCGATGGCGACCACGCGCATCTGGTGGATCTCTATCTCGGCGCCTTCCGGCAGTTCGTTGCTTTCTGCAAACAGGTTGCACATCTCTGCCATGCCGGCGCTCTGCAACACGGCGCTGTCGATAGGTTCGAAGCGGCGCACCACGTTGCCCTGAAAGTGGTTGATCTGATCCGACTGCATGAAAGTGCGCGGCCCCACTTCGGCGACGTTGGGGTTGAGGTATTTGACGACCGAGTAACGGCGCAGGCGATATTTTCCGTCGGCGTGTTGCGTGTGGGGCAAGGAGGAGAACGATGGCATCAGCTGTTGGGTGGCTTGCGGGCTTAGTACAGTCATACTTATTACGTTTTCGTGTTTCTGTAACATAATCACCTCTAATAATAATAATTTCTGATGTTGTAGGGGGTAATTCGATTGAATTGTAGACGACTCTATAACCAACGCAATTTGGCGGTGGCGAGGTGTGACGGCGGTCGTAAAGTGGGGTGAACAATAGAGAGGGGCGGTTGCATCAACGCGTTTTTCGGTGGTAATGAGAGGCAAACGTCATTTTTACAAGAGCATCCCAATCAAGCCTGGTTTACACCTGGCTAAGGAGTGGAGGCATGATAGAACACTACCTGTCAGATGAGGGGGTAGGGATAAGAGGACATATTATCGAATGCTGTGCACAATACTATCATATCTATTGGCGATTTTCCGTCAGGGCAGAGGTCTGCTTTATTATATTGAATGTTTTAACTTTAGTGAAAAGGAGCGGTGGTCAAAGATATTCTATCCAAGATTTTTATGCATAGGTAAACCATTGTTAAGAACAAAATATCAGACGATCGTTGATTTCTTAGATTTAAATTTCAAACTAAAAGTCTATAACTAGAAAAGTGGAGGAAAAAAAGTACTGAGCTATTTTTATAAATAAGTGTCTGTGTTGTGAGCTTAGAATATGAATAATCTATTAGCTTCATTATCATTAGCGTGGATGCTTTCTGGCTGTACTAGTCCTTATCCGATCCCGGTAGAAACACCTCGGCCCGCACCGTGGCCGGTCGAGGCAGAAAAAAAACCTAAGATTGATAACATTAAAAAAATCGCTTTGGTTTATCGGAATTTATGGCGAGAAAAATACATAAGTCTTTATCAGCAAACTTATGGATATAATGAAGTGGGTTTTTTTGGTACTCTCGTTGCTGTGATTTCGGCCGCAAGTGGTTCAGTGACCACTGCGATGTACAGTGGCGGCATTGCAGCTGGCGCTAATATCTTTCCCGGTCATTATAATTATGCAACGCAAATCTATAATTACAAGACGGCTGCGGCATCGGCTAATTGCATGTATGAAGCCGTTAACCTTTTAGATCAGGATATTGCGTTAATTATTAATGCTAACAAGGCATACTATACTGATATTGGAAATTATCTCTACCAGAATCTGGAGGATTTGGCCTATGAATTGGAGATCAGGCAGGCGGGTGTTGAATTAATCACGCCTAATCTTGATGCGTTGGCGGAAGCCATTAAAAAAGAACAACAAAATAAAGAAAGATTGCTGAGTGTCACAATGAGTCAAGGGAGTAAATTTTACAGTAAAGAAGACAAAGAGTTGGTGGTCGCATCTGTTAAATCGAAGATAAAACTCTGCCGAATTAATATGGCCGACAAGCCGTCATAATGTATCACGTATATCTTTTTGCTTGTCGGTAATATATATCGGTTGGTGCCATCCTTTCACCGAGGGTAACATTATGTCAAATATCATCTCCCACCCATGGAAAAATAACCGGACTTCCCCAGATGAGCCGGTCATGCCAGATCCTGTAGTTATGATTAAAGATGATGGCCATATTTTAATTATTGCCGATGCGGATACGGATGCCGATGGCAGTCCTGATGCCGAGGAAATCGATCCGACAGGGCAAAAGGAAACCAGCTTAAGAAGAGGGAATGGTTGGCGAGGTGAGGGAGATTATGTTAATGCACGTATTATTCCATATTTTGTTATTCCAGGTAATTGGAAGAAGATCACCGGGGTCGCTGTGAATATGGGAGATATGGCTAAAATAAATTATAAAAATAATCATATCTATGCAATCTGTGCAGACGTCGGTGGAAAAGATTCTATCGGAGAGGCCTCCATTGCCGCAGTCGAAGCGCTTGGCGTTAACCCATGGAGTAAAAATAAGAAAAAAATAATCAGGGGGATCGGATATGGCGTGACCTATGAGGTCATTGCAGGTTCTGCAAGCTTGGGGGCAACGGTGAGTTTTGAAACGATCCAGGCATATGGTAGAGAGTTATTCAAGGAAAACTTGCCTTTTAGTTTGCCGATGAAAATCGAAGATATCTCCGGTGTTATGTTAGGTAGTAATGGAAAGGGAACTCCGACGGTAGTTATCTCGTCGAAATCGGGAGAAAGTCATGTTAAAGAATATAGTGATACTCAGGAGCTCGCTCTGATACTGCAACTACTGCCCAAAACAAAGGTCACGATAGATGCACCGTTTGTTGTGCAACTGGCTGATGCCATGGTGTGGAATGATCAATTTCCCAGTAATGCTGAACGGTTTGTCGGGATGTTTAAAGAAGATTACCGTTCAATCAGGGAAGCAGTAGAAGACTGGTTTGTGCCGGAATACAGCCCTACCGCGACAAGTAATGCCTGTGTTGCACACCAGGTCAGTTGCCTTAAACTTTGTGACCTACCTTATCCGCAACTTGGCAGCATGCAGTCTATCAATGTTGATTATTTCGTTGAATGGGCTCTGGAGCAGGGATGGCAGAAGATAACCCACCGTGCGAGTTTGGCGCCGGGAGATATTTGTGTCTCTGGGCCGATTGGCCACCTCAAGGAATTTGACCATGTTTATTGCTTTGTCTCGTTTTCTGCCGAGCAGGTCGGCTATGCGGCTATTTTTGATAATCAATATTTTGGTATCCACCTACGTTCTCTCGATGGTATAGGTTCAACGATTGGGGAATGGCGTTACGCAATAAGAATGCCCTAGGGAATTTTTATTGGCGTGTTATTCAAAGCCGCCGCTCAAGGGAGTGGCGGCTACCGAGTTAGCTTTTTCTAAACAGATTCGCCGCCTGGAACAGCGCAAAGGAACTGACCAGCATCTCGATGCCGACGATCGCCGTCACCAGCGTGACCGACGCCGCCGGGCCTGAACCGATCAGCATCCAGGAGATGATCAAATCGAGCACGCCGATAACGAACTGCAGCCAGTTGCCCGGCAATCCGCGGCGCATATAGCCAGCCGCCAGGCGGGCGATGCCGCCGAGCGCGAACAGCACGGCGAGGTACACTGCCAGCGCCAGAATGCCCGCCAGCGGGCTGGTGATGAACACATAGCCGATAATCAGGTAGGCCACACCCAGCAGAATGCCGCCGATCATCGGCCAAGTATTCTGCGCTCGGTTGGCGATCATGGCGATAATCAGCCCGGCGCCGCTCAACAGCAGCAGGACGCCGACCACGATGCTCAGCGCCGCGCCGGAGGCGAAAGGATTAACCAGGCACACTATACCGCCCGCCAGCAGCAGGAAGGCGATGATCAGCAGGGTGGTGCGTTGCTTTTTGAGCAGTTCTTCGCTCAGGAGGGGCAGATTATTGCGATCAAGGTTTAGCATGTTACAGCTCCATTCTCTTTGTTGCGATCCTCGGGGGCACTCTATTTTTCCGAGCGCTCTATTATAGTAGTCACTTTTTAATCACTGCGGTAAATCCGGCGTGGCGTTTATGCTTGGTAGCGGCGTGTTATTCGGCCAGTTCATCAACGATGAAATCAATCAGCGCCCTTACCGAAGGGGGGAGTCCTTGTCTGGAAGGGTAAAACGCGACAATCTTGTGTTGTTCCAATGTCCAGTCGTCGAGCAGCGTTTTCAGGCTGCCGTCGAGCAGTTCCTGGCGGGCTAATTTCAGCGGCAGGCAGCCAACACCGACGCCTTTTACGATCGATTCCTTGATCAGGCGAATGTCATCGCACACCATGCGCGACTCGTTGTTTATTTTGACTTCGCGATCGGCTTGTTGAAACGTCCAGGCGGCCTGAAGATGGGTCGATAACCACCCGACCGTTGGCAAACTGGAGAGATCTTCGGGCGTATTGATACTTTGGTACTGAATAGTTGCAGAGGGGGCGACCATAAATGCGGTGGGCACAGCGCAAATTCGACGCATCACCAAGTTGCTGTTTTTGGGCTCATCGGCGATGAGTTTTAATGAGAGGTCATACCCTTCAGAAATAATATCCACGTTGCGATTAAATATTTTTACATGCAAACTGACCTTAGGGTATTGCAGCATGAATTTCGCCAGGACTTCCGTTAGGCCAAGATCCAGGAGAATGTTTGAGCAGGTTAGTTTTATTTTTCCAGTGGGTTTTTCGCTTTTGTTAATAATGAGACATTCCGCTTTCTCTGCGGTGCTAATCATCTGCAGGCAGTACTGATAATATTCTTTTCCTATATCGGTGACCATGAGGTTTCGCGTTGAACGCTGAATAAGTCTGACATTGAGCCTTTTTTCCAAATTGGATATTCGTCTTGATAGCGTCGATTTGGGTATACCAAACTTCTTACTGGCGGAAAGAAATCCACCGCATTCAACTACTCTGGCAAACATAACCATCTCATTGAAATCTATCATATAAAGTTGACCTTCCCAGTGGTGAGATACTCATTCCCAATAATCGTTCTATTTACCCGGCTGGTTCATTGCTAGCCTGATGTCGGAGCGTTTGAAAGCATGCTACATGCTTGGAATGCATGGGGCGATCGGAATTTGATGATTTTGATGATAAAGGAGAAGGGAATGACTTTTAAATATAACCGATTAGATAAGGCACAGGCCGCCGTGTTATTAGTCGATCATCAGACGGGGCTACTGTCCCTGGTTAGAGATCAGGATCCGGATAAATTCAAAAATAATGTTTTGGCGCTGGCCGATCTGGCTAAATACTTCAATTTACCGACGATACTGACCACGAGTTTTGAAAACGGACCGAACGGCCCTTTGGTGCCAGAGCTAAAGCAAACTTTCCCTGACGCCCCCTATATTGCTCGTCCCGGCAATATCAATGCCTGGGATAATGAAGATTTCGTCAAGGCGGTAAAGGCCACGGGCAAGAAACAACTGATCATCGCCGGCGTGGTGACCGAGGTTTGCGTGGCGTTTCCTGCGCTCTCTGCGTTGGAAGAGGGGTATGAGGTTTTCGTCATCACCGACGCATCCGGCACGTTCAATGCGATTACGCGCGATGCGGCTTGGGATCGCATGTCCCAGGCCGGCGCGCAGCTGATGAGTTGGTTTGGCGCGGCGTGCGAATTGCACCGCGATTGGCGAAATGATATCGAAGGGTTGGGGAACCTGTTCTCTCAACATATCCCTGACTATCGCAATCTGATGACCAGCTTCAGTTTGCTGACCTCAGGTAAACAGTAACCCCGGCATCGCTGCATGATTTGGCGCCTTATGGCGCCATTTTTCCTCCCGCCGATCGTGCCGCAGCGGCCTCCGTGCCAGTTGTTTTCCGATAGTTGCCTCTTTCCCGCTTTTTGACTGACCCGGCGCAAATGTTACACTGTGCGGCTGACGCGTATCAGAACCGAAAAGACGATTGGGGACAGGATTTGAGCACAGGAAGCAAGCTGGCGAGGTGGCGCCGCATCGCGGTGTGTCTGACATTGGGGCTATTGTTGGCCGGGTGTTCGGGTAAAAATACCTACAACCGTGACTACGACAAACTGCCGAAGGGCAGCTACACCGGCAAGTCTTACACCGTCAAACGGGGCGATACGCTGTACTACATCGCCTGGATCACCGACAGCGAAGTCAGCGATCTGGCCAGAATCAACAAGATACGCCCGCCTTATAGCCTGGAAGTGGGGCAAAAGCTGCGGCTGAGCGGCGGCGCACCGACCAAAACCGCCGCCACGCGCCGTAAAACGTCTTCCTCCGCTATCGCCAAGCAAACGCCACCGCCGGGCGCCGCACGTTGCTGGCGCTGGCCGACCAGCGGCCGGATCGTGCAGGCGTACTCCAATGCCGATGGCGGCAACAAGGGCATCGACATTGCCGGTAAGCGCGGCCAGCCGATCTATGCTTCCGCCAAGGGCAAAGTGGTGTACGTCGGCAACCAACTGCGCGGCTACGGCAACCTGATCATGATTAAGCACGGCGAAGACTTTATTACCGCCTACGCGCACAACGACACCACGCTGGTGCGCAACGGCCAGGATGTGAAAGCGGGGCAGAAGATTGGCACCATGGGCAGCACCGGCACCGATTCGGTGTTCCTGCATTTCCAGATCCGCTACCGCGCCACCGCGCTCGATCCACAGCGCTATCTGCCGCCGCAGGGATCGTCGCCGTCCTGTTAACATTAATCCGGCTCCTTACGGGGCCGGATGTCAGCTATTTCAGCGGCAGGTAAAGATCGGTCACCAGTTCATATTCCGCCACCTCGTGCACGAAGTTGTGGTAGTGGAAATAGAGCGGAAAGTCACGCAGCTCCTCGCCGCTGGCCGGCAACCACTCGCGGTACAGATAGTGGGCACTTTCCGAGAGCCCATCCAGCGAGCCGTGATGGCGCAGCACCGCGCAGCGTCCGGCCGGCAGCGTGCCGTTCACCACGCCAGAGGCGTTGTCCTCCGGGATCGGTGCAGTGACCTCGCCGCAAATGAAGAAGTGGAAGTCTTGCGCGTCGGTGGTGGCCGGATCGTGCGGTGCGATGCCGTAAGTGCGGCTGCTTCTGACCGGCGACAGGCCGCTGGTTTTGCGCCACTCGATAAAGCGTGCGGCGGTTTCGTTGACCAGCGCGGGCGGGCCGCTATGTTCGATCATCGCCACTGGCGTGGCCGGGAAATCGACAATGTCTACCTTCATGGGTTGTTTCCTTTTGTGTTTCGGCTCGGGAAAGCGCTGCTGCCAATCGATCCAGGCCGGCTGTTTGCGAAACTGGCTCGGCGTTTGGCTGAACGCCTGTTTGAAGGCGCGGCTGAAGGACTCCGGGTTTTGAAAACCGGCGTCCAGCGCGATGTCAATCACCGGCTCCAGCGGGTTATACGCCAGGCGGTAAGAGGCGCGTTTAAGCCTCATCCACTGGATATAACGCCACACCGAGATGCCGCAATACGCGCTAAACTGGCGTTGAAAGTGAAAGCGCGAAAAATGGGCCACTTCGCTCAGCGTGTCGACGGTAAGCGCCTCGTCCAGGTGGCGGTCGATATAGTCAAAGACCTGCGCAAAGCGCTTTGCATACGTCTGGGTCATGTGATTGTCTCCTCCATGCCTGAACTTTGCCCGAGTCGCTGCTGCTTCTCCTGACGGATGATGCTGAGTTGCCACCGCAGGAAAACGGAATGGCTGCGGCGTTCGCCGCCGGCCAGGCCAAACTCATAACCCCCGCGCGGCCATGCGCCGCGAGCCCGACCGAGAAGATGAATATTACATGATGGACCGTTCCCGTTTGCTGAAATTCCTACTGCCCTACCTGTGGCCGAAAGACAACCCGCGGCTGCGGGGGTATCTGGTGGTGGCCTTCGTGTTTATGGTGGCGGCCAAGGTCAGCACCACGCTGGTGCCGCTGGCCTACAAAGCGATGGTCGATGCGCTGAGCGGCGAGACGGCGAAAATGCTGGCGGTGCCGCTGGGGCTGATTATCGCCTACGGCGTGGCGCGGGTGGGCGGTGCGCTGTTTGAGGAGCTGCGCAACGTGATGTTTATCCACGTCAGCCAGAACGCCACGCGCCTCTTGGGCGTGCGGGTGTTTCGCCAGCTGCATGCGCTGAGCCTGCGATTTCATCTGGAGCGCCAGACCGGCGGGCTGTCGCTGTCTATCGAGCGCGGCACCCAGGCGGTGTCCACGGTGCTGTCGCGGCTGCTGTTCTCCATCGTGCCGATCCTGTTCGAACTCTCGCTGGTCACGGCAATCATGTGGCATATGCTGAACGGCTGGTTTGCGCTGGCGATCCTGACCACGGTCGGCTGCTACATTCTGTTCACCGTGCTGGCGGTGAGCTGGCGCACCCGTTTTCGCCGCGAGCTCAACAAGGCCAACGCCGACGCCAACAGCAAATCCATCGACAGCCTGCTGAACTATGAGACCGTGAAGTACTTCGGCAATGAAGCGTTCGAGGCCGAGCGTTTCGATCTGTCGCGCCGGCTGTACGAATACGCCGCCATCAAGAACCAATTCAGTTTTACCGCGATCAACCTGGGGCAAACCGCCATTATCTCGATCGGGCTGATCGTGATGATGGCCATGGCGGCACAGGGCATTACCCAGGGGACGATGACGGTCGGCGACTTCGTGCTGGTCAACGCCTACCTGCTGCAGCTGTATCAGCCGCTGAACTTCTTCGGCTTTATTTATTCCGAGGTGCGCCAGGCGCTGATCGACATGGAGAATATGTTCGATCTGCTGCAGGAAAAGCGTGAGATCGTCGATAGCCCGGATGCGCAGCCGCTGCGCCTCGATCGCGGCGAAGTGCGGTTCGACGCGGTCAGCTTCGGTTACGACACGCGCCGACCAATCCTCAAGCAGGTGAGTTTTACCATTCCGGCAGGCCACACGGTGGCGGTGGTCGGCGCCTCCGGCGCGGGCAAGTCCACGCTGTCGCGCCTGCTGTTCCGCTTCTACGACGTGCAGGGCGGCGCCATTACCCTCGACGGCCAGGACATTCGCCAACTGACCCAGGCCAGCCTGCGGCAGGCGATCGGCATCGTGCCGCAGGATACGGTGCTGTTTAACGATACGTTGCGCTACAACATCGGTTACGGCAAAACCGGCTCCAGCGATGAAGACATCGAGCGGGCGGCGCGGCTGGCGCATATCCATGATTTTATCGTCGGCCTGCCTGACGGTTACGACACCCGGGTGGGTGAGCGCGGGCTGAAGCTGTCGGGCGGTGAAAAGCAGCGGGTGGCGATCGCGCGCACCATCCTGAAAAATCCGGCCATCCTGGTGTTCGACGAGGCGACCAGCGCGCTGGATACCCAGACCGAGCGCGAAATCCAGGGGCATCTGCGCGAGGTGAGCCGCAACCACACCACGCTGGTGATCGCCCACCGGCTCTCCACCGTGGTGGATGCCGATGAGATCATCGTGCTGGAGGCGGGGGAGATCGTCGAGCGCGGGGGGCATGAGGCGCTGTTGGCGGCGAACGGCCGCTACGCTGCCATGTGGCAAACCCAGTACAGCGAAGAGCAGGAACCGCGCTGACGCTGCCGTTCACTCCGCCGATGGCGCGGCCCTGAGCCGTTGTATCACGTAGTCGCAGGCGATGCGGTAATCCTGCTGCAGATCGGTGTCATCCCCGGCCAGGCTACCGCGCAGCCAAAGCCCATCGATCATCGCCGCCAGCCCGCGCGCCGCGTCGCGCGCCTGCTGCAGCGGCAGCTCGCGGCGGAACTGGCTGCAAATATTGGAATAGAGCCGCCGATCGTTGGCGCGCTGTAGGCGGCGCAGCACCGGCTGGTGCATGCTGGCGGCCCAGAAGTCGAGCCAGGCGCGCATGGAAATAGCGTTGGTTTGGCTGGGGTGGAAGTTGCCCTGAATGATGGCGCACAGCTGCGACTGGCTGTCGCTTGCCGCCTGAGCGCGGCACTCGGCCACCGCGTCGCGCAGATCGCGCAGGATCTTGCGCATGGTCGCGCTCAACAATCCTTCTTTATCGCCAAAATAGTGGCTGACGATGCCGGTCGACAGCCCGGCCTCTTTCGCCACCTGAGAGAGGGTGACGCCGGCCAGCCCCACCACGCTGATGGTTTCGAAGGCGGCATTAATCAGCTGCTCCTTGCGCTGCTCAGGAATGTCTCTGCGGTACATATTTTCCCCAACTGATAGGCAAATCACACTTTGAATTTGATTGATTGAACGGTCAATCAATACTCTATATGCTGCGAAAATGTCAAATAAATGACGATAAGATGTTAACTGAAGGTTGCATTTAAATCGTCTGTCTTTCGCATCATGGAAGCCTGCCAATGACAATGAAAACTCCCCCATCGCTTGACGAAGAACCTGTCAGATTAAATGTCCCGGTATTTTTCGGTTCAGCGGCAGTGATCCTGCTGCTGGGATCGCTGGTCGTGCTGTTTCCCGCCGCCAGCAAACAGTGGTTGAATGTTGCGCAAAGCTGGGTGGCCGATGTGTTCGGCTGGTATTACATGCTGCTGATGGTCGCCTGCATGGCGTTCGTGTTCTGGCTGGCGCTGTCGCGCTTTGGCCATATTCGCCTGAGCCAGGATGACGAGCCGCCGCAGTTCAGCTACCCCTCCTGGGTGGCGATGCTGTTCTCGTCGGGCATCGGTATTGCGCTGGTGTATTACGGCGCCTATGAGCCGCTGGATCACTTCCTGTCGCCACCGGAAGGCAGCGGCGGCAGCGTGCCGGCGGCGCGACAGGCGATGGCGCTGACCTTTTTGCACTGGGGGCTGCACGGTTGGGCGCTGTACGCGTTGATCGCCACCGCGCTCGCCTATTTCGCCTATTGTCGCGGTTTGCCGCTGGCGCTGCGTTCGGCGCTGTACCCGATCTTCGGCGAGCGTATCCACGGTGGCGTCGGCCATCTGGTGGACAGCTTCGGCATTCTGGTGACGGTTATCTCGATGGTGACCAACCTGGGGATCGGCGCGCTGCTGGTGAACTCGGGGCTGTTTTACCTGTTCGACATCCCGCAAAGCACCGGCGTATTGCTGGCGCTGATCGTGGTGATGATGGTGGTGGCCACGCTGGCGGCGGTCACCGGCGTCGAGAAGGGCATTGCCATGCTGTCGAACATCAACGTCGGCTTCTTGTGCCTGCTGCTGCTGTTCGTGTTTCTGGCTGGCCCGACGCTGAACCTGCTCAACGGCATGTTGCAGAACCTCGGGGATTATCTGACCTCGCTCGTCAGCCGCAGCTTTGATATGTATCTGTACGGCAAGGCGCGCCAATGGCAGGGTGCCTGGACGCTGTTTTATTGGGCCTGGTGGGTGGCGTGGGCGCCGTTCGTCGGGCTGTTTATCGCACGCATTTCCAAAGGCCGCACCATCCGTGAACTGATCTTCGGCGTGTTGCTGATCCCGCTCGGGTTCACGCTGGCGTGGCTGTCGATCTTCGGCAATACCGCCATCAGCCTGGTGCTGGAAGGTGGGCAGGCGATCCTGGGGCAGGTAGCGCAAAGCGATCCGCCGATGGCGGTGTTCAAGCTGTTCGAATACCTGCCCTATACCCAGCTGACCGCCGGTTTCGTGGTGGTGATAAGCTTTGTGCTGTTCCTGACGCCGGTCGACTCCGGCACGCTGATGATAGCTAACCTCTCCTGCCAGGGCGGTTCCGCGCACGATGACGCGCCGGCCTGGCTGCGAGTGTTCTGGGCGGCGGTCACCACGCTGGTGTGCGCCGGGTTGCTGTACGCCGGCAGTTTCAGCGCGATGCAGACCGCAGTGGTGCTGTGCGGCCTGCCGTTCTCGGCGGTGATCGTGCTGTACATGGTCAGCCTGCGCAAGGATCTGCGCGGTTACGCCATGACGCCGGCGATCCCCTGAGGCGGTTTATTCGTCCGCGCGCGGCCGATGATGCACGTACTCGACAATCGTGCCGTCCGGTAGGCGCGCATTGAAACAGGCGCCGGTGGGCACTTCCACCGGGCCGAAGAAGATCTCGGCTCCGGACGCCAGCAGCCGCTGGTGGTAAGGGTAAATGTCATCGACCAGCAGCGTGCCGACGGTGCTGCGAAAAGGGCGCAGGTTTTCTTCCGCGCCTTCCAGGATCAGAAACGGTCCTACCGCTGCCAGCACCAACCGATGCTCGGGAAAGTCGAAACGCATATCCGCTTCCACGCCGTGCAGCTGCTCGTAAAACGCGATGGCGCGGTCAATCTCGCCTTCGTCGACGTAGACCCGGATCAGCACGCGCGGCTCGCGCAGCGATGAAGAGTCGGCGGTTTTGCGCCAAAAGCCCGCTTCTGTCAGTTTTGCCGTCATTGCTCATTCCTCATGGTGGCTCGTTTCCCCGTCATCATGCCGCCGTTTGGCCGCAGGGATTAGACTGAGTTGTTATGAACTAGCAGCGGCGGAAATAAAAAAGCCCCGGTAACGGGGCAAAGACCAGCTCAGGTCGGAATAGCGGGCTAAAGCGGGCGTCAGGCGCGATGGAATTCCGGTAACACCAGTTGGCCGATCTCCTGCATCGTCTCTTCCAGCGGCCGCTGGTTGCGGCGGAAATGCAGGCCGATGTGGTTGACCCCGGCGTCACGCATGGCGCTCAGTTCCTGAATCAACCCATTGCGGCCGCTCTTGATGCCGAAGCGATGGCGCTGAATCGGCGCGTCGGCGTTATCTGTGAGGTCGAGATGAATAAAGCTGACGTAGGGTTTGTCACCGGCCACGTTACGCCAGAGTTTGACCCGCGAAACGTGGTCCGCAGGCGTGCCGGGATACGACAGCCAGCCATCCATATTTTTTCCCACCCACTCAGGCGTTTGTTGCGCCAGCCCGGCGACCAGCAGCGGCGGCGGCGGCGTGGCCGGCAGCAGGCGCAATCCAGGCTGGAGCGCGCTGTCGGCTTCCCCTTTGAGAATGCCGACGCTGGTGCGAAAGCGTTCACCGCGCGCGGCGTAATCGGCGCCGAACAGCGGGTATTCCACAGGGCGATCGCCGCTGGCGACGCCGAGCAGCAGACGATCGCCGCTCAGCGTTTGCAGCGTGGAAGCCGCTTTGCGTACCAGCCACGGCTGGCGCAGCGGCAGCACCACGGCCGCGGTGCCCAGCAGAATATTGCGCGTCAGGCTGGACAGGTAGCCGAGGTAGGTAAAGGTCTCAAACACCTGCGCGGCGTCGCCGAAGTCCGGATCGTACAGCGGCACGTCGCGAACCCAGGCGGCGCGAAAGCCGAGCTCATCGGCCAGCTTGATGCGCGCAGCGTGTTCGCTCATGTCCGGCACGCCGAACGGTCGCCCATCCTGCTGGCGTTTCAGCTGCCCGCTGGTGGACCAATCATTGTCCAACGGCAGCTCAATACCGATGGAAAGCGGCTCCCGGGTTAGTTTTTCGATGCTCATGTGTCACTCCGTCTCAGGCCTTGCGGCGCGGTGTCGAACGATGGCACGAAGTGTTGCATGGCGATTAATTGAGATAAACAGCCCTAATCGCAATAGATAATTGCTGTTGCGAGCACAATGACTTTGCAGGATACGGCATGATTGCCGTGATTTACGTCACGCTCTGCGCTTTTGTTATTGTCCAGATGAAATGATGTAACCCTGCCAATAGCCTTTCCCTCGTAAGAGTTATTTTGTTGTGCGGCCATGAAACAAAACGAAATGATTCAATAGATAAAAACGAATCCGAATGTTGCCTATAGCTCACTGAAAGCGGATGACCAATTAATAAACCTAAAGAGTGAATGATGAGATTATTCGCCGCTGGCGTGAAAATGGGCGTTTTTAACCGCGGGAAAATACCCGTTATTATTTTATTGTCTGTAAAAACAAAGGAATAAAATATCTGATTGTGATAATGCAATTTTAAAATAGTACCGGATAAAAACTTCATTCGTCTCTAAGAACGCGCCGGTTGACAGACCGTCGGCTTACGATAATTTTATGTCATTAACATGTTAATGAGTTGTTGTCGTGACGGAGGGCCAATTTCTCTCTTGGCCGAGCGCTTAACATACTTATGCCATGGCGGCTTGCCATTCATAAGTTAACTTATGGACAAATGACGCTATGAATACATCGCCAGGGCCTCGCCGCGCATTAAGTGAAGAGAACCGGTTGCTGATTATTTTATTTTTTGTCTTCGGCTGCGTGTTCGTCGATCGTCTGACCATCTCGTTTCTGTTTCCGATGATTGCCGCCGACCTCAAGCTCAGCAACGTGCATCTCGGCACGCTGTCGGCGGTGCTGGCATTGACTTGGGCGCTATCCGGCGCGGGGCTGGGGGCGATAGCCGATCGCTTTAATATCCGTAAACCGATGTTGATCCTGTCGATCCTGGTGTTTTCACTGTTCTCCGCACTGTCGGGGCTGGTCAGCGGGTTTGCCATGCTATTGATCTTCCGTGCGCTGATGGGGATCGCCGAAGGGCCGGTTTTGCCGATCGCGCAATCGTTGATGGTGGAAAAATCGCAGCCGCAGCGCCGCGGTTTCAACATGGGATTGATCCAGGGCGCGGCGCCGGGGCTGCTGGGCGGCATTATCGCGCCGCCGCTGATCATCTATCTGGCGCAGAAGTGGGGCTGGAGCATGGCGTTTCACCTGACCGCCGTGCCGGGCATCATTCTGGCGTGGTTGATCTATCGCCATGTGAACGGCAAAAAAGATCCCGCCTTTATCGCCGCGCCGGCGACCGGTAAGGCGGCGGGCAAAGCCGCTTACGGCGAGCTGTTCAAAATCAAGAACGTGGCGCTGTGCATTCTGATTTCCTGCGTGTTCGTCACCTGGTTCATGATCATCATTACCTTCACCCCTAACTTTTTGGTGACCGACCGTGGCTTCGGTGAAGGCACGATGGGCGGCATCATGAGCGCCATCGGCGCCGCCTGGGTCTTCTGGGGCGTGGCGGTACCGGCGATCTCCGATCGCCTTGGGCGCAAACCGACGCTGATTTTCTTTTCGCTGCTGGCGGTGTGCTGCCCGCTGTTCCTGAGCTACGTCGACAACCCGTGGCTGCTGGGCGTGCTGGTGTTCCTGTCTTATACCGGCCTCGGCTGCTTCACGCTGTTTATGGCCACCATCCCGTCTGAAACGGTATCGCCAGCCCGTATTGCCACCGCATTAGGGCTGGTGATGGGGATCGGCGAGGTGATTGGCGGCTGCCTGGCGCCGTTTATCGCCGGGCTGATCGCCGATCGCTATGGCCTGGTCAGCGTGATGTGGCTGGCGGCTGCCGGCGCGGTCTGCGCCGGCGTACTGAGCTGTTTTCTCGATGAAACTGCACCCGCGGTGGTGAGCCGCAGAACGGTGAAACCGGCGAGCGTCGCCGACGTGTAAGACGGTTTTATCCCATTCAATCAAGGAGAGCGAAGATGTCAGCAGAACAATCCGTACTGAATCAAAATGCCGAACCGGACTGGAAGAATTACGACGATTTCGCACGCGGCATCGACACCAACCGGCTGCCGGGCACCCAGGACTGGCGCGGCAAAACGTTGCAGATCGCCTTTGAAGACGGCGGGGACTTCACGCTGCGTTTCAGCGCCGATCGGCAACGGGTGCTCTGGGCCTGGGGCGGGGAGAGCGGCGAGGACGCTTACGAAGAGGTGCAAACCTCCGCCGCACGCTATTTCTTCAATATTCCGCTGCAGTCGCCGGGCAACGAATGCCTGACGCTGGTGCTCAACCGCGACAGCGGCCGGGCGCTGCTGGTGCGCAGCACGCTACTGCCTGAACATGCGGTAGAAAAGGGGTCTCGCCTCAAGCAAAGCTTCCACGTTGGGCTGATTGCAGGCGTCACGCCGGGCGGCATCGCACCGCATTTGACCCGCGAGCTGATCGGCTATCGCACGCTGAACGTCTACAGCCCCAACCATTACTACGAGCACTTCTACGTCAACACCGAGCGCTACGCCTGGCAAAACCTGCGCGGCGAACAGTTCGGCCACGGCGACATGGACTACGCCACTTACTACAAGTTTGAGGATGAGATGTTCCTGTTCACCTTCCGGGAAAAGATTATCCCGGTGTGCTCGGTGTTCTTCTTCGACTTTATCTCCGGACGCTGCACCGGCACCTTCCTCGGGCTGGACGCCGCCGGCCGGGTGCTGGTGTCACCGGCCGGGGCATTCATCAGCAAGATGAGCTACAACGCGTACCCGGAGGGCGTGCAGCCGCTGTGAATCAGGCGTTTCTGACCAGCGATCCGGCGTTGATCTCCGTGATGGATTTCGCGCCGGTGAGCGTCATAGCGACGCGCATTTCCTTGTCGATCAGATCCAGCAAGTTGGCCACCCCGGCTTCGCCCGCCGCCGCCAGCGCATAGACGAAGGCGCGCCCCAGCAGCACGCTGTCGGCGCCCAGCGCGATCATGCGCACCACGTCCAGCCCGCTGCGGATGCCGGAGTCGGCCAACAGGGTAATGTCGCCTTTCACTGCGTCGGCGATCGCCGGCATGGCGCGCGCGGTCGACAGCACGCCGTCCAGCTGGCGGCCGCCGTGGTTGGAGACGATGATGCCGTCGGCGCCGAAGCGCACCGCGTCTTTGGCGTCTTCCGGATCCAGAATGCCTTTGATGATCATCGGGCCGTCCCAGAATTCGCGGATCCACTCCAGATCTTTCCAGGAAATCGACGGATCGAAGTTGGCGCCCAGCCAGCCGATGTAGTCTTCCAGGCTGGTCGGTTTGCCGCGGTAGGCCGAGACGTTGCCCAGATCGTGCGGCTTGCCGAACAGGCCGACATACCAGGCCCACTGCGGATGGGTAAACGCCTGCAGCACGCGGCGCAGGGCGGCGTTAGGGCCGCTCATTCCCGAGTGGGCGTCGCGGTAACGGGCGCCGGGCACCGGCATGTCGACGGTAAACACCAGCGTTTTCACGCCGGCGGCCTTGGCGCGCTCCAGTGCGTTGCGCATAAAGCCGCGATCTTTCAGCACGTAGAGCTGGAACCACATCGGCCGATCGATCGCCGGCGCTACCTCTTCGATCGGGCAGACCGACACGGTGGACAGCGTGAACGGAATGCCTTTTTTGGCCGCGGCACGCGCGGCCTGCACTTCGCCGCGGCGGGCGTACATGCCGGTCAGCCCCACCGGCCCCAGCGCTACCGGCATCGCCAGCTGCTCGCCGAACAGCGTGGTCTCCAGGCTGAGTTCGGACATATTGCGCAGCACGCGCTGGCGAAGGGCAATATCGGCCAGATCTGCGGTATTGCGCTTCAGCGTATGCTCCGCGTAGGCCCCGCCGTCGATGTAGTGAAACAGAAACGGCGGCAGTTTGGCCTGGGCGGCGGCCCGGTAGTCGGTTGACGCGGAGATGATCATAGTGTTTACCTTCTTGTCTTGCTTGCGATAACGAGTGTTCAGTCAGAGCGTGAGGATCGCTGCCATACCGGCCGCAATCCCGCCGTACGCCAGCATCGGCAGCACGGTCTTTCTGATGATTTTGCCTTCGGCGTTACCGATCCCGAGGATCGAACAGACCGCGATAATGTTGTTCAGGCACACCATGTTGCCCATGGCGCCGCCGACGGACTGCAGAGCCAGCGTCAGATTGATGTCAAGGCCGCTGCTCTGGGCGATCGATTGCTGAATACCGCCGAACGTCAGGTTCGAAACGGTATTGGAACCGGAGAAGAACGAGCCCAGCGCACCGAGGAACGAAGAGAACAGCAGCCAGCTCTCGCCGGTCAGCGCCGCCAACGCTTTCCCGATCAGGATCACCGGCGCGTTGTCGCCGCCCTGCATCATCAGGTTGACCATCACCAGCGCGCCGAAAAGCGCGATAAAGGGCCGCGCGATGCGCCCGCCGGTTTCGCTGAACATTTGCCGCACCTGGCCGCCATTCAGACGGAACAGCGGAATACACAGCACCACCACCAACAGGAACGGGATCAGCGCCGGGACATACAGCGTTTTGTAGCCGGCGGCGGCGGAGGTGCCCAGTACCTGCTGCAGTTCGACGATCAGCGCCTGACTAATGCGCAGCTCCCCGAGCCAGCCGAGGTTTTCCTGCCACAGCAGCGTGGTGTTGTTGAGCAGCGCCTTCAGGCCCAACTGATGCACGCGCGTCACTATCAGAATAGCAATCAGTAGCAGGGTCGGGGTCATGGCCTTGACCACCTGCAAGAACGGCACCGCCTGCCCGGCGTTCTGCAGTTTGTCGCTGCGGGCGAGACCGATGCCGCCGCGTGCCAGCAGCACCGAGAGCGCCAGGCCGATGGCGCCGCCGACCAGCGCCGGGAACTCATAGTTCACCTGGGCCAGCAGCAGATAGGGCAGGGTGCAGCTCAGCACGCTGAGCAGGATAAACGGCAGGTTACGGCGGATATCCTGCCAGGAAACGATAAAGCGCAGCGCCAGCAGAGGAATAACGAAGCCGGCGATGAAGTGGATCAGCGCGGTTTGCCGGCCGATCTCCAGCAGGCTGGCGTCCGACAGGCCGAGATTGGCAAAGCCGAACCAGGTGGGGGTGCCCACGGCGCCGAAGGAGACCGGTACCGAGTTCATTACAAGCGTCAGCAGGGCGACGCGCAGCGGGTTGAAGCCCAGCCCGACCAGAATCGGCGCGGCGATGGCGGCCGGGGTGCCGAAGCCGCTGGCACCCTCGATCATAAAGGCGAATGCCCAGCCGATAATCATCAGCTGAGCCACGGGATTGGGGCTGATGGTTTCCAGCCAGCGCCGCACCACGTTTTCCGCGCCGCTTACCTGCATCAGTTTGTTGAGCAGGATGGCGCCGGCGATGATGGTGATCGGCGTCAGCGTCGACACCAGCGCGGTGATGATATTCGCATGCAGCAGCCGCAGCGAGGCATCGAACCACAGGAGCTGTACGGCATACACCGCGGCGGCCGTCAGCGGCAGGGCGAGATAAGAGGGCACGCCATTCCTTTTGGTCATCATCCAAATCAGTAGGACGATGGGCGCAATACTAAAAAGCAGGGGCATAAGATCCTCAGGGTTATTATTTTTATGGGCAGAGATATGTAGCTGAAAGGTTAATTACCGCAACATTTTCATTCTAATCACAACGTTGGTGACGATGCCATGCGGTAATTTTTTAACATCGGCGAACGGCGTCGGCGGTGAGAAAATCGCCGGTAGAAGGGGTTAAATTAATTGATTTAAAATCAGTGTGATAGGGATCTTTGCTGTGTGATGAGTGCGCGAGCTCACATTAATTAGGCGCTAATGTTCAATAGATTATGTCCAAAAATGCCGTAATCCCCGCGGTCTTTTGCGGCAGCGGGGAAATAATCAGAGAGGACCATTCAGAAGTAGTGGCTGATATTTTGGTAGGAACCGATGATATGTTCGATCAGCAGGCGAGTTTTTAACGGCAGATTGCGGGTGTAAGGATAGACGGCGTAAATGCCCAATACCTTGCCGCAGTGGCCGGCCAGGATCTCCGTCAGTTTGCCGTCCTGCAAATCCTCATACACCATGCAGCGCGGCACCATGGCGATGCCGTGGCCGCCGATCACCGCTTTGCGGATCGCCCGCGCATTGTTGGCCGACAGGTTGCCGTTAACCTGCAGCTCGTAGATTTCGTTGCGCCCCGGCCGTTTCATCAGCCAGTTGGCGGTGCCGCTCTCCTGGTAGGTGTAGGTCAGGCAATTGTGGCCGAGCAGGTCTTCGGCGCTGCGTGGTTCCGGGTGGCTTTCCAAATAGCCCGGCGAGCAGACGATCACCCAGCGGGAATCGAAGATCGGCCGGGCAATCAGGCTCGAATCTGGCATAGTGCCGGTACGGATCGCCAGATCGATGCCTTCTTCCACCAGATCGACGAAGCGGTTTTCCAGCCGCATTTCGACCTTTAGACTGGGATGCAGTGCGCAAAACTCCGCCACGCTCTCGCTCAGCAGCAGCTCGCCCGAAATGGTCGGCACCGACATGCGGATGGTACCGGTTAATTCTTCGCTTTTTTCGCTGACGGCGTACAGTGCCTCCTGCACTTTGGCGCCGATCTCTTTGGCCTGTTGGTAGAGCGCCTGGCCGCTTTCGGTCAGCGTCAGGCTGCGCGTGGTGCGGTACAGCAGCCGGGCGCCCAGGGATTTCTCCAGCCGCCCGATGCGTTTACTGACCACCGAACTGGTGATGCCGGCGCTCTCCGCGGCCTTGCTGAACGAGCCGTAGTCGACAATCAGGGCGAACAGAATCAGGTCGTTGGCGTATTCGTGAGTGGCGAGCATAATCGGCTGTTCCCTTCAGCGGATAGAGGCGTCAGTGTAAGTCTCTCGTTTCAATAAGCAATCATCAAAATGTCCTTGGCGTCGAAATCAGAGGCTGCGCGAGCAATGAGAATTCGTCTTGATCTCATTCTCGTGCCGCTTACAATGCCTGCCAGATCGCGACTTCAGAGGTTTTTTCATGGAACTGCTACGGGTGGTTTATCACCAGTATCGTTGGCCATTTCTGGCGGTTATGGCATTGACCATGACCAGCGCCGGCTTAGGCATCGGTATTATTGCGTTTATCAATCAATACCTGATGGACGCCGGCGGCGATGCGTTGGCCGTACTGCCAATGTTTCTCGCCCTGCTGGCATTGCTGATGGCGGTCACGCTGGGATCGCAATTGGCGCTGACGACATTGGGCCATTACTTCGTCTACCGCCTGCGCGGGCAGTTAGTGAAGCGCATCCTGGATACCGATATTGAACGCCTTGAACAGTTAGGCAGCGCCTCATTGTTGGCGAGTCTGTCCAGCGATGTCCGCAATATCACCGTCGCCTTCGTGCGCTTGCCCGAACTGGTGCAAGGGGTGATTTTAACCTTGGGGTCGGCGGCCTATCTGGGGTGGTTATCGCCGAAAATGTTGGCGGTGACGGCGGTGTGGGTCGCCGTCACCGTGGTGGGCAGCGGCTGCCTGGTCTCGCGGGTTTATCGCCATATGGCCAGTTTGCGCGAGTCGGAAGAGCGTCTCTATCATCATTACGAATCGGTGATTGACGGTCGCAAGGAACTGACGTTAAACCGCAAGCGAGCGCAGGCGCTGTACGAACAGACCTATCAACCCGATGCGCAAGCTTACCGCCACCATATCATTCGCGCCGATACCTTCCATTTGAGTGCGCTCAACTGGTCAAATATCATGATGTTAGGCGCGATTGGGCTGGTGTTCTTTATGGCTAACAGCCTGGGATGGGCGGACTCGGCGGTGGCTGCCACCTATTCCCTGACGCTGCTGTTCTTGCGCACGCCATTACTGCAGGCGGTGGGGGCGTTTCCGACGCTGGTCAGCGCCGAAGTCGCCTTCAACAAGCTGAAGACGCTGCACTTGGCCGAGTACCAACCGGCGTTCCCTGTCGCCGCCTGCCGTTCCTGGCAGACGCTGGAGCTGCGTGACGTGGTTTTTCACTATGCAGATAAGGAACAGCAGCCCGGTTTTGCCGTCGGGCCGCTTAATCTGACGCTGCGGCGTGGCGAGCTGGTCTTTTTGATCGGCGGCAACGGCAGCGGCAAGTCAACGCTGGCGATGCTGTTGACCGGATTGTACCGACCGGTGAGCGGCCACATCGTGCTGGATGGCGTCGCCCAGACCGCGGCGGATATGCCGGACTACCGCCGGCTATTTTCGGCGATTTTCACCGATTTTCATCAGTTCGATCGTTTACAAGGGCCGGAAGGCGGTGAACCCGATGCGAAGCTGGTCGCCGCCTGGCTCGAGCGGTTGAATATGAAAAGCAAACTGCAGTTCGACGGCACCAGGGTGACCAATCCGCAACTGTCGCAGGGGCAGCGCAAGCGTCTGGCTTTGCTGCTGGCGGTGGCGGAACAACGCGATATCTTGCTGTTGGATGAATGGGCCGCGGATCAGGATCCGCAATTCCGGCGCATTTTCTATCGTGAACTATTGCCAGAACTGCGTGCGCTGGGCAAAACGGTGTTTGCCATCAGCCATGACGATCACTATTTCGAATACGCCGATCGGTTGCTTGAGATGCGCTCGGGTCATTTACGTGAGCTGACCGGCAGCGAGCGTGAACATGCCAGCCGGGATTCCGTCAGCAGAATCGGTTAACTCACGCCGGCCCGGGCGAGACCAAAGCGGGCCGGTGCTTCTCTTCGTATGATCCCAGTATGTCGTTTCATTTTATCCCCCGCCTTTAGCGCTGTCTGTTGTCGATTTGGCTTACGGCCAGTCAAATAATTGATAGTTGAATTATTTACTAGTGGTTTAATTTTGACCTTTCAAGGTATGACACACTGCACGTTCGTTCGCCTATCAATTCAAGTTATCGCCTGCCGATAACAGTGATATCCACGGTGCCGTTCTTACCAGGGCGGTAATGCAGATCTATGGCTAGCAGCTGTTTTTTAAATTTCCATAGGAAAAAACGACTTTATTGATCGTTAAAACAGATCGATAATTAATGTTTGAATGGTTTAATCTATTGGTTGAGGGCGCTGTGGTGAGCAAGGATGGATCTGATATCAAACGTAGAGCATGGCTGTGTGTGTTTATCGGTAGCGGGCTATTCTGGCTGTTAACCGCCGCCGTGATTTACTGGTTACTGAGTTAGCAGGTTAAGCAGGAAGGCGATTCGTGAACAAAAAGCAGGCTAAAAACCGTGAGGGCGCTGAGCGTCGCGCACCGTCCAAAATTCCGCCGTCATGGGTGCTGAGCGATGAGCAGCGCGCCTTTATTGAAGATTTATGGCAGGACACCGACTCTGAGGCGGCGCGGCCCCCATCGCGCCGCAGCGTTAGCTGATCACGCGGCTGCGGCCGGCCAACGCGCCGAACAGCATTTGCAAGACGGTCAGGCACAGCAGGGCGATCAACGGCCAGCGCCAGCCTTCCGTCAGATCGTGCAGTAAGCCAAATAGGGTGGGCCCCAGCGCCGCTAACAGATAACCGACGGATTGCGCCATACCCGACAGCAGCGTCGCCTGATGATGATGCTGACTGCGCAATCCAAAGAACGACAGCGCCAGCACCAGCGAACTCCCCGCCCCCAACCCGGCAAACGTCAGCCACACCAGTGAACTGGCGGGTTGCACCAATAATCCCCCGACGCCGATGAAGATCAGCAGCGAGCTGCCCAACGCTATTGCCCGCTGATCGCGCGCACGCGGCAAAATCACCACCATGACAAAGTTGGCGACGATTGCCACCACCTGGTAAACGAACAGTTCGAAACCCGCCTGCTGAGCGGAGGTGCCGTGGCTGGCGGCAAAGGCGCTGAACCAGCCGATGATGGTGTAGAAGGCGATCGATTGCAGCCCCATGAACATCGCTACTTGCCAACCCAGTGCGCTGCCCCAGGGAGAGCGATAGCGTTGCAGCTCTGTTGGCTGCGGCTCTTTGGCGACGGGGGTGGCGGAGCGCCGCAGCTGCGGCAGCCACACCAACAGCGCCAGCAGCGCGGGCAAACCCCAACACAGCAAAGAGAACCGCCAGCCGAGGTTGGCCAGGGAGGCCAGTGGCACGGCCAGGCCGGAAGCGATGGCGGCAACCAGTGACATCACCGCCGCATAGGCAGCGATCATCGCGGCGGCGCGATGTGGGAAATCTCTTTTCACCAGCGTTGGCAGCACCACGTTGGCGAAGGCGATGGCGGCGCCGATCAGGACGCTGCCCGGCCAGAGCATGGCGTCTTGCGGCAGGGAACGTAGCACGATACCGCAGACCAGCAGCGCGAGGGCCAGGCCCAGGGTGCGCTCGATGCCGATGCGTTTCGCCAGCGCTGGGGTCAGCGGCGAGAGAATGGCGAACAGGATCAGCGGCAGTGAGTTGATCAGGCCGGCGGCGGTGGCGGACAACGCCAGCTGTTGCTGGATCTGCTCCAGCAGCGGGCCGACGCTGGTCAGGGCGGCGCGCAGGTTGGCCGCGATCAGCATAATGCCGACGATCAGCAAAATAGGGCAGTGTAACCGGCGACGCGGGGTCGCGGTGGACGCTGGGGATGAAGCGGGTTGCGGCATGGGTTCCTCGCACCAGGGCATGCAGTCAATCAGCGCTGCATGGCGTGATGCGTTGATTGACGTTAACGCTTACGTACCGACAAGGGGCCGATATCTGATCGCAAGTGTAGGGAAGATGGCTCGTACTGACAAGGGGATGGCCCGGCGGGATGGTGGCGGTTAATGCCCGCCGGCCGCAGGATAATTATCATTATGTGATCCTGGTCACTGAGTGAACTAAAAGTCATGGCGTGGGGCGCACCATGCGCCGCTTTCGCTTTCCGTGCAGCCCACGTCTCAGCGCTCCGGGGGTTAGCGCTCGTCATGGCATTTCATTTTTCTCCCATTCCACTTTTTGCTTTTCGATTCGTTTCGATTCGAAAGGTTTTTTGGCGGTTTTTTTGCTAAAACGGGGCTGTAAGCCCGATCACAATTTCATTGCTTTCGCTTTGCTGTAATGCCAGCGCAGTAGAGCGAAAGCCATCTTCTCCCCGGCGTTGCCGGAAACCTGAGGACCGCAGCTCATGCCAGTGAATACCGCAAAGCGACGTGAACACATCATCGATCTGTTATGCGAGCACGGCAGCGTGCGCGTGGAGCAGCTCAGTAAGCAGTTTGCGGTATCCACGGTGACGATCCGCAACGATCTGCGCTTTCTGGAACGAAAAGGGTGTGCGCTGCGCGCTTACGGCGGCGCAATGCTCAATCAGCAATTCGCTTTCGATCGGCCGTTACGGGACAAAGGGCGGTTGAATCGCGACGTCAAAACGCTGATCGCCAACGCGGCGGCCGGCTATGTGCGCGATGGCGATGCGTTGATCCTCGATTCCGGTTCCACCACCGCGCAGATCGTGCCGTTCCTGAAGGGGCGGCGCGATCTGGTGGTGATGACCAATGCGCTGAACATTGCCTACGAGCTTTCGGGAAACGACGGGGTGGAAGTCATGGTGCTGGGGGGCAGCGTGCGCCGCAACTCTTACTCGCTCTACGGTCCGGCTGCCGAGCAGCAATTGCGTCAGTACCGCTTCGACAAACTGTTTTTGGGCGTCGACGGGTTCGATCTGAGCGCCGGCATCACCACGCCTCACCCCGGTGAGGCGCACCTCAATCGCGTGATGTGCGAGGTGGCGCGCGAGATTATCGCGGTGGCGGATGCCAGCAAATTCGGTCGCAAGAGCTTTTGCATGATTCGCGAAGCCGGACAAATCCATCGGCTGATCACCGACAGCCGTCTTCCGGACGATTACGAGCGGGCGTTAACCGAGCTGGGCGTGGAGGTCATCATCGCCGATCGGTAGCAGGGCGCCTGCATGGGGGCTTCATGCAGCAGTTGTTACAGCTTGTCGAGCAGCACAAGGCCGGTATGCCGGTCGGGATCTTTTCCGTCTGTTCCGCCCATCCCTGGGTTCTGAAGGCCGCGCTGCGGCAGGCCAAAGCGCGCGGCACGCCGGTATTGGTGGAGGCGACGTCCAACCAGGTTAATCAATTCGGCGGCTATACCGGCCAAACGGCGGCCCAGTTCCGCGATGCGCTGTGGCGCCTGGCGGATGAAGTGGGCCTGGCGCGCGAGCGCGTGTGGCTGGGTGGCGATCACCTGGGGCCCAACGCTTGGCAAGATCGCCCGGCTCAGGAGGCGATGGCGCTGGCGGAAACCTTGATCGACGATTACGTTCGCGCCGGATTTCGCAAAATTCACCTCGATTGTTCCATGTCGTGCGCCGGCGATCCCTCGCCCCTGGGGGATGCCACGGTCGCCGAGCGTGCGGCGCGCCTGTGCGCGGTGGCGGAGCGGGCCTGGGCGCAGAGCGGCGGCGAAGCGCCGGTCTATGTAATCGGCACCGAAGTGCCGGTCCCGGGCGGCGCGCAGGAGGCGCTGGCGGGTCTGCAGGTCACCACGCCGCAGGCGGTGGCGCAAACGCTGGAAACGCACCGCATCGCCTGGCAAAAAGCCGAGCTGAACGATGCCTGGCAGCGAACTATCGCGCTGGTGGTACAGCCGGGCGTCGAGTTCGATCACCACAGCGTTGAGCATTACCAACCGCAGCGCGCCGACGCATTGAGCCACTTCATCGAAAGGCAGCCGGGCATGATCTATGAGGCGCACTCTACGGACTACCAACCACCGCAGGCCTACCGCCAACTGGTGCGCGATCACTTCGCCATCCTGAAGGTGGGGCCGGCGCTGACCTTCGCGCTGCGCGAAGCGCTGTTCGCCCTCGATCGCATCGAGCGTGAATGGCTGGGGGAACGCCAGTCGGCGCAGCTGTGCGCCACGCTGGAGCAGGTGATGCGCGAGCAGCCGCAGCAGTGGAGCCGCTATTACCACGGCACGCCGCACCAGCAGTATCTCGATCGCCACTACAGCCTGAGCGATCGGGTGCGTTACTACTGGCCGCAGCCGCAGGTGCAGCAGGCCGTCGACGGGTTGCTGGACAACCTGCGCCGCAGCCCGGCACCGCTGGCGCTGCTCAGCCAGTACCTGCCGGATCAGGCGCGGGCGCTGAACGCCGGCGAATTAAGCGCCGATCCGCAGGAGTGGGTGCTGCATAAAGTGACGCAGGTGCTCGACGATTACCATGCCGCCTGTTACCCGGAGGGCCGCTGACATGCCGAACATTTTAATGACCCGCATCGACAATCGCCTGGTGCACGGCCAGGTGGGTGTGACCTGGACCAATACCCTCGGCGCCAACCTGGTGGTGGTGGCCAACGACGAGGCCGCCGCCGATCCGGTGCAGCAGAACCTGATGGACATGGTGGTGGCGGAAGGGGTGCAGACCCGCTACTTCACGCTGCAGAAAACCATCGACGTGATCCACAAGGCGGCGGACAGGCAGAAGATTTTTCTGGTGTGCAAAACACCGCAGGACGTGTTGACGCTGGTGCGCGGCGGGGTGCCGATCCGTTTCGTCAACGTCGGCAATATGCACTTCGCCGAGGGGAAGCGGCAGGTGCACAAAACGGTGTCGCTGGACGACGGCGACGTGGCCGCGTTCCGCGCGCTGGCGGCGCTGGGCGTGGAGTGCGAAGTGCGCCGGGTGCCGGATGAGGCGGGTGAGGCGATCGGCAAATTGCTCTTTTGAGCCTGGGGGGAAGCATGTTGACGGATGCGTTATTGATTGCGCTGTTGGCCGGATTGGCGGGGGTTGACCTGTTCGACGGTCTAACCCACTTCCACCGGCCGGTGGTGATGGGGCCGCTGGTGGGGCTGATTTTGGGTGACGTCTACACCGGCTTGCTGGTGGGCGGGACGCTGGAGCTGGTGTGGATGGGGATGGTGCCGCTGGCGGGCGCCCAACCGCCGAACGTGGTGATCGGCGGGGTGATCGGCACCGCGTTCGCCATTCTGACCAAGGCCGATCCTAAAGTGGCGATCGGCGTGGCAGTGCCGTTCTCGATTGCGGTGCAGGGCTGCATCACGCTGCTGTTTACGCTGTTCTCACCGATGATGCACCGCTGCGATCGCATGGTGAAAGAGCTGAACTGGCGCGGCATCGAACGGGTGAACTATCTCGGCATCAGCATCCTGTTCATCTTCTATTTCGTGGTGGCGTTCCTACCGATTTACTTCGGCGCCGACGCGGCCAGCGCCATGGTGCAGAAAGCGCCGGGCTGGCTGCTGGACGGGCTGGCGGTGGCGGGCGGCATGATGCCGGCGATCGGTTTCTCGCTGCTGATGAAGGTGATGATGAAAAAAACCTACGTGGCCTATTTTATCCTCGGTTTCATCTCGGTCACGTTCCTCAAGCTGCCGATCCTGGCAGTGGCGCTGGGCGCCCTGGCGATCGCTTTGATTGATTTCTTCAACACGCAACGCGGCGCGGCAGAGGCGACCGCCCGGCCCGCTCCGCAGGAGGACGCCGAAGATGGCATTTAACGATTCCGACGATCTGCTGGCGCAAAAGGCCGAGCAGCGCATGGCGCAGGCGCTGGCCACCAGCCAGGTGGAGCAGGACGACTATCTGGACAGCCAGCCCGCCGAGGCGCTGACGCGCGGCGACATCAACCGTATGGCCTGGCGTTCGCTGCTGCTGCAGGCGTCGTTCAACTATGAACGCATGCAGGCGGGCGGCTGGCTGTATCAGCTGATCCCCGGGCTGCGCAAGATCCACCGCAACCCGCAGGATCTGGCCAACTCGATGAAGATGCACATGGAATTTATCAACGTGCACCCGTTCGACGTCACCTTCCTGTCCGGCCTGGTGCTGGCGATGGAGCAGAACAAGGAGAAAATCTCCACCATTCGCGCGGTGAAAGTGGCGCTGATGGGGCCGCTCGGCGGTATCGGCGACGCGCTATTTTGGCTGACGCTGCTGCCGATCTGTGCCGGGATAGGCGCTTCGCTGGCGTTGGAAGGGAGCTTGTTCGGGCCTATCGTCTTCCTGCTGCTGTTCAACCTGTTTCATTTCGGCCTGCGTTTTGGGCTGGCGCACTACGGCTATCAGGCCGGCACCAGCGCGCTGGCGCTGCTGAAGACCCACACCCGGCGCATTTCTCACGCCGCGTCGATCGTTGGCATGACGGTGATCGGCGCGCTGGTGGCGTCGTATGTGCACCTGTCCACGCCGCTGGTAATGCATGCCGGCAAGGCCAGCGTGGCCTTGCAGACCGACGTGCTGGACAAGTTGATGCCCAATTTATTGCCGCTGTGTTTCACGCTGCTTATTTTCTTCCTGATGAAGCGCGGATTCTCACCGGTGAAGCTGATAGGCGTCACCGTAGCGATTGGCGTAGTGGGCAAATTTATCGGCATTTTGTGAGGAGCGAGCGATGCCAGGCATTGTGATTACCGGCCACGGCGGTTTTGCCACCGGGCTGTTGCAGGCGGTGGAACAGGTGGTGGGGCCGCAGCGGCACTGCGCGGCGGTTGATTTCCCCGAACAGATGAGTACCGCGCAGCTCAGGGACGCCCTACGCTCGGCGCTGGCTGCGGTGATGCAGCCGGACGGCGTGGTGTTCCTGACCGATATGCTCGGCGGTTCGCCGTTTCGCAGTGCCTGCGAACTGGCGGATGAGCAGGGCGATTGCGAAGTGCTCACCGGCGTCAATATGCAGCTGGCGGCGGAAATGATGCTGGAGCGCGACGGGTTGAGCCTGGATGAGTTTCGCGAGGTGGCGCTGGCGTGCGGCAAACGGGGCCTGACCAGCCTGTGGCATGAGCGCCGCCGAGTGAAGTGCGAAGACGTGCAGACCGACGGCATCTGAACGAACGCCGGGCGCAGTAGCGCCCGGCTCTGCGGGTTATACCGGCAGCGGGCTCAGCGCCAGGCGCGCCGGTTGATCTTCGCTGCGGCTGAAGCGCCAGCAGGTCTGGTGGTACTTCGCCACGCTGTTGCGGTGCGCCACGCTGATCAGCGTCACGTCCGGCAGTTCATCCACCAGCAGGCAGTACATCAGTTGCTCGGTTTCGTCGTCCAGCGCGCTGGTGGCTTCGTCGAGGAACAGGATGCTCGGGCGAATCAGCAGGGCGCGGGCGAACGCCAGCCGCTGTTGCTCGCCCGGCGACAGGCGGTGGCTCCAGTTGGCGGCGGTATCCAGCCAGCGCTGCAGGTGCTTCAGGCGGCAGTTTTCCAGCACCCGCATCAGCTGCTCGTCGCTGTATTGTGTCGCCTGGCTCGGGTAGCTCAGCGCCTCGCGCAGCGTGCCGATCGGAATGTAGCTGCGCTGCGGCAGGAACAGGGTATTGGCGTTGGCCGGCAGCCCGATGGCGCCCGCGCCGTAAGGCCAAATGCCGGCGATGGCCCGCAGCAGCGTCGATTTGCCGCAGCCGGAAGGGCCGACGATCAGCAGGCGATCGCCGCGTTGCAGCGTCATCTTGGCGCCGGCCAGCAGCGGCTGGCCGTCGGGTAAGTTCAGGCTGAGATTATCCAGCGTTAACGGATGGGCGGCCTCTTCCCGCAGCTGAATGCCGCGCGGCTGATGGTGAACCTGATCGACGGCGGCGTTGAAGCCGGCCAAACGGTTAACGCAGGCTTTCCAGGTCGCCAAGTCGTTAAACGCGTCGATAAACCACGACAGCGCCCCCTGTACCTGACCGAAGGCCGAGGCGATCTGCATCAGGCCGCCCATCTGAATGGCGCCGGAGAAATAGCGCGGCGCGGCCACCAGCAGGGGAAACACGATGGCGAACTGGCTGTAGAAGTTGGTGGCAATGTTCAGCCGCCGGGTGATGCGCATAATTGCCCACCAGTTGCTGCGAATGGTGTCAAAACGATCGCCTAGCTGCTGTGCCTCGCGCGGTTCGCCGTGGTACAGCGCGATGGCGTCGTTGTTTTCGCGGATGCGGATCAGGCCGAAACGGAAGTTCGCCTCGTACCGTTCCTGGTTGAAGCCCAGCATGACCAGCGGTTTGCCGACCCACCAGATCAGCAGCGATCCCAGCACCGCATACAGCAGCGCGAACCACACCATATAGCCGGACAGCGTGATGGCGTGCTGACCGAGCGCGAAGGTCATCGGCCCGCTGACGTGCCATAAAATGTCGATAAAGGAAAACAGCGTCACCAGGCTGGAGAGCAGCCCGAGTGACAGCGACAGGGTATATTGGGTCAATACGTTGAGATCTTCCGCGATACGCTGATCGGGGTTATCGACGATCTGTTGCTGCTCGGTGTGATAATACGCCTGGTGCGCCAACCACTTCCCCATGAACTTTTCCGTCATCCAGCGCCGCCAGCGCATCTGGAGCCCCTGGGTGAGGTAGATCTTGTAGACCGCCAACACGATAAAAATCAGCGCCAGATAGGTAAAGCGCCACAGCTGCGCCTTGAACACCGGGTAGTTTTTGTTCTGCAACGCATCGTAGAACACCTGGTTCCACTGGTTGATCAGCACGCTGATATAGACCAGGCCGAGTGACAGGATGACGATGGCGATCAGCATCATCCAGGCGCGCCATCGTTCCTCCGACACCCAAAAGGGTTTGATCAGCTGCCACACGGCGTGTTTCTGCAAGGGGGTTGCGTTCATAACGGCTCGATAATTGCGGTATTTCGTTCAGCATGGGCTGCGGGCCGGTAACAAACAAACCGTGACTGTAAGCAGTTTTAACTCCGCTAACCGTTTGAAATAAAGCGGCTGAATCGCCGGCAGCGTGCAGCTGGGCGCAATTGCGGCATACACTCCGGCGCCGGGCGGTTATACTGGCGCCGAATTTTTGCAGAAAGGATAAACGATGAAGGCTTGGTTTCCTCTGTTGCTGACCTGCGGCGTCTTCGCCAGCGCCCGGGCCTGGGCGCACATTGACGAGCCGGACATCGCCGCCGACTGCCAAAAGGTGGCGAGCTACGCCGAACTGGGAAAAAAGGCCTATCAGCGGCAGGATTACGCTAAAGCCGCCGACATCTTTCGCGATCAGGCGGCCTGGAGCGAGTTTTGCGGCCTGAGCGAGCAGGCTGTCGCCACGGCTTACAACAACGTGGCGTTGTCGCTGATGCACGCCGGCGAATTGCTCAAGGCGCAGGCCTATCTGGCGCTGGCGCCGCACGATGACAAATCGCAGCACAACATGAGCCTGTTGCGCCAACGCCTGGCGCAGTGGCCACAGCCGCAGGGGCCGGCCGGCGTGTATTGGCAATACGCCGGGCGCGGCGTGTGGAGCGAAGTGACGGTGAAGCCGCAGGGCGAGCGGTGGTTGATTGATTTTTCCGGCTACGCCATGCCGCAGATGGGGTTGTATTACGGGCCGAACATGGGCGATTTCACCGCCGAGCTGCCCATTGAGCACGGCAAAGCCGTCTACCATCAGCATGACTCGGAAAGCGCGCAGGTCTGCGACGTCATGCTGGAGTTTGGCGAGCAAGCGCTGGAGATGCACACGCGGGGGGATTGCGGGTTCGGTCACAACGTGCGGGCGGAAGGGCGGTTCGTGCGGGTCGAATGACCCGCCCCGGCGATCGGGGCGAGAAGGGTTACGCCAGCGCGGCGGCGCCCAGCAGGTTTTTCCAGGCTTCCACGTTACCCAGATAGTTGCCGGCCGGCAGCAGATGCAGGCGGCCTTCGCTGTCCTGCAGCGCAAAGGTCGGGAAGCCCTGGCCTTGCACTTTGGCCAGCAGCGCCCGGCTTTCCGCGATGTGTTGCGCGGTCGGCGCGCCGCTGCTAAAGCGCATTTCGGCGATAAACGCCGCCGAAGGCAACCCCAGCTCTTTCGCCAACGCTTCCAGCACCGGCGTGTCGGCGATGCGCCGGCCTTCCTGGTAGTGCGCCCGCTGAATGCGGTGCAGCATGTCCAGCCCGCGTCCCGCCAGTTTCTCCGCCGCCAGGATAGCGGTGATCGGCGGCTCGGAATCCATCACTGCCGTGGTGTCGCGCAGCAGGCCGTTGAAATAGGCTTCGCCAAAAGGCTGGCCCGTCATCTCGGCGATACGTTTGTCGTGCGGAATGACGTAGTTGCGCCATTCGTCGGTGATTTGACGACGGTTGTTGCCGGTCATCATGCCGCCGGCGTGCGGCACGACCTTCAGCCCGGGGAGGCTCTGAGCCGCTTTCACCAGCGGCGTGGCGCCGTAGCACCAGCCGCACAGCGGATCGAAAATATAATGCAGAGTGGTTTCGGTCATTTTTACTCCTCGCTTGGCGCGCGGCAGTTCACCGCGGCGCCAGGGCTGGTTCAATCACGCAGGGGCGCTTATTGCGGCCACTTCATCTCGCCTTTCAGCACTTTTGCGCTCAGTTCCAGACTCGATTCGTCTTTCAGCGTCGGGTAATGCTTTTTCATCGCTTCAATCAGCGCGGCGGAATCCTTGGCCTTCGGCAGTTCGGCTTCCAGCGTGGTCAGGTATTTTTGGGTAAAGTGCACCGATGCCAGCGTTTGCGCGGCGCCCGGCAGGAAGTGGCCCGGCACGACGACCTGCGGCTTAAGCGCTTCGATATTTTTCAGCGTCTGCTGCCAGTGCTGGCGCGATTCCACGGTCTGGTTGTCGGCGATCCACGGATGGATATTGTCACCGGCGACCGCGACGCCGCCCACGACCGCTTTCAGCGCCGGGATCCACACGAAGGTGCGATCGGGGGTCGGGCCGTTCAGGCCTTTCACTTCCACTTTCTGGCCGTCGATGGTGAAGCTATCGCCTTGCAGCGGCTGCGGCACGATCACGGTTTTTGGCGCGTTGTCTTTCAGGATCGGGCCCCAGTAGGCAACTTTACCGTCTTTGGTCGCATTGATGTCTTTGATGGTGCCAGGCGAAGCGATGATTTTCGCCTCCGGGAAGGCCGCCTTGATCACGTCCAGACCGAAATAGAAATCCGGGTCTGAGTGGCTGATATAAACGGTGGTCAGCTTCTTGCCGGTCGCCTTGATCTTTTTCACCAGCTCTTCAGCATCATTACGCTGGAACTGAGCGTCGATCAGCGCCACTTCGTGTTTGCCGCTGACGATTTCGGAAGACACCGGGAACACGCTTTTTTCGCCCGGGTTATACACTTCCATGGTCAGGGTATCGGCAGCGGTGGCATAAGTGCTCAGGGTGGCGACGCCGGTGAAGGCCAGAGTTAACAGTGATTTCTTAAACATGGGCAGAGGTCCTTAGGTATCGGTTAATGTTGTAATGATGTTAGGTTGCATAAAGCGATAGAAAAACCGGATAATAAGCAATTATTCGTTGCATAAATCGGACTAATCATGGATCGCATTACCGCCGCTGAGGTTTTTGTCACCATCGTCGATCGCGGCAGCATGATCGCCGCCGCGGAAACGCTGGAGATGTCGCGCGCGATGGTCACGCGCTACCTGGCGCAGATGGAGCAATGGGCCGGGGCGCGTTTACTGCACCGCACTACCCGTAAGCTTAGTCTGACCGACGCCGGGGAGCGTACTTTGGAGCGCTGCCGACAAATGCTGGCGCTGGCGGGGGAAATCGATCTGGTGGAGGAAGGGCAGAGCGACGAACTGCGCGGCCTGCTGCGCATCACCTGTTCGCAATCGCTCGGGCAAACGGCGCTGGTGGGGGCCGTCGCTCAGTATCTGAAGCGCCACCCGCAGGTGGCGGTCGATCTGCAGATGAACAACCGGGCGGTGAACCTGGTGGAGGAGCGCATCGATCTGGCGCTGCGCATCACCAACGAGCTGGATCCCAACCTGATCGCCCGGCCGCTGTCCACCTGTGCATCGGTGGTGTGTGCCGCGCCGGCGTATCTGGCGGCGCACGGCACGCCGCGCCAGCCGCAGGATCTGGCGTTGCACAACTGCCTGACTTATTCCTATTTCGGCAAAAGCCTGTGGCACTTTGACGCTCAGGGGGTGAAATCGGCGGTGGCGGTCAGCGGCAACCTGAGCGCCAACGAGTCGGTGGTGCTCATGGCCGGCACGGTGCAGGGCGCGGGCATTTCCATGCAGCCCTACTATTCGGCGGCGCCGCTGCTGGCCAGCGGCGAATTGGTGGAGCTGCTGCCGGGTTACCGGCCGCAGTCGATGGGCATCTACGGCATCTACACCTCGCGCCGCCAGATGCCTGCCACCTTGCGTACCATGCTGGACTTTCTGGTGGAGTGGTTCGCCAGCGATCCGCAGTGGCAGGCGACGCTGCGCTGAGGCTTCGGCAACATTCCCACGCCGTTTTCACCGCTTGACGGCAGCGGCCAGGCGAGCGGAGAACAGTGCGGCCTGTTGATGCAAATGGTCGATAAAGGCCGTCACCAGCGCCGACGAAGGGCGGTGTAGCGGCCGTATCAGGCTGACGGTGAACGGTACGTCGATGCTGAAGGATCGCACGTGCACGCCGTTGCCGGCATAGTCGAGCGCCGTCAGCGGGTTAACGATTGACACCCCCACGCCGGCCCTCACCATGGCGCACACCGACGCCGCGCTGTGCGTTTCCATCACCATGCGGCGCTCGACGCCCTGCTCGGCGAACAGCGCATCGAGCAAGTGGCGATAGCTGTCGGTGCTCGACAGGCTGATAAAGTTCTGCCCGGCGAAATCCTGCGGCGTCAGTGGGTCTTTCGCCAGCAAAGGATGGCCCGCCGGCAGCACGCAGACTTCATTCAACGTCATCAGCGTTACCCGCTCGGTGCCCGCCGGCGTCAGGGTGGTTTCCGTCAGCCCGAGATCGTGGCGCTGGGCCGACAACCACTCTTCCAGCAGCGGCGACTCTTGCGGGATCACGCTGAAGCTGACTTCCGGGTAACGTTCGATAAAGGGCCGGCACACCGCCGGCAGCAGCGATTGGGAAAATACCGGCAGGCACACGATCGACAGCTGCGCCTGCTGAAACTGGCGGATGCCGGCGGCGGCGTTGACGATGCGATCGAGGCCGTAATAGGAGCGTTGCACCTCTTCGAACAGCCGTAGGCCCTGTACCGTGGGGGACAAGCGCCCACGAACCCGGTCGAACAGCTGCAGCCGGATCAGCTTCTCAAAGCGCGCCAGCTCGCGGCTGACGGTCGGTTGCGAGGTTTGCAGCAGGGCCGCCGCCTCGGTCAGGTTGCCGGTGGTCATCACCGCCCGAAAGATTTCTATCTGCCGCAAAGAGATGCTGTGCATGGCAAGGCCGCTCGACTGTAGAGAAAGCCATATCATAAATGAATAGACTGCGGCTAAATAGATATTTTCCACCCAATTCAGCGTGCGGCACTATGGCTCTATCTGCCGTCATTTTCGAATTGGGAATATCGCCATGCCTCGCTCGTTGCACGACACCTCCACCGCGTTGAATGCCGCTAACCTGCTGGCCTTGCCGCAGCGTTTCGGTTGCCCGGTCTGGGCCTATGATGCGGACATCATCAGCCAGCGCATCGCTCAACTGCGCCACTTCGACACCATTCGTTTCGCACAGAAGGCCTGTTCGAACATTCATATTTTGCGTTTGATGCGCGAGCAGGGCGTGAAGGTGGATTCGGTGTCGCTGGGCGAGATCGAACGGGCGCTGCAGGCTGGTTTTCAGCCGGGCGGCGAACCGAGTGAGATCGTGTTTACCGCGGACGTGTTGGATCATGCCACGCTGGCGCGCGTCAGCGAATTGAAGATCCCGGTTAACGCCGGTTCCATCGACATGCTGGATCAGCTCGGCCAGGTTTCCGCAGGGCATCCGGTGTGGCTGCGCATTAACCCGGGATTTGGCCACGGCCATAGCCAGAAAACCAACACCGGCGGCGAAAACAGCAAGCACGGCATCTGGTATGCCGATCTGCCGCAGGCGGTGGAGAAAATCCGCCGCTACGGCCTGAAACTGATCGGCGTGCATATGCACATCGGTTCCGGCGTCGATTACCAGCATCTGGAGCGCGTCTGCGATGCGATGGTGCAGCAGGTGATCGATCTCGGTCATGACATCAGCGCCATTTCCGCCGGCGGCGGCCTGTCTATCCCGTATCAGTACGGCGAAGAGGCGATCGATACCGAACACTATTTCGGTTTGTGGAACCGGGCGCGTGAGCGCATCGCCGCGCATCTGGGGCACCCGGTGCAGCTGGAGATTGAACCCGGGCGTTTCCTGATGGCGGAAGCGGGCGTCTTGGTGGCCGAGGTGCGGGCGGTGAAAAACATGGGCAGCCGCCACTTTGTGCTGGTGGATGCCGGTTTTAACGATCTGATGCGCCCGGCGATGTACGGCAGCTATCACCATATTTCGCTGTTGCCGGCCGATGGGCGTGACACCTCGGGGCAACCGCTGCGCGACACGGTGATCGCCGGGCCGCTGTGCGAATCCGGCGACGTCTTCACCCAGCAGGCGGGCGGCGGCGTGGAAACCCGTGAGCTGCCGCCGGTGCAGATCGGCGATTATCTGGTGTTCCACGATACCGGCGCCTACGGCGCATCGATGTCCTCCAACTACAACAGCCGTCCGCTGTTGCCTGAAGTGCTGTTCGAAAACGGCGAGCCGCGCTTGATCCGCCGCCGCCAAACCATCGAAGAACTGATCGCGCTGGAGCTTATCTGATCAGCGGGCGGGCGCCTGGCGCCCGCTTCACAGCGTCATGCGGCGGTGCTGGCCATTGGGCAATTGCACATCCAGCGATAGCGTGCCGCCCATCGCCTCGATATAGCGTTTGAGCGACGACAGCTTTATTTCGCTGCCGCGCTTTTCCAAATTGGCGACGGAGGGTTGGCTGATGCCGAGCCGCTTCGCCAATTCAACCTGAGAGACCGCCAGCTCTTCCCTCAGCATTGCCAGCCGCAGTTCGAAAATTTCCTTGTCCGCTTTTTGCCTGGCGGCGGCAACGACGGCGGGATCGAGTTTATCGATCAGTTGGGATAAAGGTTTGGCCATCTGTACTACCTCCGGGTTGCCAGATAATGTGAAAACTCCATGGCGGCGATGGGCAACATGCGCTGGTAAAAGCGTTTGTCGCCAGTTTTATCGCCGCCGCACAGCAATACCGCTTGCCGCTGTGGGTCAAAAGCGAAAAACCCTCTGAAAGGGCGCCCGCGATGTTGAACGCGCAGCTCCTTCAACTGCCGGGCCGCGTCGGAAAAATGCAGCGTATCGGCGTGCGGCCGCGCCAACTGCGGGCCGAACGTCTGTAATTTGAAGATCGCCGCCAGGATGCTGGTTTGCTGGGCGTTGTTCAGCGCTAAAAACCAGTCGTCGAACCGTTCGACGGTCACCACTTGCCACATGATGTGCTCAGAATATAGCGTTTATGCTATATAGCGTAAAGGTTATTGTTCGATCAATATGCACGAACGCAGGGAGCGGAAAAAATCCAAAAGCGGGAAATGCGGCGGGCTACGCAATATGAACGCATGGGTGACTGCTCACCCATGCAGCGATGTCATTACGGCTGTTCGTGCGCGTTGTTGAGGGTGGCGACCGAGTGGCGGCGCACCAGCGTCGGGCTGAACATGTTGGTGATTTCCGGCAGCGGTTGCCGGTTGGCCAGCGCCAGGGCCAGCTCTGCCGCCTGGGTGGCCATCGCGACGATAGGGTAGCGAATGGTGGTCAGGCGTGGGCGCAGGTAGCGCGAAATCAACACGTCGTCGAAACCGATCAGCGAAATTTCCCCCGGTACGTCGACGCTGTTATCGCTCAGCACCGACAGCGCGCCGGCGGCCATCGGATCGTTATAGCAGGTAATGGCGGAGAACGAACGGCCGCGGCCGAGCAACTCGGTCATCGCCTGTTCGCCGCCGATCTCGTCCGGTTCGCCATAGGCGATCAGCTTTTCATCCACCGCGATACCGTGTTCCCGCAGCGCGTCGAGATAGCCCTGCAGCCGGTCGGTAGCGTCGGAAATCTGGTGAGTGGAGCAGATGATGGCAATGCGCTGATGCCCTTGCTGGATCAGATGACGGGTCGCCAGCCAGGCGCCGTAGCGATCGTCGAGCGCCACGCAGCGTGTTTCGAAGCCCGGCAGCGTGCGGTTGATCAGCACCATGCCCGGGATCTGTTGCATCCAGCCGCAAAGTTCCTGATCGCTCAGCCTTTTGGCGTGCACCACCAGCGCTTCGCAGCGGTGCCGCACCAGCTGTTCAATCGCCTGGCGCTCTTTTTCGGCGTCGTGGTAACCGTTGCCAATCAGCAGAAAATTATGGGTGGCGTAGGCCACCTGCTCGACCGCTTTGACCATTGCGCCGAAGAAGGGATCGGAAACGTCGGAGACGATCAGGCCCAGCGTCTCGGTGGATTGCTGCGCCAGCGCCCGTGCGTTGGCGTTAGGGTGATACTGCAGTTGTTCCATGGCGGCCAGCACCGCGGTGCGCGACCCTTCGCTGGCCTTGGGGGAATTGTTTATCACGCGGGATACCGTGGCCACGGAAACACCCGCCAGCCTGGCAACATCCTTTATCGTAGCCATATCAGTCAACACATCCTGGGTAATCGCTTACATCCCCCAGTTTTGCGGAAAAAAACCGGGGCTGCAAGCGGTCTCGTGCGCAACTTGTGGCGGCCGTTGCAGAATCTCTTCGAGTCTGTACGCATAACCATCGACGACCGAACGATAGCGCAATTTGTACGTTGGCACTGGCGCCGGGCTGAGGTAACGTCTGTGCATTCCGATTTGCGCCGAGAATGCCATGTCCATTAAACGCTATCCGCAGCTCGCCCATTGGGGCGCTTATACCGCCGTGGTTGAAGACGGTCGGCTTATCCGTTGTGAACCCTTCGTCGACGATCCCGACCCTTCGCCGCTGCTCGATTCCATCGTCCCGATGGTCTACTCCGACAAACGCATTCGCAAACCGGCGGTGCGCCGCTCGTGGCTGCAAAAGCGCGAGGGCAGCGACCGTACGCTGCGCGGCAGGGAAGATTTCGTCGAGGTGGACTGGGAGTTAGCGCTCGATTTGGTGGCGGAAGAGAATCGCCGGGTGCGCGATCGCTACGGCGCCTCCGGGCTGTTCACCGGTTCTTATGGCTGGTCGTCGGCCGGGCGGCTGCACCATGCACGCTCGCTGGTGCGGCGGTTCTACTTCGGCGGCGGCGGCGGGGTCGATCAGCAGGGCAACTACAGCTGGGGCGCGGCGCAGTTCTTTCTGCCGTATGTGATCGGCACTTTCTCGCCCTTGACCGGGCGCGTCACCAGTTGGCCGAGCGTGGTGGAGCATTGCGAGTTGTTTGTGGCGTTTGGCGGGCTGGCGCTGAAAAACGCTCAGGTTTCTTCCGGCGGCGCGGCGGAACATGCGCTCAAACCCTGGCTGCAAAAGCTGGCGCATAAGGGCACGCCGGTGATCAACATTAGCCCGATGCGCGACGACTGCCCCGCGTTCGTCAACGCGGAATGGATCCCGATCCGGCCGAATACCGACGTGGCGCTGATGCTGGCGCTGGCTTATGAAATCCAGCGGCTGGGCGCGCAGGATGAAGCCTTCCTGCACAGCCACTGCGTGGGCTATCAACAGTTGGCGGATTACCTGAACGGCGCCGGTGACGGCGTGGCGAAAACCCCCGACTGGGCCAGCGACATTACCGGCATTCCGGCGGCGCGTATTGCGCTGCTGGCGCGGCAACTGATCGGCGTGCGCAGTTTCATCACCTGCTCCTACTCCGTGCAACGCGCACATCGGGGGGAACAACCGTACTGGATGATGATCGCGCTGTCGGCGATGCTGGGCCAGGTGGGGCTGCCAGGCGGCGGCTTCTCGTTCGGCCACGGCTCGATGAACGGCGTCGGCAACCCGCGCGTGGATACCCCCGCGCCGACCATGCCGGTAGGCGAAAACCCGGCCGGGCTGGCGATCCCGGTGGCGCGCATCTGCGACATGCTGTTGCACCCCGGCGAAGCCTATCAATTTTGCGGCGAGACGCGGCATTATCTGGATATCCATTTGGTGCACTGGGCCGGCGGCAACCCGTTCCATCATCATCAGCAGTTGAATCGGCTGGTGGAGGGGTGGCAGAAGCCGGACACGGTGATCGTTCAAGATATCTGGTGGACGGCGGCGGCCAAAATGGCGGACATCGTGCTGCCGGTCACCAGTTCGCTGGAACGTAACGACATCGGCGGCTCGTCGCGCGATCGCTACGTGTTGGCGATGCATCAGGCCATTGCGCCGCAGCATCAGGCGCGCAATGATTTCGATATTTTCGCCGATCTGGCGGAGCGCCTCGGCTATCGTGAGCGCTTTACCGAGAATCGCGACGAGCGGGCCTGGATCGAAGCTATCTACCGGCAATGCGGCGCAGCGCAGCAGCGCGCCGGCGTCGCCTGGCCCGAGTTTGAGGATTTCTGGCGCCGGGGCTATGTCGAACTGCCCGCGCCGGCCAAAGAGTTCGTCTTTTTTGAGGCGTTCCGCGCCGATCCGCAGGCTAACCCGCTGCAAACGTCCAGCGGCAAGATAGAGCTGTTCAGCGAGCGGATCGCCGGCTATCGCTACGAAGATTTCGCGCCGCATCCGCAGTGGCGGCCGCCGGTGGAGTGGCTGGGCGCGCCGCAGGCCAAAAACTGGCCGCTGCACCTGATCTCCATTCAACCGAGCGATCGCCTGCATAGCCAGATGGATCCGGCGCCGCTGGCGCAGGGCAACAAGACTGCCGGGCGCGAAACCTTGTACATGCATCCGGACGATGCGGCGCCGCGCGGCGTGGCGGACGGCGCCGAAGTGCTGGTTAGCAACGCACGCGGCAGCTGTCTGGCGGGGGTATCGCTCACCGATGGCGTGACGCGCGGCGTGGTGCTGATGGCGACCGGCGCCTGGTTCGAGCCGGGTTACGACGCGCAGCTCCGGCCGGTCGAGCAGGCGGGCAACCCGAACGTGCTGACGCTCGATATCGGCACCTCGCCGCTGACGCAGGGGCCGAACGCCATGAGCTGTCTGGTGGAGGTCAGCGCATTCACCGAACGTCGGGATCAAGATAGTTAGCGCTGACCAGCAATTGGGTCGACAGCGGGATGTTATCGCGTTGCTGCTGACGCAGTTGTGTCGCGGCCGCGGCGAAACTGGAGACTGTTAATGACAGTGTGAAGTGTTGCCCAACCTCGTTATCCGGTACAAGGATGTGTAATGCTTCCCGATCGACGGATAAACGATAGTTGGGTAGATGTCTTTGGCGTGGTTGCCCGGGGGCGAGTGAAAAGGAAAGGGGCTCACCATCATCGTTGCGTAATTCATCAACCGTGAGGCTGAGATAGCTAGAAGCATCGGTTGCGCCGCCTCCTTCTGCCAGGTTTCTATTCTCCCGCAGAGTGAACCCCTGCAACTGCACGGGCTCATCGCAAGTCAACCGATACTGCAATGGGGCGCTGTGCAGCAGAGTGGATTGCTGAGACAGTGTCCCAATATTGTGCTCCCCCAGATAAATGCTGTTTTGTGTGGTCGTTAGCGTGCAGTTAGCGTTAGCCCCAAAACTGATGGCTATGGCTGCCAACCCATAATAAATCACTTTCATGTGTTCTCCTGATATCGATGAACGTTTAGCGACACACGGCTTCGGAGTGGCTGATGCCGGCACGATTGCGGGAAGAGGTGTCTGCAGCAATTGCGAAATAACATGCCTGTCCCGACGAGTTTTTCATGCTGAAACGTTGTGAAGACGCCTCGTTCTTCGCGTGGTGCGCTTTCTGATGTTCAATGAAGGCTGCGCCCTGATCATTGGTAAAAGCGACCACTCGTTGTTGTTCATCCAAAATCATGCTGCCGATAGCGGGTTTTGTGCCGTCTGCATAGCTAATCTGGACAATGGCCCGCAATGTATTAATGGCACCGATATTGATACGTTTAACGCTGCCACGTGCCAGATTGATCTTGCGCACGCCGTTATCGATATCGGCGCCGGGGGGTAAGGTGCTGGTGTCTACGTTAATCAGACTTGGTTGATACTCACGCAGCCTTGGGATGACCGCCTTACCTTGCTTGCCATAGGTTTTCACCTTTCCGCCTGGCGTAGACACGCTGATTCCGGCGAGGCCCGGTATCGTCAAGACGCCGAAGGTATCGCCGATTTTCTGTGGTGAGAGCGTTAGCCCGCTGCTGTCTGCCACCAGGGAGCCAGAGGCACTGTAGTAAAATGCCTGCTGATTTTCTGACAGATGGCTATAGCTGCCGGAAAGCGTTGTGAACGGACTCAAATAGTTCACATTGCCTGAGTAGGTGCCGTTGTTGGATTGGGTGCCCTGTGTTGCATTGAGTCCATAAGCCAGATCGCCATTCAACGCTTGGCCGGAAAGCGAATTGCTGATGCTACGATGTCTTCCGTTGCTTATCATATTGGCGCTATAACGTCGGTTTTTTCCCAGAGGCAATGAAAGGGTGGCGAACACCCTGGTATCGTTATCGCGAACCTCGCGGCTGCGCTCTTTTTCCAGGCTAACGCCAACGGTGGCGGCGCCAAATTGACGGTTCCAGAAGGCGTAGACTCGTTGATTTTGTTGCTTATCTCCCCCTTCAGCGCGTGTAACGCCTAAAGATAGATTTCCAATGTATTTATGGTGCCAGCCTAGGCCCAGGCTGTAGCTTTGACGTTGGTGTGAAGATGATGCGCCGTGCGATACAGGCCAATAAGTTCCTTCGCCGTCATCTTTACGTGGAGAACGAAGCTGTGTGGGCGAACGGTATCGCTCTGACTGGATGCTGTAACCGGCGTTCAGCTTAAGGTTTTTTATCAGGGGCAATGCACTATTCAGCTGCAGCTTGGTGCCCTTTCCACTTGGCGACTGCGCCACGTGGCTCAAGGCTGTAAAACGATAATCGCTATTGGCAACGCTATAACCGGCGGCGATGCCGCGATAATCGCGGCTGAGGAAACTTCCCCCTCTCACTTGGTGGTGGTTGAGCCATGGCAAAGAGAATGAGCCAGTGATGAAAGGCATTTCTGTACTTTTTTCCAGGCTGTGAGTGCGCCCGAGAGCAAGGGAGTAACTGCCCTGGCGGGGAGTAGCGCGTCCTGAGGTCGTCAGATAAGGGACGATGAATTGTTTGCGGCTACCGTTACTTTCCGTGACGGTGACGGACAAATCGACTGCGTCGAACTGCGCAGGGATATCGGTCAGGCGGAAAGTGCCCGGCTGCACCTGCGTAGCGTAAACTAATCTGCCATTCTGAAAAATCTCAACCTTGGCTTGGCTCTCGGCGATACCTTCGACTACCGGCACATCACTGCGTTGACTCAATGACAACGACGAGTCAGGCAGCCATTGCAGGCCATCTAAGGTAATGCCGCTGTAAAGCGAATCTGATAACGTCGCTCGTCCCAAACGCATCATGGCGTCGTGGTTCGTCAATGTCCGCTGCAGATAACTATTGTAAGGCGTGTACCCTTGATGTCGTTCTGACTTGTTATAGGTGCCATTATGGCGAAACAGCCAATTATTGCTGTTAAAGCCGGTTTCCAACGCCGCGTAATCACTGCTGTGATTTTGGCTGTCGAATCGGCTCGCGGTATAATTCAGCATCAGGGCATGGCCGCCAAATTCATAGTCCGCCGGTTGTCGACGGATATAGCGCTCGGGCAACAGCAAAATCAATTGATTATTACCGGTTTCATTGTCGATGCGGCTGCCTTGATAACATTGGCTCATCAGCATATCTGCCTGAGTGTTGAGCTTGCAGGGGTATAACCCTAGGCTTTCTACGAGTTCAGCGTCGTATTGCCATTCGCCTTGTTTGTCTATGTTGACTTCATGTCGTCCATGATTTTGTCCGTTGACGTTGATGAATAGCGCTTGTTTTCCTGAGGGGAATTTCGCTCCAGAGGAAAAGTAATCAGCAATCTCACTGGGTAATCCAAGTGCGCGCATCATTTCAATATCGTAGTCAGCCAGGCTGGTCGAGGCATAGCCTATAGGCAGACAAAACGCCAGCAGACGTAGCGGTATATGCAATTTCAAAGGCTGCCTCACTGGATTGGGGCAAGGTTGACCGTGATATCGGGTATGGCGCGCCCCGTGTTACTGATTGGCGTGAAGTGCAAACGGGAGGGGGGGCTGGTAAGCCTATCGCTCTTACGTGTACCGATCGTTTGCCCAGGCAGCAAATAAGGTTGTTCTAAAACAAACTGCTGGTTACTGGGTTGTACGGTGATGGAAGGGGCTAACCTGATAACGTAAGGGCTGAGATTTTTGACTTGTATAGAATGCCCATTTTGTTGCCAATGCAAGGTTTGCCAGGGAGATTTGTTTTCCACCAGCGCGGAGGGTGTGGCGATAGCGACGACCCGATGCCGAGTATTCACCTTAAGCTGGTTGCTTTTTTCTCCCATATCGGGAATTTCCTGGAAATAGATATGGCGCATTTGCTGACGGGTTTTATCAAGTCCCGGGGGATCGGCAAGCATGACGCGTACCAGCTGAGATTTACCCGGATCAATACGCGCGGCTGGCGGAGAAAGAATGAATAAGGGATCTTCTCCTTGCTTGCTTAATGCATTTTTAACAACGGATGAGAATAGCAATACAGGATAATTACCGATATTATCGACTCTTACCGTTGTCTCTCCTTTCTCTTGATTGACCAAAAGGCTTATTTTTTCCAGTTTAATGGTTGCTTGGCCATAAAATGGAGTAAGCAATATAAATATTGCGGTGAGATAATGGATGAGACCTTTCATTTTATTTCCTGAATAGCGGAGAATAACGAACTCTAGTCAAAGGACGTTAAGGTATTTTGCCAAACAAAGAGGCTGAAATAAGTGGGGACAGCGAAGTGTCCCCACCTGGTGATTACAGGTAGTGAACCGAAAGATTCACAGAAGCTTGCAATGCAATGCTGTCTTGCATTTGGATGCTTTTATCATCAATGTAGCTAAGCGGGGTAAGGAATGAACGGTAGTTGAATGTGCCGCTCAGGTTCTGACCGATCGCCATGTTGTCGTAATTAGCATCTGATGTGACCGCAAAGCGATTACCTGAGGCAACAGAGAAAATAGCCTTTTCGTGATCTGCACCGTCAGTTACATTGGTCAAATCAAAAATATCATCGCCTTCAGGAATCAGCGCCGCACGCACGGTTTCACCATCCATAGCGATATCTGACAGTGCAAGGCCCAGCACGGCGATATCTTTATTGCTGGCGTCTTTTGCCAGCGATGCGGTGAAGCTTCTGTCCATATATTGATAATCGGCATCGCCGCTGGCGCTGGTAACTTCAATGCCCATGCTGGTCGGTGCCGTGCAGTTTACGGTGAACGGGATGCTGCCCATGCCGTTGCCTTCCAACTGGACAGGATTTACTTTATCAAAAGCTTCGCTGGAATGGCGGCCAAGATCAATGCTATTGGTGTTGGCAGCAATACTGCAGCTGGTGTTATTGTAAATTTCTCCGGAGAAATCTACAGACGTACTGGCTGTTTTTGCGGCCAGTACGCTCGTGCACGACAGAGGTAGCAGGGCTAAAAATAAATATTTCTTCATTCAGGTTTCCTTCTGAGAATATGCCACTAAATAAATACAAGTCGTATTGCTTGAAAATATAAAGCAAGGATGTCGCAATTTTTTACTAGAGATTCAATGCAGGGTTATTTTATTTTTCAATCTCAATTCTTGCAATATTCTGCTAAAAATTTACATCAAAATAGATTTATATTCTGATTTATTGGTTTTTATTATTCAGTTTTAATTATTAATTCTGTTTGGTTGTTAGTGCATAGGTTTTATTGCTTGCGGTTTTTTTAATTATTAATAATTAATTATCCTCGGAGCGCACTTTTGCCGTGAGATCACGATAACAGCAAGGTCTGGAGGTGGCTCTGTTGTTAGCTAGCGCTTTTTGACTTTGTCTTTTTATTGTTACCGTGCTTGAAAAGCAAGAAAACGCATTGCATACGTTGATCAAAATGACACGTTGGATATCACGTCTAATTTGGCTCTTGCGTTTGAAAATAGTTTTCGTAATTGATTTCTTTAGCGTGGATGATACAAGAGGGATTAAAGGATCTGCTTCAGTCTCGATTAGGCCGAACCCTCATGTGCTGCACTTACCTGCATATGCGCATGGTCTTTTTGCTCCCCTCACTCGCTTCCTGCGGATGACGCATCATTATTGATCTTTCCGTCGTGAGGATTATTTAAGTTTCATTGAGTTATTACAACAGAACGCGGGAAATTTACAGCTGGTTGCATTTGGAGCAGAACTCTTGCGATTCGGCGGTAGTTTCCTGCACGACATCTCTCTAGAGTAGGTGATCCCAGAGGTATTGATTGGTGAGAAATCAGCATACTCTGTATGTTGAAGCCATTTTCAATTGCACCAACCTACGCGGATGCGTAGGTTTTTTTTTGCCTGCCATATAGTATTCTTTTCCCTACAACGATTTACGCCTCCATGGCCAAGGGAGAAGGGCATGATCTTTTCACTGCTGCGCGCGCTGTTTCGCCTGTTGTTTCGGGTTCGGGTCGAAGGGGACGTCCAGCACTTCGAACGGCAAAAATTACTGATTACGCCGAACCACGTCTCTTTCCTCGACGGCGTGCTGTTGGCGCTATTCCTGCCGATAAAACCGGTGTTTGCGGTTTACGCCAGCATCGGCGAGAGCTGGTTTATGCGCTGGCTGCGGCCTTACATCGATTTTGTCTCGCTCGATCCTACCAAGCCGATGGCCATCAAGCAGCTGGTGCGGATGGTCGAACAGGGACGGCCGATCGTGGTGTTCCCTGAAGGGCGCATCACCGTGACCGGCGCGCTGATGAAAATCTACGACGGCGCGGCGTTTATCGCCGCCAAATCGGGCGCCACCGTGGTGCCGGTGCGGATCGACGGCCCCGAATTCAGCCCGTTCGGCCGTATGGCTGGGGTGTTCAAGATCCGCTGGTTCCCGCAAATCAACATTCGCATCTTGCCGCCGACCACGCTGCCGATGCCGGAGGCGCCGCGTGCGCGCGATCGCCGGGCGTTGGCGGGCGATCGGCTGATGCAGATTATGATGCGGGCGCGGATGGACACGCGCGAACCGCAGACGCTGTTCCATGCCTTGCTGGCGGCGCAGCACCGCTATGGGCGCCGAAAACCATGTATCGAAGACATCGCTTTCAAAGAAGACAGCTACCAGACGCTGATCAAAAAATCGCTGGGTGTCAGCCGCATTCTGCAACGCTTTACCGCCGAAGGGGAACACGTCGGGCTGCTGTTGCCGAACGCCACTATCACCGCGGCGGCGATCTTCGGCGCTTCGCTGCGCAATCGCATTCCGGCGATGCTCAACTACACCGCCGGCGCCAAGGGCCTGAACAGCGCGATGACGGCCGCCGGTATCAAGACCATCGTCACCTCGCGCCAGTTTCTGGAGAAGGGCAAGCTGACCCACCTGCCGGAACAGGTGCCGCAGGCTAACTGGGTGTATCTGGAAGATCTGAAAGACACTGTCACGCTGGCGGATAAGCTGTGGATCCTGCGTCACTTGCTGCAGCCGCAGCGCGCGGCGTTGCCGCAACGTCCGGAGGACGCGGCGCTGATCCTGTTCACGTCTGGATCTGAAGGCCACCCCAAGGGCGTGGTGCATTCGCACGCCAGCTTGCTGGCCAACGTAGAACAAATTCGCACCATCGCCGATTTCACGCCGCGCGACCGCTTCATGTCGTCGCTGCCGCTGTTCCATTCGTTCGGCCTGACGGTGGGGCTGCTTACGCCGCTGCTCACCGGCAGCCGCATTTTCCTCTACCCCAGCCCGCTGCACTATCGCGTGGTGCCGGAGCTGGTGTATGACCGTAACTGCACGGTGCTGTTCGGCACGGCGACCTTCCTTAACAACTATGCGCGCTTCGCGCATCCGTATGATTTTGCCCGCCTGCGCTATGTCGTGGCCGGCGCGGAGAAACTGGCGGACAGCACCAAACAGATCTATCAGGACAAATACGGCATCCGCATTCTGGAAGGCTATGGCGTGACCGAGTGCGCGCCGGTGGTCTCGATCAATGTGCCGCTGGCGACCAAGGTGGGCACCGTCGGCCGCATCATGCCGCAGATGGAGGCGCGCCTGATCGCGGTGCCGGGTATTGATAACGGCGGCCGTCTGCAGCTGAGGGGGCCGAATATCATGAAAGGCTATCTGCGGGTTGAGCGCCCCGGCGAACTGGAGCCGCCGGCGGCGGAAGATGCGAATGGTGTACTGCAGCCGGGCTGGTATGACACCGGTGATATCGTCAGCCTGGATGAGCAGGGTTACTGCACCATTCGCGGCCGCGTGAAACGCTTCGCCAAGCTGGCGGGTGAGATGGTGTCGCTCGAGAGCGTCGAACTGCTGGCGCAACGGCTGTCGCCGGAAAAGCTGCATGCCGCCACGGTCAAAAGCGACAGCAGCAAGGGGGAGGCGTTGGTGCTGTTCACCACCGATCCCGCCATTACCCGCGAGGCATTGCTACGGGTGGCGCGCGAGCTGGGCAGCCCGGAGCTGGCGGTGCCGCGCGATATTCGCCTGTTGAAAACGCTGCCGGTGCTCGGCAGCGGCAAACCCGATTTCGTCACCCTGCGTCATATGGCCGAACAGCCGGAGAGTGCCTGATGAATCCTTCGACCGAATCCCCTTTGTTGTCACGCGGCATGATCGCGGTGATCAGCGCGCAGTTCCTCTCGGCGTTCGGCGACAATGCATTGCTGTTCGCCACGCTGGCGTTGATCAAGCAGCAGCTGTATCCGGACTGGAGCCAGCCGATCCTGCAGATGGCCTTCGTCGCCACCTATATCATTCTGGCTCCGTTTGTCGGCCAGGTCGCCGACAGCTTTGCCAAAGGGCGGGTGATGATGTTCGCCAACGCCCTGAAATTGGCGGGGGCGTTGGCGATCTGTTTTGGGGGGAACCCGTTCCTGGGTTACAGCCTGGTCGGCGTGGGGGCCGCCGCATATTCACCGGCCAAATACGGCATTCTGGGCGAGATCACCAGCGGCGAGAAACTGGTCAAGGCTAACGGCCTGATCGAAGCCTCGACCATCGCGGCCATTCTGACCGGTTCGGTGGCCGGCGGTATTCTGGCGGACTGGCATGTGGTCGCGGCGCTGGCGGCCTGCGCCTTGGTTTATGCGGGGGCAGTGGTCGCCAACCTGTATATTCCGCGTCTGGCGGCAGCGCGCCCGGGGGCTTCATGGCGGCCGCGGGCCATGACGAACAGTTTCTTTACCGCCTGCGTTACGCTGTGGCGCGATGGGCAGACGCGTTTCTCCTTGATTGGCACCAGCCTGTTTTGGGGGGCCGGCGTGACGCTGCGTTTTCTGTTGGTGCTGTGGGTGCCGGTGGCGCTGGGTATTGCCGATAATGCCACGCCGACGCTGCTGAACGCCATGGTGGCCGTCGGCATCGTGGTGGGCGCCGGCACCGCCGCGCGCTTCGTCACGCTGGAGACGGTGAAACGCTGTATGCCGGCCGGGATCCTGATCGGCGTCGCGGTCGCGGTATTTGCGCTGCAAACGACCATGCTCAATGCCTACGTCTTGCTGGCGATCATCGGCATGCTGGGAGGCTTCTTCGTCGTACCGCTCAATGCGTTGCTGCAGGAGCGGGGCAAACATTCGGTCGGCGCCGGCAATGCGATCGCGGTGCAAAACCTGGGTGAAAACGCCGCCATGTTGCTGATGCTGGGCCTGTATTCTTTGGTCGTGAAGCTGGGCGTGCCAGTAGTGGGCGTCGGCGTAGGGTTTGGCGTGGTGTTTGCGCTGGCGATTTGCGCGTTGTGGTGGTCGCAGCGGCGGTGAAACGGGGCGCAGCCTGGCTGCGCCCTCAGGGTATTAAGGTGCCGGAATGGTAAAACGGGTGTGGATTTCTTCGAGCGCCTGCAGCACTTCCTCATCCAGAATCACGTCGAGGCTGTCGAGGTTGATTTTCAACTGCTCCACCGAGGTGGCGCCCAACAGGGTGCTGGCGACGAACGGCTGTTGACGCACGAAGGCCAGCGCCATCTGCGAAGGGTCCAGCCCGTGTTTTTTGGCCAGCGCCACGTATTCGGCGATCGCCAGCTGGGTTTGCTGCCCTGAATAACGATTGAAGCGGGTGAACAGCGTATTGCGCGCACCGGCCGGTTTAGCGCCGTTGAGGTATTTACCGCTCAGCGTACCGAACGCCAGGCTGGAATAGGCCAGCAGTTCTACCCCTTCGTGCTGGCTGATTTCGGCCAGGCCAATCTCAAAGCTGCGGTTCAGCAGGCTGTACGGGTTTTGGATCGACACGATGCGCGGCAGCTCGTGTTTCTCCGCCAGCTGCAGATAGCGCATCACGCCCCAGGGCGTTTCGTTGGAGACCCCGATATAGCGAATTTTACCGGCGCGCACCTGCTCGGTCAGCGCCTCCAGGGTTTCCAGCAGCGTGACCGTGGCTTTGTCATCGGTATATTGATAGTTGAGTTTGCCAAAGCAGTTGGTGGCGCGCTGCGGCCAGTGCAATTGGTAAAGATCGAGATAATCGGTGTTCAGCCGCTTGAGGCTGGCGTCCAGCGCGGCGCGGATGTTTTTGCGATCGAGCGCCTGCTGCGGGCGGATGCTGCTGTCAGTGCCGCGCACCGGGCCCGAGACTTTGCTGGCCAGGACGATTTTTTCGCGATTGCCGCGCGCTTTGATCCAACTGCCGATATAGCTCTCGGTCAGGCCCTGGGTTTCCGGGCGGGGCGGCACCGGATACAGTTCGGCGGTGTCTATCAGGTTCACGCCTGCGGCCAATGCATAGTCCAGTTGCGCATGGGCGTCGGCTTCGCTGTTCTGTTCGCCAAAGGTCATGGTGCCCAGTCCCAGCACGCTCACTTCTAAAGAACTGTGGGGAATACGGTGGTATTGCATTAACGGCCTTCCTTTCTTGTTAGCGCTGACGGGCCGTGCGGCCCGGTGAAACAGGAGCCCAATTCAGAAGACGGCGCAAAGTCCGTCGGGCGGCGATGTCGCCTTTCCTGACTATAACCAAGCGGTGAAGATGGGGGAAGCGGATTCCGTGCGGACACGAATGAGGGCTACCGCGCTCGAGCGGGCGATAGCCGGCGGGCGGTGATTAGCGTTCGATAACCTGGGAAACCTGATCGCCGTTGATCTGGCGGTGGTTGCCTTTCTCATCTTTATAACTGATGAGTCCGGTGTCTGTGTCGATCTCTGGTTTGCCTTGCGTCAGGATCATGTTGCCGTCTTTGGTCGCCATGACGTAGTCGCTGGAACATCCCGCCAAACCGGCGGCCATCACCAGCGCAGACACTGCCATTACCCACTTTTTCATCCTGCGGATCCTCGATTATGCAGAAAACAATGTTCTTTCAAGATTAGCAAACTCTTGGCCGGGGGCGTCTCAGATAAGTCTTTATCTGATAAGAAAAAGTGAAATGAGGGGGCAACGAAACGGCGGAAGCCGCCGATGGCGGCCTCCGCGTAGGGTTATTCCGGCGAACGGTTTTTCTTGCTGCGCATCAGATTGAGCGCCTCTACCGACATGGAGAAGAACATGGCGAAGTAGATGTAGCCTTTCGGCACGTGCACCTGGAAGCTTTCCAGCATCAGCGTGAAGCCCACCAGGATCAGGAACGCCAGCGCCAGCATTTTTACCGACGGATGGCGATTGACGAATTCGCCGATCGGCCGGGCGGCGAACATCATCACGCCGACGGCGATCACCACCGCCGCCATCATGATGAACAGATGGTCGGAGAGGCCCACGGCGGTAATCACCGAGTCCAGACTGAAGATGATATCCAACAGCATGATTTGCACGATCGCGCCGAAGAAGCTGTGCACCTTGGTGTGGTGCTCTTCTTCCGACCCCTCGATGGTTTCGTGGATCTCTTTGCTGGCTTTCCAGATCAGGAACAATCCCCCCAGCAGCAGGATCAAATCGCGGGCGGAAATAGAGTGATCCAGCACGGTGAACAGCGGGTGCGTCAAGCGGATCACCCAGGCTATGGAGGCCAACAGCGCCAGACGCATAATCATGGCGGCGGCCAGCCCGAGCCGGCGAGCTTTGTTCTGTTGCGCTTTGGGCAGCTTGGCCACCACCAGCGACAGAAAAATGATGTTATCAATACCCAGTACGATCTCAAGAATGGTTAGCGTACCTAACGCTAACCAGGCATTGGGATCCATAATCCATTCGAACATTGCCCGACACACCTTAATACTAAATAAATGCAAAGTGTGAATTATACGCGTTTATCGCGGCGCTGACAGGGTTAGCTAAACCAGAGTTAAACGAAATCGCCTAGATTGAGAAATGTCTTGCCAGCAGCGCGCCGGTAAAACCCTTTTTCAGATAGAAACCGCGCGGCAGCGTCATGATAGGTTGCCCCTGTTCGCCGATGGCTTCGGTGAGCGCCTTGTTGTTGGCCGCTTTGGGGCGCAGTTGCAGCACTTCGCCGTGGCGCGCGGTGATGCGTTCTACGTGACCGAGCACGATCAGATCCATCAGTTCTTCCCAATCGCGGCGCAACCTCTCTTCTTCTGCCGCGCTCGGGCTCCACAGCAGCGGCGAACCGACGCGGCGCTGGGCTAGCGGGATCTGCCGTTCGCCTTCTACCGGTATCCATAACACGCGCGCCAGCTTGTGGCGAACGTGGCTGCTGGCCCAGGTGACGCCGCTGTTGCCGGTGAGCGGGGCGACGCAGACAAACGTGGTTTCCAGCGGTTTGCCGGCGGCGTCGACAGGAATGGTTTTCAGCTCAATGCCCAGCTCGGGAAAATCCTGTTCCGGTTTGCTGCCGGCCATGGCGCCGAGATACAGCTCCAGCAGCATGCCCACCCAACCCTTATCGCGTTTCAGATCCTTGGGGATCGGCAATTGCGCACGGGCGGCCAGTTCACCAAAGCTGAAGCCGGCCAGCGCCTGAGCGCGCTCGAACAGCTGCCGTTCATTTTCCGGCGGGGGCGGCAAAGGGGATAAAAATGCCATAAATCAAGCCTGTCGAATTTGGTTGAAAAATGTACTGCAATTATACGCGGCGAGCGATAACCGCTGTCGCCTGGGGAAAAGAATAATAGTAGCATGATTTTACATGACTTTTTTTCTTTCCTTACGTGGCCGACAATACACTCACGGGGCTTGTTCACCTGAAGCCACCGACAATAAACAGGATCTTACACCTATTTATCCACAGATTTATGGGATAACCCAAATTTTTGCCGATCACTGGTTCAATTTACAGCCTTGACTCAGGCGGTTTTTTACGAATTTGTCCGTTTTGTGCGTAACTTGCCCGCATAATCTGTGGATAAAAACGGCGTTGGTGGATCTTTCGCCAGGGTAAGATCCTTACCGTGCATAGATCACATTTTTGACCTGTTCACCATTGCGTGTTGTTGGTTAATTATATGTTTTTAAAGTAAATGTGTATTTTTCGGTATGAGGGGATATTTGAGGGTGTGAGAGTTTTACCGGCTTATCCCTCGAGTTCTGCACACACCTATCCACAGAAAAAGTGAATAAAACCGGCTTAAAAGGCTGGGGTATGTTTATAACTTTGCCTATATCTGTGAGTTATCCCAATGTTATCCGGCCCGCAGCACCGTAAAGCAGTGGTTTACCGCCTGTAGCTTGTGTGAAACAATCAGGACATCTATGCGAATTTAAGCTTATCGAGGTAGTCCGGTGATCGATGATGATGGCTACCGCCCGAATGTTGGTATCGTAATCTGTAATCGTCAGGGGCAGGTCTTATGGGCCCGCCGTTACGGTCAGCACTCCTGGCAGTTTCCCCAAGGTGGGATTAACCCTGGCGAAACTGCGGAGCAGGCGATGTACCGTGAGCTGTTCGAAGAAGTGGGGCTGAGTAAAAAGGATGTGCGCATCCTGGCTTCGACCCGCAACTGGTTGCGCTATAAATTGCCGAAACGTTTGGTGCGTTGGGACACAAAGCCGGTTTGTATCGGCCAAAAGCAAAAATGGTTTTTGTTGCAGCTACTGTGCAATGACGCTGATATCAACATGCAGCGCAGCAGCACGCCGGAGTTCGACGGTTGGCGCTGGGTGAGCTTCTGGTATCCGGTGCGCCAGGTGGTGTCGTTTAAACGCGACGTCTACCGCCGGGTGATGAAAGAATTCGCCGTGACCGTGATGCCGATGCAAGAGCAGGCGGCGCCGCGGCAGGCCCCCGCTTATCGCCGAAAGAGAGGTTAAGTTAAGCCGACTATGCTCACGCGCTTGCGAGAAATTGTAGAGAAGGTGGCCGCGGCGGCCAGTCTGACGGATGCGCTGGATCTGCTGGTCAATGAAACCTGTCTGGCGATGGATACCGAAGTGTGTTCCATCTACCTGGCGGACAACGATCGCCGCTGTTATTACCTGATGGCCACGCGCGGGCTGAAAAAGCCGCGCGGGCGCACTATCGCATTGGCGTTTGACGAAGGCGTCGTCGGGTTGGTCGGCCGCCGGGCCGAGCCTATCAACCTGGCCGATGCCCAAAGCCACCCCAGTTTCAAATACGTTCCGCAGGTGAAAGAGGATCGTTTTCGATCCTTCCTCGGGGTGCCAATCATTCACCGGCGCCAGCTGCTGGGCGTGCTGGTGGTGCAGCAGCGCGAGCTGCGCCAGTTCGACGAAAGCGAAGAGTCTTTCATGGTCACTCTGGCCACGCAGATGGCCGGGATCCTGTCACAGTCACAGCTCAACGCCATTTTCGGCCAGTACCGCCAAACGCGCGTGCGCGCGCTGGCGGCCTCGCCCGGCGTGGCGGTGGCGGAAGGGTGGCAGGACAGCAGCCAGCCTTCGCTCGATCAGGTTTACCGCGCGTCGACGCTGGACACCGCCAGCGAGCGCGAACGCCTGACGTTGGCCTTGGAAGAGGCCGGCGCTGAATTTCGCCGCTTCAGCAAGCGTTTTGCCGCCAGTTCGCAAAAAGAGAGCGCGGCGATCTTCGATCTTTATTCTCACCTGTTAAACGATGCCCGCCTCAAGCGCGAACTGTTCGCCGAAATCGACAACGGTTCGGTGGCGGAATGGGCGGTGAAGCAGGTGATAGAAGCCTTTGCCGAACAGTTCGCCAAACTGCAGGACACCTATATGCGCGAGCGCGGCAGCGACCTGCGCGCGCTGGGCCAGCGCCTGCTGTTCCACCTCGACGACACCACTCAGGGCGCCACCCAGTGGCCGGCGCGTTTTGTGCTGGTGGCGGATGAACTGACCGCGACATTGCTGGCAGAAGTGCCGCAGGATCGCCTGGTCGGCGTGGTGGTGCGCGACGGCGCCGCCAACTCGCATGCGGCGATTTTGGTGCGGGCGATGGGCGTGCCGACGGTGATGGGCGCCGACATCCAGCCTTCTCTGCTCAGCCAGCGGCTGCTGATCGTTGATGGGTATCGCGGCGAACTGCTGGTCGATCCTGAGCCGGTGCTGGTGCAGGAATACCAACGGCTGATCAGCGAAGAACAGGAACTGAGCAAGCTGGCGGAAGACGACGTCGAACAGCCGGCGCAGTTGAAAAGCGGCGAACGCGTTCAGGTGATGTTGAACGCCGGCCTCAGCCCGGAACATGAACAGCTGTTGGGCGGCCGGGTGGACGGCGTGGGATTGTACCGCACTGAAATTCCGTTCATGTTGCAAAGCGGTTTCCCTTCCGAAGAAGAACAGGTCGCGCAGTATCAAGGTATGTTGCAGCTTTACCCCAACAAACCAGTCACGTTGCGCACGCTAGACATCGGCGCCGACAAGCAACTGCCCTACATGCCGATCAGCGAAGAAAATCCCTGCCTGGGCTGGCGCGGCATTCGCATCACTCTGGACCAGCCGGAGATCTTTTTGATACAGGTGCGCGCCATGCTGCGCGCCAATGCCGGCACCGGCAACCTGGGCATTTTGCTGCCGATGGTCACCAGCCTGGAAGAGGTCGATGAGGCCAAGCGCCTGATTGACCGCGCCGGGCGCGAGGTGGAAGAGGTGCTTGGCTACGCGATCCCGAAACCGAAAATCGGCGTGATGTTGGAAGTGCCGTCGATGATTTTCCTGATCCCGCATTTGGCCGGGCGCGTCGACTTCATCTCGGTAGGCACCAACGATTTGACCCAGTACCTGCTGGCGGTGGATCGCAACAACACGCGGGTAGCCTCGCTGTACGACAGCCTGCATCCCGCGATGCTGCAGGTGCTGAAGCTGATCGCCGAACAGGGGAAAGCGGCCGGGCTGCAGCTTAGCCTGTGCGGTGAACTGGCCGGCGATCCGATGGGCGCGCTGTTGCTGGTGGGCATGGGCTATCGCAATCTGAGCATGAACGGCCGCAGCGTGGCGCGCATCAAATACCTGCTGCGACATATCGACCTTGCCGACGCGGAAGTGTTGGCGCTCCGGGTGTTGAACACCCAAATGACCACGGAAGTGCGCCATTTGGTGGCGGCGTTTATGGAGCGACGCGGCATGGGCGGGTTGATTCGCGGCGGCAGATAATCGCCGCGCGATGTGATTTTTTTTACAGAACTTTTCCCGCGCTGCCGGCCCGGACCGCGCTAAGCCTATGTTATGATGCGCAACCTCAGCGCGACGCATGTTCGTCGTCTTGCAAACCGCAGCGGCCAATGCTGCCGTTTGCAAGGCGCGAGGTAATGTCCGTCGCCGTTTGGCACCTGCCGCCCCCGCATGGGGAAAAATAACAGACATGTTGTGGTGATAGATGAGCAATAGCTATCTGGCGTTTCCTAAATTTGATCCGGTCATTTTCTCCATTGGCCCGGTTTCTTTGCATTGGTACGGCCTGATGTATCTGGTCGGCTTCGTTTTTGCCATGTGGCTGGCGGTGCGCCGCGCCAACAAGCCGGGCAGCGGCTGGACCAAAGACGAAGTGGAAAACCTGCTCTACGCCGGTTTCCTGGGCGTATTCGTCGGCGGCCGCGTGGGCTATGTGCTGTTCTACAACCTGCCGTTGTTCCTGGATAATCCGCTCTATCTGTTCAAGGTCTGGGATGGCGGCATGTCGTTCCACGGCGGTTTGATGGGGGTGATTCTGGTGATGTTCTGGTTCGCTCGTCGTACCAAACGCACCTTCTTCCAGGTTTCCGATTTTATCGCGCCATTGATCCCGTTCGGTTTGGGCGCCGGCCGCCTCGGCAACTTCATCAACGGTGAACTGTGGGGCCGCGTGACTACCGACACCCCTTGGGCGATGCTTTTCCCAAGCTCGCGCAGCGAAGACGTGGCCCTCGCCGCCGCCGATCCTTCTCTGCTGCCGCTGCTGAACCAGTACGGCGTGCTGCCGCGTCACCCGTCCCAGCTGTATGAACTGCTGCTGGAAGGCGTGGTGCTGTTTATCATTCTGAACCTGTTCATCCGCAAGCCGCGGCCGATGGGTGCCGTATCGGGCCTGTTCCTGATCGGTTATGGCGCATTCCGCATTATCGTCGAAGCGTTCCGCCAGCCGGATGCCCAGCTTGGCCTGTTCGACGGCGTGATCAGCATGGGGCAGATCCTGTCCATCCCGATGGTGGTGGCCGGTATTATTATGATGATTTGGGCGTACCGTCGTCGCCCGCAGCAACAACTGTCGTGAGGGACAAATGAAACAGTATCTGGATTTGATGAACAAGGTGCTCGCCGAGGGCACTCCTAAAGCCGACCGTACCGGCACTGGCACGTTGTCGATTTTCGGCCACCAGATGCGTTTCAATTTGCAGGATGGCTTTCCGTTGGTGACCACGAAAAAATGTCACCTGCGTTCGATCATTCATGAGCTGTTGTGGTTCCTGAACGGCGATACCAACACCGCCTACCTGCGTGACAACAAGGTCACCATTTGGGACGAGTGGGCCGATGAAAACGGCGATCTCGGCCCGGTGTACGGCAAGCAGTGGCGCGCCTGGGGGGCGGCGGATGGTCGTCAGATCGATCAGCTGAGCAACGTGCTCCAACAGCTGAAGCAGGATCCGGATTCGCGCCGCATCATCGTTTCCGCCTGGAACGTCGGTGAGCTGGACCAGATGGCGCTGGCGCCGTGCCACGCGTTCTTCCAGTTCTACGTGGCGGACGGCAAGCTCTCTTGCCAGCTGTACCAGCGTTCCTGCGACGTGTTCCTGGGCCTGCCGTTCAACATCGCCAGCTATGCGCTGTTGGTGCACATGATGGCGCAGCAGTGCGATCTGGAAGTGGGTGATTTCGTCTGGACTGGCGGCGATACCCACCTGTACAGCAACCACATGGAACAGACGCGGCTGCAGCTGACGCGTGAACCGCGTCCGTTGCCGAAACTGGTGATCAAACGCAAGCCGGCTTCGCTGTTCGATTACCGTTTCGAAGACTTCGAGATCGAAGGTTACGATCCGCATCCGGCCATCAAGGCGCCGGTCGCGATCTGACCTTAACCGCATCACACCAGGGGCGCAGCGATTGCGCCCCTTTTTTTATCCGCATTGCGCACTGCGCCGCATTTTATTGTCGCCACTTGTCACTACTGAGAAAACATTGCGCAGCTTGCCGCAAGGCTTGCGCATACGGCTTTACCGCTTTGTTACGGCCCTTACACTGGCCGCATGAAAGACAAGACTCTCTCGAACATTGATGACCGCCAGCGTGGCATGACGCTGATTGAACTGTTAGCGGCGATATTGATCGCCGGCATGCTTACCGGCTGGGGCGTCGGGCAATGGCGCTATCATCAGCAAGCGCTGCGGCTGGAACACACGGCCCAACAACTGCTGGCGTTTTTGCTGCGATTGCAGGCGGACGCCAACTGGCGTAACCGCACGACGCTGCTGTGGTTCAAGAGCGGCACGCCTTGGTGTCTGGGCGGTGGCGTGCCGCCGCCGGATTGTGGTTCAGCCGAAGGCCCCGTTTTTTCACCGTTTTATCGCGACGTTGCGCTGAGCGGTTATACCGACAAAGAAATCGGGTTTTACGGTTTGCGCAATACTGCGCAGGCGGGGCATATCCAGCTCAGCAATGAGGCAGGCGGCCTGCGGCTAGTGCTGTCTGCCCGAGGGCGGCTGCGTTTATGCAGCGAAGGGCTCCGGATAAGGGGGAGCGCGCCATGCTGACTGTCGAACGCGGTTTTACTCTGCCGGAGGTCATGTTGGCGCTGGTGTTCGGCAGCGTGATCGCGCTTGGCGCGGCAAAAACTTACCCGCTGTTACGCCAGCAGAACGTGGCCGTTGGTCAGCACTTTCGGCTGGAGTCAACGCTGCGACAGCTGGCGTTCGGCATTGAGAAAGATCTGCGCCGCGCCGGTTTTTGCGCCGGGCAGTGCGCAGGCCGTCCGTTGCTGATCGGCCAGGCATCGGGAGAAGCGGCGGGCAGCTGCGTTATCGTCGCTTACGACATCACCCGCAGCGGGCAATGGCCCACCTCGGGCGAGGATGCAGGCTATTTCGGTTATCGGCTGCGCAATGGCGGCTTGGAAGGGCAGCGCGGCGTAAGCCAATGCGATGGCGGCGGCTGGGAGCGGCTGCTCGATCATGACGAAGTGCGCATTGAGCGGTTTCATGTGGCGATAGAGCGGGGCGATCACGGCGCAGCGTTGGCTCGTCTGACGCTGACGGGGCGCTCCACCAGCGATACGCGTATCAGGCGCAGTCTGAGCGGGAGCGTCGAAATGGCGGCGCTGCCATGAAGCGGCGCACCCAGCGAGGCGGTAGCACCCTGGCGGCGGTGATGTTGCTGCTGGCGCTGGGGCTGATGTTGCTCAATGCTCAGCATCGGCAATTGGATAACGCGCTGTTACTGGCCGCCGATCAGCAGCGTTACCTTCAGGCTTACAATCAGGCCGCTTCGGCGCTGAGTTGGGGGATGAGCCAGCGCTGGCCGCGCGCCGAGCTGAGTGCAGCGGCCTGGCTATGCAGGCAGCGCGTGGAATTGACGGCCTGCGCCCGGCTGTCTACCAGAGCGGGGGTGGTGACGGTACGCGGCCTTGGTGAGATGCACGGGGGGGAGCCGCTTTGGCTGTATCAATGGGGCGTGTTTGACGATGCAGAGGCTGCTGGCAAGGTGCAAGCTCAGCCAGGGGGGCGGCTGGATTTTTGCCCCGAGAAAAGGCTGGCTGACTGCGATGGCTAACGCTCGCGCAGGGCGGCTATCCCGCAACGGCTTCAGCCTGCCGGAGGTATTGGTGGCAGCCTTGCTGTTCTCGGTGTCGCTGCTTGGCTTGTTACAGTATCATCAGGTGCTGTTGCAGTCGTTTCAGCGCCAGTGGCACTACCGGCAAGCCTGGGCGCTGGCGCACCAGCAGTTGGAAACGTTCGCCGTCACCGGGCGGCTCGATGCCGAACCACCGCTGGATGGCTGGCGACGTGAGGCGGCGCTTGACGATGCGGAGAGTGATTGCCGTCGATTGACGGTCAGGGTTCAAACGCCGCAGCGGCAGTGGGCAACGCTGAGCCGTTGGTATTGCACCCGTTTTTGAGCCGGTATGTTTTTTGTTTTAAAGGAGCGTTCATGTTCACGGTTTATCATTCCAATCAGCTGGATTTATTGAAGACGCTGACCAGCGCGCTGATAGCCAGAGATCCGTTGGCCGATCCTTTTCAACAGGAAGTGGTACTGGTGCAGAGCCCCGGCATGGCGCAATGGCTGCAGATGCAGCTGGCGGAACAGTTCGGCATCGCCGCCAATGTCGCGTTTCCGCTGCCGGCGACCTTTATTTGGGACATGTTCACCCGGGTGCTGCCGGATATCCCGAAAGAGAGCGCCTTCAGCAAGGACGCCATGACCTGGAAGCTGATGTGGTTGTTGCCGGAGATGCTGACCCAGCCGGCGTTTGCGCCACTGCAGCACTATCTGACCGATGACGGCGACAAGCGCAAGATCCACCAGTTGGCCGGCCGGGTCGCCGACCTGTTCGACCAATACTTGGTTTATCGCCCGCAGTGGCTGGAGAGCTGGCAGCGCGTTGAGCGCATCGACGGTCTGGCGGAGGCTCAGCAATGGCAGGCGCCGCTCTGGGCGCGGCTGGTAGAGTACACGCGTGAACTGGGGCAGCCGGAATGGCACCGCGCTAATCTGTACAGCCGCTTTATCCACGCGCTGGAGCAGGCAAAAACGTGCCCGCCCGGTTTGCCGCCGCGGGTGTTTATCTGCGGCATCTCGGCGTTGCCGCCGGTCTATTTGGAGGCGCTGCAGGCGCTGGGACGGCATATCGATATCCACCTGATGTTCACCAACCCCTGTCGTTATTACTGGGGCGACATTCAGGACTACGCTTTCCTGGCCCGCTTGCAGAGCCGTAAACGCCGTCACTACCACCAGGCTCGTGAGCAGGGGCTGTTCCGCGAGCCGGATGACGCGGCGCGCCTGTTTGACGCCGAAGGCCAGCAGCAGCTCAGCAACCCGCTGCTGGCCTCCTGGGGCAAGCTGGGGCGCGATCACCTCTATCTGCTGTCGCAGATGGAAGGGGCGCAAGAGGTCGACGCCTTTGTCGATATTCCGGCCGATACCATGCTGCACGCCGTTCAGCGCGACATGCTGGAGTTGGAAGATCATGCGGTGATCGGTATTACCGCGGAAACGCTGGAAAGCAGCGTCAGCAAACGCCCGCTTGATGAGAATGACCGCTCCCTCAGCCTGCACGCCTGCCACAGCCCACAGCGGGAAGTGGAGGTGCTGCACGATCAACTGCTGACCATGCTGGCGCAGGATCCGTCGTTGACACCGCGCGACATCATCGTGATGGTAGCGGATATCGACAGCTACACGCCTTATATTCAGGCGGTGTTCGGCAACGCCCCCGCCGAGCGCTACCTGCCGTTCGCCATTTCTGACCGTAAAGCGCGGCAGGCGCATCCGGCGCTGCAGGCGTTCATTTCACTGCTCGATTTGCCGCAAAGCCGCTTTACCTCGGAACAGGTGCTGGCGCTGCTGGAGGTGCCTGCCCTGGCTACCCGTTTCGCCATCGGCGAAGAGGGGCTGCGCCTGCTGCGTCACTGGGTTGGTGAATCCGGCGTTCGCTGGGGCCTGGACGACGATAACGTGCGCGAACTGGATCTGCCCGCCACTGGCCAGCATACCTGGCGCTTCGGCATTACGCGCATGCTGCTTGGCTACGCGATGGACAGCAATGCCGGCGATTGGCAGGGCATTTTACCTTACGACGAATCGAGCGGGTTGGCCGCCGAGTTGGCGGGGCAGTTGGCAGACCTGCTGGCGCAGCTCAGCCACTGGCGGCAAATCTTGAGCGAAGCGCGCCCGCTCGAGGCGTGGCTGCCGTTGTGCCGGCAACTGCTGGATGCCTTCTTCGCCGCGGACAGCGACACCGAAGTCGTGCTGGCGCTGATCGAACAGCAGTGGCAGCAGGCCATCAATTTTGGCCTGGCGGCGCGCTATCCCGACGAGGTGCCGTTGACCATTCTGCGTGACGATCTGGCGGCGCGCCTCGATCAGGAACGCATCAGTCAGCGCTTCCTCGCCGGGCAAATCAACTTCTGTACGCTGATGCCGATGCGTTCCATTCCGTTCAAGGTGGTGTGCCTGCTGGGCATGAACGACGGCGTGTATCCGCGCACGCTGCCGCCGCTGGGGTTCGATCTGATGGCGCAGCAGGTCAAACGTGGCGACCGTAGCCGTCGCGATGACGACCGCTATCTGTTCCTGGAAGCGATTTTGTCCGCTCAGCAGCGGCTGTATATCAGCTTCATCGGCCGTTCCATTCAGGACAACAGCCCGCGCTATCCTTCGGTGCTGGTCACCGAGCTGCTGGAGTACCTGGAGCAAAGCTATTGTCTGCCGGGAGACGAGGAACTTAGCGCAGACGACAGCGCCCGCCGAGTGGGCGAGCACTTGCTGAAGTGGCATGCGCGCATGCCGTTCGCCGCCGAGAATTTCTTGCCGGGCTCGGAGGCGCAAAGCTATGCCGCCGAGTGGCTGCCCGCCGCCGATGGTCGCGGTGCGGCGCATCCGGCGTTCAACCAGCCGCTGCCCGCCGAAGCGCTGCAGCAAATAGCGTTGGATGAGCTGCTGCGGTTTTATCGCCATCCGATTCGTGCCTTCTTCCAGCTGCGCTTGGGCGTCAGTTTTATCCTGGAAGAGACCGAGTTGCCGGACGAAGAACCCTTCACGCTGGATAACCTCAGCCGTTACCAGTTCAACAGTCAACTGCTGAATACGCTTATCGACGGCGACGATCCCGAGCGGCTATTCCAGCGGGTGCGCGCCGCCGGTGGGTTGCCCTATGGCGCCTTCGGCGAAATTTATTGGCAAAAGCAGCAGGAAGAAATGAGCGAACTGGCCGAGCAGGTGCGTGCGGAACGGGCGCAGAGCCATAGCCTGGAGCTGGATATCGATATCGCCGGCGTGCGCCTCAGTGGCTGGCTGCACCAGGTGCAGGATGACGGCCTGTTGCGCTGGCGGCCCGCTACGCTGTCGGCGGTGGACGGCATATTGTTGTGGCTGGAGCACCTGGTGTATTGCTGTGCCGGCGGCACCGGCGAGAGCCGCATGTATGGCCGCAAGAACTCCGCCTGGCGCTTTGCCGCGCTGGCGCCAGAAGAGGCGCAGGCACAGTTGGCGGAGCTGCTGGCGGGCTATCAACGCGGTCTGTGTGAGCCGCTGCTGTTGCTGAACAAGAGCGGCTGGGCGTGGCTGAGCCAGTGCTATCTGCCGGAAACGCAGCAAATCGACTGGGAGGAAGACGCGCAAATTAAGGCCTGCGCCAAATTGCTGCAGGCCTGGCAGGGCGATCAGCGCATTCCCGGAGAAGGGGAAGATCCCTACGTGCAGCGAGTATTCCGCCAATTGGATAATGAATACTTGGCGCAAATTCTGGCCGAAACAGAGCGTTATCTGCTGCCGGTGGCGCGGCATAACCTGGGGTAACAATCCCCCGGTGGTGCTGTGCAGCGGGAGGTGGTAAAAATAACGAAGGTTATATTCAACCATTGGGGTAATTCCCGGTCTGACATAACGTACAGGCATATACCCGCCGTGTTCGGACCGCCACATTGGCGAAGAACCCGGCGAGTACCGATTTGGTTATGTGGTTTTGATGCACGTCGCCAACGTCAGGGAGTGGGCGTAGCGACGTCAGAATAGGGGTTTATTTTGGATATGCGCAGACAGTTGGCCCGTATCGCCGGGCTGGTATTATTGGCTATGTGTTGGGCACCGTTGAGTTGGGCCGCGCAAGGATGGCAACCGCTGGCGGAGAAGATCAACAAGAGCGAACACGATCCGCGTCAGTACGAGGCGATCAAGTTGGCTAACGGCATGACGGTGTTGCTGGTGTCCGATGCCCAGGCGCCGAAATCGCTGGCGGCGCTGGCATTGCCGGTCGGGTCGCTCGAAGATCCGAACAGCCAACTGGGCTTGGCGCACTATCTGGAACATATGGTGCTGATGGGCTCCAAACGCTATCCAGAGCCGGAAAACCTGTCCGAATTCCTGAAAAAGCACGGCGGCAGCCATAACGCCAGCACGGCCTCTTATCGCACCGCCTTCTATCTGGAAGTGGAGAATGACGCGCTGGAGCCGGCGGTCGATCGCATGGCCGACGCCATTGCCGAGCCGCTGCTGGATCCGGGCAATGCCGATCGTGAGCGCAACGCGGTGAACGCCGAATTGACGATGGCGCGTTCGCGCGACGGTATGCGCATGGCGCAGGTCGGCGCGGAAACCCTTAACCCGGCGCACCCGAGCGCGCGCTTCTCCGGCGGCAATCTCGATACGCTGAAAGACAAGCCGGACAGCAAGTTGCATGATGAACTGACCGGCTTCTATAAACGCTACTACTCCGCCAACCTGATGATGGGCGTTTTGTACGGTAATCAGCCGCTGCCGCAGTTGGCGGATATTGCGGCGAAAACCTTTGGCCGCGTGCCGAATCACGACGCCAGCGTGCCGCCGATCACCGTGCCGGCCGTGACGCCGGAACAGCAGGGAATCATCATTCACTATGTGCCGGCGCAGCCGCGCAAGCAGCTGAAGGTCGAGTTCCGCATCGATAACAACAGCGCCGCGTTTCGCAGCAAAACCGATACCTACATCAGCTACCTGATCGGCAACCGCAGCAAAAACACCCTGTCTGACTGGTTGCAGAAGCAGGGGCTGGCGGATGCCATCAATGCCGGCGCGGATCCGATGGTCGATCGCAACGGCGGCGTCTTCGCCATCAGCGTTTCACTGACCGACAAAGGTCTGGCCAAACGCGACGAGGTCGTCGCCGCCATTTTCAACTACCTGAAAATGCTGCGCAGCGAAGGCATCAAGCAGAGTTATTTCGACGAAATCTCGCACGTTCTGAATCTGGACTTCCGTTATCCGTCGATCACGCGCGACATGGACTACATCGAATGGCTGGTGGACACGATGCTGCGTGTGCCGGTTGAGCATGCGCTGGACGCACCCTACCTGGCCGATCGTTATGATCCCAAGGCGATCGCTGAACGTCTGGATGCCATGACGCCGCAAAATGCGCGCATCTGGTTCGTCAGCCCCGATGAGCCGCACAACAAGACGGCCTATTTCGTCAACGCGCCTTACCAGGTCGACAAAATCACGCCACAGCGCTTTACGCAGTGGCTGCAGCTGGGCAGCGGCATTTCTCTGTCGTTGCCGGCGCTCAACCCGTACATTCCGGATGATTTCACCCTGACCAAACCGTCGCACGAGTTCAAAAAGCCGGAAATGGTGGTGGATAAACCCGGCCTGCGCGTGCTGTATATGCCGAGCCGTTATTTCGCCGACGAGCCGAAGGCCGACGTCACCGTCGCTTTCCGCAACGCCAAGACTATGGACTCCGCGCGCAACCAGGTGCTGTTCTCGCTGACGGATTATCTGGCCGGCCTCGCACTGGATCAACTGAGCTATCAGGCGTCGGTCGGCGGGTTGAGTTTCTCGACGTCGCCTAACAACGGCCTGATGTTTAACGCCAATGGCTTTACCCAGCGTTTGCCGCAGTTGTTGACGGCGCTGATCGAGGGCTATTCCAGCTTCACGCCGACGGAAGATCAGCTGGCGCAGGCCAAATCCTGGTACCTGGAGCAGTTGGACGCCGCCGAGAAGGGCAAAGCGTTTGAGCTGGCCATTCAGCCGGTGCAGATGGTTTCCCGCGTGCCGTATTCCGAACGCAGCGAGCGCCGCGAAGTGCTGAAGACGCTGACGCTGAAAGACGTGCTGGCCTATCGCGACAGCCTGCTGGCCGAGGCCACGCCGGAGCTGTTGGTGGTGGGCAACATGAGCAAGCAGCAGGTCGACACGTTGGCGTCGACGTTGAAACATCGTCTGGGCTGTACCGGCATCGAATGGTGGCACGGCGAAGACGTGGTGGTGGACAAGAATCAGCTAGCCAACCTGCAACAGGTGGGCAGCAGCACCGACTCGGCGCTGGCGGCGGTCTATGTGCCGACCGGCTACGACGAAGTGACCGGCATGGCCTACAGCTCGCTGCTGGGGCAGATCATTCAGCCGTGGTTCTACAGCCAGCTGCGCACTCAGGAGCAATTGGGGTATGCGGTCTTCGCCTTCCCGATGTCGGTGGGCCGCCAGTGGGGCGTGGGCTTCCTGCTGCAGAGCAACAGCAAACAGCCGGCCTACCTGTACCAGCGCTATCAGGATTTCTACCCGAAAACCGAGAAGCGCTTGCGCGACATGAGCGAGGCCGATTTTGAGCAGTACAAACAGGCGCTCATTAATGAGCTGAAGCAGCGGCCGCAAACCCTCAGCGAAGAAGCCAGCCGGTTCGCCAACGATTTCGATCGCGGCAATTTCGCCTTCGATACCCGTCAGAAGCTGATTGCGCAGGTGCAACAGCTGACGCCGGCCAAGCTGGCGGATTATTTCCACCAGGCGGTGATCCAACCGCAGGGGCTGGCGGTGCTGTCGCAGGTGAGCGGCAGCGGGCAAGACAAGGCGGATTACGCGGCGCCTAAGGATTGGGTTACCTATCCGAACGCGTCTGCATTGCAGCAGATCCTGCCGCGCAAAGTGGCGACGCCATGACGGAAGTTGCCCCGCAAAGGCTGGAGCCGCTGACGTTACCGTTGTTCGGCGAACGCCTGATCGAGGCGTCGGCGGGCACCGGCAAAACCTTTACCATCGGCGCGCTGTACCTGCGTTTGCTGCTGGGGTTGGGCGGTGAAGCAGCGTTTCCCCGGCCGCTGACGGTCGAAGAAATCCTGGTGGTGACCTTTACCGAGGCCGCCACCGAGGAGCTGCGCGGGCGCATCCGCGACAATATCCACGGGCTGCGCATCGCCTGCGTGCGCGGTATCAGCGCCAACCCGCTGTTTTCGGCGCTGATGGAAGAAATTGACGATTTGACCGACGCCGCCTCGCAGTTGCTGGCGGCGGAGCGGCAGATGGACGAAGCGGCGATTTACACCATCCACGGCTTTTGCCAACGAATGTTGACGCACAACGCCTTTGAGTCCGGCATGCTGTTTGAACAAACGCTGGTGCAGGATGAACTGCCGCTGCGGCGGCAGGCCTGCGCCGATTTCTGGCGTCGCCACTGCTATCCGTTGCCACTGGGCGTGGCGCGTGCGGTCAGCCAGGAGTGGAGCGGCCCGGAAGCGTTGCTGGCCGATCTTTCCGGTTATCTGCACGGTGAAGCGCCGGCGCTGCGTCGGCCGCCGAAGGACGAAGAAACCGTCCTGATGCGCCACGAGCAGATCGTCGCGCGCATCGACGCCATCAAGGCGCAATGGCGGGCGGCGGCGGGCGATCTGGAGGCGTTAATCGCCCAGTCCGGTGTCGATAAGCGCAGCTACAGCAGCAAACACCTGCCGAACTGGCTGAACAAGGTCGGCGAATGGAGCGGGCAGGAGACTCAGGACTACCAGCTGCCGAAGGAACTGGATAAATTTCGCCAGTCGGTGCTGCTGGAGAAGACCAAGAAAGGCGAGCCGCCGCGGCATGCGCTGTTCACGGCGATCGACGAGCTGTTTGATGAACCCTTGACGCTGCGCGACCTGATCATGGCGCGCGCGCTCAGCGAGATCCGCACTTCCATTCAGCAAGAAAAGCGCCAGCGCGCCGAGCTGGGGTTTGACGACCTGCTCAGCCGGCTGGACGGCGCCTTGCAAAGCGGTGGCGGCGAACAGCTGGCACAGGCGATCCGCCAGCGTTACCCGGTGGCGATGATCGATGAATTCCAGGATACCGATCCGCAGCAATACCGCATTTTCCAAAAACTTTACGTCGGCCGGCCCGATTGCGGCCTGCTGCTGATCGGCGATCCCAAGCAGGCGATTTACGCCTTTCGCGGTGCCGACATCTTTACCTACATGCGGGCGCGCTCAGAGGTGAGCGCCCACTATACGCTGGAGACCAACTGGCGCTCGTCGCCGTCGATGGTCGCCAGCGTTAATCACCTGTTTTCTCAGGTAGAAAAGCCTTTCCTGTTCGGCCAAATCCCCTTTATCGAGGTCAGCGCGGCGGAAAAGAACCAAGGGCTGGCGTTTGAATTGCACGGCAAGCCGCAACCGGCGATGCAGTTCTGGCTGCAGCAGGGGGAAGGCGCCGGTGTAAGTGATTACCAACAGCTGATGGCGCGCCTGTGCGCCACGCAAATTCGCGACTGGCTCAGCGCCGGGCAGCAGGGCCAGGCGTGGCTGCAGGGCGGCAAGATGCCAAGGCCGTTACAAGCCTCCGATATCACGGTGCTGGTGCGCAGCCGCAATGAGGCGGCGTTGGTGCGCGATGCGCTGAGTGCGCTTTCTATTCCGTCGGTGTATCTGTCCAACCGCGATAGCGTGTTCGACACCCCGGAGGCCAAAGACCTGCTGTGGTTGTTGCAGGCGGTGTTGGCGCCGGAACAAGAGCGCACGCTGCGCAGCGCCATGGCCACCGGGCTGATGGGGCTGGACGCGCCGACGTTGGACGGCCTGAGCCGCGATGAGCGCGCCTGGGACTCGCTGGTTAATGAATTCGACAGTTACCGTACGCTCTGGCTGCGCCGCGGCGTGTTGCCGATGCTGAGTGAGGTGATGAAAGCGCGCCAGCTGGCGGAGAACCTGCTGGCCAGCGCCGGCGGCGAGCGTCGCTTGACCGACGTGCTGCATCTGGGGGAGCTGTTGCAAGAGGCTGCGGCGCAGCTCGACAGCGAGCATGCGCTGGTGCGCTGGCTGGCGCAGCAGATCGCCCAGCCTAATCGTCAGTCCGATAATCAGCAGTTGCGGCTGGAGAGCGACCGGCATCTGGTGCAGGTGATCACGATTCACAAGTCTAAGGGGTTGGAGTTCGATCTGGTGTGGCTGCCGTTCGTCGGCAACTTCCGCCAGCAGCAACAGGCGCTGTATCACGATCGCCACAGTTTCCAGGCGTTGCTGGATCTCGACGCCAATGAAGAGAGCCAGGCCTGGGCGGAGGAGGAGCGATTAGCGGAAGACCTGCGTCTGCTGTATGTGGCGCTGACCCGCTCGGTGTACCACTGCAGCATCGGCATCGCACCGTTGTTCCAGGGCACGCGCAAGAAACAGGGCGATACCGATCTGCACCGCAGCGCATTGGGTTATCTGGTGCAGGGCGGGCAAGCCGGTGACGCCGTGTATCTGCAGGAGCGGCTGCAGCAATTAGCGGGCGGCGGTATCGCGCTGTCGCTGGTTGAACCGCCGGATGAAGAACCCTGGCACCCCCAGGCTTCGCTAACCGAGGCGTTGGAGGCGAAAAGCTTTACCCGGCGGATCCAGGATTTTTGGCGGGTGACCAGCTATACCGGTTTGCAACAGCACGGCGCGAGCCTGATGCAAGATCTGCTGCCGCGTCTGGATGTCGACGCGGCCGGTGAGCGTGGGGAAGAAAGTGAGCCAGCGCTTACACCGCATACCTTCCCGCGCGGCGCAACGCCCGGCACCTTCCTGCACAGCCTGTTTGAAACGCTGGACTTCACCCAGCCGCTCGACGAACAGTGGCTGCTGGAACAGCTACAGCAGCAAGGGTTCGCCGAACACTGGCAACCGATTCTGCTGGCGTGGATGCAGGTGCTGCTCAATACGCCGCTCGATGACAGCGGCGTGACGCTGGCGGCGCTGACGCCGCAGCATAAGCAGGCAGAGCTGCAGTTCTATTTACCGATTAATCGGCTGTTGCAGGCGAAGGAGCTCGATTCCCTGGTGAAGCGTTACGATCCGCTTTCCGCCCGCTGTCCGGCGCTGGATTTTCACCAGGTGCAGGGCATGCTGAAAGGCTTTATCGACCTGGTGTTCTGCTGGCAGGGCAAATACTACCTGCTGGACTACAAGTCCAACTGGCTAGGAGAGGACAGCAGCGCCTATACCCGGCCGGCGATGGAGCAGGCGATGGCGGAGCATCGTTACGATCTGCAATACCAGCTGTACACGCTGGCGTTGCATCGTTATCTGCGCCATCGGTTGCCGGATTATGATTACCGACGCCATTTTGGCGGGGTGATTTATCTGTTCCTGCGCGGCGTGGATGCGGCGCACCCGGGCAATGGCATTTTCACCTGTCTCCCCGAGTTTGAGTTGGTGGAGGGGATGGATCGCTTGTTCAGCGGCGAGGCTGCGGCGGCGGAGGAAGGATCATGATCGCACTGCTGGAGCAGGCGGTGGCGCTTGGCGCGCTGCGCCCGCTGGACGTGCAGTTCGCCCGCGTGGTGGCGAACGAAGACGAGCCTGATATTTTGCTGGCCGCCGCCTGCCTGAGCGCAGAGGCGGGGGCCGGTCATGTCTGCCTGATGCTGGAGCAACTGCAGGCGGACACGCTGTTTGAAGGGCGCCAACCAGCGCTGGCGTTGGCGGTGTGGGAGGCGGTCGGACGACCGGATAGCGCGCGTTGGCAGCAGCGTTTGGCGGCCAGTGCGGCGGTTGGGGATGGCAGCGGCGCAACGCCGCTGGTACTGCGCGGGCCGCGTTTATACCTGCAGCGCATGTGGCAAAACGAAGGTGAAGTGGCGGCGTTTATCGGCGGCGAAGGTGAGACGCTGGCGGTGCCGGAGGCTGAGCTTCGCACCATTCTCGACCGCTTGTTCGGCACGGCGAGTGACGAACCCGACTGGCAGAAGATCGCCGCCGCGGTGGCGGCTACGCGGCGTATCGCGGTGATTTCCGGCGGGCCGGGCACCGGTAAAACCACCACCGTCGCCAAGCTGCTGGCGGCGCTGGTGCAACTGGATGAAAGCGCGCGCTTGCGAATTCAGCTGGCGGCGCCGACCGGCAAGGCGGCGGCGCGCCTGACGGAGTCGCTTGGCAGCGCCAGCCGTCAGTTGGCGTTGACCCCGGCGCAGCAGGCGTTGTTCCCGACGGAGGCGGCGACGTTGCACCGTCTGTTGGGGGCGCAACCGAACAGTCAGCGCATGCGCTATCACCGCGGCAACCGGCTGCATTTGGATGTGCTGGTGGTGGATGAGGCCTCGATGGTCGATCTGCCGATGATGGCGCGCCTGATTGCCGCGTTGCCCGATCGGGCTCGGGTTATTTTCCTTGGCGACCGCGATCAGCTGGCTTCGGTAGAGGCCGGCGCGGTGCTGGGGGATATTTGCCGTTTTGCCGAGCAGGGATACAGCGATGCGCGTGCCGCAGAGCTGAGCCGCCTGACCGGCTGTTCGATCGAAGGGCGGCAGGCCGACGCGGAAGCGGCGGTGCGCGATAGCCTGTGTCTGCTGCGCAAGAGCTACCGTTTCGATGCCCGTTCCGGCATCGGCCAGCTGGCGTTGGCGGTCAACGCCGGCGCGGGGGATCGCGCACTGGCGGCACTAAACGGCAGTTTCGGCGATGTCGCGGGCTATGCGCTGGCGACGAGCGAAGAGTATCAGGCGCTGTTGGATGCCTGCGTGGCGGGCTACCGCGACTATCTGCGGCTGACGGCCGAAGGGGCGGACGCGGCGACGGTGCTGGCGGCTTTTGGCCGTTTCCAGGTGCTGTGTGCGCTGCGTGAAGGGCCGTTCGGCGTCGCCGGCCTGAACGAGCGCATTGAGCTCGGGCTGCAGCGTGCGGGCCTGATCGACCGCAAACCGGGCGTGCTCGGCCGCTGGTACCGGGGGCGGCCGGTGATGATCGGCCGCAACGACAGCGCACTGGGGCTGTTCAATGGGGATATCGGCATTACATTGCCGGATGAGCACGGCGATCTGCGCGTGCATTTCCAACTGCCCGACGGCAGCATCAAGTCGGTACAGCCAAGCCGTTTGCCGGCGCATGAAACCGCTTATGCCATGACGGTGCACAAATCACAGGGATCGGAGTTTGACCATACGGTTCTAGTGTTGCCGAACCATTTCCTGCCGGTGCTGACGCGTGAGCTGGTCTATACCGCGATCACTCGTGCGCGTAAGCAGCTCTCACTGTACGCTACGGAGACGGTACTGCTGCGGGCTATTCGCACGCCGACCCAGCGCCGCAGCGGATTGGCTGAACGGTTGCAGGCAACGGAATAAGCGATGAACGGGCGCGGCAACGGCCGCGCCCACTGTGATTACAGATCCGCCAGCAGAATTTTGGAGCGGCGCTGGTAGTTGTACAACGCCTGTTTCTGCATCGGCAGCACGTCGACCTCCGCCGGGGTAAAGCCACGTTCCTGGAACCAGTGGATGCTACGGGTGGTCAGCACGAACAGCTTCTTCAGCCCCATCTGCCGCGCCTGGTTTTCTACCCGCTGCAGCAGCATCTCGCCGCGCGAAGAACTGCGGTAATCGGGATGTACCGCGACACAGGCCATCTCACCGATTTTTTCCTCCAGGAACGGGTACAGCGCCGCACAGGCGATGGTCAGGTTGTCGCGTTCGATAATGGTGAACTTGTCGATCTCCATCTCCAGCTGTTCACGCGAACGGCGCACCAGAATACCCTGTTGTTCGAGCGGCCGGATCAGTTCCAGGATGCCGCCGATGTCGTTGATCGTCGCCCGGCGCACCTGCTCGGCGCTTTCCATCACGATTTGGGTGCCGATGCCGTCGCGCGAGAACAGCTCTTGCACCAGCGCGCCATCCTCCTGATAGCTGATCAAGTGGCTGCGGCGCACGCCGCTGCGGCAGCCTTTCACCGCGCCGCGCAGGAAGCGCACGGTGCCGGAATGGTAATCGCCGCCTTCCTCCAGTTCTTCAAGGCGCTTTTGCGCGTCGTTGGGGAACAGTTCGGAAAGGATATTGCCTTCTGCATCGGTCACGCCCTGTGAGGAGCAGAAACCGATCATTTTTTCCGCTTTCAGTTTGATCGCCAACTGGGTGGCCACTTCTTCCGAAGTCAGGTTGAAACTCTCGCCGGTGACTGAGACCGCGACCGGACCGATCAGCACGATGGCGTTGCTGTCGAGTTGGCGATGGATCGCTTCTTCATCGATGCGGCGAATGCGGCCGCTGTGGCAATAGTCGATGCCGTCATCGATACCCAGCGGCTGAGCGATGATGAAATTGCCGCTGACCACGTTAATGTGCGCGCCCTGCAGCGGCGTGTTGTTGAGGCTCATCGACAGGCGGGCGGTGATGTCCAGCTGCAACAAACCGGCGGCCTGCTTGACCAGTTCGAGCGTATGGGCGTCGGTTACGCGCGTGTGCTTGTGGTAGATCGGCTCAGAGTTATGCTGCGCCAGGTTGGCGTCGATCTGCGGCCGTGCGCCGTAAACCACTACCAGGCGGATGCCCAGACTATGCAACAGCCCGATATCGTTGACGATGTTGGAGAAATTCTCGTGTTCGATGGCTTCCCCGCCGAGCATGATGACAAACGTCTTGCCACGGTGGGCATTGATATAAGGGACTGAGTGACGGAATCCTTGCACCAGCTCTGTACTACGTTCCTTCACGGGCAAACCTCTTGTGAATATTTATACGATATTTTTGTATTTTTATTCTTTTATGGCGCTAATGGCAAGTGGGAAATCGTCATGAAGAGCGAGCTAAGGGTGCTAAATCGTTAATAAATTGAAAAACCATAAAAAGATTTTCTGATGACAGGGCTGGCATGATTGGTTAAAGTTTTTCGGCACCCCCATTTTATTGGTGTTTTTTTAATCTGTTGTAAACAGCTATTACTGCCGGAGCCGCATGCCAAACGCTAATCACAATCTGGGCCGCCGTCGTTTATTACAGGGCGTTGCCGCCAGCTGGTTGCTGAGTGTGAGTCGTACGGGCTTCGCCGCGTCGTCGCACGTGATTGCCGTGCGCGTCTGGCCATCCTCCACTTATACCCGCGTCACGCTGGAATCCAACGTCGAGCTGAAATACAAGCAGTTTGCCCTGACCAATCCCGATCGCGTGGTGGTGGATATCGAAGGCGTACACCTCAACAGCGTGCTGAAAGGCATTGCCGGGCAGGTGCGTGCCGACGATCCGTATCTCAAGCAGGCGCGCGTCGGCCAGTTCGATCAGAATACCGTGCGGCTGGTGCTGGAGCTCAAGCAGAGCGTCAGCCCGCATATTTTCACGCTGGCGCCGGTGCCGGAGTATCGCAACCGTCTGGTGATGGATCTCTACCCGACCAAGGGCGGCAGCGGCGGTGAGGAGTATGATCCGCTACTGGCGTTACTGGAAGATTACAACAAGGGCGATCTGGAGCGCACGCTGCCACCGGAAGCGCCGCAGGCCGGCAAAGCGGGGCGCGATCGGCCGATCGTCATCATGCTGGATCCTGGCCACGGCGGCGAAGATCCCGGCGCGATCGGCAAGTACAAGACGCGCGAGAAAGACATCGTGCTGCAGATTGCCCGCAAGCTGAGCGCTATGATCAAGCGCGAGCCGAACATGAAGGTGTTCATGACGCGCAACGAAGATGTGTTTATCCCGCTCAAGGTGCGTGTCGCCAAGGCCCGCAAGCAGCGCGCCGATCTGTTCGTTTCGATTCACGCCGACGCCTTTACCAGCCGTGCCGCGCGCGGTTCATCGGTGTTCGCGTTGTCCACTAAAGGCGCCACCAGCTCGGCGGCCAAGTTCCTGGCGCAGACGCAGAACGCGTCGGACCAAATCGGCGGCGTCAGCAAGAGCGGCGACCGCTATCTCGACCATACCATGTTCGATCTGATCCAGACCGCGACCATCAACGACAGCCTGAAGTTCGGCAAGGAAGTGTTGAATCGGATGGGGAAAATCAACCGGTTGCACAAGAATCGCGTCGATCAGGCCGGTTTTGCGGTGTTGAAGGCGCCGGATATCCCGTCGATCCTGGTAGAGACGGCATTTATCAGCAACATCGAAGAGGAGCGCAAGCTGCGCACCAGCCATTTCCAGCAGCAGGTGGCGGAGTCGATTCTGGCGGGGATCAAGGCTTATTTCGCCAACGGCGGCGCGCTGGCGAGCCGATAAAAGCAGGGCCGGGCGAGAGTCCGGCTATTTTTGCGGATTGCAGATACAAAAAAACACCCGGAAGGGTGCTTATCTGTTGTCATCAAGAGTTGGTTGCGGAGGCCGGATTTGAACCGACGACCTTCGGGTTATGAGCCCGACGAGCTACCAGGCTGCTCCACCCCGCGTCCGTCTTGATGCTGTATTACTACGAAACCACCGTTCATGTTATGCCGCTGGTACGACATTCGGTTGGTTGCGGGGGCCGGATTTGAACCGACGACCTTCGGGTTATGAGCCCGACGAGCTACCAGGCTGCTCCACCCCGCGTCCGTATAATACTTTGTTATCGAAGCCAAACGCAAATACCGCCAATGCGGCATCGGTTGGTTGCGGGGGCCGGATTTGAACCGACGACCTTCGGGTTATGAGCCCGACGAGCTACCAGGCTGCTCCACCCCGCGTCCGATGGATGCGCACTATACTCTCCGTGCGTTTTGTTGCAAACCCTTTTTGCATTTTATTGGCCTAAACCCGTTTTTCTGCTGGATTTGCCCGCAATTTGCCTTCTTTTTCATCACCATCCTCCGTGCGGCTTTTTTTATTTGCAGCGATTCCTTTATCAATGAGCGTTTGTTATCGTTCAGCCGGTAGATCATATCAGTTTGAGAGTGTGCGCGATGAAAGGACGTTGGGGCAAATACCTGCTGGGCGGGTTGTTGGTGGCGGTGTTGGCGGGCTGTTCGTCCAAGCCGACCGATCGGGGTCAGCAATATAAAGACGGCCGTCTGGATCAATCGCTGGAGCTGGTCAATCAGCCCAACGCCAAAGGTTCGCCGGTCAACGCCAAGGATTATTCGGATCAGCTGATGGAGATCAAGTACGCGTCGCCTTCGCTGTTTAACCGCAACAACAGCACCTATCAGGCGGTGCAAAGCTGGATGGCGTCCGGCGCCGACACGCGCATGCTGAGCCAGTACGGCCTCAGCGCTTACCAGATGGAAGGTGTCGACAATTACGGCAACGTGCAGTTTACCGGCTACTATACGCCGGTGGTGCAGGCGCGCTATACCCAACAGGGCGAGTTCCGCTATCCGCTGTACCGCATGCCGCCGAAGGGCAGAGGCCGCTTGCCGGATCGCGCGGGCATCTATTCTGGCGCGCTTGACGATCGCTATATCATCGCTTACACCAACTCGCTGATGGACAACTTCATGATGGAAGTCCAGGGCAGTGGCTATGTCGACTACGGCAACGGCCAGCCGCTGGTGTTCTTCGGCTACGGCGGTAAGAACGGCCACGCCTATCGCAGCATCGGCAAGGTGCTGATCGATCGCGGTGAAGTGGCCAAGGCGGACATGTCGATGCAGGCGATCCGTCAGTGGGCGGATACCCACAGCGCCGCAGAGGTGCGTGAGCTGCTGGAGCAGAACCCGTCGTTCGTGTTTTTCCGTCCGGAAGCTTTTGCGCCGGTGAAGGGCGCCAGTGCGGTGCCGCTGATCGCCAAAGCCTCGGTGGCCTCCGACCGTTCGCTGATCCCGGCGGGCACTACGCTGCTGGCCGAAGTGCCGCTGCTGGACAACAAGGGTAAATTCACGGGAAAATACGAGATGCGTCTGATGGTCGCACTCGACGTGGGCGGGGCCATCAAGGGCCAGCATTTTGACATGTATCAGGGCATCGGGCCGGATGCCGGCCACTCGGCGGGATACTACAACCACTATGGCCGCGTCTGGGTGCTGAAGAACAACGGTGGCGGTCAGTTGTTCAGCGCCAATCAGTCAAACGGCGGCGGTTCGTTGCTGGCCACTCGGTAAACGCATACGACGTGAAAAGATTGACCCGCAAGGGCCGGATTTTCCGGCCCTTATCATTTGCATTACGAAGGTAATTAAAGCGTTATGAGCACAGCTTATTCGGAAGCCTATCTGCAGCGTTTCGGCGGCACGGCGCGATTGTACGGCCAGCAGGCGCTGGCGGTGTTCGCGCAGGCGCACGTCTGCGTGATCGGTATCGGCGGCGTGGGTTCCTGGGCGGCTGAGGCGCTGGCGCGCACCGGCATCGGCGCCATCACCCTGATCGACATGGATGATGTCTGCGTTACCAATACCAACCGCCAGATCCACGCGTTGCGCCAGCATGTCGGGCAATCGAAAACCGAGGTGATGGCGGAGCGTATCCTGGCGATCAACCCGGAATGCCGGGTGACCTGCATCGACGATTTCATCACCCCGGACAACGTCGCCGAGCTGCTGGACCATAACTTCAGCTACGTCATCGACGCGATCGACAGCGTGCGGCCGAAGGCGGCGTTGCTGTCATACTGCCGCCGCTTCAAGATCCCGGTGGTGACCACCGGCGGCGCCGGCGGTCAGGTCGACCCGACCAAAATCGAAGTGGCCGATCTGGCCAAAACCATCCAGGATCCGCTGGCCGCCAAGCTGCGCGAGCGGTTGAAGCACGATTTCAACGTGGTGAAAAACGGTAAGGGTAAGCTGGGCATCGACTGCGTCTTCTCCAGCGAACCGCTGGTTTACCCGCAGCCGGACGGTTCGGTGTGCGCTTCGCGCAGCACGGCGGAAGGGCCAAAAAGAATGGATTGCAGCGCGGGGTTCGGTGCGGCGACCATGGTTACCGCCACCTTCGGTTTCGTCGCCGTATCGCACGCGCTGAAAAAGATGGTGGCGAAGGCGGCGCGTCAGGCGTAACGGGCGGCGATCGCCTTGACGGCGGAGCCCAAGGCCGCCAGGCCGCTGGCGCGGGTGGCGCTCAGCTGCGCGCGCAATGCCAGACGGTCGAACAGCGCCAGCGGATCCAATGCGGCGATCTGCTGCGGCGTTTTTCCTTCCACTTCGGTCAGCAGCACCGCCAGCAGGCCGCGCACGATGCGGCCCTCGCTGTCGCCATAGAAGTGCAGCGTGCCGTCTTCCAGCAATTGGTGCCCTAACCAGACACGGTTTTCACACCCGCTCAACGCCATTTCTTCACTGCGCAAGGCCTCCGGCAGCGGCGGTAGCCGTTTCGCGAGCATGATCAGCTGGCGGTAGCGGTCTTCCCACTGTTTCAGCGCGCTGAAGGTAGCGATCAAGGCTTCGGCGGTGATCTCTCGGCCAAAAGGATGGGGGGCGAGCATAGTGTCTCCGGAAATCACGTCAGTCGGCCAGCAGATCGAGGGCGTGAGTCAACGCGCTGACCAGCGTATCGACATCCTGTTGTGTATTGTAGGGGGCGAACGACGCGCGCAGCGTGCCGCTGACGCCTAATGCCGCCATCAGCGGCTGCGCGCAGTGCTGGCCGGCGCGCAGCGCAATGCCTTGCTCCGCCAGCAGCGTGACGATGTCGCTGTGGTGTACGCCGGCGATATCGAACGCCAGCAGGCTGGAACCGGAACTGCGGAAGCTGCGAAAGCCCGGCAGCTGCGCCAACTGCTGTTCCGCCCGGTCAGCCAGCTCGCGGCTGTAGCGCTCCGCCGCCGCCATGTCCTGTTCGCTGAGCCAGGTGAGCGCTGCGGCCAACCCCAGCACGCCGGCGATGTTTGGCGTGCCGGCTTCGAAACAGTGCGGTGGCTTTTGTGGGGTAAAACCGTCGAACGACGCCTGGGTCAGCATCTTGCCGCCGCCTTGCCAGGGTGCCATCTGCGCCAGCAGCTCGGCTTTGCCGTACAGCGCGCCGATGCCGGTCGGGCCATACAGCTTGTGGCCGGAGAAGGCGTAAAAATCGATGTCGAGCCGCTGTACGTCGGCCGGGCCGTGAACCACGCCCTGAGCGCCGTCAATCATCACGTACGCGCCGGCGGCATGCGCCATGGCGATTGCCGGTGCCAGATCCGGGCAGCCGCCGGTGACGTTGGACATTTGCCCCAGCGCCAACAGGCGGGTTTTGTCGTTGAGCAGGGCGGGCAGCTGCGTCAAATCCGGCAACCGATCGGCACCGATGGGCAGTTTCACCACCCGGGCGCCGGTTTGTTCCGCCACCATCAGCCAGGGGATCAGGTTAGCGTGGTGTTCCGCTTCGCTCACCAGGATTTCATCGCCCGGCAGCAGACGCGGGCGCAGGTAGCTCTGCGCCACCAGGTTGATCGCCTCGGTGGTGCCGCGCGTCCAGACGATGTCGTCGGCCGACGGCGCATTGATCAATTTCGCCACCTGGCCGCGTGCCTGCTCGAAGCGGGCAGTCAGATCCTGCGCCGCCCGATGCTGGCTGCGGTGCACGGTGGCGGCGTCATCGCGATAAAATTGCTGCGTGGCGTCGATGACCGCCTGCGGTTTCAACGCGGTGGCGGCGCTGTCCAGATAGATACCATCCTGCGCGAGCGCGGGAAACTGTTGGCGAAAAAGGCTGGGGTTAAAAGGCGTCATACCCTGATTGTCACTGGCTTGAGTCGATGGGTGATCCTGTCCTATTTTGCCGCCGGAGACAAGCGATCCTGCCTATTAGGACTTATCGCCTGGCAAAATTGGAAAAGTTTGTTATGCTATTAAATGTGCGCTTATTAATCGCATCTATACACATAAAAGGTATTTATCAGCATTTAAAACTAAAAAGGAGTCCTCAATGAAGAAAACAGCCGCAGTTCTCTCTGCCCTGATGCTTACGTTCACCCTGGCCGCCTGTTCCAGCAACTACGTGATGCATACCAATGACGGACGCACCATTGTCGCTGACGGCAAGCCAAAAGTGGACAACGATACCGGCATGATCAGCTATAAAGACGCTAACGGCGTCGAGCAGCAGATCAACCGCGCCGATGTGAAAGAGATGGTTGAAAGCAACCAGTAACCGTCAGGCAAAAAAAAGCACCGCAAGTTTTGCGGTGCTGCATAAAATCACTATGGACAGACAGGGTAAATGTACAGGAAGTGAAAAAACAGTAGCCTAGCTACCATGTCCGGAATCGCCGGACAATTTGCAAACACAACATCACAACCACAAGCCAAAAGTTCATCGGCGTCCTCGACACCCACTCCCTTTTCGTTCCGGCCCGGGAAGTGCCGCCACTATAGGTATTTGCTGGCGCATCCTCAACGGACAAATTATAATGGCTCGGATTAAAAAAACTAATGGCAATACGCCGTTAGCGTTTACCGATGGCTTGCCACACAAAGCCGCCCGATTTTCGGCGCCGAATCATTCGGATTAATGTTACACAAAAGTAGCTAATTTAATGTCTAAACGCTTACCTCCCCTCAATGCGCTGCGCGTGTTCGATGCGGCCGCTCGCCACCTGAGTTTCACCAAGGCGGCGGAAGAGTTGTTCGTGACCCAGGCCGCGGTGAGCCACCAGATCAAGTCGCTGGAGGACTTTCTCGGACTGAAGCTGTTTCGCCGGCGCAATCGCTCGCTGCTGCTGACCGAAGAGGGCCAAAGTTACTACCTCGATATCAAGGAGATTTTCTCTTCGATCAACGAGGCGACGCGCAAGCTGCAGGCGCGTAGCGCCAAGGGGGCATTGACCGTCAGTCTGCCGCCGAGCTTCGCCATTCAGTGGCTGGTGCCACGGCTGTCCGGCTTTAACTCAGCTTATCCGGGCATCGACGTGCGCATCCAGGCGGTGGACCGCGAAGAGGACAAGCTGGCGGACGACGTCGACGTGGCGATTTTCTACGGCCGCGGCAACTGGCCGGGACTGCGCGCCGAGCGCCTGTATGCGGAATATTTGCTGCCGGTGTGTTCGCCGAGCCTGCTGACCGGCGATCATCCGCTGAAAACCGCAGAGGATCTGGCTTATCATACGTTGCTGCATGACGTTTCACGCCGCGACTGGCTGGCCTATACGCGCCAGCTGGGGTTGCAGCACATCAACGTGCAGCAGGGGCCGATCTTCAGCCACAGCGCCATGGTGGTGCAGGCGGCAGTGCACGGTCAGGGCGTGGCGCTGGTGAACAACGTGATGGCGCAAACCGAGATTGAAGCCGGTCGCCTGGTGTGCCCGTTCAACGATGTGCTGGTCAGTAAAAACGCTTTTTATCTGGTATGTCATGACAGCCAGGCAGAACTGGGTAAAATAGCCGCCTTCCGGCAGTGGATCCTGGCGCGCGCCGCCAGCGAACAAGAGAAGTTCCGCTTCCGCTACGAACAATAAGGCCGGCCGCCGCCTTGCCGCGGCCGGTAATTTTTAATGGGATAGATCACGATGAGCAGCCGTTCCATGCTGGTTTTCGCCGCTATCAGCGGCTTTGTGTTTGTCGCGTTGGGCGCATTCGGCGCGCATGTGTTAAGCGGTACGCTCGGCGCCAATGAAATGGCCTGGATCCGTACCGGGCTGGAGTATCAGGGGTTCCACACCCTGGCCATCCTGGCGCTGGCGGTCGCGATGCAGCGCCGCGTGAGCCTGTGGTTTTACTGGAGCGGAGCGCTGTTGGCGTTCGGCACCGTGTTGTTCAGCGGCAGCCTCTATTGCCTGGCGCTGTCGCACCTGAAGGTCTGGGTATATATCACGCCGGTTGGCGGCGTGTGCTTCCTGATCGGCTGGATATTGATGTTGATTGGCGCTTTGCGTCTGAGGAAAAAGGCCGAGCGCCATGAATAAGATTGCGTTGTACTGCCGCCCAGGCTTTGAAAAAGAGTGTGCGGCAGAGATCACCGACAAAGCCGCCCAGCTGGAGATTTACGGCTTTGCACGAGTAAAAGAGCACAGCGGTTACGTGCTGTTCGAATGCTATCAGCCGGACGATGCCGATCGCCTGGCGCGGGAGATTCCGTTCCGCGAACTGATTTTCGCCCGCCAGATGATCGTGGTAGGTGAGCTGCTGCGCGATCTGCCACCGGAGGATCGGGTATCGCCGATCGTTGGCATGCTGATCGGCGTGGTTGATCGCGGCGGCGAGCTGCGGGTGGAAGTGCCGGACACCAACGAAAGCAAAGAGCTGATGAAATTCTGCCGCAAATTGACGGTGCCGCTGCGCGCCGCGATGCGCGAGCAGAAGGTGCTGATGGCGCGCGAGAACCCGACTCGCCCGGTGGTGCACGTGTTCTTCATCGCGCCGGGCTGCTGCTACGTCGGTTACTCCTACAGCAACAACAACTCGCCGTTCTACATGGGCATTCCGCGTCTGCGCTTCCCAGCCGATGCGCCGAGCCGTTCGACGCTGAAGCTGGAAGAAGCGTTCCACGTGTTCATCCCCGCCGACGAGTGGGACGAACGCCTGGCCAGCGGCATGCACGCGGTCGATCTGGGCGCCTGCCCGGGCGGCTGGACCTATCAGCTGGTGAAACGCAGCATGATGGTGCATTCGGTGGATAACGGCCCGATGGCGCCGAGCCTGATGGAAACCGGCCAGGTGACGCACCACCGCGCCGACGGCTTCAAGTTCGAGCCGAACAGCAGCAAAATCTACTGGCTGGTGTGCGACATGGTGGAGAAACCGGCGAAAGTGACCAGCCTGATGATTCAGTGGCTGGTGAAAGGTTGGTGCCGCGAAGCGATCTTTAACCTCAAGCTGCCGATGAAAAAGCGCTATGAGGAAGTGTCGCAAAACCTGATGAGCATCCGCGAAGCGCTGGGCGCTGCCGGCATCAGCGTCGAAGTGCACGCCAAACAGCTGTATCACGACCGCGAAGAGATCACCGTACACGTGCGCCGCATGTGGTCGGCGGTGCCGGGTCGCCGCGACGAGCGCGATTAATCGCGTTAAACCTGATGAAGGGCGCTGCTTGCAGCGCCCTTATTGTATCGGCAGTCGCAGCTGCTGCAGGTTGCCGTCCAGCGACAGATCGGTGCGCAGCGTGGCGACGTGTTTGCTGACGTAGGCCAGCTCGCGGTGCTGCTCCAGCTTGCCGCGCCATTTCTCCGGCACCTGCTCCAGGTGCTGATAGATCCCGTCCAGACTGCCCGACTGCTGCAACAGCAGCACGGCGGTTTTCGGCCCGATGCCGGCCACGCCGGGGATCTTGCTGCTGCCGATCCCCGCTAACCCCCAGTAGTCCGGTAACTGCTGCGGCTGCACGCCGAATTCCTGCTGCACGAAAGGCATATCCAACCAGCGTTTCTGGAAGTAATCGCGGATCTGTACGTTCGGCGCCAGCAGCTGGCAATAGCCTTTGTCGGTGGAGACGATGGTCACCTGGTGGCCGCCGCCGGCGACCTTCGCCGCCAGCGTGGCCGCCAGATCGTCTGCCTCGTTGCCGGGTGAATGCCAGCTGGCGACGCCCAGTTCGGCGAAGGCTTCACGCAGCTGCGGCATCTCCTGTTGCAGGTTTTCCGGCATCGGCGAGCGCCCGGCCTTGTAGTCCGGCAGAATTTGGTGGCGCCAGCTTTCGCTGCGGTCGTCCTCGTCAAATACCGCCACCGCGTGGGTCGGGCGGCTGTGCTGAAGCAACTGCTGCAGCGCGTGGCGACAGGCGTTGACGCAAGGGGAGCCCTGTACGGCGTGAATGCGGCGGATGAGGTTCAGGGCGTCGACAATCAGTAGGTGTATCATCATGGGCGGCAAGGTCAGAAAAAACAGGGCGGCCGTTACGCCGCCCGGGATTGAGGGTCAGGCGACGATTTCGTAGCAGGGCACATAGGCGCTGCCCGGCAGCTTCATGCGGTGCTGAGCGACAAAGCCCTGCAGCAGGCTGTCCATCTGCTTCATCATCTGCGGTTCGCCGTGCAGCTTGTACGGGCCGAACTGCTCAATGGCGTGGATGCCGTTTTCCTTCACGTTGCCGGCCACGATGCCGGAGAAGGCGCGGCGCAGCGCGGCGGCCAATTGCTCCGGCGGCTGGTTCGGATACAGATTGAGGTTCGCCATGTTCTCGTGGGTCGGCTCGAACGGCAGCTGCAGATCCGGCGCGATGCGGATCGACCAGTTGAAGCTGTAGGCGTCGCCGGTGTTGCGGCGGTTTTCCTTCACCAGCGGCATGGCTTTTTTCATCTGCCGTGCCACTTCCGCCGGATCGTCGATGATGATAGTGTAGTGACGGCGCGCGGCGTCGCCCAGCGTGTTCATGATGAACTCGTCCAGCACGCGGAAGTAATCGGCGCTCTCTTTTGGCCCGGTCAGGATCAGCGGCAGCACCTGCTCGCTGTTCTCCGGGTTCATCAGGATACCCAGCAGGTACAGCAGCTCTTCGGCGGTGCCGACGCCGCCCGGGAAGATGATGATGCCGTGCGCGATGCGCACGAAGGCTTCCAGGCGTTTTTCGATGTCCGGCATGATCACCAGCTCGTTCACCAGCGGGTTAGGCGGCTCGGCGGCGATGATCGACGGTTCGGTCATGCCGATGAAGCGGCTGTTGCGGTAACGCTGCTGCGCGTGACCGACCGCCGCGCCTTTCATCGGCGCTTCCATGGCGCCCGGCCCGCAGCCGGTGCAGATGTTCAGCTCGCGCAGGCCCAGCTGGCTGCCGACCTTGCGCGCGTACAGGTATTCGTTCTCGTTGATCGAGTGGCCGCCCCAGCACACCACCATGTTGGGATCTTCATCCAGATGCAGCGTGCGTGCATTGCGCAGGATCGAGAACACCAGGTTGGTGATGTGGGCCGAGTTTTCCAGGTTCAGATGCTGGAAACGGCCGGCGCTGGCGATTTGGCCGTGCACGAACAGGATGTCGCGCAACACGGCGAACAGGTTGGCCTGCAATGAACGGATGATGCGGCCGTCGACGAACGCCTCTTCCGGCGGGTTGACCAGCTCCAGTTTCACGCCACGCTCGCGGCGCAGCACGTTGATATCGAAGGTTTCATAGCGCGACAGCAGCTGTTTGCTGTTGTCGGTTTGGCTGCCGGAGTTCAACACGGCCAGCGAACAGTTGCGGAACAGGCGGTACAGGTCGCTGCTGGCAGTGCGTTTCAGCATGTCTACTTCCAGCTGCGACAATAAATCCATAGAGCCAAGCGGGCTGATGTGTGTAATCAAGGTAACTCCTTTGCACCCGGTGCGGGGCGGTAGTAATCCATACGCAGCAAAACAGCATCTCGTTATGGTTGGCGTGCTGCGGTGCAACGGGCGTTCTGCCCGGCTGCAGCCTCGTTTTAACCTTACCGCCGTCCCTGCGCTTTTACCAACACAAACCGCTCGTTAGCTCAGTTGTTGAGCAATGTTTCGCACTTATTGGCGCGCCAGGCGGCCGTGCTCGGGAGTGAACGCGACGTTGCTGCGCCACGGGTTGATGTCCAGCCCGCCGCGACGGGTGTAGCGAGCGTAAACCGTCAGGCTCTGCGGCCGGCAGTAGCGCATCAAATCATTGAAGATGCGCTCGACGCACTGTTCGTGGAATTCGTTGTGGTGGCGGAAGGAGACCAGGTAGCGCAGGAGCGCTTCGCGATCGATCTTGGCGCCGCGATAGCTTATCTGCACCGAGCCCCAGTCCGGTTGATGGGTGATCAGGCAGTTGGACTTCAGCAGGTGGCTGACCAATTGCTCTTCCACTACCTCTTCACCGGCGGCGTTTAACAGGTAGTCGGCGTTGAACTCATAATTGTCGATGCGGATATCCTGCTGGTCGATGCAGTCGCCGGCCAGACGGGCGATCGGCAAGCCTTCCAACTGCTCGACGCTGAACAGGGTGACGCTGACTTCGCCCTGGGCGCAGGCGGACAGATTGCGCTGCAGGGTGCTGCGCACCGTTTCCCAATCGGCGAACGGCGTTTGGTTGAAGCTGTTGAGATACAGCTTGAAGCTTTTCGATTCGATCAGGTTCAGACTGTCGGCATTGAGGCTGATCTCGCCGACCGCCACCTGCGGCAGCCCGTTGGCGTTCAGCCAGGAGAGTTCGTACAGCGTCCAGATGTCCGCGCCGTGGAAGGGCAGGTTGTCGGGATACAGCCCCAGCGGCTCGCGGTTCATGCTGCGCGGCACCGCCTGCAGCAGCGTGGCGTCGTAGCGATCGCGGTAGGCGGTGGGTTTGCCCAGCGTCAGCCCTGACAGGGCCTGGTGGTCTTGATATGAGGACATCTGCTGTCACCTCGGTCAGAGATAGGTACAATGGCCGTCAGTTTAACGTATGCGAGAAAGAATATGGACCATGATGTATCGCACGCTCTGCGTGAATTCACTCAACGCTATGTCGAGTTGTGGCAGCAAGAGCGCGGCCACGCGCCGGCCAGCGAGGCGCTGTACGGCGTGCCGTCGCCCTGCATCGTGGAGAATCGCGAGGATGACGTGCTGTGGTTGCCGCAGCCTTTTGAACCTGCGGCGACGCTGGAGAAGGTAGAGGCCGCGCTGGAGCTGCGTTTGCAGCCGGACGCGCACCGTTTCTACACGCAGCAATACGCGGGTGACATGAGCGCGCAATTTGGGGAACATTGCCTGAGCCTGCTGCAGGTCTGGAGTGAAGAGGATTTTATCCGCCTGCAGGAGAACCTGATCGGCCATCTGGTGACGCAAAAGCGCCTCAAACTGTCACCGACTCTCTTCCTGGCGACCACCGAATCCGAGATGACGATGGTGTCGCTGTGCAACGTCAGCGGCAACGTGGTGCTGGAGCAATTCGGCAGCGATAAGCGCACCTTGTTGGCGGCGACGCTCGGGAATTTCCTCGATGCGCTGCGCCCTATGCTGGACTGAAGCGCGGCGGATTCGCCGTCGCCCGTGTGAGAGATCTCTCACACGGGCTGTGAGATATCGCTCTTAATTTTTCCCACCTTTATCTAGCCTATGAGATTATTGTTATCCAGATCAATTGGTTAGAATTTCTTTAGGATAACTCTTAGTCTTAATTTAGTGTGAGACACCTCCCAAACCCTTGTGATTCCGGGGAATTTAAGCGATCTTATCTTTACCGGAACGGAACCGGCGGAGCAGGAAAGCATCAGGATGATGCAGCTTCAGGAAGAAGAAAGGGATGCGCTCAGGCAGAGCGAAGGATGGCGTCAGGAGATGCCCAGGATGTTTCAGGATAGAAACCAGGGACACCTCCAGGACGGAGATTGAGAGCCGGCACAGGACTGTCGGCGGGTCAGGAAGGCTGAGGAACCGCGTCAGGACGATGCTGCAGGATGATGCAAGGATCACTTGGTCAGGATGGCCGCAGGAAAAGTTTTCAAGGATTGAGCAGGGAGCACACTGTGTAGCGGGATAGCTATAAAACGAACCGGGGGCACTGTTAACGCAGTGCCCCCAACTTTTTGTTCTCTCCCGCCGTGCGTGCTCCTCTGCTTAATCCATCGCCAGCGTTAACCAATCGCGCCCAGCGTATCGCCTGCGCCCTGTTTTTTCGGCAGCAGGAACAGCGTGGCGTAGATATCCAGCAGGTAAATCGCCGCCAGCAGGCTGATGGCGGCGGTAAATGACACCTGCGTCACCAGCGCACCGATCACCAATGGCCCCAGGCCGCCGACGCCGCGCCCCAGATTGAACAGGATGTTTTGCGCGGTAGCGCGCGCCTGTACCGGGTAGGTATCGGAAATCAATGCGCCGTAGCCGCCGATCATGCCGTTGACGAACATGCCCATCACGGCGCCGGCGAACAGCATCAGCATCGGATCGCTCAACTGGGCGTAACCGATCACCATCACTACCGCGCCTACCTGATACAACACGAAAATCTTCCAGCGGGCGAAGCGATCGGCCAGCACGCCAAACAGCCAGATACCGAACGTCATGCCGACCACCGTCACCGCCGTCCACAGGCCGGACTTGGTGAGTGAGAAGCCGAAGTTTTTCGCCAGGTAAGTCGGCATCCAGATCATCAGCCCGTAGTAACCGAAGTTTTGCACCGAACAGAGAATGAAGATGCCGATGCTGGCCTTGCTGGTAGCGCGATCCTTAAACAGCAGGCGCAAACGCTGCAGGAAGGAGAGCGGCCGCCCGGCGTCTTTCTGCCGCACGAACGCCTCCGGCTCGCCCAGCGTGCGGCGGATCAGGAATGACGCCAGCGCCGGCAGCAGACCGACCAGGAACATACCGCGCCAGCCGATGTGTTCCAGCAGCAGCGGCGTCAGGAAGGCGGCTGCCAGCACGCCCAATTGCCAGCCCATGCCGACGTAAGCCGAAGCGCGGTTGCGTTTCTCCGCCGGCCAGGCTTCGGCGATCAGCGCCATGCCGATGCCGAATTCGCCGCCCAGCCCGATGCCTGCCAGGGTGCGATAGGCCAGCAGATCCCAATACCCTTGCGCCACGGCGCACAGGCCGGTGAACAGGGAAAACATCAGAATGGTGATGGTCAGCACCCGGATTCGGCCGAAACGATCGCTGAGGTGGCCGAAGATCACGCCGCCCAGCACCGCGCCGATCAGCGTCCAGGTGACCAGCGAACCGGCGGCCGATGAGGTTAATCCTAATTCGATGCTGATAGCCGGCAGCATAAAGCCGAGGATCAGCAGGTCAAACCCGTCCATGGCATACCCGGTGACCGAAGCCAGCATGGCTTTACCGGGCGTCGCGTGGTTTTTTTTCTCTGTTATTACGGACATGAATCTTTATCTGTGTGGTGAATTCGGTGGGCCTATTGTGCCGCGCGGCGGCGATCGCCACCAGATAAAAACGGCAGCCGGTCTCGGGCGCGCCAAATTTGGGCTATAAAAATGCTATGCTTTGCCGCCTTTCAGCCAGCGAGCTGAATACCATAATGAAAAGAGATCGGGAATGCAGATGAGTATACATAACCAGGTGCGCCGCAGTTTGCAGGCGATTGAACAATCCATGCGCGATCTGGCGCTGTGGCAGGCCGCGCCGCCTGAGCATGAGGCTTTTTCCAGCACCGAACCGTTCTGTATCGACAGCATGTCGGCCGAAGCCTGGCTGCAGTGGGTGTTTCTGCCGCGCATGTATGCGCTGCTGGATGCCCAAGCGCCGCTGCCGACGCGCTTTGCTATCACGCCTTATTTCGAAGAGGCGCTGAAAGATCGCGAGCCGAGCAGCCTGCCGCTGCTGGTGCTGCTGCAACAGCTGGATTTGATGTTAAACAAAGAGCCGTAATTCACCGGCGGCGCGCAGATTTTTGCCGCCCGGCAGTGTAGAGTACTCGCGCGGATGCCGGGCAGGAGAGCCGACGGTGTCTTTCGGCTCGGTTGAACCGCGGCGGTTGACCGGGGGCTGCATTAGGATGATGAGGTGCTGCAATAATGGATTTATTAAGGTTTATCCTGCGTTTGCCTTTTACCCTGGTTAAGGGCGTTTGTCGCCTGCTGGGTGGGGCGTTGTCGCTGTTGGGACGGTTGCTGAGACCGCTGGTCGGCAACCTCAGCTGGCGCGCGCCGGCCTGGTGGGCTGCGCTGCCGCGCGGTTTTTTGCGGCTCGAAAGCGGCGTGGATAAACACCCGAAAGCGATCGGTCTGGGCCTGCTGCTGCTGGCGGGGGCCGCGGGCGGCGCGTTTTACGGTTGGCACTGGTGGCAAAATCGGCCCCAGCCCATCGAGCCGGCGCCGTTGGTGGTTCAGGAGATCAGCGCCGAGGTGGCCAACCCCGAGCCGATAGATTACGCCGCCGCCCGGCAGGCGCCGCAAACGGTGAGCCTGACCTTCAGCGGCTCGGTCGCGCCGATCGCCGTGGTGGGTAAAACCGTGAGCGCCGGTATCACCCTCAAACCGACGGCAGAAGGGCAGTGGGCGTGGAGCAATGAATCAACGCTGGTGTTCTCGCCGAAAAAACCGCTGCCGATGGGGGCGAAATATGAGGTGGCCCTGGAGCCCGCCACCTTGCTGGCGCCGCAGGTCAAGCTCGCCAAAACCCGCTATGCCTTCACCGTGCCCGCGTTCGATTACCGTCTGGGGCAGGCCGAGTATTACCGCGATCCACAGAATGCACAGAAACGCAGCGCGATTTTCAATCTGCAGTTCAACGCGCCGGTCGACGTCGCCAGCTTTGAAAAACAGATTTCGCTGGGATTGAAGGAAGGCAGCACGTCCTCCGAGAAAAAGCTGAACTTCTCTCTGGTCTATGACGAGAAAAAACTGAACGCCTGGGTGCATTCCGAGCCGCTTCAGGCGCTGGATCAGGGCGGCGCGGTGCATCTGACCGTCGGTAAGGGCGTTAAATCGACGGCGGCCGGCAACGCGGTCGCAGAGGCGAAAAGCAACTGGGTCAAGGTACCCACCCTCTACAGCCTGGCGCTGAGTGACGCCAGCGCTCAGGTCGTGGACACCGACGGCGGCCAAGGGCAGCGTGCGCTGGTGGTCGGTTTCAGCGATGCGGTGAAGGATAAAGAGTTGGCGCGGGCCACAAAAGCCTGGCTGCTGCCGCAGCACGATCCGAGCGATGCCGAGGCCGCCAACGATGCCGAAGACTTCTATCAATGGACGGTCGACAGCGTCGGCAAAAACGTGCTGGCGCAGGCGACGCCACTGCCGTTGACGCTTAACGAGGCGGAAGAGGCCTATCAACCGCAGTTCAGCTTCCGTTTCGACGCTCCGGCGCACCGCTTTGTGTTGCTCGAGATAGACAACCAGCTGGTCTCTGTCGGCGGTTACAAGATGCCGAAGAAGGTTTATCGGGTGGTCGAAGTGCCGGAGTTCCCGAAATCGCTGCAGTTCATGTCGCAGGGCTCGCTGCTGTCGGTTAACGGCGACAAGCAGATCAGCGTGGCGGCGCGTAACGTGGCGGGCCTGCGGCTGGACATCAAACGGGTGATCCCGAGCCAGCTGCAGCACATTGTCTCCTTCAAAAGTCGGGACTACTCGTCCACGGAATTCAACCGTCTCAACGACGAATATTTCACCGAGCATTTCAAATACCAAACGGCGCTCAACAACGAGCGGCCGGGGGAAGTGAACTATCAGGGCATCGATCTCTCCCGTTATCTCTCCACCAACGCCAGCTCCCATCGCGGGGTATTCCTGCTGACGCTGTCCGAATGGCAGCCGAACCGAAAACCGGCGGCGGAAGAGGCGGGCACCGAGCAGGATCAGGAACAAGATGAAAGCGAAGGGGAAGAGCAGCCCGACGTCGGCGATTCGCGCTTTGTGGTGGTGACCGATCTGGGCATCGTCGCCAAGAGCTCGCAGGATAAGACGCGCGATGTCTTTGTGCAGTCGATCCAAAGCGGCGCACCGGTCAGCGGCGCCACCGTGTCGGTAGTGGCCAAAAACGGCGTGACGCTGCTCAGCCAAACCACCGGTGCCGACGGCCACGTGCGTTTCCCGGCGCTCGATGTATACACCAACGAGCGCCAGCCGGTGATGTTCCTGGTGGAAAAGGAAGGGGATGTCTCCTTCCTGCCGACCGGTAGCTATAACGATCGCGGGCTGGACTTCTCGCGCTTCGACGTCGCCGGTGAACAAACGCCGACCGATCCGCGCACCCTCAGCAGTTATCTATTCTCCGATCGCGGCGTTTATCGGCCGGGGGATACTTTCAATATTGGCCTGATCACCCGCGCCGCCGACTGGGGCGTTGGCCTGGCCGGCGTGCCGGTGCGTGCCGAAATTCGCGATCCGCGCGACAAGCTGATGTCCACCGTACCGCTGACGCTGGGCGCCAGCGGTTTCAACGAGCTGAGCTATACCACCGATGAAAACTCACCGACCGGCGAGTGGAACGTCTATCTGTATCTGATCGGCAAAAACAACGATACCTCCACGCTGCTCGGCCATACCGCGGTCAATGTGAAGGAGTTCGAACCGGATCAGCTGAAAGTGAAGCTGGCGTTGACGCCGGACCGCCAGCAAGGCTGGGTAAAACCGTCTGAGCTGAAGGCCAGCATCGACGTGCAGAACCTGTTCGGCACCCCGGCGCAAGATCGCCGCGTGACCACCAGGTTGACGCTGCGGCCGATGTATCCGAGCTTCGATCGCTTCCCGGATTATGCGTTCTACGAAAACCGGCAAAACAGCGACGGGTTCGAAACCGAGCTGGAAGATCGCACCACCGATGAGCATGGCGCGGCCGATATTCCGCTCGATCTGAAATCCTACGCCGACGCGACCTATCAGCTGCAGCTGTTGTCGGAGGCGTTCGTCGCCGGCGGCGGGCGTTCGGTGGCGGCTACCGCCCGTACGCTGGTTTCGCCTTACGATTATCTGATTGGGGTGAAGGCCGACGGCGATCTGGGCTACATCAATCGCGACGCGGAGCGGCATCTGAATGTGATCGCTATCGATCCGGCCCTGAAACAGATCGCCATGCCGAATCTGAAGCAGGTGCTGATCGAACAGAAATACATTTCGGTGCTGACCAAACAGGATTCGGGCGTTTACAAATACCAGTCGAAGATGAAGGAAGTGCAGCTGTCGGAACAGCCGCTGGCGCTGAGCGAGCAGGGCGCGGATCTGCGGCTGACGACTGATAAGCCGGGCGACTTCGTGCTGGTGATTGAAGATGCGCAGGGCAAGACGCTCAACCGCGTCGCCTACAGCGTGGCCGGCAACGCCAACCTGAGCCGTTCGCTGGATCGCAACGCTGAACTGAAGCTGAAACTGAACCAGGCGGAATACCAGCCGGGCGAGGAGATCGAGGTGGCGATTAACGCGCCCTATACCGGCAGCGGTTTGATCACCATCGAGAAGGACAAGGTTTACGCCTGGCAGTGGTTCCACAGCGATACCACCAGCTCGGTGCAGACGATCCGCGTGCCGGCCGGCATGGAGGGCAACGGCTACATCAACGTGCAGTTCGTGCGCGACATCAACTCCAGCGAGATCTTCATGAGCCCGCTGAGCTACGGCGTGATGCCGTTCAAGATCAGCACCAAGGCGCGCCAAAACAGCCTCGAGGTGACGGCGCCGGCGGTCATCAAGCCGGGTGAAAACCTGACGATGACGGTCAAGACCGATGCGCCGCAGCAGGTGGCGCTGTTCGCCGTCGATGAGGGCATTCTGCAGGTGGCGCGTTACCGCCTGAAGGATCCGCTGGAGTTCTTCTTCAGCAAGCGCGAACTGAACGTGAGCAGCTCGCAGATCTTGGATCTGATCCTGCCGGAGTTCAGCAAGCTGATGGCGCTGACCGCGGCGCCGGGCGGCGATGCGGGCGAAGGGTTGGATCTCAACCTCAACCCGTTCAAACGCAAGCGTGACAAGCCGGTGGCCTACTGGTCCGGCATTACCGAAGTCAGCGGCGAGAAGCAGTTCGTCTACCCGGTGCCGGACTACTTCAACGGCAAGATCCGCGTCATGGCGATTTCGGTGACGCCGGAGAAAATCGGCAAGGCGCAAACCGCCGCCACGGTGCGTGACAGCTTCATCATGACGCCGAACGTGCCGGCGATGGTGGCGCCGGGCGATGAGTTCGACGTCAGCGTGGGCATCAGCAACAACCTCGAAGGGCTGAACGGCCAGTCGGCAGCCATCAACGTCCTGCTGACGCCGCCGCCGCAATTGGAGGTGGTGGGCAACGCGACGCAAAGCCTGACGCTGGCGGAAAAACGCGAGGGCGTGATCGCTTTCCGCCTGCGCGCCAAAGCCGTTTTGGGCGATGCGCCGCTGGTGTTCGACGCCCGTTACGGCGACCAGGCCAGCCGCCGCACCGTCAGCACCTCGGTGCGGCCGGCGGCGCCGTACCGCACCCAGTCGGTGATGGGGCGCATGAGTGGCAGCAGCCAGAACGTCGATGGCCTGCGCCAGATGTTCGATGCTTTCGCGCAGCGCCGGGCTGCGGTGTCGAATTCACCGCTGGTGCTGACCAATGGGCTGGCGCAATACCTGGCGGATTACCCATATTACTGTTCCGAGCAGATCGTCAGCCGTTCCATTCCGCTGATGCTGCAGAGCCGCCACCCAGAGATGAAAAGCAGCCTGAGCCAGGCGGAAGTCAGCAAGCAGCTGCGCAATCTGCTTGGCGTGCTGCGCGCCCGCCAGAACGACAGCGGGGCGATCGGCGCCTGGCGTTCATCGCCGGATGCCGATCCTTTCGTCACGCCTTATGTGGTGCAGTATCTGCTCGAAGCCAAAGCGGCGGGCTACGCCCTGCCGGAAGGCATGCTGGATGAAGCCAACGGCGCGTTGCGCGAGCTGGCGGCCAGCGGTTTCGACGATCTGTATCTGCTGCGCCTGCGCAGCTGGGCGGTTTACCTGCTGACGCTGCAGGGCGAAGTGACCACCAACTCGCTGGCGGCGGTGCAGGATACGCTGCAAAAACGCTATGGCGAGGGCTGGAAAACCGACCTGAGCGCGCTGTATCTGGCCTCTTCCTATCGCCTGTTGAAGATGGACGACGAAGCCGCCGCGCTGTTGCAACCGAGCTGGCAGCAACTGAGCAAAGCCTATGACAGCGCCTGGTGGACGCAGAACTATTTCGATCCGCTGGTGCTGGATGCGACGCGGCTGTATTTGATTACCCGTCACTTCCCTGAGAAGGTGGCGTCGATTCCGCCGCAGGTGCTGGAGAATATGGTCAAGGCACTGAAAGAAGAGCGTTACACCACGTACTCCTCTGCAATGAGCATCCTGGCGCTGGAAAGCTATTCGACTGAGGTGGCGGCGCAATCCGCCAATGCGGACGCGTTAGGCATCGTGCAGGTGGGCAAAAGCGGCGGCGAGCCGCAGCGCATCAGTGAGCTGCAGGGGCTGTTCGTTCAGGGGCAGTTCAACGCCGATGCCACCGCCGTGCGCTTCACCAACGGCGGCAATGCGCCGGCCTGGTATGTGGTGACGCAGGCCGGTTACGATCTGAATGCGCCGCAAAAAGCGCTGTCGCGCGGCATTGAGATTGTCCGCGATTACACCGACGAGCAAGGCAAAGCGGTGACGCAGGTGACGCTGGGGCAGAAGATCAATGTCCATCTGAAGGTGCGCGCCAACTCGAAAGAGGGGCAGAGCAACCTGGCGATCGTCGATCTGCTGCCGGGCGGGTTCGAAGTGGTGCAGCAGACGCCGCCGGAACCGGCCGATACCGGCGAGGAGAGCGACGATCGCGGCGGCTGGCAGTCGCCGCTGGCCGCCACCGGCTCCACCTGGGCGCCGGATTACAGCGATATCCGCGAAGATCGGGTGATTATCTACGGCAGCGCTGGCACCGAGGTGCAGGAGTTCGTCTATCAGATCAAGGCCACCAATACCGGCAGCTTTATTGTTCCACCGGCCTACGGCGAAGCCATGTATGACCGTGAAGTGCAGGCCATGTCGGCCGGCGGCGGCAAGCTGGTGGTGGTGCCGGCGGGCAACGACTAGGCCATATCCGGCGCCAGGCCAGCGTCTGGCGCCGGAATGCTGAGAACGTATGAAGATCCTGACCGGGCGCGTGCTGCAAAACGGCTTGATGGCGGTGTTTTTACTGGCGCTGCTGTTGGCCGCGATTCGGCTGTGGCCGCATCCGCCCCTGTGGCAGGGGCTGCCGCAGTCTTCCGTTTATTACGACAGGCACGGCGCGTTGCTGCGCATCACGCTGGCCAACGACGATCGCTACCGGCTGTGGACCCCGCTGGAGCAGGTGTCGCCGTTGGCGGTGCGTGGGCTGCTGCTGCACGAAGATCGCTGGTTCTACTACAACCCCGGCTTTAACCCCGTCAGCCTGATGCGCGGCTTCTGGCGCAGCTATGTCGCCGGCGGCAAAATGCAGGGCGGATCGACCATCAGCATGCAGCTGGCGCGGATGCGCTGGCATCTCAATACCCGCACGCCGGGCGGCAAGCTGCTGCAGGTGCTGCGTGCGGTGCAGCTGGAGCTCAGCTATTCCAAGCGCGATATCCTGGAAGCCTATTTGAATTACGCGCCCTACGGTCGCAACATTGAAAGCATCGGCGCCGCCAGCCTGATCTACTTCGCCAAGTCGCCGAAGGCGTTGACCCTGCCGGAGGCGCTGACGCTGGCGGTGCTGCCGCAGTCGCCCAGCTACCGTCTGGAGCCAAAAACCGGCGTGCTCGGTGCCGCATTGACGCAGGCGCGCAACCGTCTGTTCCAGCGCTGGCAGCAGGTTTACCCGACCGACGCCAGCCAGCAAACGCTGTTCCGCCTGCCGCTGGCGCTGCGGCAGCCTGAACAAGTGCCTTATATTGCGCCGCACTTTATCGAACAGCTACGCCTGCAGACGCAGCAACTGGTGCAGCGCGACACTCGCGTCGACACGACGCTGGACGCCGGGTTGCAGCGGCTGGTCGAGCGGCAGGTTAACGCCTTTATCGCCCGCAACCGCAGCCGCGGCATTCAAAACGCCGCGGTGCTGCTGGTGGACAGCCGCGATATGGGGGTGCGCGCGCTGGTAGGATCGGCGGACTATTACAACCGGCCGATCCAGGGGCAGGTGAACGGCACCAACGCCAAGCGTTCGCCGGGATCGACGCTGAAGCCGTTCATCTACGCGCTGGGCATGGAGCAGGGCGTGCTGCATCCGATGACTATCCTCAAAGACGTGCCTTCGTCGTTCGGCGCCTATGCACCGGAAAATTTCGACCGGCGCTTTCTCGGCCCGGTGACCGCCACCGACGCGCTGAACTTCAGCCGTAACATCCCGGCGGTATATGTCGCCTCGCAGCTGCGCCAGCCGACTTTTTATCAGTTCTTACGCCTGACCGGCGTCGCCAATATGGCCAATGAGAGCCACTACGGGCTGTCGCTGGTATTGGGCGGCGGTGAGGTGACGGCGCAGGAATTGGCGAAGCTGTATGCGCTGCTGGCGAACCGCGGCGAGCTGCGGCCGCTTCGCATGCGATTGAACGAGGCCGAATCGACGCCGGTGCGGCTGCTGAGTGAGGAGGCCAGTTTCATCACGCTGGATATGCTGCGCCAGCACCGGCGGCCGGGCGATACGCTGGCACAGCGTTCTTCTTCGCTGCCGGCGTATTGGAAGACCGGGACTTCATGGGGCTTTCGCGACGCCTGGAGCGTCGGAATCTTCGGCCCTTACGTGCTGGTGGTGTGGGAAGGCAACTTCGACGGGCGCGGCAACAATGCGTTGGTCGGCGCCGAGGCGGCCGCGCCGCTGTTTTTCAATATCATCGACAGCGTCAACGCCAGCTACCCTGGCCTGCGGGAACCGAAACATCCGTTCCCCCAACGGCTGCGGCGGGTGGAGATTTGTCTCGCCAGCGGCGATCTGCCGACGCCGTGGTGCCAGCAAAAGGGCAAGACCTGGTTCATTCCCGGCAAGTCGCCGATCAAGGTGGACAGCGTCTATCGGCCTGTGGTGCTGGATATTCACAGCGGCGAGGTCGTTTGCCCGCCGTATGACGCGGCGCAGACTCGTACCGAAATCTTTGAATTCTGGCCTTCCGATTTGGCCAACGTGTTCGCCCAGGCCGGGCTGCCGAAACGGACGCCGCCGGTTAACCGCTGCAAGGATAACGGCATCGCCGTCGGCGGCAACGCACCGCGCATCACTTCGCCGCTGAAAAATACCACCTATACCCTGCGCCAGTCGCAGCAGGGGCGGGACAAAATCGCCTTCAATGCGGTGACGGATGCCGACAGCAAGACGGTGTACTGGTTTGTCGACGATATCTATCTCGGTAGCAGCGCCAGCAAAAAGCCGATCGACTGGCGGCCGATCAACAACGGGCGTTATCGCATTCGGGCGGTGGACGATCGCGGCCGCGCCGATACGCGCCTGGTGACCATCGAATGGGTAAACTAGCGCTGAGCCGCACGCCTGTTATACTCGCGCCCGAAACGGCTATTGACCTGGGAAAGCGATGTGATTGAGATTTTGTATCAGGATGAACACCTGGTGGCGGTGAACAAACCGTCGGGCTGGTTGGTACACCGCAGTTGGCTGGATCGTCATGAAACACGTTTTATGATGCAAACGGTGCGCGATCAGCTCGGGCAGCACGTCTTTACCGTGCACCGTCTCGATCGCCCGACCTCCGGCGTGCTGCTGATGGCGCTTTCCAGCGAGGTGGCGCGCCTGCTGTCGCAGCAGTTCGAGCAGCATCAGGTGCAGAAAACCTACCATGCGGTGGTGCGCGGTTACGTGCAGGAGGGGGCGACCCTCGACTACCCGCTGACGGCGGAGCTGGACAAAATCGCCGATAAACATGCCGATGCCGACAAGGGGCCGCAGCCGGCCGTCACGCACTACCGGCCGTTGGCGCAGGTAGAGATGCCGGTGGCCGTCGGCCGCTACGACAGCGCGCGTTACAGTCTGGTGGAACTGCAACCGGAAACCGGCCGCAAGCACCAATTGCGGCGCCACATGGCGCATCTTCGCCATCCGATCATCGGTGACAGCAAGCACGGCGATCTGCGGCAGAACCGTGGGATGGCGCAGCATTTCGGCTGCCCGCGCCTGATGCTGCACGCCAGCCATCTGCAGCTGACGCACCCGGTGAGCGGCGAGCCGCTGCAGGTGACGGCGCGCTGGGACGAAGACTGGCAAGGGGTGATGGCGCAGTTCGGCTGGGCGGGGGTATTCCCTGAACTTGCCGGGGTTGAGTTTAGCGCGGCTAACGGTCAGGATAGCTGACAATTTTTAAAGGTAATGAAGGGAGTAGGAGCCATGGCTCAGGTTGGTATCTTCGTGGGAACGGTCTACGGCAATTCGCTGCTGGTGGCGGAAGAGGCGCAAAACATCCTCAGCGAGCAGGGCCATGAGGTCAAACTGTTCGAAGAGGGCACGCTGGAGGCCTGGCAGTTTTATCGTCAGCATTACGCGCTGGTGATCACCTCCACTACCGGGCAGGGCGATTTGCCGGACAGCATCGCGCCGTTGTTCCACGCCATTCGCGATCAGGTTGGCTATCAGCCGGAGCTGCGCTATGGGCTGATTGCCCTCGGCGACAGCAGCTATGACAACTTCTGCGGCGCCGGGCGCGCGTTTGACGCGCTGCTGCAGGAGCAGGGCGCCACCCGCGTTGGCGAAGTGCTGGAAATCGATGCGATGGAACAGCCGGAGCCGGAAGTGGCCGCCTGCCCGTGGGTCGAGCAGTGGGGCACGCTGCTGCAGTCATAACGTAAAAAGGCGCCGCAAAAGGGCGCCTTAACGATGATGCGGGTCAACCGATCCGCATTATTTGCCGCGGGTGAGTTTTTCCAGATCGGCTTCGATCTCGGCAATCTTGTGCGACACCACGCCCTCGAGATGGCGCAGGTCGTCGAGGATTTTACGCTTCAGATCCACTTCCACCTGATCGCGCTGGCACAGCTGATCCAGCTCGTCGATCACGTAACGCAGGTTCGGGTTGATCTCGTGAATTTCCTTGTAGCCCTGGCCGGCGTTGTCCGCCACCACGGTTTTACGCTGGCGCGGATACTTGAACTTCACGCTCTTGGCGAAGAACTCGCCCTTGTCCTTGCGGAAATAGATCTTGAGGATGTCGTTGTTGGCCTCTTGACGCAGGCTATAGCGATCGACGTCTTCCGGTTGATTGATGCCCAAACTCTTCAAGTTATCGTACATACTGCGCCCTCTTTAGATGTGATCGTTATATTCCACGACTGCGATTATGGCGGAAAGCGAGATCTGCGACTGTGACTGCCAGCGAAACGCAGACAAAAAAATAGCGGGTGAATCACCCGCTATTTCAATTTAGTCGATAGTACGCAATAACTCATTAATGCCGACTTTACCGCGCGTTTTGGCGTCGACTTTCTTGACGATCACCGCGCAGTACAGGCTGTAAGAACCGTCTTTCGACGGCAGGTTACCGGAAACCACCACCGAACCCGCCGGCACGCGGCCGTAATGGATTTCGCCGGTCTCGCGGTCATAGATGCGGGTGCTCTGGCCGAGGTAGACGCCCATCGAAATCACCGAGCCTTCTTCCACGATCACGCCTTCCACCACTTCGGAGCGTGCGCCGATGAAGCAGTTGTCTTCGATGATGGTCGGGTTGGCCTGCAGCGGCTCCAGCACGCCGCCGATGCCGACGCCGCCGGACAGGTGAACGTTCTTGCCGATCTGCGCGCAAGAACCGACGGTGGCCCAGGTGTCGACCATGGTGCCTTCGTCGACGTAGGCGCCGATGTTAACGTAAGACGGCATCAGCACGGTGTTGCGAGCGATGAACGCGCCCTGGCGCACGGTGGCCGGCGGCACGACGCGGAAACCTTCCTTCTGGAAGCGCGCTTCGTCGTAGTCGGCGAATTTCATCGGCACCTTGTCGTAGTAGCGGGTTTCCGCGCCGTCCATTACCTTATTGTCGTTGATGCGGAAAGAGAGCAGCACGGCTTTCTTCAGCCACTGATGGGTGACCCATTGACCGTCGATCTTCTCGGCAACGCGCAGGGCGCCGCTGTCCAACAGGCCGATCACCTGGTTTACCGCTTCGCGCGTTACGGTGTCTACGTTCACCGGGGTGATGTCCGCACGGCGTTCGAAGGCGCTTTCAATAACGTTCTGTAATTGCTGCATGCTGTTCTCTTTCCTGATGTTGTCGGTAAAAAGTTACTTGTATCACATTTTATCGTTCGGGGTGAGGGCCTCTGTCAACCGTTGCTCCAACTTTCTGCGCGTTTCTTGGTCGAGCGCGCGCCGCTCGCCGTCGGCCAGAATAAACAAATCCTCGACCCGCTCGCCGATGGTGGAAATGCGCGCGCCGTGCAGCGACAGCCCCAGGTCGGCGAACACTTCGCCCACCCGCGCCAGCAGGCCGGGTTGGTCGAGCGCCGTCAGCTCCAGGTAGCTGCGGCGATCGGTGTGGGTCGGCAGGAAGGTGACCTCGGTCGGCACGCTGAAGTGGCGCAGCTTGGAAGAGGGGCGGCGCACACGCGGCGGCTGATACTCTCGTTGGGTGATGGCCTGTAGCAGCGCCTGACGGATCGCCGCGTGGCGATCCTGCGCCAGCGGGCTGCCGTCCGGTTCCAGCACGATAAAGGTGTCCATCGCCATACCGTCGCGGTTAGTGAAGATCTGTGCGTCGTGCACGCTCAGGTTGCGGCGATCCATCTCCCCGGCGACGGCGGCGAACAGATAAGGACGATCCGGGCTCCAGATGAAGATCTCGGTGCCGCCGCGCGTCGCCTGGCGGCTGACCAGCACCAGCGGCTGGGTGGAATCGTGGGCAAGCAGATGGCGAGCGTGCCAGGCCAGCTGATTCGGCGAGTGGCGCAGGAAATAGTCGGCGCGGCAGCGGCTCCAGATGCGGTGCAGCGCCTCTTCGTCGATGTTGTCCATGCGCAGCAGCGCCAGCGCCTGCAGCCGATGGTGGCGCACGCGTTCGCGCAGATCCGGGCTGTTTTGCATGCCGCGGCGCAGCTGTTTCTCGGTGGCGAAATACAGCTCGCGCAACAGGCTCTGCTTCCAGCTGTTCCACAGGGTTTCGTTGGTGGCGCAGATATCCGCCACCGTCAGGCATACCAGGTAGCGCAGGCGAGTTTCGCTCTGCACTTCGCTGCTGAACTGCTGGATCACCGTCGGATCCTGGATATCGCGGCGCTGCGCGGTGACCGACATCAGCAGGTGGCAGCGCACCAGCCAGGCCACCAGTTGGGTTTCTCGCGAGTTGAGACCGTGCAGCTCGGCGAACTCGACCACGTCCTCCGCGCCGAGGATCGAGTGATCGCCGCCGCGCCCTTTGGCGATATCGTGGAACAAGGCCGCCAGCAGCAGCAGTTCCGGGTGCGGCAGGCGCGGATACAGCTCCACGCACAGCGGATGGCGCGGCCGGGTTTGCGCATCGGCGAAGCTCTCCAGCTTCTGCAGCACCCGGATAGTGTGCTCGTCGACGGTATAGGCGTGGAACAGATCGAACTGCATCTGCCCGACGATCTTGCCCCACTGCGGCATATAAGCCCATAGCACACTGTGACGGTGCATCGGCACCAGCGCGCGCGACACCGCGCCGGGGTGGCGCAGGATGGCCATAAACAGATCGCGCGCTTCCGGGATGGTGCACAGCGGCTGTTTCAGGTGACGGCGCGCGTGGCGCAGCTGGCGCACGGTGGTGGAGTAAATGCCTTTGATCTCGCGGTTGCGCACCATCAGGTAGAACATGCGCATGATGGCTTGCGGCTCGCGGATGAACAGCGTTTCGTCACGCAGATCGATCAGATCGCCGCGCAGCTGGAAATCGTCGTTCAGCGGACGCGGTTTCTCGGTGGCGTCCAGCGCCAGGATGGCCTCGTCGAACAGCTGCAGCAGCATGTGGTTCAGCTCGCTGACGCGCCGCGTCATGCGGTAGAAGTCTTTCATCATGCGTTCGACCGGCTCGTTGCCTTCACCTTCATAGCGCAGCAGCTGCGCCACGTTGAGCTGACGATCGAACAGCAGACGGTTGTCGTAACGCGGCAGCACCAGATGCAGCGCAAAGCGGATGCGCCACAGGAAGCTCTGACATTCGTTCAGTTCGTTGCGCTCGGCCTGGGTGAGGAAACCGAAACCGACCATTTCGTCCAGCGAGGTGGCACCGAAGTGGCGGCGCGCCACCCACAGCAGCGTGTGGATATCGCGCAGGCCGCCGGGGCTGCTTTTGATATCCGGTTCCAGGTTATAGCTGGTGCCATGGTAGCGCTGGTGGCGTTCCTGCTGCTCGTTGATCTTGGCGTGGAAAAACTGCGGCGAAGGCCAAAAGCCGTCGCTGAAGATGTGTTTTTGCATCTGCAGGAACAGCGCGACGTCGCCGCAGATCATGCGCGATTCGATCAGGTTGGTGGCCACGGTCAGATCCGCCAGCCCTTCCAGCAGACACTCTTCCAGGGTGCGCACGCTGTGGCCCACCTCCAGCTTGAGATCCCACAGCAGGGTGATGAATTCGCCGACCCGCTGCGACTGCTGTTCCGTCAGCCGGCGCTGGCTGAGCACCAGCACGTCGATGTCCGACAGCGGATGCAGTTCGCCGCGGCCGTAGCCGCCGACCGCCACCAGCGCGGTTTCCGGGATATCTTCGAAGCCGTAGAAGGTCCACAGCCGGCGCAGCAGGCGATCGATGAAGTCGCTGCGCGCCGCCACTAGGCTTTCGGCGCTGGAGCCGGCGTCGAACGCCGCCGCCAGCCACAGCTGAAACTGCTCCAGCCGCTGTTTCAGCACCAGGCAGGTGAGGTCGTCGTCGCCGTAGGCGCTGGGAGAGACGGGTGGCATCGGCACGGCCGGGGCCGCCTGTTGAAGGAGATTGTCAGACATAGTGCGCAGCCCATAAAAAAGGCCGGCATAAGCCGGCCTGGTGATATTCTGCACGCGGCGTTCGCCGCGGTGCTTACATCTCGTGCGTAATGATGTTGGGGATGGTGTCATCCTTGCGCAACGTCATTATTTCGCAGCCGTTATCAGTGACCACAATAGTATGCTCATACTGCGCCGACAAGCTGCGATCTTTGGTTTTTACCGTCCAGCCGTCTTTCATGGTGCGGATGCGGTAGTCGCCGGCGTTGACCATCGGTTCGATGGTGAAAGCCATGCCCGCCTGCAGCACCACGCCGCCGTCGTCCGCGTCATAGTGCAGCACCTGCGGCTCTTCGTGGAACACTTCGCCGATGCCGTGGCCGCAGTACTCGCGCACCACGGAGAACTTCTCGGCTTCGACGAATTGCTGAATAGCCTTGCCCAGGGTGCGCAGACGGATGCCCGGTTTGACCATCTTCAGCGCCAGATACAGGCTTTCCTGAGTGACGCGGCACAGGCGCTCGCCCAGAATGGTCGGTTTGCCGACGATGAACATCTTAGAGGTGTCGCCATGGAAACCGTCTTTAATCACGGTCACGTCGATATTGACGATGTCGCCGTCTTTCAGCGTTTTGTCGTCGCTCGGGATGCCGTGGCACACCACTTCGTTCACCGATATACACACGGATTTCGGGAAGCCGTGATAGCCGAGGCAGGCGGAAATGGCCTGCTGCTCGTTGGTGATGTACTCGTGACAGATACGGTCCAGCTCGCCGGTGGTCACGCCAGGTTTGACGTGCGGCTCGATGATCTCCAGCACTTCGGCGGCCAGGCGGCCGGCCACGCGCATTTTTTGGATGTCATCAGGTGTTTTAATTGAGATTGCCATGAAATTTGTCCGCAGGTGTCGTTATCGTCGACAATAAGAAGCAGTGACTTATGGTATCAGCCCGGCCGGAGGCTGCCAAATTTCATTTCCCGACGCCCGGCGAAAAGCAACAAAAGTTGGTGTCGGCAGCGGGTTTATGGTATAAAGCGCGCCGGCGATCCGCGACTTGGTTCTTGTGACCTGGCAGGAATTGGCCGAAAATACTTTAACTGCACTCATTTTGTGTAAATAACACACACGTATCGGCACATCCGCCGGGGTGCCCTGAGGTGACTTGTCGCCGCCAGGGTCGGCGTTATGGGATACGTGGAGGCATAACCCCAATTAATCTATAGAGGTTTAATCATGGCAACTGTTTCCATGCGCGACATGCTCAAGGCTGGTGTTCACTTTGGTCACCAGACCCGTTACTGGAACCCGAAAATGAAGCCTTTCATCTTCGGCGCTCGTAACAAGGTTCACATCATCAACCTGGAGCAGACCGTACCAATGTTCAACGCCGCTCTGGCTGAACTGAGCAAGATCTCTTCCCGTAAAGGCAAGATCCTGTTCGTTGGTACCAAACGCGCAGCAAGCGAAGCGGTAAAAGACGCTGCGAACAGCTGTGACCAGTTCTTCGTGAACCACCGCTGGTTGGGTGGCATGCTGACTAACTGGAAAACCGTTCGTCAGTCCATCAAGCGTTTGAAAGATCTGGAAATCCAGTCTCAAGACGGCACCCTGGACAAGCTGACCAAGAAAGAAGCGCTGATGCGCACTCGTGAACTGGCCAAGCTGGAAAACTCCCTGGGCGGTATCAAGGATATGGGCGGTCTGCCAGACGCACTGTTCGTTATCGATGCCGATCACGAGCACATCGCGATCAAAGAAGCCAACAACCTGGGTATCCCGGTATTCTCTATCGTTGATACCAACTCCAACCCAGACGGCGTTGACTTCATCATCCCTGGTAACGACGACGCAATCCGTGCAGTAAACCTGTACCTGACTGCTGTTGCTGCCGCTGTGCGTGAAGGTCGTTCTCAAGATCTGGCCGTTCAGGCGGAAGAAGGCTTCGTAGAAGCTGAATAATAAGGCAAGCTCGTCACTGAGCCCTTATTAACCAGGTATTGACATATGTTGGTTAGGGGGGCCTGTAAAGGCCCCCTTTGCTTATCTGAATGAGAACTGTCTCCACGCGAGATAACCGAGGAAAAATAAATGGCTGATATTACCGCTGCCCTGGTAAAAGAACTGCGCGAGCGTACCGGCGCTGGCATGATGGATTGCAAGAAGGCGCTGGTTGAATCCAACGGCGACATCGAACTGGCAATCGAAAACATGCGTAAGTCCGGTGCGATCAAAGCCGCTAAAAAAGCAGGCAACGTAGCTGCTGACGGCGTGATCAAAACCAAGATCGAAGGCAACTACGGCATCATTCTGGAAGTTAACTGCCAGACTGACTTCGTCGCGAAAGACGCCGGTTTCCAGGCGTTCGCCGACAAAGTGCTGGATGCCGCTATGGCCGGCAAAATCACTGACGTTGACGTGCTGAAAGCACAGTTCGAAGAAGAGCGCGTAGCGCTGGTGGCAAAAATCGGTGAAAACATCAACATTCGCCGCGTTGCTTCCCTGGAAGGCGACGTGCTGGGCAGCTACCTGCACGGCGCGCGTATCGGCGTTCTGGTTGCGGCTAAAGGCGCTGACGACGAGCTGGTCAAGCAAATCGCAATGCACATTGCGGCGAGCAAGCCAGAGTTCGTGAAGCCAGAAGACGTGTCTGCTGAAGTGGTAGAAAAAGAGTACCAGGTTCAGCTGGACATCGCCATGCAGTCAGGCAAGCCGAAAGAAATCGCAGAGAAAATGGTTGAAGGCCGCATGAAGAAATTCACCGGCGAAGTTTCTCTGACCGGTCAGCCTTTCGTTATGGATCCGAGCAAATCTGTTGCTCAGGTGCTGAAAGAGCACAACGCTGACGTGACCAACTTCATTCGCTTCGAAGTGGGCGAAGGCATCGAGAAAGTCGAAACCGACTTCGCTGCTGAAGTTGCCGCGATGAGCAAACAGTCTTAATGACTGTCGATGGAACCGCCGTCTGGCGGTTCCATACTATCCAGCCAGAATTACACCGGTGGCAGGCCCTGCAGCGTGATACTCACCTCAGGCGCGTTTCATCGGCTGAAATCCCCAATACTAATACTGCTTCTTAGGACAGAACACCATGGCAACCAATGCAAAACCCGTATATCAGCGTATTCTGCTTAAACTGAGTGGCGAAGCCCTGCAAGGTGCAGAAGGTTTTGGTATCGACGCCAGCGTTTTGGATCGCATGGCTCAGGAAGTGAAAGAGCTGGTCGAACTGGGAATTCAGGTCGGTGTAGTTATTGGCGGCGGGAACTTGTTCCGCGGCGCGGGCCTGGCGCAAGCCGGCATGAACCGCGTAGTGGGCGACCACATGGGAATGCTGGCTACCGTGATGAACGGCCTGGCTATGCGTGATGCACTGCACCGTGCCTATGTGAACGCCCGCCTGATGTCGGCGATCCCGCTGAACGGCGTGTGTGATAATTACAGCTGGGCAGAGGCGATCAGCCTGCTGCGCAACAACCGCGTGGTGATCTTCTCCGCCGGTACCGGCAACCCGTTCTTCACCACCGATTCCGCCGCTTGCCTGCGCGGTATCGAGATCGAAGCCGACGTGGTGCTGAAAGCCACCAAAGTGGATGGCGTATACTCCGCCGATCCGGTGAAAAACCCGGATGCGACGCTGTATGAACAATTAACCTATCAGGACGTGCTGGAGCGCGAGCTGAAAGTGATGGATCTGGCGGCGTTTACGCTGGCCCGCGATCACGGTCTGCCGATCCGCGTGTTCAACATGAACAAGCCTGGCGCACTGCGCCGCGTGGTGATGGGTGAGAACGAAGGTACGCTGATCAGCAAATAAGGCTGTTCGCACCCCTTTTTCGGAGCGCGTGACGCCAGGCGCCGCGCGCTCTTCGAGTACGATTACGGGCTATACTTGAGTATCGCCTGCCAAGTAACCAGCTTCCAAGGGTTTGCAACGTGACTAATGAAATCAGAAAAGATGCTGATTCACGCATGGAAAAAAGCGTAGAAGCATTCAAAAACCAAATCAGCAAGATCCGCACCGGCCGCGCTTCTCCAAGCATTCTGGACGGCATCATGGTGGAATACTACGGCGCCGCTACGCCGCTGCGTCAGCTGGCCAACGTAACCGTAGAAGACTCCCGCACGCTGAAAATCAACGTGTTCGACCGCAGCCTGAGCCAGGCCGTTGAGAAAGCGATCATGAGCTCCGATCTGGGCCTCAACCCGTCTTCCGCCGGTTCTGACATTCGCGTTCCGCTGCCTCCGCTGACCGAAGAGCGTCGTAAGGATCTGATCAAGATCGTGCGCGGCGAAGCCGAGCAGGGTCGCGTAGCGGTGCGTAACGTGCGTCGTGACGCCAACGACAAGGTCAAGGCGCTGCTGAAAGACAAAGAGATCAGCGAAGACGAAGAACGTCGCTCACAAGACGAGATTCAGAAAATGACCGACGCTTACATCAAGCTGGTCGACGCCGCGCTGGCGGAGAAAGAAAAAGAGCTGATGGATTTCTAATCAGCATCGCGCAGAAAGAAAGCGTCGCCTGGGCGGCGCTTTGTTTTTTGTGGCGCAGATCCCGTTTCATCGTACTGAAAGATCATGGACAAGCGGTGTCCAAGGTTCCACACTGGAACACCTCCGATCTCATCAGACAGTTATTCAGAGTGAACTCATGAAGCAACTGACCATTCTTGGCTCGACCGGCTCGGTAGGGACCAGTACCCTGGCCGTGGTCAGGGCGAATCCCGACCGTTTTGCGATCAAAGCGCTGGTGGCCGGCCGTAACGTCGCGGTCATGGCGCAGCAATGCATGGAATTCCGGCCCGCCTTCGCCGCGATGGCGGATGAAAACGCTGCGCGCGAGCTGCGCGCTGTCCTGGCGGAAAACGGTGTCGTTACCGAAGTCTTGGCCGGAGAACAAGCGGCCTGCGAGCTGGCAGCGTTGGATGACGTCGATCAAGTGACGGCGGCCATCGTCGGCGCTGCGGGGCTGTTGCCGACGCTGGCGGCGATCCGCGCCGGCAAACAGGTACTGCTGGCCAACAAAGAATCGCTGGTCACCTGCGGCCGTCTGTTTATGGACGCGGTGCGGCAAAGCCAGGCGCAACTGCTGCCGCTCGACAGCGAGCACAACGCGATTTTTCAGAGTTTGCCTGAGAACATTCAGCGTCAGTTGGGATACTCTTCACTGGACAGTCATGGTGTTTCGCGCATCGTGCTTACCGGTTCCGGCGGCCCGTTCCGCACCACGCCGTTGGAACAGTTCGCCGCGATGACGCCGGATCAAGCCTGCGCCCACCCGAACTGGTCGATGGGCCGCAAGATCTCGGTGGATTCCGCCACCATGATGAACAAAGGTCTGGAATACATTGAGGCCCGCTGGCTGTTTAACGCCTCGGCCGAGCAAATGGAAGTGATCCTGCACCCGCAGTCGGTGATTCACTCGATGGTGCGCTATGCCGACGGCAGCGTGCTGGCGCAGTTGGGGACGCCGGATATGCGCACGCCGATCGCCCACGCGATGGCGTATCCGCAGCGCGTGAACTCCGGCGTGGAAGCGCTGGACTTCTGCCGCATCGGTTCGCTGACCTTCGCCGAACCGGAACGCGAACGTTATCCTTGCCTGTACTTGGCGATCGAGGCGTTCGAGGCCGGTCAGGCGGCGACCACCGCGCTGAACGCGGCCAACGAAATCGCCGTGGCGGCATTTTTGCAGCAGCAGATCCGCTTTACCGACATTGCCGCGGTCAACCGCCAGGTGGTGGAACGTCTCGCGCTGCAGGAACCGACCTGCATCGACGCGGTCTTAGACATTGACCGTCAGGCGCGCGCCGCTGCCGAGGAGCGCGTTCGCGCGTTGTGCGGCTGATCACGGCGATTATCCGATTTTGCTCGTAATTCGCGCGTGCCGCAGCGGGGCCGTTTGTTCATGCCCCGCTGAGGTGGTATAGTCTGCGCCACCTGTCAGCGGTTATACCGTTGAATTATGGCCCGATTGGCGCTCTGTGCGCCAATGGCGGCCCGGCTGTGCCGGGTATCGCGAGGGCAGGCTGAAAGCCGTGTCGGGCACACGGCTTTTTTTGCGCGTAAGGGCCTGATGTTCCGGAAAGGCAGTTATATTTCTACTGAGGAAATAAGTACGAGTTATGTCGTCCGCAAACCAACAAGAGGCTAATCCATCTTCCCAGGGGCCGCGCCATGTCGCCATTATCATGGACGGTAACGGACGCTGGGCCAAACGTCAGGGCAAGTTACGTGTCTTCGGTCATAAAGCAGGGGTGAAATCGGTTCGCCGCGCGGTCAGTTTTGCCGCCAGCCACCATTTAGATGCACTCACGCTTTATGCCTTCAGCAGCGAAAACTGGAACCGTCCGGTGCAGGAAGTCTCCGCCCTGATGGAGCTTTTTGTCCGCGCTCTGGATAGTGAAGTAAAAAGCCTGCATAAACATAACGTCAGGCTGCGGGTGATCGGCGATATCAGCCGATTCAGCGCGCGTTTGCAGGAGCGGATCCGCCGCTCTGAAGCACTGACGGAAAATAACGATGGCCTGACGCTCAATATCGCTGCCAACTACGGTGGCCGTTGGGATATCATTCAGGGAGTAAGGGAACTGGCCGAACAGGTACGGGTAGGGGAGTTGCACCCGGATCAGATCAGCGAGGAATTATTGAGCGAGCGGGTTTGCATGAGCGACCTGGCGCCGGTGGATCTGGTTATCCGCACCGGTGGCGAGCATCGCATCAGTAACTTCCTGCTGTGGCAAATCGCCTATGCTGAACTTTACTTTACTGATGTGCTCTGGCCTGATTTCGATGAACTTGTCTTTGAAGGTGCGCTGAATGCATTTGCACAACGTGAGCGCCGCTTCGGGGGAACAACACCTATCGGCGCCGATGCGTCCTAGGGAGAACTTTTGCTGAAGTATCGCCTCATAACTGCTCTGATTTTAATCCCGATCGTTATCGCGGCGCTGTTCCTGTTGCCGCCGCTGGCCTTTGCTCTGGTAACGCTCGTCGTGTGCATGTTAGCAGCCTGGGAGTGGGGCCAATTGGCCGGTTTTACCTCCCGTTCGCAGCGCATCTGGTTGGCGATACTGTGCGGTTTTCTGCTGGCGTTGATGATGCTCAGCGTCCCCGCTTACCATCAATCCGTGCCGCAGATAAGCGGCTCGCTGTGGCTGTCGCTGGCCTGGTGGCTGGCGGCGTTGCTGCTGGTGTTGTTCTATCCCGGCTCGGCCTCTATCTGGCGCAATTCGCGCCCGCTGCGCCTGCTGTTCGGCTTGCTGACCATCGTGCCGTTCTTCTGGGGCATGCTGGCGCTGCGCCAGTTCGGCTACGAGCAAAATCCGTTTACCGGCGCCTGGTGGCTGCTGTACGTGATGCTGCTGGTGTGGGGCGCGGATTCCGGCGCCTACATGTTCGGCAAGCTGTTCGGCAAGCATAAACTGGCACCGAAGGTCTCGCCGGGTAAAACCTGGGAAGGGTTGATCGGCGGGCTGCTGACGTCGGCGGTGATCTCGTGGCTGTTCGGCCGCTATGCGCCGCTGAACGTGGTGCCGACCACGCTGCTGGCCTGTTCGGTGATCGCCGCGCTGGCTTCGGTGCTGGGCGATTTGACCGAAAGCATGTTCAAACGCGAAGCGGGCATCAAGGACAGCGGGCATTTGATTCCCGGTCATGGCGGCATACTGGATCGTATCGACAGCCTGACCGCGGCGGTGCCGGTGTTTGCCTGCATGATGCTGTTGGTGTTTTAATCCGTCGATGACGGAAAGTGAGGGATGATGGTCAGCGTGCTTTGGAACCTGGTGGCGTTTCTGATTGCGCTCGGTATCTTGATTACCGTGCATGAGTTCGGACACTTTTGGGTTGCCCGTCGTTGCGGCGTGCGCGTTGAACGCTTTTCCATCGGCTTCGGCCGGGCGCTGTGGCGCCGTACCGATCGCCAGGGCACCGAGTACGTCATCGCTCTGATCCCGCTTGGCGGTTACGTGAAGATGCTGGACGAGCGCGTGGAGTCGGTGGCGCCGGAAATGCGCCATCAGGCCTTTAACAACAAAACCGTCTGGCAGCGCGCGGCCATCATCAGCGCCGGCCCCATCGCCAACTTCCTGTTTGCTATCCTTGCCTATTGGCTGGTGTTCATCATCGGCGTGCCGAGTTTCCGCCCGGTGATCGGCGAAATCGCGCCGCAATCCATCGCCGCCAAGGCCGAAATTTCGTCTGGCATGGAACTAAAGTCGGTTGACGGCATCGAAACGCCTGATTGGGAATCAGTTCGTCTGGCGCTGGTGGCGAAGATTGGCGATGCGCAAACCGAAGTCGGCGTCGCGCCGTTCGGCTCTTCGCAGGTGGTGACCAAAACCCTGGATTTGCGCCAGTGGAACTTTGAACCGGACAAGCAGGATCCCGTTGTCGCGCTGGGCATTATGCCGCGCGGCCCGCAGATCGAATCCGTGTTGGCGGAAGTGCAGCCTAACTCGGCGGCGCAAAAGGCGGGTTTACAAGCGGGGGACAGGATCGTTAAAGTCGATGGTCAGCCGTTGGGTCGTTGGCAGACGCTGGTGAAGCGTATCCACGATGGCCCGGGGCAGCCGCTGGCTTTGGAGATTGAAAGAAACGGCGCCCCCTTGTCTTTGACGCTGATACCGGATACAAAGCCGGTGGGAAAAGACAAATCGGTGGGGTTTGCAGGCATCATTCCAAAGGTGCTGCCGCTGCCGGAAGAGTATAAGACGATTCGCCAGTATGGACCGTTCCCGGCGCTGTATCAGGCCGGCGACAAGACCTGGCAGCTGATGCGGCTGACGGTCAACATGCTGGGCAAATTAATAACCGGTGATGTAAAGCTGAACAACCTGAGTGGCCCGATCTCGATTGCACAGGGAGCTGGGGCGTCAGCCGGAGTCGGATTCGTGTATTATCTGATGTTCCTGGCGTTGATTAGCGTCAACCTGGGGATCATCAACCTGTTCCCATTACCGGTGTTAGATGGTGGGCATCTCCTCTTCCTGGCGATAGAAAAGCTGAAGGGTGGGCCGGTTTCCGAGCGAGTACAGGACTACAGCTACCGCATAGGTTCGATCGTGCTGGTGTTGTTGATGGGTCTTGCACTTTTCAATGATTTTTCCCGCCTCTAGGGGCGGGGATAGGTTAGGAAGAACGCATAACAACGATGGCGATGAAAAAGTTGCTCATAGCGTCGCTGCTGTTTGGCAGCGCCACCGTATACGGTGCAGACGGGTTCGTAGTGAAAGACATTCATTTCGAAGGCCTGCAGCGAGTTGCCGTCGGTGCGGCGTTACTCAACATGCCGGTTCGCGTCGGCGATACCGTCACTGACGATGACATCAGTAATACCATTCGTGCCTTGTTTGCCACCGGCAACTTCGAGGACGTGCGCGTACTGCGCGATGGTAATACCTTGATCGTGCAGGTGAAGGAACGTCCTACCATCGCCAGCATCACTTTCTCCGGCAACAAGTCGGTGAAAGATGACATGCTCAAGCAGAACCTGGAAGCCTCCGGCGTCCGGGTGGGCGAGGCGCTCGACCGCACCACGATCTCCAGCATTGAAAAAGGGCTGGAAGACTTCTACTACAGCGTCGGTAAATACAGCGCCTCGGTGAAAGCCGTAGTCACGCCGTTGCCGCGCAACCGTGTCGACCTGAAACTGGTGTTCACGGAAGGGGTCTCCGCCAAGATTCAACAAATCAACATCGTCGGCAACCATGCTTTCACCAACGACGAACTGATCTCACGCTTCCAACTGCGTGACGAAGTGCCGTGGTGGAACCTGGTCGGCGACCGCAAATACCAGAAGCAGAAACTGGCGGGCGATCTCGAAACCCTGCGCAGCTTCTATCTGGATCGCGGCTATGCCCGCTTCAACATCGATTCTACCCAGGTGAGCCTGACGCCGGATAAAAAAGGCATCTACATCACCATCAACATCACCGAAGGCGAGCAGTACAAGCTTTCCGATGTTGTCGTGAACGGCAACCTGGCCGGCCACTCGGCGGAAGTCGCTCAGATCACCAAAATTGAGCCAGGCGAGCTGTACAACGGCAGCAAGGTGACCAAAATGGAAGACAACATCAAAACGATGTTGGGCCGTTATGGTTACGCCTACCCGCGCGTCGGCACTCAGCCTGAGATCAACGACGCGGATAAAACCGTCAAGCTGCACGTCAACGTTGACGCGGGCAACCGCTTCTACGTGCGTCGCATCAAGTTCGAAGGTAACGACACCAGCAAGGATTCCGTACTGCGTCGCGAAATGCGCCAGATGGAAGGCGCCTGGCTCGGCAACGAGCAGGTCGAGCAGGGTAAAGAGCGTCTGAACCGTCTGGGCTATTTCGAAACGGTTGACGTGGAAACCCAGCGCGTGCCGGGCACCGCCGATCAGGTCGACGTGACCTATAAGGTGAAAGAACGCAACACCGGTACCTTTAACTTCGGCGTCGGTTACGGCACCGAGAGCGGCGTCAGCTTCCAGGCCGGCGTGCAGCAGGATAACTGGTTGGGTACCGGCTACTCGGTCGGCATCAGCGGCACCAAGAACGACTACCAGACCTATACCGAACTGTCGGTCACCAACCCGTACTTCACCGTTGACGGTGTGAGCCTGGGCGGCCGCATCTTCTACAACGACTTTAAGGCGGATGACGCGGATCTGTCGGACTATACCAACAAGAGTTACGGTATCGACGGCACGCTGGGCTTCCCGATCAACGAAAACAACTCGTTGCGCACCGGCCTGGGCTACGTCCACAACGGTCTGTCGAACATGCAGCCGCAGATCGCCATGTGGCGTTACCTCGACTCGATGGGCGTGGATGCGAACAAGACCGACCGCGCCAGCTACTCGACGGACGACTTTACGCTGAACCTGGGCTGGACCTATAACAACCTGGACCGCGGCTACTTCCCGACCTCGGGTAACCGCACCACGTTGAACGGCAAGGTCACCATTCCGGGCTCGGACAACGAATACTACAAGGTGACGCTGGACAGCGTACAGTACGTGCCGATCAACGACGACCGCACCTGGGTGCTGTTGGGTCGCGGCCGTCTGGGTTACGCGGATGGGCTGGGCGGCAAGGAAATGCCGTTCTATGAGAACTTCTATGCCGGTGGTTCGAGCACCGTGCGCGGCTTCCAGTCCAACACCATTGGTCCGAAGGCGGTGTACTACAACTCCAACTCGTACCAGTGTCAGTTCAACGCCGGCAGCACGACCGATCGTCAGAGCATCTGTAGCTCGGATGACGCGGTAGGCGGTAACGCCATGGCGGTCGCCAGCCTGGAGCTGATCACCCCGACGCCGTTCATCAGCGAGAAATACGCCAACTCGGTGCGGACGTCGCTGTTCATCGATGCCGGTACCGTGTGGGACACCAAGTGGAAGAATACCAACGAAACGCTGATGTACGGCGTGCCGGACTACAGCAAAGCCAGTAATATTCGTTCTTCCGCCGGTATCGCGCTGCAGTGGATGTCGCCACTGGGGCCGTTGGTGTTCTCTTACGCCAACCCGATCAAGAAATACGAAGGCGACAAGTCCGAACAGTTCCAGTTTAACATCGGTAAGACCTGGTAACGGGTCTCGCCTCTGGGCATAACAGTTATTAAGAATCGCAATGGCCAGGCGCCCGCCGGCAGAGGGAGATGATTCTCATTGTTTGGTGGGACAAGTCTGGCAAATTGTGTACTTCAGTGTCATATGACACAAATGGGTGATGGTAAGGAGTTTATAGTGAAAAAGTGGTTGTGTGCCGCAGGCCTCGGTTTAGCAATGGCTGCTTCAGCTGGCGTTCAGGCAGCAGATAAGATCGCTGTCGTTAACGTCTCCAGCATTTTCCAACAGCTGCCGGCCCGCGAAACGGTCGCTAAACAGCTGGAAAACGAGTTTAAAGGCCGTGCAAGCGAACTCCAGAACATGGAACGTAGCCTGCAGACCAAAATGCAGCGTCTGCAGCGTGACGGCGCTACCATGAAAGCCAGCGATCGCAGCAAGTTGGAAAAAGACGTGATGGCGCAGCGCGAGCAGTTCTCTCAGAAAGCGCAGGCTTTCGAGCAGGACAACCGTCGTCGCCAGATGGAAGAGCGTAACAAGATCCTGAGCCGCATTCAGGACGCGGTGAAATCTGTCGCCAGCAAAGGCGGTTATGACGTGGTGATCGACGCCAACGCCGTTGCCTATGCAGACTCTTCCAAAGATATCACTGCTGACGTGCTGAAACAGGTTAAATAACACATGCTTTCAATTCGACTGGCTGATTTAGCGCAGCAGTTGGATGCACAATTGCACGGTGATGGCGATCTCGTCATCACCGGCATTGCTTCTATGCATTCGGCACAGCCTGGCCAAATCACGTTTTTGTCAAACAGCCGCTATCAAGAGCAGCTGTCTTCCTGCCAGGCAAGCGCCGTGGTGCTTACCGAAGCGGATTTACCACACTGCCGTGCTGCGGCGCTGGTGGTTAAGAACCCTTACCTGACCTATGCGCGCATGGCGCAGCTGATGGACACCACGCCGTCGCCGGCCCAGGATATCGCGCCAAGCGCGGTGATCTCACCTGAAGCGCAGCTGGGGCAGAACGTCGCCATTGGGGCGAACGCGGTGATCGAGTCGGGTGCGGTGCTTGGCGATAACGTGGTTATCGGCCCGGGCTGCTTCATCGGCAAACACGCACGCATCGGCGCGGGAACGCGTCTGTGGGCGAACGTCACGATTTATCATGCGGTCGAAATCGGCCAGCGTTGCCTGATCCAGTCGGGCACCGTGATCGGCGCAGACGGTTTCGGCTATGCGAATGAGCGCGGCGAGTGGATCAAAATCCCTCAGTTGGGCACGGTGATTATCGGCGATCGCGTCGAAATCGGCGCTTGCACCACCATTGACCGCGGCGCTTTGGATAACACCCAAATCGGGAATGGTGTTATCATCGACAACCAATGCCAGATTGCACATAACGTCGTGATTGGCGACAATACCGCCGTCGCCGGCGGTGTGATCATGGCCGGCAGCCTGAAAATCGGCCGCTACTGCCAGATTGGCGGTGCCAGCGTGATCAACGGTCACATGGAAATTGCCGACAAGGTGGTTGTCACCGGAATGGGAATGGTTATGCGACCAATCACCGAACCTGGGGTATACTCTTCGGGCATTCCGTTGCAGCCTAACAAGGTTTGGCGTAAAACCGCTGCGTTGGTGATGAATATCGATGAGATCAGCAAACGCTTGAAAGCTGTCGAACGTAAAGTCGGAAAAGACTAATCATTGCCGCCCGCCCTAGCGGGTACAAAACGAAACGCGTTGGTCGTGAGACCAAAAGCGCAAAGAGATGTTAATTTGCGGCCTGCATGATGATCTCCTTTTGGGGTCAGCGCAGGCCGTGTTGTTGATGCCATCAGTTTTTAGAGACAGGAAGAGTATTTTGACTACTGACACTCATACTCTGGATATTGCAGAAATTTTGGATCTGCTTCCTCACCGTTACCCGTTCTTGCTGGTCGACCGCGTCCTCGAGTTTGAAGAGCACAAATATCTGCGTGCGGTGAAGAACGTATCGGTGAACGAACCGTTTTTCCAGGGCCACTTCCCTGGCAAACCGATTTTCCCAGGCGTATTGATCCTGGAAGCCATGGCGCAGGCCACCGGTATCCTGGCGTTTAAAAGCGTCGGTAAACTGGAGCCGGGCGAGCTGTATTACTTCGCCGGTATCGACGAAGCACGCTTCAAGCGCCCTGTGGTGCCAGGCGATCAGATGGTCATGGAAGTCACCTTCGAGAAAACTCGCCGCGGTCTGACTCGCTTCAAAGGCGTGGCGACCGTTGACGGTAAAATTGTCTGCGAAGCAACCATGATGTGTGCCCGCAGCCGGGAGGCTTAATCCGTGATTGACCAAACCGCCTTTATCCATCCTAGCGCGATAGTCGAAGAGGGCGCCGTGATCGGCGCCAACGTGCATATCGGCCCTTTCTGCTACGTCGGCTCCCAGGTGGAAATCGGCGCCGGCACGGTGATGAAATCCCACGTGGTGGTGAACGGTATTACCAAGATTGGCTGCGATAACCAGATTTATCAGTTCGCTTCCATCGGTGAAGTGAACCAGGATCTGAAATACGCAGGCGAACCGACGCGCGTTGAAGTGGGCGATCGCAACCGCATCCGCGAAAGCGTCACCATTCACCGCGGCACCGCGCAGGGCACCGGCCTGACCAAAGTGGGCAACGACAACCTGCTGATGGTCAACGTGCACGTTGCCCACGACTGTGTGGTCGGCAATTCTTGCGTGTTGGCCAACAATGCCACGCTGGCGGGGCATGTGGAAATCGACGATCACGCCATCATTGGCGGTATGACGGCGATCCACCAGTTCTGCATTATCGGCGCGCATGTGATGGTAGGCGGTTGTTCCGGCGTCGCTCAGGACGTGCCTCCTTTCGTCATCGCGCAGGGCAACCACGCGACGCCGTTCGGCGTCAACGCGGTCGGCCTGAAGCGTCGCGGTTTTGATAAGGATGAAATGCAGGCGATCCGCAACGCCTACAAAATCCTGTATCGCAGTGAAAAAACGCTGGATGAAGCGAAGGCGGAAATCGAAGCCCTGGCCAAAGAGCAGCCGGTGGTGCAGCAGTACCTCGATTTCTTCACCCGTTCCACCCGCGGCATCATTCGCTGAGCTATGTCGAATCGTCCATTGACTATCGGACTGGTCGCCGGAGAAACCTCCGGTGACATTCTCGGCGCCGGTTTGATCCGCGCGCTCAAGGCGCAGATCCCCGACGCGCGTTTCGTTGGCGTCGCCGGTCCGCTAATGCAGGCCGAAGGCTGCGAAGCCTGGTACGAAATGGAAGAGCTGGCGGTCATGGGCGTGGTGGAAGTGCTCGAGCGCTTGCCACGCCTGTTGAAGATCCGCAAGGATCTCACTCGCCGCTTCGGTGAGCTGCGGCCGGACGTGTTTGTCGGCATCGACGCGCCGGACTTCAACATCACGCTGGAAGGCCGCCTCAAGCAGCGCGGCATTCGCACCATCCACTACGTCAGCCCGTCCGTGTGGGCCTGGCGGCAAAAGCGCGTTTTCAAAATAGGCAAAGCCACCGATTTGGTGCTGGCCTTTCTCCCTTTCGAAAAAGCGTTTTACGATCGTTTCAACGTCCCCTGCCGGTTTATCGGCCACACCATGGCGGACGCCATGCCGCTGCAGCCCGATCGGTTGGCGGCGCGCGCTCAGCTTGGCATCGCTCCGCAGGCGCGCTGTTTGGCTTTGCTGCCGGGCAGCCGCGGCGCCGAAGTCGAGATGCTGAGCGCCGACTTCCTCAAAACCGCGCAGCTGCTGCGCACGCGTTATCCCGAGCTGGAAGTGGTGGTGCCGCTGGTTAACGCCAAACGGCGCGAGCAGTTTGAGCGCATCAAGGCCGAGGTTGCGCCGGATCTGACGGTACATCTGCTGAACGGCCAGGGGCGCGAGGCGATGATCGCCAGCGACGCGGCGCTGCTGGCATCCGGCACGGCGGCGCTGGAGTGCATGCTGGCCAAGTGCCCGATGGTGGTGGGCTATCGCATGAAGCCGTTCACTTTCTGGCTGGCGCAGAAGCTGGTGAAAACGCCTTACGTTTCGCTGCCGAATCTGTTGGCGGGGCGCGAAATTGTCACCGAGCTGCTGCAGCATGACTGCGTGCCGGACAAACTGGCCGCCGCCGTGATGCCACTGTTGGAAGAGAGCCCGGAAACCGACGCGCTGAAACAAACTTTCCTTACCTTGCACCAAAGCATTCGTTGCGGTGCGGACGAACAGGCCGCTCAGGCTGTGTTGGAGCTGGCGAAAGCATGATTGAACCCTTTATCTATCCCGCTGCCACGCTGATTGCCGGTGTGGACGAAGTGGGCCGCGGCCCGTTGGTCGGCGCGGTGGTCACCGCTGCCGTGATCCTCGATCCGGCGCAGCCGATCGTCGGTCTGGCGGACTCCAAGAAACTCAGTGAAAAACGCCGCCTGGCGCTGTATGACGAAATCGTCGCCAAGGCGCTCTCCTGGAGCCTGGGGCGCGCCGAACCGGCGGAAATCGACCAGCTGAATATTTTGCACGCCACCATGTTGGCGATGCAGCGCGCGGTGGCCGGGTTGCATATCGCGCCGGACATGGTTTTAATCGACGGTAACCGTTGCCCGAACCTGCCGATGCGTTCGCAGGCGGTGGTGAAGGGCGACAGCCGTGTGGCGGAGATCAGCGCGGCGTCCATTCTGGCGAAGGTCACGCGCGATCGCGAAATGGCCGAGCTGGACAGCGAGTTCCCGGACTACGGTTTCGCGCAGCATAAAGGCTACCCGACCGCCCTCCACCTGGAGCGGCTGGCTGCGTTGGGCGCCACCGAGCATCATCGCCGCAGCTTCGCGCCGGTGAAAAGAGCGCTGGCGCTGTAGTCTGCGGGCCTGACCGGGCTCGACGATAGCATTAACCCGGGCTCAGCCTGCTGAGCCCCTTCAATCAGGTATCTGGAGATGGCCGAACCTCGTTTTATTCACCTGCGCGTCCACAGTGACTACTCCATGATTGATGGATTGGCCAAGACGGCGCCGCTGGTGAAAAGAGCCGCCGCGTTAGCCATGCCTGCTCTGGCAATCACTGATTTCACCAACCTCTGCGGGCTGGTGAAGTTCTACGGCAGCGCGCACGGCGCCGGGATCAAACCGATCATCGGCGCGGATTTCCATGTGCAAAGCGATGAGCTGGGCGACGAACTGGCTCAGCTGACGGTGCTGGCCAGCAACAACGAAGGCTACCAGAACCTGACGCTGCTGATTTCCCGCGCCTATCAGCGTGGCTACGGCGCCGCCGGCCCGACCATTGATCGCGACTGGCTGATTGAACATCGCGAAGGGCTGATCCTGCTTTCCGGCGCGCGTCAGGGCGACGTCGGCAAGTTCCTGCTGCGCGGTAACCAGGCGCAGGTGGATCAATGCCTGGACTTCTACCAACAGTATTTCCCGGACTGTTACTACCTAGAACTGATCCGCACCGGCCGCCCGGACGAAGAGAACTATCTGCATGCGGCGGTGGCGCTGGCCACCGAGCGCGGTTTGCCGGTGGTGGCCACCAACGACGTGCGCTTCCTGGTGGAAGACGATTTTGACGCTCATGAAATTCGCGTCGCCATTCACGACGGTTTTACGCTGGACGATCCCAAGCGGCCACGCAACTACAGCCCGCAGCAATACATGCGCAGCGAAGACGAGATGTGCGAGCTGTTCGCCGACATCCCGGAAGCGCTGCTGAACAGCGTCGAGATCGCCAAGCGCTGTAACGTCACCATTCGCCTCGGCGAATACTTCCTGCCGCAGTTCCCAACCGGCGATATGAGCACCGAGGACTTCCTGGTGCTCAAATCTAAAGAAGGGCTGGAAGAGCGTCTCGAGTTCCTGTTCCCCGATCCTGAAGTGCGCGCGCAGCGCCGCCCGGAATACGACGAGCGTCTGGACGTCGAGCTGAAGGTGATCAACCAGATGGGGTTCCCCGGCTACTTCCTGATCGTGATGGAGTTTATCCAGTGGTCGAAGGACAACAACGTGCCGGTGGGCCCAGGGCGCGGCTCCGGCGCCGGTTCTCTGGTGGCCTATGCGTTGAAAATCACCGACCTCGATCCGCTGGAATTCGACCTGCTGTTCGAACGCTTCCTGAACCCGGAACGTGTTTCGATGCCCGACTTCGACGTCGACTTCTGCATGGAGAAGCGCGACCAGGTGATCGAGCACGTGGCGGAGATGTACGGCCGCGAAGCGGTATCGCAGATCATCACCTTCGGCACCATGGCGGCGAAAGCGGTTATCCGCGACGTAGGCCGCGTGTTGGGGCACCCGTACGGGTTCGTCGATCGCATCTCCAAACTGGTGCCGCCGGATCCGGGCATGACGCTGGAGAAAGCCTTCGCCGCCGAACCGCAGCTGCCGGAGATTTACGAGGCCGACGAAGAGGTCAAGGCGCTGATCGACATGGCGCGCAAGCTGGAAGGGGTGACGCGCAACGCCGGTAAACACGCCGGTGGCGTGGTGATCGCGCCGACCAAGATCACCGACTTCGCGCCGCTGTACTGCGATGCCGAAGGGCACCATCCGGTGACCCAGTTCGACAAGAACGACGTGGAATACGCCGGGCTGGTGAAGTTCGACTTCCTCGGCCTGCGTACTCTGACCATCATCGACTGGGCGCTGGAAATGATCAACGCCCGGCGCGCCAAGACCGGGCTGGAACCGATCGACATCGCCGCCATTCCGCTCGACGACAAGAAAAGCTTCGACATGCTGCAGCGCTCGGAAACCACGGCGGTGTTCCAGCTAGAATCGCGCGGCATGAAGGATTTGATCAAACGCCTGAAGCCCGACTGCTTCGAAGACATGATCGCACTGGTGGCGCTGTTCCGTCCGGGGCCGCTGCAGTCGGGGATGGTGGATAACTTCATCGACCGCAAGCACGGCCGCGAAGAGATCTCCTACCCGGACATTCAGTGGCAGCACGAGTCGCTCAAGCCGGTGCTGGAACCGACCTACGGCATCATCCTGTATCAGGAACAGGTGATGCAGATTGCCCAGGTGTTGGCCGGCTACACCTTGGGTGGCGCGGACATGCTGCGTCGTGCGATGGGTAAAAAGAACCCGGTCGAAATGGCCAAGCAGCGCGGCGGCTTTGAAGACGGCGCGAAATCGCGCGGCATCGACGGTGAACTGTCGGTGAAAATCTTCGACCTGGTGGAGAAATTCGCCGGTTACGGCTTCAACAAATCGCACTCCGCCGCCTATGCGCTGGTGTCGTATCAGACGCTGTGGCTGAAGGCGCACTACCCGGCCGAGTTTATGGCGGCAGTCATGACCGCCGATATGGACAACACCGACAAAGTGGTTGGGCTGGTGGACGAATGTTGGCGCATGGGGCTGAAGATCCTGCCGCCGGACATCAACAGTGGCCTGTATCACTTCCACGTCAACGACGACGGCGAGATCGTTTATGGCATCGGCGCGATCAAGGGCGTGGGGGAAGGGCCGATCGAGGCCATTATCGAGGCGCGCAATAGCGGCGAACAAGGTTACTTCAAAGACCTGTTCGACCTGTGCGCGCGCTCTGACATCAAGAAACTGAACCGCCGCATTCTGGAAAAACTGATCATGTCCGGGGCGTTCGATCGCCTTGGGCCGCACCGCGCCGCGCTGATGAATTCGCTCGGCGACGCGTTGAAAGCGGCGGATCAGCATGCGAAAGCCGAAGCTATTGGCCAGGTGGATATGTTTGGCGTACTGGCGGAAGCGCCGGAGCAGGTGGAGCAATCCTACGCCAATATTGCGCCCTGGCCAGAGCAGGTGGTGCTGGACGGTGAGCGGGAGACGCTGGGGCTCTACCTGACTGGCCACCCGATCACCCAGTACCTGAAGGAAATCGAACGTTACGCCGGTGGCCAGCGTTTGAAAGACATGCACCCGACGGATCGGGGCAAAATGACTACCGCCGTCGGGTTGGTGGTCGCCGCGCGGGTCATGGTGACCAAGCGCGGCAACCGTATCGGCATTTGCACGCTGGATGACCGTTCGGGCCGTCTGGAAGTGATGCTATTCACCGAAGCGCTAGAAAAATACCAGCATTTGTTGGAAAAAGACCGTATCCTTATCGCCAGTGGACAGGTCAGCTTTGATGACTTTAGCGGCGGGCTTAAAATGATGGCCCGCGAGGTAATGGACATCAGTGAAGCCCGGGAAAAATACGCTCGCGGGCTTGCTATCTCGCTGACTGACAGGCAAATTGATGACCAGCTTTTGAACCGTCTCCGTCAGTCGTTGGAACCCCATCGCTCGGGGACGATTCCAGTGCATCTCTACTATCAACGGGAAGATGCACGAGCCAAGCTGCGTTTTGGCGCAACCTGGCGCGTGACGCCCACCGACCGCTTGTTGATCGACTTGCGGACGTTGGTAGGCAATGAGCAGGTGGACTTGGAATTTGACTAAAATAGGAATGCTATGAGTCTGAATTTTCTTGATTTTGAACAGCCGATTGCAGAGCTGGAAGCGAAAATTGACTCGCTGACTGCAGTCAGCCGTCAAGACGAAAAATTAGATATTAATCTGGACGAAGAGGTTCAGCGCCTGCGTGAAAAGAGCGTTGAGCTGACGCGCAAGATTTTTGCCGATCTTGGGGCCTGGCAGATTGCCCAATTGGCACGCCACCCGCGCCGTCCTTATACCCTGGATTATATCAAACACATCTTTACCGACTTCGAAGAGTTGGCGGGCGATCGCGCTTACGCTGACGACAAAGCGATCGTCGGTGGCATTGCGCGCCTGGATGGCCGCCCGGTGATGATCATCGGGCACCAGAAAGGCCGTGAAACCAAAGAGAAGATCCGCCGCAACTTCGGCATGCCGGCGCCGGAAGGTTACCGTAAGGCGCTGCGCCTGATGGAAATGGCCGCACGCTTCAAGATGCCGCTCATCACCTTTATCGATACTCCGGGCGCTTATCCGGGCGTGGGTGCGGAAGAACGCGGCCAGTCAGAAGCCATCGCGCGCAACCTGCGTGAGATGTCGCGTCTGAACATCCCGGTCATCTGCACCGTCATCGGCGAAGGTGGCTCCGGCGGCGCGCTGGCGATCGGCGTGGGCGATAAGGTGAACATGCTGCAGTACAGCACCTACTCGGTGATTTCGCCGGAAGGCTGTGCCTCCATCCTGTGGAAGAGTGCCGACAAGGCGCCGCTGGCCGCAGAAGCGATGGGCATTACCGCACCGCGTCTGAAAGAGTTGAAGCTGATCGATTCGGTGATCCCGGAGCCGCTGGGTTCCGCGCACCGCGACGTGCCGGCGATGGCTGCCGCGCTGAAAGCGCAGCTGCTGGCCGATCTGAAAGATCTGGATGGTCTGAACGACGAAGAGTTGCTCAACCGTCGCTACCAGCGTCTGATGAACTACGGCTACTGCTGAGTTCTGTTCTTCGCTGCAAGAAACCGCCTCCGGGCGGTTTTTTTTTGGCTACACACCGCCGGATTTTCGTGGTGTTATAGAGACTTGGCCGTTAACTGACAGGAGCTGCCGATGAATATCATCGCCATCATGGGCCCGACGGGCGTCTACTACAAAGATGAGCCGATCCGCGAGCTCCACGCTGCGCTGGCCACCATGGGATTCCAACTGGTGTACCCCAAAAACAGCGGTGACCTGCTGAAGCTGATCGAAGCCAATGCCCGCATCTGTGGGGTGATCTTCGACTGGGACGACTACAGTCTGGAGCTGTGCAGCGAGATCAACGAGCTGAACGAATACCTACCGCTGTACGCCTTTATCAATACCCACTCCACCTTCGACGTCAGCCTGCATGAAATGCGCATGGTGCTCTATTTCTTCGAGTATGGCCTGAATGCGGCGGACGATATCGCGCAGCGCATCCAGCAGTACACCGCAGAATATATTGATACCATTACGCCGCCGCTGACCAAGGCGCTGTTCAACTACGTGCGCGAAGGGAAGTACACCTTCTGCACGCCGGGCCACATGGCCGGCACCGCGTTCCAAAAAAGCCCGGTGGGCTGCCTGTTCTATGACTTTTTCGGCGCCAATACCCTGAAGGCCGACATTTCGATTTCGGTCACCGAGCTCGGCTCGCTGTTGGATCACACCGGGCCGCACCTCGAGGCCGAAGAGTATATTGCGCGTACTTTCAACGCCGAGCAGAGCTATCTGGTTACCAACGGCACCTCCACCGCCAACAAGATCGTCGGCATGTATTCGGCGCCGGCGGGCAGCACGGTGCTGATCGACCGCAACTGCCACAAATCGCTGTGCCACTTGCTGATGATGAGCGATATCGTTCCGATCTATCTGCGCCCGCTGCGCAACGCCTACGGCATCCTTGGCGGCATTCCGCAGCGCGAGTTCACCCGCGTCAGCATCGCCGCTCGGGTGCAGGAGACCCCGAACGCCACCTGGCCGGTGCATGCGGTGATCACCAATTCCACCTATGACGGCCTGCTGTATAACACCGACTACATCAAGCAGACGCTGGCAGTGCCGTCGATCCACTTCGACTCCGCCTGGGTGCCTTACACCAACTTCCATCCGATTTACGACGGCAAGAGCGGCATGAGCGGCGATCGGGTGCCCGGAAAGGTCATCTACGAAACTCAATCCACCCACAAGCTGCTGGCGGCCTTCTCCCAGGCCTCGATGATTCATATCAAGGGCGACTACGACGAGAGCACCTTCAACGAAGCCTACATGATGCACACCACCACCTCGCCGCACTATGGCATTGTGGCATCGATGGAGACCGCCGCCGCCATGCTGCGCGGCAACCCGGGGCGCCGCTTGATCAATCGATCGGTGGAGCGCGCGCTGCATTTTCGCCGTGAAGTGCAGCGGCTGCGCGAGGAGAGCGACAGTTGGTTCTTTGACATTTGGCAGCCGGAGGAGATCGATGAGGCGCAGTGTTGGCCATTGGATCCTGACGATAACTGGCACGGCTTCGGCCAGACCGATCGCGATCATATGTACCTCGATCCGATCAAGGTGACGATCCTGACGCCGGGCATGAACGAGCTGGGTGCGCTGGAGGAAGAGGGGATCCCGGCGGCGCTGGTGGCGAAGTATCTCGACGAGCGCGGCATCGTGGTGGAGAAGACCGGGCCGTACAACCTGCTGTTCCTGTTCAGCATCGGCATCGACAAAACCAAGGCGATGAGCCTGTTGCGCGGCCTGACTGATTTCAAGCGCGCCTACGATCTCAACCTGCGGGTGAAGAATATGCTGCCGGATCTGTACGCCGAGGATCCGGATTTTTATCGCCATATGCGTATCCAGGATCTGGCTGCCGGCATTCATCGGCTGATCCGCCAACACGATCTGCCGCGCCTGATGCAGCGGGCGTTCGACGTGCTGCCTGAAATGAAGCTGACGCCGCACCAGATGTTCCAGGAGCAGGTGCGCGGCAATGTGGAAACCTGCGAGCTGGATCAGTTGGTGGGCAAGGTGGCGGCCAATATGATCCTGCCTTATCCGCCGGGCGTGCCGCTGGTGATGCCGGGAGAAATGATCACCGAAGAGAGCCGGGCGGTGCTCGATTTCCTGCTGATGCTGTGCTCTATCGGTGAGCGCTATCCCGGTTTTGAAACCGACATCCACGGCGCCAAACTGACGGAGGACGGGCGCTATCTGGTGAAGGTGTTGAAAGCGCCAGCATAATCGTTTAGGCGAATTCTCGGCAGATCAGGTTCACGCTGTCGAGCGGCAGCGGTTCCTGTGTCAGGCCGCAAAACGGTTGGCCATTGCGCTGCTGGTGATAGCGGCAGCGGTGGCATTCGCCGAACAGCGCCGCATTTTCCTGCCGCTGCAGTTGGCGCAGCAGCTGGGTTAACAGCGCCTGCAACTGTTCGCCGTCCTGCTGCATGGCGTCTTGCGCCTGCTGCAGATAGGCAGGAGGAAACAGAGTCTCCATTAAACTTCGCGATTTTTCTGTCAGCCGCAGCCGCACGCTGCGGCGATCCTTTGCGTCCGCCGTGCGGGCGATCATGCCGTTCAGCTCCAGCTTTTTCAGCGATTGGGACACAGTTCCCTTGGTCAGGCCAAGGTATTCCGCCACGGCCATCGGCGTGTTGGAGTAATGATTACAGCGTGCCAGATAGTAGAGCGCGCTCAGCTGCACCGGCGGCAGGCTTTCCAATTCTTCGTGGCTGCGCAGCCAGCTGCGTTGCAGGCTATTCAGGCGTTCAAGCAGATCAAACAGTTTTAGCATCGTATCCTCATCAGGCTGCGTAAATAGTATCGATTAAAAACTATATTGACAAGTCATTGGTGCTGGCATACTGTTCACATTGTTTCGATTCGAAACAATATGGGTAAGTAAACGTGCCCGAAACCGTCAATACCAAGGAGAATGAGGATGACTAAGGCCGTGTTTTATCATGCCGGCTGCCCGGTATGCGTGAGTGCCGAACAGCAGCTGTTGGGACTGTTGAGCGATAACGTGCAGGTGGAAGTGGTGCACCTGGGGGAACGCCCAACGCGCGTGGCGGAAGCTGAGCGCCTCGGCGTGCAGAGTGTACCGGCGCTGGTGGTCGATGGGCAGGTGCTGCACATCAACTTCGGCGCGGCGTTGGCGGATCTGAAGGCCTGAGACGCCGTGTGCTGAATCATGCCCCGCGGCAATCCGCGGGGTTTTTGCCGTTGACGTCATCGCCGCCGCCGGATACCGTGCCCCATCAGAATGAACAGGAGAGGGTTTCTATGCTGGGATTACGTCAGGTGCATCACATTGCGATCATTGGCGCGAACTACGCTGCCAGTAAGCATTTCTATTGCGATATTCTCGGTTTTACCCTGCTGAGTGAAGTTTACCGCGAGGAGCGCGACTCCTGGAAAGCGGATCTCGCGCTCAACGGACAATACACTATCGAACTGTTTTCTTTCCCTTCGCCGCCGGCCCGCGTCAGCCGCCCGGAGGCCTGCGGCCTGCGCCATCTGGCGTTCAGCGTTGACGACATCGATCGGGCCATCGCCCATCTGCAGGCGGCCGGCGTTGCCTGCGAACCGGTGCGCGTCGATCCCTACACCCAATCCCGCTTTACCTTTTTCAGCGATCCTGATGGTTTACCGTTAGAATTATACGAGAGTTAACGGCTTAATCGCCTCCCGGCGGCCACAGCCGGGGGCGGTTATGCTATGATCGCGCCCTTGCCCTACATGCCTACAGAGTTATTTCCGCCATGCAAGAGCCTGCTTTTCGCGTCGGGGAGTGGCTGGTTACCCCTGCCGACAACACCATCAGCCGAGACGGCCGCCAGAAAACGCTGGAACCGCGCCTGATCGACATGCTGTGCTATTTCGCCCGGCACCCCGATGTGGTGCTGAGCCGCGACGAGCTGATCGACAACGTCTGGAAGCGCAATATCGTCACCAACCACGTGGTGACTCAATGTATTTCAGAGCTGCGCAAATACCTGAAAGACGGCGACAGCGACAGCCCGGAATACATTATCACCGTGCCCAAGCGCGGGTATAAGCTGGCGACGTCGGTGATATGGTGTGAAGAGGGAGAGACGCAACCCGCTCCCGCACAGGCGCCGCAGATCGCGGTGATCATGCATGAGCCGGAAGACGGCAGCGATGACGACGACGAGACGCCGTACGTGCCGCCGAGCCGGCCCCGAGCGCCGGTCGCCGCGCCTGACGAAAAGCTGCCGCGCTTTTATCTCCGCTCGACGTTCTGGGTGTGGCTGGCGTTTCTGGCGGCGCTCAGCGTCTGCGTGGCGTTTGTCGGCATCGCCACGCTGTCACAGCGCGTGCCGGTTTCGACCATGCCGGTGCTGCTCAACCCGCGCGATATCGATATTCGCATCCAGGGCGGCGAGAGCTGCAGCAACTGGATGCCGCAGCTCTCTTATGTGGTGGGCGTCAGCGAGCTGATCACCGATTCGCTCAACACCTACTCGACCTTCCTGGTGCACGACCAAACCAATTACAACTATTCCGGCCCCAGCAACTCGGGCAAGTCGCTGTATATCGAGTTCGTCAATCAGCGCCACTACCGCGCCCAGCAGTGTTTCCTGTCCGTGCGGCTGGTGGATAACGCCGACAGCTCAATCATGTTGGACAAGCGTTACTTCATTACCGCCGATAACCAGCTGAAGATCCAAAGCGATTTCCTCGCCAGCCTGTCCACGGCGCTGAAGCAGCCCTGGCCGCCGCAGTTGGAGCAGCGTCTGGCGCAGCTGCTGCCCGACAACGGGCCGCTGCTGCAGCGCTTCTACCAGGCACATCAATTGTTGATCCACGGTGATGCCGATTCGTTGACTCGCGCCAGCGCTCAGCTGAGCGAGCTGATTAAAAGCGCGCCGAATTTCCACTACCTGCTGGCGGAAAAGGCGCTGGTGGATGTGCTGCGCAATTCTTACCAACCGTTCGACAGCCAGGCCTTGGCACAATTGCGCGCCGATATCAGCCATCTGACGACGATCCCCGAATTGAAAAACACGCCGATCATGCAGCAAGTTCTGGCGGTCGATGCGTTGGCGCAGGGGCGCATTGACGAGGCGCACCGGGCGATCGATCTGGGGATTGAGTTGCAAATGTCGTGGCTGAATTATGTGTTGCTGGGCAAAGTGTATGAAATGCAGGGGCAGAATCATTTGGCGGCGGATTCTTATATTACCGCGTTCAATTTGCGCCCCGGTGAGGATACCTTGCATTGGATCACCAATGGCGTATTCCAGACGTCATTGACCAACGTGGTGCCTTATTTAAATAACTACCAGCACCAATAATTAACCGATACTACGCCGCCATTATTCTCCGGGAATGCTGTCGGCGTTATTTATTGGTGAAGACATGTTGCGCCATTGTGTTATTTTGCTGCGTAATATTGTTCCTTTTCTGTCGTTTGTTATTCATTATTAACCTGGGCATCATTCTGTTTTTAAACGATGTTTATCTTTTCTTTAGCAAACCTTTTTATCTTGATGTGTTAATCAAAAACCTCAGGTTATCATTTGTATGATCATGAGCGTAATCTCACTTTATCTTTAGGACTTTATTCCCCCCAATGGTTAGCATCCTGACTATCAAGCCGGCTCATTAAAATCTTTTATTTATGGGTGTGGCTTATAAGAAACGTAAATCAGGAGAAACTGACCATGGCTTCACCCAAGAAAATAGGGCTTATTGCCTGCACCGGCGTCGTCGCCGGCAATATGATGGGGAGCGGGATTGCCTTATTGCCCGCCAACCTGGCGAGTCTCGGATCCATCGCCATTTGGGGGTGGGTGATCTCGATTATCGGGGCGATGTCGCTGGCCTATGTGTATGCCCGTCTCGCCACCAAAAACCCGCAGCAGGGCGGCCCTATCGCCTACGCCGGTGAAATTTCCCCGGCCTTCGGTTTCCAGACCGGCGTGCTTTATTACCATGCTAACTGGATCGGTAACCTGGCCATCGGCATTACCGCCGTTTCTTATCTCTCCACCTTCTTCCCGGCGCTGAACAACCCAATACCTGCCGGTATCGCCTGTATTGCCATCGTGTGGGTCTTCACCTTCGTCAACATGCTGGGCGGAACCTGGGTCAGCCGTTTGACTACCCTGGGCCTGGTATTGGTGTTGATCCCGGTGATCGTGACCGCCACCCTCGGCTGGCACTGGTTTGACGCCGCCACCTACCAGGCTAACTGGAATACCTCCGGCACCACCGACAGCCATGCGGTCATCAAAAGTATTCTGCTGTGCCTGTGGGCGTTCATCGGCGTGGAATCCGCAGCGGTCAGCACCGGCATGGTGAAAAACCCGAAACGCACCGTGCCGCTGGCGACCATGCTCGGCACCGGCCTGGCGGGCATCATCTACATCGCCGCCACCCAGGTGATCAGCGGCATGTTCCCGGCGTCTGAAATGGCCGCCAGCGGCGCGCCGTTCGCCATCAGCGCCTCGGCGATTATGGGCAACTGGGCCGCACCGATGGTTTCCGCGTTCACCGCCTTTGCCTGCCTGACCTCGCTCGGGTCATGGATGATGCTGGTCGGCCAGGCCGGGGTGCGCGCCGCCAACGACGGCAACTTCCCGAAAGTGTACGGCGAGCTGGATAAAAACGGCATTCCGAAAAAAGGCCTGCTGCTGGCCGGCTGCAAAATGACCGCGCTGATGGTGCTGATCACCCTGATGAGCTCCGCCGGCGGCAAGGCTTCCGACCTGTTCGGCGAGCTGACCGGCATCGCGGTGCTGCTGACCATGCTGCCTTACTTCTATTCCTGCGTAGATCTGATCCGCTTCGAAGGGGTCAACGTGCGCAACCTGCTGAGCCTGATCGCTTCGGTGTGCGGCTGCGGCTTCTGCTTCATCGCGCTGATGGGCGCCAACTCATTCGAACTGTCCGGCACCTTTATCATCAGCCTGATTATCCTGATGTTCTACGCCCGGAAAATGAATACCCGCCAGGCTGCCAACGCAGCGGCGGTCGATGAAAACACCACGGCCAAAGCGCACTGATTCGCGTCCGCTGACCGACTGAATTTACCCAGCCCCTTTCTTTCCGACCTGTCAGCCGCGACGGGAAGGGGCTTGCTTTGCCAGGAGAAATGCATATGAACGTTATCGCCATCATGAATCACATGGGTGTCTACTTCAAAGAAGAGCCTATCCGTGAACTGCATCAGGCGCTGGAAAGTCTGGATTTCCGCATCGTTTACCCTAACGATCGCGAAGACCTGCTGAAACTGATCGAGAACAACGCCCGCCTGTGCGGGGTGATCTTCGACTGGGACAAATACAACCTGGAGCTGTGCGAAGAGATCAGTCAGCTGAACGAGTACATGCCGCTGTACGCGTTCGCCAACACCTATTCCACGCTGGACGTCAGCCTGAACGATCTGCGCATGCAGGTGCGCTTCTTCGAATATGCGCTCGGCGCGGCAACCGACATCGCCGCCAAGATCAAACAGAACACCGACGAGTATATCGACACCATCCTGCCGCCGTTGACCAAGGCGCTGTTTAAATACGTGCGCGAAGGCAAATACACTTTCTGTACGCCGGGCCACATGGGCGGCACCGCGTTCCAGAAGAGCCCGGTGGGCAGCCTGTTCTACGATTTCTTCGGCCCGAACACCATGAAGTCGGATATTTCGATTTCGGTGTCCGAACTGGGGTCGCTGCTGGATCACTCCGGCCCGCACAAAGAGGCGGAGGAGTACATTTCCCGCGTGTTCAACGCCGAACGCAGCTACATGGTCACCAACGGCACCTCCACCGCCAACAAGATCGTCGGCATGTATTCGGCGCCGGCGGGCAGCACGGTGCTGATTGACCGTAACTGCCACAAGTCGCTGACTCACCTGATGATGATGAGCGACATCACGCCGATCTACTTCCGCCCGACCCGCAACGCCTACGGCATCCTCGGCGGCATTCCGCAGAGCGAGTTCCAGCGCGCCACCATCGCCAAGCGCGTGAAGGAGACCCCGAACGCCACCTGGCCGGTGCACGCGGTGATCACCAACTCCACCTATGACGGGCTGCTGTACAACACCGACTTTATCAAGAACACCCTGGACGTGAAGTCGATCCACTTCGATTCCGCCTGGGTGCCTTACACCAACTTCCACCCGATCTATAAAGGCAAGTGCGGCATGAGCGGCGGCCGCGTGGAGGGCAAGGTGATCTACGAAACCCAGTCCACCCACAAACTGCTGGCGGCCTTCTCGCAGGCTTCGATGATTCATGTGAAGGGTGACATCAACGAAGAAACCTTCAACGAAGCCTACATGATGCACACCACCACCTCGCCGCACTACGGCATCGTGGCGTCGACCGAAACCGCCGCGGCGATGATGAAAGGCAACGCCGGCAAGCGCCTGATCCACGGCTCTATCGAGCGCGCGATCAAGTTCCGCAAAGAGATTAAACGCCTGAAAGTCGAGTCCGACGGCTGGTTCTTCGACGTCTGGCAGCCGGAGCATATCGATGAGCCGGAATGCTGGCCGCTGCGCTCCGACAGCGCCTGGCACGGTTTCAAGAACATCGACAACGAACACATGTATCTGGACCCGATCAAGGTCACCATTCTGACGCCGGGGATGAGCAAGGAAGGCGAGATGCAGCCGTTCGGTATCCCGGCCAGCATCGTGGCGAAATACCTCGACGAACGCGGCATCATCGTCGAGAAAACCGGGCCGTACAACCTGCTGTTCCTGTTCAGCATTGGCATCGACAAAACCAAGGCGCTCAGCCTGCTGCGCGCGATGACCGACTTTAAACGCTCGTTCGATCTGAACCTGCGGGTGAAAAACATGCTGCCTTCGCTGTATCACGAAGCGCCTGATTTCTATGAAAACATGCGCATTCAGGATCTGGCGCAGAACATTCACCGCCTGGTGGAGCAGCACAACCTGCCGGACCTGATGTACCGCGCGTTCGAAGTGCTGCCAACCATGGTGATGAATCCGTACCAGGCGTTCCAGAAAGAGCTGCACGGCGAAGTGGAAGAGGTCTATCTGGAAGAGATGGTCGGCAAGGTCAACGCCAACATGATCCTCCCATACCCGCCGGGCGTGCCGCTGGTGATGCCGGGCGAGATGCTGACCGAAGAGAGCCGGCCGGTGCTGGAGTTCCTGCAGATGCTGTGCGAAATCGGCGCGCATTATCCGGGTTTTGAAACCGACATTCACGGCGCCTATCGTCAGGCGGACGGACGTTATCGGGTGAAAGTGCTGAAGGCGAAATAACCGCAGCCAATAAGAGGGGAGGCGCTCGCGCTTCCCCTTTGCCGTTCACCGACTGATGGGAGACCTCCATGAAAACACCCTCACAGCCGCGCGCAATCTACTATGTCGTAGCGATACAAATTTGGGAATATTTCAGCTTTTACGGCATGCGTGCGTTACTGATCCTCTATCTGACCCACCAACTCGGCTATACCGACAGCCACGCCATCGATCTCTACAGCGCTTACGCTTCGTTAGTTTACGTCACTCCTATTCTTGGCGGCTGGCTCGCCGACCGCCTGCTGGGCAACCGCGTCGCGGTGATCGCCGGCGCGGCCCTGATGACCCTGGGGCATATCGTGCTTGGCCTGAGCGCGGTCTCCGCCCAGTCGCTCTATCTGGCGCTGGCCATCATCATCTGCGGCTACGGCCTGTTCAAATCCAATATCAGCTGCCTGCTGGGCGAGCTGTATCCGGCGCAGGACTCGCGCCGCGAAGGGGGCTTCTCGCTGCTGTACGCCGCCGGCAACGTCGGGTCTATTCTGGCGCCGATCGCCTGCGGGTTGGCGGCTGAGCGCTATGGCTGGCACGTCGGCTTTGCATTGGCCGGGATCGGCATGTTCGCCGGCCTGGTGATTTTCCTGCTCGGCGGGCGCCACTTCCGCCACACGCGTGGCGTGAATGTACCGCTGATGCGCGCCAGAAGCCTGGGCCTGCCGCACTGGGGTTGGCTGCTGGTGGTGCTGCTGGCGTCGCCGCTGTTCTTCACGCTGCTGTTTGAACGTGGCTGGGCCGGCTATTTGCTCGGGTTGGTGTGCGTGGCGGCGGTGGTGCTGGTGGCGCGCATTATGCTGCGCGCGGACACCGGCCAGCGCCGGGGGCTGTGGCAGATCGTTGTGCTGATGCTGCTAGGCACGCTGTTCTGGGCCTTTGCCCAGCAGGGCGGCAGCTCCATCAGCCTGTTTATCGATCATTTCGTTGACCGGCGCTGGTTCGGCTGGACGGTGCCGACCGCCTTGTTCCAGTCGGTTAACGCCTGTGCGGTGATGCTGGGCGGCGTGGCGCTGGCCTGGCTGGCGAGTGGCGATGGCGATCGCACGCTGCGCATCTGGTGCAAGTTCGCCTTCGGTCTGCTGTTGATCGGCGTCGGCTTTACGCTGATGGCGCTCAATACGCGGCTACACGGGCCGGGCTCGATGGGGCTGATGATCGCCGGTTTGGCGGTGATGGGCTTTGCCGAACTGTTTATCGATCCGGTGGCGATGGCGCAGATCACCCGGCTGAATATCCCCGGCGCCACCGGCGTGTTGACCGGCATCTATATGTTGGCGACCGGTTCGATCGCCAACTACCTGGCGGGCATCATCGCCAATCAGACCGCCGAAGATCACATAGAGGGGGCGGCGATGCAGGCGTATGGCCGCATTTTCGCCCAGATCGGCTGGGGAGCGGCCGGATGTGCGCTGGCGGTGATCGCGGTGCTGGGCGGCTGGTGGCTGCTGACGCGACGCCAGGCCCGGACGGTTAATGCTTGATTGATGGCGGTAGGCGGGGTTAACGTGCAGCTATGTAGAAGTGACAAAGCCTATCGATGGATACTGATCAATTAACGACGCAGGTGGCGGACCAGCTGGGCGCGCAGCAGCGGTTGCTGGTGGCGTTCAGCGGTGGCCTGGATTCCAGCGTGCTGCTGCATCTGCTGGCGGCGTTGCGCCGCCAACGTCCGGCGCTGCAGCTGCGTGCGCTGCACGTGCATCATGGCCTGAGCGCCTTTGCCGACCGTTGGGTTGAGCATTGCCGCAGCCGGTGTGCCGACTGGCAGATCCCGTTGACGGTGACGCATGTGCAGGTGGACGCCCGCCAGGGCGGCATCGAAGCGGCGGCGCGTGCGGCGCGCTATGCCGCCTTCAGCGCCGCCCTCACGGAGGGCGAAGCGCTGCTCACCGCGCAACACCTCGACGATCAAAGCGAAACCTTCCTGCTGGCGCTCAAGCGCGGCAGCGGGCCGGCGGGGCTGTCGGCGATGGCGGCGCGCGCGACGCTGGGCGAGCACCTGCTGTTGCGGCCGCTGTTGGGCTGTTCGCGTCAGACGCTGGAAAGCTACGCGCAACGCCACGCCTTAACCTGGATAGATGACGACAGCAATCAGGACACGCGCTTCGATCGCAATTTCCTGCGGTTGCAGGTGTTGCCGCAGCTCAACCAGCGCTGGCCGCACTTCGCCTCGGCGGTAGCGCGCAGCGCCAGCCTGTGCGCCGAACAGGAACAATTGTTGGACGAGCTGCTGGCGGAACCGCTGCAAAGCCTGTTGGCGGCGGATCGCTCATTGGCGATCGACGGTTTGACGGCCTGTTCGCCGGTGCGGCGCTTCGCTCTGTTGCGGCGCTGGATCGCATTGTTCAACGTCACCATGCCGGCGCGTGAGCAGTTGCAGCGTCTGTGGGATGAGGTGGCGCTCAGCCGGGAAGATGCCGAACCGCAGCTGCAGCTCGGCGCCTATCAGATCCGCCGTTTCCGCGGCCGATTGCACCTGTTGCCGCCGCTGGCGGCGCTGCGCGATGTGCATCTGCCCTGGCAGCCTGACCAGCCTCTGACGTTGCCGGACGGGCTGGGGCAGTTGGTTGCCGGTGAGGGCGATCTGGCGCTGCGTGCACCGCAGCCATCGCAGCAGATTAGCATTCGTTTCGGCGGCTTACAGGGCGCGGTGCGCATCGTGGGGCGCGCCCATTCGCGGTCGATAAAAAAACTGTGGCAGGAGCTGGGTATTCCTCCCTGGCAGCGTGAACGTATCCCGTTGATTTATTATGATGAGCAGCTGATCGCCGCGCTGGGCGTATTCGTCTGTGAGGCGGGGCAGGTGCCGGAAGGCGAACGCCCGTGGCGGCTGCGCTGGGAAAAAAATCATAATCGTGAGGAGCAATGATGAAGTTTGTGGAAATCGCGCTGTTGGCCGCCGGCCTGTTCAGCCTGCCGGCGTTGGCGGCGGGGGATGCGGCCGCCGGTCAGGCCAAAGCCGCCGCTTGCTCGGCCTGCCACGGCGCGCAGGGCAAGGTGACGGTGCCGATGTACCCGAATCTGGCCGGGCAGAACGCCATGTATCTGCAGCACGCGTTGCAGGCGTATAAGAAAGGGGAGCGCAACGGCGGCCAGGCCGAGGTGATGAAAGCCTATGTGTCGGGATTGTCGGATGATGATATCGCCGATCTGGCGGCCTATTACGCCAGCCTGAAGCCCTAAATGACGAGGGCAGCCGTTGGGCTGCCCTGTTGGGATGGGGTTACCGCTGCTCAGTCCGACAGGCTGACGACCACGGTACCGATTTCCGGATGACTGAAACTGCTGATATGGTCCAGACGCAGGTCGCGCTGCTGGCCGTTCTGTTCGATGGTCAGATACTCAACGCGTTTCTTTTGCAGCAGGTCGATCGCCTTGGCCTCGATCACTTCTCCGTCGCGTAACTCCAGCTTCAGAATAAGTTTATGCTGACAGGCGAGTTCCAGGTTGTCGTAGTCATCGCAATTGATGGGTTGGTACTCATCATTCATCAACATAGTCGCTCACCAATAAGTTAGCGGCGGCAAAGGCCGCCTGTTCCCTAACGGAGGACGGTAGCGCATCGTTCGCTGCGACATCGTCCAATGCCTTTAACGCACAAGCCAGCGCATCAGGCACGTAGCCAAGATCTCCACTGCCAATCTCGGCGTAAGTACGGCGTACTAACTCACAGTATTGTTGCACAGTTTCCTCCCTTAAGAACCTCTGCATCATCAAGACTTCTATCGCGATGAGGCGCAGGCTCTCGGAGTTTTATCCTATCCTAGACGACTATAGCACAGCTGTTATGGAGTTATCAGCACCCCGGCACGCCTTTCGCACTGCCGTGGCCTGGCCGCGCTGGCGGGGTTTGGCCCTGATCAAGTACACTGTCGCCGGATAATAACGAGGTCACCCATGGCGCTGAAAGCAACCATTTATAAAGCCGCGGTCAATATTGCTGATATGGATCGTCACTTCTACCACGACGCCACGCTGACGCTGGCGCAACACCCGTCCGAAAATGAGCAGCGCATGATGCTGCGCCTGTTGGCCTGGATCTGTCATGCCGACGAGCGGTTGGTGTTCACCAAAGGGCTGAGCGCCGACGACGAGCCGGAGATCTGGCAGCGCAACGACCACAACGGGCTGGAAATGTGGATCGAGATGGGATTACCCGACGAAAAACGCATCCGCAAGGCCTGCAACCAGTCGCCGCGCGTGGTGTTGTACGCTTACGGCGAGCGCGCTGCGCACGTGTGGTGGCAGGGAATGCAGGGTAAGGTGGCCGGCTACAAGAACCTGAGCGTGCGTTTCCTTGACGACGAGCAGTTGGCGCGCCTGACGGCATTGGCCAGCCGCACCATGACGCTGCAGGCAACGCTGCAGGAGGGAACTATTTGGCTGTCCGATGCTCAGAATAGTCTGGAAATCCAGTTTGCCGAGTGGCAGCAGGCACAGGTGTAACCGGTGCTGGAACTGTCAAGAAACGTAGCCATACCGGATAATGAACTGGAATTGACGGCGATCCGCGCACAGGGCGCGGGCGGCCAGCACGTGAACAAAACCTCAACGGCGATCCATTTGCGCTTTGACATCCGGGCATCCAGCCTGCCAGAGTATTATAAGGAAAGGCTGCTGGCGCTGAATCATCATCTCATTACCGCTGATGGCGTAGTGATTATCAAGGCGCAAGAGTATCGCAGTCAGGAATTGAATCGCGAAGCGGCGTTGGCCAGGTTGGTCGCGCTGATTCAGCAGGCGATGGTGGTGGAAAAAACGCGCAAGGCGACCAAGCCGACGAAAGGGGCGAAACTGCGTCGCCTGGAAGGCAAGACGCGTAAAGGCGCCACCAAGGCGCTGCGTGGCAAGGTTCGCACTTAGGAATACATGAACACAGTAGGAGAATAACTGTGAAGAAAATTACGGTAGCCCTGTTCTTGGCGGCAGGCGCACTCTCGTTGTTGGGATGCAACAATCATTATCAGCCGAAGGAACAACCGCTGCAGGCGATGCCGCAGAGTTATCAAGGATTGTTGCCTTGCGCCGATTGCGGCGGGCTGGATACGGCGCTGTTCCTGGATGAGGACGGCACCTTTGTTCTGCAGGAAACCTATCGCGGCACCAAAGACGGCGATCAGACCTTTGCCGACTACGGCAAATGGGCGCGCACTGCGGATAAGCTGGTGCTGACCGACAGCACCGGTGAAAAACGTTACTTCCGTCCGGTGGGCAAGAGCCTGGAGATGCTGGATCGCAGCGGCGCGCCGATCGCCTCCAAGCTGAACTATCGCCTGGAGCCGATTGAAAAACCGTTGCCTAAAACGCCGATGGTGATGAAAGGCAGTTACACCTATATGGCGGATGCGGCAGTTTTCAAGGACTGCGCTACCGGCATCACGTTCCCGGTGGATAACAACATCGCGCTGGAGCAAGGTTACGCCAAAGCCAACAAAAATGCCGGCGAGCCGGTGTTCCTGACCTTCAATGCGCATTTCAGCGTGCAGCCATCGATGGAAGAAGGGCAGATAGAGAAGGCGGTGGTACCGGACGGCAAAATCGCGTTCGACCGCAGCAAAAACTGCAGCAGCAAGTAAGCGTTTTCGGATATAAAAAAACCCGCCTAGGCGGGTTTTTTATTTTCTGGCGTTCGTCGCTCAGCGTTTGATCTGGCCCAGCAGGAAATCAACGATTTCGCCGGTTTTGATCATTTGCTTCTCGCCGACGCGGCGGTTCTTGTACTCGATCTCTTCGTTGTCGAGGTTACGGTCACCGATAACGATAGAGTGCGGCACGCCGATCAGTTCCATATCCGCGAACATCACGCCCGGACGCTCTTTGCGGTCATCGAGGATCACGTCGATGCCATGGGAGCGCAGAGTGTTGTACAGCTCTTCGGCGAGCGCCTGCACGCGGAACGACTTGTGCATGTTCATCGGCAGAATAGCGACCTGGAACGGCGCGATAGCGTCCGGCCAGATGATGCCGCGTTCGTCGTGGTTCTGCTCGATGGCGGCGGCCACAACGCGCGTGACTCCGATGCCGTAGCAACCCATGGTCAGTACCTGGTTACGGCCATCTTCGCCTTGCACGGTCGCTTTCATCGCTTCCGAATACTTGGTGCCGAGCTGGAAGATATGGCCCACTTCGATGCCACGTTTGATCAGCAGCGTACCCTGACCGTCCGGGCTGGCGTCGCCTTCCACCACGTTCCGGATATCGGCCACCTGCGGCAGCGGCAGATCGCGCTCCCAGTTGATGCCAAAGTAGTGTTTGCCGTCAACGTTGGCGCCGGCGCCAAAGTCGCTCATCGCCGCCACGCTGCGGTCAGCTACCACCGGCATCGGCAGGTTGACCGGGCCGAGTGAACCCGGGCCGGCACCGACGATGGCGCGAATTTCTTCTTCGGTGGCGAAGGTCAGCGGCGTGGCAACCAGCGCCAGCTTCTCTGCCTTGACTTCGTTCAGCTCGTGATCGCCGCGCACCAGCAGAGCGACCAGCTTGTGGCCGCTCTCTTCGGTGGCGCGTACCATCAGCGTCTTCACGGTTTTTTCCACTGGCAGCGCGAATTGCTCGACCAGCTCGGCGATGGTTTTTGCGTTCGGGGTATCTACCAGGCGCAGCGCTTCGCTGGCCGCCGCGCGCGGAGCCGCCGGCGCGACCGCTTCCGCCAGCTCGATGTTGGCGGCGAAGTCGGAACCGGTGGAGAACACGATATCGTCTTCACCGCTGTCTGCCAGCACCTGGAATTCGTGCGACGCACTGCCGCCGATCGAGCCGGTATCGGCCTGCACCGGGCGGAAATCCAGGCCCATGCGGCTGAAGATTTTGCTGTACGCTTCGTACATCGCGTCGTAAGTCTCCTGCAGAGACTCCTGCGAGGTATGGAAGGAGTAGGCATCCTTCATCAGGAACTCACGGGAACGCATCACGCCGAAACGTGGGCGCACTTCATCACGGAACTTGGTCTGGATCTGGAAGAAGTTCAGCGGCAGCTGCTTGTACGAGCTGATCTCGTTGCGGATCAGATCGGTAATCACTTCTTCATGCGTCGGGCCCAGCACGAAAGGACGGTCACCGCGGTCGACGAAGCGCAGCAGCTCGGGGCCGTATTGCTCCCAACGGCCGCTTTCCTGCCACAGGTCGGCAGGCTGAACCACCGGCATGGACACTTCGATCGCATTAGCATTGTTCATTTCTTCGCGAACGATGTTTTCAACCTTCTTCAGAACGCGCAGGCCGGTCGGCAGCCAGGTGTAAAGACCGGAGGCCAGCTTGCGGATCATCCCGGCGCGCAGCATCAGCTGGTGGCTGATCACTTCGGCGTCGGCAGGTGTCTCCTTCAGAGTGGAGAGCAGATATTGGCTAGTACGCATGGTGTTTTGGTTCCGTTAGAACTGCAAATTGCATCGGGCTGCCAGAGTGGCGGCCAAAAAGTGATTTAGTTTACCAGCGCGAGCGGGTCGCCAAAAGAGAGGCGGCGGAATTTTAACGCGGGTCGAGCGACAGCACTTCGGTGTGGCCGTCCACGACGCGCCAGCGCACGTTGAAATCCAGCAGCCAGACGGCGTAATCCCGTTCGACGTCCTCTCCTTTACGATAGGCGGGACGGGGGTCCTGTGCCAGCACCTGGCTGATAAAACGCCTTAATTGCGGGTAGCGCGCCTGATGTTGCTGCAGCTGCTGTTCCGCCTGCGGCGCGAAACGCACCGGCATATCGCCGGCGGGCGCGGCCTGGGCAAAGCCGGCGCGGGCCTGCGGTTGGCTCTCGGCGAACGGCAGATAAGGCTTGATGTCCACCACCGGGGTACCGTCGACCAGATCGAGGCTGCCCAGTTCCAGCGCCACTTCCCCGTTTTTCACCCGTACGCCTTTGAGCTCAATGAGCGACATGCCGAGCGGGTTGGGGCGGAAGGTGGAGCGGGTGGCGAACACGCCCATGCGGGCATTGCCGCCTAAACGCGGTGGGCGTACCGTCGGCCGCCAGCCGCCTTCCATGGTTTGATGGAAAATGAACATCACCCACAGATGGCTGAAATCGCTGAGACCGCGAACCGCTTCCGCCTGGTTGTAGGGCGGTAGCAACAGCAGTTCGCCGCCACCGTCTTCGACCAGCCCCGGTTGGCGGGGCACGGCGAATTTCTCTTTATACGGCGAGCGGATCACGCCGATCTGCTCGAAAACGAATTCGGTCATTTGGACGAGACGTTAAGCGCCGAGCCCTGGCAGACGGCCTGCTGATAACAACCGGCGACGCCGCTGACAATCTGGCAGTCGTGCAGCAGCACGGCGTTGGCCTTCATGTAAGACGCGCGGATTTGCATGCGTTTACGGGCGGTAGCCAGATTCGGTGGGGAGTCTTGTACGGTGGTTTGGCACGATTCGCCGGACACTTCACCCAGATCGCGGAACGGTTTACCCACGAGTTCTTCTGCACTTTTATACAGTTTTACCGGAGCGGGGCGGGCGGCCGGCGTGGTCTTGGCCGGGGCGGTCGTGGTCGGCTTGCTGGTGCTGTTTGTTGAGGATGGCGCGATACGTTGCGATGAACATCCGGCCAGCGCGAGCGCTAACAAACAGAGAGGTAAAACACGCATTGAGATTCCTCTGCCTTAATGAAAGTGGCGCTATTGAAGCAATCTATGGCGGAAATAACAAGACGGGCCTTGGCCCGTCTTGCAATTATAGGAATAAAATTGGTGAATAAGCGCTTACCAGCCTTTCACCGCACCGCCGTTGAAGATTTTGTTGGCGGCGGCGTCAACTTCGTCAGACTGATAGGCCTGCACGAATTTCTTCACGTTTTCCGCATCTTTGTTATCTTCGCGCGCAACCAGCAGGTTGACGTAAGGCGAGTCTTTATCTTCCACGAACAGACCGTCTTTCGCCGGCGTAAGGCCGATCTGGCTGGCGTAGGTGGTATTGATCACCGCCAGCGCGATCTGCTGATCGTCCAGAGAACGTGGCAGCTGAGGCGCTTCCAGCTCAACCAGCTTCAGGTTTTTCGGGTTCTCGGTCACGTCCAGCACGGTCGGCAGCAGGCCAACGCCGTCTTTCAGTTTGATCAGGCCGACTTTCTGCAGCAGCAGCAGCGAGCGGCCCAGGTTGGTCGGATCGTTAGGCAGTGCGATCTGAGAACCTTCTTTCAGCTCGTCCAGCGATTTGATTTTCTTGGAGTAACCGGCGATCGGGTAAACAAAGGTGCTGCCGACCGGCACCAGCTTGTAGCCGCGATCTTTGATCTGCTGATCCAGATAAGGCTTGTGCTGGAAGGCGTTCAGATCGATATCGCCTTTGCTCAGCGCTTCGTTTGGCAGCACGTAATCGTTGAAGGTGACCAGCTCGACGTCCAGACCGTATTTCTCTTTCGCCACTTTCTGCGCCACTTCAGCCACTTGCTGCTCTGCGCCGACGATCACGCCGACCTTGATGTGGTTTGGATTCTTTTCATCCTGGCCACAGCCCGCCAGAGCCAGAGTGCCGATCAGTGCGCCAATTGTCGCGATGGATTTAAATGTTAACGACATATCCCTTCCTCATTAGACTCGCATTAATATGCTGTGAAACTATTTATGGGTAACGGCTTTGACGATGCGATCGCCGCAGAATTGGATCAGATAAACCAAAACTACCAGTAATACTAATACGGTATTCATAACTGTGGCGTTATAACCGATATAACCGTATTGGTAACCGATTTGGCCCAGACCGCCGGCACCGACCGCGCCGCCCATGGCGGAGTAACCCACCAGGGTGATTAGGGTGATGGTCGCGGCGTTGACCAGGCCCGGTAGGGCTTCCGGCAGCAACACTTTCTTGATGATCTGCATCGGCGTGGCGCCCATGGCGCGCGCCGCTTCCACCAGACCGGACGGGATCTCCAGCAGGGCGTTTTCCACCATGCGCGCGATGAACGGCGCGGCGCCCACGGTCAACGGCACGATGGCCGCCTGAAGACCGATCGAGGTACCGACGATCATGCGGGTAAAAGGAATCATCCAAACCAGCAGGATAATGAACGGGATGGAACGGAAGATGTTCACCAGCCCGGACAGGATCTTATACAGCGAATTGTTGGCGATGATCTGCCCCGGGCGGGTCACATACAGCAGCACGCCTACCGGCAGGCCGAGCACGAAACCGAAGAAGCCGGAGACAAAGGTCATCATGACGGTTTCCCACACGCCACGCGCCATCAACCACATCATTGCCTCAGACATAACCCAGAACCTCTACTTTTACCTGATTTTCTTGCAGGAACTTAATCGTCGCCAGCGCGTCTTCGTCGCTGCCGTGCAGCTCCGCCAGCATCACGCCGAATTTCACGCCGCCGGCATAATCCATCTGGGCGCTGATAATGTTGTTGTTCACGTTGAAGCGGCGAGCGGCTTCAGACAGCAGCGGCGCATCGACCGACTGGCCGGTGAACTCCAGGCGCAGCAGCGGCTGACGGTCGCCCTGGCGCTCCGGCGACAGGCGCGCGGCGTAGTCGTCCGGAATATCCAGATGCAGCGTGGACTGAATGAACTGTTGGGCCAGCGGGGTTTTCGGGTGTGAGAACACTTCGCTGACGCTGTCTTTTTCGATCAGCTGCCCCTGGCTGATGACCGCGACCTGGTCGCAGATGCGTTTCACCACGTCCATTTCATGGGTGATGAGCAGAATGGTCAGGCCCAGACGGCGGTTGATGTCTTTCAGCAGTTCCAGGATGGAACGGGTGGTGGCCGGATCCAGCGCGCTGGTGGCTTCGTCGCACAGCAGCACTTTGGGGTTACTGGCCAGCGCGCGCGCGATCGCCACGCGCTGTTTCTGGCCGCCGGACAGGTTGGCCGGATAGGCGTCGTGTTTGTCCGCCAGGCCGACCAGCTCCAGCAGTTCGGTCACGCGCTTTTTGATCTCGGCGCGCGGCGTATTGTCCAGCTCCAGCGGCAGCGCGACGTTGCCGAACACCGTGCGGGAAGAGAGCAGGTTGAAGTGCTGGAAGATCATGCCGATTTGGCGACGGGCGCGCGTCAGTTCGCTTTCCGACAGCGAAGTCAGATCCTGACCGTCGACCAGGACCTGGCCGGACGTAGGGCGCTCAAGCATGTTGGCGCAGCGAATCAGCGTGCTTTTACCGGCGCCGGAAGACCCGATAACGCCATAGATTTGCCCGGCAGGGACGTGAAGGGTCACGTCAGAGAGCGCGGTAATGGTGCGCGAACCCTGCTGGAACACTTTAGTGATGTTAGAAAGTTTAATCATATTCTTCTTATTTTAGCGTGGTTGCCCGTGGCTAGATAAAAGTAAACCTCGGCGTGGAACCAAGGTATGGATCAGATGTTAAGGCGTCTAGACGTCTAAGTCAACGGCCAGCGACGTTCTCCGGCGTTCTCAGTGCGGGGTAAAACATGCGATACTGTCAGCGTATTCAGCCCCTCAGGAGCAAAGCGGTGACACAAAGCGTTCCAGCAATTTTTCTCGATCGTGACGGTACGATTAATGTTGACCATGGTTATGTCCATGAAATCGACAATTTCCACTTTATTGACGGCGTGATTGACGCCTGTCGCGAACTTAAAAAGATGGGCTTCGCGTTGGTGATGGTGACCAACCAGTCCGGCATTGCGCGCGGCAAGTTCAGCGAAGACCAGTTTATGTACCTGACCGAGTGGATGGACTGGTCGCTGGCCGATCGTGATGTCGACTTCGACGGCATCTATTTCTGCCCGCATCATCCGGAGGCGGCAGTAGAGGAGTATCGTCAGGTGTGCGACTGCCGTAAACCGCAGCCGGGCATGCTGTTGCAAGCGCAGCAGGAATTGAACATCGATATGGCCGCTTCTTATATGGTGGGGGATAAACCGGAAGACATGCAGGCGGCGATCGCGGCCGGCGTCGGCACCAAGGTGCTGGTGCGTACCGGCAAGCCGGTGACGGAGCAGGGCGAAAAGCTGGCCGATTGGGTGCTAAATAGCCTGGCGGACCTGCCTGCAGCCATCAAAAAGCGGGTTTAATAGGCGTTACGAATGAATAGTGAGCGGTCAGATAAAAAATGCATATTAACGCTTGTCATTCTGAACCGGCTCCCTATAATGCGCCTCCATCGACACGGAACATGTGAACAACTTCACAGAGTATCCGGGGGTCGCAGAGAAAAAATCCTGAAAATTAGGGTTGACTCTGAAAGAGGAAAGCGTAATATACGCCACCTCGAGTTAGCAAGCGAAAGCGCCTAACTCACTGCTCTTTAACAATTTATCAGACAATCTGTGTGGGCACTCCACAAGACGATATCCAGCATCTTCGGATGCAAAAAAATATCAAGTCTTGAAGAGTGACTAACTGAAGTAAAATTCATGCAGTAAATCTTTGAGCATCGCTTCTCGAGTGGAAGCAAATCAAGCTTTTAATTGAAGAGTTTGATCATGGCTCAGATTGAACGCTGGCGGCAGGCTTAACACATGCAAGTCGAGCGGTAGCACAAGGGAGCTTGCTCCCTGGGTGACGAGCGGCGGACGGGTGAGTAATGTCTGGGAAACTGCCTGATGGAGGGGGATAACTACTGGAAACGGTAGCTAATACCGCATAACGTCGCAAGACCAAAGAGGGGGACCTTCGGGCCTCTTGCCATCAGATGTGCCCAGATGGGATTAGCTAGTAGGTGGGGTAATGGCTCACCTAGGCGACGATCCCTAGCTGGTCTGAGAGGATGACCAGCCACACTGGAACTGAGACACGGTCCAGACTCCTACGGGAGGCAGCAGTGGGGAATATTGCACAATGGGCGCAAGCCTGATGCAGCCATGCCGCGTGTGTGAAGAAGGCCTTCGGGTTGTAAAGCACTTTCAGCGAGGAGGAAGGTGGTGAGCTTAATACGTTCATCAATTGACGTTACTCGCAGAAGAAGCACCGGCTAACTCCGTGCCAGCAGCCGCGGTAATACGGAGGGTGCAAGCGTTAATCGGAATTACTGGGCGTAAAGCGCACGCAGGCGGTTTGTTAAGTCAGATGTGAAATCCCCGGGCTCAACCTGGGAACTGCATTTGAAACTGGCAAGCTAGAGTCTCGTAGAGGGGGGTAGAATTCCAGGTGTAGCGGTGAAATGCGTAGAGATCTGGAGGAATACCGGTGGCGAAGGCGGCCCCCTGGACGAAGACTGACGCTCAGGTGCGAAAGCGTGGGGAGCAAACAGGATTAGATACCCTGGTAGTCCACGCTGTAAACGATGTCGATTTGGAGGTTGTGCCCTTGAGGCGTGGCTTCCGGAGCTAACGCGTTAAATCGACCGCCTGGGGAGTACGGCCGCAAGGTTAAAACTCAAATGAATTGACGGGGGCCCGCACAAGCGGTGGAGCATGTGGTTTAATTCGATGCAACGCGAAGAACCTTACCTACTCTTGACATCCAGAGAACTTAGCAGAGATGCTTTGGTGCCTTCGGGAACTCTGAGACAGGTGCTGCATGGCTGTCGTCAGCTCGTGTTGTGAAATGTTGGGTTAAGTCCCGCAACGAGCGCAACCCTTATCCTTTGTTGCCAGCGGTTCGGCCGGGAACTCAAAGGAGACTGCCAGTGATAAACTGGAGGAAGGTGGGGATGACGTCAAGTCATCATGGCCCTTACGAGTAGGGCTACACACGTGCTACAATGGCATATACAAAGAGAAGCGACCTCGCGAGAGCAAGCGGACCTCATAAAGTATGTCGTAGTCCGGATTGGAGTCTGCAACTCGACTCCATGAAGTCGGAATCGCTAGTAATCGTAGATCAGAATGCTACGGTGAATACGTTCCCGGGCCTTGTACACACCGCCCGTCACACCATGGGAGTGGGTTGCAAAAGAAGTAGGTAGCTTAACCTTCGGGAGGGCGCTTACCACTTTGTGATTCATGACTGGGGTGAAGTCGTAACAAGGTAACCGTAGGGGAACCTGCGGTTGGATCACCTCCTTACCTAAAGATATTAGTTCGAGTGGCGTGCTCACACAGATTGTCTGATAGAAAGTAACGAGCAGAAATACCTTTATAGGCTTGTAGCTCAGGTGGTTAGAGCGCACCCCTGATAAGGGTGAGGTCGGTGGTTCAAGTCCACTCAGGCCTACCACTTCTTCGTAAGTGGAAAAGGTACTGCACGTGACTGTATGGGGCTATAGCTCAGCTGGGAGAGCGCCTGCCTTGCACGCAGGAGGTCAGCGGTTCGATCCCGCTTAGCTCCACCATATAGTCCGGTATTTCAATACTTCAGAGTATATTGGCGACAGTATGCTGCGAAGTATTTTGCTCTTTAACAATCTGGAACAAGCTGAAAATTGAAACATGACGGCTGAAATTTATCCCTCCGTAGATGTACTGGGATGAAGAGTAACCTGTCATAGAGTCTCTCAAATGTTTGCAGCACGAACGATGGAAACATCTTCGGGTTGTGAGGTTAAGTGACTAAGCGTACACGGTGGATGCCTAGGCAGTCAGAGGCGATGAAGGGCGTGCTAATCTGCGAAAAGCGTCGGTAAGGTGATATGAACCGTTATAACCGGCGATACCCGAATGGGGAAACCCAGTGTGTTTCGACACACTATCATGTCATGAATACATAGTGGCATGAGGCGAACCGGGGGAACTGAAACATCTAAGTACCCCGAGGAAAAGAAATCAACCGAGATTCCCCCAGTAGCGGCGAGCGAACGGGGAGGAGCCCAGAACCTGAATCGGCTTGTGTGTTAGTGGAAGCGTCTGGAAAGTCGCGCAGCAAAGGGTGATAGCCCCGTACACTAAAATGCACAGGTCGTGAGTTCGATGAGTAGGGCGGGACACGTGACATCCTGTCTGAATATGGGGGGACCATCCTCCAAGGCTAAATACTCCTGACTGACCGATAGTGAACCAGTACCGTGAGGGAAAGGCGAAAAGAACCCCGGCGAGGGGAGTGAAATAGAACCTGAAACCGTGTACGTACAAGCAGTGGGAGCACCTTCGTGGTGTGACTGCGTACCTTTTGTATAATGGGTCAGCGACTTATATTTTGTAGCAAGGTTAACCGTATAGGGGAGCCGTAGGGAAACCGAGTCTTAACTGGGCGAATAGTTGCAAGGTATAGACCCGAAACCCGGTGATCTAGCCATGGGCAGGTTGAAGGTTGGGTAACACTAACTGGAGGACCGAACCGACTAATGTTGAAAAATTAGCGGATGACTTGTGGCTGGGGGTGAAAGGCCAATCAAACCGGGAGATAGCTGGTTCTCCCCGAAAGCTATTTAGGTAGCGCCTCGTGAACTCATCTTCGGGGGTAGAGCACTGTTTCGGCTAGGGGGCCATCCCGGCTTACCAAACCGATGCAAACTCCGAATACCGAAGAATGTTATCACGGGAGACACACGGCGGGTGCTAACGTCCGTCGTGAAGAGGGAAACAACCCAGACCGCCAGCTAAGGTCCCAAAGTCATGGTTAAGTGGGAAACGATGTGGGAAGGCATAGACAGCCAGGATGTTGGCTTAGAAGCAGCCATCATTTAAAGAAAGCGTAATAGCTCACTGGTCGAGTCGGCCTGCGCGGAAGATGTAACGGGGCTAAACCATGCACCGAAGCTGCGGCAGCGACGCTTAGGCGTTGTTGGGTAGGGGAGCGTTCTGTAAGCCGTTGAAGGTGGCCTGTGAGGGTTGCTGGAGGTATCAGAAGTGCGAATGCTGACATAAGTAACGATAAAGCGGGTGAAAAGCCCGCTCGCCGGAAGACCAAGGGTTCCTGTCCAACGTTAATCGGGGCAGGGTGAGTCGACCCCTAAGGCGAGGCTGAAAAGCGTAGTCGATGGGAAACAGGTTAATATTCCTGTACTTGGTGTTACTGCGAAGGGGGGACGGAGAAGGCTAGGCTAGCCGGGCGACGGTTGTCCCGGTTTAAGCGTGTAGGGGGTGTGACCTGGTAAATCCGGTTGCATACTAACCCTGAGGCGTGATGACGATGCACTACGGTGCAGAAGTAGTTGATGCCCTGCTTCCAGGAAAAGCCTCTAAGCTCCAGGTAACATCAAATCGTACCCCAAACCGACACAGGTGGTCAGGTAGAGAATACCAAGGCGCTTGAGAGAACTCGGGTGAAGGAACTAGGCAAAATGGTGCCGTAACTTCGGGAGAAGGCACGCTGGCATGTAGGTGAAGTCCCTCGCGGATGGAGCTGAAGCCAGTCGAAGATACCAGCTGGCTGCAACTGTTTAATAAAAACACAGCACTGTGCAAACACGAAAGTGGACGTATACGGTGTGACGCCTGCCCGGTGCTGGAAGGTTAATTGATGGGGTCAGCCGCAAGGCGAAGCTCTTGATCGAAGCCCCAGTAAACGGCGGCCGTAACTATAACGGTCCTAAGGTAGCGAAATTCCTTGTCGGGTAAGTTCCGACCTGCACGAATGGCGTAATGATGGCCAGGCTGTCTCCACCCGAGACTCAGTGAAATTGAACTCGCTGTGAAGATGCAGTGTACCCGCGGCAAGACGGAAAGACCCCGTGAACCTTTACTATAGCTTGACACTGAACATTGAGCCTTGATGTGTAGGATAGGTGGGAGGCTTTGAAGCGTGGACGCCAGTCTGCGTGGAGCCATCCTTGAAATACCACCCTTTAATGTTTGATGTTCTAACTCGGCCCCATAATCTGGGGTGAGGACAGTGTCTGGTGGGTAGTTTGACTGGGGCGGTCTCCTCCCAAAGAGTAACGGAGGAGCACGAAGGTTAGCTAATCACGGTCGGACATCGTGAGGTTAGTGCAAAGGCATAAGCTAGCTTGACTGCGAGAGTGACGGCTCGAGCAGGTACGAAAGTAGGTCTTAGTGATCCGGTGGTTCTGAATGGAAGGGCCATCGCTCAACGGATAAAAGGTACTCCGGGGATAACAGGCTGATACCGCCCAAGAGTTCATATCGACGGCGGTGTTTGGCACCTCGATGTCGGCTCATCACATCCTGGGGCTGAAGTAGGTCCCAAGGGTATGGCTGTTCGCCATTTAAAGTGGTACGCGAGCTGGGTTTAGAACGTCGTGAGACAGTTCGGTCCCTATCTGCCGTGGGCGTTGGAAGATTGAGAGGGGTTGCTCCTAGTACGAGAGGACCGGAGTGAACGCACCACTGGTGTTCGGGTTGTCATGCCAATGGCATTGCCCGGTAGCTAAGTGCGGAAAAGATAAGCGCTGAAAGCATCTAAGCGCGAAACTTGCCTCAAGATGAGTCTTCCCTGGGCCTTTAAGGCCCCTGAAGGAACGTTTAAGACTAAGACGTTGATAGGCTGGGTGTGTAAGTGCAGCGATGCATTGAGCTAACCAGTACTAATGATCCGTGAGGCTTAACCTTACAACACCGAAGGTGTTTTTAGAGAGATTTTCAGCGAAGTTCCGAGATTGGTTCTGATGGCTTCACGGGAGTGAGGCGGTTGGAATGAAACAGAATTTGCCTGGCGGCAATAGCGCGGTGGTCCCACCTGACCCCATGCCGAACTCAGAAGTGAAACGCCGTAGCGCCGATGGTAGTGTGGGGTCTCCCCATGCGAGAGTAGGACACTGCCAGGCATCAAACCAAGCCGAAAGCCCTGAACTGACGTTCAGGGCTTTTTGCTATGCGTAAAATGGAAAATCCCCGTTGTAATCCGCTTCAGCTTTCATCGTACTGTTTAATATTCATCACAAAACCAACGCATTGTTTCTCTGAATATCAGATATTCTTCGTCCGCTATTAAGTTTGGCTGTTAACTTATAAATAACAATAAAGTAACACCTGGCGGCAGGACGCCGAATTTCATCATTGCTATGGCTCGGAGAAAACATCATGACAGAAACAACCTCGGCTCTTGGGGATGAGCACGGCACCGAACAGGGAGCGCTGGATAACAAGAAACGCATTTTCGCTATCGTCGGGGCTTCGTCAGGCAATCTGGTGGAGTGGTTTGATTTTTACGTCTACTCCTTCTGCTCAATCTACTTTGCTGCCTCATTTTTTCCGGCGGGCAACAGTACGACACAGCTGCTGCAAACCGCCGGGGTATTCGCCGCCGGCTTCTTCATGCGACCTATCGGAGGTTGGTTATTCGGCTACATCGCTGACAAGCATGGCCGGAAAAACTCGATGCTGATTTCGGTCTGCATGATGTGCGCCGGATCGCTGGTGATCGCCTGCCTGCCGACTTATGAATCAATCGGCAGCTGGGCGCCGGCGCTGCTGCTGATTGCCCGCCTGTTCCAGGGGTTGTCGGTAGGGGGGGAGTATGGCACCAGCGCCACCTACATGAGCGAGGTGGCAATCAAGGGGCGGCGTGGCTTCTACGCCTCGTTCCAGTACGTGACGCTGATCGGCGGGCAACTGTTGGCGCTGCTGGTTTTGGTGATCCTGCAGCAAATATTGTCCGGCGAAGAGCTGAAAGCCTGGGGATGGCGTATTCCGTTTGCCTTGGGGGCGGTGTTGGCGGTGGTGGCGCTGTACCTGCGCCGCTCGCTGAATGAAACCTCCGATGCGAAGACGCGTAACCACAAAGATGCCGGTTCGCTGACGGGGCTGTGGAAGAACCGCAAGGCGTTCCTGATGGTGCTGGGCTTTACCGCCGCCGGTTCGCTGACCTTCTACACCTTCACCACCTACATGCAAAAATACCTGGTGAACACCGCTGGTATGGACGCCAAGCTGGCCAGCGCCATCATGACCGTGGCGCTGTTCGTCTTTATGCTGCTGCAGCCGGCGGTAGGCGCGTTTTCGGACAAAATCGGCCGTCGCAGCTCGATGCTGATCTTCTCAGCCTTCGCCACGGTGTTGACGGTGCCGATCCTGTTTGCCTTGAAAGAGGTGACCAACCCCTTTATGGCGTTCGGTCTGATCGTGTTGGCGCTGTTCGTTGTCAGCTTTTACACCGCGATCAGCGGGTTGCTTAAAGCCGAGATGTTCCCGCCGGAGGTACGCGCGTTAGGGGTAGGCTTGTCTTATGCGGTGGCGAATGCCCTGTTCGGTGGTTCGGCGGAATATGTCGCGTTGTCGCTTAAATCGTTTGGCGTGGAGAACGCTTTCTTCTGGTATGTCTCCGGCATGTGCCTGCTGGCGCTGCTGGTCTCGCTCCGGTTGCATCGCAAAGGCAAGGAGATACAGCTGTAATAAAAACCCCGGCCTTGGCCGGGGTCAGCATACCGCTTACAGGATACGGCTAATCAGCCGATCGATGCGGATACGGCGCAGACGCCGAATCAGCTTACGCACCTTGATCGGGTACTGCTGAATGCTTTGCAGCTCCTGATAATGGCCGACCACGGTGGTGTGAGTGCGGATGCATTCCAGCTCTTTTTGCCGCTGCTCGCGCATTTCCTGCTTGGGATCGTGGATCAGAATGGCGTTTTCCAGATCCAGCCGCCAGGCGCGCGGGTTGAGGTTATTGCCGGTAATCAGCTGCCACTCTTCGTCTACCCACATGCCTTTCAGGTGATAGCTGTTATCGCCATCCTTCCACAGACGCACGATCAGCTGCCCGGTGTCGATATAACGCTGCAAGCGGCTCAGAAAGCGGCGCAGGTTGATCTCGTACAGGTAGGGCAGCGCGCCGATGATTTTGAACGGCTGGTCCTCCGGAATATAGAAGTCGTTGGCGGTCTTGTCGCCGACGATGATCTCCACCTGTTTGCCCTGGCGCAGCAGATAAATGATGTTGCGCACCAGCAGCGCCGGCAGGTTGAAATAGGGAGTACACAGCGTCAGTTTCTGGTCGGCGCACGACATCAGGTGATGAATGGTTTTATTCAGCACGCTTTGCTTGCCAAGCCCAACCAGCGGCGTCACCGCCAGCTCATCGTTGCCGGCCTTGCCGCGGAAGTGGTAACCCGCGCGGCGCAGGGCGAAACGGAACAGACGGGTCTCGTTTTTGATCTCCGGGCTTTTCGGCCGATCGCTGCGATCGAGGCGTTGTACGGCGCCCGCGGTGAGCAGATGCTGCTTGATGTAATCGATCAGGGTATCGGCCAACACCTCATTGGTGATCAGCTGGTAGCGATCGTAACGGTATTTCTCATGCTGATGCAGATAAACGTCGTTGATGCTGGCGCCGCTGTAGATCACGGTATCGTCGACCACAAAGCCCTTCAGGTGCAGAACGCCCAACGCTTCGCGGGTATTGACCGGCACGCCGTAGATCGGCACCGACTGTTCCGGATGTTGGCTGGCCATGGCGCAGTACCAGTCGGCGTTGGTATTGGCGGCGGCGGCGCCGATTCGCCCGCGCTGTGCGCGGTGCCAGTCGACCAGTACGCAGATTTCCAGCTCGGGCCGACGCTGCTTGGCTTGATACAGCGCGTTGAGGATCTCGCGCCCGGCGTCGTCATGCTCCAGATACAGGGCCACCAGATAGATGCGTTGGGTGGCGTTGGCGATGGCGCTCAGCAGCGTGGTGCGAAAATCGGACGGCGCGTACAACGTACGAACATCAGCAACCGTCTGGGGGAGTTTGGGCAGTTGTGCAAGGTGTTGTTGATGTTTGCTACGTTTAAATTTTGACAACATCACAGTGCGTTTCTTCTCTCATGATTGATGGCCGGAACGCCACAGGCATAAAAACAATAAACCGAATAATCGGGCGATAATACCATTAGTTGCCCCGATTGTGCGTATGTTTTGGCGTTAAGTGGTGGATTCGTAGCGCATTGCGACGCAGGTCACTGCGCGTCGGCGGCCTGCAGCGGCAGCGTCAGATTGACGATGCCGTCCTCAAGCTGCACCTCGATGCCAAAGCCCAGTCGCTGCGCCAGCGCGATCATGCCGCGGTTATTCGGCATGGTGATGCCGCTCAGGCGGGTCAGGCCATGCGCGCGCGCGTAGGCGATCATTTTCTCCAGTAGCTGACGGCCTAGGCCCACGCCTTTGAGATCGGAACGCACCAGTACGGCGAACTCGGCGTCGGTGTTGTCCGGATCGGACAGCGCGCGGGTCACACCGATGATCTCGTCTGCGCGCACCGCCACAAAGGCCATTTCTCGATCGTAGTCGATCTGCGTCATGTTGGCCAAATCGTCATGGGTAAACTCGTTGATCTCGCTGAAGTAGCGATAATAGAGGTCTTCCTTGGTCACCCGGTCGATGAAATGTTTCAGCGCCGGTTCGTCTTCCGGCAGGATCGGGCGGAACAGGCACTGGCTGCCGTCTTTCAACGCGATGGTCTCTTCCAGCTCATGCGGATAAGGGCGGATCGCCAGCCGCGCCTGCGGATCGCCGCTGAACGGCGCGAGCTGCATCGAAACGTCCAGCAGGGTGAATTCGCTGCCGGAGGCCAACACCGGGTGAATATCCAGCCGGGCGATCTCCGGGCAGTCGAGGATCAGGTTGGAGACCTGCACCAGCAAGCGGCTTAGTCCAGGGATATCTAAAGGCCGCAGCGCGCTGCGCCCGCGGATCTTGCCGCCTTTCACCGCCTGCAGCACCAGATAACGCGCCAGCGCCATGTTCAGCGGCGGCAGCGCGACCGCCACCTGATTTTCCTGGCGCCACTCTACGCCGCCTTCTCCCAGCATGATCAACGGGCCGAAAATGGCATCCTGCTCCACCGCGATGCGCAGCTCCTGGGCGCCGGCGCGGTTGGCCATGCTCTGCACCAACAGGCCATGGATGCGCGCCTGGGGGTAGGTACGCTTCACACGGTCGAGGATCGCCTCCGCCGCGCGCTGCACTTCGGTCGCGGTGCGCAGGTAGAGCATCACGCCCTGAACTTCCGATTTGTGCGGAATATCCGGCGAACGCAGCTTCAGCGCCACCGGGTAGCCGATCTGCTCGGCGATGTGCACCGCTTCGGCGCTGTCTTCGGCGATCCAGGTCGGCAGGGTGCTCAGGTCATAAGCCTGCAGAATGGATTGCACCTCGTGGGTATCCAACTGGGTGGCGCCTTCGGCCAGCGCCTGATGGATCAGGCGGTGAGCGTCGGCGGTATTGGCGGTCAGGCCGACCGGCAGCGCCGGGGTCTCTTTCAGCTGCTTTTGGTTGCGGCGGTATTCCACCATATGCATAAAGGCGGTGACCGCGCCTTCCGGCGTGCGGTAGGTGGGAATGGCGGCCTCGGTAAACTGCCGGCGCGCCTCTTGAGAAGAGTATTCGCCGCACCAGTTGGTCAGCAAGGTGATGCGCTTGCCGCGCGTATGGCGATGCAGCGCGTCAATCAGCCGCTGCGCCGTGGCGGTGCCCGGCGCCGCCGCACTCGGCGCATGGATCAGAAGCAGCGCGTCATAGTCGTGGCTGTCGAGCAGCGCTTCGAGAGCCGCCAGGTAGCGCTGCGGCGTGGCGTCATCGCGCAGATCGAGCGGGTTGCCGGCGCGAATGAAATCCGGCAGCGCATCGCTCAGCTTCGCCAGGCTTTCCTCGCTCAGCGTCGCCAGCTTGCCGTTGCGGCCGAGCAGTTCGTCCAGCGCCATCGCCGCCGGCGCCGCGCCGTTGCTGACGATCATCAACCGTTCCCCCCGCAGCGGATGCATATGGCTGAGGGTTTCCACCGCGGAGAACAGCTCGTGAGTATCCTGCACGCGCAGCAGGCCGGCGCGCTGGATGGCGGCGTCATAAGCGGCGTCCAGCCCCAGCTGGCTGTTGAGCAGTAATTGCGCCTGTTGGCTGCGGCCGCTTTTGATCACCAGAATGGGCTTGTTGCGTGAGGCGCTGCGCGAGGCGGAGAGAAAGCGTCGTGCGTCGCTGATGTTTTCCAGATACAGCAGGATGGCGCTGGTCTTGCTGTCGCGCGCCAAAAAGTCTAGCAGGTCGTCGACGTCGATGTCCAGGCTGTCGCCCAGCGCGATGAAGTAGGAGAAGCCGACTTCGCGCTGCTGCGCCCAGTCGAGAATGGTGTTGGCCACGGCGGCGGACTGCGAGATAAACGCCAGCTTGCCCTTTTGGATCGGCACCGGCGAGAAGCTGGCGTTGATGCCCTGCCACGGCGCCAGCAGCCCCAGGCTGTTGGGGCCCAACAGCCGCATGGCGTGGCGCTGCGCGCAGGCCTTCAGCTCGGCGAACTGTTCCGGTGGCGAAGAGAGCACGATGGCGGTTTTGCAGCCGCGTTGGCCCAGCGCGTCGATCAGCGCCAGATTACGCTTGGCGTGGGTGCAGATGATCGCCAGATCCGGCGTCAGCGGCAGGCTGGCGACGTCGGGATAGGCCATGACGCCGCATACCGCCTTGTAGCGCGGCGTCACCGGCAAGATGGGCCCGCCGAAACCGCCGGCCAGCAGGTTGCTCATCATCAGGTTGCCGGCACGGCCCGGCTGCTGCGAAGCGCCCAGCACGGCGATCGATTTGGGACGTAGTAGCGCTTCTAACCCTCGCTGGCTCATGCACGGCTCCTTTTGGCAACGTTACGCCTGATTTTAGGCGCTTTATGGCTACATTGCTGTGACCGGTGCCTCCGGCCGGGTCGGTTTTCCCGCCAGATACTGTTGACGGAAATAGCGGAAATGCTGATTCAATCCGTCGGCGGCCGGCAGATCGCCCGCCTGTTGCAACAGGGCGGCGGCCACTTCCGCCGTACAGTGCTGCTCGGCGCGGCTGGCTTCGCGCAGCTGATAGTCGGATGCGGCATCGACGTTGAGTGAAAACACCGGGAATTGATTGAGATACGGGCTTTTACGGAACATTTTGCGCGCTTCTGCCCAGGTGCCGTCCAGCATGATGAACAGCGGCGGTTTACCGCCGACGGGCAGCTCATTGAACACCGGCCGTTCGGCGTCGGCGTAGGACGCGGGGAACACCACATAAGGCTGCCGCGTCGGATCGTTGATGGCTGCCAGCAGGGCGGGATCGACCTCGGTACGCGACCAGAGGAACGCCTGGGTGTCCGGCAGGATATCGGCGATCAGGCGCCCGGTGTTGCTGGGCTTGAGCGGCTCGGCGCCGAACATGATCAGGCAGAAGCGGCTGCCGGCCTGCTGCGGGCGAATGGTGTCACACAGGCAGTTTTTATGCGGCAGCAGGCAACCCTGACAACGCGCCACCCGGCAACCGCGCGCCAAAAAAGGGCGGGTGGCGCGGTCTAAACGGAATTGGCGCAGGCGAAGTACGGCGTTGTCGGTCATAACGATCCTGGGGGAAAAACCGCTATTGTAACGCAGAAAAAAGCCCGCCGGGAGGGGCGGGCTCGATCGGGGCGCGTTCGCGCGCGATGGCGGGATACGGCCTATACTTGCGGAATCACACTAACTCGTTGAGCCAGTTGTCAAACGGTGCTTTTGGCATCGCGCCGTTGAGCATGTCGACCATCTTGCCCTGACGGAACACCATGATGGTCGGGATGCTGCGGATGCGGAAACGGGCGCTCAGCTCCGGTTCGGCTTCGGTGTTCACTTTCACGAAGCGCACTTTGCCGGCGCGCTCTTCGGCCACGTCTTCAAAGATCGGCGCAAAGCTGCGGCACGGGCCGCACCACGGCGCCCAGAAATCGACCACGACCGGCAGATCGTCCTGCAGCAACTGGTCCAGCGTGGCGGCGGTGGCGTTGATCACTTCACCGTCGAAGAGCTCGTGGCCGCAGCGGCCGCATTTCGCGTTGTCCGCCAGACGTTCTTCCGGCACACGGTTGGTGGCATTGCAAGCTGCACAAACTGTATTCATGTTGACCTCGGGTACTGAGAAAGCCGGGTCCCCGCAACGCGGTTGCGGAGATGTTTCTTTAATGCTGACAATTATCGGCAAAACCCGGCGCGTGAACAATGAGGTTTGTTCAATGGATGTGATAGTTGGGAGCTTTTAGCGCAAGTTGGTGGCTTCGTGCACCAACATCAGGTAATCTTCGCGCCCTGCGCGTTGGTGGAGAAGACAATGAACGATTCATTTAGTGGCAAGAACGGTAAAGTCAAAGTGATGTACGTCCGCAATGACGACGACAATGGCGATGACCGCAACAAGAATAAACGTCCGGCTGGCAAAGGCCGTCCGGCTGACGGTGCGCGCTCGGGCCGCACTGGTCAAGACAAGGCGCGTGGCGGCAACGATCGCCGCGGCGCCGACTCCCGCCGCAGTGAAAGCGATCGTCCTCGCCGTCCGGCGCGCACTGAAGATCGCGGTGGCAATGAGTCACCGTGGAGAACCGTCTCGCGGGCACCGAATGAAGAGCCGGCGTTCGATCACGGTGGCATCAGTGGCAAAAGCTTCATCGATCCGGAACAGCTGCGCCGCCAGCGCGCGGAAGAAACCCGCGTTTACGGTGAAAACGCCTGTCAGGCGCTGTTCGCCAGCCGCCCGGAAGCGATCGTGCGCGCCTGGTTCGTGCAGTCGGTCACGCCGCGCTTCCGTGAAGCGCTGCGCTGGATGGCGGCTAACCGCAAAGCCTACCACGTGGTGGATGAGGAAGAGCTGGCCAAGGCTTCCGGCACTGAGCACCACGGCGGCGTCTGCTTCCTGATCAAAAAGCGTCAGGGCCTGGATGCGCAGACCTACCTGAAAACCGCACCGGCGACCGACTGCGTGCTGGCGCTGGAAGAAGTGGGCAACCCGCACAACCTGGGCGCCATCGTCCGTTCGTGCGCCCACTTTGGCGTCAACGGCGTGCTGCTGCAGGATCCGGCGCTGCTGGAGTCCGGCGCGGCGGTGCGTACCGCAGAAGGCGGCGCGGAGCACATCAAGGCGATCAACGCCGATGATTTCCTGTCGGTGCTGGATACCTTCCGCAAGGCGGGTTACACCATCGTCACCACCTCCAGCCACAAAGGCACCGCGCTGGCGCAGGCCAAGCTGCCAGCCAAGATGGTGCTGGTGCTGGGCCAGGAGCGTGACGGCCTCAGCGACGGCGCCTGGCAACAGGGCGACATGAACGTGTCTATCGGCGGCACCGGCAAAGTGGAAAGCCTGAACGTTTCCGTGGCGACCGGCATTCTGCTGGCGGACTGGTGGCGTCAGAATCAGGCGTAATCTGTTCTACGTCGGATAAAAAAACGGGCGCCCCAGGGCGCCCGTTTCGTTTATTGAAGCTTAGTGAGCGCCGCCGCCCCCACCGCCGCCAGAGCTGAACGGCGGTTTCGCCACCCATACCAGCACCAGCAGTACCAGGAACACCCCGGCCGACAGCCAGAAGATCTCGTTGGCGGAGATGATCAGGCCCTGCGCGGTGATCTCGTTGGCGATATACGCCGACGCCTGCTGCTTGCTCATGCCGAGCTGCTCCAGTTGCCGGTACATCTCCTGCGACTGCGGGTTGTACGGGTTGACGAACTCCGTCAGCTGCGAATGGTGCTGCGATTCGCGCTGCGTCCACAGGGTGGTGGTGATCGAGGTACCGATCGAGCCCGCCAGGGTTCGCGTGAAGTTCGACAGGCTCGATGCCGCCGCCATACGCTCCGGCGGCAGGCCGGACAGCGTGATGGTGGTCAACGGCATGAAGAAGCAGGCGATGGCGAAGCCCTGGACGAACTGCGGCCAGGCGGAAGCGCCGAAGTCCATGCCCGGTTCAAACGTATAGGCGCGCCAGTAGAAGCACACGGCATACATGATGAAGCTGAAGGTCACCAGCCTGCGCATGTCGAGCCGGTTGCCGAACTTGCCGATGATCGGCGACAGCAGCACCGGGATCAGCCCGACCGGCGCCGACGCCAGCCCGGCCCAGGTGGCGGTATAGCCGTACACCTCTTGCAGCAGCTGCGGCAACAGCACGATGGCGCCGAAGTACAGCATGTACGCCAGACTGATGCACAGGCAGCCGATGGTGAAGTTGCGCGACTTGAACAGCGACAGATCCACCACCGGATGGTCATCCGTCAGCTCCCAGACCACCAGGAACAACAGCGCTACGACCGCCACGACGGTCAGGGTGATGATCTCGGTCGAGTTGAACCAGTCCAGCTCCTTGCCCTGATCGAGCATCACCTGCAGCGAACCGATGCCGACGATCAGCAGCACCAGGCCAACCGTGTCGATCGGTTTGATCTCGGTTTTGGTTTCTCGCCCCTTCAGCGTCGCCATCGCCGCCATGATAACGAAGGCGCCGATCGGGATGTTGATGAAGAAGATCCAACCCCAATGGTAGTTGTCGCTGATGTAACCGCCGAGGATCGGCCCGAAGATCGGCGCGACGATCACGGTCATCGACCAGAGCGCCAGGGCCATCGCTCGCTTGGCGGGCGGGTAGTTGTTCAGCAACAGGCTCTGCGACAGCGGGATCAGCGGCCCGGCCACCACGCCCTGGATCACGCGGAAGAAGATCAGCATGCCGAGGCTGTTGGAGATGCCGCACAGCCAGGAAGCGAGGACGAACAGCGCGGTGGACCAGAGGAACAGCCGCACTTCGCCGATGCGCTTCGCCAGCCAGCCGGTGATCGGGATCGAGATGGCGTTCGCCACGCCGAACGAGGTGATCACCCAGGTCCCCTGCGAGTTGGAAGACCCGAGGTTACCGGCAATGGTGGGGATCGCCACGTTGGCGATGGTGGAGTCCAGCACCTGCATGAAGGTCGCCATGGCGAGCGCGACCGTCATCCAGGCGAGCTGGGCGCCTTCAAGCGGTTTCTGTGGCAAGATGGCCTCCCGCGCGCTTAGCCGGCGTTCGCATGGATCACGTCAGCGATCAGCTGGTTAACCGGCGCCAGATTCAACGCCAGCGCGTCGCTCTGGTACAGCGGTTTGTCGCGCACCACGTCAGACAGCACGCGGCCGTCCAGATTGGCGGTGTCGACGGTCACCAGCGTCGAAAGACCGATGCGCAGCGGATGATCGGCCACCTGCTTGGCGTCGAGCTCAATACGCACCGGCAGACGTTGCACCACCTTGATCCAGTTGCCGGTGGCGTTCTGGGCCGGCAGCAGCGAGAAGGCGCTGCCGGTGCCCATATCGATACCGACCACTTTGCCTTGATACACCACGTCATCGCCGTAGACATCGCTGACTACCGTTGCCGGCTGGCCGATGCGCATGTTGGCGATCTGGGTTTCCTTGAAGTTGGCGTCAACCCAGATGTGATCGGCCGGCACCACCGCCATCAGCGGCGAACCGGCGGCGATCTGCGCGCCGACCTGCACGCTGCGGCGCGAGACATAGCCGGTAATGGGGCTGATCACTTTGGTACGCTGCAGCGCCAGCCAGGCGTCACGCATCTGCGCGGCGGCCTGTTGGATTGCCGGCTGCTGTTCCAGCGGGGTATTCAGTACCATCGCCTGGTTGGCGTTGTATTGCTGCACCGCCACTTCCAGCGCGGCCTTGGCGCTGTCGACCGCATCGCGAGCGTGTTGCAGCTCTTCGCGGCCGATGGCGTCAACGCTGCCCAGCACCACGCGGCGTTTCAGATCGTTCTCGGCCTTGCTCAGATCGGTCTTGCGCAGGGCGATGTTGGCCTGATACTGCTTGCTGTTGATGATCAGCTGGTGGGTCTGACGCACGCTGTTGGCCAGGCCGGTTTTGGCGCGTTCAAACGCCTGCTCGGCATCGGTCGGATCGAGCGTCAGCAGTACGTCGCCCTGCTTGACGTAGTCGGTGTTGTCGAAATTGACGCTGTTCACGCTACCGGACACCTGGGCCATGATCTGCACCTGGTTGCCGGAGACGTAGGCGTCGTCGGTTTCCTGATGATGACGCAGCACCAGGAACCAATACACTAAGTAAGCCACCCCTATAACAATGAAAATAACCGTCAGCAACAGCAGCCAAAATTTACGCTGCTTCTTTTTGCCGCTCGGCTGCTGCGGGTTTTGGATTTCCGCGCTCGCGCTCATGGTGTTCTCCAAGCCTTATATTATTATGCTTTCGAATCCGCTGCGGCCGGGGCCTGATAGCCACCGCCCAGCGCACGGATCAGTCCTATCTTCGCCTGCAGTAAGTTGCTGCTGGCATTTAACTCCGCCTGTTGCTGCTGCAATAGCTGCGTCTGGCTGGTCAACAGATCGTCGCGCCCGATAATCCCTGCCTGGTAACGGGCGTTAGCGACCTGATACACCTGTTGCATCGACTGGGCCGCGGACGCCGCCTGCAGCTGCTGTTGCGCAGAACTCTGCTGGATGGTGATGGCGTCGGCGGTTTCCTGTACCGCATTCAGGATGGTTTGGTTATAGGATTCCACCGCTTCGTCATACAGCGCGGATTCCTCGCCCAGCTTGCTGCGCAGCGCCCCGGCGTGGAAGATCGGCAGCGAAATCGCCGGCATCACGTTCCAGGCCTGGCTGGCCGCTTCAAACAGATTCGGGCTGGTGCCACTGGTGTTGGTGGTCATCAGGCCGGCGAAGGCTGAAATGGTCAGGCTGGGGTAAAACTCCTTACGCGCGGCGCTGACGCGCTGGCTGTAAGACTCCACCAGCTGGCGTTGCGCGGCGATGTCCGGGCGTTTGCCCAGCAGATCCGCCGTCAGCTCGCCCTGCGGTGCCATCAGGTTGTCTGCGGGCAACGGCACCTGACGCAGGTGCTGCATGGCGTTCGGCCCTTGGCCCGCCAGCGCGGCGAGCTGGTGTCTGAGCTGTTCGATTTGCGACTGCAACTGCAGAATCTGCTGTTTAGCGACGTCGGACTGCGCCTGGGTTTGTTGCGGCACGTCGACGCCGGTCAGCCCGGCCTGATAGCGCTGTTGGCGCAGCGCGGTCAGGCGTTCATTGTTGTTCACTTCCTGCTGCAGCAGCTTCTCGAGCGCCAGATTGCTTTGCAGCTGGTAGTAGGCGGACGCCACCGAACTGGTCAGCGTCAGCGCCGCCTGTTCCTGCTCGGCGCGCGCAGCGTTCACTTGCGCTTTGGCGGCGTTCACCTGGTTGCGGTATTTACCCCACCAGTCGAATTCGTACGCCAGGTTCAACCCCAGGGAGTTGGAGCTTGAATAGATCGGCTTATGCGGATACCCCAACCCCATATTGACGTTTTGCGGCACGCGTTGACGCTGGGTGCTGGCGTTCAGATCCAGGTTCGGCCCGTTGGCGGCGTTGGCTTCGCCCACCACGCTCTGCGCTTCGCGCACGCGGGCGGCGGCTTGACGCAGGGTCGGCGAGTTTTGCAGCGTCTGCGTCATCAGGGCATCCAACTGCGGATCCTTGAGGGCGCGCCACCACTGCGGGCTGACGGCCAGCGAACTGACTTTCGGCTGAGCCAACTGCAGGCTCTGCGGATCCATCAGCGTGGATTGCGGGGCAATATTATCGGTAGAAGCACACCCGGCCAGCAGCAATACGGCGAACAGCGGGGTGAATCTCCAGTTAAATGGGGATCGCATAATAGGTACCTGAACAGAAATTGTGAATTAGGATAACTGTTCTGTGATTTCCATTTGATCCAGACGTGCCAGCAATTTGCGCGTCAGCTGTTCCAGCTGTTTTTGCTCATCGTCGGTCAGCGTGGACCACAGGAAATGCAGACATTGGTGCTGCGGCGGCAGCAGTTGACTGAGAAATTCTTCCCCCTGCGGCGTCAGATGTAGATGCAGGCAGCGGCGATCGTTATCGCTTTCACGGCGCTCGATCCAACCGCGTTTCTCCAGCTCGTCGGCGATGCGGGTCGCATTGGTGCGCGAGGAGCCTAAGGCAGAGCTTAGCTCAGAAGGTTGGATGCTGTGGCTCTCCTGCGCATCCAGGGTAATCAGCGCCATAAACAGTGTTTCGTTAATCCCCTGCGCCTTCAGCATCTTGTTGCGATTTTCCAGCAACTTGCCTTGCATGTGCATGCACAGGCGGGTCAGCAGGATTTCCTGATACGGGAAATCTTTCTGCCGGGTGGCGCGGAAATTCAGCATTTGTTCTATGGGGGCAAACGAGCTTTCCATAATTTAGGGCCTCATTAATTTCGTTCGAGATAGTAACGACGGTGACTAATAATGTAAATGTTCAGCCGTGCGGATAATTTAGCAATTCGTGTCATTTGTCAGAGTTTGTAAAGATGTGGCGCATGAAAACGCCAAAGCGAAGCCAAACGTTCGGCGCGGCGTCAGCCTGGACCGAAAAGCATTAACAGCTTTAATGTGACGCCAAAGGCCGTCGCGCCGAGCAGCGTCGACAGAATGATGCTTTTACTGCGGTAGAAGCACAGCGCCAGCGCGGCGAACCCCGCCAACGTCGGCAGCAGCTTGTCCGGTTCGCGCATCACCACCGGCGTGCTGGAGACCACCAGCAGGGCGCAGATCGAGGCGATGCCAATGCTGTCGAGTAGCAGGGCGGCTTTACCGCGTTTGAGGCCGGGCTGGGCGCGCGCCGGCGCCAGCCGCAGCGGCAGATAACGGAACAGGTAATTGGCGCAGCCCACCACCAGGCCGATCACCAGCACATCAGTGTTCATGGCTGGCCTCCGCAGGGGCAGGTTGGAACAGAGCGGCGACGCAACCGGCGCCGATGCCGGCCAAAATGGCAACCGGGATGGAGAACAGCACCACGCCGAGCAGCGCACCGGCCAATGAGGCAGCGATGGTCAGGCTCTGCGGGCGCCGGAAAGCGGCCAGCAGGAAACTGAGAAACAGCGCCGGCAGCATGAAGGCCAGCGAGGCCTCGATCACCGGGAACTGCTCCAGCGGGCCGTTGCCGAACAGCGCGCCGAGCGCGGTGCCGGCTACCCAGGAAAGCCAGGAACAGAGCGCGATGCCCAGCATCCAGTTTTCGCTCCAGCTGCGGTTATTGCGCATCAGCTTGGCGGTGGCGGCGGCGAAGACCTCATCGGTCAGACCAAAAGCCCACATTGCCGTTTTACCGGGCGACATGCGCGAGACGATACGGTGACGCAGCGCCGGGCCGTACAGCAGGTGGCGCACGTCCATCGCCATCACCGTCAACGCGGAGACCCACAGCGACATGCCGGCGCTCAGCAGGGCGGTGATCACGAACTGGCTGGCGCCGGCGTAGATGATGCAGGAGAAGAAAAGGCTTTCCAGCGGGGAAAAGCCCAGTTTGACGGCGTTGAGGCCGAAGGCGAACGCCACCGGGACATACCCGATGACGATCGGCAAACTGTCGACGACGCCGTTGGCGAAGGTGGCGCTGACGGCGGGCGGATTGAGGCTGTCTGCAGCTTGGCTTTGCATGGTTGTGGATCGCAGGGTAGATAGGACTTCAATAGTTTATGCCCAGAACATTACCAGAGAGTAAGTAATGTTTATACCCTGCACCGCTAATAAATTTCTTTAGTGACTATTTGCACGATAATCAGATTGTCGCTGGCCCCTGTGGATCGTGGTGCTTGCCGAGCCACCAGGTCAGCAGGTTGAGCAGGCATAACACCCCGCCGGCGGCGGCCACGCCGTACCAGCCGGCATGCTGATAGGCCGAGGCGGAGAGCAGAGAACCGAGCGCGCCGCCGATAAAGTAGCTGGTCATGTAGCCGGCTGTCAGGCGGTTGCGCGCGTCCGGCATGATGCGGTACATCACGCTCTGGTTGGTGACGTGCACCGCCTGCACCGCCAGATCGAGGATCAGAATGCCGGCGATCAGCGCCCACAGCGACTGTTTGGCTAACGCGATAGGGATCCAGGACAGCAGCAGCAGCACCAGGCCGACGGTGGTGGTCAACCCGGCTTTACCTTTGTCTGCCAGATGCCCGGCGCGCGAAGCGGCCAGCGCCCCGGCGGCGCCCACCAGGCCGAACAGCCCGATCACCCCTTCGGAATAGTTGAACGGCGGCGCGGCGAGCAGAAAGGCCATTGAGGTCCAGAGCACGCTGAAGTTGGCGAACGACAGGGCGCCGAGGATGGCGCGGGTGCGCAGCAACGGCGTGCGGCAGAACAGGCTGAAGATCGAGGCCAGCAGCTGCGGGTAGTTCAGCCCGGAGTGTTGCTTATAGCGCGGCAACGCGCGCCACAGGATCAGCGCCATCAGGATCATCAGCATGCTGGCGACCCAGTAGATGGTGCGCCAGCCGCCGAACGACGCCAGCGCGCCCGCGACGGTTCGCGCCAGCAGGATGCCGAGCAGCAGGCCGCTCATGATGATGCCGACGGTCTTGCCGCGCTTTTCCGGGTGGGCCAGCGTGGCGGCCAGCGGCACCAGGATCTGCGCCACTACCGAGAACAGCCCGGTGAGCGCGGTGCCGAGGATCATCATCGGCAGCGTGGCGGAGGTGGCGGTGATCAGCATGCCCCCGGCGGCCAGCAGCGTCATGAACACGATCAGGCCGCGGCGTTCGAACATATCGCCGAGCGGCACCAGCAGCAGCAGGCCGGTGGCGTAACCGAGCTGCGCGGCGGTGACGATAAAGCCGGCCTGGTTGACCGACAGGTTGAAACTGGTGGCGATGGTTTCCAGCAGCGGTTGCGCGTAATAGTTGCTGGCGACCGCCAGGCCGGTGGCGATGGCAATCAGCACGGTCAGCGCCGGGCTGAGGCCCGGATGGGCGTTTTGTGGATTCATGATTTTTTCATCACGGGAAGAAGATAGCGCGCAGTATCCGGCAACGCGTCTGTGGAAACCAATGTATAATTTTCATTTGATTTATCTCATTTCAAGATAGATGCCATGAACCTGAAACAGATCCGCTATGCGCTGGCGGTGGCGGAAGAACAGAGTTTCACCCGGGCGGCGCAGCGCTGCCATACGGTGCAGTCGGCGCTCAGCCACCAGATCGCAAAACTGGAAGAAGAGCTGGGCTGTACGCTGTTTGAACGCACCTCGCGACGGGTGCGGTTGACCCCCGCCGGCCAGGCTTTCATTCCGTCGGCGCAGCGCCTATTGGCGGCGCAGCAGGCGCTGGTGGAAGAGGTGACCGCCGCCGGCGATGCGGTGTCCGGCACCCTGACCATCGGCACAATTTCAACCATAAACGCGATTGATCTGACCGAAAAGCTCGACAAGTTTCATCGCCACTATCCGGCGGTGAACATCCGCCTGTACGTTGGCATGAGCGAAGCCCTGCTGGAGGATGTGCGTCAGCAGAAGTGCGATATGGCGTTCGTCGGCATCTGGCCCGGCGATGTCGATTTACTACCGATGTCGCACCGGCAGTTGACCGATGAGTCATTGGTGGCGCTGGTGGCGCCGCAGCACCCGCTGGCTAATCGCGAGCGGGTGAACCTGCAGGCGTTGGCGGAAGTGCCGCTGGTGGATTTCTACAGCGGCACCGGCGCGCGACGCCAAACCGATCGCGCCTTCCAGGCGGCGGGTATCCGCCGGCACGTCAGTTTTGAAATCGATCATATCGAATGGCTGGAGAATCTGGTGCGGCGCGGATTGGCGGCGGGTATCGTACCTGTCTCGACCGCGCAACGCTTAAGCGCGCTGGTGTCGATTCCGATTGAAGACGGGCCGCGGCGCCAGGTGTATTGCATCTGGCCGCAGCCCTTGTCGAACGCCGCCGCACGTTTTTTACAGTTCAGCGGCATCGATATGGCGGGGTAGGGGCGCGGCAAAGGCGGCGCCCCTGAACGGTTACGACTTCGCCGCTTCGGCGGCGGTTTTCACCCAGCCGTCGAAGGTCGCCTGGTGCGCCTTGATCCAGCCGTTAACGTGGTTCTGGATATCGGCCTCCGAAGCCTGGCCTTCATGCATGCGCAGGTTTTGCGCATTGATGTCGGCGATCGGCAGCTTCATGATGGCGAACAGCTTGGCGGCCGCCGGATTGGCTTCGGCCCATTGCTTGTTGGCGGCGATGCGCATGGTGTTGACCGGGAAGCCGTAGTTGGCGCCGTTAGGCAGCTTGGTGTCGACGTTCTTCTGCTCGCCCGGCAGCGAAGAGAATGGCACCTGCAGCCAGACCACGTCGCGGCCCGGTACCATCACATCACTGACCCAGTACGGTGTCCAGGTGTAATACAGCACCGGTTTGCCCTCTTTGTAGCGGGTGATGGTGTCGGCGATCATCGCCGCGTAGTTGCCCTGGTTGTGCTCGACGGTATTGCTCAGGCCATAGGCCTTGATGTGGTGGTTGATCACCGCTTCGCAGCCCCAACCCGGGGTGCAGCCAGTCAGATCGGCCTTGCCGTCGCCGTTGGTGTCGAACAGCTTGGCGATCTTGGGATCCTTGAGCTGTTCGACGTTGGTGATGTGATACTGCTCGGCGGTTTTCTTGTCGATCAGGTAACCCTGCGCGGCGCCGTTGACGTAGACGCCTTCGCGGTAGAACTTGGCGTCGCCGCCGGCGGCCTTGTACTGATCGGCGTGCAGCGGGTCCCAGTTGACCGCGATAAAGGTCGCATCGCCGGAGGCAATGGAGGTGTAGGCGACGTTGTAATCCACTTCACGCGGTTCCTTCACGTCGTAACCCAATTTCTCCAGCGCCTTGCTGACCAGCAGCGTCTGGAACGTCTCTTCGGAAATGGTGCTTTGCACCGGCTGTACCGCGATCCCCTTGCCGGGTAAGTCTGCCGCGATGGCGCTCTGTGAGCCAATCAGCGTCGTCAGGGCGAGAGCCCAGATGCCCGTGGTGCGCATAGTGTTTCCCCTCTTTCGATGTGGTGGTGTCATAGCCCGCCGGGGCCGCAGCCGCCGGCGGGAAAAGCGTCAGGCCTGTTTGATGAACGGGCGAGTCAGTAGCCCGATGGGGCCGCGGCGATACCAGCGGCCGATGCCCTTGCTGCGGCGATCGCGCCCCAGCGATTGGGTGAGGCGATCGAGAATGATCGCCAGGATCACGATGCCGACCCCGCCGACGGCGGCCAGGCCCATGTCCAACCGGCCGATGCCGCGCAGCACCATCTGCCCCAGACCGCCGACCGCGATCATCGAGGCAATGACGACCATCGACAGCGCCAACATCAGCGTCTGGTTCACGCCGGCCATGATGGTCGGCATCGCCAGCGGCAGCTGCACCTTGAACAGCAGCTGCCGCGGGCTGGCGCCGAAGGATTCGGCGGCCTCGATCAGATCTTCCGGCACCTGCTTGATGCCCAAAATGGTCAGGCGCACGATCGGCGGCAGCGCGAAGATAATGGTGACCACCACGCCCGGCACGTTGCCGATGCCGAACAGCATGACGATCGGCACCAGGTAGACGAAGGCCGGGGTGGTTTGCATCGCGTCGAGCAGCGGCCTTATCACCTTGGCGGCGTGCTTGCTGCGCGCCAGCCAGATGCCGAGCGGCAGGCCGATAAGAATGCAGAAGAACAGCGCGGTCAGCACCAGCGCCAGCGTAACCATCGCCTGCGACCAGGCGCCGATGGCGCCGATGGCGACCAGGGAGAGCAGCGTGGCGGCGCCCATGCCGAGGCCCGAGACCTGCCAGGCGAGCAGCGAGAACACCAGAATGGCGATCGGCGCCGGCATGCCCAGCAGCAATTGCTGGAAGCCACTCAAGATCATATCCACCGGCACGCGAATGCCCTGGAACAGTGGGCGGAAGTGCAGCACCAGCCAGTCGATGCCTTGCGTGACCCAGGAGTCGAACGGCACCCAGGCCTTATGGAACGGGTCGAGCAGGCTGAAGTGTTCAGGCTGCGCCGGGGCGCTGCTGAGCCAATCTGCGCCTTGTCCGGCGGCGTCATGAGCGGCCGGCGGCGGCGCGCTGGACCAGGCGTCGCCGGCGTTGGCGGCGACATCGTGAGCGGGTGCGGCGCCGGCATCTGCCGGTGCGGTAGCCCAGGGATCTTGGGTTTGCGTGGTATCACTCATTGGTTGAGCCCTCCTTGTCCAACGCCTGCAGCAGCATGGCCTTGGAGATGATGCCGAGATAGTTATGTTCTTCGCTCACCACCGGCACCGCGCAGGGCGCCTGGGCGACCAGGGAAATAAGATCGCTGAGCGGCGTATCGGCCGGCACGGCGGCAGGGGCCTCGAGCAGGGCATCGTCCAGCGTTTGATTGGCGGACAGCGCCTTTTTCAGCGACTCTATCGACACCACGCCAATAAATTTCTTCCCGCGTTCAACAACATAACCATAATCACGGTCCTCATCGCGCAGCAGCTGCAGCGCCGATCGGGGGCCAAAGCCGGGGGTTTTGCGGATCAGCGTCACCGGGCGCCGTTGGGCGATATCCTTGGCGCTGAACACGTGACTGATGTCCACGCCGCGGAAGAAGGTGCGCACATAGTCGTTGGCCGGGTTGTTCAGGATCTCGTCCGGTGTGCCGACCTGGATCACCTCACCGCCCTGCATGATGGCGATGCGATCGCCGATACGCATCGCCTCGTCCAGATCGTGGGAAATAAACACGATGGTGCGCTGATGCTGGGCCTGTAATTTCACCAGCTCATCCTGCATTTCGGTGCGAATTAACGGATCGAGCGCCGAGAAGGCCTCGTCCATCAATAATATATCCGGGTTATTGGCCATGGCGCGGGCTAATCCTACGCGCTGGCGCATACCGCCGGATAATTCATCTGGATAAGAGAGCGCATAATTCTCCAGCCCGACCTGACGCAGGGCATCCAGCGCTTTTTCCTGACGTTCCTGCAACGGTATGCCGGCTAATTCCATACCAAAGGCGGTATTATTCAGGACATTCATGTGCGGCATCAGCGCGAAGGATTGAAATACCATGCTGATCTTATTTCGCCGCACGGTGCGCAGCGCGGTGTCGGATATTTTGGCGATGTCCTCACCGTCGATCAGCACCTGGCCGCGGGTGGGTTCTATCAGACGATTGAGAAGGCGTACCAGGGTGGACTTGCCGGAACCGGAGAGCCCCATGATGACAAATATCTCGCCTTCTTCAATGGCCAGAGTGGCGTCTTTTACGCCGAGCGATAAGCCGGTTTTTTCAAACAGCCGATCTTTTGTCAGACCTTTATCCAGCAGTTTGAATGCGCGCTCCGGGTGTTCGCCAAATATCTTATACAGGTTCTTTACTTCGAGTTTAATTGCCATGCAATTTGCTGTTTCCTCTGGTTTAATTAACGCGTTATGGGCTGTCCTTAGCAAAATAAAAGAGCTTTTTACCCTAACACAGTGAATATCTGAGACAACCCTCAATGTCATTTAAATGGGATATTAGTGGTTTACATCAAGGTTTTAATTAGTTATGGTAATTTGGCCCGTGACTCAAAATTGACGGCCGTTATTCGCCATAATGGTTTGGTTTTTGGGGAAATAATACGGTGTGGTGCAGAGAAATATTTGGGCGCCGCGCCTGCCGTTCGGATAATAAAAAACCCGACCATAGGCCGGGTAAAAAGTCATCAGTATTTCATCAGTTTTAACGACAGGTGCCGATATCGAGGGGGATATCGTCGAGCGCTATGTTATCGCCGTAATATGACAGCCAGATGGCAGCCTCAGGCCTTGCGGTACAGCCGCCGCGGATGGCCGATATTGCCGTACAACATCTCTACCCGCACGAACTGGGTGGCGACGCAATATTCCAGATAACGGCGGGCGGTGGTCTTGCTGATGCCGACCTGCTCAACCACGTCTTCCACCGCATGCGCTACCGTCGGCTGGGCGATAAACAGCGCCTGCACCAGATCAAGGGTATTGGTTTCGATGCCTTTGGCGCTCGGCTCGCTGGAGAACTGCTTCGACTGCAGGTTGTACAGCGCATCGACGTTATCCTGATCGATGATCTTGAAGGTACGCTGGGTCTGTACGAACTGCATGAAACGTTCGAGCGAATTGCGCAGCCGCTTGTAGGACACCGGCTTGATGATGTAGTCGAAGGCGCCGTTGCGGATCGCTTGGCTGCAGGTATGCATGTCGCTGGCGGCGGTGATGAAGATTACCGAACAGGCGGGGTTCTTCACCGCCGGCTCTTCCATCAGCTCGATGCCCTGGCCGTCCGGCAGAAAGTTATCCAGCAGGATCAGGCGCGGCTGATGCGCGTTGGCTTTGGCTCGCGCTTCGGCCAGCGTGGCGGCGTAAGCCACCACCCGCAGGTTGAAATTTTTCTCGATGAACTCCGCGTGCAGCGTCGCCAGTTGCGGCTCGTCTTCCACGATCAGAACGTCCAGTGCTTGGTGTGACATAATCGGGTGCTCAAAAAATCGGGTTATGGGTTTTATTTAGGGATAAATATAGAGAATATCGCGCCGTGCGGCTCGTTGTCTGACACTTCTATGCTGCCATGCGCCTGCGCCACGTGGCTGGCGACCAGATGCAGGCCGATGCCGTGGTCGCTTTTATCCGCTTTGGTGGTGACGCCCTGTTCAAACAGCGTATCACGAATCTCCTCGGCGATGCCGGTACCGCGATCCGCCACCTCGATCACCAGCTCGTCGCTACCGTCGCTGATATAGAGTTCGATCGCTTCGTGCGGCGCCGGGCGGTGCAGCGTCGCCTCCACCGCATTATCCAGCAGGTTGCCGACGATCGACATCAGTTCGGTCTCATTCAGCGCCGCCGGGATCTGCCGCAGCTGGCAGGCCGGATCGAAGCGCAGCTCGATGCCTTTTTCTCTGGCGCTGGAATATTTGCCCAGCAGCAGGCCGCACAGCGCCGCCGAACTGAAGCGCTGCGAGATGAAATCGAGGATCTCCTGCGCGCCCTCCGACTGGGCTTCCACATAGCGAATAGCCTCGTCGTAGCGCTGCATATGCAACAGCCCGGCCAGCGTGGCGGTCCAGTTCAGCTGCTCGTGGCGCATGATGCGCAGGTTGTCGGCATAGCGTTTCACCTGGCTGAGCTGGCTGCTCAGGGTATTGATGTCGTTCTTGTCGCGGAAGCTGATCACCCAGCCTTGCAGCTCCTGCTCCTGCATGATGCGCACCCGGCTGGCGATCACCCGCACGTGGTTGAAGCGGCACACTTCGTCGTGCGTATCCTGGCCCAGTTGCGCGGCGGCGAAGAAGTCCGGCTGCGCCTGGATCACGTCGCCGATTGGTCGGCCCAGCAAGCTGGCGGCGGGCTGGTGTAGATCCAATAGCTCGCGCGCCGCATGGTTGATGGTGATGATCCGCAATTGCGGATCGATGGCGATCACGCCCTCATAAATGGCTTCCAGCAGCGCTTTTTGCTGGCGCACCAGCAGCGCGATCTCTTTCGGTTCCAGCCAGAACATCTGGCGCTTGAGATTTTTCGACAGCAGCCAGGAAAAAACGAACAGGGCAATCAGCAGCAGCACGATAGAGCCGATAATTTGCGTCAACGTCCTGGCATTTAAATTATCGATATGCGATTTCAAATAACCGACGGAAACGATGCCGATCACCTGATTATTTTCATCCAGGATCGGCGCCTTGCTACGTAATGATACGCCGATGCCGCCCTTGCGAATGGAAATAATGCTTTTCCCTTCCAGTACCTCTTTATTATCGCCGCCGATCATCGGTGTGCCCAGGCGGCCTTCGTATTCGGAATGATAAAGATGGCGGGCATGATTATCGCCGATGACGATATAGCTGGCGTCGCTGCTGGCGCGGATTCTTTTCATCAGTGCGGCGATCCTGGCGGCGTCGTTGTTTTCCACCGCGTCCACCAGCGAAGGGATAAGGGCGATTTCCCGCGCCTGCACCTGGGCGCGGGCGCCGAGATCGCGGTGCAGTTGCGCATCCAACTGGTAATAGGTATAGGCGCCGATACAGGTCAGCAGCAGGCAGGAGAAGGCCACCAGGCACAGAAACAGTTTGATTTGAAATGAGAGTTTGAGGCGCATGGTGGAGCTTCACCGTAAAGAGATCCTGAAGCCTTACCCTATCACGATAAGCGGGGTCTGTAATATTGCGCTCGATCAACTTGTGATCCCTCACACGGGATTAGAGTGAACCGGACGAGAATTGTTCGCCTACGATAAAATTAATAAGCTTTAAAATAAAAACGGTATTAACACCATTAAAACCGCGTTGGTTTTTACATAATCTTAATTAACCCCATAGAAACCATAACCACCATTAAAAACCCTTTTTAACTTTGAACATAATCACAGCAGATAATCCGTGCGCTTCTCTATGATGGCTGAACAAACTAATAAGAGGCCAGATTATGAGCACAACAGATGATTCTTACCTCGTAGCCAAAGACAAGACCGCCGATATTCCTCTGCGTGAGAAATGGTGGCGGATACTGGACAATTATAAAGTAGGGATTATTCCGTTACCGTTCTTTATTCTGGCCGGCGTATTGATTCTGCTCGACTGCCTGGAAGGCAAGTTGCCGAGCGATATCGTAGTGATGGTGGCCACCCTGGCGTTCTTCGGCTTCGCCTGCGGCGAATTCGGCAAGCGCCTGCCGCTGATCGGCAAAATGGGCGCGGCGGCAATCTGCGCCACTTTCATTCCTTCCGCGCTGGTGCACTATGGCCTGCTGCCGGACGTGGTGGTGGAATCGACCACCAAGTTCTACAAATCGACCAACATTCTGTACCTCTACATCTGCTGCATCATCGTCGGCAGCATCATGAGCATGAACCGCCAGGTGCTGATCCAGGGCTTCCTGCGCATCTTCATCCCCATGCTGTGCGGCGAGATCGTCGGCATGCTGGTGGGGATGGGCGTTGGCATGGCGCTGGGCCTGGAACCGTTCCAGATCTTCTTCTTCCTGATCCTGCCGATCATGGCCGGCGGCGTAGGTGAAGGGGCGATCCCGCTGTCGATGGGCTACGCGGCGATCCTACACATGGAACAGGGCGTGGCGCTGGGGCGCATTCTGCCTATCGTGATGCTCGGCAGCCTGACCGCTATCGTCATCGCCGGCCTGCTTAACCAGCTGGGCAAGCGTTATCCGCACCTGACCGGCGAAGGCAGCCTGATGCCGAGCAAGCAGGGCGACAGCGACATGAGCGCGGTGGAAAAAATCAGCGGCAAGGTGGACGTCAGCACCATCGCCTGCGGCGCGCTGTTGGCCATTCTGCTGTATATGGTGGGCATGCTGCTGCACCGTCTGATCGGCCTGCCGGCGCCGGTGGGCATGCTGTTCGCCGCCGTGGCGGTGAAGCTGGCGCACGGGGTATCGCCACGCATTCAGGAAGGCTCGCAGGTGGTGTACAAATTCTTCCGCACCGCCGTGACTTATCCGATCCTGTTCGCGGTCGGGGTGGCTATCACGCCGTGGCAGGAGCTGGTGGACGCGTTCACCGTACAGAATCTGATCGTGATCGTCACCACCGTCAGCGCGCTGGTGGCGACCGGTTTCTTCGTCGGCAAGAAAATCGGCATGCACCCTATCGACGTGGCGATTGTCTCCTGCTGCCAGAGCGGGCAGGGCGGGACCGGCGACGTCGCGATCCTCACCGCCGGCAACCGCATGTCGTTGATGCCGTTCGCCCAGATCGCAACCCGTATCGGCGGCGCTATCAACGTTTCGCTGTCGCTGCTGGTGTTGGCCAAGTTCTTCGTATAACTCCTATAAATCCTTAGCGTTACTTTGCCTTTCCCCGCCCCCGCGGGGATTTTTTTTGCCCGCGCGCCGGCCTGACGTGCGGGCGGGGATAATACCGGTTACGCTGCCTGTTTCATGGCGGCGTCATACCACGCGAAGTAGCGCTCTACGCCGCGACGGCCGGATTCGATCAGCGCGCGTTTCTTCTCCTCGCTGATGCCGAACTCCAGCGTGCCGACGTCGAGCGTATCGACATACACGGTGCGCTTCCAGTCATCGCTGTCCAGATGCACCTTGGTTTGGATGTCCAGCATCACGTTGGCCACCGCCAGGGTGAAATCAAACAGGTTGTTGACCGGCGTGCGCGGGCCGGCCTGACCGGCGGCCTGGGCGATTTCGCCGGCGGAGTCGAGGCGAAGGCCCAGGGTGCGGGTGTTGATGCGTTGGCTGGAGGCGTCGATGTAAGGCGGCGTGGCGGAGAAGTCATAGTCGAACAGCCGCACCGGGTAGTTGTCGATCATGCCGCCGTCGATGCACAGGTCGCCCAGAGTATTGTTCTTCGCCACGAAGGCGAAGGGGAACGACATCGAAATGCGCAGGCCGTCCGCCACTTTCATGCGCGGCGTGGTACGGTGAGAATAAACCTCTCGCTGGCCGCTGTTGAGGTTGGCGCCGATAAAGTAAATCGACTTGAACCCTTTCGCCGCCTTCATCGCTTCGAACTGCTCGAAGGTGATATCCGGGTTGCCGGTATACTGCTTGATAATATCGCGTGACCATTGATAGAAATAATCGCCGGGCGCGATGCCGTATTGATTAAACAGGCGATAGGCATCCTGGATCGTACCGAAAAAGCCGCCGTTATAATCGAGGAATTTTTTAAAATCCATCGCCGACAGAATCTTGGTGACGTCCGCCGAGCTGCAGCCCAGGCCGACCAGCAGCGCGGCGATGGCGCCCGCCGAGGCGCCGGAGGTTTGCTTGATCTGCGGCATGATGCCTTTGGCTTCCAGCAATTCCAGCGCGCCGCCATAGGCGATGCCTTTTACGCCGCCGCCTTCAAAGACCAGATTTTCGAATTGGTAGTTCATGATATTTCCTCACTCGTGGTTTAGGGAGTAAGAAAAATAACGAAGTCGCGAACCGGAAAATATTGATTGGGGTTGTGTGAGTCGGCAAACAAAATTATTCATAATAAATATATTGTTCATATATTTATCAAAGGCATTTATTAAACAGGCGCATCGGGATTTTTGCGTCAATACTTAGCGCTGTTCAATTCTCGCAAGGAGTCATCATGTTCTGGAAACGTTGTCTGCTGGGCGCGGCGCTGGCCGTTATGTCATTACAGGCCGGGGCCGCCGCGCCGCAGGCTAAAACCCCGACGCCGGGATTTTATCGCATCATGCTGGGCAGTTTTGAAGTGACCGCGTTGTCCGACGGCATCATTCGTTTGCCGGCGGACAAGCTGTTGCTAAACACCACGCCGCAGCAGATCGCCGCCGGGTTGGCCGAGCGGCATCAAAGCCTGCCGGTGGTCACCTCGGTCAATGCCTATCTGATCAATACCGGCGATAAGCTGGTGATGATCGACAGCGGCGCCGGCCAACTGCTGGGCGACGGCCTGGGCAAGCTGGTGGATAACCTGCGCGCGGCGGGTTACCAGCCGGAGCAGGTGGATGAGATCTACCTGACCCACATGCACCCGGACCATCTCGGCGGCCTGACGCACGACGGCAAGGCGGTATTCCCCAATGCGGTGGTGCGCGCCGCCAGCCAGGACGCGGACTTCTGGCTAAGCGCGGACAAACTGAAACAGGCTAGCGCGGGCAGTAAAAGCAACTTCGAACGGGCTCAGGCGGCGATCAAGCCGTATCAGGCGACCGGTCACTTTAAGCCGTTCAGCGGCGACGGTGAGCTTTCCCCGGGCATTGCCGCCTTTGCCGCCCACGGCCATACGCCGGGGCATAGCGTGTATCAGGTGACCAGCCAGGGCCAGAAGCTGTTGCTGTTGGGGGATCTTATCCACGTGGCAGCGGTGCAGTTGCCGCATCCGAAGGTGGCTATCAGCTTTGATAATGACGCCAAGGCGGCGGTCGCTCAGCGGCTGCGGATATTTGGCGACAGCGCGCGGCAGAGCGAGCTGGTGGGGGGCGCACACCTGTCGTTCCCGGGGTTGGGGTATCTGAACCGTCAGGGCGACGGTTACACCTGGGTGCCATTGGACTACGGCGCGCTGTAAGGGAGATGGCCGCCCAACGGGCGGCCATCGTAAGCGCCTTGGGGACATTGTTCGATAATTTGGGATGATGATGCCAGAGAATCGGGGCTTATTCGCCGTGATAAAGAGTGCATGATTAACGTTACCCTCGTCGTTTTCTTTAAGGATCTCCCGATGAATCAGAAAACTCCCTCCGTCGCCATCGTCACCGGCGCATCACGCGGTATCGGCGCCGCCATCGCCGAGCGCCTGGCCGCCGATGGCTTTGCCGTCATCATCAACTATTCGGGCAACCCGGCGCCGGCCTATGAGCTGGTGGGCAAGATAGAACAGCGCGGCGGCCGCGCCTTGAGCATCAAGGCCGACGTCAGCGATGCGGCTGCGGTTGCCCAGCTGTTCGACAGCGCCGAACAGGCGTTTGGCGGCGTCGACGTTCTGGTCAATAACGCCGGGGTGATCGCGCTAGCGCCGGTGGCGGACATGCATGATGAAGACGTGGATCGCCTGCTCGACATCAACCTGAAAGGCAGCTTCAATGCGATGCGCGAGGCGGCGAAGCGCCTGCGCGACAACGGCCGCATCATCAACTTCTCTTCCAGCGTGGTGGGGTTGCTGCAGCCGGGTTACGGTATGTATGCCGCCAGTAAGGCGGCGATCGAAGCGCTGACCAGCGTGCTGGCGAAAGAGCTGCGCGGCCGCAATATCACGGTGAACGCCGTGGCGCCGGGGCCGACCGCCACCGGCTTGTTCCTCGACGGCAAAACCCCGGAGCTTATCGAGCGGCTGGCGAAGATGGCGCCGCTGGAGCGCCTGGGCACGCCGGACGATATCGCTGCAGCGGTGGCTTTCCTCGCGGGGGCCGACGGCGGCTGGATCAACGGCCAAACCCTGCGCGCCAACGGCGGCATCATCTGATTGACGACGCACCGCCGCAGGATCGGGTATCCTGTGGCGGAACTCATCACATCAAGGGCAGCGTATGACGGGCGACAATCAGCAGTTTCATCCCGGCGTCAGGTCGCCCTGCGTCAGCCTGTGTCGCATCGACGACGAAACCCAGCAGTGCCGGGGATGCCGGCGCACGCGGGCGGAAATCGCCGCCTGGCCGACCGCCAGCGACGCGGAGAAACTCGCTATTTGGCGGCAGCTTGAGCTGCGTCAATCGGTGAAATAATCCTCTGCATTATTGCGCTGTCAGACTTCATGTAGCACAATTGAGCTACATGTGATTGACCGACGTTGGGAGCGATTATGTCGACGACGACCATCCGTATTCCAGATGAGCTTAAAGCCCGAGTCGCTGCCGTCGCCGAGCAGGCTGGCGTGACGTCTCACAGCTTTATTTTGCAGGCAATAGCGGAGAAAACGCAGCAAGAAGAGTTGCGCCGCGACTTTGAGAATGAAGCGGAAAAACGCTATGCCAAGATAATTGCGACGGGAGAGACGGTCTCTTGGAAAGAGATGCGCGGTTATTTGGAAAATTACGCAGCCGGTAACACTGACGCTGTTAAACCTCCGGTAAAAAAATTGGGGCGCTGATGGCAAACGTCGAGTTGGCGCCAGAGGTCAGGGATGATATCGAACGTATTCTCGCTCATTTGGCTCAGTATGGTGCCGTGGATCCAGGGCGGCGCATTCAGGAAATCATCCAGGCGATTGCGGTATTGGAACATAATCCATTGATCGGACGAGCCCTTGGCTCAGGGCTGCGTGAATTGATTATTGGGCAGCAAGTTCGCGGTTATTTGGCGCTCTACAAATATATCCCTGATATCGATACGGCGTTTGTTCTGGCGATCCGTAGTCAGAAAGAACAAGGGTATTGAATGCACGATACCGGCCTGAAAGACCGGTATCGCTGTCATGTTCTCAGAAGTCCCAGTCCTCATCCTCGGTGTTGACCGCCTTGCCGATGACGTAGGACGACCCTGACCCGGAGAAGAAGTCGTGGTTTTCGTCGGCGTTTGGCGACAGCGCCGACAGGATCGCCGGGTTGACCTCCGCCATCGCCGGTGGGAACAGCGCTTCATACCCCAGGTTCATCAGCGCCTTGTTGGCGTTGTAGTGCAGGAAGGTCTTCACGTCTTCCGTCCAGCCGACGCCGTCGTACAGTTCCTCGGTGTAGCGCACCTCGTTGTCGTACAGGTCCTGCATCAGATCGAAGGCGAAATTTTTCACCTGTTGGCGCCGTGCGGCGTCCACTTTCTCCAGCCCTTTCTGGAACTTATAGCCGATATAGTAGCCGTGCACCGCCTCGTCGCGAATGATCAGGCGGATCAGATCGGCGGTGTTGGTCAGCTTGGCGCGGCTGGACCAGTACATCGGCAGGTAAAAGCCCGAATAGAACAGGAACGACTCGAGGAACACGCTGGCGACCTTTTTCAGCAGCGGATCGTCGCTGCGGTAGTGCGCCAGAATGATGCCGGCTTTCTTCTGCAGCGCGCGGTTTTCCTCGCTCCAGCGATAGGCGTCATCCACGTCCGGCGTTTGACACAGGGTAGAGAAGATTGAGCTGTAAGAGCGGGCGTGCACCGCCTCCATAAAGCTGATGTTGGAGTACACCGCCTCTTCGTGCGGCGTCAGCGCATCGGCGATCAGGGCCGGCGCGCCGACGGTGTTCTGGATGGTGTCCAGCAGCGTCAGCCCGGTAAACACCCGAATGGTTAGCTGCTGCTCCTTCGGCGTCAGCGTGGCCCAGGACGGGATATCGTTGGACAGCGGCACCTTCTCTGGCAGCCAGAAGTTGGAGGTCAGGCGGTTCCATACCTCCAGATCCTTGTCGTCTTCGATAATGTTCCAGTTGATGGCGCGCACCAGCGGCGCCGATGTTACGGTCGTCATAAATTGCCTCACAGCGCGCAGGACACGCAGCCCTGCACCTCGGTGCCTTCCAGCGCCATCTGGCGCAGGCGGATGTAGTAAATGGTCTTGATGCCTTTGCGCCAGGCGTAGATCTGCGCGCGGTTGATGTCGCGGGTGGTGGCGGTATCGCGGAAGAACAACGTCAGCGACAGCCCCTGATCGACGTGCTGCGTTGCGGCGGCATAGGTATCGATGATTTTTTCCGGGCCAATCTCGTAGGCATCCTGGTAATACGCCAGGTTGTCGTTGGTCATGTACGGCGCCGGGTAGTAAACGCGGCCGATCTTGCCTTCCTTACGGATCTCGATACGCGAGACGATCGGATGGATGCTGGAGGTGGCGTTGTTGATGTACGAGATGGAACCGGTCGGCGGCACCGCCTGTAGGTTCTGATTGTACAGCCCGTGCATCATCACCGACTGGCGCAGCGCGCGCCACTCGTCGCGGCCCGGAATGGCGATGCCGGCGGCGGCGAACAGCTCGCGCACCCGCTCAGTCTGCGGCAGCCAGTCGCGCTCGGTGTACTTGTCGAAGTACTCGCCGCTGGCATAGCGCGAGTGCTCAAAGCCGTCGAACGCGCCGCCACGTTCTATCGCCAGCCGGTTCGAGGCGCGGATGGCGTGATAGGCCACGGTATAGAAATAGAGGTTGGTGAAGTCGATGCCTTCTTCCGAGCCGTAGAAAATGCGCTCGCGCGCCAGGTAACCGTGCAGATTCATCTGGCCCAGGCCGATGGCGCGGGCGCTGCGGTTGCCCTCGGCGATCGACGGCACCGAGCGGATATCGCTCATGTCGGCCACCGCGGTCAGCGCGCGGATCGCGGTCTCGATCGCCTTGCCGAAGTCCGGCGCGTCCATGGTTTTGGCGATATTCAGCGAGCCGAGGTTGCAGGAGATGTCCTTGCCGATGCGATCGTAGCTCAGATCTTCGTGATAGGTGCTGGCGCGGTTGACCTGCAGGATCTCCGAACACAGGTTGCTCATGTTGATGCGCCCGGCGATCGGGTTCTCCCGGTTGACCGTGTCCTCGAACATCACGTAGGGATAGCCGGATTCGAACTGGATCTCCGCCAGCACCTGGAAGAACTCGCGTGCGTTGATGCGCGACTTGCGGATACGCTTGTCGTCCACCATCTCGCGGTATTTTTCACTGACGCTGATTTCAGACAGCGGCGTGCCATACACCCGTTCGACGTCGTAGGGCGAGAACAGGTACATCTCTTCGTTGTTCTTCGCCAGCTCGAAGGTAATATCCGGGATCACTACCCCCAGCGACAGCGTCTTGATGCGGATCTTCTCGTCGGCGTTTTCCCGCTTGGTGTCGAGAAAACGCAGGATGTCCGGGTGGTGGGCGTTGAGATACACCGCGCCGGCCCCCTGGCGCGCGCCGAGCTGGTTGGCGTAGGAGAAGGCGTCTTCGAGCATTTTCATGATCGGAATGACGCCGGAGGACTGATTCTCGATGCGCTTGATCGGCGCGCCCACCTCGCGAATATTGCTCAGCATGAAGGCCACGCCGCCGCCGCGTTTCGACAGCTGCAGCGCGGAGTTCACCGCCCGGCCGATCGATTCCATATTGTCTTCGATGCGCAGCAGGAAGCAGGAGACCAGCTCACCGCGCTGGCGTTTGCCGCAGTTGAGGAAAGTCGGCGTGGCCGGCTGGAAGCGGCCCGAAATCATCTCCTCCACCAGATCCTGCGCCAGGGCGGTGTCGCCCGCCGCCAGCGTCAGCGCCACCATGCACACCCGGTCTTCGTAGCGTTCCAGATAGCGCTTGCCGTCGAAGGTTTTGAGCGTATAGCTGGTGTAGTACTTGAAGGCGCCGAGGAAGGTCTCGAAGCGGAATTTCTTGGCGTAGGCCTGCTGGAACAGCAGCTTGATAAACGGGAATTCATACTGCGCCAGCACCTGCGGCTCGTAGTAGCCTTCCTCCACCAGATAGCGCAGCTTTTCTTCCAGGTTATGGAAGAACACGGTGTTTTGGTTGACGTGCTGCAGGAAGTAGTGCCGCGCCGCCAGCCGATCTTTATCGAACTGGATCCGGCCTTCCGCATCGTAAAGATTGAGCATCGCGTTGAGCGAATGGTAATCCAGCGCGCCCGTCTCGGGCCTGGTCAGTTCTGTCGTTGCCAAAATGCGGTTACTCCCTGTCTAACGTTTTCAACGTCTTGCGTCGTGCCGAGCAGCTCGAAGCGGTACAAAAAAGGCACCTGGCATTTTTTGGCGATGATGTCGCCGGCGATGCCGTACGCTGCGCCGAAGTTGGTGTTCCCGGCGGCGATGACGCCGCGCAGGTATGAACGGTTTTGCGGAACGTTGAGAAAGCGGATCACCTGGATCGGCACTGCGCCGACGGCGCTGCCGCCGCCATAGCTGGGTACGATCAAGATATAGGGTTGTTCCATCAGCAATTTGCTGCGGGCGCCGGCGATCGGAATGCGGATCGCCGGCAGGCCCAGTTTCTCAACGAACCGATGGGTGTTCTCCGAACTGCTGGAGAAATAGACCAGCGGATTCATCGTCGAGCCTCAGCAGGTGAGCGCCAGCGCGCCGATTTTGTCCGGCCGGAAACCGGACCAGTGGTCGTCACCGGCGATAATCACCGGAACCTGCTGATAACCTAAGGATTTAACGTGGTTCAGCGCCTGCTGATCCTGGGTGAGGTCGATCACCTGATAATCAATCCCCTGTTTATCAAATGCGCGATAAGTGGCGTTGCACTGGACACAGTCCGGCTTACTGTAAATAATAATGCTCATGATTCGCATTTACCTTTAGGCTGAAGGAAAGGCGGGCAAGTCAGATAACGGAGCATCGTTCCTGGCGTTTCTGACGGCGTTATCAACCGAACGACATTCCCTGCGGCTGACTCATAAAATACTATATGTAGATATTTGTTTTATCAACCACGCTATATATGGTGCTTTGTGGGGTTGGGTGCGCAGGCCGCGCTGGGGCTGGAAAAGGCGAGGGAAAAATTTTTTGCGGGTGAGAAATTCCCCCTCTCAGTGAAGAGGGGGAGTCGAGCGCATTACTGACGCATGCTGACGGCCAGACGATTAAAGGCGTTCATGATGCTGATGGCGAAAGTCAGATCGGCGATCTCGGTATCGCTGAAGTGCGCTTTCAGCGCCTCGAAAGCGCTGTCCGGCGCGCCGGTGGCGGCGATCAGCGTCACTGACTCGGCCCATTCCAGCGCGACGCGCTCGCGCTCGCTGAATTCATGGCTGACGCGCCAGCCTGCCAGCGTATCCAGCTTGGCATGGCTGAAGCCGCTTTCACGCAGCGCTTTGCCGTGCATGTCCAGGCAGTAGGCGCAGCCGTTGATCTGCGAAACGCGCATAAACATCAACTCGATGGTCGCCTTGTCCAGGGCGCCTTTCTCCAGCGCCATCAGCGCGCCCACCATATTTTTGTACGGGGCGGGCGCCAGCTCGGCATAGTTCAAACGTTGCTTAATCATGGTCAACCTCAATCGGTAGTAACGAAATCATGGCGCTACTTTAGCGGCCTTATGGTCTATGCTATAGGGCCATAAAATGATTATTTAACCGGGCCATAATGCCAACTTTCCTGACCTCGCTGCGGCTGGACAGCCGGCTCGCCGAGCCGCTGTACCGGCAGATTTACCAGCGGATTAAAGACGCCATTACCCAGAGCAGCCTGGCGGCAGGCAGCCGGTTGCCCTCAGTGCGCGGGTTGGCGAGCGATCTGGGCGTGGCGCGCGCTACGGTGGAAAGCGCCTACGCGCAACTTATTGCCGAAGGTTTCTTGCAGAGCCGCGGGCAGGCGGGCACCTATGTCTCGCCACAGCTGCCACACATGCCGCCGGGCGCGGTCCCCGCTGCGCCACCGCTGGCGGCAATGGCGCCCGATCCGCTGCAGCCGCAAGGCATGCTGCAGCCTTTCCAGCTGGGGGTACCGGCGCTGGACGCGTTTCCACGGGCGCTGTGGCAGCGCATTGTCGCCCGCCAGCTGCGCGGTTCCACGGTGGCTTCTCTGGCACTGCCGCCGGCCGGCGGCCTGTCTGAGCTGCGTGAGGCGATCGCCCATTACCTGCATTTGTCGCGCGGCATCAGCTGTCGGCCGGAGCAAATTTTCCTCTGTGCCGGTTATCCGGCGTTGTTGGACTGGGTGACGGAGACGCTGTTACATGCCGGCGACGCGGTATGGATCGAAGATCCCGGCTATCCGGTCACGCGTCCGCTGCTGCTGGCCGCCGGCGTCAGGCCGGTCGCCGTGCCGGTGGATGAACAGGGCATGGACGTGGCCGCCGGTATTCTGACGGCGCCTGAGGCGCGGCTGGCGGTGGTGACGCCGACCCATCAAAGCCCGCTCGGCATCTCGCTCAGCCTGGCGCGGCGCATGGCGCTGCTCGACTGGGCGCAGCAGCGCGGGGCCTGGATCCTCGAGGATGACTACGACAGCGAGTTTCGCTATCACGGGCGGCCGCTGCCGCCGCTGAAAAGCCTCGATGTTCAGGGTCGGGTGCTGTACGCCGGCACCTTCAGCAAAACGCTGTTCCCGGCGCTGCGCATGGCTTATCTGGTGGTGCCCGTCGGTCTGACGGAAACATTCGCGCGCAGCAGCCGGCTGCGTGGCTGCGGTTGCCCGCCGCTGCTGCAGGCCGGCGTGGCGGATTTTATCCGGCAAGGGCATTTCTATCGCCACCTGAAACGCATGCGGCCGTTGTACCGCCAGCGGCGCGAGTGGCTGACGCAGGCGTTGGAGCGGCAGCTGGGGGCGTGGCTGACGACGGTGCCGCAACAGGGCGGTATTCAGCTGTTGGCCCGGCTGCGCGACGGCTTGGCGGATGCGCCGTTGGCGGCGCAAGCCTGGCAACAGGGGCTGGCGGTGCAGGCGTTGTCGGACTGGCGAATCGACCATCCGGTGGGGCAAGGGTTACTGCTGGGGTTCGCCAATTTTAGCCGGCGAGAGGAGGCGGAGCGGGCGGTACAGAGGCTGGCGCAGCTGTTTCGCTAAAATTAAACGGCCCGCGATTTCCGCGGGCCAGACGCACATCTGTTTTATCTTTATGACTGCAGGGGTGTTAACGCCGGGCCAGCAGCACGCCGAGCACGATGCCGACGGCGGCACCGATCCCTACGCCCTGCCAAGGTTTGTCACGCACATAGCTGTCGGCTTGATCGACGGCGTCGCGCGCATGCTGTGTCAGACTGGTGGAGCCGTTGAATCGCGCCCGAGCGTCGCGCAGCACGCCTTTCGCCTTGCTGTGCAGCTCTTTCAGTTCCTCTTTGGTCTTGTCACCGGACTCGCGCAACACTTCATCCAGCGTATCGGCCAACAGAGTGACGTCCTGATCGATATCGCGTTCTGTTCTTTCCGCTTTCTTAAACATTCAGCTCTCCATTTCGACACATGTCTTTTAAGTGTAGACCATGCCGAGAATTGTGTGGCCGATCACGGAAAAAAAACCGCCGTCACGCAGGTGTTTGCCGGCGCGTGGGCTTTGTACATTTGGTTACTCGGCGAAACCAATCACTCACGGAAGCGGCGGTTTGATTCCACTAGTATCTGTTTCAACGGCTCCACCGGAGCTTACCGAAACAACACTCTGAGGATTTAAAGATGAAAAAAGTATTAGCGCTGATCGTTGCTGCCACTATGGGTCTGTCTTCTGTTGCTTTCGCTGCTGATACCGCAGCTACTGCTCCGGCTACCACCACCGCGCCAGCTGCGACCACCACTACCGCTGCGCCAGCGGCTGCTGCTGAAAAAGCGCCAGCTAAAGCAACGCATCACAAGAAAGCCAAGCACCACAAAAAAGCGCCAGCCCAGAAAGCTCAGGCCGCTAAAAAGCACCACAAAAAAGCGCCAGCTCAGAAAGCCCAGGCTGCTAAAAAACACCACAAAAAAGCGCCAGTGCAGAAAGCTCAGGCCGCTAAAAAACACCACAAAAAAGCCGGTAAAAAAGCTTAATTAAGTGATGTTTGCGGAACCGGAAGGTTCCGCACTCTCCAGCCCGTATTCCAGACACCCGGTTCTTCCGGGTGTCTTCTTTTGAGGCGACGAACGATGATCCATCGCTATCTGTTTGAAGTCATTTTCAGCGCGGTAACCCTGTGTGGGGTGATCGTCGGTTGGGAATTGTTTTTGGCCGGCAGCTTCCTGTGATCATTGCGCTGCGGCAGTTTCGTGCAAATGCCGCCAGCCGAGCGCGTCGGGCAGGCGTTCAAACACCACCGTGGAGTAGCGCAGCGTGGCGCTTTGTCCCGGCAGACGCTGTTTTTCCCGGTAGCTGACTACCGCGCCCGTCGGCCATTCGGCCACCAGCTTCATCTCTTCTATCTCGATTTCCAATCCCGGTTTGGCGGCGCGATGCGCGCGGAAAAAAGCGCACAGCGCGGTGAAATCCAGCGGGGCGCCGTTCAGCGCGATCATGCTGAATTCCGGCGTAAAGCGCGCCAGCAGCGCTTGCTCCTCTCCGGCGCCTTTGCCCAGCCAGCGTTCAATGGCGATGTGGGCGTCGATCACTTCGGTAAAATACGGGTTCATAAAGCATCCTGTTGAGCGTTGAGTTGGCGCACGATGGCGCGGTTGGCGAGGCGCAGGCACAGCAACAGCGGGATAAATACGCTGGCGCCCGCCAGAATGAAGCAGGTTCGGTAGGCCGCCGCGGGCGGCAACACGGCCAGCAGCAGATTCAGCAGCAGGCTGAGCAGCGCCACGCCGAGGCAAAAACTGAGTTGGCGGTTGATATTCCACAGCGCGCTGGCGTCCGCCAATTGGCCGTCGGGGATTTGCAGGAACGCGCTGCTCTGCGCGGTGCTGCTGCACAGGCTGCCGCCGAACCCCATCAGGGCGAAGGCGGCGATCTGCAACGCGTGCTGCCCGGCCTGATCGATCTGCGCCAGCGTCAGCATGCCGGCGCCTTGCAACAGACAGCCGGCGATCAGCAGCGGCCGCGGGCCGAGGCGATTAAAGCTTTTGCCGGTCAGCGTGATGGCCATGAACGACGCCAGCGCCCAGGGCAGCATCAGGCCGCCGACCTGTGCGGCGGGCATCCCCAGCTGGTTTTGCAAATACAGCATCGCCACCAGGCTGACGCCGATGAACAGGCCGGGAATGCACAAATAAACCGCCATGGCGTTGCGCAGCAGCGGATCGGCGACCAGCCGCAGGTTCAGCAGCGGCTGCGGGGTACGCAGGCTATGGCGCAGATAATAGGCCAGTACCAGCAGACCGGTGGCCAGCAGCGCCGCGCCGGAAGCTTGATGGCCGGCTTCGCTCAGCCGGGTCAGGCCGAGCAGCAGCAGCGTCAGCGCCGCGCAGGCGCTCAGTAATCCTGTCGCGTCGAGCGGTTTGCGCGCCGCCGTCGGCGTTTCCGCACGCAGCCACAGCGCCGCCAGCGCCAGTGCCAGGGCCGCCAGCGGCAGGTTGGCGAAAAACACCCAGCGCCAGTCCAACCGATCGACGAGCCAGCCGCCCAGCGCCGGTGACAGCGCCGGTGCCAGCAGCCCCACCAACATGATGGCGGCCGACAGCCCGGCGCGTTCATGGCTGCGGTACAGCTGATAGGTCAGCGTTTGGCCGATGGGGATCAGCAAGCCGCCGCCCATGCCCTGCAGGGTGCGCCAGCCGATCAGCGCGCCGATGCTGTCGGCGTTGCCCGCGCCGAGGGTGGCCAGCATGAACAACGCCAGCGACAGCAGAAACACCCGCCGTCCGCCGATGCGCTGCGCCAGCCAGGCGCTGAGCGGGATCACCAGCGTCAGGCCGAGAATATAGCCGTTGCTGACCCACGCCAGTTGGCTAACCGACGCCCGCATCGCCTGGCCGATGGCGGGGTAGGCGACGTTGGCGATAAACATATTGATCAGATCGACGAAAAAGCCGAGCAGATAGACGATTGCCACTTTGCTGCGATAAGACATGGTGCCTCCGGTTGAAGGCGAGCAGTGTATCGGGGGGAAAAGTGCGGATAAATCGGCGGCGGGCGATTACACTGTCAAAATTATTTTGACAATAAGGGCGACGAAATGCTGAATTTGCAGCGTCTGGCGATCTTTGCGGCAGTGGTGGAAGCGGGCAGCTTTACCGCGGCGGCGGCGGCGCTGGGGCAAACCAAGGCGGTGGTGAGCTTTAACGTCAAGCAGCTGGAGAACGAGCTGGGGGTGTCACTGCTGGCGCGCAGCACCCGGCGGCTGTCGCTGACCGATGCCGGCGAACGCTTCTACCAGCGCAGCCTGCAGCTGCTGCAGGAGGCGGAAAATGTGCTGGACGACGTGCGTCGCGATCATCACGGGCTGAGTGGCGTGCTGCGTATCACCAGCACGCCGGAGTACGGCGCCCAGGTGGTGGTGCCGGCGCTGGCGGCATTTTCGCGACAGCATCCGCGGCTGCGCATCCAGCATGTCTCTTCTTCTTATCATGCCGATCTGATCTCTGAGCGCTTCGACGTGGCGATCCGTCTGGGCCAACTGGCGGATTCCAGCCACCGCGCGGCGCTGATCGACAGCTTTGCCATTTTTCCGGTGGCGTCGCCGGGTTATCTGGCCGACCGGCCGATTCATTCGCTGACGGATCTGGCGCAGGCGCAGTGGATCGCCCACAGCCGGCTCAGTTCGCCGCTCAGCTGGCAGGTGGTCACGCCGCAGCGCGAAGCGGTGCTGTTCAAGGTTGCGGACGCCGCCACGCTTACCGGCGACAGCGCTGCGGCATTGTTGGCGTTCGCCCTGCATGGCGCCGGGGTGGCGCTGCTGCCGGCGTGGCTGGCGCAGCCCGACATCGATGCCGGCAGGCTGCAGCGGTTACTGCCGGATCACCGTTTCCCTGAGCAGAGCATCTATGCGCTCTACCCGAATACCCGTCACGTGCCGGAGAAGGTGCGGGCGTTTATCGATTTTCTGCGCGCGCGGGTGGCGGCAAAATCGTTAGCGAAATAATAATTCGTTATAACTCTCTCATTTATCATCAAATCTCATCGGGGTATGCTGGAGGGCTTCGTCTACCCCGTCCGATGCGAGCCACCTTCGATGACCGCAGAAAATAACCTCCAGCTGAACCGACGTATTTTGTCCGTGGTGATGTTCACCTTCGTCTGCTACCTGACCATCGGCCTGCCGCTGGCGGTGTTGCCGGGATTTGTGCATGACCACCTGGGCTACAACTCGGTGTTGGCGGGCCTTATCATCAGCGCGCAATACTTCGCCACGCTGTTCAGCCGCCCGCACGCCGGGCGTTACGCCGATCAGCTGGGGCCGAAGAAGGTGGTGCTGTTCGGCCTGGCCTGCTGCGGTGCCAGCGGCCTGTTTTACGCGCTGGCGTTCGGCGTTGACGGTTACCCGTGGCTCAGCCTGCTGTTGCTGTGCGTGGGGCGGGTGTTTCTCGGCGTCGGCGAAAGCTTCGCCAGCACCGGTTCCACGCTATGGGGCATCGGCCGGGTCGGGGCGATGCACACCGCGCGGGTGATTTCCTGGAACGGCGTTGCCACCTACGGGGCGATGGCGGCCGGGGCGCCGCTTGGCGTGTACCTGAATCAGCAGTGGGGATTGGCCGGGGTGGCGGCGCTGATCGTGCTGGCGGTTGCGGTGGCGCTGCTGTTGGCGAGCGGCAAGCCGGACGTCTCGATCGCCGCCGGGCAGCGCATCGCCTTTAGCGCGGTGTTCGGCCGCATCTGGGCCTATGGTCTCGGTCTGGCGATGGGCACCGTCGGTTTCGGCGTGATCGCCACGTTCATCACACTTTACTATGCCGACAAAGGCTGGAGCGGCGCGGCGTTTTCGCTGACGCTGTTCAGCTGCGCCTTCGTCGGCATTCGCCTGATCTTCAGCAACGTCATTAACCGCCACGGCGGGTTGAAGGTGACGCTGGCGTCGTTTCTGGTCGAGATCGTCGGGCTGCTGTTGATCTGGCAGGCTGGTGAGCCCTGGATGGTGCAAACCGGCGCGTTGCTGGCCGGCGCCGGTTTCTCGCTGGTGTTCCCGGCGCTGGGCGTCGAGGCGGTGAAACAGGTGCCGCCGCAGAACCAGGGCACGGCGCTCGGCACCTATTCGGCGTTCCTCGACCTGGCGCTGGGCATCACCGGCCCGCTGGCCGGGCTACTGATCGGGCAGACGGGCGTGCCGTCGATCTATCTGGCGGCGGCGCTGCTGGTGGCGCTCGGGGTGTTGCTCACCCTGCGCCTGCTGCAGCGCAGCCGGGCCTGATTCAGGAATAGTCCGAAACCCGGATTCCTTCCCAGAAAATCATTGTTTCGGTGAATGATTACGGTAAGGTCGCTCAGCGGTCCAGAATGAGAGGAGGAATCGATGTATTTACGGCCGGATGAAGTGGCTAAAGTGTTGGAGAATACCGGCTTTGAGCGTGATTATGTCACCGATCAGGCCTATGGTTACCGCAAGGGCGCACACTACGTGTATGTGAATCGCGAAGCGCGGATGGGCAGAACCGCGTTGGTGATCCACCCGGCGCTGAAAGAGAGAAGCGTGCATTTCGCCACGCCGACCTCCCCGGTGCGCTTCAGCGAGCAGTATCTGGAGTTTCCCCTGGATTTAAGCAGCGACACCCCGAACCAGCGCTACGGCATCGCACACGGCTTCAGCTCGCGCGAAGCGCTTTCGCGCTACCTTTACAGCATGTTCCTGTAATCGGTCCCCCGACCCGGGGGACGCTATCAGCCGTGGGCCAACGCTTCGCGGTTGAAACGCTCGTTGTAGGCGCGGCGGAATTGCGCCAGTTCAAACGCATCAATATCCAGCTCGGCGAAGTAAAACAGCGCCGCTTCGGTGTGCTCGGCGTGTAGCTCCGGTGACAGCCCGGCGCGCAGCAGCACGTCACGCCACAGGGCAATCTGCTCGTCGTCCGCCTGTTTGATAAACGTCAGGTAGATGAACAGCAGATAAGCCGCCTGGTGCATCTCTTCGGTGTAGCCGTTGTTCAGCATGCGGATAAAGGTCTGGCTTTGGCGGCCGCCCATTTCCTGGATCATCGATTCGATCAGCATCGGCTTGACCCTCAGCAGATGGGCCAGCGAATCGATGGCTTTGCGGGTGTCGGACGTCAAGATGCGGTAACCGATAATGAATACGACGATCAGGGCGGCGAGGATGATCCAGGTCATTTAGGCTTTATTACACTCTCAATACGCCAGAAGAGGGGCGGGAGGCGCTGTGCGACAGCGCCCGCTATCAATGCTGTTCGCCGCTGAAATTACCGACCGCGCTCTGTTGGCGCAGGTGGTGATTGAAGGTGGCCGCGTCTTTGGCCAGCGCGTCCAGATGGGCGCCGAGCATTTTGATCTGCTTGACCAGCGCATGCTGTTCCGGCACCGAACTGGCGGTGCTCAGTTTGCGCGCCAGTTGTTCATTCTGCGCCCGCAGCGCGGCTTCGCGCTGTTTGGCTTCTTCCAGCAGTTGCTGCAGCGCCTGGTAGCTCTGCTGCCATTCGCGGTGTTGCCGTTCGAAGCTGCTCTGCAACTCATTCATCGCATTTTGAAACTGGATTTCCAGCTCGCGCATTGTCATGGGCTCGATCCTTTGCGGCACTCAATGATGGCTTAGCAGTATAGCGAAAACTGTTCGCAAGCTCACCCGTTGACGACAAATGAGACAAATGCCGCTGACAATTCCCGGCTTGCAACCGCGCCAAGGCGTCTTACAATCGTCCCCATTCCCAGCCGTAAAGGCTGCCGTTCAAGAGAGGTGGAACATGAGCGAGCAGGAAAAAGACTTTTTTGAACAGGCGATGGCGGACGTGGTGCCGTTGGCGAGTGGGCGGCAGACGCTGTACCTCAAGCCGCAGGCGGCGGTGGACAAAAGCGCGCGGCGCGAAGCGCAGCGGCTGCGGCAGGAAAACTTCCTCAGCACCGATTTTCTCGAGGTGATCCCCTGTGAACAGCCGCTGGAGTTCAAAGGGGAAGGCATTCAGCAGGGCGTGCTGGACAAACTGCGCAACGGGCGTTACCCGCCGCAGGCGTCGCTGAACCTGCTGCGTCAGCCGGTTGAAGCCAGCCGGCAGGCGCTGTTTCGTTTCATCGTGCAGGCGGAGGCGCAAAACCTGCGTTCGCTGCTGATCGTGCACGGCCGCGGGCGGCAGAACGAAAGCCATCCGAATATCGTGCGCAGTTACCTCGCCAAGTGGCTGGCACAGTTTGAACAGGTACAGGCGTTTTGCCGCGCCTTACCGCGCGACGGCGGCGAGGGTGCCTGCTATGTCACGCTGCGTAAATCAGCGCAGGCCAAGGCAGAAAACTTTGAGCGCCACGCCAAGCGCAGCCGTTGAGTGAGAAAACCGCTATCCCTCAGGAGAATGATTGCGGCGTAACATGAGACATGAGACAGCGGATTTATCGATGGCGACGAGATTTACCCGAAAAGATAACAGTACCGATGATATGGCAGTTGCTGTTGATTGGGATGTAACGTTCCGGCCAATCAGGATTGAGCGCTTTTAGCATCCGCTCTGAGCCCTCTTCAATAAAACGTTTAAATGTGGTTTCGCCGAAGTCGCTCATTAAAGCGATCACGTCATCGCCATTCCAGGGAGTAACATCAGGATCGACAAAAATCAGATCGCCAGGGGAGTATTCCGGGCTCATTGAATCGCCGACCACACGCAAAATGTAGGTCCTTTCCCCACAGGCGACAGGGCAGGGATAGTGTTCTGTTTGAATCAAATCAACCTCTGAAAACGCGATTTCCGTCCAGGCTCCTGCTTGAACCCAGGATATCACCGGAACCAATTTTATCTTTTTATCGTTGCCGTACGATGTTTCCTGAATGTTGGTGTGGCCGGCGGCGGCGTCATGGGTTTTATCCAGCCATCCGGTAGCAAGAGAAAAACAAATCTCCATATGGCGAGCGAGATCGTCGCCAATTTTTTTTGTGGGGTTTTTGCCGATAACTCGGCTGATTTGCGTCGCTTCGCGATCCAACATGGCAGCGAAGTTTGAGTTGCCGCCCACGCCGTCGCGCAATTTTCTGGCGTTTTCCCGCCGGATTTCTTCGATCGTTTTCATATCATTATTACAGCATATGTACCAAAAAGGTACAAGTTACTTGTATAACTATTTTTTATATGCATAATGTATCCAAAGGGTACATTTATTGGTGGTTAAAGTCAGGTTTAATGTACCTTTAGTTCGTTTTTTGAGGGGAAGTGAATTCATAAGGTACATTCTAGGGAGGGGCATGAGAGACATACAGCAGATATTGATGCGGTGGGGAGGATGGGCACGGGAACATCCTTCGATGGGATACTCTCATATCGCTGCGGGCTTTAAGGGATTGTTGCCACATACGGCAAAGAATCGCCTTTCTTGTTGTGATGAAGACGGGTTGGCTGTCGATCGTGCCGTCGCTCGATTGCAGGCTATACGCCAACCAGAAGAGTTGGAATTGATTCTGCGTCACTATGTGTATGGCGAATCAAAATCGGCTATCGCACGTGGTTGGAAATGCTCTGAAGGGAGAGTTCGTCAGCAAATGCAAATTGCAGAAGGCTTTATAGATGGATGTTTATCTCATGAGGAAATAAAATTGCAGATGGAAAGTTATTAGCGCATTCATAATAAACATTGAGATTTCTTACATTTTTATATAGCCCCGTTTATCGGGGCGTTTTTGTTTGTTTTATTTTTTTTAATTTAAAAAATAATAAAATAATTCTTTTCGCTTCGAATTTTATCATGTAGCTTGATAACATCTGAAGTTGATATGCATGAGGCATTAATTCTAAATTTCATTCTCGTTTAGAAAAACACCGTGTAGGGTTGTGTCAATTCCTGATGCGCATGAGAGGATTTATGGATTAAATTATTTGGAGGTTGTGTTGAGTACCTTAAAGATAAAGGATTTGTTTGAGTCGGTACTGTTGCAATGGGCGGAAAAAAACAATATCGACTACACGTTGGCAAATTTCCCTTTTGAGGGAAGTGCGGTATTGCATCTTGAGCCATTTATTGTTCCTGCAGTCAATCAGGGGATTGGTGTTTCTCAGGATGTGACTGTATACAGCGGGAATTATCAGATCAATATTGTGATCAAAAAAGGCGAGGGGAGCCATGAAGGCTATCTGTTAGCGGAGCGGGTGTTGTCACTTTTTCCCAATGGTGCCGAGCTTTCCGATGATTATTTGAGCTGCAGTGTTAATGCTCCAGCCAGTATTTTACCTGCTATTCAGAAAGAAGATAGCTATATCATTCCTGTTAGTATCAGTTATTGGTCTCAGTCATAAGGTTTCTAATGCACTGAGACGTAACCGATTTTAAATGCAATGAAGAAGTACATCAAAATGATGTTTTTCTTTTTATCTGTTACCGCCTCCTGGCGGTTTTTTTATATCTAAAAATGGAGAATTACCATGAGTTTTGCATTACCTAATGGCGCAACTGTATTTGCCGGTATCCCTGCTACTTCGACGGTAGCAACGACGGCGGTGAGCAACGCTAATGGCGCGGTATTTACTCTGGCCACAGGCCATGGTTTGAAAATTGGGGACATTGTCATTGTCAATTCAGGCTGGGGGCTGATTGATGACTTGGTCGCCAAGATCACTGCCTCAACCGATACCAGCGTTACTATTGGCGCGATCAATACTTCGGATGTGAAGTTTTTCCCTGCCGGTATCGGTAAAGGTGCGCTGACTAAAGTCGCCAACTGGACCCAAATTCCGCAAATTACCGAAGTGGCTCAGTCGGGCGGCGATCAACAATATGCTCAGGTTCAGTTTCTTGAGGATGATCGTCAACGTAACCTGGCGACATTCAAGGCGGCGAAAACGCAGACCTTTACCTTCGCTCACGATTCGACACAGCCAATTTATAGCGTGTTGCAGAATGCGGATCGTAATGGCGATGTTTTGGCATTTTATATGTACGTCCCTAAAGCCAACGAGCTGCGCTATTGGTCAGCAATTCCATCTTTTGACCCTCAACCAACAACGGCTGTCAACCAGGTGGAAACTGTGGCCGTATCGCTGGCAATTCAGTCCAGCGACATGACTTTCTATAAAACTACCCTTTAATCGGTACGGCAAACAGGTCTTATCTCGGTAAGGCCTGTTTTTCAACGACACTATTTTTGCTTGGAGCTTTTTCATGATGGCTGAATTTACCCTTAACCCAACCCCAACCTTTAGCATTGACGTCGTTATTCCACGTGCGGGAAGCGAGGATGGAATATTGACATTTTCGTTCAAACATAAAAAACGCAGCCAATTGGAAACGCTGGAAAAATCGCTGCGCGAAGCAACCGAACAGCAATTGGAGGCGGGTAGCTACAACAATGAACCTATGGCCGATTTCTTGCACGAAATTTGTGATGGGTGGGCATTGCCCGATATGTTGAATAGAGAAAGCATTATCACATTGCTTGATAACTATCCGCGCGCGTTTGATGCAATTGCCACTGCGTATACCAAAGAGTTGATGGTGGTACGGGAAAAAAACTGACGGCGCTTGCCGAGGCTTTCTACACGTCTGAACCCCCTCCCGAAGAGCTTGCCGCATTTGGATTAACGAGAGATGACTACGAAACGGTCACTCTGGAAATCTGGCCGGATATGGTATCAGCTGTCACTATTTTCCAGATGATGGCGACGCAGTGGCGTATCGGAATGAATGGTGTCACCGGGTTGGATTATAACTGTCTGGCTTGGTTAATGAAGGTTTATGCGGTAGATGACGAGGCGAGCACATTAAATGATATCCGTATTATGGAAAACGCAGCGCTAAGAATCATTCACCGAAAATGATCGCCTGCGAGGGTGCCAGCCCCGTGCTGGCTTTTGTTGTGGTGAGGAGCCAGACATGGCAGATATTGCAACCATGACGCTGCGTATTCATACCGATGATTTGCAGCGTGCGAATAAAGAATTGAAAGACTTGCAACGTAACGCTTCGGCAACCGTCGGTAAAGTCGATGTGCTGAATCGCGCTTTTCGCAGTGGGGCACAGGATCTCCGCCGCTATAGCGATAGTTTACATCAGATGTGGACTCGGCTGAGTCCGTTAAATAATGAATTGGACAAGTTGATTCGGCAGCAACGTCAAACCCAGAGTTCAGTTTCCCGCAGCGCCTTCGATGAGCAAGGTTTAAGGCGCCATGGGGCGGCGCTGCAGCAACTAAGAAGGCAAATGGGTCAGCAAGCTGCTGATATGCATGCTGGTAATAATAATGCCAAAGCCTATAAGGAAACATTAAACACTCTATCAGCCAATATGTTGGGTTTGGTGTCGTCATTGGCGTCGGGGGAGCCTGTTTGGAAAGTTGCGCTAAATCATGGGGCACAACTGGTCACTTCCTTTGGTGGCGTAAGCAATACGCTGCAAGCATTACGCCCATTGTTGGCGACCACCAGCGCCGCTTTGGGTGGGGTTATCGGCGGTGTCGCAACGTTGGCCAGTTGGGGCTATAACGTCCGTGAATCATTCGACAATATGCGGACCTCCATCATTATGACCAACGGCCAGGCCTTCAACTCGATTGGCCAAATGGAGTCTCTGGCAGTTTCTATCGGTTCAATGACGAACAGCAGCATCAGTTCGAATGAATCATTGCTCGCTTCTTTGAACCGTTTGGGACGTTATTCCGCGCCGCAGATAGGCATTATTGCCAAAGCTACGCAGGATCTTGGTGCGGTGACCGAGGTGACCGCTGAAGAGGTTGAAGCCAACTTCCGTAAAATAGCGGACGATCCCGTTAGAGGATTGGCGGAGTTGGGTAAGCAATATGGTTTTGTCAACGTTGAGATGTTGGAGCATGTCTCTCGTTTGGTTGATGCGGGAAAAAGCACCGAAGCGACTACGTTGGCGATGCAGCTCTATGGTGATGAGACCGGCAGGCAGTCTGCGGCTATCATGGAAAGCATGTCTCCGCTGTCGCTGATGTGGATTGACGTGAAAAAATGGGCTTCTGATGCCGCACATGGCGTTGGCGTGGATATGTTGGCCATGGCCAGGCTGGTGAAGGACATCGTGGGCACGCTTATCGATGAAGTCAGGCTGTTAATCACAAAAGGCGATGGGTTGATTTCCGGCTTTATCATTGATTCTTTGGGGCCTATCGCCAAGATGGCCCACGTTGATTTTCTTAACGGTTTTATTGAGACGAATAAAAAAATTGTTGAGGACAGCCAGAAGACCTCCACTAAGTTAGAAGAGAGCATCTTTCAGGGGCACGCAAGAATCAGTGCCGGTCTTTCAGGGTATCGTGAGGCCATGACGGCGGAACAACCGCCTGTTCACAAGGGGGACAGCCGTGAGCAAATAGACACGTGGCTGGGTAAGCGCAATAAGCGCTCCGGATTTTATTCACCCACGGCGGTAGCGGCCCCTGTCTCATCGGCGAAAGGGCAAGAAAAGCCCGACTACGGCCATATTGCGGCGGATTACATTAATCAACAACGCTCAAAATCCCAGCAAGTACTGCAAGAAAGCGGAATGAGTGAACGTGAATTGCAACGCCGTCGTGAGCTTCAGCAGTTGAGTCGGGAGAATAAAGAAAACCCGTTTGCGGCAAATATGGTGAGTGAGCTGACAAACACATTCGCCGCTGAAGATAAGGTTCGTGGCGACTGGCTCGCCGGTGCGCGTAAAGGATGGAGCGAATATCTGGATACTGCGACCAACGTTTACGCCTCTATGGCGGATGTTGGGCGAGCCACCTTTAACGGCCTTTCCGGAATGTTGACGGATATGGTCACCACTGGAAAAACCAGTTTCCAAGAGTTTACTTCCTCTATCTTGAAAATGATCGTCCAGGTTATCAATCAGTTGCTGGTGGCATTTATGGTGCAAAAAGCCATGGGATGGATTGCCCGAGATGCTTCTTCGGGCGGTAACACTCCTGGGGCGGTGCCGATGGGGTTGAAGTCCTCCGGTGGGTATACCGGTGATGGCGGCAAGTATGATGCTGCCGGCGTTGTGCATCGCGGTGAATTTGTCATGACCAAGGAGGCGACGCAGCGTATTGGCGTAGGTCATCTTTACGCCATGATGCGCGGCTACGCTGACGGTGGTTTGGTTGGCGAGCGTGCACCGATGTTCGGACTGAAAGGCGATCGGGGAGGCGGTATTACGGTAAATAGTACTGTGGTGATGAGCCAGGATGGCAATGCGCGTAACGCCGGCGAGTCTCCTGCGGGAGGGATGGGGAAAATCGTACAGGGTATCGTCAATCAAGCGATTACCGAACGGTTGAGCAAAGAACTAAAACCGGGGGGATTAATTTGGAATGCCTCGGGAGCACACTGATTTTATCGGTGCTGAAACTACGAAATAAACGGTCACAACCCGCTACGGCGGGTTTTTTTATGTCTGGAGTAAATATGCCAATCGATACTTTCCAATGGCGCACGCAGGCGGCACCTGTCGGCAACTTTTCTCACAATGTCCGCAGCGCACAGTTTGGCGACGGATATAAGCAAATCAGCAGCAATGGGTTAAACAGCGTTACCCAATCCTGGCAGCTGGTCTATACCGGCCATCCTACGGTTACGGAGTCGCTGTTGTCTTTTTTAAATGCGCATGTGATCCGCGCCTTTTTCTGGACGCCGCCCGGCGGCAGAAAAAATCTGTTTAGAGTCAAATCTGACTCCATCACGGTATCACCGCTTTCACGCAATGTGTTTTCGGTGAGTTTTACCTTTGAACAGGCCTTCGGGGTGTAGGGGGAGCCATGTCATATCACAGCGATGTGCAAAAATTAGAGCCCGGTGAAGTTATCCAATTGATTGAAATTGATGGGACCAGTTTTGGCGCGGACATCCTGCGCTTCCATGCGCACAGCCTTCCTTGGGAGTCTGAGGAACTTGCCGCGTCTGCAGGGGAAGAGCAACGCCTGAAGCCCAGGTCAATTTGGTGGCGGGGCCAGGAATATGAAGCTTACCCGTATGAAATTACCGGCTTGGCCACGACAACCGATGGTTCACAGCCTACGCCGAAACTGCGCGTTGCTAATATCAGCAATGTGGTGACTGCGTTATGTCTGGCGTACAGCGATCTTGTCCAGGCCAAAGTCTCCGTGCATCAGACCTTTGTGAAATACCTTGATGCGCGCAACTTTCCGGCAGGCAATTCGCTGGCGGATGCCAGTCAGGAACGGGTGCAGGTATTTTATATCGATAGCAAAACTGCTGAGACTAACACCGTCGTGGAATTCCAACTGGCCACACCTTTTGATTTACAGGGGCAACAATTGCCGTCACGGCAAATCCATGGTTTGTGCACGTGGTGTATTCGCGGTTGGTATCGTACAGGAAGAGGTTGCGACTACGGCGGCGTTGCCGGCTTCGACAAAGATGATCAACCGGTGGACGATCCCGCGTTGGACGTTTGTGGTGGCCGTGTTTCTTCATGCAGAAAAAGGTTTGGTGACGCCCAGCCGCTCTCCTTCGGTGGTTTCCCTGGTTCAAATCTTTTAGGGAAATGAGCATGCAAGAACATGTTATGCAGGCCATATATGAGCATGCCCGCTCGGTGTATCCGAATGAAAGCTGCGGTTTTGTGGTGCTCAGTGGCCGCAAAGTACGGTATTTGCCGTGTGACAATGTGGCTGACAGCCCGATGGAGGGGTTTGTTATTGCTCCGCAGGACTATGCTCGTGCAGAAGCATGCGGGGAAATTATTCGCATTATTCACAGCCATCCCGATGTGCCAAATGTTGTTCCTTCTGAGTTGGACCGGGTTCAGTGCGATCATTCGGGTATTGTCTGGGGCATTTTGTCTTGGCCTGAAGGGGACTATCTCGAAATTGCACCGCGTGACGATCGTCCGTTGATTGGCCGCAACTGGCTACTGGGACATGCCGATTGCTGGTCATTGATCATGGATTATTACCACCGGCAGCATGGAATCACGCTGAATAATTACTCCGTAGAGCATGAGTGGTGGAGAGATGGCAATACCCGACTCTATGACGAGCATTGGTATCGTGAAGGGTTTCGTGAATTTGCGGGAGAAATACTGCTGGGTGACATGATCATGATGCAAATTTCAGCTCCGGTGACAAACCATGCGGGGATTTATTTAGGCGATAACATGATGTTGCATCATCTCTATGGCCAGTTAAGCCAACGTTATCCCTATAACGGCTATTTCCAAGAACGGACGGTACGAGTGGTCAGGCGTAAGGAATTGTTATGAACAAGGTAGCGAGAACAATCAGATTAGGAGGCCAACTGGGCAAGCGGTTTGGCAAGATTCACCGGTTGGTGGTCGAAGATACTTGTGAAGCCTTGCGCGCGTTGTGCGTCACGGTTGAGGGGTTTGAGAAATATATGATGTGCGCTCATCGCCAAGGCATTCATTTCGCTTTTTTCAACGGCGATCAAAATATCGGGGTTGAAGAGTTCGCAACCTCGAAAGGTGATGCCGTGATCCGCATCATGCCGATCATTGCGGGCAGCAAGAACGGCGGCATGTTCCAGATAGTGCTCGGCGTTGCCGCTTTGATAGGAGCCTTTTATACGGGAGGCGGCACGTTGGCGCTTTGGAAGGCGTCCATGGCAACTTCTCTCACCGTTTCAACGCTCAGCATGATGGGTGCTTCCATGGTGATGGGCGGTGTCATCCAGATGCTGACACCGCAACCTAGCTTCGGTATGTCTGTTTCACAATCGGTGGAGAACAAGCCCTCGTATGCTTTCGGTTCCCCGGTCAATACCACTGCACAGGGCTACCCTGTGCCCATTTTGTACGGTGAGCGCGAGATCGGGGGGGCAGTGATCTCGGCGGGCATTTACGCCGAAAACCAACAATAGGACGTTTCTTTATTCATCACGGTCGCTCAGGCGGCCTTTTTTTATGGGCGCAATATGGCACAGACACTTATTCGCGGGCGCAAAGGTGGTGGTGGAGCGGCGCATACACCGGTCGAATCACCTGATGACTTGCAGTCCAATGCAAAAATTAAAATCCTCCTGGCGTTATCGGAAGGTGAGATCGCCGGCGAACTGGACGGCACGCGCATTCTGCTGGATGGCACGCCGGTACACAATGCCGACGGCAGCGAGAATTTCACCGGACTGAAATGGGAGGTGCGCAATGGTACGCAAATGCAGGATTACATTCAGGGGATGCCGGACGTTGAGTCGGAAACCTCCGTCAACGTAAAACTGACGACGACCAATGCCTGGACACGTACTTTCACTAATACCGACATCGATGCATTGCGCATTCGAATGGGATTTCCATCGCTGTTTCGTTATGAAAATAACGGTGATATGCATGGCGCAGTTGTGGAGTACAAAATTGAACTCTCCACCGACGGGGCCGCTTATCAAACGGTCGTTGACGGAAAAGTAGAGGGTAAAACCACCAGTTTGTATGAGCGTGACCATCGGGTTAACTTGCCCAAGGCAACAAACGGCTGGACGTTGCGTGTAAGTCGTCTGACGCCGGACTCCACCAGCAGCAAACTGGTAAACAATACCCAGGTTCAGACTTATACCGAGATCGTTGACGCGAAGTTTCGTTATCCCAATACGGCACTGCTGTTCATTGAGTTCGACGCAGCTCAATTCAACGCGGTCCCTAAAATTACCGTCAGGCCAAAAGGCAAGATTATACGCATTCCCGCCAACTACGATCCGTTGGCTCGCAGTTACTCCGGCGCTTGGGATGGCAGTTTCAAATGGGCTTGGAGCAACAACCCTGCCTGGGTGTTCTACGATATTGCGCTTGATAAGAACTATGGGCTGGGGAATCGGGTTTCCGCATTGGAAATGGACAAATGGGGACTCTATCGAATCGCCCAGTATTGTGATGAGCTGGTCAGTGACGGACTGGGTGGTGAGGGCAAGGAACCGCGCTTTTTGTGCGATGTGTATATTCAATCTCAGCAAGATGCTTACACCGTTTTACGCGATATTTCGGCTATTTTCCGCGGTATTACCTACTGGGGTAACGATCAGCTATTTGCCTATGCGGATATGCCGCGCGATATGGATTTTGTCTATTCGCGAGCCAACGTGATTAACGGTGAGTTTACCTATGCCTCAGGTTCTTACAAGAATCGCTATACCTCGGCGTTGGTCAAATGGGGCGATCCATCCAATCATTATGCCGAGGCCGTCGAGGCGGCCTATGATAACGATTTGGTGAAACGGTATGGTGTGAACCAGACCGAAATAACGGCTATTGGCTGTACGCGCCGGACCGAAGCTCATCGCCGCGGTCGCTGGGCTATTTTAAGCAATGCCAAAGATCGTACCGTCAGTTTTAACGTTGGACTGGACGGCAATATTCCTCTGCCTGCGCGTATTATCGGCGTCGCGGACGCGATGTTGGCCGGTAAAGCCAATGGCGGCAGGATCCGATCTGCACAGGAACGAACAGTCGTTTTGGATCGTGAGGTTGAATTTAGCGCGGGCGATCGTTTGTGCATCAATCTGCCGGATGGCACGGCCCAACGCCGCACCATTGCCAGCATTGCCGCTGACAAGAAAACCGTAACGCTCACTGCGGCTTTTCGTCAGCAACCGGAAGCGGAAGCGGTGTGGAGCATCGATTCTGACGACTTGGCCGTTCAACAGTTCCGCGTGATTTCAGTGCAATCCAACGATGACGGCACTTTCACCATCAGTGCGGTAGAGCACGATCCAAATAAATACGCGTTTATCGATAACGGTGTTCGGTTGGATTCTCCGCCGCTCACTGTCACCCCCCCAGGCACGATAGCCGCACCCGCCAATATCACTATTTCCCGGTATGACTATGTCAGCCAAGGGATCAATATCGCCACCCTGCGCGTGCAATGGGCGGTGGTGACCGGTGCGCTGAAGTATGAAGCGCAATGGCGCAAAGACAGCGGCAACTGGGTGAATATCGGTGCGACCTCTTCGCTTGGGTTTGAAGTCAACGGTATTTTCGCAGGCAATTATGATGTTCGGGTGCGTGCGGTTAATGCAGTCGACGTCTCCTCACCTTGGGGCCGTTCGGAAACCACCTATTTGGCCGGTAAAGAAGGGGCACCGCCGCGAATCGTTGGGTTGCGCGCTTCTACCGATCGGGTATTTGGTATCCAACTTTCCTGGATGTTTGGTGCAGGGGCTGAGGATGGTCTGAAAACAACGCTAGCCGTTGCTGCACGGGCGGATTTCTCTGATGAGAAACTGCTGGCAGACGTGCCTTATCCGCAAAATCACTATGACATGCAAGGGCTCAGGGCGGGGCAAACGCTGTATTTTCGCGCGGCGTTTACGGATAAAAACGGCTTACAGTCTGAATGGACGGAGTTTGTACGCGGCATTTCCTCCGATAAAGCGGATATCGTTTTGGAGCAGATTGCCAACAGTATTACCGAGACGGAGTTAGGTAAAGAACTGTTGGATAAAATCTCCAGCCTGCCGTCCGATCAAAACGTTCAGGATCTGGCGAATAAGATCGCTAAGGCGCAGCGTGACATTGAGCAGAACAAGGAGGCACTGGCCGGCGATGTAGGTGCGTTGGAGCAGGCTCTCGAGAGTGTTAAAGAACAAGTTGCCGGCACCAATACCGATCTGAACATGACCGTAGAAGGTTTACAGCGCAACCTGGAGCAAATCAGCAAGGCGGCGATTGAGAACAGCCTGACACTCGATGTGGCACGCACTGATTTGACGATGGCGAAGCAAACGTTGGCCGGAGATATTCAAGATGCCCGGCATGAGCTCAGCGGGACGCGTGCGGCTCTGCAGCGGGCAGATGCCGAGCTGCAGGCTAAAGTAGACGCATTGACCGGTGGTGACGGCACCAGCATTGCAGAGGTGATTTCTCAGGTTAGCGTCTTGCGGGAACAGGACCAAGCGCTGGCAGAGCAATTGGCTGCCGTCGTGGCCAAATCAGCGGGCAACGCGGCGCAAATTGCTCAAGAAAAGCAGGCAAGGAGTGATGCCGATGAGGCGATGTCCCAAATTATCAATTCGGTAAAAGCCGTTTCCGATAAGCAGCAGGGAACGATCGCCCAATTGGAACAAACGCAGGCAGATGCTCAAGCGGCGTTGGCCAAAGTGGAGTCGGATGTGGCCGCCAGTGCCCAAATTGTCGATAACCATCAGGCGGAGCAAGGTCGGGTTAATGCGGCCGTTACGGCAAAAACGGAAGCATTGGCTAACCAGCAGCAGGCAATAGGTGAGCAGTTGAGCGGATTGGGCGCCGAGTTTAGCGATAATCAGGCCCAGGTTACGCAGCATCTGAAGACTTTGACGGATAGCGAGTCGGCTCTGGCGCGGCAACTCAGTGCCCTGGAATCACAAGCGGGCTCCAATACGGCAGCGATAGCAGCGGAATCGCAGACTCGCGCAGAAGCTGACAGCGCGCAGGCGAAAGCGCTTAACACGTTGGGAACGACCGTTGATGGCCAGGCTTCGGCCATCAATGTACTTCAGCAGGCAGCCAGCAATGCCGAAAGTTCAATGGCGGGCATTACGCAATCGCTGGAAGCACTCAGCAAAGCGGATATCGAGAACGCATTAAATCTTGATAACAGCAAAAAAGATCAGCACGAAGTTAACGCCACTATTACCGTCCAACAGCAAGTTCAGGCCGATCAGTTGGCGTCTCAGGCACGGCAGTTGACACGTTTGCAGGCCAACTTTGGTGATGTTTCTGCAGAACTCCAGCAAGAGTTAACCGTGCGTGCAACAGAAGACAGCGCGCTATCACGACGTTTGGACTCGCTCAATAGTCAAGTGGGCGATAGTCGTGCAACCTTGGCCCAACTGCAGCAGGTTGTCAGCGATGCCGAAAGCGCACGGGCGGGAATGACGCAGTCGCTGGAAGCCTTGAGTAAAGCGGATATTGAGAATGCGCTAAACCTTGATAACAGCAAGAAAGAACAGGTTGGGGTAAACGCCGGGCTTATTTCGAAACAGGAGGTTCATGCCGACAAGCTGGAGTCGCAGGCACGGCAGTTGCTTATGCTGCAGGCTAACTTTGGCGATGTTTCTGCCGGGCTGCGGCAGGAGCTGACCGTACGCGCGACCGAGGACAGCGCATTATCACAACGGCTGGATTCACTTAATAGCCAGGTAGGGGAGAGCCAGGCTGCAATTACGCAGCTGCAGCAAACGCAATCTGATGCCGATAGCGCCAATGCCAGTCTGTCACAATCGTTGGCAGCGACGGCGAAAGCCAATATTGAGCTGGCATTGAAGCAAAGTGGGGATGTTCAGCAACAAAACACCATTACTGCGGGGCTCCAGACTCAACAGACGGTTTTGGCCGATCAGCAACAAGCGCAGGCTAGGCAGTTGATTGGCTTGCAGGCCAATTTTGGTAGCGTTGCGGCTAAATTGGCCACAGAGTTGACGGTAAGGGCGCAGGCCGATAGCGCTTTGGCACAACAGTTGACGACGTTAAGCGGCACGGTTGATGAGAATCAAGCGAACGTTGAACAACAGCTGCAGGTTTTGGTGGATACGGGGAGCGCTCAGGCAAAACAGCTTACCGATATATCCAGTAAAACAGAGGGAAACCGCGCTGTACTTACCCAACTGGCGAAAACAGTTACCGATAACCAATCGGCCTCTTCACAACAGATTGTTCAACTTAATACTGAAGTGGGTAAGGTCAAAACCAATCTGCTGAATGAAAGCAGCGTACGTTCAAGCGCCGATAGCGCATTAGGACAACGTATTGATCACGTGACGGCGACCGCCGGTAATAACACTGCGGCGGTACAGGAGGTCAAACAGGCACAGGCTTCATTGAACGGCAAGATATCTGCATCATGGAGTTTGAAGGTACAGGCTGACAACGCAGGGCGGCAGTTTGTTGCAGGGATGGCGTTGGGCGTAGATGGCGCGGGCAACAGTCAGTTCTTGGTCCAGGCGGATCGTTTTGCGTTGCTGAATAATCCAAACGGAAGTGTCTCCTCCCCGTTTGCCGTGCAAAATGGCCAGACGTTTATTAACGCCGCGTTTATCGCCAATGCTTCGATAGACAGTGCAAAAATAGCACAGGAAATCACGTCGTCAAACTATGCTTGGCATGACGACCCCGCCTATCGGCAAGGATGGGCGATCAATAAGAATGGTTATGCCACGTTCAGTAATATGGATGTGCGCGGACGTATTTTCGCCACCTCAGGCGTATTCAACAACGTGACCATCAATGAGAACTGCGATGTCAGAGGCAAGGTTTATGCGAACAGGATAGATGGTGATATTGCCAGCATGCAGGCATTCAGTGCCCAGACACTACGCAAGCATGATGGCGTATACACCTACGTCTATGCGGGTGGAATGAACTATGCCGTGAGACTCGTCATTCCCAATATCAAGGTCGTGTATTACAGCAGCCCGCGAGGTTCGGTATGCAATATGCGAATCAAACTGAACGGGAATATCCTTCGTCAACATCGATTCAGTAGAGTGAGCGGAGGGGATGTTTATGAAGATGCTATTTCAATCGATATTCCCGCGTACGCCGGCGAGCAGCAAATTCGCATTGAGACTGACGCTATGGATGATCGAGATAGCACAATAGTTTCCTCTTTTGTCATGATGGTTTTCCCTCTTAAGAATAATAGATTCTGGTCCTGGAGAGGGTGACTGTTTTTTGGTGTTTAATTACCTTAAGTCAATATTTAGAAATATGGAGAAATAAGCATGTGGTATAAAACGGGTAAAATTAATGTTGTCGCTAATAGCGCCTCTGTTTCTGCGACCGGCACGCAATGGGGAGATGCAAAGTACGGCGTGATGCCGGGGATGATGTTGCTGGCGCCAGATAATAAACTCTATGAAATCAAGAGCGTTAACAGCAATGCTTCATTGACATTGAACAGTAATTATTCGGGTGAGACGGCCAATGGGCAACCCTATGCCATCATTACGACTTACGAGGGAGATATCAGTCAGTTCTCTGCTCGATTCAGTGCCTTGTTAACCTATTTTCAGGGAAGCCGTAGTGAGTTAATCGATGTATTGACTGGTACCGGCGACGTTAAATTAACCAAAGAAGATGGTTCGTTGATCACTGTGCCTTCGTACAGCAAATTGATGGCGGATATGCAAGACAAGGCACTTGTTTCCATCGACCGTTTACGTTTTGCGATGCCGGCGACAACAACAGCAGATGTCACTTATTTGTGGGGAACGCTGGTGAACTTCCCACAAAATGGCGCAACGGTGAGTATAGATATCGTTGGCGGGGCGGGATTTAATGGCCAAGTTTACAATAACACTGGAGCTCAGGTAATTATCAGAACGGGTACGCAGAATAACGTTGTTAATTCACGTGGGCGCATTTCAGCCAGAGTGGTTCACTCAGGTAATGAAGTTATTATTAAAGGTCTTTCTTTAGTAGAAACATCGGCAAATAATTACGATGTTTATGTGACTCTGGGCAGTTTCATGGCCTCCAACTACTATACGGTGCAAGGAGGGTCACTTTCGACCATGCTGAGCCGTTGGGTCAACAAAGGGACTCGTTTCGAGGGCGACCTTCCTGCCAGCAATATGAACGTGGGAATCTATGCGCAGTATGTCGAGAGTTTGGCAAACAAGAAAATAGATCTGCAGAAGTGCATTTGGGCTGGCGATGGTACCGGGATTGGCGGCACTTCTGTGCACAAAGATGATGCGTTTGAAATGCTCAACCGTTTTTATCGGATAAACCAAGACTCGGCTAACTATCCAGGTGGTGCGGGTAACGTAGCGGTGGTTTCCCTGCCACTGGATGGCAGCCCATCGGCGGCTTATTTGGCGGTGAGCGGGCAGCGGCATGCCTGGGTAGGACAAGGAAGCAACTATGGGGAAAATAAAGGAAAAATATTCTGGCAGCGCGTGTTTACCGATCTCTATGCTCCTGCCGTTTCGGAGTTGAGAAATGGCAAGGATTACGGATTGACGGGGGCAGTTACCGCTGCCGCTCGGCTTAATTTAGATTCGCTATACCAGTCCAGTCCGTTGATGGTGATTAATGACGCTATTAATCGACCGGCGGAATTGGGGGTGGGCGCCGCGTTTATTAAAGTTGAAAGCTGGAAAGTGGATGGCGGAGCGGAACCCGGTTCGCTTCGCACGCGGCAGGTGGTTTCCGGTTATGGCAGCCTTGGTTCTGAAAGCGGCAAGGTTTTTACCCGGGTGTGGAACGGTACGAAATGGACTGGATGGATTAAGGACTGGACAGAAGCGACGACGACGGTAGATGGCAACGGCTTTATCAAGAAAGCTTCGCCGATTGCTCGCTTGTCCAGCGATCCGCAGCGCATGAACAGTGATTTTTTAGCCGGCTTTATGCTTGCCGGCGTAGCGGCGATCAATCCCGAGGCGGCGGGAGTCACTGCAGAAAAGCTCACGACTGGCGTTTATCGTCTCACCGGTGCTCGTGGCTTCGCAAAGGAGGGGTGGACGTTTGAAATACCTCAAGATGGCAACGGCAACCGTTTGTGCTTCGTAGAGACGGAGACTGACGACGATGGCGTCGTCACGGTCAGAGTCAGTAAACGGCGCTTCGATGCAGATACGGCGATGGTTATTGCCGGTGAACCCATGGATATTCCGGCGGGGCGCTGGATCGATCTACGATTGGATGTCCTTCAGAATCAGGAAGTTGATGAGAAGGAAAAACATGCGGCAGATTTTCACGATATTGATCTTGCTGATGTAGATGATGCCAACGTTGGAGCTTTGCAGTAATTAGAATCGACTATTTATTTCTCTCTTTTGTGAGTTGCTAATTATAAATATGTCATTAACGGCAGGCATTGGCACGCCTGCCTTTTAATCATGATGCAATTGCATATCAAGGAATTTAAGCATGTGGTACAGAACGGGAAAAATTAATGTTGTCAGCAATGGGACATCCGTCGCAGGGGTGGGGACGCAATGGGCTGACGCAAAAAATGGCGTGATGCCTGGGACGATTTTGCTGGCTCCAGACAATCAACTTTATGAGATTAAATCTGTAAGTAACAACAATCTCTTTGTATTAAGTTCGCCTTATGCAGGCTCGACGGCCACTGGGCAAGATTACGCGGTTATCACTACTTATGAAGGTGATATCAGCCAGTTTTCCGCAAGATTGTCGGCTTTGCTAACTTACTTTCAAGGAAGCCGCAACGATTTGATGAATTTATTGACTTCATCAGGTGATGTCACCATAGAAAAAGACGATGGGCAACGTATTATCTTGCCGGGATATAGGAAAGTGCTCGATAGCATGGATGTCACGGTTAAAAAAGTCATTAATAACACTCGTTGGAAGATGCCTGGTACGGCAAAGAACCCAGGATGGTATTTGCTTGGTGAAATCAGCAAATTTACGCAAGGTGGAAGTACGCTAAAGATCGATGTTACCGGCGGACCAGGTTATAACGGAGCTTGGATCCATAATGCGATGGCGAGTATTGTTATACGTACCGGTGATGGGCAAGTTTCGACTGTCAACGCAGCTGGACGAGCGGGGGTGACATGTTGGAACGCACTGCAAGAGCGTGCGGCGGTCATTGACGTTTGTTTGATTGAGCGAACGGCGAATATGTATGAGGTACATGTCAATCTTGGTAGCTTTATCAATCAGTGTTTCTATGAGATTTCTAGCGTAGATATGGCTATGGTCGATAACTGGAATCATGTCGCCATCAAAGATAGCGTTATACCTGAGAGCTCTCTGGGTAAAAAAGTGATTGCGAACTTGACCGATGCAACTGTCGTTGATCGTGATTATCTCGACAGTCGGTTGATTTCAAAAGGGGAGTTTGGTCTGGGAGCAGGAGCCCAGCATAAAGATGATGCTTTTCAACGAATTTACAACATGTATCGAGTGACGCCGGCCTCTGACAATGCTCCACTTCCCAACAACATTTTTGGCTGTGTCTCGCTGCCGATCGATGGTGGCCCAACAACAGGGTATATGGCTGTGGGCTCATCGGGAGCACTCTTTACCGGTGTATCCAACTCGGTATCGGCGGGGAAAATCAACTGGGGGCGAACCTTCGGAGATACCTGTTTGCCGACGGTATCGGATATTCCCAACCTGAAAGATTGGGGATTGACCTATGGTGTAACGGCAGCGAGAAAGCTGGATTTTAATGATCGATACTTCTCGCGCAGAGGGATGGTAGGAACGGATCCTTTGGGGAATCCGTTCAAAGATGTCGGGACGTATTTTCTGGATGTGTATGGCTGGAAAGTCGGTCAAGAAGACACCAAAGAAAATTATCGCGCGGCCCAAACTTGTTACGGTTATGGGGTGTCGGGAAACCAGAGTGGGAAGATGTTTTTGCGTACCTGGAATGGTACCGAGTGGAGCCAGTGGTTCAAGGTTTGGACGGAGGCCTCCACGATCACGGACACCAATGGGTATCTCAAACCCGCCTCCCCGGTAGTCAAGCTCTTTGGTGATGGCCGCAGCGTATTCAATGAAGACGTTCTGGGGGTAAAAACGGAGAGGCTCAGCGAAGGGGTTTACCGCATGGAAGGGACGCTCGGATTCAATGCCGACCCAATTTGGGGGGGGATAAACGGTGGGATTGAAATTCCATTAGACAGTAACAAGCAAGCATTGATTTGGGTTGATTATCAGGTTGAAACCAATGGCGATATCATCATTCGCAGTTATCACCGTACTCACGACGGTGTTCCTGTTTTCGCGCGGAATATTAAAGAAGGGTATGTGGATGGTCAGCCTATCGACATTCCTGAGGGACGTCATATCGATCTGCGCGTACAAATGCCTGAATTGCCCATAGCGGCTGAGGTGTAAGCGAGACAACGTCTGATAGGTAGCGGAAAAGGGAGGAACGTCAATGGCAGCAGGAGCTGCCATTGACGTATCGATGAATTATTTATTAAATATTTTATAGTCCAGTGAATAACGGCCGGCGCCGGTTACCGCCAGCAACAGCAAGCCGCCAATGATGCTGATGTTTTTAAAGAAGTTGATTTCATTGCCCATCATTTCCATGCCGGTCATTTTCCAGAACGGATGGCCGATAAACGCGGTGCCCAACACGTACAGGGCGAAAATGACCGCGATAGGGCGAGTAAACAGGCCGAGAATAAGCGCGATGCCGAAAATAAACTCCACCACCACGGCGATAATCGCCGCCAAATAAGGCATCGGCGTGCCATAGCCTTCCATCGCCGTGACGGTTGCACCGAAGTTGACCAGTTTCATCCAGCCGAAAATGATAAACAGAACCATCAGTAGAATGCGGGACAGCAGAATTACGCCGTCTTTTGAGCTATCACCCATTTCGAACTCCTTAGCCACTGTCGGAATGATGTTGTCTTACTGAATAAATATTAGAACAATTTACGTTTTTTTCTAGCGGCGACGGGCGGTTGCGCCACTTTTTTCGTTGGGTGAGACGCGTGGTGAAGCCGACGGCATTGCCTATACTTGAGCCTGGAGCAAAAACAATAAAACAGGCAATGTGAGGCCAAGATGGATGAGGAATTGACCGCCGCCGGTTACCGCCGTTATTCCGGCGACAAGATTGACGTTTATTTTAACAGCGCGATATGCCGCCATTCCGCCAACTGCGTGCGCGGCAACGCGGCTATATTCACCTTGAACCGCCGGCCGTGGATTATGCCGGACAATGCCGAGCCGGCCGAGGTGAAACGCGTTATCGACACCTGCCCCAGCGGCGCACTTAAATATAGGGAGAAATAATATGGAACATAAAATACTGGCAGACGAGAAGCGTTTTTATATCAATGATGAGCAAGGCAAGCTGATCGCTGAGATCTCTTTCGTGCCGAGCGGCGACAAACTGACCATTATCGATCACACCTGGGTGGATGAGTCATTGAAGGGGCAGGGCATCGGTAAAAAGCTGGTGGCGCTGGTGGTGGAGAAAATGCGTGCGGAGCAGCGTAAAATCATTCCGCTATGCCCGTTCGCCAAGCATGAGTTCGATACCACCCCAGCCTATCAGGACATTCGCGCCTGAAGCGATAACGGGGCGCGGCGCGCCCCGGTCATTCAGCAGACGCCGAAATCGCCGTCTTCGTGGTACAGCGCCACGTCGCTGGCCTGCACTTCCGTGCGCTGCTCTTTGCCCAGTTCATTCCAGCTGCAAACCAGGGTTTCGCCGTCGATCGCTACCACGGTCATCTTTGGGCCGCCGGTGGTGCGTTGAACAAAATCACCGATATTGAATGCCATGCGTTCCTCCACAACAGATTAAACCTCATCTATTGATAACACAGAATGCCGCCGCCTTTGGCAGGAGTTTCATTATGTATTAATTTATACAGCGATTATCACTAAGGAGAGCAGACTAACATGCCGGGATTATTGATGTTTTATGTGGGCGGTACGGCGCCGGGCGCCAATATTGAGTTGCACGACGTGCAGTTCGCAGCGGCGGATCGGCCGGAAGAGGCGTATCCGCTGCTGCGTGAAAAGTGGTTCGGCGATAAGCGCAAGGTGCATGTCGACGGCTATGCGCGCATCGACTGGGCGGACGGTTACGACGTGAGCCTGGAGCCTGCGCCGTTCGCCGGTGAAGAGAAGCTGTTTTTCGTCAACGTGGGCGGGTACCGCAGCGATGAGCTGGCGGAGTTGCACCAGTTCGGCCTGTTTGTGGCGCGTTCCGCCGACGAGGCGAAGGAGAAAGCCAAACGGGTGCTGCTAACGGACAGTGCGCAGCAGCACAAGGATGACCTGGCCGACGTGGACGACTGCCTGCTGCTGCAGTCGCTGCAGGGCTACCACGTTCATTTGCGCGCCAACCCGCACGGCAAACCGGCCCGGCCGCTGTGGCAGGGGTATCTGCCAATCGGCGAACCCGCGTTATAACGCCGCCAGCGCCTGCAGCTGTTGCCGCAACCAGCGGCAGGCCTCCGGCCGGCCGTTCTTGCGGTGCAGGTAGATTTTGATCTGATACGGCGGCACCGGAAACGGCAGGGGATGGATATCCAGCGCCGCCGCCTGCCGCAATTTTTGCGCGGCGTAACGCGGCATGCTCATCACCAGTTTGCTGTCGGCGACGATGAACGGCGCGCCCAGCAGCGAAGGCGTGCGGATGGCGATATCGCGCTGCAGCCCCAGTTTGTCGAGCTGGTAGTCAATGACGCCACGCTGTTCGTTCCACGGTGTCACCACCAGATGACGCGCCTGCAGGTAGTTTTCCAGCGTCAGCTCGCCGTATTTCGCGCTGAACGTGGGCGAACAGATCGCCACATACTCATCCTCCAGCCAGCTCACCTCGTCGATCTCCGGGTAGCTTTCGCCATCGGTTTCGGTAAAGCCCAGCGCGAAGTCGATGCGCCCCGCCAGCAGATCGTTCAGCGCCACCTTGCGCTCGGAATAGCGCAGCTGAAACGATAACCCCGGCGCCAGGCGCTGCATCTGCGCCATCAGTGCGGGAAACACCGCGAAAGCGGTGTAATCGGTAATGGCGAAGGTGAAGCTCTCCCGGCTTTCGGCGGGGACGAAGCGCGGGCGCGGATGCAGCCCTTTGGCCAGCAGCGCCAGACTTTCGCTGACGGTCGGGGCCAGGCTGTCGGCATACACCGTCGGGTGCATGTCGTTGCCGACCCGGTAGAACAGCTCGTCTGCCAGCGCCTTGCGCAGCCGGATCAGCGCGTGGCTCAACGCCGACGCACTGAGGGCCAGCTCTGCTGCGGCGCGCGTCACCGATCGCAGCCGATACACTGCTTCGAACACCAGCAGCAGGTTGAGATCGAGGCGTTTCAAATCCAGATGCATGATATTCATTACCTGTTGATGAAAATGCAGTTCATACAGTATTGGAGGCGCGATATGCTGGCAAGCACAGTCATTAACACACTCAGGATTTGCCATGACCATTGAGATTTACCCGGCGCAGACAAGCGACGCCAAACTGATTCTGGATATGATTATCGAGCTGGCGGTGTACGAAAAGGCGCGCGAGCAGGTGCTGGCCAGCGTGGAAGATATCGAACGCAGCCTGTTTGGGCCGGGCGCCTGTTCCGAAGCGCTGATTTGTACGGTGAACGGCGAGCCGGCGGGTTATGCGGTGTTCTTTATGAGTTACTCCACCTGGCTGGGTAAAAACGGCATCTATCTGGAAGACCTGTACGTGGCGCCGAAGTATCGCGGCGCGGGCGCAGGTAAAAAGCTGCTGCGGCACATCGCCCAGCTGGCGTGCGAACGGCAGTGCGGTCGCCTGGAGTGGAGCGTGCTGGACTGGAACCAACCGGCCATCGATTTCTACCTCAGCATCGGCGCGCAGCCGCAGGGCGAGTGGGTGCGCTATCGTATGGAAGGCGAGGCGCTGACGCACTTCGCGGCGCACGGGGTGGCGTTGCCGGCATAATAGCCGTTGGGGGGAGGCGGCCTCCCCAACTGTGGTGGTGTGAACGGTTTACTGCGGATCAATCAGGCGGGTTTGCGGGCGGCGAGAATGAAGATCATCGGGCGCTCCTGCTCTTCGTCCAGCGCCGGATTAGCGGCGATTTGCTGCGCGCTGGGGCCCCATTCGTTCAAATGCTGGATGATAAACCCTTGCTGCGCCAGCGGGTTGATATAGCCGCCAAGCGTGCGGTGCTGCTTGATGACGCCTTCCGCCAGCCAGTTGGAAACGCGCTGGCCTTCTCGCTGGTAACCGTTGACCGGCCAGGATTTCTGCCCGTTGCCGTCGGTCAACCAGCCCTGCTGCGCCGGGGCGGTGTAGATCGGGTGCTCGGCGGTGAAGATGAACTGCCCGCCGGGTTTCAGCGCGGCGTACACCGTGGCGAATAGGGTGGACAAATCCTCGAGGTAGTGCAGCGTCAGCGAGCTGTAGACCAGATCGTAACGGTTTACAGGCAGCTGCAGCTGCGCCAAATCCTGCCGACGATACTCAATGCCCGCGTCGGCGGTCATCTCCCGCGCCTTGGCCAGCATCTTTTCCGAGACGTCCAGCCCCAGCACGCTGGCTGCGCCCTGTTCGCGCGCGCTGCGGCAGAACCAGCCGTAGCCGCAGCCGAGATCGACCACGCTTTTGCCCTGCAAATCCGGCAGGATGCGGCGGATGGCGGGCCATTCCGGCGCGCCGTCCAGGCCGTGCTGCGAGCGGCTTAGCTGCGCATAGCCGTCGAAGAAGGCCTGATTGTCATAGATGTTTTGCGTCATGATGACTCCTTAGTGAATGACGGCGGCGGAATACCGCTGCCATACCCTGCATATTGCTGCATAATTCTACGCTGACAACATGGATAACGGGAATGACGATGGACATGATTTCGGTGCGGCAAGCGCCCGAGCTGGCGCCGCGCGCCATTGCGTATTTTCAGCGGCACTGGGCCACGGCAGAGACGTTGATGATGTATGAAGACGCCATCAACTGCAGCCTCGGCGCCGCCAACCCGCTGCCGCAGTGGTACCTGCTGATGGAAAATGACCAGATCCTCGGCTGTGCGGGGCTCATCACCAACGACTTTATCAGCCGTGGCGAGCTGTATCCCTGGCTGTGTGCGCTCTACGTAGAGGAAACGCAGCGCGGCCGGGGCTACGGCGCCAAACTGATCGAGCATGTGGCTGCGGAAACCCGCCGGCTGGGCTTCCCGCAGCTACACCTGTGCACCGATCTGGAAGGCTACTACGAGCGCAGCGGCTTCGTTTATAACGGGCTCGGGTATCACCCCTGGGGCGAAGCCTCACGGGTCTATTCACGGGCGCTGTGATCGCCGCCGCCGGGGGCGCGTAAGAGAAACCTGACTTTTCTTTCACCTCATCGCGCAACGCGGGTTACACTGGCCGCTTGTTCGCCACCGACCGGGTTAATTCGCCGTCGCGATGAGAGTGCCACGTCAGCTACAGCAACGCGTTACCGCCTGCATCGCCATTATGGCGGTGCTGTTGCTGTTTGTGGCGCCGGTGGTGTCGAAATCGCTGATGCACCACCCGATGATGGGCGGCATGATGCAAACGGACGCCGCTATGCCGCACGACATGCACGCGATGGCGATGCCCGCCGCCGAGCATGCCGGCCACCACGGCATGGATCCTGCGGAGATGATTTTCTGTGGCTATTGCGAGCTGCTGATCCACGTGCCGCTGCTGCTGTGGGCATTCGTCCCGCTGCTGTGGCTGATGGCGCGCATCGCGCGCCTGCCTTGCGCGCCGCGCATCGTTTCTCCGCCCATTCGGCGCCTTACTCTGCGGCCGAGCCCGCGCGGGCCACCCGGCCAACCGTTTTTCCCTATTGCTTGATCATGGGTAACGCCGTCCGTATCGCTGCGGATGGTTTGCCTGCGCGCACAGTTTGAAAAACGAGAAAGGCCATGTCTTCAATAACCAAAACTCCACCTGCCGCATCGCCGCGTGGCGCGATGCTGAACTTGATCAGACGGCTGCATTTTTATATCGGCCTGCTGGTCGCTCCTTTTATTCTGGTCGCTGCACTGACCGGCACGCTGTATGTGCTGACGCCGCAGCTTGAAGAGGCGCTGTATCGCGATGCGCTTTTCACCGAACCGCATGGGCAGGCGAGATCGCTGGCTGACCAGATCGCCGCCGCCCGCCGTGCGGCGGGTGACGAGGCGCGCATTTACGCCGTGCGTCCGGCTCCCGGCGCAATGGATACCACGCGCGTACAGTTCGCGAGTGCCGATCTGGGCGCTTCCGAGTCGCGTGCGCTGTTTGTCGATCCCTATACCCTGGCGATCAAGGGCGATATGACGGTGTACGGCACTTCCGGCGTACTGCCGCTGCGCACCTGGCTGGACAAGCTGCACAGCAGCCTGCTGCTTGGCGATCTGGGCCGTAATTACAGTGAGCTGGCGGCCTCCTGGCTGTGGGTGGCCGCGCTGGGCGGCGTGGCGCTGTGGCTGGCGACGCGGCCGAAGCGCAAGCTGAAAAGGGTGAAAGGGGGCTTCGCCGCCAGCCGCCATTGGCATATCACGCTGGGCGTGGCGCTGCTGGCCGGGCTGCTGTTCTTCTCGGCCACCGGGCTGACCTGGTCGCAGTGGGCCGGCGGTAACATCGACGCGCTGCGGGCCAACCTGGGCTGGCTGACGCCGCAGGTCAACACCAGCCTGCAGGCCGATGCGCCGCAGACGCCGGTCGATCCGCACGCCGAGCACCGCGGGATGATGCCGGGCATGAAGATGGGTCCTGCCGCGCAGGCCAATGCGTTGAACGGTGATTGGGATCGGGCGCTGCACGCTGCGCGCGCCGCCGGGATCGACGCCGCCAAGGTCGAGCTGCGCCAGCCGAAAGGCGAGGGCAAAGCCTGGACGGTAACCGAAGTGGATCGCAGCTGGCCGACGCAGGTGGACGCGGTTGCCATCGCGCCGCAAAGCTTCGCCGTCATCGATCAGGTGCGGTTCGACACCTTCCCACTCATCGCCAAGCTGACCCGCTGGGGCATCGACGCCCACATGGGCATTCTGTTCGGCTTGCCGAATCAGCTGCTGCTGGCGGCGTTTGGCCTTGGGCTGTGCTTGATGATCGTGCTGGGTTACCGCATGTGGTGGAGTCGCCGCCCGGCGGCGGGGGCGCAGCATCCGGTGCAGACGCTGGTTGCCGCCTGGCTGGCGCTTTCCCTGCCGGCGCGCGCCGCCACGCTGCTGGTGGCTTCCGCACTGGGGTATTGCCTGCCGGTGATGGGCGTGAGCCTCGCGGCGTTGCTGCTGGTGGACGTATGGCGCTGGCGCGGCCAGCGGCAAGGCCTTCAGAACGAAACGCCGGAAGCGGCCGCCCGCCGCGCCGAGGTGCGCAAGTTCCGCGCGGCGGTGGCGACAGTGGCGGTGGCGGTCGGTTGCGTGATGGGCCGGGCGATCCTCGGCGGCACCGTCGAACAGTTTCAACTGCCGATCGGTGACTGGAGCGCACAGATGGTGATCATGCAGAGCCTGATGGTGCTGCTGTATACGCTGGTGTTCACCCTGCTGCTTTCCATTCCGCTGTGGTATTTCTTCCTGGGGGAAAAAGAGGAGCGGTGAGGTAGCGTCCGGCATGCCTGCGGGCATGCCGGATATTTGGGAATGGGGCTTAAGCGCGTATCATCTCACCGGATAGGCAATTTCCACTGAAAGGAAGCGAACGATGACGTTTGAACAACGAAGGGACAAGGCGATAGCGCTGATGGAGGAAAAGAAGATGTGGCGGAGCAACTATGCGCCGCCAATCTTGCGCCTGCTGTGGCGAATGGATGTGAATATGCCACCGCCGCCGTTTGCGCCTTTCTGGCTGAATATGCTGTTCTTCGGCATTTGGTTTGGCCCGCTGTGGGGCGTGCTGATGTGGTTCATGGTATGGAAAAATCAGGGATATACCGGTGAAGAGGCCCTGACATTAAGCCTCGCCGCCGGCCTGTTGTTTGGCTTTTTTATGGCGCTTTTCCACTACAGGCGGAAAAAGGCGAACAGGCTGCCGGACTGGAACTCGCTTTGACACGTTGGTGACGAACAGACACAAAAAAGCCCGCAACCGAAGTTGCGGGCTTTTTCGCTATTATCGCCGGGTCTATCTGGTTCACTGGCGACGTATTTGGTGGAGCTGGGGGGATTTGAACCCCCGTCCGAAATTACTACACCGTCGGCACTACATGCTTAGTCCAATCTTTACATTCGCCGGCCAGCTGCGGATGGACACGCTACTGACAGACTAGCCTGATTGAGTTTAACGCTTCAGCCCCAGGCAGGACATCCACGCGATCTCTTTTGGGTTTGACCTCTCTTGATCCCCGTCCTAAGAGCGGAGGCTAGGGAGAGAGGGCTCTAAGCAGGGTATTAAGCTGCTAAAGCGTAGTTTTCGTCGTTTGCGACTATTTTTTTGCGGCTTTTTACGAGGCCAACCGCCCCTCGGCATGCTCCTAGGGCTTCGCAAATCCCGTCGAATCCAGAATCAGCCCCAAGTAACTTTGTGCAGTATACCAGAAGTTTACCTCGATAAGCCAGCGGCTTAACGATTGGCGTGCTTCATGATACGGGCTTTCGCCGTCTGCCATTCGCGATCTTTGATGTCATCGCGTTTGTCGTGCTCTTTCTTGCCTTTGGCTACGCCGATCTTGATCTTGCTCCAGGCATTTTTCCAATACAGGGACAAGGCCACCACGGTGTAACCGTCGCGGTTGACGCGGCCGAGCAGGGTGTCCAGCTCGCGTCGGTTCAGCAGCAGTTTACGGGTACGCGTTGGATCGCACACCACATGCGACGAAGCCACGTTGAGTGGGGTGATGGTGGCGCCAAACAGGTAGGCTTCACCGTCACGGAACGTCACGTAGCTGTCGCTGAGGTTGGCTTTGCCTGCACGCAGCGATTTAACTTCCCACCCTTGCAGCGACAGGCCCGCCTCGAACTCTTCTTCAATGAAGTATTCGAAACGCGCGCGCTTGTTTTGGGCAATGGTGGCGGAACCGGGTTTGTGTGCTTTTTTCTTTGTCATAGTGCGTTCATTATACTGGATGCTCCAGCGAAAGAAATCCTTTCCCGTTCAGCACCTGCGCAATTTTTCGCATTTTTGGTTCCCTCATCCCGTAGCAGATTTTTTGTTTGCCGCCAGATAAATGGTATTATCTGTACGTTTTATGTCTTACAGGAAATGATATGCCCCAGATCAGTCGGTCTGCATTAGTGCCGTTCAGCGCCGAGCAGATGTATCAGTTGGTTAACGATGTTCATTCTTACCCCGATTTTCTGCCAGGCTGCACCGGCAGCCGGGTGCTTAATGCTACCTCCAACGAGATGACCGCCGCGGTGGACGTCGCCAAGGCCGGTATCAGCAAGACTTTCACCACGCGCAATACGCTACTGGATAACCAGAGCATCAATATGCAGCTGGTCGATGGCCCGTTCCGCAAGCTGATGGGCGGCTGGCAGTTCACGCCGCTGAGCGAAGAGGCCTGCAAGGTGGAGCTGCACCTGGACTTCGAGTTCACCAACAAACTGATTGAGTTGGCGTTCGGCAAGGTATTCAAAGAGCTGGCGGGCAACATGGTGCAGGCATTCACCCAGCGGGCGAAAGAGGTCTACAGTGTCTGACATCCAGGTCGAGGTGGTGTACGCCTTGCCGGAGCGGCAGTACCTGCGCAAGGTGAAGCTGGCCGAAGGCAGCAGCGTCGAGCAGGCGATCCAGGCTTCGGGCCTGCTGGAGCTGCGCCAGGATATCGATCTTAAAAGCAATAAAATCGGCATCTACAGCCGCCCGGCCAAGCTGGGCGATAGGCTGAACGATGGCGACCGGGTGGAGATTTACCGGCCGCTGATTGCCGATCCGAAAGAGCTGCGCCGGCAACGGGCAGAAAAGGCAAAAAAATAAGGCGCTTATAGCGCCTTATTTTTTTATCTGAAACTGATTTTCTCTTCCGCGTTGCAGCCTGCGACTGTCATGAGGAACACCATGCCCCCTCATGGGCCGGAAGAGCGGGCGGCGCCGATTACTTGGTCAGCGCCGGTTTGTTCTGGATATCGGTCAACACGCCTGCGCTGTCGAAGGTCAGCGTCAGCGTCTGCTGGGTGATATCTTCATGGCCAGGCTGCTGACGGAACACATAGAACCACGTCTGAGTCCCGAACGGGTCTTGCAGCATTGGGGTGCCCAATGTGTAAGCGACCTGTTGTTGGGTCATCCCTTTCTGAATTTTCGCCACGTCGGTCGACGTCAGGTAGTTCCCCTGGTTGATGTCAGGACGATAAACCACCTTTTCAAAAGTAGAACAGCCTGCAGTCAGCATCACAAGAACTACAGCGGCGGCAGTCAGCGTTTTACAGCGCATAGTAATCACATTCCTTTAGGGCATAGGATGCCGATGATAATAGACCTTGCGGCAGTTGGAAACCTTTATACCCTTCATCTTTCACGTTGCGACGCATTGGCTTTCCTTTAGCACCTCAAGCGCTTGACCTGTTTCGGGCCGTTGAGGAGGCTTAAGATCACCGCCGCGCCGCACTTTAGATATATTTCGGGTCAACAGCGTCACTGTCAGACCGCAGGAAAGTGAAAAAGTTGAGCTTTTTTATGCCGCCAGCAGTTCTTTGGCGTTCGCCAACGTATTGCGGGTGACTTCACTGCCACCGAGCAGGCGCGCCAGCTCCTGCAGCCGGGCGCGTTTATCCAGCGGCGCCATCTGGGTTTCGGTGACCGTGCCGTCGGTCTGCTTGCTGACGAACAGGTGCTGATGCCCGCATCCGGCCACCTGCGGCAGGTGAGTCACGCACATCACCTGGGTGGATTCGCCGAGCTGGCGCAGCAGACGGCCGACGATGGCGGCGGTCGGGCCGCTGATGCCCACGTCCACCTCATCGAAGATCAGCGCCGGGGTTTCCATCTTGCGGGCGGTGATCACCTGAATGGCCAGCGCGATGCGCGACAGCTCACCGCCGGAGGCGACCTTCGCCAGCGGTTGCAGCGGCTGCCCCGGGTTGGTGGAGACGCAGAACTCGGTGCGGCTGGCCCCTTCGGCGCTCAGATGCTGCGGTTCGAAGCGCACGTCGATGTGGAACTTGCCGTGCGGCATGGAGAGCGCCTGCATGCTGTCGGTGATGAGCGTGGTCAGCTCGGCCGCGTAGTGCAGGCGTTTCTGGTGCAGCTCTTCCGCCAGCGCCAGCGCCTGCTGATGATGCTGGGTGACCGCCTCGTTCAGGTGCTCATGATCGCTTTCCTGCTGTGAAAGCAGCTGCTGTTCATCCAGCAACTGCTGATGCAGCTGCGGCAGCTCTTCCGGCGTGACCTGATGTTTGCGCGCCAGGCTGATTTGGCGCGACAGGCGCTGTTCCAGCTCGTGCAGGCGGTTGGGATCGAGATCCATGCGATCGGCGTAGTGGCGCAGCTCGTCGCTGGCTTCGCTGATCTGGATAGAAGCCTCTTCCAGCATGTCCAGCAGGCCGCCGAGCTTGTCGTCCAGCCCGGCCAGTTCAAGCAGCAGGTGCTTGGCGCTGTAGAGCTGGCTGAGCATGTTGTTCTCGTCGCTGTCGGCGAGCAGCTGCAGCGTCTGCTGGCTGAGGGTCAGCAGCTGGCCGCTGTTGGCCAGGCGCTTGTACTCGGCGTCAGTCTGCTCGAACTCGCCGGCCTGCGGCGCGAATTCGTTCAGCTCTTTCAACTGGTATTGCAGCAGCTGCTTGCGCGCTTCGCGCTCGATGGACTGCTGCTGATGATGCGCCAGCTCGCGGCAGCTCTGGTGCCAGCGTTGGTAGGCCTGGCTCATCGCCGCCAGCAGGGCGGGTTCATCGGCGTAGGCATCGAGCAGCGCTTTCTGGTGCTCCGGTTTGAGCAGCAGCTGATGGGCGTGTTGGCCGTGGATTTGGATCAGACGTTGCCCCAGCTCGCGCAGCTGCGACAGCGGCACGGCGGTGCCGTTGATAAAGCCGCGCGAACGGCCGTCGGCGTTGATCACCCGGCGCAGCAGGCATTCGTTGCTGTCGTCCAGCTGGTTCTGTTCCAGCCACTCGCGCGCGGACGGGGTGTCCGCCAGCGAGAAGCGGGCGCAGAGGTCGGCGCGGGCGGCTCCCAGGCGCACCACGTTGCCGTCAGCGCGGTTGCCGAGGCACAGCCCCAGCGCATCGATGGCGATGGATTTGCCGGCGCCGGTTTCACCGGTGATCGCCGTCATACCCGGTTGAAAATCGATTTCCAACTCACGAACGATAGCAAAGTTGCTGATGGTTAATTGCGCCAGCATGGGAACCTTCCTGTGTATAAACACATAACTGTAGTTTCATACAGTATAAACTGGTTTTATATACAGTAAAGTGGCCGGCGCAGATTTTAGAACAATTTTTTCGACCAGCCCAGCTTGGTGCTTAACGTGTTGAAATAGCTGTAGTCCTTCGGGTGAATCAAATTCAGGTGGAAATCGCTGCGGCGGATCAGCACTTCTTCGCCTTCCTGGATAGGCAGCGCGATCTGGCTGTCGCAGCTGATCTCCAGATCGCTGCCGATCTGCGAAAACTTCAGGCGGATGGTGCTGTCGCCGTTGATCACCAGCGGCCGGGCGGAAAGGGTGTGCGGGAACATCGGCACCAGCGCGATCGCCTCCAGCGACGGGGTGAGGATCGGCCCACCGGCGGAGAGCGAGTAGGCGGTGGAGCCGGTCGGCGTGGCGATGATCAGGCCGTCGGAGCGCTGTGAGAAGGCGAAGCGATCGTCGATGTACACTTCGAATTCGATCATGTGCGCCACTTTGCCGGGGTGCAGCACCACTTCGTTGATGGCGGTGCTGATGCGGCACTGCTGGTGCTCTTTATGCACGATGGTTTCCAGCAGGAAACGCTGTTCGTCGATGTACTCGCCTTCCAGCACGTCCGCCAGCTGCTGTAGGGCGTTGTCGGGATCGAGATCGGTGAGGAAGCCGAGGTTGCCGCGGTTGACCCCGATCACCTTGATGTCGTAGCGCGCCAGCACGCGCGCGGCGCCGAGCATGTTGCCGTCGCCGCCGACCACCACCGCCAGATCGGCGCGCTGGCCGATATCCGCCAGGCTGCCGGTCACGGCGTCTTTCAGCCCCAAATCATGGGCGATCTGGCGTTCGACCATCACTGAATAGCCGCGGGCGACCAGCCAGTGGAACAGCATCTCGTGGGTTGCCAGCGCTGAAGGGTGACGCGGGTGGCCAACAATGCCAATACAGGCGAATTTTTTATTCATTTGTTGTGATTTTCCTCACCGGGACCCGTTTATGCCCCACATTGTGACCGGTTGACTTGAAACCCCGGTTTTGATCCCCATAATAAGCCAAGTTGCGAGATTAATGCTAAAACGCGGAGATATTCATGAGTAGTAAAGAACAGAAGACGCCAAACGAGCAAGTCTCGGAAGAAATGGAACAACACGCTCATCACGATGATACGCTGCCGGAAGCGGCGGAAGGCGTCGATCTGCGCGATGCGCGTATCGCCGAACTGGAAGCCCAACTGGCGGAAGCGCAGCAGCACGAGCGCGACAGCCTGCTGCGCGCCAAAGCGGAAGCGGAAAACATCCGCCGCCGCGCTGAACTGGACGTCGAGAAAGCGCACAAGTTCGCCCTGGAGAAATTCTCCGGCGATCTGCTGCCGGTGATCGACAACCTGGAGCGCGCGCTGGATCTGGCGGATAAAAACAATCCTGAACTGGCCGCGATGATCGAAGGCATCGAGCTGACGCTGAAATCGCTGCTGGACGTGGTGCGCAAGTATGGCATCGAAATCGTCGGCGACGTCAACGTGCCGTTCAACCCGGAAGTGCATCAGGCGATGAGCATGATGGAATCCGCCGATCACCAGCCGAACCACGTGATGATGGTGATGCAGAAAGGTTATACGCTGAACGGCCGCCTGCTGCGTCCGGCGATGGTCGCGGTCTCCAAAGCCAAGGCGTAATCGCCCCGGCAACGGCATAAAGAAAGGCACCCGAGGGTGCCTTTTTTGTCTCTGGACTATGCCTGCGGCAGGCGCGGCATCCAATCGATCGGCGTGAGTCCTTGCTGCTCCAGCAGCTGATTGGCCTGCGAGAAGTGGCGGCAGCCGAGGAAACCGCGGTGCGCGGAGAGCGGCGACGGGTGCGGCGCCTTCAGCACATGGTGGCGGTTGCGGTCGATAAAGTTGCCTTTCTTCTGCGCGTGCGAGCCCCACAGCAGGAACACCACGCCTTCGCGGTTCTCATTCAGGGCGGCGATCACCTTATCGGTAAAGGTTTCCCAGCCCAGGTTGGCGTGCGAGTGCGCGCGGCCGCCTTCCACTGTCAACACGGTGTTGAGCAGCAGCACCCCCTGTTCGGCCCAGCTTTGCAGGTAGCCGTGATCCGGGCGTTCGAAGCCGGGAATGTCGGTCGCCAGCTCTTTATACATGTTCACCAGCGACGGCGGCGCCGGCACGCCGGGGCGCACCGAGAAAGAGAGGCCGTGCGCCTGATTGGGCCCGTGATACGGATCCTGGCCGAGGATGACGACCTTGACGTCCGCCAGCTCGGTATAGCGGAAAGCGTTGAACACGTCCTTCTGCGGTGGATAAATGGTCTTACCGGCCTGGCGCTCAGCGGCAACAAAGGCGAGCGTTTCAACAAAATAGGGCTGCTCTTTCTCTTTGCCGATCACGTCATGCCAGGTGAGGGAGGTGGCCATAAACGCTCTCCTTTGTTTTCTTTAGCAATTCATGGGCTATAGCTTACCGTTTCGGCACGCGCAGCGAAACCCGCTTTTCATTTCTCACTGTCACGCGTAATGCAATTATTTTTGAAAATTTACAAAAATAATTGGTTTTTGCCGCAGTGGGAAAATTGATATAAAACATAAATTTGTCCCTTCATGCCCTGTGCCTACCCGGTAAAAATTGACTTTAATCAAGGAACTGGCCCGGTCAGGCTGGTATACAGAACAACAAGACAACAATGGTTTTACCAAATGGCCGAAACCAGAATTGGGTTTTCTCACGACGTGAATTTTTACGCCCTTGTACGGAGGCAACATAATGATTACCGGTATTCAAATTACCAAAGCGAACGACCAGGCGCTGGTGAATTCTTTCTGGCTGCTGGATGATGAAAAAGCGGAAGCTCGCTGCGTGTGCGCCAAGGCCAACTACGTGGAAGATCAGGTTGTCGCAGTGAGCGACCTGGGCCAGATCGAATACCGTGAAGTGCCGCTGGAAATGCAGCCGACCGTGCGCGTGGAAGGCGGTCAGCACCTGAACGTCAACGTGCTGCGTCGCGAAACCCTGGAAGACGCGGTCAAGCACCCGGAAAAATACCCGCAGCTGACCATCCGCGTGTCCGGTTATGCGGTACGCTTCAACTCTCTGACGCCGGAACAGCAGCGCGACGTTATCGCCCGCACCTTTACCGAAAGCCTGTAATTTGCGGCGCAGTCAATCAGGGAGCTTCGGCTCCCTTTTCTGCGTTTGGTGGCCGAAAACCGAACGCGGATCACATTCTGTACAAAGATAAGCATTTCTAATACAGAACTCATCCGACCTGCCGATAGCTAAATCAGCACCTATTCAGGTGCTCAATAAAAAGTCTATCGACAAGGAGTCGGCATGAGTATGCCTTTAAGTTTTACCTCTGCAGTATCCCCGGTGGCCGCGATCCCTACACCTCGCGCCGCTGCCGAGACGGCGACGGCGGCGCAGCCTGCGGCAGCGCCGGCAAATCCAGCGCCGGTGGCCACCCCTTCGCAGAACACGCTCAATGCGCAGAACCTGTTGAATACGCTGGTCGGCGATATCTCCGCGGCGGCCCCGACGGCGGCGGCAGCGCCGAGTGTGACACGGGGGCAACAATCGCAGGAAGGTGATTATGCGTTGGCGCTGTTGGCCAAGGATGTTTATTCACTGAACGGCCAGGGCGCTGCCGGGTTCAACCGCCTGAGCGACAGCGCGCTGCTCGGTTTTGGCATCGATCCCGCCAGCCTGCACGACGCGGGCAGCGGTTTCCAGGCCGGGGTTTACAGCAACGACAAGCAGTATGTGTTGGCGTTCGCCGGCACCAACGACTGGCGCGACTGGCTGAGCAACGTGCGGCAGGCGACGGGCTATGACGATGTGCAGTACAATCAGGCGGTTGCCGCTGCCAAAAGCGCCAAGGCGGCCTTTGGCGATGCGCTGGTGATCGCCGGTCATTCGCTTGGCGGTGGCCTGGCGGCCACGGCTGCGCTGGCGACCGGTACCGTCGCGGTCACCTTCAACGCGGCTGGGGTTTCGGATTACACCCTGAATCGCCTGGGTATCGATCCGGCGGCGGCGAAGAAAGATGCCGAAGCCGGCGGCATTCGCCGCTACAGCGAGCAATATGACATGCTGACCAGCACCCAGGAGTCGACTTCGCTGATCCCGGACGCCATCGGCCATAACATCACCTTGGCCAACAACGATACCCTGACCGGCATCGATGACTGGCGGCCGAGCAAGCATCTGGATCGCAGCCTGACGGCGCACGGCATCGACAAGGTGATAAGCTCGATGGCGGAACAAAAGCCGTGGGAGGCGAAGGCCAATGCCTGAAGGGCGTCGCTTGCGGCGGGCGCTGGCGATAGCCTTACTGGCGCTGGTCGCGGTGACCGGTTTACTGATGATGGCTAAGGAGCAACAGATGGGGCAGGAGATTTCGCCGTTTGACGGCCGCAGCAATCTGGCGCTGGCTCAGGCGGTGGCGCGTGGCGATACGCAGGGTATCCGTGCGCAGGCCACGCAGGATCGCTTGCGCGAACGGGGCGATCGGCAGGTCACGCTGTTGCAGTGGGCGGTGCTTTCGCAGCAGCCGGGTAGCGTGCAGGCGTTGCTGGCGCTCGGGGCAGACCCGGCGGCAGCGGGGCTGGACGGCAACAGCGCGTTGCACACCGCGGCGATGTTGCAAGATGCGCAGTACCTGCGGCTGTTACTGGCCGAAGGGGCACAGGTGAACGTGCGTAATGCCGTTACCGGCGCCACGCCGCTTGCGGCGGCGGTGCTGGCCGGGCGCGAAGAGCAACTGCGGCTGTTGCTGGCGGCCGGAGCGGACACCACCTTGAGCGATCGGCTGGGGGATACTCCGCTGCATCTGGCGGCGAAGATTAACGCGCCGCACCTGGCGCTGCTGCTGTTGCAGGCCGGGGCCGATGCCCGGGCACGCAACCAGCAGGGCGTCGTGTTCCAGTTTTACTTCTCGCAAACGCCGGCGCATTTGCAGAATGACGAGCTGAAGGCGCAGTTCCGCGAACTGGATAAATGGCTGCAGGGGCACCGTCTGGCCACGCACTACGCGCAGCAGTAAACGCCCATAAAAAAACCGCCTGTACAGGCGGTTTTTTCTTAGGCAGCGGTGGTTATTCCGCGTCGCCGGCCGGTTTGGCCTTCGCCTGACGGCGTTTGCCGACGTTTTTGGCGTCGCGATGGCGCACTTTCACCTTGGCCTTCTCTTTGTTCTTCGCTTTATCTTCCGCGCGCTTGGCCAGCACTTTCTTCGACGGTTTACCGTTGCTCTTCTCGTTCGGCACCTTGGTTTTCGGCCGCAGTTCGTCGATCACGCGCGCTTTCAGCGGCTCGTTCAGGTAACGGCCCACTTTGCCCAGCAGCAGATGGTCGTGCGCTTCCACCAGCGAAATGGCGGTGCCTTTGCGCCCGGCGCGGCCGGTACGCCCGATGCGGTGCAGGTAGGTATCCGCCGTGCGCGGCATGTCGAAGTTGAACACGTGGGTGATATCGAGGATATCCAGGCCACGTGCGGCCACGTCGGTGGCGACCAGCACGTTAACCCGGCCATCCATCATGCGTTTGACTGCTTCGTTGCGTTTGGCCTGCACCATTTCGCCTTCGAGATAGCAGGTGTTGATGCCCGCTTCGCGCAGCCAGGTGGCCAGCTCATGCACGCGCTCGCGCTTGCGCACGAAGATCACCGATTTCTGCACGTCTGGCTGCTGCAGCAGGTGGATTAGCAGCGCGGTTTTGTGCTGCACGTCATCGGCGCGGTAGTACCACTGCAGGATCTTTTTGCGTTCGCGGCGCGACGGATCGGCCTCCACTTCCACCGGCTCTTTCAGGATGCGCTCGGCGAATTCGCGGATCGCTTCGCCTTCCAGCGTGGCGGAGAACAGCAGCGTTTGGTTGCGCCAGCGGGTTTCGGCGGAGATGGTTTCGATGTCCTGCGCGAAGCCCATGTCGAGCATGCGGTCGGCTTCGTCGAGGATCAGGGTTTCCACCGCGCGGCAGTCGAAGTTCTCTTCTTTAATGTATTGCAGCAAGCGGCCGGTGGTGGCGACCACCACGTCCTGGTTTTCGCTGAACACTTCCGCGTGGTTCATGTAAGCGACGCCGCCGGTGATGGTGGCGATATCCAGCGAGGTATGAGCAGCCAATTCACGCGCCTGGTCGGCGACCTGCATCGCCAGTTCACGCGTTGGCGTCAGGATCAGCACGCGCGGCGGGCCGGATTTTTTGCGTGGAAAGTCCAGCAGGTGCTGCAACACAGGCAGCAGGAAGGCGGCGGTTTTGCCGGTGCCGGTCGGAGCCGAACCTAAGACGTCGCGCCCGTCCATCGCCGGCGGGATCGCTGCGGCCTGAATGGCGGTGGGGCGATCGTAGCCTTTGTCGCGCAGCGCGTCGATCAGGCGATCATCGAGTTCGAGTTCGGAAAAAGTGGTTGCTGTCATGGTCTACCTCTACTTGGGGCGCCGATTATAGACGGGTTGGCCGCGATCTTCACCTATTTAAGCGGAAAGCCGCTCTTTTCCCGCCGATCAGATTGCCTTATGCTACGCCAGTTTTATAGCCAGGTGGTGAGTGTGAGCAAGCGATCGAAAGCCGATTTTACCCCGCGCCGCGGGGGTTTTACCTTTAAACAATTCTTTGTCGCCCACGATCGTTGCGCCATGAAAGTGGGCACCGACGGGGTGCTGCTCGGCGCCTGGGCACCGCTGGGGCAGGCGCGCCGGGTGCTGGACATCGGCTGCGGCAGCGGGCTGATCGCGTTGATGCTGGCGCAGCGCAGCGGCGACGAAGTGACCATCGACGCGGTGGAACTGGATGAAGCCGCCGCCGGCCAGGCGCGCGAAAACGCGGCGGAATCGCCGTGGCCACAGCGCATCCGCGTGCATGCGCAGGATATTCATCATTATGCGCAGCGGCATGCCGCTGAGTATGATCTGATCGTCAGTAATCCGCCGTATTTCGAGCCGGCGGTGGCCTGCCGCGACCAGGCGCGCCACAACGCGCGCTACACCGAAACCCTGACGCACGGCGCGCTGTTGGCCTGCGCGGCGCAGCTGCTGGCGGAACAGGGGACGTTCTGCGTGGTGCTGCCGCACGACGTTGGCGCCGAATTCGAACGCCTGGCGCTGCAAAGCGGCTGGCATACGGCGGTGAAAGTGAACGTCAGCGACCGGGCCGATACGCCGCTGCACCGGGTGTTGCTGGCGCTGACACGGCGCGAAACGCCGCTGCAGGCGCAGGCGCTGGCGATCAAACAGGCCGATGGCAGCTACACCGACGATTTCCGCCGATTGATCACCGACTTCTACCTGTTCTACTGAAAAGAAAAGGGCGCCGATAAGGCGCCCTGTCGCAGAGTTTAAGGCTGCAAAATGGTCGGCAGCGCTTCCGGCAGCAAATCCGGGTAGTCCAGCGTGTAGTGCAGGCCGCGGCTCTCTTTGCGCGCCATGGCGCTGCGCACGATAAGCTCGGCCACCTGCACCAGATTGCGCAGCTCCAGCAGGTTGTTGGAGATGCGGAAGTGCGCGTAGTACTCGTCGATTTCCGCCTGCAGCGTGTTGATGCGGCGCAGGGCGCGCTCCAGCCGCTTGGTGGTGCGCACGATGCCGACGTAATCCCACATGAACAGCCGCAGCTCGTGCCAGTTGTGCTGAATCACCACCCGTTCGTCCGCATCGTCCACCCGGCTTTCATCCCAGTGCGGCACCTGTTTGGCCTGCTGGATGAACGGCAGGCGCTGCAGAATGTCTTCCGCCGCCGACCAACCGTAAACTAGGCATTCCAACAGCGAGTTCGACGCCATGCGGTTGGCACCGTGCAGGCCGGTGTAGCTGACTTCGCCGATGGCGTACAGCCCGTCGAGATCGGTGCGGCCGTGCTGATCGACCATCACGCCGCCGCAGGTGTAGTGCGCCGCCGGGACGATGGGGATCGGTTGCCGAGTCAGATCGAAGCCCAGCGTCAGCAGCTTTTCGTGGATCATTGGGAAGTGCTGGGTGATGAACTCCGCCGGCTTGTGGCTGATGTCCAGGTACATGCAGTCGGCGCCCAGGCGCTTCATTTCATGGTCGATGGCGCGGGCGACGATATCGCGCGGGGCCAGTTCGCCGCGTGGGTCGACATCCGGCATAAAGCGGCTGCCGTCCGGGCGCTTCAGGTAAGCCCCTTCGCCGCGCAGCGCTTCGGTCAGCAGGAAGTTGCGCGCCTGCGGGTGGAACAGGCAGGTCGGGTGGAACTGGTTGAACTCCAGGTTGGCGACCCGGCAGCCGGCGCGCCAGGCCATGGCGATGCCGTCGCCGGAGGAGATATCGGGGTTGGTGGTGTATTGGTACACCTTGGCCGCGCCGCCTGTCGCCAACACCACCGTTTTGGCGCGGTAGGTTTCCACCTGCTCCAGCTCGCGGTTCCAGACGTAAGCGCCCACGACTCGGCGGGTGCCCGGCAGGCCGATTTTATTCGAGGTGATAAGGTCAACCGCGTTGCGGCGCTCCATCACGCAAATATTGGGGTGAGCGCTTGCTTTCCCCACCAGCGTGGTCTCTACTTCCTTACCGGTCGCGTCCGCGGCGTGCAGGATGCGGCGATGGCTGTGGCCGCCTTCGCGCGTGAGGTGATAATGCGCCTCGCCCTGCGCGTTGATCTCGGTGTCGAACAGCACGCCCTGATCGATCAGCCACTGCACGCAGTGGCGCGCGTTGCCGGCGATGAATTCGACGGCCTCTTTGTCACACAGGCCGGCACCGGCAATCAAAGTGTCATCAACGTGTGAGGCAATGCTGTCCGTCTCATCGAACACCGCGGCGATCCCGCCCTGGGCGTAAAAGGTGGCCCCCTCGCTGAGCGGCCCCTTGCTGAGAACGGTAACCTTACAATGCTGCGCCAGGCGCAGCGCCAGTGACAGGCCCGCAGCGCCGCTGCCGACGATCAGGACATCGCTAACATGTTCAGATGATGGTTGCATAACGTATGATGTGTGCAGAAGAAGAGTGAATTTCATGTTAGCCTAACTGTCCGGGCAAAAGCCACGGATAGGGTGACATCAACAGAAAAAACAATGGCGATATGGAACTTCGTGTTCTATATGAACTCCAAGCGAGTGCTTGCTCAGGAAAATAATGTATGGCTGGCAGTACAATTTTACGCGTGGAGACGGATTTGGGGAGAGTTTACCTCGGATGAGCGAGCAGTTAACGGATCAAGTTCTGGTCGAGCGGGTCCAAAAGGGCGATCAGAAGTCGTTTAACCTACTGGTAGTGCGCTATCAGCATAAGGTGGCGAGTCTCGTTTCCCGCTATGTGCCGCAGGGCGATGTGCCCGATGTGGTGCAGGAGTCGTTTATCAAGGCCTATCGCGCACTGGAATCGTTCCGTGGCGACAGCGCTTTTTATACCTGGTTGTATCGAATCGCCGTGAACACGGCAAAGAATTATCTGGTTGCTCAGGGGCGCCGTCCGCCATCCAGTGATGTGGACGCCAACGATGCGGAAAATTACGAAAGTGCGGGCGCACTGAAAGAAATTTCGAACCCTGAGAACTTAATGTTGTCAGAAGAGCTGAGACAGATAGTTTTCCGTACCATTGAGTCTCTCCCTGAGGATCTTCGCATGGCGATTACCTTGCGGGAGTTGGATGGTCTAAGCTACGAAGAGATAGCCGCCATCATGGATTGCCCGGTCGGAACCGTACGTTCGCGTATTTTCCGCGCCCGGGAAGCTATCGATAATAAAGTTCAACCGCTGATCCAGCGTTAGCAATGGCGGGCACAGGAAGGGTACTTAGGCATGCAGAAAGAAAAGCTTTCCGCTCTGATGGATGGTGAATCGTTCGACAGCGAGCTGTTGAGTTCTCTGTCGCAAGATCGAACGCTTCAACAAAGCTGGCAGAGCTATCACCTGATACGTGACACACTGCGAGGTGATGTCGGACAAGTGATGCATCTCGACATCGCCGATCGCGTAGCCGCTGCACTTGAGAAAGAACCCGCCCGGCTGGTACCTTCCGCCGTTCAGGAATCTCAGCCGCAGCCTCACACCTGGCAGAAAATGCCGTTCTGGGACAAAGTGCGTCCTTGGGCGAGCCAGATTACGCAAATCGGTATGGCGGCCTGCGTGTCTTTGGCGGTGATCGTCGGCGTGCAGCAGTACAACCAGCCTTCTGCGCCATCGAACGCGTCCGAATCGCCGGCCTTCACCACGCTGCCGATCATGGGCCAGGCCTCGCCGGTCAGCCTGGGCGTGCCTGCCGACAGTTTCTCTACCGGCAGCGGTCAACAGCAGCAGGTGCAGGAACAGCGTAAGCGTATCAACGCCATGCTGCAGGACTATGAGCTGCAACGTCGCCTGCATTCGGATCAGCTGCAGCTTGAGCAAGGCAACCCACAACAGGCTGCCATTCAGGTTCCCGGAACTCAGTCTTTAGGAATGCAACAGCAGTAATGAAGCAAATCTGGTTCTCCGTTTGTTTATTGACGGGCAGCCTGCTCTATTCCAGCATCGCCCCGGCGCAGCCAACTGCGTCCGGGGCGTTATTGCAACAGATGAGCAGCGCCAGCCGTTCTCTCAATTACGAGCTCGCCTACATCAGCATCAGCAAGCAGGGAATCGAGTCGTTGCGCTATCGCCATGCGGTGATCGGCAACGTGCCGCTCGGCCAGCTGCTGCATATGGATGGCCCGCGTCGCGAAGTGTTGCAGCGCGGCGGCGGGATCAGCTACTTCGAACCCGGTCTGGAACCGTTCACGCTCACCGGCGATCACATCGTCGATGCGCTGCCGGCGATCGTCTATGCCGATTTCACTCGTCTGGCCAAGTATTACGACTTCATCTCCGTGGGCAGCACCCGCATCGCCGATCGGCCGTGTGAAGTGCTGCGCGTAGTGGCGCGCGACGGTTCCCGCTACAGTTACATCGTCTGGATGGACGAAGACACCAAGCTGCCGCTGCGGGTGGATTTGCTCGATCGCGACGGCGAAACGCTGGAGCAATATCGGGTGATCTCCTTCGCGGTCGGCGCCGACGTGCAGGGCGCGATGCAGGGGCTGCTCAAAGCCAACCTGCCGCCGCTGCTGTCGCTGCCGGCGGTGGAAAACGTCCAGCTGAGCTGGAGCACCGGCTGGTTGCCGGCCGGCGTGGACGAGGTGGCGCGCAATCGCCGCAAATTGCCGAATGTCGCCGTGCCGGTTGAATCCCGGCTCTACAGCGACGGCCTGTTCAGCTTCTCGGTCAACGTCAGCCCGGCGGGCAGCGGAGCCGGGCAGCAGTACTACCGTCAGGGGCGCCGCACCATTCAGACCGAAGTGCGCGCGGGCAACGAAATCACGATTGTGGGCGAATTGCCGCCGGCGACGGCCAAGCGCATCGCCGACAGCATTTCTTTCAAGGTATCGCCGTAATGATGAAAGAGTGGGCCACGGTGGTTTCGTGGCAACAGGGCGTAGCGCTGCTGCGCTGTGAACCCAAGGCCGGCTGCGGCAGCTGCACCGCGCGCTCCGGCTGTGGCGCGCGTGCGCTGAACGAGCTGGTGCCGGAAACCGAGCATCAGCTGCAGGTGCATATCGATCAGCCGCTCGAACCGGGGCAGCGCGTCGAGGTCGGCATCGCGGAAGGCAGCCTGCTGCGCTCCGCCATGCTGGTTTACCTGACGCCGCTGCTGGGCATGATGCTGGGCGGCACGTTGTTGCAATATTGTTTCGGCAGCGACGCCTCGGCGGCAGTCGGCGCCGTACTGGGCGGCGGGGCGGCCTTTATGCTGGCGCGCCGGTTGGCCCGGCATTTGGGCGAGCAGGCCGACTACCAGCCGGTGGTGCTGCAGATTGGGTTGCCGCCTACCGCGATGCGCATGCAGGCGGAAAACTCCCCGCTGATTTAAACCGACGGTCGCGTCATCGCCGGGTTGTGATAGGCGGTGATGCGGTTGTGGATCATATGCTCCAACAGCGCGATGAACAGATCGGCGCTGAGCAGCGAATCGTAGTTAATCGCGAACAGCAGATTTCCCTGGCCGTCGAGCAAGCGGATGCCGCGCTGCGGATGGTTTTCCAAGGTGCGGATCTGCTCGATCGGCACGTTTCCCCGTTCAGTCGTCAGCAAGGTGGCGCTCAGCCGCAGCGTTTCGGTCGGCGTGCCTTGCCGCTTGCCGAGCAGCAGCTGCCACAGCCAGCGCGCGTCGCCCTCAACGGTGTGAAACGACACCGTCTCCCCTTGATAGAGCGCATTCAACGCCAGCGGCCCGCGCTGTTGCAGCTGTTGGTCGACGATCACGTCCGCCAATCGCCACGAATGGGCGATATTGCTGAAAACCGTGCACCAGGGCTGATCTGCGCCGGTGCGAAACGCCGTGACGTCAAACAGCCCGCCAAAAGCCTTGCCGCCGCGAAAGCGATAGATATCACCGATCTTCTCAAACGGGATGAAACGCTCTTTGTGATGGTGGTCGTCAAAGACCCGCACGCCGTGCTCGTACAGGCGATAGGTCAGCGTTGGGCGCAGATAATGCCGCAGCGCCAGCAGCGTACAGCCGAGTAAAATCGTGCCCGCGCCGGCCTGCAACAGCGTGATGACCTCGCTCTCGTCAATGCTGCTCAGCAGCGGCAGCACCAACAGCGCCGCCCCCACGCTAAACAGCAGCGCCGCCGCTGCCAGAATGCCCCAGTTGACCTTCGAAAAATCGTGCCGGCTCAGCATTTGCCCTTTATCGATCATAATGCACCTTCCAATCAACGTACGCAGATATGCTGGTGAACCCCGGTGGGCTGCCGATGTTGTGCCCTGAATAATGTTTTGTCGCGGAGTTCATGTCCTTTCTATCCGAGGCGAGGTGGTGGCGTATATGGGGTTTTTCCTAAAGGATGTGGGGCAAAATCGAATTCTAAGAGGTTGATCCAAATATTCTTTTTCGATAATTTCAGAAGGGGTTTATTGCGCTGCGGCCGGTTATGTATTAGCACCGGGGTTTGATGGCCACGGAGCACCGGCAAGCCTCGGGTTCAGGCTGTATCGTCCGCGTTAACATCTGTTTTCACCCGCCGGGGCGACCTGTAACATTTAGCGGCGCATAATAGAATGCCTTCACTGCACCGATCGCTAGGTTTTCAGTGGTGTGGCATGTAGAATGCAGCGATTCAGGTGCAAGACGGCCTCACCCATTCACTGTCGCTTTAGGTCCATGCGGGTTTCTATAGGCGAGTAATTCAGAAATACCAAGGCAGAAAAACTTTTATAATGAAGCATATACGAAATTTCTCCATTATTGCCCATATTGACCACGGTAAGTCGACGCTGTCTGACCGCATTATCCAAATCTGCGGTGGCTTGTCCGACCGTGAAATGGCTGCGCAGGTGCTCGATTCCATGGATCTGGAGCGCGAGCGCGGCATCACCATCAAGGCGCAGAGCGTAACGCTGGATTATAAAGCGCTGGATGGGCAGACCTATCAGCTTAACTTTATCGACACCCCTGGCCACGTTGACTTCTCCTATGAAGTCTCCCGCTCGCTGGCGGCCTGCGAAGGCGCGCTGCTGGTGGTGGACGCCGGTCAGGGCGTAGAAGCCCAGACGCTGGCCAACTGCTACACCGCGATCGAAATGGATCTGGAAGTGGTGCCGGTGTTGAACAAAATCGACCTGCCGGCCGCCGATCCGGATCGCGCCGCGCAGGAAATTGAAGACATCGTCGGCATCGACGCTACCGATGCGGTGCGCTGCTCGGCCAAAACCGGCGTCGGTGTGCCTGAGGTACTGGAGCGTCTGGTGCGCGACATTCCTGCGCCGCAGGGCGATCCGGATGCGCCGCTGCAGGCGTTGATCATCGACTCCTGGTTCGATAACTACCTGGGCGTCGTGTCTCTGGTGCGCGTCAAGAACGGCACGCTGCGCAAGGGCGACAAGATCAAGGTCATGAGCACCGGCCAGGTGTATAACGCCGATCGTTTGGGCATCTTCACGCCGAAGCAGGTCGATCGCGACGTGCTGAACTGCGGCGAAGTGGGCTGGCTGGTCTGTGCGATCAAAGACATCCTCGGCGCGCCGGTGGGCGATACCCTGACGCAGGCGCGTCAGCCGGCGGAAAAAGCGCTGCCGGGCTTCAAGAAAGTGAAGCCGCAGGTGTACGCCGGTCTGTTCCCAATCAGCTCCGACGACTATGAATCTTTCCGTGATGCGTTGGGCAAGCTGAGCCTTAACGACGCGTCCCTGTTCTACGAGCCGGAAAGCTCCACCGCGTTGGGCTTCGGCTTCCGCTGCGGCTTCCTCGGTCTGCTGCACATGGAGATCATTCAGGAACGTCTGGAGCGTGAATACGATCTGGATCTGATCACCACCGCGCCGACGGTAGTCTACGAAGTGGAAACCACCGGCAAAGAAGTGATCTACGTCGACAGCCCGTCCAAGCTGCCGCCGCTGAACAACATCCAGGAACTGCGCGAGCCGATCGCCGAATGTCACATGCTGATGCCGCAGGAATACCTGGGCAACGTCATCACCCTGTGCGTTGAGAAACGCGGCGTGCAGACCAACATGGTTTACCACGGCAACCAAGTGGCGTTGACCTATGAAATCCCGATGGCGGAAGTGGTGCTCGACTTCTTCGACCGCCTGAAGTCCACGTCGCGCGGTTATGCGTCGCTGGATTACAACTTCAAGCGTTTCCAGGCCTCCGACATGGTGCGCGTGGACGTGCTGATCAACAACGAGCGCGTGGATGCGCTGGCGCTGATCACCCACCGCGACAACTCGCAGTACCGCGGCCGTGAACTGGTGGAGAAGATGAAAGAGTTGATCCCGCGTCAGCAGTTCGACATTGCGATTCAGGCGGCGATCGGCACGCACATCATCGCGCGCTCCACCGTGAAGCAGCTGCGTAAAAACGTGCTGGCGAAATGCTACGGCGGTGACGTCAGCCGTAAGAAAAAGCTGCTGCAGAAACAGAAAGACGGTAAGAAGCGCATGAAGCAGGTCGGCAACGTCGAGCTGCCGCAGGAAGCGTTCCTGGCCATTCTGCACGTCGGTAAAGACGGCAAGTAACCGCGACGAGTTCGCGAAACGAGGGAGTTTGCATGGCGAATATGTTTGCCCTGATCCTGGCGTTGGCCACCCTGGTCACTGGGATCATCTGGTGCTTCGAGCGCTTTAAATGGGCGCCGGCCCGCCGCGCGAAGATTGCGGCGGTCAACGAGCAGACCGCGGGCGCAGTAGACGATAAAACGCTGGCGAAAGTGGCGAAGCAGCCAGGCTGGGTAGAGACCGGGGCATCGGTCTTCCCGGTGTTGCTGCTGGTCTTTGTGGTGCGCTCGTTTATTTACGAACCGTTCCAGATCCCGTCCGGATCAATGATGCCGACGCTGTTGATTGGCGATTTCATTCTGGTGGAGAAATATGCCTACGGCATTAAAGATCCGATTACCCAGACTACGCTCATTGAAACCGGCCATCCGAAGCGTGGCGATATTGCGGTATTTAAATATCCGCTGGATCCGAAGCTGGATTATATCAAGCGCGTGATTGGCCTGCCGGGCGACCGTATTACTTACGATCCGGTGAATAAGCGCGTCACGGTGCAGCCGTCCTGCAACAGCGGGCAGTCCTGCGATACCGCGCTGGCCGTGACCTACGCCGATGCGCAGCCGAGCGACTTCGTACAGCTGTTCAGCCGCAGCGGCATGGGCGAGGCCAGCAACGGCTTCTATCAGATCCCGCTGAACGATAACGTGCCGTCGGGCGGTATTCGCATGCGTGAGCGCCAGGAAAGCCTCGGCAACGTCACGCATCGCATCCTGACCGTGCCGGACGCGCAGGATCGGGTGGGCGCTTACTACCAACAGCCGGGTAAACCGCTGGCGGAGTGGGTGGTGCCGGCCGGGCATTACTTCATGATGGGCGACAACCGCGATAACAGCGCGGACAGCCGTTACTGGGGCTTTGTGCCGGAGAAGAATCTGGTGGGTAAAGCCACGGCCATCTGGATGAGCTTTGAAAAACAGGAAGGTGAGTGGCCTACCGGCGTGCGTTTCAGCCGGATCGGCGGTATTCATTAATCGCTGACTGATTCCCTGTTAATTTCACGCCGCAGCCTACTGCGGCGTGAAGGATTAAGGGGATATAAACACAGCATTATGTTTCCACTCGTTGTAGAATACTTTCTCGAGCGATAAAAAGTTGGCCCCTGCTGGGAGCCACTGCAAACGAAACAGCTTTGGATCGGCTTTCGGCGAAGCAGGCCTGTTCCGTATGCTGCAAGTTTTTGACGCATTCTTGATCTATTGGTAACTCATGAACCCCATCGTAATAAACAGGCTGCAGCGGAAGCTGGGCTACACTTTTCAACAGCAGGAGCTTTTACTGCAGGCTTTGACTCACCGCAGCGCCAGCAGTAAACACAATGAACGTCTTGAGTTTCTGGGTGACTCGATTCTGAGCTTTGTCATCGCCAATGCGCTCTATCATCGCTTTCCTCGCGTAGACGAGGGCGACATGAGCCGCATGCGCGCCACGCTGGTGCGCGGCAATACGCTGGCGGAGATGGCACGCGAGTTTGACCTGGGCGAATGTCTGCGGCTTGGGCCGGGCGAATTGAAAAGTGGTGGGTTCCGCCGCGAGTCAATCCTGGCGGATACGGTGGAGGCATTGATCGGCGGCGTGTTCCTGGACAGCGACATCCAGACCGTCGAGCGCCTGATTTTGGACTGGTATCGCAGCCGGTTGGACGAAATCAGCCCCGGTGATAAGCAGAAAGACCCGAAAACCCGTTTGCAGGAATTTTTGCAGGGGCGTCATCTGCCGTTGCCTTCTTATTTGGTGGTGCAGGTTCGCGGTGAAGCGCACGACCAAGAGTTTACCATCCACTGCCAGGTGAGTGGTTTGAGCGAGCCCGTGGTGGGCACCGGCTCAAGCCGCCGTAAAGCCGAGCAGGCGGCAGCGGAACAAGCGCTGAAAAAGCTGGAGCTTGAATGAGTGAAGTAAAACAACACTGCGGTTTTATCGCCATCGTCGGCCGCCCGAACGTGGGCAAATCGACGTTGCTGAACCAACTGCTGGGGCAGAAGGTTTCCATTACGTCGCGTAAGCCGCAGACGACCCGTCACCGCATCATGGGCATCGACACCGATGGCGCCTATCAGGCGATCTACGTCGATACCCCTGGGCTGCACATCGAAGAAAAACGCGCCATCAACCGTTTGATGAACCGCGCGGCCAGCAGCTCGATCGGCGACGTCGAACTGGTGATTTTCGTGGTCGAAGGCACCAACTGGACCGCCGACGACGAAATGGTGGTCAACAAGCTGCGCAGCCTGCGCTGCCCGGTATTGCTGGCGATCAACAAGGTCGATAACGTCACTGACAAATCCAAGCTGTTGCCGCACATCGCCTTCCTCAGCCAGCAGATGAATTTCCTCGACGTGGTGCCTATCTCCGCCGAGAAAGGGATGAACGTCGACACCATCGCCGGCATCGTGCGCAAGCTGCTGCCGGAAGCGGAACACCACTTCCCGGAAGACTACATCACCGATCGCTCCCAGCGCTTTATGGCGTCCGAGATCATCCGTGAGAAGCTGATGCGTTTCCTGGGCGAAGAGCTGCCCTATTCGGTGACGGTAGAAATTGAACAGTTCGTGGCCAACGATCGCGGCGGTTACGATGTGCACGGCCTGATCCTGGTCGAGCGCGAAGGCCAGAAGAAAATGGTCATCGGCAATAAAGGCGCCAAGATCAAAACCATCGGCATCGAAGCGCGCCAGGACATGGAAAAGATGTTCGACGCCAAAGTGCATCTGGAGCTGTGGGTGAAAGTGAAATCCGGTTGGGCGGACGACGAACGTGCGCTGCGCAGCCTGGGCTATGTTGACGATCTGAAGTAACGACCCGTGGACGGCTGGGAGCGCGCTTTCGTCCTGCATGGGCGGCCGTACAGTGAAACCAGTCTGATGCTGGATCTGTTTACCGAAGGTCATGGGCGGGTGCGCTTGCTGGCGAAAGGCGCGCGCAGCCGCCGCTCCAATCTGAAGGGTTGCCTGCAGCCCTTTACCCCCCTGTTAGTGCGCTGGGGCGGGCGTGGCGAAGTGAAAACGCTGCGCAACGCCGAAGCGGTCTCCCTTGGTTTACCCCTCAGCGGCATGATGCTCTACAGCGGCCTGTATGTGAACGAGCTGCTGGCGCGCGTGCTGGAGCAGGAAACCAACTACTCGGTGCTGTTCTTCGACTACCTGCAATGCCTGCAGGCGCTGGCGGCGGAAGACAGTTCGCCGGAACAGGCGCTGCGTCAGTTCGAGCTGGCCTTGTTGCACCACCTGGGTTACGGCCTAGATTTCCTGCACTGCGCCGGCAGCGGCCTGCCGGTGGATGATGCCATGACCTACCGCTACCGCGAAGAGAAGGGCTTTATCGCCAGCCTGGTGGTGGATCACTACAGCTTCACCGGGCGCGAACTGCGCGCGCTGGCGGAGCGTCAGTTTCCCGATGCCGAAACGCTGCGCGCCGCCAAGCGTTTCACCCGCATGGCGCTGAAACCCTACCTCGGCGGCAAACCGTTGAAGAGCCGCGAACTGTTCCGCCAGTTTGTGCGCAAACAGCCGAATACGCCGGTCGACGACGCCTGACCTTTTCCCCTTTTGCCGCCCTGCGCCCGCGTGTAAACTGCTGACACTGAAAATCGTATTTAGAGGTTGTCATGGCTGATTTGCTGCTGGGCGTCAATATCGATCACATCGCCACGTTACGTAACGCGCGCGGAACCCAATACCCGGATCCGGTTCAGGCGGCATTCATTGCCGAACAGGCGGGGGCCGACGGCATTACCGTGCATCTGCGCGAAGACCGCCGCCACATCACCGACCGCGACGTGCGCTTGCTGCGCCAGACCATCCAGACGCGCATGAATCTGGAGATGGCGGTGACCGACGAGATGCTGGATATCGCCATTGAGCTGAAGCCGCATTTCTGCTGCCTGGTGCCGGAAAAACGCGAAGAAGTGACCACCGAAGGCGGCCTGGACGTCGCCGGTCAGCTGGACAAAATGAGCGTGGCGGTTGAGCGCCTGGCGCAGGCGGGCATTTTGGTCTCGCTGTTCATCGATCCCGATCATCGCCAAATCGACGCGGCGGTGGCGGTGGGCGCCCCGTATATCGAAATCCACACCGGTGCCTACGCCGAAGCGCAGGGCGAGCTGGCGGTACAGGCCGAGCTGCGCCGCATCGCGGTAGCCGCCGCCTACGCGGCCGAGAAGGGGCTGAAGGTCAACGCCGGCCACGGCCTGACCTATCACAACGTGCAGCCGATCGCCGCGCTGCCGGAAATGCACGAGCTGAACATCGGCCATGCGATTATCGGCCAGGCGGTGATGAGCGGGTTGCCGGCCGCGGTTGCCGACATGAAAGTGCTGATGCGGGAAGCGCGCCGGTAATGGCGGTGCTCGGGCTGGGTACCGACATCGTCGAGATGGCGCGTATCGAGGCGGTGGTGGAGCGCAGCGGCGATCGTCTGGCGCGCCGCGTGCTGAGCGACGCCGAGTGGGCGCTGTATCAGCAGCACCAGCAGCCGATTCGCTTTCTGGCCAAACGTTTCGCCGTGAAAGAGGCCGCTGCCAAGGCGTTCGGTACCGGCATTCGCAACGGCCTGGCGTTCAATCAGTTCGAAGTGTTCAACGATGCGCTGGGCAAGCCGAATATTCGTTTGCACGGCCGCGCCGCCGAGCTGGCGGGGGAGATGGGGGTCACCGCGATCCACGTTTCGCTGGCCGACGAGCGGCGTTATGCCTGCGCGACGGTGATCGTCGAAAGCTGAAAAGAGAAAGGGCGCCTATGGCGCCCTTGTCAGTCCTGCGGCGATTAAATGCGATCGGCGTGGTGCAACACCACGAACTTGTCCCACAGCTGTTCGTTGCTCTCGCGGTGCTGCGGATCGGTAATGATGGTGTTGTCGATCGGGCAGACCTGCTGACAGGTCGGCGTATCGTAATGGCCGACGCACTCGGTGCAGCGGTCGGTATCTATCTGATAAATTTCATCGCCCATCGAAATTGCCTGGTTCGGGCATTCCGGCTCGCACATATCGCAGTTGATGCATTTCTTGGTAATCAGCAGTGCCATTGTCAGTTATCTTTCCATCGGTGTGCTCGGGCTGGCGCGCAATCTATCATAGAATCGCCGCGCAACGGGCACTTTTTCGTCATCTTACCGCTTAGGGTAACTCAGGCGGATCGTCAGCCAACTGATCGAAATCAACCATTCTCTGCCCGTCAAACACCCAGCGTTTATCTGCATCTGCGATACGTATCGTAGGCATCACTTCGGGATGGGCAATCCGTATTCCCGCCTCTTGGGCAAACAACCCGATAAAATCGAACGCGCTTAAGGGGTCATCAATGATCTGGTGCTGTTGGTCGCGATCGCTCAGCACCAGCAACGGCACCTGGTAATTCTGCCGGGTATCGCCGCTGTGGCGTAAAGAACGCCCACCGCCGATATCCTTGTGGGAAAGGCCGTGATCGGAGAAATAGAACAGTTTAAACGGTGCGCCGCTCTGTTTCAGGCTGTGATAAACCTGCTCGATAAAACGGTCGGTCTTGCGGTAGGTAGAGAGATAGCAGGCCAGCTCCTTATTCGGCGACTCGACGCTCGGCGGTTCGCCGTTAAGCCGCTCGCAAAAGTCGGCGTGCGAGCCCATCAGATGCAGCACATACAGATTGCCTTGTCCCTGGCGACGCAATAATGGGTCAAATATCGGCAGCAGCGCATCGTCATCGGTATTGCGCGATTGGAAGTCGCCTTTCTTCAGGAAATAATGGCTATCGCTGAACATGGCGATTTTTGATACCGGCGTATCGAATTGTCCGAACATGCCCTGATTGGACAGCCAGTGGGTTTTGAGACCGGCGGCTTTTGCCAGGGTGATGATATTATCTCCGATGGCAATGTTGTGGCCGTTGCTCAAAGCCAGCGTGCGGGGAAGCGATTCGAACGTATTTGGCGCAGTGGAAATATAATTGCTGTAAAATCGTCCATTGGCATTATCCAGAAACGGCGTAGTGGACACCGGATAACCAAATAAGGACATATGATCCTTGCGCATACTTTCGCCGACGATAATGACATAGTTTTCATTCGTCGGTGCGCCTGCGGTTATTGACCAAGTATCCGGTGTTGTAGCACCGGCACTTAATTCGTCAACCTGCTGTTGGTATTGATGGTAAGCCGAGTAGAGGGATAAAAAGAAGTCAGGCAATTTAAGATTCGCCACACCGCCATTGAAGGCTCTGGCGATAATGATAACCATCAGCAGGGCTAGCAAGGGAAGTATAGTTTTTTTTGAAATGGCTTGCCGCCAAATAAATAGGCCGAGAATGGCCAGCATAACCAGAATGGCGGCGGGCAGCAGATAACAACTGGCCGGCAGGGTCTGCAAAAACTCCCTCGCTTCTATGAGGTTGGTTTGCAACAGGGCGGACATCACGGCAGCGGAAGGGGTACCGTAAATGGCCCCGACCGGCGCATACAGCGTGCACAGCAGAATAAACGGAATAATCAGGCCGTATCGGGTAAGCGAATGAATAGATAATAATAGCAAAGTAAGCGCAATAAAAAGAATATCAATACCTTTTCCACCGCTGTATCCCATCGCCTTGATTAGAATCAATGCAGTAATGATATAGAGCAAAAAGGTACGCAGAATCGGATGCGTCACGGAATGCCGCAACTTATCTAAAATAACAGTGTGTGTATTCATAATGGTATCGTTAAATAATGCTGTCCATGCACGCTCAATTATTGATCAATAATTGAGCAGGTCACCGCCCGCACATTATTTTTCGAATGCAGAGAAGGGAAATAATTGAACTGGCGGCGTTTTATCGGCCGCCATTATACGCGTCAAACCAACTTTTTCATTAACTGTTCGCTGTGCTTGATGCGATCGCGGGCATGATCGAGATCGTGCTGGATCAATGCCATAAACAGCAGGTCGGTGAGGGCGAACTGGGCGGTGCTGGAGGAGATGGCCGCGCTGCGGGTATGGGGCTCTTCGGCGATGGTATAGAGGCAGTGGTCCGCGCGCTGCTGCAGACCATTGGGCGAGAAGCTGGTCAGCGCCAGCACTCTGGCGCCGGCCTGGCGCGCCTCTTCCGCCGCCAGATTGATTTCACGCCGTTCGCCGCTGAAGGAGATGGCCAGCAGCAGATCGCGTTTGTCCAGCGCCTGCACCGCCGCCAGCTGGACGTGCATGTCCGCTTCGGCCACCGCCATCACGCCGATTTTCAGCAGCTTGAAGGAAAAATCCTTGGCCACCAGCCCGGAGGCGCCGATGCCGATCAGCATCACCCGGCGCGCCTGGCGCAGCATGTCCAGCGCCTGATGCAGCCGCTCTTCGCTGTTGATGTCCAGCGTCGCGCGCAGCGCCGCCTGCTTTTCCGCCAGCAGCTTTTCACCGACGGTTTTCAGCGTGTCGCTGCTGAGGATGTGGTTGTGGACGGTCACTACCGGTTCTGCCTGCGGCTGGGCCAGCGTCTCGCTCAGCGCCAGCTTCAGCGCCGGGAAACCTTTATAGCCCAGTTTTTGGGCGAACTTGACCACGCTCGACTGGCTGATGCCGGCCAGCTGGGCCAGCTTTTGCGAGCTGAGATGGCGCGCCTGCTCGGCGTTATTCAGCAGAAAGTCCGCCAGCTTGCGGTCGTTTTGCGCCAGTGTCGGATACATCTGGCGAATGCGCAGAAGGGTACTCATTGTTCTTTCCCTGGAAACCAGCGGCCATTTTGCCATGCAGAGGGCGAAAACGCGCGGTGAAAATTTTTGTGAGCTCACCGTTAAAATAGCAAATAGCGCTCGCTTTGTTGAATAAAATATTCAAATATTGATTTAATTTTGTGAATTAAAAATTCAAAGGTGAACAGATGAACTTAGGCGCACTGGTATCGGAAACCCGCAACCCGGCCACCATGGGGCTGGATGAGATGTCGACGTTGGACATGGTCCGCTGCTTTAACCAGGAAGACCGCAAGGTGCCGGAGGCGATTGAAAAGGTGCTGCCGGCGATTGCGCAGGCGGTCGATTTGGCTGCGGCGGCGCTGAAGGCCGGCGGCCGGCTGATTTATTTGGGCGCCGGCACCAGCGGCCGCCTGGGCGTATTGGATGCCTCCGAGTGCCCGCCGACCTTCGGCGTGCCGCACGGCGTGGTGGTGGGGCTGATCGCCGGCGGGCCGGGCGCGCTGCTCAAAGCGGTGGAGGGGGCGGAAGACGACGAGGCCCTGGGCGAAGCCGATCTCCGGGCGCTGAACCTCACCGCCGTCGATATGGTGGTGGGGTTGGCGGCCTCGGGGCGCACGCCCTACGTGATCGGCGCCCTGCGCTATGCGCGCGGGCTGGGCTGCCCGACGGCGGCCATCTCCTGCAACCCGGATTCGCCGATTGCGCACGAAGCGCAGGTGGCGATTTCGCCGGTGGTGGGGCCAGAGGCGCTGACCGGTTCGACGCGCCTGAAATCCGGCACCGCGCAGAAACTGGTGCTCAACATGCTGTCGACCGGCGCGATGGTCAAGCTGGGTAAGGTCTACCAGAACCTGATGGTGGACGTGAAGGCCACCAACGTCAAACTGGTGGATCGCGCCTGCCGCATCGTGGTGGAGGCCACCGGCGCTGAACGCGCTCAGGCGGAGGCGGCGCTGGCGCAGACCGGTTTTGAGGTTAAACCGGCGATCCTGATGATCTTGGCCGGCGTCAGCGCCGAAGAGGCGCAGCAGCGGCTGCAGCGGCACGACGGCTACCTGCGCGCGGCGTTGGTGCGTTAATTGACGGTGGGGGTGGCGATGGACAAGACAACGGCATTGGCGACACAGATCTTGGCGGGCGTGGGGGGCGAGGGCAATATCCTCAAACTGGAGAACTGCATGACGCGGGTGCGCATCGAGGTCAGCGACGAGCAGCGTCTGGATCTGGCCGCCCTCAAGCAGTTGCCCGGCGTGAAGGGCTATATCAAACAGGGTGAGCAGCATCAGTTTATCGTCGGCCCGGGCGCCGCCGCCAAGGTGGTGGACGCCATGCGCGGGCTGTTGAGCGGCAATGCACAGCCCGCTGCCGCCGTCGGTGACGCCGCCCGCACCAAGGCGCAGGTCAAGCAAAAATACGCTGCGCCGATGAGCGGCGCGCTGAAAAAGCTGGCCGACGTTTTTATTCCGCTGATCCCGGCGTTTATCGCCTCGGGGCTGATCACCGGCATCATCAACCTGCTGAAACGGCCCGACATCGCCGGTCAGCTGGCCGTGGACTACCCGAACGTGCTGGGGCTGCTGGCGATATTCGGCAGCGCGGTATTCGCCATCATGAACATTCTGGTTGGGGTGAACGCCGCGCGGGTGTTCGGCGGCTCACAGGCGATGGGCGGCGTGATGGCCGGGATCCTCTCCAGCCCTGCGCTGGCGCAGATCACGTTGTTCGGCGAGGCGCTGCAGCCGGGGCGCGGCGGGGTGATCGCCGTGCTGCTGGTGGTGGCGTTGATGTGCTGGGTGGAGAAACGCCTGCGTACGCTGTTGCCGGAGTCGGTCGAACTGATCCTTAACCCACTGCTGACCACGCTGGTCACCGCCTCGTTGGCGATCCTGATCCTGCAGCCGGTCGGGGGGGTTATTTCCGATGCCATCGCCCACGGCGCCAATCTGGCGATCGACAAGGGCGGGCTGCTTGTCGGGGCGCTGCTCTCGGGGCTGTTCCTGCCGCTGGTGCTCTCCGGCCTGCATCAGGGGCTGGTGCCGATCCACGTCGAGCTGGTGCAGGCGCACGGTTCCAACCCGCTGCTGCCGATCCTGGCGATGGCCGGCGTCGGTCAGGTGGGGGCGGCGCTGGCGGTGCTGTTGAAAACCCGCAATGCGCGGCTGAAGAAGGTGATCAAAGGGGCGTTGCCGGTCGGCATTCTCGGCATCGGCGAGCCGCTGATCTTCGGGGTGACGCTGCCGCTGGGGCGGCCGTTTATCGGCGCCTGCCTCGGCGGGGCGGTCGGCGGTGCGCTCATCAGCTACTGGAAGGTGGCGACGGTGATTACCTTCGGCATTTCGGGGCTGCCTTTGGCGTTGACCATCGTCTCAGGTAAGGTGATGTTGTATCTGGCGGGGATGCTGATTACGATTATCGCCGGTTTTCTCTTCACCTGGATGATGGGGTTCAACGATCCCGAGGAGTAGCGTTTGAGCGACAAGCAGCAACCATCGGCCGCAGAAGGGCGCCGCGTGGTCTTTTTCGATCTGGACGGCACTCTGCATCAGGAGGATATGTTCGGCAGTTTCTTGCGCTTCCTGCTGCGCTGTTTACCGCTGAATCTGCTGCTGGTGATACCGCTGTTGCCATTGATTGGCCTGGCGCTGTTGCTGCTGGGGCGCGCCGCGCGCTGGCCGATGAGCCTGTTGCTGTGGGCGATCACCTTCGGGCGCTCCGAAGCGACGCTGAAGGCGTTGGAGCGGCAGTTTATCGAGGCTTTCCGCCAGAAGGTGACCGCGTTTCCGGTGGTGCAAATGCGCTTGCGGCAGTATTTGGATGAGCACGATGCCGAGGTGTGGCTGATTACCGGCTCGCCGGAGCAACTGGTGGCGCAGGTCTATCGGGATTCGGCGTTTCTGCCGCGGGTGCGATTGGTCGGCAGCCGCATCGCGCGCCGCTATGGCGGCTGGGTGCTGACCTTGCGCTGTCTGGGCGTACAAAAAGTGGTGCAGCTGGAGCAACGGCTCGGTGCGCCGCTGAAGCTGTACAGCGGTTACAGCGACAGCAAGCAGGATAACCCGCTGCTGTTTTTTTGCGAACACCGCTGGCGGGTAAGCAAGCAGGGCGAGCTGCAGCAGCTGGAATAAACAAAGGGCGGAGAATTCCGCCCTTTGTTGTTATCGCTACCGCGATCAGTCGTCGGTTACGTCGTGCGGTTTGCGCCCCAGTTGCCAAATCTTCTCCGCATAATGCCCCAACGCCCACAGGCTCAGGCCGAGCAGCGCGAAGAAAATCGCCTTCGGCATGCTGTCCCAGAAAAACTCGAACAGGCGGGTATACAGGTTGATGCCGAGGAAGGTCAATCCAAAGCCGCGCAGCATGGCGTCGTCATGCTTCAACCCCAGCCAGATGGCGGCGAGGGCGGCCAGCCCGAACAGCAGGCTCCAGTGGAACAGCTCAATCTGGCGCGCGCGGTACCAGCTGTCGAGATCGCCGTAGTTGCCAAAGATGGATAGCAGCCACAGCGCGATGAACAGGTACAGCAGGCCCATCGCCAGCGACACCCGCTGCAGGCCGCGCTGCGCCAACAGCGGCCGCAGCAGCAATGCGGCGGCGATCAGCACCGCGCCGAAGGCGATAAAGCGAATCGGGTAGCTCATGCCGAGCCAGTAGGCGCCCCAGCCGGACAGGTAGCCGGTTTCGGCGCCGAAGGCATTGCCGAGCGACAGCAGGGCGAACCACCACACCAGCCCGGAGCGGCTGAACCAGCCGATCGCGCCGTACAGCAGCGCGGCGACCAGCAGCAGTACGGAAACCCGGCCGCTGCCGTTATCCAGCCAGACCCCCAACTGCCATAAGGCGCAGGCGGTGAGCAACACGGCGACAAACAGCGCCGCCTCATTGCCGTAGCGTTTTTCCGGGTGCTGTTGGCGGCGGCGCAGCGCCCAGACGTAGGCCAGCGCCGCCAGTACGCCGGCGATCGCCATGCGCACCGGCGCGTCGAAGCGGAACAGTTCGCTCAGCCATTCAAGCAGTGCGCTGTCGGCGAACAGGCTGGTGACGGCGATCAGCAACGAGGCCAGCGCGGCGAGAAACGCATAGCGCGCCAGCCGTCGCCAGTCGAAAGGTTGTACGTCCACATGCAGCAGCAACTGCTGCCGTTGCTCGGGTGTCAAGGCGCCTTCCCCAACCCAGCCGTCCAGCGCCTTGCGCACCACGACGGCGTTCTTTTTACTGAGTTTCATGTTTCTTGTCCCTGAATCACACGCTGATTCGGCCAGTATAGCCATTGGCGGGCGGCTACGACAAAGGGAGGCTAGTGTGTATAATGCCCGCCGCAAAAGCGCACGAGGAATTATGCGATGACTGAATATAACGATGAGTACTGGATGCGTCAGGCATTGCAGCTGGCCCTGCGCGCGCAGGAAGAGGGCGAGGTGCCGGTGGGTGCGCTACTGGTGCTGGACAATCAGGTCATCGGCGAGGGCTGGAACCGCCCGATCGGCCGACACGATCCAACCGCGCACGCCGAGATCATGGCGCTGCGCCAGGGCGGCGCGGTGCTGCAAAACTACCGCTTGTTGAACGCCACGCTGTACGTCACGCTGGAGCCCTGCGTGATGTGCGCCGGTGCGATGGTGCACAGCCGTATCCGCCGGTTGGTGTATGGCGCCGCCGACGAGAAAACCGGCGCTGCCGGTTCGCTGGTGGACATTTTGCGCCATCCGGGCATGAACCATCAGGTGGAGATCGTCTCGGGCGTGCTGGCGGACGAATGCGCCGCCACCCTGAGCAATTTCTTCCGCCTGCGCCGCGAACAGAAAAAAGCGCTCAAGCTGGCGCAGCGGGCGGCGGATAAGCCGGAATAATCAGTAGTTGAGCGCCAGTTCCGGCATCACCGTCGGATAGCCTTTCCCCAACGCTTCCTGCTCGGCGGCCGCTTGCGCCGCCTTTCTCTCTTTTCCTGCAGATAACCTACCAGGCTGACCTGGTAGCGGCGGATGTTCTCTACATAGTTGTAGGCTTCACGCCCGCGCGCATAGCCGTAGGTCAGCTGCGGGTAGTAGCGCTTTTGGCTGAGCATCGGCAGGCGCTGTTTGACGTCGACCCAGCTGTCCGGATTGCCTTTTTGCGTTTTGGTCAGCTTGCGTGCGTCCAGCATATGGCCCCAGCCCATGTTGTAGGCCGCCAGCGAGAACCAGATGCGCTCGTCTTCCGGCACGCTGTCCGGCACCTTGGCCATCAGTCGCTGCAGGTAGAGCGCGCCGCCCTGAATGCTCTCTTCCGGATCGAGGCGGTCGTTGACCCCCAGGCCGTCGGCGGTGGCGCGGGTCAGCATCATCAGGCCACGCACGCCGGTGGGGGAGGTGGCCTGCGGATTCCAGTGCGATTCCTGATAGGCGATGGCCGCCAGCAGCTTCCAGTCGATCTCGTTGGCGTGCTTCTCGAACAGCGGGCGGAAGTTGGGCAGCACCGAGTCGATGGCCGACAGGAAGGTTTTGGTGTCCACATAGTCGAAGCTGCCGACGTGGCCGAGGTATTTCTCCTCCAGCCGCGCCAGGGTGCCGTCGTCCACCATTTGACTGTAGAAATCCAGCATCGCTGCGTACAGGCTGTCGTCGCCGTCACGTTTGAGATACCAGGTGACCGGCTCTTCGTCGGTGACGTCGAACGCCACCGCCAGCTGCGGATGGATGCGCTGCAGCAGCGCGATGGTCACCGAATCGCCGAGGGTGTAGTCCAGCTTGCCGTCGGCAACCCGCTCCAGCAGCTCTTTGGAGGTGAGATCGCTGGAGGACTCCCAGGTGAGATCCGGGTATTTATCCTGCTTGAGCTGTTTTAGCGTGCTGACGTGCGCGGAACCGGAGGCGACCGCCAGCTTGCCTTTGATGTCGGCGAAGCTTTTCGGCCGCGGGGTGCCCAGTCGGTACACCAGCTGTTGGGAAACAGAGTAGTAGGCCGGGCCAGTGCGTGCGCGGCTGAGGCGTTCCTGGTTGTAGATAAGGCCCGCCGCCAGCAGGTCGGCGTCGTCGTCGTCCAGATCGTCGAACAGGTCATTGATATTCTGATGGGGGATCACCACCAGCTTCACCCCGAGGTAGTTGGCGAAGCGCTTGGCCAGTTCGTAGTCGAGCCCACCCGGCCCTTGCTTGGTGTTGAAATAGGTCAGCGGTGAATTCAGCGTGCTGATACGCAACTCGCCGCGGGAGATGATCTCCTGGAGTTGCCCGCCCTGGCCGCTGCGCCAGGTAATATTGGGCCACAGCGCGAGAGCCAGAAGCAGGGTGACAACGCCGATGAGGATGTAGTTTATTTTAAGACGTTTCAAATAGTTATCCAGTGGTGGCACAGGTACACCGGCGACGACAACCGCGACTTTTCTCATGGTTAAATCACCAGTGCGGGGGGCATTTTGCGCAACAAAACGCCAGTGTGCAACTTTATTGACACGTTATGACAATTCGTCGGTGCGGCACGCTTTTATCAATAATCCCTACGCAAACGGTTTCGTCGGCGGCGAGGATTCTCTATAATGACGCGCGTTTTCCCCTGTTGCGCCCAATGAAGCGTCTTATCCGTCGCTTCGAAGACGAGAGAACTTTGATTATGGAAATTCTGCGTGGTTCGCCCGCTTTATCGGCTTTTCGCATTACCAAACTGCTGTCCCGCTGCCAGGACGCTCACCTGCCCGTCAGTGATATCTACGCCGAGTACGTCCACTTTGCCGATGTTAGTGCACCGCTAAGTGCCGAAGAACACGCCAAGCTTCAGCGTCTGCTCAAGTACGGTCCTTCTCTCGCCGAACACGCTCCCGAAGGCCGGTTGCTGCTGGTTACGCCGCGTCCGGGCACCATTTCTCCCTGGTCTTCCAAAGCCACCGATATTGCCCACAACTGCGGTTTGCAACAGGTGCTGCGGTTGGAGCGCGGCCTGGCGTTCTATGTCAAGGCGCCCGAGCTGACGGAAACCCAGTGGCGCCAGCTCGCCGCGCTGCTGCACGATCGCATGATGGAAACCGTCTTCAGCGAGCTGCAACAGGCCGAACAGCTGTTCGCGCACCATCAGCCGGCGCCGTATCAGTCGGTCGATGTGCTGGGCGCAGGGCGCACCGCGCTGGAGCAGGCCAACGTCCGGCTCGGCCTGGCGCTGGCGCAGGACGAGATCGACTACCTGCTGAATGCCTTTACCGGTTTGGGGCGCAACCCGACGGATATCGAACTCTATATGTTCGCGCAGGCCAACTCCGAGCACTGCCGCCACAAGATTTTCAACGCCGACTGGATCATCGACGGCGAACAGCAGCCTAAATCGCTGTTCAAAATGATCAAGAACACCTATGAGCAGACGCCGGACTACGTGCTGTCGGCGTATAAAGACAACGCCGCCGTGATGGAAGGCTCGCAGGTCGGTCGCTTCTTCGCCGCGCCGGAGAACGGCACGTACGATTACCATCAGGAAGACGCGCACATCCTGATGAAGGTAGAAACCCACAACCACCCGACGGCGATCTCACCGTGGCCGGGCGCCGCGACCGGCTCCGGCGGCGAGATCCGCGACGAGGGCGCCACCGGCCGCGGCGCCAAGCCGAAGGCCGGCCTGGTGGGCTTCTCGGTGTCCAACCTGCGCATTCCCGGCTTTGAACAGCCGTGGGAGCAGGATTTCGGCAAGCCGGAACGCATCGTCACCGCGCTGGATATCATGACCGAAGGCCCGCTGGGCGGCGCGGCATTCAACAACGAATTCGGTCGTCCGGCGCTGCTGGGCTACTTCCGTACCTATGAAGAGCGCGTCAACAGCCATAACGGCGTTGAGCTGCGCGGCTATCACAAACCGATCATGCTGGCGGGCGGTATCGGCAACATCCGCGCCGATCACGTGCAGAAAGGGGAAATCACCGTCGGCGCCAAGCTGGTGGTGCTGGGCGGCCCGGCGATGAATATCGGCCTGGGCGGCGGCGCAGCCTCGTCGATGGCGTCAGGCCAGTCCGATGCCGATCTGGACTTCGCTTCGGTGCAGCGCGACAACCCAGAAATGGAGCGCCGCTGTCAGGAAGTGATTGACCGCTGCTGGCAGCTGGGCGACCAGAACCCGATCCTGTTTATCCATGACGTCGGTGCCGGCGGCCTGTCCAACGCCATGCCGGAGCTGGTGAGCGACGGCGGCCGCGGTGGCCGCTTCGAGCTGCGCGATATCCTCAACGACGAGCCGGGCATGAGTCCGCTGGAAGTGTGGTGCAACGAATCGCAGGAACGTTACGTGATGGCGATTGCCCCGGCGCAGATGGCACAGTTCGACGAGATTTGCCGCCGCGAGCGCGCACCTTATGCGGTGATCGGCGAAGCGACCGAAGAACAGCACCTGACGCTGAACGACCGCCACTTCGACAACCAGCCGATCGACATGCCGCTGGACGTGCTGCTCGGCAAGACGCCGAAAATGACCCGCGACGTTACCCGCCTGCAGGCGCATCGCGAGGCGGTGCAGCGTGAGAACATCACGCTGGCCGACGCGGTGAAACGCGTGCTGCATTTGCCGGCCGTTGCGGAGAAAACCTTCCTGATCACCATCGGCGACCGCACCGTTACCGGCATGGTGGCGCGTGACCAGATGGTCGGCCCGTGGCAGATCCCGGTGGCCGACTGTGCGGTCACCACCGCCAGCCTGGACAGCTATTACGGCGAAGCGATGTCGCTCGGCGAACGCGCGCCGGTGGCGCTGCTGGACTTCGCCGCCTCCGGCCGCCTGGCGGTCGGGGAAGCGCTGACCAACCTGGCCGCCACGGAAATCGGCAGTCTGAAGCGCGTGAAGCTGTCCGCCAACTGGATGGCCGCCGCCGGCCACCCGGGTGAAGACGCCGGCCTGTACGAAGCGGTGAAAGCGGTGGGCGAAGAGCTGTGCCCGGCGCTGGGCATCACCATTCCGGTGGGTAAAGACTCCATGTCGATGAAAACCCGCTGGCAGGAAGGCAATGAACAGCGTGAAATGACCTCGCCGCTGTCGCTTGTCATCACCGCCTTCGCTCGCGTGGAAGACGTGCGCCACACCGTGACGCCACAATTGCGCACCGATAAGGGCGACAGCGCGCTGCTGTTGATCGACCTGGGCAACGGCCATAACGCGCTGGGCGCCACCGCGCTGGCGCAGGTTTACCGCCAACTGGGCGACAAACCTGCCGACGTGCGCAACGTTGCGCAGCTGGCGGGCTTCTTCAACGCCATGCAGCAGCTGGTGGCCGATCGCGCGCTGCTGGCTTACCACGATCGCGCCGACGGCGGCCTGCTGGTGACGCTGGCGGAGATGGCCTTCGCCGGTCACTGCGGCGTAGAGGTTAACCTCGATGGCCTCGGCGACGATGCGCTGGCGGTGCTGTTCAACGAAGAGCTGGGCGCGGTGATCCAGGTGAGCGCCGAACGCCTCGACGACGTGAAGCGGGCGTTCGCGCAGCACGGTCTGACCGACAACGTGCATCACATCGGCAGCGTGCAGGCCGGCGATCGTTTCGTCATCACCCAGCACGGCAAGGCGCTGTACAGCGAAAGCCGCAATACGCTGCGCACCTGGTGGGCGGAAACCACCTGGCAGATGCAGCGCCTGCGCGATAACCCGGCGTGCGCCGATCAGGAACATCAGGCCAAGCAGGATGAACAAGATCCTGGCCTGAACGTGAAACTGACCTTCGCACCCGAGGAAGACATCGCCGCGCCGTACATCGCCAAGGGCGCTCGCCCGAAAGTGGCGGTGCTGCGCGAGCAGGGGGTGAACTCCCACGTTGAAATGGCGGCGGCGTTCCACCGCGCCGGCTTTGACGCGGTGGACGTGCACATGAGCGATCTGCTGGCAGGGCGCCGCGATCTGCAGGACTTCCACACGCTGGTGGCCTGCGGCGGCTTCTCTTACGGCGACGTACTGGGTGCTGGCGAAGGCTGGGCGAAGTCTATCCTGTTCAACGAGCGGGTGCGTGACGAGTTTGAGGCGTTCTTCCACCGTCCGCAGACGCTGGCGCTGGGCGTATGCAACGGCTGCCAGATGATGTCCAACCTGCGTGAGCTGATCCCGGGCGCCGAACACTGGCCGCGCTTCGTGCGCAACCTGTCGGATCGCTTCGAGGCGCGCTTCAGCCTGGTGGAAGTGGCGGCCAGCCCGTCGCTATTCATGCAGGGCATGACCGGTTCGCGCATGCCGATCGCCGTTTCCCACGGTGAAGGGCACGTCGAAGTGCGCGATGCGGCGCATCTGGCGGCGCTGGAAAGCCAAGGCCTGGTGGCGCTGCGTTTCGTCAACAACGCCGGTCAGGTGACGGAAGCTTACCCGGCTAACCCGAACGGTTCGCCGAACGGCATTACCGCCGTGACCAGCGCCAACGGACGTGCCACGGTGATGATGCCGCACCCGGAACGCGTGTTCCGCACGGTGAGCAACTCCTGGCACCCGGAAGAGTGGGGCGAGGACAGCCCGTGGATGCGCATGTTCCGCAACGCCCGTAAGCAGCTGGGCTAAAAACGGCCACCACCGTACAGAGGGCGCAAGCAATTGCGCCCTTTTTTATGGCCGGCGTTCGCCGAATGGCGGCAGTGTCTGCATTTTGCGACAGGCGCCATTTTTCCTGTCGCTAAATGGAGACATTTAACTGTTTGATTTTATTGATGGTAAGCGGGTTTGGCTTTAGTTGTCTGCATTTGGCGACAGCGCGGCGTTTTTTTCATCACTCATCGGGGCGTGATGCGCAAAGAAATTTGCTGATATAATTTTATTTTTTAATAAAATCATGTGATTATAATTTTAATTGCAAAGTTGGCACGCAACGTGCATTATTCTCGTCAGTTGCTCATTCAACTTTTTATGACGGCGCCGTCATTAGACGGCAAATCGCCTCATAAGCCTCCGAATGATGCCAAAGAAATGGTGCCTATCGTCCAACTAAACCGATAACAGACCGTGCAAGCGGCTTTATCAAGCATCGGGCGACACGTGGAGTGAGGCACCGCCTGTATCCAACTGTGATGAAGGGTTCATCAATCCTGGATACTTACGTATGCTATTCGTCCTGTTCGATGCCAGCCGCTGCGCTACATCACCCTGGGGACGAGGTTCAAGGGCATCCACACTTTCCTTGCGTTGGGGCAAGTTTCTTGCCCCGATGTCAATTCTCAACGCTGCGCTTATCCCTGTTTCGTTGCCTATGCCCTCGAACGCAGACGCTCTCCCCACACTCTCGTTTTCGCACCGGTTGATATTACCGGGGCCGCATGTCGTCGGCAGGCCAGGCCTATGGGCGCGGTTCACCAATCCCGCGGCTTTTTCCTTGTGCGTTCAGGATTCTCCCTTGCCGGGCTTTTTTCTTTCCGGCGAGTCAGTTAGCATCGTGACAGAGCTGAGAGAATGAGATGATTTCGTTGAAAAAATGGCGTTTATTTCCCCGTTCGCTGCGGCAATTGGTGCTGCTGGCCTTTCTGTTGGTGCTGCTGCCGCTGTTGGTGCTGGCCTATCAAGCCTACCAGAGCCTGGATCACCTCAGCGCGCAGGCGGCGGACATCAACCGCACCACGCTGGTGGACGCGCGGCGCAGTGAGGCGATGACCAGCGTGGCGCTGGAGATGGAGCGCAGCTATCGTCAGTACTGCGTGCTGGTCGATCCTACGCTGCAGAAGCTGTACCAGAACCAGCGCAAGCAATATTCGCAGATGCTGGACGCCCACGCGCCGATTCTGCCGGACGAGCGCTACTACCAAACGCTGCGTCAGTTGTTGACCCAGCTGGCGGCGATCAAATGCCATAACAGCGGGCCGGACCAAGAGGCTTCGGCCTTGCTCGAATCGTTCTCCCGTTCCAACGCCGAAATGGTGCAGGCCACGCGCGCGGTGGTGTTCTCGCGCGGCCAGCAGCTGCAGCAGGCCATCGCAGAACGCGGCCAGTTCTTCGGCTGGCAGGCGCTGCTGCTGTTCCTGGTCAGCGTGCTGCTGGTGGTGCTGTTTACCCGCATGATCATCGGGCCGGTCAAGGCCGTGGAACGGATGATCAACCGCCTGGGGGAAGGGCGCGCGTTGGGCAGCACTGCATCGTTCAAAGGGCCGCGCGAGCTGCGTTCGCTGGCGCAGCGCATCATCTGGCTGAGCGAGCGGCTGGCGTGGCTGGAATCGCAGCGCCACGAATTCTTGCGCCATATCTCGCACGAGTTGAAAACGCCGCTGGCCAGCATGCGCGAAGGCACCGAGCTGCTGGCCGACGAGGTGGCGGGGCCGCTGACTTCCGATCAGAAAGAGGTGGTGACGATCCTCGACAACAGCAGTCGCCACCTGCAGCAGCTGATTGAACAGCTGCTGGATTACAACCGCAAACTGGCCGATGGCCCGGCGGAACACGAGAACGTCGAGCTGCGCGAGATGGTCGATTTGGTGGTCGCCGCGCACAGTTTGCCGGCGCGGGCGAAGATGATTTCCACCGAAATCGTGCTGGAGGCGGAAATCTGCTGGGCAGAGCCTACGCTATTAATGCGCGTGCTGGATAATCTCTACTCCAATGCGGTGCACTACGGCAAGGAATCCGGTAACATTTGGATCCGCAGCCGTCAGGTTGGACAACGGGTGCAAATCGACGTCGCCAATACCGGCACGCCGATCCCCGAGGCTGAAAGAGCCATGATTTTCGAGCCTTTTTTCCAGGGTAGTCACCAGCGAAAAGGGGCGGTAAAAGGAAGCGGACTGGGGTTGAGCATCGCTCAGGACTGTATCCGTCGCATGCGCGGTGAGCTGCAACTGGCGACGGTCGCCGGTGCAGACGTCTGCTTCCGCATTGAACTGCCGTTAACCGCCGAGAATGAATAAATAATGTACACATGGTCTAAGCGCCTTCGTCTTTCACAGACCGAACGTTCACCGCGTGCCACGCACAGAGCGCCGCTCGGCAAACGCCCGATCAGCTGGTTGGGCGCAGTCTTCTTTATGCCGCTGTTGCTGGCGGGCTGCGTCGATCGCGCCGTCAGCGGCGGCCTGAACTCTCAGCAGCAAGAGGCGATCCCGGATACCAAGGTGATCGATTACCGCACCGCGGCTTGCGATACCCTGTGGCAGTTGGACGACAAGGATGCGCTGGATAATGCGCTCTACTGGCTGCGCGCGATGGACTGCGCCGATCGCATCGGGTCGACCCAGGCGCGCGCGCTGGCGAAAACGGTGCCTGGTGACAGCTGGTCCGGCGTTTTCAAACAGAGCATCCTGCTGGGTAGCGCACAGCCGACCTCCGGCGAACGCCGCCAGATGATCGACAGGATCAACAGCTATCGGATGGAGTTCCCCGGCTCGCTGCGTCCACTGACGCAGCTGTGGCGCCAGCAGCAGATGCTGCAGATCACGCTGTTCGATGAGAAAGCGCGCTATCAGCATCTGCAGGAGAGCAGCGACAGCCAGATCGATTCGCTGCGCCAGAGCCAGGCGCGTTTGCAATCGCAGCTGCAGGACACCTCGCGCAAGCTGGAAAACCTGACCGACATTGAGCGCCAGCTCTCTTCGCGCAAGCAGCTGCAAGGGGAAATCCCGGACAACGGCGCGGGCTCCCAAAAGGGCGAAGCCGCCGGTAAAAACGGCGCGGCCGCCAAAGGGGCTGAGCCGCAGGACGAGCCGGAAAAGGGCACCGCGCTGCCGGTTGAACCGGAAGACACCTATACGCCGCCCCCTGCCAATAAGGAGTCCCACGCGCAATGACCGCACGCAAACCGGCCAACCTGTTATTGGTTGACGACGATCCCAGCCTGCTGAAGCTGCTGGGCATGCGCCTGACCAGTGAAGGTTTTCACGTCACCACCGCCGAAAGTGGCCAGGAAGCGCTGCGCCTGCTGGCGCGCGAACAGATCGATCTGGTGATCAGCGATCTGCGTATGGACGAGATGGACGGCATGGCGCTGTTCGCCGAGATCCAAAAACATCAGCCGGGCATGCCGGTGATCATTCTCACCGCGCACGGTTCGATTCCCGATGCGGTGGCCGCCACCCAGCAAGGGGTGTTCAGCTTCCTCACCAAACCGGTGGATCGCGATGCGCTGTACAAGGCCATCGACGAGGCGCTTGCGCTGTCGGCCACCCCGGCCGGCGACGAGGCCTGGCGGGAAGACATCGTCACCCGCAGCCCGCTGATGCTGCGCCTGCTGGAGCAGGTGAAAATGGTGGCGCAGTCCGACGTCAGCGTATTGATCAACGGCCAGAGCGGCACCGGCAAAGAGGTGGTGGCGCAGGCGATCCACGCCGCCAGCCCGCGCGCCGGCAAGGCGTTCATCGCCATCAACTGCGGCGCGCTGCCGGAGCAGCTGCTGGAGTCCGAACTGTTCGGCCACGCCAAGGGCGCCTTTACCGGCGCGGTCAGCAGCCGCGAAGGGCTGTTCCAGGCGGCGGCGGGCGGCACGCTGTTCCTCGACGAAATCGGCGATATGCCGCTGTCGCTGCAGGTGAAGCTGCTGCGCGTGCTGCAGGAGCGCAAGGTGCGGCCGCTGGGCAGCAACCGCGATCTGGACATCGACGTGCGCATCATCTCCGCCACCCACCGCGATCTGCAAAAGGCGATGGCGAAGAACGAGTTCCGCGAGGATCTCTACTACCGCCTCAACGTGGTGAACCTGAAGATCCCGGCGCTCAACGAGCGCGCCGAAGACATTCCGCTGCTGGCCAACCACCTGTTGCGCGAGGCGGCTCAGCGGCACAAGCCGTTCGTGCGCAGCTTCTCGACCGACGCCATGAAGCGGCTGATGACCGCCAGCTGGCCGGGCAACGTGCGTCAGCTGGTCAACGTCATCGAGCAGTGCGTGGCGCTGACCTCGGCGCCGGTGATCAGCGAAGCCCTGGTGGAGCAAGCGCTGGAAGGAGAAAACACCGCGCTGCCGACCTTTGCCGAAGCGCGCAACCAGTTTGAGTTGCACTACCTGCGCAAGCTGCTGCAGATCACCAAGGGCAACGTGACCCAGGCCGCACGCATGGCGGGCCGCAACCGCACCGAGTTTTACAAATTGCTGTCGCGTCACGAGCTGGACGCCAACGATTTCAAAGAATGACAGATTCCCGCCGGTGCCTGCCACGCAGGTTCTCAACAAATCCGGCGGAATGATTTACACTCCGTTCTCTTTGCCGCGGCGCGCCCCGGCGTAGAGCACCATGGAACGTATTAAGCGGGATCGTACACAAATGAGCAGATCACTTTCCATCGCCCTGGCCCAGCTGAACCTGCTGGTCGGCGACATTGAAGGCAACACCGAACGCATGTTGCAAATCGTGCAGGAGCAGCAGAAGGCGGGAGCCGATCTGGTCATGTTCAGCGAACTGGCGCTGTCCGGCTACCCGCCGGAAGACCTGCTGTATCGCAATGATTTCTACCAGCGCTGCGACGCGCAGCTGCTGCGCCTGCAGCAGGCCTCCGCCGAGACGGCGATCCTGGTCGGCCACCCGTGGCGCGAAGGCGACAAGCTGTATAACGCGCTGTCGCTGTTTGCCGAAGGCCGCCTGCTGACCCGCTACTTCAAGCAGCAGCTGCCGAACTACGGCGTGTTTGATGAGAAGCGCTATTTCCATGCCGGCAACGACACCTGCGTGGTGGAGCTGAAAGGCTACCGTCTGGGGCTGCTGATTTGCGAAGATCTGTGGTTCCCTGAGCCGATCGACGCCGCCAAGGCGGCCGGCGCGGAGATTATCCTGTCGATCAATGCCTCGCCGTATAACCGCGAAAAACCATATATCCGTAAAACGCTGATGGCCGGCCACTGCCAGCGCACCCAGCTGCCGCTGGTGTACCTCAACCAGGTCGGCGGCCAGGATGAGCTGATCTTCGACGGCTGCTCCAAGGTATTCGACGCCGCCGGCACCATGACCCACCGTCTGGCGGCCTTCGACGAGCAGGTGACTCGTCTGGAATTCAACGAGCTGGCCGTGGTGCCGATGGCCGATCCGGCCGCTGAACTGCCGCAGCTGGCGCAGGTGTATCAGGCGCTGGTGCTGGCGGTGCGCGACTACGTGACCAAAAACGGCTTTAAAGGCGCGGTGCTGGGGCTGTCCGGCGGCATCGACTCGGCGCTGACGCTGGCGATCGCCGTGGATGCGTTGGGTAAAGACAAGGTGCAGGCGCTGATGATGCCGTTCCGCTATACCGCGGATATCAGCATCGCCGACGCCAAGGAAGAGGCGGAAATCCTTGGCGTGGAGTTCGATATCGTCTCCATCGAACCGATGTTCGACGCCTTTATGGGCCAGCTGTCGCCGATGTTCGCCGGCACCGAGCGTGACACCACCGAAGAAAACCTGCAGGCGCGTTGCCGCGGGGTGGTGCTGATGGCGCTGTCCAACAAACGCCGTAGCATCGTGCTGACCACCGGTAACAAGAGCGAAATGGCGGTGGGTTACGCCACGCTGTACGGCGATATGGCCGGCGGTTTCGACGTGTTGAAAGACGTGCCGAAAACGCTGGTGTTCAAGCTGTCCGAATACCGTAATACCGTCTCCTACGTGATCCCGCAGCGGGTGATCGATCGTCCGCCGTCCGCCGAGCTGGCGCCGGATCAGGTCGATCAGGACAGCCTGCCGCCGTACGATATCCTGGATGCGATCCTGGAAGGCTACGTTGAGCGTGACAAGTCGGTCGCCGATCTGGTGGCCGAAGGGTTCGACGAAGCGATCGTGCGCAAGGTGATCCGCCTGGTGGACATCAACGAATACAAGCGGCGTCAGGCCGCCGTCGGGCCGCGCATCACCGCCCGTAACTTCGGCAAAGACCGCCGCTACCCCATCACATCCGGTTTTGGCCGCAAAAATTGGTAAAAGGAAAGAAGATGAAAAAGATCGACGCGATTATCAAGCCGTTCAAACTGGATGACGTCCGCGAAGCACTGGCCGAAGTGGGCATCACCGGCATGACGGTCACCGAAGTGAAAGGTTTCGGCCGCCAGAAGGGCCACACCGAGCTATACCGCGGTGCCGAGTACATGGTCGACTTTTTGCCTAAGGTGAAGATCGAGATCGTGGTTGCCGACGACATCGTTGACACCTGCGTGGAAACCATCATGCAGACCGCGCAGACCGGCAAGATCGGCGACGGCAAGATCTTCGTCTTCGACGTGGCGCGCGTGGTGCGCATCCGTACCGGCGAGCAGGACGAAGAAGCGATCTGATCCTCTGCCATCAAGGGCGCAGCGTGCTGCGCCCTTGTCATTTCTGTCCTCCGCGCATCATGCTTCTTCGCCTCGCCGTTTCCCCCTTTTTGCCTGTCAGCATTCTAAAAAAGCGAACGCTATCGCGTTTTTGATACTTTTCCCGATCGCTTCGTGGCCGGCGTCTACACTCAACGCAATGTTTTTGCTTGAGGAATCCCCCCCATGATGACGTTACGCCAAATCCGCCACTTCATCGCCGTGGCGGAAACCGGGTCGATCTCCGCCGGCGCCCAGGCGGTGTTTGTCTCCCAGTCTTCGCTGACGCTCGCTATCCAGCAGCTGGAAACCGAGATCGGCGTGCGGCTGTTCGATCGCCACGCCAAGGGCATGACGCTGACCCATCAGGGGCACCAGTTTTTGCGCCAGTCGTATCTGATCCTGGCGACGGTGGACAACGCCAAGCGCAGCCTGCAGATCGGCACCGAAAGCCTGACCGGCAAGCTGACCATCGGCGTCACCAGCCTGGTGGCCGGCTACTTCCTGGTGGAACTGCTCACGCGCTTTAAATCGGCCTATCCCAACGTCACCGTGCAGGTGGTAGAAGACGAACGCCCGTACATCGAGCATCTGCTGGTCAGCGGCGAGATCGACATCGGCGTACTGATCTTGTCGAACATCGAGGACCGCGACGCGCTGCAGACCGAGGTGCTGATGCACTCGCCGTACCGCCTGTGGCTGCCGCCGCTGCACCCGCTGCTGGAGCACGAGAGCATCAGCCTGGCGGACGTGGCCAAACAGCCGCTGATCCAGCTCAACGCCGATGAAATGGACGTGCACGCGCGGCGCATCTGGGCGCGCGCCGGGCTGAAGCCGGAGATCGCCATGAAGACCGCCTCGACCGAGGCGGTGCGCAGTCTGGTGGCGGCGGGGATGGGGGTCTCCATCCAGCCGGACATGGCGTACCGCGCCTGGTCGCTGGAGGGCAACATGATCGAGGCGCGGAAGCTGGACGATCTGCTGGAGCCGCTGGATATCGGGTTGGCATGGCGGCGCGGCAGCGCGCGGCCGGAGCTGGTGACGCCGTTCCTCACCATCGCGCGCGAGAACGGCAGCAAACACGCCGCCGGGCTTAAGCATTCGATTTAATCGAACGCGTCGTTCAGTATTTAGAATTTGTTGCCCGCCAGAGGCTCGCTTAGGCTGATTAAAACTAACTTATTCACATTTGGTTAACGTTTTTGTCACTTAGGGGCGTCAGGCGATGGCGGATGTGCAGGTTCTCTCAGGTTTGTCCTGTCAGCAGTTCATTAACGGTCAGCTTATCGACGGCGAAGGCCAGCAGGAATGCATCGTCAATCCGGCCAACGGCGAGACGCTGATCGCCCTGACCGAAGCCTCTTCGGCGCAGGTCGGCAGTGCGGTGAAAGCCGCGCAGCAGGCGTTCAGCCACTGGTCGCGCACCACGCCGGCCCAGCGCGCCACGCTGTTGCTGCGCATCGCCGACGCCATCGAGCGGCAGGCGCCGCAGCTGGCGCAGCTGGAAGCCCTCAACTGCGGCAAACCGCTGCATCAGGCGCTCAATGACGATCTGCCGGCGGCGGTCGACGTGTTTCGCTTCTTCGCCGGCGCGGTGCGCACGCAGCAAGGGCAGCTGGCCGGCGAGTATGTGCCCGGCCACACCTCGATGATCCGCCGCGATCCGATCGGCGTGGTGGCCTCGATCGCCCCCTGGAACTATCCGCTGATGATGGCGGCGTGGAAAATCGCGCCGGCGCTGGCGGCGGGCAATACCGTGGTGTTTAAACCGTCCGAACATACGCCGCTGACCATTCTGGCGCTGGTGCCGGCGCTGCAGGAGATCCTGCCGCCGGGCGTGCTGAATATCGTCTACGGCGGCGGGGAAGGGGTCGGCAGCCAGCTGGTGGGGCACCCGCAGGTGCGGCTGGTGTCGGTCACCGGCGATATCGTTACCGGGCAAAAAATTCTTCAGGCGGCGGCCAAAAGCGTCAAGCGCACCCATCTGGAGCTGGGGGGCAAGGCGCCGGTGATCGTCTGCGACGACGCCGATCTCGACGAGGTGGTCAACGGCATTCGCACCTACGGCTATTACAACGCCGGCCAGGACTGCACCGCCGCCTGCCGCATCTACGCGCAGGCGGGCATCTATCCCAAACTGGTGGACGCGCTGGGCGAGGCGGTCGCCAGCCTGCGCTTCGCCCGCAAGCGCGATCAGGACAACGAGATCGGCCCGTTGATAAGTAGCCGCCAGCGCGATCGCGTCGCCAGCTTCGTCGAGCGGGCGCTCAGCCAACCGCATATCGAATTGATCACCGGCGCCGCGGCCCACTCCGGGCCGGGGTTCTACTACCAGCCGACCCTGCTGGCGGGCTGCCTGCAAAGCGACGAAATCGTGCAGCGCGAGGTGTTTGGCCCGGTGGTCAGCGTCACGCGCTTCGAGCATCTGGCGCAGGCGGTCGAGTGGGCCAACGACTCGGAATACGGGCTGGCTTCGTCGGTGTGGACGCAAAATATCGATCGGGCGCTGCACATTGCCGCCCATCTGCAGTACGGCAGCACCTGGATCAACACCCATTTCACCTTGGCGAGCGAGATGCCGCACGGCGGCCTGAAACGCTCCGGCTACGGCAAGGATCTGTCCAGCGATTCGCTGCAGGATTACAGCGTTGTCAGGCACGTAATGGCGAAGTTCAAAGCCAGCTTCTAGCGGTTCTATAAAGCAAAATCGGGCGGCAGCCGTTCCCTGCCGCACACAGATACGCAACACAGGGGTAATTACGATGAGAAAAACTACCGCAGTCACCACCACCGTCTCCGCGCTCTGTCTCACCGTGCTGTGCGGCTTGGCCCAGGCGGCCGATCTGCCGCAGTCGCTGGGCAAAGGCGAAGGCCGGCTGGATATCATCGCCTGGCCCGGCTACATCGAACGCGGCCAGTCCGACAAAAACTACGACTGGGTCACCCAGTTTGAAAAGCAAACCGGCTGCGCGGTGAACGTGAAGACCGCCGCCACCTCCGATGAAATGGTCAGCCTGATGGCCAAGGGCGGCTACGATCTGGTGACCGCCTCCGGCGACGCCTCGCTGCGCCTGATCTTCGGCAAGCGGGTGCAACCGATCAACACCGCGCTGATCCCGAACTGGAAGAACATCGATCCGCGCCTGCTGAACGGCGCCTGGTATACCGTGGACGGCAAAACCTACGGCACGCCGTACCAGTGGGGGCCAAACCTGCTGATGTACAACACCAAAACCTTCCCGACGCCGCCGGACAGCTGGGCGGTGATCTTCCAGCAGCAGAACCTGCCGGACGGCAAGAGCAACCAGGGCCGAGTGCAGGCTTACGACGGCCCGATCTACATCGCCGACGCGGCGCTGTTCCTGAAGGCCACCCAGCCGCAGCTCGGCATCAGCGATCCTTATCAGCTCAACGAAGAGCAGTATCAGGCGGCGCTGAAGCTGCTGCGCAGCCAGCACGCGCTGATCCACCGCTACTGGCACGATACCTCGGTGCAGATGAGCGACTTTAAAAACGAAGGCGTGGTGGCTTCCAGCGCCTGGCCGTATCAGGCCAACGCCCTGAAGGGCGAGGGGCAGCCGATCGCCACCGTGTTCCCGAAAGAGGGCGTGACCGGCTGGGCGGATACCACCATGTTGCACAGCGACGCCAAACACCCGAGCTGCGCCTACCAGTGGATGAACTGGTCGCTGGAGCCGAAGGTGCAGGGCGACGTGGCGGCCTGGTTCGGGTCGGTGCCGGCTTCGCCGGCGGGCTGCAAGGCCAGCGCGCTGCTGGGTGAGAAGGGCTGCGAAACCAACGGCTTCAACCAGTTCGACAAAATCGCCTTCTGGAAAACGCCGCAGGCGCAGGGCGGCAAGTTCGTGCCGTACAGCCGTTGGACCCAGGACTACATCGCCATCATGGGCGGCCGCTAAGCCGCGGGGCGCAGCCCGCTGCGCCCGAATCACATCCGTATGGAGCACAGAAAATGACCATTGCCGTGCAATTCATCGATGTTTCGCGGACTTTCGGCGATGTTCGCGCCGTGGATCGGGTATCCATCGATATTCAGGACGGGGAATTCTTCTCCATGCTCGGGCCGTCCGGCTCGGGCAAAACCACCTGCCTGCGCCTGATCGCCGGCTTTGAACAGCTGACTTCCGGCTCGATTCGCATCCACGGCCAGGAAGCCGCCAACCTACCGCCGTACCAGCGCGACGTGAACACCGTGTTTCAGGATTACGCGCTGTTTCCGCACATGTCGGTGCTGGAAAACGTCGCCTACGGTCTGATGGTGAAGGGCGTCGCCAAACGCGAGCGGCTGGCACGGGCGCAAGAGGCGCTGGAGAGCGTGGCGCTCGGTTTCGTTGCCGAACGCAAACCGGCGCACTTGTCGGGCGGCCAGCGTCAGCGCGTGGCGTTGGCGCGCGCGCTGGTCAATCGGCCGCGGGTGCTGCTGCTGGACGAGCCGCTCGGCGCGCTGGATCTCAAGCTGCGCGAGCAGATGCAGGGCGAGCTGAAGAAGCTGCAGCGCCAGCTGGGCATCACCTTTATCTTCGTCACCCACGATCAAAGCGAAGCGCTGTCGATGTCCGATCGGGTGGCGGTGTTCAATAACGGCCGCATCGAACAGGTGGATACGCCGCGTGAGCTTTACATGCGGCCGAAGACGCCGTTCGTCGCCGAGTTCGTCGGCACCTCCAACGTGGTACGTAGCGAGCTGGCGCAGCGCCTGCTCGGCGAAAGTCGAACCTTCTCGATCCGGCCGGAACATATCCGCCTGCTGGAGCAAGGCGGCGCGGCGCAGGACGAGATTCAGGTGCAGGGCACGCTGCAGGAAATCCATTACCAGGGCGCGGCCACACGCTATGAAATCGCGCTGAACGGCGGCGAAAAGCTGCTGGTCAGCCAGGCCAATCCGCAGTGGATCGCCGAAGGGCAACAGCGGCAGATCGGCCAGCCGATCGTCGCCTGCTGGCCGCGCGCGGCGATGGTGCCGCTGCTGGAGGAGAGGTGAGATGGACATGAGCATCGATTCCCCCTCGGCGCGCGGCGGTACCGTGCGCGCGCTGTCGACCTGGCTTTATCGCCGGCCGACGCTGTATCTGCTTTTGCTGCTGGTGCCGCCGCTGCTGTGGTTCGGCGCGGTGTACCTCGGTTCGCTGCTGACGCTGCTGTGGCAGGGGTTTTACACCTTCGACGATTTCACCATGGCGGTGACGCCGGACCTGACCTTCGCCAACCTGGCGGCGCTGTTCAACCCGGCCAACTACGACATCATCCTGCGCACGCTGACCATGGCGGTGCTGGTGTCGCTGGCCAGCGCGGTGCTGGCGTTCCCCATCGCCTATTATATGGCGCGCTACACCAGCGGCCGCGTCAAGGCGTTCTTTTATATCGCCGTGATGATGCCGATGTGGGCCAGCTATATCGTTAAAGCCTATGCCTGGACCCTGCTGCTGGCGAAAGACGGCGTGGCGCAGTGGTTCCTGCAGCACCTGGGGCTGGAGCCGCTGTTGGCTTCGCTGCTGACGGTGCCCGGCGTCGGCGGCAACACGCTGTCGACCTCGGGGCTGGGGCGTTTTCTGGTGTTCGTCTATATTTGGCTGCCGTTCATGATCCTGCCGATCCAGGCGGCGCTGGAGCGCCTGCCGCCCTCGCTGCTGCATGCCTCAGCGGATCTGGGCGCGCGACCGGCGCAGACTTTCCGCCACGTCATTTTGCCGCTGGCGGTGCCGGGTATCGCCGCCGGATCGATCTTCACCTTCTCGCTGACGCTGGGCGACTTTATCGTGCCGCAGCTGGTGGGGCCGCCGGGCTATTTCATCGGCAGCATGGTGTACGCCCAGCAGGGCGCGATCGGCAATATGCCGATGGCCGCGGCCTTTACGCTGGTGCCGATCGTCCTGATCGCCATCTACCTTTCCATCGTCAAACGTCTGGGGGCTTTCGATGCACTCTGAACGCGCGCCCTTAGGGCTGAAGCTGGCCGCCTGGGGCGGACTTGTCTTCCTGCATTTCCCGTTGGCGATCATCGCCATCTATGCCTTCAACACCGAGGATGCGGCCTTCAGCTTCCCGCCGAAGGGCTTCACGCTGCACTGGTTTAACGTCGCCGCCGGGCGGCAGGACATCCTCGATGCGGTACTGCTGTCGGCGCAGATCGCCTGCCTGGCGACCGCCATCGCGCTGGTGCTCGGCACCCTGGCGGCGGCGGCGCTGTATCGGCGCGATTTCTTCGGCAAGGACAGCATTTCGCTGCTGCTGCTGCTGCCGATCGCGCTGCCGGGGATCGTCACCGGCCTAGCGCTGCTGGCGGCGTTCAAGGCGCTGAACATCGAGCCGGGCATCCTGACCATCGTCGTCGGCCATGCGACGTTCTGCGTGGTGATCGTGTTCAACAATGTCATCGCCCGGTTCCGCCGCACCTCGTACAGCTTGATCGAAGCGTCGATGGATCTCGGCGCTGACGGCTGGCAAACCTTCCGTTACGTGATCTTGCCGAACCTCGGCTCGGCGCTGCTGGCCGGCGGCATGCTGGCGTTTGCGCTGTCGTTCGACGAAATCATCGTGACCACCTTTACCGCTGGCCACGAGCGCACGCTGCCGCTGTGGCTGCTGAACCAGCTTGGCCGCCCGCGCGACGTGCCGATCACCAACGTGGTGGCGCTGTCGGTGATGCTGTTGACCATGCTGCCGATCCTCGGCGCTTACTACCTAACCAAAGGTGGAGAAAGCGTCGCCGGCAGCGGCAAATAATTTCCTTACCCGACCTCTGATAAAAGGATAACCCTATGCAAAGCCAACTGTTGATTGACGGCCAACTGGTGAATGGCCAGGGCGCGACCCAGCCGGTGTATAACCCGGCGACCGGCGAAGTGATCGCGCAGGTGGCGGAGGCCAGCCCGGAGCAGGTCGATCGCGCGGTGCTGGCGGCGGATGCCGCGTTCGCCGCCTGGGGGCAAACCACGCCGAAGGAGCGCGCCGAGCATCTGCTCAAGCTGGCAGATCTGATCGACGAGCATGCCGAGACCTTCGCCAGGCTGGAGTCGCTCAACTGCGGCAAGCCTTATCACTGCGTGTTGAACGACGAACTGCCGGCGGTGGCCGACGTGTTTCGCTTCTTCGCCGGGGCCAGCCGCTGCCTGACCGGCATGGCCGCCGGCGAGTATCTGGCCGGGCATACCTCGATGATCCGCCGCGATCCGCTCGGCGTGGTGGCTTCGATCGCCCCGTGGAACTACCCGCTGATGATGGCGGCCTGGAAACTGGCGCCGGCGCTGGCGGCGGGCAACTGCGTGGTGATCAAGCCGTCGGAGCAAACGCCGCTGACCACTTTCAAACTGGCCGAACTGGCCGCCGGGCTGTTCCCGCCGGGCGTGCTCAACGTGCTGTTCGGCCGCGGCGCCGGCGTCGGCGATCGACTGACCGGGCATGACAAGGTGCGCATGGTGTCGCTGACCGGCTCGATCGCCACCGGCGAGCACATCATCGCCCACACCGCCGCCGGCATTAAGCGCACCCATATGGAGCTGGGCGGCAAGGCGCCGGTGTTGGTATTCGACGATGCCGATCTGCAGCAGGTGGTGGACGGCATTCGCGGCTTCGGTTTCTACAACGCCGGGCAGGATTGCACCGCCGCGTGCCGTATCTACGCGCAGAAAAGCATTTATCCCGAGCTGGTGAAGCGGCTGGGCGAGGCGGTGGCCAGCCTGAAGATTGGTGCGCCGGACGACGAGAGCACCGAACTGGGGCCGTTGATTACCGCCCAGCATCTGGAGCGGGTCGCCGGTTTTGTCGAGCGCGCCAAAGCGTTGCCGCACGTGCAGGTGGTGACCGGCGGCGAGAAGGTGAAAGGGCCGGGTTACTATTTCCAGCCGACGCTGTTGGCCGGCGCGCGCCAGGACGATGAGATCGTGCAGCGCGAAGTGTTCGGCCCGGTGGTGACGGTGACGCCGTTTGACGATGAAGAGCAGGTGCTGGCCTGGGCGAATGAATCCAACTATGGGCTGGCGTCGTCCGTGTGGACCCGCGACGTGGGCCGCGCGCATCGCTTAAGCGCCCGGCTGCAATATGGCTGCACTTGGGTGAACACCCACTTCATGCTGGTGAGCGAAATGCCGCACGGCGGCCAGAAACTGTCCGGCTACGGCAAGGATATGTCGATGTACGGGCTGGAGGATTACACGGCCATTCGTCATGTAATGTTCAAACATTGATTTTACAGTAATTATCCGCACAATAGCGCGGCCTTCGAGCCGGCTCCGGCCGGCTGATGATAATAAAAATTGAAAGGAAGCCTATATGGGTATCACCAGACGCGATTTTCTCAACGGGGTGGCGATCACCATCGCCGCCGGGTTGACGCCGCTGCAAATCTTGCGCGCGTCGCCGCAAACCGCCAATCAAACCCTGTACTACCCACCGGCGCTGACCGGGCTGCGGGGTAACCATCCGGGCTCGTTCGAGCATGCGCATCAACTGGGGCGCGACGGCAAAACCTTTGATTTCAGCAGCGTACCCGCCGTTGAAGAGTTCGATCTGGTGGTGGTCGGTGCCGGCATCAGCGGGTTGGCGGCCGCCTGTTTCTGGCAGCAGCTGAAAGGCGAGCAGCAGCGCATTCTTTTGATCGACAACCATGACGACTTCGGCGGCCACGCCAAGCGCAACGAATTCAACACCGACGACGGCATGCTGCTCGGCTACGGCGGCAGTGAATCGCTGCAGTCGCCGCGCTCCAACTTCAGCCCGGTGGCGATGGGGCTGCTGCGCAAGCTCGGCGTCGATATCGACCAACTGGAGCAGGCGTTTGACACCACCTTCTACCCGGATCTGAACCTGAGCCGTGGGGTTTACTTCGATCGCAAGAACTTCGGCGTCGACAAGGTGGTGAGCGGCGATCCGGGCCGCACGGTGGCGGACGACATTCCGCGCGATCGCCTCAACGGCCGCTCTTATGAAGCGTTCATCGGCGATTTCCCACTGCCGGAAAGCGATCGCCAGGCGCTGATCGCGCTGCATACGGTGGAGAAAGATTATCTGCCGGAGATGACGCTGGAGCAGAAGGTCGAGTGGCTCGATACCCACAGCTACACCCAGTTCCTGCGTGAAAAAGTGGGCCTGAGCGAGCTGGCGATCCGGTATTTCCAGCAGACCACCAACGACTTCCAGGCGGTGGGCATCGACGGCACCTCGTGCAGCGATGCACGCATCTGCGATCTGCCGGGCCTCGGCGGCATGAATCTGCCGCCGCTGGACGAAGAGTCGCAGGCGGATCTCGACGATCCTTACGTGTTCCACTTCCCGGACGGCAACGCCACGCTGGCGCGCCTGATGGTGCGCAAGCTGATCCCGGCGGTGGCGCCGGCCGGCAAAGACATGAACGACGTGGTGCTGGCCAAATTCGACTACAGCCAGCTCGATCGGCCGGAGTCGCCGGTGAAGCTGCGTTTAAACAGCACCGGGCTGCACGCGGCCAACGTCGGCGACAAGGTGGAAGTCACCTATATGACCGGCGAGAAGATGACCAAGGTGCGCGCCGGACAGGTGGTGATGGCCGGCTACAACATGATGATCCCGTATCTGGTGCCGGAGATGTCGCACGAGCAGCAGGAGGCGCTGAAGCAGAACGTCAAGGCGCCGCTGGTGTACAGCAAGGTGGTGATCCGCAACTGGCAGCCGTTCATCAAGCTGGGCGTGCACGAAATTTATTCGCCGGCCGCGCCGTACAGCCGCGTGAAGCTGGACTACCCGGTGAGCATGGGCGGGTACCAGCACCCGCGCGATCCGGATCGGCCAATCGGCCTGCATATGGTCTATGTGCCGACGCTGCCGGGCAGCGGCCTCAGCCCGCGCGAGCAGTCGCGCAAAGGGCGCGCGCTGCTGCTGGGCACGCCGTTCGAGGTGCACGAACAGATGATCCGCGAACAATTGCAGGGCATGTTGGGCGACGCCGGTTTCGACCATCAGCGCGACATTCAGGCGATCACCGTCAACCGCTGGTCACACGGTTACTCCTACTTCCTCAACGGGTTGTTTGACGACGAAGATGAAGCCAAGAAAATCATCGAAACGGCGCGGCAGCCGATCGGCAAGATCGTTATCGCCAACTCCGATGCCGACTGGAGCCCGTACGCCAACTCGGCGATCGATCAGGCGTGGCGTGCGGTGAATGAACTGGCCTACGGCAAGGTTGCCGCCAAGGAGGGAGCATGAGTCTGCGCTCGCTGTACCTGTTGAGCCTGCTGGCCGCCGGCGGTTCTGCCCAGGCGATGTCGGCCGGGGAATACGTCGCCAAAGCCGGTGATTGCACCGCCTGCCATACCGCGCCGGGCGGCGCAGAATTGGCGGGCGGCATGAAGTTCCCGACGCCGCTCGGGGCTATCTACGCCACCAACATCACGCCGGACAAGCTGCACGGCATCGGCGCTTACTCATTCGAAGAGTTCGATCGCGCCATGCGGCAGGGGATCGCCAAAGACGGTCACCGGCTTTATCCGGCGATGCCGTACACCTCGTACGCCAAAATGAGCGCGGAAGACATGCGCGCGCTGTATGACTATCTGATGAAAGAGGTGCCGGCGCAGAACGTCGCCAACCGCGACAGCGATATCAGCTGGCCGCTGTCGATGCGCTGGCCGCTGGCGGTGTGGAACTCGCTGTTCCACGACGACCAGCCGTATCAGGCAGATCCGCAGCAAAGCGCCGAGTGGAACCGCGGCGCCTATCTGGTGCAGGGCGCGGGCCATTGCGGCAGCTGCCACACGCCGCGCGGCTGGGCGATGCAGGAGAAGGGCCTGGACGGTAAGGCGCCGGTATTCCTGAGCGGCGCCGAGCTGGACGGCTGGTACGCCTCCAATCTGCGCGGCCTGCCGCCGGAAGAGGTGACGGCGCTGCTGAAAACCGGGCGCAGCCGCCATGCGGCGGTCGCCGGGCCGATGAGCGAGGTGGTAACCCACAGTACGCAGTATCTCAGCGACGGCGATCTGAACGCCATCGCGGTGTACCTGCGCAGCCTGGCGCCGGAAACTGCCGCCAAAGCCGCTGCGCCAGCCACGCAGGCGGATAACCCGGGTGGCAAGGCGACCTATGCAATGTACTGCTCGACCTGCCACGGCAATAAGGGGGAGGGTACCGACTTCGCCATTCCGGCGCTGGCAGGCAATGCCACGGTAACGGCGGACAATCCGCTGACCGCGCTGCGGGTGGTGCTGGAGGGGGCGCATACGCCGATCACGCAGCAGGCGATGGCGTTCGACATGCCGGCTTACGGCTGGGCGTTGAACGATCGGCAGGCGGCGGATCTGATGAGCTATCTGCGGGGAAGCTGGGGCAACCAGGCGGCGCCGGTGACGGTGCAGCAGGTCCAGGACGCGCGCCAACTGCAGGCGAAATGAAGAGGGAGCGCGGTCTGACGGCCGCGCTCCGCAAGCATTACAGCACCTTATGCGGGCCGAAGCATTCGTAGTGGATGCGTTCGGCCTCTACCCCCATCTCCAGCAGCTGTTTGCCCACGAACTGCATGAAGGCCACCGGGCCGCAGAAGTAATAGTGCATCTGCGGATCGGCCAGGCTGCCTTGCAGCGCGCTCAAATCCATCAATCCGCGGCTGTGGTAGTCGCGGCCTTCCACGTCATCGGCACCCGGCTCGCGGTACCACACATGGCGGCTCAGATTTGGCATACGGCCGGCAATATCCGCTACCTCATCGGCAAAGGCGTGTACGCTGCCGTTTTCCGCCGCGTGCAGCCAGTGGACCTGCGCCTGATGTTGGCTGTCGTGCAGGGTGTTGAGCATGCCGAGCATCGGAGTTTGGCCGACGCCGGCGGAGATCAGCGCCACCGGCGTGGTCGGCGCCACGTCGAGGAAGAAGTCGCCGTGCGGCGGGGCGATGTCGATCACGTCGCCTTCCTGCGCCTGCTGGTGCAGGTAGTTGGACACTTTCCCCTGATCTTCGCGCTTCACCGCGATGCGGTAGAACTCGCCGTTCGGTGAGGTGGTCAGCGAGTACTGGCGAATTTCCTGATGCTCCAGGCTGTCGTGCTTGATGTAGACCGCCAGGTATTGCCCCGGTTTGAAGTCCGCCACCCGGCCGCCGTCCACCGGCGCCAGCACGAAGCTGCAGATCACGTCGCTCTGCGGCTGTTTCTTCAGGATGCGGAATGCGCGCAGATCGCGCCAGCCGCCGTTGTCGGTTTCGCTCTGCTGATAAATCTGCTCTTCACGCTGGATAAATACGTTGGCCAGCACGCCGTAGGCTTTGCCCCAGGCGTCCAAGACTTCCTGGCCCGGGCTGAACATTTCGTCCAGCGTCGCCAGCAGGTGACCGCCGACGATTTGGTACTGCTCCGGCTGGATATTGAAGCTGGTGTGCTTCTGCGCGATGCGCTCCACCGCCGGCAGCAGCGCCGCCAGGTTCTCGATGTTGGCGGCGTAGGCGCAGATGGCGTCGAACAGCGCTTGACGCTGATCGCCGTTGCGCTGGTTGCTCATGTTGAAAATATCTTTCAATTCCGGGTTATGCGCGAACATGCGATCGTAAAAGTGGGCGGTCAGCTTCGGCCCGGTCGCAGCCAGCAGGGGAATGGTGGATTTCACGGTGGCGATGGTTTGGCTATCCAGCATGGAAGCGCTCCTTAGGTTAGGATCTTGACGATAATTGTAATGATGTATTTTAAATGCATCTTATTGGGTTCCGCGTCGCTTGTAAATACCCTTGTTTTCGTTGCGGTGTTCTTCGGGCGTCGATCGCGCTCACAGAACATGAAAAAAGCGCATTGTTCGCATGAGGAAATGTCCGTTGATAAACGGCGGCATTTAGCGGATCAAAGCCTTGCGCCACCTCATGCCAATCGTTTGCGTAAAAACCTCTGTCAAGACCTATCTTCGGTGGGGCGAAACGGTTTACACTGTGGCCCAGAACCCAAACGGGTAGTTATTTGGTGATTTTTTAGTTAGCTGATTTAAGTCAGGAGATGCCGGATGTTAAAGCGTGAAATGAACATTGCCGATTACGATGCGGAACTGTGGCGTGCCATGGAGCAGGAAGTGGTGCGTCAGGAAGAGCACATCGAGCTGATCGCGTCTGAGAACTACACCAGCCCGCGCGTGATGCAGGCTCAGGGTTCCCAGCTGACCAACAAATACGCTGAAGGCTATCCGGGCAAGCGTTACTACGGCGGCTGCGAATACGTGGATATCGTTGAGCAGCTGGCTATCGATCGTGCCAAAGAATTGTTCGGCGCCGATTACGCCAACGTGCAGCCGCACTCCGGCTCCCAGGCTAACTTCGCCGTGTACACCGCGCTGCTGCAGCCGGGCGACACCATTCTGGGCATGAACCTGGCGCACGGCGGCCACCTGACCCACGGTTCCCCGGTTAACCTGTCCGGCAAACTGTATAACGTGGTGCCTTACGGCATCGACGACAAAGGCCAAATCGACTATGACGATCTGGCCAAACAGGCGCAAACCCACAAGCCGAAAATGATCATCGGCGGCTTCTCCGCTTACTCCGGCGTGGTTGACTGGGCCAAAATGCGCGAAATCGCCGACAGCATCGGCGCTTACCTGTTCGTCGACATGGCGCACGTGGCTGGCCTGATCGCCGCCGGCGTGTATCCGAACCCGGTACCGCACGCGCACATCGTCACTACCACCACCCACAAAACCCTGGCGGGTCCGCGCGGCGGCCTGATCCTGGCGAAGGGCGGCGACGAAGAGCTGTACAAGAAGCTGAACTCCGCCGTGTTCCCTGGCGGCCAGGGCGGCCCGCTGATGCACGTGATCGCCGGCAAGGCGGTGGCGCTGAAAGAAGCGATGGAGCCTGAGTTCAAGGTTTACCAGCAGCAAGTGGCGGTCAACGCCAAGGCGATGGTGGACGTGTTCCTGCAGCGCGGCTACAAAGTGGTCTCCGGCGGCACCCATAACCACCTGTTCCTGCTGGATCTGGTCGATAAAAACCTGACCGGTAAAGAAGCGGACGCCGCCCTGGGCCGCGCCAACATCACCGTCAACAAAAACAGCGTGCCGAACGATCCGAAGAGCCCGTTCGTCACCTCCGGCGTGCGTATCGGCACCCCGGCCGTCACCCGTCGCGGCTTCAAAGAAGCCGACGTGCGCGAACTGGCCGGTTGGATCTGTGATGTGCTGGACAACATCAACGATGAAGCCACCATCGAACGCACCAAGAAGAAAGTGCTGGATATCTGCGCCCGCCTGCCGGTTTACGCATAATCCCGCTTTTGCCTGATAAAACCCGCTGCGGCGGGTTTTTTTGTGGCCGCTCGCGGTAAACTGTGAGCTGTCTGGCACTCTAACGCATTGAAGCGGAATGAAGATTGCGGGGCGGTGTGAGCTCTGTCAAAGTATTGCCCTCACTCCGGAGGGATCATGGTTCTGCAATCCACGCGTTGGCTCGCGCTCAGCTATTTCACCTACTTCTTTTCCTATGGCATCTTCTTACCGTTCTGGGGCGTGTGGCTGAAAGGCGAAGGCATCGCGCCGGAAACCATCGGCATATTGCTCGGCGCCGGTTTGGTGGCCCGCTTCCTCGGCAGTTTACTGATTGCACCCCGCGTTAAAGATCCCTCTCATTTAGTCTCCGCCCTGCGCCTGCTGGCGCTGCTGACACTGGCTTTCGCGGTTGGCTTCTGTTTCGGCAACGGCTGGGGCTGGCTGATGCTGGTGATAGCGGGGTTCAACCTGTTCTTCTCGCCGCTGGTGCCGCTGACCGACGCGCTGGCCGCCACCTGGCAAAAGCAGATCCGCATGGACTATGGCCGAGTGCGGCTGTGGGGCTCGCTGGCGTTCGTCATCGGCTCGGCGCTGACAGGGCAGCTTGTGGCGGTGTGGGGCCATAACGCCATTCTCTACAGCCTGATCTTCAGCGTGCTGGCGATGCTGCTGGGCATGTTGCTGAAGCCGAGCGTCATGCCGCAGGGCGAAGCGCGCACCCACAGCGATACCGAACGTTCGCTGTGGGCACTGCTGAAAGAAGGGCCGGTCTGGCGCTTCCTGTTGTGCGTCACGCTGCTGCAGGGGGCGCACGCCGGCTACTATAGCTTCGGCTCCATTTACTGGCAGGAGGCGGGCTATTCGGCCTCGACCATCGGCTATCTGTGGTCGCTGGGCGTGGTGGCGGAGGTGATTATTTTCGCCAGCAGCAACGTGCTGTTCCGCCGCTGGAATGCGCGCAACCTGCTGTTGCTCTCCGCCTGCTGCGGCGTGTTGCGCTGGAGCCTGATGGCCTACAGCACTGAGTTGGGCTGGCTGCTGCTGATCCAGATCCTGCATTGCGGCACCTTCACCGTCTGCCATCTGGCGGCGATGCGCTTTATCGCCGCGCGCCAGGGGCAAGAGGTGATCCGGCTGCAGGCGGTGTATTCGGCGCTGGCGATGGGCGGCGGTATTGCCGTCATGACGGTCATTGCCGGGTTCCTGTTCGAACATTGGCAGGGCGGGGTTTTCTGGGTGATGGCGGCGGTCGCGGTGCCGGCCTTGTTCATCCGGCCGCCGGCGGTCAGCGTCAGCCGCTGATTAAGGCGCTTCCAGCAGCGCGCGGATGGCCTGGCGCTGCCGGGTTTCCAGCGGCAGTTCGGTATAGATCAACGGCGGGTGCGGATCGCTGTGCACCGCCGCATAAGGGGTGATCACCAGCATGACGCCCTGCGGCGCTCCGCCGCGCAGATAGTCGCTCAACGGCAGATACTTGATGTTCAGCGGCAGCAGCGTGAGCTCGCGGATCTGGTATTCCACTTCCTCTTCCAACTGCGGGTTATCCAGCGTCAGCAGCAGCACCTGTTTCTCCTGCAGTGCGTTGTCCTGCATCAGCCAGGCGCCGAAGCTGATGGCCACCAGGCCCGCCTCCTCGTTGGAAAAATGCACGCCGTATTCCTGTTCCAGCGGTATCAGCGCTTCCTGCGTGGTACGCATTAGCCGCGGGTATTTGCGCACCACTTCTTCCAGCAGCATATTGTCGATGCCGATGGCGAAACGGCAGCGCTCCAGCGCTGGCGCCAGGTGGGCGAACAGCTGGCTGACCAGCTCCGTCTTGCTGCTGAAGGCCATGCCGGAGAGTTGCTGGAAACGCTCGACCATGCTGTCGATCGCCGCCATCAATCTCTGCTCTTGCGCCGAGTCATTGCTGTGGTAGCTGTGATTTTTCAACATGGTGAAGGTCAGCGCCAAAAAATCGCGCTCGTCTGCCTGCGGCGGCTGGTTAAACAGTCGGTTGCAGGCCTGATGCAGCCAAGCGGCGGCCTGCTGCTCCGGCTTTTGCCGCAGCCAGTCGCGTTGAACGGCGTCGAAATGCGGATGGCGCTGCAGGCGATTTTGCCAGGCGCAGTAGAGCAGGTAATGCTGCAGGAATTGGCGGTCGCGCGCGTCAAAGTGGCGGCTGAGCAGTGGCTCGCAGGCGTCGATCGCTTGAGCCAGCGCAGACGCTGGGGCGGCATCGGCCGCCAGCGCGTGCCGCAGGCGCGGGGCGAAATCGTCTTCGACGAACCGCGGGCTGCAGCGCAGGGCCCGTCGCAGCCAATGGATCAGACACAGGCGTTGGTTGAGCGCGCTGCCCCGCAGTTGGTAGCCATGGTCGGGATCGACGGCGATCTCCAGGTGATGGAAACGCTGGATTTCACTGGCCACCTCGGCTATATCTTGCCGGGTTATCGGGGGGGCGACGCCGTTGATTCGGCTTAGGGTCTCCAGCTGTAACTCGGGCTCCGGCGTGTACAGCATCAGCAGCAGATGGCAGCGCCGTTGTTGTCCGGAGAGCGCGGGCACGGGAGAGGTGTCCAGGCTCATTATCACCTTCCGGCATAAAAGGTTGAGATTATGCCTAAGCATAGCAAAAGGCTTTGTGCCGGCAGGGTTACCGCGCGGCTTTTACTTCGGCTTACAACTTTCGTCACAAATATCGCCGGGAGAGGCGGGCCGTTCGGCAGTTATTTGTGTTACGTTATAACAAATACAGGTAAGGCAGGATAATGATGAAGTTACGTCGTCTTTTGGCTGCCTTTGGCGCCGTGTTCAGCGCCGGTGCGATCGCGCATCCGCACAGCTTTATCGACATGAATACCACCTTCGTCGCCAAAGACCAGCGGCTGGTCGGCCTGAAAATGGTGTGGGTGATGGATGAAATCACCTCAGCGGATCTGCTTTACGATGCGAAAAACGCCAAGAGCGATTCGGAAGTGTGGAAAAAGCTGGCGGCGGAAGTGATGGCCAACGTGCTGGGGCAGCACTATTTCACCGATCTTTACCGCGACGGCAAGCCGGTGAAATATCTGAACTTGCCCAGCGAATATCACCTGTCGCGCCAGGGCAATCAGGCGGTGCTGGAGTTCGTGCTGCCGTTGGCCGAACCGCAGCCGCTGGCGGGCAAGCCGTTCGAACTTTCTACTTACGATCCGACTTATTTCGTGGATATGACCTATAAAGACCAAAATGCACTGCATCTGCCGCCGGAGATGGCGCAGCAGTGCAGCTACAAGCTGATGACGCCGCAGCCGAATGCGTCGCTGCAGGCCTATGCGCTGTCGCTCGACAAGAACGACTCGCCCGGCGAAGACCTGGCGCTGGGGCAACAGTTCGCCCAGCGGGTGACGCTGCAATGTCGTTAAATCTCTCGCAACCGACGACGAGCCGGCGTCACTGGGCCTTCGGCCTGTGGCCGCTGCTGCCGTTCACACTGGTGCTGGCTGCCGCCGCGCTGCTGGCGTGGCACTATTGGCCGCAGCTGCTGATGCAGAGCGTGGTGTGGCAAAAAGCGCTGCACCAGCAGATGTCGGGGCTGTTGCAGCAGGTGAAGGCCGCGCCGCAGCAGGCCGGGCTGGCGCTGATGCTGTTCAGCCTCGGCTATGGCGTCTTGCATGCGCTCGGCCCCGGCCACGGCAAAGTGGTGATCGCCACCTACCTGGCCACCCATCCGGCGCGGCTGAAAAGCAGCCTGAAGCTGACCTTCGCGGCTTCGCTGGTGCAGGGCGGGGTGGCGATCGCGCTGGTCACGCTGATGCTGGTGGTGTTACAGCTCTCTTCGCGCCAGCTGCACCAAAGCAGTTTCTGGCTGGAGAAGGGCAGCTTTATTCTGGTGATGCTGCTTGGCGTGCTGCTGAGTTGGCGCGCGCTGAAACGCCTGTTTGCGGCGATCAAGGCGATGCGCCCGGCGCCGGCGCTGCGCATCAACAGCCTGACGCCATTGGCGGCGGATCATGTGCACAGCGCCAATTGCGGCTGCGGCCACCGGCATCTGCCGAGCGACAGCGAGCTGCAGGCGGGAAGCGACTGGCGCACTCAGGCCGCCATCGTGCTGGCGATGGGCATGCGTCCCTGTTCGGGGGCGATTTTAGTGCTGCTGTTCTCCAAGGTGATCGGCGTGTTCGGCTGGGGAGTGATCTCCGCGCTGGCGATGGCGTTCGGCACCTCGTTGACCATCTCCATGCTGGCGCTGCTGGTGCATTATAGCCGCCGGCTGGCGGTGCGCCTCAGCCGTTCGCGCGCGCCCGCCGCCTGGAGCGCGGTGGCCTGGGGCTCGCTGGCGCTGGCCGGCGGTCTGATCCTGTTGGCCGCCGGGCTGTTGCTGTACGTCAGCGCGCAGCCGGAATTCGGCGGCGGCATCCGCCCCTTCTCCCGCTAACGGGCATAAAAAAAGCGCTGCATCGGCAGCGCTTTTTTTCGATTCGCTTCTGGCGATTAACGCTTCAGCGCTTCGCTCAGTTCTTCACGCATGGTGGCCAGCATGGCTTTCACCACGCGTGGGTTACCTGCGACCAGGTTACCTGAGCTGAAGTGGTTGTGGCCGCCGACGAAGTCGGTCACCAGGCCGCCGGCCTCACGCACCAGCAGCTCGCCCGCGGCGAAGTCCCACGGCTTCAGGCCGATCTCGAAGAAACCGTCTACGCGGCCGGCGGCCACATAGGCCAGATCCAGCGCGGCGGAACCGGTGCGACGGAAGTCTGCGCACTGGGTGAACAGCTTGCCGACGATGTTGATGTAAGGCGTTGCGTGCTGTTTGACTTTGAACGGGAAGCCGGTCGCCAGGATGGTGCCATCCAGATCTTTGGCGTTGGTACCGCGCAGGCGGTAGCCGTTGAGCTGAGCGCCCTGGCCGCGCGTGGCGGTGAACAGTTCGTTGCGCATCGGATCGTAAACCACGGCCACTTCAGTACGGCCTTTGATGCGTACGGCGATGGAAACGGAGAAATGAGGGAAACGTTTGATGAAGTTTGCAGTGCCATCCAGTGGATCGATCACCCATTGCACATCGCGATCTTCGCCGATCAGCTCACCGCGTTCTTCGCTCACGATACTGTGTTGCGGATAAGACTTGCGGATGACATCGATGATCAGATGCTCTGCATCGCGATCGACGTTGGTGACGAAGTCATTGGTCCCTTTCTGGCTCGCTTCTACAGCGTCCGGGGTTTCGTAGTTTTTGGCAATCAGGTTACCGGCCTTGCGCGCAGCGCGCACGGCGATAGTCAGCATCGGATGCATGGGTATCTTCCAACTAGGATGTTAAAGAACAGGAAACGGCGCGAAGTATAGCAGCTGTTCGGCAAATTGCCTACGGCTGTGTTAAGATGCTGCGATTTTCCGCCACGCTCAGAGTTTGTATGCTGCACAATATCCGCATTGTTCTGGTAGAGACTTCACATACCGGCAACATGGGCTCGACCGCCAGAGCCATGAAAACCATGGGGTTAACCAACCTTTATCTGGTTAATCCGCTGATCAAACCCGATTCTCAGGCCATCGCCCTGGCTGCCGGCGCCAGCGACGTGATCGGCAACGCCACCATCGTCGATACCCTCGATGACGCCATCGCCGGCTGTAGCTTGGTGGTGGGCACCAGCGCACGTTCTCGCACCTTGCCGTGGCCGATGCTGGAGCCGCGTGAATGCGGCGTGCGCGCGGTGCACGAGGGCGAGCACGCGCCGGTGGCGCTGGTGTTCGGCCGCGAACGCGTCGGGCTGACCAACGATGAATTGCAGAAGTGCCACTACCACGTCGCCATTCCGGCCAACCCGGACTACAGCTCGCTGAACCTGGCGATGGCGGTGCAGATCCTGGCGTATGAAGTGCGCGTGGCTTACCTCGATCGCCAACAGGCGGGCGCGCCGCAGCTGGAAGAGACGCCGTATCCGCTGGTGGATGACCTCGAGCGTTTCTATCAGCACCTGGAGCAGACGCTGCAGCGCACCGGCTTTATTCGCCCGTCCCATCCGGGCCAGGTGATGAGCCGCCTGCGCCGGCTGTTCACCCGCGCGCGCCCAGAAGGGCAGGAGCTGAATATCCTGCGCGGCATGCTGACGTCGATCGAGAAACAGGATAAACATCAAGGTAATTAATTGATGTGGCATAACGGTGGGTGACAATAGTATTAGTTATCCAAAGGTTATAACATGTATTTTATATACCTTTGTTCTTGCTAAGTTCAAAACGTGCTAATACTTGAGTTAATTACTAGGTTAAATAGTTGACTGTTTTACTCAGGAATGTCAGACTTTCGGCCATATTTGACCAACAGGTAACCATTGAGCTATGAGACTGACATCCAAAGGCCGTTATGCCGTAACCGCTATGCTTGACGTAGCGCTGCATTCCCAGGAAGGGCCGGTGCCACTGGCGGACATTTCCGAACGCCAGGGTATTTCGCTCTCTTATCTGGAACAATTATTCTCCCGTCTGCGCAAGAATGGCCTGGTGGCCAGCGTGCGCGGTCCGGGCGGTGGTTATCTGCTGGGTAAAGACGCGGGTGAGATCGCCGTTGGCGCTGTCATCACTGCCGTCGATGAATCGGTAGATGCAACCCGTTGCCAGGGCAAAGAAGGCTGTCAGGGCGGCGATCGCTGCTTGACCCACGCCCTGTGGCGCGATCTGAGCGAGCGCATCAGCGGGTTCCTGAACAACATTACGCTGGCAGAACTGGTCAATAACCAGGAAGTGCTGGTGGTGGCGGATCGTCAAAACAACGATACGCGCCGCACGGCCAACGGTCGTCCGCAAGAAACTATCAACGTTAATCTGCGCGCATAAGCAGCTGGCGAAATTATTTTAGTTTTTGGAAGTGATGTACGGAGCACAAGAGCAATGAAATTACCGATTTATCTGGATTACTCAGCAACGACGCCGGTTGACCCGCGCGTTGCTGAGAAGATGATGCAGTTTTTGACCCTGGACGGCACTTTCGGCAACCCGGCTTCCCGTTCCCACCGTTTCGGTTGGCAGGCGGAAGAGGCGGTAGACATCGCCCGTAACCAAATCGCCGAACTGGTGGGCGCCGACCCACGCGAAATCGTCTTCACCTCCGGGGCGACCGAATCCGACAACCTGGCGATTAAAGGCGCTGCCAATTTCTACCAGAAAAAAGGCAAGCACATCATCACCAGCAAAACCGAACACAAAGCCGTGCTGGACACCTGCCGTCAGCTGGAGCGCGAAGGGTTTGAAGTCACCTACCTGGCGCCACAGAGCAACGGTATCATCAGCCTGCAGGAGCTCGAAGCGGCGCTGCGCGATGACACCATCCTGGTCTCCATCATGCACGTCAACAACGAAATCGGCGTGGTGCAGGACATCGAAGCGATCGGCGAAATGTGCCGTGCGCGCGGTATTATCTACCACGTTGACGCCACCCAGAGCGTGGGCAAACTGCCTATCGATCTGAGCAAGCTGAAAGTCGACCTGATGTCGTTCTCCGGCCACAAAATCTATGGCCCGAAAGGCATCGGCGCGCTGTACGTGCGTCGCAAGCCGCGCATCCGCATCGAAGCGCAGGTGCACGGCGGCGGTCACGAGCGCGGCATGCGTTCCGGCACCCTGCCTGTCCACCAGATCGTCGGCATGGGCGAAGCTTATCGCATCGCCAAAGAAGAGATGACCGAAGAGATGTCGCGTCTGCGCACCCTGCGCGATCGTCTGTGGAACGGCGTGAAAGATATGGAAGAAGTGTATCTGAACGGCGATCTGGAGCACGGCGCACCGAACATCCTGAACGTCAGCTTCAACTACGTTGAAGGCGAGTCGCTGATCATGGCGCTGAAAGACCTGGCCGTTTCTTCCGGTTCAGCCTGTACCTCCGCCAGCCTCGAGCCGTCCTACGTGCTGCGCGCGCTGGGCATGAGTGATGAATTGGCGCACAGCTCGATCCGTTTCTCCCTGGGGCGTTTCACCACGGAAGAAGAGATCGACTACACCATTCAACTGGTGCGTAAATCCATCGGCCGTCTGCGCGATCTGTCCCCACTGTGGGAGATGTTCAAGCAGGGCGTGGACATCAACAGCATCGAATGGGCGCATCATTAATTCTCAGGTTTCAGGAGCAAGGTCATGGCTTACAGCGAAAAAGTAATCGATCATTATGAAAACCCGCGTAACGTGGGTTCTTTCGACAACGAAGATCCTACCGTCGGCAGCGGCATGGTAGGGGCACCGGCTTGCGGCGACGTGATGAAGCTGCAAATCAAGGTTAACGATGAAGGCATCATCGAAGACGCGCGCTTTAAAACTTACGGCTGCGGTTCCGCCATCGCCTCCAGCTCGCTGGTGACCGAATGGATGAAAGGCAAGTCGCTCGATCAGGCTGAAGCGATCAAAAACACCCAGATCGCCGAAGAGCTGGAATTGCCGCCGGTCAAAATTCACTGCTCGATCCTGGCTGAAGACGCCATCAAAGCAGCGATTGCCGACTATAAGAGCAAGCATAGCGCCAAGTAATTTGTCTGAATCGGCCCGGCCGCGCCGGGCTTTGATGTGAAGTGTGAGGTTGTGATGTCTATTACCATGAGCGACAGCGCTGCGCAGCGTGTTCAGGCGTTTTTGACGAACCGCGGCAAGGGTCTCGGCCTGCGTCTGGGAGTGCGAACTTCCGGCTGCTCCGGGATGGCCTATGTGCTGGAATTTGTTGACGAAGCCAACGATGACGACATCGTGTTTGAAGACAAAGGCATCAAGGTGATCATCGACGGCAAGAGCCTGGTCTACCTTGACGGTACCGAGCTTGATTTCGTTAAGGAAGGCCTGAACGAAGGCTTCAAGTTCAACAACCCGAACGTCTCAAGCGAGTGCGGCTGCGGCGAGAGTTTCAACGTCTGACAGTCCATCGTGCTCCCCCGTTTCGGCGGGGGAACTTCATCCGCTAACGCCCAGAGCACGCTATGGATTACTTTACTTTATTCGGGCTGCCCGTTCGCTACACCGTGGACGGCAGCCTGCTTGCGTCCCGCTTCCAGGATCTGCAGCGCCAATTTCACCCCGATCGTTTCGCCAACCAGCCGGAGCGCGAACGCCTGATGGCGTTGCAGCAGGCGGCGACCATCAACGAAGCCTACCAGGCGCTGAAGCACCCGTTAAAACGCGCGGAGTATATGCTATCTTTGCACGGCTTCGATCTGGGCAACGAACAGCATACGATGCGCGACACCGCCTTTCTGATGGAACAGCTGGAGCTGCGCGAAGAGCTCGACGCCATTGAGCGCAAGCCGGAGGCGGAAAGCCTGCTGGCCGATTTCGGCGCGCGGCTGGCCACCTCCATCAAGCAGCGCAGCGCGCTGATGCTGCAGCAGTTGGACAGTGAACAGTGGGCGGATGCCGCCGACACCGTGCGCAAGCTGCGCTTTTTGGACAAACTCCAGCAACAGGTTGAACAACTCGAAGAAAAACTGCTGGGTTTTGAGTAACACCTTCTGATTCTGATTGTGGAAGCTTCAACATGGCCTTATTACAAATTAGTGAGCCTGGCCTCAGCGCCGCGCCGCACCAGCGACGCCTGGCCGCCGGCATCGACTTAGGCACCACCAACTCGCTGGTCGCCACGGTGCGCAGCGGGCAAGCGGAAACGCTGGCCGACGATCAGGGACGCCATTTGCTGCCTTCGGTGGTGCATTATCAGGCGGACGCGCAGCGCGTCGGCTGGGATGCGCGCCAACAGGCGGCGCAGGATCCGGCCAATACCGTCAGCTCCATCAAACGCATGATGGGCCGTTCGTTGGCGGACGTGCAGCAACGTTACCCGAACCTGCCGTATCAATTTCAGGCCAGCGACAACGGCCTGCCGCTGATCGTCACCGCCGCCGGCCCGGTTAACCCGGTTGGCGTCTCCGCCGATATCCTGCGGGCTCTGTCCGCGCGCGCGCAAGCGGCGCTGGAAGGCGAGCTGGATGGCGTGGTGATCACCGTTCCCGCTTACTTCGACGACGCGCAGCGCCAGGGCACCAAAGACGCGGCGCGTCTGGCCGGCCTGCACGTCCTGCGCCTGCTGAATGAACCGACCGCGGCGGCGATCGCCTACGGGCTGGATTCCGGCCAGGAAGGGGTGATCGCGGTTTACGATCTGGGCGGTGGCACCTTTGATATCTCCATTCTGCGCCTCAGCCGCGGCGTGTTCGAAGTGCTGGCCACCGGCGGCGATTCCGCGCTGGGCGGCGACGATTTCGATCACCTGCTGGCCGACTGGCTGCGCGAGCAGGCCGGCGTGGCCGATCGCAGCGATCACGGTGTGCAGCGCCAACTGCTGGACGCCGCCATCGCCGCCAAAATCGCGTTGAGCGATGCCGACAGCGTGTGCGTTGAGGTAGCCGGCTGGCAGGGCGAGGTGACCCGCGCCCAGTTCGAAGCGCTGATCGCTCCGCTGGTGAAACGTACGTTGATGGCCTGCCGCCGCGCGCTGAAAGATGCCGGCGTCGCCGCCGACGAGGTGCTGGAAGCGGTGATGGTCGGCGGTTCCACCCGCGTGCCGCTGGTGCGTGAGCAGGTGGGGGCCTTCTTCGGCCGCACGCCGCTGACGTCGATCGATCCGGATAAAGTGGTCGCCATCGGCGCCGCGATCCAGGCCGACATCCTGGTGGGCAACAAGCCGGACAGCGACATGCTGCTGCTGGACGTGATCCCGCTGTCGCTGGGCCTGGAAACCATGGGCGGTCTGGTGGAGAAAGTGATCCCGCGCAACACCACCATTCCGGTGGCGCGCGCGCAGGAGTTCACCACCTTTAAAGATGGCCAGAGCGCGATGATGATCCACGTGCTGCAGGGCGAGCGCGAGCTGGTGCAGGATTGCCGTTCGCTGGCGCGCTTCACGCTGCGCGGCCTGCCGCCGCTGCCTGCCGGTGGCGCGCACATTCGCGTCACCTTCCAGGTGGATGCCGATGGTCTGCTGAGCGTCACCGCGATGGAGAAATCCACCGGCGTTGAAGCCTCGATCCAGGTCAAGCCGTCATACGGTCTGTCGGACAGCGAAATCGCCGGCATGATCAAGGATTCGATGGCCAACGCGCAAAGCGACGTGGGCGCGCGCAAGCTGGCGGAGCAACGCGTGGAAGCCGCGCGGGTGCTGGAAAGCCTGCAGGGTGCGCTGGCCACCGACGCCGCGCTGCTGAGCGAGGCGGAAAGCCAGGCGATCGCCGCCGCGACCCAGGCGTTGCAGCAGGCGGCGCAGGGTGAAGATCCCGCCGCTATCGAAGACGCCATCAAAACATTAGATGCACAAACGCAAGATTTTGCCGCGCGCCGCATGGACGCCTCCATTCGCCGCGCGCTGGCTGGCCATTCTGTGGATGAGGTTTAACCATGCCTAAAATTGTTTTCCTGCCCCATCAAGACCTTTGCCCGGAAGGGGCGGTTCTGGAAGCCGAAAAAGGGGAGTCGATCCTCAACGTTGCGCTGCGCAACGGCATTGAAATCGAGCACGCCTGCGAGAAATCCTGCGCCTGCACCACCTGCCACTGCATCGTGCGCGAAGGCTTCGATTCGCTGGAAGAGAGCAGCGAGCTGGAAGACGACATGCTGGACAAAGCCTGGGGGCTGGAGCCGGAAAGCCGTCTGAGCTGCCAGGCGCTGGTCGCCGACGAAGATCTGGTGGTCGAAATGCCGCGCTACACCGTCAACCACGCGCGTGAGCATTAATTGTTAGCCGCAGCGTCAACCCGGAGATCATAATGGGACTGAAGTGGACCGACAGCCGTGAAATCGGCGAAGCCCTGTACGACCAATACCCGGACACCGATCCGAAAACCGTGCGTTTTACCGACATGCATCAGTGGATCTGCGATCTCGAAGAGTTCGACGACGATCCGCAGGCTTCCAACGAAAAAATACTGGAAGCGATCCTGCTGGTCTGGTTAGATGAAGCGGAGTAAATAGCGTAACGGGCTGCCATGGGCGGCCCGTTTATTTTGTATCCGACAAGATTAATAAAAGAATAATCCGGAGTAAGAAGGCTATGACAACAGAATTCATGCAGGTCACGCTGTCGCAACAACCTGCCGACGCCCGCTGGGGCGAGAAAGCGCTGCTGAGCACCAACGGCGAAGGGATGACCATCCACCTGACCGGGGCCGACAAGCTGGGCGCGATCCAGCGCGCGGGCCGCAAAATTGATGGCCAGGGCATCAAAAACGTCAAGCTGGCCGGCGACGGTTGGGATTTGGAAAACAGCTGGGCGTTCTGGCAAGGCTATCGCGGGCCGAAAGGGCAGCGCAACGTCGAATGGGCTGAACTGCCGGAAGCCGCGCGTCAGGAGCTGGATAAGCGCCTGAAGATCGTTGACTGGGTGCGTGACACCATCAACATGCCGGCGGAAGAGCTGGGGCCGGAGCAACTGGCGACCCGCGCTGTCGATTTGATGTGCGACGTCGGCTGCGATGCCGTCAGCTACCGTATCACCAAGGGCGAAGATCTGCGCGAGCAGAACTATGCTGGCATCCACACCGTCGGCCGCGGTTCCGAACGCCCGCCGGTGCTGCTGGCGCTGGACTTCAACCCGACCGGTAACCCGGACGCGCCGGTGTTCGCTTGCCTGGTCGGCAAGGGCATCACCTTCGATACCGGCGGTTATAGCCTGAAACAGAGCGCCTTTATGGATTCGATGAAGGCTGACATGGGCGGTGCGGCCACCATCACCGGCGCCCTGGCGCTGGCGGCGGCGCGCGGCCTGAAGCAGCGCGTGAAGCTGTACCTGTGCTGCGCCGACAACATGATCAGCGGCAACGCCTTCAAACTGGGTGACATCATTCGCTACCGCAACGGCAAAACCGTTGAGGTGATGAACACCGATGCGGAAGGGCGCCTGGTGCTGGCCGACGGCCTGATCGACGCTTCTGAGCAGAATCCGCAGCTGATTATCGACTGCGCCACCCTGACCGGCGCGGCCAAAACCGCAGTGGGCAACGACTACCACGCCCTGTTCAGCTTCGACGATGCGCTGGCGCAGGAATTGTTGAGCAGCGCCGCCGCCGAGCAAGAGCCGTTCTGGCGTCTGCCGCTGGCCGAGTTCCACCGTAGCCAGCTGCCGTCCAACTTCGCCGAGCTGAACAACGTAGCCGGCCCGGCCTACACCGCCGGCGCCAGCACCGCGGCGGCCTTCCTGTCGCACTTCGTCAAGAATTACCAACAGGGCTGGCTGCACATCGACTGCTCCGCCACCTACCGCAAAGGCGCGGTGGATCAGTGGTCGGCCGGCGCGACCGGTTTGGGCGTGCGTACCCTGGCCAACCTGCTGCTGAGCAAAGCCAAATAATTGAACGCCCGCCGCGTCGGGCGCTAGAATGCGCATTATCTTCGGGGCCCAGCATGCTGGGCCTCGCTATTTGATCCTGGAGTTTGCCATGAGTTCCCATCATCACGATGCCGCCCCGAGCGAGAACGAACTTGAACGCCTGCTGAAGCTGGCGGTGACGGAGCCGGCCCACCGCCCGGCGTTCTTCCGTGAACTGCTCGAGGCCACGGTGCTGCTCCTCGGCGACAGCGAACAGGTGCAGCAGGACGGCGACATCACGCTGAACGCGGATACGCCGGTCAATATCCAGCATTGGGAAAAGCAGGACGGCGGCAGCATCATTCCGTTCTTCACCTCGCTGGAAGCACTGCAGAAGGCCGTTGAGGACGAACAGCCGTTCATCGCCATGCCGGCGCGGGTGCTGTTCGAAATCACCCAGGGCGCGGATCTGTTCCTCAACCCGAAGGCGGAGTACGGCAAAGAGTTCTATCCGGAAGAGGTGGCGATGCTGCTGGCGACCGGCGGCGTCGTCAAACCGGTGGAGCATTACGTCGATAAAGAGACCCAGATCCTGCTGGGGCAGCCCGAGGAATATCCGTCGGCGATGGTGGATGCGTTGACCACGCTGTTCAGCCAGCGCAAACCGGTGCGCCGCGCGTTTCTGGCGCTGATGCACGACCAGGCGGCGGACGAGAAGCCGAATCTGCTGGTCGGGCTGGAAGTGGACGCCGAGCCGGCGGAGATCGAGGCGTTGATCAACGAGGCCGGCAGCGTCGCCAGCGAAACGGCGCCGAACGACGAACCGGTGGATTTCTGCCTGGTGTCGGAGAACGAGCGCGGCATCAGCCACTATCTGATCGCCCATACGCAGCCGTTTTACCAGCGCCGCTGGGGCAGCTGGCTGCGCAATTTGATCCCGTCTACCGACAAGACCCAGTAGCGCCGCCGCGTGGTTAAAATGACCCATGAAGATCATATTTTTTTAATGAAATGTTGATTTTCCCGTAGGCAAGCGTTAACGGCGCACATATAATCTGCGCCACTTGAGAAGGCCGGCAACATTGCAGACCGGCCTGTTTTGGAAGTCATACAGAGGCCATCATGACCGTAGAACGTACCTTTTCCATCGTTAAACCAAACGCAGTAGCCAACAACGACATCGGCGCTATCTACGCGCGTTTCGAGCGCGCCGGTTTCAAAATCATCGCCGCTAAAATGCTGCGTCTGACTCGCGAACAAGCTGAAGGCTTCTACGCTGAGCACAAAGGCCGCCCATTCTTCGACGGTCTGGTTGAGTTCATGACCTCCGGCCCGATCATGGTGCAGGTTCTGGAATCTGAAAACGCCGTGCAGCGCAACCGCGACATCATGGGCGCAACCAACCCGGACAACGCACTGGCCGGCACCCTGCGCGCCGACTACGCGGACAGCTTCACCGCTAACGCCGTTCACGGTTCCGACTCCGTTGAATCCGCACAGCGCGAAATCGCTTACTTCTTCAACGAAAGCGAAATCTGCGCACGTTAATCGTGCATTTCTGAGCTGATAGCCAGGCATTCACCGGCTGAAACAATAAAAATGCCCTGAATGCCTTTCAGCCGTAGCCACCCGCTACTAAAATTTGTACAATGCCGCGCCCCTGATAAGACGACTTGTCAGGGGCGTGTTTTTAGTGCCGCCACCCGAATCATGCGGGCTGAAATGCACAACTTACTGTCCATTCTTTAGCGCCATAACGTGTAATAACGAGGCCAGAGATCATTATGTTAGAACCCATCACGTCCGAGCACACCGTGTCTGAAAATAATTCGCTGACTACCCCCTCCGTTAACGTGGAGCAACCGGCTGCGGCCAAAATCAACCTGCTGGATCTGAACCGCCAGCAAATGCGCGAGTTCTTCGCCGAAATGGGCGAGAAGCCGTTCCGCGCCGATCAGGTGATGAAGTGGATTTACCACTACTGCTGCGACGATTTCGAGCAGATGACCGACATCAACAAAGTCCTGCGCGGCAAGCTGCAGCGCGTGGCGGAAATCCGCGCGCCGGAAGTGGCGGAAGAACAGCGTTCGGCCGACGGCACCATCAAGTGGGCGATTAAAGTCGGCGATCAGCAGGTCGAAACCGTGTACATCCCGGAAGCCGACCGCGCGACGCTGTGCGTCTCCTCGCAGGTAGGCTGCGCGCTGGAGTGCAAATTCTGTTCGACGGCGCAGCAGGGCTTCAACCGCAACCTGCGCGTGTCGGAAATCATTGGCCAGGTGTGGCGCGCGGCGAAAATCATCGGCGCGCTGAAGGTGACCGGCCAACGTCCGATCACCAACGTGGTGATGATGGGCATGGGCGAGCCGCTGCTCAACCTGAACAACGTGGTGCCGGCGATGGAAATCATGCTGGACGACTTCGGCTTTGGCCTGTCCAAACGCCGCGTGACCCTGTCTACTTCCGGCGTGGTGCCGGCGCTGGACAAGCTGGGCGACATGATCGACGTGGCGCTGGCTATTTCGCTGCACGCGCCGAACGACACCATCCGCGATGAGATCGTGCCGATCAACCGCAAATACAACATCGAGACCTTCCTGTCCGCAGTGCGTCGCTATCTGGAGAAATCCAACGCCAACCAGGGCCGCGTGACCGTCGAGTACGTGATGTTGGATCATATCAACGACAGCACCGACGATGCGCATCAGCTGGCGGAAGTGCTGAAAGACACGCCGTGCAAGATCAACCTGATCCCATGGAACCCGTTCCCGGGCGCTCCCTACGGCCGCAGCTCCAACAGCCGGGTGGATCGTTTCTCCAAGGTGTTGATGGAATACGGCTTTACGACTATTGTTCGTAAAACCCGTGGTGACGATATCGACGCCGCCTGCGGGCAACTGGCGGGTGAAGTGATCGACCGTACCAAGCGTACCCTGAAGAAGAAAATGGCCGGGGAACCTATCAACGTACGGGCGGTCTGAATCCTATAGCACCATTTTTTGTTATCTAACAGCCTGTTATGCGCAAGCATGTCGCTGGCGGGCGTTAGCTGACGGCCGATAAGGAAATGAATGCGGGCATGAAGCTGAAACTGTGGGGTATGTGGCTGGCGGCCGGGTTGTTGGCCGGGTGTTCCGGTTCAGCGCCGGAAAAGGAAGCACAAGTCTCTGAGGCGGGCCAGACGCGGTTGCAACTGGGCCTGGAGTACCTGCAGCAAGGCGACATGGACGCCGCGCGCCAGAACCTGGAAAAGGCGCTGGACGCGGCCCCGCAGGATTACCGCACGCAGTTGGGCATGGCGCTCTACGCGCAGCGGAACGGTGAAAGCGCCGAGGCCGAACAGCGTTATCGGCAAGCGCTCAAACTTGCGCCGGGCAATGGCACCGTATTGAATAATTACGGTGCGTTTCTTTGCGGTTTAGGGCAGTATGTACCGGCGCAACAGCAGTTTAGCGCTGCGGCGCTGGTGCCCGATTATGGCCAGGTCGCCGACAGCCTGGAAAACGCAGGTTACTGTTTTCTCAAGGCCGGACAAAACGATGAGGCGCGCACGCTGTTGAGCCGCGCGCTAAAAGTCGATCCGGACAAAGGCACTCCGCTGTTGGCGGAGGCCGAAAAGCAATTTGGAGAAGGGAAGCGCGCCCAGTCGCAACTTTTATTGGATGTTTATCAGCATGTTCTGCCGGCCAGCGCCAGCAGCTTATGGTTACAGATTCGTTTCGCCGCGTCAGCCGGCCGCCAGGATAGCGTTCAACGCTATGGCAAGCAGCTAGCGCGAAGTTTTCCACAATCCAAACAGTACCAGCAGTTCTTAGCTAATGAATACTGAAGCCTCCCAAGATAAAACCGTATCCATGACGACGGGCCAGCGCCTGCGTCAGGCCCGTGAGCAACTCGGGCTGAGCCAACAGACCGTTGCAGAACGCCTGTGTCTCAAAATGTCCACCGTGCGCGATATCGAGGAAGACAGCGTGTCTGCTGACCTCGCGTCCACCTTCGTGCGCGGCTACATCCGTTCCTACGCCAAGCTGGTGCATCTGCCGGAAGACGAACTGTTGCCGATGCTGGCCAAGCAGGCGCCGTTGAAGATGGCGAAAGTGGCGCCGATGCAAAGCTTCTCGCTGGGCAAGCGCCGCAAGAAACGCGACGGCTGGCTGATGAGCTTCACCTGGCTTATCGTGTTCGTGGTGATCGGCCTGACCGGCGCTTGGTGGTGGCAAAACCACAAGGCGCAGCAGGAAGAGATCGCCACCATGGCCGATCAATCCTCGGCGCAGCTTTCACAGAATAACGAAGGGCAGTCCGTGCCGCTGACCGACGGCAATGCCGACGCCGGCACCAACGTGCCGTTGGTCGACAACAGCGCTACGCCGGCTGATACCGGCGCAGCGGCTCAGACGCCTGCGGCGACCGCCCAGGCGCCGAGCGCGGCCCAGCAGCAGCCTGCCGTGGTGTCGCCAAGCCAGACAACCCTGCCGGAAACCGCGCCGGCGGCACAAGCGCCGTTGCCGACCGCCGATGCGGGCGTGGCTGCGCCGGCGGCCGATCCGAACGCGCTGGTGATGGATTTCTCCGCCGACTGCTGGCTGCAGGTGACCGACGCGAGCGGTAAAACGCTGTTCAGCGGCACCCAGAAGCAAGGTGGCAAGCTGAACCTGACCGGCACTGCGCCGTATAAACTGACCATCGGCGCGCCGGCGGCAGTTCAGATCCAGTATCAGGGTAAACCGGTTGATTTAAGCCGGTTCGTTAAGTCAAACCGTGTTGCTCGCCTGACCGTCGCCGCGCAGTAATCGCGCGGCTGGTCGTGATGTCAGAGCAGCAATGGAGAGTAAGTAATGCATAACCAAGCGCCCATCAACCGTCGAAAATCTACACGCATTTACGTCGGCAAGGTGCCTATTGGTGATGGCGCGCCGATTGCCGTGCAGTCGATGACCAACACCCGTACCACCGATGTTGAAGCAACGGTTAATCAGATCAAAGCGCTGGAGCGCGTGGGCGTCGACATCGTCCGCGTTTCGGTTCCTACCATGGACGCCGCCGAGGCGTTCAAACTGATCAAGCAGCAGGTCAACGTGCCGCTGGTCGCCGATATCCACTTCGATTATCGCATCGCGCTGCAGGTTGCCGAATATGGCGTAGACTGCCTGCGCATCAACCCGGGCAACATCGGCAACGAATCGCGCATTCGCTCGGTGGTGGACTGCGCCCGCGACAAGAACATCCCGATTCGCATCGGCGTCAACGGCGGCTCGCTGGAGAAAGACCTGCAGGAAAAGTACGGCGAACCTACGCCGGAAGCGCTGTTGGAATCCGCCATGCGCCACGTGGACATCCTCGATCGTCTCAACTTCGACCAGTTCAAGGTCAGCGTCAAGGCGTCGGACGTGTTCCTGGCGGTGCAATCCTACCGCTTGCTGGCGTCGCGCATCGATCAGCCGCTGCATCTGGGCATCACCGAAGCCGGCGGCGCGCGCAGCGGGTCGGTCAAATCGGCCATCGGCCTGGGCATGCTGCTGTCTGAAGGCATCGGCGATACCCTGCGCATCTCGCTGGCGGCGGATCCGGTTGAAGAAGTGAAGGTCGGTTTCGACATTCTGAAGTCGCTGCGCATCCGTGCGCGCGGCATCAACTTCATCGCCTGCCCGACCTGTTCGCGTCAGGAGTTCGATGTGATTGGCACGGTGAACGCGCTGGAGCAGCGCCTGGAAGACATCATCACGCCGATGGACGTCTCGATCATCGGTTGCGTGGTGAACGGCCCGGGCGAAGCGCTGGTGTCCACCATGGGTGTGACCGGCGGCCACAAGAAGAGCGGCTTCTATGAAGACGGCGTGCGCCAGAAAGAGCGTTTCGACAACGAACAGATGATCGACCAGCTGGAAGCGAAAATTCGCGCTAAGGCCGCGATGATGGACGAAAGCAACCGCATCACGGTCAACCTGCTGGAAAAATAAGCGTTATCGCTACACGGCGGGCCAGTTGGCCCGCTTGTTTATGAGCCTGAAGGGCAGAAAACCGCATCCGCGTTGAATACCGGGCGGCAAAGTCCCTATAATCGGGTTCATTTTTACAGACAACGGACAGAGAACTCACGTGGCAAAGAACATTCAAGCCATTCGCGGCATGAACGACTACCTGCCGGAAGAAACGGCATTATGGCAGCGTATTGAAGGCACCCTCAAGCAGGTGCTGGGCGGCTACGGTTACAGCGAAATCCGGTTGCCGATTGTAGAGCAGACCCCGTTATTCAAACGCGCGATCGGCGAAGTGACCGACGTCGTGGAAAAAGAGATGTATACCTTCGAAGACCGCAACGGCGAAAGCCTGACGCTGCGTCCGGAAGGGACGGCCGGCTGCGTGCGCGCCGGCATCGAACATGGTCTGCTGTACAATCAGGAACAGCGTCTGTGGTACATCGGCCCGATGTTCCGCTACGAGCGCCCGCAGAAGGGCCGCTATCGCCAGTTCCATCAGCTGGGCGCAGAAGTGTTCGGCCTGCAAGGCCCGGATATCGACGCCGAGTTGATCCTGCTGACCGCCCGCTGGTGGAAAGCGCTGGGCATCGCCGAGCACGTCAAGCTGGAGCTGAACTCCATCGGTTCGCTGGAGGCGCGCGCCAACTACCGCGACGCGCTGGTGGCGTTCCTGGAGCAGCACGTCGAGGTGCTGGACGAAGACTGCAAACGCCGCATGTACAGCAACCCGCTGCGCGTGCTGGACTCCAAGAATCCTGAGGTGCAGGCGCTGTTGAACGATGCGCCGCGCCTGTCCGAGTACCTGGATGAAGAATCCCGTGCTCACTTCGCCGGTCTGTGTGAACTTTTGGCGCAGGCAGGTATCCCATATACCGTTAACGAGCGCCTGGTGCGCGGTCTGGATTACTACAACCGCACCGTGTTTGAGTGGGTGACCACCAGCCTGGGCGCGCAGGGCACCGTCTGCGCGGGCGGCCGTTACGACGGCCTGGTCGAGCAATTGGGCGGCCGCGCCACCCCGGCGGTCGGTTTCGCCATGGGCCTCGAGCGTCTGGTGTTGCTGGTGCAGGCGGTCAACCCGGAATTCAAGGCACCGTCGGCTATCGACGTATACGTCATCTCTTCCGGCGCGGGCACCCAGAGCGCGGCGATGCAGCTGGCTGAACAGGTGCGCGACGCGGCGCCGCAGCTGAAGCTGATGACCAATTACGGCGGCGGCAACTTCAAGAAACAGATCACCCGTGCGGACAAATGGGGCGCGCGCATCGCGCTGATCCTGGGTGAGAGCGAAGTGGCGGCGCAGCAGGTGGTGGTGAAAGACCTGCGCAGTGGTGAACAAGAAACGCTGGCGCAAAGCGAAGTCGCTGCGCGTCTGGCTTTGATGTTAGGTTAAGGAGAAGGACACCGTGGAAGTCTATACCACTGAAAACGAACAAGTCGACGCACTGCGTCGGTTCTTTGTCGAGAACGGCAAAGCGCTGGCGGTGGGCGTGGTGCTCGGAATTGGTGCCCTGGTTGGCTGGCGTTACTGGCAGAGCCATGAAAACTCCAACATGATGGCGGCATCGCAATCCTATCAGGAAGCCAGCGATCGTCTGGCGGCCGGCAAGCCGGATGACGTGGCTGCCGCAGAGAAATTTGTCCAGGCTAACGGCAACAGCTACGGCGTACTGGCCGCGCTGCAGTTGGCCAAGCACTTTGTCGAACAGAATGATTTCGCCAAGGCGGAACAGCAGCTGGTGCTGGCGCAGGGCCAGACCAAAGACGACAACCTGTTGGCGATGATCGACCTGCGTCTGGCGCGTGTCCAGCTGCAGGAGAAAAAGCTGGATGAAGCGCTGAAAACGCTGGATGGCGTGAAAGGCGAAGGCTGGGCGGCGATGATGCAGGATGTGCGCGGCGATGTATTGCTGGCCAAGGGCGACGCCAAGGGCGCGCGCGAAGCTTACAGCAAAGGCATTGAGTCCAATGCTTCTCAGGCGCTGCAGGTTCTGCTGCGCATGAAATTGAATAACTTGTCCAGCTAAGGGGAATTCCCATGCAATTGCGTAAAACACTCTTGGTCGGACTGGTTTCCGCTGCCTTGCTGAGTGGTTGCTCGCTGTTTAACAGCGAAGAAGACGTGGTTACCATGTCGCCGTTGCCGAAAGTTGAAAATCAGTTCACGCCGAGCAAGGCGTGGAGTACCTCGGTGGGCGACGGCATCGGTGAGTATTACTCCCACCTGCGTCCGGCCTATCAGGACAGCACCATTTACGCCGCCGATCGCTTTGGCATCGTGAAAGCGATGGACGCCGACAGCGGCAACGAGAAGTGGAAGGTCAACCTCTCCGAGAAGACCGGCTTCTTCTCCAGCAACCTGTCTGCGCTGCTGTCGGGCGGCCTGACGGTTGCGGGCGACAAGGTTTACGTCGGCAGCGAAAAAGCGGTGGTTTACGCATTGAACACCGCCGACGGCGCCATCGCCTGGCAGACCAAAGTGGCCGGCGAAGCGATTTCACGTCCGGTTATCAGCGACGGCATGGTGTTGGTGCACACCTCCAACGGCATGCTGCAGGCGCTGAACGAAGCCGACGGCGCGGTGAAGTGGACGGTTAACCTGGACATGCCTTCGCTGTCGCTGCGCGGTGAATCCGCGCCGGCCGTCGCCTTTGGCGCCGCCATCGTCGGCGGTGACAACGGCCGCGTCAGCGCCGTGCTGATGCAGCAGGGCCAACTGATCTGGCAACAGCGCATTTCTCAGCCGAGCGGCGCGACCGAAATCGATCGCCTGAACGACGTGGACACCACGCCGGTAATCGTTGACGGCGTGGTCTACGCGCTGGGTTACAACGGCAACCTGACGGCGCTGGATCTGCGTTCCGGTCAGATCATCTGGAAACGCGAGCTGGGTTCGGTGAATGATTTCATCGTCGACGCGGGCCGCATCTACCTGATCGACCAGAACGATCGCGTGGTGGCGCTCAGCACCGAAGGCGGCGTGACCGTGTGGACGCAAAGCGATCTGCTGCACCGCAACCTGACGCCGCCGGTGATGTATAATGGTTATCTGGTGACCGGTGACGCCGAAGGCTATCTGCACTGGGTCAACACCACCGATGGCCGTTTTGTCGCCCAGCAGGAAGTGGACAGCTCCGGCTTCCTGTCTGCGCCGATGGTGGCCGGCGACAAGCTGGTCATCCAGGCTCGCGGCGGGAAAGTTTACGCTTTCACCCGCTAACGCCGCTCGTCGTGATCCTTCTTGCGCCCGAAAGATTTCGGGTTGCAGCCAGGCGGCAAGCGCATGAGTCCTCGGGAGCTTAGTGAGCTAAGTGACCGAGGCGAAGGTGCGCAGACAACGCCGCTGTGGCGCGAAAGATGAAGGGGAAAACGGCTCCTGAATGTTCAGGGGCCGTTTCGTATTTTATAAGCTGCACCGCTGGTGTCTATCCACAGTGCAGTAACGCATTGATTATTAAGTAATGAGGCTTCAACAATGATACCTGTCGTCGCGCTGGTCGGGCGCCCGAATGTGGGTAAATCCACCTTGTTCAACCGTTTAACCCATACGCGTGATGCGCTGGTGGCGGATTTCCCGGGGCTGACGCGTGACCGCAAGTATGGTCGTGCTGAAATCGAAGGCAATGAATTCATCATCGTCGATACCGGTGGCATCGACGGCACCGAAGACGGCGTCGAAACGCGCATGGCCGGTCAGTCGCTGCTGGCGATCGAAGAAGCGGACATCGTGCTGTTCATGGTCGACGCCCGCGCCGGCCTGATGCCGGCGGATCAGGGCATCGCCCAGCACCTGCGCAGCCGCCAAAAGGCGACCTTCCTGGTGGCCAACAAGACCGACGGCCTGGATCCGGACACCGCCACCGCCGATTTCTACTCGCTCGGCCTGGGTGAAGTGTTCGCTATCGCCGCTTCTCACGGCCGTGGCGTGACCCAGCTGATTGAACACGTGCTGGTGCCGTTCGTGCCGGAAAAACCGGAAGACGTCGAGCTGACCGAGGAAGAGGCCAACGCCGCTTACTGGGCCGAGCAAAACGGTGAAACGCTGGAAGGCGAAGAAGACGAAGAGCCGGAAGAAGCGTTCAACCCGCAGGATCTGCCGATCAAACTGGCGATCGTCGGCCGCCCGAACGTCGGTAAGTCTACGCTCACTAACCGTATCCTCGGCGAGGAGCGCGTGGTGGTGTATGACATGCCGGGCACTACCCGCGACAGCATCTACATTCCGATGGTGCGCGACGAACGCGAATATGTGCTGATCGACACCGCCGGGGTGCGTAAACGCGGCAAGGTGACTGAAACCGTCGAGAAGTTCTCGGTGATCAAGACCCTGCAGGCGATTGAAGACGCCAACGTGGTGCTGCTGGTGATCGACGCGCGTGAAGGCATCTCCGATCAGGATCTCTCGCTGCTCGGCTTTATCCTCAACAGTGGGCGCTCACTGGTGATTGCGGTCAACAAGTGGGACGGCATGAGCGAAGAAGATCGCGAGCACGTGAAAGAGATGCTAGATCTGCGTCTGGGCTTCGTCGACTTCGCGCGCGTGCACTTTATTTCCGCCCTGCACGGCAGCGGTGTCGGCAACCTGTTCGAATCGGTACAGGAAGCCTACGAGTGCGCAACCCGTCGCGTAAACACCTCGATGCTGACCAAAATAATGCAGATGGCGGTTGACGATCACCAGCCGCCGTTGGTGCGCGGCCGCCGCGTGAAGCTGAAATACGCTCACGCCGGCGGTTACAACCCGCCGATCGTGGTGATCCACGGCAACCAGGTCAGCGATCTGGCCGATTCGTACAAGCGCTATCTGATGAACTACTTCCGCCGCTCGCTGAACGTGATGGGGACGCCGATCCGCATCCAGTTCAAAGAGGGTGACAACCCGTTCGCCGGCAAACGCAACCTGCTGACGCCGACCCAGATGCGTAAGCGCAAGCGCCTGATGAGCCATCTGAAAAAGAGCAAGTAATTGCTCATGAGGGGCGCGGCAGTGATGCCGCGCCCCTTTTTTATTGGCCCGAAATCGTTTTATTATCTGAAGATTACCTCGCCTGCCTGAAGGAACACCATGTCCTGGGAAACCTGGAGTTTTGCGTTCAACGTCACCGTGCCGAATCTGCTGATGATGCTGCTGGGGATCCTGCTACGCCATTGGCGCCTGATGGATGACCGCTTTGTCGACGGCGCGACCCGCCTGGTGTTCAATCTGGCGCTGCCGTGCCTGCTGTTTTTCAGCATCGCCACCAACCACCCGCAGCTGCTCGGCAACCTGCCGCTGGTGCTGTTCGGCGCGGTCGGCACGCTGGCGACCTTCCTGCTCTTGGAGCTGGCGGCCAAGTGGCTGGTGAAAGAACCGCGTGAGCGCGGGGTGTTCGTGCAGGGCGGTTTCCGCGCCAATACCGCCATCGTCGGCCTGGCCTACGCCATGACCGCCTATGGCAGCGAAGGCATTGCGCTCGCCTCGCTGTACCTGACGGTGACGGTGATTCTGTTCAACATACTGTCGGTGATCACCCTCACGCGCAGCCTACAGGGTGGGCAGGGCAAGAAAATCAGCCACCTGTCGCTGCTGCGCAGCATCGTTACCAACCCGCTGATCATCGGCCTGGTGTGCGGGCTGCTGTATGCGCAAACCGGGCTGGGCATCCCGACCGTGATCCGCCAGACCGGCAGCTATATCTCCGCGCTGTCGCTGCCGCTGGCACTGCTGTGCACCGGCGCCAGCCTGGATTTTCGCGCCATGTTCCGCTCGTCCAACGTGGCGGCGCTGTCGTCGGCGGCCAAGCTGTTTCTGGTGCCGTTCCTGATGACGCTGGCCGGCTGGCTGTGCGGGTTTCAGGGGGCGGCGCTGGGCATTATCTTCCTGTTTTCCGCCACGCCGACCGCTTCGGGCAGCTATGTGATGACGCGCGCCATGGGCGGCAACGCCACGCTGGCGGCCAACATTATCGCTATCACCACCGTCGGGTCGTTCTTCACCACCGCGTTGGGGATCTATTTCTTGCGCTCATGGGGCGCGATTTAACCTGGGAGCCGTTATGGATGCGCATTGTCCGCACTGTCGTCAAACCATGAAGTGGGTAGCGGGTCATTACCATTGTGAAGCCTGCCTCTGCGATTATCGGCAGCTGGCGAGCTGCCCGGAGTGCGGGCAGCCGCTGCAAGAATTGAAAGCCTGCGGGGCGGTGGATTACCTGTGCCAGAACGGGCACGGGCTGATCTCCAAAAAACGGGTGAATTTCAGCTATCAGCCGCTGTAAGCCCTCACTCATCCACCTGGCCGGTTTTCCACAAATCCACCAGCGCCTGCGGCGCGCTGCTTTCCGGGATTAACAGCACGATCTCGGTGCTCAGGGTGGGGCTGGTGTAGTTGATCTGTACGCGGTAGTAGCGCTGGTCGCCGCAGCCGGGGGAGGTGGGTTGGCCCTCTTCCTGGGCGTACGGCAGCGTCTGATTCAGCAACTGATTCAGGCGCTGCCGTTGCTCCGGCGTGATATCGGCCAGCGCAATGCGGCGCTGGCCCGCCAGTTTGGGAATGTAGGCGAAGCCTCCCTCGCGCGCCAGCTCAATGACCGTATCCTGATTGAGCGTCGGCAGCGGTTTCATTACTCCACCCCCACCTGATGCCAGGCCTGTTGCACCTTGTCCGCCACGCTTTGATCGAAACGCGCCTGCGCGTGTTTCACCGTGGCGCGGGCGAAGGTGGCGAAGTCGGCGTTTTGTGGCAGCGCTTTGTCGCACACCGTGTCATACCAGACGTAGCCGGCTTTTTCCCAGGCGAAGCCGCCCAGCGCGGTTGCCGCCAGGTAGAACGCGCGGTTGGGAATGCCGGAGTTGAGGTGTACGCCGCCGTTGTCTTCCTTGGTCTGGATATAATCCTTCATGCTGGCGGGCTGCGGGTCTTTGCCCAGCAGCGGGTCGTCGTAGGCGGTGCCGGGTGCCGACATCGAGCGCAGCCCTTTGCCTTTGATGCCCTTGGCGAGCAGCCCGGCGCCGATCAGCCAGTCGGCTTTATCCGCGGTTTGCTGCAGGTGGAACTGCTTGACCAACGAGCCGAATACGTCGGACAGCGACTCATTGAGCGCGCCGGACTGCTGGTAGTAGATCAGCCCAGCCTCGCTCTCGGTCACGCCGTGCGCCAGCTCGTGGCCGACCACGTCGATGGCGATGGTGAAACGGTTGAAGATCTCGCCGTCGCCGTCGCCGAACACCATCTGCTGGCCGTTCCAGAAAGCGTTCTGGTACTCCTTGCCGTAGTGCACACTGCCGACCAGCGGCAGCCCTTTATTATCCAGCGAATTGCGCCGGTAGGCCTGCCAGAAGAAATCGTAGGTGACGCCGAGATAGTCGTAGGCCTCGTCCACCGCCACGTCGTGGTTGCTGGGCTGCCCCTCCTTGCGCACCTGTTTGCCGGGCAGTTGGGTGCCGTTCTGGGCGTCGTAGATATCGCGGAGCGCTTCGCCGGCTCGGGCGTTTTTCTCGGTCGGTGAACGCAGCGGCTTGTTGCCGAGCAGGCTTTGCACGTGGTTCAGGGTGTGCAGCGCGCAGTCGCGCTGCGGGGCGTTACCGTGTTCAATAATGCGGCGCAGCATGTAGGGAGGAATGACGGAACGCATGCGCTGGGCTGGCATACTGGCTCTCCTTAGGCAAAAAATTTACCTCATCGAATGAATGCACTGAGCCTAAGTGTAGCCTACTCGTCATAAAGCCTGTGGTCATGCGTGCTCACCGCAGGGGTGGTCTTGTGGGGACTGATGCGCCGCACCGAGGCGCGTACCGCCAGCCGGCCGTGCAGCAGCAGATTGCACGGCGGCGCGTCGGCGCGCAGCATGCGCCGCTGCAGCAGCTGGATCGCCTCGTAGCCCAGCTCATCGCGCGGCACCTGCACCGAGGTCAGCGGCACATCGTGGATTTCTGCCAGATTGAAGCCGTCGGTGCTCATCACCGAGACGTCGCCCGGCACGCTCAGCCCCCGCTTGTTGAGCGCCTTGACCGCCCCGACCGCCATGTAGTCGCCGCCGGCCAGGATCGCCGTCGGCAGCGGGGAGTGGCCGTGGAGGCCATCGAGATAGGTGGTCAGCGCCTGCTCGGCCTCTTCACTGCCGAAGCCGGAGGTGGTGACCAGATGGCGGCCATCGTCGAACGGCAAATGATGCCGGGCGTAGGCCTGCCGGATGCCCGCCAGCCGCAGCTCCATGGTGTGGCGGCGCAGACACTGCAGATTGAGGATATGGCTATGCCCCTGCTGAAACAGGTAGCTGGCGGAATAGTCGCCGATCAGCTGATGATCCGGCGAGACGCTGTCCAGCCGCATCTGCCGATCGCTGCAGTTGATCAGCACGCAGGGCTTGTGCAGATCGGCGGCCAGGGTGTGGATATGCTCGTCGTCGATGCCGATGATCAGCGCCGCTTCGGTGTGCGGGTCGCTCATCTTTTCCAGAAACAGCGCGCCGTCGCTGTGCCGTTCTTCCAGCCCGCAGTAGCGGATGCGCACCTCGTGCTCCATCAGTGCGGCGGCAATGCCCTGAATGACCTTGTAGTAGAAGATGTCGGTGCGCACGTCGAACGCGCGCTGCGGCGCGAACACCATCACGTTGTTCAGCATCAGCCGGCCGCTGGAAATGCCCTGCAGAATGCCGTTTTGCTGCGCACAGTCCAGCACCTTACGGCGCGCCTCGGCGCTGGTGTTGGCCTTACCCGCCAGCACGCGGGAAACGGTGCTGATCGACAACCCGGTTTGGCGAGCGATCTCCTGAATTTTCAGCTTTCCGTTCATTTTGTGATCTCCTTCAAATTCGTCCATGAGAATATTTTCACTGCGCATTTTCAGCGTCTTGACCGGCTTTCATGCCCATTATGGCTATTTTTTCACCCACCCGTGAAAATATTTGCAAAAAACTCCGTTTCGCTGCGCGCTATCGCTGAGTAGTCTGCATTGGTACACCAATTTTACCGACCTGTCAGTCCAATTTTAACGGTGTGCGAAAAAGAAAACAAAAAATAAATCATGGGGTTGTGATTGTCTGTCGGCCAATGATACGGCGCCGACCCGTTTTCATCGTCCCGTGTTTGATAGCGCAACGTACCCTACCAAAACGCGCGTCGCCGTAGCCGGTGGCCGCGGGGAGAGAACCGATGAGTGTGGAGATCAATCAGGCGGTCGCGCAGAGCGGCCGGCGCAAGTTCAAATCGCTGCGCTGGTGGATGCTGGCGCTGTTCTTGCTGGGCGTGACGGTCAATTACATCACCCGCAACTCGCTGGGCATTCTGGCGCCGGAGCTGAAAACCAGCCTGAACATGAGCACCGAGCAATATGCCTGGGTGGTGGCGTCGTTCCAACTGGCCTACACGGTGTTCCAGCCGATCTGTGGCTGGCTGATCGACGTTATCGGCCTGAAGATGGGCTTTCTGATCTGCGCCGGCATTTGGGCGGTGGTATGCATGTTGCACGCCGGCGCCGGCAGCTGGCTGCAACTGGCCATTCTGCGCTTCTTCATGGGGGGCGCGGAGGCGGCGGCCACCCCGGCCAACGCCAAGGCGATCTCCGATTGGTTCCCGAAGAAGGAGCGGCCGATCGCTGCCGGCTGGGCGGGCGTCGGTTTCTCCATCGGCGCCATGCTGGCCCCGCCGATCATCGTCATCGCTCACGTCTCCTTCGGCTGGCAAGGCGCCTTCCTGTTCTCCGGCGGGCTGGCGCTGATCTGGGTGGTGCTGTGGTGGCTGTTCTACCACTCGCCGCAGCAGCACCCGAACCTCAGCCAGCAAGAATTGGATCTGATCCGCGAAGACAACGAGCCGGTGTTGCCGAAGCTGCCGTTTCTCACCTCGCTGGCCAGCCTGTGCAAGAACAAGAAATTCTACGGCATCGCCATCCCGGCCTTTCTCGCCGAGCCGGCCTGGGCGGTCTTCAGCTTCTGGGTGCCGCTGTACCTGGCCACCGAACGCGGCATGGATCTGAAACAGATCGCGATGTTCGCCTGGCTGCCGTTCCTGGCGGCGGATATCGGCAGCGTCGCCAGCGGCTATCTCACCACCCTGTACCGCAAATGGTTCGGCTGCAGCCGCGTTAACTCGGTGGTCGCCAGCTCGGTGACCGGCGCTTTCCTGATGGTGTCGCTGGCGTTTGTCGCGATCACCCAAGATCCCTATGTGGCGATCGCGCTGATCTCGATCGGCGGATTCGGCCACCAGGTGATCTCCTGCATGCTCAGCGCCCTGGTGGTGGAATCGTTCGATAAGAATCAAATGGCGACGGTGAACGGCATGCGCGGCTCCAGCGCCTGGATCGCCAGTTTCCTGTTCACGCTCCTGATCGGCGCAGTATCCGACACCCTCGGCTTTAACCCGCTGTTTATCGCGATGGGCTTCTTCGATTTGATCGGCGCCCTGTTCCTGATCGCCCTGATTGCCGAGCGCGGCGGTAAGAAAACCCCTTCACACAGCTAAGTGGAATATTTATGAAAACCTTGAAAAATTGGACATTGGCGGCGCAGCATGCGGACCACGTCGAGCTGCTGGTCGATGAACGCCACCGTTTCTGCCTGTACGTGCTGGAAGACGGTCTGTTCCGCGTGTTGATCAAACGTGAGGGCGGGCTGGCGCTGGATCGCACTTGGAGCATTGCGCCGCAAGAGGATGTGCCCTGGGAGGGGCGCGATCGGCTCAGCGTCGCCGGTTTCAGCCTGCCGGGCTATCAGCTGCGTCGGGAGGGCGATCGGCTGGTGGTCAGCACGCCGCTGCTGCGCGTGACGGTGCATCAGCCGCTGTGGCTGGCGTGGGAGTATTGCACCGCCGACGGCGAGTGGCGGCCGCTGGCGTCGGATCGGCCGACCAGCGCCTACCTGCTCAATGCGCACGGCGACGGCGTGGCGCATTACCAGCGGCGTTTCGCCGATGAGCGCTATTACGGCCTGGGGGAGAAGGCCGGCGATCTGGAACGCACCGGCCGCCGCTTTGAGATGCGCAATCTGGACGCCATGGGCTACAACGCCGCCAGCACCGATCCGCTGTACAAGCACATTCCGTTTACCATCACCCGCGGGCCGGAGGCGAGCTTCGGCCTGTTCTACGATAACCTGAGCAGCTGCTGGCTGGATCTGGGCAACGAGATAGACAACTACCACGCGGCCTACCGCCGCTATCAGGCCGAATCGGGCGATCTGGATTACTACCTGTTCCTCGGGCCGAAGGTTTTGGACGTCACCAAGGCCTTCGTGCGCCTGACCGGCCGCACCCACTTCGGGCCGAAGTGGAGCCTGGGCTACAGCGGTTCGACCATGCACTACACCGACGCGCCGGACGCCCAGCAGCAGCTGCAGCAGTTCATCGCGCTGTGCCGTCAACACGCCATACCCTGCGACTCTTTCCAGCTGTCGTCGGGCTACACCTCGATCAATAACAAGCGCTACGTGTTCAACTGGAACTACGACAAGGTGCCGCAGCCCAAGCTGCTCAGCCAGGCGTTTCACGACGCCGGCCTCAGGCTGGCGGCCAACATCAAGCCATGCCTGCTGCAGGATCACCCGCAGTATCAGGCGGTGGCGGCGCAGGGGCTGTTTATCCGCGATTCGCAAAGCGACGCACCGGAGCGCTCCAGCTTCTGGGACGACGAGGGATCGCACCTCGACTTCACCAACCCGGCGGCGGTGCGCTGGTGGCAGCAGGGCGTCACGCAGCAGCTGCTGGAGATGGGCATCGACTCGACCTGGAACGACAACAACGAATACGAAGTGTGGGACGGCGAAGCGCGCTGCCACGGCTTCGGGCGGCCGATCGCCATCAAGCATATCCGACCGGTGATGCCATTGCTGATGATGCGCGCCTCGATGGAGGCCCAGCAGCGCTTCGCGCCGCAGCGGCGGCCGTACTTGATCTCGCGCTCCGGCTGCGCCGGCATGCAGCGCTATGTGCAGACCTGGAGCGGCGACAACCGCACCAGTTGGCAGACGCTGCGCTACAACATCCGCATGGGGCTGGGCATGAGCCTGTCCGGGCTGTATAACCTCGGCCACGACGTCGGCGGCTTCTCCGGCGACAAACCGGACGCGGAGCTGCTGGTGCGCTGGGTGCAAAACGGCGTGATGCATCCGCGTTTCACTATCCACTCCTGGAACGACGACGCCACGGTCAACGAGCCCTGGATGTACCCGGCCGCCACCCCGGCGGTGCGCGAGGCGATCAACCTGCGTTACCGGCTGCTGCCGTATTTCTACACCCTGCTATGGCAGGCCTGCGCCGACGATGAACCGATGCTGCGCCCGACCTTCCTCGATCATGAACAGGATGCGCGCGCCTTCGGCGAGAACGACGATTTTCTGATCGGCCGCGATCTGCTGGTGGCCAGCGTGGTGGAACCGGGGCAGCGCCGGCGTTCGGTGTATCTGCCGGACAACGGCGAAGGCTGGTACTGCTTCTACAGCGGCCAGTGGTTCGGCGGCGGCCAGACGGTAACGCTGGCGGCGCCGCTGGAGCGTCTGCCGCTGCTGGTGCGCGCCGGGGCAGCGCTGCCGCTGTCGCAGCGGCTGGCGCATGTGGACGTGGCCGCCGACGATCGGCGCGAGCTGCGGCTGTTTCCGCTCAAGGGCTGCGGTGCAAGCCGTGGGCTGCTGTTTGAGGACGACGGTGAAAGCGACGGCTGGCGGCAGGGCGATGCGCTGTGGCTGCGCTGGGAAATGCGCTGCGACAATCAGCGCATTATGCTGGATATCACGACGGAAGGGCATTTCCGCCCGGCTTGGCGCACGCTGACGCTCAGCCTGCCGGAAGGTGAAACGCGCGCGCTGTGGGTGAACGGCGAACCGGGCGAGCGTTTTACGCTGGAGTAGGAGGGTTACTCGGCCGCGCGCTTCTTGCGCGGCTTTTTGGCGACGGTGATGGTTTTCACCTCGCTTTCCACCCAGCCATCCTGCAGGCGGGTTTTCAGCAGTTCGCCGACCTGCGCCTGCTTGGTGGTTTTCAGCAGCTCGCCGCGCGGAGTTTGCGTCACGCTGTAGCCGCGCGCCAGCGTCGCCAACGGGCTGACGGTTTCCAGTTGGCTGCAGGCCACGCCGAAGCGCTGGCGGTAGGAGTTGAGCTGCCGCTCCATCGCCTGCTGCAGACGGTATTCCTGCTGCTGTACGCGCTGTTGGTAGCGGTGAATGCGGCCCTGCGGCTGCACCTGCGCCAGCCGCTGCTGGGCGCGTTCGCTGCGGCGGGCGGCCAGGCGCAGCTGTTGCTGCATGCCGTCTTCCATCCGGCGCTGCAGCTTGAACAGCAGCGTCTGCTGGCGCGCCAGGCGCAGATGCGGATGCTGCTGCTGTAAACGGTGGTGAATGCGGGTGAACTGCTGCTGGCGCTGCGCCAGATAGTAATCCATCGCCATCTCCAGCCGCTGCTGCTGCGACTGCAGCTGGCGCAACAGCTCAAGCTGATTGCGGCTGACCAGTTCGGCGGCGGCGGAAGGGGTCGGCGCGCGCAGATCGGCGACGAAGTCGGCGATGGTGACGTCGGTTTCATGGCCGACGGCGCTGACGATCGGAATGCGGCTGGCGAAGATCGCCCGCGCCACGCGTTCGTCGTTGAAGCTCCACAGATCTTCCAGCGAACCGCCGCCGCGGCCGACGATCAGCACGTCGCATTCATCGCGGCGGTTGGCGGTCTCGATGGCGCGCACGATTTGCATCGGCGCTTCCGCGCCCTGCACCGAGGTGGGGTAGATGACGATCGGCAGCGATGGATCGCGCCGCTGCAACACCTGCAGGATATCGTGCAGCGCCGCGCCGCTGGCGGAGGTGATCACCCCGACGCGTTTGGCCGGGGCGGGCAGCGGCTGCTTGAACTGCTGATCGAACAGCCCTTCGGCGCTCAGGCGCTGTTTCAGCTGCTCGAACTGTTGCTGCAGCAGGCCGTCGCCGGCGGGCTGCATGCTCTCGGCGATCAGCTGGTAGTCGCCGCGCGGTTCATACAGCGTGATGCTGGCGCGCACCAGGACCTGCTGGCCGTTTTGCGGCCGGAAGGTGACGCGGCGGTTGCTGTTGCGGAACATCGCGCAGCGCACCTGGGCGCGGTCGTCTTTCAGCGTGAAATACCAGTGGCCGGAGGCGGGCTGGGAGAGGTTGGAGATCTCGGCGGAGAGCCAAATCTGCCCCATTTCCATTTCCAGCAGTTGGCGAACCGTCTGATTGAGGCGGCTTACGGTAAAAATGGAAGGCGAAACAGGTAGCGACATGTGACCCAGATCAAATTTCAAAACAATCACTTAATTGGTCGATACTACATGGCTGAAAAAGGTAATCAAGACTTTTTGTAAGAAAGTGCTGGAGGCAACCGATTCCGCTCTGTATAATGCCGCGGCAATATTTTATCTTTTTCACAGCCCACCCTGGTGAGATATTGCCCATGCTACGTATCGCTAAAGAAGCTCTGACGTTTGACGACGTCCTCCTGGTTCCAGCCCACTCCACGGTTCTGCCTAACACCGCAGAGCTCGGCACTCAACTGACCAAAACCATCCGCCTGAACATCCCTATGCTGTCCGCAGCCATGGATACCGTGACCGAATCCGGCCTGGCCATCGCGCTGGCGCAGGAAGGCGGCCTGGGCTTCATCCACAAAAACATGTCCATCGAGCGCCAGGCTGAAGAAGTCAGCCGCGTGAAGAAGCATGAAAGCGGCGTAGTTACCGACCCGCAGACCGTTACCCCGTCCACCACGCTGCAGGAAGTGAAAGAGCTAACCGCGCGCAACGGCTTCGCCGGTTACCCGGTCGTTACCGAAGACAACGAGCTGGTCGGCATCATCACCGGCCGTGACGTGCGCTTCGTGACCGATCTGTCTCAGCCGGTGACTGCGGTGATGACGCCGAAAGATCGCCTGGTCACCGTGAAAGAAGGTGAAGCGCGCGACGTGGTGCTGCAGAAGATGCACGAAAAGCGCGTAGAAAAAGCGCTGGTGGTGGACGACAGTTTCCACCTGCTGGGCATGATCACCGTTAAAGACTTCCAGAAAGCGGAACGTAAGCCGAACGCCTGTAAAGACGAGCACGGCCGTCTGCGCGTGGGCGCGGCGGTCGGCGCCGGCGCCGGCAACGAAGAGCGCGTTGACGCGCTGGTGGCGGCAGGCGTTGACGTCCTGCTGATCGACTCCTCGCACGGCCACTCCGAAGGCGTGTTGCAGCGCATCCGCGAAACTCGCGCCAAATACCCGGATCTGCAGATCGTCGGCGGCAACGTCGCGACCGCAGCGGGCGCCAAAGCGCTGGCTGAAGCCGGCGTGAGCGCGGTGAAAGTGGGTATCGGCCCTGGCTCCATCTGCACCACCCGCATCGTGACTGGCGTGGGCGTACCGCAGATCACCGCCATCGCCGACGCGGTGGAAGCGCTGGAAGGCACCGGCATTCCGGTTATCGCCGACGGCGGCATCCGCTTCTCCGGCGACATCGCCAAAGCGATCGCCGCGGGCGCATCCTGCGTGATGGTCGGCTCCATGCTGGCGGGCACCGAAGAATCCCCGGGCGAAATCGAGCTGTATCAGGGCCGTTCGTTCAAATCTTACCGCGGCATGGGCTCGCTGGGCGCGATGTCCAAAGGTTCTTCCGACCGTTACTTCCAGACCGATAACGCCGCCGACAAACTGGTGCCGGAAGGTATCGAAGGCCGCGTCGCCTATAAAGGCATGCTGAAAGCCATCGTGCACCAGCAGATGGGCGGCCTGCGCTCCTGCATGGGCCTGACCGGCTGCGCCACCATCGACGATCTGCGCACCAAGGCGGAGTTCGTGCGCATCAGTGGCGCCGGCATTCAGGAAAGCCACGTGCACGACGTGACCATCACCAAAGAGTCGCCGAACTACCGCATGGGCTGATGCCTTAACCTCTCCTGAGTGAGAGGCCGGGGTGGGGCGCCAAGCCCCATCCCGAAACACACATTTTCGCTCTTTTTCTCTTGTTGCTGGAATTCGCCTCACATGACACAAAATATCCATAAGCATCGCATCCTGATACTGGACTTCGGTTCGCAATACACTCAACTGGTCGCCCGCCGCGTGCGCGAAATCGGCGTTTACTGCGAACTGTGGGCCTGGGACGTTAGCGAAGCGCAGATCCGCGAATTCAACCCAAGCGGCATCATCCTGTCCGGCGGCCCGGAAAGCACCACCGAAGCCGGCAGCCCGCGCGCCCCTGACTACGTGTTCAACGCCGGCGTGCCGGTGCTGGGCGTGTGCTACGGCATGCAGACCATGGCGATGCAGCTGGGTGGCCATGTGCAGGGTTCCAACGAACGCGAGTTCGGCTACGCGCAGGTGGAAATCGTCAAAGAGAGCGCGCTGCTGCGCGACATCGAAGACGCTATCAGCCCGGCCGGCAAACCGCTGCTGGACGTGTGGATGAGCCACGGCGACAAAGTGACCGCGATCCCGTCCGACTTCGTGACCATCGCCAGCACCGATACCTGCCCGTTCGCTATTATGGCCAACGAAGAAAAACGCTTCTACGGCGTGCAGTTCCACCCGGAAGTGACCCACACCCGCCAGGGCCAGCGCATGCTGGAGCGCTTCGTACTGGACATCTGCCAGTGTGAAGCCCTGTGGACGCCAGCCACCATCATCGAAGATGCGGTCGAGCGCATCCGCGAGCAGGTGGGTGAAGACCACGTGATCCTCGGCCTGTCCGGCGGCGTCGACTCCTCCGTGACCGCGATGCTGCTGCACCGGGCCATCGGCAAACGCCTGACCTGCGTGTTCGTCGACAACGGCCTGCTGCGCCTGAACGAAGCCAAGCAGGTGATGGAAATGTTCGGCGACCACTTCGGCCTGAACATCGTGCACGTTGAGGCGGAAAACCGCTTCCTGACCGCACTGGCGGGCGTGGACGAGCCGGAAGCCAAGCGTAAAATCATCGGTCGTGTGTTCGTTGAAGTGTTCGACGAAGAAGCCTGCAAGCAAGAGCAGGTGAAATGGCTGGCACAGGGCACCATCTACCCGGACGTGATCGAATCCGCCGCTTCCGCCACCGGCAAAGCGCACGTGATCAAATCGCACCACAACGTGGGCGGCCTGCCGAAAGAGATGAAGCTGGGCCTGGTCGAGCCGCTGAAAGAGCTGTTCAAAGACGAAGTGCGCAAGATCGGCCTGGAGCTGGGCCTGCCGTACGACATGCTGTTCCGTCACCCGTTCCCGGGCCCGGGTCTGGGCGTGCGCGTGCTGGGCGAAGTGAAGAAAGAGTACTGCGATCTGCTGCGCCGCGCCGATGCCATCTTCATCGAAGAGCTGCACAAAGCCGACCTGTACAACAAAGTCAGCCAGGCGTTCACCGTGTTCCTGCCGGTGCGTTCGGTCGGCGTGATGGGCGACGGCCGCAAATACGACTGGGTGGTCTCCCTGCGTGCGGTAGAAACCATCGACTTCATGACCGCGCACTGGGCGCACCTGCCGTATGACTTCCTCGGCCGCGTCTCCAACCGCATCATCAACGAAGTGGACGGCATCTCCCGCGTGGTGTACGACATCAGCGGCAAGCCGCCGGCGACGATTGAGTGGGAGTGATCCTGCTTTGATGTAGTAACGATAAAACGAAGCCCGCTATTGCGGGCTTTTTCATATTTACTTAGTTCTCATTTTTAGCAATTTGTTGAATCGCCAAGTACTTCATTTTTAAGGTATGGTTGGTGGTATGATTTGAGCCTATTTCTATGTTTGGGGTCTGGCACCATATCGCCATGAGCAAGCAGTTCATAGTACGAGTAGGTCAAGCCACTGAGGCATATTTTATATCTATGGTTAATTTGGAGATGAACCGAGTATTACTCTCCGGTGGCTACGAGAGAAGTCTCCTTGTCAAATATAGCCTCTCACAAACAACAAATTTACGGTTCAGAGAATGGCAATTTAGGTTTCTAGCGCATTGATTCATATGCTGCTGCACTTACCCACAATGAGCAATGCCATTTACCTCCGATCCGTGGACGACAGATCAGTACGTTACCTCTATGTAGTATGCAAAACTCCGAGGAAAAGTTATTTATGGCTAAGCCTGGCTTTGTCTGTTTGTATTGCGGGCTTAATAAGCCTAAGAGTGAAGAAAGCCTTGAGCATGCGATCCCACAATTCATGGGCGGCGAGTTTGCTCCGCAACAATATATGCTTCGTAATGTCTGCAAGCAGTGCAATAACCGGCTTGGGTTGTTCGTTGATGCTTCCTACGCAAAATCATGGTTTGTGACGAATGGCCTGAGCATTGCAGCACATCGGTTATACACGAGCCTGATCGATCAACCGATACCCTTGGTCTGTATTGGCCAGAGCAAGTTTGCCGGGCTAGTTCTTGACGAGGGGCAAGTTGCCGAGCATTGGGTTGGCCCATCAGGGGAGACGATCATCTGGCTTCGTACGGATGACAAGCGACTCCATGGTTATTCGGGTGGTAATCCTATCGACAAGAAAAAGAAGCCATCGACAGCATACTATTCCTGACGAGTCAAGACCCTATCCGCTGGGAAATCGGTATTGCCAGCTTCTTGGAAATGTTCAGATCCACCAAAGTCCGGAAAATCCTTTGTGCAAGAGTAGATGAATCAGGTGAGGGACTGCTTTCTGGTTTCGATGCTTGGTCGGTAGATGATGAGTCGAATATTAGCGTTGTCATGGCTGCCCTTAAGTCAGGAAGCGTTAGGGGGCAAATTGATGTACATGTACACTTTGATCAGCGCTTCCTTGCAAAGCTGGCAATGGGGGTGGGTTGCTCACTGTTTGGCGAGTTATATCTGGATACTGATATGGCGAAAGAGGCACGCAAGACCTGCTGGCCGAAGGATGGAGAGTCTGGACAGACACGAGGTAGCGCGACTTTGATAGCGCCAAAGAATCCATTGTTTTCTAAATTCATTGGTTACCGAGGGGCTGTCGTGTTTACTGTGGTGAACACGGGTTCCTCTTATACGCTGAGTGGCACTATTGATCAGGCTATTCCGTTTGTTGTGGAACTGGCTCCATCGACTTTGTCTAGCCCATTCATTAACTGCGAAGAGGGTTACGCATTGGTGTTGTTCCCGTCGCTTGGTAAAACCATAGAGATGACGCTGGTTGAACTGGTAGCCCATTCTTCTGGTGTAAAAAAACATCCAGAGCTGGTGGCGATCGATTCGCGTATTGAGACATCCGTCGAGTTTTGGAGCCAACTTGCTTCTCTGTGACGTATTACTGTCTGTTTTTTAATGGGAGAAAGTAAGCCATGGGTAAAACAGATTATTGTTTTTGGTCTAAATTTGGCCTATATTTAGACCTTGGTGTGATTGATAGCCTTGGGGGCACGATGAAAGTAGAGACCATCAGCTACGTTAAAAAAAACGCGGCCACGCTCGATCTCTCTGAGCCTATCTTGGTCACGCAAAATGGGGTTCCCGCCTACGTGATAGAATCCTATGAGCAGCAGCAGGAGCGGGAGAACGCCATTGCTTTGCTGAAATTGCTGACGCTGTCAGAGAAAGATAAAGCGGAAGGGCGCGTGTTCTCGAAGGAACAGCTGTTGAATGGGCTTTAAGCATTACAGTGCTCAACATTAAGGGATTGCAATGGAACAGCAGGTGACCTTTGAGTACACGCTTACGGTAAAGCACTGCATCGATACAATAGTGAACCATCTCCGTCGCGTTGATGTCGAACCGCGCCCGGTTATCGCAGATATTCTCACTCAATTTGAGAGCATCATTGGCCAGTTCCCGCAGGGATGCCAGATTTGCCCTGAGCTGCTCAAAATCGGCTGCGCAAAGTACCGGGAGTTTAATCATGCTGGCGGTTACCGGGTTTTGTATTCCGTAGACGGAAGGTTGGTAACAGCACATGCGATTTTGTCACATCGGCAGGATATCCAGCAGCTGCTGTTTAAGCGTCTGATCATGCCCTGATAGCCCGTTCGATTGCCTAATTCCTGTTTTCCGACAATGATGCGGCCTTCAATAATTGGAACAGGAGGAACCGCATCACTCGTCCTGCTCATCATACTTGCGTTGGCACTCCTGAATCGCCTCAATATTCCCCAGCGTCCAGTCGAACAGTACCGAGAACGGCCCCTGCAGGGATTTGCCAAGCGGCGTCAGCGAATACTCGACGCCAAGCACCCGCCCGTCCAACACTTTGCGATGCACCATGCCGTTGCGTTCCAGTTTGCGCAAGGTCTGGGTCAGCACGCGTTGCGTGACGCCATCCAAACGGCGCTTGATGGCGTTGAAGCGCTGCGGTTCACGCAGCACTTCCAGCACCATCATGGACCATTTATCGGCAATCTGATCGAGGACGATGCGGCTTGGGCAGTCGGCGCGGTAAACAAGGTCGGTCGTATCCATCGGTATCCTCCTGCATCCCTGGGATGCTTAAGGTGCGTAATTGACGCCAGGTATGCAAAGTATACCATTCGACACACGGCGTGAAAAACCCGCACTTGTACCCCAGGTAAAAGGACATTGAGATGACAGATACAGATTTCAGCAAGCTCAGGCTGTCTCATGCGCACGGCGTGATGACGATCGCTATCGATAACCCACCGGTAAACGTGCTTGATGTGGCGCTGATGTCGGAAATCAGCCGTTTATTGCTCGCGGTGCGTGACGATCCGGATACGCGGGTGTTGGTGTTCCAGAGCGCGAACCCAGCGTTCTTTATTGCTCACGTCGATATGACCTTGATCGATGAGCCGCACGCTTTCGACGAACTGGCGAGCAACGCGCCGGAGGGGCTAAATCCGTTCCAGGCGTTTGGCGAACTGCTGCGCAGCCAGCCGCAGGTCACTCTCGTTAAGCTGGCCGGGCTGGCGCGCGGCGGTGGCGCCGAGTTTGTGGCGGCGGCCGATATGGCTTTCGCGGCACGGGAAGCGGCGGGGCTGGCCCAGTGCGAGGCCTTGATGGGCATTACGCCCGGCGGCGGCGCGACGCAGTATCTGACGAGCCGAATGACACGCGGCCGCGCTCTGGAAGTGATCCTGGGCGCCGATCTCATCGATGCCGCTACCGCAGAACGTTATGGCTGGATTAACCGCGCCTTGCCTGCCGCCGAGCTGGATGATTTCGTCGAGCGGTTAGCGCGCAATATCGCGGCATTGCCTGCGGGGGTGATTGCGGCGGCCAAACAGGCGATGCCTGCACCGGATCTGCAGGCCGGTTTTTATCGCGAGCACGACGCCTGGGCGGGATTGTTCGCACGCCCGGCCGCGGAGCGGTTGATCCGCGGTGGGCTGAAGGCCGGTGCGCAAACCCCGGAAGGGGAGCGCAACCTTGAAGGCCTGCTGCGGCATCTTGCCCGCTAAGGCACCGCCTCGCGCTAGCCCGCCCCCCACTGCGTCAGCAGCGCATGCAGCTTGGCCGGCTCCAGCGGCTTGCGCAGCACCAGATAGCCTTCCTGCTCGGCCTCTTGCAATATCTGTGAGTTGAACTCGCCGCTGACCATCGCGCCGCTCACGTCCGGCAGGCGCTCGAACAGCGCTTTCAGGATGTCGAAACCGCTCTCGCCGGAGCGCAGGCGCTGGTCGCACAGCACGGCGAACGGCGTAAAACCGTCCTCGACAATGGCGAAGGCCTCCTCGGCGGAGGCCGCGCAGCGCACGGTGATGCCCCAGGTGCTCATCAGGCTCTCCCAGGCGGAGGTCACCAAGGGATCGTCGTCCACCACCAGGCAGGCGCCGCGCAGCGGCGCATAGCGGATAGGCGTGGCGGTGTTGTCGTAGGCGGCCGCGGTGTCCGGCGCTTTGTCTTCGCCGCTGTATTGCGTGAAGCGCATCCAGAAGCGCGAACCTTTGCCTTCGACGGAGTGCATGCCGTACTTCACCTTCATCAGCTTGGCGCAGCGCGCCACCACCGCCAGCCCCAGCCCGTGGCCGGCGCTGTCGATTTTCCACGCCAGTTCAGGGCGGTAGTAAGGGGAGAAGATTTTGCTTTTCTCTTCGTCGGCGATGCCCACGCCGGTGTCCCACACTTCCACCAGGCACTCGGCGCCGCGTGGGCGGATGGCGATCAGCACGCCGCCCTGTTGCGTATAGCGCAGGGCGTTTTGGATCAGGTTGATCAGCGATTGCCGCACCAGCAGCGGATCGCCCATCACGCTGATACGCCGTCTAGGCCGCCAGGTGCGCAGCGCCAGGGCGCGGCTGTTGGCCTCTTCGCGGAACAGGGTGACTACCGAGTCGAGCAGGGCGCCGATATCCACATGGGTGGCGGCGGTGCGCACGTTGCCGGATTCGATCTTGCTGAGATCGAGCAGTGAATTGAACATCAAATGCACCGAGCGCACGCTCTGCTGCAGATCCAGCAGCTGCGGCGTCAGGCTGTCGTCGCGGTTTTTGTGGATGATGGCTTCGATCAGAAAGCCCATGGCGTGCACCGGCTGGCGCAGATCGTGGCTGGCGGTGGTCAGAAACTGGTTCTTGTCCAGCAGCGCCTGTTCCGCTTCCTCTTTAGCCTGGCGGAACTGCTCCGCCAGGCGCGAGCTTTGTTCTTCGAGCAGCGCCTGCTGAATAAAGAACGCATGCGAGGTTAATGCGTGGCGGTAAATGGCGAAGCCGTACAGCAAGTTCAGCATCAGTACGATGAACATCACGTCTTCCAGCCGCCAGATGATGCCGAGGTTCAGCAGCCCCCAGGAGGCGAAGAAAAAGCGGGTAAAGGTGCTGATGACGGGCGTCAGGTGCGTTGCGTTGGCGGCGACGATCGCAGCGATGCTGATATTGAGCAGCAGAAAAAAGTCAAAGTTATGGGTCTGTGGGGTAATTAAATAGAGTGATGAGATCCCCAACCCGTGAATAAACGCCACCTTATTAATGCGCGGCAGCCAGCGGCGCAGCACGGTGTCTTCATCATTTTCTTTGGCCTCATGCAGGTAGCGACGATGTCCTATTCGGATCGCCACGGCGCATAGCAGGTAAACGATGATCCAGGTAATGGTTGGGCCGAGTTCATCACCCAGCAAATAAATCCAGATGGCGAACGGGATACCGACGAAAGGCACGGCGGTGAAGCTGAACACTAGCCGCATGAAGGTGTTGTCCAGCAGGCGGATCTGTGCGCGTGGGGAGATGCCATCATTTTGTAAATGTTGGAAAAACCTCATGACGACGGATCCCGTTTGCCGTGCAACAGCGTGATGGCTTCCACTCGGCTGTTGACGCCGATCTTTTTCAATATATTGCTGATATGCTCTTTGACGGTCGGCTCGGAAATAGACAGTTGCGTGGCAATTCTTTTATTTGGCAGGCCGCGCAGCATCATAGTTAATACGTCTAATTGCCTCGGCGTTAAATTGAATTTATTTAAATGGTCATGGTTGTTTTTAATGGCGGCTTCATTGCCTTCCGGGAACCATTCCTGATTGTTATTCAGCGCAAAAACCGCCCTGGCGAATAATTCTGGCGGTTCATTTTTTAACACGAACCCATGCCCGCCGGCATTGTGCACTTTCTGCCAGATATCGTTATTCTCGTCGCCGCTGACCACCAAAATCCGCACCTGCGGATAACGTTGTTTTACTTCTTTGAGTAATTTCAACGCCGTACCGGAAGAGAGCCAAAAATCAATCACCAGTAAACGCGGTGGGCCATTTTCCCTAATATGGCGGTAGTAATTCTCTTCATTGGTCACCACATGCGCCTGTTTGAATCGGCAATGCGTGCTGAGAAAATTGGCAATGCCGCTTGCTACCAATGGATGGTCATCAACGACCAACGCATAATCCTGCCCCAAAGGATTCTCCTTTCGCCTTCAAATATCAGATAGGTCTGATGAATTATTATCAACCCTCCCTACTTTAGGAGGGTTTTTTCGTTTAGGAAAGGGAAATATATTATTCGAGGATTTGGATAAGAGAAAACATAAAGCTAATCGGTAATTTTAACTGATTGGTTATAAAGGATAATTTATGAAGAAACCACTTATCGCTTTAACCGTTACGATGATGATAGCCGGTTGTTCCACCCTGAAAACCGATCAGGCCATTCCATTACTGCAGGCGGAAACCGCCAAAATGCTGGGCCTGGGCTCATCGGACGAAATTACCGTGACCAATGTCAATGGCGCACAGCCAGATGCGCTGGGCGGCCAAAAACTTTCTTATCGCGCCACCACGGAAAAAGGCCGTATTTTTGATTGCTCGTCGCTGATGATGCCGGGAATTTTAGGTTCGTCGCCGTCGCTGAGCGCGCCGACCTGTACGCCGGTGGTCACGCATAAATAATTCGCTTCGGGGGCGGTATTGCCGCTTCCTGGTTTTCCATCGTCGGAGCGTCAGCGCCGGGGGGCAATAAGCTTTTGCTTCGACGATCACTAAACCGGCGTGCGCGAAATAACGCCTCACACCTCCTCTAGTGTATTGAGTTTTCCTATAACAATAAATTTCGCGACATCACGCTAACGAGTACGGAGATAGCCCGTGAATGACAAGACATCGCACCCTTTAGCGGTTAGTACACCGCTTTCCAAACTTTACCTCGCTCTATTTTCTGCGCCGCTGTTGATGCTGGCGCCCGCCGATATCGCTCGTGCAGACGATGCCATTTTTGACGGCGAATCAAAAATTACCGAATCATTGGCCTACACCGGGGACGTTTACGTCGGCCGCAATCAAAGCGGCAACCTGCTGATCGAGAATGGCAAGATCAGCGCCTATAACATCAATATCGGCCGGATGTTCAACGGCCAAATTCATGAGAGCGTAGTCACGGTCCGCGGGCCGAACGCCGAGCTGAACGCGGTGAACGATCAGTTCGTGCTGCGTGGCGGCCTGAATCTGGGGCGGGGCACCTTGCGGGTTGAAGACGGCGCGCTGGCCAGCGCGAAAGAGATCGTGGTCGGCACCACCCGCGGCTACGACAGCCACCTGATCGCCACCGGCGCCGGTTCTCGCGTCACCAGCAATTTTCTCAGCGTCGGCACCGACTTAGGGGCACGATCCACGCTGGCGATTGAAGACGGCGCGGTGCTGAACACCGCCTTTGACGCGCGCATCGGTAATGGCAGCGGGCCGGGCGAGACCGATACGCTAAGCCCGAAAGCCACGGTCATGGGGGCCAATTCCCAATGGAACGTTGGCCGCGCGCTCACGCTTTACGGCGATCTGGACGTGCTGAACGGAGGCGCGGTCAACGTCGGTAATATTCAGGTGGCGGGCGTCTCCGGCGCGCGTAAAACCGCCGAGCTGACGATCGCCGGCAACGGCTCACGGTTTACCAGCGGCAGCAGCGTCAACGTCGGCGATTACGGCAATGGCGTGTTGGCGGTCATGGACGGCGGCACATTCTCCGCCGGCGGCAACGACGTGGTGCTGGGCAAGACCGGTTCCGGTTCTAACCGCGGCGCGCTGATTATCGGCAGCCGCGGCAACATGGATACCGGCACCGGGTTGACCGAGCCGACGCTCGGCGCGGCGGGCGCTGCAGGCACTATCGATGCCCAGACGGCGATCGCCCTGCGGGGCGGATTGTTCCGCAGCTATGTGTACTTTAACCATACCGACGGCAATTACGTCTTCAGCAACAAGATGAGCGGCGAAGGCGAGGTGATCAACACCGCCGGGCACACGACGCTGAACGGCGATCTCACTGGGCTGCAGGCAAACGTCACCGCGCGCGGCGGTAAGCTCATCATCGCCAGCGACATCAACACCCAGAAAGAAGACGATATCTTCGAGATCCAAACTCTCAGCGCCGAGAACGGCGGCACGCTGATCCTCAATGCGACGGCGGGTACCGACGTCAATAACGGGCTGGGCTACAGCAGCGCCGCGTCGATCAAGGCCGGCGGCACGCTGGGCGGTAATGGCACGCTGGGCCAGACCGAGATCCTGTCCGGCGGCCATATCTCGCCCGGCGACGGCAATATCGGCACGCTGACGCTGAAACGCTACCTGAACTTTATCGGCGAATCCTTCTATGACGTCGATATCGCCGGCGACGGCCGCAGCGATCAACTGCTGGTGGCGGGCAAAACCACCATCAGCGATCAGGCCAAGGTGCAGGTTACGGCGCTGGATCCGCAAACCAGCTATAAAACCGGCCAAAGCTACCGCATTCTGACCTCGGACGGCGGCATTGACGGCCAGTTCGCGTCGGCGGTTTCCAAGTCCGCCTTCCTCGATGTGGCGTTGAACCACAGCGCCAACGCCGTGGATCTGACCATCGCGCAGAAAGACACGGGCGGTGAAAACCCTGGCGGCGAGAACCCGGGTGGGGAAAACCCAGGCGGTGAGAATCCAGGGGGCGAGAATCCAGGCGGCGAGAATCCGGGCGGAGAAAACCCAGGCGGTGAAAATCCGGGGGGCGAGAATCCAGGCAGCGGCAAACCGGGCATTTTCCAAACGGTGGCCGAGAGCGGCAACCAGTGGAATACCGCTGGCGCGCTCTCGACGCTGGCGCAGAGCGGCCCTTCGCTGGCGCTGTATAACTCGCTGCTGCTACTGAGCGCGCCGGAAGCGCGCGAGGCGTTCAATCAGCTGTCCGGTGAAGTCTATCCGTCGATGCAGTCTAACCTGATCGCCGGCAGCACCCAGCTGTTCAGCGTGCTGAACCAGCGCATGCTGCGCCTGTTCGACAATGACAGCCTGCCGATACCGCCGTTGGCGATGTCGCTGGTGCAACCGGCGCAGGCGCAAAACAGCGGCGTTTGGGGGCAAACCTTCAGTTCCTGGGGCAAAAACAGCGGCAACGGCAACGTGGGCAAGCTGGATGGCAACACCACCGGCTTCCTGTTGGGCGCGGATCGCAAGCTGGCGGACCATAACGTGCGCATCGGCGGCTACTTTGGTTACAGCCGCGGCGACTACGACGTCGACAGCCGCCGTTCCAAGGCCGATACCGACAACTACCACCTCGGCCTGTATGCGGCGGGGCAGCAGGATGCGTTCTCGCTGCGCGGCGCGCTGGGTTACACCTGGCACAAGATTGAAGGCAAGCGCAACGTCGATTTCAGCGGCTTCTCGGATCGGCTGAAGTCGGATTATGACGCGAACTCGCTGCTGGCGTTCACCGAAGCGGGTTACCGTTTCGGCCAGCCGGAGATGAACGTCGAACCGTTCATCAACCTGAGCTACATCCGCCTGCATACCGACAGCTTCCAGGAGTCGGGTGGCGCGGCGGCGCTGAGCGTGCGCAATGAAACGATGAACACCTTCTACTCTACGCTCGGGGTGCGCGGCGTGACCGAACTGCCGAAGAACGTCAGCCTTTACGGCTCGCTCGGCTGGCAGCACGCCTACGGCGATAAGAACACTTCATCGCGCATGGCGTTTGCCGGCAGCGACGCGTTCGTCACGCAGGGCCAGGCCGTGGATGACAACGTGATGGTGGGCGATATCGGTGTGAGCGTGAAACTGTCGCACGCCGCGACGCTGGATGTCGGCTATCAGGGGCAATTTGGCGCCGATACTCGCGTTAATTCGGTCAACGCCAACCTGCGCTGGTCGTTCTGATTTTTTCCTCCAGACTTCTCTGGTACTTGCAGGCCCGCTTGATGCGGGCCTTTTTTATGGTGAGAACGCAGTGGCGGCCTGTGGCTGACTTTTATGATGAAAAAGCCCGCGCAAAGGCGGGCTGAGCGAGGGAGAAAGGGCGTTAACGCCCTTTTTTCTTGCGCCCTGGCTGGGTAAAGCGCTTGCGGCCGGCTGGCGCAGCGGCTTTGTCGGCGCCTTTCGGCCCGCCGGCGTTCGGTTTTTTCGCCGGGGCAGATTTGGCCGGGGCTTTCTTCGTCGGTTTAGCCTCGGACGAAGAGCCTTCAATCAGCTTGAACAGCTCAATCAGCTCGTCATCGGTCAGATCGCGCCACTCGCCCAGCGGCAACCCTTTCAGGCTGACGTTCATGATGCGCGTGCGTTCCAGCTTGGTGACCTCATAGCCGAAGTGTTCGCACATGCGGCGGATCTGGCGGTTCAGCCCCTGGACCAGCGTGATGCGGAACACGAACGGCGCCTCTTTCTTCACCTTGCACTTTTTGGTCACGGTGCCCAGCATCGGCACGCCGGCGCCCATGCCGCGAATAAACTCGTCGGTCACCGGCTTGTTGACCGTCACCAGATACTCTTTCTCATGATTGTTGCCGGCGCGCAGGATCTTGTTGACCAGGTCACCGTGGTTGGTCAGAAAGATCAGCCCCTGTGAATCCTTGTCCAAACGGCCGATCGGGAAGATGCGTTTGCTGTGGTTGACGAAGTCGGCGATGTTGTCGCGCTCGCCGTCTTCGGTGGTGGTGACGATGCCGACCGGTTTGTTCAGCGCGATCAGCACCAGATCTTCTTCATTGCGCGGTTCGATCAGCTGACCGTTAACCTTTACCACATCGCCGGCAAATACCTGAGCGCCCACGGTGGCGCGTTTACCGTTGATGAAAACGTTGCCCTGTTCGATGTATCGATCGGCGTCGCGGCGTGAGCAGATGCCACTCTCGCTAATGTATTTGTTCAAACGAATGGATGAGTTAGTCAGCATGGGTTCTCCGTAAAACGCGGACTATACATTACCCGCAGGGGATTGCGGAAGCTGTTCGATAATAGATGCAATAGCGCAAGGTGATGCAGGCCTTATTGAGATGCTTCATACCTTCACCACCCGGGTATTCAGCGGGGTGAGCGTTTGCCCGGCGCTGCCGATCGGCGTCAGGCGCGGGACGGGGCGGCCGCTGTCGCTTTCCACCAGCGTTGAGTGCGCTTCTCCCTCGGCGAACAGATGATCTTCCCCCCACTGGCGCAGGCCGACGATCACCGGAAACAGCGCGCGGCCTTTCTCGGTCAGCACATATTCCTGATAGGCGCTGCCGTCTGCGGCGGGCACGATCTCCAGCACGCCGTGCGTCACCAGCGCGCGCAGGCGGGTGGCAAGGATGTTCTTCGCCATCCCCAGCCCTTTTTGAAATTCGCTAAAGCGGGTGACGCCGTCGAAGGCGTCGCGCACGATCAGCAGCGACCACCAGTCGCCAATCACATCCAGCGTGCGCGCCACCGGGCACGGCGCGTCTTCCAGGCTTTTACGTTTCACGGCGGTTATCTCCAGCTGCACATTCTGGTTGCATTATAAAACCTCTGCGCCTAAAGTTCATTGGGTTTAATAATGAAACCAGATTGAGGTGTGTAATGAGCGACAAACTGCTGGATCCCCCCTGTGCGGTGCTAGGGCGCCTGCCGGCCACCCTGGTGCTGCTGCTGGCTGCCGCCAGCGCATTTAGCGTGGCCAACGTTTATTATGCGCAGCCGTTGCTGGACGCTATCGCCCGTGATTTTTCCATCAGCCTGGCGGCGGTCGGCATGGTGATCACCGTGACTCAGTTGGGCAGCGCGCTGGCGTTGCTGTTGGTGGTGCCGCTGGGGGATCGGCTGAACCGGCATCGGTTGCTGGCGGGGCAACAGCTGGGGCTGATCGGCGCGCTGCTATTGGTGGGCTGGGCGCACAGCGCGCCCTGGCTGCTGGTAGGGATGTTGCTGGTAGGCTTATTGGGCACCGCCATGACGCAGGGGCTGATCGCTTACGCCGCAGCCCTGGCGGCGCCGCAGGAGCGCGGGCGGGTGGTTGGTGCGGCGCAGGGCGGAGTGGTGCTGGGATTGCTGCTGGCGCGCACTCTGTCCGGCGTGCTGGCGGACGTTGGCGGTTGGCGCACGGTGTATTTCTTCTCTGCCGGAGTGACGCTGGTATTGCTGCCGATCCTGTCGCGGCTGCTGCCTGCGCCGCACACCGCTCCCAGCACGCTGAGTTATCCCGCGCTGCTGCGTTCGATGCTGAGCCTGTTGCTGCATGACCGCACGCTGCAAATTCGCGGCATGCTGGCGCTGCTGATGTTCGGCGCTTTCAGCCTCTTTTGGAGTTCGCTGGTGTTGCCGCTGAGCCAGGCGCCGTTCAACTTCAGCCATGCCGCGGTGGGGGCGTTCGGCCTGGTCGGCGCGGTGGGCGCGCTGGCGGCGGTGCGCGCCGGGCATCTGGCGGATCGCGGGCTGGGGCAGGTGGCCAGCGGCGCGTGTCTGCTGCTGTTGACACTGGCCTGGCTGCCGCTTGGTTTGCTCGGCAGCGGCCTGGTTTGGCTGGTGGCGGGCATCGTGCTGCTGGATCTGGCGGGTCAGGCGATCCACGTGCTAAACCAGAGCATGATCTTCAGCGCGCACCCGCAGTCGCACAGCAGGCTGGTGGGCTGCTATATGCTGTTTTACGCCGTCGGCAGCGGTCTGGGCGCCTTTGCCGGCACCCATATGTACGCCTGGGCGGGCTGGAGCGGCGTCTGCTGGCTGGGGGCAGGCGTCAACCTGAGCGCACTGCTATTTTGGCGGCTGACGCTGCGCGGCATGCCGGATGCGGCGGGTAAGGGCTAGCGGGCCGGCGAATGCATCAGGTAATAATCTTCTTCGCCGTCGTTACCGGTAGAGATGATGCGCCAACCGTGTTTGCGGTAGAACGCCAGCGCCTTTTCATTCTTCACCAGGCATTTCAGCGAGCCGGTGGCGGTGAAGGTGGCTTGCGCTGCCTGCAGTAGCGCACTGCCGACGCCGCGCGGCGGCTGATGGGGATCGACATACAGGTTATGAATGAAGTTGTCTTCGCGGTAGACGGAGACGAATCCCAGCAGCGTGCCGCCGTCTTCCGCCACCCAAATCGCTTCGCCCAGCGTCGCGCCGTCGAAATCTTCCAACTGATAGTTTGAGGTATCGCGCCAGCCGAACGCCGCCTTGCGCGACGCCAGGTACAGCGTGCGCAGGAAGGGGCGATCGGTCTCTTGGTAGGGTCTTATCTGCATGGCATCTCCCGGTGGTTTGTGCTCACTATAGCGCATTGCACCGGGCGTGCACGGCCACAAACGGAAAATGCTAGGCGTCGCCCCAGGCGGGCAGGCGATTGAGCCCGTCGCTCAACTCCTGAGCCAGGTGGCGCACGGTGTCGGCATGCAGGGCGGCCAGCGGTGGATGAAAGTCGGGCGTCCGCAGCGCTTGCGGCGCGCTGGCAAGCTGCGCCGCATACTCGGCGAGAACGCGCCCGCCCTGGCGTTGCACCTCGATCAGCGCCTGGCGTTCGTGCACGGACAGCGCCGCGCCGCCGCCTGCCAGATAGGTGTTGAGCTTTTCGCTGGTCAGCAACAGGCTGCGCGTCTGGTTAAAGATCAGTTGGATGTGCCGGGTGAAGCTTTCATGGTTATCATCTGCCAACTGCCAGGTAGGCTCCAGCGTCACCCGGGCCACCACCGCTTCGCAGCCCTCGATCTTTTGCCAGATGCCGATGGCGTTTGTGTTCTCGCCGCCGAGGAAGCGCGCCAGTTCCCGCAGCACGTTGGCAACCTGCTGCCGCAGCGACTCCCCTTCGTATTCCGGCCACAGCGTGGCGTGAATGAAAGTGGCGAACCCTACCCCCAGCACGATGCCGATCAGGCGATCGCGGATCTCGGTCAGCTCGGTGACCGGGCCAAAGCTTTCCAGCAGCGCCAGGGAAAAGGTGAACAGGATCTGTACCCCTGCATAGCTTATCTTCTCGGAGCCGGCGGCGATCCAGGCGGAGAGGGCGATCACCGGCAGCGTCAGCAGCAGTAAGCCGACGAGACTGTCGAGGTGAGGCATGATCCACACCACCGAGATCAGCGCCAGCAGGCTGCCGATCGCCGCGCCGCCGAGACGCAGCCGCGCCCGCCGCTGTGTGGCGCCAAGGCTGGGCTGGGCCACGATCAGGCAGCTCAGCATGATGGTATGAATGCCGGGCCAATCGACGGCGGTATAAAACACGTAGGCGACCAGCACGGTCAGCAGCGTTTTCAACGAAAACTGGATGTAAACCGGGTTGGTCAGGGCATCGGGGGTAAAGAAGGGCACTTTTGGCGGTGGCGCGGCCTGCAGGGCGTCGGCGTAGTCGCTGCGGTTGGTGTAGACCTGCAGGAGGCCGGCCATTTCATTGAGCGGCGCCGGCACCTGCGGATCGTCGCTGCCGGCGATCGCGACGGAAAATCGCAGCGCGCTGTCGTGGCTGATCGCGGTTTGCAGCGCGCGGCAGGCGGCGTCTATCTCTTGCGCCAATTGACGCGCGGCCGCGCCGAAAGCCGGCGGCAGCTGATAGGCCAGAATATTCAGCTGCAACACCAGGGTGATCAGCGCCAGATAACCGGGCTCGCTGGCGCGGCAGCGATCGCTGCGCATCACCGAAAAGCGCAGCAGCTTATGCAGCTCGGTGGCGTGCTGCGAGATGGCGCTCAGATCGCGCGTCTCGCCGCCGTTGGCCAACATAGCGCGGGTTTCGTCCAACACTGCGTTCATCCGGCCCTTTAGCTGCTTCAGCGGTTCGGCCGGCAGCAGCAGGGTATTGACGATCAGGGTGAGCAGGATGGCGTAATTGATCGCCACCCATACCCACAGCACCAGCCGTATCACCACTTCCGCCTGCGGAGTGAGATCGACAAAGCTTTGCGTGTAGATCACCACCAGCGCCATCAGGAAGAACAGTACCCCAACCTTGGTCACCCGCATCAGGAACACGCTGAGGAAAAACAGCGCGCTGGAGAGCAGGATGCGCAGCATCGGGTAGTCGTAGGTGAACTTCAGTACCAGGATAGCGGCGCCGATCGCCAGCGTGGAGCTGACGAAAAACAGGATGCCGATCGTGCGGGTGATAACGATATTGGACTGCGTGATAAAGAAGACAGCGATCAGCGACAGCGCCAGCCACGGCACCTGCAGCGTCTGCGAGATCACGATGGCGATCGCGCTGGAGAGCAGGGCACGGATCACCAGGTTGATGCGGCTGTCCGAAGGGCGCAGTTCGTCGATCAACGAGGACAGCCAGCCGCGAGACATCGTTTTATTCTTCATGGCGCAGGTTCAGCTTGGCCACCGCCGAAGCGCCCACGCGGAACAGCGCCGGGTTGGGGGCCTCGACCGCGATCTTGACCGGGAAGCGCTGCGACACGTGCACCCAGTTGATGTTGCGCGACACGTTGGGTAGCCCGCCCAGCACGGTGCCGCCGTCGTCGGGCTGCACGCCGTAGCTGATCGATTCCACCTTGCCGCTGAAGGTCTGGCCGGCGTCGCTCATTAAATACAGCGTGGCCGGCACGCCGGGATGCACGCCTTTCAGGTCGGTTTCGCGGAAGTTGGCGACCACGTACCAGTGGCGGGTGTCAATCAGCGTGAACACCGGTTTGGCGCTGGAGGCATATTGGCCGACGGTGGTTTTCAGGGAGGCGATGCGGCCGTCGAACGGCGCTCTCACCTCGGTGAACTCCAGGTTCAGGTTGGCGATGGCGATGTCGGCCTGCACTTCGGCGCGCTGTGCGACCAGGGCTTCGACGCCGCTGACGGCGGCTTCCGCCTGTTTCGCCTGCAGCAATGCGGCCTGCAATTCCGCCTGCGCCGAGCGCTGGGAGGTGCGGGCGGTTTCCACTTCTTCCGCCGAAACGTAGTTCTTGCCGAGCAGCTTTTGCCGGCGGTTAAGGGTGTCGGTCGCCTGCGCCACCAGCGCCTGTGAGCGTTTGATGATGGCGTTCATCGATTCGGCGTTGTACTGCTGTGCGTTGACCGAACGCTGCGTCAGCTTGATCTGTTCATTCAGCGTGATCAGGCGCGCTTCGCTGGCCGCCAGCGCGTCCTGGTAAGGGCGCGGATCGATGCGGAACAGCAGATCGCCTTGCCGCACTTCCTGGTTGTCGCGGATCGGCATCTCGACGATGCGACCGTTCACCTCCGGCACCACGTCGATGGTGTCGGCATAGGCGTAGGCATCGTCGGTACTGGGGGCGTTTTCCACCCGCCAGACGACGACGGCGGCCACGATGAATGTCAACGCCAGGATGGTAAGCACCAGCAGTCTGCGCCGGTTTGGGGTGTGTGGTTGGGTCATGGCGTCAGTCTCAGTGGGGGAAAACCAGTAACCAGATCAGCATGGCGATCAGCGCGGTCAGCGCCGGATACGTCAGCAGCTGCGGCGCCAGCCAGGCGCGTTTTTCCGGGGTGCGCAGCAGCAGGTGGATCGCCACCATACCCGCCACGCCGCCGCACAGGCAAAACAGCCAGTCGGGGAACGAAGCGCCGAACACCACTATCGACGGTGCCGGCGAGCACCCGGTGAGCAACAGCGCGGTCAGGCAGGTGATGAGCAGTTTTTTGTCGGGCATAGGGCATTCTCTGACGATTGGCTTGGGCGACGGGCCGAATGAAATGACTCTTTTTCAGTGAGTGAGGTCACTGTTTGTCTTCCCCACGCTTGCGTCAGGGTAAACTAGAATAAATACTCTACTCTAAACTAGAGGGGTTAATCTAGTTTTTTGTGTCGCCCTGCCTTCGTAGCGGCAAATGGGTATAATGCGTTGATGACAGCGGGCAGAAACGAATATGCAAATCGACGAAAACATCACCGGGCGAGAGCCACAGCAGGAAAGAGGGCGGCAACGCGTACAAACCATTCTGGATTCGGCGGCGGCGATCGTGGCGCAGGACGGCCTGGCGGCGCTCAGCATGCAGCGGCTCGCCAAGCACGCCAAAACCTCCATCGGTTCGATGTATCACTTTTTTCCCGATCGCCACGCGGTGATCAAGGCGCTGGCAGATCGGCATACCGAGTCGATTGAGGCGCTGGTGCGCGACATGGCGTTGGCCAGTGACGATGAGTGGCGGCGCCTCTCCGCTGAAGCGGTGATCCAGCGGCTGTTTTCACCCTATGCGCAGTACCTGCGTGAGCATGCCGACTACCTGCCGGTGATGCGGGAAATGAACCTGCCGGATGAAAAGTCCAGCTTCCTGACGCTGATCGCCAGCGTGTTGCAGCTGCGCCGCCCCGAGACCGCCGAAGCGGAGATCCTGCAGCAAACCCGGCTGTTGCAAAGCCTGGTGGCCGGTACGCTGCACCATATCTTCAAGACGGCGCCGCAGAGCGTGGCGTTCACGCTGGCGGAGCTGCCCGGCGTGCTGAGCCTGTATCTGGCGGGAAAAGAGGGAAACATCGCTTAGGCGCGAGTCAATTTATTCGCTTGTTTGTCCGCGCCGCCGCTGGCATGATCCCCTGCAGGGATTAACGCAACGTTGATCACAACCTATTGATTTTCATGACTCGGGGTGCCCTTCTACGTGAAGGCTGAGAAATACCCGTATTACCTGATCTGGATAATGCCAGCGTAGGGAAGTCACGGCCGCCCAGCCGGCGCCGCCTTCTTGAACGCCGGTTGGGAGGAATATGATCGCTCGACCTGATGCACTACCCGGCGCGCGCGCCGCGGCCTGTCTGACCCAATTCCAACAGCGCCCTCCGCTGATCCACTGCCTGACTAACGAAGTGGTGCAATCGCTGACCGCCAACGTGTTGCTGGCGCTCGGCGCTTCCCCGGCGATGGTGGTGGAGCCGCAAGAGGCGGCGCAGTTCAGCGCGCTGGCCGACGGCCTGCTGATCAACGTCGGCACCCTCAACGCGCTGCGTGCCGAATCGATGCGGGCGGCGGTGGCCGCCGCCAATCGGGCCGGCAAGCCCTGGACGCTGGATCCGGTGGCGGTCGGTGCGCTCTCCTACCGCACCGCCTTCGCCAAACAGCTGCTGGACGAGAAACCGGCGGCGATACGCGGCAACGCTTCGGAAATCATGGCGCTCAGTGGGTTGCTGGCCAGCGGCCGCGGCGTGGACAGCGGCGACGATTCCTTGGCGGCATTGCCCGCCGCGCGTGAGCTGGCGCGGCGCAGCGGCGCGGTGGTGGCGGTCACCGGCGCGGTGGATTACGTCACCGACGGCCAGCGCGATTGGGCGATCGAAGGCGGTTCCCCGCTGATGACGCGGGTGGTGGGCACCGGCTGCGCGCTGTCGGCGGTGGCGGCGGCGTTTTGCGCCCTGCCGGGCGATCGCCTGGATAACGTGGCGACCGCCTGCCGAGTGATGTCCCACTGCGGCGGCCTCGCGGCCAGGCAGGCCGCCGGGCCGGGCAGCTTTACGCCGGCGTTCCTCGACGCGCTGTATCAACTGCGCGGGGAGGATCTGTGATGAAACGCATTAACGCGCTGACCATCGCCGGCACCGATCCCAGCGGCGGCGCCGGCATTCAGGCCGATTTGAAAGCTTTCTCGGCGCTCGGCGCTTACGGCACCTCGGTGATCACCGCGCTGGTGGCGCAGAATACCCGCGGCGTGCAGTCGGTGTATTACATCGATCCGGCGTTCGTCGCCGCGCAGCTGGACTCGGTATTCAGCGACGTGCGCATCGACAGCGTCAAGATCGGCATGCTGGCCAACGCTGACATCGTGCAGGCGGTGGCCGAACGGCTGCGCCATTACCGGCCGGAATTCGTGGTGCTGGACACCGTGATGCTGGCGAAAAGCGGCGATCCGTTGCTGGCGCCGGAGGCGGTAGCGTCTATTCGGCGCGAGCTGTTGCCGCTGGTGTCGATCATTACGCCGAACCTGCCAGAAGCGGCGGCGCTGCTGGCGTGCGCGCCGGCGGAAGATGAAGCGCAGATGCGTGAGCAGGGACGGGCGCTGCTGGCGATGGGCTGCCGAGCGGTGCTGATGAAGGGCGGCCACCTGAGCGAAAGTGAGAGCCCGGACTGGCTGTTTACCGCAGAAGGCGAGCAGCGCTTTACCGCGCCGCGCGTCGCCACCCGCCACACCCACGGCACCGGTTGCACGCTCTCGGCCGCGCTGGCGGCGCTGCGCCCGCGCCATGCCGACTGGGCGGCCACGGTGGCCGCCGCCAAGGACTACCTGCAACACGCGCTGCAACAGGCGGACACCCTGGAAGTGGGGCACGGCATCGGGCCGGTGCATCATTTTCACGCCTGGTGGTGAGTCAACTTTTTGCCGCAACCGTGGTCTGACTAGTTCAGGCCCGGTTTGACGGGCGAAACCTGATTTAACCTAGGGAGAAGGACTATGACGGGACACCAGGCGCTGCGTTGCGCCCTCTTCGGCGCACTGCTCAGCTTCAGCGCGGGCAGCTTTGCCCAGCAGATCGTCACCACGTCGGATTTAATTCAGCAGCCGGGGTATCAGGCCAGCTGGCAAAACATGGTGAAAGGCCAGGCGCGGATGCCGGGCTGGGCGCGCAAGGGCGTCGGCACCTCTACGCCGGCGCAGAACCTGAGCTGGAAGGGCAAAGAGTATCTGGTCGGCAACCTGTGCAAGCCGCACGACTGCGGCAACAACTTTTTGATCGTGGCGTTCAGCGCGGATAAATCTCAGGCCTGGGGCGTGCGGGTCGCGGTGGAAGATCGGCCGGAAGCCGTCGATCATCCGAAGAAGTATGCCAAGTACCAGTGGCTCGGCAAGCCGGATGACGACATGAAGGCGCTGCTGAAGCAGCAGTTCGAGAACAATCCCGACTGGAAATAATCTGACCGGGGGCGCCGGTGATGGCGCCCCCGGCGTTGATCAGCCGATGCCGGCCTGATGCAGATCGTGCAGGTTGAGCGCCCCCACCAGCACGCCGTCCATATCGACCACCGGGGCCGCGCTGATGTGCTGTTCGTGCAGCGCTTCCAGCGCCTCGCCGGCGCGCCACTGCTCCGGCAGCCGATAGCCGGGGCGGGTGATCGCCGGGCTGAGCGGATCCTGCAGGCTGTTGCCCTTCACCAGCCAGCGGCGCAGGTCGCCGTCGGTAAATACGCCCACCACCCGCTGCTGCGCGTCGCAGACCGCCACCAACCCGAGCCCGGTGCGGCTCAGTTCCAGCATCGCTTCCATCACGTTGGCGCTTTCGCTCACGCGCGGCAGGCGATCGCCGGTGCGCATCAGGTGATGCACGCGGTTCAGCAGGCGCGCGCCCAGACTGCCGCCCGGGTGCGAGCGGGCGAAGTCTTCCGCGTTGAAACCGCGCTGGCGCATCAGCGCCATCGCCAGGGCATCGCCCATCATCAGGGTGTTGACCGCGCTGGAGGTGGGCGCCAGCCCCATTGGGCAGGCTTCTCGCTCGACGCCGATATCCAACACGCAGGCCGCGGCCTGCGCCAGCGGCGACTCTTTGCCGCCGGTAACGGCGATCACCGGAATACCGTTCTCCGCCAGCAGCGGCAGGATCAGGTCCAGCTCTTTGGCGCGGCCGGAGTAGGAGATGAACACCACCACGTCGTCGGCGCCGATCATGCCGAGATCGCCGTGCAGCGCCTCCGCCGGGTGCACGAAGAACGACGGCGTGCCGGTGCTGGCCAGCGACGCGGCGATCTTCTTGCCGATATGGCCGGACTTGCCGATGCCGGAAATCACCGCTTTGCCACGGCAGTTCAGCAGCAGTTCGCAGGCGCAGACAAAGTTGTCGTCCAGGCGCGCCAGCAGGCGCTGCGCTTCGGTCAGCTCGATCTCCAGCGTTTCGCGGGCGAAGGCGAGCAGGGCGTTGGCGTTACTCATCGGGGTCTCCTACCAGAAGGATATTGATGCCTTTCGCCTGCAGGGCGGCGAGGTAATCGGGGTTGATGTCTCGGTCGGTGATCAGCGTGTCGACGGCGCTGAGTTCGCACACCACGTTCGGGCTCTTACGGCCGAATTTCGAGGAGTCTACCAACAGAATAATGCGGCCGGCGGCTTCGCACATCGCTTTGCTGACGTTATGCACTTCGTTGAAGGTGGTGACGCCGGCGTTGAGATCGACGCCGTCCGCGCCGATAAACAGCTTGTCGAAGCTGAACTGCTGGAACGCCGATTCGGCCAGGCTGCCGTGGAACGAGGCCGATTTTTTGCGGTAGGTGCCGCCGGGCATCAGGATGGTCTGATCGTTGTCCAGCTCCACCAGCGCGTTGACGATGGTCAGGCTGTTGGTCATCACCGTGATGTTATTGAACTGCGCCAGGTGCGGCACCATCTGCAGCACCGTGCTGCCGGCGTCGAAGATCAGCGAGTCGCCGTCGGCGATCAGCGCCACGGCGGCGCTGGCGATGTGGCGCTTTTTCTCGGTATTGATATGGGTTTTGCGGTCGATCGGCTGATCGCCGTCGTCGCGGCTGAGCACCACGCCGCCGTAGGTGCGGATCACCTCGCCTTCGTCTTCCAGCAGGGTGAGATCCTTGCGGATGGTGGTGCCGGTGGTGGAGAAATGCTCGGCCAGGGCGTCCACTGCCGTTTTGCCATGCCGCTGCAGATATTCAAGGATAGCGGCCTGCCGCTGCTTTGGTTTCATCGCGATTCCCGTTCACAAGAGTGGGGCATTTCCCCTCGCTGAATAATTCACTATGAAAGGTAATGCCTTTTAATATGAAAATATCACGATTTGGGTTCAATCGCTAACGATAGTGCAGACTGGCATGCGCGATCCTCGGGGAAGATCACATCCGGGCGCAAATCCCGCTGATGCAAACCGTGTAATCGAGGCAGCGGGCGGGGCTGGGCGAAAACGGTCAGGCCGCGTAGCAACAGGCTGCCGCACACCCGCCGATCGGCATCGAAGGCCAGCGCCAGCACCACCCGCGGGCGGAAACGGCCGCCGGAACGGCCGACGCCGACGGCGCCCAGTTGGCACAGGCCGTCGAAGGCGCGGTTGAAGCGCTGCAGTTGCCACCAGCCGAAGGCGATTTGCAGCAGCCAGGCCAGCAGTGCGAAGGCGATCAGAGCTTGTGTCATGGGGTTCTCCTTAGGCCCCCTTCCGCGGGAGGGGGCGTCGGTGGCGTCAGAACATTACCTGGCCGCCGGTGATGTTGATCGACTGGCCGGTGCAGTAAGAGGCCTTCTCGCTGGCGTAGAACAGCAGGATGTTCAGCACGTCCTGATAGTCGCAACCGCGTTTCAGCGGCACCTTGTCGATGTAGTACTGCTCCACCTGGTCCGGTGCGATGCCCAGTTTTTGCGCGTATTGCGGCAGCAGCGACTGGAACATCGGCGACTTCAGCAGGTTGCCGAGCATCAGCGAATGCACGGTGATGCCGTACTCCGCCAGATCGAGCGCCAGCGACTGCGTCAGCCCCACGCCGCCGAACTTGGCGGCGCTGTAGCCGGAGTTGTGCTTGCTGCCGACCTTGCCGGACTTGGAGTTGATCTGAATGATGCGCCCGGCGATGCCGTCGCGGATCATCAGGCGCGAGAACTCGCGGGCGCAGAGGAAATAGCCCACCAGGTTCACCTGCAGCGAGCGGTCGAAGTCGCCCAGCGGGAAGTCGGTGATCGGCGCCGCCTTGGCGATGCCGGCGCTGTACACCAGCAGGTTGGTTTGGCCAAATTCCCGGTCAACCGCCGCTGCCAACGCGATCACGCTCTGCTCGTCGGTGGCGTCGGCCTGAAAACCGCAGGCGCTGCCTGCGCCAAACGCTTCGTTGATCTGCTGTGCCACCCGATTGGCATTGTCGGCGTTCAGATCGGCCACCGCCACCCGATAACCGGCCTGCGCCAGCCCGTGGGACAAAAAGGCGCCTAACGTTTGGCCGCCGCCAATCACTACAGCTACTTCAGACATGGTCTACTCCTTATGCGATAAATGACAGCGTGCTGCCCAACGGGATATCGGTCGGCGTCGGGCCGGATACGTGGACCGATCCGGGGAATTCGGCTTCGGCTTCGCCGTCGAAGCGCACGGTGATGTGGCCCAGTTCGCGCAGATTCTGCGTGGCGACGCTGCCGACGGCGGTGATGGCGTAGCGCTGCTGCGCCAGCTCCATCACGCCGCCGACCTGCAGCTCGCCGGCGGTCGCACCGTGGCGGTGGATGAAGCAGAACTCTTCGATATCCGCCGGCGCGCCTTCACGGAAAGTGATCAGCATGTTGTCCAGCAACGCGTCGCGGGCGCAACCGCCGATCTGTGTGATGGTGGTATGAAAAATGGTGTGCATAAATGTCTCCCTAGGGATCAACTTATTGATAAATGAAGGCCGAGGCGGCCCAGGCGATCAACACCGTCGGCGCGCCGGTCAGGAAGCGGCCGACCAGCACTGAAGGCACGCCGACTCGCACGGTGTCCTGCTTGGCTTCCGCCAGCGACAGGCCGACCGGAATGAAGTCGCAGGCGGCCTGCGCGTTGATGGCGAACAGTGCGGGCAGCGCCAGCTGCGGCGGAATATGGCCGAGGCCGATCTGCACCCCGACCAGCACGCCGATCACCTGGGCGATGACCGCGCCGGGGCCGAGGAACGGCGACAGCAGCGGGAATGAGCAGATCAGCGCCAGCGTTACCAGGCCGATCGGGCTATTGGCCAGCGGCGTCAGGCCGTGAGCGATAAAGTCCCCGAGGCCGGAGGCCATGATGATGCCGATCAAGGCCGAGACGAACGCCATAAACGGCAGGATGGTCTTCAGCACGGTGTCGATGGTGTCGCGCCCGGCCTGGAAGAACACCGCCACCACCGATCCCATGCCCATGCCGACCTTCGCCAACAGCCCGTCGCTTTGCTCGGTGATTTTCTTGCTGGTGTCGTAGTCGCGCGCCTTGGGCGGCGCTGCAACGGCGGCGGCGGGTGGGTTCTCCGTCGCGTCGATTCGGCTGATGTTGTGGTCACGCACGCCGGAGACATAGATGTCTTCGAGGATAAACTGCGCCAGCGGGCCGGACTGGCCGGTGGCGTGGATGTTGACTGTCGGAATGCGGCGTTTCGGGTACAGGCCGCAGCGCAGGGTGCCGCCGCAGTCTATCACCGCCACGCCGATCTCTTCCGCCGGCGGCTCGCCCTCTTTGAAGCCGTCGACGGCCGGCCAGCCGGTCAATTCGCTGAGGCGATCGACGATGGAAGGTCGGGTGCCGGCGGTGATGTACACTACTTTTTTACCGGGTTCGATCGGCAATTCCAGGGGGCCGCCCCAGCCGCTGGCGCCTTTTTCAATACGGATATAAGCACTCATGCTGCACTCCACGAATTAAAGTTGCACCTGGCGATCCAGACGGATGCCCATCTTGCGTTCAAACAGGCTGGTGGTCAGATCGGTGACCCAGCCGCGGAAGAAGTTGGTGAACAGTCCCACCAGGAAATAGCTCACCGCCAGCGGGCCGAGCGGCAGACCGAGGGTGGTCAGGCCGCTGGCGATGCCGAGATAAACGAACAGTTCGCCGGGGTTGATGTGCGGAAACAGGCCGTTCATCGAGTGGCAGCTGTAGGAGGCCGCCGCGTAGTAGCTCGGCTTGTATTTCTCCGGCATGAAGCGCCCCAGGCTGAGGGTCATCGGGTTGCAGAAGACAAAGGTGCCAATTAGCGGCAGCAGCAGATAACGCGAAACGGGGTTGCCCGCGCAGCGCTGCGCCAATCGTTCGATACGTTCCTGGCCAACAAATTTGATCAGCGCGTTCATGATAACCAACAGGCTGATCAACAAAGGTAAAATGCCGGTCACCATGCCGACAAACACTTCACCGCCTTTCTGAAACAGGCCGATAAACCACTCGGCGCCGTGGGTGATTAGCTCAATCATTATGTTCTCCTGTAATGGACTGATATGGCCTGGAGCGAACGGCGGCTCTGTCGCCATGGGCCTTACAGTAGTCACTTTGGTGGGCTATTTGTTTTAAATAGATCACAATTTGAAAGATAAATATTTTATTTTGAAAGTTTAAGGTGAAAGAAAGAGAAGGTTGACGGCGTCGGGTTTAGGGGGACGGGCACAAAAAAGCCCGGCGAACCGGGCTTTGGGTAGGGTGATATACGGAAATCGCCGTTGTTAGCTTGTTTCTGTTACTGTTCGAGAATCTTTTGTATTGTCTGTACGGAAGCACCGTTTCTTTCGGCCGTTTGGGCCAGCTCTTGCTTTTGTTTGTCTTTTTCAGCGATTGCCATATCTTTGGCGGCGGCTATCGCGGCCAGGAAAATTTCTTTTTCCGTAGCGGTGAGCGGGCCTTGTAGCCTGGCTTCGCAGACGCGATACAACGTATCACGGATAAAATTTACCGTGGTGGTGCGCCGAGCCAGATCGACTACGGCGGTGCTGAACCCTGCATCTCCACTGACTTTTTGAATTTGTTCCGTGCTCATTTCAGCTTTCAGCGCGGCAATAACGGACTGCGCGACATCAGGTGGGGGAGCCACGCAGTACTTGATATTTGAGTCTGCGGGAATATAAATGGCGCTGCTTCTTGTTGAGTCATAGTCAAACCAATACGTTTCTCCCGGTTTCAACTCATGCTTAGAGGCCGGAGATTTAAATAGCGCGCAAGACGATAGCGAAAGGATGAGCAGGGAGATGATGACAATATTGACTTTCATGATAGCACCACCATAAAAGTGTGGATTAATTAGCGTAAAATTTAGTCAAAAGTCCATAAATAACAATGAACTATAATAATTATTAATGCGCTAACTTTTTGTGTTTTTGGAAAAGGTGGGAAATTTGAAATTTGATAAGGTTAACTTTCAATCTTTAATGATTTATGTCGTTCTCTTTCGCATATTTGGAATAAAAAAAGCCCAAGGATAGTAAATAAAAACTAATTCTTATTTTTGCTTATAAAATACATTCGGTTGCATTATTTCCTTGTCAAGACCTCCCTCGATGCACAAAAAAGCCCGGCGAACCGGGCTTTGGGACAGGCGGTCTGTCACATCAGGCGATGGTGACCTTCTTGTCCAGGTAGGCGTCTTGCACGGCGTTGATCAGCGCCACGCCGTCTTTCATCGATTTCTTGAAGGCTTTACGCCCCAGGATCAGGCCCATGCCGCCGGCGCGTTTGTTGATCACCGCGGTGCGCACCGATTCCTGCAGATCGTTCTCACCGGCGGCGCCGCCGGAGTTGATCAGCCCGGCGCGGCCCATGTAGCAGTTGGCCAGCTGGTAGCGCACCAGATCGATCGGGTGATCGGTGGTCAGCTTGGTGTAGACGCGGTCGTCGGTATAGCCGAATTTCACCGCGCGGTAGCCGCCGTTGTTTTCCGCCATTTTCTGTTTGACGATGTCGGCGCCGATGGTGGCGGCGATGTGGTTGGCCTGCCCGGTCAGATCGGCGCTGGAGTGGTAGTCCACGCCGTCTTTGTTGAACGCCGGATTACGCAGATAGGCCCACAGCACGGTGACCATGCCCAGCTCATGCGCGCGCTCGAAGGCGATCGAGATCTCTTCGATCTGGCGGCGCGACTGCTCGGAGCCGAAGTAAATGGTGGCGCCGACCGCCACCGCCCCCATGTTGAACGCCTGCTCGACGCTGGCGTACAGGGTCTGGTCGTACTGGGTCGGGTAGCTCAGCGTTTCGTTGTGGTTGAGTTTGACCAGGAACGGGATCTTGTGCGCGTAGCGGCGCGATACCGACGCCAGCACGCCGTAGGTGGAGGCGACGCAGTTACAGCCAGCTTCAATCGCCAGCTCGACGATGTTCTTCGGATCGAAATACAGCGGGTTGGCGGCGAACGAGGCGGCGGCGGAGTGCTCGATACCCTGATCGACCGGCAGGATAGACAAGTAGCCGGTGCCGGCCAGGCGGCCGTGGTTGAACAGGGTTTGCATCGAACGTAGCACGCTGTTGGGGCGGTTGTTATCGATCATTACGCGGTCGACGAAGTCGGCGCCCGGCAGGTAGAGATTCTCGGCGGGGATAGTGGTACAGCGGTGTTGCAGCAGATCTTCCGCTTCCTTTCCTAGCAACTGCACAATATCAGTCATGATTCACTCCCGATTAAGCTTCTTCATACACCGGCAATGCAAGGGTTTTTGACCACCGGCGCAGTAAAAAAGCGGTGATTGAAGCTGTAAAGCGATGCTACCGAACTTGATCCGGCAAGGACAAACAATAGATGCGATTGAGAGGAAATGCCATTGGCGTGGCCAAATACGCGGGGGCGATCGCCCCCGGCGCGCTAAGCGATTGATTATTCGATCTCGAACCACTCGGTGTTCTGCAGGGCGATCGGGGTGATGGAGTAGATCATCTCCTGCAGGTGATCGTGGATGGCGCGCTCCGCCGCCTCGGCATCGCGCGCTTTCAGCGCCTCGTAGATGCGGTAGTGCTGCTTGATCAGGCTCTCCGGCGGCGAGACTTCGCTCAGGCTGAGGAAACGCACCCGATCCATAGTGGCCTTGATGGTTTCGATGGTCTCCCACGCCAGCGGGCAGTCGGCAAACTGGGTCAGCAGTTGGTGGAATTCGTCGTCCAGCGCCAAAAACTCGCGCGTTTGCCCGTTCTGCGCGGCCAGCGCCTGGCGGTGCAGATTATGCTCCAGCGTCATCAGCTGCGCCGGGGTGGCGCGCTCGGCCGCGCGGCGCACGATGGCGCATTCCACCGCCTGACGGATAAAGCGCCCGTCGGCCACGCGCTTGGCGGAAATCTTCATCACGAAGGTGCCGCGCTGCGGCAGGATCTGCACCAGGCCGGCCTCCGCCAGCTTGATGAAGGCTTCGCGCACCGGCTGGCGCGAAACGCAAAAGCGGGTAGAAATCTCTTTCTCGGACAGCAGGGTGCCGGGGGGAATGGTGCAGTCGACGATATCCTTGCGCAGGAAGCGATAGATCTGTTGGTTGACCGGGACGTTGTTGGTGAGACTGTACGTTTCAGACATGGCGACAATCAGGCATCTGGCTGGAATTCGAATGCCACCATACTAGCAGATTATTGGTTAAGGGCGGGGGGATAAATCCACCCGCCGAGCAGGGTAACTCAGTGATGCCAATCCTGATATTCCTGCTTGCGCCGCGCTGGCGCAGTTTCCGGCATCAGGCTCAGGCCGATGGCCGACACCACGCCCAGCACCATCATGTACCCCGCCAGCCCGTAGTAGTGGCCGCCGGTCACCTGCAGGATCTTCACCGCCAACAGCCCGAGAATGCCGCTGCCGATCAGCGAGCCGATCTGCCAGATCAGCGCGATGCCGCTGCAGCGCACGCGGGTGGGGAACAGCTCCGGGAAGTAGGAGGCCTGCGGCGCGTAGCACATGCTGTGGCCGAAGGTCAGCACCACGATCATGGCGATCTGCGTCACCCAGAAGCTATCGAGGTTGATCGCCATAAAGAACGGCACGATGCACACCACCTGCAGCAGCGCGCCGGCGATGTAAACCGGTTTGCGCCCCAGCCGATCGGAGAGGCGGCCCATCAGCGGAATGGCGAAAATCTCCAGCAGCACCGCCACGATCATCGCCTCCAGCAGAATAGTCTCGTTGAGGTGGTTGGCTTTGCCGTAGGCCAGTACGATCACCGTGAACATGGCGAAGGCGCAGGCTTCGATCAGCTTGGCACATACCCCTTTGCCGATAAGGCCGGGATAGCGGCGGGCCACTTCCACCACCGGCCGGCTCTCCACCGCTTTGGTGGCGCGGATCTGGGTAAACACCGGCGATTCGTCGATCCTCAGGCGAATAAACAGCCCGACCAGCACCAGCAGCAGGCTGAGCAGGAACGGAATGCGCCAGCCCCAGTCCAGCATCTGCGCCGGCGACAGCACGGCGGTCAGCAGCGCGAACAGCCCGGACGGCAGCAGGAAACCGGCGGGCGCGCCGATCTGCACCCAACTGGCGTAGAAGCCACGCCGGGGCGGCGGCGCATATTCGGCGGTCATCAGCACCGCGCCTGCCTGTTCGCCGCCGACGCCGAAGCCCTGCAGCACGCGGATAAAGATCAGCGCGAGCGGCGCCCAGATGCCGATCTGCTCATAGGTGGGCAGCAGGCCGATGCAGAAGGTGCCGAGGCCGACGATCAGGATGGTGATCACCAGCGCCTTCTTGCGGCCGACCTTGTCGCCGATATGGCCGAACACGATGCCGCCCAGCGGGCGCGCCAGGAAACCGACCGCGTAGGTGGCGAAGGCCGCCAGCGTGCTGATCAGCGGATCGGCGCTGGGGAAAAACAGCTGGCCGAAGAACAGCACCGCGGCGGTGCCGTAAGCGAAGAAATCATAATATTCGGCGGCGGTGCCGATGGCCGAAGCGCTGGCGACGCGCCGCAGCAGCGGTTGATTGCCGGTATTGACGGCGTTATGCGTGGTGACGGTCATCGGAAACCTCCCGGGCGGTAAGCGGCAGAGCGGCGACGGTGGCTTTGGCCCCCAGACTCAGCAGTTGATGATAAGCGTGGCTGACGGCGCGGACGAAGTCAGGCGAATCGGGCAGATCGTGGCCGAAGACGCTGTCGAGCTGCAGCAGCGCCAGGACGCGGGGCCGGCCTTCCTCACTGCCGGCGACCAACGCGGCGAGGCACTCGCGCAGCGGATCGCTGATATCGATCGGCCCGCCTTGTTCATCGCGGCCGCCGACGTAGCGCATCCAGCCGGCGACGCCCAGCGCCAGGCAGTCGAAGCGGCTGCCACGCGCCAGATGCCAGCGGATCGCGTCCAACAGCCGCTGCGGCAGCTTCTGCGTGCCGTCCATGGCGATCTGCGCGGTGCGGTGTTTCAGCGCGCGGTTGCGGTAACGCTGCAGCAGCGAGTCGGCATACTGCGCCAAATCGACGTTCGGCACCTGCAGGGTCGGCGCCTGTTCCGCCAGCATCAGGTGACGGGCGGCGCGGACAAAATCCGCATCCTGCATACAGTCGCCGACGTGCTGATAACCGGCCAGGTAGCCGAGGTAGGCGAGGAAGGAATGGCTGCCGTTCAGCATGCGCAGCTTCATCTCCTCGTACGGCAGCACGTCGCTCACCAGTTCGGCGCCGGCCTTTTCCCAGGCCGGGCGCCCCTGAGGAAATCGGTCCTCAATGACCCACTGGCTGAACGGCTCGCAGGCCACGCCGACGTCATCCTCGACGCCGCCCAGCCAGGTGCGCAACTGCCGGCGGGCCTCCGGCGTTACCGCCGGCACGATGCGATCCACCATGGTGGAAGGGAAGGCGACCTCTTGACGCACCCAGTCGGCCAACGCCGGATCCTGCCGCTGCGCCAGTTCGACCAGCACCTGGCGAGTGACCCGGCCGTTAGCCGGCATGTTATCGCAGGACATCACGGCGAACGGCGGCAGCCCGCGTTCACGGCGCAGGCGCAGTGCCGCCAGCAGCAGCCCCGGCGCCGACTGCGGCCGTGCCGGGTGGGCGATATCGTGCGCGATCGCCGGGTGTTCCTCCATCAGCCGACCGCTGGCGGGGTGGTAGCAATAGCCCTTTTCGCTGATGGTCAGCGAGACGATGGCGATCTCAGGCTGTGTCAGGGCCGCCAGCACCGCCGCCAGCCCGTCGGTTTGCAAGTGCAGCGCCTGGCGAACCACGCCGATGACCCGGCCCCGCCAGCCGTCGTCGTCCATCTCCGCCACCGAGAACAGCAGGTCCTGTTGCCGTAGGTCGGCGATCTTTTGCTGGCCGTGCTGCATGCTGATTTCGCAGTAACCCCAGTCACTGCCGTGCTCGCTGGCCAGCCTGTCGGCGTACATCGCCTGGTGCGCGCGGTGAAACGCGCCGAAGCCGATATGCGCCATGCGCGGTTTCACGCGCTCACGTGCGTAGCCGGGCCGGATAACGGCGGCCGGCAGCGCGCTGTGGTCGGAAAGTCTCATGTTCAATGTCCCTGGAGAGGTAAGCAAAGGGGCGAAGCCGCCCCGTCTGGCGTTAGGGTTTTAAGATTTGCACGCCCGCCGTTGCGCGCGGCGCCTTGATCACCAGCAGCACCAGCAGCGCGCCCAGCGCGGCGACGCCGCCCGCCAGCATAAAGGCGCTGTCGAATTTGCCGGTGTTCTGCACGATGTAGCCGGTGACGATGGGCCCGATGATGCCGGAGACGCTGCCGATCAAATGAATGAACCCGCTGGCGCCGCCGACCCGGGATTTATGCACCACGTCCTGGATAATCGCCCAGTAGAGAGCGCCGGTAATGTAGAGGAAGAAGATCGACACCGACATCAGCATCACCGCCGGCACCACGCTGCTGACGGTGCCCGCCAACGCCACGCACACCGCCGCCGCCAGCAGGCTGGTGACCAGCACGATCTTGCGCGACAGCAGCAATTTGCCGGTGATGTTGAAGATCTTGTCGGAAATATAGCCCCCGAGCGCCAGCCCGACGAAGCCGACGATCCACGGGATCATCGTGGTCAGGCTCATCTCTTTGATGTTCAGGTTGTGCGCCTGCACCAGATACGAGGGGAACCAGCTCAGGAAGAAGAACAGGATGTAGTTGTAGCAGAAGAAGGCGAAGGCGGTGACCAGAATGATCGGCTGCTTCAGGTAGTAACCCAGCCCGTGAGCGGCGTCGCTCAGCACGCTTTCCTCGCCGAGATTTTCCTGTTTCAACTGTGCGATCAGCGCCCGTTCTTCGTTGCTGACGCGTTGGCTTTTCGCCGGGTTATCCGCCACCACGAAGAACCACACCAGCATCCAGACGATGCCGATGGCGCAGATGATCATAAACGCCGGCCGCCAGCCGAACGCCAGCGCCAGATAGCCGACGATCGGCCCGGCCACCGCGCCGCCCAACGGTGAACCGGCGCTGAGCAGGCCCATAGCGGTCGCCGCCTGTTTCTTCGGGAACCAGCCGTTGATCATCTTGTTGGCCGAGGCGCAGATCGGCCCTTCGGCCATGCCGAACAGGACGCGCAGGATCAGCATTGAGTAAAAGCCGGTGGCGATCGCCGTCATGCCGCAGAAGATGGACCACAGGCCGACCGCCACGCCCAGCACCAGCGTCGGGCCGAAGCGGTCGACCGCCAGCCCGCCGACGAAGTTGAAGATGGCGTAGCCGAAGAAGAAGCTGCCGAAGATCAGGCCGAACTGTTCGGCGTTCAGCATCAGATCCTGTTCGATCATCGGCACGGTGATCGACAGCGCCACGCGATCGAGGTAGTTGATCATGTAGACCATGAACAGCAGGAACACGATGGTCCAACGCAGGTTTTTAAACATAAAGCACTCCACTGGGTGTCGTTTTAATCGTGATGCTTCGTTGTTTGCACGGGCGGCGGGTGCCGCCCCATGCCCCGATGCTGCCGTGACGTTACTCGAACTGCAGCAGTACCTTGCAGCAGGTGCGCTGATCCCGCTCGAACATCTGCATTGCCCGTTCGACGTCGCCGGCGGGCACGCAGTGGGTGAGTAGCCGCTGCGGGTCTAGCTTGCCGTCCGCCATCCAGGCGATCACCTGCGGGAAGCGCGCGCTGTTCAGGCGCGAGGAGAAGATCGACAGCTCCTTGCTGGTGATGCTCTGCTGGGTCAGGGTGCAGGCGTCGCCGGAAAAGCCCATGATGCCGATGCGCGCCGCCGGCGAAGCCAGCGCGATCGCCTCCGGCAAAATGGCGGGGTGGCAGGCGGCATCGACGATCAGCGTCGGCTGAATGCCGCGCTGCTGCAGCGCCTGCGGCAATGCGGCCTCGGCGTTGTTGAATACTTCGTCGGCACCGTTGGCGCGTGCCATGTCCAGCCGTTCGGCGATGCGATCGACGACCCACACCTGCTTGACGCCGTACACGCCTTTCAGCGTCTGGATCACCGTGAGCCCCATCGGCCCGGCGCCGTAGATCAGCGCGATGTCGTCGGGGCGTGGTTGCAGATGGGCGGTAATGTTGGCGGCGATAGTGAAGGGTTCGATCATCGCGGCGTGGCGATCGCTGATGGCGGCCGGAACCGGATAGGCGTTGCGTGCCGGCACGCAGGCGTAGTCGCTGAAGCCGCCGTCGCGGTGCACGCCGATCACCTGCAGCGAGGTGCAGACGTTGGGGCGGCCGACCGAACAGGGATAGCAGTGGCCGCAGCTCACCACCGGGTCTACCGAGACGCGTTCGCCGAGGCGCGCCGGATCGACGCCTTCGCCCAGCGCATCGATCAGGCCGAAGAACTCGTGGCCGATCACCCGCGGGTAGCGGGCGAACGGGTTATGGCCGTGATAGATATGGACGTCGGAGCCGCAGATGCCGGCGAATTTCACCTTGACCCGCACCTCGCCGGCCGCCGGCTGTGGCAGCGCGCGCGTCTGCAGAGCCAGGCGCCCGGGCTGTTCGATCACGACGCTGCGCATGGTGTTTACCAGTTCCATAAGGTGCCATCCTCCAGACGCGCGACCGGCAGGTAGGCCGGTTCATAGGGGTAACGGGCCGCCAGCTTCTCATCGAACTCGATGCCGATACCCGGCTTGTCGCCCGGATGCATATAGCCGTCGTCGAACGTCCAGCTGTGCGGGAACACCTCGAGCATTTGCTCGGAATAGCCCATGTATTCCTGCACGCCGAAGTTTGGCACCCACAGATCGAAGTGCAGCGCCGCCGCCATGCAGATCGGCGACAGATCGGAAGGGCCGTGAGAACCGGTGCGCACCTGATACAGCGAGGCGAAGTCGGCGATGCGCCGCATGCCGGTAATGCCGCCCGCGTGCGTCAGGGTGGTGCGGATGTAGTCGATCAGCTGTTCTTCGATCAGCTGTTTGCAGTCCCAGATGCTGTTGAACACCTCGCCGACGGCGATCGGCGTGACGGTATGCTGGCGGATCAGGCGGAAACAGGCCTGATTTTCCGCCGGCGTCGGATCCTCCATCCAGAACAGGCGATACGGCTCGGCGCTTTTACCAAAGCGCGCCGCTTCAATTGGCGTCAGGCGGTGGTGCATGTCGTGCAGCAGGTGCTCGTTGAAGCCGAACCTGTTGCGCACCGCGTCGAACAGTTTGGGGGTGAAATCGAGGTATTTTTCCGTCGACCACAGCTGCTCTTCCGGCCAGTCACCCTTGGTGGCCGGCTCATAGGCCTGGCCTTTGCCCTTGGCCATGCCGTAGGTGGTTTTCATGCCGGGCACGCCGCATTGAACGCGGATCGCCTTGAAGCCTTGTTCTTTATGTTTGGCGTAGTCGTCGAGCACCTCGTCGATCGAGTGGCCGGTGGTATGGCAATACACCATCACTCCCGAACGTGAGGCGCCGCCCAACAGCTGATACAGCGGCATGTTGGCGGCCTTGGCCTTGATGTCCCACAGCGCCATGTCGACGGCGGAAATGGCCGACATGGTCACCGGGCCGCGCCGCCAGTAAGCGCCTTTGTAGAAGAATTGCCAGAGGTCTTCGATCCGCTGCGCGTCGCGGCCGATCAACTGCGGGCAGAGGTGATCTTTCAGGTAAGAGGCCACCGGCAATTCGCGCCCGTTCAGCGTGGCGTCACCGAGGCCGATGATGCCGTCATCGGTGGTGATTTTCAGCGTGACAAAGTTGCGCCCCGGGCAGGTGACGAACACCTCGGCGTTGACGATTTTCATAACCTTCACATCCTGTAGCTGCGGAGAGATAGCGCGAAAATACGTCATGAACTAACTACCATACAAGTATGAATTGATGAATTTGCCGGAGAGGATCACATTTGATCGCGAGTGGAAGCGGATGAACGGAGGGGAAGAAGTGGGGCGCAGCGGCTGCGCCCGACAAGGTCAGCCCAGCAGGGCGCAGTTAGGCGGCAGGCGGCATTCGATGGCCTGCGGCAACACTTCGATGCGGAAATGGCGGCCTTTGAGCGGTTCGCCGTCGAGGTTGAAGGTCATCTCATGCGGCGCGTCGATCTCGAGCCACGGCAGCGCCGCGCTGAGGATGCTGTTGCTCTCTTCGTCGTTGAACAGGGCGGCGACCAGTGCCGGCAGCAGTTCATCGGCGATCAGCAGGCGCAGCTGCAGCAGGCCGTCGTTGATCAGCGCGCTGGGGCACAGTTCCTGGCCGCCGCCGGCCTGCTTGCCGTTGCCGATGCCGATCACCAATGCTTCGCCGGCCCAGCGGAAGTCCGGCCCGCGGATTTCACAGCGGTCGGCCTGCAGCGTATCCATGCGCAGCAAGCCGTGCACGAAGTAGGACACGCCGCCCAAGGCCGCCTTCAACTTCTCCGGTGTCTCGGTGGTGATGCGGGTGCCGAAGCCGCCGGTGGCCATGTTGATGAAGTAGCGCTCGCCGTTGACCTTCGCCAGATCGATCGGCACCGAGCGGCCCTTGATCGCCAGCTGCAGCGCCAGTTCGGGGGATGGGGGGATATTGCACGCCATGGCGAAGTCGTTGGCGGTGCCGAGCGGCAGAATGCCCAGCGCCGGCCGGTTATGCGCCGGCAGCTGCACCAGCGCGGCGGCCACTTCGTTGATGGTGCCGTCACCGCCGCCGGCGACGACGGTGCCGACGCCGAGTTGTGCAGCTTCCGCGACGTAGCGCGCGGCGTCGCCGTGCTCCCAGGTCACGCGCACGTACAGCGTGATTTGCTCTTCGCGCAGCCGTGTGACCGCCTGACGCAGTTCTTCGTTGCCGGCGCCCTTGCCGTTGAGAATAAGCAGGGCGGCTGCATGTGAGTGTTGAGGCATTACCGATCTCCTCCGGCGGAAAACCAAGAATGCCTCAAGATAAACCAGCCTACGCCGCCAAGCCATCAGAATATTCAGCTAATTCCGGTTATTTCCTATTGTGCCGTGAATATGAAGACGATGCGAATTTATCTGAATTTAACCTGACAATAAGCGGAATTTTAATGGCGGCAGGATTAATCGCTATAGCGTTATTTATATATCGATGTGGCGTTATTATTTTTATTAAAATGGATAACGGGAAAACGTAATGAAAAATAGGCGCACCGGCGGCAATGGCGGACCCATAAAGAAAAAGCCAGCCCAAGGGAGATTGAGCCGGCTAAGGAGGTGGTTCCTAGTATTGCTATGCAAATATTTTCGTTGTTCGTTTTAAGCAGCGTGATAGTAACCAAGCTGCGGGCACATTGATGTGATCCAATTCTAATATTTGCTAAAAATCGCCGCCGAATGGCGACGATTGATTGTTAGGCTCCGGCGCTATTTTCTTCCGCCAAATTGCGGATCAGCAATGCATAATTGAGATCAATATCCTGCGGGATCGGCAAATAAACGATATGGCCGTTGCCCGGCGCGACCTCAATCGGCTCGCCTTTCTTATTTTGCATGCTTTCGAGGGTGAACAGCACGTTGCCGCCTGGCGTCATCATCTCGACGCTGTCGCCGAGTGAGAATTTATTCTTCACGTCGACTTCCGCCCAGCCTTCGCGGCGCACGCCGGTGAACTCGCCGACGAACTGCTGGCGCTCGGAGAGCGAAGAGCCGTATTCGTAATTCTGCTGCGCTTCGTGCACGTGGCGGCGCAGGAAGCCTTCGGTATAGCCGCGGTGCGCCAGGCCTTCCAGCGTGGTGAGCAGGGTCGGATCGAACGGTTTGCCGGCAACGGCGTCGTCGATGGCGCGGCGGTAGACCTGGGCGGTGCGGGCGCAGTAGTAGAAGGACTTGGTGCGCCCTTCGATCTTCAGCGAATGCACGCCGAGCTGCGTCAGACGCTCTACGTGCTGGATGGCGCGCAGATCCTTGGAGTTCATGATATAGGTGCCGTGTTCGTCTTCGAAGGCGCTCATATATTCACCTGGCTTTTGCGCTTCAGACAGCATGAACACCTTGTCGGTCGGCGCGCCGATGCCCAGCGTCGGCTCGACGGTCTGCACCGGGATCGGTTCGTGCAGGTGCACGATATTGCCGGTGTCGTCCTCTTTGCCTTCCTCCGCCTTGTACTGCCAGCGGCAGGCATTGGTGCAGGTACCCTGATTGGGATCGCGTTTGTTGATGTAGCCGGACAGCAGGCAGCGGCCGGAGTAGGCCATGCACAGCGCGCCGTGGACGAAGATCTCCAGCTCCATGTCCGGCACTTCGGCGCGGATCTCGGCAATCTCTTCCAGCGACAGTTCGCGCGACAGGATCACGCGGGTCAGGCCCATTTGCTTCCAGAACTTCACCGTCGCCCAGTTAACGGCATTGGCCTGCACCGACAGGTGGATGTCCATCTGCGGGAAGGCTTCGCGCACCATCATGATAAGGCCAGGATCGGACATGATCAGCGCATCCGGGCCCATATCGATAACCGGCTTCAGATCGCGCAAGAAGGTTTTCAGCTTGGCGTTGTGCGGGGCGATGTTCACCACCACGTAGAATTTTTTGCCCAGCGCATGCGCTTCGTTGATGCCCTGCGCCAGATTCTCGTGGTTGAACTCGTTGTTGCGTACCCGCAGGCTGTAGCGCGGCTGGCCGGCGTAAACCGCATCGGCGCCGTAGGCAAAGGCGTAACGCATGTTTTTCAGCGTTCCGGCCGGGGAGAGAAGTTCCGGTGTAAACATAGTGTGTCTCGGTCTGATTTCAGGTCAGCACCACGCCACCTGATGGCGCAGTAAAAGCGGGGGATTGTAGCCGCAGCGCGGCAAGAAATCAGCAGTTAACCGGATTTATTCAAGGGAGATTGATCCCGGTCAAACGGAAAACGCGCGGTGGCGGCCACCGCGCGGGCGAAACGGGGGATCAGGCGCTCAAATCGCGGATATCGGTGGTCGGGCCGTTTTTCGTCACCGACTGGATACCGTTTTTGGCCGCGCTTTCGGAGCTGTACATTTCGCTGACGCCGATCACCTGATGGTTCTTGGCCTTCAGCACAAAATAGGGCTGATTGCTGGCGCTGTGCTTCAGTTCGTACTGCGCTTCGTGCGGTGAATTGGTCTGCACCGAGGCGATGCCGTTCTCCGCCGAGGCTTTGCTGGCATACATCTCGCTGGCCAGAATAATTTCGCCGTTACTGGCTTTCAGGTTGAAGTGGTACTGTCCGTTCTTTGCTTTTTTCAGCTCGTAATGACCGATTGCCATGGTTCTTCTCCTGTAGGTTCCGATTCGTGATGTAAGTGTAGCCAATCGCTTGAAAATCGGCGGCTAAACCTCACAGCAGCTTAGTCGAAAAAATGCGCAGTTTTTTTGCGCCGGCGCGGAGTTTTCATTCGGTGAGCCCGGCGCCGCACGGGAAGCTAAGGAAAGGCGCGGTGATTGCGCAGTGCGCCGCATAATGACAATTACGTGGTTTCATCGAGCAGCATTGCGCGTTACCGTTTGCCCGCTACGTAAAGGTGAGTGAAAAGTGAGCGATAGATCTTGGCATCGACGCGCTGCAGGCATATGCTTTGGCCTATGCCTGCTGTGGAGTGTCGAGATGGAAAGAATCGCCAAGCTGTTTAAAAACGGTAGAAATCAGGCGGTGAGGTTACCGGTGGAATTTGAATTTGATACGGATCGTGTGTATATCCGTCGCGATCGGGAGGGAAACGTGATTTTATCCAAATATCCGGCAAAGCCGGACAGCTGGGCACCGCTGCTGAGCATTATCGCCCAAACGCCGGTGCCGCAAGAGTTTCTTGGCGCGGAAGATCGTCAGCAAGGGGTTGCAGACCGCGATCCATTCTCAGAGGAAGAGTAGGCGATGTACATGTTTGATACCAACACCGTCAGCCACTTGTTTCGGCAGCATCCGCAGGTGCTTAACGTCATGCAAAAGCTCCCGCCTTCTGCCGTATGTATTTCCAGCGTCACGGAGGCGGAACTGCTTTACGGTGTGGCCAAACGGCGGAACAAAGCGTTGCAAAGCATGGTCGAGGCCTTTCTTGCTGCGGTGACGGTCTATGCATGGGATCGCGAGGCCGCCCGCTGCTACGGTGAAATGCGGGCAAACATGGGGAGAAAGGGCAAAATCATGGGCGCGATGGATCAACTGATCGCCGCTCACGCGCAGAGCCGTGGCGCGACGCTGGTGACCAACGATCGCGCATTCGCCATGGTGCCCGGGTTGGCGGTTGAAGACTGGACGCGCTGATTTCCCTCTAAACCCCATTCATCAGCCGGCAGGGCTCGGCTTCCCAGCGGTAGCCCACACCGTATACCGAGCGAATAAAGGATTTTTCCCCGTCGATCAGTTCCAGCTTGCGGCGCAGGTTTTTGATGTGGCTGTCGATGGTGCGGTCGGTGACCACCCGGTAGTCGTCGTACAGGTTGTTCAGCAGCTGCTCGCGAGAAAACACGTTGCCTGGCTGGCTGGCCAGCGTTTTCAGCAGGCGGAACTCCGCCGGCGTCAGATCCAGCAACTGCCCCTGATAGCTGGCCTGGAAGCGCGGTTCATCGATGTGCAGCAGATCATCTTCCCGCGCGTTCTCCTGCGGCCGATAGCTGCGGCGCAGGATGGTTTTCACTCGCGCCACCACTTCACGCGGGCTGTAGGGTTTGCAGATGTAATCGTCGGCGCCGATCTCCAATCCCAACAGGCGGTCAATCTCTTCGATTTTCGCCGTCACCATCACGATGGGCACGTCGCTGAAGCGGCGCAGCTCGCGGCACACCGTCAGGCCGTCGGCCCCTGGCAACATCAGGTCGAGTAAGATCAGCGCCGGCGGATGCTGGTGCACGGTCGGCACCACTTCATTACCGTTGGTCAGCCAGCGGGTGGCGTAGCCCGCCGCCTGCAGATAATCCACCAGCAGCTGGCCCAGCTTGGGCTCGTCTTCAACAATCATGATCTGCACGGGTTGATTCTGAATGTCCATCAGGGCGCCTTATTTTTTATCGGGGTAGCAAATTCTACTGTAATGCGCACGCCGCCTAAAGGCGAATGCTCGGCGCGGATTTTCCCGTCGTGCGCTTCCACGATGTTGTGGCAGATCGCCAACCCCAGCCCTGAGCCGCCGCTGGCGCGGTTGCGTGAACCTTCCGCCCGATAGAAGCGTTCGAAAATGCGCGTCAGTTGCTGATCGCTGATGCCCGGCGCGCTGTCCTGCCAGCAGAGGATCAGTCTCCCCGGCTGCAGCTCGGCGCCGATCTCCAGCCGGCCACCGACGTCGGTGTAACGCAGGCTGTTTTCCAACAGGTTATTGAACAGCTGGTTCAGGCGATCGGGATCGCCGAACAGCGGCGCCTGGGCCGGCAGATGGGTGACGATCTCCAGCCCTTTGGCGCGGAAGCGTTCGCGGAAGGCGGCGACGGCGATCTGCACCAGGTGCACGCAGTCCACCTGCGCCTTGCGATAGGCCAGCGCGCCGAGATCGGAGAGCGATAGCTGGTGCAGGTCGTCGACCAGTTTGGTCAAGGTGGATACCTCAGCCTGCAGCGAGCTGAGCGACGCCGGCGTCGGCTGGCGCACGCCGTCCTGCAGCGCCTCCAGCTCGCCGCGCAGCACCGCCAGCGGCGTGCGTAGCTCGTGCGACACGTCGGCCATAAAGGCGCGACGCATCTGCTCGTTTTTTTCCAGCGAGGTGGCCAACTGGTTGAAGTCGTGCGCCAGCCTGCCCAGTTCATCCTGGCTGCTGACCGCCACGCGGGTGGTGAAATCGCCCGCCGCCAGGCGGTGGGTGCCCGCCACCAGGCGCTTGACCGGGGCCAGCATGCCGCGCGACAGCAGCCAGGTCACTGCCGCTGCCAACAGGGTGGAGAGCGCGACGATAATCCAACTGGTGCGCCGCTGCTGGCGATCGAAGTTGATGTCCGTATTGCGCGTCAGGCGCTCGACCGGGGTGGTGAGCACCCAGCCGACGATCTCGTTGTTATAGCGGATTGGATGGCGCGGCCCCTCTTTCGGCAACGGGCCGGAATGCCCGACCAGCCGATTGAACTGGCTGTCCACCACCCAAAACTGGGTGCGCCAGCCCTTGGGCGGCAGATTGTGGCTGCTGTCGCTGTTCTGTTCGAACGAACGCATGATTTGGTAGACCACCTGATCGTTGTTGCGCAGGAATATCCAATTGCCATGATGGCTGTACTGTTCCTCCAGCGCTTCGCTCAGCATGTTGATGCGCTGCTCGTTGCTGCTCTTGATGTAATCGATAAAGCCGCGCTCAAAGCTGACGCGCACCCCCCAATGCATGGTGATCAACACCAGCATGCAGGTAGCGAAAATGGCCAGGAACAGCTTCCCGGTAATGCCTATCCTCATTGCAACCTCGTTGAGCCGGTACCCGGCTCTTTGGTCAGCGTGCGGTTGGGCGCGCTATCGGCCGGCACGCGCGCGAAGGCGAGCGCGGGCAGGGCGATAATCAACGCCATACAGCAGTAGCTGTAAATAAATGCGCTGTGAATGGCTGGGCTATCGGCCACCACCTGGTGATGGGCGAAGCTGCCGATCAAGATGCCGGCGACGCTGACGCCGAGGCTCATCGACAGCTGCATGACCATCGACAGCAGGCTGTTGCCGCTGCTGGCCAGCCGGTCCGGCAGATCTTTCAGCGTCAGGGTGTTCATCGCCGAGAAGCGCAGCGAGTTGACCATCCCCTGGAAGAACAGCACCACCGGCAGCAGCCACAGCCAGTCGAGCATCGCCGCCAGCAGGAAACTCAGGCTGACCAGCGCCAGCAGCAGCGTGGCGGCCACCAGCACGTTGCGGTAGCCGAAGCGGTTGACCACCTGCACCACGATGCGCTTCATGCCCATGCTGCCGATGATCATCGGGATCATCATCAGCCCGGCGTGGAACGGCGAGAAGCCCATGCCCACCTGCAGAAACAGCGGCGTCATGAACGGCAGCATGCCGCTGCCGATGCGCCCCAGCAGGCTGGCCAGCAGTCCGATCTTGTAAGTCGGGGTGCGCAGCAGCCGCAGCGAGAACAGGGCGCGGCTATTGCCGTAAGCATGCCAAACATACCCCAACAGCGCCGCCACGCCTAGCGCCACCAGGCCGGCGATGGCGCTGCCGGACAGCCCCATGCCTTTGTGGCCGTCGAGCGCCAGCGTCAGCGACGCCATGCCGATCGCCAGCAGGAGAAAGCCGCTGACGTCGAAGCGGCGGGTCTGCATTTGGTAGTTGGGCATCAGCAGCAGCGTGGCGATGGCGCCCACGATACCCACCGGAATATTGATCAGGAAAATCCAATGCCAGCTGGCGTATTGCACCAGGAAGCCACCCAGCGCCGGCCCCATCAGCGGGCCGATTTGGCCTGGCAGCGTTACGAAGGTCATCGCCGCCATGTACTGCTCGCGCGGCACGATTTTCATCACCGTCAGGCGGCCGACCGGCACCATCATCGCGCCGCCGACGCCCTGAAGCACGCGCGAGGCGATCAGTTCGTTCAGGGTTTCCGAGCGGGCGCAGAGGAGGGAGCCGAGGGTGAACAGCACGATGGCGCTGAAAAACACCCGCTGTACGCCGACCTTGTCCGCCAGCCAGCCGCTGGCCGGCAGCGTCACCGCCACCGTCAGCACATAGGAGACGATCACCGACTGCATGCGCAGCGGGTTCTCCCCCAGGCTGGCGGCCATCGAGGGCAGGGCGGTGTTGACGATAGTGGTATCCAGCGTCTGCATAAAGAAGCCGAATGCCACTATCCAGAGTTGCCAGCGTACCGTGGCGGTGTGTTTCATCAGCATCGGTCGGCCATTAATGGGGCAGCGGGGCCAGTTGCTTGTTGCGGCGGAACTTCGCCTGCAGCCGGTCGAAGTAAAGGTAGACCACCGGGGTGGTGTACAGCGTCAGCAGCTGGCTCATCACCAGGCCGCCGGCGATGGTGATGCCGAGCGGCTGGCGCAGCTCCGCGCCGTCGCCGCGGGTCAGCACCAGCGGCAGCGCGCCGAACAACGCCGCCAGCGTGGTCATCATGATCGGCCGGAAACGCAGCAGGCTGGCCTGGAAAATCGCCTCGCGGGCGCTGATGCCGCCATTGCGCTGCGCTTCGAGCGCGAAGTCGACCATCATGATGGCATTTTTCTTCACGATACCGATCAACAGCATGATGCCGATCAGCGCGATCAGGCTGAACGGTGCGCCGAACAGCTCGAGCGCCAGCAGCGCCCCCACGCCGGCGGAAGGCAGCGTGGAAAGGATGGTCAGCGGATGGATATAGCTCTCATACAGCACGCCGAGCACGATATACACCGTGGCGATCGCTGCCAGGATCAGGATGAGCTGCGACTTCAGGGTGTCCTGGAATACCTGGGCGGTGCCGGCGAACGCGCCGCGCACCGTGGACGGCACGCCGAGCTGAGTCATGGTGCGCTCTACCGCCGCGGTGGCGTCCGACAGGCTGCCGCCGTCCGGCAGGTTAAAGGAGATGGTCGAGGCGGCGGACAGCCCCTGATGGTTTACCGACAGCGGCGCGTTGGCCGGTCGCCAACTGGCGAAGTAGGAGAGCGGTATCGCCTTGCCTTCGTTGTTGATGATGAACATTTTGTCCAACGAGCTCACGTCCTGAGTGTAGGGCGGCGCCACTTCCATCACGACTTTGTATTGGTTGAGCGGTTGATAGATGGTCGAAATCTGTCGCTGGCCGAAGGCGTTGTTCAACAGGTTGTTGGCGTCGGACACCGAAATGCCGAGGCGCGCCATGGTTTCGCGATCGTAGACCAGATCCATCTCCGAGCCTTTATCCTGCTGATCCGAGTTGACGTCCGCCAGCTCGGGCAATGCGGCCAGCGCGGTGCGGATCTTCGGCTCCCATTCGCGCAGCGCGGCGAGATCGTCCGCCAGCAGCGTATATTGGTAGCTGGCGTTGGCCTGCCGGCCGCCGACGCGGATATCCTGTACCGCCATCAGAAACAGGCTGGCGCCCGGTTCTTTGGCCAGGCGGGCACGCAGGCGGGCGATCACTTTCTGCGCGTCGTCGCTGCGTACCGACAGGGGTTTCAGTGAGATGAACATCGAACCGCTGTTGGTGCGCGAGCCGCCGGTAAAACCGGTGACGTTTTCCACGTCCGGATCTTCGCGCACGATTTTCATGAAGTCTTCCAGTTTGCCGCGCATCGCCTGGAACGAAATGCTTTGGTCGGCCTGGATAAAGCCCATCAGACGCCCGGTATCCTGTTCAGGGAAGAAGGTTTTCGGGATGCTGATATACAGCCAGACGTTGAGCGCAACGGTGGCGAGGAACACCGCCAGCACCCAGCGCGAGTGGCCGAGCACCCAGTTCAGCGAGCGTCCGTAACCCTGCTGCAGCGCCAGCAGCATTTTGCCGAAGCCGCGTGCGCGCCGCTGCGAACGCGCCGGCTGGTGGCGCAGCAAATAGGCACACATCATCGGCGTGAGCGTCAGCGAGACGATGAGCGACAGCCCGATCGATACCGACAGGGTGACGGCGAACTCGCGGAATAGCCGGCCGGGCAGGCCTTCCATCAGCAGCAGCGGGATAAACACCGCCACCAGCGAAACGCTCATCGACAGCACGGTGAAGCCGACTTCCCGCGCGCCCAGCAGCGCGGCGTTGATCGGTTTCATGCCGGCCTCGACGTGGCGGGAAATGTTTTCCAGCACCACGATGGCGTCGTCCACCACAAAGCCGGTGGCGATGGTCAGCGCCATCAGCGACAGGTTGTTGAGGCTGAAGCCGCACAGATACATGGCGGCGAACGAGCCGATCAGCGACACCGGCACGGCGACCGCCGGGATCAGCGTGGCGCGCCCGGAGCGCAGGAAGATGAACACCACCAGGATCACCAGCCCGATGGCGATCGCCAGCGACTGTTCCACCTCGGCCAGCGACGCGCGGATGGTTGGCGAACGATCCTGCGCGACGTTGAGTTGAATCGAGGCCGGGATATTCTCCTGCAGGGCGGGCAGCTCGGCGCGAATGCGATCGACGGTTTCGATGATGTTGGCGTCCGGCGCGCGGCTGATGGCCAGAATGATCGCCGGTTTGGCGTCGGTCATCCCGGCGTTACGCACGTCTTGCACCGAGTCTTTGACCTCGGCCACGTCGGCTAAACGCACCGCCGAGCCGTTGTTGTAATGAATGATCAGCGGACGATAAGCATCGGCGGTTTTCAGCGCGTCGTTGGCCTGGATCTGCCAGCGCTGCTGCGGGTTTTCCACGGCGCCCTGCGGACGGCGCACGTTGGCGTTGGCGATGGCCTGCCGCACGCTGTCCAGCGACACGTCCTGATTGAACAGCGCCGAAGGGTTCAGCTCCACCCGCACCGCCGGCAGCGAGCTGCCGCCTACGGAAACGTCGCCGACGCCCTCGGTCTGGCTGATCTTCTGCGCCAGCTGGGTGGAGGCGAAATCGTAAAGCTGCCCCTGGCTGTAGGTGTCCGAGGTCAGCGTCAGGATCATGATCGGCGCGTCGGAAGGGTTGACCTTACGGTAGCTGGGGCGGCTCGGCATGCCGGTCGGCAGCAGGCTTTGCGCGGCGTTGATCGCCGCCTGCACGTCGCGCGCGGCGCCGTTGATGTCGCGATCGAGATCGAACTGCAAAATGACGCGGGTACTGCCGAGCGAACTCATCGAGGTCATTTCGTTAACCCCGGCGATGCGGCCCAGCGCGCGCTCCAGCGGCGTCGCCACCGAGGACGCCATGGTTTCCGGCGAGGCGCCCGGCAGCGACGCGCTGATCGAAATCACCGGAAAATCCACCTGCGGCAGCGGCGACACCGGCAGCAGGCGAAAGCCGATCGCGCCGCTGATGGCGATGGCCAGCGTCAGCAGGGTGGTGGCCACCGGCCGGTGAATGAACAGGGCGAAGAATTTCACGGCAGCTCCTGCGTATCCAGCTGGCGATGCGTGTTACGCGCCAGTTTGTCAAACAGCAGGTAGATCACCGGCGTGGTGAACAGCGTCAGGATCTGGCTCATGATCAAACCGCCGACCATACAGACGCCGAGCGGATGCCGCAGCTCCGCGCCGACGCCGGTGCTCAGCATCAGCGGCAACGCGCCGAGCAAGGCCGCCAGCGTGGTCATCAAGATCGGCCGGAAACGCAGCAGACAGGCCTGATAGATGGCGTCGCGCGGCGATAAACCCTGCTCGCGTTCCGCCGCCAGCGCGAAGTCGATCATCATGATGGCGTTCTTCTTCACAATGCCGATCAGCAGGATGATGCCGATGATGGCGATCACGTCCAGCTCGCTGCCGGCCAACATCAGCGCCAACAGGGCGCCGACCCCGGCGGTCGGCAGGGTGGAGAGGATGGTGACCGGATGAATGAAGCTTTCATACAGCACGCCCAGCACGATGTACATCGCCACCACCGCCGCCAAAATCAGCCACAGCGTGCTGCCGAGCGCCGCCTGGAAGGCCAGGGTCGCCCCCTGGAATTGGGTGGTGATGTCCCTTGGCATATTGAGATTTTTTTCCGCCTGGGTGACCGCGTCGACCGCCTCGCCGAGCGAGTAGCCGTCGGCGACGTTGAACGAAACGGTGGCCGACGGGAACTGGTCGAGATGGTTCACCGACAGCGGGCCGAAGCGCTCTTCGATTTTGGCGATGGCGCTCAGCGGCACCACGGCGCCGTCGTTGCCGCTCAGACGGATCTCATTGAGCGCCGCCAACCCCGGTGTCGTGCTGACGTCGTGCTCCAGCACCACGCGGTATTGATTGGCCTGGGTGTAGATGGTGGAGATCAGGCGCTGGCCGAACGCGTTATACAGCGCATTGTCCACGTCGCTCATGGTGACGCCGAGGCGGGAGGCCGAATCGCGATCGACGTTGACATAGGCGACCAGCCCCTGATCCTGCCAGTCGCTGGTGACGTCCGCCAGCTGCGGGGTTTGCTTCAGCTCATCCATCAGCTGCGGCACCCACAGGCTGAGATCGTCCAGCGACATCGCCTGCAGGGTGAACTGGTACTGGGTGCGGCTGACCTGGGTATCGATGGTCAGATCCTGCACCGGTTGCAGATACAGTTTCACGCCGGGGAACTGCGCCGTTTGCTGCTGCAGGCGGCTGATGATCGCCGGAATGCGCTCGCTGCGTTCGCTCAGCGGCTTCAGGTTGATCTGCAGCCGGCCGCTGTTGAGCGTGGCGTTGCTGCCGTCGACGCCGACGAACGAGGTCAGGCTCTCCACCGCCGGATCTTTGAGGATCTGCGCCGCGACCTGCTGCTGGCGCTCGGCCATGTTGCTGAACGAGACGCTCTGCGGCGCCTCCAGCGTGCCCTGAATGATGCCGTTGTCCTGCACCGGGAAGAAACCTTTCGGGATCAGCAGGTACAGCAATACCGTCAGCGCCAGCGTGCCCACGGCCACGCCGAGCGTCAGCCAGGGATGGTTAAGCACCGTTTTCAGCCACTTGCCATATTGCGCGATCACCCGGTCGAAAAAGCGTTCGGAGGCGGCGGAAAAACGGTTCTGCTTGCGCAGCGATTCGTGGCTGAGCATGCGTGCGCACATCATCGGCGTCAGCGTCAGCGACACCACGGCGGAGATCAAAATTGCCACCGCCAGCGTGACGGCGAACTCGCGGAACAGGCGGCCGACGATGTCGCCCATGAACAGCAGCGGGATCAGCACCGCCACCAGCGAGAAGGTCAGAGAGATGATGGTGAAACCGATCTCGCCGGCCCCTTTCAACGCGGCGTCGAGCGGTTTTTCCCCTTTCTCGATGTAGCGCGAGATGTTCTCGATCACCACGATGGCGTCGTCCACCACGAAGCCGGTGGCGATGGTCAGCGCCATCAGCGTCAGGTTGTTGATGGAGAAGCCAAGGAAGTACATGGCGGCGAAGGTGCCCACCAGCGACAGCGGCACCGCCACGCTGGGGATAATGGTCGCCGGCACGTTGCGCAGGAACACGTAGATCACCATCACCACCAGCGCGATCGCCAGCAGCAGCTCGAACTGCACGTCGCTGACCGAGGCGCGGATGGTGGTGGTGCGATCGGTCAACACCTTGACGTCGACCGATTTGGGCAGGCTTTTAATCAGCGTCGGCAGCATTTCGCGGATGCTGTCGGCGGTGGTGATGACGTTGACGCCGGGCTGGCGTTGGATGTTCAGCACGATCGCCTGTTGCTTGTTGGCCCAGGCCGCCAGTCGGGTATTTTCCGCCCCTTGTTCGATGGCGGCGATATCCTGCAGGCGGATCGCCGCGCCGTTCTGATAGGCGACGATCAGCTGGCGATAGTCGTCGGCAGATTTCATTTGGTCGTTGGCGGAGAGGGTGACCGATCGGGTCGGGCCGTCAAGGCTGCCTTTCGCCGAGTTGACGTTGGCGTTGCTGATGGCGGCGCGAATGGTTTCACTGTTCAGGCCATAGGCGGCGACCGCCGCCGCGTTCAATTTTACGCGCACTGCCGGGCGTTGGCCGCCGGCCAGCGTCACCAGGCCGACGCCGGTCACCTGAGAAATTTTTTGCGCCACGCGGGTTTCCACCATGTCTTCCACCTGCGTCATCGGCATGGCGGTGGAGGTCACGGCCAGCGTCAGGATCGGCGGATCGGCGGGGTTAACCTTGCTGTAGATCGGCGGGTAAGGCAAATCGGTCGGCAGCAGGTTGGTGGCGGAGTTGATCGCCGCCTGCACTTCCTGCTCCGCGACGTCGAGCGGCAGCGCCAACTGGAACTGCAGTGTGACCACCGAGGCGCCGCCGGAGCTTTGCGACGCCATTTGCTTCAGGCCGGACATCTGGCCGAACTGGCGTTCCAGCGGTGCGGTAATGGCGGAGGTCACCACGTCCGGGCTGGCGCCGGGGTACAGCGTCACCACCTGGATAGTGGGGTAATCCACCTCCGGCAGGGCGGACACCGGCAGCGCGCGATAACCGATAATCCCCGCCAGCAATATTGCCACCATCAGCAGCGTGGTGGCGACCGGACGCAGAATAAACAGGCGGGACGGACCGCCGCCGGCGTTGGGAGGCATCACCTGCATCAGGACTTCCTCTGAACGTCAGGTTCGCGCTTGGCGTTGGCCGCCGCCGGCGCTTCGCTCGGCGCGAGCACTTCCACCTGCATGCCTTCGGTCAGGCGATCGATGCCGTCGGTCACTACCCGATCGCCGGCGTTGAGGCCGGCGCTGATCACCACCTGCCGGCTGTCCTGCACGCCGGCGGTGACCCGATGTTTGCTGACCTTGTTGTCTTCGCCGAGCGTCCAAACGAAGTTGCCCTCGTTGCCCATCTGCAGCGCAGCGGTCGGGATCACCACCGCATCGTGCAGGGTATCCACCTGCAGCCGCGCGTTGACGAACTGATTGGGGAACAGCGCGTCATCTTCGTTGGCGAAGCGCGCTTTCAGCTTGATGGTGCCGGTGGCGGTATCAATCTGGTTGTCCAGGCTCAGCAGCGAACCGGTCGTCAGCTTGTTCTGGTTGGTGCGATCCCAGGCTTCGACGCTCACCGGCCCGGCTTTTTGCGCCTTGAGCAGATCGGCGATGTTGCCTTCGGGCAGCGTGAACACCATGTCGATCGGGTGCGTCTGCGTGATCACCACCAGACCGGTGGTGCTGCCGCTGGTAACGTAGTTGCCGACGTCGACCAGTTTCAGGCCGACGCGGCCGTCGATTGGCGCAGTGATGCGGCTGTAGGTGATCTGCAGTTTGGCGCTGTCGACCGCGCCCTGATCGGCCTTGATCGCGCCTTCGGTTTGCTGCACCAGCGAGGCCTGCGTATCCAGCTCCTGACGGGACACCAGATTGGTTTTCACCAGCTGCTGATAGCGCGCCAGATCGCGTCGGGCGTTGGCCAGCGTGGCCTGATCTTTTGCCAACTGCCCCTGAGCCTGGGTCAACTGAACCTGGAATGGCCGGGGATCGATTTCCGCCAGCAGATCGCCGGCTTTGACCTGCTGGCCTTCGGTAAAGTGGATCGCCATCAGTTGGCCATCGACCCGGCTGGTGACGGTCACGGTATTGGCGGCGGTGGCGGTGCCCAAGCCGGAAAGATAGCGTGGCACCGTCTGTTGCGTGGCGGTCGCCGCTTGCACCGGCGACATCGGCGCGCCGCGTCTGCCGCCCGCCGCGCGGCCCGCTCCCGTTTTACCGGCGGCCTGGTGCGCGCCCGGCGTCGTCCCAGCGGTCGGTTGGGCGGCGCTGAAATGGCGCCAGGCCAGAACGGCGACGATGATCGCAATCGCCGCAACCAGCAGGCGCAGCAGCAGGGAACGACGTTGGGGTTTTGCATTCATGGTGGTGAAAATTCTCTCCAAAAGGCAGGGGCGCGGGCACTCATTGCCACAAAAATGACACTCCTTACAGGATACTAGTTTAGCCAGCGAAGACGGCATAAAAATGAAGGAAATATGGAGGAACCGTCAGCATTGTCTTAATAAGTGGGTGATTTGAGCGTGCTATGTTTATAAGTGATTTATTCCGGCTTATAGCCAATACGTTTTAACGATTCCCTGTATTTGGCGCTAATAATTAACAGGAAAATCATTTAACCCATGGAGCCTTTGTGATGAGCAAGAAACAACTGGGTCGTTCAGGCATTCAGGTGCCGGCGTTAACCTTCGGTGGCAACGTGTTCGGCTGGACGGCGGATCAAGCGACCTCGTTCAGCCTGCTGGATGCGCTGGTGGACAATCAGCTCAACTTTATCGATACCGCCGACGTTTATTCCAGCTGGGCGCCGGGCAACCGGGGCGGCGAATCGGAAACCGTCATCGGCGAATGGCTGAAGAAGAGCGGCAAGCGCGACCAGGTGATCATCGCCACCAAGGTGGGCAAACCGATGGGCGAAGGCAAGCAGGGGCTGTCGCCGCGCTATATTCAGCAGGCGGTGGAGGACTCGCTGCGTCGCCTGCAAACCGATTATATCGATCTTTATCAGTCGCACGACGATGACCGCGATACGCCGCTGGAAGAGACGCTGGCGGCGTTCGATGCGCTGATCAAGGCCGGCAAGGTGCGGGCGATCGGCGCCTCTAACTATCAGGCGGATCGCCTGGAAGAAGCGCTGCGGGTGAGCGAGAGCAACGGATTGGCGCGCTACGAAACCCTGCAGCCGGAATATAACCTGTATGCGCGCGAAGGGTATGAAGCCGAGCTGGAAGGCGTGGCGCAGCGCCATGGCCTCGGGGTGATCAACTTCTTCGCGCTGGCCAGTGGTTTTCTGACCGGCAAATACCGCAGCAAAGCGGACGAGGGCAAAAGCCAGCGCGGCGATCGCATCGTCGAACGCTACCTGAACCCGCGCGGTTTCCGCATTCTGGCGGCGCTGGATCAGGTGGCGGGCAAACACGGCAGTTCCCCGGCGCAGGTTTCGCTGGCCTGGCTGATCGCGCGCCCGAGCATCACCGCGCCGATCGTCAGTGCGACCTCGTTGCCGCAGCTGGATGAGTTGGTCAGCGCCACTAAGCTGACGCTGGATGCGGACGACATTCAGGCGCTGAACGACGCCAGCGCCGAGTAGGGGGCGTTACCCGGCGGCGATTTTGCTCTATGCTGAAGGGGTTAACATGGCCCATTCAGGAACCCGCAATGTCTGGTGATACCATCAACGACCTCGCGACGCTGGAACAGCTGTACGGCAAACCCGCCGCGCCCTCGGTTTTTAAAGAAGTCAGCTATATTCACCCGGCGTACCGCCCGTTTATCGAGGCGGCGCCGTTTGCCGCGCTCTCGACGGTCGGGCCGGACGGCATGGATGTCTCTCCGCGCGGCGATCCGGCCGGTTTTATCCATATCGAAGACGAGAAAACCCTGCTGCTGCCGGACCGTCGCGGCAATAACCGCATCGACAGCCTGCGCAATATCCTGCACGACAACCGGGTGGCGCTGCTGTTGCTGATCCCCGGCATCGGCGAAACGCTGCGGATTAACGGGCGGGCGGAAATCGTGGTGGCGCCAGCGATGCTGCAGCGCTTCGTCCACCGCAACCAGCTGCCGCGTTCGGTGCTGCGCATTCGGGTGGAGGCGGTGTTCTTCCAGTGCAGCCGGGCGATCTTGCGTTCGGGATTGTGGGAAGAGGGCAGCCGCCTCGAACGTTCGGCGCTGCCCAGCCCCGGCCATATTTTGGCCGCGGTGAGCCAAACGCGCTTCGACGGTGAGGAGTACGACAGCGCGCTGCCGCAGCGGCTGAAGGATACGCTGTATTAATCGCCGTGGCGTTCGCGCCACATTTGCCGGTTCAGCCGATACAAGACGTGCTTTTGCAGCGGATGGCCCGTCGGCAGGCGCGGATGCAGGAAGGTTTCGCCGTCAAACTGCATGCCGATGCGCGTCATCACCCGGCGCGACGGCTGGTTATTTTCGGCGGTGAAGGACACCACTTCCGGCAAGCGCAGCGTGTCGAAGGCGTACGCCAGCGCGGCGCGCGCCGCTTCAGCGGCGTAGCCGTTGCCCCAGTGAGCCGCCGCCAGCCGCCAGCCAATCTCCACGCAGGGGGCACAAGGCAGATCGTCGCCCGGCCGCGCCAGCCCGACAAAACCGATAAAAGGCGCGCCGCCTTTCACTTCCACCGCCCATAGCCCCCAGCTATGTTGTTGCATGAAGGCGCGGATGCGTTCGGCCTGCGCGTGGCTTTCCTCGGCCGTCATCGTCGCCGGGAAATAGCGCATCACCTGCGGATCGGCGTTAAGCGCGGCGAAGGCCGGCAGATCGTCGTCGCGCCAGGCGCGCAGCCGCAGCCTGGCGCTGTCGAGGGTAAGGATGGTCGACATGATGCATAGCCTCCAATGAACAAGGGCGCGGCGAGCCGCGCCCTTGGGCTGTCAACGGAACAGCGTTTGCGCCCAGCGCGCCAGCCCGGCGGTGACCGAGCCGAAGTCGTTGCCGCCGACGATCGGAATGCCCGGCAGCTGCTGTTGCAGCGCGGCGCGCAGCAGGGGTGAGCGTGCGCTGCCGCCGGTCAGGTAGATCACCTGCGGCGCGGTCTGGCTGCTGGCCAGCGCGGCGCTGACCTGCTCCTGAATGCGCATCAACGGCTGCGAAATGGCGTCGGCGAGCTGAGCCTGGCTGATGCTCTCCGCCAGATCGGCCTGCACGAAATTGAGCGGCGCGCTGATGGCCGTTTGGCCGGACAGGGCGATCTTACTCTCTTCGGCCGCCCGCACCAATCGGTAGCTCAGGCACTGTTGGTACACTTTCAGCAGGCGTTTGACCTTTTCCGGCTCCGCCGCGTCGAGGATCAGATCGCGCAGCACGCGGCCGTTGGCGGCGCTGTAGAAGTCATTTTGCGCCGGCACGTCGTTGGTCGCCACCGCGTTCCAGTAAGGCAGCGCCGGCAGGGCGATGCCCTTCGCGGTTTCGCCGCCCAGGCCGAACAGCGGCATCAGCTGTTTGAAGGCCAGCATGATGTCCAGATCGTTACCGCCGACCCGGCAGCCGCTGTGGCCCAGCAGGCTCTGCTGGCGATCGGCGCGGTCGCGCCACTGCGGCCCCATCAGCAGCACCGAGCAGTCGGTGGTGCCGCCGCCGATGTCCACCACCAGCACGGTTTGCTCTTCGCTCAGCGTCGCCTCGAAGTCCAGCCCCGCCGCCACCGGCTCGAACTGGAATTCAATGTCCTTGAAACCGGCACGTTCGGCGGCGCGCTGCAAAATGCCCTGCGCCTGCCGGTTGGCTTCGTCGCCGCCGATGCCCTGGAAGTTGATCGGCCGGCCGATCACCGCCTGATCGATGCCGGTCTGCAGCACGTTTTCCGCCTGGCGTTTGATGTGGAACATCATGGCGCACACCAGGTCTTCGAACAGCGCGATCTGCTGCGGTTTCAGGCCGTTGGCGCCGAGGAAGGACTTCGGCGAGCGCACGAAGTACACCTCTTCGGGATCTTCCATATAGTGCGCCAGCGCCTGCAGGCCGAACAGCACGCTGTCGCCGTTGACCGGAATGTCTTCTTCGCGGTTGTAACTGATGGCGCGGCGCAGCAGCTGCTGGTTTTCTTCGCTGCCGGTCGGCACCTGCCAATGGCGGTGCAGGCATTCGCTCACCGCTTCGCGGGTCGGCGCGCACAGCATCGAAGGCAGATACGGCTCGTTGTTTTCCAGCGTCAACAGCTCGGGGCCGTGGTCGCGCATCACTGCAACGGAACAGTTGGCTGTCCCGTAATCGAATCCAATAAACATCTCTTTTTTGTCCCCATGCCAATGAAGGGGGGCGACTTTACCCGAGACGGGGCCGGCGGGCAATGCGCCAATGCGCGAGTGTCGAAAAATTTAGCGGGCGCGGCGGCGGCGTGCTTAACTTAATGTCCGAATTCCGCACGTCAGCGCGCCAGGCGAGCCCCATAATGCAGAAAAAACCGAACCCGAGCGTTGCCATGAATACTCAACAGCAAGCGTTGTACGACGCGCTGCGCGCGCGTGACCGCAAATTCGACGGCCGTTTTTTCGTCGGCGTCTCTTCCACCGGCATCTATTGTCGCCCGGTGTGCAGCGCCCGCACGCCGAAGCGGGAAAACTGCACCTTTTATCCGAGCGCGGCGGCGGCTGAACTGGCGGGGTTTCGCCCCTGCCTCAAATGCCGACCGGAACTGGCCCCTGGCCTGGCGCTGATCGATCTGGGCAACCGCTATGCCCAGGTGGCGGTGCAGCTCATCGAGCAAGGCTATCTGTCCGAGCACAGCTGCGAAGCGCTGGCGGCGCGGCTGGGCATTTCCGATCGCCACCTGCGGCGTATCTTCGCCGAACAGTTTGGCGCTTCGCCGATCGATTACGCGCAGTCGCACCGGTTGCTACAGGCCAAGCGTCTGCTGGCGGATACCGACCTGCCGCTCAGCGAGGTGGCGTTCGCCGCCGGTTTCGGCAGCCTGCGGCGTTTCAACGAGCTGTTCAAGGCGCGCTACCGCCTGATCCCGTCGGCGCTGCGCAGCGGCGGCGCGCGCGGTGAACGGGCGGCCGCCAGCGGGTTGGTGTTTCACCTGGGCTATCGGCCGCCCTATGACTGGGCGCGCATGCTGAATTTCTTGCAGGCGCGCGCCGTGCAGGGCGTGGAGCGGGTCGAGGGGCGCCGCTACCTGCGCTCGATCGCCGTCAGCCAGGGTGGCACTGAACACCGCGGCTGGTTCAGCGTGCAGCCGGAAGAGGCGCGCAATCGGGTTCGGGTCGAGATCGCGCCGACGCTCAGTCTGGTGACGACGGAGGTGTTGCGCCGGGTCCGCTTGCTGTTTGATCTGGACGCCGCGCCGGATCGCATTAATGAGGCGCTGGGCTCGCTGGCGGCCGATGCGCCGGGATTGCGCCTGCCGGGCTGCGTGAACAGTTTCGAGCAGGCGACGCGTGCGGTGCTGGGGCAACTGGTCAGCGTGAAAATGGCGGCGACCTTCGCCGGGCGGATGGCCGAACGTTGGGGCGAAGCGCTGGCGACGCCGCATGAGGGCATCACCCACGTTTTCCCCACCGCAGAACGGGTGGCGCAGCTGCAGCCCGAAGAACTGCGCCCGCTCGGGGTGCAGGTGAAGCGTGCGGCGGCGCTGATCGAGATCGCCCGCGCGCTAGGCGAAGGACGGCTGCAGCTCGATAACGTGCTGGATATCGAACAGGGCATCAAGGCGCTGACCGCGCTGCCGGGCATCGGCAGTTGGACCGCCAGCTATATCGCGATGCGCGCCTGGTCGTGGCCGGACGTGTTCCTGGCCGGCGACTACCTGATCAAACAGCGTTTCCCTGGCATGACGCCACGCCAGATTGAACGCTACGCCGAGCGCTGGCGCCCGTGGCGCTCTTACGCCACGCTGCACCTGTGGCACAACGGTGGCTGGGCGCCGGAAGGGGAGAGTTGAACGTGGCTAGCGGGGGGACTCGATCAGCTGCAGCAGGCGGCTCATGCCTTCACGCATCAGGAACGCCAGCAGCTTTTCCCGTTCGGCCGGCGTCAGGTGGTAGTAATACTCGATCCAGACCCGTATTGGATCCTGGCGTTTGACGTCGTAGTCCGGATGATCGGCCTCGTGCAACGCCGAGAGGCTGCGCGCGCCGAATGGCAGGCTGTCGATATGGTATTCCAGCGCTTTGCCCTGTACGCCGCTGCGGCGGCGACTGACCCAGCCTTCTCGCCGGGCCATCAAATTGACTCCTTGTGGGGTTGAGGGCAACCCCGCCTTCCCCATCAGTTCCCTGGCGGAAAACCATTTCTTTTCCATAGTCCCTTATCCTGAGTCATCACATGTCGAGGAAAATCAACGGATACGCTGATACTCGCATGGGCGATTCATCTTACTTAATCGTTTAAGCCTAAGGTGTTATTTATATCACTAATCTCGTATGGGTTAACACAATGTGAAATACGGGGGAGTGCGGCGCTGCCCGTGCGACGGCGCCGGTGAGGAAGAGGGATTAGCGAATGCCGAAATAACCGTCGCTGAGCAACACCGCCAGCGGCTGCTCCAGCGCCACCTGATCGCCGTCCGCCAGATCGATGCCGATATCGCGCAGCGCCTGCAGCGTCACCGGCTGGTGGGCCGGCCCGGCGAGCGTCTGCGCCTTGATTCGATGCGCCGCGCCGTTGAGCATCGCGACCATCAGCTCGTCCATCTGGTTGCAGTGCACGTTGGTGATAAAGCGCTCATCGATGCGAATGATGTCGATTCTCTGGTCGCTGAGCTCATCGAACGCATTGATGTTATGCCCGAAGCCGTTGACGATCAGCCGGCAGCCCTGCTGCTGCAGTTCGCGGAGAAATGCCCGACACTGCGCGGCGTGTTCCAGTATCGCGGCCTCGTCGACGCTGAACAGCAGCGCCTGCGGCGGCAGCGAGGAAGCGCGCACCGTTTCCGTCAGCTCGCGCTGGAAGTCGGCGCTGAGCAGACTGTCGATAGCCAGCGGCAGCGCGAGCGACAGCCCTTTGCGTTTGATGTCGTCGGCATATTTCACCAGCAGTTGCGCCGCCGTCCAACGGTCGATGTCCGGCATCAGGCCGTACAGCTGCGCGGCGGCGATGAACGCCTCGTGCGACAGCGGGCACTCGTCCGGCGCCATCACCTGCAGCTTCACCTGGTGAAACGCGGCCGACAGCGGCGTCGCCGGCGGCGCGACCGCGTGAGTCAGCAGCCGCAGTTGCCCCTCGCTGATGATCGTCTGCACTTCCTGCAGGCTCAGCACCTCGTGCTGCCGCTCCAGTCGCTGTTTCTGCCGCGTTTCGTACAGATAAACCTGGCCGCGCCCCTGGTGCTTGGCGGTGTAGCAGGCGATATCGGCCTGCGCCAGCAGTTCGCTGCTTTTGGCGTCGGCGCTGATGCGTGTGATGCCGGCGCTGGCGCCGACGCGGTAAATCTTCCCTTCCCAGTAGAACGGGTGCTGGCTGATTTGATTAACCACTTGCTGCACCAGCGATTTGGCCTGTTCCAGCCGGCAGTCGTACAGGATCAGCCCGAACTCGTCGCCGCCCAGCCGGGCCAGGCAGTCGCTATGGCGCAGCTGATGCCGCATCAGCTGGGCGATGTCCCGCAGCAGGGCATCGCCCGCCGCATGGCCGGCGGTGTCGTTCACCGCCTTGAACCGATCCAGATCGAGGAACACCAGCGAATGCGGCGACGACGGTTCCCCGCCGGCGACGATCGCCGCTTTCAGCTGTTTCTCGAAGCGGGTGCGGTTCGGCAACCCGGTCAGCGCATCGTGCGAGGCGCTGTAGCTGAGTTTTTTCATCAGTTCGCGCGAAGCGGTGACGTCCTGCAGCACCATCACCGCACCCATGGTTTCCCCGTCGAGGGTTTTCAGCGGTGAGACCGACTGCTGCACGTCGAAATAACGCCCGTCGCGGCTGTGCAGCACCAGCGCATAATCCGCCGGCCACTGCCGTGGGTATTGCGTGAGGTTTTCGATTTCCGGGCCGTCTTTGCCGTTGGTCAGGCGCACCACGCCGGCGACGGGCATACCGATCGCCAGTTCGAGCGGCCAGCCGCACATCTGTTCCGCCACCGGGTTCATAAAGGTGATACGCAGGTGGCTGTCGGTGGAGATCACCCCTTCGCCGATGGCGTCGAGAGTGATGTGCAGGCGCTCCTTTTCTTCGTGCAGCGCCTCGGCGAGGCTCTTGAGCTCGGTCATGTCGATATTGGTGCCGATCAGGCGCAGCGGCCGACTCTGATCGTCGAGGATCACGTTGCCCTGGCCGCGGATATGGCGCACTTTGCCGCCACGCGTCGTGATGCGAAACTCCATGATGAATGGCCGCGGCTGCGCCAGGAGCTCGGCCAGTTCGCGATCGGTGCGCTCGCGATCTTCCGGCACCAGCAGGGTGCGCCACAACGCCAGCGTCGGCGTTTGGTCGGGGGTGAGATCGTAGAGTTCGAACATGCGCTGATCCCAGGTGAAGTTTTCCTGGCCCATCACCCATTCCCAGATGCCGACGCCGCCCACCTGGTTGGCCAGCGTGATGCGCTCCACCAACCGGTTGTTCTCCGCCTCGCTGCGCTTAAGGTCGCTGATGTCCTCCACCTGAGAGATGAAGTACAACGGCCGGCCTTCGCCGTCGCGCACCAGCGAGACCGCCAGCAGCGCCCAGACCGTCTGGCCGTCGCTGCGGATATAGCGCTTCTCTAGGGTGTAGCTGCTGATATGGCCGTCGAGCAGTTCGTGCAGTTGGGATAGGTCGGCGTTCAGATCGTCCGAGTGGGTGATCTCTTGAAAGGTCAGGCGATAAAGTCTTTCGGGCGGATAGCCGAGCAGCTTGCACAGCGCCTGGTTAACCTGCAGCCATTTGCCCTCCGGCGACACCAGCGCCATGCCGATGGCGGAATACTCCAGCGCGCTGCGAAAGCGGCTTTCGCTCTCGACGATATGTTGCTTTTCCACCCGGAAGGTGTGCATCACCATCGCCATGGCGTGCGCCGGGATCAGGATCAGCAACATCGGCAGATAGAGGCCGAGTTCGCCCAGGAAAGTGTGCCGGGAAGAGGTAAGGCGCAGCAGGCCCAGCGACAGCAGGACGGTGATCAGCAGGATTGTACAGAAACAGACGGTGAAGGTTTCGAAGCGTGACAGGGCGATAGCCGCCCACAGCAGCGGCAGGATGACGAAGGTAAAGGGGAAGGGCAGATGCGTCAGCGCCAGATAGCTGAAGGCCAGCGATCCCATCAGGGTCAACAGCAGCGGATACGGATTCAGCCCAGCCAACAGGCGGCGGTGATAGGTGAGCCCGAGCGGCGCCAGCGACAGCACCCCTATCGCCTCAGCGATGAACCAGGTGCCGAACGATTGCCAAAACGTCTGGTCCGGCGTGGGGGTCAGTCCGGCGGCCAGCAGCGCGCTGAACAATGGGGTAAATATCACCGCGCAGACCACGAAGCGCAGCCAACAGCCCAGATCGCTCAGCGGATCGATCGCCGGCAGCGTGCGGCGCAGCAGCAGAGCGCACACTGCCGCTTCCAGCAGGTTGATAGCGGCCAGCTTGACGGGAATGGCGCTGAGGCCGAACAGCAGGAAGCTGGCGAGCACGATGCCTGTGCCGCTGGCCAGCAGCGGCAAACCCCAATGACGCGGGGGATGGCGATACAGCACGGCGATCGCGGCGGCGGTCGGGAACCACAGCGGCGTGAAGTGATGAGCCTCACTGGATAACGACAGGCTCAGCAAGGCGAGCAAAAACGTCGCCAGCGCCACGAACAGGGAATGCGTCAGCACGACGCCTTTGTGTGTGCCGAACGTGTTCGGCGCGCTGATCTCCATAGACACCCTTACCGATGGCCTCTGCCTGTGATTGAATTCATGACGTGAATGAATTAAGACGATTTATTGGCAAAGGGTAGTACAGCGTGAGAGGAAAACCTACCGGGAGGGCCGACTTTACTGCATTAGCGCAGGCCCGGCGACAGAATGACGAAAAAGCCGGCGCGGGGCCGGCTTTGAGCGTCTTACAGCAGGAACAGGGTGGCGAGGCCGAGGAAGATGAAGAAGCCGCCGGTGTCGGTCAGCGCGGTGATGAGCACGCTGGAGCCGACCGCCGGATCGCGGCCCAGTTTGAGCATGGTCATCGGGATCACCACGCCCATCAGCGCCGCCAGCAGCAGGTTGAGCAGCATCGCCAGCGTCATTACGCCGCCCATCGCCGCGTCGCCATACAGCAGCCAGGTGATCACGCCCATGATGCCGCCCCACACTACGCCGTTGATGATGGCCACCCCCAACTCTCTGAGCATCAGGCGCGAGATGTTGCCGACTTCGATCTGGTGCAGCGCCAGCGCACGCACGATCATGGTGATGGTCTGGTTGCCGGTGTTGCCGCCGATGCCGGCGACGATCGGCATCAGCGCCGCCAGTGCCACCAGCTGGGAAATGGTGTGTTCGAACAGGCCGATCACGCGGGAGGCGATGAATGCGGTGCAGAGGTTGATCGCCAGCCAGGCCCAGCGGGTCTTGACCGCCTTGCTGACCGGGGCGAACACGTCTTCTTCCGGGCTCAAACCGCCCATGCGGCGCAAATTGGTGTCACTCTCTTCGTTGACGGCGTCGACGATCTCTTCGATGGTCAGGCGGCCCATCAGTTTGCCTTTGGCATCAACCACCGGGGCGCTGATCAGGTCATAACGTTCGAAGGCGCCGGCCGCATCATCGGCCTTGTCTTCGGGCTGAAAGGTGGCGGGATCGCTGTCCATCACGTCGCGCACCGGGATCTCCGGGTCGTTCAGCAGCACCGCGGTCAGCGGCAGCTCGCCCAGCAGGGTGTTTTTGCGATCGGTGACGAACAGTTTATCGGTGGCGTCGGGAATGGTTTTGCGCATGCGCAAAAAGCGGTGCACCGCGCCGAGCGTGACGTCCGGCCGCACCGTCACCAGTTCGAAATCCATCATCCAGCCGACGCTGTCTTTGGCGTATTGGCTCATCTCGCGCACCTGGGCGCGCTGCTCCGGCTCCAGCGAGGTCAGCAACCGGCCCATCAGGTTACGCGGCAGGTATTGCGCCAGGTAGGCCTGTTCGTCGACATCCAGCGTTTTGATCGCCTTGAGCAGGTCTTTGTCGCTCATTTCCTCGATCAGGCTGTCCCAGACCGGCTCGGCGACTTCCACCAGCGTCTGGCCGCGCTTGCTGTTGCCCACCAGCCGCCACAGCGCCATGCGTTCGTCCTGCGGCAGTGCTTCCAGCAGGTCCGCCAGGTCGGCGGCGTGCATGTCGTCCAGCAGGCCGGTAATTTCCGCCGTTTGGTTCAGCCGTTCGCTTTGGCTGAGGGCGTGTTCATCCCCCGGCCGGCCGAGAATGCCGTCGACCAATTCCTTATTGTTCAACAACAGAGTAAGAATGCGCTGGCGGTGTTCAGCGACTTTTTTGACGTTATGGGTTGCGGCTGACATGGTGTTCCTTAACGGGCGCTCGGCGTTCCTGACGCAGGCTCATTAAAAGATAGAGCATAGCGAGTGCCGGAGTCATTTTTATGAAACGGACGGGGCGCGGCGGTTATTCAGAGGAGGCGTCCTGTTGCGGCGCGCTGACTTCGGCGGCGTTTTGCGCAGCGGCCTGCTTTTTTTCCTGATGATGAGGCACCGCCACCACGGCGGCGTACAGCAGTCGGCCGACTAAAATGATAAAGCTGATAAACAACACTATCTTCGTCATCTGTCCGGTGGTTTTCTTGCGCATATATCACCCGGTATGCCGGTGTCCTGTGTTATTCGCTCGAGAATTTGTAACCGGATTTTAGGCGCTGATGACAAAAGTTGTCCATTTTTTTCCGGCGGGCGGCGCGCCGTATTAGGGTTTCGTTTAGGTTGGCGGAGCGGGGGCGGAAAGAAAAACCCCCTGGCTGGCAGGGGGCGGAGGATCAGGCGGAGCGTTGTTCGTCTTGCGAGCCTTCTTCGTCGATCAGCAGCTTCCAGCCGACGACGTCGTTCCAGTAGGCCTGCTCGCGCTCGAAGTCCAGCTGCACCAGGTTGTTTTGCGCCAGGTAGCCGGCCGGGAAGCGCAGCGTCCAGTGGTTGTCGTCGGTGGTCAGGCGCAGCGTTTCCGGCGTGGTGGTCGACTGGCGCTGGTTGTTGAGCAGGGTGCTCAGACGCAGCAGCTGGATCAGCGGCAGGTAGTGTTTCTTTTTGAACAGGTTGAGGCGCGGCAGCTCTTCCAGCTTGATCGCCTTGCGGTGGAAACGCACCAACGCCGCCAACAGCAGCTGCTGTTCCTGGTTAAAGCCAGGCAGATTGGAGTTTTGCAGAATGTAGGCCGAATGGCGGTGCATGCCGCTGTGGTTGATGCTCAGCCCCACTTCGTGCAGCATGGCGGCCCATTTCAGCAGGGCCTCCAGCTGCGGATGCGCCAGCTTGGTGTTTTGCGCCATCCACTGCGAGTAGAGCAGTTCGGTGGTTTCCAGCACCCGCTTGGCCTGTTCGCGGTCGATGTTGTAGTGATCGGCCAGACTCTTGGCGGTGCGGCTGCGGATGTCCTGGTGGCGGAAACGGCCTTCCATTTCATACAGCACGCCTTCGCGCAGCGCGCCGTCGGACAAGCGCAGATCGCGGATCGCCAGCGCGTCGAACACGCCGCACAGGATAGCCAACCCCGGCACGAATACCGATTGGCGGTCTTCCGACAGCCCCGGCAGGCTCAGCGAGCCGAAGCTTTTGAACTGCAGCACCTGTTCGGCGAGCATTTCCAGGCGTTCGAGGGTGATCAGACCGTCTTTTTCGCCCATCGCCACCAGCACTTCGTGGGCGGCCTTGATGGTGCCCGAGGCGCCCAGCGCGTACTGCCAGCCCTGAATGCGGTACTGCCAGGCCAGCGTTTCCAGCTTCTGTGCCGCCGCCAGCCGCGCGCGGCGGAAGTTGTTTTTGCTGATCTCTCCGCCCGGGAAGAACAGCTGGGCGAAGCTGACGCAGCCCATGCGGCGGCTTTCCGCCAGCAGCGGCTCGAAGTCTTCGCCGATCACCAGCTCGGTGGAGCCGCCGCCGATGTCGATCACCAGCTTGCGGCCTTTCTCCGGCTGGGTGTGTTCCACGCCCATGAAGATCAGGCGCGCCTCTTCCTGGCCGGCGATGATTTCGATCGGGTAGGGGATCACTTTGGCGGCGCGCTTGAGGAACACTTCGGCGTTCACCGCCTGACGCAGGGTATGGGTCCCGACGATGGTGACGTTATCCGCCGGGAAGCCCTGCAGCCGTTCGGCAAACAGCGCCAGGCAGGCCAGGCCGCGTTCTATCGCCTCTTCACTGAGTACGTTGTTGCTGTCCAATCCGTCGGCGAGATGTACCCGTTGTTTCAAACGGCCCAATACCTGTAAAGCGCCGTTGACGACGCGGGCGATCACCATGTGGAAGCTGTTCGACCCGAGGTCGATGGCGGCGATTTCCTGCGGTTTGTTCGATGCAGTGTTTTTTAGCGGCATAGTTGCTGGCCTACTGTCCTGGTTGTTCCAGAGCTTTTAAATACTCGTAAATAGCCACCTGGGCGCGCACTTTGCGGCGGTTGCCGCGCGGCACGTACTGGTTGCTCAGTTCTTTATCCACATAACGGGCCTTGACCGTATCGCTGAACAGGATCTCCAGAATGTCCAGAACGCGCTGTTTCAGCGCCGGATCCAGCAGCGATACCGCCACTTCGATACGGTAATCTATGTTGCGGGTCATCCAGTCGGCGGAGGACAGATACACCCGTTTGTCACCTTTATTGTCGAAAACGTAAACCCGATCGTGTTCCAAAAAGCGATCGACGATGCTGATCACCTGAATATTGTCGCTGATCCCCGGCAGGTTGGGAATCAGGGAACACATGCCCCGCACCAGCAGGCGGATCTTCACGCCGGCGCCGGACGCGGTATATAACCGATCTACCAGTCCTTTATCCACCAGATTATTTATTTTCAACATAATGCCGGCCTGTTCCCCGGCCTGCGCGTTGGCGATTTCGTTGTCGATCAGCTCATACAGCTTCAGGCGCGAGTTCTGCGGCGACACCATCAGGTTGTCGAAGGTGACCGGCCGGTAGGGGTTCTCGATAAAGTTGAACACCCGGCGCACTTCGTTGGTGATGCGTGAGTCGGCGGTCAGCAGCGAATAGTCGGTATAGATGCGCGCGGTTTTTTCGTTAAAGTTGCCGGTGCCGATATGAGCATAGCGCACAATTTCATCGCCTTCACGGCGCGAAATCAGGAACAGTTTGGCGTGGATTTTCAGCCCCGGCGCGGAGAAGATCACGTGTACGCCGGCCTCGGTCAGGCGCTTCGCCCAGTGAATGTTGGCCTCTTCGTCGAAGCGCGCCTGCAGCTCGACCACTACCGTGACCTTTTTGCCGTTGTGCGCGGCGTGGATCATCGATTCGATGATGCGCGAGTCTTTCGCCACGCGGTAGATGTTGATTTTGATCGCCAGCACGCTCGGATCGAACGATGCCTGGCGCAGCAGCTCCAGCACGTGCTCAAAGGTGTGGTACGGGTAGTAGAGCAGCACGTCTTTTTCGCGAATGGCGTCGAAGCCGTTGCGGAAACCGTCGAACCAGATGTGGCGCAGGCGCGGCAGCGGCTTGTTGACCAGATTGGCCTTGCCGACGTTCGGGAAGCTGATGAAGTCTTTAAAGTTGTGGTAGCGGCCGCCGGCGATCACCGAATCGTAGTTGGAGATGCCCAGCTTGCCGCGCAGCAGTTCCACCATCTCGTTCGGCATGTCGCGCTGATAAACAAAGCGCACCGGCTCGGCGGTCAGGCGCTGTTTCAGGCTGGAGGACATCAGTTCCAGCAGGCTGGATTCCATTTCGGTGACCAGATCGTACTCCGCGTCGCGGGTCATTTTCATCGAATAGGCGTTGAGCGCATCGTAGTCGAAGAAGCCCTTGAAGATATCGTCTAGGCAGTAACGCAGAATGTTGTCCAGCAGGATCATCGGCTTACGGCGGCGCGGCGCTTCCGGCGGCAGATTGACGAAGCGCGGCACCTTGTCGGACGGGATCTCCAGCAGCGCATAGTCGGTGCGGGCGCCGCGGATGATCTCCACCGCCAGATAGGTGTAGTCGTCTTTCAGGAACTGCACCAGGTTGGTGTCGTGGTTGATCAGGATCGGCGTGATGTGCTGGCGCAGATGCTGTTTGAAATATTGCCGCAGCCAGATTTGCTGGTTCTCGGACACCTGGCGTTCGTTGATCAGGAAGATCTGGTTGCGGGCCATTTCCAGCAGCAGATCGTTGTACAGGCCGTCGAACTCCTGATCGGTTTTCAGCACCTTGGCCTGGATCTTTTTCAGCAGGTGGCGCGAGGAACCGGCGGAGCCTTGCTCTTCGCTGATCAGGATGCGCCGTTTGAGATCGGCGAAGCGGACTTTATAGAACTCGTCGAGGTTGTTGGAGTAAATGCCCAGAAAACGCATACGTTCAATCAGGGGATTGCTCTTATCTGCGGCTTCCTGCAACACGCGTTCATTAAAGGATAACCAGCTTAGTTCTTTTTCGATGTAGAGCTTTTCCTGACCCATTGCCACTCCAGTTCAAATTTAGAATAGGATCCGGGACGCAGCGCCCGGATGCCGCTCTAGTGTCCTTCATCATTATTGCGAGAGATTGACAGGAAAGTCCAACATATCCATTGCGTTGGCGCGCGGCGTTTTTCGGCGGCAATAAATTTTCCCCGCGGCGGGATGCTCGGCAGTAAAACGATCAGCATGAAATGACGGCTAGCAGGCTTATTCTTGGCGTTATAAAGCGTGTTTATGGTCATTTTTCAGCAATATATCAAATTCATATTGTCTGTTGGCAGTGTAAAAAACCTGGGTTGAGTCGGGTAACTTTGTCATGCAAACGTCATAAAACTGACATAAGATGCCCGGTTATCTTACGGCGTAAGCCCGATTACATCAGCGACAGCGAGACACATGACACAGACGACGGCCAATCAACATCCCCGAGATCGCATGCGCGGGCGCATCGACCGCGGCGTGCAGGCGGCAGTGACCGCCAGCGGGCTGATGGTGCTGATGACGTTGATGCTGATCTTCGTTTATCTGCTGTTTGCGGTGCTGCCGCTGTTCAAACCGGCCTCGCTTGGGCAGGCTCAGCCGCTGCCGATCGCGGTGTCGGCCCCGGCGCTGGCGCTGGGCATGGACGTGCAGCAGCGCGTGGGTTATCGCATCGACGCGCAGGGCGCGGGGCAATTTTATCGTCTGACGCCGGCGCCGAGCGGCCAGGCCCAGACGCCGCTGGTGCAGCAGACGCTGCTGGCCAAACCGGCGCTGCTCGCGCAGGCTGCCGGAGAGCGCGATCTGTTTGCGCTGGCGCAGGCCAACGGCCGGTTGGTGGTGGCACGCGCGGACTTCGCGACGGCGGAAAACGGCCGGCCGCAGTGGCAGTTCCCGCTTGGGCAACAGCCGTTGGCGCTGGATCCGCAGAACAAACCGCTGAAACTGCTGTCGTTGGCGGATGCGCATCGCGGGCAGTATCTGTTGGCCGGGGTGACCGACGATCGGCGCCTGGTGTTCGGTCGCTTCAGCCCCGACCGGCCGCCGCAGTTCAGCGAGCGTCCGCTGGAGCACGACGGGGAGCAACTGGTGCTGACGCCGGATGGCCGCCAGCTTTACCTGCTGACCGGCAACCGGCTGGCGCGTTATCAGATCGACGGCGCGCAGCTGCAGCTGCGTGAAACGCGTACCCTTGGCGAACACGCCCCGTATCAGATGACGGCGCTGCCCGGCGGTAGCGCGCTGCTGATCAAGGGCGCCGACGGCAATCTGCGCGAGTGGTTCGAGGTGGAAAAAGATCGGCGCTGGCGCCTGACGCCGGTGCAGCATTTCGATCACGGTGCTGACGGGCAGGAGCTGACGGTGGCCGAGCCTTACCGCCGTGTGTTCGCCACTCTGCGGCCCGATGGCGGCTTCTCGTTATTTTCCACCATTCAACCGCAGCCGCTGCTGAATACCCGTTTGGGTGCCGAGGTGCGGCAGATGGCGTTCGCGCCGCGCGGCGATGGTCTGCTGCTGGAGCGCGCGCAGGGCTGGCAGCGCTATGCGCTCGACAACCCGTATCCGGACGTCACCTGGCGTTCGCTGTGGGGCAAGGTGTGGTATGAGAACTACCCGCAGCCGGCCTACGTCTGGCAGTCCACCTCCGGCGAAGACAGCTACCAACCCAAATTCAGCCTGATGCCGGTGATCTTCGGCACCTTCAAGGCGGCGGCTTACGCGATGCTGTTCGCCATACCCTTGGCCTTGGCCGGCGCCATCTATACCGCTTACTTTATGACGGCGGGGCTACGGCGGGTGATCAAACCGGCTATCGAAGTGATGGGCGCGCTGCCGACGGTGGTGATCGGGCTGGTGGCAGGCATCTGGCTGGCGCCGATCATCGAGCAGTATCTGTTGGCGGTGCTGGCGTTGCCGCTGTTGCTGGCGGCGGCGGTGTTGCTGTGCGGCGCGTTGACCCATCGTTTTATGCCGCGCTGCCGGCCGGGCGTCGATCTGCTGTTGCTGTTGCCGCTGCTGGCGTTGACGGTGTGGCTGGCGTTCAGCCTGGGGCCGTGGCTGGAGGTGGCGCTGTTTGGTGAGCCGTTGCATTTCTGGCTGGGGGATAATTATGACCAGCGTAATGCGCTGGTGGTGGGCGTGGCGATGGGCTTCGCGCTGGTGCCGATCATCTTCTCGCTGGCGGAGGACGCGCTGTTCAGCGTGCCGGCCACCCTGAGCCAGGGCTCTTTGGCGCTGGGCGCCACCCAATGGCAGACGGTGATCAAGGTGGTGCTGCCTTCCGCCAGCGCCGGCATTTTCTCCGCGCTGATGATCGGCTTTGGCCGCGCGGTGGGGGAAACCATGATCGTGCTGATGGCTACCGGCAACACGCCGATTATCGACGGCAGCCTGTTCCAGGGGCTGCGCGCGCTGGCGGCCAACATCGCCATTGAAATGCCGGAGGCGGTTTCCGGCAGCAGCCATTACCGCGTGCTGTTCCTGACTGCGCTGGTGCTGTTTGTCTTCACCTTCGTGTTCAACACGCTGGCGGAGGCGGTGCGCCTGCGGTTGCGTAAGCGTTACACGCCGAATCAGGAGGCGCCATGAAGAGCTGGGTGAAGAGCGGGTCGCCGTGGGTGTGGCTGACCGCCGGTTCGGTGGCCGTCAGCCTGTTGGCGCTGATCGGCATTCTGCTACTGCTGGCCGGGCAGGGGATGCGCTATTTCTGGCCGAGCCCGGTTTATCAGTTCGAACTGAATCAGAACGGCGCTGGGCCGGTGACGGTGATCGGTGAGTTGTACCAGCAACAAAGCATTTCCCGGCGCCAACTGGCCGAGGCGGGCGTCACGCCGCCGGGCGAGGCGCAGAACGTCGAACGTTATCTGATTAAGGTCGGCAACCGCGAACGCGAGGGGCAGGATTTCCGCACCTTGCTGGCCAGCGATATCCGCAGCCAAAGCACGCCGCGCAGCCTGCTGGTGCTGGAACGCGACAGCCACGGCACCGCTTACGGCTATCTGGCGGGGCTGCTGGAAGACGGGCAACCACTGACCGGCCGCAATCTGGGGCAGGCGTTGCAGCAGCGCCTGCCGCAAATCGCCGCGCTCTCGCGCCAGGCGCACGACATTCAATTCCGCGACATGGCGCGCATCAATCAGCAGTTTGACGCGCTGCGGCTGCGGGAAAAGCGCCTGCAGCGCGACGATAAGCTGGACGCCCGCGCACAGGACGCCATCAAGGCCGAACGGCTGGAGCTGCAGCGGCAGTATCAGCTGTTGTCCGAACGTCTGGCGGGGCTGAACCGCGATCGCCAGCGCGACGCGTTGCTGCTGCGCGACATGCACGGGCAGACGTTGACCATTCCGCTCAGCCAGGTGCGCGATGCCTGGTACCCGAACGCCATGAGCACCACCGAGAAGCTGACGCACTGGGGCGAGCAGGTGAAGAAGTTTCTCACCGACAGCCCGCGTGAGGCGAATACCGAAGGCGGGGTGTTCCCGGCCATTTTCGGTACGGTGTTGATGGTGATCCTGATGTCGATCGTGGTGATGCCGTTTGGCGTGATCGCGGCGCTGTATCTGCACGAATATGCCGGCAACAATCTGCTGACGCGGGTGATCCGCATCGCGGTGGTCAATCTGGCCGGCGTGCCCTCGATCGTCTACGGCGTCTTCGGCCTCGGCTTCTTCGTTTATATGATCGGCGGCACGCTCGATCAGCTGTTCTATCCTGAATCTTTGCCCAACCCGACCTTCGGCACGCCCGGCGTGCTGTGGGCGGCGCTGACGCTGGCGCTGCTGACGCTGCCGGTGGTGATCGTCGCCACCGAGGAAGGGCTGTCGCGCATTCCCGCCTCGCTGCGGCAGGGCTCGATGGCGCTGGGCGCCAGCCGGGCCGAGACGCTGTGGCGCATCGTGCTGCCGATGGCGGCGCCGGCGATGATGACCGGCCTGATCCTGGCGGTGGCGCGCGCCGCAGGGGAGACCGCGCCGCTGATGCTGGTGGGGGTCGTGAAATCGGTGCCGGTGCTGCCGGTGGACGAGATTTTCCCGTATCTGCACCTGGAGCGGAAGTTCATGCATTTGAGCTTCCAGATCTACGATATGGCATTCCAGAGCCCGAGCGTGGAGGCGGCGCGGCCGCTGGTGTTCGCCACCGCCTTCTTGCTGGTGACGATCGTGGTGAGTTTGAATCTGGCGGCGATGGGCATCCGCCATTCGTTGAGGGAGCGGTACCGAGCATGGTCGCAGTAACAATGACGCTATTTTTGGGGAGTGCGTAATGGGTTTGATGACGCCAGGCAGTTTGCCCCGGCTGGATGTCCAGCATCTCGACGATGAACAGACCGCGCTGGCGGTCAACGGCCTGAACCTGTTTTATGGTGACAAACAGGTGCTGCACGATATTTCGCTGCGTATCCCGAAACATCGGGTGACGGCCCTGATCGGCCCTTCGGGCTGCGGCAAATCGACGCTGCTGCGCTGTTTCAATCGCATGAACGATCTGGTGGACAACTGCCGCATTGAGGGCGATCTGCAGCTGAACGGCGCGGCGATCTCCGGCGCGCAGATCGACGTGGCGGCGCTGCGGCGGCGGGTGGGCATGGTGTTCCAACGGCCGAACCCGTTCCCGAAATCGATCTATGAAAACGTGGTGTACGGCCTGCGGCTGCAGGGCGTGCGCGACCGGCGCTTGCTGGATGAAGCGGTGGAGCGTTCACTGCGCGCCGCCGCGTTGTGGCATGAGGTAAAAGACCGGCTGCGCGAAAATGCGTTCCGCTTGTCCAGCGGCCAGCAGCAGCGCCTGGTGATCGCGCGCGCCATCGCCATCGAGCCGGAAGTATTGCTGCTCGACGAGCCGACCTCGGCGCTCGATCCGATCTCCACGCTGACCATCGAAGAGCTGATTTCCGCGCTGAAACAGCGCTATAGCGTGGTGCTGGTGACGCACAACATGCAGCAAGCGGCGCGCGTCTCCGACTACACCGCCTTTATTCATCAGGGGCGGCTGGTGGAATACAACGACACCGACGCCATTTTCACGTCGCCGCGCCAGCGCCGCACCGAGGATTATATTACCGGGCGGTATGGGTGAGGCCGTTTGGGCTATGAACAAACGAAAGGCTGCACAACCGTGCAGCCTTTCGTCTATCAGGGGCGTCAGTAATTTTTACGAATGCGGATCGCTTCTTCTACCCACTCAGCCAAATTGTCTTTTATATGGTTATAGACATTGGTGCTGGTCGAATAAGGCGGATCATAGGCTTTGGCGATTGTGGAAAGCTTTGCGTCACCCAGCTTGATGTGATCCAACGGGTTTTTACCTTTCGTGGTTTGGTCGCCGGCGCTGTCTTTCAAATTGTGTATATACACCACCAGCACGCCCATGCCTTTTTTCCAAGCCTCGCATATTTCGAAATTAATCCATTTGCGATCAGCGGTATCTTTACCGGCGAGAATCACGGCGCAGCTGCGATTGTCCAACTGGCCCTTGATCCAAGCGGCGATGGCGGCGTCACCGCCTTTTTTCACTTCCTCCCAATCGTTATCCGTGGCTGGCCGGTTACCTTCCAGAGAGCCCATTTCGCGTACCTGAGAAGCGCGCCAGTTGTCCGGCTCATAATGGAAACTGTAAAAACATTTTCTGGTCATCGGGGGTTATCCTTAGTAATGATATCGATAAGCGCCAACAGGCTTTTTTTCTTCTCCGCCAGGCTGCCCGGTTCGTTAAGCTGATCCAGCAGATTCATGGCGGCGGGGTTGCGGTAGTAGAGGGTTTCTTTCATCTCCTCCTTGATTTTTCGGTAGATCTCGGCAGATGCGCTGCCGGTACAACCGATAGGAATGCAGACGCAGCCTTGTTCCGTGGCGATCTGGAACTCTTTCAATAAACCGTCGGCCAGCACGTATTCGCCTTCGGCGTTGCGTTTGTTGCCGAACAAAAAGATTGCGATGCCGCTGAGCGAAATCATGTTCTGACGATATTCGTGCCAAAGTGCCGGTAGGGTAATGCCGCCGCTGGCGAATTGGGGGAAAGGACGCAGCACCAGCTGGCTTTCGCTGATTTTTCCTTGGCTGTCGTAAATGGCTTCCAATGCGCCGTTGATCACCGCTGTGCCTACGCCCCAGCCGAAACCGTTGACGATGCGATACTGTTTGTGGATAAGCAGGCGCGCCAGACGATGTATGAACTGGATGGACTCTTCACGGGCATAGGGCTGGTAGTTGTCGGCGCTGCCGGAGATAAACACCGTGCTTTTCTTGAACTGCGTTTCGATGGCATACAGCAGGTCAGTGATTTGCCGATAGTCATCCACCAACAGCGTTTGAATGCCGTAACGGCGCAGATCGTTAATCATCAAGCCTTGTTTGCGGCTGTTGTAATCGCAAGACGCCTGATCCTCGCTGCCGCTGTCGCCGAGCTGGACGCGCCGCATGATGCAGTAGTGGTTTCTCTGCCCTTCGCCGTACTGCGCGTAAAGGCGGCTCAATACATATTGCAGGTTGGGGTCTTCAAAGCTGAAACCGATAAACAGGAAGGTTTTGGCAGTCAGCTCCGCCATCAGCATGTTGATAAAAGGAAGGTGTGTACGGGAGTAAGTTTCGTATTGTTCGCGGGTGATAATCGCCTGGTTGGGATTTCTATAGTCACCATGCATTTTATATAAAACAACATCACGTTTATGAATGTTATTAGTCAGGCTTTCCGGCGTGGTTTTGACGTCGCAGACGCGATTATAACGGGCATAGGTTTTTTCAATCAGGTCGTCGTAGTTAGTGGTCCAAAGTGACGCTATCGGTAATCTGGCGATAATCCGGTGGTTTTCTGTTTCTTCCGCCTGTTCAGCGAATTCTGTAATTATTTTTTGATTTATCTTATGTCTGTTGCCTTTTTCATTGAGGTGATATTGCGCCAGAGAAATAAGATCGCTCTCTTTTTCGATATCCAGCTCCAGTTCATAAGCGATATCGCCGATAAGCTCTTTCCAGCTAACGAAACCGGCGGGGATGGACAGCCCGGCGCCGGCAAACAGCGCAGCGCTGCCGGCTTTGATATCATTAACGTAATCTCGAATAAACAGTTCTATATCACGGTTAAACATGAGGCTATTCCCGATATTGTTTTTCTTTATTGGTTAATTAATAACTATGTTTTTTATGAATTAATTATGCGAATAGAACTACCAAGATAAAATGACGAGTTAACTTTGTAAACTCTGCTTGTTTGTTTTTGTCGATATTGAATGTGTTATTTTAATATTGAATTTATTTGCTCTTATTATTTGTTTTTTTAATTTTAATATTAATTAAATGCACTCTGGGTAATAAGACACGGTGGTTGTGGCATATCTGCATTTTTTGTCACATTGTGACTTTGATTAAATGGAAGTGATTCTCATTATCGTTGATTTGCGGCGTAAATTGTATATACTTCGCTAAGGTATGTAAGTTAACGTAAATGGATGTGTTTAAATGTGTGCATGGAAGCTGAGGATTTGGCCTGTGCTCTTGGCGTTTTGCAGCTCTGCGTGGTGCGCGGAAATCACCAGCCCTGCTGACCGCGACAGCATTACCCAACAGCAGAAAACGTTGCTGGAACAGGCGCAGCAGCAACGCGAGGCGCTGCAAAATAGCGTTGAACTGCCGGCGTTACCGCTGCCTGAGCCGGCCGCCGCAGGGGCGGTTTGCCAAACGGTGCGGCAGATTGTTTTTGAGAGCGCCGAGCATCTTTCCTGGTCGGTGAAAGAAAGCCTGGCGCGCCCGTATCAGGGAAGCTGTCTGACGCTGGAGCACATCAACCGCCTGGTGCGTGAAACCACCAATGCTTATCTGCAACGCGGCTATGTCACTTCGCAGGCCTGGCTGCAGGAGCAGGATATCTCCCGTGGCGTGTTGGTCGTCAGCGTCAGCGAAGGGCGAATCGAGTCCATCACGCAGAATGGCGAGCAGACGCCGGCGCTGAAGATGGCATTTCCCGGCCTGGTCGGCGACGTATTGAATCTGCGCGATATCGAGCAGGGCATGGAGCAGCTCAACCGGCTGGCTTCGCAGCAGGTGACCATCGATATTCAACCTGGCGAGCAACCCGGCTTTTCCAACGTGGTTTTGCTGCGTGGCGCCACGCGCGCGCCGGTCTCTTTCTCTTTCGGCGCCGATAACAGCGGCCAGAAAAGCACCGGCACCGGGCAGATGAATGCCGGCGTGGTGCTGGACAACCCGCTGCGCCTGGCCGACCAGTGGTCGCTCTCCGCAGCGCGCAATAACGATTTCAGCCCGCATCATCGCAGCCGCAGCCTGAACGGCAGCGTCACCTTACCCTATGGCTATTGGCTGTTCAGCTACCAGTACGCCTGGAACGATTTTTTCCAGCAGGTGCCATTCAACGGCGCGGCTTACCGCTATCAAGGCAATAACCAGACCCAGCGTTTGGGCGCCAACCGCACGTTGCTGCGGGATGGCAAACGCAAGCTGGCCGTCGATATCGGGCTGGCGCGGCGCACCACGGAAAATAAGCTGGCGGGTGAACGGTTGGGCGTCAGCAGCCCGACGCTCAGCATTGCCAGCCTGGGCCTCAATTACAGCGCGGTCGCGGGCGGCGGCTATATGACGCTGAACCCGACGGTAAGCCGCGGGCTGCGCATGCTGGGCGCCACCGCCGACGATCCGGAGCGCGACGGAGCGCCGCGCAGCGAGTTCCGCAAGCTTGGCCTCGGCGCCAGTTATTTCTATCCGCTCGCACCCTCCCTCTACTACCTGACCTCGGCCTATGGGCAAACCAGCGCAGACAACCTGTATGCCGGGGAGCGCATTTCCATCGGCGGGCAATACTCGGTGCGTGGCTTTAAAGAGCAGTACCTGACCGGTAATCGCGGCGCCTACTGGCGCAATGAACTCAACTGGCAATGGCAGACCTTGCCGAGGCTGGGGGAGCTTTCTTTGACCGGCGCGTTAGACGCCGGCTGGCTGCAGGGGCGCGCCGGGCAGATAGACGGCGGCAGCGTCGTCGGGGCGGCGCTGGGCGCCACGCTAAGCGGCCGCTGGTTCAATCAGGCGGTCACCGTCGGTAAACCGCTGACGCACCCAGACAGCCTGCAACCGGATCGTTGGGTGGCCTACTGGCAAGCCACCGTCACGTTATAACGCCAGCACATAGCAGGAGCGCCTCGGCGTTCAAAACAACATCCTTTCGAAGGAATGAATATGGATAAGCTCAATCATCCGCTGGCGCGGGGCGCCAGCTATTTGCTGATCTACCTGACGGCTTTCCAGCCGTTGCACCCGGCGTTCGCCGCCGGCATTACCGCCGCTAACGGCAATACGCAGGTGGTTATCAAGCCGGGCAACGTACCGGTGGTGAATATCGCCACGCCGAACGGTGCGGGCATCTCCCACAACACCTATAAAGATTTCAACGTTGGGCCACAGGGTGCCGTATTGAATAACGCCACGCACGGCGGCAAAACGCAGCTGGGCGTGGAGATCTACAGCGCGCAGGGCAACACCTACCTGAAGGGAAAACCGGCGGAGTTGATCATCAATGAGGTGATCGGCGGCAGTCGTTCCGAGTTGCAGGGTAAACTCGAGGTATTCGGCAACAAGGCCAACGTGATGATCGCCAACCCGAATGGCATCACCTGCGACGGCTGCGGCTTTATCAACGCGCCGGGCGTGACGCTGACCACCGGCAAACCGCAGTTCGACAAGCAGGGCGCGCTGGAAGCGCTGGAGGTGAAAAAAGGCGGCGTCACCATCGGCGGTAAAGGGCTGGACGGCAGCGGCGCCGACTATGTCGATATCATCAGCCGCGCCACCGAGTTGAACGGCAAAATCAATGCACAAAATCTGTCGCTGACTCAGGGCGCCAACCGCATCAGCTTCAAGGACGGCAGCATCAAACCGATCGCCGGTGAAGGCGCTAAGCCCCAACTGGCCGTGGATACCAAAGCGCTGGGCGGCATGTACGCCAACAAAATCCGCCTGGTGGCCAACGAGGATGGGGTGGGGGTGAACCTGAAAGACCTCATCAGCAAACAGCGGGATATTACGCTGAGCGTTAACGGTAACCTGGTGCTTAACGGCACCACGCACAGCAAGGGTGACCTCAATGTCAGTGCCAAGGGATTGCACATTACGCGGGGTACTGTCGTGCAGGCGGACGGCAACGCCACGCTGGCAGCAACGACGCTGGTGAATGACGGGCAAACCAGCACCAGCGGCGATATGCGTATCTTTGGCGACCATATCCGCAACGCCGGGGAAAACGCCAAGCTGCACGCTAATAAAAATATGTGGATCCAAAAGGATGCGCAGGGCAACAAGGCTAAATCCGTCGAGAACCGTTCGGCGAAAATCCTGACCAACAGCGGCGATTTAGTGATACGCACGGAGAGTTTGAACAATGTCAGGCAAGAGGTTCAGGCCGTATGGAAAAATACCCCCGGTAATTCCAAAGCGTTCAATAAATCCTTGGTGGGAAGTTATTACGACTCACGGCAAGGTGTTGACGCTATTGTGCTGCTGGAACCTGAACTGAAGGACTTTGGCATCGGCAGTTGGTTTGGCGAAATCAATCTGTCGAAAGGCGACAAGGTTAATGTGGGGAAAGACGAGTATCTCCTGGTGAAATCGCAGGCGCCGGGGGTGATAAATTCAGGCAACAACGCTTATATCAACGCGACAACGTTATGGAACGATCAGTCGAATATCAGCGCGGCCAAAGATCTGATCCTGACGGGGAATGATTTTACTGTAAAGAGCATTCAACTCGGTCAGAAAGATCGGTACTGGCGTCTGGGAACGAACACGTTTGGCGTTGGGGAGTTTGCCCGTGACGAAGATGCGCCTCCCGGAGATTGGGATCTGTTGTATGTCACGGAAAAAGCCCCTTATACCAAGCAGCAGGAGCTTGTTGTCTGGCAAGCAAAGGGACAGCAGAAATCATCGATTACCGCCGGCAATAATCTCACTGCGGATTTTAAAAATAAGATAGAAATCAGTACGCCGACGCCTCATGAAAATCAGCTGAATGAAGTGGTCACCTCCGGCAGGCCAGAGTCGCTTAAGGCGCGGAATGTTCTGCTGCATGCCAAAAATATCGTCGGTACTGATGTGATTCGTGCCGACGGAAATATCACCGCGATTGCCGAAGATCGGATTGTTCTTGGGCAAGGCATCTTGGCCGCCGGAAAAGAGCTGTCTCTGACGGCAGTCAACGCTATCGATGCGTGGCAAAGTGAGCTGAAAGGGCAGGACGTCACGTTAAACGCCAAAAACGGTGAGATAAAAATACATTCCAGCGAGAAACCTCATTACTTCCGCCCTGACGGTTCTCGCTGGTTGGGCAGCCTTGAGGCTGCACGCGATTTGTCTCTCACGGCTGGCAGCACCATTACGTTGCTGAATACGCTGTTGGCGCCACAAAGCCGAAATATCGCCATGACGGCTAACGGCAGCATTGCAATCGTCAAAAACAGTGCGTTGTTGGAGGGGCCGCTATTGGGGGGGCCGGTTTCTCCGGCTAAACGGCAAGAATACTTCAACCAACTGTTGGCCAGTGGCCAAATGAGGGCAACGGGTTCGGTGCTGCTCAATAGCGGTGGCTATCTGGCGCTACGCGGCGCCAAGATTAATGCGGACAAGGACGTTACGCTGTTAGCCGCCCATAACGCCGATCTTAACTACCGTGAGCTTGACGGCCGATTCAATGCGCTTTTCCCTGTTTCCCGCACGCCTGAACTGGGTAGCCGGGTACACGCCGGCGGCAATTTACTGATTAACTCGGCTCGCGACATCGGCACCCAAGGCGGCGCGCTCTCCGCCAACGGCAACATCACGTTGCTGGCCGGGCAGAATCTATGGTTGTCGAACCTGGCCTATTCCGCCATTGATGCCGCTAACGACAACAACAAAGACGACCGCCATGTGGTCACTACCCTCAGCGCCGGGAAAAACCTGACCGCGTCGGCGAATAACCAACTGCTGACTTACGGCGCCAGGCTGACTTCCGGCGCCAACATGACGTTGACCTCCGGCGGCGATATGCGCTTCGAGGCGGTGCAAAACCACACTTACCGCGAGAGCGGCAACGAGTTCACCGAAACCCGTGCCCAGCAAGGGACCGAGCTGAATGCCGGTGGCCTGATGACGGTGATTGCCGGCGGCAGCATTCTGTTCCAGGCGACCAAGCTGGTGGTTAAAGGGTTGGGAGCTAACTGGAAACCGCCGGTAGCGGTGACGGACTGGGGGAGTCGTATTGCGTCGGCGGAGCAGGCGGTTAGAAATGCAGAGCAAAATGTCAATCAAAAACAGAATGTGCTGAACAACGTTAGAAATACGCCTGAAGGCTTGTTACTCGATAATCCAGCTCAGCATCCTATTTCATACAAGCACAGTAGTTCTGTAACGATACCGGGCACGGGGACTTATCACCTCGATATGGGGAATATTGAAATAAAAACCCGTTCAGATCTGGATAGATTGCTTAATGAGGGAGGAAAGGCATTTGACCCATTCCCTTATGGTGTCGATCCTGCGGAAACATCCGGTGATGGTTATGAGATTGCGCTGGCAATTCGAAAAAAGACGATAGATGAATATGAAAATTTGCGTCAACGCATAATCAAAAAAAAGAATGAGATATACGCAGCCCAACAAGCATTGAATTCTGTTGATAGTGAAAAGGTAAACGCAAATAGGAAATTAGTTAGCGTTCGACAGGAAGCCCAAGCTAAACATGCGGAAGAAACAAGGCTGAAAGCCTATGCCGACGCCCACAACCAGGCCGAAGCCATGCGTGTCGGCAATATGGATATAGCCGCCAAGGGTGGCTATCTCTACGCCCAGGCGATGGAGGAGTCCAGCCACTACGAGAAAAAGGAAACCAAGCGCAAATGGTGGGGTAAGAAAACCGAGGTTAAGCAGACCCGCCATGACGTGACCAACAAGGTCACCGAGTTTACCGCCGCTGGCAATATCACGCTGATGAGCCGCGACGACAGCACCTATGAAGCCAGCAAAATCGCCGCCGGGCAAAACGCGCGCCTGACCAGCTCCCGTGGCCAGGTTAACTTCCGTGCGGTGAAAAACACCTCTTTCGAACAGACCGTCAGCAATTCGAAAGGCTTCTTTATCAAGCAGGCCAATAAAGGCTACGAAGACAATAAGTGGGTGCTGCCGAGCATTCATACCGGTGGAGCCCTGACCGTGGAAGCCGCCAAGGGCGTCAGCGCCGATGTGAAGGTGAAAAACGGGCAGGCGCTGCAAAGCGCCATCGACGCCCTGGGCAATACGCCGGGCACCACCTGGGTCAAAGATCTGAACAAGCGCAACGACGTGCAGTGGAGCAAGGTCAAAGACGCTTACGACAGCTGGGATTACAAGAGCCAGCACCTGAACCCGGCGGTGGCGGCGGTGATCGCCATTGCGGCCGCGGCGGTGACCGCGGGCAGTTCATTGGCGGCTACGGCGGCTTCCAGCGTTTCCGGCGCCGTAGGCGGCGGGGCGATAACCAGCGGCGCAGTCACCGCTGGTATGTCTTCTTTGGCCTCTCAGGCGGCGGTCGCGCTGGTGGAGAATCAGGGCAACCTGTCGAAAACCCTGCAGGCGTTGGGCCGAAATGAAAACGTCAAAGCGACCGCCACGGCGATGGCGATCGGCGGCGCGCTCAACGGCTTCGACAGCGCGATGGGCTGGAGTAAGGACGCGGCGGGCAAACCGCTTAACCCGAACAACGTCAAATTGCCGCAGCTGAGCAACGGCGACTGGAGCAAGGTGGCGCAGCGGGTGGCCGGGCAATCGGTCATCAGCTCCAGCCTGAATACCGCCATTAATGGCGGCAGTTTCAAAGACAACCTGACCAATGCGCTGCTGGCGAACATCGGCAGTCAGGTTCAGGCCGAGGGCGCCAACCTGATTGGGGATAACGGTCAGGTTCTCGATATACCGGGCCGGGCCGTAAGCCATGCCGTTCTGGCGGGCGTGGCCGCAGAAATCGGCAAGGGCAATGCCAAAGGCGCGGCGGCCGGGGCGCTGGCGGCGGAGCTGGCTGGGGTGATCATCAATGATAATCTGGTCAGAAGTGAAGGTTGGCAAGAGCGTCAGGCTCAGATCAGCCGCGTAGCGGGCGCCTTTGCAGGGGCCATCGTAACTGCCAAAGCCGCAGGTGCCACCAGCGGTGCAAATGCGGGGGAGTTTGTCGAACGCTTCAATCGACAGCTGCATCAGGAAGAACTCAACGCGATTAAAGAGTTGGCTAAGGGCGACAAGGAAAAAGAAGCGCGTCTGATGGCGGCTTCATGCCGAAAAGTAGCTTGCACCACGCAAGAGGCGTTGAACTCAGACGAACGCAAGCAGTTTGAAGCCCTGATGAATAAGTACCCGTCAACGCGGGATGAAGACGGTCTCATCGCCAACTACTGGGTACAAAAAGAGCGTCAGCGCTTCGGCAACTATCCGGCGTTTGCCGGCTATGACAGCGAAAAGTTATTCACGTATGATTTGGGCGACCAGATAACCGACGGCCAGCTGTTTGCTCGCAACCAGCAGATAGAACAAATCAGCAAGTTGACCGGGTGGTCGCCGGACTGGGTGAATGCCTCGGTGATGGCGGTCTCTATTGCCAGCACATTTGCCGGTATGGGTAAAGCAAACGTCGGCAACCAATACCTGTCATCCAAATTGGTAGGCCCAACCAGCGCCTGGAAAGGGTATCTGGTCAATGAGAAGACCGTTCAACAGGCGGCTGCGTTCAGGCAGCAAGTGCTGGATGCTAGGGCGCCATTTGCGGAAAAAATCCGAAAAAAAGGAAATGCAGCTGTTGCACAAATCGATGTTCCTGGTATGCCGAAAACACTTGCGGCACACAGCAGGATAGCTAAAGCAGAAAAAAGTTTCATAGGTGATGGAAACCAAAACTTTAAATATGAAACCATTAAAAGTTCTGATGGTATCCTCATATCTAGGAATACAGATTCAGAGTACAAAATTCTGGACAACCTGGCTGATAAGTTAGGTAACAATGTATCAGCTGAGGGGAGAGTCACCATTTTCACTGAACGTGCTGCATGTGATAGCTGCTTGGGTGTCGTAGAACAATTTCAGAAAAAATACCCTGGAATAAAAGTAGAGGTTCTCGACAATAACGACGTAATGCTGATCCCTGGGAGATTGAAATGATGGATGAAGAACGCATGACTTATGAAGAATTGCGAGCTGAGTATTTAGATTGCTTTTATAGCTGTTGTAGAAGTCACATTAATGCTTTTAATAAAAATGGTACGACCTGGGAGTACGGTATTGAAGAAATAGGGTATGCATCTTATCAATACGAAAATGCAAAGTTATCGCCTGTGGAAATGTTAATGCTGAAAGTGTTTACACTCATCCTTATAGCCGGTAGAGGGCCAAAAGATGTTGAGAATAATTACCGAAACTCAATTTCTTCCATTTTGGAAAAAACAAACCTTGAATCTCTAATTCAAGGTATTGGCGAAGATGAAAAAAGCGATTTGCTTTATGATATGGAGTTGCTTGGATTGCTTGAGAAGCCTGAGTAACCTCACCGCTCCCAACAGTTTGAGGTTAGGCACGCTTTGCTCATGCAAATGAGCCAAGGTAAAAAGTACCACTATAGGCCACGGTTGACGGAAATCTAACACCCATATGAACGGCTCTTCGGAGCCGTTTTCTGTTTTTAACGTCCCCGCCCCGAAACCCGCAACACTACCCCCACCAGCAGCAACGCAGCTCCCGAGGCATAGAGCGGGAACCAACGCGTCCACCAGAGTGAGGAAAACAGCGGGGTGCTATTGGGATCTGCGGAGGCGTAGCCGCTATAGGTATTCAGGCCGGCGGCGATGGCGAGCATCGCCAGGCCGATAAAAAGCAGCAGGTTTGAGACGGTCGTCATGGCATTTTTCCTTTGTAGAGGCAGAGGGTAATTCTTACTATTAATTATTGTTCGATTAATTATCTCGGGAAATATTATTTATTTTCGTATTCATCTGGCTATTTCCTGACGATAAAATAATATTCCTTAATACTAGCCGCTTATTTCCCAATAAAAAACCCGCCTGGGCGGGTTTTCTCTTTTTTCTCGCAAATTGTCACTTCACCAGCGGCTTATCATTGGGCGTTTTGAACTTCGCCAGATATTGCGGCTGGAAGATGCACATGCGCAGCACGGTGCGGTATTCGCCGTTGACGAAGAACTCGTCGATCAGCTCGCCTTCCACGTTGAAGCCCAGCTTGCTGTAGATGTGGATCGCCTTCGGGTTCTCCTTATCGACGATCAGGTACAGCTTGTACAGGTTCAGCACCGAGAAACCGTAGTCCATCGCCAGACGGGCGGCGGTGCTGGCGTAGCCTTTGCCCTGGTGGGCAGGATCGATGATGATCTGGAACTCAGCGCGGCGGTGGATGTGATCGATCTCCACCAGCTCTACCAGGCCGACCTTGGCGCCTTCGTGCTCGATGATAAAGCGGCGCTCGCTCTGATCGTGGATGTGTTTGTCGTAGAGATCGGAAAGCTCGACAAAGGCTTCGTAGGGTTCTTCAAACCAATAGCGCATGACGCTGGCGTTGTTGTCCATCTGGTGGACGAACGACAGATCGTCCCGTTCCAATGGGCGTAACCTGACGCTGGCAGTGCTGGACATGTGGGCTCCTCTGTGCCGTGAAATTGTGCAAAGTATAACTTCACAGAATGGATGAAGGCGAAAAAAAACGGCGCCGCGTGGGCGCCGTTTAGGCAAGGTTCAGGCTGCGCGCATCAGTCGGCGGCGTGACCCTGCTCAGGCAGGCGTTCGCCGTCCAGCCAGGCGGCGCCATCGCGCATCGCCAGGCGACCGTCGACGAACCAGCTCACCACCAGCGGATAGATCGTGTGTTCTTGGGTTTGCACCCGTTCAACCACGTCATCCTCTTCGTCGTCAGCGAAAATCGGCACCTTGGCCTGTAAAATCACCGGGCCGCCGTCGAGCTGTTCGGTCACGAAGTGCACCGAGGTGCCGTGTTCGCTGTCGCCGTTGTCGATGGCCTGACGGTGGGTATGCAGACCCGGGTATTTCGGCAGCAGGGAAGGGTGGATGTTCAGCATGCGGCCGGCATAACGCTGCACGAACTGCGGGCTGAGGATGCGCATGTAGCCGGCCAGCACCACCAGATCGGGCTGGTGCTGGTCGATGGCGTCCGCCAACGCGGCGTCGAACGCCGTGCGATCGGCGTAGGCCTTGGCATCCAGCGCCTGGGCGGCGATGCCCGCCGCTTCGGCGCGTTGCAGGCCATAAGCCTGCGCCTTGTTGCTGAACACCGCCACGATTTCAGCGGCGATGCGGCCCTGCTGGCAGGCGTCAATCAGCGCCTGGAGATTGCTCCCCTGGCCGGAGACCAACACCACGATCTTTTTCATCAGTTGATGACCACTTGTTGTTCGTCGGAAGAGGCGGTCAGTTTACCGATTTTCCACGCTTTTTCACCTGCCGCGGTCAGCAGCGCGATGGCCGCTTCCACTTCGGCTTCCGGCAGGGCGATGACCATGCCTACGCCGCAGTTGAAGGTGCGGTACATTTCATGACGGCTGACGTTGCCGGCCTGCTGCAGCCAGGTGAACACTGCCGGCCACTGCCAGCTGGTTTCGTCGATCACCGCCTGCATGCCTTCCGGCAGCACGCGCGGAATGTTTTCCCAGAAGCCGCCGCCGGTGAGGTGAGCGATGGCGTGTACGTCCGCCTTCTCGATCAGCTCCAGCACGGACTTCACGTAAATTTTGGTCGGCGCCAGCAGGTGGTCGGCCAGCGGCTTGCCTTCCAACTGAGTGGCGGTCGGATCGGTGTTGCTCACTTCCAGGATTTTGCGCACCAGCGAGTAGCCGTTGGAGTGTGGGCCGGAAGCGCCCAGGGCGATCAGCGCGTCGCCGGACTGCACTTTGCTGCCGTCGATGATCTCGGATTTTTCGACCACGCCGACGCAGAAACCGGCCACGTCGTAGTCTTCGCCGTGGTACATGCCCGGCATTTCAGCGGTTTCGCCGCCCACCAGCGCACAGCCAGACTGTTTGCAGCCCTCGGCGATGCCGGTGATCACGCTGGCCGCGGTGTCCACGTCCAGCTTGCCGGTCGCGTAGTAGTCGAGGAAGAACAGTGGCTCGGCGCCCTGAACCACCAGATCGTTGACGCACATCGCCACCAGATCGATGCCGATGGTGTCGTGGCGTTTCAGATCCATCGCCAGACGCAGCTTGGTGCCCACGCCGTCGGTACCGGAAACCAGCACCGGCTCGCGGTATTTCTGCGGCAACGCACACAGGGCGCCAAACCCGCCCAGACCGCCCATCACTTCCGGGCGACGGGTCTGTTTAACTACACCTTTGATGCGATCTACCAATGCGTTGCCTGCATCGATATCGACACCTGCGTCTTTATAGCTGAGAGAGGTTTTGTCGGTCACTGCGCGATTCCCCACGACGATTTGCGGTTTGAAAACTGTGCTTCCGATGTTGATTCCGGAATAAGGCGCGGCAATTCTAACAGCGCAGGCAAACGTTTGCGAGCGGCTTGTGAACCGGCTCCGCTTTTTCGTCATCTATACTGATATTCAAACTTTTGTTGATCCCGATCGGGCTATTGTGGGTGGCGCGGCGAAAAAAAGGAGGTATAATCCCGCGATTTTTTTGGCCGCAACCACCTTAATAGGAGAAAAATGATGAAGATCGTTGAGGTGAAACACCCGCTGGTAAAACACAAGCTTGGCCTGATGCGTGAAAATGACATCAGCACCAAACGCTTCCGTGAGCTGGCCTCAGAAGTGGGTAGTTTACTGACCTATGAAGCGACCGCCGATCTGGAGACGGAAAAAGTCACCATCGAAGGCTGGTGCGGGCCAGTTGAAGTGGATCAGATCAAAGGGAAAAAGATTACCGTAGTGCCAATCCTGCGCGCAGGTCTGGGCATGATGGAAGGGGTGCTGGAGCACGTGCCGAGCGCACGCATCAGCGTGGTGGGCGTATACCGCGACGAAGAAACCCTGGAGCCGGTACCGTACTTCCAGAAGCTGGTTTCCAACATCGAAGAGCGCATGGCGTTGGTCGTCGACCCGATGCTGGCCACCGGCGGTTCGATGATCGCCACTATCGATCTGCTGAAGAAAGCCGGCTGCCACAGCATCAAGGTGCTGGTCCTGGTCGCAGCGCCGGAAGGCATCGCCGCGCTGGAGAAAGCGCATCCGGACGTTGAGCTGTACACCGCCTCCATCGATCAGTGTCTGAACGACAAGGGCTACATCGTGCCTGGCCTGGGCGATGCGGGCGACAAGATATTTGGTACTAAGTAAACATTTGAGCCGACTTAACGAGTCGGCTTTTTTTTGACTAAAACCTATAAAACCAATAAACCGAGGAAAAGCACACATGACCCGTCGCGCCATCGGCGTCAGCGAGCGCCCGCCGCTGCTCCAGACCATTCCGCTCAGCTTCCAGCACCTGTTCGCCATGTTCGGCGCCACCGTGCTGGTGCCTATCCTGTTCAAGATCAACCCGGCGACCGTGCTGTTGTTCAACGGCATCGGCACGCTGCTGTATCTGTTCATCTGTAAAGGCAAGATCCCGGCCTACCTCGGCTCCAGCTTCGCGTTTATCTCGCCGGTGCTGCTGCTGTTGCCGCTCGGTTACGAAGTGGCGTTGGGCGGTTTCATCATGTGCGGCGTGCTGTTCTGCCTGGTGGCGCTGATCGTGAAAAAGGCCGGCACCGGCTGGCTGGACGTGATGTTCCCGCCGGCGGCGATGGGGGCGATCGTCGCCGTCATCGGGCTGGAGCTGGCGGGCGTAGCGGCCAACATGGCGGGGCTGCTGCCGGCGGAAGGCACCAGCGCCGACTCGACCACCATCACCATTTCGCTGGTGACGCTGGCGGTCACGGTGCTCGGTTCAGTGCTGTTCCGCGGCTTCCTGGCGATTATCCCGATCCTGATCGGCGTGCTGGTGGGCTATGCGCTGTCGTTCTTCATGGGCGTGGTGGATTTGACCCCGATCCGCGAGGCGCACTGGTTCGCGCTGCCGACCTTCTACACCCCGCGCTTTGAGTGGTTCGCCATCTTCACCATTCTGCCGGCGGCGCTGGTGGTGATCGCCGAGCACGTCGGCCACCTGGTGGTGACCGCCAACATCGTGAAAAAAGACCTGATCCGCGATCCGGGCCTGCACCGCTCGATGTTCGCAAACGGCATCTCGACGGTGTTCTCCGGCTTCTTCGGCTCCACGCCGAACACCACCTATGGCGAGAACATCGGCGTGATGGCCATCACCAAGGTCTACAGCACCTGGGTGATCGGCGGCGCGGCGGTGCTGGCGATCCTGTTGTCCTGCATCGGTAAGCTGGCGGCGGCGATCCAGGCGGTGCCGGTGCCGGTGATGGGCGGCGTTTCCCTGCTGCTGTACGGTGTGATCGGCGCTTCGGGCATTCGCGTGCTGATCGAGTCCAAAGTGGATTACAACAAAGCGCAAAACCTGATTTTAACCTCGGTGATCCTGATCATCGGCGTGAGCGGCGCCAAGGTGCACATCGGCGCGGCGGAGCTGAAAGGCATGGCGCTGGCGACCATCGTGGGGATCGGCCTGAGCCTGCTGTTCAAGGTCATCAGCCTGTTCCGCAAGGAAGAAGAGGTGCTTGACGCGCCGGACGAATCGGCGGAGCAGAAGTAACGAAAAGGGCAGCCCAGGGGCTGCCCTTTTGACTTATGGCATTCGCCTTAGCTGCGAATTTTGCGGTACACGAACAGCACCACGATGGCGCCGATAACCGCCACCACGAAGCTGCCGAAGTTGAAGCCGTCAACCTTGCCGTAGCCGAAGAAGGTGCTGATATAGCCGCCGACCACGGCGCCGATGATCCCCAGCACGACGGTCAGAATAAAGCCGCCGCCGTCTTTGCCGGGCATGATCCACTTAGCCAAAATACCGGCGATCAGGCCGAAGATAATCCAGGAAATAATCCCCATTTACTGCTCCTTTCTTTGGTGGCTGAGAATAGCTTACTGCTGGGTGGCCGGCTGAGTATTGCCGTTCACCGCCGCATCGGTCTCTTGTTTCAACTCTTGCGCTTTGTTTTCGGCGCTGTTCTTGATGGCTTCGGTCTTCGCCTTGGCCTGCTCGGTCAGATCGTTGGCGCCGTTGATGGCGTCGTTTTTGATGGCCTTGGCCTGATCCACCAACTGCTGGCTCTGTTTACCTGCGTCGTCTTTGATCGCGGCGGCTTTGGCCTTGGCGTCGTTGGTGATGGCGTCCGCCTGCTTGGCGGCGTCTTCTTTAATCGCCGAAGCTTTGTCTTTCAGCTGATCCGCCTGAGTGGCGGCCTCTTTTTTGATTTCATCCGCCGTCGCTTTCGCTTTGTCCGTCAGATCGTCCGCTTTTTTCTGGGCGGCGTCTTTCATCTGCTCGGCGCTGTCTTTGGCTTTATCCAGGTTGGCGTCAACCTTGGACGAGTCATCACAGCCGGCAACCAACAACCCGATAAAGGAGGCCAACAGCACTTTATTCCATACTTTCATCGTCTATATCCTTGCAGAAACCTTGTTGATGGTGATTGCATTTAGCCTACCTATACTAGGTCAGATTTTACTTAAATTACAAATTTAACCTGCGCAGGCATGGAGTTAGGGAATGATATCGGATAATTCTTGCCTCGACGGGTGCCGCAGCCGATCAAGCGGCGCTTAGGCATTGTTCACTATTGCGGCATAAGATCCTGCCGGTTCAACAGCGCCCGTTTTCTGTGTTAAACTGCCCACGTTTTTCTGCCAGTTTTGGTTGAGGTGCTTCTCTGAATACGCCGGCACAGCTTTCACTGCCACTTTATCTTCCCGATGATGAAACTTTCGCCAGTTTTTATCCGGGCGAGAACCCATCCCTATTAGCCGCGATCCAATCCGCCGTCCGTCAGGAACATGGCAGCTATATCTATTTCTGGTCGCGTGAAGGCGGCGGGCGCAGCCATCTGCTGCATGCGGCCTGCGCCGAGCTTTCGCAGAAAGGCGAAGCGGTGGGCTATGTGCCGCTCGACAAGCGCGCTTACTTCGTGCCTGAAGTGTTGGACGGCATGGAGCAGCTGGCGCTGGTCTGCATCGACAATATCGAATGCATCGCCGGCGACGAAGAGTGGGAGATGGCGATCTTCAACCTCTACAACCGCATCCTGGAAACCGGCCGCACCCGGTTGTTCATCACCGGGGATCGCCCGCCGCGTCAGCTGAACCTGCGTTTGCCGGATCTGGCTTCGCGCCTGGACTGGGGGCAGATCTACAAGCTGCAGCCGCTGTCGGACGAAGAGAAACTGCTGGCGCTGCAGCTGCGCGGCAAACTGCGCGGCTTCGAGCTGCCGGAAGACGTGGGCCGCTTCCTGTTGAAACGGCTGGATCGCGAGATGCGCACGCTGTTTATGACTCTCGATCAGCTCGATCGCGCCTCGATCACCGCCCAGCGCAAGCTGACCATCCCGTTCGTTAAAGAGATCCTGGGGCTGTAACGAGCCATCAAGCCTGTTTTTCTGTATGTTCCAGCAGGGTGCAATAATGCTCAACCTGCTGGCGTTGCCGATCGCTTCGCAGTTGCAAAGCGAGATTGATGTATTCCAGACACTGCGCATTGTCTGCAAGCCGTGGGTCGATTTTCCCCTGCTGTGCCAACCAGGCCGCCACGTCAGCCCAGCGCCATAGCGGTGAGGCTCCGCCGAGCCGTTGAATGGGGGAAGGGAAGCCGCCGGGGCCGCGAGTCCCGTCTTTTAGCATGGCGATCGCCTGACGCGACAGTTCAGTGAGCTCGGCAATATCGCTTAACCCTACCAGGCTGTAGTCCACCGATATCACCTTGGCGCCAATATTTGCAGACTCGATATCGCTGATGGCGCTGCAAATCGCGTGCGCAAAGTTATCGCTTTCTCGATCGAATTCCAGGTAAACGGCTTTACCGTAGAAACAGATCAGCGCGTCATCGCATCCCGCCGCATACAGCGCATCCTCCAGCCCGGCGGTATCGGCAGTGACCCCGCCCAGCGTCAATGCGAAATGATAAAGCGTCATGGTGATTCTCCGGTTATTTTTTCTGCGACAGCGCCAGGCAGTGATCGACCTTGCGCCGAATCTGTTTGGCATGTACCTCTGGGTTTTTTGGCGTGCTCCAGATGCTCATCATATGTTCTTGGTGCCCGACAAAGGCGCAATGTAGCCGACCAAATGCGTGCCCCTTACTGGGCCGAAAATACCAACCCTGAGAAAGGGCGTAAGCTAATGCCGCCTGAATGTGCTTGTCTGGGTGTTTTTTCATCGCTCGTCCAGTGATGCGCTCAGGGTAGGTGGGGTGTTGACGATTGTCAACGGCTGTTTCACCGAGAGATTTGGCGTTTGCGCAGCATAGCAGTAGAAGAAGACTGGGATGATGAAAAGTATTTATATAACAAACAATTAAAAATAGCCCTGTTCAGGGCTATTGGTATTTTGCGGTTCAATAACAGACTTTCCGGACGATTACAAAATCTCCAGCACCTGCTCCGGCGGTCGGCCGATGCGCGCCTTGCTGCCTTTTACCACGATCGGGCGTTCGATCAGTTTCGGGTTCGTCGTCATTGCCGCCAGCAGCTGCTCTTCGCTCAGGCTGTCGTCCGCCAGCTTCAATTCCTTGTACAGATCTTCTTTTTTGCGCATCAGCTCGCGCGCGGATGTGAAGCCCAGTTCCTTCAACAGCTTTTTCAGCTCATCGACCGTAGGGGGCGTTTCGAGGTACAGCACCACCTTGGGATCGACGCCGTGCTGTTCCAGCAGCGCCAGGGTTTCACGGCTCTTGGAGCAGCGCGGGTTGTGGTAAATCGTGACGTTTTTCATGGCGTTCATTCCTTGTTGAATCAGCTGCGTTGGTATTGGCGGAAGCGCTGTTGCAGTTGGCGCAGCTGGTCGATGCGCGCATCGTAGCGCGCCTGTTTTAGGCTGCCGAGTTTTTGCAGCGAGCTGGCATTGCTGAGCAGGCCGATGGCCTGATCGAGCCGGCCGTTCAGCGCCAGGCTTTCGGCACGGGCCGACAGCTCTTCATCGCGCAGCCCTTGTGCGGCGCTGGCCTGCGCCAGCAGATCCCAGCCGTTCGGATCGTCCGGATGGGCAAAGGTGTAGCGGTTCAGGATCTTCGACGCCTGCGCCGGCTGGTTGCCTTCGACATAGGCGTTGGCCAGGTTGAGCTGCAGCACCGGATTGTTGCTTTGGGCGGCGTTGGCCGCCTGCAGGCGGGCGATGGCCTGCGGCGCGCGTTTCTGGCCGAGATCGATGTCGGTCATCAGGTCGATCAGCCAGACGTTTTTCGCATCCTGCGCCAGCATCGGTTGAATGATATTGCGCGCGTCGTCGTATTTTTTCGCTTCATAGAACAGGATGGCGCGGCCGTATTTGGCGGCCGCCTGTTCGCGCACGTTGCCCTTGCTGAGCGAGCCGAGCAGTTCTTCGTTCAGGCCATAGCCTTCCGAACTGTACATGCCCAGTGCGCGCACTTTGGCCATCAGGTAATCCTGCGAGGACTGCACGATGTGTTTCGGCATCTGGTTGGCGCGGTTGCGTGCGTCGGAGAGGCGGCTGTCCGGCAACGGGTGCGTTAGCAGCATTTCCGGCGGTTTGGAGGCGTAGCGCGACTGATCCGAGAGTTTCTGCAGGAAGTCGGGCATCGCTTCCGGATCGAAACCGGCGCGCTGCAGCACCTGAATGCCGATGCGATCGGCTTCCTGTTCGTTCGATTGGGTAAAGCTGATCATGCCTTGCTGGGTGCCGGCCATGGTGCCGCTCAGCGCCGCCATGCCCATGGTCGGGTTGGCCATCGCCAGCAGGATGGAACCAAGCGCGCCCACCCAGGTCAACGGGGCGTTGCGCTGCTGATCTTCCATGGCGCGCGCCAGGTGGCGCTGGGTGACGTGCGAGATTTCGTGCGCTAGCACCGAAGCCAGCTGGCTTTCGTTGTCGCTGACGCGGAACAGGGCGGAATGCAGCACCACGTTGCCGCCGAAGAAGGCGAAGGCGTTGATTTCGTCGTTGCGCACCAGATAGAAATGGAACGGCGTGCGCACCGAATAGGCGCTGGCCACCAGCCGGTTGCCCAGCTGATTGATGTATTGGATTAGCAGCGGATCGTTGATCAGCGGGGCGCTGGCGCGCAGTTGGCGCACGTAAAAATCGCCCATCGCCAGTTCTTGTCCGATGCTCAGGGTGCCGCCGGCGGAGGTGCCCATATCCGGCAACTGGTCCTGGCTTTCCGCCTGTGCTGGCGCCAGGGCGGTGGCGTTCAGCGTGCCGAGCAGCAGCACCGCTAACGCGGTTTTGGTCAACCGGTTGGTCATAGTCAGGCGTTTCCCTTAAATAATCATTTCTAAGACGTCAGCAGCAGACAAGAGTTCTTTATTCCCACGGCGCAATCCGCGTGAAAGTGCGGCGGCTCACAAACCGCGGCGGCGGTGCCCATCACATCATAGTCAGCCGTTGGCAACAAGGAAACGTTAGCCGGGCGCGAATCGGGCAAAAAAGTTTTATTTTTCATTTCGAAGGGCGTTTTCTGCGTCGCCGGTGGCCTGCATTGTCAATAAAACACGGACAAAGTTGATCCGCGTTTTATTGACAAGATAAACGCAGACTCATATAGTCTGCGTTATTGAAGGTTCATTGACGGTCGAAAACGGACATATGGCGTACATCACAACCAGCGTTGAATATGGCATCCACTGCCTGCTGTGGCTGGTCGGCGATAACCAGCGGGCGCTCAGCAGCCGCGAACTCGCCGAGCTGCAAGGGATCTCACCCAGCTTTCTGGCCAAGATTTTCCCCAAGCTGGAAAAGGCGGGGATCGTCGCCGCCAGCGAAGGGGTGCGCGGCGGCTACCGGCTGGCCCGCCCGGCGAACGAGATCAGCTTTCTGGCGATCATCGACGCTATCGAGGGGCACAAGCCGCTGTTCGATTGCCAGGAGGTGCGCGGGCGCTGCGCGGTGTTCGATGACTCCCCGCCGGATTGGGCGGTCTCCGGCAAATGCGCTATCCATGCGGTGATGCTGCAGGCGGAGAAGGCGATGCGCGATGCGCTGGCGGCGCAGACTCTCGGCGCCGTCGCCGCCCGTTTTGGCCGCAAAGCGCCGCAAGGCTTCTTCGGCGAGGTCAACCTCTGGCTCGACGAGCGCATGACGGAACGCACCGCGCGCAGCGGCAAAACGGCGCGCGCCAAGACCTAACCACCGCCTTTCCTTAAAACGAAACACACTTTTTCCCGCCTCTTCGGAAGGGGCGGGCGGGCCTTCTGCACCCTGTTACGGGAGCGGGACGGCATCGTTCATCCGAAAAAACTGCGGGCAGCCTTGTCGCCCGGTTAACCCTGTATGAAGGAGTCATCCCATGACGCAGAAAATAGTGATTGCCGGTTCCGGTTTTGCCGGTTTTTGGGCCGCCGTGTCCGCCATGCGCGCCATTACCCTTGCCGGTAAGCATGACGATATCGAGGTGCTCATGGTTTCACCGACGCCAACCGTTACCATCCGGCCACGCCTGTATGAAGCCGTGCTGGAAAACATGAACCCGGACATTTCCGCGCAGCTCGCCGTCGTCGGTGTGCGCCACCTGGCCGGGATGGTAGAGCGTATCGATGCCGCTGCTAAAACGCTCACGGTGGCGCAGGCGACGGGGGAACCCCTTGAGTTGGCCTACGATCGTTTGGTGTGGGCCACCGGCAGCCGGCTGTCCGTGCCTGCGGTGCCGGGCTTTGCCGAATACGGCTTCAACGTCGATACGCTGGAAAGCGCACAGCGTTTGGGCGCCCATATCAACGCGCTGGCGGCCAAACCCTCGACGCCGGCGCGCAACACCGCCGTGGTGGTGGGCGCGGGGCTGACCGGGCTGGAGAGCGCGGCGGAGATGCCGCAGCGGCTACGCGATGCGCTGGGCAAAGACGAGAACGTGCGCGTGGTGATCGTCGATACCGCCCCGGAAGTGGGCGCCGGGATGGGGGCGGAGCCGGGGGCGGTGATACGCCAGGCGTTGGCGGAGTGCGGCGTGGAAGCGCGGGCCGGCCTGCGCGTCTCGGCCATCGACGCCGAGGGGGTGATGCTGTCGAACGGTGAGCGCATCGCCGCCAACACGGTGATCCTGGCGGCGGGCGTGCGAGCGCATCCGCTGACCGAGCAGATCCCCGGCGAGCACGACGGCAGCGGCCGGGTGATCGGCGACGCCTTCCTGCGCGCGCCGGCGGCGGCGGGCATTTTCGTGACCGGCGATACGGTGAAGGCGGCGACAGACGATCTCGGTAACCACAACCTGATGACCTGCCAGCATGCGCTGAGCCTGGGCCGCGTGGCCGGCCACAATGCGGCGGCGGAGCTGACGGGCTTGCCGGCGCACCCTTACAGCCAGCCGAAGTATGTGACCTGTCTGGATCTGGGCCCCTGGGGCGCGCTGTATACCGAAGGCTGGGAGCGCCAGGTGCGCTTTACCCGTGAGGAAGGCAAAAAGATTAAGCAGGAGATCAACACGCAGTGGATTTACCCACCGGCGGCGGATCGCGAGGCGCTGTTTGCCGTCGCCAATCCGGATTTCGTGATTGTGCCTTAAAGAAAAGAGAAAACGGGAGCGGTAACGCTCCCGTCGTCATTTGCCCAGCGGCAGGAACGAGCGCTCCGGCACCACGGTTTTCATCACCAGCGTGGAGCTCAGGCGCTGCACGCCCGGCAGAGCGGAGAGTTTCTCGTCGTAAAGCTGCTGGAAGGCGGGCAGATCGCGGGCGATCACGTGCAGCAGATAGTCGGGATCGCCAAACAGCCGCTGTGCCTGCACCACCTGCGGAATGTCCACCATGGCGTTTTCGAAGGTTTCAACGGCGCGGCGATCGCCTTCGCGCATGGTGACGAACACCAGGGCGGAAAAGTTATAGCCGAGGCTGCCGGGGTCGAGCTGGGCGCGGTAACCCCTGATCACCCCGGACTCCTCTAATGCCCGCACCCGGCGGTGGCAGGGAGACACGCTCAAACCGATCCGCTCGGCCAGCTCGGTTACCGACAAACGGCCATCGACCTGCAGTTCAGCAAGAATCTTGCGATCAATCTTATCCATTTGGAAAAATTTCCCTGCTTATGCCGATTTCAGGCAAGTAATTGAAAGCACATTTTAACGCCTTGAGGATATTCTTGCCATCTGTTGAACGGTTTTGACGGCCACCGCGGCAGGCGGAGGCCGTTCTTCTTCCACGAGGAAAGGCAATGGTTCTCTGTTTGGTGTGGCGTGGCGCGTCTGAGAGGGCGCCGGCATGACGCTCGCTCTGTTCGCCGCTTTTTGGGCGGTGTCGATTTTGTTGGTGATCACGCCGGGTATGGATTGGGCCTATGTGATCTCGGCGGGCATTCGCGGCCGGGTGGTGGTGCCCGCCGTCGCCGGCTTGCTGTTCGGCCATCTGCTGATGATTGCGATTGTGGTGGCGGGCGTCGGCGCGCTGCTGGTCGGCAACCCGCTGGCGCTGACGGCGCTCACCCTGTTGGGGGCGGCTTATCTGTTGTGGATCGGTTTCAACATGCTGCTGCACCCGCCAGTGCCCGGCGCCGGTGAAGATCAGCGTTCCGATTCCTGGCTGCGCTGGGCCGGCAAGGGCGTGTGCGTCAGCGGCTTGAACCCCAAGGTGTTTCTGCTGTTTCTGGCGCTGCTGCCGCAGTTTACCGACGCCCGAGCCGAATGGTCGGTGCCGATGCAGATGCTGGCGTTGGGCGTCGTGCATTTGATCAGCTGCGGCCTGGTGTATCTGCTGGTGGGATTCGGTTCGCAGTCGGTACTGCGCACGCGCCCGCAGGCTGCGAAGATAGTGGGGCGCATCTCCGGCGCGGCGATGATCGTCATCGCGCTCGGGCTGCTGGCCGAGCAGGCCCTGAAATAGCATTACCGTCGATAGATGTCCGGCCGGGCGATCTGCCAGACAAAGTCGGGGTGGTTGATGGCCGAATAGCCCACTTTCTCATAGAGCCAGGGGGCGGTGCTGGTGACCAGCATGATTCGCCTCAGCTTCGCCATCAGCGGATGGGCCTGGCAGCATTCCGCCAGCCACAGGCCCAGCCCGCTTTTTTGATGCGTCTCCAACACGTACACGTCGCACAGATAGCCGAAAGTGGCGTAATCGGTGACCAGCCGGGCGAAACCGATCTGCCTGGCCTCGTGATACAAACCGAAGCACAGGCTGTGGGTGAGGGACTGGCGGACGGTTTCTTTATCGATTCCCTCCGCCCATGACGAACGGGTCAGAAAAGCGTGGATGGCATCGAGATCAAGCAGGGCGGGATCGGTGCTGACGAGATAGTCCGCACGCTGCCAGACAAGTGCGGCAGGGGTTGTCATGATGATTCTTCTCCTGTGAAAGCGTTCAGGTCAGGGCCGCCGTTCAGGCGTGCAGTTCGGCGACCGTCATGGTGAAAATCAGCGTGTCTTCGCCCTCGTTGGCGTACCGGTGCGGGCCGTCCGTTCTGGCGACCGCCGAACAGCCCGGCGCAATTCTGAGCTTGGTTTGTTCGACGGCAAGGCTTAAGACGCCTTGCTCAACGTGCAGCAGCTCAAACGTGCCCGTCGGGTGGCCGCCCGATGCATAGGATTCCCCGGGCGCCATTTCCCACCGCCACAGTTCTATCATGTTCGGGCCTTGGGTGCCCGCCAGCAAACGGGCCGAGCCGCCGCTATCGCCATGCCACAGCGTGGGAATATCTTGGCTTTCAATCAGGTAGGCGGCGGGCGCGCGGGTGACGTTGACGATGTCCGCCACCGAGAGACCCAGCGCCGCCGCGAGCTTGCACAGGATGGCGATGCTGGGATTGGCGGCGCCTTTCTCGATCTCTACCAGCATGCCTTTGCTGACGCCCGCCCGGCGCGACAGTTCGTCCAGTGATAGCTTTTGGCTTTTTCTCTGTTGCTTGATGCGATGTGACACCGCTTCGCTGACGGTTTGCACGTCGGCGCCAAACTCGGTCGGTCTGTTGACTTTTTTGTTCATCGGTCAATATTATGAAATGAAATGGTCAATATAGGATTATTTAATGATTTTAGTCGATCCGTCAATCGATCCGGCCGTCGCTGCGCTGGCACCCGGTTTCCGGGCGTTAAGCATTACCGCGGTTGCGGCTCCCATAGCCCATCCGGACGTGGGGGCGTTAGCGTTGGCGCAAGCCTGTCGCGCCCTCGGCGAGGAAGACGCACCCTGGGCAGAGGCGCATCTCACGGCCTGGCGCGAGGTTTTCATGCAGTTTGGCGCCAAACCCAAGCGTACGCCCTGTTCCGCCGACGCCCTGCGCAAGCGCGCGCTGCGCGACGGCACGATGCCCAGCATCGATCCGGTCGTCGATCTCTATAACGCCGTCAGCATCCGTTATGCGGTGCCGGTGGGGGGCGAGAATATCGCGGCCTATGTCGGCGAGCCGCGGCTGATCGTCGCGGATGGCAGCGAACTGTTCGATACCGTCAAGGAGGGGGCGGTGATCCATGAATCGCCGGAGGTGGGCGAAGTTGTTTGGTGCGACGATCGCGGCGTGACCTGCCGCCGCTGGAACTGGCGCCAGGGGGTCAGAACCCGGTTGAGCGCCGAGGCCGAGCGGATGTGGTTCATCCTGGAGAGCCTGCCGGCGATGCCGTTGGCGGCGCTGCACGAGGCGGGCGACGAATTGATTGCCGGTTTACGGCAAATGATGCCCGGCGTCACGGTAGAGCAACGGCTCATCGGCTGCGCCTCGTAACGGGTGTCAGCACTGGCGGCGGACCAAACCGGTGATCAAATCCAGCGCGTCGTCCGCCGCCGCGATTTCGCTTTCGCTGAGCGCTTGCCGTTCGATGAAGCTCTCGATCGCTTCCAACAGGGAGAAGACGCTGATTTCATCCCCTATCTTCACGACTTCGCAAACGCCACGCCCGATCGCCAGACAGATGGCTTCATCAAATTCACACGGTTTGCTGTTCATCTTTCCCCCTACGGCGTTTGGGATGATATCGGCCATGCTACCGGTTTTTTCCCGACGGCTGTCTGATGAAAATCCCATTTTTTCGTTGATGCTGACTGGCGCACGACCGCGGGCATTGGCGAAATTCTGATTTCCTCACCGTGGTCAAATTTCCCTTGTGACCACCGTGCCGGCGCGGTATTGTCGCCAAATGACGACAATACCGCCTCATTGTCCGCATAAAAAATTCATGACGTTATCATCCCTTCATCCCGCTGCCGTGCGGGATTTTTTTATGAGGTTTATCTCAAAGTGCGGATAACCTCGACGCGATCGCTTGCCATGCTCTGAGAATAATCCTAGCTTGAAATAGTCATTTAGGGTTAGCAATCCCTCATGACCTCCTTGTAACACTTGATGCACCAGAACGTTTTCTCCCCCGCTGCGGCGGGGGTTTTTAATGACGTGCATCAGAAAAGGCCGCAACGCAAGAACCGACAGAGTTCGTGACGATAACCAGTTTAAGTATCAGGGGACGGGACTATGAAAAATGATCTGGCGGCGGCGATCGCGATTGGCTGTGTGTTGTTGTTCGCATTGGCAGTCGGTTCGCCCCTTTCTATCGGTACCTCGCTGTAATCTTCCGCGGCCCCGTTCGGGGCCGCTCACCGAACCTGTCGCCGCGTCTGCGGATTTTTGCGCCGATCGCCTGCCCGCGCGATAAAATCAGCCAAATCGCTGTTGATGTATGGTGAACTTTGAGTACTCTGAGTGCTTTGCACACCTCGCGTGCGCCCGTTCTATCTATGCTTTAATCAGGCCCATCACAGGAATCGCCATGCCCGCCCGCCAAATCTCGAGGAGCCCGCTCTGATGCTGGAGATGTTATTACAGTGGTACCGCCGCCGCTTCACCGATCCGCAGGCTATCGCGCTGCTGGTGATCCTGGTCGCCGGGTTCCTCATTCTCTATTTTCTGCACGGCATTCTGGCCCCGTTGCTGGTCGCCATCGTGCTGGCGTACCTGCTGGAGTGGCCGACCGCGCGCCTGCAGCGCATCGGCTGTTCGCGCACCTGGGCGGCGAGCATCATGCTGTTGGTGTTCGCGGGCGTTGCCATGCTGCTGGTGTTTGTCGTCGCGCCGACCGCTTGGCAGCAGGGCATCAATCTGATGAGCGATCTGCCGGGCATGCTCAACCAGTTCTATAACTTCGCCGCGACGCTGCCGAAGCGTTATCCAGCGCTGGTGGATGCCGGCATCATCGACATGATGGCGGAAAACCTGCGCAGCCGGCTGTCCGGCATGGGCGAATCGGTGGTGAAATTCTCGCTGGCGTCGCTGGTCGGCCTGCTGACGTTGGCTATCTACCTGATCCTGGTGCCGATGATGATGTTCTTCCTGCTGAAGGACAAAGATCAACTGTTGAACGCGGTGCGCCGCGTGCTGCCGCGCAATCGCGGCCTGGCGGGGCAGGTCTGGAACGAAATGAATCAGCAGATCACCAACTATATCCGCGGCAAGGTGCTGGAGATGGTGATTGTCGGCGTGGCGACCTACCTGGTGTTCGCCGTGCTGGACATGCGCTACTCGCTGCTGCTGGCGGTGCTGGTGGGCTTTTCGGTGCTGATCCCCTACATCGGCGCGGTGCTGGTCACCATACCGGTGGTGGTGGTGGCGCTGTTCCAGTGGGGCGTCGGCGCCGATTTCTGGACGCTGATCGTCGCCTATCTGGTGGTACAGGGGTTGGACGGCAACCTGTTGGTACCCATTTTGTTCTCCGAAGCGGTCAACCTGCATCCGCTAGTGATTATCCTGGCGGTGATCGTGTTCGGCGGGATGTGGGGCTTTTGGGGCGTGTTTTTCGCCATACCGCTGGCGACGCTGGTGAAGGCGGTGATTCACGCCTGGCCCGATGAACTGCGGGTCGAGGTGGAAGACAAGGCCGGCTGACAGGGAAGAAACGAAGCGCAGCAGGCCGCTGCGCTTCGTGAGAATTACTGCTGCAGGTAGCTCAGAACGATGTCGTGGTGATTGGTGGTTTTGAAATCATCAAACACTTTTTCAATCTTGCCGTTGGCGTCGATCAGGAAGCTGATGCGGTGAATACCGTCGTAGGTCTTGCCCATGAAGGTTTTCTCGCCCCACACGCCAAACTGTTGCGATACCTGATGATCTTCATCAGACAACAGCGTGAAGTTGAGCAGCTCCTTTTCGGCGAAGCGCGACAGTTTTTCCGGTTTGTCGGTGCTGATGCCCAGCACTTCGACGCCGACCTTTTTCAATTCGTCCATGTTGTCCCGCAGGCCGCAGGCTTGCACGGTGCAGCCCGGCGTCATCGCCTTCGGATAGAAATAGACCAATACTCGCTGTCCCTGGAAGTCGGCCAAATTAATTTCCTCACCGTCCTGGTCAGGCAAACTAAATTTCGGCGCTGTGTCACCGGCTTTCAATGGGCTCATCACTACTCTCCATCTTTCTCATCATGCTGTGGATAGTTCACCACGCTAATACTGCCTTGCGCGTTCAATTCTGTACATAGGCGATGGAAGGCTTGCTCAATATTTGAGGCATCCCGATCGCCGGAGCTGTGGGCGGTGATTTGGATATACAGCTGCGGTGGCAGGTCGCCGTCCGCCGGCTGCGTGCGCGAGACCAGCTCGGCGATATTCATCTGGCTGGAGTCGAACAAATCGGTAAAGCGTTCGATGATATGTGGCGAGTCCTTGACTTCCACCTGCACCCATACCGTGGCCGGCATCGGCGGCCTTTCGTGCGAGTTTGTGCGCTTCATCACGATCAGCAGATCCAGCTCCGCGCCTTTTTGCGGCAGGGTGGATTCGATCAGGGTGATGGCGTTCCAGCTGCCGGACAGCAGCATGATGAACGTGAACTCCTCCCCCAGCATGGCCAGACGGCTATCTTCGATATTGCATCCGCAACTGCTGACGTGGCGGGTGATGGTATTGACGATTCCGGGGCGGTCGGCGCCGAGCGCGGTAATCACGAGATAGTGTTCGTCTGACTGAGGCAAAATAGCGCTTCCTGTCGTGCTTAATGGGGTTACCATGGTAAACATAAAAAAAACCGCCTGCCAAGCGCTTACAACGCGGTTGTGCGCTTGCTTTTGGATAGGCAGCAAAAGTACCATGAGTGACTTGTTTGTGGAGGGGACGGCCAATGTTTACGGGAAGTATTGTTGCACTGGTTACGCCGATGGACGACAAAGGTGCTGTCGATCGCGCGAGCCTGAAAAAATTGATCGATTATCATGTAGCCAGTGGCACCGCGGCGATCGTTTCCGTAGGGACCACCGGCGAGTCCGCAACGCTTGCCCATGACGAGCACGTTGACGTGGTGCTGCAGACGCTGGAGCTGGCCGACGGCCGCATCCCGGTGATCGCCGGCACTGGCGCCAACGCTACCGCCGAAGCCATCGCGCTCACCACCCGCTTCGCCAACACCGGCGTGGTGGGGGGTCTGACGGTGACGCCGTACTACAATAAGCCGACGCAGGAAGGGCTGTATCAGCACTTCAAGGCGATCGCCGAGAGCACCGAGCTGCCGCAGATCCTGTACAACGTGCCTTCGCGCACCGGTTGCGACATGCTGCCGCCGACCATCGCTCGGCTGGCGAAAATCAAGAATATTGTTGCTGTAAAAGAAGCGACGGGGAACTTAAGTCGCGTTAGTCAGATCCAAGTGCTGGTTGACGATGAAGATTTCATTTTGCTGAGCGGCGACGACGCCAGCGGACTGGACTTCATGCAACTGGGCGGCAAAGGGGTGATTTCCGTGACGGCCAACGTGGCCGCGCGCGAGATGGCGGAACTTTGCGCGCTGGCGGCGCAGGGCAAGTTTGCCGAAGCGCGCCGCTTAAATCAGCGCTTGATGCCGTTGCATCAGGATCTATTTGTAGAAGCAAACCCAATTCCGGTGAAGTGGGCCTGTAAGGCGTTGGGATTGATGGCAACCGATACGCTGCGTCTGCCGATGACGCCGTTGAGTGAAACCGCCCGCCCGGTGGTGGAGCGCGCGCTGAAAAGCGTCGGTTTGCTGTAACTCTAAGGGAAATTTGATGGCTTATTCATTGCAAAAGTCGACGGTAGCAAAAGTAGTGGGCATCTCTTTGGTGATGATGCTGGCAGCCTGCAGCAGCGATCAGCGCTACAAGCGCCAGGTCAGCGGCGACGAGGCCTACCTCGACGCGGCTCCGCTCAAGGCGCTGAACGCGCCGTCCGGCATGATCCTGCCGGTGCAGAGCGGCAACTATGACGTTCCCGCCACGAAGCTGCAAGGCAACGTCGGCAAGCAGCTGGACATTCGTCCGCCGGTGCAGCCGTTGGCGCTGCTGAGCGGTTCACGTGCGCAATACGCCGGCGACAGCGGCACGCTGCTGCTGGAAAACAGCCCGCAGAACCAGAACCTGTGGTCGCGCGTCGTCAGCCTGCTGCAGGCGAAGAACATCGCGATCGCTTCCCGCCAGGACGCCGGTCAGACCCTGACCACCGACTGGGTGAAGTGGAACCGTCTGGACGAAGACAACCAGTACGAAGGCCGTTATCAGATCAGCGTGCAGCAGCAGGGCTACCAGCAGGCGCTGGTGGTGAAAAGCGTTGGCCTGCAGCAGCAGGGCAAGAGCGAGCAGGTGACCGACCAATCTGAGATTCAGCGCTACAACGGCATGATGATCAACACCCTGATCGAAGGCCTGGACAAGCAGGACAACCTGGCGAGCAGCCAGACCGCCAGCCGCTTCGGCGCACTGGACGTGCAGAGCGGCGCCGATGACACCGGCCTGCCGATGCTGGTCGTGCGTGGCCCGTACACCGTTGTGTGGGATCGCCTGCCGCCGGCGCTCGAAAAACTGGGGATGAAAGTGGGTGACCGCAGCCGTCCGCAGGGCACCGTCGCCGTGACCTACAAGTCCCTGAGCAGCAGCGATTGGGATGCGTTGGGCGTTAAGGATCCTGAACTGGCGGAAGGGGATTACAAGCTGCAGGTCGGCGATCTCAACAACCGCACCAGCCTGCAATTCATCGATCCGAAAGGCAAACCGCTCACCCAGTCGAAAAACGATGCACTGGTGGCGGCATTCCAGTCTGCCTTCAGTAAAACCAGCGTTAACTAATCAAAAAGGGGCCTCGGCCCCTTTTTGTTTTGTCTATACGGTATCGTTTGCGTCGCAGGTTTGGCACAATAGTGTCCGGCACGCCAAAGAATTCATTAGGTCAATTCTATACCCCCTAATTTCGGGCCGCGCTCGGGAGACAACGGGGATACATCACTGGAGTAAGTAAGATGCAAAAGCTAGCTGAGCTGTATCGCGGAAAGGCAAAAACCGTTTACACCACCGAGAATCCCGATCTGTTGGTGTTGGAGTTCCGCAACGATACGTCAGCACTGGATGGTCAGCGCATTGAGCAGTTCGATCGCAAAGGCATGGTGAACAACAAGTTCAACCATTTCATCATGAGCAAACTGGAAGAAGCCGGCATCCCGACCCAGATGGAGCGTCTGCTGTCCGACAACGAAGTGCTGGTGAAGAAGCTGGACATGGTGCCGGTGGAATGCGTGATCCGCAACCGCGCCGCCGGTTCGCTGGTGAAGCGTCTGGGCATCGAAGAAGGTCTGGTGCTGAACCCGCCGCTGTTCGATCTGTTCCTGAAAAACGACGCCATGCACGATCCGATGGTGAACGAATCCTACTGCGAAACCTTCGGCTGGGTGAGCAAGGAACATCTGGCGCGCATGCGCGACCTGAGCTACCGCGCCAACGAGGTCTTGACCCAGCTGTTCGATGACGCCGGCCTGATCCTGGTCGACTTCAAGCTGGAGTTCGGCCTGTTCAACGGCGAAGTGGTGCTGGGCGATGAGTTTTCGCCGGACGGCAGCCGCCTGTGGGACAAAAACACCCTGGACAAGATGGACAAAGACCGTTTCCGTCAAAGCCTGGGCGGCCTGATCGAAGCCTATGAAGAAGTGGCGCGCCGCATCGGCGTGAAGCTCGACTAAGCGTTGGCACCGCCATTCGGGGCGATCCGGCCGGATCGTCCCGCTATTCTGCGTTTTTCCAGAAAATTTCTACATTTCCTCCGCGGCAGACCATTTATAATGATGGATGCGAGATGACTAAAACCTATCCCACTCAGGCTTGAAGCTGCCTTTGCGCTTACGATCGCGGCGCAACTTCAACGAGCAGGGGAAATATCTGGAGTATATTTATGCGTTGGCAAGGGCGTCGGGAAAGTGACAATGTTGAGGATCGTCGCGGGCAATCTTCAGGTTTGGGCGGCGGTGGCGGCGGCTTTCGCGTGCCGCGTGGCAAGGGCGGCATTGTCATTCTGGTGGTGGTGCTGGTGGCCGGCTATTACGGTATCGATCTGTCGCCGCTATTGAACGGCGGTAACGTCGCACCGCAGGGTCAACAGCAGAGCGCTAACATCAGCCCGAAAGACGATGAATTGGCCAAATTTACCTCGGTGGTGCTGGCCTCAACCGAGGATAACTGGAAAGAGATTTTCCAGCGCATGGGCAAAACCTATCAACCGCCGAAGCTGGTGATGTATCGCGGCGTGACGCGCACCAGCTGCGGCACCGGTCAGGCGGCTATGGGGCCGTTCTACTGCCCGGGTGACAGAACGGTGTATATCGATTTGTCTTTCTACCAGGATATGAAAACCAAGCTGGGCGCCGGCGGTGATTTCGCTCAGGCCTATGTGGTGGCGCACGAAGTCGGCCACCACGTGCAGAACCTGTTGGGCATCGAGCCGAAGGTCCGCCAGATGCAGCAGGGCGCCAGCCAAGCGGAAGTAAACCGCCTGTCGGTGAAAATGGAGCTGCAGGCGGACTGCTTTGCCGGCGTGTGGGGCAAATACGCTGAGAAGCAGCAGATGCTGGAAGAGGGCGACCTGCAGGCGGCGCTGAACGCCGCACAGGCGATTGGCGACGATCGGTTGCAGCAGCAGAGCCAGGGCCGCGTTGTGCCGGACAGCTTCACTCACGGCACCTCGCAGCAGCGCTATACCTGGTTTAAACAGGGCTTCGACAGCGGCGATCCCAATACCTGCAACACCTTTGCATCCCGTTAACGCCTCAAGTGCCGGAGCCTGACTCCGGCATTTTTTTCGGATTGAGACACAGCGTTATGTTACAGGCAGCGCAACAACTTATGCGGCGGCAGGGCATCCGACGCCTGCTGGTGCTCAGCGGTGAACCTGACTGGTGCCGCGAACAGGCGCAGCGGCTGGCGGCTACGTTGCCAGGCGACTGGCCGTGGGTCGGGGAAAATCCGCCGCCCGGCCAGGTGGCTTTAGCAAGCGGCGCGATGCGCCAATTGCTGGGGCAGGAGCGGCTGCACGCGGTGTTCGACGCCTGTCACTCGCTGGACGTAGAGGCGCTGGCGGCGTTGAGTGGCGCCTTGCGCGCCGGCAGCTGGCTGCTGCTGTTGACGCCCCCCTGGCGACAATGGCCTCAGCAGCCGGACGGCGACAGCCTGCGCTGGAGCGATTGTCCGCAGCCGATCACCACTCCGCATTTCATTCATCATCTGCAGCAGCATCTGGCCGATGACAGCGAAGTGACGATCTGGCGGCAGGGAGAGCCCCTGATGCTGGCCGCGCTGCCGGCGCGTGAAGGGTGGCAGCCGCCGGATGGCCGCCCGACCGAGGAACAACAGGCGATCTTGACGGCGCTGCTGCAGGCCGAGTCCGGCGTGTGGGTGCTGACCGCCGCCCGTGGCCGCGGCAAATCGACGTTGGCGGGTATGCTGGTGGCGCAGTCGCCGCTGACCTGCTGGATCACCGGGCCGAGCCGCGCCGCCACTGAGGTGGCCGGGGAATGGGCGCAGGGGCGCGCGCAGTTTTGGGCGCCCGATGCCTTGCTGGCGCAGTGTCGTGAGGGTGACGTCAGCGCCGTGGGGTGGCTGCTGGTGGATGAGGCGGCGGCGATCCCCGCGCCACTGTTGCAGCAGTTGATCGGTTATTTTCCTCGCGTGCTGTTGACCACCACGGTGCAGGGCTATGAAGGCACCGGCCGCGGTTTTCTGCTGAAGTTTTGCGCCGGGCTGCCGTCCTATCAGGCGCTGAGCCTGCAACAGCCGATGCGTTGGGCACAGGGGGACGCGTTGGAACGGATAACGGACAATGCGCTGTTGTTCAACGAGCTGCCCGCCTGGCCGGCGGACGGCCAGGCGATCGATTACAGCCAGGCGGAGCAGCGTGAACTGTGCGCCGATCCGCAGCGGCTGGCGCGTTTCTATGCTCTGCTGAGCAGCGCGCATTACCGCACCTCGCCGCTGGATTTGCGCAGGTTGATGGATGCGCCAGGCATGCATTTCGGGCTGGCGCAGGCCGAACAGGAAGTGGTGGGCGCCGTGTGGCTGGTGGACGAAGGCGGGTTGAGCGCCGAGTTGGCGCACGACGTGTGGGCCGGCCGCCGCCGACCGCGCGGCAACCTGGTGGCGCAGTCGCTGGCGGCGCATGGCGGCCAGTGGTGGGCGCCGACGCTGCATTCACGGCGCATTACCCGCATCGCGACGCTGCCGGCGTTGCGGCGGCAGGGTATCGCGCGTCAGCTGGTCGAGCGGCAACGCCGCCAGGCGCAGGGTCTGGACTTCCTGTCGGTCAGCTTCGGCTATACCGAGCCGCTGTGGCGCTTTTGGCAATCCTGCGGTTTCGAGCTGGTGCGCATCGGCAGCAAGCCGGAGGCCAGCAGCGGCTGCTATACCGCGATGGCTATCTTGCCCCTGAGCGAGCAAGGAGAGGCGCTGCGGCACGCGGCGCACAAGCATCTGGCGCGCGACTGGCCCTGGCTGCGGCAGCGTATTGAACTCGCGCTGGCGATCCCAGGCGACGACGGCGACACGCCGCTTGGCGAAGAGGACTGGCGCGAGCTGGCCGGATTCGCTTTCGCCCATCGGCCGCTGGAGGCCAGCCTGGGGGCATTGCAGCGTTTGCTGTTGGCCAGCAATTTGCCGCTGCCCGCGCTGCGCGGCCATCTGCAACGGCGACAATCCCCGGCGGCGTGCGCGGAGCAGGCGGGCGTAAGTGGCCAGAAAGCCTTGCTGCGGCACTGGCGGCACGAAACGGCGCAGGCGCTGGAACAGTTGAATGCGCAGCACTGCCGTTACTGGCGCGACTGGGCGCAGTCGTTGCAATAAATTGAATAACTCGCTCAATAAAACCCGATTTTCCCGATTTCTCAACGGCGTATAGTCACTGTCAGCGGTGCGGCGGCGACTGTCGCCGCACCAGGTTTGGTTACTATTAAGGAGTCATCGATGAAACATGAGCATTTCGTTGTCCAAACCCCGGCGACCCCGGCGGCGCAGCTGATCTTGCTGTTTCACGGTGTCGGCGACAACCCGGTGGCGATGGGGGAGATCGGCAGCTACTTCGCCAAAGACTTTCCTCAGGCACAGGTGGTGAGCATCGGTGGCCCCGAAGCGTTCGGCAACGGTGCAGGGCGTCAGTGGTTTTCGGTGCAGGACGTGACCGAAGAGAACCGCGCAGCCCGCATCGCAGACGTGATGCCACAGTTTGTGGCCGTGGTCCGTCATTGGCAGCAGTTGAGCGGCGTAGGCTATGCCGGCACGGCGCTGGTGGGGTTCTCGCAGGGGGCGATCATGGCGCTGGAAGCGTTGAAAGCAGAAACCCGGCTGGCCGGGCGCGTGGTCGCGTTCAGCGGGCGTTTCGCGCAACTGCCTGAGCGGGCTTTCGGCGACAGCGTGGTGCATTTGATCCACGGTGAAGAGGATGCGGTGATCGCGGTGCAACACGCTCACGCGGCGGCGGAGGCGTTGCGGACCAACGGCGCCGATTTCACGCTGGACGTGGAGGAAAACGTCGGGCACGCAATCAACCAGGGCATGATGAACGCCGCGTTGGAAAGGCTGCATTATTATGTGCCGCAGCGCTACTGGGACGAAGCCTTGTCCGGCAAGCGCGGCGAGCTGATCGCCTTTCGCTAAAAATTCAGGGCGCCGATGAGCGCCCTGATGTCATTTCTTTTTCGGCCAGTCGTCTTCGTCATCCCACTGGGCATTATTGTCGCGGTGCGGCGGTATCTCCGGCTTGTTGGCCAAATAGCTTTTAACGTCGACGCGGCGCAGTTCCTTGATGCCGCTGACGACCATCCCCACCAGAACCAGCAGGATAATCCACCAGTAATCAGCTAACCATTGCATAGCTACTCCTTTCCTTCACTGCGTATAAAACGCGAAAAAATCGAGGGCAGATGGCGTTCGAGCCATTCGGCACCGGCGACCTCCTTATCATGCCAGGCCGCCAGCAACAGCGCCGGGGTCAGCAAATGTTCGGCCTCTTGCGCCAGCGGCCGGTAGCTCAGATGCCACGGCTCCACCGCCACGCCGCCGCAGTCTTCGGTAAAGGGGCGGTAGAAACCGAATTCGGCCATATGCGCCGTCAGCCACTGGTTGAGCGGCGCAAAGTAACCGCCTTCCTCATATTCCCACGGCTCCAGCTGCAGCTTTTGCCCTTCCGGCAACAGCGACGGATCGTACACGTCCAGATCGCTGCCCCAGTGATGGCGGCTGGCGCCCGGCAGGGCCGACCAGCGCAGGATCGCCTCACAGCGCTCGGCGGCCGATAGCGTCGCGACGTCGATCGGGCGGCTGTCCTTATCTAATACTGGCCGCTGGCCGCAGAATTTGCCATTCCAAATCGCCAACTGGCGGTCGAAATCGCGGAAGGTGCTGGCGGGCTGGAGATCGAATCCCGCCTCATGCGCCGCCTGCTGCATCGCCAGGAAGGCGTTGACCGCCTGCGGCTGCAGGCGGTGGTTCCCGCTCAGCGGCGCGAGGTGTTCGGTTGAGCGGCCGGTGAGCATCTCTGCGTTGATCATGCGACCAATTGCTCCATGATGCGTTGATACATGCGGCTCAGCAGCTGCAGATCCGCGGCGTTGACACATTCGTTGACCTTGTGGATGGTGGCGTTGACCGGCCCCAGTTCCACCACCTGCGCGCCCATCTGCGCGATGAAGCGGCCGTCGGAGGTGCCGCCGGTGGTCAGCAACTGCGGCGTCAATTCAGAATAGTGCTCGACCGCGTTGACCACCGCATCCACCAGCGCGCCGCGCGAGGTGAGGAACGGTTGACCGGACAGCCGCCATTCGATGCTGTAATTCAACTGATGGCGTTCCAGCAGCTCTTCCACGCGCTGCTTGATCATCGCGTCGGTCAGTTCGGTGCTGAAACGGAAGTTGAACTGCACGTAGAGATCGCCCGGGATCACGTTGTTGCTGCCGGTGCCGGCCTGCACGTTGGCGATCTGCATACTGGTCGGCGGGAAGAACTCGTTGCCGCGATCCCATTCGATCGCCACCAGTTCATTCAGTGCCGGCATGGCGCGGTGCACCGGATTGTCCGCCAGATGCGGATAGGCAACGTGCCCCTGTACGCCGTGGATATGCAGGTTGGCGGTGATGGAGCCACGACGGCCGTTTTTCACCACGTCGCCGACGCGCTCGGTGCTGGACGGCTCGCCGACCAGGCAGTAATCCAGCCGCTCGTTGCGCGCCATCAGCGCTTCGACCACTTTAACCGTGCCGTGAGTGGCGCTGGCTTCTTCATCCGAAGTGATCAGGAATGCCAGACGGCCCCGGTGATTCGGGTTGGCGGCGACAAAGCGTTCCGCGGCCACCACCATCGCGGCCAATGAGCCTTTCATGTCCGCCGCGCCGCGGCCATAGAGCATGCCGTCACGGATTGCCGGTTCAAACGGCGGGTTGTCCCAGCGTTTTTCATCACCGGTCGGCACCACGTCGGTGTGCCCGGCAAACGCCAGGGTTTGCCCTTCACCGCGCCAGGCCCAGAAGTTTTGGGTATCTTCGAAGTCCATTGCTTCGACGGTGAAGCCGATCGCCTGCAGGCGATCGATCATCAGCTGCTGGCAGCCTTCGTCATTCGGGCTGAGGGAAGGGCGTTTGATCAACTGCTGGGCCAGTTCGATAACCGGGCAAGTCATACGGCAACCTCGGTGATAAATTGTTGGTAAGTGTCGGCGTTAAAACCGAGCAGGGCGTGGCCGTTGCCGTCGTCCAGCAGCGGACGTTTAATGATTGCCGGCTGCGCCAACATCAGCGCGATGGCGGCGTCGGCATTATCACAGGCGTTGCGCTGCGCTTCATCCAGCTTGCGCCAGGTGGTACCGCGGGTATTGAGCAGCGGCTCCCAACCCAGTTGCGCGACGAAACCGCGCAGTTGCTGTTCGGTCAGGCCGTCGGCGCGGTAGTCGTGAAAATGATAGGCTATGCCCTGATCTTCCAGCCAGCGGCGGGCTTTTTTGATGGTGTCGCAGTTTTTGATGCCGTACATCGTCAGCGTTGTCTGTTGCGGTTTATTTGCCATGGCGTAAAGCTACCTGTCTCGTCGAGTCGATACTGAGCGGCGGGCGCGGTCTTAGGCCTTCTCGCCGCCCGGCGATAGCAGAGATAATGCCAGTAAAGCGGCGGCGAGATCCAGACAACGATGCGCGCGAAAGACGATTGGGCGCCAGGGAGAGAGAGGTTGGCAAAGCGATGAAACGGCGACCTTCGCCAGCGGTGCTTTTAAAAGACGCCGGCGAACGCATTCAGCCGCCAATGCGGAGCTGGGGGGCGGTCACTACTCTTTATTGGTTCTTATGTTTAAACGATCGGTCAAACACCGTACGCGGGTAATATGCAACAGCGGTTTTATCCTGCTGGCGCCGAGCTTTTTCATTATTCGCGACTTGTAATGATTGGCGGTTTTATTTCTGATATTCATGGCATTGCTGATATCGGCCAGCGATTTTCCCGTCGACCACTCCGAAAGGAAAAGGGACTCGCGCTGGGAGAGTTGCGGCGGTTCGGTATAGTGACTGTAACGCTTATATAAGTCACCGATCAGGTGGCTGAAGCGGCTCAATGATATAAGGTTTGATAATATAATGGTCTTATTGTCGACAATCACCACCTCATGCAGGCAGTCGGTGATAATGATTATTTTGTAGGTATTGGGGTTGGCATATTCATCGCGGTAACGTGCTTCAAAATTGGCGATAGTGACATCGATAAAGCAGACCCTTTTACGGCTAAAGCCGGCCGGCGCGCGTTTTTCCGCCCATGTTTGGTTAATGAGTTGTCGAATGCCGACGGTGGTATAGGCACACTCGCTGAAAATATCAATTTCCATTTTATTATAGTCCTTTACTTTCTATTTCCCGGTGAGGATTGATATCTTAAAACATAAAAAAAGAAATAATCTAAATAATTTCATGTTGAACTTATCTTGCACCGCAAACGAATGAGCGTTATCTGGGCGCGAGCTTTGAAGGGAAGGTTATATACTAGCATGATTTATAAAGAGTAAATCTTTTTTTCAACTGAATTTTTAAGCAAGGTAAGGCTAATAGAATAGACATCTTCTATTAATACCTCGGTAATTGAAAGGAATTAACATAGATATTGGCTATCAAAATTATCAAAACGATCGTTTTTGACGATCATTAAATGACGGAAGATTGCGTTTAACGAGTTAAAAACTAAGATTTTTCTTGGTTTTATCACGATGAGAAGCTTTACTTGGATCGACAGTAAAGTCGGCGCTGAAGTCATGCGAAAATTAACGTGGAAATTGAGACAAAGATAATTCTAAACAAAGAAAATGCGATGTTTTAAGCTGTGAGCAGAGTGCGAACGTGGATGATTGATACGGAGAGCTGGCGTGAAAGAATGTCATATCGAAATTTCCGATCGGGTAACGCAGGAAATAACGTCCTGTATCGCGGAGGGGTTGGACCGTTTTAATGATCAACATATCGGCTACGGCGATCGTCTGCCGTTGGCCGTGGTGGTAAAAGATCCCGATAGTGGGGAGGTTCTCGGGGGGATTACCGGGCGCTCATCATTAGGGCTGCTGTTTCTCGATCTCTTTTATCTGCCGGAAGCGTTGCGCGGGGCGGGGCTGGGCAGCGAATTGTTGCGCCGTTTCGAGCAGGAAGGCCGCCGGCGCGGTTGCCTTTCCGCCGTGTTGTACACCATCAGCTTTCAGGCGCCGGACTTTTATCAACGACATGGCTGGCAGCGTATGGGGGAGGTGCCGTGCCTGCCGCCGGGGACCTGCCGTATCTTTATGAGCAAAACCTTGTAATGCGCGATTAACGTACGTAGCCTCCCTGTTGCAAACGCCGCAGGGCGGCGCCCTCAGCGAACACCATGCCGGTGGTCAAATCGTGAAAGCCGTACTTTTTATAGAAGGCCAGTTTTTCCGGCACCGAATAGATGAAAATCTTGCCGAGCGGCGCCAGATCTTGCATCACCCGGTCCATCAACCTGCGCCCCAACCCCTGTCCCTGAAAGCGCGGATCGATCGCCACGTCGGCCAGGTAGGCAACCGAGGTCAAATCGCTGATGGCATGTGCGGTGGCGATCAGCTCATCGCCGATAAACCCCCAATAGCAAAACTGGCTGTGTTGGTAAACGCGTTGCAGCGTATGCGGATCGCGTTCGCCCAGCCCGGCGGCCTGCAGCAATTCACACAGCCGCTGCCAGTCGATGGCGCGGCGGCTCATATCGGTGATGATTTCCATGGTTTTCCTCTAATCAATATGATTGAGATCGGCGGCATAGTGCCGAATGGCGCGCTGATAGCCGCGGATACCGGGGTCTGACGAGGTGTCCGCCAGCAACAACAACAGATCGGCCACGGCGCGTTTATTTTCACCCAGGTTGTACAGCGTCATGGCGCGAAACAGCATTAGTTCGTTGGCCTGCGGGAATTCGGTCAGGCCATCGTCGAAAGCGCGCAGCGAAGCCGGGTATTTCCCCAGGGCGCGGTAAGTGCTGCCGAGGCCCAGCCAGGCTTCACGGCGCTGGGCGGGCGGCAAATCGCGAGCCAATGCCGCGAGGTAGCAGGGAATGGCCTGTTGTTCCAGGCCCTGAACGTCATACAGGCAGGCCAGCTGAAAGTGTAACATCGCCGCTTCCGGCTCGGCCGCCAGTTGCCGTAACGCCAGCGAAGTCGCTTCCTGATAGCGGCCCTGCGTTTTCAACTGCGAGAGAGACAAAGAAGTGGACATGATCGGCGCTCCCTTGGCGTATTTTTATACCTTTTACACGCTACCGTGGAGAAATTGATATCACAAGGGAATAGCTGTACTGCACATTGATCAGATAAATACGAAAATGTGCGCTAAGCCCGATTTCCGGGCCCGGCATCGTTCCCGTTTCCCTTCACATGGTCAAAAAACAAGCGTAGAATCCGCTTCGTCAAATAATTGAGGTTGTAAAGTATTATGGTTGATCGTGAATTAGGAAACTGGAAAGACTTCATTGATGAGATGTTGGGCAACTGACACAGCGTTGAAGCAGATGGCAAGGTTGAGTCATTGGAACGTCACTGAAACACCTTGGGAACGAGATTATCGTTCGAAAAAAAGCAGCATCGGTTACCCGACGCTGCTTTTTTTATGCGCTGCCTGTTACTCCTCAGTGGTCGGCGTGGTTGCCGGATGCGCTTTACCCGGGAAACGGCGCCGCACCAGCACGAAGAACAGCGGCACGAAGAAAATCGCCAGCAGGGTGGCGGAGATCATGCCGCCCATCACCCCGGTGCCGACCGCATGCTGGCTACCGGAACCGGCGCCGCTGCTGGTGGCCATCGGCAGCACGCCGAAGATGAACGCCAGCGAGGTCATCAGGATCGGCCGCAGACGCATGCGGGACGCGTCGAGCGTCGCCGACATCAGATCCTGGCCTTTATGGTTCAGCTCATTAGCGAACTCGACGATAAGAATGGCGTTTTTCGCCGACAGCCCAATGATGGTCAACAGGCCAACCTGGAAATAGACGTCGTTCTCCAGACCGCGCAGCCAGGTGGCGGCGACCGCGCCGATCACCCCCAGTGGCACCACCAGCATCACAGAGAACGGTATCGACCAGCTCTCGTACAGCGCCGCCAGGCACAGGAACACTACCAGCAGCGAGATGGCGTACAGCGCCGGCGCCTGCGAGCCGGACAGCCGTTCCTGATAGGACATCGCCGTCCATTCCAGCCCGAAGCCGGTCGGCAGTTGGCTGACCAGTTTTTCCATTTCCGCCATCGCGGTGCCGGTGCTGACGCCGTTGGCCGCTTCGCCGACGATCTCCAGCGCCGAGCTGCCGTTATAGCGCTCCAGCCGCGGCGAACCGTACTCCCAGTGCGAGCTGGCGAAGGCCGAGAACGGCACCATGCCGCCCGCGCTGTTGCGTACATACCATTTGTTAATGTCATCCGGCAGCATGCGGAACGGCGCTGCGGCCTGCACGTAGACTTTTTTCACCCGGCCGCGGTCGACGAAGTCGTTGACGTAGGTCGAGCCCCAGGCGGTGGAGAGGGTATTGTTGATGTCGTCGATAGACACGCCCAGTGCCTGAGCCTTGCGTTGATCGATATCGATTTGCAACTGCGGGCTGTCGTCCAGGCCGTTGTGGCGCACGCGCGACAGCAGCGGGTTTTGCCCGGCCAGCTGTAGCAGCTGATCGCGCGCCGCCATCAGCTTGGCGTGGCCGAGGCCGGCGTGGTCTTCCAACTCCATATCGAAGCCGGAAGAGTTGCCGAGGCCGGTGATAGCCGGCGGGCTGCTGGCGATCACCCGCGCTTCGTTAATCTTGTTGAACGCCAGGGTGGCGCGATCGATGATGTCGAACGAGCTGTTGGCGCCCGAGGTGCGCAGATCCCAGTCTTTTAGCCGAATGAACAGACGCGCCACGTTTTGGCTGTTCCCCCCGGCCCGGAGCCGATGATGGCGAACACCGACAACACATCCTGTTTCTCTTCGGTGAGGAAGTACCGCTCAACCTTTTCCACCACTTTGGACGTTTGTTGCAGGGTCGAACCTGCCGGCAGCTGCACCTGTACGGTGAAGATGCCACGGTCTTCCTGCGGCAGGAAGGAGGTCGGCAGCTTGATGAACAGCAACGCCATGCCGCCGAGCAACAGCAGATAAATCACCATGTAGCGGCCGCTGGCGTGCAGGATGCGCCCCACGCCGCGCTCATAGCGTTCGGTGTTGCGGTTGAACATGCGGTTGAACCAGCCGAAGAAGCCGCGCTTACCGTGGTGGTGGCCCTTGGCGATCGGTTTGAGCAGCGTGGCGCACAGGGCCGGGGTCAGGATCATCGCCACCAGCACCGATAGCACCATGGCGGAGACGATGGTGATGGAGAACTGTCGATAGATGGCGCCAGTGGTGCCGCCGAAGAACGCCATCGGCACGAACACCGCCGACAGCACCAGGGCGATGCCGACCAGCGCGCTCTGGATTTGCCCCATGGATTTGCGCGTGGCTTCACGCGGCGGCAAGCCTTCTTCGCTCATCACGCGTTCGACGTTTTCCACCACCACGATGGCGTCGTCCACCAGCAGGCCGATCGCCAACACCATGGCGAACATGGTGAGGGTGTTGATGCTGAAGCCGCAGGCGGACAGGATGGCGAAGGTGCCCATTAGCACCACCGGCACGGCGATGGTGGGGATCAGCGTGGCGCGGAAATTCTGCAGGAACAGGTACATCACCAGGAACACCAGCAGGATGGCTTCCAGCAGCGTTTTCACCACGTCCTTGATCGAGGCTTTGACGAACGGGGTGGTTTCATAGGCAACTTTGGCCTCCAGCCCGCGCGGGAAGTACTGCGACAGTTCGGCGATCTTGTCCTTCACCAACTGGTCGGTCTGCAGTTCGTTGGCGCCGGAGGCCAGCTTGATGTTCATGCCCGCGGCCTGCATCCCGTTGTAGCGGCTGAGGTAGTTGTAGTTCTCGCCGCCCAGTTCGACGGTGGCGACGTTGCCCAGCGTCACCAGCGATCCGTCCTGATTGACCCGCAGGGTGATCTGGCGGAATTGTTCTGGCGTCTGGAGCTGCGACTGGGCGTTGATGGTGGCGTTCAACGCCTGTTTATCGACCGATGGCGTGCCGCCCAACTGGCCGACCGCCACTTGGGCGTTCTGCGATTGAATGGCCTTGACCACGTCCTGGGTCGTGAGCTGGTAACTGTTGAGCTTGTTGGGATCGAGCCAGATACGCATGGCGTATTGCGAGCCGTACACGTCCATGCTGCCGACGCCGTTGATGCGGCTGAGCGGATCCTGCAGGTTGGAGACGATGTAATCGGCGATGTCCTGCTTGTCCATGCTGTTGTCGGTGGAGACGAACGCCACCATCATCAGCGTGGTGTCGCCGGATTTCGACACCGTGACCCCCTGATTCTGCACCGCCTGCGGCAAACGTTTGATCGCCGCCTGCAGCTGGTTTTGCACCTGCTGCATCGCTTCGTTGGGATCGGTGCCGGCTTCGAACGTCAGCGTGACGGTTGCCTGGCCGGTATTGGTGCTCTGCGACGACATATACATCATGTTGTCGAGGCCGGTCATATTCTGTTCAATGATCTGCGTGACGGTGTTTTCCAGCGTTTGCGCCGAAGCACCTGGGTAAGTTGCGCTAATGCGCACGTTCGGCGGCGCCAGATTCGGGTATTGTTCTACCGGTAAAGAAAAAATCGCCAATGCCCCGGTCAGGCAAAGAATAATTGCCAGCACCCAGGCGAAAATCGGGCGATCAATAAAAAAATTGGCCATGCAGCGCGAACCTCGTTATGACTTGTTCTATCTTTAAAACGCATCGGAAATATGCATTTCAGCGGCAGGGAAGGATTCCGGCGCTATTGCACTTTACTCGGGATAGTCGAGGAAAGCGTGGAGAAAAAAAGGAGATAGTGTAAATAACGGTAGCGGAAAACGGCGTGGATGCACCGACGCCGATAATTGTACGCTATTAAGACATTTTTATTACTATCAAAGGCCTTGCGCATGTCTTCGCCGCAGGCAACCGAAAGTAAAAACTGGACTCACCTTACAGCAGGAGCTTGGCATGGGAATTAACCCGGTATTTGCCCGTCGGCTTTATTTATGCTGGCTGATCAGCCACAGTGAGCGGCCCAATGTGCCGCGGTTGATGGCGCTGACCGGTTGGCCGCGCCGCACGTTGCAGGATGTGCTGAAGGCGCTGCCCGGCATGGGCGTCGAGCTGCAGTTCGTGCAGCAGGGCGTGCGCAACAACGACGGTTTCTATCAGTTGGAAAGCTGGGGGCCGTTCAACAAGAGCTGGGTGCATCAGCACCATCAGGCGCTGCTCAGCGCCATCGAGTAAGCGGCCCCGGCGTATTGGCCGGGGCGGGGCGATCAGTGGCTTTTGTACTCCAGGTACATCACCGTCGCCGCCACGCGAGAACGCACGTCCAGCTTGCGCAGTATATTGCGGATGTGCACCTTCACGGTTTCTTCAGAGATATGCAGCTGCGCCGCCACCTGTTTGTTGGACAGGCCGCGCGCCACCTCTTGCAAGACGTCCAGTTCGCGTTCGGTCAAGGCGGCGAAGGGATCGCGTTGCTCGCCGCGCGCCAGCAAATAGTCGGCCATGGCGTCGCTGATCACGTTCTGCCCTTCGGCGGCGGCGCTGATGTGTTCCAGCAGCTGTTCCGGTTCACTGTCTTTCAGCAGATAGCCGTCGGCGCCGGCGTCGATCAGCGCATACAGATCGCTGCGCGCATCGGAGACCGTCAGCACGATGATGCGCGCGTCCACGCCTTCGTCGCGCAGGGCCCGCAGCGTATCCAGCCCGGACATGCCCTTCATGTTCAGATCCAACAAGATCACGTCCGGCGCGTGCTGCAGTGCCAGCGCAACCGCCTCGCTGCCGTTGCCGGCCTCCGCTACCACGCCAAATCGCGCATCCAGTCCCAGCAGCTGTTTGATGCCGCGCCGCATCAACGGATGATCGTCAACGATCATGACTCGGTATTGCTTCATCACCATGAAATATGCTCCCTGTAGCAAGTAAAGCCACTCAAACGCGCCCGGAGGCGTGCTTCACAGTGGGACTGTCTCTTCAAAAATAGCGGCATTCTGCACCGCAAACCTCTCTGGGCAGCCTTCTGCCCGGCGGCAACCGTAACGCCGAGTGAACAGCCGCAAGGTCAGGGCGAGAATGTCAGGCAGACCGCCGTGCCGCCGCCGCCTCTGCGCCGGATGCGCAGCGTTCCTCCCAGTCGCGCCGCGCGTTCGCTCATGATGGTCAAGCCGTAATGCCCTTCCGGTTCTTCCAGACTGGCGATGCCGCAACCGTCGTCGGTAATGCTGAATACGTTGTCGCCTGCGGCATTGACCTCGCAACACACCGCGATCTCGTTCGCTCCGGCGTGCTTGACGGCATTGAGTACCGCTTCGCGCACGATCTGCAGCGCGTGCACCTGCTGTTGGGCGTTGAGCGCCTGCGAGGGCAGCCGACAGTGTAACTGAATCCGCGCGGGGGTTAGCGCCTTTAATGGCTGCAACAGTTGCTCCAGCGCGGCATTCAGATCCGCCTCCTGAATGTTGAGGCGGAAGGTGGCCAGTAATTCTCTCAGCTGGCGATAGGCATCGGCCAGCGTGCGATCGAAATCATCGATAATCGTCTGCGCCGCCGGATCGTCGGCGGCGCGCCGGAGCAGCGTCAGCTGGATGCGCAGGAACGACAGCGTCTGCGCCAGCGAATCGTGCAGCTCGCGGGCGATGGTCCCACGCTCTTCCATCAGCAACAGATATTGGTGCTGCTTTTGCGCGCGGTTGAAGTAGACGCCGCGGCCCAACATATTGGCCAGGCTCTGCATCAGGTGAGGATGCGGCGGCTGCGCCTCGGGCTGCCAACGCAATTCGCCCAGCAGTTTATCGCCTTGAGTGATCGACAGCGCGCTCCAGGCTTGCGCCGGCGCCGGCTCTCCTTCGTTCAGTTGCCACTGGCCATGGTCGTCCGCCACGTTCAACCGGATGCAGCGCAGTCGTTCACTTTGGCGCACGATGCGCAGCACATTTTCAAACGCCTGCTGATCGATCTGGCGCACGCTCAGCGCCTGCGAGCAGCGATACAGCACCTCCAGCGTTTCGTTGGCCTGCTGCAGGCGCTGGGTCTTTTCCTGCACTTTCAGCTCCAGCGATTGATAGAGCCGGGCCAGCTCGTCCGACATGGCGCTGAAGGTTTGCGACAGCACGCCGAGTTCGTTCGGCAGCGCCACGTCCAGCTGCGGGTGGCGAAAGTCGCGCTGTTGCACGCGCTGGCTGGCGTCGACCAGATGCTGCAGCGGCGTGACCACCTGGCGGCGCATAAAACGGATGCAGAACAGCACCAGACCGATGATGGCGGCGTAGCCCAGTACGCTGATGGCGGCCACCAGGGTGAGTTTCAACTCTGAATAACGCTGTAGAGCGGAAACGAAATGATCGACGCGGTTGACGTAGCCGGCAACCTCTGCCCGGTAGGCGGCCGCCTGCCCGTCGCGGATCTGCTGCTCCATCGTTTGCCATGTTCGTTGCAACGCCAGATAGTGGTTGCGTACCTCGGCCGGGACGTAAAAACGCGCCAGCTTTTGCAGCGCGGGTGCCTGCAAAGATTGCCGGTATTGCTGCAGGTGCAGCTCCAGCTCCGGGTTCTGCCGGTCGAGGTCAAAGGCCAAGCGGTAGCTTTGCATGCGCAGCGAACCGGCGATGTTGATTGCCTCGGCATCGCTCTGGCTGCCGGCGACGGTCGTCAACGCCAACCCAGTGGCGAGCACCGACAGGATCACGATGCCGAACAGCGCTCTGGCCAGGCTGCCGGTCACGGAACGTTTAACAAGCAATCACGGAATCCTTTTCTCTCAGGTGAGGCGCTTCGCCATTTTCATTCGAAAGCAAAACTATAACTTTTGCAACTAAATTGCACCGCGATTTGTATCAAGTTGTCAACAAAACGGAACAATTGTCGTTGTGTAATCAAATGAATAGCGAAATGCCCACCGATTTTCAGCCGCAGCCCGGTTTCCACTGATGATTTGCCTTTGCGGATGCGATTCGTCCTGACTCGTCTGTCAGAGTTTGCGTCTGCCCACGATGTATTTTAAATCCTGGTTTACCCGGAGAGACGATGTGATTTTTGTTGCAAATCGTCTGCCGCGGCGCGGCCTAATCGCGGTATGATCTTCACGTTGTCACGCAAGGGAAAAGGGTTATGTCGTCGAAAATTGAGAATGTGAAGAAAGAGCTGCTGTCGGACAACTGGTATGTGCTGCACAAGTACACGTTCGATCTGAAACGCAAAAACGGCGGTTCGGTGCAACAGGTGCGCGAGGTCTACGATCGTGGCAACGGCGCTACCATTTTGCTGTACAACCGCGCCAAGGGCACGGTGGTGCTGACCAATCAGTTCCGCATGCCGACCTACGTCAACGGCAACGAGAGCGGCATGCTGCTCGAGGCCTGCGCCGGCCTGCTGGACGCCGACTCTCCGGAGCAATGCGCGCGCCGCGAAGCGGTGGAGGAGACCGGTTTTCAGGTCAGCGAGGTGAAGAAAATCTTCGAAGCGTACATGTCGCCGGGCGGCGTGACTGAAATCGTGCACTTCTTTATCGCCGAATACCATGACGATGAGCGGCGCGCGGCCGGCGGCGGCATTGAAGATGAAGATATTGAGGTGATCGAACTGCCGTTCAGTGAAGCGGTGGCGATGATCGCCGACGGCCGCATTAAAGACGGCAAGACCATCATGCTGCTGCAATATTTGCAGATTCATCGGGTGATGGCATAAAAAAAGCCGGTCACGATGACCGGCTTTTTTATCGGCTTGCGCCAGGCCGCTTACTTCAGCAGCGCCTGCGCCTTCGCCACCACGTTGTCCACGGTGAAGCCGAACTCGGCGAACAGCTGCTCCGCCGGCGCCGACTCACCGAAGGTGGTCATGCCCACGATGGCGCCGTTCAGGCCCACGTACTTGTACCAGTAGTCCGCGATACCCGCTTCCACCGCCACGCGCGCCGTCACCGCCGCCGGCAGCACCGACTCGCGGTACGCCGAATCCTGCTTGTCGAACGCGTCGGTCGACGGCATCGACACCACGCGCACCTTGCGGCCCGCCGCGGTCAGCGTGTCCGCCGCTTCCACCGTGATGCCCACTTCGGAGCCGGTGGCAATCAGGATGACGTCCGGCGTGCCCGCGCAGTCTTTCAGCACGTAGCCGCCGCGGTACACGTTCGCCAGCTGCTCTGCGGTGCGCGGCTGCTGGGTCAGGTTCTGGCGCGAGAACACCAGCGTGGTCGGGCCGTCGTTGCGCTCGATACCGTACTGCCACGCCACCGCCGATTCCACCTGGTCACACGGGCGCCAGGTGCTCATGTTCGGGGTCACGCGCAGGCTCGCCAGCTGCTCCACCGGCTGGTGGGTCGGGCCGTCTTCGCCCAGACCGATGGAGTCGTGGGTGTAGACAAACACATTGCGCAGCTTCATCAGCGCCGCCATGCGCACCGCGTTGCGGGCGTATTCCACGAACATCAGGAAGGTCGCCGAGTACGGCAGGAAGCCGCCGTGCAGCGCGATGCCGTTGGTGATGGCGGTCATGCCGAACTCGCGCACGCCGTAATGAATGTAGTTGCCCGCCGGGTCAACGTTCAGCGCTTTCGAACCGGACCACATGGTCAGGTTGCTCGGCGCCAGGTCGGCGGAGCCGCCCAGGAACTCCGGCAGCACCTTGCCGAACGCTTCCAGCGCGTTCTGCGACGCCTTGCGGCTGGCGATGTTGGCCGGGTTGGCCTGCAGTTTTTCCACGAACGCTTTGGCGTCGGCTTTCCAGTCGGCCGGCAGCTCGCCGCTCATGCGGCGCTTGAACTCGGCGGCCAGTTCCGGGAAGGCTTTGGCGTAGGCGGCGAACTTGTCGTTCCAGGCCGCTTCTTTGGCCTGACCGGCTTCCTTGGCGTCCCACTGGGCGTAGATGTCCTGCGGGATTTCAAAGGCGGCGTATTTCCAGCCCAGCGCTTCGCGGGTGGCGGCCACTTCGGCGGCGCCCAGCGCGGCGCCGTGCACGTCATGGGTGCCGGCCTTGTTCGGCGAACCGAAACCGATAACGGTCTTGCACATCAGCAGCGACGGCTTGTCGGTCACCTTGCGGGCTTCTTCAATCGCGGCCTTGATGGCGTCCGGGTTGTGGCCGTCGACGTTGCGCACCACGTGCCAGCCGTAGGCTTCGAAACGCAAGGCGGTGTCGTCGGTGAACCAGCCGTCGACGTGGCCGTCGATGGAGATGCCGTTGTCATCGTAGAAGGCGGTCAGCTTGCCGAGCTTGAGGGTGCCGGCCAGGGAGCAGACTTCGTGCGAGATACCTTCCATCATGCAACCGTCGCCCATGAAGGCGTAGGTGTGGTGGTCGACGATGTCGTGGCCAGGGCGGTTGAACTGCGCCGCCAGGGTGCGTTCGGCGATGGCGAAGCCGACGGCGTTGGCGATACCCTGGCCCAGCGGGCCGGTGGTGGTTTCAACGCCTGGGGTGTAACCGTACTCCGGGTGCCCCGGGGTTTTGGAATGGAGCTGACGGAAGTTCTCCAGCTCGCGCATCGGCAGGTCGTAGCCGGTGAGGTGCAGGAGGCTGTAAATCAACATGGAGCCGTGGCCGTTGGAGAGCACGAAACGGTCGCGGTCAGCCCAGTGCGGGTTAGTCGGGTTGTGGTTGAGGTAGTCACGCCACAGGACTTCGGCGATGTCCGCCATGCCCATAGGGGCCCCCGGGTGGCCGGAATTTGCTTTTTGTACGGCGTCCATGCTGAGTGCGCGGATGGCGTTGGCAAGCTCTTTACGAGAAGACATAACGAAACTCCAGTGCGATTACAGTTGAGCGGCCAACATGTCTTCCAGCTTCTGCTGGTCGACGGCGAACAGGCGGATGCCTTCGGCGAGTTTTTCCACCGCCATGGCGTCCTGATTGTGCAGCCAGCGGAATTCCGCTTCGGCCAGCGGAGCGGGTTGGTGGAAGCCCTCGGTCGACGGGGTCAGCTTGCGCTCGACCGGCTGTTCGCTGTTTTTCAGCTGCTCCAGCAGGTTCGGCGCGATGGTCAGGCGATCGCAGCCGGCCAGCGCCAGGATCTGCTCAACTTTGCGGAAGCTGGCGCCCATGATCACCGTCTGGTAACGATGACGCTTGTAGTATTCATAGATGGTGCGCACCGATTTCACGCCCGGATCCTGATCGGCGTCATAGTCGGCGGCAGGCTGTTTGGCCTGGTACCAGTCATAGATGCGGCCGACGAACGGCGAGATCAGATACACGCCGGCTTCGGCGCAGGCGCGGGCCTGTGCGAAGGAGAACAGCAGCGTCAGGTTGGTGTTGATGCCTTCTTTTTCCAGCTCTTCGGCGGCTTTGATGCCTTCCCAGGTGGAAGCCAGCTTGATCAGGATGCGCGATTTGTCGATGCCCTGTTCCTGATACATGCCGATCAGTTTGCGCGCTTTGGCGACGCACATGCCGCGGTCGAACGACAGGCGGGCGTCCACTTCGGTGGAGATGCGGCCCGGCACGCTTTTGAGGATCTCGACGCCGATGTTGACCGCCAGTTTATCGCTGGCGTTGATCAGCTGGGTTTCCTTGCTGCCGCCCTGGCGGCGGGCATACTCCAGCGCTTCGGTGATCAGCGCTTTGTACTGCGGCAGCGCGGCGGCTTTCAGGATCAGCGAAGGGTTGGTGGTGGCGTCCTGGGGTTCGAACTGGCGGATGGATTCGATATCGCCGCTGTCGGCGACCACCGTGGTCAGCTGCTTGAGTGCGTCTAATTGATTCATTGATAAGCTCCTTGACCAAGCTCAACGTAGGGAAATGAGAACCTTTTTCATCATAGGGGGAACACACTGCATCATCGGGTCGAGAATGAAAATGCGCTTTTTCTGATTGTTGCGATGGATAATAACAATGAATGCCGAGTAAACCCAGGCGGAGCGCGGCTTATGCACGACCGCCATCATGGCTGCAGGCGATTTAACGCCGTCCGACCGCGTTTTCGTAATAGCCGATTCGCTCGACTTTCGGCGCCGAACCTCCCCCTTCAAACTCCGACTCCAGCCAGGCATCGACGATGGTTTTCGCCAGCTCGGCACCGATGACCCGCGCGCCCAGCGTGATGATCTGAGCATCATTGCTTTTGCGCGCCCGTTGGGCGGAGTAGGTATCGTGACATTGCGCCGCGCGAATGCCGGGCACTTTATTGGCCACGATGCTCATACCGATGCCGGTGCCGCACAGCAGGATGCCCCGCCGATGTTTTTCCTCCCGTATCGCCTGTGCGACGCGATAGGCGATATCGGGATAGATCCCCGTTTCTGCGGTGCGATCCGTCGTGTAGTCAATGACGGGAATGTCCCGTTGTTGCAGGTGGGCGACGATCAGATCCTTCAGTTCAATGGCGGCATCGTCGGCGCCGATGGCGATAGGCAGCATAGCGGTCTCCTGATTGGTAACGAAAAGGGCGGCGATCCTCGATGGCGCCACGTTCATTACCGTATCTCTGTTTAATCAAATGTTCAATCTATGTTCTTTTGTTTTTTCGTCGTGTTTTCTGTTTGCGCCTGTAAAAGGTGACTTTCGTCACTAAAAAAGAGGTTTTAATCGTTATTCATCCTCATGTAGACGGGTTTTTGAGCGATATCACACTTTGATAAGTTCACTGTGGGCAAATTGAACGCGTGGCGTTAGTGTTCATTTGTTCTTTGCGTGTGTTAATGATCAAAATAAGTTCCCCTACCAGAGGAGAGTGCTATGTGTCAGACCTGCATGACAGAGGCGAAAATGGCGGCCGGTATCCCCGAGATCATGAAGGCGGTTGTGGCGTACGCCCCGAAAGATTACCGCCTGGAACAGGTGCCGGTACCGAAGATTGGCCCGAAAGAGATCCTGGTGAAGATCGAGGCCTGCGGCATCTGCGCCGGCGATGTTAAAGCGTTCGAAGGGGCGCCCAGCTTCTGGGGCGATGAAAAACAACCGGCATACATCAAGGCGCCGATGATCCCCGGCCATGAATTTATCGGCCACGTGGTGGGATACGGCGAAGGCGTCGAGGGCTTCAATCTCGGCGATCGCGTGATATCAGAACAAATCGTTCCCTGCTGGCAATGCCGCTTCTGCAACCGCGGTCAGTATTGGATGTGCGAAAAGCATGACCTGTACGGTTTCCAGAAAAACGTCAATGGCGGCATGGCCGAGTACATGAAGTTCACCAAAGAGGCGATTAACTATCACGTGCCGGCCGACTTGCCGATCGAAAAAGCCATTCTGATCGAACCCTATGCTTGCTCCTTCCATGCGGTGCAACGCGCCAATATCAAACTGGGCGATGTCGTGGTGCTGGCCGGCGCCGGCACCCTGGGGCTGGGCATGATCGGGGCGATCAAAAAGTCCGGGCCCTCGAAGCTGGTGGTGCTGGATCTGTCCGACGAGCGTCTGGCGCTGGCGAAGCGCTTCGGCGCGGATGTGACGCTGAACCCGACCCGTGACGACGTGCCCGCGGCGGTTAAAGCGATGACCGACGGCTACGGCTGCGACATCTACATAGAGGCGACCGGCGCCCAAAAGTCCGTGGAACAGGGCCTGACGTTGATCCGCAAACTCGGCACCTTCGTCGAATTTTCCGTGTTCAAGGATCCGGTGACCGTCGACTGGAGCATCATCAGCGACCGCAAGGAGCTGGACGTGCTCGGTTCGCACCTCGGCCCTTACTGCTACCCGCTGGTGATCGAAGGCATCGCCAATGGCGATCTGCCGACCGAAGGCGTGGTGACGCATACGCTGCCGCTGGAACAGTTCGCCGAGGGCTTCGAGCTGATGAAGCGCGGCATCGGTTCAATCAAAGTGGTGCTTAATCCAAACCTCTGAAACCTGCATCGTTCTTCGGGTGCGGGCGAGCCTGCGCCTCCATAATCACATGTGCTGGGGTGTTCTATGTTGCATGGACTGATTCATCGCATTGGTCTGTCACCGAAACTGCTGCTGGGCTATGCCGGCGTGTTGGTGTTCATGATGGGCGAAGGGCTGGAACAAGGATGGCTGTCGCCTTATTTGATTGGCAAAGGGCTGAGCATTCAGGAATCGGCGCTGCTGTTCAGCGTTTATGGCTTTGCGGCCGCGATCGCCGCCTGGTTTTCCGGTGTGCTGGCGGAAATCTTTACCGCCCGGCGGGTGATGTTGGCCGGCCTGCTGCTGTTCTTGTTCGGTTCGGTGTGCTTTTTGACGTTTGGCCTGCCGAGCAACAACCTGGCGATCATGGTGCCGACCTATGCGCTGCGCGGCTTGGGCTATCCGCTATTTGCCTACGGTTTTCTGGTGTGGGTGGCGTATGAGGCGCCGCCGGAAAGGCTGGGGTCGGCGGTGGGGATTTTCTGGTTCGTCTACAGCGGCGGGCTCAGCGTGCTGGGCGTGCTGTATTCCAGCATCATGCTGCCTTATCTCGGCGAGATCCACACGCTGTGGAGCGCGCTGATTTTCGTCGTGCTGGGCGCGGTGATTGCGCTGATGCTCAATCGCGACGACGGCGCGGCACAGAGCGGCAACCGGGAAAAAGCGTCGCTGGGTTACGTCTTGAAAGGCATCACCATCGCGTTTGAAAACCCGAAGATCGGCCTGGGCGGCATCGTGCGCACCATTAATACCTCTGCGGCTTACGGCTTCGTCGTATTCATGCCCATGTACATGATGGATATGGGGTTCACCCGTACGCATTGGCTGCAGATGTACGCCGCGCTGTGGACGGTCAACATCATTTTCAACTTGATTTTCGGCGTGATCAGCGACGGTCTCGGCTGGCGCAATGTGGTGATGTGGTTCGGCTGCGTCGGCTGCGCCTTGACCACGCTGATGTTCTACTACGTGCCGCAATTCTTTGGCGCCAACTACCTGCTGACCGTTTGTGCCGCCGGTTTGTTCGGCGCCTGCCTGGCGGCGTTCGTGCCGCTGTCGGCCATCATGCCGTCGCTGGCGCCGGACAATAAGGGCGCGGCGATGTCGATTCTCAATCTGGGCGCTGGCCTGAGCACCTTTGTCGGCCCGGCGGTGGTGGGGCTGTTTATCGGCAGTCTCGGCACCGTTGGCGTGATCTGGATCTTTACCGGCTTGTACCTGTTCAGCGGCGTGCTGATGAAATTTGTCACGCTGCCGAAGGAAAGCGCGACGGCGTCGGAAGAACGCGGCGCGAGTTTGGCGAAAATATCCTGACCGAGGGTGAAGTTCACAGTTTTAAGGGGAAATATATGATTAATCATCAAACTACGGCGCCGCGCGAGCTCTCGCTGCAGGGCAAGGTGGCGCTGATTACCGGCGGCGCTGCGGGGATCGGCCTCGCTATCGCCGAACGCTATCTGCAAAACGGCGCGTGCGTGGCGCTGCTCGATCGGGCGCCACAGGTTGCGGAAGTGGCGCGACAGCTGGACGCCGAGGCGGCGTTGGGCGTCGTGGCCGACGTCACCGATGCCGCGTCGGTGGAGCGGGCGGTGGCGCAGATTGAGGCGCATTTCGGGCGGCTGGACGTGCTGGTCAACAGCGCCGGCATCGTCGCGCTGCATCCTGCTGAGGAACTGCCGGAAACGGCGTGGGATGCAACCCTGGCGGTCAATCTGAAAGGCGTGTTTCTTACCTGCCAGGCGGTAGGGCGCCGTTTCATTAGTCAGCGCGGCGGCAGCATCATCAATCTCGCCTCGCAGGCCGGGGTGGTGGCATTGCCGAATCACCTGGCCTATTGCGCCAGCAAAGCGGGCGTGATCGGGTTGACTCAGGTGCTGGCGCTGGAGTGGGGGCCGCACAACGTGCGGGTCAACGCCATTTCACCCACCGTCGTTTTGACGGAGCTGGGCCGTAAGGCCTGGTCTGGCGAGGTGGCTGAGCAGATGAAGCAGAAAATCCCGCTGCGGCGCTTCGCCGAGCCGCAAGATATCGCCGCCAGCGCCCTGTTTTTGGCCGGCGACGCGGCGGCGATGATCACCGGCGCCAACCTGGTGGTCGACGGCGGTTACACCATTCAATAATTTCTTATTCAGGCGACAGAGAGGCCGCGATGAACAGAATCATTAACGATCCCGATCACGTAGTGGAAGACGCCATTCAGGGCTATAGGCTGGCCCACCCGGACTATTACGCCGCCACCGACAATGCGCGGGTGTTGAAATATCCGCCGGCGCCGATCGCCGGCAAAGTCGGCATCGTCACCGGCGGCGGTTCCGGCCATGAGCCGGCGTTCCTGGGCTATGTCGGCAAAAACATGCTGGATGCCGTCGCGATTGGCGAGATTTTTTCATCGCCTACGGCGGGGGCTTTTCTCGACGCTTTCAAGGCGGCGGACAGCGGTGCGGGCGTCGCTTGCCTGTACGGCAACTACGCCGGCGACAACATGAACGTCAAGATGGCGATCAAGAAGGCCACGGCGGCCGGCATACGGGTGAAAACCGTGGTGGCCAACGATGACGTCGCCTCGGCGCCGGCCAGTGAGATCGATAAACGGCGCGGCGTGGCCGGCGAAATTCTGATGTGGAAGGTCGGCGCGGCGGCGGCGGCCAAGGGATACGATCTGGACGGCGTGATCGGCGCGGCGCAAAAAGCCATCGACCGGTGTCGTTCGATCGGCGTCGGCCTCAGTTCCTGCACCATTCCCGCGGTCGGCAAACCCAATTTTCATATCGAAGACGGCAAGATGGAGATCGGCATTGGCCATCACGGCGAACCGGGCATTGAGGTGTCGCCGATCCAGTCGGCGTCGGCGATGGCCGGCACCATGCTCGATTTCGTGCTCAACGACATGCCGCTGGAACAGGGGCAGGAGGTGGCGTTGCTGATCTCCGGGCTTGGCGCCACGCCGGTGATGGAGCTGTATATCTATTATGCCGAAATAGAGCGCCGATTGACGGCGAAAGGCGTGCGGGTGCATCGGCGCTACGTCGGCAATTACTTCACGTCGCTGGAAATGATGGGCGTGACGCTGACGCTGATGACGCTGGATGACGAACTGAAAACGCTGCTGGACATGCCGGCGCAATCTTTAGGCTTAACCCAGGTGGAGTGAATCATGACGGAACAAATTTCAACCCGGTACGGCAGTGAGATCGTTACGGGGCTGATAGACACCATTGTCAGCAACCGCGAATACCTGAGCGAAATAGACGGCGCCATCGGCGACGGTGACCACGGCATTAACATGTCGAAGGGATTCGCGATGTGCGGCGATGCCATTCGCGGCCGCACGCTCACGCTGGCGCAGGCGTTCGATGCGGTTTCCGATGCGCTGATGGAGGGCATCGGCGGTTCGATGGGGCCGTTGTACGGCAGCCTGTTCATGGGCATGGCGGAGAGCGTGCGCGAGCGCAGTGTGCTGGATAAGCAGGCATTTTTGGCGATGTTGCACGGCGGATTGCGCGAACTGCAGGACATCAGCAGCGCGGGCGTGGGGGACAAGTGTCTGATGGATACGCTGATACCGGCGGTAGCGGCGTTTGAGCAGGCGGCGGGGTGCGGTGACGACTTCGCCGCTGCGCTGGAACAGATGAGGAGCGCCGCGGCGCGCGGGCGCGATTCCACGCGCGAGCTGGTGGCGAAAATCGGCCGCGCCAGCCGTCTGGGCGAGCGTTCGCGCGGCGTATTGGATGCCGGCGCGGTATCTTGCTGTCTGCTCTTGACCCGATTGGCGGACGAGGTGGAGCAACGACTGAATACCGTTGCCGCCTGATCGCGTTATACTAGCGGGCATTCAGCATTGTCGGAGGGGCGTGTATCGTCCCTCCGCCATGATTAACCGGCCTGCCGTGGGGAAACGTCTAACGGATGGAAAAACAAACTGTGTCCCAGGATAACGAACTGCTGACCGAAATCGCCGTTGCTTATTATCAGGATGAGATCACGCAGGAAGAGATCGCCAAAAAATTCGGCATTTCACGGATCAAAGTCGGTCGTTTGCTCAAGCGCGCCAAGGAAGAAGGCATCGTCGAGATCAACGTGCGTTATCACCCGGTATTCAGCACCCGGCTGGAACAGCAGATGATGGAACGTTTTCCCATCAGCCGCGCGCTGATCGCGCTCGACCATCAGGACGAAGAGGAACAGCGTCGGCAAGTGGCGGCGCTGGTGTCCAACTATCTGGCGATGTCGCTGAAAGACGATATGGTGTTGGCGGTTGGCCAGGGACGCAACGTGGCGGCGATTGCCGATCACGTCGGCAACGTGACGGAGCGCAACTGCAAGTTCATCTGCGGCATCGGCGGTACTCACCGTCCGGGCGATGCGATCAATGCCGACCATATCAGCCGGCGCTTGGCGAAGAAGTTCGGCGGCAGCAGCGAGACGCTTTACGCGCCGGCCTACGTTGAAAATCGCGCGCTGAAAGACGCCTTCATGCAGAACGGCACGATCAAGGAAACCCTGGATCGCGCGCGTAAGGCCGATGTGGCGTTAGTCGGCATTGGCGACATGAATGAAAACAGCTATATGGTGAAATTGGGATGGTTCACGCCGCACGAGATTATCGACGCCAGCCTTAATCAGGGCGTGATCGGCGACATCGCCGGCTATGACTTTTTCAATGCCCAGGGGCAGCATGTCGACACGGTAATGAATGACAGAGTGATCGGGCTAAGCATCGATGAGCTGCGCAAAATCCCTTGTGTGATCGCCATTGCTTCCGAGAATACCAAGGCGTTGGCGATTTTGGGCGCTTTGCGTACCGGTGCCATCGACATTATCGCCACCAGCGCGCTCAATGTGCGCACTATCCTCAACATGTCGCAATAGCGGCACCTGCAAAAATAAAGGGTTCAGCGCCAGGCTGAACCCTCAACGATCTCCTCATTTGACCGATTATTTGCTCAGGTTGACGTCGATCGCCTGATAGAAGGCGTTGGCGGTGTCGGCTATGTCCCACACGGCAAGGATCACGTGCGAACCGCTGCGATCTGCCGGTATGTTGCACTGGTGGGTGACCTGTGCGGCAGGGATGGCGCCGCCGTCGTTGAACTGGCAGAACGGCGTCAGGTCAAAGGAAGCGCGGGTCAGCGGCTGCGAAGCGTCCCAGTTTGGCTTGGTGATGAAATAGCGCCAGCTGGTGGTGCTGTGACGGGCGGTCAGCTTCCAGGTAAAGGAGTTCGGGCCGGTTTTCAGGTTGAGCTTGTTCCAGCGCGTCGGCGTTTGCTGATCCAGTTCGAAGAAGGTGGACTTGTCGGCGCTGGCGATGTGGCCGTCAGCCGGGCCGGCCTGTGGGAAGCCTTTCAGGCCTTCGACGCTCTGCGGTTCGTACTGCACGCTGCCGCACTGCGTGTTGAGCTGCAGTTTGCACTGGTAGGCGCGGCTGGCTGGCGACTCGACATAACCGTGAGCATTCGCCTGTTGCGAAACGCCGAACATGGCCGCGCTCAGCAGGCCCAGAGAGAGCAGGGTACGGGAAGTTTTGTTCATAAGTCACTCCTGACTGAAATAATGTTGTAAGTTGAGCGTATTTCACCGACAAAATGAGAGAGTAATAACGCAATTGGAAATAACCCTTCTTGTCGGCTTGTTTTATTTTTATCATTCTGGTCATGCGATAGAGCGGAATGTTTTAACGGCTATTAACGAAAATTATTATGATGACGATCTTTGATCGTTAGGCTGAATTTATTTAACTGTCGCTGTGTAAAAGTAGGGCGCTATGATGAATTTTATATCAGGTCGTGATGAATAGTATTTAAGATAGCGCTCTCATTTATGAAGTATATTGCTTGTTGCTATGAGTACCCTTGTTCGATTTGATCGATTTTTGTGCGCCACCACCTTGGGAATTTAGTGTCATTTTTCTTATTTTATTTTAAAGAGGAATTTGTATGACTAGATTATCCCTGGACGCGATTAAAATAATCAGCACCATCAAGAGCACCGGATCTTTCTCTATGGCGGCGGAGGCACTGCATAAAACGCCTTCGGCGATTTCTTATCGGGTTTCCAATATTGAAAGCAAACTCTGCGTGAAACTTTTTCATCGCAATGGCCCCATGATTACCCTGACGGATGAAGGGGAGTTTCTCCTGCAGGAGGGCAGCTGGATATTAAATGCGGTGCAGGATCTGGAAAGCCGGGTGCGCAACATCCCCAAGCTGGACAATAATATCCGCTTGGCGGTAGACACCTTCTTCCCGTTGGAAACCCTGACGCAGGATATCCGCGACTATATTCAGCATTGCCCGAACGCCAGTATCTCGGTGCAGCGGGAAGCGTTGAACGGTACCTGGGATGCGCTGAAGAACAACCGGGCGGATCTGATCATCGCCATCGGCCAAATTCCCGACAGCGTACAGGCCAAAACCCTGATGCTCGGCAAGCTCAACTTTGTGCTATGCGTGTCGCCTTCGCACCCGTTTGCGGCGCAGAGAAAACCGGTGTGCAAGAAACAGCGGTTGAACGACATCGTGGTGGTGATCGCCGACAGCAGCCACGAGCTGCCCAAGCGCAATCACGGCACGCTGCCCTTGCAGCGTCAGTTGGTGGTATGCGACGTGGAAAGCAACCTGGCGCTGCTCAAACGCGGCATCGGCCACGCTTTTCTGCCGCCTGCTTTGATCGAAAAGGAATTGGCCAGCGGCGAACTGGTGACGGTGCCGGTGGAAATGCAAAAGGGCGACGAAATGATTTGGCTGGCGTGGCACCCGGCCAGCAAGGGCGCCGGGTTTAACTGGTGGCATGAGCGGCTGACGCGCAAAAGCGATGTCTACAGCCTGATGGGCCGCGAAGTGGTACGGGATGGCGGCTATCCGTGGTGCCACAACTGATGGAATAGACACGAAGGGACGCGAAAATCAAACGGTTAACTCAATGAAAACCCCGCAGCATTCGGCTACGGGGTTTTTTACGGCTTACGCCACGCGGCCCACCTTCAGCCAGGCGCTGTCTGAGCCCGGCGCCGAGGTGATGTAACCCCACTTGGTCTGCCAGACGTAACCCTGATAGGACACCAGTGCCCCCTGCGCGTAAGTGGTGCCCGGCACGTAGGCCGGCGCGGTCATGATCGGCAGGTTACCGGGGCCGACGCCGGTGTAGCGCAGCCCGGTGCCCATATCTAGCTGGCTGTCGTCGTAGTCCGCGGCGTTGAAATAGCGATCCAGTGCGGCCAGCAGATCGCCGTTGCGGTTGTCTTGCCCCAGGTGCCAGAACATCACGCCGCCCAGCTGCTGCTGCTTGATGTACTTCGCTTTGTATTTGAAGCTTTCGGCATCGTCATAGGTGACAAACAGCCCGTTTTGCGCATGATACAGGTAAGGGGTTTTGGTCTTGTCGTTCCACAACCGCTGATAGCCGTAGTTGCCCTGCAGCATCTGCTCCAGCTGGCGATAGGAAGCGATACGCGGATCCTTGTCGCGTACGCACTCTTCGCAACCCACCAGCCAGTAATCAGTATTCGGATACGGATCTTCACCCGGCGTGCTGTGGCTGCTGTACTGGCCGCCGTTGCTGCCGCTGACGCCCTTGAAGGCGCGGCCGTAGAAGGGGACGCCCATCACGATTTTGGCGCTCGGCACGCCTTCCATCATCAGGTGTTGCTGCACCGCAGCGTCGACCGTCAGGCTGAACGGGCTGGGGAAGGCGCGGGTCAGCTCTTCCCAGCTCCAGCCCAGATTGGCTTCGCGCAGCGCGTTGTAGAAGGTCGGCCCGGCCGCGTCGCCGAACAGCGCCGCCTGGTGGTTGGTTACCTTCTCCCAAGGGCCGGCCAGATCGTAGGTCATCAGGTTAATGTAATCGAGCGGCGCGACGATCTGCGCCAGCTTGCTGTAATAGCGCGACAGGAAGAAAGCGCCGCCGGCGCCAGCGATGGTCAATTGATACGGCAGCACCTGGCGGCCGTCGGTGACGGTTTGCTGGTTCAGCAGGGTGCGGATCTCCTGCAGCGCGGCGATGAAACCGTCTACTTCCGCCGCCTGCGGATACTCCCAGTCGATGTCCACGCCGTCGAAGCCGTAATCCTTCATGATGCGCACGCAGGATTGGGCAAACTTGGTGCGCGACGCCGGGGTCTTCACCGCGTTGACGTAGTTGGCGTGCGACACACCCAAATCGTTGGAGTAGTACCAGCCGCCGATGGAGAACATGATGCGCAGGCTGGGGTTGTGCGCTTTGAGCGCGGTCAGACGATTGACCACATCGCGCGCCTTGGCGTCGTTGGTGGCCGGATCCCAGGCGCATTCCAGATTGCTGTTGATATCCAGGAACGAGAAGTTGATGTGCGTCAGCTGTTTGGCTTTGGCCGGCGTGATGTTGGAAACCGGGAACGGCACGACAGACGTATCGGTCTCGGTGTAATTATTGATTTGGTTGGTCGGAATAAAATAATACCCAATAACGGCTTTACGTGTGGACATGGCATTTCTCCAGAGTGGATGTTTTTATGATGGGGAAATATTTCCCGTTGCCATTAATGTTTATTTTTAGTGAAAACAAAAGTCGAAATAAATCACAATGACAATGAATTTTTATTCACTGCTGCACAAATTGGCGCTGATGAGTTGTGCCAGCGCTCAGCATGAATGAATTCGACCATAGGGGCTGTATTTATTCATTTGCTTTGTAATAGCATCCTTAATTAGATTCTGAATATCCGATGTCCCACCGGCCGTGATTGGCATTTAATTAAAAATAAAAAAGGAGATGAGCTATGTCCAGCATAGAGCCTGACGCTGTTGGCTTAATAGTCCAGCGAGTATGTGAATATCTTCAGCCGGTATTGAACGCCATTCTGGCCGGCGTGATGGCGCTATTGCACGGTGCCTATCGCAACGTGGGTATTCGGCGCCGTTTATTGAATGCGGCGATGTGCGCGTTATTGGCCTGGACGGTGCGCGATGCGCTGGCGTTGATGGGCCTGGAATTAAACTGGGCGAATTTGGCCAGCGTACTGATTGGTTTTATGGGGGCGGATTACATCAACGCCTTAATTAAAAAATTCATCGGCAAAAAGACGGGGTTTAAAAATGTTAAATGACATCGAAGAGATTCGCTTTACTGCCCGCAGCGAAGAAAACCTGCGCGGCGTACACCCGGATCTGGTGCGCGTTATTCGTCTGGCGCTGCGTTATTCCCTGGTGCCGTTTTCCGTCAGCGAGGGGCTGCGCAGTATGGCGCGCCAGCGGGAAATGGTGCGCGCCGGCAGCAGCCAAACGCTGCGCAGCCGCCATCTGACCGGTCACGCGGTGGATGTGGTGGCGATGCCGGCGGGTGTGGTCTCCTGGGAGTGGGATTACTACGCGCAGATTGCGGTGGCGGTGCGGCGCGCGGCGCGTGAATGCGGCATCATCGTCGAATGGGGCGGCGAATGGAAAACCCTCAAGGACGGCCCGCACTTCCAGCTGACGTTCCGGGACTACCCGGCATGAGCGGTTGGCTGCAAAAACTGATGCAGGGCGGGTTGCTGCTGCTGTTGCTGGCGGCTATCTGCCTCGGCGGCTACAGCTCGCTGCTGTCGCACCAGTTGGCGTCTGTGCGCCAGCAGGCGGAGGAACTGCAAAAAAGCCTGGCGCAGCAGGCGGGGCTGATCGCCACCCTGCAGACTCAGGATGCGCAAAACCGTGCGCTGATGGCGGCGCAGCAGCGGCAGGAACAGCAGCTACGCCAACAACACGAGGCTTATCAGAGGAAATACCGTGAAGCGATTAAAAACGATCCCTGCGCCGCTCAGCCTCTGCCTGGCGCTGTGTTTGAGCTCCTGCGCCCGGCCGCCGGCGCCGCAGGCCGTGCCGCTGTTGCCCCCTGAGTCGGTATTCTCTCCCTGTGAGCAGCCGCAGTTGCAGGGGAAGACCTGGGGCGATGCGGTAAGCTATGCCCTGGCGTTACAAACCTCGTTACACATTTGCGCCGGCCAGGTGGATACGCTCAACGCCTGGCGCGCCATGCTGCCGCCGCGCTGACGGCGGCGTTTCTTTGCTCGTCCCGCAGACCTTCTTTTTTTTACTTTTAAAACGGAATTTCGACCAAGGTTATGGCGCGCTTCAAAGTTTGTGAGGTTTCTCTCACTATACTTCAAGGCTGTGCCCTGTCATTGTACTTGGGCGCCATGGCCCACGGCAGGGCGCAGCCTCAAAGCCTTACCTCAACATAAAAGCAAAAAACAAAGGAATCCATAATGGACGAACAGCTCAAACAGAGTGCCCTTGATTTCCATCAGTTTCCTGTCCCAGGGAAGATCCAGGTTTCCCCTACCAAACCGTTGGCGACCCAGCGCGATCTGGCGCTGGCCTATTCGCCGGGCGTCGCCGCGCCTTGCCTCGAGATCGCCGAAGATCCGCTGGCGGCCTACAAATACACCGCGCGCGGCAACCTGGTGGCGGTGATTTCCAACGGCACGGCGGTACTGGGTCTGGGCAATATCGGCGCGTTGGCCGGTAAGCCGGTGATGGAAGGCAAGGGCGTTTTGTTCAAGAAGTTTTCCGGTATCGACGTATTTGATATCGAAGTGGATGAGCATAACCCTGACAAATTAATCGACATTATTGCCGCGCTGGAACCGACCTTCGGCGGTATCAACCTGGAAGACATCAAGGCGCCGGAGTGTTTCTACATCGAACAGAAACTGCGTGAGCGCATGAAGATCCCGGTGTTCCACGACGACCAGCACGGCACGGCGATCATCACCACTGCGGCGGTGCTCAACGGCCTGCGCGTGGTGAAGAAGAACATCTCCGACGTACGGCTGGTGGTGTCCGGCGCCGGTGCGGCCTCTATCGCCTGTCTGAACCTGCTGGTGGCGCTGGGGCTGCGTCAACAGAACATCACCGTCTGCGATTCCAAAGGCGTCATCTATAAAGGCCGCGACGCCAACATGGAGCAGACCAAAGCCGCCTATGCCATCGAGGATAACGGTCAGCGCACGCTGGGCGACGCCATCCCGAACGCCGACATCTTCCTCGGCTGCTCCGGCCCGGGTGTCCTGACGCAGGATATGGTGAAAACCATGGCGCGCGATCCGCTGATCATGGCGCTGGCCAACCCGGAACCGGAAATTCTGCCGCCGCTGGCCAAAGCGGTGCGCCCGGACGCCATCATCTGTACCGGCCGTTCCGACTACCCGAACCAGGTGAACAACGTCCTGTGCTTCCCGTTCATTTTCCGCGGCGCGCTGGACGTGGGCGCCACCACTATCAACGAAGAGATGAAACTGGCCTGCGTGCATGCCATCGCCGATCTGGCGCTGGCGGAGCAGAGCGACGTGGTGGCTTCCGCCTATGATGACCAGGATCTCTCCTTCGGCCCGGAATACATCATTCCGAAACCGTTCGATCCGCGCCTGATCGTCAAGATCGCGCCGGCGGTGGCCAAGGCGGCGATGGATTCCGGCGTGGCGACGCGCCCGATCGAAGACTTCGACGCCTACGTCGAGAAGCTGGCGGAGTTCGTCTACAAAACCAACCTGTTCATGAAGCCGATCTTCTCGCAGGCGCGCAAAGAGGTGAAGCGGGTGGTGCTGGCGGAAGGCGAGGAAGAGCGCGTGCTGCACGCCACGCAAGAGCTGGTGTCGCAGGGGCTGGCTTTCCCGATCCTGGTCGGCCGCCCGAGCGTGATCGAGATGCGCCTGAAAAAGCTGGGTCTGCAGCTGACGCCGGGTAAAGATTTCGAAGTGGTGAACAACGAGTCGGACCCGCGCTTCAACGAATACTGGGGCGAGTACTACCAGATCATGAAACGCCGCGGCGTTTCGCAGGAACAGGCGCGCCGCGCGGTGATCGGCAACCCGACGCTGATCGCCGCCATCATGCTGCACCGCGGCGAAGCGGATGCGATGATCTGCGGCACCATCGGCAGCTACCACGAGCATTACGACGTGGTGAAGAACGTGTTCGGTTTCCGTGAAGGCGCGCACGTCGCCGGCGCGATGAACGCGCTGCTGCTGCCGAGCGGCAACACTTTCATCGCCGACACCTACGTCAACGACGATCCGACGCCGGAACAGCTGGCGGAGATCACCCTGATGGCGGCGGAAACCGTGCGCCGCTTCGGTATCGAACCTAAGGTGGCGCTGCTGTCTCACTCCAGCTTCGGTTCGTCTGATTGCCCGGCGGCGCGCAAGATGCGTAAAACGTTGGAGCTGGTGAATGAGCTGGCGCCGGAGCTGGAGATCGACGGCGAAATGCACGGCGACGCCGCGCTGGTGGAAAGCATCCGTCACGATTTGATGCCGGACAGCCCGCTGAAAGGCTCAGCCAACCTGCTGATCATGCCGAACATGGAAGCGGCGCGCATCAGCTACAACCTGCTGCGCGTCTCCTGCTCGGAAGGGGTGACCGTCGGGCCGGTGCTGATGGGGGTCGCCAAGCCGGTGCACATCCTGACGCCGATCGCCTCGGTGCGCCGCATCGTCAACATGGTGGCGCTGGCGGTAGTGGAAGCCCAGACCGAACCACTGTAAGCCCGGGTTGAGTGACTGGCCCCCTGCGCTGTTGGCGCCGGGGGCTTTTTTATTTCCAGTGGACGTGGTACAAATAATCGTCAAATATGTACATGTACAGGTAAAGAAAATGACTACGATTAGCTACACGGCGGCGAGAAACAATTTGGCCGAGGTGCTTTTGGAAGCGCAAAAACAGCCGGTGGAAGTGACGCGCCGCGGACACGATGAGGTTTACATCATCAGTAAGGCCGACTATGAGGTTTTGGTCAAAGCCAAAGTGAAAGCGCGCATTCAGGCTAAACACGCGGATACGATTAAGGCGCTGGCGAATAGATGATCTTTTTGACCGCAGAGGATATTGCGGAGTTCAATGCTGAAATTGTGCCTCACGGCCGCCAGGAAGGCAGCAAAGTTGAGGCTGTAGCCAACCGCGTGCTCAATGCTTACCACTACGAGAACGTCACAGACGTTTACCGCTTGGCCGCGCTCTATCTCATCGCCATCAGCCACGGTCACATTTTTCTTGATGGCAACAAACGTACGGCCTTCCAAAGCATGGCGCTATTTCTCGGTATTAATGGCATTGCACTGCGGGAAGACGCAGAACTGGTCGAAATTACGGTTGAAGCAGCTCAAGGCCGCCTCAACGTTGAACAAGCCGCTGAACACTTACGCCGGCTAACCGAATAACCCCCCTGCTCATTTCTTACAGCGCGCGGCGATGGCGCGAATATCCTGCGGCGTAGTGCGACAACAGCCGCCGATCAATTGTGCGCCGAGCGCGCGCCACTCTGTCGCCTGATCGACCAGGCTGCCGTGCTCGCCGCCGCACGCGTGCCAGGTTTTGCTGATCGCATCGTAGTGCTCGCCGGAGTTCGGATAAACCAGCAGCGGTTTGTCGGCCAGCGCGCCCAGTTGGCGCAGCGCTGGGGCGACCTTGTCCAGCGCGATGCAGTTGATGCCGATCGCCAGCACCTGCGGATTGCCGCGCAGCGCGGACAGGACTTCCGTCAGCGGCGTGCCGTCGCTGAGATGTTGGCTGTCGCGCAGGGTGAAGGCGAACCAGGCGCCGAGCGTCGGGAACTCCTGCAGCAGCGTCAGCAGCGCCTGCAGTTCGGTGAACGACGGCAGCGTTTCGCAGGCCAGCAGATCGACGCCGGCGGCGGCCAGGGCTGCGAGGCGCGGGCGGTGGAAGGCAATCATGTCATCCTGTGCCAGCCGGTAGTCGCCGCGGTATTCCGAACCGTCGGCCAGATAGGCGCCGTACGGGCCCACCGAACCGGCGATCAACAGCGGCGCCGCCTGCGGGTGTGCGGCCAGATAATCGTGGCGCGCGCGTTGCGCCAGCTGCACGCTTTTGGCGATCAACGCCAGCGATTGATCCTGATCCAGGCCGCGGCGCAAGAAGCCCTGCGGCGTGGCCTGATAACTGGCGGTGATGGCGCACTGGGCGCCGGCGTTGAAATAATCGAGGTGTATCTGATAGATAAGCTCGGGATTTTCAATCAGCACCTTGGCCGACCACAGCGGATCGGTCAGATCGCAGCCACGCGCTTCCAGCTCGGTGGCCAGCGCGCCGTCCAGGATCAGCGTGGGGTGTTCGGCCAGCAGGCGGGCGACAGGGTTGTTAACCGACATGTTGTTCTCCCAAAGCGTTTTTTTGCCCGGCGCGCCGGGTCAGGAAATAGGTGAGGTAGCACAGGGCGACGAACGGCAGCCCGCAGTAGAGCGCGATGCGCTGCTCCGGATCGAACGCCAGCCCGATGCAGGCCAGCAGGCACAGCGCAAAGCCGAGGATCGGCGTCAGCGGGTAGCCGGGCGCGCGGTATTTCAAGCCGCTTATCGGCTGGCCGCTGCGCAGGTAGGCGCGGCGGAAAGCAAAGTGGGCCGCGCAGATGCTCAGCCACACCGCCACCACCGCAAAACCGGAGATCGCCGACAGGGCGACAAACACCGTGTCCGGCGCGATCACGCTGGTCAGCAGCGCCAGCACGCCGCCGAGCATGCTGAAGGTCAGGGCGTTGATCGGAATGCCGCGCGCATTGACGCGCGCAAAGTAGGCCGGCAGGGTGCGCTGGTGGGCCAGCGACCACAGCATGCGCCCCGAGGCGTACAGGCCGGAGTTGGCCGCCGACAGGATGGCGGTCAGGATCACGAAGTTGAAGATATCGGCCGCGTAAGGCACGCCGATGCGTTCAAACACCAACACGAACGGGCTTTTGACGATCCCCGCCTGATCCATCGGGATCAACGCCGCCAGCACGAAGACCGTGCCGATAAAGAACAGCATCAGGCGGATCACCGTGGTACGGATCGCCAGCGGTACGACTTTTTCCGGGTTCTCGGTTTCACCGGCGGCAATGCCGATCAGCTCCGTGCCGGAGAAAGCGAAGTTCACCGCCACCATGGTCATCAGGATCGGCAGCGTGCCGTGCGGCAGCCAGCCGGAAGCGGTCAGGTTATGCAGGAACGGCGCCGGCGTGCCGTCTTTCATCGGCAGAAGACCGAACATGGCGGCACCGCCCAGTATGATGAACGCCAGAATGGTCACCACTTTGATCAGCGAAAACCAGAATTCGCTTTCGGCGAAAAAGCGGGTGGTCACCACGTTAAGCAGGAAAATGGCCGCGCAGAAGATCAGGCACCACAGCCACACCGGCGACTGCGGGAACCAGTACTGCATGCAGAATCCGGCGGCGGTGAGGCTGGAGCCGAGCGCCACCGTCCAGGTGAGCCAATACAGCCAGGCGACGGCATAGCCGGTGGCCGGCCCCAGATAGCGCGAAGCATAGACGTGAAAGGCGCCGGTTTCCGGCATCGCCACCGACAGTTCGCCCAGGCACAGCATCACCAGATACACCACCAATGCGCCGATCAGGTAGGCCAGCAGCGTGCCGAGCGCGCCGGTGGTGGAGATGATGTAGCCGGTGTTGAAAAACAGCCCAGTGCCGATCACGCCGCCCAGCGACAGCATCACCAGGTGCCGGGCCTTCATGCTGCGTTTGAACTGTCCTGCGGCGGGTGCCGATGGTTGCATAATAATCTATCCGTATAGACGTCTAAATATCTGAATGGCTATTGGTTATACCCGCAATGCTTTTTCAACGCAATGCGCAGCCGGCGATCGCCGCGTAAAAAATCGTTAAGCCAAATCTATATGCAAATGATAATTATTATCTATAATGTCGCCATTTTCGATAATGGGGCAACATGATGAGATATCTGATTTTATTGGCGGCGTTGGCGCTTGGCGCCTGCAGCCAAACGCCGGTTAAGACGCCGGCCAGCGACGTCGTGAGTCTGGGTAGCATCACCGATCTGCACAGCGGCGCGACCCTGACGCCGGAGCAGCTGTTGACGCGATTGGCGCAGCAGCCGCGGGTGATCCTGGGGGAGAAGCATGACAATCCTTACCACCATCAGATTGAGCAATGGCTGGTGCAGCAGCTGCCGCAACGGCGGCCGCAGGGCAGCGTGCTGATGGAGATGATCAACCCGAACCAGCAGGCGCAGGTCGACAAGGTCAAACAGTGGCTGCAGAGCGATCCCACGGTGCGTGACGGCCGCGTAGCGGAACTGATCGCCTGGCAGCCGGGCTGGAAGTGGGAGCTGTATGGCGGGGTGACGATGGCGGCGATGCGTGCGCCTTACCCGCTGTGGTCGGCCAACCTGGATCGCAGCGAGATTACGGCGTTCTATCAGCAGCCGCAGTTCCCGGCGGGGCAGCTATCGGCGCAGCCGGCGGTGCGCAAGGCGCTGGAAGAGACCATCCGCACTTCGCACGGCGGCAAGATTGAGGCCGACCAGCTGCACGCGATGCTGGCGATCCAGCAGCAGCGCGATCGGCGCATGGCGGAACGTCTGCTGGCGGCACCGACGCCCGCGTTGTTGATCGCCGGTGGCTATCACGCCGCCAAATCGGTGGGCGTGCCGCTGCACGTGCGGGATCTGCAACCGGCGGCGGTGCCGACGGTGCTGATGCTGGCGGAACCGGGCGTACAGGTCGATGCGAACACCGCAGACTACCTGTGGATCACACCATCAGTGAAATGAATACGTTAAGAGAGTGAAAAGGGGTGTTAATTATAGTTGCAAATGATTATCATTAGTAAATGTGATCTGCAATCATTCGCAATTAAGCAAGCTAATGCCCCTATGTTAAGTCAGTCTTACTCCCTCCCGGCCTTTGAACTGCCGCAGCCGCGCTGGGCGCGCGGCCTGCTGCTCGCCCTGGCGGCGCACGCGGCGTTGGTGCTGCTGTTTTACTGGCCGCAGACGGCGCTGGAGCCGGTGGTGTTGCCGCCGCCGGCGGTGATGATGAGCTGGGCGGCGCAGATTGAAGCGCCGGAAAGCAAGCCGCTGCCGCTGGGCGTGCAGCAGGCGGAATCCGCCGCGGCGCAGCCCGCGGAGCAGCAGCAACAGCCGGATCTGCCCAAGCTGGCGCGCGCCGATAAAGCAAAAATCGTGACGGCGCAGAAGAAGCGCGCTGAACACCGTCCCCCGCAAAAAGCGCAGCCGAAGCCGCAAGAACAGGCCAAAGAGACGCGCAATGCCGCCGCGTCCAGCGCCGCCGCGCCGCAGGCGCAGACGATCTCCCACCAGACCGCCGCCCCGATCAACAGCGACGCCAACAGCAATGCGCAGGCCAAACTGTCGTGGGAGAGCCTGGTGAAAGGCAAACTGAACCGCATCAAGGATTACCCTTTGGATGCCCGCAGCCGGCGGCGCAGCGGCATGCCGCAGGTCAGTTTCAGCGTTGACGCGCAGGGACGGGTCTCGAACGTCATGCTGCAGGTGCGTTCCGGCACCGCGTCGCTGGATCGGGAAGCGGTGGCGGTGGTGTCGCGCGCCCAGCCGTTGCCGCCGCCGCCGCCGGAGATGCTGCAACAGGGGGCCGTCAAGGTGACGATGCCGATCGATTTCAATCTGGCGGAGCTGAATGCCCGCCGTTAATGCCCGCAGGCGCCGCATCGCCGTCGTGCGCCTCTTCAAACTTCGTGAGGGATTATGAATCCGCTGTTATTCACCCCGCGCCGTCGCATCGCGGCCGCGCTCTGGCTTTCTTTAGGCCTCGCCGGCGGTGCGTTAGCGCAACCGCAGCCGCCGTTGGCGGAACGCGCGCCGAAAGCGCTGACGGCCCACGGCGAGACGCGCACCGACGATTACTACTGGCTGCGCGACGACAGCCGAAAAGAACCGAAGGTGCTGGACTACCTGAAGGCGGAGAACCGTTATACCGAGCAGATGATGGCGCCGTACCAGAAGCTGCGCGCCACGCTGTATCAGGAGATGCTGGGCCGCATGAGCCCTGACGATCGTTCGGTGCCGTATCAGCTCAACGGCTATCGCTACCAGGAAAGCTACGCCGCCGGTAAAGATTTCGCACTGTATCAGCGCCAGGCGCTCACCGCCGACGCGCCGTGGCAAACCTTGCTGGACGCCAATCAGCGCGCGGCCGGCCACGCCTATTACCGCCTGGGGGCGATGGACGTCAGCCTGGACAACCGCCGCCTGGCGGTAGCCGAAGATCTGCAGGGCCGTCGCCAATACCGCATCTCCCTGCGCGAGATAGACAGTGAGCGTTGGTCGCCGGAAACGCTGGAAAACACCTCCGGCAATATGGTGTGGGCCAACGACAACCAAACCCTGTTCTACGTGCGCAACCACCCGCAAACGCTGTTGCCGTACCAGGTCTACCGGCATCGGTACGGGACGCCGACGGCGGAAGATAAGCTGGTGTACCAGGAGAACGATCCGGCGTTCTACCTCAGCCTCGGCCGCTCGTCCTCGCGCGATTACCTGATTCTGACCATCAGCGGCAACACCACCTCCGAAGTGCGCCTGATCGACGCCAACCAGCCGCAGCGCGAGCCGCAGCTGTTCGCTGCCCGGCAGAACGGCCGCGAGTATTACCTCGATCACTACCGCGGCGAGTTCTACCTGCGTTCCAACCATCAGGACCCGAACTTCGGCCTGTACCGCACGGCGGCGGCGGGCAAACCGTGGCAGACGCTGATCGCACCGCAGGCGCAGCACGAGGTGGAAAGCTTCAGCCTGTTCCGCGACTGGCTGGTGGTGCAGGAGCGCGCCAACGGGCTGGTGCAGCTGCGGCAAATCAGCTGGGACGGCAAAACCGAGCGCGCCATCCCGTTCGACGACGCCAGCTACATGGCCTGGCTGGGCTATAACCCGGAGCCGGACAGCGATCGCTTGCGCTACGGCTATTCGGCGATGACCACGCCGACCCGCACCTATGAGTGGGATCTGAATAAGGGCGAGCGCACCCTGCTGAAGCAGCAGGAGGTGAAAGGCGTCGATCCCAGCCTGTATCACAGCGAGCGTATCTGGGTCACGGCGCGCGATGGCGTGAAGGTGCCTGTCTCGCTGGTGTACCGCACATCGCTGTTCAAAAACGGGCATAACCCGCTGCTGGTGTACGGCTATGGCGCTTACGGCATGAGCATGGATCCGGCGTTCAGCGCCAACCGCATCAGCCTGCTGGATCGCGGCTTCGTCTATGCGCTGATCCACGTGCGCGGCGGCGGCGAGCTGGGGCAGAGCTGGTACAAACAGGGTAAGCTGACGCAGAAACCGAACAGTTTCAACGACTTCATCGACGCCACCCAGGCGCTGATCAAAGACGGCTACGGCCAACCGGGGCGCATCTACGCCATGGGCGGCAGCGCCGGCGGCTTGCTGATGGGGGCGGTGATCAATCAGGCGCCGCAGCTGTACAACGCGGTGGTGGCGCAGGTGCCGTTCGTCGACGTGGTGACCACCATGCTGGACGACAGCATTCCGCTGACCACCGGCGAATACGAGGAGTGGGGCAACCCGCACCAGCCGGCCGCCTATGCGCTGATGAAATCCTACAGCCCGTACGACAACGTGCGCCGGCAGCATTACCCGAACCTGCTGGTCACCAGCGGTTTATACGATTCGCAGGTGCAGTATTGGGAACCGGCCAAATGGGTGGCGAAGCTGCGGCGTTTCAAACAGGGCGATTCGCTGCTGCTGCTTTCCACCGACATGACCGCCGGCCACGGCGGCAAATCGGGCCGCCTGGCGCGGCTGGAAAACGGCGCGCTGGAGTACGCCTTTATTTTGGCGGCGGACCGGCAGGCGCAGAAATAACCTTCAGCGCCGCAGCACGCTGCGGCGCAATAAAACAATAACAACCTTTTACCGCGCTTTCGGCGGGCTTTTTGCTGGGCATTGTCGGCCATCAAACCTTATTGGCTATTTCTGGGGATATATGAAAATCAAAATGATAGCGAGCCTGATCGGCGCGGGACTGGCGCTGTACGGGCAGGCTGCGGCCGCGCAGGAACAGGTGGAAAATAATAAAGGCAGCGTGGCGTTCAGCCCGCTCAACGTCTCGGCCGCCGACAGCGGCAAAAGCAGCGAAAAAGAGGCGTTGGCCCGGCCGGGCGCGTTCAGCTCGCGCGACGAAAACAAGAATCTGGAGTCGGTGGACAGCATTCTGCGCAGCATGCCGGGCACCTATACCCAGATCGATCCCAGTCAGGGGGCCGTCAGCGTCAATATTCGCGGCCTGAGCGGTTTCGGCCGGGTCAATACCATGGTCGACGGCATTACCCAGAACTATTACGGTACTTCCACGTCTGGTGTGATGTCACATGGTTCGACCAATAACCAGGCGGGGGTCTTGATAGATCCCAATTTTATCGTCGGAGTGGACGTGGCGCGCGGTGAGAACAGTGGCGGCAGCGGCGTAAATGCGTTGGCAGGCAGTGCTAACTTCCGCACAATCGGTGTCGATGATGTGATCTTTTCTGGCAATCCTTTCGGGGTGAGAACCAAATTCTCGGTCGGCAGCAACGGCATTGGCCGCAGCGGCATGATCGCCGTCGCCGGTAAGGGGCAGGCGTTTACCGATACCGGCAGCATTGGCGCGATGGCCGCGGTCAGTGGGAGCTCCATTTACTCGAACTTCAACAATGGCGACGGTATCAGCAGCGAAGATTTTGGGTACGATGAATTTATGAAGCAAAATCCCAAGTCACAGCTGTTCAAACTGGATATCAAACCGAACGAGTTCAATAGCATTGAGTTTTCCGCCAGAAACTACCAAAACCGCTTTTCTCGGCGCGATATCGATAGCCATGACCTCTACCTCAAATATCACTATGCGCCGTTTTCGGAGCTGGTGGATTTAAACCTCACCGTCAGCACCAGTAAAGGCAATCAAAAATACGACGGCGGTTCGCTGTTCACCTTCTTTAACACCAACGCGGAAAACCGCTCCGATGCGCTGGATATCAATAACACCAGCCGATTCAGCCTGCTGGATACCGATGTAGCCTTCAGCTATGGCGGCAAACTGATGCGCAACCAATACCGCAAGCATGTAGAATCGGCTATAGAGAATTCGCAGACGGCGCAGGAAGCAATAGAAAATAATACCTTTGCGCCATCCGGCGAGCAGCGAATCGGCAGTTTATATACCGGCCTGCAGCTTAACCGGGATATCTATCAGCTCGATCTCAACCTGAACTACACCAGCAACAAGCTGACCGGTTACAAGCCTGAATGCGATTATCGCGTGGAGTGCTTCCCGCAAGGGGCCGCTAGCATCAATTTGAAAGAGCAAGGGTTCAATCCTTCGGTAATGCTATCGGCACAGGTGACGCCGTGGTTGCAGCCATTCGTCAGCTACAGCAAGTCGATGCGTGCGCCGAACATTCAAGAAGTGTTCTATTCCAACTCGGGTGGCGCATCGATGAACCCGTTCCTCAAAGGTGAACGAGCGGAAACCTGGCAGGCCGGCTTCAACGCCAACGGACACGATCTGCTGGTGAAGGAAGACTCTTTACGCCTCAAGGTCGTGGGCTATACCAGTAAAGTGCGCAATTACATCTTCAGTGAATCTTACATGGTGTGCCGCAATGGACGGAAATGCAGCTATCGCGAAAATCTGGAAAACGATTGGGCCGATGCGAGCGAAGATTACTCGGACAATATGTATATCTACGTCAACTCTCTGACGCCGGTGCGTATGCATGGTGTTGAGGTTGAAGCCAACTATGATGCCGGCCGAGCCTTCGCGCGCGTCTCTTTCAGCAAACAGCACACCGAGCAGCCGACCTCCATCGCTAGCACCTATTTCGGCGCCGGGGATATCAATGAACTGCCGGACATGTACTTTACGTTGGATACCGGGGTGCGTTTTCTTGATGAATCGCTAACCGTCGGCAGCATCGTGAAATATACGGGCAAGACGCGTCGCCTGTCGCCGGATTATGAGCAGAGTGAATCGACCGGTGAAATCCTCAAGCAGGAAATGCCGAATATTCCTACCGTTATCGACCTGTACAGCACTTATCAGATCAACCGCAACGTCATGCTGAAATTCAGCGTGCAAAACGTGATGAACAAGAGCTATTCCGAGGCGTTGAACAAACTGAATATGTTGCCGATCCAAGGGGATGACGCGACGGCCGCCAACACTGCCCGTGGACGCACCTATATCTTCGGCGGGGAGGTGCGCTTCTAAACTGCAGCAGAACAGGGCGCAGTCACTGCGCCCGTTTCGCCTGCAGCAGCCATTTGTCCAGCTCGTTGGCGAACTGCTGGCGGTCGCGCTGGTTCAGGGCGTTCGGGCCGCCGGTCTGAATGCCGCTGGCGCGCAGGGTATCCATAAAATCGCGCATGTTGAGGCGCTCGCGAATGGTGTCCGGCGTATAGCGTTCGCCGCGCGGGTTCAGCGCCACCGCGCCTTTCTCTATCACCTCCGCCGCCAGCGGAATGTCGGCGGTGATCACCAGATCGCCCGCTTCGCAGCGGCGCACGATCTCGTTGTCGGCCACGTCGAAGCCGGCCGCCACCTGCAGCGAACGGATGTACTTCGACGGCGGCGTGCGCAGCGGTTGGTTCGCCACCAGCGTCACGGTGATGGCGGTACGATCGGCGGCGCGGAACAGTACCTCTTTGATTACGTTCGGACAGGCGTCTGCATCGACCCAAACCTGCATCATTTCGCCTCCTGCAGCCAGTCGCGCACCGGCAGGAAATCGCGCTCCAGCGCCGCTTCCGGGCTGTCGCCTTCCGGCTGGTAGTTATACTCCCAACGCACCAGCGGCGGCATCGACATCAGAATGGACTCAGTGCGCCCGCCGGTTTGCAGCCCGAACAGCGTGCCGCGATCCCACACCAGGTTGAACTCCACGTAGCGGCCGCGGCGGTACAGCTGGAACTGGCGCTCGCGCTCGCCCCAGGTCAAGGCCTTACGTTTTTCGACGATCGGCAGGTAGGCGTCGAGGAAGCCCTGGCCCACCGCGCGGGTGAAGGCGAAACAGTGGTCGAAGTCCGGGGTGTTCAGATCGTCGTAGAACAGGCCGCCGATGCCGCGTGCTTCGTTGCGGTGCTTGATGAAGAAGTAATCGTCGCACCACTGTTTATATTTCGGGTAGACCTCGTCGCCGAACGGCGCGCACAGATCGGCCGCGGTGCGGTGCCAGTGCACGGCATCCTCTTCGAAGCCGTAGAACGGCGTCAGATCAAAGCCGCCGCCGAACCACCACACCGGCGCTTCGCCCGGTTTTTCGGCGATGAAGAAACGCACGTTGGCGTGGCTGGTGGGCACGTAAGGGCTGAGCGGATGGATAACCAATGAGACGCCCATCGCCTGGAAGCTGCGCCCGGCCAGTTCCGGACGGTGCGCGGTCGCCGAGGCCGGCAGGGTGGCGCCGGAGACGTGCGAGAAGTTAACCCCCGCCTGTTCGAACACCGCGCCGTTGGTCAGCACGCGGCTGCGGCCACCGCCGCCTTCTTCACGCGTCCATTGGTCTTCGGTGAACACGGCGCCGCCGTCGGCCTGAGCGAGCTGCGCACAGATATGATCCTGCAGCGCCAGCAGGAAGGATTTTACTTCAGCGATGTTAGGTAAACTCATGCGGGGTCTTTATAGCGTCTGGCTGAACAAGGCGCTGAGTATACTCTTATTCGCCGCCCGCGGCATCAGCGGGGTTTGCGCTGGTGGGCGTCGAAGTAGTCGAAGAAGTTGACGATGCCGTCCGCGATGGCGCGGGCGATTTTCTCGCGAAACGCGGTGGTGCCCAGCAGCCGCTCTTCGTTCGGGTTGGTGATGAACGAGGTTTCCACCAGCACCGAGGGAATGGACGGGGATTTCAACACCGCGAACGCCGCCTGTTCGGTGCTGTCGCTGTGCAGATGGTGCACCGGGCGAATTTGGCCGAGCACGTGGCGGCCGAGCGTCAGGCTGTTGTTGATGGTGTCGGTTTGCACCAGATCGAACAGCACCTGCTGCAGGTAGTTGTCCTGATCCTTGTATTTGCCGCCCGCCACGTCGTCGGCGGCGTTTTCACGGTTGGACAGGTAGCGCGCCATGGCGCTGCTGGCGCCGCGGTTGGAGAGGGCGAACACCGAAGCGCCGGAGGCCGACGGGCTGGTAAAACCGTCGGCGTGAATCGAAATGAACAGATCGGCCTGGTGCTGGTGGGCGATCTCCACCCGCTGGAACAGCGGAATGAACTCGTCTTCTTCGCGCGTCAGGCGCGCCTCGACGTGATCGTGCTCATGCAGGAAACGGCGCACGTGGTTGGCGATTTCCAGCACGATGTGTTTTTCCTGCGAACCTTCGTGGCCGACCGCGCCGGAGTCAATGCCGCCGTGGCCGGGATCGATCATCACCCGCTTTTTGCCGCCGGCCGGTTTCGCCGCCGGTTTGCTGTGCTGATTACGCAGCAGGCCTTCCGCCCTGGCGCTTGGGTTTTTCACGCCGAACAGCGCCACCGCCAGGCCGGAAAGCAAAAGTTGGCGTCGCGTCGGGGAAACGGCAAGCGGTTTAAAATTGAGGAATTGTTTACCCTGCTTTTTCATTACGCAACGCTCCATCGACGTTTCTATTTTGCGACGTTATATCGTATTGATAATCATTAATCGACCCGATAACTATTTCCATTTATTACGCCTGTTACCGGCGATTTCCGGGTAAATAGCGCGGTAAATCGCAGTTTGATATTGCGTAAGTGAATAATCACGCGATAATCAGATAAACACCTTAATTAACAGCGGCCAACATCGATGGAAATTCGCGTATTTCGACAAGACGACTTTGAAGAAGTCATTACCCTGTGGGAGCGCTGCGATCTGCTGCGGCCCTGGAACGATCCGGAAATGGACATCGAGCGCAAGCTGAACCACGACCCGGAGCTGTTCCTGGTGGCGGAAGTCGGCGGCGAAGTGGTCGGTTCGGTGATGGGCGGCTATGACGGCCACCGAGGGTCGGCGTATTACCTCGGGGTGCATCCCGACTATCGCGGGCGCGGCATCGCCAATGCGTTGATCAACCGTCTGGAGAAGAAGTTGATCGCCCGCGGCTGCCCGAAGATCCAGATTATGGTGCGCGAAGACAACGACACGGTGGTCGAGATGTACGAGAAGCTCGGCTACGAGATCCAGGGCATCACCAGCCTGGGCAAGCGGCTGATCGAAGATCAGGAATATTGATCGCGCGTCGGGCGGCGGTGTTGCACCGCCCGACGCAGTGCATTACGGCAGCTTTTTGACGGTTTTCACGTCCACTTCGAGGCTGTTCCAGTCTTTATCCACTTTGCCTTCCAGCTGTACCTTGTCTTTCGGCGTAACGGTTTGGCCGTTCCAGCGTTTGCGATCGATATCGACCGTCAGGGTGCCGGTGGCGTCGCGGAAAGTATAGGTTTCGTCGCCGATGCGCTGCTCGATGTTGCCCTGCAGCATCACCCAGGTGTCGTCGCTCAGCGATTTCACCTTGTCCACGGTGGTCAGCGCTGCGCTGGGGCCGGCGAAACCACCTTGTGCGGTGGTTTGCGTTTGGGCCTGCGGCGCGGCCGGATCGAGGAACCCGCCTTGTTGCGCCAGTACCGGTGCGCTGCACAGCGCGATCAGAGCGGCCAGAGTCAGTTTTTTCATGTTGCGCTTCCTTATTGTTATCGAAAATCACATCCCGCTGATATCGGGTTGCTTGCTTAGTGATAAGCATTAAAACACGCCGATCTTAAGAGCTTCTTAAGCCGACATATTGAAATTCCCATCGCCGGCGCCCATCTGTAGCCATAGTCTTTATTCTGTTGGCAAGGAACGATCGTTGAAGCCATTCTCACCCCGGTTTTCCCCGGACGATTACGACCAGCACGGCGCGCTGCGACTGCCGCTGGGATTTTGGGCCGTGCTGATTCTGCAGGCGCGCACCTGGCTGCTGTTCGTGATGGCCGGCGTTTCGCGTGAACAGGGCGAAAGCTTGCTGGCGCTGTTTTATCCGGATACCCAACGCTTTTGGTATGGCATGTTGCTCGGCTTGCCGGCAGCGCTGGCGTTTTTGCTGAGCGGCCGTCGCCATCAATGGCCGCGGCTGTGGCGCGGCTGGCGCTGGGGGCTGGTTATCTCCGTGCTGGCGTCGCTCTGCGGCGCGTTGTTCAGCCTGTGGCGCCAGGACGGCGATGCGCCGGGGCTGGAACTGACGCTGGCGCTGCTCGATGCGCTCGCGCTGAGCTATCTGCTGTTGAATGCGCGTCTGAAAGCCTGTTTCGCGCCGGCGGAGCACGCCGACTAATTGCCGAGAAGTGCGGCACTTTTCGCATTTTCCGCACTCCAAGCTGGCAACCGTTGGCGTAGTGCGGGCCGTTGTGAGAGGCTGGCACGCAGCAAAACGCCGAGTGCGGCAGGGGCGGGTTACCGCCCCGTGCCATTGATGTTTAAGGAGCTAGAGATGAATATTCGCCCCCTGCTGTTAGGGCTTCCGCTGTTATTGACCGGCTGTTCGAGCATGTCCAATTTCTCCTGGTCCAGCCTGTCGCCGTTCAACTGGTTCGGCAGCAGCCTGGAGGTCGGCGCCAAGGGCGTCGGCAAGCTCAACGCCGGCACGCCGATGTCGGAAAGCGCCATCAACGACGGGCTGGACGGCAACTACCGTCTGCGCGGCGGCATGGCGACCAACAACGGCCAGATCGTCTCTTACTACCAGGCGCTGTCCGGCGACGAGGTGAAGCTGGTGATCACCGGCGAACCGAAGGGGCGCCTGCAGCGGGTGGACGTGCTGGATCCGAAAGTGGCGACGGAGTGGGGCAACAAGCTCGGCACACCGTTCGGCGATATGTACAGCAAGGCGTTCGGCTCCTGTAAACCGGGCAGCGGCGAAGACGCCGGTAAAGTGGAGTGCGTGGCGGAGCAGAGCAAGTACGTCACCTACATCTTCAGCGGCAACTGGGCCGGGGCGCAGGATATCATTCCGCCGGACGACACCCTGAAAAGTTGGACGGTCAGCAAAATCATCTGGCACGCCAAGCCGCAGCAGTAATGCGTTCAACGGGCGCCGGTTCACGGCGCCTGCCTTTTCAAGCCATTACCCCTATTTTCTTTGCGCTGCTGCAAGGCAATCGCCCGTGCTTGCGGTATGATAGCGCGCGTTTGTAACAGGGAACCCGCGCGTCAACCGCCATACCTTACCTGTTGCCGGATTCTGGTATCGAGGATAACAACATGACACAGGTTCAGAGCGGCATTTTGCTGGAGCACTGCCGTTTCGCCATTTTTATGGAAGCCAGCGTACAGGGCGAATTCGCCGACTTGCGCCAGGGCTGCAAGCAGTTTTGTCAGACGCTGAGCGAGCTGCAGCAGCAGTTCCCCGATGCGCGCCTTGGCGCGGTGATCGCTTTCGGCTACGACGTTTGGCACGATCTCTCCAGCGGCCAGGGGGCGAAAGAGCTGAAGCCGTTCACGCCGCTCGGCAAAGGGCTGGCGCCGGCCACCCAACGCGATATGCTGATCCACATCCAGTCGCTGCGTCACGACGTCAACTTCACGCTGGCGCAGGCCGCGCTGGCAGCGTTCGGCAACGTCATCAAAATTGAAGAAGAAACCCACGGTTTCCGTTGGGTGGAAGAGCGCGATCTGAGCGGCTTCATCGACGGCACCGAAAACCCGCAGGGCGATCAGCGCCCGGCAGTGGCGACGATCGCCGAAGGCGAAGAGGACGCAGGCGGCAGCTACGTGCTGGTGCAACGTTACGAGCACAACCTGCGCCAGTGGCAGCGCTTTACCACCGAGCAGCAGGAGCAGATCATCGGCCGCACCAAGCACGACAGCGAAGAACTGCCTGCGGATCAGCGCCCGGATACCTCCCATGTCAGCCGCGTCGATCTGAAAGAGAATGGCAACGGCCTGAAAATTCTGCGCCAGAGCTTGCCTTACGGCACCGCCAGCGGCAAGCACGGCCTGTTCTTCATTGCCTATTGCGCGCGCCTGCACAATATCGAGCAGCAGCTGCTAAGCATGTTCGGCGATCTGGACGGCAAACGCGACGCGATGCTGCGTTTCAGCCGTGCGGTCACCGGCAGCTACTACTTTGCGCCATCGCTAACGCGCCTGCTGTCACTTTGACGCCGTTGCCGAAGCCGGTGCGCCCGGCTTCGGCCCGTTTTTCCGTCCCGAAAACGCCTCGCATTCCCTGCCTTATAGCGTTTGATGCTTGTAAATCACCAAACGGTATATAAAAGCGTTACAGCTCCGCACCGAGTTATAAATACACTGGTCGTCAATAAGGCGAAAGCCTGAAGGAATGACTCAGTGATAAGGTGCAGAATGAAACAAAACCGGGTTAAAAATCTCGTGCTGAAAGGTTGGCTGGCGGCTGCGCTGTTGGCGAGCGGTGCTGCGTCGGCGGCGGAATTGCTGAACAGCTCTTATGACGTTTCCCGTGAATTGTTCGTCGCGCTGAATCCCGGCTTTGAACAGCAGTGGAATCAACAGCATCCGAACGACAAGCTGACCATCAAACAATCGCACGCCGGCTCGTCGAAGCAGGCGCTGGCGATCCTGCAGGGCCTGCGTGCTGACGTGGTGACTTACAACCAGGTCACCGACGTACAGATCCTGCACGATCGCGGGCAGCTGATCCCGGCGGACTGGCAGTCGCGCCTGCCGAACAACAGCTCGCCGTTCTATTCCACCATGGCGTTTCTGGTGCGCAAGGACAACCCGAAGGGCATCCACACCTGGAACGATCTGGTGCGTGACGACGTGAAACTGGTGTTCCCGAACCCGAAAACCTCCGGCAACGGCCGTTACACCTATCTGGCCGCCTGGGGCGCCGCCAGCCAGGCCGACGGCAATGATGCGGCCAAGACTCGCGCCTTCATGACCCGTTTCCTGAAGAACGTGCTGGTGTTCGATACCGGCGGCCGCGGCGCGACCACCACCTTCGTCGAGCGCGGTTTGGGCGACGTGCTGATCAGCTTCGAGTCCGAAGTGAACAACATCCGCAAGCAATACGGTGAAGACAAGTACGAAGTGATCGTGCCGCCGGTCGATATTCTGGCGGAGTTCCCGGTGGCCTGGGTCGACAAAAACGTCGAGCGCAACGGCACCGAACAGGCGGCCAAAGCCTATCTGAACTATCTCTACAGCCCGGCGGCGCAGCAGGTGATCACCAGCTTCTACTACCGCGTGTATGACCAGAAAGCGATGGCGGCGGCCAAGGGGCAATTCCCGGACACCCAACTGTTCCGGGTGGAAGATCAATTTGGCGGCTGGCCGCAGGTGATGAAAACCCATTTCGCCACCGGCGGCGAGCTGGATCAGCTGTTAGCGGCAGGGCGCAAGTAAATGTTGGCGTTGTCGTCCAGTAAGCGGGTGCTGCCCGGATTTGGCCTCAGCCTCGGCAGCAGCCTGTTTTATACCTGTTTGATCCTGCTGCTGCCGCTCAGTGCGTTGGTGATGCAGCTGGCGCAGATGAGCCTGGCGCAATATTGGGAAGTGATAGCCAACCCGCAGGTGGTGGCGGCGTATAAAGTGACGCTGCTGGCGGCCGGCGTTGCCAGCCTGTTCAATGCGGTGTTCGGCATGCTGATGGCCTGGATCCTGACGCGCTACCGTTTTCCCGGCCGTTCGCTGCTGGATGGCCTGATCGATCTGCCGTTCGCGCTGCCGACGGCGGTGGCCGGCCTGACGCTGGCGGGGCTGTTTTCTACCACCGGCTGGTACGGTCAGTGGCTGGCGCACTTCGACATCAAGGTTACCTTTACCTGGCTCGGGATCGCGGTAGCGATGGCGTTCACCAGCCTGCCGTTTGTGGTGCGCACCGTGCAGCCGGTGCTGGAAGAGCTGGGGCCGGAATACGAAGAGGCGGCCGAGACGCTGGGCGCCACGCGCTGGCAGAGTTTTCGCCGCGTGGTGCTGCCCGAGGTGGCGCCGGCACTGCTGGCCGGCACCGCCATCTCCTTTACCCGTAGCCTGGGCGAGTTCGGCGCGGTGATTTTCATCGCCGGCAACATCGCCTGGAAGACGGAAGTGACCTCGCTGATGATTTTTGTGCGTTTGCAGGAGTTCGATTACCCGGCGGCCAGCGCCATCGCCTCGGTGATCCTGGCGGCGTCGCTGCTGCTGCTGTTCAGCATTAACGTATTGCAAAGCCGCTTCGGCAGACGTTTGGTAGGAGGGCACTGATGGCTGATGTTTCCGCCTTCAACGGCGCCGAGCGCCCACGCGTTAACTGGGGCAAGTGGACGCTGATCGCCATCGGAACGCTGTTCTCGGTGCTGCTGCTGGTGGTGCCGATGATGTCGATTTTCGCCGAGGCCTTTTCCAAAGGATTCGGCTCGATGTGGAGCAACTTGCTCGATCCGGACATGCTGCACGCCATTTGGCTGACGGTCTTGATCGCGCTGATTACCGTGCCGTTTAACCTGGTGTTCGGCACGTTGCTGGCGTGGCTGGTGACGCGTTTCACCTTCCCCGGCCGCCAGCTGCTGCTGACGCTGATCGATATCCCGTTCGCCGTTTCACCGGTGGTGGCGGGGCTGATTTACCTGCTGTTTTACGGCAGCAACGGCCTGCTGGGCGGCTGGCTGGATGCGCATAACATCCAGATCATGTTCTCCTGGCCGGGCATGGTGTTGGTGACTATTTTCGTCACCTGTCCCTTCGTGGTGCGCGAGCTGGTGCCGATGATGCTCAGCCAGGGCAGCCAGGAAGACGAGGCCGCCATTCTGCTGGGGGCGTCCGGCTGGCAGATGTTCTGCCGCGTGACGCTGCCCAATATTCGCTGGGCGCTGCTGTATGGCGTGGTGCTGACCAACGCACGCGCCATCGGCGAGTTCGGCGCGGTGTCGGTGGTGTCCGGTTCGATTCGCGGAGAAACCTACAGTCTGCCGCTGCAGGTCGAGCTGTTGCAGCAGGATTACAACACCGTCGGTTCCTTTACCGCTGCCGCGCTGTTGACCCTGATGGCGATCGTTACCCTATTTTTGAAGAGTGCGCTGCAGTGGCGTCTGGAACGTCAAAACGCGCGTCTCGAGCGGGAGGAAAATCATGAGCATTGAGATTAACGGCATCAACAAGTACTTCGGTCGCACCAAGGTATTGAACGATATCTCGCTCGATATTGCTTCCGGCGAGATGGTGGCGCTGCTCGGGCCGTCCGGTTCCGGCAAGACCACGCTGCTGCGCATCATCGCCGGGCTGGAAAGCCAGAGCGGCGGCAAGCTGGGCTTCCACGGCACCGACGTCAGCCACATGCATGCACGCGACAGGCGCGTGGGTTTCGTGTTTCAGCACTATGCGCTGTTCCGCCACATGACGGTGTTCGACAACATCGCCTTCGGCCTGACCGTGCTGCCACGCCGCGAGCGGCCGAACGCCGCGGCGATCAAACAGAAAGTCACTCAGTTGCTGGACATGGTGCAGCTTGGCCATTTGGCCAATCGCTACCCGTCGCAGCTGTCCGGCGGCCAGAAACAGCGCGTGGCGCTGGCGCGCGCCCTGGCGGTGGAACCGCAAATTCTGCTGCTGGACGAGCCGTTTGGCGCGCTGGATGCGCAGGTGCGTAAAGAGCTGCGTCGCTGGCTGCGCCAACTGCACGAAGAGCTGAAGTTCACCAGCGTATTCGTCACCCACGATCAGGAAGAAGCGATGGAAGTGGCCGACCGCATCGTGGTGATGAGCCAGGGTAATATCGAACAGGTTGGCTCGCCGGAGGAGATTATGCGCGAGCCGGCCAGCCGCTTCGTGCTGGAATTCATGGGGGAAGTGAACCGCCTGAACGGCGAAATTCGCGGCTCCCAGCTGTTCGTCGGTGCGCATCAGTGGCCGCTGTCGTTCCAGCCGATGCACCAGGGCAGCGTCGATCTGTTCCTGCGCCCGTGGGAAATGGAAGTGGCGACCGAAAGCAGCGAACGTTGCCCGCTGCCGGTTCAGGTGCTGGAAGTCAGCCCGCGCGGCCATTTCTGGCAGCTGACGGTGCAGCCGATCGGCTGGCATCAGGAACCGATAAGCATAGTGCTGCCGGAAGGCAACGCCACGCCGGTGCGCGGCGGCCGTTATTACGTCGGCAGCCTCAATGCGCGGCTGTATGCCGGCGATCAACTGCTGCAACCTGTTGCGTTAGCCAAAAGCGCCTGATAGGTTTTAACAGCCCTTTTTTTCAAGGCAACCCCAGGGTTGCCTTTTTACTTTACGCACACCAACACACAGGCAAAGATCGTGACAACGCTCGAACAATGCATCGGGAATACCCCGCTGGTAAAACTGCAACGGCTGGCCGCCCAGGCGGGCAGCGAAGTATGGGTCAAACTGGAAGGCAATAACCCGGCGGGATCGGTGAAGGATCGCGCCGCGTTGGCGATGATCCAGCAGGCGGAGCTGCGCGGGGAGATCAAGCCCGGCGACGTGCTGATCGAGGCTACCAGCGGCAACACCGGCATTGCACTGGCGATGATCGCTGCATTGAAAGGCTATACGCTGAAGCTGCTGATGCCGGAGAACATGAGCCTGGAACGGCAGGCGGCGATGCGCGCCTACGGTGCGGAACTGATCCTGGTCAGCCGTGAGCAGGGGATGGAAGGGGCGCGCGATCTGGCGTTGGAGATGCAGCGCCAGGGGCAGGGCAAGGTGCTGGATCAGTTTAACAATCTCGACAATCCTTATGCCCACTTCACCACCACCGGCCCGGAGATCTGGCGCCAGACCGAAGGGCGCATCACGCACTTCGTTTCCAGCATGGGCACCACCGGCACCATTACCGGCGTGGGCGGTTACCTGAAGAGCCAGAATCCGCAGGTGCAGATCGTCGGCCTGCAGCCGGCGGAGGGCAGTAGCATCCCCGGCATTCGCCGTTGGTCGCCTGCTTACCTGCCGGGGATTTTCCGCCCGGAGCTGGTGGATCAGGTGTTGGATATCGAACAGGGCGATGCCGAGCAGACCATGCGCCAGTTGGCGCAGCGTGAAGGCATTTTCTGCGGCGTCAGCTCCGGCGGTGCGGTAGCCGGCGCCTTGCGCATCGCGGCGGCCCACCCTGGCAGCGTCGTGGTGGCGATCGTTTGCGATCGCGGCGACCGTTACCTCTCTACCGGCGTGTTCGACTGATCGCTCCTTCCCGGCGGTGTGTTCCGTCGGGAGAATCTTTCCCCCTTTCCTTTCGACAGACGGCAGCCCCGCTTGCGTGGTAGCTGCCGCTTGCTCGTGCGCCAATGCCATGACTGAAGTAGAGAAATTGCGCGGCAGCGGCCACAATAACGGTGGCGAGACGCAAAGAGCGATGTGTAAGGATTGAGTAAAACCGGCTGCGGGCCGGCGGAATTGGCGGGAAAATAACGAAAATCGGTGAAGGAGCAAGGCATGAAAATTTTACTGGTCGACGATGACCTGGAGCTTGGCACCATGCTGAGCGAATACCTGACCGGCGAAGGCTTCGATGCCACGCTAGTGCTGACGGGCAAGGCGGGGGTAGAGGGCGCGCTGTCGGGCGACTATACCGCGATGATCCTCGACATCATGCTGCCGGACATGAGCGGCATCGACGTGCTGCGCGATGTGCGTAAAAAGAGCCGGCTGCCGATCATCATGCTGACCGCCAAAGGCGACAACATCGATCGGGTGATTGGCCTGGAGATGGGCGCTGACGATTACATGCCCAAACCGTGCTACCCGCGCGAATTGGTGGCGCGTCTGCGCGCGGTGCTGCGCCGTTTCGAAGAGCGGCCGCAAGAGGCGGACGACGAAGCCGCCATCAGCTTCGGCGAGCTGACGCTGAACCCTTCAACCCGCAGCAGCGAATGGCGCGGTAAGGCGTTTGATCTGACCGCTTCGGAATTCAATCTGTTGGAGCTGTTGCTGCGCGCGCCGGATCGCGTGGTGTCGAAGGACGAGCTGTCCGAGAAGGGGCTGGGGCGCCCGCGTGAGGCCTATGACCGCAGCGTGGACGTGCACATCAGCAATATTCGCCAGAAGCTGAGCGCGTTGGCCGGCAGTAAGCTCAGCATCGAGACGGTGCGCAGCATCGGCTATCGCATCCGGTAACCTGATATGCGCGGAAGACTGTTCTGGAAAATTTTACTCGGCTTTTGGTTGACCTTCCTCATCATGACGCAGGCGCTGTGGGTGGCGTTTTCTCTTTATGGCGATCGTTATGTGCCGCCGGAGAACGCCATGGCGCGGCGGGTCATTGGCCTGCAACTGACCTCCGCCGCCACCCAGTTGCGCAGCGGCGGTATGCCGGCGCTGGAAGCCCTGATGCGCGACTGGCCCGAGGACGACAGGCGTCTGCTGTCGGTTACGCCGATGACCCAACCGCCGCCGCCCGCGCCGGAAGAACCGGTGTTTGAAGGGCGTCGTATGCCGAAAGCGATTTCCGCCTGGGTGCAGACCGGGGAAGGGCAAGGTTACTGGCTGAGCTATGACGTGCGCGGGCTGCGGGAAGAGTATCGGCCGGAGCGGCGTTCCCACTTCTTCAACATTCCTGCGCCGATGCTGTGGGTCGGCGGGCTGGGCGGTTTGCTGTTCAGCGCCGTGCTGGCCTGGAATCTGACCCGGCCGATGCGTCAGCTGCGCGGCGGCCTGGATCGGGTGGCGCAGGGCGATCTGTCGGTGCGGCTGTTCCCGAACATGCGACGCCGCCATGACGAGCTGTCCGACGTGGCGCGCGATTTCGACACCATGGCCGAGCGGCTGGAACTGCTGGTTAGCGCCCGCGAGCAGTTACTTCATGACGTTTCGCACGAGCTGCGTTCACCGCTGGCGCGCCTGCAGCTGGCGATTGGCCTGGCGCGGCAGAATGCCGGTAACGTCGAAGCCTCGCTCAAACGTATCGAACACGAGTCGGGGCGGCTGGACAAAATGATCGGCGAGCTGCTGGCGTTGTCGCGTACCGAACACAGTAGCCTGCCGGACGAGGAGTACTTCGATCTGTACGGCCTGGTGGACGCGGTGGTGAGTGATGCACGCTACGAGGCGCAGGTGCCCGGCGTGGATATCGTGCTGCAGGCCGAGTCGGACGTGGAGTATACCGTCAAGGGCAATGCGGAGCTGATGCGGCGAGCGGTGGACAACATCGTGCGCAATGCGCTGCGCTTTTCCAGCCACGGCCAGCGGGTGACGGTGGCGCTGTCGCGCGTCGATAACCAGTTCCAGATCGCCGTCAGCGATCAGGGGCCGGGGGTCGAAGAGGCGAAGCTGTCGAGCATCTTCGATCCGTTCGTGCGTGTGAAGTCGGCGCAGTCGGGCAAGGGTTACGGCTTGGGGCTGGCGATTACCCGCAAGGTGGTATTGGCGCACGGCGGCCAGGTTGAGGCGCGCAACGGCGACAGAGAGGGGCTGGTCATTACCCTGCGTATCCCGCGCTGGTCGTCATAACGTAGTGAGATTGGGATACGACGAAGGGGATAAAAAAACGGCGCCGAGGGCGCCGTTTTTCTTGCTCATCCGCGCTTACTTCTTGATGCGGATGATCGGGGTTTCGCCAACGGTCACGCTGCCGGACAGTTTGACCAGCTCTTTGATCTCGTCCATGTTGGAGATAACGACCGGCGTCAGGGTAGACTTGGCTTTCTCTTCCAGCAGTGGCAGGTTGAACTCGATAACCACGTCACCTTTCTTGACGCGCTGACCTTCTTCGGCGATGCGTTTGAAGCCTTCGCCTTTCAGTTCTACGGTATCGATGCCGAAGTGGACGAACAGCTCAATGCCGCTGTCGGATTCGATAGAGAATGCATGGTTGGTTTCGAAAATCTTACCGATGGTGCCGTCAACCGGAGCAACCATTTTGTTACCGGCCGGTTTGATGGCGATACCGTCGCCAACGATTTTTTCAGCGAACACTACGTCCGGCACATCTTCGATATTGACGATTTCGCCAGAAAGGGGAGCGACGATCTCGATAGTGCCCGTGTCTTTCTTGTCATCAGAAACCAGAGATTTCAGTTTATCGAACAAACCCATGATCTTCTCCTAAGCATTAAATTGGGCGGCGTTCCAGTGTCGTGGAAGTTTAGCAGAGCGTTTTTTCTTCGATGAATTTATTGACGCAATTCATCAGGTCTTGTGCCGTTGGCTGTGCCAAGGCCTGCGCTGCCAACGCCTTCACATCTTCGAAATTCGTGTTACGAATAATTTTCTTGATGCGCGGGATTGAAATCGCACTCATGCTGAACTCATCCAGCCCCATGCCCAATAACAACAGTGTAGCACGCTCATCGCCAGCCAGTTCGCCGCACATGCCGGTCCACTTGCCTTCTGCGTGAGATGCATCAATAACCTGTTTGATCAGGCTAAGTACTGATGGGGACATCGGGTTATAGAGATGAGAAATCAGCTCGTTGCCGCGATCTACCGCCAGAGTATACTGGGTTAGATCGTTTGTCCCAATACTAAAGAAGTCGACTTCTTTCGCCAGGTGGTGAGCGATGACCGCCGCAGCCGGTGTTTCCACCATCACGCCCACCTCGATGCTCTCGTCAAACGCCTTGCCTTCTTCGCGCAGCTGCGCCTTCAGCGTCTCGATTTCGCCTTTCAGATCGCGCACTTCTTCCACGGAGATGATCATCGGGAACATGATGCGCAGTTTGCCGAACGCCGAGGCGCGCAGGATGGCGCGCAGCTGGGCGTGCAGGATTTCACGGCGGTCCATCGCGATGCGGATGGCGCGCCAGCCGAGGAACGGGTTCTCTTCCTTCGGCAGGTTCATGTACGGCAGGTCTTTGTCGCCGCCGATGTCCATGGTGCGGACGATCACGGCCTGCGAGCCCATGGCTTCCGCCACGGCTTTATAAGCCTGGAACTGCTCGTCTTCGGTCGGCAGCGAGTCACGGTCCATGAACAGGAATTCGGTACGATACAGGCCGACGCCTTCCGCGCCGTTGCGCTCTGCACCCGCGACGTCGCGCACGGTGCCGATGTTGGCGCAGACTTCAACCTGATGGCCGTCCAGCGTAATCGCCGGCAGGTCCTTCAGCTTGGCCAGATCGTTTTTCTCGGTGATGTATTGGTTCTGGGCGGCTTTCAGCTGATCGATAACGTCAGCGGTCGGGTTAACGTAAATTTTGTTGTTAACCGCATCCAGAATCAGGTAGTCGTCGTTTTTCACCTGCTTGGTCACGTCGCTGGTACCGACGATCGCCGGCAGCTCCAGGGAGCGCGCCATGATAGAGGTGTGGGAGGTGCGGCCGCCGAGATCGGTAATGAAGCCCAGCACTTTGTCCAGGTTCAGCTGCGCGGTCTCGGACGGGGTCAGATCGGTGGCCACCAGGATCACTTCGTCCTGAATGGAGCCCAGATCGACGATCGGCATGCCCAGAATGTTTTGCAGCAGGCGTTTGCCGATGTCGCGCACGTCGGCGGCGCGTTCTTTCAGGTATTCGTCGTCCAGCTCTTCCAACGCTTTTGCCTGACCTTCGATCACGGTGTAGGCGGCGGCGTCTGCGGAGGCCAGATCGTCTTTGATTAGGGCTATGATTTCCTGCTCAAGCTCTTCGTCTTCCAGCAACATGATGTGGCCTTCGAAGATAGCTTCCTTCTCTTCGCCGAAGGTTTCGCCAGCTTTGGTCTTGATCGCTTCCAGCTGTTCGGACGCTTTCGCGCGGCCGGCCAGAAAACGCGAGACTTCCTGCTCTACTTGATCAGCAGAGATTTTTTTCCGGTTGATGACGATGTCGTCTTCTTTCAGCAAGAGAGCCTTACCAAAAGCGATGCCCGGTGATACTAAAATGCCTGAAATCATAACCCTACCTTACTCTTGACTGGTGTTAACTAAAAAGACGGGCCGATTACTCAAGCTCTGCCATCAGTTTTACCAAGTGCTCAACGGCTTTCTGCTCGTCTTCACCTTCAGCTGAGATGGTCACTACGGTCCCTTGAGTCAGCCCCAGAGTTTGCAGTTTGAACAGGCTTTTAGCGCTGGCGCTTTTGCCGTTGGAGGTCACGGTGATGTCAGACGTGAAGCCTTTGGCTTCTTTAACGAACTGAGCGGCAGGGCGAGTATGCAGACCATTCGGAGCGGTAATAGTAACTTCTTGCTGGAACATTGATGTTTCCCCAACTTATTGGATTAATGTTGTGGAGTTAAAGTTTAGCCCAGGGGCCTGACTTTAACTTGTCTGGTTATAGCGCCTGACTATGGACAGGGGCGAACGTTGATGCAACAGAAAACGACGCGTTAGGCACTTCAGATCAAAAAACTCGGCTTTAGACGTCGTTCCAATCCGCTCCCCATTATGCCCGATTCGCCGCGTCGGCGACAGATGAGTAAATCGATTCAGCCTTGACCGTGCTCGGAGAGTGATTAATTTTGCGCATCGAAATAATGCAACGTTAAATACTAAAGGCGACGGGCAAAAGCAATCTTGGACTGCTATAAAGTTTGATCCAGTCCACAAAAAAGCACCCCGCAGGGTGCTTTTTTAGCGATTTGTGCAGTTGCGGAATTACTGCTGCAATTCCTGCTCGGTGAACAGATCGGCGAACAGCGCGGTGCTGAGATAACGTTCGCCGGAAGAGGGCAGGATGACCACGATAGTCTTGTCGGCGAACGCCGGTTCTTCGGCCAGTTTCACCGCCGCCGCGACCGCTGCGCCGGAGGAGATGCCCGCCAGGATGCCTTCTTCGTCCATCAGACGACGCGCCATGCTGATGGCTTCGTCGTTGGAGACTTTCTCGACGCGATCCACCAGGTCAAGATCGAGGTTGCCCGGAATGAAGCCGGCGCCGATGCCCTGGATCTTGTGCGGGCCCGGTTTCAGCTCTTCACCGGCCAGCGCCTGGCTGATGACCGGCGAGTCGGTCGGCTCGACCGCCACGGTGGTGATGGCCTTGCCTTTGGTGTTCTTGATGTAGCGGCTGACGCCGGTCAATGTGCCGCCGGTGCCGACGCCGGAGATGAACACGTCGACTTCCCCATCGGTGTCTTCCCAGATTTCTGGGCCGGTGGTTTTTTCATGGATGGCCGGGTTGGCCGGGTTGCTGAACTGCTGCAGGATCAGGTAACGGTTCGGATCGGTGGCGACGATCTCTTCGGCTTTGGCGATGGCGCCTTTCATGCCTTTCGCCCCTTCGGTCAGCACCAGATTGGCGCCCAGCGCCTTGAGCAGCTTGCGGCGCTCGATGCTCATGGTTTCCGGCATGGTCAGCGTCAGCTTGTAACCGCGCGCAGCGGCGACGAAGGCCAGCGCGATGCCGGTGTTGCCGCTGGTCGGCTCCACCAGTTCCTTGCCGGCGGTCAGCACGCCGCGTTGTTCCGCATCCCAAATCATATTGGCACCGATGCGGCATTTGACGCTGAAGCTCGGGTTGCGTGATTCAACCTTGGCCAGAATGCGTCCGTTGCCGATACGGTTCAGACGAACCAGCGGCGTATGGCCGATTGTTAATGAGTTGTCTTCATATATCTTGCTCATAGCCCGTCCTTTAACTCTATGAAAATGTGGGGAACATCGAAAGCATACGCTAACAGTACCGGCAGGGAAGTAAAGAATTGGTATATCTATATGTTATTAGGAAATAAGTTTTAAGCACAATGATAAGGGCGCGAAATGCGCGCCCTGTCGAAAATTCCCGCGCTATCGGCGGTAAAAAACGGCGGTTATCGAACGAATTGCGAGCGGTAGCGATCGACCCACATCGCGGTGGCGCCGCAGACGGCGACCGGCAGGATCACCAGGTTGAGGATGGGGATCATGGTGAACAGGCTGACCAGCGCGCCGAACTGCAGATTGTCGGTTTTGTGCTGGCGCAGTGCGCGGCGCATGTCGGCAAAGCTCACCTTGTGGTTGTCGAACGGGTAGTCGCAATACTGGATCGCCAGCATCCAGGCGCTGAACAGGAACCACAGCACCGGCGCCACCGTCTGGCCGATGCCGGGCACGAAGTACAGCGCCAGCAGCAGCAGCGCGCGCGGCAGGTAATACATTAGCTTGCGCCATTCGCGCGCCATGATGCGCGGCAGATCTTTGGCGATGCCGAGCAGGCCGGTGTCCGGCAGCGGTTTGCCGGTCAGGCTGCCTTCGAGCTGCTCGGCCAGCAGGCCGCAGAACGGCGCGGCGATCAGATTGGTGATAGTGCTGAATAGATAGCTGAACACCAGCAGCACCGAAATGACCGCCAGCGGCCACAGCAGGTAGCTCAACCATTGCAGCCAGTCGGGAACGTGGCTCATCATCGCCGGGATCCAATCGCCAAGCCGGCTGAACAGCCACCAGAAAGCGGAGCCCATCAGCAGCACGTTGACCAGCAACGGCAGGACCACATAGCGTTTAATCCCCGGGCGCGAAATCAGGCGCCAGCCTTCGGCGAAATAGTGAATGCCGCTGGTCGAGCGGGAAGGGAGCTGCGTATAGGACATATCTTAAGTTATCTCGTTGTCTGAACAGGCATCATTATCATATAGGGATGATTTTCCACTGGCTAGGGTAGGGTTGGCTGAAAAACCAGCAGAAAAAGGCAGTATAATCATCTTTATTGGCATAAAGTTCAGCACGGACTTGCACTTGTGTGCGCGGGCAAATAGAGTTAAAGAGTGAATGTTTGCCGCGGTGGCAATGTATTGGAACAACAGAGATAGCAATGATGCAGGATTTGCGTCTGATATTAATCGTTGTTGGCGCGATCGCCATAATAGCGCTGTTATTGCACGGTCTGTGGACCAGTCGCAAAGAACGGTCAGCGCTCTTCCGCGATCGCCCAGCCAAACGTTCCCAAAAGGAACGTGAACAAACTCCGATCGACGATCTCGAAGAAGGCGTCGGTGAGGTGCGCGTACGCGCCGCTCACCCGCAAGACGAGCCGTCATTCGGCCATTTCGATGCCGCACGCGAAGAACCCGTGGCCGCGCCGAAGCCCGCTCCGGCGGCTGCGCCAGCGCCCCACGCCGTTCAGCCGGCTGCCCATCAGACGCCGCCTCCGCTGTCTCAGCGGCCGGAATATGATGATATCCTGCTGAACAACTACGCGCCGGACGAAGAACAGGCCGAACCGCAGCAACCGCAACCGGCCGTGCGCCGTGAGCCGCGCGTCGACGATCTGCCGCATGAACATGAGGCGCCGCAGGGGGCAGAACCGGCATTCCACGCCGAACCGGCTCCTGTGCAGCAAGCGCCGGAAGTGAAGCCTGCGCCGGAACCTGCACCGCAGCCTGCGGCTGCGCCAATTCAGGCTAAGCTGAAAGAGACCGTGCTGGTGCTGCACGTCGCGGCCCATCAGGGCGGCGTGATCGGCGGCGAAGTGCTGCTGCAGAGCGTGTTGCAGGCGGGCTTCCAGTTTGGCGAGATGGGCATCTTCCACCGCCATATCAGCCCGGCCGGCAGCGGCCCGGTACTGTTCAGCCTGGCGAACATGGTCAAGCCGGGGTCGTTCGATCCTGACATGATGTCCGATTTCTCCACGCCGGGCGTGTCGATGTTCATGATGGTGCCGTCTTACGGCGACGCCAATCAGAACTTCAAGCTGATGCTGCAGTCGGCGCAGCGCATCGCCGACGACGTGGGCGGCGTGGTGCTGGACGACGAGCGCCGCATGATGACGCCGCAGAAGCTGGAAACCTACAAAGCGCGTATCCGTGAAGTGTTGGAAAACAACGCCTGACCGGGTTGCCGCGCGCACTGAACATCCGTAACAACAAAGCCCCCGCTAGCCGGGGGTTTTTTATCTTTGATGGTGAGCCATGGAATCGATAATCCAACAAATCAATCAACTACGAGCCACATTGCGCCATCATGAATACCAGTATCATGTGCTGGATGCGCCGGAAGTGCCGGATGCGGAATATGACCGCCTGATGCGTGAGCTGCGCGAGCTCGAGAGCGCGCATCCGGAGCTGATCACCGCCGATTCGCCGACCCAGCGCGTGGGCGCGGCGCCGCTTGCGGCGTTCGACCAGGTGCGTCACGAAGTGCCGATGCTGTCGCTGGACAACGTGTTCGACGAAGAAAGCTTCCTGGCGTTTTACAAGCGCGTGCAGGACAGGCTCAAAAGCAGCGATCCGCTGACCTTCTGCTGCGAACTGAAGCTGGATGGCCTGGCGGTCAGCCTGCTGTATGAAGACGGCGAACTGGTGCGCGCGGCGACGCGCGGCGATGGCACCACCGGGGAGAACATCACCACCAACGTGCGCACTATTCGCGCCATCCCGCTGCGCCTGACCGGCGACAACATCCCGCGCCGGCTGGAAGTGCGCGGCGAAGTGTTCATGCCGCAGGCCGGTTTTGAACAGATGAACGAAGAGGCGCGGCGCAAAGACGGCAAGGTGTTTGCCAATCCGCGCAACGCCGCCGCCGGTTCGCTGCGCCAGCTCGATCCGCGCATTACCGCTAAACGCCCGCTGACCTTCTTCTGCTACGGCGTAGGCCTGCTGGAGGGCGGCGAGCTGCCGCGCAGCCACTTTGAGCGCCTGATGCAGTTCAAGGCCTGGGGCCTGCCGGTTAGCGATCGCGCCCAGCGCCGCACCGGCAGCGAGGAAGTGCTGGCGTTTTATCGTCAGGTCGAGCAGGACCGCGCACAGCTCGGTTTCGACATCGACGGCGTGGTGATCAAGATTGACGACATCGATCTGCAGGAAACGCTGGGCTTTGTGGCGCGAGCACCGCGTTGGGCGACGGCGTTCAAATTCCCGGCCCAGGAGCAGATCACCGTGGTGCGCGAAGTGGAGTTTCAGGTTGGCCGCACCGGCGCGATTACGCCGGTGGCCCGCCTTGAGCCGGTGTTGGTGGCCGGGGTGACCGTCAGCAATGCCACCTTGCACAATGCCGATGAAATTGAGCGGTTGGGGCTGCGCATCGGCGATACGGTGATCGTGCGCCGTGCCGGCGACGTGATCCCGCAGGTGGTGGGGGTGCTGGAAGACCGCCGGCCGCAGGATGCGCGCGAAGTGGTGTTCCCGCTGCACTGCCCGGTGTGCGGCTCCGACGTTGAGCGCGTGGAAGGCGAAGCCGTGGCGCGCTGCACCGGCGGTCTTATCTGCGGCGCGCAGCGCAAAGAGGCGTTGAAGCATTTCGTTTCCCGCCGCGCGCTGGACGTTGAAGGCATGGGCGACAAGATCATCGAGCAACTGGTGGACAAGGAGTACGTGAAGAACCCGGCCGATCTGTTCCGGCTGTCCGCCGGCATTCTGACCGGTCTGGATCGCATGGGGCCGAAATCGGCGCAGAACCTGGTCAATGCGCTGGAGAAATCCAAACAGACCACCTTCGCCCGCTTCCTGTATGCGCTCGGCATTCGCGAGGTCGGCGAAGCGACCGCCGCCAACCTGGCGGCGCATTTCGGATCGCTCGAGAAGTTGTTCGCCGCTGACATCGAGGCGCTGAAAGAGGTGCCGGACGTCGGCGAAGTGGTGGCCAAACACACCCGCAATTTCCTCGATGAAGCGCTCAATCAGCAGGTGATCAACGAGCTGGTGGGCGCCGAGATCGGCATCCACTGGCCGGCGCCGGTGGTGGTGGCGGCGGAAGAGATAGACAGCCCGTTCGCCGGCAAAACCGTGGTGCTGACCGGCTCGCTGAGCCAGCTGTCGCGCGACGAGGCCAAAGATCGCCTGACGGCGCTGGGCGCCAAGGTCAGCGGCAGCGTGTCGAAGAAAACCGATCTGGTGATCGCCGGTGAGGCGGCCGGTTCCAAGCTGGCGAAGGCGCAGGAGCTGGGTATCGCCGTGATCGACGAAGCGGAGATGATCCGCTTGCTGGGTGAGTGATGGAAAAAGAACACCTGCTGGAGATCGCCAATACCGTGATGCCGTTCGGCAAGTACCAAGGGCGGGTGCTGATCGATCTGCCCGAAGAGTACCTGCTGTGGTTCGCCCGCAAGGGCGAATTCCCCAAAGGCAAGCTCGGCATGCTGATGGAGATGACGCTGGCGATTAAAATCGAAGGGCTTGACCACCTGGTCAAGCCGCTGAAGAAAAGCTGAACTGACGGGCCTTGGCCCGTCTTTTTTTACCCGCGCGACGCCTGTGCGTTGGCGTTGGGCACCGCCTGTTGCGCTCGCTGCTTGCGCTGGTATCTTTTGGCCAGCACTGCGCAGGTCATCAGCTGCACCTGATGAAACACCATCAGCGGCAGCACCATGATCCCCACCGTCGCCGCCGGGAACAGGATATTGGCCATCGGAATGCCGTTCGCCAGGCTCTTCTTCGAACCGCAGAATACGATGGTGATCTCGTCCGCTTTGCTGAACCCCAGCCAACGCGCCATGTAAGTGTTCACCACCAGCACGATCGCCAGCAGCACGATGCTGCCGCCGACGATAAACGCCAGCGAACCGATCCCCACCTGATGCCAGATACCGTGCGTCACCGCCTCGCTGAAGGCGGCGTACACTACCAGCAGAATCGAGGTCTGGTCGGTTTTACCGATAAGCGGCCGATGGCGCTCGATCCAGCCGCCGATCAGCGGTCGCAGCAGGTGGCCGGCGACAAACGGCACCAGCAGCTGCAGCACGATCGAACCGACCTGCCGCAGGCCGCCGGTATCGCCGTGCACGTTCATCAACAGGCCGACCAGCAGCGGCGATACGAAGATCCCGAGCAGGCTGGAGGCGGAAGCGCTGCACACTGCCGCCGCGACGTTGCCGCCCGCTAGCGAGGTGAAGGCGATGGCCGACTGCACGGTGGCGGGCAGAATGCACAGGTAGATGAAACCGGCGTACAGTTCGGGGCTGACGTCGATCGGCGCCCACCAGGCGAACAGCATCCCCAGCGCCGGAAAAATGATGAAGGTGCTGAACATCACCCACAGATGCAGCCGCCAGTTATTGCTGCCGGCCAGGATGGCCTCGCGCGACAGCTTGGCGCCGTGCATGAAGAACAGCAGGGCGATGGCGGCGATGGTCAGGGCGTTGAGCCAGCCGACGAACTCGCCGCGCGCCGGCAGGAACGACGCCAGTAGCACGGTGGCGATCAGCGTCAGGGTAAAACGATCGGGCAGGAATCTCATGGCGATGCGCTCGGGTAGAAAATCGATGGGGCTATTCTCCCGCGCGGGCATATAATAATAAAATTGATTTATTTAATTCATCCATGAATAAAACACATGAATTACTCACTCAAACAGCTGCGGGTGTTTGTCGCCATCGCCCGCCACGGCAGCTTCAGCCGCGCCGGTGAGGCGATCGGCCTGACGCAATCGGCGGTCAGCCACAGCGTGAAAGAGCTGGAGGCGGAGGTCGGCGTGCGCCTGCTGGATCGCACCACGCGTGAGGTGGCGTTGACCGACGCCGGTCTGCGGTTGGCCAACCGGGTCGAGCGGCTGCTGGATGAACTGCAGGCCGCGTTGCTGGATGCGCGCAGCTTTGGCGTACAGCGCAGCGGCACGGTACGGGTGGCGACGAGCCAAACCATTTCCGCCCATCTGATGCCGCAGTGCATCGCCGCCGGCGAGCGTGAATACCCGGAGATCCGCATCATGCTGCGCGATCAGGCGCAGCAGCAGGTGCTGCACAGCGTGCGCAACGCCGAGGTGGATTTCGGCATCGTGGTCGATCCGGTACAGGCGGTGGATCTGGAGTGCGAAGCGGTGCTGCACGAGCCTTTCCTGTTGCTGTGCCGCGACGATCATCCGTTCGCTGCGCAGCAGGCGGTGCGTTGGTCGGCGTTGAACGGCTGCCGCCTGGTGTTGCAGGATTATGCGTCGGGCAGCCGACCGCTGATCGACAGTGCGCTGAGACAGCAGGGCGTGGAGGCGCAGGTGGTGCAGGAAATCGGCCATCCGGCGACGCTGTTCCCGATGGTGGCGGAGGGGATTGGCATCAGCATTTTCCCGGCGTTGGCGCTGCCGTTGCCGGAAGGGGGACGGCTTAGGGTGCGGCGGCTGGTGCCGGAAATTAACCGCGCGTTGATGCTGGTGCGGCGCAAGAACCGCTCGCTGACGCCGGCGGCGGAGGCCATCTGGCAGGTGGCGCGTCAGCAGGCGACGCTGCTGCACCAGCGCCGGCAGGAAAGCGCGGAATATTGAGTCAGATATAGACGTCCACTGCGTTGAGCGGCGTTGGGCGGTTTACGCCGTCGCCGGCTTGCGCTGCGGCTTTTGCCATCTGCTCCTGCTGCTGCTTTTCCATTTCTTCTTTCTGGATGCGCGCGATCTCGGCCTGCAACATCTTGATCTGCGCTTCGATCAGCTGTTTCTGTTTTTCGATCTCTTTGGGGTCGGCGCTGGAGTCCTTCAGTTCCACCAGCTTTTGCTGCAGCGCCTGAATCTGCCGGTTCAGCGCCTTGATGCGCACCGAGGCGCGGCTTTCGTTGAGGTTAGCCGGTTCTTCATTGCCGTTGGCGCGTTCGTTTTTCTCCATCTTGCCGCCTTGCGGCTGGTTGTTGACCGGTTTGGCCATCAGCAATTCGCCCTGATGGCCCGGCGCGCTAAAGACGTTGCTGACGCCGGGAACGGTATTTTTGATCGGTACGATCATGGTGATGGTGGTCGACATGGATGCTCTCCCTGAGTCGGTATATCGCTGATCAGGGTATCGGCAGCGGCGGCTAAATCTTTACCTGCCGCAGACGCGGCCAGCGCAACAGCCAGCCTTTGTCGAGCACACGCTGGGCATAGGCTGTGCGATCGCCATTTTTCACGTTGAAGGTAATGGTGTCGTCGAACAGCGCCGCGAGCCCGAAAGGGGCGACCAGCGTGATGCTGTCGTCGGCGTTCAGACGCGCGCCGATCGCCGTTTCCACTTCAGTCCAGAAGCTGATGGCCTCTTCGCTGTTGCGGTAGGGCGCCCGGCCGCCGCGCAGGTGCATGCGCGCCTGATTCTTGACCGACCACGGCTGCGGCAGCCACTGTTGCAGCCGCGCCTCCAGCATGCGATCGCGTTCGGCGTCCGCCCGCTGCGCATCGAAGTGGATCACGTCGATATCGTTGAGCGGCGTGGGCTCCACATAGCCGTGGCGCCGATCCCACACCAGGTTGCGCACAAAGCCGGCGCCGAGGCACCAGTCATTCAGGCCGAGCCGGCGCACGGTGCGCAGGGCGGCCATGCGCGCGCTATCTTGTTGCAGCCAGTCGATAATTTGCCGTTGCGGATCCATCACCCCTCCTGTTTTCGCGGCTACTGTAACCCGAAGCGGCGGCGGGTGAAATGGAGAGAAGCGTGATGGCGGCGATCGCGTGCAAAATAATTTTCTTTTCCCACTGACTACACTTGGTGCAGGGTTGTTATCTCGTCACTCGGGGCAAGGGAGGGGGCTATGTATCAGGCAACGGTGGGCCAACGCGGCTATCGCTTTGGCGATCTGCGCCAGCTGATGGCGAAGGCTTCGCCGGCGCGTTCCGGCGATTATCTGGCGGAGGTGGCGGCGCAAAGCGCCGAAGAGCGCATGGCGGCGCGCATCGCGCTGGCGGACTTGCCGCTCAAGGCATTCCTGCAGCAGACGCTGGTGCCGTACGAGCAGGACGAGGTGACGCGCCTGATCATCGATAGCCACGACGCCGCCGCCTTTGAGCCCATCTCGCACCTCACGGTCGGCGATTTTCGCGACTGGTTGCTGAGCGAGCAGGCGGACAGCGCCATGCTGGCGCAGGTGGCCACCGGCATTACGCCGGAGATGGCGGCGGCAGTGAGCAAGATCATGCGCAATCAGGATCTGATCCTGGTGGCGAAAAAGTGCCGGGTGGTGACGCGCTTTCGCAATACGATTGGCCTGCTGGGCCACCTCAGCGTGCGGCTGCAGCCCAATCACCCGACCGACAGCCTGCAGGGCATCGCCGCCAGCATGCTGGACGGCCTGCTGTACGGCAGCGGTGATGCGGTGGTTGGCATCAATCCAGCCAGCGACAGCCTGCCGCTGCTGGAAAAGCTCAACTACATGCTGGACGACGTGATCCAGCGCTTCGCCATTCCCACCCAATCCTGCGTGCTGACCCATGTGACCAACACGCTGCGGCTGATGGAGCGCGGCGCGCCGGTGGATCTGGTGTTTCAGTCGATCGCCGGTACCGAAGCGGCCAATCGCGGTTTCGGCATCAGTCTGGCGCTGCTGGCGGAAGCGCAGCAGGCGGCGCTGAGCCTCAAGCGCGGCACGTTGGGCGATAACGTGATGTACTTCGAAACCGGGCAGGGCAGTTGCCTGTCGGCTAACGCGCATCACGGCGTCGATCAGCAGACCTGTGAGGCGCGTGCCTATGCGGTGGCGCGCCATTTCTCACCGCTGCTGATCAACACCGTGGTGGGGTTTATCGGCCCCGAATACCTGTATGACGGCAAACAAATTATCCGCGCCGGGCTGGAGGACCACTTCTGCGGCAAGCTGCTCGGCCTGCCGCTGGGTTGCGACGTCTGCTACACCAACCATGCCGAAGCCGATCAGGACGACATGGACACGCTGCTGACGCTATTGGCCGCCGCCGGGTTGACGTTCCTGATCGGCGTGCCGGGCGCGGATGACATCATGCTCAACTACCAAAGCACCTCATTCCACGACGCGCTCTATATCCGAGAGCTGCTGGGGCTGAAGCACGCGCCGGAGTTCGCCGCCTGGCTGGCGGCGATGAACATCACCGACGAACGCGGGCGGCTGCGCGACGCCGCCGCCAATCACCCGCTGTTGCTGGCGCTGCAGGGAGAACGGACATGAGCAAACCGGTTCACGTCAACAGTTGGGATGTGCTGCGCGCCTTTACCGACGCGCGCATCGCGCTGGGGCGCACCGGCGCCAGTCTGCCGACCGACGAGCTGCTGCGCTTCGGCCTGGCCCATGCCCAGGCGCGCGACGCGGTGCATCAGCCTTTCGACAGCGAGCGGCTGGCGGCGGATCTGCACGATGCCGGTTGGCCCACGCTGGCGGTGCACAGCCAGGCTGGCGACCGCGCCGCCTACCTGCGCCGTCCGGATCTGGGGCGGCGATTGGCGCCGGATAGCCGCAGCCTGCTGCTTGGTTTACCGCCGCGCCGCGTCGATCTGCTGCTGGCGGTGGCGGACGGCCTCTCCTCCAAGGCGGTGCACCGCCAGGCGCTGCCGTTGCTGCAAGCGCTGCGGCCCTATCTCGATACGCTGGGGCTGACCGTGGCACCGGTGGTGCTGGCGCATCAGGCGCGGGTGGCGCTGGGGGATGAGATCGGTGAATGCCTGCAGGCTCGGGCGGTGGCGATGCTGATCGGCGAACGGCCGGGGCTGTCGTCGCCGGACAGTCTGGGCATCTATTTGACCTGGGGACCGAGCGCGCGCAGAACGGACGCCGAGCGCAACTGTATTTCCAACGTACGGCCCGAGGGGCTGGATTACCCGCAGGCGGCGTTCCGCCTGGCCTGGCTGCTGGAGCAGGCGTTCCAGCGGCGGCTGAGCGGCATCGAGCTGAAGGACGAGAGCGACAACCCGGCCCTGCATGGCCGAGTGACGCCGCTTTACCCCCAGCTGGGCGGCTGACCGATGGTTTGCTGCAGCAGGGCAGTGAAGGCAGCCAGCCGGGCGGACACCTTCGCCATCGGGCGCAGCAGATAGATGCCTTGCTGCTCATGGCGCGGATCTTCAAGCATCTGCACCAGTTGCCCGTGCTGCACGTCCGGCCCCACCACCCAGTTGGGCAGAAAGGCGATGCCGAGCCCGAGCAGTGCGGCCTGACGCTGCGCGGTGAAGTCGTCGCAGCGCAGCGCCATGGTGCAGCGGCTCATCAGCGCCGCGTCGAGGATCTGCGCCCAGCAGGCCGGCTGCTGCTTGTGGTAGCGGGCGATCAGCCGATGCTGCGGCAGCGCTTCCAGATCGGCCGGCAGGCCATAGCGGGCGACGTAGGCGGGGCTGGCGCACATTACCCAGCGTTGGGTGGCGATGCGGCTGGCGTACAGCGCGCTGTCCTTCTGCTCGCCAATGCGGATGGCGGCGTCGAGCCGTTCCTGCGTCGGATCGGTCAGGCGTTCGGTCAGATCGAGGTCGACCCACAGCTGCGGGTAGCGTTCCGCCAGCGTCGGCAGCAGCGGCAGCACATAGGTTTTGCCGAAGGTCGGCAGACAACTGATGCGCAGCGTGCCCTGCGGCGTTTCGTTCAGCGCGCTCAGCTCGGCGCGAAGACCGGTAATGTCCGTCATCAGCGCGGTGGCGCGCGTCAGCAGCAGCTCGCCGGCGTCGGTCAGCAACAGGCCGCGGGTGGAGCGCACGAACAGCGTCGCACCGAGCGCGCTTTCCAGTGCATCGATATGGCGCACCAGCGAAGAAGGCACCATACCCAGCTGGCGCGCGGCGGCGGAAAAGCTGCCCAGGTGGGCCACGTCGAGAAAAATTGGCAGATGTTCTACATAGCGGGCGTCATTCATTTTTGCATTATATGCAAAAGCGTTTCTTATGAATACCCGCTTCTCTGCCGGCGGCGCGGCGGCTACTCTGGCTGCGGGTTGACGACGGGCTTCAACGCCGCCTTATCCCGGCCGTATAGAGAGAAAACGCATAAACCTCGCGGCGCTTAGCACTAAATAACAGATATTTTTCCCAGGATGCGCGAGCCGCCTGCGGAGTTGATAGTCGCTCCAACACCAGATTAACCGTTCAATTTGATATCCGATCCAGCATTAATGATTAGTGAGCCTTTACTTTCACTCATCATGCTGTTGACTCTGGATATCGGCCGGCCAGCCGTGCCGGTTTTTTTGTCGCCTCAGGCTGAATCGTTCCAACTGATGAACGCGCCTGAGAGGCATCTTGGCCCGCCGTCGGTGGGTCTTTTGAACGCGCGGAACCGCGATCCCGCGCTGGTGGAGGAGTTAGTCATGAACGAAAAACACGGGTGTTCCTGTGCGCGCCATTTGGCGCAGGGTTTTGCCAGGCAGTCGATCAACGCCGGGGAGGGCGAAATCTATCAAATCTCGCTGATGAGCGCGCTCATCGACGGGGTCTATGAGGGCGAAACCACCATTGCCGAGTTGCTCAAACACGGCAACTTCGGCCTCGGCACCTTCAATCATCTGGACGGTGAACTGATCGCTTTCGACCAGGAAATACACCAGCTGCGCGCCGACGGCAGCGCCCGGCCGGCCGGCCTGCAACAGAAAACCCCCTTCGCCGTCGTCACCTTTTTCCAGCCCAGCGTCAGCCAGCAATTCGACCGGCCGATCACCAAGGCACAGCTGCACCAGTGCATCGACGAACAGGTCGCCTCGCCGAACCTGTTTTGCGCGGTGCGGGTGGACGGTGAGTTCAGCCATGTCGAAACCCGCACCGTACCGCGTCAGGAACGGCCTTATCGCCCGATGCTGGAAGCGATAGAAGAGCAGCCGACCTTCTCGTTCCATCAGCGGCGCGGCACGCTGGTCGGCTTCCGATCGCCGGATTACATGCAGGGCATCGGCGTGGCCGGCTATCACGAACACTTCGTTACCGACGACCGCAGCGGCGGCGGCCACGTGCTGGACTATCAGCTCGATCATGGCCGTCTGCAGTTCGGCGTCATCACGCGTCTCAATCTTCAGTTACCGCATGATGCGGATTTCTTGCGCGCCAACCTCTGCCCAGAGGATTTGGATCGTGCGATTCGTTCCGCCGAGGGCTAACCCCGGCGATCGTTTTCTTAGGAGGTGGAACCATGGCACAGGAAAAAACAGGCAATGACTGGCAATGCGGCGCCGATTTGGTGGTGAAAAACCTGGAAGCGCAGGGCGTCAAACACGTTTTCGGTATTCCGGGCGCCAAGATCGACCGGGTGTTCGACTCGCTGGAGGACGCGCCGTCGATCGAAACGGTGGTGGTGCGTCATGAGGCCAACGCGGCCTTTATGGCGGCGGCGGTCGGCCGCTTGACCGGCAAGGCCGGGGTGGCGCTGGTCACCTCCGGGCCGGGCAGCTCCAACCTGATCACCGGGCTGGCTACCGCCACCTCGGAAGGGGACGCGGTGGTGGCCTTCGGCGGGGCGGTGAAGCGCGCCGACAGCCTGAAGCAGACGCACCAGAGCATGGATACCGTCAGCATGTTCCGGCCGGTCACCAAGTATTGCGCCGAAGTGCATGCCGGTTCGGCGATTTCCGAGGTGATCGCCAACGCCTTCCGCCGCGCCGAGTTCGGCCGGCCGGGGGCATCGTTCGTCAGCCTGCCGATGGATATCGTCAATGAACCGGTCAGCGCGCCGGTACTGGCGGGCTGCCGCTTGCCGCGCATGGGGGCCGCCGCGGCAGACGACATTCAGGCGGCGGTGAAACTGATCCGCCAGGCCAAATGCCCGGTATTGCTGCTCGGCCTGCAGGCCAGCCGGCCGGAGAACAGCGAGGCGGTGCGCCATCTGCTGTACCGCACCCATATGCCGGTGGTCGGCACCTATCAGGCGGCGGGGGTGATCGACGTCAACCACTTTGCCCGTTTCGCCGGCCGCGTCGGCCTGTTTAACAACCAGCCGGCCGATCAGCTGCTGCAGAAGGCCGATCTGGTGGTGAGCGTCGGTTATGATCCGATCGAATACGATCCCTGCATGTGGAACAGCCACGGGCGGCTGAAGCTGGTGCATATCGACGTGCTGCCGGCGGATATCGATACCTGCTATCGGCCGGACGTCGAGCTGGTGGGCAACATCAGCGCTACGCTGAACATGATGACCGAAGCGTTCACTGAGGCGGTCTGCGTGCCGCCGGAAGTGGAGCTGATCCTCACCGATCTCGGCCGCCAGCGCACTGAACTGGCGGAGCGCGCCGCTCGCCGCGGCGGCATGCCGATCCACCCGCTGCGCATCGTCAAGGAGCTGCAGGACATCGTCAGCGACGACGTGACGCTGTGCGTGGACATGGGCAGTTTCCACATCTGGATCGCCCGCTATCTTTACAGCTTCCGCGCTCGCCAGCTGTTGATCTCCAACGGCCAGCAAACCATGGGGGTAGCGCTGCCGTGGGCCATTGGCGCGGCGCTGGTGCGCCCCGGCGACAAGGTGGTGTCAATCTCCGGCGACGGTGGCTTCATGCAGTCGAGCATGGAGCTGGAGACCGCGGTGCGGCTGAAAAACAACATCGTGCACGTGATCTGGGTCGATAACGCTTACAACATGGTGGAAATGCAGGAAGTGAACAAATACCAGCGCAAATCCGGCGTGGAGTTCGGGCCGATAGACTTCAAGGCCTACGCGGAATCCTGCGGCGCGGTCGGTTTCGCCGTGCAGTCGGTGGAAGATCTGCGGCCGATGCTGCGCAAGGCGATGGAGATCCAGGGGCCGGTGGTGGTGGCCATTCCGGTCGACTACGCCGATAACTATAAGCTGATGGCGCAGATGAACTTCAGCCAGATGATTTAATTTCATCATCCTCGCGCCGTTTCACCGGGGCAGGCCGCTTGCGCGCCTGCCCGTTTTTATGCGCGGAATTTGTCCTTTACATCGCTAACAGCATGATTTATTGCTATCCGTTCGGCTGTTTTTTCACCACTGGGGATAGCGCAATGAAAAGAAAAGCAATAACGATCGGGCTGCTGGCGTTGGCGATTGCCGGCGGCGCGCGGGCCAATACGCTGGTCTACTGTTCCGAAGGCTCGCCGGAAGGCTTCAACCCGCAGCTGTTCACCTCCGGCACCACGGTAGACGCCAGTTCGGCGGCGATCTACAACCGGCTGGTGGATTTCAAACCCGGCACCGTCGAGCTGCAACCCAGCCTGGCGGAGAGCTGGGAAGTGAGCGAAGACGGCAAGCGCTATACCTTCCACCTGCGCAAGGGCGTGGCATTCCAGAGCAATAAATATTTCACGCCCACCCGCGATTTCAACGCCGATGACGTCATCTTCTCGTTTATGCGCCAGAAGGACGCCAACAACCCGTATCACAAGGTCTCCAACGGCGCCTACACCAACTTCGAGTCGATGGAGTTCGGCACGCTGATTGACCGGATCGTCAAGGTGGATGACCACACCGTGCGCTTTGAGCTCTCCCGCGCCGAGGCGCCGTTCGTCGCCGATCTGGGCATGTATTTCGCCACCCTATTATCGGCGGAATATGCCGACGCGATGCTGAAGGCCGGCACGCCGCAGCGGGTGGACAACGATCCGATCGGCACCGGGCCGTTCCAGCTGGTGCAGTACCAGAAAGACGCGAAAATCCTCTACAAGGCGTTCGACCGCTACTGGGAAGGTAAGCCGAAGATCGATCGGCTGGTGTTTTCGATCACGCCGGATGCGACGGTGCGTTACGCCAAGCTGCAAAAGAACGAGTGCCAGGTGATGCCGTTCCCTAATCCGGCGGATCTGGCGCGCATGCGGCAGGACGGCAACCTTCAGGTAATGGAAAAATCCGGCTTGAATATCGGCTTCCTGGCGTTCAACACCCAGAAGAAACCGTTGGATAACGTCAAGGTGCGCCAGGCGTTGGCGCTGGCGGTCAACAAGCCGGCGATCATCGACGCGGTGTTCCACGGCGCCGGCCAGCCGGCCAAGAACCTGCTGCCGCCGACCCAATGGGGCAGCAACGCGCAGCTTGAAGACTACCCGTATTCGCCGGAGCGTGCGAAGCAGCTGTTGCAGGAGGCCGGGTTGGGGCAGGGCTTCGATATCGATCTATGGGCGATGCCGGTGCAGCGGCCCTATAACCCCAACGCCAAGCGTATGGCGGAGATGATCCAGGCCGACTGGGCTAAAATCGGCGTGCGCGCCAAAATCGTCACCTTCGAGTGGGGCGAATATTTGCAGCGGATTAAAAACGGCGAACACCAGACCGCGCTGATGGGCTGGACCACCGCCAACGGCGATCCAGACAACTTCTTCGGCCCGCTGTTCACCTGCGCTTCGCTCGGCGGCTCCAACTCGGCGAAATGGTGCTACAAACCGTTCGACCAGCTGATCCTGCAGGCGCGTGAAGAGAACGATCATGCCAAGCGGGTGGCGATGTACCAGCAGGCGCAGGTGATGATGCACGATCAGATGCCGGCGCTGATGATCGCGCACTCGACCATCTTCGAACCGGTGCGCAAGGAAGTGAAAGGCTACGAAATAGACCCGTTCGGCAAACACATCTTCAAGCAGGTGTCGCTGGAGAAATAAGGCACAGGCCGGGTTAACCCGGCCTTTTTCATGCCTGCGGCGCGTCGCAGTGGTAGCGGCCGCGCGGGATCACCAGCGGCGTGTGGGACAGCGGATCGTCGATGATCATGCATGGCATGCCGAACACCCGTTCCACCAGCTCGGCGGTAATGATCTCCGCCGGTTTCCCCTCAGCCACGATCTTGCCGTCGCGCATGGCGATGATGTGATCGGCATAGCGGCAGGCGTGGTTGAGATCGTGCAGCACCGCGATAAGGGTTTGGCCGCGCTCGCGGTTGAGCTGGCGGAACAGATCCAGCAACTCTATTTGGTGCGCGATGTCGAGGTAGGTGGTCGGTTCATCCAGCAGCAGCAGCGGCGTTTGCTGCGCCAACGCCATCGCCACCCAGACGCGCTGTCGCTGTCCGCCGGACAGCTCGTCGACGCTGCGATCCGCCAGCTGGCTGACGTTGGTGGCCGCCATGGCGGCTTCCACCGCCTGTTTGTCGGCCTGCGTCCACTGTTTCAACAGGCTCTGGTGCGGATAGCGGCCGCGCGACACCAGGTCCGCCACGGTAATGCTGTCCGGTGCGATCGAGGTTTGCGGCAGCAGCCCAAGCTCGCGCGCCAGCGCTTTGGTGGCGAAGCTGCTGATGTTTTTGCCGTCCAGCATCACCTCGCCGGCGCTGGGTTTCAGCAGGCGGCACAGGGCGCGCAGCAGCGTCGATTTGCCACAGGCGTTCGGCCCGACGATCACCGTGAAGGCGCCATCGGGGATCGCCACGCTCAAATCGTCAGCGATGATTTTATTGTCGTAGCCCAGCTTCAGGTGCGAGGCGTGCAGGCGGTGGCTCATGGCATTATCACTCTTCATTATCTGCGGGCCTCACGGATGAGCAGCCAAATCAGGTACAGGCCGCCGATGCAGACGGTCACGACCCCGACCGGCAGTTGGATCGGCGCGAAAAGATGTTGGGACACCACGTCGGCGCTGAGCAGCAGCGCTGCGCCCATCAGCGCCGATGACGTCAGGGTGACCGAGGATTGTCCGGCCAGGCGGCGGGCGATCTGCGGCGCCGCCAGCGCGATAAAGGAAATCGGCCCGGCGGTGGCGGTGACGGCGGCGGTGAGGGTAACGCCGAACAGCATCAGCCACAGCCGGCTGCCTTCGGCGTTCACGCCCAGCGCGCGCGCCGTGTCGTCGCCCATTTCCAATAGCTGCAGCCGTTTGCCCATCAGCAGCGCGGCCGCGGCCGCCAGCAGGATGAACGCCGTGGCGGGCTGGGCTTTCTGCCAGGTCATGCCGTTGAGCGAACCGGCCTGCCACATGGCGGCGTCCATGGCGCGCTCCAGCGAAGCGGTGATGATCAGCCAGGTATTGGTGGAGACCAAGACCGCGCTGATGGCGATGCCGACGATGATCAGCCGGAAGCCGGCGATGCCTTGCCGCCAGGCCAGCAGGTAGATGGCCAGCGCGGCGAGAATGCCGCCGGCCAGCGCGCCGCCGGCGATGTAGTAATAGCCGCCGTTGAACAGGGTGATGGCGATCAGCGCGCCGGTGTAAGCCCCCATGTTAAAGCCAATCACGTCCGGGCTGCCGAGCGGGTTGCGGATAATCGACTGGAAGATGGCGCCGCTCATGCCGAGCGCGCCGCCTAACAACAGCGCCATGGCAATACGCGGCAAACGCCATTGGGTGACCACGGTGACCAGATTTTTCGGCGCCTCGCCGCTGAGCGCGGCAAAGACCTGTTCCAGCGAAAGTTGCAGTGTGCCGTAGCACAGCGCGGCAACGGCCATCGCCAGGCACAACGCCAGCAGCGAAAGATTGACCAGCAGCAGGCGCAGCGGCAGGCGCCCGTTGATGACGCCGTCCGGGCGGCCGATATGCAACATGTGGGGCAGACTCATTACAGACCCCCCAGTGTTTTCTTGCGGCGCACCAGCCAGATCAGCACCGGCGCACCGATGAAGGCCGCCACGATGGAAACCCGCAGTTCACCGGCCGCCAGCAAGCGGCCGACCACGTCGGCGCACAGCAGTAAAATCGGCGCCAGCAGCATGGAGTAGGGCAGGATCCAGCGCTGGTCGGGGCCGACCCACCAGCGGGCGATATGCGGCACCATCAGGCCGATGAAACTGATTGGGCCGACGGTGGCGGTCGCCGCGCCGCACAGCAGCGTGATGGCGACCACCGCGACAATCTGAGTCAGCACTACGCGCGCGCCGAGCGCGATAGCCAAATCTTCCCCCATACCGATGGTATTCAGCGGCCGGGCGATGAGCAGCGTCAGCAGGCAGCCGAGCAAAATGGCGGGGGCGGTGACCGGCAGCGTGGACAGCGTGCGGATATCCAGCGTGCCGGCCTGCCAGAAGCGCAGTTGGTCAAAGGTTTGTGGATCGATCAGCGACAGCCCGGTGGTGATGCCGAGCAGTACCGCGCCGATCGCCACGCCGGCCAGCGTCAGCCGCACCGGGTTGATGCGCCCACCCGCCAGCGTGCCGATCAGGTAGACCAGCAGGGTGGTGAGGGCAGCGCCGACGAAGGCATAGGCCATATAGCTTTCAGTGGTGGCGGCGCCGAAAAACATGATGCCGATGACCACGGCGAAGCTGGCGCCGGCGTTGATGCCGAGCACGCCGGGATCGGCCAGCGGATTGCGCGTCAACGCCTGAATCAGCGCGCCGGCGGCGCCGAGCGCCATGCCGGCTAAAATGCCCGCCAGCGTACGGGGCACCCGGGCGTTGAGAATGATGGTGCTGTCGGAACCGCTCGCGGCGCCCTGCAGGCTGAGCCAGACGGTATGGAAGGGGATGGCCTTGGAACCCAGCATCAGGCTGGCAATGATGCACAGCAGCAACAGCACCAAACCGATACCGAACCCGGCGAGGCGTTTGAAGCCACTGGCGTAAGCTGCGTGCGGTGCGGACGAAAGCGTCCGCTCAGTCGGAGTGGGTACGTTCACACCGGTAACTCCTGTATGATTTTTATTCTCATTGTTATTTGCGTTCATGCGGGCGCTAATAGTAGCACGAGTTTACGCCCGCATGCACCCGCCGGTTGGTGGCAAAGGTGCGTTGACGATGTTAATAACTATTGATATTTCAATTGATTGAATGTGAACGGTCGCCCCGCTTGTTGAAAGCGTCGGCAGGAGCCTGACCTGCCGACGGCGTGGCTCAGGGCTTTTTGAACAGCCGTTCGATTTGGTTCAGCATGTTGGTGGCACTGTAATAATCGAGGCGGAAGGTGTCGTTGCCGACGGCGTAGACGTGCCGCTGTTCCACCGGCTCCAGATGTTTAAGGAACGGGTTGGTCAGCACCTCTTGCACTTTGCGCTCATTGGTGGCGAACAGGATCAGGGTTTTGCCGTTCAGGCCTTCGGCCATTTTTTCGCCGGAGATCTGGATGATGTCATGGCGTTTACCCATGCTGGCGTTGCCTTTGGCGCTTTCCGGCGGGGTGGCCAATTGGAAGCCAAGCTGGGTCAGCAGCTTGCCCTGGGCGGAGCCCGGTGTCCACAGCATAGCCTCGCGGCCGTTGTCGGCATACACCAGCGGCGTGGTCGGCTGTGGCGGCAGGGTGATCGCCTGCTTCACTTGCTCCACACGCTGTTCGAAACGATCTTCCGCCTGTTTGGCGCCGGCTTCGTGACCGGTGATCTCACCGAGCTCGCTGGCCAGCTGTTGCCAGCTTTTGTCGCCATAATCGAGTACTAACGTCGGCGCAATGGCGGACAGCTGATCGTACAGCTTCAGCGCTGAATCCCCGCCGGTGGCGGCGACGACGATCAAATCCGGCGCGGCGGCGGCGACGGCTTCGGCATTGGGCTCCACCTGATACAGCCGTTCGACGTGGCGCTGTTTGGCCACTTCGCTCCACTGGGTAAAGAAGCCTTGTTTATCGGCCACCAGGGGATTTGGGCTGGTGGCGGCGCTGGCGACCACCGGGGCGTCGATCGCCAGCAGCGTACCGGTGATGGTGACGCTGGTGGACACGATGCGCAGCGGCGGTTTTTCCAGCGTGAATTTCCCTTTGGCGCTGTCGATGGTGCGCGGCCAACTGCTGTCGGCAGCAGGGGCGGACGGTTTTTGCTCGTCGCTCTTGTCGTCCGGGCCGCAGCCGCTGAGCAACAGGCTGGAGGTGGCGATAAATGCAATGAACAGCTGGCGTAAGGATAGGGTCATGAGCGGGCTCTTTCTTTCCTTGAACTAAGGCGTATCAATCCGGCGGCGGATTGGCTGCGTGGTGGATGCTCGCTAATTTACCATTCAAGCCGGCAAAATGATAACCATTCGTATCTCAGCGCGTGGTGAATAAAGAAAGAATACGAAGAAAAGGGAAGTGGGTGAGACAGAAACGAAAAAAGCGCCCAAAGGCGCTTTTCTCTGAATGGGTGGGTCGTGCAGGATTGATTCGGCCTGTGGCCTCACCCTACGGGCAACGCTGCGCGTTGTCGTATCGCTGCGCGATGCTCGAACCTGAACGCAGGATCTCACCCGCACGACTCAGTGGGCCATGTCAGTAAGAAGATAAAGGCAGAGTCAGGTGGCGCAGAAACGAAAAAAGCGCCAAAAGGCGCTTTTTTCTGAATTGGTGGGTCGTGCAGGATTCGAACCTGCGACCAATTGATTAAAAGTCAACTGCTCTACCAACTGAGCTAACGACCCGCAGAAGTGGTGGGTGATGACGGGCTCGAACCGCCGACCCCCTCCGTGTAAAGGAGATGCTCTACCAACTGAGCTAATCACCCACTTCAGGACTTCCAGGTACTGCTAAACGAGAGAATGATGGTGGGTGATGACGGGCTCGAACCGCCGACCCCCTCCGTGTAAAGGAGATGCTCTACCAACTGAGCTAATCACCCTCATTCGTTCTCATTTTTCTCAACAAGATGGTGGGCGATGACGGGCTCGAACCGCCGACCCCCTCCGTGTAAAGGAGATGCTCTACCAACTGAGCTAATCGCCCCGTCTTGTTGGAGTCGCATTATAGGGATAGTTCAAAGTGAGTCAACGCTTTTTAAAATGATTTCAATCGTTCGCCGCAAATTTAGGCAGGGCGCGATAATTATCGCCAGTAGCGCTGATTCTTTGCGCAACGCTATGCGAAACTCGCCGCAAAACGCGCGAAATCGACCGGCGCAATATCGTGTCGGCGTTGAGGAATTAGCGCGTGGTGATACAATGTCGTCCACTCTTTTTTCAATTCCGAGCAATCGTCGGCCATCGCCGACACGCGTTGCGTAATAAGGCAGTGAACCCAATGAAAATCAAAACCCGTTTTGCACCGAGCCCGACCGGCTATCTCCACGTCGGCGGCGCGCGTACCGCACTTTACTCCTGGTTGTTCAGCCGCCATGCGGGCGGTGAGTTCGTTCTGCGTATCGAAGATACCGATCTGGAACGTTCGACCCAGGACGCGATCGACGCAATTATGGATGGCATGAACTGGTTGAACCTGGATTGGGATGAAGGCCCGTATTTCCAGACCAAGCGTTTCGATCGCTACAACGCGGTCATCGACGAGATGCTGGAGCAGGGCACGGCCTATAAATGCTATTGCTCCAAGGAACGTCTGGAAGCGTTGCGCGAGAAGCAGATGGAAAACGGCGAGAAGCCGCGTTACGACGGCCACTGCCGCGACAGCCAGTGCAGCCACACCGACGACGAGCCGCACGTGGTGCGTTTCCGCAATCCGCAGGAAGGGTCGGTGATCTTCGACGACAAAATTCGCGGCCCGATCGAATTCAGCAACCAGGAGCTGGACGATCTGATCATCCGCCGCACCGACGGTTCGCCAACCTATAACTTCTGCGTCGTCGTCGATGACTGGGATATGGAAATCACCCATGTGATCCGCGGTGAAGACCACATCAACAACACCCCACGCCAGATCAACATTCTCAAAGCGCTGGGTGCGCCGGTGCCGGAATATGCGCACGTGTCGATGATCCTCGGCGACGACGGTAAAAAATTGTCCAAGCGCCACGGCGCCGTGGGTGTTATGCAATACCGCGACGACGGCTATCTGCCGCAGGCGCTGCTGAACTACCTGGTGCGCCTGGGTTGGTCCCATGGCGATCAGGAGATCTTCTCCATCGATGAGATGAAAGAGTTCTTCACGCTGGAAGCGATCAACAAATCCGCCAGCGCCTTCAACACCGAGAAGCTGCAGTGGCTGAACCACCACTACATCAACCATATGCCGGCGGAAGAAGTGGCGGTGCATCTGGCATGGCACGTTGAGCAACTGGGCATTGAAACCCGCAACGGTCCGGAATTGAAAGACCTCGTCAAGCTGCTGGGCGAGCGTTGCAAGACGCTGAAAGAGATGGCGGAGTCTTGCCGTTACTTCTACGAAGACTTCAGCGAGTTCGACGCCGACGCCGCCAAGAAGCACCTGCGCCCGGTCGCGCGTCAGCCGCTGGAAGCGGTGCGTGCCAAGCTGGCCGCCATCACCGTCTGGACGCCGGAAAATGTGCACGACGCCATTCAGGGCACGGCGGATGAGCTGGGTGTCGGCATGGGCAAAGTCGGCATGCCGCTGCGCGTCGCGGTGACCGGCGCCGGCCAGTCGCCGGGCATGGACGTGACCGTGCATGCGATCGGCCAGAAGCGCTCGCTGCAGCGTATCGATATGGCGCTGGCTTACATCGCCGAGCGTGAAGCCCAGGCCTGATTAGGCTGATACGCCGTAAATGAAAAAGCCCCGTGGAGCGATCCCGGGGCTTTTTTATTGCTTGCTGTCAGGCTTGTTCGCCGGCCGGCAAACCCGGACGGTAGGCGATGAAATACATCAGCCCGACAAAGCCGGCGCCGCCCAGCGCATTGCCGAGAAATACCGCGACGAAATTAGGCAGATACTGTTCCCAACCCATGCCGCCGGCAAAGATGGCCGCCGGGATGATGAACATATTCGCCACCACGTGCTGGAAGCCGATGGCGACAAAAGCCATGACAGGGAACCACATGCCGATCACTTTGCCCGGCACATCTTTGCTGGCGAAGGCTAACCACACCGCCAGGCACACCAGCCAGTTGCAGCCGACGCCGGAAATGAAGGCGTGCAGGAAGTCCGCATCCACTTTGGCCTGCGCGATCGCCAGCGTCTTATGCAAGAACGCGCCTTCGGTCAGGCCCAGCAAATGGCCGAAGAAGTACGCGACGGCCACGCTGCCGGCCAGGTTGGCCAGAGTGACCCAAAACCAGTTGCGCAGCACGGCGATGGCGGGGATTTCGCGGGCAAACCAGGCCATCGGCAAGGTCATCATGTTGCCGGTCAGCAGTTCGCCGCCGGCCAGAATGGTCAGGATCAAACCGATAGGGAAGACCGCGGCGCCCAATAGGGCGCCGAAAGAGCCCCATTCAGCCGGCAGGGTGCCGATGACGTGAATATCCAGCAGGAAGCCGGTGGCGATAAAGGCGCCGGCGAGAAAGCCCAGAATCAACAGATTAGCGAGAGGGGCGCGGCTTTTGTTTACCCCGGCCTGAACGGCGAGGGCGGCGATTTCTTTTGGTGAATGCAAAGACATGACGGACTCGGTTTATAGTAATAAAGTTTATGGCGCGGGCAGTCTATGCCGCTCGGGAGCCCGACTCAAGCGCATTTCGCTAACATTCCGTTAATTAAAAATCAACGTGATATGCAGGGTCTTTTGCTATTTTGAGATGTAGCGCGCAAAATGGATGAACTCTGCACAAACTGATGATTTTTTGGCGCCAAACATGCTGATTTGGCGGCTTTTTCAACGCTTGATTCAGTAATTCAATTTAGCCGTTGACAGCTTTGAATGGGTTTCATATTATGCGCCCCGTTCACAGCACAAAGTGATTGTGGAACGGGGCTATAGCTCAGCTGGGAGAGCGCTTGCATGGCATGCAAGAGGTCGACGGTTCGATCCCGTCTAGCTCCACCAACCTTCTTCTCAGAGAGGTTGGGGAATACCGTAACGCCGGTCAACGCGTACCACTTTTGTGGGGCTATAGCTCAGCTGGGAGAGCGCTTGCATGGCATGCAAGAGGTCGACGGTTCGATCCCGTCTAGCTCCACCACCATTTAAAAAGCCGACCCTAGGGTCGGCTTTTTGCTTTTCGTCATTTATCCTTCGCCGAATGCCAATGACTAGTCCTGATATAGGTTGACACTTTTCAACCGGATAACGCCCGATGAACCTCATCGGGCGTTTTGTATTTCAGCGACAAGTGCGGCCGCCGCGTGTTGTAGAGGTTCACCGACTCCCTGACCATCTTTCTTGCCTGCGCGATATCTTCTGGCCTGCCGAGCAGGTATTCCGTTTTGAGTATCCCGTTTATCCGTTCCGCCAGCGCGTTCTGATAACAGTCATACCCGTCCGTCATCGAGCAGATGACGCCATACTGCTGATGTAACGCCTGATATTCCTGCGAGCAGTACTGGATACCCCTGTCCGAGTGATGCACCAACGGCAACGCCGTGCGTCTGCCGGCCAGTGCCATTTTGAACGCGCAGGCGACATGCCGGGTATGCAGACTGTCATGCACGTGATATCCCACGATTTTTCTCGACCAGGCATCCGTTACCAGGCTGACATACGCCGTCCCCGTTCTCAGCGGCAGGTAGGTGATATCCGCCACCCATACCTGTTCCGGACGGCTGGCTATTACTTGATTGTCTCCCGCTTTTAGCAGGTTGGGATGGCGATAAAAACGATGATGGCTGTGCGTCGTCTTGTGATATGCCCGTTTAGGCATCACCAGTAACCGCGCGCAGCGCAGGATACTGAACAACCGGTCACGGCCCACATGCAACGCCGGTTCGGGGTGTTGCCGCAACAGGTGATGCAGCTTACGTGTCCCCAGTCGGGGTTGGTGCAAGCGGATGGCCGTCACCTGTTCGACGAGATGCCGGGCCTGCTCCTCTTTGCCTGCTTCACGCTGCAGGGACTGATACCACGCTTGTCGGCTGATGCCCATCCATCGGCAGGCCCGCGTTACTGTGAGTCCCGGTACTTGTGTTTGCGCGATAAGGCGGTTAGCTGCTTTTTTGTCAGCGTGGCGCCAAAGTCGGTGTTCATCACTTTGACGACAGCTTCGAAGAACTGGGCTTTGACTTCAGATTCAGCCAGTTGCTGCTCAAGTTCTTTAATACGCTGTTCGGGTGTCAGGGGGAGTTTGGGCATGTTGTCTCCGCACGTTCTGGTGGAAGGAGAAGTTCGCCAGTCAAGTTGACCGTATTTGCGCAGCCAGTTCATGACAGTCTGGCTGCCTTGGATACCGTAGCGATCTTGCGCTTGGCGGTATGTCATCTCGCCTTTTTCGACCTGTTCGACGACAGCCAGTTTAAAGGATAGAGAGTAATCGCGTTGTGTGCGTTTAATATACTGGTTCATCACATTTTCCTCTGTGCGTGAGTAAAATGTGTCAACGCTATTCAGGACGGGTCACAAGCAATAAAAAAGGCGCCCGCAGGCGCCTTGTTATCGTCGTCGGTTCGAGGCTTAGCCCAGCACCAGACCCGCGATGGAAGCGGACAGGATGCTGACCAGCGTAGAGCCGTACACCAGCTTCAGACCAAAGCGCGACACCACGTTGCCCTGGTGTTCGTTCAGGCCCTTGATCGCACCGGCCACGATGCCGATGGAAGAGAAGTTGGCGAAGGACACTAGGAACACCGACAGGATCCCCAGGCTGCGCGGCGACAGCTCGGCAGAGACTTTCTGCAGCTCCATCATGGCCACGAATTCGTTGGAAACCAGCTTGGTGGCCATGATGCTGCCGACCTGCAGGGCTTCGTGTTTAGGAATGCCCATGATCCAGGCGAACGGATAGAAGAAGTAACCGAGGATTTCCTGGAAGCTCAGGCCGAAGATAGCGCTGAATACGCCATTGAGCGCGGCGATCAGGGCGATGAAACCAATCAGCATCGCGGCGACGATAATCGCTACTTTGAAGCCGGCCAGGATGTATTCACCCAGCATTTCGAAGAAGCTCTGGCCTTCGTGCAGATTGCCCAGATGCAGCTCTTCTTCTTTATTGGTGTCGTACGGGTTGACCAGCGACAGCACGATAAAGGTGCTGAACATGTTCAATACCAGTGCCGCCACCACGAACTTGGCGTCCAGCATGGTCATGTAGGCGCCGACGATAGACATGGACACCGTAGACATCGCGGTTGCCGCCATGGTGTACATGCGCTTTTCCGACATCTTGCCCAGGATATCCTTGTAGGCGATGAAGTTTTCGGATTGGCCCAGGATCAGCGAGCTGACGGCGTTGAACGACTCCAGCTTGCCCATGCCGTTCACTTTCGACAGCACGGTACCGATAATGCGGATGATGAAAGGCAGCACTTTGATGTACTGCAGAATACCGATCAGCGCCGAAATGAAGACGATCGGGCACAGCACCTTCAGGAAGAAGAACGCCAGGCCTTTGTCGCCCATGCCGCCGAACACGAAATCAGTCCCTTGTCCCGCAAACCCGAGCAGTTTGTCAAACAGCGCGGCGAATCCTTTTACGAAGCCCAAACCCGCTTCCGAATGCAGGAAAAAGTAGGCCAGCAGTACTTCGATAACCAGTAATTGAATAACATAGCGAATGCGGATGCTTTTACGATCGCGGCACACCAACAGGGCCAGGATCGCCACCACTACTATCGCCAACGCAAAGTGCGCAATATGGGACATGTTTGCTCCAAATTTGAGGCAGGCTGAATTTCGGCTGTCATTTTATGTAACGCTACGTTTAAAAACGAGACTTCTATTGCAAATATGGAAAATCATAGCGGGAATTCTCCTAAAGTGTTGCGCAAAAGCATAAAAAATCAAGATGTTAACGCAGAGATAGGAAATTCGTATTCTTGTGCTAACCTGTCTTTCAGGGGTATTGCAGCTAAAATCCCATCCCAAAAGCACGGAAATCGGCATGCTTGGTGTCGGACCCTTCGATAAAACCATTAATGTTGGCTATTACAGAGATAAGTTTTACCGCTCTAAATGCGCTTGATAATTATTATCATTTATATAGAGTGGAGATAAACGTAATTTCAGTAAGGGTTCAACATATGCTGAACAGTCGCGTGGTTGAAACCACCCCCGGTCGCTCCGCCAGAAAAATCAAACTCTCGCTGATGGGGCCCGCCTTCATCGCCGCTATCGGCTATATCGATCCCGGTAACTTCGCCACCAACATCCAGGCCGGCGCCTCGTTCGGCTACAGCCTGCTGTGGGTCGTGGTCTGGGCCAACGTGATGGCGATGCTGATCCAACTGTTGTCTGCCAAGCTGGGCATCGCTACCGGAAAAAACCTGGCTGAGCACATTCGCGATCGCTTTCCGCGGCCGGCGGTGTGGGCCTATTGGGTGCAGGCGGAGATCATCGCCATGGCGACCGACCTGGCCGAGTTTATCGGCGCGGCGATCGGCTTCAAGCTGCTGCTCGGGATTTCCCTGTTGCAGGGCGCGGTGCTGACCGGCATCGCCACCTTTTTAATTTTGATGCTGCAAAAACGCGGGCAAAAGCCGCTGGAGCGGGTGATTGGCGGCCTGCTGCTATTCGTCGCCGCCGCTTACATCGTCGAGCTGGCATTCTCTCAGCCGCAGCTTTCGCCGCTGCTGAAGGGGATGGCGCTGCCCGATCTGCCCAACGGTGACGCGGTATTTCTGGCCGCCGGGGTATTGGGCGCCACCATCATGCCGCACGTGATCTATCTGCATTCGTCGCTTACCCAAGTCGGCGGTGAGCACGATAAGGCGGAGCGCTATGCCGCCACCAAAGTCGACGTCGCCGTCGCCATGACCATCGCCGGTTTCGTCAACCTGGCGATGATGGCCACTGCCGCCGCCGCGTTTCATTTCAGCGGCCACAGCGGTATCGCCGATCTCGACGTGGCCTATCTGACGCTGCAACCGCTGCTCGGGCAAGCCGCCGCCACCGTGTTTGGCCTGAGCCTGGTGGCCGCCGGTCTCTCCTCTACCGTGGTGGGCACGCTGGCGGGGCAGGTGGTGATGCAGGGGTTTGTGCATTTCCATATCCCGCTGTGGCTGCGTCGCGCGGTGACCATGCTGCCGTCGTTTATCGTTATCATGCTGGGAATGGACGCCACGCGCATTCTGGTGCTGAGTCAGGTGCTGCTCAGCTTCGGCATTGCGCTGGCGCTGGTGCCGCTGCTGGCTTTCACCGGTAATCGGGCGCTGATGGGGGAAATGGTCAACGGCCCGCTGGTGCAAAACCTGGGCAAGCTGATCGTACTGGTGGTGGTGGGATTGAACGGCTACCTGCTGATCGGCAGCGTGCTGTAGGCAAAAAAAACGCGGGCCGGCATTACGCCGGCCCGTCGTCGTTAATCGCGGTCGTCATCGCCGTGGCGGCGCCAGCGATCGCGGTCATGATCGTGGTGGTGCTTTTTCTCTTTCTTCCAATGGTGCTTATCGTAATGCTTGTCGTATTTACGATAGCGTCCTTCATGATAGTAATAGTGTTTGCGCCAGTAGTCGCGGTCGCGCCAGCGATAGCCGTCCCAGTAGTAACCGCGACGGCTGCGGTCGCCGAGATAGCGCCCCTGATGGCCTTGCCACCAGTCGCGATCGCGCCAGTCGTAACCGTCCCAGTAACGGCCGCGATTGTCCTGATCGCCGATGCGCAGTGAAACGCCCGGCATCAGATCGATGCTGATCCCTTCGGCGTGTGCTTGCTGTGCGGCGGGCAGTACCGTCGCCGCCAAGATGGCGGCCAAGAGCAGAGGTTTAAACATGGCTTCTCCTTCCCGCTTGCGCGGCTTGGCCGTTTGTCACTTTATGAAGCGCGTTCATCAGTTTAAAAAAGCGGCCTTATCGTTATTTTGCTGCAATATCGGCATCATAGCGCCAGCGCATAGGGTTGAATCTGAGAGCCACTCTGAAAACGGTGCGGGAGGCCAAGATTTGAGATTTTTCTGGAGTCTCGCCGCTCGATTGAGCGGCGGAATTTGTAAACGATTACAATAAGATTTTCTCGATCTGCGCGAGCTCTTCTTCACTGAAGTGACGATTGGCCAGCATGCCCACCGCGTCTTCTATCTGCGCATTCTTACTGGCGCCGATCAGCACCGAGGTAACGCGATCGCCGCGCAGCACCCAGGCCAGCGCCATCTGCGACAGCTTCTGCCCGCGTTGCCGCGCCAGCGCATCGAGGCGGCGCACCTTGTCCAGCCGCTCGTCGGTCAACTGCTCCGGCTGCAGGAAGCGGCTGCCGCTGGCGGCGCGGGAATCTTGCGGGACGCCGTGCAGGTAGCGGTCGGTCAGCAGGCCGCCCGCCAGCGGCGAGAAGGCGATCGAGCCGACGCCATGCTCCGCCAGCGTATCCAGCAATTCCGCCTCCGGCGTGCGTTCCAACATCGAATACTTGGGCTGGTGGATCACGCACGGCGTACCGAGCCGCTGCAGAATGTCGAACGCCTGCCGCGCGCGCTCGGCCGGGTAGTTGGACAGGCCGACATACAGCGCTTTGCCCTGGCGCACCAACAAATCCAGCGCCGCCATGGTTTCTTCCAGCGGCGTGTCCGGATCCGGCCGGTGGTGGTAAAAGATATCCACATACTCCAATCCCATGCGCTTCAGGCTCTGATCGAGGCTGGCGACCAGGTACTTTTTCGAGCCCCAATCGCCGTAGGGGCCGGGCCACATGGTGTAACCGGCTTTGGATGAGACGATCAGCTCATCGCGCCAGGCCCGCAGATCGGCGTTGAGAATGCGGCCAAAGTTCTCCTCGGCGGCGCCGGGCGGCGGGCCGTAGTTATTGGCCAGATCGAAATGGGTAATGCCGCGATCGAAGGCGCAGCGGATCAGGCCGCGGGCGTTGTCATACAGCGTGGCGTCGCCGAAGTTGTGCCACAGCCCGAGCGAGACGGCGGGCAGCTTCAGCCCGCTGCGGCCACAGCGCCGGTATTCCATATCTTGATAACGCGTAGGGGAGGCTTGGTAGGACATAGTTATCCTTGTCGGCGAGAGGTGAAGTGCTTTGAGTGTATACGTTTCCACACCACGCTGCCGGGGGAGCGATCACAGCGCCGGCATGTAACGCCAGGTTGCCGTTCGATGCCGGAGCGTTTGTTCGAAATTTGAACGGCATCTTCGATAATTAAGATAATCGCTCCAGCTGCAGACAGGTGATGATCATGACTCAGACCTATACGGTGGCCGATTATCTTCTCGATCGTCTGGCCCAAATCGGCATCCGTCATTTCTTCGGCGTGCCGGGGGATTACAACCTGCAATTTCTTGATCATGTTCTCGCTCATCCGCAAATCACCTGGGTAGGCTGCGCCAACGAATTGAACGCCGCCTACGCCGCCGATGGCTACGCGCGCTGCAAACCGGCGGCCGCGCTGCTCACCACGTTTGGCGTCGGCGAGCTAAGCGCGTTGAACGGGGTGGCCGGCAGCTACGCCGAATACCTGCCGGTGATCCACGTGGTCGGCACGCCGGCGCAGCGAGCCCAGCGCGCCGGTGATTTGCTGCACCATTCATTGGGGGATGGCGACTTTACCCACTTCGCCCGGATAGCCAAAGAGGTGACCGTCGCACAGGCTAACCTGACCGCCGATAACGCCGCCGTGGAGATAGACCGCCTGATGGGCGTCGCCTTGCTGGAACATCGCCCGGTTTACCTGATGTTGCCCAGCGACGTCGCACAAGCGCCGCTGTCGGCCAAACCGGCGCCGTTGATGTTGCGTCAGGCCAGACTGTCGCGCAGCGCATTGCAGGCATTTATCGCCGCAGCGCGCGAAAAGCTGCTGTCGGCGCGGCGGGTATCGCTGCTGGCGGACTTCCTGGCCGATCGCTTCGGCGCCGAAGCGGCGCTGGACGAGTGGATGCAGGAGGTCGACATTCCGCATGCTACGCTGCTGCTCGGCAAAGGCGTGCTGGATGAGAACCGAGCCGGATTTGTCGGGACTTACTGCGGCGGCGCCAGCGATCCGGCGGTGAAACAGCTTATCGAAAACGCCGATGTGGTGATCAACGTCGGCGTGCGTTTGACCGACACCATCACTGCCGGTTTCACGCATCATTTGCCGGTGGAAAAATGCATCGATATTCAGCCGTTCGAAGCCTGGGTTGGGCGGCAGCGCTTTAGCCGCATTCCAATGCGCGAGGCGGTGCAGGCGCTGCACCGCCTGAGCCTGTCTCTGGCGTCACGCTGGCCGTTGCCGCCGATCGTCCGCCCAACGCTGCCGGAAGCCGATGGGGAAGGGCTGGTTCAGCACGCCTTCTGGCGGCAGATACAGGATTTCCTGCGGCCCGGGGATATCGTGCTGGCCGATCAGGGCACCGCCTGTTTCGGCGCGGCGGCGCTGACGTTGCCGCGTGGCTGCCGCCTGATCGTGCAGGCGCTCTGGGGATCGATAGGCTATACCCTGCCGGCGACGTTTGGCGTACAGATCGCCGAACCGCAGCGGCGGGCAGTATTGCTGATCGGCGACGGCGCCGCGCAGCTGACCGTACAGGAATTGGGATCGATGCTGCGCGACGGGCTTAAGCCGGTGATCTTCGTGCTGAATAATCAGGGCTACACGATCGAGCGTGCGATCCACGGGCCGGAGCAAAGTTATAACGACATCGCGCACTGGAACTGGACGCAGTTGCCGCCGGCGCTGGCCGGTGAGCGGCCGGTGAAGGCGTTGCGGGTTAGCGATCCGGACGGATTGCGCCAGGCGCTGCGCGAGGTAGCGGACGATGATCGGCTGGCCTTTATTGAAGTGATGCTGCCGAAGATGGACATGCCGGAACTGCTCGATACCGTCTCACGCGCCATTCAGGCACGCAACGCCGCCGCTTAAGGCAGGGTATCGCCCAGCAGGCGCTCCAGCATCCAGAACCCCGCCGGGCCCGGCGGGGTCAGTTTGGACCATACCGCATCCACCGAAATCAGTTTTGGCCAGCCGCGCGGCCGCAGCTGGGTGAGCCTGCCGTGGCCGTATTGCTGCACCAGCCAGTGCGGCAACACCGCCCAACCGAATCCTTGTTCCGCCATCTCCAGCAACAGCAGATAGCTGGGCGCCGACCAGACCAGGCCACCCTGTCTGGCCGCTTCGGCGCCGGTGTAGGTATTCAGGATCAGCTGGCGGGTGCTCGACAACTGCTCCGGCGTCGGCGCGGCGACCTGCGCCAGCGGATGCTGATGGGCGACGAACAGCCCCATTTCGGTCTGCTCAGGCAGCCGGGAGAAGGCGATATCCGGCGGATAACTTTTTTGCACTTCCACCATGCCCAAATGCGCGCGGCCGCTTTGCAGCAGATCGATAACGTCGCCTTCCTCGGCGATCATCCATTCCAGCTCAATTTCCGGGTAGCGCTGTTCGAACAGTTGCATCAACCGATCGTGATGTTTGGGCTGGTAGGTATCGGAAAACACCATGCTCAGGCGCGGTTCAACCTCGCCCGCCAGTTGAATGCTCAGGGCGTCGAGCCGTTCGCTGGCCGCGAGGATCGCCTGTACATGCCCCAGCACTTTGCGGCCGGCGGCGGTGAGCACCGGCTGGCGCGCGCTGCGATCGAACAGCGTCAATGCCAGGTCGGCCTCCAGATTGGCGATGGCGGTGCTGACGGTGGATTGGCTTTTACGCAGCTTGCGCGCGGCGGCGGAAAATGAGCCGAGGGCGGCGGCTTCCACGAACGCCTGTAACGCTTCCGGTGAATAGTGCATATGTATCTACTTTATCGATGGAACCTATTTTTAATCTACCCAAAAAAACGATGATAATCACCTGGCTTTCGCAACAACTGTTGAAAAAAAGGTGATGTATGCAACTGCAAAACAAGTCTCTCATTGAACGTATCGTCCACGCCGTCGGTTTCGAGGCCATCGCCGTGATGGTTTGCGCCCCGCTGGGCGCGTGGTTGTTGAACCGCTCAATGGTGCAGGTCGGTGCGTTGGCGGTGATGCTCTCCACCGTCGCGATGCTGTGGAACATGGTTTACAACACGGTGTTCGACCGCCTGTGGCCGGCCAGCCGGGTGGTGCGTAACCTGAAGGTGCGCGCGCTGCACGCCGTCGGCTTTGAAGCCGGTTTTATCCTGATCGGCGTGCCGATCGCCGCCTGGATGCTGAGTATCTCCTGGGCGCAGGCGTTTATGCTGGAAATCGGTTTCTTCCTGTTCTTCCTGCCGTACACCATGGCCTATAACTGGCTGTACGACACGCTGCGCCAGCGCTGGTTCGAAGCGCGCCAGCCGATCAATTCCGGCGCCAAATAAGGCGTCGTCAGCCCGGCGATTCTCAGGTAAGGTCAGAGGATCGTCGGAAATGCTGAGGAACGAAGGATGAAAGTGTTGGGTCTGCTGGGCGGCATGAGTTGGGAATCCACCATTCCGTATTACCGCACCATCAACGAGCAGGTAAAGGCGCGCCTCGGCGGGCTGCATTCGGCCAAAATCGTGCTCTACAGCGTCGATTTTCAGGAAATTGAACGCTTGCAGCATCAGGGCGATTGGGATGGTGCCGGCCGGCTGCTGGCCGAGGCCGCCGTGGCTTTGCGCGCCGCCGGCGCCGAAGCCATCGTGATCTGCACCAACACCATGCACAAGGTGGCGGAGGCGGTCGAGCAGGCCAGCGGCCTGCCGCTGATTCACATCGCCGACGCCACGGCGCTGCAGGTGCGGGAAAAAAACATTCACCGCGTCGGGCTGCTGGGCACGCGTTTTACCATGGAGCAGACCTTCTACCGCGGCCGCCTGCAGGAATTGCACGGCATTGATGTGGTGACGCCGGTCAGCGCCGATCGTGACATCGTGCACCGCATCATCTATGACGAGCTGTGCCTCGGTAACATTCGCGATGCCTCGCGCGATGAGTATCGCCGGATCATCAGCGACCTGGAGCAACAGGGCGCGCAGGGGATTATTTTCGGCTGCACCGAGATAGGGTTGCTGGTGAGCGAGCGGGATGCGTCGGTGCCGGTGTTCGACACCACCGCGATCCACGCCCGCGCCGCCGCCGCGTTCGCGCTGGACTAATCGTCGTGCGGCGGTTGCCGGCGGTTCACCAGCATCAGCGGTTTGCCTGCCAGCGTCAGCCAGGCGGGCAGCATCACGATGCATAAGACGGGCAGCAGGTGCAGATCCGGCACCACCGCCACGGCCATGAACAGGCTGAGCCAGCCGTCGCGCGTGACCACCAGCACCAGCCCCATAATGGCGCAGGAGACGGTGATCGCCGCCGGCACCGCCGGAACGTGCTGGTGCAGCATCAGCCCCAGCGCCACCCCGACGAACACCGCTGGGAAGATGCGCCCGCCGCGAAAGCCGCTGGCGGCGGCGATCACCAGCGCCGCCAGCTTGGTCAGGGTAACGGTCAACAGCGCCGGCACCGAATAGTTGCCGTCTGCCGCGAGGCGCTTCATTTCATCCAGCCCTTTGAACAGGGTAATCTCTCCGCCCACCAGCGCCAGCAGGCCCAGCACAAAGCCCCCCAGTCCTAACATCAACACCGGATTCTTCATCGAATGGAACAGGCGGTGAACGTGTGGGAAGCACCACAGCGCCACCATGCCTAGCGCGATGGCGATCAGCGCCACGATGGCGCCGCTGAAGATGTCCGGCAGTCGCGTTACGTCGTAGGCGTCGAGCTGCAGGGCGAAATTGGGTACGAAGAACATCTGGGTGGTGACCGCGCCGGCGGCGGCGGCCACCAGCGGGGCGAACAGCCGATCCCACAGCGGCGTTTCGTTATTGCCCGCCAGGGTTTGCGAGAAGATCAGTGCGGCGGCGACCGGCGTGCCGAACATCGCGCCGATGGTGCCCGCGGCCGCCAGGATGATCCAGTCCATGCGCGGCACCTTCGGCAGCAGGCGCGCCCCCGCCGTCGCCACCAGCGCGATATTGATGGCGGTGATCGGGTTTTCCGGCCCCAGGCTGACGCCGCCGGCCAGGCCGACGATCAGCGCCAATCCCAGCCCCGGCAGGGCGGAGAGCGGCAGCGGCATGCCGATCAGCGATTCCGTCGCCGGATCCGGCCCGGCGTGGCCCGGCATGTAGCGCACGATCAGGCCGACCGCCACGCCGGTCAGCGTCAGCATGCCGAGCGGCCACCAGGGTGCCTGGGCGTCCAGGCTCAGCGCGTCGGGCAGCGTCACCCACAGCCATTGCTGCAGCGTAGCGGCGACTTTCATCATCAATAGCAGCACCAGACTGGAGGCGGAACCGATAATCAGCGCAGGCAAAGCAAAGGCCAACATGGCATTGGCGCGCGGATGCAGCATGGATAATCCCTTGTCGATGCCTCCATGCAGGGCAGGGAGAGCGGGTGGTTGGGCAGTGGCCACAGCTTGCCAGACTATCGGCGAGCAGGCACGCATTGATATTGCCCGGCGTCGATGACGGTTAACAGTCGCGGCGGCGCGTTTTTTGCCGCAATTTGTTTCAAATCGCGGCATCACGGGCAAGCTGAAACGTTTTTTGTGATCCGGATCGCTATTGGGGCGCAGATCCGAGGCGGGTGATTGTTGTTTTCGCAGCAGGATTTTACAGTGTGGGCAGCTTTTTATTTTTCATTTTGCGGAGACGAAATCAATGACCTATGCCCTCGTGGGTGATGTTGGCGGCACCAATGCCCGCCTGGCGTTGTGCACTGTTGCGACGGGTGAAATTACCCAGGCGAAAACCTATTCCGGCCTGGAGTTCGACAGTCTGGAGGCGGTGATCCGCCACTACCTGAAAGCGTGCGATATCGAGGTGCAGGACGCCTGTATCGCGATCGCCTGCCCGGTGACGGAAGACTGGGTCGCGATGACCAACCACAGCTGGGCGTTCTCTATCAAAGAAATGAAGGCCAACCTGGGGTTGAGTCATCTGGAAGTGATCAACGATTTCACCGCCGTCTCGATGGCGATCCCGATGCTCTCGCCGGACGACGTGCTGCAGTTTGGCGGCGGCGATGCGCAGCCGGGCAAACCGATCGCGGTGTACGGCGCCGGCACCGGGCTGGGTGTTGCCCACCTGGTGCAGGTCGATCGCCGCTGGGTCAGCCTGCCGGGCGAGGGCGGCCATGTCGATTTCGCACCGAACAGCGAAGAAGAAGACATTATTCTGGAGGTGCTGCGCGGTGAAGTGGGGCACGTTTCCGCCGAGCGCGTGCTGTCCGGGCCGGGCCTGGTCAACCTGTATCGCGCCATCGTCAAGGCGGACAACCGCCTGCCGGGGAAACTGGAGCCGAAGGACATTACCGAGCGGGCGCTGGCCGACAGCTGCATCGACTGCCGCCGTGCGCTGTCGCTGTTTTGCGTGATCATGGGGCGCTTCGGCGGCAACCTGGCGCTGAATCTGGGCACCTTTGGCGGCGTGTACATCGCCGGCGGCATCGTGCCGCGCTTTATGGAATTCTTCAAGGCCTCGGGCTTCCGCGCCGCTTTCGAAGACAAGGGGCGCTTCCGCGACTATGTGCGAGACATTCCGGTGTTCATGATAACCCATGGCCAACCGGGCCTGCTGGGGGCCGGCGCGCATCTGCGCCAGACGCTGGGCATGCAGCTGTAAGCAACGCGGCGGCACGAAAAAGACAAGGGGCGCAATCCGCAGATTGCGCCCCTTGTCTTTTTCGTGGGGTATCAGGCTTTGGCCAGCTCCGCCGTTTGGGCGGTTTCTACCGTTTCCGCTGCCACCGCCTTCGGCGCTTTGATGAACAGCGTAATCAGCAGAGAAGCGGCGGACAGGACGCCAATCACCATAAAGGTGGCGTGGAAGCCGCCGAAGTATTTGGCGACGAACGAACCGGCCAGCGCGCCCAGGCCGAAGCCCTGGTAGATGATGCCGTAGTTCTTGCTGTGGTTTTTCAGGCCGAAGAAGTCGCCGACAATCGCCGGGAACACGGTGATGTTGCCGCCGAAGCAGAAGGCCACCGCGCCGACGCAGATGAAGAACAGCGTGTGGTTCAGAGTCATGAAGCTCAGGGCGACAATCGCCAGCACGGTAACCAGCATGGTGAAGCTGATGACGCGCATGCGGCCCACTTTATCGGACAGCGTACCCAGGATGATGCGGCCGGCGGTGTTGAAGATGGCGACGGCGGACACTGTGTTGGCGGCGGTGGCCAAGTCCATCCCGGCCAGTTGAACGCCCATGTCTTTCACGATGCCAATCAGATACAGACCGCTCATGCAGGCAGCGAAGAAGATGGTGAACAGCAGGTAGGCTTCTTTGGTGGCCAGCATCTGACGCACGCTGTAGTCGTTACCCAGACCGTTGGCGCCTGGCTGTGCGGCGTTGGTCGCCAGCACCGGCTCTTTCAGCAGCAGGGAGCCGACGACGATCAGGCCCATCACGATGGCACCCCAGTAGAAGAAGGCACCGGAAACGCCGACGTCGGCGATCAGGGAGGCGTTGACGTATTTGAACAGCAGGCTACCGCTGCCGAAGGCGCCGACGGAGATGCCGGAAATCAGGCCTTTGTTGGCGGGGAACCACTTAATCAGGTTGGACAGGGTGGAGATGTAGGCGATACCGACCGCAAAGCCCACCACCACGCCGGCCAGCAGGTAAATCATGTCAAGCGAGCTGACGTGGGCGCTGGCGATGAGACCCAGGCCGACCAGGATGCCGGAACACAGCGTCAGATTGCGGATGCCGAAGCGTTCTTGCAGCTTGCCGGCGAACAGCGTGGCGAAGGCCAGGAAGAAGCTGGTGATGGAGAAGGTGGTGGCGACGTCTGCCAGCCCCCAGTGGAACTTGTCGACCAGCGGCTGGTTGAACAGGCTCCAGGTGTAGATGGTGCCCAGACCCATCTGACAGATGATGGTGCCGAGAACGATTAAGCTGCGATTTGCCGGTTTGGTGTTCATGGCCGGTCTCCTTCCTGTGTGTGCGTTGCCGGGCGTGAGCCGTTGGCTGAAATTTGCGGGGTGAATCTGTGTTCCCGCGGTATGGGCTTATTATATGGCCGGCACCCCCGGCGGGCGGCGGATCGGGAATGAGTTGCACGACGGAAGGAATGAAATGCATGTTATGCGGCGTGAGTTGCCGTTTTTGCGCCGAAAAGCGCGTGAAATGCCGGGGGTGACACGTGATCTACATCAAAGATATCAACGATTTATTGTTAATCGGCGGTGAACGATTGTGGTGAAATTGTGAAGGATGCGTCTGAAAGGCGTAAATCGGCATTGCGCCTATAGAGCGGCGATGAGCGCGGGACTATGTTATCTGCGATCGGACGAGGTCCGCTCTGCAGGAGTCCATGAAATGAAAAAAACGCTGTTGTTACTGGCCGCGCTGCTGGCGCTGCCGCTGGCGAGCCAGGCCGACGTGTCCATCGGCGTGAACGTGCCGGGCCTGTCGTTGCATATCGGCGATCGCGATAATCGCGGCCACTACTGGGACGGCTATCGCTGGCGCGATCCGCGTTGGTGGGCCGATCATCACCGGTATGAACGCCCGCGCGGGTACTATTACGGCCCGCCGCCACGGGTGATTTACTACGGGCCACCGCGGCGCGACTGGCGAGATCGGCCGCATTACCGCATGCCGCCACCGCCGCCGCCGGGGTATTACTACCGTCCGGGCCCGCGCTGGTAAGCGCTTACAGGCGCATCAGCTTGCGGAACTCTTTCACCTTGCTGCGGCTGACCGGCACTTCAAACTCGAGATCGCTCAGCCGCAGAATGTAGGTATTGTTGAACCAGGGGACGATCTCGCGGATCTTCGCCAGGTTAACGCAGTAAGAGCGATGGCAGCGGAAGAAATGTTCTTCCGGGAGCCGGCCGTAAAACTCGGTGATGTTCATCGGCATCACGAACTCTTCCCGGCGGGTATAGACCCGCGTCACCTTTTCATCGGCGGCGGCGTAATAGATGTCGTTGATGTCGGTAACGATGATCCGCTCGTCTTTGATCAGGTTGATGCTGTGGCTGCCGCGGCTCGGCGCGCTGGCCGGCTCCGTCGCGCCGGCGGGGCGATGATGCAGCGCCTCCAGCTTTTGCAGCATGGTGACGATGCGCGCCTCGTGATAGGGCTTGAGGATATAGTCGAACGCTTCGATCTCGAACGCTTCCACCGCGTGCTCTTTATAGGCGGTGATGAACACGATCGACGGGCGATGCGCGAACTTGCTGATGTTTTGCGCCAGCAGCACGCCGTCCAGCGACGGGATGTTGATGTCGAGGAAAATGGCGTCGACCTGGTGGGTTTGCAGGTATTTGAGGACGTCGAGGCCGTCCTCGAAGGTGGCGACGATCTCGATATTGCTGTGTTTCTTGATCAGGTAGCTGAGTTCTTCCTGCGCGAGGAATTCGTCTTCCACGATGATGGCTTTCATGAGGCCTCCCCGACCGGCGGCGCGCTCGGCTCCTGATGCAGCTTGCCGCCGTTTTTGCTGATGTAGAACGCGATTTCGGTGCCCGGCTCCAGGCGGCGGATATGCAGCCCTTCACCGTACAGCAGCGACACGCGGTGGTGTACGTTGAGCAGGCCGATATTGTGGCCCGGCATTTCGTTGCGCGCCACCCGGTCGATGGTGTCCTGGTTGATGCCGTGGCCGGTATCCTTCACCGAAATCTTCACCCGGTCGCCCTGATCTTTCACCGCGATCACCACCACCCCTTTCCCCTTGCAGGGTTGGATGCCGTGCACGATGGCGTTCTCCACCAGCGGTTGGATCAGCAGGCTCGGAATACGCACCGAGACGTCGTCGTCGATGTCGTAAATTACCGTCAGCTTGGCGCCGAAACGCGCCTGTTCGATGGCGATGTAATCCTGGATCTGATGCAGCTCCTTGCGGATATCGATCAGTTCATCGTTCAGCTCCAGGTTGTAGCGCAGGTAGCGCGACAGGTTGATGATCAGCTGGCGCGCGGTGTCCGGATTCAGGCGAATGGAGGAAGAGATGGCGTTCAGCGCGTTGAACAGGAAGTGCGGGTTAATCTTGCTCTGCAGCGCGCGCATTTCGGCTTTATCCGCCATCTGGCGCAGGTGTTCGATGCGCGAAACCTCCATCTGCGTGGAGATGATCTGCGACAGCCCGACCGCCATCACCTTCAGCGTGTTGGTGATCTGGTGGGCGTGGCAGTAGTAGATTTTCAGCGCGCCGGTCACTTCGCCTTTTTCCCACAGCGGTACCACCAGCTGCGAATGGATCTGCGGCGCGGCCGGGTTTTCCAGGTTGTTCTTGATGATGATTTTGCCGTGGCGAATGCTTTCGCGGGTGACGCGGCTCAGCCCTTCGCGGCCGATCGGGTAGGCTTCACGCCCTACGCCGACGTAGGCCAGCACCTGGTGGGTATCGGTGATCGCCACCGCGTCGGCGCGGATGTCCTGGCGAATGATATCGCAGATGGTGGCCAGCGATTCGCTGTTGATGTTGCGGAAATAGGGCAGCGTCTTGTGGGCGATATCCAGCGCCAGTTTGGCCTGGCGCGCGGCGATCACTTCTTTCTCATCCTCGACGCTCTGTACCAGCAGCACGATCAGGCCGATGCACACCGTACCGAGGATCATCGGCAGGGCGATCTGCGACACGATATCCAGCCCAAGCTCGGTCGGCTTGGCCCACAGCACGATCAGCAGCATGGTGAGGGATTCGCACAGCATGCCGCCGACGATGCCGGCACGCCAGCGCTGCTCTTTTTTCACCTTGAGGTTGATGTAACCGGCGCTGATGCCGGCGATGATGCTGGTGATAAGACAAGGCACCGAGGTGATGCCGCCGATGTCGATCAGATAACGGTGCACGCCGGCGATGATGCCGGTGACGATCCCCACCCAGGGGCCGAACAGGATGCCGCCGGCCATGATGGCGATGACGCGCACGTTAACCAGCGATCCTTCGACGTTGATGCCGGAGTAGGTGCTGAACAGCGCGAACAGCGAGAAGATCGCCGTGACGATGCCGAGCTCGAGCGGCGTATGGTCTTCTTTTTGCAGCAGTTGGCGGAACAGCCGGGTGCGGGTCAGGAAAAACAGACAGATCAACATCAGCGCGGCGCGATCAAACACCGCCAACAGCATTTCAAAAAAAGGGTGCACGACGGGTTCTCGCTGCGGCTTACGGATGGCGGCAGTATACCACAGCGAAAGGGGCCCGTGGCGTGCGCCACGGGCGGGGGATTAGCCCATGCCGAGCTGCGCTTTGCCCAGTGGCGTCAGCAGGTCGACGGTGGCGCGTCCGTCGAAATCCACCTCGAAGTCGTCAGGGGCGAAGTCTGGCGGCGTTCTGCCGTCGATAAAGCTCGGCAGCTGGCGCTGCAGATAGGCGTCGTTTTTCTCGCAGCCCGGCGCGGCAGCGATGTACATCACGTTGCTGTCGAACTCGCCGTTATGCTCGTTCTCCACCGCGTGGATCACATCGCAGTGCCAAAAGACCGTGTCGCCCGGCTCCAGATCGGGAATGGGGGAAATCCCACTTAATAAAAGGGGATGCCACTTTTCCGAGATCGACAGCGCGCGGCCCGGTGCCGCATCGCACAGATCGTCGTCGGCGACGTCGTCCTGCAGCGCGCGCAGCAACACATAGGCCATGGCGTTGGCGATCGGCACCAGGTTCAGCGTGCCGGCGTTGGTGCGCTGCGGCGTCAGCGCCGTCCAACCCTGGAAGGTGCGGAACATCGAGCAGACCGCCGGGGAGGCTATTTCGCGCACCTCGGTGCGGCCGTCGGCGGCGAAGGGATCGTACTGCTGCCAGTCGCCGGAGAAAACGTGGCGATATACATAGCGGAAGTTTTCGTCCAGCCAGCGCTCAATGGTGCCGCTGTCGACGTGCGGTGACAGGCCCAGCGACGAGGAGTTCGGCGGGCGGCGGCGGGTGCGATCGGCGTAGGTGGCGACGCGGGTCGGATCGAAATGCTGTTTGCCGTTGCTCTCGGTGGCCCACAGGCTGTTGAGGAACACCTGCACCGCATGCATGCGCGCATCCTGCCGCGCTTCAACCTGCGGTTTTGACCAATAGATGCCGTAAATCTGCGGCTTGCTGGCGGCCAACTTGCCGAAATAGTTGTCTTCGGCGGCGTTTTTCAACCGTTCGACGAAGTTGTTGCGCTCAAGGTAGTCGCCGATTTCCCGGTTCCAGCCTTCGGCCTTGGCGCGGGGGAACACGCCGCGAATGGCGCAGGCGCCGCGCTGTTTGATCAGCGCTATTTGCTGCTCGCTGACGCGCTGCTGCAGGATATCTTCTGCGTCGATCTGCGGCACCGGATTATGGCCGGCGGCCAGCTCGCGGCGGATCTGTTCGACCTGGCCGCGGATGTTCTCTTCCAGCGCTAGAAAGACGTCGCGGTAGTTCGGCAATGCCTGGCGCAGCTGGCGCTTGACGTTAACGATCGTCTGCGGAATATCGTCGATGACTAAAGAGGCCATGGTGTTCTCCTGGTGCCGCGTGGATAACGGCGGCGGGCAGTTGTAGGGAATCGGGCAAGACGTTAAGGTTTTGTGGTTTTAACGTGAATGATTATCGGCAACCAATCGGGGAAAATAAAGAGATATCTTTCATTCGTAAGTTCCTCTTTTTCGTTTTTCGGAGATTTTATGAAGCTGGTCACTGAACGTCTGCACTTACTGTCGATAACCGTCGAGGATTGGCCGCTGTTTCTGCGCCTGTACCAAGATCCCGAGGTGATCCGTTACATCTCCGATCCGCGCAGCGAAGCGGAGATCCGCGCTCGGTTCGAAGAGCGGCTGCCGGCCTGGGACAAACACGGCGAGCAGTGGTTGTGTCTGGTGATGCGTGAGAAGCACAGCGGAGAGGCGGTGGGCATTACCGGCTTTCGTCCGCACTGGGCGCCGTATCGGCAGGCGGAAGTGGGATACGGGAGTTTGCCTTCCGGCCAGGGCAAGGGCTATGGCAAGGAGTCGCTACGGGCAGTGCTGGATTTTGCGGTGAACGCCTGCGGTTTTCACAAATTGACCGCCACCGTGACCGTGGGCAATCTCGCCTCGCGTGGCCTGCTGGAGTCGTGCGGTTTTCAGCTGGAAGGCACGCTGCGCGACAACTACCGTCTGGCGGATCAGTGGTGCGATGACTGGCTGTTCGGGCTGTTGGCGGCGGAGTTTCAGGGCGGCAAATAAAAATATCGCGCCAGGTATCGACAAGCTCGTCGGCGCTGCGCTATGTTCGATATTCGGTCAGTTCGCTGGCCAGCGTCGCTCGGACGGTCCGGGCGCTAACGTCTATCGAGGAATCCCCTATGGCTGATAACAGTCCACAGCGCCGTTTTACGCGCATTGAACGCCTTCCCCCTTACGTATTCAACATCACCGCCGAACTGAAGATGGCCGCACGCCGTCGCGGTGAGGATATTATCGACTTCAGCATGGGGAACCCCGACGGCCCGACGCCGCCGCACATCGTGGAAAAACTGTGCGCCGTCGCCCAGCGCGACGACACCCACGGTTATTCCACCTCGCGCGGCATTCCGCGCCTGCGGCGCGCCATTTCGCGCTGGTATGCCGATCGTTATCAGGTGGATATCGATCCGGAAAGCGAAGCCATCGTCACCATCGGTTCGAAAGAGGGGCTGGCGCACCTGATGCTGGCGACCCTCGATCATGGCGATACGGTACTGGTGCCGAATCCCAGCTACCCGATCCACATTTACGGCGCGGTGATCGCCGGCGCCCAGGTGCGCTCGGTGCCGCTGGTGGACGGTGTGGATTTCTTCGGTGAGCTGGAGCGCGCCATTCGGGAAACCATTCCGCGCCCGAAAATGATGATCCTCGGCTTCCCGTCCAACCCGACCGCGCAGTGCGTGGAGCTGGATTTCTTCGAGCGGGTGGTGGCGCTGGCCAAACAGTACAACGTGCTGGTGATCCACGATCTGGCCTATGCCGATATCGTCTATGACGGCTGGAAAGCGCCGTCGATCATGCAGGTGCCGGGGGCAAAAGACATCGCGGTGGAGTTCTTCACCCTGTCGAAAAGCTACAATATGGCCGGCTGGCGCATCGGGTTCATGGTCGGCAATCCCGAATTGGTCAGCGCGCTGGCGCGCATCAAGAGCTATCACGACTACGGGACCTTTACGCCGCTGCAGGTGGCGGCCATCGCCGCGCTGGAGGGCGATCAGCAGTGCGTGCGCGATATCGCCGAGCAGTATCGGCAGCGCCGCAATGTGTTGGTGAAAGGGCTGCACGAGGCGGGTTGGATGGTGGAAAACCCGAAGGCGTCGATGTACGTCTGGGCGAAAATTCCCGAACCTTATGCCCATCTCGGTTCGCTGGAGTTCGCCAAACGCCTGTTGGCGGAAGCCAAGGTTTGCGTTTCGCCGGGCATCGGCTTCGGCGACTATGGCGATACCCATGTGCGCTTCGCGCTGATCGAAAATCAGGACCGTATTCGCCAGGCGGTGCGCGGCATCAAGGCGATGTTCCGCGCGGACGGGCTGCTGAAGCCGGGCAAAGCCGGCAGCGCCAAATAATCCTGTCAGGCCGGGCGTTCGCCCGGCCTTATTTTTTCCGTCCCAAGGTTTTCTTCATTATTTCCCCATTATGCTCAACTACGCTGAATTTTATTTTTTGGATAGAGTGTATGAGCAACCGCTACGCGCGATCGCAAATCGTTTTACATTGGCTGACTTTGCTGATGGTGATCCTCACCTATGCGGCGATGTTGCTGAAGGATTCAGTGCCGGAGGCGTGGGCGCCGCTGGTCAAAAATCTGCACTTTAATTTTGGGGTATCGGTTTTTGCCCTGATGCTGATTCGGTTGGCCATGCGCGCTTTCCACGCTGCGCCGCCGACCACGCCGCCGCTGGAGGAATGGCAGGAAGTGGGCGCCAAGATCTTCCATTGGCTGCTGTACGTGGTCTTCCTGATGTTGCCGTTGCTGGGCATGTTAACCCTGGCCTACGGCGGGAAATCGTGGTCTTTGCTGGGCTGGCCGATGCCGCAGTGGGTGACGCCGGATCCGGTGATGCGCAGGCTGGTCAAAACGGTTCATGAGACGCTGGCGAATATCGGCTACTTTATCATTGGCGCACATGCGTTGGCGGCGCTGTTTCATCACTACCTGCGTAAGGACGACACCTTGCGCCGCATGATGCCGGGCAAATGATCGTTAACAGAAACGACAAAGGGACGCTTGCGCGTCCCTTTGGCTGTGTTCCTGGTCTGGCTACCGTCAGGCAACCATCAACATGAAGGTGCCAACCCAGGCAACCAGCATGAATGACACGCCCATCAAAAAATATTTCACTGAACAACTCCTGTCTGGAGTCCTCGCCAGCAATGATCCCGATTGTTGTGCTGAGTATTTTATGGGCAGCCTGCTTGTCGGGCGGATTCTTCCAAGCGAAAGAACAACGTCCTCGAGCGCGGGCTGTCCGGTTGTCGCGCCTCATGCTCCGTGAGGTAAAATCCGAACCGCGACAGGATCGGCGCTAATGTACTCTCAATACTGGTCTGATTTCAATACTGTGTTTTTGATCACAATTTTCGGCTATTTTTTGAACAGGGTGCGCTGTTTTATAACGCTTTTTATGGGCGGGCGACAGGAACTAGCCCGCCGTGGCGGGCTGTTAAATAGGGGATGAAACAATGCAGCGGCGGGCGCTCAGGCGACGGCGTTGATGCCGGTCGCCAAAATGACCCAAAAAACGAGACAAGACAGCAGAATAACGGCCCAAATATGACGGCGACTCCACTCCATTTTTAGCCTTCGTTGTTGCGACAAGTGATTAGGTAGCCATCATATCGGCGCAAAACGGGGAAAATTTAGTCCTGTTGACGAATATTTCGCTAACTTAGCGCTAACTCATTGGCAAACTTCGCTTATCGTCACGCGCACTTCGTAGCCCAGCAGATACAACGCCTGCTCCAGCGCTTCAACCTTCGAGGCGTAGCCGATATCCAGCAACCGCTCCATTTGCCCGCCGTTGAATCCCAGCTTGCGCGCCAGCGCCGCTTTGCCGGTGTTTTTGCGTAGCATGGCATTGTGCAGTTCGATCTTCAGCGCCACCAGCGCCGGCAGGTGTACTTTCAAGTCATCGGTTTGCGCAGGAGAAGGGGCGGGCAGAGGCAGACCTTCATCCATCGCGGCGGCGATGGCGGCCAGCAGGCTTTCCTGCGCTTCCAGCTCGATGTCTTCGCGTTTATAGCAGGCAGATTGCCACTCGGGGAAGTCGTGGAAACCGATCTGCCAGGCGTCGCTGTCGCTATCGAAGGTGTAATGGGCGGGGTAGTGGCTGTACATGGCAATCCCTGATTGAAACCTGAATGAGGCGCTATTGTGACGGCGCGGCCGGCGGATAGCCATAGCCTTGAGCGGAATGGCGCTCAATCGGCATGTTCACGCGGCTTGCGACGCAGCCCGTCGGGCGGCAACAGTAGGGCGCAGATCATGACGGCCAGACTGAACAGCGGCAGCCAGCGCGCCACCGGGCCGGGGGAGTAGTTGTTGAGCACCGAGCAAACGTAGCATGTGACGGCCAGCACCCAACCGGGCAGGCCGATATCATTAAGGCGAAACGCGGTTTTGGCCATAAACCACGCCACCAGGCCAAAACAGAACAGCGCCCACACCATGATGCACAGCAGATACAGCAGCACCGAGACGAATTCCTCGGTGTCGCCGTGCGCATGGGCGCGAAAATGGTTTTTATCCAGATAGGTCGACAGAAACGACAGCAGCACGATGCCAACGGCGAAGATCGCCAGCGAGAAAACAAAGGGTTTGCGCGAGATGCGCCCGCGGTAAAGGTCTTTGGTGAGTTGTCCGAGAGATTCCATCACAGTCCGTTGTCGTCATCATTGGCCGCCCGGCGGAGGCCGGATGGCAAGCAGCCGGGCATTCTAGCGGGGTAAACGGGGGCGTCAAGGTGATAATTTTTCTCATTTAGTCGCGGTTGAGATTCCACGCGGCCGCACAGGGCGTCCTTTCACCGAGCAAAACGTCACAATTTGGCACGTTTGGCTACCTGACGCGGTCATTGGCGGCATAATCCTGTTTGTTCGCGTTGAACAATGCATTAACATAACTCCCACTTATCTCTTGCATGGCTATGGATATCCGATGCGTCACCTGGTTGCGCTTTTACCGCTGATTACCTTGCTTGCTGCCTGTAGCAGCACGCCGAAACCCAGTACCACTGCTACGCCGCAGAGCACCCCGGTAAAGGGCGGCTTTTTGCTGAGCCCGGCGCACAGCGGCGCGCCGCTGGGAGGGGATTTCGCCAATAACCCGAATACCGCGCGCTTTATCGATAAGATGGTGCAGGAACACGGGTTTGACCGGCAGCAGCTGCACGACGTGCTGGCGCAGGCTCGGCGATTGGACTCGGTGCTGCGGCTGATGGACAGACAGGCGCCGACGCCGTCTACTCAGGGGCCAACCGGGCCGAACGGTTCCTGGCTGCGCTACCGCAACAAGTTCATCACCCCGGATAACGTGCAAAACGGCGTGGTGTTCTGGAATCAATATCAGGATGCGCTGCAGCGCGCCTGGCAGGTGTACGGCGTGCCGCCGGAGATCATCGTGGGGATTATTGGCGTGGAGACCCGCTGGGGCCGCGTAATGGGTAAAACCCGCATTATCGACGCGCTGGCGACGCTGGCCTTCAACTACCCGCGCCGCGCCGATTACTTCGCCGGTGAGTTGGAAACCTTCCTGCTGATGTCGCGCACCGAAGGTGACGATCCGCTCGAGCTGCGCGGCTCCTTCGCCGGCGCGATGGGCTATGGGCAGTTCATGCCTTCTTCCTTCAAAAGCTACGCGGTTGACTTCAACGGCGATGGGCATATCAACCTGTGGGATCCGGTCGATGCCATCGGCAGCGTGGCCAATTACTTCAAGGCGCACGGCTGGTCCAAGGGCGAGCCGGTCGCCATTCAGGCCAACGGCCAGGCGCCGGGGTTGGAAAACGGCTTCAAGACCCGCTACTCGGTCGCCGCACTGGCTGAAGCCGGCCTGAGCCCGCAGGGTTCGCTCGGCGATAATCAGGAAGCCAGCCTGCTGCGGCTGGACGTCGGCACCGGCTACCAGTATTGGTACGGTCTGCCGAACTTCTACACTATCACCCGCTATAACCACAGCACCCATTACGCCATGGCGGTATGGCAACTGGGCGAAGCGGTAGGGCGCTCGGCGCGCGGCGGCTTCTGACCGCTGCTTCAAACAACGAAAAAGGCCGCTTGCGCGGCCTTTTTTACGTTCTGAGCAATCAGAAATCGTAGCGCAGACGGACCACGGTCATATCGCCGAGGTTGTCGGTGCTCGATGTCAGCACGTGCTCTACGTCAACGCGGAAACCGTAGTCAAACTGTACGGTAACCCCGAGGCCGTTATCGATGCGCTGGTAGTTGCGGCCGCTGATGTATTCCAGGCGGTCGCCCATGAAGTACGGCATCACCGATTTCACCGCGTACTGGCCCACCGGCACGGTATAACCGGCCAGGTATTCGATACCCCACGCATCGCCGGCGAAGTAATTGTTGACGTCGGCTTTCTTGGTGGTCAGGAAGTCGTTGTAGTAACCGCCGCCGAAGGTGAGCGTCCAGTTGTCCGGTTTCCAGCTGATGGCGGTACCGAAAATGTTCTGGTCATAACTCTTGCTGCCGCTGGTGGACGGGTTGCGCATTTCGGCGCGGGTGTAGTTCCAGGCGGTACCCCAGGTCAGATCCTGTGTAATGTGGTAATCCACGCCCAGTGAGCCGCCGCCTTTGCGCTTATAACGCAGGCCATTGCCCGGCAGGTAGTCGCTGTCGCTGAACAGGTACGAGGCGTAAACGTCCGCATCGCCGAAGCGGTTCTTGTACTTCAGCATTTTGCGTGAACGGTAAGAGCCGTCGTAGTCGCCGTTGATGCCGTTGCCCGGTGCCTGGGCCAGCATGTCGTAGTCCCAGATATCGGTCTTGGCGCCAACCACGTCATAGTAAACGCTGTTTTGCTGACCGAAGGTCATCTGGCCCCAGGTGTTGCTTTTCAGGCCGGTATACAGCATACGGCGGCTGGTGTTTCTCGCGCCGTCGGCATAGTGGTGATCCCAGTCAAACAGCGCCGGAATGTTCACACCCAGCTCGTAGTAGCTGATCCAGCTGATATCGTCGAACAGGTAGTAGTCCGCTGCGAAACGGAAACGGGTGCCGCCATCGAAGCCGTTACGCTTATACGAGCCCTTGTCACCGTCGCCCGTCATGTTGTTGAACTGCGGACGGATGCTGCCGCCAACGGTGAAGTTCAGGCGGCTGAGCGGATCGCCGGCCTGTGGATCTTGCTTCAGCAGAGTGATTTCTGCCTGAGCGGCGAACGACGCGCTGCCGATCGCCAGACCCAGCGCCACCGCTTGAGTCACTACGCGCAATTTCATTGCCATGTGTTATCCCTGTTTTATGTATGACCGCCCCATCAGCGCCGCCATGCCGATGTTTTGCGCAGAACGCTGCGTTTTCACGCATTTTGACGGTTTTTTTGGTGTTTTAGCGGCGGGCGGCATTTGTAACATAAACGGTGAGATAAATAATTACTTTTCTTGCTAATTATTGGCCGGTTTTTGACCATTTCGTGCGGTGAAAAGCGCCATTATTTATGTCTCTCGATTCGGATGAATTCATCTAACGCCAAGGTTTATATTTTTCATTTGTCAGTCATTGGCGTCAGCCTGTAATTTTAGTCGTGCAAGAGATAATTAATTTCAGCCTGTCACCGCCGTATTAACGTTTGCCTTCTTCTGCGTAATCGGTCGGCAGGAATAAGCGATTGGGAGGTCGCCATGAGAAATCTATTAATGTTGTTGGTGGGGCTGTTTTCATTACCGGCGCTGGCGGCGGAGTCGCACGTTTGCCATTCTCAAGCTTATGATTATGCAGAGGTTAGCAAACTCAGGTTATCTGACGATACCCTGTTTACCTGCCGCGGCGTGGGGCGCCTGACGATCCCGGAATTGGCGCGTAAAGGATGGCGGGTGATTCATTTAGCGCAGCAAACTGAATATACCGACTCCGTCGACAGCGATGGTGAGGTTATTAAACTTTATCAGGAAATCGTGGTGTATAAAGAATAATTCTACGGTGGCCTGTGATTATTTCAACGGTGGCGAGAATTCTATTATGAATGCAAGAGTCGGTATTGACGGCAGGGCCGCCGCCGCCATGGTGCTGCTTTGCGCCATCTGGGGGATGCAGCAGGTGGCGATCAAGGCCGCCGAGCAGGATGTGTCGGCGGTGCTGCAAATTGCCATTCGCTCGGGCCTCGCCGCGCTGGGGGTATACCTGTTGGCGCGTTGCCGCGGCGAGTGTTTCACCTGGGATCGCGCCACGCTGAGCGCCGGTTTGAGCGTAGGGGCATTGTTCGCGCTGGAGTTCTTTTTTGTCTCCGAAGGGCTGCGCTACACCAGCGCCTCGCATATGGCGGTGTTTTTGTACACCGCGCCGCTATTTTCCGCCCTCGGTCTGCATTTTCTCCTTCCTCAGGAGCGTCTGTCGCCGGTGCAGTGGCTGGGCATGCTCATCGCCTTTGGCGGCGTGGTGCTGGCCATATCGGGCATGGCTGACGGAAGTGGCGGAGCCGATCGGCTGAAAGGCGATTTCTATGGCCTGCTGGCGGGGATCGCCTGGGGCGGTTCTACCCTGGTGATCCGTACCACGCGTCTGGCGGAGTGCCCGGCCAAACAGACGTTGTTATTCCAGTTGACGGGCGCCTGCGTGCTGCTGTCGCTGCTGGCGATAGCGACGGGCAATTTGCACGTCGTCCTGAGCCCGGTGGCCTGGTGCAGCCTGCTGTTCCAAACGCTGATCGTGTCGTTCTTCAGCTACCTGATCTGGTTTTCACTGCTGCGCCGTTATCAGGCTTCCTCGCTGGGCATTCTCACCTTTATGACGCCGGTATTCGGCATCCTGGCGGGGGTCGCCATTCTCGGCGAACCACTGCAAATTGAGTTTGTATTGGGTGCCGTGCTGATCGTGCTGGGGTTAATCGTGGTGAGTTGTTCATATCTTCTTTATTTTGACCGAAGGGTGGCACCAAAAATATAAATTATGGATGTTGATGTACAGAACTACCAAATAAGCTGCGAAAGCCAATTCATTATTCAGTTGCAAATATCCCGCTATGCTTGGGGCGTGCCGCTGATTACGCTCAGCGATAACGGTGATTTTACCGTGATAAGAAGCCGAGGCTGGTCGAGGTTGGCGAATGGGATGCAAGTGGAGGTTTATTATTTTGCCAATAATTCCCTGCTGACCTGGGATAAAATTCGCAAATATATTTCTTATTCAAAGGCCGGCCGGCTCTACGCCTGCGCGCTGCATTTTTCTTATTCCCCCAAAGTAGAGCGCTAACCCTCTGGCCATCAGACCAGAGGGGAGATTTTCATGATCCACTGCTTAAACGCGAGGATCTTGGGCCACTGCCGTTCGGAAATGGTCGAGGTAAAATAGCAGTGCTCACAGGGCACGGTCATGTTGGTGAACGGAATGATCAGTTCGCCGCTTTTTATCCAGTCCTGCACCAGATTAAGCCGCCCCATGGCGACGCCAAGGTGCCGCGTGGCGGCCAGTACCGCGAGATCGGAACGGTCGAACTCCATGCTTTTACTGTCGGTATCCAGCCCCAACGCAAAGTGTTGTGACCAGGTTTGCCACTCATCTTCGCCGGAGTTGTAGCGATCGTGCAGCAGCGTACAGTGAGCCAGGTTTTCCGGCGCATCGTACAGGTTATGTGCAGCGGCGTACTGCGGCGTGCAAATCGGCACCATCGATTCCTGCATAAAGGCCTCGTCCAGATGCCGCCCCGAGGGCAGTTTGCCGAAGTACATCGCCAGGTCCACGCCGCGGTTGGCCAGGTTGATGATTTCCTGCCCGGTCAAAATGTTGAGGTGAATGGTGGGGTGCTGGGCGATAAAGTCGCCGATGCGCGGCAGCAGCAGACATTGCACCAGGGACGGGTGTGAGTAGAGGGTCAATGTTCCCGTCAACTCGCGATTTTTAATGTCCAGAATTTCCTGATTCAAGGTGTTGAAGGAACTGTTCAGCGCCCATTGCATGCGCTCGCCCTCCGGCGTCAGGGTAATTCTGCGATGAAAGCGCTGAAACAGCAGAAAGCCCAATTCCTTTTCGAGCAAATTAATGCGGTGGCTTACGGCGCTGGGGGTGATCGACAATTCTTGCGCCGCCAGCGCAAAAGATAAATGGCGGGCGACGCATTCAAAAGTATGCAGCCGGGAAAATTGATAGCTGGTCAGCGGGGTCGCCCGCTGTGAATGTTTTTTACTGGGGAACATGCTATTTCTCCGTGCGCACAATCTGGCAATATTAACATTTAATGGCGCGGAGGATAAACCCAGCCTGATTGATCTATTCGGTTTTTATACCGAGGGATTTCGATATGTTGAAGAGAATTGCATAACAACCGGAAATAACAGACGGTGGAGGCGATGATAATCAGCAATAGGACGAATATAATAAAAAGAGGTGCCGTTAAGCAGCGAGTAAAGGCGGTGTACCGCATCCTGAACGATAAAAGCTCATATTCCCTGCGGGATATAACGGTTTCGCCATAATCATCCGTCGCATGGCGACGTTGAGTACGCGTTAAGCCCGGATGCCAACGAGATGGAGGTAGCAATCGATAACGCTGAGCCCCGCCTGGCCAGAGAACCGTGCCCAGTGGTTACCCACCGGGCACAACATTCAGGGAAAAGCAGGTTGATCGTCGGCGCTAATCAACGGCGACGCAGCAGCAGGCCGGCCAACAAACCTGCGCCGGCAACGAGTGCCAACGCGGCGAGGGGGTTTTTCTTCATCATACTGCCGGCGCAGCTCAGGGCGTCGCCGTATTTTTCTTGCAGCGCGCCCACTGCCTGGCGCGTGACGCCTTCGGCCTGCCAACGTTCGTTACCGCTGACGTCGCCTGCGATTTCCTGCGCTTTGCCCGCCACTTTGTCCATCATGCCATTGGCTTTTTCGCTGTTCATTATGATGTGCTCCTAAGGTTCGATCCGTTTGGCGTTCGCACAGAGCGAAAGCCTGCATTTGCACCGCCATGTTATGCACTTCACTCTGCGCTCATAAGGGGCGTTTGCATCGGTGCGGGTAGTGCATTTGCAGGCTACTTGCCATTCCTGGAGGCCGCTCCGCCGGTAAACAGCCCGCGCTCTCTGGCCCAGACGATGGCTTCGCTGCGGCTGTGCACGCCGAGTTTGGAATAGACCGTCGCGACATGATTGCGGATGGTGTTGAGCGCCAGATTGAGACGCGCCGCGATTTTCTTGTCCGGCAGCCCCTCGCAAATCAATTCCAGCACATCGCGCTCGCGCGGCGTGAGGTCGCTGGCGGTGAATCCAGCCTGGTCGGGCCGGTTGATGCTTTTTACGTTGGCCAGTTTTTCGATCAAAGTTTGGCTGAACCACGAGGCATCCTGCATCACTTCTTCGATGGCATTCACCAGCTCCAGCTCCGATCGTTTACGCTCGGTAATGTCCATGAGCACCAACAGGTAGCAGGGCGCATTATGGATACTGACGGCATCCGCCGAGGCCACGCAGTCGATTAGCTCGCTCCCTTTCTTTCGCACCTGGATATCCAACCCTTCGACGTTGCCGCTTTTTTCCAGTGCGGCAAACAAACGGCGGTTCGCCTCGGGATCGTCAATAAACTGGATCTCATCGACCGTTTTGCCGATCAACGCTTCGGCGTCGTACTCGGTGGTGCGGGTGAACGCTTCGTTGACGTCCAGCACGCGCCGCTCGTCTGCGGTACACACCAACGTCGGCACCGGGCTCAGGCGAAATGCCTTGGCGAACCGCTCTTCACTTTCTCGCAGCGCCGATTCCGCCAGGCGCCGGGGTTCGAGATCGGTAAACGTGAACAGCATGCAGTCGTCTTCATTGATATCCAGCGGTTGACCGGCAACCACCACCAGCTTGCTTCCTCCGCCGGGCAGTTTCAGCTCGGCCTCCATCTGCGGAATGGTGGCACCTTCCCCCAGGCGCTGAACCGCCAGCTCTTTGTGCTCTGCCTGTTCCAAGACGTCGAGTTCATAAACCGAACGCCCCATGACCTGTTCACGCTGGTAACCGGTCATATCGAGGAACCCCTGGTTGACCTTGACGTAACGCAGGTCGCTTAGCCGACAAATGACCGCCGGTGCCGGATTGGCGTTGAAGGTTTTTTCAAAGCGCTGTTCGGCGCTGGCCCACTCCGTTGCGTCGCTCAGGATCAGCGCCAGCAGCTCCGGCTGCCCCTGCGCATCGGTGATGATCAGGCTCCGCAGGCGGTGCACCCAGAAGCTCTCCGGATCGTCGACCTGCCGAACCTCCACCACCACATCGGTGAAGGTTTCGCCATCGGCAACCCGGCTCAGCGGGTACTGTTCCAGCGCCAGCGGGTGGTTGTTGCGATAACGCAGTGCAAAACGCGCCGCGTACTCGCCGGCATCAGCCCCCAGGGCTTTCTGGTGGCTCACGCCGTGCATGGCCAACGCGGCTTCGTTAGCCCAGAGAAGCGTTTGATCGGTATCCGTCAGGATCACGCCGTCGGACAAGCCGGAGATGATTTGCTGCAGGTGGCCGCGGTGGGTTTCGCTGGCCAGGACGGATGGGTTCATGTGCTCTCCGCTAGACAGAAGGGGAGCGGCCTCTGACGGGGCCGCGGGTTACGCTACTCGCTGAGCAGCTTAGTGCATAACGTGCGTATTCGCAGGGTGTGAATGCACTAGGCATTCTGGCGCAAATGAACCGGGACGGCCGACGACGCCGCGCGGCAGACTGAATTTGTCTGCGCGGTTATCCACCGTGCGTGCAATCACTTGTCCAGAAAATATAAGGAACAACGATGACCACTGTCTATGAATCAAATCGCTTTGCGTTTCAGGTGTCATGGGGCTCGATATTGGCCGGGAGTGCCGTAGCGCTGGTGACCTACCTGATCTTCAGCGTGCTGGGCACGGCGATCGGCGCCCAGGCCGTAGATATGATGCAAAAGGGCAATCCGCTGAGCGGCTTTGGCACCGGCACCGGGATCTGGCTGCTGGTTTCCACGCTGGCATCGCTGGCCGCCGGCGCGTTCGTCGCCGGACGCACTGCGCCGAACCGCGGCGGTTTGCATGGCCTGCTGAGCTGGGCGATCACCACCTTGCTGACCACCTGGCTGATGGTTTCATTGGCAAGCGGCGTGGTGGGGCTGGCGGGCAGCGCGGTGGGTAAAGGGCTCTCACTGGCGGGCAGCGGCCTGGCGGCGGCAGCGCCAAACGTGGGTGAAGGCCTCAAGCAACAGCTGGATAAAAAGGGCATCAGCCTTGACTGGGGAAGCCTGGAAAATCAGTTGAACGCCACGCTCAAGCAGACCGGCAAGCCGGAATTGGATCCGGCTCGGTTGGAACAGAAGGCCGATAGGGCGACCGCCGACGGCAAACAGTCGGCCGTGGATGCCGCGGCAGATCCGGCGCAGGCCGCTACCGAGCTTAAGCAGTGGTTCGAGCGCGTCAAGCAGTCCGGTGAGCCGACGTTGAGCGCCGCCGACAAGGATGCGTTGGTGAATATCGTTGCGGCACGCACCGGCAAGAGCCGCGATGAAGCGAGCCAAATCGTCGATAATTATGCTCAGGCTTACCAGCAAGCGGTGCAGAAAGTGGGGAAACTCAAGGCCGAGGCCGAGCAGAAAGCGCGTGAAGCGGCTGATGAAGCGGCCAAACAACTGTCTCGCGCCGCATGGGGCTCACTGCTGATACTGCTGTTGGGCGCTGCGCTGAGCGCCGGCGTGGGGCGGATTGCCGAATCAACCCGCCGTACCGTCGCGGTAAGTTGAGATGAGAAAAAACCTGTCGTGCATCTCGCTGAACTATCGAAAAGTGGCGGGAGCGTCTGCTCCCGTGCTCGTCATCGATTTTTGCAACGAGAACAACGAGCGCTACACCTTGCGCTACAACCTGCCGCCGGATACCCCGGAACGCACCGAGCGGCGGGTATCTTTGCTGCTGTATCTGTTGCGCAAGCACCGATCGGCAGAGATCGACAACCTGGCTGATTAATCAGTCCGTTAATGAAAAGCCCGGCCTGGCGAGCCGGGCTTTTTGCCGTGCTGTGGCAACAAAGCACAGCGTATGCAGACATGGCACTGTTACGAGGGAAGAGCGAGGCATAAATGGCGCCCCAATTGGCGTGGAGGGTAACGTAGGGCATCGAACAAGGTTTGTTGAAACATCGATTCTGCTTTGTTGGGAAAAGATAAAAAAGAAACGCGCTATGAAGCTCTGCGATTATCTGGCCCGAGGTTAAGGCCTTGCGTTTATCCACCGCATCCTCCCTCGACATTGTTCCTACTTCTTCGCATTAGGTTCAATAATTTTATCAGCCGACCAAACAATAAATTCACGATTTAATTTGTGATGATGAAATTCCTATTCGGCCATGCCAGTGGAGTGTAAAAAAACACGTTAAGATAAAACAATTGGCAAAAAGTGTGATTCTCCCTGGAGATGTAAATGCATCTTTGACGGGAGCATTTTATGTGGGTTGTTTTTGTTTTGCCGTTTTTTTGCGGGTGGATTTATATAACATGATCATTTTCAGTTATTTAAGTAATGACTTTTCCTATGCCGCAAAAATGGCGCTGCCAAGGTGATTTTTTTTAGGATTAATCTTAATGACTTGGTTTGGTTGGTTAACGATTTTAATGAAAAGGACACAATTTTTATAAAGGCAGGGAGCGCACATGGACTATCGGAAAGATATTCTTTTACAGGTATTAGAGTATATGGAGAAGAATATTATAGAGGGGCTTTCCGTCGAGAAAGTGTCTATTATCTCAGGGTATTCTAAATGGCATTTGCAACGGCTGTTTAAACATTATTTTGGTATGACGCTCGGAACTTATATCAGGCACAGAAAGCTGAGCCGATCCGCAATTTTGCTTAAACAACATCAAGGGAACATACTGGATGTCGCCTTGGCATCGGGCTTTGCCTCTCAGCAATGTTACACGCGGGCATTCAAACGTTTCTTTGGCGAAACGCCCAACAGCTTTAGAAACAGCCGGGGATGGGATTTCTCCATCCAGATCCCACCGTATGGCAATGACAATAAGCCCTATTTTTATCACACGGTCATGCCGGATGATATTGAGTTGTTAAAGCAGTACAAAGCATTGATTTTCCATTCCATAAGGAAATACAGAGATGCCAGTGACATTACGCAGACTAATGAAAAATGGTTAAGCAAGAATGGAAAAGCTTATGGTGTGGAAAAAACCAGAGCGGGTAAATGGCATTCAAATGGTAAGGAACAAGAGGTTTTCCACTCTATTTTTAACTTCTACATACCCAGAGGGAAATATATTGTTATTCCCTTTATGGGGGCGTTGCCTGAGTACATTGATTTTTTTGAAAGCATCTATGACGCTTACCTGCCGGCCATTAATGTCAAAATGAGGGAAAGCTTTTTTATCGAGCTATATAGAAACGAGCATTTAAACAGCGAAGTTGTTAATGTCGATATACTGATTCCTGTGGTGTAGCGTTGAGAAAAGGAGACATCATGAGTGTAGAGAAATCCCCCGGTTCAATGAATAAACACCATTACGCTTTCGGTATGCTACCTTTAACGTTGTCTGTGTCTGGCTGGGTGAACGTTGCCGGTTTAGGCTGGCAGGTCATTCAATTAATGCTGGCATTAACCCTCTTCATGTTTTCAGGAAATGCGATGGCCAATAATCGGGAGCCTCAACAAATAGCGTTAGTCGGTACCTGGACCCATATTCCGGATGCGCCCACGGTGCAGAAACCGGCGTTCCCCAGTGAAGGGCTCTATCGTCTGAGGGTAAATGTCGACGGCACGTTAACGCTGCTCAATGTTATCAAGATGAAAAGCCCGTCATGGATCGCAAAATCTCGCGATGGTCGTTTCGCCTATGTCACCAATGAAGAGGATGCGGGAACGGTGACCGCCTTGGCAATAGACGACGCAGGCAGCGTGCGGGTGCTGAATACGGTGAGCAGTGCGGGCCAGCAGCCGACGCATGCCACACTCAGCCCGGACGGCAAGTTTCTGTTTGTCGCCAACTACTCCGTCGCCAATGGCGGCGCGGGGGTGACGGTATTGCCGATTCGCAGCGACGGCACATTGGGTGAACGCGTGCAGCATTACCCGTTTATACCCGGCTCCGGCATCGTGCAGGGGCGCCAGGAAGGCGGGCATGCGCACTCCACCACCTTCAGCCGTGATGGCCAATACCTGTACGCGGCGGATCTCGGCGGCGATAAGTTGCACGCCTATCGCTATCGCCCGGATAACGCGCAGCCGCTGCAGGCGGATGCTTCGCGCGATGTCGGCTTTGCGCCCGGCGCCGGTCCACGGCACATGGTGTTCTCGCCAGAAGGCGAATATGCGTATGTCATCACTGAAATGGCGGGCGAGATCGAGGCGTTTGCCGTCAGCGATCATCGATTGACGCGGCAAGGGAAAGTGAAACTGAACGGCGGCCTCGATTCGGCGGAGGAGAAAAGCGGCGGGGCTATTATCCTGAGCCCGAGCGGCAGATATCTTATTGCCACCCATCGCGGTACCGATAACCACCTGCTGGTATTTAAAATAGGCAGGGACGGTCTGCCAGGCGTGCCGACGCGCTATGAGGCCGGCGGCATTGAACCGCGGGCGCTCGCTTTTGATGCCGACGGCAACCGCCTCTATGTCACGAATGTGTTCACCAATAGCGTTACGCTGTTCGATTTCGATGATGAGACGGGCGAGTTGCAGGCCAGAGGTGAGGCGGCGACGGTCTCAACGCCGACGGATATCAAGTTTTTCAACTAATGCCCATCATAACGCTTGGAGGAATCCGGGACTGAACAAGGGAAAAGGGGGATTGCGGGTGCAGATGATGGGGAATGGCTTGATGAGAAAGAATGGTGTCCCCGACTGGAATCGAACCAGTAACTAGCCCTTAGGAGGGGCTTGTTATATCCGTTTAACTACGGGGACGCTGCGGACCGGCAACCGAAGCTGCCGGGGCATTATACCTTTTTTTACCCGCAGAATAAGCGCTTAGCGGCGCGTTTGCTCAATACCTCGCCAGTTCGCGCCGAAATTTCCTCGGCTAACCGACGGCGATCACGGTTTTTCCCCGCCGTGGCGCCGTTTTTCCTCTTGCAGGCGCGCCGCCTTATTTTTGGCGCTCAAATCGTTGCGGATTTGCGCGTGGCTGATCAGCGCAAAGATAAAGGTGCCGCCGATGATGTTGCCCGCCAGCGTCGGCAGGGCGAACGGATAAACGAATGCTTGCCAGCCAATCGCGCCGTTGAACACCAGATACAGGATCTCCACCGAGCCGACCACGATATGCGTCAAATCGCAAATCGCCACCAGGTAGGTCATCAACACGATCACCCAAATTTTCGCCGCGCCGGCGGCCGGGAACATCCATACCATGGTGGCGATGATCCAGCCGGCCAGGATGCCGTTGGCGAACATTTCTCCCGGCGTATGGCGCATCACCTCTTCGCCCAGGCTGATGAAGGCGCGGCGCGTTTCGGCGTCGAACAGCGGCATATGGGTAAACGCCAGCGCCGCCAGCGCGGTGCCGATCAGATTGCCGAGCAGCACCACGCCCCACAGGCGCAGCAGGATAAGCAGGTTGCGCGGCGTGGGTTTATGCATAATGGGCAGCACCGCCGTGACGGTGTTTTCGGTAAACAGCTGCTGGCGCGCCATGATGACAATGATAAAACCGAAGGTGTAGCCGAGGTTCTCAATGAAAAAGCGGCTGGGATCGTCCGGCAAGCGGGCGTGGAAAATGCCTTTCGCCGCCAGCGAGGCGCCCATCGACAGCCCGGCGGCAATCGCCGACCACAGCAGCGCCAGCCCGTCGCGCTCCAGCTCTTTTTCGCCTTCCATTCGGATCTGTTCATGCACCGCCGCCGCGCGTGACGGCAGATTCTCTTCCCTGACTTCGATTTCGCGTTTGCCCTGTTCCTGCTCTTCGCTCTCTACCTGCATTGTCTCATCCGGCTCGTGCTGCTGGCGTTGCTGGTCGTTCATGCTGTCGCTCCTGCTCAATAAGGGTGAGGTCACGTCATTAAGCGTAGTTGCCCGGCCAAAATGCGGCGAAATACAGAAAAAGGTAACAAGAGTTAAAATCCGCCGATTTTTTCCACGCATTCTTGATCCTGCTCGCCATATTGGCCCCTCGGCGCGCCCGCCGCAGGCTGCGTGTGGGGAAAGGCTTATGCTATGATTCGCTATCCCAAAGAAAAATATGAGTTCCCTGATGCTGGAAGCCAAAAGTCTGAGTTGCGTGCGCGATGAGCGCATCCTGTTTAGCGAGCTAAGCTTTTCAGTTCAGCCGGGCGATATCATTCAGGTAGAAGGGCCGAACGGCGCGGGCAAGACCAGTTTGCTGCGCATCCTCGCCGGTTTGGCGCGGCCGGACGGCGGTGAGGTGTGCTGGCGCGGGCGCAACACGCTGCGCGATCGCGCGGCGTATCAGCAAGATTTGCTGTTTATCGGCCATCAACCTGGCATCAAAGCCGTATTGACACCCTTCGAAAATCTGCAGTTTTATCAGGCGGTGCGCGGCGCGGCCGAGCATCAGGCCATCTGGCGCGCGCTGGAGCAGGTCGGGTTGGTGGGGTACGAGGATCTGCCGGTGGCGCAGCTTTCGGCCGGGCAGCAGCGGCGGGTGGCGCTGGCGCGATTGTGGCTCAGCGCGGCGCCGCTGTGGATCCTCGATGAACCCTTGACGGCGATCGATAAACAGGGCGTAGCCGAGTTGATTAGCCTTTTTGAACAACATGCGCAGCGTGGCGGCATGGTATTGTTGACCACGCATCAGGATTTGGCCGGCGTCAGCCAAACGGTGGGCAAAATTCGTTTGGCGGAACACGACGCGGGGAGTTTGTGATGTTTTTGACTCTGGTGCGTCGCGAATTGAAGATCGCCTGCCGTAAAGGGTCGGAGATCGTCAACCCGCTGTGGTTTTTCCTGATTGTGATCACGCTGTTCCCGCTGGGGATTGGCCCTGAACCGCAGCTGCTGGCGCGGATTGCGCCGGGCATCGTGTGGGTGGCGGCGCTGCTGGCCTCGCTGCTGTCGCTGGAGCGGCTGTTTCGCGACGACTTTCTCGACGGTTCGCTGGAGCAGCTGTTACTGCTGCCGACGCCGCTGCCGATGACGGTGCTGGGCAAAGTGTGTGCTCACTGGGTCGTGACGGGATTGCCGCTGCTGATCCTGTCGCCGCTGGTGGCGCTGCTGTTGTCGCTCGATATGCAAACCTGGCTGGCGGTGGCGGGTACGCTGCTGCTCGGCACGCCGACGCTGAGCCTGATCGGCGCTATCGGCGTGGGGTTGACCGTCGGCTTGCGCAAAGGGGGCGTGCTGCTCAGCCTGCTGGTGTTGCCGCTGTATATCCCGGTGCTGATCTTCGCCACCGGCGCGATCGACGCCGCCTCGATGGGCATGCCGATTGACGGTTACCTGGCGATACTCGGTGCGATGCTGGCGGGCAGCGTGACATTGGCACCGTTTGCCACCGCAGCGGCGCTGCGAGTGAGCGTGCACTAGCTAACGTATTGAATGAACAGACGGGGCAAGGCCGACAAGAGCGTACCCTGCAGAAGATTTTCGCCGTTTCGATCGCTCGGGGCGGCCGACGCATAAAAATTACCGTGAGCACTGACGACAATGTGGAAATGGTTACATCAACTGGCGCGGCCTGAACGGCTGTATCACGTCTGCGGCCGCTTTATCCCCTGGCTGGGGCTGGCGGCGGCGGCCTGCCTGCTGCTTGGCTGGGCATGGGGCTTTGGTTTCGCGCCGAAGGATTATCAGCAGGGCGACAGCTTCCGCATCATTTATATTCACGTGCCGGCGGCCATGTGGTCGATGGGCATCTATGCCTCGATGGCGGTGGCGGCGTTTATCGGCCTGGTGTGGCAGATGAAAATGTCCGATACCGTGGTGGCGGCGATGGCGCCGATCGGCGCGGTGTTCACCTTTATCGCGCTGGTGACCGGCTCCGCCTGGGGCAAGCCGATGTGGGGCACCTGGTGGGTGTGGGACGCGCGGCTGACCTCCGAGCTGGTGCTGCTGTTCCTTTATATGGGCGTCATCGCGCTGTATAACGCTTTCGAAGACCGCCGCCTGGCGGGCCGGGCCGCCGGCATTCTGGTGCTGGTGGGCGTGGTGAACATTCCGATCATCCATTTCTCCGTCGAATGGTGGAATACGCTGCATCAGGGCTCGACCAACATGCAGCAATCCATCGCGCCAAGTATGCGCACCCCGCTGCGTTGGGCGATCCTCGGCTACCTGCTGTTGTTCGTTACGTTGACGCTGATGCGTCTGCGCAATTTGATTCTGTTCCAGGAGCGCCAGCGCCCGTGGGTTGCCGGGCTGGTGAATAAGGAGCGTCAGTCATGAATGCCGCATTCGATTCCTGGCCGGCGTTTTTCGCCATGGGCGGTTATGCCTTCTATGTCTGGCTGGCGGTCGCCGTCACGCTGATTTCGCTGTTGGGGCTGGTGGCACATACCGTCTGGCAGCGGCGGCAGTTGCTCGCCGAGATCGGCCGCCGTCAGGCGCGCGAGCGGCGCATTCGCCATGCGCAACAATCAAAACAAAAATCCGCCGCACCGCGGGAGAAATCATTGTGAATCCACGTCGTAAAAGCCGCCTTTATCTGGCGATCGTTGTGCTGATCGGCATTGCGCTGACCGCAACCCTGATGCTGTACGCGCTGCGCTCCAACATCGATCTGTTCTATACCCCGGGTGAAATCCTGCAGGGCAAGGGCGAAAATCATGAGAAGCCCGAGGTCGGCCAGCGGCTGCGTATCGGCGGCATGGTGATGCCCGGCTCGGTGAAACGCGATCCCAATACGCTGCAGGTCAGCTTCAAGATTTACGACGCGCGCGGCGCGATCGGCGTGACCTACACTGGCATTCTGCCGGACCTGTTCCGCGAAGGGCAGGGCGTGGTGGCGCAGGGCGTGCTGGGCGAGGGCAACGTGGTCAATGCGCGCGAAGTGCTGGCCAAGCACGACGAGAAATACACGCCGCCAGAAGTGGCCGACGCGATGAAAGAGAATCACAAAGGGCCGGCGGAAGCGTATAACGCGCCGCAGGCGGAGGGTGCCAAGTCATGATGCCGGAACTGGGCAGTTTTCTGCTGTGCCTGGCGCTGGCGATCGCGCTGTTGCTGAGCATCTACCCGCAGTGGGGCGCGGCGCGGCAGGACAGCCGCATGATGGCGGTGGCCCGGCCGCTGACCTATGGCATGTTCGCGGCGATTGCGCTGGCGTTCCTGTGCCTGGTGCATGCCTTCGTGGTCAACGACTTTACCGTCGCCTACGTGGCCACCAACTCCAATACCCAACTGCCGGTGTATTACCGCATCGCCGCCACCTGGGGGGCGCACGAAGGTTCGCTGCTGCTGTGGGTGCTGCTGCTGAGTTGCTGGTCGCTGGCGGTGGCGTTGTGCAGCCGGGCGATGCCGCAGGACGCGGTGGCGCGGGTGCTGTCGGTGATGGGCATGATCACCGCCGGTTTCCTGCTGTTCATCATCATGACCTCCAACCCGTTCACCCGCACGCTGCCGAACTTCCCGATCGACGGCAGCGATCTCAACCCGCTGCTGCAGGATATCGGCCTGATCTTCCACCCGCCGCTGCTGTACATGGGCTATGTCGGCTTCTCGGTCGCCTTCGCGTTCGCCATCGCCTCGTTGATGGCCGGCCGGCTCGACACCGCCTGGGCGCGCTGGTCACGCCCGTGGACTACCGCCGCCTGGGTGTTCCTCACGCTGGGCATCGTGCTCGGATCGGCCTGGGCCTACTATGAGTTGGGCTGGGGCGGTTGGTGGTTCTGGGATCCGGTGGAGAACGCCTCCTTTATGCCGTGGCTGGCCGGCACCGCGCTGATGCATTCGCTGGCGGTGACCGAGAAACGCGGCACGTTCAAAGCCTGGACGGTGCTGCTGGCGATCACCGCCTTCTCGCTGTGCCTGCTCGGCACCTTCCTGGTGCGCTCCGGCGTGCTGGTCTCGGTGCACTCCTTCGCCTCCGATCCGGCGCGCGGCATGTTTATTCTCGCCTATCTGGTGATCGTGATCGGCGGTTCGCTGCTGCTGTACGCGGTCAAGGGCGGCCAGGTGCGCAGCCGGGTGCAGCACGAAACCTTCTCGCGCGAGACCTTCCTGCTCGGCAACAACGTGCTGCTGATCGCCGCCATGCTGGTGGTGCTGTTGGGCACGCTGCTGCCGCTGGTGCACAAACAGCTGGGGCTGGGCAGCATTTCGATCGGCGAGCCGTTCTTCAATACCATGTTCACCTGGCTTATGGCGCCGCTGGCGCTGCTGTTGGGCATTGGGCCGCTGGTGCGCTGGCGCCGCGATGAGCCGCGCAAGCTGTGGCGGCGCCTCGGCGTAGCGCTGCTGGCGACGCTGGTGCTGTCGATTCTGCTGCCGTGGTTGCTGCAGGACAGCATCGCCGGCATGACGGTGGTGGGCCTGATCATGGCACTGTGGGTGATCATCCTGACGCTGATGGAGCTGCATGAGCGCGCCACCCATCGTCACGGTTTCTGGCGCGGCCTGCGACAGCTGTCCCGCAGCCACTGGGGCATGGTGCTCGGCCACCTCGGCGTGGCGGTGACGGTGATCGGCATCGCCTTCAGCCAGAACTACAGCGTGGAGCGTGACGTGCGGATGAAGGCCGGCGACAGCGTGGATATCCACAATTATCATTTCGTGTTCCGCGACGTGCACGACATCCGCGGCCCGAACTACAGCGGCGGCGTCGGTATCATCGACGTGACGCGCAACGGCAAGCCGGAGGCGACGCTGCATGCGGAGAAACGCTACTACAGCGTGGCGCGCAGCATGATGACCGAGGCGGCGATCGACGGCGGGTTCAGCCGCGATCTGTACGCGGCGCTGGGCGAGGAGCTGGAAGACGGCTCCTGGGCGGTGCGCCTGTATTACAAACCCTTCGTGCGCTGGATCTGGTTCGGCGGCGTCTTTATGGCGATCGGCGGCCTGCTGTGCATTCTCGACCCGCGTTATCGCATGAGCAAAAAGCTCAAGCGCGAAGGCAAGCTGGAGGCGCAATCATGAAGCGTAAGCTGCTGTTTATCCCGTTGGTGCTCTTCCTGCTGCTGGTGGCGGCCCTGATGGTGCAACTGACGCGCAACGCCGGCGGCGAAGATCCGACCATGCTGGAGTCGGCGCTGATCGGCAAACCGGTGCCGACCTTCAGGCTGGAATCGCTGGATCAGCCCGGCAAAACCTACGATCAGGCGGTGCTGCGCGACGGCAAGCCGATATTGCTCAACGTCTGGGCCACCTGGTGCCCGACCTGCCGCGCGGAGCACCAGTATCTCAATACGCTGGCGGCGCGCGGCGTGCGGGTGGTCGGCCTGAACTATAAAGACGATCGTGCCAAGGCGGTGACCTGGCTCAATTCCCTCGGCAATCCCTATGCGCTCAGCCTGTACGACGGCGACGGCATGCTGGGGTTGGATCTCGGGGTGTACGGCGCGCCTGAGACCTTCCTTATCGACGGCCAGGGGATCATTCGCTATCGCCACGCCGGCGACATGAACGAGCGCGTCTGGCAGCAGGAAGTGCTGCCGCTGTATAAAAAGTACGGGGGTGAGGCATGAGGCTGATTGTTCTGCTGTGTGCCGCACTGCTGAGCTGGAGCGCCGCCGCGGCGATCGATACCTATCGCTTCAACTCCGTCGAGCAAGAGCAGCAGTATCGCGAGTTGACCGAACAGCTGCGCTGCCCGAAATGTCAAAACAACAGCATTGCCGATTCCAACGCCATCATCGCCGCCGACATGCGCACCAAGGTGTACGAACTGATGATGCAGGGGCAAAACAAGCAGCAGATTATCGATTACATGGTGGCGCGTTATGGCAACTTCGTCACCTACGAGCCGCCGGTAACGCCGGCGACGCTGATCTTGTGGATCGGCCCGCTGCTGTTCGTATTGATCGGCGGGGCGGTGGTGATCCTGCGCACCCGTCGGCGGCCCGATGCGGCGGCGGATGATGAATTCTCCGAACGGGAACGGCAGCGCCTGGCGGCGCTGTTGCAAGAGACTGACAGGAAGAAACCCTAATGGCTTTTTGGCTGATTATTTGTGTGTTGTTGGCCGGCGCCGCCGCGTTGCTGGTGGTGCCGGCGATGCGCCACGGCAAGCAGAGCGCCGCCACGCGCGATGCGTTGAACAAGGCGTTTTATCAGGATCGCCTCAGCGAGCTGGAGCAGGATGAGCAGCAGGGCGTGGTGGCCGAGCGCCCGGAGCTGGTCAAAGAGCTGCAACAGAACCTGTTGAACGACATCCCGGCCGAGCAGATGGTGCAGGCGAAGCCGATCAACCGCTGGGCGCTGGTGCCGGGCGTGGTGTTACTGCTGGCGGTGACCGTTGGCTTTTATCTGAAAACCGGCGGGTTGGCGCAGGTGCTGGACTGGCGTCTGGTGCAGGCGCAAATGCCGGAATTGCGCGAGCGCGTCGCCAACGAGCGCGCCAAACCGCTGAGCATGGAAGAGATTGCCCGTCTCGGACTGGGGCTGCGCACCGCGCTGCAGCAGGACGATCGCAATATCAACGACTGGATGATGCTGGGGCGCGTCGGCATGGCGTTGAACAATGCCACTACCGCCACGCAGGCCTTTGCTCATGCTTATCAATTGGATCCGAATAGTCTGGAAGTGCGGCTCGGCTATGCCGAGGTCTTGACGCGATCCAACGATCCGGAGGATAACAAGCAGGCGACGCAGCTGTTGCGGCGCATGATCGCGGAAAACCACAGCGATCCGCGGGTGCTCAGCCTGCTGGCGTTCAATGCCTTCGAACAGGGCGATTTCAAGCAGGCGATCGGCGCCTGGCAAGTGATGCTGCAGCTGCTGCCGGCCAACGATCCGCGCGCGGAAGTGATAAAGCGCAGTATTGCACAAGCAAAAGCCCAGGCCGGCGGAGAAACTGTTAAACTGAATGTGACCGTTGCGCTGTCACCGCAGGCGGCGAAAGCCATGCCGCCGCAGGGGACGCTGGTCATTTCGGTCACCGACGGCGTCAGCCCGGTGCCGGTCGCAGTAAAACAATTGCCGTTGAGCCGTTTTCCGCTGTCTTTCTCACTGGATGACAGCAACGCCATGATGCCCGAGCGTCTGCTCTCGGCGCAGCATCAGGTGCAGGTGCGTGTGCGCCTCTCACAGGACGGATTGGCCACGCCGCAACCGGGGGACTGGTTCGGCGAAAGCTCGCTGCAGACATTCAGCGGTAAAGAGCAGGTTAGCGTTCAGATAAACAAGCAGGTCCCTGAAAAATAAGACCGAACGTGTTTTTATGGAGAAAAATATGAACTTTCGCCTGACTGGGGTGGCATTCGCAGCGGCATTACTGGTGGGCTGTGCCAGCGCGCCAGACAATGAGCCGCAAGGGCGTTCTGATCCTCTGGAAGGATTTAACCGGACGATGTTCGACTTCAACTACAACGTCCTGGATCCTTATATCTTGCGTCCGGTCGCGGTGGCCTGGCGTGACTACGTGCCGATGCCGGCGCGTAACGGCATCAGCAACTTCACCTCCAACCTGGAAGAGCCGGCCAGCATGGTCAACGCCTTCCTGAAGGGCGATCCTTACCGCGGGATGATCCACTTCAACCGTTTCTTCCTGAACACCCTGCTCGGGATGGGCGGCCTGATCGATGTGGCCGGCATGGCCAACCCGAAACTGGCGCGCGAAGAGCCGAATCGCTTCGGCAGCACGTTGGGGCATTACGATGTGGGTTACGGCCCGTACGTGATGTTGCCGGGCTACGGCAGCTTCACGCTGCGTGACGAAGGTGGCGACTTTGCGGATACGCTGTATCCGATGCTGAGCTACCTGACCTTCTGGATGTCGGCGGGCAAATGGGTGGTCGAGGGTATCGAAACCCGCGCTCAACTGCTGGATTCCGACGGTCTGCTGCGCAATTCCTCCGATCCTTACATCATGGTGCGCGAAGCTTACTTCCAGCGCCACGATTTCATCGCCAACGGCGGTTCGCTCAAGCCGGAAGAGAACCCGAACGCCAAGGCGATTCAGGGCGAACTGGACGAGATCGACTCGCAGTAATCCCGGGCATTATGCCAATGAAAACCCGCCGTCAGGCGGGTTTTTTTATGCCCGCGCGAGCGACAGGCAAAGAAAAAGCGCCCCAGGGGGCGCTTTGGCATCCATCTCAAGTGAGATTAGAAGCGGTAGTTGAAGTTGGCGCCGTACAGCCAGGCCTTGCCTTCGGAGGTGAAGGTATAAGGACCTTCGTTGATGGTGACTTTCTGGCCGTGCATGTAGGACACGCCGACGTCGACCGAGGCGTCTTTGTTGAACGCATAGGTAGTACCGGCACTCAGCCAGAAACGGTCCTGATCGGGAATGGAGATCGAACGGTTTTGGGCAGGCACCGGGCTGTCATCGAAGGCGATACCGGTACGGAAGGTCCAGTTATCGTCGTAGAAGTAGGTGGTACCCAGCGCGATGCGGTAAGCGTCTTTGAAGCCTTCATGCTTCTGGAACAGGGTCTGGCCGTTGTTGCCGGTGGCTTTCAGCTCCTGGAACTGGCTCCAACTGGTGTAGGCCAGGCTGTAGTGGATGGCCCACTGCGGCGCCACTTTGTTATAGCCGGACAGTTCCCACATTTCCGGCAGGTGCAGGCTCAGAGAACCCGGAATGGTGGTGCCGTTGGTGCCCCACGGAAGACCTTGAGAGGCCAGCAACGGGTTGAAGGCTGAAGGCAGGCTGCTCTTGTAATCGCCGTCGAAGTCGATTTTCACTTCTGAGCGATAGGTGAAGCCGTAACGGTTGTTTTCATCCACTTCGTAGAGAATACCGGCGTTCCAGCCGAAGCCCCATTCGTCGCCTTTCAGATGAGAAATTTGGGTATCTGCCGGGATCTGCGAAACCGGGCCGGCCAACTGTGGCGGCAATTTGCCTGAACCGGCGATCAATTTTGGCAGATCGCCGGCGTAACGCTCGAGTTTAGCCTTGGCGTAGACGGCGTCAAAACCCAGACCGAAGCTGAAGTTTTTGTTCAGGCGATAAGCGCCGCTCAGGTTCAGGTTCAGGGTTTCCAGATCGGTTTTGCCGCCCATGGAACCCGCCGCGTAACCGTCGTTATATTCGGTCGCCAAACCGAAGTTGCTGGTGACCGAGCCGCCTACGGCGAATTGATCGTTAATTGGGTGAACATAATGCAGGTTCGGCACCCAGGCTGTCGGTGCGATGTTTTTCGCATCCAGGCTGGCGCCGGAAGGAGATCGGCCACTGATATCGACGTCCGGATCGATGAAGACTGCGCCGAAAGAAAGTTCCGGACGGGTATACATCATCAGCAATGCCGGGTTGCGGCTTGCGGAGGCCGCCGTATCCGCCATGGCGCCTTCGCCAGAATACGAACGTCCTAAACCAGCTGATGAGAACTCATTCAGCTGGAATCCTGCGGCAGACACGTTTGAAGAAATAATTGCCACTGCAGCTGCGAGAGCTGATTTAGTCAATAGGTTTTTCTGGCTCATGACCAAAACCTCATTATGTGTTTATTATTTAAACTATTGTTACACGAAGTAACAAGGAGCGCGGGATTGTAGGGTCCGTTATCGTTCAGACAAATCAGACCAGTGGCTGAAGTATAGGTCTGACCTGTGAAAATGTTGCAAGTTTGTTTTTGAAATATTTCCAACCTGATATCAAAAAAGAGATCTGCTTAACAAAAAGCCAGCGGTAAATAACAAAATTCTTACCATTCCTTAGCAGACGCTCATTTTTATTTGTGATTTCCATCACTTAAAACACCCAGTAAAAGTAAGTGCTAGTGATTGCCGGCGTGGAAGCGTAAAATACCCGCAGAATTTTGTGGCTTTGTGCCGGTGAGTGAAACGGCAATTTGGGCTGATAACAGAGGCCCTTGAGGAGAACCAATCATGTCAGATGCAATTAATAAATGCAGCGCCCAGGAAACCGCCGCGTGTTGCTGCGTGGATGTCGGCACCGTGATGGATAACACCGATTGCACCGCGTCCTACAGCCAGGTGTTCAGTAATCAACAAGATGCGGAAGCGATGCTGGCCGCCCTGAGCGAAAAGGCGCGCGCGGTCGAATCCGATCCTTGTGACATCAGCAGTAGCATTAAACCGGTTGACGGTGGCGTGCAGTTGGAGGCCGATTTCACCTTCGCCTGCCAGGCGGAAACCCTGATCTTCCAGCTCGGCCTGCGTTAATCCCCGCTTTACCCCCGGCGCCGCCTGCTGCGCGCCGGGGATTTCCTTCCCCGTGCCGCCCCGATAGAAAGTGCGCCTGCTCGCAGTTTTGATCTCTGCCGGTTTGCCAAATGTAACCGTTTGGTTAACAATGACCTCATCAGGTCAGACCTCTTTCTGCCCATTGCGCTGACGTTATTTTCTTCAGGAGCATTTATGAGTAAGGCACTGCCGTTGGTGACCCGTCATGGTGACCGCATTGCGATTGTGAATGGACTGCGTACCCCCTTTGCCAAACAGGCAACTGCCTATCACGGCATTCCGGCGGTGGATTTAGGGAAAACGGCGGTGAGCGAGCTGTTGGCGCGTAGCGGCATCGATCCGCAGCTGATCGAACAGCTGGTGTTCGGCCAGGTGGTGCAAATGCCCGAGGCGCCGAACATCGCGCGTGAAATCGTGCTCGGTACCGGTATGAGCGTTCATACCGACGCTTACAGCGTGTCGCGTGCCTGCGCCACCAGCTTCCAGGCGATCGCCAACGTGGCGGAGAGCATCATGGCCGGCAGCATCAGCGTCGGTATCGCCGGCGGGGCGGACTCTTCTTCCGTCTTGCCGATCGGCGTCAGCAAGGCGTTGGCGCGCACGCTGGTGGACGTCAACAAGGCGCGCACGCTGTCGCAGCGTCTCAAACTGTTCAGCCGGCTGAAATTCCGCGATCTGATGCCGGTGCCGCCGGCGGTGGCGGAGTATTCCACCGGTCTGCGCATGGGCGATACCGCTGAGCAAATGGCGAAAAGCCACGGCATCACCCGCGAAGCGCAGGATGCGCTGGCGCACCGTTCCCACGAACTGGCGGCCAGGGCCTGGCGTGAGGGGTGGCTGCGCGATGAGGTGATGACGGCCTACGTGCCGCCTTACCGCGCGCAGCTTTCTGAAGACAACAATATCCGCAAAGACTCCAGCCTGGCTTCCTACGCCAAGCTGAAACCGGCGTTCGATCGCAAACACGGCAGCGTCACTGCGGCCAACAGCACGCCGTTGACCGACGGCGCGGCGGCGGTACTGATGATGAGCGAATCGCGCGCCAAAGAGCTGGGGCTGCAGCCGCTCGGCTATCTACGCAGTTTCGCCTTTGCCGCCATCGACGTGTGGGAAGACATGCTGCTGGGGCCTTCCTACGCTACGCCGCTGGCGCTGGATCGCGCCGGCATCGGTCTGGCCGATCTGACACTCATCGACATGCATGAAGCCTTCGCTGCGCAAACGCTGGCCAACCTGAAGATGTTTGCCAGCGAAGCGTTCGCCCGCGAGAAGCTTGGCCGCAGCCAGGCGATCGGTGAGGTGGACATGGACAAATTCAACGTCTTGGGCGGTTCCATCGCCTATGGCCACCCATTCGCCGCCACCGGCGCGCGCATGATCACCCAGACGTTGCGCGAGCTGAAACGCCGCGGCGGCGGGCTGGGCCTGACCACCGCCTGCGCCGCCGGCGGGTTAGGGGCCGCGATGATCGTGGAGGTGGAATGATGAGTGCCGAAAACGCATTGCACGAACAGCGGGCCAAACCGTCGGCCTTTCAGCTGACGATTCGCCCCGACAACATCGGCGTGATCACCATCGACGTGCCGGGCGATAAGGTCAATACGCTCAAGGCCGAGTTCGTCGAACAGGTGAACGACGTGCTGATCCGGGCGCAGCAGCATACCGCGCTGGAAGGATTGGTGATCGTTTCCGGCAAGCCGGACTCGTTTATCGCCGGCGCCGACATCACCATGATTGCCGCCTGCACCAGCGTCAAAGAGGCGGAAACGCTGGCCAAGAAAGGGCAGAGCACGCTAGCGCAGATCGCCGCCTTCCCGGTGCCGGTGGTGGCCGCCATTCATGGCGCCTGCCTGGGCGGCGGCCTGGAATTGGCGCTGGCCTGCCACGGCCGCGTCTGTTCGTTGGATGACAAAACCGCGCTCGGTCTGCCGGAAGTGCAGCTGGGCCTGCTGCCGGGCTCCGGCGGCACTCAGCGCCTGCCGCGCTTGGTTGGCGCCGCCAAGGCGCTGGACATGATCCTGACCGGCAAGCACATTCGCGCCCGCCAGGCGCTGCGCATGGGGCTGGTGGACGACGCCGTGCCGCAGTCGATCCTGTTGCAGACCGCCATCGAGCGGGTGAAACAGGGCTGGAAGCATCAGCGCGAGCTGCCGTGGCAGGATCGCCTGCTCAATGGCCCGCTGGGCAGAAATCTGCTGTTCAGCATTGTGCGCAAAAAAACGTTGGCGAAAACCCACGGCAACTACCCGGCGGCGGAACGCATCATTCAGGTAGTGCGCACCGGGCTGGATCACGGCAGCGCCAGCGGCTATGAAGCCGAAGCGCGCGCCTTTGGCGAACTGGCGATGACGCCGCAGTCGGCGGCGCTGCGCAGCCTGTTCTTCGCCTCCACTGCGCTGAAAAAAGAGCGGGGCGGCAATGCCAAGCCGCATGCCCTGCATCGCGTCGGCATTCTCGGCGGCGGCCTGATGGGCGGCGGCATCGCCTGCGTCACCGCCACGCGCGGCGGTTTGCCGGTTCGTATCAAAGACATTAATGAAACCGGCATCAATCACGCGCTGAAATACAGCTGGGACGTGCTTGGCAAACGGGTACGCAGCAAGCGCATGCGCCCGGCGGAACGGCAAAAACAGATGATGCTGATCTCCGGCTCTACCGATTACACCGGCTTTGAGCAGGTGGATATCGTGGTCGAGGCGGTGTTTGAGGATCTGGCGCTAAAGCAGAAGATGGTGGCCGAGGTCGAAGCGAACTGTGCGCCGCATACCGTGTTTGCCTCCAATACTTCCTCGTTGCCTATCGGCCACATCGCCGAAAAAGCCCAGCGGCCGCAGCAGGTGATCGGTCTGCACTACTTTAGCCCGGTGGACAAAATGCCGCTGGTGGAAGTGATCCCGCACGCCGGCACCAGCGAAGAGACTATCGCGACCACCGTGGCGCTGGCGCACAAGCAGGGCAAGACCGCTATCGTGGTGGGCGACAGCGCGGGTTTTTATGTCAACCGCATCCTGGCGCCGTACATCAACGAAGCGGCCCGTTGCCTGCTGGAAGGCGAGCCGATGGAGTCGCTGGACAAGGCGCTGGTGGACTTCGGTTTCCCGGTCGGCCCGATCACCCTGTTGGACGAAGTGGGCATCGACGTCGGCACCAAGATCATTCCGGTGCTGGTCGAGGCGCTGGGGCCGCGCTTCGCCGCGCCGGCTGCGTTCGATGCGGTGCTGAAGGACGGGCGTAAAGGGCGCAAGAACGGCCGCGGCTTCTATCTTTACCCGAGCGAAGGGCAGCAGCGGCAGCGGCGTAAACGTGCGGATACCTCATTGTATACGTTGCTCGGCGTCACGCCGAAGGCGCACATGCTGCCGGCGACCGTCGCCCAGCGCTGCGTGATGATGATGCTGAACGAAGCGGCGCGCTGCCTGGATGAAGGCGTGATCCGCAGCGCGCGCGACGGCGACATCGGCGCGGTGTTCGGCATCGGCTTCCCGCCGTTCCTCGGCGGCCCGTTCCGCTATATGGACGAGCTCGGCGCCGAAAAAGTGGTGAAAACGTTGGAATACCTGCGCCAGCAGCACGGCGAGCACTTCGCGCCGTGCGAACGCTTGCAGCGCATGGCGCAGCAGGGCGAGCGTTTTTACCCGCTGGGGAGCTGAACGCAGGGCGGCCCGATTTGCACTATAGTTGCAACAGGGCCGCGTTGTGATCGCCATCACTCCTTGTAACAGCGTCAGCCGGTGAGGCTGTACAGCAAGGCGTAGGCAGCGGTAAGTTAGCTTGACCGCCATCAATAAATCTCATGGCGGTAAGGTTAAAATTTAACCCGTTGAATTGATTGTTCTGTGAGCAATCGAGGTTTGCCAAGGGAGGGTTGCTGTAAAAAACAGCATTTTCTTTAGGCAAACTTTCAGGCAAAATGCCCGGCCGCCATAAAGAGACGGCGCGTTATCGTTTTAAAGCTTTGGCTTTGGGTTGTAAAACTCGGCGGTACAGCACGCACGGCGTTTCTGTATAGCGTTACTTTGTCAACAACAGCGGTGCAATATGCAAGTTTTGATTATGCGTCACGGAGAGGCGGCGCTCGAGGCAGCCAGCGATGCGGTAAGGCCCCTTACCCTGTGCGGCCGCGACGAGTCCCGTCAGATGGCGGCCTGGTTGAACACCAAGTCTGTGGATATTGAACGCGTGCTGGTCAGCCCCTATCTGCGGGCCGAACAGACGCTGGCGACGGTGCGTGAAGCCTTGACGCTGCCGGAGGGCGAAGAAGTGCTGCCCGAGCTGACGCCGGGCGGCAACGCCGAACAGGTCGGCAGCTATCTGCAGGCGCTGGCGATGCAAGGGGTGAGCTCGGTGCTGATCGTGTCGCACCTGCCGCTGGTGGGCTACCTGGTGGCTGAACTGTGCCCGGGCGAGTGCCCGCCGATGTTCGCGACCTCGGCGATCGCTAACGTCGATCTGCCGGCGGACGGCAGCTACGGCAAATTTGAATGGCAGGTCAGCCCGTCGCAGGTGATGGCCAAAGTGTGAGCCGCGGATGCGGTGCGGAATAAACTCAGGGCGATGTCTGACATCGCCCTGAGTCGTTTCTGCGGGGGGCTATTCTGCCAGCTCCACCAACAGCAGGACGGCGGCGTTGCCGCCCCATTCCTTCGGCGCCTGATGGAACGCCAGCACGTCGGGATGCTGCGCAAGCCACAGCGGCGTTTGCTGTTTGAGAATGTGTTTGCCGTGCCCGTGCATCACGCAGGCGCAGTGCACGTGCTCGCGTTTGCAGGCGGCGATCAACGCCCCCAGCTCCTGCTTGGCCTGCAGCTGGGTCAGGCCGTGCAAATCGAGAAACAGCTCCGGCGAATAATCGCCGCGTCGCAGCTTCTTCAGCTCATACGGGCTGCTGCCGGGGCGCACGTAGCGCGTCGGGCCTTCCTCTTCCAGCTGCGGCTGATATTCATCTGAAAAATAATAGCTGGCATCGACCTGCTCCTGCAGCAGCCGCTGCGGCGCAACCTGTTTGACCTTGAGCTTCGGCGGGCGGTGGACGATAGTGTCCTGGCGCAGCTTTTTTGCGCCCGCCACCGACTCTCTGAAGAGCTGTTGTTCGTCTTTGCTCAGAGGGGGCTTGTTCTTCATGCTTCATTCACCGGAAATCGTTTATTTCGCTAGTTTACCTTGTGAATGAGCGCTGTCGACGCAAAACTCGGGCCAGAGTGAAAAGCGCGAGGGGCGCGCGTGATTTGTCGCGGGCTTCATGGCAAACTATGCGGCTAAATCATGAAACACAGCGCCTGCCGGAGGGCAAATTGGACAAAATTTTCGTCGACGAAGCAGTGAACGAACTGCACACCATTCAAGATATGCTGCGCTGGACGGTAAGCCGCTTCAACGCCGCCAATATCTATTATGGTCACGGAACCGACAATCCGTGGGACGAAGCGGTGCAATTGGTGCTGCCAAGCCTGTTCCTGCCGTTGGACATTCCTGAGGACATGCACACCGCCCGTCTGACCTCCAGCGAGCGCCATCGCATCGTTGAGCGCGTGATCCGCCGCGTCAACGAACGCATCCCGGTCGCTTACCTGACCAACAAGGCCTGGTTCTGCGGCATGGAATTCTACGTCGACGAACGCGTGTTGGTGCCGCGCTCGCCGATCGGTGAGCTGATCAACGATCGTTTCAGCGCGCTGATCCCGCACCCGCCACGCCATATTCTCGACATGTGCACCGGCAGCGGCTGCATCGCCATCGCCTGTGGCTACGCTTTCCCGGAAGCGGAAGTGGACGCGGTGGACATCTCCAGCGAAGTGCTGGCGGTGACCGAGCGCAATATTCAGGCGCACGGCGTCGAACATCAGGTGATCCCGATCCGTTCCGATCTGTTCCGCGACGTTCCCGCGATCCAGTACGATCTGATCGTCACCAACCCGCCGTACGTCGATGCGGAAGACATGTCCGATCTGCCGCAGGAGTTCCGCTTTGAGCCGGAACTGGGCCTGGCGGCGGGCAGCGACGGCCTGAAGCTGGTGCGCCGCATCCTGGCCTGCGCGCCGGACTACCTGACCGACGACGGCGTGCTGATTTGTGAAGTGGGCAACAGCATGGTACATCTGATGGAACAATATCCGGACATCCCGTTCACCTGGCTGGAATTCGAAAATGGCGGCGACGGCGTGTTCATGCTGACCAAACAGCAGCTGGTGGATTGCAAGGATCACTTCAGCCTCTATCGCAGCTAAACCGCATTTCCAGGGCCCGCACGGCGGGCCTCATAACGATAAAAGACTAACGGTAAGGAGCCGTGATGGCAGGAAACAGTATTGGGCAGATTTTCCGCGTCACCACCTTCGGTGAATCTCACGGGGTGGCGCTGGGTTGTATCGTCGATGGCGTACCGCCCGGCATTCCGCTCACCGAAGCCGATTTGCAACACGATCTGGATCGTCGTCGTCCGGGCACCTCGCGTTACACTACCCAGCGTCGCGAACCGGATCAGGTGCGCATTCTCTCCGGCGTATTCGAAGGCGTGACCACCGGCACCAGCATCGGTCTGATCATTGAAAACACCGATCAGCGCTCGCAAGACTACAGCGCCATCAAAGACGTGTTCCGTCCGGGGCATGCCGACTACACCTACGAACAGAAATACGGTCTGCGCGACTATCGCGGCGGTGGCCGCTCTTCGGCGCGCGAAACCGCCATGCGCGTTGCGGCGGGCGCCATCGCCAAGAAATACCTGCAGCAGAAGTTCGGCGTGCAGGTGCGCGGCTATCTGGCGCAGATCGGCGATGTGACCTGTGAGCTGAAAGACTGGGATCAGGTCGAACAGAACCCGTTCTTCTGCCCGGATCCGGACAAGCTGGAAGCGCTGGACGAACTGATGCGCGCGCTGAAAAAAGAGGGTGACTCCATCGGCGCCAAGGTCAGCGTGATTGCGGAAAACGTGCCGGTTGGCCTGGGCGAGCCGGTGTTTGATCGCCTCGACGCCGATCTGGCGCACGCGCTGATGAGCATCAACGCGGTGAAAGGCGTGGAGATCGGCGACGGATTCGCCGTGGTGACCAAACGCGGCAGCGAAAACCGCGATGAAATCACCCCGGAAGGCTTCCAAAGCAACCATGCCGGCGGCATTCTCGGCGGCATCAGCAGCGGCCAACCGGTGATCGCGCATCTGGCGCTGAAGCCAACCTCCAGCATCATGGTGCCGGGCCGCACCATCAATCGCCACGGGGAAGCGGTGGAAATGGTGACCCGCGGTCGCCACGATCCGTGCGTGGGCATCCGCGCCGTACCGATCGCCGAAGCGATGATGGCGATCGTGTTGATGGATCACCTGCTGCGCCAGCGTGCGCAAAACGGTGATGTGGTTTCCGACGTGCCTCGCTGGTAATCGCCATGAAAAACTGGATGTTGGGCCTGGTGGCCCTGACGGCCTCCGCTTCCGCCATGGCGCTGACGCCGTGGCAGAAAATCGACCATCCGGTGGCCGGCGCGCCGCAGGCGGTGGGCGGTTTCGCCAACGGCTGCATCATCGGCGCGCAGCCGTTGCCGCTGAATTCACCGGACTATCAGGTGATGCGTACCGACCAGCGCCGCTATTTCGGCCATCCGGATCTGCTGGCGTTCATACAGCGCCTCAGCAGCCAAGCGAACCAGAAAGCGCTGGGCACGGTGCTGATCGGCGACATGGCGATGCCGGCCGGTGGGCGCTTCAGCAGCGGCCACGCCAGCCACCAGTCTGGGCTCGACGTCGACATCTGGCTGCAGCTGCCGCGCCAACGCTGGAGCGCGCAGCAATTGCTCAAGCCGCAGCCGATCGACCTGGTGTCAGGGGATGGCAAGCAGGTGGTGGCGAGCCAATGGCAGCCGCAAATTGAGTCGCTGATCAAACTGGCGGCGCAGGACGCGGACGTGACGCGCATCTTCGTCAACCCGGCGATCAAGCAGCGTCTGTGCCTGGACGCCGGCGCCGATCGCGCCTGGCTGCACAAGGTGCGGCCGTGGTTCGGCCACCGTGCGCACATGCACGTGCGTCTGCGTTGTCCGGCCGGCAGCCTGGAGTGCCAGGAGCAGGATACGCCGCCGCCGGGCGACGGCTGCGGCGCCGAACTGGCGAGCTGGTTCGTGCCGCATCAGCCGAACGCGAAGCCGGGCAAACCCGTGCCGCCGCCGTTACCGCCGACCTGTCAGGCATTGCTGGATCACCATTTCTCAGCGGAATAACACATGGACTGGTTCGTCATTGGCCCCGAGATGCTCGGGGTGTTGTTTGCGGTAGCGCTGTTGGCGGGGTTTATCGACTCCATCGCCGGCGGCGGCGGATTACTGACGGTGCCGGCCCTGCTGGCGGTGGGGGTTCCTCCGGCGCAGGCGCTGGCGACCAATAAGTTGCAGTCGGTCGGCGGCTCCTTCTCCGCCAGTCTGTACTTCATTCGTCGGCGAGCGGTGAATCTCAACGACCAGAAGCTGACGATTTTTCTGACGCTGATCGGCTCGATCGCCGGCGCCATTTTGGTGCAGCATATGCGCGCCGATTTGCTGCGGCAGATGTTGCCGCTGCTGGTGATCGGCATCGGTCTCTATTTCTTGTTGATGCCGCGACTGGGTGAGGAAGATCGTCAACGCCGTCTCGGGGCCTTGCCGTTCGGGCTGGTGGCCGGCGGTTGCGTCGGGTTTTACGACGGTTTCTTCGGCCCCGGCGCCGGGTCATTCTACGCGCTGGCCTACGTGACGCTGTGCGGTTTCAACCTCGCCAAGTCCACGGCGCACGCCAAGGTGCTGAACTTTACCTCCAACGTCGGCGGGCTGGCGCTGTTCATCATCGGCGGCAAGGTGGTGTGGAGCATTGGTCTGGTGATGTTGGTGGGGCAGGTGCTGGGGGCGCGTTTGGGCGCGCACATGGTGCTGACCCGCGGCCAGAAATTGATTCGGCCGATGATCGTGATCGTCTCGCTGGTGATGAGCCTCAAGCTGCTGTACGACAATCACGGCGCGGAAATTCAGCAGTGGTTGACCGCCTTGGTGCACGGTTAAAGATGAAGAGGGGGCGTTGCTTACGCGCCCTGTCTTATCAGGTATAATGGCCTCTTTATTTTTGTGGTTATAGAGTTTTTATGTCAGACATGCAGACCCGCCATCACTATGAGCAGTTGATCGAGATCTTCAATCGGTGCTTCAGCGATGACTACAACACCCGCCTGGTGAAGGGCGACGACGAACCTATCTACCTGCCGGCCGACGACGAATTGCCGTATCACCGCATCGTGTTCGCCCACGGCTTCTACGCCAGCGGCCTGCATGAAATCTCGCACTGGTGCATCGCCGGTGAAGCGCGCCGCCAACTGGTGGACTTCGGTTACTGGTATTGCCCGGACGGGCGCGACGCGCAAACCCAGAGTGAATTCGAAGCGGTGGAGATCAAACCGCAGGCGCTGGAATGGATGTTCTGCGTGGCGGCCGGTTTCCCGTTCAACGTCAGCTGCGACAACCTGAACGGCGACTGCGAGCCGGATCGCATCGCGTTCCAGCGCAAGGTGCGCGCCCGGGTATTGATGCTACTGGAGCAGGGAATACCCACACGGCCTGCGCGCTTTATTCAGGCGTTGCAATCGTTCTACAATACGCCACCGCTGGCGGCCGAGCATTTTCCGTATCCGGAAGATCTCAACTGACGCCACAGCCCGTTATTTAATGAGGAAATTTGATGATCGCAGAATTTGAAGCGCGCATTTTGGCGCTGATTGATGACATGGTAGAGCACGCCAGCGATGATGAACTGTTTGCCGGTGGCTACCTGCGCGGTCATCTGACGCTGGCGGTGGCCGAAGCGGAAGAACAGGGCGAGCATACTGCCGAAGCGCTGAAAGCGCGGGTGGAAGAGAGCCTGCACAAGGCGATCGCCGCTGGGGAACTCTCGCCGCCGGATCAGATTTTGGTGCGCGGCATGTGGGAAAACCTCTATCAGGCTGCCACCCCTGCCGCCTGACCGCCATGCCGGGGCGCGTCGCCGCGCCCCTCATCCATGAATTAAACCGCACGTCCTTTCAGTAACTTTCGCACCCACATTCGATTCGGATTCAACGCCGCCAGCAGGCGCGCGTCGCCCGGTAACGGTTCGCCGAACAGCTGCGCCGCCAGAATTTCCGCCGCCAGCGGCGCCGAACACAGCCCGCGCGATCCCAACCCACCGATAGCGAACAGGCCGGGATAGACCGGCGCATCGGCGACGGTTTCGCCGCGCTGGTTCTGCCGCTGCAAATCCTGATACTGCGTCAACGTGGCCTGATAGTCCGGCAGCGCGCCGACCATCGGCAAATGATCGCGGGTGGCGCTGCGCACGCCGCAGCGCGCCTGATGAGCGCTGACGTCCACCTGCTGCGGCCAGGCCTGCTCCGGCAGGCAGCGCAGCAGGCGTTCACGGTTTTCCTGTTGCTCCTGCTCGCGGTAGTCGGTGGTGATGTCGCCGCGCTGGTAGCTGGCGCCAATGCAGTGGTGGCCGTTGTTGGCATTAACCGGCGTCAGGTAGCCGTCGTAACACAAGACCTGTTTCAATTGACCGAGGGCCGGCGAGCTTGGGATATGCGACACCTGTCCGCGTACCGAATACAGCGGCAGGGCTTCCGTCGGCGCCAGTTCGGCCAGCCGATGGCCATTGGCCAGGATCACCGTCGCATGGCTGCGGCTTTCGCCGTGGGCGAAGTCGATGCGCCAGCCGTTTTCTTCCTGCGTAAGCCTCTGTGCATCGTGCCGGTAGTGGCAGACCAAGCCCTGGCGCTGCGCCAGCGCGAGAACGCCGCGCGTCAGCTCGGCCGGACAGAGCCAACCGCCTTGGGGGTAGGTGATGCCGCCAAAGCCGGTATCGACGCCGCACAGTCCGCTGAGCGTCTCGCGGTCGGCCGCCATCGCCAAGGCCTGCGGCCAGTCGGTTTTCAGCATATTGGCGATCTTGGCGCCGCTCTTGTCGTCATAGGCCAACTGGCTGACGCCGCACCACTGATGATCAAAGGCGACGCCTTGTTGCAACAGCGCGTCGTACTGGCGGCGGGCGAAGGGAAACGCGGCGCTGAAGAAGCTCTCCAGCGCGTCGCCGCTGCCGTTCAGCAACGGATAAATCGCCCCCTGGCGATTGCCGGATGCCCCCTCCGCCGCCTGCTCATCGGCGCAGTACAGCGTGACGGTGGCACCGCGCCGCAGCAAGGCCAGCGCGGTGAGCGCGCTGGCGACGCCGCCGCCGATCAGGGCGATGTCGGCGGTGTTGTCCGCCGCCGGGCGCCGATACCAGGGCGCCGGATGTACGGCGGGCTGCGCATCGGCCGGGAGCTCGCCGGCGAGCATCTCACGCTTTTGGCCGAAGCCTTTGCAGCGGTTGACCTGAAAACCGGCCTGTTGCAAGCCACGGCGCACAAAGCCGGCGGCGGTAAAGGTGGCGAAGCTGCCTCCCGGCCGGGCGAAACGCGCCATGGCGGCGAACAGTTGATCGGTCCACATGTCGGGATTTTTTGCCGGCGCGAAACCGTCGAGGAACCAGGCATCCACCTGGTTATTCATGCTGGCGTCAAACTGCGGCAGCAGGTCGTTGACGTCGCCGAACCACAGATCGAGCGTAATGCGGCCTTCGGCCAGCAACAGACGATGGCAGCCCGGTAGCGGCAGCGGCCATTGGGCGCGCAGCTCGTCGGCATAAGGCGCCAGCTCCGGCCAGCGCGCATGCGCCGCCGCCAGGTCAGCCTGCTGCAGGGGGAATTTTTCGAAGCTGATAAAGTGCAGGCGTTGCAGCGCGGCGTCCGGCTCGGCCTGGCGGAAGCCGGCGAAGGCCTGCCACAGCGTGAGGAAATTGAGCCCGGTGCCGAACCCGGTTTCCGCCACCACCAACAACGGACGCGGGTGGGTGGCGAAACGTTGCGGCAGCCGATTGCCGTACAGGAAGACGTAGCGGGTTTCTTCCAGCCCATCCTGATTGGAAAAATAGACGTCATCAAACTGTTTCGAAACAGGTGTACCCTGTTCGTTCCAGGTTAGCGTTGCGGTTTGGATGGGGGCGTGATTCACGGTCAATGGCTCGAAATTCAAGGGATGCCGCGAATTCTAACGGCGCTGGCGCCCCGGCGCAAACTGGACAACAATAAAGCTGAAAAACGCTGATCGGACTTGTTCGGCTTACATCTGTACGCTAAAGTGCGATGCAAAATCCCGTAGGTAAATAGTGGAAGAGGTATTGAATGAAACGTGCAGTGATTACTGGCCTGGGAGTTGTCTCCAGCATTGGTAATAACCAGCAGGAGGTCCTGGCAAGCCTGCAGGAAGGACGTTCTGGGATCACTTTCTCCCAGGAGCTGAAAGATTCCGGCATGCGTAGTCACGTATGGGGGCAAGTTAAGCTCGACACGACCGGCCTGATCGACCGCAAGGCAGTGCGTTTCATGAGCGATGCTTCCATTTATGCCTTCCTGGCGATGCAAGAAGCGATCGCGTCTTCCGGCCTGAAGGAAGAAGAGTATCAAAACAACCCGCGCGTAGGCCTTATTGCCGGTTCCGGCGGCGGTTCTCCGCGCTTCCAGGTGTTCGGCGCCGATGCGATGCGCAGCCCGCGCGGCCTGAAAGCGGTTGGCCCGTACGTGGTGACCAAAGCCATGGCTTCCGGCGTTTCCGCCTGTCTGGCAACGCCGTTCAAAATCCACGGCGTGAACTACTCCATCAGCTCCGCTTGCGCGACCTCCGCGCACTGCATCGGCAACGCGGTTGAGCAAATTCAGTTGGGCAAACAGGACATCGTGTTCGCCGGCGGCGGTGAAGAGCTGTGCTGGGAAATGGCCTGCGAGTTCGACGCGATGGGCGCGCTGTCCACCAAGTACAACGACACGCCGGAAAAAGCCTCCCGCACCTACGACGCCGATCGTGACGGTTTCGTCATCGCCGGCGGCGGCGGCATGGTGGTGGTTGAAGAACTGGAGCACGCGCTGGCGCGCGGCGCGCACATCTACGCAGAAATCGTTGGCTACGGCGCGACTTCCGACGGCGCCGACATGGTTGCCCCTTCGGGCGAAGGCGCAGTGCGCTGCATGAAGATGGCGATGCAGGATCTGGATGCGCCGATCGACTACATCAACGTGCACGGCACCTCTACGCCGGTAGGCGACGTGAAAGAGCTGGGCGCTATTCGTGAAGTGTTCGGTGACAATACCCCGGCCATCTCCTCCACCAAGGCGATGACCGGTCACTCGCTGGGCGCCGCGGGCGTGCAGGAAGCGATTTACAGCCTGCTGATGCTGGAGCACGGCTTTATCGCGCCGAGCATTAACATCGAAACCCTGGATGAGCAGGCGGCCGGCATGAACATCGTGACCCAGCCGACTCAGCGCGAGCTGACCACCGTGATGTCCAACAGCTTCGGTTTCGGCGGCACCAACGCCACCCTGGTGATGCGCAAACTGGCGAAATAATTCCGCCGGAGCGTCACTTCGCTATCAAGCCCGCGTTTTCGCGGGCTTTTTACTGCCCAAAGCCCGCCGGGCGATCGCTCGGAGTTTTCCCAAATCACATCCCCTGACACATCATTACCTCGCCATTACACGCGTTGGGCATACAATAGCCAGGTAGCGTGATTATCGCTCGGCGTAGCTTTCTAAAGTGATCGAACATTGAGGCAAGAAGTATGAAAAAGTTAATTGCGGTTGGGTTACTGTCGGCCGTGTTGGCCGGATGCGCCACCGATTCTCCCTGCGTGCCGGTCTACGATGACCAGGGGCGTCTGGTGCACACCAACACCTGTATGAAGGGCACCACTCAGGATAACTGGGAAACCGCGGGCGCGATCGCCGGCGGCGCGGCGGCGGTTGCCGGTCTGACCCTCGGTATCATCGCGCTGACCAAGTGATCGGCGCGGAACAGGAATAAGCCCGGCCATTGCGCGCCGGGCTTTTTTATCTCACTGCACCAAAAACGCTTTGAATTGCGGCGTCATCACGGCGCTGAAACCGTCGTCGGTTTTGCTGATCAGGTAGACCGCCAGCCCTTTATCTTCTGCGAGCTGCAACGCTTTCTCCGGGCCCAGCACCATCAAGCCGGTATCCCAGCCGTCGGCCTCGAGCGCAGTGGGGGCGATCACCGTGGCGGAAACCAGCCGGTGGTTGATCGGCCTGCCGGTGGTCGGATCGATGACATGGGAGTAGCGCTGGCCGTTTTGTTCAAAGTAGTTGCGGTAGCTGCCGGCGGTGCTGATGCCGTAACCGTGCAGATCCACCAGCGCCTGCACCGCATTTTCACGATCGGTCGGCTTTTGGATCGCTACCCGCCAGGGTTTGCCCTGGCCGTTGACGCCGCGTGAAGAGACCGCGCCACCGACCGATACCAGGTAGTTGGTAATGCCGTGACGGTTCATCAGGCGCACCAACTCATCCGCGCCATAGCCTTCGCCCAGCGTCGAGAGATCGACATACATGCCCGGCAGATCTTTTTGCAGCCACTCCCCGCGACTGTCGCTGATCAGCTTCAGGTGTTGCAGGCCGATGTTCTGCTTCGCCGCGTCGATCTGCGCCTGTTCCGGCACCTTGACCGGATGCTTGTCTGGGCCGAATCCCCACAGGTTTACCAGCGGGCCGACGGTGATGTCCATGGCGCCGCCGGTATCACGGCCGATGCGCTGGGCCATCAACACGATGTCCGCCATGCCGCGCGGGATAGGCTGCGGTTCGAGGCTGGCGCTGTGGTTAAACCGCGACAGCACCGAATCGGCGCGGTAGGTCGAGATGTCGTCGTTGGCCCGTTCGAGCACCGTGTCGATCTGCCGCTGCAGCTCTTGTTTGCCGATCGCGACGTCACCGCTGACCTTAACGCTGTAGAAGGTGCCCATGGTCTTGCCGTCGATATCGATTTGCGGGCGGGAGGCGGCATCGTCGCAGGCGGCGAGCAGGGCGCATAAGGCGCTGAGCAACGCCCCTTTGGCGAACAGGGAAGCCATAACATGTCCTTTGAAACCGTGAAAGCCGCTACAAATAAAGTAAAGCGCGGCAAATGAAAAGCGGATAAAGGTAAAATAGCATTTTGCTGGCGCTGAAGCCGCGCCTGAGCTAACGTCTCGCTCATGCTTTTCGCTGAGGTTTCAAGCTGCCACCATGAGTGCAACCGCCATTTCCCGGATTATCCATCCCTTTGTCAAAGATCGCTTCTTGCATGTATTGCTGCTGGCCGGCGTGGCGATGTTCGTCTTTCATCCGCAGCCATTGGCGGCGTTGGGCGGCTTTATCGACGGCCGCACCCTCATCACCCTGCTGGGGCTGATGCTGCTGACCAAAGGCGTTGAGGTTAGCGGCTACTTCGACTTCGTTGGCCGTAAGATTATCAACCGGTTGCACAGCGAACGACGGCTAGCGCTGTTCCTGGTGTTTTCAGCCGCGCTGCTGTCGTCGTTTCTGACCAACGACGTGGCGCTGTTTATCGTCATTCCGCTCACCATCACGCTAAAAAAGCTGTCGGCGCTGCCGGTTGGCCGCTTGATCATCTTCCAGGCGCTGGCGGTGAACGCCGGTTCGTTGCTGACGCCGATCGGCAACCCGCAAAATATCCTACTGTGGAGCCGATCCGGCCTCTCTTTCCTCGATTTTATCGGCCAGATGGCGCCGTTTGGCGCCGCAATGATGTTGAGCCTGCTGGCGCTGACCTGGTTCAGCTTCCCGGCGCGCGACATCGTGAAAACGCCGAATACCGAGGGGTATCCCTACCAGCGGCCGCTGTTGCTGAGCTGTGTAGGGCTGTATGCAGTTTTCCTGCTGTGTCTCGATTTCGATCTGCCGTTGTACGGGCTGCTGGCGGTGTTCGCCGGTTTCTTGCTGCTGGCGCGCCGAGTGCTGTTGCAGATCGACTGGAGTCTGATTTTCGTGTTCGCCGCCATGTTCATCGATGTCGGCCTGTTTACCCGCTTGCCGCCGCTTCAGCCGGCGTTCGCCGCCATCGCCGGGCTGAGCGAGGGGAGCGTGTATGCGTTGGGCGTCGGGCTGTCGCAGATCGTCAGCAACGTGCCGGCCACCATACTGTTGCTCAACTATGTGCCCTCCAGCGCTCAGCTGGCCTATGCGGTCAACGCCGGCGGCTTCGGGTTGGCGATCGGATCGCTCGCCAACCTGATTGCGCTGCGCATGGCGGGGGAGCGCAAGATCTGGTTGCGCTTCCACTATTATTCGCTGCCGCTGTTGGTATGGGCCGCGTTGCTCGGCTGGGTGATGAGCTAAGCCGGTTGGCCGCTTTGCCGCGCGGCCAGCAGGCAAATGCTGCGGGTCACCTGATAGGATTTCACGAAGGCGCTGACGGGTAAAAACTCGAAGCGCGAGTGGAAGTTATGCGCGCCGGTGAAGTAATTGGGCGTCAGGATACCGCGGCTGGAGAGCGCCGCACCGTCGGTGCCGCCGCGCATTGGGATCACCTTCGGCGGGATGCCGTGGGCGGCAAGGGCGCCGAAGATCAGATCGATAGCGCGTCGATCTTCGCCGATGGCATTGCTGATGTTGCTGTAGATGTCGCTGACGTTGCAGCTAACGTTGGCGCGCGGATAGTTGGCCGCCACCTGGCGCACCGTCTCCTCAAGGCGGGCCTTGCGCGCCTCGAACGCCGCGCGATCGAAGTCGCGAATCGACACCTTCAGCGTCGCCTGATTGGCGTTGGCGGCCAGATCGGTGAACCAGAAATAGCCCTCGCGCCCTTCGGTGTGCTCCGGGGTATCCAGTACATCGAATCGGTTAATGATGTCGTTGGCGATGCGTATCGGGTTGATTAACACGTTTTTCGCCGACATCGGGTGGGCGGTCACCCCCTCGATGCGGATCTCCGCCGCTGCCGCGTTGAAATTCTCGTACACCACTTCACCCAGTTCGCAGCAGTCGATGGTGTAGGCGAAATCGACGGGGAAACGCTGCAGATCCAGCGCCTTGGCGCCGCGCAGGCCGATTTCTTCGTCCGGTACGAACGCCACCACGATATCGCCGTGGCGATCGGCCGCGGTCAGGTTGGCCAGCAGCGTCATCACCACGGTGACCGCCGCCTTATTGTCGGCGCCCAGCACGCTGGTGCCGTCGCTGAACAGGATCTCTTCGTTCCGGTAGGGCAGGATCTCCGGATGCTCGGCGGTACGCAGCCAGATGTCCTGCTCGGCGTTCAGGCATAAATCCTCGCCGGTGAAGCGCAGGCGCTGCGGATGAATCTCGGGCGACAGGCCGACGTCCACGGTGTCGATATGCGTGATGAAGCCGATGCGCGGCGCGCCGGGTTGGGTGCCGGGCTTGCGGGCGGTCACGGTGGCGTGCTCGTCGATTTGCACGTCGGCCAGGCCGAGCCGGCGCAGCTCGTCCGCCAACAGTTGCGCCATCTCATGCTGCCCCGGCGTGCTGGGCAGGGCGGTTGCGGCGGCGTCGCTCTGGCTGGTCACCGCCAGATAGCGGAAGAAACGTTCGGTAAGCTGTTCGGCAATCGGGCTGGTCATCGGAACTCCTCGCGGTTGGCAATCTACCGGTTTTAAAACGAAATCAGCCGATTGTCCAACGGCGCAATGCGTAAACCGCCAGAATGCGAAGCATCGCGCAGAAACGAAAAATAGCGGTGCAACTAGGAAATAGTCGCAGGTTTCTGCGGCAAAATCGGTGTTAGCTGTGGGCCGGGAAGCGCCTACATAACACTTATCTGTCCCTCAAGGAGAATTCATGCACACCGGTCACGCTCTGCTTATCACTTTACTGTCCCTGGGCATCTCTCACAGCGCCTGGGCGTCTGCCGATACCGGGCATGCCAACAGCAACGCCAACAGCCGCGAAGTGGCCAGCGCGTTGGGCGGCCTGAAGAACAAAACCTACGAGCTGGAGCAGGCGCCGAAGATCCGCGTCGCCAGCTTCAATATCGCCGCCGGCAAGGTCAGCGACATGACCGCCATCGCCAAGGCGATTCGCGCGATGAACGTCGACGTGGTGGCGCTGCAGGAGGTGGATAAACTCACCGCCCGCAGCGGGCGCGTCGATCAGGCGGCGGAACTGGCGAAGCTGACCGGCATGCAGGCGGTGTTTGGCCGGGCGATCGATTTCGACGGCGGTGAATATGGCCTGGCGTTTCTCTCGAAGTATCCGCTGCACGACGCCGTGATCTATCCGTTGCCGTCCGGCCAGCGCGAACAGCGCATCGCCTTCAGTGCCAAAGTTGACGTGCCGGAGTTCCCGGCGCCGATCACCCTGTTCAACGCACATCTCGATACCAAGGAAGATCCGACAATGCGTCTGGATCAGGTGCGGGAGCTGAACGATCGCGCCATCGAAGTGCGCGGCATCAAGCTGCTGTTCGGCGACATGAACGATGTGCCGGGCAGCGTGACCTGGCTGGAGCTGAGCCGCTATTGGAACGACATCATGCCTAACGGGCAGGACGGCCGCAGCTGGCCGGCGGAAAACGCCGAGATCAAGGTGGATTACATCTTTAGCGGCAATGCGCAGCGTTGGCATCTGGACAGCCTGACGGTGCCGAACGCCAGCGGTGATTGGAACGGCGTGCACTGGCCGGCGGTGAGCGACCACCTGCCGCTGGTGGCGGAGATGCGCCTGACCGAGCAATAAGCCGGCCGGCGTCTCTCCGGGGCAGGGCTAAGCCGCGGCGATCCGCGCCAGCCGCTCGACGGCGCTGCGGATCTCGCCCGGCGTCAGGGCCGAAAAACCCAGCAGCCAGCCATCGCGCTGGGCCTGAACCGTTTGGTATTGCGCCGTTAACCCGGGCGTAAGGACGCCGAGCCGCCACGCCTGCCGGCTGAGCGCCGCCTCTCGGCCGGGCGGCAGCCAAACGCTGAGCTGCAGGCCGCCGGCGGCGGGAACGGCCGTGGCGAAGTGGCTCAGCTTTTCGCGCACTTCCGTCAGCAGCACATCGCGCCGGCTGTGGTAGAGCTGGCGCATATAGCGAATATGCGCGGCGAAGTGCCCCTGACGGATGAATTCGGCGGTGATCGCCTGCATCAGCTGCGCGCTATGGCCGTCATAGACCGTGCGCGCGGTGACGAACGGTTCGACCAGCGCGGGTGGCACGATCAGGTACGCCAGCCGCAGCGAAGGGAACAGCGATTTGGAGAAGGTGCCGAGGTATAACACCCGGCCACGGCGATCCAGGCCCTGCATCGCCGGTATCGGCAGGCCGTCGTAATGAAACTCGCTGTCGTAATCGTCTTCGATGATCCAGGCCTGCTGCCTTTCCGCCAGCGCCAGCAACGCTAACCGGCGCGCCAGGCTGAGCGCAGCGCCGGTCGGGTACTGGTGCGAGGGCGTCAGATAAATCAAACGCGGATCGGGCAAGGAAGGTTCTGCTCGCAGGCCGTCGGCGTCTACCGCTACCGGCGTCAGCGCGGCGCCGGCGCTGATGAAGGCATTTCTCGCCCCGGCGTAACCCGGCTCTTCCATCCAGACGCTGTCGCCACTGTCCAGCAGTAACGTGGCAATCAGTTGCAGCGCCTGCTGCGAACTGGTCAGCACGATAACCTGGTTTGCATCGCAGACTACGCCGCGCGTTTGGTTGACGTGGGCGGCAATCGCTTCACGCAGCGGCAAATAGCCCTGCGGGTCGCCGTAGCGCAGCAGGCTTTCTCCCTGTAGCCGCAGGCGCTGCGCGGTCAGCTGCTTCCATAAGGCCAGCGGAAACGCGCGCAGGTCCGGCGAGCCGGCAGCGAAGGCCTGAGGATACTGCGGATCGCGGCAGCCGCCGGTTTGCACGATCTGTTGGCCGCGCTGTGAAAGACGTGGCATGCCGGAGCCGGTCGCCGGTGGTGGCGACTTGGCGATACGGATCGCCACAAATGTGCCCTGGCCGACGCGGCGCTGCAAATACCCCTCCGCCTCCAACTGGCCGTACGCCGCTTCTACGGTCACCCGCGAGAGGCTCAGATCGCGGGCCAACACCCTGCTGGAAGGCAGGCGTTGCCCAACGTTTAATGCGCCGTGGTGGATGGCCTGCCGCAATGCCGCACACAGACGATCGCGCAGCGTGCCGGCGGCGTGAGGCGATTGCTGAAACAGCGTGATCAGCGTGTGCCGCATAATGGGTCTTATCATGAGTAAAAAATGGGTATCAATCATAAGACCAAAATCGGGCACTATTGTCATCTGTCTTGATCAACGGGAGTGAGTGATATGCCGAAAGAATCCTTGGTGCTGGCTTTTCCGCCAGCGGCGCCGGAAGAGAGCCTGGCCTATCTGGCGGCCAAACTGAGCCGCTATGCGGATGCCTGGGACGTGGCGGAAGATTTGCGCAATGGCGTGGACGGGATGGTGGTGATCGATACCCGTGCGGAGGCGCTGTACGCCGCCGGGCATATCCCCGGCGCATTCAGCTTGCCGCATCGCCTGATGGATGAAGCCGGCACGGCGCACCTGGATCGCCAAAAGGTGTATGTGACCTACTGCGACGGCATCGGCTGCAACGGTTCCACCAAAGGCGCCTACAAGCTGGCGACGTTGGGGTTCAGGGTGAAGGAGTTGATTGGCGGGCTGGATTTCTGGCTGCGCGACGGCCATCCGTTGGCCATCGGCGAACTGCCGGGGTCACTGCGCGATCGGGCGGCCGCAGCGGACTGCGGCTGCGCCTAAGGCGTTAAAACACCAGCGCCAGCACGACGGCCAACGCCAACAGCAGCAGGATCAGCGCCACGGCGGGCTTACTCAGCGCTTTTTGCAGCGGCAGAGGCAGGGCGGCGATCAGCGGGTTGAGCAGCGGCTGCGGTTCGATAGGGGGGCTGGCGATCGGCTGTGCCTGGCCGGCTTTCTCCAGACGGCGGGCAAACAGCTGATGAATGGCGTCGCTCATTTGCGGATGCGTCAGCGGCGCGTTGGCGCCGCAGTTGAAGCGCGTCTGGCAATAGTCGTTCATCTGCTGCAGTTCTTGCTCATCCGCCGGCTGTTTGAGCGCCGCCAGCAGGTTGTTCAGCGTTGGCGCGTTCTGCGGGCTGAGCGCCACCTTCACCTGTAAAAATTGGTTCAGCAGCTGGAAGTGGCGCGCCGGCAGCGGATCGTTGGTTTTCACGCCCGCCAGATCGAACAGCGTTTGCCAAATTTTAGCCGGCGCTTCACCGGTCGCGGCGCTGAGTTTGGTGACCTGCTGCTGCAGGCTTTGATGCTCTGCGGGCAGCAGCGGGCGATCGCTGGTGGCGGTTTGCTGCGGTTGGGGAATGGTCAGGCCGCCGGTCTGCAACAGATTCAGCACCTGCTGCAGCTGTGGTGGGCTTAACTGGCTCAACACCGTATGGCCGAACCGTTGACGAATAAAGTCACTGACCGCCTGGCGGTTGTTGCCCAGGGGCAGTAATTCGGCCAGCTGTTGCAGCAGTTGGCGCCCGGCATGGTTTTGCTGCGCCTGCGTCAGGCGCGTTTGCAGCAGCTGTTCCGCCGGTTGAAAATGGCGCGCCAGCAGTTCGCCGCCTTTGTCGGCGCCGAGATCGTGACGCAGAGACGCCCAGATCTCCGCCGATTTTACCGGGCTGAGCGTCATGATTTTCACGATCAGTTTTTCCAGCGTTGTGCGCTGTGCCGGAGAGAGGGGTTGATCGTCAGTGGCCGCCGTTTTGCCCGGGGAAGGGGGGCGCTCGCCGGCGATTGGGGTGCCCGGCCCACTCAAAGGTTGCATATCACCAGTCCTTCGCTGTGTATCCCCGCAGTGTGCCTGGAGGAGAGAATCGTCATCGTACCCGGCGAAAAGCGCAGGCTTACCCTCTATGATACCTGTAATTCGCCGCCATCAATACCGCCGCTCAGACATTTCTTTACCGACAAAACGTTGCTAATCGCGTCTGCGCCGCTAAGATAACCCCAGATCTGAACATGAGGATGGCATGGTTAAACGGCAGCGGATTGCAAAATGGTTTTTATGCCTGGCTTGCCTGGTGGTGCTGACGTGCATGACCCAGCGCATGGCGGGCCTGCATGCGCTGCAGCAAACGCTGGGGATCCCGGCCGCTACCGCCGTTCAGTCCAGCGATGCCGCCGCCGAAGCGCAGCCGACGCCCTGTGAACTGAGCGCCAAATCATTGCTGGCCGCGCCGCCGGTAATGTTCGAAACCGTGCTGTTCGGGCTGGGTCTGCTGCTGGCTCTGTTGGCGCCGACCATTGCCGCGCGTCTGCGCATTCCTCCTCCTCGCGCCATTTCTCCACCCACCCTCAGGGTGCACCTTCGATTATGCGTCTTCCGTGAATGAGTTAATCGCCCGTTTTTCGCGGTGAATTAATCATTTATGGAGAATTAACATGTTGAAAATTATCAGGCTGGCCTGCGCTTGCCTGTTTATGCTGTGGCTGCCCGCCTTGCAGGCGGCGGACAGCGGCTGGCTGCAAAATCCGGCCAACGATCATGCCAAGGTGCGGCTGCGCGCCGACACGTCACAGCCGGGAGAGACCCGTCTGCTGCTGTCGGTCGAGCTGCAAAAAGGCTGGAAAACCTACTGGCGCTCTCCAGGCGAAGGCGGCATCGCGCCGGCTATCGTCTGGCAGGGCAACCCGCCGCCCGCAACCTGGCACTGGCCGACGCCGCAGCGTTTCGAGGTGGCCGGCATTTCCACCCAGGGCTATCACGATCGGGTCACGCTGCCGATCGTTATGCCAGGCCAGGTGTCCGGCCCGCTGGCGGGCACCCTGACGCTGTCCACTTGCAGCAATGTCTGCATTCTGACCGACTACCCGTTCAGCCTGGATCTGACTACGCCGAACGATCCGCTGTTTAACCACGATTTCGCGCAGGCGATGGGGCAGGTGCCGATCGCCGCTGGGTTGGCGGAAAGCGTCAAGGCCGGTTACCGCAGCGGCGAGCTGCAGATTTCCGCCGAACGTGCCGCCGGTTGGCAGCAACCCGCGCTGTTCTTCGATACGCTAGCGGATGCCGATCTCGGCAAGCCGCAGGTCGAGACCGACGGTGCTCAGCTGTTGGCGCGAGTGCCGGTCAGCGACGGTTGGGGCGATGCGGCGCCGGATCTGCGCGGCAAAACGCTGACGTTGGTGATTGACGACGGCGGCATGGCGCAGCAGATTACGCTGCCGATTGGCGATCCGCTGGCCGCGCCTGCCGGTGCGGCGTTCCCGTTATGGCAAGCGGTATTGATGGCGCTGGCGGGTGGGTTAATCCTCAACCTGATGCCGTGCGTGCTGCCAGTGCTGGGCATCAAGCTCGGTTCTATCCTGCAGGTGGAGCATCGCGATCGGCGCAGCGTTCGTTTGCAGTTCCTGGCGTCGTCGCTGGGTATCGTCGCCTCGTTTATGGCGTTGGCCTTGCTGATGACGCTGCTGAGACTCGGCAACCACGCGCTTGGCTGGGGCATTCAGTTCCAGAATCCGTGGTTTATCGGCTTTATGGTGCTGGTGACGCTGCTGTTCAGCGCCAACCTGTTTGGCCTGTTCCATCTGCGCCTCTCATCCGATCTGAATACCTCACTGGCCACCCATAACGGGCACGGTCTGAGCGGCCATTTCTGGCAGGGCGCGTTCGCTACGCTACTGGCGACGCCGTGCTCGGCGCCGTTTCTCGGCACGGCGGTGGCCTTCGCGCTGGCGGCGTCGCTGCCGGTGCTGTGGGGCATGTTCATCGCACTCGGCATCGGCATGAGCCTGCCGTGGCTGCTGATTGCCGCCTGGCCTTCGCTGGCGCTGCGCTTGCCGCGCCCCGGCCACTGGATGAATACCGTCAAGCTGGCGATGGGGTTGTTGATGCTGGCGTCGTCGCTGTGGCTGCTGAGCCTGCTGAGCAATCATATCGGCGTGCAGGCCACGCTGTGGCTGGGGGCGCTGGCGCTGCTGGCGTTGCTGCTGGCAGTATGGCGTCAGCAGGGAGCACGGTTAGCGGCCGAGCTGGCGGCGGGCACGTTGGTGCTGGCTGGCGTGGCCTTGTTGGCCGGCTCGCTGACCGCCGGCCTGTGGCGCCAACCGTTGCAGGATCGGGTGCAGTGGCAACCGCTGAGCGAACAGGCGATTGCCGAGGCGCTGGCCCAGCATAAGCGGGTGTTCGTCGACGTGACCGCCGACTGGTGCGTGACCTGTAAAGCCAACAAATTCAATGTGCTGCTGCGCGATGACGTACAGCGCGCGCTGAGCGCCGACGATGTGGTCGCGCTGCGCGGCGACTGGAGCCGCCCGTCGGCCGACATCAGCGCCTTCCTGCAAAAGCGCGGCAGCGTCGCCGTGCCTTTCAACCAAATCTATGGCCCCGGCAGCCCGGACGGCGAGGTGTTATCCCCGCTGTTGACCCGTGACGCCGTGCTGCAAACGCTCTCCCATGCCAAAGGAACCGAACAATGAAAAAGCTACTGATTTTACTGATGATCATCGCCGCCCCGGCGTGGGCCGCCGAGCCTTTCACCCCGGCGCAAGAGGCGCGCATTAAAGAGATGATCCGCGAAACGCTGGTGTCCAACCCGGACATTCTGGCGCAGGCGGTGGACGCCTGGCAGCAGCAAACCGCCGGCCAGCAAATCAGCCAGGCTATCAAGCAGAACGCCAAAACGCTGTATCAGGATCCGGCCAGCCCGCGCCTGGGCGCCGCCAACGCCAAACTGACGCTGGTGACCTTTACCGACTATAACTGCCCGTACTGCAAGCGGTTTGATCCGATGCTGGAGAAGATCGTCAAGCAATACCCGGATGTGGCGCTGGTGGTGAAGCTATTGCCGTTCAAGGGCGAAAGCTCGGTCAGCTCGGCGCGCGTGGCGCTCACCACCTGGCAGCAGCATCCGGATCAATTCTGGGCTTTGCACCAGCGGCTGATGGCGAAAAAGGGCTTCCACGACAAGGCCAGCATCGCCGCCGCGCAGGAGAAAACCGGCGTCAAGGCGGTGGCTCCGAGCGAACAAAGCATGACCACGCTGCGCACCAATATGGAATTGGCGGAACAATTGGGCGTACAAGGGACGCCGGCGACGCTGATCGGCGATCGGATGCTGCCGGGGGCGGTGTCCTATGAAGAGCTGGAAACGATGGTGAAGCAGCAGCTGGCGAAGGCCAACCATGGCTAAGCTCAAGCGCTGGGGGCGCGAGTTGCTGCTGCTGGCGCTGATCGTACTGGCGGTGGTCACGGTAATGGATTGGCTGAACGCGCCGCAGGCGCCGCCGGCCTTCGATGCCCAGACGCTGACCACGTTGGACGGTGATCGCGTATCGTTGGCGCAGCTCAGCCATGAACGGCCGCTGCTGGTTTACTTCTGGGCCAGTTGGTGCGGCGTCTGCCGTTTCACCACGCCGGACGTCGCCCGTTTGCAGGCGACGGGCGGCAACGTGCTGACCGTCGCGCTGCGCTCGGGCGACGATACCCAGGTGAAACAGTGGCTGGCACGCAAACGGCTGGCGCTGCCGGTGGTCAACGATCCGGCCGGTACGCTGTCGGCGCAGTGGCAGATTGGTGTGACGCCGACCTTCGTGGTGATCTCGCAGGGCAAAGTGGTGCAGAGTACCACCGGCTGGACCAGTTACTGGGGGATGAAGCTGCGGCTGTGGTGGGCCGCCGTCTAACCGGCGTTTTTCTCTGTTATCACTTCCTCAATCGCCCGGCCCAGCCGGGCGATACCTTCTTCAATCTGCGGCGGCGAGTTGGCGGCGAAGTTTAGCCGCAGACTGTGCGCGCCCAGCTGTTCCTGGGCATAAAAGCATTCGCCGCGCGCGAAAGTGACGCCGTGTCGCCAGGCCACCGGCATCAGTTCGGTGGTGGTTACCGTCGCGGGCAGCGTCAGCCAGATAAACAAGCCGCCTTGCGGCGTTTCGAAACGGCACCCCGGCGGCAACCGCCGTTGCAACGCGTCGATCATCACTTCCAGATGGCGGCGGTAGACGCGCCCGGCGCGCCGCAGCTGCTTGTCGTAACGGCCGACGGTGACGAACGCGTCCAGTGCCCGCTGGATCAGACTGGAGCTGGTGAAGCTGTCGACGTGTTTCAGCCTGGCGAAACGCTGATAGTGTTCGCTGTCCGCCACCAGATAGCCGATGCGCATGCTGGGCAGCAGCATCTTGGAGAAAGTGCTGACGTAGATCACCGCGCCCGGCTGCGCCAGCGCGCGCAGCGACGGCAGCTGCTTGCCCTGGTAACGCAGATCGCCGACGAAATCGTCCTCCAGGATCACCACGCCGGCCTGTTGGGCGATCGCCAGTAGGCGTCGCCGACGCACCTCGCTCAGGCAGCGGCCGGTCGGGTTGTGGAAATTGGGGATGGTATAGATCAGTTTAGGGCGGTGGCGTTCCAGCAACTCGGGCAATCGTTCGACCAGCATGCCGTGGCGATCGCCGGGCACGGTGACGATATTGATGCGGTGCTGGCGCAGCAGGCCCAGCGCTTCGGCGTAGGTCGGCTCTTCGACGATCACCGTATCACCCGGCGCCAGCAGGCTTTGCACCACCAGACTGATGGCGTGCTGCGAGCCGTTGGTGATCAGCACCTGTTCCGCCTGCGTGGGGATACCCTGTGCGCTGAGGATGCGGCTCAGCGTATCGCGCAGCGGGTAGTAGCCGCAGTACTCCCCGTAGCTGAAGGCTTCTTCCGCATGGCGGCTGAGCACCGACAGCAGCACTTTGCGAAACGCCTCCAGCGGAAACACCTTAGGGCTGCCGACGCCGGCGGCGAAGTTGATCAGCCCCTCGGGCAGCGGGGCGTCGGCATAGCCGTCCAGCCGCGAGGTGAGGGTGGTGAAGCTTTCCAGCGGGAAGGGGGTATCGCTGCTCGGCCGGGCTGGGCGCGCCTGCGTCTGCGGGTGCGCAACATAGGCGCCGCTGCCGCGCCGCTGATGCAAAAAGCCCTTGGCCGCCAGTTCGGCATAGGCGTTATCCACCGTTAAACGGCTGACCGCCAGCTCGGCCGCCAGCGTGCGCGTCGAGGGCAGCTTGTCGCCATCGACGAACACGCCGGTAAGGATGGCGCGCCGCAGCGCTTCTTCGATCTGTAAATAGAGCGGAACGTCCTGCTCGCGATCTAACGGGATGTGCATGCAAAATTGGCCCGGTTAGGGAGAGATATTTTCACTATACCCCATGTCATCAGGGCTTCAAGCGCAGAAAAGTGGCCTGTATGACAACGCCGTAAAGTGGCTATAGTGAGAAAAAATGGCCGAGTTACACTCTGTGCCTGAGTATTTATGTCGCCATTTCTCCGAGGATCTCATGTCATTACCGTCAGGCGTTTCCGCCCGGCCTTTGCTGCCCGGCGCGCGTCTCTTTCAGGGCAGCCGCCAGGGTTACGTCATCGCCATTATCAGCGCCATGCTGCTGGCCTTTACCGCCATCATCATTCGCGCGCTGACCGAGTACTATCACCTGCCGACTTTCGTGCTGGCGTTCTGGCGCGCGGCGCTGGTGGCGCTGGTGCTGTTGCCGCTGCTGTTGGTGGTGAAACCGCAGTGGGCGCGCCTGCGCCGTGAACAGGTATTGTTCTACGCGCTTTACGGGCTGCTGCTGGCGCTGTTCAACAGCCTGTGGACGCTGTCGGTGGCGCTGAACGGCGCATCGGTGGCGACCATTCTGACCTACTGCTCGGTGGGCTTTACCGTGTTCCTCGGCTGGGTGATGTACAGCGAACGCCTGACGCTGCGCCAACTGCTGGTGATCGCCATCAGCCTGGGCGGTTGTTTCCTGGTCAGCAACGGCGACAGCATGGGCAACCAGCACTTCGACTTGTTGGGGCTGCTGGTGGGGATGCTGTCGGGCATCGGCTATACCCTGTATACCCTCGGCGGGCGAGTGGCCAGCGAACGGGGCTATCCGGTGTGGAACACCATTTTGTACGTTTTCGGTTTTTCGGCACTGTATCAGCTGGTGTTCAACGCGGCGCTGACGGCGTTCCCGCTGGCGGCGTTCCACGGCATGGCCGGCTCTCTGTGGTTCCTGTCGCACGGCGCGCAGGGCATTCAGTGGAGCGGCTGGCTGTTGTTGCTGGCGCTGGCCGCCGGGCCGACGCTGCTGGGCTTCGGGCTGTACAATATCAGCCTGAAAACGCTGCCGCTGGCCGTAGCCAACCTGATCCTGTCGCTGGAACTGGTGTTCACCGCGGCGATCGCCTATTTCCTGCTGGGGGAGAGCATGAATCAGCTGCAGCTGCTGGGCAGCGCGCTGGTGATGGGCGGGGTGCTGCTGTTGAAAAGCAAGACCGCCGAGACGTGATCGGCTACCATTACGCCTCGCAAGAGAGGCGGTAATGATGAATAACCCGAGATTGAAACGAGCGCTTATCGCTTGAATGGCCGTGTTGAGTGAACGACAACACGGCCACAGACATTCCGTTCCGTGGCTTTTATTCCCGTAACAAGAGAATACGCCATGTCCGAAAAACACTGGTCTAAAACCGAGCTGCTGCATCAGACGGTGACCAACCCGAATATCATCGTCAAAGGCACCCACAGCTACTACAGCGACTGTTGGGATAACGGCTTCGAACGCTCGGTAGTGCGCTATCTGCACGGCGACGCGGTCAGCCGGCAATGGCAGCCGCTGGGTGACATAGATCGCTTGCTGATCGGCGATTATGTGTGCATCGCGGCCGAAGCGGTGATCCTGATGGGGGGCAATCACACCCACCGTATCGACTGGTTGAGCCTGTACCCCTTTATGGAAACCATCAAACGGGCGTACCGCCCCAAAGGCGACACCCGGCTGGGGGACGGTTGCTGGATTGGCATGCGGGCGATGTTGATGCCAGGGGTATCGATAGGCGAAGGGGCGATCGTCGCCGCTGGCAGCGTGGTGGCCGGCGATGTTGAGCCTTATGCCATCGTCGGCGGTAACCCGGCGAGGTTTATCCGTTGGCGATTCGCGCCGGAAATCATCGCGCGGTTGCTTGCGTTGCGCCTCTATGACTTGTCCGAGGCGGACTTTGCGGTGGTACAGCCTTTGCTGGTCGACAATGATATTGCGGCCGTAGAGCGGGCGATATGCAACATTAAGCGTTATTAAATGAAAAGGACGGGGTAATGACCCCGTCCGAGTGTGACTGAGATAATCGGGCCAAGTGTACCAGAAACTCTCCGACTGTTAATCCTCGCTCCACGGCAGCCGTATAACTGCATTATAGAAATGCAATGTATATAATAGCATTGCCTGAGAAAGGTCCTGGGTCTACGGTATTATTGGCTGTCAGTTTTGCTTTTAGATTGATATTTTTCTGTTGGCCGCCAGTCAAAGAATAATCCACGCCTGTCCATGCGGAGTTTCCATCTAAAAAAAGCGTCGAATAAAAATTTTTGGTGTTTCTGAAATAAATATTTCCATCGCCTAATGTAGATTGGGCATATATTTTTACCGTGCCTGACTGAGTGCATCCGATTGTTCCATAAATCGTTCTCTCCATCCCGGAAATCTCGTCCTGCGAAAGCGTACCAAAATCTATCACAGGAGGGAGATTCACATCACAAGATTGGTTTTGGGGAGGCAATTTGCCGCAAACAGAATTAGGCCATAAAAACGCCCCCCCGGCTAGTGATGGCGTATGTACATAAAAAAGCCCAACGCAACTGGCATCCCTACCGTTCACCAGGTAGGGTCGCGAGGTCCATGGAATGCCAAAGGAGTTTTTCCAGGCGATCTCTATTTCTTTTGCGGTTCTATATTTTTCAATTCGAAGACAATTTTTAGAGTCTATACATGAGCCATGTAGCCCAGGATTTCGGGTACTGTATTTGACATCAGGGCCAATAAAACAAGACGACCATCCATAACAAGGATTGAGATCGGAAGGGTTCTCATCCCACGCAACCAACGATTGAACAACCGTTAGGTTAACAAAAGATACGGGAAGCATATATGCGCCAGCTATAGCTTGTTGAGATAATAAAAATGTGCAGCAAAAAATAAATATTATAAACATTATAACTCCTGATTTTATATTTATCTTCCCTATTGATTGTCATCTATAATGCCGCCCATGTTTTGGTGGATTTATAGAGAATATCGGCATCACATTATCATGTGTCTGAGTGAACAGCAATAATTTGGGTTCTCGAATTAGCTGGTTGATTTAGTCTGGGTTTTTATTTTTATGATTAAATAAAAAGTATAATTAATGACAATGTAATAGCTCAGGTTACTTTCTTCACTCTCTCCGTCAATAACGATATAAAAGGGTCACGTAGAGTGTGTGTGGGGGGAGGAGGAGGGGCCAAATGTAGTGGCAAAAATTGATAGCCGTTATCAGGTTAAAAAACGGTATCAAAAAGGTAACGGACATCTGTAATGGATCAATCGCGGACAACAAAAGTTTTTGCGTGTTTAGACATGAAAAATCCAGAGTCAAAAGTCTGGCTCTGGATTTTTTCTCTGGTCGGCTTATTCAAGCTCTCTCAAACGATCGGCATCAGAGATCATAACACCGCCCGTTTCGCATTACTCGGCCTTGGCCTCGGCCGCCGGTTGGCGGCGTTTACGCATCAGGCGCAGCAGCGGCGGCAGCGCCAGTACCGCGACCGCCAGCACCAGCAGCGTTTGCGCGATGCTGCTGCTCCACAGGATGCCGAATTCGCCGTTGCTGATCGACAGCGCGCGGCGCAGGTTCTGCTCCAGCATCTCACCCAGCACGAAGCCCAGAATCAGCGGCGACATCGGGAAGTGCATTTTCCGCAGGATATAGCCGAACACGCCCAACCCCACCATCAACAGCAGGTCGAAGGTGGTGCTGTGCACCGCATAAACCCCCACCGCGGAAACTGCGGCGATCGCCGGCACCAGGAACCACAGCGGAATGGTCAGCATGCGGGTGAACAGGCCGACCAGCGGCAGGTTCATGATCAGCAGAATGACGTTAGCGATCAGCAGTGCGGCGATCAGCCCCCAGACGATATCCGGCTGTTCGGTGAACATCGCCGGGCCGGGGGTGATGTTGTACAGCGTCAGCGCCCCCATCATCACCGCCGTGGTGCCGGAACCCGGCACCCCCAGCGTCAGCATCGGAATGAATGAGCCGCAGGCCGAGGCGTTGTTGGCCGCTTCCGGCGCCGCTACGCCGCGGATGTCGCCCTTGCCGAAGGTGTCGCTGTTACCGCTGATTTTCTTCTCGGTCATGTAGGTCAACGCGCTGGCGATGGTGGCGCCGGCGCCCGGCAGAATGCCGACGAAGAAACCGATCACCGACGAGCGCAGGGTCGGGCCTGCGCACTGCGCCGCCTCTTTGCGGTTGAACAGCAACCGGCCGGTTTTACGCACCAGCTTTTGCCCGGCGCTGGTGCTTTCCAGCATCAGCAGGATTTCGCTGACCGAGAACAGGCCGATCACCACCACGATAAACTGCACGCCGTCGGAGAGGTGCACACTGTCGAAGGTAAAGCGGTAAACGCCGGTGTTGGCGTCGACGCCCACCGTCGCCAGCCCCAGGCCGATCAGCGCCGCCAGCAGCGATTTCAGCGGGTTCTGGCTCATCATGCTGCCGAGGCAGGCGATGGCGAACACCATCAGGGCGAAATACTCCGCCGGGCCGAAGGCCAGCGACCAGCGGGCCAGCAGCGGCGCGAACAGGATGATGCCGCCGATGGCGATCATCGATCCGACGAACGAACTGACCGCCGAGATGGACAGCGCCACGCCGGCGCGCCCCTGCTGCGCCATCGGGTAGCCGTCCAGCGCGGTCATGATCGCCGCCGCGTCGCCCGGCACGTTGAGCAGAATCGACGAGATGCGGCCGCCGTACTCGCAGCCGATATACACCGTCGCCAGCAGGATTAGCGCCGATTCGGCCGGCAGCTTGAGGGCAAATGCCAGCGGCAGCAGGATCGCCACGCCGTTGATCGGCCCGAGGCCCGGCAGCAGGCCGACGATGGTGCCGACGAAGCAGCCGATCAGGGCGATAATCAGGTTCTGCGGCACCAGTGCCACTTCGAACCCTTGGGTCAAATACATCCAGGTATCCATCATCGCTCCCGTTAGCTCAGCCAGATGCCGAGCGGCAGTGTGACATCGAGAAGTTGGTCAAAGGCGTAGTACAGCGCTGCGCCCATGACGACGCCGGAGAGGGCCGCCGCCGGCAGGCTGGCCTGAAACAACAGGCCGATGCTGAACGTCAGCAGCGCGGTCGCCAGTGGAAAGCCCAGCCATTCAAAGCCCCAGGCATACAGCACCAGGGTGATCACCAGCACCAGCAGCCGCTGCAGCACCTTGTGGTGCGGCCATTCCACCGCCTGTGGGCGGCGCAGCAACAACAGGGCCGCGCACAGCGCCATCAGGCTGAGGATCGCCAGCGGGAAAGGGCGCGGCCCCAGCGGTTCATAGCTGTATTCGCTTTGAATGCCCCAGCCGATGAACAGCCCGCCGATACACAGCAGCAGCCAAAAGCCGGCAAAAATACGATCGCTCATGGTTTTCCCCTGCGGTTATTTGGCCAGGCCGAACACTTTCGCCTGCTCACGGTATTGGGCAACCTGATTCTTCACGTAGGCGTCCAGCTCTTTGCCGGTCATGTTGAATTCGAACAGGCCGCGCAGATCGCGTTGCTGCTTGAATTCATCGGTCGCCATCATTTTCTGGAAGGTGTCGATCCACCACTGATACTCTTCATCGCTGACTTTCGGCCCGACGTAGAAGCCGCGAATGATCGGCCACACCAGGCTGTACCCCTGTTCTTTGGCGGTTGGAATGTCGGCCAACTGGCCAGGCAAACGTTGTTCGGCATACACCGCCAGCACGCGGATTTTGTCGCCCTGCAGGTAAGGCACCATCTCGCTCAGATCACCGGAAACTGCCTGAATATGATTGCCCAACAGCGCGGTGACCGGCTCGCCGCCGCCTTCGAACGCCACGTAGCGCATCTTGCGCGGATCCACGCCGACTTCGCGCGCCAGCAGCGCAGTTTTCATCCAGTCCTGGCTGCCGATGGAGGCGCCGGCGCCGAACACCACGCTGTTGGGATCTTTTTGGAAGGCGTCCATCAGGTCTTTCAGAGTCTTGTAAGGCGAGTCGGCGCGCACCGCGATCATGCCGTAGTCGGTTCCGACCGCCGCCAGCCATTTCACGTCGTCCACGTTATAGCGGCCGAACTTGCCCTGGGCCAGATTGAGCAGCGAGCCGCCGGAGAAGGCCACCACGGTGCCGAACTCCGCCGGGCGCTGCGCGACGATGGCGTTGTAGGCCACCGCGCCGACGCCGCCGGGCATATAGGTGACGCGCATCGGTTTATCGATGGCCTTGGTGTCCTGCAACGACACCTGAATCAGCTTGCAGGTCAGATCGAAGCCGCCGCCGGGCTTGGCCGGCGCAATACATTCGGTGCGTTTGGGCGCTTCCACGGCAAAGGCCTGAGAGGCTGCCAGCAACAGTGCGGCGGCGGTAAAGGTACGGGTCATTATTTTTTTCATTGTGGCTTGCCCTCGGTATTGTTCTGGTTGTGAATCCCGCAGAGCGCGGTTGCAGGATTGTTAAAACAACAACCTTTCATTTACCTTTCAGTGGCCGGAAAAGTTTCCAGTCTGTGATTAGGGTCTCTTGTCGCCAGTGAATCACGGGTGCGCTACCATAGAAATGCGGGCAGGAACAGGGCGCAAAACCGGCCAAAATCCTGCGTAATATCAGGTTTGCCGTTCTGCTTTCGCGATAAAATCATGATCAGTGAAATGAATAGAGACGCAGTGATATGTTTTCGTTAGGGAAATTATTTGGTGGTAGGGACAGCTCCAAAGTATGCGCGATTAAACGGTTGCCTGAGGTCTATGCGGAGATGGTCGGTGAAACCGGGCAGTGCCGTTTGAAGCGACTGCGTGCCGACGTTGGCGTGTTTGAACTGCATTTCGTCAACGCCGACGGTGAAAAGTATGCCTGCCAGATGACCGCCTGCGTGACCGGCATCGATCTGGTATTTGCCGTCAACAATCGCTCCGTGCTGGTTTCTTCGCCGTTTACCGCCGACAAGCTGCGCCCGGTACTGGACATTGCCGTGGCCGATAGCCCCATTCCGCTGATCTGACATCGTCCTGCGATCGCGCTCTATACGCATAATTGTGTGCCAGCTCCCAAAACTGGCGGCGCGGCGCTCTTTTATCCCCTTATTTTCCATGCCATTCTCTGTTATCGACCTGTTAACAAGCGCGATATTGGCGCCAGGTTGTTCAGATAAATCAATGGAATGGGAACATGCGACTGTTATTGGTTGAAGATCACCCCGAGCTGTCTCACTGGTTGCAAAAGGCGCTGACCGGCGCCGGCTTTGCCGTCGACGTCGCCCCGGACGGCGTGGCAGCGGATCACCTGCTGCTCAACGAACGCTATGCGCTCGCGGTGCTGGATGTGGCGCTGCCGCGTATGAACGGTCTGGATTTGCTGGCGCGCCTGCGCAAGCGCGGGCAGGATCTGCCGGTGCTGCTGCTGACGGCGCGCACCGACGTGGCCGACCGGGTAAAAGGCCTGAATCTGGGGGCGGACGATTACCTCACCAAGCCGTTCGAACTGGACGAGCTGGAAGCGCGTATTCGGGCGCTGCTGCGCCGCAGCGTCGGCGCCCCGCAGCCGGCGTTGCAGTACGGCGCGTTGACCTATCACGACGAAGGCTATTTTCTGCTGGAGAGCAAACCGCTGGCGCTGACGCCGCGTGAGCTGGCGGTGTTGACCGCGTTGATGCACCGGCGCGGCCGCCCGGTGGCCAAGCAACAGCTGTTCGAGCAGGTATTTACGTTGTCCGACGAGGCCAATCCGGAGAGCATCGAGCTTTACGTACACCGCCTGCGGAAAAAGCTGCAGGGCAGCGACGTGGCGATCGTCACGCTGCGTGGCCTGGGTTACAGCCTGGAGCTGTGCGATGCGGTGGTTTAACGCGCCGCGTTCGCTGTTCTATCAACTGCTATTGTTTTTTGGCCTGCCGCTGCTGGCGTTGGGCGGCATCTCTATCTACACCCACTATTTCAGCGCCATGAGCGCCGCCACCCTGGCTTACGATCGCACGCTGCTGGCGTCGGCGCGCACCGTAGCGGAGCGACTGGTGGTGCGCGAAGGCAAGCTGGCGGTTGATGTGCCCTATGTGGTGCTCGACAGCTTCGAGCGCAACATGAACGATCAGCTGTATTACGAGGTGATCTCGCCGCAGGGGAAAAGCATCTCGGGCTATGACGATTTGCCGCCTTTGCCGCCCCATATCCCGCGTTCCACGCTCTACCCGGCGCTGGTGCATTTTTACGATGCGGAATACCTCGGCAGGCCGATCCGCGTGGCGGCGCTGTTTCAACCGGTCAACGAGTCGGGCGTGAGCGGCATGGCGACCATTCTGGTGGCGGAAACCCTGGAGTCGCGCCGTTACCTGGCGCGGCAGATGATGATCGCGGCGCTGCTGAGCCAGGGCACGGTGGTGGCGTTAACCCTGATCCTGGCGTTCGCATTGCTCAAGCGGGTGTTGAAGCCGATGCGTAAGCTCTCCGGTATCATGCTGCGGCGCGATCCGGGCGAGCTGACGCCATTGCCGCGGGTATTGCCATGGTCGGAGATGCAGCCGCTGCTGGTGGCGTTTAATCGTTACATCGAACGGCTGCGGCTGATGGTGGCACGTCAGGAGCGCTTCAGCGCCGACGCTTCGCACCAACTGCGCACGCCGCTGGCGGTGTTGAAGACTCAGGTTGGGGTAGCGCTGGCCAGTGACCGGCCGCAGCAGTGGCGCGAAAGCCTGCAGGCGATGAGCGCGACGCTGGATAATACCGTGTCGCTGACCGACCGCCTGCTGCATCTTTCACGCCTGAAGGCCAGCGAGCACCAGGCCGATCGTAAGTTGCAACCGGTCAACCTGGCGCAGGTGCTGCGCGACGCCTGCTTTTCCCGCTTGCCGCAGGCGCGCAGTAAACAGATCGATCTCGGGTTCGAAGGCGAGGCGGCGTGTCAGGTGGCGGGGGAGCCGCTGCTGTTGGCCGAGCTGTGCGCCAACCTGCTGGACAACGCGCTGAAATACACGCCGCATCAGGGCGTGGTGACCGCGCGCCTCACGCAGGATAAGGCAGCAGGGGTAGGCGTGCTGGAGATAGAAGACAGCGGCCCCGGCATCGCCTTGCAGGACAAGGCGCTGGCGCTGCAGCCGTTTCACCGGCTGGACAACGTGGGCGATCAGCCGGGCGCCGGATTGGGACTGGCGTTGGTGAAAGACATCACCGCGTATCACGGCACCCGCCCGGAGCTGTTGAGCTCCGCCGCGCTGGGCGGCCTGTTGGTGCGGGTGCGTTTCAGGCTGCTGCCTTAAGCCTGTTCTTTGCAGGACTCTGCGTTGGCCGCCGGGGCTTTGGCTTTACGCGTCAGCGGCGTGCGCAGCCGCTGCGACAGGATAACGCCCAGCAGGGTAATGCCGCCGCCGATCAGGTGGTAACCGTGCAACTGCTCATGCAGGAACAGCACGGCGATAGCGGCGGTAAACACCGGTGCCAGGTTCATGAAGATCGAGGCGGTGTTGGCGCCCAGGCGCATCACGCCCTGGATCCACAGGAACGGGGCGATGATCGAAGCCGGAATGCCGGCGAACAGCACCAGCGGCAGGTTATGGCCGTTCAAGCCGACATCCTCCGCCATCAGGAAATTAGGCAGCAGCAACAGCACGCCGAACAGGATCTGCACATACAGCGATTGCCAGTTCGGCAGCGCGATGGCCCAGCGTTTGGTCAACACGCCATACAGCGCGTAAGAGGCGGTGGCGAGCAGCATCATTAATTCCCCCTTGCCAATACCGTGCTGCAGCAGCACGCCGGGCTGACCGCCGCTGACCAGCCAGATCAGGCCGCAGAAGGAGAGTATGCTGCCGAGCAGCACGCCGACGGTCGGCGCAATGCGCAGCAGAACGATGCTGATCAGGATGGTCAGCAGCGGGATCAGCGACACGATGATGCCCATAAACAGCGCGCTGACGCTGTGCGCGGCGTAATAGGCCAGGCTTTGGTACAGCACCATGCCCAGCAGGCCGAGGATCATCAGCTTCCACCAGTTGGCGCGCACGTGCGCCCAGTTGCGCAGCACGCCCGGCAGCACGAACGGCGTGAGGGCAATCAGCGCCAGCAGCCAGCGGTAGAGCGAGATGGCCGCCGGATCGATGGCGGTGGCGGAGAGTTTGCTGACGACGGCATTAATCGACCAAATCAGCACGGCCAACAGCGGGAAGAGCATATTCATGATAATTATTCTCAATAACGTCCAACATGCTGGCTAGTCTACGCGTGTCCGGTTTATCATATATAGTGATATCCAGACAAAAATCGGCGTAAACAAGACAAATCACGGGACGAAACCATGCCAGAAATCCGCCATTTCCCCGAGTCGTTGATCCCGGCGCCCAACCCGGTACAGTTCCGCTGCGAGGAGTTCAACGCGCGCACCGAATTCCAGCCGCACAGCCACACCTGGGGTCAGTTGATGTGGGTTAAAGCCGGGGTGATGGTGCTGCGCATCGGCGGGCAGCGCTTTCTGGCGCCGCCGGAATTCGTGCTGTGGGCGCCGGCCGGCATCGAACACTCCTGCTATAACCAGCGGCTGGCGCAGTGCCGCATGGTGGACATCACGCCGGCGCTGTGCACCGGCATGCCGGCCGACCCCTGTCTGGTGAGCGTAACGCCGATATTCCGCGCCATCGCCGAGGATTTCTATGCGCGCAAGCAGTACATTCCGCAGGCGGAGGCGGATTTGCGTCTCTGCCAGGTGCTGATCGATCAGCTGCGCCTGTCGCCGCGCCAGCAAACCTATCTGCCGTCGTCGGACGACAAGTTCTTGGCGCCGGTGCTGGAAGCATTGGAGCATTGTCCGGCGGACAACACCTCGCTGGCGGCGTGGGCGGCTCGGGTCTACACCACCGAGCGCACGCTGTCGCGACGCTGCCAACAGGATCTGGGCATGTCGTTCAGCGAATGGCGCCAGCGCCTGCGGTTCCTGCATGCCGTCTCCCTGCTCGAGCAGGGCAAGACCGTGCAGGACGTGGCGTTAGACGTCGGCTACAGCTCCGCGTCGGCCTTTATCGTCATGTTCCAGCAGATCGCCGGCACTACCCCTGAGCGCTTTCGCCGTGCCTGATTCAGTGGCACACTATTTCGCAGACAAATAGCCGTAAACCGTCGGAGAACGCAGTGAAAATTCTGGTTGATGAAAATATGCCGTACGCGGCCGAGCTGTTCAGCCGCCTGGGCGAGGTGCAGGCGGTACCGGGCCGCCCGATCCCGCTCGAGGCGCTGGCGGATGCCGATGCGCTGATGGTGCGTTCGGTCACCAAGGTCAATGAAGCCTTGTTGGCCGGCAGCCATATCGACTTTGTCGGCACCGCCACCGCCGGCACCGATCACGTCGATGAAGCCTGGCTGCAACGTCAGGGCATCGGCTTTTCCGCCGCGCCGGGCTGCAACGCTATCGCGGTGGTCGAGTATGTGTTCTCTGCCTTGATGCTGCTGGCCGAACGCGACGGCTTCCACCTGCGGGATAAAACCGTCGGCATCGTCGGCGTGGGCAACGTTGGTTCCCGTCTGGATGCTCGCCTCAAAGCGCTGGGCGTGCGCACGCTGCTGTGCGATCCGCCGCGTGCCGATCGCGGCGACGCCGGGGAGTTCTGGCCGTTGGAGAAGCTGGTGGCCGAGGCCGACGTGCTGACCTTCCATACGCCGCTGAATAAATCCGGCCCATACCATTCGCTGCATCTGGCGGACGCCGAGCTGTTGGCGGCCCTGCCTGACAACCGCATTCTGATCAACGCCTGCCGCGGGCCGGTGGTGGATAACGCCGCCTTGCTGCAGGCGCTGGAAAAGGGCAAAAAGCTGAGCACGGTGCTGGACGTGTGGGAACCGGAGCCGGATCTCGCCTTACCGCTGCTGGCGCGGGTGGATATCGGTACCGCGCACATCGCTGGGTATACGCTGGAAGGCAAGGCGCGCGGCACCACCCAGGTGTTCGAGGCGTTCAGCCGCCATCTGGGGCAGCCGCAACAGGTGGCGCTGGCCTCGCTGTTGCCGGTGCCGGAGTTCAGCCAGATCCGCCTCAATGGGCCGCTGGATGAAGCGCGGTTAAAACGATTGATGCACTTGGTGTATGATGTGCGCCGCGATGATGCGCCGCTGCGCAAAGTCGCTGGGCAACCGGGCGAATTCGATCGCCTGCGCAAGCACTACCAGGAGCGCCGCGAGTGGTCTTCGCTGGCCGTGCAATGCGATGACAGCGCCAGCGCCGAGCTGCTCGGCAAGCTGGGCTTTAGCCTGGCGTAGCGCGTAAGGTTGTCTTAAGCCAACGCCGCTACAGTGAGCGGTAAAGATTATCGGGCGGTGATTGCACTGCCCGTCTGCTTTTATGAATGAAATACTCTGGAGAAAACCCGATGTCTGACGGCTGGAATATCGCGCTGCTCGGCGCCACTGGCGCGGTAGGTGAAGCGTTGCTGGAATTGTTGCAGGAACGCCAGTTCCCGGTGGGTGAGCTCTATCCTCTGGCAAGCGAACGCAGTGCGGGCGCCAATGTGCGCTTCAACGGCAAGTCTCTTCTGGTGCAGAACGCCGAAGAGTTCGACTGGTCGCAGGCCCAACTGGCCTTCTTCGTCGCCGGCAGCGACGCTTCCGCTCGCTATGCCGAAGAGGCCGGCAACATGGGCTGCCTGGTGATCGACACCAGCGGTCTGTTCGCCATGGAGCCGGATGTGCCGCTGGTGGTACCGGGTGTTAACCCGCAGGTGCTGGCGGATTACCGCAACCGCAATATCGTCGCGGTGGCCGACAGCATGGTCAGCCAACTGCTGACGGCGATCAAACCGCTGACCGAACAGGCGGGGCTCTCGCGTCTGCACGTTACCACGCTGATGTCGGTATCCTCGCGCGGCAAGGCCGCGGTGGACGATCTGGCCGGCCAGAGCGCGCGCCTGCTGAACGGCATTCCTGCCGAGGAAGGCGTCTTCGCTAAACAGCTGGCGTTTAACCTGCTGCCGCTCGTTGCCGACGAGCAGGGCAGCGTGCGCGAAGAGCGTCTGATCGTCGATCAGGTGCGCAAGGTGCTGCAGGACGAAGGATTGCCGATTTCGGTGAGCTGCGTTCAGTCGCCGGTGTTTTACGGCCATGCGCAGGTGGTGCACCTGGAAGCGCTGCGCCCGCTGTCCGCCGAAGAGGCGCGCAGCGAGCTTGAAGAAGTCGAGGACATTCAGCTGAGCGAAGAGGACGATTACCCGACTCAGGTGACCGAAGCCTCCGGCAGCGATGCGCTCAGCATCGGTTGCCTGCGTAACGATTACGGCATCCCCGAGCTGCTGCAGTTCTGGACGGTGGCGGACAACGTGCGCTTCGGCGGCGCGTTAATGGCGATCGAAACCGCCGAGCGTCTGGTGCAGGAGCAGATGTACTGATGTCAGAGGTGGTCTCGCCCGCTCAGCCGACGCTGAAGGTAGCGCTGGGCATCGAATATGACGGCAGCCGGTACTACGGCTGGCAGCGGCAGCAAGAAGTGGCCAGCGTGCAGGAGCGCCTTGAGCAGGCGTTGAGCAAGGTGGCGGATGCGCCGATCAACGTGCTGTGCGCCGGGCGCACCGACGCCGGGGTGCACGCCACCGGGCAGGTGGTGCATTTCGAAACCACCGCGCGTCGCAAGGACGCCGCCTGGACGATGGGCGTGAACACCCATTTGCCGCCGGACATCGCGGTGCGCTGGGTGAGCCCCGTCGCCGACGATTTTCACGCGCGTTTCAGCGCTACCGCGCGCCGTTACCGCTATATTATTTTCAACCATCGCTACCGGCCGGCGGTGTTGCAACAGGGGGTGACGCACTTTTATCACCCGCTGGATGCCGATCGCATGCACCGGGCGGCGCAGGCGCTGCTGGGCGAGAATGACTTCACCTCGTTCCGCGCGGTGCAGTGTCAGTCGCGCACCCCGTGGCGCTGCGTAAAACACGTTAAGGTTACGCGCTACGGCGAATATATTGTGGTAGATATCAAGGCGAATGCCTTTGTGCATCACATGGTTCGCAATATCGTCGGCAGCCTGATGGAGATCGGCTGCGGCAATCAGGATGAGAACTGGATGGCCGAGTTGCTGGCGCTGAAGGATCGCAATCTGGCGGCGGCGACGGCGCGAGCCGAGGGGCTGTATCTGGTTGCCGTGGACTATCCCGATCATTTTGGTCTACCGCGGCCGCCGATGGGGCCGCTGTTTTTGCCCGACGATTAAACGCCGGCACGCCTGAAAGCGTCGCTCCCTTGTGCTTCTGCCGGGTGATTGAAACACCCGGTATCAATGAGAGAATTTATGGACATCATCAAGTTTATTATTGATTTCATTTTGCATATTGATGTGCACCTGGCCGAGCTGGTCGCACAATACGGCATGTGGATCTACGCTATTCTGTTCCTGATCTTGTTTTGCGAAACCGGCCTGGTGGTGACGCCGTTCCTGCCGGGGGATTCTTTGCTGTTTGTCGCCGGCGCGCTGGCGGCGTTGCCGACCAACGATCTCAACGTGCACACCATGGTGGCGTTGATGGCCGTAGCGGCGATCATTGGCGATGCGGTGAACTACACTATCGGGCGGTTGTTCGGCGAGAAGCTGTTCAGCAACCCGAACTCGAAAATTTTCCGCCGTAGCTACCTGGACAAGACGCATCAGTTCTATGAGAAGCACGGTGGGAAAACGATTATTCTGGCGCGATTCGTGCCGATCGTGCGTACTTTTGCGCCGTTCGTCGCCGGCATGGGGCATATGTCCTATCGCCACTTCGCCGCCTACAACGTGATTGGTGCACTGGTTTGGGTGCTGCTCTTCACTTATGCTGGCTACCTGTTCGGCGATCTGCCGGTGGTGCAGGAGAACCTGAAACTGTTGATCGTCGGGATCATCATCGTTTCGATTCTGCCGGGCGTGATTGAAATTTGGCGTCACAAGCGCGCGGCCGCCCGCCAGCAAAAACAGTAAAAACATCGCTTAACCTGTCGGTTCGACCAGTTTTTTGTCCACAGCGCCGGGCCGATATGGTTTAATGAGCGACATTATGGTCTGTTCCTGCGAACAACCCTGAAGCCGATGCCTCAGTCGCCGCGCTTGCCGCGCCGCGAACGGGCATTTTTTCATTGGGGTGTTTTCAGGGGGATTGTTAAAGCATGAACAGCGGACTGGCGTGTGCCAGGTTCAAACAGAAAGGTCATCGATGAGCTGGATTGAACGAATTCTTAACAAGAGCAATATCACACAAACCCGTAAGGCGAGCATTCCTGAAGGGGTCTGGACCAAATGCGACAGCTGCGGCCAGGTTCTCTACCGCGCCGAGCTGGAGCGTAATCTGGAAGTGTGTCCGAAGTGCGACCACCACATGCGTATGGGCGCGCGCGCGCGTCTGCATACCCTGCTGGACGAAGGCAGTGAAGTGGAGCTGGGCAGCGATCTGGAGCCGAAGGACGTTCTGAAATTCAAGGATTCCAAGCGCTATAAAGATCGTCTGGTCGCCGCACAGAAAGCGACCGGCGAGAAAGATGCGCTGGTGGTGATGAAGGGCACGCTGTACGGTATGCCGATCGTCGCCGCATCCTTCGAATTCGCTTTCATCGGCGGCTCAATGTCTTCCGTGGTCGGCGCGCGTTTCGTGCGTGCGGTTGAGCAGGCGCTGGAGGACAACTGTCCACTAGTGTGCTTCTCCGCCAGCGGCGGCGCGCGCATGCAGGAAGCGCTGATGTCGCTGATGCAGATGGCGAAAACCAGCGCGGCGTTGGCTAAGATGCAGGAGCGCGGCTTGCCGTACATCTCCGTGCTGACCGACCCGACCATGGGCGGCGTCTCTGCCAGCCTGGCGATGCTGGGCGACATCAATATCGCCGAGCCGAAAGCGTTGATCGGCTTTGCCGGCCCGCGCGTCATCGAGCAGACCGTGCGCGAGAAACTGCCGCCTGGCTTCCAGCGCAGCGAGTTCCTGATCGAAAAAGGCGCGATCGACATGATTGTTCGCCGTCCGGAGATGCGCCAAACGTTGGCGAGCATTCTGTCCAAGCTGACCAACCAACCGCAGCCGCATTTCGATGAGGCCGCGCCGGTCATTGAGCCGGAGCCGCAGGCCGACGCCTGAGGCAAAGACAGATCCCGCCCGGGTTCAGCCGCCACTTTGTGGCTAAGTGACGGCTGATGCCCGTTCCCTGCCGGCCGTGGCCTATCGCGCCATGGTTTGCGGGTTGGCGGCGGTTACGAAGCGCATCGCCTTTACCGCGGTGAGGGTGGTGCCCTGATGGATTAATGAACCCAAGTTCAGTGACGGGACTCATGCAAAACCACCAAATTCCCCAAGCCACGTCGCCATTGAGCTCGTGGCTTTACTATCTGGAACGTCTGCACAGCCAGGCGATCGAACTCGGTCTTGAGCGCGTACAGCGCGTCGCGGCGCATCTGGATTTACTGACCCCCGCTCCTACGGTGTTCACCGTTGCCGGCACCAACGGCAAAGGCACGACCTGTCGTACCCTCGAAGCCATTCTGCTGGCCGCTGGCCTGCGCGTCGGCGTCTACAGTTCGCCGCATCTGGTGCGCTATACCGAACGCGTGCGCATTCAGGGGGAAGAGCTGAGCGAAGCAGAGCATAGCCGCTCGTTCGCCGCCATTGAAGCCGGCCGCGGCGAAACGTCGCTGACCTATTTCGAATTCGGCACCCTGTCGGCGCTGCAGCTGTTCAAACAGGCGCGGCTCGACGTGGTGATCCTGGAAGTGGGCCTGGGCGGGCGTCTCGACGCCACCAATATCGTCGATCCGAGCGTGGCGGTGATCACCAGCATTGCGCTCGATCATACCGACTGGCTGGGCAACGATCGCGAAAGCATCGGCCGTGAAAAGGCCGGTATTTTCCGCAGCGGCAAGCCGGCGGTGGTGGGCGAACCCGACATGCCGGACAGCATTCGCCAGGTCGCCGAAACGCTGGGCGCACCGCTGTATCGCCGCGGTGAAGCCTGGAGCTTCAGCGAGCAGGGCGATCGCTGGCAGTGGCAGGGCGGCGACACGCAGCTGACCGATCTGCCGACGCCGAACGTACCGCTGGCCAACGCCGCTACCGCGCTGGCGGCGCTGAACTGTTCCCCGCTGGAAATCGACGAACGCGCGATCTTCACCGGGCTGCAGCAGGCGACGCTGCCGGGGCGTTTCCAGATCGTGCGGCGGGAGCCGATGCTGATCCTCGACGTGGCACACAACCCGCACGCCGCCGGCTATCTGGCCGGGCGTCTGGCCAAGCTGCCGCGCGACGGCGGCAAGGTACGCGCGGTGGTGGGCATGCTGTCCGACAAGGACATCGCCGGCACGCTGGCCTGCCTCAGCGAGCAGGTGGATGAATGGTACTGCGCACCGCTCGACGGACCGCGCGGTGCCAGCGTCGAACAGCTGGCGCAGCATCTGACGGAACCGCGCCGCTTTAATGATGTCGAAACTGCCTGGCGGCAGGCTATGCAGGATGCTGATAAACAGGATATTGTGATCGTCTGTGGATCGTTCCACACCGTGGCGCAGGTGATGGCGGCGTTAGACGAGATGCGGGGAGTGTGAGTGGCGAGTAAATTTCAGAACCGACTGGTTGGAACCGTGATTCTGGTGGCGCTGGGGGTAATCATCCTGCCAGGGTTGCTGGACGGCAAAAAGAAGCATTACGAGGATGAGTTCGCGGCCATTCCATTGGTGCCGAAGGCGGGCGACGTCGAAGAGAACGACGTGCTGCCGCCGGTGACGCAGCCGTTGCCGGCGCAGCCGCCGGAAGGGGCGGGCGCGCTGGTCGAGCAGCAGGCGGCCAACGAAGCGGCGGCGCAACAGGCGGTGCGGCAGAGCGCTCAGCAACCGACGCAGGTGGCGCCGCCGCCGGTCGAGACGCGTCCTCAGCCGGTGCAGCAGCCTAAGCCGAAGCCGGTGGAAACCAAACCGGTGGAAGTGAAACCAAAACCGGTACCGCAGCCGAAGCCGGTGGAGGTGAAACCGGTGCCGAAGCCGGAACCGACGCCGAAACCAGAACCGGCGCCGCAGCCAAAACCGGCGGAAGAAAAAGCGCCGGCCGGGCAAGCCTATGTCGTGCAGCTCGGGGCGCTGAAGAACGCCGCCAAGGCGAACGAGATTGTCGCTTCGCTGCGTCTCTCGGGCTATCGCGCCTTTACCGTGCCGTCAACGCCGGTGCAAGGGCAGATCACCCGCATCTACGTTGGCCCGGACGCTTCCAAGCAGAAGCTGCAGGCGGCGCTGCCGTCGCTGAACTCGATCAGCGGGCTGAGCGGGCAGGTGAAGCCGTACGGCCGTTAAACCCCGCGGGGGCGCAGCAGGATGCGCCCCTGAATTCAGGAGTGGTGGAGAGAAAGCGAGAGAAACCGCGCCTTTTACAGGCGAAATCACCTATGTAGGCGCGGCGATTGGGAATTTTTTAATCGCCGCTTTTTATTTGTAACGTGGTAGGAAATCCCCTACGCAAACGTTTTCTTTTTCTGTTAGAATTCGCCGCGAATTGGATGCAGGGGCGATTCATCATTGGAATAGTTCATGGTCTGGATTGATTACGTCATTATAGCGGTGATTGGATTTTCGGCTCTGGTGAGCCTGATCCGAGGGTTTGTTCGCGAAGCATTGTCACTTGTGACATGGGGATGTGCGTTTTTTGTTGCCAGCCATTTCTACTCTTACCTTGCGGTCTATTTCACTCGTTTTGAAGATGAACTGGTGCGAAACGGCATCGCGATCGCGATTTTGTTCATCGCGACCCTGATCGTAGGGGCTATTGTTAACTATGTGATTAGCTCACTGGTAGAGAAAACCGGGTTGTCGGGCACCGACCGGGTGCTGGGCATCTGCTTCGGCGCACTGCGCGGCGTGTTGATTGTCGCGGCGATCCTGTTCTTCCTGGATACCTTTACCGGCTTTTCACAAAGTGCCGACTGGAAACAGTCGCAGCTGATCCCCCAGTTCAGTTACGTCATCAGGTGGTTCTTTGACTACCTGCAGAGCACGTCGAGTTTCTTGCCGACCCAATTGCCGGGGCGGTAGCGCTGATGAGGAAAAGACAACATGTGCGGTATTGTCGGTATCGCCGGTTTCATGCCGGTAAACCAGTCGATTTATGATGCGCTGACGGTGCTTCAGCACCGTGGCCAGGATGCCGCAGGCATCGTCACCATTGACGCCCACAACGGGTTCCGTTTGCGTAAAGCCAACGGCCTGGTGAAGGATGTGTTTGAGGCGCGCCATATGCAACGCTTGCAGGGCAACATGGGCATTGGCCATGTGCGTTACCCGACGGCCGGCAGCTCGAGCGCCTCTGAGGCCCAGCCTTTCTACGTCAACTCGCCGTTCGGCATTACGCTGGCCCACAACGGCAACCTGACCAACGCCCATGAGCTGCGCCAAAAGCTGTTCGAAAGCGGCCGCCGCCATGTCAACACCACCTCCGACTCGGAAATCCTGCTGAACGTGCTGGCCAGCGAGCTGGATCGCTTCCCGCACTATCCGCTGGAAGCCGACAACATCTTTACCGCGGTCGCCGCTATGCATCAGCAACTGCGCGGCGCTTACGCCTGCGTGGCGATGATCATCGGCCATGGCCTGCTGGCGTTCCGCGATCCCAACGGTATTCGTCCGCTGGTGATCGGCAAGCGCACGCTGGAGGATGGCCGCAGCGAGTACATGGTGGCTTCCGAGAGCGTGGCGCTGGATACCCTGGGCTTTGAGTTCCTGCGCGACGTGGCGCCGGGCGAAGCGGTGTACATCACCACCAAGGGCCAGCTGTTCACCCGCCAGTGCGCAGAGAACCCGAAAACCAACCCGTGCCTGTTCGAATATGTTTATTTTGCGCGCCCAGACTCCTTTATGGACAAGATCTCGGTCTACAGCGCCCGCGTGCGCATGGGCCAGAAGCTGGGTGAGAAGATCGCCCGCGAGTGGGAAGATCTGGATATCGACGTGGTGATCCCGATTCCTGAAACTTCCTGCGATATCGCGCTGGAGATCGCGCGTATTCTCGAGAAGCCATACCGCCAGGGCTTCGTGAAAAACCGCTACGTTGGCCGCACCTTTATCATGCCGGGCCAGCAGGCGCGTCGCCAGTCGGTACGCCGCAAGCTGAACGCCAACCGTGCCGAGTTCCGCGACAAGAACGTGCTGCTGGTGGATGACTCCATCGTGCGCGGCACGACCTCTGAGCAAATCGTCGAGATGGCGCGCGAAGCGGGCGCCAAGCGCGTGTATCTGGCTTCCGCCGCGCCGGAAGTGCGTTTCCCTAACGTCTACGGCATCGACATGCCGAGCGCCAACGAACTGATCGCCCACGGGCGTGAAGTGGATGAAATCCGTCAGATTATCGGCGCCGACGGGCTGATCTTCCAGGACCTCGACGATCTGATCGAAGCGGTGCGCGAAGAGAACCCGGACATCATCCAGTTCGAATGCTCGGTCTTCAATGGTATCTACGTGACCAAAGACGTTGACCAAAGCTATCTGGAATACCTGGAGTCGCTGCGCAGCGACGATGCCAAGGCGATGCGGGTGCAAACCGAAGCGGAAAATCTGGAACTGCACAACGAAGGCTAACGGTCTGCGTTGATCCCTCAAGGTGCATCGCCGCGTCTGCGGCGGTGCACCTTGTTCCTCTGACTTGCTTATCCCTCGCCATTGCGGCAAAGTCTGCCTGATCTTACTTTTTACGGCAGAGGCCATTCTTCATGAAACGACTCATCATCGGCATTTCCGGCGCCAGCGGCGCTATCTACGGCGTGCGCCTGTTACAGGTTTTGCGCGACGTCGCAGAGGTGGAAACCCATCTGGTGATGAGTAATGCTGCACGGCAGACGCTGGCGCTGGAAACGCCGTACAGCCTGCGTGAAGTGCAGGCGCTGGCCGACGTGGTGCACGATGCGCGCGACATCGCCGCCGGCATCTCCTCGGGCTCTTTCAAAACGTTGGGCATGGCGATCCTGCCTTGTTCGATCAAAACCCTGTCTGGCATCGTTAACAGCTACAGTGACGGATTGCTGACCCGCGCCGCCGACGTGGTGCTCAAAGAGCGCCGCCGTTTGGTCTTGTGCGTGCGTGAAACGCCGTTGCATCTTGGTCATTTGCGGCTGATGACGCAGGCGGCGGAGATGGGCGCGGTGATCATGCCGCCGGTGCCGGCGTTTTACCACCAGCCGAAAAGCGTGGAAGACATCATCGATCAAACCGTCAATCGGGTGATCGACCAGTTTGATATCGAATTGCCGACCGATCTGTTCACCCGCTGGCAGGGTGCTAATTAACAGTTTTATCCCTAAATTGGTACATTTGTGCAACACCGCACTGAATTGGGGCGGAGTATGCACCATAATGATCCCACTTCATCACGCTCACTGTTTCATGGTGCCGCCTTATTGCGGTTGCCAGTGGCGCGGCCCCAACCGGCCGATTTAATTTTGCGGTTATCGTCCCAGGAAACAGTATTGTGAAGGCCGGAGCCGTTCCCTCCGCCCGTAGCACCTAATGTGGCACGATTACTGCAAATTGATTTGGTGGGGAAAGTAATGCCCGTAGTGGCATCAAAAAAATCAATTTGAGGGTAATTTATGAAAAAGCGGGTTTTGATTTTGCCGTTAGTTCTGGCTTTGAGCGCCGCCAGCAGCGCCTTTGCCGCCATTCCTTCCACGCTGAAGATTGGCACCGATCCGACTTACGCACCGTTTGAATCCAAAAACGCCAAAGGCGAATTGGTTGGCTTTGACATTGATTTGGCCAAAGAGCTGTGCAAACGCATCAATACCCAATGCACCTTCGTGGAGAGCGACTTCGACGCGCTGATCCCCTCCCTCAAGGCGAAGAAAATCGACGCCATCATCTCTTCGCTGTCCATCACTGAAAAACGCCAGCAGGAAATCGCCTTTACCGACAAGCTGTATGCCGCCAACGCGCGTCTGATCGCGCCGAAAGGGTCCAAGCTGTTGCCTACCGTGGACGCTCTGAAAGGCAAGAGCGTGGGCGTGCTGCAGGGCACCACCCAGGAAGCCTACGCCAACGCCATGTGGCAGCCGAAGGGCATCACCGTCGTGCCTTACCAGAACCAGGATCTGGTTTACGCCGATCTGGCTTCCGGCCGTATTGACGCCGCCTTCCAGGATGAAGTGGCGGGCAGCGACGGCTTCCTGAAACAGCCGCCGGGCAAAGACTATGCGTTCGCCGGCGAATCGGTGAAGGATGACAAGTTCTTCGGCGTCGGCACCGGCATGGGGCTGCGCAAGACCGATACCGAGCTGAAAGCGGCGCTGGACAAAGCCTTCGCCGAGATGCGCAAAGACGGCACCTACGACAAATACGCGAAAAAGTACTTCGACTTTGACGTCTACGGCGGGTAATCCGCTTACCGTTCCATGCTGTGACTGCGGGGCCGGCGTGCCGGCCCCGATGGTTCGGATCCTAGACCACAGGGTGAAGTAGATGCTGCAAGGCTATTCCCAACTGATTTTCGAGGGGGCTCTGGTGACGTTGGAGCTGGCCCTCAGTTCCGTGTTGCTGGCGGTGGTGATCGGCCTGATCGGCGCCGGTGGCAAACTGTCTCATAACCCCTTTATCTCCGGTCTGTTCGGCGCCTATACCACGCTGATCCGCGGCGTGCCCGATCTGGTGCTGATGCTGCTGATCTTTTACGGCCTGCAAATCGCGCTGAACAACATCACCACGCTGCTCGGCTTCTCGCAGATCGATATCGATCCGCTCGGCGCCGGTATCATTACCCTCGGCTTTATCTACGGTGCTTACTTCACTGAGACCTTCCGCGGCGCCTATCTGGCGGTGCCGAAAGGGCAGATCGAAGCGGCGACGGCCTACGGCTTCAGCGGCGCGCAGATCTTTCGGCGCATTCTGTTCCCGGCGATGATGCGTTTCGCTTTGCCGGGCATCGGCAACAACTGGCAGGTGATCCTGAAGGCGACGGCGCTGGTGTCGATCCTCGGCCTGAACGACGTGGTGAAAGCCACGCAGCTGGCGGGGAAAGGCACCTATCAGCCGTTCTTCTTCGCCATCGTGGCCGGCGTGGTGTACCTGATCTTCACTACCGTTTCCAACGGCGTGCTGCTGTGGCTTGAACGGCGTTACTCACTGGGCGTCAAGAGGGCCGAGCTATGATCGAGATTTTGCAACAGTATTGGCAGTCGCTGCTGTGGAGCGACGGCTACCGTTTCACCGGCGTGGCAGTCACGCTGTGGCTGCTGATCGCCTCGGTGGTGATGGGCGGGCTGCTGGCGATCCCGATGGCGGTGGCGCGCGTCTCTTCCCTTCGCTGGGTGCGTTTCCCGGTGTGGCTTTACACCTATGTGTTTCGCGGTACGCCGCTGTACGTGCAGCTGCTGGTGTTCTACTCCGGCATGTACAGCCTCGAGATCGTGCGCGGCACCGAGTTTCTTAATGCGTTTTTCCGCAGCGGGCTTAACTGCACCATCCTGGCGCTGACGCTCAATACCTGCGCCTATACCACCGAGATCTTCGCCGGGGCGATCCGCGCGGTGCCGCACGGTGAAATCGAGGCCGCCAACGCCTACGGTTTCTCGCGCTTCAAGATGTATCGCTGCATCATTTTGCCTTCGGCACTGCGCACCGCGTTGCCGGCTTACAGCAACGAAGTGATCCTGATGCTGCACTCCACCGCGCTGGCGTTTACCGCCACCGTGCCGGATCTGCTGAAGATCGCGCGCGACATCAACGCCGCGACCTACCAGCCGTTCTACGCTTTCGGCATCGCGGCGGTGCTGTACCTGATCATCTCCTACGTGTTAATCAGCCTGTTCCGCAAAGCTGAAAAACGCTGGATGGCACACGTTAGTCACTGATAAATGACGGGAAGAAAAACCATGTCTGAGAATAAATTAGCCGTCACGGAACTGCACAAACGCTATGGCGACCACGAAGTGCTGAAAGGCGTCTCGCTGGCGGCCAACGCCGGGGATGTGATCAGCATCATCGGCTCCTCTGGCTCCGGCAAAAGCACCTTTCTGCGCTGCATCAACTTCCTCGAGAAGCCGAGCGAAGGCTCGATCAGCCTGAACAACGAAGATATTCGCATGGTGCGCGACAAGGACGGCCAGCTGAAAGTGTTCGACAAGAAGCAGCTGCAGCTGCTGCGCACCCGCCTGACCATGGTGTTCCAGCACTTTAACCTGTGGAGCCATATGACGGTGCTGGAGAACGTGATGGAGGCGCCGGTGCAGGTGCTGGGGCTGAGCAAGGCCGACGCGCATGAGCGCGCGGTGCGTTACCTGGATAAAGTGGGCATCGACGAGCGGGCGCGCGGCAAGTACCCGGTGCACCTGTCGGGTGGCCAGCAGCAGCGCGTCTCCATTGCTCGCGCATTGGCGATGGAGCCGGAGGTGCTGCTGTTTGACGAACCGACGTCGGCGCTGGATCCCGAGCTGGTGGGCGAGGTGCTGCGCATCATGCAGAAGCTGGCGGAGGAGGGAAAAACCATGGTGGTGGTGACGCACGAAATGGAATTTGCGCGCCACGTTTCCAACCACGTGATCTTCCTGCACAAAGGGTTGATCGAAGAGCAGGGGCCGCCGGCCGAGCTGTTCGGCAACCCCAAAAGCCCGCGCCTGCAGCAGTTCCTGTCCGGCGCGTTGAAGTAACCTCAGATCAGCGGGCTTCGGCCCGCTGATTAATCACGTCATCCAATGCCTGTTCCAATTCCAGATAGCGGAAGTGGAAGCCGGCCTCTTCCAGGCGCTTCGGCACCGCCCGCTGGCCGCCGAGCACCAGCACCGCCGCTTCCCCCATCAACAGCCGCATGGCGAACGCCGGCACCCGCAGAAACGCCGGGCGATCGAGCACGTTGGCCAATTGGGCGGCGAACTGCTCGTTGTGCACCGGGTAGGGCGCGACCATGTTAAACGGGCCGCTCAGCGTGGCGTGATCCAGTAGATAAATAATGCCGTTGACCATGTCGTCGAGATGGATCCACGGCAGATATTGGCGACCGTCGCCGATCGGGCCGCCCAGCCCGAAGCGGAACGGCGGCAGCATTTTGGCCAGCGCGCCGCCCTGTGGCGCCAGCACCACGCCGGTGCGCAGCAGGCAGACGCGGGTGGCATCGCTTTGCGCCTGCAGCGCCAGCGTTTCCCAGCGTTGACACAGCTGGTGGGTGAATTCGTCGTGCGGTGGCTCCTCTTCGGTCACCACCGCCTGCCCCTGATCGCCGTAGTAGCCGACGGCGGAACCGGAAATCAACACACCGGGCGGCGTGCTGCCGGCCTTGATCAGCTGCGCCAATCGTTCGGTCAGATCCCAACGGCTGCGGCACAGGCGCTCTTTCTGCTGTGCGCTCCAGCGCTTGTCGGCGATAGGTTCGCCGGCCAGGTTGATCACCGCGTCGAATTCATCCAGCGACTGCCGGTCGTCCAGCGTTTGCCAATAGTTCGGCCGATCGCCCAGCCGGGCTCGGGCTCGCCGCTCGTCTCGGGTCAACACCGTAATGTGGTGAGAAAGCGCCAGCAGCCTGGCCGTCAGACTGCTGCCTATCAATCCCGTTGCGCCGGTGATCAGGATCCGCATGGTCGACCTCCCTGAGTTAGTCCCGGCGGTAGCTCATGGTCATGGAAACCGAATCGGCGTAGCGCAGGGCCAGAAGTTTATCTATCTCCACTTCAGCATAGGTTACCCAGGCGTGTTCTTTTACGATGTCGAGCACATCCTGCGTTAATTTTTCCAGCAACGCGAAACGGTTATCTTCCACATGGCGGATGATCGCTTTGGTGATGGTGCGGTAGTTGAGTGCATCGGCGATGTCTTCGCTGTTGCGCGCTTTGTCCGCCGGGTAGTGGATCACCACGTTGATCAGGACGTCCTGTCGGTTGTTGATTTCCTCTTCCTTGATACCGATGAACGTGCGCAGCCGCAGATTTTTAATGCGAATAACGGCGTCGGGTTGACTGAAAGACATCAGAGATTCTCCATAGGTCTGATTATTAGCGTTCAGAATACACGGAAAGTAAGGAAAAGATAACGAGGGGACGATGTGACTCCCCGGCCGACGGGGAGTCGGGGAAGGCGCTTAGCCTTGTTCGGCCAGTTTGTAGGCGCGCTCGGTCGCCGGGCGGTTGCTGATGCGCTCGAACCAGTTGCGCACCGCTGGGTAATCTGCCAGATCGATGCGTTGACGCGGATGCGATACGACCCACGGATAGGTGGCGATATCGGCGATGCTGTAGTTGTCGCCGCCCAGGTACGGGTGTTTTTGCAGTTCAGCTTCCAGCACGCCGTACAGCCGCTTGGTCTCCAGATGGTAACGCTCGATGGCGTAAGGCACCGGCTGCGGCGCGTAGTGATTAAAGTGGTGATTCTGCCCGAGCATCGGCCCGAACCCGGCCACCTGCCAGAACAACCACTGTAGGGTCGCGGCGCGTTCGCGCAGGCCGGTGCTCAGCAGCTTGCCGGTCTTCTCCGCCAGATACAGCAGGATTTCCCCGGATTCGAACAGGCTGATTGGCGCGCCGCCGTCCACCGGTTGCTGATCGACGATCGCCGGGATTTTGTTGTTGGGAGAAATGCTCAGAAAGTCCGGTTTGAACTGGTCGCCGGCGCTGATGTTTACGCGATGGATACGGTAGGGTAAGCCGACCTCTTCCAAAAACAAGGTGATCTTGTGACCATTGGGAGTAGGCGCGTAATACAGGTCAATCATGTTGCCTCCTGCGGTAAGGTGATCTGTAATTCATTACACGTTGCTGCGGTCTTCGCCGCGCACAAAGGTATATCAGAGATCCAACAATAGCAGCTAAGGATAGCAGGCTATGTGGGATTCGTCCGATGCTATCTGCGCAGTTGGATCACAATTCTCTACCGGGGCGGGCGGCGGTTTGCCGTACGGCGCCGGCGCGGTAAAATGACGCTTATTTCCCTCTATAGGACAAGGTTATGAAGCTGATGTTCGCCTCGGATATCCACGGATCGCTGCCGGCCACCGAACGCGTGCTGGAATTATTCGCACAACACGGCGCTGACTGGCTGATTCTTCTGGGTGATTTGCTGAATCACGGCCCGCGCAACGCGCTGCCGGCCGGCTATCAGCCCGCTCAGGTTGCCGAACGATTGAATCGCTATAGCGACAAGATCATCGCCGTTCGCGGCAATTGTGACAGCGAGGTCGATCAGATGCTGCTGACGTTTCCTATCGAGGCGCCGTGGCAACAGGTTCTACTGCAAAAAAGACGATTGTTTTTGACCCACGGTCACCTTTATCATCCTTCGGCACTGCCGCCGTTATCCCGCGGTGACGTCCTGGCCTACGGCCATACGCATCTGCCGCAGGCGGAGCGGCAGGGTGAGATCTATTGCTTCAATCCGGGCTCGGTCAGCATCCCGAAAGGGGGCTTCCCGGCTAGCTACGGCATGTTGGATCGGGGCACTTTGCGCGTGCTGACGCTCGACGACGGCAAGGTCGTCGCGGAGGTGGCGTTAACACGCTAAACGCACTAATTTATACACACACAATAAAAATCTTTGAAAAACACTCATTGATTAACCAGCGCGCGGGATGCATCGCGCCAAAATAGAAGGTTTTAGAGGATGGCGGAACAGGGTCAGGCTGCAGATACCGAATGGGTTGATATCGTCGACGAGCAAAACGAGGTGATTGCGCAATCCAGTCGTCAACAGATGCGGGCGGAGCGGCTGCGTCATCGTGCGACCTATATTGTGGTGCATGATGGGATGGGAAAAATTCTGGTGCAGCGTCGCACCGAGATTAAAGACTTCTACCCGGGCTGGTTGGACGCGACGGCGGGTGGCGTAGTGCAAAGCGGTGAAAACGTGCTGGATTCGGCGCGCCGCGAGGCGGAAGAAGAGCTGGGCATCGCCGGCGTGCCTTTCGCCGAACATGGTCTGTTCTACTTCGAAGAAGAGCAGTGCCGGGTGTGGGGCGCGCTGTTCAGCTGCGTGTCACACGGCCCGTTTGCACTGCAGGAAGAAGAAGTGGCCGAGGTGTGCTGGCTGACGCCGGAAGAGATCACCGCTCGCTGCGACGAGTTTACCCCGGATTCGCTGAAGGCGCTGTCGCTGTGGCTGACGCGCAACAACGAACAGGATTACGGTAAGCCGCTCGACAACCACTGAGGCGCCAACGCGTGAGAAAGCCGGTCATCGACCGGCTTTTTTTACGGTTCGGATTCAGCAGCTGTCGCGGCGGCACAGCGTGGCGGGCAGGGTGCCTTCCGGCAGCCAGGGCTGTTCGTTCAGCCGTGCCAGCAGCGCCTGGCCGGCCTGAATGCCGATATCGCGATGCGGAATGGTCATGGTGGTCAGCGGCGGCTGGCACACCCGGCCGAACTCGCTGTTGCCGAACCCCACCACCGCCAGATTGTCCGGCACCCTGATGCGCCGCCGCTGGCATTCGTACAGTGCGCCGCCGGCCAGTTCGTCCGAGGCGCACACCAGCGCGTCCAGTTCCGGCCAGGCCAGCAAGAATTCCGGCAGCTGCTGCGCACCGGTGCTGAAGCTGGCGGGCTGCGCGGCGTTGATCACCCGATGCGGCGACATATGGTTGCGCAGCAGCGCCTTGTGCCAGCCCTGCAGGTGCTGCTGGAAAATCCACTGTTCCTGATTGGCGCACAGCAGCCCGATATTCTGATAGCCGCTGGCGATCACCGTTTGCGTCAGCTGATACATGGCCGCCACATAGTCGATGCCGATGCTCATATCGATCGGATCGGCGCGCACGGCGCCGATCTCCACCACCGGAATGTTGGCGGCGATCAACGCGTTGCGGGCGTTTTGCGAATGCTCGACGCTGAGCAGCACCGCCGCCGCGAGGTTGTAAGAGAGCAGCGTCTCCAGCAGCTTTTCTTCGCGCTCCAGGTGGTGCTGCGACTCCGCCAGCATGATGTGATAGCCGGCCGGCTGCAGCACTTTCTGCAGGCCGGCGAACATCTCGGCGCAGCCAGATTCGGACAGGCTGGGCACCACCATGGCGATGGTGTAGGACGAGGCCGACGCCAGCGAACTAGCGGCCAGATTGGGCAGGTAGCCCAGTTCGCTCACCGCGGCTTCAATCTTCTCGCGCAGTTTGTCTGAAACCTGCTCCGGCGTGCGCAGCGCGCGCGACACCGTCATGGTGCCGACGCCCGCCAGCTGCGCTACGTCAGCCAACGTCACCCTGCCTGTGCTGCGTCGTTTTTTACCGATCGACATGCCTAATCCCGACTGAAATGCGCGAGCGGCGCATAAAAATGGTGAGGGTGGGAAGCCGACGGCGCGGCTTCGACGATCCCCGTATGCGGCACATTCTACCCCGTTACCCGAAAGAGCGAGAAAAAATTGTGGTTAACGCCATGCCGCCACGCGGTGTTTTGATAGCGCTATCACAGATTCGCATGATAGCGCTTTGGTAGCGCTATCTTTGTGATATCCATCACTGTGTCGCCGAGAGGGGTTGATTAAAGTTTTACCGTCGTCGGTGAATTAATCACCGGCCGAAACCATCAACGTTTGGGAGGGTAATGTGCTGAAAGAGTGGCTGACCGCCGATCATATACAGCTGTGCGAACGGGTGGAGGACTGGCGCCAGGCGGTCACGCTGAGCGCGCAGCCGCTGCTGCAAGGCGGCGTGATTACGCCGAATTACCTGACGGCTATCTTTCATCAGCAGGAGAAGCTCGGCCCTTACTTCGTCCTGGCGCCGGGCATCGCCATGCCGCACGCCAGGCCGGAGGAGGGCGCCAACGCGCTGGGGCTGTCGCTGTTGAAGATCCATCAGGGCGTGAATTTCCATTCCGCGGATAACGATCCGGTTCAGGTGGTGGTGATGCTTTCGGCGCCCGACGGCAACAGCCACATTGAAATGATTTCGCAGTTGGCGGAATTATTTTCCGATAACTCGGCGATGGAGGCGTTATTTCACGCCACAGATAAACGGCAAATTGAGGATATTATCGCCCGCTATTAACGTTTAATCACCAGGAACACGATTAATGCTAACAACGCTGGGAATATGACCGGCGGCGCTACCCTACACGCTAAATTCAACAGGTGGATATTATGAAAATCATGGCGATTTGCGGTTCCGGTCTCGGCAGCAGTTTTATGGTGGAAATGAACATTAAAAAAGTGCTGAAAAAGATGGGGGTGGAGGCCGAAGTCGAACACTCCGATCTGTCGTCCGCTACCCCCGGCGCCGCCGACGTGTTCGTGATGGCGAAAGACATCGCCGACAGCGCCAGCGTACCGGCCGAGCAGCTGGTGGTGATCAGCAACATCATCGACATTAATGAGCTGGAAGCCAAGCTGCGCGCTTACTTCGAAGCCCACTCAATCATCTAAATAAAACGATTGGCGAGGTGGATATGTTTATCCAGGAAACGCTTAAGTTTGTGGTGGATATATTAAAGGTGCCTTCGGTGCTGGTCGGGCTTATTGCGCTGATCGGTTTGCTGGCGCAAAAGAAATCGTTTTCCGACGTGGTGAAAGGCACGGTAAAAACTATTCTCGGCTTTATCGTTTTGGGCGGCGGTGCCACGGTATTGGTCGGATCGCTCAATCCGCTGGGCGGCATGTTCGAACATGCGTTCAATATTCAGGGCATCATTCCGAACAATGAAGCGATCGTCTCCATCGCGCTGGAGAAATACGGCGCCTCCACCGCGTTGATCATGGCGTTCGGCATGGTGGCGAACATCGTGGTGGCACGGTTCACCCGGCTGAAATACATCTTCCTGACCGGCCACCACACCTTCTACATGGCCTGCATGATCGGCATCATCCTGACGGTGGCGGGCTTCGAGGGCGTGCAGTTGGTGTTTACCGGTGCGCTGACCCTGGGGCTGGTGATGGCGTTCTTCCCGGCGATCGCCCAGCGCTATATGCGCCGCATTACCGGCAACGACGATATCGCTTTCGGCCACTTCGGCACCCTGGGCTATGTGTTGTCCGGCTGGATCGGCTCGAAGGTGGGCAAAAACTCGCGCTCGACCGAGGAGATGAACCTGCCGAAAAACCTCAGTTTCTTGCGTGACAGTTCCATTTCGATCTCGATGACCATGATTGTCATCTACCTGATCCTGGCGATCTGCGCCGGGCGGGCCTATGTGGAAAGCGAGCTCAGCGGCGGCCAGAACTACCTGGTGTATTCGATTATCCAGGCCATCACCTTCGCCGCCGGGGTATTCATCATTCTGCAAGGCGTGCGCTTGATTCTGGCGGAGATTGTGCCGGCGTTCACCGGTTTCTCGGAAAAGCTGGTGCCTAACGCGCGGCCGGCGCTGGATTGCCCGGTGGTCTATCCCTATGCCCCCAACGCGGTGCTGATCGGCTTCCTGTTCAGCTTCCTTGGCGGGTTGGCCGGGCTGTTCCTGCTGGGGCAGCTGAAAATGGTGTTGATCCTGCCCGGCGTGGTGCCGCATTTCTTCACCGGCGCTACCGCCGGGGTGTTCGGCAACGCCACCGGCGGGCGGCGCGGCGCGATGCTGGGCGCCTTTGCCAACGGGCTGCTGATCACCTTCCTGCCGGTGCTGCTGTTGCCGGTGCTGGGGGCGCTTGGCTTTGCCAACACCACCTTCTCCGACGCCGACTTCGGCGTGATCGGCATCCTGCTGGGCAACATGGCGCGCTTTATGTCGAAGGAGATGATCATGCTGGCGATCGTCGCCGTGTTCGCGCTGCTGGTGGCGCATAACTTCCTGGGAAAACGCAAAGGCGCGCCGGCCGCTGACCGCGTCGAGAAATAACGAGGCAGACTGATGAACTACACAACGAGCGAAACGGAAATTGAAGAGCTGCAGACCCTGGCGCGCGCGATCCGCCTGGAAACATTGAAGGCGTTGACCGGGCTGGGCTTCGGCCACTACGGCGGCTGCATGTCGGTGGTGGAGACGCTGGCGGTGCTGTACGGCAGCGTGATGCGTATCGATCCGGCGGATCCGGACTGGCCGGAGCGCGATGACTTCGTGCTGTCGAAGGGGCACGCCGGCCCGGCGCTGTACAGCACGCTGGCGATCAAGGGCTACTTCCCGCTGGCGGAGCTGAAGACCCTCAACCAGAACGGCACGCGTCTGCCTAGCCACCCGGACCGATTGCGCACGCGCGGCGTGGACGCCACCACCGGTTCACTGGGGCAGGGCGTGTCGATCGCCGCCGGCATGGCGTTATCCCATCGGCTGGCGGGGCGTCGTAACCGGGTGTTCAGCATCCTCGGCGACGGTGAGCTGAACGAAGGGCAGTGCTGGGAGGCGTTCCAGTTTATCGCCCACCACAACCTGAACAACCTGACGCTGTTCATCGATTACAACAAGCAACAGCTAGACGGTGCGCTGGACGAGGTGATCCAACCGTTCGATCTGGCCGCCAAGTTCCGCGCTTTCGGCTTTGAGGTGCAGACCATCAAGGGCGACGACATCGCGGCGCTGCTGGCGGCGGTGGCGCCGGCGCGCGTCGGTGAACAGCGGCCGCTGGCGATCGTGCTCGACAGCATCAAGGGACAGGGGGTGACCTATCTGGAAAACCTGTCGAACTCACACCACCTGCGCCTGACGCCGGACGTGCAGCTGGAAATCGAAAAAGCCATCGCCGAACTGGAGGCCGCCCATGTTTAACGTAGTGACCCAGTTGGAAAACGACGCCGTCGAAATGCGCAAAGTCTATGCCGGCGCGGTGCGTCGGCAGATAGAAGCGGGCGCACCGATCATCGCGCTGGAGGCCGATTTGATGAGCTCGATGGCGATGGACGGCGTGCACAAGGATCACCCGCAGCACGTGATTAACTGCGGCATCATGGAGGCCAACGTGATCGGCGTCGCCGCCGGGCTGTCGCTCACCGGCAGGGTGCCGTTCGTGCATACCTTTACCGCCTTCGCCAGCCGCCGCTGTTTCGATCAGCTGTTCATGTCGCTGGATTATCAGCGCAACAATGTCAAGGTGATCGCCTCCGACGCCGGGGTGAGCGCCTGCCACAACGGCGGCACCCATATGTCGTTCGAGGACATGGGCATCGTGCGCGGGCTGGCGCACTCGGTGGTGCTGGAAGTGACCGACGCCACCATGTTCGCCGACATTCTGCGCCAGCTGATGGATCTACGCGGCTTCTACTGGGTGCGCACCATCCGCAAGCAGGCGACGCGCATCTACCAGGAAGGCTCGCGCTTTACCATCGGCAAGGGCAACCTGCTGCGCGACGGCGACGACATTACGCTGATTGCCAATGGCATCATGGTGGCGGAGGCGCTGAAGGCGGCGCAGATGCTGGCGCGGCAGGGCGTCAGCGCGGCAGTGATCGATATGTTCACCCTCAAGCCTATCGACCGTGAACTGATCAAAACCTACGCGGCCAAGACCGGACGCATCGTCACCTGTGAAAATCACAGCATTCATAACGGGCTGGGATCCGCAGTGGCGGAGGTGCTGGCGGAAGAGTGCCCGACGCCGATGCGGCGCGTGGGGGTGAAGGAGCGTTACGGTCAGGTGGGCACCCAGGCGTTTTTACAGCAGGAGTACGGCCTGACCGCCGAGCATATTCTGGAGGCTGCCGGGCAGTTGCTGGCGCGTTAGGGAACGCAAAAGAAAAGCGCCGGTCAATGACCGGCGCTTTTTTATCGCTCAACCTGAAGAATATCAGGCCTTGGCGGCGGCAGCGTCAGCCTGGGAAGACTGGATCGCCGTCAGCGCAACGGTGTAGACGATATCGTCAACCAGTGCGCCGCGCGACAGGTCGTTCACCGGCTTGCGCATGCCTTGCAGCATCGGCCCGATGGAAACCAGGTCAGCGGAGCGCTGTACCGCTTTGTAGGTGGTGTTGCCGGTGTTCAAATCCGGGAAGATGAACACGGTCGCCTGGCCAGCCACCGGTGAGTTCGGCGCCTTGGACTTGGCAACGTCGGCCATGATGGCGGCGTCGTACTGCAGCGGGCCGTCGATGATCAGATCCGGGCGTTTTTCCTGCGCCAGACGGGTCGCTTCGCGCACTTTCTCGACGTCGCTGCCCGCACCGGAGTTACCGGTGGAGTAGGAGATCATCGCTACGCGCGGCTCGATGCCGAAGGCCGCGGCGGAATCCGCAGACTGGATGGCGATTTCAGACAGCTGCTCGGCGGTCGGATCCGGGTTGATCGCGCAGTCGCCGTAGACCAGTACCTGGTCAGGCAACAGCATGAAGAATACGGAGGACACCAGCGAGCTGCCCGGTGCGGTTTTGATCAGCTGCAACGGCGGACGGATGGTGTTGGCGGTGGTGTGAACTGCGCCGGAGACCAGACCGTCGACTTCGCCTTGTTCCAGCATCAGGGTGCCGAGCACCACGTTGTCTTCCAGCTGCTCGCGCGCGACCACTTCGGTCATGCCCTTGCTCTTGCGCAGCTCAACCAGACGCGGCACGTAGTTTTCACGTACGGCGACCGGATCGACGATTTCGATGCCTTTGCCCAACTCAACGCCCTGTGCTGCCGCTACGCGCTGGATCTCGTCCGGGTTGCCGAGCAGCACGCATTCCGCGATGCCGCGTTCGGCACAGATGGCCGCCGCTTTCACGGTACGCGGCTCGTCGCCTTCCGGCAGCACGATGCGTTTGCCGGCTTTACGCGCCAGCTCGGTCAGTTCGTAACGGAACGCCGGTGGAGACAGGCGGCGTGAACGCTCAGAGGTGGCGGTCAGCGAGTCGATCCACTCGGTGTTGATGTGGCTGGCCACGTAGTTCTGCACTTTCTCGATGCGCTGGTGGTCGTCCGCCGGCACTTCGAGGTTGAAGCTCTGCAGGCTCAGCGAGGTTTGCCAGGTGTTGGTGTCAACCATGAACACCGGCAGGCCGGTTTGGAAGGCGCGTTCGCACAGCTTCTTGATCGGCTCGTCGATGGCGTAGCCGCCGGTCAGCAGGATGGCGCCGATTTCCACGCCGTTCATCGCCGCCAGGCAGGCGGAGACCAGCACGTCAGGACGGTCTGCGGAGGTCACCAGCAGAGAGCCTGGGCGGAAGTGTTCCAGCATGTGCGGGATGCTGCGCGCACAGAAGGTCACGGACTTCACGCGGCGGGTCATGATGTCGCCTTCGTTGACCACGCGGGCCTTCAGGTGGCGAGCCATGTCGATGGCGCGGGTGGCGATCAGATCGAAGCTCCACGGCACGCAGCCCAGAACCGGCAGCGGGCTGTTGGCGAACAGCTGCGCAGGATCGACGTGGGCGATGCTGGCTTTGGTGGAGTCGTCGAAGATTTCGGACAGGTCAGGACGGGTACGGCCCTGATCGTCGACCGGTGCGTTCAGCTTGTTGATGATAACGCCGGTGATGTTTTTGTTCTTGCTGCCGCCGAAGCTGGTGCGCGCCAGTTCGATGCGCTCTTTCAGCTGCGCCGGGGAGTCGTTGCCCAGCGCCAGCACGAAGACGATCTCGGCGTTCAGGGTTTTGGCGATCTCGTAGTTCAGCGCGTTGGCGAACTGGTGTTTGCGAGTCGGCACCAGGCCTTCGATCAGCACCACTTCCGCGTCTTTGGTGTTCTCGTGGTAACGCGCCACGATCTCTTCCATCAGCACGTCTTGCTGGTTGGAGCTCAGCAGGCCCTCAACGTAGTCCATGCGCAGCGGTTCGGCCGCCGTAATGGTGGAGTTGCTGCTGCGGATGATGGTGGTGGTCTGGTCGAGCGCGTTGTCGCCGGTGCGCGGTTGAGCGATAGGCTTGAACACGCTCAGACGAACGCCTTTTTGCTCCATGGAGCGGATGACACCCAGGCTGACGCTGGTCAGGCCGACGCTGGTGCCGGTGGGGATCAACATAATAGTACGTGACACAGAATAGTCCTCTTCACGATTAACATGAGGCTAAAACAACACCGTCAGCCTGGGCTGACGGTGTTTTGAGAGCATTACGCGGTCAGGCGGGATGCGTCCTGCGCGATGACCAACTCTTCGTTGGTCGGGATCACCAGCGCCAGGCGGCTGCCGTCTTTGGTGATGGCGCCGGATTTGCCGAAGCGAGCGGCCATGTTGCGGTCGTGGTCGATTTCGAAGCCCAGCAGGCCCAGTTTGTTCAGGGTCAGCTCACGCACCATGCCGGCGTTCTCGCCGATGCCGCCGGTGAAGATCACCGCGTCCAGACGGCCTTCCATCAGCGCGCTGTAGGCGCCGACGTATTTGGCCAGACGGTGGCAGAACACGTCCATGGCGCGTTTGGCGTCGGCTTTGCTGTCGTAGTTGTCTTCAACGTAACGGCAATCGCTGGTGACTTCGGTCAGGCCCAGCAGGCCGGATTCTTTGGTCAGCATCTTGTTGATCTGGTCAACGCTCATGCCCAGAGAATCGTGCAGGTGGAAGATGATAGCCGGATCGATGTCACCGCTGCGGGTGCCCATCACCAGGCCTTCCAGCGGGGTCAGACCCATGGAGGTGTCAACGCACTGGCCGTTGCGCACTGCGGTGACGGAGCCGCCGTTGCCCAGGTGGCAAGTGATCACGTTCACTTCTTCTACCGGCTTGTTCAGCATCTTCGCGGCTTCTTGAGTCACGTAGAAGTGGCTGGTGCCGTGCGCGCCGTAGCGGCGAACGCCGTGGTCGCGGTACAGGCTGTACGGCAGGGCGTACAGGTAAGATTCTTCCGGCATGGTCTGGTGGAACGCGGTGTCGAACACGGCAACGTTCTTGTCGGCCAGGTTAGGGAAGGATTTCAGCGCTTCCGCGATGCCGATCAGGTGAGCTGGGTTGTGCAGTGGTGCAAACGGCACGGAATCTTTGATACCCTGCAGAACTTCGTCGTTGATAACGGCAGAAGCGGTGAACTTCTCGCCGCCGTGCACGATGCGGTGGCCGATGGCGGTCAGCTGCGCGGAAAGCTCTGGTTTTTGTGCCAGAATAGTATTAACAATGAAGTTCAGCGCTTCGCTGTGTGCAGCGCCGGCCCCCAGGGCAGCTTCGTGTTTGGCGCCGTCCATTTTCCACTTGATGCGAGCTTCAGGCAGGTGGAAACACTCGGCCAAACCGGAGAGGAATTCGTCGCCGTTAACGGCATCGATGATGGCGAATTTCAGAGAAGAACTGCCGCAGTTAAGAACCAGTACTAGCTTACTCGACATGGAAGTACCTACTTAAATAGTCGTGTTGTTAAAAGAAAATCGAACACACGTGGTGAATTAATCGTCAATCAGACAACAAGCGTAGCGCATAGTGCCGATGACATTTATGATTAACATCATGTGAAGTGCACAAATCACAGGATGATGGAAAAACCGATGATTTCTCTGCGGTTTAAATAATCTTGATTTTTATAGGGCTAAAAGTTGACAAAATTTACGTCATCTTCTACCGGCCACAAGGCCGGCTTAGGATACCGATAGCCCGGTGCAAACACAAAATAAATTTAAAGCTTCAAATTTTTTAGTATGGTCTCTGGCAGCACGCTTTTAGTTTCTTTACGTGACGTTGAGGTACGCAATGACGAGCAAACCGTCCGGTTCCGTAAGCTGGTTTCAGGTCTTCCAGCGCGGGCAGCATTATATGAAAACCTGGCCGTCGGACAAACGTCTGGCACCGGTCTTTCCGGAGAATCGCGTTGCGCGTGCCACCCGTTTCGCTATCCGTTTCATGCCGCCGTTGGCGATTTTCACGCTGACCTGGCAGATCGCGCTGGGCGGCCAGCTGGGCCCGGCGATCGCCACCGCGCTGTTCGCCTGCAGCCTGCCGATGCAGGGCTTGTGGTGGCTGGGGCGCCGTTCGGTCACGCCGCTGCCGCCGACGCTGCTGCAATGGTTCCATGAGGTGCGCAACAAGCTGACGGAAGCCGGGCAGGCGGTGGCGCCGCTCGAAGGCACGCCGACCTATCAGACGTTGGCCGATCTGCTCAAGCGCGCCTTCAAGCAGCTGGACAAAACCTTCCTCGACGATCTGTAAATGAAAAAAGGCCGCGCTGATGCGGCCTTTCTCGTCAAAGCGGCAATAACCCCGGTTTAAATCAAAGAACGGTCGAGTTGTGATTTCCTGCGTTCTTGCGCTGTGCGATGCTCCCGCCATCACACAGAAATGAGGAAATCCTGATGGAAATGACCAACGCCCAGCGGCTGATCCTGTCGAACCAGTACAAGATGATGACCCTGCTCGATCCGGACAACGGCGACCGTTATCGCCGGTTGCAAACCATCGTCGAACGCGGCTTCGGTTTGCAAATGCGCGAACTGGATCGCGACTTCGGCGAACTGAGCGAAGAGGTGTGCCGCACCATCATCAACGTGATGGAGATGCACCATGCGCTGCAGGTTTCCTGGGGCAACCTGAAAGAGAAGCAGGATCTGGACGAGCGCCGCCTGGCGTTTCTCGGCTTCGACGCCGCTACCGAGGCGCGCTACCTGAGCTACGTGCGTTTCCTGGTCAGCACCGAGGGGCGTTATACTCACTTCGATTCCGGTAGCCACGGTTTTAACGCCCAGACCAAAATGTGGGAAAAGTACCAGCGTATGCTGGCGATCTGGCTGGCCTGTCCGCGCCAGTATCACTTGAGCGCCGTTGAGATAGCGCAAATCATCAATGCTTGATTAAGAAGAGGTTTTCTGTGGAGTGTAAGGGTTTTCTGTTCGATCTTGATGGCACCCTGGTGGATTCTCTGCCGGCGGTAGAGCGTGCCTGGACGCACTGGGCCGAGCGCCGCGGCGTCGATCCGCAAGCGGTGCTGGACTTCATTCACGGTAAACAGGCCATTACTTCTCTGCGCCACTTTATGCCGGACGAAAGCGAAGCGGAAATTCAGCGCGAGTTCCAACTGCTGGAGCAGGTGGAAGCGCAGGATACCGACGGCGTTCGCGCGCTGCCGGGCGCCATCGCGCTGCTGGAGCGCCTGAACGCGCTCGGCATCCCTTGGGCGATCGTCACCTCCGGTTCGGTGCCAGTGGCCGGTGCTCGCCGCCAGGCCGGCGGTTTGCCGCAGCCGGCGGTGTTCATCACCGCCGAGCAGGTTAAACACGGTAAGCCACAGCCCGATGCCTACCTGCTGGGCGCCGAGCGCCTGGGGCTGGCGCCGCACGAGTGCGTGGTGGTTGAAGACGCGCCGGCCGGCATTCTTTCGGGTCTGGCTGCGGGCTGTCAGGTGATTGCGGTCAACGCCCCGGCCGATGCGCCGAAGCTGGAGCAGGTCGACCTGCGGCTGGATTCGCTGGCGCAGATCGCCGTCGATAAAACGGCGCAGGGCGCGATCGTTCGCCGGCTGGCCTGAGTGGCATTATCTTCACCCTAATTGATTAGACCCCGCTTCGGCGGGGTTTTTTTATGCTATTTTTTAGACCCTTGGACATTTGCCGGATGAGGCCGTTTTGAACAGCGAATTACTGTGGGTGCTGAGTTTACTGCTGATTGCCATCGTGCTGTTTACCACCAACAAGCTGCGGATGGACGTGGTGGCGCTGTTGGTGATTATCGCCTTCGTGCTGAGCGGCACGCTCAGCCTGCAGGAAGCGACGGTCGGTTTCAGCGATCCCAACGTGATTTTGATCGCCGCGCTGTTCGTGATCGGCGAAGGGTTGGTGCGTACCGGCGTGGCCTATCAGGTGGGCGACTGGTTGGTGAAAGTGGCCGGCAGCAGCGAAACCAAAATGTTGATGCTGCTGATGGTGACGGTCGCCGGGCTGGGCGCGTTCATGAGCTCGACCGGCGTGGTGGCGATCTTTATCCCGGTGGTGCTCAGCGTGACGGCCAGAATGAAGATCGCGCCGGGGCGGCTGATGATGCCGCTCAGCTTCGCTGGGCTTATCAGCGGCATGATGACGCTGGTGGCCACGCCGCCCAACATGGTGGTCAACAGCGAACTGGTGCGGGAAGGCATCCATGGTTTCGGTTTCTTCAGCGTGACGCCCATTGGCCTGGTGGTGCTGGCGCTGGGTGTCGGCTACATGCTGATCGCCCGGCGTTGGCTGGGCAGCGGTGACACCGGCAAAGCCGGAGATGACTGGCAGCGTCGTACCTTCCGCGACCTGATCCGTGATTACAAGCTGACCGGCCGCGCGCGGCGGCTGGCTGTCCGCAGCGCTTCGCCGCTGATCGGACGTTCGCTGGATGAACTGCACCTGCGTGCGCGCTATGGTGCCAACGTGGTGGGCATCGAGCGCTGGAAACGCTTCCGGCGGGTGATGGTCAGCGCCTCCGGCAGCACCGAGCTGCGCGAGGGCGACGTCCTCTTGATCGACATGTCGGACAGCCAGGTCGATCTGCGCGAATTCTGCGGCGAGCAGCGGCTGGAGCCGATGGTGCTGCGCGGCGATTACTTCTCTGAACAGTCGCGCAACGTCGGCATGGCTGAAGTGTCGCTGATCCCGGACTCGGCGCTGCTGGGCAAAAGCCTGCGCGAAGCGGCGTTCCGCAGCCGCTACGATCTGAATGTGGTGGGCATCCGCCGCCACGGCGAGACCCTGAGCGGCAAGCTGGTGGACGAGCCGCTGGAGCTGGGCGACATTTTGCTGGTGATCGGCGACTGGAAGGCGATTCGTCAGCTGCAGGCCAAAACCCACGACTTTATCGTGCTCAACCTGCCGGCCGAAGTGGACGAAGTGGCGCCGGCCATCACCCAGGCGCCGCACGCGCTGTTTTGCCTGGCGTTGATGGTGGCGATGATGCTGACCGACGAAATTCCCAACCCGATCGCGGCGCTGATCGCCTGCCTGCTGATGGGCAAGTTCCGCTGTATCGACATGGAGAGCGCCTATAAATCGATCCATTGGCCGAGCATCATTTTGATCGTCGGCATGATGCCGTTCGCGCAGGCGCTGCAAAAGACCGGCGGGGTGGATCTGATCGTCCGCGGGCTGATGGACGTCGCCGGCGGCGCGGGGCCGCGCGTGATGCTGCTGTGCCTGTTCGTCTTGTGCGCCACCATTGGCCTGTTTATTTCCAATACCGCGACGGCGGTGCTGATGGCGCCGATCGCCATTGCCGCCGCGCGCGAAATGGGCGTCTCGCCATACCCGTTCGCGATGATTATCGCCATCGCCGCGTCCGCCGCCTTTATGACGCCGGTCTCTTCACCGGTCAACACGCTGGTGCTGGGGCCGGGCAATTACAAGTTCGGCGATTTCGTGCGTCTCGGCGTGCCGTTCACCCTGTTGGTGATGGCGGTCAGCGTGATTGTGGTGCCGTGGCTCTACGGTTTTTAACGGCGCAGCGAGGCTGCGCCGGTGGGGTTACAGCGAGCTGTCGAGGCTGATTTCGTCCAATGACAGGCTGAAACTGGGAATGAACACGTCCATAAAGTAGTCCATTTCCGGGCTGCGGCGCTGTTCCAGGGTTTTATCCAGCCGCGCCTTGGCCAGGGTGAATTCATTGTTGCCGGCAGAGAGTTCCTCCAGACATTTCAGGTAGGCGCACAGCGCGTCTGCCTGCTTCACTACCTGCTTTTCATCTTCGCTGTAGTAGTGCTCATCGAGAATGGTGCGGAAATCGTTGCGCAGCTCAGCGGGGATCATGTCCAGCAGCTTTTGCTGGGCGATCTTTTCGATCTTCTTGTATTCATGGGCGATCTGCGGATTGTAGTACTTGATCGGCGTCGGCATGTCGCCGGTGATCACTTCGCTGGCGTCGTGATACATCGCTAACAGCGCAACGCGGTCGGCATTGAGGTTGCCGTTGAATTTGCGGTTCTTGATCACCGCCAACGCGTGGGCGACGAAAGCCACCTGCAGACTGTGTTCGGAGACGTTCTCGGTACGCACGTTGCGCATCAGTGGCCAGCGGTTGATCAGTTTCAGGCGGGACAGATGGGCGAAGAAATGGCTCTGGCTCATGGTGCTCTCTTTAACGGCAAGTGAGGGCCCCATTGTGAAGCAGTGACGGCGAATTTTGCAACCGGGCAATAAGAGAAGGGCGCAGCAAGGCGCTGCGCCCCAGGCGATTACTGGTGGTAACCTTCAAGGAAGCGGCCCAGCTTGCCGACCGCCATTTCCAGTTCGTCTACGCGCGGCAGGGTGACGATGCGCACGTGATCCGGGTAAGGCCAGTTGAACGCCGAACCTTGCACCAGCAGCACTTTTTCCTGTAGCAACAGATCCAGCACCAGCTTCTGGTCGTCGTGGATGTTGAAGCGTTTGGCATCGATGCGCGGGAACATGTACAACGCGCCCTGCGGCTTCACGCAAGAGACGCCCGGGATGTCGTTGAGCAATTCCCAGGTGCGGTTGCGTTGTTCGTACAGGCGGCCGCCGGGCTGAATGAATTCGCTGATGCTCTGATAACCGCCCAGCGCGGTCTGAATGGCGTGCTGCATCGGCACGTTGGCGCACAGGCGCATCGAAGCCAGCATCTCCAGCCCTTCGATATAGCCTTTGGCGTGCTTCTTCGGCCCGTTCAGCACCATCCAGCCCTGGCGGAAGCCCGCCACGCGGTAGGTTTTCGACAGGCCGTTGAAGGTCACGGTCAGCAGATCTGGCGCCAGTGCGGCGATCGAGTGGTGTTCGGCGTCGTCGTACAGGATCTTGTCGTAGATCTCGTCGGCGAAGATGATCAGGTTGTGTTGACGGGCGATCTCGACGATCTGTTCCAACAGCGCTTTGCTGTAAACCGCGCCGGTCGGGTTGTTTGGGTTGATGATCACGATACCGCGGGTGCGCGGGGTGATCTTGCTGATGATATCGTCCAGATCCGGGAACCAGCCGGCCTGCTCATCGCACAGGTAGTGCACGGCCTTGCCGCCGGACAGCGATACCGCAGCGGTCCACAGCGGGTAGTCCGGCGCCGGTACCAGCATTTCGTCGCCGCTGTTGAGCAGCGCCTGCATGGATTGGACGATCAGCTCAGAGACGCCATTGCCAATGTAGATATCCTCAACGGTCACGTCACGCATGTTGCGCGCCTGATAGTGCTGCATGATCGCTTTACGCGCCGAGAAGAGGCCCTTGGAGTCGGAGTAGCCTTGCGCCGTGGGCAGATTGCGGATCACGTCGACCAGGATTTCGTCCGGGGCGTCGAAACCGAACGGGGCAGGGTTGCCGATGTTCAGTTTCAGGACTTTGTTGCCTTCTTCTTCAAGACGTTTAGCTTCTTTAAGCACCGGGCCGCGAATGTCATAGCAGACGTTGTCCAGTTTGCTGGATTTCTCAATGGGGGACATAAAAAGTTGAGCCTTTTGCTGGGATAGGGGCGCTCCTACCGTGGGACGCCGCAACCCGCCCAATGTACTCCTGGCGTAGTTGCTTTTGAAGGGTTTTGCACGCCTTTGGTGCAAATGCATGTCGTAACGGGGGATTTTAGTTATGATAAGCAAAGGTAAAGTTATTTTGTGGTTCATAATTTCATGAACTATAATTTTACTAGGGTTTTGTTCTGTTAAATCAAGCGTCGATAAACGAGACGTGCCGGCGATCGCGGCCGGCAGCAGTGAACTGATAAGCCGAAAGGGAGAATAGGCTTCAATAAACTGTAAAGGAACGATAATACCGGAGTAGTCTGATAGCGGGGTGTCGGTTCGCGCACCACACTAAGGAAAATGACATATTTACATTAGCTTTACTTTATATTTTACCTTAAGCATTGTTTATGTGGTTATAAGATTATTATTTAAAGCAAAAATCTTAATGATTGAATTTATTAAATTCATTGAGTAGTAACATGAAGTCGGTACCGTTAATTATTTATCTTTTTTGCTCTGGAATGCAGTCTGAAGGCCGGTTGATAAGGGTTCTCAGTAGCACGAATGGAGTGGAAATTAGGCAGTATGAATGAGTAAAATCTCAGGTTCGGTGGGGGTTTTCCCTTTTCACCGGTATTCAGTCCCCCGCGTTCTATAAGCACCATCGATAGATCGCATTTTAAAAAGCGATAGAGGTAACGAATCATAAGTAATTTTTTTGCCCTCCACTTATGAGTGGGGTACTGTCATAACAGGCGCCGTCCTTTTCAACGGCGTCTGAGAAACACACCAGGGTAGTAGTTCGTAAATTAGAATTTAAAAAAGTGAAGAATACACTATGACAACTGCAAATCGTCCGATACTTAATCTCGACCTCGATCTGCTAAGAACCTTTGTTGCGGTTGCTGATTTGAATACCTTCGCCGCGGCGGCTGTTGCCGTTTGCCGTACTCAATCAGCCGTCAGTCAACAAATGCAGCGATTAGAGCAACTGGTCGGCAAAGAACTGTTTGCCCGCCATGGGCGCAACAAACTCCTGACTGAGCATGGTATTCAGCTTCTCGGTTATGCCAGGAAGATCCTGCGCTTTAACGACGAAGCCTGTACCTCGCTGATGTACAACAATATAAAAGGTGTTCTGACCATCGGTGCTTCCGACGACACCGCCGATACCATTCTGCCTTTCCTGTTGAACCGCGTGACCGCCATCTATCCGAAGCTGGCCATTGACGTGCGCGTAAAGCGCAGTACGACGATGGTCGATCTGCTGGAAGAGGGCGAGATCGATCTGGCGGTGACCACGGCCGATCCTGCCGGGCACCCGCACATCGTGCTGCGCACGTCGCCGACGCTGTGGTATTGCGCCGCCGATTATCACTATCAGGCCGGCGAACCGATCCCGCTGGTGGTAATGGATGAGCCAAGCCCGTTCCGCGCGCTGGCGATTAAACAGTTGGACGAAGCCGGTATTCCGTGGCGTATCGCCTACGTCGCCTCCACGCTGTCCGCGGTGCGGGCGGCCTGTAAAGCCGGCCTGGGCGTGACCGCACGGCCGATCGAGATGATGAGCCCCGATCTGCGGGTGCTGGGCGCGGTGGAAGGTTTGCCGCCGCTGCCGGATACCCAGTATGCGCTGTGCAAAAACGCGCAGTGCAGCAACGAGCTGGCGATGGCCATCTTCAGCGCGATGCAGGGCGGCAATGACGGCTATGGCTTCAACGGTGCGGAAGGCGGTCTCCAGAGCGATCAGGATGACGCCAGCCTGGTGGACGAAGAAGAATAACGTCGCGGCGCGATATCTGATGAAAAACCTCTGCTTCGGCGGAGGTTTTTTTTGCCCTTTTTTTACCTAAAAATTTATTTATATGTATTTGGCTTGTATTTTCAATTGAATTGGCTGTTTTGTTAACTTTTAAGCGTTAATGAAAAGAGAGTTTGGCCGGGTTTAATACGCTAAGTTCGTTTTTTGAGCAATAAGATTGAATGGGTTAAAGGCATGGTAATAGCAGGGGTATTTTGTTAGCTTATAGCGGCCGTTTTTGCGGCTCAATTTGAGGAAAATTGTTAAAGGGCCACACTTTTTTTGAGGATTTATGCTGAAAACGTGTCCTGGATCAAAAAAATACCCCTAGGTAGTGAGTGGAAGAACAGGGAATTCCTGAGACAATGGTATAGTAAAACTGAAATGTGCATGTTGGTTTATATCTATCTGTTTCTACACAAAAATTAACTGACACGATTTAGCCTGTCCCTGGCGCATCAAATGTTAATCAAATGATACGTATGTAAACTAGTGTGTAGATACTTTTGTCAAAGTTGACAAAAGGTTATAGAAAGGAGTAAAAAGCCCACAGAAAAACGCTGCCTAACTCGCTGTAAAAGCAGTTTGTTTGTGTGGTTATTTATCCTTCCCTTAAATCGATGTGGCGCACTAACTGCCGGTGACAAGAGCAGTGCGATCGACGCCACTTTTGATGAGTAAGCATAGAGTATGTCAACAACCACTGAAGTTATCGCTCATCACTGGGCGCTCGCCGTATTTCTCGTTGTGGCTATCGGGCTCTGCGGCTTAATGCTGCTGGGCGCGTTCTTCTTGGGCGGGAGAGCCCGGGCGCGCGCCAAACACACCCCGTTTGAATCAGGCATCGACTCGGTCGGCACGGCGCGCATGCGCTTGTCCGCCAAGTTCTACCTGGTGGCCATGTTCTTCGTTATTTTCGACGTTGAAGCCTTATACCTGTATGCCTGGTCGGTCTCGGTTCGCGAGAGCGGTTGGGTAGGCTTTATCGAAGCCGCCATTTTCATTTTGGTGCTATTGGCCGGTCTGGTTTATCTGGTGCGCATCGGCGCGTTGGATTGGACTCCGGCGCGTTCCCAACGCCGCAGCAAACCGAGCACGATCACTAACACCAACAGTCATCCGCAGTAACAGCGAGGCATTAAGATGGACTATACGCTCACCCGCATAGACCCGAACGGTGAGAACGACCGTTATCCCCTGCAAAAACAGGAGATCGTCGCCGATCCCCTGGAACAACAGGTCCACCGCACGGTTTACATGGGTAAACTCGAACATGCGCTGCATGACATGGTGAACTGGGGGCGTAAAAACTCTATTTGGCCGTATAACTTCGGCCTTTCGTGCTGTTACGTGGAGATGGTGACGTCGTTTACCGCCGTTCACGACGTGGCGCGTTTCGGTGCGGAAGTGTTGCGCGCCTCCCCGCGTCAGGCTGACCTGATGGTGGTGGCCGGTACCTGTTTCACCAAGATGGCCCCGGTCATCCAGCGCCTGTACGAGCAGATGCTGGAACCGAAGTGGGTGATCTCGATGGGCGCCTGCGCCAACTCCGGTGGTATGTACGACATCTATTCCGTGGTGCAGGGCGTGGACAAGTTCCTGCCGGTCGACGTGTACATTCCCGGCTGCCCACCGCGTCCGGAAGCCTACATGCAAGCGCTGATGCTGCTGCAGGAATCTATCGGCAAAGAACGTCGCCCGCTGTCGTGGGTTGTCGGCGATCAGGGCGTTTACCGCGCCAATATGCAGTCTGAAAGAGAGCGTAAACACGGCGAGCGCATCGCGGTGACCAACCTCCGGACGCCTGACGAGATTTAAGACGTTCATTTAACGTCCATCTTAGTGCGCTATTGGTTAACACAGCGAAAAGTGAAACTTGCGGCGAATAACCCTTTAGTGTGGTGAAAAAAAATTATGACAGATTTGACGACGCACGACGCCTTGCCTGCCTGGCAGACCCGAGATCACCTTGACGACCCGGTGATCGGCGAACTGCGCAACCGTTTTGGGCCGGAAGCCTTTACTGTTCAGGCCACCCGTACCGGCATGCCCGTGGTATGGGTTAAACCTGACCAGTTACTGGAAGTAATGACGTTCCTGAGAAAACAGCCGAAGCCGTATGTCATGCTGTTCGATCTGCATGGCGTGGACGAACGTCTTCGCACCCACCGCGACGGCCTGCCCGCTGCGGATTTCTCCGTTTTCTACCATCTGATTTCCATCGAGCGCAACCGCGACATCATGCTGAAGGTGGCGCTGTCTGAAAAAGACCTGCACGTGCCCACGGCGACCAAGGTATTCCCGAACGCCAACTGGTATGAGCGCGAAACCTGGGAAATGTTCGGCATCACCTTCGACGGCCACCCGCACCTGTCGCGCATCATGATGCCGCAGACCTGGGAAGGGCACCCGCTGCGCAAGGACTACCCGGCGCGCGCCACCGAATTCGATCCTTTCGTGCTGACCAAGCAGAAAGAAGATCTGGAGATGGAAGCGCTGACCTTCAAGCCGGAAGACTGGGGCATGAAGCGCGGCACCGAGAACGAAGACTTCATGTTCCTCAACCTCGGCCCGAACCACCCGTCTGCGCACGGTGCGTTCCGCATCATTCTGCAGCTGGACGGCGAAGAGATCGTCGACTGCGTGCCGGACATCGGTTATCACCACCGCGGCGCCGAGAAGATGGGCGAGCGTCAATCCTGGCACAGCTACATTCCGTACACCGACCGCATCGAGTATCTCGGCGGCTGCGTGAACGAAATGCCTTACGTGCTGGCGGTCGAGAAGCTGGCCGGCATTAAGGTGCCTGAGCGCGTCGACACTATCCGCGTGATGCTGTCCGAGCTGTTCCGTATCAACAGCCACCTGCTGTATATCTCCACCTTCATTCAGGACGTCGGCGCGATGACCCCGGTGTTCTTCGCCTTTACCGACCGTCAGAAAATCTACGATCTGGTGGAAGCGATTACCGGCTTCCGTATGCACCCGGCCTGGTTCCGCATCGGCGGCGTCGCGCACGATCTGCCGCGCGGTTGGGATCGCCTGCTGCGTGAATTCCTCGACTGGATGCCGAAACGTCTGGATTCTTACGTGAAAGCGGCGCTGAAGAACAGCATCCTGAAAGGCCGTTCCATCGGCGTAGCGTCTTACAACGCCAAGGAAGCGCTGGAGTGGGGTGTGACCGGTGCCGGCCTGCGTGCTACCGGCGTTGAGTTCGACGTGCGTAAATGGCGTCCTTACTCCGGCTATGAGAACTTCGACTTCGAAGTGCCAGTGGGCGACGGCAACAGCGACTGCTACACCCGCGTGATGCTGAAGGTGGAAGAGCTGCGCCAGAGCCTGCGCATCCTCGAACAGTGCCTGAACAACATGCCGGAAGGCCCGTTCAAGGCCGATCACCCGCTGACCACGCCGCCGCCGAAAGAGCGCACGCTGCAGCACATTGAAACGCTGATCACCCACTTCCTGCAGGTTTCCTGGGGCCCGGTGATGCCAGCCAACGAATCATTCCAGATGATTGAAGCCACCAAAGGGATCAACAGCTACTACCTGACCAGCGACGGCAGCACCATGAGCTACCGCACCCGGGTACGTACGCCGAGCTTTGCGCACCTGCAGCAGATCCCATCGGTCATCCGAGGCAGCCTGGTTTCCGACCTGATCGTCTATCTGGGTAGTATCGATTTTGTAATGTCAGATGTGGACCGCTAACTATGCATGATCAAAAAGACAATCACGCAGTCAACGATGCGCTCGAGCCCATCAATGCAGCCGCTCCTCAGAGCGGCGTTGATGCATTTGTACTGAGCGCGGAAGAACGTGATGCGATCGAGCACGAAAAGCACCATTACGAGGATCCGCGCGCCGCTTCCATCGAAGCACTGAAAATTGTGCAGAAGCAGCGCGGCTGGGTTCCGGACGGTGCGATTTACGCCATCGCGGAAGTGCTGGGCATCCCCGCCAGCGACGTAGAAGGCGTGGCCACGTTCTACAGCCAGATTTTCCGTCAGCCAGTAGGACGTCACGTGATCCGTTATTGTGACAGCGTTGTTTGTCACATCACCGGTTACCAGGGCATTCAGGCCGCTATCGAGAAGAAGCTGAACATCAAGCCGGGTCAAACCACTTTTGATGGCCGCTTCACGCTGCTGCCGACCTGCTGTCTGGGCAACTGCGATAAAGGGCCGACCATGATGATTGATGAGGACACTCACAGTCAGTTGAAGCCTGAAGATATCGAGACGCTACTGGAGCAGTATCAATGACCAAGCACATTGTACGCACTCCCGAAACGCATCCGCTGACCTGGCGTCTGCGCGATGACAAGCAGCCGCTGTGGCTGGACGAATACCGCAGCAAAAACGGCTATGCCGGCGCAGAGAAGGCCCTCAAAGGCCTGGCCCCGGACGAGATCGTCGGCCTGGTGAAAGATTCCGGGCTGAAGGGCCGCGGCGGCGCGGGCTTCTCCACCGGTTTGAAGTGGAGCCTGATGCCGAAGGACGAATCCATGAACATCCGTTACCTGCTGTGTAACGCCGATGAGATGGAGCCGGGCACCTATAAAGACCGCCTGCTGATGGAGCAGCTGCCGCACCTGTTGGTGGAAGGCATGCTGATCTCCGCGTTCGCGCTGAAAGCCTATCGCGGGTACATCTTCCTGCGCGGCGAGTACATCGAAGCGGCGGCGCACCTGCGTCGCGCCATCGCGGAAGCCACCGAAGCCGGCTATCTGGGCAAGAACATTCTCGGCACCGGGTTTGATTTCGAGCTGATTGTGCACACCGGCGCCGGCCGTTACATCTGCGGCGAAGAGACCGCGCTGATCAACTCGCTGGAAGGCCGCCGCGCCAACCCGCGCTCCAAGCCGCCATTCCCGGCCAGCGCCGGCGTCTGGGGCAAGCCGACCTGCGTCAACAACGTCGAAACGCTGTGCAACGTGCCGGCCATTTTGGCGAACGGCGTGGAGTGGTACACCGGCATCTCCGGCAGTGAAGACAAAGGCACCAAGCTGATGGGCTTCTCCGGCCGGGTGAAAAATCCGGGCGTCTGGGAGCTGCCGTTCGGTACCACCGCGCGCGAGATCCTGGAAGACTACGCCGGCGGCATGCGCGACGGTCTGCGTTTCAAAGCCTGGCAGCCGGGCGGCGCGGGCACCGACTTCCTGACCGCCGATCACCTCGACCTGCCGATGGAATACGGCGCGATCGGCAAAGCCGGCAGCCGTCTCGGCACCGCGCTGGCGATGGCGGTAGACCACGAGATCGGCATGGTGCCGCTGGTGCGTAACCTGGAAGAGTTCTTCGCCCGCGAGTCCTGCGGCTGGTGTACGCCATGCCGCGACGGCCTGCCGTGGAGCGTGAAGATCCTGCGTGCGTTGGAAAACGGCGAAGGGCAGCCGGGGGATATCGAAACCCTCGAACAGCTGTGCCGCTCCCTCGGCCCGGGCAAAACCTTCTGCGCCCACGCGCCAGGTGCCGTAGAGCCACTGCAAAGCGCGATTAAATATTTCCGTGAAGAGTTCGAGGCGGGTATCGCCGTGCAGCACTTCGGCAACGCCCATGCGATTGGCGGCATTCAGCCGAACAATCTGCTGAAGCAGCGCTGGTAAGCCGAACTCGCCCGAACACGGCCAGAATTTTTGATTAACGCCTGCCGCAAGGCAGGCCACTTGGAAGCATGCTGACTATGGCTACGATTCATGTAGACGGCAAAGAGTATGAGGTAGACGGGGCGGACAACCTGCTGCAGGCTTGTCTTTCCCTCGGCCTTGATATTCCTTACTTTTGCTGGCATCCGGCGCTGGGAAGCGTCGGCGCTTGCCGCCAATGTGCGGTAAAGCAATACCAAAACGCGGAAGATACGCGCGGCCGTTTGGTGATGTCCTGTATGACCCCGGCATCCGATGGCACCTTCATCTCCATCGATGACGGCGAAGCGAAGCAGTTCCGTGAAAGCGTGGTCGAGTGGTTGATGACCAACCACCCGCACGATTGCCCGGTCTGTGAAGAAGGCGGTAACTGTCACCTGCAGGATATGACGGTAATGACCGGCCACAGCTTCCGCCGCTACCGCTTCACCAAGCGTACCCACAACAACCAGGAGCTGGGGCCGTTTATCTCGCACGAGATGAACCGCTGCATCGCCTGCTACCGCTGCGTGCGTTACTACAAAGACTATGCGGACGGCACCGACTTCGGCGTGTACGGCGCGCACGACAACGTCTACTTCGGTCGCCCGGAAAGCGGCACGCTGGAAAGCGAGTTCTCCGGCAACCTGGTGGAAGTGTGCCCGACCGGCGTATTCACCGACAAAACGCACTCCGAACGCTACAACCGTAAATGGGACATGCAGTTCGCGCCGAGCATTTGCCAGCAGTGCAGCATCGGCTGTAACACCAGCCCGGGCGAACGCTATGGCGAGCTGCGCCGTATCGAAAACCGTTACAACGGCAGCGTGAACCACTACTTCCTGTGCGACCGCGGTCGTTTCGGTTACGGCTACGTCAACCAGAAAGATCGTCCGCGTCAACCGCAGCAGCTGCGCGGCGATGACTGGATCACCCTGAACGCCGAGCAGGCGATGCAGGGCGCGGCGGACATCCTGCGTCAGGCGAAGAAAACCATCGGCATCGGCTCCCCGCGCGCCAGCCTGGAAAGCAACTTCGCACTGCGCGAGCTGGTCGGCGCCGAGAACTACTACACCGGGATCGCTCAGGCGGAGCAATCACGCCTGGCGCTGATGCTGAACGTGCTGAAAAACGGCGGCGTCCATACGCCGGCGCTGCGTGAGATCGAAGATTACGACGCGGTGCTGGTGCTGGGCGAAGACCTGACGCAAACCGGTGCGCGTATCGCGCTGTCCGTGCGCCAGGCCGTCAAGGGAAAAGCTCGCGCGATGGCGGCGGCGCAACGTGTTGCCGACTGGCAGATCGCGGCGGTGCAGAACATCGGTCAGCACGCCAAGTACCCGCTGTTCACCACTAACATCGACAACACCCGCCTGGACGACATTGCCGCCTGGAACTACCGCGCGCCGGTGGACGAGCAGGCACGCTTCGGCTTCGCCATCGCGCACGCGCTGGATAGCGCAGCGCCGGCGGTGAACGATCTGGCCGACGGCCTGAACAAGAAAGTCGATATCATCGTGCAGGCGCTGACCGGCGCACGCAAACCGCTGATCGTGACCGGCAGCAACGCCGGCAGCGAAGCCATCATCGAAGCGGCGGCCAACATCGCCAAAGCGTTGAAGGGCCGCGGTTCCGACGTCGGCATCACCTTCGTGGCGGGCGCCGCCAACAGCATGGGTCTGGCGATGATCGGCGGCGGTTCGCTCGATCAGGCGTTGGAACAGCTGGCGAGCGGCGCAGCCGACACCGCCATCGTGATGGAAAACGATCTCTATCGTCATGCGCCGGCGGCGCAGGTGGACGCAGCGTTGGCCAAGGTCAACAACCTGATCGTCGCCGATCACCAGCGCACCGCGATCATGGACAAAGCCAACCTGATCCTCTCCTCGGCCAGCTTTGCCGAGAGCGACGGTACGCTGATCAACCAGGAAGGCCGCGCGCAGCGCTTCTTCCAGGTATACGATCCGGCTTACTACGACGACGCCAAGAAGAATCAGTTCACCGTGATGCTGGAAAGCTGGCGCTGGATGCACTCGCTGCACTCCACCTACACCAGCCGCCATGTGGACTGGACTCAGCTCGATGACGTGATCGCCGCTTGCGTCGCCGCGTTGCCGCAGCTGCAGGGCATCGTCGATGCCGCGCCGGACGCGACGTTCCGCATTCGCGGTCAGAAGCTGGCGCGTTCGCCGCACCGTTCCAGCGGCCGTACCGCCATGCGCGCCAACATCAGCGTGCACGAGCCGCGTCAGCCGCAGGATAAAGACACCATGTTCGCCTTCTCGATGGAAGGGAACAACAGCCCGCTGGCCGATCGTCAGCAGATCCCGTTCGCCTGGGCGCCAGGCTGGAACTCACCGCAGGCATGGAACAAGTTCCAGGCCGAAGTGGGCGGCAAACTGCGCCACGGCGATCCGGGCGTGCGCCTGATCGAAGCGGGGGAGGGCAGCCTCGGTTACTTCGACCGCGTGCCAGCCGCCTTCAATCCGAACGACGGCTGGCGTGTCGCGCCTTACTACCACCTGTTCGGCAGCGATGAAATGTCGCAGCGCTCTCACGTGATCCAGCAGCGCATGCCGGAAGCTTACGTGATGGTCAACCCGGCCGACGCGGCGACCCTTGGCGTCAACGCGGGCAGCCTGGTGGAGTTCAGCTGTGCGGGCCAGACCTTGCGTCTGCCGGTACGTCTGAGTGAAACCCTGACCCAGGGCCAGGTTGGTTTGCCGCTCGGCTTGCCAGGGATCCCGCCGATTTTGGTGGGTGCTAAGGTAGACAATCTGCGGGAGGCAGCACGATGAGCTGGTTTACCCCTGAGGTGATCGACATTCTGATCGCCGTTCTTAAAGCGGTCGTGATCCTGTTGGTGGTCGTGGCGTGCGGGGCGTTCATGAGCTTCGGCGAACGCCGCCTGCTCGGCCTGTTCCAGAACCGTTACGGACCGAACCGCGTAGGCTGGGGCGGCTCGCTGCAGCTGGTCGCCGACATGATCAAAATGTTCTTCAAGGAAGACTGGGTACCGAGATTCTCCGACCGGGTGATCTTCACCCTGGCGCCGATGATCGCCTTTACTTCCCTGTTGCTGGCATTTGCCATCGTTCCGGTCAGCCCGACCTGGGCGGTGTCCGATCTCAACATCGGTATTCTGTTCTTCCTGATGATGGCCGGCCTGGCGGTGTACGCCGTGCTGTTCGCCGGATGGTCGAGCAACAACAAATACTCGCTGTTGGGCGCGATGCGCGCCTCCGCGCAAACCCTGAGCTACGAAGTGTTCATCGGCCTGTCGCTGATGGGCGTGGTGATGCAGGCGGATTCGTTCAACATGCAGGCCATCGTTGAATCCCAGGCGCACGTCTGGAACGTCATTCCGCAGTTCTTCGGCTTCGTGACCTTCGCGATCGCCGGCGTGGCGGTGTGCCACCGTCACCCGTTTGACCAGCCGGAAGCCGAGCAGGAACTGGCCGACGGTTACCACATCGAATATTCCGGCATGAAGTTCGGTCTGTTCTTCGTGGGGGAATACATCGGTATCGTCACCGTGTCCGCCCTGATTGTGACGTTGTTCTTCGGCGGCTGGCAGGGTCCGTTCCTGCCGCCATTCATCTGGTTCGCGTTGAAAACGGCCTTCTTCATGATGATGTTCATCCTGATCCGTGCCGCGCTGCCGCGTCCGCGTTATGACCAGGTGATGTCCTTCGGCTGGAAAGTGTGCCTGCCGCTGACGCTGCTGAACCTGCTGGCAACCGCCGCGGTCATTTTGTACAACGCTCAATAAGGGGTGAATAAACCATGACATTGAAAGAGTTAGTGGTTGGTTTCGGCACCCAGGTGCGCAGCATTTGGATGATTGGCATGCATGCCTTCGCCAAGCGCGAAACCCAGATGTATCCGGAAGAACCGGTTTACCTGCCGCCGCGCTACCGTGGCCGCATCGTGCTGACGCGCGATCCGGACGGCGAAGAGCGCTGCGTCGCCTGTAACCTGTGTGCGGTGGCCTGCCCGGTCGGCTGTATCTCGCTGCAAAAAGCGGAACAGAAAGACGGCCGTTGGTATCCGGAGTTCTTCCGCATCAACTTCTCGCGCTGCATTTTCTGTGGCCTGTGCGAAGAGGCTTGCCCGACTACCGCTATCCAGCTGACGCCGGATTTCGAACTGGGTGAGTACAAGCGTCAGGATCTGGTGTACGAAAAAGAAGATCTGTTGATCTCGGGGCCGGGTAAATATCCGGAATATAACTTCTACCGGATGGCCGGTATGGCGATTGACGGCAAAGCCAAAGGCGAAGCCGAAAACGAAGCCAAACCGATCGACGTCAAAGGTCTGTTGCCCTAAGGAGCCAGCAAGCATGGAAATTGCATTTTATCTGGCAGGTTTGATTGCGGTGGCCGCGACGATTCGCGTGATCACCCATACCAACCCTGTGCATGCGCTGCTGTATCTGATCGTCTCGTTACTGGCGATCTCGGCAGTCTTCTTCTCTCTCGGCGCCTACTTTGCCGCCGCGTTGGAAATCATCGTCTATGCGGGCGCCATCATGGTGCTGTTCGTGTTCGTGGTGATGATGCTGAACCTCGGCAACGTGCAGCAGCAAGAGCGCGACTGGATGAAGCCGACGGTGTGGATCGGGCCTGGCCTGCTGTCGCTGGCGCTGCTGGTGGTATTGATCGTCGCGATCCGCAGCGTATCCGATCAGGGTATCAGCGGTGAGATGGTCGACGCGAAGGCGGTGGGTATCAGCCTGTTCGGGCCTTACGTACTGGCGGTTGAGCTGGCTTCAATGCTGCTGTTGGCGGGTCTGGTTGTCGCCTTCCATATCGGCCGCGAGCACAAGCCTGGCGAGGTGCTGAGCAACGCGCCGGCGAGTGGCGAAATGGCGAGAAGAAAATCGGAGGAGCAAGCATGATCCCTCTTCAACACGGCCTGATCCTGGCGGCTATCCTGTTTGTGCTCGGGCTGACCGGGCTGCTGGTGCGCCGCAACCTGCTGTTTATGCTGATCAGCCTGGAAGTGATGATCAACGCTGCGGCGTTGGCGTTTATCGTGGCGGGAAGCTACTGGGGCCAGGCGGATGGGCAGGTGATGTACATCCTGGCGATCAGCCTGGCGGCAGCCGAGGCCAGTATCGGCCTGGCGCTGCTGCTGCAGCTCTACCGTCGTCGTCATACCCTGAATATTGATACTGTCAGTGAGATGCGCGGATGAACCTATTATATTTAACAATTCTGCTACCGCTGATCGGGTTCCTGCTGTTGGCATTTTCCCGCGGTCGTTGGTCTGAAAACACGGCGGCCACCGTCGGCGTGGGTTCTATCGGCCTGGCTGCGCTGGTCACGGTGTATGTGGCGATGGATTTCTTCGCCCAGAAAGCCGCCGGCGTGCAGCTGTTCGAGCAAAGCCTGTGGACCTGGATGGCCGTCGGCAACTTCAATATCGGCGTGACCCTGGTGCTGGACGGCCTGTCGCTGACCATGCTGTCGGTGGTCACCGGCGTCGGCTTCTTCATCCACATGTTCGCTTCCTGGTACATGCGCGGTGAAGAGGGCTATTCGCGCTTCTTCGCTTACACCAACCTGTTTATCGCCAGCATGGTGGTATTGGTGCTGGCGGACAACCTGCTGCTGATGTATCTGGGTTGGGAAGGCGTGGGCCTGTGCAGCTACCTGTTGATCGGTTTCTACTATAAAGATCCGGCCAACGGCGCGGCGGCGATGAAAGCCTTTATCGTCACCCGCGTGGGCGACGTGTTCCTGGCGTTCGCGCTGTTCATCCTCTACAACGAGCTGGGCACGCTGAACATCCGCGAGCTGATGATCCTGGCGCCGCAGAAACTGGCGGTGGGCGACACGGCCATCACCTGGGCGACCCTGATGCTGCTGGGCGGCGCGGTCGGTAAATCGGCGCAGCTGCCGTTGCAAACCTGGTTGGCGGACGCGATGGCGGGCCCAACCCCGGTTTCCGCACTGATCCACGCGGCGACCATGGTGACCGCGGGCGTCTATCTGATCGCCCGTACGCACGGCCTGTTCCTGATGGCGCCGGAAGTGCTGCACCTGGTGGGCATCGTCGGTGCGGTCACTCTGCTGCTGGCCGGCTTCGCCGCGCTGGTGCAGACCGACATCAAGCGCGTGCTCGCTTACTCCACCATGAGCCAGATCGGTTACATGTTCCTGGCGCTGGGCGTGCAGGCATGGGACGCGGCGATCTTCCACCTGATGACCCACGCGTTCTTCAAGGCGCTGCTGTTCCTGTCGTCCGGTTCGGTGATCCTGGCTTGCCACCACGAGCAAAACATCTTCAAGATGGGCGGCCTGCGCAAGAGCATCCCGCTGGTGTACGTCTGCTTCCTGGTGGGCGGCGCGGCGCTGTCTGCGTTGCCGCTGGTCACGGCCGGCTTCTTCAGTAAGGACGAGATCCTGGCGGGCGCGATGGCCAACGGTCACATCAATCTGATGGTTGCCGGCTTGGTTGGTGCGTTCATGACCTCGCTGTACACCTTCCGTATGATTTTCATCGTGTTCCATGGCGAAGAGAAAATCAAAGCGCATGCCGGTAAAGGCATCACTCACCATCTGCCACTGCTGGTTCTGCTGGTGCTGTCTACCTTCGTCGGCGCGATGATCGTGCCGCCGTTGCAGGGCGTGCTGCCGGATACCACCGAACTGGCGCACGGCAGCGTGCTGACGCTGGAAATCACCTCTGGCGTGGTGGCTATCGTCGGCATTCTGCTGGCGGCCGCGCTGTGGCTGGGCAAACGCAGCCTGGTCAACAGCATCGCCAACAGCGCGCCGGGTCGTTTCTTCTCGACCTGGTGGTTCCATGCCTGGGGCTTCGACTGGCTGTATGACAAAGTGTTCGTCAAGCCGTACCTGGGCATTGCGAAGCTGCTGCAGCGCGATCCGCTGAACTCGCTGATGAACCTGCCGGCCGTCTTCTCCCGCTGGGGGAACCGCGGTCTGACGGTGAGCGAGAACGGCCAGGTGCGTTGGTATATAGCGTCTATGGGTGTGGGTGCAGTGGTCGTATTGGCTCTGTTGATTTTGGTTTAATTGAATAATTTAAACAGACGCATTTTTCGGGCGTAGCGCCGGGCAGGCGCTACGTACAAAGTTTGAAATTATTCGTATAAGGGACACAAAACGCCATGCTATTACCTTGGCTAATTCTTATCCCCTTTATCGGCGGTCTGCTGTGCTGGCAGCTTGAGCGCTTCGGTACTAAGGTGCCGCGCTGGATAGCGCTGATCGCAATGGGGCTGACGTTGGCGCTCTCTCTGCAGTTGTGGATGCAGGGCGGCTATACCTTGACCACGCCGAAAGGCATTCCGCAGTGGCAGAGCGAATTCCTGCTGCCGTGGATCCCGCGCTTCGGCATCTCCATCCACCTGGCGCTGGACGGTCTGTCGCTGCTGATGGTGGTGTTGACCGGTCTGCTGGGCGTGCTGGCGATCCTCTGTTCCTGGCGTGAAATCCAGAAGTATCAGGGCTTCTTCCACCTCAACCTGCTGTGGATCTTGGGCGGCGTTATCGGTGTGTTCCTCGCCATCGACATGTTCCTGTTCTTCTTCTTCTGGGAAATGATGTTGGTGCCGATGTACTTCCTGATCGCGCTGTGGGGGCACAAAGCGTCGGACGGTAAAACCCGTATCACCGCGGCGACCAAGTTCTTCATCTACACCCAGGCCAGCGGTCTGGTGATGCTGATTGCGATCCTGGGCCTGGTGTTCGTGCATTACAACGCCACCGGCGTGTGGACCTTCGATTACGAAGACCTGCTGCAAACGCCGATGTCCCACAACGTGCAATATCTGCTGATGCTGGGCTTCTTCATCGCCTTCGCGGTGAAAATGCCGGTGGTGCCGCTGCACGGCTGGTTGCCGGACGCGCACAGCCAGGCACCGACCGCAGGTTCCGTCGACCTGGCGGGCATCTTGCTGAAAACCGCGGCCTACGGCCTGCTGCGTTTCAGCCTGCCGCTGTTCCCTGAGGCTTCGCACGAGTTCGCGCCAATCGCCATGTGGCTGGGCGTGATCGGCATCTTCTACGGCGCCTGGATGGCGTTCGCGCAGACTGACATCAAGCGTCTTATCGCCTACACCTCGGTATCGCACATGGGCTTCGTGCTGATTGCCATCTACACCGGCAGCCAGCTGGCTTACCAGGGTGCCGTGATCCAGATGATCGCGCACGGTCTGTCCGCCGCCGGTATGTTTATTATCTGCGGCCAGCTGTATGAGCGTCTGCATACCCGCGACATGCGTCAGATGGGCGGCCTGTGGGGGCGTATCAAATTCATCCCTGCGCTGTCGCTGTTCTTCGCCGTGGCTACGCTGGGGATGCCGGGTACCGGTAACTTCGTCGGTGAATTCATGATTCTGTTCGGCAGCTACCAGGTGGTGCCGGTGATCACCGTGATCTCTACCTTCGGTCTGGTGTTCGCTTCGGTTTACTCGCTGATCATGATGCAGCGCGCTTACTACGGTGCGCCTAAATCCGACCAGCCGCTGCAGGGCATGACCGCGCGCGAACTGTTCATCATTCTGCTGCTGGTGGTGTTGCTGGTTCTGCTGGGGGTTTACCCGCAGCCGATTCTGGATACTTCCAACGCGGCGATGAGCAACGTGCAACACTGGTTTGGTTCGTCAGTTTCAGCAATTTCAACAACAAGGCCGTAATTCGCCATGACAATAACTCCTCAACAACTGATCGCACTGCTGCCGCTGTTGATCGTCGGATTGACGGTGGTGGTTGTGATGCTAGGCATTGCGTGGCGACGCGACCACTTTATCAACGCCACCCTGACCGTGATCGGTCTCAACCTGGCGCTGCTTTCGCTGTACTTTGTCGGCCAGGCAGGCCCAATGGACGTCACCCCGCTGCTGCGGGTTGACGGCTACTCGATGTTCTACACCGGGCTGGTGCTGCTGGCGAGTCTGGCGACCTGCACCTTCGCCTATCCGTGGCTGGTCGGCTATCCGGATAACCGCGAAGAGTTCTACTTGCTGGTGCTGATCGCCGCCATGGGCGGCATCCTGCTGGCGAGCGCCAACCATCTGGCTTCGCTGTTCATCGGTATCGAGCTGATCTCGCTGCCGCTGTTCGGCCTGGTGGGTTATGCCTATCGTCAGAAGCGCCCGCTGGAAGCTGCCATCAAGTACATGCTGCTGTCCGCCGCCGCGTCGTCGTTCCTGCTGTTCGGCATGGCGCTGCTGTACGCTGAATCCGGCGATCTGTCGCTGGCCGGCCTCGGCAAGAGCCTGCAGGAAAACATGATGCACCAGCCGCTGATCCTGGCCGGTATGGGCATGATGATCGTCGGTCTGGGCTTCAAGCTGTCGCTGGTGCCGTTCCAACTGTGGACGCCGGACGTGTATCAGGGCGCGCCTGCGCCGGTCTCGACCTTCCTGGCAACCGCCAGCAAGATTGCGATCTTCGCGGTCGTGATGCGTCTGTTCCTGTATGCCCCAGCCGCCGACAACGAAGCGCTGCGCCTGGTGCTGTCGATCATCGCGTTCTGCTCTATCTTGTTCGGCAACCTGATGGCCATCAGCCAGACCAACATCAAGCGTCTGCTGGGTTACTCGTCGATCGCTCACCTGGGCTACCTGCTGGTGGCGCTGATTGCGGTGCAAACCCATCAGCTGTCGCTGGAAACCGCCGGCGTTTATCTGGCCGGTTACCTGTTCAGCAGCCTGGGCGCCTTCGGCGTGGTCAGCCTGATGTCCAGCCCATACCGCGGCCCGGATGCGGATTCGCTGTTCTCTTACCGCGGCCTGTTCTGGCATAAGCCAATCTTGTCTGCGGTGATGACGGTGATGATGCTGTCGCTGGCCGGTATTCCGATGACGCTGGGCTTTATCGGTAAGTTCTTCGTGATCGCGATGGGCGTCAGCGCACACCTGTGGTGGCTGACCGGCGCAGTCGTGGTAGGCAGCGCCATCGGCCTGTACTACTACCTGCGCGTGACCGTCAGCCTGTTCCTCAGCGCGCCGGAATCGCTGCAGCGCGACACCCCGAACAACTGGGCGTTGACCGCCGGTGGCGTCGTGGTGCTGATCTCCGCCGCGCTGGTGCTGCTGTTGGGTGTTTATCCGCAGCCGCTGATTTCGCTGGTGCAGATGGCGCAGCCGACGTTCTGATAACGCTTCAGACAGTAAAAAGGTCGCTTCGGCGGCCTTTTTTTATGGAGAAACGGCACTTAGCCGTAATGGGCGCTAAACGACGTTTCCAGCGCCTGCACCACCGCGCGCACGCGGGCGACACGCTGCAAATCGGGATGCAGCACCAGCCAGATATCCACCCAGTCTTTATTCTCTGGCAACAGGCGCACCAGCTCCGGGTCTTTATCCGCCAGAAACGCGGAGAGCAGGCCGATGCCTAGCCCGCTGCGAGTGGCGGAGCGCAGCAGCAGCTGTGAATTGCATTGCAGCACGACGTTGGGCTCGTGCAGGGCTTCGCCGCAGAAATTGTTCCAGTGGCGCGGCACCAGCTTGCGCGGGAACATCAGCAGATCGTGACCGCGCAGCTGCTCGCCTTTGACCGGCATACCTCGCCGAGCCAGATAGTGCGGGCTGGCGTACAGGCCCATCTCGATGGTGGCCAGCCGCTTGATGATCAGTTCATCGTCATCGGGGCGTGCACCGCGGATCGCCAGATCCGCGCCGTGATAAGAGATATCGGCGATGTTCAGTGCCGTCAACAGCGTGACGGTGATGGCCGGATAGCGTTCCCGCAGATCTTGCAGCGCGGGTATCACGAAGGCTTCGGCCAGGGTATCGGTGGTGGCGATGCTCACGTGGCCGTGCAGGCTGTCATCGCCGCTGGCGGCTTTGCGGTTGATCGCCTGCACCGCATTCTCCATCTTCATCACGTCCGCCAGCATTTCTTCCCCCAACGGGCTGAGGGCGAAGGATTTCGGCGTGCGGATAAACAGCTTGGAACCGAGAGCGTCTTCGAAAGCGGAGAGCCGTCGACCGACGGTCGCCTGATCGACATGCAGCTGGTTGGCGGCTTTGCGTAGCGTGCCACAGCGTGCGACGGCCAAAAAGAAGCGCGCGTCGTCCCAATTCATCATGCCATTTCCTCTCTGCAGATTTGTCGGCGCCGTGGGGCACAGGCCGAGCCAGGCGAACAATAACGGTTTCTATCATAAAGCGTTGTTCTGCCCGGGGGGAGAGAAAGACGGTTAGCGGGCTGCACATCGGCGGTTATTTCTCCGGTGATGCAAGAATGCATCAGGGTGATTCATTCTTGACGATACTTCGCCCGTCGCCGGAACGCTATGATAAGCGCCGTTCCCGGCAGGCCGGGTGAGGAAAATGTCGACGGCAGGCCGCCGTCTGCCGACTTTGGGAGTTGAAACATGTCAGAAAATACCGCCAGCCAGATTGCGGCGCCGCAAAATGCTCAGGCGTCGGGCAGGACAATTTTATTGTTCCTGGCGCTGGCTTTGATGTCGGCATTGCTGAACAGCAGCGCGCCGACGCCGCTTTATCCGCTGTATCAGCAGCAGCTTACGCTAAGCTCGGTCAGTCTGACCGTCATCTACGGCGCCTATGCCGCCGGCGTGCTGATCTCTTTGTTCGGCGTCGGCAATCTGGCCGGCAAAGTAAAGGATTTACGCAGCATGATCGTGCCGGCATTGCTGGTGGTGTTGAGCGGCGCCCTGCTGTTCGCGCGGGCTGATACCTTTGCCATGATGCTGATGGCGCGGCTGTTGGCCGGGGTGGGCACCGGGGCGCTAACCGGCGCGGCGAACATCGCGTTGGTGCGGTTTGGGCCGCGCGACGGCGGCAAAAATGCGGCGTTGATCGCGACGCTGTCATTCACCACCGGATTGGCGCTGGGCCCGATCTTCAGCGGCATCGCCTTGCAGACCGGTTTCCATCCCACGACGCTGCCATTTGTTTTCATCATGGTCATGGCCGCCGTGGCTGCGTTGGGCGTGATGTTCTCGTGGCCGCGTGGCGTGGTTACGGCGCCGAGCCATGTTACGTCGGCCGAGACAGAAAAAAGCTCGCTGCTCGATGGCTTGCGCGCCACCGGCGGTAAATTCTTTGTGTGTGCAGGGGCTTTATTTATCTGTTGGGCGCTGGCCGCCAGTATTTTGGCAATCGGCCCCGGCGTGGCGGAAACGCTGTTAGGCCTGCACGCTCGTGGCGTCTTTGGCTATGCGATTGCGGTGTATCTGCTGATCGCCGGTATCAGCCAGATCCTGAGCCGCCGCGTTAACGCCCGTCATTCGCTGTTGTTCGGTTGCCTGGCGCAGGTGCTGGCGGCAGTGGTGTTCACCATGGCGATCCAGTGGCATTCTCTTGGGCTGGCGGCGGTGGGGCTGGTGGTGGCCGGCTATGCTTATGGCGCCATTTTCGTCGGCAGCGCGACCCTGGTGAACCTGATTTCGCCGCTGACCAGCCATGCGCGTTTGCTTTCGCTGTTTTACGTTATCGCTTATATCGCCAACTGGGTGCCGATCTTGCTGGGCGTGGTGGTCGATCGCGTCGATCTGAATCAGGCAACCCATTTGCTGTTCCTGGGCAGCACCGTGGTGTGCCTGTTGTTGGCATGGAAGACGTCCCGGGTGGGGTTCCCTCGCTAATTACTTTGTGATGAATATCTATTTTTTATAATTAATAATTCTTTAATTACATTTATAGTGTGATTTTCATCGCATAAATTGGCCTGTTTTCGGGTAAACTGCGCGCTTTCTTTTTGCTGCAGGTCACTTTATGAACGTTCTTTTCGCCATTGCCGTCACCACCGGGATCCTGTCCGGCGTTTGGGGATGGGTTGCCGTCAGCTTGGGCCTGATCGGTTGGGCCGGCTTTCTCGGCTGCACGGCGTATTTCGCCTGCCCGCAGGGCGGACTGAAAGGGCTGTTGATCGGCGCGTTGACCTGCTGCAGCGGCGTCTTCTGGGCAATGGCGATCATCCACGGCAGCGAACTGGCGCCGCAGTGGAATCTGCTGGGGTATCTGCTGACCGGCATCGTGGCGTTCCTGATGTGCATTCAGGCTAAACAGCAGTGGCTGGGATTCGTACCCGGCACCTTTATCGGCGCCTGTGCGACCTTCGCCGGCGGCGGCGATTGGCCGCTGGTGACGCTTTCCCTGCTGGTGGGCCTGCTGTTCGGCTATGCGATGAAAAACAGCGGTCTGTGGTGGGCGGCACGCAGCGATAAAGCCCGCGCTACGCCGCCGATGGACCCGAATGCCGGCTCAAACGGTGCCGCCGAGTGAGTTGCTGCCGCGCCGCTGTGCGGCAGTATCTCCTGATAACCAGGACGGTAACGCTGTTGAAAATTGTCTATTTTAAAAGGGATAGGTATTGACTCTTCCTGTAGGGATTGCGTGAGATCACGTTAAAAGTAACAGGGTTTCGTAACATTATTTTCAGTGATTTCCATCACGTTTTTACCGGTAACAATCGGCTGAGATAGAGGCCTGTCCGATTGGAGGCCTGAAGGCCGGGAATCACCATGCACAACCTGTTTTCTCTGGATAACAAAACCGTCTTAATCACAGGTGCCTCGCGCGGCATTGGTTTTCTGCTGGCGCGCGGCCTGGCACAGCAAGGCGCGCATATTCTGATCAACGCCACCACCGAAGAACATGCCCGGCACGCCGCCGATCGCCTGCGTGAAGAGGGACTGCGCGCCGATGCGGCGGCGTTCGACGTCACCGACTCCCAGGCGGTGCATGCCGCCATCGACCGTATCGAAGCGGACATCGGCGCGATAGACGTCTTGATCAACAACGCCGGTATCCAGCGCCGTCACCCGTTCACCGAATTTCCGGAGCAAGATTGGGACGACATCATCGCCGTCAACCAGAAGGCGGTCTTCATCGTGTCGCAGACCGTAGCGCGTTATATGGTGCCGCGCCGGCGCGGCAAGATAATCAATATCGGTTCGATGCAAAGCGAGCTGGGGCGGGACACCATCACCCCTTATGCGGCGTCCAAGGGCGCGGTGAAAATGCTGACGCGCGGCATGTGCGTGGAGCTGGCGCGCTACAACATTCAGGTCAACGGCATCGCCCCCGGCTACTTCAAAACCGAGATGACGCAGGCGCTGGCCGACGATCCGGCCTTCACCGCCTGGCTGACCCAACGCACGCCTGCCGCGCGCTGGGGCGATCCTCAGGAGTTGATCGGCGCGGCGGTGTTCCTGGCCGCCGACGCCTCCGCCTTCGTCAACGGGCAGTTGCTGTTTGTCGATGGCGGCATGTCTGCGGCGGTGTAATCTTTTTTCGTGGAGTCTGGAGATGAAAATTCAAACCCAGTCCTGCGTGGTCAATGGCAAGCGAGACGTGGCGGTGATCGCGCAAGAAGTGGATTATCGGGGGCAGGGAACGCTGGTAAAAATCAGCCGCGGCGGCATCTGCGGCTCGGATCTGCATTACTTCCAGGAAGGCAAGGTCGGCAATTTTCAGGTGCGTCAGCCGATGGTGCTGGGCCATGAGGTGATCGGTGAGGTGGTCGCCAGCGATTCGCCGCAGCTGCCGGTCGGGCAGAAGGTAGCGCTCAATCCCAGCAAACCCTGCGGGCAGTGCAAATACTGTCTGGCGCAGCAAAGCAATCAATGCGTCGAGATGCGCTTTTTCGGCAGCGCGATGTATTTTCCGCACGTCGACGGCGCTTTTACCCAATACAAAGTGGTGGATAGCGCGCAGTGCATTCCTTACGCCGCCGATCGCGACGACAGGGTAATGGTGTTCGCCGAACCGCTGGCGGTGGCTGTCCACGCGGCGAAGCAGCCCGGCGATGTGACGGGGAAAAAGATTTTCGTGTCCGGCGTTGGCCCGATCGGCTGCCTGCTGGTGGCGGCGCTGAAAGCGCTGGGCGCCGCCGAGATTGTCTGCGCCGATCTCAGTCCGCGCTGCCTGGCGATCGCGAGGCAAATGGGGGCCGATCGGTGCCTGCATGCCGCGGACGACGATTTTAGCGGTTATCTGCAGGACAAGGGGTATTTTGACGTCGCCTTCGAAGTGGCTGGGCACCCGCAGTCGCTGCAGCGCTGTCTGGAGATCACCTGCGCCAAAGGCACTGTGGTGCAGGTGGGCATGGGCGGCAGCTTCCCCGATTTTCCGCTGATGTTGTTGATTGCCAAGGAACTGAATCTGCTTGGATCGTTCCGCTTCGTGGCGGAGTTCGCGTTGGCGGTGGCCTGGCTGGCCGACGGCGTGATCGATCCGCTGCCGTTGCTGTCGGCGGAATTCGCCAGCGGGCAGTTGGCGCAGGCGCTGACGTTTGCCGGCGATAAACGCCAGGCTGCCAAGGTGCAATTGGTGTTTTAGGGTAAAAGTCCGATGGCCGCAGGCGGCGATCCTTGTCTATAGTGTAGGAACGCTTAATTTTTCAACCACGGAGATCTCACGATGGCAAGACATACGGATGCTGAGCAAACTACGCTGGATGACGATCTGAGAATGCTGACCGAGACGCTGGAAGAAGTGCTGCAATACACCGGCGATCGCGCGGATCAGGCCTACATCGACATCAAGTCGCACGCCGAGCAGGCGCTGAGTGAGGTCAAGGCGCGCTGGGCGAACACCGGCGAATCTTACTATGCGCGCGCCAAAGAAGCGGTGCACCGCACCGACGACTACGTGCGGGACAAACCCTGGCACAGCGTGGGCATCGGCGCCACCGTCGGGCTGGTGCTGGGATTGTTGCTGGCTCGCAAATAAACCATGCCATCGGGGCGGCGCAGGCCGCCCCGTGTTTTTCTTCAGACTGTGTTGTTCATTCCGCCGTTTTACCGAAAGCTTTTCCTTACCCTGCCTATACTTCCCGCTAGCCGCCGTTGGAGCACCCCTATTTCCCTTGTTTTTATATGGACGGATTGAGCCGACGCCGCCGCAAGTGTAAAGTGTTTGTGTATTTATTGTTTGTTTTTTGTTCTAAATCAAATAATTATCTGGTGTAAACACCCAGGGATATACGGCGTTCTTGCGCTGGCGCAAAAGCCGTGAAAATAACACCTCATATAATACAGAGCGTAACTACAGGCGCGGCGTCTGTCGGCTGCGTCGGAGACGATCTCTGCTAACTGACTTGTGAGCGAACTATGTCGACAAGTGTTTTTAATCGCCGGTGGGCGGCTGTGCTGCTCGAGGCGCTGGCCCGCCATGGGGTGCGGCATGTTTGTATCGCTCCGGGATCGCGCTCCACGCCGCTGACGCTGGCCGCCGCGGCCAACCGATCGTTTATCTGCCATACCCATTTTGATGAGCGCGGGCTCGGTCATCTGGCACTCGGGCTGGCGAAGGCGGCGCGTGAGCCGGTGGCGGTGATCGTCACGTCCGGCACCGCGGCGGCGAACCTTTACCCGGCTTTAATCGAAGCCGGCCTGACCGGTGAACGGCTGGTGTTTCTCACCGCCGATCGGCCGCCGGAACTGATCGACTGCGGCGCCAATCAGGCGATCCGTCAAAACGGCCTCTACAGCAGCCACCCGACGCTGGCGATCGATCTGCCGCGTCCTACGCCGGATATTCCGGCCGCGTGGCTGGCCTCCAGCGTCGACAGCGCGATGGCGCGCTTGCAGCATGGCGCTTTGCATATCAACTGCCCGTTCGCCGAACCGCTGTACGGCGGCGATGAGCGTCACTATGCCGATTGGTCCGCCGCGCTGGGCGACTGGTGGCAGAGCGATCGGCCTTGGCTGCAGGAAAGCGAGACGCATGCAGTGCCATTGCCGCAGCCGGACTGGTTTTTCTGGCGACAAAAGCGCGGCGTGGTGCTCGCCGGCCGCATGAACGCACAAGAGGGCGCACAGGTGGCGGAATGGGCCGAAACGCTGGGTTGGCCACTGATCGGCGATGTACTGTCGCAGACCGGGCAACCGCTGCCCTGTGCCGATTTGTGGCTCGCGCATCCGCAGGCGCAGCGCCTGTTGCAAGACGCGCAGCTGGTGGTGCAGTTCGGCGGCAGCTTGACCGGCAAACGCCTGCTGCAGTGGCAGGCGCAGTGCCGGCCGGAAGAGTATTGGGTCATCGACGAGCTGCCGGGGCAGCTCGATCCGGCCCAGCACCGGGGGCGGCGCCTGCGCGCCGGCGTGGCGCAGTGGTTGGCGCAGCATCCGGCGCAACCGCGCGCGCCGTGGGCCGCCGGGCTGGCTGCGCTGGCGGATAAGGCGCTGACGGCGGCGTCCACGCATCTGTACGATAACTTTGGCGAAGCGCAGCTGGCGCACCGCCTGCCGGAACTGTTGCCGGAGAACGGCCAGCTGTTTCTCGGCAACAGCCTGGTGGTGCGACTGATCGACGCGTTAACGCCATTGCCCGTCGCTTACCCGGTATTCAGCAACCGTGGCGCCAGCGGTATCGACGGTCTGATTTCCACCGCCGCCGGCGTACAACGTGCCACCGCCAGGCCAACGTTGGCGGTGGTGGGCGACCTTTCCGCACTGTATGACCTCAATGCGCTGGCGCTGCTACGCCACTGCTCGGCGCCGACGGTGCTGATCGTCGTCAATAACAACGGCGGCCAAATTTTCTCGCTGCTGCCGACGCCCGAAGAAGATCGTCAGCGCTTTTACTGCATGCCGCAGAACGTCGAGTTCAGCCATGCGGCGGCGATGTTCCAGCTTGACTACGCGCGGCCGGAGAACTGGAGCCAGCTGCAACAAGCGGTTGAGCAAGGCTGGCGGCGCGGCGGCGCCACGCTGATAGAACTGCAGGTGTCGCCGAGTGAAGGGGCCGAAAGCCTGCAATACCTGGTACAACAGATGGCGGTGCAATGATGCTGGCGACGCGAATTTTGCAACAGGGCGAAGCGGGCCGCCCGTGGCTGGTGTGGCTGCACGGCCTGCTCGGCAACAACAATGAATGGCGGGTGATCGCCGCGCGCTGCCCGGAATGGCCGTCGCTGGCCATCGATCTGCCCGGCCACGGCGATTCCGTGGCGGTGGGCTGCCGCGGCTTCGACGACATCAGCGCGCAAATCGCCGCGACCCTGCAACTGCGCAATATTGAACGTTATTGGCTGGTGGGCTACTCGCTCGGCGGGCGCATCGCCATGTATCACGCTTGCCACGGCCGCCATGACGGCCTGCAAGGGGTGATCGTCGAGGGTGGCAATCCGGGGCTGGAGGACGAACAACAGCGCCGCGATCGTTGCGAGCAGGATGCACGATGGGCGGCGCGTTTTCGCAGTGAGCTGATTGCCGAAGTCCTGGCGGACTGGTATCAGCAGCCGGTGTTCAAAGAGCTTAGCCATGTGCACCGCCAGGCGCTGATCGCCGCGCGTTCGGTCAACAGCGGCCCGGCGATTGCCGACATGCTCGAAGCCACCTCGCTCGGGCGGCAGCCTTATCTGGCGCCGCAGCTGCGCCAACTGACCGTGCCGCTGCGGGTGCTGTGCGGTGAGAACGACCCCAAATTTCAACGGCTGGCGCGCGACGCCGGGTTGCCGTTGCGCATCGTGCCGCAGGCCGGCCACAACGCGCATCTGGCCAATCCGCAGGATTTCGTCGCCGAGCTGCAGACATTTCTCGTTAACCCTGGTTAAAGGAACCGAACATGCTTTATCCGAATGAAGAACACCTGTATGCCGCTATCGCCTGGCAGGATTGCACCGGCGATTTCGAAGACATCCTGTATCACAAATCCGCCGACGGCATCGCCAAAATCACCATTAACCGGCCGCAGGTGCGCAACGCGTTCCGCCCGCAAACGGTCAAAGAGATGATCGACGCGCTGGCCAACGCCCGTTACGACGACGGCATCGGCGTCATTATTCTGACCGGCGCCGGCGATAAGGCCTTCTGCTCCGGCGGCGATCAGAAAGTGCGCGGCGACTACGGCGGCTATCGCGACGACAGCGGCGTACACCACCTCAACGTGCTGGACTTCCAACGCCAGATCCGCACCTGCCCGAAGCCGGTGGTGGCGATGGTGGCCGGTTATTCGATCGGCGGCGGCCACGTGTTGCACATGATGTGCGATCTGACCATCGCGGCGGATAACGCCATCTTCGGCCAGACCGGTCCGAAAGTGGGCTCGTTCGACGGCGGCTGGGGCGCGTCTTACATGGCGCGCATCGTCGGCCAGAAGAAGGCGCGCGAAATTTGGTTCCTGTGCCGCCAATACGATGCCGCCGCCGCGCTAGACATGGGCCTGGTCAATACCGTGGTGCCGCTGGCCGAACTGGAAAAAGAGACGGTGCGCTGGTGCCGCGAAATGCTGCAGAACAGCCCGATGGCACTGCGCTGTCTGAAGGCGGCGCTGAATGCCGACTGCGACGGCCAGGCCGGTTTGCAGGAGCTGGCGGGCAACGCCACCATGCTGTTCTACATGACCGACGAAGGGCAGGAAGGGCGCAACGCGTTCAACGAGAAGCGCCAACCGGACTTCAGCAAATTCAAGCGTAACCCGTAATGAGCGGAACAAACCGCAGCGCGGCGCTATACCGTTACAGCCTGCCGATGGAGGCGGGCGTGGTGCTGCGCAATCAACGGTTGAAAACGCGTGACGGGTGGGTGGTGCAGCTGTGTCAGGGCGAGCATGAAGGTTGGGGCGAGATCGCGCCGCTGCCGGAATTCAGCCGGGAAACGCCGGCGCAGGCCGAACAGGCCGCGTTGGGCTGGCTGCAGGCCTGGTTGGCGGGCAACGAACCGGAGCACAGCGCGTTGCCCTCGGTGGCCTTTGGGCTCAGCTGTGCGCAGGCCGAGCTGGAGCAGCGTTTGCCGATGCAGGCGGATTTTCGCAAGGCGCCGCTGTGCACCGGCGATCCGGATGAGCTGTTCGAGACATTGAGCGCTTTGCCGGGCGAGAAAGTCGCCAAGGTGAAGGTGGGGCTGTATGAGGCAGTGCGGGACGGCATGATCGTCAACGTGTTGCTGGAGGCGCTGCCGGATCTGCGGCTGCGGCTGGACGCCAACCGCAGCTGGACCCGCGCCAAGGCTGACGGCTTCGCCAGGTATGTTAACCCGGCATGGCGCGATCGTATCGCCTTCCTGGAAGAGCCCTGCAAGACCCGTGATGAATCGCGCGACTTCGCCCGGGCGACCGGTATCGCCATCGCCTGGGATGAGAGCGTGCGGGAGGCGGACTTTGTGGTGCAGGCCGAGCCGGGCGTGGCGGCCATCGTGATCAAGCCGACGCTGGTCGGCAGCCTGGCGCGTTGCCAGACGCTGGTGGCGCAGGCGCACGCGGCGGGCCTGACGGCGGTGATCAGCTCCAGCCTCGAATCCAGCCTGGGGTTGACTCAACTGGCGCGCATCGCCCATTGGCTGACGCCGGATACCGTGCCGGGCCTGGACACGCTGGGGTTGATGCAGGCGCAGGTGCTGCGCCCGTGGCCGGGCAGCGCGTTGCCGCTGCTGGATGTCTCGGCGCTGGAGTGCCTATGGCGCCGTTGAACGATTGGCCGTGGCGACACTGGGCGCGCACTCAGCCGCAGGCGACGGCGCTGATGCTCGGCGAACAACCGCTGAGCTGGCTGGCGTTGCAGAGCCAGGTGGATGAGCTGGCGGCGGATTTCCAGCATCAGGGCGTTGAACCGGGCTGCGGTGTGGCGCTGTGCGGTAAAAACAGCTATCCGTTGCTGCTGGCCTATCTGGCGCTGTTGCAGTGCGGCGCACGCCTGTTGCCGCTCAATCCCGCCTTGCCGACGCCGCTGCTGGCGCAGCTGTTGCCGGAATTGGATATGACCTTTGTCTTCGGCCCGGACTCGTTGCCGGCGCTGCCGGAAGACGTGATTCGATTGACCCCGCCGTCGACCGAGCCGCGTTGGCCAGACCTGCCGACGTGGGATGCGCAGCGTCTGGCGACGCTGACGTTGACCTCCGGTTCCAGCGGCATGCCGAAAGCGGCCGCACACAGCTATGCCAACCATCTGGCCAGCGCCGCCGGGGTGTTGGGGCTGATGGCGTTTCAGCGCGAGGATTGCTGGCTGCTGTCATTGCCGCTGTTTCACGTCTCCGGCCAGGGTATCGTCTGGCGCTGGCTGGCGGCGGGCGCCCGGTTGGCGGTGCGCGAGATGCACCCGCTGAACGAGGCGTTGGCGGGATGCACGCATGCCTCGTTGGTGCCGACCCAGCTGTGGCGGCTGCTAGCGCAACCGCTGGCGGACATGACGCTGAAGGCGGTGCTGCTCGGCGGCGCGATGATCCCGGTGGAACTGACCGAGCGGGCGGAGGCGGCGGGGATCCGTTGCTGGTGCGGCTACGGGCTGACCGAACTGGCCTCCACGGTGTGCGCCAAGCGCGCCGATGCGCGGCCGGGTGTCGGCCTGCCGCTCGGCGGCCGCGAGGTAAAACTGGTGGATGAAGAGGTCTGGATCCGCGCCGACAGCCTGGCGCTTGGCTACTGGCGTCATGGCCATCTGCAGCCGTTGGCCGATGAACAGGGCTGGTTCCCGACCCGCGATCGCGGCGCGATGATCGAGGGGGAACTGCGAATTCTCGGCCGGCTGGACAACCTGTTTTTCAGTGGCGGCGAAGGGGTGCAGCCGGAAGATATCGAACGCGTGCTGGCGGCGCATCCGCAGATATCGCAGGCGTTTGTGGTGCCGGTGGCGGACGCCGAGTTCGGCCAGCGGCCGGTGGCGGTAATCGATGGCGATCCGTCGCTGTCGCTGCCGACGCTGCTCGCCTGGTCGCAGGATAAGCTGGCCAATTTCCAACGCCCGACGGCATTGCTTCCGCTGCCTGACGAGCTGAAAAACGGCGGCATCAAGATTTCGCGCCGCCGGTTGCAGGTATGGGTGGCGGAGCGCCTGCGTCCGGCATAAAAAAAGCCGCCCGAAAGGGCGGCTGAGTGAATGATGCAGGGGGATTATTTCAGCCCCAACGCCTTGGCGACGCCGGCGCCGTAGTCGGGGTGCACCTTGGTGAACAGCTCGACCTGACGGCGCTGGATGTGTTCCGGCACCTGCGACAGTTCGCCGGCGATGCGGGTGAACATGCGCTGGTGCTCTTCGGCGCTCAGCAGGTTGAACAGCGCGCGCGGCTGGCTGTAGTAATCGTCGTCTTCACGATGATTCCAGTGGTCGGCCGCGCCCTCAATGCTCAGCGGCGGCTCGCTGAAGTCCGGCTGCTCCTGGAACAGGCCGAAGCTGTTCGGTTCGTAGGTGGCGCCGTTGCCGCTGTTGCCGTCCACGCGCATCGCGCCGTCGCGATGGTAGTTGTGGAACGGGCATTTGGCGCCGTTCACCGGGATCTGGTGGTGGTTGACGCCCAGGCGGTAGCGGTGCGCATCGCCATAGGAGAACAGGCGGCCCTGCAGCATTTTATCCGGCGAGAAACTGATGCCCGGCACCACGTTGGCGGGGTTCATCGCCACCTGCTCAACCTCTGAGAAGTAGTTGTCGGGGTTGCGGTTCAGCTCGAAATAGCCGACGTCGATCAGCGGGTAGTCGCCGTGCGGCCACACCTTGGTCAGGTCGAACGGGTTGTATGGCGTCTGCGAGGCCTCATGCTCCGGCATGATCTGAATTTGCAGCTTCCAGCGCGGGAAGTCGCCGCGTTTGATCGCATCGAACAGATCGCGCTGTGAGCTTTCGCGATCCTTGGCGATGATCGCTTCCGCTTCTTCATCCATCAGGTTTTCAATGCCTTGCTCGCAGCGGAAGTGGAATTTCACCCAGAAACGTTCGTTGGCGGCATTGATAAAGCTGAAGGTGTGGCTGCCGAAACCGTGCATGTGACGGTAGGATTTCGGAATGCCGCGATCGCTGAAGTCAATGGTCAGCTGGTGCAGCGATTCCGGCAGGTGGGAGAAGAAGTCCCACTTGTAGACGGGGTTGCGCAGGTTGGTATGCGGATCGCGTTTCACCACGTGGTTGAGATCGGGGAACTTCAGCGGATCGCGCAGATAGAACACCGGCGTATCGTTGCCCACCAAATCCCAGTTGCCTTCTTCGGTATAGAACTTCATGGCGAAGCCGCGAATGTCGCGCTCGGCGTCGGCGGCGCCGCGCTCACCGGCGACGGTGGAGAAGCGGATAAACATGTCGGTCTGTTTGCCGACCTCGGAGAAGATCTTGGCGCGCGTATAGCGGGTGATGTCGTGGGTAACGGTAAAGGTGCCGTAGGCGCCGGATCCTTTGGCGTGCATGCGGCGCTCGGGGATAACCTCACGGTCGAAGTGGGCCAGTTTTTCCAGGAACCACACGTCCTGCAACAGCATCGGGCCGCGTTTGCCTGCGGTGATCACGTTATTGTTATCGACAACCGGGGCGCCGGCTGCGGTGGTCAGTCCTTTCTTGCTCATCACTTGCTCCTTATCGTAGTGCAGTTAAGTAAAGACTCGGGCGGTTTAAGCGTTCATCAGCATAGTCCTTTGGCGGGGCTTCTTCCCCTGACCTTGGTCAAAGCCACTACTAGTTGTAGCCCTATTGGCGAGCGGCGGCAAATAGGTCTCGGTTATCGTTGGCATCGCCTTGACGAATATAGAATCTTGTTTGCAAATATTTACATTTATTTGATTATTGAAGAATTTTTTCGCTTTTATCCCTTAAATACTCATTGCGCTTTGGTATAGACTCGTGACGTTATTATTATGCGTTGATTCGATCATTCGGTACGGATGACAAACCAGAGGGAAAGATGATGAAAAAGACTTGGGTCGCGTGCGCGGCAGGATTGCTGTTTGTGACCGGTGCGGCGAACGCCATCAGCGTGTCGGGCGAAGCCGGGCAGCACTACACCAACCTGGGCGTCGGCATGAGCACCGGCTCTTCAGGCCTGGGCCTGACCGGCAACTGGGCGCGCAGCGACCACGACGGCAACGTCGGCAGCGTGGGGTTGAACTTCGGTGTGCCGCTGGGGCCGTTGACGGCGACCGTGGGCGCCAAAGCGCTGTACCTCAGCCCGAAAGACGGGAAGAGCGGCGGGGCGGTGGCGCTGGGCGGCGGCCTGGAGTGGGAGATCAACCGCTACTTCAGCCTGCACGGCGAAGGTTACTTTGCGCCTGACTCTTTCACCAGCGGCGTGAAGGCCTATAACGAAGCCAGCGGCGGCCTGCGCTGGAAGTTCCGTCCGCTGAGCGTGGACGTGGGCTACCGTTACATGCAGATGGAAGGCAAAGACGGGCGTCGCGACAACACCCTGGCCGATGGCCCTTATGTCGGTGTCGGCCTGAGCTTCTAAGGCTGCGAAAAAAGGGGCCATTGCGGCCCCTTTCTCTCTATCATTTCTTGTCTTTCGGCGCTTACCCGACCGCCGGCAGCATGCCGCTGGCGATGCCCAGTTGAATGGCGATCACCGTTACCCCGCAGACAAACACCAACGCCAGCGCAGGGGTGCCGCCCCAGACGCGATATTGTGCCTGATGCTTTTGGCGAGTTTTCCACACCAGCAGCGAAGGCAACAGCAGCGCCAGCACCGACAGGGCGATGGCGGCGAATCCCAACGCCAGCACGAAGCCGCGCGGGTAGAACAGCGCAAAGGCCAGCGGCGGCAGGAAGGTGATGGCGCCGGTTTGCAGGCGGCCACGCACGTTGTCTTGCCGTTTGAACAGGTCGGCCAGGAAATCGAACAGCCCGAGCGCCACGCCGAGGAACGAGGTCGCCAGCGCCAGATCGGCGAACAGGTGCACCGCCAGTTCAACGTGCGGCGAAGCCACCGCATCGCGCACCGCCTGCAACAGGCCATTCAGCCCGGCCTGCTGAGCCAGGATGCCGACGAAGGTGTCGGAGCTGATGCTGCCCAACGTCGCCAGCTGCCAGAAGATATAGGCGATCAGTGGGATCGCGCTGCCGATGATAAACACCCAACGCAGTTTGCGAATGTTGCCGCCCATATAGTTGACGATGCTCGGCACGCTGCCGTGGAAGCCGAAAGAGGTGAAGATCACTGGAATGGCCGACAGCGCCAGGCCTTGCTCCAGCGGCAACGTCATCAGATTGGTCTGGTGGATATTCGGCAACATCAGGCCGAGCATCACCACCAGGAACACCACTTTCGCGCTGAACAGGATGCGGTTGAACAAGTCGACCGAGTGGGTGCCGATGCACACCACGCCGCCGGCCACCAGGGTGAACAGCAGGACGCCGAGCGACACCGGGAAGTCCTGCGACGTCCATTGGCTGATGCTGGTGGCGAGCAGTTCGCCGGCGCCGCTGATATAGGCGGCGGTGAGGGCGTACATCAGGAACATCATGCTAAAGCTGGTCAGCCACTGGCCGCCGCCGCCGAGATAACGTTTGGCGAGCGTGCCCAGACCGGTATCCGCCTGCTCATGCTGGTAAACCTCCACCAGTAACAGCGCGGTGTAACACATCAACAGCCACAGCCCGACCAGTAAGGCCAGCGTGACGCCGAAACCGACGCCGGCCGCCGCCAGCGGCATCGCCAGCATCCCGGCGCCAATGGTGGTGCCCGCCACGATAAAAACACTGCCAAGAGTGCGATTCTTCACGTTTTTTCTCTACCAGCCGAAAGATTTTGAAAATTATAGGTAACGATTTATGAGGATGGCAGGATAGTGGAAGCCCTAATTTGTGTCAAACCGACGTTACGCATGATGTACATTAATGTTTACATCTCGCAAGCCTGCATCGCACATGAGAAACGGACCCATGGCTGAAATTATCCGCAGGCGGCTAGTGAAAAGTTATTTACGGGCTTCTATAGTGGAATGACCAAAAAATGTGGGAGAGATCAATGTTAAGGGTGGAGATGCTCAGCACCGGCGATGAGGTGCTGCACGGGCAAATTATTGATACCAACGCCGCCTGGCTGGCGGACTACCTGTTCCAGCAGGGGCTGCCGATGAGCGGACGTGAAACGGTCGGAGACAGCCTCTCTGCGTTGATCGAGATCCTGCAGGAACGAAGCCATATCGCCGATGTGCTGATCGTCAACGGCGGCCTGGGGCCGACCAGCGACGATCTCAGCGCGCTGGCCGCGGCGAAAGCCTGTGGCGTAGAGCTGGTCGAACGGGCCGACTGGCTGGCGCGCATGGAAGCCTATTTCACCGAGCGTGGGCGGCCGATGGCTCCTTCCAATCGCAAGCAGGCGCAGATCCCGGCCAACGCGGAAATGCTGGATAACCCGGTGGGCACCGCCTGCGGTTTCGCATTGCAGCTGAACAAATGTCAGATGTTCTTCACTCCCGGTGTACCGTCGGAATTCAAAGTGATGGTCGAACAGCAGATCGTGCCGCGCCTGCGCCAGCGCTTCACCTTACCGGCGCCGCCGCTGTGCCTGCGCCTGACGACGTTCGGCACTTCCGAGAGCGATCTGGCCGCCGAGCTGGATGGCATGCCGCTGCCGCCGGAAGTGGTGCTGGGTTACCGCTCATCCAGCCCGATTATCGAACTGAAGCTGACCGGGCCGGAAAGCCGGCGTGCGGAAATGGAGCAGGCATGGCGGCGCGTGCGCGAAGTGGCGGGGGACAACTGCATTTTTGAAGGCACCGTCGGGTTGCCGGCGTTGTTGACGCAGCGGCTGAGTCAGCAAGGGCTGAAGCTGGCGTTGAGCGAGCAATTCAGCGGCGGGTTGATCAATCTGCAGCTGCAAAGCGAGGGTGCACCGCTGGCGGGGGGCGAGCTGCTGCCGGCGCACTGTATCGAAACGCTGGAAACGACGCTGGCCCGCGCCCGCTCGCTGGCGGAGTTGACCGGTGCGCCGTTGGCGTTGGCGGTCAGCGCCATGCGCGATGAGCAGGTGAGCATTGCGCTGCACACGCCGCGTGGCGGCATTGGCCAGACCGTGCGTTATCGCGCGTCGCGCCACGGCCTGCGGCTGCGTCAGGAGTCGGTGGCGATGCTGGCGCTGGATATGCTGCGCCGCTGGCTGAATGGGGGCCAGGCGTGCGGTAAAAACGCCTGGCTGGAGGTGGTGGAAATTATCGAGTGACGGTCATGGCGCCGAGTTGCCGGCGTCACGGCTTTGCTGCAGCCGTTCGGACGCCAGCCGTGACAGGCGAATCGCCGCGGCACCCCGCACGTGCAGTTCCAGACCGTAGTCCCTGAGCGCCTGCGCGGCGCTGCCGGCTTGCGCCAGATGCGTCGCCAGGCTGGCGGCGTCCGCCAGCGCGGTGTTGGCGCCAAGCCCGCCCGCTGGGCTCATGGCGTGCACGGCGTCGCCGAGAAAGGCGATGCGTTCGCTGTGCCATTCCGGCATTGCCGCCGTAACCTGCACCGTCCGCACGCTGAGCGACAGGGGATCCGCCAGCGCTAACGCCGTTTGCAAAGCGGGCGCCCATCCCTGCGAGATATGCCGTACATGCGCCTGCAGCGTTGCGCTTCCCTTCGCCCGTGTCGGCCCGCCGAGCCGTTCAGCCGATCCGATACAGGCCCAATAGAGATAATCGTCGACCGGCGTGAGGCGGCAATCGGGCGCGTAGTCGGCCGCCAGCTGCGCCATGGGCGCCTGAAAGCGCATCGGTTCAATCACCAGCGATACGCCGTCGGCGAAGATCACCGATACGCCGTTCAGCAGCTCAGGGGCCAATTGGGCCCGGGTTGCCGCATCGAGCGGTGTTTTGCCGTAGAGGGTGACCGCGCCGCTGTCTTCGGGCCCCGCCTCGGGCAGGCAGCGCCGCCGCACCAGCGAGTTGACGCCGTCGGCGGCGATCAGCACATCGACTCGCACTTGCTCGCCGTTGGCGAACTGTAGCTCCACGCCCTGCGGCGTTTGTGCAAATTCACGCAAGGTATGGCCGAAACGCACCCGGTCTTGCAGGCCGGCAAGCAGGATCTCGCGCAGCGTTTGGCGATGAATGCCGAGATCGCCGCTCGGTTCTTGCGTTTGGCGCTGGCTGGACGGCAACCAGTGCTCGGGGCGCCGGCCGGTGAGCGGGGCAAGCTGCGGATCCCATAGATTGCTCTCGCCGCTGTTTTGCGCGCTGCCGGCGCAGAGCAACCGGTAGTGCGCCGGCGGCAGGCAGGCGGCCAGCGCCTGCTGGCCAGACGGATCGATGCGCAGCCGGTAGCCCTGATCGCGCGCTTGCGGCGTGGTGTCGCGTTCAAACACCGTGGCGTGGATGCCGAAGCGGCTCAGCCCCTGAGCCAGACACAGACCGCCGGGCCCGGCGCCGATAATGCCAATGCTGGGTGTTGTCATCATGTTCCCTCGTGAGTCAGTGGCCACAAACGGGAGCGGCCGGAAGCATTTCATTATGTCGGCGCAGGAAAAGGTTGATATAACGGTATCTGGACTAAAAATAGTGATAAGTGGCCAATGTGAACGATAACCCTCACTTCACTGACGCTGACTGCAGCGAATGGCGGGCGGGCCCCTGGCTGATCGCCCTTGGCGGCCGCGACGCGGCAGGCCGGGAGTATCGGTTGGGCACGCGCGAATACGACTGGCATCAGCATGTGCGCGGGCAGTTGCTGTGCGTCGAAAGCGGCTTGTTGCATGTACGCACGGCGCAGGGCGATTGGGTGCTTCCGCCTCAGCGGGCGGGTTGGATCCCACCGGCGACGGAGCACCGGGTGCAGGTCTGCGGCGCACTGAGCGGCTGGAGTTTGCTGCTGGCGCCGGAGGCCTGCCACGATCTGTCGAATGTACCCTGCGTCATCGGCATTAGCGCCGTGCTGCAGGCGCTGGCTCAGCGAGCAGAAGGCTGGGACAAGCGCAGCGCGCTCACCCTGGAGCAGGATCGCATGGCGCAGGTGATGCGGGACGAGATACGTTTGGCGCCGACGGAACCACTGCATTTGCCGATGTCGTCCCATCCGCGCCTGGCCGGCGTTCTGCAGGCCTTGCTGGCGCAGCCGGGGAGCGAGCGTTCGCTGGAGGCGTGGGCTGAATGGGGGGCGATGTCGCCGCGTACCCTGCGGCGGCTGATGATCGGCGAGACGGGGTTGAGTTTTGCACAGTGGCGCCAGCAGGCCCGGTTGTCGTATGCGTTAGCGAAGCTGGCCGAAGGCGAGACGGTGCTGCAGATAGCGGAAACGCTGGGGTATGCCTCGCCGAGTAATTTTATCGCCATGTTTCGCAAAGCCTTTGGCGATTCTCCGGCACGTTATTTTTCCGCATCGGCGGGAAAGGGGCGCTAAGCGAAATACTTTGAGGATAGTTATATATCCCTAATTAATCATAAGGTTATAGGGGATATTCGCGGCGAGAGAATGCTGTTACTCTCTTGACGGGTGCTTGAGACTGTTCGTCTTGGGCATTGTGTGACAAGGCGGATAGATGAAAGCCCCAAACTGACTCTCAATCAGAATGGGGCTGCCCTAACGCCTAGACACCGTTATGGTAGCCCCTTCACAGCAAGGAGGCAAGCATGCGCTTAAGGCATGTGTTTCACTCGCTAACCGTTGTATGTATTACGGTTTTGTTATTTATCTGGATGATAAGAGACTCGCTGTGCGAGCTGAAAATCTACCAGGAAAATATCACTATCCTGATCAGGTTGGCGTGTGAGGTGAAGCGGTAATCATAGGGCGGGGGCAACCCCGCCTTCTGGTCTCCAGGCGCGGTTTCCGGCACCCGACTTTACATTTCCAGCTCGATATCCGTCAGCGGCATGCAGCAGCAGGGCAGGATCTCGCCGGCGTTGATAAACGCCAGCGGCTGCTGGCGGTAGGTCACTTCACCTTTCACCAGCTTCAGGCGGCAGGCACCGCAATAGCCGGATCGGCACTGATACTCCACCTGCACGTCGTGCAGTTCCAGCACGTCGAGCAGACAGTTTTCACTGTTGGGGCAGGAGAGCTGCGTGCCGGCGGCGCGCAGCGTTACGATTGGCGTCGCCATCGCTTACAGTTCGAAGTCGCTCAGGTCGTCGGCGTTGATCTCCGAGTCGATCTGGCCAACCAGGTAGGAGCTCACTTCCACTTCCTGCGGCGCTACCTGCACGTTGTCGGACACCAACCAGGCATTGATCCATGGGATCGGGTTGGAGCGGGTTTCGAACGGCAGACCAAGGCCGACCGCCTGCATGCGGATATTGGTGATGTATTCCACATACTGGCACAGGATGTCTTTGTTCAGGCCAATCATCGAGCCGTCGCGGAACAGGTATTCCGCCCACTCTTTCTCCTGCTGGGCGGCCAGCACGAACAGATCGTAGCACTGCTGTTGACATTCCTCGGCGATCTCCGCCATTTCCGGATCGTCGGCGCCGGAACGCATCAGGTTCAGCATGTGCTGGGTGCCGGTCAGGTGCAGCGCTTCGTCGCGGGCGATCAGCTTGATGATCTTGGCGTTGCCTTCCATCAGTTCGCGCTCGGCGAACGCGAAGGAGCAGGCAAAGCTGACGTAGAAGCGGATCGCTTCCAGCGCGTTCACGCTCATCAGGCACAGGTACAGCTGCTTCTTCAGCGCGCGCAGATTGACGGTGACGGTTTTACCGTTCACCTGGTGGGTGCCTTCACCCAGCAGGTGATAGTAGCTGGTCATCTCGATCAGATCGTCGTAGTAGCCGGAAATGTCTTTCGCGCGCTTCTTGATCTCTTCGTTGGTGACGATATCGTCGAACACCAGCGCCGGATCGTTGACGATGTTGCGGATGATGTGAGTGTAGGAACGGGAGTGGATGGTCTCGGAGAACGACCAGGTTTCCACCCAGGTTTCCAACTCAGGGATCGAGATCAGCGGCAGCAGGGCGACGTTCGGGCTGCGGCCCTGGATGGAGTCCAGCAGCGTCTGATATTTCAGGTTGCTGATGAAGATGTGCTTCTCGTGCTCCGGCAGCGCCTGGTAATCGATACGGTCGCGGGAAACGTCAACTTCTTCCGGGCGCCAGAAGAAGGAGAGCTGTTTTTCGATCAGCTTTTCGAAGATTTCATGCTTTTGCTGGTCGAAACGCGCAACGTTTACCGACTGGCCGAAGAACATCGGCTCTTGCAGCTGGTCGTTTTTGGTCTGAGAAAAAGTGGTGTAAGCCATAAGCCTGAATCCATCGTAACGTGGCTAAATGAAGGGGCCGGAAAATTCCGGCCCGCTAGGTCAAACTTTAGATCTTGCAGGCGCCGCTTTCGCAGTCGTCATCGCCGGCCTTGGCAGGCTGCAAATCTTCCTGGGCGTCTTCCGCACCGTCGCGGGTGTTTTGGTAGTACAGCGTTTTCACGCCGAACTTGTAGGTGGTGAGCAGGTCTTTCAACAGCTGCTTCATCGGCACCTTGCCGCCCGGGAAGCGGGTCGGATCGTAGTTGGTGTTGGCCGAGATCGATTGGTCGATGAATTTCTGCATCAGCCCAACCAGCTGCAGATAGCCGTCGTTGCTCGGCATTTCCCACAGCAGCTCGTAGTTGTCTTTCAGACGCTCATACTCCGGCACCACCTGGCGCAGGATGCCGTCTTTCGACGCCTTGATGCTGATGTGGCCGCGCGGCGGCTCGATGCCGTTGGTGGCGTTGGAAATCTGCGAAGAGGTTTCCGATGGCATCAGGGCGGACAGCGTCGAGTTGCGCAGGCCGGTTTCCTGGATCTCTTTACGCAGGGTTTCCCAGTCGTAGTGCAGCGGCTCGCTGCAGATCGCATCCAGGTCTTTCTTGTAGGTGTCGATCGGCAGGATGCCCTGCGAATAAGTGGTTTCGTTGAACCACGGGCAAGCGCCTTGTTCCTGAGCCAGACGGTTGGAGGCTTTCAGCAGGTAGTACTGAATGGCTTCGAACGTTTTGTGGGTCAGGTTGTTGGCGCTGCTGTCGGAATAGCGTACGCCGTTCTTCGCCAGGTAATAAGCGAAGTTGATGACGCCGATGCCCAGGGTGCGGCGACCCATCGCGCCACGGTGCGCAGCCTTGATCGGGTAATCCTGATAATCCAGCAGGGCGTCCAGCGAACGTACCGCCAGGGTCGCCAGCTCTTCCAGATCGTCCAGGCTGTCGATCGCGCCCAGGTTGAAGGCGGACAGGGTACACAGCGCGATCTCGCCGTTTTCGTCGTTGACGTCTTCCAGCGGCTTGGTCGGCAGGGCGATTTCCAGGCACAGGTTGGACTGACGCACCGGCGCGATCTGCGGATCGAACGGGCTGTGGGTGTTGCAGTGGTCGACGTTCTGGATGTAGATACGGCCGGTAGAGGCACGTTCTTGCATCATCAGCGAGAACAGCTCAACCGCTTTCACGCGTTTCTGGCGAATGCTGTCATCTTTCTCGTACTGGGTGTACAGGCGCTCGAATTCGTCCTGATCGGCGAAGAACGCGTCGTACAGCCCCGGCACGTCGGACGGGCTGAACAGGGTGATGTCTTCGCCCTTGATCAGACGCTGGTACATCAGGCGGTTCAACTGCACGCCGTAGTCCATGTGACGCACGCGGTTGCCTTCAACGCCACGGTTGTTTTTCAACACCAGCAGGCTTTCTACTTCCAGGTGCCACATCGGGTAGAACAGCGTTGCCGCGCCACCGCGCACGCCGCCCTGTGAGCAGGATTTGACGGCGGTCTGGAAGTGTTTGTAGAACGGAATGCAGCCAGTATGGAAGGCTTCACCGCCACGGATCGGGCTGCCCAGCGCGCGGATGCGGCCGGCGTTGATGCCGATGCCGGCGCGCTGCGAAACGTATTTCACAATGGCGCTGGAGGTGGCGTTGATGGAGTCCAGGCTGTCGCCGCACTCGATCAGCACGCAGGAGCTGAACTGGCGGGTTGGGGTGCGCACGCCGGACATGATCGGCGTAGGCAGCGAAATCTTGAAGGTGGAAATCGCATCGTAGAAACGTTTGACGTAGTCCAGACGGGTTTCACGCGGGTAGTTGGAGAACAGGCACGCAGACACCAGCAAATACAGGAACTGGGCGCTTTCGTAGATTTCGCCGCTGACGCGGTTCTGCACCAGGTATTTGCCTTCCAGCTGCTTGACGGCGGCATAAGAGAAGTTCATGTCGCGCCAATGATCGATAAAGGAATCCATCTGCTCGAACTCTTCAGCGCTGTAGTCTTCCAGCAGATGCTTATCGTATTTGCCCATCTCGACCATGCGAGTGACGTGGGCGTGCAGCTTCGGTGGCTCAAACTGGCCGTAAGCCTTTTTACGCAGGTGGAAGATCGCCAGGCGAGCGGCCAGGTACTGATAGTCCGGCGCATCGCGGGAGATCAGGTCAGCTGCGGCCTTGATGATGGTTTCGTGAATGTCGGCGGTTTTGATGCCGTCATAAAACTGAATGTGTGAACGCAACTCTACTTGAGAAACCGAGACGTTGTGTAATCCCTCAGCGGCCCAATCGATGACCCGGTGGATTTTGTCGAGATTGATGCGCTCTTTACGGCCATCGCGTTTAGTTACAAGCAGACTTTGGTTCATGTGGTGTTTTACCTGTCCGTATGGTGCCCCTAAGCAGAAGTGTAGTCGCTCTGCTCAGTATGTAAACACTATATATAGGGGTTGTATGTCGGTGAGGTAACAAGATAGTGAGAAAAAACGGCGTTTGCAAGTGAACAAAACCGGCCTAATTTGTGGATAACTTGGGGGTGAAATGCCACTTGCCGTTCGCAGTGCGCGCCGTGACTGGCGCGACAAGCTTGTCAATAAGCACGATCAGATTTTACTGAAAAACTGAAAAAACCGATCGTTTGGCGCTTTATTAAACGTTAGAAAAAAACGGCATATTGATCTGATTTAATATTCTAAAAAACTGTCTACAACCGCTATTTTGATCGAAGTCGCGGAAATTAGGTATTTTTCCTAATACCGCGTTGGCGCCGCCCCCCGGTAATGCAGGGCCGGCGCGGTTTACCGTGCTTAACCTTCGTGCTGGGTGTGCACCATGTAGTTCACGTCAACGTTGCGCCCAAGCTTGAAATGATCGGTGATCGGGTTGTAATGCAGGCCGATCATGTGCTTTTCGCGCAGCGGCGTGCCGTCGACCCAGCCGATCAGTTCGGACGGGCGAATAAACTTCTTATGATCGTGGGTGCCCTGCGGCACCATCTTCAGTACGTACTCGGCGCCGATCACCGCCATCAGCCAGGCTTTGGTATTGCGGTTAATCGTTGAAAAGAACACGTGACCGCCCGGTTTCACCAGATGGGCGCAGGCGCGCACCACCGAGGCCGGATCGGGCACGTGCTCCAGCATCTCCATACAGGTGACCACGTCGTAGCGCTGCGGATTGGCCTGAGCGTGGCTTTCTACGGTTTCCTGCACATAGGTGACGTCCATGCCGCTTTCCAACGCGTGCAGCAGGGCGACCTGCAGCGGCTCTGCGCCCATGTCCAGGCCGGTCACTTTGGCGCCTTCGCGCGCCATGCTTTCCGCCAGAATGCCCCCGCCGCAGCCCACGTCGAGCACCTGCTTGTCAAAGATGCCGCCGGCGCGCTGCATGATGTAGTTCAGGCGCAGCGGGTTGATGCGGTGCAGCGGTTTGAACTCGCCTTCCAGATCCCACCAGCGGGAGGCGACAGCCTCGAACTTGGCGATTTCCTGGTGGTCAACGTTTTGCACTCGGCTGGATGATTCTGCGTTCATGGGCTGGTCTGGCTCCTTGTTCTCGTTGCGCGGATTATACATGTTCCGGCGCGGCATCGTCTGCGCCGATGCGTTTTTAGCGCACTTATCTGCACAATTTCCGTGAAACAGCGGCGGTTATTTTCCCGTAAAGCGTGCTTTGTGATATAGTTTTACACCTTTGCCACTATGGCAGCGGGCAGATGAATCATTAGTAGAGGGATAGCAGCTCCATGAGCGACCTTGCCAGAGAAATCACACCGGTAAACATCGAAGACGAGTTGAAAAACTCGTATCTGGACTATGCGATGTCCGTTATTGTCGGACGTGCGCTGCCAGATGTTCGTGATGGACTGAAGCCGGTTCACCGCCGCGTTCTGTACGCGATGAGCGTATTGGGTAACGACTGGAATAAACCATACAAGAAATCGGCCCGTGTCGTCGGGGACGTGATCGGTAAATATCACCCGCACGGTGACAGCGCGGTTTACGACACTATCGTGCGTATGGCTCAGCCGTTTTCACTGCGCTACATGCTGGTGGACGGTCAGGGTAACTTCGGTTCCGTCGACGGCGACTCCGCCGCGGCGATGCGTTATACCGAAGTGCGCATGTCCAAAATTGCTCACGAACTGTTGGCGGATCTGGAAAAAGAAACCGTCGACTTCGTGCCTAACTATGATGGCACCGAGCAGATCCCGGCCGTCATGCCGACCAAGATCCCGAACCTGCTGGTCAACGGCTCATCGGGCATCGCCGTGGGCATGGCCACCAATATCCCGCCGCACAACCTGGCGGAAGTCGTCAACGGCTGCCTGGCCTATATCGACGATGAAAACATCAGCATCGAAGGGCTGATGGAACATATTCCGGGGCCAGACTTCCCGACGGCGGCGATCATCAACGGCCGCCGCGGTATTGAAGAGGCCTACCGCACCGGGCGCGGCAAAATCTACCTGCGCGCGCGCGCGGAAGTGGAAGCCGACGCCAAGACCGGGCGCGAAACCATCATCGTTCACGAGATCCCGTATCAGGTGAACAAGGCGCGTCTGATCGAGAAGATCGCCGAGCTGGTCAAAGAAAAACGCGTGGAAGGCATCAGCGCGCTGCGCGACGAGTCCGATAAAGACGGCATGCGCATCGTCATCGAAGTCAAACGCGATGCGGTCGGCGAAGTTGTGCTGAATAACCTGTATGCGCTGACACAACTGCAGGTCACCTTCGGCATCAACATGGTTGCGCTGCATCAGGGGCAGCCTAAACTGCTGAACCTGAAAGACATCCTCGAAGCCTTCGTGCGCCACCGCCGCGAAGTGGTCACCCGCCGCACCATCTTCGAACTGCGCAAAGCCCGCGATCGCGCCCATATCCTGGAAGCGCTGGCTATCGCGCTCGCCAACATCGATCCGATCATCGAGCTGATTCGCCGTGCGCCGACCCCGGCGGAAGCGAAAGTCGCACTGGTAGCTCAGCCGTGGGATCTGGGCAACGTCAGCGCCATGTTGGAACGCGCCGGTGACGACGCCGCCCGCCCTGAGTGGCTGGAGCCGGAGTTCGGCATCCGCGACGGCAAGTACTACCTGACCGAGCAGCAGGCTCAGGCGATTCTGGATCTGCGTTTGCAGAAACTGACCGGCCTGGAGCACGAAAAGCTGCTGGAAGAATATAAAGAGCTGCTCAACTTCATCGCCGAGCTGATCTTTATTCTGGAAAGCCCAGAGCGCCTGATGGAAGTGATCCGCGAAGAGCTGGTGGCGGTCAAAGAGCTGTACAACGACGGCCGTCGCACCGAGATCACCGCCAATACTTCCGACATCAACATCGAAGACCTGATCAACCAGGAAGACGTGGTGGTGACCCTGTCTCACCAGGGCTACGTGAAGTATCAGCCGCTGTCCGACTATGAAGCCCAGCGCCGCGGCGGCAAAGGCAAGTCCGCCGCGCGTATTAAAGAAGAAGACTTTATCGATCGCCTGCTGGTGGCCAACACCCACGATACGATCCTGTGCTTCTCCAGCCGTGGCCGCCTGTACTGGATGAAGGTGTACCAACTGCCTGAAGCCAGCCGTGGCGCGCGCGGTCGTCCAATCGTCAACCTGCTGCCGCTGGAAGCCGATGAGCGTATCACCGCCATCCTGCCGGTACGCGAGTATGAAGAAGGGCGCCACGTGTTCATGGCCACCGCCAGCGGTACCGTGAAGAAAACCGCGCTGACCGAGTTCAGCCGTCCGCGCAGCGCCGGCATCATCGCCGTCAACCTCAACGAGGGCGACGAGCTGATCGGTGTCGATCTGACCGACGGCAGCAACGAAGTGATGCTGTTCTCCGCCAACGGTAAAGTGGTGCGCTTCCCGGAAGCGCAGGTGCGTTCGATGGGCCGTACCGCGACCGGCGTGCGCGGCATCAACCTCGGCGAAGGCGACAGCGTGATCTCACTGATCGTGCCGCGCGGCGAAGGCGACATTCTGACCGTCACGCAAAACGGCTTCGGTAAACGTACCGCCGTGACCGAGTATCCGACCAAGTCACGCGCCACCCAAGGGGTTATCTCCATCAAGGTGAGCGAGCGTAATGGCCAGGTGGTTGGCGCCGTGCAGGTGGAAACCAGCGATCAGATCATGATGATCACCGATGCCGGCACGCTGGTGCGCACCCGTGTTTCGGAAGTCAGCGTGGTGGGCCGTAACACCCAGGGCGTGACGCTGATCCGCACGGCGGAAGACGAAAACGTCGTCGGTCTGCAGCGCGTGGCCGAACCGGTGGAAGACGAAGAGCTGGATAGCCTGGAACCGGGCGTGGAAGCGGTGGAAGAAGACACCACGCCGCTGGACGATGGCGACGACGCGGCTGAGCCGATGGACGACGACAACGTTTAAAGCAAGGTGAGGGCGTCGGCATGCCGACACCGTAATGCACTGAGACAAAAGGGCCTGGCAGCGATGCTAGGCCCTTTTTCAGTTATATGGTTTAATTGGCGCACCGAGCCGCCGGCCGCCGTGCCGGCGATAGCGTGCGCCGCCACTGACTTTCGTATGGTATCCGATTGAAATACTTAGCCTCTTTTCGAACTACGCTGAAGATATCCCGCTATCTGTTCCGGGTGCTGGCGATTTTGCTGTGGTCGTTGGGAGCGCTGCTCACCACCTTTTATATTCTGAATATCCTGCATCAGAAAGAATCGGACATCCGGCAGGAGTACAACCTCAATTTCGACCAGGCACAGGGCTATATCCGCCATTCCGCCGACATCATCCGCGACATCAAGTATATGGCGGAGAACCGCCTCAACGGGTCAGTCAGCAGCCTGGACATGTTCAGCGGCGTGTTTCCCGGCAAGGGCAGCCCGCCGCAATTCTTTCCGCTGTACCCGGAGTCCAACTGTGCGCTGAGCACCACCTACCGCAGTTCGCTCGATTCACTGAGCGGCCTGATCCAGTATTGGAAAGAGAACTTCGTAGCGGCCTACGATCTCAACCGGGTGTTCTTCATCGGCGGCGATAGCCTGTGTATGGCAGAATTCGGCGGCGGCAATGCGAGTGCCAATCGGGAAAATGTGCTGAAGTCACTGCACGAGCGCATTCTGAAATACCGCAACGCCAAGAATCAGGACAAAGACAACAACCTGTATTGGATCAGCCCCAGCGCGCAGCGGCCGGACGTCGGTTATCTGTATGTACTGACGCCGATCTATATCGGCAACAAGCTGGAGGCGTTGTTGGGCATCGAACAAACCGTTCGGTTGGAGGATTTCGTTACCGCCGGCAACCTGCCGATCGGCGTCACGCTGCTGGATGAGAACAACGAGCCGGTGCTGCGTCTGGCGGACGGCGATCGTTATGCCGCCTCACTTAACAGCTATCCCGTAGAGCACGCGTACTTCGGCTATGTCGACAATTACCGCGACCTGATTCTGAAGAAAGCGCTGCCACCTTCTTCGCTGAGCATCGTCTATGCACTGCCGGTGAAAAGCGTGGTGGAACGCTTCAAAATGCTGATCCTCAACGCGCTGTTGCTGAACCTGTTGTCAGCCATCGTGCTGTTCACGCTGGCGTGGCTGTTTGAGCGCAAGATGTTCCTGCCGGCGGAGGACAACGCGTTTCGCCTGGAAGAGCACGAGCAGTTCAACCGCAAGATCGTCGCCTCGGCGCCGGTGGGTATCTGTATCCTGCGCATCAGCGACGGTACCAATATCCTGAGTAACGAACTGGCGCATAACTACATCAACCTGTTGACCCACGAAGATCGCGATCGCATTACGCGCATCATTTGCGAACAGCAGGCGAATTTCGTCGATGTGATGACCAGCAACAACAACAACCTGCAGATCAGCTTTGTTCACTCGCGCTACCGTAACGAAGAGGTGGCGATTTGCGTGCTGGTGGACGTCAGCGCGCGCGTGAAGATGGAAGAGTCGTTGCAGGAGATGGCGGCGGCGGCGGAGCAGGCCAGCCAGTCCAAATCGATGTTCCTGGCTACCGTCAGCCATGAGCTGCGCACGCCGCTGTACGGCATTATCGGCAACCTCGATCTGTTGCAAACCAAGGCGTTGCCGCAAGGGGTCGATCGGCTGGTCAATGCGATGAACAACTCTTCCGGCCTGCTGCTGAAAATCATCAGCGATATTCTCGACTTCTCCAAAATCGAGTCCGAGCAGTTGAAGATCGAACCGCGCGAGTTCTCCTGCCTGGAGGTGATCACCCATATCGCCGGCAACTATTTGCCGCTGGTGGTCAAGAAACGTCTGGGGCTGTACTGCTTTATCGAACAGAACGTGCCGGAGCGCATCTTCGGCGATCCGGTGCGGTTACAGCAGGTGCTCTCCAATTTGGTGAACAACGCCATCAAGTTCACCGATACCGGCTGTATCGTGCTGCAGGTCTGCACCCGCGGCAGCTACCTGGAGTTCAGCGTGCGCGATACCGGCGTCGGTATTCCGGAGAAAGAGGTCTCGCGCCTGTTCGACCCGTTCTTCCAGGTGGGGACCGGTGTTCAGCGCCACTTCCAGGGAACCGGTTTGGGGCTGGCGATCTGCGAAAAATTGGTCAACCTGATGGACGGCGATGTCTCTGTCGAGTCCGAACCGGGGTTGGGCAGCTTGTTCAGCATTCGCATTCCGCTGTTCAACGCCCAGTTCCCGATCCCGCAGGCCAGCGATACCTGGCAGGGCCGGCGGCTGTGGCTGGATATCCGCAATCAGCGGCTGGAAAGCTACCTGATGGCGATCCTGGGCGGTTACGGCGCCGATATCCAACGCTATGACGGGCAGGAGACCGCTGCCGGTGAGGTGCTGCTCAGCGATTACCCGCTGATGCTGGACACGCCGCTGCTGGCTCAGATCCAATTCTCCACCGAGCATATCGGCCCGTCGCAGGAAACCCGGCCAGGCTATTGGATGCACAGCACCTCCACGCCGCGTGAAACGTTGACCTTGCTCAACCGGTTGTTTGGCGTCGGCGGCGGCGCGGCAGAGGGGCTGGTGCAGCTGCCGGTGCCCGCCAAGGCCAGCGCGGCGGACAACGGCGATATTCATCTGCTGGTGGTCGACGATCATCCGATCAACCGTCGCCTGTTGTCCGATCAGCTGGGGTCGCTGGGGTATCAGGTGGTGACCGCCAACGACGGCGTCGACGCGCTCGGCGTACTGAAACAGCATCACGTCGATATTGTGCTGACCGACGTCAATATGCCGAACATGGACGGTTATCGCCTGACGCAGGAACTGCGACAGATGCAGTTCAGCTCGCCGGTAATCGGCGTGACGGCGAACGCGCTGGCGGAAGAGAAGCAGCGCTGTCTCGAGGCGGGCATGGATAATTGCCTGTCGAAACCGGTTACGCTGGAGACGCTGGAACAGACGCTGGCTTACTACAGTCAACAGGTGCGCTACAGCCGCAGCGAGGCCTGAAAAGCAAACAGGCACGGCGGATGCCGTGCCTGTTTGGCGTTCACCTGCCGTGAGGCGGGTTTTAGTCTTTGTCCAACGGCGTCATGCTGACGGACGAGAGATAGTTGAGCAGGGCGATGTCGTTCTCGACGCCCAGCTTCATCATCGCCGATTTTTTCTGGCTGCTGATGGTTTTGATGCTGCGGTTGAGCTTTTTAGCGATTTCGGTCACCAGGAAACCTTCGGCGAACAGACGCAGCACTTCGCTTTCTTTCGGCGACAGGCGTTTGTCGCCATAGCCGCTGGCGCTGATTTTTTCCAGCAGTTTAGAGACGCTTTCCGGCGTGAACTTCTTGCCTTTCTGCAGGGCGGCCAGCGCCTTCGGCAGATCGGTCGGCGCGCCTTGTTTCAGCACGATGCCTTCGATATCCAGATCCAATACCGCGCTCAGGATCGCCGGGTTGTTGTTCATGGTCAGCACGATGATCGACAACTGCGGATAGTGACGCTTGATGTACTTAATCAGCGTGATGCCGTCGCCATACTTGTCACCCGGCATCGACAGATCGGTGATCAGCACGTTGGCGTCCAGCTTGGACAGATTGTTGATCAGTGCGGTTGAGTCTTCGAACTCCCCAACGACATTCACCCATTCAATTTGCTCAAGTGACTTCCGGATGCCAAACAGTACGATAGGATGGTCATCAGCAATAATTACGTTCAGGTTATTCATGTTGTTGGCTACCTTGCTTCAGCAGTCTGCTGACGAAAAAATCAATCTGACTGATGTTATTCTCGATCTCGGGCGCATCACCTTCTGCGATGCGCTGTTCTAACGATTCGCACAGCTGCTTGCCGGGAAGCAGATTTAACATGGCAAACACGCCTTTCAGGCGGTGTGCGGTTTGTGACAGCGCATTGAAATCACTGCTGCCCGCCTCAGTATACAGTTTTTTGACATCGTCGGGTACTGTATCGACAAACAGCCCATAGTAATCACTTGATTTCAATTGTTTTTCATAGAGTTGGATATCTTCTGAACTCAATGAAAGCGGGCTTTCTTCCTGTTCCAGCGCGGCCATTTGCTGTTCGATCAGCATCAGCACGGCGTCGATTAATGCGCCGTTCAGGTTGTAGTTCACCCGAATGTAGCGTTTATCCAGCGCTTGCCAACCCGGCTCATCGGTCGCCAGCAGCAGGGTGTAGTCATCGGCCCGCTGCGGGTTATCCGTCAGCAGCACGTCATAATCGCGATTGACCGCGCGATCTTCGGCGACGAGACAGTCGGCGCCGTAGGCCTGCAACAGGCGGGTCACGATGCCGCGCACTTCATCCGACGTGACGTCCAGCAGGGCGGTGACGCCGTCGAGCAGCTTTTCCTGCTCCTGCGGTTCTTTTTTCTCCATCTCCATGGCGACGCGAATGGTGTAGCGAGTGCCGATATCCACCTTGCTGCGAATATCCAACTGGCCGTTGAGCTTCTTGCACAGCTGATTGCACAGGAAGAAGGTGAGGCCGGAACCGTGGTTGAAGCGGTCCACCAGCGTCTGGCTGAGGAACGGATAGTTGAGGTTGCTGATCTCTTCGTTGGAGATGCCGGAGCCGGTGTCGTTGATTTGGAAAATCAGGCGGTCAGGGTGCTCGGGCTCATGGTCGATGACCAGAGAAATCTTGCCGCAGGCGGTAGTGATAATGGCGTAATGCACCAGCAACGAGATCACCTTGCGCAGCGCGTTGGCGTCGCCGATATAGTTCTGCTCGACGTCCAGCTGGAAATGCTTGAACAGCGCCAGCCCCTTTTGATTGAGGGCAGGCAGGGCCTCCAGCAGTAACTCGTCGATCAGCGCCGTTGGGTTGAACGGCTCGCGTGTGGGTTGCCAGTCCTGGGTTTCCAGCCGGGTCAGCAGGGTGATGTTATCGATCAACTCCAGTACCGAAGCCGACGCCGTCGTCAGCTGGCCCAGCAGCGCCTGCTGTTGTTCCTCATCCGGCCGGTTGTGCAGGCGGTCGACCAGATCGTGCATCTGACGTACCGGCTGATTCAGCTCGATGCCCAGATTGTGCAGCATCAGTTTGCGCGCCTGAACGTTTTTGTCGTATTCGCGCCGCGCCTGCTGCAGCCGCTTGTTCACCATCACCTCTTTATCCTGATCGTTCATCAGGAACAGGTAGGTGTCCGGTGAGAGCTGGCTGCGGAAAATGCGAATTTCATACACCTCGTTGTTGACCGTCGCCTGGATCACTCCGTGATGCTGTTCGGCCATATGGGCGATCTTTTGCAGGCTGAGATGCGGCAGCAGGTGTTCGGCGATTTTGTTGCTGGCGATCACCGTATTGTTGGCGAAGCTGTAGACCAGCAGGCCGGAGGGCAGGCTGGAGACGATCTCCCGATTCAGCGCGCGCTCGGCCTCCAGTTCCACTGCCATGTTTTCGCTCGGGCGAATGTACTGGCGGCGGATAAAGTAGATGCTCAGCATCGACAGCGCCAGCAGCAGCAAGTTGACTGCGATCAGCCAGATGTTGTTGCGCAGCAGATCGATGGCCAGATTGATAGCCGAAACGCGATACACCACCTTCAGCGGCGCATTGGGCAGGGCGGCGCTGAACTCCACCCAGCCCCCGCTCATCGTTGCATGGGTACCGAGGACGGTTTCCGACGGGATGGTGCTGTCGTCGAGATCGACATCATCCGGCAGCAGCAGGAAATTGGCGCGGGCCAGATTGGCCGGAATGATGTCGTTGATCGGCAAATCAAAGGCGATCACCGTCGCCAGATGCCCCGGCTGATTAAAGGTGGTGCGAATCGAAAACGAATAGGCGTTCTGGAAGCGTTGCTTGCGCAGATCGGAAAAGCTCTCGCGTTCGTCGAGCATATTGGCCTGCTGCAGCATCTCGGCGCGGCGTTCGTCCGCCGAGGTGGTCAGGTAGCTTTCCCGAAAGCGTGAAGCCAGCTCTTTGAGCGGCTGGGTAGTGATCAGGCTGAGGCTGTTGTCCTGACCATTGAGGTAATACATGGCGTAGTTCTCGGTCTTGGCGCCCCAGCGGGTATCCAGGTAGTCCGAGATGTTGGCGATCATCGCCAGCGTGTTCTCGTCATGGCTGCCGAAGATCACCGCGTCGGTTTTCTTGTGCGGTTTCTCGACATAATAGACGTCGGGCCGCAGGCGGGTTTCCTGCAAACCAGGATCGACATTCTGCGCCGGCGCATTGCCGAATTTGTCATAGACCTGATAGGTCATATAGCGGTAGGTATCGATACGCTTTTGCAGCGAACCGGCGATGCTATTGAGCGTGTACTTCTTTTCCGCCAGCCAGGCATTGGTGTAGTTGTAGCCATACAGACCGATGCCGATCGTCAGCAGCACGATAAACAGCAGGAAGCAGCGGGTAATGTTGCTGGAGCTTATGGTCAGTTGTTTATTTTGCATAGTGGCTGCGCATTCCTGAATCAGCGAGTGACGGCCCTGGCGCTGGCGGTCACCGCCAACAGCAGAGCGGCTACGCAGGCGAAGGCCACCGTCAGGTTGGAAAACTGAGCGATGAAGCCGATCAGCGCCGGGCCGGCCAGAATACCGGCATAGCCGACGGTGGTGACGGAAGCGATCGCCAAATTGGCCGGCATGTCGCGCTGGTTGCCTGCGGCGCTGAACAGGATCGGCACGACGTTCGAGGCGCCGAGGCCGACCAACATGAAACCGGCCAGCGAAACGGTGGCGTGATTGAAGGCGATGGCCAGACCCAGGCCGAAAGCGGCACACAGGCTGCCCAGCAGCAGCACCCGGTAGCGGCCCAGCGAGTTCACCACCCGATCGCCATTGAGGCGGCCGAGCGTCATGGTGATGGAAAACAGCGCATAGCCCAGACCGGCCTGGCTGTGTTCGACACCGCGCAACGTGGTGAGGAACAGCGCGCTCCAGTCGAGCATCGATCCTTCCGCCAGAAACATGATAAAGCACAGAATGCCGATGAACATCACCCAACCGCGCGGCAAGACGAACATCGGCCCGCCGTCGTCGGCGCCGCTCTCACGCAGCAGATGGCGGCTGGCAAGCGCCAGCAGGACTATCACCGCCAGCACGGTGAGCAGGGTGGATTGCAGCGGTGTCAGCCCCAACCACAGCAACGCGCTGACGCCGCCGGCGCCGGCAATGCCGCCGATGCTGAAGAAACCGTGAAAGCCGGACATCATCGCCTTGCCGCTGGCGCGTTCGACGATCACCGCCTGAACGTTCATCGCTACGTCGATCATGCCGATTGCCGCACCGAATAGCAGCAGCGCCACGGCCATGCCGCCGAGGGAATCCATCAGTGCCAACAGCGGCAGATCAATACACAATCCCAGACCCGCCATCAGGATCACCGCGCGGCAGCCCAGTTTGCCGGTCAGGAAACCGGTCAGCGGCATCGCCAGCATGGAGCCGGCGCCGATACAGAGCAGCAACAGGCCGAGCGAACCGTCATCGATACCGATGCGCGCTTTGGCGAAGGGGACCAGCGGCGCCCAGGCGGCCATGCCGAGACCGGCGACGAAAAAGGCCAGACGGGTGGCGATCTGTTGAGGAATGCCGGGCGTTTGCTGTTCATTGCACAAGGTAGCTGTCATGTAAGCGTCAGGATCTTGGGTCAAAAGAATGGTGAAAGTTACTGACAGTTTTTATCACAATCCGCGATCCGGATCGAAAATATTCGCGCCTGACATGTCCCTGGCACCGCCTCTGCGCACCAGCCACAGCGCGATAGCTTGGACAATATACTCCTTTTGCTGCTCGTTCAGTGCGACGCCTTGCGGTATGCCGTGCCACTTTTCCAGACAGCTGCGGCAGCAGGTAGCGGTGGCATGCTGGGCGACGAACACCGGGTGGCCGCGCATCGGTGTTTGCTTGCCGTCATTCTTAGGATGGGCGGCGGCCAGGCGGCGGTCGATAAAATCGCGGGCATGGCTGAGTATCAGCGGCAATCCCTTGCCGTCGAGATAAGTTTGGTCTTTGGCATTTAAACGGAAGCGAGCGCGGAAGGGGGAGGTTTGTAGCCGCCGCCACAGCACGTCGGGTTGAAAGGGCATCATGAATTTTACTCGCTGGAGGTGCACTTTTTCCAGGTTATCAGAATTGAAACTCTGCGGCTAATTGTGCCTGCGGCGGGAAATAATCGATGGGATAAAGCACGAAATGAAAAGTAATTTCAATTTGTAGACTAAAATAAGGGAAAAGATTAGCAATTAGTGCGAAAGTAAATTAATGAAACTATATCATTAGGTTATTTATTTGCGTGCTATTTGTACGAGTCGGAATTGTGAGGAGAGTATGGAGAAAAATAAAAAACCGGCCAGAAGCCGGTTAAAGGAGTGCAGAAATTATCCTCGGATCTCGGATAATGAAGGTAATAATGAAAATAATGATGATAGCGAGGTGATTATAGCGGCTGCGTGCGGACGGCGTTTTGGCACAATGTGCTTATTGTCTGGCTCAATTGTATGGTTGGCTTTTTTTTCTTAAAGATATGTATAACTACATGATTTTTTATCAATTAATCTATTCTTTGTCTTTAAGTGCTTTATTTTGTTTGTCTGTAATGTTTTGTGAAAGTTCGCGCGTATTTACATTTGGAAACCTTTATTAATTACACTGAAACACTATCGGATACTTGGTATCATTTTCTTTCTGGATTAATATAACCCTTGTTACCAGAATGGTAATGCACAGTCGTGCTAATAATGCTCGAAAAGGGCAGTGGCCGTAGCTCGACATAATTAACGAGGATAATAACGATGAAACTTCGAGTACTCTCTCTGATGGTACCCGCACTGCTGGTTGCAGGCACAGCAGGCGCGGCGGAAATCTACAACAAAGACGGTAATAAACTGGATTTGTACGGTAAAGTCGACGGTCTTCACTATTTCTCCAGCAACAACGGCGTGGACGGCGATCAGTCTTATATGCGTTTTGGCCTGCGCGGCGAAACGCAAATCAGCGATCAGCTGACCGGTTACGGCCAGTGGGAATATCAGGCGAACCTGAATCACGCTGAAAGCCAGGACAACAAGAACTTCACCCGTTACGGCTTCGCCGGTCTGAAATTCGGCGACTATGGCTCCTTCGACTACGGCCGTAACACCGGCGTGCTGTACGACGTCGCGGCGTATACCGACTTGCAGCCTGAGTTCGACGGTATGACCTACGGCGCCGACCAGTTCATGTTCCAGCGCTCCAGCGGCCTGGCGACCTACCGTAACAACGACTTCTTCGGTCTGGTTGACGGCTTGAACTTCGCCCTGCAGTACCAGGGTAAAAACGGCAACGGCGAAGAGACCAACAACGGTCGTGACGTTCTGGGTCAAAACGGCGAAGGCTACGGTATGTCCATGAGCTATGACATGGGCTACGGCATCAGCGCCGCAGGTGCCTTCTTCAACTCGCGTCGCACCAGCGAGCAGAACGGCGGTAACGGTCACCAGAACATCATGGGTCGCGGCGACAAGGCCGAAGGGTACTCCGGCGGTCTGAAATATGACGCCAACGACGTCTACCTGGCGGTGATGTTCACCCAGTCCTACAATGCGGCGCGTTTCGGTAGTTCTGACAGCAGCGTTTATGGCTACGCCAACAAGGCGCAGAGCTTCGAAGCCTACGCGCACTACCAGTTCGACTTCGGTCTGCGTCCGTTCGTGGGTTATAACCAGACCAAAGGTAAAGACCTGGGCCGCGCCGGCAACGGCAAGGACTACGGCGATCAAGATCTGGTCAAATTCGTCGACCTGGGTGCGACCTACTTCTTCAACAAAAACATGTCCACCTATGTTGATTACAAAATCAACCTGGTGGACAACAACGACTTCACCGACGCTGCCGGTATCAACACCGACAACGTGGTTGCCGTGGGCCTGGTTTACCAGTTCTAAGCACCTCAGTGTGAACGTCATCGCGCGGCCTTCGGGCCGCGTTTTTTTTGCCTGTAAGCCGGTAAAAAAGCACGGATTGATCCGCTATCGGCACGGGAAGTACCGTGGTTTTCCTCCTCTAAGCCTACGCTGTCAGTACAGAAAAAGAGGGGGATGATATGGAACTCAAGATCGACAAGGTGATCGAAACGGTGCTGTACGTCAGCGATATTGAACGCGCGGACGCTTTTTACCGGGAGGTGCTGAAACTGCCGGCGATGGTCGCTAACGAACGGTTTCGCGCCTATAACGTCGGCGATCGAAGCGTACTGTTGCTGTTTATCGAGGGCGACTCGCTGCGCGGGGCGCACTATCCTACCGGGTTTATTCCTGCGCACGATGGCGTGGGGCCGGCGCATATCGGGCTGGCGGTGGCGAAAGCGCAACTGCCACACTGGGAACGGCATCTGACGGCCAACGGCGTGGAGATTGAGGGGCGGATGCGCTGGGAACACGGCGGGGAGAGTATTTATTTTCGCGATCCCGACGCCCACCTGTTAGAACTGGTGACGCCGGGCATCTGGGCCAATTACTGATCGAACCCGCCTTGTGCCAGCAACGCCAGAGCGGCATTCAGCACCTGCAGCGCCGCCTGCGGTTGCCGCTCTATCTGCACTCTGACGATGGCGCCGTCGATCAGCATCGCCAGCATTGCTGCCTGCTGTTCCTGCTGTGGGCCGGCGGGCAGGTGACGTGCCAGTTCCTCCGCCATTTGCCGCTTATGCCGGCTGGCGATGTGCAGGCTTTCCGGCAGCAGATCGGCGATTTCCACCGCCGTATTGATAAACGCGCAGCCGCGAAAACGCGGATCGTCGAACCATTCCGCCAGGCAGGGCGCCAGCGCCGGCAGTAACCCGCCGCTCTGTGCCACATGTCGATCCAACGCTGTACTGAACCAGGTGAGCCACTGCTGATGGCGATAGGTCAAAAACGCCGTAATTAAATCATTCTTGCTGGGAAAGTGGCGGTAGAAGGTCACCTTGGTCACGCCCGATTCTTTGATGATGCGATCGATACCGGTGGCGCGGATCCCTTCTTGATAAAACAGATCGTGCGCCGTCAGCAGGATGCGCTGGCGGGCGGGTAAGGCGTTGAGATCGGCGGTCATCATTTTCTCCCAGGCTATTTCCGAGTGATTGTAGACAACTCTGTCTACATACGCTAGCGTAATGACGTAGACAGAGTTGTCTACACGCCTTCACTCAGGAGATAAACATGAGCATTAAACCCCCATTGCCGCCTTTTACCCGCGAATCCGCTATCGAGAAGGTGCGGCTGGCGGAGGATGCCTGGAATAGCCGCGATCCCGAACGTGTATCGCAGGTGTATTCCCTCGATACCCACTGGCGTAACCGCGCGGAATTTGTCGATGGCCGCGCGGCGGTGGTCGGCTTTTTGCAACGCAAGTGGGCGAAAGAACTGGAGTATCGGCTGATTAAGGAGCTGTGGGCGTTTGATGGCGCGCGCATCGCGGTGCGTTTTGCCTATGAATGGCGCGACGATTCCGGCAACTGGTATCGCAGCTTCGGCAATGAGAACTGGGAGTTCAATCAGGAGGGGCTGATGATCAACCGCCATGCTTGCATCAACGACATGCCGATCCGCGAACAGGATCGGCGTTTTCATTGGCCGCTCGGCCGGCGCCCGGACGATGTCCCGGCCCTGAGCGATTTCGGTTTTTGAATCTGATGGGATGCTGCGATGGCCTTTTGAGAGCAAAAGCGCACCGATCGACAAAGGGGAATTTGTAGAAAAGCCTTCCCGCTTCTAGACTTAGGGAACAACAAATGCACTCCAAGAGGACAAGCTATGACGAAGAAGTTGGTTTTGGCCGTCGGCACTGCGGCGGTATTCTCCATTCTTGCCGGTTGTACCACCTATGATCGCGCAGCCAGCTATGTCAATGAGCCGGTGGTCAGCGATGTCAAAGTAGGGATGACCAAGCAGCAGGTGCGGGCTATCGCGGGTCCACCGTCGACCACTGCCACACTGGTTCATGCGCAGGGCACCTGCGACACCTATGCGGTGGCGCCGCGCGACGGCAAGGTGCAAACCTACTTTGTCAGCTACAACGACACGGGCCATGTCATGAACAAGGGCTATCAAACCTGTTCAGACTACGATTCTCAGCCGAAATAATCGCGTTTCGGCCGACCAAAAAAGCCTCGCTTGCGCGGGGCTTTTCATTTTTTAAGCGTTTAAGGCCTGAAGTTTAGGCAACTGCACCGGTTGTGCCATTTTTTTGCATCAAAACGATAGACATTTCATAACGGTATCGCTAATATCAGCGCCCATTGGAAGGATGGCCGAGTGGTTTAAGGCAACGGTCTTGAAAACCGTCGAGTGTAACAGCTCCCAGAGTTCGAATCTCTGTCCTTCCGCCAAATTCAGCCGGCTTAGCTCAGTAGGTAGAGCAACTGACTTGTAATCAGTAGGTCACCAGTTCGATTCCGGTAGCCGGCACCATGACAGAGGCCCCAGCAGCGATGCTGGGGCTTTTTGTTATGGTATTGGTGCGCTAGAAAAGTGCACACTGCAGCAGTGCGCGCTTCGAATAGCATCGATATTAACATTAACCAACCGATAACCGGATGGGGGAGGCACCGCGTCAATCCCATTAGCCAAGGGCTGAACGTTTGCATATACTGGCGGAAATATAGCCGGTGGGCGAGCCCGGCTATCAGACAGGGTTCAAATATCAGTGACCAGCCACTGATCCGCTTCTTCGAACATCTCTTCCAACATTCGGTTCAGCTTCTCACGATCGCTTTTGCTGGCGTCGGAGTTCAGGCCGTTGGCCTGCATCGGCTTCACGCGCACCTCCGCCTCCGGGAACAGCACATGCACGCGTTTTTCCAGCTCGTTGCGAATAATCTCGGCGGCGTTGGGTAGCCCAGCGACGTTGCGCTTGTCGTACACTAATTCTACAAACATGACTCACCTGTAAACACTGATTTAATGTACAGTATTCTGGCCTGAGGAAGGCGGGTTGGCAAGAGGGGGGCGCAATTTTGCATAAGGCGTTTATTCTTACTTGCGCAGCGGGCTGCCAAGCCTGCCACTGAATCTTTTCTTTACGTCTGGCCAGTGGTCTGCATTTTCCTCGCTCACTTCGTGCGTGAATATTCAAAGGGCACGATTATCCTCCGCAACCTACATTTTTCTCCCTTACTAATCAGTATGTAAGGCGGTGGCGTCGGGCTGGGGGCTCCCTGGTGTTGGGGGCCCGACGCCACCTTTCTGGTCGCCGTTCTTGGCATAATATCGATCAATGCAGGTATGCGCCGGAACTCGGCGCTACGGGCGCTGACGCAGCTTCTTCGCGTTCTGACAGAGAAAAAATCCCGAGTGTTGGCCAATGGTCGCTCGATGAGCGATGAATAAAGCACTCATCTCATTTCCTTTAAAATTATCGAACCGGGATGCGATTTGCTCTCCAGGTTGGCTTCTGTGCGTTAAATTGCTGCGGGGTTAATGTTTAGCATTTTGGGTTTCTCCTGCGTCGGCTATGGCGTGAATGCGATGAAGATATCCCGGGCGTTGTAACGCGCCTCTGATGTTTGATGAACGTGCATATGAGTTAGCCTGTGCAGACAGCATTTTTATAAGTAAATTGAATCATTTAAAAGGCAGCCAGTCATGTTCGGCAAGACCGGTGATTCACAATAAAATTATTATATTACAATGTATTGTATTTATATTTCGTATACCAAAGGCCCCGAGTCATTGTCATAGCCACCCTAGAAGTGGTTTAATGTTTTTAATTCACTTTAATGACGCTAAAGTATAGGTTTAAAACATTATAATGCAACCAAACAACATTAAAATATCAGAAGAAAATGGTATGTCATTGAAAATGATAGGTGAAAACCTTACTTACCTCATGCGCATGCACGGGATTGACGCCAGTCGGTTGAGCAGCGAAACAGGGATAGGTATTGCCACGATCAATAATCTGAGGAAAGGCGTGGGGAATCCCACGATCTCTACGCTTGCGTCCATTGGTGAATTTTTCAGCGTAAAAGTAGGGGAGCTGACTGACAAGGATTTAAGCGTCACGGGAGAGGCCAAACACAATGTGAGATCGCTTCCACTCATTAGCTACAGCGATGTAGAACGTTTTCTGGCCAACACGATCAGAACGGCAGATACCTATACGACAGAAGTCGATGACATGATGGACGATTCGCTGTTTGTGGTAGAGATAACGAATAATTCACTGTCGCCTGAATTAGACCGTGGAACGTATTGTGTGATCTCGCTCAAGGAGCCATTTTGCGATGGCGATATCGTCCTGGTTAAGCTGAAAAATTACCCAATATGCTTAAGGCGAGTTTTTGTTTCCGACGGCGACTTGTTGTTTACAAACATCTCATTAGATTCAGATAGCAGTGTGAAGTCCTATAGCGATTATGCGATCGTCGGTGTTCTATTGAAAACGATAAAGAGGCTGAAATAAATGGACTTATTTAACATAATGAGAAGGTTAAGAAAAATATACTCTCCCAGTTACCTCTATACGTTAGATCGTAGTGTGATCCGAACGGCGGATGGATATTGGCTTTTCAAAGAGTTTGGCACCCATACTTTCGTGAAAAAAAACTGGGGGCAACTCATCGAGGGCGATTTTCTCAGGCATGTTAACCCGAAAGATATCGCTTTTATCGCCGAGACCGAATCTAAAATAAAAATCGCCTCGGCCAAACTGTCGATTCATGAAGAGAAACGAAACTGTATGTGGACGTTGAGAAACGATGTTGACTCGATATCAATATCAGGGGCGGATTTTCTAAGGGATCGCGATCTTGTCGACAAAACCGAGTCCTTGGATGCGACGAAAATAGCCTTTTATGCCGGGGTAAAGGAAGGCAGAGCACTCTCTGCCTCATTGAAAAATGCTAAGAAAAGCGACAGGTCTAAAAAAACAATACTGACGTTGATTAAATAAACCAGGGTTCGACGTGAATATGCTCATCGAACGTAATCACGCTGAAGGCCGAATTGTCTATGCTGCTGACAGCGCTTGTGCCGTTCTTCCATTGCGAACAAATCGCCGGGGAAACAGAGACTAAGGTTTCCCCCAGCTTTCTTTGGAATAGCGTATGTGCATGGCCTGAGCCGATAAACTTAACGTTTAATCGTTGGCAGAGGTTCAAAAACTCCTCGGCATTGTTTAACATACAGCTATCAACAATCGGGGTGCCTACCGGAATAGGGTGATGATGCAAGAAGACGGCGACCTTTTTATTGTCACTTGCGACGATGGCTTTTTCAAGCGTGTCGAGCGCATGCGTCGAGACCCTGCCGAAATCTTCGTTATCGACCACCGAGTCGATGCTGAGCATGCGCCATTCGTCATCTTCAAACGAGTTTATATCGTAGCTGCCACCCTGCTTACGGGCTGCATCGTCCAGGTTCTTTTTGTTGTCGTGGTTGCCTGGGAAAAAATAGAAAGGTAAGGAAGTGCGGTTCATTATCTTAAAGAAGCGCTCATAAGAGGGGATATCGCCATCATGAGAGATGTCACCCGTCACAATGATTAAGTCGGCATTGATTTTATCGGCATTGGCATTAATGAAGTCAATGGCCCTGTCGAAATTAGCAAGATGCTTCGAAGCCAGCGCGCTTTCATTAGGCATAATATGTATGTCGCTAATCTGAATTACTTTCATGCGAGACCCTGTTGATATTACTTAAATGGATTGTATGAGGTGCCCCAATCATAATGATCGGTGTTTTCTATCTTCTTCACCCACTCGACTAAGGCGATGGCGAGCGGCAGTAATACAATAGAGACGACAACTTTATAAGACCACGTTGTGCTTATGATATTAACCAACTCCATGAAGGTGTATTTTCCTGAAAGACTGATCGGATAGGCTGTCAGCAACAGGGCGGCCTGTGTAGACATGGAGCCAACAATATATCGGATAAAGAAGTATTTGCCGGAGAAGATAATCTTCATCTTTGAAATAATAAAACCATTGACGAAATAAGCGACCGGAACGGACACCCAGGTGCCTATCATGACTCGCCAGAATTCATGGTATAAAGAATAATAGTGTGTGGCGATATCGTTGTTTTCTGGCTGAATAACGGCTGAGAGATTAAGTATTATGACATATAAGCTTTGGCAGAACACCATGATCCATATTGCTCTTACCGACAATTTATAGCCATAAACCTCAGTCAGCAATGTGGATATCAAGAAACACAAGGAGAATACAATGCCGCTTGCCGTTATTTTAAAACCATAGATATCAAAGACCTTATAAACCAACGTGTCGCAGGTGATCATAATGGTCACCGTCAGGCCAACAAAAAGGCCATAGAGCTTGAGATTTCCTTGCATTTTTATTCCTTATTTAGTCCGTGTTCTTCTGTTATTCATAATCCATACTTATTTAAAACGTCAACCGGGCGGCCAGATAGTGGCGTAATGATGCTCGAGCCATGTCACATGGACATCATCTCTCTTTATTCAAAACAACGCCTCTCCTTTCCCTCACGGGGTTCCTGAAGGCGAAAGCGCTACGCTGGGTTTTGCGGAGAATGCTGATAGCCTGTTGGTTGAGAAAAGGTGATTCTACCGTAATTCATTAATATTTCTAATAAATATATTGCCTGGATCGCGCTGTGTCAATCAAGGAAAGAGGAATACGGGACGTTAGCTTGATGAGGGCTTTATGCATTCACTCCCGGGGCGTGGGCGGCAGAGCCTGCAGCTGAATCACCAATTCCGCCAGGCTGGCGGCCTGCATTTTCTCCATCACTTTTGCCCGGTGAACCTCTACGGTGCGCAGGGCGATATTCAGCCGCTCCGCCATTTCCCGATTCATCATGCCCCGCACCACCAGCTGCGCGATGTCGCGTTCTTTCGGTGTGAGCGTATGGTAGCGGCCGCAAGTTTCATGGCGCTGCTGGGCTTTGGCCGAGACCTGCTGCGCCCGTTCGAGGGCGGCGATTAACGGTTCAGCGGCGATCGGTTTTTGCAGGAAGTCCACCGCGCCGTACTTCATCTGCTCCACCGCCATCGGCACGTCGCCATGGCCGGACAGGAACACCACCGCCAGCGTGCTGCTGCGGCGGCGCAGCTCAGCGTAGGCCTGGTGCCCATCGAGTTTCGGCATCCGCATGTCCAGCAAGACGATCCCGGTCTGAAACAGGTCGGCTCGCGCCAAAAAGTCGGCGCTGTCATTCCAGCACTGCACGTCGTGGCCGAGGCTGGTCAGCAAAAAATGGCAGGCGTCGGTGACGGCGGCGTCATCGTCCACCAGATGAATTAGCGACATGGTTTTCCTCATCGTTCAATATGAAATGCAGCGTTATGCACAGCCCATTGCGGCTGTCGGGGGCGGGGCGGTTAGCCAGGCGGATTTCGCCGCCGCCGTAGCGGGCCAGGCGCCGGCAAATGGCTAACCCCAGCCCCATGCCGCCGGCTTTGGTGGTGTTGAAGGGGCGAAAAGCCTGTTCCAGCCCGGCCGTTGTCATGCCGCCCGCGTTGTCCTGCAGATGCAACTCGATCGCCCGTTCGCTCTGGACGGCGGAAAGCCAGACTGCGTTGGCTCCGGCCTGCGCCGCATTCAGCAGCAGGTTCGCCAGCAGCTGTTCCAGCAGCGCCGGCGGCAGGGTTAGCGTCTGCGAAGGCGCCACGTTGTTGAACAGTTTCAGGTCGGGATAGCGCTGCGTCAGGCGCAGCAGCGTCCACACCCGCTCGGCGGTTTCGCTTACCGCCGCGGGTCGCCAGCGTGTTTGGTCTATCGCCTCAGCGGTGGGCTGCACCCACTGGCGCAGGTTATGAATCGTCTCGCCGCCGCGCTGAGCCTGTCGGTCGATATTTTCCAGCGGACCCAACAGCGGATGCCCGGCGTCCGTTTTGCGCAGTTGGATCAGGCATCCCTGCGCATAAAGGCGAATAGCCGCCAACGGCTGGTTGAGTTCATGCGCGAAGCCGGAGGCCATTTCCCCCAGCACGTTCAGCTGCCTGGCGTTCTCCAGCGCCTGCTCCTGCCGCCGCAGTTGCTCTCCGGCATGGAGCAACTGCCGCCCGCGCCGGCGTACCAGCAGCGCGATCCAGATATGGTTGACGATCAACAGCGCCAGCACCGCCAGCGACAGGCCGACGGCCGTCTGATGCTGGATCAGCCAGCTCTTGATATCCAGCCACAGCCGCCGCTGTTCCGGGTGTTGATTGACGGCGCGCAGCAAGGCTTCCACCTCGCTGGTCGAGACCGGTGCGCCCCATTGAAAGGGAGACTGCGGAGGTGCGGTCAGCAAGGCTCTTGCCACCGCATCCACCAGTGAGTTATCCAGGCCGGGCAGGGCGGCGAACGACCAGTTGGGGTAAAGTGGCGTGCTGCTGACGCAGGGAACCGATGTGGGCCGTTGCAACAGCGGGCGAAAATCCGCCGGGTTGATCAGGCCTTCTCGATCCATTTTCTCCAGCAGGCAGACGGGGACGATGGCGGCCTGAATGGCGCGCTCGCGCAACAGATAGAGCAGGGCATCGGCAGGGAAACCGGTAAAGCGCAGGTGGAAATCGCGATCGGGCCGCATACCGGCATCGCTGAGCGCCTTATAGCCGGTCAGATAGCCGCCGAAGGCCTGCGGATCGATGGCGCCCAGCGTTTTGCCCATCAGCGCCTGCGGCGTCGTGATGCCGCTGTCGCGCCGCACCAGAATCACGCTGCCGATGATGTTGCCCGTTGCCCGATCGCCGTTGGCGGCGCGCAACGATGCCAGCCAGCGCAGATGATAGCGGCTGTTCAACTGCACGAACTGCGCCGGATTAGTGACCACGAACTGCACGCTGCCCCGATTGACCGCTTCGCGCATCTGTGCCAGATCGAGCGGCTGCAGGCGGAAGCGCTCACCGCCGACACTGCCGTTGAGGCTGTCGATCAGCGGCTGCCAGTCACGCGCGGTCGCCGCATCGCCGCGCATCGCCAGCACGCCGACCGACCACTCTCCCGCCTGTGCCGCCATCCCCCAACCGAGACTGAACAGCAGTAATAACACGACCCTCACAGCCCCTCCTGATGGGCAATTTGCCTGCCGCCACTTGTTTTAGATCAACGTTGGGGCCGGTATGTGGTTAACCACAATAGAGCGCCATCGATGCCATTTTTACACTGTAAATCATCGACATTGTTTATTCATCTAACGGGCATCAATAGCGTGATCGGGGTGATGCCCAGGGCGTGGGAGAGGCGCATGGACTTCAGTAAACGGCAGTTTTTGCAGCAGCTGGGCGTGTTGACGGCGGGGGCTTCGCTGATCCCTGTGGCGGAGGCCGGGCTGACGTTAGCGCCGACGCGGCGCGAGGGGGATGCGAGCCGCCGCTACGCGATGCTGATCGATCTGCGGCGCTGCGTCGGGTGCCAGGCCTGTACCGTGAGCTGCGCCATTGAAAACCAGACGCCGCACGGCGAGTTTCGCACCACGGTAAACCAGTACCAGGTCAGCCTCGAAGGTGAAGCGGTGGCGACCAACGTGCTGCTGCCCAGGCTGTGCAACCACTGCGACAACCCGCCCTGCGTGCCGGTGTGCCCGGTGCAGGCCACCTTCCAGCGCGAGGACGGGATCGTGGTGGTCGACAACAAACGCTGCGTGGGGTGCGCCTATTGCGTGCAGGCCTGCCCGTACGATGCCCGCTTTATCAATCACGCCACCCAAACGGCGGACAAATGTACCTTCTGCGTACACCGGCTGGAGGCGGGATTGTTGCCGGCGTGCGTGGAGTCGTGCGTGGGCGGGGCGCGGATCATTGGTGACATGCGCGATCCGCACAGCACGCTGAGCAAAATGCTGCGGCGCCATGAGGCCGAGATCAACGTCCTCAAGCCGGAGAACCAAACCGCGCCCCATGTGTTCTATCTGGGGCTGGATGACGCCTTCGTCACGCCGCTGCCGGGGCGGGCGCAGGTCGCCTTATGGGGGGAGGGACGATGAGTCGCCAACTGATGATCGCAGAAGTGCTGAGCCAACCGCAGGCGGTGAGCTGGCTGCCGTGGGCCGTACAATATTTCTTCTTTATCGGCATCGCCGCCTGCGCCGCGCTGCTGGCCTGCGTGTGGCGCTGGCGCGGTGGAGATAACGCCGCGCATCTGGAGCGCATGGCGCTGTTTATCGGGCTGACGTGCGCCATCACCGCGCCGCTGGCGCTGACCGCCGACCTGCATCAAACCGCCCGCTTCTGGCATTTCTACGCCTACCCGACGCCCTGGTCTTGGATGCCGTGGGGCGCACTGTTCTTGCCGTTGTTTACCCTGCTGATCGGCCTGTGGTTTCTCGCACTCGAATTTGCGCGGCTGACGGGCAGGCCGGTTGCGCTGCTGCGTGGGATTGCGCCCGCTTGCGCGCTGGTGGCTATTGGCCTGCTGTTGTACACCGGGCGTGAGGTTTCCGTCGTGCGTGCCCGCCCAATCTGGTTCAGCTACGGATTTCCGATCGTGATGTTCCTCAGCGCGCTGCAGGCGCTCTTGGCCTTGCTGCTGCTGACATTGCGCGAACGGCCCGGTCTGCAGGCGCCGCTGGCGCGCGGGATGCTGCTGACGTTACTGCTGCTCGGCGGGGCGATCCTGCTGTGGGTATGCGGCGATACGTTATCCGGCGCGGCGGTACGCCACTGGCTGCAGACGCAGGCGATGGCGCGCCGGTATGCCGTGGGATGGATTGCGCTGTGGGGGCTGACGCTGGCGTGCGCCGCTTGGGCCGGTTCTCGGCGCTTGCCGCGCGGCGGTACGACGCTGCTGGTGGCCGGCGCACTGGGGCTGAGTTGGCTGATGCGCTGGACGCTGTTGATCGAGGTGCAAACCATCCCGAAATACAACGCGACGTATTCCCCTTATAGCCTGCCGCTCGGCACCGATGGCTTGCTGGCGATCGTCGGCACTTTCGGGTTGTGGCTGGCGTTAATGATCATGGTGCGTGAAGCACAGGCGTTTTTACTGCGGAGAAAACAACATGGCTAAACTCACCCGGCGTCAGTGGTTGAAAGTGGGCCTGGCCTTTGGCGGATTGTCCGCCTTTGGCCTGAGCTATCGCGAGGTCGCCAAACGGGCGATCGACGGCTTGATTCACGGCACTTCAGGGCGGGTGACCCTGGATCGCATCAACGGCAACTCCCTGCCGCCCGAAGGGCGGGCAATGCCGGAATGGCAAGGCAATCCGCAGCAGGCCATCTCGATGACCCAGTGTTTCGGCTGCTGGACGCAATGCGGCGTGCGGGTTCGGGTGGACAGGCAGACCGACCGGGTATTGCGCATTGCCGGCAACCCTTATCATCCGCTGTCTCAGGAACGGCACGTCGACTCGGCCTTGCCGCTGCAGGACGCGTTGGCGCAGCTGGGCGGCGAAAGCGGCCTCGATGCCCGTTCCACCGCCTGCGCGCGCGGCGCCACGCTGTTGGAGGGGCTTTACAGCCCGCTGCGGGTGCTGGAGCCGATGAAGCGCGTCGGCAAACGTGGCGAGGGCAAGTGGCAGCGCATCAGCTTTGAGCAGTTGATCGCTGAAGTGGTGGAAGGCGGCGATCTGTTCGGCGAGGGGCATGTGGAGGGCCTGCGGGCGATCCGCGATCTGGAGACGCCGATCGATGCCCGACAGCCGGGGCTGGGGCCGAAAGCCAATCAGCTGCTGGTGACCAACGCCGGTGACGATGGGCGCGACGGCTTCCTGCGGCGTTTCGCCCAGAACAGTTTCGGCAGCAAAAACTTCGGCGCGCACGGCGCTTACTGCGGGCTGGCCTACCGTGCCGGTTCCGGTGCGCTGATGAACGATCTGGACAAAAATCCGCACGTAAAACCCGACTGGGAACAGGTCGAATTCGCGCTGTTTATGGGGACCTCGCCCGCGCAGTCCGGCAACCCATTCAAGCGGCAGGCTCGGCAACTGGCCAGCGCCAGATTGCGCAGCGAGTTCCGTTATGCGGTAGTGGCGCCGGCGCTGCCGCTGACCACCACATTGGCGGACGATCATGGCCATTGGATCCCGATATTGCCGGGCACCGACTCGGCGCTGGCGATGGCAATGATCCGTTGGATCCTCGACCACCGGCGTTATCAGGCCGGTTATCTCGCCATCCCGTCCGAGGCCGCCATGCAACGTGCCGGCGAGAAGAGCTGGACCAACGCCACGCATCTGGTGATCGCCGAGAGCGAGCATCCGCGGGCGGGGCAGCATCTGACGTTGGCCGATCTGAATGGCGCCGAGTCGGCGTCGCCGTTGGTGGTCAACGGCGCGGGGGAACTGGTGGCGGCCGAGGCGTGCGACAGCGCCGAGCTGTGGGTAAGCCGTACGGTGACGCTGCACGACGGCGTGCAGGTGGGGGTGAAAAGCGGCTTCCAGTGTTTGAAAGAGGCCGCCGACAAGCTGTCGCCGGAGGCGTACAGCCGGCAATGCGGCGTGCCGGTGGCACGCATCGCGGCACTGGCCGAGGCCTTTACCGCCCACGGGCGCAAGGCGGCGGTGATCGCCCATGGCGGGATGATGGCGGCAAACGGGTTTTACAATACCTGGTCGGTGATGATGCTTAACGTGCTGATCGGCAACCTGAGCCTGGCGGGGGGCGTGTTCGTCGGCGGCGGAAAATTCAACGGCTTCGCTGAGGGGCCGCGCTATAACCTGGTCGAGTTTCCCGGCCTGGTAAAACCGAAGGGGCTGAATATCGCACGCAGCAAGGCCGCCTATGAAACCTCCGACGAGTACCGCGAAAAAGTGGCGGCGGGCGTTTCCCCCTGGCCGGCCAGGGCGCCCTGGTATCCGTTCGTCGCCGGGCAACTGACCGAGCTGCTGACATCGGCGTTGGCAGGGTATCCGTACGGGCTGAAAGCCTGGATCTCGAACATGACCAACCCCTTGTACGGCATCGCCGGGTTGCGCGGCGTGGCGGAGGAACGATTGAAAGATCCGGCGCGTTTGCCGCTGTTTATCGCTATCGATGCGTTTATCAACGAAACGACGGCGTTGGCCGACTATATCGTCCCGGACACCCATAATTTTGAGAGTTGGGGGTTCAGCGCCCCCTGGGGCGGCGTCGCCAGCAAGGCCACTACCGCGCGCTGGCCGATAGTGACGCCGGCGACCGCGAAAACGGCGCAAGGGCAGCCGATTTCCATGGAGGCGTTTTGCATCGCCGTCGCTAAACGCCTGGCGCTGCCGGGGTTCGGCGATCGCGCTATCGGCGACGGCCAGGGCGGGCTGTTGCCGCTCAACCGTGCCGAGGATTATTATCTGCGCGCCGCCGCCAACGTGGCGTTTGCCGGCAAGGCGCCGGTGCCGGCCGCGAGGGCGGACGAACTGACGCTGAGCGGTGTCGATCGCTTGTTGCCGCAGCTTGCGCAGACGCTGCGCGCCGATGAAATCGACCGCGTGGCGTTTATTTACAGCCGCGGCGGCCGGTTCGCCGTTCACGACAGCGGCCGCCGCGACGGCAGCGTGGGCAACCGCTGGGAGAAACCGCTGCAGATCTGGAATGCGGAAGTGGCGAAGCACCGGCATGCGATCACCGGTGAGCGTTTCAGCGGCTGCCCCACCTGCTATCCGGCGCGTTTGTCGGACGGCCGCGCGGTGGAAGCGCTCTACCCTGAGCAGCAGTGGCCACTGCGCCTGATGTCCTTCAAATCCAACGTGATGAGTAGCTCCACCGCGGTGATCCGGCGCCTGCACGACGTGAAACCGGTGAACCTGGTGGCGCTGAATCCGGCAGACGGGGCGCGTTTCGGCATTCAACACGGCGACCGGGTACGTATCAGCACGCCGGGCGGCAGTCGAGAGGTGCGGATCAGTTTACTGGCAGGCGTGATGCCCGGCGTGATCGCGGTGGAACACGGCTACGGCCACCGGGAGATGGGGGCCAGTCAGCACTACCTGGACGGTGAACCGCTGGCGATGGATGAGCGCATTGCCGCCGGCATCAACCTCAACGATTTGGGCTTTGCCGATCCGACGCGCGAAGTGCCGAATACCTGGCTGGATTGGGTGACCGGAGCGGCGGTGCGTCAGGGGATCCCTGCGACCATCGTCAAGCTTTCCGCGTAGGCGCAGCCGTAAATCTGCTGTGGCTGCAGGTGGGGGTGTTAAGCCTGCGTCAGCAGCTGCAAAAAGCGGCTCAGCGCGGTAAAAGGCGGTTCGCTGTTGCGCCAGAAGACGCCCACGCTGCCTTTCTGCTCTATCTTCGGCAGATTCAGGATCGCCAGCTGCCCCTGGCTGGCATAACGCTGCGCCAGCCGTAGGGAAAGAATGGAGATCATATCGCTGCTTTGCAGCAGGTTGGTACTGACGTTCATGGATGCCGATTCAACCGTGTTTTCGGGCAGCATCACGCCGTTATCCGCCAGCGCATTATCAATGCTGAGGCGGATGGGCGTGCCGGTCGGCCAGACAATCCAGCGCCAGTGGGTGAGATCGCGCCAGCTGAGGGAGGCGGATTCTGCCAGCGGATGGTGAGGGCGGGCAACAAAGCATACCGGTTCGGTGTAGAGCACTTGATAGTTGAGCGGCAGTTGCAGCGCCCGCCCGCCAACGCGGCCCACGACGACGTCCACCGCGCCCGCGATCAGATCGTGCAGCAGCGGGGTCATCACCTTTTCCTCAATATTGAGATGCAGCGTTGGCATTTCCTGCAGCAGGCTCAATATGGCCTGCGAAACGCAGTCGGTGGCGACCGGCGAACAGCCGATTTTCAGGCTTCCCACCAGCCCGCCTTGCTTAAAGCGGGCGATTTCAGACTGCGAACGCTCGAGATCGTTGACCAAGCGCTGCGCATGCTGAAGCAGCAGTTTCCCCCCCTCGGAGGGGCGCAGTCCTTTGCTATGCCGCTCAAACAGCGTGATCCCAATCTCATCTTCGAGCTGTGACAACCATTTTGACAGAGCGGGTTGGGAGATGTTCATCATCCGGGCAACGTGGGTCAGATTTCCCTGCTCACCCAACGCCACCAACATTTGCAGATGGTGAAGTTTCATTTTCTGCGCCCAGTTCGCCATTTGCTATAACCCTCCGGTTATGTCTCTGCCTGAAAAGCCATTGTACATTTTATCGCTAAGGATACAAATTCGTAACATACCTAAAACAAGACAGACATCTCCCTACCTGCACCGAGGCGCTCACTATGACTCAACGGCGTGATTTACAAGCACTGATCGATGCTGCTCCCATCGGTAAGACGCAGTGGCGCGTTATCATCTGCTGCTTTTTGGTGGTGATGTTCGATGGTTTTGACACCGCCGCCATTGGTTTCATCGCACCCGACATCCGTACCCAATGGCAACTGACCGCCGGCGAACTGGCACCGCTGTTTGGCGCGGGGCTGCTGGGGTTGACGGCGGGCGCACTGCTTTGCGGCCCGCTTTCTGACCGCTTTGGCCGCAAGCGCGTCATCGAACTTTGCGTGGCGCTGTTTGGCACGCTGAGCCTGATTTCGGCCTTCTCCCCCGATATGCCAACGCTGGTCATTTTACGTTTTCTCACCGGCCTGGGGTTGGGGGGCGCGATGCCGAACACCATCACGATGACCTCTGAATATCTGCCTGCTCGCCGCCGTGGTGCGCTGGTCACGCTGATGTTCTGCGGTTTCACGCTCGGTTCAGCCCTGGGCGGGATCGTCAGCGCCCAACTGGTGCCGGTGATGGGGTGGCACGGCATTTTGGTGCTAGGAGGCGTTTTGCCGCTGATGCTCTTTGTGGTGCTGCTGTTTGCCCTGCCGGAATCCCCGCGCTGGCAGGTCCGCCGCCAACTGCCGCGCAAGGTGATTGCCAAAACGGTCAGCGGCATCACCCGAGAGTGCGATGAAGAGACCCATTTTTACCTCAACGAAGCCGCTACGGCGGCCAAAGGGAGCATCAGCCCGCTGTTTGCCGGCCGCCAGCTGCGCATTACTCTCATGCTCTGGGCGGTTTTTTTTATGAGCCTGTTGATTATCTATCTGCTCTCCAGTTGGATGCCGACGCTGCTTAACCATCGCGGTATAGATCTGCAGCATGCCTCTTGGGTGACCGCCGCTTTCCAGATGGGCGGAACGTTGGGGGCGCTGGGGCTGGGCGCGTTGATGGACAAATACAATCCCTTCCGGGTGTTGGCGGCGAGCTACGCCCTGGGCGCCGCGTGTATCGTCATGATTGGTCTGAGCGAGAACGGCCTGTGGCTGATGGCGCTGGCCATCTTCGGCACCGGCATCGGCATCAGCGGTTCGCAGGTTGGGCTGAATGCCTTGACCGCCACGCTCTATCCGACACAAAGCCGGGCGACCGGCGTCAGCTGGTCCAATGCCATTGGCCGCTGCGGCGCGATTGTCGGCTCGCTTGCCGGCGGCGTGATGATGGCGATGAATTTCTCATTCGATACGCTATTTTTCATTATTGCCGTGCCGGCGGCGATCAGTACGGTGATGTTAATGCTGCTGACGGCTGTTGTTCGCCAGTCTGCTCCAGCCCCTGATACGTTGCCTCGCGCAGCGTCGTGAATGAAAAGGAGAATCCCTATGCCTGAACGCAATCAGGATGTTAATCCCAGCCGCCAGCAGTTCTACCGGCATATTTCCGGGCAGAACCTGACCCCATTGTGGGAGTCGCTGCACCATTTGGTGCCGCAAACGCCGAATGCAAACTGCGCTCCGGCTTACTGGAACTATCAGGCGATTCGCCCGCACCTGCTGGCCAGCGGCGAGTTGATTGGCGCCAAAGAGGCGGTTCGCCGCGTGCTGGTGCTGGAAAACCCGATGCTGCGCGGACAGTCCTCCATCACCCCGACGCTGTATGCCGGATTGCAGTTGATCATGCCGGGCGAAGTCGCGCCGAGCCATCGCCATAATCAGTCGGCATTGCGTTTTATCGTCGAAGGGAAAGGGGCATTTACCGCCGTTGACGGTGAACGTACGCAAATGCATGAAGGCGACTTCATTTTGACGCCGCAGTGGCGCTGGCACGATCACGGTAATCCCGGCGAGGAGCCGGTGGTATGGCTGGACGGGCTGGATCTGCCGCTGGTGAACCTGCTGGGTTGCGGTTTCGCGGAAGACTATCCGCAAGAGCAGCAGCCCGTGACGCGCCAGGAGGGGGATTATTTACCGCGCTATGCGGCCAATATGCTGCCGCTGCGCCATCAGAAAGGCAACTCATCGCCCATTTTCAACTACCGCTACGATCGCAGCCGGGAAGCGCTGCACGACCTCACCCGCATGGGGGACGCCGACGAGTGGGACGGCTACAAGATGCGCTACGCCAACCCGGTGACCGGCGGCTATCCCATGCCCTCGATGGGCGCCTTCCTGCAGCTGCTGCCGAAAGGCTTTTCCTCACGGAAGGCGCGCACCACGGACAGCACCATTTACCACGTGGTGGAAGGGCGCGGCCAGGTCAGCATCGGCAGCGAAACCCTTCACTTTTCGGCAAAAGATATCTTCGTGGCGCCGACCTGGTTCGACGTGTCGTTTCAGGCGGACGAAGACACCGTGTTATTCAGTTTCTCGGACAGGCCGGTTCAGGAAGCCCTGGGACTGTTCCGCGAAGCACGTTATTAATTTGGGAGAGACAAAATGACGCAATACGTATTTGCACCGCAAGCTCCTGTGACGGTTCCTGTTGTGGGGAGTGATAAACAGTTTCCCGTGCGCCGTGTCTACTGCGTCGGGCGTAACTATGCTGCGCATGCCCGCGAAATGGGCTTTGACCCGGATCGTGAGCCACCGTTTTTCTTCTGCAAGCCTGCCGATGCGGTGGTGCCGGTGGCGGCCGGCGAAACGCTGGCGTTGCCGTATCCGTCGCAAACCGACAACTATCACTACGAAATCGAACTGGTGGTGGCGATTGGCAAACGGGGGAGCGATATTCCGCTGGAAAAGGCGCATGAATACATTTGGGGATATGCCACAGGCCTGGACATGACCCGCCGCGATCGGCAGATGGACATGCGTCAGATGGGGCGCCCATGGGAAATCGGCAAGTCGTTCGATCTTTCTGCGCCCATCGCGCCATTGCATAAAGCCGGCGACAGCGCCGACGTGAACAACGCGCCTATCTGGCTGCAGGTCAACGGCAGCGATCGCCAGCGCAGCGACATCCGCCATCTGATCTGGTCGGTGAATGAAACCATCAGCTATCTGTCCGGCTTTTTTGAGCTGCAGCCCGGCGATCTGATTTTTACCGGGACGCCGGAAGGGGTGGGCGCGGTGGTGAAAGGCGATGTGATTACCGGCAATGTAGAGGGGCTAACCCCAATCGCCGTGAAGATTGTCTGAGCCGATTCAGAGGTGAATGATGAAGCTGTACAGTTTCTTTAATAGCTCAGCGTCCTACCGCGTGCGCATTGCGCTGGCGCTGAAAGGCCTCCATTACCAGACGGTGGGGGTCAATATTCGTATCGGGCAGCAGAATGAGCTGGCATATCGGCGAATGAACCCGGTCGGGCTGGTGCCGACGCTGCTCACGGACGACGGTGAGTCTCTCAGCCAGTCGCTGGCGATTATTGACTGGCTGGATCGCCATTTTCCTCAGTCGCCGCTGTTGCCGGCGGCCGACCCGGCGCGCAGCCGGATACTGGAAATCGTCTATGTTATTGCCTGCGATATTCATCCGGTAAATAACCTGCGGGTTTTACGCTACCTGAGTGAAGAGCTGAAGGTGAGTGAGGAAGAGAAAAAACGCTGGTATGCGCACTGGATCCGCCAAGGGCTGAGCGCCGTAGAACAGCTGTTGCTCCAGAGGCCGCCAGGACCCTTCTGCGTTGGCGATACCCCGACGTTGGCGGATTGCTGCCTGATCCCTCAGTGGGCGAATGCCCTGCGGATGGGGTGCGACCTGAGCGGGTACCCGCGCTGTAAAGCGGTTTACGACGCCTGTACTCGTCTCCCGGCGTTCATCGCCGCGGCGCCCGAAAACCAACAAGACAAAATCTCAGCCTGAGCCCGAAAGGAGGAAAACAATGGCTAAAGTGATGCGCGCAATTATCGTCGGGGGAGGCATTGGCGGCGCAGCGACTGCGCTCTCGCTGGCTCGCCAGGGCATTAAAGTGATGTTGTTGGAAAAGGCGCACGAGATTGGTGAGATTGGGGCGGGTATTCAGCTCGGCCCCAACGCCTTTTCCGCGCTGGATAGCCTGGGTGTGGGCGGCGTAGCGCGTCAGCGCGCCGTCTTTACCGATCACATTACCCTGATGGATGCGGTCAATGCCCAGGAGGTGGTGCATATTGAGACCGGGCAAGCATTTCGCGATCACTTTGGCGGTCCCTATGCGGTTATCCATCGGGCGGATATCCACGCCTCTGTTTGGGAAGCGGTATTGACCCATCCGGATGTGGAATACCGTACCTCAACGCAGGTGGCGGGTATCAGCCAAACGGTGGACGATGTGACGGTATTTGATGAGCAGGGCAATCGCTGGACGGCGGATATTCTGATCGGCTGCGATGGCGTGAGGTCGGTGGTGCGGCAGTACCTGCTGGGCGATGCGCCGCGGGTGACCGGACATGTGGTTTACCGCGCCGTGATTAATTGCGATGAGATGCCGGAGGATTTACGCATTAACGCGCCGGTACTGTGGGCGGGGCCGCATTGCCATCTGGTGCATTACCCGCTGCGCGGCGGGAAGCAGTATAACCTGGTGGTGACGTTCCATAGCCGTCAGCAGGAGGAATGGGGTGTGAAGGAGGGCAGTAAAGAGGAGGTACTTTCCTATTTTTCCGGTATTCACCCGCGTCCGCGCCAGATGCTGGATAAGCCGACCTCATGGCGCCGCTGGTCAACCGCCGATCGTGAACCGGTGGAGAAATGGGGCAACGACCGTATCACGCTGGTGGGAGACGCAGCGCACCCGGTGGCACAGTATATGGCACAGGGAGCCTGCATGGCGCTGGAGGATGCGGTAACGCTGGGTAAAGCGCTGGAAGAGCATGGAGGGGATGCGGCAAAAGCGCTTGCCCTGTACGAGTCGGTACGTATTCCACGCACGGCGCGCATCGTCTGGTCAACCCGTGAGATGGGCCGTGTTTATCACGCCGCAGGCGTTGAGCGCCAGGTGCGTAATCTGTTATGGAAAGGCAAATCTCAGGCGGAATTTTATCGCGGAATGGAATGGCTGTACGGCTGGAAAGAAGAAAACTGCCTGCAGCCGCGCTGAGAGAGAGGCCCTGCCCAGGCCTCCGCTAGCGCATGGGCCAAATCGGTGCGGCCTAATCCTCTCAATATGCAGACGAAAAAAAACCTGCTGTAACAGCAGGTTTTCTTAAATTTGGTCGGCATGAGAGGATTATGCGCATCTTCGATGCTTGCCCTGCGGGCCGTTGTTAAAGCAACGTGGTCTCACTACGTTCGGCTCAAACCTCCTTCGGAGATTCTCATCCTCTCGACGTGCAGACGAAAAAAAACCTGCTGTAACAGCAGGTTTTCTTGAGTTTGGTCGGCATGAGAGGATTATGCGCATCTTCGATGCTTGCCCTGCGGGCCGTTGCTAAAGCAACGTGGTCTCACTACGTTCGGCTCAAACCTCCTTCGGAGATTCTCATCCTCTCGACGTGTAGATGAAAAAAAACCTGCTGTAACAGCAGGTTTTCTTAAATTTGGTCGGCATGAGAGGATTCGAACCTCCGACCCCCGACACCCCATGACGGTGCGCTACCAGGCTGCGCTACATGCCGACGCTATGAAAAATCATACTACCGATTCCCGATGTTAATGCAAGCGCCTCGCCACTTGATTGCTTTAGTTTTAAGCAGTTAGTTGGCGATAAAGCGTTTTACATCGGTCAGCACCTGCAGCAGCAGAGCAAGCTGCGGTTTCTCGTCTTTTATTTCTTCGCCGTTCTGATCGTAGACGCGATAGTTGCCGCTGTTGTCCAGCATCAGCGTCTGCGTCGGCGTAGTGATCACCAGCTGATTGCCATCGCCGGTGGCGATCCAGTCGTTGCGGCGCTGGGCGGTGAACAGATCTTCGCCCTGCGAATAGTCTTTCGGCGCGGTTTTCACGTGCAGCAACCGTTGCATCAAGGTGCGCATCACGTCGTTATGGCCGGTCAGCTTGCTGATGGTCTGCGCCGGGGTGCCCGGCCAGTGGATCACCAACGGCACCTGCAGTTGCGCCTGGTTGAAGGCAGTGCCGGCGCCCCATTGGCCTTTGCCGCTGTCGTTGAATTCGACGCCGTGTTCGGCGGTGATCACCACCACGGTTTTGTCCAGCAGACCGCGCTGTTTCAGGGTATCCAGCACCTGGGCTATCTGGGCATCCACGTCTTGCGCGCCGGTGCGATAGCGTTGGATAAAATCGGCCGTCGCCGGGGTTTTGTCGCCTTCGGCCGGCTCGGCGCCGCTGAAGTTGATATAGGAGAACCACGGCTCTTTGCCGCCCTGATCCGTCAGCCAGCGCTGCCATTGCTGCGTGGTTTGCGCGTCGCTTTGCGGCGCCGGCGTCGGCAGCGAGAAGTCGGTCAATAGGGCCTGGCGGTACAGGCTGGCGTTGAAACCGTCGGAAGAGAACAGCCCCAGTTGGTAGCCCTGATCGCCGAGCGCGTTGAGCAGCGCCGACGGCTTGCGGCCGGCGAGCACGCTGTCCAGATAGGTCGGAGAAATGCCGTAGAACAGGCCGAACAGCCCGGTGTCGGCATGATTACCCGAGCTGTAGTGATCGCTGAAGCGCACGTTTTCCTGGGCGAAGCGCGTCAGCGCCGGCATGTCCTGCGCCACGTCTTTGGCGCGAATGCCGTCCACCACGATCATCAGCAGGTTATAGCCGCTGCCTTTATCGCCGTAGCTGAGATCGCTGAGCGGATACTCCACCGCCACCGCTTCCGGGTTGCCCTGTTGCATCAGGCGGCGCTCATACTCTTGCTGGTCGAGCAGGCCGTGTTTTTCGAGGAACTTGCGCGCGGTCATCGGGTACGAGAGCGGCAGATTGGCTCGCTGCATGGTGATCGGGCGATAGAAGTTGGCGTCAGCCCAAATGTAAATCAGGTGCGACGCGAAAAAGGCGCTGATAAACAGCGCCGCCAGCGGTTTGCCGAAGCGGCGGCGGTTCAGGCTGCGCAGCTTCTGCCAGCTCCAAGTGCCGAACAACATCTCCACCAGGAAGATCACGGGCACGCAGATAAACATCAGCTGCCAGTCGCGCGACAGCTCACTCTGGTCCGGGTTGACCACCAGATCCCACACCACCGGATTGAGGTGCAGGTGGAAATGGGAGAACACTTCGCTGTCGACCAGCAACAGCGTGAGCCCGATGGTGGCCAGCGCGGCGGAAATAAATCGCAGCAGCCGCTGCGACATCACCACGAAGGTGAGCGGGAAGATCACCAGCAAATAGCCGGCGAACACGATAAAGCTGAAATGCCCCAGCAGGCTGACAAAGGCATAGACCCGGCCCAGCAGGGATGCGGGCCAGTCGGTAACAAACAGGTAGCGGCTGCCCAGCCCAAGGGCGAGCAGGATGTTGAATAAGGCGAACCAGTGCCCCCAGCTGATCATCTGGGAGACTTTTTCACGATAACGCTGACGGTTTGTCACCATAAGTCAATATTAATGTGCTTTGTCTTCACGGACAGAAGCCTGCAGGGCTTCCGCGAACGATCTTGCCAGGGTTTTCCGCTGCGCGGGGGCAACGCTGGTGTTGATCAAATTAGTGACCATGTTGCCCAGCACCATCAGGGAAAGATCGGTGGGGGTATGGTGTTTTTCCAGAACATTGACCAGCTCTGAGAGCAGTTGTTCAACGTGTTCGTCACTGTAACGGGATGATTGTGGCATAAAATTGCGCTTAGTAATCTGCAAAGTGCCCTATCTTACCGTATAGGGCAGTGATTTTCCGCTCTTTTATCACTTCCTGTCATTTGGGGAAGGGGGCGCCCGTGGCGGGGCTGCTCCTCGCAGCGCCTTTCCGGTTTGCCGCGGTTTTTAGTATTGCAGGTCGGGGCCTTCAGTGTTTGAATACGCGCCTAAAGAACAGGAGGATTTACCATGAGTCTGGATATCGACCAGATCGCTTTGCATCAGTTGGTGAAACGCGACGAGCAAACGCTGGACGTGGTGCTGCGCGATTCCTTGCTTCCTACCAACGCGGCGGTGGAAGAAATGATGACGGAACTGCATCGCGTCTACAGCGCCAAGAGCAAGGCCTTAGGCCTGTTCAACGAAGGTAGCGAGCTGGCGGAAGCGCTGCGCACCTGCCGCAAGGACGATAAGGACTTTCTGGCCTTCAGCCGCGCGGCGACCGGCCGCCTGCGCGACGAACTGGCGAAGTATCCGTTTGCCGAAGGCGGCGTGGTGCTGTTCGGCCAATACCGTTATCTGGCGGTGGAGTACCTGCTGATCGCGGTGCTGAACAGCCGTAACAGCATGCGCGTCAACGAAGAGCTGGATATCAACACCACGCACTATCTGGACATCAACAACGCCGATATCGTCGCGCGCATCGATCTGACCGAATGGGAAACCAACCCGGAATCGACCCGCTACCTGACCTTCCTGCGCGGGCGCGTGGGCCGCAAGGTCGCCGACTTCTTCATGGACTTCCTGGCGGCGTCCGAAGGGTTGGACACCAAGGCGCAAAACCGCGGGCTGCTGCAGGCGGTAGACGACTATTGCGCCGATGCGCAGCTGGACAAGAACGAGCGCCAGTCGGTGCGCCAGCAGGTGTACAGCTACTGCAACGAACAGCTGCAGGCGGGCGAAGAGATTGAACTGCAGGCGCTGTCGCAGGAGCTGTCGCCGGTCGGCGAGAAAGACTTCATGCAGTTCTCCAGCGAGCAAGGGTATGAGCTGGAAGAGAGCTTCCCGGCGGATCGCGGCACGCTGCGTCAGCTGACCAAATTCGCCGGCAGCGGCGGCGGCATCAGCCTGAACTTCGACGCCATGCTGCTGGGCGAGCGCATTTTCTGGGATGCAGCCACCGACACGCTGACCATCAAAGGCACGCCGCCGAACCTGCGCGATCAGCTGCAGCGCCGGACCGGCGGCGGCAAGTAAGCGTGCCGAAGTGCAGACAATAAAAAACGCCGCAATTGCGGCGTTCTTTATTTCGGCGTCCCGAAAGGTTCGAAAACGTAGCGATTAAACGCGAACGAAGTCGATGTGAGCCAGTTTTGGCTTGAACGGGTGACGCTGTACAGCCTGAACCTTAACTTTGGTTTCTTTACCGTCGATAACCAGAGTTACTGCTTCGCTGTAGAATTCTGGTTTAGCTTCCATGTTCTTAACAGAATCATGGTCCAATTCGATGGAAACTGCAGCTTCTTTGCCACCGTAAACGATAGCTGGGAATTTGTTTGCTGCACGCAGGCGGCGGCTCGCACCTTTACCCTGGTCTTTACGTACTTCTACATTGATAGTGAACATTGTTTTTTCTCTTAAAAGAAAATTTACCCTGCTACAGGCGACCCAAGTAGCAAGTTCGGAAACCCGCTTTAACGCTGGGCAGGCCCAGGTAAAGCGCGCGGCATTTTAACGGAAAGCCGCCCGCAGGGCAACGAAAACCTGCCCAGGTTGGGGACAGTTCGCTCAGGCCAACTGATTGGCGCGGCGGAAACGGCCTTGATAATCGAACACTTTCTCACGCACCTGCCAAAACTGCCCGCGCTTGCGCGCCACCACGAAATCGGGATGGCGCAGCGCCTGCTGTTGCGCCAGCACGTCGGCGGCGGTGTGCCAGGCGAACGGCACGCCCGGCGCGCGCTGATGCGGGCGCAGGAACAGCATCTCGAACGCTTTGCGCTGCGCCGGCGTCTGCAGGCGGAAGCGCTCGCTGGTGCTGGTGCCGTCCTCGTCGTAATAGGTGGCCTTCAGCCATTCGCCCTTGTCGTCGCGGCCGCTCTGCAGTTCCATGCCGCCGCAGCGCAGCACCAGCGCGTCTTTCAGCTTCAGCGCCGCCTTCAGCATGTCGTCGGGATCGACCAACACTTCCTGACATTGATGGCAGCGGCGTGCGGCGATATCGTTCTCCGCGCCGCAGTGCGGGCAACTCTTGAACCGGAAGCGGTAATCGCACTGCTCGCGGTGGCCGTCGTCGTCTTCCAGCCAGCCCTGGCAGCGGCGGCCGTAGTGCTCGATGATATCGCCGTTCTCGGTGCACTTGCCCCAGAACAGGTTGGCGAAGCCGCAGGCCGGGCAGAATACCTGCACCGGCTGGCTGTCGCCGTGCGGCTTGCTGACGCCGACCTCCGGCGTGAATAGATCGTGCGGGTTGCCGGCGTAGTCGAGGATCAGGCAATCCTTTTTGTTGGGCGCCAAACGCAGCCCGCGCCCGACGATCTGCTGGTACAGGCTGACGGACTCGGTGGGGCGCAGGATCGCGATCAGATCGACGTGCGGCGCGTCGAAACCGGTGGTCAATACCGCGACGTTGACCAGATAGCGCAGCCGCTGCTGTTTGAACGCGTCGATCAGCGCATCGCGCTCGGCGGGCGGCGTTTCGGCGCTGACCAGCGCGGCTTCGCCGTTCGGCAACAGGCCGTGGATCTCGCGGGCGTGCTCCACGGTGGCGGCGAAGATCATCACGCCTTTGCGATCCTCTGCGTATTCCACGATCTGGCTGATGATATGCGGCGTGACGCGGTTTTGCCGCTTCAGCTCGCGGTTCAGATCCGCTTCGCTGAACAGGCCGTTGCTTCTGGCTTCCAACCGGCTGAAATCGTACTGCACGATCGGCATATCCAGCCGCTCAGGCGGCACCAGGAAGCCGTTCTTAATCATGTAGCGCAGCGGCAGCTCGTAGATGCAGTCGCGAAACAGACTGGCGCCGTCGCCGCGGGTGAAGCCATGGTAGTGATACTGGTAAATCCAGCCCTTGCCCAGTCGGTAAGGCGTGGCGGTCAGCCCCAGCAGCCGCAGCTGCGGGTTGGTTTTCTGTAAATGCTGGATGATTTGCTGGTACTGGCTGTCGTCGTCGTCGCTGATGCGGTGGCATTCATCGACGATCAGCAGCGAAAAGGCGCCGTCGAACAGCGGCAGGTTGCGCGCGACGGACTGTACGCTGCCGAACACCACCTTGCCGGCGCTCTCTTTCTGCTGCAGGCCGGCGGCGAAGATATCCGCTTCCAGGCCGTAGGCGCAGTATTTGGCGTGGTTTTGCGCCACCAGTTCCTTGACGTGCGCCAGCACCAGCACCCGCCCGCGGGCGCGCTTCGCCAGCTCGGCGATCACCAGGCTTTTGCCGGCACCGGTCGGCAGCACGATCAGCGCCGGTTCGGGGTGCCGCCGGAAATGGTTGATGGTGGCTTCGACCGCTTCCAGTTGGTAGGGGCGTAGGGTAAAGGCCATAAATGAACGCCGTAGGTTGGAATGGGCCGCCGGGAACCGGTTTTGTCACCACTGTTCCCACAGAAACCGTGACATTTTACGTGCCGGGCGGCCGAAAAATTTCTATTATTATGCCTTCTGCGCGCGCGCGGTGCGAGAAGCGTGAAAATTACCCCTGTCGGGCAACGCGTTGTACCGCTATACTCGTGTGACAGCAATCGCTGTTCCCCCACGCGATTTCCCCCCTGAACCTGCCATTTGCACCCGGTGCAACGGCGGGCGTCATATTTTGGCAATACGATCAATGCGATCATAACAACGACAGGCAAAGCAGACCCCATGCGATTGGACAAGTTTTTATCTCAGCAGTTAGGCATTAGCCGTGCGCTGGTTGCGCGCGAACTTCGGGCTAAACGCGTCACCGTGGACGGTGAGGTGGTGAAGAGCGGGGCTGTCAAACTGACCCCGGAGCAAGAAGTGGCGTTCGACGGCAATCCGCTGCAGCAGCAGAACGGCCCGCGCTATTTCATGCTCAACAAACCGCAGGGTTACGTCTGTTCCACCGACGATCCCGATCATCCGACGGTGCTGTACTTCCTCGATGAGCCGGTCGCGTACAAGCTGCACGCCGCCGGGCGGTTGGATATCGACACCACCGGGCTGGTGCTGATGACCGACGACGGCCAGTGGTCGCACCGCGTCACGTCGCCACGCCACCACTGTGAGAAAACCTATTTGGTGACGCTGGAGCACCCGCTGGCGGAAGACACCGCGCAGCGTTTCGCCGAAGGGGTGCATCTGCACAACGAGAAAGATCTGACGCGGCCAGCGACGCTGGAGCAGGTCGACGAGCACGTGGTGCGCCTGACCCTCAGCGAAGGGCGCTACCACCAGGTGAAGCGGATGTTCGCTGCCGTCGGCAATCGGGTGATCGAGTTGCACCGCGAGCGCATCGGCGCCATCGTGCTGGATGACGATCTGGCGCCGGGCGAATACCGCCCACTGACCGAAGAAGAGATCGCCAGCGTGGGCGCGCCGCACCTGCAGGACTGATAACCGATCATCGATTGCGGCCGATTAAGGAGTCGTGGAACGTGCAACAGAACCGAACCTCTCATCTCGGTTTGATTTTCATTCTGGGCCTGTTGTCCATGTTGATGCCGTTGGCCATCGACATGTACCTGCCCAGTATGCCGGTGATCGCCGCCCAGTTTGGCGTCGAGTCCGGCAGCGTGCAGATGACGCTCAGCGCCTATATGCTCGGCTTTGCCTTCGGGCAGCTGTTCTATGGGCCGATGTCGGACAGCATCGGCCGCAAGCCGGTGATCCTGTGGGGTACGCTGATCTTCGCCATCGCCGGCTGCGCCTGCGCCATGGCGCAATCGATCGATCAGCTGATCGGGCTGCGTTTCCTGCACGGTTTGGCCGCCGCCGCCGCCAGCGTAGTGATCAACGCCTTGATGCGCGACATGTTCACCAAGGACGAGTTCTCGCGCATGATGTCGTTCGTCATTCTGGTGATGACCATCGCGCCGCTGCTGGCGCCGATGATCGGCGGGGCGCTGCTGCTGTGGTTCAGTTGGCACGCCATCTTCTGGACCATGGGCGCCGCGGCGTTGATCGGTTCACTGCTGGTGGCCCTGTTCATCAAGGAGACGCTGCCGAAAGAACGGCGACAGCGGTTCCACCTGCGCACCACGCTGGGCAACTTCGGTTCGCTGTTCCGCCACAAACGGGTGCTGAGCTACATGCTGGCCAGCGCCTTCTCGTTCGCCGGCATGTTCTCGTTCCTCAGCGCCGGGCCGTTCGTCTACATCGAACTGAACCACGTTTCGCCGCAACACTTCGGCTACTATTTTGCGCTGAACATCGTGTTCCTGTTCCTGACGACGCTGATCAACAGCCGCAACGTGCGGCGGTTCGGCGCGGTCAAGATGTTCAAGCTGGGGCTGCTGGTACAGCTGGCGATGGGGCTGTGGCTGCTGGCGGTGAGCGCTGTCGGTCTGGGTTTCTGGGCGCTGGTGATCGGCGTTGCGGTCTATCTGGGGTGCATCGCGATGATCTCCTCCAACGCCATGGCGGTGATCTTGGATGATTTCCCGCATATGGCGGGCACGGCTTCTTCCTTGGCCGGTACGTTGCGCTTCAGCATCGGTGCGCTGGTGGGAGCGGTGCTGTCGATGGCGCCGGGCAAAAGCGCCTGGCCCATGGTCACCTCGATGGCGCTGTGCAGCATCGTGGCGGTGCTGTTCTATGTTTACGCCAGCCGGCCGCGCGATCGCGCAGCCTGACGTTCTCCCGATTCGGGGCGTTTTGCCCCGCATCGCCTTAGGGTTGCGCCTTGCCATTTCAGGGTGCAACTGGCAATGAAAAATTTGTTGCTAAATATACGCAAGCTAATTAATTGGCCGTTTTCCCCTCTGTGTGCTTTTTGTTAAAAAATTCCGCCATCGTGCCGCCCAATATTCCCCGGGAGGCGCGGCGCTCTGTCGGCTGAACAGCGTGAGCGGTTTGTATTAGGATTGATATAAATCAAGCTATTAGAAGAGACAGTTGCGCTAGCGTGGTGGGCTAAATGTTTCTTCATTGTAAAAATATGGCGACGGAAAAGTAGTCGCATTGCAAGAAAAAAGAGTTGAGATCGCTGCGGGAAAGGGTTACATATAACGCAAAAATGCGAGCTGAGTCGCAAAATGCCGTGAAATAACACCGCACGGCGCGCCAAAAAATGGCACGGCATCGGCAAGCACGGGGTCAGGTTAATGGCTAGCGGCAAAATTTACATTTAAATAACATTTGTGCGCGGCAGAGTCGGGAGTCAACGGCTATAACTTAGTAACCCTGTCAGGTAAAAGTGTTTCACCTTTTCAATCTAGGGATTTCATGTGGAAAGTATCCAACTTTCGGTAGTGCATCGCTTGCCGCAAAGTTATCGTTGGCTATCTGGTTTCACCGGCGTGAAGGTCGAACCGATTCCGTTTAACGGAATAGACGAAGATAACAACCTGATTGGTCTGAAGTTACTCAGCCATGAAGGGGCCGAGGCCTGGCAGGTCATGCAACAGCTCAATCTGTCGCTGCAGGAGATTCAGGTCGACTGCGCGATTGTTGAATGGGAAGGGGAACCTTGCCTGTTCGTGCAGCGCAGCGACGAGAGCGCCACCATGTGCCGCCTGAAAAACGTCGGCGCCGCGATCGCCGAACCGCTCAGCGCGCAATACCCTTTCTAAATTCGCCGCTAGTCCGCCAACTGCAGCAGTTGACGGGTATAGTCGGCGGCGGGCGCCGCGAAAATCGCCCGGCAGTCTCCCTGTTCAACCACTTCTCCCTGTCGCAACACGATGATCTGGTGGCATAGCGAACGCACCACCTGCAGGTCATGGCTGATGAACAGATAAGCCAGCCGGTGGCGTTGCTGCAGCGATTTCAGCAGCGTCAGGATCTGCGCCTGCACCGATTTATCCAGCGAAGAGGTCGGCTCGTCGAGGATCAGCAACTGTGGCTGCAGGATCAGTGCACGCGCGATGGCGATACGCTGGCGCTGGCCACCGGAAAACTCGGTGGGATAGCGGTGGCGCAACTGCGGGTCCAGCCCGACCTCCTGCAACACCGCGATCACGCGCTGTTCCCGTTGCTCGGCGGTAAGCCGCTGGTGCACTTCCAGCCCTTCGGCGATGATCTGCTGTACGTTCAGGCGCGGGTTCAGGGCGGAATAGGGATCCTGGAAGACGATTTGCATTCGGCTGCGGTAGGGCAGCATCTGCTTCATCGTGAGCGGGTGCAGCGGTTCGCCGTCGAACCAGATGGCGCCCTGAGAGGCCAGCAGGCGCAGCAGCGCCAGCCCGGTGGTACTTTTGCCCGAGCCGGATTCTCCCACCAGCCCCACGCTTTCCCCGGCGCGCAGCTCGAAACTCAATGATTTCAATGCATAGTGATAATCCACCGTGCGGCGCAGCAGGCCGCGTCGAATAGGGAAGCGCACCTGCAGATTTTCCACTTTGAGCAGCGGCCGCTCGTCGCCGGGGCGCCCGTTGGCTGCGGCAGGCAGCGGCAGCGGTTCACCGACGTCCTCGGCGGCCAGCAGCTGCTGCGTGTAAGGATGTTGCGGCCGGCTGAACAGCTGCGTGCGGGCGTTTTGCTCTACGCAGCGCCCCTGACGCATTACCGCCACGTTATCCGCCAGGCGGCGCACGATATTCAGATTATGGGTGATAAACAACAACCCCATGCCCATCTCCTGCTTCAGTTCTTGCAGCAGCGTCAGGATCTGCGCCTGGATAGTAACGTCGAGCGCGGTGGTGGGTTCGTCGGCGATCAGCAGTTTTGGGCGGGTCAACACCGCCATGGCGATCATCACCCGCTGGCGTTCGCCGCCGGACAGCTGATGCGGGTAATCCTGCAGCCGGCTCTTGGCCTGACGGATGCCGACGCGTTCCAGGCACTCGACGATCTCTGCGCGCGCGGCTTCGCGCCGCAGGCCGCGGTGCAGCATCAACACTTCCGCCAGCTGTTTTTCGATGGTGTGCAGTGGGTTAAGCGACACCATCGGCTCCTGAAAGATCATCGCGATCTGATTGCCGCGCACCTTGCGCAGCGCCGCTTCCGGCGCATGCAGCAACGAGTCGCCGTTGAACAGGATATCACCGGCAGGGTAAACCACCGGCGGCGCGGGCAGCAGGCGCAGTATCGACAGGGCGGTGACGCTTTTGCCGGAGCCGGATTCCCCTACCAGCGCCAGCGTTTCCGCCGGCGCGATTTGCAGCGAGAGTGCGTTGACCACCGGCGTGACGGTGTCGCCCTGGCGGAAGGCGATGCTGAGATCTTGAATTGCGAGCAAAGGAGTGGCCATATCAATGCGCCTTGCTGGGGTCAAAGGCGTCGCGCACCGCTTCGCCGATAAAGATTAATAACGACAGCAGCACTGCCAATACCAAGAAGGCGGTGATGCCGAGCCACGGCGCCTGCAGATTGTTTTTGCCTTGCAGCAGCAATTCGCCGAGCGACGGCGAGCCTATCGGCAGCCCGAAGCCGAGGAAATCGAGCGACGTCAGGGTGGTGATCGAGCCGCAAAGGATAAACGGCAGGAAGGTCAGCGTCGCCACCGTGGCGTTAGGCAGCATATGGCGGGACATGATCACGCGATCCGGCACGCCCATGGCGCGCGCGGCGCGGATGTAGTCAAAGTTGCGGGTGCGCAAGAATTCGGCGCGCACTACGCCCACCAGGCTCATCCAGCCGAACAGGATGGTGATGCCGAGCAGCCACCAGAAATTGGGCTGGACGATGCTCGACAACAGGATGATCAGAAACAGCGTCGGCATGCCCGGCCACACTTCGATAAATCGCTGCCCCCACAGGTCGAAACGCCCGCCGTAATACCCCTGGGTCGCGCCGACGCACACGCCGATCAGGCTGGAAAACAGCGTCAACGCCAGGCCGAACAGCATCGAGATGCGAAAACCGTACAGCACCCGAGCCAGCACATCGCCGCCGTTGCTGTCGGTGCCCAGCAGGTTATGGCGCGAAGGCGGCGAAGGGAAGGGCACCTCGGTGGCGAAGTTGATGGTGTCGTAGCTGAAACGGATCGGCGCCCAGACCGCCCAGCCGTGCCGTTCGATCTGCCGCTGGACAAACGGATCCTGATAGTCGGCCTCGGTGTTCAGCTCGCCGCCGAAGGCGGTTTCGCTGTAGCTAATCATAAACGGCAGGTATAACCGGCCTTCATAACGCACCAACAGCGGTTTGTCGTTGGCGATCAGATCGGCGGCCAGACTCAGGGTGAACAGCACCAGAAAGATCCACAGCGACCAGTAGCCGCGGCGGTTGCGGCGAAAGCGCGCCCAGCGCGCCTGGTTGATTGGGCTAAGGCGGCTCATTGGCGGGCCTCGAAGTCAATGCGCGGATCGACCAGGGTGTAGGTGACATCGCTGAGGATGTTCAACAGCAGGCCGATCAAGGTGAAGATATACAGCGTGCCGAACATCACCGGGTAGTCGCGCTGCAGCGTGGCGTCGTAGCCCAGCAGCCCCAGACCGTTGAGCGAGAACATCACCTCAATCAGCAGCGATCCGGTAAAGAACATGCTGATAAAGGTGGCCGGAAAACCGGCGATCACCAGCAGCATGGCGTTGCGGAACACGTGGCGGTACAGGATCTTTTTTTCGTCCAACCCTTTGGCGCGGGCGGTGGTGACGTACTGTTTGCGGATCTCATCGAGGAACGCGTTTTTGGTCAGCATGGTCAGGGTGGCGAAGCCGCCGATCACCGTCGCCAGCACCGGCAACGTGATGTGCCACAGGTAGTCGGCGATCTTCGCCGGCCAGGAAAGGGTGTCGAAGTTGCTGGACACCAGGCCGCGCAGCGGGAACCAGTCGAGGTAGCTGCCGCCGGCGAACAGCACGATCATCAGGATAGCGAACAGGAAAGCCGGAATGGCGTAGCCGATGATGATCAGCGTGCTGCTCCAGGTATCGAATGCGCTGCCGTTGTGGACGGCCTTGCGGATGCCGAGCGGGATCGACACCAGATAGATGATCAGCGTGCTCCAAAGGCCCAGCGTGATGGAGACCGGCAGGCTCTGCCTAATCAGTTGCATCACCGAAGCGCCGCGAAACAGGCTGTCGCCGAAGTCGAAGCGCATATAGTTCCACAGCATGGTGAAGTAGCGTTCGTGCAGCGGTTTGTCGAAGCCGTACCGTTGGGTGATCTCGGCGATCACCTCCGGATCCAGGCCGCGCGAACCGCGATATTGGCCGTCGCCTGCCGCGATGCCCGTCCGGGCATGGCCCAGGCCTTCGCCGACACCGCCGCTGCCAAAACCGCTGCCGTGCCCCAGCTCGATGGCGGCGATGGCCTGATCCACCGGGCCACCGGGCGCGATTTGCACGATAAAAAAGTTGATGGTGATGATCGCCCACAGCGTGGGGATCACCAATAACAGTCTGCGTATCAGATAGGCCGCCATTCCGACTCCTTATTGCCGCTGAGCCGGTAAGCGCGCCGCCTTGTTGACGTCGTACCACCAGTTGTCGAAGCCGATCGCATAGGCCGGGCGGATCGACGGCGTGGAGAATTTGTCCCAATAGGCATAGCGATCGTGGTTGGAGTACCACATCGGCAGCATGTAGTTGTTCCAGGTCAGCACCCGGTCCAGCGCGCGGCCGAGCGGCAACAGGGCTTTTTCATCGCCCTGATGGGCGGCGATTTGCCTGACCAGGCTGTCAACCGCCGGGTCCTTGACGCCGGGGGTGTTATAGCTGGAATCGATGTACTGCGAATCCCAAATGATTTGCAAGTTGGCGCTGGGGAACGGCATTGCCATATACACCGTCGACATCATGTCGAAATCGCGCTCGCGCAGACGGCGGGTGTACTGCGAGGCGTCAATCTCGCGGATTTGCATCTCGATGCCCAACCGCTGCAGGTTGTGGCGGAACGGCATCACATATTGGAAGTTGCTGCCGCTCAGCAGCATCAATTCAAAGGTGAACGGCTGGCCGGTTTTCGCGTTGACTAACTTTTGATTTTTGACCACCCAACCGGCTTCTTTCAGCAGTTGGGTCGCCTTCAGCAGGTTTTGCCGATCGTTGCCGCTGCCGTCGGAGGAGGGCGGTTGGTAGATGCTGGTAAACACCTCTGGCGGTATCTGGCCTTTGAGCGGCGCCAGCAAGGCCAGTTCAGCGGCGTCCGGGTAGCCGCGGGCGGCGTAGGCGGTATTTTGGAAATAGCTGTCGGCGCGCTGATAGGCGTTGTAATACAGCGCTTTGTTCATCCAGTTGAAGTCGAAAGCCAGGCCGATCGCTTCCCGTACCCGACGATCGGCGAACAGCGGTTTTTGCAGGTTAAACGCCAGCCAGCGGGTATTCTGTGCCGCCTGATTGGTTTCGTCCTGTTTGATGATGTAGTTGCGCGCGAAATTACCGCCCTGATACTGGGTGGCCCAGCTCTTGGGCGACGGCTCGATGCGGAAATCATAAGCGCCGGCCTTGAAGGCTTCCAGCGCCACTTTATCGTCCAGGTAATAATCGTAGCGAATGCTGTCGAAGTTATAGCGGCCGCGATTCACCGGTAGGTTGGCGGCCCAGTAGTCGCGCACCCGCTGATAGGTGATGTACTGGCCGAGGCGGTAATCGCCGATTTTGTACGGGCCGCTGGCGAGCGGCGGGGTGCTGAGCGGTTCGTTGAGCTTATGGTTTTTCCAGAAGCTTTCCGGCAATACGCGCAGGCTGAGCAGGCTGAGGATTTGATCGCGATTTGCCTTAGGCAGCTCGATGCGCACCGTCAGCCGGGAAATGGCCTTGACCGTGACGCCTTTGTAAAAGGAGCGAAACTGCGGTACGCCTTCGGTCATGAATTTATTGAAAGTAAAGGCCACGTCGGCGGCGGTGATCGGGCTGCCGTCCTGGAAGCGGGCGCGGGCGTTGATATCCAATTCCATCCAGCGCATGTCGGCTGGGAAACGGGCCGATTCGGCAATCAACGGGTAATAGCTGCCGGGTTCGTCGTCGGAGTTGGTGAACAGCGTATCGTACAGCTCCATCGTGCGCTCGCCGGGTACGCCGCGGGTAGCGAAACGGTTGAAGTTGTCGTAGGTGCCGATGGCCGCCAGCCGTACGTCGCCGCCTTTGGGCGCCGCCGGGTTGACGTAGTCGAAATGGCTGAAGTCGGTGGCGTATTTCGGTTCACCGAGCAGGGCGAAAGCGTAGCTTTCGTTGAGGGCTTCGGCCTGCAGACCGAAACTCAGTGCCGAGAGCACCAGAGCAGCGAAAATGCGCACGGACATCGGACGGTAAGCTCCTGCTGTGGAATAAGGTACAACCTGCGCCCGGCATAACATTCTTCGGGTGGGCGCAGGGTAAAGTTGCCTAAAGATTAACTATTTTTTTCCTGATAATCAAAGACCTGATTAGCATTGCAGTAAGCGACGAAATCATCGATGCTCAGCGGCTTGCTGAAGTAGTAGCCCTGCATGAAGTTGACGCCGTGTTCTTGCAGGAACTGCATCTGCTCGGCGGTTTCCACGCCCTCGGCCACCGTCAGCATTTTCAGCTTTTTCGCCAGCGAGATCACCGCATCCAGCACCGGCGCGGTGACCGTATCCTGGCCGATGGTGTTGACGAAGCCGCGATCGATCTTCAGGTAATCCATGGTGAAGCGCTCAAGATAGATCAACGCGCTGTGCCCGGTGCCGAAATCGTCCACCGCGATCTCGATACCCTGTTTGTGCAGCCAGTCGAACTCCGCCAGCGCGCTCTCTTCTTCCACCATGCCGCGTTCGGTGATTTCAAACACCAGCGTAAAGTAATCGCCCGGCAGTTGCGTCAGTAGTTCATACACGTCCTGATGGAACGACGGCGCGCTAAGGTGGGCGGGGGAAATATTGAGACCGACTTTGCCTCCCCGTGGCAGCGCTTTGGCGAGCTGCGGCGCATCTTCGGCGATCAGCCTGAACAGATGGCGGGTAAGCGGCACGATCAGCCCGTTGCTTTCGGCGTAGGGGATAAAGACATCGGGCGGGATGCGGCCCTCGAGCGGATGCTGCCAGCGGATCAGCGCTTCCAGCCCACCAATGCTGTTGCTGTCGGTATGGAACACCGGCTGGTATTCGATAAAGAACTCGTTGCGCTTGATGCCGCGCAGCAGCGCGCGCTCCGGGCTTTGCCGCAACAGCAGCATATAGTAGCAGAGCACGCCAATCATCAGTGACAGCACCAGGCTGCCCAGCAGCGTCAGGCGAATGTCATTGGGCGTCAGTTTCTCGTTGTAGAACAGGATGGTCAGCGGCAGATTGGGCATCGTCAGGGTATCCGCCTTGCCTTTCGGCAGTTGATCGACCGGCATCAGGTTCGGGCTGAAGGTGGTCAGGGCGCGGTTGCCCATCACGATGGCGATGCCCGGCGCCTGTTCGTCATGCGAGGTGAACAGTAAATAGGGCATCAGATCGATGTCCAGCGTAGCGAGGATGCCGGTGGCCTTTTCGCCGGGATGCCGCAGCCAAACCGCCACCGCCGGTTTGTTCGGTACGATCGGCGTGCCCTGCTGCAGCTTCAGATCCAAAGGCAGATCCCAGTCGATTTCCTGGTAGAGATTTTTCATCGGCAACATCATGTCACCGGTGGCGGAAGAGCAATAGGCGTAGCCGCCTTTTACCAACAGGAAGGTGCGCACGCCGCTGGTAAAGGCCGCTTGGTAGGTAATATCCGACTGGCTGGAGAGGCAAGGCTTGTCCAGTAGCGGCATCATTTGCTGCATCACTGCCGTCAGGTGCGAGATATAACCCAGCGTGAATTTTTGCGTACGCGCTTCGACCTTGTGTTGATATTGCGTGCGCTGGTGGTTGATCAAAGAAAGCGTGACCGCAGTGAAGAGCGTAAAAAATACCAGGGCAGCGACACCGCTTTTAGCCAGGCTGCGCTGTCGGTGAGACACGCTGCGGGCAAAAGCTCTTTTCAAGCCCATAACCGAGTCCTCTGCAACCGGGCGTCAGGGGTGTCGCACAGCCAGTTAATGGATTGTGCAAACGGCTTTTTTTTCATTTTTGACTTTTTATCCCGAACCAACCGGCGGCGCCGTTTAAATACGCGACGTCGCCGACAGAAATATAATGCGCCTATTTTAAGCGGAAACGTTTTAAATAACGCCGGGGCGCCGTTGCCGTCATCTGACGATAATAGGCGAGTTTTTCCTCGATGGCGCGATTTCCTGCCAACAGTTTATCAAAATAACGACGTGCGGCAGTGTTAAGTGGGGAACGGTGACGATAAGGCAGGGATCAATCTTGATGATACCCATTCGACAGCCAAAAAAAAACGCCGCCCGTAGGCGGCGCTTATCGCTCGTTTGGTATTCAGGATCTTCAGGGCGTTGCGCCGTCAGCCGTTGGTCAACACTCGGCGTGCTTCTCGATAACGTTTATTCCAATAGTTATCGGTCAGCTTGGAAATCATGACGCCACTGCTGGTAGAAGCGTGAACGAACTGATCGTTACCTAAATAGATACCGACATGGCGCCCGGTAGAACCGGCGCGGAACAGCACTAAATCGCCGGCGCGCAGCTTGGTGCGCTGGATTTTCTTGCCGAGATCTTCCTGTTCATAGGTAGAACGCGGTAAATCCATACCGAACTGTTCGCGGAAGGTGCGCTGTACAAACGCCGAGCAATCGATGCCGCGCTTGGTGTCACCGCCTAAGCGGTAGCGAACACCTTTCCAGTCCGCGTACTGATCCATAATCTTTGACTTGACGTCAACGTTGCGGACCATCGCTTCGAATTCATCCTGAGAGGCTTGCAGTAAAAGACCGTCTTTGTCATTAACTGCACGCATCTCAGTTTGTGCGTTATTCAAGTTCGAAGTGTGAGTCGAGCTGCACGCTGACAGCATAACCGCAGCGGCAATTGCAGGGACTACCCGCAAAAAATATCTCAGAAACGGTTGAGATTTGACCATTGTTGTTGTTTTCCCTTGAAGTCCTTAACGACGAAAGTCGCTACCTGAAAAATGCCAAACGGAACGAGCCTAGTCCGCACCTGTTGCATCGACAACCAGTTACCGTTGAAAACGTGCGAGAACGCACATTTTTATCGGATTCCATACTGATTCGACTTAAACCAGGCACAAACGCATCTGAGATTACCGGAACAAATAGGGGATTGCGAGCCTTTTTCCCGTCTTTTTTATATGAATTTGTGATGTAACATAATGTAAATCTTCATATAAAAAACGCCAATTGTCCGATGTATGAATCTGGCGTGAAATCAGGTTGCAAAAGCGTTAACGACTGGTGGCGACATTTTGCGCTCGGCGAAGGGGGAAAGGCCGGGAGGCGGGCACCTCCCGGTATGAGTCATAAATGCATATTATGGTTGGCTGGGACGGTGCTTGCCGGGCAACAGGCGGTTCAACCGATCGACGATCCAGTCGCTGCAAGGCGTCATCAGCACCCAGCTGGCACCAACCAGCACCACGGACAGCGAGCCGACGGCGATATCGGTAAACCAGTGGGCGCCAATCATCACGCGTGGCAATGAGAAGACCAGCGTAATCAGCAGGGCGATGGCAAAGGCGCCGCGGCCGAAATAGCGCAGCATAAAGCAGGAAAAAATAATCAGCATCATGCCGTGGTCGCCGGGGAAGCTGTCGCCGGAAGCGTCCTTAGTGGGGATGCCGGTCAGTTCGCTGACGCGATTGATATTGTCAAAGGTCAGGGTGGGGCTCGGATGCTTCACCGGCAGCAGATGGCCAAGCTGGTTCAGCACCACGGCGGTCAGCAGCATCACCACGCCGGTGATCACCAGACGGCGGCGGCCGGCGGCGTCCTGCTTCAGATAAAAGTACAGATACAGCAGCCCCATGGCGAGCAGCGAGATCGCGTCGAACGCGCGGTTGTTGGTGATGGCGACCAGGTGCAAAAACGCCGGGTCGGTGGCCAGATGGCGGTTAAAGAAGAAGAAGATCGCCGAATCCAGGGTAAACCAGCCGCCGTGATTGGCCGGCAGGAACCAGGACAGAAACAGCGCAACGCCCAGTAAATTGAAGAAGAGAATGAAGGGTAAATTGCGGCGTGTCATGACATAAACCTGTTGGAAAAATGAAAACGAAACAAAACCCGGTTGCCCTGCGACAACCGGGGGGCAACGGTACGGGGTTTAACTTAAACGAATCTTAAACAAGGCGGATTGCAGGGCGTTCCAATCGGCATTTTCGCTGTGGATCAGTTCAATTCGGCTGTCGAGCGGTGCGAGCGGGCGGGTTTCGATGTTGAGATCCTGCCCCTGGCGATTGATCAGCAATGTGCCTTCGGGGATGCGCACCACGCCTTTGATTCGTTCGACCGGCGCCAGCCGCACCCACTCCATGAAACCGACGGTATCGAACCGGGTGTCGCCGTCAAAAATCCAGCCGCAGCTGGTGAAGCCTTGCCCTTCGTTCAGCGCTCGCCGCCAACGGGCGTGTTCCGGCAGCCGCAGCGCCGCCAGCCCCTGCTTTTTCGCCTGACCATGATGATGCTGCGCGTCCGGCAATTCTGTACGATTTGTGCGAGGAAGTGACAACAGCGCGACATCTGCTTCGCCTTGCGCGATGGCGTAGCAGGGCCGCTGCAGCGAATCTTGCGCCCTCCAGGCTTCCAGCGCCAGTCTGTCTTGCGGTTGATAGGTGTCGTTTTTGCTGGCCAGAATAACGTCGGCCGCGGCCAGCTGATCGCGGAAATTTTCGTTGTCGCGGTAGCGGGGTTGGCTAAGCTGGCGGGCATCCAGCAGGCACAGCGTGGCCTGCAGATCGATCCAGCCGGCATAGCTCTCCTGGGTCAGCAGTGACAGGATTTGCTTCGGGTGTCCTAGCCCGGTCGGCTCGATCAGCAGCCGGTCCGGTTTGGCCTGTTGCAACAGCATATTCAAGCCCACCTGCATCGGCAGGCCGTTGACGCAGCACATGCAACCGCCGGGGATCTCTTTGAGCACCGCGCCGCTGTCCGCCAGCAGCGCGCCGTCGATGCCGATCTCGCCGAATTCATTGACCAATACCGCCCAGCGTTCATGTTCGGGTTTATGAGCCAGCAAATGGCGGATAGTGGTGGTTTTACCGCTGCCGAGGAAACCGGTAATCAAATTGGTTTTGGTCATTAATCATTCCTGGCGCAAAAATTAACCTGCTTAATAAATGAGTTACGCAGCCGTATCGGTGAAACGACCGCGATTTAATTTGTGCTCTATCTCGCAAATTTTGCACGTCACCCTGCGCTTTTCAACCGATAAAATCCACCTTTCTTTGCAAGAAAATTCTTAGATAAAACCCTGTATTAGATACGGTTAACTTTTGTTAGTAGCTTGTTTTTACATTGTTAATGACGCGATTAACGATCAAATCCTGTCCCTTTCCTTGCGATTATTCCTAACAAGATCCTCTATGGTTAAATTGGCTTAACTAAAAATGAGGTTGCCATGAATACCTTTCGGTTATTTTTGATCGTAGGAATGTTGTTTTCATGGACGGCAGTGAGTCAGGCAGGAGTGGCCGGCGGGGTAATTCGCTTCGTCGGCTCTATCGTTGAAAGTCCTTGCACGGTCAAGATTGCAGATTCTAAGGCGAATACGCAATGTTACCGCAACGGCCAGCATTATCAGGCCCAGCAAGCGTTGTCAGGTTTTGATACTACACGCAAAGAACTTCCGCTGAATCTTGGCACAACCGAAATGAAGTGGGTAGACCAACAGAAGAAACTTGCTGTTATGACGGTCGTTTATCGTTAAGTCGTTCCGCCATGCCGGCGTAACGTTACGTCGGCATGGTTATTCTCAGCCTGCAGGCACTTCACCGCTTCACCCACTCCTTCACCGTTTCACGCGCACCGCGATCGCGCAGTGACAAATAGGCTTGCGTCACTGCGTCGGTAAACCCCCCATGCGTCGCCAGCGCTTCGCCGAACACCGGTTTGAGCGCCAGCAGCGCCGTTACGCGCCGCCGATCGTCCGGCGTGGCGGCGACAGTCTGTTGCAGCACATCTGCCAGCGGATCGCGAATGTCGATCGGCTGTCCGGCGTCATCGACGCCGCCGATGTAACGCATCCAGCCCGCCACGCCCAGCGCCAGCCCGCTATAGTCGCCGCCGTGCCGCAGATGCCAGCGCACGGCGTCCAGCAGACGCTGCGGTAGCTTCTGCGAACCGTCCATGGCGATCTGCCAGGTGAGGTGTTGCAGCGCCGGATTGCTGAAGCGCGCGATAAGCTGTGCGGCGTAGTCGGCCAGACTGATGCCGGTGACGCTCAGCGTCGGGGCCTGTTCGTCCAGCATCAATCGCAGGGCGGCGCGGCGGTAGTGCTCATCCGCCATGCACTCGTTGATATAGCGGTAGCCGCCCAGGTAGCCGAGATAAGCCAGGAACGAGTGGCTGCCGTTCAGCATGCGCAGCTTCATGTGTTCAAACGGCAGTACATCGCTGACCAACTGGGCGCCGGCCAGCTCCCACGTCGGGCGTCCGTCGACGAAGTTGTCTTCCACCACCCATTGAATGAAGGGCTCGCAGGCGATAGCGCATTCGTCGCGCACGCCGCCCAGCGCGGCGGCGATCTCATCCAGCGTAGTCGGCGTGGCGGCCGGCACGATGCGGTCCACCATGGTGCAGGGGAAGGTGGCGGCGGCGGCGATCCAATCGGCGAGCGACGGATCCCGCGCCTGCGCTAGATCGAGCACCGCCCGGCGCAGCACGTGGCCGTTCTCCGGAATATTGTCGCAGGAGAGCAGGGAAAAGGCGGGCAGGCCGCGTTCGCGCCGCAGCCGCAGCGCCTCTACCACAATGCCGGGCACGGTCTGCGGCTGATGCGGCGCCGCCAGATCGGCGACGATCCCCGGATGCTGCCAATCCAGTTGCCCGTTGCCGGGCTCGATGCAGTAGCCTTTTTCGGTGATGGTCATCGAGACGATTGCCACCTGCGGCTCTGCCAGCTTCTCCAGCACTGCGGCGATGCCCTCCAGCTTGCGGTGCAGGCTTTCATGCACCGCGCCGATCACAATGGCCTGATGGCCGTCCGCGCCTTTCTCCAGCACGCTGTACAGATGATCCTGCTGCCGCAGCGCCTCAAACAGCGGCACGCCGCCAGACAGGCTGATTTCGCAAATGCCCCAGTCGCCGCCCTGGGCGTTCAATACCCGATCCGTCAGCAGCGCCTGATGTGCGCGGTGAAACGCGCCGAAACCCAGGTGCACGATACGGCTGCGCAGGGCACGGCGATCATAGTTCGGTTGCCGGACGGTGCCCGGTAGCGGGGTGTTGGCGATCGTTTTCATCTCATCTCCAAAGCGTGTAGGACAGCTGGCGGGCCACTTGCATCAAGTTAGCGGACCAGTTTGCCGCCGTATGGGCAGGGTGGCGCCGGCGATAAAAAACTGCGACCAGTGTAGGTCTGTCGACAGGTTAAAGGAATTGGTCAGTCCAAAATAAGCCAAAATCGTGAAGTGGATCAACCAATGCGCGGTTCACTTTTGACAGCGCGTTGCGAAAGAGTACTTTAAAGGTAACTGACATCTACGTTAAACTGGTATAACAGCATCGCGATGCGAGACAGGCATAAGGACAAAACATGGAACAAACATGGCGTTGGTATGGCCCGAACGATCCGGTCTCTTTGGATGATGTGCGTCAGGCCGGGGCGACCGGAGTCGTGACGGCGCTGCATCATATCGCGAACGGCGAAGTCTGGCCGATTGATGAGATCCGCGCGCGCCAGACGTTACTGGCGGAAAAAGGACTGGTGTGGTCGGTGGTGGAGAGTGTGCCGGTGCATGAGGAAATCAAAACTCACAGCGGTGACTGGCAGCGGCATATCGCCCATTACCAGCAGACGCTGCGCAACCTGGCGGCCTGCGGCATCGATACCGTCTGCTATAACTTCATGCCGATCCTCGACTGGACGCGCACCGATCTGGCCTATTCGCTGCCAGACGGCGCCAAAGCGCTGCGTTTCGATCAGATCGCCTTCGCCGCGTTCGAGCTGCATATCCTGCAGCGCGTCGGCGCCGAGGCGGACTATACGCCGCAAGAGCGCAGTCAGGCGGCAGCCTATTTCGCCGCCATGAGCGAGGAGGAGAAAGCCACGCTGACCGGCAATATCATCGCCGGCCTGCCGGGAGCGGAAGAAGGCTATACGCTGGATCAGTTCCGCCGCCGCCTGGCGGAATACGACGGCATCGACAAGGCGCAATTGCGCGAAAACATGGCGGTCTTTCTGCGCGCCATCGTGCCGGTGGCGGAAGAGGCCGGCATCCGGCTGGCGGTGCACCCGGACGATCCGCCGCGGCCGATCCTCGGCCTGCCGCGCATCGTCTCCACGATTGAAGACATGCAGTGGCTGAAGCAGACCGTCGACAGCCTTCATAACGGTTTCACCCTGTGCACCGGTTCCTACGGCGTGCGCGCCGACAACGATCTGGTGCGGATGATTGAAACCTTCGGCGATCGCATTCACTTCACCCACCTGCGCGCCACCTACCGTGAGGAGAACCCGAAAAGCTTCCACGAGGGGGCGCACCTGCAGGGCGATGTGGACATGGTGGCGGTGATCGAAGCGATCCTGACCGAAGAGCTGCGTCGGCAACGGGCCGGCGATCGGCGGCCGATCCCGATGCGCCCCGATCATGGGCATCAGATGCTGGACGATTTGAAAAAGAAAACCAATCCGGGCTATTCGGCCATCGGGCGGTTGAAAGGGCTGGCGGAGTTGCGCGGCGTCGAGCTGGCGCTCAAGCGGCGTTTTTTCCCGGAGTTGCCGTAGCGGAAAATGAAACGGGGCCAAGACTCGGCCCCGTTGGCACCGACTAGTCGGCGCGGCTCATGTAGCGGCGTTCGGCGATATGAATGCGAATTTTGTCGCCGGCGCTGAGGTATTCCGGCACGTGGATCACCAGACCGGTCGCCATGGTGGCCGGTTTGTTGCGGGCGCTGGCGGAGGCGCCTTTGATGCCCGGCGCGGTCTCGACGATTTCCATATCTACGGTCTGGGGCAGCTCCAGCGCCAGCACCTGGCCATCCAGCGTCAGCACCTGCATGCCCGGCAGGCCGCCTTCCGGAATGAACAGCAGCTCGTCTTCGATCTGGTCTTTCTTGAAGATGTACGGCGTGTAATCTTCGTCATCCATAAACACGTATTCTTCGCCGTCGATATAGGAGAAGTTCACCTTGCGGCGCGACAGGGAAATGGTGTCCAGGATATCGTCGCCCTTGAAGCGTTCTTCCACTTTCAGGCCGGTGCGCACGTCGGAGAAGCGCATTTTGTACAGGGTGCTGGCGCCGCGGGCGCTCGGGCTCTGCACGTCGATATCTTTTACCAGCAGCAGCTTGCCGTTGTAGCTGATCGCCATGCCGCGTTTAATTTCGTTAGCTCTTGCCATTTCAATTCATCCGCAATGAAGAGTATTAGAGAAGTTGCGACAAGGTACTCGCGCCACCGATTTCAGGCAATAGCCCGGCGCAAAAACAGTGCGGGAAAGGGAGGGCGGCCGCCCTCCCGTCGGGGATTAGTGGAAGACCGGCAGCAGGCCGAAAAGCGACAGAATATGCGCGGCGGCGTTGATCAAGCCGAACAGGATGACGAACAGGATCACGCCGTTACCGCCCGGTGCGCGGTAACCCGCCTGCGGATAGCGGCGGCGGCTGGCGCGCGCCATCAGCGCCGGCACGATCACCGCCCAGATGGTGGCCGCCAGCCCGGCAAAGCCGATGGCGTACAGAAAACCGTTCGGGAACAGCAGCGCGGCCAGGGTCGGCGGCACAAAGGTCACCAGCGCGGTCTTGCTGCGCCCGACGGCGTCATCCTTGAACTTGCAGAAGTCTGCCAGGTAGTCGAACAGGCCCAGCGACACGCCGAGGAACGAGCTGGCCAGCGCCATATAAGAGAAGGCGTTCAACAGTTGGCTGACGGTCTGGCTGCTGGAGACGTTGCCCATTTGCTTGAGCAGGCTGCCGATATTGCCGCCTTCGGCGATCACCTGCTTAAAGGCGTCGCGCGCGATATTGCCCTGAATCACATACTGCCACAGGATGTAGATAGCCAATGCCAGCAGGGTGCCGTACACCAGGCTGCGCACCACGGAGCCGCTGTCCTTGTGGTAGTACTTCACCAGCCCGGGAATGTTGCCGTGGTAGCCGAACGAGGTCAGCAGGTAAGGCAACGCCGCCAGGGCGTAAGGCAGATAGCTGGCCTGGCTATCGCCGGTATTGAACAGCACCGCAGGCTGCACGTGGGTGAACATGTCGCCCACCGACATCACGAAGGTGATCACCATGCCGCCGATCAGAATGGTGCTCAGGCGGTCGACCGCGCGGGTGGAGAGCCAGACGATAAACGCCACGACCAGCGCGAAGACCAGGCCGGCGGTGGTCTGGCCGACGCCGACGATGCCCTCCAGCGTATGCGCGATAATCGAGCCGCCGGCGGAGATATAGGCGTAGGTCAGGATGTAGAGTACGAACGCCACCGACAGGCCGTTCACGGCGTTCCAGCCCTTACCCAGCAGATCCTTGACCATGGTGTTGAAGCTGGCGCCGCTCGGGTAGTGCAGCGTGGCTTCGAGGATCATCAGGCCGGAAAGCAACATGCAGGCCCAGGTATACACCAGCAGCGCGACGGAGCCGCTGAACCAGACACCGGAAGTGACGATCGGAATGGAAAACATGCCGGCGCCAACGGCGGTTCCGGCAATGATCATCGCGCCGCCGAGGACGGAAGGGCGGGCTAGCTTCTGGATGGTGTCCGTAGACATGCGTGCTCCTGATGGAAGAAGTTCTTTTGTACTAGCTCAATGGTACATGGGTGCATGGCGCATGTAAAGCGGGGGGATTGCACGTTTCACGCGTTTTTGTCTTTAAATTGCGGCTTTTTGGGCGTTTACTCGCCAGGCGGCGAATCAGGCGGGGTAAGACGGTTGCGGGACGAGTGTAAAGATCGCCAAGGCGCAGGGATTCTGCTGGCGGCCACCGCGCGCGGCTGCTATTGTCGCGCTTCTTTTCCCCAGCCCACCAGGAGTAGCGCTGATGGACTGTCGCAGCGACTGCGGCGCCTGCTGTATCGCGCCGTCAATATCCAGCCCGATCCCCGGCATGCCGAACGGCAAGCCCGCCAATACCCGCTGCATTCATCTGGATGAACAGCTGCGCTGCGGCCTGTTTCATTCGCCGCTGCGGCCGAAAGTGTGCGGCAGCCTGCAGCCGAGCCGCGATATGTGCCACGATCACCGCGATCAGGCGCTGATCTACCTCGCCAGGCTGGAAGCGGACACCGCGCCCTAAACTTCCCTCAGCTTCCACAGACACAGCGTCGCACCTGCCGCCATCGCCAGCGCGGCGTAAAATACCGCATGGTAGTTCCAGATTTCCGCCACCGCACCGGCGATGGCGCCGGCAATGACCCAGCCGACCCGAATGGTGTTGGTGAACAGCGTGGTGGCCGTGCCGGCCTGGCCGGGCATCAAATCCTGGAAGTAGAGCATGCCGATCCCCGCCAACACGCCGATAAACGCCGCATTCAGCAGCTGCAGGGCGATGAGTTGGACACTGCCGGTGATAAACAGCAGGCTGCAATAGAATAATACGCCGGCGACGGCAGCACCTAGCATCAAACAACGCTTGCCGCAGCGTTTCGCCACCAGACCGGCGATCAGCATGATCGGGATTTCCAGCCCGGCGGCGGTGCCCATCAGCACGCCGACCAGCCGCTCCGGCAGCCGCAGTTCGTGCACCATATACAGCGGCATGTTGATCAGGTACATGCTGTTGGCGGTCCACATCAAAGTGCTGGCGCCAAACAGCAGTAGCGCATCGCGGCGATGCTGGCGCGGTGCGGCCAGGGGCGCACTCGCCGCGGCAGTTTTCGGCATGGAAGGCAGCCGTTTCCACACCAGCAGGCCGCACAGCACAAAGGCCGCCGCGCCCGCCAGATACATGGCCTTGAAGCCGAAGCCCAGCGCCAGCGCGAAGGCGATCGGCGGGCCAATGACCCAGGCGAGCGAGACCTGGGCGCGCATGATGGAGGTGAACATGACCGCCTCGCGGCCGGTGCGATCGGCGTGTTCGCGCGCCAGAGCGAACATTTGCGGGTTAGCGGTGGAACCGAAGCTGGTGAGCAGTACGCCGACGAGCAGCAGCAGGTAATAGTTGCGGCTCCAGGCGAACAGCGTGAACCCCAGCGCACCCAGCATGCAACAGAGAAAAATCAGTGATTTGCGGTCGCCTTTTTTATCCGAGCGGCCGGCGAGAAACTGGCTGACCAGAATGCCGATCACCGCGCTGCCGGTAAAGAACAGCCCGACCAGCGCCGGCCGCACCTTGACCTCGGTTTCCAGAAACAGGCTCAGCGTCGGGGTTTGCAGGGCGCCGGCGATGCCGGTAAGAAACGCCACCGCCAAAAAGGCCAGCGAAGTGAGATCGGGCGCGCGTCGCGTTACTGCGGATGAAGTCGGCATGGTGGTTGAGAATTCGTCGAAAAAGGAAGGGTCGCGCGCATCATACGCCCGTTGAAATGAAACGCAAACCGCTCCTTTGCGGCGAAGGGTAAACGGATATGTCGCGCGGCGACGAGAAAAAGGGGCGCGTTGCGCCCCCTTGCTTGCCGGTAAATCAGGCGCCTTGCGGCACCGCGTGCGCGGTATTTTTCAGCGCCGGCCCCTGATATTTCTCGATCTGCAGCTGCGCCATCTGCCCGCAGTTGCCCTGCGCCAGGCTGGAAGAGCCGATGTCGAAGGTCAGGCAGTTGACGTTACCGTTCTTGCACAGCGAGCCGGGCTGCGCCGGATCGGCCGGATCGAACCAGGCGCCTTCGCTGATGCGCACCACGCCGGGCCGCACGTCTTCGCTGACCACCGCGCCCACCAGGATCTGGCCGCGATCGTTGTACGCCCGTACCAGATCGCCGCCACTGATGCCGCGCGGCTGCGCGTCCTGCGGGTGGATCAGGATCGCTTCACGATCCGCTACCGCGTATTTCTCGCGCAGCGGCGTGTTGTCGAGCTGAGAGTGCAGCCGGTTGGTCGGGTGCGCGGTATTGAGCGACAGCGGATACTTGGCCGCTTCCGGCCCGCGATACCACTCGTGCGGCGGCATCCAGGTCGGGATGCCGGGGCAATCCGCATAATGCATTTTGGCGATCGCGTCGGAGTAGATCTCGATCTTGCCCGACGGCGTGCCCAGCGGGTTCAGCAGCGGGTTGTCACGATAATCGGCGAAGCGCACCCACTGCTTATTGGCCTCGGGCACCGGGAAACGCACGTAGTTATTGGATTGCCAGAACATGTCGAACGGCGGCAGCGCCACCCGCGCGGCGCGCGCCTGGTTTTTCATGTCGTCATACATGCCTTTCAGCCACTGGGTTTCATCCTTGCCCTCGGTAAAGGCCTCCTGCACGCCCAGCCTGGCCGCCATCGCCGAGAAGATGTCGAAGTCACTGCGCGATTCGTGCTGCGGCGGCACGCATTGATGCATCGGGAACACATAGAGCTGCGAATAGTCACCCCCCATCTCCAGATCGTTGCGCTCGTAGCTGGTGGTGGCCGGCAGCACGATGTCGGCATGCTTGGCGGTGGCGGTCCAGTAAGGCTCGTTGACCACGATGGTGTCCGGCCGCTGCCAGGCTTTGACCAGGTTATTGGTGTCCTGATGCTGGTGGAAGGTGTTGCCGCCCGCCACATACACCATTTTCACCTCAGGGTAGGTGACCTTGGCACCGTTGAAGTCGATGGTTTTGCCCGGGTTGCTCAGGCATTCGGCGATGCGCGCCACCGGGATCGGCGCCGGGGAGTTCTTCGGCGCGTTGCCGGCGGAGATGCCGGCGATGATGCCGCCTTTGGCGGTCGGGCTGCCGCCGGAGGAATAGTGGTAGCTGAAGCCGAAGCCGCCGCCCGGCAGGCCGATCTGGCCGAGCATCGCCGCCACCGTCACCAGCAGCCAGTGCTGCTGTTCGCCGTGGTGCTGGCGCTGAATGCCCCAGCCGCCCATGATCATGGTGCGATGCTTCGCCATCTCGCGCGCCAGACCGCGCAGCGTGTCGGCATCGACGCCGCTGATGTCGGCCGCCCATTCGGCGGTTTTCGCCACGCCGTCGCTCTCGCCCAGCAGGTAGGCCTGGAACTTGTCGAAGCCGACGGTGTAGGTTTTCAGGAAGTCCGGGTTATGCAGCTTCTCGGTCAGCAGCGTGTGGGCGATGCCGATCAGCATGGCGCCGTCGGTATAAGGACGCGGGGCGATCCACTGCGCATTGACGAACTTGGCGCTGTCGCTGTGCACCGGATCGATGCTGATCACCCGGGTGCCTTTCTTCTTCAGCGCCTCGAAGCCGGTCTGGCCGACGTGATCCGGCACGTTCCAGCTGTTTTTCAGCGTGACCATCGGGTTGCAGCCCCACAGGATCACCAGTTCGCTGTTCTCGATCACGTTCGGCCAGGCGGTCTGCTGTTCGTAGACCTCCATCGAGCCGACCACGTGCGACATGATCACCTGCGCCGCGCCGGTGGAGTAGTCGCCGGCGTAGCCGAGGAAACCGCCGGTCAGGTTCATCAGGCGCTGCAGCAGCGTGCGGCTGTTGTGCAGCATGCCGACGCTTTTCCAGCCGTAGGAACCGGCGTAGATCGACTGCGGCCCGTGATCTTTTTGCAGGCGGGTGATCTCATTGCACACCAGCTCGGTCGCTTTGTCCCAGCTGACGCGCACCCACTCGTCACGGCCGCGCAGCTCGGTGCGGCTGCCGGGGCCGCCTTCCAGCCAGCTTTTACGTACCATCGGGTATTTGATGCGGTTCTCGGCGTGCACCTGATAAGGCGCCATGGTGATCAGCTCATTGGGATACGGATCGTCCTGCACCGGCTGCACGCCGACCATCTTGCCGTCCTGCACGATGGCCTCAAACGCGCCCCAGTGGGCGCCGGTCAGGATGCCTTTTTGCGCCTGACGCAAGACGATGAACTGCGGCAGCGCTTCGCTGATGGCCTGCGCCAGCGCCGCTTTGGGCCATAAGCCTGCCAGCAGCGGGGCGGTGGCCAGCGCGGCGGCACCGGTCAGGAAGCGGCGGCGGCTCATTGTTAACGGTTGTTGGTTGCTCATTGCGCTTCTCCCTTAAAGCTTGGCCGGTGCGGCAGTTGGCATGTCGCTGGCGTGTTTTTGTACGTATTGTGTCAGCACGCGCAGCTGTTCCTGCGTCAGCGAGGTGCGCGGCGCCATGCCTTTGATGACGCCGATCCATTGGTTGGCGTTGAAGCGATCGAGCGCGGTCAGCCCGTGGCAGCCGGTACAGTTGGCCGACATCATGTCCGCGGCGTAACGCCAGATTTTTTGCTGGTCGTCGATCAACTGTTTACGCGGCAACCACACTTGCAAAGAGACCTGATGCCAGACCAGACCGGTTTCCGCATCGGTCTGGGTGGACGCGGTCTTCAGCTGTTTGCGCGCGTCTTCGCCCAACAGCACGCTGAGGATGCGTTTGCCCTGCGCCGCGTAGAACACTTCGCTGACGCCGTCTTGCTGCCAGCCGCTCACGGTGGCCTGCACCTTGTCGCCCTCCTGTTTCACCACCTGCACTTCGGTGGACGGCATCAGGTTGCCGGCGTTATGGCTGTCGTCCGCGCCGAGGAAGAACGGTTCGGTGGCGATGGTGTAGAGGGTGGTGGCGCCCGGTGCGGTCAGCGCCGCGGCCTTGGCCAGCTCGGCGGCACCGGCCTGGGTTTCGCCGCTCATGTCAGGCAGAATGTGGGCCACGCCTTTATGGCAGTCGATGCAGGTTTCGCCCTGTTTGATCGCCACCGGGTGCTGCAGGCGCGCCTCAGGGCGCTGGGCGGTGATGTCCATGGCGTCGTAGCTGTGGCAGGAACGGCAGGTGGCCGAATCGTTTTCTTTCAGCGTCTTCCAGACCGACTGCGCCATCGCCAGCTTGTGCGCTTCGTATTTTTCCGGCGTATCGATGGTGCCGACCATCTCGCCGTAGATGTCTTTTACCGCGCGGATCTTGGTCCACAGGTAATCGATCGGCTGATGGGGGACGTGGCAGTCGGCGCACTCGGCGCGGATGCCCTTGGTGTTTTGGAAGTGGACGCTGCCCTGATATTCGGCCAGCGGTTGTTGCATGGTGTGGCAGGAAACGCAGAAGGCGGTATCGCTGGTTTTATGGAATACGGTGGCAGTCCCGGCCAACAGCGCCGCGCCGAGGATAATCCCCAGCAGCAAAAGCCATAACCATCCCCACCGGCGCTTTTTTTCAAAGCCAGTCAGTTTTTTGCTCATGGTAAACCCGCTTATAATTATGAATTTAAAATAAAATCTTGCCAAAAGGCCACCGACCGAAGGTCAGAATGCCACGTCGATTGCAGGGGTAATAATAGAAGAGGGTTAACCCCATGGGGTTATCCGTAGTCAAAAAAATGGTTTATATCGCAAAAAATAGCGTTATATTCTAATTTATATAGCGGTGGGGCGGCGCAGCACGCGCTCGCGATGGGTCAGGCCGTGGGCAGATAGGCTTGGCCGCTCAGCCACAGGCGGATCGCTGTGCGGCTGGCTTCGAAATGGGGTTCCGGTAGAGAGTCTGGCGCGCACCAACGCCATTCGGCGCATTTTTCGGGTTCTTTCAGCTCGGCTTCGCCGCCGGGGTGATCCACCTGCAGGCAGATAGACACGGTGTGTTTGCCTTCGGCGTGCCAGGTTTGCAGATTGTTGCTGACGCCAACGAAGCGCGGCGGATCGATGATCAACCCGGTTTCTTCGGCGATTTCGCGCTGGGCGCACTGCTCGAAGGTTTCACCGGCATCCAGATGTCCGCCGGGGATCGACCAAAAGGGCGCGTGGGAGCCGCAGCGTTTGCCCAACAAAATCTCACCTTGTGGGTTGACGATGATCACCCCGACGCCCGTCACTACGTTCATGCTTTTCTCCGTCAGCAAAGTTTCAGCACAGTATGTCATTTTGCCCCGGCGCTGACCAATGCGCCGATGAAAGTGTGCGTAAGCTCAAAAATCTGCAATGGCGAAAGGGAGAAAGCTTGCTTTCATCTTGCGCTGCTTACACACTCCTTGAAACGTTTCAGCGTTATCCGACCGCTTGTGGGCAGCGGGTAACGCTCCTTTTTCTCAATAAAGCTGAAACGATTCAATTCAGCAGGAGAGGAGAATCATGTTCCAGTTGTCACCGCAAGACATTCATCTGGGCGCCGCTGCCGCCGATAAGCAGGGGGCCATCCGTCAGGTGGCCGCCGCGCTGACCGAAGCCGGCTGCGTCAGCGCCGGTTACGTGGACGGCATGCTGCAGCGCGAACTGCAGACGTCCACCTACCTGGGTAACGGCATCGCCATTCCGCACGGCACCACCGATACCCGCGATCTGGTGTTGAAAACCGGCGTGCAGGTGTTCCAGTTCCCGCAGGGCATCGCGTGGGGGGAAGGCCAGACCGCCTATGTGGCGATCGGTATTGCCGCCCGTTCCGACGAGCATTTGGCGCTGCTGCGTCAGCTCACCCACGTGCTGAGCGATGACAGCGTGGCGGAGCGGCTGGCGAAAACCACCTCCGCGGAAGAGCTGCGCAGCCTGTTGATGGGCGAACGGCAGAGCGCTGAATTCCAGTTCGACGTTTCGCTGATTGCGCTCGACGTCGCGGCCGACAGCCTGATGACGCTGCAGGCGCTGAACGCCGGCCGTCTGCAAAAAATCGGGGCGGTCAACGCGCAGTTCGTCAGCGATGTCATCACCCGCAGGCCGCTGAATCTGGGGCAGGGCATTTGGCTGAGCGACAGCGTTGAAGGCAACCTGGCCAGCGCGGCCACCGTCAGCCGCCCGGCGCAGGCTTTCGTGGAAGATGGCGAGCCGGTGGCGCTGCTGCTGACGGTGTCGGTCGCCGACGCGCAGCCGCTGGCGGTGCTCAACTACCTCAGCGATCTGCTGCTGGCCAACAAAGCTGAACGCTTGCTGAAGGCGGATGCCGCCGGGGTGCTGGCGCTGTTGACCAGCGACGTGGCGGAAGAGAGCAGCGTGCTGAGCGCCGAATTCGTGATCCGCAACGAGCATGGCCTGCACGCGCGGCCGGGCACGGCGCTGGTCAACGTGATCAAAAGTTTCAACAGTGACATCACCGTCACCAACCTGGACGGCAGCGGCAAGCCGGCCAACGGGCGCAGCCTGATGAAGGTGGTGGCGTTGGGCGTGAAGAAAGGGCATCACCTGCGCTTTACCGCCAATGGAGAAGATGCTGAAGCCGCGCTGAAGGCGATTGGCGAAGCGATTAATGAAGGACTGGGCGAGGGCGCAGCATGAGCAGAAGAGTAGCAACAATCACCCTGAACCCGGCGTACGATCTGGTGGGTTTCTGCCCGCAGATCGAGCGCGGGGAAGTCAACCGGGTAAAAACCGCCGGCCTGCACGCCGCCGGTAAGGGCATTAACGTCGCCAAAGTGTTGAAGGATTTAGGCATCGACGTCACCGTCGGCGGCTTCCTGGGCAAAGACAATCAGGACGGTTTCCAACTGCTGTTCAGCGATCTGGGGATCGCCAATCGCTTTCAGGTGGTGCCGGGCCGCACCCGCATCAACGTCAAGCTGACGGAAAAAGACGGCGAGGTGACCGATTTCAACTTCTCCGGCTTTGAAGTGACATCACAGGACTGGGATCGCTTCGTCAGCGACTCGCTGAGCTGGCTGGGCCAGTTCGACATGGTGGCGGTGAGCGGCAGTCTGCCGGCCGGTGTCGATCCCGACGCCTTTACCGACTGGATGACCCAGCTGCGCGCCAAGTGCCCGTGCATCATTTTCGACAGCAGCCGCGAAGCGCTGGTCGCCGGGCTGAAGGCCTCGCCGTGGCTGGTGAAGCCGAACCGCCGCGAGCTGGAAATCTGGGCCGGTCGCCCGCTGCCGACGCTGGCGGACGTGGTCGAGGCCGCGCATGCGCTGCGTGAACAGGGCATCGCCCACGTGGTCATCTCCCTCGGCGCGGAAGGCGCGCTGTGGGTTAACGCCTCCGGCGCCTGGATCGCCAAACCGCCGTCCTGTGAGGTGGTCAGCACCGTGGGCGCCGGCGATTCGATGGTCGGTGGCCTGATTTACGGCCTGCTGATGCGCGAATCCAGCGAACACACTCTGCGTCTGGCCACGGCGGTAGCGGCGCTGGCGGTCAGCCAAAGCAACGTCGGCGTGACCGATCGTCCCCAGTTGGCCGCGATGATGGCGCGCGTCGATCTGAAACCTTTCAATCAATAGCAGGAGGCAGAATGAAAACGCTGCTGATGGTAGACAGTTCGCTGGGGCAGGCCCGTGGCCACCTGGCGAAACGCATGCTGGAGGCCGCCGCGGCCAAAACTGGCCTGACGCTGGTCGAGTCACTGCAGGACGCCGAACTGGTGGTGGTGGCGGGGCAGGCTGCTCCTGCTGACGCCGGGCTGAACGGCAAATTGGTGTATGTGGGCGATGTCGAACAGGCGGTGCGGGAACCGGACGCTTTTCTGGCGCGTGCCCAGGCCGAAGCTGAAACCTATCAGGTGCCGCAGGCGGCGGCACCGGTGAAAGCCAATGGGCAAAAACGCATCGTGGCGATCACCGCTTGCCCAACCGGCGTGGCGCATACCTTTATGGCGGCCGAAGCCATTGAAAGCGAAGCCAAGAAACGCGGCTGGTGGGTGAAGGTGGAAACGCGCGGTTCCGTCGGCGCCGGCAACGCCATCACCCCGGAAGAAGTGGCGGCGGCGGATCTGGTGATCGTCGCGGCGGACATCGAAGTGGATCTGGACAAGTTTGCCGGTAAGCCGATGTATCGTACTTCCACGGGTCTGGCGCTGAAGAAAACCGCGCAGGAACTGGACAAGGCGCAGGCCGAGGCGGAGGTGTTCCAGCCGCAGCAGCGCGGTAGCGCGGCGCCGGCGGCGAAAAAGAAAGAGGGCAGCGGCCCGTATCGCCACCTGCTGACCGGCGTGTCCTACATGCTGCCGATGGTGGTGGCCGGCGGTCTGTGCATCGCGCTGTCGTTCGTGTTCGGCATCAAGGCGTTTGAAGTCAAAGGCACGTTGGCGGCGGCGCTGATGCAGATCGGCGGCGGCTCCGCCTTTGCGCTGATGGTGCCGGTGTTGGCCGGTTTTATCGCCTTCTCCATCGCGGATCGTCCGGGCCTGACGCCGGGCCTGATCGGCGGCATGCTGGCGGTGAGCACCGGCGCCGGGTTCCTCGGCGGCATCATCGCCGGCTTCCTGGCGGGTTATGTCGCCAAGGCGATCAGCAGCAAGCTGCGCCTGCCGCAAAGTATGGAAGCGCTGAAGCCCATCTTGATCATTCCGCTGGTCGCCAGCCTGATCACCGGCCTCATCATGATTTACGTGGTCGGCACGCCGGTGGCGAAAATCATGGAAGGTCTGACCCATTGGCTGCAATCGCTGGGCACCGCCAACGCCGTACTGCTGGGGGCAATCCTCGGCGGCATGATGTGTACCGACATGGGCGGCCCGGTGAACAAAGCGGCCTACGCGTTTGGCGTGGCGCTGCTCAGCTCTTCGGTGTATGCGCCGATGGCGGCGATCATGGCGGCGGGCATGGTGCCACCGCTGGCGATGGGTCTGGCGACACTGCTGGCGCGCCGCAAGTTCCCGAAATCCGAACAGGAAGGCGGCAAGGCGGCGTTGGTGCTGGGGCTGTGCTTCATCACCGAAGGGGCGATTCCGTTCGCCGCCCGCGACCCGATGCGCGTGTTGCCGTGCTGCATCGCCGGCGGGGCGCTGACCGGCGCGCTGTCGATGGCCTTCGGCGCCAAACTGATGGCACCGCACGGCGGGCTGTTCGTGCTGCTGATCCCGGGCGCGATTTCGCCGGTGTTGCTGTACCTGGTGGCGATCGCCGCCGGTACGCTGCTGGCGGGCGTAGCTTATGCCCTGCTGAAACGTGCTGAAGTACCGGTTACCGCCGCGGCGTAAGCCTCGCGATACCGCAAAACGCGCAGCCCCGAGCTGCGCGTTTTTGTTTGTGCCTTAGGCAGTTAGCACGATTTACCCCTGGTCAGAAACCACAACGCTTTCTAAGCTGATAGCGCGACTTTGTTCCTGCGAACAAGCAATGACTCAAGGAGATTCATCCGTGGCTAAAAAAGTGGCGATCGTACTCACACCCGGTTTCGCCGATTGGGAATACGCGCTGATTGCCGGCGTTGGCGGCCCGTTTTATGGGCTGGAGGTGGCGTTTTTTGCGCCGCAGGCCGGAACGCTTCGCTCACAGGGCGGGCTGACGGTCGAGGTTGAAAAAAGCGTGGCCGAACTGGCGGATTGGCGCCCCGAGGTGCTGGTGGTGGTCGGCGGCACCCTGTGGGAAACCGAACGGGCGCCGGATATCCGCGCGTTGCTCAACGAGCAGTCTCAACGCGGCGCGACTCTGGCGGGCATTTGCGGCGGGACGTTGGCGTTGGCGCGGGCTGGCCTGTTGAACGGCAGGGCGCATACCTCCAACGCTGCCGAGTTCTTGACGGGCAATGTTGAGGGCTACAGCGGGCAGCGCCATTACGTTGCGAGCGCCGCCGCCGTCGTGGATGACCGTGTCATTACGGCACCAGGCTCGGCGCCGGTCAGCTTTACCACCGCGGTGTTTAGGGCGGCGGGCCTGGATGAAGAAACGCTGCGCCAGTTCAGCGCCATGCTGGCGGCGGAGCACACGGTGGGGGAAACCGCTCGCGCATAGGCGAGCGGCCAAGGGAGGGTTACTGCTGTGCTTTCAGCCAGGCGATCTCTTCCGCCCAGATATCCGGGTTTACCGTTTCCAGAATCAGCGGAATATTGTCGAAGCGCGGATCGCGCATGATGTAGCTGAACACCGTTTTGCCGATGTTGCCTTCCCCCAGGCTGTGGTGGCGGTCGACGCGGCTGTTGAACTCGCTCTTGGCGTCATTCAGGTGCATGCCGCGCAGGTAGTTGAAGCCGACGATGTCGCCCAACTGCTTGAAGGTGTGCTCGCAGTCTTCTTCGGTACGCAGATCGTACCCGGCGGCGAAGGCGTGGCAGGTGTCGATGCAAACGCCGACGCGGCTCTTATCTTCCACGCCGTCGATGATCGCCGCCAGATGTTCGAATTTGAAGCCCAGGTTGCTGCCCTGGCCGGCGGTGTTCTCGATCACCGCCGTCACGCCGGCGGTTTTATCCAGCGCGATGTTGATCGATTCGGCGATGCGCGCCAGGCACTTGTCTTCATCGATTTGCAGCAGGTGGCTGCCGGGATGGAAGTTCAGCAGCGTCAGCCCCAGCTGTTCGCAGCGCTGCAGTTCGTCGATAAACGCCTCGCGCGATTTTTCCAACGCCTCGGCCACCGGGTGGCCCAGATTGATCAGGTAGCTGTCGTGCGGCAGGATCTGCCCCGGCCCGAAGCCGTACTGGGCACATGCGCTCTTGAACTTATCGATCACGTCGGCGGCCAGCGGTGCGGCCTTCCATTGACGCTGATTTTTGGTGAACAGGGCGAACGCGGTCGCCTCCAATTCGTGCGCGCGGATAACCGCCTGATCCACGCCGCCTGACGCGCTGACATGTGCACCGACAAACTTCATCTTCATTCTCCTGTGTTATCGGTGACATTATGGCATTGATGGCGGGCGGATTGAATGGCGAAAAGCGGCGGCCCGCCGAAGCGGACCGCCGAGGGGGATTACAGCAGGTGTTGCACCAGTTGGTTTATCGCGCCGCCGCCGACCAGCAGCCAGACGAACAGCAGCGTCGCCAGCAGAATCGGTTTCATCCCGGCCTGGCGCACGGCGCTGATGTGGGTGGTCAACCCCAGCGCCGCCATCGCCATCGCCAGCATCCAGGTGTCGGCGGTGATCAGATGGCGCACCAGCGTGGCCGGCAGCAGGTTGAAGGAGTTCAGCCCGGCGACGGCGATAAACAGCACGGCGAACCACGGAATGGTGATGGCGGATTTTTCCGCCTTGCCTGCGCTGCCGCGGCTGATGTAGCCCGACAGCAGCAGCAGGAACGGCGCCAGCATCATCACGCGGATCATCTTGGCGATCACCGCCGCATTTTCGGCGTCCGGCCCGATGGCGTGCCCGGCGGCGACCACCTGAGCCACTTCGTGGATGGTGGAGCCGGCGTAAATGCCGAAGGTTTCCTGGCTGAACGGCAGCCACTGGAAGTGTTCATTCAACTGATACAGCCAGGGATAAACGAAAATAGCCAGGGTGCCGAATACCACCACGGTCGAGACCGCTACCGCCACTTTGCTGGAATCGGCCTTCAGCACCGGCTCGGTGGCCATCACCGCCGCCGCGCCGCAAATGCTGCTACCGGCGCCGATCAGTATCGCGGTCTGGCTGTCGATGCCGAACACTTTCTTGCCGAGCCAGCAGGCCAGCAGGAAAGTGGTGATCAGGGTCAGTGCGTCGATGATGATGCCGCTGGCGCCGACGTCGGCGATCTGCTGAAAGGTCAGCCGGAAGCCGTAAAGGATAATCCCCAGACGCAGCAGCCGCTGTTTGGCCAGCTGTACGCCGCTGTGACAAACGGTTTGCCAGTGGGGGTACAGCGTGTTGCCCACCAGAATGCCGAGCAGGATCGCCAGCGTCAGCGCCCCCAGCCCCAGCTCCGCCACCCAGGGAATATCGCCGGCCCAGACGGCCAACGCGGTGAGCGCGCCGGTCAGCGCCAGCCCCGGCACCAGCCGTGGCAGGCCAAACAGCGGAAAGCGTCGCTCGGGATAGGTGTGAGTGGTATCAGTCGCCATAAAAGTCAGTCCTTCAGTCTGTTTCTTGCTGCTAAGAGTACGTTTGGGCTGAATAAAAGAGAAATTGATTATATATTTATAACCTATCTGAATAAGTGGTATGGGATCAGGCATTGGCATAACGCCGCATTGCGGCTAGGGTGTGGAGGAGCGGCGAGCCGCCGTCAACTTTCCAACTAACAGGAGCAGGCGATGGATACCGACGATCAACGCAGAGAGCAGGTAGATCAGGAAGTGGGGCGCGCGGTGCGGCGGTTGATTGAAGAAAACAAGGCGATCGACCGCGATCATCTCGTTGCGATGCTGCAATTGATACTGCGGGACGAAGCCGGCACGCCGCGCGAGCCGGTGCTGGCCGCGGCGGCGCAGCTGGTCGCGTTGGGTAAATAGCGCGCCGATCTGGCCGCAAACAGGGTAGCCTGGCCGGGCTGCCCACATCACCATGTTGGGTTCTCTGGCAGAACCTTCTTTCAATACCGGGACGGCTATGCATATCACGTTGCGTCAACTGGAAGTTTTCACCGAAGTGCTGAAAAGCGGTTCGACCACTCAGGCCTCGGTGGTGCTGGCGCTGTCGCAGTCGGCGGTCAGCGCGGCGCTGGCGGATCTGGAGGGGCAGCTGGGCGTGCAGCTGTTCGATCGCGTCGGCAAACGGCTGGTGATCAACGAGCACGGCCGGTTGCTGTATCCCAAGGCGCTGGCGCTGTTGGAACAGGCGGGGGAGATAGAGCAGCTGTTCCGCCATGACGGCGGGGCGCTGCGCATCGCCGCCAGCAGCACCATCGGCAACTACATGCTGCCGGAGATGATCGCCCGTTACCGTCGGGATTTTCCGGCCACGCCGCTGGAGCTGAACGTTGGCAACAGCCAGGACGTGATCGTAGCGGTGGCGGATTTTCGCGTCGATTTGGGGCTGATCGAAGGGCCTTGCCATATGCCGGAGCTGGTGACGCAGCCGTGGCTGGAGGACGAGCTGGTGGTGTTTGCCGCGCCGGACAATCCCTTGACCCACCAACCGCCGACGCTGGAGGCGCTGGCCAATGCGCCTTGGATCCTGCGCGAGCGTGGTTCGGGCACCCGCGAGGTGCTGGATCATCTGCTGTTGGCGCACCTGCCGCACTTCCAGCTGGTGATGGAACTCGGCAACTCGGAGGCGATCAAGCACGCGGTGCGGCACGGTATCGGCATCAGCTGCCTGTCGCGGCGCGTGGTGGCAGAACAGCTGGCCAGCGGCGCACTGGTAGAACTGCCGGTGCCGCTGCCGCCGCTGCGGCGCACCCTGTACCTGATCCGCCATCGGCAAAAGCACATTTCCAACGCCTTGCAGCGTTTTCTCAGCTATTGCGCGCTGTAATCGACAGCGCGTCACGTCCTCTGCTGCTGCGCAGGCCGAAGAAAGCATAAAAACCTGCGCGCGCTCACATTAATGAGAGTAAGTAAGGCCATAAGGGCCGCGGCTAATAATTGCCTCTGAATTATGAAGCTATCTTATATCAGTGCAATGTTGCTAGTTCACCGGCGGGTATTTGTTACAATCCGCCCTCATTTTTTCAAAGAGCAGATAGGGTACGAATGGCTCAGCAGGATATAAAAACATCGGGGCAGCAAGCACCCGGATTGCGCCGCGAGCTGAAAGCCCGGCATTTGACCATGATCGCCATCGGCGGCTCCATCGGCACCGGCCTGTTTGTGGCCTCGGGGGCCACGGTTTCTCAGGCGGGCCCCGGCGGGGCGCTGCTGTCTTACGCTCTGATCGGTTTGATGGTGTACTTCCTGATGACCAGCCTGGGCGAACTGGCGGCCTTTATGCCAGTCTCCGGTTCATTCTCCACTTACGGCGCCAAATACGTGGAAGAAGGCTTCGGCTTCGCGCTGGGCTGGAACTATTGGTACAACTGGGCGGTGACCATCGCCGTTGACCTGGTGGCCTCGCAGTTGGTAATGAACTACTGGTTCCCGGACACCCCTGGTTGGATCTGGAGCGCCCTGTTCCTCGGCCTGATGTTCCTGCTGAACTACATTTCGGTGAAAGGGTTCGGCGAGGCGGAATACTGGTTCGCGTTAATCAAGGTCAGCACGGTGATTATCTTCATCGCCGTCGGTGTGCTGATGATCGTCGGCATTCTGAAGGGCGGCGAGCATGCCGGCTGGCAGAACTGGACGGTAGGAGACGCGCCGTTTGCCGGCGGCTTCTCGGCGATGATCGGCGTGGCCATGATCGTCGGCTTCTCGTTCCAGGGCACCGAGCTCATCGGTATCGCGGCCGGCGAATCGGAGAATCCGGGTAAAAACATCCCACGCGCAGTGCGTCAGGTGTTCTGGCGTATCCTGCTGTTCTATATCTTCGCCATTCTGATCATCAGCCTGATCATTCCGTACACCGATCCGAGCCTGCTGCGCAACGACGTGAAAGACATCAGCGTCAGCCCGTTCACCCTGGTGTTCCAGCATGCCGGCCTGCTGTCGGCGGCGGCGGTGATGAACGCGGTGATCCTGACGGCGGTGCTGTCGGCCGGTAACTCGGGCATGTACGCATCGACCCGCATGTTGTACACCCTGGCGTCGGAAGGCAAGGCGCCGCGCATTTTCGCCAAGTTGTCGAAAGGCGGCGTGCCGCGTAACGCGCTGTATGCGACCTGCGTGGTGGCTGGCCTGTGCTTCCTGACGTCAATGTTCGGCAACCAGTCGGTTTACCTGTGGCTGCTGAATACCTCGGGCATGACCGGTTTCATCGCCTGGTTGGGCATCGCCATCAGCCACTACCGTTTCCGTCGCGGTTACATGCTGCAGGGGCGCGATCTGAACGATTTGCCGTACCGTTCCGGGTTCTTCCCTCTGGGGCCGATCTTCGCCTTCGTGCTGTGCCTGATCATTACCCTGGGGCAGAACTACCAGGCCTTCCTGCAAGATAAGATCGACTGGTACGGCGTGACCGCGACCTACATCGGCATTCCACTGTTCCTGCTGATCTGGTTCGGTTACAAGCTGTCGCAAGGCACCCGTGTCGTGAAGTACAGCGAAATGGAATTCCCGAAGATGGACGTGAAGTAATTTTCGGTGAGTGATACGCGGCGGGGGTTCCCGCCGCGTTTGGCTTTACTTTTTCCCGCCTTTGGCTTCCGCCAGCGCCTGCTGCGCCGAACTCATCAAATCTTCCACCGTCGCATAATGCTGCGTCAGCGCCACAATGCCAGCGTTGAGCTGCATGTTCACCTCGCCGAACGCGCCAAAATCGTAAGGTGCCTCCAGCGGCGGCACGATGCGCGCCAGGAACTCGCTTTCCGCGCCGTAGGGCAGATCGTGCACCAGAATCAAAAACAGGCCGCCGGTATAGCGGCAGACGTAGTCGCTCGGGCGGATCAGCGTCTTGAGACGCTCGCCGACGGTGCGCAGTACGTCGTCGCCGATCTGGACGCCGTGGCTTTGGTAGAGCGCCGCCAGCGGACCAAACTCAAGAATGAACAGGTGAGAGATCGTCTGTGCCGCTGCGGGGCGGCAGATGCTGCGCATCACCACCTCGCCGCCCGCGCGGTTGAGGAAGCCGGTCAGGCGATCGCGGTGCGACGCCTGCTGCTTCTCCCAGGCCAGCGTGACGTGCTGCACCAGTTGGCGGTGGTAGCGTGCGATCATGCCATGGGCCAGCACCAGCCACAGCGGCGCGAGGTCCGCCAGGACAAACAGATTTTGCACGCGCGACAGCGGTGCTGCCAGCAGGTAAGGCAGCGTCAGCGCGATCACCTCAAGCAGCGCGAAGCGTGGCGCGGCGGCGTGGCGCTGCATCAGCCAGCAGGCCAGAGCGGTGATGGTGAGGCCGGCGAAAAGTATTAAAACGAAGCGGCCCGACAGCATCGCCAGCGCGGCGCTGGCGCCGACCAGCAGCGTCCACAGCAACACCGTCACCAGCATGGCGTCCGGCCAGGCGGGTTGACGCCGGCGCGCCAGCCAGGCTCGCCCGGCGGTCAACAGCAGCAACAGCAGCAGCAGGCCGATACCGACCAGCGGTCGGTTCAGCCAGGCGTACCCCACCAACAGCGCGACCGGCCCTGCGGCATTCAGCCAGGGAGTGAGAGGAGAGGGCGTCAGCGTGAGACGCAGCTGGCGTTGAAACGGCTCGTCATCGGCCTGCAGCGGGCTGTATAACAGCCAGTTCAGCAGCGCCGGGCGTTTGGGCGTTGTCGCCGGAGATGGACTTCTCATTACAGCCTCGTCAATAAGGCCGCTCTTGCGGCGGCCTGAAGGTTTTTTGCACGCGCGGTGCTGTGGCTTTGGATTCTATGTGGTTTTGCCGTTATTTGTCAGAGTCTGGTCGGATCAGGGATCACTTTCAGAATAATGAACCTACTGGCCGCTGGCGGGGGTAAGCGTGGTGGTTTGAAAAATGGCGTGTAAAAACAAATTGTTACATTTCGATAACGCTGTTTTCACCGATTGATATGATTGATAAGTATTATCGTTTGCTTTATTGTGGACGGCTGCGCGCAGGCTGCTGCCGCACACTTTCCGGTTCACGGCGGACGCCTTCGCGCCGCTGTCATGATGGTTGTAACAGGTATCTTAACGAATGAGCGTATCCACCGATCCCATGACTGACGCCAAGGGGCAACCCAACGCCGGCGTGATGGGGCGTTATCAGCATATTCTTCGCCATCGCCTGATGATGATGGGCGTGTTGGCACTGGCGATCCTGGGCTCGCTGCTGCTGGATTTCACCATGGGGCCGTCCGGCCTGTCGCTGTCGTCCTTATGGCACACGCTGCTTGACCCCGCCGCGGCCGATGCCGGCACGCGGGTGATCGTCTGGGACATCCGATTGCCTTACGCGCTGATGGCGGTGGTGGTGGGCTTTGCGCTCGGCCTGGCCGGGGCGGAGATGCAGACCATCCTGAATAACCCGCTGGCCAGCCCCTTTACCCTCGGGGTCTCTTCCGCCGCGGCCTTTGGCGCCGCGCTGGCGATCGTGCTTGGCATCGGCATTCCGGGGATCCCCGATCAGTGGTTCATCTCCGCCAACGCCTTTATCTTCGCGCTGTTCGCTGCGCTGATGCTCGACGGCATCACGCGCTGGACGCGGGTCGCCACCTCCGGCGTGGTGCTGTTCGGCATCGCGCTGGTGTTTACCTTCAACGCGCTGGTCTCGATGATGCAATTCATCGCCAGCGAGGACACGCTGCAGGGGCTGGTGTTCTGGACCATGGGCAGCCTGGCGCGCGCCTCGTGGGACAAACTGGGCATTCTGTTCGGGGTGTTCGCCGTGCTGCTGCCGCTGTCGATGATGAGCTCGTGGAAACTGACCGCGCTGCGTCTGGGGGAAGACCGGGCGGTGAGCTTCGGTATCGACGTGCGTCGTCTGCGTTTGACCACGCTGCTGCGCATCAGCATGCTTTCGGCGCTGGCGGTGGCGTTCGTCGGGCCGATCGGCTTTATCGGCCTGGTGGCGCCGCACATCGCCCGCATGATCTTCGGCGAAGATCACCGTTTCTACCTGCCGGCCAGTGCGCTGATTGGCGCGCTGGTGTTGTCGATGGCCTCGGTGGCGTCGAAAAACCTGGTGCCCGGCGTGATCATTCCGGTGGGCATCGTCACGTCGCTGGTCGGGGTGCCGTTCTTCCTGAGCATTATTCTGCGCCACCGGGGGAACGTATGAGCCAGGGTTTACGGATAGAAAACTTCTCGGCGGGCTACCCGAAACGCCAGGTGATCGACAATCTCTCGGTGCCGATGCTGCCGCGCGGGCAAATCACCGTGCTGCTGGGGCCGAATGGCAGCGGCAAATCGACGCTGCTGCGCTCGCTGGCCGGGCTGAACCCGGCGCAGGGCAAGCTGTGGCTGGACGACGGCGATCTGATGCAGATGCCGTTCGCCCGTCGGGCGGAGAAAGTGGTGTACCTGCCGCAGTCGCTGCCTGCTGGGGTGCATCTGCACGTGCTGGAGTCGATCATCGTGGCGCAGCGCGCCTCGGGCGGCCGCAGCAACGCCGGCAGCGAAGCGGAAGTGATGGCTTTGCTGGAACAGCTGGGCATCGCCCACCTGGCGCTGAGCTATCTCGATCAGCTGTCCGGCGGCCAGAAACAGCTGGTGGGGTTGGCGCAGTCGCTGATTCGTCAGCCGTCGCTGCTGCTGCTGGATGAGCCGCTGAGCGCGCTCGATCTCAACTACCAGTTCCACGTGATGGATTTGGTGCGCCGCGAAACCCGCAAGCGCAATATCGTGACGGTGGTGGTGGTGCATGACATCAACATCGCGCTGCGTCACGGCGACCACGTGCTGATGCTGCAGGATGGCGATCTGATCGCCGATGGCGCGCCGGATCAGGTGATTACGCCGCAGAGCCTGGCGCGGGTCTACGGCGTGCGCGGGCGCATCGAGCGTTGCTCGCAGGGCACGCCGCAGGTGCTGATAGACGGTCTGGTGAACCAGCCGACGATTTAACCCAAGAAAAAGCCCGGCATCGCCGGGCTTTCTTTATCGCGCAGCGTGGTTTAGGGCCTCGCTCACGCGTTCGACGACGTGCTGGGCGGTGACGATGCCGCCGGACAGATACACCTCGGCTGCCGGCAGGTAGACCACCTGGCCTTTTTTCACCGCCGTGGTTTTCTTCAGCGCGGTGCCGGTGAGGATTTTCTGCGGTGCCACCGCGTTCGGCCGCCCGGTCGCGGCGTCTCTGTCGATGACGAACAGCCAGTCCGGATTCAGTTTGGCGACCTGCTCTGGCGTCAGCTTGTTGCCGCGCACGTCTTTTTCGTCGGACTGCAGCGCGGACGCGAAGCCGAGGGCGTCATAGACGAAGCTGAAACGGCTCTTGGGCGCGTAAGCGCTGATCTTGCCGCCGGAGAACAGCACCACCAGCCCACGCCCGGCCTGGGTGGCCTGTGGTTTGACCGCGGCGATCTGCGCATCCAGCTTATCGACCGCCGCCTGCGCCTGTTGCTGCTTATCGAACAGCTCGCCCAGCTGCAGGGTGCGCTGTTTCAGGCTGCCCAACTGATCCTGCGGATCGACGGACATGTTCAGCGTCGGTGCCAGCGCGTTCAGCTCGTCATAGGCTTTGGACGCCCGGCCGGCGATCAGGATCAGGTCCGGCTTGGCGGCGCGCAGCACGGCCATATCCGGTTCGAACAGGGTGCCGGCATTGAGGTATTTGTCATCCTGATAGCGCTTCAGGCTATCCGGCAAGTTCTTGCGGTTGCCGGGCAGCGCCAGCGGTTCGACGCCCAGCAGCTGCAGCGTTTCCAGAGACGCGTAATCCAGCACGACGATGCGCTGCGGGTGCTTCTTCACCTCGGTGCTGCCGTTCAGGTGCTGGACGTTGACGGTGGCCGGAGTAGCGGCTATCGGCGTATCGGTTTTGCTGTGGCAACCCGCCAGCGCCATTGCGGCCAGCAGGGCGATCATCAGGGGGGAGCGGCGTAATCTCATGGAGCTTCCTCACGGTGATGGAATGAAAAGGGCGCGCAGCGCGCGCCCAGGGGCATCAGAAGTTGTAGGTCATGCCGACGGTGTAACGGCGGCCGTCCAGCGTGGTGCGGTAGTGATCGTAATCCACGGTTTTGTCGAGGATGTTGTAAACCCCGCCGGTCAACTGCAGGTTTTTCGCCGCCTGATAGCTCAGGCCTGCATCGACGAAGGTGTAGGACGGCGTGCTGGTCTCCATCGACGTGCGGCTCAGGTAGTCTGAGGTGCGGCTGCGGAAGTTAACGCGCGACCACAGGCTGAGGTCCTGCGTGGCCTGCCAGTCCAGCACGGTATTCAGCATATGCTTCGGCATCTGGTTGAGCGCCTTGCCCTGGAACTCGCCGCTCTTCTGCTCGGAAGCGGTGTAGGTGTAGTTGGTGTTCCACTTCCAGTCTTTGTTAATCTGCCAGCCGAAGGTGGCTTCTACGCCGCGCATATTGGCTTTGTCGACGTTGACGCGATCGCTGATAAAGTCATAGACCTCGTTGCCGATCTTGCAGTCCGGCGTGTCTTCGCAGCGGCGGACTTCGGTGATCTTGTTCTTGAAATCGGTGTTGAAGACGGTCACGCCGGCGTTGACGCCTTTCAGGCTATCCCACATCAGGCCGATCTCTTCGCTCAGGCTCTTCTCCGGCTGCAGATCCGGGTTGCCGACGATGATGCCGTTACGCACGCCGCCGCCGGTGACCTGGCCCCAGCTGGCGGAGGATTGGCGCAGATCCGGCGAACGGTAGCCGGCGGAGACGCCGCCTTTCATCGTCCACTGCTCGGTCAGGTGCCAGACGCCGTACATGCGCGGCGACCAGTGGCTGCCGAAGTTCTGATCGCGGTCCATACGGATGCCGCTGGTCAGGCTGAAGTCGTTGGTCAGCGCCCATTCGTCTTCGGCGAACAGCGCCCAGCTCCAGCGCGTCAGCTGGTTGACGTCTTTCGCCGAGCTCAGCTGGTTGCCGCTGTCGCCCAGTTTCTCATAGCGGTATTGGCCGCCGAGGTTCAGCATGTGGGAACCCAGCTCGAACTGGTTCTGGGTGTTGAAGATGGTGTTGTACATCTTCATCTTACGGCCCGGGTTGTTGGTCTCTTCCCGCTGAACGTAGCTGGTTGAGTTACCGAAGTCGTAATAACCGTTGTGGGTCAGCGAGTAGTTGGTGCGGGTGTAGAGATCTTCGCTGCGAGAGGTAGGTTTGCACTTGCCTTTGCTGCAGCGCTCCGCCACCACCGATTTGCCCGGCGTGCTGTTACGATCCTGCAGCGAGCGGCCGATTTCGAAGTCGAATTCGTTCTTCTCGTCCGGCGTCAGGGTGAACACCGCGGTGCCGCTGCGCATGCGCTGTTCGTTATAACCGTTGGTGATTTTATCTTCGGCGCGGCGCGACAGCAGGCCGTTGACCCGCACGCCGAGCAGGCCTTCAATCAGCGGGCCGGAGGCGTAGGCGTTGGTCTGGAACAGATCGCCGGAATCGCGGTTTTCCTGAAGGGTGGCGTCGCCGTGCAGCGAGCCTTTCCACTCGGTGCGGGAAGTCTTGCGGGTGATGACGTTGATCACGCCGCCCATGGCGTCGGAACCGTACAGCGAAGACATCGGGCCGCGCACCACTTCGATGCGCTCGATGGCTTCCATCGGCGGCAGCCAGCCCTGTTCGATGCCGGCGTTGTCGCTGTTCGGACGGGTTCCGCGGGTGTCAACGCGCTTGCCGTCCACCAGGATCAGCGTGTACTTGGAGGACATGCCGCGGATGCTGATGTCGCTGCTGCTGGCGCCGCCGGTGACCACCACGCCAGGCACGTCTTTCAGCGCGTCGGTCACGTCGCGATAGGCCTTGTCTTCGATCTGCTGGCGCGGGATCACCGAGATGGACGCGGCGGAGTCCTGAATTTTTTGCTGGAAGCCGGAGGCGGTGACGACCATGGTGTCGTGGGTGTCGTCCTGCGGCGCGGCCAGTGCGGCGGTGGCGCTGAGTGAGGCAATCACCAGAGCGGCGAGCTTGCTGTAACGTGGCGTTTCCATGAGGTGAACCTTTCCTGGATTGAAGTGAAAGTAATTAACCAATTGAATTTCTAATGAAATTATTCATCGTTCGCTGAGAAATACTTCGCTTCATCAGCGTTGCGTGAGGGTATTGTAAGGATTTTTTACTGAATGTAAACGCTAATGATAATTCATATCATTTGTATGCTTGTTCTACTGACGGGAAAGGGTAACCGGATGAATTAAAGGGAAAAGCGGCGCAGCGGGCGTGCGCCGGGGAGGATCAGCGTTTCTGGATGTAGGTGATGGCCAGCGCCAGCGCCAGCACCAGGCCTTTGATAATATCCATGGCGTAGTAGGGCACCGACAGCATCACCAGGCCGTTTTGCAGCACGCCGAGGATCACTGCGCCGATCAGGGTGCCGAGCGCATTGGGTTTGCCGGAGCCCGCCAGCGAGAAACCGATATAGGCCGCCGCCACCGCGTCCATCAGATAGCCGCCGCCGGCATTGACCTGCGAAGAACCGATACGTGACGCCAGCAAGATGCCGCCAAGCGCCGCCAGCCAGGAAGAAATGACGTAAGCGGCAACCCTGTAACGTACGGTGCGGATACCCGACAGACGCGCAGCCTCGGGGTTGCCGCCGATGGCGTACATCCGGCGGCCGTGCTTGGTCAACGAGAGGAACAGCTGTACCGCCACGGTGACCGCCAACATGATCAGCACGATCACTGGCACCTGGCCGAGGGCGGAAAACACCTCTGGGATCAGGCCTTCCGCCATGTCGCCATTCGGCAGCACCATGTTTTGGGTGATGGAGCCGCCGTAGCTGTAGGTCATCGCCACGCCCTGGATCACGAACAGGCTGGCCAGCGTCGCCAGCATGTCGGGGATTTTGAGCACCACGATCAGCAGGGCGTTGAACAGGCCGACCAGCGTGCACAGCAGCAGCGTCACCACGATGGCGCCGGTGGTGCCGAACCCGTGCCAGACGAACAGTGAAATCACCAGCGCGTTGGCCAGCGAGGCGGTCGAGCCGACCGACAGATCGAAACCGCCGACCGACAGCGAGATAGAGACGCCGATGGCGATCACCGTCACGATGGCGATCGAACGCAGGATATTGATGATGTTATTGGCATCGAGAAAGTTGTCCGACGCCAGGCCAAACAGGGCGATCAGCGCCGCGACGGTCAGCAGCATGCCCCACTTGTAGAGGAAATCAAACAGCTGTTGGCGCCAGGGCAGCGCAGGCCGCAAGGCAAATTCTTTACTCACGCAGGGGTTCCTCCGGTGGAATAGAGCAATAAGGTTTCTTCGTCGATGTCGGCGGCGTTCAACTCCGCCACGATGCGGCCGTCCCACAGCACGCAGATGCGATCGCACAGGCCAATCAGCTCGGCGAACTCGCCGGAGGCGTAAATCACGCTTCTACCGGCGCGGGCCAGGCCGTCGATCAGGCTGAACAGCTCCTGCTTGGCCTTGATGTCCACGCCCTTGGTCGGCTCATCGAAGATCAGCACCTCGGCGTTGCCGCGCAGCCACTTGCCGATCGCCACTTTTTGCTGATTGCCGCCGGACAGGCGCGCCAGCCGCTGTTGCGGGCCGGAGGCGCGAATGTTCAGACGCTGCATGATCTCGCGCGCCCAGCGCAGCTCTTGCCGCCGGCTGAACAGGCTCCAGCGCGAGAAGCTGTCGTCGGCGCTGACGCTCAGGTTCATCGGGATCGCCTCATCGATGAAAATGCCCTCTTTGCGGCGCTCTTCCGGCACCAGCGCCAATCCTTGTTCGACCGACAGGTGCGGCGCGCGTGGCGCCCAGGGCTGCCCGCGCAGTTCGCCGCGCTCGAGCTGCACGGTGCTGGCGCCGAACAATGCCTTGCACAGTTCGGTTTTGCCCGCTCCGGCCAGCCCGGCGATGCCGAGGATCTCTCCTTCATGCAGCCGCAGCGAAACGTCGCGCAGCTTATGGCGATCGCGCAAGCCCTCCACCTGCAGCAGCTTACGCCCAGCGTGCGGCGGGCGCGGCGGCGGGAAAATGTCGTCCAGCCGATGGCCGAGCATTTTCTCGACGATCTGTTCGCCGCTCAGCCCGCGCATGGCGTCTTCGCTGACGCGCCGCCCGTCGCGCAGCACCGTCAGCCGATCGCAAATGTCGCTCAGTTCGTGGATGCGGTGAGAAATGAACACGATGCCGATGCCTTCGGATTGCAGGCGGCGCACCACGTTGAACAGGCGCTCGCTCTCGGCGCGATCGAGCGGCGCGGTCGGTTCATCGAGCACCAAAAAACGGCAGCGGTGCGACAGCGCGCGCGCCAGCAGCACCTGCTGTTTTTCCGCCAGCGTGCAGTCCGCCAGGCGTCTGCGCGGGTTGAGCGGCAGCGCCCATTGCTGCAGCAGCTGCGCGGCGCGGCGGTGCAGCTCCGCCCAGTTCAGCCAGTGGCCCGGCTCGTTCAGCCAGTCCAGCATGATGTTCTCCGCCACCGACAGCGTGGGGATCAGCGCGACGTCGACCTCTTGCTGTACCACGTGGATGCCGTGGCGGCGCGCCTGCAGCGGGGAATGAATTTCCACTGCCCGGCCGTCGATCAGGATCTCGCCGCGGTAGTGATCGTGGGCGCCGGAGAGGATCGCCATCAGCGTCGACTTGCCCGCGCCGTTGGCGCCGACCAGCGCATGGATTGAACCGCCCTGCAGCGTGAAGTCCACGTCCTGCAGCGCGTTGAAGCCGGCGAAGGCGATCGAGATATTGCGCATCTCGAGGCGTGAAGGCGTTGCGGTTGACATAGGGTGGTAAGGCCGTTTAGATGTTTAGATGGCTGTTTTGCTCTGTTGTAACACAGATTGCGCCGTTGGCAACCAACAAAATGGCATAACGGCGATGAAAAACGTGGAGAGGCAGGGGCGCAACCCGCGTCAGGCTGCGCCGGTGCGAGAAGCGGTCAGAAGGTGGTGGGGGTGTGTGCGCTGACGATGCGGCAAATGCGCGCCGAGGTATTGCTGAAGCTGTGCGGAATGCCGGTGTTGATGGCGTAACTCTGACCGGCGGTCAGGCAATAGCTCTGGCCGTTGATGGTTAGCACAATCTCGCCCTCCAGCAGGGTGCCTATCTCTTCGCCCTGGTGCTTGATCTTTTCACCGGTGGTGGTGCCGGGCTGGTAGGTTTCCAGCATCATCGCCAGGTTGCGCGTCGGGCTGCCGTTGTGCACCAGCTTCATCGACACCCCCTGGCTGCCGATCTCAATCAGATCTTCGGCGTCGATCACCACGCGCGGTTCGTCGGCGGCTTCCGGTTCGGCAAAGAATTCAGACAGCGACAGGCCATACACCTTCAGCAGCTTTTGCAGCGTGCTGATGGCCGGGCTGACCTTGTCCTGTTCGATGGTGCTGATCGCACTGTGGGTTAACCCGGACAGTTCGGCGACCCGGCGCTGTGACAAACCCAATTGCTGACGGATCTGCGACAGGCGTTTGCCCGGTGCCAAGCTGACTTCGCTCATAGCGGTACTTCCTTCTGGTAAGGGCGACAGGCAGAAATGAAGATCGCTATCGGGTGCCTGTCTGGTCGATAACGATACTGCATGATATCGGTAGTTAGGGTGGGTTTGGAAAATATATTGCCCATGTTCACTCTTGGTGCGTTGGACAAAATAGTTGACGTGAAAATGGCAGTAAGGCCTTTTCGGTCAATATTTTATCAATTTAGCAGCCGCTGGCGAATAATCAAACAGGATTGTAACATTTGCAAACCCATTCTGTTAATACTATGTTTCATATTGTGGATGTTATTTTGAGCGCCCGGCAGCGGCGCGGCCTGACGAGAAATCCAATCATGTGTTGAATCGAACGGTGGACGGGCGCCAACGCGCCTTCAGAGCATAATGGCGGGTGACGTATGCAAACCAATAGCGCAGCAGTTGAACATTTTGCACAGCATCATGAAGAGAGGCGAAGTAGCGCGTTCCAAAATGAGGTTGCTCATTATTTGGAACGCCATCCCGCCACGCAGTATGTCGATATCCTTCTCACCGATCTTAATGGTTCCTTCCGCGGCAAACGCATACCCGTCTCTGGGTTAAAAAAACTGGAAAAAGGCAGCTACTTCCCCGCGTCGGTGTTCGCCATGGACATCCTTGGCAACGTGGTGGAGGAGACCGGCCTTGGGCAGGAGCTCGGCGAACCGGACCGCATTTGCCTGCCGGTGCCCGGTTCGCTGACGCCATCAGCCGCCGATCCGGAGCACATCGGCCAGGTGCTGCTCACCATGTTGGATGAAGATGGCACTCCCTTTGACGTTGAACCCCGCAATGTGCTGAACCGCGTGTGGCAGGCGCTGCGCCAGCGCGGTTTGTTTCCGGTGGCAGCGGTAGAGCTGGAGTTTTATCTCATCGATAGGCTGCGCGACGCGGAAGGCGATCTGCAGCCGCCGTGTGCGCCCGGCACTCAGGAACGCAACACCCAAAGCCAGGTGTATTCCGTCGATAACCTGAACCATTTCGCCGAGGTGCTGAACGATATCGACGCGCTGGCGAAGCTGCAGGGGCTGCCGGCGGACGGCGCGGTGGCGGAGGCGTCGCCGGGGCAGTTCGAGGTCAACCTGCGTCATACCGACGACATCCTGCTGGCCTGCGACCACGCGCTGGCGCTGAAGCGGCTGGTGCGGCTGGTCGCCGAGAACCACGACATGCACGCCACCTTTATGGCCAAACCCTATGAGGATTACGCTGGCAGCGGCATGCACGTGCATGTCAGCATGCAGGATAGTGCGGGCAACAACCTGTTTGCCGACGCCGAAGGCGAGGATTCGCCGCTCTTGAAACAGGCATTGGCCGGGATGATCACCCTGATGCCGGCGTCGATGGCGCTGCTGGCGCCGAACGTCAACGCCTACCGGCGCTTCCAGCCGGGGATGTATGTGCCGATCCAGGCCGCCTGGGGCCACAACAACCGCACCGTGGCGCTGCGCATTCCCTGCGGCGAACCGGAGAACCACCGGGTGGAGTACCGCGTGGCCGGCGCCGATGCCAATCCTTATCTGGTGATGGCGGCGATCCTGGCCGGCATGCTGTACGGGCTGGACAACCTACTGCCGTTGCCTGAGCCGGTGACCGGCAACGGGCTGGAGCAGGAAGGGCTGCCGCTGCCGATCCGCCAGAGCGACGCGCTGTACGAGTTTGAACATCAGCACGCGCTGACGCACTATCTGGGCGAGCGTTTCACCCAGGTGTATCACGCCTGCAAGACCGACGAACTGCTGCAGTTTGAACGGCGGGTGACGGAAACCGAGATCGACTGGATGTTGAAAAATGCCTGAATGGGCGTATAAAGTAAGAGGTATGTGCGGGTGACTGGCCTGCCGGCAGCGGATTAATTCGCCTGCCGGGCTGGTTTTCCGTGCGATCGACAAAAAGAATTTGTATTTGAGGGTTTCCGGATCTTGTCATTCGGAGGCATTCTGGTGCAAAATATCTCAAATGCAGATAGCCGACGTTTTGAAAGCGTCGGTTATTTTTTTTGCATTATGTTTTACCAACGTAGCGTTTCATACACCAAGCGAGGCCGGACACCGATCCGGATAGATAAATAGTTTCGTGCACGATCAAACAAAACTTTATGGTCGTGACTCATGAGGATTAGAAAGATGGGGCAATTTTTCACTTTAGCGCCGGTGCCCGCCGGTTTCCGCTGTGGCCGCAGCGACTATGGAGCAGCCGAGGTTTCCTCGACCCGTTATCCAGCTTACAACCCCCTTCTTTTAGAATTAAGTCGCTCGTTGCGAAGTTTCCCCGCAACCTTAAGTCTTGGCGTGTCCGCCATCCGCAAGGCTCAAGGTAAGGGGGGGCTGAACAATGTCCGATAACACCATCAACGCCGCTCCGGCTCAGCGCACTCAGCTGCGTAAAACCCTGACATTAGTTCCGGTAGTGATGATGGGCTTGGCTTACCTGCAGCCAATGACCATTTTCGATACCTTCGGCATCGTATCCGGCTTGACCGATGGTCACGTCGCGACCGCGTACGCCTTCGCTCTGCTGGCGATCCTGTTTACCGCCCTGAGCTATGGCAAGCTGGTGAAGAAGTTCCCTTCCGCCGGTTCCGCCTACACCTACGCCCAGAAAGCCATCAGCCCGCACGTCGGCTTTATGGTGGGCTGGTCATCGCTGCTGGACTATCTGTTCATGCCGATGATCAACATTTTGCTGGCCAAGATTTACCTGGAAGCGATCTTCCCGGGCGTACCGTCCTGGATCTTCGTGGCGGTGCTGGTCGGCTTGATGACGATTTTCAACCTGCGCGGCATCAAGCTGGTGGCTAACCTGAACTCCATCATCGTGGTGGTGCAGGTGGCGATCATGATCGTGTTCCTCGGCCTGGTGATCAACGGTATTTACCACGGCGAAGGCGCCGGTACGCTGGTCAGCAGCCGCCCGTTCTGGTCCGATAACGCCCACGTGGTGCCGATGATTACCGGCGCGACCATCCTGTGCTTCTCGTTCCTGGGCTTCGACGGCATCAGCTCGCTGTCCGAAGAGACCAAAGACGCGGAAAAAGTGATCCCGAAAGCCATCTTCCTGACGGCGCTGATCGGCGGCATCATCTTTATCGTGGTGTCTTACTTCGTGCAGCTGTACTTCCCGGACATCTCGCGCTTCAAGGATCCGGACGCCTCACAGCCTGAAATCATGCTGTACGTGGCGGGCAAGTTCTTCCAGTCGGTGATCCTGGTGTTCTCCTGCGTGACGGTATTGGCGTCGGGCATGGCGGCGCACGCGGGCGTTTCGCGTCTGATGTACGTGATGGGCCGCGACGGCGTGTTCCCGACTCGCTTCTTCGGCTATGTGCATCCGAAGTGGCGTACCCCGGCGCTGAACGTGCTGCTGGTAGGCGCCATCGCGTTGTCCGCGGTGTCGTTTGACCTGGTGACCGCGACCGCGCTGATCAACTTCGGTGCGCTGGTGGCCTTCACCTTCGTTAACCTGTCGGTGATCTCGCAGTTCTATATTCGCGACAAGATGAACCGCACCGTGAAGGACACATTTAACTACCTGATCCTGCCGGTGATGGGCGCACTGACCGTCGGCGCGCTGTGGATCAACCTGGAAGCCAGCTCGATGACGCTGGGCCTGGTTTGGGCGGCCATCGGTTTGATCTACCTGGCCTTCGTCACCCGCAGCTTCCGTCTGCCGGTGCCGCAAGCGAGCGAAGACGCCGCCTAAGCGCGAGCCGTCTCCTCAGCCACAAAAAAGGCCGCTTTCGCGGCCTTTTCCTTTTCTGCTTGCTGCGGGGTTTATCCCACCAACTCTTTGCCGTAATCGAACAGCGCTTTCAACAGGGCGGTTTTCTCTTTGTCGCCTTCGTGCAGGTTATACAGCGATTCGAGCTGCAGCAGGTAACTCTGCACGCGCTCTGCGCTCAGCGCTTCCTGGCGGTGTTGCAGCCAGCGACGCTGCTCGGCGTCGTCCAGCGTATTCGGGTAGTTGCGCGCGCGGAAGCGGAACAGCAGCTCTTTCATGCGGCCGTCGCTGAAGGCCAGATCCAGCGCCGGCAGGTTCTGCGGTTTGGTCTGCTGGATAATCCTCATCGCCGCCTTGTCGGCGTCGCTGAAGAAACCGTCGTACAAGCGGGCGTCGACGTCGTCGGCGCCTTTGAACGGCTCGGCTTCGGCGAACAGCGCGACCACTTTCTCGCGCACTTCCGGATGCTGTTTCAGCAGCTGCAGATTTTGCAGACACGCCTGACGATCGATGCCCAGCCGCTCGGCATTCTCCGGCAGCAGGGTTTTGGCCGGCGCCAGCACCGGGCATTTGTTGATGTGCACCAGCTTGATCGGCACCGGTGCCTGATCCGGCGCCAGATCGTCACGGCGGGTATACAGCCGTTCACGCAGCTGCTCGGCGCTCAGCGTCAACAGCGGCGTCATGTCGCCGGCCAGATCGCACATGATCACCGCGTTCTTGTTGTCCGGGTGCCAGGCCAGCGGCGACACCCAGCTGGTATTGCCGCGCGCCGCGCCGAACATGCCGGAGACGTGCACCAGCGGCGTCATGTCGGCGACGTCGATCAGGGCGTTCAGCTTGTGCTTGTTGCGGTGCTGCAGCAGGAAATCGAACAGCCGCGGCTGTGCCTGTTTGACCAGCTTGGCCATGGCGATGGTGGCGTAAACGTCCGACATCGCGTCGTGAGCCTGCGAGTGCTCGACGCCGTTGGCGCGCGTCAGATGTTCCAGGCGGAAGCTGGGGAAACCGTCTTCGTTTTCCGGCCAAACGATGCCGTCCGGGCGCAGAGCGTAGCAGGCGCGCATCACATCCAGCAGATCCCAGCGCGAGTTGCCGTTTTGCCAGCTGTAGGCGTAGGGATCGTAGAAGTTGCGATAGAAGATATTGCGGCTCACTTCGTCATCGAAGCGGATGTTGTTGTAACCGAGAATGCAGGTGCCGGCCACGCTGAAGGCCTGATGGATTTGGCGGGTGAACTCGGCCTCGTTAACCCCTTTGGCACGCGCCACCTGCGGCGTGATGCCGGTGATCATCACCGCCTCGGGTTCCGGCAGGTAGTCATCGGCCGGGGCGCAGTAGATGACCAGCGGCTCTTCGATAATGTTGAAATCCATATCGGTGCGCACGCCGGCGAACTGCGCCGGGCGGTCCAGCGACGGGCTCTTGCCGAAGGTCTCGTAATCGTGGATATAAAATGTGGCCGGTGCCTTGCTGCTCAAAATCGCGTCTCTTCAGTGGCGGATACAATATGCCTCTATTGTAACGGCGTAGGGAGCGATGCCAAGCGGCGGTTAGCGAAATGCGCGCAATTACGCACGGCGATAGAAATCCAGCCGCTGGTGAAAGTAGGGGAGCAGGTGGTCGGGGATCTGTCGTTCTGTTTCCGCCTGGGTCGAAGCGATGCCGTAGCGCTCGTTGTAGATCACGCTGATGGCCAGCAAATCGGCTTCTATTTTCTCGCGTTGCGCCTGCGGTAAGCTATCCAGCTTTCGAACCATCGTTATCTCCCTGTTAACCTTAGGGTATAATAGGATCGTTAGCGGGTCTTGTCCCTACCCATTCCGAGGGGAGGTGGACGCCTGCGCGCTTTGCTTCGAGCTGGGGGCCAGACTGTGGCGCGCGGCGAACTCGCTCTGCGCCTGGTGCGCATTGAGGCGATCTGCCCGGTTATACAGCGAACAGGCGCCGCTTATCACCGCCCCCCAAAACAGGGTGCACAGCAGTAAAACCCCCAACCAGATTTTTTGGTTATAGGTCATAGGTCCTCCACGGACGAGAAGAGAAATAACATTGACCGTTAAATTAAATCAGGCACTACATCAATGGTATTTAAACGGCAGAGATTAATCATCCAATCTACGCGCTTCTTTTGTTACTAAAGCCACGATGGATGTTTCAAAAGATTCCTTAAGATAATATTAAGAAAAGTGATTCTGGGCGCCGTAATTCTATTTAATATTTGTTTAAATATCCGCAGATACAATCTCCCACATTCAATACCAATGTGGGTGACAATGATGAAAACGCTACTGTTAACCGGCGCTACCGGCTTTCTCGGTGGTGCAGTTCTTGAAAAATTATTGATTGAAAATCAGTCCATTAATTATCTTTTACTGGTGCGCGCCGATGATGCGCAGCAAGGATTGGCTCGTATTCGCACGAATATGGAAAAGTTTAATATCGACGCGAATCTGCTGTCTAAAATTACGATAGAAAATATATTGTTGGGAGACCTTTCCGAGCCGGCCGAATTTTTAACTGACGCACGTATTAACAATGTCACGCACGTTATTAACTGTGCGGCTGTTGCTTCATTTGGTAATAACCCGCTCATTTGGAAGGTAAACGTAGAAGGCACCCTGGCCTTTGCCGAAAGAATGGCGCAGGTGCCGGGATTAAAACGCTTTCTGCATGTTGGTACCGCCATGTCCTGTTCCCCGGAACCGGGTTCGCTGGTGGCGGAGAGCGGCGAATTTGAGGAAGATGCCGAGCATCTGGTGGAATATACGCGTTCCAAATCCACCATCGAACAGCTGATGCGCCAACGCTGCCCGCAAATGCCGCTGACCATCGCTCGTCCGTCGATTGTCGTGGGCCACACCCGCCTGGGCTGCCAGCCTTCCAGCAGCATTTTCTGGGTGTTTGGCATGGCGCTGATGCTGCGCAAGTTTATGTGCTCGCTGCAGGACAATATCGACGTGATCCCGGTGGACTACTGTGCGGATGCGCTGGTGATGCTGATGAACAGCGAAACGCTGGAGAACGACGTTTATCACATCTCCGCCGGTGAAGAGCGCAGCGTCAGCTTTGCCGAAATCGACCGCGCCATGGCGGCAGCGCTGGAAAAAGCGCCGGTGGGCGATGAGTATGCGCAGGTGACGTATGACGCGTTGGTGAAAATGCGCCGTCAGCTGAAAGACATTTTCGGCCCGTGCAACGAGCGGCTGATGCTGAAGGCGATGCGCCTGTACGGCTCGTTCGCCATGCTCAACGTGCGTTTCAGCAACGAGAAGATCCTCAAGCTGGGCATGCCGAAACCGCCGCGCTTCACCGACTACATCGCCGGTTGCGTGCAGTCGACTCGCGGGTTGTCTATCCAGCAGCAGATGGTGGTGGACTTCAAATAACCGCCGGGCGCAGCGGGCGCCCGAGGTTGCTCTGCTACCAGGACGAAGAGGACCAGAAGACGCGGCCGAGCACCACCAGTTGCTCCTTGCGCTGCTGATAGCTGAGATGCTCGTCCTGGTACTCTTCACGGTTGAGGGAGCGGATGATGACGCCGCCGTCCGGCTGCTCGATCAGCACCTTCACCCGCAGCAAATTGCCGTGGCGGATGGCATAGGTTTTGCCCTCGCGGATGCGCGTGTCGTCGGTGTTGATGCCGACCACGTCGCCATCCTGCAGACGTGGTTCCATGCTGGAGCCGGAGATGCGGATAATGCGCGCGGCGTTGACCGCCACCCCCATCTTGTGCAGATAGTAACGGCGGAAGATCAGCGAAAATTCCTCGCGATCGACGATTTCGTAGCAGCCGTCGCCGGCGGAAAAATCAATATCCAGCAGCGGGATCTCCACAAACTCTTCCTTGTCCTGTTCGGTATCTTCCCATACCACCGGTTTTAAACGGGCGGGCTGGAAGTCCGACTCCGCCGCCACGTTGTCAAACGGGCGCACCAGCTGCTTTTCATGAAACACGTCGAACCAGCCCTTGGGCAAATTCAGCCTGGCCTCGATCCGCCTGGCCAGATTGTCGCCAAGATTGCGGGAGGATTTTTCCCCGATGATTTGGCTCAGCGTTGGCGCGGAAGACTCAACCAGCGTGGCGAATTCATTCTGGTTGACGCCTTGCCGGGCGTAGCGGGCCATCAATTCGCGCAGATTGTTGCGCCTGATTTCTTTAGTTTCCATCGTGCAATGATCGCACTCTTTAGCAAAAAGGTAAATAACGATTTTGCTAAAAAACACTTGCGCATGATTTAGCAATTAGCTAAAACAAAAAGGGTGAGCCAAGGGTTCACCCGTGCGGGGCGGCCTGTCATGATGAGGGGCCGCTCAGTGAAATCAAACGAGAGAGGGACTTTACGATGTACAAGATTGATTACAATAGCTACCGATCGGTCGCCAGCTTCGGCCACCGCGTGCGCTTTCTGGTGCTGCACTACACGGCGCAAAACTTCGCCGACTCGGTGAAGTCGTTGACCGGAAAATCGGTCAGCGCGCACTATCTGGTGCCGGATCCGACCGAGGCCACCTATCAGGCCGCCGGCTTCAGCGGCGTGCGCATTTTCAACCTGGTGGACGAGAACGAGCGCGCCTGGCATGCCGGCACCAGCCAGTGGGGCACCCGCAGCAATATCAACGACACCTCGATCGGCATCGAGATCGTTAACCTGGCGAGCGGCGACGGTGGAAACATCACCTTCCCGCCGTTCAATCCGCAGCAGATCGAGGCGGTCACCCAGCTGGCGCAGAACATCCTGCAGCGTTATCCGGACATCTCGCCGGTGAACGTGGTGGCGCACTCCGATATCGCGCCGGGCCGCAAGAGCGATCCGGGCCCGCAGTTCCCGTGGCAGCAGCTGTATCAGGCCGGCGTCGGCGCCTGGTATGACGAAGCGACCAAGCAGCAGCGCCAGCAGGAATACTGCAGCCAGGGCCTGCCGGCGCAGGCCGATTTGCTGAAACTGTTCGCCCAATATGGCTACGACACCTCGGCGGCGAACACCGCAGAAGGCTATCGCCAGCTGGTGCGCGCGTTCCAGCTGCACTTCCGTCAGCAGAAGTATGACGGCGTGATGGATGTTGAAACCGCCGCCGTTCTGCGCGCGCTGGTCGACAAGTACGCCGCCTGAGCCTGACCGCGAATGGGGGACGCCTCATTCGCCTTTTCCTCGCCGGGCTTCCTCCGCTAAAATAGCGGCCTGGCTGGTCTTTATCGGAGGCATTGTGCGCCTCGATCGAAAAATCTCTTCCCTTGAACTGCTGACCTATCGCCACTACCGCATCGTACACGGCGTGCGCATCGGGCTGGCGTTTATTCTGACCTTTCTGCTGATCCGCCTGCTGGCGGTGCCCGAAGGCACCTGGCCGCTGATCACCCTGGTGGTGGTGATGGGGCCGATCTCGTTTTGGGGCAACGTGCTGCAGCGGGCGCTGCAACGCATTGCCGGCACGGTGTTCGGCGCCGCGTCCGGCCTGATCGCCCTGTATCTGGAACTCTATTCGCTGCCGCTGATGCTGGCTTGGTGCGGCGTGGTGATGTTCGTCTGCGGTTACCTGACGCTCGGCAAACGGCCGTATATGGCGCTGCTGGTGGGGATCACGCTGGCGGTGGTATGCGGCGCGGGCGCCGGTGACATGCACACCGCGCTGTGGCGCAGCGGCGACGTGATCTTCGGTTCGCTGCTGGCGCTGCTGTTCACCAGCATCTACCCACAGCGCGCCTACATTCTGTGGCGCATGCAAATGGCGGACTGCCTGCAAACCGCCGCCCGCCTCTACGGCGCGTATTTTTCGCCGAACGTCATTGAGCGGCCGCGGCTGGAGCCGCAGCTCAAGGATCTGTTGAATCAGGTGGTGAAGCTGCGCAGCCTGATCGTGCCCGCCAGCAAGGAAACCCGCATCCCCAAAGCGGTGTTCGAGGCGGTGCAAACCCTCAGCCGCAATTTGGTGTGTACACTGGAGCTGATGGCCGACGCCTACTGGGCCTCGCGCGAAACGCACTTCATCATGTTGAACGCCCGCACGCTGCGCAGTACCCAACTGCTGACGCTGAGCTCGCTGGAATCGCTGGCGGTGCTGATGCGCGAAGGGCCGCAGGCGCAGCGGCAGGCGGTGGCGGGGCAGCTGGCGGAGATCGCCGGCGAGCTGAAAACGCTGATGCAGGAGGTCAGCCTCGGCCAGCACGGCGAAGCGCCGATTTACGGCTACGTTTGGCTCAGCATGGAGCTGGCGCAGCAGTTGGAAGAGTTGGGGGATCTGCTCCAGGTTTGTACCGCCGCCGGGCGTGAATAGGGGGTCAGATCATGAAGGCGGCGCTTTGGGTTTTGGCCGCCGGGGCAAAGTGGGTAAGATAAGGCAATCACTGTTGTGCCGGACCGCCACAAACCTGTATCTTGGTGCCATGTGGCCGTAAGCAAATGAATCTGTGTATTACTAAAGCAAGGGTATAAAGATGGATAATGCAAATAAGCCGAGTTTCCAGGACGTGCTGGAGTTTGTGCGTATGTTCCGCCGCAAAAACAAACTGCAACGCGAGATCGTCGACAACGAAAAGAAAATTCGTGATAACCAGAAGCGCGTGCTGCTGCTCGACAACCTGAGCGAGTACATCAAGCCCGGCATGAGCATTGAAGACATTCAGGGCATCATCGCCAACATGCGCAGCGACTACGAAGATCGCGTTGATGACTACATCATCAAAAATGCCGATCTGTCCAAAGAGCGCCGCGAGCTGTCCAAAAAGCTGAAAGCGATGGGCGAAGTGAAGTAACCCGCTTTATCGGGCCGGGTGCGATGCCTGGCCCGCATTCCTGCCAATCATCTTCTTCCCGCCGTTTCGATCATCTCCCGATCCTCATCGATCCTTTAAATGGGATCGCGATCCGCATTTGTAGCATTTTTAGCCGTAATGTTAACGAACTGTGATTTCGCTCAAATAATTATTTTTGCAGCTTTGGTTATATGTCGCTCTATGTTCACGTTGTCATTTTGAGTTTTCCTGGATGCTTGATGATTAATCAATTGAAATTTATCACTTTATAACGTTTTTTGTTTTTTGTTGGATAAAAATGACAACGTCAACATTAAGAAAATTCAAGCGTTTAACGAGTGTATTGGAGGAAGAGATGAGCCAGTTGCCGGAAAAAATGCGCGCGGTCGTTTGCCACGGCCCGCAGGATTATCGTTTCGAACAGGTGCCTACGCCGCTGCCGAAGGCGCGCGAGCTGGTGATCAAGGTGGAAGGCTGCGGCATCTGCGCCGGCGACTGCAAATGCAAGAACGGCGCGCAGATGTTTTGGGGGGAGAACCCGTGGGTCAAACCGCCGGTGGTGCCGGGGCATGAGTTCTACGGCCGCATCGCCGCGCTGGGCGAGGGCGCGGAAGGCAAATACCGGATCGGCGAGCGGGTGATCGCCGAGCAGATCGTGCCGTGCTGGGAGTGCCGCTACTGCAAATCCGGCAGCTACTGGATGTGTGAGACGCATAACATTTACGGCTTCCAGAAAGACGTGGCGGAGGGCGGCATGGCGGAATACATGCGTTTTTCCGAGAACGCCATCGTGCACAAGATCCCGGAAAGCCTGAGCCATGAAGACGCGGTACTGATTGAGCCGATGGCCTGCGCCATCCACACTGTGGCGCGCGGCGACATCCAGCTGGACGACGTAGTGGTGTTGGCCGGCGCCGGGCCGCTCGGGTTGTGCATGGTGCAGGTGGCGCGCCTGAAAACGCCGAAGAAACTGATCGTGATCGATGCCATCGACGAGCGGCTGGCGCTGGCGAAGGAGTTCGGCGCCGACGTGGTGATCAACCCGCTGAAGGAAGATGCCGACCAGATCGTCAAATCGCTGACCGGCGGCTATGGCTGCGACGTGTACATCGAGGCCACCGGCGCGCCGATCGGCGTCACCCAGGGGCTGCAGATGATCCGCAAGCTGGGCCGCTTCGTGGAGTTCAGCGTATTCGGTAAGGAAACCACCGTCGATTGGTCCATCATCGGCGATCGCAAAGAGCTGGACATTCGCGGCGCGCACCTGGCGCCCTACAGCTATGAAATCGCCATCGACCTGTTCGAGCGCGGGCTGGTGACTTCCAACGGCGTGGTGACCCACAGCTATTCATTGAACGACTGGGACGAAGCCTTCGCCCTGGCGGACTCGACCGACTCCATCAAGGTGATCCTGGTTCCCTGACCCTCCCGCCGTACCGCTGTTGCAGTCACGACCGCCGGCCCGTTCGCAACGGGGGGCCGGTTGGTCGGCCAAACGTAAAGACATGCTGTTGCTCTGATAACCACAACAAGAAGCTTCCCTACAGGAGAATTGGCTATGTTTTCATTATTCAAAAAGACCCTGCCTTTTATCGTCGCCGGTGGAATGTTGGCGGCCAGCCATGGGGCGCTGGCCAAGCAAATCACTATCGGTATGTCGTTCCAGGAAATGAACAACGACTACTTCGTCACCATGAAGCAGGCGCTGGATCAGGCGGCGGCGGATATCGGCGCCAAGGTGTACGTGGCCGATGCGCGCCATGACGTTGCCAAACAGATCGGCGACGTGGAAGACATGCTGCAGAAGAAGGTGGATATCCTGCTGATCAACCCGACCGATTCGGTGGGGGTGCAGTCGGCGGTGATCTCCGCCCATAAGGCCGGCGCGGTGGTGGTGGCGATCGACGCGCAGGCCGAAGGGCCGCTGGATTCGTTCGTCGGCTCGGAAAACTACGACGCCGGCTTCCAGGCGGGCGAATACCTGGCGAAAGCGCTGGGCGGCAAAGGCAAGGTGGCGATCCTCGACGGCATCCCGGTGGTGCCGATCCTGGAGCGCGTGCGCGGCTTTGAAGCGGCGATGAAGAAATACCCCGACATCAAGATCGTCACCAAGCAAAACGGCAAGCAGGAGCGTGACACCGCGCTGACCGTTACCGAAAACATGCTGCAGTCGGCGCCGGATCTGGCGGGTATTTTCAGCGTCAACGACGTCGGCGCGCTCGGCGCCCTGGCGGCGATCGAAAGCAACGGCGCCAAGGTCAAGCTGGTGAGCGTCGACGGCCAGCCGGAAGCCATCAAAGAGATCCTCAAGCCGAATTCGCCGTTCATCGCCACCTCAGCGCAGTTCCCGCGCGACCAGCTGCGCATTGCGCTCGGCATTGCGCTGGCCCGCTACTGGGGCGCCACGGTGCCGAAAACCGTGCCGGTCAAAGTGAAGCTGATCGACCGCAGCAATGCGGCCGGCTTTAGCTGGTAACAGCAGCCGGGTTCGCCCCGCTGCGGCGGGGCGTTCGGTGCGGAGGGCAATACGGTGACACCTTTACTGGAACTGAAGCGAATAAAAAAGAGCTTTCCCGGCGTGAAGGCGCTGGACGGCATCGATCTGGCCATTCAACGCGGCGAGGTGCACGCCCTGCTGGGCGAAAACGGCGCCGGCAAATCGACGCTGGTGAAAATCATGTGTGGCATCTATCAGCCGGACGAGGGCGATATTTTTATCGACGGCGAGCAGCGCCGCTTTAACAACTATCGCCAGGCGATCGAGGCCGGGGTCGGCATTATTTTTCAGGAATTCTCGTTGATTCCCTACATGAGCGCCATCGACAACATCTTCCTCAACCGGGAGATCAGGAACCGCTGGGGCCTGCTGGATCGGCGTGCGATGCGGCGCAAGGCCGAGGCCATTTTCAAGCGGCTGACGGTGGCTATCGATCTCGATTGCCCGGTGGAGCAGCTGAGCGTGGCGCAGCAGCAGTTCGTTGAAATTGCCAAGGCGCTGTCGCTGGAGGCGCGGGTGCTGGTGTTGGATGAGCCGACCGCCACGCTGACGCCGGGCGAGGCCGAGCACCTGTTCAGCGTGATGAACGATCTGCGGCTGCTGGGCGTCGGCATGGTGTTTATCTCGCACCACCTGGACGAGATCTTCACCATCTGCGATCGCATCACCGTGCTGCGCGACGGCACCTACATCGAAACGCTGGCCACCGGCGACACCAACGTGGAAGAGCTGGTGCGGCTGATGGTCGGGCGCAAAATCGAAAACGCCTTCCCGGTGAAACAGCACCCGGTCGATACCGCGACGGTGCTGCTGGAGGCGGAGATCCAGCGCGAGAAGCACGGCGCAACCGACCGCTTCCACCTGCACAAGGGCGAGATCCTCGGCTTCGCCGGGCTGGTGGGCTCCGGGCGCACCGAGACCGTCTCCGCGCTGATCGGCGCCAGCCGCTGCCACCGTAAACGCGTCAGCCTCGGCGGCCAACCGGCGGCGCTGCGCTCTCCGGCGCAGGCGCTGGCGCAGGGTATCGGCCTGCTGCCGGAGAGCCGCAAAACCGAGGGCCTGGTGCTGCCGTTTTCGGTGGCGCAGAACATCACCCTCAATCGGCACCACCGGCGCGGCAAGATCTTCGTCAGCGCCCGCAAGGATCGCGACGTGGTGCAGCGGTTGATCCGCGCCGTGGGCGTGAAAACCCCGGACGCCGAGACCGCCGTCAGCACCCTGAGCGGCGGCAACCAGCAGAAGGTGGTGATCGCCCGCTGGCTCAACAACGACTGCAACATCCTGATCTTCGACGAGCCAACGCGCGGCATTGACGTGGGCGCCAAGGCCGAGATCTACCAGCTGATGCAGCAACTGACCCAGCAGGGCATCTCCATCATCATGATTTCTTCCGAACTGCCGGAGATCATCGGCGTGTGCGACCGCGTGCTGGTGTTTCGCGGTGGCCACATCGTTGCCGAGCTGACCGGCGACGACATCGAATCCAACCACATCATGCTTCACGCGACCGGGAGTGCCTTATGATCGGAATTGAACAACCCGCCGTGGCGCGCCGTGCCGCCGGCACCAGCCTCGGCAAGCGCTGGGAAAAACTGCTGCATCACCCGGCGGTCTTGCCGTTTATCGGCTTCGCTGTCCTGTTCGTATTGATGAGCCTGTTGAACGACAGCTTCCTCAGCGTCAACAACCTAACCAACGTGGCGCGCCAGGTGTCTATCAATGCCATCATCGCGGTGGGCATGACCTGCGCCATCTTGACCGGCGGCATCGATCTCTCGGTGGGGCCGGTGATGGCGCTGGCCGGCTCGGTCGCCGCCGGGCTGATGCTGGCAGCGGTGCCGATCCCGCTGGCGATGGTGGCGGCGCTGGCGGTCGGCGCGCTGTTCGGCCTGGCCAACGGCGCCTGCATCGCCTACCTGCGCATGCCGCCGATCATCGTCACCCTGGCGTCGATGGGCATCGCCCGCGGCCTGGCGCTGCTCTATACCGGCGGCTACCCAATCTCCGGCCTGCCCGACGTCTTCGCGTTCTTCGGCCGCGGCACGGTGCTGGGCATTCAGGTGCCGATCCTGATCATGCTCGGCGTGTATGTGCTGGCCTGGCTGATGCTCAACCAGCTGCCGTTCGGCCGCTACGTGTACGCGATGGGCGGCAACGAAGAGGCGGCGCGCCTGAGCGGCATCCGCGTGCCGCGCTACAAGATGCTGGTGTACGTGATCAGCGGCCTGACCGCCGCGCTGGCCGGGCTGGTGTTGACCTCGCGCCTGATGAGCGGGCAGCCCAACGCCGGCGAAGGCTTCGAGCTGGACGCCATCGCCGCCGTAGTGCTGGGCGGGGCGGCGATCTCCGGCGGGCGCGGCGCCATCATCGGCACGCTGGTGGGGGCGATGATGCTCGGGGTGCTCAACAACGGCCTCAATCTGATGAACGTGTCGCCATATATCCAGAACGTGGTGAAGGGCGGCATCATCCTGGCCGCCATCTACCTCAGTTCCGTGCGGCGCAAATAGGAGGCGCGATGTCAGTCTTTCTTGGCATAGACGTCGGCGGCACGGTGATCAAGGCCGGGCTGTACCGGGCAAGCGGCGAAGAGCTGGCGATCGCCGAGCGCGACGGCGCGGCGATTGCCGCCCAGCCGGGCTTCAGCGAACGCAATATGGACGCGCTGTGGGATGACGTTTGCGCGGCGATCCGCCAGACGCTGCACGCGGCGGGGTTGGAGGCCGGGCAGGTGCGCGGCGTCAGCTTTTCGGCGCACGGCAAAGGGCTGTACGCCATCGACCGGTACGGCAAGCCGGTCGGCAACGGCATCCTCTCTTCGGACAACCGCGCGGCGGCCACGGCGGCTGAGCTGCGCTGCGCCGGGGTGGACGCGCAGACCTACCCGCGCAGCCTGCAGCCGCTGTGGCCCAGCCACCCGGCGCTGCTGCTGCGCTGGCTGAAGCAGCGGCAACCGGCGCAGTACGCCGCCGTCGATCGCATCCTGATGGCGCACGACTACCTGCGCTTTCGCCTCACCGGCGAGGCGGCGGCCGAAGTGACCAACATCTCCGGCAGCAACCTGTTCAATCAACACAGCGGCGCTTACGATCCGGCGCTGATGGCGGCCTTCGGCATCGAAGAGGCACAGGAGAAGACCGCGCCGGTGATCGGCTCGGCGCAGCTGGCCGGGCGGGTGACGGCCGCTGCGGCGGTGCAGTGTGGCCTGCGCGCGGGCACTGCGGTGTACGGCGGCCTGTTCGACGTGGTGGGCGCGGCGCTCAGCTCCGGCGTGGCCGACGATCGCACGCTCAGCGCGGTGGCGGGCACCTGGTCGATCGCCACCTGCGTGACCGAGCGCATCATGCCCGCCGATTACCCCTACGCCTGGGGGCGCTACTGCATCGACGGCCGCTATTTCGTGCACGAAGGCAGCCCGACCTCGGCCGGCAACCTGGCCTGGTTCCTGCGCCAGTTCTGCGCCGACGATCGGCAGCGCTATGCCCAGTTCAATGCCTGGGTGGCCGAGCGCCGCGAGCAGCCCAGCGGGCTGCTGTTCCTGCCTTATCTGTACGGCTCCAACCTCGGCGGCAACACGCCGGGTGGGCTGATCGGCCTGAGCGCCCACCACGAGATGGCGGACGTGGTGCAGGCGATCTACCAGGGCATCGTGTTCTCGCACCTGATCCATCAGGAGCGCATGGTGCAGCTGAACCCGCGCATCGAGCGGGTGCGCATGACCGGCGGGCCGACGCAGTCCGAGGTCTGGATGCAGATGTACGCCGACGCCGGCAACCTGCCGCTCGAGGTGGTGGAAACGCGCCAGAGCGGCTGCCGCGCCGCCGCCCTGTGCGCCGCCGTCGGCGCCGGGGAGTACGCCGGGTTCGCCGAAGCGATCGCCGCCGCGCCGCCCAAGCTGCGCTGTTATTATCCCGCGACCGCCGCCCACCGGCGCCTGCGCGCCCAGCAGGCGCGCTATCTGGCGGTCGCTCAGGCTTTGAGTGAGGTGACTGATGCAAACGACTAACGCCGCCTGTCTGGGGCTGTATGAAAAGGCGCTGCCCGCCGATCTGAGCTGGCCGCAGCGGCTGGCCACCGCCGCCGAGCTGGGCTTTGAGTTCGTAGAGATGTCGATCGACGAACAGCCGGCGCGCCAGCAGCGGCTGGATTGGGATCGCCGCCAGCGGCTGGCGTTTATCCAGGCGCGACTCGACAGCGGGGTGACGGTGCCGAGCCTGTGCCTGTCGGCGCACCGGCGCGACCCGTTCGGCAGCGCCGACGCCGCCACCCGCGAGCGGGCGCGGGTGCTGATGAGCAAAGCGCTGGAACTGGCGACGGATCTCGGCATCCGCAACATCCAACTGGCGGGTTACGACGTCTATTACGAACCCGCCGATCGCCACAGCCGCGAACGCTTTATCGAGGGCATGCAGTGGGCGGCGGCGCAGGCCGCCAGAGCGCAGGTGATGCTGTCGGTGGAGGTGATGGACACGCCGTTCATCAACAGCATCAGCAAATGGCGCGACATCGCCCGCCACGTCAACAGCCCGTGGTTCACGGTGTATCCCGATCTCGGCAACCTCAGCGCCTGGGGTAACGATGTCGCCGCCGAGCTGGCGCTGGGCATCGGCAGCATCACCGCCGTGCACCTCAAAGACACCGTCGCGGTGGGGCCGGGCAGCGCCGGGCAGTTCCGCGACGTGCCGTTCGGCGAAGGCTGCGTGGATTTCGCCCACGCCTTTTCCGTGCTCAACGCGCTCGGCTATCGCGGCCCCTACCTGCTGGAGATGTGGGCGCGCGAAGACGGGCAGGATAAGCAACGCATCGCCCAGGCCAAGGCCTGGATCGAACAACAGATGATCGAGGGAGGCATCGCATGCTGAACGAACTCAAGCGGCAGGTGCTGGCCGCCAACCTCAGCCTGCCGGCATACGGGCTGGTGACCTTTACCTGGGGCAACGTCTCGGCGATCGATCGCCAGAGCGGGCTGGTGGTGATCAAGCCTTCGGGCATCGCCTACGAGGCGATGACGCTGGAGGATTTGGTGGTGGTGGATCTGGAGGGCAAGGTGCGCGAAGGGCACCGTAAACCCTCATCCGATACCGCCACCCACCTGGCGCTGTACCGCGCCTTCGCCGATATCGGCGGCGTGGTGCACACCCACAGCCGCAACGCCACCATCTGGGCGCAGGCCGGGCAGCCGATCCCGGCGCTGGGCACCACCCACGCCGACTACTTTTACGGCGACATTCCCTGCACCCGGCCGATGAGCGAGGCGGAGATCGCCGGCGATTACGAGGGGGAAACCGGCAAGGTGATTATCGAGACCTTCAATCAGGCGGGGCGCGATCCGCAGCAGGTGCCGGGGGTGCTGGTCTATTCCCACGGCCCGTTTGCCTGGGGCAAGGACGCGGCGGATGCGGTGCACAACGCGGTGGTGCTGGAAGAGGTGGCGATCATGGCGATGGCGACGCGCCAGCTGGCGCCGGCTATCGCCCCGATGCAGCCGGAGCTGCTGGACAAACATTTCCTGCGCAAGCACGGCAAACACGCCTACTACGGGCAATAGCGCCCGTCAGCGATTCAACAGCGAGCCGGTGAAGAACTCTCTGCGCACCGGCAACTCGCCGCGCGGGCTGTTAATGGCGCTGAACAGCAGCTCCGCGGCGATCTCCCCCAGTTTTTGCGTATCGTGATACACCCCCGGAATATGCAGGCCGTAAGCGCCGGCGCGCGGCGGTTCGTCTATCGAGAAGAATTTCACCTGCTGATAGAGCCCCATCTCGTGGCAGATGGCGATGGCGCCCAGCGTGATGATGCCGTTCAGGCCGATGATGCAATCCGGGCGGTTCTCCGGCTGCGCCAAATAGGTGCGCACCTCGCTCTCTTGCGAGGTGAAATCGTAGTCGCCGTTGATGATGTGAATCTCACGGCCGCTGCCCTGCAGCGCCGCGACGATGCCGGCGGTGCGCGTTAAGGTGATCTCCGAATCCGCCGGGCCGCCGATAATCAGCAGCTTCTGCTCCGGCTGCTCCGCCAGATAGCGCCCGGCCAGCACGCCGATCTCGCGGTTATCGAGGAACACGCCGCTCAGCTGCTGATCGTAGAGATCGCGGTCGATCAGGATCAGTGGCACGCCATACACCTCGGCCAGCTCGAGATAGGCGGGGCGGTAGCGCTTGTCGTCGCGCACCGCCGAGAGCAGGATGCCGCGCGCCTTGTAGCCGAACAGCGCCTGAATGGCGCGCATTTCCGCCTCTTCGCTGCCGTCGGTGTCGAACAGCATGATCTGATAGCCCTGCTGGCGTGCAATGCGCGACACGGTCTTGATCAGGCCGGAATAGAACGGGTTGTACATGCTGCTGGTGACGATGCCGATAATCTGGCTGCTGCTGCTTTTCAGCCCCTGCGCGAAGGCGTTGGGCACATAGTTCAGCTCTTTGGCGATGGCGTGAATGCGCTCACGGGTTTCCGGCTTGACCAGCTCGGGCTTATTGAAGGCGCGGGAAACGGTGATATTGGTCACCCTGGCGCGGCGGGCGATATCCACGATAGTGGCATTGGGATTGGCTTTCGACACCGTCTTTCCTTGCGTTATGCCTCAACAGATCCCTTATTGTAGGGAAAGGGCGAGGGCGGTGCTAGGGGGGAGTTGGGGGAGAGACTTTCGTGGGGAAGGGAAAATAACGAAATGAAAACGAAGATAATAATTTCATTTATTTATTAATTACGAATTAAATGATTTTTATGTGGCTATATTTTGTTGGCGGTGAATTTGATAAGGTGTTTCTCATGGCCGAAGTTAGGTATCAATGGCTGCTTTGTGACGGAGCGGACGTTTGTGATTCTGGAAGCACATCTTATGATGCGGCCACTTTTTGTCGACCACTTCAGATCAAGTGCCTACCTGTGTGGACGACTTCACGAAGAAATGTCTGACAATGACCTTCGCATTCGGTATTCCAAGCACTCAGGTCACGCGTATCCTGGACCGCATTGCACTATTTCGAGGCTATCCGGCGACCATAAGAACTGACCTTCACTTGCCACGTCCTGGATCAATGGCTTTTGAGCATGGTGTTGAGTTACGCTTAATCCCGTCGCCGGGCAAGCCAACGCAGAACGAATTTATTGAGAGGTTTAACGCACGATTCAGAGATGAGTGCCTGAATGAGCACTGGTTCAGCGATATCGCTCACACCAGGAAAACGATTAATGACTGGCGGCAGGATTATCACGAGTGCCATTCCCATTCATCACTGGATTACCAGATGCCCGCGGAATTTGCAGCCAGGCTGAAGCCGGTTATTCCTGATTATGACTGGAGCACGTTCGGGGTCAGGGGCAAGCTAACCGGCATTACTAACTGAAGGTGGTATCAAAATCAGGGGGCAGGTCATTGATTTGATGATTGTTGAGTATTGAATAAATTTGAAATCTAAAATAAATGGCATTAAGCTCTAAGTTGTTGTACTTTAATGTTTTTAGATATAATTGGTCCTAGAGTTTACCCAACAGGATTGAATGAGTTAAAAAATGGCAGAAACACAATTTAAAAGCCCATTATTTGATGCGTCAGCGACATGGAATGGTTTTTCCTACCAAGGAAAAATTGGGCTCTATGTATGTCTAAAAATAATTTCCGATGCTTTAAATAGAAAAGCAAACATAGATGAGTTTTGTTGTAGATATAGTATTCAATTTGAGTGGTTGGAAGATTTCTCTATACTCAAAGATGATATATATGTTAGCCATCATCAAGTTAAGCATTATAATGAAGTGGCATTTAGTAAATATATAGATGCATTTATTACTATTATGTCGAGACAGCAAGGTCGAATATCCGAAAGTGATCTGTTTAAATATGTCAATCACTATGCTCAGGTACATACTAAAGGTTTTAATAAAGATAGTTACATTGAAATATTAGTTGATAATTTAATTAAACATAATATAGTTAATCAAGAGCGTTTCGCAACAGGGAATAAAATCTCTAAAATATCAAATTATCACTCTGATGTAGCAACAGCTATAAATCTGTACTTGGATGATCTTGACGTTATAAGTAAACAATTTTCAGGTGGATGTATTTATGTTCATACATCTAAAGAGATAATGCAACCAGATAAAGATATATGTGAATATTCGGACGTAATAAGATCGAAAGTGATTTTAAAGACAAACGAAAAAAATACATTAAAAAGCCATAATATACTATGCTCGCTTGACATTGACATTGACACTGAATATGAATTAGCTCTCGATGACGAATCATTAGCGAAAAAGTTGCTTGGTTTAGCTAAAGAAATTCTGCAACATCTAAAACCAGATCTCAACACCACTGATGATGTATTAATTATCTATATTGCTGTATTAAAGAGCAAAGTTGATGAATATATTAAACAGCGGCATCAAAACCTAAGTAATCCAGATGCCGTACGGCTGACTGAAAAAATAAAACAAAAACTATCATTTTCAGAAATTTTAGAATTATTAAAAATGGAAATTATCGATGAGTCAAAGGATGAATATTGGGAACTAATTTGCCGTGAAAATTTTGAGAATGCATTCCAAAAGCAAATTGATTCACTAGATGAGGAAAACTTGGCAGAACGCAATAATCTTAATAGGCATTATAAAACCACTTATGAAAGATATATAAAACAAGGAAGGTTGGTTTTTTTGTTGAAAGAACTAAAACCACACTTATCTATCGATAGGCAATCAAATAAAAGTAATTATTATCAACAGCAGATTGCAGCAGAAAACGATATTAGCGCGGCATTTTTAAACTTCCTGGAAAATCTACACATAGAACATGATGATTGTCTCTTATTCGCCAAAAATGGTAAACATTTCCAAGCAAGTACCATCAGCGTCAACAATTCAAATAAACGTGTTGTAGAACAAGCCATCACAGCTCTAAAAATAGATTTTAAAAATGAATTTATTTATTTAAATAAAGATACGGATTTTATTGTTATTGACTCACCAAATAATACGAGTTTTTCAGGCCGCCTTGAAAAATTTGTAGAGGTACCTAACGTACTTAACTATAAAGTTATAGATGAGCCTCATATAACCTCAACCAAAGATATTACCTTTGTACATTATGTGCTAGCACAGGAAAAATTAAATGAATAAGGATCTTTTCAGCATTATCACTCAATTATTGCTAGAGTTAGAATTAAATGCTGGGATGTTCAGTTTAGCTGAGAACAGTATCACAACATTGGAATCAAAAAATATCATGCTAGTAAGAAAAGCAAGCATGGGGGATTATTTTTTACTGGCGGAAATCCAAGCATCTGAACTACATTTCGTGAATCGTGATTTGCAAACTAGTTTAATGTCGCACCTAAATAGCTTACTCTCCGATACTGGAGTTGTTGATTTGCAATTTTTAAACGGGGTGTCAAAATTAAAAATAGATAATCATTTCGAGAAAAATACAACTTTATTGTTATTCATGAAAAAAAAAGATGATATTAATAAACTTCTTACAAAAATTACTGAAATAGAAGAAGATGAATACTTTTTCAAAAAACAAGTCGTACTATTCTCTGATGACTTTCTAAGCAATTTGGTGAGTGAAGTAACTAAGTCAACGAGTTGTAAGATAACTACATATCTACAAAATTCTATGAATAATACTGATAAGTTCAAAGAATTCATAACAAATCCAAATAATGATACTGACTATGCAGGATGCGCCCAGCTTTTTGAAAAACTACCTTTTTTACACTTGAACATATCTAGCTCGGAATCAAATTCACTGCAAAGTATGATAGAAAATGACCTTTTGTCAAATACAAAAAGATACAGTATAAGAAATAATAACGTACAAGATAATAATGATTCTACCTCACAGGACATAGTTAAGAACCTTAGTGATATTGTCTTGGAAGCGTTAAAATATTCGTCAGAAATAGAAAAGACTAGTGGTAACTTAGATGTTGAAGCACTACTAATCAAATTACAAGGAAATTGATTTTATGAATGATTTTAAGATTGGTCGATTGCTCATTAAAAATTTCAAGTCGTACACTGAAGAATTTTCCTATAATTTTGCGAAACAAGATTTGATTGTTCTAGATGGTCCTAATGGTTTTGGTAAAACAACAATATTTGATGCTATTGAAATAGCGCTTACAGGTACTGTTAGTCGATTTAAAGATTCTAAAAATATTGATACGAAAACAAGAAATAAAAACATGTTGATATCAACTAATGGAGTCGAAGGCGATCCCGCTTTCGTGGTTTTAGAATTAATTGATAATAGCAACTCATTAATCATTGGCACTTATATTGAGGCTAAAAAAGCACAAAACAAAGAATGGTCTAATCATATTTTTCGAGGATTATTAAAATATTGGCCTGATAATGTAAACGATATAATTCCAGAAATAAAGATCGGTAATGACGATGTAGCGGAACAGTTACAGCGAACGTTAAAATTTAAAGAATTGCCTAAAATGTTTAATGTATTCAATTACATTCAACAAGAAGAAACTTTGCATTTTCTTAAGCTCGATGAGAAATCGAGGTTTAAACAAGTAGATCACTTATTTGGCATTGACAATGAAAAGAATGCATTAGCACAATTAGAAAAATTAAAAGACGCAGTGAAAAGTAAGCTGTCATCCTTAGGTTTAGAAAAACAAGAAAAAGAGATACAACTTGAAAATATTAAATCTGATAACAGTGAAGCAAACGTAGTTGCTCTATCTGGTACTACAATAAAATCGCTAGATAAAAACGTTACAATTGAAAATCTTGAAAAGTATAAATCTGCGCTTCTTCAATGCAAATATATCTTGAGTGATGAAGGTAAGGAAAATTGGCCACTTATCAAGCAAAGATATGAAGTTAAATCATTGCTTCAGGCTGATAGTAAAACAGCAATAAAAAACTTGCTTCTTTTTGCTAAAATATCTGAGTTTAGCTATATTGAGTCATTAAGTAATCATATTCTCTGGATTAGCAGTACTACCAATAAATGCAATGATTATAGAGAATTAAAAAATTTAGATATAACTGAGAATATAAGCATTACAGAAAATTTATTAAATAATATTAAAAAATATTTTTCGGGCCTGTATAATGAAAATGAAGCCAATGTTAATAATTATAATGCTCTTGTAAATGCCCAAAGTACAACCGAAAAAATTTTAACCAGTATAAACAACTCAAGTGAAATGCTAATTAAAAAGTTTAAAGAATACTACCATGAAGAAGGTGAAACCATTGAGCATTCGGACCATAAAGGCGTCGATTGTCCATTATGTGGGCAATCATATGAGGGTTTAATCGAACTTAATGATGCATATAAAAAACAAAAGGCTGTTTTTGAAAAATTACAAACAGATACAGGTGAAAAGCTAAAATTGGCTTATGAAAAAGTCATAGATGAATTAATTTCACCTGTTATTCAACGAAGTAAAATTCGTCATGAAAGATACAGTTATTTTGATAACACTTACAAAAACGTATTGAGAGAACGCCAGATTAGCAAAAAGAGCTTCGATGAAATGTTAAAAATTAAAGTTTGGTTTGATCGTCATCTTGCAGAATACAGTGAGCACACTTGTTCAAGCTTATTTTATGTAGATTATCCCATTGAGGAAAAGTATATTGAAATTAAAAATCTTTTAGAAACTTTAGATAGCGAGCTTTCAGTCAAAGTAAATGATGACCTTGAGGTTATTAAAAGGGAGTTAGATTACATTGGAGTAGATACGAATATAGAACTTAGTGATTGGCCTTTTTCATTAGATAATGTTACGAACGATATTATTTATGTTGAAAACCAATTTAAACTTTTAAAAGATATTGAATACAGAAAGCTGAAAGATGAAATAATGGAATGTGAAACAGGCGTTACCAACTACAAAAATATACTAGCCGCAATAAATGATGGACATAAAATATATAAAGATAAAATTTCTCGCTATGAAAAGGAAATAGCCAAAAAAATACAAATACCTTTTTACAATATTAGCAGTAAGATCTTACAAACAAGACTTGAATCAGGGGGGGCAGCCAGTGGTGTTATCTTGGTGGCACCGGATAAGTTGAACAATAATGGTTATTATCGTTTTTGTTCAAATATCAGCGCAGAGCATGATGCTTGGAGTACAATGAGTTCTGGCCAGCTAGCTGGTGTCATTATAGCTTTTATGCTAGCGATGAATAAAGTATTCCCCACAGGGCTAAAAACGTTATTAATCGATGATCCAATTCAAAGTATGGATGACATAAATATGGCATCATTTGTTCAATTGTTGAGGGAAGAATTTATGGACTATCAAGTGATAATGTCTACTCATGAAAGTAGAATTGCAAATTATGTTTCCTATAAATATAAAACATCTGGCTTAAACACATTGGCCATCAACTTAAAAAGTGAGAAGAAAAATAGAGTATTAATTTGATAATTATTGGCGAGACGATTCACGTAATTTCGTGGTTTGTGAAGGTTTTTCTTATTTTTTGAAATTCAGAGGTAGTTGGCAAAGATGGAAAAGATAGATTGATAATATCCGCTTGCATTTCAACGAAGATTATTATAATGGCCACGGCCTTGTTCTGTTATTGACAGAGGGCTGCTGTTACTATATGTATCCCTGTAAAAGAAACTATTCACTTTAACAGATATGCCAACGTCCGCTCCTCGCTCAGAGCAGACCTAGCATCGTTCTGAGTGATGAGTTCCAAAAGATGATGTTGCTAACACCGTCGTGTGTTGATTAAAGAGGAAAATGTCAACGCTTTGCAGGAAGTACAAGAAGATAATTTAATGAGGTAGACCAGCAAACTAATAACCAATTATCGATTGCTGGTCTTACAGAAGCTCACTAAGAGAGTTTGAGTGCTAGCGTTGTACAATTTGACCGTTGGAATCCAACCACATTCCATCAGATAGATACACCATTTCCCCGGGGTCATTTGTTACCTGCAGGTCATGGTAAATTGAAGTAAGTTCGTTTTCGCGCGAAGGCACAATATCGTCGTTTCCAAAAATCATATCTTGGTACTGCGACCAGTTTTGGCGAATTCCGAAATACATATCAACATCATAATCCTGCATTCTTAGTTCATCATCTGAAGTTACATTCAACGTCTTTTTTAGACCGATAATGTTAAAGATCCACTTCCTCCCACTTTTAATGAAGTATGCCCCCGTATAAGCCTCTTGGTCTGGTACTGCCTCATAACCTAAATTTAAAGCTAACTGAATTTGTTCTGCCAATGTAAGAGACTTTTCCCATCCATCCATACTTGTTTACCTGTTTACTGTACGAAAGCGATATAATAAAGCATTATTGATAACCATGACCTAAGTAAACTTAACTAAATATGTATTATAAGATCATTTTACCAAACCTGTTCCCAGCATAAGGTCCGCTCCTCACTCAAAGCCGCCCCTCAAATGCCGTCGTTTAAAGCAATAAACCAGCGCTAGCAGCGCTGGAACGAAGGCGCTGAGGGGCTCATTGGAGGAAGCATCAATCCCCGCTCAAGAATGATCGTATAAACAACGCAGGTGATGATCCCCACGATCGACTATCGGTAACAACACCGCTAATCTAACAGCGACTTCTCACCCCCCAACCCCGCGCCACAACCCCGGCAACAACCCCAGCGTCTCATCAATTAGCGCCCGTCGGTCATTACCCGGTTTCCAGATGGTCACCATGGTTTGGCTGATCCCCTGGCTGCCGACTTCGGTGCGCAGCGTGCTGACGTTTTTCCACTGTTCCGCATGCATATGTGTCGGCAGGAATCCCCAGCCGCAGCCCTGTTCGAGCAGGGCGCGCAGCATCTCCAGTTCGTTGGTAAATATTGTATGCCCGGAGATTTGCAGGCGGCGCGCCACGGGTTCGTCAGAATCCGGGTGCATGATCACCTGTGGCGCGAGCGAGAGCTCCAGCAGTGAAAGCGGCTGTTCCGCGTTGGGGAAAAGCGTTTTTGCGGCGTAAAAATCCATCTCTATCGCCCCTAAGGCGCGCCACTCCATGGCGTCGCCCACGCTGCGATGGCGCGCCTGGCAGATACCCAGATCGGCCTGGCCGTTTGCCAGCAGCCTTTCCGCTTCGTCGCGCGAGGCGTTAATCAGGCTCAGCCGTGTGTTGCGCTGGGCCATGGCGGCAATCAGCGCCTGCAGCAACGCGCGGGGCGTAAAGGGATCGTAGACCAGCGAGATTTCCTGCGCCGCGCTCTTCGGCACGTCTTTGGCAAACGCCTCAAACGCTTTCACCTGGCGCATCAGCAGGTGCGCCTGGCGCTGCAGCTGTTCGCCTTCCGGCGTCAGGTGCAGGCTGCGCCCCTCGCGCAGAAACAGCGCATAGCCCAAGCCATCCTCGAGAAAATCAATCAAATCGCGCAGCGTCGTGCGGTCTTTGCCCAGCTTGAGCGCGGCTTTCGCCAGGCTGCCGTGCTCGGCGACGGCGGTGAAGGCTTCCAGTTGGGCAAAGGAATAAATCAGGCTCGGCACGCGGTTCTCCCGTCGATTTTTCGGGGGATTTTCCCCCATCAGGCGTTTTTTATTATAGGCCGCGTTTTTTTAAGCTGAACGCCTTCCTGAGCTAAGTGAGAAAAAATATGAAAAACAAAGTGTTTAACCGCAGCCTGCTGGCGGGCGTTGTCATCAGTCTCTGCAGCGGCCTGTTGGCGCCCGCCGCGCTGGCCGCCTGTGCGGGCACCGAACTCAGCGCCTGTCCGGCGCCTTTCGATGCGCAATTGCCGGACACGCACAAGATGCTCACCTGGAGCCAGAGTGATCGGGTGATCGGTTTTCGTAACGACTATCGCAACTATGCGGGGGATGTGTTTCATCACGGTAACGCTGCGCCGCTGCTTACTGCCGCTAAACAGCTAACGGACGCCAGTTATCGGGTGAATGGCAAAACCTACAGCCTGCAGGACTATCTGCAGCGCCAGAACGTCAGCGGCATGCTGGTATTGAAAGACGGCAAAATCGCCTGGAAATATCTTGGGGAGGGCAATACCGACGCCACGCTGTGGACGTCGCGCTCGGTGGGCAAATCCGTGGTCGCCACGCTGGTGGGCGTGGCGATTAAACAGGGCAAAATCCGCTCGCTCGACGATCTCATCACGCAATACGAACCCGATCTGAAAGGCACCGCGTGGGACGGCGTGACCCTCAGGCAGCTGATCACCCACACCTCCGGCGTGGCGTGGAATGAGGATTACACCAACCCGAAATCGGACTTCGCGCAGCTGACCGAGTGTGAAGCCAGGCCCGGCACCTACGCCTGCGTGCGCAAGCTGGTGGCCGGCTTGCAGCGTGCGCACCCTGCCGGGCAGAACTGGTCTTACTCCTCCGGCGGCGCGTGGCTGCTGGGCGACGTGCTGGAGCGCGCCACCGGCATGCCGCTGGCGGCCTATCTGCAGCAAAGCATCTGGCAGCCGTACGGCATGGCGAGCGACGGCGTGTGGCATGCCTACGCCAAAGGCCAGCACGACGTGGGCGCGCACGGCTTTAACGCCACGCTGGAAGACTGGGGGCGCTTCGGCGAGTTCATTCTGCATAATGGGACGTTGCCGAACGGCAAACAGATCTTGCCGGAAGATTGGGTAGCCCAGTCGTCCAATTGGACTCAGGCGGTGGGCTCGGTGTCGGCGGCGCATCCCAACGGCATTTACGGATTCCAATGGTGGAACAACGAAGTGCCGGTGAATGCGACCAACGTTGAGCCTGTTCCGCAGGCCTCCCTCAAGCATTCCCTGTGGGCGCTGGGGATCTTCGGCCAGATGATTATGGTCAATCAGGCGGAGAATCTGGTGATCGTCCAGTGGTCCACCTGGCCGCAGGCGGAGCCTTCTTTCAGCGCGCAACCGCTGGAGGCGTCGCTGATGTTTAGCGCGATAGCGAAGGAACTGCGTTAAGCCCGCGGAGCGAGCAGGGGCTGGATGGCGTTTGCTATTCAGCCCCTGAGCGGCATATTACATGTCTTCGACGTCGACCTTAGGGGAGTCTCAATTCTCTACAGGGAGTGGAGGCCAGTCACCACCCTTTTTAATTAATAACTCTTTTATCTTGTCAATTTTCTCTTTATCCTCGGCATCTCCTACGCCTCTATCTATAAAGCGCTGAAGCTGATTGCCCATAGTCCAACCAAACTTCCCTTTGATTTTACTATCCGCACCTCTCTCTAACAAAAGAATCGTATGATCAAACGAATGAGAATCCAATGAGCTTATTAACAAGGTGTTTCCCAATGAGTCTCTTGTATTTATGTCTGCGCCATAATCCAGCATCACCTTTAACGTTTCAGGTTTTTTGGCTTTGATTGTTTGGAATATAATGGGTTCATTGAATACCTTGTCTTTTGCGTTTGGCGGTAAACCGCCGTCGAGCATGGCTTTGACCCAAATCCCCTTGTCGGCTTTCATGACGAATTCCGCTGGGCTGCTTCCTCCTTCTGGTCTGGGTTGCAGCGGGTCTGCACCCGCTTTAACCAAGTCAGTAATAATCCTCAGTCTTTTCGGCGTATTTTTATCATAGATTGCGTTTAGCACCGACCAAAACAGCAGGGTCATGTCTGCTTTCACCGGTCGATTCAGTTCTTCCTTGCTTATAGAGGGAAGCTGCTCTTTCAGTTTCACCTCATCGCCATCATAAATCAGCTGTGCGATGTCCAGCTGCCGGCCTTCAAAAAAATCCTGTGGCTCATATTCCATGCTTTTATTGCATCCTTGCACCATGAGGACAGTAAACAGTAGCGCTATTGCCATTATCAATTTGCTCATATTCTCCCCCTGAGAATGGTGACACCCGCGTCTCTTCAATCAGTTTTATTGTGTGGTCTATAGCGTGTGTATCGGAAAACAGATGCAATCTGACAGCCCCGGTATAAATAATCGGCAGCTGTCAGATCTGCGTTGATGAAATTACTGCGCTTCCTTTGCCCCTTTCAAAAGCATGAGCTCGAGTATTTTCTTACACTGTTCATTGTATTCTGAGCCATCTTGGCTGTCCTTTATTTGCCGGTTTACTGCTGTTAACAGCGAAAGATTATTTATATTTACCGGATTAGGATTCGCACCCCGATTGAGCAGTAGGGCCATGTGTTCAAAGGCTGAGCTAAAAAAAGCATCCATTAATAAGGTTTGTTGCAAGGAGTCTCTGATATTAATGTCCGCTCCGTAATCCAGCATCACCTTTAACGTTTCAGTGTTTTTGGATTTGATTGTTTGGAATACAATGGGTTCATTGAATACCTTATCTTTTGCGTTTGGCGGTAAACCGCCGTCGAGCATGGCTTTGACCCAAATCCCCTTGTCGGCTTTCATGACGAACTCCGCTGGGCTGCTTCCCCCTTCTGGTCTGGGTTGCAGCGGGTCTGCGCCAGCTTTTACCAGGTCGGTTATTATTTTCAGCCTTTCCGGCGTGTTTTTATCGTAGATTGAGTTCAACACCGACCAAAACAGCAGGGTCATGTCCGCCTTAACCTGTCGGTTCAGTTCATCCTTGCTGACAGAGGGAAGTTGCTCTTTCAGTTTCACTTCATCGCCATCATAAATCAGCTGTGCGATGTCCAGTTGACGGCCTTCAAAAAAATCCTGTGGCTCATATTCCATGTTTTTTTTGCATCCTTGCATCATGAGAACAGTAAACAGTAACGCCATGGCCATTATCAACTTGCTCATATTCTCCCCCTGATAGTGGCGACGTCCTCGTCTTTCTGATCTTCAATCAACGTTATTGTCTGGTCTATACCGTGTTTATCGAGCAGGGTTCCTGTCCCACCGGCAAGCGTGTGCGGTATGCCAACGGCATCAGGCACCACCAGCGATGACCACTCTTTCAAGGTGAAAGGCAATGCTACGCCCCAGGGTTTTTGCAAAGAATCGGGTAGGGCATTTTTTAAAAGCTCATAATCACTTTCGTTATTAACCTCCTGTAACGTGGTTAACAGTTCTCCCTCAACTCGATAGGCCTGTATGTTCTTGGCTGAACCAATCATCTCAGCTCCGTATTTCCCTACAGTTCCATGATGGAGTCCGGCTGCATTAAACGTCCAGGCGGGTTTCCCACTGGTCATTGATGCAGCTGAGGCCATTCCCCCGCCCAATGAATGACCAGAAATATCGACGCCGGAGGAGTTCTTTACTTGTAATCCTATTTTAACCGCCTGCTTATAATAATCAGAGCTCGCCCCCATCCCCTGAGCACCATTATTTATCCAGTCATTCACATTTTTAATTCCTGACATATCGCCCCTAAGGGCCTTTTTGGCGGCGCTGCCGATTCCCTCCGGGAACTCTGGGGCTCTTGACCCTCTGAACACGACCGTCGGATTCATCTCTTTACCAAAAACACGGCTATCCGGTTGATATACCCTTGCCAAAAAATCCGGCGATTCATCCCTGTCGAAGAGCATATTTCTGTTTAGCCCAATTTTACTCAGGGCCGTATTATCGTTACTGATATCTTTCCAACCCTCAGGAACGCCGGGAGTCTCCTTTAGCGGATTCGTGGTCTTGTAGATATTCTCCGCCAGCTTTGCCTTCTCGACGGCGACATTGTTTGCCGCCAGGCGTTCCGAGGCGATTCGGGCGTCCGGATAGATACTCCGTTGCCCGCGGCCAATGAGGTATTTTCGCTCCTGCCAACGCTGCGCCTTGGTCAAGGGCTCAGACACGACCTGCTGTGAAACTCTTCCGCCCTGCACCGGGATATCCGGGCGAAGAGCCGGTTTGGCCCGCGTGACTTGTGCGGGGAAGACGGACGGGCGCGCCCGGCGGCCACCGTAAGACTTCACGGCCTCCTCGTACCGCCTCACTATCCTGTCCACCGGGTAGTTGGGCTCTTGTCTCCCCTGCGGTATCAGGTAGCCGTCGATGTCGGCGTAAAATGGTCCCATCGTCGCCAACACACCGGGCCGGGTTTCGACCGCTACGACAACGCCGCTCATCAGGTCGCTCTGCACTCTTGCGCGCAAGTTAGAGCTTATTCCGTTTTGCGTAACGCCAACTTCACGGCGGATCCGTTCACCACCGCGAAAACCAGAGAAAAGCGACAGAATGTCTTTGTCCGGCATGTATGAAAGGCCGTGACAGGCGCGGGAAGGGCTGACTATACGGGGGAATTCATCAGGTGAAATAATATCATCGGCGATATACAGCAGTTTCAAACGGGAAAACATAGCGTGTCTCTTCCTTTGCTTGCTGCGTCTTGGCCTGTTCAGGCGGGCGCTCGCACTCCTTGCAATCGATGGAACCCCGAGGGGCCTGTTATCGAACGGCAGTCAGCGGTAGCTAACGGCGCATAGGACACCAAATAAGGGATGATAACGGCTCAAGCCAATTTGTAAAGCCGGCCAACTATTAACCGGAAAGTTCTTGTTTTCCAAAAGCTGCTAGAGGGGGGCCCCCCCACCGCTCAAATCGATAAACCAATGCCAGGATCAGTAGCGGCCGGGATGTGTGTCTCTATCTGCCCTTAACGCTATCAATCTTTGCCATACCAGGATTTAAAATACTTTAGGAAACTGTAGGCCACGGCATAAAACCCAGTAACGGCGCCGACTTTGCCTTCCTTCCATGCGCCGCTCAGTACGTACCATTTGAAAAACGCGCCGATCGCGCTTACGACGCCACGAAATATCGAGGGCCTGATGTCTCTGTATTTGACTACCCTTGTCGTATAGCTATTGAGCTTATTGAGTATTTCATGGAGAGAATAAAAAGTATCGTGCTTAACATTGCCCGGAATGACCGACGTGTGAATATAGCCTTCAGCGGCATCATCTACCGGAGCATCATTGAACCTGACCTGTGTTCTATTGAACAGTCGAACGGGGTAGTCCGGTGAGGAGATGGGATAAATCGTTCTGACTGGCTGTCCGAGTACAAACCAATTCCTTTTTATTCTATAGGCTTGCTGTGGTGGCGGGTTTGCCAGCGATTTGAATGTTAAAAGGGACGCTATGGTTTCGGCATCAAGGATTTCGTCGCTGTCCAGGCACAGTACCCAATCATGGTGAGATTGAGAAATCGCAAAGTTCATTTGTCGTCCATGCGTTTCGAAACGATGGTAAATAGGGCTTATTCCAAAGCTTTGGCAAATAGACAGCGTTTTATCCGTACTGCCGGAGTCCACCACAATCCACTCATCCGCAATGCCCATGAGTGGAGAAAGCACCTCGTGTAATAAACGAGAGGAGTTAAAAGTCAGTATACAAACAGCTATCTTTGCCATTAACTAACATCCTTAAAAATCGCTGAGCAGGTGAGCGCGTAATGTTTTCTCTGGAATGGAAATTGCGATTCTCTTCTTATCCCTTATCAACCTCGGAAAATGCCTAACCCCGCCGATCAAACCGATAAACCAGCGCCAGCGACAATGCCAGGAGTAAAAGCGGCGGGGCGAGGGCGGTGAAGGGCGCGTTGAGGGCGAACAGCAACCCCAGATTGAGGACGATCTGGTAAGCGATGTAGGTCAGCAGCCCGATGATGACGCCGAGCGCTAATCGGCTGCCCATGCCGGGCGCGCGCGGGGCGGTGAAGGTAAACGGGATGGCCAGCAAAATCATCGCCAGCACCAGCAGGGGCTGGCCGAGTTTTTTCCACAGCGCCAGGCGGTATTCGGTGCTGGGCTGCCCCGAGCCCTGCAGGTAATCGATATAGCGATCCAGCTGTTGGAGCGAGAAGCTGCCGGCCGGCAGGGTCAGCTCTTTCAGGCTCGGCACGGCGAACAGCGAGCGCCAGAGCAGGCTGTCTTGCCGCTGAATCGTCTCCTTTCTGCCTTGCCAGCTTTTTTGCATCACGTTGTGCAGCAGCCAGTTGCCGTCGGCGGCGGTGCTGGCGCTGTCGGCGTAAATGTAAGATTCCAGCGCGTGGTTGGCCTGATAGCGGAAGATCTCAATGCCGTGGGGCTGGTCGTTCTCATCGACGGTTTTGACCGTCACAAACTCATTGCCGCGCCGCGCCCACAGCGGGTTAACGGTGACGTCGTTATCGTTCGACTGCGCCAGCGCGTTGTTCTTTATCTGCAGCGCGCGTTGCTGCAGCGGCGAAGCGGCCCATTCATCGAGGGCGCCGAGCGAGAGGTTCATCAGCAGCCCGGCGGCGAGCATCACCAGCGCGATGCGGAATATCGACATCCCGGCGGAGCGGATCGCCGTCAGCTCCAGGGTTTTAGACAGCTGCCCCAGCCCGACGATGCCGCCGAGCAGCGCGATAAACGGCCCCAGATCGACCAGGCTGCGCGGCAGGGTCATCACGGTCACCAGCAGCGCCTGCTGCCAGCGGTAGCCGCCCGGAGTGACGTCCTCCAGCTCGTTGATCAGCGTAAAGGTGGTGAACAGCGGGATGAGCAACCCGGCCGCGGCGGCGAAGCCGATGAACACGTTGCGCATTAGGTAGCGGCTAAAAATGGTCATCGGGAGGGTTTCCGCAGCAGTGATAAGTCGCGCGCCAGCAGCAGGGCGATGCCGACAGCCATTGCTATCGGCACCAGCCAAACGCCGGGGATCGGTGGCAGAGAGCCGTTGGCCACCAGCGTGCGGCAAATGTTGCCGCCATAGAAAATCACGGTAAACAGCACCGTCAGGGGCAACAGCGCGGCGTAGCGCCCCTGTCGCGGCTTGATGCGGCTAAAGGGGATCGCTAGCAGCACCATCAGTACGGTGGTCAGCCCGCGGCTCTCGCGCCATTGCAGTTCGGCGGCGTCGCCCGGATCGGCGGAACGCGCCAGCTCCGCCGGCGAGGCCGACTTGTGCCGGCTTTCGGCGCTGGGCACGAACGGTTTAAGCGCGATATCAAAGTTGTCGTAGTTCTGCCCGTTGTCGTCGGCGCCCTCACGATCAAGCACATAGGCGGTGCCGGTTTTCAGCCGCACGGCGGGGCTGGCGGGGGAGGCGTCGAGCACCTCCACCGACTGCGCGCGATACAGGTTGGTGTGATGGCCGCCGCGCACATAAATCAGGGCGTCCGTCAGGTGGTTGGCCGTTTTGTCGACGTGATTGGCGAGGATCATGCGGCCGTTGCCGCTGACGTTGAATTTGTCGGCCTGCAGGTGGCTCACGTCCAGCACCGATTGCGACTGTTGCTGCAGCTGATAAATATTGGCGTACGCCCAGGGCCTGCCATACAGCGACAGCAGCGTGACCGCGATCGCCAGCGGTACGGCGAGCAGCAGCACCGCCTTGTACAGCCGCAGCGGGCTGGCGCCGGCGGCCAGCATGGCGGTGATCTCCGCATCGCTGTACAGCTGGCTCAGCGCTACCGCCACCGAGACATACAGCGCGACGGGCAATATCATCTCCAGCGCGATCAGCGATTTATAGAAAACCACGTCGGCCACCACCCGCAGCGCCAGCGTGCCGTTGGCTGCGTCGGTCAGGTAGCGCTGGGCGGAGTAGCTGGCGAACATGAAGATCAGAAACCCGGCGATCATCATCACCAGGCGGCGGATCTCAACCGTGATATAGCGTTCAATCAAAGACATGCGTCATCGGCTCCCGGCGGCGTGCGCTTCATGGCGTCTCCTGCGCGATCAGGGTGCGCAGCAGGGCGATCACCTGGTCAACTTCCTGCGGGGTGAGTGCGCCGTCCTTCGCCCACTGCACGCGCCCGGCCTTATCCAGCACCACGATGGTGGAGCTCTCCTCCGGCAGCCGCCAGGCCATGCGCCCCAGCCCGTCGCTGTCGACGATGAACTGCGCCCAGGGGTAATGGCGTTTGTTTTTCTCGATCTTGCCGCGCACGAAGAAGCCGGAACCCGGTATCGCGTCGTCGGTGTTAACGATGGTGGTCGGCTGGAAGCGATCGCCCGGCAGGTTCGCGTCCTTAACGGCGTTGATCAGCAGCGAGTTCTTCTTTTTGGCTGAGGTGCGCCCGGCGATGTACTGGATCACCCGCACCTTGCCCGCCAGTTTTGCGCTGTTCCACGGCCGGTAGCTGAAATCGCCGTTGCGCAGCAGCAGCTCGCCGCGATCGGCGATGGCGATCGGCGCCACCGGCCGGCCATGCACGAAGTTATGCGCAGATGCCGCCAACGGCGACAGCAGCAGCGCAAGGGCCAGCAAGCGAGGTAACGTCATCATGGCTCCGTACAACCCGCTTATCTGCCCGCCGCGATGGCCGGCTGGGAAAACGACAGCGGAAAGCGCGCCAGCAGCAGCTCCAGGCGCTGGCGGATGTCGATATCCAGGATCGCCGGCCGATCATAGATATCGCCGCCGGCCAGCTTGTCCGCCACCATCACGTCATGCCGGTCACCCATCAGGCCGTTAATCGCCGCCAGGAAGCGCGAGATCTGCCGGGCCTCGCGGTTGTCCGGATCGATCGATCTCAGCGTGTCGTAAAACGAGACCTGGCGGCTGACGATTTTGCGCACGTCGTGGAACTGATGCCCGGTCAGCGCCGGGCCGGCGATCAGCGTCTGCAGCTGGCGCATCTGCTCCTGGCGGTAGGCGATAAAGCCCTGTGCGCTTTCCAGGCGGGTGTGGCGCAGCGCATAGCGCACGTAAGACCATACCGGCTTGCTGAGCAGCAGCCGCAGCAGGTTGCCGTACAGCGTCAGGTTCTTCTGGTTGCCGTTGCGAAACGCGTCCTGAAAATGGCCGAGTACCACGGTAGTGGTGTGGAACAGGCGGTTGGCGCGGTGGGGGGCGCCGTACAGCTGCTGGGCGAAGCGCAGGTGCTTGTAGCGGGCGCGGATATATTTGTAGCGCATGCGGGTAGCCGCCGCCAACTGCGGGTCTTGCAGGAAACCGTTCACCAATTGCAGCAGCTCGCGGCGGGAAAAACCGTCTTCCCAAAACTGCAGGCACAGCGCGTAGTTGTCCCGAATGCTCTCGGGGGAGCATTCCAGATCGATCTGCTGCGGCAGGCTGATATTCGCCTCGACCAGGTCATCCTCTTCCACCGCGACAAACAGCGCCTGGGTGGTTTCGGCGGAGAACTTCTTCCAATTCGTGATAGCGGTCATTGATTACTCTCTTTGGGCACATTCAGCCCCAACATAAAGCGATTGCGGTAGGCGCCGATCGTCGGTATCAGGGATAACAGCACGTCTAAACATTGCCCCAGTAAATAAGCGAAGGCGGCGCCCTGCACGCCGAAGGCATACGCCATCGACACCAGCAGCGCAATGTAGGCCGCCGAGGCCGTCGCCTGCGCGATCAGGAAAGCGCGCTGCTTGCCTGCCATAAACAGTAAGGATTCCTGCGGGAAGCCCATCATGGAGACGATGATCGCGCCCAGCATGATTTGAATCAGGTCATAGGCTTCCAGGTATTGCTGCCCGAAGACGGCGGAAATGAGCGGTTTGCCCACCAGCAACATCAACACCGCGACGGCCAGGCCGATGCCGCCGGCCAGCAGCGAGGAGCGCAGGCCCAACAGCCACGGGGTCTTGGTGCGCGGATCCAGGCGCATGATCTCGGGATAGAAGCTTTTTTCCAGCAGCTTGGCCGGGGTGCCCGTCGCATCGAAGAAGGTCATGGCGATCTTGAACAGCCCGGCGGCGGCCGGCCCGAGCACCACGCCCACCAGCACGGTGGTGCAGGAGTTGCGCGCGGCCCAGATGGTATGGGCGATGTTGGTGGTCCAGACGAAGTTCCAGGCGCCCTCGATGCGGCGCGCGACGTTGAACAGGCGTGGCCTCAGCGCGCCGTGGATATCGCGGCGGCGCAGTTCGCGCGCGGTGAACCACCAAAACAGCGTGCCGCCGATCAGGTTAGAGGCGTACCAGGTGACGATAAAGCCGGGGAACCCCAGATCGAAATAATAGGAGATGACGCTGCCCACTGCCTGCAGGAACGGCTTGATCGCCTGCTGGATGGCGATGAGATCGAAGCGGTTGAAGGCGCGCAGCACGCCGGTCGGCGTGGACGAGGTCATCGACGGGATCAGGGTGCAGTACAGCATGGCGAGCCAGAAGCTTTCGCTGTCCAGCCCCAGGGCGTGAGACAAGAACGGCAGCATGATCATGCCGCCCAGCACGGCGATGACGCCGCTGGCGATATCCAGGCCAAAGGAGAAGGCGACGACGTCGCGGAAGCGCCCGGTATTTTGATGCTCCAGCGCCGGGGTGCCGAATTGCACCACAAACTGCCAGGTCTGGAATTTGATGAAATCGCTGACCGCTTTGGTGTAGGCCTGGATCACCACCAGCACGCCGAACATTTCAGGCGACATGCCTTTCCCGGCGCAGGAGAGCGCCAGCAGGCCGAGCAGCGCGCTGGCGACGCTGCCGGAGCCTAAATAGGCGGCATTACGTAAAATGGAGCGAAACGCGCCATCGGAAAACCACCGTTTCATAACCAAAACCAGCCGTTATCGTTGTTTTGCTGCATTTTTTTTTCCGCCGTCATGCGCTTGCCCTGTATGCGTTTAATAAACCTGAGTTTCTTCGCCGGCGTTTTCGCCGGGTTGCCCGATATCGCTCTGTGGGCGCTTCGCGGGATTCACTACGGCGGAAATGGCGTTGAGCGCGTTGCTCAGCACCTCGTCGTAAGGGGCTCTGGCGTCCAGCTCGATGATGCGCGCACCGTTGTACTGCAGGCGCACCATGGCGGCTATCTTGTCTTTCAGCTCTTCATAGCTGTGATCGGGCTTGCGGGAAAATGCCGTATCGACGTCGATATCAAGGCGAATGATCAGCGCCGGCCGATAGACGGCCATGCGTTGATATAAACGGCGTTCGCGCGCCGCCAGGCGGCTCAATAGCCAGCCTTTTGCGCGTTCCACGCCGATGCCGGGCCCATCGTAGTAAAAACCTGAAATTTCCGCCTGCGGGTAGCGATCGCTGACCACCAGCACGCCGCTCTGCGCCAGCCGTCGCACCTTGCGCAGGTTGGCGGCGCGCCACAGCGAAAAGCCGTACATGATCAGCGCCGCCCACAGCGCCGGCGGCCTGTTGCTCATGCGCTGGGTTTTATCGGATTTGGCCGCCAGGCGCCGTTCCAACCACACGCCGATGAACGGCAACTTCTTGATTTTGTCGCCGTCTTCGCCGGAGATCAGCCCCAAATAGCGGCGCTCCGTGGGGCGATGTTGCTGCAGGTTTTTCACCAGATCGGCGGTCAGCGTGGACTTGCCCGTGCCGTCGCTGCCCACCACGGCAATCAGCCCGGTGATGCAGGTGGGAGAGGTATCCTGTTCGGCGGTGAGTTTATTTTTTTTCATCTGTTTCGGTACGAAAAGGTTATTTGGCTGCTAGGCATTGGCGGCCCTCAGCGATATTTTAACGGCGCGCAGTGAGGCATCGAAAATACGGTTAGCCGGCTCGCGGCCGTCTAAATCCAATATGTTAGCGCCATTAAACGTCAGGTGCGGGATGACGGCGATCTTTTCACGCAACGCCGCCAGCGAGTGATCGGGTTTACGTGAATAGGCCGTTTGTTCGTCAATATCCAGCCGAATTAATAATAAGGGCTGATAAGACGCCATCCATTGGTACAGCTTTTGTTCGCGCTTTCTCAGCCAGCGGATCCAGCGATTGCCGCCGGCGGTTTTCGCCAGCTGCGGGCCATCGAAACGAAACCCCGCCACTTCGGCCTGCGGATAACGATCGGTGATCAGCAATGCGCCGCTGCGGCTTTTCTTCAGCATGCGACGGAATTTATAAACGCGCCAATAGGAGAGTAAAAAAATTACCAGCGCCGTGGCATTATCCGGCGGTGTGGAAGGGCGCTCATGCACGCGTTCCGATTTCTTCAGCAAATAACGCCCGAAGGGCGCGCCAATAATCGGCAGCGAACTGATCCATTCGCCGATGCGCCCGGAAGACTGGCCGAGATACAGCAGTTCGGCAGGTTCTTGTGCCGATAACGCGTTGACCAGGCTGGCAGCTAACGTGGATTTTCCCGAGCCGTCACAGCCGGTTATCGCTATTACGCGCACGGGCGAGCGATCAGATGAAGGTCTTATCTGCTGACTCACAATAATTGATCCAATGCGAAAAAAACTATTGTATTCCAATACGCCTTGGGTTCAAGATATTTATTGTGCTTTGCTGCGATAAAATAATGAGATTGGTATTCTTGTTCGCTATTTTAATTGATATTTATGGCGTTCGTTCTTGTTATTTTGTGCTAATTGTTCGTGCGCGCGCCGGTTTCGCTTTTTATGTTAATTTCCGGTAGGGCTCACGGTGAAAAAAGAGCAGAGGTTTTCCATTTTCGCTTAATATTTTGTGCTTTTTGGCGCCGCGCTACGGTAAATTTTTTCACGTAGCCGCCACGGCAATGATAAGCGATAGGCCGCTTCAAATATGGCACGCCGTTTCTGGTGTATTGAAAGAGAGTCTTATTATGAGTGCAAAATTTCCGCCGCTGATTGCGGTTATCGGCAGCGACGGATCGGGTAAGTCCACCGTTTGTGAACATCTGATCGCGTATATGAAACATTATGGCCCGGCGGTGCAAGTGCATCTGGGCAAACAGGCGGGCAACGTCGGCCGCGCGGCGGCGAAATTGCCGCTGCTCGGGCGCTCGGTGGGCAAGGCTATCGAGAGTAATACCAAAAAAGTCAAAACGAAAAAATCCCGCATCGGCCTGTTGCCGTCGGCGGTGATCATCGCTTTCGTGGGGCGGCGGCTGCTGCGTTTCCGCCGCATGCTGGCGTACCGTCGGCAAGGGTTCATCGTGTTGACCGACCGTTTTCCGCAGGCGCAAATCCCCGGCGCTTACGACGGTACGGTTTTTCCCGTCGACGTGGAAGGGAGCCGTTTTGTCCGTTGGCTGGCGGCGCGCGAGCGGGCGGCGTTCCAATGGATGGCGGGGCAAAAACCGGATCTGGTACTCAAGCTGAATGTCAGTCTGGACGTGGCCTGCGCGCGTAAACCCGATCACCGCAAAGCGGCGTTGGAGAAGAAGATCGCCGTCACGCCGTTATTGACGTTCGAAGGCGCCGACATCGTGGATCTCGATGCCGATAGGCCGATCGAGGAGGTGCTTTCGGCGGCGGAAAAAGCCATCGGGGAATTTATGGCGGCGCAGGGTTATCGCTATTCGGCTGATGGGGTATCAACGGCTGCGCACTGAGGTGCGCAGCGATTCGGCAGGGCGGCGATACCATTTTGGCACCGCCGCCGCGGCCGAGAGGGAAGGCTTTATTTTTTCAGCGCCGCAAAGGCGCGCACGATGGCGTCTATCTCTTCATCGCTGTGCGCGGCATTGACGCTGCAGCGCAACAGGGTGACGCCCGCCGGCGCGGCCGGTGGCAGCACCAGGTTTACATACACCCCGTGGGCGATCAGCTCGCGCCAGAAACGCAATCCTTCTTCTTTTGAACCGATCATCACCGGCACCACCGGGCTGATGCGCGGCCCCAGGGTATACCCCAGTTCGGCGAGGCCGTGGTACAGACGGTGCGCGTTGCTCCACAGCTTTTCCCGCAGCTCGGGATGGCGCGCGATTTTTTGCAGCGCCGTGCGCACCGATGCGATGCTGGACGGCGACGGCGAAGCGGTAAAGATATACGGCCGGCTGCTGTAGCGCAGCACGTCCATCCCTTTGCCGCCGACGGCGAAACCGCCGATCGAAGCCAGGCTTTTGCTGAAGGTGCCCAGGATAATATCCACGTCTTGCTCGACGCCGAGCGCTTCGGCCAGGCCGCGGCCGTGCTTGCCCATCACGCCGAAGGAGTGCGCTTCGTCGACCAGCAGATAGCCGCCGAGCCGCCGCTTGATATCGACGATTTCCACCAGCGGGGCGACGTCACCCAGCATGCTGTAGATGCCTTCCACGATAATGATCGCCTCGCGGGCCCGCTCGCCCAGGCGTACCATGCGGCGCTCCAGATCGGCGGCGTCATTGTGGCGGAAGCGAATAATCTCCGCGCCGCCGAGGGCGCAGGCGTCGTAAATGCTCGCGTGGCTGTCTGCGTCGATCAACACCACGGCGCCCGGCCCCGCCAGGGTGCTGATGACGCCCAGGTTGGCGGTATAGCCGGTGGAGAAAACGATAGCGCTTGGGCGATCGAAGAATTCCGCCAGCTCCCGTTCCAGCGTCAGGTGCGATCCGTAGCTGCCGTTCGCCATGCGCGAGCCGGTGGTGCCGGTGCCGAGTGCGGCCAGGGCCGCCTGGCCGGCGGCGATCGCCTGCGCATCGAACGTCAGGCCAAGGTAATTATTGGTGCCGGCGAGGACAATCTTTTGATCGCCGATGCGCCCCTGGGTGGCGGAATAGACTTCGTCGATGCAGGTGCCGAACGGATTCAGACCGGACGTTTGAAATTGCTCACGGTCATTGGCGAGCCGCGCAAACTTATCATACAGTCCCATGGTTTTTCTCCAGATAAGGGCGCAGCGCGTCAAGCAGTTGCTCAGGCGTTCTGACATCAAGCAATATATTGATAGGAATGGAGATATCTAATTCATCTTCCAGCATCATCAGCAGATCCAAGACTCTGATGGATTCCAGGCCAAGATCATTGACGAGATCGCTATCAGGTTTTATTTCCACTCCGCCTTCGACGATACCTTGCAAACACGTCAGGATATAATCCATTACAGCATCGCGATTTAGCATAAGAACGTTGACACACCTCTAATTGGAATAATTAAAACAGCCCTTCGCGCAGTGCGCGCTCCAAACTTACCTGTGGAAACCAATTAATCTGTTGCGACAGCGCGTGATTACTGGCGGACCAGTCGTGATGCGTTAATTCGCGTATTTTGCTGCGCGTCAGCATCGGCTCTTGTTTGACCAGGCGGTTCCACACCACGCTGATATCCGCCAGGGCTTTCAGCAGCGGCAGCGGAATGCTCACCAGACGCACCGGCCCGTGACGCACGGCGGCGCCGATGTCGCGCAGGCGCAGCCAGTTATAGCCTTCGGCCACGCCGTCGCACAGTTCGTAAATATTCGGCTGCGCGGGTTCGGCCTGCACCCATTGGCTGACCGCCTTTGCCAAATCGCTCACGTGCAGAAAAGTGAGCTTGGCCTCAGGCGCGCCCAGCCGGGGCAGTACGCCGCGCAGCAGGCCGTTGAACAGCGGTTTCAGCTCTTTATCGCCCGGCCCGTAAACCGCCGTTGGGCGGAAAATCCCCAGCGCGATATCGCCGGAGGCGGCGATGAGTTGCTGCTCGGCGGCCTGTTTTGAATGGGCGTACCAGGACAGCGCCGGATGGCGGGCCGCCAGCGACGACATGAACAAGAAACGATTGCAGCGGCCGTTTTGCCTGGCCGCCTGCATCAGGTTCAGGCTGCCGGTGACGTTGCAGCGGGTGAACACCGCTTCCGCATGCCCGCGCACCTGGCCCGCACAATGCACGACGTATTCTGCGCCACGCACCAGCTCGGTGAGCGAGGGCCGATCTTCCAGCGCGCCGGGGATCCACTGCAGGTTGTCCGCGGCGGCTTTTCCGGCTTGCCGCGTCAGGGCGCGCACGTTAAACCCTTGCGCCAGCAGTTCCTGGACGATATGCCGGCCGATAAAGCCGGTCGCGCCCGTCACTGCGACGGTGCCGCTCATTGCGCGAAACCGGCCAGCTGCGGCATTTGCGGATAGAGCGAAGCGCTCAGCCAGCGTTTTTTGGCCTCCGCACGGGCAGGTTTGCCCGATGACGTGCGGGGAATGCTGTGCGGCGGCAGCAGCTCGATGTCCACCGCAATGCCGAACTCGCTTTGAATGCGCGCGCTCAGCGAATGCACGATTTGTTCTCGGCGTTCTTCCGAACTGACTCGGCACTGGATTTGCAAAATGATCCTGGCCGCTTCGTCGTGTTCTTCAGTCACGAAGGCAATCGCATCGCCGGAACGGATTTCCGGTTCGGATTCCGCGACGTACTCGATATCCTGTGGCCAGATATTGCGGCCGCGAATGATGATCAAGTCCTTCTTGCGGCCGGTGACGTACAGATAGCCGTCCAGCAGGTAGCCCAGATCGCCGGTATCCATCCAGCCGGTCACCTGAATTTGCTTCTGAGATTCATCGTCGCAGAAATAGCCGTTCATCAGGCTGGGGCCGGAAATCGTGATATGGCCGACCTGGCGCTCCGGCAGCGGTTGCCCGGTTTCGCTGCGGATCTCGATGCGGTGGCCGGGCAGCGCACGGCCGCAGTTGACGAAGGTCGAGACGGCGCGGGTTTTTTTGCCCGGCGCGACCGCTTTACCCTCGTACTCCAAAATATCGCGGTCGACCGCGTTGGTTTGCGGGCCGGAGCAAGGATCGGAAAAGCTCACCGCCAGGGTGTTCTCGGCCAGGCCGTAACACGGCATGAAGGCTTTGCTGTCGAAGTTGATGCTGCTGAAGTGTTCGCCAAACTGGCCGAGCAGCTCGGCCGGGATCGGCTCGGCGCCTACGCCGGCAACCCGCCAGCTGGAAAGATCCAGATCGGCCAGCTCTTTGGCGTTGCTGCGGCGTAGACACAGATCGTAGCCGAACGGCGGGGCGACGGACACCGTGCCGCGATTCTTGGCGATCAGTTTCAGCCACTGCATCGGGCGCATGGCGAAATCTTGCGTGCGCAGATAATCGACGGACAGCTGGGTCGCCACCGGCGTCAGCAGGAAACCGACCAGGCCCATGTCGTGATAGAAGGGCAGCCATGAAACGCAGCGATCGCCCGCACGCAGCTTGATCCCGTCGCGGCTGATCGCGTTCAGGTTCGCCATGGCCGCCCGCTGGGTAATGATCACGCCGCGCGGGAAGCGGGTGCTGCCCGAGGTGTATTGGAGGTAGGCGATATCGTCGGGCGAAGGCGCGGGCAACGCGATCTCCGGCTCCGGCAAGGCGTTAAAATCCTCGTCGCTGAGGATGTGCATCGCCGACGTGTTTTCCGTGGCCGACGCGATGAGCGGTGTCCACTCTTCGCTGCTGATGATCGCCGCCGGGTTGCAGCTGGCGATCAGCCCTTTCAGTTTGGCGGTGTAGGAGTCGCGCTGGCCCACGCCCATCGGGATCGCCAACGGTACCGCCACCAGGCCGGCATATTGGCACGCAAAAAAGGCTTCGACGAATCCCGCGCTGGTTTCGGCGATAAGCGCCACGCGATCGCCTTTCTTGAGCTTCAGGGACAATAAGCGCCGCGCGCCCGAGATCGCTTTTTGCTGCAGCGTGCGATATTCGAGAACGGTCACGAGTTGATTGCGACGGTCGTAAAAATTCATTCCCGTATTGCCCAGCGCCGCGTAATCCAACGCGTCCACTAAAGTGGGGAAGTCCGCATAGCGCATAGGAAGAGAATGAACGGAACTTGTTTCAGACATAGACAAACTTAGCCATAGATTAAAAATCACCAAAAGAGAAAAATCACTCTTGGCGAGGTAATTGATGTTTTACTATGAATAGGTTTTTGAATAAGTTTGTTATTCAACCATCTTCATTCCGCGAACAGCGTATATTGCCGTGCTTGAGCGGCACGCCGGTTATTAACCGGTCAGAGCGCGAGTAGCCCGTGCTATCAGCCTGAACGGCACCCCGGCGATATACGAGAGGCTATTGTAATATCCGGGTTTCGCCGTTCTTTAGTCTGCATCTGTCGGGCAGGAAATAACTGTCGGCTCATAGGTTATGACCTCATGCATGGCTATCTTGGAACTTAAACACTTCCTAAACAGTATGCCGCAAGAAATCCAAAAGTGAACGATTCATTTAAGGCTAATCTTAAAAAGAGCATTAAGTGGTAAAGATGGCGACACACCTCCTGATTAAAGTCGGTACACTAAAAATGGCGAGTTTCTTTTGCCATAACAGCACGAAATAATAAAAGAGCACCATTAGCGTAGCCTGGCTGCGCCGCTTTCTGTTTCCTTTTTTTATCAATTATGGACATCACAGGGTGAATGTAGAGCCAATAATGCGCTGATTCACAGGGGGTAATATTCGGTTTTTCTTATCATTGAACCGGAGGCAATACACAATCCAATAAAAGAGAACAGCATAAAAAATGCTAAAGGCGTTGTCGCGCGCTCATTTAATTATTTTATTAAAACGTAAGGCTATTTATGATCCGTATTGAGAAAGTTCTGGATAAACGCGAACTTAAAGAATTTATTGCTTTCCCCTCGCAACTGTTTCGCGATGATCCGAACTGGATTGAGCCGCTGCATATCGAGCGCGAAGAGCACCTGTCAAAGAAGAATCCCGGCACCGACCATATTGAATGGCAGGCATGGGTGGCCAAAAAACATGGCAAAGTCGTTGGGCGCATCACGGCGCAAATCGATTCTCTGCACCGGGAGCTGCATGGCGAGGATACCGGCCACTTCGGCATGATTGACGCCGTTGACGATCCCGCCGTTTTCAGCACCTTATTCACGGTCGCGGAAGAGTGGCTGAGATCGAAAGGCGCGCGTAAAATCACCGGGCCATTCAGCCTCAATATCAATCAGGAAAGCGGCCTGTTGGTCGAAGGGTTCGATACCCCGCCTTCCGCCCTGATGACGCACGCGAAACCCTACTACGCGGCCCAGATAGCGCAACAGGGCTACAGCGAAGGGATTGATTTGCTTGCCTATTGGATGAAAAGAACCGATCTGCATTTTTCGCCGTCGCTGACCCGGATGATGGATCAGGTGCGCAAAAAGGTGACCGTGCGCCGCCTCAATCGCAAGCGCTTTCGCGAGGAGATGCAGGTGCTGCGCGAGGTGTTCAACTCCGGGTGGCAGCATAACTGGGGGTTTGTCCCGTTCACCGAGCATGAGTTCGCCACCATGGGGGATCAGCTGAAGTTTCTGGTGCCCGACGATATGATCCATATCGCCGAGGTGGATGGTGCCCCCTGTGCCTTTATTGTCGGCCTGCCAAACATCAACGAAGCGATTGCCGATCTGCAGGGGCGGTTATTGCCGTTCGGTTGGGCGAAGCTCTTGTGGCGGCTGAAAGTCAGCGGCGTGCGCACCGCGCGCGTGCCGTTGATGGGCGTGCGTCAGGAATATCAATTCAGCCGCATCGGGCCGATTATTGCGCTGTTGCTTATTGAGGCGCTGCGCGAGCCTTTCGCGAAGCGCAATATCGACGCGCTGGAAATGTCGTGGATCCTGGAAACCAATACCGGCATGCGGACGATTTTAGAACGCATCGGCGCAGTTCCCTATAAGCGCTACCGCTTGTTCGAGAAAACGCTTTAACCGGCTGATAACGCATCGCCTTTTCACGTTCTCAGAATAATAACCGCGGCAGGGTATTTTCGGGCGGTGCCGTTTCAGGGGCAGGGTGACGGCGCGTGAGGGAATGCATCGCCTCCTGGAAGAGAACAGTTAAGGTCCTTAATTAATAAACTCGTGATAAATTCACGTCGCGTTATTTATTCGCGAGTGATTGTCGCAGTCTTGACGAGAGCAGATTGTATGCCTGTGGAAAAGAAAAAAGGAATAAGCCGATTAACCTACAGCATAAGGAATTCCTGGGCCGGGTTTATTGACGCCGTGCTTACCGAAGATGCGTTCCGCCAATTATTGGTTATTAACGCCATTTTACTGGTTGTTACATTTGGTTTAGATATTACAAATATAGAGCGGCTGTTATTAATCACCTGCAGTTTTCTGCTATTGGTGGTTGAACTGCTTAATACGGCGATTGAAACCGTGGTCGATCGCATTTCGCTGGAATTGCATCCGTTATCCAAACGCGCCAAAGATTTGGGCGGCGCAGCGCAGCTGGTGGCCGTGGTGATGACTATCATTATTTGGGGAATGGTGCTGCTGGGGCGATAGGGGCTTTGGTGGCTCAACCAGCAAGCCGGTTGCCGTGGCGATATAAGCGGTTATCATCGTTGTTTTGCGTCCTCTGCCATTTCAGCAAGGAGAGTTGGCCGTTATGCCCGTGAATTTTGATCTCAACGATCTTTATGCGTTTCGCGCGCTGGTGGAGTACGGCAATTTTCGGCTGGCCGCAGAGTCCATCTGCCTGTCGCAGTCGGCATTGAGCCGCAGGATTGAGAAGCTGGAAAACGCGCTGGGCATCAAATTGTTCGACCGCACCACCCGGCGCGTGACCTTGACGCTGTACGGGCAGGCCTTCGCCGAACGTTCGGAGCAGTTACTGATGAACGTCGAAGCGGTGATGGCCGATATCGATAAGGTCAGCCAGGAGCGGGTGGGGCTGGTCACCGTCGCCACGGTGCCATCGGCGGCCTACTATTTCATGCCCGACGTGATACGCCGTTTCCGGCTTCGCTATCCGCGCGTGCGCGTTAAGCTGATCGACGGCAGCGCAGGCAATGTCATCGAGGCGGTCACCGGCGGCCAGGCCGATTTCGGCATCTGCTTCGCCGGGCGGCTGCAGCCTAATCTTGAGTTTGTGCCGTTGGTGGGGGACGTCTACGTGGCCGCCTGCCGGCGTGACCATTCGCTCGCCGGTAAAAAGACTCTCACCTGGCGGGAGTTTTATCAGCAGGATTACGTGTCGCTGGATAAAACCTCCGGCAATCGCAATCTGCTCGATCAGCGCCTGGAACACCTCGTGCCGGAACGCCCCAGCGTGTGTGAAACTCGCCATGTGACGACCATGCTGGGCATGGTTGAGGCGGGCATCGGCATTGCCGCCGTGCCCGCCATGTCGATGCCCGCTTCAGAGCATTCGGTGTTGACGTCGGTACCGCTGGTCGATCCGGTGGTGAAACGCACCGTAGGCCTCATCAGACGCGGCGGCCGCATGCAGTCTTTCGTCGCCGCCGAGCTGGAAAAGCTGATTACTGAACAGTATCACTCTGCCTGACCGGCTGCGGTGCAGGAACGGTTCGCATGCCGGTCGCGCGAATGGTCGGCTGCGCCTGAGAGGAGGCGAGGAAGTCCAGCAGCGCTTTGCCTTCGCGGCGGTGCTCCGCCTTGGCGGTTACCGCGCCCGCGAAGCGGGTGATGTACTGCACGTTTTCCGGCAGCTCGCCGATAAAGGTCACGCCCGCCACGGGCAGCAATTCGCTGACCTGCTGGAAGCCCAGTGCGTATTTCCCCTGCGCCACTTCAGAGGCCACCGGAATGCGCTCAACCTTATGCGCTTTCCCTTTCACCTGTTCCTCGATACCCAGCTTTTTGAACAGTTGGCCGCTGACATAGCGGCCGCTGGCGCTGTCGGAATAGGCGAAAGAGTCCGCCTGCAGCAGGACATTGCGCAGGTCGGCATCCGTTTTTATCACCGGCTTGGGCGCGCCCTGTTTGACCACCATGCCGATCGGCGAATCGGCCAGCTCCACGCGCGAACCCGGCTGGGTCCAGCGCTCTTTTTCCAGTTGGGTGAGCGCGTCGCCCACCATGATCAGCACATCGGCTTGCTCTCCGCGCGCCAGCCGCGCGGGGATCGCCTGCGGCGTTTTGCCCATCGAGGGGCCGGACACCAGAATGATTTTATCGCCGCTTTGGGCTTCATATTCCGGGGCCAACTTCTCCAGCGCGGCTTTGAAGCCGCCGGAGATCATCACGGTCACGTCTTTGGCCAGCGCCGCCGTACTGCAGGAGGCGCACACCAGCGCGGCGAGGATCGAACGAGTGAGTTTTAGCATGACATCATTCCTTTTGAGATGGCGGCTTAGCGCGCGGTTTGCAGCGGCATGGCGATGCGGCGATACATATACAGCGTTGCCAGCAGGGCGCACAGCGCGGCGAAGCTCATCCAGTAGCCCGGTGAAGCCTTGTCGCCGGTGTATTCGATCAACGCGGTGGAGACTACCGGCGTAAAGCCGCCGAACACCGCCGTCGCCAGGCTGTAGGCCAGCGAGAACCCGGCCACCCGCACTTCCGTTGGCATGATCTCCGTCAAGGCCGGGATCATCGCGCCGTTGTAGAGGCCGTAAATGAAGGACAGCCACAGCAGCACGGCCAGCATCATGCTGAAGCTGGGGGCGGCGGCGAGCAGGCTCAGCGCCGGGTAGGCGGTGGCCAACGTCAGCAACGTCATGGCGACCAGAACCGGTTTGCGGCCGAAGCGATCCGACAGCGCGCCGCCGATGGGCAGCCAGATGAAGTTGGAGATCGCCACCAGCAGGGTGACCAGCAAGCTGTCGGAAGCGCTGAGCAGCAGCACCTTTTTGCCGAAGGTCGGCGCATAGACGGTGATGAGGTAAAACGCGGTGGTGGTCATGGCGACCATCAGCATGCCGGCGATCACCACCGGCCAGTTTTTCAGCAGGGTTTTAAACACGTCGCGCATCGCCAGGTGGTGACGGCGAGCGGTAAATTCCTGCGTCTCTTCCAGCTTGCGGCGCAGGAAGAAGATGAAGGGAACGATCAGGCAGCCAAACAGGAAAGGCAGGCGCCAGCCCCATTCGCGAATGGCGCTTTCTTCCAGCGCCGCATTGAGCGCGAAGCCCATGGCTGCCGCCACCATGATAGCCACCTGCTGGCTGCCGGACTGCCAGCTGGTGTAGAAGCCTTTACGGCCCGGCGTGGCGATTTCAGCCAGATAGACGGACACGCCGCCCAGCTCCGCGCCCGCCGAGAAGCCTTGCAACAGACGCCCGCACAGCACCAGCAGCGGCGCCCAAAGCCCGATGCTTTGGTAAGAGGGGATCAGCACGATCAGGAAGGTGCCAGCGGCCATGATCGACAGGGTCACGATCAGCCCTGTGCGGCGGCCGACTTTATCGATGTAAGCACCTAGCACGACAGCGCCGATCGGGCGCATCAGAAAACCGGCGCCGAATACCGCGAAGGTCATCATCAGCGAGGCAAATTCGCTGCTGGCCGGGAAAAAGGTGTGTGCGATGTAGGTAGCGTAAAAGCCGAACAGGAAAAAATCGAACTGTTCTAAAAAGTTGCCGGAGGTGACGCGCAGTATCGCGCCGGTTCTGGCCCTGATGGTCATGGGTGAGGTAGAGGAATGCATCTTTATCTCCAGTTTGTTATTGGCGCTTGACGCCGCGCCTGTTGCTGAAGACTCGCTCAGGAAAATAAACTAAATAAGCGCAATAAACGCATGACGCGATGCGTTTGACGCATCAATCGGCGTTAACAATGTTGCCTAACCCGATGTAACGTGGCGTTAACAAGTTTGTCGCTCATTGCCCGCTGCGCAGAACGCCGAAAACGTTATGCGCTTTTTGTGACAGGGTTCATAAAGGGGCGGCGGGGAAGCGCCCCGTGCCTCTGAACGATTGTTCGATACCGTACGTAAAAAGATGAATACCTCGCACTGCGTTTGCAAAATACGTGGATGTACGTTCAGCCTTGCAGTATCCACGTATGCCTTTGCATGTTATCCCTGCGCCTCTCTGCTATAGCTTTACATCTATATAGTTACTGATCTATATTTTAGGGAGGTCCCGTGTGGGAAATTAAAACAACGGATGCATTTGATCATTGGTACAGATCGCTCAGCGATGCCGATCGGGCCGGCGTACTTGCCGCATTGATGGTCCTGCGGGAAAAGGGGCCGGGGCTGCCCAGACCCTATGCCGATACGGTTAAAGGCTCACGTTACAGCAATATGAAAGAGTTGCGCATTCAGTGCCGAGGCGAACCGTTGCGGGCATTCTTCGCTTTCGATCCGTACCGTATTGGCATTGTGCTTTGCGCGGGCAATAAAGCCGGTAATGAAAAGCGTTTTTACGATCGGATGATCCAGGTTGCCGATCGGGAATTCACGAACTGGCTGAACACATTAAACGAGAAGGAGTGACGCGATGGGCAGAACGTTGGAACAGCTTATTGCGGATGAAAAGCCCGAGGTCGTGGCCAAAGCACAGGCGCTGGCGGCGGACATCATGCTGAACATTCACCTTGCCGAGCTGCGTGAAAAAGTACAGAAAACGCAGGTTGAAATGGCGCAGGCGCTGGGGATCAGGCAGCCGACCGTTGCCGTGATGGAAAAACCGGGCCGCGATCTGAAACTGTCTTCGCTTAAACGCTATGTTGAGGCGGCCGGCGGCAAACTGCGCCTGGACATCGAACTGCCGGACGGCTCTCACTACGAATTTGTGCTGTAAGCGCTAACGGCAGAAAAGCAAAAGCCCGCTCAGGTTTCCCCGAGCGGGCTTTGCGTACCTGGGATGCTTTGAAACAACCAGGCGGCCGTAAAAGCAAAGAGGCGCAAGACGGGCAGGCTGTCTGAGCACTTTCGTTTGGGCCGGATAGCGTTAAACAAGCCACGCGCACTCCCTTTGCGATGTCTTGCTTGCCCGTAACTGTCTCCTTGCTCCTTAGCTGAAACGATACAAATTATATTGATAAGTAGCTCGTTTCATGTGCAAAAACTCAACGTCTTTCATTAAAACTGCGATGAAATTCGTATTTTTATCGCGCTATTTCGTCAAATACTCACCCGGTGAAGCTCATCACATTTCTTTAACCTGCTTAACAGTAGATTTTCCTTGTTTATAAAAAATCGATTCAGCTAAAGGGGAAGGGAAATGAAAAAGACATGGGTGATGGCGGTGTTTTCGGCCCTGATTTCAGGGCAGGCTGCGGCGCAGAGTTGGGTGCTGACCAGCGCTGAAGATGGCGTGGAGAAAGGAAACTGGAAGATTTCGAGCGAGGCGCTGAAGGTGAAGGATAAAACGTTCAGCATTGAGCAGAAAGTGTTGCACGGCGGTAAGCAAGAAGGCAGCAAAGTCGTGATTATCCGCAGCGAGGATGGCCTGACCATCACGCTGAGTCCCACTCGCGGCATGAACCTCCTGCGGGCAGAAGGCTTTGGCGCGAAAATGGGATGGGATTCCCCGGTCAAAGAGGTGATCAACCCCGCCTTTATCAACCTGGAAAGCCGCAATGGGCTCGGCTGGCTGGAAGGTTTCAATGAGATGATGGTGCGTTGTGGCTATGAGTGGACCGGTCATCCGGTGACCGACGCAGGGCAAATTTACACGTTGCACGGCAAAGCGGGCAATACGCCGGCCTCGCGGGTTGAGGTTGAGGTCGCGGATACGGCGCCGTATGAAATTCGTGTTCGCGGCCTGATCAAAGAGAGCACATTCAAAAAAGCCGATCTGCAAACCCTGACCGAATTGCGCTATGTGCCCGGCAGCAACAGTTTCCGCCTGCATGATGTGTTAACCAACCGGGCGGATTATCCCCATGACTACCAGATTATTTATCACAGCAATTTCGGCGCACCGATTCTGGAAAATGGCGCCCGCTTCCTGGCGCCGATGGCCAGCATCAGCCCGTTTAACGACTATGCCAAAGCCGGGCTGAAGACCTGGGCAACCTATGCCGGTCCAACCAAAGGGTTCGATGAAATGGTCTTTAACATTAAGCCCTTATCGGATCCGAATCATCAGACACTGGCGGCGCTGGTCAATAACGCGGGCGACAAAGGGGTGGCGATTCAGTTCGATACCCGCCAGTTGCCCGTCCTGACGCTGTGGAAGAATACCGATACGTTAAAACAGGGGTATGTCACGGGGATTGAGCCGGGCACCAGTTATGCCTACCCGGTCACTATCGAGCGCGAACAAAAACGCGTTAAGCAGCTGCAGCCAGGCGCCAGTGCGCAGTTTGATCTGACCTATACCTTGCTGCACAGCAAAGCGCAGGTGGCGGATCTGGAGCAGAAGATTGCGGATATTCAGGGCAAGGTAAAAATTGATGAGAATGACGCGCCGATAGCCAAAGAGTAACGCTGCCTGTCGATGCATTTAGCGTTAAAGCAAAAAGCCCGCTTAAGTTTCCTTAAGCGGGCTTCTCTAAATATGGCTCCTCTGACTGGACTCGAACCAGTGACATACGGATTAACAGTCCGCCGTTCTACCGACTGAACTACAGAGGAATCGTGTGAACGGGGCGAATAATAGCGGGGCGCCTGGGGTTTGTCAAAGCGCTAAACTGCAAAAAAAGTGCGTTTGCTGAGGGAATGAGCACCTTGCGCTGTTTTTCGGCATTTTCCATCGCTATGCGTTGATTTTTGCATCCCCAATCGTTTTGACGCCGCTTGCACACGCCTTTGCACGGCGATGGTGCAGGGCCGTTCTCCCCCCCATACTTCCTCTCGCGTTAGCCGTATTGCCCAGTCCCCGGCTAACGCCGCCACACGCCGCGCCGCAACTGATATGTAGGATGAATAAGCAAACAATATGTATTCGTCGTCACAATGGCTGGATTTTTGCTTACCCATTTTTGGGGAATGCGACTGCGCTCTCAAGAAAATTATTTTCCCCGTCTACACATAAAGTGACTGATCCGCGCCCCAGGGCGTTTCGCTACAACAGTGCTGAGGAAGATAACAATGTCATCGAAATTGATAAAAAGTCCGCTCGCTGCTTTGCTCATCGGTTGTTTAGGTACGGCGTTTTCCGCGCAGGCCGATATTGTCATCGGCGTCGCTGGGCCGTTCTCCGGGCCGAACGCCACTTACGGCGATCAGTATTGGCGCGGGGCTTCGCAGGCGGCGGCGGATATCAACGCCGCCGGCGGCATCAAAGGGGAAAAAATCAAGCTGGTGCAGGGGGATGACGCCTGCGAACCGAAACAGGCGGTCGCGGTCGCCAACCGGCTGGTGGATCAGGACAAGGTCTCGGCGGTGGTCGGCCACTTCTGCTCCTCTTCCACCATGCCCGCCTCCGAGGTGTATGACGAGGCCGGCATCATCGCCATTACCCCCGGCTCCACCAACCCGCAGATCACCGAGCGCGGCATGAAGACGATGTTCCGCATGTGCGGGCGCGACGATCAGCAGGGGGTGATCGCCACCAACTACATGCTGGATACCCTGAAGGCCAAACGCATCGCGGTGATCCACGATAAAGACACCTACGGCCAGGGGCTGGCGGACGCAGCGAAGGCGGCAATGAACAAGCGCGGGGTCAAGGAAGTGCTGTATGAGGGGCTGTCGCGCGGTGAGAAAGACTTCAACGCGCTGGTGACCAAGATCGCCTCGGTCAAGCCGGACGTGGTCTACTTCGGCGGCTGCCATCCGGAAGCCGGGCCGCTGGTGCGCCAGATGCGCGAGCAGGGCGTGACCGCCAAGTTCTTCTCCGGCGACTGCGTGGTGACCGAAGAGCTGGTGACCGCCGCCGGCGGGCCGCAGTACACCAACGGCGTGCTGATGACCTTCGGCAACGATCCGCGTCAGATCGCGGAAGGCAAGGCGGTGATCGCCAAGTTCCGCGCCAGCGGTTTTGAACCGGAAGGGTACACCCTCTACTCCTATGCCTCGATCCAGGCGATCGCCGCCGCCTTCAACGCCACCGGCGGCAAAGACAGCGCCAAGGCCGCCGAATGGCTGAAGTCGCACGACGTCGACACCGTGATGGGCAAAAAAGCCTGGGATCAGAAGGGCGACCTGAAGGTCTCGGACTACGTGGTCTATCAGTGGGATGACAAGGGCAAATATCACCAGCTTTGAACAACCCAATACTGACGTTGTGACTCTATGACAGACGGGCTCGCCGCCCTGGCGAGCCCGTTCCGCGATGACCTTTGGGCCGCGTCGGACTGCGTTGGCGGCCTTACCAGGCGAGACTGCTCATTATGGATGTATTCTTTCTGCAACAGCTGATCAACGGCCTGACCCTCGGTGCGGTGTATGGCCTGATCGCCATCGGCTACACCATGGTTTACGGCATCATCGGCATGATCAACTTCGCTCACGGCGAGGTGTACATGATCTCCGCCTACCTGTGCGCCATCGGTTTGGCGCTGCTGTCGTTCTTCGGGCTGCACTCGTTCCCGTTGCTGATCCTCGGCACGCTGGTGTTCACCATCGTCATCACCGGGGTGTACGGCTGGGTGATCGAGCGCATCGCCTACAAGCCGCTGCGCAACTCCACCCGCCTGGCGCCGCTGATCTCCGCCATCGGCATGTCGTTAATCCTGCAAAACTACGCGCAGATAAGCCAGGGGCCGCGCCAGCAGGGCATCCCGACGCTGCTGAGCGGCGTGTTCCGCCTGGAGTTCGACGGCGGCGTGGTGCAGATCACCTACACCAAGGTGTTCATTCTGGTGGCGTCACTGCTCGGCATGGCGATCCTCACCTACATCATTCAGCGTACCCGGCTAGGGCGCATCTGCCGCGCCACCCAGCAGGATCGCAAAATGGCCTCGATTCTCGGCATCAATACCGATCGGGTGATCTCGCTGGTGTTTGTGATCGGTGCTGCCATGGCCGGGCTGGCCGGGGTGCTGATCACCATGAACTACGGCACCTTCGATTTTTACGTCGGCTTTATCATCGGCATCAAGGCCTTCACCGCCGCGGTGCTGGGCGGCATCGGCTCGCTGCCGGGCGCGATGCTGGGCGGGCTGCTGCTCGGGGTGGCGGAGGCGCAGTTCGCCGGCATGGTGAACTCGGATTACAAGGACGTGTTCTCCTTCGGGTTGCTGGTGGCGATCCTGATCTTCCGTCCGCAGGGGCTGCTCGGCCGGCCGCTGATCGCCAAGGTTTAAGGAGAACGCCATGTCGCAATCCGTGATCAACGGCGGGCTGAACGTCAAACGCAGCCTGCTGGACGCCGTCTTGGCCGGGCTGATCGCCCTGATCGTGTTCGGGCCGATCGTCGGCATCGTGCTGAACGGCTACAGTTTCAACTTCGAACCGCACCGGCTGGTGTGGATTATCGTCGCGGTGATGGCCGGACGGCTGCTGCTGAGCCTGTTCCTGCAAACCGCGCCGGGGCGCAGAGTGCTGGCGCGCTTCGACGGCGGCAGCGACGGCGTCTACGTACGGCCGCTGGGCTATAAATCCAACCTGCGCTGGTTCCTGCCGCTGATGGCGGCGATCGCGCTGCTGTTCCCGTTCGTCGCCACCAAATACCTGCTGACGGTGGCGATCCTCGGCCTGATCTACGTGCTGCTCGGGCTGGGGCTGAACATCGTGGTCGGGTTGGCGGGGCTGCTCGATCTGGGGTACGTGGCGTTTTACGCCATCGGCGCCTACGGGTTGGCGTTGGGCTACCAGTATCTCGGGCTGGGGTTTTGGGCGATGCTGCCGCTGGGGGCGCTGATGGCGGCGTTGGCGGGCGCGCTGCTGGGTTTCCCGGTGCTGCGCATGCACGGCGACTACCTGGCGATTGTTACGCTCGGGTTCGGCGAGATCATCCGGCTGGTGCTGAACAACTGGATGTCGCTCACCGGCGGGCCGAACGGCATTTCGGTGCCGGCGCCGACGGTGTTCGGCCTGGAATTCGGCCGGCGCGCCAAAGACGGCGGCGTGCCGATCCACGAGTTTCTCGGCATCGATTACAACCCGAATCTCAAGTTCATTTTCATCTACGCGGTGCTGTTTTTGGTGGTGCTGCTGGTGCTGTACATCAAGCACCGGCTGACGCGCATGCCGATCGGCCGCGCCTGGGAGGCGCTGCGCGAAGATGAGATCGCCTGCCGCTCTCTCGGGCTGAACCACGTGCTGGTGAAGCTGTCGGCGTTTATGCTGGGCGCCTCCACCGCCGGGCTGGCGGGGGTGTTTTTCGCCACCTATCAGGGCTTTGTCAACCCGACCTCGTTCACCTTCTTCGAGTCGGCGCTGATCCTGGCGATCGTGGTATTGGGCGGCATGGGGTCTACCCTTGGCGTGGTGCTGGCGGCCTTCGTGCTGACGGTGGCGCCGGAGCTGCTGCGCAGCTTTGCCGAATACCGGGTGCTGTTGTTCGGCGTGCTGATGGTGGCGATGATGATCTGGCGGCCGCGCGGGCTGGTGCGCATCAGCCGCGCCAGCTTTGCGGAACGCAAGGGGGTGGCGCCATGAACGACGCCATTTTGCGGGTGGAACACCTGATGATGCGCTTTGGCGGCATCAAGGCGCTGAACGACGTCAATCTGGAGGTGGAGCGCGGCTCCATCACCGCCCTGATCGGCCCCAACGGCGCCGGCAAGACCACGGTGTTCAACTGCCTGACCGGTTTTTACCGCGCCACCGGCGGCGCGATCCTGCTCAATACCCACAAGCGGCCAACCGATGTGATCCAGGTGCTGGGGCAGAAGTTTCGCGCCGGTGATTGGATACGCCCGAAGCGGCTCGGTTCGCGCCTCTATTACAAGATGTTCGGCGGCACCCACCTGGTCAACCGCGCCGGGCTGGCGCGTACCTTCCAGAATATCCGCCTGTTCCGCGAAATGTCGGTGGTGGAGAACCTGCTGGTGGCGCAGCACATGCAGAGTAACCGCAACCTGATCGCCGGGGTACTGAATACGCCGGGCTACCGCCGGGCGGAAAGCGCCGCGCTCGATCACGCCTTCTACTGGCTGGAGGTGGTAGATCTGGTGGACTGCGCCAACCGGCTGGCGGGGGAGATGTCCTACGGCCAGCAGCGGCGGCTGGAGATCGCGCGCGCCATGTGCACCGCGCCGGAGATGATCTGCCTCGACGAGCCTGCCGCCGGGCTGAACCCGGTGGAGACGGCCACGCTGAGCCGCATTATCCGCTTCCTGCGCCAGCATCACGGCATCACGGTGCTGTTGATCGAGCATGATATGGGCATGGTGATGGAGATCTCCGATCGGGTGATCGTGCTCGATCACGGCGACGTGATCGCCCGCGGCACGCCGCAGGAGATCCAGCACAACGAGGCGGTGATCGCCGCCTACCTGGGCGCGGACGAAGAGGAGCTGGCGGGATGAGCGAGGCGATGCTGGAATTTCGCGAAGTGGACGTGTTTTACGGGCCGATCCAGGCGCTGCGCAAGGTGTCGTTGCAGGTTAACGCCGGGGAGACGGTGGCGCTGATCGGCGCCAACGGCGCGGGCAAATCCACGCTGTTGATGTCGATCTTCGGCCAGCCGCGCATCGCCGGCGGGCAGATCCTGTTTGGCGGCGAGGACATCAGCCGCCGCTCCACGCACTTTGTTGCCAGCAGCGGCATCGCGCAGGCGCCGGAAGGGCGGCGCATCTTTCCGGACATGAGCGTAGAGGAGAACCTGCTGATGGGCACCATCACCGTCGGCAATCGCTACCTGGAGGAGGATTTGCCGCGCATGTTCGAGCTGTTTCCGCGCCTGAAAGAGCGGCGCAACCAGCGGGCGATGACCATGTCCGGCGGTGAGCAGCAGATGTTGGCGATCGCCCGCGCGCTGATGAGCCGGCCGAAGCTACTGCTGTTGGACGAGCCGAGCCTGGGGCTGGCGCCGATCGTGGTGCGGCAGATCTTCGGCGTGCTGCGCGAGCTGACCCGCAGCGGCATGACGCTGTTTCTGGTGGAGCAGAACGCCAACCACGCGCTGAAGCTGTCCGATCGCGGTTATGTGATGGTCAACGGCCAGATCCGCCTCACCGGCAGCGGCCAGGAGCTGTTGAACGATCCGGAGGTGAGAAAGGCCTATCTGGGCGGCGGCTGAGCGCCGCCCCACGGGCAGGGATGCCCGCGTTCATCCTTCGATGGCGCTTCGTTCTTGATCATCGTAGCGCGAGCGGGCCGCTCTGAAGGAGCCGGCGGAGGAGATAATCCACGACCAGAGCGGCAGCATGTTGAGCAGCATCTCTTTCCCGGCCTCGGTGATGGTGTAAACCACGCGGGGCAGTTTTTCCTGATAATCGCAGCGCGATATCAGGCCGTCCCGCTCGAGATGGCGCAGCGTCCGCGTCAGCATTCTCTGCGTCACGCCCGCCAGTTGGCGGCTTATCTCGCCGTGGCGCAGCGGCCCGTGAGTGCCCAGGAGATGCAATACCCCCAGCGACCAACGGTTGCCCGCATGCGCGAGGATCTCACGCTTCAATCCTTCATCGTCGTTGCTCAGTTCTTCACAGAACGCCTGCGAAAATTGCAGCAGCGCTTCCCGATCGCTCGTCATATTCCTCTCCGGTATCACGCGTGTACCTAATTGAACCCGTTTTTGTCAGCTGTCAGGATGACGCAGTGTCAAGACAGGAGGCAAGAATGAAATCCACAAATCCATCTATCAATACCGTGCTCATACTCGGCGCCGGTGAACTGGGGCTGCCGGTATTGCGTGCGATGAGCCGGCAGGCTCGGTTACACCATGCTTTAAAAATCAGCGTGCTGCTCCGGCCGGAGGCCGCCCGCGCCGAGAGCGGCCCGCATCGTGCGCGGCGGGATGCGCTGGCGCGGCTCGGTATCGCCGTGGTGGAAGGCGATCTGCAGCAAAACGGCGTGGAGGCGCTGAGTGCGCTATTCCGTTCCTTCGACGTGGTGATCAACTGTAGCGGCTTTGTCGGCGGGACGGGCACGCAGATAAAGATCACCCAGGCCGTCTTGCAAGCGGGCGTGGCGCGCTACTTCCCGTGGCAGTTCGGCGTGGACTACGATGTCGTCGGTAAAGGCAGCGGGCAGCCGGTGTGGGATGAACAGCTCGAGGTGCGTCACCTGCTGCGCGCGCAGAGCGCAACGGAGTGGGTGATTGTTTCCACGGGCATTTTCACCAGCTACCTGTTTGACTCGGGCTTTGGCGTGGTGGACGCGGCAACCAAAACGGTGCGCGCGCTGGGCGACTGGCGCTACGCGGTGACGCTGACCACTCCCGCGGACATTGGCCGGCTGACGGCCGCGATTTTTTTCCATCGGCCCGCGTTTCGCAACCAGGTAGTCTATATCGCCGGGGACACGCTGACCTACCGCGAGCTTGCCGATGTCATGCAGGCGCACTGGGGCGTTGAGGTCAACAGAGTCTTGTTGGACAAAGAGCGGCTGCAGGAGGAGGTGCGGAACCATCCGCGCGACGTCGGCGCCAAATACCGGCTGGCTTTCGCCCGCCCCGACGGCGTGGCCTGGGATAAGGTGAAAACCTTCAATGCGCGCCAGGGCATAGCCACCACCACCGCCGAGCAGTGGCTGGCGCAGCAATGGCCGATCTCTCAGGACGGTTAGTCGCCTGAGCGCCGGAATCAGAACTGGCGCTGCATCCAGCGCACGTTCAGCCGCACCAGGGCGATGATGGCGCTGGAGAGCAGCCGCAGCCCGCCGGGCATGTCGCGGCGGCGGATGTCCAGCAGCAGCACGGTGCGCACCTGCGGGCTGTCGTTCCACACCTCGTGTTCGAAGGTATCGTCCCACAGCATGAACTCCCCTTCGTGCAGCCGGTATTCGCGGCCGTCCACTTTCAGCACCGCCGCGGGTACGCCGTCGGCGCGTTTGGGCATGTCCAGCACCAGATAGCCGCGCAGAATGCCGCGAAACGGCCCCCGGTGGGGCGGCACCTGCTTGCCGGGCGCGAGGAAGGAGAGCGAGGCGGACAGTACGTCCGGCGACGAAGCGATCAGCGCCGCCAGCGTCGGGCAACGCGCCAGGTTGCGGTCAATCGGCTGGCCGTAGGCCTTCATGATGAACATGCGCCAGTCGCGCGCGTCGTTGGCGGAGATCGATTCCTGCTGGATCATGATCTCGTGAAAACGGGGAATATTGTGCAGATCGTGGGCGACGGTCAGCGCCTCTTCGCGGATCTGCCGCCATTGGGCGGTGAAACGTTCGGCGTCGGGGAACAGCGCGGCGCTGTCGAGCACTGGTTTGCCCTGAATGCGGCGATCGTAAACATTGCGCAATGCGAGCACGGACCAATCATAAATCGCAGACATAATGACCTCGCCTCAGAAAACGCCAAAGGGACACTGCGCGCGGTTCTTCGGCGCGGCGCGTCCTGTGTGGCGGCCGGAGGGGAAGAGCGGCAGGAAAAATTGGTACGCTTCAAGAGATTAGCACAGCATTTGTGCAACCGTGTGTCTGCGAATGTGTCGAAATGCGGCGAAAAAAACCACACAATTAAAGTGTGACGCGTATCGCATTTAGCGGGCCGGTTGGTTAAAATATCGCTACTTGCCCGCACCTGTCCGGATTTTGTTTACCATGGAACACGCTCCCGTTTCGCGCTCAACCGCCTGGTTGCGCGTGGTTATCCTCGCCGTCTCGGCCTTTATCTTCAACACCACCGAATTTATCCCGGTCGGTCTGCTGAGCGATATCGCCGCCAGCTTCTCGATGCAAACCGAACAGGTCGGCCTGATCATTACCATTTATGCCTGGATCGTCGCCGCCGCCTCGTTGGCGTGCATGCTGCTGACCAGCAAAATTGAGCGCCGCAAGCTGCTGATCGGCGTGTTCATGCTGTTTATCGCCAGCCACGTGCTGACCGCCGTGGCCTGGGACTTCACCACGCTGGTTATCTCGCGCGCCGGCGTGGCGCTGGCGCACTCGGTGTTCTGGTCGATCACCGCCTCGCTGGCGATCCGCGTGGCGCCGCCGGGCAAGAAAGCCCAGGCGCTGAGCCTGCTGGCGGGGGGCACCGCGCTGGCGATGGTGCTCGGCCTGCCGCTCGGGCGGGTGGTGGGGCAGTTGCTCGGTTGGCGCATGACCTTTATCGGCATCGCGGTGTGCGCCACCCTGGCGCTGGTGCTGCTGTGGCGCCTGCTGCCGGTACTGAAAAGCGAGCATTCCGGCTCGCTGGCCAGCGTGCCGCTGCTGTTCAAACGCCCGGCGCTGGTGGCGCTGTACATGCTGACTATCATCGTGGTGACGGCGCACTTCACCGCCTACAGCTACATCGAGCCGTTTATCCAGACCGTGGCCGGGCTGTCGGAGAACTTCACCACGCTGATGCTGCTGCTGTTCGGCGCCGCCGGCATCGTCGGCAGCCTGCTGTTCAGCCGCTACAGCGAGCGTTTCCCTTCCGGCTTCTTTATCGGCGCCATCGCGCTGCTGACGTTGAGCCTGCTGCTGCTGTTGCCGGCCGCCGGCAGCGAAAGCCACCTGACCGTGCTGTGCATCTTCTGGGGTATGGCGATCATGGCCATCGGCCTGTCGATGCAGGCCAAAGTGCTGAGCCTGGCGCCGGACGCCACCGACGTGGCGATGGCGATCTTCTCCGGCCTGTACAACTTCGGCATCGGCAGCGGGGCGCTGCTGGGCAACCAGGTGAGCCTGCATCTGGGCATGGGCAATATCGGCTTCGTCGCCGCGCCGCTGGCGCTGATCGCCCTCGGCTGGTGCCTGCTGAGCGTCTACCGCAGCGAACGGCTGCAGCAGCACCCCAGCCGTTAAGCCACCGATTTGGGATACCGCTGCAGCATCCCAGGTTGCATTTTCCTGCTATAAAACAGGCCGCTGCAGCGTTTTATGCTTAACTTTTTTTCATAGTCTGCTAATTAAAAATTTAACTCCGACGCCGCTTCGCTAGCATAGAAAGTCATCAAAAATGTTAATGCGAGGTTAACGGTGAGTGACTCTGTAGCGGCGTCGCCGATCCATGCGCGGGATTTGGCGGCCAGAATCGACGCCTTGCCCGCGTCGGCCGGCCTGTGGCGCTTTATCATTCTGCTGTCGCTGGGCGGCTTTTTCGAACTCTACGATCTGTTCCAGACCGGCTATATCAGCACCGGCCTTATCGCCGACGGCATTTTCCACACCGGCGCGCAGGGCGTCTTCGGCGTGTCGGACCAGGCGGCCTTCGCCTCTGCCACCTTTCTTGGCCTGTTCGTCGGCGCCAGCCTGCTGAGCCCGTACGCCGATCGCTTCGGCCGGCGTGCCACCTTTATGTTCGCCCTGATCTGGTACGGCGCCTTCTCGCTGCTGTTGGCGTTTCAACAGCAGGCGGAATGGGTGATCTTTCTGCGCTTTCTGGTGGGCGTCGGGCTCGGCATCGAGCTGGTGACCATCGACACCTACCTGACGGAGTGGGTGCCCGCGCATCTGCGCACCCGGGCTTTTGCCTTCGCGTTCTTCGTGCAGTTCCTGTCGGTACCGGCGGTGGCGCTGATGTCCTGGTGGCTGGTGCCGCAGACGATTTGGGGCCTGAGCGGCTGGCGCTACGTGGTGATCGCCGGCGCGCTGGCTTCGCTGGTGATCTGGCTGGTGCGCAAGGGGCTGCCGGAGTCGCCGCGTTGGCTGGTGCAGCAGCGGCGCTATGCGCAGGCCCGGCAGGTGATGCGGGACATGGAACGGCGCTGCGGCGTGGCGGCCACGGATTTTCCGTCGCGCCCGGTGGACGATGCCGAGGGGGCGCCGCTGCGCGGCCGCTTTCGCGACATCTGGGCGCCGCAGTATCGCGATCGCACGCTGATGCTGGTGGTGATGAACTTCTTTCAGGCCATCGGTTTCTTCGGCTTCGGCAACTGGCTACCGGCGCTGCTGTCGGGCAAGGGCGCTTCGGTCACCCACAGCCTGCTGTACGCTTTCTTCATCACGCTGGCTTACCCGCTGGGCTCGCTGCTGTGCAGCTTCTACGCCGACAAGATGGAGAACAAGTGGCAGATCGTGTTGTCCTGCCTGGTGACGGTGATCTTCGGCTCGCTGTTCGCACTGCAGAACAACCCGCTGTGGCTGATCCTGTGCGGCTTCTTCATCACCTGGTCCAACGCCTGGCTGACCTACAGCTACCACTCTTACCAGTCCGAGATCTTCCCGACCCATATCCGCGCCCGCGCCGTCGGCTTCTGCTACTCCTTCAGCCGCCTGTCGACGGTGTTCAGCAGCATCATCATCGGCATTATCTTGCAGTACGGCGGTTCGCTGGGAGTGATCGCGTTTATCGTTGCCAGCATGCTGATCGTGATGCTGGTGATCGGGCTGTTCGGCCCGAAAACGCGCGGCATCGATCTGGAAAACATCTGACGTTTTGCGCCGGCGGTGACGCCGGCTTCTTCAGCAAAAAAATTCGCGATCATGCGAAAATTATTCCGTTATCACTGCCTTTGCGCCTGCCGTACTGTTAACCCGTACAAAATCCAATTCGATACCGAGCGGGGAACACGTCATGAGCACCCTTACCGCGCCCGATGGCGCACGCATTTTCTATAAGGATTGGGGCCGCGGCCAGCCGATCCTGTTCTCCCACGGTTGGCCGCTGTCCGCCGACGCCTGGGACAACCAGCTGCTGTTTTTCGGCCAGAGCGGATTCCGCGTGATCGCCCACGATCGCCGCGGCCACGGCCGTTCCGATCAAACCTGGCACGGCAACGACATCAATCAATACGCTGACGATCTGGCCCTGCTGATCGAAACGCTGGATCTGCGCGATCTGATCCTGGTCGGCCATTCCACCGGCGGCGGCGAAGTGGCGCGCTACATCGGCCGTCACGGTAGCGATCGGGTGGCGAAGGTGGTGCTGGTCGGCGCCGTACCGCCGCTGATGCTGCAAACGCCGGTCAACCCAGAGGGTACGCCGATGGCGGCCTTCGACGGCATTCGCAGCGGTGTGGCGGGCAACCGCTCGCAGTTCTTCAAAGATTTGGCGGTGCCGTTCTATGGCCTCCACTGCGACGAGGTGGAGAGCAATGCGGGGCTGATCGACCACTTCTGGCTGATGAGCATGCAGGGCGGCGTGAAAGGGCAGTACGAGTGTGTGCGCGCGTTCTCCGAAGTGGATTACACCGCCGATCTGCTGGCGATCGACAAGCCGACGCTGCTGGTGCACGGCGACGCCGATCAGATCGTGCCGATCGGTGCCTCGGCGCTGAAAGCCGCTAAGCTTATGCAACAGGCGGAGCTGAATGTTTACGCCGGCGGTTCTCACGGTTTGGCGCAGGTCGATCCCGATCGCTTCAACGCCGATCTGCTGGCCTTCATCCAGAATTCGCCGTTTTAAGGGGGCGCGATGAACCTGACTGCTATCGCCGCCCGCTGCGTACAGCGGCTGCATGCGCCCGCGGTGCGCTGGCTGCTGCTGCTCGCGATTTGTACCGCCTATATTCAGGGCGGATTGGTCAAGGCGTTGAACGTTGAGGGCGCCATCGCCGAAATGACCCACTTCGGCCTGCAGCCGGCGGCGCTGTTCGCCGTGCTGGTGACGCTGCTGGAACTGGCCGCGTCGGCGCTGATCCTGAGCGGCTTTTATCGCTGGCTCGGCGCGTTGGCGCTGGCCGGTTTTACCCTGATGGCGACGCTGATGGCCAATCCGTTCTGGCAGTTCGACGGGGCGGAGCGCGGCCAGATGATGAACGGATTTTTTGAACACCTCGGGCTGGCCGGCGCGCTGTTGCTGGTGGCATTTAACGATTTGAAGGAGCGAACGGATGGCTGAACAGACGGAAAACAAGGCGGCGGCGGGCGGCTTCGCGCCGCTGAAAATCCCATTATTTGCGGTGCTGTGGGGCGCCACGGTGCTCGGCAACGTCGGCAGCTTTATGCGCGACGTCGCCAGCTCGTGGCTGATCACCGACCTGTCGAGCAACCCTTCGGCGGTGGCGCTGATGCAGACCGCCGCTACGCTACCGGTGTTCCTGCTGGCGATCCCGGCCGGGGTATTGTCGGACATCCTCGATCGGCGGCGCTTTCTGATCTTCGTGCAAATTCTGCTGGCCTGCGTCAGCGGCAGCCTGTTGCTGCTGTCGCAGACCGGCGCGCTGACGGTGGAATACCTGCTGGCGCTGACCTTCGTCGGCGGCATCGGCGCGGCGCTGATGGGGCCGACCTGGCAGGCGATCGTGCCGGAGCTGGTACCGCGCACCGAGCTGAAAAACGCCGTGGCGCTGAACTCGCTGGGCATCAACATCGCCCGTTCCATCGGCCCGGCGGCCGGCGGCCTGCTGTTGGCCAGCTTCGGTGCCGGCGCGGCCTACGGCGCGGACGTGATGAGCTATGTGCTGGTGATCGCGGCGCTGCTGTGGTGGAAGCGGCCGAAGGCCGAGGACAGCGGGCTGTCGGAGCATTTCTTCGGTGCCTTCCGCGCCGGCCTGCGTTATGCCCGCTCCAGCCGCGAGCTGCACGTGGTGCTGCTGCGGGCGGCGGTGTTCTTCGCCTTCTCCAGCTCGGTTTGGGCGCTGTTGCCGCTGGTGGCGCGCCGCATGCTGGGCGGCAGTGCCGGTTTCTACGGCGTTCTGCTGGGGGCGGTAGGCGCCGGGGCGATCCTTGGGGCTATTGTGCTGCCGCGTCTGCGCCAGCGGCTGAATGCCGACGGGCTGGTGTTGCTGGCGGCGGTGCTCACCGCCGTGGTGATGGCGGCCCTGTCGCTGGCGCCGCCGCAGTGGCTGGCGGTGGTGCTGCTGCTGGTGCTGGGCGCCGGCTGGATTATCGCGCTGACCACGCTTAACGGCGCGGCGCAGGGCGTGCTGCCCAACTGGGTGCGCGGCCGTGGTCTGGCCATTTACCTGATGGTGTTCAACGGCGCGATGGCGGCGGGCAGCCTGCTGTGGGGACTGGTGGCGCAGGAGCTGGGCGTGGCCGCCACGCTGCTGGTCGGCGGCGTCGGCCTGTTGGCGGCGGGGCTGCTGTTTCACCGCCTGCGTCTGCCGACCGGTGAGGCCGATCTGCAGCCGTCGAACCATTGGCCGGAGCCGTTGGTTAACACGCCGGTTGAAAACGATCGCGGCCCGGTCATGATCCAGGTGGAGTACCGCATCCGCGAACAGGATCGGCCGCAGTTCTTGCGCACGCTGCTGATGCTGGAACGGGCGCGCCGCCGCGATGGCGCTTACGCCTGGGGCATCACCGAGCACACCGGCGATCCGGAATGCATCATGGAGTGGTTCCTGGTGGAGTCCTGGGCGGAGCACCTGCGGCAGCACCAGCGGGTGTCGCACGCCGACGCCGACCTGCAGCAGGAGGCGCTGCGCTTCCACATTGGCCCTGAGAAACCGGTGGTGCATCACTTCCTGTCGCTCGACCGGCGTCAGGTGAAGCATTAACTGCACGGCCAGGCGGCGAGAAGGTGCTATGCTTTTGGTCGGTTCGGCGGCGCGGCCGCCGTAAGACGAATGTAGTCAGCACAGGGAGACACATTGATGACGGCACCTTCTGCTTTTGCCCGCGAGCTTGGGCTGCGCTATCCGATCGTTCAGGGGCCGATGAACGGCGCGTCGCCGCCGGCGTTGGCGGTGGCGGTGAGCAACGCCGGGGCGCTGGGATCGTGCGCGGCGGCGCTGTTTTCACCGGCGGTGATCCTCGAACGGGTGCAGCAGATCCGCGCGCAGACCGCCGCGCCGTTCAACATCAATCTGTTTCTGCTCGATGAGCAGCACCCGGATCTCGCCGAGCTCAAGCGCGCCCAGCACCTGCTGCGGCCGTTCCGCGAAGCGCTGGGGCTGAGTGAGCCGCCCATGCCGATCCAATTCGCCGAAAACAACCGCGACCAGATCGCGGCCCTGTTGGAGGCGGCGCCGCCGGTGGTCAGCTTCACCTTCGGCGTGCTGCCGCGCGCCACGGTCACGCAGTTCAAGAAGGCCGGCTCGCGGGTGATCGGCACCGCCACCACGGTGGCGGAAGCCCGCGCCTGGGAAGAGGCGGGCGCCGACTTCGTGTGCGTCTCGGGCGCGGAGGCGGGCGGCCACCGCCCGACCTTCCTCGGCGACATTGAGCAATCCTGCGTCGGCCTGATGGCCCTGCTGCCGCAGGTGGTGGCGGCGGTGAAGATCCCGGCGATCGCCGCAGGCGGCATCATGAACGGGCGCGGCATCGCAGCGGCGCAATTGCTGGGCGCGCAGGCGGCGCAGCTGGGCACTGCGTTCCTGTGCAGCCCGGAGTCGGGCATCGCCGAAGCCTGGCGGGCGGCGCTGCGCAACGCCGGCGATGACAGCACGCGCCTGACGCGCGCCTTCAGCGGCCGCCCGGCGCGCGGCATCGTCAATGATTTCATGCGGCAGATGCGCGCGGAAGAGGCGCAGATCCTGCCTTATCCGGTGCAGAACGCGCTCACCGGCGATATCCGCCAGGCGGCGGCCAAGGCCGGGCGCGGGGAGTTTATGTCGCTGTGGGCCGGGCAGGGCGTGGGCCTGGCGCGACCGATGCCGGCGGCGGAGCTGGTCGCCACCCTGGCGGCGGAGCTGGAAGCGGTGTGAGCTCGTCTGCGCGATTTATTGCTGTGGCAATGTAAAAAGACGCCGGGGTGAGGCCTGAGAAGAGATGAACAGTCCGGCGTGAAGGCCGGACTGCGGGTTTGCCTTGGCTAGACGAGAATATCGGCGGAAGCGTCGACATGCCCAACGATTTTGACAAGGAAATCAGGTAATTGATTGCCGGAGAGATTGATGGCCAGATCGGTGACATTCTGCTGCGCGTCATAATTCAGTGCCGCTTCATACAACGAGCCGCTTAAACTATCCACGAAGTGCAGCTCGCTCCCGTCGGCCTTAGCCGTCTGGTTGAGCCACGACAGATCGATTTTATCCACCGCCGTCTGGAAATCGCGGATCCAATCCGGCGCGGCGGCTTGGCTGTCGCCGGCTTCGCGGAAGACGAAGGTGTCCGCGCCTGCATTGCCCCAGAGCTGATCGGCGCCGCCGGCACCGTAAATGATGTCGTTGCCTGCACCGCCTTTTAGCGTATTGTTCAGCGCGTTGCCCACTAAAATGTCTGCGCCGCTGCCGCCGATGATATTTTCAATCTGCGCGCCGTAGGCGATGGCGATATTTGCCTTCAAGCCGCCCACATCAGAGAATGCGCCTTCGTTAATGTTGATGCGCTGATCCTGGCTGTAGCCTGAAAAATCCAGCGTGTCATTGCCGCCGGCATCCCAGATAGCCGCCACGATTTTGTCCGTGGACGCCTTAACGCTCAGAAAGTCTCTGTCCGTATTCGAGTTGAAACCATAGGTGGTATCGCCGGTGCGCGTGGTGGTATTCGCGCCGTAAAGCTTCTGTATGGCGGTAATATCATCCAGCTGCGGCCCTGATGGCCAAATGCCTTTATAGTCAGCGCTGGTGTATTGTTCGTTAAAATAGCTCATCAAAGAATATTGATGGTCGTCTTCATAATACTTCGCCGAGTTGGCGTAGGTGGGGTAGGTGGCATTTGACGCATCATAATTGCCGGGATGAGAAAGCCCCAACGCATGCCCTATTTCATGAGTCAGCGTATCCCTGGCGTAGTTATTGGTTTGCGGATTGGAGGCGTCGTAGCCGTTATTGCCGCTGATCCAAATGGTGCTTTTGAGATTGCTCTGCGTACTTTCATACGAGGTGTAATTGCCCCCGCTGGCCGCCTTATAAAAACCAAACTTGATATCTGCATTTTTCGCGTCGTTGCCTTTAACCTCGGTGAACGTGATGTTGGCCACATCCGACCAGGATTGCAATGAAAGCTTGGTTTGGGCTTGCTGGGCGGCGGTAAGCTGCGCGGCGCCCGTCTTGTCGCTGTCGGTATAGACGGGGAAAGAGTAGGTCAAGGTAGCCGCATGGTCGGTCACGCCTTTGCCATTGGCGGAATAATGGCTCCTCAGCAGCAGATCTGAAACCTCTTGCGTGGTATATGACGGTTTACTGCTCCCCGCGTGATCGCCTCTTTCATAACGGGTTAAATAATCGGAAATCTTATCGGTCGCTAATGACATATCAAACTCCTTTGGACGTTGACAATATTGCACCTAACGCTCTATATGCTCGTACACAGGTTTGAAAATCAGGGGTAATTAATGTGATATCATTGGCTTGCCTCCTTGGTCTGGCTTGAATATTGCGTTCAAGCGGAATATATCCTTATCATTAATCACGGTGAGGAATTAATTGTGCACTGTGATTGAGTTAAAGCAGTATAAACACAGTTATTTCATTAATGAGTTATTCTTATATGAATCTTTTACATAAGATATGCGTAAAAGGCGTGCTTAAATAACCAGGTGGAATTAAATGTTTATTTAATATTACACTGTAATTGGCTAGCGGAGTTTACGTGATTGATTTATCTTTTTGCTTTTATTTAGCTTTTATCTGTGAATGGCGGCGAGTAGCCGCCATTGCCGCAATGCATATGGGCGGCTACTCGCCGGCGCTCGGCATTAATTGAGTACGGGATTATTAAGGGCGTCCGCGTACACCGATTAACTTACCTGATACTTAAAAACTGTAGGTGCCCTGCGCCAGCACGAAGTTCATGTTTTTCAGCCCGGCATGTTGCTGCAGGCTGTTGCTGACGTCGAAGTAGACATAGGCCACCTTGAACTGAAGATCGCTGCGCGGTGTCCAGGTCGTTTCAACCTGATACTGGTTGCCGATAAAGCGCGAGCCCTGCGCGCTGCCCTTCACCGGGCGCATTGGCCCGAGGTAGAAGGCATCCTCGCGGCGTTGCCGCCACAACGCGTCCCAGCTGAAGTCGATGGCCAGGGTTTGCCACGGCATAATCGTGACCGAAGGATGGATGGCGATCAGGTTAGCCGGCGCCACCAGCCCGTTCTCGGTCAGGTAGGGCAGCTTGGGGTACATGGCGTTAAAGGTGTTGAGCTGCCCATCGTGACCGTTTTTATCGCCGCTGGCGATGCCAATCTTGCCGCCGAAGCGCGGTTGCCAGCGCCAGTCGTTGACCGTATAGCCGGCGTGCGCCGACGCCGACCAGGCGCGGATGTCACGCTGTTCTGCGCTGCCGAACTGCCAGGCGGCTTCATTATCCCAGTCGAACCCCTGTGCCGCGCCGAAAATGCGTGCGCCGAGGGTATAGCGCCGCTCTTGCCCGCTGAGCTGCGCGTAGTGGACGTCGTTATCCTCAAAGCCGAAGGTGTAGAGATCGAGCGAGGAGGCCAGCGCTGCCAGCGGCGTGGTGCCGTACAGCCCCCAGACCTTTTGGCTGTTGTCAGTATCGTCGTCGAAACTGCCGGTTTTGAGGGTGACGGGATGGCCGATAAAGGCGTCGAGGCGGTTTTTATCCTTGGCCCAACTGGCGCGGATAGCATCGAAGGAACGGCGCACGTTGGGGCCGTCGCGGGTGCCCAGCAGGTGCAGCGAGCCCAGCGCAATCTCCTGGCGGCCGGCCCGCAGGGTGCCGAGGCCGTAGGCGGTGGGCAGTTTTAAGTCCACATAGCCCTGGCCGAGATAAGCATGATCTTCGTCGGTCGGCTTGCGCCCGCGATCGCGCGGGGTGGCCAGCGACGATCCCACCTGCACATAGGCGCCGACATAGTCGCCGTAGTCGAGGCGCGCGCCAACCAGCAAGCGCTGCATGAAAGTGTCGTCGCGTCCGCCGCTCAGATCCCGTTGATCCGTCCATTCATAGCGCTCGCGCAATGAACCGTCGAAAGATAAGGTGGCCGCATCGCCCAACGGGATGTTTTTCCAGGGGGAAGCGGCGGGCTCCGCCGCCAGCGCGGGGAGCGTGGAGAACAGCAACAGTGCGGGTAGCGTGCGTTTCATCATGAATATCCGAAGAAAAAGCGCGCCGCAGCGCGCCTTGGGTTTATTTAGCCGTCTGGTGAATTTCGGCGATATAGCCGCCGGGGAAACGCACCAGCGCCGAGGCGCGGCGTTCCGCCGCCGTCGAATGCCACAGCACCTGCGCGCCGCTGGCCGTCGCTTTGGCCAGCGTGGCCTGCAGATCGTCGACGCCATAGCCGGTGCGCTCATGGCCGAACGGATAAGGCAGATGCCCGTCGGTGACGAAAATGCGCGTTTTGCCGAAGCGGGAGTCCAGTTCGATCTGGCGGATCTTGCCGTTGCCGTTACGGCCGATCGCCGTGTCGCTGACCTGTTCGTCGCTCACGACCTTGCCGTGTGAGAACGCCTGGTAGCTTTTCAGGAAATCGTCGACGCGGTAGGCGGAGAGATACAGGCGGTTTTCCGGCACGCTCAGCAGCGGCTTGTAGTCAGGCGCCTTGGTGTGCCAATAGAGCTGCATGTTGACACCGCCGGGCCATTGGATCACCGCGTCGCGGCCGATCGGATCGTCGAAAGGCGCAACCTGCACATCGGCGCCGGCGGCCCTGGCCTGCCGGATGGCGGCGTCCATATCCCTGACCAGAAAACCGTTGCGCTCGGCGCCGAACGGGTACGGGATCTGCGTTTTGAAATCGAACACCGAGAAGCTGCCGGCCGGCGTCAGTATCAGCTGGGAGTAGGTTTCGCTCGGGGTGGGCGTGACGTTGACCAGCACGCGTTTGGTACTGGTGCCGCCGAAGGTTTTCAGGATGCTGTCGACAAAGGCGTCCATCTTGCCGCGTTCGACGTAGACATGGGTGGTGTCATATTGCGGCCCCACGGCAAGAGGCGCCGTATCGGCCGCCCATGATACGGTAGGGAGCAGTAGCGCAAGGGCCGATATCCTCAGCCGACGAGAAGAAATGCCGATAATATGTTGCATGATGACCTCCAGGTAGCGGTTATTTTCCTGAGTGAAGCGTAATTTCCTATGAGCTTTCCCGTCGGCTGAAAAATAAAAACGAAAAACGCAATGTGCGTCGTGAAACATTAAATAAGGGCGATGTTCTGGCGCCTAAGCGAATATCGCGCAGGTGCAAAATATCTCTTTTTATGGGCGTGGAACGGTGGGGCGCCTTTGCCGGCTCAGCCCGCTATCGCTAAGGAATGGCGGTGGTCATGAGGCCCGCTTCGCCGCGTGTTGAGGTGAATCGAGGATAATCCATAACGGTGTTCTCCTAGATGGGATATATCGCATGAGCCAGCTGAGTTTACGGTCTTCATTGCCGTCTAAATATAAATACAGCATTAAAAGAATTGCCGCCCATCAAATTTTTATATGACTTGTTGAGTAAATACGAATAAGCGGGGAAAGAGAATATCGCGGCTCCTGACAGGGCTGACGTGGAGCGGAAGCGGTGCTGATCTCGGGAGAAAAAACGGCCTGCCAAAGCAGGCCGTTGGGGGGGCGTTACGCCAGATCGAAACGATCGAGGTTCATCACTTTGTTCCAGGCGGCGACGAAGTCGTGGGCGAACTTCTCTTGCGCGTCGGCGCTGCCGTAGACTTCGGCCAGCGCGCGCAGCTGCGCGTGCGAACCGAACACCAGATCGACGCGGGTGCCGGTCCACTTGACCGCGCCGCTGCGGCGATCGCGGCCTTCGAACAGGCCGTCTTCACCGATCGGGTGCCAGGTGGTGCCCATGTCGAGCAGGTTGACGAAGAAGTCGTTGGTCAGCGCCTGCGGCCGCTGGGTGAACACGCCGTGCTGCGTGCCGCCAACGTTGGCGCCGAGCACGCGCAGCCCGCCGACCAGCACCGTCATTTCCGGCGCGGTCAGGGTCAGCAGCTGCGCCTTGTCGACCAGCAGCGTTTCGGCCGGCACGCGGTATTTGCCCTTCAGGAAGTTGCGGAAACCGTCGGCGAGCGGCTCCATCGCCTCGAAGGAGTCCACGTCGGTCTGTTCCTGCGAGGCGTCCATGCGGCCCGGGGCGAACGGCACCGTCAGGGCGAAACCGGCGTTCTTCGCCGCCTGTTCCACGCCCGCCGCGCCGGCTAGCACGATCAGATCCGCCAGCGAGACGCGCTTGCCGCCGGTCTGCGCGTCGTTGAAGGCGCGTTGGATGCTCTCCAGCTTGGCCAGCGTCGCGGCGAGTTGCGCAGGTTGGTTGACCGCCCAGTCCTTTTGCGGCGCCAGGCGAATGCGCGCGCCGTTGGCGCCGCCGCGTTTGTCGGAACCGCGGAAGCTGGAAGCGGAAGCCCAGGCGGTGGAGACCAGCACCGACACCGGCAGGCCGGAAGCCAGCACGGCGTTTTTCAGCGCGGCGATGTCCTGCTCGTCGATCAGCGGATGATCGGCCGCCGGGATCGGATCCTGCCAAATCAGCTCTTCCTGCGGCACTTCCGGGCCGAGGTAGCGCGCGCGCGGCCCCATATCGCGGTGGGTCAGCTTGAACCAGGCGCGGGCGAAGGCGTCGGCCAACTCTTCCGGATGCTCATAGAAACGGCGCGAAATCTTCTCGTAGGCCGGATCGAAGCGCAGCGACAGGTCGGTGGTCAGCATGGTCGGGCGGCGTTTCTTGTTGGGATCGAAGGCGTCGGGAATGGTTTCGCCGATGTCTTTCGCCACCCACTGGTGCGCGCCGGCCGGGCTTTGGGTCAGCTCCCATTCGTATTCGAACAGGTGGCGGAAGAAGTCGTGGTTCCACTGGGTCGGGGTGGTGGTCCAGGTGACTTCCAGGCCGCTGGTGATGGCGTCTTTGCCAACGCCGGTGCCGAAGGTGCTGTGCCAGCCGAGGCCCTGCGACTCCAGCCCGGCGGCTTCCGGATCGGCGCCGACGTTAGACGCCGGGCCGGCGCCGTGGGTCTTGCCGAAGGTGTGGCCGCCGGCGATCAGCGCCACGGTTTCTTCGTCGTTCATCGCCATGCGGGCGAAGGTTTCACGGATGTCGCGTGCGGCGGCCACCGGATCGGGATTGCCGTCCGGGCCTTCCGGGTTGACGTAGATCAGGCCCATCTGCACTGCCGCCAGCGGGTCCTCCAGATCGCGGTCTCCCGAGTAACGGCTGTTTGGCCCGCCGCTCAGCTCCAGCCAGATCTTCTCAGAACCCCAGTAGACGTCGTCCGGCTCCCAGGTGTCGGCGCGGCCGCCGGCATAGCCGAAGGTTTTGAAGCCCATCGATTCCAGCGCCACGTTGCCGGTCAAGATAATCAGGTCTGCCCAGGAGAGGTTGCGGCCGTATTTCTGTTTGATTGGCCACAGCAGGCGACGCGCCTTGTCGAGGCTGACGTTGTCCGGCCAGCTGTTGAGCGGGGCGAAGCGCTGCTGGCCTTCGCCCGCGCCGCCGCGGCCGTCGCCGATGCGGTAGGTGCCGGCGCTGTGCCAGGCCATGCGGATGAACAGGCCGCCGTAGTGGCCGAAGTCTGCCGGCCACCATTCCTGCGAGTCGGTCATCAGGGCGTGCAGATCCTGTTTGACCGCCGCCAGATCGAGACTGTTGAAGGCATCGGCGTAGTTGAAGTCTTTATCCATCGGATCGGACAGGGGGGAATGTTGGTGCAGCGGTTTCAGGCTGAGCTGATTAGGCCACCAATCCTGATTGGTGGGGCCGTTCTGCGGTGCGGGCTGCTTGCCGCCCGAAAACGGGCATTTGCTTTCAGTTGTCATAATGCGCTCTCTGCTTCCATAAAGGTGCTCCAGCCGCCGGGCGTGGAGCGGTTAACAAGGCATGCGGGTAAGGCTTGCGTCGGGTGTTGCGCTAAATAACTGAACTCAATGGATTCGCATCGCCCCGGCCGCTAACGGGCAAAAGGCGACTCATGGCTAAGCTTAGTCAGCGGTGGCGGAGAGATAAAATAGGAATGAGTGAATATTGTGATAGCTTGCGGCGATTTATGGGTGTGCTATTGATAGTCAACACGCCGTGTTATCGGCGCCGCAGCATAACCTTGAGCACCGCGTCCGCCAGCTTGCCGAACGGCGCGCGCAGGAGGTCGGTAAAACGCCAGCGGCTCTGGATAAAGACGCCTTTGGCGTGGCTCAGCGCCCGAAATCCTTCGATGCCGTGACAGGCCCCCATGCCGCTGGGGCCGATGCCGCCGAACGGCAGATCGTCCTGGGCGAAATGCAGTAGGGTGGCGTTAACGCTGACGTTGCCGGAGGTGGTGCGCGCCAGCAGCCGGTCCCGATCCTCGCCCGGCGGACCGAAGTAGTAGAGCGCAAGCGGGCGCGGCCCGGCGTTGATAACGTCGATCGTTTCATCAAAGGCGGCGTAGGTGCGCACCGGCAGCAGCGGCCCGAAGATCTCTTCTTGCATGATCGCGCTGTCATCAGGGGCGCCGACGATAAGCGTAGGGGCCAGCGTGTTCGGCCGTTCAGACGCCGAGTCCGGGCGGTGGCCGACCGGATGGATTTGCGCGCCCCGCGCCTGGGCATCGGCGAGCAGATCGTGCAAGCGGTGGTAGTGCCTGTCGTTGATGATGGCGCCGTAGTCGTCGCCGGTTGGCCCGTCGGGATAAAAGCTTTTAACCGCCGCGTCATAGAGCGCCATGAAGCTTGCCAGATCGTCCTGATGAACCAGCAGGTAATCGGGCGCGATACAGGTTTGGCCCGCGTTTGACAGCTTGCCGAACGCCACGCTCTTGACGTTTCTGGCGTTAACCGCGCCGCGCGCCATGACGGCGGGGCTTTTGCCGCCCAGTTCAAGCGTTAACGGCACCAGATGTTTGCCGGCCGCCTGCATGACCTGACGGCCGATCGCCGTGCTGCCGGTGAACACCAGATGGTCGAACGCCAGCTCGCTGAATTTGGCCCCGACGTCCGGCCCGCCGGTCACGACGGCGACCTCATCGGCGGGAAACAGCGCCGCCAGCATCGTTTCGATGAGGCGGCTGGTATGTGGCGTGAGCTCCGAAGGTTTCAGCATCACGCGGTTGCCGGCGGCCAGCGCGGTGGCCAGCGGGATGAAGGTCAACGAGAAGGGATAGTTCCACGGCGCCATGATGCCAATCACGCCCTTGGGCTGATATTGCACATAGGCGCGTGCGGCCTGATACGGCAGGGCGACGTGGCGGCGCTCCGGCTTCATGAAGCGTTTCAGGTTGCGCAGCAGGTAATCGATCGCCTGAACGGTAACCAGAATCTCCAGAATGTCGGTTTCGTAAGGCGAACGGTGGCCGAAGTCCGCGCTGACGGCCGCCGCCAGCGCGGCGCGCTGGGCCAGAATGGCGCTTCGCAAGCGGCGCAGGGCGGCCTTGCGCTGTTGCATCGTCGGCGCGCCGTCGCGCAGGAAGGCGTGGCGCTGGGCGGCAAGCCACGGCTCCATCGTCATGAGGATGTCATCTCCCTGCACTTGAATTCTCCTGATGCCGATCGCGTTACTGAGGGAAATACCGCTTGCCGGGCCACTATTGACCTTAAAGTGAACTTTAAACCTATACTCGTTAAACGATCAACGCAAGATCGTCGGCCAACCGGGATGAGGGAGCCAGAGATCCCGGCGCCGCGCGCAGTATAAACCTTCTTTTTTAACCATAGTGTAAATGGGAGAAACGACATGGGTTATGTAACGACCAGCGATGGCGTCGAGATTTTCTACAAGGATTGGGGCCCAAAAAACGGCAAGGTTATCTACTTCCACCACGGTTGGCCGCTGTCCAGCGATGACTGGGATGCCCAGATGCTGTTCTTCGTGAACAAAGGGTTCCGCGTGGTTGCGCACGATCGCCGCGGCCACGGCCGCTCCAGCCAGGTGTGGGAAGGGCACGACATGGATCATTACGCCGATGACGTCGCCGCGGTGGTAAAACACCTGGGCGTGCAGGGCGCCATGCACGTAGGCCACTCGACCGGCGGTGGCGAGGTGGTGCGCTATATCGTGCGCCACGGCGAGGACAAGGTGTCCAAAGCGGTGCTGATCAGCGCGGTGCCGCCGCTGATGGTGAAAACCGACGCCAATCCGCAGGGCACCCCAAAATCGGTATTCGATGATTTCCAGGCGCAGCTGGCCGCCAACCGGGCGCAGTTCTATTACGACGTGCCGGCCGGCCCGTTCTATGGCTATAACCGCCCGGGTGCCAAACCGTCGGAGGCGATTATCTGGAACTGGTGGCGGCAGGGCATGATGGGTGGCGCCAAGGCGCACTATGACGGCATCGTCGCCTTCTCGCAGACCGATTTCACCGAAGATCTCAAGAAGATTGCCATTCCGGTGCTGGTGATCCACGGCGATGACGACCAGGTGGTGCCTTATCAGGATTCCGGCGTGCTCTCGGCCAAGCTGGTGCAAAACGGCACGCTCCATACCTATAAGGGCGCGCCGCACGGCATCCCGACCACCCATGCCGATCAGGTCAACGCCGATCTGCTGGCGTTCGTGAACAGTTAAGCGCGAACAAGCACTTTTGCTCCGCCCTGAGTGGGCGGAGCTTTTTTCATTACGATGAGGAACGGAAATGCAAACGATCCTGGGCGCCAGTGGCCAGATCGCCCAAGAGCTGGCGCGTGAACTGAAGCGCGCGTACACCGATGATTTAAGATTGGTCAGCCGCAACCCGAAGAAGGTCAACGACAGCGATACGCTGGTCGCGGCCGACCTGCTCGACGCGCAGCAGACCCTGGCGGCGGTGAAGGGCAGCGACGTGGTGTATTTCGCCGCCGGCCTGCCGCCGGATTCGGCGCTGTGGGAGCGGCAATTTCCGACCATGCTGCAGAATGCGCTGGACGCCAGCCGTACCGCAGGCGTGCCCTTCGTCTATTTCGACAATACTTACATGTATCCGCAGAACGGCGAACTGCAGACGGAATCGACGCCGTTCGCGCCACGGGGCCGCAAGGGACGGGTGCGCGCTCTGATGACCGAGAAGGTGCTCGACGAGATGAAGCGCAAGCAGATCCCCGTGCTGATCGGCCGTGCTCCTGAGTTTTATGGGCCGGGGAAAACGCAGAGCTTCACCAACGCGTTGATCGTCGACAGGCTGAAAGCGGGGGGAAAACCGCGCGTGCCGGTTCGCGACGACAGGCTGCGCACGATGATCTGGACGCCCGACGCCAGCCGCGGGTTAGCCCGGCTCGGCAATACGCCCGACGCGTTCGGCCAGACGTGGCATTTGCCGTGCTGCGACGAACGGCTCACCTATGCGCAGTTCGCCGCCTTGGCCTGCGAGGTGTTTGGGAAGGACATTTCATATTCCGTCATCGGCAAATGGGCGTTGATCGCCGCAGGGCTGGTTTCATCCGGAGCGCGTGAGATGCGCGAGCTGCTGCCGCGCTACGAGCACGACAACCTGTTCGACTCGACCAAGTTCAAGCAGCGCTTTCCCGACTTCGCCGTCACGACGTATCGCGCCGGGCTGGAAACGATTTGGCGGGAGTGGAAGAACGCGCAAGCGCGGCGTTAAGATACCCGCCGCGCCAGGGCTAGCCATAGCGCGCTACGCTGGGCTGCCGGCCCACTCGAGCCATTAAGCGAGCCTCGCCCCTCACCGGGCGGGGCTTTTTATTGGCTACGGGAGAGCGGATCACCAGTGATAGCTGATGCCCATATCAAGCTTGTCCGACGCATCGACGCCGGCTGCGTGCTGAGAAAGGTTATTGAATTCATAGTTAATAAATACCTGCATGTTGCTATTAAGCAACCAGGTCACCCCCAGCTCCTCGTAGTTCAATAAGTCGGTGTTGCAGCCTGCCCGGGCCTGTATCAAGCGGGTATAGCCGATGTTGGGCTGAATATGGTCCGTCAGCCGGTATTTGACGAGCGCTTCATAACTTGACGCCGAGCCGCGGTTAGCGGTTTGTTGCGGGCTGATGGCGTTGTCGCTTTGGGTGAACACGGCCGCAAGATAGATTTTTTTCGACGTATAGAGAACCCCTTCGGCCAGCGTATCGATGTGTCGGCGATAGCCGGCGGCGTGTTGCTGCCGCTGCGTGGTTTGAGACGCCGAGGCGGCGGCGATGAGGCTGAGCGTCGGCGTCAGCGCATAACGGAACGAGGCGCCGAAGCCGTTGCCGTTTTGTTTGCCCGGCGCTTGCCGATCGTCGCCGTCTTTGAACTGATATTGCAACGCGAGGGCGGCGCGCCGCTGAAACAGGCTGAAAGTTTGGCGGTAGGTGAGCAGGTTATGCGCCCGGCCGCGCATAAAGTTATCGATGTAGTTGTACGCCATTTCCCTAAACAGCGGGGAGCGATCGGTCAGGGCGGTCACATCATAAAGCACGCCCCAGTTGCGGCCGATATCGAGGCTGCCCAGGGTGGCGTTTTGCACGCCGATATAGGCGAGCCGGGTGCTGTTGCGAGTCGCGTCGGCGAAGCTGACGGTATATTCCCAGTGGGCGTAGGCCTGCCAGCGCGGCGCGATCTTTTTTTTGCCTATCAGGCCGAAATAGAGGTAGCTGCGGTCGCCGTCGTCGCGTTCGTTTTGGCCGCTGTAGCGTCTGGCGATAATCGTGCCGTAGAAATTCAGGCTGTTTTGCTGCGATCCCGTCAACGACACGGCGAAGGCGCCGCGCGGCAACAGGGCCAGCAGGGGGAACAGCATGCCCGCCGAAAAATAACGAGGATTGCGTTTTATCATGATGGCACCGTCCCTGTGCGCGGCAAGCCCGTGTGCTTGCCGCCCCGGCGAAGCTTAAGCGTGCGTTTCGCGTTTAAAGTAACTGACGATCCCCTGAGCGATCGCCGTGGCAATTTTATTTTGGAAGGCGGGGGTGCCGAGCAGCCTTTCTTCCTCAGGGTTGGTGATGAAAGAGGTTTCCACCAAGACGGAAGGAATATACGGGGACTTTAAGACCACGAAGGCCGCCTGTTCGGTATTTTTGGCATGCAAGTGATGGATGGGCGCAATATGCTGAATCAGGTGCGAGCCCAGCGCCAGGCTCTCTTTGATCGTTTCCGTCTGCTCCAAATCAAACAGTATCTTCTGCAAATAGCGGTCTTTCTTGATGACGTTGGGGCCGGCGAGATCGTCCGCCGCGTTTTCACTGTTCGATAAGTATTTCGCCATCGCGCTGCTGGCGCCTTTATTGGAAAGCGCAAAAACCGACGCGCCGCAGGCACTGGGGCAGGTAAAGCCGTCGGCGTGGATGGACATGAAAAGATCGGCGCCATGCCGGTGCGCGATCTCCACCCGATCGTACAGCGGAATAAAAACGTCGCTGTCGCGCGTCAGGCGGGCATCGATGCCGTGTCGATCAAGCTGTGCACGCACATTTCTGGCGATCTCCAGAACGACATGTTTTTCCAGCGAACCGGTGTGGCCAATGGCGCCGGAGTCGATGCCGCCATGACCGGGATCCAACATGACCAGGAATCGTTTTCGCGCCCCCTGAGGGCCCGCCTGTTTTTTGGGGCGTGGCAAGCCGTGGGCGTGAGCCAGCGGGGAAACGGCGCCGTTCAGCGCCAGGGCCGCCAACCCTGCCAACATCATTCTGCGGCGAGATAACCGGGTGTTCAAAAGGTCCGTCTTAGCCATAAGGTTAACCAGCATAAAAGGAAAGGGTGTTTTTGTTATAACATAACAATTTCACGCGCCGGCGGGGTTGTCTGTTAGCGGCTGTTACTTTTAATGTCATTCCTTAAATTCACTGGTTTTTTATACTGCATTTATTTTGTTTATTGAATGTTTATATTGATATAAATTTGTTTTGCATTTGTTAATTCTTATTTTGACAAACTATTTAATCTAATATTTCAAATGAGATTTATTCTCCTCTTTAATTGATATGTTATAACATAAACATTAAAACGGATAAAAAACGGGGTCTTTGCCGCCGGCATGAAGCTACTCACGTTTTTGGAGCGTTAACATGACTTTTAAACACCAGGAAAAAGAGACACTAAATATATTCGCCGTTCTCGCGGTCTCGTTAAGCACGGTCATCGCCATGCTCGACAGTACCATCGCCAACGTGGCATTGCCGGTTATCGCCAAAGATTTCGGCGTTTCCGAATCGGCCTCCATCATGATTATTAATGCCTACCAGTTTGCCGTTGTCGCCTCTTTGATGCCCTTCGCGGCGCTGGGCCGCGCGGTGGGCAATAAAAAGATCTTTATAGCCGGGGTGGTGCTGTTCGCTTTTTCATCCTTGGGCTGCGCGCTGTCCACGACGCTGTCGATGCTGACGGCATTCAGGGTGATACAGGGCTTCGGTGCGGCGGCGGTACTCAGCGTCAATGCGGCGCTGATCAAGGAGATATACCCGGAAAGGCTGCTGGGGCGCGGTCTGGGGATTAATGTGATGGTGGTGTCGGTTTCCGCCGCCGCCGGGCCGTCCATCGCCTCGGCGATACTTTCTCAGACGAGCTGGAACTGGCTGTTTACCATCAATGTTCCCATCGCCTGCCTGTCGCTGCTGCTGAGCCTGATCTTCCTGGCCCCCCGCGAGCGGCGCAGCGGTGGATTCGACAGCGGCGGGGCTCTGTTGGTGTTTGTGCTGTTCATCGCTTTCTCGCTCAGCACGATGAGTATGACCACCCACCATCTGCCGGCGGCGGCGCTCAGCTTTGCGGTATTCGCCGGGCTGGCCGGGTGGCTGTACATCAATCAGAAAAGAAAGGCCAACGCCGCGCTGATCCCGGTCGCGATGCTGCATAACCCGACGCTGTCATTGTCTTTGCTGATGTCGATGCTGTCTTACAGCACCCAGCTTTTGGCTTTTGTATCGCTGCCTTTCTATTTCCACAATGTCCTGCAAAGAAACGTGGTGGACATCGGTCTGCTGCTGACCGCCTGGCCGCTGGCCACCATGGCGTCTTCGCTGATTTCCGGTGATTTGGCCAAGAAATACGATCCCAATCTTGTTGCCCTCTCGGGCCTCGCCTGTCTGCTGGCAGGCATGCTGCTGATGGCCAATTTGCCCAGCGATCCGTCGAATGGGGCGATCGTATGGCGCGTGGCGCTGTGCGGCATCGGTTTCGGCCTGTTTCAATCACCGAACAACCTGCTGATCATGACCTCTGTGTCCCATGAAAACAGCAGCATCGCCAGCGGCCTGTTGGGCAGCTCCCGATTGATCGGGCAAATCGTCGGTTCGGCGTTAGTGGCGATTTTCTTCAATATGCGCGGCGCGCAAGCGACGAATATCAGTTTAATGGCGGGGGCGGCATTCTCGTTCCTTTCTCTGGTCGTGAGCTATATGCGCTTCAAGTCCGCCGTTACGTTAAAAACCAGCAAATAGAAGCACGAGGTTTCCCATGCGATTTATCCCATTAGTGCCGTTGGTTATCGGGATGGCGGCGTTTTCCCTTGCCGGCTGTACGACCTACCACGACGTGGCATTGCAACAAAAAGAGGCGGGGCTCAATAGCCCGTATTACCTGCTGCAGCCGCCGGTCTATGTCGGCGACCAGTTGAAATATGGCCTGAAGGACGGCAGCGGCGGCGAGCTGACGGTGGCGAAGGTTGAACCTAAAGACATCGTCGCCGACAGTGGAAAAATCATTCCCCTGGCAGAGCTTTCTTTCCTGCAACGAAAAGACCTTTCCACGGGAAAAACCGCCGCGTTGGTTGGCGGCGGCGCGGTAGCCACCACGGCAATCGTCTTTGTGGCCGGGATAACCATTATGGCAGCAGGCATCGCCGCGTCGGCCTAATACAGCCCATCGACGCGCGCCGCCGAGCGTGCGCGCAGGAGGCACCATGTGCGTAACAGTGAAATTTATCGCCACCGCGCTGCTGGCCCTATTTGCCTTGCCGACGGTGCCTTGCGCCGGCGCCAGCCTGCCGGCGGCGGCCGAGCCGTTGCAAAGCGCGGCGACGCAAACGCTGCCCGGCAGCTACCCGCGGATCGTCATCACCGGCAACTGCCCCTTCGGCGTGATCCTGGCGAACGAGGCGGCCTATCGGCATGTCGTCGGCGTGGGGCCCTGGGCGTTCATGCATGCCGATAGGCATGTGTTGAAGGACATGAAGCCGGATATCGGCAGGATCACGTCCGATTTCATCAATAAGGACTATCGGGTCAACATGGAGTCGTTAATGAATCTGCGGCCCGACATCATTTATTACTACGGCAAAAGCCAGGACGATCGGCTGGAAAGGGCGGGCGTGATGACGGTCGATCTGGACGCCGGCGGGAAGACCAAATACCAGCCGATGGTTACCCAGGTGTATTGGGAAAATACCTTCGCCGACACCCTCGGCCTGCCGCGTACGCATAAATTCAAAGACGCCTGGGAAAAGACCCTGAAACAGATCCGCCCCTATGCCGCCGCCATCCGCGCGCAGCACGTCAGGGCGTTATATCTGGAAGAAAGCGACGGCAGGCAGCTGAAGGTGAGCGGCCCACACACCTACGGCGACACCTATCTGAAAATGGCCGGCATGGACAACGTCGCCGGGGATTTGCCGGTAAAAGGGGATGCCGGCAGGTACATCAACGTTTCGATGGAGCAAATCATGGCCTGGGACCCGGATGTGATTTTCGTGGTGTTCGGCAGCGCCAAAGCGCTGCTGCACGGGGGGATCCCCGGCCAGGCGTGGGAGACGCTCAGGGCGGTGAAAAACGGCAAGGTTTTCTCGACGCCGGTGGGCATTCACAACTGGGGGGGCCTGTCGGCGGAAACGTCACTGCTGCCGCTGTTTATGATCAACCGGTATGCCCCTGAAGACATTAGCGACAAAACGCTGCGGGAGGAGACGCGTCGCTATTATCAGACGATGTTCTCTTATGCGATCCCGGACCGGTTGCTGGATGAGGTGCTGGCGCAACGCTAGTGCCACGGTTGAATAGCGTGAGTTCGTTGGAGGAGCTTGGGGATGCCGGGCAGAGGAAAATATGTGGCGATCATGGCGGGATTGTTTATTTCGCTCTGTGTGGTCGCCTTCGCATCACTGTTTGCCGGCCGCTATGCCTTGTCGGCCCACGATGTGGTGCAGATTTTATGGCGGGGGAACATGCCGGGGGAAAACCAGGCCCGCTATTCGGTGATTTTTAACCTGCGCGCGCCGCGGGTGGTGGCGGTGATGCTGGTGGGCGGCGGGTTGGCGGTCGCCGGCGCGACCTTTCAGGCGGTGCTGAAAAACGCGTTGGCCAGCCCGGACGTGCTGGGCACCTCTTCCGCCTCCGCCTTTGGCGCGGCGCTGGGCATTCTCTTGAGTTTGCCCTTTGCCCTGAGTTCCCTGCTGTCGTTTCTTTTCGGCGTGGTGAGTTTGTTGCTGGTGCTGGGCATTTGCCGCCTCAAACGCCGGCAGGATGCGCTCACCACGATTTTGTCCGGCATGATTATCGCGTCGCTGTTTATCGCGTTTGTCTCGGTCATAAAATATGTCGCCGATCCGCAGGATACCTTGCCGGCGATCGTCTTCTGGCTGATGGGCAGCTTCGCTTCGGTAGCGAAAGCGCAGGTTTATTGGCTGATCCCGCTGTTTGCGGCGTGTTACCTGACTATCTACCGGCTCAGGTGGAACATGAACATTCTTTCGCTGGGGGACGACGAGGCGCGCATCGCCGGCCTGAATCCACCCCGGCTGAAGATCCTGCTGCTGATCGCCGCCTCCCTGCTGGTTTCCGCCTCGGTGAGCTTGGCCGGCGTGGTGGGGTGGGTCGGCTTGGTGATCCCGCATTTGGTGAGAAGCGTGCTGGGATATAACCACGGCCGCCTGATCCCGGCTTCGGCGCTGAGCGGGGCGCTGTTTTTGCTGGCGATCGACAATATCGCCAGAGGTGCCACCTATGCTGAAATCCCGATCGGCATCCTGACCGCGCTGATCGGCGCGCCGCTTTTCGCTCTCCTTTTTATTATGAGCAGCAAACATGATCACAGTTAACCAGCTGACCCTGGGTTTCAAGGGGCGAGAACCCCTTCTCGACAACGTCAGTTTTCATCTGGCGCGGGGCGAGATCCTTAGCGTGCTCGGGCCGAACGGCGCCGGTAAAACCACGTTGCTGAGACACATCGCGGGCCTGTGCCGGCCCCTGTCTGGCGGGTGCAAGATCGGCCTGGTCGACAATCGGCCCGCCCGGTTGGCCTATGTGCCGCAGGCAAAAACGCCGCATTTCGCTTATGGGGTACTCGATTTTGTCACTTTCGGCTGTGCTCGCCAGGCGGGATGGTTCGCCAGGCCGCGGCGGCAAGATGTCGCCAGGGCGCAGGCGGTGTTGCATGCGCTGGAGATCGCGCCGCTGGCGCAGAAAAATATCAACCAGATCAGCGGTGGAGAACTGCAGATGTGTTATTTCGCCAAGGCCCTGGCGGCGGATCCCGACGTCATGATCCTCGACGAACCGGAATCGAATCTGGATTTTTACAATCAGGCTAAAATGATCGAGATGCTTTGGTGCCTCGCGAAAGAGCGGCAGATGACGATCGTGCTGAATACGCATTTTCTGCACTACGCCGATCGCATCTCTGACAAGTGCCTGCTGATGAACCAGCGGCAGTGCATGTTTGGCGATAAAAATGCACTGCTGCAAGAGGACATCCTGGAGCGTTATTTCCAGGTGCCGGTGAGAAAGTGCCGGTATGAATATGCCGGCGTCAGCGAAGAAACGTTTATTGTCGCGCTACGGCATCATGCTTGAGTGCCGACGTCGCGAGGGTGATTGAGGGATATCCCTCATTGCGGCCCCGCCGGCGGTTATTTAAGCTGAAAGGGCAATGTAACGGTGAATATGGAGATAATCATGACTGATTCAGTGTCCAACGATCGTAATCCCACCCCGGATGTGGCGGAAGACAACGCGTTCTTCCCATCGCCTTACTCCCTCAGCCAGTACACCTCATCCAAAACCGACTTTACGGGCGCCAGCTACCCGAACGCCTATCGCGGCGGCAAGTGGAAGGTGCTGATGATCGCCTCGCAGGAGCGCTACCTGCTGATGCAAAACGGCAAGTTCTTCTCGACCGGCAACCACCCGGTCGAGATGCTGTTGCCGATGTATCACCTGGATCTGGCCGGTTTCGAGATCGACATCGCCACGCCGTCCGGCGATCCGGTGAAGCTGGAGATGTGGGCGTTCCCGCATGAAGATGAAGCAGTCAAGGCCACCTACGAGAAGTACCGCAGCCAGCTCAAGCAGCCGAAAAAGTTGACGGAAGTGGTGAAGGATCTGGATGGCGGCAACTACCTCGGCGTTTTCATCCCCGGTGGCCACGGCGTGCTCAATGATATCCCATTCAGCGAAGAGGTGAAAAAGACCCTACACTGGGCGCATGACAACGATCGCTACGTGATTTCGCTGTGCCACGGGCCGGCCGGTTTGCTGGCGGCGGGCATCGGCGAGAACAAAGAGGATTTCCTCTATCGTGGCTATGAGATGTGCGTGTTCCCGGACTCGCTCGATACCGGCGCCAACATCGACATCGGCTATATTCCCGGTCCGATGCCCTGGCTGGTGGGCGAACGCCTGCGCGAGCGGGGCGTGAAGATCGTCAACGCCGACATCACCGGCAAGGTGCATAAAGATCGGCGCCTGCTGACCGGCGACAGCCCGTTGGCTTCCAACAACCTCGGCAAACTGGCGGCAGAGACGCTGCTGGCCGACGTCGCCACGCGATGAGCGACGAGATCGCGCAGCACGCTTTCCAGACGGCGCTGGCGATGGACCACGAGCGAACCCTGTCCGCCATTCAGGGGCGGGTTCGCGCCTTTGCCGCGCCGTTCGGCTTCGATCGCTTTGTGCTGTTTTCCGCTTCCGCCACGGCGGAAGCGGGGATCGAGCATATCTATTGGGTCGAAGGCGACTGGTTCGGCGACGGCGAGGCGGTCGATGCGCTGACCTACGTGCGGCACTGCCCGGTGACCCGGCACATGCTGCGGGCCAGCGAGCCGTTCTTCTGGACCAAAACCCGGGCGCAGCAGGGCGAGCGCTACCGGGTTGTGCGCACGCCGCGCGGCGCCGGTCTGCACGGCGTGCAGATCCCGGTGTTCGGCCCCGCCGGCCTGGAGGGGGCCGTCAGCCTGGGGGGCGAGCGCATCGACACCTCGCCGCCGGTGCGGCTGGCGCTGTCGCTCGTGGGTTCGGCGGCCTTTCTGGCGGCGCGGCGGCTGTTCGAACCGGCAGCCGGTGAGGGGGGGAGCCGGCTGTCGGCGCGCGAGCGCGAGGTGCTGAGCTGGACCGCCATCGGCCGGCGGCAGGCGGATATCGCCGCGATGCTCGGCCTGTCTGAACGCACGGTGGAAAACCACCTGCGCCGCATTCGCCAACGCCTTGGCGCCGCCACCACCGCGCAGGCGATCAGCGTGGCGATCCGCCTGGGGGAGATCGCCCCCGAGAGCCGTTAGCCCGCCGCCATTTGCCGCAGCAACCACTCGCGTAGCGCAATGATATCGGGGCGCTGCGCAGTTTCTTCGGTGGCCATCAGATAGTAGTTGGCGCCGGGTAACGCCATCTCGAACGGCGCGGCCAACACGCCGCGCTGCAACAAATCGCGTGCCAGCAGCCGGCTGGCGATCACCACCCCCTGGCCGGCCACCGCCGCCTGCAGCGCATGGGTTTCGTCGCTGAAGGTCAGCCCGGCTTCCACATTCAACCCTTCCGGCCCGTAGCGCCGCCGCCAGTTTTCCCAGGTCGGCGCGTCGGCGGGCACCTGCCGATGTTCCACGTGAAACAGCGTTACCCGCTGCAAATCCTCGATGCGCTCCAGCGCCAGCGCCGGGCTGGCCACCACGATAAAACGATCCTCATGCAGCAAGGTGCAGTGCAGATCGCTTTCCGGCGTTTCGCGGTAGCGAATGGCGACGTCCACGGTGCGCTGGCTGAGATCGACCCGCTCGACGCTGGTGTGCAGGCGCAGATCGATGGCGGGAAACTCCGCCTTGAAATCGGCCAGGCGCGGCACCAGCCAGTGGGTGAGAAAATTGGAGGTGGTGGTGACGGTCAGCGCCGGCGGCTGCTGGGCGCGGGTGATTTGGGCGACGGACTGCTCCAGCGCGGCGAAGGCGCGCTGGGTGCCGGCATACAGGATCTCGCCGGTCTCGGTCAGGCTGACGCCCTGCGCGCTGCGCTCGCACACCCGGCATTCCAGCACCGACTCCAGCAGCTTGATCTGGTGGCTGACCGCCGTCGCGCTCACGCCCAGCGCTTCGGCGGCATGTTTAAAGCTGCGGCAGCCGGCCACGGCGTGGAAGGCGCGCAGCGCGCCCAGCGGCGGCAAACGGGTTTTTCTCATGGCTGAATTATTCTCATCCAAGGCTGAAAACTATGAGTTTGTCTGAGCGATTATACAAGAGATAGGCTACTGACATGTGAACAGGGAAATGAATTTATTTCATCATTTCCATCATGTCGGGAGTGAACGATGAGCCTTTATATCAACAACGGTGCCCTGGGCGCCATGGCACACACGGGAGCGGCGGCGAGCGCCCTGGCGCTCAGCGTGCCGGCCGCGGCAGGCGCCTTGCTGCTGAAGACCGAAAATCTGCTGGGCATCGGCGCGACCCTGATGCTGCTAACGGCATTGGCGCTGGCGTTTCTCGGCGGCGCCGCACTGGCCCGTCTACGGCCGCTGCGGAACCGGCCTGCGCTGGCGATTCTCCGCTACGGCTTTTTACTGGCAGCGGTGGGGTGGCTATTGACGCTGCTGATGCTGTTCGGCGGCCATGATTGGCCGGCCCTGCTGGCGGGCATCGTCCTCGGCGGTCTGGGGCAGGGCGTCGCCTACCGCACGGCAGTGGGGGAGAAAGCGGCGTTCGCCGTGGCGTGCAGGCTGACGACGGTGGTGACTATCGTGGCCGTAGTGATTGCCGCTTCGCTGGTGCAAACCTATGCCGCACCGGGCGTGAGAGGGAGCTGTTTCGCGCTGGCGTTGCTGGTCGACCTGGCGTTGCTGGGGGCATTGATGGCGCGGGTTGCGGAGCAGGATGGGGCCTGAGACATTGCGGAGGGATAAAGGCCTGCCTGGGGGCGGGCCTTTTGGTGTTTGTGGGGATTGGTAGGGTTAGCAATCTGACGGCCGGCTTTGTACCAGGAGCAGACATTGATTGTGAATTGAAAGCCGTGGCGATGTGTTTCCATTAACGTAACTTTAGTTAGAATGGCCTCGTTGAAAACGAGAGAACTGGAGTGAAAATGTTTGCTGATTTTGGTGTCGTGAATTTCTGGACGTACCTGCTTGGTGCGACGCTGATAGTCCTTGTGCCAGGCCCTGAAACCCTGTTCGTGATTAAAACGAGCATTACCAGCGGCATCAAGCGAGGCTTTGCTGCAATATTTTCCATCCTCCTGAGCGACGTTATCCTGGTTCTTTTGGCCTGGTGCGGGCTGGCGGCAGTTATCAGCTCAACACCAGCCTTGTTTAACGCCATCAAATACGCAGGTGCTGCTTATCTGTTCTATCTCGGAGTCCAGACGATACGCGCTATCTTTAAGCCAGCGGTCGAAACGAGTGAGGAAAAGAAATCTTCAGCTGATGCTAAGGGGATCATCGGGCGCGGAATGCTGGTTACGCTATTGAATCCAAAGACGCTGCTGTTCTATATCTCTTTCTTCGCCCAGTTCATCAATGTTCAGGCTGAGCACTCCTGGATGGCGTTTATCATTCTTGCTGCAGTGATGTTCGCGATTACTCTCGTTTATTTCGGCTTCCTCGTTTTCTGCGGCTCTTATCTGCTCAGTCGTCTGAAAGGCAACCGTAGGTTATCTGCCACCGGAAACGCGCTGGTAGGTATGTTCTTCATTGGATTTGCAGCACGGCTTGCAAGCGCAACTTCCTAACTGGATAACTAAACCGCCGCGAGGCGGTTTTTTTACGTTCTTTCGCTGGATGGGACGTCCGCTCTTCGTATAGCAGCCCTTAGGATTGAAAGTGCAAAAATACGACCTAACACCATTCTGCACAGTGAAGGCTCGGTCATCGCTAAACGCTCAGATTTTCAATGTTTCAATGACCATTCGCAGAGCGGGGGATACATTGCGATGAGGGTAATAGAGAAACAACCCCTCCATTCGCAGGCTGTAACGCTGTAAAACTCTGATAAGCGCCCCGCGTTCCAGATCATCTGTGACCAGTTCGACAGGAACATAGGCCAGCCCCAAGCCCAGCCGGGCGGCTTCTGCTTCCATATAACTGTCAGATAAGGCCCATTGTCCTTCAGGCCGATGAGTGATTTTTTTATCATCCTGATTGAGTTCCCACTGGTACACGCTGCCGTCGGCAAACTGATAGGCGATACAGGGATGCGTTGTTAAATCCGCCGGGGTTTGCGGAAAACCGTAGCGACGAAAATGCTCAGGGGTACCCACAATGGCCATCTCCATATCGGGCGTAATGCGTACAGCAACCATGCCAGTGCTTACTTCGGGCCCCAGGCGAACGCCCGCATCGAATCTTTCTTCGATAATATCGACGAACCTGCTCTCGTTTATGAGTTCCAGCCTGATATCAGGATAGCGCTGTTTAAATATCGCAAGCTTTGGCAGCAGGCATTTATCAATCGCGTGCTGGCTGGCATTGATACGAACCGTGCCGGAAGGGGTCTCGCGATAATGTGCCAGCGCGGCAAGCCCTAGATCTAGCGTATCAAATCCAGATGCCGTCTTCTGGTAGAGCTGCTCGCCCGCTTGCGTCAGCGACAGTTTACGCGTGGTGCGCACCAGTAGCTGGACACCCAGCCTTTCCTCAAGCTCACGAACGGAACGGCTGACCCCTGATTGAGCAAGCCCCAGCCGTTGAGCCGCCGCGGTAAAACTGCCTTCCCGTACCACCTGCATAAATAGGTACAACTCGTTGTAGTTCTCCCTTTTCGCCATTGAATAATCCCTCCTGAACGACAGCAAACTCAGCATTAATTTATAACAATATGGTATCAATCTTAGCAGTAATACCCCTCTAATCAGCACTAATTCTGCTCACTATAATGACCCCATCAAAACAAAGCACCGCAGCGTTGTCCGTAGGAAACCTGTATCTCTCTTGTTTTTCATGGGGATTTTTATGAAAACCTTCACCCGAACGCTAAAAACCGCGATGCCGGCCATGCTGTTATTCGCATCATTAAGTGGAGTCACGACAATGAGTTATGCTGATTCAACCAATCCGAACGCCCCTGTATCCATGACAGATAAATGGGATAAAACGTTCGCCGAGAGCCAGAAAGTCGATCATCGTAAAGTCTCGTTCCAGAATCGATATGGCATCACCTTAGTGGGCGATCTTTACCTGCCCAAAGATCGCGGCGATCGCAAGCTGGCGGCGATTGCGGTCAGTGGGCCTTTTGGCGCGGTGAAAGAGCAATCCAGCGGACTGTATGCGCAGACGCTGGCGGAACAAGGGTTTATTACCCTGGCGTTTGATCCCTCTTACACGGGGGAAAGCGGCGGCTATCCGCGAAACGTCGCCTCACCGGATATCAATACGGAAGATTTCAGCGCGGCGGTGGATTTCTTAGGGCTGCAAAAAGAGGTGGACCGCAACCGTATCGGGCTGCTCGGCATTTGCGGCTGGGGTGGCATGGCGTTAAACGACGCCGCGATGGATACCCGCGTTAAAGCAGTGGCAACAAGCGTAATGTACGATATGAGTCGGGCGATGGGCCATGGCGTGGGAGATGGCAAAGACCGTTACTCCACCGCTGACCGTCGTGCCGTTCTGCAGTATCTGAATGAACAGCGCTGGAAGGATGCGGAAAGTGGAACGTTCGCTCACGGCGCTCATGATATTAACGTCGACAGAAATGGCAAGGTCAGCGCGGGTCAGCGCATTCTGCCAGAAACCCTGCCGGCCGATCCGCATCCGGTGCTGAAGGAGTTCTTTGATTACTACCGCATGCCGCGCGGTTTCCACGCGCGTTCCGTTAACTCTACGGGAGCGTGGACGGCAACGATGCCGCTGTCGTTTATGAATATGCCGCTGCTGAGCTACGCCAGTGAAATCATCATCCCGACGCTTATCGTGACCGGCGAGAAAGCGCATTCACGCTATTTTGCCGAAGATGCTTATAAGGCGGTCGGCAGTAAAGACAAAGAGCTGGTGATTGTCCCCGGTGCAAATCATGTGGACTTGTACGATAACGTTGCCGGAAAAATACCTTTCGCTAAGTTCGAACAATTTTTCAAAGCCAATCTGAAATAAACCCTCTACTGACAACATTAAAAGCCACCTGTCTACGCGGTGGCTTTATTCTGACTTTTGTGAAATCTGACTATGTCTATACTTAGCCAAACACCATCACCGAATAATCAGCACGCTCACTGGAGCGGCATTTTTGCCATGACCCTGTGCGTCTTTGTGCTGATTGCATCGGAATTTATGCCCGTCAGCCTGCTTACGCCGATTGCCCGTGATTTAGGCGTGACGGAGGGACTGGCAGGACAGGGGATTGCCATCTCCGGCGCGCTGGCCGTCCTGACCAGCCTGACGCTTTCGGCGCTGGCTGGAAACAGGGATCGCAAGTCCCTGTTACTGGGGATGACGTTTCTGATGGCCGTGTCGGGGCTCGTTATCGCACTGGCCTCCAGTTATCTGGTGTATATGGCCGGTCGCGCGATGATAGGTATTGCGATCGGGGGATTCTGGTCGATGTCTGCGGCAACGGCGATTCGTCTGGTGCCACAACATCAAGTCGCGCGTGCCCTGGCTATTTTCAACGCCGGCAATGCGCTGGCGACGGTAGTGGCAGCCCCGCTGGGGAGCTACCTTGGCACCACTGTCGGATGGCGAGGCGCTTTCTTGTGCCTGGTTCCTATCGCGGTGGTGGCCTTTATCTGGCAGTGCGTTAGTTTGCCTGGTATGAACGGCAATAAAGCTCCTGCATCACGTGGAACCGTACTCCGCCTGTTCGCTCGTCCTGTTGTCTCTCTTGGCATGCTGGCCTGTGGCCTGTTCTTTATGGGGCAGTTTGCGCTATTTACCTATGTGCGCCCATTCCTGGAGACGGTGACGCGTGTTGATTCCTCTGGCTTGTCGTTGATTTTACTGATTATCGGCGTGGCCGGTTTTATTGGCACGCTGGTTGTCTCGGCATGCCTCAACAGGAAATTCTACCTAACGTTGATGGTTATCCCTGGGCTGATGGCCGTCATTGCCGTCGCCCTGATTCTTACTGGGCATCACGTTTGGGCTGTCTCGCTGCTGTTAGGTCTCTGGGGCATGCTGGCCACCGCCGCCCCAACGGGATGGTGGACATGGATTGCCCGCACGCTTCCCGACAATGCGGAAGCCGGAGGCGGACTGATGGTTGCGGTGATTCAGCTCTCGATTGCGCTTGGTTCAACGACAGGAGGCATGGTGTTTGACCATCTCGGCTGGCAGAGCGCCTTTGCCATCAGTAGCATGCTGCTGCTTTGCGCCGGAGTGTTGACGTTTTTCACCTCACGCCAGAAGAGCAGTGCGCCTTAATCCGGCGAAGGCCCGCGCGCCAGAAACGTGGAAAGCGAGATGTCGCTGCGCACAGAGCGTACGCCCTCAAAGCTCTGGATCTCCATCAGGAAATTCTCCAGCGATTCGGTATCGGCGGCGCGTACTTTGATAAAGACGCAACCGTCCCCGGCAAAGGGTATGCAATTCTTCCACTTCCTTGCGGCTGGTGAACTGCAAAAGGGCGCGCGTTGCTTGATAGTTTAGCTGCTGGTATCGGTCACCAAAAACGTTAGTACTCTATACCTCAAGGTCGCGTTCGCCATACCAAATAAGCCTCAGTGCGATGAAACAAATACCGAGGCAGGCTGCGCGGGCGGAATGGCGAAGTGACGCTGCATGCGTTTTATCTCCTCTGCCGGTGGCAGGCCAAACAGACGTTTGAATTCGCGGTTAAATTGCGATGGGCTTTCATAGCCAACGGCGTAACTCGCGGCGGCGGCGGTGATTTGTTGGCGCACCATCAGCATCCGTGCCTGGTGCAGGCGTACCGATTTCACATACTGCATTGGCGGCATCTGCGTTATCGCTTTGAAATGGCTATGAAAGGTCGGCACGCTCATGCCGGCCATCATTGCCAGCTGCGTCAGCGTTAACGGCTCCGCGTAAGCGGCGTGGATGTGCTGCAACGCTTTACCGATTTTGCCAAATTGGCCCTGCAAGGCCAGCGCGGCACGCATTGCGTTGCCCTGTGCGCCTGTCAGCACGCGAAAATAAAGCTCACGCACCCGCGCCGGGCCGAGGATCGCCGCCTCAAGCGGGTTAGCCAGGACTTCAAGTAAGCGAAGTACGGCCATTTTTACCGTGCTGTCCATGGGGCTCGACATCATGCTTTGCGGCGCGACGGGAGGATGCGGGGCGCCATGCTGTTCAATCTGCAACATCAGTTCAGCGGCAAGCTGAAAATCCAGATGCATATAAATCGCCAGCAGCGGATGTGCTGCCGACGCGTCGGTTTCCATCACAAACGGCACCGGCACCGAAACCGCCAGGTAGTGCTGCTCATCATATAAATAGGTCTGTTGACCGAAATAGCCGCGTTTGCTGCCCTGGCAGACGATCACGATCCCCGGATCGTAAAGCACCGGCGTTCTGGCAAGCGGGCGATCGGAACGCAAAATTCGCACATCAGGTAGGGCAGTGAGGTTGTATCCCTCTTGCACCGCAAGTCTATTCATCAGGGCAATCATGTCGGACATCCCACCACCTCATAAAATCAGGCAAGAAAAAGAGAAGATACGGCCTAAAAATGCGGCAGAACAGAGAATACCATGCAACCTTCATGGTTCATGGGAGTTCTTTTTATGGCATCTTCAAAAACGATTTTAATTACCGGTGTCAGCAGTGGCTTTGGTCAGGCGCTGGCGCGGGAAGCCCTCGCCGTAGGGCATCGGGTTGTAGGGACGGTGCGCAACAGCGAAGCACTGCAGGCTTTCGCCGCGCTCGATACGCAGCGGGCTTTTGGCTATCTGCTTGATGTCACGGACGATGAACGTATTGATGAGGTGGTTGGAGAGATAGAGTCCGCCGTCGGTCCGATAGATGTGCTGGTGAACAATGCCGGTTACGGCCATGAAGGCATTCTGGAAGAATCCCCGCTTGCAGAGCTGCGCCGCCAGTTTGACGTCAATGTGTTTGGCGCGGTGGCGATGATCAAAGCCGTGCTGCCGGGCATGCGCCAGCGCCGTCGCGGCCACATTATCAATATCACCTCAATGGGCAGTTTCATTACCTTGCCCGGTATCAGCTATTACTGCGGCAGCAAATTCGCCCTGGAAGGGATATCAGAAACGTTAAGTAAAGAGCTTGCCCCGTTCAACCTACACGTGACCTCCGTGGCGCCCGGTTCGTTTCGAACGGACTGGGCCGGGCGTTCAATGGTACGCAGCCCTCGCCGTGTCCCTGACTATGACGCGCTATTTGAACCTGTTCGTCAGGCGCGCCAGGAAAAAAGCGGCAAGCAACTCGGCGATCCGGTTAAGGCGGCTCACGCCATGCTGGCATTGATCGAGAGCGGGAAGCCGCCAACGCATCTGTTGTTAGGCAGTGACGCATTAAGTTTGGTGCGGCAAAAGCTCGAGGCGCTAGGTAAGGAAATTGAACAATGGGAGAAACTCACCCGTTCAACGGATGGCTGAACGGTGTCGGGTAGAGAGAGTGTAGGGGATCACCGATTATGATCCGCCCAACAGCAAAAAGCCCGCTCAGGTTTCCCTGAGCGGGCTTCTCTAAATATGGCTCCTCTGACTGGACTCGAACCAGTGACATACGGATTAACAGTCCGCCGTTCTACCGACTGAACTACAGAGGAATCGTGTGAACGGGGCGAATAATAGCGAGGCGCCGTCGGCATGTCAAAGGCGGATTACACATTCTGTGACTGTTTGCTTACAGAATGCGCAACCCGTTGAGTTTTTTGGCAGATTTAGCCCTCGGGCGCCCGCTGCAGGCGCAGCTGATAGCGGTAAACGCCGGCGGTGAGCAGGTAATCCCGGTGCACGCTCGGGCTCCAGGAATCGTCGCCGCCCACCCCCATATGGAAGCCGTCCAGATGCAGCCAGGTGCCTGCTTCCGGCTGCAGCAGATGCTGGTGGCTGCAGGCCATCAGCTGTTGCAGGCCGTAGCGGCTGAGCGAGAAGTGGAAGCGGCCGTCGATGCGCCAGCCGCCGTAGCGCAGGCTGCGGGTGTCGCAGCGCAGGCCGTTCTCGCCGGGGAAAATATACGGCGTGTGCAGATCCGCCAGCGGCAGGCGCCAGCGCCCGTGCTGCGCGGCTAGGCAGCGATCCGGGTAGTTCTCGTGCGGGCCCAGGCCCAGCCATTCCGCCTGCGGCTGCACCGTCGCCAGTTGGCAGTGCAGGCCGATGCGCGCCGGCGGCGGCAGGGCGTCGGCCACCTCGACCTCCACGTTCACGCTCACCGCGCCCAGCGCGTCGAACAGCCACTGTTTGCGGCTGATCAGCAAAATCTCCCCGTCCACGCCGAACTGGTGTTCGCTCACCACCTGCACGCCGTTTTGCAGCATATCCGCCTGCAGCCGCGTGCAGCGCTCCTCCAGCCGGTACAGGCCCGCCAGCTTCCAGCGTTCGACCCAGGCGTTGGGATCGATATGATCCGCCTCGCTGACGCCGATGTCGTTATCGATCGGCGCGCGCGCAAAGCCGTCGCGCAGCGGCGTCAGCAGCTGCGGCTGTTCATTCTGCCACCACTGCGTCAGGTGGCCGCTGCTGCGCTCGAAGCGCCAGCGCTGGTCGCCGTGGGTGAGCGTCAGCCCCTGCTCGTCTTCAGTCAGTGTGGGCGGCAGGCCCTGCGCCGGCGGCGGGGCGGGATGCAGCGCGCGCGGCACCCGCCACTGATCCCAGGCGCAGCGGTGGTGCGCTTCGGACCAGTCGGTGGCCTGCGGCTGCACCACCTCCACGTTCAGCCACAGCTCGCCGGGCTGATGCAGCATCGGCAGCCGGTCGAGCAGGGTGAAGCGAGTGCTGCCCTGCGGCGGCAGCGCCAGATCGAAGCTGCCGCTGGCGCGCTCCACGCCGTCCAACTCCAGCCGCCAGTTGAGCTGTTCGTTGTCGGTGTGGCGGAACAGGTAATCGCTGGTGACGGTCAGCGTCAGCGAGGCGGCGTCGAAGGCGAAGCGGAACAGCTGCTGGGCCCGCTGCGCTTCGAACAGTGCCGGGTGTGGGGTACGATCCGCGAACACCAGCCCGTTCAGGCAGAACTGGCGATCGTTGGGGGTGTCGCCGAAGTCGCCGCCGTAGGCCCAGAACTCTTGGCCGTGCTCGTCGCGTTTGATCAGCGCCTGATCGACCCAGTCCCAGACAAAGCCGCCCTGCAGGCGCGGGTAATGGTGGAACGCGCGCCAGTAGCGCTCAAAGCCGCCGAAGCTGTTGCCCATCGCATGGGCGTATTCGCACAGGATCAGCGGCCGCTGTTCCTCCGGCAGGCCGATCCACTTGCCGATCGCCCATTTGGGCACCGCCGGGAACGGCTGATCCTGATCCACTCGCGCATACATCGGGCAGATGATGTCGGTAGCGGCGGTGTCGGCGCCGCCGCCTTCATATTGCACCGGGCGGGTCGGATCCTGGCTTTTCACCCAGCGGTACAGCGCGTCGTGGTTTACGCCGTGGCCGGACTCGTTGCCCAGCGACCAGATAATGATGCAAGGGTGGTTGCGATCGCGTTGCACCATGCGGGTGACGCGCTCGCTCATCGCCGGCAGCCACAGCGGATCGTCAGCCAACCGGTTCATCGGCTGCATGCCGTGGGTCTCGATATTGGCTTCGTCCACCACGTACAGCCCGTAACGGTCGCACAGCCGGTACCACAGCGGGTGATTGGGGTAATGCGAGCAGCGCACCGCGTTGAAGTTGTGCTGCTTCATCAGCAGGATGTCGTGGCGCATCGTCGCCTCGTCCATCACCTGGCCGTGGCGCGGATGATGCTCGTGGCGGTTAACGCCGCGGATCAGCAGCGGCTGTCCGTTGAGCTTCAGCAACCCGCCGCTGATTTCTACCTGACGGAAGCCGACGTCATAGGCCTCCACCTCGATAATCTCCCCCTCGGGCGAGAGCAGGGCGACGGTGGCGCGATACAGCGCGGGCGTTTCGGCGCTCCACAGCGCCGGGCGTTCCACCGGCAGGCGCAGCGTGGTGCGATCGTCATAGACGCCGCGCTCGTCCACGATCTCGCTGCCGAGCGGCTGGGTGCGTTCGGCCACCCGCGTGCCGTCGCGCCACAGCTGAACCTGCACCTGCAGCGGGCCGGGCCGGTTGGCGCGCGCCGTCACCACCAGTTCGCCGCGGGTAAAGCTGTCATGCAGCGGCGTGGTGATGCGCACATCGCTCAGGTGCGCGGCGGGTTTGTGCAGCAGGCTGACGTCGCGGAAGATGCCGCTCATGCGCCACATGTCCTGATCTTCCAGATAGCTGCCGTCGCACCAGCGCAGCACCATCACCGCCAGCCGGTTTTCACCCGGCCGCAGCCACGGGCTGAGATCGAACTCCGCCGGCAGGCGGCTGTCCTGCGAATAGCCGACCCAGTGGCCGTTGCACCATAAATAGAACGCCGAGTTGACGCCGTCGAAGATAACGCGCGTCTGGCCGGCGGCCAGCCAGGCCGGATCGACGCTGAAGGTGCGCGAGTAGCAGCCGGTCGGGTTGTCTTCCGGCACGCGCGGCGGATCGACCGGGAACGGGTAGCGCACGTTGGTGTAGATCGGCGCATCGTAGCCGGCGAGCTGCCAGTTGCCCGGCACTGCCAGCGGGGCGGCGTCCGGCAGATCCTGCTGCAGCCAGCCTTCCGGTGCCGCCTCTGGGCGCGGGAAATAGCTGAAGCGCCACTCGCCGTTCAGCGACCGGCGGCTGGCGCTGGGGGCATCGTCGCGCGCGTCTTCCACCGTGCGCCAGCTGGCGAACGGCGGGTGAGCGTCCAGCCGGCGGTAGTGGGGGCAGGCCGGGTTTTGCCAGTCACGGCGGGCGAGGATTTCGGTCAGGGAAGCAAGGGGCGCAGCGGGCATCGGCGATCGTCCTGTCGGCTAGGTGATGCTCACCAAGATGCTGACCGGCGCATAAAAAGTAAAGCGGTTACATGCAACCTTGCAAGGGCGATCAAATAACCGTTAATGCGGTTCGCCGGCGCGGTAGATCCGCTGTGGGCGGCCGACCTTGCCGTAAATGATCTCGGCGCGCAGCTGCTGTGCGGCGGTACAAAACTCCAGATAACGGCGCGCGGTGGTGCGGCTGAGCCCCATTTTTTGCGCAACGCTTTCAGCGGTGTGGCGCGCGGCGGGTTCGGCGAACAGCGCGCGGATCTTGCCCAGCGTCAGCTCGTCGATGCCGGCGGGCAGCGTCGCCTGCTGTTCGCCGCGGGCGTAGGTGTTGAACATCTCGTCGATGCGGCGCTGGTTGAGGCGCGCTTTGTCCTTCAGCGCTTCGCGGCGTTGGCTGAAGCGCTGCAGGGTCTGGCTCAGCCGGTCATAGGCCAGCGGTTTGATCAGGTAGTCGAACACGCCGTAACGCAACGCCTCGGCCACGGTGGCCATGTCGCTGGCGGCGGTGATGAACACGATGCCGCCGCGATACCCGCTCAGCGTCAGTTCGCGCAGCAGGGTGATGCCCTGGCCGTCCGGCAGAAAGTTGTCCAGCAGAATCAGGTCCGGCTTGAAGCGCTCGGTCATGGCGCGCGCCTGCGCCAGGGTGCCGGCCAGCCAAATCTGGCGGCAGCCGCCGTTCTGGCGGATAAACTCCGCGTGCATTTCCGCCAGCGGCGTTTCGTCTTCAACGATCAGGATGTTCAGCCATTCCATAATGAAACCTACTATTGCAATCAAGATGCTAAATGAATGTAAGTAAACTGCGGCGCCAAATAAAGATTATCTCAATAATAAACACCATAAGATTAATTAAGCAAATAAAGAACATTAAATAACTTATTAACCGGGAACGGTTTGTGAAATAGGTCAATAATCGGCGTTTTTTTTCTGTTTACCATTGCTTTATCGAACGCGAAGCGGCGTTTATCTCCATGGTTTTTAAGGTTTTAATTATCCTTGTTGATGTTAATTAAAATGCCTTTTTGTATTTAACTTGTTGTTTGTCAGTTAACCCAGAGAGCGTGTTATGTTAGGCGATGCCGTATTTAATCGGGTAAAGCGATCGGATCATAAAGCGATTTCGGAAATAAGCGCCTTCTTGCGCAGTAACGATCTGAATATCGACACCACGGTTGAAATATTTATTACCGTTACCCAGCACGACAAATTGGTCGCCTGCGGCGGTATCGCCGACAATATTATCAAATGCGTCGCCATCAGTCCGCTGATGCGCGGCGAAGGGTTGGCGCTGGCGCTGGCGACCGAGCTGGTGAACCTGGCCTACGAGCGCCATCACACTCAGCTGTTTATCTACACCAAGGTGCAGAACGAGCCGCTGTTCCGCCAGTGCGGTTTCTACCCGATCGCCACCGTGCCGGGCATCGTGGTGCTGATGGAAAACAGCCCGTGTCGCCTGAAGCGCTACGCCGCCCAACTGGCGAGCCAGCGCCGGCCGGGCGATACCATCGGCAGCATCGTGATGAACGCCAACCCCTTTACCCGCGGGCACCAGTATCTGGTGCGTCAGGCGGCCAAGCGCTGCGACTGGCTGCACCTGTTTCTGGTAAAGGAAAACACCTCGCGCTTCAGCTATGAAGACCGGCGCCGGCTGGTGCTGGCCGGCACCGCCGATATCCCCAACCTCACGGTACACGAAGGCTCGCAGTACGTGATCTCGCGCGCCACCTTCCCCTGTTACTTCATCAAGGATCAGGGCGTGGCCGACGACTGTTACACCGAAATCGATCTGAAGATCTTCCGCCAGTATCTGGCGCCCGCGCTGGGCATTACCCACCGCTTTGTCGGCAACGAGCCGTTCTGCGCGGTGACCGCGAAATACAACCGCGACATGCGTTACTGGCTGGAAACGCCGGCGCTGCCCAGCCCGCCGATCGCGCTGGTGGAAATCGAGCGTTTGCAATATCAGGGCACGGCGATCTCCGCCTCCTGGGTGCGCAAGCTGCTGGCGGCGGGGGACTTCCACGCCGCCGCGCCGCTGGTACCGCCGGACACCCTGTACTACCTGCAGGATCTGCAAACGCAGCGCCGGGCCAAGGCGGCCCCGCATCCTTTTGAGTCCGCACAATCAGGTGAATGATGAAAATTATCCGAGAAGCAATGGCCGGCACGCTGGAATCCAGCGATGTCATGGTGCGCATCGCGCCCGCCGAGGGGCCGCAGCACGATCTGTTGATCGCCAGCAGCGTGGAAAAACAGTTCGGCGCGGCGATCCGTCGCACCCTGCTGGAGGTGCTGCAGCGCTATGAGGTGGAGCCGGTGCAGGTGATCGTCGACGACAAGGGGGCGCTGGACTGCGTGCTGCGCGCCCGGCTGGAAACCGCGCTGATGCGCGCCTGCGAGGGCGGCCAACTGCCGTGGGAGGCGAAAGATGAAAACGCTGAATAAAACCCGGCTGCGCCGCAGCATGCTGTTCGTTCCCGGCGCCAACGCGGCGATGGTCAGCAACGCCTTTATCTACCAGGCCGACGCCCTGATGTTCGATCTGGAAGACTCGGTGATCCTGCGTGAAAAAGACGCGGCGCGCCGGCTGGTGTACCACGCGCTGCAGCACCCGCTGTACCAGGAGGTGGAAACCATCGTGCGCGTCAATGCGCTCGACTCCGCCTACGGCCTGGCGGACTTGCAGGCCGTGGTGCGCGGCGGCGCGGACATTGTGCGCCTGCCGAAGACCGACAGCGCGCAGGACGTTGTCGACATGGAGCGCGAGATTGCCGCCATCGAAGCAGCCTGCGGGCGGCCGGTCGGCAGCACCGGGCTGCTGGCGGCGATCGAATCGGCGCAGGGCATCACCCACGCGGTGGCGATCGCGCACGCTTCGCCGCGGCTTATCGGCATCGCGCTGGGGGCGGAGGACTACGTGCGCAACCTGCGCACCGAGCGCTCGCCGGAGGGCATCGAGCTGCTGTTCGCCCGCTGCTCGCTGCTGCAGGCGGCGCGCGCCGCCGGCATTCAGGCGTTCGACACCGTCTATTCCGACGCCAACAACGAAGCCGGCTTCCTGCAGGAAGCGGCGCTGATCAAACAGCTCGGCTTCGACGGTAAATCGCTGATTAACCCGCGCCAGATTGAGCTGCTGCACAACCTGTACGCGCCGACCGCCAAAGAGGTGGCGCACGCGCAGCGGGTGGTGGACGCCGCCGAAGCGGCGGAGCGGGAAGGGCGCGGCGTGGTGTCGCTCAACGGAAAAATGGTCGACAGCCCGGTGATTGAACGCGCCCGGCTGGTGCTGGAGCGCGCCGCGCTGTCCGGCTTGCGGGAAGAACCGGCGCAGCACGGGGAGGAAGCATGATGAACCGCCAACAACGATTGATGACCTTCGCCAACCCGGCGGATCTGCCGGGCTATCAGGACGTGTCCAAAGCCAACCTGCAGGCGCGCAAACCGCGCGATCTCAAGCTGTGCGATTCCTTGCAGGAAGCGGTGCGCCGCAGCGGGCTGCAGGACGGCATGACCATCTCCTTCCACCATGCGTTTCGCGGCGGCGATTTGACCCTCAATCAGGTGATGGAGACGCTGGCGGCGATGGGGTTCCGCAACCTGACGCTGGCCTCCAGCTCGCTGACCGACTGCCATTCGCCGCTGGTTGAGCATATCCGCCACGGCGTGGTGAGCCGCATTTACACCTCCGGGCTGCGCGGCCCGCTGGCGGACGCGGTTTCGCGCGGCCTGCTGGCGGAGCCGGTGCAAATTCACTCGCACGGCGGCCGGGTCAACCTGATCGAATCCGGCGAGCTGAAGATAGACGTGGCCTTCCTCGGCGTGCCGGCCTGCGATGAGTTCGGCAACGCCAACGGCTACAGCGGTGAAGCCTGCTGCGGCTCGCTCGGCTATGCGCGGGTGGACGCCGAGGCGGCGGGCACCGTGGTGCTGCTGACCGAGCAGCTGGTGCCGTATCCGCATCATCCCGCCAGCCTGGCGCAGGATCGGGTGGATCTGATCGTGCAGCTGGAGCGGGTGGGCGATGCCGACAAGATCGGCGCCGACGCCACGCGCATGACCTCGAACCCGCGCGAGCTGCTGATCGCCCGCCGCGCCGCCGAGGTGATCGCCGGCTCCGGCTACTTCACCGAAGGGTTCTCGCTGCAAACCGGCACCGGCGGCGCCTCGCTGGCGGTGACCCGGTTCCTGGAAGACAAGATGCGCGCCCGCGGCATCCACGCCGCGTTCGCCCTCGGCGGCATCACCTCGACCATGGTGGATCTGCACGAGAAAGGGCTGATCGGCAAGCTGCTGGACGTGCAGAGCTTCGATCGGGCGGCGGCGACCTCGCTGGCGCGCAACCCGCGCCATATCGAAATCAGCGCCAACCAGTACGCCAACTTCAGCTCCAAGGGCGCGTCGGTCGATCGGCTCGACGTGGTGGTGCTGAGCGCGCTGGAAATCGACACCGGCTTCAACGTTAACGTGCTGACCGGCTCCGACGGCGTGCTGCGCGGCGCGTCCGGCGGCCACTGCGACACCGCCGCCGCCGCGCGGCTGGCGATCATCGTTGCGCCGTTGGTGCGCGGGCGCATCCCGACGCTGGTGGAGCAGGTGACTACCTGCGTCACGCCGGGTTCCAGCATCGACATTCTGGTGACCGACCACGGCATCGCCGTCAACCCGGCGCGGCCGGAGCTGGCGCAGCGCCTGCGGGAGGCCGGGCTCGAGGTGGTGAGCATCGACTGGCTGCGCGCCCGCGCGCTGCAGCTGACCGGCGAACCGCAGCCGATCGCGTTTACCGACAAGGTGGTGGCGGTGGTGCGCTACCGCGATGGTTCGGTGATCGACGTGGTGCATCAGGTGGCGGAGTAAGCGATGGCCGCCGTCGATCCCCAACTGGCCGCCGAACGCGCGGTCAGCCTGCCGGAGCTGCTCACCAGCCGCGAATGCCGCCAAGCGCGCCAGCAGGCGTGGCTGGCGCAGCACGAGTGCACGCTGCTGGTGCTGACGCTGGTGGTGCCCGGCCCGGTGAAGGACAGCGCGTTGACGCGCGGCATCTTCAACCTGGGGTGGGCGGCGCTGCTGCGGCTGTGCGCCGAACAGGGTTGGCCCAGCCCGCAGGCCGAGGCGCTGGCGCTCGCCACCGGTTGCGAAGGGTTTGTGGCTCTGCGCGCCGATGCCCAGCGGGTGAAAGACTGCGCCATGCAGCTGGAGGTGAGCCGCCCGATCGGCCGACTGTGGGATATCGACGTGCTGGATACGCGGGGGCGCATTTTGTCGCGCCGCGACATCGGCCTGCCGGAACGGCGCTGCCTGCTGTGCGGCCAACCGGCCAAGATCTGCGCCCGCCAGCGGCGGCACAGCAGCGAGCAGCTGCTGCATGAAATGGAAAGGATGTTCAACGATGCGATCTCTGCCGATTAATCTGCCTGCCCGCCGCACCGAGCCGGCCTGCGACTTCGCCCGCGCCGCTTTCCGCGCGCTGCTGGTGGAGGTCAACCTCACGCCCAAACCGGGGCTGGTGGATCGCCATAACACCGGTGCCCATCGTGACATGGATCTTGGGCATTTCTACCGCAGCGCCCGCGCCATCGGCGTGTGGCTGCCGCGCTTTATCCAACGCGGACGGGAAGACGCGGCTTTGCCGGCAGAGCAGCAGCTGGCGCGGCTGCGGCCGCTCGGCATGGCCTGCGAAAACCAGATGTTTCGCGCCACCGGCGGCATTAACACCCACAAGGGCAGCGTGTTCTCACTCGGGTTGCTGTGCACCGCCTTCGGCCGCCTGCAGCAGCAAGGGCAAGCCATCGGCGCGGAGGCGCTGTGCGCCGAGGTGGCGGCGATGTGCAGGGGGCTGGTGGAGCGTGAGCTGCGGCGCAACAACGCCGGGCAGACCGCCGGCCAGCGGCTGTTCGCCGCGCACGGGCTGAGCGGCGCACGCGGCGAGGCGGAGTCCGGTTTTCGGTTGGTGCTTGACGGCGCGCTGCCGCTGTATCGGCAACGGCTGGCCGCCGATGGCGACGAACAGCGGGCGCTGCTGGACAGCCTGCTGTGGCTGATGGCCCACAACGACGACACCAACGTCGCCTCGCGCGGCGGCCTGCACGGGCTGCGCTGGTTGCGGCGCCGGGCGGCCTGGCTGCTGGCGCAGGGCGGCTCGGCCGGGGAGGCGGGCCTGGCGCGCCTGCAACGCTTCGATGCCGACTGCATCGCCCGTAACCTCAGCCCCGGCGGCAGCGCCGACCTGTTGATAGTGACCTGGCTGCTGGCGCAGCTGGGTGCCCAAGAATAATAACCAAGCCTTCAGGAGAGTCCCAATGTCCCAAACCCAGGAAAAGATCTGGAAAGCGATAGCGCCGCTGGCGGTGCTCGCGATCCTGTTATTGATACCGGTGCCCGACGGCATGCCGCCGCAGGCCTGGCACTACTTCGCCATCTTCGTGGCGATGATCGTCGGCATGATTTTGGAGCCGATCCCGGCCACCGCCATCAGCTTTATTGCGGTGACCGTCAGCGTGCTCAGCGCCAACTGGGTGCTGTTCGGCGCGCAGGAGCTGGCGGAGCCGGGCTTCAAGGCCGGTAAAGAGGCGCTGAAATGGGGGCTGGCGGGCTTCTCCAGCACCACCGTCTGGCTGGTGTTCGGCGCCTTTATCTTCGCGCTGGGCTACGAGGCCACCGGGCTGGGGCGGCGCATTGCGCTGTTCCTGGTGAAGTTCATGGGCAAGCGCACGCTGACGCTGGGCTATGCGGTGGTGATCATCGATATCCTGCTGGCGCCGTTCACGCCGTCCAACACCGCGCGCACCGGCGGCACGGTGTTCCCGGTGGTGAAAAACCTGCCGCCGCTGTTCGATTCTTTCCCTAACGACCCCTCCTCGCGCCGCATCGGCGGTTACCTGATGTGGATGATGGTGGTCGGCACCAGCATCAGCTCCTCGATGTTCGTCACCGGCGCCGCGCCGAACGTTTTGGGCATCGAGTTCGTCGGCAAGATTGCCGGGGTGCATATCAGCTGGATGCAGTGGTTCCTGGCGTTCCTGCCGGTCGGCCTGCTGCTGCTGATCATCGCGCCGCTGATCTCCTACTACCTGTACAAACCGGGCGTGACCCACAGCAGCGAAGTGGCCGCCTGGGCGGATACCGCGCTGGGGGAAATGGGCAAGCTGACGCGCAAGGAGTACACCCTGATCGGCCTGGTGCTGCTCAGCCTGTGTCTGTGGGTGTTCGGCGGCAAAATGCTGGACGCCACCGCGGTATGCCTGCTGGCGGTGTCGCTGATGCTGGCGCTGCACGTGGTGTCGTGGAAAGAGATCACCAAATACTCCAGCGCCTGGAACACGCTGGTTAACCTGGCGACGCTGGTGGTGATGGCCAACGGCCTAACGCGCTCCGGCTTTATCGACTGGTTCGCCCAGACCATGAGCACCCACCTGGACGGCTTCTCGCCGAACATGACGGTGGTGGCGCTGGTGCTGGTGTTCTACTTCGCCCACTATCTGTTCGCCAGCCTGTCGGCGCATACCGCCACCATGCTGCCGGTGATCCTGGCGGTCGGCAAAGGGCTGCCGGGCGTGCCGATGGAACAGCTGTCGATGCTGCTGGTGCTGTCGATCGGTATCATGGGCGTGCTGACGCCGTACGCCACCGGGCCGGGGGTGATCATCTACGGCTGTGGCTACGTGAAATCGAAAGACTACTGGCGCCTGGGCGGCATTCTCGGCGTGGTGTACATCGCCGCGCTGCTGCTGATCGGCTGGCCGATCATGAGCCTGTGGTACTGAGTTGAAGCCACGCGGCCACCGCCCGGTGGCCGCGGTTACGATCCTTTCCCGTGAACCCTGTCACACACTTGTCACACTAACCCCGCCATCATACGCAGGCAAACGCTAACACCTTAAAAATAATCATTTTCCGGGAGCCTCTGCGGATGAGAAAAAAAACGTTATTGCTGTGCCTGCCTTTGTTATTCACCGGGAACGCGCTGGCGGACGCCGGCGGTTATCAATTGGAACAGGTGCTGGTGATGAGCCGCCATAACCTGCGCGCGCCGCTGGCCAACAACGGCAGCGTGTTGGCGCAGTCCACGCCGAAGGCCTGGCCGGCCTGGGAAACGCCGGGCGGCCAGCTGACCACCAAGGGCGGGGTGCTGGAAGTGTATATGGGGCACTACTTCAACGCCTGGCTGAAGCAGACCGGCCTGTTGCCGCAAGAGGGCTGCCCGACCGCCGGCAGCGTGTACGTCTACGCCAACAGCCTGCAGCGCACGGTGGCCACCGCGCAGTTCTTCAGCAACGGTGCGTTCCCTGGCTGCGACGTCAGCGTGCATCATCAGGACAAGATGGGCGAGATGGATCCGACCTTCAACCCGATCATCACTGATACCAGCGAAGCCTTCAACCAGCAGGCGCTGGCGGCGATGAACGCCGCGCTGGGATCGCTGAAGCTGGACGCCTCTTACCAACAGCTGGCGAAGATCATCGACTACAAGGATTCCGCCGCCTGCAAGACCGACAAACACTGTGACCTGACCAAAGAAGCCAGCGTGATGAGCGCGGTGCCGGGCAAAGAGCCGGGCGTCTCCGGCCCGCTGCGGGTGGGCAACTCGCTGGTGGACGCCTTTATGCTGCAGTATTACGAAGGTTTCCCGATGAAAGAGGTGGCCTGGGGCAAAATCGCCACCCCGCATCAGTGGCAGCAGCTGGCGCAGTTGAAAGACGGCTATCAGGATTCGCTGTTCACCTCGCCGGTGGTGGCGCAAAACGTCGCCAAACCGCTGCTGACCTACATCAACAACGCGCTGCTGGGCGAGCGCAAACCGGACGCGCCGAAGTTGACGGTGTTGGTCGGCCACGACTCCAATATCGCCTCGCTGCTGTCGGCCATGCAGTTCCAGCCGTATCAGCTGCCGCAGCAGTACGAGAAAACGCCGATCGGCGGCAAACTGGTGTTCCAGCGCTGGCGCGACGCGCAGAACGACCGTGAATTGCTGAAGATTGAGTACGTCTATCAGTCCACCGAACAGCTGCGCAAGGCGACGCCGCTGACGCTGCAAACCCCGCCGCAGCGCGTGACGCTGGCGCTGAAAGGCTGCCCGATCGACAAAGACGGCTTCTGTGCCTGGAGCGATTTCGAAAAGACCATGAAAGGCATCTTGTAATGCCCGGCCTCTCTTCCGATCGCGGGGGAGAGGCATAGGCGCGGCTGCCGGGGGATTGTGCTTGAATCCCCTCAACCGATCACCTAGCATTTCGTTAGGTGTAACGGGGAGAGAAAACCATGCGACCATCCATTGTTCTTGCAGAACATCGCCAGGCGATCCGAAAAACGGTTGGGCTGTTCCCTGCGGCCAATCCGCGGATTTTCGGCTCGGTGCTGCATGGCACCGATCGGGAGGGCAGTGATTTGGATCTGTTGGTCGATGCGTTGCCGGGTGCCACGTTGTTTGATCTGGGAGGGCTGCAGTCGGAACTGGAAGCGCTGCTGGGCATTCAGGTGGATCTGCTGACGCCGCTCGATTTGCCGCCGACCTTTCGTCAGCAGGTTTTGGCGGAGGCCCAACCGGTATGAAAGATGCGCGGCTGGTCGATTATCTGAGCCACATGCAACAGGCGGCGCAGGATGCCTGTGATTTCGTTGATGGCTTGGCGGCGGCAGATTTTATCGAAGATAAACGCACTCAGCAGGCGGTCATTATGAGCCTGATTATTATCGGTGAAGCCGTGACGAAAATCATGGATGGCAGCCCCGCGTTTACGCAACGCCATCCTGAAATCCCCTGGCGAAACATGCGCGGCATGCGTAATCGCATTGCGCACGGTTATTTTGATATCAACCTTGAAGTGGTCTGGGCGACGGTGCAAACGGCGTTGCCGGAACTGCTTACACAGCTGTTGGCGGTACGCCAGGATGCTGAGAAGTTAAACGACGGTGATTAAGCTTTCTTTGGACAGTGACTCTGGTTCCTGCCGGAGCCCCACTTTTATCCGCAATATCGAATTTTTCACGCCGGACGGCTATCCGGGCCAGGTGGCGTGCTGCCATTTTGCACTGGCGGAGTATCGCGACGAGCGTTTTCCCGAGGCGGGCTTTGCGCTGCCGGATCATCTGGCGCGCGCGGTGCCGAAGCGCCGTGCGGAGTATCTGGCCGGGCGTGTTCTGGCGCGGCAACTGTTGGCGCCGCTCGGTTTTGCCGATTTCACCCTGGCGCGCGGCGAAGATCGCGCGCCGCAGTGGCCGCCGGGTATCGCCGGGGCGCTGAGCCATAATTCGGATACCGCGTTGTGCGCCGTACACCGCGAGAGCGGGCTGGGTGGCGTTGGGTTGGATGTGGAGACGCTGCTCTCCGACGTGCGGGCGGAGGAGCTGTGGGGGGCGATCGTTTCGGCGGGGGAGCGCGAGGCGTTACTGCGCGAGGCGCTGGCGTTCAACGAACTGCTGACGCTGACGTTTTCCGCCAAAGAGAGCCTGTTCAAGGCGCTTTATCCGCAGGTGCGCTGTTACTTCGATTTTCTCGATGCGCGCATGGTCGCCGTGGATACGCAGCGGCAGACGTTTGTATTAGCGTTGCTTAAGACCTTGACGCCAAATTGCCCCGCCGGCCGCCGGTTTAACGGGCGTTTTTGGCGTGAAGGTGACGATGTCACGACTTTTATTTTTTGCTAAAACATAATAATAACAGTGTGTTATTTCTTGCGGCACCGTAACGCGGATGTGCCGCGGCGGGCGGAAAGATTCATTCATCGGAGATTGACCCACGGTGGGGTTCCGGTGTAGTTTATTCTCCTTTTTATAGCTAATGATAATTATTCGCATAAACATTATCATTGGTAAGGCGCAACAAAGGAGTGGTCTTGTGGCGACACTGACGACAGAAAACCAAACCTTCCCCGGGTTTGTGTACGCCGAACAATCGACCTTTTTGTACCGGTCCGAATTCCGGTCCCTCTCCGCCGACGGTGTGTTTGAGCGTATCGAAACGCCGGCGTTCGGCGGCGAGCAGGAAGGCAGCGCGCTGACGCAGCATATTCGCCAGGCGCTGACGCGCGCCAAAGCCGCCGGCCAAGAGACGCCGGTGGTGGTGGGCGCCATTCCGTTCGATACGCGCCGGCCTTCCTGCCTGTACGTGCCTGAAAACTGCCAGTTTGTCGCCAACGACAGCTTTACCCGCGCCGCGCGCCCGATGCTGCAACAGCCGCATCGCCTGGCCGCCTGCACCAGCATTCCGGACGAACCGCGCTTCAAGCATGCGGTGGCGGAAGCGGTCAGCCGCTTTAAACAGGGCAAGCTGGACAAGGCGGTGCTGTCGCGCATCCTCGACATCGAGCTGGAGCAGCCGGTGGCGGGCCACCAGATCCTCAATAACCTGATGGTGCAGAACCCGACCGGTTACCACTTTTCCCTGCCGCTGGCCGATGGCGGCGTGCTGATCGGCGCCAGCCCGGAGCTGCTGATCCGCAAGCAGGGCGGCGAGATCCACACCAACCCGCTGGCGGGCTCGGCGCGCCGTCAGGACGATCCGCAACAGGATCGCCTCGGCAGCGAGCGCCTGATGCGCTCGACCAAAGACAAATACGAACACAAGCTGGTGATCGACGACATCCGTCGGCACCTGGCACCGCTGTGCGCCAGCCTGAGCGTGCCCAGCGGCCCGTCGCTGCTCAGTACCGGCACCATGTGGCATTTGTCCACCCGCATTCGCGGCGAGCTGCTGAACCCGAATCTCAACGTGATGCAGCTGGCCTGTCTGCTGCATCCGACGCCGGCGCTGTGCGGCTTCCCGACCGAGAGCGCCCGCCAACTGATCGCCGATCTGGAACCGCACGATCGCGGCCTGTTCAGCGGCATCGTCGGCTGGTGCGACGCCAACGGCGACGGCGAGTGGGCGATCGTCATCCGCAGCGGCCTGCTGCGCGGCAACCGGGTGCGGCTGTTCGCCGGCGCGGGTATCGTCGCCGCCTCGACGCCGCAGTCCGAGTGGCTGGAAACCGCCGCCAAACTGGGCACCATGCTCAACGCTTTCGGCCTGAACAGCGGCGCGCTGTAGGGCCACTTTGCGGCGCAGCGCGCGCCGCATCCTATCCTTTTCGCAGGAGACAACGATGAACAACAATATGACCCGGCTGTGCGCCCGGATGGCGGTGCGCGCATGAGCATTCAGATGGATTTCACCGGCAAACGCGTGTGGGTGACCGGCGCGGCGCGCGGCATCGGCGAGCAGATCGCCCGGCATTTTTTGACGCAGGGCGCCGAGGTGGTGGGGTTTGACCGCGAGTTCGCCAACCCGGATTTGCCTTACCCTTGCGTGACGCTGGACATCAGCCGGCCGGAGCAGGTGGAGGCGGTGTGCCGCCAACAGCTGGCGGAGAACCCGCAACTGGACGTGTTGGTCAACGCCGCCGGCATTCTGCGCATGGGCAATACCGAAGATCTGAGCGTGGACGACTGGCATCAGTGCATCAACGTCAATGCCTCGGGGGCGTTTTACCTGTTCCGCGCCGTGCTGCCGCACTTTAAGGCGCAGCGCAGCGGGGCGATCGTCAGCATCGGCTCCAACGCCGCGCACGTACCGCGCGCGCAGATGGCGGCCTACTGCGCCTCCAAGGCGGCGCTGACTAGCCTGAACCACTGCGTGGGGCTGGAAATGGCGCCGTTCGGCGTGCGGTGCAATCTGGTGTCGCCGGGCTCGACCGACACGCCGATGCAGCGCGGCATGTGGCAGACCGACGATGCGCAGCAACGCACCATCGCCGGCTTCCCCGAGATGTTCAAGCTGGGGATCCCGCTGGGCAAAATCGCCCGTCCGGACGAGATCGCCAACGCGGTGTTGTTCCTGGCCTCCGACCTGGCCAGCCACATCACCATGCAGGACATCGTGATCGACGGCGGCGCGACGCTGGCCGCCTGAGTCAGACCCGCTGGCGGCGCAGCAGGTGCTGCGCGCCTTCCGCCGCCAGCAGCAGCACCGCCAGCCAGATCGCCAGATAGGTTGGCCATTCGCTTTGGCTGATGCTCTCGCCGAGCAGCAGCGCGACGATCACCAGCAGCACCGGCTCCACATAGCTCAGCAGGCCGAACAGGCTGAACGGCAGCAGGCGGCTGGCGATGATGTAACACACCAGCGCCACGGCGCTGATGACGCCGAGCAGCGGAATGCGCCAATACAGCTCGGCATTGATCGACAGCGCCGCCGCGCCGCCGTCGCCGAAGGCGAACCAGGCCGCCGCCGGCAGCATCAGCGCCAGTTCGCACCACAGCCCGCCGAGATTGTCGGTGCCGAAACGCCGCCGCAAAATAAAGTAGAGCGGATAGCCCAGCGCCACCACCAGCGTCGGCCATGAGACGCCGCCCGCCTGATACAGCTCATTGCCTACCCCCACCATGGCGCACGCCACCGCCAGCGTTTGCAGCAGCGACAGCCGATCGCGGTAGATCAAACGGCCCGCCAGCACCATGGTCAGCGGCAGCAGAAAATAGCCGAGCGATACGTCGAGCGCCTTGCCGTGCAGTGGCGCCCACAGGAACAGCCACAGCTGCACCCCCAGCAGCGCCGAGGTGAGCAGGAGGCCCAGCAGGCGCTGCGGCCGTTGGCCGATCCAGGCCAGCGTGTCGCCCACTTTGCGCCAATCGCCGGACAGCGCCATGAACAGCGTCAGGAACGGCAGCGTCAGCAGCGTGCGCCAGCCGTAGACCTGCTCGCCGTTCAGCGGGGTGAGGGTAGAGGTGAAGTAATACATCGCGCCGAACAAGATGGAGGCGACGACCGAAAGAGTAATACCCTTAATCACACGCATTCCTGGTGAGTGATTGATTTTATGGCGGCTACTGTAGAGAAATTTGTCGCCAACGACAATGGCGTTGCCGGGCGCTGGACAATCGGCGGCGGCGGGTTACAATGACTACTGTGTATTCATACAGGGCATGGCGATGACAATCGATCTTTTTGAAGACGCGCTGCCGCCGCCGTGGCGCGAAGAGATCGCCCCCGGCGCGGTGGTGATGCACGGTTTTGTGCGCGATCACGGGCCGGAACTGCTGGCGGCGGTGCAGGGCGTGGTGGCCCAGGTGCCGTGGCAGCACTTGACCACGCCCGGCGGGCACGTGATGTCGGTGGCGATGAGCTGGTGCGGCAACGGCTGGACCAGCGACAGCCGCGGCTACCGCTATTCGGAACGCGATGCACGCAGCGGCAAACGCTGGCCGCCGATCCCGCCGATCCTGATGGCGCTGGCGGACGAAGCCGCGCAGCAGGCGGGCTTTGGCCCCTTCGTGCCGGATTCCTGTTTGATGAACCGTTACGATCCGGGCAGCAAGCTGTCGCTGCATCAGGATAAAGACGAACACGACTTCGGTGCGCCGATCGTCTCGGTGTCGCTCGGGCTGCCGGCGGTATTTCAGTTCGGCGGGCTGCAACGCAGCGACCGGGCGCGGCGCATCCCATTGGCGCACGGCGACGTGGTGGTGTGGGGCGGCCCATCGCGGCTCTGTTTTCACGGCATTTTGCCGGTCAAAGAAGGCTACCACTCGCTGGTGGGGCCGCACCGCATCAACATCACGCTACGCAAGGCGCTTTAGCTGCGGCTCCTGCGCCAGGCCGGCGACGAGATAGTCGATAAACACCCGCAGTTTGGGCGGCAGATACTGGTTGGGCGCGTAAAGCAACCACAGGCCGCCGTGATAGCTGCTGAGGAAATCCCATTCCGGCAACACCTGCACGATCTCGCCGTCGTCGAGCGCCTGGCGAGCGGTAAAATACGGCAGGCTGCCGATGCCGATATGCCGTTTCACCGCGTCCAGCCGCACGCCGGTGTGGTTGGCGGCGTAGCGGCCGCGCACGTTGACCGTCACCGTTTTGCCGCTGCGGCGGAATTTCCATTGCGCGTCGCTCGGCGTTTCTCCCAGATAGATGCAGCTGTGCGCCGCTAGATCGTGCGGGTGCTGCGGTGTGCCGTGCTGCGCCAGGTAGTGCGGCGTGGCGCACAGCAGATGGTCTATTCTCATCAACTGGCGGCCGATCAACCCGGGCGACGGGCGATCGGTAATGCGCAGCGCCAGATCCACCCGATCGTCGATCAGATCCATATAACGATCTTCCAGCCGCAGCCTCACGTCCACCTTCGGATAACGCCGCAGGAACGCCGGCATGTGCGGATGCAGGACGAAACGGCCTACCGCCTTGGGCACGCTGACGCTGACCAGCCCTTCGGGCTCTGCGGCGCCGCGCCCGCCGATCGCCATCACCGCGTCGGCCGCCGCTAGCAGGGTGCGGCAGTGCGCAAACGCCTCTTCGCCGCTTTCGCTCAGCCGCAGTTTACGGGTGGTGCGATGCAGCAGCTGCAGCGCCAGCGCCTGTTCGAGCTTCGCCACGCTGCGGCTGACGGCGGAAGGTGAAGCGCCCAGTTTGCGGGCGGCGGCGGAAAAGCTGCCGCTCTCCACGACCTGGACGAAAACGGCCATTTCGGCCAACAGCGCGTAAGAAAGATTTGTGCTCATGACGCAAAGGTCCATTGTGATGGCGACGGATTATGCTTCGATTATGACATGAATATAATGGCTCTTCGAACCGAGGAGAAAAATGATGACCGAGCGACGTTATTACTACAGCGACGATTTACAGGGCCAGGCGCAGGTATTGAGCTGTGAGCCGGCCGAGGCGGGCGCTTACGCCGTGGAACTGGACGCCACGCTGTTTCACCCGCAGGGCGGCGGGCAGCCGGCCGACGTGGGAGCGTTGAATGGCGTCGCCGTGTTGCGGGTGCAGCAGCAGGGGGATAGGGTGTTGCACTATACCGCGGCGCCGCTGCCGATCGGGCCGGTCAATATGCAGGTCGACGAAGCGCAACGCCGGCTGCACGCCCGCTGGCACTCCGGCGGCCATCTGATCGGCTGGCTGGGGGAAACCCGCGGTTGGCGGCCGATGAAAGCGCATCATTGGCCGGGAGAAGGGCGCATCACGTTCACGCCGGGGCCGGATGCACAGACGATAGAAGCGGACTTTTTGCAGGCGGAGCTGACGCGCTTGATTGCTGCCGATTTACCGCGCCGCCAGCAGGCGGTGGACGGTTTGCGCCAGATCGGTTTCGGCGAGCTGCCCGCCTACGGCTGTGGCGGCACCCATGTCGCCGCGCTGGGCGAGGTGGGCGCGATCGCGATCACCGGCATAAAGATGAAGAAAGGGCAGTTGAATGTGCAGTATGAGCTGGGTTGAATAAGGGAGAGCGGCTCAACGCCCGGCCTGCCGCAGCTGGGTGCAGAATGCGCATTGACATCCCGCTACCGGCACTGCCGCGCAGCTGCCGATGTTCACCGGCTGGGCGTCCATGGCGTGAAAGCCGTAAAACAGATTTTCGATGTTTTGTTCCGCCGCGCGCGCCTGTTCCGGGCGCGGTTCGGGCACTTTTGACTGAAACGCCGCGGCCTTGCCGGCCAACAGGCTGAGAAACAGCAGCGACAGCTGGATTTTCATCGTCGTCTTCCTTTGGCTGAGATTTTGATACTTTATAACAAAATGCATTCGCCGCCAAGCGACGCGTCTTGTGCGATTTACACCATTGGTTAGCGAAATTAGTTCGTTCAATTCCCCGCCGATTTGGTTTGTTATCTAACCCATAACTTTCAGAAATAATATGGGTGCGGCGCGAATGTTTAAGTTTTCTTTCAAGGTATTAACCGGTGGAATAGCGGTGGCGTTAGGAGGGGCGGCGGCGATGAGCCCGGCGTTGGCGGCGGTGCAGGGCGGCACGCTGATCTACCTCGAACAGCAGGCGCACACCAATCTTTATCCGCCTTCCGGTGGGTTTTACCCCAACGGCGGTATTCTCAATCAGATCACCGATAAGCTGACTTACCAGAACCCCAAGACGCTGGAAATTGAACCCTGGATCGCCGAGTCCTGGAGCAGCAACGCCGACAAAACCGAATATACCTTCAAGCTGCGCCCCGGCGTGACTTTCTCCGACGGCACGCCACTGGACGCCAACGCGGTGGCGAAGAACTTCGACACCTACGGGCTGGGCAACAAGGAGAAACGCCTGCCGGTTTCCGAGGTAATCAATAACTACCAGCGCAGCGAAGTGGTGGATCCGCTGACGGTTAAATTCTACTTCACGCGGTCGTCGCCGGGTTTCCTGCAGGGCACCGCCACTATTGGCTCCGGGCTGGTATCGCTCGGCACGTTGAACCGCAGCTACGACGAACTGGGCGATGCGCGCCATATCATCGGTTCCGGTCCGTTTGTGGTCAGCGGCGAAAAGCTGGGGCGTGAGGTCGAGCTCAGCGCCCGCAAGGATTATGACTGGGGGCCGGCCAAATCGCCCCAACAAGGGCGAGCCAATCTGGACGGCATCAAGGTGATCGTCACCGGTGAGGACAGCGTGCGCATCGGTGCGCTGCAGGCCGGGCAGGCGGATTTTATCCGCCAGATCCAGGCCTATGACGAGAAGCAAACGCAGGATCAGGGCTTTATCATTTATGCCGCACCGACGCGCGGCGTCAACGACAGCATCGCTTTCCGGCCGGATAATCCGCTGGTGGCCGATCTGCGCGTGCGTCAGGCGCTGCTGCATGCCACCGACAGCAAACAGATCGTCGATACGCTGTTCTCCGCCAACTACCCGCAGGCCAAATCGGTGATTGCCTCCTCGGCCGCCGGCTTTGTCGATCTGTCCGACAAGCTGAAATTTGACCCGCAGCAGGCTAACCGGCTGTTGGATGAAGCGGGTTGGAAAAAGGGCGGCGACGGGCTGCGGGAAAAGGACGGCAAGAAGCTGGTGCTGACGGTGTATGAATCGTTGCCGCAGCCGCAGAACAAGGCGGTGTTGCAGCTGGTTTCTCAGCAGTGGGGGAAGGTCGGCGCGCGGCTGAACATTCTGGCGGGCGACGCCGGCAGCCGGGTGGCGGATAATCTCGACCCACAGAAAACCCCGGCGACGGTGGTGGAGGTGGGGCGCGCCGATCCGGACGTGATCAAAAGTCAGTTTTATCCAACCAATCGCGATGGGCTGCTGCAGAAGGGCGGTACCAGCAGCAACAGCAATTTTAGCGATGACAAGCTGAACGCCCTGCTGCTCGGCATTGCCTCCGAGGTTGACGCGCAAAAGCGCCTGCAGACAGCCGGTGAGGCGCAAAACTACCTGATTGACCAGGCCTACGTGATCCCGTTTTTTGAGGAGCCGCAGGTGTTCGCCGGCGCGCCTTATTTGAAGGGGGTGAGCTTCGAAGCGGTCGGCCGCCCGAGCTTCTACGGCGCCTGGTTAGAGAAACATTAAGGGGGCGCAATGAAGCGATATCTGGCGGGGCGCATCGGGCAGGCGGCATTGGTGCTGTGGGCGGCCTTTACCCTGTCGTTCCTCCTGCTGCAGGTGCTGCCGGGCGATGCGATCCTGATCAAATTCCAGAACCCGGACATGGGGCTGAGCCCGGCGCAGATCGCCGACATGCGCGCGGCCTATGGCGCGGATGTCCCCTTGTGGCGGCAGTATCTGCATACCCTGGGCAGCGTGCTGCATGGCGATTTGGGCTTCTCAATGCAGGCCGGGGTGCCGGTTACCGCGCTGCTGGCGGCTAATCTGCCCGCCACGCTGCAGTTGGCGGTACTGGGCTTTGCGGTGGCGTTGCTGCTGGCGCTGATTATCGCTTTTGCTTCCAACCTGACCGGCTTCGGCTGGCTGCGTTCGGCGCTGCAGATGCTGCCGTCGCTGTTCGTTTCAGTGCCTACCTTCTGGCTGGGCATTGTGCTGATTCAGCTCTTTTCGTTCCGCCTGAAGCTGATCCCGATCATTAACCCCGGCGAGTGGCAGGGGTTGATTTTGCCGATCGCGACGCTGGCGCTGCCGATCTCTGCGCCGTTGGCGCAAATTCTGATCCGCAGCATCGATGCGGTGCAAACCCAGCCGTTCGTCGCGGTAGCGCGGGCCAAGGGCGCCAGCCGCAGCGGGGTGCTATGGCGGCATGTGGCGCGCAACGCCATGCTGCCGGCGCTGACCATCGCCGGCATGCTGTTCGGCGAACTGATCGCCGGGGCGCTGATCACCGAAACCGTGTTTGGCCGCAGCGGCCTGGGGCAATTGACCCAGCAAGCGGTGGTCAACCAGGACGTGGCGGTGCTGCAGGCGATAGTGCTGATCTCGGCCACCGCTTTCGTCATCATCAATTTGCTGGTGGATCTGCTGTTCCCACTGCTGGATCCGCGGCTGAAAACCCAGGCAGGAGCATCCCTATGAGCAGTATCTCCTTTGAAAAAGCCACGGTTCCTGAGCGCGATCTGTCCGGCGCTGAAAGTGAAGGCGCGCTGCCCGCCAGTCGTCCAAGCCGCCGCCGTGTCCCCCTGACGCTTTTGCTGGCCTGGGCGGTCATTGCGCTGGTGGTGCTGTGGGCGTTGGCGCCGCAGCTGTTTACCGCCTACAGCGGCACCGAAGGCATTGCCGGCGCGCAGCGGCTGGCGCCCGGCGGTGACCATTGGCTTGGCACCGATCAGCTGGGACGCGACCTGTATGCGCGCATGGTGTACGGCGCGTCGCAAACCCTGGCCGGCGCGGTAGTGGCGGTGGCGCTGGGGTTGGTGTTCGGCACCGCGCTCGGCCTGATCGCCGGTGCGTTGGGCGGCGTGGCGGACGACGCGGTGATGCGCGTCGTCGATGTGCTGTTGTCGATCCCCGGCCTGCTGCTGTCGCTGAGCATTATCATCCTGCTTGGTTTCGGTACGGTCAACGCCGCCATCGCGGTGGGTGTCACTTCAGTTGCCAACTTTGCCCGTCTGGCACGGGCGGAAGTGGTGCGAGTGCGGCACAGCGATTACGTTGAAGCGGCCTACGGCAGCGGCGGTAGCTTTTGGGCGGTGCTGTGGCGGCATATCCTGCCGAACTCGCTGACTTCGGTGATCGCCTTCTCGGCGCTGCAGTTCGGCAGCGCGATCCTGGCGATCGCCACCCTGAGTTTCCTCGGTTACGGCACTCCGCCGCCAACCCCGGAATGGGGGCTGCTGATCGCCGAAGGGCGTAACTACATTTCCACCGCCTGGTGGCTGACCACCTTCCCGGGCATTGTGGTGGTGGCGGTGGTGTTGGCGGCTAACCACATCAGCCGTTCGCTGGGAGGAAAAGCGCGATGAGCATGCAAGCGGCATGGCAACGGGCGGCGCGGCCGCCGGTACTGGCGCTGGACAAGGTTTCCATCGCCTATGAGGGCAACGAAGGCAGGCGAAGGGTGGTGCATGAGGTGTCGTTCACGATTGAGCCGGGCGAGGTGGTGGCGCTGGTTGGCGAATCCGGTTCCGGCAAAACCACCACGGCGCAGGCGATCATCGGCTTGCTGGCCGACAACGGCCACCTTGAACAGGGCACCATCCGGCTGCACGGTACCGATATCGCCGGCTGGTCATCGCGGCGGCTGGATGCGGTGAGAGGGGCGCAAATCAGCCTGATCCCGCAAGATCCCGCCAGCTCGCTCAACCCGGTAAAAACCATCGGCGAGCAGGTGGCGGAGATCGTCAATATTCACCGCCGGTTGCCGCGCGCGCAGGTACAACAGCGGGTGACGGAACTGTTGACTCGCGTCGGGCTGACGCACCCGGAACTGCGGGCGCGCCAGTTTCCGCATCAACTTTCCGGCGGCATGAAGCAGCGGGTATTGATCGCCATCGCTATTGCGCTGCAGCCGGCGTTGATCATTGCCGACGAACCGAGCAGCGCGCTGGACGTGACGGTGCAAAAACGCATTCTCGATCTGATCGACGAGCTGCGGCGCGAATTTGGCACTGCAGTGTTGCTGGTGACGCACGATTTGGGCGTGGCGGCGGAACGCGCCGATCGACTGCTGGTGTTCCGCCACGGCCGGGTGCAGGAACAGGGGGCTACCGCGGAGGTGCTGCGCGCGCCTGCCAGCGCATACACCCGCAAACTGTTTGCCGATGTGCCTTCATTGAGCGGCGCCGTTGCGCCGCCGCCGAAACGCAGCGGGCAGCCGCCGGCGATCGTGGTTCAGGCGCTGGTGAAGGATTTTCGGCTGTCCGGCGGCCAGGGGTTCCGCGCGCTGGATAGTGTGTCGTTTAGCGTGCCGCGCGGCACCACCCATGCGTTGGTAGGAGAGTCCGGGTCGGGCAAAAGCACGCTGGCGCGTTGCCTGCTGGGCTTCGAGCGGCCGGATGCCGGGCAGATCCTGATCGACGGCGTCAACGTTATCGGTCTCAGGGGCGAAGCGCTGCGTCAGTTTCGGCAGCGCATTCAGCTGGTTTATCAGAATCCGTTCAGCTCGCTCGATCCCAAACAGACTCTCTATCGGGTGATTGAAGAACCGCTGCTGAATTTCGCGCCGATCGGCAAACCGGAGCGCGATCGGCGGGTGCGTGAGCTGTTCGAACGGGTTGCGCTGCCGCCCGATTTGCTGAACCGCAGGCCGCACGAGTTGTCCGGCGGCCAGCGTCAGCGGGTGGCGATTGCCCGCGCGCTGGTGCTGCAACCGCGAATATTGGTATTGGATGAGGCCACGTCGGCGCTCGACGTCACGGTGCAGGCGCAGATCCTGCATTTGTTGCAAGAGTTGCAGCAGGAGCGGGACCTGACCTACCTGTTTATTTCTCACGATCTGGCGACGGTGCGGCGGATTTCGCACAGCGTTTCGGTATTGCACCGCGGTGAACGGGTGGACGGCGGCGCCACCGCCGAGCTGTTCGCCATGCCGGGGAGCGATTACACCCGTCAATTGATCGCCGCCATTCCCGGCCGCGCATCGCATGCCGGACAGCCAAAATTTGAGGAGGCGATATGAGCGGAAAAAGACTCGGTTTCTTCACCCGATTGCTGGATCAGGGCAGCGCGCAGGAGCGCTACCGGCTGGCGATCGAACAGATCGTGCACGCCGAACGAGCCGGGTTCGACACCGCTTGGGTGGCGCAGCACCACTTTCATGCTGATGAGGGCGGTCTGCCATCACCGCTGGTGTTTTTGGCGCAGGCGGCGGCACGCACCCGCCGTATCCGGCTGGGCACCGGGGTGATCACGTTGCCGATGGAGTCGGCGCTGCGGGTGGCGGAAGACACTGCGGTGCTGGATCTGTTGTCCGACGGCAGACTGGAGGTGGGCGTGGCCGGCGGCGGCACGCCGTCTTCTTTCGCCGCTTTCGGTCTCGACGCCGGTCAGCGCAACACGGCATTCGCCGAGAATTTGCGCACGTTGCTGAGTGCCTGGCGCGCAGAGGCGTTGGGCGGCGAAGACAACCGGCTGTACCCGGCGGCGCCGCAGCTGGCGCAACGTGTCTGGCAGGCCACGTTCTCGGTGGAAGGGGGGGGACGGGCCGGCCGCGCCGGTGACGGCCTGATGCTGTCGCGCACGCAGCCGCGCCCCGCGGACGCGCCTGACCTGCCGCTGGACGAACTGCAGAATCCGATCATTGACGCTTATCTGGCGGCGCTGCCGCCAGGGGTGGCACCGCGCATCATGGGGTCGCGCACCGCGTTTGTCAGCGAGAACGGCCAGCAGGCGCGCGACTTCGCCACGGCCGGGTTGAGCCGTGGGCTGGAGCGTATGCGCGCCAGCGGCCACCGGTTGGCCGATACGTCGCTCGACGGCCTGATCCGCGCTTTCGACGTGCACTTGGGCACGCCAGATCAGGTGATAGCCTCGTTACAACGGGACAGCGCGCTGGCGCGCGTCACCGATCTGGCGTTTCAGGTGCACTCTATCGATCCACCGCACGCCCATATTCTGCGTTCTATCGATCTTATCGCCCGCCACGTGGCCCCTGAACTGGGCTGGCAGCGCGGCACGCCTGCCGCTGCTTATGAATATCACGTTGAGGAAAAGCTATGACGACATTATCGCACCAGGTCGATCTGCTGGCCGAACTGGCCGAGATTGCGCCGGATTCCACGCTGGCGCAGGCCAGAGCCACCCGTCAGGCGGCGACCGATGCCGTTCAGTCCAGCTATCTGGCGCTGTTTGCGCCTGCGGACGCCGGCGATTTTCCGCTGGCGCAGCGGCTGCGCTTGGCTCAGCGCATCAGTGAATGGCACGGCGAGCCGCGCTTGGCCGCGCACTACGCTGCTCTGCTGGAACGTCAGGGCGACGCGCCGGAAGACGAGCGGCTGCCGGTGGCGTTGGCGCATGCAGAACGTTTGGCGTTTCAACCGGCCAACGCCAACGCCCAGCACTTGCAGGCGCTGCGGCAGGCCGGCTGGTCGCTGGACGCCATCGTCACATTGTCGCAGTTAATCGCCTTTGTCAGTTTCCAAAGCCGCTTGCTGCGGGGCTACCGGCTGTTGGGCGGCAAGACGGACGACGCTGCGGCGCATCAGCCGGTAACGGCCGGCCGCTGGCGTACGGAGCGCACGACGCGAGGCGGCCGTCACGCGCCGCCGGCGTTTACCCGGCAAGAACTGGGGTGGGAGCCGTGGATCGCCGCCAAACCGTTGGTGGAATTCGATGACGCCGGCCGGGCGTTGCTAGAGCGGTTTGGCCACGCCGATTCCGATTACTTCCGCCTGTTGGCGCGCAACCATCCGGTGCTGGAACAACGCACGCTGGCGGACCGGGCGATTTTTTATACCTCCGGCGGGTTGGCGCGGCAGGATCGCGAGCTGGCGGCAACGGTCGCCAGCAAGGTGAACGGCTGCATCTACTGCGCCTCGGTGCATGCGCGCAAGGCGGCGCAGCTGTCGAAGCGCGAAGCCGAGATAGATCGGTTGCTGGCGGTGGCGCCGGGCGGCGCGTTGAGCCAGGGGCAGGATGACGCCTGGCAAGCGCAGATAACCTTTGCCGCCGCACTATCCGCAACGCCGCCGCAGGCCGACGCCGGGCAGCTGGCGGCGTTGCGCGCTCAGGGCCTGGATGAGCTGGCGCTGTTGGATTTGGTGCAGGCGACGGCGTTTTTTGCCTGGGCCAACCGGTTGATGTTGACGCTGGGCGAACCTTATCTCTGATCCCTGCCATCTTTCAGGTGGCGGCATTGTCGGCTGCAACCTGGAATCCACCGGACATCTGGCGTTGGCGCTTTCGGCAGGGGATCACATCAGCCAAACCGCCTCGCGCACGGCGATCGCTCTGGGCAGCAGCCCGAGGGCGTAGAAGCGGTCGGCGATGCTTTGCTGCTGGCGGATCACCTGTAAATCCATGGCGCGAACCTCGTGGCTGCGGCGCGACAGCGCGAGTTCCAGTGAGGCGCTCGCCAGCCCCAGTTCGTTGGAAAGGTGACGAGCGGCTTCTCTCGGCTGCGCGGCGATGTAGCGGCCGGTGTGCTGCAGCGCCTGCATCAGCGGCCGCAACAGATCGTCCGAACGCTCGGCGAAGCCGCGGCGCGCCAGGTAGAATTGCTGATTGAGCACCCGCTGGGTGCCGTCGGCGAGCACGCGCAGTTCCCCGTTGCGCTGCGCGTCGCTGAGCAGCGGATCCCACATCATCCAGGCGTCTACCGCCTGCAGGTCGGTCGCCGACAGCGGATACTTCGGCGGCGCGTAGACGATACGCACGTCGTTCAACGTCAATCCCTGTTCGTCCAGCATCTGCAACAATAAATAGTGCACGTTGGAGCCTTTGTTGAGCGCGATGCGTTTGCCGCGCAGATCGGCGGCGCTGCGTATTGGGCTGTCTTGCGGCACCACCATCGCCACGCTCTGCGGCGCAGGCGGCTCAAAACCGACGTACACCAGCGCATTGCCCTGTGCCTGGGCGAAGATCGGCGGCACTTCGCCGGTGGTGCCGAAGTCTATCTCATCGCCGTCGAGCGCGTGCAGCAGCTGCGGCCCGGCGGGAAACTCGCTCCACAACACGCTGATGCGCTGTGTGGCGAAGAGCTGTTCCAGGCTTTGCCGCGCCTTGAGCACCCCGAGGTTGCCGAACTTTTGATAGCCGATGCGCAGTTCGCGTTCGGGCAGAGACGCTGCGGCGATGGCCGGTGAATGTGCGGGTGCGCCGGCGCTGCGACGGCGCGGTTTGATCAGACCAAGATGTGCCAAATGGGTGCGCAGGGTATTGCGGCTGACGCCAAGCAACGACGCCGCTTGCAGCTGGTTGCCGCCGCTGCTTTCGAAGGCGTTGCGCACCAGCGCATCCAGCACCCGTTGGTAAAGCTGTGCGCTGTCGCCTTGCAACTGCCGCTGCACAAAGCGGTCGATGGCGTCGTCACTGCTGCCGTCGTTATCCGTCAGGCGATGGGTGAGCTGCAGTTGCTGCGGTGCGATCGCCCCCTCCTGGCTCAGCAAGACCGCATTATGTAGCGTGTTCTCCAGCTCGCGCACGTTGCCAGGCCAAGGGTAGTCCAGCAGCGCCTGCTGCGCTTCCGCCGTCAACCGCGGCAGTGGCCGTTCCAGACGGCGGGCGTACAGCGCAAGAAAATGTCTGGCCAGCACCGGAATATCCTCCGGCCGCTGGCGCAAGGGCGGTAAAGTCACCGCCGCCACGTTCAGGCGGTAATAGAGATCTTCACGGAACCGCCGTTGGCGAATCGCGCCGGCCAGATCGACGTGGGTGGCGGCGATGACCCGCACATCGATCTTCAGCGGTTTGCGCGAACCGACGCGGGTGATCTCCCGTTCCTGCAGCACGCGCAGCAGCTTGACCTGCAGCGACAGGTTCAACTCGCCGATCTCGTCCAGCAGCAGGGTGCCGCCTTCCGCCGCTTCGAACCAGCCCTGATGAGTGCCGACGGCGCCGGTGAAGGCGCCTTTCTCATGGCCGAACAGTTCGGCTTCCGCCAGGCTTTCCGTCAGCGCGCCGCAGTTGACCGCCAGGAAAGGTTGATGGCGGCGCGCGCTGTGGTGGTGCAGATAGCGCGCCACCACTTCTTTGCCGGTGCCGGTTTCACCGACGATCAGCACGGTGGCGTCGGTGGGAGCCAGCCGATCGAGCACGCTTTGCAGAGCGAGCGACGCCGGATCGATCAGCACCGGCTTGTCGGCGGCGAACGGTTGGGGATCGTACATGGGCGTCTCCTGTCTACGACGATGGGAAAAAAATCTTATCCCAGCCAATGGGCAGCCGCGAGAGGATAAAAGGCGCACGGTGCTGCATTGGCAACAGCTTTCCGCCGCTGCCTGCTGCCAATGCAGCAGTGTTTTGACGTCGATATTTCATCAATATATTGATATTTATTGGTTTTTTAAAATCTGCAATGTGGCATGCATCCTGCTTTTCTTTTTATAACCAAGCAAAGTCTTTCTATCGATAAATACTGAAAATAGTTATATAGGAAAGGCATAAATGACTGAGTCAGTGAAAGAGCGCATCAACGTTTTCTGGTTTCTGCCGACCCACGGCGACGGCCGCTATCTGGGCACGGCGCAGGGCGGGCGCCCGGTGGACCTGCCTTATTTGCAGCAGGTGGCGCTGGCTGCCGACAACCTCGGCTATTACGGCGTGCTGATCCCAACCGGTAAAAGCTGCGAGGATTCCTGGCTGGTGGCGGCGGCGCTGGCGCCGATCACCCGCCGGTTGCGCTACCTGGTGGCGGTGCGCCCCGGCCTGCAGCCGCCGAGCCTGGCGGCGCGCATGGCGGCGACGCTGGATCGGCTGTCGGACGGACGCCTGCTGATCAACGTGGTGACCGGCGGCGATCCGGTGGAAAACAAAGGGGATGGCATCTTCCTCAGCCATGCCGAACGTTACGAAGTGACACAGGAATTTCTCACGGTGTATCAACGGCTGCTGCAAGGGGAGAAGGTGGATTTCAGCGGTAAGCATATTCGCGTCGAAGGCGCCGAATTGCTGTTCCCGCCGGTGCAGGAAAACGGCCCGCCGCTCTATTTCGGCGGCTCATCGCCGGAAGCGATCGACATCGCCGCTGGGCAGATCGACACCTACCTGACCTGGGGCGAACCGCTGGCTCAGGTGGCGGAAAAGCTGGCGGCGGTGCGCCAGCGCGCCGAGCGGCAGGGGCGTAAACTCAGCTATGGCATTCGCCTACACGTTATCGTGCGCGAAACTGAAGACGAAGCCTGGGCGGCGGCCGAGCGACTGATCGCGCATCTGGATGACGACACCATCGCGGCGGCGCAGCAGATCTTTGCGCGCATGGACTCCACCGGCCAGCGCCGCATGAGCGAACTGCACGGCGGCTCGCGCGAGAGTCTGCGCATCGGCCCCAACCTGTGGGCCGGCGTCGGCCTGGTGCGCGGTGGCGCTGGCACCGCATTGGTGGGCAATCCGCAGCAGGTGGCGGCGCGCATACGCGAGTATCAGGCGCTGGGCATCGACAATTTCATCCTTTCCGGCTATCCGCATCTGGAAGAGGCTCACCGCTTCGCCGAGCTGGTGATGCCGCTGCTGTCGCTGGCGCAGTCGGCTCATCAGACGGCTCGCACGATCAATACCGGCCCGTTTGGCGAAACCATCGGCGGCGATCGTCGTCCCGGCCCGGCGCAGCGGGAGGGCTGATGGCGAAGCGTGCCCATATTATCGTTATCGGCGGCGGTTTCACCGGCGCGGCGCTGGCGATCCAGCTGGCGCACGGAGCGGTGGATGTCACGGTGATCGAACCGCGCGCCGCGCCGGGCTATGGCGTGGCGTATTCGACCACCGAGCCGACCCACCGCATCAACGTCCCGGCCGATAGGATGCAGCTGGCGGATGAGCCCGCGGGGGATTTTGACCGCTGGTTCCGTCAGGGCGGCGGGCTGACGGCCGATCCGCAGGCGTTATGGCGCGACGGTAAGGCCTATCCGCAGCGCGGCGCCTTCGGCCGCTATGTCGAGGAACGTTTTCATCAGGCGGCGCAGTCGGGCCAGGCCCGCTTGCGGCACCTGCGCGATCGGGCGCAGTACCTGCAGCCGCAGGCGCAGGGCGCGTCCGTCATCACCGCCGGCGGCGAACGGCTGTGGGGCGATTATGTGGTGTTGGCGACCAGCCATCCGCCGCCCGCGCTGCCGCGGCAGATCGCCCCGGAACTGGCGCGCGACGCGCGGTTAATCGCCAATCCCTGGGCGGAGGGGGCGCTGGATGAGATTGAACCCGATGAATCATTGGCGATCGTCGGCAGCGGGCTGACGATGGCCGATGCGGTGGCGGCGTTGCACCGCCGCGGGCATCGTGGGCCGATTACCGCGTTCTCTCGTCATGGTTTGTTGCCGCGTGCCAATGCCGAAGGGGAGTACCCGACGTGGTCGTTTACCCCGCCATCCGGACTGTGTGACGGGGTGCGGCAGGTGCGCCTTGAAGTGGCGCGCGCCGCTGGGCAACGGGTGCCGTGGCAGGCGGTGTTGGACGAGGTGCGCGCCCAGGGCCAGCGTCTGTGGCAAGCATTGACGCCGACCGAACAGCAGCGCTTTCTGCGGCATCTGCGCGCCTATTGGGACGTGCACCGCTATCGCATTGCGCCGCAGGTGAGCACGTTGCTGGCGGAGCAACAGGCGGCGGGCACGCTGCAGGTATTGGCCGCTCGTTTGCGGCGGGCAGAACCCACGCCGCAGGGCGTGCGTTTGACGATTCTGCCGCGCCAGGGCGCAGAGCGGGCGCTGCAGGCGCAGCGGCTGCTGATCGCTACGGGTCCGGCCCATGCCGGCCTGATCGCCGCCAGCCCGTTGCTCAGCTCGCTGGCGGAGCAGGGGGCGCTGCGCGCCGATCCGCTGGGATTGGGGCTGTGGGTCAATGCCGACAGCCAGGCGATCGGCGGCGACGGCCTTGCCAACCCGCGCCTGCTGGTGGCCGGCCCGGCGGCGCGTGGCCGCTTCGGCGAACTGATGGGGCTGCCGCAGGTGGCGGAACACGCCCAAAGCGTCGCGCAATATCTGCTGGCGCGATGTCCGGCTGCAAACTGATCGTCCATTCCCGTTTTTAACACCCTAAGACCCCCCATCCGGCCCGGCTCCGCCCGTGGCCGGCAGATAATTGTGGAGCTCGCTATGTCATCGCAACGTGAAATTCGTCTTAACGCTTTTGATATGAACTGCGTCGGCCATCAGTCGCCGGGGCTGTGGGCGCACCCGCGCGACCGTTCCTGGCAGTATAAGGATCTCGAATATTGGACCGATCTGGCGCGCCTGCTGGAACGCGGCAAGTTCGATGGATTGTTTATCGCCGACGTGCTGGGGATTTACGACGTGCTTAACGGCAGCGGCGACGCGGCGATCCGCCAGGCGACGCAGGTGCCGGTTAACGATCCGCTGGCGCTGGTGACGCCGATGGCGCTGGTTACCGAACATCTCGGCTTCGGGTTGACCGCCTCGCTGTCATTTGAGCACCCTTATCCTTTCGCCCGCAGATTGTCGACGCTTGATCACCTGACCAAGGGGCGTATCGGTTGGAATATCGTCACTTCTTACCTGGAGAGCGGCGCGCGCAATATTGGCCACCGGGCGCAGACCGATCACGATGCGCGCTACGACTACGCCGATGAATACCTACAGGTGGTTTACAAGCTGCTGGAGGGCAGTTGGGAAGACGGCGCGATTTTGCGCGATCGTCAGCGGCGCATCTTCAGCGATCCGGCGAAAATTCATCCGATCAACCACAAAGGCGAGTTCTTCCAGGTGCCGGGCATTCACCTGAGCGAGCCTTCGCCGCAGCGCACGCCAGTGTTGTATCAGGCCGGCGCTTCCAGCCGTGGCAAGCAATTTGCCGCGGAGCACGCCGAATGCGTGTTTGTCGCCTCTCCTTCGAAAACCTTGCTGAAAAAAACCGTGGCCGATATCCGCCGCCGCGCCGCCGAGGCCGGGCGCGACCCGCGCAGCATCCTGATCTTCAACCTGCAGACGGTGATCGTCGGTGAAACTGACCGGCAGGCGCAGGAAAAATGGCGGGAATACAAATCCTATACCAGCTACGAAGGCGCGCTGGCGCTGGTGTCCGGCTGGACCGGCATCGATTTCGGTCAGTATCAGCCGGATCAGGTGCTGAAGCATCTGCACACCAATGCCATTCAGTCGGCGGTGGAAACTTTCTCCAGCGCCGATCCCAGCCGTGAATGGACCGTACAGGGCATCGCCGAATGGGTCGGCATCGGCGGTTTCGGCCCGCTGTTGGTGGGCGGCCCGCAAACCGTGGCCGACGAACTGCAGGCGTGGGTGGAGGAAACGGATGTTGACGGTTTCAATTTGGCCTACGCCGTTACCCATGAAACCTTCACCGACGTGGTGGAACTGCTTATCCCCGAGCTGCAAAAACGCGGAGTGTATAAGCGCGACTACACAGCGGGCACTCTGCGAGAAAAATTGTTCAATCAGGGGCCGCGCCTGGCAGAGCCGCACCCGGCGGTGGGCTACCGCTGGCCGGCCGGCGCGCTCTTGGCCGATGCACTGAGCGTCAAGTGAGGATGCGATGATAGAGATTGAAGGATTGCACAAGGCTTACCGCGCGCCGGACGGGCGACGGATTGAGGTGCTGAAGGGCGTTTCGCTGCAGGTGCCGGCCGGATCGATTACCGCCGTGGTCGGCCCCAGCGGGGCGGGCAAATCGACGCTGGCGAAATGCATCAGCCTGCTGGAGCGGCCGAGCAGCGGCAGTATCCGGGTGAACGGCCAGGACTTGTCGCGGCTTGCGGGCGAGGCGCTGCGCAGGGAGCGGCGGGCGATAGGCACGGTGTTCCAGTCTTCCGCGCTGCTGCAGCGTAAAACCGCCTGGCAGAATGTGGCGCTGCCGTTGACCTATCTGGGCGTGGTGCCGCGCGATATCGACAAGCGGGTAAAGAGCCTGCTGGCAGCGGTAGGGTTGGCGGACAAGGCGGCGTTTTACCCGGCTCAGCTGTCCGGCGGCCAGCGCCAAAGGGTCGGCATCGCCCGCGCGCTGGCGCTGAATCCGTCGGTGCTGCTGGCGGATGAGGCCACCTCCGGGCTGGATCCGGACGCCACCGGGGCCATTCTCAGCCTGCTTAAACAGCTGCGCGATCGGTATGGCCTGTCGATCATCCTGATCACCCACGAGATGGATGCGGTGCGCGACGCCGCCGACGCGGTGGCCGAGATCCGCGACGGCGTGATTGTGCAGCAAGGGCCGGTGCGCGAGCTGTTGGCGGCGCCCGATTCCTCGCTGGGCCGCCAGCTGTTCCCGCTGAAGACGCTGGCGTCTGACGCCGCGTTGCGGCTGCAGGTGACCTATTCCGCCCGTCAGCCGGCGGCCACCGACTGGATCAGCCGCATCAGCCGCCAACTCGACCTGCAGATCGATCTGCTGGGCGGCCACGTTGAAGTGGTGGGCGGCAGCCTGGCCGGGCGGTTGGAGATTGCGGTGCGTTTTGGCGGCGGTTCGCATTCGGTGGCTGAACTGCAGGGCGAGCTGCGGCGGTTGGGCATTCTCGCCGAGGTGCTGGAACAGCCGGCGGTCTTGCAGGAGGCGGTATGAAAAATCTGTCTGACAGCGTGATGAGCCAGGACACACCCTGGCGCGAGATCCATCGGTTGATGCTGCCGGCCTACGGCGAAACCTGGCTGATGGTCGGCATCGTGATGCTGTTTGTGGTGGCGATCGGCGGCGCCGTCGGCGTGGTGTTGTTCAACACCTCATCGCGCGGCTTGTTTCCGCGCCCGGCGCTGAATCGCGCGCTGAGCTGGTTGGTGAACATGGGCCGTTCGCTGCCGTTTCTGGTGCTGATGGCGGCGATTATTCCGTTCACCTTCTGGTTGACCGGCACCACCATCGGCATTCCGGCGGCGGTGATCCCGATGATCGTCGCCGGCATTCCGTTCTTCGGCCGGCTGGTGGAGAACGCGCTGCGCGAACTGCCGCCGGAGGTGACGGCGGTGGGGCTGGTGTCCGGCGGTTCGATCTGGCAGATAGTCACCCGCGCGCAGCTCAGCGAGGCGCTGCCGGCGATCGTCGCCGCCATCACGCTGAACGTCATCTCGATGATCGAGTATTCGGCCATCGCCGGCACCATTGGCGCGGGCGGCATCGGCTATCTGGCGGTGGTGTACGGTTACCAGCGTTTCGACAATCACATCATGATCGCCACCATTGTGGTGCTGATCGCCACGATTCAACTGATTCAGTTTATTGGTGACCGCCTGGTCGCCGCGTTGCGTCATCATCAGGAAACCTTTTAATCATGCCTAATCACGATTTTGAGATAGTGAAGAAGAAACGCTGGCCGTGGCCGGTGGGTATCGCGGCGGTGGCGATTGTCGCCGCCGCGGTTTGGCACTTCAGCGCCGGCCAGCAGCAGACGGTGCAGTTCGGCAGCACGCTGAAAGTGCACTTTGAGCCGGCGATGGCCGGAGAGCAGCGGGTGATCGAGTACGTCGGCGACCATATCGCGCCGGATTACGGCCTCAGGCTGGAGGCGGTTGGCCTGCAGGATCCGGTGCAGGCCGATCGTGCGGTGGCGCAGGGGCAGTACGCCGCCACGATCTACCAGCACCAATGGTGGCTAAAGCAGGTGGTAGATGCCAATGGTTTTAAGCTGACCCCGACGCTGCCGGTGTTTCAGTGGGCGTTTGGCATTTATTCCGACCGCTATAGGTCGATCGCGGAGTTGCCGGACGGCGCGGAGATCGTGGTGCCCAACGACGGCGCCAATCAGGGGCAGGCGTTGTGGCTGCTGCAGCGCATTGGACTGATCGGGCTGGATCCGGCGATCGAGGCGCGCACCGCCAGGCTGAAAGACATTCGCGAGAACAAACGCCATTTTAACTTCAAGGAGCTGGATTTGCTGACCATGCCGCGCGCGCTGAATTCGGTAGATGCGGCCATTGGCTATGTGTCGCAGTTCGACGCCGGCAAAGTGCCGCGTGAGAAGGGCATCTTGTTCCCACCGGCGCCGAAAACCTTCGCCTCGCAGCTGGTGATTGGCACGCCCTATCTGCAGGACGAAAATATTCGCAAGCTGCAGCGGGCGTTTGCCGATCCCAGGTTGCAGGCGTGGCTGAAAAGCACCGACGACCCGCTGGTGAAAGGCGTGCTGGTGCCGGTCTCGGCAGAATAATCCCCGCCCGAAATGACCGTGATAAAGACCGGATTAACGCGCGTTAATCCGGCGTTTTTGTTACGCTGTAACTGTGTTTAATTTATTGATATTAATGATATTTATAGAAGAAATTGTTGTTTGTCGGCGTAATTTTTTCACCCTATAAACGAGGTGTCACCTGCCAATTACAACGAGGAAGCTATGAGTACCTTAAATATCGATACCGCGCCGCCGTTATCTGCGCCCATCGGCTCGGCCAGCGATGTGGCGCGTTTGATTAACCAGCGCAGCGAGAAAAATACCCATGCGCGCATGATCGTGCTGTTGGCGCTGGGCGGTGTTTTTCTCGATGCCTATGACCTGACCACGCTGTCTTACGGCATCGATGACGTGGTGCGTGAATTCAGCCTCAGCCCGCTGCTGACCGGGGTGGTAACTTCTTCGATCATGGTCGGGACCATTCTCGGCAACCTGGTCGGCGGCTGGTTGACCGATAAGTACGGCCGCTATCAGGTGTTTATGGCCGATATGCTGTTTTTTGTGGTTTCCGCCATCGCCGCCGGGCTGGCGCCCAACGTCTGGGTGCTGATCGGCGCGCGCTTTTTGATGGGGATCGGCGTCGGCATTGATTTGCCGGTGGCGATGGCCTATCTGGCCGAATTCTCCAAATTCACCGGCAAGGCCAACAAGGCGTCGCGCCTGGCGGCCTGGTGCCCGATGTGGTACGCCGCTTCGTCGGTGTGTTTTCTGATCATCTTTGCGCTCTATTTTCTGTTGCCGGCCGAATATGCGAACTGGTTGTGGCGCGCCTCGTTAATTTTCGGCGCCGTGCCGGCGTTGCTCATCATCATGGTGCGCAGCAAGTTTATGAACGAGTCGCCGCTGTGGGCCGCTAACCAGGGCGATCTGAAAGAGGCGGCGCGCATCCTGCGCGAGTCATACGGCATTGCCGCCCATGAGGCGGAACCTGACGCCGCCCAACCGGCGCCGCCGCCGAAGGTCAGCTTCCGCGTGCTGTTCCGCAAGCCGTACCGCGAGCGCACGCTGGTCGCCAGCGTGATGAACGTTTGCATTTCCTTTGAATACACCGCCATCGCCTTCTTTCTGCCGTCGATTCTGGCGCAGTTTCTCGGCGCCGGGGTGTTTGAAACTATCTCCGCTTCGCTCGGGCTGAACGTGCTGTTCGCCTTTACCGGTGGCCTGCTCGGCATGCGTCTGGCATGGAAGTATCCGTCGCGCCAGGTGGCGATCGCCGGATTTGCGCTGCAGTTTATCGCGCTGATTGCCCTGGCGTTGATCGGACATCCGCAGGCGGCGTTCGGCGTTGGGCTGGCGATCCTGATGTTGGGCCTATGGCTGTTCGCCGAAGGATTCGGCCCAGGCGCGCAGATGATGATTTATCCGGCGCTCTCTTACCCGACGGCGATCCGCGCCACCGGCGTCGGTTTCGGCCGTTCGCTGTCCGGTATCGGCAGCGCGCTGGCGCTGTTTATTCTGCCGATTTTGCAGGCGCGCTTCGGCACCGACATGTTTTGGATTGTTTCACTGGCGGCGGCGATCCCCATCGTCTTCCTGCTGATCATTCGCTTTGAACCGACGGCGCACGATATCGACGATCTGGCCGATCGCGCTTAACCACAGAGGACACTGACATGACGCAACACCTGTTATCCACCGGAGCAGACTACGCACAGCTGGCCGCGCGTTTTCGGCCGATCTTCGCCGAAATCGCCGCCGGGGCGGTGGAGCGAGAGCTGTCGCGCACGCTGCCGCATGAACCGATCCGTTGGCTGAAAGAGGCGGGGTTCGGCAGGGTGCGCCTCCCGCGTGAAAAGGGCGGCGACGGCGCTTCGTTGCCGCAGCTGTTCGAACTGCTGGCCGAACTGGCGGAGGCGGACTCTAACCTGCCGCAGGCGCTGCGGGCGCATTTCGCCTTCGTGGAAGATCGGCTGAACGCGCCGGACGGCCCGGAGCGCGATCGCTGGTTCGAACGCTTTCTCGACGGCGAGCTGGTCGGCAGCGGTTGGACCGAGATCGGCGGCGTGAAGCTGGGGCAGGTCAATACCCGGGTAACGCCACAGGCCGACGGCTGGTCGCTCAACGGCGAGAAATTTTACAGCACCGGCAGTCTGTTTGCCGATTGGATCGACGTGTATGCCGAGCGTAGCGACAACGGCGGCCCGGTGATCGCTTTGGTGAACGTCACCCAGCCGGGCGTAGAGCGCGACGACGACTGGGACGGATTTGGCCAACGCACTACCGGCAGCGGCACCACGCGTTTTATTGATGCGCAGGTCGAGCAGGCGCACGTCTACGCCTTTGCCGAGCGCTTCCGTTACCAAACTGCGTTCTATCAGCATGTGTTGCTGGCGACGCTGGCGGGGATCGGCCGCGCGGTGCTGCGAGACGTCGGCGAGGGCGTGAGGCAACGTAAAAGGATCTATAGCCACGGCAACGCCGGTTGGGTGAAGGACGACGTGCAGATCCAGCAGGTGGTGGGGCAAATCAGCGCCTGGGCCTATGCGGTTGAGGCGACGGTGCTAAAAGCGACTTCCTCGCTGCAGCAGGCTTACGAGGCGCATCGATCCGGCGATGAAGCGCTGCTGCAGGCGCTTAACGTGACGGCGGAGCTGGACGCCGCCAGGGCGCAGGTCATCGCCGGGGAGTGGGTGCAGCGCGCCGCCGGTGAATTGTTCAATGCGCTCGGCGCTTCAGATACCCGTACCGGCAAGGCGTTGGATCGCCACTGGCGCAATGCGCGCACGCTCTCTTCACATAATCCGGTGATCTACAAGGCGCGCAATATCGGTGACTGGGAAATTAACCGCCATACGCCGACCTTTATCTGGCAAATCGGCAGTGGCGGTTGAGGCCGAGGCTATTCCGTCCAAACCTGCGTGCTGCGCGGGCTGTCCATCTGATAATCCGAGTAGGGGCGGGTGAAGAACTCGCGCCCCAACTCGCGGGCGGCCTGCAGCGGGTTGCGCGGATCGCGGGCGATCTCACCGCGCTGGTTGCCGGCGCCGTGCACCAGCCCGACGAAGGCGGAATGGGTGTAACGGCTGAACTCCTGGATCTGATGCACGATGCCCAGCGCCGCGCCAGGATAAGTTTCTTCCGACGCCACCGCCAGCCCGATGCGTTTGCCGCTCATGCGTTGGTGCACCTGTTCCGCCTGAGGGCAGGCGTTGGAATAGAAGCTGAACGAGCGATCGAAAAAGGCCTTGGTTTGCGCCGACATGCCGTACCAGTAAATCGGCGTGCAAAATACCGCGCCGTCGGCCGGCAGGAAGTGCTCCAGGAACAGCTCGGCGTAGCGATCGGCCGACGGCGGCGTATGGCGTTCATCGCTCAGAAAACCGCTCAGGTAATCATCGAGAAAATGCAGGCTGGCGACGGTGCCGGCTTCGGCGGCGCCCACCAGGATCGCCTGCGCCAGCGTGGCGCTGTTGCCGTCACGGCGCGGGCTGCCGACCAGCACAACCAGACGTTTGGATTGATGAGTTGTATTCATGTCATGTTCCTCGGTATGAAGTGAATTCAACCCTACTTTAGAAACAAGTGACGGCAGGCGACAAATGACGGCTTTTCTGCCAGGATGAATTCAACTCACCTAGAGGGATTTCGCCATGTTCGCCACGCTGCCCGTCAACGCATTACGCACCTTTGAATCCGCCGCTCGCCTGCGCAGCTTCAAGCTGGCGGCGGCCGAGCTGGCGGTGACGCCGACGGCGATCTCGCACCAGATCAAAGCGCTGGAGCAGCAGTTGGGGTTTGCGCTGTTCGAGCGAGTGCCGCGCGGCGTGCGGCTGACGGCGAAGGGAGAAACGCTGTTCGCCGGGGTGCACGGCGCGCTGCTGGACATCGCCGCCACGCTCGAAGGCCTGCGGCCGCAGCCCAGCAGCGGCTCGCTGTGCGTCTCGGTGACGCACTCGTTCGCGGCGCTGTGGTTGGTGCCGCGCCTGGGGCGTTTCTACCAGGCGTACCCGCACTATCTGGTGCGCCTGGAGGCCTGCGCCGAGGTGATCGATCTGCAGCAGGACGCCAGCGTGGATGTGGCGGTGCGTTACAGTCGCGCACACTATCCCTCGCTGCATCAGACGGCGCGGCTGGAGGAGAGCTTTGGCGTTTACGCCGCGCCGGGGCTGGCTGCCGCCGAACCGGAAAATCCGGTGCTGATCACCGTGAAGTGGGGGGATTCTGCGCTGTACGACAGCGGTTGGCATGACTGGTGCCGGGCCGCCGGCGTGGACTGGTGGCAGCGCCATGCGGCGATGCGCAGCTATCACGAGGAACATTACGCCCTGCAGGCGGCGGTGGCCGGGCAGGGGTTGGTGCTCGCCAGCTCGGTGATGGTGTCCGAGATGGTGGACAACGGTCTGCTGGTGGCGTACCGGCCGGAGGTGCGCGTTCCGGGTGCCGCGTACAGCGTGTTGTGCGCGCCGGGACGCGAGCGGCACCCGCCGGTCAGGGCGTTTCTCGCCTGGCTGCAGCAGGAACTGCCGCAAGGCAATGGCACGAAATAAAAGTTTTACCGTCCTAAGCTGTGGGAATATCAGCGAACTTTTGTTTTTACTTCACTGCGAGAACCTATCATGAGCCAGCCAAGAACCTCCGATTACCCGATTGACGCGCAATTTATCGAGCGCTGGTCGCCGCGCGCGATGACCAACGACGCCATCGACGATCAAACGCTGCTGAGCTTCTTTGAAGCGGCGCGCTGGTCGCCTTCGGCCTACAACATTCAGCCGTGGCGCTTTGCCTACAGCAAGCACGGCTCCGACAGCTGGGAGAACTACCTGGAGTTCCTGATCGACTTCAACCGCGGCTGGGCGCAGCACGCCTCGGCGCTGGTGGTGATCGTCTCCAAAACCACCAGCCTGAACGGCGAGCGGCTGGTGGACAACCCGACCCACGCGTTCGACACCGGCGCCGCCTGGGCCAACCTGGCGCATCAGGCGCACCTGAAAGGCTGGCTGACCCACTGCATGAGCGGCATTCACCACGACAAGATCAAAGCGGCGTTGCAGCTGCCGGACGACTATGCGGTGCACGCCATGGTGGCGATCGGCAAACCGGGCGACAAAGCCCGCCTGCCGGATTTCCTGCAGGAAAAAGAGGCGCCGTCGGGCCGCCTGCCGCTGGGCAAGACCGTCAGCGAAGGGCTGAATTTCACGCTGTGATTGTCCGCTTTCCCTCAGGCCCGCTTGGCGGGCCTTTTTTATGCGACGAGTAAAACTTAGGGAGTATGTTCTCGTTCGCTTATTCGCTGTATATTTTGTTATATAGCGATGGCGTGATGAGGAGGAAACCGTGGGGGATCATTTTGGCAAAGGGCTGTTGGCGGGGCTAAAGGCAGAGAGCCTGAAGCCGGAGACGGAGCTGTCGCGCTTTTGCTCCGACTACAAGCGCGGCTTTGTGCTCGGTTATGCGCACCATTTGGCGCAGCGCTGCGGCGACGAAAACCGGGCGGCGTTCGAGGCCGGGCAGCTGAGCCGCGCCTATGGCCTCGGCAGTGAGCCGATGAGCGAGTTCTTTTCCGGCGGCGACAGCCGGCTGGCGGCGAAGTTTTTCCGCGCCGGCTATAACCGGCCGACGCAGGGCTAGCGCGGGCGGGGTGTCAGGCGGCGCTCAGCACCGCCACCATATACACGCACGGTTGGTCGCTCTGGTTTTCAAAGCGGCAGTCCGCCGGCGGGCCGAGCTCCAGGCAGTCTCCCTCGGCCATGTCATGGCGCGCGTCACCTTCCACAAAGACCAACTCACCGGATAAGACCCAGATCAGCTGGCGCTTGAAGGCATACACCGAAGCCGGCATCGGGATCGTCGCGCCGGCCGGCAGTTCGATACGTACCAGATCGAGCGGCAGATCGGTGCGCGGCGAAACGTGGCGCCGCACGTAGCCGCTCTCCGGATCGACCCAGACCGGTTGATCTTCTCGGCGTAGCAGCCGGCCTTCCTGCGTTTCCGCCCGGGCGATGAGCTTGGACATGCTGAGGCCGAACGCCCCCGCCAGCCTGGCCAGCAGCATCGCCGTCGGGCTGCTCTCGCCGCGCTCGATCTTATGAACCATCGCCCGTGAAACGCCCGCCTGCTCGGCCAGATCGGACAGCGACCAGTGGCGCGCCTCGCGTTCAATGCGAATGCGTGCGCCGATCAGCTGATTTAGATTGTCTAATTTAATATTCATATCGTAGTATTATAATGGACAATTGGCCGGGGTAAACCATGATTATACGAAATGCGACGCTTAACGATAGCGCGGCGATTGCCGCCATCTATAACGACGCGGTGTTGAACAGCACCGCCATCTGGAATGAACAAACGGTGGATGCGGCCAATCGCGCGGCGTGGATCGGCGAACGGCAGGCGGCGGGCTACCCGGTGCTGGTGGCGGTGAACGGCGCGGACGAGGCGATCGGCTACGCGTCGTTCGGTGACTGGCGCGCCTGGGACGGCTATCGCCATACCGTAGAACACTCGGTGTATGTCCATCAGGCGCATCGCGGTGAAGGGATTGGCAAAGCGCTGTTGATCGCCCTGATCGCACGGGCGCGGGAGATCGGCAAGCACGTGATGGTGGCCGGCATCGAATCCGGCAATCAGGCCTCCATTCAGCTGCACCTGGCGCTCGGGTTCCGCGAGGTGGGGCGCATGGAGCAGGTGGGTGCCAAATTTGGCCAATGGCTGGATCTGACTTTCCTGCAGCTGACGCTCGACGAGCGGGCGGAGCCGCCGGCGCGCTGATCCCGGGAGGCAGGGCGATGAATATGCTATTGCTGCTGATCGCGGCGGGAATGGGGCTGGTGGTGCAGAATCTGCTGATGGTGCGCATTACCGAAAGCGTCTCGACCATCCTTATCACGCTGGTGATCAACTCCAGCGTCGGTTTGCTGCTGCTGGTGGGGTTGCTGCTGGCCAAAAACGGCCTCGGCGCGGTGGCGGAAGTGACCGGCGCCGCCAGGTGGTGGATGCTGTTACCGGGGCTGCTGGGATCGCTGTTCGTGTTCGCCGGCATCCTGGGCTACCAAAAACTGGGCGCGGCGGCCACCATCTCGATCTTGGTCGCCAGCCAGCTGTGCATGGGGCTGCTGGTGGACGTCTACCGCGCCGGCCCGGCGGCGCTGCGCGAGAATCTGCCGGCGCTGTTGGGCGCCCTGCTGCTGGTGGCGGGCGCCTATCTGGTGGCGAAACGCAGCTTTTGAGGGAACGGTTTGCCGCCGCCGGGATAGTTTCTGCGTCTTGAACTATGCCGCATGTTATCGGGGGAAATTATTCCCCCGATAACAATCTAGTAAACATAGTCATATTTTATTTCTGCAACGTGGTTGTAGACGTTATCCCGGTTTTTCTTCACGTCTTTAATTAAAATTGAAATGTTTTGCTGAGCATTAATGCATCTTCCAAACTTATCCCAGCTTTTACAGGTGGTCGTGGTCGTTTCTGTGGTGAAGGACTTCATCACTTCTTTGCTGGTTAACTCTCTATCGTCGTTATCATAAGTAAAATCTCCGGTGGTTGTACCTGATAGTGTTCTTGTTAAACGGTTTTTAGCGTCATAACTATAGGCGGTGTTGCCACTGTCATTGCCCAGCGTACTAACGCGTTTTGCCTCGGACAGCCTCCCGGCGTCATCGGCTAAAAATGTTGTTACCGCCTTGCTTGACTGGTGCTTTTGCTTGATGAGCAGGTCGGATGCCTCTTCCGATCGGACGATTCGGCCACCGTCACCGGTGAGCACGGTGCCGCTGATTTCTTGCGCCATCAGCTCATGGCGGGCATTGCCATTCTCAATCATAGACATGTTAAATGTTGAGCTGTAATCCCAGTTGTTATGGTTTTTATCAAGCGTGCTGCTGAACTGGATCACTAAAATACTCTTGTTAATTTGTGACCTGACGGTTTTTTTAGCGCGTGAATGCAGCAGGGTACCGCAGTCATCAAATTCTACCTGGGAATCAGCCGAGATATAGTCATCCTTGCTGGTTATACGCATGCTGATTTTTTTAGGCGTTTTCTTAGCTGACCACTCTTGAGCCAAGATGGCATTGTTAAAGGCGTTGTTGGCTGATGTTTTTTCAGAGCAGAGGTTTTCATTTGCATATACATTGCATGAATAAATAATCGGCAAACAGAACAACATTGATTTTTTCAAAGTGAACACTCCATGTCATAGCACATTGATGTTGTATGATTATATCTACGTATTGCCATATATCGCAACTTTTGCCAGCCTGGGCAACAGGCCATCCGTTTTTGCAAAGATAACGGAAAACAGGCCAGAGCGTTCATGAATCGGTACCTGTCGTTACGTTACACAATATATACTATGGTATTGTAATTTTAGAGCATGTACTATTATCGTAACTATACGACTGTAGTGATGGATATTTATGCTATGCTAACATCTGACCCACGTTATCAACTTCTAGCAGTATATAGTGCACAACATCTCCGTGCTGTTGCTGGCAGAGTCATTGCTCGTGCTGAGCTGACACCTCTGAATTTTTCTACGCTGCTCTGGCGCTCAATGTGGCAATCACCAATTCCACCTCTTTTACACCCTGAATCAGGTCACGAATTTTTACAGGAAAACGGCTGCCCCTATCCACGACCTTATGGCCTTGAGTCGTGGATCACGACCAACAATAAAGGTATTCTTGATTTCCAGTCTGCTAATAAGATTATTTATTTGGCTGGTTTTATTGAAAAAGACTGGGGTCTTAGCAGGCAAATGCCAATATGGAGAAAACACGCAACGAGTCGGATCAATGGCTATGCATATAATATTGTTCAGATGTTTATGTATGATGGGCTTTCGGATGCTTATCCAACTGAATACTATGTTACGTTCGACTACGATCTTTTGAGTGACGAGTTGAAAAACACAAGGCTTAATCGCTGGGTGTCTACATACCAAAAAAAATCGAAAGATCCCTTTGTCGTTGCATCAATGGAAATTACTCGGATATCTAATGCGAGATCAATATTTCTATGGCAAATTACGCTTGAGACAGTTAAAGGGTTATGTACATCTTTAACGATGGAGGCTACACCGGGTAATTCATATTTAAGCTATTTTCACCCCGTCAGACAAAAGCGAGTTCATCCGTTTATTGGCTATATTTGAATGCTCAAAGGATATAGTATTAAAGGGGGGGATGTGCTATGCGATAAATTTACTCTGTAAAACCTAAGGGTATAGGCGTGGAGCAAGAAGATGAAATATAATACCACTCAGTCGCCGTAGAATTTCTCGGCCAAAACCGTGCGAATAGAGACTGTAATTTAAATTGTGTATCTGCCTGTTTTTGATATGTTCATTCCCACAACGGAGACAGGCAAATTATGGATGAAAATAAACTCAAAGTGCTGGCTGCTGAACTGGCCAAAGGCCTTAAAACCGAAGTCGACCTAAACCAGTTTTTCCGGATGCTGACAAAGCTTACCGTCGAAACGGCGCTCAATGCAGAAGTGAGCGAGCACCTCGGACACGAGAAAAACGCGCCCAAAAAGCTCAAAGACCCGCAATGGCTACTCGTTAAAACGCTGCTGAGTGATGATGGCGAGAGCGAGCTGAGCACCCCGCGTGACCGTGAAAATACCTTTGAACCTCAGTTACCAGACGCGTATTACGCAGATGGACATCCAGATTTGGTCCCTCTACGCCAAAGGCACGACCTCCCGCGAAATCGTCGCCACGTTCAAGGAAATGTACGATACGGACGTGTCTCCCACGCTGATATCTAAAGTCACCGATGCAGTTAAAGAACAGGTGACAAAGTGGTAAAGTAGGCCTCTTGATGTACTGTATCCCATTGTTTATCTTGACTGTATCGTGGCGAGGGTTCGTCAGGCTGGCAGCGTGATTAACAAAGCCGTATTCCTCGCTCTGGGCATTAATACAGAAGGTGATCTTGACCCGCTATCTCCAGACAGCTTTTGTATCTTGAGTTAACAATGCCCGCAGGCGTCGGTATTCTCCCGGGGAGTGATATCCCAGTGCGAAACGAGGGTTTCCTCACCCAAGCTGGTGAATTTCATTCTGACCAGTGGAACAGTCGGCACCATGTTGACCTTTGTGGTCACCGGGCCATTTGTGGCGCACTTAGGCGTACATGCGGTGCTGGTTATGGCGGATGTGCTGTATTTTTTGGTCTTTATTCTCTGCTTTGCCCTGGGGTTCTGCACTCGGCACCACTTGCACGGCGGCAACGCCGAAAATATCTGACTCGCGCCGTGCCGAATAGCAAAAAGCCCGCTCGGGTTTCCCTGAGCGGGCTTCTCTAAATATGGCTCCTCTGACTGGGATCGCCTTTGCCAGTAACTGGCTAATAAATAAGCTAAACCTGAATACTCTTTCTGTCAAGACCACCATTATGACCCCCTCTAAGAAATGTATGCGCTTGTAAGAAGAAGCAATGCCCATTGGGGTGGATAAGGATACAATCGGTACTCTGCCTGAGCATTATGTTTTAGTGATCTGCTACGATCGCAACAGACAGCTGGTTGATGAAGATATCCACTGCTTTGTCTAGAGAAAACCCCAATGCAGTTCACCAGATATATCTAAATTTTTAGTCTGGCTGAGAGAAGTGAAACTAGTATCCTTAAGGATTTCGGAGAAATCCGAATCAGGGTATAGTGGTCACTGAGCATAAACAAATAGTTGCGTTATTGGGTTATAATTCATTGATAATTATGAATAAAATTTTCAATGTCTGTTGATAAAAATGCAACTTGATTGAAATTGTTTCATAAGGATTCGCTTATGGTTAGGGGATTGTTACTATTCGGAATTATTTTGATGGTAATTATTTTGATGGGGTACTTCTCTTTTTTACCGGCCTCACAATGGTGGTTTATCAAAAATATCATATCAAATTTTGATTTTGTAAAAGCGCTCCTTTCAATTCTAATATTATCATTGATTACTATATTTTTGTTTTTCGGTATTTTAGAGAAAAAATACTCATTAAAGTTAGAAAAATTAACTTTCGGTGGGTTAAATGTTTTATTTGATAGTTCTGACTTGCTATATAAAAGATCTGTTCGCAATTTACTTGATACTAAAAGAAGTGTGTTCAAAATTGATCCACATTTTGATTCATTTGAAGAGGTTTTTAACTCTTTATATGATATCTATAATTTTATTCGTGTTGAAATAAGAGTGCTGGATGTTAAGCGGAAAAGAGATATGGAGTTGTATGGTATATCTAATAAAATGCTAAAAAAACTGAATCAACTGCTTACCAAACATCAGAATAATTACAGGCGTTGGCATAAGTACATCTCAACAAACGATATTGTATTGACGAGGGATAAAGATTCTAACGGTGAAAATGTTTCTTTGATTTATCATTTAACACCGATTGGAGTAATCCAGACTCATTATTATCATTTCAGCCAGTTGATGGCTGATTTTGAATGCATTAATAAATTCTTCTGTGAGGAAGTTAGTGTTGTATTTAACATCGATATTGCTAAGTGGGATGAGTAATGCATAAAACTTTTCTGAGTTATCATCATGCAAACGAACAGGATTTGAAGAACGGAATCATTGAAGCATTTGCTGGTGCGTCATTTATTGACAAGTCCGTCAGTGACGGGGATATCAGCACTAATGTCAGTGAAGATTACATTATGCGGAAAATTCGGGAGGACTATCTTGGTGACTCTACCGTAACAGTAGTACTCATAGGTACAGAAACTGCCAGCAGACCTTTTGTTAACTCAGAAATTCAAGCATCTTTATGGGGGGAGAATCCTGGTGGATTAATCGGGGTAATTCGAGATGAAATATATTCGAGCGTGTTTAGCTCGGGTGTGTGTAGTGATACCTCTTGCAATTGCGGGATTGGAATTAGAACCATTGATTGGGGTTATGAACATTATCTCCCTTGGTTAATTAAAAAAAATCATAGTTTTTCAAAACTCGTCCCCCACTATGATGATATGGATGTTTATTGCTCCCTGGTTAAGTATTCAGATTTTATAGGGAATAGTGAATTTTATATTAACCAGGCATTTGATAAAAGAAATATTATGGAACCTGCAGCAAAGAAAAATCCCGCTGATGTTCCTGCTATAAGAACTAATTTACTATGGTGATGAGATGATTTTTACGCCAAGATAAAATTAAGGTAACAGATATGTATAATACCAAAATAATTAAAAGAAAAGTTTTTTTAAGCTACCACCATGATGGTGACCAATATTACTATGATGAATTCTCAAGAAAATTTCATGATGAATATGAGGCTGTAACGGATAATTCTCTTGATCGTCGAGTTGACAGTGACGATATTGACTATGTCATGCGACGTATTCGTGAGTATTATATCGCAGGGACTTCATGTTCCATTGTCTTGGTCGGTAATGAATCATGGGGAAGAAAATATATTGACTGGGAAATTAAATCGACGCTTGATAAACAACATGGACTTATTGGTGTCCAGTTGCCAACATTGTTATCAAATTCTTATGGACAAGTGACTGTGCCCGCTCGACTCAGTGATAATATTGATTCTGGATATGCGCTGTGGGTAAGTTGGGCTGATTTTACAGCTAGCATTTCATCGTGTAGGGAATATATCGAACAAGCCAATTGTCGTAGTAATACTCTGATAAGAAACACTCGTGAACGCCGCTTAAGGAATGCATAATATGCTTGAGACGAATTTGGCAAAACCATTTCTGGTTGTTTATATCATTTGGCACCCGGATTTCGCCGGTGGTGCTGGACTGGCCGAAATATTGCGTGGACACTTTCGTCGGGAACTCTATCAGAATGTTGCTGGAGGAACCGGTTTAAGTGTTATTTTTCGTTCTGAGCCTCTACCTAAAACGGGGAAGCCGCTGCCGATCAATTTTTCAGAATCAGAGACCACCGCAGTCCTCATACTTGCAGAATCATGTATGGCAAATGATCCTGAATGGGGGACTTACCTTCGGGAGCTATCCACGCAGTCGGAAATAGCTGGACTAGGTACACATCTTTTCCCCATTGCTATTGATGGAGAAGGATTGAATCTGGGACTGGAAGAGCAGGCATTACGCTGGGACCAATGGATACAGGATGGGAGCAACGATACTGCAAACCTTCATATACGATTGATTAGTGAGCTTACATACGAATTTTGCAGGATGCTGCGCCATTACCTGGAACATCTGAAACAACCAGAAAAAGATGAAGATGAGTTGCTTAATTATCTCAAGAAAGTTCAGATATTCCTTAGCCATTCTAAACATGATAAAGATGGAGAGCGGATTGCTCATTTGATACGTGAGCAATTACATAGTGGACATGGGTTAAGTTCATTCTTTGATGTCCATGATATCCCTGCCGGGCTTCGGTTTCATCAGGTGCTATTGAAACAGCTGGCGCAAAGCGCAGTTGTTGCTATACATACCGACTCTTATTCTTCGCGTGAATGGTGTCGCCGAGAGATTATAGAAGCTAAACGTAATAGTGTACCTTTAGTTGTTGCCAACTGTATTAGCGAATTGGATGAAAGGGGATTTCCTTATATGGGAAATGTCCCCATAGTGAGAATGGATCCACAGCAGGCTGAACGAATTAATATCATTATTGCACGACTGCTTGATGAGGTTCTGAAAGATTTTCTGTGGCGCTGTCGTATACAATTGGTTAATACCGAACAAAGTGCAGTGCAGTTTGTTCCGCGTGCGCCGGAGTTAATCTCACTTGCTGGCTTAAAGTTCCACGGTATCGGGCAGCCTACAATTGTATATCCCGACCCACCCTTAAGTTCGGAAGAGGAGCGCTTATTTGAAGAAGTTAAACCCGGTATCAGGCTTAGAAGTTTTACCGAATGGCTGGCAGAGGGAACATCATGACTTATCGTGAAATGCTTAGTCAGCATGTTATTGCAATATCTACATCAGATAGCTCAGATATGCCTGTATTGGGGTTAAGTCAACAGCATTTATATGACGCGATGACAGAAATTGCGCGTCATTTATTAGCCTTGGGAGCCCGGATTGTTTATGGAGGAGATTTACGTGCTAACGGTTTTACTGAACTGTTATTTGAGTTAGTAGCACGCCATAGAAGAGATGCGGATGAGGGGGATGAACGTTCCAGTATATTGAACTATCTGGCATGGCCGGTGCATATGCAAAAAGATTCCAGTGACTTGGAAAGGCTCAGTGCGGACCTGAAAGGAATGGCAAGGCTTGTTTTATTCAATCGGGATGGCGAGTCGTTGCCAATGGCAGAACGAGCCCATTACATAGCAACTATTCCTTCTGATGAAGATTGGGAAAAAGGTTTGACAGCAATGCGACATGCTATGTTACAAGACACACATGCCCGTATTATTCTTGGCGGGCAGGTAGATAAGTATAAGGGGGCAATGCCTGGTATAGCAGAAGAGGCTATATTATCACTTCGCGCTAAACAACCCCTTTTCATTATGGGGGGCTTTGGTGGATGTGCAAAAGATATCACCGAGTCTCTGAATATTGTGGCATCTGACGGAATGCAGAAACGCAACTGGAGAGGTCGGGAAGAATTTTCTGGTTTCTCTTTCCAGGATCTTAATAACGGACTCACTGAGGAAGAAAATACTGTGCTAGCACAGACTCCGCATGTGGACCAAGCTATCGCCATGATTTTGAGAGGACTTTTCCGATTAGTAAAACGTTGCTGAAAAAATACTTAAATTCCATTATCATTATATGTATTAGCTTAGACTTGCTTTGGCACTCTTGCGGTACTGAGCTAAACCTAATCTGATATGTCGGTCTGTGCAAAAGCCCGTACACATAGTAGCCTTTTAATTTGTATAAGTAGCAGCAGAGCCGAAGTGCAAGGAAAACGTTGTGAGACGATGACGATATACAGAGCAATCATATATAATATGAAGAAAGAGCCGTGCTTGCGGCTCCAAAATGTTATAATTTCGCATATATAGCATTAAACCAAGTTAATGTCTCGCCTTTTGCATCACTTGCAGTGAGCATTTGATAACTCATTTTTGCTGTAGCAAATTTATTTATCTTCTTCTTCGCTTTACTTTCATTATAACGTGTTAAAGCAGATACCTCTGTTGATACATCTGTCGTATCATCTATGGTTATTTTTACACCAAACACCGCCTGAATAGCATCAGGATGTAAATAATTTTCCATTTCCCTTTTTTCAGTCATGAATGCTATGGAACCATCATTTCTAGCATTTACTGACTTACATTCTTTTTCATACTGAGGAGGGATGGCAACATCTCTATCATAGATGTGAATCTCAGGTTTATTTAGAATTTTTAAGTAATTATTATTAACCCAATCTTTAAGAGTATGTCCCCCCATTGGAATGAAAACTATACGCGGATCATTTATCATATCAGGAACATTTGGAACACCTTGGTCGAGATAAATTTTACCGATATTCTTTAAAAAGTTTATATCATTAGGGCCTTCAACGCATACAAGAACAGATGCCCTACTATCAGGGTATACGCCAAGATCATTCGCTATGTTCTTTAGCACATCATCATTACCATTTTTAACCTCTAAACCATCATCGAGTGTTCGGGTTATATGGCGTAGAGATTCTGTAGGTATCTTTTCCACAAGTGCAGGGACGTGGGTGGTAATCAATACTTGGCATTTATCAGCATTTGCTAATTCTTGAAATGCATCAATAAGAAGTCTTTGATTAGATGGGTGTTGAGATGTTTCAGGTTCTTCAATTGCATAAATAACTCCTTTATCTGGGAATTCTTTTTGCAATCTTTCTGCTTCCGCTTTAAAAAAACTAATCAGGACTAAACGTCTAACACCACTACCACGTTTATTGATAGCTATTCCTCTATCATCTTCCAATGTTAGCTTGAAAATATTTTCCCACTTAGGTTCCACTTTAAACTTTGGGACTAACCCGGCAGCAAGATTAGGAGATATATCATGTAAATGTTTAATTGTGTTTTCAGCCACTTCAACTGCATGTTCTTTTACGCTTTCTTTAATGGATTCAAGTTGAATGTCAATCTTCTGCAATGCTGTTTGAACCGCTGACTTCATAGGATCCTGTACTTCTGATTCTTCATCGGTACTAGGCCTGTCTGCGCGGAATAATGCAAAGTGAGGGAGTTTGTCATATATTTTTTCACAAATAACCTTGCCCTCCTCAGCATTTAATTTAACGAAGATTTCTTTGAGCTTTAAATCTCCAATTTTCCTGTAAATTTCTTGTCTTAAACTAACATTGGACCTTTTATCAGCTCCATCAACACCAATAGATTCGGCAATTACTTTAAGTTCATCATTTTTTTTAGCAAGTAAAGATTTCGCGCCTTTTGCTGAGGGAGCCATACATTTAGCTTGAACGCTGCCAGATCCCTTACCTTTTGCAAATACTCTATATATTTCTAGCTTTCCATTACTATTTAATAAATATTCTTCTTTAAGGTTAGTTATAGATGTGGCATCCAAAACTATAGGTATATCAGCTCCTGAAAAGATACATCCAATTGACACGTCTTCATTTTCCACGCTATCGACACATTTATCGGTAGCATCATATTTACATAGTTTATGTTCAAAGAAGACACCAAGTGCGTCTAAGATAGTTGTTTTACCAACATCATTACGACCAACTAATGCAGTTAGTGAGTTAATGTCAATGCTATGTTCTCCATGATAGCCACGAAAGTTCTTTAAGATTAGTTTTTCAAGTTTCATAAAAATCTCCATTTTTAAAAATTAAAATTTTATTTTTTTTAAAACTTACGCATTCGAAAAAACATTTGATTTTGTTGTATTCGAAGTAACAAGAACAATTTATAAAATTAGTTCAATCGAAGTCTTGGGTAAGACGCTTTTTCTCTTTAACAAAACGGATAACTACGCATTGGACAATAGATACTTTAGGAAACACGAGGAAAAATTGTAACGTTTTGCTCATTCTAGACCTGATATTCCTTCAAATTAGCAAGTTCGAGAGATAAGGGAAAATTACGACAGTCTACCAGAATCATTTCACACCTGCTCTAAACAATATGCAGAAAATAATATATGTATTTATTAGTAAAGTTCTCCAGTTCCCTGATCTACACGTTTATAGAAATCAGAAAAATTACATGGGTCAGATATAACTGAGTTTTTATCACTACGAAAATCAAATTCTATTTTTTTTATAAGATCAATGGCTGGTATAGTCGAATTTAAAGGGATTTTTTTATAGTTTCTAATTCTGTGATATTCAATTGAGTCTAAGTCTACTTCAATCGCTTTATTACCGAAATAATAAAAATGATCTGAAATCAACACGTTATTGGAGCTAGTATCTCGTTCAAGATTTGTCATGTTAAATGAACCATCAGCATTGCTATGATGAGAATCTTCTTGTATCCATTCATTGTTTTCATTTTGATGGTAGATATTATCGCCCAGAATTTGTACATGACTACCATTTCTAGCAGGCTTTTTGAGAGAGAACCTGGTATCCTCCCAATAACCATTGAAACTAATTTTTTCTGAAACTTTCATTAATAGGATACATTTTTTTTTAGCTGATTTTAAATTGGCTCCACCAACTCCGAGTATCCAATCACCCACTTTAGCCGACTTTCTAATTCCAGGTTTGCATGTTGCCAAGGTACAACTTCCATGAAATGGATTAGGTGCAAAACCAAAGTCTCTCGTTATTGCATAAACATAAAGGTGTGAGTTGGGATCAATTAGCATACGACATTTCCACCTTGAACTTTATCACGATCCGTACCATCAGGTTTTTCAAAGGAAGTTTTACCTTCTAGTGCGTTGATAATGGCATCACTTCTCCAGGCCACTATAGAGGTTGCATACTTTTCGAGATTCTCTGGTAGTTTTACATCGCCTTTTAACCCATTTTCATATACACCTATGATTGGTTTTCCAAGTTGATGAGCTACTTGAATTTCCCAGTTTACCCAAGGTCTAGTATGTGTCTCTTTCCCGATAACAACTATAACTTGACTAGCCCACCTCATTTTCATTCTAAGTAAACGTGCAATCGTTCGGTCACTAAGTTTTTTTTCCTCAACTCGTCGCTGGTTTTCAGGTTTCATTCTAATAGAACTATTGCGTAAATGATAACCTTTTGCTGCAGCTAAACGAGAAACTCCATCAACACTCGCGTCGTCTTTATGATGATGGCTAACAAAAACATTTTTCTTAATTTCTTTAACCATTTTTAAATCCTTTGTAATTTGCTAATTATAAAATAATTCTATATTATTGCTTTGATAATGATATTTTTGTTTAGGCCTTTTATTGTTAAATTTAGTTCGGCATCTTTTATCTATCTCGCATGCACCACTATTTTCCATGTCCATTAAAGTGTAAACTCTTTCTTCTTTAGGCAGGAAATGGAATATTTCATCCATGTTCCAATTTTCACTATACTTTTCAGCGATGTTATTTTGGTTTATAGTGAACCAGAATAAACACTCTTCGCTATTCATTCCATCTCTATTAGAAAAAATCCAATTAATTCCTCTTTCACAACCAGGACCTGAAATAACAAAGTTCAATTCTGTAAACGGAAAGTTGGGTATGTATGTCAGATCTATGAAAATTTGATATGCTAGAAAATCCCCAATCCCTGAGAATGATTTTAAATGTTCAAAAACTTCGAACTGATTTCCTGATGATTTTACACCATTAACGATTTTATCTTGGTTATAATAAACAAATTTTATCATTCTAATTACCATATCATTTTCCGGTATTCCTTCTATATTTTTTAAGTATTTTCCGAAGTTAAACTTCGGACCTCCTAAAATATAGGCTGCACTAAAAAATACGTAGCCTGGTTTTTTTAATGATATATTTATTGTCTTTTCTCTGATCTTTTCATTGATGTCGCGAATAGTCATTTTTGTGAAATCAAAGGGCGCATCAAGTTCATTTAATGTATCGCTTTTATTTATTACTCTAAACAAAAATGAATTGAGTATTTTATTTTCATAAGTTAATTTATTGTTGTTTGTTATATTTTTCAATAACCATTTGGTTTCTTTGTCCCATGTTCTTTTAGTATTTACAAATTTATAGTTTCTCAATATTTTGTCGTCTGTCCAATATGGCGGAAGGTTAAGTATCTCTTTCTTGTAATATATGGATGTCCTCTCTCGTTGATGATAAAACCATTCCCTGATAACAGCTTCATTCAAGATAGGTTTAGCGGTTTTAATTTTCATTTCTCTGACATTACAAAAAAGTTGATCGTTTTTACTGTTCACTTAATAATACCTTTTCGAAGAAATGTTTAAAACTATCAATTCCGTTCACATTGTTGTCAAAATGATATTCTGATTTTGTTTTATTCTCAGTGACATACTTGTCGATTTCGTATTTTTTATAATTGTTATTTTCCCGTTCTATATGTACTATAGTGAACTGATTGTTCTTACACCATGCTAATTCTTCATTTGATCTTATGTCAGTAATTATTATATTTTTATTCATCCCTCCATTTTTTTCTAAAATTTTCAACTCTTCTGATAGCATTCTAATAAATATTTTTTCTTCAATTTTCCTTAGGCTGTCTAAGCTCAGCCATATATCTCTTGGTGAATGGCTGATAAAGTCGCCGGTAGGTAAGGTTATATTGAGTGGTAACATTTTATTTTCAGGGGGGTAATCCTTTTCCATCCAAGGATAAATGTAATTGGCCAATTTTTTGAGTTGATCGCTAAATGATAATCTAATAAATCCATAGTTGGATATCAGATAATTGGCAAGAAAGTCTTTTCCACTACCCGATATGCCCATGAATGCAATTTTCATAGACTGTCCTTATTAGAATTATTAAAATAATTAGAAGTTACGCTTAGATTGAAATCATTGCTTAACTTAGTTTTTAACACTATTGGTTGGTTGAATCTTTCCTGGAAAACATATGATAGAGCTGCTTCTGCATATCCCCAAAGTAAATTCCTTTCAGTTTCTACAAAGTGTTTAATAAATATTTTTTTTAGATTTTCGGTTTCCATATCTATTGTGTCTATTTTATGTTCATTTTCTGTTATTATTCTTTCAAGGAACGAAACTATATCACAGAATAATGATTTTATATTTTGTAACGATGGAGGGAATGATATTTCATCATCGTTTATCAAATCTGTCATTTGTTCTTCTTTTCTTTCGTATATTTCATTGGCTTGTCCTACTCTATCATCATATATATGAAGATTTGTTACTGACTGATGTAAGTATCCCAGTTTAATCTCGCTATCAACTTCCCTCTGTAATATTGAAAGTACTATCTCTTGAAGTAAACTAAACTCGAAAAGATTTATATTGCTCACTCCAAATATTAGATCGCCGCTTCTTTGAACTATTTTAATGTTTAAATTTTTGTCAGGAGTGATAAAGAAATGAATTAAGTTATTACAAGGAATATCGACACTATGTTCTATGTTGTATACTTTTATGAGGCTTTCATTCGTATCTCTGTCAGGCATGTATAAGCTAATGACTGCTCTTCTTGTAAATATTCCTTCTTTTTTGAATTGTTGCACGACATTTTCAAGTTGCCCGTGAGCGTATAGTCTTTCCCCATAAGCTGCTCGCCAAATGACACCATCATCTGAGTATTTAGGTGCTCTTGGTAAAAAAAAATTTAGATATGGTTTAATTCTGTTGTCGCCAGCAAAAACCCATATAGCTTCAGCAAATGTGGAAAATATATTATTTTTTCGACCCGCTAAACTTAAATGCCTTGATCTAGGGTTTCGTAAGATCATACTAACATCATAAATAGTTATAGCATCCCCATTCCTTGTTGAAATACGAACTCCTTCATTAAGCACTTTTTCTAGGAGTTTCATTATTACATCGTTAATAGTTTCTCCGTAAATGACGTGCATAAACAAAACCTCATGCTATAAAAAACATCTTTCTAGTTGATATAGTTTATTGGGCCTAATCCAGAATTTGGTCCAGCTATGATCTGGACTAACCGGATAGCACGTTTCAATCTCTTGCCTCTAAGAACAGGCTCGAACGTGATAGCCAATTGGCTTCCCACTTAGCAAGTGAGACCTCGACCCACGCTACCGCCCTCAGTTGCATAGGCACTGCGTTTGTATGAACATTTACAAATGTTACTCATGTTATGGGTTTGGTCAATCTGGCAATAAGATAATTACGAAACTTTAGACTTATTACTTAAGTGGAGGCGGCGCGAGTCGCTAGCGAGTAAGACTGTCTCTTATATGTACCAGAAGCACAACTGACGATGCTCCAAAACCATAGTCACCGCTGCGTAGCAAGCTGTGGCCTCTCGCTACTCCCGGGTGCCCCAGTTACAACGTTGTGGGTTGCTTAAGAAATCTGTCCCGCCGGATTAGAGTGGTGGTGGATTACTGACTGTACTCTGCGTTCAATACAGAGACAGCCCGGAACAGGCAGTAATTGATGCCGGAACGAGACTATTTAAGAACAAACCGCCCCCGGTTAGCAGGATCGTCTCGGCCGGCAGGAAAGCATGCTAACACCTACATGAAGTCCCTGTCAGTGCAGGCCCCAGACTCAACACCACCAATCTACTTTTCGCCACTGCGAAGTAAGGGGCGCTACGCCCGGCTATGCAGGGGCAGTTTTTTTCCTGTGCGCTTTTCGTTCCTCTATCGGCTTCCTGTTAATCGTTTCCCAACACAACCCGTCCCGCAAGGGTAAATGGCACGCATGCTGCGCCCTTGCAGGACAGAACGATGTCGGGAAAGCGAACCGTCAGGCGATACGAAGACGAAAATCACACACTGACGGAGAAAAAACGATGACGATTTCCCTGCATACCACCCGGACAAGCGCCCCTAACACCGCAGCGGCGACCAGCGTATCCCCGCTGGACCCGTCAGGCTCCTCAAAAACGAAATTTTCTAAAACCAGAACCGACATTTACCAGACTGTTACTGACAACATCATTGCAGCGCTGGAAGCCGGAGTAAAACCGTGGTCCTGCCCGTGGCAGCGTGTAGATGGCATGTCTGGTTTGCCTTCCAATTACGCCACTGGTGTGGCTTATAGTGGCATGAACATCATGTTGCTGTGGTGCAGCGCATCTAAGCAGGGTTTCAGCGATTCACGCTGGATGACCTACAAACAGGCACAGACTGCAGGTGGACAGGTTCGCAAGGGTGAGCATGGCACAACAGCTATTTTCTACACTACGCTGGAGAAGGAAAACGACGCCGGAGACGTTGAACAAATCCCGATGCTGAAAACTTTCACCGTGTTCAACGTTCAGCAAATCGACGGCCTGCCCCTGACAACTGAAACGGTCAGCCCGGAAGCAACCTTTGACTCGTTGCCCGAGGCTGAAAACCTGTTCAGGAAGAGCGGCGCAAACATCATTGAGAAAGGACAAAACGCCTTTTTCAGCCCATCAACTGATGAAGTCTGGTTACCGGAGCGCCATCTATTCGCTGATGCGGCTAACTTCTATGCTACCGGTCTGCATGAGCTTGTCCACTGGAGTGGGGGCAAAAAACGTTTGAACCGTGAAATGAAAGGGAAGTTTGGCAGTGCGGATTATGCAGAGGAAGAACTTGTCGCGGAGCTGGGAAGTGCCTTTTTGATGGCTGATCTTGGCATTGAGGGAGAGGTACAACATGAAAGCTACATTGCTTCATGGCTGAAAGCGTTGAAAAACGACAAGCGTTATATTTTCAAAGCGGCGAGCGCAGCCTCTAAAGCACATCGTTACCTGCTGGATAAACTCTGAGACCGGGATCAGGCAACCGCAAGGGAATGCGGTTACATGGTTTTTAACCGGTAACGCTGCAAGGCGCAGATTGAGGCGGAACGCAGCACAGCGAGTACCGAACAGTCTGCGCCTCGCAGTGGAATAAAAATTATTTCGACCTGGCGGTATCGCCGCCAGTCCGGTGAGGCCATCTCGATGGCCTGAGTAAAAGCTTACGTATAGCTGCCTAGTGACAGGCGTTTCAGTTCATCAAGGGTATAAATGCGAAACACCCGGCGGTGACGTTCTTCCAGCGGGACGTGCTGATGGTTGATGATGACATGTTTGATGCTGTCAAACAGTAGTTCAAGTGCCCGTTTTTTCTGTGGGTCAGGCATGACATAAAAAACATAAATCCAGTGCTTGCGTGTACGGGCCAGCAGGTGGCTGGCGATAATAGACTGGTAACGGGATCGGGTTTTCAGGCGGCGCTCGGTTTCAATGGCAATAACGTTTCCGTCAGGCAGGGTTAATAACCCGTCCGGGCGATGTTTCACCTGATACTGGCTGATAAAGGTGGCCCGGTCGCCGTTAATCCATCCCGAAGCGCCTTTCTTCTCCAGAATAAGTCTGGCGGCCTGATTATCAAGATGGTGCTCCAGCGTCCAGCCGGTCATTTTTGATGGTTCGAACCGCGCAGGAAAGATTTTATCATCCGGGGTTAACACCACCGCCAGCCCGTCACTGGTGATCCCCCATAATGAAATCTTCATTGTTCGTGATTCAAGCACATGCTTCTGTATTAACCCCATTCGCTCTGTTTTTGCCAGTAGCGAATAAAGCGACTTATGATCCCGGAAACCAAATAACAGCATCAGCGTTTTAAAATCACTGTAGGTTTCTTCTTTCAGGAAGTTCAGCAGTTGTTTTATTTTTTCTCTGTTGCGTGTCTGGCGCTCTTGATATGTCGAAATCAGCATAACCGCTCCTTAAAAATCCAGCGGGGACAGGTGTTCTTGCTCATCAGGTTGGGGCTCTGCCGGTTTGACTTCGATTTCGTTGAAGAAAAGATCCGGGTGCGTTGTCATTACATCCTGTATGGATGGTTTATCATCCTCGTCAAAATCCAGTGCGATTTTCACCGGTGCCGCCGATGCGGCAATATCAGGGGAAACCCAGAAGATTTTTAGCTGACGCTTTCTGACCTTTATCGGTGAAATCAAGGAGGCAGAAGGTAGCGTTTTTGTCGTAAAGATAAAGCTGACAAAATCGGGCAGGTTCAGGATCATATTGCTGTCAATAAAGAAACGTTCGGCCTGGCGGATTGTGCGCTCACTGTCGATGGTCTCCGTCAGCATATTATCCGTTTTAGCCTTACGAAGTTCATCATCCACCAGAATCGTGCCTGACATTCTGGCCACCCAGTCCGCCGTATCCGGGTCCATAACCCGATAAACCAGTTTGAATTTGGCATTTTCAACGACCGCACCGACAACGGCGTCGCCTTTCAAATCTGCCGGGCAGTCTTTTAAATCGGCAATGGACTGATGATCCATAATAATATGCATGCCTTTATCCCGAGCAGCGCCTAAACCTTCCAGCGCTGGCCTGGATAAATGGTATTTCAGTTCGGAAAGATAAACAGCAATGGGGCGGGGTACGTCTGTTACACGGTCGCGCCTTTCTGCTAACTGGTACAGACGTACCAGTAGCATGCGCTGTGTGGTAATAATTTTGCTGTTTCGCATGGAGCCGATAACATAACAGCAGCCACCTTCATCAAATATTTTTTTGAGTGAAAAACCCTCCGGTGAATTAATGGCATTGAGTAATGCCAGTTCCTCTATCTTGCCAAAAAATGCTTTGATTTTTTCGGCAATACCCTGAACGTAATCACCGTTATAAACATCCCGGATTGTTGTCGATGGATTATCGCTGACAAATTGTGCGGCCATACGGGCGGCTTTCCGGTCGTCGATCCGATAAAAGTCAGATTCCTGACCTTTTTCCGCCAGACTGAAACCTGCAACGAACAATTCTTCCAGTTCATCTGGCGTAATATCTTCAATCAGGTTTAGCTGGTATTGCTGTTTTCGCAGATCAATTAAGGCAAAGGGTTTTCCTGCATCCTCGCAGGCTTTCCGGTAAAGGTGTGGAGCCCATTCATCATCCTTGGGGTCCATAACAAACACACCTTCACCGGCCAGAATACTTTGATAAAGTAATATGCCGGCGGCTACCCCTTTGCCGGCCCCTGTGGTACCGATAATATCCGCGTGTTGTTTCTGCCAGTCTTTTAATGGGATATACATTGGTTCGTTCTCCCTGTCCATGCCAATAAAAATGCCTTTATTCAGGTCAATATAATCCAGCGGATCATAATGCAGTGTTTCCGGCAGCAGGGACTTTACGGTGCGGACATCGGTGCGCAATTCGCGTTCAAGGGTGGTTTTTTTAACAAGATGTTTCTTTATTTTGTCCAGTTCCGGCGTGAATACCCTGCGAAGCATAATATGAAAAATAATTCCGGTTACAGTGAAAGCAATCCGTACTGACCAGGCCAGTACCGTATTATCACTGGTGAGTCTGGTCTTATACAGCCACTGGAAGGATCCGATAACTATCGGGGCCAGTGTGCCAGAGAGAAAACACAACATGGAAAAAGCCATAATCAGCTTTTGCCACAACGGGGCTTTTTGCCGTTCATCGCTTTTCATCGACGCGAAAAACGGCATCGTCAGCCCCGATAACAGCGCCAGCATCAGCTGGTGCTGTTGCATAAAAGCCATGAAGCTCAGCGCGCCATTCACTATCGGCGACAGTGAAACGGCCAGCTTATTCAAAATCACGATGCCTCCTTCGTCAGCAGTTCGCCCCATGACATCGCCCCATCAGTTCGCCCCACGGTGTCGGGCGAAAAGGCGGGGCGAACGTCAGGGACGAAGAAGGTGGCCGCGTTGCGGCCATATGCAGGAAAGCATGCTTCCCTGCCTTAAACGGCGTGCGCCAGTTCATGCGGGCTGGACGCCCTTATGATATGTCGCATGGGGGTAATGTCGCGGCTGGACGCCGCGCCAAAACCCCCAACGTCAACGGCGGCACACCGTCGCTCGCTACGCGCGACCACCCCCTTTAAGACGGTCGCTTTCGCCTTTTTCTTCCCTTTGCTCGTTCCTCGCAGCGGGAATAAAAGGGAAGCTGACCTTTAAAGAGGGTGGTCGCGCCACGCTACCGGCTTTTGGCCGGAGACTTAGCCGCGACGGTGTGCGGGGCTGTGCCCCCCAAATAAAGCGCTGTCGTGGGCGACAGCTTTTCGCTCGCTGGGGCGGCGAAATTTATTCGGCTCCCCCCGGCCGGCAAAACCCGCGTGGGCGCGGCTGTTTGCCGGTGAGGCGCGGTGCCTGAACTATTTTCGCTCCTTAACCCGCGAAAATAATTCTGTCCGCTGCCTCATTTTTACGGCCCGCATTTCTTCACTCCTTAATCCGCGAAAAATGTGGGGCCGTAAAAACCGGAAAACCGCCACGCCTTAAGCCTGATTCGGCTGAAATATTCCGCTGTCGTTTGAGAGCTGAGAATAAAATAATAGCAAGGGTTAATATTGGCTCTCGTGGATTTCTCTGATGACGTCTGAATAACACTGACGACTTTCTTTAATGCTGGTTTCATCCAGCGTAAATCCACGTAGGTTAGCTTCCTCGGTCAGCGTTATTCTGTCGGTGCCGTTCAGCGTTTGTAGTAATTGCAATAACCGGCATATAACCCGGTAGTGATAAATTTCATAATAAAGGCCGCATCCGTGCATTGCCTCATTTTCAATGTGCTCAATAACACGGGCTGCGCGCATGGAATCCCCGCGCTGATGTGTCCAGGGATGCTGAATAAAACCCGGTTTGGTCATAAAGATAACCTCCGTTAATTAACCACGCATGCGGCCAAATTTACTGATAATCTGGCTGATAATTGCCGGGTCTGCCGAATCACACTCAAGTAAGAACGATTTTCTGGCATCGGCAGTATGGTCCTGCAGAAAACCGTGCTTGTTCTTTTTCACGATATTAAAGAATGCACGTTCGGCCGAATGGCATTCATTGCCGCCGCCGTTCCCGGTGGCTTTACCGTACATGCATAGCACCACTTCACAGGCGTCAGCGGCCATGACGGAGGTTGAATATGACGCCATAGCGCTGAGTAATAATGCGGAGGATATTACTTTTTTCATTTCGGTCACCTTCATATTTAAACGAGGGTTGCGTAATTCGATAAGTTATTTACTTGAGCCCTTTGCTGAATACACCTCTCATGCCATTGAGATGAAGGGGTTTAAAATAAACATCACTCATACGGCGTATGTCACCGTGAATATCAATGCTGACTATCACATCAACGCTCTTAAGCACCTTGCGTAACAGCACGTCGAAAGGCATGTTCCGGCAGTCGGGGTTTTCATAGCAGCGGTCAATTAACCCTTCAATACATTCTTCCGGGCTGCCCGCATGCAGGGAGGTCATCAATCCCTCATGCCCGGAACCGACGATTTTCAGCGCATCCCAGGCTTCTTGTCCGCGAATTTCAGCCAGTAATATCCGGTCAGGGTTCATACGATAATTAGCGCGTATCAGTCTGCCGGGCGTGACAATGGCATTATCCCCGGCGTCTGCCGGATAAAAGAGATGGACATAGTTGGTGTGGTGATAAAACCGGATTTCGGGATTATCCTCGATGGTGGTCAGCCTGAGGTGCCGGGGAATAGAGTGCAGCAGCGTTTTCATATAGGTGGTTTTACCGGAGCCGGTTTCACCGACGATAAAAATCGTCTTGCCGTATTCCACCGCTTTTTCCATAAAGCGGGAAATATCCCCACCTTGATAGTAGCGGGTCAATTCAACATCTTTGCCTTCCGTTCGCTCCTTACCGCTTACCCGGTTATAAAATCCCGCATCAATCCATGACTGATGCGTTTTCTGCCCAAATGCGGGCTTGCGCAGCGTAATAGACACGGTATTACGCTCACAGGCCGGGGGAATAATGGCCTGAATTCGCTCGCCTGATTCAAGCGTGGCGGAAAGGATCGGCGAGGTGTCGTCGATATTATCTTCCTGCCAGGACGCCAGCGCTCTGGCAAAGGCGTAACACTGGCGCAGCGTAATCGGGGCTTCATGTCTTCGCCATTTCCCCCGGATTTTGGTATGCAGTTCACCCGGCCGGTTAACGGCAATTTCCGTCAGGCCGTCCTGCGCAATAAAATCACCAAACAGCTGGTTTTTCATAAAATCCAGCGACAGGTTTTCAGCGTTCATACCACCTCTTTTTCAGTCGTAGCTGCCAGACGGATGAGAAATCAATATCGGTGCCGGTCATGATGCCGATGACATCACCCTGATTCAGGTACAGGGTGGGCGGGATATTGATGCTGTTGTCCAGCGTCGTTTTCGCCATTTCCGCCGTGGCGGCGCGGGTGTTTTCGGTGTAGTCGGTATTGCGGTCTTTCCCCGGGGAGCATCCGACGCCGCAGCAGCCACGTCCTGCACGGTACTGAGCATCAGGGCATTGCCGAAGCGCTCCCAGAAATGGTCGTCGATCCAACCTGAGATCCCCGCCTCGCCGAGCGGGCCGCTGGCCTGCGTATCAGTTAGCGGGATTTGCAGGCTGCCGGGCTCAGGCGTACGCAGCTCCGTCCACAGCACAAACATCCGGCTGCGTCCGTGTTGCAGCGCCCCGGTGCGGTAGATGCCACGGGCGACCGTTCCCGCCGGGATCAGCGTCACATGGTTGCTGGCGCTGTAAACATCTTCACTGACCAGGCAGGAAATATGCCCCCCGACATCGGACACGAAGCGCCACATCATCGAACACGGGATATAGCGGTCCACCGGGATATAGAGATCAGGATCGAGGCCCAGCCGTCTGACGCCGGTGACCCGGGCGACGCCCGGATTGTCGTTGTTAGCCGTTTCCGGCGCGGCAGTATCCGTGCAGCGAAGGCTGCCATCCTTTCCCCTGGTCAGTACTGACGGGCAGGATGTGTACGTCGTGGATGATGACCCACTGTCGGATGTTTCTGCGTGGCTGCGCGTTTCACCCGGGGACTTGCGTGCAGTATCGCCCGGCATTGTTCGGGCGTTGTTCACCCCGTCAGCCAGCGCGGCTGCCTTGTTCAGGGCGGGTGGGGCCGGTGGCTGCGTTGGTGCGGGAGTAACGGTCTGGCTGACAGGGTCTGTTCCGTCCTGTGTGTGTGGCCCGAACAGGCCAAACGGGTTACTGTCCATGCCCAGATTTTGACGCTCATGCAGCGTCTTCCCGGCGGAGGGTTGCGGCGCGGTGTCGGCTTCTTTCTCATTACCCCCTTTGAATGCACTGAAAAGACGATCGCCGCCGGATGCCAGGGCGATCACCAGCGCCAGACTCAACAGGCTGACGATCAGCGTGCGGCGACCGGATGCCTTACGAAAACGGGTCACTTCCGGCTGGCCGGGCGGTGTTTTCTGCTCCGGCTCCTGATACGCCATTGCCGCACGGGCGCGTTCGCGGGCTTCCGCTTCCCGCTCTGCGGTGGTTTTTTCCGGTTCGTCCGGGACATGTTTGTCAGTCATTTGGCCTCCAGCGTAACGGACGGTGAAACGGTGTCGCGGCGGGTTATCGGGATGCGCCCGAATCCGTCGTTTTCGATCCCCACCACCGAAGTGCCGTAACGCAGCACCAGTTGTGGTGATGCCGGAACCACCATCACGATGTAGTTACCCTGTTTAACCGTCCTGGGCGTGACCGCCTGCTCCCGTCCGTTAACCACCCGGAAAACGGAAGGCAGGGTTCTGAGATGCGAGAATCCGAGCCAGGTGAAGCGGCCATCGTCCCAGGCAAAATCCGGTGCGATGGAGGCCGAACCGGCGGCGACCCGTTTGGTGTAGCGCCAGTTGCGTGGCGTGCTGGCCTCTCCGAATGCTGCCGCTATCTGCTGCTTCTCCTGTCTTTCACGCTGCTGCGTCTGACGTGCGGCGCTGGCGGCGGCGGATTGCTGGCGAGCCTCGGCCGGATAGTGGTAACGGATAACGAACGCCTGCGCGGGGGAATCGTGGTCCAGCACGTTCAGTTCCAGGCTGTAATCACGCTTTGAGGTCACCACGAAGAGGTTGGTCTTCCAGTCCTTTGCCGTGGGCAGGAACACCTGGCTGATGTTGTTGCCGCTGGCGTCCGTCACCGGCTGGGTGATGGGGTTCGGGCTGACGCCTACCCGGTTATCACTCTTCGTCACCGTCCAGCCTTTGGGAAAACCCGCTTGCGCATCAATCACAGCTTCATCGTCGTCAAACAGCAGTGTGGTGACGTAGCCAGGGCGGGTATTCACCACGGTGGCGTTCTGGCTGTTATACGATACGTTCTGCATCCGGCTGTCATAGCCGCTGCCAAGCGGGGTGGCGGCACTCCATGCCGCGCATGATGCCAGTAAGCCCGTCAGGAGCAGGATGTTTTTCAGCATCATTCGCTCCTCAGTTCTTTATCGCGCTGGTAGCTGGTGACGATAAAGCCCAGCGGGTTCACTTCACGCTGACTGTCCGTCAGTTGCTGATGCGGGACATAACGGTAAGTGAGTCGGATATTCCAGAAGTCCGTTTTCACTGAATTATCAGAAATACGGCGAAGGGTACGCTTGATACGCAAGGTTGCCAGGTTATCCTGCCCGGTGGCAGGCGCGTGCACATTGGAAATAATGTCGATATAGACAACATATTCGGCTTTATTAAAAACAACGTCCGGTGCCTGGTCGCCGTTAAACCCGTCAAGATAATCCCGGTTCACGCTGTCGCTGTTAAATAATTGTACGTCGTCGTAATCACGCTGAAGGGAGAAATAATTATACCCTTCGCGGAGTCTGGCATAGTGTGCGGCCAGTGAATGCGCCAGCGCTTTTTCAGACGCAATATCCCTCTCTTTAAGGCGGGTCATATACTCATAACGACCGGTCTGTTTATCCACCGACCACAATTCAATGTCAGTGGTTTTCAGCGGCAGCAGAATAAGAATGGCCGTAATTGCCAGTGCAGCCAGAATCAGCCCGGCAGCGGCCACCCGCCAGGCAGTTTTGCGGGAACGCTCTTCCTTTTCCAGCAGAATGGATTCAAAAGAGCGCGAGACATTAATGATGCGCTGAATATCAGACATGGTGAGTCTGCTCCTGAATGATGGCGGGGGAATTAACCGGCTGGGGATCGCCGGACACCGGCGGGAGGTTGCCCTGATGCTGCGCGCAGCCCGTAAGCGCGCACAGCATCAGAAGCAAGATGCTGAATTTCATGGAAGCCTCTTATCGGATAAATGCAGGAAAGCCGCACCGCTGGCAGAGGCCACGGCGTGACGGGGGGAGAGATTAGCGGTCGGGAGGATTAACGGTGACGCTGCTGATTCTGGCGTTTCATGCTTTCGATGGCGGTGGCACGTTTCTGCCAGGCGTTCACCGCTTTGCCTGCCCCTGCGGCAATGAACCTGCCGGTTGTCGCGGCTGCTACCATGCCACCTTTGGCGGTCAGTCGGCCCCCGGCCTTTATGCCGGGTCTGGCGACGTCGGCAGATTTGCTCGCCAGCCCGCGCAGTCCGCTCATGGCTGCACCCTGTAACACGGCCTGCACGGCGGCACCGCCTAATGCGCTGGCAACTTTTGCTGAGAAGTAGATGATGACGCCTGAAATAACACCGGCGACACAGCACTGAACGCCGAGCGTGATGATATTGGCGTTATCCGCGAAATTGACCGCCTTATCCAATATTTCGTTCAGATAATTAATCACTATCCTGATTGATAATGCTGAAAACATAATCGTCAGAATAACGGTAAATATAGTTTTCAACCAGTTATTGAACATGGAGGTTAGGAATCTATATAGCAGGCAGAAAATAAAAATCGGCGCGGTAGTGGTCATTAATACTATTGTGATTTCGGCTAAAAGATTAACGGTCGAGCAGAATAGCAGGGTAACAATAGCGCCTCCCCAGACCAGAATTTCAGCAATCCCTCCGTTAAGTTTTACATAGTTGGAATCATCATTTTGATAAAGTTTTTGTCCGATTGCCTGTGCTTTTTCCCATACGGTATCGAGCAATGCCCAGACATTATCGTCGCCGCTGACACCATCTTTTAATCCATTAATGGCTGAGATGGCTAAATCCAGCCAACTGCCAAGATTTAAAACGAACGTCATGATCAACAACATTCGTCCGACATCCCATACGACATCTTCTATCGGGGTTTGAAGTTTTCCTGCCAGAGTCTGATACCCACGATAAGTGATAAATAATGTAAATGAACTGACGGCGATAACACTGATCATATTGCCGTACACGGAAGTTTGTCCCTGTAATACGGCATTTAAACCGCCAGTGATAGTGTTGTTCATTCCAACAAACATACCACCTGACATAGGTCACCTCGTTAATTTAAATCGGGAACCTTTGCATTCCCCTGACGGAGTTCAAATCGTGCCTCACGTGCGTTTTTACAATCCATGGAATCATCACCGGATGATTCGCACGTCTTATATCGGATATTCATTTCATCCTGGTGTTCTTTATACCATTGCGTTGATTTCGGGTTATCACATCCTGTCAGTAATAAGAATCCTGAAATAATTGGAATCAACAAAATTGATGTTTTCATGTTTGCCCTCTCAATCATTAAAATCAGGAACAGGCGCGGCGAGTTGCTGCTCATTGAAAGCCTTTTGCCGCTGCTGAGTCAGCATAGTGGAACGTTGCTCTGCCTGTTTGACTGACATTTCCCACTGGCTGGTCAGCGCATTCAATTGTACGCTTTTGGCTGCGATGGCGTTAGCCAGGTCCTGTGACTCTTTCGTATCCTGCGCATTAGCAATACGGTCCGATAAATCTGATATATCGCCGAGCGTGCCCGCGATCTTGTTTTCAACCTCGGACGTATTTTCTATCGCTACAGCCTGATTCAGGATCATCTGTTTGCAGCTGTCCAGATAGCGTTGTGAAGCGCTGGAGGGGTTACAGGTATCGAACGATTTATATTTGTTATACAAGCTATTTAGTTCAGACGAATATGACCCGTTTTGGTTGCTCAGCAGGTCATCCAGTGAAATACCGTTTTGACGAAGATTATCAATATCGGTTCTCAGACTTTTGGCCTCGCGGAGAAATGCCTGAACGTCCCGCACGCCCGTTGCCGTGGCTAATTGCTGCTTGTAGGCATCAAGTTCACTTCTGTAATGGGTAACGGTTTCCTGCCACTGCTGGAGTTTCTGGATCCACTGATTCATGGATTCGGTATTCTGTACGGCGTCGAATACCGGTATTCCGGCGCTCATCGCCTGGGTGGAAATAAACAACGATAATGCCAGTATGAGTTTTCTGAACCGCATTTTCATTACCTCCGTCGTGAATATTACAGGGCTTGTTCAAGGAAGGCGGCTTTCCAGTCATCAGGCTGCATTCCTTCCTGATACAGGGTGTCGAACAGTTTCAGGTTGTCTTCGCTGCCGCTCAGCATTTTGGTGAGTTTCCCGAGGCCCGATAAATCCATTTTCGCCATCGCCATAAAAGGCCGGGTTTCACCTGCGCGTAACGGCGTTTTCAGAACCACCATGTAGCGCTCACCCGGATCGAGGTTTCTGACGATGTCGTACACGCTTTCAGGCACTTTCATCTTTTCCACGTAATCCTCCCGGCTGGCCTTCGGGTTGGCGAGAAAAATCTGCGTGCCGCACTGCTCGATAATCGCCGGAGCAATAGGGTGTTTGACGATTTCGTCAGGTGACTGGGTGGCGGGGACGAAGATGCCGTTCAGCTTGCGGATCACCTTCAGCATATTGAGCGAGAAGCGGGAAAATTCGACATCGGCCAGCCATTTCCAGAACTCGTCCATGAACATCACCAGCCGGCGACCATCCAGCAGGCCGGTGACGCGGTAAAGCAGATAAAATGTGATGGGGCCGCGAATATCGTCATCATCGAGAAATTCCGTACCGTCGATACCCACGTTATCAATGTTGCTGATGTTGAAGGTGTCCTCCTCATTGTCGAATACCCAGCCGAACTCGCCGCCCTGCGCCCACTGTTTAAGGCGAATACGTAGCCCGTTGAGGCGGGCGTCGGTAGTGGGCGGCTCCGGCAGGACTTCCAGCAGCCGGGTGATACCGAACTTGCGGTATTCCGGCGGGTAGTCGAGCATAATGGTATCTACGGCGGCACTGATCCGCTCCTCATCGCGCGGATCGAGCGGCTTGCCGTTGCGGCGGCACAGCATGCGCACCAGCCGTTTGATAAAGCTGATATTCCGCCGGGTTGGGGCCAGCGCAAAAGGATTGAACCCGGTAGGCACACCGGTGCGAATACGGAAGTAGCGTCCGCCCATCTGACGTATCGCCATCTCCGCCGCCCGGTCCTTGTCGAAATACACGGTAGTCAGTTGCTTAAGAGGGGCTGATTCAGAGAACGTCGCCGGATTGCGGTACTTCTGCATCAGTTGCTGCATCATGGTCATCAGCATCGTTTTCCCTGAGCCGGTTTTACCGATAATCGCCGTAGTACCCGGCGTTTTTTCGTTGAAGTCATCCCGTCCGCTCTGGCTGTCATGCAGGTTCAGATAATACCCGCCGCCGCCGGGGGATTTGAGGATGGCGATGGCATCGCCCCAGGGATTGCCGTTTCGTTTGTGAGGATGAAAATTGTGCAGGCTCGCCAGGTCGGCAAAGTTCTGGCTGCTGACGGCCACCAGACGGGGGCGCAGCGTATACACCCCCGGCAGTTGCGCCAGATACGCGGCGGGCAGCGACAGCGTGGACAGCGTTGTCATGATGCCGAGGTCGGCGAAAGGCTGCGCCAGCGCGTTGGCATCCTTCACCACCTGCTCGGGGCTGTCTGAAGATACCAGCAGGGAAAAGTGGTATTTCCCGCAGGAGACATGCCCGGACTGGAGCAGGTCGCGCAGGACAATCAGCTCTTCCCGCTGCGAAATGGCGTCGTCATCCGCCGAACTCAGGCGCTTTTCCGCCAGACGAATATGCTTCTGCGCCTCATCGCGGGCCATGCAGGTGAAGGACTGTGTCAGCACATACTCACTTTCGGCATACAGCAGCGCGTCCAGCAGGCCGGTCGCGGTTTCAGGCGAGTAATCTTTGATTTCCAGACTGCGGAAAAAACGGGAGCCGCCGACCGTCTGGCACTCGGCAGTGTCGGTGGTAAAAAAGACATCCGGCGTACTTAATGTTTCATAAAACGGCGCACGCGTGACCGCCACCTTTTGCCACTGGCCGGTGAGCAGGCGGTGATACAAGGAAATCTGGGTGGAATACACCCGCCCGTTGTCTTCATACATCCCCAGCTGCGTTGCCGTATAGCGGGACAGCGCCGATGCCAGCGCATCCCGGTGTTCCAGCATCACTTTCAGAGCCTCATCCAGCGCCGCTTTGCGTTTGCCGGAACTCTGCGCCTTCATGGCCTTTTTCTCCAGCGGAGAGAAGGGCGCGTAGCAGACGGTGAAAAACAGCCGGTGCCGCCAGAACGGTTTTTCGCTGATCGGCTGGTAATACAGCCGGGTCACTTCATCAGAAAAGGGAATGCCTGAATTCGCGTCAAAGACATCGTGGTACTTTTCCCGGATACGGTGAAGATAAAAAGTAACCGGCAGGCCTTCATACGCACGAATAACGTTATTGAGATGCGACGCCATTAACGTCAGGTGATGTTCGTCCTCGCATTCAAAAACGGTGCCCTCCAGCTCCCAGCTGGCAACCAAATCACCCTGGCGGTTTCTGATGACGTGCGGGTGAATATGGGAGGAATACGGAATGTATTTATCCAGCGTAACGCGCTCGTTTAACTTCATCTTTTCAATAAACTCCGAGACGTCGACAGCGTCATAGCGGTTTGCCAGCAGGGCATTGGCACCAAAATGTTTATTGGTGCCAAAACGGCCACGGGTTTTAAAGGCCAGCCAGAGCAGGCCGAAATAGTGAATATCGGTTCTGGCCTTTGCCTTCATCTCCAGCCAGGCCGGAATAAGCAGTAATATCAGGTAATAGCTGACATAGACCGCCAGCAGGACGATGGCCCCGCTGACCATCACGAACGGCACGAGGGGAATGCCGGCTATGGCGGCAGGCCGCGTCAGCGCTTTGTTCAGCGTAGCCATCGTTACCTCCTTATGACGCCCAGTAGGCACCGAAACCTGACGCACCGACGATAAGGATGGCGCCAATGATGACGTTGCGCACGTCATGGAGGCTCTTGCCGTCAAACAAGACTTTGTATCCTACCCACATGGTGGCAAGCGTGATGGTGACGGCGGCCAGTCCGAGCAGGCCTGTGGAAGTGTTACTCAGCGTCTCATTGGCTTTATTAAATCCGCTGTCTGCTGCCAGCACCGGGCTTGCCATTAACAAGGAAGAGAGGACGGGCCAGTCATACTCTTTTCTTTTCATCATTGTTCCTCCTAGGGGCCGGGAATGGGTAACGCGCCGCGTATCACGGCATTGGGGTAGCGCAGGGATGCCAGTACTGGCGTGGCGTTATCGGTAAGCTCGCCACGCATGACGGCGGTGGGGTAATGGATTTCCGGCATGAGCTTTTCGGCGGGAGGTCGCTGCCGGTCTTCCTGCGTCGACGGCACGGCGTAGCCGATGCGCTGGATGTAGCTGGTGTGGTTAAACGCGGATTCCGGCTGTTGGCCGGTCGTGAAATTTCCTGAGTAGTAGCAACTGAGCGCACGCTTGAGGGAACCGCCGCGGCGGTAGCAGTCGGTGAGGATGCGCTCAAAAACGGACAGGTTGGTACAGGGGTTAAGAAGGTCACGGGCACTCACGCGGTAATGACGGAAATTGGTGCTGGTGATTTGCATCAGCCCGACCGAATAACGTCGGCCCTGTGCCGCCAGCCGTCCGGTTAGACTGACGGCCTCATCCTTGCTTGTGGGGAAATGTGAAGTCACGCCTTTGCCACCGGGCAGAATTTCAGCGATGGCATACGGATTCAAACCGGATTCGACCCGCGCCACATCAAGTGCCGTCGACGGGTGAACGCTGGCGGCGCACTGCATGGCCGCCGCCAGAAATACGGTGGTGGAAAGCATGGTGGCCTCGGAATGGTAAACCGGGCAACGCGTACCGCCATCAGACGGCACAGGGCCGGGAAAAGAGGGAAGGTCGGTTAAATGGGCTGAGTATCCTGTGTCGCGTCGCCGTCATCCCTGGGCTCAAGGAGCACTAACTTGCCGGAAACGGCAATGCCGGGTGTCAGTACCACGTTCAGGCCGGGTTTACCGTGATGGGCAAAAGCCACGCCGACTTTCGTCCACCAGGTGTTTTTTTCACCCTGCGGGTCGGGCTGACTTTCATGGGTGACAAATACCTGATAAATGGGTTTTCGCATGTGGCCTCCTCTACTAAAAACAAGGATGAGTTAAAGAAATGTCACATCCCAATTCTGCATTCCGGTTTTAACGGGTCAGCGAGAACATTCAGCGGCACCCTGAATTGTGGTTTCGTGACAGCCCGAACCTTATTTTTAAAGAGCAACGCCTGATTCAGGCAAATTTACGTCAATACGGGTAACTATTATGTAATGACGCTTTCAGGATCAGATATCCGGGGCGGTATATAAACGATAAATTCAAATTTAAAATGAGAGAGATAAATTAGCGGTAGAAGCGGATAAGCTTTGGGGTAAATAAAAGGAAGTGAAATATATAATAAAGACGACTGTGGATTTATAGTTAATGATAGAGACATGCAGGGGAAATATTCCTGCATGTCTCTGTGACCATTATTAACGTCTTCGGCGTTCAAGTTTTTCCTGACATTCCGTGCAGGTGGTTATGCCCGGAAGTGCCTGCCGTCGCTTTTCAGGAATGGGCTTACCGCATACACGACAATGGAATAATGATGGCGTAGACCCTGGCTTAAAACGACTCTGTTCAATCATATCCTCCAGTCGTTGCTCATTAAATTCCTGATCGCGGTCAATCTCATCTGGCATGGGCGGCCCTCCGGTCTGACGCCTCCTGTTCGCAAAGTGCGATACGCTTCCAGACGATGGTCAGTGACAACCCTTCGACTTTCGGCAGCAGGGTTTGCGTTACCTGCATCATGGCGGCCAACGCATCGGTCGATTCCAGGTTGGCCACCCGGCATTGTTGCCATTGCCGCCAGATGGCCGCATCCGTCTCTTCGTCCGGCTCTGGCGTCCGGCCATAAGGCACACGGACGCCCAGTAAGCGGCGGCGAAGGCAAACTTCGTTGGAGGTGAGGCCAAAATACTTGTTGAGTAGCGCAATTGACCCACCCAGCCGGATAGCGTGGTTGATACGTTGCTGCTGCAGAACCTCCTCACGGGATTTCGCCAGAAGCAGGTGTAATGCGTCGTGATGAACCGTCACAGCCAAAAACTGCGCAGACTCCCGACTGATGATAAACAGCTCGTCTAGTGATAATTGGTTGAGGGCATTCATTTCGTCGAAAGTGAATCCTAGCGATTCACAGTAACGAATGTTGCCCTCCTTCAATGCATGCAGGGCATCGGTTAATACGGCGTAATTAAGTGATGGGATAATCATGGTATTTTCTCCCTTCAGCCTATTGAGCGGCGGACTAATTTAATATTGATCCATTCGTCAATTTCCGATTCGAGCCAGGCGACACTGGCCGGGCCAATCTTGATTGAGCGGGGGAAGGTGCCGTCTTTCATATACAGATAGATTTGAGAGCGCTTCAGGCCCGTTTTTTCCTCAACCTGTTTCAGACGTAATAACTGATGAGATGTCACGGTATTCTCCTGTGGCAGATATAGCGCTAGCCGGGAGAACACACGACAACACAAAGTCGTGGTGTGGCGAAAGCTGATGAGTCCGTATTACGGAAAATACAATCCTTAATACGGACTTACACTGCAAAGGGACATCATCTTACTTTTGTGCCGATATGGAAGAGGGCGAGCCGCGCTCAAGCGCTGTCTTCAGCGTGTCGCCACTGAATCGATCAGTAATGCCTTCCTCAGATGCCCATTGTTCAAAAATGGACAATAATTTATACGGTTGCATGATTAACGGACTGATAGTTTCATTATTTTTGCAGGCAAGCCAGAAGAGGCGTGATAGAGGGGTGGATATCCGAGTTGGAGACGGTTGAAGTATTTCTTTTTCGATCGGTTTGTTGATCAACTTATCAAGTTCACTTTTTCTGAGGACAAAGCAGGCATCACTCGGTAATTCATGCATAGGAAAATAATATTTATGCGAATCTTTCTTTGTAGCGTTTAGTATTATATCTTCGTAATCATCTGATGAAATATCTTTAGGTAGCCTTTTTACGTGTCGTTCGATTCTTTCATGCCATGTCATCTTTTCGAAAAGTTGAAACGATTCCCCCAATAAACAGACGGTAATACCATAATTATTCGACTTTGCTCCTGTTACAGGTGATGGTATCTTTAATGAATGTGCAAGTAAACGCTGTATAAGGACATATTCATAGCCGAGTAATGTTGTGTCAATGACTCTTTGTACAGGGTGGATATATCTTCCTTCAGTACTGAAAGTTAAATTGTTCTCGTTGACAAAGGAACTTTCGGTAGGCATGAATGATTTCATCGTTGACGAATTTTTTATTGGTCTTAGCTTTAATTTATGATTTCGTGATTTAATTTTCCTCAATATTACTGGGGATTGAAAATATATTGAAAACCGAATTTTCCCTTGCAGAGCAAATCGATAAAAATCACTTTTTCTTATTTTACACCCATTCAATGCATTGAGAAGTCTTACCGCCTCCCTTATAGTTATCCAGTCTGGAATTCCATCTCTAATGTTTAGGCAAGTTGGATTGTCTGACATAATACATCTCCTTTCACACAATGATATTGCTGATGAATTTCGCTGTGTTTTTGAAAGATGTTTAAAATTCTGATTGATATGAAATAGATCAGAATGATATGGGCTGATTTTATAAAATAAAAAATAACCTATGTTTTGTTGTGACATTTTTCAAAGAGGTAAAATAAAATGGCTCAGTGATTTGGTGTTCACTGAGCCATTTTAAATGCTATGTGTACTATCAGGAGTAATCGGAGGTGGTGCGTCTTTTATTAGAATTTATTTGTAATAACATCCATAAAATACCAACGATTACTACTCCGCCTCCAACCCAAGTAGGGCTTGTAAGACCAGTAACATTCAGTGCTACCCCCCCCAATAGCGACCCTAATGCAATTCCTCCGTTAAAACCGGCAATATTCAGTCCTGCTGCCACAGCTGGAGCTTCAGGTGCATGTATGTGAGATAGCCCTATCACTCTTGCTTGCATTGAGGGGACCGCTGCGTATGTCAATGCTCCAAGCAACCCAATAAACAGTGCCATTAACATTAAGGATGAGACAGAGAACCACATAGCAAAGAGGACGATCGCCAGACCAATAAGAATTGTCATCACGGCACGATCTGCACCTTGCTTGTCAGTCAGGCGACCACCCCAGACATTCCCGATAGCGGCCATCACGCCGTAGACCAACATAAGCAAACTACTCGTACGCTCGTCTACATGCGTTACCTGAAGTAGAATCGGGGAAATATACGTATACAGGGCAAAAGATCCTGCATAGGCCAAAACTGTAATTCCTGCTCCCGCAAGCAGTAGTGGGTTGAACATGGCTTTTAAACCGTCCATGGCATTTGCTTGCAAGGAGGGATCATTTTGATCCGTGGGCATCAGCATTGCCAATCCAATGAAACCGATCGCTCCACTTGCCGTTACTGCCATGAATATAGACTGCCAACTCAACAGACTACCGATGTAGGTACCAAGTGGTACGCCTAATGCCAACGCAATTGTAAGACCGCCAAAAACGACCGAAACAGCGGCGCCAGCACGATGTCGCCCAGCCAGTTGGGTTGCCACACTTGAAGCAACAGCAAGAAACACTCCGTGCCCTAAACCGGAAGCAAATCGTGCAATCAACATAGGCGTTAGGGACTCAGACGCACCGACGATACCATTGCCAACTGTAAACAGGCCCATAGCAACAAGTAATAATCTTTTACGAGGCCATCGTGTTGCCAACGCAGTTAATCCCGGAGCACCAATTACGGCACCGAGGGCGTAGGCTGTCACCGCTGTACCTACATGACTGACACTGACGTTTAGATCAGCTGATATCCTGGAAACTAAGCCGATCGTGACAAATTCAGTGAATCCCAAAGCAAAAGCGCAGAGTGCAAAGACATATATAACAAAAGGCATGCGTTCTTTCATAACTCAGGCTCTTCTATTTTCAATAGAAGCCAACAAAGGCAGCATTGCCTCAGCGACTCCTTTTGCGGAAGCGGGATTCTGTCCGGTCACTAATCTCTCGCTGACAATCACCTGTGGCTGAAAATTTGCGGCTGCAAGATGCTCAGCACCTCTTTGCTTCAGCGTGTCTTCAAGTAAGAATGGAACAATGTCGTACAACCCTACAGCACGTTCTTCATCGTTGGTAAAAGCTGACACCTTTTTGCCCGCAACCAGATATTCATTATCGGAAAGCCGAATATTCACCAATCCGGCGGGGCCATGACAAACCGCAGCGACAACGCCACCCTTTTCATAAATTCGTGATGAAACACCCGCCAACTCTATATTGTCAGGGAGATCCCACATCGTCGCATGCCCTCCTGCATAGTAGACGGCGTCATAGACGTCAGGATCAATCTGCGAGGGTTTTAATGTGGTTTTAGTTGCCTCGCGTAAGGAATCATTATTCCAAAAGGAGGCGTTAACCGGATCGCTGAGGTCTAAACCGTCAACATGTGTCTTGCCTCCCTTGGGACTCACGAAATCAATTTCATATCCTTCTTTTGTGAGTACATCGTAGGGGTGAGACACCTCAGAAAGATAGAAACCACTGGGTGCGGCATCTTTACTCTCGGCTTGACCTTTACGGTCATGGCTGGTCAATACAAACAGGATACGTTTGGGCATTTTAACTTCCTCTATATGGGGGGACTTAAAGCAAAATTCTTCTGACTGCATGCGACATAACAGACTTGTCATATTGAGTCTTATTGTGGAACAATCTATTTATCCTTTAAATAGACCTAAACGGACAAACACTTACCCCAAAATGAACAAAATAAACTTGAGAAATGACGACCTTGAAGTGTTTTTACACGTCGTCGACAGAAACAATTTCTCTGCCGCAGCACGAGACCTACAGATACTCCCCAAGATGGTGAGCAAGCAGATAGCCAGGCTGGAAACTGCACTTGGCACTACACTTTTTGAAAGAAACACCCGTAATCTACGTATTACAGACGAGGGCAGAGCTATAGCTGAGAGGGCTCGCGTAGCGTTGGCCGTTCTGGATGAGATGAAGGAACTTTCCCGAGGGGATAGTGAGGAGTTAAGCGGAAATATTCGTTTGACTGCGCCCGCACCGTTTGGCCGAAAATATGTTGCTCCTGCGATCGCTGCATTCTGCCAAGTACATCCGAGGGTGGGCTTTGATTTAAGGTTATCTGACCAAATCCAGGATCTTTACAGTGGTGATTTCGATCTGGCTATTCGTATGGGGGATCTGGCTGATTCTCGCCTTCTGGCCAGAAAAATAGCAAATAATAGACGTATTCTCATCGCATCGTCCGAATATCTGAAGAATCATCCACCCATTGAGCGACCAGAAGATCTTTTAAATCACAACTGCTTAGTATTCGCTTACCCGGGTTTTTTACACAATTCATGGACGTTACGTAAAGCCGGTCATGAAAGAAGCATCAGCGTTACTGGCAACCTTATCAGTGACAACGGAGACGTATTGCATGCCTGGAGTTTGGCGGGGCTTGGCATATCTCTTCGAGAAACTTGGGATATTCATGATGAATTGAGAGCTGGGAAACTTTGCCGAGTTCTGCCTGATTGGGAAGCAAACACATCTCAGATCAGTGTTGTCCGGGCGCGGCGAGAACCAATACCCCGTAGGCTAAGTGTATTTATTGATTTCATGACTGAAAAATGGAAACGGGCACCATGGGATGATGATTAATGTTCCGAGAGGTAGTCCGAACCGGTCTAAAAGAAGCTAACCGCTTCACTGACCAACGGAATTTGTGATAACTCGATTTGAGTTGAGGTCGTCAACGTTAATAGATAAAAATACAATGATTGTTTAGTCAATTTAAAGGTTTAGCGACTATCACTCCCCAGAGTATGTAATAGAAGACAACACGCCAATCCGAATCTCATGGCATGCTTGAAACCTTAATGCCAACCAGTATAACGCACGTAAAATATAGGTATATCAATGGGTTATCTTGATATGTTCTATCCTTGCCCTATAAAATCCTTTAATTGTTAAAATAAGTTAATATGTATAGAAGCATTAACGGAACATGTTTATAACATAATACTGTGCAGGCTTTCGATTTTATGTCGTAATCGGAGAGCTTCAGGCTCTTAAGGATGCGCAGTATGAGCTATCTGGTTCAGTTACGAAGTTTTGTTGAAGTATACAAAGCTGGTTCGATTTCAAAAGCGGCAATGCGGTTGGGCATAAGCCAGCCTGCAATGTCTGCCCACATTCATTCACTTGAGGCTTTTACCGGGTGTGTTCTCTTTACTCGTCGTTCACATGGTGTGGTGGCTACAGTGGATGGGGAGGAATTGGCGAGATTGGTGGCTTCAGATTTAGAAACGATTGAACTGAAGTTGTCGATGCTTAGATCACGTACAAGAAAGTCCTCGGGGACAGTATCTTTCATCGGGCCAGCAGAATTAATGTGGTCAAAATTACCGTACTTGGTGAAAATATTATTCAATGAAGGTATTAAATTTAAAGTTTTGACAGGAAATAGGAAGCGCATATACAGCTGTCTTCTGGACGGAAGTTGTCAACTAGGTTTCACAACTTCTATGCCGGATAAACAAAAATTTGGATATGCTGAAATTGGAATGGAAAAGTTAATAGTTGTGGTAGCGTCACTCATAGCAGACAACTTCAAAGAAAATGAGGACGTGATTGATACGCTGTCGAAGCTTCCTCTAATAGCTTACGATGAACAGTTACCCTTGATAAGGGAAGTTTTCCAGGATTCTTCGCGATTTTTTGCACTGCTTCGTCCGTCTATTACTGTACCGGATTTGCGGATTTTAGAAAGAATGATCCGAGAAAATATTGGTTGGACTGTGATGCCTGAGTATTTATGCGCCCAAAGCATAGCAGGAGGTCAGATCGTTGAAGTGAATGTCCATGAGAGACTCCCTATAAATTCAATCTATTTGGTATGGATTGATAGCTCATTACGTAACCCACTCGTTTCAGGAATAAGAGACAGAATTCTCGAACTATCAAAAAATAGCGGATTTATGGTTTGAGATACATAAAACAGGCAGCCTTATCGGCTGCCGTGTCATTATTTTATCCGTGGAGATCGCTTGGCAAAGTCATCTGCAATGTCATTCAATTTTAGGAATTTCACCCCTGGATGACCAAGCATATGAGTTAAGAGGCGTTCGAGCATCATTAACACGTGCGGGCGTCCAGATACGTCCGGGTGAATCGTAAAAGTAAAGATCGCATATTCATGCTCACGGTAGACCCAATCGAATTGATCTCTCCACAACTGTTCGATGTCCCTGGGATTCATGAAACCTTGGCTGTTGGGTTTTGTTTTCATGAACATGAAAGGAGGAATATCGTCGATTGTCCAACTGGCGGGTAATTCAATAAGGTCCGTCTCTTCTCCGCGTACCAGCGGTTTCATCCATTCGGTCGGTGTCTTGGAATAATCTATCTTGGTCCAGGAATCACCTTTCCTGACATAATAAGGCTGATGATCATGATGCATTAGTGAATGGTCATATTTGATGCCATTTTCTAATAGAAGATCTGTGGTTACAGGAGAAAATTCCCACCATGGAGCGACATACCCAGTAGGTCTCTTCCCTGTTAATTTTGTGACCATGTCAATGCCTTTTAGAAGGACTTCTCTTTCTTGGTCAGGCGACATAGATATTGGGTTTTCATGACTGTAATTATGAACCCCTACCTCATGTCCAGCATTGACAACTGCTTCCATTTGCCGAGGAAAGGTTTCGATGGAATGACCAGGCATAAACCAGGTGGTGGGGATATTAAACTGGTCAAATAGATTCAGAAGACGTGGAGTACCTACTTCGCCAGCGAACATACCGCGAGATATATCGCTTGGAGAATCTTCTCCCCCATAAGAAGATAGCCAGCCTGCAACGGCATCTACACCCACTCCAAAACCACATAGTATTTCTTTCGCCATGAGTTATTACTCCTCATACAGAAAAAATTGAAATAATATTGCGTTAAGAGGGTTTCTTGACTAATTTCAAGAGATCCTCGGTATCTAATTCATTAATTCCTTTTTGAAGTGCCATTAATTTATGCTCAGGGATGTTGTATCCCCAATTAGCCCAAAATGATTGAATGCCATGATCTAATGCATCAATAACATTTTGGATATTGTCATCAATAAATAGAATATCCTCGTTTTTATCTAAGGCTATTGATTTTAGCAAGGTAAGAGTCTTGTTTTTGTCAGTCATCCTCCCATATATTTTATTCGCGGGTATGTTTAAACCATATTTACTTAGAATGTATAATATAGACTCTTCATCCTTTCCTGATACAATATAGATATCATTAGCTGTTTCAAATAAATTTGAAACATCCAATAGCGGACGGTGTAGTTCAGCCCAAAAATCAGGGTAGAGACTTCTTGCCAGCTTCCTATAATGGATGAACTTATCCCTGAATATTTTCTTATCTTCAGTTGGAATTGATTCATATATAGCAGTGAATCTGTCATTATCTATAGCTTCATTACCAAATTCAGTGAATGAGGCAATAAAGTGACCGTCATGGCGTACAAAATTCCTTAATTTCCTGAATCGTTTAGCCATCAGGCGTGGGATGTTTTGAAGTACATCTTGGTTAAAATCACTGAGAGGTCTGTCATGTAATACATTCCATGTAATTAGCATGCATTCGTCTACTCCATCAACCACGACCCCGTCGAAATCCATTGCTATTAACATCGAATTATACCACCAGCGGTTCTTTAAGAGTTTCGCCGCGCTTCCATCTATCTATTGCATCGAATGTCTGACGCATAAATTTTCCACATTCAGCATAATAGGAGCAAGTTATGATATTCCCGTCGACAACTACATCTGCTTCAATTACATTGGCGCCGGAATTAACCATATCGTCTTTCAGACCAACATAAGCGCAGGTGAGTTTGTCTCTTAGAATACCGGCAGAAATCATAATCCAGGGACCATGGCAGAGCCCAGCCACAACTTTCCCCTGTATTACCATCTGCTTTAGAAAATCTTTAACTCTCTGATCTTGGCGAACTCTATCAGGCGCTTCATGACCGCCAGTGAGAATAACAGCATCAAAATCAGTGGCGTTGAGTTGATCAAAATTAATATTGTCTTTGGATCTTTTATCCATAGGAACAGTGATGCCATATTTCCCTGTCACTGCACTTCCATCCTTTGTTGCAATAGATATATCGTATCCTTCCTCTTTAGAACGATAGTAAGTATAAACTACATCGTGATCCTGAAAACCTGGACCAGTGATTATCACTACTCGTGTCGGATTAGACATGTTATTTTCCTTCTTATTGCGTTACGGGACGTTAATTAAAAATACATTCTGACCACAGTACATTTCTGAGATGGCATCTTTAGCTCGTAGGATATGAATCTTTCCCATTAGATGGCTTTTTACATCTAATGAAATAAAAATAAAATCATCCTCGTCATTCAACATTTTTCTATCAAGATTTTTGACGGAAAAGTATGCTAATTTGTGTAGGTCATGTTCTCTGATCAATGTGCCTGCAGCTATCTGTTGCAAAGGAGGTAAAAGATCATGTTCCTGTGATTTCTTTTCATATGCCATATTTTGCCGGCCATAATTATCTTTAAGTCTGAGTAAGTCGAATTTGTTTCTTGGATTTTCAACTTCGATTAATTCGATGCCTGATTTTCCCGAAATAGTCTGATGGAATACACCTTTTGCAATATATATGCTGTCCCCAGATTTTAACGCCTGATGTGTACCATCAAGAAATCTGGTCTCGCCATCACCATGTAGGCATATAAGGACGGTGTCTTTGAGTATATGACAATGCATTGACGTGGATTGATTCTTTGATATATGAAGGCGCCATACATCAAAAATAGAATCACAATAAACTCTATACTCATATCCCCATGGTTTTTCTATGAATCCATTGAGATGTAAGTCTTTCTCAAATGACTCACCATTATTTGAAGTTGAAAGTAGGATTTTGTTTATTTCAAGCAAGTCATATACATTTGGAGTCCGGTTGTGGATTTCCATATGGTCGCTCCCCCGCTAATTGAATTGCTGAATGTTGATTTCACTTCGGTCAATCGTTCTGTGATTTCAGTCTATAACGGTTATTTAGTACGAGAGAAATAACTTTTATGATGATTGCCTATATTGTTTCTTTTGATCAGTCCTTCATACTCAATAATTACTGAAAACTATGCTTCTATACTTGGGTACTGTTAAAGATGCATAGATTCTATGCCGTCAGGAGGTCATAGCTCACAAGCGATTAAGATGCTTAGCAAGATGCCGAACTCGGACGTCAGCACGATACATCGCATAATGTAGATATCGCAGCGTTTACGTCCCTGTTTGTAGCTCTATCTTAAGAAGTTGCCCCCATAGTGGTAGACAACACCTCAATCTTAAAGTAATCTACCATCTAGTAGGTTGATTGCGTTTGGCACCAACCTTATCTTTGAGATCACTCGACACTTCAGGAGTTGTCATGACTAATTCAAAAAAACCTTTTGCTGACGCTAATGTTATTCGCGGTACACGAGAAGCTATTCGCCAGCAGCCAGAGCTGGGCAATCTCACCTTTAACATGAAGAGTAAATCCAACGGTGGGGTATCCGTCCGTGTGGAAACTCATGCGACTATCCAGAACGGCCAGGTTGATACCAGTCGCTCCGGAAAATTTGCTAATGTTGGCGATGAACCTGCTGATTTATCGGGTACTGATAGCGGTATGGGCCCAGCTGAGTACATTTTGCAGGCACTTGCCGGCTGTTATACCGCGACTCTGACTGTGATGGCGGCAGAAAAGGGCATTGAGCTTGATGGTATTGAACTTGACCTGAACTTCGACATTAATCTGAACGGTTTCCTGGGTCTTGACGAAAAAGTTCGCAACGGGGCGAAAGCGATCCGTGTTGGCGTTAAGCTCTCCAGTCCGACCGCCAGCCGTGAACAGCTTGAAGAAATGGTTCGTGCACTGCCAGAAAGCTCGCCGATCCACGATACGTTGGCGAACCCGGTCAGTATTGATACCCGGTTGGTGTAGGTAAACCTCAGAGAGGGAAATGCCTGAACACTGTCATTTCCCTACTGCCTGATGGCTATTAACCCCGACCAAAACGCGTTATCAGAGAAGGTTAAATCGCTGTTGTGAACTGATGTCCCCTTGCAGGGAACAACAGGCGCAGATAATATCTACCAACTAGTAGATTATAATTGTGAGGATTATATGTCAGTCATGACACGAGAAAGGCTTCTGAATGAAGCGGACCATCTGATGCGCGAACGGGGTTACTCTGCATTCAGCTATGCTGATTTGTCAAAGAGCATTGGTATCACCAAGGCCAGTATTCATCACCACTTCCCAACAAAAGACGTTTTGGGCGAACAAGTGGTGATTCAGGCCCATACCGATACCAAAAACCGATTTGAACAGATTGAAGCGACGGAGAATACGGTTGCGCAGATGCTTACCGCCTATGTAGAGCTTTTCATCGAAAGCTATCGCACGTCGCGTATGCCGCTATGCTGTGCTTTGTCTTCGGAAATGGCCAATCTGCCACCGAATATCAGAGTACAGGCGACCGAATATTTCGATATGCAGATTGCCTGGTTGACCAAGATTGTCAGCCGTGGCGTTGATGCAGGGGAGCTGACTGCTGACCTGCTGCCATCAAAAATGGCTCTGCTTATTTTGAATTTATGCGAGGGCGCAAGCGTTGTTTCCCGGGCGATTAATAAGCCTGAGCTTTTCAACGATACGCTTGAACAGATCCTAATGATTGTTAAAAGAAAATAATTCTGGAGATGACCCCATGTTAGATTGGAATGAATACCGCTCAGAAGTGATGCAACGTGTTGGTGATCTGGGTAAGTTGACCCCGGAAACACTAAAAGGCGTCATGGCTTTGGGCAACGCCGGCAATAAGACCAACCTCCTGGGCGCGAAAGTGCGTGAACTGATTGCACTGGCTTGTGCGGTGACGACTCGCTGTGATGGTTGCATCGCCGTCCATGCCGAAGCTGCCGTTAAAGCTGGCGCCACAGAAGAAGAAATTGCTGAAGCCCTGGGTGTGGCAATCAACCTGAATGCAGGCGCTGCCGTTGTCTATTCCGCACGTACGCTGGATGCGATTAAGCAACTGAAAGCGCAATAGTTATCGCGTTGAAAATATAAAAGGGCATGACTGCCCTTTTTTCACTTCTGACAGACATTGTCATCATGCTCTCTGGCATTAGGTCTGATATGACTTACATTGCCACTTATCAGAACGAAAACAGACTTTATTCCTCGTTAAACACATTTCTTACCCATTCGGCCAAAGCCTGAACGCCTGGTCGGTTAAGGTTTTCTCGTGGCATAATGAGGTCATATCCTCGCCCGGCGGGTATTTCTATTTCAAAAGGGGCAATCAGTCGGCCCTCATCGAGGTAATGTCGAATGAGTCGTTTTCTGCCCATGATGATACCGCCGCCATTGAGTGCCGCTTCAATCGACATCTGACAATTGTTGAAGCTCAAAAAATTATCTTCAACAGGCAGGTTTTTGCCAGACTCCCTGCACCATTCTCGCCATTCGGAAAAAACATTCTGGGAGTCAACGGATTCAGACGTATGAATGAATGGGACTTCAGCTAACCAATGGTTTGCTTGCCTGATTTTTTTTGCAAGAGATGGAATACAGACGGGAACCAGCGTCTCTTCAGATAACCGTTCGCAGTAGAGATCGGGGTATTTCAGATTACTGTAGTAGATAGCGACATCTACCCGTTCAAGATTAAAATCTACCAGACCGGCTCTCACTCTGAAATTGATATTCAGCCCCGGCCACCGTTCGGTAAATACCGGTAAGCGCGGCATCAGCCAGAGAAAAGCGAAGGTAGGTGGAAGGCCGACAGACAAGGTTCCTCTCAGCCCCTGCACGCGAATATCTTCTATTTCATCACTGATGCGTTTAAGTGAAAACGCGAGTACGCCAAGTAAACGCTCCCCTTCATCGGTCAACTGAAGCTTTCTGGTCATTCTGATAAATAGTCTGAATCCGAGCATGGATTCAAGAGAACGAATGCGTTGGCTAACGGCCCCTTGCGTCAGATTGAGGGTAGTCGCCGCCTTAGTAAAGCTCATATGCAGTGCTGCCGTTTCAAACGTATGCAATAGTGCCAGTATGTTCTGTTGAGCGAGCATTCATCATTTTCCTTCTTAATTTTTCTTATGCATTATTTACAGTAATGCATACCCCGGAATTGATCGTTTGTCCACTAAGCCCCTTGTCCTCTTTAATTGGCCCAACAGACGTCCTGACAACAACGATGAGGGGAATATCTAATGAAGGGTCTTAAGTTAGTGGTTATTGGAGCGGGTTCAAGCTACACACCTGAACTGATGGAAGGCATTATCAAGCGTCAAAATGAATTTCCGATCCGCGAGTTATGGCTGGTTGATATTGAGGATGGCCGTGAAAAAATGGCGATCATTGCTGGCCTCACCCGACGGATGCTGGAAAAAAATGGGCTGGATATACCGGTTTATGAAACCCTTGACCGCACAGAAGCACTGCTCGGTGCCGATTTTGTTTGTTCTCAGTTCAGGGCCGGCTGCCTGGAAGCACGGATCAGCGACGAAAGGATATCGCTGAAATACGACATGATCGGTCAGGAAACCAATGGGCTGGGTGGGTTTGCCAATGCATGCCGCACTATCCCGATTGCATTGGCTATAGCGAAAGAAATGGAACAACTGTGCCCGGATGCCTGGTTGCTGAACTTTACCAACCCGTCGGGAATGGTCACTGAAGCGATACTGAAATACAGCAAAGTCAAAACCGTAGGGCTGTGCAATGTGCCTGTTATCATGCAAAAAGGTATTGCCAGTGCTTTAGGTGTCAGTGACATCAATGAATTTATCATGCAGGTCGCGGGACTTAATCACTTCATTTTTGCGCGCCATATTTTTCATGAAGGTAAGGATAAGCTGCCTCAGGTTATTGAGCTGATTTCAGAGGGGAATGATCCTTTGGTGCCTAAAAATATTCCTCCTTTCAAATGGCCGGATCGGTTGTTGGCGAATATGGGAATGATACCTTGCCCCTACCTGCGTTATTACTACATGAGCGACGACATGTACCGTCAGGAGCTTGGCGAAGCACAAGGGGAAGGGACTCGTGGTGAGATCGTAAAGGAGCTCGAAAGAGAACTATTCGAAATTTATCGAAACCCGGAACTCGCCGAGAAACCGAAAGCGCTGGAAGGTCGGGGAGGGCAGTACTATTCGGATGCGGCATGTGAATTGATGAGCGCAATATATAACGACAAACGCATCATCATGCATGTCAATACGCGAAACGATGGTGCGATTGCGGGCCTGCCGGATGACTGTGCGGTTGAGGTCAGTTCAATGATCACCCGTTCAGGACCTATACCACTGAATGTCGAACCTTTCCCGGAAGATGTACTTCGTCTGATTCAACTGATGAAAAGCTTTGAGCAATTGACCATTGAGGCAGCCATCAGTGGTAATCGGTATACGGCATGGCGTGCCTTGGTTATTAATCCCCTAGTCAAAAGCGGTCAACTGCTTGAAAATGCATTGGATGAAGTGATCGAACATAACAAAGCGTTGATGCCGGCCTTCCAACGCAATAAATAACGCTAAGCAGACTGGTCGGTTATTTTATAACAAAGCGGTTATCACTCTGAACGAGGGGTAACCGCTTGCCGATGATGCATCAGACCGCTAAGAGACTTTTTTAAACATAGATAAAATGGCATCACTGCCCTTTTTTCAGCTCTGACAATGCTTGCTGATAAAACCCTGCCGATTTAACACCCGGTATACGCTGGACCAACTGCCCATCCTTGAACATGAGTACGGAAGGCAGTCCCCAAATTTCATATTTGGTGGTCAGTACCGGTGCCAGATCCACATTCACTTTGCCGACTTTGACGTCGCTTTCTATCTGCTCGGCAAAATGGTTAAAAATGTCTTCGCTCATCTGACAAGGTGGGCACCAGGGGGCAGAGAAGCGCACCACCGCAACCCCTTCATGCCTCTCGATTTCTCTAAAATTATCTTCATTGTAAAGGGTTAATTCACGCATCATTCACTCCTGCAGGATGTAACTTGATAGTAATTCTACCTACTAGTTGGTTTGTTTAATTAACATAAAAAGCTATCATCGATAGAAAGGTGCTTAAGCGAAGATAATGCCATGTTTTATCAATGGATAAGCGTCATCTTATGTGGACGGCGTGCTGAGGATTATGATATTTCACTCCATCTGAATGAGAAAACTGACGTATTGTAAAATCGGGATTACTTTATAAAAAAGCAAGCCCATCCATAAAGTGTCGGCCTACAGGGCAGGCCTATTCCTTTTCGTAAGGCGATGATGGAAAGAACATTATCCAGTCGTATTAATGTGGGGAGTACAGCGCATGTGCTGCATACGCAGCCCCTGATGATGCGCCATATCACTATAGATGAACCCACAATCATCCTGGTCCGCCATGGCAGGAAAATAATCCGCTGGGCGCAAGAGGAGATAACGCTGGAAGCGGGGGACGCGGTGGTCATCGGGGAGGGGCACTCTTTTGATATCATCAATACACCATCACCTTTAACGGGTACGTACGAAGCATCATGGCTGAGTTTTTGTGCCGATTTCGTCCAAAACTACTGCTTCATGCATGCCCCACGTATGAGCATGAACGAAGCAAATAAAATGGCAGAGCCAGGCAACAGTTTTCGCCAGGCCTTTTATCACACTGCGGAGGCCATTACAGATACTGAAAACATACCTGAAAGTATCGTGGCCAGGCGTATGGAAGAGATGCTGAGTTGGCTGGATGAATACCGAATTTTCTTCGCGCTGAAACAACATACCGGACTGGCGATAAAAATCCGCAAACTCGTTGCAGCAGACATATCACAAGACTGGAATACTGCGCAGGTGGCGGCTGAATTGGGTATGTCGGCCACCACCCTGAGACGCCATCTGCATGCCGAAAATACGTCATTCACCCATCTGGTGACTGACATTCGCATGTGCCGCGCCCTGACACTTTTGCAGGTGACCGATCTTTCAGTCACCCGCATATCCCTGGAAGTCGGCTATGAAAATCCGTCTAAGTTCGCCGCCAGATTTCGAACTCGCTTCGGATTCAGCCCCAGCCTGGTCCGGGTTTCCGGCCAGGCTATCGGCAACCTGGCTGCGGTTAGCGGCCCTGCGTAATCTGAAGATGCGCTTCGCCCAGTGAGTTCGCTTTTGCCATAAAGCCGACCAGGGCGGGCGTCGAGTCCGCCGTTATTCCCGGAAGTTTGTCGACACGAAGTGCCGTCAGCGTGATCTCATAACGGTGCGTTTCACCCTTCGGCGGGCAAGGGCCGCCATAACCCGGGATACCGAAATCAGTCCGGGTCTGAAGAGCCCCTTGCGGGAGATTTTTGTTATCCGCCGTTATCCCAGCCGGTAACGAGTGAAGAGATGAGGGAATATTCACCACCTGCCAGTGGATCCAACCGAGGCCTGTCGGCGCATCCCTATCATAAATTTTGAGAGCGAAGCTTTGAGTTCCTGCCGGCGCGCCACTCCAGTTAAAAGAGGGGGCAAGGTTTCCACCGCTGCACCCAAATCCATAAGGTGAACTCAGGGTCTGAGCTGCGGGGAAACGGTTTTTTTCAAGCTCATGACTTGTCAGCGTAAAACTGGCTGAAAAAGCGACCTGGCTCGACAACGCCAGGCATAATGTACTGATAACAGTAAGGTGAAGTTTGGACATTTACTCTTCTCCATCGGGGTGATTAATATCCCAATGATAAGGGGAGAGAAAGACTCCTCGCCGCCCTGAACCGGCCAGTCTTAGCTCCATAACGCCCAATAATGATATTTGTAATTCCCTGATTTCACAGGATGACGACCATCTCACCGACGGGAGCTCACCTTACACAGCATTCCCTGTGCCTGTCTCCGGTGACAAAAGGACAGCATGATTTGTTCTTTTACCTATTGACCAATCAACTAGTAGGTAGATATAGTGCAGCCATACGCTTAACCGGCATCAGGAAGCGATCGTCAGCTCCCCGGCCCGCTAAGTATTAACTCCGGCCCCAGCGGGGCTTTTCTCACTTTCGCCTTGCGAGGTATACGATGAGTAAGTTGTTCACCCCCTACAATCTGTCAGGCATGCAGTTAAAAAACCGCGTGGTCATGGCCCCGATGACCCGCACCCGCACAATGAACGACGTGCCGGATGACGTCGTTGCACTTTACTACGCCCAGCGCGCCTCTGCGGGGCTGCTTATCACCGAAGGCATGCCTGTTTCTGAAGAAGGGCGCGGCTATCTGTATACCCCGGGGATCTACAACGCTGCACACGTTCAGGGCTGGCGCAAAGTGACCGATGCGGTACATGCGAAGGGCGGCCGTATTTTTGCTCAGTTGTGGCATGTGGGCCGGATGTCTCATACCTCAATTCAGCCGGGCAACATCGCGCCAGTTTCCGCCGGTACCGTACAAGCGGTTAACACCACCGTCTTTGCACTGACCGAGTCTGGCGAACCGGGACCTGTCGTTCCAAGCCAGCCGCGTGCACTGGAAACCGCAGAAGTTCGACGCGTTACCGCTGACTTTGTCCATTCAGCGCGTCTGGCAATGGAGGCCGGGTTTGACGGCGTGGAAATCATGGCGGCGAACGGCTTCATTTTCGACCAGTTCCTCAGCAGTGAACTGAACCCTCGCACTGATGAATACGGTGGCTCTGTGGAAAACCGTCAGCGGTTCCTGCTGGAAACGGTTGATGCCATCTCTGCGGCTATTGGTAGCAATAAGGTGGGCTTGCGCATTTCACCGTTCGGGCGGATTTACGACCTGGCGCCTTATGAAGGTGAAGAAGAGATTTGGGCCAGTATCGCTGCGGCCCTCGGCCAACGTGAGCTGGCTTATGTGCACCTCTATTATCAACCTGTTTATACCCAGGCACCGGTACCTGCCGGTTTCAAAGCCGCGTTCCGTAAAACTCTGGGGGGCACCGTTATTGCCGCCGGCGGCTTCACCCGCGAGATTGCCGAAACCGCACTTGAGGCAGACGAACTGGATCTTGTTGCGTTTGGCGTGCCGTACATCGCCAACCCTGATCTGGTCGAAAGAATGCAGAACGGCTGGCCGCTGGCTGAAAGCGATCGCTCGACGTATTACGGCGTGACGGGGTCGCCGGAAAAAGGCTACACCGATTATCCCGCCTGGGAAGCCAACTAACGCCACGTAGCTGGTGGTATTTGCGGTGCTCACATAAAGAGGCACCGCCAGACGACATTAATGGGGTATTCAGGAGCCAATATGCAAACCCTTAAGCCGATTATTACGATAGATATCTGGTCAGATCTGGTCTGCCCCTGGTGTTGGATTGCCAAAAAGCGTTTCGAACAGGGCCTTGCCGCCTTTGAACACAAGGAACAGGTCGTGGTCCGCCACCACAGTTTCCGTATTTCCGGCGACCGGCCTGCCGTGCCGTTCCGCAAAGCCCTTTACAAGAAGTTTGGCGGGGAACATGGGGCGGAACTGATGATGAATCAGGTGGGCACGGCCGGGAAGGCAGAAGGGCTCCAGTATAACTTTGACACCATGCTCTTTGGCGATACCGAAGATGCCCATACGCTGCTCGCGGCTGCACGTCACGCCAATATGGGCGACGCCATGGCAGAACGGTTTTATCGGGCCAGTGTGACTGAGGGGCGTTCCATTTTCGATCCGCAGGAGCTCATTGCGTTAGCTACAGAAGTGGGCATGTCCAGAGCCGACGCTGAAAGTGCCCTTGCCAATGAGGCCTTCCGTGCATCGGTGGCTGAAGATGAAGCCCATGCCCGGTCGATCGGGGTCAGCGGTGTCCCGCTGTTCCTGCTCAATGAAAAATATGCCATCAGCGGCGCGCAATCTGCGGACAACTTCCTGAACGCGTTGAAGCAAGTCTGGGAAGAAAAAGCGGCCGAATTGGCAAAAACCGACGGCCAGACCTGCGGCGCTGACGGTTGCAGCATCTGAAACCTGAACGAGCCGGCTGCATGACTGCCGGCAAATCTACCCTGCAAATAACGGAGTTCAAAATGAGCGATTACTTTAAAGGCAAAAAAATGCTTGTCGTGGGTGGCACCAGCGGCATGGGTCTGGAAACGGCGCGTATGGTGCTGAAAGCCGGTGGCAGCGTGGTACTGACGGGCAATAAAAAAGACAAGGCAGAAGCGGTTCAGAAAGAGCTGAGCCCACTGGGTTCCGTGTCCGTGATTGCGGCAAACCTGATGACCGAAGAGGGCATGAACGCCATTCGTCAGGAGATTAATGCTAATCATCGCGATATTAGCCTGATGGTCAATGCGGCCGGGATCTTCATGCCGAAAGGCTTTACCGAGCATTTGGAAGCCGATTACGACATGTACCTGATGTTGAACCGGGCAACCTTCTTCATCACGCAGGACGTGGTGAAGAACATGCTGGCCGACGGCCGTGAAGGGGCGATTGTGAACGTGGGCTCCATTGGCGCGCAAGCCGCACTCGGCGACTCACCGGCTTCCGCGTACTCCATGGCCAAAGCCGGTCTCCACGCCTTGACACGCAACCTGGCCATTGAGCTGGCCAGTGCGGGTATCCGCGTGAACGCGGTCTCGCCAGGGATCGTGCATACCCCGATTTATGAAGGCTTCATGGCGAAAGAAGACATTGCCGGCGCAATGCAATCGCTGAACGCTTTCCATCCGCTGGGGCGTGTCGGCACGCCGGAAGATGTGGCCAATACCATCTTCTTCCTGTTGTCCGACAAAGCCTCTTGGGTGACTGGCGCAATCTGGGATGTCGATGCCGGTATCATGGCCGTTCGCAGATAAGCTCGTCGTAACCTCGCAAAGCCGCCCCATGATGGGGCGGCTGATAGGCATCTTGCTTGTAATTCAACCATTCTTAAAGTTAACATAATGAAAAAATTGAAATTTACCTTCAAAAATGCAGAAGGTGAGGAACTTGCCGGGTTGCTTGAATTGCCAGAAAATCCAAAAGCCTTTGCCCTGTTGGCGCACTGCTTTACCTGCGGGAAGGATCTGAAAGGTGCTGCACGCATTGCCAGGAAACTGACAGAAAATTCAATTGCGGTGCTTCGCTTTGATTTCACCGGGTTAGGCAACAGCGAAGGCGATTTTTCCAATACCAATTTTTCCTCGAATATTTCTGACCTGCTGTGCGCGGTCGATTATCTTCGTCGGGAATACGAGGCTCCTTCGCTGCTGATTGGTCACAGCCTTGGCGGTTCGGCAATCCTCTCTATTGCAGCCAAAGTGCCTGAAGCCAGAGCGGTCGTAACCATAGGTTCGCCAGGCGAATTGACGCATGTACAGCGGTTGTTCAAAGACAATATCGAAGATATCAGGAACCATGGCGCTTTCCCGGTAGAGCTTGCAGGCCGGGTATTCACGCTCAAAAAGCAAATGCTGGATAACATTCAGGAGCATAAAATAGCGGAGAAGGTATTTACCATGAATAAGCCGCTGCTGATTTTTCATGCTCCCAATGATGATACCGTGCTGATTGAACAGGCAGAGAAAATTTTTAAAGCCGCCAGACACCCCAAAAGCTTTATCTCACTGGGTGAAGCAGATCATCTTCTGACGCATCCTCAGGATGCGGAATATGTTGCCGGGATTATCGTTGCCTGGAGTTCTGCTTACATTTAGAGGGCGTGTAAAGCTTCGCGAAGCTGCTGGTGCTGTCGTTGGCCACTGAATAAACGGGTGTAGCATTTTGATTGCACATACAAAACTGCGTAGCATGCTTTCTTTACGCGAAAAAAGCCCTGCTTAGATGCAGGGCTAAGGGCATTGTTGCTATGGTTTATTTTTATTATTTCCCTGGCATTGCTCAACTTCCAGGTTTATTACCTTCAAGTTGAGATTCAATTAATTTAACTTTAACGCTCTCTTATTTTCCTGGAAAAATTGAAGTCACTTCGCGGGCGGTATCGACCAGAAGCTCACCGTTTTTGTACCTCTCGCTCACTTCTCCATTGTTGCCGGTAGCATTTTCAGGTCGTTCAATAAACTGCCCCAGCGGAGTCGCGTTCTCATCCAGTACCACGGCAAACGGAATTTTGACTTTATCGACACCAAAGTGTGCCTTAAAGACGGCTTCAGCCTTGTCGCGGGTGATAATACCCAGACGTATTGCCGGCGCTGACGCGGCAATGGCATGGATTACAGGCAAGTTTTTATGGCAGTCGGGGCACCACATTTCAGCAGCTACCAGAATGCTGTACGAACCCGGAAGTTGCGAGAGCTTACTAATGACATCGTCAGGTAATGCCTCGTTGGCAAGCCCCTCAAAATGCCGTAATGCATTGCGGTCTTCTTCTGCTCCGCTGCCAACAAATTCGTTATAATCTGATGCTGCTTCGAGCAGTACGTTGAAATCTTGCATATGTTCTCCTTTGTTAGTAACGGGGGCTAAGGCTTCACATAAATCTGGCAATGATAAAGGCCAATTCTCCATGCATGACCTGAAAAGGCGTACCATTTTAGTGTCTGGCTGCCATAAGTAGATATTGCCATCCTACCTACTAATTGATAGATTATCACGTAATTTGTTAATTTTGAGGCGTCACGCTGATGGGGCGGTCTGTTGGATTCAAGATAGTGATAGCAATGATGGCATTCGCAGCCAATTCTGTGCTCTGTCGGATTGCGTTGAAAGGCGAACATATTGACCCGGTGACGTTCAGTGACCTTCGCCTGATGAGCGGGGCGGTGGTCTTATTACCACTGTTGTTGAGACGTGAGGGGAAAAAGCAGGGCGTCTGGAGCTTGAAAAGCGGGTTCTTTCTTATGGCCTACGCCCTGTGTTTCTCCCTTGCCTATATCCATTTGGATACAGGAACAGGTGCTTTGCTCTTGTTTGGCGTTGTGCAACTGGCGATGGTGGCCCATGGCCTTTTCCATGGGGAAAGGCTGTCTTTTTCCAGAGCAACGGGGCTTGGGCTGGCTGTAGCCGGCATGGCTGCTCTTCTCTTACCTGGTGCCAAAACGCCCCCCTTGGGCAGCGCTGTTCTGATGGCGCTTTCAGGCCTTGCCTGGGCGGCTTATACCCTCTGCGGAAAGCGCTCTCCCAGCGCAGCGCAGGCCACTGCGGCAAATTTCATCCTTGCTGTACCTTTTGCCCTGGTGTTGTCGCCGTTCATTAGCCAGGGAGCGCACTTCGACGGTATCGGAATTCTCCTGGCAGTGCTCTCTGGTGCGGGTGCTTCTGCCGGAGCCTATGTGCTGTGGTATTCACTTTTACCTCGTCTTGAGTCTGTTGCAGCCAGTACGGTTCAGTTGAGTGTGCCCTGTCTGGCGATGCTGGGAGGCGTAACATTTTTGGGCGAGTCACTGAGCCTCAGAATGGCATTTTCAACGCTGGCAGTCCTTGCGGGCATTATGTTGGTGATCAAGGCACCGGGGCAGAAAATACGGCACTGATATCAACGTGCCAGTCATGACTTGATCACTCTGCAAATGGTTTTTTAGGTTTTAAAGCAAAGGAATATCTAATCGTTAGCAAAATCAGTGACGCTGTGACCTCTTTGGATAAACTAATCGGGTAACCTCTATGAAATACGATTTTGATGAAGCAGTGGACAGGGCAGGGACAGACAGCTTAACCGTCGACGGCTGGCGTGAATATATGTTTGGTGCCCATGAAGGCCCCGCGCCGGAAGTACCGGCCAATGGTTTTATAAACCTCTGGGTAGCAGATATGGCTTTTTCCACCCCCGAGCCGGTGCTTGAAGCCATACGTTCCCGGTTAGATAAAAAAATTCTTGGCTACACCCGCATTTATGACAGGGATTACTATGAGATTTTTGGGGCCTGGTGTGAAAGGAATTACGGATATCGGTTTCAGGAAGAAAGCATTGTTTTCTCCCCTGGTATTATCCCTGCGCTTAACCGATTGGTGCCGTTACTGACCCACGAAGAAGACAGCATCCTCATCCTGACCCCTTCTTACGCACCGTTTAAAAAAGCCGGAGACTATAGCGGTCGTCGCGTCGTCGATTGCCCGCTTAGAAATAACGAAGGCCACTGGGCGGTAGATTTTGAGGCAATGGAACAAGCCCTGAGCGATGAGCAGCAGCGAATTAAAGCCTTCTTTCTCTGTAACCCGCATAATCCCACCGGGCGAGTTTGGCGACGTGATGAGTTGCAGAAAATGATAGCGTTATGCCTTAAACATGATGTGTGGGTTATTTCTGATGAAATCCACTGTGATTTATCCCGCTCGGGTGTCACGCATATCCCCGCCGCGTCAATTTTTCCTGAAAATCATAAAATTATCACCTGCATGTCGACCAGCAAAACGTTCAACCTGGCGGGTAACCTGCTTGCAAACATCATGATCCCTGATGCCTCAGTGAGAGCCGAATGGCTTCGCCTGCATGATGATTTTATCTCTCCGCTGAGCCTGGTGGCTAACAAGGCCGCCTGGTCCGAGTGCGATGAGTGGTTGACTCAGGTCAGGCACTACATTGACGAGAACTTCCGTTTTCTGCAGGACTACCTGGGGACATATCATCCGCTGGCCCGTTTTATCATTCCGGAAGGGACTTATCTTGCCTGGATTGATATCTCTCGTTTGGTAGATGTCAGTAATCAGGAAGAGGTAACCCTCTTTTTTGCCAGACATGCGGGTGTATTGCTTGAAGGGGGGCAAATGTTTGTCAGTAACGGCGACGGGCACATCCGCCTTAATCTGGCTTGTCCACGCGCTATGCTTGCTGAGGGGCTCAACCGCATAAGCAAGGCATTGAGTGCGAGTTCTGGCGATGCTACCTGAACGATGACCGCAGCGATGCTGCCTGGAGAACAAAATGACGAAACACTATGACTATATCGCGATTGGTGGTGGTAGCGGTGGTATCGCCTCAATCAACCGTGCGGCGATGTATGGGCAGAAATGCGCTTTGATTGAAGCGCGGGAGTTGGGCGGGACTTGCGTCAATGTGGGGTGTGTACCGAAAAAAATAATGTGGCACGCTGCGCAAATCGCAGAGGCCATTCATCTTTATGGCCCAGACTATGGCTTCGATACCACATTAAACCGCCTTGACTGGGCTAACTTGCTAAAAAACCGCAGTGCCTATATCGATCGTATTCATACTTCATACGAAAATGTGTTAGGTAAAAACAAGGTAGATGTCATCAAAGGTTTTGCCCGGTTTGTGGACGCGCATACGGTGGAGGTCAACGGGGAAACGATTACCGCTGACCATATATTGATAGCCACCGGTGGTCGCCCTAGCCATTCCTCTATTCCGGGAGCGGAATACGGAATTGATTCAGATGGTTTTTTTGCGCTTGAGGCGCTACCGGAGCGCACTGCAGTTGTTGGTGCAGGCTACATTGCTGTTGAACTGGCAGGTGTTCTCAATGCATTGGGGTCAAAAACCCATTTGTTCGTACGTAAGCATGCGCCTTTGCGCAGTTTTGACCCGTTGCTCACAGAAACACTGGTTGAAGTCATGAACGTCGAAGGCCCAACGTTGCACACCCAAGCGATCCCCACTGCAGTGGTCAAAAACCAGGACGGCAGCCTGACACTGAAGCTGGAAGATGGTCGTGAACAAACGGTTGACTGTTTGATCTGGGCGATTGGCCGTGAGCCAGCCAATGACAAGTTGAACGTTGAGATGGCGGGTGTTGAACTCGATGAAAAAGGGTACGTCAAAGTTGATAAATATCAGAATACCAACGTGCCGGGTGTTTACGCGGTGGGTGATAATACCGGTGCGGTTGAGTTAACACCGGCAGCTGTTGCTGCGGGCCGTCGCCTTTCAGAACGCTTGTTTAACAACAAGCCGGATGAGTATCTGGATTACAACAATATCCCCACAGTCGTCTTTAGCCACCCAACAATAGGTACCGTTGGCCTGACTGAACCCCAGGCGCGTGAGGAATATGGTGATGATCAGGTGAAAGTTTATCAGTCATCTTTTACCGCCATGTACACCGGCGTGACGCGTCATCGCCAGCCATCCCGCATGAAGCTGGTATGTGTGGGGTTGGAAGAGAAAATCGTCGGTATCCACGGTATCGGTTTAGGCATGGATGAAATACTGCAAGGCTTTGCTGTTGCGCTGAAAATGGGAGCAACGAAGAGAGACTTCGACAATACCGTGGCAATTCACCCAACTGCGGCAGAAGAATTTGTCACGATGAGATAATGGTGAGTAGTGCCATTTAGCACGTGACGGGAGGGCTGGAGGTTTGTTAAACAACGGCCCGTAATGAGTACGTATTATATTGAGATAAGAATGAACAAATACATCCTCGCGTTATCTGCTGCACTTATCGGCTCGCAGGTTCAGGCAGCAACGCCCGCAGCGCTTCCCGCACCGATCAAGCAGTTGGAAAAACAAGGTATAGAAATAATCAAACCCTTCACGGCTCCCGGTGGGGTTCAGGGCTGGTTGGGAAAATATCAGGGAACGGGGGTGACAATTTATCTGACCCCCGATAAAAAACATGCCATATCAGGTTATATGTACGATGAGAATGGAAGTAACCTCAGCGAACAGGTCATAAAAGAGGAGATTTACATCCCTGCTGGCCGCGAGATGTGGAAAACACTGTCCAAAGCTGCCGGTATCACGGAAGGCAGCAATAATGCAAATTGTCAGATTGTCGTGTTTGCCGATCCTTTTTGTCCTTACTGTACAAAATTCAGACAGGAAGTGCAGCCCTATATTAAGGACAATAAAATCGCTTTGAAAACGCAGTTAGTGGGTGTCATGCAGCCCGACAGTGGCCGTTACGCGGCTGCGATATTGTCTTCTGAAAACCCCGCGAAGGTCTGGCAGGATTTCGAGTTGTCGGGTGGCAAAAACAAGCCTGCACTTTTGGAGAAAACGCCGCAGCCGATTTTCTCGCAGATCCAATACAACCAGAAATTGATGGAAGATGTGGGGGCAAGCGGTACGCCAGCAATTTATTATCTTAACCACGCCAACATGCTTCAACAGATCGTCGGTCTGCCGGACCAGGAACAGATGGCCAATCTTATAGCGTGTAAATAGTTTCTGAGTCACTGGCTGCGAAATGGGTAAATTCACACATGGATGTGGGGATTTTATGAGTACACCCCTTAAAATCCTATTTTTATCTTGTGCTTATGTGGCTATCAGATCTTTTCGCTATGTGTTTTGTACTGCTTTAGAATGGCGCAGCGCAAAGTGAACGGATTGAAATGTAAATCAGCTACCCTAACTAACGAAACCCGATGCAACCTGGAGAAAAGACATGAACAGAGCTCAATTGTTTTCTTATCTTTTTTTAACGGGATTTTCCGTTATAGCGTTTGCCTGTCAGGGAGGTGAAGGCGGGAAAGGCGGAACTGGAGGAAAAGGGGGATCCGTGGTAATCGGTAATCAAAACGGTGGGGCTGGTCTTAATGGAAAAAACGGAAAATCTGGGATGAATGGTTGTCCCGGTGGAACTCAGGCCACACCAGATGGGCATTTTTATCTGCGAGGAACACATGAGCAATGTAACCCGTTTCACGCCAAAAAACAGAAATCACAGGCCACAGCGTCACTGATTGAGAGCACATAATGTAAAGCCTTGCCACCGTCTAAAAAACTCTGCTCTCTTCACCCATTATCATCAGATGTGTCAGCTATCACACCGCCAAAAGATAAGACTCATTTGCTCATGTCAAAAGAGCAGGTAAAAGTGTACTCTTATGAGTAAATTGCAGGGGTAACAGTTTAACTCAGCTGATATTGTCTTTGGATGAAGATGGAATGCTCTATGCCTAAACGTATAAAAAACAGCCGCTGGTCAGGTTACGATCCCCGCTATATCTATTCTCTCGTCGTCCGACGTTACTTTGTTGAGATGAAGACCAAAACTGAGATTGCTGAAGAACTCGAGATTTCGAGATTTAAAGCGGCGCGTCTTATCGATGAGGCAATAAAGGAAGAGTATGTGAAGTTTCTCTTTCCAAAGCAGCAACTGCTTGACGAAGAGATCGCACTTAATCTCTGCGGAAAGTATGGTCTGCAGAAGGCAATCGTGCTTTCCGTGTCAGAATCCTGGTCCAATCAGGAAGAACTGAATGAGAAGCTGGGGGGTATCACTGCAAGTTATCTCAACAATAATCTCGCTGAGGGAATGAAGGTTGGTATTGCCTGGGGACGCGTTTTATCCAGCACAGTGAGTCAACTCACCAGCTTGCCGGCATTAGATGTTGTTCAGCTATCTGGCGTTCATCCCGGCATTGAATTTAGCCAGGGTCCGATCGACCTTATCCACAGACTGTCGACTATCTCTCAGGGCAAGGCTCATCCTATGTATGTGCCGATGTGGGTGGATGATGAAAGCCTGGCCCAAAAACTGGCCAGTGATCCGGCTGTGGTGGATACCCAACAATATTATTCTCAGCTGGATGTTGTCATCACCGGTATTGGCGCCTGGAAAACGGGCTCATCCAGTTTGTGTGATATTTTTCCCGAGTCGTGGCAAAAAAATCTGTTTGAGAAAGATATCGCTGCGGATGTCTGCATTACTCTCGTTAACAGTAAAGGCGAGATCCTTGATAGCCCGATGAGCCGTCTTGGGTTTGGTATTTCAACCGAACAATTGCGTAACACGAAAACCGTGATTGGTGTGGCGGGGGGAGAACAGAAGTATGAAGGCATCGTCGCTTCCCTCAAGTCAGGCCTTTTAGATGTGTTAATCACTGACTTCGATACTGCGGTGAAGCTTGTCAATTCCTGATTGAAATAGATCCCGGAACATCAGCAACAGGGGCGTAGCCCGCGCCCTTGATCACCTTCCTCTCAGGCATGCATTAGGCACTGCTATCAGTCATTCAGTAAACCCTCATGACTTAGATCAGAGCATGGCCAAATCCTCTGACATAGGTCAGTTCGCATATATAATCCTTCAAAAAATCTATTATCCGTCTGATTTATAATAAAAATTTTACTTCCCCTCTCCGGTTGACTTGATTGATCTAAAAGATGAATTACTCGATGTTGCTCATATGAGCAATTATTTGCGTGCACTTATGCATTTATTTTGTGATCAGCTTATAACTTTTGCATGTTTTCTGTTTGCGCGGAAAATTGGCATGCTATAACTGCTCATGTGATCGATTGTGTTTGCTCTAATGAGCAAAAAAGCGAGGTGAAAAGGTGAGTACAGTCGCTATTAATGTTGCAGATGGTGCAGCATTCAAAAATTACGATGAGGTGCTGCAGCACATCCATGAAAAGCTGTATTCAGAAGGGATAGTGAAAAAGACCTATCTGGCAGCACTGCGCGAACGCGAAGCCATGTATCCAACCGGTATTTTGCTTGATGGTTATTCTGTGGCGATCCCACATTGCGACAGCAACCAGGCCAACAGCCCGTCGATTTATATTATTCGCTTACCTGAACCGGTTCAGGTTGATCAGGCTGATGGCGACGATAAATTGTGGGTCAAACTCATTATCAATTTGGTCGTTACCGATCCGGCTAATCAGTTGCAACTGCTGAAGGCCCTTTTTAGTAATCTTCAAATGGAAGACTTTTATCAAAATTTACTTGAGCTTCCTTCCGAGAAAGCGCAGGCACTTTTTATTTCCACCGTCATGCAATAAGAGTTCAGGAGCATAATGATGATTAATATCCTCGTAGCCTGCGGGAGCGGTGTCGCAACGTCAACTATCGCTGCTGATGAAGTGAAATCCGTGTGTACAGAATATGGCATTACTCAGTTCAAAATAAATAAATGCAGCATGTCAGAACTTCCTTCTGAATTACAGAATGCTGATGTGATTTTAACCACGAATAACTACAAAGGTGATATCGGAAAACCGCATATGAGTGTGGCCGGGTTTATCACCGGGATTAATGAAGCTGTGTTACGAAAAAAACTAGGGGATTTATTAACAGAGCTGGCTAAAAACTAATAAGAAAACACAGGGGATGACAAGATGGACATGTTAAAAAACATAATGCTAACGATAACAAGCATGGGGGCAACGGCAATCCTACCACTTGTCATCTTCATTTTGGGTTTGGTTTTCCGCATGAAAGTCGGTGCTGCCATTAAGTCTGGTATCACCGTGGGTATCGGTTTTATTGGTTTAGGTTTGGTTGTTAATCTGTTGAGTACATCCCTGCAGCCGGCAATTGCCTACTATTCAAAACTGGGAAGCGGATTCACTGTGGCTGATATCGGATGGCCTGCGGTGGGCGCGGCCGCATGGGTGGCACCCTTTGCCGCTTTAGTTGTTCCAGTGGGTATTATTCTTAATTTGCTACTTGTTCGGCTTAAATTAACCAAAACGCTGAACGTTGATATCTGGAATTATATGCACTTCCTGGTTCCCGGCGCGCTGGCCTATTTCGTGTTTGACAGCTTCTTTATCGGTTTTGGCGTGGCAGTCGCACTTAGCGTTATCGCTCTGTTTATTGGCGATTTAATTGCTCCCCGTTGGCAGAAATATTATGGCCTGGAAGGGACGACCTGTACCACCATGATCCATATAGGCTGGACATTACCTTTTGCACTGCTGGTCAATAAAATTATCGACCTGATCCCCGGCCTGAACAAGCTCGACGTTGATTTGGAGAGCGTACAGAAACGTCTGGGTGTGTTTGGTGAACCCGCTATCATCGGTGTCATTGTAGGTTGTCTGCTTGGACTGCTGACGAAACAGCCTGTGACCACTATTGTCCCGATGGCAATGGGGGTGGCTGCGGTAATGGTGCTCCTGCCTAAAGTGGTGGGTGTCCTGATGGAAGGACTGTCTCCAATTGGGAAAAGTGCCAAAGAGATTATGCAAAAGCAGATGGGTAAAGACGCCGAACTGAACATCGGTATGGATTGTGCCCTGGCACTGGGCGACCCAGCGACCATCACCGTCACCGTTATCACCATTCCGTTGACCATGCTTTGCGCACTGATTTTACCGGGGATCATGATTTTCCCCATCGGCGTTCTGATGTCAATCATCTATATGACAACCATGACCGTAATGGCCAGCAACGGAAACGTCATCCGCTCAATTATTTCAACCTTACTGTTCAGTATTGTCGTGATGTATTTAGGAGGGTATGTGGCTCCGGGTGCAACCCAATTCCTGCATGGCGCAGGCGTCGGCTTGCAGGGGCAGGGTACTGACTTTGTACTGACTGGCCCGTGGGAAGTATTGACGTATTGGTTGAGCACTGTATTCCATTGATTTTAAAAATGAGGTTTGCTTACCATGGCACAGATTTTACCATCAATTTTTGGCGCGAATATCTTAAGTCTGCAAGATGAGCTCCGTTTTTTAGAAGAAGAGAACACTGAAATATTGCATGTTGATTTAATGGATGGAACCTTCGTAAATAATATTGCCTTTGGGCCGAATCAAATTTCTGCAATGAAAAAAGCCAGCAAAATGACTTTCGACGTACACATGATGCTGGCTAATCCTGAAAGACATATTGATGATGTTATCAATACTGGCGCAGAAATGATCTCAGTGCATTATGAATCAACGCCGCATGTGCATTTTATTTTACAGAAAATAAAAAAGGCCGGGCGAAAAGCCGGTGTGGTCATCAATCCGGGTACGCCTGAAAGTGTTCTGGAATATTTGTTGGACGATATTGATTACATCCTGATTATGACCATTAACCCGGGGCAACCCGGGCAGACTTTCATCGAGAAAAGCCTCGAGAAAATCAGGAAAACCAGAGAAATGATTGCTGGCCGACACATTCAAATTGAAGTCGACGGTGGCGTTAATCTGGAAATAGCGGAAAAAGTACAGGAGGCGGGTGCTGATTTAATTGTTGTCGGTGGCGCGTTATTTAATGACAACCCTAAAGCAAGCTATCAGGCATTAAAGTCTGTCATGCATTAAGTATCCAACATACATTCACGCGCTCTTAATTGAGCGCGTAATCATTATGTAGACCGCAGACGTGGGGGATTTCTCTCACGTTAAGTACAAAGATTCAGGAGAACAACCGATGAGTCATTTTGAAGGTAAAGTTGCGCTAATTACCGGTGGTGCGCATGGGATTGGTAAAGGAATTGCAAAACAATTCGCCGAACGCGGTGCGCATACTGTCATTGTCGATTATAACGAGGCTAATGGCATCAAAACTGCGGAAGAACTAACCTTTGGCAATGTTAAATCGCTCTTTGTCAAAACTGACGTCTCTGATCCGCAGGCACTGGCTGAAGTGCGCAAAAAAGTTATCGAGGCTTATGGCCGTATCGACATTCTGGTTTTGAACGCAGGTGTCGCTTTTGCCAATAAAGTCAAAGACATTACTTTTGACGAGTGGAACAAAACACTCTCAATCAACCTGACGGGTTTATTCAATACGGTCAAAGCCTTCTACGATGACTTCTTAACTAACCAGGGTTCAATCGTTTACATCTCCTCCGGTTCTGCGCTGTCAGGTACTGGCGGGGGGGTGAGCTATCCGGCCAGTAAAGCGGGGGGTGAAGGCCTTATTCGTGGTCTGGCAAAGGAGTTGGGTCCAAAAGGTGTTAACGTCAACGCTATCGCGCCGCGTCTTATCGACACCGGCGAAATGATGCGTGTTAATTACCCGACGCAGGCAGATTTAGACGCAGTCCTGGAGAAAATTCCGGTCCGTCGTCTGGGCACAATTGATGATGTCGCAAACCTGGCCATTTTCCTTGCTGATAAGTCAAATTCTTACATCCAGGGACAGACGATCCTCATGGATGGTGGCCGTACAATTGCCTGACCGGAGGAAAAGAAAATGGGTGTTCAAGAAAATACTGTCAGTATTCTCAGGGAACTAGAACAAAACGCGCTCAATATCGACAATGATCAGGCGCAGCATTTTATCGGGCAGATCCGTAATGCGAAGCATATTTTCCTGCAAGGTGCAGGGCGCAGCGGTATTGCCATCCGCGCGTTCGCTAACCGTTTATTGCATTTAGGCTTCTCGGTCAGCGTAGTCGGGGAAATTTCATCACCTCATACGAAAGCGGGTGATTTGTTAATTATTGGTTCAGGCAGTGGCGAAACAGGCAGTCTCAAGAGCCTTGCGCAGAAAGCCGTTGAGTGTGGTGTCGACGTGGCGCTGGTCACCATGAAGAAAGACTCTGCGATTGGCCAGTTGGCCAACTGCGTGCTGGTATTACCGGGAACGGTCAAAACTGAAAACGATCGCACTCTTGGCCAGTTTTCGCAGCCAATGGGTTCCTCTTTCGAGCAACTCTGCTTTATCACCTACGATGCCATCGTGCTGGAACTCATGGACCAACTGCGTGAAACCAGTGAAACCATGTTTAAACGACACGCTGATTTTGAGTAATGACTCTGAGCGCTTCGCCAGAAGCGCTCATTCGCTTATAACATCACATCATTAAAAAGTGGGCAAATTACCCAGGTTATCGCGTTTGGTATCATTAGGATCGGTCGTGAGGTAAATCCCATCAATAACATGAACCATTGCCCCATAAACCCACTTGTCATTCACGTAGGTAATTGTTTGAAAGCTTGTCTTACCGGCATTTATCAACTCAGCGACAAACTGATGCGAGTTAATTGATGCGTCCTTCCCCCCATTACCGGCTTTGATGATTTTAACGTACTGAATGTGTTGCCCTGCATTGTCTCTGCGTATACCCGAGATGTAAAAGTCTGCCATTTCTCTTGCCCCTTCTGCGCTATGCCGTATAGCCACTTTGCACAACTTAATATCTGCCCTGTTGCAAATATGCCAATGACAGATTGCACAATTTTTCCACTCATTTTGCGCCAGCGCTCAGAGCCTGTATGCGGGGTAACTCACTTGATGCAATTTGTTTGGGTCTTCTGCAGGAGGGCAGCTATAACGTTAATCAAATGCTGAAACAAAAACGGCCAGCTTAGCTGGCCGTTGGATGCGTTCTGTTCGGAATGAGTGCCCTAAGCCTGGGCTTCAGCATGCTCCCATGCGGCTTTGCGAAGATCTGCGGGTTTAAGGTCGCGTGCAGGAATGATCACACCATCGCATTTACCCTGTCGGAACACCGTAATGGTATCTGCCACGTCCAGCAATTCCTCTTCCTCACTCGATACCACGATGACGCAGCAGCCTTTATCTGCCAACTGATGGATGATGCGATAAATATCCGCTTTTGCCCCAATGTCGACGCCTTTGGTCGGCTCATCCAGCAATACCAGATTGGCGTTTTGCGCAATGACCCTGGCGAGCAGAACTTTTTGCTGATTGCCGCCGGAAAGCGATTTAATCGGTCCGCTCAGCGTTCCCAGCGTATTCATCTTGCTCAGCAACTCAGCGGCGGCCTGCCTTGCCGCGCTGTGACTGACAAATCCGCCAGAACGGAATTTTTTCAGAACCGGCAGCATGGCGTTGGCATAACTCGACATCTGAGGAATGAAGCCATCTTTTTTACGTTCTTCTGTCAGGTAAGCAATCCCCTTATCAATGGCTTTTGCCGGTGAAGAAGGATGGTATTCTTTGTGACCCAGCCGGATGTCACCACCGGTAACGGTTTCCAACCCAAACAGCGTCTGGCACAAGCGCGTTCGGCCTGCGCCGGCCAGCCCGTATATACCCAAAATTTCCCCGCGATATGCCTCAAGGTTGATGCCTTTCAGGCGATCAGTCTGCAGGTTTGTGACCGAGAGCCAGGGTTTGCCCATCGCGCCGCGGATCAGACTACGGCTGTTAGACGGCGCCTGATAAGCATTTGCATCGCCCACAATAGCGTCAATGATGGCGCTTTTGCTCAGCGTCTTTTTGCCTTCGTTATAAATCACTCGGCCGCCGCACATGACGGTTGCTTCATCACAAACACCCAACACTTCGTCTAATTTATGAGAGACCAGCACTACGCCAATCTGCTTTTCGCGTGCGATACGTTGTACTGCCTGCAGCAGTTCTTCTGCCTGCGCACCTTCCAGCGCGGTCGTCGGTTCATCGAGGAAAAGAAAACGGGCGTCGCGATCAAGGTTAGAAACCACTTCCAGCATCTGCTTTTCAGGATGTGACAGATTTTTGACCAGCGCGGTAGCGCTGAAACTCAGATGGTAATCATTTAGTACTTTCTCGGTATGCGCGATCATACTTGCATCATCTATAAAGCCACTGCCTTTACGACATTCACGTCCGAGAAAAAGGTTTTGCCAGACGCTCATGCCGGGAATGAGACGGAGTTCCTGATACACACAAGCAATACCTTTGTTGAGTGCATCCCGTGGCGAAGCAAGGTGCACCGGCGTTTCGCCGATCATCAGCTCTCCACTATCCTGCGTGTTAACGCCCGCCAGGATTTTCAGTAGCGTTGATTTACCCGCCCCATTATGGCCAAAGAGGCCGTGGATCTCGCCAGGCTTTACGCTGAAATCCACACCGTGGAGAACCTGCACACCCGAAAAACCGATTTTGACCTGCTTCGCCACATAATTCATCATTCTTCGCCTTTCACTTAAGTCAGTATGCTGAACCCATTACCGATGCTGCGTTGTCTTTGGTGACCAGCAGCGGTGGGTTGTTGATCATGGCTGGAACCTGTTCACCGTTCAGACTCTTCTTGGCATTTTCAACCAGCAACTGAGCCAGTTTAACCGGCTCCTGAATCGCACCGGCTTTCAATATGCTGTTGTTCTGAACGGCTTTGACGCCTTCTTTATCCACAAACGCATACAGCTTCACTTTGTCACTGACCCCCAGTTGCTGGATTGCCGCCAGTGACCCGAGCGCGGAAGGTTCGGTGTCTGAGTACACGACGTTAATTTCTGGCCTGCCCTGCAGCATTTCAGTGGTGACTTTCAGGGAGGTTGTTTCTTCTACTTTGCCATTGACCAGCGCGACGAACTTAATGTTTTTGTTGGATGCCACGGCTTCCTTGAAGCCTTCATCACGTGCGTTCGCGGCAATGGATGTTGGCTCTCCCACGATACCCACTGTCGCAGTGCCATTTTCACCAATGTCTTTCAACAGTTGCTGACCAATGAGCTTACCGCCTTCACGCTGATCGGTCTGAACACCTTGAATCAGCGTGACGTTTTGCTGCTTCATCCCCTCGGTATCCGGAAGGATGTTGATGGCAAACGCCGGAATTTTTGCCTGATTAAGCTGGTTTATGATCGACACGCACGGGCCTGAGGAGACGCAGTTCACTGCGACCGCATCCACCTTCTGTTCAATGAAGTTCTGCACCTGCGAAAGTTGCTTGGCGTCGTCATTATCAGCAATCGAAATTTTTACGTTCAAGCCCTGTGCCGCTGCATTGTCTTCAAAGCTTTTTTTCATGGCAACGTAATAAGGGTTGGTGAGGTTCGGCAGCGTAACGCCCAATGTTTTTTTGCCGGCACCCACAGTGCTCTCAGTATCCTCACGGTTACAGCCGGCGAGCATGCAGGACAGTGCGACTATCGCTGCACCTGCGGTGATTGTGGTACGGAGTTTCATGTTTATCTCCTGGATATATGTAGGTCAGGGTTTAAGAAGCGTTATTGTTGTGTTTTGCGTGACTTCCTGACTTTGAGCCAGGGGATCACGATTTTTTTCGAGGTACGTAAGGTATCGAAGGTGACGCCGAACAGAATGATCAGGCCGATGACCAGCGGCTGCCAGTAAGCACTGACGTTCAGCACGTTCATCAGATTCGATATTGAGGCAATAAGCATGGCGCCAATCATGGCGCCGATAAGGCTGCCGGTGCCGCCAAACAGACTGACGCCACCTACCACCGCACCCGCTATTGAGAAGAACAGTTCGTCACCACGGCCCGCCGTCGGATAGCCCGTCATCAGACGCGATCCATAAATCAGGCCGCCGCATGCCGCACAAAGCCCGGAAATTGCATACACCAACAGGGTGATGCGTGGAATGCTGATCCCCGATAAGCGTGCAGCATCTGCGTTACCGCCTACCGCATAGATGTGAGTTCCGGTGATGGTGCGGCGCAGGAAGATGACACCAATAACAATGGCCAGCAGCAGCGCTACGACAGGGAACGGAATGCCCAACGGTTTTGACTGACCGATGAGGCTGTAACCAATTTGCGTCACGCGTATCGATTCGGCGCCGGTGATAATTTGTGGTATGGATGCCGCAACCCCCATCATCGCAAAGGTGACAATGAATGGCGGCACCCCAGTGCGTTCGATTATCAGACCATTTACCAGCCCACTCAGCGCACCCACCGCCAACACGATGGGTACGGCAAGCTGCCACGGAATGCCAAATTTCTCCATCAGCAAAGCCGCAACCACGCAGGTCATCGCCACGATGGAGCCGCAGGAGAGGTCGATACCCCCGGTCAGCAGGACAAAGGATTGTCCCAGGCAAAGGAAGCCGATGACCGCGCCGTTCAGAAGCAACACCATCATGTTCGAAACAGTCAGGAAGTTAGGCGTGGCGATAAACCCGCCCAGCATGACCAGTAAGAAAACAACGGCGATACCCGCTTCTGCAGGGACTTTGAGCGGCTGCTTAGGCGGTTTGATTTTTGCAGGGGTAGTTATTGAACTCATTGCAGCTCTCCTGATAATGCATTGGCATAGGTAACGTAAGCGTCCAGGACATGGCGCGCATCTTGTTGTGGCTCGGCCACTTTCTCAAGCGGCACACTCCAGCGATCGGCCATTTCAATATTTGTGCATCCCAGCACGGCAGCAGCAGCCTGAATGGCTGCACCCGCGGCTGCCGTTTCACCCACCGGAGAAATCCAAACGGGCTTGCCCGTCAGGTCAGCCAGAATCTGACGATAGGCTCGTGACTTTGCGCCGCCGCCGGTGACAACAATGCGACCGTCGTCAGTGAAGCCATGTTGTTTCAGTACCAGACCGCCCGCCAGAAGGCCGCACAGTACGCCTTCCACGGTGGCGCGAGCCATATCCTGCATCGTTGTGGTGGTACGTAATCCGCGCATGTGTCCCGTGGCGTCAGGAAGGTTGGGGGTGCGCTCGCCGTCCAGCCACGGAACAAGCTGAAGACCGTTGGCGCCGGGTGGCGAACTCAGCGCGAGCTCGTCGAATTCGTCAGGGGTAACGCGCAGCATTTTGCGAAATGTATCGGTGACTTTGGCGGAGTTCAATGTAGTAATCATGGGGATAAAGCGATCGGCCGCATCGGCATAACCGTTGATGGTGCCGGTGCTGTCGGTAATCCCTTTCCTGGTGATGCCATATAACGTACCGCTGGTCCCGATAGAGATACCGGTATCACCGGTTTTCAGGTTCATACCCAGTGCGGCAGACATGTTATCGCCGGTCCCGACACCCACGATTGCACCCGCCAGTTCCTCCAGCTCAGGCATCAACTTCACCACGCCTGCAGGTTGATGCGACGGGATGATAGTGGGCCAGCGGGAAATCCAGTCAATTTGACTGTTAACCACCGCTGCCAGCTGTGGTTCCCAGCTATTGGTGAAGGGGTTGAAGTAACCCGTACCGGATGCCCCGCCGCGCTCGCACACAAAGCTACCGCTCAGACGGTAAACCAGATAATCAAACGGCAGCATGATGCGGTGGGCTTTTTCCAGCAGCCCCGGATAATTTTGTTCTGTCCAGGCCAGTTTAGAAATGGTCATTGCTGGCCCCGGAACGGAGCCCGTCAGGCGTGCCCATTCTTCCGGAGCAATCTTCTCGCACAATTCACGCGCTTGCGGTGCAGACTCCGTGTCATTCCACAGCTTCGCAGGACGCAGCGGGCGATCGTGATTATCAAGCATGACGAGGCCGTGCCCCTGGCCACCGACAGCCAGACCTGCAATACGTGGCCACCATTGTTTTAATTCAGTGAGCGCGGAGACTAATGCATCCCACCAGGCTTGCGGATCCTGCTCGCTACACGGCGGTGTGGTCGGTGGATGCAACTTACGAGCCTGTGCGATCACCTTGCCATTTTCAAGACTACGCAGCATGACGGTACAAGACTGGGTGGAGGAATCTATACCCGCAACAAGGTCCTGTTTCATTGAACTACCTCTGAACTATCGTTAAGAAATGACAGAGCTGAAAGCGATAACTGAATGACAAGCAAACTGGGTTATGGTTTTAGATACTCAGTTTTTTGCTCATATGATCAGTTTTGTTTGCTCGTTTGTAAGATATAAACAATACCCACCGTAATAAATTCGTCAATTGTCGTGTTAAGGGAACGTTACGTAGCTCTCACTTTTAGTTTCACCTGGCAGCTCTGATGGTTTGTTCGTTTGAACAGTGAAATAACCTTGATTTTTTGCGGTCAGGTAGAAATTAGCTCTGAGCTTGATCTTCTGTATGGAGTTTAAGATTGTTTATTTTGGCAAGGGCAGTTATTTGAAGGGGTTTTATTTGCAAATAATCAAGTGAGATGAACGTGCTGGGGATGTGATACAGAAAGCTCATAATAAATGGTCTCAATGTTTAAGAGACGGTTAATAAAAGCAATTCCCCGCATACATTGGCAGTATGCCATGGTTTATCCGAAATCAAACGGCACTATGATAATAACCTCAGGGGGGATTGTTGAGTTAAATGAACTTTTCGCCTCAACCAGATCTTGTTTCCACATTTCTGATGTTACCGAGATATCCTGCGGCAAAAAATGCGTGGTGAGAATGCCTATCTGGCTATGAGAAATGACTGTGGACCGATCATTTCTATGGCTGTTTATGCAAATTAAAACAGGGTCCATTAGCTGAACCCTTTTTCAAAATTACCAATTAGTCACATCCTAAGGTTCATACCATCTGCTACTGGCGGCCCCTGACATAGGGTGGCACGAATTCCTCTCTGCATCTGTCCAAATAATCTGACCACCATTGCATCATCGCTTTACGGGCATCGAGATATTCTGCTTTATGGATGTAAGCCGCTCGAACGCTGTTACGCTCCTGGTGACTCATCTGCCGTTCAACCGCATCCTGCGCCCATAGGCCAGACTCCATCAGGGCACTACATGCCATTGCCCGAAATCCGTGGCCGCAGATTTCATCTTTTGTGTCATAGCCCATCAGGCGTAGCGCCTTATTGACCGTGTTTTCGCACATCGGTTTATACGGATTATGATCGCCGGGGAATATAAGTTCCTGATGTCCGGATATTTCCCGTATCTGTTTCAGAATAGCAATAGACTGACAGGAGAGTGGAACGATATGTGGAGTACGCATTTTTGCACCACGGCCAGAGTAGCGGACGCCGGGGATGGACTCGCGAGTGGCAGGAATGGTCCAGATTCTATTTTTGAAATCGATCTCAAACCAACGGGCGAAACGCAGTTCGCTGGAACGGATGAATAGGTGAAGGGTGAGTGAGACAGCCAGGCGGGTTAACTCTCGTCCTTGCTTGTAGTCCTCAATGCGTGCCAACAGTTCCGGTAGTCGCTCCAACTGAAGGGCGGGGTAATGACGTTTAACTGGCGGGGCGATGATACCCTCCAGATTTGCCGCGGGATTGTGCTCTATCAACTCCTGATGCACAGCATGACGCATTATGTTGCACATATGCTGCCGGGTACGTGCTGCGACTTCCAGCAGACCTTTTTTCTCAATGCTTTTCAGCAGGTCGATAAAGTGACGAGGTTTCAGTTCAGCTACCGGCAAGTGTCCAATCACAGGGAATATATGATTGTTCATGCTGGCAAGCAGGCGGGATGCGTGGTTCTCAGACCATGTTCGGTTGCTGTTATGCCACTCCAGTGCCACATGTTTGAAGGTTTTTTCTGGTGTGGAAGTGGTTCTTTCAGCAGAGCGCTGTTGTGCTGGATTGATATTTTGCGCGAGGAGTTTACGGATACCATCACGCTGTTGACGAGCATTAGCTAAAGACACGTCAGGGTAGGCGCCTAAGCCAAGGCGAGATTCTTTTCTATTGATACGATATTTGAGATACCAGAGACGTGAACCGCCTGGATTAACCAACAGGTACAGACCATGGGAATCGGAAATTTTGAAGGGTTTAGCGGATGGTTTTAAGTTGCGGATTTTTGTGTCGTTAAGAGACATTTGGGGGTCACTCCGTCATCGAACCAACATGACCCCAAATCTGACCACCAAATTCTCCCGATGCGGAGGGAAAACTAAAAATGCATCGGGAAGATTTTTCGCGCTAACTTATTGAATCTAAATCACATAAGGATTCGCAAAGAGGCATGAAAACAAGAATTTGGCTCCTCTGACTGGACTCGAACCAGTGACATACGGATTAACAGTCCGCCGTTCTACCGACTGAACTACAGAGGAATCGTGTGAACGGGGCGAATAATAGCGGGGCGGTTGCGGCTTGTAAAGCGCGAAAATGCCCGATGCGTCCGTTTGCTGCAAGATTGCCCAACCTGCTGCTTTTTCTCGCTTTTGTCGCTTATCCCGCGCGCAGCGCCGCCGGGTTTCCCGTTGTTTGGCGCATTTGCCTGCCGACGGTGCAACGCCTGCCCTACGTTGTGGCGCGCGCCGTCCGGCGAACGGCCGTTTGCCGCCGTTTAGCCGGCGTTTTAGGCCCTTTGACGACTCTGGCCTGGATCTTGCTGCGGTTGCATGACCGGATTTCGGCATTCTCAATTTAGCGGCTCGCTGGAGGCACTATGAATTTCAGACGTCTGAAGTACTTCGTGAAAATCGTCGATATTGGCAGCCTGACCCAGGCGGCGGAGGTGTTGCACATCGCCCAACCGGCGCTCAGCCAGCAGTTGGCGACGCTGGAAGGAGAGCTGAAGCAACAGCTGCTGATCCGCACCAAGCGCGGGGTGCAGCCGACCGAGGCCGGCAACATTCTCTATGCCCACGCGCAGACCATTCTGCGCCAGTGCGAGCAGGCGCAGAGCGCGGTTAACAGCGCCGGACAGGCGATGAGCGGCCAGGTGTCGCTCGGGCTGGCGTCAGGCAGCACCGCGGCGCAGCTGGCGCTGCCGCTGCTGCAGAGCCTGCGCGATCAGCAGCCGGGTATCCTGCTTAGCCTGCATGAGAACAGCGGCGCGGCGCTGGCCGGGCAGGTGGCCAATCAGACGCTGGACATGGCGATGGTCTACGGCGCCAAAATGCCCGCTGGGCTGCACGCCATCGCGTTGATGCGGGAAGATCTCTATCTGGTGGCGACGCGCGCGGTGCCGCATCCCGGCAACAGCGTCGAGCTGCTGGACGTGGCGCGGCTGAACCTGTTCCTGCCGCGCGAGGGCGATGCGGTGCGCAACCAGCTGGAGGAGGCGATGGCGCTGCGCAAGCTGGCTGCCAACGTGGTGGGGGAGATCGAATCCTCGGGTGCGTTGAGCGCCGCGATCGCCAGCGGGCTGGGGGCGACCGTGCTGCCGGAATCGGTGGCGCGCGCGATGATCGGCCCGGCCAAGGCCTGGATGGCGCGCATCAATGCGCCGACGATGTCGGTGCCGCTGGCGTTGTGCATGTCGGGTCAACAGGCGCTGTCCGCCCCGGCGCTGCTGGTCAAAGACCTGCTGCTGTCGATCGCCGGCGGCCGCAGCCAGGAAAAACGCGCACTGGCACTGGTGCGTTGAGGAAAAAACGGCCCGCCGCAGCGGGCCTGAGCACCGTTACCGGAACGGCGGTTCGTTGAAGGTGCGCAGCTTGCGCGAGTGCAGACGATCGCCCTCGGCGCGCAGCAGATCGATGGCGCAGATGCCAATCTGCAGGTGCTCGGAGATCGCCCCTTCGTAGAAGCGGTTGGCCTGGCCCGGCAGTTTTATTTCACCGTGCAGCGGTTTGTCGGAGACGCACAGCAGCGTGCCGTACGGCACCCGGAAGCGGTAACCCTGGGCGGCGATGGTGGCGCTCTCCATATCGACCGCCACCGCGCGGCTGAGGTTGAAGCGCCGCGCCGAAGCGGAGTAGCGCAGCTCCCAGTTGCGATCGTCGGTGGTGACCACGGTGCCGGTGCGCAAACGCTGTTTGACCTCTTCACCGGGCATGCCGCTGACCATCTTGGTGGCGTCGTACAGGGCGCGCTGCACCTCGGCGATGCTCGGGATCGGGATATCCGGCGGCAGCACCGCATCCAGCACGTGATCGTCGCGCAGATAGGCGTGGGCCAGCACGTAATCGCCGATCTTCTGGCTTTCGCGCAGGCCGCCGCAGTGGCCGATCATCAGCCAGGCACTCGGGCGCAGCACCGCCAGGTGATCGCAGATGGTTTTGGCGTTGGACGGCCCGACGCCGATGTTGATCAGCGTGATGCCCTGACCGGTGCGTGAAATCAGGTGATAGGCTGGCATCTGGTGGTTTTTCCACGCCAGATCGGACACCGCCTGCTCGGGCGCACTGGTTTCCGGCGTGATGTAGGTACCGCCGGCGCTGGAGAGCGCGATGTACGGGCTGGCCGGATCGGCGATCTGCGCGCAGGCCCAGCGCACGAACTCGTCCACATAGCGGGTGTAGTTGGTGAACAGCACGAACGGCTGGAAATGCTCCACCGGGGTGCCGGTGTAGTGCCGCAGACGCGCCAGCGAGAAATCCGCGCGCAGCGCATCGAAATGCGACAGCGGGAAATGGTTGTCGGTGGTGTGATACAGGCCGTCGGCGGTCTCGTCACCGATCTGCGCCAGCTCGGTGGTGGGGAAATGCTGCGCGATGCCGGCGCTCATTGAGCGATCGAGCGCCAGGCTGGAACCGTCGATCACGTAAGGGAACGGGATCTCCTGCTGCGACGGCGCCACTTCAATATGGGAGGCGTAATCGTGTTCCAGCATCGCCAGCTGTTCGGCCAGATAGTGGCGGAACAGCTGCGGCCGGGTCACGGTGGTGCTGTAGCTGCCGGGATGGGTAAAGCGGCCGAAGGCGCGGGTTTTGTTTGGGCCGGATTGCTGCCCGTCCCAGCTGACGCGCAGCTCGGGATACACGAACAGCCCCGCGGCGCGCGCCTGCTCATCCGGCAGGGTGCCGTGGCTGATAAAATCGCTGACCGCCTGACGCAGCGCGTCTACCGCGGCGTCATACAGGGCTTCCAGTTGATCGAGTGCCTGATCGGCGCTGAGGCCGCTGCGAGGTGGGGCATAGCTCATACTTTCTCCTTCGATGTCCCGGCTCTGGCGGGATTGGCGGCGTTTCACCGTCACAGGTTAGCCGAAGAAGGGCGTAAAAGCTTGGTCGAAATGACGGGCGCGGCAAAGAAATTACCGCGCCCGTAGCGTGCCGGGGGTCAGGAGGCGGGCGCGGCCGCTTCGACCTTCAGCGACACCAGCCCGATGCCCAGCTTCTTCGGCGTGAAGCCGCCGCTGGCGCTCTCTTTCGGCTCGGTGGGGGCCGGCGGGGTAATGCTGATCTTCTGCGCGCCGCGCGGGTTGTCGAAGCGCAGGGTGACGGTGCTGTCCTGCTCGCCGAGCGACACGAAGCGCTCTTCGTCGCCGACGCGCACCGAAATCGGTTCGCCGACGTTGTTGCCGTAGGCGCGGGCGCGCAGCACCAGATCAAAGGTCTTCGGCAGCGGGTCGACGTAATCGATGTCGACCGCCGGCGCCAGGTTGGCGTCGGACCAGCGGCCCCACTCCTCGACGGCGGAGACGCCGGTAATGGCCTTCACCTGCTCCGGCAGGCCGGGCAGCATGAACTCGATGGCGTCCGCCCGGTATTTCACCGCCGCGTCGTCCACCTGCAGGCGAGCGACGGCGTTTTGGTAATCGGCGACGCTGTCCGTCGCCGGGCCGGTGAAGTTCACCTTGCCGTTGAAGCGTTCGCCGCTGGCCTGCGCGATCTGCGGCGGCGAGGCCAGGGTGCCGGAGGCCACGCAGATGTCGGTGCTCAGCGCCAGCTGCGGCGCCCAGACCCGGCCGATCTCGTAGCATTTATCGACCCAGACGAATTTCTCCCCCGCGCCCAGCCCGGCCAGCTGTTTGCGCAGCGGGGTGGAGAGGTAGACGTTGAACATCGGTTCGATGCGGTTGTCGCCCACCCGCAGGATGAACGGCACCTTGTAAGTGACGCCGGAGAAGCTGAAGCTGCGTTGGCGCGTGTCCACGCTGTAGTCGCTGATGCGGTTCGGCAGGCCCCACTGGTTGATCACCGCCGGTTTCCAGCCGTTAATTTTCTCTTCGATATTCAGGAACACCGTAGACAGCGACGGCGCCGACAGGCTGCTGCGGCCGAGGCCGATGTAGTTGTCGCCGCCCATCACGTCCAGCACCGTGGCGCCGTTGTCCAGCGTGCTGCGCTTCTCGTTGCGCTGCTCCGCCTGCGGCCGGGTGCCGTCGATGATGAAGAACAGGTTGCGGCGCTTCTGTTTGGTCAGGATGTCGTAGGCGGTGTTGTTCATCGCCAGATGATCGGAGGACACCACGATCACGGTGTTGCTGAAATAGGGCGAGCGTTTGATTTTGTCGATCAGCGCGGCGATGTGTTGCTGGCTGCAGGCCACCGCGCTCAGCGAGCGGTTTTCCTTGTTCTGCCAGGCGTAACTCTTCTTGCTGCAGCCGGCGGAGATAAAGCCGTCCGGGTGATGGGTATCGACGGTCAGGGTAAACAGCGAGAACGGCTGGCGCTGTTTGGACAGCTCGACGAACTTGCCGTACACCACGTCCAGCACGCTATCGTCGTACCAGCCCCAGTCGTTTTTGTAGCTCGGATCGGCGACCTGTTCGCGCAGCTCTTTGAAGCCGTAAATGTGGTCGAAGCCGTGGGATTTCAGGAAGGTGTCTTTACCGGCGAACGCCAGCTCGGCGCCCTGATAGAAAGAGTTGCTGTAGCCGGCGGCCTTCAGCACGTCGCCCAGGCAGACGTTCTCCGGGTAGAAGGTGGAGACCGCGCTGGAGGCGTTGCCGTCGAAGGGCGCGAACAGCGGAATGCCGCACTGTGAGGCGACCATGCCGGCGATGGTGTAACCGGTGCCCGGCAGCTGTTGGGTGTTGCTGAAATCGATGCTGTCCGCGCGCAGGGCGTTCAGCTCGTCGGCCAGGCCGGGAAACAGCTCGGTATCGAAGTAGGTGCGCTCCAGGCTCTCGGCATAGATGTACACCAGGTTCGGCCGCTTGCCCTGCACGGTCTTTTTCGGCGCCTTGTAGTAGGTGGTGAAATCGGCGGTATCGCCGACGATCTGGCTCTTGACCAGCAGCGAGATGTCCTGAAATGCCGGGGTGGTGCCGACCGAAAACAGCGCCAGCAGCACGGCGACGAGGCTGTAGGCCACGCTGCTGCCTTTGGCTTTGCGGCGCAGCAGGCTGCGGGCCAGCACCGCGAAGATAAGCCCCAACGCCGCCAGCAGGCCGATGAACGGCAGCACGTATTTGCTGATGCCCGCGCCTTTGAGGCTGCTGGTGACGGTGTAAATCACCGCGTCGGTGATGCCGTCGCCGGTAAAGTAGTTGCTGGCGATCAGGATGACGTTCAGCACCAGATAGCTGCCGAGCAGCGTCAGCAGAATGGCGAACCACCAGCGGTTGGCGGCGGCCCGGGTGCGATAAATCAAAATCGACGCCAAAAAGAGAACAAAAGAAACGACTGCTAAAACCATCCGCCAAACCCTGTCTGATTGAAAAAACGTTGCTGCCCTGGTCTGCGCCGCCGACCGTGCCGCGGCGCGAAAAGTGAAGGGTATAGCCTATTGCCGGCGGCGGAACAACGCGCGATCTCCCGCTACGGCCGACGAACGGCGGCTATTGTACATTTTTATGACAATAGTGTGACGTTAATCACGCCGACGGCGGCCTCTGCGGCGAAAGCTTGCTGGTCGGAGGTTTCGCTCTACGCTTAATGAGCGCCACGACGGTGCGCCCATCAGCCTTTCACAGGAGGAAGTATGCAGACGATTCCCGCCGCGGTACTCGACGATCTGGCCCCGCAAGGCGTGTTGCGCGCGGCGATCAACTACGGCAATCCGGTGCTGGCACAGGCCGGGGCCGGCGGTAAACCGCAAGGCGCTTCGGTGGAGCTGGCCGCCGCGCTGGCCCAGGAACTGGGCGTGGCGCTCGAACTGGTCACCTATGACGCGGCGGGCAAGGTTTTTGCCGACCTGGACAGCGGCGCCTGGAACCTGGCGTTTATGGCTATCGAGCCGGTGCGTGCGGCGCAAATCGCCTTCAGCGAACCCTATGTGATCATCGAGGGGACTTACCTGGTGGCGAACGACGCGCCTTATTTTGAGGTGGCGCAGCTCGACAGGCCGGAGGTGCGCATCGCGGTCGGTCAGGGGGCGGCGTACGATCTGTTTTTATCGCGCACGCTGCAGCAGGCGCAGCTGGTGCGGGCGGCAACCTCCGCCGAGGCGATCGCGCTGTTTTTCGAACGGGGGCTGGAGGCGGCGGCCGGCGTGCGTCAACCGCTGCTGGCCGCCGCGGCCGCCCATCCCGGCTACCGGGTGCTGGACGGGCATTTCACCGCCATCCACCAGGCGATGGCGGTGCCGCGGCAAAAAACGCAGGGCGCCGCCTACGTGAACGCGTTTATCGAACGCTGCAAGGCCAACGGGTTGGTGAAGGCGGCCTTGCAGCGCAGCGGTCAGGGCGAGGTGACGGTGGCGCCGCCGGCCGCCTCGGCGTGATCAGTCGAGCTCCACCGCGTACTGTTCCACCGGGGTGATTTTCTTGATCAGCTTGTTGTCGAACAGGAACTGTTCGTAAGCCTGGTAGCGCGCGCGATCCAACTTGGCCGGATCGCGGGCGAACAGCGGCAGGCTGGCTTGCCACGCCTGTTTGTTCAGCTCGGTATTCAGCTCTGGGTGCGCCTTGGCGAATGCCAGCCAGGTGTCCTGCGGGTGGGCGTGCAGGTAGTCACTGCCTTGCTTCAGCGCGGCGAGAAATTTGCGGATTTTCGGCTCGTTCACCGCATCGCGGTTGGCGACGATGATCAGCTCGTCATAGGCCGGCACGCCGTAGTCTTCGACGTTGAACACCACCGGTTCTTTACCCTGTAGCTTCAGCTCCAGCGCTTCGATGTTGCGGTAGCCGCCGATCACCGCATCGACCTGGCCCGCCAGCAGGGCGCTGGTCAGCTGGAAGTTGACGTTGATAAGCTTGATGTCCTGCGGCTTGAGGTGCTCGTGTTCGACCATGGTGGCCAGCGTCGCCTGTTCGATGCCGCTGACCGAGTAACCCACCGTTTTGCCCTTGAGATCCGCCGGCGACGTGATGTTTTTGTCCAGCGCGATCACCGTATTCAGCGGCGTGTTGATCAGGGTGCCGACGCGCATCAGCGGCAGGCCCTGATCGGCGAAGAAGTGCAGCTGCGGCTGATAGGTAATGGCGAGGTCGGCCTGTTTGGCGGCCACCAGCCGCGGCGGCAGCGCCGGATCGGACGGCGGCACGATCTTGACGTCCAGCCCTGCGGTCTTGAAGGCGCCGATCTGCTCGGCCACCATAATTGGCGCGTGATCGGGGTTGATGTACCAGTCGAGCACCAGCGTCAGCTTCTCGGCCGCACCGGCCTGGCCGGTGAGGGCAGCGCCCAGCAGCAGCCCGCGAACGGTTTGTTTGATCATGGTCGTTCCTTTATCCCTGGTTATGGTTGCAATCATCAGTCGTTTTCCGGCGCCCAGGCGATCAGACGCCGCAGCAGCGCATCCACCGCGGCCCACAGCAGCACGGTCATCAGCACCAAAATAAACAGCGCGGCGAAGCAGACGTCGGTCTGCATGCGCGCGTTGGCGTTCAGCATCACGTAGCCCAGCCCTTCGGCCGAGCCGACCCATTCGCCGATGATGGCGCCGATCGGCGCGACGGCGGCGGCCATGCGCAGGCCGGAGCCGAAGGCCGGTAGCGCCGCCATCAGCCGCACGTGCCGCAGCTGCGCCCAGCGCGAAGCGCGCATCGTGCGCGCCAGATCGAGATAGTCGTTGTTGACCCGGCGCAGCCCGTCGAAAAAGGCCGACACTACCGGGAAGAAAATCACCAGCACCGCCATCGCCACCTTGGCGCTCATGCCGAAGCCGAACCACAGCACCAGCAGTGGCGCCAGGGCGAACACCGGTATCGCCTGGCTGGTGAGCACCAGTGGCATCAGCCAGCGCTGCAGCCGCGGCGAGAAGATCATGCACAGCGCCAGCGCCGCGCCGAGCAGCACGCCCAGCACCAGCCCGCTGACGATCTCCGAAGCCGTGACCAGCGTGTGCCAGGCGAGATAGCCGCGCCCGTCCCACAGCGCCTGCGCCACCGCGCCCGGCGTGGGCAGCAGAAAGGCCGGAATGCCGCTTTGCGCCGCCAGCCACCACAGCAGCAGCAGGCCAGCAAACACCGTCAGCCCACGCCGCAGGCGGGTGAGGCCACGCTCTTCGGCAATCTTCATTGCGCGGCCCTCACCAGCTGTTGCAGCAGCTCGGCCTGGCTTTTCAGCAGGTCGGCGTCATCCGGCGCGCGCGGCGGTTGCCCGCTGATACGGTGGGTATCGTCGAGGCCCAGCGGCCAGGGCGACAGTACCAGCAGCCGGTGGCTCAGGCGGCAGGCCTCCATCGGATCGTGGGTGATCAGCAGTACGGTATTTTGCGCCAGCAGCTCGGCGGCCAGGCTTTGGATCTCGGCGCGGGTAATGGCGTCCAATGCGGAGAAGGGTTCGTCCATCAGCACGATCGGCTGGCGTTCGTAGAGCGTGCGGGCGATGGCGGCGCGCTGGCGCATGCCGCCGGACAGCGCGGCGGGCAGGCTGCGGCCATGCGCGGCCAGGCCTACGCGTTCGAGCAGATGCGCCACCCACGCCCGATCCGCCACTTCGCCGCGCAGCCGCGAGCCGAGGGCGACGTTCTCTTCGACGGTCAGCCACGGGTAGAGCAGGTCTTTTTGCCCCATGTAGGCGATGCGCCCGGCGATCGGCAAACCGTCGCTGCCGGTCACCGTACCCGAACTGGCCTGCGCCAGGCCGGCGATGATCTTCAGCAGGCTGGTTTTGCCGGCGCCGCTGGCGCCGAGCAGGGCGACGAAGCTGCCGCCGGCGATGTCGAAGCTCAGCCGGTCGAAGACGATTTGCTGACCGAAACGCAGGCTGAGATCCCGCACCTGGATGCCGGGTGGGAGAAGCGGGGAGGTCATGAGGCGTTCAGCCCCATCTGCCAAAATGCCGATTCCAGCTGGGTGGCGGTGGTGAAAATCTGCGCCAGCTCGGTGAAGCGGCCTTGTGCGCCGCGCTGGTGGCCGACGGTTTCCAGCAGTTCGATGGCGGCACGCACGCCGGCCAGATAGCCCTCGTCGCCGTAGTTGCGGATCCAGGAGGCGTAAGGATTGCCCTCCATCTGAGTGGCGGGATCGTGCAGCAGCCGCAGGCCGATTTCGGCATAGCCGGCCACGCAGGGCAGCAGGCCGGCCAGCAGATCGAGGGCGTCGCCGGCATGGCCGATATCCAGCACGTAGCGGGTGTAGTTCATGGTTTCCGCCGCTTCCGGCTGGGCGGCGATCTGCGCTTCGCTCAGCCCCCATTCGGCGCAGTAGGCCACGTGCAACGGCAGTTCGGCGACGATGCCGTTGAGCGAGGCGGTGGCGGCGCGCATCTCCGGCAGGGTGCGCAGCTTGCTGACCAGCAGCGCGTAGGCGCGGGCGAAGTGCAGCAGAAACAGATAGTCCTGGGTCAGGTAGCGGCGAAAAGCGCGTTCAGGCAAGGTGCCGGCGGCCAGCTGCTGCAGAAATGGATGATCGACGTAATCTTGCCAGTGGCTGCCGGCATGGTGGCGCAGCCGGCCGTAAAGACCGCTTTCGAACAGGGTAGTGATGGACATGGGACCTCCTTGAGTCAGTGGAGATCCGGGCACGCTGGGGTATGAACAGGCAACGGGTGAGAGCGTTGTTGCCTAACCGTCCCTTCGCTGGCATGACCCAGATCAGGTTCAAAGGGTTCGGCTTGCGCCATCTCAGCCCGTAACAGGACACCCCTCGGAGCTGCTTGTTATACGACATTTGTTTTTTGATTACAATCGCCGGGCGGTGCGGCGGCAATCGGTTCGTTTAGTGCGATCGAGGGTGATTTTGCTGGCGCAAGGCGCGCGGTTTTTGTCACTGTAGGCTCATGTTTTGCCTCTGAGGATGATGCCCGATGAAAAAGATTGGTTTTCTCTCGTTTGGCCACTGGTCGCCTTCCGCCCAGTCCGGCACCCGTTCCGCGGCGGATGCGCTGCTGCAGTCCATCGATCTGGCGGTCGCCGCCGAAGATCTGGGGGCGGACGGCGCCTATTTTCGCGTGCACCACTTCGCGCGCCAGCTGGGATCGCCGTTCCCGCTGTTGGCCGCCATCGGCGCCAAAACCCAACGCATCGAGATCGGCACCGGCGTGATCGACATGCGCTATGAAAATCCGCTGTACATGGTGGAGGACGCTGGCGCGGCGGATCTGATCGCCGGCGGGCGGCTGCAGCTTGGCATCAGCCGCGGCTCGCCGGAGCAGGTGATCGACGGCTGGCGCTATTTCGGCTATGCCCCGGCCGACGGCGAAACCGATGCGGACATGGCCCGCCGCCATACCGAAGTGTTCCTGGAAGCGCTGCGCGGCGAAGGGTTCGCCGAGCCCAATCCACAGCCGATGTTCCCGAATCCGCCCGGGCTGCTGCGGCCGGAACCGTTTTCCGCCGGGCTGCGCGACCGCATCTGGTGGGGCGCCGGCTCCAATGCCACCGCCGTCTGGGCGGCGAAGCTCGGCATGCACCTGCAAAGCTCGACGCTCAAGAACGACGAGACCGGCGAACCCTTCCACATCCAGCAAGCCAAGCAGATCCGCGCCTACCGCGCCGCCTGGCAAGAGGCCGGCCACACGCATGAGCCGCGGGTTTCCGTGAGCCGTAGCATCTTCGCGCTGGTGGATCAGCGGGATCGCAACTACTTCGGCGGCAGCGGTAAGGAAGGCGACCAACTGGGGTATATCGATGCGCAAACCCGGGCGATCTTTGGCCGCAGTTACGCCGCAGAACCTGACGCGCTGATCGAACAGCTGGCGCAGGACGAGGCCATCGCCGAAGCGGATACCTTGCTGCTGACCGTGCCTAACCAACTGGGCGTGGATTACAACGCCCACGTTATCGAATCGATTTTAACCCATGTCGCGCCGGCGCTCGGCTGGCGCTAAACGGAGGAGCTGGATGTCACGCATTTTCATTACCGGCTCGGTGGACGGGCTGGGCCGCGCCGCCGCGCAAACGCTGTTGGACGAAGGGCATCAGGTGATTCTGCATGCGCGTGAGCCCGGCCGTCTGGACGCGGTGCGCGATCTGCTGGATCGCGGTGCACAGGCGACGATCGGCGATCTGTCCGATGTGCAGCAGATCCGGCAGCTCGCCGAGCAGGTCAATCGCCTCGGTCGCCCGGACGCGGTGATCCACAATGCCGGTATGTTTACCGGACCGCAGGTGATGCCGGTGAACGTCATAGCGCCCTACCTGCTGACGGCCCTGATCGAACGCCCCAAGCGTATCGTCTATCTGAGCAGCAGTATGCACTTTGACGGCGTGGCGGAACTGAACGGCGTGGATTGGCTTGGCGGCGCCGCAGGCTCTTATTCGGACAGCAAACTGTTCGTCACCGCGCTGGCCGCCGCCGTGGCGCGCCTGTGGCCTGACGTGATCAGCAGCGCGGTCGATCCCGGTTGGGTGCCAACCAAAATGGGCGGCGCGGACGCGCCCGACGATCTGGCGCTGGGGCATGTGACGCAGGCGTGGCTGGTGAGCAGCGATGAACCGCAGGCCCTGGCGTCCGGCGGCTATTGGCACCATCAGCAGCGCCTCGAACCCCATGCAGCGGTACACGACGAGGCGTTTCAAACGGCGCTACTGGCGCAATTGGCGCGCGCCGGCGGGGTGAGCTTGCCGCAGGTTTGAATGGCTATTCCTTCCAGGCCCGTCGAGGTTATCGGCGGGCTTTTTTATGCCCGCAGGGTGAACCCGCGGCGCTTTTCTTATACAGTGGTTGTCTGGCCTGTTTTGCTCTTTCTTGTAATTATCGCCATGCATACATTCCTGATTATCGTCCCTGAAGGGGGCATGCTGTTCGAAGCGGCGGGCATCGCCGATATTCTGATGCAGGCTAATCGCCTGAGTTCCGCCGAGACGCCGCTGTATCAGATCGCGGTCGCCACTACGCAATCTCACCGGGTGGTGCACGGCCTGTCCGGGCTGAGCCTGTTGGCTGACCATCGCCTGGCGGATCTCGATCCGGCCCTGCCGCGCGATACCGTCATTGTTGCCGGCAAGGGGGCAACCGAAGAAGAGGGCGCCCTGGTGGCGGATTGGCTGCGCCGCGCGGCGCCGCAGACGCGCCGTATCGCTTCGGTTTGCGGCGGGGCTCTGCTGCTGGCCGAGGCCGGGTTGCTGGACGGGCGGCGGGCGACCACTCACTGGCGGCTGGCGGAAACGCTGCAGGCGCGCTTCCCGCGGGTGCAGGTTGAAAACGGCCCGATCTACGTGCAGGACGGGCCGATTTGGACCTCCGGCGGCGTCAGTTCCGGCTTCGATCTGACGCTGGCGCTGGTGGAGGATGATTACGGCTTCGTGCAGGCGCGCGAAGTGGCGCAGGATCTGGTGATGTTTCTGCGCCGCCCCGGCGGGCAGGCGCAGTTCAGCCGCTACCCGCTCAACCAGGCCAAATCGCCGGGCCCGATCCGCGACCTGCAGTCCTGGATCCTGGAAAACCTCGCCGACGATCTCAGCGTCGATCGGTTGGCCGAACGCGTGGCGATGAGCCCGCGCAACTTTACCCGCGTATTCACCCGCGAGACGGGCATTTCTCCCGCCAAATTCGTCGAAGAAGGCCGGTTGCATACCGCCAGGCAGCGCCTGGAGCAGAGTGCGCAAGGCATCGAGCAGATCGCCCTGGCCACCGGCTTTGGCAACGGCCTTAACCTGCGGCGGGTGTTTGAGCGCAAACTGCAGCTGACCCCGAGCGAATACCGCGAACGCTTTCATGCGCGCAATTTGGCGTAAATTGATCGGTAAACGTCATTTACGCCGCCTCGGGGCAGGGCTAGAGTTGAGGCAAAGCCCAAAACGAGGAGTGCATCATGGTGAGAGTAGGCATTAATGGATTTGGCAGGATCGGACGCAACGTGCTGCGCGCGGCGCTGGGGCGCAGCGATTTTGAAGTGGTGGCGATCAACGATCTGACGGACAGCAAAACGTTGGCGCACCTGCTGAAATACGACACGCTTTCCGGCACGCTGGCGGCCAGGGTGGAAGCCGGCGACAACCAGCTGCTGCTGGACGGCCGGCCGATTCAGGTGTTTTCGCAGCGCGATCCCGCCGAGATCCCCTGGAGCAGCGTGGGCGTTGACGTGGTGATCGAAGCGACGGGCTTCTTTACCGACAAGGCCAAGGCGGAAGTGCACATCACGCACGGCGGCGCCAAGCGGGTGATTATCTCGGCGCCGGCCAAGAACGACGACATCACCATCGTCATGGGGGTTAACGACCAGCTCTACGATCCGGCGCTGCATAAAGTGGTCAGCAACGGCAGCTGCACCACTAACGGGCTGGCGCCCGCCGCGCAGGTGCTGCATCAGGCGTTCGGCATCGAATACGGGCTGATGAACACTACTCACGCCTATACCAATAGCCAGGCGCTGCACGATCAGCCGGAAAAAGATCTGCGCGGCGCGCGGGCGGCGGCGGAATCGATCGTGCCTTATTCCAGCGGCGCGGCCAAGGCGCTCGGCAAGGTGATCCCGGATCTCGACGGCAGGTTGACCGGTTACTCGCTGCGGGTGCCGGTGCCGGTCGTCTCGATCGTCGATCTGACGGTGACGCTGAAACGCCCGGCGACGGTGGAAGAGATTAACGCCGCTTTCCGCGCGGCGGCGGCATCCGGCCCGCTGAAAGGGATCCTGGGCTACAGCGATGAACCGCTGGTGTCGAGCGACTACCGGGGTGATGCGCGTTCGTCGATCATCGACGGGCTGTCCACGCTGGTGATCGGCGGCAATCTGGTGAAAGTGCTCGCCTGGTATGACAACGAATGGGGCTTCTCCAATCGGTTGGTCGATCTGGCGCTGCTGATGGAAAAACGCGGGCTGTAAACGCCCCATAGCAAAAAGCCCGCTTAAGTTTCCTTAAGCGGGCTTCTCTAAATATGGCTCCTCTGACTGGACTCGAACCAGTGACATACGGATTAACAGTCCGCCGTTCTACCGACTGAACTACAGAGGAATCGTGTGAACGGGGCGCATGATATCCAGCGGCCCCGGGTGTGTCAACGCTAAATTGCCCCAGGCGGTGCGACTGCTCGGTATCTGAGCAATAAGCCCGTCAATCAGCCCATTGCGCGTCGTTTTCCACCTGGCCGCGCAACAGGCGCGCCAGCGGATCCTGGCGGTAGAAGCGGCAAAAGTGCTGATACAGCGCCGGGAAGCGTTCGGCCAGCAGCTCGGGAGCGCTGAAGAAATACTCCGACAGCACGGCGAAGCACTCGGCCGCATCGGTGGCGGCATAGGCATCCATGCTGGCGGCCTCTTCACCGACCATGTCGATCTCGTCCTGCAGGCTTTCCATCGCGGCGTGCAGATCGTGCTCCCAGGCGGCCACCTCGCGCAGTGGGATCGGCGGTACGCCGGTGGCGACGCCGCCGTTGCGCATATCCAGCTTGTGCACCGCTTCGTGGATCACCAGATTGAAACCAGAGAGATCGAAAGAGTCCTGCACGTCTTGCCAGTTGAGCACGATCGGCCCCTGTTCCCAGCTTTGGCCAGACTGCACCACTGGCCCCGAGTGCACCAGGCCGATCTCGTCCTGCCATTCGTCTTCCACCACGAACGGGGTGGGGTAGAGCAGAATTTCGTTGAAGCCGTCGAGGCACTCCGCGCCGAGTTCCAGCACCGGCAAGGCGAACAGCAGGGCGATGCGCGCCTGCATTTGCGAGGTGAGCTGCAGCCCCTGCAGCGGCACGATGCGCTTTTGCTGCAAGATCTGCCCGGCAACGGCCACCAGCCGCTGCTGCTCCTGCTCATTCAGCGGCGAGAGCAGCGGGATCGCCAGCGCGTCCTGCCACTGGGCCTGAGTGTCTGCCTGGGGTTGAGAGGGTTGAGTCGCTTTCCACGGCCATTTAATCATCAGGTTGCTCGTAAAGTCGTCACTTGAACGTTCAGCGGTGTGCTAATGCTGTAAAAATGCCGTAAAAGCGGGCATGATAGCAAGCGTTGTTAGGAGAGATGCCGGAGCGGCTGAACGGACCAGTCTCGAAAACTGGAGTAGGGGCAACTCTACCGGGGGTTCAAATCCCCCTCTCTCCGCCACTTTACCCCTCGTTGTTCCCTATCGAATCAAAATCCTTTTCTTTCGCTAATGCTTGTAAACCGTTCGATCTGAAACCGGTTTGCGTTGGCCGAGATCCTTTTCCGCATTATAACCCGTGCAATATCAACGAATAGCATTTTGCGATTATGTTCTTCATTTTGTGAGCCATGTTGCGCTTAAACCCGGTGCGGCGCTTGTGGTAAGCCCATTGCCAGGCGCAGGCCAATCATGCTGAAGGTGTGAAACCGCCACGGTGATAATGCCTGCCGGCAGGGGCGTGCATGGCCTGACTCCGCTATCCCTTGAAGCGTTTGCCAGACTGACAACATGCCCAACATCTCCAGGGTAGCGTGTATTTACACGCGATTTTTCGTGCACTAATATGTGTGCACATGCACATAAAAACGGTCTCCTCTCCGCCGCGATGGGAATAGAAGGGACTGAACGCCCGGAAACTGGAGGATTTGCCATGAGTTTGCTCGATTGCGCACTGGATTTTCGTCACTTCATTGAGGAGTTGCGTCGCAGAAACGATTTGGTCGACGTGCATCAGCAAGTTTCCGCCGACCTGGAGATAGCGGCTGTCTGCCGCCGGGTCTATGAGCAACGGCTTTCGGCTCCGCTATTTCATCATGTGGCGGGCGCGATGCCGGGGGCTCGCATTCTCGGCGCGCCGGCCGGCATGCTCGCTTCTGCGGAACATGCCTATTCTCGCCTCGCCCTCCATTTTGGCCTACCGCCAGAGAGCTCCCCGCGAGATATCGTGGCGTCGATTCGCCGGGCGGTGAAGGCGGAACCGCTTGCCCCCGATTATTGTTCGACCGGCCCGGTGAAAGAGAATATTTGGCGAGGTGACGAGGTTGATCTGGCACGCTTCCCGGTGCCTCTGCTGCATGAACGGGATGGCGGGCGCTATTTTGGCACCTACGGGTTCCATGTCGTGCAATCCCCGGACGGGAAGTGGCACAGCTGGGGCATCGGCAGGCTCATGATGCTCGATCGCAATCGTCTCACCGGCCCGGCAATCCCCACCCAGCACATCGGCATGATCCGTGAAATGTGGCGTCGGGAAGGGAAACCTACGCCGTGGGCGATGGTGCTCGGGGCGCCGCCTGCCGCGGTGGCGGTCGCGGGGATGCCGTTGCCGGCCGGCGTCAGTGAGCCTGACTATGTCGGCGCGTTGCTCGGTAAAAGTGTCACGCTCACCCAAGCGGAAACCAACGATCTCTGGGTGCCGGCCAATGCGGAAATTGTGCTGGAAGGTGAAATCAGCCTGACGGAGACGGCGCTGGAAGGGCCGATGGGGGAGTATCACGGCTATCAACACCAGCAGGGCCATGAACAGCCGGTGTTCCATGTGCGTGCGGTGACGTTTCGCGATGACCCCATTTTGCCGATTTGCGTCGCCGGCACGCCGCCGGAAGAAAATCATACGATCTGGGGCACCATGATATCGGCCCAACTGCTGGAAACCCTGCAGAGCGCGGCATTGCCCGTCGACTTTGTCTGGTGTTCCTATGAGGCGGCGACCTGTTGGGCGGTGGTCTCCGTCGATATCGAAAAACTGGCCGGAATGAAGACCAACGCGGCGGATTTTGCCGGCAAGGTGGCGGAAGTAGTCTTCGGCTCGCATGCGGGCTACTTGATCCCCAAACTGATTCTGGTCGGCAATGACATTGATATTGTCGATATCAATCAGGTGGTTTGGGCGTTGGCTACGCGCTCACATCCGGCGCGCGATCATTTTATTTTCCCGGACGTACGCGAGTTCCCGATGGTGCCGTACCTGTCGGAAGAAGACAAGGCGCGCGGCAGCGGCGGCAAAGCCATCATCAACTGCCTGTTCCCCGAGCAGTTCAGCGGCGTAACACGTGCGAGTACCGCCTCTTTCAGGCACTCGTATCCGGAACAGGTCAGGGTAAAAGTCGAGGCTAACTGGAAACAGTATGGGTTCTGAAAAAAAAGACAGGCATAGCGGCCGACAGGGAATGGGATTGCCCGACGGTGCGCTTTACAGGATGACGGAGGTGGTGCGTCACCGCGAAAAACGGCTGTCTGCGTTACTCGCATTGCAAGGGCTCAGCCTCCATGAGTGGCGCGCGTTGCGTATTCTCTACAGTTTTCCGGGCGACGTGGCCATGAGCGAGGTGATAGCGCATTCGCAGACCGATCGCACCGCGCTAGGCCGTACGATCACCCAACTGGTTAATCGGGGGTGGGTCGCGCGCTTCCCCGATCCGGAAGATAAGCGCGCGGTATATCTGCGCGTCATGCCGGCGTCTCGCCCCATTTTTGACCAGGCGAGGCAATGGGTGGCGGATTATGACGCCCAGCTGATGGCCTGCCTGGATGACGCGGGGCTCAGTGCCCTGGATGACGCGTTGCAACGCATGATGTTGTTTATCGATACCCCTTAGCTATTCCGGTCCCAGTTGCGGAGAAAACGCTCGGTGGCGGGGGCGCCGTTTTATCCCGCTGACCGCATTCTGCTGCACGATGCGGTGTTGTACTGTTGACCGCAGGTAAGGTAATTTGCTGATGGCAATGATGACTGACGCGGGGGCAACGGACATGAACGAAAGAATCGACTACCACATCGAGAAATACCATTTCGCGCCGCTGGATGAAGCCCCGCGGCTCGCGCACCAGTGGAGCGAGGTGTTGAACGAGTGCCGCGAGACGCAGGCCGGGGCGGAAGAGCGTCTGCGCATTGCGCTGCTCAATGTGGACTACGTGACCAGTTTCGAATTGCCATTTCGCTTATTGCTGGTGCGGGCACCGCAGCTGATTGCCGGCCTGCGTGATGAGTTGTCGATCAGTCAAAAAAATGTGGTGTTCAACGGCAAGCGCTTTGGCTGTGTCTACAGCCTGAAAAGCGATTTGAGCGGCGTGCCGGAGGCTTTCCAATACGGCCTGTCGACCCGTATTCACCGAACATCTGCGTCGGGCGTGGATGCGCTGCCTTACCGGGAAATTGCCAAAGCGCTCAAGGCGCCGCGTGAGCGGCTTAAGCTGGCGCTGGAGCAAGGGTTGCCGGTGACGGCGCTGGATGGCTTGTTTTGGTTCGGCATCCAGCGCATTGCTGCCGAGGTGCGCAGGCTAAGAAAAACTGGCATGGCGATCGTGACGGCGGAAACGGAGATCTTCGACACCCTGACCGGCACGACGCGCAAGGTCCCAGTGTACCGCCTGGCCGAGAGTTAAACGCCGTTTCCGCACCGAGGAGGTTCAAACCAAGAACCTCCCTATTAATGCTACCGCTTACCGATAGGCTTCATTACGCGCGATCGTGTATTTGCCGCTGCCCAGCAGCAGGATGGCGAGCCCGCCCATAAAGAACACCAGTTCGTTTTCAATGCCCCAGGCGCCGACGTCAGTGACGCTGAACACCTTGCCGGTGCCCACCATCAAAAATGCCACCACCAGCGTAAAGGCGTAAACCAGCGCGGCGGGGCGGGTGAACAGCCCCAAAATGATCAGTATCGGCGCCAGGATCTCCCCTACATACACGCCGTAGGCGATGAAGGCGGGCAGCCCCTGTTCCTGCAACGCACCGGCAATCCAGCCGACGCCGTGCTGAATTTTCGCCACGCCGTGAAACAGCATCAGCCCGCCGAAGGTCAGTCTGAGTGCCAGCTTGCCGGCGTCCGGACGATCAAAAAGGCGCGTGAACAATGCATTCAATGACTTAACCATGGCCCTTCCTCCTGAATAGGAATGATTTTCAATCAATATATCAATAAGGTGAATGCGAAAGATGTTCTGGATCAGTAAAACGGCGGACTTTACGCCGAATCACCGGGTGAGATTTAGCGGGTGCTTCACACGGCAACGCAGGCTGTCCCCGCGACCCAAATCGCGGTAAAATGCAGCAGTTCACCTTATCGCACGTCATCAGGCCGTCGTACTCGCTATGAAAATGCGCAAACCCCGTCGTCCGCCCGGGCGGTGGATTTATTACATCCTGCATGAAGACATGCTGTGGCCCTGCCCGGTCAAATGGGAGTGGGAGAGCGGCTATAACGCCTGGCTGCCGTTTTATTATTCCCCTACGCTGGAATTCGTCGCCGGCAACCCCGCTCGCGCCACCAAGGTCAGCAGCGGCCGGCGCTAAGCGCGCTGCCCGCCTTGCCGCCCGGCATCCGCTCACCTAAGATAATTGCATCACCCACAGGTTTCCGGGAGCGCCCATGTCTACTCTGTTTCGCACGTTTCTTTGCGGCGCGGTGGCGTTGCTGCTGCTTGCGGGTTGTCAGCAGACGGCGCATCGACCGGCGCCGCCGCTGCAGGCGCAATTGGATCACATCGCTCTGATGCTGGCCGGCGGGCATTTCCTGCGCGTGGACTGCGGGCGCAGCGACGTGCCGGACGACGTGAAATTGCAACGCACCGCGATGCGTGCGGCGCAGCATCGCGGCTGGGATACGCATGCGGTAGGGTATCGACAGTTGCCGACGCTCACCCAGGCGCGTTACCTGACTCTGCAGCAGGACAATCAGCTGCTGACGGACAAATGCGCCACGCTCAGCCGCAGTACCGCGCGTTTTATCGCGGCGGCGCAGGCCGATCAGGAAGACTACATGGAGTAGCGTTGGGTAAGCCTGTCGGGCGCTCGTTACGGGCGCCTAAAAATTCTTTGCAGGATAACGATTTATCGATCATCATTTGAAATGATGTTTCACTTTTATCCATCGAGCCCACCTTGAATCTGTATGCCGCACTGCGTCAGCGCGTGGAAAATACGCCCTGGTACGCCAAACGGAAAAGCTACCGCGTGCTGTTCTGGCGCGAGATCACGCCGCTGGCGGTGCCGATCTTTCTGGAGAATGCCTGCGTTTTGCTGATGGGGGTGCTGAGCACCTTTCTGGTGAGCTGGCTCGGCAAAGAGGCGATGGCCGGGGTGGGGCTGGCGGACAGCTTCAACATGGTGATCATTGCCTTTTTTGCCGCGGTGGATCTCGGCACCACCGTGGTGGTGGCCTTCAGCCTCGGCAAGCGCGATCGCCGGCGTGCGCGGGCGGCGGCGCGTCAGTCGCTGGTCTTGATGACCGGCGTGGCGGTGCTGTTGGCGGCGGGCATTCACCTGGCGGGCGAATCGATCATCGATGTGATCGCCGGCGCGGCGTCGCCGGAGGTGAAAGCGCTGGCGCTTTCTTACCTGCAGACCACGGTGTGGAGCTACCCGGCGGCGGCGATTGCGCTGATCGGCAGCGGCGCGTTGCGCGGCGCGGGTAATACCAAGATCCCGCTGCTGATCAATGGTGGCATGAATATCCTCAATATCATCATCAGCAGCATCCTGATTTACGGCATGCTCGGCTGGCACGGGCTGGGCTTTGTCGGCGCCGGGCTGGGGCTGACGATTTCCCGCTATATCGGCGCCATCGCCATCCTCTATGTGCTGGCGATCGGCTTTAATCCGGCGCTGCACATTACGCTGAAAAGTTATTTCACGCCGCTCAAGATGAGCATCCTGTGGGAAGTGTTGGGGATCGGCATTCCCGCCAGCGTCGAATCGGTGCTGTTCAACGGCGGCAAGCTGTTGACGCAGATGTTTGTCGCCGGCATGGGCACCAACGTTATCGCCGGCAACTTCATCGCCTTCTCCATCGCTTCGTTGATTAACTTGCCGGGCAACGCATTGGGATCGGCCTCGACCATCATCGTCGGTCGGCGGCTCGGCAAGGGCGAGATCGGTCAGGCGGAGCGGCAACTGCGCCATATTTTCTGGCTATCGACCCTTGGGCTGACCGCCATCGCCTGGGGCACGGCGCCGCTGGCCGGGGTATTCGCCGCGTTTTATACCTCGCAGGATGATGTGAAAACGGTGGTGAAAACCCTGATTTGGCTCAACGCCGCCTTTATGCCGATCTGGGCCGCTTCATGGGTGTTGCCTGCCGGGCTGAAAGGCGCGCGCGACGCCCGCTTTGCCATGTGGGTGACGATGCTCGGCATGTGGGGCTGCCGCGTGGTGGCTGGCTATGTGCTGGGTATCGAACTGGGCATGGGCGTGGTGGGCGTCTGGTTGGGGATGTTCTTCGATTGGGCGGTGCGCGGCGCCTTGTTCTACTGGCGCATGATCAGCGGGCGCTGGCTGTGGAAATATCCGCGGGCCAAACGCCGGGAGGCCGAGTAACGTCGGCCGCGGGGCACCGGCGAGATGGCCTCAGTATAAAAGCGTCATCGCGCTGAAGAACAACAGCGTCAACGCGATAATGATGACGTTTTGCGTGGCTTTGCGCACCAGTCTGCTGGCGCTCAGTCGGCTGTCGATGACGTAGAGCAGCGGCACCATCAGCAGCACGTAGGCGAACATCAGCATGGCGGTAAAGGGTTGCAGGTTCATTTATGCTTCTCCTGTACGTCATCATGGCCGACCAGGTGCACCAGCACCGCCTCCGTCTGATGGGCCAAGCCAATAAAGGGCTGGGCGACAGGGGGATCCGCTGCGAACGGCAGGCCGGCGCGCCGCGTGTTCACCGCCGCTTGCAGAATTTTCTTTCTATGCTTCCGAGTATGGTCGACCATGCGCCTCCGAATAAGGCCGCCCGTAGGCGGCTGATCGTAGTATTACCATTAAGCTGGAGTAGGATTGCAGGCCGCTGCCGGGGCCATGCATTCATAATATTGCGAATGATAACTATTATCAATAATGAAAGTGAAAAAATTAAGGGTATTGCGAGAGGGGTGTCAGCGGGGAGGGAAAAGAAAAAGCACGCCTTGCGGCGTGCTTTGCGAGGTACTAACGGCGGTGGTTACTTCTGATCGGGCAGGGCGTAAGCGATCACATAGTCGCCCAGCTTGGTGCCGAAGGAACCGTGGCCACCGGCGTAGATCAGCACGTACTGCTTGCCATTGACCTCATAGGTCATCGGCGTCGCCTGGCCGCCGGCCGGCAAGCGTGCTTCCCACAGTTTTTCACCGTTGGTCACGCTGAAAGCGCGCAGGTAGTTGTCAGCGGTGGCGCCGATGAAGAACACGTTACCGGCGGTGGTTACCGGGCCGCCCAGCATCGGCATGCCCATTTTGAACGGCAGTGGCAGCGGTGAGCTGTCGCGCACGGTGCCGATGCGTTTTTTCCACACGATGTCGTTGGTTTTCAGATCCACGGCGGAAATGTAACCCCAGGCCGGCTGTTTGCACGGCAGGCCGAACGGTGACAGGAACGGGTTCAGGGTAACGCCGAACGGCACGCCATATTGCGGCTGTACGCCGGACTCGGTGCCGCTGCCGCCTTTGTCGTCTTCCGGCGGCTCAATCGGGTTGCCTGGGCCGCGCGGGATCAGTTTGGAGACGAACGGCAGCGCGATCGGGTTGGCGATGGCGATTTCGCGATCGGTATCGACGGCCAGGCCGCCCCATTCGAACATGCCCAGGTTACCCGGGAACACCAGCGTGCCCTGCTCGGAAGGCGGGGTGAAGGTGCCTTCATAACGCAGGCTGTGGAACATCACGCGGCAGACCAGTTGGTCATAGATGGTCGCGCCCCACATGTCCGCACCGGTCAGCTTCTTCTCAGGACGGAAGGTCAGCTCGGAGAACGGCTGGGTCGGTGACAGGCGGTCGCCTTTGGCCGGGCCCTGAGGTACCGGTTTCTCCGGCGCCGGCACCACCAGCTCGCCGTTGGTGCGGTTCAGCACGAAGATGTTGCCGGTTTTGGTCGGCACATAGATGACCGGCACTTTTTTACCGCTCTTGTCGGTAATGTCCGCCAGGGTCGGCTGCGCCGGCACGTCCATATCCCACAGGTCGTGGTGGACCGTCTGATAGAACCAGGCCAGTTTGCCGGTGGAGGCGTTCAGCGCCAGCAGGCCGCTGGCGTAGCGCTCCATTTCCGGGGTGCGGTTGCCGCCCCAGATGTCCGGCGTGGCGACGCCCATCGGCAGATAGACGATATCCAGCTTGGCGTCATAGGCGGCCGGCGCCCAAGAGTTCGGCGAGTTCGGCACGAAGTGGTGCTCGTCCGCCGGGATGGCGTTCGGATCTTTCGCGCCCGGATCGAAGGCCCACAGCAGCTTGCCGCTGTTGATGTCGAAGCCGCGGATCACGCCGGAAGGCTCACGGTTGGAGTAGTTGTCGGTCACGGCACCGGCAACGACGATCACGTTATCGGTGATCACCGGCGGCGAGGTCGGCTCGTAGTGGCCCGGCGTCGCATACGGCATGTTGCTCTGCAGGTTCAGCTCGCCGTTGTTGGCGAAGTCCGGGCACGGTTTGCCGGTTTCGGCGTCCAGCGCGAACAGGCGGCCGTCGTTGACCGGCAGAATGATGCGGCGTGCGCACATCGCCGGTGCGGCATCGCCGGCGGCGCCCGCGGCTGCAGCGGTTTCGTGGTAAGACACGCCGCGGCAGGTGATGTGCTGGAAGGTCGGGTTGTACTTCAGCTGCGGATCAAATTTCCACTTTTCTTTACCGGTGGCGGCATCCAGCGCGAACAGCTTCTGGTGCGGCGTACACATGTAAAGGGTATCGCGGATCTTGATCGGCGTGACTTCGTTGGTGATCTCACCCGGATCGTTGGCGGTCTTCAGATCGCCGGTCTGGAAACGCCAGGCTTCTTGCAGCTGGCCAACGTTTTTGTCGTTGATCTGGCTCAGCGGCGAGTAACGGGTGCCTTCCTGGGTGCGGCCATAGGCCGGCCAGTCGGCGCCGGTGGCGTCTTTCGGCTGGACCTGCGCGGCGTCAAGGGTGCCGTTGATCTCTTGCGGATCGTTGAATACGGCATAGGCCAGTGCGATGACGGTGATCGCCAGCGCCGCGCTCAGCGCACCGTAGGCGAATTTGCCGTTGGCGACCAGCTTACGGTAGATAAACGGCAGCACCAGCCACAGGCCGAAGAAGAAGGTGACGTCCAGGCGCGGCGTCAGCGCCCAGAAGTCCGGGCCGACTTCCCACAGGGCCCAAATAGTGGTGCCCAGCAGGAACACCGCGTACAGCAGCAGCGCGGTGGCGCGGCGGCGGAACAGCAGCCAGGAGGTCGCCAGCAGCACCAGACCGGCGATGATGTAATACAGCGAACCGCCCAACTTGGCCAGCCAGATGCCGCCGCCGAGCAGATAAAGCCCGCTCAGCGCGGCAAACAGCGCCGTTATGACGATAAGCGGCGATAGTGACGCTTTATTTTGCATAGCAATACCCTTACCAAAAATGAAAGTCCCCGATTTAGAGATTAAGCCAAATCGGAAAAAACACGCGGTTTCTCCCTATTATTTCAGCGGGAAGCCGCTAGGGTGACGTAAAACCCATCCCGTCTTTTAACCTTAAGGTGCTTTGCCTTATTCAAAGCGGTAAGACAAGGTGGCGCCGCCACCCCAGTTGCGACCCGGCGCCGGCTCGAAATAGCGGCCATTGCCTTCGTTGACGATCACCGAACCGACGTAACGGCGGTCGAAAATATTGTCCACCCGGCTGAACACGTCCAGCGCCCAGCGGTTCCAGGTAAAGCGATAACCGGCGTTTACGCCGGCCACGGTGTAAGAGGGGGCCTGCGCGCTGTTGGCGTCGTTGGCCTGAATGTCGCTCATGTAGCGCAGCTCCGCGCCGGCGTGCCAGCCTTCCGGCGGTGCAAAGGCCAGCGAGGCGTAGCCCATATTGCGGGCGATGCCTGGCAGGTGATTGCCGGCGGGGGTACAGCCGGATTTACCGCACATATCGCTGCGGTAGGTGGCGTCCAGCAGCGTCCAGGCCATATGCAGGCGCCAGTCCAGTGCGAACTCTTGATCCAGCGCCAGCTCCAGGCCGCGCCGCCGGGTTTTGCCGGCGTTGGCGTAGCTGGTGCGTCCGCCGCTGCTTTCCGCCACCACCAGCTCGTTGTCGGTATCGGTCTGGAACAGCGCAGCGCTCACCAGGCCGTTGCCGAGGCGCAGCTTGCTGCCCAGTTCGACGGTATCGCTGGTGGACGGCTGCAGGCCGATATTGAGGCCCGTCTGGCCGTCGGGGCGGTAGGAGAGTTCGTTGATGGTCGGGGTTTCAAAGCCGCGGCCGGCGGAGAGATAGACGTTCCACGCCGGATTGATCTTGTAGTTGAGCGAGCCCATCGGCAGCCACTGGTGGTAGCGTTTGCTGCCGCTGTCGTCGCCGTTGCGCGGCGTGATGTAATAGTCGGTCGAGTCGAAGCTGACGGTGCTGTAGCGCAGGCCGGCGTCCAGCGTCCAGCGCGGCGTCAGTTGCCAGGAGGTTTGCAGGTAAGGATCCAGGTTCCAGATACGGTTCTTCTCGTTGCGCCGCTGGTCGCCTTTCTCGCCGTAGTCCACAGTGCCGTCTCGCAGAATAAAGTTTTCGAACCCCTGGCGGCGTTCGGTCATGGTTTCATAATCCAGACCGCCGATCAGTGTTACCGGTAACGATGCGAGAGTATCCTCATGCTTCCAGCGAGTGTCAATGCCCTGATATTTTCTTTCCAGCACGATCACCCCGCCGGCGTGGGTGGGGTTGAGCTGCGGCCCCATCGGGATGGACTGGTACTGCGTGGTGTGGCGCTCGCCGTGGTAGGCAGTCAGCGTCAGTTCGTCGCGCTCGCTCATCTGGCGCTGATAGCGCAGGCCGGCCTGGGTCTGATCGAGCGACTTGCGGGTGTTAAATTGATCCGCGCGCGGCGCCTGGCGCGGGTTTTCCTTCCACTCTGCCTCGGTCAGGCCGCCCGGATCGCCGGCATCGATTGAGACGCTGTTGAACATCAGCGTCAGGGTGCTGACGTCGTCCAGCCGCACACCGAGCTTGCCGTTGCCGAGGTTTTTCCGCGCGGCGCTGTGATCGCGGTAGCCCTGAGTGGTGAAGCGGGTGCCCGAGATGGCGTAGTTGACGTCGCCGGCCTGGGTACCGTCGCCGGTGGCGCCGGTCGCTTTCACCCCATAGCGCCAGGTATTGTCGCTGCCGAAATAGCCGCCGGCCTCCAGCGTTGGCGGCTGGGTGCCGGTCTGGGTGTCAACGTTGATCACCCCGCCCGAAGCGTTGCCGTACAGCGCGGAATAGGGGCCGCGCAGCACCTCGATGCGCTCGACGGAGTTGATGTCGATGTTGGAGGTTTGTCCCTGGCCGTCGGGCATGGTGGCGGGAATGCCGTCGACGTACATGCGCACCCCGCGCACGCCGAACATCGATCGGCTGCCGAATCCGCGTATCGACAGCTGCAGATCCTGCGCATAGTTTTGCCGGTTTTGGAGCTGCAGGCCCGGCACGCTGCCGAGGTTTTCCGACAGGTTAATCTGCGGTGCGGCGTTGCGCAGGTCCTGGCCGTCGATCACGCTGACGGACACCGGCGATCCCAGCTCGGTCAATCCGGTGGGTTGCGCCATCACCACCAGGGTGTCGCTTTTCTCTTCATTATTTTCTGCCGCCAGTGCCTGACTGGCAAACATGGGATGTAGCAATAGCATTGCAGCCGGGGTAAGCACGGCGCTTTTCTTATTGGTCATGGAATAAATCTGCCACTGGTATTGAAAGGGAATTGCAAGTCGATTCAGAGTTAGCCATCTGTCGCTCCATCTACATGACGCTAAACGAAAAGGGTAAGGCATCCTGATATCAGTATAGAGTATCTCGGGCAGGAACGTTCCCGCAAAAACTCCGGTCCCAGCGACGGTTAACGGATTCATGAGCCTGGCTCATAAGCTCAAGCGTATTTCGCCCCATAGTCATGGCGGCAGTCGCGTTTTACAGTCACCACACCGGAACGGCTCCGCGTCACGCGGGGCCGGTATCAATCAGTGGGAGAGTGAAGATGCAAACACGCAAATTGGGGCGCGAAGGGCTGGAAGTCTCGGCGTTGGGGTTGGGCTGTATGGGACTGAGCTTTGGCTACGGCCCGGCCACCGACAAACGGCAGGCGGTCGATCTGATCCGTGCCGCGGTTGACGAGGGCGTGACGTTCTTCGATACCGCCGAGATTTATGGTCCGTTCACCAACGAGGAATTGTTGGGCGAAGCGCTGGCGCCGGTGCGCGACCGGGTCGTCATCGCCACCAAGTTCGGTTTCGATCTGCCGCAGCCGGCGGGGCAACAGGTGTTGAACAGCCGTCCGGAGCATATTCGCCAGGCGGTGGAAGGCTCGTTGAAGCGCCTGCGGATAGAGACGATCGATTTGCTGTATCAGCACCGTGTCGATCCTGAGGTGCCTATCGAGGAGGTGGCCGGTACGGTGCAGCAACTGATTCGCGAAGGGAAAGTGAAGTATTTCGGCCTGTCGGAAGCCGGCGCGCAAACCATTCGGCGAGCTCACGCGGTGCAGCCGGTCACGGCGCTGCAAAGCGAATATTCGCTGTGGTGGCGCGAGCCGGAGCGTGAAATCTTGCCGACGCTGGCAGAGCTGGGCATCGGTCTGGTGCCGTTCAGCCCGCTCGGCAAAGGCTTTCTCACCGGCGCCATTACCGAGGACACCCCCTTTGACAGCGGCGATTTTCGCAACCTGGTGCCGCGCTTCAGCGCCGAAGCGCGCCGGGCCAATCAGGCGCTGGTGAGCGTGCTGGGGCAGATAGCGCAGCGCAAAGGCGTGACGCCGGCGCAGATCGCCCTGGCCTGGCTGCTGGCCCAGCAGCCGTGGATCGTGCCGATCCCGGGAACCACCAAGCGTCACCGGCTGGAAGAAAACTTTGCGGCGGCGTCGGTGGTGTTGGCGGCGGACGAACTGGGCGCGATCGAGCGTGCGCTCTCCGCTATCGACGTGATCGGCGATCGTTACCCGGCGTATCTGCAGAAGAACGTCGGGCGTTAAGCCCCGCGTCGCAGCGCCTCAATCAGCAGCGCAAAGGCGGTAGTGTGTTGCCTGCGGCTTGGATAATAGAGGTAATAACCGGGAAACGGCGGGCACCAGTCGTCCAGCGCCATCAGCAACCGACCGTCGGCCAGCGGCTCGGCGACGGTATCTTCCGGCACAAAGGCGATGCCGAGGCCGAGCTGCGCGGCGTCGATTCGCTGGCGCAGGCTGTTGAAGGTCAGTTGCCCCTCCACCCGCACTTTAATCTCCCGGCCATCGCGGGCAAATTCCCAGGCGTACAGCCCGCCGAGGGTGGGCAGGCGCATGTTGATGCAGCGATGGTTTTGCAGCGCTTGCGGCGTAGCGGGGAGGCCGTAACGGGCGAAATAGTCAGGGGAGGCGACGGGCACCATGCGCATGTCCGGCCCGATGCGCACCGCGACCATGTCCTTCGCCACCTGTTCCCCCAGCCGGATTCCGGCGTCGAATCGCCCGGCGACGATGTCGGTCAGGCTGTTGTCGACGGTGATTTCCACGTTGATATCCGGGTAATCGACGAGAAAAGTGCGCAGCACCGGCCACAGTACTGCATCCACCGCGTGTTCGCCGGCGGTGATGCGGATGTTGCCGGCGGGCCGATCGCGCATTTCACCCAGCGCGTTCAGCTCGCTTTCAATCTCCGCCAAGCGCGGGCCAATGCTGTTGAGCAGCCGCTCACCGGCCTCGGTGGGGGCGACGCTGCGAGTGGTGCGCGTGAGCAAGCGCAGCGCCAGGCGTTCTTCCAGGCCGCGAATAGCGTGGCTGAGTGCCGATTGGGAAACCCCAAGCTGCGCCGCCGCTTTGGTGAAGCTGCGCTCCCTGGCCACCATCAGGAAAGCGATCAGATCGTTAAAGTTTTCTTTCAACATACCGGCACCGGAGAGCAAAGTTGGGGCGCTGCCGCGCGTAGATTTATGAATTGAGCTCATAGCTCCTTGCGCATTTTACCCGCTAGTCACCGGAAAAGCATGGCGCTATCTTGGCATCGCTGACTTATAACTATCAGCGTCGGTTGGAAAGCCGACGTGGAGGACACGACAGATGAAAATACAACGCAGCGGTTCTATCCCATCACAGTGCGGTTCGGCGGATTACTTTACCGGGCAGGTACGCATCGATGCCCCCTTCGCCGGTGACGCGCCGGCCAGGGTGGGCGGCGCGACCGTCACCTTCGAACCCGGCGCCCGCACGGCCTGGCATACGCATCCGCTCGGCCAGACGCTGATCGTCACTCAGGGGCGCGGGTGGATCCAGATGTGGGGCGAGAAGACGCAGGAGATGCATCCCGGCGATATCGTTTGGATACCGGCCGACGTCAAACACTGGCACGGTGCGACATCGGACACCGCCATGACCCATATCGCCATCGCCGAAGCGGTGGACGGCAGCCCGGTGACCTGGCTTGAGCCGGTCAGCGAGGCGGAATATCGGCCATAACGCCGATCAGGCCGAGGGGCTCTGTTCGCAAAACCGCAGCCGGTTGCCGAACGGATCGGTGAGGTTCAGCTCTTTGCCCCAGTCGACAATCTCCAGGCCCGGCCGGGCATAGCGATAGTTTTTGGCCGTGAGCTCCCGGTGCAGCGCGTCGATATCGTGCACCGGGATGAAAATGGCGGCGCCGGGCGTGCTGTCGCCGTAGTGTCGCTCAGGTGCAGCGTCAGCCCGGTGCGGGTCACCTGCATGTACAGCGGTAGGTCTTCGCTGAAGCGGTGCTCCCACGCCAGCGTGAAACCGAGAAAATCCAGATAAAACTCTTTGGCCTTGTCGACGGAAAAGATACGCAGGATCGGAATGGCGGGGGAGAGCGTCATCATTGTTGACCTCACTGTCGCGTTAGCGGCAGCCGATATGGATATCGACCGCGTCGGGGCCGGTATAGGCTTCGAAGTCGGTCAGGAAGCGACGTTCGATTTCCGGGTGTTGCTCGAAGTAGGCCCAGATGGCTTGCCAGCCTTCGATGACCGCCGCCGGCATGGCGCCTCGGGCCTGGAACACCAGATAGCGGCCAGGTTGGATGTGCAAACCGCTCTGTGCCTCACTGCCGGCGGTGACATCAAACGGCCCGCTGGCGTCGGAGGCGTAGTTGGAGTAGACCCCGTAAACCGGCATGGCGGGCGAGGTGGCGAAAAAGTCTGACCACAGCGCGGGGATTTTAGCCGTCTCGGGCTGGGTTTCGTCCTGATTGGTGGTTCTGATTGTCTGGCCGGCGACGTAAAAATCGGGCAGGTGTACCGAGAGGGGCTGCATAGAGGCAATTCCTTTTAACCGCTGAAAAGATGTCTAAAGGTAGCAAAGGCTCCCCAAAACCGCCAGACAGGGCCCCCGCAGGCGCGGGGGGCCCTCACATCAGGCGCCCAAACCGCCGAGGCACAGGTATTTGATTTCGAGATAGTCCTCGATGCCGTATTTTGAGCCTTCGCGGCCCAAACCGGAGTGCTTCATGCCGCCGAACGGCGCCACTTCGGTGGAAATCAGCCCTTCGTTGATGCCGACAATGCCGTACTCCAGCGCTTCGGCCACGCGCATCACCCGGCCGATGTCGCGGCTGTAGAAGTAAGCGGCCAGGCCGAACGGCGTGTCGTTGGCCAGTTCGACGGCGTCGGCCTCCTGGCTGAAGCGGATCAGGGGCGCCACCGGGCCGAACGTCTCCTCACGGAAGATTTTCGCCGTGCGCGGCACATCGGTCAGGATAGTCGGGGTGAAGAAATTGCCGCCCAGCGCGTCAGGCTTGCCGCCCAACAGCACCGAGGCGCCGTGCTCGACGGCGTCGGCGATATGCTCGCGCACTTTCTCCACCGCGTCCGAGTTAATCAACGGGCCGATGGTGACGCCATCATCCAGGCCGTTGCCGACTTTCAGCTTGGCGACGGCGGCTTTCAGCTTGGCGGCGAACGCATCATATACGCCGTCCTGCACCAGAAAACGGTTGGTACAGACGCAGGTCTGGCCGGCGTTGCGGTATTTTGAGGCGACCGCGCCGGCCACGGCGGCGTCCAGATCGGCGTCATCAAACACGATAAACGGCGCGTTGCCGCCCAGCTCCATACTGGTTTTCTTGATGGTGGGCGCACACTGGGCCAGCAGCTGCGCGCCGACCTCGGTGCTGCCGGTGAAGGAGAGTTTGCGCACGTCCGGGTTGGCGGTGAGTTCGCCGCCGATGCCTTTGCTGGGGCCTGTTATCACGTTGCATACCCCGGCTGGCAGCCCGGCGCGCTCCGCCAGCACGGCGATCGCCAGCGCCGAGAACGGGGTCTGGCTGGCGGGGCGGATCACCCCGGTGCAGCCGGCGGCCCAGCCGGGGCCGGCTTTGCGGGTGATCATCGCCGCCGGGAAGTTCCACGGGGTGATGGCCGCGAACACGCCGATCGGCTCTTTTTGCACGATGATGCGGCGACCGGCCTGCGGCTGTGGAATGGTGTCGCCATATACCCGTTTGCCTTCTTCGGCGAACCATTCGATAAAGGAGGCGGCATAGGCGATTTCACCGCGGCTTTCGGCCAGCGGTTTGCCCTGTTCCGCTGTCATGATGCGCGCCAGATCTTCCTGATTTTCCATCATCAATTCAAACAGCCGCCGCAGCTTGCCGGCGCGCTCTTTGGCGGTCAGCGCGCGCCAGGCGGGCAGCGCTTTTTTGGCGGCGGCGATGGCGCGAGCGGTTTCTTCGGCGCCGAAGGCCGGTACGTGGCCGACCCGTTCGCCGTTGGCGGGGTTATGAATAGCGATCGAACGGCCTTCCTGGGCCGGCAACCATTGCCCGTCGATGTAGTTGGCCTCGCGGAACAGCGTGGGATCCTTGAGGGTAGCGCAGATGCTGGTGCTCATGAGTCTCTTCCTTCTTTCCTGAGTTCAACAGAGTGGTCTATCCCATACGGCTACCCTTTACCCTAGCAAATTTTGCCGCCGCCGTTTGCCCGCGCGGCAACAAGATGGTCGTTTTCTTTATGCGCACCTTCTGTACAAAAAATATCCTCCGCCGGGCCGATACTGAAAGAGCAGGCATATGACCCTTTTCGATGTAATTAAAAGGAGTGTGCGAATGATGAAATCAGTGGACAGACATCTCGCGGCCTACGGCAGCGAAATGGATTTTTTGGCGTCGAGCATCGCTCTGATGGAATGGCAAGGGCGGCAGATTGACGCCGGGCAGGTGGCCGGCAATATGTCGGAGCAGCAAAGCCGCCTGTTCTTTGCGCGGTTGAATTATTTTCGTCAACTTTATCAGGCCGCATCGGCGGCCGAACACAGCCTGTAATTTCCGATCCAGCCCCGCCGCAGCGGGGCTTTTCATTTCAGCGGTGCCACACCCCGGTCGCCAGCGTTGCCGGCGAATACTCCAGATTTCGTCCCCGCCACGGCAGCGCTGCCGCAAAACGCCAGGCGCGGCGCACGTCAAACCGCCAATAGCGTTCTGCGCCTTCAACGGCGGGATGCCCCTCCGTTTGCCAGAGGATCTGCGTTTCCCCCTGCAGATGCAGCACGTCGCCGCGTTCAAAATCGATGAACAGCAGCGCCGCCCGCGGTTCGGCCAGCAGATTGCCCAGCGTGTTCATGTAGCGGTTGCCGCGAAAATCCGGCATCCACAGCGTGTCGCCTTCCAGATGGATAAAGCCGGGGCGGCCGCCGCGATGGGAAATATCCACGCCGCCCTGCGCCAGTGCCAGGTGCGCGCCGCTGGCGACGAAGCAGGTGTCCGCGGCGCGGATCAGCGCCTGCGCCGCCGCATCCAGCGAGGCTAAATGCTCAACCGGCTGCGGCCGGCTGTCCACCGGGTAGAGTTCGCGGCGCTGAATGTACTGCGGGCAGTTGCCGAAGCTTTGCTGAACGAGGATTTCCACCCGGTTTTTGTCGGTGCGGCTGACGGCGCCGTTGGCGCGGTTGCGCCGCCGGTTGCTGAAATCCAGCCCCAGCGCGCCGACCGGCTTGCCGGGCAGCAACAGCGCCTGGGCGGGATCGTCGCTGCGGCGCGGCGCGCTGATGCGTAAATGCGTGTCGTCCGGCGTGCGTAAAAATCCGGGCGGGCCGGTAAACAGGGTGGCGATGGGCCAGCCTTGTTCATCCAGCGTGGCGACGAACAGGTAGGGCAGCGCGGCGAAAAACGCGCGGTGCTGATCCGGCATCGCGGGGTAGATGCCGCCGCCTACGCCGCCAAACCCGGCCAGCGTCTGTGCGCGCAGCTCATCCGGATGGAACAGTTGCGGGATCATGGCGTCAGCTCGCCGCCGGTTCCGGCAGGGCCGGCATGGCAAAGAAGCCGGGCAGTGCAACGATGCGCGCCGCCCAGCGCCGTATCGCAGGGTAAGGCGCCAACGAAATGCCGCCTTCGGCCGCGACCGCTACGTAGCTGTGGCAGGCCAGATCGGCGATGGTGGGCTGTTCGGTGGCCAGGTAGTCCCGCTCGCTCAGATGCTGTTCCATCTGCGGCAGAAAACGATCGCTGACCGCCCGCGCCGCCTGATAATCCTCCGGCACCGCGAATTGGGCGATCAGTCGGCAAGAGGCCGGGCCGTAGCGAACTTCACCGGCGGCTTTGGAAAGCCAGGCCTGCACCCGCGCGGCCGCCGCCGGCTGTTCCGGCAGCCAGTGACTGTCCGGCGCATAGCGCTTCACCAGATAGACCAGAATGGCGTTGCTGTCGGCCAGCGTCAGATCGCCATCCTGTAAGACCGGGATCTGGCCGAACGGATTGAGCCGGCGGAAGGCTGCGCTCTGCCGTACGTCCGCCGAGGCTTCGACCCATGCATAGGGCAGCGCCAGCATACGCAGCAGCAACGCCACGCGATGAACGTGGCCGGAAAGCGGGGTGCCGTAGAGTGTGATGGTGGACATGGCGTTTCTCCTCAGTGCTTTTTGTCAGCATACTCTTGCGTTGAACGAGCGAAATCCGGCAATGTGGAAATTGATAATTTCACTTTTCGGAAGAATCTATGGATCGGTTAGACGAGTTGGCGATCTTCGTGGCGGTGGTGCAGCAAGGCAGCCTGGCGGCGGCCGGGCGCAAACTGCGGCGTTCGGCGCCGGCGATCACCCGGGCGATCGCCGCGCTGGAACAGCGTTTCGGTACCCGATTGGTGGAGCGAACGACCCGGCGGCTGGCGCCCACCGAAGCGGGTATGCGGCTGTTGGAACGCGCGCAACAGCTGCTGCAGGATTATCAGGCGGTGGTGCAGGATACCGCCGAAGCGCAGCTGAGCGGCTTGCTGCGCGTCACTTCGCCGGTGCAGTTCGGCCGCCGCTATGTGGCGCCGGTGGTGATGGCGTTTCTCGATGATTACCCGCAGATGCAGATCGAAATGGTATTGAACGATCGCAATCTCGATCTGATTGACGAAGGATTGGATATCGCGGTGCGCATCGGTCATCTGCAGGACTCTTCGCGCGTGGCGCGGCGGCTGGGGCAGGTCAGCCGGGTGACGGTCGCCAGCCCGGATTACCTGGCGCGCTGCGGTGAACCGAGCTCACCGGCGCAGCTGGCGGAACATGCCACTATCGTCGGCACCCAGCGGCCGTCGCTGCGCGAATGGCGCTTCGGCCCGCAGGAAAACGGCGAGCGGGTGCGATTGACTCCCCGGCTATTGCTCAACGACGTGGAAGCGCAACTGCTGGCGGTGCGCGCCGGCAAGGGCGTCGCCCGGTTGCTCTCGTATCAGGTGGCGGACGATTTGGCCGCCGGTACGCTGGTGCGGCTGTTGACGGATCACGAGCCGTTGCCTATGCCGGTACAGCTGGTGGCGCAGCAGGCGCAGCACATGCCGCTGAAGGTGCGCGCCTTTTGGGATTATGCATTTGAACGGCTCAGCGCCTTGCCGCAAATTCAGCCGGGTGGGCGGGGGAAATAAGCGCAAAAAGTTTCATGGGTTAAACTTTTTCATTATTCATCAGGTTTTATTTTACCGGGCGCGCATTGCTGATGCGCCCGTCTTGACAATAATGTTGCCGGTGCTAATAGTTAATTCACATCTTAAATAATAAACGAAGTTTAATATATGAAACCACTTGCGGGGAGTTATGACAACGGCGCCACGGTGGATAATGAAGCGGCTATTTTGACTTCATTTCAAACCCGCAGCGCGGCTGTTTATAAACAGACGCGCCATGAAAATAATATTGCTTATGGCAACGGTGAACGCGAAACATTTGATTGGCTCTATTCTGCAAAGCAGCATCAGGGGACGTTAATTTTTATTCACGGCGGCTATTGGCAATTTTGCGATAAGGCGGATTTCGCCTTTATCGCCGCCGGGCCGCTGGCGTTGGGTTTTGACGTGGTGTTGGTGGAATATGCGCTCGCACCGGCGGTGGATCTCGACGAAATATGCCGACAGATCGGAATGGCGCTGGATGCCATTCAGCGCCGCCTGCCGCCGCACTACGCCCATCCGGTTTATCTGTGCGGCCATTCCGCCGGCGGGCAGCTGGCGGCGCTCTGGCAGCAGCATGCGTTGGTGGATGCCGTCTTTCCCATCAGCGGCCTGTTCGAGCTGGCGCCGCTGCAACAAAGTTATGTCAATCGGGCGCTGCAGTTGACCACGCGGCAAATTGAAACGCTCAGCCCGGCGCGCCGCCTGCCGACGCGCGGCAAGCCGCTTACGCTGTATTACGGCGCATTGGAGCTGCCGGAACTGAGAGGTCAGTCGCAACACTATCATGCGGCGCTGCGCCAACGCGGGCTGCCGGCTGAACTGGTCGCGGTGCCAGGCGCCAACCATTTCACCATCCTGGATGCGTTGTTCGCCGCCGACGGCGCGCTGCTTCGCCAACTTGACCACCACGGGAACCACTGACATGCGCGAGATTGTAGAGACCGGGCTGCCGGATATCGGCCAGCCTTTTTCCTGGGCCACCCGGGGCGGCGGCATGCTGTTTACCGCCCACGGCCCGGTGCGGGCGGACGGCAGCATCGACACCGGCGCGCCGGAGCGACAGATTGCGCTGACCTTCGATAACCTGGCGCAGACGCTGAAGGCGGCGGGCAGCCACAGCGATAAGGTGCTGCAGGTGATCGTGTATCTTACCGACGTTAACGACGTTAAATGGCTCGATGATATTTACCGGAAATACTTTAATTATCCTTATCCCAATCGCTCCACGGTTATCGTCGAGAAATTGGTGGTGCCCGGAATGAAAATAGAAATTACCGTCAGCGCCATCGCCTGATTTAATTTCTTCTTAAGTTCGCCTTTATATTAATTCAATAACGAGTTAAGGATGTGTCATGTTTAAACAGATTGCACCTTCCGCGGCCGATCCTATTATGTCGCTGATGGAAGCCTATTTGCAGGACCCCAATCCGCAAAAAGTGAATTTAGGCATTGGTCTGTATTACGACCGACAGGGGAATATTCCGCTGATGCGCGCGGTTGAGGCGGCCGAACAGCGATTGTTGGCGCTGCGTCGCCCACATGGCTATCCGCCGATCGAGGGTTCGTCGCAGTTTGCTCGCCAGGTGCAGACGCTGCTGTTCGGTGAGCAACAGGCGGCCGAGATCGCCACGGTGCAGACCGTCGGCGGCTCCGGCGCGTTGAAGCTGGCGGCGGATTTTTTGCGCCACTTTCTGGCGCGCGGTGAAATTTGGGTGTCCGATCCCACCTGGGCCAATCACTGGGCGATTTTCGAAGGCGCCGGGCTGCGGGTGAATACCTATCCCTACTTTGATGAAGCGGCGGGCGGCCTGCGTTTCGCCGCCATGCTCGACGCGTTGGACAGCCTGCCGCCGGGCAGCGTGGTCCTGTTGCATCCTTGTTGCCATAACCCGACCGGCACCGATCTGACGGCGGAGCAGTGGCGCGCCACGCTCGCCGTGCTGCAGCGACGCAGCCTGCTGCCGCTGTTCGATATCGCCTATCAGGGCTTCGGCGACGGGCTGGAGGAGGACTGCTTTGCGTTGCGCGAAGCGCTGAAAACCGATCTGCCGTTTTTGGTCTGCAATTCGTTTTCCAAAAACGTCGCGCTGTACGGCCAGCGTCTGGGCGCGCTGTCGGTGCGCTGCGCCGACGCGGAAAATGCCGCCAACGTCAAAGGGGCGTTAAAAACGCTGATCCGCCGCAGCTACTCCTGCCCGCCGACGCACGGCAGCCAGATCGTGGAAACCCTGCTCGGCGACGCCGAACTTGGCGAGCTTTGGCGCAATGAGCTGGCAGAAATGCGCTCGCGCATCAAGCAAATGCGTGAACAGCTGGCCGCCGGGCTGGCGCAGGGTGGCTCTTCGCTGGATCACCGGCGTATTCGCGATCAGCGCGGCATGTTCAGCTATACCGGCCTGAACGAAGCGCAGCTGCAGACCCTGCGGCTGCGCTATGCCATCTATCTGGTCTCGCCCGGCCGCATGTGCCTGCCGGGGCTCAATCCCGGCAACATTGACTATGTGACCGCCGCCATTCTCGACGTCACCCGTACCGCCTAACTCCGCTCGGGAACCCAGCCATGCCACAGATGAATGATTTTGAGCATATCGCCCGCCGTCAGGGCGGGTTGAACAAGCATCTTACCGCCGGGCAGATGTCGATGCTGGCGATCGGCGGCGCCATCGGCACCGGGCTGTTTCTCGGCAGCGCCTACGCCATTCAGATGGCGGGACCGTCGGTATTGTTGAGCTACCTGATCGGCGGCGTCATTGCGCTGCTGCTGATGGGCAGCCTGGCGGAGATGACCTCCGAACACCCAACGCCCGGCTCGTTCGGCGACTACGCCGAATTCTATCTCGGCCCGCTGTTCGGTTTTCTGGTGCGTTATTCTTACTGGTCCTGTGTGGTGCTGGCGGTGGGTACCGAAGTCACCGCCATCGGCATGTACATGCAGTTCTGGTTCCCGGCGACGCCGACCTGGCCGTGGGTGCTGCTGTTCTCGGCGGCGGTGATCGTCGTCAACGTGATCGGGGTGAAGTCGTTCGGCCAGGTGGAATACGCGCTGTCCACCGTCAAAGTGACGGCGATCGTGGCGTTTATTCTGATCGGCATCGGCATTCTGGCATTCTCGGGCAACCCGGCCTACGGCCTGCGCAACCTGACCGCCGGCGGCTTCATGCCGTTTGGCGTCAAGGGCATGTGGTTCGCGGTGATCGTGTCCATCTTCAGCTACCTGAGCATTGAAATGATTGCGGTGGCCGCCGGCGAGGCGAAAAATCCGGTGATTGCGGTGAAGGCGGCGTTCAAGGGCACCATCGTGCGGCTGTTCATCTTCTACATGCTGTCGATCGCCCTGATGCTGGCCATCGTGCCCTGGCGCCAGTCCGGCACCGGCGAAAGCCCGTTCCTGATGGCGATGAACGTGATCCATCTGCCCGCCGCCGCCGGTATTTTCAACTTTATCGTGCTGGTGGCAGCGCTGTCGGCAATGAACAGCCAGCTGTACATCACCACCCGCATGATGTTCTCGCTGTCGCGTGCCGGGCAGGCGCCGGCGGCATTGGGGCGCGTCAGCCGGCGCGGCATTCCGGTCAATGCGTTGGCGATGTCGTGCATCGGTATCGTGGTGTCCATCGTGCTGAGCCTGGTGGCGCCGGAAACCTCGTTCGCCGCCATGATGTCTATCTCGGTGTATGGCGCCTGCTTTACCTGGCTGATGATTTTCGTCACCCACCTGTTCTTCCGCCGCCGGCATCGGCAGACCCACCTGAAGTTCCGCATGTGGGGCTTTCCCTATACCACCTTGCTCGGCGCCGGGCTGATGGCGGCGCTGATGATCTCGACGGCGTTTACCGAATTCTTCCGCATGACGCTGTGGTTCGGCATTCCGTTCACCTTGCTGCTGGTGGTGGCTTATCACTTCCAGAGCCGCCGCGCGGCTACACCGTCGCCGTTCAAGGCGCCGGAGGTGGAGTAATGAGGTGGAGTAATAAGGGGAGGGGCTGAGGCGCATCTCAGCCCCGGGGATTAAAGCTGGCTTTTCGGGATCAGGTGGTCGCCGAAGCTCAGGCGTTGGCGGCCCGGTTCGATTTCGGTCAGCGGCGCCACTTCGTGCAGCGAGGATTTGCAGCGCTGTACCAGATCCTGATACTCGCGGGTGCCGGCGATCTTCCAGGCCAGCTCCTGTTCGGTCAGATCGCGCAGCACGCGCGCCGGGCTGCCGACCACCAGCTTGTTGGCTTCGATCACCGCCGCGGCTTTGACGAACGCCATCGCGCCGACGATGGTGTTCTCGCCGATCTCCGCACCGTCCATCACCACCGCGTTCATGCCCACCATCGCGTTGCGGCGAATGCGGCAGCCGTGCAGGATGGCGCCGTGGCCGATATGGCCGTCTTCTTCCACCACCGTGTCCTGCTGCGGGAAGCCGTGCATCACGCAGTTGTCCTGAATATTGGCGCCGTCGCAGATTACCAGGCGGCCAAAATCGCCGCGCAGGCTGGCGTTCGGGCCGATATACACGTGTTTGCCGACGATCACGTCGCCGATCAGCACCGCCGTCGGGTGCACGTAACTGCTGGGGTCGACGACCGGCGTCAGGCCGTCAATCTGATACACAGGCATAGCGTGAGTTCCTTAAAATGTAGGGTCGCGCGGCAGGCCGCCGAAGCGCCGATAGTAGCCGGCGGCCGGTGCGGGCAGGGCGCCGATGGTGGTCTCCGCCAGCGCGCTGACGTACTCCGTCGCGGCGCGATCGACCTGCTGATAGAGATTGATGCACAGATTACGGGCGATTTGGCCCTCCCACTGGGCGGGCAGCAGCGCGTCCGGCAGCAGCGGATCTTTCAACACCACGCGACGGAAGAAGTGAATCAATAATAGCTTAATCTGGAAACCGCGCAGCGGCGTCAGCGCCGCCGGGTCGACTTCGCGCAGCAGCGCCATCAGCGGCCGGAAGGAGACGATAAACTCGTGATAGCCGGCCGCCACATCGCTGAGCGACCAGCAGTCGGCCACCAGTTTCTGCAGCGTTTGCTCGGAGCGGTTGTAGGGGTAATCGGCGCGAAAGTAGATCACCTGCTCACTGGCGTTCAATTCGCCGAGCAGCGCCGTCACGTCGGTTTGCGCATGGGTGGGGGCGGCCATCAGATTGTTGGCGATCTGCCCGAACCCGAGCCAGCCCAGCTCTTTTTTCAGCCGCGCGCGCGCGTTTTTTTCGGCGCATTCCAGCAGCAACAGCTCCCACTTGCCGTCCCAGGCGGGCTGCTCGCGCAGATAGATTTTCGATTCGGCGTGGCGGAACTGGCGCATTCCCTGCTCGGTCACGCGGTAGAAGCTGCGGCGGCCGATTTTCTCCACCGCCAGCCAACCCTCTTTCTGCAGGCGGAACACCGAGGTGCGCACGAAGCGATCGCCGAAACCGAAGGCCTCCAGCAGCGCGCTCAGGCTGCCGAGCCACACTTCGCCGCCGCGGTGGCTGAGCGCGTCGCCGTACAGCGAAATGATCAGCGAGGTGCCGCTGATCGGCTGCGCGTCGACGGCATGGCGAATGAACTCATCCAGTTTATGTTCCATATTTTTCCATGGGTTAGCCTTCGATGAGCCATAACATTACGCCTAATTTGGGGCGGCGTCATCCGTGACGCCGTGCGCCTCAGCGCGGCCGCAGATCGACCACGCGCTGCGCCTTGCCTTCCGAGCGCGGAATATCGCCGCAGTTGGCGATGCTGACGTCGGTGCTGACGCCCACGATCGATTTGATGTGGTGGCGCAGCTGGTGGCAGATATCGCAACGCTGCTGGTGGCTGAGGCTGAGCGCCGACTCCTTGAGCTCGACGCGCACCGCCAGCGTGTCCAGATGCCCGCTGCGGCTGACCTGCAGCTGGTAGTGCGGAGACAGCTGCTCGAACTGCATGATCTGCTCTTCCACCTGCGACGGGAAGACGTTGACACCGCGAATGATCAGCATGTCGTCGGAGCGGCCGGTGATCTTGCCCATGCGGCGCATCTGGCGCGCGTCACCCGGCAGCAGCCGAGTAAGATCGCGGGTGCGGTAGCGGATAACCGGCAGCGCCTCTTTAGTCAGGGTGGTGAACACCAGTTCGCCGTGCTCGCCGTCCGGCAGGGCAATGCCGGTTTCCGGGCAGATGATCTCCGGCAGGAAGTGGTCTTCCCAAATGGTCGGGCCACCGCCGCTCTCCAGACACTCCATCGCTACGCCCGGCCCCATCACTTCCGACAGGCCGTAAATATCCAGCGCCTTGATGCCCATGCGGGTTTCGATTTCGTGGCGCAGGGCTTCGGTCCAGGGTTCGGCGCCGAACACGCCGAGCCGCAGCGAGCAGCCGCGCGCATCGCCGCCCATTTTGCGCTCCAGTTCGTCGATCAGCGTCAGGCAATAGGACGGCGTCACCATGATGATGTCGGGCTTGAAGTCGAGGATCAGCTGCGCCTGGCGCTCCGTCTGGCCGCCGGACATCGGGATCACCGTCGCGCCGAGCCGCTCTGCGCCGTAGTGCGCGCCGAGGCCGCCGGTGAACAGGCCGTAGCCGTAGGCGACGTGCACCTTGTCTTTGGCGGTGGCGCCGCCGGCGCGCAGGCAGCGGGCGACGATATCGGCCCAATTATCGATGTCGCGCTGGGTGTAACCGACCACCGTCGGGCGGCCGGTGGTGCCCGAGGAGGCGTGGATGCGCACCACCTGTTCCATCGGCACCGCGAAGGTGTCGAACGGGTAGTTGTCGCGCAGATCCTGCTTGGTGGTGTAGGGGAAGCGCGCCAGATCGCTCAGCTGTTTGAGATCGTCGGGGTGTACGCCGGCCTGGTCGAATTTGCGTTTGTACATCGGCACATTGTCGTAGGCGTGGTGCAGCGTCCACTTCAGACGCGCCAACTGCAACGCTTCAATCTCATCGCGCGAGGCGAATTCGATCGTTTCGAGGGGCTGTGGATTTATTGTCATGGTTAGCCTCAGGGGTCAGACACGCTCAATGATCATGGCGATGCCTTGGCCTACGCCGATGCACATGGTGCACAGGGCGTAGCGGCCGGCTCGCCGTTCCAGTTCAAACAGGGCGGCTAGCGCCAGGCGCGCGCCGCTCATGCCCAACGGATGCCCCAGAGCGATCGCGCCGCCGTTGGGGTTAACCTGTGGGGCATCGTCCGGCAGGCCAAGCTGGCGCATCACCGCCAACGCCTGGGCGGCGAACGCTTCGTTCAATTCGATGACGTCCATCTGCGCCAGGCTCAGCCCGGCGATCTCCAGCACCTTGCGGGTGGCCGGCAGCGGGCCGATGCCCATCAGCCGCGGCTCTACGCCGCAGGTGGCGGTGGCGACGATGCGCGCCCGCGGCGTCAGGCCTTGGCGTGCTGCCATCGCTTCAGAGGCGACGATCAGCGCCGCCGCGCCGTCGTTCAGGCCCGAGGCGTTGCCGGCGGTGACGCTGCCGGGCTGACGGAACGGGGTTTTCAGCGCCTGCAACTGCTCGAAGGTGGTGTCGGCGCGCGGGTGTTCATCCTGGCTGAACAGGGTGACCGCGCCTTTTTTACCGGTGAGGCTGACCGGCGCTATCTCCTGCGCCAGGTGACCCAGCGCCTGCGCCCGGGCGGCGCGCTGCTGGCTGCGCAGCGCAAAGGCGTCCTGATCGGCGCGGCTGATGTTGAACTGCGCCGCGACGTTTTCGGCGGTCTCCGGCATCGAATCGGTGCCGAACTCGGCCTGCATCCGCGGATTGACGAAGCGCCAGCCGAGGGTAGTGTCGTACAGCTGCGTCTGGCGGCTGAAGGCGCTGTCGGCCTTGCCCATCACCAGCGGCGCACGGGTCATCGATTCCGCGCCGCCCGCCAGCAGCAACCCGGCGTCGCCGGCCTTGATGCTGCGTGCCGCCATCGCCAGCGCATCCAGGCCCGAACCGCACAGGCGGTTCACCGTGGTGCCGGAAACGCCGATCGGCACGCCGGCCAGCAGCAGCGCCATGCGTGCCAGGTTGCGGTTGTCTTCCCCGGCCTGGTTGGCGCAGCCGAGGATCACGTCGTCCAACTGCGCCCAATCCGCCTGCGGATGGCGTTCCAGCAGCACGCGCAGCGGCAGGGCGGCGAGATCGTCAGCGCGCACCTGGGCCAGCGCGCCGCCATAGCGACCGATCGGGGTGCGCACGCCGTCGCAGATAAATGCCTGATTCATGCCTGATCTCCTAAAATACTGTGGCCGAGGCGGTGCGCGCGGCCGCGGAACCAGGCGACGGTTTTGCCCAGTTGGTTGACGATCTCGACGTCGTACAGCCCGGTGGCTTTGCCTTGGTGGCGCACCGCCGCGCTGGCGGTGAGGCGATCGCCGGCCAGTGCCGGGCGGACGAAATCGATGCTGCAGCCGGAGGCCACCGCCGCCAATCCCTGGCTGTTGCAGGCGTAGGCGAAGGCGGTATCCGCCAGGCTGAACAGCTGGCCGCCGTGGCAGGTCTGGTGGCCATTGAGCATCTGCGGGCCGACGGTCATGCTGACCTGTGCGTACCCTGCATCGACGGCGTCGATATGCATCCCCATCGCCTGAGCGCAGGTATCTTGCTGGAACATCTGTTCGGCGCAGCGCTGAGCCAGCGCGCGCGGCGTATTGGCGTTCATCGTTCGGCTCCTGAGAAAGAGGCGGGGGAAGCGTAGCGGCGCAGCAGCGGCATCGGGCGATAGCGCGCTTCGCCGTAATAGCGTTGCAGGTTTTCCAGCGTCGTCAGAATGTGGCGCCAGCCGAGTGCGGCGCCCCAGGCCAGCGGGCCGCGCGGATAGTTGACGCCGCGCAGCATCGCCAGATCGGTATCTTCGGCGCCGGCGACGCCTTTGTTCACCACGTCGAGCGCTTCGTTGGCCAGCATGGCCAGAGTGCGCATCGTCAGCAGGCCGGGATAATCCGGCAGTTGAATGACCTGCTTGCCGAGGGACTGCAGCAGGCGAATCGCGTTGGCATTGTGTTGCGCGCCGTTTTGCGCAGCGCAGCTGATGGCGATGGCGGAGGCATGCGCATAGTCGGCACAGAGATCGAACAGCACCACGGGCGTTCCACGTTCGTCGGCCAGTTGGCCGGCGGTTTTACCATTGGTTAACATCATTGTAACGTCGTCGATCGTGAGGTACGGGCTGGTCTGGCCAGGTTGTTTGATCGCCCCCGCATTTTCGATCAACAGTTCCGCCAAATCGGCCAGCGAAGACCAGTCGCCGTGCAGCGTGACGCGTTGCGGCGGCGCGGCCTGCGCCGGCGGCGCAAAGGCGATCATCTCTGCGGCGGGCCGTTGCGCGTCGTAGCGGTAGAAGCCGCGGCCGGATTTGCGGCCGAGATGTCCGGCGGCCACCAGCTCCTGCTGCACCAGTGAGGGGGTGAAGCGCGGATCCTGGTAGAAGGCCTGATACACCGAGTCGGTCACGGCGTAATTGACGTCCTGGCCGATCAGATCGGTCAACTGCAGCGGGCCCATGGCGAAGCCGCCGGCGTCGCGCATGACTGCATCCAGGGTGGCGGCGTCGGCCACCCGTTCCTCCAGCGCGCGCAGGGTTTCGGCGTAGAATGGCCGCGCCACGCGGTTGACGATAAATCCCGGCGTCGAGCGGCATACAACGCTCTGCTTACCCCAGCGCTGCGCCAGGGCCTGCAGCGCGGCGAGGGTCTCTACCCCGGTCTCCAGACCGCTGACGATCTCCACCAGCTTCATCAGCGGCGCCGGGTTGAAGAAGTGCAGCCCGGCCATGCGCGCCGGGCGCTGCAGTGCCCCGGCGATGGCGGTGATTGACAGCGAGGAGGTATTGCTGGCGAACAGCGCCGTGGGCGAGCAGACCGCTTCCAGATCGCGGAACAGGCTCTGCTTGATCGCCAGATTTTCCGCCACCGCTTCAATCACCAGTGCGCAGTCGGCCAGCTGCTCGAGCGAATCGGCGCATTCGAGGCGCGCCAGCAGCGCTTCGGTGGTCGCGGCGTCGGCCTTGCCGCCGTCGACCCGCTGGCGCAGGCGGCGAGCGAGATCGTCGATCGCGCGCTGGGCGGCGGCGGGCGCGATGTCGAACAGCCGCACCGGATGGCCGGCGGCAGCGGCCACCTGGGCGATGCCGATGCCCATGGTGCCGGCGCCGATCACCGCCACCTGGCCATTAAGAAAGGGCGCGTTCATGGCTATTTCCCGCTGAAATTTGGCGTGCGTTTGGCGAAGAACGCGCTGACGCCTTCGCGATAGTCGTCGCTGCGGCCCCCCAATCGCTGCAGATCGCGCTCCAGATCGAGCTGTTGATCGAGGCTGTTGGTGGCCGAGCTGTAGAGGGCTTTCTTGATTAGCCCCAAACCGTAGGTCGGCTGGGTGGCCAGATGGCGCGCCAGCGTTTGCGTGCGGTCGGCCAATTCATCCGCCGGCACCACCTGCCAGATCATGCCCCACTCCAGCGCCTGCTGGGCGCTGATTTTGTCACCCAGCAAGGCCATGCCCATCGCGCGGGCGTGGCCGGCCAGCCGTGGCAGGAACCAGCTGCCGCCGGAATCCGGCACCAGCCCCAAACGGCAGAACGACTGAATAAAGCTGGCGTTGTCGGCGGCGATGACGATATCGCACGCCAGGGCCAGCGCGGCGCCGGCGCCGGCCGCCACGCCGTTGACTGCGCATACCACCGGTTTCGGCAGGGCGGTCAGGCGGCGGATCAGGGGGTTGTAGAAACGTTCGACCGACAGGCCGAGATCCGGCGCCTGTTGATCGGTGCTGACGTTGCGATCGTTGAGATCCTGCCCGGCGCAGAAACCGCGCCCGGCACCGGCGATCAGCAGGCAGCGCACGCTGTCGTCGCGCTCGGCTTGCGTCAGCGCTTCGCTCAGCTGGCGATGCATTTCGTCGTTAAAGCTGTTGAGCCGATCCGGCCGGTTGAGGGTCAGCGTCAACACGCCGGCGTCGAGATGGCTGAGAATCAATGCGTTATCCATAAATCAGCGCCCCTGATAGTTTGGCGTACGTTTTTCGAAAAAGGCGGCGATGCCTTCGCGGCGATCGTCGGTGGCGGCCAGGGTGACAAATTGCTGACGCTCCATCGCCAGCCCCTGGCTAAGGCCGATTTCCTCGGCCTGTTTCAGCGCCTGTTTGGCGGCGCGCAGCGCCAGCGGCGCCTGACGGCTGATGCGATCGGCAATCTGCTGCGTGCGTTCCAGCGTCAGGGCATCGACGCACACTTCGCTGATAAGGCCAGCCTGCAACGCAGTGCGGGCGTCGATGGCTTCGCCGGTCAGCACCATCTGGCTGGCGCGCGCCTTGCCGACGCAGCGGATCAGGCGCTGGGTGCCCCCGGCGCCCGGCATCAGGCCGAGGGTGATCTCCGGCAGGCCGAAGCGGGCGCTTTCGCCGCCGATGGCGATGTCGCAGGCCAGCGCCAGCTCGCAGCCGGCGCCCAGGGCATAGCCGTTCACCGCCGCCAGCAGCGGCTTGCTGAACTGCGCCAGACGCTGCCACAGCTGCGGACGGCGATCCGCCAGCGCGGCCGGCAGATCCTGCTGTTGCAGTTCGCGCAGATCGGCGCCGGCGGCGAAAAAGCGCGCCGCGCCGGCGATCACCACGGCGCCCACGCCGCTGTCGGCATCTGCCTGCTCCAGACGGGCAACCAGCTGTTCCAGGCACGGCGTGCTCAGGGCGTTGCGCGCCTCCGGGCGGTGCAGCGTCAGCGTGACCACGCGGTGTTGCTGCTGATGCAAAATAAAGGGGGTATCCATCGCGGCTCCTAGACGTCGAAGTCCAACACCACGCCGTCGCCTTTCGGCCACGACTGGCAGCTCAATACGTAGCCCGCCGCCAGCTGATCCGGCTCCAGGCTGTAGTTGACGCCCATCTCCACCTGGCCGGCCTTCAGACGGCATTTGCAGGTGGCGCACACGCCGCCTTTGCAGGCGTAGGGCAGATCGGCGCCCTGGCGCAGCGCGGCATCGAGAATGCTGTCGTCCTGTTCGCCGATCTCGATATCCAACCGGCGGCCGTCGAGCAGGATCGCCACCCGGGTAGCGTTGCGATCGCCGCTGTGGCGCGGGCGGGTGACCAGGCCGCTGGTGTTGAAGCGTTCGCTGTGGATGTGATTGGCCGGTACGCCGGCCTGCTCCAGCACGGTTTGCGCGTCGTCCATCATCGATTCCGGCCCGCAGATAAAGGCGTGGTCATAGTCGCGGAAATCCAGCAGCGCGCCGCCGATCGCCGCCAGGCGTTCACGGTCGATGCGGCCGCTGAGCAGCGGGCTGTCGAGACTTTCCTGGCTGAACAGGTACAGCGGCTGAAAACGCTGCGGGTAGCGGTTTTTCAGATCCGACAGCGCCTCTTTGAACATCATTGAACGGCTGTTGCGGTTGCCGTAGATCAGGGTGAAGCTGCTGCCCGGTTCGAGCAGCAGCGTCGCCTTGATGATCGACAGCATTGGCGTGATGCCGGAGCCGGCGGCGATCGCCAGGTAGTTGCCGTGGCGCTCTGCCTGCGGCTGGTAGCCGAAGCGCCCCTGCGGCACCATCACCTCCAGTGCGTCGCCGACTTTCAGCATGCGGTTGATGAAGCCGGAGAAACGGCCCTGATCAATCGCTTTTACGCCGATCTGCAGCAGGCCTTCCTGCGGCGAACTGCAGATGGAGTAGCAACGCCGCAGTTCTTCGCCGTTGACTAGCGCCTTGAGCGTCAGGTGCTGGCCGGGGGTATAGCGGTATTGGTTTTGCAGCTCTTCAGGCACCCGCAGGGTGATGGCTACGGCGTCAGGCGTTTCGCGCTCGATGGCGGCGACGCTCAGGCGATGAAAGACCGTCATGGTGTCAGCGCTCCTATATGCATTTGAAATAGTCGAACGGTTCCCGGCAGTCGCAGCAGCGGTACAGCGCTTTACAGGCGGTGGATCCGAACTCGCTGATCTTCTCGCTGTGGGTGCTGCCGCAGCGCGGGCAGGCGACCGGGCCGTGGGCATGCGGCCGATCGCAGGTGTGGCCCTGCGGGGGCGCTACGCCGTATTGCCGCAGCCGCTCGCGGGCGTCGGCGTTCATCCAGTCGGTGGTCCAGGCCGGGCTGAGGCGAATGTCCACCTGCACCGGGCTGAAACCGGCGGCCGCCAGCCGCTGCTCGATAGCGTTGAGCAAAAATTCGGTGGCCGGGCAGCCGGAATAGGTTGGGGTGAAGGTCACGCGCCAGCCGCTGCCGTCGCGTACCACGTCGCGCACCATGCCCAAATCGGTGATCGACAGCACCGGCAGCTCGGGATCGCTGATCTGCTGCAGGCAGTGCCAAATCTGCGGGATTTCGGCGGGTTGCAAACGAGTGACGTTCATCGCGGCCTCCTACCACTGACTGTTTGGGTAGGCGCGCTGCAGGAACTGCATCTCCGCCAGCAACGGGCCGAGGTGTTCGCTGTGCTGACCTTGCTTGCCGCCGTGACGGAACGCCTGCTCGGCGGGCAGCGCCAGCGTCGCCTGCCGCAGCGTCTCTTCCACCTGCGCTAGCCAGGGGGCCTGCAGCGTGCGCGGATCGACGGCGATGCCTTGTTCCGCCAACGCCAGTTCCAACGCGTCGGCGTGGAACAGCTCGGCGGTAAAGCGCCACAGGTTATCCAGCGACTGTTGGATCTTGCGGTGGCTGATGTCGTTGCCGTCACCGAGGCGGATCATCCAGCCGTGGCTGAAGCGCAGGTGATAATCGGCCTCCTTCAACGATTTGGCGGCGATGGCGGCGATCTGCGCATCGCGGCTGCGGCTCAGCGCCTGGTGCAGCTGCACGTGGTAGGCGTCGAGCAGGAACTGACGCACCAGCGTGTCGTTGAAACCGCCGTTCGGCTGTTCCGCCAGCAACAGGTTATGAAACTGGCGTTCGTCGCGGCCGAAGGCCAGGCTGTCTTCGCTGCAGGGCGGGCCGGCCAGTTCGGCGGCGTAGCCCAGGAAGTGGCGCGCCTGGCCGAGCAGATCGAGACCGATGTTGGCCAACGCCAGATCGATTTCCAGTTCGGGCGCGTGGCCGCACCAGGCGCACAGACGCTGGGCGAGGATCAGAGGCGTGTCGCCCTGGCGGAGCAAATAGCTGATGCGCGGATCGTTAACCGTCATGGTCGCCTCTACATGTTCTTGATGCCGTCGGGGATGGTGTAAAACGTCGGATGACGGTAGATCTTGTCTTCGGACGGATCGAAGAACGCGCCGCGATCTTCCGGCTGCGAGGCGATCAGATGGCGCGATTGCACCACCCAGATCGAACAGCCTTCGTTGCGGCGCGTGTAGGCGTCGCGGGCGTTTTCCAGCGCCATTTGGTCGTCGGCGGCGTGCAGGCTGCCGACGTGGCGATGCGCCAACCCTTGTTTGCTGCGGATAAACACTTCATACAGCGGCCATTCAACGTGGCTCATGATCTCGGTTCCTTATGTTGGCTATGCGGCGGAAGCGGCGTTTTTCGCGGCGTGGGCCATGGCGCCGTCGCGCACCCAGGCGCCGTCTTCCCAGGCGCGGCGTTTGGCCTGCAGGCGTTCGTGGTTGCATTGGCCGCGTCCTTTGATCACTTCATGCAGTTCGCTCCAGTCGATCTCGCCGAAGCGATAGTGGCCGGCGGCCTCGTCCCAGGTAAGACTCGGGTCTGGCGCCGTCATGCCCAGCGCCTCAAGCTGCGGCACGGTGTTGTCGACGAATTTCTGCCGCAGCTCATCGTTGCTGTGGCGTTTGATTTTCCACGCCATGCTCTGGGCGCTGTGAGGGGAGTCGGCGTCGCTCGGGCCGAACATCATCAGCACCGGCCACCAGAAGCGATCGATAGCGTCCTGCAACATGGCACGCTGCGTGTCGCTGCCGTTGGCCATCGCCATCACCGCCTCGTAGCCCTGGCGCTGGTGGAAGCTTTCTTCTTTGCAGATTTTCACCATCGCCCGCGCATAGGGGCCGTAGGAGGCGCGGCACAGCGCTACCTGGTTGACGATGGCGGCGCCGTCGACCAGCCAGCCGATCACGCCGATATCCGCCCAGTTGAGCGTGGGGTAATTGAAGATGGAGGAATACTTCATCTTGCCGTCGAGCATCTTTTGGTAGATGTCCTGGCGCGAACAGCCGAGGGTCTCGGCGGCGCTGTAGAGGTACAGACCGTGGCCGGCCTCATCTTGCACTTTGGCCAGCAGCACCGCCTTGCGGCGCAGCGTGGGGGCGCGCGTCAGCCAGTTGGCTTCCGGCAGCATGCCGATGACTTCCGAGTGGGCGTGTTGGCCGATCTGCCGAATCAGGTTCTGACGGTAGGCGTCCGGCATCCAGTCTTTGGCCTCAATGGCGATATCCGCCGCGATCTTGTCGTCGAAATGCTGCTGATATTGTGCGTCAGTTGTCATGCTCGCCTCTTGGTGATTCGTGTTTTTCACATTAGATATAAAAATGTGAATCACTTTAACTAACCATAAGGCTACAAGCTGATAACAAAAAGATCAAACGAGATTCATGTGGTTTTGCGAGCTCACTCACAAGGTTTTTTGTTATTTTATTGATTTAATTTGATAAATAAAATAATCAATTCCGTATTAATGACAGGGTAAGCGGCTTGAAAACGGGTTTTGTTCTGTTTTTGTTAAAATTTGATTTGGCGTTGACTGGCATTTATGTGATACGTAATTAAGCTGTAGGGTGAAAATTTATGAATTTTGGAGGGCACATGCAGCAGTTACACAGTTATCTATCTGGCGCCTGGGTGTATGGGCAGGGAGAGGGCCGCGAGATCCGTCACGCCGTGACTGGCGAAGCGCTGTACCAGGTCTGCTCCGACGGCCTGCCGTTAGCGGCGAGCCTGAGCTATGCCCGCAGCCACGGCGGCCCGGCGCTGGCGAACATGACATTCCAGCAGCGCGCCCAGATGCTGAAAGCGGTGGCCAAACACCTGCTGGCGCATAAAGAGGCGCTGTATCAGATTTCCTATCAAACCGGTGCGACGCGCAGCGACGGCTGGGTCGATATCGAAGGCGGCATCGCCACGCTGTTCGCCTATGCCGGCATGGCCGGCCGCGATCTGCCGGATGATACGCTGTGGCCGGAAGACGAGTTGATCCCGCTGTCGAAACAGGCGCAGTTCGCCGCCCGCCACGTGCTCACTTCGCGCCCTGGCGTGGCGCTGCACATCAACGCCTTCAACTTCCCGTGCTGGGGCATGCTGGAAAAACTGGCGCCGACCTGGCTGGCGGGCATGCCGGCCATCATCAAGCCGGCCACCGCTACTGCGCAGCTGACGCAGGCGATGGTCAGGCTGATCGTCGACAGTGGGCTGGTGCCGGAAGGGGCGCTGCAGTTGGTTTGCGGCGGCGTCGGCGACATGTTTGCGCACCTGGATTATCAGGATGCGGTGACTTTCACCGGCTCGGCGCAGACCGGGCAGCGGCTGCGTGCGCATCCGCGCCTGCTGGAAAAATCGATCGCCTTCACCATGGAGGCGGATTCGCTCAACTGCTGCGTGCTGGCGGAGGACGTGACGCCGGAGATGCCGGAGTTTGCGCTGTTCATCAAAGAAGTGTGCCGTGAAATGACCGCCAAGGCGGGGCAGAAATGTACTGCGATCCGCCGCATCATCGTGCCGGCGGCGCAGGTGACGGCGGTGCGTCAGGCCTTGTTGCAGCGCCTGGCGGGGGTGACGGTGGGCGACCCGCAGCTGGAGCCGGTGCGCATGGGGGCGTTGGTCAGCCACGAGCAGCGTGAGGATGTGCAAAGCAAGGTAGAGTTCCTGCTGCGCAATGGTTGCGAACCGCTCTGTGGCGCGGCGCTGGATAAGCTGGAGATCCTGGGCGACGGCGCGCGCGGTGGGGCGTTTTATCCACCGACCCTGCTGTATTGCGCCGATCCGTTCACCCATCAGGCGGTGCACGGCACCGAGGCCTTTGGGCCGGTGGCAACGCTGATGCCGTATGCGGATACCGAGCAGGCGATCGCGCTGGCGTTGCTGGGGCAGGGCAGCCTGGCGGGATCGCTGGTGACCGCCGATCCGGCGTTGGCCAAGCGCTTCATTCGCGCGGCGGCCTGCGCCCACGGCCGAATGCTGATTTTGGATGAACAGGCGGCGGCGGAGTCCACCGGCCACGGTTCGCCACTGCCGATGCTGGTACACGGCGGCCCGGGGCGCGCCGGTGGCGGGGAAGAGCTGGGCGGACTGCGTGCGGTGAAGCACTATATGCAGCGCACGGCGATCCAGGGCAGCCCGGCGATGCTGGCGGCCATCGGCGGTGAATGGGTGCGCGGCGCGCCGGTCGCCGAGCATCCGGTACATCCGTTCCGTAAATACTTCGAGCAGCTGCAGCTGGGCGACAGCCTGTTGACCGCGCGCCGCACCGTGACCGAAGCGGATATCGTCAACTTCGCCTGCCTGAGCGGCGATCATTTCTACGCGCACATGGACAAGATCGGCGCCGCCGATTCCCTGTTCGGCGAGCGAGTGGCGCACGGTTACTTTGTGGTGTCCGCCGCGGCCGGGCTGTTTGTCGATGCCGCCGTCGGGCCGGTGATCGCCAACTACGGCATGGAGAATCTGCGCTTTATCGAACCGGTGAAGATCGGCGACACCATTCAGGTGCGGCTGACCTGCAAGAAGAAAATCCGCAAGCCGCAAAAAACCGCCGAGGATCGGCCGCACGGCGTGGTGGTGTGGGATGTGCAGGTGTTGAATCAGGAACAGCAGCCGGTGGCGCTGTACAGCATCCTGACGCTGGTGGCGCGCCAGCAGGGGGACTTCGAGGCGTAATACGCGTTTGCCGCCGCCGGCAGCCCCGGCGGCGGCAATCTATTCAGATCAGCGGCTGACCGCGCAGCTGTTCCAGCACTTTCAGCGGCGAGCGCTGCGGATCCTGCATCTTGTTCACCGGCAACAGGAAGGTCTGTTCCAGCATAAACTGGCCGCCCATCGCGGCGTGCGGCGTTTGATCCGAGAAACAAATCCAGCTGCTGCCCGGCGGAAACGCCAGCGCCAGCTGCGGCCCCTGCTGCTGATAATCGCCGTCGGCCTTCATGGCGTCGTGCAACTGCAGCATCAGGTGGTCATAATGGCTGCGGCGGGTCTTGGTGATGCGCACCTGATGCTGCAGCCAGCTGCTGAGGGCGGAGTAGCGTGCGAGGCGCGGCATAAAGCGTGCCGCCAGCTCAGGGAACGGTTCACCGACGCGCCATTGGCGGTGCTCGCCGTGCGGGTTGATGTTGGTAAAAATGCGCAGAATGCGTTCGCCGTAGTTCGGGCGCGACGGGAAAGCGTCAACGTGCAGGCGGCTGTCGTCTTTGCGCCAGGAACTGGTCGCCCGCCAGGCGGAAACCGGGTGCAAACGCAGGCTGCCGGTCGGATGGTGCAGCGCCTCCTGATACTCGGGCAACAGCCCGGCGATCAGCTGGCGGCACGACTGGTAATAGCGCTCCAGCAGTTGCTGAACCTGCTGCCGGCGTTCCGCGACGGCGACGCCGGTCAGCTTGCCGGACAGCGGCTGATAGCTGATGTTTTTGCGCTTCGGATCGACCAACGTCGGATCCAGCAGTGGCATTTCCTGTTCAGACAGGGTGAAGGCCAGCTCGGGCAGAAACAGTACCTTGCCCTGTTCCAGTTCGCTGACCGCGCTGGATGCTTCCGCTGCCGCCCATTGTCGCAACGGCAGCGTCAGGACGGCCTGTTCACGCATAATATCGCCAGTAGGCATGAGATCTCCTCGCAAATCTATATCGCTTTATTCCCGTCTTTCAGGTTGCCGCGTGATTGGCTGCACTGGCTTGCGCAGTGGCTGGCTGGAGCGGCGTCAGCAGGCCGCTCAATTGCAACGTGAAATTTGTGGGTTCTATTATGGATGTATCAGCAGGGCGCAGTGCGCCGAAGCGTGCGATGGCTTCCTGATAGAGAGAATATTCCCAATAAGGATATCACCGGCAATACCAATGAAAAGTAAACGAGGGCTAAACGGGGCTGCGCGTAGGCACGAATAATCAAAAATGGCACGAATTGTCTGCGGAATGGTGTATTTTTTATCTTATTGAATTGTAATGGAAATAAATATGCTGCTTATTTATTGGCGTTATTTCATTCAAATAGCAGGGCAAACCGGGGAAATAATGTTGCGGAGTGGAATTATTTCATCTTGTCGGGAATAAATCGGGCCGCCAAATTTGGAGACCCGATTATTGATTAAGCACCGTAAATGCAGTTTTTGCCTTTTTTCTTGGCCTGATACAGCGCGCTGTCCGCCTCATTGATAAAGCTGATCGGCGTATCGTTATACATATGTGGCACTTTGGCGCAGATGCCGATGCTGATGGTGACGATACCGTGCGGGTTGCCCTGATGCGGGATCTTCAGATCGCGTACCGCCTGGATGACGCGTTCGGCGAAAATCAGTGCGCCCTGAATGTCGGTATCCGGCAGGATAATCCCCATCTCTTCGCCGCCGTAGCGCGCTAAAACGTCGTTGCTGCGGCACGCCAACCCTTTGAGCGTTTGGCCGATCTGCTGCAGGCACTGGTCCCCGGCGACGTGGCCATAGCTGTCGTTGTACTGTTTGAAATAGTCGATATCCAGCATCAGCAGCGCCACGCTGCGGTAGTTGCGCGAAGCCCGCGCCAGCTCGTTCTTCAGCGCGATATCAAACTGGCGGCGGTTGGCCAGCCCGGTCAGGCCGTCCAGCAGCGCCAGTTCTTCGAGCATCTGGTTGATGCTGGTCAGCTGATCGCGGGTGCGCATCAGCTCGGCTTCGGTTTGCATGCTGTGCTTGATTTGCCGCAGCAGCACCATGCCCATCGCCAACAGGATCATCAGCAGCGAGAGGCCACCGGCGGCGAACAGCCCGGCGTCGGTGCGCCAGTCCGCCAGCGCGTCGCGTTTCGACAGCCCGGCGGCGATCACCAGCGGAAAGCGGTTGACCCGCGAATAGCCGTAGATGCGCTCCACTTTGTCGTACAGCGAGGTGATGGTGGCGTTGCCGAATTCCGAATGCGGCAAAATTTCGCTGAACAGCACGCCCTTGGCGATGTTTTTACCGATCGACGCCGCCGAGTAGGGGCGGCGGTAAAGGATGGTGCCGTCCGCCAGCAGCAGGTTCAGCGAGGCGTCAGTGTTGAGGGCGAAGCTGTCGTAAAACTGGCGGAAATAATCGACGTACAGCGTCGCCAGCACCACGCCGCCAAAGCTGCCATCCGGGTGGTTGAAGCGCCGCGAAACGGGAATGATCAGATCGCCGGTGGTGCGGCTGCGGATCACCTTGCCGATGTACAGGCCGCTGCCGTCGCGGTTTTGATGGTATTTGAAGTAATCGCGATCGGCGTTGTTGGCGTTCTTGATGAATTTGCCCGAGGAGGTCGCCAGCCAGCGGCCGCGCGCATCGTAGAGAAACAGCCCATGCAGCTGCGGCAGGTTGCCGACCTGCGTCTGCATGACGCGCTGCAGCCGCGTCAGCTGCGATGGACCCAGCCCGTCGTTCTGGAGACGTTCGGTCAGATCGAGCAGATTGCCGTCCACCTGCATGAAAGTATCGTCGGCATGCTGCGCCAGCGAACGGGCGAGGTTGGCGGATTCATGCTCGGCGCTGCGCAGATCGCGCTGGTGCGCGTTCCAGATTTGCCAGCTGTTAAAGAGGATCAGCGTGGCGGCAACGATGATGACAAACACGCCGGCCTGAAATAATAATGGGGAGCTTTTAACGCTGCGCGGCGGCACGGCATCCTGTATGGGTTGCTGCTGAGTCATGTCACCCTTGTTGTTTGATTACTATTTAGTTCGAGTTAAGAGCAATCTTATATTTTATGCATAAACGCGCCAGACCTCTAGCCCTTAACGAGGCGATAAGGCGAAAGGGCGATCGCAACCCGCATTTGCGGCGGCGTGAACGCGAAGGAGTAAAAGGGCCATGTCGGATTACATCATTATCGCTTTACTGACGCTGGCGGTGTATTACCCCCTCACGCTGGGGGGGCTGGCGGTGATGATGTTCTTCGCCTGGCGGCGGCGCCGGTCGCCCTATTGGCGGTTGGGATTGGCGCTGTTGGCGCTGCTGTTCGTGCTGTTCGCCAAGGTGGCGTATGACTGGCACCGCTACAGCTAGCGGCGCCATGACGGGTTATTCGACGTTGATCATCCAGTTGACGCCGAATTTGTCGGTCAGCATACCAAAGCCTTTGGCCCAGAAGGTGGCTTGGTAAGGCATCGTCACCTGGCCGCCCTGCGCCAGATTGTCGAACAGTTTGCGTCCTTGCTCCGCATCGCTGGGGTTCAGCGACAGCGAGAAGCCTTTGTGAGAAGCGCCGCCGCTGTCATCTTGTGGGCAGCCATCGGAGGCCATCAGTACACCGTCGCCGATCAGCAGACGCGCATGCATGATCGCTTCAGGATTGGCGTCCTGCGGCCCGCCTTGGCGGGCTTCTTCGGGCATGTCTTTGAAGCGCATGACCATTTCAATTTTGGCATTCAACTGCTGTACATAGAAGTTAATCGCTTGCTCACAGTTACCGCTGAAAAACAAATAGGGTTGTACCAGCATGACATTGACCTCGGTTGTGGCCCGACAGGCAACGACCGGCCCTCGGGCAGGAAGAAATGGTTGCTGGCGGCAATAATTGCCGTCGGTGACTTATTAGTGTAGTTCCCCTGACGCAGAATGCTCGTGCGAGGTGAGCGCCTTCGCCGCCGGCAGGGCGGGCGAAGGCGCGAAGGCGGTTAATACAGCGAGGGTTCGCCGGGTGGACGGGTTTTAAAGCGGCGGTGCAACCACATGTATTGATCGGGTGCCAGCAGCACCTGTTCTTCCACCACGCGGTTCATCATGGCCGCCGCGCGCGTTTCATCGTCCAGCGGGAAGTCCGTCAGCGGTGGCTGTACGATCAGCTCATAACCCTGCGCATGCGGCAGGCGGCGCGGCACGAATGGCACGATCGACGGCCGCCCCATGCGCGCCAGGATATAGGTGCCGGTCGTCGTGGCGGCGTTTTCCACGGCGAAGAACGGTACGAACACGCTGCTTTGCGGGCCATAATCGTGGTCCGGCGCATACCACAGGATTTCACCCTGTTTCAGGTTGCGGATCATGCCTTTGATATCTTTACGATCGATCATGAATTTATTCGAGCGTAGCCGGCCGCGGGTCTGCACCCATTCCATCAGTTTGTTATTGTGCGGGCGATGCACGCCGATGCCGGGGTTTTGCATGCCGAAGATGCGCGCACCCAGCTCCAGAGTGAGGAAATGCAGGCCGATCAGCAGCACGCCTTTCCCGTCCTGACGCGCCAACTGCATGTTTTCCATGCCGCTCACCTTAAACCAACGGGCGATGCGCCAGTCAGGCCAGAACCAGGCCATGCCGACTTCGAACAGGCCCATGCCGACGGACTCAAAATTTTTGACAATCAGCGCCTCGCGCTCGGCGGCGAGCATCTCAGGGAAGCAGAGTTCTACATTGCGGCGTGCTATTTGTACCCGGCGTTTCATCAGGCGCATGGCTATTCTGCCAAGGCCGTGTCCGAGTCGATAAATGAGCGGGTAGGGCAGTAACACCAAGAGATAGAGTATTCCCAGCCCTATCCACAGCAACCAATAACGAGGGCGCAAGAATTTGCGCTCAAAGCGTTGGTTAGAAAGCATTTTTTCTATGATTCCTTTTCTTTCCCAATGGGACCTTAACCCAAATTTTTATAAGGCGAATAGTAGAACATTTCGTGCTAAATAGGATTTTCCATTAATGCTTTTTTTTCACTTTATTTAAGCGCAGGCGAAAAATGGAGTGAGATAGGATTTTTACCGAGGGAAGGGAAGATATTTTCCGCTATTTCAACCGGCTGGTGCAATTGAAAAATAAAGACACAATTAAGCGCATCGCAAAAGTGACAACTGCTATGTAACCTTAATGAAACAGTAACGCGACGGAACCGTCCCAAACGGCGGCCAGTGCGTACAGTAGCGCGAGAATCAGGACAAAGGGGGCATTGAACATGGATGTTTCCTCCATGAGGATTTGTTTAAAGTTTAGCCTCTCGAGATGACGGTAGGATAAAGTTAGATCGTTTTTTGTACGGTGAAATTCAGACGGACGGAAATGGGTAAACCGCTGATTTTTTACTATAGTCATAGTGTGAAGTTGTGCGTTTGTCGGCGTACGCCTCTGCATTGAGCGGCAGCGGGCAGGTTGCCCAGAGCAAGATCGCGGAGCGGACGGCGCCTGGCGCGAAACATGTGACGAGATTCTCAGAGGGTTGGTCTGTAAGGATTTGACATGTCATATGAAAATGACGAACTAAACGGTGTTGAGCAACCGAGCGACTACGTGAAAGCCACCGCCTGCGAAGTGCGCAGCGGTGTAAAAGCGGCGCTCGAGCAATCATGTGCCTGCCTTAAGGATAACCCTTGGGCGGGGATAGGCGCCGGCGCCGTCGTGGGCCTGGTAATAGGATTTCTGTTAGGCAAAAGGTAATAGGGAGAGTAAAGATGGGCATCATTTCCTGGATCATTTTTGGTTTAATCGCCGGTATCCTGGCCAAGTGGATTATGCCGGGCAAAGACGGCGGCGGCTTTATTGTGACCGTTATATTGGGGATCGTGGGCGCCGTCGTCGGCGGCTATATCAGCACCTTCTTCGGTATGGGCCGCGTTGACGGTTTTAACCTGGGCAGCTTTGTGGTGGCGGTAATCGGTGCCCTGGTGGTGCTTTTTGTCTACAGGAAGATCAAAGGCTAAGCAGCCGTTGCTCAACAGGGTCGCCGCGGCGGCCCTTTTTCGTGAAATCAATCCGGCGGTGCGGCGCGGGCCGTACCGGCTGAAAGGGGAATATCATGGGTCTGTTCGATAGCGTATTGGGTAACATTCTGGGCGGCGGCGCCAACGGTAAAGGCATCGACTACATCGCCATTATGCAGTGGGTTGAGCAACAAGGTGGCCTACAGGCCATTTTGGACAAATTCCGTCAGGGGCAGTTCGGCGATATCGTCGGTTCCTGGCTCGGCAATGGCGAAAATCAGCAGATTACCGGCGATCATGTGCAGCAGGCGTTGGGTAGCGATGCGATCAACCAACTGGCTGAAAAGCTGGGTATCGATCCTGCACAAGCCTCCAGCACCATTGCACAGTTCTTGCCAACGGTCGCGGATGCCGCCTCGCCAAATGGTGAAGTGCAGCAAGACAGCAACGAACTGGGCGACATGGTCGGCAAACTGTTCAAATAATGATTAGGCTCCCGGCATCTGGCCGGGAGCATTCACTCCGCTAATTCCCTCGATCGCCGTCAACGCTTGCTGCAGATGCGCCACCCAGGCGCGCACTTTCTCCGGAATAAATCGTAAGGCGGGATAGACCGCGTGCAGCGCCATGGGCGGGTAGCGGTATTCCGGCAAAACGGGCACCAGCGCCCCCGTCGCCAGCTGCTCGGCGATTAAAGGCCGTTGGGCGCCGCCGATACCCACTCCAGCCTCGATGGCGGCCAGCAGCGATAGCGTATTGTTGGCGCGGAACGTGGGCCGCAGAGCAACCATCTCGGGGCCGTGCGGCCCGAACAGAGTGAGCGTATCGCCGTCGTTCAAACCGCTATAACGAATGTGCGCATGTTTCGCCAACTCCGCCGGCGAACGGGGCGTGCCATGCTTGTCCAGATAGGCCGGCGATGCCACCAGCAGGCGTTGCAGCTCGCCCAAACGTTTCGCCACCATGCCGGGCGCATGGAGTTCACCGAAGCGCAGCGCCACGTCGATGCCTTCGCCGATCACGTCGGCGCGGCGATCGTCCAGCAGCAGTTCGATGGCGAGGTTCGGATGACGTTGCTGGAAAGCGATGGCCAGCGGTGTGACGTGCAACTGCCCGAATCCGGTAGGGGCGTGAATGCGCAGATTGCCCTGCAACTGGTGGTGCTGGTCGTGCAGTGCGTCTTCCGCTTCGTCGACCGCCGCCAGAATCGGTTTGAGGCGCTGATAATAACCGCTGCCGGCATCGGTCAGCGTGACCGCCCGGGTGCTGCGAAACAGCAGCTGGGCCCCCAGTTGCTGCTCCAGGCCGGCGATTTGCTGACTGACCGCCGGCTGCGTCAAACGCAGATCGCGAGCGGCGGCCGATAGACTGCCCAGTTCGGCCACTCGCATAAAGGTTTTCATTGCGTTCAGCTTATCCATGTCGATCTTGCCTATAGATTTTTCTTATAAGTGTTAGTGGAAATCCTCTTCTACCGCAAGTATTACTAATCAATAACACTCAGGGTATCGATAACCTGAGGAGTGGCAAGATGAATGCAAAGCTACAGGCATTGGTGATCGGCGCCAATGGCGTGATTGGGCGCCGATTGATTGAGGAGCTGATTGATCAAGGTTGGCAAGTGGTGGGCGTCTCGCGCCGGGGGGGCGAACCGGCGTCTGGGGTGCGCCACCTTCAGGTTGATCTGCTGGATGCGGCGGCGACGCGGGACGCGCTGCGGCCGCTGAGCGCGATTAGCCACGTTTTCTATGCCGCCTATCAGGATGCGCCGGACTGGGCGGGGCTGGTGGCGCCCAATCTGCAGATGTTGCAACACGTCGTCGAGGGGCTGGAGCCGGTCGCGCCGGCGTTGGAGCATATCAGCCTAATGCAAGGTTACAAAGTGTATGGCGCGCATTTGGGGCCGTTTAAAACGCCGGCGCGCGAAAGCGACGCCGGGCATATGCCGCCGGAGTTTAACGTGGCGCAGCAGCAGTATCTGGCGCTGTGCCAGGCAGGCAAGCGATGGCGTTGGAGCGCCATTCGTCCGAGCGTGGTGGGGGGCTTCTCTCTTGGCAATCCGATGAACCTGGCGTTGAGCATCGCGGTTTATGCCTCAATCAGTAAAGCGCTCGGGCTGCCGCTGCGCTTTCCCGGTAAGCCAGGCGCTTACCACAGTCTGCTGGAAATGACCGACGCCGGGCTGTTGGCGCGCGCCACGCTTTGGGCGGCGACCGAGCCGGCGGCGGCCAATCAGGCGTTTAATATCAACAACGGCGATCTCTTTCGCTGGAGCGAGATGTGGCCGAAAATCGCCGCTTACTTCGGGCTGGAATGCGCGACGCCGCTGCCGATGCCGCTGGAGAGCACGATGGCGGACAAAGCGCCGCTGTGGCGAGAGCTGGTGCAACGGCACCAATTGACCGAACCAGACTATCGCGCGGTGGCCGGCTGGCGTTTCGCCGACTTCGTCTTTTCCTGGGACTATGACATGTTCGCGGATGGCAGCAAGGCGCGGCGTTTCGGTTTCCATCAGTTTGTCGAAACCGAAGCCATGTTTTTCTCGCTGTTCGAGGAGTTCCGCCGCCGCCGCATCATTCCCTGAGCGTGGCATCGGTTTCCCCGCAGCACAGGCTGCGGGGAATGGCCTCAGAACGTCAGCATGATCTTGCCGATGTGCTCGCTGGACTCCATCAGCGTATGCGCGGCGGCGGCCTGCTCAAGCGGGAAGGTTTTAAAAATTTGCGGTTTCAGCACGCCGCGCTCCAGCAGCGGCCAAACCTTCTCGCGCAGCTCGGCGGCAATCTGCGCTTTGTCCGCCACGCTGCGCGAGCGAAGCGTCGACCCGGTATGGGTCAGGCGTTTCAACAGCAGCGGCATCAGATTGAGCTCTTTTACCACGCCGTTTTGCGTGCCGATTTGCACGATGCGGCCTTCCATCGCCGCAGCCTGATAGTTTTTGGCGACATAATCGCCGGCGATCAGGTCGACGATGACGTCGGCGCCTTTGCCGTTGGTGGCGTCTTTGGTACGTGCGACAAAGTCTTCGCTGCGGTAATTAATCGCCACGTCGGCGCCCAGCGCCAGGCTGGCCTGACGTTTCTCTTCGGATCCGACGGTGGTGATCACCTGGGCGCAGAAGGCTTTCGCCAGCATGGTGGCGACCGTGCCGATACCGGAGGTGCCACCATGGATCAACACGGTTTCGCCGGCTTTGAGATGACCGCGCTGGAACACGTTGACCCAGACGGTAAAGAAGGTTTCCGGCAGTGCGGCGGCCTCGGTCAGGCTCAGACCCGCCGGTACCGGTAGCGCATTGCTTTCATGCACGGTGCAGTATTCCGCATAGCCCCCCCGGCGATAAGGGCGCAAACCCGATCGCCGAGCGCGAAGTGGGTCACGCCTTCACCGATGGCCACCACTTCGCCGGCAATTTCCAGGCCGGGGATATCCGAGGCGCCGGGCGGTGGCGCATAGTTCCCCTGGCGCTGCAGCACGTCGGGACGGTTAACGCCAGCGGCGGCGATTTTCACCAGCAGTTCGCCCGCCTGTGGCTCGGGTACCGGGCGTTCGGTGACAACCAGAACCTCGGGGGCGCCCGGTTGGCTAATCTCAATCGCTTTCATCGTGCCGGGCTGCGCTGCATTTGTTGACATGGTCACTCTCCTCATCGTGGCGGACGTGGTTATCAGGCTGAACGCCCGCAATAAAGTCTGCTGTTAGCTTAGCGAAATCGAAGGAGGTGCGCGTGGTCGAATAGAGCGGTTTTGCGAGGAGGAGAGGACGCCGCCGCGATGGGCGGCTGGATATCAATCGTTAGGGGGGATGCGGAAGCCTTTCAACGAGACGATAAAATGTTCTTTCCCTTTGGAGATCTTGGCGCCTTTATCGCACCACAGGCTGGCAAGCTGGAAGAAGTCATCGCTGCCGATATCGTAGGCCAGTTCGATTTTCTTGGCTGTGCCGGCGCGGATGAGCTTTTCTGCTTCCTGATGGTTTGCAGCTTTAATTATGGTCATGGGCGAAATCCTTGGTGTTAAGCCAGAGCGGATAATCGCGAATCATCATATGGCCATAGTGTGACAATTTTGTGATGAAAACATGACGGTCCACGAAGGTGCGGCGTGCGGCGTGCCGCGCCTTCGCGGTGAAAATGCGTTATCGATTACCGATCGTGCGGGCGAACGAATGTGCTTTTTTTCTGAGATTTGAAATGCTTATAGAGCGAATAGCCCGCAATGCCGGCTAAGACAGCCAAGAGGGCAAGGGATCCTGTGGCCATGAACATCACCTCCGAATAAGAATGGCAAGGAGGCGTATTTGTGACATTCATCACTTTACGGGGCAATGAGAGCAATCTGTAATCGGGAAACTGGCATGAGGGAGGAGCAAAAAAAAAGCGCCTATAGGGAGGCGCATAAAGATTTGCAACACAGCTTGTTGTGTTCAACACCAGGAGGAGTGGTGAACTGGCGCTATTCTATGCAGCGGCGAGGGCGGCTGATATAGGTATTGCTCCGAAAGCGGCGCTACCACTCATAGCCCAACTGGATGTTGTAATCGGGATCCTGGTTGGTGGAGTAAGGATCGGATTGGCGGCGGCGATCGGTTTTCTTCACCGGGCCTTCATACGCGGGATAAGGTTTGGTGCGCGGTTTGCTGCAGCCCGGATGATCGCATTCGATATCGACGCGAAAGCCGTTCTTGTCGCGTGCCTCTGCCCAAGTAATCGGCGGTTTCGCCGCCTTAGGGGCTGGCCCTGACGGTGCTGTCGGCTTGGGAGCGGGAGTCACACTGGGTTCTGGAGCTTGATAATTCAGCTCCAGTGCACTCTGCGGAGCGCTGTAAGCGGCAAAGGCCAGCAGGGCGGCGGCACTGGCAGTTGGTAAGGTAAGCCATCTCGGCATGATGAATCTCCCTGAATGATTTCTGTAGGCAACTATAAAACAGCAGAACGAGAATTACTATCATTTACCTTGGCTGTTACGGGGGGCCAGGCGGTGATTCTATCGACCGACAGGGTCAAATCCTGTGCGTTTAGCCGAGATTCACGCCCCATCACGGCGAAAAAGGTTGCTATTGCCGCTCGCTCATGAGTTAATGATGTCGGCCTGTGGTACAGACCTATTTATGCACGACATTTTGAGTAAAGTAGTTCAAATTTAAAGCGTTATCCCGGATAGCCCTTCTCTGACGAATTTCCTTTCCAGTGCCTCCATAAGTAACTGATGACCGGCTATCTCGCCCATGGCGGCTAACATTATTATTGAAGGAAATTAGACATGTCCAACATGATCAAAGGTCAAGTGAAGTGGTTCAACGAAGCTAAAGGTTTTGGTTTCATCACCCCAGCAGACGGCAGCAAAGACGTATTCGTACACTTCTCTGCTATCCAGGATCAAGGCTTCAAGACCCTGGCTGAAGGCCAGAACGTACAGTTCTCTATCGAGAACGGTGCGAAAGGTCCATCTGCGGCTAACGTTACCGCTATCTAATTGGCGTCTACCGCTGATTGAAAAGAACCCGCTGCGGCGGGTTTTTTTATGCCTGCAATTTGGCAGCGCGTAAAAAAAGCCCGCAAGTCTGCGGGCAAAAGTTCCTTGTTACTTCATTTGCGAGCGCTTCTCTGGGGGAAACGCCTGAAGACAGGCTACGCGAGACCGGCTTAAGATTCTGCGGCCAAACCGTTAAGAAAGTGAAAATCCAGGCGGCTGCTACGCTGATAGCAGAGGCCGGCAGGGCTGGAGTGGTGTCCATCGCCCTCGCTTTTGTAATACACTGACGGCAATCGCAAATAATGGGGAAGGGTATGCAGGTTAACGATCGAGTGACGGTAAAAACAGACGGAGGCCCGCGGCGTGAAGGCGTGATTTTGGCCGTAGAGGTGTTCAACGAAGGCACCATGTATCTGGTTTCTCTTGACGACTACCCGGCGGGCGTATGGTTTTTTAATGAAATCGACAGCCGTGACGGCACGTTTGTGGAGCCCTGCCGCGAGCACGGGCAGTAACTTAGGTTAATCTCATTAATTTGCTAATGAAATTGTCCATTTTGAGATTATTTCATTGCGGTAAGATTTTTTTTATCGACGGCAAAAAAATACCCGTTGCGCTAGCGGGGGATAACGCAGCAGGTATTTTTTTGTGGTTCCAGCGGCTGCTATCCAGATGACATTATCACCGGGTATTTAACGGCTGGTAAAACAGAGCGGGGGCGTTCTCTGTGGTTCAGCGGCTATTGACGAATATTCCACTGGTCAATGTATCGGTCAAACGAACAACGTGATAAATGATCTGCTTGTTGTGCGTTTTTATTTTCCGCTTGATGTTTCCCTTGTGGGAAGAGACCGTTTTGGCCTTTATTTGCATCTGGTCTGATATCTGGATGGTACCTTGACCGGACATCCACATGCGTAGCATGTTCGATTCAGTCTGGCTCAGCGTTACCGGCGTTTGATCCAGAGAGGATTTCTCCGTACGGAGGGACGTTCTCTCGAGATAGTGACTAAGTAGCTGATTCATAGTCTCTGGTTTGATGGATTTTGACGATATGATGACGTTCTTGCGAACATATAAATAATCGTCGAAATGTACGTTGGTAATGGCCATGAAGATGAAGAATAACGTATCCGGGTGCAGTGAAATCACCCGTTTTATTCGCTCGGTGGCGTTTGCTTCGTGGATGAAGCAGTCCTCGTTAATAAACACCAGGCTCGGATTTAACTTGCTGCATTTTTCATGCAGGCTGTCAATGTCCTCGATGGCATTAATATGGCGCCTCTTCACGCCATGCGAAGTCAGATAGTCGGTTAACCCCAATCTGGTATAGCTACATGAATCCATGATAATCGTTGGCATATCGCACCCCCACTTAAATCCGTTTTACTGCGGTAATATGAGAAAAAGCCTAAAAAGCCGAAAGGCAAAATGGAACAATAATTCAGTGTAGCGAGTGTTCTATCAATAAACACGACGGCACTCAATGATATTTTCATACTAAACTTATTAATTGCATGAATCTATAAGTTTGGCTTAAGTCAGGGCGATCTGCTGCTCGTCCAGCTTAGGCATGTTGAGCCTGATTTGCGCTTGGCGCCCGTGCCTGTCTGCATTGCTTGCCGCTAATCTGTTCATCATGTCACGAAACAAAATTTTAGTTTGCTAGGAAAAGTCTTAAAAAAAATTCATGTGTCGTTTTTTTGATGTCTTTCAGCGCGTTTTTTGAGTGGTCAAAAATCGCTCCCTCTGGTGTTTTTGACTTTTTACATATAAAAATCATTATCTTATAGATGTTTTTGCTCTCTATGCTAATGATAAGCACTTCTTTTTTTATCATAACAACAAACAAAAGTTAACATTATGACCGGAATGTGTAGCTTAATTGTTGCTATAAATCACCGTTTTACAATGAGTTATATAGATATTTATTTCGCATGAAATAGTTTTCGTGAATGTTTAACGGTGATTGAGTGATTTCTCTAAACTATCATCCTGCAGTCCGATCCACGGGGAGGAATGGCAGGTCGGAGTTGTCTCTGGCCCGCGTTGGTTTTAACTTGCCTCTCCACCTTTCAAAAACAGGATGTCGCGGTGAGACAGAATCAGTATGGGCAGCCGATAGGTGAGGCCCTTCCTCATTGGCAGCCGGCAGGCATACCCGGGCACACGCCGCTGCAAGGGCGGTTTTGCCGCCTCGAACCGCTTAACCTCGCGCGCTGGGGGGATGCGCTTTATCAGGCTTACCAAACCGCTGAGGACGATCGTGACTGGACCTATCTGTTTTGGGAACGGCCGCAGTCGCACGCAGATTTCCAGCGTTATCTTCAGGCGCAGGTGTCCAGCGCAGACAGAAACACGATGGTGGTGATCGATCAGACGAACGGGCACGCCGTGGGAACCTGCGCTTTTTTACGCATCGATCCTGGCAACGGCGTGGCCGAACTGGGCACCATCAACTGGTCGCCGCTGATGAAGCGCAGTGCGCTGGGTAGCGAGGCGATTTTCTTGATGCTGCGGCATCTTTTCGACGATCTTGGCTACCGGCGCTGCGAATGGAAATGCGATAGCCTCAATCTGCCTTCACGCCAGGCCGCCGAGCGCTTGGGTTTCCGCTATGAAGGCACGTTCCGCCAGGCCGTCGTTGTTAAAGGACGCTCGCGCGACACCGACTGGCTGTCGATCGTTGATGGAGAATGGCCGGCACGATACGCGGCGTTTGCCGCCTGGCTGTCGCCGGATAACATCAGCGAAGACGGGCGGCAAGAACGTCGTTTGCAGGCCTTCCAACGCGGGTAATCGCCGCGCGCGTTAGGCCGTTTCCGCCAGGCAATGGCGCAGCGAGTCCAACGTCAAGCGGATGTCCTGTTCCTCTGTCATCCAGTTGACCAGCGCGGCGCGGATCCCCGGCTGGCCGTTGTAACGCGTAGGGGTGCAACGCACCACGCCATGCCGGCTAAGGCGTTCGAGAAAGCGATCGCGCGCCGCTTCGCTCTCACCCTGTGGATGACTGAGGGCGAAGCACACCACGTTCAAATTCACCGGCGCCAGCAGATGGAAACCGTCATCGGCCGCTAACGCCGCCCCCAGCGCCTGCGCCAGTTCGACGTTGCGCTCGACGATATCTCGTATACCGCTGCGACCATAGGCTTTCAGCGTCAGCCAAAGCGGCAAGGCGCGGAAGCGGCGCGAATTTTCTGGCGTCAGATGCAGATAGTTGTCTGGCCGCAGCGTCGGTGCTTCCAGGTAAGCCGAATGGTTCTGAAATACCTGCATTTGCAGATCCAAATGGCGGGTAAATTGGATCGCGCTGTCATAAGGCACATTCAGCCATTTATGCGCATCGACGGTGATGGAATCGGCATGCTGCCAGCCCTCGAGCTTTGAGGCGTATAGCGGTGAGCAGGCCGCCACGCCGCCGAATGCCGCATCGACATGCAGCCAAAATGGATAACGTTCCCGCAGCGCCAGCAGCTGCGGCAGATCGTCGAAAGCGACAGTGTTGACCGTACCGGCGCTGGCCAGTACCAACGTTGGCTGGCCAGCGCCGGCGGCGAGCTGCCGCGCCAGCGCTTCCATATCCATGGCTTCAGACTCCGGCAGGCTGGCGACGATCGTCAACGCCTCGCGGCCGATGCCGAGCATGCTGAGCGCCTTCACGCTGCTGGAATGCGGATTGGCCGCCAATACCCGGATGGGGCCCAGCGCCGCCAGGCCTTGTTGGGCGATATCCACGCCTTGCTGTTGTCCCAGCCACTGCCGGCCAATGGCCAACCCGGTGAAATTGGCCATGGTCGCGCCGCTGACCAGGCTGCCGCTGAACGTTTCCGGCAGGCCCAGCAGGGATTTCAACTGCGTCACGGCCGCCAGCTCGATCGTGGCTGCAATGGTATCATGGCTGAGCAGGCTATTTTGGTCTGTCACGCTAACCAGCCAGTCCGCTGCGACCGCCGCCGGGGTGCCGCCGCCGGTGACGAAGCCGAAATAACGCGGGCCGGCGCTGGCGGAAATGCCGGCCTGATAACGTTGCCAAAAGCGCTCCAGCGCTGCCAGGGCGCCTTCGCCGTTTTCCTCCAGCCGATCGTCGCCCGGTTGCAGCTGCTGATGCTCGAGCGGTGGGCAGACCGAGCGTTGCTGCAGTCCGGCCAGGAAATCCTCCGCCAACTGGCGGGTGTGGTCGAGGATCTGCGGAAACTGCGCGAGGTCCTGTTGTAAACGTGGGTGCATGGTGGCTCCGAAAGCGTCAGGGATGATGGGGTAAACATAGAGCATTTGCCTGCCGGTCAAAATCGATGAAAAATAACCTTTTTGGATAGCCTGGTTAACCAATGATGAATGAACGCATTCCCTTGCATGTCTTGCCGACCTTTGCGATCGCCGCCAGGTTGGAAAATTTGCGCGCTGCGGCGCAACAGGTGCATTTGACGCACGGCGCGGTCAGCCAGCAAATTCAGTTGCTGGAGCAGGCGGTCGGCTATCCGCTGTTTGAACGGCGCGGGCGCGGTGTACGCCTGAATGCCGCCGGGCGAGAGTTGCTGGCGGCGGTAGAGCCGGCGCTGCAGGCACTGCAGCAGGGCGTCGCCCGCGCCCGGCGTGCGGCGACAAGCCAGACGCTGCGCATCAGCGTGTTGCCGTCTTTTGCCCATTATTGGCTGTTGCCGCGTCTGCCTGCTTTTCATGAGGCCTGCGCCGATATTGCGCTGGATATCGATGCGTCGCTGGCGCTGCAGGATCTGTCGCAGCGTGGGTTCGATGCGGCGATCCGCATCGGCAGCGGTCAATGGGCGGGGCTGCAGGCGCAGCGCATCGCGTCGGGTGACGTGCTGCCTGTCGCTTCGCCGGATATGGCGCGAGAATGGGGGGCGGCGTTCGAGAACGGTGGCGATATTCCGTTGCTCGAGCACGACGTCAGTCCCTGGCGCGACTGGTTCAACGCGCAGGGGCGGCCGTTATGCGGGCGGCAACAGGCATTGTTCAACGATGCCGGATTATTGATTCGCGCGGCGGAGCAAGGGTTTGGCATCGCGTTGGCGAAAAAGCTGCTGGTGCAGGATGCCCTCGATGCAGGGAGGCTGGTGGCGTTGGCCGCGCCCCTTCGCCTGAGTGATGACGACGTTTACCTGGTGTGGCCGCAGACCGCCGGGTTGACGCCGGCGGTTACCCGCTTGCTGCAGTGGCTTCAGCGACAGTTGGCGGCGATTTAGCGGCGTAGCCATTCCGGTTGCGAGGTGCCGAGCGTAGTCGCCGGCAGCGCCCATTGCAGCGCCGTACCCTGCAGGCTTAACGGGGCGCGCAGGCGTTGCGCGGCCCCCCAGTAAGTCAGTTCTGTTTCCGGGTTCTCGTCGGCGGGGCCGGCCGGTGCCAGCGGTTCCGGTCGATAATCTGCCGAACAGGGGTGCGCCAGCAGCAGTTGCGCCGTGCGCGCCAGCGACAGCCGCGCGTGGTAGCCGGTACCGCGGCTCAGGCGCTGTGTCATACCGGTCAGCACCGCTGCCGCCATCAAATAGCCGGTGGCGTGATCCAGAGCCTGTACCGGCAGCGGCACCGGCAAACTGGCGCTGCGCCAAACCATACCCGCCTCCGCCAACCCGCAGCTCATCTGTACCAGGCTGTCGAAACCGCGCCGGGTCCGCCACGGCCCGCTCCAGCCGTAGGCATTCAGGCAGACGTCGATCAGGCCCGGCGCCAGCGCGCGTCTTTCCTCCGCGCCATAGCCCAATTTCTCCAACGCACCGGCACGGTAGCCGTGCACGAGCACGTCGGTGTTTTTCAGCAGATGTTCAAACGTATGGCGATCGCGCGCATTGGTCAGGTTGAGGCGTGCGCTGCGCTTGCCCAGCATCACCTCGTGCTCGACGCCGGGTTCATCCCAGCCGTAGGGATCGATGCGCAGCACGTCGGCGCCCAAACCGGCAAGAAAACGGGTGGCGATCGGCCCGGCGAGAATGCGCGTCAGATCCAGCACCCGCACGCCGTGCAGCGGCCGGGCGACGGGTAGCGCCCAGCCCGGCGGTGGCGCTTCCGGCTGCAGCGAGGCGTGGATAAGCGGTTCGAGCGCTACGCTTTTGCCTTGAATATGTTGTCGCCACGCGGCCGCCGAGCGCATTTGGGCCGCGCAGCCGCCGGCCTCGATCACGGCTTCCTCCAGCTCGCTTTTTTTCCAATCCAGCACACGTTCCGCCAGCGTGCCTTTATCCGATGCCGAACCCAGCACCTGTTCCACCGCTCGCCGATGGTGCGGCGCATTGGTATGCAGACGTATCCAGCCATCCGCCGTCGCGTAGTCGCCGGCCAGTGCGTCCCAGGCCGCAGGCAGCGTCCATCCCAGCGGCCGCAGCGTCCAGCCGAACCAGAGCGAGGCCAGGCGTTGATCGATCCAGACCTGCGGCGCGTCGGCGGCCTCGTAGCGAAGCAACTCGGCGCAGGCCAAACCGGCGGCGCTCCAGGCGGCGGTCGCCAATTCTGTGACGGGAAAAGCCGAAGGCAATGCGCCGACGCCGCTAACGGTTAACCGGTCGGTAGGGGCGGGGCGCTGCCCCAGGCTTTGCCAAATCTCGTCGAGCAGAGTGTGGATCAGAGGCGTCATCGGCCACTCCTTACGGATCGTCGGAAATATAGCCTAGCGTAGCCCACCGTCGGCGACCTTGCTAAGGCGTAACGTCGAATGTGCGGCCGTCGGCCAGTTTGGCGCGCAGGCTGTGGGCCGCGATGCCAGCGAAAGGCTGCGCGTAAAGTTGGCGGCCAGCGTCGAACCGTCGCTGAAGGTCGTCTGCTGCACCCAGCCGTCCCGATCGAGCTAGCGGAAGTCCAACAACGCTTTGTCCCACAGAGCCTGATGCAGCGGCCGGAAGGCGGCGTCGGCGCCCAATGTTGGCACCTTCTATTTGTGACATCGAAATATAATCGCCGTATTCCAGTTTATTTTTCGTTTAATAAATTAGCCTTTACTTCATTATCCGACGTCACTATACTCAGCCAAAATTTCGGTGGAGAAACCCAATTGGACAGTTGTAGTTGTAATAAAACAAATAAGGCAAGCTGACCAATTCTCTTCTGATTTGTTGCTTGCCGTTATCGGCGGGCAGCACCCCTCTCCAGTTATTTCTGAGCTGTGCATACCCGAGTAATAAACGTTTCCTGATGCCTGACGGTTTCAGGTGAATCGAGTTGGACGTTATTATGGTATTTTGCAGCCACAGCCTTTTCCCTCCAGGCACGACACGCTGATTCGCTGATTTATTTTCAGCGCGCTTTCGCGTGTGCTAAACAGCACATGATTTTATCTCCTGCGGTTAATTAAGGGGACAGTCATGGCTATGACTCCTTTCGTTTTAAATTTATTGCTGGCGATGTGCCTGGGCGCGGTCATTGGCGCCGAGCGCCAGTGGCGCCAACGCATGGCCGGCCTGCGCACCAATGCGCTGGTGGCGACCGGTGCGGCGGTCTTTATTCTCAGCTCCATGTCCACCGATCCGGCCAGCGCCGGCCGGGTGGCTGCGCAGATCGTATCTGGTATCGGTTTCCTCGGCGCCGGCGTTATCATGCGTGAAGGGCTGAACATTCGCGGCCTTAACACCGCCGCCACGCTGTGGTGTTCGGCGGGGATCGGCGTCCTGTGCGGCCTGGGCCAGCATTGGGATGCGGTGGTTGCTACGCTGGTGATCCTGTGCGCCAATATCCTGCTGCGCGAAGCCGCGCAGCGTATCAATCTGCAGCCGCACCAGCAGGCAACCGATCTGGAACTGTGCTATCGCATTCAGGTGACCTGCGGCGAGCAGGACGAAATTCTGGTGCGCACCCTGATTCTGCAGGCGCTGAACGGCGTGGCCTTGCGGCTGCAATCCTTGCGCAGCGCCGATATCTCCAGCCCGGGGCAATTGGAAGTGTGCGCGGAAATTACCGCCACGCCGGCCGCGCAAAAAGAAATTGAGGGTATTGTCTGCCGCGTCAGCCTGGAGAAAAGCGTGAGTGCCGTTCGCTGGCGCGTCGCGTCCGAATTACCGGTCTGATTAATTATATAAATATTTATTAACTTGATTATATGCTCAGGTTATTCGGGCTCGCCTGAATAACGCGGAGCATTAAGGAGGCGTTATGGACGATGACCCCGGAAGGAAAATGATTCCAGCGTGGCTGACAGGGTAATTCCGCCATTTAGTCACGCTAATAAAAAATTCCAAGCTGCGCAGAGTCACCTGTTTATCGGGCGGGGCTTCGCTGTGCGCAGAACGAAAATAAGAGAATAGCGTTATGACTCAGATTAATGAAAGAACGCGTCGCCGTGATAAAGACGCGGTGACCTACGCCATTGCGCAAGAGGCGACCAACAGCATCGCTCAAACGCTGGCGAACCTGAAGTGCAACCGCAACGGCTTGACCCAGGACGACGCCGATGAGCGGCTGGAACAGTTCGGCGCCAATCAGGTCGCCCATGACAAGGCGCCGCATGCCCTGATCCAGCTGATCAAGGCCTTCAACAACCCGTTTATCTTCGTGCTGATGGTGCTGGCTGCGATCAGTTTCTTTACCGATTATTGGCTGCCGCGCCAGAGCGGTGAAGAAACTGAACTCACCGGCGTCATTATCATCCTGACCATGGTCACGCTGAGCGGGCTGCTGCGTTTTTGGCAGGAATACCGCACCAACAAAGCGGCGGAAGCGTTGAAGTCGATGGTGCGCACCACCGCCACGGTGCTGCGCCGCAGCAGCTACAGCGCGCATCCGCTGACGCTGGAAGTGCCGATCCGCGAACTGGTGCCGGGGGATATCATCCAGCTCTCCGCCGGTGATATGGTGCCGGCCGACGTACGCCTTATCGCCTCGCGCGATCTGTTCATCAGCCAGGCGATTTTGACCGGCGAAGCGATCCCGATCGAGAAATACGATGCCATGGGCAACGTGGCGCAGAAGTCGAGCGAAGGGGAAGTGTCCAGCGAGAACGCGCTGCTTGAGCTCTCCAACATCTGCCTGATGGGCACCAATGTCGCCAGCGGCACCGCTACGGCGGTGGTGGTGGCGACCGGCGGGCGCACCTACTTCGGCTCGTTGGCCAAGTCAATCGTTGGTTCGCGGGCGCAAACCGCGTTCGATCGCGGGGTGAACAGCGTCAGCTGGCTGTTGATTCGCTTCATGCTGGTGATGGTGCCGGTGGTGTTGCTGATCAACGGTTTCACCAAAGGTGACTGGAGCGAGGCGGCGCTGTTCGCGCTGGCGGTGGCGGTCGGCCTGACGCCGGAAATGCTGCCGATGATCGTCAGCTCCAATCTGGCGAAAGGGGCGATCGCCATGTCGCGTCGCAAGGTGGTGGTGAAGCGTCTGAACGCCATTCAGAACTTCGGTGCTATGGACGTGCTCTGCACCGACAAGACCGGCACGCTGACCCAGGACCGCATCATTCTCGAGCACCACATCGACGTTACTGGCGCCAGGGATAACGAAGTGTTGCACCTGGCCTGGCTGAACAGCTTCCATCAGAGCGGCATGAAGAACCTGATGGATCAGGCGGTGATCCGTTTCGGGCGCGGCAAACCGGGGATTGAAGCCCTGGGGCGTTTCAGCAAGGTGGATGAGCTGCCGTTCGATTTCGTGCGCCGCCGTCTGTCGATCGTGGTGGCGGATGAGAATGGCAAGCAGCAGCTGATCTGTAAGGGCGCGGTGGAGGAGATGCTGGAGATCGCCACCCACGTGCGTGAAGGCGACAAGATGCTGGAGCTGGACGACGCGCGCCGTGCGGCGTTGCAGGCGCTGGCCCGCGAGTACAACGAAGACGGTTTCCGCGTGCTGGTGCTGGCGACGCGTGAGTTGGATGCGCAGCGCCCGGCCGAACCGCTAAGCGTGGCCGACGAGCGCGACATGGTGGTGCAAGGGCTGCTGACCTTCCTCGACCCGCCGAAGGAGAGCGCGCAGCAGGCGATCGCCGCGCTGCAGGAAAACGGTGTGACGGTGAAGGTGCTGACCGGCGACAACCCGGTGATCACCTGTAAGATTTGCCGCGATGTAGGCCTGGAGCCGGGCGAACCACTCTCCGGGCTGCAGATTGAACAGATGGATGACGAAGAGCTGGCGCGCGAAGTTGAACAGCGCACGGTCTTCACCAAGCTGACGCCGCTGCAGAAATCGCGGGTGCTGAAAATGTTGCAGAGCAACGGCCATACCGTCGGCTTCCTCGGCGACGGCATCAACGATGCGCCGGCGCTGCGCGATGCTGACGTCGGCATTTCGGTCGACACCGGCACCGACATCGCCAAGGAATCGGCGGATATCATCCTGTTGGAAAAGAACCTGATGGTGCTGGAAGAGGGGGTGATCAAAGGGCGCGAGACCTTCGGCAATATCATCAAGTATCTGAACATGACCGCCAGTTCCAACTTCGGCAACGTGTTCTCGGTACTGGTGGCGAGCGCCTTCATCCCGTTCCTGCCGATGCTGGCGATCCACCTGTTGATTCAAAACCTGATGTACGACATTTCCCAGCTGTCGCTGCCGTGGGACAAGATGGACAAAGAGTTCCTGCGCAAACCGCGCAAGTGGGACTCCAAAAACATCGGGCGCTTTATGCTGTGGATTGGGCCGACCTCGTCGATCTTCGATATTACGACGTATGCGCTGATGTGGTACGTGTTTGCCGCCAACAGCGTGGAACACCAGGCGCTGTTCCAGTCCGGCTGGTTCATTGAGGGGCTGTTGTCGCAAACGCTGGTGGTGCATATGCTGCGCACCCAGAAGATCCCGTTCATTCAGAGCACCGCGGCGCTGCCGGTGTTGCTGACCACCGGGTTGGTGATGGCGCTCGGCATCTACATTCCGTTCTCGCCGCTCGGCGCCCTGGTTGGCCTGCAGCCGCTACCGTGGGAATACTTCCCGTGGTTGGCCGCTACGCTGGTCAGCTACTGCGTGGTCGCGCAGTTGATGAAGCGTTTCTACATCCGCCGCTTCGGCGAGTGGCTGTAAGCCGCCTCGGCGTTCACTTCGGGGGCGAAATTCTTCGCCCCTGCACTACTACAGCAGTTTGTTGACCAGCAGGCCGAGCATGATGGTCAGCGTGAAGGAAAACAGCGTGCCGAGCAGCACATACTCGGTGCGCATCTTATCGTCGCTCTGGCGCAGATCGCCGAAACGGAAGATAGATTTGGCCGCCAGCAAAAAACCGATCGCCGGAATTTGCCCCAGCAGCACGAAGGTCAGGATCAGCGTTCTCTCCAGATAGCCAATCTGTTTGCCCGCGCGCAGCAGCGAATCGTTGTCGGCCTTGGCCGAAGGCGGCATTTGCGGCGTCCAGTGCGCCAGTAGTTGCCCGATCAGCAGGCTCATCGGCAGATAAATCAGGCTGTAGGCCACCAGCACCAGGCCAATTTGCCAACGCCCCAACTGCTGCCCCAGCGCGGCGAGCAGTTCACCGGCATTCGGCGTCAGCCCCAGCCACAGCAAGGTGATCACCGCCAGATGCAACCCCTGATCGAGCAGGAAACTGCGGGCCGGGCTCAGGCGGGTCATGACGGTGACTTTCAGCAAATCGATCAGGTAGTGGCTGACGGCGATGACCAGCAGGCTGACCAGCACCTGAAGTGAAGAAAGCCCGCCGTGCAGCAGGCCGAACCCGGCCACCACCCAGGCGGCCAGCACCCCGTGCAGCAACGCGTGCAATACCAGAAAACGCGAACGCGCGCGATGTTGGATTTTGTCTTCCACCCAACTCAGCGGCTGCAGCGGAAAATCCGCCAGCAGATGGACGAGCAACAGCCAGGCCAGCAAAGGCGCATAGGTCAGATCCATAGTCAGACGATCCTGTTAATGGCGTGAATAAACCGCATGATTTCCTCGTAGGCCGCGCGTTTCAGTGCGGCGGAGACCGTGGAGGCGGCTTTTTGCAGCTGGTCCGCCACGGCGGCGCCGCTGTCGGCGAACATTCTCATCTGGACGATGCGCGCTTCGGTCTGCGACAGGCGGCCAATCACATGATCTAACATCGGCAGCAGATCGCTGACAATGGCGTTTGTCCGATCGTTGTCGGTTTTCAGAGCCAGGCGGCAATTTTTCGCCATGGCGTCCAGCGCGCTGCCGGAGTTGATAAAGGCACTGCCGTAACCCGCGGCGTCGGGCCGTTGGCTGCCCAGCCCGACGGCGACGCGCGCATCCCAGTGCGCGGCGCCCATCGCCCGCAGCGCGAGGCGAATATATACCGCCAGCAGCAGCCCGTCCTCCGGGGCGGCCTGCGCCTGGAAGGCGTCGCCGCGAAAGATTTCCACCTGATGAAGCTGCCCGTCGCGCTGCAGCCGATCGAGCAGGCTGTGCAGCTCGTTGAGGTAGTTGACGGTATCTGATCGGCGAGAATCGACCAGATCGCCGCTGATTACGCTGATTGGTGTCGACATAGCGTGTTCCGTTGCTTACCGAGGGATGACTATAAATTCGCACCTGGATACGAATATGTCAATAATTCGTCTTTGGATACGAATTTGTAGGGAATTCGCCTGTGAGAACGAAATGCGGTGGCGTGAGGAAAGGGGACGAACGGCCGGGAATGCGCGGGCCTATCAGGCTCGCCACCGGCGGTGTAGAGGGAAAATGGCCGGCAACCGGCCGTTCAGAAACTTTTAACCAGCACTTCACGCGGCATTTCGCTGCCGTGCTTCAGCAGGTGCTCAAACGATCGTTCGCTGCTTTTCAGCTGTTGCAAAAACTCCTGCGGCGACAGATCGTGTTTTTTGCCGCTCATGTAAGCCAGCGCCAGTTCTTTTGCCTGATAGCGGGAGAAGTTGTACATGGTGTCCTCGATACGGTGAATGTCAGTGCTCACGATTGTAGCGAAAGAGCACATAATGAACAGTGGCTTTGGCGTATGGAATCGATAGCCGAAACTTAACTTGCCGGTTGCAACAGCTCATCGCACAGGCGTTTGATCACCTGAGCCTGCGGCAGGCCGTTGTGCAACATCTGACGGATATGCTCCGAATCGCTGATGCCCTGGCGGACATGGCGCTCGACGGCCTGTAACACGGCCCGATCCTCCCGCCGCTCGGCGAAATCGCTCAGCGCCTCGAGGGTGTGCAGGATGTGGGCGGTCAGGCTGCGGCGGCGCAGCGTCGTGGGATCGACGTATTCGGCGGCGAAACCGCTGCGATAGGCGTTGATCTTGTTGTAGTGGGTGAAGGCATCGTATTCCGGCGCGATCGGCGTCCGGCGTTGCAACAGAAAATCGGCCAGCAGACGGCAGTAACCGACCAGCAGCACGGCGTGCGCGAGGCGCAGCGGCGTATCGCAGATGCGGATCTCCACCGTGCCCAGCTCCGGTTTCGGCCGTGCATCCCAGTAAATATCCTTGACGCTTTCAATCACGCCGGCGGCGTTCAACCGTTCGTAGTAAGCGTTGAATTCGCGCCAGCTGTAGATGTGTTCCAGGCACCCGTAGTTGGGGAAAGAATTCTGGGCGCTGAAGCGGGAACTGGCAAAGCGCGTGTCGACCCCCTGATACAGCGGCGACGAGGCGCTGAGCGCGATCAGCTGCGGAAAATAGGGCGTCAGCGCATGGCACAGGTACATCGCCTCGTCCCCGTCGTTGACGCCGAGGTGAATGTGTTGGCCGAATACGCAGGCCAGCTTGGAGAGATAGCCAAAACGGCTGGCCAGCTGCCTGTAGCGCGCGCTGTCGCTGATGACCTGCTTGCGCCAGTCGTTGCTCAGGTGCCGACCACCGCCGCAGACGTCACAGCCCAGGCGCTGCGCGCTGCGCCGGACGGTATGGGTCAGGGCGCGCAGCTCGGCGTGCAGCTCATCGAGATCGCGGTGCACCGAGCTGTTCAGCTCCACCATCGATTGGGTGAGCTCATGCTTGACGCGCCGGCGGTCGCCGACCGCGCTGACCACCCGGTCGGCCCGATCCGCCAGATCGTAGTGCTCGGCATCGACCAGCTGTAACTCTATTTCGGTGCCGATGGAGAGCCTTTCCGAACGTTTGAATGTGAGCGGCATGGTACCTCCTTCCTGCAAGAACGGCATAAAGATAAGTATATGTCTCGGTGAGGAGGGCAACGTTTTGCATTTTATATTTGTTTTTTCGAATATGAAGATGGTATCTTCACGAGCGATTTGTGGAGAAGATAAAGGTTAACGGGAGTGCGACATGACGTCATTGACGCCGCTGAAGCTGTTTAAAAACCTGTCTGACGAGACGCGTCTGACGCTGGTGCTGTTGCTGCGCCACGCCGGCGAGCTGTGCGTTTGCGAGTTGTCGGGCGCACTGGCGCTGCCGCAACCCAAAATCTCAAGGCATCTGGCGATGCTGCGCGAAAGCGGGCTGTTGCTCGATCGGCGCGATGGTAAATGGATACATTATCGCCTGTCGCCACATATGCCGGCTTGGGCCGCGGCGATTATTGAGCAGGCTTATCAGTGTCGGCCAGAACAGATGACGAAGTTAGCGCAACGTGTGGCGAAAGGTTGTCCGTAACGGTAAAAAAATTTACGTAAATACATATGAAAAATCGAATATGTAAACTTAAAAAGGCGAAAGAGCAGCGATGATAGTGGCAGGGGCGATCTTTATTCTGACGTTGATCTTGGTCATCTGGCAACCGAAAGGGCTGGGCATCGGTTGGAGTGCGTCGTTCGGGGCGGGATTGGCATTATTGAGCGGTGTGGTGCACGTCGGCGATATTCCCGTGGTGTGGCAGATAGTCTGGAATGCGACCGCGACCTTTATCGCCGTCATCATCATTAGCCTGTTGCTGGATGAAAGCGGCTTCTTCACCTGGACCGCCTTGCATGTCGCACGTTGGGGCAACGGCAAAGGTCGATGGCTGTTTACCTATATGCTTCTACTGGGGGCCGTAGTGGCGGCGCTGTTCGCGAACGATGGCGCCGCGTTGATTCTGACGCCGATCGTGATCGCCATGCTATCGGCGCTCGGTTTTCGACCTGCTGCCGTGCTGGCTTTCGTCATGGCGGCGGGCTTTATCGCCGATACTGCCAGCCTGCCGCTGGTGGTGTCCAACCTGGTGAATATCGTTTCCGCGGATTTCTTCCGGCTGGGCTTTACGGAGTATGCGGCGGTGATGGTGCCGGTCAACCTTGCCGCCGTCGCGGCGACGCTGGTGATGTTGCATCTGTTCTTCCGCAAGGATATTCCGCAGCGCTACGCATTGACGCGTTTACCGGTGCCACGGGAAGCGATTCGCGATCGTGCGACTTTCCGAACCGGCTGGGCGGTATTGGCACTGTTGCTGATTGGCTTCTTCGCCCTGGAACCGCTCGGTGTGCCGGTAAGTTTGGTCGCTGCCTGCGGCGCGCTGGTTCTGTTGGCGGTGGCGAAACGCGGGCTAGCGATCGATACCGGTAAGGTGTTGCGCGGAGCGCCCTGGCAGATCGTCATTTTCTCACTGGGCATGTATCTGGTGATCTACGGGCTACGCAACGCAGGCTTGACCGATTGGCTTTCCGGTGTGCTGGACGCATTGGCGCGGCAGGGGCTGTGGGCAGCGACGTTTGGCACCGGCTTCCTGAGCGCATTTCTCTCTTCCATCATGAATAACATGCCGACGGTATTGGTGGGGGCGTTGTCTATCGACGGCAGCAGTGCGGAAGGCGTCATCAAACAGGCGATGATTTACGCTAACGTTATCGGCAGCGATCTCGGCCCCAAAATTACCCCGATTGGCAGCCTGGCGACGTTACTGTGGCTGCATGTGTTGGCAAAAAAGAACATCGTCATTACCTGGGGCTATTATTTCCGCGTGGGACTGGTGATGACGCTGCCGATCCTGTTCGTCACCCTGGCCGCGCTGGCGCTGCGGCTGTCCGTTTTGTCCTAACCGGAGAAACCGTCATGAGCAGTATCAAGATTTACCATAACCCGGCCTGCGGCACGTCGCGCAACACGTTGGCGCTGATCCGCAACAGCGGCGCTGAGCCTGAGGTGATTTTGTATCTGGAAACGCCGCCCAGCCGCGAACGGTTGATTGCGTTGCTGGCCGAGATGGGCATGACGCCGCGCGCGTTGCTGCGTAAAAACGTCGCGCCTTACGCCGAGTTGAAACTGGACGAGACTCGTTGGAACGATGATCAACTGATCGACTTCATGCTGCAACAGCCGATCCTGATCAATCGCCCCATTGTGGTGACCCCGCTTGGCACGCGTTTGTGCCGTCCGTCGGAGGCGGTGTTGGAGATTCTGCCGGATCCGCAGCGTGGCGCTTTCAGCAAAGAGGACGGAGAGCCGGTGATTGATGCGCAGGGCCACAGGATAACCAACGGCTAATCGCTGTGGCCCGCATTTCATTCAATCAGTGCAGTTCGGCGCCGCTGCGGTCGGCCAGCGCTTCCAGCAGCGGGGCGGAAGGCACGAAGAACAGGGTGCCGGTCACCGCGTGGCTGAAATCGAGCAGCCGATCGTAGTTGCCGGCCGGGCGGCCGATGAACATGTTTTCCAGCATCTGCTCGATCGGCTGCGGGGAGCGTGCATAGCCGATAAAGTAGGTGCCGAATTCGCGCAGGCCGGGGCGGCCGAACGGCATGTTGTTACGCAGAATTTTCACCTCGTTGCCTTGCTCGTCGGTGATGGTGGTCAGCGAACTGTGCGACGACGACGGTTTGACCGCTTCATCCAGCTCGATGTTGGACTGCTTATGGCGGCCGATGATCTTCTCCTGCGTTTCCACGCTGAGCGAGTTCCAGCCCTGCATGTCGTGCAGGTATTTTTGCACCAGCACATAGCTGCCGCCGCTGAACGCCGCGTCTTCGTCGCCGATCACCGTGTAGTCGAAGGCTTCGTGCCCCTCCGGGTTCTCCGTGCCGTCGACGAAGCCGATCATGGCGCGCTGATCGAAATAACGGAAGCCGTGCACCTCTTCTATCACCGTCACGGCGTCGCCGAGCTTGGCGGTCAACTGAGAGGCCAGTTCAAAACACAGATCCATTTCATCGGCGCGGATGTGCAGCAGGATGTCGCCGGGCGTGGCGACGGCGACGCGCTCCCCGCTGCCGATCGGGCTGAACGGATGCAGCTGGCGAGGGCGCGGTGCGCCGAACAGCGTATCCCAGGCTTCGGAGCCGAAGCCGCAGACGCAGGTGAGATTGCCTGCCGGCGCGCGTTTGCCGACCGAACGCACCACGGCGGCAATGTCGCCGCACCAGGCGCGCACCGCCGCTAGATGGGCGGGAACGGGCGACAGGGTAGCGACGATGAAGATGGCATGGCGCGTCACCGGTGTGAATACGGCTTGCGGCAGAGGGTTATTTGCATTCATTGCATTCGGCTCCAGTGTGTTCGGGTGAAATCGGTCAGATCAAATTAAAGTGCTCGTCGGGTTTCATCGGCGGTGGCAGCGGGCTTTGGTCGTTCATTTCCAGCAGGTTGCGCTCGATGGTGTTGCAGATGGCGTTTAACGGCAGATGGTTAGCCGACACGCCAAACGGATCCTCCAGCTCTTCGGCCAGTGAGTCCCAGGATAAGAAGGTATAGGAAATGAACACTGAAACAAACGGTGTCATGTAATGCAGATCGGTCACCAGGGCAAAAGGCAACAGGCTGCAGAACAGGTAAACGGTGCGCTGCAGGATCAGGGTATAGGCGAACGGCACCGGCGTGCTGGCGAGCCGTTCGCAGCCGCCGAGGGCGTGGGACAGTTCGCTCAGCTTGTTGTCGAGCAGCTCGAAAGTGATGTCGCTCAGCAGCCCCTGTCGGCGCAGCTTGCCGATCTCCTGGCCCAGCATCAGCAGGATGCGGTTGGTCGGCATCGGGCTGGCGATCACCTCGGCCAGCTCTTGGCTGCTGAGATTGTGGTACAGATCGGCGGTCGGGTCGGTGCCGCGCAGCTGATGCTTCAGGCTCCAGCTGAAGGCGATCAGCAGCTTGGCAACCTTTTGCTGCACCGCCGATTCGTCCGGCAGCAGGCTTTTGATCTGGCGCAGCAGGGAGCGCTCGGTAATCAGCAGCGAGCCCCACAGGTTGCGCGCTTCGACAAAGCGGCTGTAGCCGGCGTTATTGCGAAAGCCGAGAAAAATGGCGATGGCGATGCCCAGCAGGCTGAACGGTGCGATGGTTAAATGCACGCCGAGCTGTTCGTACCATTGGTAGCTGATCACCGCCACTATCGACATCAGCACGTTCAGCGACAGGCGAAAGGTGATCTTTGATAGCACGGAACCGTGCCAGGCGAACAGGCGAAAAAACCAGTTCTGATTCGGGCGAATTATCATGACGTGGGTGCTTCCTGGTGTCCTGCTATTGAGAATAGTCGATTCTTATCCGGCGGCGTTAGGCCGCCGTTGTCGATTGCCAGAGCCGCTGCGGATGCGTATAAACGGTGGCGCGCCCCGGTTTGCTGAAGCCCACCAGCGTCAGGTTGCTGCGTTCGGCCACTTCCACCGCCAGGCGGGTGGCGGCGGAAACGGCGAACAGGATCTCGACGCCGCACATGGCGGATTTTTGCACCATTTCATAGCTGGCGCGGCTCGACACCAGCGCCGCACCCTGCAGCCACGCCTGTTGGCTGCGGTAGCCCAGCAGCTTGTCGAGCGCCACGTGGCGGCCGACGTCTTCACATCCGCCGCTGAGCGCGCCGTCCGGCTGGATCCAGGCCGCCGCATGGGTGCAGCCGGTCAGTTTTCCTACCGTTTGCACCTCCTGCAGCTGCGCTAACGCCCGGTCGAGCAGCGCCAAATCGAAACGTTGCGTGAAAGGCAGTGGTGCGATGGGCTGAGCAACCTCCTGCAGCTGTTCCACCCCGCAGACGCCGCAGCCGGTGCGGCCGGCCAGGCTGCGGCGCTTCTCTTTCAGCTGCATAAAGCGGCGGCTCGAGAGTTCCACATGCACTTCAATGCCGTTGCAGGCCGGTTGCTGGCGGATGTCGTAGATGTCGTCGGGGGAGGCGATAATGCCTTCGGACAGCGAAAAACCGATGGCGAAGGCCGCCAGATCTTTCGGCGTCGCCATCATCACCACGTGGGAAATGCCGTTGTACACCAGGGCGACCGGTACTTCTTCCGCCAGCCAATCCTGTTGCGCCTGAGCCAGATCGTTGCGCTGCCAGACCGCGTGGCGCGACAGGCATTCCTGTTTGATATCGTCGGTTTCTGCGAGGAGTAGGTGCTTGTTCATAACGTTCTCGTGACTGTCGGTGACGAGGCGCCGACGGGGATGAATTCTTATTAGCAGGTGTGGGGATTATACAGGATTCTGATCCCGCTCGCGTAGGGAATCACGCCCTGCAGGTTATCCACAGTTTTGGTGGATAACGTGTGTGCAAGGCAGAGTGAAACCGTTAGCAGGCGTAAAAAAATCGCTAAGAAAATTATTATATTACGCAGAGGACTGCAGCGTATGGCGACTTTTGGCGATGGATGCCGCTTTGCGCCACGAACACAATGACGGTATTAAAATACAGTGCTTTAGAAAGTCAGGGGGCATGGAGAAGAGGCGCATTTTTTAATCAGCAGGTTTATCCTGTCGTCGTTTGCTCTGGCAATGAGCCTTACGTGATTAAGCGCCGGTGCAAAAATGTCAAAATTGGTACTCGACGATGCGGCATTGCGGCGAGTCTGCGCTTGAACAGCCGCGGCACTTTTTCTTCTGACAAGCCACCAGAGTGAACATAACCCTATCGATATAGTCACCGTGATTTCAAATGAGCCGCTGACTTATCAAATTGAAACGTTGTCGGCATTTTATGTGGGTTTTTACGTCATGGAATTTTTTGGCGTTATTAATAATGACTTGTGATTTGTGATTTGTGACTTGTGACTTGTGACTTGTGACTTGTGACTTGTGACTTGTGACTTGTGACTTGTTATTGGTGTAAGTGATTTTTTTTATTATCGCTGAGGTCAGCCTCTGTTTGATTGCTGCTTCTGTCTTTTTCTCATCGCCCCCTATTGTTGTTGTTTAGTGAAACAATACGTTTATATTTTTGCTATTTATCGCAAACAATATCCTTACTAGTATCCATCTCAGCTAAGCAATACAGCGCATCTGCGAACTATTGATTAACTAATATGCACTTTAACCAATATATTATAAATGGAGCACAATATCATGACACAGACAACGTCTACGCCAAGCCGTGAAGAAGCCGATACCATCGTTGAAAGCATGGTTGCTATTTTCAGTAAACCTATCCGTTCTCCGGTCATCGGCAAACCCACTGACTTCGGCTTGCAGTATGAAGACGTCTTTTTCCCAGCGTTGGACGGCGTGCCGCTGGAAGCGTGGTTCATCCCTTGCGTAGGTTCCGACAAGGTCATCATCTGTAACCACCCTGTGTGGTGCAGCCGGACTGGCCTGCCTGCCGACCGCGAGCCGTGGCGTTCCATCGGCGCTGCAGGCGGTAACGATTTTGCTTTCAGCTTCCTGCCGGACTATAAAATTTTGCACGATGCAGGCTACAACGTACTGGCTTACGACCTGCGCAATCTGGGTCTGAGCGGCGAAGCTAACGGCGGTATCGGCAGCATCGGCGTGCTGGAAGCGCGCGACGTCGTGGGGTCATTGAACTATGTCCGCAGCCGTCCTGACCTGAAAGGAAAGAAAATCGGTTTGTTCAGTCGCTGCATGGGCGGTAACGCGACGTTCTTTGCGATGGCGAAATATCCGGAGCAGTTCAATGATGTCCGTTGTGTGGTTATGCCACAGCCGATTTCCATGCGTGCCGCCGTCGGCGTCGCGACGGAATTGGCCGGCATCCCGGACCGTCTTGATGAAATTGACGAACGTCTGGCGATGGTCACCAGTTTCCATCTGGATGAGATGGACCCTTCCGTGCCTGCGCGGACCAACACCAGCGTTCCCACCTTCATCTATCAGGTACATGACGACGTGATGACCCGGCCATCCGATGTGCAGAACATTTTCGACAGCATGCCGGTTAAAGAGAAACAGCTGCACTGGATCCGTAATACCACCCACCGCTGGGATGGTTATCTGTACTTCCAACGCGAGCCAAAGCTGATGTTGGACTGGTTCAATAATTACATGAACTGAGGGTGAATGGATCTTTTAAGCAGTATTTATTTTTAATGTGATGAATAAGTGAGTGTGTCCACATGGAGTTATAAAAACTGCATTTCACCATCACCTTTTTATTTCACGGAATTCTCCTAGGGCATCGCTCGTTTTGGCGGTGCTTTTCTTTCTTTTTTTTGTTATTCAATTAATATATTTATTTCTGGTTGTGACGGAATAGTCGTTCTGGATAATATTTTGCGGTGGCATAACGTCTGGACCTCCCCATGAATATGCAAAACGTTAGGAGATATCGCATGAATACCCTGGAAAATCTGAGGATTTTTTTGCGTGTGGCCCAGACCTGCAGCTTCACAAAAACGGCAGACGATCTGGGGGTGAATAAGAGTCGAATTTCCATTGTTATCCGCCAGCTGGAAGACGTGCTTGGCGTACGCCTGTTACATCGAACCACCAGGGCAGTACATCTGACGGAAGACGGCTTGGCGTTTTACGAACGCGCAGTAGAAATACTCTCTTCGGTAGATGACCTGCAGACGATGTTTGTCGAAAGGACAGAACTGAAAGGCAAGCTGAGGGTGGATATGCCTACGGATATAGCCAACAGCATTATTATCCCTAAACTCCCCGATTTTTTTTCCCGCTATCCCGGCATTACGCTGGAATTATCTTGTACCGACCGGCGGGTGGATCTGGTACAGGAAGGCTTCGACTGCGTTGTCCGGGCGGGTGCCGTTTACGATAAGAACCTGGTGGCGAAACTGATTGGAGAAATGCCCGTATTCAACCTCGCCAGCCCGGATTATCTGGCGAGAAAAGGCACGCCATACAGTATCGATGACCTTCTCAAGTATCAGCATGTGGCCGTGCACTATACGCCGAATATTGGTAGTAAGCCGATGGGCTGGGACTACCTGAAAAACGGTAAATATGAATATTTAAATCTGCCAGGATCGCTGAAGCTGAACAATGCGCAGTCGTTTATTGCTGCTGGGTTGGCGGGGATTGGCTTAATCCAGTCACCGATGCTTGGCGTGCATAACCACGTCGAGCGTGGCGAGCTGCTGCAGATTCTGCCTGATTGTGAGCCTGAGCCGATGAAGTTCTGGTTCGTCGTCGCGCATCGTCATAATTTGTCCCGTAAAGTTAACGTATTCATGGATTGGATAACCGAGCAGCTCGCACCGTGGCTTACGAAGAAGGGCGCGGTACGGGATAACACGCCGATTAATCGCTGAATATCACGGTCTTCGGCACCGTTCGCCATGACAGTGCATGACTCACCATGGCTATCGATATGCCGTGGGGGCGAGTGCCAGGTTATCCACAGTTTTGGTGGATAACGTGTGTGCAAGGGGCAGTAAAACACTTAGCAGGCGTAAAAAAAAATCGCTCAGAAAATTATTATATTACGCGGCAAAGCGCGATCCGCAGGGGGATAGGGGGGTTGCACGCGTTCGCGTTTTATTTATGCCTTACTGTATAAATATACAGCTTGGTTATGATTATGCTGAGTACTTTAAGGTTGTATGCTTTTTCACCAGTTGAGCCCCTGACGTTACCGCTGTTTGCCGATCGCGTGGCCTGCGGTTTTCCCTCCCCGGCGCAGGACTATGTCGAGAGCCGGCTGGATATCGGCAAACTGCTGGTGCGGCATCCTAATGCCACTTATTTCGTGCGCGCCAGCGGAGAGATGGAGCGAGCAGGATGGATCAGGCACTGAATTTTTCACTCAGCTATGCGCAGCTGACCCGGGAAGCAGAAGATGCGATTAAAAAATGCAATCTGAACCAGGGCGGGATGGGTTACACCCTAGAGTTGGGTAAGGCTTCTGTCATTCTGAGTTTCTGGTACGGTCTGGCGCTGCAGGGCTATCCGGGCACAATAATGGATGAACGTGTTGATGCCGACCGGCTGCGCCTGCATGTCCTCATCTATAAGAGAGAGGAGTGACATCGTGGCAACGGTTAACGTCCGCCGGCCGTCGCCGCTGCAGCGACGGATGCTGATTGTGCTGGCCGCCCCCAAACGGTAACTGATATTTTGCTGGTTGAGCAGATAGACCGCCTGACCCGTCTCAGCAACAGTGACTGGATGACGTTGAAAAAGCAGATTGAGCAGCATGAGTTACGGATTGTCAGCCTGGATGTCCCTACCTCATGGCAGGCGCTGTTAGAGAAAGATCCTCCACAGGCGGGCCCGATCACCCGTGCAGTAATAACCGCCATCAATAACATGCTAATCGACCTGATGGCCGCGATGTCACATAAGGACTGGTTGAGTCGCCGCCAACGGCAAAAGCAGGGAATTGAACGGGCGCATACGTTGGGTAGATACCGGGGAAAGCAGGCAGATCAGGAACGACATCAGAAAGTCCTGTACTACCGACAGATTAAGAAACTGAGCATCCGAGAAACAGCAGACGCGACAGGCTACAGTACTTCCCAAGTTTGTCGCATTCAGGCCTTCTATAAAGAAGTTGAGACTGATTAAAAAGCAGCCTTAATGTACAATAATTTTCGATATCCCAACTGACCCCATGAACAATCAATGAGTTAGAGGTGAAAGATGATTTCATACAAAAAAATCATACCTGCTCTTGTCATATTCGCTTTATCTAATGCTGTGGCATATGCGAATGATTTCGACAAATCAAATGAAGCGATGGCAATTTCAGCAATAGGTTTTTCTGGCTCAAATGCTCGTGTTGCACATGATGTTTGTGGGGCAACCAATGAGAAAATTGATAAATATAAAAAACAAATAAAAGACTCATTAACTAGAACATTAAAGTATGAACAGTCAGGATTCGATACGCATTGGGATAATGGTTGGAAAAATGCTGATTTTTTGGTTAAGTCATTAAGTAATGATGAAGCCTATAAAAAAGAATATTGCCGAGAGGTTTTAGATGGAATTAATAATCCTGAAATGAATTAAGGATTATTCCTTATTCGGGGTTCTACGCCGGAACCCCAGATTTTTCCGTCCGCTAAAATTATCCCCGGTTGAGCAGCTTTATACCGTCAGCTCGCAGTGGACCATCAGGGGAAATGTGGCGGTACAGCGTTTGTCGGGTTATCCCAAGCTCCTGGCATAACGTACTGACTTTCGTCTCTGGCCGTCCCATTGATGCCATTGCCAGTCGCAATTTTATTGGCGTCATTTTGTAAGGCCGTCCGCCGTTCCTCCCGTGGGCTCTTGCTGAGGCAAGGCCTGCCGCTGTTCTTTGCGGCGCTGTACGCAGCAGAGACCGACGGCCGCGCGCGACTGGCTCGACACCCGCTTAGTCCCGCCCTCTGGTCAAATGCAGGCTGACGTGTGCAGCCTGCAGGCAGAGGATTTCGTCTGGCAACCGGTATCGCCCGCCGTCGGCGCCGTTCGCAATGACAACCCCTCACTCATCCTGCCCATCGATACGCCAACGGTCTGAGTGCCGCATTATCCACAGTTTTGGTGGATAACGTGTGTGCAAGGGGCAGTAAAACACTTAGCAGGCGTAAAAAAAAATCGCTCAGAAAATTATTATATTACGCGGCAAAGCGCGATCCGCAGGGGGATAGGGGGTTGCACGCGTTCGCGTTTTGTTTATGCTTTACTGTATAAATATACAGTTTGGTTGTGATTATGCTGAGTAATTCAAGGTTGTATGCTTTTTCACCAGGTGAACCCCTAACGTTACCGCTGTTTGCCGATCGCGTGGCCTGCGGTTTTCCTTCCCCGGCGCAAGACTATGTCGAAGGTCGGCTGGACATCGGCAAGCTGCTGGTGCGGCACCCCAACGCCACCTATTTCGTGCGCGCCAGCGGCGAATCGATGATCGACGGCAATATCCGGGATGGCGATCTGCTGATTGTCGACAGCGCCCTGACGCCGGAGCACGGCAATATCGTGATCGCCGCGGTGGACGGCGAATTCACCGTCAAAAAACTGCAGCGTCACCCCGATGTGCGGCTGTTGCCGATGAACCCCGCCTACGCGCCGATCGTGTTCGACGACGAAGCGCAACTGGAGATCTTCGGCGTGGTGACCTTTATCGTCTACGCGGCCCGGTGACTTCGGCATTTTTTTTCACTTTTTTCTGCCCGATCTTTTCGTTGGCGTGACCTCTCTACTGAGTTTCCAGTTCATTACACTCAGGGGAATCCTTCATGGCCATAAAAAACAAGAACGGCGCAGGGCGTACGTTCACATCAGCCAAACGTACCGCCGGGAAGCGGGTCGCTATCGGGGTAGGGTGCGCATTATCGGGCATGCTCACCTCCGCGATGGCGGCGCCCGGTGCGTCGGTGCCACCGGCGGCGGTCGAGCAGTCCGCTATCCTGCCTTTCGCCATTCCCGCCGGTGACCTGGCGCCCGCCTTGCAGACGGCGGCCGCTAAGGCCGGCGTGATAGTGATTTTCACGCCCGAACAGACGCGTGGAAAAAACACCGCGGGCCTGCAGGGGCATTATCGCCTCACCGACGCGTTCGATACGCTGTTGGTGGGCAGCGGATTGCGCGCTCAGCAAACCGCACAGGGATATCGGTTGGTCGACGCCGGGCCGGTTCAGCCGTTGACGATACCGGAACTGTCGGTGGTCGGCGGTTTGTCCGACAGCGTCGCCGCCGGCCGTTCGGTGTTGGATAAAGAAGACATCGAACGCGTGCAGGCAGACAATATCGCCAGTTTGCTTGATCGCTTGCCTGGCGTAGGGATGGCGGGCTCGCCGCGCCCGGGCGGCCAAAGCCTGAATATCTGGGGCATGGGGGACATGGAAGATGTGAAGGTCGTGCTGGACGGGGCGCCGAAGGGATTTGAGAAATATCGGCAGGGCTCGGTATTCATCGAACCCGAACTGCTGAAAAAGGTTGAGGTCGATAAGGGGCCGCACAATCTGTTGAACGGCAATGGCGGCTTTGGCGGGACCATTACGCTGGAGACCAAAGATGCTGGGGACATGCTGCTGCCGGGCGAAGATTTTGGCGGCTTGCTGAAGTACAGCTACCACACCAACGATCGTCAGGGCATTTACAGCGGTGCCTTGTACGGTCGTACGCCGGAAGGATCCGCCGACGGTTTGCTCTACATGAGCAAGCGTGACGGCGGCAACCTGAAGCGGCCGGACGGCACGCGTTTTGCCTATTCTGCCAACGATCAGGCTTCCTACCTGTTAAAAACCAATATTTATCTGAGCGAGGCGCAAACGCTGACGCTGTCGGCGATGCGATCTGATTCCGATGGCTGGCAGCCTTTCGCCGCCAAGCGGGACGATATCGCCGCGCCCAGCCAGGCGGATATCGATAAATATGGCCGGGAAGAAGCGTGGCGCCGCATTCTGGTGTATCGCGACCAGACAGACACCAATTACTCGGTGAAATGGAATCTGGCGCCGGAAGCGCAGCCGTTGCTGAATCTGACGCTGTCTTACGCCTATTCGAAGACCGAGCAGCATGACAAGCGGCCGGATTCCGCTTCAAAGTTCAGCTATCTCGGTACGCTGGGCAATGAAAGTTGGGTGAACTATACCGATCGGCAGTTTGACGTCAGCAATGAAAGCCGTTTCGCCAGCGGTCCGCTGGAGCACAAGCTGTTGCTCGGTGCGCGTTGGCATAAACATCAGCGCGATACCCTGATGTATTACCCTTCGCAGGTGAAAAATGCCAGTTACAACTACGGCTATTTCCAGCCGTACTACATGCCGGCGGGCGAACAGGAAACCCGCAGCGTTTATCTGCAGGATGCGGTCAGCTTCGGCAGCCTGACCGTGACGCCGGGCGTGCGTTACGATCATGTGACCAATACCGGGCAACCGAACCGGGCGCCGCGCTATAACGACAGCGATCCGCTCGTGGGCCATGATTACAGCAGCGTGACCTATACCGGCTGGTCGCCGCATTTGGGCGTGATGTGGAAAGCGACGTCGAATCTGTCCCTGTTTGCCGACGTTAGCCGCACCTGGCGCGCCCCGGTGATCGACGAACAGTACGAAGTGCAATACGCCGCTTCCAGCGTGCCCGGTACCAGCCGCGGCCTGCAGGTGGAACGCATGACGGGCGTTCGTCTCGGCGCGGTGCTGGACTTCAACGATGTGTTGATGGCGCGGGACAGCCTGCAGATCCGCACTACGCTGTTCCGCAATCGCGGCAAGGACGAGATTTTCTATCGTCGCGGCGTAGTGTGTGACGCCGCACGGCACGGGGGCCAATGTGGGCAACCGTTGTCGAACTATCGCAACTTGCCGGGCTATACCATTGAGGGCGTGGAGCTCGAATCGTTTTATGACAGCGAAAGCCTGTTCGGCAGCCTGTCGTTCTCCTCGATCCGCGGCAAACGCGACGCTTCACCGCGCGATCCGTGGGGCAACGAAACCTGGATTGCCGAAATTCCACCCGTTACGGCACACGCGATGCTGGGCATGAAAGTGCCGCAGTGGGACATGGCCTTCGGCTGGACCGGCGATTTCGTACGTAAACAGGATCGTTCACCGGCCGACGGCGATCCGATGGCCGTTGTCTGGGCCCTGCCGAAAACCTCGGGTTATGCATTGCACGGCCTGTTCGCCTCGTGGCAGCCCAGCGGCTTGCACGGCTTCGAAGCCCGCGTGGCGGTGGACAACCTGTTCAACCGCGATTATTACCCTTACCTGGGCGAATCGGTGTCCGGCGTAGGGCGCAACATCAAGTTCAGCGTCAGTCAGCGTTTTTGACGCTCCTGTCTGCAGGGGCCATTTAGGCCCCTTTTCACGTTTCCTCCCCCCGTATTTCCCTACTTTTTCGCCGTTTATAAATCATCAGCAATCGCTTGACACAGAAGTTACAATTTTAAAATAATAATAATTATCATTTTCAATCTCATTATCAATTGGTGTCACCGAATGGCGAGGAAAGAGGCCGCGGCAGCCAACGGGTTTGCTCAACAGCTTTACCTTGAGCATCACAGTTGGCTATGCCATTGGCTGCGACAGAAGGTTGGGTGTGCGCATCACGCCGAAGACCTGGCGCAGGATACTTTCATCAGTATTTTACTGAGCCCGCAGTTGCTCGCCATTCGGCAACCACGCCCCTTCCTGGCGACCGTAGCGCGCCGGCTGGTGGCGAATTATTACCGGCGTAAAACAATCGAAGAGAGCTATCTGCAGGCCTTGAGCGAGTTGCCGGCGATCGAGGCGCCCTCGCCGGAAGTTCGTCAACAAACCCTCGAAATGCTCGAACAGTTGGATCAGGCGTTGGACGGATTGCCGGCGCACGTCCGCGAGGCTTTCCTGTTGGCGCACCTGCAGGGCATGCGTTATTGCGACATCGCTGAACGTTTACGGGTGTCGACCAGCTCGGTGAAACAATATCTGCAGCGCGCTAATTTGCACTGTTTCTTTGCATTGGCGGCGTAACGGCAGGTGCGGAACCCATGATGGAATCGGATATCGATCGGCAGAGCGCGCGAGAGGCCGCCGCGTGGTTAACGCAGCTGATGTCGGAAGAGGCAAGCGACGCGGATAGGGAAAACTGGCGACGTTGGTATCAGGCGAAACCGGAAAATGAACGCGCCTGGCGGCATATCGCCGCGTTTTCATCCCGTTTTTCTCTGCTTAACGGGGCGGCGGCGCAGCGTAGTCTGTCGCAGTTGCCGAACCCGCAACGTCGCCGGTTATTGAGAAGCCTGGCGGCCATCGGCGTGGTGGGGACGGTTGGTGTCGGTTCGGGCGCGCTGCCATGGCGCCCCTGGCTGGCGGATTACCGTACGGCGGTGGGGGAACAGCAAACCGTCGCGTTGGCGGATGGCGCGCAGTTGATGCTGAACACGCAAACGGCGGTCAACGTCAGCCGTCAGCAGGCCACATTGCTGGAAGGCGAAATGATGGTGAATCTGCCGCCGGAAAGCGGTGCGTTGACGGTGAGATTGCCGCAGGGCGAGCTCATGGTGCAGGCTGCTCGCTTCAGCATTCGCCTGTGGGAAACTTACAGTGATATCGCCGTTTATCTTGGCCGGGTCACGATCCTTTCACCGGCGCATCGGAACGCGGTGCTCAACGCCGGTCAGGGCGGCAGATTAAGCCGGCAAGGCATTGGCGAACCGTATCGCGTGACGCAAGAGCCCGGTTGGCGGCAAGGCATGCTGCTGGCCGACAACATGCGGCTGGACGACTTCCTGATGGAACTGGGGCGTTATCGTCAGGGCGTTATTCGCTGCCGGCCGGAGGTCGCCAGCCTGAGGCTCTCCGGTGCGTTCCCGCTGGCTGACCCCGAGCGCGTCATCGCGGCACTGCCCGGCGCGTTGCCGGTTAGGGTAAATATGCTGTCAAAATACTTCATCACCGTATCCTAAAGTTTTTTACTCTGCCATTAGGGCATTTCCTTTTCTATTGACCTGTTCTTTCTCGTTACCTGCCCGGTGCCGCGTGCCTAAACGACCTTTCTGACATACCCCGACTGCCGTTGACCGCTGCGTACGTTGGTCTGTTTTACGCTTAACCTGAGTACCGCTCCCTATGTTCAATCACAACGTATTATCTGGCGATTTCTCTTTACCCCCTACAGGCGGGCGATGGCGCTGGGCTACCGCCAATGTGTTGGCGTTGGGTCTGCATGGTGCGTTGTTGCTTGGCCTTGGTTATCACCTGGTGCCACCGTTGCTGCCCGCGGCGCAACCGATGGTGTTGATGATGGTTGCCGAGCAGGCTGAATCGACACCCAATACGGAGCCGATGCCAACCGGCGTGCGCCAGGTACAGGCGGTGGCGCAACGGCAGGCCAATCGGGAACCGGAGGCGGCGATGCCTCCGCTGATTCATGCACCGCGTGCAACGGAGCGGCAGAGCAAGGCCAAAGGGCAACGGAACGACCCCATCAAACCGAAGACGGAACCGCCGCGCCCAAGGCAAGAAGAACAGGAAAAAATGGCGTCTGCAAACTCAAGAGCATCAAGCACCAGCGCGCCGCCGTCTCTGGATGGAAAGCGTGTTGCCGCGCCGCAAACCAGCGTGGCGTCGCAGCCGAGTCAGGATGCCTCGGTCTGGAGCGGCCTGCTGTTGGCGCATTTGAGCCGTTTCAAACGCTATCCCGCCCTGGCGGTACGCCAGCAGCGCCAGGGTATTGTTCAGGTTGCCGTGACGTTGGATCGACAGGGAAACGTGCTGGGCGTGAAGCTATTGCGATCGAGCGGCGTTGCTTCGCTCGACCGGGAGGCGCTTCAGTTACCGCAGCGCGCTTCTCCACTGCCCACACCCGGCAACGAGATCGCAGCGGGGCAGGCGGAATTCAGCGTGACCATTCCGATTCGTTTCGATCTGCGTGAAGTTCGCCGTTAATGAAAAACTCGGCTCCAGGTAAACGGAGGGCTGAGTTAAAAGCCAAAGTGCATCAAACGGATAGCAGCGATGAGGTGGTTTCTACTTGATCGTCGCCAGAAAAATACAAATACTGTATGCATGAACAGTAACCTGGTGCCGTTATGAATAACAACCCACTGACGATAACGCCAGTCTGGCCTCTGGCGATGAAGGGGCAGTAGCCATGTTCGCCCTGGTAGACGTCAACAGTTTCTATGCTTCCTGCGAGACCATCTTTCGGCCCGATCTGCGGGGGCGGCCGGTGATTGTACTGTCCAACAACGATGGCTGCGTGATCGCCCGTAGCGCCGAGGCGAAGGCATTGGGCGTGCCGATGGGGGCGCCTTATTTCAAAATCAAAGAGGAGATGCGCCGCCGCAACGTTGCGGTGTTCTCCTCCAACTACGCGCTGTACGCCGACATGTCCCGCCGGGTGATGGACACGCTGGAAGAGATGGCGCCGGCGGTGGAGATTTATTCGCTGGACGAAGCCTTTCTGCGGCTGGACGGCGTGGCGCACTGCGAGGCGCTGGAGCCATTCGGCCAGCGGGTGCGCGATCGCATCCGGCGCGAGCTGCATTTGACGGTCGGGGTCGGCATTGCGCCGAGCAAAACGCTGGCCAAGCTGGCCAACTTCGCCGCCAAGAAATGGCGCGGCACCGGCGGCGTGGTGGATTTATCCGATCCGGCGCGCCAGCGCAAACTGCTGGCGTTGCTCCCGGTGGAAGAGGTGTGGGGCGTGGGGCGCCGCCTGACTCGCCAGTTGCAGGCGATGGGTATTCACACCGCGCTACAGCTGGCGGACTGCGATACCCGGCTGGCGCGTAAAACCTTCAGCGTGGTGCTGGAGCGCACGATACGCGAGCTGCGCGGCGAATCGTGTCTGCAATGGGAGGATGAGGCGGCCGCCAAAGAGCAGATCATCTGTTCCCGCTCGTTCGGCCAGCGGCTGACGCACTACCCGCACATGCGCGAGGCGATCTGCAGCTACGCCGAACGCGCCGCCGAAAAGCTGCGGCAGGAAAAGCGCTATTGCCGCAACGTGTCGGTGTTTATCAAAACCAGCCCGCATTCGGCGGGTGAAGGGTATTACAGCAATATGGGCACCGCCCGGCTGCAAACCCCGAGCAATGACAGCCGCGACATCATCGCCATGGCGGTACGTGCGCTGGAAAGCATCTGGCAGGAGGGGCGACGTTACCTGAAGGGCGGCGTGGTGCTGGGAGATTTCAGCGCCGCAGCCATGGCGCAGATCGATCTGTTCGACGACTGCCCGCCGCGCCGCAACAGCGAGCGGCTGATGGCGACCCTCGATCGCCTGAATCAGGAAGGGCGCGGGCGCGTGTGGTTCGCCGGGCAGGGGATCGTCAAACCGTGGCAAATGAAGCGCGACATGCTGTCGCCGGCCTACACCACCCGGCTGGCGGACATTCCGGTGGTGCGGCTTGGGGAGCAGGCGCCGTGCTCCGCCGAATCGAAGGAAGAAAAACGCCGCGGGTGACAACCGGCGGCGTGGGTAGGCTGAGTGTTACTTCACCGCCGCCGGATCCGGCTTATCGGGGGCGATGCCATACAGCGCCATGGCGCGGTTGACCTCGCTGCGGGCGATACGGCCTTCGTCAGCCAGCAGTTTCAACGCGGCGAGCGCGATGAAATGGCGGTTGACCTCGAAGAACTCACGCAGCGCCTCGCGGGTGTCCGAGCGACCAAAGCCGTCGGTGCCCAAGGCGATAAAGGTGCGGTCGGGCAAGAACGGTTTGATCTGATCGCCGACGATCTTCATATAGTCCGTCACCACCACCACCGGGCCGGGATGCGCCGCCAGCAGGCTCTGAATATAAGGAACTTTCGGCGGATCTTCCGGATGCAGCAGGTTCCAGCGTTCGGCCGCCATGCCGTTGCGGCGCAGCTCGCTCAGGCTGGTGGCGCTCCAGATATCGCTGGCGACGCCAAAGTCCGCCGCCAACAGCTCCGCCGCCGCCAGCGCCTCGCGCATGATGGCACCGCTGGCGACCAGCTGAGCGCGCGGGCTCTCTTGGTTTGTCGTTTCGCTCTGTTTGAGCAAATAGGCGCCCTGGATAATCCCGTCCTCCACGCCCGCCGGCATCGGCGGCTGCGGGTAGCCCTCGTTGAGCAAGGTGATGTAGTAGTAAATATCCTCTTGTTCAACGAACATCCTGCGCATGCCGCTCTGGACGATCACCGCGAGTTCATAGGCATAGGTCGGATCGTAGGAGACGCAGCTGGGGATCACCGAAGACAGCACGTGGCTGTGGCCGTCGTCATGCTGCAAGCCTTCGCCCATCAGGGTGGTTCTGCCGGAGGTGGCGCCGAGCAGGAAACCCTTGGTGCGTGCGTCGGCCGCCGCCCAGGCGAGATCGCCCACCCGTTGCAGCCCGAACATGGAGTAGAAGATATAGAACGGGATCGTCGCGACATCGTGGTTGCTGTAGGCGGTGCCGGCGGCGATCCAGGTCGATATCGCACCGGATTCGTTGATGCCTTCCTGCAAAATCTGGCCGTCTTTGGCCTCTTTATAGTAGCTGAGCTGCCCGGCGTCTTGCGGGGTATACAGCTGGCCGAGCCAGGAATGGATGCCAATCTGGCGGAACAGGCCTTCCATGCCGAACGTGCGCGACTCGTCCGGCACGATGGGCACGATCAGTTTGCCGATGTTGACGTCTTTGAGCAGCGTGCCGAGGATATTAACGAAAGCCATGGTGGTCGACATGTTGCGTTCGCCGCTGCCCTTCAGGAGGCCGTCGAAGCGCGATAGTTCCGGTATCGCCAGCGGAGCGGATTGGCCGAAGCGGGCAGGGATGTAGCCGCCCAGCGCGGTGCGCGTCGCGGTGATGTACTTCGCCGCCGCGCTGTCGGGTTCGGGCTTCAGGTAAGGGATCTCTGCCAGTTGGGCGTCGGAGATGGTCAGCCCTAAACGGTCGCGGAAGGCTTTCACCGCATCCTGGCTCATTTTTTTCAGCTGGTGGTTGATGTTCTGCCCTTCACCGGCTTCCCCCATGCCAAACCCTTTGACGGTTTTGGCCAGCACCACCGTCGGCCTGCCCGGGGTATGCACCGCCTGATGGTAGGCGGCGTACACCTTTTGCGGATCGTGGCCGCCGCGGTGCAGCGCCCAGATCTCATCGTCGCTCAGGTCGGCGACCAGCTCGAGCAATTCCGGATACTTGCCGAAGAAGTGCTCCCGCACATAGGCGCCGCTTTGCGACTTGAAGGTTTGGTAATCGCCGTCGACGCACTCCATCATGCGTTGCATCAGCAGCCCGGAGCGGTCTTTTTGCAGCAGTTTGTCCCAGCCGCTGCCCCAGATCACCTTGATCACCTGCCAGCCGGCGGCTTTGAAGGTGCCTTCCAGCTCCTGAATAATCTTGCCGTTGCCGCGCACGGGGCCATCCAGCCGTTGCAGGTTGCAGTTCACGACGAAGATCAGGTTATCGAGTTTTTCTCGCCCGCCCAGCGCAATCGCCGCCAGCGATTCCGGCTGATCCATCTCGCCGTCGCCGAGAAACGCCCACACCTTTCTCCCCTGGTGCGGTTTCAACTCGCGGTATTCCAGATAGCGCATGTAGCGCGCCTGGTAGGCGGCGGTCAGCGGCCCCAGCCCCATCGAAACGGTGGGATATTGCCAGAAATCCGGCATCAGCCGCGGGTGCGGGTAGGAGGAGAGGCCGCGGCGCGCGGATTCGCGGCGAAAGTTGTCGAGCAGCTCCTCGTCGATGCGGCCTTCGAGATAGGCGCGGCCATAAATGCCGGGGGCGGAATGGCCCTGGATATACACCATGTCGCCGGCGAAATCATCGGTGCGCCCACGGAAGAAGTGCGTGAACCCCACATCGTAAAGCACCGCGGCCGATTGGTAGGTGGCGATATGCCCGCCGACGTTGGAATGTTTGCCGGCACGCAGCACCATCGCCATGGCGTTCCAGCGAATAAACGCATTGATGCGCGCTTCAGCGGCCAGATCGCCGGGATACGTCGGTTGCTTATAGGCCGGGATCGTATTCACGTAGGGCGTGGTGACCATGCTGAAGAAATCACCGTGTTTTCGCTGATCGGCTTCGGCCATTCTTTCCAACAAAAAATGCGCGCGTTCACGGCCGTCGATGTCAGTGACACCTTCAAATGCCTCAAGCCATTCAGCCGTCTCTTGTGGGTCAAGATCTGCTTTTACCGCGGGTTGGTTCATAAAAGCTCCAAATGTACTTACCTGATAAGGCGCTGAGCGATACAGGGATTCAGTGAATTGCAAATGCAAGAGTTGCAAATGCAATAATAGCGAAAGCCACTCTATCCCTTTACAATTGCAATTGCAACTCACCGGTTTTGACGAGAAAAATGACATGACAGATAAACAACCCGACCTGTGGTTCTCCTTTGTGCGCGCGCATCGGGCGATGATCAGAAAGATAGAGGCGAAGTTGTCGGAAGCGGGGCTGCCGGTTTACGCCTGGTATGACGTGTTATGGGGATTGGAAAGCGGGGAAAACGGCACACGCCGCATGCATGAGCTGGCGGACGTGTTGGTGATTGAGCGTTACAACCTGACCCGCCTGATGGATCGCCTGGAAAAAGAGCGGCTGGTCACGCGTTTTCGATCGGATGACGATCGCCGGGCCTCCTTCGCGACTATCACCGAGGAAGGCAAGGCCCTGCGGAAAAAGATGTGGGAGATCTACCGTTCGGTGGTCAACACCCACTTTCTCAACCAGTTCAGCGAAGAAGAGGTCGCACGCTTCTCCGACGCGTTGAACAATGCGATGCAGCTGGCCAGAGAGTGATCAGGCATCGGGCGTGATGTGCAGAACGCGCAGCGCATCGGCGATCAGCGCCGAAGGGATTTTCTGCTCGTCGGCCAGCAGTTTAAGGGCGCAGAGCGCAATCCATTCCGCCTGCGGGTAGTGGATTTCGCCGCGCACCCGTGAATCTGAGCCCACCGCGGCAAAGCGCGCGGGAATGAATCGCCTGAGCTGATTGGCAATCAGGTGCGAGTAGTCGGTAACGGCGACGACGGGGGCATTCCCGGTACCCAGGCACGTTTTCAGATGGCATTCGCCGCCGCTGTCCTGGCGCTGCATGTCGGCGAGTTCGGCGTCCTGCGCCAACCGCGTGTAGCTGGGGCAACTCCAGATTTCAGACGCAATCCCCCAGTTTTTCAACACTTTGGCCGCCTGCTGAACGCGGGCGAGCGCTCGGCCAGCGCCGCACAGACGAACCTGCAACGGCGAGTCTGCCGCGGCGGCGACACGATACATTCCCTTGAACGCCTGTTCTGCGACAAACGGTTCCCCTGAAGAGAGGGGGCCATTGTCTGCGTTGGTCGCGAGATACACCATCTTCCTCGTTCCCTCCAGATAGAGCGCGTGGAGGGCGTGATGGAGTATCGCGCCGGTTTCTCGGGCATTGGCCGGATCGAAAGGCAACCAGCCCGGCATGGCCGTGAGCTGAAGCGGGAACCAGGCCTGAACGCCTTTGGGCAAATCGGCACTGCCAGTATCCGCATCGCTGATGAAAATCCCTTTACGATTGGTTTCCGGCTCAAGCCCGCGAAGCATGTCCACCGAGGGCGTGTTGACGAAGTAAAACAGCGGCTTCTCATAACGCTCTGATTGATGGCCAAACCAGAGCGGCCAGGCGGTGGCGTAGTGGGAACTCGGTGGCTCGGCGCGCCTTCTGCCGTCGATAAGCCAGATGTCGCCGCTGGCGTTAAGTTCGTCCAGCGTTTGCGCCGTCCAGGCGCTGGAAGAAGGGCGCGAGGCGCCGGCTTTTTGGCTGACGGAGGTCATCTTGCGGATACAGGCTTCGGCCAGGGTTTTGGTTCTGGCCGAGGCGGCGGGCAGTGTTATACGTTGAGGCGACATGCGGAGTACCCTTTTTTAGTTGCAAGTGCGATGATTGTAATTGCAATTCATGACGTATGCCAATGACTTCTGAACAGGCCGCCGCCGTCCAGGCGTGACCTGCGGCGGTATATTCAGGTTCTGCGGAAGGGAGCCTATTTGTTTCACCGACCAGACAGCCGTCATACGTTGTCCTTATTTCTGCGTTTTTTTATAAATGGCGGGCAGCTAAAAACGGTTTGCCAATATTACTCAGGCACGCGTTAGTGAACGCTAAACGAGGATATCGGCATCTTAAAAATAAAACGAAATAAGGATGAAAGCATATGCCTGGATTTAATTATGGTGGCAAAGGGGATGGGACTAATTGGAGTTCTGAACGCGGTACGGGCCCAGAGCCGGGGGGTGGCGATAAAGGCCATTCCGGCGATCGCGATCGCGGCGGCGCCGGCGTTGGCAGCAGCCCGGAACAGCAACAGATAGCGGCGATCCAAAACGATCCGGCGCTGCGCATGAAGCTGGCGGCGGTGATTAAGGCGGCGCGCAGAATTAACCCGGATGCGAAATTGCATATTGAAAGCGTCAGCCCATCCGGCACGCTGAGCCTTTCCGCCACCGGTTTGACGGCCGATCAGGCGAAGCACATTGGCCTGGGGGGACTGGTGATGGGGGTCAACGCCAAGGGGGTGACAGTGGCGATCGGGGATATCGAAACCGGCCATGCGCGCAAGCCCTCAACGCCTGGCAAAGGCGGCAACAATGGCCTGAATGCCGGGCAGATCGGCGCCTCTTCGTTAGGCAGTTTCGTGACAGACTCGCATCGCGATCGGCCCGTCAGCGGCTGGCATGGCAACGGCAAAACCGGCGAATTCTCGACGACCCGCACGACCGGGAGTTACTACGGTTTTCATCATTTGAAGGTGGAAAAGCAAGACGGAGTGGCGACCTACAGCCTCTACTATAAGGCCAATAAGAACCGGCCCGCGTTTATCGCCGTGGTGAGAGGGGATAACCTGAATGCCATGGAGGTGAAATATGCCAACGGCAAGCCGGTAAAATCGCCCGGCTCGGTAAAAACGATCGTTAAGGACTTCGTCGAATATCAAAATGCGGAATTAAAAGCCATCAAGGATGGCGTCAGCCTGGCCGCAGGTATCAATAAAGATATCGCGGAAAAGATCGGCGCGAAATACGCCAAACTCGCCAAGGATTTGGAGGCGGGAATTCAAGGAAAATATATCCGCAACGTGCAAGATGCGGAGAAAACCTACGAGCAATTGACGAAGGGCCTGAACAAAAAGCTCAAGGCGCAGGACAAAGCGGCGATTGTCGCCTGGCTGAAAATGATCGATGCGGAACAGTATGCCCGCAATGCGCGGGTATTGGGCAAGGTCTTCACCGGGGTGGACTGGGCGATCAAGGGCGCGGATCTGGTAAACGCTGCGATTGAAGGTTTCTCTACCGGCAACTGGAAAGCGTTCCGCAACCAGCTCGAAGCGCTCGGGTTGTCGCTCGGCGCAGGGTATACGCTCTCCGTTATCGCCGCGTTTTTCGCGCCGACGCTGGTGTCGTCGACGGTGGGCATTTTCGCCTTCGCTTACCTGTTTGGCTGGGCCACCAGCTATATCGATGCGGCCCTTGCAGGAGAACTGGAAAAATTCATCCTCGAGATGTAACAAGCTCATGACAGAAGAGGGGGCATGCCCCCTCTTTTATGGGGTATGAACGCGCCCTGAACAATGCATTAGCATGTCTCATGTAGTTCTTAAGTTGATGATTTTTATCTGTGTAGTTCGTCTTATGTAGCCATCTCCCCGTCATCGGATAATTTCATTATTTTTCTTCCTGTTATGTGATTTTCTTCACGTAAAACACTATTTATCATCCTTTATTCATTAGTGATATTTACATATAACAATTGTTCTCCTAGTTTGTTCATGGTTATTAACATTCGGATTAATGTTCTGTTGGAGTATGGATATGTTGACAGGAAAGTGGGTGCCTCTGCCCTTTATCCTTGTGGTTTCCTTATTGGCTGGGTGTATTGAAGTGGATATGTCCGTTCCCAGCTTTCCGGATATGGCTGCCAGTTTCGGTGTTTCTGAAGGGCATATTCAGCGTACGATCACCTATAACTTCTTGGGATTTGTGTTTGGCGCGTTGATTTATGGCCCACTGTCAGAGTCGATTGGTCGACGCAAAACCATGTTGATCGGTGGGGCTATCATGCTGTTAGGTGCTCTGGGATGTACCTACGCCACTTCAATCGATCTTTTGATGTTGTCCCGCTTTATTCAGGGGTTGGGGGCTTGCACGCCGGTGGTAGTGGCTTACGCGATCATCGCAGACCGTTATCAAGGGGCGGCCATGTACAGCATGATCGGTCTGGTTAATGCCTGTATCTCGATTTTCATGTCGCTAGCGCCAATCGCCGGTGGTTGGATTAATGAGCATTGGGGGTGGAGAGGAAACTATGCGGTTGTCGCGGTGATCACCGCAGCGGCGGTACTGCTGGAATTGTTGTTCCTGCCGGAGACGAAGAAAGAAAAAACGCCATTCGATCTCAAAGCCATTGTGGGAAGCTATGCCCGGCTGACGGCGAGTTTCCAATTCATGCGATTATCGTTGATTCCTTCACTTTTCTTTGCTGCTTATATGGTATTCATAGCCTCCAGCGCTTTTCTTTACCGTGAAACCTTTGCGTTCTCGCTGTCGGCATTTGTCGTTCACTTTTTTATTATCGTGGCGTCATTTTCAATCCCTAGCCTCTTTTCCGCCCGTATTATCGCCGCGTTTGGTGGCGATCGGCGCGCTGAGAAAATCGGTATGGCGTTAGCCATCGTCAGCATTCTCGCTCTACTGACGGCGACAACGCCTTGGGCTATTACCCTGCTGATGAGCCTGTTCTGCTTCGGTTTTTCTATCTGCTATCCGACGCTGTTCGCACGTTCCATGAGTGTCTACCCGGAAATTTATGGTGTGGCGGCCTCCTATATCATGAGCATGCGCTCGCTGCTGGTTGTGGCTATCACGGGGATGGCCAGCTACGTCTTTATCGGGCGGCCGGAGGAAATGAGCTATGTGATGGCGAGTGTGATAGGCGTTGTCGTGTTGTTGTCTATGTTGAGTATCGTGGCATCCCCAAGCAAAGCTGAAGAATAAATAATCGTTTTCGCGTGACCCCCGGCTAAATATTTATATTTGGCCGGGATCGGCATGACTTTTTTAAATACATGTATTCCTTCATCTGGAGAATATCTATGGAAAACGAAACCATGGTTTCGAAGGGCGGTTTGTCTGCCGCCTATACTGATAAATGGGAACAGCGCGCATCAATAAGAACCCGCCCCGGTAAATTTATCGACTTTACTATTCCTGGCGCATTTTTCCCCGAGGAGAATCAGCCGATATTTTTGGCTGACATGATGAGCGGCATGGACAATGAGAGGAAGTCAAAAATACTTACTCAGTCATTGTTTAAATACCTCAATGATATCGTTAATCTTGAGATCAAACTCATTAACTCAGCATGCAATAAAATTATCTACGGCGATCTCGCTGTCAAATTTGACGAACAGATTAAATTGAATGCCTATACCGTCATCATCGATGAGTATTACCATGTTTATATCGCCAGACATATGATCAATCAACTTAGAGAGCATGATGCCGATCTCGGTGCGCTGAGTTACCCGGATTCTGACGCCTATGTGGCCGTTACAGAGGTGATGAAACGGTTACCTGAGCGCTGCCATGACATTTTCGAGATCATTGCGGTGTGCATTTTTGAAACGACCCTGGTGAGAGAGTTGGTGGAGTTCTTTAATAGTGACGGCGTTCATCCATCGATTAAATACTATGTTAATGACCATATGAACGATGAGTCCAGACACTATATTTTCTTTCTCGAATTACTTGGCTATATCTGGACGAGGTTGGATGAAAACGATCAGGCGATGATCGGCGGGCAGATCGCTGATTTCGTAAAAATGTATTTGAATGTTGAATCAGAGAAACAGTTTAACATTGAGCTGTTATCGAAGATAACTCATGATTGCGAAGCCAGCCGGGAGTCAATCAATAAGGTTTATCGCGGTTTTGAAGTGACGCCTGATGTCCCCATTGTTAAAAACGTGCTAATGGCTTTGAAACGAACCGGCATTCTGAATTCGCCGATAGTGCGCCAGGGATTCGAAAATATTGGTTGGATAATTTAATCATGGAGATGGGTATGGATAGTTTCGCCTCGCATAAAACACATTCTAAACTGGCCTATTTGACTGAAACAAAGATGTTGGCCGATGAAATAAAAGCGCGTTTACGGAATAGCAATTCGCTTATTCTTCCATTAGAGAGAAATCTTGAACTGGTCGATCAATTGACGGAGTTTGAGCTTGGTCGTTTCCTCCTGCATAACCGCGGCCTCAATGGCTACTGGACGTCTTACATTTTCCAGCATCCCGCCGGAAAACCCGCCGAACATGTTTTGGAAGACTGGCTTCTGAATCGCTCGTTGCTGTGCCGGGCGCGCGAGCGTTACTACCGTTATCAGACCTTGCTGGCTGAGTTGATTACGCAGGCGGAGACGCTGGCTTCAATCCCGTGCGGGGTGATGGATGATTTATTGGATTTGGATTACAGCGGCCATGGCGCGGTGCAATTGACCGGCATTGATCTTGACCCGGAGTCACTTTATCACGCCAACGAAAAGGCCAAGCGCGTTGGCATGGCGAACCGTTGCCGATTCTCGCAGCAGAATGCCTGGGAGTTAAAAGAAAAAAACGCTTTCGATGTGATTACCAGTAACGGCCTGAATATGTATGAGTCTGACCCGGACAGGCTGGTGGCTTTGTATCGTCGGTTCTTCGAGGCATTAAAACCAGGGGGAACCTTGTTGCTCAGTTTCCTCACGCCACCGCCGGAAAAGAACGCGCCCACCGGTGAGTGGGATAAATATGAAACGCCAATGGCGGACCTTTTGCAGGAGTTTGCGATCTTTGGCGACATTATTCAGGCTACCTACCTTAATTTCACTTCAGAAGCAGAGATCAGGCAACAGATAACCCAGGCAGGGTTCACGGTTAAAGATATCAACTACAGCTCACGCGGCGTGTTGCCGATCCTCGTGGCGGTAAAACCCTGATAACCCAAAAGAGTAATATCCATGAAGATTCTGAACATTCTTGTCAACCACACCGTAGAACCGTTGCGCAGCCATATTGTCCGTTACTTGCTGGATGCCGGCCACTTTGTCTACTTAATCGGTCTGAGCGACGCTGAGCGAACGCGCTGGACAGGTTCGCAGCACAACCTCTTTTGCTATTCCGACGTTGGCGATCAGCGTATCGACTATGAGCTCTGTCTCGAAGAAAGCGCCTCGGTGAGAGGCCCCATCGTCCGGTTAGCCGTTTTCGCCGATCGACAAAATGTGTTGTTCCAGATTCATGCTGAAGAAGACGGGAATATCAGGGCGTTAGCTGAGCGTGAGCTGCCGTGGCGGGAAGCCCGCCGAGCGTTGTCGCAGACGGTGTTGGGCGAGTTGTTCATCGATGGCGTGGTCATGCTCAGCCGTGAGGCGAAAGATCTGGATATTGCTCTGCCTGAAGGGCCAAACCGAGTTACGGATTGGCTGGTTGCCCAGCAGAGGGTACAGCAAGAGCAGCGAGCGCTGGAAAACGATGAACCGCGTTATGGCTGCTTCAACCTGAGGGATGAAGTGTCTGCCGTTAACGATGCTGCAGTGGTTCAACGGACCATCGATGGCGTTGCGCAGCCGCAACAGGCTTTGCTGTTGGCTTTCCAGTTGCAGTTTCTGCTCAACGCACGGCGGCCTGGGCTTTATGCTCTGCAATTGCAAGATAGGCAACGCAGCAGCAAAGTATTACGGTTACTCAACGGAACGGAAACATACGCCGAGCTCTCTCCTTGGTTAGTGCGGGTACTGCAGGGGGACCCGGCGAACCCATTCTACGAATCCCATCATGACGGCCGTTTTTTATCTGTGGTTGGTGTAGATGTCATCATGGATGAGGGGGATGTCGACGCGGCAGCGGCCCCGATCAGGATCGTATGGAACAGCACGCGCTGTACGCTCAGTTTGCAATTTTACGGCGAAAACCCCTTTTTCGACGTTGTAGCCGCAAATATCGATGAGTTTATGGCGGCGCTCGCCACATTCATGCGTAATGAAGGGGATATAGATGCGTTGACCGGCGTGTCTGAAAATAGCTACCAACGTTATTATGCGAAAATTAATGCCACGCAATGTGAATATCCGAGACAGACTATCGTCGGGATGTTTGAACAACAGGCAAGGGCGCTTAACGATCACCCTGCAGTGATAACGAAAAATGAAACGCTCAGTTATCGAATGCTGCAGCAACAGGCCAGTCGCCTGGCCGACTATCTGCAACGGCAATATGGGGTAGCGGCAGGCGACAAAATTGCCTTGATGATGCCGCGTGAGGCGGAGTTGGCAGTATGCCTGATGGCCGTGCTTAAGCTGGGATGCGCCTATATTCCGATCGACAAAAATGCGCCCGTAGTGAGGACCTATTCTATTTTGGCCGATGCCCAGCCGGCGTTAATCATCGGTGCGCATGCTCAGTCAGCTGGCAGCCTGCCGCAAGGGCTGAGTTATTTGGATTGGCGTGAATATGCCGCTTCTCCTTTCGCTGGGGCCGACGGTTGCAACGAATTCCCCTCCCAGGCTGAGGCTTCAGCATTGGCCTATATTATTTACACCTCGGGAACGACAGGTAAGCCTAAAGGGGTTGCCGTAGAACATCGCAGCTTTGTGAATATCGCCAGCGATATTTCTCGACGCATGTCTGTGACGCATCAGGATCGTTTTCTGGCGATCACGACGTTGGCATTTGATATTTCAACTCTGGAAATATTTATGCCGCTCATGTTTGGCGCCACGGTGGTATTAACCGACCAGAAGACGTTGTTGGCGAATAATGACTTGCCGCACTTTATCGCGAGTCATTCCGTGAGCCTGATGCAGGGGACGCCTTCTTTTTGGCATCAGGTCGCGCAGCAATATGCCGAGACAACGCTACCCGTTCGGGCATTGTGCGGGGGGGAAGCGGTGCCGCATGCGGTGGCGCGTTGGTTGTCAGAAAACACCGAGCGTGCGTGGAATGTGTATGGGCCAACCGAAACGACGGTTTGGTCTACCGCGGATGAACTGTTGCCTGGGGTTGATAGCGTCACCATTGGGCGCCCGCTGGCGAATACCCAGTGCTTTATCTTGGACGAACGGCGGCGTTTACTTCCTCCCGGCGTGATCGGGGAAATGTATATTTCGGGGTTGGGTGTTGCGCGCGGTTACTACGGCAATGCGCGTCAGACGCAAGCAAGCTTTTTGCCGAACATATGTTCCAGCACGCCGTCAGCCTGGTTCGGTCGCATCATGTACAAGACGGGCGATCGCGTGCGTTGTTTGCCCGACGGCAGATTTGAATACCTCAGCCGATGGGATAACCAGATAAAATTGCGGGGACATCGGATCGAACTGGGTGAAATAGAGTCGGTTTTGCGAACCTACCCAGGGATGCAGCAGGTTGTTGTAAATTTACAGCCGGCCAAGGAAGAACAACAGGCGTTCCTGGTTGCCTATTATCAGGCCAAATCGCCGGTGGCACGCCAGCAACTGCAGGATTATCTGGTGACGCTGCTTCCGGACTACATGCTCCCCAGCGCTTATATGTACCTGCCTGAGATCCCCTTGAATATGAATGGCAAAGTGGATCGTAAAGCCTTGCCGCAGGTACAAGCGCAAGATAAAGCGCATTACGTAGCGCCGGGAAACGAGTTCCAGCGATGCCTGTGCCAGCTATTCCAGGATGTATTGGGGAGCGAAAGCGGACGAATCGGCATTACCGACGACTTTTTTGCTTTGGGAGGCAACAGCCTGTCGGCCATTCGCTTGGTAAATCGCATAAACGGTACGCTTCAGTGCGATCTGAAAGTTAAAGATATTTTCGAAAGAAAAAATGTGGCCAGGTTAACGCCATTGGTGGCCGCCGGGCGCGGCAGTTTTCTTTACCAAGACTACCAGATTGCACAATGTGATGAGACCCATCTGTACCATCCTTTCCCGCTGAATAATGTTCAGCAATCTTATTATCTGGGACGAATGAAAAGTTTCGATCTCAGCGAGGTCTCTACCCATATTTATAATGAATTTGTTTTCGACCATATTGATCACGAAAAATTGGAGCGTGCCTATAATCAACTTATTGCACGCCATCCTGCGTTGCGCACCGTATTTGAAGAGGGAGAACAGCGATTTTTAAGTGCGGCAGCACATTACAAAATAGGCTACCACCCCCTGAGAAATGAAGACGAGCTATTGGCTTTGCGCGCCGAGTACTCGCACAAGGTTTACAAACCGGATTGTTATCCGCTGTTCGATATTTTCCTGAGCGAGTATCAAGGGAAATACCTTCTGCATGTCAGCTTTGATGCCATTATCATTGACATGACCAGTTTTGAAATATTATTCGGCGAGTGGATTGCGTTATATCACGACGAAAATCTGGCGCTGCCGCCGCTGGATATCAGCTACCGCGATTATCAGCTGCAGTACGAGCGCCTGCGCGGCAGCGCATTATTTGAGCGGGCGCAGCAATATTGGCTGCAGAAAATCGATGATTATACGCTGGAGGTCGGATTGCCGCTGGCCGCGCATCCCGCCAGGATCGATAAGCCGAGCTTCCGGCGTTTGTCTGCGACGATATCCATGTCGAGTTGGCAAAAGATCGTCGACAAATGCCAGCGCTTCAATATTAGTCCGACCGCTCTGATCCTTGAGCTCTACAGCAGAACGTTATGTTATTGGTCTGGTCAAGAGAGCCTTTGCCTTAATTTAACGCTGTTCAACCGTTTGCCGTTACATTCTCAGGTCGAGCAAATTATTGGCGATTTTACCGTTTTAAGCCTGTTCAATTACCAACGTCAAAATGGCGTTGCGATGAGCGAACAGCTATCGGCTATCCACCGCACCTTGCTTAATGACGTCGATAATAATTTATTTGACGGCATTGACGTACAGCGTTTATTGAAACAGCGGCGGAATCTGCCCGCCAATACGGTTATCGCGCCGGTGGTGCTGACCAGCGTGCTTGGCATGAACAATAAAGCGAGCATGTTTGAATTGCCGCTTAATGAAGGATATCGCGGCGTTCAATACGCAATCTCCCAAACGTCTCAGGTGTGGCTCGACCATAAAGCCTACGAAAACGATGAAGGGTTCGTTGCCGAGTGGGATTATGTCGAACAATTATTTGATGAGAAAACCATCAAGGCCATGCACGAAGGCTATTGTTCTCTGATTCGATGGGTGGCAGAACACGATTGGGAAACCATGTCATTCCCGCAGCCTGAACTGCCGGCGGAACATGCGGAAGCGGTCATGCGCTGGAATGCCACGCAAAGTACGGTGTCGGAGCAAACGCTGCACGGGTTGTTCCTTTCCAGTCTGGAAACGCCGCAAACGGCCGAGCGCATTGCGGTGATCGAAACCGAAGGCGAACGCCACTTTACCTACGCCAGGCTGGAACAGGACAGCAACACGCTGGGGCGTGCGCTATTGCGGCATACCAAGGGCGAAAAGGGACGTATTACCGCTATTCTGCTGGAGAAAGGGTATGCGCAGGCCGTCTCAACCCTTGGGATCATGAGAAGCGGCGGCGCTTATCTGCCGTTGCACATCGAATGGCCATGGGAGCGCATACGCGACATTCTGCAGCAAGCCCGGTGCGATATCTTGCTGCTCTCTGCTCAGCAGCGTCATGACCTGGCACATGAGCTGTCGGCGTTGCCTTCGGATATCACGATTTTGGTGTTCGACGAGATAGTGGCGCCGGCGCAGGAACGTGCGTCGACGGAGGTTGCCTGGCCGATCGTCAGGGCTGACGATCTGGCCTACATTATTTTTACCTCTGGCTCTACCGGTAAACCGAAAGGGGTAGCGATCGATCACCAGGGGGCGGTCAATACCATCCTGGCTGTTAACCAACGTTGGTCGGTCGGCCGGGAAGACCGGATACTGGCGCTGTCCGAGTTGAGCTTTGATCTGTCCGTTTACGATCTGTTTGGCTTGTTGGCCGTGGGGGGCGGTGTGGTGATCCCTTCCCAGCGAGAGACCAAAGCGCCGCAAGCTTGGGTGGCCGCGCTGCGCCGACATAACGTGACCCTCTGGAACTCGGTGCCGCAATTAGCGGGCCTGCTGGTTGACGAAGTCGAACCTGCGACGCAGGCGCTAACCCGGTTACGGCTGTTCCTGTTGAGCGGCGATTGGTTGCCGCTCAATTTGCCTCATCGCCTGAAAACCCAATCGCCAGACAGCAAGATGGTGAGCCTGGGGGGCGCGACGGAGGGCAGCATCTGGTCCATTTGGCATGAAATCGATCGGGTAGACGCGAGGTGGAAAAGCATTCCTTATGGCGTCGCCATGCCGAATCAACAGATGTGGGTGCTGGATGAGTGGGGGAGTGCTTGTCCTTTCGGCGTAACCGGAGAAATACATATCGGTGGGCTCGGCGTTGCTCAGGGATATTGGCAGGCTGAAACGCTGACTCGAGAACGCTTCATTTATCATCCAACCTATGGACGCCTGTACAAAACCGGCGATCTGGGTCGCTGGTCGGCGGAAGGCTATATCGAGTTCCTCGGCCGAAGAGATGCCCAGGTCAAGCTTAACGGTTATCGCGTGGAGCTGGAGGATATCGAGAATAACTTGAGCCAATTACCTGGGATCCGGCAGACGATCGTGCGGCTCAGCGAGGGTGACCTCATGGCTTACGTTGTTCCCGAGGCGCAACAGCCGGTGCCGCTCTATTTTGCTAACCGCGACGCATTCGTGCTTTCGCTGCCGGCGTTACGTCAAGATCTGCAACCTTCGCGAGCGATACCCTATCCGCTGGATGAAGCGGTTTACCGTGCCCGCAAGAGCACGCGCCAGTTTACCGCGGAGGCGTTATCCGCCGAAACCATCAGCAGTCTGTACGAAGCGCTGCCGGGGTGGTTGACGCAACAGATGGCGCAAGAGGGAAGCGCGCTGCCGCCTGCGTCTTTGGCCGGGCTGTTGGCCGTATGCGCCGCTTTCCGTTCGCCGCAGCGCGCGTTGCCAAAATATCGCTATCCTTCGGCCAGCAGCCTCTATGCGGTGCAAGTGTATCTCGGGCTCCCGGCGGCGATGGGAGAATATGCCGCGGGTTATTACTACTACCATCCGCTGGAACAGCATTTGTACCAGGCAGAAGCGTCGGGAGAACACACCGGGCCTTATCTGGACTTGGTGGTTCGGTGGGAAACCATCACCGCGTTATATGCCGAGCGCGCATTCGCTTTGGCGCAGATAGAAGTCGGCCACATGTTGGCCTTGCTGACTGAGCATCTCCAGTCTTTGGGCGTCGCTTATTACGTCAAGCCTGCTGACGCCGTTTCACCTGACGAGGGGGCATTAGCGTGTCGGATCCACCTCGGCGTTTGCGCCGTCACTTCACCACCGCAAGTCAGCGTCGATTTCAGCGTGATGGAAAACGAGGGGGGAACCTATGTCGCTCGCGCGTCAGGGCGACACTATTGCCTCGGTGAGACCTCCGTGCTGGCCGAATCATCAGACGTGTACGGGGTGTTGCAGTCGTCTCAGGTGTTGTTGCAGGCCCATGGCGCTAAGAACGCGTGCCATTATCAGGCCAGTGGCTGGATGATGCAGCGATTTGGCGCGCTCGCCGCCCAGCGGCGAATTGGCGGCTGCATTCTTGGCGTCACGCCGGCCGAGGACACGTTGTGCAGCATGGCGATAGGGTATGCGCGGGCCGAGGATGAACCGGTCTTTGACGTTCCTGCGCTCACTGTCTCGATGACCCAGGCGATCAGACGGCATTTGGCGCGTCGTTTGCCGGACTATATGTTGCCGCAGCACGTTACTTTGATCCCGGAAATCCCCTTGTCTAACAACGGTAAGGTCGATACATCACGCTTGCCGAAAGTCGTCAAGCACAGCGAATGTCTGGCTCCGCGCAGCGATGATGAGATACGGATGCGCCGACTTTGGGCGGAGCTTCTGGACAAGCGTGAAGAGCGAATCGGTTGTGACCAAAGCTTCTTCACTCAAGGGGGGAATTCGCTTCTGGCTATGCGACTGGTACGCAAGATCAACCTCGCGACGGGAACCGAGATGCGTCTGGAAGACCTCTACAACAACAATACGATTCAGGAAATGGCGGCGTGGGTCGCCGGGCAACCTTGTGGCAACGGCAGAGAAGAAGGGGCGCTGTAATGATGTTGACGGATTTATTGAACAACCTGAAAAAAAATAACATTTTATTGTGGGCTAAAGCGGACGATCGGTTGGGTTTTTCTGTCGACAAGGATATCGGCTTTGATGCCGATCTGAAGGCTGAAGTGGCGGCACGCAAAGACGAATTGTTGACGCTGTTACAGGACAATGGCGTGACCAGCGAACAACTCGCGAAGGAAACGTCTTTTCTGAGGCTACCGCCAAGTAGCTGGCCACTTGCGCTGGACTCAATTCAGCAAGGCATGTATCTGCAAAGCGACATCGACGGCTTGCCGTATACCTATACGGTACCTTTGTTCATTGGATTGCCGCAGGTGGATATCGCGCGGTTGCGAAACGCGCTGCAAACCTTTTTACGGCATCAGCCCCTGTTGCGTCAGTCGATTGATAGCGATATGAAGCGCGTTTTTCTGGCGCCTGAGCAGTTTGCACTGGAAGTAGAAAGGATTTCCTGGTCCGAGCTGGAAAGTAAGAAACGGGCGTTGGCACAACAAACCTTCCCTATGCCGGAAGGGCAGTTTGCGCGCTTTGTGCTGCTGGTGCGGGCTGAGACGCAAGAGGCCGTTTTGGCGTGCGTTCACCATCATATGCTGTCTGATGCCCCTTCCGTCCAGCATTTTGCTCATCAACTGTTGAGTGCGTACGCCACACCGTCTGTATCGGCGCAGCCTGAAGCGGGGTACCTGGATTACTCCGCATATCAACAGTGGCGGGTGCGGCAAGATGATGTTCAGGCGTTCAGAACATCGTTGGCCGCCCGTTTGAATCAGGCGGAACCGCCGGCATTGCGACAGCGCCATCTCTCTGGCGTGGAGAATCGTGCCTTTGCCGTGCAGGCAGGATTGACGTCGGAGGTTGTCGAGCGTTTGACGCAGGCATGCGGCGAACGGGGACTGACGCTCTATTCTCTGTTGTTTACGACGTTCGCCCATGTATTACGGACCTTTAGCGGCCAGGACAGCGATTTCCCTATTGGACTGACAGTGATGAATCGCCCCGAGGCGTTCAGCCGCGCCATTGGGCCGTTTATCAGCACCCTGCCGGTCATCGCCGCATTGCGCGCAGACCAAAGCGTGTTGAGCAATGTCAAAAGCATTCAGCACGATATTTTGCAGTTGCAGGAACATCCGTGGGTGAACATTGGGCACTTGGCGCCGGAGATCGACGGTGGCGCGGTGCGCATCAATGAACTGGTTCAGCTGCTATTTACCTTCCATAACTTTGAAAACGGCGATATCGCCGTCCCCGGCGTGGAATATCGTCTGGAGCCTTATCCCGATCTGGCGGAAAAGTTTGGCATGTCCTTATTTGCCGCTCAACGAGACGGTCAAATCGATTTCACGTTAACCGCGGCGGAGAATCGTTACGAAGAGGACTACGTTCGCAATATTCTCGAGGCGTTAGTTTATGCGCTGGGCCAGTTTGATCGGCAATCCTGGGAGACGCCGCTCGAACAAATCGATTTAATCACGCCAGCCCAGCGTCGGCAGGTGCTGTCTGAATGGAATGACACGCGCTGCGATTATTCAGAAGATGAGCATATCGCGTCTTTATTGGAAGCGCAGGTAGCGCTGACGCCGGACAATATCGCCTGTGCGGATCGGCATCGGCAATTGACGTATCGCCAGTTGAATCTACAAGCCAATCAGTTGGCGGCCGCCTTATCGTCACGTGGGGTGGGGCATGGCGCCTGCGTTGCGCTGTGTCTGGATCGCAGCGTCGAGCTGTTGGTCGGTATTTGGGCGATCCTGAAATTGGGGGCCGCCTATTTGCCTGTCGACCCGGCATTCCCCGACGATCGTCTCGATTACATTCTACAGGATAGCCGGGCCGACGTAATTATCTGCCATCAGGCCTACCGACACCGGGTGGCGGCGCCAGGGCGGCGGCTGGTGGTGTTGGATGATGAATCGCTGCGCCACGAGCTTGAGTTGTTGAGCGATGAAAACATGGCGCGTCAGATATCACCGAACGATCTGGCCTATGTCATCTATACCTCCGGGACCACAGGGCAGCCCAAGGGCGTGATGTGCACGCACCGCGGTTTGATCAACCGTATCCAATGGATGAATAAATCCTATCCGCTGACGGCAGCCGATCGGGTGTTACAAAAAACGCCGTACATTTTTGACGTCTCCGTATGGGAACTGATTTGGGCCTCTCTTTACGGCGCCAACATCGTTTTTGCCGATCCGGATGGCCACAAGGACGCGGATTATCTGATTGAGCTGATCGAGCGCGAAACCATCACCGTACTGCATTTTGTGCCATCCATGCTGGCGGCTTTTACCGAGACATTACAGGGCATTCAACGCGATCGAAACGTCAGCTTGCCGAGCTTGCGCTACGTGTTCTGCAGCGGTGAAGAGCTCAAACTGACCCAGGTCAAAGGGATTAAGCAGTGTTTGCCTCATATCGCCCTGCACAATCTTTATGGGCCAACCGAAGCCTCCATCGATGTGCTGTATTTCGACTGTAACGATCCGGATATAGATAACGTCCTGATCGGGCGGCCGATTGATAACATGAAAGTGTTGGTCCTGGACAAAGGGCAGCGGCTTTTGCCGCCCGGTGCGGTGGGTGAACTCTACCTTTCCGGCGTCGGACTGGCGCGCGGCTATCTGAATAAAGCGGCGCTGACGGCGGAGAAATTCATCGTCAATCCGTATTGCACCGAATGGGATGAGCGGGCGGATGACTATGCCTGTTTGTATAAAACCGGTGATTTGGTGTATCAGCGGAATGATGGGCAAATCGTTTATGTTGGCCGCAATGATTTTCAGGTGAAAATACGCGGATATCGCATTGAGTTGGGTGAAATCGCCCAGCGTCTCGAAGCGTTTGACTTGGTGCGCCAGGCGGTAGCGCTGGTTTATCAACAGCCCCATCCCCGCCTCGTGGCCTATTACACGGCGCAGGCACCGTTGCCGGAGGCGACGCTACAACACTTTCTTGCCGCCGCCTTGCCCGAGTACATGGTGCCGGAGACCTTTATCTGGTTGAAAGAATGGCCCGTCACGGTGAATGGCAAACTGGATCGGCGTGCGCTTCCTGAACCGTCTCTGCCGGTCGTACAGGAACGTGTCGCACCGCAGTCGGAGAGGGAAGCGCAGATCGCCGCCATTGTTGCGGAAATGATGGGGATCGATGAAGCGCATTTCAGCTGTGAGGCTAACCTGTATCAGTTGGGGCTGGACAGCATCATGGCGATCAAGCTGGTGAGCAAATTGCGCCAGGCGATGGGCGTATCGATCCGGGTGAAAGACGTGTTCGCCAGCAAAACCGTGCATGCACTCCATTTACGTCTCGCTCAGCATCAGCAGCAGGTGATGATTGAAGGCAAACGGGAGCAGGGCGTATTGGTTGGCGAGCTGCCGCTGCTGCCTGTCCAACGCTGGTTCTTTGACTGCGCATTCCCTTATCCGAGTTATTGGAACCAGGCGTTTCTGCTGGATGTGCCGGCGCTGGACGTCGAACGCCTGCGCGAAGCGCTGCACGCATTGATTCAACATCACGATGCGCTACGCCTGACGTTTACGTCTGAGGATTCGTCGCATTGGCGCCAAGGCTATCAACCGATGACGGACGCCATCGAACTGCGGTGTCATCATGTCGAACGCTCGGCACCGCAATGGCAAGAGGCCCTGTCCGCCGTGCTGACCGAATGGCAAAGCGATATCGATCTGGCCGACGGGCCGCTTTATCGTTTTGGTTATGTCACGGGGTTCGACGAGGGGCGAGCCCGTATTTTCTGCGCTTGCCACCATTTGGTGCTCGATAGCGTCAGCTGGGGCATTCTGGCCCGCGATCTGGCGAACGCCTACCACGGTGAAAGCCTTGGAGATAAGGGAACGAGTTATCGTCAGTGGACTGAGCACTTCGAGCAATATTGTGCCAATCACGCGGAAGAGGCGTCTTACTGGCGGGCCAGGATGGCGGACTACCGCCCCGTTGCGTTGCCGGCTGCGCGCGGCGCTACGATGGCATGCAGCCGCCTCGCGTTATCAATAAAAGTGACGCAGGCGCTGCAAACCGAGGGTTTACGTGCCTTCAATGCGAAAGTCGACGAATGTTTGCTGGCGTGTGCAGACGGCATGCTCGCTCACTGGTTTAACGGAGAGCTGACCCATGTCACCGTTGAAGGGCACGGACGCGAAGAGATTGATGCCGCTCTGGACGTTCATCGTTGCGTCGGGTGGTTCACGTCACTTTATCCCTGTGCGCTCTCATCCTCTCCCGATCCGGCAATGCGTTTGCAGGCGGCCAAAGCGCAACTGCGCGGCGTGCCTCATCAGGGCGTAGGATTTGGCGCGTTTGCCCGTGAGCTAGGGTTGCCGCTGCCCAATGTTTGTTTCAACTACCTGGGACAGCTGACTTCGCCGGATGAAAAGGATTGGGCGCTGGTCATGTCGCCGGTCGGTGAGACGCGCCATCCTGACAACGGCTTGCCTTTCGGTATTACGCTCTTTAGCTACATAGAGCAAGGTCGGTTGCAGCTCGAAGTCGTCAGCGGTCTGTCCGGTGAGCAAAATCAACAGTTGCTGGAGGCCTGGGAGGCGGCTATAGACACGCTGATAGCGTGCTGTGAACGGCAGGGAAGAACCCAATACGGCCTTGGCGATTTCATCAATGTTGCGGATGAACGCGACTTACAGCATTTACCTCTGCAGGGCGGTGCCGAAAACGGCGACTGCTTTGCCATGACCGAGATTCAGAAAGCCTATCTGGTTGGGCGCTTTGAAAACTATGAGATCGGCAACGTCGCCAACCACATCTACAACGAGTTCGTGTATCCGCGCCTTGATGACGAACGTCTGGAGCTGGCGATTAACCGATTGATCGCCCTCTGTCCGGTGCTGCGCACCGTGTATGACGCGGAAAGCATGACTCAGCGCTTCATTTCGGTGTCGCAGGCCGGCCATTATGCCTTGGCGGTGAATGACCTGCGCCTCGACGATGAGGCTACCGCGCTGGCGCGCGTGCGCAAGCGTCTGTCCCATCAGGTCTATCAGGTCGACCGTTTCCCGTTGTTCACTTTTGAAATCAGCCGGCTGCGCGATCGCGACGTGCTGCATATCAGTCTCGATCTGATTTTGCTGGATGTGCAAAGCCGTCTGGCGCTGTATCAACTGCTTAATGCGCTGTATCGGGGAAATGTCTTGCCGCCGCTGGCAACCGTGAACTTCAAAGACTACCAGGAGCATCTGGCCCATCTGAAGGCTTCCCGTTGGTATCAACGAGATTGCGCTTATTGGCAGGACAAGCTGGCCGATATGCCGCTGCGGCCAAACTTACCGCTCAAGGTGCCGTCGGCCACGGTTGAACACCCGCGCTTTGCAGAGCATACGCTATATATAGACAAACAAATTTGGCAGGATTTCAAACGGCAAGCGCAACATTATCAGGTCTCATACTCGTCGGTATTGCTGAGCCTCTATGGCTACCTCATCGCGCGATATTCCGGCAACAGCGAGTTTCTCATTACCATGACGCTGTTCAACCGCTACGCGGTTTGCGAGGACGTAAACGACATTTTGGGTGATTTTACCTCGACCAACCTGTTCCACTTTCGCGATGCCGGCGAGGATCTGTTCACCACCATCGAGACGACGCATAAGCGCATGTGGGACGACATTCAGCATGCGTTGTACAGCGGGTTGGATGTGCAGCGCGATCTGGTGAAACTGCACGGCCTGGATCGCCATTCGGCGGTGTCGCCGTTGGTCTTCACTGGCGTCGTAGGGCAACAAACCGGCGATTGGGATAAACAGGCGTATCTGGAAGACAGCGAGGCGCGCGAGCAGCGATATTGGTGTGCGCAAACCTCTCAGGCTTGGATCGACCTGCAGGCTATTGAAGTCGATGGCCGCTTTATGAGCAAGTGGCTTTATGTCGAACAGCTGTTTGATGAAGAAACCATTGCGCATCTGAATCGCGCCTATTGCCGTCTGATCTCGCTATTAGCGCAGCAGCCTTGGGAAACGCCGGTGGGATGCGAAAACTATTTGCCTGAAGCGCAAAGAGAAATGATGCAGCGGGCAAATGCCGTCACTCAGCCTCTCAGTGAAGAAACCCTGTTCAGCGCGTTCGATCTGTTGGCGACGCAAGCACGGCATCGAGAAACGATCGCGGTGTATGACGGGGAAGCGGCGATCGGCATGACCTATGGCCAATTGAAACAAGACAGCGATGCGTTGGCGCAGCAGGGGATGGGCTCATCTGCGCCGCTGATTGCCGTATTGGCGGAAAAAAGCTACGCCCAGGTCTGTGCCTGTCTGGCGATCATGAAGGCCGGCAAGGGCTATCTACCGTTGCATGTGGAGTGGCCGGCGGGGCGCATCGCCGATATTTTACAACAGGCCGGTGTAGAACAGCTCTGGCTGACCCGGGCACAGTCGGCGCGTGTGGATATCCGGACACTGAGCGAAGCGGGTTATCAACTGCTGGTCATCGAGGATATGCTGGATGAGGCGACCGCTTTGCCACCGTGTTTCGGCTTGCCGCACGTCAGCGCCGCCGATGTGGCCTATGTCATTTTCACTTCCGGTTCCACCGGGCGGCCAAAAGGGGTCACCATCGATCACCGTGGCGCAGTGAATACGCTGCAAGCGGTAAATCGACGCCTCTCGCTGACCGCTGAAGATGCCTTGTTCGCGCTGTCTGAATTGAGCTTCGATCTCTCCGTCTATGACATCTTCGGCGCGCTTAGCGTCGGTGCGGAGATCGTCTTACCGGCTCAAGAGAGCGTAAAAGATCCGGAGCGGTGGTTGCCGCTGCTTGCTGAGCGTGAAGTCACCGTCTGGAACAGCGTTCCACAGCTTGCCGGGCTGCTGGCCGATGCCGTGGCACGGCAGGGATGCTCACTGCCAAGGCTGCGCGCATTTTTAATGAGCGGTGATTGGATCCCGCTGAATCTGCCGGAGACGTTGCGCACACTTTGGCCGCACGCTGACTGCATCAGTCTGGGCGGGGCGACTGAGGGCAGCATTTGGTCCGTTTGGTACCCGATAGAGGCGATCGATCCGGCCTGGCGCTCCATCCCTTATGGCACCGCGATGCCTCATCAGGCGCTTTATGTTTTGGATCCGCAGGGACAGATGTGTCCGGTTGGCGTGACCGGTGAGCTCTATCTTGGCGGGATGGGGGTGGCATTAAATTATTGGCGAAATCCACAGCTCACGGCGGAGCGTTTCATTTCGCACCCTCGTCACGGACGCCTCTACAAGACGGGCGATTTAGGGCGCTGGCATGCGGCAGGTTATGTCGAATTCCTGGGGCGCAACGACTTCCAGGTCAAGCTGCGCGGGCATCGAATTGAGCTCGGGGAGATTGAAAGCCGGCTTCTGCAATGCGGCGGGATCCACCAGGCCGTGGCGCTGGTGATGGCGCAGCCGGCACCGATGCTGGTGGCTTATTACGTCGGCGAAGCGAACGCTGACGAGAAAATGCTCCGTTCGCGACTGGCTGAACAATTGCCGGAGTATATGGTACCGGCGCATCTTATCGCTTTGGATGCCTTGCCGCTGACGGCGAATGGCAAACTGGATCGCAACGCCTTGCCGCTACCCGCAGCCGAAGAGCAGGCGACTTATTGCCCGCCGCGTGACGACCGTGAACATCAACTGTGTCGGCTGTGGGGCGAGATCCTGCACGTGCCGGCGGATGAACTCAGTACCCAGGCGGATTTGTTCCAGTTGGGTATCGACAGTATCGCCAGTATCCAAATGGCGGGGCGGTTAAGGCGCGAATTGCAGCTGGATGTCACGCTGAAAGAGTTGCTGACGTATCGCACCATCGCATCGTTCTACGACACTCTGCTCGGCCGTCAAACCGTTGGCGGCATCCAGACCGTGCAGCGCGAAACGGGGGCCTTGAGCGGCGCAGTTCCGCTGCTGCCCATCCAGCAATGGTTCCTGGCACATGATCTGCCGCATCCGCAGCAGTGGAACCAGTACGGGCTGTTGGTGGCGCCTGGCATGACAATGGCCCGTCTGCAATGCCTGTTGCCGCGCCTCGTGGCGCAGCACGACGCGTTCAATCTGCGCTTCGAAAAAGATACCCAGGGAGAATGGCGCCAATGCTACCAGCCGCAGGCTGCGCTGCCGCCATGCCACGCTTTGGACATTCGCGCATTGTCGCTGCCGGAAGACCACCCGGATTTTGACGCCGCGCTGTTGCAGCGTTTTGCCGACTGGCAGCAGGCGTTCGATCTGCAGAGCGGGCCTTTGGCCGCGTTCGCCGTTCTTGAAGGGTACGCGGACGGCAAGGCCAGGGTGTTCGTCGCTTGCCATCACCTGATTGTCGATGCGGTCAGCCTGCAGGTGATCGTCGACGATTTACGACGCCTGAGCCAAGAGGAAACGCTGCCGGAGAAGGCCAGCAGCTATCGCCAATGGGTGAACCATCTGCGGCAACGTGCGCAAATTACCTCTCATGAACGTGAAGAGTGGCTGGGGCAATTGCCGGGCAGCGAAGTTCATGCGTTGCAAGCGCTGGGCGGAACCGCGACGACGCGTCATGCCCTTGCGTGGGGAGAAGGGCCATCCTGTCGCTTGATGCAGCACCTCGCCATGTTCGGCATGCAGCCGCAGGACATGGTGGCCTGGGCGGTTGGCCGCGTTTTGTATGATTTGACCGGACAAACCGCCTTTAGCCTATGGTTTGAGGGGCACGGTCGGCAAGCGGATGAGCGAACGCTGGATATCTCCAGGACGATGGGCTGGTTCACCAGTCGTTATCCCGTGCGTTTTAGCTATCAACGCGATGCCAGGGAGCATTTGCTCGCGGTGAAAAATAATCTGAGACGTTGGTCGCAGCGGGCGGAAAACTTCGGTGTCCTGTGTGGTTTGCCCGTGGTGAAAGAGGACGGCATCAGCATCAACTACCTGGGCAAGATGGAGGCGGCGGGAGACTGGGCGCTGGATCACCACTTTGTGGGGCTGCATCGCCATGCCTCCCAGGAAGGGACGCATCTGATCGATATCGTCGTGTTGAACGTTGGCGATCGTCTTGAATTGCGGGTCGAAAGCCGGCTGCGGGAGCATGACGCGGCCTGGTTGACGCAGCGGCTTATTCGAGAGTTGGAAGATGGCCTGGTATCAATGAATTGGCCATCCTGGCGTTGGTTAACCGAATCGGATGTCGATTTCGCCCTCCCGCAACCCCATCTGGATCGGCTGCAACATGCGCAGGCGGTTGATGCGGTCTTCATGGCCAATAGTCTGCAGCAAGGGATGTTGCACCATTCGCTGGCCTTTGGCGACGCCGATCGGGTGTATCGCGTGGCTACGCGCTGGGATTATCACTGTGCGATCGAGCCCGAGACGTTCAAGCGGGCGTGGCAATGGGTGCAACAGCAGTTCTCCTGCCTGCGGTTGCGGTTCGATTGGCGCGGTGAAATCGTGCAGGTCGTGGATCATGAAGGGCGCTTCCCTTGGCACGTCCATGACATCAGCCATCTGTCGCCTGAAGAGCGGGAACACGCCTTGCACAGGCTGCAGGAAAGTGAGCAGCAGGCCAGCTTCGATCTCCAACAAAGCGGACTGTACCGTGTCTGCCTGGTCAAACTGGCGGATGATCACTTCGCTTGCCTGTTCTGTGTACATCACGCCATCCTCGATGGTTGGAGCAGTCCGCTGCTGGTGGGGGCGCTGCATGACGCTTACCTGGCGTTTTCTCACGGACGTGAGCCGGCGGACAGACCGGATCTCTTTGCTTCAGTGCAGCGCTACATTCAACGGCATCGCGATAGGGACACGGATTTCTGGCGCGACTACCTGAGCTCGGTCGACACCTCGCCGGATCTGAGCGGATGGCGCCGTCCGGATGCGGAGTCATCGGCGTTAGCAGCCATTAAGAGCGTCTCTGCTGCAGGGATTTGCCGCTGTGAACTGAGCGCCGAAGAGCGCCGGTGCGCGCTCGAAGCTGCCCAGCGCCAAGGCATGACCCTGAACGCCTTGCTGCAATACGCCTGGCACAAGGTGCTCGCACTCTACTCCGGTGCTGCCGTGACCGTGGTGGGCACCGTGGTGGCGGGAAGGATGCTGCCGTTGAATGGTATCGAAAACACGCTGGGCATGTTCCTCAATACGCTACCGTTGAAGGTGGAGCATCAAAGCGATGTGCCTCTGATTCAGCAGGCACATCGGTTGCAGCAAGATATTAATGAAGCCAATACCCGATGCCTGGTCGATCTGGCTCATCTGCAGCCTGCGGGCCAGCGCCTGTTTGACTCGTTGTTCATTTATGAAAATTACCCGCAGCCTGATGAAGACCGCCACCGCGAACTGCGTCATCAATTCGTCGGTCGCAATGAGCAGAGGGATTATCCATTGGTCGTCAGCGTGGAGGAGGAGCCGGACGTTCTGCTGATTAAGCTGGAATATGCGGCAGAGTACTTTGATGCGGCGATGATGCGGCAAGCGATGGCACTGTTAAAGGACATCGTCGGCCACATGGCGAAAGACGCGAGTACGGAGACGGTGGCGATAGCTCCGGTTTATTGTGAGCCGGAGCAACCTTTGATGCTTCCTGCGCCGGGGAATGCCGCTACCTTATCGCAGGTGTTGGCGCACTATGCATGCAGCCGGTCAGACGCTTCGGCGCTGAGTGACGGCGAGCGCAGCTGGAGCTACGCCCAGCTTGACGCAGAAGTGACGCAACTCGCCAATCTCATCGCCGGCCGCCTTGAGAAGACGCCGCACGCGCCTATTGCCTTGCGACTGCACAGCAAAGTCTTGACGGTCATGGCCTTGTTGGCGATAGGACGACTGGGCGCAGCTTATGTGCCGCTGGACAAAGACTATCCGCAGGAGCGTATCGATTTCATTCTGCGTGACAGCCAGGCTATCGCCGTATTGACGATGTCTGGGGATGAAGGGGCCGAGTACGGTATTCCGTCTATTCCCTTGTTCGGCACCGCGGGAGAAGCGCTGTGGCGCAAACAGGCCACGATGCCGACGTTCACACCTGCGGCGGAGAAGACCGCCTACATACTTTACACGTCCGGCACGACGGGTAAACCCAAAGGGGTTAGCGTGGGGCATGGGGCGCTGCTCGCCACATTGCGAGGTTTCTGGCAGCAGTACTTCCAGGGCAGGGAAGCGCTGAAAACGTACAGCATGACCAACCCCGTTTTCGACATTTTCGGTCTTGAATACGGTTTGCCGTTATTGAGCGGCGGCTGCGTTACCTTGGGAACTCACCATGTCACTGGGCTGGATTGCCGTAAGTTCGATTTCATCCAGTCAACGCCCAGCATGCTGGAAATTGTCCTACCGGTATTGCAGGGGGACGAGGAATGTTTACTTCTGGTCGGCGGTGAAAAGCTTGAGCCGCATTTGGCGCAGAAGGCCCTGGCTGTTTTCACGGGGCTCGTCAATGTCTACGGTCCGACGGAAACCTGCATTTGGTCAACCGGTAAACATTATCGGCGTGCCGCGACGGATCGTGTTTTAACGATAGGCCGCCCTTTACCGGGAGAACGTTGTCTGGTGTTGGACCCGGCCGGCAGACCTTTGCCTGTCGGGGCCATCGGCGAGCTCTATATCGGGGGCAGCGGCGTGGCCGAGGGTTATCACAACCAGCCTGAGCTGACCGCCTCACGCTTTGTCTCACTGTCGTTTGCTGAGGGGATATGGTATCGCAGCGGCGATCGCGCGCGCATTTTGCCAAATCGTGAAATAGCATTCCTTGGGCGGCAGGATCAGCAAGTCAAGTTGCACGGCCATCGTATTGAGAAGGGCGAGATTGAGCAGGTTATATTGCAGCACGAGTCGATCTTGCAGGTTACCGTGCAAATATGCCAAGTGGCGGGGGATGGGAACGTCGGTCAGGCGTTGGTTGCCTATTATGTGGCGCAGGGCGAAATTAACGCCGGGCAGTTGAATGAACACGTCGGTCGGCAACTGCCGGGGTATATGGTGCCTGCCTATTGGATTGCGTTGTCTGCTTTGCCGCTGAACGCTAACGGCAAACTGGATGTGCGTGCGTTGCCGTCGGTTGACGCCGGTGAGGCATCTCCAGCGGCGCAGAGCGAAATCGCTACGCCGCTGGTGAAGCAGTTGCAGGTTATCTGGCAAGAATTGCTCGGTTGCGAGGCGGTGGGCGTCAATACCTCGTTCTTTGAACTGGGTGGGAACTCCATCATGTTGACCCGGCTCTATGGCATGTTACCCGACCAGGTTCAGCAAAAAATCGGTCTGATAGATCTCTTCCGTCTGCCGACCATTGCCCGCATTGCCGCGCATATCGAAGGTCGCCAACATGAAGCGGCGCCGGCACCGACGACTGGACCGATCAATGCCCGGGACGATATCGCCATTGTGGGGATGGCGGGCCGTTTCCCAGGCGCGCAAACGCTGGCGGCATTCTGGCAACGGTTATGCGATGGCGAGGCGTTTATTACGCATTACTCGCGCGAGGCGCTGGCGGCATCGGTTGACTCCGCACTGCTGGATCATCCGCATTATGTTCGCGCCCAGGGGATGCTCGACGATATCGATCGCTTTGACGCCGATTTCTTCGGCTGTACGGCTCAGGAAGCGCGTCTGATGGATCCGCAGCAGCGAATTTTCCTGGAATGCGCCTGGCATGCTTTGGAAGATGCGAACTGCGATCCGCAGCGCTTTGCCGGTGATATCGGCGTCTATGCGGCCATCGGCAACAGCAACTACGAAAGAGACGTTGTTCTACCGAACATGCCTCAGGCTGATTTGATCGATCATTACCAGTTGATGATTCATAACCAATCCCACTTCCTGGCGACAAAAACGGCGTACAAGTTGAATTTGACCGGGCCGGCGATGACGATCCAAACGGCTTGTTCATCCTCGCTGGTCGCTGTTCATCAGGCTTGTCGCGCCTTGCAGGCGGGCGACTGTCAGGTCGCATTGGCAGGCGGCATCTCCATTGGTCAATTAGCGCGCGGTGGTTACCTGTACCAGCCAGGGATGATCTTCTCACCTGATGGTCACTGCCGTCCGTTTGATGCGCAAGCGGCGGGAACCATTGAAGGACAAGGGGTAGGTATTGTCGTGCTGAAACCTTTGGCGCAAGCGCTGGCGGACGGTGATGCTGTGTATGCCGTTGTGAAAGGGTCGGCCGTAAATAATGACGGGCGGGATAAAATGGGATTCACTGCGCCAAGCGAGAGCCGTCAACAGGCGGTGATTGCCAAGGCATTGGCCGATGCCGATGTCACGCCGGCGGACATTTCCTATGTCGAAGCGCACGGCACCGGCACGCCATTGGGCGACCCTATTGAAATTGCCGGGTTGAAAGCGGCCTTCGCCGGACAACAGGCGGAACACGCCTGCGCAATCGGCTCGGTGAAAAGTAACCTGGGGCATTTGGATGTCGCGGCAGGCATCGCCGGCTTGATTAAAACGGCGTTGTGCCTGCAGCATCGCACGTTAGTTCCCACGCTACATATGCAGCGTGAGAATCCGGCATTAAAACTGGCTGAAGGGCCGTTTTATGTGAATGTTGAAACCCGCAACTGGGAAAGCGCCACAGGGCTCCGCACCGCCGGCGTCAGCGCTTTCGGCATTGGCGGCACCAACGCGCACGTTATCCTTCAGCAGGCGCCGAACACGCCGACAACCGCACCTCAGTCCGCTCAGCGCAATATGCTGTGCGTTTCTGCGGCGGATGACGCAGCTCTCGAACGGATGAGTGAGGCTTTGGCCGATCATTTGGCAACGCATCCTGAGCATTCGATGGAGGCGGTTGGCTATGCCCTGATGGCGCAGCGACACCGCTATGCATGCCAACGGTGGGTATCCGGAGATTCACGGGAAGCGGTCGTCGCGCGGTTGCGCGAGAAGGGCGAAACGATGGCCCGACCTGCGTTCGAGGCGCAGGTGGCCTTTATGTTCCCGGGCCAGGGCGCACAATTCGTCGGCATGACACAGGCGTTATATGACGCCGAACCGCAATTCCAAGTGGAGGTCGATCGTTGCCTCGCATTGCTCGAGCCGATGATGGGCGGTGAAATAACGCGGGAAGACGTATTGGCGAACGGGGAAAGCGTACACCACACCGCAATCACTCAAGTGGCGCTGTTTGTGTATGAATATGCGTTGGCGCAGTGGTATCGCTTCCTCGGTGTTGAGCCGACGGTGATGATTGGTCATAGCCTGGGCGAATATGTTGCCGCATGTATCGCCGGCGTATTTTCACTGGAGGATGCGCTCAAGTTGATGCTCAAACGCGGTGCGCTATTGGCGCACACCGCACCGGGGGCGATGCTGGCTATCAAACAGTCGGCGGAGGGCGTAAGCGAACAGGCTGCCGCGTTGGGCGTCGATATCGCCGTCGTTAATGATTCGGGAAGCTGTGTCATTTCCGGCGCGGCGTCGGCAATCGCCTCTTTGCAGGCGAGCTTGATCGCCCAAGGGGTATCTTGCCATCCGGTTAAGGTTTCGCACGCGTTCCATTCGCGTTTATTGGAGCCTGTGTTGGCAGAGTTTAAGGCCGCACTGCAAGAAATTGCCTTCAACGAGCCGCAGTTACCGTTTATCTCCAATTTGACCGGCCAGTGGGCAACGGCGGAACAGGTTTGTCAGCCTGAATATTGGGTGCAGCACCTGCGGCATACGGTGCAATATGACGCCGGCCTGCGTACCTTGCTTGAACGCCGTGCCGATGACAACTGGGTATTGCTGGAAGTAGGGCCGCGTCAAATTCTGAGTACGCTGGCGTCGCGCCATCCGGCATTGGGGAATGCGGCCGTTGTCGTTTCTTCACCGCGCAACGCTACGGATGAGCGGCAGGCTGCGCAGATGCTGTGGCGTTCCGTTGGCGTGCTGCATATGTCAGGTGTGGAAATCAACCAGGAGCGTTTCTGGCGGTGTACGGGGCAAGCGTCTTTGCGTCTACCGGCATATCCTTTCGCGCCTCAGCGGCATTGGTTCGGTGTGATGAATTCACCCGCTCATTCGCGGCCGGCCCCGGTTCCGGCGGAGGCAGCCGTGCACCAAGGGGATATGCAACAACGGGTGGCAATGTTGTTCAACGAGGTTCTGGGGTGTGAGTCGGTCGATCCACAGCGCGGGTTCTTCGAACTGGGCGGCGACTCGCTGAGCGCATTGCAACTGATTGGCCGCCTGCAAAAAATGACCGGTATACGTCTTGAGCTTATGGCCATGGAACAGCCGAGCGTCGTGCAAATAGCGCAATCGCTGGAGGCTCATGCGACAGCGAAGCCTCAGGGCGAAAGCGGTTTGGTGAAGCTGCGCGACGGTGAGGATGAGGGGATGATGCCACTTGTGTTGATCCACCCCATCGGCGGCGACATCTATTTCTACCGGGAGTTGGCTCAATGCTTGGGAAGCAGCAGAACGATTTATGCCATACGTTCACCTCTGCTGAATGGCTCGGGCGCCTTCGAGAGCATCGAACAATTGGCGGGAGAGTATCTGGCTTTGCTGGAGCCGCATCTTGAGCGAGGCGAATGTTGCCTGGCCGGTTCTTCGTTCGGCGGTATTATCGCGTTTGAAATGGCGCGGCAGTACCAAGAGGGAAAACATGTGTCTCTGCCGGTAGTGATGATTGATTCCCCAGGACAGGGAAATCTGCCTGCGGCCATGACGGATGAACAGATTTTGGACTACCTGCTTTCATTTGGCCTGGTGTCACTGGACATTGATTGGGATGCCTGGAAGGCGATGACCCAAATGGCGGATAAAATCCATTATTTATCTGAGATCACCAAAGGAACTGCGGCCGAAACGCTCTTTTCCTCGGCGTTCTTACCTCGTTACTTGAGCACCTGGCAACGGCATAACGTGATGATGCAGCGTTACCACCCGCATGCGTTGATGAGTGATGTGCTGTTTTTCTCTCACCGTGAGGTGATTGCAGATTTTCCTGAAAATCAAAGCAAGTTCTGGCATCCCTGGGTGTTGGGCCGCTTCGAGGTGCAGGAGATTCCGGGGAACCACCTGACGATGAACGCGGGAGAAGGCGCGGCAATGATGGCGGAAAAAATGACTTCGTGGTTAGGGCATTGGACGCTGGCTTGATGGCGCAGCGTGTTCGCTATACCTGAGGGGAAATCAGCGGGATAAACTATCCCGCTGATCCCGCTACGGTATTGATTTTGATTACGCCGCTCCCGTTCTCCGCGGTGGCGGATAGCGTCATATTCTTGCAAAGCAGAGGAAGCCGTATGTGGTTTGAGCAAATAAAAAGGGGTACCGGTGGGGATGATGAGCATATTTTATTTTGTTTCCCTTATGCCGCCGGAAATGCCGAGGTATTCGTGCCATTCTCTCACTACGTCAATAGCAATACGTCCGTGTACGCCATGCAACTGCCCGGCAATGGGCGCCGCTTTTCAGAGGCGTTGTGCAATGATGTCTGCAAAATTCTGGATGAGGTTGAACGAGAAGCCACGAGCCTGATGTCGGGAAAACCGTACTCATTTCTTGGTCACAGCAATGGCGGATTATTCGCCTTTGAATTGGCGAGTCGTTTTATCGCTCAGGATAAACCGCCGGCGCGAATTTTTATCGCCGCAGAAGCACCGCCGCACATTACGGATTTTAAGCATGATCCGATGCATTCAGATGATGATGAAATGGCCGAAGTATTGCGTCGTTATGGCGGAACTCAACCTGATATTTTGGATGACGTTGATTTCAGAAGCTTATTTTTTCCTATTATACGCAACGAGCTGTCGATTAATTTTCATATGAAACGGGCGTTGAAGGAGAAGACAATCAATTATCCTTTGGTGTTGATTCACGGCAGCCGCGACAGCACTGTTTCCAAGACGGACATGGCGGCTTGGGCGCGCTATACAAGCGCGCATATCGGTCTGCACACCGTTTCGTCGGATCATTTCTTCATCAATCATCAGCCGAAAGAAGTGGCGGATATCGTGAATCAGCAGCTGGCGTAAAGCGCAGGTATGGCGGTTGGGGCACAACCGCCATTAACGCAATGGCGTCATCACACCACCGGCGCCACCGTCAGCAGCAGGTTGGCGAAGCGGCGCTGTTCGCCGGAGGCGATCACCAGCAACGTCCGATCCGATTTGACCGCGGCGTAAAACGCCTCGCGCGGCAGGTATTCGATCGGGCAATGTTCAGGCAGCAGCTGCCGGTATTCGGCTTCGATAGCGTTGGTGAAGTCCGGCGGGCAGGCCATCAGCGCCGCGCTTTCCACGTTGATGCAGGCCAGCAGTTTTTCCAGGATCGGCGGAGCGGCGAGCGTGCCGGGCGCCAGGTTCAGATAGACCACGGTGGCGTCTTTCGGCGCGTGGGTCATGCAGGCGTAGTTGCCGTCGGCGATCAGCACCTGGGTTTTATGCCCGCATTGCGCCAGCGCGGCGAGCAGCGGCGGGTGGATGATGGCGGATTTAATCATAAGGCGATACCTGAATAGGGGGCGGCAGCCGTGCCGCCCGCAGCTGAATTACATGCGGTAGATGCCGCCGTTGATATCAAGAGTGGCGCCGGAGATGAAGCCGTCGTATTCCGCCGCCAGAAAGGTGATGGCGCGCGCCACGTCGTCCGGCGTGCCTGCGCGGCCCAGCGGGATGGCGCGAACGGTTTCCTCCGCCGATTCTTGGGTGGTGTGGCGATTATGGAAGCGGGTGCCGAGGATCAGGCCGGGCGCCACCGCGTTTACCCGGATGCCGTGCTCGCCCAGCTCTGCCGCCAGCGAGCGCGTCCAGGTGAGCACCGCGCCCTTGGTGGCGGAATAGACCAGCGAGCCGGAGTGGCCGCCGGCGCGGCCGGCCTGCGAGGCCAGGTTGACGATGCTGGCGCCGTTTGCCGCCGCCTTCAGGAACGGTAGCGCGCTCTGCGTCACGTTCAGCATGGTGGTCATGTTCACGTCGATCACGGTTTGCCAGAAGGCGCGGTCGATCTCGCCCAGCCATTTGCGCCCGACGATGCCGCCGACGTTATTGACCAGAATATCGATGCCGCCGAGAAACTCGGCGCCGGCCGCGACGCAGCCCAGCGTTTCGTCGGTATCGATGAGATCGGCGTAGCCGTAAGCGGCTTTTTGCCCCAGAGAATGGGCCAGCGCCACCAGCGCCTTGGGGCCGCTTTCGTCGCTGTGATAGTGAAAATAGATGTCGCAACCGGCCTTGATCAGCCGCTCCGCAGTGGCGCGGCCAATGCCCTGTTCCGCTCCGGTGATAAAGACCTTTTTGCCCGCAAGATCGCCCATGATTGACTCCTTATTGGTTCGTTAAGAATTGATGACGCCTTCACGCTGTTTGGCGCAGTAGAAAATGCAGATCAGCCCGGTGGCCAGCAGGCACGAGGCCAGGAAAAACAGCCCCGGCGCGCTGCTGCCGGTCAGATCGTTCAGCACGCCCACCGCATAGGGGGCGACAAAACCGCCGATATTGCCGATGCAGCTGACCACCGCCAGCCCGGCGGCCGCAGCCGCGCCGGTGGAGATATTGGCGGGCATGGATAAAAACGGCGGCACGGCGGTGTAGATACCGATGGCGGCGATGCACAGGAACGACAGCGCGACGAGCGGGTCGTATTTAAAAAACGTCACCGCCCCCATCAGGCCGATGGCGGCAACCACCATGCTGAGGCCGGCAAATACGCCGAGCTTTTTGGTTTTGCTGGCCCACAGGCTCCACGGATAGACCAGCAGCGCGGCCAGGCCGTAGGGAATGAGCGCCAGTAGGCTGACGCGGAAGATATCGCCGCCGGAGAGGGCGCTGATGATCGACGGCAGCCAGGTGCCGAAGCCATAAATGCCGCACACCATGCCGAAGTTGAGCAGCGCGTAGAGCAGGTATTTCTTGTTTTTAATCCCCTTCAGGAAGTCAGCCAGCGTGATTTTAGAGCCGGATTTGGAGCGGCCGGCGTTGCTCATCAGCCAGGCTTTTTCCTCCACGTTCAGATAGCCGACGTCTTTGGGGGAGTTCTTGATCAGGAACGGGATCAGCAGGCCGATGACGATCGGCGGCAGCCCTTCGAGGATAAACAGCAGCTGCCAGGGGGCGAACCCGAACCAGTCATGCTGAATATTGAGAATAAAGCCGGAAATCGGCGAGCCGACCGCGTTGGACAGCGGCTGGACGATGATAAACATGCCGAGAATTTTGGTGCGGTATTTCTCCGGAAAGAAAACCGTGAAGTAATACACCACCGAGGGAAAGAAACCGGCTTCGCACACGCCCAGCATAAAACGGCAAATATACAGCTCCAGCGGCGTGCGCACAAAACCGAGCAGGGTCGCGAAGATGCCCCAGGAAATTAATATTCTGGCGAACCAGATACGCGGGCCAAATTTAATGGTGCCGGCGTTGCTGGGTATTTCAAACAGGAAATAGCCGATAAAGAAAATCCCGGAGGCGAAGCCGAAAGCCGAGGCGGTCAATCCCAGATTATCTTCCAGCGCTTTGGCGGCGTAGGCCATATTGTTGCGGTCGAGAAAGGCCAGGAAATACAATAAGATCATGAGGGGGACAATATGCAGCGTCAATTTCCTGATGGCGCTGCGTTCAATATCCGTTGGCATTGTTTTTTTCATCATGGTTTTTCCCATGTGGTTAATCGGAATAATAGCGGCCCAGCCCAAAGTCATGAGCGGCGTGCTGAATAACGACGTTGCGTGCATAAAAGCGTCGCGCCGTTTATTTATTGCGACGATTCTATTTTTTCTGCTTTTAGCTGCGACGATCCGGACGATGCCGGCTGCGCATCGTCTGGGAAAATCGTTTTTACCGTATTAACCGGCGGCTTTGACCGAGCGCCGGCTGATGACCGACGGCGGGAAGAGAAACTCGCCGGGCGGTTTCAAATCATTGTTGATACGGCCGATCAGGCGTTCGACCATCAGCTGCGCCATCTCCGCCAGCGGTGGGCCAATCGACGTCAACCCCGGTTCGGCCAGGCCGGCCAGCGCGATATTATCGATGCCGATCACCGAGATGTCTGCGGGCACCTGGATGCCGGCGGCGCGCAGGCCCACCATCAGCCCGATGCCCAGCGCATCGTTAATCGCCACGATGCCGTCCGGGCGCGGTGCCAACGCGAGAACGCGCGGCGCCAGCGTCAGCCCCAATTCGAACATTTCCGTGTCGCCGTAGGCGCTGTTGGCTTTGCCTTCGATCACCCGTTGGCGTTCGCTCAGGCTGTGCCCCAGCGCGCTCAGAAAACCGTCGATCTTGTGGCTGCGCCCGACGGTTAGCGTCGCTTCGGTGGCGAACACGATGTGTCGGCAGCCGCGCTCGAGCAGGTGCTGCGCGGCCAGGCGCCCGGCGGCGATATTGTCCATCGACACGCTGTCGAACAGTCGGGTATCGGTGGCCATCGGCTCGGCGAACGGGCTGTCGTAGCTGACAATCTTCATGCCTCGCTCGGCGGCCCGAACAAAATGAGTCTGGCGAATGTCGCTCGCCGCTACGATGATGCCGCGCACGCCGTGCAGGAACATATCGTCGATAAACGCGGCTTCTTCCTGTTCCTGGCGGTAGGCGTTGCCGAGCAAAACGCGGTAACGGTGAACCCGCGCCGCGCCGTCGACCGCATGCGCCAGCGCCGAAAAGCTCGGGTTGACGATCGACGGCAGTAGCAGGCCGATGATCTTCGCCTGCGGCGCGGGCACCGCCGCTCGGGCCGGCCGGTATCCCAGGGTTTCCATCGCCCGTTCGATGCGCTCACGGGTCTGCGCGCTCATCTGGTGGCTGCGATTGTTCAGCAGGTTCGACACGCTGCTGATGGACACGCCGGCCAACCGCGCCACATCACGAATATTTGCCATTTGCCGATACCTTGCTGCCTGCCGTTAGCCTGCAATCTATAAGGGAAGCCGGCCGCAGGCAAGCTGGAACCGGGGCGCTGCGCACATGGGATTGCGCATTTGTGAGAATCGTCAGGCGGCAGCCGTGTTGTTTACTAAACAACACAGGGGGAGAGGGGCAATGTGTTAACGCAGATGAGTGAGATCTGCGAAGCACCTCTCGTTTATCGCCCTTCGGGGCGGCGGGTTCTGTACTATTGTTTTCTCTTTGCGGCACGTTCCAGGCCGATGGGGCGCTGGGCGCAACGGAGAGAACAGATGAACAAACGGGAATTAGAAAGCGCGATTGTCACCGATTTTTCCAAACGCATGAGCTATGGCGACTACCTGTGCCTGGACTCGCTGCTGGACTGCCAGCACCCACTCTCCAACCCGCCGCATCATGACGAAATGCTGTTCGTGATACAGCACCAAACCTCCGAGCTGTGGATGAAGCTGATGCTGCACGAGCTGCAGGCGGCGGTGCGGCTGGTGCAGCAGGACAAACTCAGCCACTGTTTCAAAATCCTCGCGCGCGTCAAACAGATCCAGCGGCTGCTGTTCGAACAGTGGGCGGTGCTGGAAACGCTGACGCCGTCGGAGTACGTCGAGTTTCGCGACGTGCTGGGCAGCTCATCGGGCTTCCAGTCGCACCAATACCGATCGATCGAGTTCCTGCTCGGCAACAAGAACGCCGCCATGCTGGCGGTGTTTAGCAGCGATGCGGAAAAGCACGCCGCGCTGAAGGCGATCCTCGAAGCGCCGAGCCTGTACGACGAATACTTGCTGTACCTGGCACGCCACGGCCTGCCGATCCCGCAGGAGTGCCTCGAGCGTGACTGGACGCAGCCCTACCAGCGCAACCCGGATCTGCTGCCGGCGTTCAAAGTGATCTACGACAACCCGCAGACCTACTGGGAAGCCTATGAAATGGCGGAGAAGCTGGTGGATATCGAGGAGAGTTTCCATCTGTGGCGTTTCCGCCATATGAAAACGGTGGAGCGGATCATTGGCTTTAAGTCAGGTACCGGCGGTTCCAGCGGCGTCAGCTTCCTGAAAAAGGCGTTGGATCTGACCTTTTTCCCCGAGCTGCTGGACGTGCGCACCGAAATCGGTGCCTGAAATAACGTGGGAGGATAAGGGCGATGAGCGTGAGGATTATCGATAAAGCGGCGGAGAAGGTGGTGGGAGTGAGAGTCGTGGGGCCGTATCCGCAGACCATCCCGCAGGGCTCGCAGCAACTGCTGGCATGGCGGAAACGCCAAGGCGTGCCGTTTGGCAAATGGCTGGTGCTGTATTGGGACGATCCGGCGGAAGTGGCGCCGGAAAAGCTGCGTGCCGACGTAGTGATAAGCGTGGCGGACGATTTCGCGCTGCCGGCGGGCAGCGAGGGCGTGACCGTGCAGACGCTGCCCGCCGGGCAGTATGCGGTCTACCACGTGCGCATCAGCGATGGCGATTTCGAGCGGGTGTGGGGCGAGTTCTATCAGAAGCTGCTACCGGCCAGCGGCTACCAGCCGGTTGAGGGGGTGAGCTATGAGCACTATCTCAACGACTGCGAGGCCGACGGCTATTTCGACCTCGAGATTTACCAGACGGTGAAGAAGTGGTGAGGGGGCTAACGGCGCGGTAGCATATCAAAAGGCTCTTTGGGAGCCTTTTGATGGGATATTTAAAGATTCATTTAAAAGAGGAACAGTCATAAGATAATTATTCCATGTCTATATCATAGAATGTATATTTAAGGTTTTTTATAAAATCTATTGTTTGCAGTAAGCGAACGTCTATCTTTTGATATGCCAAACAATCCTTCTCTAACTGGTTTATTATGGATAAACATCTTTCATCTTGCTCGTCCATGGCATCATAAAAATCTTGGTTGCACAAATCTAGCATTCTTAAGAATAACGAATCGGAAATTGTCTCATCTGATGGTGGTGTTTCCCCTGGGATATGATGGGTCGCACTGAGCAATAAAAACCCATGATACGAAAAATCACAGCCCAACAAGAAATAAAGACCCTCTTTGATTGGTGTCTTATAAACGATGACCGATGTATCCGATGCGACAATTAAAATGTTCTCTTTGGATTGGAAAACTGCTTCGTCTTGAATAGTGACGTGAGATACGAAGCTACCGATACATTCTGATAATTTTATTTCTCGTAATGAGTCAACATCAAGGGCATGACGCTCGCTTGATGCTTTAAAAAAAGAAGGAACGCTCAACAACAAAAAAGAAAGCTCGTTTGTTTTCTTGTTGATTAAAAACCAGTCAAGGGAGTCCATTTCACTAAAATTACTGCTTCCAAAGAAATTACTGATATCATTTTCTAACTCATAGATATCACTGTACTGGCTTTTCATTGATATATTAAAGTTGGCGATATCCCAGGAAATATTCATCATCTGTTACCTCAGAGTGTTATAAAGATTTCAGTGGGGTCGCCTCTAAGAGAGCGCTAGTGAAAAATGAAACCCAGCAACTTTATCTTATATCTTGCTGGTTGTGATTCACCCGTCGCCGTGATTATTGTTATTCTGTTTTTGTGCATTTCCGGCTCTACATTCTGAATGTAGATATCCAGATTTTCATTTTTATATGAAGGTATTGGGTCATATGGGTACTCTATGACTTTTATCCCGCTTATTTTTTCTGCGATCGCCTTCCTGATGTTTTCATCTATATCCCATATGGGTATCGCAGAGCTGTTATCATAAAGTACTTTTTCGTTAGAGTTAGGGATGGATACTTCTTTTTTAAATAAACGAAACTGCTCTTCGTTACCATCAAATAGTTGCCTGTTTGATGGGGTAATGACAATTTTCTCTTTGTTCATAATATTTAAATAGATCTAGTGAATAAATGATTCATGCCTTTATTGATTGTTAGTGTGCGAAGTGAAGATGTAGTTATTTGCGATATTCGAGGGGGGGTGAAAAATCACACACACTCTGCATTATGGAATGAGTGTGTGAATTTTTATATAATAATGTGGATGAGTTTCCTCTTTTTTAATAAATTATGTTATTCCTTTTGCAATATTTTCGCCATTCATCCTCAGTATGAAATGCACTGCGATAGTTGCACACTATTGTTCCCGTTAAATTATGTGGGTCATAAGCAGCGTCAATATGCCCCCATGAACCACTAACTGGAAGTTGTATATGAGTTTTTTCATAAAACCATGTTCGAAGATTTTTGGTAATAGCACCTTCTACTTTTTTTTGTATTCCCATCATGAGTTTTTCAGGCGCAAAACGCCAACTGCAAAGCACTGCATCTGTAATGAAGGCCCCGGAGAAGTCGGCAATTATATATATATCGCCGGCTTTTTCTTTTTTTGTACTGATTATTGTTCTGTATGATGTAGTCCTACCATCTGACTTTTCTGGCCAACCCTCCCACAATCTGGAGCCTTTTATTAGCATTTCTCGGGTTGTCGCTGTACCTAGCGTTATTCCCGCGAGTTCTAGTGTTCCGTCATAAGTATCTAGTTGCATTTTACAATCCAATTTCAAAAGGCTTATCAATTGGCTCAAGAACAGTTTTATAGTTAGAAAGGAAAAATTGAGTTCCTCCGCCTTCGCCGAATCTCGTTGGGTCTTGAGATATCGCTTTACCTGTTCCTGCAATCGTTTCTCTTTTTACTCTATATGCTTGTATTTTAGATCTATAACCAAATTTTTCATGTGGAAGCACCTGCAAACTTTCCCATAGCTTGGCTCTACTGCCACCTGCAGCATCTAGCGTCGCCTTGTTGAAGTAAAAACCAGATTGCCCTGGAGCGCCGCCATAAACAATGTCACCTTCTTTCAACATGATATTTGACCAAGAGTCTCGTCCTTTGTAGATACCTCGACCTTGCCATTGTCGACCAAAAGCTGCCTGATTATGATCGTTGGCTTTGGTTGCTGCGCATCGTGGCTTCCATCCCCAAGGATCCACCCAACCCAGCGGATTCGGCGCGTATTGGTACAGGTTGATCCCGCCGGCCAAACCTATCGGATCGTGCTGGGTAAATCTGCCGATATCCGGATCGTAATAGCGGAACAAATTGTAGTGCAATCCCGTTTCCCGATCCAGGTATTGCCCCTGCAGGCGCAGGTTTTGGGAATAATCCAGATCTTGCTGATTTTCCTCATACTTTATGCGGCCCCAGGCGCTGCTGTGACTCTGCCAGCGCAGCGTTCCGTCGCTGTCGGTCAGGCTTTCCGGTTCGCCGTTCGGCGCCGTGTGGAAGTAAAATACTTGGGCCGGCGTGTGGCCGTCGATGCGCGCCAAAGGTTCATAGCTGCCCTGATCGGCATAGACATAGGTGAGGGGCATGCCGTCGCGAGTTTCCTGCAGCAGCCGGAAACCTTCCCACAAAAACGTGGTGGTTTGGCATTTGCCGGCCGGTTGGCGCAGATCCTGACTTTGCCGCCACACCCGCTTTTGCGTGCGCCGCCCGAGCGGATCATAGTGGAACTGCACATGCTGCTGGGCTTCGCTGCGATGTTGGCTGTAGCGCACCACCTCGCAGAGGCGATGATCGGCGTCGTAGAGATATTGCCAACGGTAGTGGCCTTTGCGTTTTTCCACCGTGCGGCCAAAGACATCGTATCGGTAATCAATTCCCTGATAATGCAGTACGCGGTTGTGCCGCTGGCGGAATTGCCCCTCATCCAGCAGGTTGGATGCCGGATCGTACCGGTAGCGCTCGGTATCCGGCAGCGTGCCGTCCCGGCTCAGCAATCGACCGGTGGCATCGTACTGATAACGCTGGTAGGAGAACGGGTTGGCGTTGTGTTCTTCGCGCGTCAGGTTGTTTTGATAGTCGTAGGACCACTGGCGCGAGCTGCTGGCCGGCGCCGGGCGCTGGCGGTTGTCATTGAAGATCTCCCGCCGGTCTTTGCGCCCCAGCCGATCATAATGCACTCGGCTGGTCAGGCGACCCTGCGTACGGCTCAGCTCGCGGTGCAGATTGTCACGCTCGAACTCGCTGAGGGTGATATCGTCCAGCGCCAGCTGCAGCAGGTGGCCGCTGCCGTAGTACAGCGCGCGCAGCGCGCGTCCGTCGGGCAAGGTGGTTTGCGTGCGGTTACCCATCGGATCGTAATCATAGCGCAGCGTACCGTTGGCACCTTGTTCACGGGTTACCCGCCCCAGCAAGTCATAGTCAAAACTGACCTCGCTCTGAGCCGTTGTCGGCTCGTCATGCCATGCGTTGCCGCGGTCACTGGCGGCATGCAGCAGTTGGCCGAGCGGACTGTAGCGGTAGCGGGTTTCTCCATCGGGCGTCTGTTTGCTCACCAGTTGGCCGGCGCCGTCATGGTTGAAATAGTGCGAGAAGGCGGCGGAGGTATTGGCGGCGAAGCGGCGCTCGACGACCCGGCGGCATTCGTCGTAACGATAGCGGGTGCTGACGCCGTCCAACCCGATTTCTTCCTGCAACAGATTGCAGGCCGTCCAATGGAACAGGTAACTTTCGGCATTCTCGTTGCGCAGCGCCGTTAATCTGCCGCGGGCGTCGTAGTGGCGCACCACCTCGCCATCGAGCGGATTGCGCGTGGCCAGCAGGCGGCCGGCTGCGTCATAGCGATAATGCGTCAGGCGCCCATCGGCCCCCTGATAGCGATCCAGCTGGCCCTGCGCGTTCCAGCTCAGCGTCTCTTGCCAGCCCTCGGCGCGCTGCAGCTGTGTCAGGCGGCCGGCGGCATCGTAGCGGTAATGGACGCGTTCGCCGGCGGCGTCGGTCACCTCGCTGAGCCAGCCTTGAGCCGTATATTTGTAGAGGGTTTGTTTGCCGGAGCAATCGCGGGCGCGCAATAATTGCCCGTGCTCATCATAAGCGAAATGGCTGATGCCGCCGTTGGCGTCGACGGCTTGCACCACCTGGCCATAGCCATCGCGCAGGTAGCGCTGGGTATGGCCGAGCGCATCGATCTCGGCAATCAAGGCATGGCGCTCGTCGTAGTAGAAATGCTGTGTGGCGCCGTTGGGCTCCTTGACGCTGATCGGCAGTGCGCGCTGCGGTAGCCAACCGGTGAGGCGGATATGGCCGAGCGGATCCTCTTCCTCGACCAGATTACCGGCTTCATCGTAGCGGAAATGCCAGCCGTGGCCGAGCGGATCGCGCGTGGCGATCAGCATGTCTTCGTCATTCCATTGGTAATGCCAGACCTCACCACGCTCGTCGGTATATTCGACGATCAGCCGTTGGGCGTTCCAGCGGTGCTGGTGCCGCAAGCCGTCATTCTCGGTGACCGTCGTTAACCCGGCGGCCAAATCGTAGTCGATTGTACAGCCGCCGCCGGCGCTGTCGCGGTGTTCCACCACGCGCCAGTCGTCGAACATCGCCCAGTGATACTCGAAGCTGGGCCCACCGGCCTGTTGGTGGCGGGTCAGCAGGTGTTGGGCGTTATAGTGAAATTCGCGTGTGACCAGGCCGCCGGCGTCGATCACCTGATGCAGATCGCCGCCGTCGTCATAACGGTAGCGCACGCGTGGTTCGTCGTTATGCCGCAAGGCGGTGACGCGATCGTCGAAGCGCGGATCGCCGTATTCCAGCCGCAATGTCATGGTGCCGGCGCTGTCGACGATGTGGCTCAGGCGCTGTCGTTCGTCGTAGTTCAGCAGCAGCGCATTATCGTACTCATCGCTCAACGACACCAGCCTCAGGCGGGAAGGGGTCTGCGGCAGCGGCACGAACAGCCGCCAGACGCTGCCGTCGGTGTCGGCGATCAGCAGCTGTCCCTCTTCACCGCGGCGGAACATCAGCCCTTCACCGGCGCTGAAGCTCGGCTGGTTCACCTCAGGCAGCGGGAAGCGTAGCTCACGACCGGTTTCATCATGCAGGCAACACTCAATGACGCCGTCCCGGTCGTTAAGATCGACCCAAATTTCAAAAGGCGTGCGCCAGCCGTGGCCAAACAGTCCCTGATAGCCATTGCGGCTGTTGTAATTGCGCTGCCAGATCAGCGGAAAGCGCGCCGGCAGCAACAGGTCCAGATCTTCTTCGTCGTTCAATACCTTGGCGCCGGTGGCGGCATGCACCGGGTTAAAGGCGGCGTGGATCGCTTCGCCGAGGGCGTTAACGCCCGCCGCCGCCAGACCGCCGCCGATCATGCAAGGCAGGTTCTTAACCAGCTTGGCCGGATTACCGAGCAGCAGCGGCAGCACGGTCAGCGCCAAACCGATACCCGGCAGCTTGCCGCTCTTGATGTCGCGTACCACCACCGTGCCGCCGCCGATCTGCACATTTTTGGAGACGTCGGTCGAGACTTTCGCCTCGCAGGTTGAACGGTCATTGCTGCGTACGGCCGGTTGGCCGTTGATAAATACTTTACTGGAGCCTTCCGCCAGGTATTGCGGAAGCGGGTGTTTGTCGCAGCTGATTTTATCTTCTTCCAGCGGTTGGCTGGGCTGGCTGGGGCCGGCGACGCCGGGCTGCCATAGCTGCGAGAGGATATTACCGCCGGCGGCCAGCAGCTCGGCGCCATAATCCCAGAAGCTTTGCGGCGGCTGTGGCGCCGGTAACGCTTTGATCTCTGCGGGCGTGAGTAAACGACCTGCGGCGCGTGCCGCCGGTTTGGCGTTGGTGAAGACGTTGGGGGAGCCCGTGAGAATGACGCCGGAGACGGAAGGCGGGAAGAGCCAGTTGGCCACGGCGTCGCAGCCGTTGCTGATATGTTCTCCGACGCCGGTCAGGCTGGTGGCAAAACCGACGATCAGCCCGGCGCCGACGCAGCCGGAGGCCGCCGTCGCCGCTGCGCCGAGCACCGCCACCCCTGCCAATGCCGGCGCTGCGGCGGCGGCTGCTGCGGACACGGCGGCGGTCGCCACCGCATACACCGCGACTTCGGCGACGGCGCTGGCGATGTCCGCCAACGCGCTGGTGTGGATCAGTTCATCATCCTTTCTTGCTGCCCAGATCTCAGCCATGGCTATTGTTCACTGTGTTCGGTCAAGACCAGCGACGCTTTCACCTGCTGCCAGTGAGCGTCATCCTCGGGGGTGAAGGGGCGCATGGCGGCATAGGTGACGATCAGTAACGTCTGGCTCTCGTCCGGCTGCACCGCCAACTGATGCTGATGATGGTGGTGTCCGGCGCGGATAAAGCGACTGGTGACTTCAATCGCCTTGAGATGGCCCTGCGGCCCGGCGCTGATGCGCCGGCGCGGCGACTGTTGCAAATCGCTGATCTGAGGCAGCAGTGCTTGCCACTGCTTCTCGAATTCGTCCTCCAGCGTGGCACCTTGCGGAATGATGCCGCGGGTGATGACCAGCGAGGCGCCGGTTTGCGGGTTTTTGAGAATATTGACCGTGCAGTCCTGCCAGGCGATGGCGGGGAGGGTGAAATGGCCTTCCTGGAAAAGGTAATCCATGGATGTCCTTGCAAGTAATCAGGGGAAAGGACGCGGCGCAGGGCCGCGTCGGCATCAGGATTTCGGGAACAGCTGATCGACGGCGCTCTGGATTGCCGCCTGATGGCCACCGCCCGGTGCGGCGGTGCGCGCGGCGCCGCCAGGCTGGTTGAGATCCAACTGGCCGCCGGTATTGATCTCTCCGTCCTCTTTCACCGTGATATTGAAGCTGGTGCCGGTGATGTTGATTTGGCCGTTCGCCAGCAGCTCGATCACGCTTTCGCCGCACTCGAGCCGCAGCGATTCGCCGGAGCCGAGGGTAAAGGCGTTAACCACGGCGTCGCTGCGCGTTTTGCCGGTCAGCGCGGAGGATTCGCCTTTGACGCCGGTTGCCTGATTGAGCACCACCCGTTTGATCTGGTTACCGCCCACCAGATGCGTGTGGTCGTTAGCGATGGTGTGGCTTTCATCGTTTTTCACCTGGGTGTCCATGTTGCGCTCCGCCTGGATCCACACCTGTTCGGCGCCGGCCTTGTCTTCGAAACGCAGGGCGTTGGCGTTGTCGGCGGTGCCGTCCTTGGTGCGGCTCATAAAGCCCATCTGGGTGGCGGCGGCCGGCAGCGCCCACGGCGGCATGCTGGCTTCGTTATAGACGCGCCCGGTGACGATCGGTCGATCCGGATCGCCGTTGATAAAGTCCACCACCACTTCGTCGTTGACGCGTGGGATCTGCACGCCGCCATAGCCCTGGCCGGCCCAGGCGCTGGAGACGCGCACCCAGCAGGAGCTGCCGTCGTCTTTTGGCCCGAAGCGATCCCAGTGGAATTTCACCTTGATGCGGCCGTATTTGTCGGTCCAAATCGATTCGCCGGCCGGGCCGACCACCCGGGCGGTCTGCGGCCCGTGGGTTTTCGGCCAGGTGGCCTGCTGCGGCGGGTGCCAGGGCACGTCCGCCGGTAGCACGATGAAGTCGATACGGTGTTCGCTGCTCTGATCGTCGCCGCTGGCATAGCGGTTCTCTTTCAGATGGTAGTTGGCCTGCAGCGTCAGGTACTCGCGGTTGTCGTCGGCGTGCGGGGCGTTATACAGCGTAAAGGTGCTGCCGGGAGCAATGCCCAGCGCGGTGGCGGTACCGCGGATCTGCTGATGTTCGGCCTGCCAGGCCTCCTGGCGCACGCGGGCGTAGAACTCCCCCTGCTGATGCTCGGTGTAGCGGCCCGGCCAGTCGTAAACGTCGATCTGCCCCGGCGTCGGCGAGACCGGGTTTTGCCGTGCCTGGAACAGCCAGGCGTTCGGCTTGCGGAAATCGTAGTCGTCCAGGCTGTAGATACCCGGCGTGACGCGATCGGACAACGTCCACTGGCTGATGCCTTCCTCGCTGGTGCTGCCGCCGGACGGCGTCAGGTGGTAGGGGATCATCTCATAGCCGGGATAGGGCTGGTGGTGGTGGGGGGCGTCCCCGAGCACCAGCGTGTGTTTGCCCATCTCGTGTTTGAAATAGTAATAGATGCCCTCCAGCTCCATCAGGCGGCTGATGAAGTTGAAACTGCTTTCGTTGTACTGCACGCAGTAGCCCCACAGGCGATAGTCACCGGTCAGCTGATCTTCCAGCTGCACGTTGTGCTCCGCCAGCAGGGTCTTGACGATCTGCGGCACCGTCTGTTCCTGGAAGATGCGGAAGTTACGGTCCTTGGTCATCGGCCAGAGATCCGGCTGCACGTGCAGGTTATACACCGCGTAGCGCGTGCCGCCGATCTCTTCGCTGCTGACGGCGATGGCGGTGATCTTGCCGTTCAGGTAGCGCGGGGCGCTGAGGAAGCCCTGGGTTGGGATCTCCAGCGTCAGCGGTTGGCCGAGCAGCGCTTTGCGATCGAGCCGCGCGTCGGTGCTCAGCAATTCAAGAGAGAAGTCAAAAGGGGTGGAAAGCGCTTCGATACCGTCCAGTGAGCGGAACAACAGTTGCTCCTGGCCCAGCGGCGTGTGCGCAATAATGCGGTCCAACATGAGAACGTCCTCTGTGATTGACGTCATGCCCTGCATACTCCGGCTTTGCAGCGGCCTTGCCGCGCGGCCAATGAGGATGGGCAGTGGTGCGTCAGTCTCATGAAATAGGGAAACCCCGCCGAGGCGGAGTTTCAGAACGGGATTAACCGGCGGTGGCCGGATTGACCAGCCAGGTGCCGGCGGTGTCGATGCTGAGTTGCTGCCGGCGGAGTCGATCGTCGTGGCGGATTTCCAGCTGATAGCGGCCTGGCGCCAGGTTCAGGCTGGCGAAGCCGTTTGCGCCCGGCGTCACCTGCTGCGGCTTGCCGTCGAGGCTGACCTGTTCGCCCGGTTGCAGTTTGAAGTACACCAACGCCACCGGCTGCGGTGGCGGTGCCACCTTTTCAGGTTCCGCGGCTGCAGGCTGCGCGGTTTGCGGCGCGCTCGGCTGCTCCGTCAGGGTTTTCTGCGCCGGCGACGCCTCAGTGTTTTGGGTCACGGCCTGGGTATCGTCCTCGCCGCCGCTCAGCCAGGCGACGGCACCGATCACCAGCAGCGCCGCGACGCCGGCGCCGGCCATCATCGGGCGCGAGAATTGGGTGCTGCGCGCGGTAACGGCGCCGGCGGCGGCTGCAGCGGCAGCCGGGTTGGCGGCGACCAGCAGGTTCTCCGGCGCAGCCGCCGGGGTGCTGATGATTTCGTTCTCATCGGCGATTGGCAGATGCAGCAGCTCGGCCATTTCATCGATGGTCTGCGGGCGGTCTTCCGGCTTCAGCGCCAGCGCGCGATCGACGGTGCGCAGCAGCTCCGGCGAGTAACCGGCGGGGCGGCGCTCGGCCAGCGGCTGGTAGCTGTCTTCGATGCTGCGCACCACGCTGACCGGCGGCGGCGAACCGACGATCAGCGTGTGCAGCACGGCGCCCAGCGCGTAGATATCGGTCCAGGGCCCCTGTTCGCCGTCGCTGTTCTCGGTGTACTGCTCGATCGGCGCGAAGCCCGGTTTGAGCATGATCTCCGTTTCGTCTGACAGGTTGCCGATCTCTTTACGTGCCGATCCGAAGTCCAGCAGCACCGGCAGCTGGCTTTCCTGGATCTGGATGTTATCCAGCGAAATGTCGCGGTGCAGATAGCCTTCCTGGTGGATGGTGTTGATGGCGCTGAACAGCGGCGGCAGCAGCCGCCGGATCCACGCCTCGTCGATTTTCTCCGGTTGCTGCGCCTGCAGGTTCTTCAGCGTGGTGCCGCTGTAAAACTGGGTGCCCATGTAGGCGGTGCCGTTCTCTTCCCAGAAGCGCAACACGTGCAGCAGACCGGGGTGCGAGAAGCGCGCCAGCAGACGCGCCTCCTGAATAAAGCTGTTCAGCCCGGCCTGGAAGGTTTTGCTGAAGCGTTCACCGCGCAGCCCGATGCTGAGATCGTCGTTGCGTTTCGCCAGCGAGGTTGGCATGTACTCCTTGATGGCGATGGTGCGTTCCAGTTGGTGATCGTAGGCGCGGTAGACGATGCCGAAGCCGCCTTCGCCGATCGCTTCCTGGATCTCGAATTCATTGAATCGATAGCCGCTCGGCAGGCTGTTCGAATTCGGTTTGGTTATCCCGGTTCCCGACATAGTGATGACTCTCTGTGTTCAAAGGGCCGCCGTCTCGGCGGCCGCGGCGTTATGCCTGAAATTGACAAATGAATTCGTGGTTCTGCAGCGCGATATGCAGCTGGCGATAGCGCTGGTCGTTGGCGCTGCCGGTCAGCAGGGTGTGGCTGATCTGTGGCAGCAGGGTGTTGGTCAGGATGGCGTCGACCATGCGGCCGCCGGACTCCACCTCGGTGCAGCGGCTGACGATCTGCTCGATGACCGCGTCGTCGAAGGTGCAGACGATGTCGTGATTCTCCGCCAGGCGACGCTGGATGCGGCCCAGCTGCAGGCGCACGATGTTGCCCAGCGTGGCGTCGGTCAGCGGGTAATACGGCACCACCAGCAGGCGGCCGAGCAAGGCGGCCGGGAACACCGACAGCAGCGGCTGGCGCAGCGCGCCGCTCAGCGCCTCCGGCTCCGGCAGCAGCTCCGGATCGCTGCACAGCCCGGCGATCAGATCGGCGCCGACGTTGGAGGTCAGGATGATAATGGTGTTGCGGAAATCGATATGGCGGCCTTCGCCGTCCTCCATCCAGCCCTTGTCGAACACCTGGAAGAAGATCTCATGCACGTCCGGGTGCGCCTTCTCGATTTCGTCCAACAGCACCACGCTGTAAGGGCGGCGGCGCACCGCCTCGGTCAGCACGCCGCCTTCGCCGTAGCCGACATAGCCGGGGGGCGCGCCTTTGAGCGTCGAAACGGTGTGCGACTCCTGGAATTCGCTCATGTTGATGGTGATGACGTTCTGCTCGCCGCCGTACAGGGTTTCCGCCAGCGCCAGCGCGGTTTCGGTCTTGCCGACGCCGGACGGCCCGGCCAGCAGGAACACCCCGACCGGCTTGTTCGGATCGTCCAGCCGCGCCCGCGAAGTGCGCACCCGGCGGGCGATCAGATCCAGCGCATGGCGTTGGCCGATCACGCGCTGGTTCAGGGTGTCGGAGAGCTGCAGCACCGCCTCAATCTCGTTTTTCACCATGCGGCCCAGCGGGATGCCGGTCCAGTCGGCCACTACCGCCGCCACGATGTTGGCGTCGACGGCGGCGAAGATCAGCGGCGCTTCGCCCTGCAGCGCGCTCAGCTGCTGCTGAAGTTCGCCCAGCTGGGCGCGCAGCGCGTCGGCGTCAGGGGCCGCCTCTGTTTCTTCGCCGGTAGGCTCCGCTTCCTGCTGGTGCAACTGGGCGCGTAGCGTGATGATCTCTTGGATCAGCGCCAGCTCCTGCTGCCAGCGGTCGGTCAGCTGTTCCAGCGCCTGGCGCAGCGCGGTCAGTTGGGTTTCAATTTCCTGCGGGCGCAGGGGATCGCCAATGCCGACTTTGGCCTCGCGGCGGGCGATATCCAACTCTATCTGCAGCGCATCGATGCGGTGGCGGCAGTCTTCGACCTGGGCAGGCTCGGCGTGTTGGCTGACCGCCACGCGCGCGCAGGCGGTATCCAACAGCGCCACCGCTTTGTCCGGCAGCTGGCGGGCAGGAATATAGCGATGCGACAGCCGCACCGCGGCGTCCACCGCTTCATCCAGCAGCAGCACGCGGTGGTGTTGTTCCAGCGGACTGACGGTGCTGCGCAGCATCAGCAGCGCCTTGTCTTCGCTTGGCTCGTGCACCTGCACCACCTGGAAACGGCGGGTGAGCGCCGGGTCTTTCTCGATGTATTTCTTGTATTCCGACCAGGTGGTGGCGCCGATAGTGCGCAGCTGGCCGCGCGCCAGCGCCGGTTTCAGCAGGTTGGCGGCGTCGCCGGTGCCCTGGGCGCCGCCGGCGCCGATCAGGGTGTGAATTTCGTCGATAAACAGAATGATCGGCGTCGGGCTGGACTGCACTTCGTCGATCACCGCCTGCAGCCGTTTTTCAAACTCGCCTTTGACGCCGGCGCCGGCCTGCAGCATGCCAATGTCCAACAGGCACAGTTTCACGTCGCGCAGCTGCGGCGGTACGTCGCCGGCCACGATGCGCAGCGCCAGGCCTTCCACCACCGCGGTTTTGCCGACGCCCGCCTCGCCGGTCAGCAGCGGGTTGTTCTGGCGGCGGCGCATCAGGATATCGATGATTTGCCGGATTTCCTCATCGCGGCCGGCCACCGGGTCGATCTCGCCGTTGCGCGCTCTGGCGGTCAGATCCTGGGCATACTGCGCCAGCACGCTTTCACCGCTGCGCGGCGCGCCGGATACGTTCTCGGCGCCGCTTTCCGCCGGCGCATCCTGGGCGTTTTCCGCCGAGTGAGCGGTGATGGCGGCGAACTGATCCATCAACAGATCGGCGTTGATGCGCTCGAACTGCGGGGAAATGGCCTTCAGCAGATGGCGCAGGCTGTAGGTTTTCAGGATACCGAGCAGCAGGTGGCCGCCGCGGATGCGCGCCGCGCCGAATTTCAATGAGCCATAGACCCAGGCGCGTTCTACCGCGCTGTCGATGTGCTCGGACAGATCGGAAATGGCGCTGGCGCCGCGCGGCAGGCGATCGAGCGCCTCGACGATGTCGCGCGCCAATTGCGCCTCGTCCAGCGCGAAGTGGCGAACGATTTGCTGCAGATCGCCGTCCGGCGATTGCATCAGCTGATGCAGCCAGTGCGCCAGTTCGACGTAGGGGTTACCGCGCAGCTTGCAAAACGCCGTCGCACTTTCCAGAGAGGTGAATAACAGGCTATCCAGTTTGCCAAATAATACCGAGCGGCTGATTTCAGACATGGTTTTCCTCAGGTCTCAGAGTGGCCTGGCGCCGCAGGGCGCCGGCCGAAATAGGGTCAGAACGGGTTTTCCAGCGGTTCAGGGCTGAAGATCAGATCGTCGAGATCGCGCTGTCGCCGATGGTCGGCCAGCCAACTGCTCAGGCCCAACCGCTGCGCGCCGCCGAGCTGGATGCCGTGCGCCTGTTCCTTCGCCAGGATCAGGCGCACTTCCCAGACGAACTCGATGCCCAGGTATTGGCGCACCCAGTCGCGCAGTTGCCGGCACAGATCGGCGCCGGGCAGAAAGCGGTCATAGTCCCGCTGCGGCATCGGCCCCAGCTCGATGCGGAACTTGTGCTGGATATCCCGCACCGCGATGCCGAGAAAAGCCGACTCGCCGAGCCGTGGCGCGCCGCGTCCGGCCTTGAGCCGCGCCTGCTCGCGCGGTTCTACCCGCAGCCAGTGCGGCACGTTCTCGACGATGCGCACCGGCACCTTGAAATACTGCTGCAAAATCTTGCTCAGGCCTTCCGGATCGCGGCTGTGGCGAATCAGATGACCGGCCATAAAATGTTTGGCGTGGGCGTTGATGCTGTCGCGTTCCTGCTGCGCCGGCTGGCCGAGGCCGATCAGGCTCGACAGGTACTCGTCGAAGCGCCGGTTGTCCGGGCGATCCAGCGATACCGTCGGTTGCGCGTCGGCCCAGGCGCGGTAAAACAGCAGCGTCAGCCGGTGATGGAACAGATTGGTGAACGCCAGCAGGGTGGTGTCCTGATGGTGATACACCCGTTCGCGCACGTATTCGGTCAGGTGCAGCGGCAGCGGCCCGTTGGGGCCGAACAGACCGAAACTGAAGATCGAAACGTCGTGCAGCGGGCTGTTGGCGCGCGGCGTCACCTGCGCCAGCGTGGAGGGTGCGAACGACAGCGAAGGTTCCTGCCCCAGGCGCAGCATCTCGTGGCGCGGCAGCGGCGCGCGTCCCAGCAGGTAGGGCTGGCCGCCCTGGGCGTCGATGCGGCGCAGCAGCTGAAACAGATCGTGCTTGTAAGGCGCGCTGCGCAGCCGCGGCCAAAAGTCGTCCGGCAGGCGATACAGCGCGTTGATCTGCGGCGGCGCCAATTCGGTGGCGATCATCTCCGCGTTCATATCAGCGTCCTTTTGCCCATGCGCGCCTGCCAGTAGGCGATTTCGCCGCGTTGCTGGCTGGAGAGCGTCATCTCGGTGAAGGTGTTCATCGCCACCAGGCGCGAGAACAGGCGCTCCAGCACGCTGCCGAGCAGGTAAGGGCTGTTGCCCGAGAACGCCTGCTCATCGACCGTCAGATCGATGGCGATGCCGCGCGCGAACACGATGGGGCCGGGTTCAGGCACTCGCCGATAGACCGGCCGCAGGTTGCAGTGGCGCACGCCCTGGATCTGTTTGGCGATCGCCGGCTCGCTCAGGTTGCCATACAGCCCCAGCAACTGGCGCAGGCTGGCGGCGCCCTGTTCCGGATCGCCGTCCATCATGCTGAGGTAATTCAGCTGCAGCTGACTGATCAACCGCCAGGTGATCATCCCTTCGGCCAGCGCCGGGCGTGGCGGGGTGGGGCCTTTGCGCAGCGAGACCTGCTTGATCGGGATTGAATCGGGCATCACGAAGTTGCCCTGATCCTGCTGCAGCAACATCAACGGCAGGTCGCGGCTGGTGCACAACACGTCGGCGGTGAGGTATTTCAGATCGCTGTGCCACGGCGATTGCCGTTCGTCCACCAGCGATACGAACACTTCCGAACCGGCATAGCCGGTGCGGGTGCCATAGCGGCGGGCGTGCTCCGAGAGCGTGCGCTGTTCGCGCCGCAGCGAGAAGTAGGCGCCATAGTTGCCGTCGTCCGCGCTCAGGGTGCTGTAAAACGGCCGAAACTCTTGCTCGTAGCGTTTTTCGCTGGCGCTGCCGCCGAGCCGCTGCACCGAGAACACTTCGTAATCCAGCGGCCGGATATTGTCGACCACCAGATGGTATTCGTGGTTTTTTTCGTTGATCGCGATGCGTTCGGCGATCTTCGGAAACAGGTTGATCACCGGCGTGCAGTGCAGCGCCAAATGGGCAACGTCGACCACCCGTTCCAGCGCGGCGTCGTGCCGATCCAGCAGCACCACGATCTCGAACTGGCGCAGCGCCTTTTTCCCTTCGCGCACGCTCTGCAGCAGCGGACGCAGGCCGTTGACGCTGAAAAACTGGAAGCGCGCCGGGAAGGCGAAATACTCCTGCAGCAGCCGGTAGCCTTCAAAGTTGCGCAGGTCGTTGGGCAGCAGCGCCTGCTCGGCGGCGAAGCCCTCCTGCCGCAGCCCGTCCAGCGCCAGCGCCCGCCGCTGCGGTTGCGCCTCCACCGTTTGGCAGACAAGCCCGACGCTGTGCTGCATCAGCAGTTCCAGCAGCTGCTGCGCCTGCATGTCCGGCCCGGCCAGGTAAAACATCAATTGGTCCAGCTGCAGGTTGTTGAGCGTCACGCTTTCGTAGCACTCGAGCCGAATGCGTAGCGCGCTGACGCAGCCGCTGTGCTGCAGCCCCAGCGAGGCCAGCGGAATATCGGCCGGAATGCCGCCCAGCTCGACGCCGGCGATGCGCACCGGCTGCAGCGTGACGTCATGCGCCGTGGTGTAACTGCAGGTGATGCCGCTTTTCTTCAGCGTCTGGCTGTCCATCATGGTGCCGCGCGGCACCACGAAACCGTTGCTGATGTCGCCTTTGCTGCTGTCCGGCTGCAGCTCGGCGATCGCCATCGACGGCGTCGGCGACAGGTAGTTGGGGTAGATGATCTCCAGCAAGCGCTGAGAAAAGCGCGGGAACTCGGCGTCCATTTTCAGCTGCACGCGCGAGGTGAGGAAGGCGAAGCCTTCCATCAGGCGCTCGATATAAGGGTCCGCCACGTCGATGCCGCGCATGCCAAGACGGCCCGCGACCTTCGGGTACTGTTCGGCGAACTCGGCGCCCATCTCACGCAGATAGGCCAGCTCGCGGTTGTAATAGTCTAACAGTTTACTGTCCATCGCCTTACCCTATGTCTTTCAGATCGAAGTGGCCGTTTTCCAGATCCACGTCGGTACGGAACAGAAACTCCAGCGGATAGGGCACGCACCACAGGCGGCCCTTGATTTCGATCGACAGCACGTTGTGCAGTTCCAGCGAACCGGTGTCCGAGATGCAGCGCACCTGCAGCCCTTCGGGCAGAATGCGCGGTTCGAAATGGAGGATGGAATCGGTCAGCGCGCGCTGAATGTCGAGCCATTCGATGTCCGACATGCGCTTGCCCGCCAGCGAGGCGATGCCGTAATTCAGCGTGGAGCGCCGCACCTGCGGAAAATCGCCGAGATCCAGATTGGATTCGCTGTTGACGCAGTTGAACAGCCACTGCAAATCGCGCAGCACCCGACGGCGCAACTCGCTGTGCGACACCAGGTTGCGCACCTGCGCCTCCTGTTTTTTCTGCGGTTCGTCGTCGGTCAGCATGTCGAGCAGCACCGGCTGCATTTTGTCGCGTGAAGTCAGGCGCTCGCTGTCCTGACGATTGCGATAGCCCTGGCGGCGCAGATCGCCGCCGTCGTAGTGGGGTGGGCGTTTATCGTTCATGTTCAGGCGCTCGCGTCGAAGCTCAGCTGCCGCAGGCTGTGCAGCGGGAATTCGTCGCTTTCGCTGAGCCAGGTCTTCAGGCCCAGCCCCGCATAGTGGGTGCCGTCGCCCAGCGGTTGCCATTCGGTGCGTTTGCCCAGCAGCAGCGCGTCGTCGCTGCCTTCGGCCAGCGGGTAACGGGCGGGCAGTTGGCATACCTGTTCGCGGCCGTCGGTCAGGCGCACCAGTGCATGGCTCCACACCAGATCGATGGCGCTCTGCGGCGCCTGGAACTGGATCGCGGCGATATCGGCGAACGGCAGCCAGTAGTAAACGCCGTTCAGCGCCAGCTCGCATACCGGCCCGAGGCGGCCGTCACCGTCGGTCAGCCAGTCGAAACTCAGCTGCCGCTCTTGGTCCCCATCGGCCAGCGTTAACTGCCCGGCGCCGGCCGGTGCGGCCTCCAGCGCTTCGTCACGCAGCGCCTGGGCCTGTTCGGCCGCCCCTTGCGCATCCTGATGCAGCGCCTGCACCAGCAGTTGCAGCCAGGGCTGATCCTGCCGCAGCAGCGCCGGCGCGGCCGCGCCGGCAAACACCGCCTGGCGTTGCAGCTCGGCGTTGACCGACTGCATCAGCAGCAGCGTGGTCGGTTGAGCGATCGGTTTCAGCGCCTGCCAGGATTTCAGCTGCGCGTTGGCGCGCGTCCAGTTGCCGCTCAGGCACAGCAGTTGCACCAGCGCAGCGCGCAGGTCGGCATCCGCCGGTTTCGCCTTGATATCGTTTTCGACGGCGGTGATGGCCGCGGCGATCGACTGGCCTTGCAGCATGCTTGCTAATGATTTCACAGGCTTTCCTTATAATCAGTGAGTGGCGCCGTTAACCGACAGGTAGCTGCCGCTGGCAGGATCGACGCGGTCTGCGGCCAGCTTTTCCACCAGCTTGAAGGTCAGCGGGGCGGGGGCGCTTAGCAGCGGCTGCCAGGCGGTTTGCGCCTGCTGTACGCGCTGTTTGACCTTGTTCTCGTCGGCGGCATCGACGCGCGGCATTTCAACGATCGCTTCACCGTTGAACGCCCAGGCGTGCAGCTTCGGTTCGAAGCTCAGCAGCAGGAAGCTGCCCGGCGCCTGCGGGTTGCCGCCCAAAACCAGCCGTTGGGCGTTGGCGCTGACGACGGTCAGCGCGCGATCGCCGCCGTTCACCTTCGCCAGCGGGTAACCTTGCAGGAACCACAGCGTCGGCGAGAGGGTTTGGCCGCCCTGTTGCAGCGTGACCGTGCCGCTGCCCTGCAGCCAGCCGTCCTCGCCGCAGCGCAGCGCCTCACCAGCGGGAATGAATAGCGCGCCGCCGTTGGCTTCGTCACCCCAGAAGGTGCGGAAGTGGCAGCCCTGCGGCAGGCTGAAACGCTGAGGCGGCGCGGTGTCCGCCTGCGGAGAAGTCACGGCCACTGCAGCAGGGATAGCCGGCTGCGGCGGGGTTTCCGGCTGCTCGACGGCCTCCTGTTTGACCACCGGTTTCCAGCCGCGCGCTTTGGCGGCTTCGCCGCTGGCCAGCTTCTCACCGCGCTTGTCGGTCAGCGTCCAGGGCAGGTGGCCGGCTTTCGGGCACTGCTTTTCCAACAGATTGCCGACGCGCGGCAGGAAGTCGTTCAGCACCGCCGGATCCTGGCTTTGCGCCGAGACGATGCGCAGCGGGATGCTCTTGCCGCACCAGCTTGCCGGATTGCTGTTTTTGACGTCATCGATAAACACTTCCAGCTTCTGGCTGGGGGAGTAAACCAGGCGATAGTTCATCGCCTGCGCGGTCGGCACCGCCATCAGGGCGACGAGCCCCGGCATCCAATATTTCATAGTGAACCTTGCTGTGAATGTGCGCTGCTCAGTCGCGGCTCAGAAACCGCTCCGCATCCGCCAGCGAATGCAGCAGGGTGGTTTCCTGCGGTGAGCCAATCCAGACGGCGATAGCGCTGTAGTTATCGCTGTTATTGTTTTTCTTCCATGCCTGCTGCATCAGGGCGATCCACTCGCTGGGGGAGTTGACCATATGCAGCGACTGTTCCAGTTCGGCCTGGCTGAAGCTGTGCCAGAAGCCGTCGGTGCACAGCAGGAAAACGTCGCCGTCTTCCAGCTGCAGCACGTCGCTGTAGGTGGCGTCGCGCTCTTCGTTGAGTCCCAGCGCGAAATACAGCAGGTTGCTGTTGATGCCGTTGGTCTGGTAGCCGGCGTCCTGCATCTGTTGGATCAGGCTGTGGTCGGTGGTGACGGTATGCAGGTAGCCGCGGCGGAACAGGTACAGGCGGCTGTCGCCGGCGTGCGCCCAGTAGGCCAGCTGGTAATCGCGATCGATAAACAGACTGACCAGCGTGGTGCCCATCTTGCTGTATTCGTCCGACTGCCGCTGCTGCTGGTGGATGGCGGCGTTGGCGCTGGTGATGTGCTGACGAATGCTCTGGGCGTTCAGGTGCTTTTCGCCGTCGAAGTTTTGCAAAATGGTGTCGCGTGCCAGTTTGGCGGCGATATCGCCGCCCGGAAAACCGGCGATGCCGTCGCACACCACGAAGCAGGCGGCGCGGTTGCCGAGCACCTCGCCGGTCTGATCCTGGTTGGAGGCGCGGCCGCCCTGGTTGGAGGTAGAGGCTATGGTGATATTCATTACGCGTCCGGTTTGGTCTGTGAGTCTTTGTATTGATTCACTTCAACGTCATAGGCGTGCAGGAAGGCTTCGCCGAACAGGGTGTGGAAATCGTCCTCGATTTCGCCGGAGGTTTGCTGATAGTTCTTTACGAAGTAGTCCCACAGCGCGGCCTTGCGGTTGGCGGGCAGCGACAGACGCGGCGCCACGCCTTCCTTGCGCGCTTCTTCTTCGAGACGCTCCGGGTTAAACGACTGCAGCATGGCGGCGATGATGGCGCGAATACCGGCGATCATCCCCAGCTGGTGCGCCTGCAGGTCGATCAGCGCGTCGCGCACCGCCTGCTCCGGCGGCATAAAGCCCGGCATCTGGCTGCCGAACATCTGCATCAGCACCGTTTTTCCCGAAGGCAGCAGCTTGAACGGGTTGTTGGCTTCGTCGAGGATCATGGTCATCTCGGCCTTCACGCCGCGCTTGAGGATCGAGCGGGATGAGAGCAGGGCGACGGTGCCTTGCGAGAACAGGCTCAACAGGCGACCGGCCTGGCGGATCTGTTGTTCGTCAAAGTGCGGCTGCGGTTGCAGATCGTCGAGACCGATGCCTTGCAGCAGCGCCGCCAGCAACGGCCCTTCCAATGCGTCGCCACTTGGCGCGGCGGCGTGCTGCCGCTGGGCAGACTGGTAGGCAACTGGATCGATGCCCAGGCGGTTGCCCTGGCGCGGGCGCGGCGGCTGTGCAGGCGGTTCCTGCTGGCTGAACTGCGGCGCAGGTTGGGGCTGTGGCTCAGGCGTCTGCACGGGCGGCGGCGTCGGCTGTGGGCGCAGCGCCGCCGGTTGTGCGGCGACCGGAGCCGGTGACGGCGGTGCGGGCGGCTGTACCGGCTCCTCCGGCTGGGCCAGCGGCACGGCGCCGCCCATCAGCAGCCCCAGCGGATCGTTGCTGTTTAACGTCTCTGGCGAAGCGGGCGCGGATGAACCGCCGAACAGCGCCAGTGGATCCAGCTCTTGTTCCGGTTGCTGCGCATTCTGGACGGGGGGAGCCGGGCGCGGTGGCGCAGCCTGCTCCGCCAGCAGCGCGCTGGGGGTGGTGTCGGCCAGAATGTGTTCGCGCTCAAAGGTGGTGTCGGTGTTGAACAGCGCCGCCGGATCGGTTTGTTGCTGCTGCAGCTGGCGCAGATCGACCTCGCCCGCCAGCTGCGCCAGCGGATCGGCCGGGTTCAGCTCGCGAGCGGGGGTCTCCAGCAGTGGATGGCTGTCTGGATTGGCGACTGGCGGCGGCGTGACGGCGGCCGGCGCGTTCGGCGTAAATTCTTCCACCAGGCTGTCCCAGATTTCGTTGGGGATCGGCGCGGCGGATTTTTCTTTGGCGGCGGCTGCGGGGGCCGCAGCCGCGGCAACGGCCTTGGCCACCGGTTGAGCCTGCGGCGCGGCGTGCTGTTGCAGCGCGCTGACTTCAATCTGGTAATCGTCGATGCCGAGCACGTCGCCGTCCTGCAGTTCAACCTGGCGGCCACGTTCCAGCGGAATGTCGTTCAGCAGCACGCGGGTAACGTTGCCGCGATTGGTGATGCGGCATTCGCCGTCAGCGGAAATGTGCACGATCGCCTGCAGGCGGGAAATGGCGCGCTCTTCGTCCGGCAGCACCAGGTTGTTGTCCACGCTGCGGCCGATGGTGCCGCCCGGCGGCAGAAAATCGCAACTGCTCTGCGGCGGAACCTGGCCGCTTTTATTTTTTACAATGGAAAATCGCATAAGGCATTCCTGCTGATGGGGATTTTAGACTGCTTTGGGCGTATGTTGATTTAGTCATCTAATCTGATGGCTAACTTCTATTCTGTTCTTTTTTGTAATAGGTGTTTTTTGGTAGTTGAGTTAAGTAGATAAAGGTGAATATCAAACTGCCATAGTGTATAGAGTCATAGTCATCGTTGCCTAGTGGGTAGAAGAGATTAAGAAAATCATTCCCGTATGCAAAAATTGAGAGCTGTATGACGCCCATGACAACTACAATGAGACAGTTGAAAACAAAAAATGGATAATTGTGTTTGCGAGCCGATAATTTTTTTAAGTAATATAATGCCACTAAAGTTATGAGTGACAATGAAAAATAGGAAGGTAAGAATCCATATGAGTAAGTTGATAGCGTGACGTCTGGAGTCATGTTAATAATCAATAAGTTTTAATTCTCTTGAGTTGATAACTTTATGAAATTGGATTCAACAATCCTGACTATTACTTAGAGTAACGTTCAAAAATGGTTTCAGCTTCACTGGCGTTCTGCAGTGAAAGACAATCTAAAGTATGGTAAGTCCCTTGAACTGAGCCTTGGCTATTTTTATTTGCGTACTGTTCAGCCAGTTTTTCACCTTGTTCAAATGCATCCATCGGCAGTTTACTCAATTCTAAATAGGCGGAAGCGGAACGGAAGGCGTCTTGCTTGGTTCTTTCTGAGTCAGTGGACTTCCCAATGCAGCGGCTGGTTAACCAATTTTTATAAAGTGCCTCTTGCGATAAAGCATTGAGCGAGTTTTCAGCAAGGACTACATGGCTTCCGAGCAGCAGAGACATTAAAAAGTACGTGTATCTTCTCATCCGAGATAACCTTTGATATGAGCCGTCGTTTGAGCAACTCTGATATCAGTTGTCGTCTTTTCCTTGGTATTTCTTGATGATGGCTTGCAGCTCTTGGCTGTGTACAAGATCGATGCACTTGGCCATCGTCATCGGCTCCCCTGACATACTGTCATAGGGCTTTGCCAGAAATTCTTTTGCCAGCGCCCTGACGGCGGTATGCGCTTCCAGAGAATAATCGCCGAATTCCGTGTAACCCCGAGCGGCGGCGGCGGCATCGTTTTTGACTTCTTTTGCTGAGTACCCCTCGGCGATGCAAACGCTAAGCGCGTAGTTTTTGAGGTACTCTTCGGGGGTATAGGTTTCTTTGGCTTGAGCCGATTGAATACATCCCAAAAATATCATGCTTGCAACACACAGGGATTTTATTTTAGTAACCATATAGATGCCTCGCTGGATTTTGGAAAGTAACAATGATCTGAGCAGGTTGTACCGTTCCATAATGTTGCGTGTCCGCTGGCATCATTCCATCCTGGAACAGTGAAAACCAATATCCCTTTGTCTTTTGAAAAATCACTAGGGGTAGGGTTTTTAATCGTTTTATCAGGTTTGCCGAACTTATAATTCAAAAAGTTAATAATATCTCTGACGCGATAAATGTACCAATTTTTATCTTTGCCTGAAACGGTCTTCCATGCTCCTCGTTCAACTTTAAAACCAGAATAATTGAGCGTGTAACTCATGCGTATTGCGCAGGCATTGGTGAATCCTTGCAATGGGTCATTGACGCCAAGCTCAATGTTAAGACCTACATTTCCACCTATCTTTTTGCCAACGTCAGTAATATCTACGTTGATTTCGCTAAATCGTTGCCACGCTTGTTGGAATGAAGGGCGACTCATTATAACGTCCTCTGTTGATAGATGCCCCTAAGTCGGGGCATCTGTGTGGGAAGATTAAGCTTCGCGGTTTTCCTTGATGTTCCAACCTGCGCTGCTTTCGGCGCCTTTGCCGCCTTTGTCGCTCTGCTCCCAGTATTGCTGTTTCACTTTCGCCGCCTGGAAGGAGTAGGTGACGCCCACGGTGTCTTCGCCGCCTGCGCCGGTGTACTGCACGGCGGTGACCAGCACGTCGTCCAGGGTGATTTTAACGTACTCAACCTGAGTACCGCCCGCCTTGCAGACAGACAACTCAACCTTGGTCAGGTGCTTACCGCTGGAGCAGTGCTTCAGCAGCGCCGGGGTTGACTTGTCGACCAGCGCGTTAACGTGCAGATCGTTGAAGCACACTTTGCCGGCGCCACCGCCGCCGCCAACGCCCATATTGCCCGGTTGAGAAGCGCCCCAGGAGAAAGAAGTGATGTCGGTCCAGCCTTTGTGATTCGAATCTTTAGATTCGCCGCTGGCACCTTCAACTTTCAGGAACATATCAATAGCCATAGTTTCTTCACTCTTTATTAAGGGTTAACAGTAGTATTAACGTTACGTTGAAAAACTCAGGTAATAGCAGCAGGAATTGCAAGTGTGGTAATGCATTACCAATTTATATCCTTGTGCCATGCACCTTCTTAAATACCGAAAACTATCGGTACGGGTTACCGAGCCACTATTAAGTGCTAATGGCTCAATGCTTAATTATTTCGCGTTATCTTGATTCCACGTGCGATCTGGGTTGCCTGCTATGAGCTGTCGAGAAAGCTTGTCCAATTCAGGGCTATGGTACAACCGCAGGCAGTTTAGGGTGACACCTTGACTCTTGTCTTTAGTTTCGCTGTGAAACTCATTGATTCTGGATTTATATTTGTCGATGAGAACATTGATTTTCTCATCACCTGATTCGATATCGAATGGCATCCATTCTCTCATCGCATTCGCCGTTCTGGCTGCATCAAGAGAGAATGCTTTATCCGAATCGGAGACCTGTGCCAGGCAGCGTGACAATGCCAGTTCTTTTACGACCTGGTGATAAGGCATCTGTTTGATAAATGCCACCGGATCCTGAATCGGCGCTGCTTGCAGCCTTAATGAGGTGATAAGCAAGCATGCAGTTAAACCAAACCTCATGCATTTACTGATAAGCCGATGGAACACTAGCTCAACTCCCAAAACCAGACCTCTTTGCAGTTAAAATAGCAATGGGAATGGCAGGTTAATAGCGAGTTTTCTGGTTCGATAAGATCAATGTGTCCGCCATCATAGTTGGTGATCTTATTGAAGAACACGACTCCTTTTTTATTGCCAATACCTTTCTCTGCATCTGGAGCATTAAAGAAAATTTTGGCTTTGCCAAAACTACTGGAGCGATGCAACTGATCGGCCAGCAATTTGGCTCCCGGTTCAATCGTTTTACCCTTATAGGCGCCTTTCTTGATTGGCAGGCGGCCTTTGAAGCTGATACCGGTTTTCAACAGCGCCAGGCTCATGCGGACGGCACAGGTATTGGCATAACCAGGATTTTGCTTTAGAAGCGTATCAAGCTCATAGCCAATCTCAGCGTAAACGGCTTCTGCTGCCAAATATCCCGGGCTAGAGTAATCAGAGGAGTAATGGCTGCTTTTTAGCTGACGATATAAAGGTTTCATGCTTTGCCTCCTTTGCAGGGGAAGCGAGTCGCCAGAGCCTCTTCAATCAGGGGGGCAGCCCTTTCGTGCAGGCGCGCAGCGGGAAGTTTATTAAAGAATTCGAACACAAACTCCTGCAGAGTGACGGTTTGTAGCTGGCTGTATTGGCACCAGCTTTTTCCTTCCGTCGCGTCCAGCACGCCCAGCAAATAAATCCGCGCTTTCTCTTTTTCCTGTTTATCTGCACTGCGATAGAAACGGAAAAAGTCGCTGCCTGGCAGATTGACATCATCGGACGTCAAATGCGCTATCGATGTCTGCTCTGCGAAAGCTGGCGGCGCGGCGGAGAGCGAGCAGACGACTGCCAACAGCGATGCCAGATAAAACCGTTTTGTCTTCATCTTTCTTTCCCTGTGATGAGGTTAATGTATCAGCCAGGCCGCACTACCGCGGCCTGACTTCAGCCCATCAGGACGCGTCGTTTTGTTTCAGCGAAGGCAGCTTCGACACCAGGCGCAGGGAGACGGTCAGGCCTTCCAGCTGGTAGTGCGGGCGCAGGAAGAACTTGGCGCTGTAATAGCCCGGGTTGTCTTCGATCTCTTCCACCTGCACTTCCGCCGCGGCCAGCGGTTTGCGCGACTTGGTTTCCTGCGAGGAGTTGGCCGGATCGCCGTCCACGTAGTTCATGATCCAGTCGTTCAGCCAGCGTTCCATGTCATCGCGCTCGCGGAAGGAGCCAATTTTGTCGCGCACGATGCACTTCAGATAGTGCGCGAAGCGGCAGCAGGCGAACAGGTACGGCAGGCGCGCGGAAAGCTGGGCGTTGGCGGAGGCGTCGGCGTCGTAGTATTCCGCCGGCTTCTGCAGCGACTGCGCGCCGATAAAGGCGGCGAAGTCGGAGTTTTTGCGGTGCACCAGCGGCATAAAGCCGTTTTTGGCCAGCTCGGCTTCACGGCGGTCGCTGATGGCGATCTCGGTCGGGCACTTCATGTCCACGCCGCCGTCGTCGCTCGGGAAGGTGTGGCACGGCAGGTTTTCCACCGCACCGCCGGATTCCACCCCGCGAATGGCGGTGCACCAGCCGAACTCTTTGAACGAACGGTTGATGTTGGCGGCCATGGCGTAGGCGGCGTTGGTCCAGGTGTAATTGCCGTGGGTCGCGCCGTCGGTGTCTTCTTCGAAGTCAAACTCGTCTACCGGGTTGGTGCGGATGCCATACGGCAGGCGCGCCAGGAAGCGCGGCATCACCAGCCCCAGGTAGCGTGCGTCTTCCGATTCGCGCAGGCTGCGCCAGGCGGCGTACTCGGTGTTCTGGAAAATCTTGGTCAGATCGCGCGGGTTGGAGAGCTCCTGCCAGGACTCCATCTGCATCACGCTCGGCGCGGTGCCGGCGATGAACGGGCAGTGCGAGGCGGCGCCGATCTTGGCCATTTCGCCCAGCAGCTCCACGTCCTGCGGGCTGTGATCGAAGTAGTAGTCGCCCACCAGGCAGCCGAACGGTTCGCCGCCGAACTGGCCATACTCTTCTTCGTAGACTTTCTTGAAGATCGGGCTCTGGTCCCAACCCACGCCTTTATAGCGCTTCAGCGTGCGGCCCAGCTCCTGCTTGGAAATGCTCATGAAGCGGATCTTCAGCATCTCGTCGGTTTCGGAGTTGTTGACCAGATAATGCAGGCCGTGCCAGGCGCCTTCCAGCTTCTGGAAGTCGTCGTGGTGAATGATCTGGTTGATCTGCTGCGACAGCTTTTCGTCGATTTCCGCGATCAGCGCCTGGATGGTGCGATAGGCGTCGGAAGAAACGGTGACGGTGTTTTCCAGCGCCTGCTGCGCCAGGGTTTTCACCGCGTTCTCGACCGCTTCTTTGGCCTGATCGGTCTTCGGCCGGAACTCTTTGTTCAGCAGCGCGCTGAATTCATCGCTGGAAAAAGTCTCGGTGGTTTGCAACGCATTCTGTTGCTGAGGCGAGTTGCTCATCGATTAATCCTCACGCTCGTTGTTGTCGTCGTTAACCGCCGGCTTCGGCGCGTCGGTCAGAGATTGCAGCAGCGCCGGGTTTTGCAGGATCTTGGAGATCAGCTCTTCGGCGCCGTTCTTGCCGTCCATGTAGGACAGCAGGTTGGAAAGCTGGGTGCGGGCGTCCAGCAGATTGTCCAGCGCGTCGACCTTGCGGGCGATAGCGGCGGGGGAGAAGTCTTCCATGCTTTCGAAGGTCAGATCGATGTTCAGCTTGCCTTCGCCGGTCAGGGTGTTGTCGACCTGGTAAGCGACGCGCGGCTTCAGCGATTTCATACGCTCGTCGAAGTTGTCGACGTCGATTTCCATGAATTTGCGCTCTTCCACGCTGGCTTGCGGGTCGACCGCTTTCCCCACCAGATCCGCCATCACGCCCATCACGAACGGCAGCTGGATTTTGCGCTCTGCGCCATAAATTTCGACATCGTATTCAATCTGTACGCGCGGCGCGCGGTTGCGGGCGATGAATTTCTGCCCGCTGCGGGATTTCGAGTTTGACATGATTTACTCCATCTAATGGCGATTGGGAACGCGCCTCGTCCGGCTGGGAGAGTCAGGTTCTGATTCGGGTCTGCGCAGGGCAGACGGTATCGGATGCGTCAAGAGAACAAAGGTCGGCGGCTAGCTGTTCTCCTCGTTGTCGGGGCGACCGAGAATGGTCTCCAGTTGGTTAAGCCCATCGGGCGCCAAATCGCGGACGATTTGCATAAAGTCCAGCGTAATCAGTCGCTGGACTCGATCGATCATCAGTGGCGCCGGGTGGCTCGGCTCATGAAGACGAAAATAGTTTTTCACCTTGTCCAGCATCAACTGGGCGTCGTCGCGCGACTGGATCTGCGCGCTGCGCCAGTTGAGTGGAGCGGTGGCGCTCTGTACGGCGGCCGGTTGCTGCATGGCAGCCGCTTCAGGCGTCGCGTCTGGTTCGTCGGCGGCCGGGGCATCGCTCTGGCCGGCGAGCGCCACCAGAGAAAACACCTTGGTCAGCGCGCTCATTTCCGGCAGCGCGCTTTCCCCCAGATGGCGGGTCACTTCGCTGCGAATGGCGCTCAGGGTGTTGGCGATGCGCGTCACCAGGGCGCCTTCGGGGCGATCCTGCTGCGCCAGTTCATCCTGCAGCCGCGCACGGCCGCCGGGAAAGTTGGGGCACTCCTGTTTGCTGCCGTCGAGCAGGGCACCGGCATCGCGCAGCGAGATTTCTCCGGCGGCGCTTTTCAGCAGCGGCGCGGCGCGTACGCTGGCGGCCAGCGCCGCTTTGTCGCCAAGGTCGGCCAGCGCGTTGATGCGAAACAGCGGATCGGCTTCTCCATCGAACTCCAGCGGCGGCTGCAGGGTGTTCCAGTAACGGGTCATCGACTGGTGGACCAGCGTCAGCCCGTCGGCGTAGCCCGGCAACCCGCGCAGCTGGGTCCAGGCGCGGGTGAGATACAGCATGACGCGCAGGTCTTTGGTGCGCGTTAGCAGCGAGGTCGCGAGGCGCTCGACCTGCACCCAATCCGGCGCTTCTTCCGGAATGATGGTGCTGCCGAACTGTTGTTCGGCCTTGCCGGTGGCGGCTTGTTCCATCGCCAGAAAGTCGGCGTCGTATTCCAGGTTGTCGCCGCAGGGATTGTCCGCGTCAACCGGGGCCAGCAGGGTATCGGTATCGATAGCCATAGAATTTCCTTCAACGAACGATGTTAATCAAACATTTGCGGGTACTGGCCGCCGCGGCCGGGGCGCGCCCAGCCGTTGGGTTCGAACAGCAGTGAAAACAGCTGCACGGTGAGGTTGCCGCTGTGCACGTGGGTGTAGAGCGGATGTCCGTCGGCCTGATTGGTCCACCAGAAGCTGGTGTACTGCGCCGGATCGAAGCAGTCGGCGGCCTGTTGCCAGCCGAGGCCCGGTACGTCCGGATGCTGGAAACCGATAATCGACAATATCTCGGAATCCGCTTCCGCCGGTGGGCTGGGCAGCGCCGGGATCGCCTGCAACGTGCGGTCGATCTGCTCGGCGGAGAAACCGTTGCGCACGCCGTTCAGCAGGGTATGGCCGAGCTGTTGATACCAGCTCGCCGCCATGTTCAGCTGTTGCGGGCGCCATTCTTGCAGGCTGAACAGGCGCAGTGCGCAGATGGGGTAGCGCCGCCCGACGCGATCGCGCGCCGGCAACAGGCAACCCATCTGCACGTACGGGCTGCCGAGCGTGGCGGGGATCACGAAGTTCCACACCGGTGCGTTGCTGAACGGGTGGCCGTTCGGCCCCTGTGCATCGCGCTGTAAATTCACCAGCCCGTTATGGAACCAGTGGGCCCAGTTGTTGACCACCGGGTCAGGCAAACGGCGTTGCAGGAAGTCACCGGCGGAAGGAAGTTTGCCGTACCAGCCGATGCTCGTCGGGGCGCTTGAATCAGTGCTCATGGTCATGTCCTTTCGGGGCTACGGGCACGAGAAGGCCGGCAGTTGGAACGGATTGCGGATGCTGTTGGGCGTGAACTCCAGCGTGACGCGGTGGCCGTCGAGATTGAACGTCGCCTGGCGGCCGAGGCCGCCGGTGCCCGACGATTGCGCCATGTCGACCAGGCGATTCAGCGCCCATGGTCCGCTGGTCACCAGGCTGGCGGTGGTGCCGTTGGCCAGCGCCAGCTGCAGATGCACCTGGTTGGTATTGCGGGTGCCCGGCCAACTGACCACCAGCGGTACCTGTGGGCCGTGGCTGTATTTGAACAGCTGCCCGTCGATATCCAGCGTCAGGTTGAGGATGTCGTTATCCATCCGCACCGGCCGCACGGTCACGCGGTAGGAGGGCGTCGCCGTGCCGTTGGCGAAAAAGGCGTCGCGGATGCGCTGCGCCTGCTGGAACGACCGCAGGATGCCTTCGCCGCCGGGCAGCGTCTTGCCGTCCACGCCGGGCGTGAAACGCCAGTTGGCGCGGGTGGTATCGACCTTGCCCTGCAGATTGTCGCGGAAGAAGCTGTCCATCAGCCCGCTGTTCGGCGCGAACATGCGCGCCAGATCGTCCGGCGTCACTTCCTGCCGCGCCCGGGCCACCAGCGGATAACGGCCGGCGATCGCCTGGCGGCAGAAGCTACCGACCTCGAAGCTGATGCGCTTTTTCACGTTCTCCATCTCTTTGCGCTGGGTATCGCTGCTGGCGCCGATCGCCAGCGACAGCAGCATCTGTTTGAACGGCACCGGCAAGCGGCCGGATTCGGCCTGCAGACGCGGGATAATGTCGCTCGGCGGCGCCGACATGCCGCTGTTGGCCGCGCCCTGCACCGCCGTCAGGTAACTGTACAGTTCATCGACCTGTTTCAGCACGCTGTCGAAAGGGATCGCCTTATTGCCTTCGCCCTGGCTTTGCGCCAGCTCCAGCAGCGGCGCGAAGTGCGCCATCACCAGCTGTTCCGGCTGGGCCGACACGTCACCGTCGGCGTTGGCCGGTCGGTTGGTGAACAGCGCTTCCAGCGTGCGGTTGGCATTTTGGTTCAGCTTATCTTCGGTTTTTGCCAGCAGCGAGCGCGAATCGGCGTCGTTTTTTTCGTCGCGCAGGGTGACGTTTTTGCTGACGTTGACCAGCAGATTGCGCATTGGCGACGGGTTGCCGGACAGCAGGCGCGCGCTGCTGATGCGCTGGGTCAGGTTGCCGATGTTGGCCAGTTGGATATCCCCCAGCAGCTCATCCCAGGCGCTGATGAAATCTTGCATGTACAGCTGGCGGATGGTCTTGGTCAGATCGGCGCTTTTCTGCTCCGGCGTCTGGCTGTTCAACACCCAGACGTCTTCCTTGCGCAAGGTGTCGGTCACCGGGTCGATGTTGTCGTTGAACGCTTTCCAGTACCCTTGTGAGGTGAACAGGCCCGGTACGCCGTCGGTGACCGGTTTGCCGCTTTTGCGGCTGAACGCCAGTTCGGTCTGCGGGCCGGCCAAATCGACCAGGCTGACCGGCTTGATGTCGGTCTGTTTCAGCAGCAGGCGCTTGAGGCGGCCATAGACGCGCTGCGACAGCGGCGCCCGATTGAGTGCGGCCTGCGCCTGCGCCACCAGCTGTTCGTCTTTGGCGTAAGGCGAGGCCTGGATCTGCGCATCCAGCAGTTGGCTGAGGTGCCATTCGATCTGCTGCAGCTGTTTCTGCGTGCTGCCCTGCGGCAGGTTGCGTTGCAGGTTGAGCATCACCCAGGCGCGCAGGAATTTACCGTCGTACTGCTTTGGCAGATACAGCATCTGATAGGCCTTCAGCGCTTCGTAGCTGAAGTCCGCGTCGCCGTGGTTGTCGTTGCGCAGCGTGGTGGCGATCTGTTGCGCCACCTGCGGCAGCAGCAGCTCTTTCAGCGCTTTTTGGTACAACGCATTGCCGGCGTCGCCCACCTGATCGCCGCGGAACAGCCCCATGCGGTAGGTGAACGGCGGATCGTCCAGCGAAAAGTTCTGGCTGTCCGGCAGATGCAGCAGGCTGTTGAGGAACGGCAGCAGCGAGAACATGTCGCCGTTGCCCAACGGGGTCAGGCTTTGTCCCTGTCGCTCGACGCCGGGCACCTTGGCGGCCACTTCCGCCAGATAGGCCTTGTTGTTGCCGTAGCTGGTGAACCACAACATCGCCAGCACCGCCAGGATCACCGCCAGCGCGATGTACCCTGCCCAGTGCAGGGCGCGGTTGCGGTATTCCCACCAGCGGTTGCTGCCCGCCAGCCCGGACTCCTGGAAGACCACCGATTCCAGCGTCTCTTTCAGGAAGAAGCTCTGGCCTTTGGCTGCCGGGATCGGCGTTTCCTGCCCCACGCTGTCCCAGGCCGCGTTGGCCTGCACCCCTGAGTTGGCCGTCGGCAGCTGCAGGTAGCGGTTCAGTTCGCCCATCACCCGGTCAAACGGCAGACCTTCCTGCGTGCCGCTGGTGAAATAGATGCCGCGCGGGGTAAAGCGGGTTTCAAAACTGGAGGTGGCGAACACCTGTTCCAGATATTGGCCGAGCAGCGGGCGCAGCGCGGCGAACTCCTGCGGGAACAGGTAGCTTTCGGCGCGTTGGCGCGCGTCGTGCTCCATCAGCAGCGTATCCGGCAGCGCCGCATCCAGCCGTTGTTGCAGCAGGGCGTATTGTTGTTCGAAGGCGGCGTTCAGGTTGAAGTCCGGCTGCCGTGAGCGCTCGTAAGGGAAGGTGAATCCCCAGATCTGGTCGCGCTGCGCTTTATCGAAGCTGCCGAAGTAGGCCATAAAGCCGTTGAGCAGGTCGGTTTTGGTCACCAGCACATAGACCGGGAAGTGAATGCCCAACTGTTCGTGCAGTTCAATCAGGCGTTTGCGCAGCGCGCTGGCCTGGGCGGCGCGTGCTTCGGCGCTGTCGCTCAGCAGATCGGCGACGCTGATGGTCACCATCACGCCGTTGATCGGCTGGCGGGTGCGGTATTTTTTCAGCAGCGCGACGAAGCTTTGCCATTCACCGGCGTCTTCTTCGCGCTGGCTTTCCTGGGTGGTGTAGCGGCCGGCGGTGTCGAGCAGCACGGCGTCGTTGGTAAACCACCAGTCGCAGTTGCGGGTGCCGCCCACGCCGCGCAGCGCGGCTTTGCCGAAGCGATCCGCCAGCGGGAAGTGCAGGCCGGAGTTGACCAGCGCGGTGGTTTTGCCGGCGCCGGGCGCGCCGATGATCACATACCACGGCAACTGGTACAGATATTGACGGCTGAAGCGGGTCATCCAGCGATGTTTACCGTCGCCCTGGCCCGGTGCGAAGCGCGCCTTTTTCAGCAGCTGCGCCGCTTCGTCGAAACGCTGCGCCAACTGATCGTCTTGTTTGACCTCGGGCTTGCCGTCTTCCGCCGGCACCGCTTCGGCGGCGCGCAGATTGCTCAGCAGGCGGCTGTTGAACCAGGCACTGTAGAGGCGCGGGATCAGGCGGCACAGGAACCAGATCAGGTAAATCACGCCGATGGCGATCTGGCGGTTGAGTTCCGGCTCCAGCGGGCGATAGTCGCCGATGGCCACCAGCGGGCCGATCGTCCAGATGATGAACGCCAGCGCGGTGATGCCGACAAAGCCCCACAGCAGGCGGCTGGTGATGATGGAGAATAACGTACTGAGCATTACTTTCCGGTTCCTTGCGGCAAGCCGTTGATTTCCGCCTGGGTGTTTTCAGGGGCGACCAACAGCGTAATTTCTACCCGGCGGTTCAACGCGCGGTTCACTTTGTTATCGTTCGGCGCGACGGGGTTGCTCTCGCCGCGGCCCTCGGCCTTGACCCGCTGCGGGTTGGCGAGGTGTTTTTGCAAGCGGGCGCTGACCGCTTCGGCGCGCGCCAGCGACAGCTCCCAGTTGGAGGCGAAACGGGCGCTGCGGATCGGCACGTTGTCGCTGTAGCCGGTGACCAGGATCTTGCCGCTGACGCCGTTCATGGCGGCGGCGATGCGGTCGATGACCGGAATATAGTTGGCGCGTACCGTGGTGGCGGCAGAGTCGAACAGCCCGTCACCTTTGAGGATCACCACGCTTTGCTGCGCTTCGTCGCGCACCACCACCAACCCCTCGGCGATCTCTTTACGCAGGAAACTTTTCAGGCTCAGCGTCGGCGGCGCGGCCGGCGCCGGGTTACCGATCGCCACCTGCGGCAGATTGGTTTGGTAAATCGCCGCCAGCACCGGGCTGGTGTTGTCGCCCAGTCGCCAGTTGAGGGCGATGAACAGCAGCGAAGCCAGGAAGCCGGTCAACGCCACGCAGGCCCACAGCGGCACCAGCGGGCGCCACAGTTTCTGCTGTACCGGCAGGTCCAGCGCATGAGGCGACAGCGGCGGGGCATAGCCGCCACGCACCGATCGGATCAGCTGCAGCAGGCGCTGCTTCATGGTTTCCAGCTGTGAGCGGCCGTTTTCCATCACCCGGTAGCGGCCTTCAAAGCCCAACAGCAGGCAATAATTGATCAGTTCCAGCAGGTTGATGTGCTCGCGCGGGCTTTGCGACAGCTTGGCCAGCAGCTGGAAAAACTTCTCGCCGCCCCAGGTTTCGTTATGGAAAGTCACCAGCAGCCCGCTGCCGGACCACACGCTGTTGCTGCCCCACGGGGTCAGCGCCGCCGCTTCATCCAGCGCGGTGCACAGACAATAACGCGCGCCGATGATCACCTCGTAAGGCAGGTTGGCGCGTTGGCCGCGGATCTCGAAGCGGCGCATTTCGTCAATCAGCTGTTGGCGCAGCTGCGCCGGGTTGGCGTGCGTGGCCGATTGGCGGATCTGCGAAATGGCGTTCAGCAGCGGGTTGGCGGCGTCTACCAGCGGGTTGGCCGCCGGCGCCATGCTATTTTCCTGAGTCATAGGTTACCGGTCCGTATGGCTGCGAATCGCCCAAAATTCCATGTCCAGCCCCGGGAATTCGCCGGCCAGGTGCAGGGCGAAGGCGCTGGATTTTTCCATCTGTTTCCACAGGTCGCCGCCTTTTTCCAGCTCGAAGTAGGTGTAGCCGGCGTGATAGGGGATCTGGCGCGGCGCAGCGGGCATGGTGCGCAGACCGATGCCCGGCAGCTGCAGCTGCACCAGATCGCGGATGCGCGTGACCGGGGCGATCTTCATCTGCGCCGGGAAATGGGTCAGCAACACCTCGGCGGCCACGTCGGCGCGCACTGCCAGCACGAAGCCAAAATCGCGCATCATTTTGGCGTCCTGCACGGTGGCGACGTTCAGCCCGTGGGAGCGTTCGACCAGCGTCAGCTGAATGGCGTTGTCTTCCAGCACCACCGACAGCCCCTGACGCAGCAGCAGCATCAGCTTGCCGAAGCACAGCGCCAGGTTGTCGTGGTCATACACCGGCAGGCGGCCTTCCGGGGTGCGCTGCGCCGAGAAGCTGGCGAGCTCGGTGGCGAACTGCAGCCAATCGGCGAACAGGCGCTCCGGGTGCAGATGGTCGAGGTGGTAGGCGTGGCTCACCTGGCCAAGATGGCGATTGATCAGCTGCAGCAGCATGAAATCGACCATTTCGGAACTGCCGCCGCGGCCCGGCTGCAGCAGGCGCTGGCTCATCTGCTGGCTGCGCTGTTGCAGCAGGCCCTGCAGATCGTTGATGAAGGTTTTCAGTACCGGGTTGCCCTGGCAGTTCAGCATCGGCGGGATCTGCGTGGTATCGAGACGCAGGCTGTTGTCGCCGCGCTTTTCCAGCACGCGGGTAACGCCGAGCGCCGTCCATTCGGCGTTGAGCTCACTCTCCAGCATCAGCCGCAGGCGCAGGCGACCGAACTGCAAGGCCGCGCTGCCCACCGAGACGGCGTTGAGATCGTCGACTTCGTTCTCATAAGCCAGATAGCGCGCCAGCGCCTCCGGGCTTTCCTGAAAGATCACGTCTTCACGCCCCGCGCGGTAGGTCGGCAGAGCCAGCACCACGTTTTCACCGGTCTTGTTTTCAGCGATGGTCAGCGGCGCGGGCGCCTGCTGGGCGCCGGAGAAGCGAAACGGCGTGCCGTCCGGCATGATGCCGCTGGCGGCGTTGAGCGCAATCTTGCCCTGGCGCAGCAGCGTTTGGTCCAGATCCAGGGTGAGGAACCCCCAGAAACAGCCGCTGTGGGCCTGGCCCCAGTTGCGCATATAGCCTTCGAGATAGTTTTCCGCCTGCTGGAAATGGTGAGGGCGCAAAAACATCCCCTCAGTCCAGACAACCTTATGAGCATCTTTCATCATCACACCTATAGTTACTTCGCTTCAGCGCAGCGGTAGGTCAGTCGACCTTTTTTACGGGGCGCAGGCCACTCACGCCCGCGACGATATGCGCTTCCAGCTCATCCGGCGAGAATTGCCATACCTTGTAGAAATTGGTTTCGGTAGGTTCCGGCAGCGGCAGTGACATGCGCCAGGTCTTGCCGTCCAGATTTTGATATTCGGCGATCACGCCGATGTAACGTGCGTCCAATGCGCTTTGCCCACCGAGCTTCTTGCCGGTCTGGCCCGGCGTCAGGAAGAACTGATCGCTGTCCAGCAGGCTGTTGCCGAGCACGCTTTTGGCGTCGTTTTGCAGACTGAAGAAGTCGGCATCCATGAATTCCGCATCCGAGCGCAGCAGCAGCACGCGAATTTTGATCGGCGCCGGTTGCGCGCCGGCGGCGGCGTTGACCTGGCGGTCAGCATCAAACACCAGACTGTAACGCGACGGCACGCTTTTGGCGGAAGACATGCAGCCGCCGAGCGCCAGCGTGCCCAGCAGCAGAAACAGCATCCCGCACCAGCGGGAAGCGATAGGGGTCGTCATCATAGGAATCTCGTCGCCCGCAGGCGTGCTGACTACTGGAGGATCCAGGTGGCTGAGCCGGCGTTTTTACACGCCTTGCTGTCGCCGCCGACTTTGACGCAGTCCTGTTTGGCTGCGCGCGCGCGACGCGGCAGATCTTTGCGCAGCGTTGATTTGTAGCGCGCTTCCGGCACGCCGGCGTTGGCCTGAATATACCCCATCAGATCGCCCCCGCGGATGGCGGAGATCGCCAGCCAGTTGTTTTCCACTTCGCCCAGCGCGTAGAACGCGGCGGCGTTGTCCAGGCTGCCGACGGCGGTGCCGGTATAATTCGGGCTACTCATGATGCTGGCGGCATACAGGCTGCGGTACTCCTCACCGATCGGCTTGAACTGTTTCGGCGCGCTTACCGCGGCGCGGTGCTGCAGGGTGACGCCGTTGACTTCACTGCTGATGAGGGCGTCGTTATTGAGCGCCGGCGGCGGTGGCGGCGGGGTGGAACAACCGGCAAGCGTCAGAGCGGTCAGCAGCGTCAGGGTAATCCGTGTTTTCACAATGTCCTCTTTTTCTTGATTGAATGGCTGTGTAATAAGGCGCCGTCATCAGGGCGCAAGCAGCAACACTTTTAATTGGCTCGGCACGATGCGCATGCCGAGCGCGTTGGTGGAATTCTGCAGGCTGAGGCTGGTCAGCCGGGTGGCCGGAGTGCCTTTGAGCAACACGGTAAAGGCGCCGGTCAGGTGGCGGGATGGCCCCATCACCGTCCCGGAAGCGACACCGGTGGCTACGCCGGGGTTGTCGCCGTTGGTCAGGGGCGTTACCGTCGCCATGTTGTGCGCCGGGGTACCGACGAACAGAATGTTGAACGCGTTCGGGATGGCGGTCGGCGCGAGGGCGATATCCGGGTAGGGTACGGGCACCGGCGCCGGGCTTGGCGTCAGACAGACGTCGGGAAACGCCAGGTCCACGCCGATCATTTGGCTGTTGGCAAACATAAAAGGCCTCCGCAGGTTATCCGACGTGGATTTGTTCCGAATCCAGCTTGGTGATGTCTTTTGAGGTAATGAGCGTGTTGCGGGCATGAATGCGGGCGTAATCTTCCGCCTGATAATCCAGCTGCCCGGCGCGCACGTGCTCGGTTTGGCGCACTTTGCGGAACAGCGAATGGCTGATCTGGCTGACCGAATGCCACAGCGACTCGCAGCGTTTACCGACCAAACGGCTGATGCTGACGAAGGCCGACAGCTCTTCGCCGCTGTATTTCATCTTGTCGACGTGGCAGTCGCCGCTGTTCGCCTGCAGCGTCATGGCGTCGCCGCTCAGTTTCAGCGCCTGCGCGCTGTGCAACGACAGCGAGCCGTTCGGCGTTTCAATCTGCAGATCGCCTGCGACGCAGAGCCGCGCCGTGCTTTGCGGCTCTGCCCGCTCGAGGACGGCGATCGCCCACAGCTGGTGGCCGCAGCCGGCGACCAGCACGTTATCGCCGAGGGCCGGCGTCAGCAGGCAGCTCGCCGCCCGGCGACAATGCCAGCCACGACCTTCACATTCCACCACCAGACTGCCGTCCGGCAACAGGTTGACGACCTGGCCAGCGGCCTGTTGGGGCGGTGCGATGTTGACGGCGCGAGTTGTGTTGGCAACGCTCATGGTGATCCCCTCGTGAAGTGGTCAATGCATTCAGATTCGGCTCTGGCGCTGTGCGCTCCAGGTTTCGGCGGCGTACAGCTCTTCGTCGCTCTCGAGGATCCCGCTGCGATCGCTCCAGCGCGTTTGCTGCTGGTGGGCGCGATGCATACGGGTGCGCATAAAGCGCGCGCGCCGGAAATCGGCGGCGCCAATGTCGGCATAACAGAAGTCGGCGTAGGTCAGGTCGCTGTCGCTGAAATCACAGCGCGCCGATCGGCTGTGCTGAAATACGCATTGATACAGGCGCGCCTGGCTGAAGTTGGCGGCATCCAACGTCGCTTCGCTGAAGATCGCCTGATCGAACTGCCCGCCGCGACACTGCGCCTGAGTCAGATTGGCCTCCAGCCACAGCGACTGCTGCGCCTGTACGCTGGTCAGGTTGGCGCGCCGCAGCGAAGCGCCCTTGAAATTGCTCTGGCGCAGCGTCGCCTGGCTGAAGTCGACGTCGTCCAATTGGTTATCGGTAAACTGGCAGGCGATCAGGCTCTGCCCGGCGTAACTTTTGCCGCGGTGGTCACATTCGAAAAACGTGACGCGGTCGAAGTTCACGCCTTCAAACTGCGTTTTACAGAGATTTAATCGAAAGAACGTGACAAGGCATAAGCGCGCCTGATTCAACATGGCGCCGTCGAGCGGGCTTTCGTAAAAGGTAGTGCGATCGTGCTGAGTGGCGGAAAAATTCGCGCCGGCCAATTGGCACGACATCCAGTGACTTTGGTTGAGCGACAGCCGGCTGAAGTCGCTCTGTTCAAGCCGACAATCGTTGAACATCGTCAGTTCGATATGGCTCTCGCTGAAGCGGCTGGCCGACATGGCGCACTGATTGAAGGCCGTTTGCTTCAGATCCGCCCGCGTAAATTGTGCGTGTTCGAGCTGGCAATCGCTGAAAACGCTGTCGCGCAGATCGCAGTCAGAGAAGTTCACGCCGTTCAGGTTCAGTTCGTTGAACATGCCGCCGGCCAAATCCAGACCGGCGAATGACAGGCCGTGCAAGTCCTCTCCGGCGATCGGCTCGCCGCGTTTTACGCGCTGGCGTATCTGCTCTGGTTTTGAGGTCATACTTCCTTCCCGTTGTGGCGAGGCAATGTTTTCACCCTGGCGGTATAGGCGCTCTCGAGCCGGGTTGCCTGATCCACTTGCGACTGCGACAGGTCAGCCCGGAACAGATTGGCGCCCTGCAGGTCGGCGCCTGACAGCACGCATTTTTGCAGGATAGCCGCAATGAAATTGGCATCGCGCAGGCTGGCGCGAGACAAATCGCTGCGGATGAACAGGCTGCCACTGCCGTTGGCCTGGCGGAAATCGGCCTCGTTCAATCGGGTTTCCGACAGATCGCAATTATTGAGACGCGCCCGGCTAAAATTGGCCCGCTGCAACGGCATCTGGCGTAAATTGCACTGGTTTAGCGTCGCGTCGCTGAAATCCGCCTGCGGCAACAGTGTCTTCGCTGCGAAGGCGCAGGCGGTGAGGCGCGCGGCGCGGAAGCTGAGGCTTTGCGTCTCGGTATCAACCCAGGCGCAGCTTTCCAGCCGCGCCTGACTGAAGTTCACCGCCAGCAGCCGGCATTTGACGAAGCTGACTTTGTCGAGCCGGGCGTGGCTGAATGTTAGCTGCTCCAGCTGCAGTTCCATCAACGTCATGTTGGCCAGCGTGGCGCGGCTGAAATCACATTGTCCGAGCAAGGTTTCGTATCCCAGCAAATCGCGTAATGACGCCATCGTGAAATCGCAGCGTTGAAACAACGTTTGCTGAATATTAGTCTCATGCAGCTGCGCGCCGCCGAAATCTGTCGCTTCGCATTTCGCCAGGGCCAAAGAGGCGTGGCTCAGATCGGCCTGCTGCAAGACGGCGCCGCTGAGATCGGCGCGCGCCAACATCGCCTCGCGAAGATCGCAACCCACCAGTCGGGTTTGGCGTAGATTGGCGTTTTCCAATAAAGCGCCGCGTAAGTTAGCCTGGCAGAGATCCATGCCGGACAGATCGGCGCCGGTGAGATCAAGGCCGCTGAGATCTTTATCGCGCAGCATGGCGGCGGCGACGCGTTGGCGAATGATTTGCGCCAGATCGCCACTTAAGCGCAGTGCAGGGCTTTGCGCCTGCGCTGACATTAAATACATTTGGTGCAGCGCGCGCTCGCTTTCCCCCAGCTGCTTCTCGCTGAACGCGTCGGGATGCTGGCGCGCCTCCTGGAACAGCAGATCGCGCTGCTGCTGGTAGCTTTCCGCACCGGAGGGCGACACGTGATCCCCTCCGGGGTTAAGCGGGTCGATACCCTCGGCGTGCGCCAGCTTGAGCATGTCCTGATACTGCACCTCGGCCTGGCTTTCCAGACGCTCGACGAATTCGGCGAGTTGGTCCAGCTTCGGCGGCGCTTCTTGCGACGGTAGCGGGAACAGTTCATCGATGTCCTGGCCTTCACGCAGCAGGCGCTGGCGATGCTCTTCGCGCTGCTGGTGCTCGTAGGCGGCGATATTTTCCGCCATTGGGCTTTGCTGCGTCGGCGTTTCCGTATCCAGCCAGGCACCGATGCACGCCTCCGGCAGCAATTCTTGTTCGCGAAAAGCGTGCAAAGCACCCTGTTCTTTATCCAGCCGCTGGGCCAACACCTGCCGATAATGCGCGGTGGAACGGGGCTCCCCTTCGGTTTCCAGGGCCGGCATCAGTTGCATCACGTCGGCGGCATCGTCCTCATTGATGCGCGCGCTACCCTGATAGATCAACAGCATCTGTTCCCGATGCGGGAAGAACCAGACGGTGGTATGGCGCATCGCGATCTCTTCGAAATGCGTTTCACCGCCGCGCAGTCGGTTGATGAAGCAGCGCGCGCGCCACGGCGGTAAATGCCCTTGCTGCACCGGTTCTGAAGGGTGCATATTCCAAATCCGATAGGCAGCCCGCGGCGGCAAGCTATCACGTTGAGGAAACTGCTGATCGCTTTCCGCCATGTTGAACAGGCGCCAGTCGATATCGTTGGCGAAGCCGGGAAAGCCGTGCTTCAACCAGTCGGCGTCGTAGTTTTTACCGATGCGGGAGAAGCGACGCGGCCAGGTGATATCCAGCGCGTCAAAGCTTGCCGGCAGGGCACTTTGCCGAGGAGACGCAAGGCGTCCCTGCAGCGGTTCAACATTGGGTAGGCGATGGATGCGGCCCTGCGGAAATGTTTCGGGAGTGGCGCCGATGCCGTGCGGATTATCGGCGAACTGGGTGCCGCCGTAAGCCCGGCGCCAGTCCAGACGCATTTCTGCAAAGGGAAGAGGCGTGGAGGGACGATCGTTGATCCAATGGCGATCGCCGAAAACCACCAGCGTTTTCTCCAGCGAATCAAACTGGATCTTCACGGCGCAGGCGGTTTTGTCTTGTTGATGGTGGGTGTAGGCGTTGCCAGTGGCGAGAAACTCCGCACAGGCTTTTGGGATAGCCAGATCGAGCACGCCGCCACTTAACGTAAGTTCGTCGGCGGCCAACTGCCACAGCTCCGGTTCGGGGCGCAGACGCGGGGAGGCCCCCATGTCGGCCAAGGCCAAAACGGAAACGCCCAGATGATTTTGCCCTTGCCAAGAGAAGGGGCGATGAAGCGCGCTGAGGCGCAGAGGTTTTACGACTTTCATTGTGTGTGTAAAGCTTCCTGTGGATATCAGCTGGCAGCCAGGCTGCTTGCTCAAAAACAATCCGTTTTTCGGTTTAATAGATATCAGGCTATGTCACAACAGATGAAGAAAACGATGCGGCGTTCAGCGCCGATCGCTAATGCGGGGAGAGTCCCACTTCGAAATGGATGATCAAGAGGACAGTGCGTTGTCCTTCCCGTTTATTCCGCGAGCCAGCAGCACGGCGGCGACGGACAATGACGCGGCGATCGCCTTGGCGGTAAATTGGCCGGTGCTCTCCAGGTGATAGGGCGCAAAAAATCCGACGCCGGCGGTGCTCAGAACCAGCAGCGCGACGAGCGCCGCAAAACAGGGCAGCTCTATCGCCAGCGTCAGTCTGCCGGGTGTCGCCGCACCGAGGTAACGCATCAAAAAACCGGGCAAAATCAGGAACCCGATCAGCTCTGCGGGAGCATTCACCGCAGACATCACCTGCTGATTGTATTTCAGGAGCGCCAGCATCAGCGCGACAAAGATCAGCAACCGCATGGGTAAGGCGGCCGCTCGGCTTGCCGACAAAAAGGTTTTGCCGATCGCAGCGAGCAATACGCAGCCGACCAGGATGCCAAAGACGGTAAACAGGATCTGTCCCCAGAGGCTGTCCTGCGTCGAAAAGGCAATGAACGCGCCCATCGTGACACTTCCTTATGCAAGGTGATTTAGCGAACTGATGAACGATAAGCCGTTTGCAGAACGTTGAAATCGGATCGCGTAATTGAAGGGATCCTTTTCGCTCAAAGCCGGGAAAGCTCTTCGATCACCGCTTTTTTGGGGTTCTTCGGATCGTACTTTATCGCGGTGAAATGGCCCGGTTGATAACGCGGCAGATCCACGACGCTGATCGGGCCTTTCGCCACGGCCGTATGGTTTTTTCCGTCTTGGGCGATGTACTTGACTTCGACTTCGCAGACCGGCCGATTTCCGTCCCACAGGTTGGTCTGGCGAATGCTGACGATTTGCCCAGAGGCGGAAATACCGTTCTCCATCACGCTGAGGGAAGAACCGATATGTTTGAAATAACCCCAGATATCGACCGTGATGAATTTGAAAAAGCCCACCAGACTGAGGATGGGAGCCAATAAAATCAACCCGATAACGGTGAAAACATTTTTGGCCTTCGACATGGGAGTCCCTTTACAAGAAGATCGCCAGCGCCTTGGTGCTCAGCCGTAAGGCGCCGTTGGTGACCAGCGCGCCAAGCTGAGTGAACGTCATGGGATCATTACTGAGCTTGAAATTGGTTTTGCTGATCGACAGTGGGTTATGCGAGATATCCAACATCGTGTGTTTAAGGCTGGTCGCCGTCAACGAAAGATTGGAGCCGTAGAAGGCAAAATTGGCCCCGGTCGCCACCCATTTCCAGCCGTGGCAGTTATCTTTCCAGTTCGGCGTTTGTACCGAGACGCCGTCCGCACTGGTGATATCAATGGTTTTCGCCTTGATGGTCAGCGTGCCGGTGATCGTCGTGTTCTGGTTATTATTATAGGTTTCGGTGACATCCCCGGTCACGGTAGCGGTCTGGCCGCCCGCTTCAATCGTCAGGACTTGCCCGCCGGCAGTAATGGTGGTGTGCTGACCGCCGGCGGTGATGTTGACGGTCTGCCCCTGCTTGATGGTGCTGGTCTGTTGCCCTTCGGTAATGTCGAGGGTCTGGTTGCCTTTCACCGTGACATGCTGGGTTTGCGTAATGTTTTGCGTCTGCGCGCCGTCAAGCTTGAAAGACTGATTGCCGGTGATGTCGATTTTATCGCCGCCGTCGATAATCGTCAGGTCGCGGCCGCCTTTGATGTTCACCGTCTGGTGAGCGTTCAGGTTGGCGGTGTCCAGCCCATTGACGGTCGTCGTGCGTTTCGCTTTGTACAGGAACGTGGCGTCGCCGGTGACGGTGTCGTCCTGCTGGCGCCCGATGGTGGTGGTGCGACTGCCGTCAATATTGACGTTCTTGTCGTTTTCCACCGTCATGTTCATGTTGCGTTCGGCATGCATGTCGAACGATTCGTTGCCGGGCGAGTCTTCCAGGAACAGGAAGCTGGCGTTGTCGGCGCCGCCGCCTTTACTGCGGCTCATAAAGCCCATTTTAGTGGCGTCGCCGGGCAGATCCCACGGCGGCATGCTGTCTTCGTTGTAAACGCGGCCGGTGATGATAGGGCGATCCGGATCGCCGTTGATAAAGTCGACCACCACTTCCTCACCCACGCGCGGGATCTGGATCCCACCGTATTTCCAGCCGGCCCAGGCGCTCGAGACGCGCACCCAACAGGAACTGGTTTCATTGCCGCTGCCGTGGCGATCCCAACGGAATTTGAGTTTCACCCGGCCATATTTATCGGTCCAGATGCTTTCGCCTTCCGGGCCCACTACTTCGGCAGTTTGCGGGCCGTGGGTTTTCGGCCAAGGCGTGGTGCGCGCCGGGCGCCAATTGATGTCCGCCGGAACGACCTGAAATTCGGTTCGCTGCTCGCCAACATCATTATCGTTGCTGGCGTAGCTGTTTTCCTGCATGAAGTACTGCGCGTTGACCACCAGGTAGGCGCGGTTGTCTTCCATACGCGGCGCCTGGGTCAGTTGAAAACGGTAGCCGGGCGCAATGCCCTGCGAATTGCCTTCGCCGCTCATCTGCTCGTGCTGCGCTTCGAACTCCTGTTGGCGAACCTTGACGTAAAACTGGCCGTGGGCGTGATCGGTATAGCGACCGGGCCAGTCGAACACCTCGGCTTTGTCCTGCGCGAACGAGGCGGGATTCTGCCGGGCCTCCAGCAACCGCGCGCGCGGCTTACGAAAATCGTAGTCATCCAGGCTATAGAGGCTGGGCGTGATGGCGTCAGAAACGCTCCAGCTATTGATGCTGTCCTTGTTTTCCACCAGGCCACCTTCCGCGAGCTGGTAGGGAATGCTGGCGTAGCCGGCGAGTTCCTGATGGGCCGCCGGCGCGTCAGCCAGCACCAGCGTATGGCCGTCTTGCTGGTGCGTGAAATAATAATAGATGCCTTCGTGTTCCATCAGACGGCTGATGAAATCGAAATCGCTCTCCTGATACTGCACGCAGTATCCCCAGATGCGGTAGTCGTAACTCAGGCGGTTATCGATTTTCACCTGATACTGCCCCAGCACTTGAGTCAGGATGTCGGGAACGGTTTTTTCCTGGTGGATGCGAAAATCGCGGTTTTGCGTCAGATACCACAGCGTGGGGCGCAGCACGGCGCGGTAGATATAGTAACGGTTGCCGCCAGCTTCTCGGCCGGAGAGGGTCATGCGCGTGATATTGCCGTTGAGATAACGCGGTGCCAACGGATTGCCCCGCAGCTCCAGCGTGATTTTTTGTCCCAGCAGCGCTTTCAGATCGAGCCGATTGTCGGGGCTGAGCAACTCGACGTCGAACTCGAACAATCCGGCCAGTTTTTCCTCGCCGGAAAGGCTTCTGAACAACAGCTGATGGGAGGGCAAGGGCGTGTGCGCAATGATAAGACGATCCATACTATTCCCCGCTTTAGGCATAGCTACCGCACGAGAATTGACGCGCGATCCCGATGGCGTATCTGTCACGAATAGAGACAGGAACTGACGAAAGATTTAACAAAGTTTACACAAAGGCACGATTTGTGCAGTCTACAATAGAGCTCTGCATTTGCAAAATAGCCTTGTGGATCAATGCTCAATTCGTTAACTTGCTCACGATCTTATTTTTTATTATCTAAAACATATAGATGCGAGCAGATCATTTTTTATCTCAAATTATTGGGAAATTGGTAATACCAAAGAATAAATGTGTAACACATAAGTCAACGTGCTTATAAAACAACTCTTTTTTTACGTAAAAAAAGTCGCTGACTGTTTTTTATCCTTACCATTTGCCAGTTAAAGATGATCAAATATATAAATTTGGCGAATGTTAATTCGGATGATTCCTATTTGGTGGGCGTCCCAGGGCCCACCGACGGGCCTGGGAACATGCGTTTGAACGGTTGAAAATGCAGCGAATACCGTCGTTAACGTGGAGAGGAGTCGAAGGAGAGTTGACCTACCAGCTCGCAGAGCCAGATTAACGCCGGGTCGCGTTGCGCCTGCCGGCCGGCGATCAGCTCAATGGGGAAAGGCGCGATGGCCAACTCGTCAGGCAGCGGGAGAATGCGTACGCGTTGCGGATCGGAAAAATGCCGGGCCGCGCTGGCGGCCAGCGTGGCGATCAGATCGCTGTCGGCGACCACGGCCGGCAGAGCGGCAATATGTGAAAAGGTCACGGCGACGCGCCGCTGACCGCCGATTTCCGCCAGACGCCGATCGACCAACCCTCTGGCAGAGCCGTCGTCTGCCGGCGCGTACAGCCCATGCGGCAGGCTGAGGTAGCGTGCCAGATCCCAGCGGCCATCCGCCAGCTGGGGGTGTGAACGGCTGGCGATACACACCAGGTGCTCTTCAAACAACGTGCGCACATAGTGGCTTTCCGCACCGGAAAGGTGCCCTCCCAGCGCGATATCCACCTCGCCGCGATCCAGTTGCCGATAAATATTGTGGCGATCCAGACGCGAAACGCGAATATCGATGCCGGGGGCGGTCTGACGCAACCGGCTGATGAGGGTGGGCAGCAGCAAGATATCGGCATAGTCGCCGGCCGCCAGCGTAAAACGCCGCTGCCCGGCGGTGGCCGGATCGAAACGGGCAGGGGGGGCCAACGCCAGATGGATCTGTTCAAGCACCTGCTGTATTTGCGGCATCAATTGGTGGGCGCGCGGCGTGGGTGACATGCCGCCGCCGCTGCGCACAAACAGGGGATCGTTGAGAAGAATGCGCAGCCGCGCCAATGCATTGCTGACGGAGGGCTGAGCGCGGTTTAGACGCCGGCCTGCGGCGGTGACGTTGCGCGTCTGATACAACGCCTCAAACACCACCAGCAAGTTGAGATCGACGCTGGCTAAATTCATTTTATGAATACTCTATATACAGATAATCCATTTCCAGAATCATACTGTGTTCTTTAGGCTGAAAGCACACAAATTTAGCCTTCAATCAGGGGAAATGATGAACAAAGTCTTGGTCACCGGCATTGAGCCGTTCGATGGCGATGCGGTGAATCCTTCCTGGCAAATTGCGCAGGCGCTGGCCGGTGAACATATTGCCGGCGCGGAGATCGCGGTGCTCGAGCTGCCCTGCGTATTGGGCGTGGCCAATCAGCAATTGATCGCGGCGATTGAGGCGCTGCAGCCGCTGGCGGTGATTTGTCTGGGCCTGGCCGGCGGCCGGGCCGAGATTTCGCTGGAACGGGTGGCCATCAATCTGATCGATGCCCGCATTCCCGACAATGCCGGTAAACAGCCGATCGACGTACCGGTGGTGGCGGGCGGGCCGGTAGGGTATTTTAGCACGTTGCCGGTGAAGGCCGCAGTGCAGCAGCTGCGCCGACAGGGGATCCCGGCGGCGGTCTCTTATACGGCAGGTACCTATAACTGCAACCATATTTTTTACGGTCTGCGGCACTATCTGGAGACGCAGCACGTGAGTGTCAGGGGGGGATTCGTACATATTCCGTACAGTCATGAACTGGCGGCGTCCCATCCGGGCAAGCCGAGCATGGCGCTGGCGACGATGGTGGAAGCGGTGCGCACGGTCGTACAGGTGACGCTGACGGTAGAGGAAGATGTGCGATTCGGCGACGGCGCCGTACATTAAAAGCAGGGCGTGGTGTACCACGCCCTGCTACGGGTTATTCGTCGGCGACGCGGATCACCAGTTTGCCGAAGTTTTTGCCCTGCAGCAGGCCGATAAACGCCTGCGGCGCCTGCTCCAGCCCATCAACGATGTCCTCGCGGAACTTGATTTTCCCCTGTTCGACCCAACTGCTCATTTGTTGCAAGAATTCGTCAAAGCGTGAGCCGTAGTCGTCGAAGATGATAAAGCCCTGCATGCGGATGCGTTTGCGCAGGATCAGCCCTTCCAGCAGGGGCAAGCGGTCCGGCCCCGCAGGTAATCCGGTGGCATTGTAATGGGCGATGATGCCGCACACCGGAATGCGTGCTTTGGTGTTCAACAGCGGCAGCACGGCGTCGAACACCGCCCCACCGACGTTTTCGTAATAGATGTCGATGCCTTTTGGGCAGGCGGCCGCCAGCTGTTCGGCAAAGTCAGGGGCGCGGTGATCGAGACAGGCGTCGAAACCCAACTCTTCCACCACATAGCGGCATTTTTCCGCACCGCCGGCGACGCCGACGACGCGGCAGCCTTTCAGCTTCCCGATTTGGCCGACCACCGAACCGACCGCACCGCTGGCGGCGGCGACCACCAGCGTTTCACCTGCCTGCGGTTGGCCGATGTCGAGCAACCCCATGTAAGCGGTAAATCCCGGCCTGCCCAGCACGCCCAGCAGGCGGGAAGGATGCGGCAGGTGCGGGCCTAGGTTGCGCAGGCCGCTGCCGTCAGACAGGGCGTAATCCTGCCAGCCGTCATAACCCAACACCCAATCGCCGACGTTGAAATCGGGATGCTGTGAAGCCGCCACGCGCGATACCGTACCGCCCACCATGACCTGACCGATCTCCACCGGCGGCGCGTAGGAGGGGGCATCGCTCATGCGCCCGCGCATATAAGGATCCAGCGACAGATAAACAGTGCGCAGCACCAGCTGCCCGGCGGCGGGCTGCGGTGCGGGGACGGTATCGAGACGGAAGTTGGCCGCCGTCGGTTCGCCGTGCGGACGCGAAGCCAGCAGGAAGCGGCGGTTCTGTTGAGAAGGGGACATCGAAAGCTCCTTTGCGTTGCGACAAACAAGATTCGTTAAGCCTAGTCCAGGGGCGGCAAGGCAACGTTACCGAATGTGCTTAGCCTTAGAGCGGAACGATCAGCACGTCGATATGGCTGATATTGATAAAGCGGGCGGCGGAACAGGAGACCTTATTCATCATGCCGTCGCGATGGTTGCCGCAGAGCAGCAGGTCGAACGGCTGACGGCGGCTGGCGTATTCCAGGCTATCACCCAGCTCGCCGTGCACGATCAACGTATCGGCGATCGGGTAACCGGCGCGTTGACGCAGTTCCTCCATAAACAGCCGGGTTTCCTCCTCCATCAACGTGCGTAAATCGCCCAGCATTGGCCCGGCGAAATTATTGTACATTTCCGGGTTGGCGAGCGTGCTCAGCAAGGTGATGCTGCCGCTGTAAGGGCGGACGATGGAGACGGCCTTTTCCACCAGACGGTGGCTGTCAGGGGCAACGGCAACGGTGACCAGAACGTTTTGATACCCCATATCCTACTCCTTGTTGTATCCATCGTGTTTCAGGCTGCCGCATCGGTGGCCTTGGTGGAAGTCTTGCGTCGGATAAAGGGTAGAACCTGGCGGGTGGAATAAATGTGTTTCGCATCACGCGCGGCAATAAAAGCTGAATTTGCACCGGTTATATAGCAATAAAAGATAAAACCGTTGCCGCACGTAATTTCACTGAATTAAAGCACCTGCGTCCACAGCGTTTTCGGCACCTTGCCCAGATCGAACAGTTTACCGGCAACCAGCTCAGCGCGACGGTGGTCGGCAGCGCGGTACATATTGCTCATTTCTGTATCATTTTCAATGGAGTAGTTCAGTTTGTCGTACACCTTCTCCAGGCTGTCCAAAGAGGAGCATTTACGGAATGTCAGCAGATATTCGAGCGTATCGGTCATGATTAAAATATAGCCTGTTAATAGTTAAAGCCGGGTGAATAACACATCGGCGGCTCACGGCGACGCCGTCGAGGTAGCGATGTACGACCTGACAAAAATCATTTCAAGTAGATAAATTGCACTGGGTAATGATGTCACGCCGCCCGTAGCGGCGCTTTGATAAATCATAATATGCCCGTGCGCCGTCAGCAATCTCATCCTGCTGATAAATGGAGAAATAGGGAAAGTCTCAGGGCGGCTGACGGCAGACGCGTCGTCGTCGCTGCTGTGCACAAGCACGCGCTGCCGTGCCAGGCCTCATTCTGCAGTGATTTTTTCACCCGGCCGCGGCATTGGGTGGTGTTTTTCGCCGCCGCTGACGTTAAAACGCCGTTTTTCTCGATGGAGAAATATGAAGAGTAAAACAAAACTGCGTTTTATTTTATGACCATAAGGGGATGAAATCGTAAGCCATGTAAATAATCATCTGGGGATGAGGGGAAATTATCACGACGACAAAAAAGAAATAAAAAGCATTAAAGTTTTATGGCGTGCTGCCGATATATCGTTTTGGCGGAATTTAACGCAAAAAAAGTATTCTTGCATCGTGCTAATACGGAAACATATCGTTACGTCTGTGAGCTTGTTCACTACGCCCGCGAATCATTGATAAGCCATAATCACCTGATGTTGAAAATTAAAACAGCCTCAGGCTGGGGGCTTAAGTCAAATCCGATAGCTAATAACCTTATAGTTTACACTGGTTATTTTTCAGCTTGGATATTTTTTAGTAACTCAAATGGTTATTTATACTGAGTTTGTTGCCTATATGCAGATTTTTGTTCTGTTATTTTGGTTTGGTGATGCTTTTGTTCGAATTGATCTAAAAAAGATAATTTTTTGGCGGATAAACATTGTTTTTAAGACGTTTTTTTACCTATGGTTGTTTTGTGTACAAAATGGCGGTCAATAAGTGAGCGTATTTGGGGGTATTTGGCTTAATTATTTTTTATTTTTGTGATCTATGTCACATTGTATTTAAAATTGCCTCTCACTTACATTGTGTGTGCTAATGGTTCGGGGGTAGAGTTGCGCTGCTTTAGGAATAATCTTATTAAATTTGTAAAAATAGTTTCATGGTGACTAAACACTATCGAAGCAGAATGCTGTACATCCATACACGTAGGTTTACGCTCGTAGCAAATACTGAACAGTGGTCGAATTTAGCGATTGTAGAAAATTATAGCAGTCGTTTTTGAGAGATTAATTTGCCAACTTTGGGAAACAACCCAAGTCACGGGCGATAAAATTTATCACCCAGCGTATGTTTTTAAACATAGTCTGTCGGGATGGGGAATATGGGTACGTCTGAATTACTTAAGCATATTTATGACATCAATTTGTCATATTTACTTTTAGCACAGCGTTTGATCAACGATGAAAAAGCGTCCGCGATGTTCCGCCTGGGTATTGATGAAACCATGGCCGATGCGCTGGCGCAGCTGACTTTGCCGCAAATGGTCAAACTGGCCGAGACCAACCAGCTGGTTTGCCACTTCCGCTTTAACGAAAGCCAGACCATCGAACGCCTGACCAAAGAGTCGCGCGTCGACGATCTGCAACAAATCCATACCGGCATTTTGCTATCAAGCCATTTACTGCAAGAGCTATCGAGTAAAGACGCTAGCCCGACGAAGAAAAGAGCCTGATGATGGTTGAGAAAAGTATCGTTCAAGAAGCCAAGGACATTCAGCTCGCTATGGAGCTGATTTCGCTGGGAGCCCGACTGCAGATGCTGGAGAGTGAAACTCAGCTCAGCCGTGGGCGCTTGATTAAACTTTACAAGGAGTTACGCGGCAGCCCGCCGCCAAAAGGAATGTTACCGTTCTCAACCGACTGGTTTATGACCTGGGAACAAAATATTCACTCGTCGATGTTTTACAACGCCTACCTGTTTCTGATGAAAAGCGGGCAGTGCAGCGGAGTGGAGGCGGTGATCAAAGCCTATCGCCTCTACCTGGAACAGTGCCCGCAGCAGGCCGGCGAGGCGCCGCTGCTGGCGCTGACCCGTGCCTGGACGCTGGTGCGTTTCGTCGATAGCGGCATGTTGCAGCTCTCCGCCTGCAGCTGCTGCGGCGGCGCATTTATCACTCATGCGCATCAGCCGCTGAATGGTTTCATCTGCAGTTTATGCCAACCTCCATCCCGCGCCGTAAAAAGACGTAAACTTTCGCCGCAACTGGCCGATATTATTCCTCAACTGCTGGACGAGCAGGTCAAACGCGCCATTTGAGCCGCCACGTTGCCGGCTCTCGGCAATGAATACCGACGTGTGATACGCAGGGGCGGCATGCCGCCCCCAGACACGCAGCCTGGTCTGTCGCGCCAGGGCGCGTTTGCCCCACCTTCCATCCACATTGTTAATTTAAGGAATGCGTGTGCTAGTTATTTTGGGTTATCTCGTGGTATTGGGTGCGGTGTTTGGCGGCTACCTGATCGTGGGCGGTCATCTCGGTGCGTTATACCAACCGGCGGAGTTTCTGATTATCGGCGGGGCGGGTGTCGGCGCTTTCATCGTCGGCAACAACGGCAAGGCGATCAAGGCCACGCTGCGCGCGCTGCCGCGGCTGATGCGCCGTTCCAAATACAACAAAGATCTGTACATGGATCTGATGGCGCTGTTGTTCCGCCTGCTGGCCAAATCGCGTCAGCAAGGCATGCTGTCGCTCGAGTTCGACATCGATAATCCGCAAGAAAGTGAAATTTTCTCTAATTATCCGCGCATCCTTGCCGATAACACCCTGGTGGAGTTCATTACCGACTATTTACGGCTGATGGTGAGCGGCAATATGAATGCGTTCGAGATCGAAGCGCTGATGGACGAAGAGATCGAAACCTACGAGCAGGAAAGCGAAGTGCCCGCCGGCAGTTTGGCGATGGTGGGTGACTCCTTGCCTGCGTTCGGTATCGTCGCGGCGGTGATGGGGGTGGTACACGCCCTGGCTTCGGCCGATCGGCCGGCTGCGGAACTGGGGGCGCTCATCGCTAACGCCATGGTTGGTACTTTCCTCGGTATTCTGCTGGCCTACGGCTTCATCTCGCCGCTGGCCACGTTGCTGCGCCAGAAGAGCGCCGAAAACGTCAAGATGATGCAGTGCATCAAGGTCACGCTGCTGTCGAGCCTGAACGGATACGCACCGCAGATCGCGGTCGAGTTTGGCCGCAAAACGCTGTATACCACCGAACGTCCTTCTTTCGTTGAGCTGGAAGAACACGTGCGCCGCGTGAAAGCGCCGGCGCAGCAGGCGACGGAAGAAGAAGAAGCATGAAACAGAATCATCCGGTCGTTCTGGTCAGAAAGCGCAAGTCGCATCATGCCGCCCATCACGGCGGCTCCTGGAAGATCGCTTATGCCGACTTTATGACGGCGATGATGGCGTTCTTCCTGGTGATGTGGCTGCTGGCGATCGCCAGCCCGCAGGAGCTGACGCAAATCGCCGAATATTTCCGCACGCCGCTCAAGGTTGCCCTGACCAGCGGCGACAAGAGCAGTTCCGAAAGCAGCCCAATCCCGGGCGGCGGCGACGATCCGACGCAACAGCATGGCCTGGTGAGAAAGCAGGTCGACTCGCCGGACTCGCGCGCCGAAGAGCTGCGCCTGAACAAGCTGCGCGAAAAGCTGGATGAGTTGATTGAGTCCGATCCGCGCCTGAAGGCGCTGCGTCCGCATCTGTTGATCAACATGATGGATGAGGGGCTGCGCATTCAGATTATCGATAGCCAGAACCGGCCGATGTTCAAAACCGGCAGCGCGCAGGTCGAGAGTTATATGCGCGATATTCTGCGGGCGATAGCGCCGATCCTCAACGACCTGCCGAACAAGATCAGCCTGTCCGGCCACACCGATGATATCCCTTACGCCACCGGCGAGCGCGGCTACAGCAACTGGGAACTGTCGGCCGATCGCGCCAACGCCTCCCGACGCGAGCTGATTGCCGGCGGCCTGGCGGAAGGCAAGGTGCTGCGGGTGGTGGGCATGGCGGCCACCATGAGCCTGAAACAGCACGGCGCCGATGATGCGATCAACCGTCGTATCACCGTGCTGGTGCTGAACAAGCAAACGCAAGAGGGCATCGAACACGAAAATGCCGAAAGCAACGCGATGGATATCGCCCAGCCGGATAGCCTGAAGCAGCTGGCGCCGTCGGCGACTGCGCCGGCCAGCCAAACGCCGGAACCCCAGGCGGTAACGCCGACCGATCAAGCGACGCCGCCGGCGATGGACCCTGCCGCCCAATCGCAGACATCCCCGGCGATAGCCCCGGCCGGCCAAACGCCGGAACAATCGGCGGCTGCGCCCGCACCGACTAACCGCGACTCACAGCCAGAGGTGACCCCGTGAGCATGGACATTAGCGATTTTTATCAGACCTTCTTTGATGAGGCGGACGAGTTGCTGGCCGACATGGAGCAACACCTGCTGGAGCTGGATCCGCTGGCCCCCGATATCGAGCCGTTGAACGCCATCTTCCGCGCGGCACACTCGATCAAGGGCGGTGCGGCGACCTTTGGCTTTTCGGTGCTGCAGGAAACTACCCACCTGCTGGAGAACCTGCTGGACGGTGCAAGACGCCAGGAAATGAGCCTGAGCACCGAGATTATCAACCTGTTTCTGGAAACCAAAGACATTATGCAGGAGCAACTGGACGCCTATAAAACCTCGCAACAGCCTGACGCCGAAAGCTTTGAATACATTTGCCAGGCGCTGCGCCAGCTGGCGTTGGAAGCGCAACAGCAGCAGGAGGCGCCCGCGGTTCAACCGGCCGTTCAGCAGCCCGTTGTTCAGCACGCAGCCGCGCCGGCGGCGATCGAAGGCGGCATGCGCATCAGCCTGAACGGGCTAAAAGCCAGTGAAATCCCCTTGATGTTGGAAGAGCTGGGTAACCTCGGCGAGGTTAAAGACCCGCATCAGACGGAACACAGTCTGGACGTGACGTTGCTCACCTCCGCCAGCGAAGACGACATCAGCGCCGTGCTGTGCTTCGTGCTGGAACCGGAACAAATCAGCTTCTCGACGCCGACGCAAAGCGTGCCGGCCGTCGCGGAGGCGAGCTTACCGGAAGCGGTCGCCGTGCCGGAACCTGCGCCAGCGCCGGTCGCCAGCGCCGTGCCGCCTGCCGCCAAACCGGCGGCCGCAGCGGCGGAAGCGCCGAAAGCGCGCGCCAAGGCGAGCGAATCCACCAGCATTCGCGTGGCGGTGGAAAAGGTGGATCAGCTGATCAACCTGGTGGGCGAGCTGGTGATCACCCAGTCGATGCTGGCGCAACGCTCCGGCACGCTGGATCCGGTGAACCACGGCGATCTGCTGAACAGCATGAGTCAGCTGGAGCGTAACGCACGCGATCTCCAGGAGTCGGTGATGTCGATCCGCATGATGCCGATGGAATACGTCTTCAGCCGCTACCCGCGTCTGGTGCGAGATCTGGCCGGCAAGCTGAACAAACAGGTGGAGCTGACGCTGCAGGGCAGCTCGACCGAACTGGACAAGAGCCTGATCGAACGGATTATCGACCCGTTGACGCACCTGGTGCGCAACAGCCTCGATCACGGTATCGAAGAGCCGGCCACCCGCATCGCCGCCGGTAAATCGGCGGTGGGCAATCTGGTGCTGTCGGCCGAACACCAGGGCGGCAACATCTGTATTGAGGTCATCGACGACGGCGCCGGTCTGAACCGCGAAAAAATTCTCGCCAAGGCCGCTTCGCAAGGGCTGGCGGTCAGCGACAGCATGAGCGACGAAGAGGTCGGCATGCTGATCTTCGCGCCGGGCTTCTCCACCGCCGAGCAGGTGACCGACGTTTCCGGCCGCGGCGTCGGCATGGACGTGGTGAAAAGAAATATTCAGGAGATGGGCGGCCACGTCGAGATCCGTTCGCAGGCCGGTAAAGGCACCACCATCCGCATTCTGCTGCCGTTGACGCTGGCGATCCTCGACGGCATGTCGGTCAAAGTGAACGACGAAGTCTTTATTCTGCCGCTGAACGCGGTGATGGAATCGCTGCAGCCGCAGGCGGAAGACTTGCATCCGTTGGCCGGCGGCGAGCGCGTGCTGCAGGTGCGCGGCGAGTACCTGCCGCTGGTGGAACTGTATCGGGTATTCGAAGTGGAAGGCGCCAAAACCGACGCTACGCAGGGCATCGTCGTCATCCTGCAAAGTGCCGGCCGCCGCTATGCGCTGCTGGTGGATCAGCTGATCGGCCAGCATCAGGTGGTGGTGAAGAATCTGGAAAGCAACTACCGCAAAGTGCCGGGCATCTCCGCCGCGACCATTTTGGGCGACGGCAGCGTGGCCTTGATCGTCGATGTCTCGGCGTTGCAAACCTTGAACCGTGAAAAGCGTCTGACGGACGCCGCCGCATAATAATGAGTTTATTGATTTAAAAGGTGAATGATATGGCAGGATTGGCAGCCGTCAGCAAATTGGCTGGCGAAACGGTAGGGCAAGAGTTTCTGATTTTCACCCTGGGCAACGAGGAGTACGGCATCGATATCCTCAAGGTGCAGGAAATTCGCGGCTACGATCAGGTGACCCGCATCGCCAACACCCCGGCGTTCATCAAGGGGGTCACTAACCTGCGCGGCGTGATCGTCCCGATCATCGATCTGCGGGTGAAATTCTCCCAGCAAAGCGTGTCTTACGATGAGAACACCGTGGTGATCGTACTGAACTTTGGCCAGCGCGTGGTGGGTATCGTGGTCGACGGCGTTTCCGACGTGCTGTCATTGACCGCCGAGCAGATTCGCCCGGCGCCGGAGTTCGCGGTGACGCTGGCGACTGAATACCTGACCGGCCTCGGTTCGCTGGGCGAGCGCATGTTGATCCTGGTGGATATCGAAAAGCTGCTGAGCAGCGAAGAGATGTCGCTGGTCGACAGCGTGGCGAAAAGCGTCTGATTCATGACCTCAGGGGGGCAGGGCGCTGCCCCCTTCATCCATCACTCTTCCTGACCTGTCGCGATGCCGCAGACCGTGCCCGGAACCCCCACTAAAAATAGTTACTTTCCCGCATAAAGTTTTGCCGCACGGCGCCGATAACTCTCACATTCAACGTCATCAGAGCCTGTCTGCGCGGGCTTCAACAAGGGAAATCATGTTAAATCGTATGAAGGTGGTCACCAGCCTGTTGCTGGTGTTGGTGCTGTTTGGCGCCTTGCAGTTGATTTCGGGCGGACTCTTTTTCTCCTCGCTGAAAAGCGATAAGGAAAACTTTACCGTCCTGCAAACTATCCGCCAGCAGCAGCTGCAGCTGAGTGAAAGCCGCGTTGACCTGCTGCAGGCGCGCAACTCCCTGAACCGTGCCGGTATTCGCTACATGATGGATACCAACAAGATCGGCAGCGGCGCCACCATTGATGAACTGCTGGCCAAGGCGAAAGAAGAGCTGGGCGAAGCGGAAAGACACTACGCCGCGTACGAGAAAATCCCTCAGGATCCGCGCCAGGATCCTCAGGCGGCGGAGCGCCTCAAGCATCAGTACGATGTGCTGTACGGCGCGCTCTCCGAGCTGATCCAACTGTTGGGCGAAGGCAAAATCAACGCGTTCTTCGATCAGCCTACGCAGAGCTACCAGGACAACTTTGAGCAGAGCTACAACGTTTACCTGGAGCAAAACGGCAAGCTGTACCAGATCGCAGTCGACGGCAGCAACAGCTCCTATAACTCGGCCATCTGGACGCTGATCGTGATCCTGGTGGTGGTGCTGGCGGTGATCGTGCTGGTCTGGACCGGTATCCATCACATCCTGGTGCGCCCGCTGAACCGCATGATCGATCACATCAAACAGATCGCCGCCGGCGACCTGACTCAGCAGATCGTCGTCAACAGCCGCAACGAAATGGGCGTGCTGGCGGCCAGCCTGAAACACATGCAAGGCGAACTGATTGAAACCGTCAGCGGCGTACGTCAGGGCGCGGATGCCATCTACAGCGGCGCGTCAGAAATCGCTGCGGGCAACAACGATCTCTCCTCCCGCACCGAGCAGCAGGCAGCGTCGCTGGAAGAGACCGCCGCCAGCATGGAACAGCTGACCGCGACGGTGAAACAGAACGCCGAAAACGCCCGTCAGGCTTCACAGCTGGCGTTGAGCGCCTCCGAAACCGCACAGAAAGGCGGCAAGGTTGTGGCCAACGTGGTGCAGACCATGCATGACATCGCCGGCAGCTCGCAGAAAATTGCCGATATCACCGGCGTGATCGACGGTATCGCCTTCCAGACCAACATCCTGGCGTTGAACGCCGCGGTGGAAGCGGCGCGTGCCGGCGAGCAGGGCCGCGGCTTCGCGGTGGTGGCCGGCGAAGTGCGTAACCTGGCGCAGCGCAGCGCGCAGGCGGCGAAAGAGATCAAAGGCCTGATCGAAGATTCGGTCAGCCGCGTCGATATGGGCTCTGTGCTGGTCGAAAGCGCCGGTGAAACCATGGGCGACATCGTCAATGCCGTCACCCGCGTGACCGATATCATGGGCGAAATCGCCTCGGCGTCGGACGAGCAGAGCCGCGGTATCGATCAGGTTGGCCAGGCGGTAGCGGAAATGGACCGCGTCACCCAGCAGAACGCCTCGTTGGTGGAAGAATCCGCCTCGGCGGCGGCGGCGCTGGAAGAACAGGCCAGCATGCTGACCCAGTCGGTGGCGGTATTCCGCCTGAGGCAGGAAGGCCAGGAAGAGTTTAAAGCGCCTGTCACCAGCAAGGCGACGGTAACACCGGTAATCAATCATAAGAAAATGAACGCCAGCGATCTGCAGGATAACTGGGAAACGTTCTGACCGGTATCGGGCCTCTCTCGCAGGGGCCCTTTTCCCTACGTAGGCCGGTCGCCGGCCGGCTGCAAGGAGGTTCACAGTGTTTAACCGAATCCGTATCTCTACCAGCTTATTCCTGTTGTTGATGACCTTCTGCGTTCTGCAGTTGGCCAGCAGCGGCCTGTCGTATTCCGCGTTTCGCTCCGATAACCACAACCTCGACATCATCACCCTCGGCAGCCAGCAGCGCGATTCGCTCAGCCTGAGTTGGGTGTCGCTGTTGCAGGCGCGCAATACGCTGAACCGCGCCGGCACCCGCGCGGCGCTGAAGCTGCCGCAGGAGCAGGTGAACGAACTGATGAGCAGCGCCCGCAGTTCGCTGCAGAAGGCCGATCTCTATTTCAATCAGTTCATGGCGGTTGAACGCAGCAGTGAACAGCAAAGCCAGCAGACGGCCACCACCAAGGCCAGCTACGAGCGGCTGCGCGGCGCGCTGCGTGAACTGATCGGTTTCCTGGAAAAGGGCGAGCTGCAGGCGTTTATGGATCAGCCGACGCAGAAAACCCAGGACCTGTTCGAGGCCGACTTCGTGCAGTACCTGCAGTTGGTCAACGGCGACATCAGCGAAGCCAGGGACGCCAACCAGTTCTCCTTCACGCTGGCGGGCCTGATGCTGGCGGGGGCGGTCTTGATGCTGATCGTGGTGACCGGCAGCGCCATGTGGTGGTTGCGCACCATGTTGGTACAGCCGTTGAACCAAATCCGCAGCCACTTTGAACGCATCGCCGCCGGCGATTTGGCGACGCCGATTCAGGTGTACGGCCGCAATGAAATCAGCATGCTGTTCGCCAGCCTGCAACGCACGCAGCAGTCGCTGATCGGCACCGTCGGCGCGGTGCGCGACGGGGCGGAGTCGATTCTGATCGGCCTGCAGGAAATCTCCGAAGGCAATAACGATCTGTCTTCCCGCACCGAGCAGCAGGCCGCTTCGCTGGAAGAGACCGCCGCCAGCATGGAACAGCTGACCGCGACGGTGAAACAGAACGCCGACAATGCGCGGCAGGCCTCTCAGCTGGCGCGTGACGCCTCGGCCACCGCGGCCAAGGGCGGCGAGCTGGCCGGCGATGTGGTCACCACCATGCACGATATCGCCAACAGTTCGCAGAAAATCGGCGCCATCACCAGCGTGATTGACGGCATCGCCTTCCAGACCAACATTCTGGCGCTCAATGCGGCGGTGGAAGCGGCGCGCGCCGGTGAACAAGGGCGCGGTTTCGCCGTGGTCGCCGGCGAAGTGCGCAACCTGGCGAGCCGCAGCGCGCAGGCGGCGAAAGAGATCAAGGGGCTGATCGACGAATCGGTCAGCCGCGTCAAACACGGCTCGGTGCTGGTGGAAAACTCCGGCGCCACCATGCAGGACATTGTGCGTTCGGTGACCCGCGTGACCGACATCATGGGCGAGATCGCGTCGGCGTCGGATGAACAGAGCCGCGGCATCGAGCAGGTGACGCAGGCGGTGACCCAGATGGATCAGGTCACCCAGCAGAACGCCGCGTTGGTGGAAGAGTCCGCTTCTGCCGCCACCGCGCTGGAAGAGCAGGCCATTACCCTGGCCGACGCGGTCGCGGTATTCCGTCTGGCGGACGATAACTTCGTCGCGCCAGGTAACAGCAGCAACGCAGTTTCACCCGTGGTAAAGGAAGCCCAAGATTGTTAAACCGCATAAGCAGCACGTTTTTCTCCGGTGAAGCGGCATGAAACAGGCGCCGTCAACTTCTAACCGGGATACAGCGTCGATGTTGACGCAAATGGTGCAGCGTCTGCCGCTGTCGGACGTGCATTTTCGCCGTATCAGCCAGTTGATTTATCAACGCGCCGGCATTGTGCTGGCGGAGCATAAGCGCGAGATGGTTTACAACCGCCTGGTGCGCCGGCTGCGGCTGTTGGGATTGCACGATTTCGGCGACTACTTGGCGCTGCTGGAAAGCGATCCGAACAGCGCGGAGTGGCAGGCGTTCATCAACGCGTTGACCACCAACCTGACGGCCTTTTTCCGCGAGGCGCATCACTTCCCGATCCTGGCGGAGCATGCGCGCTCGCGGCCGAACGGCTACAGCGTCTGGAGCACCGCGGCCTCGACCGGTGAAGAGCCGTATTCGATCGCCATCACGCTGAGCGATGCATTGGGCCAGCGGGCCGGCAGTTGCCAGGTCTGGGCCAGCGACATCGACACGCAGGTGCTGGAAAAAGCGGAAGCGGGCGTTTACCGCCAGGAAGATCTGCGCACCCTGACGCCGACCCAAATGCAGCGCTATTTCCTGCGTGGCACCGGGCCGCATCAGGGGCTGGTGCGCGTGCGGCCGGAGCTGGCGGCGCGGGTGAACTTCCAGCCGCTGAACCTGCTGGCGCCGGAGTGGGCGCTGCCGGGGCAATTCGACGCCATTTTTTGCCGCAACGTCATGATCTATTTCGATAAGGCGACGCAGGAGCGCATCCTGCGCCGCTTCGTTCCCTTGCTTAAGCCGGGGGGGCTGATGTTCGCTGGCCACTCCGAGAACTTCAGCCAGATCAGCCGGGATTTCTACTTGCGTGGGCAGACCGTGTATGGGCTGACCAAGGAGAGGTAATGAGTAAAATCAGAGTGTTATGCGTAGACGATTCTGCACTGATGCGTCAGCTGATGACGGAAATCGTGAACGGCCATCCCGACATGGAAATGGTGGCGACTGCGCCGGATCCGCTGGTGGCGCGCGATCTGATCAAAAAATTTAATCCTCAGGTGCTGACGCTGGACGTCGAGATGCCGCGCATGGACGGGCTGGATTTCCTCGAGAAGCTGATGCGCCTGCGGCCGATGCCGGTGGTGATGGTCTCTTCGCTGACCGGCAAAGGCTCGGAAATCACGCTGCGTGCGCTGGAGCTGGGCGCGGTGGATTTCGTCACCAAACCGCAGCTCGGTATCCGTGAGGGCATGTTGGCCTACAGCGAACTGATTGCCGAGAAGATCCGCACCGCCGCCAGAGCGCGCCTGCCGCAGCGTTCCAACAGCTCGGCGCCGGCGATCCTCAGCCACGCGCCGCTGCTGAGCAGTGAAAAATTGATCGCCATCGGCGCTTCCACCGGCGGTACCGAAGCGATCCGCCAGGTACTGCAGCCGCTGCCGGCCACCAGCCCGGCGCTGCTGATCACCCAGCACATGCCGCCCGGTTTCACCCGTTCGTTCGCCGAACGGCTGAACAAACTGTGCCAGATCACGGTGAAAGAAGCGGAGGACGGCGAGCGCGTGCTGCCGGGCCATGCCTACATCGCACCGGGGGACCGCCACCTGGAGCTGGCGCGCAGCGGCGCCAACTATCAGGTGAAGCTGCATGACGGTCCGGCGGTCAACCGCCATCGTCCGTCTGTCGACGTGCTGTTCCGTTCGGTGGCGCAATATGCCGGCCGCAATGCGGTGGGGGTGATCCTCACCGGCATGGGGAACGACGGTGCGGCGGGGATGCTGGAGATGCACCGCGCCGGGGCCTATACCCTGGCGCAGAACGAGGCGAGCTGCGTGGTGTTCGGCATGCCGCGCGAGGCGATCGCCAGCGGCGGCGTCAGCGAAGTGGTTGAGTTGGACAGGATGAGCCAGCGCATGTTGGCGCAGATTTCCGGCGGCCAGGCATTGCGCATTTAATTTTAGTCCGCAGGGTTTACCCGGCGGCGATATGACCCTGGTTCGCCGCGCGGCGGCCTGCGGTTTTGCATCATTAAACGGTTAACTATTTCAGGAGTAACAATGGCAGACAAGAACCTCAGATTTCTGGTTGTGGACGACTTTTCCACCATGCGCCGCATCGTCAGAAATTTGCTCAAAGAGCTGGGCTTCAACAACGTCGAAGAAGCTGAAGATGGCGCGGATGCGCTGAACAAGCTGCGCGCCGGCGGTTTCGACTTCGTGGTGTCCGATTGGAACATGCCGAACATGGACGGACTCGAACTGTTACAGACCATTCGCGCCGATAGCGCGCTGGCCGCGATGCCGGTACTGATGGTGACGGCGGAAGCCAAGAAAGAAAATATCATCGCGGCGGCGCAGGCCGGCGCCAGCGGTTATGTAGTGAAACCATTTACGGCGGCGACGCTGGAAGAAAAGCTCAACAAGATTTTTGAAAAATTGGGCATGTAAGGAGAGGGCGATGAGAGACATTCCAATGCCTGCCAGCGATGCAGCGACCGCGGGAGAGATCATCTCCCGCATCGGCCAACTGACCCGAATGCTGCGCGACAGCATGCGCGAACTGGGGCTCGATCAGGCGATCGCCCAGGCGGCAGAGGCGATCCCGGATGCGCGCGACCGTCTTGACTATGTCGTAACCATGACGGCGCAGGCGGCGGAACGGGCGTTGAACTGCGTGGAGGCAGCGCAACCGCGCCAGGCGGAGCTGGAATCCGGCGCCAACGCGTTGAAAGGGCGCTGGGACGAGTGGTTCGCCAATCCCATCGAACTGGACGATGCGCGTTCTCTGGTCAACGACACGCGCCAGTATCTGGATCAGGTGCCGGGCCATACGGCCTTCACCAACGCACAGCTGCTGGAAATCATGATGGCGCAGGACTTCCAGGATCTGACCGGTCAGGTGATCAAGCGCATGATGGATGTGGTGCAGGAGATCGAAAAGCAGCTGCTGATGGTGCTGATGGAAAACATGCCGGAGCAGCCGGTGAAGGAAAAACGGCCGAACGACAGCCTGCTGAACGGCCCGCAGCTCGACCAGAACGGCGTCGGCGTCATCGCCAACCAGGCGCAGGTCGACGATCTGCTCGACAGCCTCGGTTTCTGAGGCTTTTCGGGGCGCGCGACGGCGCGCCCCAACAACATTCCGCGCAGTTTTCGTCTCATCCCCTAAATAACCCGCCTTTTTCCCCGTTGTTCCGCCAATGACATCGCCAATTTTTTGGCATGCTGACCGCCATTCTTTACCCTCCCGACACAGGAACGGCGTTTCGTGGCTGAAGACAGCGATCTGGAAAAAAGCGAGGCCCCCACGCCCCACCGGCTGGAGAAGGCGCGTGAAGACGGCCAGATCCCGCGCTCCCGCGAGCTGACCTCGGTACTGATGCTGCTCTCGGGCCTCGCGATCATCCTGATGTCCGGCAGCAACATGGCGCAACAGCTGGCGGCGATGCTCACGCAGGGGTTGAACTTCGACCATGGCATGGTCAGCAACGATAAACAGATGGTACGCCAACTCGGCATGTTGCTGCGTCAGGCGGTGCTGGCGCTGTTGCCGATCATGGCGGGGCTGGTACTGGTGGCGCTCGCCGCGCCGATGCTGCTGGGGGGCATTCTGTTCAGCGGCAAGTCGATTAAATTCGACTTGAAGCGGTTGAACCCGCTGTCCGGGTTGAAGCGCATCTTTTCCACCCAGGTGCTGGCCGAGCTGCTGAAAGGGATCCTGAAAGCGACGCTGGTCGGTTGGGTGACCGGTCTTTATCTGTGGCACAACTGGGCAGCGATGCTGCATCTGATGACTCAGCAGCCGCTCGACGCGTTGGGCAATGCGCTGCAGATGATCCTGTTCTGCGGTTTTCTGGTGGTGCTGGGATTGACGCCGATGGTGGCGTTTGACGTGTTCTACCAGCTGTGGAGCCACTTCAAAAAGCTGAAGATGACCAAGCAGGATATTCGCGACGAATTCAAAGACCAGGAGGGGGATCCGCACGTCAAGGGACGCATTCGCCAGCAGCAGCGGGCGATCGCCCGGCGCCGCATGATGGCCGACGTGCCTAAGGCGGACGTGATCGTCACCAACCCGACGCACTACGCCGTCGCGTTGCAGTACAACGACAAAAAAATGAGTGCGCCGAAAGTGCTGGCCAAAGGGGCCGGCGAAATCGCCTTGCGCATTCGTGAGCTCGGTGCGGAGCACCGCATTCCGATGCTGGAGGCGCCGCCGCTGGCGCGTGCGCTGTATCGGCACAGCGAGATTGGACAACATATTCCGGCCACCCTGTATGCCGCCGTCGCCGAAGTGCTGGCCTGGGTGTACCAGCTGCGCCGCTGGCGGCGCGAGGGCGGCCTGATCCCGAAAAAACCTGAACGTTTACCGGTGCCGGAAGCACTGGATTTTGCAAGAGAGAGTGACTCTGATGGCTAATTTGGCCTCCCTGCTTCGTTTGCCGGGCAATTTTAAAGATACGCAGTGGCAGGTGTTGGCCGGCCCGGTGCTGATCCTGTTGATCCTGTCGATGATGGTGCTGCCGCTGCCGGCGTTTATCCTCGATCTGCTGTTTACCTTCAACATCGCGCTGTCAATCATGGTGCTGCTGGTGGCGATGTTCACCCAGCGCACGCTCGAATTCGCCGCCTTCCCGACCATTCTGCTGTTCTCCACATTGCTGCGTTTGTCGCTCAACGTCGCGTCGACGCGCATCATCTTGCTGGAGGGCCACACCGGTTCCGCCGCCGCCGGGCGCGTGGTGGAAGCCTTTGGCCACTTCCTGGTGGGGGGCAACTTCGCCATCGGCATCGTGGTGTTCATCATCCTGGTGCTGATCAACTTTATGGTAATTACCAAAGGTGCAGGGCGTATCGCCGAAGTGGGCGCGCGCTTCGTGCTGGACGGCATGCCGGGTAAACAGATGGCGATCGACGCCGACCTGAACGCCGGGCTGATCGGTGAAGACGAAGCGAAGAAACGCCGCGCTGAAGTGACCCAGGAGGCCGATTTCTACGGCTCGATGGACGGTGCCAGTAAATTCGTACGTGGCGATGCCATTGCCGGCCTGATGATCATGGTGCTGAACGTCGTCGGCGGCCTGTTGGTCGGTGTCGTGCAGCATGGCATGGAGCTGGGGGCGGCGGCGGAAAGCTATACGCTGCTGACCATCGGTGACGGCCTGGTGGCGCAGATCCCAGCGCTGGTGATCTCCACCGCCGCCGGCGTCATCGTCACCCGCGTCGCGACCGATCAGGACGTCGGCGAGCAGATGGTGGGCCAGCTGTTCAACAATCCGCGCGTGATGTTGCTGAGCGCCGGGGTACTGGGGCTGTTGGGCCTGGTGCCGGGCATGCCGAACCTGGTGTTCCTGCTGTTTACCGCCGCTTTGCTGGGCCTGGCCTGGTGGCTGCGTGGCCGTGAACAACAGGCACCGAAAACGGTGGAAGAACCGGCGATGCCGGAGAATCCGCAGGCCGCCGAGGCCAGCTGGGCCGACGTTCAGTTGGAAGATCCGCTGGGGATGGAAGTGGGCTACCGGCTGATTCCGATGGTCGATTTTCAACAGAACGGCGAGCTGCTGGGGCGTATCCGCGGGATCCGCAAGAAATTCGCGCAGGACATGGGCTATTTGCCGCCGGTGGTACACATCCGCGACAATCTGGAACTGCCGCCAGCCAGCTACCGCATCCTGATGAAAGGCGTTGAGATCGGCAGCGGTGAAGCGCAGCCGGGCCGTTGGCTGGCGATCAACCCCGGCAATGCCGTGGGCGAGCTGGCGGGAGACAAAACCGTCGATCCCGCCTTTGGGCTCGAGGCGGTATGGATCGACAGCGCCTTGCGCGAGCAGGCGCAGATCCAGGGCTTTACCGTGGTGGAAGCCAGTACCGTAGTGGCGACGCACCTTAATCACCTGATCGGCCAGTTCGCCAGCGAGCTGTTTGGCCGCCAGGAAACTCAGCAGCTGCTGGACCGTGTTTCACAAGAGATGCCGAAGCTGACCGAAGACTTCGTGCCGGGCGTGGTGTCGCTGACGACGCTGCACAAAGTGCTGCAAAACCTGTTGGCCGAACGCGTTTCTATCCGCGATATGCGCACCATCGTCGAAACGCTGGCGGAACATGCCCCGGCGCAAAGCGATCCTTATGAGCTGACGACCGTGGTGCGGGTGGCGCTGGGCCGGGCGATCACGCAGCAGTGGTTCCCGGGCAACGGCGAGATTCAGGTTATCGGCTTGGATACCCAGCTGGAGCGCCTGTTGCTGCAAGCGTTGCAGGGCGGCGGCGGTCTGGAGCCGGGGCTGGCCGATCGCCTGCTGGAACAGGCGCGTCAGGCGCTGCAACGGCAAGAGATGCTCAGCGCGCCGCCGGTGCTGTTGGTTAACCATGCGCTGCGTCCTTTACTGGCGCGCTTCCTGCGCCGCAGCCTGCCGCAGCTCGTGGTGCTGTCCAACCTGGAGATTAACGACGATCGCCAGATTCGCATGACGTCGACCATTGGAGCCGCCTGATGAAACGCTGTCTGTTCGTGTTGTGTTTGCTGGCGCCGTTAACCGCCGGTGCGGTGTCCGGCTCCTGGGTGGCCGAAGGGGCGGGCGTGACGTTGGAACAGGGCGGCATGCGCGATGAGTCCGCCGGTTTGCGGCCGCCGAACGCGTTGCCGGATGCCAATGCGCGCATCACCCGCGTCAGCTGGCGCTACCGTTTGCTGGGGCCTGAACCAGTGGGGCTGCAGGCGCAGCTTTGCACGGTGAACCGCTGCATTCCGCTGGGCGGCGGCAGCGGCAGCAGCAACGGTCTGCAGGGCGAGCCGGCCAATGCGGAATTGCGTTTCGTCTATTACGTGCAGTCGCAAGGCGGGTTGAACCCGCCGCTGCGGGTGATTGGCAATCAGGTGATCGTCAATTATCAGTAAGATCAGGCCAGAATTTGCAGGCCGTTGCGTTCCACCAGCGTCAGCAGCTTCATCGCGGCGGAGTTCGGTTGCGCTTCGCCGCGCTCCCATTTCTGTACCGCCTTTTTGCTGACGTTGAGATACAGCGCAAACACCGGCTGACTGACGTTTTCCCGTTCGCGCAGCGCGCGGATCTCGGCCGGCCCGAACTGCTTCACCGGCCGCAGGCACAGCATGTCGAAAGTGCGCATGGTCACGTCGTCGACGAAACCGGCGCGGTGCAGGCCCTGAACTTCCTGGTGGATCTCGGCAAGAATTTTACTCATCGCTTAGCCTCCGTAACTCCCTGTTGTTGACCAGCTGGTAGAGTCTGAATGGCGAATAATCCAGATACAGCGCAGCCAGATGTTTCAATCCCTGTAACTCATCCGCACTGATGTTTTCTCTCTCGCTTTTGGCAAAGCCGCGCATAAAAAACAGGCGGTCTTCATCGCGAAAAACGATCAGCACCCGATAGCCGCCACGTTTGCCCGCACCAGCCCGAGCGATGCGCTTTTTGTATACGCAACCGCCAAGATTGGCGTCGTACCGCTGATGCTGCATTTCTCGCGCCGCTTTCACTATCGTGGCGTCGCTAATGCGCTCGCGTGCGGCAAAACCCTGAAAGGTTTTGGTGAGATAGATATCAGCCATTCGCTCTCCCTGCGAATCTATACCCGTTAAGGGTATATTTCAAGTGATTTAAAAATCACCACAGGGTGACAAGTGGCCAAAGGGAAAGAAACAGCCAAATTCACGTTCTGCGCAGCCTGACGCATAACGTTAAGGGAACTCAGGAGGTGATGAGGTGAAAATGCGAGGGGATGCGCAAAAGTCGGCTAACGCGTGCCCGGTGATAGGCTCACCGGGCGAAATGAGTCAGGTCAGACGCCGATTTTTCTGCCGAGCAGGCTGCCGGCGTGCGACTGGCCGTCCGGGCCATACAGCGATTTGTTGTTCTTACTGAGGATAGCCAGCGCCTGAGCGTTGTGGTCGATCTGCTGATTGAGCAGCAGGCCGTTGTGCTGGTTCTTCTCACGCAGCGTTTGGCTCAGCAACTGAACGCGTTGCCAGCGATCGGCCAGAGGCGCATGGCTGGCATAGGGCGCGCGTTGCCCGCAGGTTTTTTCCTGCCCCAGGCGCTGTTGCTCGAGGTAAGCGACCGTCGCCAGCAGTTGGCTTTTGGCATCGGTGACGCGCTGCAAGGCCACGCCGGGCAACTGGCCGGAACACAGCAAGTCGTGCTCTTCCTCCAGCACGCCATTGAGCGCCTGCAGTGTTTCCAACAGTTTGTCCAGCAGTTGTACCAGCTTTTCCATAGTGATGACTTATCCTTTATCGCTACCCGCCGCCGCGTTGTCAGTCGCGTCCGGCGATCCATTGAACATCGCTCTGCGCGTCTTGCAGCAGTGTGTCGGCGATTTTGCCGGCGTCCATCTTCAGTTCACCGTTGCGGATCGCCTGTTTGATGGCCTCGACCCGGCCCATATCGATATCCTGGGTGCCCGGTTGCATCAGGCGCGCCTGCGCCTCGCTCAGTTTGACCTGCGTGCCGCTGACGGCGGTTTCGGCCACGGCGGCCTTGCGCGGTTGGAGCGGGTTGTCGGCCGGGGTTTCACGCGGTTGCACAGTGGAAACCGGCTGTAACCGCTGGGTGCGATCGATACTCATGGTCCATCTCCGTTTACGCCGTGGCCGCTCGGGGGCGACGACGCTGCAATGAAAGTTTTGCGGCCCTGGTGGCCAATAAAATGCTGCTTGATTTGTCTTATCGGCAAGGTTTGCGGAACCTTTACTTTTTTATAACGTAATGCGGATCGCGCCGTCGTCCCCGACCACGCCACTGACGATCTGCCCGGACGCCATGCGCACCCGCACGCTGTCTTCGGCGGCGGCGTTGTTCATCGCCTTACCCGCACCGCTGATGCTGAATCCTTCGCCCTGTGCATTGACCTGTACCGATTGCCCGGCCTTGATAATCCAGGCGCGGCGCAGCATGGCGAGGGTCAGCGGCTGACCGGGGCTAATGTTGCGCAGGCTGACGGCACCTAACGCTTTGCTCGCTTCGGTCAGCGCACGCGGCGGCAGGGTATCGAGCCGACCTGCTTTCAACGTCAGATCCGCCGCCGTCAACCGGCTGCCGGCGCTGATGCCGCGCGCCGAAACGAGATAGCGGCCAAACACCTGCACCTGCGTCTGGATAAAACGCCGCTCCTGGCCACAGCGCGCCGAAATGCTGACGTTGCCGCCGATCCGCGCGTTGGGCGGCAGCGACAGCTGCGGCAGTTCGCAAGCGGGCCATTGGTTCGGCGGCGTGCGCACCCGCACTTTCACCTGTACCGGTTCGCCGCTGAACTTGCCTTGGATGAAGCTTTCGATTTGCGTCGCCAGATCGTCGGCGCGCGCGTTCAGACTGCACAGCAGGCCGATAAGCAGCAGCATTTTACCTTTCATCGTCATCTTCTCAAGCTTCATCGGGATACGCGTAAGTGTACCCGCAGCGCGCGCAGGCTAAGCAGATAAATAGCGCCCCATTTTGCGTTTATTCCCGCGATAGGGTAGCGCGGGGGGCGTTTATGCTGTCGACTCCAAATTCTAACCTCGCGGAGGGAGCATGCTCGACAAACTGGACGCGGCTCTGCGCTTTGGCCAAGAGGCGCTGAACTTGCGCGCCCAGCGGCAGGAAATTCTGGCCGCCAACATCGCCAACGCAGACACACCGGGTTATCAGGCGCGGGATATCGATTTCGCCAGCCAATTGAACAAAGTGATGGAGCAGGGGCGCGTCAGCGGCAACGGCATGTCGCTGAACCTGACGGCGGCGCGCCACATCCCGGCGCAGACCCTGCAGCCGCCGCAGCTCGATCTGCTGTTCCGGGTGCCGGATCAGCCGTCGATGGACGGCAACACGGTGGACATGGATCGCGAACGCACCAACTTTGCCGATAACAGCCTGAAATATCAGACCGACCTGACGCTGCTCAACGGTCAGATCAAAGGGATGATGTCCGTGCTGCAACAAGGATAAGGCGCATGTCTTTACTGAATATTTTTGATATCTCCGGCTCGGCGTTATCGGCGCAATCCCAGCGCATGAACGTCAGCGCCAGCAACATGGCCAACGCCGACAGCGTGACCGGCCCGGACGGCGAGCCTTACCGCGCCAAGCAGGTGGTGTTCCAGGTCGCGGCGGCCCCCGGGCAGCCGACCGGCGGCGTACGCGTCGCTCAGGTGGTGGACGATCCGGCGCCCGAGCGTCTGGTCTATCAACCGGGCAACCCGCTGGCGGACGCCAAGGGCTACGTGCGCATGCCGAACGTCGACGTGGTGGGTGAAATGGTCAACACCATCTCCGCTTCCCGCAGCTACCAGGCCAATGTCGAGGTGCTCAACACCACCAAGTCGATGATGATGAAAACCCTGACGTTGGGTCAGTAACCGGAGATTCCCATGGCTATCGCCGCAACCACGAACGAGTCGTTGGACAACACCGTCATCGGTAACAACAGCAAAAATACCAACAGCCAGGATCTGCACAACAGTTTCCTGACGCTGCTGGTGGCGCAGTTGAAAAACCAGGATCCGACCAATCCGATGCAGAACAACGAACTGACCTCGCAGCTAGCGCAGATCAACACCGTGCAGGGCATCGAAAAACTCAACACCACGCTGGGGTCGATCTCCGGCCAGATCAACAGCAACCAGTCGCTGCAAGCCACTGCGCTGATCGGCCACGGCGTGATGGTGCCGGGCAATAACATTCTGGTCGGCAGCAAGGACGGCAAGGTCAGCACGACGCCGTTCGGCGTGGAACTGGAGCGCGCCGCCGATCAGGTGACCGCTACCATCACCAACGCCAGTGGGCAGGTGGTGCGCACCATCGAAATCGGCGGCCTGACCGCCGGTGTGCATGCCTTTACCTGGGACGGTTCGCTGGATGACGGCTCTACCGCACCCGACGGCGCCTACAAAGTGGCGATTAACGCCAAAGGCAATGGCGAGCAACTGGTGGCGCGCAGCCTGCACTTCGGCCTGGTGAACGGCGTGATCCGCGACGGCAACGGTGCCAAGCTGGATCTCGGTCTGGCGGGCAACGCCACCCTGGAAGACGTGCGACAGATCTTATAACCCTAAGCATCAGGCTCAATCGGACGATAGCCTGACCACTATTCGGAGAATAACATGGCCTTTTCTCAGGCAGTCAGCGGCTTGAACGCGGCAGCAACCAACCTGGACGTGATCGGTAACAACATCGCCAACTCCGCGACTGCGGGCTTCAAATCCGGCAGCGTCTCCTTTGCCGATATGTTCGCCGGTTCACAGGTCGGTCTGGGCGTCAAAGTGTCCGGCATCACTCAGAACTTCAAGGGTGGCACCACCACCGGCACCAGCCGTTCATTGGATGTGGCCATCAACGGCAACGGTTTTTTCCGCATGCAGGATAAAGACGGCGGCATCTTCTATACCCGCAACGGTCAGTTCAAGCTGGACGAAAACCGCAACCTGACCAACATGCAGGGGCTACAGCTGACCGGCTACCCGGCGGCCGGCTCTCCGCCGACCATCCAGCAGGGCGCCAACCCGGTGCCGCTGAGCATTCCTGAAGGTATGATGAACGCCAAGGCGTCCACCTCCGGCGAGATGGTGGCCAACCTGAAGTCCACCCATAAAGTGCCGGAGAACAAGACCTTCGATCCGACCAAGCAGGACAGCTACAACTACGTCAACACCATCACCGCTTACGACTCGCTGGGTAATGCGCACAACATCAACGCCTACTTTGTGAAGACAGCAGACAATAAATGGCAGGTCTACACCCAGGACGGCAGCGCCGCGCCGGTTGACGCCGGCACCATGGAGTTCAGCCCCAGCGGCAACCTGGTGAAAACCACCAGCACCAACGGCGCACCGGGCGAGTTCAGCATGGTGATCCCGATGACCGCCAAAGATGGTGCTCCGGCGCAAAACTTTACCCTGAGCTTCGCCGGCAGCATGCAGCAGAACGTGAGCAGCGACTCGGTGAGCAAGGTATCGCAGGACGGTTATGCCGCCGGTGAATACACGGGCTACCAGATCAACAATGACGGCACCATCGTGGGCGTCTATTCCAACCAGCAGACCCAGCTGTTGGGCCAGATCGTCATGGCCAACTTCTCCAACCCGGAAGGGCTGGCGTCGCAGGGCGATAACGTGTGGCAGGAAACCGGTGCGTCCGGTCAGCCGCGCGTTGGTCTGTCGGGCGGCGGCGGCTTCGGTAAGCTGACCAGCGGCGCGCTGGAGTCTTCCAACGTCGATCTGAGCCAGGAGCTGGTGAACATGATCGTCGCACAGCGTAACTACCAGTCCAACGCCCAGACCATCAAGACGCAGGACTCCATCCTGCAGACGTTGGTTAGCCTGCGCTAATAAGGCCGAGTTATGGATCACGCGATTTATACCGCGATGGGCGCGGCGCGCCAAACGCTGGAACAGCAGTCCATTACCGCCAACAACCTGGCCAATGCGTCGACGCCGGGCTTTCGCGCCCAGCTCGCCGCATTGCGCGCGGTGCCGGTCGACGGGCCGAGCATGGCGACGCGCACCTTGGTGACCGCGTCGACGCCGGGCGCCGATATGAGCCAGGGGGCGCTGAACTACACAGCGCGTCCGCTGGACGTGGCGCTGCAGCAGGACGGTTTCCTGGCGGTGAGCCTGCCGGGTGGGGGGAAGCCTATACCCGCAACGGCAACATTCAGATCTCCTCCACCGGGCAGTTGACGGTGCAGGGATTGCCGGTGATGGGTGACGGCGGCCCGATCGAGGTGCCGCCGTCGGCGGAGATCACCATCGCGGCCGACGGTACCATTTCGGCGCTGAACGCCGGCGATCCGCCGAACACCATCGCGCAGATCGGCCGTCTGAAGCTGGTGAAAGCCGATGCGCGCGAAGTGATGCGCGGTGACGACGGGCTGTTCCGCCTGACGCCGGAAACTCAACAGCAGCGCGGCAATCAGTTGCAAAACGATCCGCAGGTGCGGGTGATGCCGGGCGTGCTGGAGGGCAGCAACGTCAAGCCGATGGAGACCATGGTCGACATGATCGCCAACGCCCGCCGTTTTGAAATGCAAATGAAAGTCATCCACAGCGTGGATGAAAACGAACAGCGTGCCAACTCACTGCTCTCAATGAGTTAAGCAGCAAGGAAATAACCGATGATTCCATCCTTATGGATTGCCAAAACCGGTCTGGACGCGCAGCAGACCAACATGGACGTGATCGCCAACAACCTGGCGAACGTCAGCACCAACGGCTTCAAACGCCAGCGTGCGGTATTTGAAGATCTGCTGTACCAGACCATGCGTCAGCCGGGGGCACAGTCCTCCGAGCAGACCACGCTGCCTTCCGGTCTGCAGATCGGCACCGGCGTGCGCCCGGTGGCGACCGAGCGTCTGCACAGCCAGGGCAACCTGTCGCAGACCAACAACAGTAAAGACGTCGCCATCAAGGGGCAGGGGTTCTTCCAGGTGATGCTGCCGGACGGCACCCAGGCCTACACGCGCGACGGCTCGTTCCAGATCGATCAGAACGGCCAGCTGGTCACATCCAGCGGTTTCCAGGTGCAGCCGGCGATCACCATTCCGGCGAACGCGCTGTCCATCACCGTCGGCCGCGACGGCATCGTCAGCGTCACCCAGCAGGGGCAAACCGCCGCCCAGCAGGTGGGTCAACTGACGCTGACGACCTTTGTCAACGACAGCGGTCTGGAGAGCGTGGGCGAGAACCTGTATCAGGAAACCGAAAGCTCGGGCGCGCCGAACGAGAGCACGCCGGGGCTGAACGGCGCCGGTCTGCTGTATCAGGGCTACGTGGAGACCTCCAACGTTAACGTGGCGGAAGAGCTGGTCAACATGATCCAGACTCAGCGCGCTTACGAGATCAACAGCAAAGCGGTTTCGACTTCCGATCAGATGCTGCAAAAGCTGACACAACTGTAATCTGTCATTGACGGGCCCGGCTTGCCGCGCCCGTCATTCTCTTTCGTGAAACAAAGGCGATACCCGTGGTAACCACATATTCGATGGCAATCCTGCCGCGGCAGGGACAACGCTGGCTGGCGGGAATGGTGATGCTGACGCTGAGCGGCTGCGCTTATATTCCGCATAAACCGCTGGTGGACGGTGCGACCACGGCGCAGCCCGCGCCGGCCAGCGCGCCGATGCCGAACGGCTCGATCTTCCAGACGGTGCAGCCGATGAACTACGGCTATCAGCCGCTGTTCGAAGACCGCCGTCCGCGCAACGTCGGTGACACCCTGACCATCGTGCTGCAGGAAAACGTCAGCGCCAGCAAGAGCTCTTCCGCCAACGCCAGCCGCAACGGCGCCAGCAAGTTCGGCGTCGCCACCTCGCCGCGTTACCTCGACGGTCTGTTGGGCAATGCGCGCGCCGATATGGACATTTCCGGCGACAGCACCTTCGGTGGCAAGGGCGGCGCCAACGCCAACAACACCTTCAACGGCACCATTACGGTGACGGTCAACCAGGTGCTGGCCAACGGCAACCTGCACGTGGTGGGGGAAAAGCAGATCGCCATCAACCAGGGCACCGAATTCATTCGCTTCTCCGGCGTCGTTAACCCGCGCACCATCAGCGGCAACAACTCGGTCACCTCGACGCAGGTGGCGGACACGCGTATCGAATACGTCGGCAATGGCTATATCAACGAAGCGCAGACCATGGGCTGGCTGCAGCGCTTCTTCTTAAATGTTTCACCGTTCTAAGGATTGACTGATGCTGAAAAAATGGTTTATCGCGCTGTGCGTCGGGCTGGTGTGCTTGCCGGCGGCGGCGGAGCGCATCCGCGATCTGGTGACGGTGCAGGGCGTGCGAGACAACGCCCTGATCGGCTACGGCCTGGTGGTGGGGCTGGACGGTTCCGGCGACCAGACCATGCAGACGCCGTTCACCACCCAAAGCCTGAGCAACATGCTGTCGCAGCTGGGCATCACCGTGCCGCCAGGCACCAACATGCAGCTGAAAAACGTGGCGGCGGTGATGGTGACCGCCAAACTGCCGCCGTTCTCGCGCGCCGGGCAGAACATCGACGTGGTGGTTTCATCGATGGGCAACGCCAAGAGCCTGCGCGGCGGCACCTTGCTGATGACGCCGCTCAAAGGCGTGGATAACCAGGTCTATGCGCTGGCGCAGGGCAACGTGCTGGTCGGCGGCGCGGGCGCGGCGGCCGGCGGCAGCAGCGTGCAGGTCAACCAGCTGGCGGGCGGGCGCATCAGCAACGGCGCCACCATTGAGCGCGAGCTGCCGACCACCTTCGGCAGCGGCGGCGTACTCAACCTGCAGCTGAACGACGAAGACTTCACGCTGGCGCAGCAGATCAGCGACGCCATCAACCGCCAACGCGGCGGTGGCACCGCGACGCCGCTCGACGCCCGCACGATCCAGGTGCTGGTGCCGCAGGGCAACAGCTCTCAGGTGCGTTTCCTGGCGGAGATTCAAAACATCACCGTCAACGTCGGCGCGATGGACGCCAAAGTGATCATCAACTCGCGCACCGGGTCGGTGGTGATGAACCGCGATGTGATCCTCGATTCCTGCGCCGTCGCCCAGGGCAACCTGTCGGTGGTGGTCGATCGGCAGAACACCGTCAGCCAACCGACGACGCCGTTCGGCGGCGGCCAGACGGTGGTGACGCCAAACACCCAGATCTCGGTGCAACAGCAGGGCGGATCGCTGCAGAAGGTGAACGCCAGCGCCAACCTGAACAACGTCATTCGCGCGCTGAACGCGCTGGGCGCCACGCCGATCGATCTGATGTCGATCCTGCAGGCGATGCAGAGCGCCGGCTGCCTGCGCGCCAAGCTGGAAATCATCTGATGGCCGGCGATCTGATGGCAATGTCGGGTGCGGCCTATGACGCCCAGGCGCTGAACGGTCTGAAGCGCGATGCGGCGGCCGACCCGCAGGGCAACCTCAAGCAGGTGGCCCAGCAGGTAGAAGGCATGTTCGTGCAGATGATGCTGAAAAGCATGCGATCCGCCTTGCCGCAGGACGGGGTATTGAGCAGCGATCAAACGCGGCTCTATACCTCGATGTACGACCAGCAAATCGCCCAGCAGATGTCGCAAAAAGGGCTGGGGCTGGCCGACATGATGGTCAAGCAGATGAGCAACGCCAACGCGGTGCCGAGTGAAACGGCGGGCCTGTCGCCGATGGCGCTGGACAACGAGGTGCTGCAAACGCTGCCGAACCAGGCGCTGGAGCAGATGGTGCGCCGCGCGATGCCGAAAGCCCCGCCGGCCGCCGCGCCACTGTCGCTCAACAACGGCAACTTCGTCGCTCGCCTGTCGATCCCGGCGAAGGTCGCCAGCCAGCAGAGCGGCATTCCGCATCAGCTGATCGTCGCGCAGGCGGCGCTGGAGTCCGGCTGGGGGCAGCGCGAGATCCCGACCTCAGACGGCACGCCGAGCTACAACCTGTTCGGCATCAAGGCCGGCGGCAGCTGGAACGGGCCGGTGACGGAGATCACCACCACCGAGTTCGAACAGGGCGCGGCGAAGAAGGTGAAGGCGAAGTTCCGCGTCTACGGGTCGTATGTCGAAGCGATTGCCGACTACGTCAAACTGCTGACCAACAACCCGCGCTATGCCGACGTGGCCGCCGCGCGCAGCCCGGAGCAGGCGGCGCATGCGCTGCAACGCGCCGGGTACGCCACCGATCCGCAGTACGCCAGCAAACTGGTCAGCGTGATTCAGCAGATGAAGAGCGCGGGGGAACAGGCGGTGAAAGCTTACACCCACGATCTGAAAGATTTGTTCTAAATCCCCGTCATTCTTGACGCCGCAGCGGCGTTGACTGCACAAGCTCGCCCCGGTCACTTGGCTTAACCAAGCGCTCGGGACGCCCTTGCTTGTCGCCTTGCTGCGACGCCAATTATTTAGGGGATAGGCGGTAACGAAGGCTAGCTGGATGCTGACCGCGTTGCCGCTTTTTTTCCTCAAGTTCTTCTCATTTTGGCCGATAACCGAAACAGGCTGAGCGAACAGGCTCAGCAGCTCAATTAAGAACCCTGTGGGCCACCGGCGCCGCAGCATAAGGAATTCCGATGTCCAATAGCTTAATCAATACCGCGATGAGCGGGCTGAATGCGGCTCAGGTGGCGCTCAGTACCGTCAGCAACAACATCTCCAACTACAACGTGGCGGGCTACAACCGCCAGACCGCGATCCTGGCGCAGAACGGCGGCATGGCCACCATGAGCGGCTTTATCGGCAACGGCGTGACCGTCACCAGCGTTAACCGCGAGTACAACCAGTTCATCACCAACCAGCTGCGCGGCGCACAAAGCGCGTTCGGGGCGCAGAACGCCTATTACGAGAAGATTTCGCAGATCGACAATCTGTTGGCGAGCAAGACCAACCCGCTGTCGACCAACATGCAGGATTTCTTTACCAACCTGCAGAACCTGGTGAGCAACGCCGGTGACGACGCCGCGCGCCAGACGGTGCTGGGCAAGGCCAACGGTCTGGTGAACCAGTTCAACAACACCGATAAATTCCTGCGCGACATGGACAACGGCGTTAATCAGCAGATCAGCGATACGGCGCAGCAGATCAACAGCTACGGCCAACAGATCGCCAAGCTGAACGATGAGATCACCCGTTTGCGCGGCAGCGCCGGCGGCGAGCCAAATGCGTTGCTGGATCAGCGCGATCAGCTGGTCACCGAATTGAACCAGCTGGTGGGCGTACAGGTCACGCAACAGGACGGCGACGCCTATACCGTCTCCTTCGCCAACGGCTTGACGCTGGTGCAGGGCAGCAATACGTATCAGGTGGAAGCCGTGCCTTCCAGCAGCGATCCTTCCCGTCTGACTATCGGCTATAACCGCGGCAACGGCGCCAGCGAAGTGCCGGAAGGCCAGATCACCAGCGGCACGCTGAGCGGCGTGCTGAAATTCCGCAGCGAAACGCTGGACGGCGTGCGCAATCAGCTGGGCCAGTTGGCGCTGGCGATGGCGGACAGCTTTAACCAACAGCATCGCGCCGGCTTCGATCTGAACGGTGACGCAGGCGGCGACTTCTTCAGCTTCAGCGGCGGCCGGGTGGTGGATAACACCCGCAACACCGGCGACGCGTCGCTGTCGGTTTCTTACACCGATACCGGCAAGGTGAAGGCTAACGATTATCGCGTTGAGTTCGACGGCAGCAACTGGCAGGTCAGCCGCCTGCCGGACAATGTGAAAGTCAACGCCACGCCGGGCACCAGCGCCGACGGCAAACCGACGCTGAACTTCGACGGGTTGGAAGTGAGCATCGACGGCAATGCGCAGGCCAAAGACAGCTTCACCGTGAAGCCGGTCAGCGACGTGGCGGGCAACCTGAAAGTGGCCATCACCGATTCGTCCAAGATCGCCGCCGCCGGTAAAGACGACAGCGGCCGCGGCGATAACGAGAACGCCAAGAAGCTGCTGGATCTGCAAACCAAAAACCTGGTGGACGGCAAGGCGACCCTGAGCGGCGCTTACGCCGGCATCGTCAGCGGCGTCGGCAACCAGACCGCCGCCGCCAAGGCCATCGCTACCTCGCAGGCCAAAATCGTCACGCAGCTGGGCGCGCAACAGCAGTCGATGTCCGGCGTCAACCTTGACGAAGAGTACGGTGAACTGCTGCGTTTTCAGCAGTACTACATGGCCAACGCGCAGGTGATTCAGACCGCCAGCTCGCTGTTCGACGCGCTGCTGAACATTCGTTGATTTCATTGTTAATCGGCGCCGATAACGGCGCCGGTCGCTCAGAGTAAGGAACCCACAGCATGCGTATGAGCACCAGCATGATGTACCAACAGAACATGAACGGCATCACGGGCAACCAGTCGCTGTTCATGAAGGCGGCCGAGCAGCTTTCCTCGGGCAAGCGGGTGATCAACCCGTCCGACGATCCGCTGGCGGCGTCGCGCGCGGTGATGTTGTCGCAGTCGCAGGCGGAAAACAGCCAGTACACCCTGGCGCGCACCTTCGCTCGTCAGAACGTGTCGATGGAAGAAACGGTATTGGCCGGCGCGACCTCCACCATCGCGGATATGAAGGCGCTGATCGTCAACGCCGGCGGCACCGAAAGCGATAACGATCGCCAGTCGCTGGCCACCCAGCTGCAGGGGCTGAAAGATCAGCTGCTGAACCAGGCCAACAGCACCGACGGCAACGGCCGCTATATGTTCGGCGGATATGTGAACGACAAGGCGCCGTTCGTCGATAACGGCGGCACCGTCAGTTATCAGGGCGGGGACAAGACGGTTCAGCAGAAAGTGGACGCCAACCGCACCATGACCATCGGCCATACCGGCAACGCGGTGTTCATGTCGTTGACCAGCAATCCGAAGCCCGAGCCGGACGGCAGCGCGCCGGTCAGCAACGTATTCGAGAGCATCGATATTGCGCTGAACGCGTTGAAAACCCCGCTGCAGGGCGCCGACGAGGCCACCAAGCAGCAGGTGAACGATGCCTTGGCGAAAGCCAACCGCGGTCTGGACAACTCCTACAACAACGTGTTGAGCGTGCGCGCCGAGCTGGGCAGTCAGCTGCAGGAAATGGATCAGCTGGACAGCATCGGTAAAGAGCGTGACATGACCAACCAGATCCAGATGAGCGCGTTGACGGATGCCGATCTGGCCGAGTCTATCTCGTCTTATTTCATGCAGCAGGCAGCGCTGCAGGCGTCGTATAAAACCTTCAGCGATATGCAGGGCATGTCGCTGTTCCAGATGAATCGTTAAGAGCAATACCCCGTTGCCTGACCGCGACGGGTTTCCCTTTAGTGCGCTTAGAAAATGCCTTCTCCGCCTCGCGGGGAGGGAGGCTTCTTGAAACCGGGTGCACTCGTTTGGCGCGTCGCTCGTTCTCCCACTACTGACTGAGTGACGCGCCTTTTTTTCATCAGGAAAGAAATAATACGATTGTCACCCCTGTTTAATGCGCAATGGCATTATTGAAATCAGCGGTGGAAGAATCGCGATGGATATTATTTCCCTGACGATAAATAGCGCTGCTATTTCTTTTTCTTCTCCACTTTCCATTTTCCGCCGTCGGCCGTCTCGGTAAACGAAACTCTAAACTTGTTGCTTTTCCAGTGGGTCAGACCGAATAACCGGCGTGCTTTGCGGTTGCTTTTCGCTTTAATCATGAACTCGCTCCTGTGGTTAGCAAAGGTCGATGCTGCGCCCTGCAGCCGGTAGGCGCCGGACGCATTTATTCAGGGTGTAAGTTATCTGTCGCGCATTTTACCCTGCGTGACTGCGTTATTTTTTATTTCCAATTGGGAGTCAGCGTTTTTATCGCCGCTGATGACTAGCGTGGTACAAGCGATATTTCTGTTGCCGGGTCTATTCTAGGTCGGGGTTTTATTTATTCAAGCCGCCGGAGACATTTGAACCTTAATCCGGATAAAAGGCGTTTCTCAGGCTTTTGTCCCAAGAAAGCGTTTTTATTGCCATTTTGTCTCAGGCAGATAAGGGGGAAAGGGAGGGGCGTTGCAGGGGCTTAGAAGGTCATGCCGCCGATTACCGCCGCCAGTCGATCGAAGATTTCACCGAACAGATGTTCACAGAACGGCGCCAGCATCGGCATCATCATACCCAGCGTCATGATGCCGAAGGTCATGGTGACCGGGAAACCGATCACGAAGACCGACAGCTGCGGGGTCATGCGATTGAGCAGGCCGAGCGCCATGTTCAGCGTCAACAGCAGGCAGATCAGCGGCAGCGCCAGCATCATGCCGTTGATGAAAATCAGCGAGCCAACCTGGGTCAACACCAGGAAGCCGTTGCCGTTCAGCGGCTGCGTTTGGATAGGTAGGGTATGGAAGCTGTCCGCCAGCAGTGAAATCAGCCACAGATGGCCGTCGAAGCTGAGGAACAGCAGCATCGCCAGCAGGTTGAGCAGGCGCGCCAGCACCGGCATGTTCGGGCCGCCGCTGGGATCGAAGAAGGTGGCGAACGACAGACCCATCTGCATGCCGATCACTTCGCCCGCCAGGCGCACCGCCGCGAAGGCGAACTGCATGGTCAATCCCAGCGCCACGCCGATCAGAATCTGTTGAACCGCCAGCCACAGGCCGGCGGCGGAGAAGATCGGGATATTGCTGGCGGGCAGCGTCGGCGCGATCAGGATGACGATCAGCCCGCCAAGGCCGATTTTGACCTTTTTGCTGATTTGTTTTTCGCTGAATATCGGCGCGGTGCTGATCAGCGCCAGAATGCGCAGCAGCGGCCAAAAATAGTGGCTGAGCCAGACGGTGAGCTGGGCGCTGTCGAAGGTGAGCACGGTCAGCCGATCAGGGTGGGCAGGTTGCTGAACAGAGTGCGCATGTAGTCCAGCAACAGATTCAACATCCAGGGACCGGCGATGATGATGGTGGCCACCACCGCCAGAATTTTAGGGATGAACGACAGCGTCATTTCGTTGATCTGGGTGGCGGCCTGCAGCAGGCTGACGACCAGGCCGCTGATCAGCGCCGCCAGCAGCAGCGGGGCGGCCAGCGCCAGCGCGACTTTCATCGCTTCGGTGCCGAGCGCCATAACCGATTCAGGTGTCATCTCGCGTTCTCCGGTCAGGGGTTACGAATAGAAGCTCTGCGCCAGCGAGCCGAGCAGCAGCTGCCAGCCATCGACCAGCACGAACAGCATCAGCTTGAACGGCAGCGAGATGGTGGCGGGCGGCACCATCATCATCCCCAGCGCCATCAGCACGCTGGCGACCACCAGGTCGATAATCAGGAACGGAATGAACACCGTAAAGCCGATCTGGAAGGCGGTTTTCAGTTCGCTGGTGACGTAGGCGGGCAGCAGGATGCGCATCGGCACCGCCTCCGGGCCGGCCAGCGGCGGCTGATTGGCCAATCTGGCGTACAGCGCGAGATCGGTTTCGCGCGTTTGGCGCAGCATGAATTCGCGCAGTGGCTGCGCGCCTTTATCCAGCGCGACTTCCAGCCCGATTTTGTCCTGGCTGAACGGCAGGTAGGCATCCTGATAAACCTTGTCGAACACCGGCGACATGATGAAGAAGGTCAGGAACAACGCCAGCCCCAGCATCACCTGGTTCGGCGGCGCCGACGGCGTGCCCAGCGCGTTGCGCAGCAGGCCGAGCACGATGATGATGCGGGTGAAGCTGGTCATCATCAGCAGCATGGCCGGCAGGAAGGTCAGCGAGGTCAACAGAACCAGCGTCTGCACCGGCAGCGACCAGCTTTGGCCGCCGTTGGCCAGCGGCTGACTGATCAGCCCCGGCAGTTGTGCCAAAGCCGCCGGGCTGATGAACAGCAGGGCGGCAGGGAGCCAAACCGCCGGACGGCGGACGAGGGTATGAAGAGTCGAGGTCATGCCGATTTTTCCGGGCGTTTCAGAACTTTTTGCATCAGTTGGCGGAAGTCCGCCGGCGTCGCCACGTCGGCCGCGCCCTCGTCTTTCGGCGGGGCGGGCAGGGTGTGCAGCGGGGTGATCTGCTGGGCGGTGACGCCCAGTACCAGCAAGGTGTCATCGACTTCCACCACCACCACGCGCTCGCGCTGCCCGACCTGGCAACTGGCGCGCAGGTTGAGCAGTTTGTTGTTGCGCGCCTGCGGGGCGAAACCCAGCCGACGGAACAGCCAACCGGCCAGCAGGATCAGCAGCAGAATGCCGCCGAGCGCGCTGCTGACCTGCATCAACACCGAACCGGCCGGCAGGGCCGGCGCGGCGGGGGATTGGCTGCTTTGAACGGTTACGGGCGCCGCAACGGTCATCAGCGGCTCAGTCGACGCATGCGTTCGGATGGGGTGATAATGTCGGTGATGCGCACGCCGAACTTGTCGGCCACCACTACCACTTCACCTTGTGCGATCAGGTAACCGTTGATCAGGATGTCCAGCGGCTCGCCGGCCAGGCCGTCCAGCGCCACCACCGAGCCTTGCGACAGGCGCAGCAGCTCTTTGATGGTCATCTTGGTGCGCCCCAGTTCCACGGTCAGCTTGACCGGAATATCCAGGATCAGGTCGATATCCTGCAGGCTGCCGAGCGCATCCTGAGCTTCCAGCGACTTGAACACCCCTTCGGTGCTCGCGCCGGATTTCACTGTCGACTGCTGCTCGTTAAACGCATCAGCCCACAGATCGTCTACGGATTCCTTTCCTTCGCCAGACGGTTGCTTAGGATCACTCATTGGGCTGTTCCTCACTCAGAGCATTCAAAATAGGGTTAATCAAATGTTCAACACGCAGGGCATATTGCCCGTTTAACGTGCCGTATTGGCTGGTCAGAACCGGTACGCCGTCCACATGGGCGATCAGGCGTTCCGGCTTGTCTATCGGTAATACATCGCCCGGTTGCAGCTTCAGGACTTTCGACAGCCGCATCGGGATATCGACGAAGTTGGCGATCAGCTCCAGTTCGGAGTGCTGCACCTGCTTCACCAGCGTTTCGCGCCAGTGGCTGTCTTCCTGCCGCGAATTTTCCAGCGGCGGGTTGGTCAACAGCTCGCGCAGCGGTTCGATCATCGCGAACGGAATGCAGATGTTGAACTCGCCGGTCAGCGCGCCGATCTCCACCTGGAACGGCGTGGTGACCACGATGTCGTTCGGCGAGGTGGTGATGTTGGTGAACTTCACCTGCATTTCGGCGCGCACGTATTCCACGTCGATCTTGTAAATGGCGCTCCAGGCGTCGCCATAGGCGTCCAGCGCCAGGCGCAGCATGCGTTTGATCACCCGCTGTTCGGTCGGGGTGAATTCGCGGCCTTCGACTTTGGTCGGGAAGCGGCCGTCGCCGCCGAACAGGTTGTCGACGGCGATGAACACCAGACTCGGCGCGAACACGAACAGGGCAGTGCCGCGCAGCGGATTCAGATGCACCAGGTTCAGGTTGGTCGGCACCGGCAGGTTGCGGGCGAACTCGTGATACGGCTGGATTTTGATCGGGCCGACGGTAATGTCCGGGCTGCGGCGCAGCAGGTTGAACAACCCCATGCGGAACTGCCGGGCAAAACGTTCGTTGATGATTTCCAGCGCGTGCAGACGCTCGCGCACCACGCGGCGCTGGGTGTTCGGATCGTAAGGCTTGACCTCGCTCTCTTTGCCGACTATCGCTTCGGGTTCATCACCCGCGCTGTCGCCGTTGAGCAAGGCGTCGATCTCTGCCTGTGAAAGAATGCTATCGCCCATAGTGATTACCGCAGTATGAAGGCGGTGAACAGCACGTCGCTGACCACCTGCTTCGGTTGTCCCTTAACCAGCGGCGGGCTGAGCACGTCCTTAATCTGCGCCACCAGCTGTTGCTTCCCTTGTTCATTGGCCAGCTGGCCCGCTTCCTGACGGGAGAGCAGCATCAGCAAGCGGCTGCGCACTTCCGGCAGAAAATCGTTCAGCTGACGGCGGGTACTTTCGTCCGGCAGACGCAGCGTGAGGCCGATATACAGCACGCGATCCGGGTTGTTGTCCGGCGTCACCAGGTTGACGGTAAAGGTGTCGAGCGGCATGAACACCGGCGCGGCCGGCGGTTGCTGTTTGACGGCGGCCGGTTCGGCGCCGTTTTTATGCTGTTGCAGCAGCCACCAGCTGTAGCCCGCGGCGCCACAGGCGACGACGCTGATCAATACCAGCAGGATGACCAGAAGGGAGCGTTTCGGTGCTGCCGGAAGGGTGTTCTGAGACATAGCCAAATCTAATTCCTGTTGTTCCACCCGCAACCTGCGAGGCGGCGGGCATGGCGCGCGGCAAAGCCGCACGCATGACATGTAAAGGTATTATCGCGTCTATCACGGCGTGCAATAGCCTGAATAGACGCGCAAATGGGTGCCAGCTTGGGCGTTTGCGGCGGCTCAGGCGAAAATATCGACGCCGTTGACCGCACTGGCCATGCGCTGCAGCGCCACCGGCGCGCTGACGCCGTCGGCGGCCGCAGCCTCACCGCCAGCATGTTCAGCATAGCTGGAACGCCCCTGGCCGTTGGACGCCTGCTGCTGCCCCTGTTGCCATTGCGGGGTGGACTCGCCGCCCACGCTGCTTTGCCCCAGGTTGATGCCGCTCTCCGCCAGCGCGTGACGCAGCTGCGGCATCGCTGCTTCCACCGCCGCGCGCACCTGACCGTGGGCGGAGGCAATGTGCAATTGCGCCTGCTGATCGTCCAGTTTCAGCGTGATCTGCAAGGCGCCCAGCTCCTGCGGGTGCAGGCGCAGCTCGGCACTTTGCTGGCCGTTGCGGTGGAACATCAGCACCTGTTGGTTCAACGCCTGCTGCCATTCCGGGCTGCCCAGCTGCGCGTTGAGCTGCGGCGTAGGCGGTGCGGTCACCAGTGCGCTGGCCGGTGCGGCCGTTTGCGTTGGGCTGGCGGCGGCCAGGGCGACGGCATGGTTGAGCGTCGGTTGCTGCTGCGCATCGCTCGCCGGCAGCGGCTGTGCGGTACTTGCGCGCTCACCGCTGATCGGTTGCGGGAGCGCCGCCTTGGCATTATCGTCGCCGGTGGCCGGCGTTTTCGCCCCTGTCAGCGACGAAGCAGGGGATGCCGATGAACGCGCGGCGGTTTTATCACCGGCCGCCGCAATGTTCAGCAGGCCATTGCCGGGCAGCAGTGCAGTCGCCTCGTCAGCGTTTTCCACCGGCAGCGAACGTTGGCCTTCGGTCGGTTGCGCCTGGGCGACGAGCGCGGCCGGCAGCATGGCGTACAGCGCCTGCAGCGTTGCGGCATCCAGCTCTTTGGCGGCGGCGATCGGTGGTTGCGCCGGTTTGTCGCCGGCGGTGGGTGCCTCGGCTTCGGCGCCTTCAGGTGAAAGCGCATCGGCTGGGGTGGCCGGGTTCTGCAGCAGGCCGCCGCGCTCGCCGAAGGTGGCTAGCAGTTGATTGAGCTGGTTGCGGCTCAGGGCCGGGGCGCGTTCCTCGTCCGCGCTCAGCGCGACCGGCGGCTGTTTGCCATCGGCGGCGGGCGCGAAACGTGCGCCGAGCAGCTGGGCGAAGGCCGACGACAACTGGCTCTCATCCAGCGCCGACGTCAGTTCGGCCAGGCCGCCGGCGTCGCCGGGTAAGGCCAGGCCGGGCAGGGCGTTCAGATTCATGGGTTGATATTCCTTTGTGCACTGCGTTGAGCGAACTCATCCATCAGTTTTTGATCCCGTTTGTTCTCCTGCTGCTGCTCCGCATTTAAGGCGCGGGTATGCAGGGTCTCGAAAGCGTTCAGCCGCTGTTGTTTGTCTTGCCATTGCTTCACCGCATGATCCACTTTCTGCCCCCACTGCAGCAGCTGCTGGCGGTGCTGGTCGATGGCCTGTTCCAGCGTGCCGATAAACTGCTGGTAGTTTTGCCAGCTAGAGCTGTCCATGCCGTCGCAAAGCGTATGATTCAGCTTCTGGCGGTATTCGTCCTGATAGTTGAGCAGCATCGACAGCTGTTGCTCTGCCGCCTGCTGCGCCTGCCGTACCTGGCCCAGCTGTTGCGCGGCCTGTTCCACCGCGTCCTGCGCCAGATCTCGCAGGGTAATCAGGGGGGATTGTGATTTCATCGCTGTGCGCCTCTGGTGACGTTAAACAATCAACTGCTGCAGCTGTTGACAGGCTTCATCATAGCCGCTGCGTTCAAAGATGCCCTGCTGCAGGTAAGCTTCCATCTGCGGATACAGCGTCATCGCTTTGTCCAGCAACGGATCGCTGCCCGCCGCGTAGGCGCCGACGCTGATCAGATCGCGGTTGCGCTGATAGCTGGCCAGCATCTGTTTGAAGGTGCGTACCCGGCGGTAATGCTCTTCGTCGATCAGCGACGTCATGGCGCGGCTGATTGACGCTTCGATGTCGATAGCCGGGTAATGGCCGGCTTCCGCCAGGCGCCGGGACAGCACCACGTGGCCGTCGAGGATGGCGCGCGCCGAGTCGGCGATCGGGTCTTGCTGATCGTCCCCTTCGGTCAATACGGTGTAGAAGGCGGTAATGGAACCGCCGCCGCTGATGCCGTTACCCGCGCGTTCCACCAGCGCAGGCAGTTTGGCGAAGACCGAAGGCGGATAGCCTTTGGTCGCCGGCGGTTCGCCGATGGCCAGGGCGATCTCACGCTGCGCCATGGCGTAGCGGGTAAGGGAGTCCATGATCAGCAACACGTGCTGCCCGCGATCGCGGAAATCTTCGGCGATGCGGGTGGCGTAGGCCGCCCCCTGCATGCGCAGCAACGGCGATACGTCCGCCGGCGCAGCGATCACCACCGAGCGCGCCCGGCCTTCGGCACCGAGAATGTTCTCGATAAAGTCTTTGACCTCGCGGCCGCGCTCGCCGATCAGGCCAACGACGATCACATCTGCCTGGGTATAACGGGCCATCATGCCGAGCAACACGCTCTTGCCGACGCCGGAGCCGGCGAACAGGCCCATGCGCTGGCCGCGACCGACGGTCAGCAGACCGTTGATGGTGCGCACCCCCACGTCCAGCACCTGCTCGATCGGCGTGCGCTGCAAGGGGTTGAACGGCGCGGTGATCAGTGGCGCGCGGTAACCGGTTTCCGGTGAAGGCAGGCCGTCGAGCGGTTTGGCGCTGCCGTCCAGCACCCGTCCCAACAGGGCTGGGCCGAGCGGCAGCTGTTTGCCGGCGCTTTGGCCTTCCGGCGCGATGCGGGCGTAAACCCGCGCGCCCGGCACGATGCCTTCGACTTCTTCCAGCGGCATCAGGAACAGCCGCTGGCCGTTGAAGCCGACCACTTCGCTTTCCACTTCCTGCACTTCACCGGCGTCGTGCCGTTCGATGAGGCAGGTCGCGCCGAGCGGCAGCTGCAGGCCGGTAGCCTCCAGCACCAGCCCGGTGGCGCGGGTCAGGCGGCCGTAGCGGCGCACCGTCGGCGCGCGGGCGATGCGTTTTTCCAGCGTATCCAGAGAACTCAGCCAGCGGCCGAGACGCGCGGTCATCAGACTTCTCCCGGTGCCGCCAGGCGGCACAGTTCATGCCAGCGCGTCGCCAGGCTGGCGTCGAGATCGCCTTCCTCGGCGCTGACCTTGCAGCCGCCCGGATGCAGTTCGCCGTCCGCCAACAGGCGCCAGCCGTGCAGGCTGAGGGTAACCCCCAACTGTTGCTCGACGCGGGGGTAGTCGTACGGGTGGACCCGCAGCTGCGGCTTGCCGTTGAACATCGGCTCCTGCTGGATCAGCTGTTGGATCTGCGCGAGCAGGGCGGTGCCGTCGCACACCGGCGGCTGGCCCAGCACCTGTTTGGCGGCGGTCAACGCCAGCTGCATCAACCGTGAAGCGATCACGCTGTCGAGCGCGTCCAGCGTGTGCTGGAATTCGGTAACCAACTGCTGCCAGTGGGCGGTCAGCGGCTGTTGCTGCTGCTGCGCTTCCAGCAGCCCTTGCTGACGGCCTTCTTCCAGACCGGACTGAAAACCGGCTTCATAGCCTTTTTGCTGGCCGTCGGCATAGCCCAACTGCTGGCCCTGTTGCTCAGCCTGCAGCCGCAGCGTCGCCAACTGCTGTTGCAATTCGGCCTGCGCGTCCGGCGACGGATCGCTTTGTTCGAGATCCGGCAGCGGCGGCAGGTCGAACGCCGGTTTCTGTTCGCCCAAATCGTTGAGCGACCAGGGCTGCCAGGGCAGGGTGTTAATGCGATCAGACATAGGTGTCCTCGCCGCCGCCAATGATCATTTCGCCGGTTTCCGCCAGGCGTCTTACCACCAACAGGATGGCTTTCTGCTCGTTCTCCACCTGCGACATGCGCACCGGCCCACGGTTGGCCAGATCGTCGCGCAGGATGTCGGCGGCGCGTTGCGACATGTTCTTGAGGAACTTCTCGCGCAGCGGCTGTTCGGCGCCTTTCAATGCGATCAGCAGCGACTCGCCTTCCACTTCCTGCAGCAGACGCTGGATGCTGCGATCGTCGACTTCCACCAGGTTTTCGAACAGGAACATCTCGTCGATGATCTTCTGCGCCAGCTCGCCGTCGTATTCGCGCATCGCGTCGATGACCGCTTCTTCCTGCTGGGTTTTCATCAGGTTGATGATCTCGGCGGCGGTGCGCACCCCGCCCATTTTGCTGCGCTTGAGGTTCTGGCCGTCGAGCAGGTTGTTCAGCACTTCGGTCAGCTCCGCCAACGCCGCCGGCTGCACGCCGCCGAAGGTGGCGATACGCAGCATCACGTCGTTGCGCAGACGTTCGTCGAACAGGGCCAGGATATCCGCCGCCTGGCCGCGTTTGAGGTGCACCAGAATAGTGGCGATGATCTGCGGGTGTTCGTCGCGGATCAGATCGGCAGCGCTCTGCGGCTCCATAAAGTTGAGCGTTTCCATGCCGGTGGTGGTCTCGCGCGATTCGAGAATGTCTTCCAGCAGGCTGGCGGCGCGCTCTTCGCCCAGGGCCTTGACCAGCACCGAGCGCAGATAGTCGCTGGCGTTGACGCTCAGCGCCGCGTATTGCTCGGCGTCGTCTTCAAACTCGGTCAGTACTTCGCCGAGCTGTTTGTGCGAAACCTGGCTCATGCCGGCCATGGTGCCGCTCAGCAGCTGTACTTCGCGCGAGGAGAGGTGCTTGAACACCTCCGCCGCGCGATCTTCACCCAGCGTCATCAGCAAGATGGCGCTTTTGTCGGTTCCGGTCAGGCTCATATCTCGTTACTCATCCATTGGCGGATTACCAGAGCGACCACGCGTGGGTCTTTATCAGCCAGATCGCGGATCCGCTGGCTCTGGACTTCTGCGCTGACGCGCTGCTGCGATTTACGACGCTGCGCCAGCTCCTCGTTGCTCGGTTTGCCGCTGTCGGCCGGTTTGGCGGCAGGGGCATTGGCGGCGGCGATGGCGGCCTGTTGCGCCGCCTGGCGCTGTTGCAGCTGTGGCCGCACCAGTTTGCGCCACAGCAGCCAGGCCACCAGCAGCACCAGCAGATAGCGGCCCGCGTCGATCAGGCGATCGATAAACGACTGGCTTTGCCAGAACGGCAGTTCGCCACCGGTCACCTGACTGTCGGTAAACGGCGTGTTGACCACGTTCAGGGTATCGCCACGGCTGCTGGAGTAGCCCATCGCTTCACGCACCAGCGCTTCGATCTGCGCCAACTGCTCTTTGCTCATTGGCTGCGGTTTGCCGTCTTTATCTACGCCGAGGTAGTTGACTACCACGGCGACCGACAGGCGCTGCACGGTGCCGGCCTTTTGCTGGGTGTGGCGAATGGTGCGGTCGAGTTCGTAGTTGGTAGTCGCGTCGCGACGGGTGTTTTGCGGTACGCCGTTGGCCGCCGCGCTGCGGGTGGTTGCGGCGTTTTGCGCGGTGGCATTGGCATTGTTGCCTGCGGCGTTGGCCGGCTTGACGGTCTCAATCGGCGCGGTGGCCGGTGCGCTTGGCTGATTGGACAGCGCGCCTGGCACGCCGCCCACCTGTGGCCCGCCGATCTGCTCGCTCAGGCTGGTTTGCTGAGAGCGAATAGCGGCTTTGTCAGGCTGTTGGTTAGGTTGGTACTGTTCATCGGTTTGCTCGCGCGTGGCGAAGTCGATCTGCGCCGTGACCTGCGCGCGCACGTTGGCGCTGCCGACCACCGGGGCGAGGATCGCCTCGATGCGGCGCTGGAAGCCGTTTTCCACTTCGTTGGCGTATTTCAGCTGCGAGGCGTTGAGATCGCGCCCGGTGCCGTCGGACTGCGTCAGCAGGCGGCCAGCCTGGTCGACCACGGTCACGTTGCCCGGCGGCAGGCCGGCGACGCTGCTCGACACCATATAAACGATGGCGTTGATCTGGCCGTCGTCCAGCGCACGGCCGGGTTGCAGGGTCAGCGTCACCGACGCGGAAGGAGATTTCTGTTCGCGTACGAACAGCGAGGGTTTCGGCAACGCCAGGTGAACGCGGGCGTTTTGCACCGGCCCCAGCGACTCGATGGTGCGCGACAGCTCGCCTTCAAGGGCGCGCTGATAGTTGATCTGCTCGCTGAACTGGCTGATGCCGAATTTTTCCTGATCCAGCAGTTCGAAACCGACGGCGCCGCCTTTCGGCAGCCCTTGCTGCGCGAGGCGCAGACGGGTTTCATGCACTTTTTCCGCCGGGATCAGCAGCGCTGCGCCATTTTCGGCAAAGCGATAAGGGATATTCATCTGCGTCAGCTGGGTGACGATGGCGCCGCCGTCGCGGTCGTTCAGATTGCTGTACAGCACGCGGTAGTCGGGGCTTTTCACCCACAACAGCAGCGCGACGACGATCGCGATCGCGGCGGAAGCGGCGACCAGCAACGGAATTTTCGGGTTGGCGCGCAGACGATTCCAGATGGCTTGCAGGCCGTTGTCGCGGCTTTCGCCGGCGGTTATCGAAGCACTCATTTTAGGTCTCGTCCTTCAATGGCGCTCACGATCCCGTATGGGCGGCTGAGCAGCTCCCTGCCAGGCTGATGAACGGTATGGTTAGCGTTGTGTGACAAAACAGACTCCCTGATACACATATCTTCTAAATAGCGGCGCTCCCATTTCTGGGCAGGCCATTATTCGCCTTATCAGACGATTCCGATTGCCCGATAAGCCGGGTTTTTTGCAGTTAATTAACCGCTTTAGGTCTGAAAACGCTGTGCTAGGGTGTGCATCATTGGAGAAGTGCAGGGTGAAAACGTTACCCGGCGAGACGAGATGATTGAGGATCAGATGGCGATTCAGGGCATTGAAGGGGTACTGCAGCAGATGCAGACCATGGCGGTTCAGGCCGGCAAGATGGGGCAGAATGCGGCGCCGCAGGGCGTCAGCTTCGCCAGCGAACTGACCGCGGCGCTCGGCAAGATCAGCGAGACCCAGCAAACGGCGCGCAAACAGGCGCAGGATTTCGAACTGGGCGTGCCGGGCATCAGCCTGAACGATGTGATGGTCGATCTGCAGAAATCGTCGGTGTCTTTACAGCTGGGCGTACAGGTGCGCAACAAGCTGGTGGCGGCCTACCAGGATATTATGAATATGCCGGTGTGATGAACGTGCCGATCATTTTTCAGTGAAATTTGGGTCGGCGCTGTTACCCTATAGCGACGGTCATTTATCGGGATAGGATGATGTACAAATCGCTGTATCTTGCTCTGGGTATCATGGCGTTGTCTGGATGCGCCGGGCAAAACGATGACTATTCATCGGCACAAAAAAACGCGGCTCATCAGGACGCCGGCAAAGAATGGAAAGCGTTTGTCGCGCCACTGTCGGTGAAAACGCAGTCGCCCGGCGAGCGAGAAATGAAACGCGCTGCCCGGCAATACTGAAGTCACGACTTCAGCCAATAGGCAAAAAAAACCAGCTATCGAAATAGCTGGCTGAAGGTGCGATAAAACATTTATGTATGTGATGTAGGAGCGTCGACGCCCGCTCGAAGTGGTGCCGACGCGGTTATCATATTTGTTATGTTATAACAAATCAATGCTGCTGTGCGTTTGCTTCAGCCTGCCAATTCTGCGATCCGCTCGCGGGCGTTCGCCAACCCCTGAGCGAGGCCGTGCGGTTTCATATCCAGCCCTTCGGCATAGATAAACTGCACGTCGCCGATCCCCATCAGCCCCATCACCGAGCGCAGGTACGGCGTCACGGCGTCGGTCGGCTGGCCGGCGTGTATGCCGCCGCGTGAACTGAATACCAGCGCATTGACGCCTTCTACCAGCCCCACTGGGTAAGTGGCGGTATAGTTGAACGTCACCCGGGCGCGGGCCACCAGATCGAACCAGTTTTTCAGCTGGGTTGGAACGTTGAGGTTATACATCGGCGCGCCGATCAGCAGCAGATCGCTCCCTTTCAGTTCGGCAATCAGCCGGTCGGAGAGCGCTACCGTCGCTTTGGCGCGTGGGCTGATGTTTTCTGCGCCTCGCAGCGCATCGAACAGCTCGCCGTCCAATACCGGCAGATCCAAGGCCGCCAAATCGTGTTCGACGATCTGATCTTCATATCCTTTGGCCCGACGCGCCGCCAGATAGTGGTCAATCAGGTTATTGGTCTGCGAGTCGTTTCCCATAATGCTGGATTTGAGTACCAGTATTTTTTTCATGCTGTTGTCCTCTGACGGTAATCTGTGGTTTTCACCGGGACTCCGGAATGACTGCAGGTTACCATTGCCTGATGCTCACCAGTGGTGATAGGTTTTCACTTAATTGATTCCAATTTGGAAGCATTAAGATGAAAAGCGATCTCAGCGCACTGCCGGCGTTTGTTGCCGTAGCGGAAGGCGGCAGTTTTGCCGCCGCCGCAGAAAAATTGCATCTGACACGTTCTGCGGTCAGCAAAATCGTGTCGCGTCTGGAGGCGCGGCTGGGCGTGATGTTGTTTATGCGCACGACGCGCAGCCTGAGCCTGACGGATGAAGGGGCGTTGTACTACGAGCACTGCCGGCAGGCGTTGGCGAACGTTCAGGCGGCGGAAAACCAGTTGGACAGTGGCAAGATGCAGGTCCGAGGCCGGCTCAGGATCTCGATGCCGGTGTTGTTCGGCCATCTGTGCATTGCACCCTTGATGACGGCACTGGCGAATGAGCATCCCTTACTGACGCTGGAAATTTCGTTCAACGACCGCAGGATCGATCTGATCGATGAGGGGTTCGATCTGGCGGTTCGCATCGGCGAACTGGCGGACAGCGGCAGTTTGGTTGCCCGGCGCTTGGGCGAACACGGCATGCTGCTGTGCGCCTCGCCCGACTACCTGCGGCGCAGTGGTGAACCGAGCACGCTGGACGCGTTAAGCCAACACCAGGCGGTGGGGTATCTGCACGCCGGCGCCGTGTTGCCCTGGCAACTTCGCGGCGAAAACGGTGAGCTGCAGTCGTTCAGGCCACCGGCCAAGATGATGATGGATGACATGCAGGGGATCGTCGATGCCGTTTCCGCCGGAGCCGGTATTGCCTGGCTGCCGGAGTGGCTGGTACGCGAGCGGCTGATGGCAGGGACGCTGGTGGAAATCATGCGCGGTGGATCCAGCCTCAGTTTTCCGGTGAATGCCGTGTGGCCCTATATGCCTTACCAGCCGCTCAAGGTGCGGCTGGCGGTGGAAAAACTGGTGGCGGAGCTACCGGGGAAATTGGCGCTTGTGGCACCACCGGTATTGCCGTGCTAATGGCCGGTGTCGCAACCGACAAGGAATGGGCGCTAATCTACCGAATAGAGGGGCGAAAACGGTGCTGTCAGGCTTATTGAATACGCAGGTGACCGTTTATTATAGCCTGATTAGTAGGGTTATTATTCGAGGCAGGTCAATGAGCACGAAAAGCGAATCCAGATGGCGTCTGATCAGTATTTTAATGCTGACGGTACTTGCCGTATTAATTGGCGTTCTGGTTAAACTGGACTGAAGTCTGACCAGGCGATAAAAAGCCTGGCCGTTTTATTGTGCGGCAAGTAAACGCATCATGTCTTCTTCATACAACAATACCAACAGCCACAGCCCCAACAACGTGATTGCTAGAGAAAATAATCGCTTTTCATTACGCATCATTTATTTCGCTCTTCGGCGGATGAACGTTGCGTAGCGTATCTCGGCGGTGTGACAATCGTTAGGGATCTGTGTCAAATAAAGCCATTTTGTTACGCGTCTATTTAGGTTTCTCCGGCGACCAGCGACTCAATGCCTTGAGAGCCGGGTTCCATAATCCTTTGATGACCGCGAATAGCGGTAGGGGCGAAACCGAAACGTTTGCGAAAACGTTCGGCGAAACGTGATGCGCTTTCATAGCCGACATGTTGCGCAATGGCGGAGATCGGCCAGTCGGTCGACTGCAGCAGGGCCAGCGCGCTACTCATGCGCACGTCGATCATCAGATTACGCAATGCGGTATTTTCCATCGACAGTTTGCGGCGCAGCATCACTTCACTCATCGACAGGCTTTCCGCCACTTTGGCCGCCGTCCAAATGCTGTGCGGATCGGTTGCCAGGCAGCGACGCACGCGTTGGGTGAGGTCTTTGGCTTCGTTGTGGATGAAGCGAATGCCGAACTGGGCCAGCCACAGCAGAATTTCCAGCATTTTGTGCCGCACGATGATGGTGGGAAACCGCTGCCGGAGCGCCAGCGCCAGGCTGGTCGTCTCAAAACTGTGCTTCAGGGCGCAGGGCAGGTTGCGCAGCGCCAGGACGGCATCGAACGGCATTGGCGTCGGCGCTTCCTCAGCCGGAGGCTGAATCGTGAGCAGCCGTGGATCGCAGGTCAGCAACTGGCAGCTGAAAACACCTTCTGCGGATGGGCCATTAATAATATCCACCGTTTGCCCCCCGTCGATAATCAACAGCTCGCCGGCATGAGCCACCACCTCGTGTTGTTGCCAGCGTACGCGCTTATGGCCTTGTTGTATCAGATACAGATGTGGTTGCTCAAAATAGACTGAAGGGAATAATAATTCAGTATGCTGAATGATGTGCGCTGAGGCGCCAATTCCTGGACAGAGATTAATTGTACGTTCCATCGATATTCATTTCGCAGCCATTATCTGAGAATATCTTTACGCTTTGATCCGCGTTGGAGCAACATTTTTCCATGGGCCGTGAAACACAGCGGCGTGTTTTATCTATCAAAAATCAATTTCCTGCTGAACAGAAAACGTCCGTGTCGGGATAATGTTTATCCATTAAAGTGAGAGCCAGGCTCGAAGCGCGCATTTTACCAATTACCCATAAACTGAATAATTCAAATGCCATAGATTAATATCCTAACGTAACCCGAGAGTAATAGCGCATAGTGCTATTTAATCCATTTTCGTCAGTATTGTCGATCTTATCGGACCTGTGGTTCCCCCAGCAACAGCGCACGATCATGAAACTGGCCGTAGGTATTGTTGACCACGTTCTGGCGCGTGGACTGTTCGATCAGCATCTTCAGCTCATCCATCCGCTGCTGTAACAGACGTTTGAGCTCGGTTTCGTTGTCGAGGATCTGTTGCAGCTTATTGCGCAGCATCTCCTGCAAGGCCATTGACGGGCCGGCTTGCCCGGTGAAGGCGGCGGTTTTTTCCACCGCCGTCACGTAAGCGAATTCGAGCTCGACGAGCTCCTCCCAGCGCCCGGTTTGCGCCAGCGCGATCATCTGGCTGCTCAGGCTATAAATTTGTTGATAAGCGGCTAACAGCTGCTGTTGACGTTCCATTACATGGCGTCCTGCGAAGGTTGGTAGTTAGGGCCAATCTGGCGCCAGGCGTCGGCGATGTTTTCCAGCAGTTTGACCACTTCGGCGATCGCCGCTTCGTCGTTGTGCAGGTTGGCCTGCATCAGCCGACGCTTCATATAGTCGTACAACGCCGCCAGGTTTTCGGCGATCTCGCCGCCCTGCTGAGGGTCGAGGCCGCTTTTCAGACCGTTGTCGATGATATTGATGGCTTTGGACAGCGCCATACCTTTGCCGGCGATATCGCCCTGGTTCATCAGGATGCGTGCGCGAAGCAGGGCGCTGAGCGCCCCGTCGAACAACATCACGATTAACTGGTGCGGGCTGGCGCTCATGGCGCCGCTTTCCAGACTGACCTGCGCATAGGCCTGAGTGCCGCTACGGTTATACATGCTGTTTTCTTTACCTTGTTAAAGGGTTACTTGAACTGTTGAGCCAAATAGTTACTGGTGCCGTTCATTTTCGACATCATGGTATCCAGCTGAACGAACTGTTGTTTATAACGATCGATGGTGTTCTGAATGCTGGCGGTGACCGTGGTGATCTGGCTGTTCAGGCGATCGAGGTTGGTGTTGATGCTTTTGGTCGAGTTCTCGATGATGCCGCCGGATTTGATGTAGCTTTGGATCTGGTTGTGGATCTCGGTGGCCATGCCGGTGTCTTTGCCGTTGCCGACGAAGAAGTTGCTGACCTGATCCGGCTTCTCATCCATCGCTTTCTTCAGCTTGGCGCTGTCGATTTCCAACTTGCCGGTTTTGGTGTTGGTGGAAATGCCGAGGTTGCCCAGGCCTTTCAACTCCGGGTTGTCCTGGGCTGCACTCAGGGCGCTTTTGATCGACGACTGAACGCCGCGCAGGGTGTTGTCGCCCAGCAGCGGACCGTTGCTGGGGTTTGGCGCTTCGCCGGTTTTCACCGGGGTGAACTTGGACAACGCGTTGAAGGTATCCAGCAATGAGTTATAGCTGTCGACCCACTCTTTGATTTTGTCGGTGGTGCCGGCGGTGTTGGTGCTGATCACCAGGTGCTGCGGTTCATCGGTTTTGGTTTTGGTTTTCAAATCGATGGTGACGCCCTGCAGGGCATCGCTGATCGAGTTGGTGCTGCGTTTGATGGCAGTGCCGTTCACCATCAGCTCCGCATCCTGCGGCGCGACCGTCTGCTTCATGGCGGTGGAGGTGCCACGCGTGGCGTTGTAGTTCAGGATATCGCCCAGCTTATCGTCGTTATCGACCTGGAGGGAAATCTTGTTGTTTTCGCCGGTGGTGGAGGAACTGACCGCCAATTGATAATCGTTGTCGCCGACGCGCATGATGCTGGCGGTGACGCCGGCTTTGGCACCGTTGATGGCGTCGCGCAGCTCAACCAGCGAAGTTTGATCGTCGCTGAGCGGGATTTTGGTTTCTTTCGGCGGGTTGCCGGCGGTGATGGTCAGCGAGCGGTCGGTGGCGCCTTCGGTACCTAATTTAGCGCCTTGGTCGCTGACTTTCGCCTGAGTGGTCAGAGTTTGCGCCTGCGCCAGGTTCTTGACTTCTACCACGTAGTTGCCCGGCACCGCCTTGGCGTTGGTGGTGATTTTAAAGGCGTCGTGTTCGGTGGCGGTAGTCGCCTTGAAGAAATCCTCCTTCGCCATCTCTTTGCTGAGGTTGTCGAATTTTTCCAGCGCGCCTTTCAACGTGCCGTAACCGGTCAACTGGGCGTTATAGCTGGATTGCTTGGTGGTGTAAGGGGTCAGACGCTGTTGTTCCGCTTTGGTCAGCTTATCCAGCAAGCCGTTGAGGTCGAGTCCTGAGCCGAGACCTAATGAACTGATCGTTGCCATGAGTAATTCTCCTTGATGATGACTTTATTCGCTTTACGCGTTATCGGCCCAGTGATGAAAAAGTTTACCGATAAAAGCAAAAAACCGATGGCGCAATAGAGGAGGGAAAAACCGCGTTATTTCTGCCATTGCCGCAGACGCAAAAAATTTTAAAAAATTGCTAAAGGTTGTTAGGGGAGGGCCGATACCTGAGGAGACGGTGGTTGACGCCGTGGGCAAATAAGCCCGAACCTTTTAACCGTGTTGCGAAGAACGCAACTGACTCGTAAGGAAAGCAAACAATGGCACAAGTAATCAACACTAACAGCCTGTCGCTGATGGCGCAGAACAACCTGAACAAATCTCAGTCTTCTCTGGGCACTGCGATTGAGCGTCTGTCTTCCGGTCTGCGTATCAACAGCGCGAAAGACGATGCTGCGGGTCAGGCGATCTCCAACCGTTTCACCGCGAACATCAAAGGCCTGACTCAGGCTTCTCGCAACGCCAACGACGGTATCTCTCTGGCGCAGACCACTGAAGGCGCACTGAACGAAGTTAACGACAACCTGCAGAACATCCGTCGTCTGTCTGTACAGGCGCAGAACGGCTCCAACTCTTCCAGCGACCTGAAATCCATCCAGGACGAAATCACTCAGCGTCTGTCTGAAATCAACCGCATCTCCGAGCAGACCGATTTCAACGGCGTGAAAGTGCTGAGCAGCGATCAGAAACTGACCATCCAGGTTGGCGCTAACGACGGTGAAACCATCGATATCGACCTGAAAAAGATCGATTCTAAAGAGCTGGGTCTGGATAAGTTTGACATCACCACTAAAGGCACTAAAGTTGGTGGCGCAGTAACCGATGGTTCGACTATCAAATACAAAGATGGTGCTGATACTGTAGATGCAAAAGTAAAAATTGATGCTACATCCATCAAAGACGGCGACAAATTGGTCAGCGGTACCGACAAAGATGGCGCAACTGTATATATGGTCGAGTCAACTGCTAAAGATGGTTCTAAGTCTTATGTTGAAGCTAAAGCAACATACGACAAAACAGCTGGTACCGTGACTTATACTAAAGACACTAAGACAGTTGATGACATTCAAAACCCACTGGCAACTCTGGACAAAGCGCTGGCACAGGTTGACGGCCTGCGTTCTTCTCTGGGTGCGGTACAGAACCGTTTCGATTCTGTTATCAACAACCTGAACAGCACCGTGAACAACCTGTCCGCTTCTCAGTCCCGTATCCAGGATGCTGACTACGCGACCGAAGTGTCCAACATGAGCCGTGCCAACATCCTGCAACAGGCTGGCACCTCTGTTCTGGCACAGGCTAACCAGTCTACTCAGAACGTTCTGTCCCTGCTGCGTTAATCGTCTCTCCCGATTAACTGTCGCAAAGAAACCCCGCTTCGGCGGGGTTTTTTATGCTCGCGCACCGCGCGGTTATTACATGGCGCAAATAAAGCCTGTTTTGTGCGACTGTTCAGCCGATTGGCATTTCGCCCCCTACGCATAATAGCGCTGACTCTCTTATCCGCAGGTTTAAGACATAGTGAGCGATCTGTATACCGCCGAAGGCGTGATGGACAAAAATTCTCTCTGGCTGCGCTACGTGCCGTTAGTGCGCCACGAGGCGTTGCGCCTGCAGGTCAGGCTGCCCGCCAGCGTGGAGCTTGACGACCTGCTGCAGGCCGGGGGAATCGGGCTATTGAACGCCGTTGAGCGTTATGACGCCCTACAGGGAACCGCCTTTACCACCTATGCGGTGCAGCGCATTCGCGGCGCGATGCTCGACGAGCTGCGCAGCCGCGACTGGGTGCCGCGCAGCGTGCGGCGCCATGCGCGCGAGGTCGCGCAGGTGATGCGGCAACTGGAACAGCGTTACGGCCGCCCGGCGAGCGAGACGGAAGTGGCGCAGACGCTGAATATCTCGCTGGATGAGTACCGTCAAATTCTGTTGGACACCAATAACAGCCAGCTTTTCTCCTACGACGAATGGCGCGAGGAGCATGGCGAGAACGCGGAACCGATGCTGGAAGGGCATGAAGAGGCCAACCCGCTGCATCACCTGTTGGAAGGCAGCCTGCGCCAACGAGTGATTGACGCCATCGAGGCGTTGCCGGAGCGCGAAAAAATGGTGCTGACGCTGTATTACCAGGAAGAGTTGAATCTCAAAGAGATCGGCGCCGTGCTGGACGTCGGGGAGTCCCGCGTCAGCCAACTGCACAGTCAGGCGATCAAACGGCTGCGTGCGCGGCTGGCGAACGATACCTGACGGCGACCCGCCGCCCCTCAACTCGATGACTCATGCGACAATCGGACTGCCCTTTATGCCAGGAATACTGTTGAAGAAACGGCCGCTTAGCCGTTACCTGAAAGACTACAAGCACAGCCAGACCCATTGCTCCCAGTGCGGCAAACTGTTGGACCGCATGGCGCTGGTGTTTCGCGGCAAGATTATCAATAAAGAAGCCATCGCGCGCATGGATCAGCCGATCGACGATGCGGTCTGGCAAAACGTGCAGCACGAGCTGACCGCGCTGTGCCGCTTTTGCAGCGAGATCTCCTGCAACAGCCACCCGAGCTATTTCGACATCATGGCGTTCAAGCAGTATCTGTTCGAACAGACCGAGATGAGCCACAGCACCATCCGTGAGTATGTAGTGCGGCTGCGCCGGCTGGACGAAATGCTGGTGGCGCGCAACTATCCGGCGGATAAATTCGCCAGCAGCGCCAGCCATCAGCGCATCATCGACGATCTGCCTACCGCAGCGCACAATAACTACCGCATTGCGCTGCGCAAATACGATCAGTATCTCGCCTGGCAGCGCAGCTACTGAGACTTTTCCCCGGCCGTTGGGCCGGGGCCTGCTGTTTCCCCCGTGATAAAGGATGATTATTCAGTTCACATCTGCTAAATCTATCGGTTATCAGATGTTGATATTCGATTCCCTGGGGGGAAGTAGTGAACCTGCAACAACAACTGGCGCAATTTCCGCGTCTGGATCTGGTTGGCACCGCCACACCGCTCGAAAAGCTGTCCCGTCTCTCCGATTACCTCGGCCGCGAAATCTACCTCAAACGTGACGATGTCACTCCAATGGCCATGGGTGGCAACAAGCTGAGAAAGCTCGAGTTTCTGGCCGCCGACGCGCTGCGACAAGGCGCCGATACGCTGGTCACCGCCGGCGCCATTCAATCCAACCACGTGCGCCAGACGGCGGCGGTGGCGGCGAAACTCGGCCTGCACTGCGTCGCGCTGCTGGAAAACCCTATCGACACCCGCGCGGAAAACTACCTGACCAACGGCAACCGCCTGTTGCTCGGCCTGTTCAACGCCGAGGTGGTGATGTGCGAAGCGCTGCACGATCCGCAGCAACAGCTGGCGGAACTGGCGACGCGCCTTGAGGCGCAGGGGTTCCGGCCTTACGTGGTGCCGGTGGGTGGTTCCAATGCCCTGGGCGCGCTGGGATACGTGCAGTGCGCATTGGAAATTGCCGAACAGAGCCAACGCAGCAACGTGGCGTTCAGTTCTGTGGTGGTGGCGTCCGGCAGCGCCGGCACTCACGCCGGGCTGGCGGTAGGATTGCAGCAGCTGTTGCCGGAAACCGAGTTGATCGGCGTGACGGTCTCGCGCACCGTGATCGATCAACTGCCGAAGGTGGAGCAGATCCAGAAAGCCCTGGCTTGTTCGCTGAATATCGACGAGCTGGCGCCGATCGCGCTGTGGGACGATTATTTCGCGCCGCAGTACGGCATGCCGAACGAAGAGGGCATGGCGGCCGTGCAGCTGCTGGCGCAGCAAGAGGGCGTGTTGCTGGATCCGGTATACACCGGCAAAGCGATGGCCGGTTTGATCGACGGCATCGCCCAGCGGCGCTTCCGCGATGAGGGCCCTATTCTGTTCGTTCACACCGGTGGTGCGCCGGCGCTGTTCGCCTACCATCCGCAGGTGTAAAAACCGCTTGTTATTCCATTTTGAACTATATTTATAAAGTTATATTCCTTTATGCGGGCGGTCGCACTGTTAAAGTGCTGATATCAAAAAAGATAAATAACACACAGGGGTGTTTATGATGTTTGCGAAAGTTCGTCGTCAATGGTTGTTGGGCGTGGTGGGTATTGCGTTGGCCGCCGGTGTGACGACTCAAACCTACGCCGCTGATAACCTGCTGCAGCAGGTGAAACAGCGCGGCACGCTGATCGTCGGGCTGGAAGGCACCTATCCGCCGTTCAGCTTCCAGGGTGAAGACGGCAAGTTGACCGGTTTTGAAGTGGATTTCGCCAACGCGCTGGCGGAACATCTGGGCGTGAAAGCCAAGCTGAACCCGACCAAGTGGGACGGCATGCTGGCGTCGTTGGACTCGAAACGTATCGACGTGGTTATCAACCAGGTGACGCTCTCCGATGAGCGCAAGAAGAAATATGACTTCTCCACTCCGTATACCGTTTCCGGTATTCAGGCGCTGGTGAAAAAGGGCAACGAAGGCACCATCACCAAGCCGGAAGACCTGAAGGGCAAGAAGGTCGGCGTTGGCCTGGGCACCAACTATGAGCAATGGCTGCGCGAGAACGTGCAGGGCGTAGACGTGCGCACCTACGACGACGATCCGACCAAGTATCAGGATCTGCGCGTTGGCCGCATCAACGCCATTCTGGTGGATCGCTTGGCGGCGCTGGATCTGGTGAAGAAAACCGGCGATACGCTGGCGGTAGCCGGCCCGGCGTTCTCTCGCCAGGAATCCGGCGTGGCGCTGCGCAAGAACAACCCAGAGCTGCTGGCCGCGATTGACCAGGCGATCGCCGAGATGCAAAAAGACGGCACGCTGGCGAAGATCTCCGAGAAATGGTTTGGCGCGGACGTAACTAAATAATGCACGAAAGTATTCAACTGGCGCTGGATTCAGCGCCATTTTTATTGAAGGGCGCAATACTGACGCTTCAGCTCAGCCTGGGCGGTATGGCGCTAGGCTTGTTGCTCGGTTTTCTGCTGGCGCTGATGCGCCTTTCGCCGCTGTGGCCGCTGTCGTGGCTGTCGCGTATTTACGTGTCGCTGTTCCGCGGCACGCCGTTGATTGCCCAGCTGTTTATGATCTATTACGGTCTGCCGCAGTTCGGCATCGAATTCGACCCTTTCCCGGCGGCGCTGATTGGCCTGTCGCTCAATACCGCCGCCTACACCTCGGAAACGCTGCGCGCGGCGATTTCGTCGATCGATAAAGGGCAGTGGGAAGCCGCCGCCAGCATTGGCATGACCCGTTGGCAAACCCTGCGCCGGGTGATCCTGCCGCAGGCGGCGCGCACCGCCTTGCCGCCGCTGGGCAACAGCTTTATCGGCCTGGTGAAAGACACCTCGCTGGCCGCCACCATACAGGTGCCGGAACTGTTCCGCCAGGCGCAGCTGATCACCTCGCGCACGCTGGAAGTGTTCACCATGTACCTGGCGGCATCGCTGATTTATTGGGTGATGGCAACCCTGCTTTCCGCGCTGCAAAACCGTCTGGAAGCCCACGTTAATCGCCAGGATCAGGAGTAGCGCATGAGTGCCATTGAAGTTAAGCAATTGACCAAGCAGTTCAAGGGTCAGACGGTGCTGCATGGGATCGATCTGGCGGTGGACGCCGGCGAAGTGGTGGCGATCATCGGGCCGAGCGGTTCGGGGAAAACCACCTTGTTGCGCTGCATCAACCTGCTGGAGGAGCCGGATTCCGGCACCATTCGCGTCGGCGATATTCAGATCGACGGCAGCAAGCCGCTGAGCAAACAGAAAAATCAGGTGCGGGCGCTGCGTCAGCAGGTCGGTTTCGTGTTCCAGAACTTCAACCTGTTCCCGCACCGTTCGGTGCTGGAAAACATCATCGAAGGGCCGGTTATCGTTAAAGGCGAGGCGAAAGCCAGCGCGGAACAGCGCGCCCGCGCGTTGCTGGCCAAGGTGGGCCTGAGCGGCAAAGAGCAGGCTTATCCACGTCGACTGTCCGGCGGGCAGCAGCAGCGGGTGGCTATCGCGCGCGCGCTGGCGATGCAGCCGGAGGTGATTTTGTTCGACGAGCCGACGTCGGCGCTCGATCCCGAGCTGGTGGGGGAAGTGCTCAATACCATGCGCTCACTGGCGGAAGAGAAACGCACTATGGTGATCGTCACGCATGAGATGAGCTTCGCCCGCGACGTGGCCGACCGGGTTATCTTTATGGATCACGGCCGCATCGTCGAACAGGGCCCGGCCAAAGCGCTGTTCGCCAATCCGCAGCATCAGCGCACCCAGCAATTCCTCGACAAGTTCCGGAATCAATAAGGCGTCGGGGGCGTTTCCCCCGACCGCATTCACTCCGCTTTCAACCATTCGTTTCGCGCGGCGGCGAGAAATCCGCTGCGGCTGCCGTATCCCGGATATTGCCGAACCCGAGAGTCAATGCGTCTCGTAGCGCTCTGACGCGGCTTTCAAACAGAATAATCCGTCTATGTTGTTATCGTCCAAGAGCGACGCCCCACCCTGTAAGGATAATAAGGCGCTAACGGCTGATCGGCCTGCGGACAATAAAAAACCCTGCACGAGTGCAGGGTTTGCGTAGCGGTGAGCCAATCAGGCGGCCATGCATGGCCGCCTTGGCGATGCGTTAACCGATGGTCATCAGGCTGGCGTTACCGCCGGCGGCGGCGGTGTTGACGCTCAGCGAACGTTCGATCAGCAGGCGTTCCAACAGGATGTTGGTTTCACCGTGGGCGAAGCCCTGCACCGAAACGATGGCGCCGCCGCGCTGCGCGATCTGCTCGCACAGGGTGCGCAGCTGGTCGGCATCGCCGTGGTAGATGGCGGCGTCGAACTCGACCTTATCCTGCTGCCAGTCTTTGCTGAAGGCGATGCGCGCCTGCACATCGTTCGGCAAGCGGCGGAACAGATTGCGCTGCAGTTCCGCTTCCGGCCACAGCACGCAGCTGCCAACCGCCAGCACGGCGGCCAGCTGGGTCAGCGCGTCGGTTTCGTTATCCGCCAGGCACAGCACGCGTTCACGCGGCAACAGGGCATAGGTATTGCGCTCGCCGGTTGGGCCCGGCAGCGGGCGTACGGTGCCGCCCTGGCCCAGTTCCGCATAGCGCTGCGCCAATGCCGCCAGTTCGCCGTGTTGGCTGGTGACCGCCCATTTCTCCAGCGATTGCAGCGCACCCAGCAGCTGCGGCCGTGCGGTGGCTTCCATCGGGCGCTCTTCGTCCTGACGGTGCAGCGTACGTTGCAGCGCGTCGTCCGGGCGGTTGGCCAGCAGACGGTACAGGTACAGCGGACCGCCGGCTTTCGGGCCGGTGCCTGACAGGCCTTCGCCGCCGAACGGCTGCACGCCGACCACTGCGCCGACCATGTTGCGGTTGACGTACAGGTTGCCGACCTTGGCACGTTCGGTCACCCGGGCGATGGTTTCATCGATACGGGTGTGAATGCCCAGCGTCAGGCCATAACCGGCGGCGTTGATCTGATCGACCAGCGCGTCCAGATTGTTGCGCTGGAAGCGCACCACGTGCAACACCGGGCCGAAGATCTCTTTCTGCAGCTCGTCGAAGCTGTCGAGCTCGATCAGCGTCGGCTTGATGAAGGTGCCGCGCGCCCACTCTTTCTCATCCTGCGCGCTGCCTTTGGCGGCCTGGTAGACCTTGCGGCCTTTGGCACGCATCGCTTGGATGTGGCGTTCGATGCCGGTTTTGGCTTCGGCGTCGATCACCGGCCCCACGTCGGTCGACAGGCGCTCCGGATTGCCCATGCGGCATTCGGCCATCGCGCCGCGCAGCATTTGCAGCGTGTGCTCGGCCACGTCTTCTTGAATGCACAGGATACGCAGCGCGGAGCAGCGTTGGCCGGCGCTGTCGAAGGCGGAGGCCACCACGTCGGTCACCACCTGCTCGGTCAGGGCGGAGGAGTCGACGATCATGGCGTTCAGGCCGCCGGTTTCGGCGATCAGCGGCGTCGGACGGCCTTGCGGATCCAGACGGCCGGCGATGCTGCGTTGCAGAATGCCGGCGACGTCGGTGGAGCCGGTAAACATCACGCCGCGGACGCGGGCATCGTTAACCAGCGTTGAGCCGACGGTTTCACCCTGGCCCGGCAGCAGCTGCAGCACGCCTTGCGGAATGCCGGCTTCCAGCAGGATACGCACCGCCTGCGCGGCCACCAGCGGCGTTTGCTCGGCCGGTTTGGCCAGCACGCTGTTGCCCGCCGCCAGCGCGGCGGCGATTTGGCCGGTGAAGATCGCCAGCGGGAAGTTCCACGGGCTGATGCAGACCACCGGGCCCAGCGGGCGGTGGCTGTCGTTGGCGAAGTCGTCGCGCACCTGGCCGGCGTAGTAGTGCAGGAAGTCGACCGCTTCGCGCACTTCGGCGATGGCGTTGTTGAAGGTTTTACCCGCTTCGCGCACCAGAATGCCCAGCAGGCTTTGCAGCTGGCTCTCCATCAGCTCGGCGGCGCGTTCGAGGATCGCGGCGCGCTCCGTCGGCGGCGTAGCGAACCAGATTGGGCCGGCGGCCGCGGCGGCGTCGAGCGCACGGCTGACTTCGCCTTCGGTGGCTTCACGCACGTAGCCGACCACATCGCCTGGCTCTGCCGGGTTGATCACCGGCTGCTCGACGCCCTGATCCAACTCGGCATCGATGATAGGTTCCGCGCGCCACGGATGGCTGGCGCTGGTGAGCAGGGCACTGGAGAGTGAGGCCAGACGCTGTTCGTTGGACAGATCCAGGCCGCTGGAGTTGGTACGTTTCTCGCCATACAGCTCGCGCGGCAGCGGAATGCGCGGATGCGGCAGACCAATCTGGCCTTCGCTGGCCGCCAGCGCTTCCACGGCGCTGACCGGATCGGCCACCAGCTCGTCGAGCGGCAGGGTGGCGTCGGCGATGCGGTTGACGAACGAGGTGTTGGCGCCGTTTTCCAGCAGGCGGCGCACCAGGTAAGCCAGCAGCGTTTCATGGGTGCCGACCGGTGCATAGATGCGGCAAGGGCGGTTCAGTTTGCCGTCGGCCACTTTGCCCACTACCTGTTCGTACAACGGTTCACCCATGCCGTGCAGGCATTGGAACTCATACTGGCCAGGGTAGTAGTTATTGCCGGCCAGGTGATAAATGGCGCTCAGCGTATGGGCGTTGTGGGTCGCGAACTGCGGATAAATCAGGTTCGGCACCGACAGCAGCTTGCGGGCGCAGGCCAGGTAGGATACGTCGGTGTACACCTTGCGGGTGTAAACCGGATAACCTTCCAGGCCATCCATTTGGGCGCGTTTGATTTCGCTGTCCCAGTAAGCGCCTTTCACCAGACGGATCATCAGGCGACGGCGGCTGCGCTGCGCCATGTCGATCACCGCGTCGATGGCGAACGGGCAACGTTTTTGGTAGGCCTGGATCACGAAGCCGATGCCGTTCCAGCCGGCCAACTGCGGCTCGAAGCACAGTTTCTCCAGCAGATCGAGCGAGATTTCCAGTCGGTCGGCCTCTTCGGCGTCGATGTTGATGCCGATATCATACTGGCGTGCCTGCAGGGTCAGCGACAGCAGGCGCGGGTAAAGCTCTTCCATCACGCGTTCGTACTGCGCGCGGCTGTAGCGCGGGTGCAGGGCGGACAATTTGATGGAGATGCCGGGGCCTTCATAGATGCCGCGGCCGTTGGAGGCTTTGCCGATGGCGTGGATCGCCTGCTGGTAGGAAACCAGGTAGGCCTGGGCGTCGGCCTCGGTCAGGGCGGCTTCGCCCAGCATGTCGTAGGAGTAGCGGAAACCTTTTTCTTCCAGCTTGCGCGCGTTGGCCAGCGCCTCGGCGATGGTTTCGCCGGTCACGAACTGTTCGCCCATCAGGCGCATCGCCATGTCCACGCCTTTGCGGATCAGCGGCTCGCCGCTCTTGCCGATAATGCGGTTCAGCGAGCGGGACAGATTGGCTTCGTTATGGGTCGACACCAGCTTGCCGGTGAACAGTAGGCCCCAGGTGGCGGCGTTGACGAACAGCGACGGGCTGCGCCCGAGGTGCGAATGCCAGTTGCCGTTGCTGATCTTGTCGCGGATCAGGGCATCGCGGGTCGGTTTGTCCGGAATGCGCAGCAGCGCTTCCGCCAGGCACATCAGCGCTACGCCTTCCTGCGAGGAGAGGGAGAACTCTTGCAGCAGGCCTTGCACCATGCCGGCGCGGCCGTTTGCACTTTTTTGGTTACGCAACTTCTCGGCGATGCCGTAGGCCATTTTGTGAGTAGCCTGAGCAAGATCGGCAGGTAATCGCGCCTGTTCGAGCAACATCGGCACCGCTTCGGTCTCCGGGCGACGATAGGCGGCGGTGATGGCGGCGCGGGTCACCGATTGCGGCAGAATTTGTTCGGCGAAATCGAGGAATGGCTGGTGTGACTCTTCCTGCGCTTGCGGCATAATGTCGTCCGCTTCAGGCTGGCCCGCAGCGGCCAGCGCTGGAATTTCAGGAATATCGGTACCGCTCTCGAGACGCTCGAGGTAATTAAAGATGGCCTGCTTGATGAGCCAGTGCGGCGTGCGATCGATGCGCTGCGCGGCGCTCTTGATCCGGTCGCGTGTTGCCTCGTCGAGTTTCACGCCCATTGTGGTAGTGCCCATGCCTATCCAACTCCTGTGTTTAGAACCTATCCCATCAGGCTAGACAAACTGACCTGCCCCCAGGATTAGATACAACCTTCAGTTAGTAATGTCGGTTGGTTTTTCTTCATATTTCCTGTTTCGCCAGTCCGTTGCGAATTCAGCTGGTGTCTGGTAATCCAGCGATGAATGGGGACGGCACTCGTTATAATCCTGCCGCCAGTCATTAATCGTTTTCCGGGCATGGAGAATATCGCTGAACCAGTGTTCATTCAGACACTCATCGCGAAAGCGTCCGTTAAAACTCTCAATAAATCCGTTCTGCGTTGGCTTACCTGGCTGGATAAGCCGTAGTTCCACACTATTCTCAAAGGCCCATTGATCGAGCGCGCGGCAGGTAAATTCCGGGCCCTGATCGGTTCTTATTGTCGTCGGATACCCCCGAAACAACGCGATGCTGTCCAGAATACGCGTGACCTGAACGCCTGAAATACCGAAAGCAGCGGTGATCGTCAGACACTCCTTCGTGAAATCATCCACACAGGTCAGGCACTTGATCCTGCGACCGTTGGCCAGTGCATCCATAACGAAATCCATCGACCATGTAAGGTTCGGTGCATCCGGGCGCAGAAGCGGAAACCGTTCGGTCGCCAGCCCTTTACGGCGTCGTCTGCGTTTTACGCTCAGTCCATTAAGGTGGTAAATACGGTATACCCGCTTGTGATTGACGTGAAGGCCCTCCCTACGCAGCAACTGCCAGATGCGCCGATAACCAAAACGTCTGCGTTCAAGCGCCAGCTCAGTAATACGCCCTGATAAATGTGCATCAGCAGCTGGACGCTGAGCATCATAACGGCAGGTCGACAGGGACAAACCTGTAAGCCGGCAGGCACGACGTTGCGACAGACCGGTCGCATCACACATCAACACCACGGCTTCCCGCTTCTGGCCTGTCGTCAGTACTTTCGCCCCAGAGCCACCTGAAGCGCCTCCTTATCCAGCATGGCTTCGGCAAGCAGCTTCTTGAGCCTGGCGTTCTCTTCCTCAAGCGACTTCAGGCGCTTAACCTCGGGCACCTCCATACCGCCATACTTCTTACGCCAGGTGTAAAAGGTGGCGTCGGAAATGGCGTGCTTACGGCAGAGCTCACGGGCAGAAACCCCGGCTTCAGCCTCGCGGAGGATACTGATGATCTGTTCGTCGGAAAAACGCTTCTTCATGGGGATGTCCTCATGTGGCTTATGAAGACATTACTAACATCGCGGTGTATTAATCAACGGGGAGCAGGTCAAAACAGCAGGCTGGAAAGCCTGTTGGGATAGGTTCGTGTGATGTGTGGTGTCAAGAATGCAGACAATATCCTGCATGTTGCAACTTTGTGCAACCTTGTTAAATCAGGCGGATGAACGAAGTGTGAGTTTCATCGATTTTTTAACACAGGCAGTTGGCACGAATGTTGCGTTATTGAGCGAACGCGGCGGGGTTTATTACGCCGCAGGCGCTTTACCTTGCGGTATATGAGGGTAATAGCAGGGTGCAACTCATTTTGTTTGTCGTGAGTGCAACCTTTGAGCCCGGTAAATGTGACGCAGGGTAAACTTTGTGTAACTTTGTTGTTAAATATCTTGTTGGTTGATGAAAGGCTCATCTAGGATAACCGACGGTCAACAATTACGGGCAGAAACTATTTTACCTGCACTTGCTCGCAGGCTGCGCCACGTTCCGGCGCGGCGGCCAGTGAAATGCATTGCGCGTGGGTTTACCGGCGCCGGCTTGGCCGGAGCGAAACGCGAATAATAATGAAAGTGGAGAATTAAATGACAATGAGCACACCTATGCTGGTGACCTTCCTGGTGTACATTTTCGGGATGGTGCTGATCGGCCTGCTTGCCTACCGGGCAACCAACAACTTTGATGACTATATTCTCGGCGGCCGCAGTTTGGGCAGCGTGGTGACCGCGCTGTCCGCCGGCGCTTCCGACATGAGCGGCTGGTTGCTGATGGGCCTGCCGGGCGCCATCTTCCTCTCCGGCATCTCCGAAAGCTGGATCGCCATCGGCCTGACCATTGGCGCTTACCTGAACTGGAAGCTGGTGGCAGGAAGGCTGCGCGTACATACCGAAGCCAACAACAACGCCCTGACGCTGCCGGACTATTTCACCAGCCGCTTTGAAGACAACAGCAAGTTGCTGCGGGTGATCTCGGCCATCGTCATCCTGGTGTTCTTCACCATTTACTGCGCCTCCGGCATCGTGGCCGGCGCGCGCCTGTTCGAAAGCACCTTCGGCATGAGCTACGAAACCGCCCTGTGGGCCGGCGCCGCAGCGACCATCCTCTACACCTTTATCGGCGGTTTCCTGGCGGTGAGCTGGACCGACACCGTGCAGGCCAGCCTGATGATTTTCGCGCTGATCCTGACCCCGGTGATCGTGATCTTCGCCGTTGGCGGCATCGATACCTCGATGCTGGTGATCCAGGCACAGAACCCGGCCAACCTTGACATGTTGAAGGGGCTGAACTTCGTCGCCATCCTGTCGCTGCTGGGTTGGGGCCTGGGCTACTTCGGCCAGCCGCATATCCTGGCGCGTTTCATGGCGGCGGATTCTCACCGCACCATCCGCAGCGCGCGTCGCATCAGCATGACCTGGATGATCCTGTGCCTGGCCGGCACCATCGCCGTCGGTTTCTTCGGCATTGCTTACTTCGCCAATAACCCGGATCAAGCCGGTAACGTGTCGCAGAACGGCGAACGCGTGTTCATTGAACTGGCGATGTTGTTGTTCAACCCATGGGTGGCGGGCGTGCTGCTGTCGGCGATTCTGGCGGCGGTCATGAGTACCCTGAGCTGCCAGCTGCTGGTGTGCTCCAGTGCGATCACTGAAGACCTGTACAAGGCATTTCTGCGCAAAGGCGCCAGCCAGCGTGAGCTGGTATGGGTCGGCCGCGTGATGGTGCTGGTGGTGGCGTTGATCGCCATCGCGCTGGCGGCCAACCCGGAAAACCGCGTACTGGGCCTGGTGAGCTATGCCTGGGCCGGTTTCGGCGCCGCCTTTGGCCCGGTGGTGCTGATTTCGGTGATGTGGTCGCGCATGACCCGCAACGGCGCGCTGGCCGGGATGCTGGTCGGTGCGGTGACGGTGATCGTCTGGAAACAGTATGAATGGCTGGGCCTGTATGAAATCATCCCGGGCTTTATTCTGGGCTGTTTCGCCATCGTGGTTGTGAGCCTGATGGGCCGCCAACCTTCCGCCACCATGACCGAACGTTTCGATCAGGCGGAAGCCGAGTACAAAACGGTGTAACGCCGTTCGATGTCAGTCAGCAAGGGGCGCGCAGAGCGCCCCTTCTTTTTGCCTGTTCGCCACTGTCACTCAGCTGTAACACCTGGCGACATTTGATTAGAAAAAATCACGCTTGCGCCTCTTGTATTTCTTCTTGGCAGAATGATAATCACTCTCGTTGTATTTTACGTTTCTTTACAGAGTTGCCGCCGCTCATTTTGAGTCAGTTTTCTCTGCCGCCGCGGTCTTTTCAGGGGTGTTTATTTATGTTTGTTCCCTTTCTTATCATGTTCCGCGAGGGGCTGGAGGCTGCGCTGATCGTCAGCCTGATCGCCAGCTACCTGAAACGCACGCAGCGCAGCCAATGGCTCGGTGCGGTGTGGATCGGCGTGATTGTCGCCGCGGCGCTGTGTCTGGCGCTCGGCATCTTCATCAATGAGACCACCGGCGAGTTCCCGCAAAAACAGCAGGAGCTGTTTGAAGGCATCGTGGCGGTGGTGGCGGTGCTGATCCTCACCTATATGGTGTTCTGGATGCGTAAGGTATCCAAATCGGTCAAGGTGCATCTGGAAGGGGCGATCGATCAGGCGCTTAACGCCGGTAAAGGGCAGGGTTGGGCGTTGGTGGCGATGGTGTTCTTCGCCGTAGCGCGTGAAGGGCTGGAGTCGGTGTTCTTCCTGTTGGCGGCGTTTCAGCAAGACGTGGGTGCCGCGGCGCCGATCGGTGCGGTGCTCGGGCTGGTTGCCGCCATCGTGCTGGGCATGATGATTTACTGGGGCGGGGTGAAGCTGCACCTGGCCAAATTCTTCAAATGGACCAGCCTGTTCATTCTGTTCGTCGCCGCCGGCCTGGCCGCCGGGGCGATCCGCGCCTTCCACGAAGCCGGTCTGTGGAACCATTTCCAGGACATCGCCTTCGATTTCAGCGGCACCCTGTCGACCCATTCGCTGTTCGGCACCCTGCTGGAAGGCATTCTCGGCTATCAGGAAGCCCCAACGGTCAGCGAAGTGGCGGTCTACTTCCTGTATCTGATCCCGGCGCTGATTTTCTTTTTCCTGCCGCAGCGCTCGGAGCCGGCAGCGGCCCCGGCGCAACGTAAAATCAATCATTAATGTTTAATAGGGAATCTCGTATGTCTACTCCGTTATTTCGCCGTAAGGCGTTGCACGCAGCATTACTGGCTATCCCGGCGTTTGCGCTGAGCATCGACGCCTTGGCGGCGGACGTGCCGCAGGTCAAGGTCACGGTCAACGACAAGCAGTGCGAACCGATGCAGCTGACGGTGCCAGCCGGCAAAACGCAATTTGTGGTGCATAACACCAGCCAGAAAAATGTCGAATGGGAAATCCTGAAAGGGGTGATGGTGGTGGAAGAGCGCGAAAACATCGCGCCGGGCTTCACCCAGAAAATGACCGCCACGCTGGAAGCGGGCGAATATGACATGACCTGCGGGCTGCTGAGCAATCCGAAAGGCAAACTGATTGTCACTGCGGCGGCCAACGGCGCTACCGACGGCAAGCCGAGCGCGCTGGATCTGGTTGGCCCGATCGCCGAATACAAAGTCTACGTCACCAAAGAAGTCGATGGGCTGGTGAAACAGACCAAGCTGTTCACCGACGCGGTGAAGGCCGGTAACGTGGAGCAAGCGCGCAAGCTGTACGCGCCGACCCGCCAGCACTATGAGCGCATCGAGCCGATCGCCGAGCTGTTCTCCGATCTGGACGGCAGCATCGACGCCCGCGAAGACGACTACGAGAAGAAATCGGCGGATCCGAACTTCACCGGTTTCCACCGTCTGGAGAAGGCGCTGTTTGCCGACAACTCAACCAAAGACATGGGCGCCTACGCCGATCGCCTGTACCACGACACCGTCGAGCTGCAAAAGCGCGTGAGTGAACTGACCTTCCCGCCGAGCAAAGTGGTGGGAGGCGCAGCCGGGCTGATCGAAGAGGTGGCGGCCAGCAAGATCAGCGGTGAAGAAGACCGCTACAGCCGCACCGACCTGTGGGACTTCCAGGCCAACGTCGACGGCGCACAGAAGATAGTCAACCTGCTGCGTCCTTTGCTGGTCAAGGCCAATAAGCCGCTGCTGGACAAGATCGACGCCAACTTCAAAACCGTGGACACCATCTTGGCGAAGTACCAAACCAAAGACGGCTATGAGTCCTATGAGAAGCTGACCGATGCCGATCGCAATGCGTTGAAAGGGCCGATCACCACGCTGGCGGAAGATCTTTCCCAACTGCGCGGCGTGTTGGGTCTGGACTGAGGCATAAGGTTATGAGCAACAAGGTAGGCCCGAATAACGGGCCTCATCCGCACTCTCAGGGGGCGGCATCGCCTTCGCGGCGCCGTTTGCTGCAAGGGCTGGGGCTGGGCGCACTGGCACTGGGCGGCACCCGTCTGGTGCAGGCGGCGGACAAAGCGGCGGAGCCGTTGGCGACGCCGCAGGATGAGCGCTGGCAGAAGCAGCCGTTTTATGGCCGCCATCAGGCCGGGGTGCTGACGCCGCAACAGGCGGCGATGATGCTGGTGGCGTTCGATGTGCTGGCGACCGACAAAGCGGGGCTGGAGCGCCTGTTTCGGCTACTGACCGATCGCATCGCCTTCCTGACTCACGGCGGCAAGGCGCCGGAGGTGGACGCCAAACTACCACCGCTCGATTCCGGCATCATGGGGCCGGAGATTTACCCGGACAACCTGACCATCACCGTCTCGGTCGGCGCATCGCTGTTCGACGAACGCTTTGGTCTGCAGGCGCACAAACCGCTGAAATTGCAGAAAATGACCCGCTTCCCCAACGATGCGTTGGACGCCGGGCTTTGCCACGGCGACCTGCTGCTGCAGATCTGCGCCAACACCAACGAAACCGCTCTCCACGCGCTGCGTGACATCATCAAGCACTCGCCGGATCTGCTCAGCGTGCGCTGGAAGCGGGAAGGGTTCATCTCCGCGCACGCGGCGCGCAGCAAAGGCAAAGAGACGCCGATTAACCTGTTGGGGTTCAAAGACGGCACCGCCAACCCGAAAACCGACGACAAACCGCTGATGGATAAGGTGGTGTGGGTCGGCGACAGCGTCGGCGAACCGGCGTGGACGGCGGGCGGCAGCTATCAGGCGGCGCGTATTATTCGTTTCCGCGTCGAGTTTTGGGATCGCACGCCGCTGCAGGAGCAGGAAACCATTTTCGGCCGCGAGAAGCACAGCGGTGCGCCGCTCGGCATGAAGCATGAACATGACGAGCCGAATTACGCGAACGATCCCGACGGTAAGGTGATCCCGATGGACGCGCACATTCGATTGGCTAACCCCCGTACGCCGGAAAGCCAAAGCAACCTGATGCTGCGGCGTGGCTACAGCTATTCGCTGGGGGTATCCAATGCCGGGCAGTTGGAAATGGGGCTGCTGTTTGTCTGTTATCAGGCCGATCTGGAGAAAGGCTTCCTGACGGTGCAAAAAAGGCTGAACGGCGAAGCGTTGGAGGAATACATCAAGCCGATTGGCGGCGGGTATTTCTTCGTGCTGCCGGGCGCGAAAGAGAACGGTGACTATCTGGCCAGCGGCCTGCTCAAGGCCTGAACCCGAAATGACGAGGCGGGATCGCCTGCCTCGTTTTACTTTGTTTTGCCTGCCGTACGGAAGATTGAGCGTCGAAACTCAATTCAACACCTGGCCTATGGATTAAAAAGCACGCACCGCGTGCGCTTTTGTGGTGTGCAAAATTTAATCAGGAAACCAAAGTGTCATTCGCACTGTTTAATTATAATTTATTGATATTTATAGATTATAAATTCTTGTGGAATGACGTGTCGTGCGTGATATAGTGTTTTAGCGATAACTAAAAACAAAAAATATAAATTTTTTTACATTTTAGTAACGCGACAGGATTGAATGTCATTATACTGTAATCATCTGGCGGTAGTTTTCACACGGTGCACAGCTTGAAGCTGTAAATATCACTGCGGGGATCGCTAATGGTAAAGTCCTTGGTTGGGCTGGAAAGAAAAAATAACACATCTCCCCTGATTTCTCGTTGTAACGAGGGTTCTCTCTCCGACTCTCTTTTACCGGCAACTCCGCACTCTTATCGCTACCGAATCTCACCACTTTTTACTCCACGTTTATTGATGCAGTCCGCGTTGTCCCGTGAAAAAACGGCGCTTAAGCGTTGCCGTCAATTCACATTGTCCCTTGGCTCTTATTGGCTCGGAGGAGGCCAAAACCTAATACGTGTGTGAAACATAATCGCACGGCCTGGCCGTTGCGGTAGGTGAAACAAACTGTAAGGTGCCACTATGGGTAGACAGAAAGCAGTGATCAAAGCACGTCGTGAAGCGAAACGCGTTATTCGTCGTGACGCTCGTAGTCATCGCCAGCTGGAAGAAGAGTCTGTGACCTCGCTGGTGCAAATGGGGGGAGTCGAGTCTATCGGCATGGCGCGAGACAAGCGCGATAGCTCACCCATCGAGGCTAGAACCGAAGCTCAGGGTCATTACTTATCAGCCATAGAGAATAAGCAGCTGATCTTCGCCACCGGCGAAGCGGGCTGTGGCAAAACATTTATCAGCGCCGCCAAGGCGGCGGAGGCGCTGATCCATAAAGAGGTGGATCGGATTATCGTTACCCGTCCTGTTTTGCAGGCGGATGAAGACCTCGGTTTCTTGCCGGGGGATATCTCCGAGAAGTTCGCCCCTTATTTCCGCCCGGTGTATGACATTCTGGTACGTCGTTTAGGATCTTCCTTTATGCAGTACTGCCTGCGCCCGGAAATCGGCAAGGTAGAGATTGCACCGTTTGCTTACATGCGCGGACGCACCTTCGAAAATGCGGTCGTTATCCTGGATGAAGCCCAGAACGTGACCGCCAGCCAGATGAAAATGTTCCTGACCCGCCTGGGGGAAAACGTGACGGTTATCGTTAACGGCGACGTGACCCAGTGCGACCTGCCGCGCGGCGTGAAATCCGGCCTCAGCGATGCCCTGGAACGCTTCGAAGAGGACGAGATGATCGGCGTTATCCGCTTTGAAAAACAGGACTGCGTGCGTTCCGCTTTGTGCCAGCGCACGCTCAACGCTTACAGTTAACCTATCCGCTAATGGAAAGGCCGCTTCGGCGGCCTTTTTTATCTCCGCAATTTCCTCTCTCGTTTAACCTTTGTGTAAATTATTGTGGTTTTCTGTATAGATTTTCGTTGAGTTAGCGTTAATGATTAATGGGTTCCAGATTGGCGCGCAATTTGCCTGTGCCGCCAAAAGGACATTATCTGGGGTGTGCGCCGCGCGGCGCATAGCGTGTGGGTTCCTTGATGCGATTCAAACATGAAATACATCATTCTGATTTTGCTTATTTTATGCGTCGTCTATGTGCATTACCGCGGACGGGTGCGCTACAACGTGTGGCGACAGCTGTCTGACCATTCCACTTTTACCGCACCGTTGAACGTTTTCATGTATCTGTTTTCCCGTGTGCCGACCACGCCGTACCTGAAGCCGGAGCAGTTCCCTGAGCTGGCGGTACTGCGGGAGAACTGGGAAACCATCCGCGACGAAGGACAGAAGCTGATGGAGATCCAGCAGATCAAGGCGTCCGATCAATTCAACGACGCCGGTTTCAACTCGTTCTTCAAGACCGGTTGGAAGCGCTTTTACCTGAAATGGTATGAAGACAGCCATCCTTCCGCTATGACCCTGTGCCCGCAGACCACGGAACTGCTGCGCAGCCTGCCTTCGGTCAAGGCGGCGATGTTCGCCGAACTGCCGGACGGCAGCCGTTTGCCGCGTCACCGCGACCCTTATGCCGGTTCGCTGCGTTATCACCTGGGGTTGATTACCCCCAACGATGACCGCTGCTTCATTGAGGTGGACGGTGAGCGCTACAGCTGGCGCGACGGTGAAGGGGTGATGTTCGATGAAACCTATCTGCACTACGCGGAAAACCAGAGCGGGCAGAATCGTCTGATCCTGTTCTGCGACATCGAACGGCCGATGCGCTACCGCTGGGCGCAGGCGGTGAATCACTGGCTGGGGCGCAACCTGATGAGCGCCGCCACCGCGCCGAATGAAGAGGGCGATCGCACCGGCGGCGTCAACAAGATGTTCAAATACATCTATGCGATACGCCGGGTGGGGAAACGCCTGAAGGCCTGGAACCGCACCGGTTATTACATCATCAAGTGGATTTTGTTCGGGGGGATCGCCGCGGCGATATTCTTCTCGGTATAACGAAGGCAGGGGCGCACAGAGTGCGCCCCTTTTTGATCAGGCGAAGATAGTCATCATGTAGGCGGCGAACAGCGCCAGGTGGGCGGTGCCGTTCAGCACGTTGGTGCGGCCGGTCGAGAACGACAGCTGGCACAGCAGCAGCACCGTCAGCATCACCACGATATGCGGCGTTTGCAGGCCGAAGATCAGCGTCTGCCCGGTCAGGGTGGCGATGATGGTCACCGCCGGCACGGTCAGGGAGATGGTCGCCAGCACCGAACCGAAGAACAGGTTCATGGCGCGTTGCACCTGATTGTTCAACACGGCGCGCAGCGCGCCCAGACCTTCCGGCGACAGGATCAACAGCGCCACCAGGAAACCGGTGAACTGCGCCGGTGCATTCATCTTGGTCAGCAGGCCTTCCAGCGGATTGGCGTTGAACTTGGTGACGGCGATCACTGCGATCAGGTGCACGATGAGCCAGGCGGCGTGCCAGGCGCTGCTGTGCGAAGAGGGCTTGCCGTGATGCGGATCGCCATCGTCGTCTTCATGCTCGTACACGAACAGGCTCTGGTGGGTTTTGGTCTGGATCACCAGGAACACGCCATACATGGCGGCGGAGATCAGTGCCACCAACAGCGCTTGTCCGGTGCTGAAGTTGCCGCCCGGCAGCGCGCTCGGGAACACCAGCACGATCACCGCCAACGGGAAAATCGCCATCAGGTACTGTTTGATGCCGCCGAGGTTGACGTACTGGGTGGCGAACTTGCGCCCGCCGAGGAGCAGCGCGAAACCGACCAGGCCGGCGGAAACGATCATAATGATGGAATACAGCGTGTCGCGCATCAGCGCCGGTGCGGCGTCGCCGGTGGCCATCAGCGCGGAAATCAGGCTGACCTCGAGGATCACCACCGACAAACTGAGGATCAGCGAGCCGTAGGGTTCGCCCAATCGGTGGGCCAGCACGTCGGCGTGGCGCACCACGCTGAAGGCGCTGCTGAGGATCCCCACCAGCGCGAGAATATTGATGCCGACGATTAGCGGAAAGTTATCGGTGCTACCCCATAGATTTAGCACTACCAACGCGGCGATAGGGAAGATCAGAGAGTATTCGGTGTGGCGAGATTTGGTGGATCGGCCAGGATCGTGTTGCGACTTCATGAGGGTGGCACTCCTTCTCAAACAGCGTAGCCCGTCAGCGCCGGTTGCCGTGATACGGCAACTCTGCGTTTCCAGTAGGTATTTTATATTAGGATACACCCACGGCGCCGGTGTGATGTTGTTTTTATCTGAGAAAGCAATTGCTTGCTTTATGTGATCAGGGTAGCAAAAAAACCGCACGGGGTGCGGTTTTATTTACTTACTTTTACGCAATAACGCCAAGTTTTAACGTTAGATTTGAGAAAAGTGATGTTTACTTGTTTAGTACTCGGTTAATCAAGGATGATGAGACGATCAGTCGTCAATATTATCCATGATTTCATGCCGTTTATTGTGGTAACCCTCTTCATTTAGCCCCTCACGCCAGTAAGGCACAGCATAAAGACGATTACGATCGCATTGACGTTCACGGCGTAGGTAGCGGCGCAGCTCTACCACCAGGCGATCTTCACCGGCGAGCCAGAAGTGGGTATCGCTCTGCGGCACGGATTGCGCGCGGAACCGAGCGACCAATTCGTCGGTTTTCTCTGTGCCGCCGACAACCCAATTCACCTCAACGCCGGCAGGCTTTTTCAGGTCAATGACGTCAGCGTTGCTGTCGACGCGGACGAAAGCGCGTCCGGCGCTGTGCGGCGGCAGGTTTTCCAACAGCGCGGCCAGCGCAGGCAGTGAGGAAGGATCGCCCGCCAGGGAGTAGAAATCGGCGGCCGGCAGCATCGGTTTGGGGCCGCCTGGGTTGCTGATGCCGATTTTATCGCCGGCTTTCGCCTGGCGCGCAAAGTCGACCGCCGGGCCCTGATGGTCATGAATGGCGAACTCGATGTCCACTTCCGCCAGTTCCGGGCGCACGGCGCGGATGGAATAGGTGCGCACGATCGGGCGTACGGCATCTGCGGCCCAACGCGGGCCGTTTTCGGTCAGCGTCGGCAGGTCCGGCTGCGTCTGGCCGGCGAGCGGCAAAAAGACTTTGATGTGTGCAGCGGCGGCATTGGCCGGGTAGTAACGCAGATCGGGGGCGGTAAAGGTAATGCGGCGCAGGTGCGGCGTAATGTCCTGTACGCGGCTGACGGCGATCAGGTAGGGGGCGCGTGAGCGAGGGGCTTCGGTAGTCACGGGGATCTCCTTATAGTTCGTTTGGCGGTGAGTATAACATGTCGTTTGATAATGAGAATTGTTTGCTAATTGAGACGAAACCGCATGTGGGCTAGGCTTAAGGTTCACTCATCCTGAAAGGGGAGGCCATATGCCCTACCACAGCACGAACGACTTGCCGGACAATGTGAAGCATGTGCTGCCGGAACATGCGCAGGCGATCTATAAAGAAGCGTTCAACAGCGCCTGGCAACAATACCGCGATCCCGATGACCGGCGCGGTGACGACAGCCGTGAAGAGACGGCGCATAAGGTGGCTTGGGCGGCGGTCAAGCAAAGCTATCGTAAGGGCGATGACGAACGTTGGCATAAAAAGTAACGAATTATCACGCAGCAAAAATCGCGCAGACATTATGTGGAGCCCGGCAATTAATATTATTGCTGCTCAGTACAAATACTTTTTCACTTTAACGCCGCTTTGTAACTTGATTGCACGTCAGGAAAAGAATAAGGTCATTCTTATAAGGCGCGGTGATTGAATTAATAAAAATCCGCAGCCGAAAATAAAACATCAAAGGTTCAGCAGTGGCGAGGGAAGGCGAGAAATCGTATTCCCGGGAGGTAATATCAGTGTTAACGCGAGATTTTCTGCAAAAAGCGGATTGCAAAACTGCATTCGGCGCTATTGAGGAGTCGTTGTTGCTGACGCCTGAACAGCGTGCAGCCTCGTTGGATTGCACCTTATCGCGCCGGCCGGGTCACAGCCCCGTATGGATATTCGGTTACGGTTCGCTGATGTGGAACCCGGTTTTCGAATCGGAAGAAGTGCGGCCGGCCAAGCTGCAGGGTTGGCACCGGGCGTTCTGTATGCGCTTGACCGCCGGGCGCGGCACGCTGCATCAGCCGGGGCGCATGCTGGCGTTGAAGGCCGGAGGCCACACTACGGGCCTGGCCTTTCGCTTGCCGGAAAGCAAACTGCGTGAAGAGTTGGAGCTGCTTTGGAAGCGCGAAATGGTGACCGATTGCTACGTGCCGACCTGGTGCGAGCTGGAGTTGGATGGCGGCGAGAAGGTTACTGCGTTGGTATTCGTGATGAACCCGCAGCATCCGCTGTTTGAAGAAGACACCAGCTACCAGGTGATCGCGCCATTGATCGCCAGCGCCAGCGGCCCGCTGGGCACCAACGCGCAATATCTGTTTGCGCTGGATAACGAGTTGAAGCACCACGGCATGCAGGATGATTGCATCGGCGATCTGGTGCGCTGCGTGCAGCAATGGCTGCAGCAGAACCGCACCGGCGGCATCGGCAGTGAGGCCACCGCCTGAGGCTGCTGCGGGAATGCGAACGGTGAGGGGCTCAGCATGCTGAGCCCTTTTTTTATATCTAATGCCTATATTTAATAACTTTAATTTGCACAGTGATTGAAGGCATGTTTTTATTGTGGTTATCTATCCCTTTATTTTTAAAGTCATTCGCTGTTTTTTGTCAGTTTCCCATCCCCTATGCGAAGCAGAATGATCGACTTAGTATTAAATTGCATAAGTAAAGGTTATTTCTTATTTGTTCAGCCCCGCGGGACTCCGTATCAATATGGCTAACGCTACTGGAAGAAACAGGGAGACGGGGATGAACTTTCAACAATTAAAAATTATTCGTGAATCGGCGCGCTGCAACTACAACCTGACCGAGGTCGCCAATACGTTATTTACCTCGCAGTCCGGCGTCAGTCGGCATATTCGCGAGCTGGAAGAAGAGCTGGGCATCGAAATATTCATTCGCCGGGGCAAACGGCTGCTGGGCATGACCGAGCCCGGCAAAGAGCTGCTGGTGGTGGCGGAGCGCATTCTCAACGACGCCAATAACATCCGTCGCCTGGCGGATGTCTTCAGCAGCAACGACTCGGGCCAGCTGCATATTGCGACGACGCACACCCAGGCGCGCTATAGCCTGCCGGGGGTGATCAAAGAGTTTCGCGCGCTTTATCCGCGGGTGCGGGTGGTGCTCAATCAGGGCAGCCCTGAAGAGATCGTCTCGATGTTGGCCGCCGGCGAAGCCGATATCGGCATTGCCAGCGAACGGCTGATGAGCGACGAATCGCTGGCGTCGTTCCCATATTACCGCTGGCATCACACCATTCTGGTGCCGGAAGGGCACGAGTTGACGCGTCAGCCGCAGGTGACGCTGGAGATGCTCAGCACTTTGCCGCTGATCACTTACCGGCAGGGCATTACCGGGCGCGCGAAGCTGGATGCGGCGTTCAAAGCGGCGGGCCTGACCCCGGACATCGCGCTCAGCGCACAAGACTCCGACGTGATTAAAACCTATGTCGAACTGGGATTGGGCGTGGGCGTGCTGGCGGACATGTCGTATGAAAAAGAGCGCGATCGCGGGTTGGTCAGCCTCAACGCCGAGCATTTGTTTGAACCCAATACGGTATGGCTGGGCCTGAAACGCAGCCAGCTGCAGCGCAACTATGCCTGGCGCTTTATCCAACTGTGCAACCCGACGCTGTCGCTGACCGAAATCAAAGACAAGGTCTTCTCGTCGCAGTTGGACGCGGTGATTGATTACCAGATTTAACCGATAAGCGGCAGGCAATTCCTGCCGCGCATTCTGCATTGCCCGCCTAATAATCAAAACCCCATCTATATACATAAAAAGAATATCTATAGTGATTTAAGTACCTTCAGCTGCCGATCGCGCTCGCATACACTCGCAAAATTATTATAAATTCCATCCGCTTGGAGAGTTTCAGATGAAAGCGCTCGTTCCTTCTTTGCTGTTTTTGGCCGTGGCGGCCAGCGTTAACGCACAGGCGGCGACGCCGGCCAACACGTTGGTGATCGCACAGTCTATCGATGACGTGGTCAGCTTTGACCCGGCCCAGGGATTTGAGTTAACCACGGTGCAGTCGTTCAACAGCCTGTATCAACGTTTGATCCAGTCCGATCCGCACAACCCCATCGATCTCAAGCCGACTCTGGCCAGCAGCTGGCAGGCCGGCGCCGATAACCGCAGCCTGACTTTCAGCCTGCGCCCGGACGCTAAATTCGCCAGCGGTAACCCGCTGCGGCCGGAGGACGTGATCTTTTCGCTTTCACGGGTGGTGAAATTGAATCTGGAGCCGTCGTTTATCCTGACGCAGCTGGGCTGGAACGCGAAGAACGTGGATCAACACCTGACCAAGGTGGATGACCATACGGTAAAAATCAGCTGGGATGAAAACGTCAGCCCGGCCTTCGTGCTCAGCCTGCTGTCGGCGCCGGTATCCTCGATTGTCGACGCCAAAGAGGCGCTGGCGCACCAGCAGGGCGACGATCTGGGGCACCAATGGTTGAACAGCCACTCCGCCGGCAGCGGCCCTTACAAAATTCGCACCTATGTGCCGCACGAAGTGGTGGTGCTGGACGCGAACCCCGGCTCGCCGGAAGGGGCGCCGACGTTGAAAACCATCCTGATCAAAAACGTGCCCGATCCGGCCGCGCGCCGTTTGCTGATTGAGCAGGGCGATGCCGATATCGCCCGCAACCTGGGGGCGGACCAGATGGCGGCTCTGAAGGGCAAGCCGGGCGTCAAACCGTTGGCCATTCCTTACGCCTCGCTTTATTACCTGCAGTTCAACGCCAAGGCGTCGCCGGTGCTCGGCAACCCGGCGTTTTGGGAGGCGGCGCGCTGGCTGTTCGATTACCAAGGCATCGCCGACGATCTGCTGAAAGGGCAGTTCCAGAGCCATCAGGCATTCCTGCCGGACGGTTATCTGGGCGCGCTCAAGGATCAGCCGTACAGCTTCAATCCACAGAAAGCCAAAGAAATACTGGCCAAAGCGGGGCTGAGCAACGTCAGTTTCCGTCTGGACGTCAACAACCAGCCGCCGTATCTGGATATCGCTCAGGCGTTGCAGGCCAGTTTTGCTCAGGGCGGCGTGAAGGTCGAACTGGTGCCGGGCATCAGCTCGCAGGTCTCCACTAAGGTGAAAACGCTTAACTACGATGCGACGCTGACCTCCTGGGGACCGGATTACTTCGATCCTAACACCAACGCGGCCGCCTTTGCCTACAACCCGGAGGACGGCAGCAAGACGCTGGCCTGGCGAGCCAACTGGCAGATCCCGGCGCTGAGCAAGTTGACGCTGGCCGCCACTGCAGAAAACGACACCGCCAAACGGGTGGCCGACTACCAGCAACTGCAGAAAGAGGTGCAGCAAAGCTCGCCGTTTGTCATCGGCCTGCAGGCGCGCAGCCTGATCGCAGTGCGTGACAACCTTAAGGGCTATGTGCAGGGCATCAACCCTGACATGGTGTTCTACAGCAAGGTCAGCAAGTAATGGCTGCTGACCTGTCCGCCAGCGCCGGGGCGGCCCGGCGGTATTGGCGCTGGGGCGGGCGGCTGCTCGGCGGCGCGCTGTCGCTGGCGTTAACGCTGCTTGGTCTGCTGCTGTTCACCTTCATGCTGTCGCACCTGGCGCCGATCGATCCGGCGCTGCAGGTGGCGGGCGATCACGCCAGCGAAGCCACCTATGCGCAGGTGCGGCACGAGCTGGGGCTGGATCAGCCTCTGCCGGTGCAATTTTGGCGCTATCTGGTGCACCTGGCGCATGGCGATCTGGGCATTTCGCGCATCACCGCCCAGCCGGTGTTGAGCGATCTGCTGCGTACCTTCCCGGCGACGGTGGAACTGGCCACCTGCGCCATTATCCTCGGCGCTCTCGGCGGCATTACGCTGGCGTTTCTGGCGGTGCTCAAACCAGGCAGTTGGCTGGATAACGCGGCGCGCTTGCTGTCGCTGATCGGTTATTCGGTGCCGATTTTCTGGTTGAGCCTGCTCGGGCTACTGCTGTTCTACGCCACGCTGCACTGGTCGGCGGGGCCGGGGCGGCTGGATGACATTTACTTGTACAGCATGGAGCCGCGTACGGGTTTCGTGTTGATTGACAGCTGGCTGTCCGGCGATCGCGAAATGTTCTACAACGCCATCAGCCACCTGTGGCTGCCGGTGGTGGCGCTGGCGCTGCTGTCGATGGCGGGTATCACCCGGCTGCTGCGCGCGGCGATGCTGGAAGAATGCAACAAGGAATACGTGACGCTGGCGCGCTCCAAGGGCGCCGGCCGCCTGCGCATTCTGCTGCGCCATGTGTTCCCCAACGTGCTGGGCACGCTGATCACCGTACTGTCTCTCTCCTACGCCAGCCTGCTCGAGGGCGCGGTATTGACCGAAACGGTGTTCGCCTGGCCCGGCGTCGGGCGTTACCTGACCTCGGCGCTGTTTGCCGCCGACACGCCGGCGATCCTCGGCGCCACGCTGCTGATCGGCACCTGTTTCGTGCTGTTGAATGCGCTGGCTGACGCCTTGACCTATTTAGTGGATCCGCGAACCCGATGAGCCAATATCTCTCTGAACACGAACCGCAAAGCGAGCCGGCCGTCGGTTACCGCCGCGGTCGGCGCCTGACCACGCTGACGCTGGGCGCGGCGCTGGTGGCGATCCTGATCGTCACCGCGCTGCTGGCTCCGTGGCTGGCGCCTTTCGATCCCAATCTGCAGCATATCGAGCTGCGGTTACTGCCGCCTTCCGCCGCACATTGGCTGGGCACCGACGGCTTCGGCCGCGACTTGCTCTCCCGCGTGATTTACGGCGCACGGCCGACGTTGATCCTGGTGTCGTTGATTCTGGTGTTGACCATTCCCATTGGTCTGCTGGTCGGCATTTGCGCCGGTTATCTCGGCGGCTGGGTAGAGCGTATTTTGATGCGTCTGACCGACATTTTCCTGTCGTTGCCGAGCCTGGTGATCGCGCTGGCGTTCGTGGCGGTCATGGGGCCGGGGCTGATGAACGGCGCGCTGGCGTTGGCATTGACCAGCTGGCCGGCCTTTGCCCGCCAAGCGCGGGCCGAAACCCTGGCGCTGCGCCGCAGCGACTACCTGGCGGCAGCGCGTATGCAGGGCATCAACGGGCTGCGGCTGATGGTCGGCCACATTTTGCCTTTATGCCTGCCGAGCGCGGTGGTGCGCGCGGCGTTGAGTCTGGGCGGCATCATCTTGTCCGCCGCCGGTCTGGGGTTCCTCGGCATGGGCGTCGCGCCGCCGACCGCCGAATGGGGATCGATGGTGGCGGAAGGCAGTAAAGTGATTTTCGACCAATGGTGGGTCGCCGCCGCACCGGGCGGGGCGATCCTGTTCGCCAGCCTGGCGTTTAACCTGCTGGGCGATGGCCTGCGCGACAAAATGGATCCTCGTCATGGGCACTGATAACACCTTATTGACCGTTGAACGTTTGGCGATCGGCGTGCCGGGGCCGCAGCCGGTGGCGCTGGTGAAGAATATTTCGTTCAGCATGGGGCGGGAGCGACTGGCGCTGGTCGGTGAGTCCGGCTCCGGCAAATCGTTGACCGCGCGTGCGCTGATGGGGCTATTGCCGCCGCCGTTGCAGCTGCAGGCGCAGCGCCTGACGTTGGGCGATGAAGACTTGACGCGCCTGAGCGAACGCCAGTGGAGCCGCCTGCGCGGCGACCGGGTGGCGATGGTGATGCAAGATCCCAAACATGCGCTGAATCCCAATCAGCCGATCGGCCGTCAGGTGGAGGAACCGCTGGTGCTGCATGCCAAGCTAAGCCGCGCCGAGCGGCGTGAAAAAGTGCTGGATATGTTGGCGGCGGTGGGGTTGCCCGATCCGGCGGCGCTGTGCGGCCGTTATCCGCATCAGCTCTCCGGCGGGATGGGGCAGCGGGTGATGCTGGCCATTGCGTTGATCAACGATCCGCAGCTGTTGATTGCCGATGAACCCACGTCGGCGCTGGATCACCAGATGCGCGATCAGGTGCTGCAACTGATAGACAATCTGGTGGCGCAACGCAACATGGGGCTGATCCTGATCAGCCACGATTTGCAGCAGGTGGCGCACCACTGCGAGCGGGTGCTGGTGATGTACAAAGGCGAGCTGTTGGATCAACTGCCGGCAGCAGAGCTGGCGCAGGCCACGCACCCTTATACTCGCACGCTGTGGGCGTGTCGGCCGAGCCGCGAGACGCGCGGCAAACCGCTGCCGGTACTGGACCGCGCGCTGTTGGAGACGTTGAAATGAGCGTAATTGCACTGGAGAACCTCAGCGTCAGTCACCGTCAGGGCTATGAACAGCGCACCGTGGTGCACGACGTTAACCTGCGCATCGAACCGGGCGAGTGTTTCGGCCTGGTGGGGCCTTCCGGCTGCGGCAAGTCCTCGTTGCTGTGGGTGCTGGCCGGGCTGAACGACAGCTGGCGCGGCGGTTTTGAACTGCTCGGGCGGCAGCTACAACCGGGGCAGGCATTTACCGGCGAACTGCGGCGCGAGGTGCAGATGGTGTTTCAAGATCCCTATGCTTCGCTACACCCTAAACACCGGCTGTTGCGTACGCTGTCGGAACCGCTAAAACTGCTGCAGGAAAGCGACATCGAACGCAAAATCGGCGCGGGCTTTCGCCAGGTGGGGTTGGATCCGCGCCTGCTGGATCGCTATCCGCATCAGCTGTCGGGCGGGCAGCGGCAGCGCGTGGCGATCGTGCGCGCATTGCTGCTGCGGCCGAAGCTGTTGCTGCTGGATGAGCCGACCTCGGCGCTGGACATGTCAGTGCAGGCGGAAATCCTTAACCTGCTTAACGAGCTGAAACAGGCGGGCGATCTGACTATGGTGCTGGTCAGCCACGATGCGGACGTGATTGACCACATGTGCGATCGTTCGGTGGCAATGGCGCACGGCCGCATCATCGTTTGACCCTATGCCCGCCAACGTGGCGGGCATATCCATCTTGGTAATAAATAAAGCAATTTATCGTCGTTCTTCTGTTAATTCTTACCCTCTACACTCGTCAAACAGCGCAACCGCGTGATTGTGGAGAGTGTATCGATGAAACGGTTAATCCCAACCTTGTTGTATGGCGCGCTGGCGGCCGCTTTCGGTGCGCAGGCCGCCACCCCGCAGGATACCTTGGTGGTGGTCAGTTCGCTGGAGGGCATTATCAGCCTCGATCCGGCGGAGAGCTTTGAAACCGTCAGCTCGGCCAATCTGGTCAACCTCTATCAGCGCCTGGTGGCGCCGGATCGCGCCGCGCCGCAAAAGCTGGCGCCGGACGCCGCAGGCAGTTGGCAGGCGGGCGCCGATGGCCACAGCCTGACCTTTACCCTGAAACCGCAGCAACGTTTTGCTTCCGGCAATCCGCTGCGGCCTGAAGACGTGATTTTCTCGCTGGTGCGTGCGGTAAAGCTGAACAAGGCGCCGTCGTTTATTCTCGGTGAGTTTGGCTGGACGCCGGATAACGTTGAGCAGCAGCTGAAGAAGGTGGGGGATAACCAGGTGCAACTCACTTGGCCCGCCAACATCGGCAGCGAGCTGGCGCTGCGGCTGCTGACGGCGAACGTGGCTTCGATCGTGGATGAGAAGCTGCTGAACGAGCACGCGCAGCAGGGGGACTACGGTAACGCCTGGCTGCGCAGCCATTCCGCCGGCGGCGGCCCGTATCGGGTAAATAACTATGTGCCGCATGAGGCGCTGCTGTTTGGCCGCAACGATTACGCGCCGTCGCCGGCAAGGTTGAAAACGGTGCTATTCAAGAACGTCAGCGACGCCGGCACCCGCCGTTTGCTGTTGCTGAAGGAGGATGCCGACGTGGCCTACGATCTGGGCGCCGACCAGTTCGACTCGCTGCGCAACGCGCCGGGCGTGCGCATCGAACAGGCCGATGCGCCCCGGATCTATTACCTCGGTTTCAACACCGGCAGCAAAGACAATCCGGCGCTGGGCAATCCGGCGTTGTGGCAGGCCGCGCGCTGGCTGGTGGATTATCAGAGCATCGCCGAGCAGCTGCTGAAAGGGCAATATCGCGTGCATCAGGCCTTCTTGCCGCAGGGATTGGACGGCGCGCTCGACGATCGGCCATTTAAGCTCGACGTAGACAAAGCCAAACAGATCCTGCGCGATGCCGGCATCGCTGAAGGTACGCGCATCGATCTTATCGTCATCAACCAACCGCCGTATACCGACATCGCGCAGGCGCTGCAGGCCAGTTTTGCGCAGGCCGGACTGCGGTTGGATATCCATCCGGTGGTGGAAAGCGATCTGTGGGGCAAGATGCGCGGCCGCGATTTTCAGGCGATCTTCACCTACTGGGGCGCCGACTACCTGGATCCGAACACCAACGCCAGTGCCTTTGCTTACAACGTGTCAGGCGGGCCGAAAACCTTGGCCTGGCGCACCCAGTGGGGCATTCCCGCCATCAGCGCGGAAACGCGTGCCGCGGCTGCGGAAGGGAATAGCGCGGCGCGCAGCGCACGCTACGTCACGTTGCAACGGGAATTACAGGCCAGTTCGCCCTATGTGGTGGCGCTGCAGGGGCAAACGCTGGTGGCATTGCGGGACAATGTCGAAGGTGCCCGGCTGGATATCGCCAACAGCATGTTGTATCTGGATCGGGTCAGTAAGTGACGGCAACGCCGTGCGCCTGGCCGAGCTTTCTGTCGCGCCATAGGCCGACAGCGCGTGAAATCGCTTGCTGTTGCCACCACGAATCGTGAAATGTTGTGTCAGGGTGAAATAAAATGAAATTTCATAACGTGCTCATATGACGGTGATAGATTGGCTTCGAAAGGCGGCGTTGTTTACGCCTTTCACCGCGGTCGTCCGCAATGATGCGGACACATCACGTCAGGAGAGATTATGGACAATAACGAAAAGGCTTCAACAGCGCGCGCAGCAACCTTGCTTGCCACCGGTGAGGTGGTTACGCCGGAACAGTTTTATCAGGACAGCGACGGAAGCAACTGGGGGCCGGCGATCAACAAAGCGGCGGCGGCGGCGCTGCAAGCCGGCGGTACGTTGTCCCTGGGGAAGCGGGTGTATACGGTCGCCGGACACGTACTCATTCAGACGACAACGGACATCTACGGCGGCATCGGTTTACGGGTGGTCGGATTGGGGCGGGCGACCAAAATTGTCAAGACGGCAGACAGCAGTTACACCAACGAACAGGGCGAAACGAAGAAAGCGGTGATCGTGGTGAAAGGCTTCGCCAATCTGACGCTGCACGGCTTGACGTTGCGGGATGATACCGGCGTAGACGACACCCACGGCGTGTGGTTCAGCGACCGCAATATGACGAAGTTTGATATTCGCGACATTTACACCAAGGTCGGCGGTTATTCGCTGTTTGTCTCGGGCGACATGTTCATCAACTGGCTGGTGAACGTGCAGATGGAGGCAAACGCCAATCGCCCGGGCGATGGGGTGCTGTGGATGGACAAGTCTGGCACCACCAATTTTATAGACGGCCTCTACGCCGCTCGCGCGAAGGGTACGGCGTTCAGAATTTCAGGGTTTTACTCTACTATCGGCTCGTTGGCTGCGGATGACTGCATCGGCGATATCTACTCTTTCAAAGATTTTAACGGCACGATCAATTCGTTGGGTTGCGAGAACCGCAACACGCAGCGCGCCGCCAATGTCAGCGTGCTGTCCACCAACTTTGCCCAAGGCACGATAGGCAATATCAATATCCAGGACGCGCAGAATGTGGAGAGCGGGGGCGTGTTGTGCCGATTCATCAACGAATCTCGTTGGGATATCGGTCAGTTGACTCTTTACAGCGGTTCTAAGACGCCTTTCCCGGTGGCGATCGCCGCCTGCAGCAACAATACCGAGGTAACCTTCAGTAACGTATACAACGGCGGCGTCCCGGTGGCCGGCAAAAGCACCGTCGATGTGACGTCGTTTTTAAGCGGGGTTGAAGCGATGTACAGTCTGGGCGAGCGGGGTATTGCCCCTTCCGCCTCCAGCAACCATTTGCCGCGCAATATATCGAAACAGCCATCGTGGACTTTTTTAGGCACCCTGACTGCGCCGGATCGGCAACCTACAACGCGCATTACTCTTCAACAGGGCGTAAGCACCAAGGTGCTGGCGTGCGATTTATATATCACGTTCGATCTGACCTCGCAGGCGACCGCCTTTGTCGTCAATAAAGGCAGCTATAGCGCGAAAGGCGCCTTTATGTTGCGTCGCACTGGGCCGTTGAGCTGCGAAATATATTACCGTGTCGAGAAAGATTTCGGCTTTGGCAGTTATCAGGTGCAGACTACACGCGGCAGCTACTGGCGGCCGGACGGCGTTTCGTTGAGCACGCCGCCCTCCGATGCGTTGGAAATCCGCAGCGATGAGGTGTTATCCACGACCAGACTCGCGGTGATCCAACCACTGGCCAATCCGACAACGGCCAGCACGGCGGAAGTGGCCGGATTGCTCAATCGGCTGATCGAGACACTGAAGAATTAACCGAATAACGCCGGCGCGTTCTGGCCGGCGTCCAGCAAGAGCAGCAACCAGCCGGCGGCCGCCAAGGCGATGCCGAAAGGCTGCGGCGTTCGCCAGGCGCGACGGTTGCGTCTGCCGCGCGCCAATGCCATGCCTAATCCGAACATTGCCGCCAGGCAGACCAGCAGCGGCAATATTGTCCAACCGAGCCAGGCGCCCAGCGCGGCCAACAGTTTGAAATCGCCCTGTCCGATGCCGTTACGCCGCCGCACCTGCCGATAAAGCGCGTTGAGCAGCCACAATGCCCCGTAACCGGCCACGGCGCCGAGAACCGCGTCGTCAAGCGTTGCCCAGCGAGCGTCAAGATTGCACAGCAGCCCGCCCCACAGCAGCGGCTGGGTTAGCCGGTCCGGCAGCCACCGGTGACGCCCGTCTAGCCAGGCCAGGGCGATCAGCAGTGCCGCGGCCGGCGGTAACCACAGCCGGTGTGCTGCCGGCAGGTCGAAGGGCAACGCCGTCAACGCCAAACCCAGGGCCGTTAGCAGCAGGCTGCGGCGGCGCAATCTCGGCGGGCTGGCGCGCACGGCCGCCGTTCGCTCCAAGCGGGTGATGAGCGCGAAGGCGACCAGACCCGCCGACAGCAGCGCGGTGAAAAACAGCGCGTGCCACAGTGAGGAAATAAACATCAAGGCTCCGCCAGTCGTGAAACAGATGTTTAAAATAACGGCAAAATGCATATTTCATCGGGGTGAAATGCGGTGGATTGTGAGGAATGCGCAGTCGTACGCATCGCCACTTTACGTATTGCAGAGTGATACAATGCCTTGCGCGGTGGCGCTCAGCAGTGGTGTGCTGTGCTTTTTATCGGCAAAATCGACGCTAAAATACGGTGAATTCATTTGGCGGCGGGAATGGATCGGTAAATGGTGCAAGTGACGCTGTCACTGAAGCGCGATTGGGGTTTATCCTATTGTTTCTGCTCGTCAAGCCGTTAGGCTTTAAGAGAGAGGCGTCCCCGCCAGGCCGGGACGTAAGGTTTTTCAGATCTGCCGTGGGAAAGGCGGCAGCAAAGCAGTGAGTTGGCATGCTCCAGGAGGGAGGGAGGCCAACGGTGTCATGAAAGACGTGATTCAGGCAATACTTATCAAGACCAAAAAACGATTCTGGCGCCGACGCCAGACGGCGTGGCTGGCCGGGCCACTGGTGTGGCTGGCCGGCGCAGCGGCCGCGTGCGCCGAATCCCCGCCGGCGCCGGACAGCGTCATCTCTTCTGAACAGGCCGCCGCGGACCCGGCCGCGAATTTGCCGGAGTTGGGCGGTGCGCCCGACGATGCCGCGCGCGAGAAGCAGTGGGCCGAGATGGCCAAGCAACTCGGCGAAAAAGAGTTGAACAACGTTTCACGTCAACAGATGCGCAGCCGCGCCGAAGATTATTTGCTGGGCCAGGCGACCGGTGCGCTGCAGCAACAGGCGCAGGAGCTGTTGTCGCCGTTGGGTACCGCCAGGCTATCGCTGAAGATGAGCGGCGAGGGGGACTTTACCGGCAGCAACGGGCAGTTATTCAGCCCGCTGTACGACGTCGATGGATTGTTGACCTACAGCCAGATCGGCTGGCTGCAGCAAAGCGCCGGGGCGCTTGGCAATTTCGCGCTGGGGCAACGCTGGATCGCCGGCGACTGGCTGCTGGGGTACAACACGGCGCTCGACAGCGATTTTGCTCGGCAGCGCAATAGAGGCAGCGTCGGTGCGGAAGCCTGGGGGGATTATCTGCGTTTCTCCACCAACTATTACTACCCGCTGTCGACGTTGTCGCAACAGCCCGGCGATGGGGTATTTTTCAGCCGTCCGGCGCGCGGTTACGACATCACGACGCAAGGTTATCTGCCGTTTTATCGCCAGATCGGCGGTTCGCTCAGTTATGAGCAGTATCTGGGCGATAATGTCGATCTGTTCGGCAGCGGCAAAAAACAAAACGATCCGCGCGCGATGCAGCTGGGGCTCAATTACACTCCGGTGCCGCTGGTGACGATGAAGGCACTGCATAAGATTGGCGCGGGCGGGCAGAGCCAGGATCAGGTCGAACTGGCGCTGAGCTATCGGCTCGGGGTACCGCTGGTGAAGCAGATTTCGCCGGAGTATGTGGCGCAGGCCAAGTCGCTGCGCGGCAGCCGCTACGATCCTATCGAACGCAAGAACGTGCCGGTGCTGGAGTTCCGTCAGCGCAAGTCGCTGCAGGTGTTCCTGGCTACGCCGCCGTGGAGCCTGCAGGCGGGGGAAACCGTGCCGCTGGTGCTGGAAATCAAGGCGCTGAACGGCATCACTCACGTCAGTTGGCAGGGGGATACGCAGGCGCTGAGCCTGACGCCGCCGCACAACGCCAACGATCCGCAGGGCTGGACAGCGATCGTGCCGCCGTGGGACGACGCGCCGGGCGCCGCCAACAGCTACCGGCTATCGGTCACGCTGGAGGATGATAAACAGCAGCGCGTGACGTCCAACTGGATAGAGCTGAAAGTGGCGCCGCCGCTGACGGCAACCGCCGGCGATGACGCGGGCCTGCCGCCGATCAAAACCCTGACGCCACCGCCGATCCCGGCGCAAACCGGGCCGCTGTACGGCGGCGATTAACCGTTTTTGCCCTGCAGCACCCATACGGCGGCCTCGACGCGGGATTTTAGCTTCATCTTTTTCAGCAGGTGTTTGACGTGTACCTTGACGGTGCTTTCAGTGATGGTCAGGCGACGGGCGATCAGCTTGTTTGGCAGCCCTTGGGCGATCAGCTTCAGGATATCTCGTTCCCGCGGCGTCAGTTGCTGAATATCACGATCGGCGCTGGGGCGGTTTTCCCGCAGGCTGGCGGCGAGGATCGGCGTCAGCGCTTCGCTCAGTACCATCTGCCCGGCTGCCGCCTGATGCAGCGCCTTCAGCAGATCCTCCGGCTCCATGTCTTTCAACAGATAGCCGTCGGCGCCGCGTTTGAGCGCGCTGACGACGTCATCTTCATGGTTGGACACGCTGAACACCACGATGCGCCCTGACAGGTCGGTTTGGCGCAGACGATCCAGCGTTTCCAGCCCGTTGATGCCGGGCATGTTCAGGTCGAGCAGGATCAGATCCGGATCGTGCTGCTCCGCCAGCGTGACCCCTTGTTCACCGTTGCTGGCTTCGGCAATGACCTGCAGACGAGCGTCCATGCCAATCAGCTGTTTTACGCCGTTGCGCAGCATCGGGTGGTCGTCGATCAGTAAGATGGTGGCGGCGGTTTCTGTCGTCATGGTGTCTCCGTTAGTCGATGGCGTGGTTATCTGGCGTGAAGCTGACCCGCACCTCAGTGCCGCCGCCGCTGCGCGGTAAAATGTCGCAGCGGCCGTGCAGGCTCTTGGCGCGATCGCGCATGATGATCAAGCCGTAATGGTCGGGGCGAGACGTCTCGGCCGGCAGGCCGCGTCCGTTGTCGCAGACGCTTAGGGTCACTTCGCCCCGTTTATTGATGACCTGAATGCTCACCTCACTGGCGGCGGCATGCTTAAGGATGTTGCTGAGCGCCTCGCGGGCGATCTGCAGCAGGTGAATGGCCTGATAGGCCGGAACCGTGCGTGGCCCCAGCTGGTAATCGAGGCTGATGGTCAGGCCCAGCTTGGGATTGAACTCCGCCACCGTCGATTGCAGCGCCGCCAGCAGGCCCGGTTCGGTCAGCTGCAGGCGGAAGGTGGTCAACAACTCGCGCAGCTGGCGATAGGCGCCGTTCAGCTCTTCACGCATCTGTTGCACCAGCGCCTGGCTGGCCGAAGAGAGCGTTTCGCCCTGCATCTGCAGACAGGCGATCTGCATTTTCAGGCAGGAGAGCGATTGGGCGATGGAGTCGTGCAGCTCGCGGGCGATCGCCGCCCGCTCCTCCATCAGCATCAGCTGCTGTTGGTGGTCGACCTGACGCTCGATGGCCAGCACGCTGGTCAGCTGTTCCACCAGGGTATTGATCAGTTGGCGATGTTCATCGTTCAGCGGTTGCTGCGGCGCATGCTGTGCCACGATCACGCCGTAGTCGCCGAGCTTGTCGCTCAGGCTCCAGCTCAGCGACGGATTGTCGGGATGCTGGCGGTGGCTGTCGTTCAGGCAGGCGCTGCACACCGGGTTATGGCAATGCTCCGGCCTTAGCGGTTGGTTGCCGCTCAGCTGCAGCAGCGGTTCCCGGCTGTCGTTTTCATACAGCCGCACCTGAATGGCGCGCAACGGCGTCAGGGTTTGCAGTTGGTTGAGCAGCGGCGTCAGGCGGCTGCACAACGGCTCGCTGGCGTGCAGCTGGCGGCTGGCGCGGTAGAGGAAGCTCAGCACCTGATTTTTCTGCTGCAGGTCGGCGGTCTTCTCGGCCACGCGCTGCTCCAGCCCACTGTAGGTCGCCGACAGCTCGTCGGACATGGTGTTCAATGCGCCGCCAAGCGACGCCATTTCATCCTGGTGGCCGCGTTGTGCATAGCGGCGGCTAAAATCGCCGCGGCCTACCGCCAAGGCCATCTCCACCAGTTGCCGCCACGGATGCAGCAACCGGCGCCGCAGGTAGCAGGTGGTGCCGATCAACAGCAGCAGGGTCAGCGCGATGAAGCCGGCCTGCACCAGCGTCACCATCAGCAGGCGGCGCTCGGTTTGCCTGTCGATATCCGAGACCAGCTTGTCCAGCAGCTGCACGAAGTGCGCCACCTGCGGGGCGGCATCGGCCGGGCGCTGCGCGCTGCGCAGGCGAGGTTGCAGAGTCTGTTGCCAGTAATCACGCAAGGCGTCGAACGGTTGCGTCAACCCTTCCTGCTCCACCGAACGCTGCAGGTCGGGGCTGTTTTCGTCGCGCTCCAGTTCGCGGATCAACGTTTCATGCCGTTCATCCAGCGGTACCTGCGCCAGCAGTCGGTAGCTTTGCATACGCAGCGAGCCGGCTTTGTTGATGGCATGCGCGTTGCCCTGAATGCTTTGCGACATCCAGGCGGAAATCCCCATGCCGGCCACGCCCAGAATGCCCGACAGCAACATCAGCAGGGCGACCTGATTCACGATCGAAAGCGGGGTCAACAGGCGTTTCATAAGCGCGGGTTCCTGGCATTTGGCACCGCTGAAGCTCAGGGGCGAAGGCGGCGACGAGGTAAACAAGTAACGATTCAGCCGTATTTTTGATTATCCCTGAGCATAACCCCATACCTCGAATGAAGTACCCATTAGTTTCCAGCAGGACGGTGAAGCGGTAAAAATGACGGAGTGATGCTTTCTAATGCATTGATTAAAAGTGATTTAATTTTTATTCGGGGTGTACCCCTAAGGGGATGAAGGCGCTATTTGTGCCGCCAACTACTTGCATTCGGGTTGATATACATCAACTTTGCCGCCGGGGCCGCCCCCTAGGGTGTGCGGAATGATCCCCCGTGTCTGAGGTTTTTATGTCGCAACTTGCAACGCCTTCATCAAAGAAAACCGGTGCGCTGATTCAGGACTGGCGTCCTGAAGACAGCGCCTTTTGGCAGCAGCGTGGCCATCGCATCGCCACCCGCAACCTGTGGATTTCCATTCCCTGCCTGCTGCTGGCCTTCTGCGTCTGGATGCTGTTCAGCGCCGTTGCGGTCAACCTGAACAAGGTCGGTTTCAACTTCACCACCGACCAACTGTTCCTGTTGACCGCGCTGCCGTCGGTCTCGGGCGCTATTTTACGCGTGCCGTATTCCTTCGTGATCCCGCTGTTTGGTGGCCGTCGCTGGACCGCCATCAGCACCTGCTTCCTGCTGGTGCCGTGCCTGTGGCTGGGGTTCGCGGTGCAGGACAGCAGCACGCCGTACAGCGTGTTCGTCATTATTTCCCTGCTGTGCGGTTTCGCCGGCGCGAACTTTGCCTCCAGCATGGCCAATATCAGCTTCTTCTTCCCGAAAGCGCGTCAGGGCGGTGCGTTGGGGCTCAACGGCGGTCTGGGAAATCTGGGCGTCAGCGTCATGCAACTGGTCGCGCCGCTGGCGATTTCTTTCAGCCTGTTTGGCCTGTTTGGCGGCACGGCGCAAAATCAGGCAGAGGGGGGGCAGCTGTGGCTGGAAAACGCCGCCTGGATCTGGGTACCGTTCCTGCTGGTTGCCACCCTGGCGGCCTGGTTCGGCATGAACGATCTGGCCGCGGCCAAGGCATCGCTGCGCCAGCAACTGCCGGTGCTCAAGCGTGGGCATTTATGGATGCTGAGTTTGCTGTACCTCGCGACCTTTGGTTCTTTCATCGGTTTCTCCGCCGGTTTCGCCATGCTGTCGAAGACGCAATTTCCGGACGTAGTGATCCTGCATTACGCCTTCTTTGGGCCATTCCTCGGTGCGCTGGCACGGCCAGTCGGCGGCGCGCTGTCTGACCGTTTCGGCGGCGTGCGGGTGACGTTGATCAACTTTGTAGTGATGGCCGTGTTCGCCGCGCTGTTGTTCCTGACCTTGCCGATGGCGGGTGAGGGCGGTTCGTTCATCGCCTTCTACGGTATCTTTATGGTGCTGTTTCTCACGGCGGGGCTGGGCAGCGGGTCGACTTTCCAAATGATCGCCGTCATTTTCCGTAAAATCACTGTCGATCGCGTGAAAGCGGCCGGCGGCAGCGACGAGAGCGCGCAGCGTGAAGCGGTGACGGACTCCGCCGCCGCATTGGGTTTTATCTCGGCGATCGGTGCCGCAGGCGGCTTCTTCATTCCCCAGGCATTCGGCACTTCGCTGGCGCTGACCGGTTCCCCGGCGGGGGCAATGAAAGTATTCCTGGTGTTCTATATCTTGTGTGTGGTCATCACTTGGGCGGTGTATGGCCGCAAGAAAAAGGCCTGAGTATCAAACGATTTTCTCAATCCCTCCCGACAGGGGAGGGATATTTCGCTCATTCCGAGTCATCTCTCCTCGCTCTCTCAGTGAAATTTTCTGCCTTTAGGTAAAATTCTCATCTCCGTTTGCCGTTTTTTTCTTTTTTTATAGTTATATCTCTCAATATGGGAATGTCTTCTCCCAAGCGTATTATATTATTTGCACGGTTTTTTCGTTTTGTTGAGAGTATTCTTACATTAAAAGATTAATGTCTTTCCCGCAGGTTAAATGAAATTTCTGGGAGGGTAAGGCATAATTAGTGCGATTGTTATAAAATCAGCAATAGGGTTTTGTCTTAGATGCTGCACGCGCCGTGTGGAATGTGTGACAGGGTTAAATCAGATAACTCTCATTCTGTTTTTTCCGGCTTTTTGTAGTCTATCTGACAATCCGATTAGGTGGAAAAACACAATGAACTCACGGAGAAGAATGAAATTTCACAATTTCATTCGGTTAACAACTGAACAGGGTTGTTATTTTTTTCTTTTTAAATCAATGAGGTGATCATTTGAACTTTACGGTAGTCATGAAGGAAATCCATGTTGCCAACAGGGAAAAAGAGTCATTTGGATAAACGGAACATCCTTAATAAGGCCTAATGTAAAAAATGAAATCAGAAAATTTTTATAAAGGCCAATATCCGATGAATGCAACCTGTTGAGTTTACATTTAATTTCTTGAACATTTTTTGATATTTCTATACAAAGTGTGCAGGACAGGCACGCTAAGGAAATTAAAAGTGAATCTTGATAGAAGAATAAAGATTAGGAATCTCGATGTTCTGACTCCTGCCGGGGAGAAATTTCGTCTGCGTTGGAAGGAGTATCAAATTCTTTCGCTGCTTGTCGCCAGATCACCAGAACTGGTAACCCGAACGGAAATTATAGAAAATATCTGGAAAGGAACTTACTGCTCAGATTCAACGATAAATCAAACAATTAAATCTATTCGCCAAAAAATCAGCGACTCGGAACATACGCTTATCAGAACCATTCCTCGGCTGGGTTACAAGGTGGAAAATCAAGCGGCTTTTCACTTTATATCCGAGGATGAAGACTACGCTGATGATGATATATTAAATGGCGGTGAGGATATTGGCGTTAATATTCAAGCGGAACTTTCTGAAAGTGAAAGTGAGTCCCCTGAGGCACACGATGAAAAAATAGATAAGCCGCGTAAAACGACGCTTGTTGCAGCGCCTGTTGCAACGGTAGAACCCTCCCAGGAACCCACTCGTGATAAAAAGTCGGCGACGGTGCGCCGATTTTTCAGCATGCCCGCCAGTCGCGTAGTGAAATACCTGACGGCATTTGCTTCTTTACTGGTTATTTCACATTTTTCATATGTGCTCGGCAACCAAACTCGCCCGCCGGTGATCAATGATATTCAGAACAATACGCGCGTCGTGTTGACGCTGACGTTGAATAACCCCCATACCAACAGCCCACAAACCCTGTTCTGCCTGTACCAGGGGGAGAGCATGGAGCAGGCGACCATCGAATGTGTCGACCCTAAGCAGGGGCAGCTTAAATTACCGGTAAAATATGAGACCTCTTCTACGCCGGGTAAAGGTCGGATTAATCTCATATTGCCGAATAAAACCTTGCAATATCAAGTTGCTTACGATGTTAAAAATTAGTGCTAAATGAGGTTTTATCTTTAGCGATAATTTTACATTTGATGAAATATTTTATTTCATTATTTGTTATTTGAAAGCCGGGTTCGATTTGTCCAGTCTGGAACTCATTACCTAACGCATATTAGCGTCCTGTTTCCATCGAGGTGACAGGAATAATGAGAACCTGCTGAGTGACAAATTATGGATAAGCGTAAAGTAGCTATTATCGGGGGTTCCGGTTTTATCGGAACACGCCTGGCGAAACGTCTCAGTGTGCGCGATGATCTGACGTTGGTCATCGTTGATAAACAACCTAGCGCACATTTTCCGGCGCTCTATCAGTATGGCGACGTGACGCAACCCGAGACCCTGCAAGAGCCGCTGGCGGGCTGCGACGCCATCATTAATCTGGCGGCGGAACATCAGGACAACGTCGATCCCATTTCGCTCTATTATCAGGTCAATGTAGAAGGTGCACGGCATGTCTGCATGACCGCCTCCGCGTTGAATATCCACCAAGTCATTTTCACTTCCTCGGTTGCCGTTTATGGGTTCGTCGAGCAGGAAACCGATGAAGGAGGGCGTTTCGATCCTTTCAATCATTACGGCAAATCCAAGCTCGAAGCGGAATACGTTTATGAAGCGTGGCGCAAGGCGGATAGCGCCAACAAATTGACCATCATTCGCCCGACGGTGGTATTCGGTGAAGGCAACCGCGGCAATGTGTATAACCTGTTCCGCCAGATCGCCAGCGGCCGATTCGTGATGATTGGCAGTGGCAATAATATGAAGTCGATGGCTTACGTTGAAAATATTGCCGCGCGGCTGGAGCATGCGTTGGACCAGCAGTCAAGTTATCAGGTCAGCAACTACGTCGATAAACCGGACTTTACGATGAATCAATTGGTCGACGTTATTTCCTCCTCGCTGGGCAGAGAAAATAAGACGATTCGCATTCCTTATGTGGTGGGAATATGCGGGGCGACCGCATTGGATGTCGTGAGTAAAATAAGTCGTAAAAAATTCCCAATCAGTCGCGTCAGAGTGCAGAAATTCTGCGCCAGAACGCAATTTAAAAGTAATGTGCAAAATAATTTCGTGGCGCCGGTTGAACTTGATTCGGCAATCGAAAGAACCATTAAACATGAGTTTTCTGATAGATAACTTAACCGCACGCTGACGTTATTTACTTATTTCCGCCGACAAGCGGATAAATCTGTATTTTTCAGGATTAATTCATGCTGACTTATATCCTGGCAGGATCAATTTTGTTTTTGTTAATAGCGCATTGGGAGCTGTAACTCAAGGGCGGTAGCGTGCTTATTCGCTGGAGGAACGATGTTATATCAACTGAGCGTGATATTTGTGCTGGCGGTAGCGTGGGTCCTTATTGCCCGCCGGGCCGCCTTAACGGTGGGATTAGTGGATAAGCCCAATGCGCGTAAGCAACATCTGGGACACATTCCGCTGGTCGGCGGTATCGCCGTGTACCTGACGCTGATGCTGATGACGCTGTGGCAACCCGCCTGGCTGCCTGACAGCACCGTCTATCTGCTGTGCATTACGGCGCTGGTGGTGTTGGGCGTGCTGGATGACCGCTTTGATCTGCCCGTGGCGCCACGCGTCATGGTGCAGGGAGGGATCGCGCTGGCGATGATGCTGGCGGCAGGGATGCAGCTTTCCTCATTGGGCTATGTTTGGGGGCATCAGGAAGTGATGCTCGGTTATGGCGCGTTGCTGCTCACGCCGCTGGCGGTATGGGGAGCGATCAACGCCTACAACATGGTGGATGGCATCGATGGGCAACTGGGCGCCTTGTCCTGCGTGACCTTCGTCGCGTTGGCTATCGTGTTCGGATTGGGCGGCAGGGAAGATCTGGCGCTGTGGTGCCTGGGCCTGATCGTCGCGCTGGCGGCCTATCTGTTGTTCAACCTGAGCCTGTTCGGCGCGCGCAACAAGATCTTTATGGGGGACGCCGGCAGCATGGTGATCGGCTTCAGCGTGCTGTGGCTGGTGTTGCTGGCGACGCAGGGGCCACAGGCGGTAATGCGTCCGGTCACCGCGCTGTGGCTGATCGCCATTCCTCTGATGGACATGGTGACTGTGATGGTGCGTCGCCTGTTGCGTCGCCAAAGCCCCTTCAAAGCGGGCCGCGATCATTTGCACCATATTCTGATGCGTCGTGGGCTCAATGCGCGTCAGGCGCTGGCGATGAGCACCATGCTGGCGGTGACGTTGGCCTGCATTGGCATTTGCAGTGAAGTGTTGCAGCTGCAGGAAAGCCAAATGTTGGTGGCGTTTCTGTTCTGTTTTTGCGGTTATTTCGTCATGTTGCGCGAACCGCGTCAGGCGACGGTGTTCAGCGATAATCCGACCGTCGGCCGTTAATCCCCTCACGGGCTGCGGCAGCAGCCCGTTTATCACGGTACTTCCATGAATTTTCATTTGCCTCTTTTGATGCCATTGGCCTTCACCTCCGCGCTGTTGAGTGGATGTACGGTGGTTCCCGGTTCACATTTACCGACCAGCGGAAAAGCCATCGTCGTGCAACAGGACGACGATTTCGATTTGAATGACCAGGTACAGGTTTATCGCATGTCGCCGATGCTGCTGCAGAAAATGCGGCGCGTAGAACCGGTCGCCCGGCCGAACCCGGCGCTGGATCAGCGATTGCAGAGCTATCAATACCGCATCGGCGTCGGCGACGTGTTGAACGTCACCGTCTGGGATCACCCCGAGTTGACCACGCCGGCCGGGCAATACCGCAGCGCCAGCGACACCGGCAACTGGGTGCATGCGGATGGCACGATTTTTTATCCCTATATCGGGCGAGTGGCGGTGGTGGGCAAGACCGTCACCGAAGTGCGCAGCCTGATCGCCGGCCGTCTGGCGCAGTATGTGGAAAGCCCTCAGGTAGACGTCAGTATTGCCGCTTTCCGTTCGCAGAAGGCTTACGTGACCGGCGAAGTGAAAACCTCCGGCCAACAGGCGATCACCAACGTGCCGTTGACCATTCTGGATGCGATTAACGCCGCCGGCGGCCTGACGGACAACGCCGATTGGCGCAACGTCGTGCTGACCCATCAGGGCAAAGAGCGGGCTATCTCGCTGCAGGCGCTGATGCAGCGCGGCGACATCAGCCAGAACGCGCTGCTGCAGCCGGGCGACATCCTCTACATCCCGCGCAATGACGAATTGAAAGTGTTCGTGATGGGCGAGGTGGGCAAGCAAGCGACGCTGAAGATGGATCGCAGCGGCATGACCCTGACCGAGGCCCTCGGATCTTCCGAAGGGATCAGCCAGACGGTGGCGGATGCGACCGGGGTGTTCGTGATCCGGCCGAGCGGCGGTAAAACACCGCAGCGACTGGCGACGCTGTATCAGTTCGATCTCTCCGACGCCAGCGCGCTGGCGATGGGCGCTGAATTTCAGCTGCAACCTTACGACGTCGTGTACGTCACTGCGGCGCCGGTCGCGCGCTGGAACCGTTTGATCAGCCAGCTGGTGCCGACCATCAGCAGCTTTAACGATCTCAGCGAGGCGACCTTGCGCGTGCGCAACTGGTAACTCCGCAGGGTGAATAAGGAACAGAAGATGAAAAATAATGCGCTGTCCGTGATGGTGGCCGAACAAGACGAAAAGCTGGAGTGGGAACGCCTGATTGGGCCGCTGTGGGATAACCGCTGGCGGATCGCCGTCGTGACCGGCGTGGCTGGCATGTTGGGCGTCGCCTACGCCCTGTTGGCCACCCCGGTGTACCAGGCTACGGCGGTGGTGCAGGTGGAGAAGCAGCTGTCCGGCGATTCGCTGCTGCGTGAAACGTTGGACAGTTCAATGATGGGGCAAAATTCGGCGACACAGGATGAGGTGACGCTGGCTAAGTCGCGCTACGTGCTGGGAAAAACGGTGGACACCCTCGGGCTGACGGTGCGCGTCAGCCCGGACTATTTCCCGGTGTTCGGCAAAGGCTTTGCCCGCTTGAGCGGTGAAAAGCCGCCGGTGCTGAGCATTGCCACGCTGACGACGCCAGCGGACATGGAGGGCGAAGCGCTGACGCTGACGGTGCGCGATGGGCAGCATTACGAGCTGAGTTATGACGGCAGCAAACTGTTCAGCGGCGTGGTCGGGCAGCCGGTGGCGCAAGGCGGTTGGAACATGACCGTCTCGGCGCTGGACGCTTCGCCGGGCGCCAGCTTTACCGTGGTCAAAGTCGCGCGTCAAGAAGCGGTGGACGATCTGCGTAAATACCTGGACGTGGTGCCGGGTGGCAAGGATAGCGGCATCATGACCTTTACGCTGCCGAGCGAAGATCCGCAGAGCGCCGAGGCAATGCTGAAGAACATCACCGACAACTACCTGCAGCAGAACGTGGACCGCAAAACGGAAGAAGCTCAGCGAATGCTGGCGTTCCTGCAAGAGCAGCTGCCGCAAACGCAAACCTCGTTGAACAACGCCGAAACCCAACTTAATCAGTTCCGCCAGCAAAATGACTCGGTGGATCTGTCGCTTGAAGCCAAATCGGTGCTGGATACTCAAGTGCAGCTCGAGGCCCAGCTCAACGAGCTGACCTTCAAGGAAGCGGAAATCTCCAAACTCTACACCCGCGCGCACCCGGCTTACCGGGCGCTGCTGGAGAAGCGCGCCACGCTGGAGGCGGAAAAGGCACGGCTGGGTAAACAGGTGCAGACGTTGCCGAAAATGCAGCAGGAGATCCTGCGTCTTACCCGCGACGTGCAGGTGGATCAGCAGGTTTACATGCAGCTGATGAACAAGCAGCAGGAACTGAGCATCAGCAAGGCCGGCACGGTGGGCAATGTGCGCATCATCGACGAAGCGGAAACCGCGCTGCGGCCGATTAAGCCGCAAAAGATGCTGATCGTATTGTTGGCGCTGCTGCTTGGCGCCGGGGGCGGCGCCATCGTAGTGCTGCTGCGTGCGGCCTTCCATCGCGGCATCAATGACATCGATACCCTGGAGAAGCGGGGCATCAACGTCTACGCCACCGTGCCGCTGTCGCCGTGGCAGGTGAAGCGCAACCGCGAGCAACGTCAGCTGCTGCCAAGGTCCGGGGGGCGGCGCTTGCCGATCCTGGCGGTGGCCGAACCGACGGACCTGTCGGTGGAAGCGATCCGCAGCCTGCGCACCAGCCTGCATTTCGCCATGATGGAGGCCAAGAACAACATTCTGATGGTCTCCGGCGCCAGCCCGGAAAGCGGCAAGAGCTTTACCAGCACCAACCTGGCGGTGGTGGTGGCGCAGGCCGGGCAGCGGGTGCTGTTGATCGACGCCGATATGCGCAAAGGCTTCCTGCACCGCTGGCTGGCGGATGATGGGCATCAGGGGCTGTCCGACATGCTGGTGGGCAACGTGATGGCGGAACAGGCGGTGCGGAAAACCGCCATCGCCAATCTGGACTTCGTGCCGCGCGGTCAGGTGCCGCCGAACCCGTCCGAACTGCTGATGCACCGCCGCTTCGCCGATTTCCTGCGCTGGGCCGGGCAGAACTACGATCTGGTGCTGATCGACACGCCGCCGATTCTGGCGGTGACGGACGCGGCGATCGTCGGCAATCACGCGGGTACCTCACTGCTGGTGGTGCGCTTTGAGGTGAATACCGTCAAGCAGATCGAAACCAGCATGCGTCGTTTCGAACAGAATGGCGTGGCGATCAAGGGCGTGATCCTCAACGGGATGGTGAAGAAGGCGGCAACCGACATGAGCTATTACAACTTCGCCTACCCAAGCCATCGGGAAGATCACCCGCAGGCAGGGGAATAAACGGGTGAAGGCCATTATCACCAATGCCCTGTGGCTGATGCTTGAACGCGTTTCGCTCAGCCTGTCCGGCATCTTCGTCTCCATTTACGTTGCGCGCTATCTGGGGCCCGCGCAGTTTGGCACCCTCAACTATCTGTTGGCGACGATCGCCATCGTAGTGCCACTGGTGCAGTTGGGCGCCGACAGCATCATTTTCAACCGCGTCGCCCGCCGACAGCCGAGCGGCATTCGCCTGATGCTGGCGTCAATACGCCTGCGTCGTTGGCTGTTCCTGGTGGTGGCGCTGCCGATGCTGATATGGAGCTATTTCAGCCAATCGCCCGCCAGCCAACTGATGACGCTGTTGCTGCTTATCAGCGCCTATTTCTCGATTCAGGACGTGTACAAAATTTATTACGATGCCCGCCTGCAGTCGAAACGCAATACGCTGATCAACAACCTGGCGCTGCTGCTGTCGATCGGGCTGCGGCTGGCGCTGGTGAGCGCGGCGCTGCCGCTGGTGTGGTTCGCGGTACCCTACATCCTCAGCAGCGCCGTACCTTACCTGGCGCGCCTCTGGTTATTCCGTGCGGAAGCGGCGGCCTCGCCGCGGGTTACGCCGCGCCAGGCCAGGCGCTATGGCCGTTATTTGCTAAAGGTGGGCCTGCCGTTGGCCATCTCCAGCCTGTCGATAGTGATCTATACCCGCATCGATCAAATCATGCTGGGCAATCTGGTCGGCGAGCAGGCGGTAGGCTGGTTCAGTGCCGCCACCACCCTCAGCCAAGGCTGGGTTTTCGTGCCGATGGCGCTGATCACTTCGTTGATGCCGGGCATTGCCAGCTGTCGCGATCCGTTGGAGCAGGAGTACCGTATTCGGGTGCTTTATCTGGTGGTCTTGGGCCTGTCGTTGCCGGTGTTGCTGGGCCTATGGTGGTTCGCCCACCCGGCGATTGCGCTGCTGTACGGCGCCGCTTTCCAACCGGCCGCCAATATCCTGGCTATTTGCACGCTGACCTCGCTGTTCTCGGTAATGGGGACGGTTTCGTACCGCAGCATCGTGCTGTTCGCCGGCTATCGTTTTATCGCCATCAAGATGCCGTTGGTGGCGGTGGCGAACGTGGTGATGAATCTGCTGCTGATCCCGCGCTACGGCCTGATCGGTGCGGCGGTATCTACGCTGTTGGCGGAGTTCATTTCGTTCTTCGTGCTGAACAGTTTATTCCGTGGCGGAAAAATTACCCGACTGCAGCTGACCTGTTTTTACTGCCTGCCGCGTCTTGTCAGCAAATTAAGGAGAGAGCATGTTAAACATCCTGGTTAAAAATATTTCCAAGCGCCTGCCCGATGCCTGGCACCATCAGGTTAAATACGCGCTCTATTTCAAGAAGCTGCCGCACCTGTCAAAACCGACCGGCTTCAGCGAAAAGATCATGCGCCGCAAAATTTATCCGCGCAGCATCTACACCACTTTGTCGGACAAGTTCAAGGTGCGTGAATTTATCGCCGGCCTGTGGGGCGAGGAGTATCTGGTGGAGCTGTATACGCATGGCACTGAACTTAGCTACGACATGTTCAGGCAATTGCCTAACGCCTTTGTGCTGAAGGCCAACCACGGCAGCGGCTATAACCGCTTGGTGTTCGACAAGCAGCAGATTAGCTACGCGGAGTTGTACGATCTCAGCAACGCGTGGATGCGCAGCAACTTTTATGAGCAGAGCCGCGAAAAGCATTATCTGGATATCGAACCCTGCATCATGGTGGAGCGCCTGTTGCTGGATGGCGAACAGGTGCCGAACGATATCAAGTTTCATTGTTTCAACGACAATCATGAAATTCGTATGTTCATCCAGGTGGATTACCAGCGTTTCGGCACCCATCGGCGCGATATTTTTGATATCGACTGGAACCGCACCGAAATTCGTATCAACTTGCCGAATGCAGACGAACCGATGCCGCGTCCTACACGGCTGGAGGAAATGATACGTTTGGCTCGCCAGACCGCGCAGCAGTTCTCTTATGTCCGTGTGGATTTCTACCAGGTCGGTGAGAAGGTGTATTTCGGTGAGTTGACGTTTACGCCTGGCGCGGGGTTAAGCAAGCTGATGCCGAAAAACATTGAGCAGGAATGGGGCAGTTATTTTACTGAGTAAACGCTTATGCAAAGAGTCGCCTCCAATTTTCAAATGCATGCTAATGCGGGTTATAATCAGTCGCGAGATTTAGTCAATCAATCAATTGTATTGACCTTCCTGCTGATGTTTTTCGTGAAAACGTTCCTGACCTCGGGATCGTTCAATAGCGAGCTGATTAATAAAGCGGTCATGGGGCTTAATGGCTTGATGTTGCTCTATGTTGGCTATGCATTTTTTATCGCTACGCTGGCGGAAAAGGCGGTTGCGGGTTTTTTGGTTCTGCTGTTTCTTGTTAATATTGCCACCGGTCATGGTGATTATCTGTTTGGTGCGGTATTCAGCACGGCGGTAATCATTTTATTTCGCCGCATAGACATGGGGCGTGGCGCTGAAATGTTTGCCATCACCTTTGTGGTGGCAGGGTTACTGGTGGTTATTCCCTATATCTTTTACACCGATGGGTTTGTTTACCTTGATGAGCGTTACGGCAATCGATTAACGCTGGGGTTCGATAATCCGAATACCCTGGCGTATTATTCTTTTGCCTTGTTCGCCACATTGCTGAGCCTGATCGACCATGCGAAATTAACGCGAGGAGTGAAAAATATCGCTTCGCTGGCGGTATCGGCGTTAATTCTCCCGGTGCTGATGTATTCCTATTCTCGCACCTGTTTTATGTTGGCGCTGTTGATGTTGTTGCTGTTTTGGCTGGCGCCGCTGCTGCGTGTCGCGCCGAACAGAAAAGTCTGCATCGCGCTGACGTTGGCCATTGTAGGCTTTCAATTCGCCAGCGTTATACGCTGGGGGAGTAATCCGGCCTTGGACGTCCTCTTGAACCAGGCGTTGACCGGGCGAATCTGGTTCTCCTGGCAGATGTTTCAGGCGGTGGGGCTACCCAATCCGCTGTTCGGCATGAATATAGAGCCTTATAAGCCCGTCGATTTCTTCTTCATCGCCATGTTTTATTCGGCCGGTGGCATCGCTTCTGTTGTCATGCTTTTTTGTTATTTTCACCTGTTGGGCAATATGCGCAGGCTGAGTCGGTTCATGCGCTGGGTGGTGGTTGTTTTCCTGCTGACAACCTTTACGGAAACCTATTTTTTGGTCCCGGTATTTAACGTGTCGTTATTGTTGCTTTGCCGTGGAAAAGAAATGATAAATTCTAAGTTGGAGGGTTAAGAAATGGATTTCTCGATCGTTATCCCTATTTATAATAGTGCACGCTACCTGCCGAAAACGCTGAAGCGGATTTTCAACGCTTGCCAAGGATTCGACTATCAGGTGATTTTGGTTGATGATTGCTCTGACGAGGATGATATCAAATATATTCGTCAGATAGCGGCGACGAATAGCAATGTGATGCTGCATGAGAAAAAACAGAAGAGCAATGCGGCGGTGTCGCGCAACTTAGGTACCAAGTTAGCGCAATCGGAGATCGTGTTTTTCCTCGACTCTGATGATTACTTCACGACCAACTATATTATTCGTCGCATGAATAAACATGAGGATCGCCATATTGATATTATCTTCGGCAACTATGCGGAGGTGAGCGGCGATTCGGTGCGTGATTTCAACTTCCATTATAAATCCGGTTCCTCCGGCGAGGATTTTCTTTTTCTGGAAATGGGCGATATTCGTTCATCCACCATCAGCATCCGTAAAAAAAGCGATCGCCGCTTTTTATTTCCCGAGTTCCTCAATAAGCATCAGGACTGGGGTTTTTTGGTCAATGCCACCAATTTGGGCGCGCATGTGGCGCACGACGCCGGCGGAGGGGTGTTTCTCGACGTAGGGCGCTATGGGCGCATGACGGCGAAGCTCAATCTGGAGGCCAGCGACCGGTTTATCAATACCTTCCTCAGCCCCAGCGATCGCCATATCAGCGGATTCGCCTGCAAGCATCTGCTGGCCTCGCTGTATTCGGAAAACGCCCAGGCGTTCAATTATTACTCGTCGCGCATCGTGCGGCACAGCCTGAGCGGCAAGTTCAAGGTGATCAAATGGTATGGCGATTGTCTGGCGCGGTTGGGGTTGTTCTCGGTTGGCGGCCGGCTGCTGCGCAATGTGCGCCAGGGATTCAGGAGATGATATGCAAGCACGCAAGGTAATCATCGTTATCGAAAATATCGCGGGCAAGGGCGGTACTGAACGGGTCGCCAGCGGTTTGGCCAACGCGCTGGCGCGTCTGCCGGGTTATGAGGTGGCGGTGTTTTCGCTGTTTGGCGAGTGGAGCTTCTTTCCGCTGGCGAGTGACGTCCGGTTGCGCTGCGGCGGTGGCGATTCGCTGTTCTGGCCATGGCGGCTGGCATTGGCGCTGCGGCGTGAACGCGCGGACGTGATCATTACCGTTTCTATGGGAAAACTGTCGGTGGTGATGACGCCTTTTCTGCGTTTGTTCTGTGCCCGCAGCCGGTTGCTATTAAGTGAGCACGTCAGCTTTCACCAGTATCCGCGCGTATTTAAGTGGCTGAAGTTGCTGGTTTACCGGCTGAGCGATCGCGTGATTTTCCTGACGCGGCAAGATAGCGACGCCATCGCTCGCTGGGTGGGGGCCGGAAAATGTCGGGTGATCGAGAACGTTTCGCCATTCGGCGCACAGGCGCCGACGCCGGCGCTGCAAAAAAAGGTGGCGCTGGCGGTGGGGCGATTGAGCAATCAGAAAGGCTTCGATCGACTGATCGCACTGTGGCGAGGGGTGGTGGCGCAGGCGCCGGATTGGCGTCTGCTGATTATTGGCGACGGTCCGGAGCGCGACGCATTGCGGCGACAGATTGAAGACGCCGGGCTGGAGCGGCAGGTGAGTCTGCTGCCGGCCACCGCTAACGTGGCGGACTATTATCGCCAGGCCAGCCTGTATTTGATGACCTCTCGCTATGAGGGATTGCCGATGGTGCTGATCGAAGCCATGAGTTTCGGTCTGCCGCTGGTGGCCTACGACTGCAAGACCGGCCCGGCCGAGTTGATAGACGATGGCGTCAACGGCTATCTGGTGCCCGATGACGACGCCGCCGCCTTCAGCGAAGGGGTGATCAAACTGATGCTCGATCCGGGTTTGCGCGAGCACTTCTCTATCGCCGCGTTAGAGAAGTCTCGTCGTTTTTCTCCCGAACGTATTTATCCCCAGTGGCAACAGCTCACCGAGTGAGGACAGAATGGAAAAGATATCCGTGATAATGCCGGCCTACAATGCTGCGAACTCTATTAAAGAGTCGATTCTAGGCGTGCTGAATCAGCGATTTACCGATTATCACCTGTATGTGATCGATGATGCGTCTACCGACGATACTGCCGAGGTGGTACGGCCGTTCATCCACGATCGCCTCACCTATATCCGTAATGAGCATAACCAGGGCGTGGCGGAAACGCGCAACATCGGCATTGAGGCGGCGAAAGGCGACTATATCGCCTTCTGCGACAGTGATGACGTATGGCTGCCCAACAAGCTGTCGCGCCAGGCGAGCATTTTGCAAACCCGCCGCTACGACGTGGTGTGCTCCCATTATTACACCTTCGAAGACGACCTGAAATTGATCAAAAACACCCGTGGTGCGGATGAGCTTATTGGCTATCAGGATATGTTGAAAAGCAACTGGATTGGCAATCTCACCGGCATCTACAACCAGAAGCGCATCGGTAAGGTGTATCAGCAAAAAGTGGGCCATGAGGACTATTTGATGTGGCTGGCGGTGCTGCAGAAGGCGCGTAACGGCCTGGCCTACTGCATTCCCGAACCGCTGGCCTGTTACCGATTGTCTACCCATTCGCTGTCGGGCAACAAAATCCGCGCCGCGGACTGGCAATGGCGGATTTACCGTCAGCATTTGGGGCTGTCTTACCAGAAATCCTGCTATCTGTTCGCCACCTATCTGTTCAATGCCGTGGTGAAAAGGAAGTGACCATGAGGGGAATGTATCAGAGGGTGGCTCTGGGCTGTTGCGCCTTGTGGAGCGCTTCGGCTCTGGCGCAGAGCTGCCAACCCAATCTGTTGGCCAATCCCGGCTTTGAGCAGGGGCTCAGCGGCTGGCGCGCGCAGGGCGCACAGGGCGACGGCGATACGCACAGCGGCCGTGGCAGTTTGCGTTATGACAATGCAGATGCAGCGCAGTACCGTACCTTCAACCAGGCGCTGCAGGTTGTACCCGGGCAGACGATCGATTTCGGCGTCTGGCTCAAGACCCGCGGCGTACGCGGGCAAAGCCGCGACGGCGGCGCCGGGGTTTATCTGCAAAGCTTTGATGCGCAGGGGCGCTTTCTGGAAGGCAGCTATCCGGCTGGCGTGACCGGCGACAGCGGTTGGCGGCAGGTGAACGCCAGCTATACCGTGCCGCCGCAGGCGGCGCGAATCACTTTTGGCGTTTACCTGCGTAAGGGGAGCACCGGTACCGTCTGGTTTGACGACGCCTATGCGTGTACTCGAGCGCCTAAGCCGGCATTGTATCAGCTCGGCGCGTCGGCGCAGGGAAAGGTCGACACGCTGATAGTCACTGCGCAGCCGCAGCATTTGCAGGTCGATAGCGAATTGCTTAATGCCGAGGGGCAGGTTGTTCACCGTAGCCGCGACCGTTATCAAGTTGAAGGGCAGCGCCGTATCGAATACCCACTGCCGACCGGCCTGGCCCAGGGAGAGTACCGCCTGCGTCAGCAGGTCACCGGTCAGCAATCCCAGCCGGCACAGGGCAGCGAGCTGTCTTTTCGCGTTGGCCAGCCTGAGGCCAAAGTGGCGATCGACAGCAAAGGCTTTACCCTGCGCGATGGTCAACGGCTTTTCCCGTTGGGCATTTACGCCAACGTGGCTACCGATGAACATTTGGCGCGCATCGCCTCGGCGGGATTCAACACGGTGCTGAACTATGATTATGGGGAAAAGAAAGATCCTTACGACTTTTTCCGCAACGCACGCAAGCGCGGGCTGCTGGTCATTTACTCCGTCAAAGATCAGTACCGCGGCAGCCGTTTCGCGCCGGCCGTGCGCGGTGGCGACTACGCGGCGATGACGGCCTGGTACGTGCAGCGCTTGCGCTCTCAGCCCAACCTGCTCGCCTGGTACATCAACGATGAACTGGGGCCGGAATATCTCGATAAGATCGAGGAAAAAAACCTGCAAATAAAGCGGCTTGACGGCGATCACCCCACCTTCCAGGTGTTGAACAAAACCGGGGAGTTGGACGCCTACTTTAACAGCAGCGACATTTTGGCGACCGACCCTTACCCGGTGGGGAACGATCGCGATCTGACGCGCACTACGCGTTATACCGAACTGACGGTGCAGGCCGCCCGCCAGGCACGCGGGGCCTGGGTGGTGATGCAAATCATGGATCACGCCGCTTATGACGCCCGCCGCAAGCCACATCCGCCGTCAGAGGCGGAAATCCGCAACCAGGCCTGGCAGGCGCTGATCGGCGGCGCTAAGGGGCTGTTGTTTTATTCTTATACCGATCTGTTTTACAAGCGTAAAACCGGCCGCTTCGACCAACGGGAGTTTGACGCCACCTGGCGTGGCGTGGCTGCCGTGTCGCAGCAAATTGCCGCTTTCACCCCTTATCTGCTGACGGGAAAATCGACGCCGCTGGCGGGAAGCGACCCGCAAATGCCGGCGCGGATGTTTATTCTGGGCGATCGCGCCTTGCTGCTGGTAGCCAACCCCTACTATCGAGAGGGAAGCACCCGCTTGCGCCTTCCGGCGGGCTGGCGGCAGCAGGGAGAGGGCACGGAGGTCAAGCTGGCGTTGCCCGCAGTGGGCACCGCGACGCTGTGGCTTCAACGCTGAAAGCGACGAGTTAGCATCACGCGGGAGGTTTCTCCCGCGTCCTACCCCCAAATACCCCACCTTGCCCCCCGCCCGTCAGTCTCTGTCATGAATTCCTGATTTATTCATTCAAATTCAATTAATTAAAGTTAAGTCTCGCACCTATACTTTGGTGGTATTTCATCCCCGACGCGCGCGTCGCCTCCCGCTTTCTCTTGATCGCAATCAATTTGCCGCCGGTTGGCCGTCAGTAGGCTGGCGGCAGATTGAGCATGTCTTCTTATAACGACAAGAGCCTTCAGGAGCATTCCGGATGAGCAAATTTTTAGACCGTTTCCGCTATTTCAAGCAGTTGGCGGAGCCTTTTTCTGGCGATCACGGCCAGACCTTGAACACCAACCGCGACTGGGAAGACGGCTACCGCAGCCGTTGGCAACACGACAAAGTGGTGCGTTCCACCCACGGCGTGAACTGCACCGGTTCCTGCAGTTGGAAGATCTATGTGAAGAATGGTCTGGTGACCTGGGAAACCCAGCAAACCGATTATCCGCGCACCCGTCCCGATCTGCCTAACCATGAACCGCGCGGCTGCCCGCGCGGCGCCAGCTACTCCTGGTACCTGTACAGCGCCAACCGGCTGAAATACCCGCTGATGCGCAAGCGTCTGCTCAAACTGTGGCGCGAAGCGAAAGCGCAGCACAGCGATCCGGTCGCGGCCTGGGGCTCTATCGTCGGCGATGCGGAAAAAGCCAAAAGCTACAAGGTGGCGCGCGGCCGCGGCGGTTTCGTCCGCTCCAGCTGGCAAGAGGTCAATGAACTGATCGCCGCCGCCAACGTCTATACCGCCAAAACCTTCGGCCCGGACCGCATTATCGGCTTCTCGCCGATCCCGGCGATGTCGATGGTGTCCTACGCCGCCGGCGCCCGCTACCTGTCGCTGATCGGCGGCGCCTGCCTGAGCTTCTACGATTGGTACTGCGATCTGCCGCCGGCCTCGCCGATGACCTGGGGCGAGCAGACCGACGTGCCGGAATCCGCCGACTGGTACAACTCCTCCTACATTATCGCCTGGGGCTCCAACGTGCCGCAGACGCGTACCCCGGACGCCCACTTCTTTACCGAAGTGCGTTACAAGGGCACCAAAACCGTGGCGGTGACGCCGGACTATGCCGAAGTCGCCAAGCTGTGCGACCACTGGCTGAATCCGAAGCAGGGCACCGACAGCGCGATGGCGCTGGCGATGGGCCACGTAATGCTGAAAGAGTTCCATCTCGACCGCGAAGTTGGCTACTTCCGCGACTATGTACGCCGCTATACCGACATGCCGATGCTGGTGCTGCTGGAGCCGCGTGAAGGCGGCCACTACGCCGCCGGCCGCCTGCTGCGCGCCGCCGATCTGGTGGACGGATTGGGCCAGGAAAACAACCCCGAGTGGAAAACCGTCGCCATCGACAGCCACAGCGGCGATCTGGTGGCGCCGCAGGGTTCCATCGGTTTCCGCTGGGGCGAGAAGGGCAAGTGGAACCTGGAACAGCGCGAGGGCAAATCGCAACAGGAAGTCGAGCTGCAGCTCAGCCTGTTGGGCATGCATGACGACGTCGCCGAGGTGGGCTTCCCGTACTTCGGCGGAGCCGACAGCGAGCATTTCAACAGCGTGGCACTGGACGAGATCCTGCTGCACAAGCTGCCGGTGAAACGCCTGCGGCTGGCGGACGGCAGCGAAGCGCTGGTGACCAGCGTGTATGACCTGACGCTGGCCAATTACGGCCTGGAACGCGGGCTGGACGACGCCAACTGCGCCGCCGACTATGACGAGGTCAAGGCCTACAGCCCGGCCTGGGCCGAACAGATCACCGGCGTGTCGCGCCACAACATCATCCGCATTGCCCGCGAGTTCGCGGAAAACGCCGAGAAGACCCACGGCCGTTCGATGATCATCGTCGGTGCCGGCGTCAACCACTGGTATCACATGGACATGACCTACCGCGGCCTGATCAACATGCTGATCTTCTGCGGTTGCGTCGGCCAGAGCGGCGGCGGCTGGGCGCACTACGTCGGCCAGGAAAAACTGCGGCCGCAAACCGGCTGGCTGCCGCTGGCGTTTGGCCTCGACTGGCAGCGCCCGCCGCGCCACATGAACAGCACCTCGTTCTTCTACAACCATTCCAGCCAATGGCGCTATGAAACTGTCGGCACCGACGAGTTGCTGTCGCCGCTGGCGGACAAGACGCGCTTCGGCGGCAGCCTGATCGACTTCAACGTGCGCGCCGAGCGCATGGGCTGGCTGCCGTCGGCGCCGCAGTTGGGCACCAACCCGCTGCGCCTGGCGGAGCAGGCCCGCGCCGCCGGCCAGTCACCGGTCGAGTTCACCGTCGACGGCCTGAAAAACGGCACGCTGGGCTTCGCCGCCGAGCAGCCGGACAATCCGCAGAACTTCCCGCGCAACCTGTTCGTCTGGCGCTCCAACCTGCTGGGGTCTTCCGGCAAGGGCCATGAGTACATGCTCAAATACCTGTTGGGCACCGAAAACGGCATCCAGGGGAAAGATCTCGGCCAGCAGGGCGGCGTGAAGCCACAGGAAGTGGAATGGCGCGAGCAGGGCGGCGAAGGCAAGCTGGATCTGGTGGTGACGCTCGATTTCCGCATGTCGAGCACCTGCCTGTACTCCGACGTGGTGCTGCCGACCGCCACCTGGTACGAAAAAGACGATATGAACACCTCCGACATGCACCCGTTCATCCATCCGCTGTCGGCGGCGGTCGATCCGGCCTGGGATTCGAAGAGCGACTGGGAGATTTACAAGGGCATCGCCAAGGCCTTCTCCGAAGTGTGCGTCGGCCATCTGGGCCAGGAAACCGACGTGGTGACCTTGCCTATCCAGCACGACTCCGCCGCCGAACTGGCACAGCCTTACGGCGTGCAGGACTGGAAGAAAGGCGAATGCGATCTGATCCCCGGCAAAACCGCGCCGCACATCATCGCGGTGGAACGCGATTACCCGGCCACCTACGAGCGCTTCACCTCGCTGGGGCCGCTGCTGGACAAACTGGGCAACGGCGGCAAGGGCATCAGCTGGAACACCCAAACCGAGGTCGACTTCCTCAAGCAGCTTAACTACGTCAAGGCCGACGGCCCGGCGGTAGGGCGGCCGAAGATCGAGAGCGCGATTGACGCGGCGGAAGTGATCCTGTCGCTGGCGCCGGAAACCAACGGCCAGGTGGCGGTAAAAGCCTGGGAGGCCCTGAGCAACGTCACCGGCCGCGATCACCGGCATCTGGCGCTGAACAAGGAAGACGAGAAAATTCGCTTCCGCGACATTCAGGCGCAGCCGCGCAAAATTATCTCCAGCCCGACCTGGTCCGGTCTGGAGGATGAACATGTTTCCTATAACGCCTGCTACACCAACGTGCACGAGTTGATCCCGTGGCGCACCCTCAGCGGCCGTCAACAGCTGTATCAGGACCATGAGTGGATGCGCGCCTTCGGTGAAAGCCTGCTGGTATACCGGCCGCCGATCGACACCCGTGCCGCGCAGCCGCTGCTGAACAGCAAGCCGAACGGCAACAAGGAGAAGGCGCTGAACTTCCTGACGCCGCACCAGAAGTGGGGCATTCACTCCACCTACAGCGACAACCTGTTGATGCTGACGCTGTCGCGCGGCGGCCCGATCGTCTGGCTGAGCGAAGACGACGCCAAAGATCTGGGCATCGCGGACAACGACTGGATCGAGGCCTTCAACGCCAACGGCGCGCTGACGGCGCGCGCGGTGGTCAGCCAGCGTATCCCGGCCGGCATGACCATGATGTACCACGCGCAGGAGCGCATCGTGAACCTGCCGGGCTCGGAGATCACCAGCCAACGCGGCGGCATCCACAACTCGGTGACCCGCGCCTGTCCGAAGCCGACCCACATGATCGGCGGCTATGCGCAGTTGGCCTACGGCTTCAACTACTACGGCACCGTCGGCTCCAACCGCGACGAGTTCGTGGTGGTGCGCAAGATGAACCGCATTGATTGGTTGGACGACGAAGGCAACGACTACGCGCAGGGCAGTCAGCAGGAGAACAGCAAATGAAAATTCGTTCGCAAGTCGGCATGGTGCTGAATCTGGACAAGTGCATCGGTTGCCACACCTGTTCGGTCACCTGCAAAAACGTCTGGACCAGCCGTGAAGGTATGGAATACGCCTGGTTCAACAACGTGGAAAGCAAGCCTGGCGTCGGGTATCCGCACGCCTGGGAAGATCAGGAAAAATGGAAGGGCGGCTGGATCCGCAAAATCAACGGCAAGCTGGAGCCGCGCATGGGCAGCCGCGTCGGCGTGTTGGCGAAAATCTTCGCCAACCCGGACGTGCCGGCGCTGGACGACTACTACGAGCCGTTCGATTACGACTACCAGCATCTGCACACCGCCAAACAGGGCAAGCACCAGCCGGTGGCCCGCCCGCGCTCGCTGATTACCGGCCAGCGCATGAACAAGATCGAAAGCGGCCCGAACTGGGAGGAGATCCTCGGCGGGGAATTCGAAAAACGCTCGCAGGACAAGAACTTCGATAACCTGCAGAAGGCGATGTACGGCCAGTTCGAAAACACCTTCATGATGTACCTGCCGCGCCTGTGCGAGCACTGCCTCAACCCGGCCTGCGTCGCCACCTGCCCGAGCGGGGCGATCTACAAACGCGGCGAAGATGGCATCGTGCTGATCGACCAGGACAAGTGCCGCGGCTGGCGCATGTGCCTGACCGGCTGCCCGTACAAGAAAATCTATTTCAACTGGAAAAGCGGCAAGTCCGAGAAGTGCATCTTCTGTTACCCGCGTATCGAAGCCGGGCAGCCGACGGTCTGTTCGGAGACCTGCGTGGGCCGCATCCGCTATCTCGGCGTGCTGCTGTACGACGCCGATCGCATCGAGCAGGCGGCGGCGGTGGAGAACGACAAAGATCTGTATCAGAGCCAGCTCGATATCTTCCTCGATCCGCATGATCCTAAGGTGATTGCTCAGGCGCTGGCGGACGGCGTGCCGCAGGGCGTCATTGAAGCCGCCCAGCAGTCGCCGGTGTATAAAATGGCGATGGACTGGAAGCTGGCGCTGCCGCTGCACCCGGAATACCGCACGCTGCCGATGGTGTGGTACGTGCCGCCGTTGTCGCCGATTCAGTCCGCCGCCGACGCCGGCGAGCTGGCGCACAACGGCGTATTACCGGACGTCGAGAGCCTGCGCATTCCGGTGCAGTATCTGGCGAATCTGCTGACCGCCGGCGATACCGAACCGGTACTGCTGGCGCTGAAGCGCATGCTGGCGATGCGCCACTACAAACGGGCGGAAACCGTCGACGGCGTGGTGGACACCAGCGCGCTGGAGCAGGTTGGCCTGAGCGAAGCGCAGGCGCAGGAGATGTATCGCTACCTGGCGATCGCCAACTATGAAGATCGCTTTGTGGTGCCGTCGAGCCACCGCGAACTGGCGCGCGAAGCCTTCCCGGAAAGCAAGGGGTGCGGCTTCAGCTTCGGCGACGGCTGCCACGGCAGCGATGGCAAGTTCAATCTGTTCAACAGCCGCCGTATCGACGCCATCGACGTGACCGCGAAAACCGCGCGGCCGGAGGATGCCTCATGATCAGCCTGAAAGTGATCGCCCGCCTGCTGGATTATCCGGAGCAGGTGCTGTTTGACCATCAGCAGGCGCTGATCGAAGCGCTGGAGCCGGCCAGCGAGCTGGATCTGCACCACAGCGCGCAGCTGATTCTGTTTATCCGCCGCCTGTGCGCGCGCCCGTTGCTGGATGCTCAGGCTGACTATTGCGAGCTGTTCGATCGCGGCCGCGCCACTTCGCTGTTGCTGTTTGAGCACGTGCACGGTGAGTCGCGCGATCGCGGCCAGGCGATGGTTGACCTGATGGCGCAGTACCGCGCCGCCGGGCTGGAGATCGACAGCCGCGAGCTGCCGGACTTCCTGCCGCTGTACCTGGAGTATTTGGCCAGCCGCAGCGCGGCGCAGGCGCGGGAAGGGCTGCAGGACATCGCGCCGATCCTGGCGCTGCTGGGCGCGCGCCTGCAACAACGCGAAAGCCCCTACGCGGTGCTGTTCGATCTGCTGCTGGCGCTGTCCGGCAGCGAGGTGCAGGCCCAGGCGCTGGAGACCCAGGTGGCGCAAGAGGCGCGCGACGATACGCCGCAGGCGCTGGATGCGGTGTGGGAAGAGGAGCAGGTCAAGTTTCTCGGCGAACAGGGCTGCGCCTCCGCCCAGCAGACGGCGCACCAGCGGCGCTTCGCCGGCGCGGTGGCGCCACAGTATCTGGATCTGACGGATGCGTTAACCGGAACCAAAGGACGCTAATCATGCAATTTTTGAATCAGTTCTTCTTCGATATCTACCCTTATCTGGCCGGCGCGGTATTCCTGATCGGCAGCTGGTTGCGTTACGACTACGGGCAGTACAGCTGGCGCGCCGGCTCCAGCCAGATGCTGGATAAAAAGGGCATGCGGCTGGCGTCCAACCTGTTCCACATCGGGATTATCGGCATCTTCGCGGGCCACTTCCTCGGCATGCTGACGCCGCACTGGATGTATGAGGCCTTCCTGCCGATCGACGTGAAGCAGAAGCTGGCGATGATCGCCGGCGGCGCCTGCGGCCTGATGACGCTGATCGGCGGCGCGCTGTTGCTGAAGCGCCGGTTGACCAACCCACGGGTGCGCGCCACCAGCAGCTTCGCCGACATCATGATCCTGACGTTGCTGGTGGTGCAGGTGTGTCTGGGGCTGCTGACCATTCCGTTCTCCGCCCAGCATATGGACGGCAGCGAAATGATGAAGCTGGTGGCCTGGGCGCAGGCGGTAGTGACCTTCCACGCCGGCGCCTCTGCGCACCTGGAAGGGGTGGCGATTATCTTCAAACTGCACATGGTGCTGGGCATGACGCTGTTCGTGCTGTTCCCGTTCTGCCGCCTGGTGCATATCTGGAGTGCGCCGGTAGAGTACCTGACCCGCCATTATCAGCTGGTGCGCAACCGCCGCTGAGCCTGACCCCGCCGCCGCCGATCGCCAGCGGCGGCGCTATTCCGATAATTCCCCCGCCGTCTGCCCATTCTCGCCGCCTTGTCGTAAACTAATTATCTCAGTCATGTTACGCTTATGCTTCCGCCGACGGACGTCGGCCCGTGGTAGCCGATAACAAGAGATACCGCCTTGATGAAAGGCATTTTGGGACATAAAAACCGGGGATGATCCGCGTGGCCTTCGTGCCGTGCGGGAGAATCGCTTTATGGATAGTCAGGTTAATCAATAACAATAATGACCACACAATGTCGCTCACCCGAGCTGTTGCCTCTGAAAATCATTGCCACCGGGGCCGCGTTGCCGCCCAACCGCGTGGCGTCTTCTACGCTCGACGCTCGCCTGGGGAAACCGGCCGGCTACGTTGAAAAACGCTCGGGTATCGTTTGCCGCTATCACGCCGCCGACGATGCCAGCCAGGCCGAACTCGCTGCCGCTGCGCTGCAAGATGCGCTGGCTCGCCACGCCATCCCGGCAGCTTCCATTGACCTGCTGATCTCCGCCTCGGCGATATCGGTGCAGGCGCTGCCATGCACCGCCGCGCATATTCTCAAGGTGGCGGGGCTGGCGGCGGGCACGCCGGGCTTCGACATCAACAGCAGCTGCGTCAGCTTTATCTCTGCGCTACAGGTGGCGGCGGGGCTGTTGAACGCCGGGACGTATCGGCGTATCGCCATCGTTTCGGCGGATCTCGCTTCACGCGGCATCGACTGGCAGCACGAAGAATCGTCGCTGATTTTCGGCGATGGTGCCGCCTGTGCCATTGTGGAGCGCGGCGACGGCGCCAGCGGTATCCTCGCCAGCCTGGTGGAAACCTATCCCGCCGGGAGCGAACTGTGCGAGATCCGCGCCGGCGGTACGCGTCGTAACCCGCGCGCCGGCATGTGTGAGCAAGACTTCCTGTTTCATATGCAGGGCAAGCCGCTGTTCCGTCAGGCGTCGGCGCTGATTGAGGGCTACCTCGACCGGCTGCTGAACGCCAGCGGCCTGACCCTGGCCCAGATCGCCACCGTGGTGCCGCATCAGGCCAGCCATCTGTCGCTCGAACATATGCGCAAGCGGCTGCACGTCTCCAGCGAGGCGCTGGTCGACATCTACCGCCATCATGGCAATCAGGTGGCGGCGTCCATCCCGACGGCGCTGCATGCCGCTGCGACCACCGGGCGCTTCAATCCCGGTCAGCCGGTGATGCTGATCGGCACCGCCGCCGGGCTGGCGCTGGCCGGCATGGTGTTGCTGCCATGAGGGTGCTGGTCACCGGGGCGACCAGCGGGCTGGGACGCAACGCGGCGCAGTGGTTGCTGGAGGCCGGACATCAGGTGCGCGCCACCGGCCGCGATGAACGGGCCGGCGCAACGCTGCGTCAGCTGGGCGCCGAGTTTTGTGCGCTCGATCTGGCGCAGGCCACGCCGCAGCAATGTCGGGAGCTGGTGACCGACTGCGAGTGGGTGTGGCACTGTGCGGCCAAGTCTTCGCCCTGGGGCAGCAAGGCGGAATTTCACCTCATCAACGCCGCGGCGACGGAGAAGCTGGCGGAGGCGGCGGGGCGCTGTGGCGTGCGGCGCTTCGTGCATATCTCCACGCCGGCAATCTACTTCGATTTTCAGCCGCATTACGATCTTGACGAGGGTTACCGCGCCCGGCGCTTCGCCAATCACTATGCCGCCAGCAAGTATGCGGCCGAACAGCGCCTGTTGGCGCAGGCGAAGATCTATCCGCAAACCACCTACATTATGCTGCGGCCGCGCGGCCTGTTTGGCCCGCACGATCGGGTGATCGTGCCGCGGCTGTTGCAGCAGCTCGAACGCGATCGCGGCGTATTGCGATTGCCCGGCGGCGGACAGGCATTGCTGGATCTGACCTTTGCCCCCAATGTGGTGCACGCCATGGAGCTGGCCAGCCGGCAGCGCGGATTGCCGTCCGGCGCCGTGTACAACATCACCAATCACCAACCGCAGCGGCTGGCGGACATGCTGGATGCGCTGCTGCGTCAGGCGCTGGGGCTGAGTTACCGGCTGCAGGCCGTGCCCTATCCGCTGCTGCATTCGCTGGCCGGCGGCATGGAGCTGTGGGCAAGCCTGAGCGGCAAGGAACCGATGCTGACGCGCTACAGCGTGGCGGCGGTGCACTTCGACATGACCCTGAGCCAGACCCGCGCGATCGAAGAACTGGGCTATCGGCCGCGTTACTCGATGGAAGAGGGGATCCGCCTGACCGGCGAGTGGCTGCGGCAGCAAGGAGGCGGACAACATGGCTAAAGTCACCGTTTTTGAAGTGGGCTATTGCACGCATATCGGCTGCATGGCGCTGCGCGGTGCCGGGTTCCGGGTGTGCAAATTCCCGGCGCGCGCCTATCTGCTGGAGGTAGGGGAGCGCCGCTGGCTGTGGGATACCGGCTACGCGCATTATTTTCAGCAGCACACGCAGTCGGGGCTGTTCAGCCTTTACCGCCGCATGACGCCGGTCTATTTCGATCCCGCCGAGTCGTTGGCGCACCAGCTGCGCGAAGCCGGTTACACCGAAGGTGACATCCAGGCGCTGATCGTCTCGCATTTTCACGCGGATCACATCGCCGGGCTGCAGGATTTCAGCCAACTCGACTTTATTTGCTCTGGCGAAGGCTGGCAGCAAACCCGTGGGCTGCGCGGTTTTGCGGCGCTGAAGCGCGCCTTTATTCCCGGCCTGATCCCGGCGGACTTCGAGAGCCGCCTGCAGTTTATGGAGGCTTTTCCCTCGGTGGCGTTGCCCGCGCTGCTGGCGCCGTTCGATCGCGGTTACGTGCTGCCGGGCAGCGAAGGGCAGATCGTGCTGGTGCCGCTGCCGGGGCATGCGGCCGGCCATATCGGCGCCTTTATCCTCACCGATGCCGGTTGGACACTGCTGGCCAGCGACGCCGCCTGGTCGCCGCAGAGCTACCAGACGCTGCGCGGGCCTTCGCGCCTGGCCAATCTGGTGATGGACGACGCGGCGGCGTACACCCGCACGCTGGAGCGGCTCAACCAGCTGTGGGCGGGCGGCCAGGTCAACATTTTGCTGTGTCATGAGGGGGACCTGTGATCCCCTTCATGACCCTTTGGCACTATTTTCGCGCCCGACGCCTGCGCTTTGGCGATCGTGCGGCGCTGGAGGCGTATCAGGCCCGGCAGCTCACGGGCTTTGCCCGCCGGGTGCTGAGCAAGAGCCCCTATTTTCAGCGGTTCAGCCGCCGGCCGTTCGCCGAATGGCCGCAGATGGACAAGGCGCTGATGATGGCGCAGTTCGACCGGATGAATACCGCCGGGCTGCAGCGCGATGCGGTGCTGGCCTGCGCGCAGCGCAGCGAGGCGGATCGCGATTTCACGCCGAAGATCGGGCGCTACAGCGTCGGATTGTCGTCCGGCACCTCCGGGCAGCGCGGCGTGTTTGTCGTCAGCCCGCGCGAACAGCAGGTGTGGGCCGGCGGCATGCTGGCGAAGATGCTGCCGGACGGGCTGTTGGCCGGCGAGCGCGTTGCGCTGTTTCTGCGGGCGGACAATAACCTCTATCACAGCGTGAACAACCGTTGGCTGAGCCTGGCGTTTTACGATCTGCTCGCGCCGTTCAATGCGCATCTGCCCGCCTTGGAACGGCAGGCGCCCAGCATCATCGTGGCGCCGGCACAGGTGCTGCGCGCCCTGGCGCTGGCGGTGCTGGCCGGGCAGGTGACGCTGCCGGTCAAAAAAGCGATCTCGGTCGCCGAGGTGTTGGAAGAGCAGGATCGCCACCTGCTGCTGCAGGTGTTTCCGGCGGTTGGCGAAGTGTATCAGGCCACCGAGGGGTTCCTGGCCGCCACCTGCGCGCACGGCACGCTACATCTGAACGAAGAGTTTTTGCATATCGAACCGCAGTGGATCGACGAACTGCGCTTCACGCCGCTGATCACCGACTTTACCCGCAGTACGCAGCCGATCGTGCGCTATCGGCTGGATGATGTATTGGTGCTGCGCCAGGAACCCTGCCCATGCGGGCAACCGACGCGGTCGATTGCGCGTATCGAAGGGCGGCGCGACGATCAGCTGATGTTACCCGATGCGCAGCGGCAACCGCAGGCGGTGTTCGCCGATGCCTGCAGCCGGACGATCGCCAATGCGTTGCCGCTGACCAGCGATTACCGCCTGATCCAGCGCGGCGAGCAGCGGCTGGAGCTGATTGCCGATTGCAGCCAAGCGGAATTGGCGCACTGCCAGGCGCAGCTGATCGCACTGTTCGCCCGTCAGGGCATCGCCACCGAGCGGCTCGAATGGCGGCTGACGACGCAGGCGGTGCTGCCGCAGTTCGATCGCAAGCGGCGGCGCATCGTGCGCCAGGCGGAGGAAGCATGAAAAATACGCTGTTCAGGCTAGGGCACATGTTGCTCGGCTGGGGGACGGTCGGGGTCGTGTATAGCCTGACCGATCGCCTGCAGGGGGCGGGAACCCTGTTGCCGCCGTCGGCGCTTGATCGGGCGATCCCGTTCAACCCGGCGGCCATTTGGCTCTATCTGTCGTTCTTCCTCATCGTCCCGGCTGGCTATTTGCTGGCGCCGCTGCGGCGAATCAAATGGCTGACGCTGGCGATGCAGCTGACGGCGCTGGGCGCCGGAGCGGTTTACCTGCTGTGGCCGACCACCATGGCCTATCCGCAGAACGATGGCGTTGGGATCAGCGCGCAGCTGCTGGCGGCGTTAACGCAGGTGGATTCGGCGCAGAACTGCCTGCCTTCGTTGCACATGGCGCTGACGGTGCTGGCGGTGTGGGCGCTGAGCGACGGCGAGCGCAAAATGCGGACGGCGCTGTGGATGCTGTGGGGCGTGGCGATCGCGTTCTCCATTCTGCAGCTGCGCCGTCACTTGTTTGTCGATTTGGCAGGTGGCGCCTTGCTGGCGCTATGCGCCGGTGGGCTGGCGCTGCGTATAAAGGCCCTGCGCAGGCGCGTGGTTAAAGGAGAAATGGGATGAGCGATCTGGCGTTGCCGATAGTGTTCATGCTGTTCATCGTGGTGGCCGAGGCGGTGGCGCTGCAGTGGGGGCGCCGTGAGCCGGTCAACTGGCACGATCTGGTGTTCAACCTGAACTCCGGCCATATCATGCTGTGGCTGTTCCGCGGGCTGGAGATCACCTGCTACGGCTACGTGGCCGCGCATTTCAGCCTGGGGCTGCTGGACGCCTGGCCGCCGCTGCTGATGTGGCTGTTCGCCCTGCTGGCGTGGGACTTCGGTTTCTACTGGCTGCATCGCCTGCACCACCGCTTCCGCGTGCTGTGGGCGGTACACGTGGTGCACCACCAGGGGGAGCACTTCAACCTGTCGCTGGGGGTGCGCAACTCCTGGTATTCGTCGCTGACGTCGATTCCGTTCTTTTTGCTGTTGGCGCTGGCGGGCGTGCCGCTGTCGGTGTTTGTCACGGTGTCGATTTTTCACTACAGCATTCAGCTGTTTAACCACAATGCGCTGACGCCGAAACTCGGCCTGCTGGAAAAAATTCTGGTCACGCCGGCGCATCACCGGGTGCACCACGTCAAGGACATGGCGTATTCCAATAAGAACTTCGGCGGCAGCTTTATCTTTTGGGACAAGCTGTTCGGCACCTTCTGCCCGGCGTTGCCGACCACGCCGTTCAGCTATGGCGTCAGCGGTGACAGGCCGTCTGCCAACCCGTTCTGGGCGAGTAATCTGCCGTTCCTGCGCTATTTGCGTCTGACATGGCGCCCGGCGCCGGGCCGACCACGCGACCGCCGTTCGGCACTCAGCGTATTCAGCGGCGCCATGCTGTTGTTCACGCTGGTGGTCGGCTACGTCTACCAATACGGCTATGGTTACGGCGACATCAGCTGGCCGCAAATGGCGCTGCTGGTGCTGCTGGCGTTGGGATCGGTAGCGCTGGGCGGCATGACGGAAGGGCGACCGTGGGCGAGCGCCGTCTGGCTGCTGATCGCGCTGGGCATGCCGCTGCTGTTTATCGGCTATCTTGGCTGGCCACAGCGCTATTGGCATATCGCCATGGCCGCCGTGGCGCTGCATGCCCTGTGCATCGCGCTGGGCTGGGGGCGAGTGGCCGCATCGGCCGCCGTGGAGGAACCGCATGGCTGAGTCATTGCCGCCGCTGCGTTTTCCCGCCGATGGCGAGCAGGCGTTTCATCGCGATCTTAAGCGCGCGGCGCACGCCTGCCTGGCGGGCGATCATCGCTATGCCGATGCCGCGCGGCTGGTCAAGGCCGTGCTGTTGTTGGTGTTGTGCGCCGGGTTTTACGCGCTCAGCCTGATGCAGCATCAGCCATGGGCGTTTTTCCTCTGCTATTTCCTGTTCGTGACCATGGGTATGCTGCTCAACGTCAACGTCAACCACGATGCTTCGCATAACGCCTTCCTGCGTGCGCCCTGGGCCAATCGCCTGGTGGGGCGGGTGGTGACGCTGCCGCTGGGCGTCGATCCGGACTATTGGCGTACGCGGCACGTGGATTACCACCACGTTTACGCCAACGTGGAGCATTACGATCTGGACACCGAAGAGAACGGCTTTTTCCGCCAGACGCCGTTCCAGCGCTGGCGGCCCCATATGCGCTATCAGCATCTGTACTGGCCGCTGATCGCCGCGCTCTCCTTGCCCTATATCGCCTGGATTTTCGATTGGTCCGATCGGCTCGATAAAACGCCGCTGCGGGAAAAACGCGTGCTGGCGGGGCGCGGCGGTTGGACGCTGTTCGTGCTGTGCAAGCTCGCGCATCTGGCGCTGGTGCTGGTGGTGCCGCTGATCGTGGGCCACCTGCACGGCATCGGCTGGGGCTGGGTGCTGTTGGCTTACGCGCTCAGCCAGATGTGCGCCTCGCTGCTGGTGGTGTTCTTGCTGCTGGGCACCCATTGGGCGCAGGCCGAGTTTTACCCGGCGCCGACGGGCGACAGCATGCCGCAAGGCTGGTATCGGCACAATTTCGCCACCGCCTGCGACTGGCAGCCCGAACCGCGCTGGCTGGAGCATCTGACCGGCGGGCTGAACTATCACCTGACCCATCACCTGTTTCCCGGTTGGAATCACCGCCACTATCCGGCGCTGGCCGCCGCGGTGGCGGAAGTGGCACAGCGGCACGGCATGGCGTACCGCTGCATCGGCTATCGCGAACTGCTGGCGCAGCAACAGCGCTTCTTGCGGCGGATGGGGCAGCCATGAAACCGCTGCGTCCGTTAGCCTATCGGCGCGACGACAACGGGTTGCACCGCGCGCTGATGCAGGCCGCCCAGCATTATCTGGCGGCCAACGGCGATCACCGTTTCGCCGACGGCGGCATGCTGGCGAAGGTGACGCTGCTGCTGGCGCTGTGCGGCCTGTGTTACGGGTTGAGCCTGCAGCAGCAAAACGGCTGGGCGTTTTTCGCCTGCTATTTCGGCTTTATCTTTATCGGCATGTTCCTGACGGTGAACGTGGTGCACGACGCCTCGCACAACGCGTTTTTCCGCCGCCCTTGGGCCAACCGCTGGTTGAACGCACTGGTGAGCGTGCCGCTGGGGCTGGATCCCGACTGTTGGCGCGTGCGGCACGTGCTGTTCCACCATGCCCATAACAATATCGAACATTACGATCCCGACATCGACGCCAACGGCGTGCTGCGGCAAACGCCGTTCCAGCGCTGGCGCCCCTTTATGCGCGCGCAGCGTTACTATTGGCCGCTGGTGGCGGCGCTGACGTTCCCGTACTACATCTGGCTGTTCGATTGGCTGGACAGGGCGGGCCGCACCCGCGTGGCGGCGCGCATGGCGCAGCAGGGCGTGCGTGGCTGGTGCGGGTTTCTGGCGGGTAAGGCGGCACACCTGCTGCTGGCGCTGGCGATCCCATGCTGGTTGCTGCCGCCGGCTATCGGCATCGGGCAAATTCTGCTGGTCTATTTGCTGAGCCAGATGCTTTCTTCCTTGCTGTTCGTGATGTTGATCATCGGCACCCACTGGGCCAAGGCCAACTTTTATCAGGCGCCGGCGCAGGGCACGATGCCGCACGGCTGGTATCACCACGTGTTCGCCACCACCTTCGACTGGCTGACCCGGCCGCGTTGGCTGGGGTACTGGCTCGGCGGGGCGAACCTGCATTTGACGCATCATCTGTTCCCGCACTGGAGCCACCGCCATTACCCGGCGCTGAGCCGCATCATCGGCGAGGTGGCGCCGCGTTTCGGCATCGACTACCGCCTGCTGGAACTGGAGGAGCTGTTGCGTCTGCAGCAACGCTTCCTCAGCGCGATGGGCCGCAAGCCGTACTAGCGTTGCATGCGGATTGTGCGAGGCGTTACGTAGTTCACTAATTGAACGATATTTGCCCTTCCAGTAGACTTTCCCTCTGTGAATCAACGGCCACAGGAGGTGGACTATGCGCAGCTTGCCGATTCGGTTATCGAACAAAATTGATGATGATCTGAACGATATCGCCCGGCGTCACGGGATGGAAAAAACCGAGGTAATCAAAATGGCGTTTGCACTGATTACCCTTGCCGATAAGTACTGGATGAAACAGGATGGTACTTCTCTTGGCATTGTACGGGAGAAGGGTGAACAGCTTGAAGCGGTGGGGCGGGTCGTGGAGATCTTCCCATGAGCATCGAAAGCCGTAATCTGCGCGATGAGGCCAGCCAGGTTTATCTGGAGCAGGTCTTGGTCTTCGACGGAATGGAGCGGCTGCGCCTGGCACGCCAGGTGCTGTGCGGGATATTCGCGGTCAGCGTGGGCGTATTCGCCGCCCACGCGTATTGGGAGAAAAACGAAGCGCTGAATCAGGTGTTTGAGCTGGTGAAGATCGGCGCCTTGCCGCTGGTCACGCTGGTGGTCTCTTTTTACTTTCCCAACAGCGCGTCCAGATAAGGCGCCGCGTCAATGCGACTTCATGCCCGCCGCGGTCATCAGCAGGCGGAACAGTGAGGCAACCACGAATAACCCCAGCACGCTGGCGCTCCAGATGATCACCAGCCAACCGATGCGTTTCCACCAGGGCGCCGGAGCGGCGGTTGCCGTTTTATCTTGCATAGCGTCCTCCCTTCTCAATGATAGCCGTGTTCATGGCTGATCTTGCCGCGGAACACGTAGTAGCTCCAGAAGGTGTAGACCAGAATGATTGGGATGATGAACAGCGCGCCCACCAGCATAAAGCCGAGGCTCTGCGGTGGTGCTGCGGCGTCCCACAGGCTGATGGCCGGCGGGATCAGGTGCGGCCAGATGCTGATGCCAAGTCCGCTCAGGCCGAGGAACACCAGCAGCAGCGTCAGCATAAACGGCGAGTAGTGCGCGCCGCGTTTCACTCCGCGTTGAATTCCCCAGGCGCTGAGCAGCACCAGCAGCGGTACCGGCAGCAGCCAGAACAGGTTAGGCAGCGTAAACCAGCGGGCGGCGATTTCCGGATGGGCGATCGGCGTCCAGACACTGACCGCAGCCAGCACCAGCAACAGGATGGCCAGCAGCGGCGTCGCCAGGTGATACATGCGTGCCTGCAGTTCACCGGCGGTTTTCATCACCAGCCAGGTACAGCCGAGCAGGGCATAGGTCACCACCAGCCCCAGCCCGCAGAACAGCGCGAACGGCGTTAGCCAGTCCAGCGCGCCGCCGGCGTAGGTGCGGCCTTCTACCGGGAAGCCGTTGATCACGGCGCCCACCACCACACCCTGGCTGAAGGTGGCGAACAGTGAGCCCCAAATAAACGCCTTGTCCCAGATATGGCGCTTCTCCGGCGTCGCCTTGAAGCGAAACTCGAAGGCCACGCCGCGGAAAATCAGCCCGATCAGCATCAGCGTCAGCGGGATCGCCAGCGCGTCGAGGATGACCGAATAGGCCAGCGGGAAGGCGCCGAACAGTGCGGCGCCGCCCAGCACCAGCCAGGTCTCATTGCCGTCCCACACCGGGGCGACGGTGTTCATCATCAGATCGCGGTCGCCGCTCTCTTTCACCCACGGAAACAGGATGCCGATGCCCAGGTCGAAACCGTCCATCACCACGTACATCATGGTGCTGAACACGATGATGACAAACCAAATCAGCGGAAGATCGATACCCATGTTCAGCTCCTGTCGTCCAGAGTGTCGTTGACCGCGGACAGCGGACGCGCCGGCCGGCCCTCGGTATTGTCTTCTTGGTGTTCATGCGGCTGCGGCCCTTTGCGGATCAGGCGCATCATGTAGGAGTAGCCCACGCCGAATACCGAGCAATAGACGATGATAAACGCCAGCAGGCTGATGCTCATGTGCAGGTCGCCGTGCGCGGAGACCGCATCCTTGGTGCGCAGCAGGCCGTACACCACCCACGGTTGGCGGCCGATCTCGGTGGTGAACCAGCCCGCCAGCAGCGCCAGCAGCCCGGAAGGGCCCATCCACAGAATGAAGTACAGGAACGGACGCGACTGATACAGCCCGCCGCGCCAGCGCAGCCACAGGCTCCACACCCCGGCTAGAATCATCAGCATGCCCAGCCCGACCATGATGCGGAACGACCAGAACACCACGGTGGAGTTGGGGCGATCTTCCGGCGGGAAGGATTTGAGCGCCGGCACCTGTTCGGTCAGGCTGTGCGTTAGGATCAGGCTGCCGAGGTACGGCACCTCCAGCTTGAAGCGGGTTTCTTCGCGCTGCATGTCCGGCCAACCGACCAGGATCAGCGGCGTGGCTTCGCCCGGCGGGTTCTCCCAGTGGCCTTCGATGGCGGCGATCTTCGCCGGTTGGTGTTTCAGCGTATTCAGACCGTGCGCATCGCCGATCATCGCCTGCACCGGCGCGACGATCAGTGCCATCCACATCGCCATCGACAGCATTTTGCGCATCGCCGGGGTATCACGGCCGCGCAGCAGATGCCAGGCGGCGGAGGCGCCGACGAAGAACGCCGAGGAGAGGAAGGCGGCGGTGGACATGTGCAGCAGGCGGTACGGGAAGGACGGGTTGAAGATCACCTTCAGCCAGTCGACCGGGACCACCTGGCCGTTGATGATTTCATGCCCCTGCGGGGTCTGCATCCAGCTGTTGGAGGCCAGGATCCAGAAGGTGGAGATCAGTGTGCCGAGCGCGACCATGCAGGTGGCGAAGAAGTGCAGCCCTGGGCCGACGCGGTTCCAGCCGAACAGCATCACGCCGAGGAAACCGGCTTCGAGGAAGAAGGCGGTCAGCACTTCATAAGTCAGCAGCGGCCCGGTAATGCTGCCGGCGAACTCGGAGAAGAAGCTCCAGTTGGTGCCGAACTGATAGGCCATCACCAGCCCGGACACCACGCCCATGCCGAAGTTAACGGCGAAAATCTTTGACCAGAAATGGTAAAGCTCACGGTAGGCTTCATTGTGCGTTTTCAACCATAACCCTTCCAGCACCGCCAGATAACTGGCTAAACCGATGGTGATGGCGGGGAAGATGATATGGAAAGACACGGTGAAGGCGAACTGTATTCTGGCGAGTTCCAGTGCATCAAGACCCAGCATGGCGCCTCCTAGGGTTGAACATAAATTAACCTCTTGAGTATAGCTGTCATTTTTATGTGAAAAGCTTGGCGTTAAGTTAATCACGAAGTACAGTGACTATAATAGTGACAGTTATTTTACTTTTTCATATAACAGTTAATGGTTATGACCCGATACGAGCAGCTTGCGCAGCAGATTAGAGAACAGATCCAGAACCGGGTGTGGCGGGCGGGCGACAAGCTGCCTTCGCTGCGCGAGAGCGGCAAACGCGCCGGATTAAGCCTGATGACGGTGGTGCAGTCTTACCAACTGCTGGAGAGCCAGGGGTGGATCGTCGCCCGCCCGCAGTCGGGCTACTATGTGGCGGCGCGTCCGCAGCCGCTGCCTCAGCCTTCGCGCGGCGAGAAACTGTTGCTGAGCGAGCAGGTGGACATCAACGCCTTTATTTTTGACGTGCTGCAGGCCTGCAAGGATCCGGACATCGTGCCTTTCGGTTCGGCCTTTCCCGACGCCACGCTGTTCGCCCAGCCGAAGCTGGCGCGGGCGCTGAGCAGCGTAGCGCGCAAGTTCACGCCGCACAGTTCGCTGGCCAACCTGCCGCCGGGCAACGACGCGCTGCGGCGGCACATTGCCCAACGCTATGCGCTGAGCGGCATGCAGGTTGCCCCGGACGAAATCGTCATCACCGCCGGGGCGATGGAGTCGCTCAGCCTCAGCCTGCAGGCGGTGACCCAGCCGGGCGACTATGTGGCGATCGAATCGCCGGCGTTTTACGGCGCGCTGCAGGCGCTGGAACGGCTGCGGTTAAAGGCGGTGGCGATCGCCACGCATCCGCAGGACGGTATCGATCTGGACGCGTTGCAGCAGGCGGTGGAACAGTATCCGATCAAGGCCTGCTGGCTAATGACCCACTTCCAAAATCCGCAGGGCGCCACCCTGCCGGAGGCCAACAAGCAGCGCCTGGTGGAGCTGCTGCGCGAACGGCAGATTTCGCTGATCGAAGACGATGTCTACGGTGAGCTGTACTTCAGCGCCGAACGGCCGCTGCCAGCCAAGGCGCTCGACAGCGGCGGCCAGATCTTGCACTGCTCGTCGTTTTCCAAATGCCTGGCGCCGGGCTTTCGCGTCGGCTGGGTGGCGGCGGGGCGTTATGCGCAGCAGATCCAGCGTTTGCAGCTGATGAGCACCGTTTCCACCAGCGTGCCGACCCAGATGGCGCTGGCGGATTATCTGCTGCACGGCGGCTACGATACCCATCTGCGGCGGCTGCGGCGCCTGCTGGCTCAACGCCAAAGCGCGATGCGTCAGGCGATCGCCCACCATTTCCCGCCGACGGTGAAGGTCAGCCAGCCCGACGGCGGTTACTTCCTGTGGCTGGAGCTCGATCCGGCGCTGTCGTCGATGGAGCTGTACCGGCGGGCCCTTTCCCGGGGCATCAGCATCGCGCCGGGGCGCATGTTCACCACCGGCGACCATTTCAACCACTGCTTCCGCCTCAACGCCTCTTTTGAATGGAATGACCGCTTTGAAGAGGCGATCAAAACCTTAGCCAAACTTATCCGGGGGCTGGCTGCGACCGGTTGAACCGCGATTTGCAGCGGGCTTTGCCCCAGAAAAATTCATAATGCTTTTTTCGGCAATGGAATGCCGGTTTCGTTGTTAGACAGCCCTCCAGCCGCCCATTACTCTGCGATAAATTTTGTCACATTTTTATCAACGGGAAGACGAGGGGCTGTGGGTGAGAAGAATAAAAAATAAGCTAAACAAACTGTTGCGATATCGCCTGACACCGCTGGCGTTGGTCTGCGCGCTGGGGCTGAGCGGCGTCGTTCAGGCGGAAACGCTGGCCGAAGGTATCACGCCGGCCAGCGACACCGCTCGGGTGCCGGCCGCCGCCAAACTGCGTAAAGACACCGTGGTGGCGGGCATCTCTGAGCCGCAGGGGATTTTCAACCCGTATCTGTTCACCAACGGCTGGGACGAGAACGTAACCGACGTGATCTTCAGCCGCCTGATCGGCCTGGACAGCCAGGGCAAGCCAGAAGGGCGATTGGCGGAGTCCTGGCAGGTCAGCCCCGATAATCTGACCTACATCATTAAGCTGCGGCCGAATTTGGTCTACAGCGACGGCTCGCCGCTGAAAGCCGACGATATCGCCTTTACCCTGACGCTGCTGCACGATCCGGCCTATGACGGCGACAGCGATATCACGCCGGCGCACATCCAGGGCGGCGCCGAGTATAAAAACGGTACCGCCGCCGGCATCAGCGGGCTGAAGGTGATCGACGATCGCACCATTCAGATCGTCACCACCCAGCCGGGCGCGACCACGTTGCAACTGATTGGCGGGCCGGTATTGTCGCGGGCTTACTACGGCAAAGACTATCAGCGCGGCAAGCTCGACAGCGTGCGCGCCTTGAACGGCAAGCCGCTCGGCAACGGCCCCTATATTTACGACAAGTACGTGCCGGGGCAGGAGATCCGCTTCCACGCCAACCCGAACTTTTACCTCGGCCCGCCGCCGATGGCGCGCTTTATCTACCGCGTCACCAACCCGGCCACCAACTTCCAGCTGTTCCAGACCGGTGAGACCGACTACGACGCCTTTACCGCCAAACCGGACGATATCGAACAGCTCAAGCTGCTCGGCTTCGCCAATATCAACCTTTACAGCTCAAGCGATTACAGCCGCGTTGATTTTAACCTCAGACGCCCGGCGCTGCAGGATAAACGGGTGCGCCAGGCGCTGATCTACGGCCTCGATCGGCAAAAGCTGATCGCCGTGGTGTACCAGGGGTACGGCAAGGTCGCCAACCAGCCGATTTCGCCGATCTCCTGGGCCTATGACGCGAACGGCATCAATCCCTACGCTTACGATCTCGATAAGGCTGGGAAGCTGTTGGACGAGGCCGGTTGGCGAGTGGGCGCGGACGGCATTCGGCAAAAAGACGGTAAAAAGCTGGAGCTGACGCTGCTGGTAACCAAAAAGCTGATCAACGACGCGCTGGTGCCGATCGCCAAGGATAACTACCGCCGGCTCGGCGTGGTGCTGAAACCGCAGGTATTGGACTTCAACGCGCTGTTGGCGCAGCGCAAGGCGGGCAATTACGACCTGGCGTCCCTCAGCACCAGTACGCTGAACGATCCGCACGACGGCGTACGCGATTTCATCAGCAGCGAGAGCGAGACCGGTTATCACAACCCGCAGGTAGACGCGCTGATCGCCAGGGCCAATGCCACGCTGGATATCGCCCAGCGCAAGCCTCTGTATCACCAGCTGTATCAAGCGTTGGCGGACGATCCGCCGGTGATCCTGCTCGGCAACCGCGAGATTTTGAGCGCCAGCAGCGCGCGCGTCACCGGCTTTAAACCGGATATCTACAACGGATTGGTCGGCAGCCTGCCGAACGTCAAACCGGCGCCGTAACGCCCTGACGCCGCCGCGCCATTCCGGGCGGCGGCGATGGAACCCGCGATGAGAAACTTTATCCTGCGCCGTCTGTTGCAGACTATCCCGATGCTGTTGTTGGCTTCCTTGCTGATTTTTTGCATTTTCGCCCTGGCGCCCGGCGATTTTATCGACGGCAACATCAATTTGACCGCGCAACGCGCCGCCGAGCTGCGGGCGCTGTATGGGTTGGATCAGCCGTTGTTCAGCCGCTACCTGCACTGGCTCGGCCGCTTGCTGCAGGGCGATCTCGGTTTTTCGCTGCAGTATCAGATCCCGGTCAGCACGTTGCTGAATCAATACATCTGGAACTCGTTCCTGCTGGCGGCGGTGGCGATGGTGCTGTATTGGGGCATCGCGTTGGCGGTGGGGGTGATCTCGGCGATGAAACCCTATTCGCTGTTCGATCATCTGATCACCGTGGCGGTGTTCGCCGCTATGTCGTTTCCGACGTTCTTCCTGTGCCTGTTGCTGATCAAATGGTTCGCCGTCGACCTGCACTGGCTACCGGCGGGCGGCATGTTGCGTACCGGCAGCGAAGCGAGCGGACTGGCCTGGGCGCTGGAGGTGGCGGCGCACCTGCTGTTGCCGGTGCTGGCGCTGGTGATGCTGCAGGCCGGCAGCCTGACGCGCTATTTTCGCGCCAGCATGCTGGAGGTGATCCGCATGGACTATATCCGCACCGCGCGCGCCAAGGGGCTCAGGGAGAAAACGGTGATCCTCAAACACGCGCTGCGCAATGCGCTGTTGCCGATCATCACCCTGCTGGGGTTCGAGCTGCCGGGATTGTTCTCCGGCGCGCTGATCACCGAAAAAATCTTCAACTGGCCGGGCGCCGGACATATCCATATCGATTCGTTGGCGGCGCGTGATTACCCGGTATTGATGGGGTTCACGCTGTTTCTGGCCGCCTTGACCATTCTCGGCAATCTGCTGGCGGATATTCTGTACGCCTACGCCGACCCGCGCATTCGCTTGAGGTAACACGATGTTGGTTACGCTGTTTTTCGGCCGCCGTCGCCGTCGCCGTTGGCGACAGGCACAGCTGCCTGCGCTGGCGCAACTGTCGCCACCGCCCGCCGCTCAGGCCTGGCGACGTTTGCGCCGCCACCGACCGGCGATGATTTCGCTGGCGTTGCTGGTGCTGTTGGCGCTGCTGTGCCTGATTGGGCCGTCGCTGTCGCCGTGGCGCGACGATGCCGGCGACGTGCTGAATATCAACCAGGCGCCGAGCGGCGCGCACTGGCTGGGCACCGACTTTCTCGGCCGCGATATCTGCACCCGGCTGCTGCTGGCGGGGCGGATATCGCTGACCATCGGCCTGGTGTCGATGCTGCTGTCGGTAACGCTGGGCTATGTGCTGGGGGCGCTCGCCGGTTATCTGGGGGGCGTGGCGGACAGGCTGATCATGCGCTTCGCCGATCTGCTGATGACCATTCCCGGCCTGCCGCTGCTGATCATCATGGGGGCGATGCTGACCGAACTCGACGTGTCGCCGGACTACCGCATCTACATGGTGATGATCATGCTGAGCCTGCTGGGCTGGCCGTCGCTGGCGCGGCTGGTGCGCGGCCAGATCCTGTCGCTGCGCGAGCGGGATTTCATGTTGGCTACCGAGGTGCTGGGGCTCTCTACCCGGCGGCGTCTCTTCGGCCATCTGCTGCCCAACACCGTGCCGATTTTGGTGGTGGTCGCCACCATGGCGGTGGCCAACGCCATCCTCAGCGAGTCGGCGTTGAGCTACCTTGGGCTGGGCGTGGTGCCGCCGACGCCGTCGTGGGGCAACATGATGGACGCCGCCAATAGCCTGATCGACTTTCAGCGCCGCCCCTGGCTGTGGATGCCGCCCGGGCTGGCGATCTTCGTCACCGTGGTGGCGATCAATATTTTGGGCGACGGCCTGCGGGACGCGCTCGATCCGAAAATGAACGGGGTAACACGATGAGCCAACCGCTGGTGGCGTTCGAGCGACTGTCGGTGTCGTTTCAGGGGGAACAAGGGCCGGTGCGGGCGGTGCAGCAGGTCAGCCTTGAGCTGCAGGCCGGGCAAACGCTGGGGATCGTCGGTGAGTCGGGCTGCGGCAAAAGCGTGACCGCCATGGCGCTGATGGGGCTGTTGCCGCAGCCGCTGGCGCAGGTAGACGGCGGTAAAATTCGCTTTGAAGGGCAAAACCTGCTGTCGCTGCGGGCCTCCAAGATGGCCGATCTGCGCGGCAACCGACTGGCGATGATCTTTCAGGAACCGATGAGCGCGCTCAATCCGGTGTTGACCCTCGGCGAACAGCTGGTGGAGCCGCTGATTCGCCACCTGACCCTGTCGCCGAAAGCGGCCTGGCGTCAGGCGATTCAACTCTTGACTGAAGTGGGGTTGGCGCGCGCCGAGGCACTGATGCGCTGCTATCCGCATCAGCTTTCCGGCGGCATGCTGCAGCGCGTGATGATCGCTATGGCCATCGGGTGCCGTCCGGCGCTGCTGATTGCCGACGAACCGACCACGGCGCTCGACGTTACGGTGCAAGCGCAGATCCTGGCGTTGCTGCGTGAGCAGAGCCGGCGACACAACATGGCGATGATCTTGATCACCCACGATCTTGGGGTGATCGCCCAGATGGCGGATCGGCTGGCGGTGATGTACGCCGGGCGCGTCGTCGAGCAGGGCACGACGCGGGAAGTGCTGGCCGAACCGCGGCACCCTTATACTCAGGGGCTGATCGCCTCGCGGCCGGTGCCGGGCCAGCGGCTCCGCCGTTTGTACTCCATTCCCGGCCAGGTGCCGGATCTGGCGCGCTTGCCTGATCACTGTGCGTTTGCCGAGCGCTGTGCGCAGGCCACCGCGCGCTGCCGCGATGGCATTCCGCCGCTGTACGGCACGCCGCAGCGCCAGTCCGCCTGTTTCCTCAACGCCGGAGGGCGCCCGCATGTCGACTGAACCTTTGGTGGAAGTGAAAGGATTAAAGAAATATTTTCCGCTGCGCGACGGACTGTTCGGGCGCACCACCGGTCAACTGAAGGCGGTGGACGACGTCAGCTTCAGCATTCGCAAGGGGCGCATTTTCGGGCTGGTGGGTGAGTCAGGCAGCGGAAAAACCACCGTCGGCCGCACGCTGCTCGGCCTGCACGACAAAACCGCCGGTGAGGTAATGTTCAAAGGGCTGGCACTGGATAGCCTGAGTAAAGATGCGCTGCGCGCCCTGCGGCCGAAAATGCAGTTAGTGTTTCAAGATCCGTACAGTTCGCTGAACCCGCGCCTGCGCGTGGGCGACGCCATTGGGGAAGCGCTGTTGCAACACGGCCTGGCGAGCAAGGCGGAACTGCGCGAACGGGTGCTCGATACCCTGGCGATCTGCGGGCTGTCGCCGCAGCATTATGGGCGGTTTCCGCATGAGTTTTCCGGCGGCCAGCGCCAGCGCATCGGCATCGCGCGCGCGCTGATCCTGCAGCCGGAGTTTATCGTCGCAGACGAACCGATATCGGCGCTCGACGTGTCGATTCAGGCGCAGATCATCAATCTGTTCTCCGATTTGCAGGAACGGCAGGGGGTGACGCTGCTGTTTATCTCGCACGATCTCGGCGTGGTGGAGCATCTGTGCCAGGATGTGGCAGTGATGTATCTGGGGCAGATCGTTGAGAGCGCCGATCGCGACGCGCTGTTTCGCCAACCGCTGCATCCCTACACGCAGGCCTTGTTGGCAGCGGTGCCGACGCTGGATGCGCAACGCGCGCCGGCGTGGGTGGCCGGCGGCGAGCCACCGAACCCCGCCAACCCGCCGCGCGGCTGCCGTTTCCATCCCCGCTGCCCGCTGGCCACGGCGCAGTGCCGCGAACAGGCGCCGCAGCTGCGCAGCGTGGCGCCCGGCCATCAGGTGGCTTGCCACCTGGTCGGCTAGCGTCAGGACAGGTAGTGCTTCAACGCGCGCCCGGCCTGGTGGATCGCCGAATGCACCGCCGGGACGTGGGCGAGCGGATTCAACAGGCCGTAGTCGTGGATCAGCCCGTTGTAGCGGGTGGCGGTGACCTCGACGCCGGCGGCATCGAGCAGACGCGCGTAAGCTTCGCCTTCATCGCGCAGCACATCCAGCTCGGCGGTCTGCACCAGCGCCGGCGGCAAGCCCCGCAGCTGTTCCGGCGTGGCGTTGAGCGGCGAAGCGTAGATATCTTTGCGCTGCGCCTTATCGGGCGCGTAGCTGTCCCAAAACCACTTCATCATGTTGCGGGTCAGGAAATGGCCTTCGGCGAACTGATGATAGGAGTCGGTATCAAACTGGGCACGGGTGACGGGCCACAGCAGGATCTGGCAACGCAGTGCCGGTATGCCTTTCTCTTTGGCCATCAGGCTGACCACCGCCGCCATATTGCCGCCGGCGCTGTTGCCGACCACCGCCAGCCGTGAACCGTCGACGTTGATCTTCTCGCCGTACTCGGCCACCCATTCGGTGGCGGCGTAAGCCAGGTTGATCGCCTCGGGGTAGCGCACCTCCGGTGAGCGGGGATAGTTGACGAACACCGCCGCCGCGCCGGAGCTGTAAACCAGATCGCGCACCAGGCGCTCGTGGGTGGGGAAATCGCCCAGCACCCAGCCGCCGCCGTGAAAGAACATGAATACCGGCGGCGCCTCGTTGACCCTGGCCGGCCGCACCAGCTGCAGCAGAATATCCTGACCTTCTACGTGAATCGTTTTTTCGCTGATCTCGACCTCGCGCAGCGGCACCTCGACGCTGCGTTGCGCGTCCTCCAAGACCCTGCGTGCCTCTTTAGGCTTCATCTGTTCCATGGGTTTACCGCCGGCGGCATTCAGCGCGTCGAGAAATGCGCGGATGTCGTGCTGGGCGTGTGGCTGGCTGAGATCGACGGTTTTCTTGGGCATGGTGACTCCTTGGGCGCAGAAGAGAAGGGGCGGTCAGGATCACAGTGTAGCCGCTGGCAAACAAAGCGGGAGTGGAGGCTGACGGCGGTCAGCGCGGCCCGTGTTTTGGGGATGTTGCAGGTGGGATCTCCGCGTCACTGCCGTCTTGCACAATCCTGACGCACCGCTGCACCCAATTGGGGCAAAAAGTGTGAGGGCGAGCAAATTGGGTGAAATTATTTTTGCGAGCCCGATCAGAAATTCTAAAGTTTTTCGTAATTGAATAGGATTTCGCGCGCAATGATGATTTTAGGCCTTATTTTTTAATTTATGCATTACCAATGCATAGAAAATGAATAAATATTCAATATAAGCCGTTGTTTTAACGTAAAAAATAGCAAAATCCGGCAAAAATCCCGTTTTGGCACGATAGCTGCTCTACACTCTTTATCAAACGACATGTATTTTAACTGCTCGTTAACATTTACTCCCCGCTCAGGGACCGGATATACGCCATAAATAGTGAAAAATCGATTTTATGTAACAGATTTGTTTCTAAATCAGCGGTAAGGGACAGTATTTTCTCCGCCGCGAAAGTCGGTTTTGAACAACGGTTTTTTTGCATTGTGGCGGCCTAACCGGGCTTGAGCGACCCTTACAGTCAAAATTCAGCCTTTGCTGAGATTATGAGGTCACTATGGAACAGCCAATCGCAGTTACCCGCCAGTCTTTCGATGACTGGATGGTCCCGGTTTATGCCCCTGCCGATTTTATTCTGGTGCGGGGCGAAGGATCGCAGGTGTGGGATCAGCAGGGTAAGTCTTATATCGATTTCGCCGGTGGCATCGCGGTTAACGCGTTGGGGCATGCGCACCCGGCGGTCAAGGCGGCGCTGGTGGAGCAGGCAGGCAAGCTGTGGCATCTGGGCAATGGCTATACCAACGAACCGGTGCTGCGCCTGGCCAAAAAACTGATCGACGCCACCTTCGCCGACAAGGTGTTCTTCTGTAACTCGGGCGCCGAAGCTAACGAAGCGGCGCTGAAACTGGCACGCAAACATGCGCACGATCAGCACGGCGCCGGTAAAGATCAGATTGTGGCGTTCAACAACGCGTTCCACGGCCGCACGCTGTTTACCGTGTCCGCCGGCGGCCAGCCAAAATATTCGCAGGACTTTGCGCCGCTGCCGGGCGGCATCACTCATACGCCGTATAACGATCTGGCCGCAGCGGCCGAGCTTATCAACGATCGCACCTGCGCGGTGATCGTCGAGCCGATCCAGGGCGAAGGCGGCGTGCTGCCGGCGGAAGCCAGTTTCCTGCAGGGGCTGCGTGAACTGTGCGATCGTCATAACGCGCTGCTGATCTTCGACGAAGTACAGACCGGCGTCGGCCGCACCGGCCACCTGTATGCCTATATGCAGTACGGCGTGGTGCCGGACGTGTTGACCACCGCGAAAGCGCTGGGCGGCGGCTTCCCGATCGGCGCCATGCTGACCACCGATGCGCTGGCGAAAACGCTGGGTGTCGGCACCCACGGCACCACCTACGGCGGCAACCCGCTGGCGACGGCGGTGGCGGGGGAAGTGTTCTCCATCATCAACACGCCGGAAGTGCTGGAAGGCGTCAAACAGCGTCACCAGTGGTTCATCGACGGGTTGAACGACATCAATCGCCAGTACCCGATCTTCGCCGACATTCGCGGCGGCGGTTTGCTGATCGGCTGCCAATTGACGAAGGACTATGCCGGCAAAGCGAAGCAGATCACCCAACTGGCCAACGAAGAAGGCGTCATCGCGCTGATCGCCGGTCCGGACGTGGTGCGTTTCACGCCGTCGCTGATCATCCCTGAGCAGGATGTGAAAGAGGGGCTGGCGCGATTCGCGCGTGCCGTGGCGCGCATTTGCAGCTAATCAGCGGGCTGCGCCTTCACCGGCGCAGCCTGATTCAGAAGAGGTTCGCATTATGATGATTATTCGCCCTATAGAGCGTCGCGATCTGGCGGATTTGTTGACGCTTGCCGGTAAATCTGGCATCGGTCTCACTTCACTGCCGCAAAATGAAGATACCCTGTCGGCACGCATTGAGCGGGCGTTAAAAACCTGGCAAGGCGAACTTCCGCAAAGTGACCAGTGTTATCTGTTCGTGTTGGAGGATAGCGAGCGCCGGCAGGCGGTGGGGGTCTGCGCGATCGAAGTGGCTGTCGGCCTGGCAGAACCCTGGTACAGCTTCCGCGTCGGCACGCAGGTACATGCCTCCAAACAGCTGAACGTCTATAAATCGGTACCGACCCTGTTCCTCAGCAACGATCATACCGGCCATTCGGAGCTGTGCACGCTGTTCCTCGATCCGGACTATCGCCACGGTGAGAACGGCAAACTGCTGTCGAAGGTGCGTTTCCTGTTTATTGCCGCATTCCGCGAGCGTTTCTCCCGCCGTCTGATCGCCGAGATGCGCGGCTTCTCAGATGAAAACGGCCGTTCGCCGTTCTGGGAGAGCGTCGGCCACCGTTTCTTCTCCATCGAGTTCGCCAAGGCGGACTACCTGAGCGGCACCGGACAAAAGGCGTTTATCGCTGAACTGATGCCGAAACATCCGCTGTATGTCGATTTCCTGGCCGAAGACGCGCAGAAAGTGATCGGCGAAGTGCATCCGCAAACCCTGCCGGCACGCCGGTTGCTGGAGGCGGAAGGCCTGAGCTATCAGGGCTACGTCGATATCTTCGACGGCGGCCCGACGCTGGAAGCCGAGATCGACCATATCCGCGCGGTGAAGCAGAGCCGCCTGGTGAAAGTGGTGCTGGATGACACGCCGATGCGCGCTGATGCGCCGGTGCATCTGGTGGCCAACGACAACTATCAGAACTACCGCGCACTGTTGGTCAATGCCGAACTGTATGACGACCGCCTGCATATCAACGCCGCCACCGCTGCGGCGCTGGGCGTCGAGCAGGGCAGCCCGGTGCGGGTGCTCCCCCTTATTGCACAGGAGAAAGCATGATGTCCCATCCTGCTCTGTTGATTAACGGCGTCTGGCGGCAGGGCCGCGGCGCCGAGTTCGGCAAAGCCGATCCGGTCGGCAACCAGCCGCTGTGGCGCGCTAACGCCGCCGATACTGACGACGTCGCCGCCGCCTGCGAGGCCGCGCGTGCCGCGTTTCCCGCCTGGGCGCGTACGCCGTTTGAACAGCGCGAACAGCTGGTGAAACGCTTCGCCGCCTTGCTGGAAGAGCACAAACAGTCGCTGGCGGAAACCATCAGCCGTGAGACCGGTAAACCGCGTTGGGAAACGTTGACCGAAATTCAGGCGATGATCGGTAAAGTGGGCATTTCGCTGCAGGCCTACCAATCGCGCACCGGTTTTAGCCAGACGGCGATGGCCGACGGCGCTTCGGTGCTGCGTCATCGCCCGCACGGCGTGCTGGCGGTGTTCGGGCCTTACAACTTCCCCGGCCATCTGCCGAACGGCCATATCGTGCCGGCGCTGCTGGCCGGAAACTGCGTGGTGTTCAAACCGAGCGAGCTGACGCCGCTGACCGCCGAGGAAACCCTGAAGCTGTGGCAGCAGGCCGGCCTGCCGGACGGGGTGATCAATCTGGTGCAAGGCGGCCGGGAAACCGGCGAAGCGCTGGCGGCCAGTGCGAATATCGACGGCCTGCTGTTCACCGGCAGCGCCGGCACCGGCTATCACCTGCATCGCCAATTGGCGGGGCAGCCGGAGAAGATCCTGGCGCTGGAGATGGGCGGTAACAACGCGCTGATCGTCGATGGCTTCGAGGATCGCGACGCGGCGGTCAACCTGGCTATCCAATCGGCGTTTATCTCCGCCGGCCAACGCTGCACCTGTTCACGCCGCATTTTGGTGAAGCAGGGGGCGGAAGGCGACGCCTTTATCGCGCGTTTGGTTCAGGTCGCGGGCGAACTGCGCGTTGGCCGTTGGGATGCCGAACCGCAGCCGTTCATGGGGGGCGTCGTGTCGGCAGCCGCGGCGGAGAACATGCTGAAAGCGCAGCAAAACTTGCTGGCGCTGGGCGGCAAATCGCTGCTGACCATGCGCCTGCTGGAGCCGGGCAGTTCGCTGCTCAGCCCGGGCATCATCGAGCTGACCGGCGTGGCCGGCGTACCGGACGAAGAGTACTTCGGGCCGTTGACCACGATTGTGCGTTACCGCGATTTCGACGAGGCGCTGCAGCTGGCCAACCGGACGCGCTACGGCCTGTCGGTGGGGCTGGTATCGCCGCAGCGTGAGCTGTTCGAGCGGTTGCTATTGGAAGCGCGTGCCGGCATCGTCAACTGGAACAAGCCGCTGACCGGAGCGTCCAGCGCGGCGCCGTTCGGTGGCGTGGGAGCCTCCGGCAACCATCGCCCAAGCGCCTTCTATGCGGCGGACTATTGCGCCTGGCCGATGGCGTCGCTGGAAAGCGAAAGCCTGTCGCTGCCGGCGACGCTCTCGCCGGGCTTGTCGTTCCGTTAATCGTCTGCGGCGGCGCGATGGCGCTGCCGCAGGCCATCCCCAGGGGATAGCCATGTCAGGATATGAAGTCAATTTCGACGGTTTGGTGGGGCCGACGCACCACTATGCCGGGCTGTCGTTCGGTAACGAGGCCTCTACGCAGCATCAAAACAGCGTATCGAACCCGAAGCTGGCGGCGAAGCAAGGTCTGCTGAAAATGAAGGCGCTGGCCGATCTCGGTTTCCAGCAAGGGGTATTGCCGCCGCAGGAGCGGCCGCATTTGCCGATGCTGCGTCGCCTGGGCTTCAGCGGCAGCGATGAGACGGTGCTGGCGCAGGTGATGCGTCAATCACCGCGTTTGCTGTCGGCGCTCAGCTCGGCGTCTTGCATGTGGACCGCCAATGCGGCCACCGTGTCGCCCTCGGCGGACAGCGCCGACGGCAAGGTGCACTTCACTGCCGCCAACCTGAACAATAAATTCCACCGCGCCATCGAGGCGGAAACCACCACCGCCGTATTGCGGGCGATGTTCAGCGACGATCGGCATTTTGCCCACCACGAGGCGCTGCCGCAGGTGGCGTTATTCGGCGACGAAGGGGCGGCCAACCATAACCGTCTGGGCGGCGACTACGCCAAGCGCAGCGTGCAGATGTTCGTCTACGGTCGTCAGGAATTCGGTGGCGAAACGGCGCCGACGCGTTATCCGGCGCGCCAAACGCGCGAAGCCAGCGAGGCAATCGCTCGCCTGCACCAACTGGACGAGCAGCATACGGTCTTCGTACAGCAAAACCCGGCGGTGATCGATCAGGGCGTATTCCATAACGACGTGATAGCGGTCAGTAACCAGAACGTGCTGTTCCACCACCAGCAGGCGTTTTACCGCCAGCAACAGGCGTTGGATGACGTGCGCCGCAAGATGGCGACGCTGGACAGCGAGCTGGTGGCAATCGAGGTGCCGACAGAGCGCGTCTCGGTGGCGGACGCGGTAGCGACCTATCTGTTCAACAGCCAAATTCTCACCAAGCCGAACGGCAAGATGATGATCGTGGTGCCAGAAGAGTCGCGCCAACATGCCGGCGTGTGGCGTTATCTGAACGACATGGTCGGCAGCGGCGGCCCGATCGATGAAATTCGCGTGTTTGACCTGCGCGAAAGCATGCGCAACGGCGGCGGCCCGGCCTGCCTGCGGTTGCGGGTGGCGCTCAACGAGCAGGAGCTGCGGGCGGTGAATCCACGCGTGATGATGAACGAGCGGCTGTTCGCGACGCTGAACGAGTGGGTGGATCGCCATTACCGCGATCGCCTGACGCAGGATGACCTGGCCGATCCGCTGCTGCTGCGCGAAGGGCGTGAGGCGCTGGATTCGCTGACGTCGATCCTCGGTCTCGGCGCCATTTATCCGTTCCAACGCTAAGGGAGGCGGCATGATCGATCTACTGCCCCTGACGCTGGAAGGGAACGAACCCGTCGAATGGCAAGGTGAAACGCCGCAGCTGCGCTGGCGTTGGCAGGGGGAAGGCGTGCTGGAGCTTATGCCGCGGCAGCCTTACCGCCAGGCGATGGTCATGTCGGCGGGCGTGCACGGCAACGAAACCGCGCCGATTGAACTGCTCAATCAGCTGGTTGGCGATCTGCTGATCGGCCGGTTGCCGCTGACGGTGCGGCTGTTGGTGGTGCTGGGCAACCCGGCGGCGATGCGGGCCGGCAAGCGTTATCTGCACAGCGACATGAACCGCATGTTCGGCGGCCGCTACCGCAACTTCGCCGCCAGCGGCGAGACCGTGCGTGCGCAGCAGTTGGAGCGTGCGCTCGCCGCCTTTTTCGATGGGGAACTGGCGGCGCGTTTCCATTACGATCTGCACACCGCCATCCGTGAATCGCGGTTGCCACGTTTCGGCATTCTGCCTTTCCAGAAACGCCCGTACAGTGAGCCGATGTTGAAGCTGCTGGATGCCGCCGATTTGGATGCGCTGGTGGTGCACAGCGCACCAGGCGGGACGTTTAGCCACTATTCCAGCGAGCATCTCAATGCGGCGAGCTGTACGCTCGAGCTGGGCAAGGCGCGGCCGTTTGGCAGCAACGATCTACAGCAGTTTGCTGCCATCGATCGCGCTTTGCGGGCGGCGGTCAGCGAGGGGCCGTTGCCGGAGCGCGAGGGCGAGGCGATCCGGGTATTCCGTGTGATGCATTCGTTGATCAAACACAGCGAGGATTTCAAGCTGCACCTGGATGATGACACGGCCAACTTCACCGAGTTGAAACCGGGGATGTTGCTGTGCGAGCAGCCGCAGGAGGACTATCGCGTTGGCCAAGAGGGCGCGTGGATACTGTTCCCTAACCCCACTGTGGCGCTGGGCCTGCGCGCTGGCATGCTGTTGAGCGAAGTTTCCCGTTCTACGCTCTATTGATTTATCCTCGGCGGCGCCGTCAGCGCGCCGCCGTTATTCCGTTCATTATTTTGCTCTGCTATTTCCCGCTATTTTAATTGCCCTAAGGCGAATTTTATTCGTTCCTAATACCTCCTTTTATACGCGTGAATAAAAGGCTGTATCAGGTCGTTATCTGAAAGCCTTAATTGCCTGGTGAGATTGTTAAGATAAAAATGTGAAATAAGTAACGTTTTTAATAACCATGCTAATTTTGTTGTTACTTTTGAATCGCGCAGAAAGCACGCAAAACGAAACCAAAATGCACCAAAATAGTGCGATGCACCATTTTGGTTATAAGTTATGTGATAAAAAATTCTTATATTCAATAGGTTATATGCTTTCTTCTTGGAAATATTTAGTTACAAATAAACATGCTTTCTCCTCGTTGTTTCATGAACTTTTTGATTTTAAGTTTTGATTCATGATGCTAATGTCACATCACCCCACATTAGGGGGGCTCATAAAATACCAAAAGATAAAATCACAGCCCAAACTATAAATTGGGCGTGACGGGCAGGGTTCTAATTATAATATCTAGGAAAATAAATGATGAAACGCAGTGTATTAGCCTTAGCTGTCGCCCTCGGGGCGATCACCTCCTTCGCCAACGCGGCTGAAATCTACAATAAGGATGGTAATAAACTCGACCTGTACGGCCGCGTTAACGCCAAGCATTATTTCAGCGACAGTAAGTCCAATGACGGCGATATGACCTATGTTCGCCTGGGCTTCAAAGGCGAAACGCAAATCAATGACCAGTTGACCGGTTACGGTCAGTGGGAATACAACGTCCAGGCCAATCACGACGAAGCGCAGGGCACCGCCGGCACCAAAACGCGTCTGGGCTTCGCGGGGCTGAAATTCGGCAACTACGGTTCTTTCGACTACGGCCGTAACTACGGTGTGGTGTATGACGCCGAGGCTTACACCGACATGCTGCCAGAATTCGGCGGCGACTCCTACAGCTATACCGATAACTTTATGACCGCCCGTTCCAACGGTTTGGCTACCTACCGTAACCGTGATTTCTTCGGTTTGGTGGAAGGCCTGAATCTGGCGGTGCAGTATCAGGGTAAAAACGACGGCGACGGTCGCAGCGTGACCAAGCAAAACGGCGACGGTTACGGCCTGTCCCTGGACTACCAGGACATCGGCGGTTCCGGCATCGGCGTAGCGGCGGCGTTCTCTGATTCTAACCGCACCAGCAAGCAAAAAGAGCTGCAGTATGGTAAGGGCGACAGCGCCACTGCATGGACCACCGCAGTGAAATACGACGCCAACCAGGTTTACCTGGCCGCGATGTATGCCGAAACCCGTAACATGACGCCGATCAGCGTCAGTGGCACCTCCGGCTTCGCCAATAAAACGCAAAACTTCGAAGTGGTGGCCCAGTATCAATTCGAAAACGGCCTGCGTCCTTCCTTGGGCTACGTGCAGTCCAAAGGCAAGGATATCGAAGGGATCGGTGATGCCGACCTGGTGAAATATGTGGAAGTGGGGGCGACTTACTACTTCAACAAAAATATGTACACCTACGTTGATTATCAAATCAACCAGCTGAGCGACAATAACAAACTGAAACTGGCCAACGATGATATCGTTGCCGTCAGCTTGACGTATCGCTTCTAAGCGGCAATTTCATTACCTTCATCCTGTGTCGGGAGTGGTAATCAGGCAGGGCGTAAGCCCTGCCTTAGCTTGCTGACAAAGGAGGAAAAAGCGTGGTTTTTCCTCCTTTGTGGTGAGCAGTCGAAAATCAATGAATTGATTTTCCTTATTTTAAAGGTTGTCTTCGGTAAACCTGGTAATGTCATCAGGTTTGTCATTAACCTCAGGCAGGGCGCAAGCCCTGCCTTTGTTTTATCGGGAACTCAGCCTTTGGGTGCCAACCCGACCAGCTCAATGGCGGAACGCAGCGCGGCGAAACGTTGCTGATCCTGCTCCCGCTCTATTTCGGTCACCAGCTGTGAAAGAATATTGCCGCCGGATACTTTTTTATGGTTTTTGATTAACTGCAACACTGCGTCGCCTAACGCCAGGCTGACGTCGCGCAGCAGAGTTTCATATTGCTCGTTGGAATGAGCTGATGCTGGCATGACCTTTCTCTGTCTCTCTCTTCTTCGGGAGCCGCAATTTAGCAAAACAGCGGCCTTATGCCTCGGAGGAAGGCGAAGTTTCTGATGAAATCAGAAATTCCTCAGCATCGCGCGGGGAGGGAATTAAAAATCCGAATATTCGCTGGCTGGCAACCAGAAGCCGTCAATGAACTCTTCCATGGGATAACAACCGGCGTGTCGCAAGTTCTGTTCCTTCATCGCGACCAGGCATTGTGGCTCGTCGCGCAATATGTCGACCACCATTTCACTGCAGCCACCATCCAGATAACAGACAAACATCACCAATGCGTACATCGTTGCACGCCTCCTTCGTCGAGTTGCCTTGTCTGCAACAGTGTAGGTAAAAAAGCACGATTTTTCAGCATCATTGCGCAATTAATCACCGTTGAAACGCCGCTGACGACACTTTCGGAATACTCTACCCGTTTCTGGCGCCGTGAGCGGATGGCATATCCTTTTGACGATGCTAAGCTTAACAAGCCTTACTTAAACGCATTAATGCAACCATCAAAAGGAGTGAATATGGGCTTGTTTAACTTCGTCAAAGAAGCGGGAGAAAAACTGTGGGACACAGTCACCGGCAATGCCTCCGCCGAAGATCAAGGCGCCAAACTCAAGGAGCATCTCGATAAGAGCGGCTTGCCGGGCACCGACAAAGTCGATGTGCAGGTGGTCGATGGTAAAGCCGTAGTGACCGGCGATGCCGTCAGCCAGGAGTTAAAAGAGAAGATCCTGGTGGCTATCGGCAACGTGGCGGGTATCAGCGGGGTGGAAGACAAGGTGGCGGTGACGCAACCCGACGCCGAGAGCCGCTTCTATACCGTGAAGAAGGGCGATACGCTGAGCGCGATCTCTAAAGAGATGTACGGCAACGCCAATCTGTATAACAAGATTTTTGAAGCCAACAAGCCGATGCTGTCGAGCCCGGACAAGATTTATCCGGGGCAGGTATTGCGTATCCCGCAATAACGCATCGGTCTGCCATAGCCCGGTTGCGTACCGGGCTTTTTTTTGCCCTCTGCAATAGGCGTCTCTTATTTCCCTGCGATCTCCATGCCAGTTACATCTCCCCTGTGTCCCTGCTCGCTCGCCGGCAGGGGCGGTGTTGACCCTGATGGGGAAAATTGATAGCGTCATCCCCCGGTTGAGGCCGGAACGACCAAGGCGCCAACGTGCGTGCCTTATTCTGAGGGGATATTTTGCCCCGTCAAACAGCAATGCAGCAGTTGAACGAGTGAAAACCGATTTAGTGAAACAACAGCGTAACGCCTCAACGGATAAAAATTATCGAGAAACCTTGGGTGATGCGCAATTTGCGATCGTCGTGTTGGCGGTGGCGTCCTGCTCACTGATTATCTTTACGCTGGCGGTCACGCTGTGGGTGACCTGACGCGATTAACTAGGGGAGATAAAATGGAGCCTAATCTCCATGATGAAACCAAACTGCTGGCGATCATCGGCCTGTTGGTGTCCGTGCTGCTGGTGGTATCAATTCTCTTTGGCGTGACCTATTTCTCCGATCTCAGGCACGCGCATGACGATCTAGACATCAAGAGCTGCTATATCAAAGCGCCCTGAACCGCGCGAAAGCGCCTGAGCGTCGCCGCTCTGTGGGAGGCTGTCCTGTGTTAAGCTTGGGGGTACCCTTGGCGAATCGGCGCCATTCAGGAGGTCTTTGCGATGAGTCAGTCACGTCCTACGCTCTCTTCATCTTCACGCGAATGCCCTGTCGTTGACGGCGTGCGCCAGATACAACGTATTGCCGTGCGTAATGCCGAAGTGGGAGGTATCCCGATCAATCGTGCGTTGCCAACTCGGGAGCGGCGCACCGTCGGCGCCTGGTGTTTTCTCGATCACGCTGGACCGACGGTATTCAACGGCACCTCGCCCGGCATGGATGTGGGGCCGCATCCGCACATCGGGCTGCAAACGTTCACCTGGATGATAGAGGGTGAAGTGCTGCACCGTGACAGCCTCGGCAGTGAGCAAGTGATTCGCCCAGGGCAGGTTAATCTGATGACCGCAGGGCGTGGCATTGCGCATACGGAACAGTCGGTGGGCGAGCAGCGGCGATTGCATGCCGCACAATTATGGATCGCGCTGCCGGCCGAACATGCCGACATGGCGCCACGTTTCGATCACTATCCGGACTTGCCACAATGGCAGAATAACGGCGTGAATCACCGTTTGTTGGTCGGGGAATTTGGCGCTTATCGTTCACCGGTGTTTACTTTCTCGCCACTAATTGCCATTGATATGGAGTGGCAGGAAGCGGCGAGGATAGAATTGCCGCTGCGCGATGATTATGAAATCGGCTTTTTGCCCCTTATTGGTGCATTTGAACTTAATGGTGAAACTTTTTCACCTGATGAGTTTGCCTATTTGGGCATGAAGAATAACTCTATTGGGTTAAATGCACGGAAGGGCAGCCGGGGATTATTAATCGGTGGAGTGCCACTAAACGAAGAGATCCTTATCTGGTGGAATTTCGTTGGCCATACCAAAGCTGAAATTACTCAGGCTCAGCATGATTGGGAGCAAGAGGCGCCGCGTTTCCCGGCGGTTGACGGTTATTCTGGTGAGCGCATGACCGCGCCACGCCTGCCCTGGAGCGATGTTTGATAGCGTTAGGATATAATCGCCGCGGTTATTCGGCTTATTTCGCTCTAATAAGACGTAATTAATGTGATCACGGCTCCAGCTTTAGGACAATATAAGGTTTCTCGGCGGAAAAGTGATCTGGCGCATATAATGACAACGAGAAGAAGTTTAGGATAATCCTCAGGAAGTCAGGTTGTCTCCCGTTAGTCAGATGTCAGTGAGGTCATTATGAGCCAGGTACTCTATCGTGCAAGACTGTCCCATGTCGTGGTTGCCACGGCGTTGTTTTGGGTCTCTGTCGCGGCATTGTTGGTCGCCGTATTAAACTAACCTCAAAAAATGACTCCTGCATAAACCCGCTTCGGCGGGTTTTTTTATCTCTATCGATGGGGAGGTGAGAGGCGGCGTTTATAATTGACGACATCTTCAATAAACGACAGGGATCATCATGAAGCTCTTTGCCGATATTTTGTTGCTGCTCATCGCAGCGCTCCATCTTTATATCCTGGTGTTGGAAATGTTCCTGTGGCGTACGCCACTCGGCAGACGCGCATTTGGCACGACGGCGGAGTTCGCTGCAGCCACGCGGGTGTTGGCCGCCAATCAGGGGTTGTACAACGGCTTTCTGGCGTTGGGGTTGGCATGGAGCTACTGGCGTGAGGATATGGCGCTGCAGCTGTTTTTTCTCGGGTGTGTGCTGGCGGCCGGCGTATTCGGCGGCCTGAGCGCCAGCCGTAAAATTCTCTGGGTGCAGGCTCTGCCGGCCGCGATCGCGATACTGGCGGTCTGGGGAACGCGTTAACCCGCCGGTTTACGGCGGGCTTCAGGCGGATTTTTGATGAATGACGTGCAGCGGCGGATCGATGTGCAGATCGACGCTCAAATCCTGGCGAAAATCATAGGGCGTGATATTAAAACGCTTTCTGAACATGTAGGTGAAGTGGGACTGTGAACCGAAGCCAAAGTCCAGGGCGATATCGAAGATCGACGCTTCACTGCTGCGCAGTTGATAGACCGCGCCGGCCAGACGGCGTTCGCGAATGTATTTGCCGAGCGAAATCCCTGTCGCTTCTTTGAACAGCTTCTGCATGTGCCACAGCGAGTAGCCGGAGTACTCGGCCAACTCTTCGAGATGGATCACTCGTCCGAGGTGAGTTTCGACCCATTTGCTGAGGGCGCAGACCAATGAGAGGTGGTGTTCTTGTATCATCAGTGCGTCAGTGTGAGACCTACATAGCGGTGAAGTATACACAACTTGCCGCCGTGGACAAAAACGCCACCGATGACCGGGGGGGATTATTCGGAAAAACCGTTGAACCGCCGCTTGTCAGCAGAAAGGAAAAACGGCTAATCTGAGACTGTCGCCGCCGCGGTGGGGGACGGAAAGAAGGCCACAGCAAGTAACCGCCAAAACAGAGTCAGCCGTAACAACTCAACGTTGATGGGGTGATCGCATGTTAATGACAGTGATTATTACTCTGGTTGTAATCGTGGGCGTCGGCGCTTTTATGGCGATGCCGGTGATGAGCATGAAAAATGCGGAAAGTGTGGGAGGTGAAGAGCCGTGAGAGCAAGAGACATTGCACGCCGCTGAGCGGGGCGTTCGCTAATCGGGAAAGCCTGGGTCAGAAACCCGGGCTTTTTGTTGCGCGGGCGCTCAAACGTTTTTCCGCTCGACGGTTTCCTCTCCCCAATAAAGCTGGTCGGCGGTGGTTTTGGCAAAGGCCTTCTCCAGTGCTTCATCGCTGCCTTCTTCCCAGATTTTCTGCGCCAACACTTCGTCGTTCCCTGCCAGCTCAAAAATGGCTTCGGCGATTTCCACCGAAGTTTCACGCACTGTCGCCCAGGATTTCACATTGTGATTCGCCATAACTTTCTCCTGTTGGTTGTGGCTTATGGGTGGTTTTTGCCACCGTCATGCTGCAAGTATAGGCTAATCCGCCGCGGGCTTTTGCCCGGCGGTGCGCAGAAGGGGAAAAAAACGGGGAGAGCGGGCAATGGCGCGGACGCCGTGCTATTCTGTGCGGCGTTTGAATCAAGAGGGAAAGTTATTATGTCTGACATGCTGAGCAACGAGCAGGAACTGGCTTCCGATCTGGTCGCTTGCCAACTGGTCATCAAACAGATTTTGGACGTTATCGACGTGATTGCGCCGACCGAAGTGCGCGACAAGATGGCGGGTCAGCTAAAAAGCATTGATTTCTCCACGCACCCGGCAGGTGCCGATCCGGTGACACGCCGAGCGATTGACAAGGCGATTGCGCTGATCGAGATGAAATTCACCCGCAGCTGAGGCGGGGCCGCCGCAAAGCGACGGCGTCGGGCGGTGGCGGTTAATCCACCACCGTTTCGATTTTCTTGAACAACGGGCAGTCGGCTACGCCGATGAAACCGTTGTCGCCATTCACGTACTGGGCGATCGCCACGTTGCGCGCCGTCAGGTATTTGCACTGCAATCCCAACCCGCCAACGTTTTTGTTGCTGCCGATCAGCACGCCGTAACCCGAGATCAAAAAACCGCCGTAAATGACCGCTAGCACCAGTACCCACTTAATCAATTTGCTCATTGCGCTTCCTCATTATCCCTGAGGGTTCATCTAGCCATGACTGCCGCGCGACGACAAGGGTAACAGTCTGAAAACCGGGCAATAGCCAGAAATCTAAACGGAAAGTTAAACTTCGTTTAACTTCGCTGTGATAACATGCGCGATAGATTACCCAGATAACAATGAGGCTGCTAAATTTGTTGCGAAAAAAAATCCTCGTGATAATGACGGCCGTCGCTGCCTGCCTGTTTTTCTACCTGCTGGCGCTGGATAGCTATTGCGACGACGGTGGAAATTTTGCGTTGGGCATCTGTTCGGTGACCCGCTTCGTGCCCTGGTAAGCAATTTTCGGTAGGGATGTTCGCACGGCCGCCGCGAGTGCTAAGATGGCGGCCTGAATTTCGCAGTAGATAGGGTTGTCCATGTACGATTTAGGTTTTGGCCAGAACGGCCTGTTGTCGCTGGCGCTCGCCGTTGTGGCATTGTTGGCCGGGCTGTGGGTTTGGTTCCTGGTGAACCGCGCCAGTGTGCGCGCCAACGAGCAGATTCGCCTGCTGCAGGAAATTGCCGAGCAACAACGCCAGCAAACGGCGCTGTTGAAGCGTTTGGCGCACAGCGCAGGCGCTGACGGCGCCGCTGCGGCTGACGACGACGATCTCAGCCCCGCGCTGGATTTCAAAGGTTTTATCCCCGAACGTTGAACATGATGCTCCGGCCGGCGGCAGCGTCGCCGGGGCGTTTCAGTAAAACACCATGCCCTGATACGGTTTTTCCCGGCATGCCGCCAGGCGGCTGGCCAGATCGCCGGCATGGATCTCCAACTGATGCCCATCGGGATCGAGAAAGTAGAGCGATTCGCCTTCGCTGCGATTGCTTTTCCACTCTTCGACGCCGGCCTGGCGCAGCCGCTCGCTGACCCGTTCAATGTGTTCCGGCGCGACGCTGAAGGCGTAATGGGTGTAATCACGCTCCCGTGGTCGCATGCGGGCCTCATCCAATGACAGACACAGCCACAACGCCCCCAACGACAGATAGGCGCCGCCTTGCCAGCGGGCGTGAGGGGTAAACCCCAACAGATGACGATAAAAATCGAAGCTGCGATCGAGATCGCTGACGGCGAGCGTCAGGTGGTTGAGGCCGGTCAACATGCGTGCGTTTCCTGGGCGCTAAACAGAGGAAAAGTGTACGCAGAAGGGGAGAAAAGTTAAAGGGAGCAAAACATTAGTTCAGATAATGTGAAAACCGGCGGCACTGTCATAAAACTGTCTTACAGACATCGTAATGTAGCGCGAACCTTACGAAAGATGGATGAAGCCGATGATTAAATGGTACGAAGAAAGCGATGCCGAAGTGAATCGCAGCATCGCGCTGCTGACCGGAGAGAACCCGGACAAGTGGTATCCCTACGGTGGCGTGAAAGGTAAAGATTACTGCAAGAATCCCTCCGATGCCTGGCCGATCATTTGCGCCAACAAAATCAGTCTGAACCCCGACAATCAAAGCGACAGCCCGCAGTGGCAGGCGCGCATGAGCACCCAGGGCGGTGAATGGCAGGCGGACAGCGCCAGCCCGCTGCGCGCGGCGATGATCTGCTTCCTGATGAGCCGGCAGGCTAACTGAGTCGAACAATACCGGTGATTGGTAAGAGTTTCTCCTTTTTCTAATAACAGAGCTGTCGTTGGCGGAGGCTGTTTATGAAGCGCATTATCAAAGGTGATAAAAACTTGTCTCATCTGGTGATTGCCCATGCGGCGATCGATCGTCATGCCGAAAGCTTTGGCCAGCGTCGTCAGGGTTGGCCCTCGACCTACCTGATAAAATATCAAAACGATCGCGTGGCGGTGGAAGTGGTCACGCGTCGCCAATCTTATGTCGCCACGCTGATGATAGGCGCGCGCAACCTGACCAAACTGTGCGGCATGCCTGGCTGAACGCCGCCATTTCACGCTTTCTCACGGTTAAAAAATCGCGCTCCGCTACGCCGTCTCGGGGCGCTTCTCCTTGATGCTCACGGGGTTAAGTGTTAAAAAGCCGCCCGCAGATACATTTATTGATTGGTGATATCTTGGCCGATAACGGCAAGGGTGTACGCCATATGAGGATAAGATGGGCGGTCAGCATCAGGATACTCCGCTAAAACGCGGCTTAAAAAACAGACATATACAGCTTATTGCCCTCGGGGGCGCCATTGGCACCGGTTTATTTCTCGGCATTGCGCAAACCATCAAGATGGCCGGCCCCGCCGTGCTGTTGGGCTACGCCATCGGCGGTTTTATCGCGTTTTTGATCATGCGCCAGCTGGGAGAAATGGTGGTGGAGGAGCCGGTCGCCGGATCTTTCAGCCACTTTGCCTATAAGTATTGGGGCGACTTCGCCGGCTTTCTTTCCGGCTGGAATTATTGGGCGATGTTCATTCTGGTCGGCATGGCGGAATTGACCGCCGTCGGCATCTACATTCAGTACTGGTGGCCGGAGATCCCCACCTGGGCCTCCGCCGCGCTGTTTTTCGTGCTGATCAACCTGATTAACCTGGTAAATGTGCGCCTGTATGGCGAAACCGAGTTCTGGTTCGCCATCATCAAGGTGGTGGCGATTGTCGGCATGATCGTGTTCGGCGCCTGGCTGTTGGCGAGCGGCAACGGCGGGCCACAGGCCAGCATCACCAACCTGTGGCAGCAGGGTGGCTTTATGCCGCACGGCTTCTCGGGGCTGGTGATGGCGATGGCGGTGATCATGTTCTCGTTCGGCGGCCTGGAAATGGTCGGCATCACCGCGGCGGAGGCCGCCGATCCGCGTCGCAGCATTCCTAAAGCCACCAATCAGGTGGTGTACCGCATTCTGATCTTCTATATCGGCTCGCTGACTGTGCTGCTGTCGCTCTATCCGTGGGGGCAAGTGGTGGAGGGCGGTAGCCCGTTCGTGTTGATCTTCCATGCGCTGAACAGCAACCTGGTGGCAACCGTGCTCAACGTGGTGGTATTGACCGCCGCGCTGTCGGTTTACAACAGCGGTGTCTACGCCAACAGCCGCATGCTGTTCGGGCTGGCCAGCCAAGGCAATGCACCGAAGGCGCTGACGCGCGTTAACAAGCGCGGCGTGCCGGTGCTGTCCATCGCGCTGTCGGCGTTGATTACCTCGATCGGCGTGCTGATTAACTACCTGATGCCCGGTAAGGCGTTTGAGCTGCTGATGGCGCTGGTGGTTTCAACGTTGGTGATCAACTGGGTGATGATCTGCCTGGCACACCTGAAATTCCGCGCTGCCAAGAACCGTCAGGGCGTCATTCCCAGCTTTAAGGCGCTGTGGTATCCGTACGGCAACTACCTGTGCCTGGCGTTCCTCGGCCTGATTCTGGTGATTATGTATTTCAGCGAAGGGATACGCATTTCGGTGTTGCTGATGCCGGTGTGGATTGCGGTGCTGTGGTGCGGGTTTATGCTGACGCGCCGTAAAGGCGCCAAGCGCTAAACGGTATGCAGCGGAGGCGTAGTCTGCGCCTCCGCGCTTTTCTCGTCAGCCGCGCGGCATAAAGGCGCGCCCCTCAGCGTGACCCCGCCCCAGCAGTTTCCGGCACAGCAGCAGCAGAGTACTGATCACGTCGATGGCCACCACGCTGAGCATCAGCAGGGTCAACATGAAGAATCCGAGCAGCGAACCGCCCAGCAGCACCAGCGGTGCAGGTACGCGCAGACGGCGCAACTTCATGGCGAAATACATTTTCCAGTATTGCTTCTGCGCCAGCAGCGCGCTGCGAATACGGCGCCCCAGGCTTGAGCCTGATTTGCGGGATGTAGAACGACTCATAACTTCTCCTTTTCTGTATGCCCTACAAGTCAATCACAAAGATCTTAAGAGAGTCTTAACGGGCTCTTGGCGGCCCTGGCTGTCTCACCGGAGTGAGACAACAGCATACGGCAAAAGGTCCCGAGATGCAGCGCACGGCTGACAAAGTGCGAGCTTCATCGGGTTTGTTACACTGAAAGTCATGCCCGTGCAGGGCGCAGTGGTCGGGAGAAAAGGCTGGATGAAAAGAATCAACCGTTATTACGACGCGGCCAAGGCGCATCATACGCCGGAGGGATTTCGCAACCTGGAACCTTCGCGGCGTCAGGAGGGGGACCTTCAACGTTGGCAAGATGAACGCAAGCGCCAGGGATTGCCCAAGCCGCCGCAGCAGGGTTACGCACAATTTACCGAACGCTGGTGGCAGCCTGCCGATCTCAGCGGCAACGACGACAGCGTCTGGTGGTTGGGGCATGCCTCGATGCTGCTGCGGTTGAGCGGGCGCTATATCCTGATCGATCCGGTGTTGTCCGAACGTGCATCGCCACTGAGCTTTTACGGCCCGAAGCGCAGAACGCCGCCGCCGCTGACGGTGGAGCAACTGCCGGCGGTGGATGCGGTACTGATCTCCCATAACCATTATGACCACCTTGACAGGCGCACGGTGCGGCAATTGGCGCGGCGTTTCCCTCAGGCCGAGTTCATCGTGCCGCTCGGCTTGAAGCGCTGGTTCCGCCGTTATCGGCTGAAGGTGCATGAGCTGGACTGGTGGCAAAGTCTGCCGTTGGGCGAGCTGACGGTCTACGCCACGCCGGCGCGGCACTGGAGCATGCGCACGCTGTGGGATCGCAATCGCTCACTGTGGTGCGGATGGGTGATCCACCATCCGGCGCTGCGGTTTTATTTTTCCGGCGACAGCGGTTATTCGGAACGGCTGGCGGAGATTGGTCAACGGCTGGGGCCGTTCGACGTGGCGGCGCTGCCCATCGGCGCCTACGCACCGCGCTGGTTTATGCAGGAGCAGCATATGGATCCGCAGCAGTCGGTGACGCTGTACCGTCAACTCAATCAGCCGCGCGCCATTCCCATCCATTGGGGGGTATTCGAATTGGCGGATGAGTCGCTGGACGAACCGCCGCAGCAGTTGAATCTGGCGCTGAGTGAGGCGGGGCTTGAACAGCATCAATTCCACCCGCTGAAGATTGGCGAGCGCATCGCGTTGCAGGATTCTCAGCAAGCGTGGTCTCTTCGCCCTGCGGTACAGAGGAAAGAATAAGAGCAACGGTTTGAAAGCGCGGCAGTAATTAGCAAAATTGATAAGTGCGGGTGGTGATTCAAATAACCACCCGATCTTCAGGATTTAATTCAACGCCACACTTTTGCTATTCATAAGATTATTCCGGCTATTCGGACTCATGGTTTTCGGATTATTTAGGATGAAGCCACTGGCCAGCGGGAGAGGCGTCTGGACGTTGCATGCTTATGCAACCGTTGTGCAGGACGGTAACATCATCGCCCGCCTGTGTGCTGCTCCTGCTCGCGCGGTGTGGCGGCAGGGCTGAAGGCTGATGATGATGCGTTTTCGACGGTAAAGGGTCGGAGCAGCGATGAATAAATTGGCCCCCGTTCATCGATATTCAAATGTTGCATATCAAATTCCATAAAGATTCAAATTTTTTAACGCTATAAGCGGCAAAAAAGCGGAAATGACGAGACGGACATGCGACAAAACGATGAAAGTTTTGTTAAAACTCCACCAGAATGCGGGGTCTGGTGCGGTGGTTTTAGCAAGCAGAAAATAGCCGATGCTTCAACATCTTTTGGCCTATTTAAGCAAATGTGGCTCTCGACCGTTTCAAATATGTGCGACATGTCGTTCAGTGATTAAAAATGGCTTGCCATCGCATACAGAGTATGTGATAACGCATCTGGGTAAAACGAGGTACAGTTCTGTATATGTGTGGCATTTTCAGTAAAGAAGTTCTGAGTAAAGACGTTAGCGTTGAATACCGCTTCTCTGCCGATCCTTATCTTAGTGCCTCAAGCAGTAACGACTCTAGTTTGTCTATGTAACGCCCACGGGCGGTTTAAACAATCCAAAGGAAATACTCAAGATGGCAAAGATCAAAGGTCAAGTTAAGTGGTTCAACGAGTCTAAAGGTTTCGGTTTCATCACCCCGGCTGACGGCAGCAAAGACGTGTTCGTACACTTCTCTGCAATCCAGGGTAACGGCTTCAAAACCCTGGCTGAAGGCCAGAACGTTGAGTTCGAAATCCAAGATGGCCAGAAAGGCCCATCTGCAGTAAACGTTACTGCTATCTAATCAGCGTCAGCTGTACAAAAAGCCCGCCTTCGCGCGGGCTTTTTCGTTTCCGTCATCCGGCGGCGATGACGATGCCTGCGTACTGGTTACGGCCTTTGATTCCCGGATGCGTCGGATCCTGCGCGCGCCGGTGGCTATTGCGGCGATAGCTGGTGTATTTGAAGCGCTGCGGCCGCTGCGGGTCGACGTCCGGCGTGCAGATGGTGCAACTGCCGGCGCGGTCAACGGCGGCGAAACCGAGCGCCGTCAGCTTGTATTCGGCAATTGCGGCCAGATCCAGATGCCGGTAATGCGGGCTGATCAGCGTGGCGGGCAGCGGCAGGCGCTGTTTAAAATTTTCCACCAGCGCTTCATCGACTTCGTAGCAGCATGGGCCGGCGGCGGGGCCGATAGACACCACCCAATCGGCGGTGTCGCCATCTTGGCGAATGCGGGACGCCATCTGCTCCAGAATGCCGTCCAGTAACCCGCGCCAGCCGGCGTGTACCGCCGCGATAGCGCCACCGTCGCGGCGGCTGAACAGCACCGGCAGACAGTCCGCCGTCAGTACGCTGATCAGAATGCCGGGCTGGCGAGTATAAAAACCATCGGCCTCGCCGCACGCCTGCGCCGGTTGCAGCACGTCGACGATGCGGGTGCCGTGTACCTGCTTTTTTTCCGGCAGCGTGGCGCTGTAGGGCAGCAGATGCCCTGGCAGCAGCGCGAGTTTGCTGCCGAAGCCGTGCTGAATGTGGGGCACCGCATCGAGCAGCGCGGAACGATCGCTCATAAGTTATGTTCACCTGCGTGAGAAAACAGACTCTCAGTGTAGCCAGCTTTTTCCCCGCTTGGCCAGGTGTTGTTGGCGGCGAAAGCGAGTGGGGATGCGCCTTGCATCAAACCGGCGCCTTCTTTAGACTAGCCGCGCCCTGTCTCTCTGGAAGCCCATTCATGTCTTATCAATGTCCCCTGTGTCATCAATCGCTGCATTTTTCATCACAACACTGGCGTTGTGACGGCAATCATCAGTTCGATCAGGCCAAAGAGGGCTACGTCAATCTGCTGCCGGTACAGCACAAGCGATCGAAGCAGCCGGGAGACAGCGCGGAAATGATGCAGGCGCGGCGAGCGTTTCTCGACGGTGGATATTATCAGCCGTTGCAAGAGCAGGTGGCCGAGTGGCTGGATTTGGCGCTGGCGGCCGATGCTGGCGCGTTGTTGGACATAGGCTGTGGGGAAGGGTATTACACTGCCGCGGTGGCCGCCAGGCTGGCCCAGGAGCGCAATATGGCGGTCAATGGGCTGGATGTCGCCAAGGTGGCGATCCGCTACGCCGCTAAACGTTATCCGGCGGTCTCGTTCTGCGTCGCTTCCAGTCACCGTTTGCCGTTCGCCGATGGGGCGTTGGATGCGGTCTTGCGCATTTATGCACCTTGCAAGGCGGAGGAGCTGGCACGGGTAGTGAAGCCGGGCGGCGTGGTGCTGACGGTGTCGCCGGGCCCGCGTCATCTGTACCAGCTGAAAGAGCAGGTGTACCAGCAGGTGCAGCTGCATGCCGAACAGGATGAACAGTTCGCCGGATTCGACTGCGAGCGCAAAGAGGCGCTGGCCTATACGATGACCCTACCGGGCACGCAGGCCGCCAATCTGCTGCAGATGACGCCGTTCGCCTGGCGCGCCACGCCGGAGGTGCAACAGCGGTTGGCCGAGAGCGGCGAGTTTGTGTGCGAGACGGACTTCGTGCTGGCGTTGTACCGACGTCGCGCTTAAGGGGCCTTGAACTCAAAAACAAAAAAACCTGCCGCGGCAGGTTTTTTTCAAAGCGAGCGCTTCAGGCCAGGTAGCCGAGGTGCTCCAGCAGAATGTTGACGCCGATACCGATCAGCACCACGCCGCCGAGGATTTCGGCGCGCTTGCCCAGCAGCGGGCCGATAAAGCGGCCGATCATCATGCCTAGCGTCGCCATGATCATGGTGGCGCAGCCGATGGCCATCGCGGTATGCACGATGTTCACCTGCAGGAAAGCCAGACCGACGCCGATGGCCATCGCGTCGAGGCTGGTGGCGATGGCGGTGGCGACCAGCAACCAGAAACCATGACGTTTGACCTTCTCTTCTTCATCGGGCTTGTTACGTACCCCTTCGACGATCATGCGCATGCCGAGAATGAACAGCAGCGAGAAGGCGACCCAGTGGTCCCATTCCATGATGTATTGACTGGCGAACAGGCCGATGGCCCAACCGATGAGCGGGGTGATCGCTTCGACCACGCCGAAGATCAGGCCGGTGCGGATCGCTTCGCGGAAACGGGGTTGATGCAAGCTGGCACCTTTGCCGATCGACGCGGCGAAAGCATCCATGGACATGCCAAAAGCGAGAATAAGCGTTGCTGAAAGGTTCATGTGAAATAGCCTCGGCCGGGTGGCTCCATATACACGTAACCCACCCCCAACCAAACGACGGAGTTACGTGTCTATGGTCTCGCCAACCTTACCTGGCTGCCCGCACCACGTTTCTTACGGCGAAACGAGTATGTTGATACGGGCGTTTCTGGCTTTTTATTCTCCAGAAACCGGCTACTCCCCAATGACGGCGCAACCATATCATATTATTTCCGCCACGGACAACCTTATTCTATGGCAATGTTTGTTCTTAATTGAGACTCGTTTTCATTAATCTAATTTCATGCGGGAATATAATGTAGCCAGGGGTAACAATGTTGCAGAAATAATAGTCAGAAAGGAGATTGCGCTGCCGATTAATTACCCACAAGCAGCGCAAGGTTTGAGCTAAAATAACGTTAATTTTTCTTTATTTATTGATTATCAACAAAAAAGTGGTAAATCTTCTCCAGGTCGTCCAGGTGGGTCACCTGAACCAACAGCCGGCGCTGTTCCAGGTCGACGGCCAGAATGCCGTCCTCCGATAAATTCATGGCTTTAATGCGGTTATATTCGACAAACACATTGGCGAAGAAAAAACCGTGCGCTTTAAACACCATCTTGGGAGCGCGAATATAAGAAATATAGATGGCGAGCAACGCCAAAGAAATAAGCAGATAGGTGGTTAATACCGCACCGTTGTCGGTGACATTGCGGTAAATCAGAATGGCGATCAGGCCGACGAAAATCAGGCTGTCGAGGCGGTGGCGGCGTTTAAGCGGTACTTTGAGCCGCGTTTTACCTTTCAGCAGATCCAAGCCGAATTCGTCGTACAGCGAATACAGCAACAGCAGGGCGATAAACAGCATCAGTACGGCGTCGGTCAGTGACATCTCTTGCTCCATAAAAAAGCCGGGGGTTGCCCCCCGGCCGTTTCGAACGATTACAGGCCCAGCAGGCCAATCCAATAGCCAAAGATACCGATGACGAAGAAGCCGATGATGATCCACAGCGCGTTGACTTTCTTGCGCAGCAGCCACATACAGGCGAAGGTCAGCAGCAACGGCACCAGGCCCGGCATCAGCTGGTCGAGGATGGTCTGCACCGTGGTGACGTTGGTATGCCCGGTCTGGTCGGTTATCTTGGACACCACCAGCGGGATATTCACGTGCGTCCACTTGTTGACCAGCGCCCCCATGACAAACAGGCCGAGAATGGACGCTCCTTCCGTCAGTTTCTGCAGGAAGCCGCCGCCCATGTCGTTGACGATATCGACCCCTTTACGGTAACCGTAGGCCACGCCGTAGTAGCGGGTCAGCAGGCGCACCAGGTTGAACAGCACGAAGAACAGGATCGGTCCAAGCAGGCTGCCGCTCATGGCGATGCCCGCCCCAAGCGCGGCGAACACCGGTCGCACGGTGCCCCAGAAGATCGGGTCACCGACGCCCGCTAAAGGCCCCATCAAACCGACCTTGATGCCGTTGATTGCGGCGTCATCGATCGGCGCGCCGTTGGCGCGTTGCTCTTCCATCGCCATGGTCACACCGAGCACCGGCGCCGCCACGTAAGGGTGGGTGTTGAAGAACTCCAGGTGACGCTTGATCGCCTGTTTGCGATCGTCATTGTTTTCCGGATACAGGCGGCGGATCACCGGCACCATCGAGAAGCAAAAACCCAGCGCCTGCATGCGTTCGAAGTTCCATGAACCCTGGAACAGGTTCGAACGCAGGAATACGCCGCGAATATCGGCCGGCGTGAGTTTCTTTTGAGCAGTTGTATCAACCATTTCTCTCACCTATTCCTAGTCGAGTTCGTTATCGAGATCGTTCGCGTTAGCCGGGCCGGCCTGTACAACTTGAGACTTGTTGTATTTCGGGCTGAGCTGGATATACAGCACGGCCATCACCACGCCAATGACGCCGAGCGCCACCAGGTTGAAGTTGGTGAAGGCGGCGGTAACGAAACCGAGATAGAAGAACGGCATCAGGTAGCCGGCGCGCATCATGTTAATCACCATTGCGTAACCGACCACGACGATCATGCCGCCGGCGATGTTCAGGCCGCTGGTGACCACTTCCGGGATCGAGTTGAGCAAGGCATGTACCCCGGCGGTGCCGACCGAGATGGCGACGATGACCGCCGGGATGGCGATACGCATCGCCTGCAGCAGCAGGGCGCCGACATGGATCCAGCTAATGGCGCGCAGGCTGCCGCGCTCCGCTGCGCTATCCGCCGCGTGCTGGAACGCCACGGTGAGGGTACGCACGATGATGGTTAATACCTGGCCGGCCGCCGCCAGCGGAATGGCCAGGGCGATACCGGCGCCGACGCTTTGCCCGCCGGCGATGACCAGAATGGTCGAGATGATGGACGCCAGGGCAGCATCCGGCGCGACGGCCGCACCGATGTTCATCCAGCCCAGGGCGATCATTTCCAGCGTACCGCCGATGATGATGCCGGTTTTCATATCGCCGAGGATAAAGCCGATCAGGGTACAGGCGACCAGCGGACGGTGGAACTGGAACTCGTCGAGGACGGAACCCATCCCGGCGATACAGGCAACGATAAATATCAGCACAATCTGAAGAGTGGTGATCTCCATTGCACTTCTCCTATGACCAAAAAGCTCTGAGTAAAATAATTAGCGGCTGGCGCCACTAATTGAGTTTGTTAATCAGGTCCATCATTTTTAGCCGGCTGTCGGACGAGACCTTACGCACCTCCAGCTCGATACCGCGATCGTTCAGTTTCTTAAACGCTTCGATATCTTTTTCATCGACGGAAACGGCGTTGTTCACCTGGGTTTTCCCCTGGCGGAACGCCATGCCGCCGATATTGACGGATGTAATCTCCACGCCGCCTTCCACCAAACGCCAGACGTCGGTCGGGTTGGTGAATAACAGCATCACGCGATCGTTGGCGTATTTCGGGTTGTTCCAGACGCGGATGGCCTTCGCCACGTCCACCACGTGGGCGGTGACGCCCGGCGGGGCAACCTGGGTCAGCAGGGTCTTGCGCACATGGTCGGCGGCGACTTCATCGCTGACGACGATAATGCGGCTGACGTTGGTCTCTTTGGTCCAGCGGGTAGCGACCTGGCCGTGGATTAAGCGATCATCGATGCGCGCCAGGCCGATTTTCATGTGGTCGTTCGGCCCCAGCGGCGCCTGAGGGGCAGCGGCTTTGGCGACGGGTGCTGCGGGTTTTGCGGGTTCTTCCTGCGGTTTTTTCAGCGCTTTCACGCCTTCACGGCCGGTTTCCAACGCCAGCGCCACCAGTTCATCGAAAGCGGGGTTGTCGTCCCGCGCCATGAAGGTTTCCACCAGCATCGGGATGTTGACCCCGGTGACGACCTCATAGTTTTCTTTGTCGACCGCAATGCGGCTGGCGGCGTTGAACGGGCTGCCGCCCCAGGTATCCACCAGGAACAGCACGCCGCCGCTGGTATCCAACCCATTGATTTTTTCGTTGTACTTGACGATTAACGTTTCGGCATTCTCACCGGGAACGAAGTCTATAAAGGCGACGTTGTCCTGCTCGCCCAATAGCATCTCCGCCGTTTTCAGCAGTTGTTCCGCTGCAGCCCCGTGTGTGCCGATGATAATAGCTATTGCCACTCGCTACCTCCTCATTGAACTCCAGACGCGGTGTGTGTCGTTTCTCCGCGCCGTCTTGGCAGTCACTTCCGCGGTTCAGATACATTATGGTAGAAAAAAAGAAACGCACGCCTAACATTTCTCACGCAGTTTCAAATGCCTGTGCGTGATACTTCACGAACGCGAGATTTATTTTAGTGAGTGAAAAAATATTTTTTGTGACGCTGCTCCGCTATTGAATGCTCGGAGAAATCTTAGCTGTCGCAGACGATATGGTGTGGCGCCACCCTAAACCGCCGTTGAAAAAGCCGCTTTGTCCCCCAGAAAAATCCTGATACAGTAATTTCTTCTTTCATCACTAAGGAGTGAAGGGCCTCAGCCCTCCCTATGGACTGTCACCGAAGTTACTGTTTTTCCAGGTTTCACCCGCCACCTGCTGGCGTTGTATATGCTGTTCGGCCCTTCGGCCATCTCCCGGTAACCCCATCCCGTCACCTTGCTATTGTCGACTGCGCCCATGCAGCGGCGGCATCGTCACGTCTGAGCGGCGAGCGCTCATTCCCACTTTTTTCTGGAGTCTGATATGGAATTTTTAATGGACCCCTCTATTTGGGCGGGGTTGCTTACGCTGGTGGTGCTGGAAATCGTCCTGGGCATCGACAACCTGGTGTTCATCGCCATTTTGGCCGACAAATTGCCGCCGAAGCAGCGCGATAAGGCGCGCGTTATCGGCCTGTCGCTGGCGTTGCTGATGCGTTTGGGCCTGCTGTCGGTGATCTCCTGGATGGTAACCCTGACCACACCGCTGTTCAGCGTCGGCGATTTCAGCTTCTCTGGCCGCGATCTTATCCTGCTGTTCGGCGGGGTATTCCTGCTGTTCAAGGCCACCATGGAGCTGCATGAGCGGCTGGAAGGGCAGACGCACCAGGATGGCGCCAACCGCGGTTATGCCAAGTTCTGGGCGGTGGTGGTGCAAATCGTGATCCTGGACGCGGTGTTTTCGCTTGATGCGGTGATTACCGCCGTAGGCATGGTGAACGATCTGCCGGTAATGATGGCGGCGGTGGTGATCGCGATGGCGGTGATGCTGTTGGCATCCAAGCCATTGACCAACTTCGTCAATGCGCACCCGACCATCGTGGTGCTGTGCCTGAGCTTCCTGTTGATGATCGGCCTGAGCCTGATCGCCGAAGGCTTCGGTTTGCATATTCCGAAAGGCTATCTGTACGCCGCGATCGGCTTCTCGATCCTGATTGAATTGTTCAACCAGATCGCGCGTCGCAACTTCATCAAGCATCAAGCGCGTCGGCCGATGCGCGAGCGCACCGCGGAAGCGATCATGCGCCTGATGGGGCAGCAGCGCGCGCAGCAGTCGGACGATGAGGTCGCTTTGCCGAGGGATGAAACCTTTGCGGCGGAAGAGCGTTATATGATCAGCGGCGTGTTGACGCTCGCCTCGCGTTCATTACGCAGTGTGATGACGCCTCGCACGGACATCTCCTGGGTCGACTGCGAGCGCTCCCGCGAGGAGGTGCGCGCCCAGTTGCTGGATACGCCACACAGTCTGTTCCCGGTGTGTCGCGACTCGGTGGATGAGATCGTCGGCGTGGTACGCGCCAAGGATCTGCTGGTGGCGCTGGAGCAGGGTGAAGATATTGCCGAGTTTGCCGCCCGCACGCCGCCGATCGTGGTGCCGGAAACCATGGACGTCATCAAACTGCTGGCGGTGCTGCGCCGCGCCAAAGGGCGTCTGGTGGTGGTCACCAATGAATTTGGCGTTGTGCAGGGGCTGGTGACGCCGCTGGACGTGCTGGAAGCGATTGCCGGTGAGTTCCCGGACGAGGATGAAACGCCGGATATCGTGGCGGAAGGCGACGGCTGGCTGGTGAAGGGGGGAACCGATTTGCACTCGCTGGAACAGGCGCTGGCCTGCGATGACCTGGTCAGCCCAACCGCAGACTACGCCACCCTGGCGGGGCTGCTGTTGGCTCACTACGGCCAGATGCCGGTGGTGGGGGACACCATTGAACTGAACCACCTGCGTTTCGATATCGTCGAGGTCTCCGACTATCGCATCGAATTGGTGCGTGTTACCCGCGTCGTCTTTGACGAGCCGACGCAGTCGTAACCCTCCCGCCGGGGGCTCAGGCCTCCGGCGGATCCTCTTCCGCTTTCCTGACGCGCGATTCGTACTGTTGCAACCACAGCGGGAAAACGTGGATCGGCATCGGCTTGGCGAAATAATACCCCTGCAGGGCATTGACCTCGCGTGAGCGCAGATAGTCGGCCTGTTCCTCCGTTTCGACCCCCTCTGCCACCAGTTTCAGCTTCAGCCTCTGCGCCAGCGTAATGATGGTGTCGGTCACCGTGGCGTTGACCGCGTCGGTGCCGATGGCCGCGGTAAACCCGCGGTCGATCTTCAACACGTCCGGGCTGAGGTTTTTCAGGTAGCTCAGCGAGCTGTGGCCGGTGCCGAAATCGTCGATAGCCAGCATGATCCCCATGTCTTTCAGCGTGCGAATCTGGTCATACTGGATCGCCGACAGCGCGGTGCGTTCGGTCAGCTCCAGCATCAATGAGGGCATCGGATGTGCCGGCAGCCAAATCTGGCGGATATCGTCGATGATGTTGAGCGTTTTAAAATGCTCGGCAGCAACGTTAATGCTGATGTAGAAGGACGGTCGTGGCGGGAACAGCTGCAGATTTTCCGTCACGGTGTTCATTAGATAGCGAGTGAGCGGAATGATGAGGTCATGCTGCTCGGCCAACGGAATAAACACGTCTGGCGAGATCCACCCCTGCCGCTTCTTTTTCCAACGCAGCAGCATCTCTACGCCGGCACAGCGCCCGGTATCGCTGTGAATGATCGGTTGGCAGTAAACGCGGAACTCCCGATGGGTAATAGCATGGCCAATGTGGTAAGACAGGCTCATGCGGTTAGCGGTGAGCAGGTAGACCACATAGGCCGCCAGCAGGCTGATCAGCAGCGCCAGCGGGATATGGCGCGGCAGTGCGGAAAACGCCAACATGCCGACCTGCGGGCCGAACAGCGAAATCGAGAACGGGTAACGCTCGGAACCGGCGGTGTAACGCAGATCGTTGGTCAGGGTGTCGCGGCGCAGGATTTCGCGGCGCCCGTATTCCAGGCTGCTGTCGGCTACGTTCAGCACCATGCGCTGAACATAAGGCTCCTGGGGTTCGAGTAAAAAGTTCGATAACAGCTCGATATTGAAGACGTGCAGCACGCCGCTGCTTCTATCGCCGGGGGAGGGTGTCCACATCACCAACGTGGGCAGTCCTTTGCTCACCGCCAACGAAGGGCGCAGCGCCAGCCTGACGTTGCTGTTGACGAAAATCGGCAGCACTGCAGCCAACTGATAATGTCGGGCGCCAAACAGACTGGAGCAGTAGATGATGCCATTTTTTACCAGCAGCATGGCGCGCAGCGCCTGATTTTGCGCGGCGCGAAAGCGCAGGGTCGATGAGACGTTCTCGCAGGGTTGTTCCAGCATGTCCATACTGCGTTCCGCCTGCAGCTGCGCGGGGGACAACAGCTGGTCAATTTTACCGACGGTGCGGGTGGCCAACGTTTGCTGGCTCTGCTCGATGCTTTTGACCTCTTGATAGTAACGGGTATACAGCGATACCAACAGAATAGCCACGCCCACCGCTCCGGCCAGCAGCCAACGGTAGTAACGATATTGGGACGCGGCGAGATGGGTCATCAACATCCGGTAAATCCTTGTTCGGTAATCCAGCTCCGAGTCACAGTCAGGCCACAGCTCCTTAAGTTGCGCTCGGCTAATTCTAGCCTGAGGTTATACAAGATTGATGGTAACTCAGTAAATTATTTCGATTTGGCAAAACAGAAGGTCAATTTGCAGGCTAACCGCTGGATCGATGAGAAAAATGCAGGATATTTTCTGGTGACATTGTCACTAAAAGCGGTCAATGAATTGATTGCCCATAAAAAACCCCGCCGGGCGGCGGGGTTGTCTGTCAGTCGCATTGCACCTTGATTGCCAGGCCACCGCGTGACGTTTCTCGGTACTTGGCGTTCATGTCTTTGCCGGTTTCGTACATGGTCTCGATCACCTTATCCAGCGAAACGCGCGGTTCGCTGGTGCGGCGCAGAGCCATGCGGGCGGCGTTGATCGCCTTGACCGAGGCGATGGCGTTGCGCTCGATGCACGGCACCTGTACCTGGCCGGCGACCGGGTCGCAGGTCAGACCCAGGTTGTGTTCCATGCCGATCTCTGCCGCCACACAGACCTGCTCAGGGCTGCCGCCCAGCAGTTCAGCCAGGCCTGCGGCCGCCATGGAGCAGGCCACGCCGACTTCGCCCTGACACCCGACTTCGGCGCCGGAAATGGACGCGTTCATCTTGTACAACGCGCCGATGGCGCCCGCTGCCATAAAGTAACGGATGTAGATATCCGGGCTGACGGACTCGATAAAGTGATCGTAGTAAGCCAGCACCGCAGGCACGATGCCGCAGGCACCGTTGGTCGGCGCGGTGACGACGCGGCCGCCGGCGGCGTTTTCTTCGTTAACCGCCAGTGCGAACATGTTGACCCAGTCGATCACGTTCATCGGATCGTTGGACAGTTTGTCCGACGCCACCAGCATGCGGCGCAACGCGGAAGCACGGCGCGGTACGCGCAGCGGCCCCGGCAGCACGCCTTCGGTGTTCAGACCGCGATCGATACAGGCACGCATGGTTTGCCAGACGTTGCCGAAGTAGGTTTCGATCTCTTGCTTGCTGTGCAGCGCCAGTTCGTTCTGCATCACCATGCCGGACAGTGACAGCCCGGTCTCGCGGCAGTGGTCGAGCATTTCGCGCGCGGAGTTGAATGGATAAGGCATTTGCAGCTCTTGCTCGGCGTCCTTACCGAAGTTCTCCTCGTCGACGATGAAACCGCCGCCGATGGAGTAATAGGTCTTGCTGTACACTTCTTTATCGCCGGCGAAGGCGTGGATTTGCATGCCGTTCTCGTGCAGCGGCAGGTTGTCGCTGCGGAAGACCATGCCGCCGTCGCGTGGGAAATCGACTTCATGCAGGCCGTTGGCCAGCATCAGGCGTTGACGTTGTTCTACATCGCGAATAAAGCCAGGAATGCTATCGATATCGACGGTGTCCGGCATGTTGCCGGCCAGGCCGAGAATGATGGCGATATCGGTATGGTGACCTTTACCGGTCAATGAGAGTGAGCCGTAAACGTCTACGGCAACACGCGTGATAGAAGGCATCAGGCCTTTATTTACCAGATCGTCGACAAACTGTTTGCCGGCTTTCATCGGTCCAACCGTATGAGAGCTGGACGGGCCGATGCCGATCTTAAACATGTCGAAAACGCTAATCACGCTAAAACTCCTTAAAGAGACGTATTGTTATGGCTGCGGCGGTTAAAAACCGCGCAGGGAACAGCGATATTGTAAAAGGGCCGTGCGGGTTCGGCTGCCTTTTTCGCATGAAATTAAATAATCCGTGGTGTCGCTTTTTTTACTGATTACCCGGGGCGAACCCTTATGCGAGGTATCCGCTTTCGCCCAAGCTCCATTAGCGGTAATCGCGCCAGCTTTCCGTGCTGAACGCCGCCGGCTTAATCCCTGTTTCTACAGTGGTTTATCTCGGACGGTGGTATTTTACAGGTATTTCGTAAGGTTTAAGAGAGGGTTTACAGTTTTTTTAAAACCATTCAATCGGAACGGTAGTTGAAAAAGCGTTCAAATGAAGTGATTTCGATCGCTTTACCGGCAGCGGAGGCCGTCGGCCATGCCAGATTGCGAGTCAGATCACGTAATATGGGCTAAATACTGACCTGCTGCGCCAGACGCCGAATGATGGCTGCGGTCAGCCCCCAGATAAACTGGCTGTGATACCAGGAGAGGTAAATGCGGTGCGTATGGCCGGCGCGATGAATATCCAGCGGATAGTAACGCGACAGGGTCAGCGCTTCCCTCAAGGGCATCTCGAACACGTCCGCCACTTCACCCTCATTGGCGTGGAACTGCACATCCGGCGAGACCAGGCCGACGATGGGCGTGACCTGAAATCCGGTGCTGCTGTCGAGCGGCGCCATTTGGCCGAGGACGGTCACCGCCTGCGGTGGTATCGCCACTTCTTCCTGCGCTTCTCGCAGCGCCGTGACGATCGCCGACCCGTCTTCGGCATCGGTTTTACCGCCGGGGAAGGCCACCTGGCCGGCATGTTTGCGCAGCGAGTCGGCGCGGCGGGTCAACAGCAGCGTCGGCTCTGCGCGGCAGACGATCGGGATCAGCACCGCCGCCGGGCGCACATTGTGCGAGATCTGCGCCGCCTGGGGCAGCTGCAGTTGAAAACGGCTGATAAAGGCGTGCAGTGAGGCCGGTGTGTTCGATGGGATCACGACAGGGCACACTCCCCAAGCTGCGGCAGAATACGGCCAACCTTGTCAAAGGTCTCCTGGTATTCCGCCTGCTCCTGGCTGTCCGCCACGATGCCGCCACCGGCGGAGCAGTGGATGCGGCCGTTTTCGGTGACGAGCGTGCGGATGGTGATATTGGTGTCCATGGTGCCGCAGGCGCTTAGGTAACCGATACTGCCGCAATAGGCATTGCGGCGCTGCGGCTCCAGCTCTTCGATGATTTCCATCGCCCGCACCTTGGGCGCGCCGGTGATCGAGCCGCCGGGGAAGCAGGCGCGCAGCAGTTCGGCCGCCGAGGTCTGTTCCGGCAGGGTTGCGGTGATAGTGCTCACCAGGTGATGCACGGCGGGAAACGGCTCCACGGCAAACAGTTCCGGCACCCGTACGCTGCCAGGCTGAGCGACGCGGCCGATATCGTTGCGCAGCAGATCGACGATCATCAGATTTTCAGCGCGATCCTTGGGGGAATCGGCCAAACGGCGAGCCTGAGCGGCGTCCTGTTCCGCGTCCGCCAGCCGCGGCAGCGTGCCCTTGATCGGGCGGGTTTGGATGCGCTGCTGCTCCAGCCACAGGAAGCGCTCGGGAGAGACGCTCAGTACGCTGTTGTGCGGCAGGCGCAGGAAGGCCGAGAACGGCGCGCGGTTGCAGGCGCTCAATCGACAGAAAGCCTGCCACTCATCTCCCTGATAGTCGGCGGAGAACCGTTGCGCCAGATTAATTTGGTAACAGTCACCGCTGCGCAGGTAGCGCTGAATACGTTGGAATTTCTCGCCGTATTGCCGCCGGCTCATATTGGCGCGCCAGTCGCTCAGCAGCGTGAAAGGGCGTTCTGTCGGCGCGGTTTGGCTATTGAGCCAGCACCAGCGCTGTTCCACGTCGCCATAGCTGAGCAGCGTCAGGGTTTGCAGCCGGTGATCGGCGATCAGCGCCCAGTCATAAATGCCCACCGCCATGTCCGGCAAGGCGAGGTCGGCTGCGGCCAACTGCGGCAAGCTTTCCACCCGCCGCCCGAGATCGTAGCCGAACAGCCCCAGTGCGCCGCCCTGAAATGGCAGATCCGGGTTAAACGCCGGTTGCCAACCTTGCGCCACCAGGTGTTGCTGCAGCAGGGAGAATGGATCTTCCTTCGACTGAATAGTGACGCCGTCACTTTCTATTTTCGTGCTGGCGCCCTGGGTGGTGAGCGTAACGCACGGCTGCGCGACCAGGATGTCGAAGCGGTTATGCGAATGGTCGGCGAAGCCCGAATGCAGCAGCATCGCCCACGGGTGGGTTGAAATCGGGGCGAAAAGCGTCATCAGGGCACTGCGGCTGTAGGGCAAAGATTTTATGTTTGGGGCGGTTACGCTCATGAACGTCAATAAACCTGGCTGTGAGGACGGCGATATCTGGCGGCTAGTGTGCCATAGACGGTCACGTCATGCATGTTTTGCCACGCGCGACATGGAGCACAGTTCACATAAACGGCAGTTCAATAAACCTGAGATAAGGCATTTTTTGCGCCATTGATTATACTTCGATATGTTAAAAATTTAACGTCAAATGCACTGGACGTTTATTCATCGAGGGCGCAAGACCCGAGAAATATAAAAAAGGTTCGTTAATTTCATACTTTTATTGTTGCTTGCTGTTATTAAGCTGGCGATGCGAAACGGTTTTGCCTGTGTTTTTTCATGGTGGCCGTCTTGTGAAAGTTATTCCTTGTTGTGGAACGCTTTTCTTGTCGAAAGCATGAAAAGACAAACAAGATTAATCTTATTTGGCCTGCGGCGGAAATGTGAAGGTTCGCGTTTTATTTCGCTCGTGCGCTGAAGCGGTTTCTATTTTTTAAAAAAATAAAATTATCATTTTGTTACATTATTATTGAAGAGCTACCTATGTCGTTAATGCTGAGCGTCATCGTCCCGATGCACAATGCGGGGGAGTTATTGGAGCCGTTCCTGGTCTCGCTGCTGGCCCAGCGCGAGCAACGGTTGGAGGTGATCATCGTCAACGATGGTTCCACCGACGGTTCGGGAGAGATCGCGCACCGTTACGCGGCGGTGCATCCGCATATTCGCGTGATCGATCAAGCCAATGCCGGCGTTTCTAATGCACGTAATGCCGGGCTCGCCGTTGCCCGAGGTAAATATGTGGCGTTTCCGGACGCCGACGATTTATTGGCGCCGGAGATGTATTCCACGCTGTTGGAACAGGCAGAACGACACCAATTAGACGTGATGCAATGTAATGGTGAACGCTATTTTACCAGCCAAGACGAATTACAGCCGATTTTTCCCGAGGCGCGTTTACGCACTACCGACGTTATCACTGGCGTTCAGTGGTTCGAACGTGCATTGAAGTCGCGAAAGTTTATTCATGTTGTATGGCTGGCAATATATCGCCTCGATTTTATTCGCCAGCATCGGCTTTATTTTGAGCCGGGGTTGCATCACCAGGATATTCCCTGGACGACGGAGGTCATGTTTAATGCCAAACGGGTCAAATATTTAAGCACGCCGCTGTACCGGCAACGGGTGCACGACAAGTCGATCAGTAACCGTCGTCGCACCGGCAAAGCGAACGTAGAGTATCAGCGTCACTATATGAAAATCGTCGAAATGCTGGAGCGGCTCAACCGGCGCTATGCGGGCACTGTCGCCATTCGTCCCGCTTTCCATTGGCAAATCACCCGTGAGGCGTTGGGCATTTGTCACAGTATCCGTCGTGAGCCGGATCCGGCCGCCCAGAGTCAGATTACCGAAGAGTTCTATCAGCGCGGCATCGACAGAGCGATGTTCGCCAATACGCGCGGCCTGAAGCAGGGGTGGCATGTCATGCTGTGGCGGCATCGCCTGAAGCAGTGGCGCAGCGATAACGGCTGTTCGCAACCGGCCTGAGCCACAAGACGTTGGGATCCGCCGCGTTAGCGCGTATACTCGCTCTCCCTTTTGCCGGAGAGAACGACACATGCATGCAGGTATGCCATTACTGAGCCACGCGGAGCAGCAGGAAGCGGCGGATCGCATCCATCAGCTGATGGAACAGGGCATGAGCAGCGGTGAGGCCATTGCTCGCGTTGCGCAGGAAATTCGTGAGCAGCATCAGGGCGCTCAGGTTGCGGTGCTGTTCGATGACGAAGACGAGCAGCAGGATGCCGCACCGGAGGCGTCGCGGGATGACGATGCTGAAGAAGACGAAGACTATTGATGTTATCGGGGCCGCGCAAGCGGCCCCGTGAGTGTCAACCGTTGACCACCACTGCGGTGGCGGCCTGTTTCGCTTGTTCCACCGCCTGTTCCGTGGTGTCCGCCGTCGCCAGCGCTACGCCCAGGCGGCGCTGGCCGGCGATTTCCGGCTTGCCGAACAGACGCAGCTGGTTGTGCCCGCGCAGCGCGTTTTCCAATCCGCTGAAGCGCACATCGGTGCTGGTGAGCTGTGGCAGGATCACCGCCGAAGCGGAAGGGCCGAACTGGCGGATAGCGCCGATCGGCAAACCGAGAAACGCGCGCACGTGCAGGGCGAACTCAGACAGATCCTGTGAAATCATTGTGACCATGCCGGTATCGTGCGGGCGTGGCGACACTTCGCTGAAGATCACGTCGTCGCCGCAGACGAACAGCTCCACGCCGAACAGGCCGAAGCCACCCAGGGCCTTCACCACCTTCTCCGCGATAGCCTGAGCACGGCTCAGCGCCGTAGCCGACATACGCTGAGGCTGCCAGGATTCGCGATAATCTCCGTCTTCCTGACGGTGCCCGATCGGCTCGCAGAAATGCACGCCGTCCACGGCGCTGATGGTCAGCAGCGTAATTTCAAAATCAAATCTTACCAGCCCTTCGACGATCACCCGGCCACCACCGGCACGACCACCCTGTTGGGCGTAATCCCAGGCGCTTTGCAGCTGTTCGGGCGTGCGGATCAGGCTTTGGCCTTTGCCGGAGGAGCTCATCACCGGTTTGACGATGCACGGGTAGCCGATGTGTTCGACCGCCTGCCGGAAGGCGATTTCACTGTCGGCAAAGCGGTAGCTTGAGGTGGGCAGAGCGAGCTCTTCCGCCGCCAGACGGCGGATGCCTTCACGGTTCATCGTCAGGCGGGTGGCTTCGGCACAGGGCACCACGCGGTGGCCCTGGCGTTCAAGCTCGACCAGCATGGCAGTGGCGATCGCTTCGATTTCGGGAACGATATAGTCAGGCCGCTCTTGTTCGATAACGGCTTTCAGCGCGTCACCATCCAGCATATTGATGACGTGGCTGCGGTGCGCCATATGCATGGCGGGGGCGTCGGGATAGCGATCGACGGCGATCACTTCCAGACCGAGGCGCTGGCATTCAATGGCGACTTCTTTACCCAGCTCCCCGGAGCCGAGCAACATAACGCGGGTGGCGGAAGGGCGCAGGGCGGTTCCAATCGTTAACATAGTGTCGTACCTGGATCGGTGAAAGTAAGCGGATTGATGATCGGCGGGCAGTATATACGAAAACGATTGCGTTCACAGCCGCTGCGCCAGGTTTGTTGCTAACTGACTGTTTTTATAACAAACAGAAATATTTGCCCTGCATGAGCGATTATGCGTTAATAACCGACGGCGAAAGAAGGCCTACATATCACAGGGTTTTCGCGTCTCGTGCCGTTAAGGCAGGTTTATCAAGTAAAGGAAACACAAATGAGCAAGATCACTGGTCACGTTAAATGGTTCAACGAAAGCAAAGGTTTCGGCTTCATCACGCCTGCCGACGGTTCTAAAGACGTTTTCGTTCATTTTTCCGCTATCGTTAGCGATGGGTTCAAAACCCTGGCTGAAGGCCAGCAGGTTGAATTCTCCATCCAGGACAGCCAACGTGGCCCAGCCGCAGCCAACGTCGTTGCGATTTAACGACTGCGTTGCCAAGAAACCCGCCGCCGGCGGGTTTTTTTATGCCCGCACCCCGTAACGCCGCCCATCTCTGTTATCATTTACCCCTGATTCGGCGCCAACCTGCGGGCGCGCCGCCATTCCATTCGTCATATAAGAGTTATCGCCGTGAGCACAGTTTCTTTTTCTTCCCTGCCGCTGCCAGCCGAACAGTTGGCCAACCTCAACGAACTGGGGTACGCCGAAATGACGCCGGTACAGGCCGCCGCGTTGCCCGCCATCCTGCAAGGGCGGGACGTGCGCGCCAAGGCGAAAACCGGCAGCGGTAAAACGGCGGCCTTCGGCATTGGTCTGCTGAACAGTATCGTCGTCGGTCAGGTCGCCACGCAGGCGCTGGTGCTCTGTCCCACCCGCGAGCTGGCCGATCAGGTGAGCAAAGAGCTGCGCCGCCTGGCGCGTTTCACGCAAAACATCAAGATCCTGACGCTGTGCGGCGGTCAGCCGATGGGGCCGCAGCTCGATTCGCTAGTGCATGCGCCGCACATCGTGGTGGGGACGCCGGGCCGTATCCAGGAACACCTGCGCAAGAAAACGCTGCAGCTGGACGAGCTGAAGGTGCTGGTGCTGGATGAGGCCGATCGCATGCTGGACATGGGGTTCGCCGACGACATCGACGATGTGATCAGCTATACGCCGCCGCAACGTCAGACGCTGCTGTTTTCCGCCACGTACCCGGCAGGCATCGAGCGCATCAGCGCGCGCGTTCAACGCCAGCCGCTGAGCGTCGAGGTGGACGATGGAGAAGCGCAGGCCTCCATCGAACAACGCTTTTATGAGACTACGCGCGATCAGCGCCCGGCGCTCCTGGTGTCGGCTATTCGCTATCATCAACCCGCGTCCTGCGTGGTGTTCTGCAATACCAAACGCGATTGTCAGACGGTGCTTGAGGCCCTGGAGGCCCGCGGCATCAGCGCGCTGGCGCTGCATGGCGATCTGGAACAGCGCGACCGCGACCAGGTGTTGGTGCGTTTCGCCAACCGCAGTTGCCGAGTATTGGTGGCGACCGACGTTGCCGCACGCGGGCTGGATATTAAAGAGCTGGAGCTGGTGGTCAACTACGAACTGGCGTTCGATCCCGAAGTGCATGTGCACCGTATTGGCCGTACCGGCCGCGCCGGCATGAGCGGGTTGGCGATCAGCCTGTGCACGCCGCAGGAAATGGCGCGTGCGCACGCGATTGAAGACTATCTGCAGATGAGCGTCGACTGGTCGCCGGTGTCCGAGCTGAGCGGGGCGGCCAACGGCTCGCTGGAGGCGGAGATGGTGACGCTGTGCATCGACGGCGGCCGCAAGGCGAAGATCCGTCCCGGCGATATTCTCGGGGCGCTGACCGGTGATGCCGGGCTGACGGCGGCGGAAGTGGGCAAGATTGACATGTTCCCAGTGCATGCCTATGTCGCAATCCGCAAAGCCAGCGCGCGCAAGGCGCTGCAACAGTTGCAGCAGGGCAAAATCAAAGGCAAAAGCTGCAAGGTGCGGCTGCTGAAATAAGCCGAAGGCGGGCGGCGGTTTGCCTTCCCGCCATGATCTATTTATACTGTACATAATTACAGTAATTTGAGTTTTTGAGGACGCACGCATGGCGGTTGAAGTTAAATATGTGGTGGTGAGAAACGGTGAGGAAAAAATGACTTTCGCGAGCAAGAAAGAAGCCGACGCCTACGACAAAATGCTGGATCTGGCGGACAATCTCGGGGAGTGGCTGCAGCAGGCACCGCTGACTCTGGATGACGAACAGCGCGAAGGCTTGAGCTTCTTCCTGGCGGAGAATAAGGACGCGCTGGGTCTGATTTTGCGTGGCGCTTCGCCGGCGGAAACCCTCAAAAAACCGGCGGAAAGCAAAGCGAAAAAAGCGACATCTAACCCAAAAGAGGGATCTGCGTCAGAAAAGCAAGCAGCATAATGACTTATGTTGCGGTGTTGTGATGAAAAAGGATCTAAAATGAGCCGTGAAATAACTTTCTTCAGCCGCTTTGAGCAAGACATTCTGGCCGGGCGTAAAACCATCACCATTCGGGATGCCAGTGAGTCGCACTTCGAACCGGGCGAGGTATTGCGCGTAAGCCGCAATGAAGACGGCGTCTTTTTCTGTTTTATCGAAGTGCTGTCGGTAACGCCGGTGCGCCTGGATGCGCTGACCGAACGCCACGCACAGCAGGAAAACATGTCGCTCGGCGAACTGAAGCAGGTGATCAAGGAAATCTATCCGGGCCTGGATGCGCTGTTTGTCATCGAGTTCGTCAAACGGTAACTCTTTGCCGAAACCCTGTTGTGAGCCAGGGATGGGCGCCCGGATAGCGCTAATCACAACGGGAGGACATATGAAAAAAATGGGTTTGGCTATCGCCTTGTTGGCCATGATGGGAGCATCAACTGCGGTGTGGGCGCAGGATCACGAGCAACGCACTGCCAAGGTGGGGCAGTGTGCAGGCCTGCAGCCGGCGGATATCGCCGCCCAGGTCAAGCGCGACTTCTTGCAGAACCGCATTACGCGCTGGGAGTCGGACAAAAAGCTGCTGGGTACCGCAACGCCGATTGCCTGGGTTAGCCCGGATGCCATCAGCGGCAAGGATCAGGTATGGCAGGTGCCGTTGACGGTGCGTGGTACCAAGGCAGATAAAACCTACAACGTGACGCTCAACTGCAACACCGGCGAAATCGCCTACAGCGCGCCGCAGTAATACTGTTTTGCAATAAAAAGCCCGCCTGGTGGCGGGCTTGATGCATCAAGACGAGGTCAGTCGCTGAACGGGATCACCAACTCACCCGGCTTCACTTCCAACCCCTTCGCCAGTTTTTTGGCCAGCGCTTCGGTTTTGCTGTTGTCAGGATTTAGCACATAAGCTGGCTTTTGGTCGAAGTAAGACTTCAGTGACTGGTTCAGATACGGCGTCAGCGCTTTCATTACCGTCTGCATTTTTTCCGGCTGCACGCTGTAATCAGTCAGCTCCATGTCCTTCAGGAAAATGGCGCCCTGCGCCCGGTCGTAAACCGGCTGCGCCTTCAGCGTCAGCTTCAGATCCGCGGTCTGCGGGCCGAGAATCGACGTGATATTGACCTTGGCGTCGCCGGAAAGGGTAACTTTACCCGGTTCGCTGCGGCCGATTTGGCTTTGCAGCTGAGTCAGCACGATATTGGCGTCCACCAAGCCGGGCACGCCGATCTGCTTCTGATAGTCGTTGTGTTTCTGCAGGTAATCATTCACTTCCTGCTCGCTCAGGGTGTACTGGGTCAGTTGATTGCAACCGGCCAATACGCCGGCGAACAGCAGGGCGGCTGCGCCCATCAGGATCTTCTTCATTAATGCCTCATTGCGACTGCTGGCGAAAAGTGCTGCAGATAATTGATTAATCATTATAAACGTTCCGCCTGCGCGTGAAAACGACAGGCGGCGATGTGCAAAGGATAGTGCGCGCAAAAGCGGGTGAGACCTATCGGATAACGCCGAAAGCATCAGCGCCGCAATCGTAGCGCCAAGAGAATTACGCCGGCCACGCAGGCCGCGCTCCCCAACAGCGGGAACAGCGGGATGCCCCACAGCCGCAGCGAAGAATGCATCAGATAAGGCGCCAGGCCCAGAGCAAAAGCGGCGGTGACGATGGCGATAGCCAGCGTGACGGCGGCGCGTTCCAGCGCTTTGCTCAATTGGCCGAGGTTCTTGACGTTGATCTCGGCATTGAGCTGCCCCCGCTTCAGGCGACGTACCAACAACCGCAGGGTTTGCGGCAGCTCCTCTCCGGCGTCGAGCGCTTCCCCGCCCAGGGCCAACAACCGCTGGCGCACGGCGTCGGGGGCATAGCGCTGCAGCACCGTTTGTTGCAGCATCGGCTTGAGCGTGGCGACGATGTCGAAGGCCGGATCCAATCGGTGCAGTACGCCGTCGGCGGTGATTAACGCCTTGAACAGCAGCACCAGATCGGGCGGCAGCGCCAGCTGGTGTTCACGCGCCATCACCAGCAGGTCGGTCAAGGCTTTACCCAGCGTCAGGGTGGCGGCGGCCTGTTTGTCGAGAAAGTTTTGCGCCGCCAACTCCAGATCCATCAGGTCCAATGGCTCGCTGTCCGACCAAGCGATCAGCGTGTTGACGATGCCTTCTGATTGACGATCGGCGATGGCTTGCAGCAGCAAAAGTAACTGGTTGCGCCGCCGCTCGGACAGCTGGCCCACCATGCCGAAGTCGATAAAGCCGACGCGGTCGCCGCTCAGCGCCATGACGTTGCCGGGGTGGGGATCGGCGTGATACAGCCGATGCTCCAGCACCATGCTCATAAAGGCGCGGGCGCCGCGTTGTGCCAGCAGCGGGCCGTCAAAGCCTGCCGCCGCCAATTGCTGAGGGTTCTCCGGCGCGGTACCGGGCAAGTATTCCTGCACTAACAGACGCGGAGACGACCATTGCCAATAGATTTTCGGCACGACCACGTCGGGTTCTCGTGCAAACATCTTGGCGACGCGATCGCAGTTATGCCCTTCGTGAGTCAAATCCAGCTCGTGATTGAGCGCCGTCGCCAGCGCTCGGACCATCTGCCGCGGCCGATAGCGTGCCAGCGTGGGGCTCTGCTGCTCCACGGTTTCCGCCAGCGAGGCCAGCAGCCGCAGATCGGCGTGGATGGTTTTCGCCAGGCCGGGCCGCAGCACTTTCACCACCACCTGTTCGCCACTGTGCAAGCGGGCGCGGTAAATTTGCGCCATCGACGCTGCCGCCAGCGGCGTGCGATCGAACTCGGCAAACAGGTGCTCGGGCTCGCCCCCCAGATCGGCAACGAGCTGCGGCGCCAGTGTCTCCCATGGCAATACCGCCGCTTGGCTGTGCAGGCGATCCAGTTCGTCGGTCCAGGCCGGATCCAGGAGGTCAGAACGCGTGGCCAGGATCTGACCGAATTTGACGAAGGTGGGGCCCAGCGCCTCGAGCGCCTCCCGCAGCCGTTCAGGCAGGGTCTGTGCGTCCTGCAGGGCGGGCTCGCCGCGGACACCGCGCAGCAATGCCCCCAGGCCCAGCAAGCGCAGAACGTCTTGCAGACCATAACGAATCAGAACGGAGGTAATTTCCTTCAGCCGCGCCCGATCGCGAGCGGTGGCGAGCACCATTTTCAACATCAGTACGCCATGTCCTTTTTGTGACTCTCGAACGTTATTGTTCCATATCCAGTAGCAACGGCACCTCGCTGCGCTGCGCCATGCGGTTGCGGTAGGCTTCCACGTTATCCGGCAGCGCAACCCCGGCGACGATCGACAACGAACGTAGCAGCGGGAACAGATGAATGTCGTCCTCGGACAGCTCGCCGTTCACCGCGTCAGCGGAGACGATCAGGGGTGACAGGGTTTGCAGATCGGCCTCCAACTGAGCGATCAGATCGGCGCTGTTGGCGAGATGTTCGGCGAAATCTCCGATTGACGCCTGTTTTTTATCGATAAAGTACTGGCGCGCACTGGCGGTGGCAAACTCTTCGAAATCGGCGTGCGCAATACGCGGCAGCAGCAATTTTGCGCTGTAACCGCCGACCCGCTGCAGCCATTCGGCGATAGCCGGGTTGGTGCGGCCGGTCAGGACCGGCTTGCCGTCCAACCCATCGACATAGCGTACGATATCCAGGCTTTCCGGCATCGCTTCACCGTTGTCTTTAATCAGAATCGGCACCATTTTTTTGCCGATCAGGTTGAACGGGGTCGTCTCATCGTCGTTGAGCAACGTGACCAGGCGAATCGGCAAACGTTTCAGGCCGAAAATCATGCGGGCTTTAACGCAGAATGGGCAATGATCGTAAATGAACAGTTTCATGCTTGCTCCGGGTTGTCAGGTTTTAACAGCAATAGTTACCACAGCTTATCGAGGCTGTCTTGACGTGCGTGTGTTGGATGGTGCGTTATTGCGATATTGCCCGCGCACCGGCACGGGCTAGAGGGCGTTATTTCTTGGCCGGTACCGAGTTGAGCACATCGATCAGGTGAATGCGAGCTTCTTCGAGGTCGATTCTGTCACGTTCGTTGGCGGCGGTGACGACCTGCAGCTGCTTGATAATATCGTCCTTCAGGCCGGCGTCGCCGGCGAGGATGTGGGCCAGTGCTTTTTCCACCAGGGTGGAACGCGCATAAATCATGCGCAAGTTCAGTATCATATGTTCGAGTAGTTGCGGTAATTTTGCTTCTTCGCTCATGCCGACGGGCTCCTGTGGGTGTTTTTACTAACAGGATAGCAGCTGTTGCCGATTCGGCCGGATTTCTATGGCGTTATCCGCCGCGCAGCATCATCGGGGCGCTGCGTCGTGGGCTGAACTGCCAGTACAGCGCCAGCAGCGTAGCGAAGCCTACTGCCCCAAGCAGCAACCAGGGCAGTTCCGGCATGTTCATCGTGCGTCCGGTATCGTACATCCAGCCGCCGCCGGTGTAACCCAACGCGCCACCCAGCGCCAGGCCAAGGCGACTGAAGCCCATATAGCTGCCGCGTGCACGCGGATCCGCCAGCGAAGCGCTTAGCGTTTCGCGCGCCGGCTCGGCGATAATCGATCCCAGATAGAAGCAGCAGATCAGTGTGAACACCCCCTGCAGGCTGGTGGCGAGGCCAATCGGCAACAGGCTGAGCGTCATTAGCAACAGGCCCGCCATCAGGCGCTGCTCAAGCCGGAAGTGTTTTTCTCCCCAACGCGCCAACGGATAGAGCAGCGATAATGACAGCGCCGCTTCAATCGCATACATCCATTTTACTGCCGCCGGTGAACCGGCGATTTCGTTGACCACGATCGGCAGCATCAGCATCACCTGTACCGCCAGCATATAGTAACCGGTCAGCGTCAGGACATAGGTGAGGAAGCGGCGATCGCGCAGTACCCGCAACATGCCTTCCTTCATCGGTATACGCACGGTAGAGATGCGGTAAGCCGGCAGTAGCCAAGCGTTCCAGCCAGCGGCGAGCACGAAGATCGCCGCCCCAACCCAGCAGACAAAGTGGAAATCGTACTGCAGCAGCCAACTGCCGATCAGCGCGCCGACCACCGCCCCCGCGCTGTCCTGCATCATCAGCAGCGAGAAAAAACGGCCGCGTTCATGCGGGCGGGTCAACTTGATTACCAAAGCGGTGCGCGGCGGATCGAATAACGTGCCGCCGAGGGCGGACAGCGCGCAGGAGAACCACAGGATCCAAGGCTCATCCGCCATCGCCATGGTAGCGAAACCGGCGGCGCGCAGCAGCATGCCGGTGACGATCATCGGCTTGGCGCCGAAGCGATCGGCGATGGCGCCGCCAAAGATGCCGAGCCCTTGTTGCAGCAGCTGACGCAAACCCAGCGCGATGCCGACGATCAGCGCCGCCCACCCTAATTGATCGACAAAGCGGATCGAAATAAGCGGGAACACGACAAAGAAGCCTAAAACCACCAGCAGGTTGTCGAGCAACAGAAAATATTTACCCAAGCTGCGCGCTTGCGACACCAGAGACATGCATCACCATGAGCAATTAAGAGAGAGGGGAAGGCAACCCCACCATTCTCTACCCAATTGCCGGGCGGCGACAGGGGCGGAGTAGATAATATTTTTTTATCGTCAAGGTGTTACCTGCACTGCAAAATGGGCGGAAAAACGCCGTAAAACGTGTGTTCGGCGATTTACTGAGCGACCGGGATTTTACCTCGGGGGCGGGCTACGGTTATATTGAATGCAGGGAAGTGCGGTTCTGAGGCGCTATTGGCTAAATAAAGTCATGGCATTAGATCGGCGCCGGATAATTAACCATGCGGCTTCCCAATAAATACTTCTTATCGAACCGTTTTGACTGCGGGGGAAATGATGTTCGGCTACCGCTCTGCATCGCCAAAAGTACGTCTTACTACCGACCGGATGGTGGTCCGTTTAGTGCATGAACGGGACGCCTATCGTCTGGCGGACTATTATGCCGAGAACCGGACCTTTCTCAAACCCTGGGAGCCGGTGCGCGATGAAAGCCACTGTTATCCGTCCGGCTGGCAGGCGCGCCTGGGGATGATCGCTGAAATGCAAAAGCAGGGCAGCGCCTACTATTTTATCCTGCTCGATCCGGAAGAGCAGGAAGTCCGCGGTGTGGCGAACTTCAGTAACGTGTTGCGCGGTTCGTTTCACGCCTGTTTCCTCGGCTATTCGCTGGGGGAGAAATGGCAGGGGCAAGGGCTGATGTTCGAAGCCTTGCAGTCCGCCATCCGCTATATGCTGCGCCAACAGCGCATGCACCGCATCATGGCCAACTATATGCCGCACAACCAGCGCAGCGGCGCATTGCTGACGCGTCTGGGATTTGAACGCGAAGGTTACGCCAAGGATTACCTGCTGATCGATGGCCAGTGGCAAGACCACGTTTTGACGGCATACACCAATAAAGAGTGGCTCCCCCCACGTTGAGGCCAAACGATGAAATATGAATTGAACGCCAAAGAGGCCCGGGTCATCGGCTGCCTGTTGGAAAAACAGGTGACGACGCCGGACCAATACCCGCTTTCGCTTAACGCCATTACCCTGGCCTGTAACCAAAAGACCAACCGCGAGCCGGTGATGGATCTGAGCGAGAGTGAGGTGCAGCAACTCCTCGATCTGTTGCTGCGCAAACATTTCCTGCGCACCCTCAGCGGATTCGGCAATCGGGTAGTGAAATACGAGCAGCGGTTTTGCAATTCCGAGTTTGGCCAGCTGAAACTTTCACCCGCCGAACTGGCGGTGATCGCCACTTTGTTGCTGCGCGGTGCGCAAACACCGGGCGAGCTGCGCACCCGCACCAATCGGATGCACGAGTTCAGCGATGTCAGCGAGGTCGAGCAGGTGCTGCAACAGCTGGCCACGCGGGAAGATGGCCCGTTCGTGGTGCGCCTGGCTCGTGAGCCGGGCAAGCGCGAAAGCCGGTTCATGCATCTGTTCAGCGGCCAGATTGATGAAGCGCCGCCGGCGGCGTTCGAATTCGAGGAAGACAGCGAACTGAGCGCCAGGGTCAGCGCATTGGAAAACGAAGTGGCGGAGCTGAAACGGCAGCTGCAACACCTGTTGGCGAGGGATGCGAATGACTAAATTACGAGTAGGCGTGGTGGGATTGGGCAGTATCGCGCAGAAGGCTTACCTGCCAATCCTCGGCCAAGCGGCGGATTGGACGCTGGTGGGCGGTTTTTCGCCCAATCAGCAAAAAGCGCAGCCGCTGTGCGACAGCTACCGCATGGCCTGTTTCTCCCGGCTGGACAGCCTGGCCGAACAGTGCGACGCCGTATTTGTCCACAGCAGCACCGCCAGCCATTTTTCGGTCATTGGCGAGCTGCTAAACCGCGGCGTGCACGTTTACGTCGATAAGCCGCTGGCGGAAACGCTGGAGCAGGGCGAGCAGCTGCTCGAGTTGGCCGAGCGGCGAGGCAAAACGCTGATGGTGGGGTTTAACCGCCGTTTCGCGCCGCTTTACCGGCAGCTCAAGCTGGAAATGAACCAGCCGGCCTCTATCCGTATGGATAAACATCGGGCGGACAGCGTCGGCCCGCACGATCTGCGTTTTACCCTATTGGATGATTACCTGCACGTGGTAGACACGGCGCTGTGGCTGGCGGGCGGACGCGAGCAACTGTTGAGCGGCAGCTTACGGGCCAACGCCGCAGGCGAAATGCTGTACGCCGAGCACCACTTCGCCTGCGGCGACACGCAGGTGACGACCAGTATGCATCGCCGCGGCGGCAGCCAGCGCGAAAGCGTGCAGGCGGTGACCGACGGCGCGCTGTATCAGTTGACCGATATGCGCCACTGGCTGCGTGAAGATGTACAGGGTGAGTTGGAACAGCCGGTGCCGGGTTGGCAAAGCACGCTGGTGCAACGCGGCTTCGACGGGGCGGTACGGCATTTCCTTGATGCCGTCGCCAACCAGAGCGCGCCGGAAACCGGCGGCGAACAGGCGCTGGTCGCCCAGCGGGTGGTCGAGCGTTTGCTGCGGGATAACTCTATGTAACATATGGCGGTAGCTATTCTTTTCCGGATGCGTAAACTGAGCCGATTGTTTCACTGACGCCTGCTGTTGCAGGCGTTGATATTTACGGTACCTATCAGACAACCACATGAACCTACTCAAATCCTTGGCTGCCGTCAGCTCGATGACGATGTTTTCGCGGGTGTTGGGCTTTGCCCGCGATGCGATCGTCGCGCGCGTGTTCGGGGCCGGCATGGCAACGGACGCCTTCTTCGTGGCGTTCAAACTCCCTAATCTGCTGCGCCGTATCTTTGCCGAAGGCGCGTTTTCGCAGGCCTTCGTGCCGATCCTGGCCGAATACAAGAGCCAGCAGGGTGAAGAAGCGACGCGCACCTTTATCGCCTATGTCTCCGGGCTGTTGACGCTGGTGCTGGCGGTGGTGACGGTGTTGGGGATGCTGGCCGCGCCCTGGGTGATCTACATTACTGCGCCGGGCTTTACCGACACGCCCGACAAATTTGCGTTGACCTCGGCGCTGCTGCGCATCACGTTCCCCTACATTTTGTTGATCTCACTGGCGTCGCTGGTGGGGGCTATTCTCAATACCTGGAACCGCTTCTCGATCCCGGCCTTTGCCCCCACGTTGCTTAACGTCAGCATGATCGGCTTCGCGCTGTTCGCCGCCCCGTATTTCCACCCGCCGGTGCTGGCGCTGGCCTGGGCGGTGGTGGTGGGCGGCGTGCTGCAGCTGGGTTATCAGCTGCCGCACCTGCGCAAGATCGGCATGCTGGTATTGCCGCGCCTCAAACTGGGTGATGCCGGGGTCTGGCGCGTGATGCGCCAGATGGGGCCGGCGATCCTCGGGGTGTCGGTCAGCCAAATCTCGCTGATCATCAACACCATTTTCGCTTCGTTCCTGGTGTCCGGCTCGGTGTCCTGGATGTACTACGCTGACCGCCTGATGGAGTTTCCGTCCGGCGTGTTGGGCGTGGCGTTGGGCACCATCCTGCTGCCGTCGCTGGCCAAAAGCTTCTCAAGCGGCAACCACGACGAGTATTCGCGCCTGATGGATTGGGGGCTGCGCCTGTGCTTCCTGCTGGCGTTGCCGAGCGCCATCGCGCTGGGTATTTTGGCCAAGCCGTTGACCGTCTCGTTATTCCAGTACGGCAAGTTCAGCGCCTTTGACGCAGCGATGACGCAACGCGCGTTGGTGGCGTACTCGGTAGGGCTGATGGGGCTGATCGTGGTTAAAGTGTTGGCGCCAGGCTTCTATTCGCGGCAGGACATTAAAACGCCGGTCAAGATCGCCATCATCACGCTCATCATGACACAGGTGATGAACCTGGCGTTTATTGGTCCGCTTAAGCATGCCGGTCTGGCGCTGTCGATCGGTTTGGCGGCCTGCCTGAACGCCACGTTGTTGTATTGGCAGCTGCGCAAGCAGAAGATCTTCCAGCCACAGCCGGGTTGGGCACTGTTCCTCACCAAGCTGGTGATCGCCGTGCTGGTGATGTCGGCGGTGCTGATTGGTGTGATGTGGCTGATGCCGGCCTGGGATCAGGGCAATATGCTGGAGCGTTTGCTGCGCTTGGCGGCGGTGGTCGTGGCCGGCGTGGTGGCCTACTTCGGCGTGCTGGCCGGGTTGGGTTTCCGCCCGCGTGATTTTGCGCGCCGCGTCGCCTGAGCCGAATGCAAGAATAAAAAAAGGTCGCCTTGGCGACCTTTTTGCTTTCCGCGCAGTGCGGTTTACATACGTTCGACGGTTTCGATGCCGAGCGTGTCCAGACCCGTTTTCAGCGTTTTAGAGGTCAGCAGCGCCAGCTTCAGGCGGCTCTGACGCGCTTCTTCGCTGTCGGCGTTGAGGATCTGGCAGTGCTCGTAGAAACCGGAGAACAAGCCCGCCAGATCGTACAGGTAGCTGCACATGACGTGCGGCGTGCCTTCACGTGCAACGGTAGTGAGCACCTCTTCGAACTGCAGCAGGCGAGTGGCCAGTGCAATTTCACGCTCTTCGGTCAGTGTCAGCGGCAGCGTCAGGCTGCTTTCGTCGATCCCGGCGCGTTTGAATACCGATGCCACGCGGGTATAGGCGTATTGCATATAAGGCGCGGTATTGCCTTCGAAGGCCAGCATGTTATCCCAGTCGAAAACATAGTCGGTGGTGCGGCTTTTCGACAGATCGGCGTATTTCACCGCGCCGATGCCGACCACGCGGGCCACGGTCTTCATTTCCTCTTCCGGCATGTCCGGGTTTTTGCCGGCGATCAGCTGTTCGGCGCGTTCGATGGCCTCATCCAGCAGATCGGAGAGCTTCACGGTGCCGCCTGAGCGGGTTTTGAACGGCTTGCCGTCTTTGCCCAGCATCATGCCGAACATGTGGTGTTCCAGCGAGACGGACTCAGGCACGTAACCGGCTTTGCGCACGATGGTCCAGGCCTGCATCAGGTGCTGATGCTGGCGGGAGTCGATGTAATACAGCACGCGGTTGGCGCCCAGGGTCTCGTAGCGATATTTGGCGCAGGCGATATCGGTGGTGGTGTAGAGGTAGCCGCCATCCTTTTTCTGGATGATGACGCCCATCGGGTCGCCGTCCTTGTTCTTGTATTCGTCGAGGAACACCACGGTGGCGCCTTCGCTTTCCACCGCCAGCCCTTTGGCTTTCAGATCGGCGACGATGCCCGGCAGCATCGCGTTATACAGGCTTTCGCCCATCACGTCGTCTTCGGTCAGCGTGACGTTCAGGCGGTTATAGGTCAGCTGGTTTTGCGCCATGGTGATGTCGACCAGCTTGCGCCACATTTTCAGGCAGTACTGATCGCCGCCCTGTAGCTTCACGACGTAAGCGCGCGCGCGCTCGGCGAACTCGGCGTCTTCGTCGTAATGTTTCTTGGCTTCGCGGTAAAACTGCTCGAGATCGGACAGGCCCATATCGCTGGCGTTTTCATTCTGCATTTTTTCCAGGTAGGCAATCAGCATGCCGAACTGGGTGCCCCAGTCGCCGACGTGGTTGGCGCGGATCACTTTGTGGCCCAGAAACTCCTGGGTACGTGCCGCGGCGTCGCCGATGATGGTGGAGCGCAGATGGCCGACGTGCATCTCTTTCGCCACGTTCGGCGCAGAGTAGTCGATAACGATGGTTTGCGGTTCAACCGGGGCAATGCCCAGCTTCGGTGCATTCAGCACCTGGTCGGCCTGGCGGGCGACCCAGTCGCTGTTCAGGAAAATGTTGATAAAGCCGGGACCGGCGATTTCCACTTTACTGGCGACATCGCCGAGATCCAGCAGTTGCACCACTTTTTCCGCCAGCTGACGGGGTGGCATGCCCAGCTTTTTGGCGACTGACATCACGCCGTTGGCCTGGTAATCACCAAACTGCGCCTTGGCGGAAGGGCGGACCTGCGCTTCGCAATCGGCTGGCGCACCAGCGGCGATCAGCGCCTGGCTGACTTTATCTGAAAGAAGAACCTGAATATTCACCGGGTTACCTTAATGACGAACGAGGAGCTGAAGCCAGCCCCTGCGGGATTCAACGGTGGCGGGCGCGACGGGCGACCTCCACAAAACAGCCTGCAATTGTAACCGATCTGACGGAGCCCGTCAGCAGTTGGCGCGGCCGCTGCGATGAAACAGTTGTCGGGTGCGGCGCGTAGAATGCCTGAAGGTGAAAAGCAGAATGACCTGACCAGAATGTACGGAGGGGAAAGTTATGAGGCTAACGCTTTTTATTGTGACGCCTGGCATCCAGCGTGTTGGTACTGCGTGATTTAAAATGACGGTAGATGGCGTATACGGCGATAATTATCAACACCAAGGATATCGTCAGCAATAACATAATGGTCATCTCGAATTTAAATTTTCTCCAAAGTAGCTGAGTTGCGTTGGTGAATCAATTGCCTAGATTAAAATTAAGATAATCCTTAGTTTTTTATTAATTATTCTAATTTTATTGTCTTTGTTTACAATGGGTTGATTGTTGTTTTTTTATGGATTTGATAAGTGGCTAAAGTGTGATTAAGTGAAGCGATTCAATCGGTTTAACCCGCGAATCACGAATGGTTTTGTGAAAAATAACTTAAATCATAACGTCATGATGATGGGTTATAATGGCTTGCGAAAATTCTTAATTTTTATTTTTCTGTTGACTTAATAAACTGCCTTCTTAATAAAAAGTTGGTTTTTTGCTCTCTCCGCACGCAACCGAAAATCATTCTGAATGACTGCTGAAAACCCTCTCAACGCTGGCGAGCGCTGTCACCACCGTGTAAATTACGGCGTCTAACTTTGTGCTCCGTTGTTTTGAGGTTCCTATGACCACTCCCTTGCAGGCCATTGCCGAGCTTGACGATCTGAAGCTCGACCTGCCGCGTTTCGAGCAGGCGTTGCAACAATTTGCCGCCAGATTGCGGCTTGATCTGTCTGCCTTTATCGCCGATCACATCTCCCTGCGTTGTCACCAGAACGCTACCGCCGAACGCTGGCGCCAGGGATTGATGCAGTGTGGGACACTGCTGTCCGAATCGATGATCAACGGGCGGCCTATCTGTTTGTTTGATTTACAGCAGCCGCTGGCCGTGGGGCCGTGGCGCATAGATTGCGTCGAGCTGCCGTACCCCGGGGAGAAACGTTATCCGCATGAAGGGTGGGAACATGTCGAATTGGTGCTCAGCGGCGATCCGCAGACGCTGCATGCACGGGCGTTGAGTCACCTTGCTGATGAAGCGTTGTTGGCGCCGGGGATCAAGCTGAAGCAAAGTTCGCCAAAAGGCGAAGGCGAACGGCTGCCGAACCCGACGCTGGCCATCACCGATGGAACGGTTACGATCAAGTTTCATCCTTATTCCATTAGAGACATCGTCGCCAGCGAACAAGGCTAGCCAGCCAGTGCCGCACAGGCTTGCGCCATGCGATCGAGCGCTTCATCGAGCAGGGCCCGCCGGCAACCGAAGTTCAGCCGTACAAAGCGCCGATCGCCGAAATCCAAACCGGCGCTTAACCCAACGCCTGCGCGCTCGAAGAACTGATGCGGGTTATCCACCGGCAAAGCGCTGCAGTCGATCCAGGCCAAATAGGTGGCTTCGATCGGTAACAACGTCAATCCCGGCATAGCGTTGATGCGCTCTGTCAACCGATCGCGATTGGCGCGCAGATAAATTAACTGCTCATCCAGCCAGGGTTGCCCGTATTGATAGGCCGCCTGGGCGGCGACCAGCGCCAGCAGATTAACCTCCGGGACAATGCCGCTGCGTGCGCGTTTCAGCTTTTGTCTCAACGTTTCGTTGGGGACGATCGCCATCGAGGCGCCGAGCCCGGCGAGATTGAATGTCTTTGACGGTGACATCAGCGTCACGCTGCGTTGGGCCGCATCTTCATTCAGGGTGGCGAAAGGGATGTGTCGCACGCCGGGTTCAAGTAGCAGCTCGCAGTGGATTTCATCGGAGCAGACGATTAAATCGTGCTCGAGAGCGAACTGATGGTGCTGCAACAGTTCATCCCGGCGATAAACGGTGCCTCCGGGATTTTGCGGGTTGCACAGCAACAGGAGCTTCTCGTTGCCGCTGAGCTGCCCATGCAGCGCGGAAAAATCCAGCACCCAACGTTGGTTTGCCGCCGTTAGCGGCACCGAGAGGTGTTTACGCCCCGCGAATTTGGCCGCTTTGCGAAACGGCGGATAAATGGGAGAGGGAGCCAGCGTGCTCTGATGTTCTTCGGTGCAGGCGCGCACGCACAGGTTCAGGCCGCACACCAACCCAGGCAAGAAAATGATCCATTCAGGCTTGATGTGCCAACCGTAGCGCTCTACCATGCGGCGGATAAAAACCTCAAGAAGATCAGGGGATGGGTGGGTGTAGCCGAATACGCCGTGCGCTACGCGCCGCTGCAAGGCTTCTATCACCGCCGGCGACGAGGCGAAATCGCTGTCGGCGACCCAAAGCGGGAGGATGTCGCGGCCGCGATATTTATCCCACTTAACGCTGTCACTGTGACTGCGGTCTACCCATTGATCAAAATTGAATGCCATAGTTACAACCCTGAACCGGTTTATGCCTATGCATGAGCCTACGTGAGAAATGAAGAAATGAACAATTGCCGCCGTATGTTGGCCGTTATCTGGGGGTGACAATGATAAAACTGGAAGTTTGTTGCTTTAGCGTCGACTGTGCGCTGACGGCCGAACGGGCGGGCGCCGATCGCATCGAGTTGTGCGCCAGCCAGAGCGAAGGGGGATTGACGCCGAGCTATGGCACGCTGCGTCTGGCGCGCGAGCGGGTTGCGATCCCGGTGCATCCGATCGTTCGCCCTCGCGGTGGCGATTTTTGCTACGGCGCGGTGGATTTCGAGGTGATCAAGCAAGATATCCGCCACATCCGCGAGATGGGATTCCCCGGCGTAGTGGTAGGCATGTTGGACGAAGAAGGGCACATCGATCTGCCGCGCATGCGCGAAGTGATGAGGCTGTGCGAGGGGATGGCGGTGACGTTCCACCGCGCGTTCGACATGTGCCAGAATCCGATGGTGGCGCTGGAGCAACTGACTGAGCTGGGCGTGGCGCGCATTCTGACCTCCGGCCAACAGCAGAGCGCCGAACTTGGCCTGCCGTTGCTGCGTGATTTGCGTCAGGCCAGCCAGGGCCCGGTGATCATGGCGGGTGCCGGTGTGCGCCTCAGCAATCTGCACAAGTTCGTCGATATCGGCCTGCATGAACTGCACAGCTCTTCCGGCCATCTAGCGCCGTCGACCATGCGTTATCGCAAGGCGGGTGTCACCATGTGCTCCGATAACGAGTTTGACGAATTTAGCCATTATTGCGTGGATGGCGAAATGGTGGAGGCGATGAAAAACGCGCTGGCCTTGGTTGATCCCCTGGCGCAAAGCGCATAAACACGCAGCTAACCGTGTTTGATAACCGGTTTCCGGGCCGTAAGACCCCTTTGCGTGTCACCGAGCCCTCGGCGATCACGCAAGTACCAGGCCCCGGCGTTTTGCCGGGGCTTTTTTTATTTTGCGGATGATTAGTGCTGTGCATCGGGCGAGAAGTTGAAGACTTCGCCCGGAGTAATGCCGCAGTTTAAAACGCGCACCGCATTATTGCCACTTCCGGGATTGACCAGGATATCGTGGATAGTGCGATTGTTGTTCATGACAAAACGCGCGTAGTAGAGGTTGCCGATGCGTATCCAGGGAATCGCTTCATTGCTCTCGACAGTGTCGGTATAATTATCGTTGTACGAGCGGGCCCAAATGCCAGTCGAAGCTTGCGCGGTAGATTGATCGCCGATAGAGGATGCGATGGCCCAGAATGTTCTCAATCCCATGCTCCGATGAATACGTTGACCCAAACCTTTATAAGCCGGGTTGTCTCCATTGGCGGTCAGGATATTGCTATCCGCCGTCAGATTCCCGTCAATAAACCAGCCAACAGGCTGTTTGTCAGCACCGATGGCGATCATGTTGCTGTTCGTCAAACAATTTAGCGGAGCCGCATGTAGCTGATAGCTGCGTTGCGCAATGCTCAGTGTGCCTCTAAGAATGTTGTAACCCGCTTCATTGTTCAGACTGCCGTTCGTCCACATTGGCATGACGGTGTTGCTGAATGAAAGTTGATACCCGCCGTTCGCTTCGAAGCGAATGGCCTGAGGGGAGAGTGAACCCTTCGGTCCATTAGCGGTAGCGAAGTTAACATTGCTGATTTGCACTGGGGTGATATTTGATTGGCCAGTAGACTTTCTTAATACCAGGAACCCTCCAACGGTATCACCATAGTCATTAATATAAGAACCGTTGGCGATTTGAATATTGGCGGAGGAATCCGAGTCGATATCAATTCCGGTACCATTTCTGTCTGCCATGAAATTGCTCAGGCTAAGGCCGCCTAAATAGGAGGTTCCTTGTGTTGTAGTTTTGATAAAGATCTTTTTGCCATAAGAGAATACATTCACCATAAACGTATTGTCGTGGCGATCGAGATTGAAAGCACAAGAACCGGCTACGGCGATAGAGGCAGTCACCGCGTTTTCTGTCGGGCGCACGACGTTGGCATTGACGTGAACATTGGTAAATCTGTTGATGTCCCTGCTTTCATAAACCCTGTAGTCGCAGCGTACTGCCCAACCGTAGATATTCTCAAAGCTGTTGGCTTCTCCACGAGCTTCAACAAAATCATAGGCGCCTACATAACGGCAGTTGGCGACTGACAGAGCGCCGGTTGCGGTAATGGTGGCTCCGTATGGAACAAACGCCTCCGGCTGGGTGGCAGTATATTTCTGATCTGGATAGAGGAACGACCACCCATCAAAGACAACGTTCTTATCGCAGGCGAAACAAACCGTACCTGCCGGCTTTTTGATGATGAAAGCACTATCGTCAGCAAGGCCTGCCCGATTAGGGCCATTGTTTGTAAGACTTGCAGGGCCTTGAGCAATACCGCGGCGGGATCCTCTGACTGTGACGCCATTTGCGACGTTGATAGGTTGAGTGCTGGTCAGCAGATATTGAGCATTTTCCGAAGCATAGACCACTTTGTTTTTTAAACTCGCGGCATAGTTTAATGTCGCGCTGATTGCTGCGTCAGAGGCGGAAGTGCCACTAGGATCGGCACCGAAGTGATCGAAAGTCAGTTTCTGATCCAGTCGTTTCCAGCGCGCTCCTCCCGTTGTAACCACCACGGTACCGTTATTGTCCGCACTGGTTGTATCCGTTTTCGCATAATAGAATTCGCCGCCTCCGGTGAAGTGTCCAGCGGTGTGAGAAACTAAAAAGACAATCTGGTCATCTGTAACTGGCGTCAGATTACGCAATTCACTGATGTTATTAACACTAATCATATTGTTCATGAAATTTCTCCTGTTGGTTGGCAACACTATTCTCAATCAGGCTGGACGTTTCAAAAAGTCGATGAGGTTTGCTGGGTGCTGATACAGCGTGAAGTTCAGGCCGCGGAAAGTGGAGCATGGATTGGCCTGGTACCTTGTAAAGACGCAGCACCGTTTCAACGCTGTTATTCGGTCGGCGGCCCCATCTCTTCTTGCGCTCGCTATGCCCTGCTGATAAATTTGTGAGTTAAAATCCTTTAAATATCATGATATTAAATGATTTTTTGGTATTTATTTGCGTGGTGAATGATTTGCGCTCTGCCGCTCATTATCGCGTCTGCATTTTATACCTGCTCACCGCCGGTTTTATGGCCGGAACATCACAGCATCAATTGAGGAGAGCCGTCGGCGCAGCCACAGAGCACGCCGACGGCGGACTTTACAAGGAGATAACGATAATGACCCGAACGGCACACTGTTTAACCGCTGCGCTTTTGCTGACGTTGGCCCTGACCGGCTGCCAGACCGCCAAGCGGCCTGTTTCTACATTAAGTAAGCCGCCCAGCGCGGAAGAAGTTGCCGAGCAAGACAAACGGCAGCGTGAAGCTGAGCGCATGCAGCAGTGCCAGCGCGAGCTGGATGCCATGCGCGGTATGGATAACGAAAAATACCAAAAATTCAAACGCGAGTTCGATACTTTGATGGGCGGCGCGGCGCAGTATGCCGGGGTACGCCAGCGGGTCAACACGGGCACGCAGGAAACCGTTGACGCCCTGTATCGTTATCGCACCAGCCGTCTGTGCGCAGACATCAGTTCTGCCATGATGACCGGCCTGGCTGAGCGCGGAGAACGCGCCCAATGACTCTCCGTGCGAGAAAGGCGCTACTGAGCCTGATGATAGCGTTGGCGTTTGCGCCGGCGGTGGTCGCTGCGGATGACGACGTGCCGGCGTTATTGCAGTTTGCCGAGCGCTATCAGCGGCAAGATGCACCGGCAGCGGATACCGCAGTCACTCAATCCCAGGCCCCACAAAAGTCAGCATCCCGGCCGGTTCAAACGCGTGAGACGGCGGCGCATAAGAAGCAGCTGGCGCAGTGGCAAAAGGCGCTGCGCGAGAAAGAGGCCCGATTGGAGCAACAGCAGGCGGTAATTCAATCACTGCAGCAGGAGCTGACCGCGTTGCGCGTCGCGTCCACCCTGACGGCTGCCGACAAACCGTCACCGGCACCCGATCTGAGCGCGTTGAGCAACTTCGCCAGCGGCGTGCGGCAGGCGCTGAACCTGACGCCGCAGGAGCGTAAGGCTCAGGCGCAGATCGCCGAAACGCAAGCGGCGTTAGCGCGGCAAAAGCAACAAACCGCGGAGCGCGATCGGCGTATTGCCTTGCTGGAACAACGGCTGGCGGTGCTGCCTGGCCAGGCGGATAACGCCTGGCAGGAGAAATTGGCCGCGGTGCAGACCGCCCACGATAAAGCGCGCCAACGTTATGAGCAGGATAAAAAAGCGGCCGCCGCTGAGCTGGAACAGCAGAAGGCCGAGGCTGCCAGGCTGACGGGCGAACTGCAGCAGCAGCTGGCGAAACTGCAAAAAGAGCAGGTGGATCAACGGCAGCAGGGGGGGCAGCAAGAGCAAAGCCTGAAGACGGCGCTGGCGCAGCAAAAGGCCGAAACCGCCAAGGCTGCGGGTGAACTTCAGCAGCAGCTGGCGCAGGTGCAAAAAGAGAGGGATATCGTACGCCAACAGGCCGAGCGGCAAGAAAAAAGCCTGAAGACGGCGCTGGCGCAGCAAAAGGCGGAAGCCGCCAAGGCTGCGGGTGAACTTCAACAGCAGCTGGCGCAGGTGCAAAAAGAGAGGGATATCGTACGCCAACAGGCCGAGCAGCAAGAAAAAAGCCTGAAGACGGCGATGGCGCAGCAAAAGGTCGAAGCCGCCAAGGCTGCGGCTGAACTTCAGCAGCAGCTGACTCAGCTGCAGAAAGAGCGTGATGGTCAACGCCAACAGGCTGAGCAACAAGAGCAAAACCTGAAGATGGCGCTGGCACAGCAAAAGGCCGAGGCCGCCAAAGCGACGGGTGAACTTCAGCAGCAGTTGGCAACGCTGCAGGGAAAAAACAAAACGCAAACCGAGCAGGCTAAGGCGCTGGAACAGCGTCTGGCGGCGCTGACGACGGAAAACGCGCAGACAGTGCAGCTACGGAATAAAGCGGCGCAACAGGCGGATAAAACGGCGACGGAGCTGGCGGCCGCGCAACAGGCACAGCAAGCCTTGCGCGAGGAACTGGATGGGCTGAGATCGCGGGCTAAATGGCTGCCGGAGAGTCAGACGCTCAAGAAAAAGCCGGAGCAACAGAGCTACGCCGCCGGTGTCGCTTTGGGGCGCGATATTCAAACGATGCTGGCGGAACGTAAAAATTGGGGTATCACGCCCGACAAAACCGTGCTGCTGGCGGGCGTGATCGATACCTTCAGCGGCCATTACCAGTTGAGCGATGCGCAGTTGACCAGCGCACTGGCGGAGTCGGAAAAAGCGGTAAATGACGCCAGAAACCAGGCGGCGAAGACGCAGACCAGCAAGGGTGAGGCGTTCGTCGCCGAGTTTAAAAAGAAGAAGGGTACGCAGAAGTCGCCTGCCGGTTTCTGGTATCGCATCGATTATGCGGGTGATGAGGCCATTAAGGAAAACGCGCGGGTGGACATCGTGGTGAAAGAAAGTTTAACCGACGGTCGCGTGATTCAGGATATGGATCGCAGTGGGAAGGTGATGTCCCAGCCGCTCTCCGCCTATCCGCCGTTGTTCCGCGAGGCGATCGGCCACCTGAAAAATCACGGCTCGCTGACGATGGTGGTGCCGCCGGCGTTGGCGTACGGTGAAACCGGCTATGCGCCGCAGATCCCGCCGAACGCGACGATGGTCTATGAGCTGCGAATTGTCGATGTCAGTAACGGGTGAATTCGGGCCGGCGCAGGCCGGCCCGATTAGCGAGTACTAGGGTTTTTTGGCGGTCAGTACGGCGCGCAGGGGCGCCGGATAGCCTTCGACCGTTTTGCTGCGATCGTTCGGATCGAGGAATTCTGCCAGCGACTCGCTGGTCATCCAGTCGGTGCGGCGCTGCTCCTCGAGGCTAGTGACGCACATATCGGCGATCTTCACGTCGACGAAGCCACACTTCTCCAGCCAGCATTTCAGCGCTTCGGCGGAAGGGATGAAATACACGTTGCGCATCTGCGCATAACGATCGCCCGGCACCAGCACCTGGTGGCGATCGCCTTCCACCACCAACGTTTCCAGCACCAGTTCACCTTCAGCCACCAGCTGATTTTTCAGCTGATACAGATGATCAAGCGGCGAGCGGCGGTGATACAGCACCCCCATCGAGAACACGGTGTCGAACGCCGCCAAATCTGGCAACTGCTCGATGCCGAGCGGCAGCAGGTGGGCGCGCTGATCGCCGCCCAACAGCTTGCGCACCGCTTCGAACTGGCATAGGAACAGCTGCATGGGATCGATGCCTACGGCGAAGTGGGCACCGGCGCCGATCATGCGCCACAGGTGATAACCACTGCCGCAGCCAACGTCGAGAATGGTGCGGCCGGCCAGCGGAGAAATGTGCGGCAGCACGCGATCCCACTTCCAGTCGGAATGCCATTCGGTATCGATATCGATGCCATACAGCGAGAACGGCCCTTTACGCCACGGCATCAGGGTGCGCAGCATTTTCTCGATGCCTTCGAGCTGGCCCGGCGACAGGCCGGGCTCCATTTCGGCGCGCACGCCGTGCAGCAGATCGAGGCGGGTTGGGGTCAGCGTCGGCAAATGTTCTACCGAGTTGAACCACTGTTTGAATTTGCCGTGCAGCGATTCGCGTTGCCAGGCGCTGAGCTGCGCGGGCAGGGTATCCAACCAATGGCTGAGGGGACTCTTGGCAATATGCTGATAGAAATCACCGAACTCGATCATTGCGCCTCTCCCGCTTTCAGGGCGATCAGCGAACCGAAGTTGAAGCACTGGAACCACACTTCGGCATGCTCGAACCCGGCCTGTTGCAGTCGCGCTTTGTGCGCTTCTACCGAGTCGGTGAGCATCACATTTTCCAGCATGCTGCGTTTTTGGCTGATCTCCAGCTCGCTGTACCCGTTAGCGCGTTTGAAATCGTGATGCATGTTGAACAGCAGTTCGCCGACTTCGGCGTCTTCAAAGCTGAATTTCTCCGACAGCACCAGTGCGCCGCCTGGGCGCAGGCCGCGATAGATTTTCTCCAGCAGACGCAGGCGATCGGCCGGCTCGAGGAACTGCAGCGTAAAGTTCAGCACCACCATCGAGGCGTTTTCGATGTCGATGTCGCGAATGTCGGCTTCGATGATGTCGACCGGCGTGTCGGCGCGGAAGGCGTCGATATGGCGGCGGCAACGTTCCACCATCGCCGGCGAATTGTCGACGGCGATGATAGTGCAGCCAGGCACCTTGATATTCCGCCGCATCGACAGCGTCGCCGCGCCCAGCGAGCAGCCCAAGTCATACACCCGGCTGTCGGGTTGCACAAAGCGTTCGGCTAGCATACCGATCATCGAGATGATGTTGGAATAGCCGGGAACGGAGCGTTGGATCATGTCGGGAAACACTTCGGCGACGCGTTCGTCGAAGGTCCAGTCGCCCAGTTTGGCGATGGGGGCGGAGAAAAGGGTATCGCGGTTTGGCATAGCGGCAAATCAGTTCAGAATTCGAAGCTGCGTAGTCTAACAGAAAAGCGTAAAAAAGCGGAGCGGAAGCAGGCGGCGCGGCCGCCTGATGATAAAACGGGATCAATGCAGGCTGAAAATTAGATCCCAGGGCAGATAGAAGATATTTGCCAGAACCATCAACAACAAAGAGATATAGGTCGCGGCCATGCCTGAACGACGCCAGCGAACCTCGCGGTTGCGCAAACCGTAGTAATGCACCAGTCGCCCGGCCATCAGCATCAGGCCGCAAAGGTGAATCATCCAAATTTCCGCGCCGTTCATCTCCATGATCACCAGCAATACGGCAGCGATAGGAATGTATTCAACGGCGTTGCCATGCACGCGGATGGCGGTCTGCAATTCGTAAAAACCGCCGTCGCCGTAGGCTACGCGGTACTGCATCCTTAATCTGACTACGTCATAAGAGAGTTTGATCAACAACAATGCGCCGAGCACTACATAAAGCGCGCTTACCATTTTTAACTCCGTTCCCTAACCAAAACTGGCAGCCAGCATCATAGCCGTCATTGTATTCACTGTCGCGGGGAAATATTTGATGTTATTGGTCAGATTAATAGGTCAAAACAGTGCATCTTGCTCTGGCCAGTCCGGCGGCGCAGGCAAATCGGGGATCGCCCGGCGCAGCTGCTGCCAAATTTTTTGCGCTTGCTGGGGTGAATCGCCGTTGTCCGGCGTATGAATAAACAGATACGGTTGATGTTGTTGCTGCCACAGCGGCAGTTTTTGCTGCCAGGCTTCGAACCAGCGCAGGTTGTCGGCCAATTGGTCGCCGCCGATAAAGCGCACCAGCGGTTGGTCGGCGGTGACCAGAGCGTGCACCGGCAGCTTCGGTTTTTTCTGCTGGGCATCGCGCACGGCGGCGGTATGGGGGGTGGCGTGATGCACCGGGCGGCTGTCGAGGATCACCCGATTGATGCCGCGCTGATGCAGCCCCTGATTCAACGCGCGCTCTTCCTCGCCTTTGGCGAAAAATGCCGGATGACGCACTTCGACGCCGTAGGTGAATTCCTGCGGCAGGCTTTCGAAGAACTGCCACATGCGCGGCAGCTCGTCGGGGCCGAAGGCGGCGGGCAACTGCAGCCACAATTGCCCGATGCGTTGATGCACCGGGCTCAGGCAGTGGTAAAACGCCTGCAGCTCGGCGGCGCAGTTGCGTAGGGCGGCCTTGTGGCTGATGTCCGACGGGAATTTGAAGCAGAAGCGAAAATCGTCGCCGGTCATGTCGCGCCAGCGCTGCACGATGTCCAGCTTCGGCAGCGCGTAGAAGGTGGTGTTGCCTTCCACGCAGTTGAAGTAGCGGCTGTAATCCGCCAAGTCACGCAGCCCGATACGATTCCAGGCTGAATGTTGCCACTGGGGCAGTCCGATGTAGATCACGGCGTCGTCTTCCTTTACTTATCCTTGGCTTATCAGGCTACAACTTAACGTTACCGGTCGAGCGCGGCAAGAATTTCGCCGGTGTCGCGCACTCGCGCCAAACGCGGGAAGATGTGTTCGAACGCGAAACGGTGCATTTCCGCGTTCTGCGCGCTGCAGACGTCTTCGGCGATCACCAGCTCATAGCCGTGTTCCCAGGCGGCGCGGGCGGTGGATTCCACGCCGATATTGGTGGAAATACCGCCCAGCACCACAGACTTGATGCCGCGACGGCGCAGCTGCAAGTCCAGATCGGTGCCGTAGAAGGCGCCCCATTGGCGCTTGGTGATCAGAATATCGCTGTCGCAGACCGCCAGCGGCGCGGGGAACTCCCACCAGCTGGCCGGCAAACCGCCGGCGGGCGCGGGAGTCGGTTTATCCACCGGTTGTTTCAGCGCTTCGGCGAAGGAGTCTGACCAACCGACGCGCACCAACAGCACCGGCGCGCCTAGCAGACGAAAACGCGCGGCCAGCAGGGCGGCGTTCGCCACCACCTGCTCGGCGCCGTGCGGGCCGCCGGCGTAGGGCAGAATGCCATTTTGCAAATCGATCAGCACCAGAGCGGTGGTTTGGGCGTCAAGTTTCAGCATGGATTTCATCTCGTTGCGAAGTGGATAAAAACTGTTCGGCGCGTCGGGCGAGCTGCGTTCGGCGCAAAACCGGGGGAGAATCAGGCTACGTGAAAAAACTGTCGCAGGTTAATGGGAAATTTGTTAACCGATGTGTTGATTCGAGCAAAAACGCGCCATTTAGTGCGGTAACAATGCTGTGTTCGCACTTATCGGGCGGATGAATTTCCTTTATAATGACTCCCTTTTTTCAACACTCTTTAATCCAACGACCTATGCCGATTTATGAATATGCATGTGGTGCTTGCAACCATCGGTTAGAGAAATTGCAAAAATTTTCCGATGCGCCGCTGGCAGACTGCCCGGCGTGTGGGCAGCCCGCGTTGACCAAGTTGATTTCATCCTCCGGCTTCCAGCTTAAGGGCACCGGGTGGTATGCGACGGATTTTAAACCGGGTAACAAGTAGAATTTATCAGATAACAGCCGCGCGACAGGGGCGCAGTAGCCCGGCGCGGCATCGGCTGTGTAAAAGGATAGCGTATGCGTACTGAATATTGCGGACAGTTGAATCTGTCCCACGTGGGCCAGGAAGTCACTCTGTGTGGTTGGGTCAATCGTCGTCGCGATCTCGGCGGCCTGATCTTTATTGATATGCGCGACCGCGAAGGCATCGTGCAGGTGTTCTTCGATCCGGACGAGAAAGTGGCGTTCGACAAGGCCTACGACCTGCGCAATGAGTTCTGCATCCAGATCGTCGGCACCGTGCGTGCGCGTCCGGACAGCCAGATCAATAAAGATATGGCCACCGGCGAAGTGGAAGTGTTTGCCCACGCGCTGGAGATCATCAACCGCTCCGAGCCGCTGCCGCTGGACTCCAACCAGGTCAACAGTGAAGAAGCGCGCCTGAAATACCGCTACCTGGATCTGCGCCGCCCGGAAATGGCTGAGCGTCTGAAGACCCGCGCCAAAATCACCAGCTTCGTACGCCGCTTCATGGACAGCCATGGCTTCCTCGATATCGAAACGCCGATGCTGACCAAGGCGACGCCGGAAGGCGCCCGCGATTACCTGGTGCCAAGCCGCGTGCACAAGGGCAAATTCTACGCGCTGCCACAGTCTCCGCAGCTGTTCAAACAGCTGCTGATGATGTCCGGCTTCGATCGTTACTATCAGATCGTCAAATGCTTCCGTGACGAAGACCTGCGTGCGGACCGTCAGCCTGAATTCACCCAGATCGACGTCGAAACCTCCTTCATGACCGCCGATCAGGTGCGTGAAGTGATGGAGAAACTGGCGCGCGAGCTGTGGCTGGACGTGAAGGGCGTGGATCTGGGCGATTTCCCGGTCATGACCTTCGCCGAAGCGATGCGTCGCTTTGGCTCCGACAAGCCGGACCTGCGTAACCCGCTGGAGCTGGTGGACGTGGCCGACCTGGTCAAAGACGTCGAGTTTAAAGTGTTCTCCGGCCCGGCTAACGACGCCAAAGGCCGCGTGGCGGCAATCCGCGTACCGGGCGGCGCACAGCTGACACGCAAGCAGATCGACGAGTACGGCGCTTTCGTCAACATCTACGGCGCGAAAGGCCTGGCCTGGCTGAAGGTCAACGACCGCGCCGCCGGCATGGAAGGCGTGCAGAGCCCGATCGCCAAATTCCTCAGCGCGGAAGTGCTGGAAGCTGTCCTGGCGCGCACCAACGCGCAGACCGGCGACATCCTGTTCTTCGGCGCAGACAGTTTCAAGATTGTCACCGACGCGATGGGCGCGCTGCGCCTGAAGCTGGGTCGCGATCTGGGGCTGACCCAACTCGACAGCTGGGCGCCGCTGTGGGTGGTCGACTTCCCGATGTTCGAAGAAGACGAAGAGGGCGGCCTGGCGGCGATGCACCACCCGTTCACCTCGCCGCGCGACATGAGCCCGGAAGAGCTGGCGGCAGCGCCGGTCAACGCTATCGCCAACGCCTATGACATGGTGATCAACGGTTACGAAGTGGGCGGCGGTTCGGTACGTATTCACCGCAGCGAAATGCAGCAGACGGTATTCAGCATTCTGGGCATTAACGAACATGAACAGCGCGAGAAGTTCGGCTTCCTGCTGGACGCGCTGAAGTACGGTACGCCGCCGCACGCCGGCCTGGCCTTCGGCCTGGATCGTCTGGTGATGCTGCTGACCGGCACCGACAACATCCGCGACGTGATCGCCTTCCCGAAAACCACCGCGGCGGCCTGTCTGATGACCGACGCACCGAGCTTCGCCAACCCGGCGTCGCTGCAGGAGCTGGCGATCAGCGTGGTAAAGAAAGCCGGTGCGGAACAAGAGAGCGAGTGATGAGTTATAAGCGCCCTGAATCTATCCTGGTAGTGATTTACGCGAAATCCAGTGGTCGGGTGCTGATGTTACAGCGGCGCGACGATACCGAGTTCTGGCAGTCGGTCACCGGCAGCCTGGAACAGGATGAGTCACCGCCGCATGCCGCGCGGCGTGAAGTCATGGAAGAAGTCGGCATCGATATCGAAGCAGAGCACCTGCCGTTGTTCGATTGCCAACGCTGCGTGGAGTTTGAACTCTTTGTCCATTTGCGACATCGCTATGCGCCGGGAACCACGCGCAATAAAGAGCACTGGTTCTGTCTGGCGTTGCCCGAGGAGCGCGATCCGGTGATTACCGAGCACCACGCTTACCAATGGCTTGAGGCGGCCGAAGCCGTGAAGTTGACCAAGTCATGGAGCAATCAGCAGGCGATTGAAGAGTTCGTGATCAATTCAGTCCAGTAGTTTTTTTCGGAGATTTTTTATGGCAGGTCATAGTAAGTGGGCCAACACAAAGCACCGTAAAGCGGCGCAGGACGCCAAGCGCGGTAAAATTTTCACCAAGATTATTCGTGAGCTGGTCACTGCCGCGAAGCTGGGCGGCGGCGATCCGGATTCCAACCCGCGTCTGCGCGCGGCGATGGACAAGGCGCTGTCGAACAACATGACGCGCGACACCATGAACCGTGCGATCGCGCGCGGCGTGGGCGGCGATGATGATACCAATATGGAAACCATCATCTATGAAGGTTACGGCCCTGGCGGCACCGCCGTCATGATCGAATGCCTGAGTGACAACCGCAACCGCACCGTGGCGGAAGTGCGTCACGCTTTCACCAAGTGTGGCGGCAACCTCGGCACCGACGGTTCCGTAGCTTATCTGTTCACCAAGAAGGGCGTGATCACTTACGCACCGGGCCTGGATGAAGACAGCGTGATGGAAGCGGCGCTGGAAGCCGGTGCGGAAGACATCGTGACCTATGACGATGGCGCCATCGACGTGTTCACCGCCTGGGAAAGCCTGGGCGCGGTGAAAGACGCGCTGACCGCGGCGGGCTTCGAGGCCGAAGCGGCGGAAGTGTCGATGATCCCATCGACCAAGGCCGACATGGACGCGGAAACCGCGCCTAAGCTGTTGCGTCTGATCGATATGCTGGAAGACTGCGACGACGTGCAGGAAGTTTACCATAACGGTGAAATCTCCGACGAAGTGGCGGCGACGCTGTAATCCGGTAAAACGGGCGCCGCCGTTCGGCGGCGCCGTGCATGCAAGGTGGATGTAGATATGGCGATCATACTCGGTATCGATCCCGGTTCACGCGTCACCGGCTATGGCCTTATCCGCCAGCAGGGGCGTCAGTTGAGCTATATCGCCAGCGGCTGCATCCGCACGGTGGTGGACGACATGCCGACGCGGCTGAAGCTGATTTACGCCGGCGTCAGTGAGATCATCACCCAGTTTCAGCCCGACTTCTTCGCCATCGAACAGGTGTTTATGGCTAAGAATCCGGATTCGGCGCTCAAGCTCGGCCAGGCACGCGGCGTCGCGATCGTGGCGGCGGTGAATCAGAATCTGGAAGTGTTCGAGTATGCGGCGCGGCAGGTCAAACAGACCGTGGTCGGCACCGGTGCGGCCGAAAAGGCGCAGGTACAGCACATGGTGCGCTCGCTGCTCAAACTCTCGGCCAACCCGCAGGCGGACGCCGCCGATGCTCTGGCTATCGCCATCACCCACTGCCACCTCAGCCAGAACGTGCTGCGGATGAGCGAAGGGCGGTTGAACCTGGCGCGCGGGCGTTTGCGCTGACGCAAAGCGATGATTGCTCAGGCTGGATATTCATCCAGCCTTTTTTATGTTATAAGCTTTACCAGCAACGGCATGGCAGGGCGCCATGCCCGGTCATTCTGCAGGAGGGTAAATGATAGGTCGTCTCAGAGGAAATATTCTGGAAAAGCAGCCGCCGCTGGTGTTACTGGAGGCGAACGGCGTGGGCTACGAGGTACACATGCCGATGACCTGCTTTTACGAGCTGCCTGAACTGGGGCAAGAGGCCATCGTGTTTACCCACTTCGTGGTGCGTGAAGACGCGCAGCTGCTGTACGGTTTCAACGACAAGCAGGAGCGTGCGCTGTTCCGCGAGCTGATCAAGGTCAACGGCGTCGGGCCGAAGCTGGCGCTGGCGATCCTGTCAGGCATGTCCGCGCAGCAGTTCGTCAGCGCGGTGGAGCGTGAAGAGATCACCGCACTGGTCAAGCTGCCGGGCGTGGGCAAAAAAACCGCCGAGCGCCTGGTGGTAGAGATGAAAGACCGCTTCAAAGGGCTTAACGGCGACCTGTTCAACAGCAGCAGCGAGATCAGCCTGCCGTCCGCCGCCGACAACGCGCCGGAAGCGGACGCGGAAGCCGAAGCCGTTTCGGCGCTGGTGGCGCTGGGCTACAAGCCACAGGAAGCGAGTCGCATGGTCAGCAAAATTGCCAAACCGGGCGCCGACTGCGAGACGCTGATCCGCGACGCGTTGCGCGCTGCTTTGTAAGGCCGCTAAGAGGTAGATAATGATTGAAGCCGATCGCCTGATCTCCGCCGAACCGATCAACGAGGAAGAAGTCCTCGATCGCGCCATTCGTCCCAAGCTGTTGACTGAATACGTGGGTCAGCCGCACGTACGCGAGCAGATGGAGATCTTCATCCAGGCGGCCAAGCAGCGCGGTGACGCGCTCGACCACCTGCTGATCTTCGGCCCGCCGGGCCTGGGGAAAACCACCCTGGCCAACATCGTGGCCAACGAAATGGGCGTGAATCTGCGCACCACTTCCGGCCCGGTGCTGGAGAAGGCGGGCGATTTGGCGGCGATGCTGACCAACCTCGAACCGCACGACGTGTTATTCATCGACGAAATCCACCGTTTGTCACCGGTGGTGGAAGAAGTGCTGTATCCGGCGATGGAAGACTACCAGCTGGATATCATGATCGGCGAAGGGCCGGCGGCGCGTTCGATTAAGCTCGATCTGCCGCCGTTCACGTTGGTGGGCGCGACCACCCGCGCCGGTTCGCTGACCTCGCCGCTGCGCGATCGTTTCGGCATTGTCCAGCGGCTGGAGTTTTATCAGGTGGCGGATCTGCAGCATATCGTCTCACGCAGCGCCGGGTGCCTGGGGTTGGAGCTGTCCGACGAGGGCGCCCATGAGGTGGCCCGCCGCGCGCGCGGTACGCCGCGTATCGCCAACCGCCTGCTGCGCCGGGTGCGTGACTTCGCCGAAGTGCGCGCCAACGGCGTGATCAGCGGCGCAGTGGCGGCGCAGGCACTCGATATGCTCAACGTCGATGCCGAAGGCTTCGACTATATGGATCGCAAGCTGCTGCTGGCGATTATCGACAAGTTTACCGGCGGCCCGGTCGGGTTGGACAACCTGGCGGCGGCGATCGGCGAAGAGCGTGAAACCATCGAAGATGTGATCGAACCGTTCCTGATCCAGCAGGGCTTTATCCAGCGCACGCCGCGCGGCCGTTTGGCGACGCAGCATGCCTACCGGCATTTCGGCCTCGAACGCGAAGCATAAGTTTTCCACCCATCATAAAAAAGGGCCGCATTCGCGGCCCTTGTCATATTCTGCTGCTGGCTTTAATCAAGCCTGCTGTTTTTTGAACAAACTCAGCGTAAACAGCACGGCGGCGCTCAGCACCACCGAAGGGCCGGCCGGCGTATCGTAAAATGCCGAGAAGGTCAGGCCGCCGGTGACGGCCACCATGCCGAGCAGCACTGCGACGCCCGCCATCTGCTCCGGCGTGCGTGCGAAGCGCCGAGCGGTGGCTGCCGGAATGATCAGCAGTGAGGTGATGATCAGCGCGCCGACGAATTTCATCGCCAGACCGATGGTCAAGGCGGTGACCAGCATCAACACGGTGCGTGCGCGCACCAGATTAACGCCGTCGACGTGCGCCAGCTCCGGGCTGATGGTCATCGACAGCAGATCGCGCCACTGCCACCACAGCACCAACAGCACCACGGCGACGCCGCCGGCAATCATCACGATATCGCTCAGCGTAACCGACAGCAGATCGCCGAACAGGTAGGCCATCAGATCGACCCGTACGTTAGACATCAACGCCACCACCACCAGCCCCAGCGACAGCGCGCTGTGGGCCAGAATGCCGAGCAGGGTATCCACCGAGAGCTGCGGGCGACGTTCTAGCCACACCAGGGCCAAAGCCAGCAGCAGCGTAATGGCGATCACCGCATAGAAGGGGTTGATGTCCAGCAGCAGACCAAAGGCGACGCCGAGCAGCGAGGCGTGCGCCAGGGTATCACCAAAGTAGGACATGCGGCGCCAGACCACGAAGGAACCCAGCGGCCCGGCGGCGCTAGCCAGCAACACGCCGGCCAGCCAGCCGGGAAGTAACAGTTCAATCATGCTTCGCGGCTCCCGGTTTTCTTCAAGACAATTCTTCCCTGCAGATCGTGGCGGTGGTTGTGATGGTGGCGATACACCGCCAGCTGCTCTGCGCCGCGGTTGCCGAACATGGCGATGAATTCGGGATGCATCGAGACCACCTCCGGCGCGCCGGAGCAGCAGATGTGCTGATTGAGGCACAACACCTCGTCGGTTTTCGCCATCACCAGATGCAGATCGTGCGAGACCATCAGCACGGCGCACCCCAGCTCTTTACGCAGCTGATCGATCAGATCGTACAGCGCCAGCTGGCCGTTGACGTCCACCCCTTGCGTGGGTTCGTCCAGCACCAGCAGCTGCGGTTTATTCAGCAGCGCTCGCGCCAGCAGCACGCGCTGGTTTTCACCGCCGGAGAGCTTTTGCATCGGCTGGTCGAGCAGGTGGGCGGCGTGCACGCGTTTGAGCGCCGGCAGAATGTCGGCTTTCTTTACGCCAGGTTTAAGACGCATAAAGCGGCTGACGGTCAGTGGCAGGGTGGCGTCGAGGTGCAGCTTTTGCGGCACATAGCCGATGCGCAGATCGGGCTCACGCTCCAGCGTGCCGGCGGTCGGTTTGACCAATCCCAGCACCACGCGCACCAGCGTGGATTTGCCCGCGCCGTTCGGGCCAAGCAGCGTGAGAATACGGCCGGGTTGCAGGCTGAGGGAAATGTTCGACAGCACCTTGCGGCTGCCGAAGGCGACGGAGATATTTTTTAGCGTTATCAGTGTAGACATCTCGAGATTACAGGTTGCAGAACGAAGCGAATGTTATAATATCACGCCTTGTTGATGAAAACGATGGGATTACTGATGATGGCAAAGAAAAATAAATGGCTGCAGCGTACGCTGTTGGCCAGCGCATTGTTGATGGCCGGCCCGCTGAGCAGCGCTTCCGCGGCGGTGGTGACCACGATTCGTCCGCTGGGCTTTATCGCTTCGGCGATCGCCGACGGCGTGACACCGACCGAGGTGTTGCTGCCGGACGGCGCTTCACCGCACGATTTTGCGCTGCGTCCTTCCGATATCCAGCGTTTGCGCTCTGCGGACCTGGTGCTATGGGTTGGGCCGGACATGGAAGCGTTCCTGAACAAGGCGCTGGTGCCTATCTCGGCAACCCGAAAGCTGGCTGTCAGCGAACTGCCGGCGGTGAAGCCATTGCTGATGAAAGGCGAAGATGACGACGATCATGATCATGCAGGTGAAGCGCATAACCATGCCGATGACGATCATGGGCATCATCACGGCGAGTACAATATGCACGTTTGGCTGTCGCCGGAGATAGCAAAAGTGACCGCGATCGCGATTCACGACAGATTGTTGGAACTTATGCCGCAAAATAAGGACAAATTAGACGCAAACCTGCGCCAGTTCGAGAATCTGCTGACGCAAACTGACAAAAATGTTGGTAACATGCTTACGCCTGTGCAAGGTAAGGGTTATTTTGTTTTTCATGATGCTTACGGCTACTTTGAGAAACACTACGGTTTGAGTCCGCTGGGCCATTTCACCGTCAATCCCGAAATTCAGCCTGGAGCACAGCGCCTACACCAAATTCGAACACAGTTGGTTGAGCAGAAAGCGGTATGCGTTTTTGCTGAGCCACAATTCAGGCCGGCCGTAATCAATGCCGTCGCCAAGGGTACCAAAGTGCGTTCCGGAACGCTGGACCCGCTGGGCATCGGCATCGCGCTGGGGAAGGACAGCTACGGGAAATTCCTGACTCAGCTGTCAAACCAGTACGTGAGCTGCCTGAAGTAAAGCTTATGAGGATAATATCGAGTGCAGCGGATAGTCCGAACTATCGCTCTGGCGTATAACAACCTGCCACGGCCCCATCGCGTCATGCTGGGGTCGCTGACAGTCGTCACATTGGCCGTCGCTGTTTGGCGGCCTTTTGTTTACCACCCAGAACACAACCCCATCGCCAAGAGCGTCGAGTTAGAATCCAGCCAGATGCGGTCATTGCTCCCCGAAGCCAGTGAACCGATAGATGTCGACCAACCCACCCCCGATGACGAAATCCCGCAGGATGAGCTGGATCAAAAAGATGCCGGCGATGATGGCGTGCATGAATATGTGGTTTCCACCGGCGATACCCTCGGCAGCATTCTGACGCAGTACGGCATCGATATGTCGGATGTCACGCTGCTGGCTTCGCAAAACCGCGATCTGCGCAACCTTAAGATCGGCCAACAGCTGTCGTGGACTGTGAATGATGCGGGCGATTTGCAGCAGTTGACCTGGGAAGTTTCCCGCCGCGAAACCCGCACCTACGATCGCGTCGGCAACAGCTTCAAAGAGTCGAAAGAGGCGCAGCAGGGCGAATGGCGCAACAACGTGATCAGCGGTCGGGTTAACGGCAGCTTCGTCAGCAGCGCCGGCGACGCCGGGCTGAGCCGTAACGAAATCAACTCGGTGATCAAAGCCCTGCAGTGGCAGCTCGATTTCCGCAAGCTGCGCAAAGGCGACCAGTTCTCCGTGCTGATGTCGCGCGAGCATTTCGACGGTAAGAAATCGCAAAGCCAGCTGTTGGGCGTGCGTCTGCGCACCGGCGGCAAAGATTACTATGCGATCCGCGCCGAAGACGGCAAATTCTACGATCGCCAAGGCTCTGGCCTGGCGCGCGGCTTCATGCGTTTCCCGACCATGAAACAGTTCCGCATCTCCTCCAACTTCAACCCGCGCCGCGTGAACCCGGTGACTGGCCGCGTGGCGCCGCACAAGGGCGTCGATTTCGCCATGCCGGTCGGCACGCCGGTGCTGGCGGTCGGCGACGGTGAGGTGGTGATCGCCAAACGCAGCGGCGCAGCGGGCAACTATGTGGCGATCCGCCACGGTCGTCAGTACACCACGCGCTATATGCACCTGAAAAAACTGCTGGTGAAACCAGGCCAGAAGGTGAAACGCGGCGATCGCATTGCGCTCTCCGGCAACACCGGCCGTTCCACCGGGCCACACCTGCACTTTGAACTGTGGACCGGCCAACAGGCGGTGAACCCGCTGACGGCCAAACTGCCGCGTTCCGAAGGGCTGGGCGGCAAAGACCGCAGCGATTATCTGGCACAGGTGAAGGAAGTGGTTCCTCAGCTGCAGTTGGATTAACGTCCCCCTTTTTCCGGCGCTCCGGCGCCGTTAATTTCATCGGCCTGATTGCGGGCCGATGCTGTTTTATCTGGGTGGTTCGCGGTTGTTAATTGCAAAATCGGTGATGGCAATTATGATTAGCCGAATCGCTAAGCGAAGAGCACGTGCATGCAAAACGAGAAGAAATCGAACGTAGAGTTCATCCCGCAGTTTCAAAAAGCCTTTTTATATCCGCGCTACTGGGGCGTGTGGTTGGGAACCGGTCTGATGGCCGGCATTTCGCTGGTGCCTGCGCGCCTGCGCGATCCGGTGCTGGGTGCGGTCGGCAAACTGGCCGGCAAACTGGCGAAGGGCGCGCGCCGTCGTGCCCGCATCAACCTGCTGTATTGCTTGCCTGAGCTGCCTGAAAGCGAACGCGAGCACATTATCGACCAGATGTTCGCCTGCGCGCCGCAGTCGATGGTGCTGATGGCTGAACTGGCCTGCACCAAGCCGGAGAAAGTGCTAAAGCGCGTGCGTTGGCACGGTGAAGAGGTGCTGGACAAGATCCGGGCGGAAGGGCGTAACGTGATTTTCCTGGTGCCTCACGGCTGGGCGGTGGATGTGCCAGCGATGCTGATGGCTGCGCGCGGCCAACCGATGGCGGCGATGTTCCACAACCAGCGCAATCAGCTGATCGACTACCTGTGGAATGCCGTGCGTCGTAAATTCGGCGGCCGCATGCACGCGCGCAACGACGGCATCAAACCGTTTATCAGTTCGGTACGGCAGGGGTACTGGGGCTACTACCTGCCCGATCAGGATCACGGCGCCGAGCACAGTGAGTTCGTCGATTTCTTCGCGACCTATAAGGCGACGCTGCCGGCGGTAGGCCGGTTGATGAAGGTTTGCCGTGCGGCGATCGTGCCTTTGTTCCCGGTGTACGATGGCAAAACCAGCATGCTGGATATTTATATTCGCGAGCCCATGGACGATCTGGCCGAAGCCGATGACCCACGGATTGCGCGCCGCATGAATGAAGAAGTGGAAAACCTGGTGGGCCCGAACCCTGAGCAGTACACCTGGATCCTAAAACTGTTGAAGACGCGCAAGGAAGGGGAGATTGAGCCTTACTCGCGCGACGATCTGTATCGCTAATCCTTCCTAACGTTAACGCCGGTCGGGCTATAACCCGGCCGGTATCACTTCAGATGTGCACCATACAGCCGCGCGCCCGCAGGATGTCGATGACTTTAGGCGTGCGGGTGAAATCATTCCAGCGCAGATCCAGCTTGCGCAGCCGGCTCAGTTCGCCGAGGCTTTCCGGCAGCTCGCTCAGGCGGTTGGCGCGCAGATCCAGACTTCTCAGCGCTGTCAGCTCACCGATATTTTCCGGCAGGCGCGTCAGTTGATTGAAACGCAGGTTCAGCTCGCTCAATCGCGGCAGGCGGCAGAAGGCTGCCGGCAGTTCGGTGATAGCATTGTTGGCCGCATCGAGTATCTCCAACTCACCGAGCAGAGCCATTTCCGCCGGCAGCGTGGTCAGGGCATTTTTCATGATATGCAGTTCGCGCAGCGCGCGCAGCTGCCCGATTTCGGCGGGCAGGCTGCGGATGCGATTGTTGTATAAACGCAGCTCCTGCAACGCCGCCAGCCTCGGTATTGCCTGCGGCAAGGCGGTCAGTTGGTTATCGGTCGCGTTGAGATAGATGAGCTGCTGCAGCTGTGCCAGCGAATGGGGCAGGTCGCTAAAACCGTTATCGCTCAGATAGAGGTATTTCAGCCGGTGCAGTTGCCCCAACGCTTCAGGCAGTTCGCTCGCGCGATTGTGGCCAAAGTCGAACATCTCGAGCTGTTGCAACTGACCAATCTCCGGCGGCAGACGGTCGAGCTGATTGCAGGAGATATTCAGCACCTGCAGATTCTGGTGCCGGAAGATTGGGGTGGGGAAGGCCGTCAGCTGATTGTCGTACAGGCTGACCTTGCGCAGCGCGCGGCCGGCAAGCTGCGATTCGTCGAGCTGCGTCAGGCTACGGCCGTCGAGATCGAGCTCATCAGCGCTCGCTGCGGGGTTGTGTTGGTGGAGCATGGCGTTCTCCGTCGTTTATGGCGATGTCAGCGCAAAAAAAATGCCGGCCAACGTGAGCCGGCCGGCATTTCGTCTGCGGCGTGAATTACTCGACGCGCAGGATACGGCTGGTATTGGTGGTACCGACGGTTTCCATCACGTCGCCCTGGGTGACGATCACCAGATCGCCGGAGACCAGGAAGCCTTTGTCACGCAGGCGATTGACGGCTTCATTGGCGGCGATCACGCCGTCTTTGTGGCTGTCGAAATATACCGGCGTCACGCCGCGATACAGCGCAGTCAGGTTCAGCGTGTGCTCATGACGCGACATGGCGAAGATCGGCAGGCCGGAGCTGATGCGTGACATCATCAGCGCGGTGCGGCCGGACTCAGTCATGGCGATCAGCGCGGTGACGCCTTTCAGGTGGTTGGCCGCATACATCGAAGACATGGCGATCGCCTCTTCGATATTGTCGAACTGCACGTCCAAACGGTGTTTGGAAACGTTGATGCTCGGGATCTTCTCGGCGCCCAGACAAACGCGCGCCATCGCCGCCACGGTTTCCGCCGGGTATTGGCCAGCAGCGGTTTCCGCCGACAGCATGACGGCGTCGGTGCCGTCCAGCACGGCGTTGGCCACGTCCATGACTTCGGCGCGGGTCGGCATCGGGTTGGTGATCATTGACTCCATCATCTGAGTCGCGGTGATCACCGCGCGGTTCAGGGTGCGGGCGCGGCGGATCAGTTTCTTCTGAATGCCGACCAGTTCCGGATCGCCGATTTCGACGCCGAGGTCGCCACGGGCAACCATCACCACGTCGGAGGCCAGAATAATGTCGTCCATCGCTTCGTCGGTGCAAACCGCTTCGGCGCGCTCAACCTTGGACACGATCTTGGCGTTGCAGCCCGCATCGCGCGCCAGGCGGCGGGCATAGTTCAGGTCTTCACCGGTACGCGGGAAGGAGACCGCCAGATAGTCGACGCCAATCTTGGCGGCGGTCACGATGTCCGCCTTGTCTTTTTCGGTCAGCGCTTCGGCTGACAGGCCACCGCCTAGCTTGTTGATGCCCTTGTTGTTGGACAACGGGCCGCCGACGGTCACTTCGGTAAACACTTTCATGCCCTGAACTTCGAGCACTTTTAACTGAACGCGGCCGTCGTCAAGCAGCAGGACATCGCCCGGCACGACGTCGGCAGGCAGGCCTTTATAGTCGATACCGACTTTTTCTTTATCGCCTTCGCCTTTTGACAGGTTGGCGTCCAGCAGGAATTTATCACCCACGTTGAGGAAGATTTTGCCTTCCTTGAAGGTGGATACGCGGATTTTCGGCCCTTGCAGATCGCCGAGGATAGCGACGTGACGTCCCAGTTTGGCAGCGATTTCGCGCACTTTGTCTGCGCGAGCCTGGTGATCTTCCGGGCTGCCGTGGGAGAAGTTAAGCCGAACTACGTTGGCACCGGCGGCAATGATCTTTTCCAGATTATTGTCGCGGTCTGTAGCCGGACCCAGGGTGGTAACGATTTTGGTTCTTCTGAGCCGTCTGGACATGTATTACTCCGTTGACTGGTGAAGCAAATATTGGTGTTGCGATAACGTCGGATAACGAAACCAGGCGTGAAATGTAATTTTACAACACTGATATTTCACCCGGGTTACCCGCATGAGCATGTTAACAGGGTACCGCCTCTGATGCCGTCATTCAAATGTCTGTTGAACGGCGATTTTTTTCTTCGTCGGGTCACGAATCAAAACTGTTGGGAATGACCACGCCTTTATCAAAGCGCGATTCTTTGAGCGCTTCTTTGACCCGCTTCAAGTTATCTCTGAATTTAGCCCCTCGGCGCAAGGTAAATCCGGTGGCAAGCACGTCAATGAGCGTTAATTGCGCGATCCGCGACACCATCGGCATGTAAACGTCGGTGTCTTCAGGCACATCGAGCAGCAACGCGAGGGTCGCCGCTTGGGCGAGCGGGGTGTCGCGCGAGGTGATAGCCAGTACCGTGGCGTCGTTCTCCCGCGCCAGGTGAGCCATCTCCACCAGATTTTTGGTGCGGCCGGTGTGTGAGATCAGCACCACCACGTCGCCCTCGCCGGAGTTCATGCAGCTCATGCGTTGCATGACGATGTCATCGAAGTAGACCACCGGAATGTTGAAGCGGAAAAATTTGTTCATCGCGTCGTGCGCCACCGCCGCGGAGGCACCCAGGCCGAAGAAAGAGATCTTTTTTGCCTGGGTGAGCAGGTCAACCGCACGATTGATTGCGGCAATATCCAAATTTGCCTTTACTGTATCCAGGCTGGCCATGACCGATTCGAAGATCTTGCTGGTATAGGAATCGACGCTGTCGTCTTCCTCAACGTTACGGTTTACGTAGGGCGTGCCGTTAGCCAGGCTTTGGGCGAGGTGCAGTTTGAAATCGGGAAAGCCTTTGGTATCAAGGCGGCGGCAAAAACGGTTGACGGTAGGTTCGCTGACGTCGGCCATGCGCGCCAGCGTGGCAATGCTGGAGTGAATGGCGGTCTGTGGGGAGGCCAGGATCACCTCGGCGACTTTCCTTTCAGATTTGCTCAGGCGTTCCAGATGGTTCTGGATTTTGTCCAGCGTATTCATATAACGAGAGTCACTCATGGTTTTATCCCTGTGGCTTTCAAGCAACAGCGCCGAATTTCGCCCGTGTTCGCCGTGCACGCAGACGCCAAACGAGCGGCTGTAACCTGGAATCGATAGGGTATGTCGATTTCAAACAAAGGAGAAATCAATGCCGGTTTAGTGAAAATATACTACGTGCTGGTAACCGTTGGCAGTCTCGACAGGGCGTATGCAGGCTTTTTTCACCAGAATATGACCTGTGTCTAACTTTCATAATGGTAACAGAGCGTCAAAAAAGACGAAAAATTACAGTTTTGCCCGCCTGTGCGGGCTCTGGCGCGCATTGGCGCTATCACTGGAATCTTGAGGTCTTTTTTCCTGCTTCTGCACCGGGTTTGCTGGCCGTAGTCAAACAGAGTACATTAGTAATGTAAGAAAATTACAAATATCCTGCAACGAGGAGATGAACATGGCGGTAACCTCTACAGCCCAGGCGTGTGACCTGGTTATTTTCGGCGCGAAAGGTGATTTGGCGCGCCGTAAGCTGCTGCCTTCCCTGTACCAGTTAGAGAAAGCCGGACACATCCACCCGGATACGCGGATTATTGGCGTCGGCCGCGCGGAGTGGGATAAAAAAGCGTATACCGAAGTGGTCAAGGAAGCGCTTGGCACCTTCATGAAGGAAAAACTGGATGACGAACTCTGGGCCACGCTGAGCGCACGCCTGGACTTCTGCAATCTGGACGTCAACGACAGCAAGAACTTTACCAAACTGGGTAAAATGCTGGATCAGAAACACCGCACCACCATCAACTACTTCGCCATGCCGCCAAGCACCTTTGGCGCCATCTGCAAAGGGTTGGGCGAAGCCAAGCTGAACCATGAACCGGCGCGCGTGGTGATGGAGAAGCCGCTGGGTACCGATCTGGCGTCTTCCCGCGTGATCAACGATCAGGTGGCGGAGTACTTCAACGAATCCCAGGTTTACCGTATCGACCACTATCTCGGCAAAGAGACGGTGCTGAACCTGTTGGCGCTGCGTTTCGCCAACTCGCTGTTCGCATCCAACTGGGATAACCGCACCATCGATTCGGTGCAGATCACCGTGGCGGAAGAGGTGGGCATCGAAGGGCGCTGGGGTTACTTCGACCAGGCCGGCCAGATGCGCGACATGATCCAGAACCACCTGCTGCAGATCCTGACCATGATCGCCATGTCGCCGCCGGCGGACCTGACGACCGACCGTATCCGCGACGAGAAGGTGAAGGTATTGCGCTCGCTGCGCCGCATCGATCAGACCAATGTACGGGAAACCACCGTGCGCGGGCAGTACACCGCCGGTTTCGTCCAGGGCAAGAAAGTGCCGGGTTATCTGGAAGAGGAAGGCGCGAACAAGAGCAGCAGCACCGAAACCTTCGTCTCCATCCGCGTGGATATCGACAACTGGCAGTGGGCCGGGGTGCCGTTCTACCTGCGTACCGGTAAACGCCTGCCGACCAAATGTTCGGAAGTGGTGGTGTACTTCAAAAACCCGCCGCTTAACCTGTTCAGCGATTCGTACCAGCAGCTGCCGCAGAACAAGCTGACCATCCGTCTGCAACCGGACGAAGGCATCGAAATTCAGGTACTGAACAAGGTGCCGGGGCTGGATCACAAGCACCGTCTGCAGACCACCAAGCTGGACCTGAGCTTCTCGGAAACCTTCAACCAGGAGCACGTGGCGGACGCCTACGAGCGCCTGCTGCTGGAGACCATGCGAGGCATTCAGGCGCTGTTCGTGCGCCGCGATGAAGTGGAAGAGGCCTGGAAGTGGGTCGACTCCATCATGGATGCATGGAAAGCCGACAACGAGGCGCCTAAACCTTATCAGGCGGGCACCTGGGGGCCGGTGGCCTCGGTGGCGATGATCACCCGCGACGGCCGTTCCTGGAACGAGTTCGAATAATGCGCAATGCCGGCAGCCTGTCTGCCGGCTTTTTTTTGCCTGCGATCTGCGCGTGGGCCACATCACTTACGGTACGGCCGGACGTTCGCGCGCTTGCGCGGAGCCCTGTGGCAGGGGCGTGCCATTGTTAACCGCGAGTCATGGAGAAATAACGATGAAAAACTGGAAAACCAGCGCCGAGCAGATCCTGACGGCAGGGCCGGTGGTGCCTGTTATCGTGATCAATAAGTTGGAGCAGGCGGTGCCGCTGGCGAAAGCGTTGGTTGCCGGCGGCGTGCGGGTATTGGAGGTGACGCTGCGCACCGCCTGCGGGCTGGAGGCTATCCGCGCTATCGCCAAAGAGGTGCCGGAGGCGATCATCGGCGCCGGTACGGTGATCAATCCGCAGCAGCTGCGGGAGGTGACCGAGGCGGGGGCGCAGTTCGCCATCAGCCCGGGGCTGACCGACGCTTTGCTGCAGGCGGCGACGGCGGGGTCAATCCCGCTGATCCCGGGCATCAGCACCGTATCTGAACTGATGCTGGGCATGGATTACGGCCTGCGCGAATTCAAATTCTTCCCGGCGGAAGCCAACGGCGGCGTTAAGGCGCTGCAGGCGATCGGCGGCCCGTTCCCCCAGGTGCGTTTTTGCCCGACCGGCGGCATTACGCCGAACAATTACCGCGATTATCTGGCGCTAAAAAGCGTATTGTGCATCGGCGGCTCCTGGTTGGTGCCGGCCGATGCGCTCGAAAGCGGCGACTATGCGCGCATCACTGAACTGGCGCGCAGCGCGGTCAGCGGCGCCGCGTTGTAACCCGCGCCAGGCCTGGGATTGGCGCTTATTTGCTCACCCGCGGATATCGCAAGGCTCAACGCTCCGTTGGGCCTTTTTTAATTTTTATCGCGATTAACTTTCTTATTTTTAACCCGTTTTTTTCTGCTTTTTTATGAAAACGGCAGTTTGCTTTCTAATTTTGGCTGTGGTAAAAATATCTCAGTTGAAAATTTTACTTTTATGAGGATATTGGGCAAATCGCACGGTGTGCGGCTGATAATAGAGAACTATTATGATGACTATTAACGGAACTACCCTCAGAACCTCTACGTGCCAACTCTTCCTGTCTGCGATCCTTGCCAGTGAGCATCACTGGTGCAGCGAGCTATAGCGTCTTTCTCCCTTAACCGGTGCTGGTAGCGGGCTTAGGCCTTCGCATTACCGTTCAGCCGGGCAAACATTCTTTTTGCGTTTGGGTCAGTTTATCCCCAGGGATCTCTGCGTCTTGCGCGCCGCATTGCGGCCGTTCGACGAGATAAATCGGGATAAATATGCCTTGGCGCGCGTTATTCGCCGTTTGGGAGAAAAATTATGATTTATTGGATCTTTTTAGGTTTGGCCATCATGACCGAAATCATCGGCACCTTGTCGATGAAATACGCCAGCGTCAATGGCGGCATGATCGGGCATATCGTGATGTACGTGATGGTCACCGCGTCTTATGTATTGTTGTCGGTAGCGATAAAACGCGTGGCGCTCGGCGTGGCCTATGCGCTGTGGGAAGGCATCGGCATTCTGTTCATTACCCTGTTCAGCGTACTGTGGTTCGACGAGCCGATCTCGGCGCTGAAGGTGCTGGGCTTGGCTACGCTGATCGCCGGCATCATGTTGGTGAAATCCGGTACCCGCAAAGAGCGAAAACAGGTCAGCCCGCGAGGTGACAACCATGCAACAGTTTGAGTTGTACCACATTGGGTTCCTGGGGCTGGCCATCGTGCTGGAAATTATCGCCAACATCTTCCTGAAGATGTCGGACGGCTTCCGTAAAATTTGGCTGGGATTGCTGTCGCTGCTGTCGGTGCTCGGTGCGTTCAGCGCCCTGGCGCAGGCGGTTAAGGGTATCGATCTGTCGATCGCCTATGCGCTGTGGGGCGGTTTCGGTATCGCCGCCACCATCGCCGCAGGCTGGATCATGTTCGGCCAGCGGTTGAACGCCAAAGGCTGGATTGGCCTGGCGCTGTTGCTGACGGGGATGGTGATCCTTAAACTGTCTTGATAGCGGGCAATAAAAAACCGCAGGCGTCGCCGTCTGCGGTTTTTTTTCGTCTGCGCTCAGGCTTACAGCGCGGCGATGATTTTGATTTCCACCTTGTACTTCGGATTCATCAGCTGCGCCTGCACCGTGCAGCGCACCGGCGCGCTGCCGGCGACCACCCAGGCGTCCCAGGCGGCGTTCATCGCGGCGAAGTCGGCGCTGTTGGCCAGGAAAATGGTGGCATCCAGAATACGGCTTTTGTCCGACCCTACGCGTTCCAGCAGCACGTCGATGGCGGCGAGGGCGTTGGCGGTCTGCGCGGTCGCGTCGTCGTCCAGGTTCTCCGGCACGCTGGTGTAGTAAACGGTCTCGTTGTGCACTACGGCTTCGGACCAGCGCTGATCGGGATCAATTCTTTCGATATTCATTTGCTTATCTCCATATCATAGTCGCGCTAAGGGTAGCACAGCCGGTGATAAAAAAGCGCGGCGATAAAGTGGGTGGTAGCCGGGCGGCAGGCTTGGCATAATCACCGCTGAATGACACCGGCAGAGAGACAGCGTGACAGACGATTTTGCAACAGACGGCGCATTGGCGCAGGCTATCAAGGGATTCAAACCGCGTGAGCCGCAGCGGCAGATGGCGCAAGCCGTTACCGAAGCGATCAATTTCAAGCAGGAACTGGTGGTGGAAGCCGGCACCGGCACCGGCAAAACCTTCGCTTATCTGGCGCCGGCGCTGCGTGCCGATCGCAAAGTGATCATCTCCACCGGTTCGAAAGCGCTGCAGGATCAGCTGTATGCGCGCGATCTGCCCACCGTCGCCAAGGCGTTGAAGTACAAAGGCAAGCTGGCTCTGCTGAAGGGGCGCTCCAACTACCTGTGTCTGGAGCGTCTTGAGCAACAGTCGATGGCCGGCGGGGAGCTGGCGGGGCAGACGCTGATCGATTTGGTGCAGCTGCGCAAGTGGTCGTCGCAGACCAAAGAGGGTGATATCAGCACCTGTAGCGAAGTGGCGGAGGACAGCTTCGTCTGGCCATTGGTGACCAGCACCAATGACAACTGTCTGGGCAGCGACTGCCCGTTGTATCAGGATTGCTTCGTGGTCAAGGCGCGCCGCCGCGCGATGGATGCAGATGTGGTGGTGGTAAACCATCACCTGTTCCTGGCGGATATGGTGGTGAAAGAGGGCGGTTTCGCCGAGCTGATCCCAGAAGCCGAGGTGATGATTTTCGACGAGGCGCACCAAATCCCCGACATCGCCAGCCAGTATTTCGGCCAGCAGCTCACCAGCCGCCAGCTGCTGGATCTGGCGAAGGACATCACCATCGCCTACCGCACCGAGGTGCGCGATGCCGCTCAGCTGCAAAAGAGCGCCGACCGTCTCAGCCTGAGCACGCAAGATTTCCGTCTGAATCTGGGAGAACCGGGGTTCCGCGGTAATCTGCGTGACGTGCTCGGCGAACCCAACGTGCAGCGCGCTCTGTTGCTGCTCGATGACGCGCTGGAGCTGTGTTATGACGTGATGAAGCTGTCGCTGGGGCGTTCGGCGCTGCTGGACGCCGCCTTTGAGCGCGCCACGCTGTACCGCGCGCGTCTCAAACGCCTCAAGGCGGTAACGGAACCGGGCTACAGCTATTGGTATGAGTGCAATTCGCGCCACTTCGTGCTGGCGCTGACGCCGCTGACGGTAGCCGATCGTTTCCGCGAAATGCTGGACGAGAAGCCGGGCAGCTGGATCTTTACCTCGGCCACGCTGTCGGTCAACGATCAGTTGGGCCACTTCACCGAACGGCTGGGGCTGACCAAGGCCAAAACGCTGCTGTTGCCGAGCCCGTTCGACTATGCCAAACAGGCGTTGCTGTGCGTGCCGCGCTTTTTGCCTTCGCCGAATCAGCCCGGCGGGGCGCGCCAGCTGGCGCGCATGCTGCGCCCATTAATCGAAGCCAACAACGGCCGCTGCTTCTTCTTGTGCACATCGCACCAGATGATGCGCGAGCTGGCGGAAGAGTTCCGCGCCACGATGACGCTGCCGGTCTTATTGCAAGGGGAAACCAGCAAAGGGCAGCTGTTGGCGCAGTTCGTCGCCGCCGGTAACGCGCTGTTGGTGGCGACCAGCAGCTTCTGGGAAGGGGTGGACGTGCGTGGCGATGCGCTGTCGTGTGTCATCATCGATAAGCTGCCGTTTACTTCACCGGACGATCCGCTGCTGAAGGCGCGCATTGAAGATTGCCGCCTGCGCGGCGGCGATCCGTTCAATGACGTACAGTTACCGGATGCGGTCATCACCCTGAAACAGGGGGTGGGCCGTTTGATCCGCGATACCGACGATCGTGGCGTGCTGGTGATTTGCGATAACCGTCTGGTGATGCGCCCTTATGGCGAGGTGTTCCTCAATAGCCTGCCGCCCACGCCGCGTACCCGCGATCTGAAACAGGCCATCGCCTTCCTGCAGGCCGCCGATACGTCGGCCACGTGAAAGATGAAGGGCTTACGGGGCTGTGCTACAATGCGCGCCCTGTATGAAAAACCCAGTTTTATTCCCGCCAGAGGTTGGCATGTCCACGCGAATTTTAGCGATCGATACCGCGACGGAAGCCTGTTCCGTCGCCGTCTGGAATCAAGGCGAAATCCACGCCCTGTTTGAGCTGTGCCCACGCGAGCATACGCAACGAATTTTACCTATGGTGCAGCAGGTGCTGGCGGAATCCGGTCTGGCGCTCAACCAGCTCGATGCGCTGGCCTTCGGCCGCGGCCCCGGCAGTTTTACCGGGGTGCGCATCGGCATCGGCATCGCTCAGGGCCTGGCGCTGGGCGCCGATTTGCCGATGATTGGCATTTCCACGCTGCAAACCATGGCGCAGGGCGCCTGGCGCGTCAGCGGCGCGGCGCGCGTGCTGGCAGCGATCGATGCGCGCATGGGGGAAGTCTACTGGGGGCAGTTCGAACGCCAAGTGGACGGCAGCTGGTTGGAAAGCGAAGGCGAGGCGGTGCTGTCGCCGGCGCAGGCGCTCGAGCGTGCACAGCGTCTGCAGGGCGAATGGGCCCACGTCGGCACCGGCTGGCAAACCTATCCCGACCTGGTCAACGGTTCTACGCTGAGCGTGCGTGACGGCCAAATGCTGCTGCCGCAGGCGCAAGACATGCTGCCGCTGGCGCTGCACGCCTGGCAACAGGGGTTGGCGGTGGCGGTGGAAAACGCCGAGCCGACCTATCTTCGCAATGAAGTCACCTGGAAAAAACTGCCGGGCCGCGAGTAATCGCGGCGTATTGTGCTGTTGTTGATGCCGGGCGATGAAGGCCTGCAACTTGAACGACGAAACGCGGTCAAAGTTACAGGCATTTCAGGAGATTGCGACCATGTTAATCCGCACTGCAAGTAAAAAGCTGTCGCTGCTGGCCGTCGCCTGCGGCGCGCTGGTTCTGACCGGGTGCGTCACCGTACCGGATGCGATCAAAGGCTCCAGCCCTTCGCCGGTGACTCAGCTTTCCTCGGTACAAAATGCACCGAACCTGTTTACTGGCGCGGAAGCCCGCTTCGGCGGCACTGTGGTGAACGTCGCCAACGAACAAGGGCGTACGCTGCTGGAGATCGCGGCGGTGCCGCTCGACAGCGGTGCGCGGCCGATACTGGGTGAACCGTCGAACGGCCGCTTGCTGGCCACGGTGAACGGCTTCCTCGAACCGGTCGATTTCAAAGGCCAACTGGTGACCGTCGTCGGCCCTATCACCGGCCTGAAAGAGGGGCGGATCGGCATGACGCCATATCGCTTCGTAACGATGAACGTGACCGGTTTCAAGCGCTGGCATCTGGTGCAGCAGGTGGTGATGCCGCCTGCGCCGATGGGCCCTTGGGGCTGGCGCGGTGGTCCGTGGGGGCCCGGCTGGGGCGCAGGCTATGGCTGGTACAACCCCGGTCCGGCACAGGTGCAAACCATCGTAACCGAGTAGCATACGCTTGATGTGAACATATTTGACAGGGCGGCTCAGGCCGCCCTTTTGCTTTTTGGGATAGGGAATATCCGACAATTAGTGACGTACATCGCAACCTGAATAATGTTTAAAACCCGAACTGGTCTGCTGAGTTAAAATATTGTTATGGTTAGGCTGCGAGTTTGAGGGCTGCGATGATAATTAGTAATGATTTCAGGAGTAATACCTTGGATAAGGTCTGGTTAAAACGGTATCCGGCAGATGTGCCCGCAGAGATTGATGCCGATCGCTATTCGTCGTTGATCGAAATGTTTGAGCATGCCGTGCAGCGTTATGCCGATCAGCCCGCCTTTATCAACATGGGCGAGGTGATGACCTTCCGCAAACTGGAAGAACGCAGCCGGGCTTTCGCGGCTTACCTGCAAAATGAACTGGGCCTGAAGAAGGGCGACCGTGTCGCGCTGATGATGCCTAACCTGTTGCAATACCCCATCGCTCTGTTCGGCATTCTGCGTGCCGGCATGGTGGTGGTCAACGTCAACCCGTTGTATACCCCGCGCGAGCTGGAGCACCAGTTGAACGATAGCGGGGCCAGCGCCATCGTTATCGTTTCCAACTTTGCCCATACGCTGGAAAAAGTGGTGTTCAACACCCAGGTCAAACACGTGATCCTGACGCGCATGGGCGACCAGCTTTCGGCCGCCAAAGGCACGCTGGTTAACTTCGTGGTCAAATACGTCAAGCGCCTGGTGCCCAAATACAACCTGCCGGACGCCATTTCATTCCGCAGCGCGCTGCAACGCGGCCGCCGTTTGCAATATGTAAAACCGGACATCATTAATAGCGATTTGGCTTTCCTGCAATACACCGGCGGTACCACCGGCGTGGCGAAGGGCGCGATGCTGACGCACCGTAACATGCAGGCCAACCTTGAGCAGGCCAAGGCCGCTTATTCGCCGCTGTTCCGTGAAGGGCAGGAACTGGTGGTGACGGCGTTGCCGCTATACCACATTTTCGCGCTGACGGTGAACTGCCTGCTGTTTATCGATCTGGGCGGGCGCAATTTGCTGATCACCAACCCGCGCGATATTCCGGGGCTGGTGAAGGAGCTGGGTAAATATCCGTTCACCGCCATGAGCGGGGTGAATACGCTGTTCAACGCGTTGCTGAACAACGAAGAGTTCCACAAACTCGATTTCTCTACGCTGCGTTTCTCGGTCGGCGGCGGTATGTCGGTGCAAAAAGCGGTGGCCGAGAAGTGGGAGAAAACCACCGGTAAACACCTGCTGGAAGGCTATGGTCTGACCGAGTGCGCGCCGCTGGTGGCCGGTAACCCTTACGATCTGAAACACTACAGCGGCAGCATCGGCCTGCCGGTGCCGTCGACGGACATTCGGTTGGTGGACGACAACGGCCATGACGTGCCGCCGGGCGAACCGGGCGAACTGTGGGTCAAAGGGCCGCAAGTTATGTTAGGCTATTGGCAGCGCCCGGAAGCCACCGACGAAGTGCTTAAAGATGGCTGGCTGGCGACCGGCGATGTGGTGACCGTGGACGATCAGGGATTTGTGCGCATCGTCGACCGCAAGAAAGACATGATCCTGGTCTCGGGTTTCAACGTGTATCCGAACGAGATTGAAGATGTGGTCAGCCAGCACCCGAAAGTGCTGGAATGTGCGGCAATCGGCGTGCCCAGCGAGGCCTCCGGTGAAACGGTGAAGATCTGCGTGGTGAAGAAAGACGCCTCGCTGACCAAGGAAGAGCTGTTGACCCATTGCCGTCGCCACCTGACCGGGTATAAAGTGCCTAAAATTGTTGAGTTCCGCGATGAACTGCCGAAGTCGAACGTCGGCAAGATTTTGCGGCGAGAACTGCGCGATGAGCTAAAAACGCCGAAGCCGGCCGATGCCGCCTAGGTGTCGCTTTCGCGTCTGACTATCAACAACGCCGGTGAATGCCGGCGTTGTTGTGTTTGAATCCTACAAGAGAATGATGTTTTGAATTATCAGTTGATCACTACCGATGCCGGATTGCAGCAGGTCTGCGAGCAGGCGAGAAAGCATGCCCAGATTGCGCTGGACACCGAGTTTGTCAGAACGCGCACCTACTATCCTCAGCTGGGCCTGATCCAGCTCTACGACGGTGAACAACTCTCCCTCATCGATCCTCTGCCGATCAAGCAATGGCAGCCGTTTGTCGACCTGCTGGCCGACACCGCCGTGGTGAAGTTCCTGCATGCCGGCAGTGAAGATCTTGAAGTGTTTCTCAACGCCTTTAAAACGCTGCCGACGCCGATGATCGACACCCAGATCCTGGCGGCCTTTACCGGTCGGCCGCTCTCCTGCGGTTTTGCGACGCTGGTGGCGGAGTACATGAAGGTTGAACTGGACAAGAGCGAGTCGCGCACCGACTGGTTGGCGCGCCCGCTGACCGAAAGACAGTGCGTGTATGCGGCCGCCGACGTGTTCTACCTGCTGCCGATGGCCAAACAGCTGGTGCAGGAGACCGAAGAGGCCGGCTGGACCGCTGCGGCCCATAACGAGTGCCTGCTGCTGTGCCAACGCCGTAGCGAGACGCTGGCGCCGGAAGTGGCCTATCGCGAAATCAGCAATGCCTGGCAGCTGCGCCCGCGTCAGCTCGGCTGTTTGCAGAAGTTGGCAGAATGGCGGTTGCGCCAGGCGCGCGAGCGCGATCTGGCGGTGAACTTCGTGGTGCGTGAGGAGAACCTATGGCAGGTGGCGCGCTACATGCCGTCTTCGCTGGGAGAACTGGATTCTCTGGGGCTGAGCGGGCCGGAGATCCGTTATCACGGCAAAACGCTGCTGGCGCTGGTGGCCGAAGCCGAAGCGCTGGAGGAGTCCGAGTTGCCCGCGCCGTTGGCTAACCTTATCGATCAGCCGGGCTACAAGAAGGTGTTTAAGGACATCAAGGCCGCTATCGCTACCGTCAGCGAGCAAAGCGGGTTGAGCAGCGAGCTGCTGGCATCCCGTCGCCAAATTAACCAATTGTTGAACTGGCATTGGAAACTGAAGGACGGCGAGAGTCGCCCTGAATTAATCAGCGGCTGGCGCGGCGATTTATTAATGGCGCCGTTGCAGGACATCCTGAAAGATTATTAATCGCTGGTTATCACCAGGGCAGGGTAGGGAAACTCTGCTCGGGTGAATATAGGCAGGAAATAATGCGTTGAAGGTAAATCTGGCCAGAATTTACTTTAAACGAGGTGGCGGCAAAGTTAATTGGGAATTGTCCCAAAGGGAAAAATCAATTTTTTGCTGCCGATAATGCTTAATAACTGGATACACATACAGTTACCCCCTGCATAAAATATACAGGGGGTAATTAATGCGTCGCAATCATTTAGCTGCTTCTTCCGATTCCGGTAATGTCACGTTAAGTTCAAGTACCGAAATATCGTCCCCTTTCTGCTCGAACTGCACATGCAGCATTTCAGGATCGATCTGAATGTATTTGCAAATAACCGCCAGAATATCGCGTTTCAGATCAGGCAGATACGGGGGCTCACTGTCCCCACGACGACGCTCTGCGACGATAATCTGCAGCCGTTCCTTGGCTATATTGGCTGTCTGTTTTTTGCGGGACAGAAAGAAGTCTAATAAGGCCATGGTTTATCCCCCAAAAAGGCGTTTCAGGAAACCCTTCTTCTCTTCTTCAATGAAGCGGAATGGGCGTTCTTCCCCCAACAAGCGGCAAACGGTATCGTCGTACGCCTTACCGGCGTCTGACTCGGCATCCAGAATGACAGGCTCACCCTGGTTGGAAGCGCGCAGCACGGACTGGTCTTCCGGGATCACACCCACCAGCGGAATGCGCAGAATTTCAAGCACGTCTTCCATGCTCAGCATGTCGCCACGGCTGACGCGGCCCGGGTTGTAACGGGTCAGCAGCAGGTGTTCCTTGATTGGCGATTCGCCTTTCTCGGCGCGGCGTGACTTGGAAGAGAGGATACCCAGGATACGGTCAGAGTCGCGTACCGAAGACACTTCCGGGTTGGTGGTGATGATAGCTTCGTCGGCGAAATACAGCGCCATCAGCGCACCGGTTTCGATACCGGCCGGTGAATCGCACACCACGAAGTCAAAATCCATCTCGCCGAGATCGTTGAGGATTTTTTCAACGCCTTCGCGGGTCAACGCGTCTTTGTCGCGCGTCTGCGAAGCCGGCAGGATATAGAGGTTTTCAGTGCGTTTGTCTTTGATCAACGCCTGATTCAGCGTGGCATCGCCCTGAATCACGTTCACGAAATCATACACTACCCGACGTTCGCAGCCCATAATCAGGTCAAGATTACGCAGGCCGATATCGAAATCGATCACGACGGTTTTCTTGCCTTTCTGGGCCAGGCCGGTAGCGATGGCCGCGCTCGAAGTGGTCTTGCCAACGCCCCCTTTACCCGATGTAACAACAATAATGCGTGCCATGAAATGGATTCCTTGTCAAAAGGGCTTAATTTAAAGGTTGTATGGTTAAAGCGTTATCCAACAGGCTGAGTCGTACGGCCTGCCCGACGTAATCGGACGGGATTTGGTCGCTCAACCAGTACTGCCCTGCGATAGAGACTAGCTCAGCCGCCAGGTGGGTGCAAAAAATCTGACATTGCGTGTCGCCTGACGCGCCTGCCAGTGCGCGACCGCGCATCATGCCGTAGACATGAATATTGCCATCGGCAATCAATTCGGCGCCGGCGCTGACGCTGCTGGTCACGATAAGATCGCAGTTGCGGGCGTAAATCTGTTGGCCGGAACGGACAGGCGTACTGATGATGCGCGTTTTGGCGGGGGCGTTATCCGCCACCACGGGCGCAGGTGCAGGCTCCGGCGCAGCCATCTTCTGGCCTTTGCCTTCGCTCAGCAGCGGCAGCCCGGCACGGGCTATCGCGCGCTTTTGACGCTCATCTCTGCAACCGCTGATACCCACAACGCGCAGGCCTGCTGCCGCGACAGCCTGTTGAAGTTCTTTCCAGTTCGCATCGCCTTCCAGCGTTGCGACGTTGATAACAACAGGGGCGTTTTTCAGAAAAGCGGGCGCTTGCTCAACTTTTTCCTGTAACGCCTGACGTATTACCTCGGGCTGTGAATTATGCAAATGAACAACCGATAGGGTAAAACTGCTGCCTTTTAGCTCAATTGGCGATTGTGACATCTATCCTGACTCAGTCTCAGCAACTTTAAATCCCCGGAATACCACTCGGGGTGCGATATTCCGATGTACTATAAGCATGTTATAGTCAGAGTTATATCCAGGCAAGACGCTCCCTCAATTAAATAGAGTTAAAAAAATGCTTTGTGTGATCTATAGAAGCCCGAAACGCGATCAAACTTATCTTTATGTCGAAAAAAAAGACGATTTCTCTCGTGTGCCGGAAGCGCTGCTGAAAAGTTTCGGTGTACCGCAATTCGCCATGATGCTGTCGCTCGATGAGCGCAAGAAATTGGCCTCGGCGGATATCGAAAAGGTGAAGCAGGCGTTGAAAGACGAAGGCTATTACCTGCAGTTCCCGCCGCCGGTAGAAAACCTGCTCAACCAGCATCTGGCGGGCGACAAGGCCTGAGACAGTGGCCACGGCCAGGGGAGGCGCGATGACACCTTCGGCAAGAAGAATTGTATTGGCCGCCTGGCTGACGTTGGGCGGGGTGCTGATGCCGGGCGCAGCGCAGGCGGCGCAGGAGACGACGCTGGCGACGAGCGGCCGGGATCCGGCGCAGTTCCCGGCGTATGTCGAACAGCTCAAGCGCCGGGCGCGGGAGCAGGGCATCAGTCAGGCCACCCTCGACCGCGCCTTTGCGCAAATCCATTTCGTCGATCGGGTGATCAAGGCCGATCGCAATCAGCCGGAGCAGAAGGTAACCCTGGACGACTATCTGCGGCGGGTGATGACGCCCGTTAAAGTGCGCCAGGGGCGCGAACTGTACCGGCAGCGCCACGCGCAATGGACGCGCGCCGGCGAGCGCTACCGGGTGCCGGGGCGCTATATCATCGCGCTGTGGGGCATGGAGAGCGCCTACGGCAAGATTCAGGGGCGGGAAGATGTGGTGTCCGCGCTGGCGACGCTGGCGTTTGAAGGGCGCCGCGAAGCCTTTTTCAGCCAGGAGCTGATGGCGGCACTGCAGATAGTCGAGCAGGGGCACGTCGGCGATACACCGCTGAAAGGTTCCTGGGCCGGCGCGATGGGGCAATGCCAGTTTATGCCGAGCTCTTTCCTGCGCTATGCGGCGGACGGTGACGGTGACGGGCGCATCGATATCTGGAACAACATTGATGATGTCTTCGCGTCTACGGCCAGTTATTTGTCCAAAGAGGGCTGGCAGCCCGGCATCGGCTGGGGGCGTGAGGTCAAACTGCCCGCCGGTTTCAATCGGGCCGAGCTGGGGTTGAAAGACGCGCAAGCGCGCAGCGTCAACGCCTGGCAACAACGCGGGGTACGTCGTGCGGATGGCAGTGCGTTGCCGCATGCCGTTCAGCGCGGTTGGATCATTGCGCCGGATGATCTGCAGGGCCGGACGTTCCTGGTCTATGATAATTTCCGCACCCTCATGCACTGGAATCGCTCTTACTATTTCGCTATCGCCGTGGGTATGATGGCGGACGCGATCGGACATTGATCCGGCACACCAATAATCGGCTTGGCGCGCCAAGCCTCTACAGTTTGGGAGAAGCGGTATGTATCAACATAGAGACTGGCAGGGTTCGCTGCTCGATTTCCCGGTGAACAAGGTGGTTTGCGTCGGCAGTAACTATGCCGATCACATCAAGGAAATGGGCAGCGCGGTTTCCGTCGAGCCGGTGGTATTCATCAAACCGGAAACGGCGCTGTGCGATATTCGTCAGCCGGTGGCCATCCCCAAAGAGTTCGGTGCGGTGCATCATGAGGTGGAGCTGGCGGTACTGATCGGCACGCCGTTGAAACAGGCCAACGAAGACCGCGTTGCGCGGGCGATCGCCGGCTACGGTGTGGCGCTCGATCTGACGTTGCGCGATTTGCAGGCGGGCTTTAAAAAAGCCGGCCAACCGTGGGAAAAGGCCAAGGCCTTCGACGGTTCCTGCCCGATGTCGGGGTTTATTCCGGTGGCGGAATTCGGCGATCCGCAAAACGCCGAGCTGTCGTTGACCGTCAACGATCAACTGCGCCAGAAGGGCAATACGCGCGACATGATCACGCCGATCCTGCCGCTAATCAGCTATATGAGCCGTTTCTTCACGCTGCGCGCCGGCGACATCATCCTGACCGGCACGCCGCAGGGCGTGGGCCCGATGGCTTCCGGCGACATGCTGAAAATCAGCCTGAACGGCAAAACGCTCAGCACCCGGGTGATCTGATTTCTCCTTGCCGCCGGCGGTGTCGGCGGCAAAGCTTGCATCTTGTGGCTAAAATGTCTATATAGTCCCCCCTCGAACCTGTGCGCAGGTGACTTATCCATTTACCGAAACCGGACGCTAACATGTCACAACTCGCTTTTTGGCAACAGAAAACGCTGGCGGAAATGTCAGAACAAGAGTGGGAATCGCTGTGCGACGGGTGCGGGCAATGCTGTTTGAATAAGCTGATCGACGAAGATACCGACGAGATTTATTTTACCAACGTAGCCTGCAACCAGCTCAACATCAAATCCTGCCAATGCCGTAACTATGAGCGGCGCTTCGAGCTGGAAGAAGACTGCATCAAACTGACGCGCGAGAATCTCACTACCTTTGAGTGGTTGCCACCGACCTGCGCCTATCGCCTGATCGGTGAAGGCAAGCCGCTGTTCCCCTGGCATCCGCTGCTGAGCGGTTCCAAGGCGGCAATGCATGGCGAGCGCATTACGGTGCGGCATATCGCGGTGCGTGAAAGCGAGGTGGTGGACTGGCAGGACCATATCCTTAACAAGCCGGACTGGGCCAGATAAAGGCGGGCGCCTGCAGAGCAATACGCGTTTTCATGCAAGAGGGCGGCGTGTTCAGACATGCCGCCCTCTGCGTTATTGAGCTAACCACCGGGTGTGGGGCTCATGGCATAAGCCGCCATTTCACGCTTTTTTGTCGCGGCGATGCCAGTTAGCCAGATTTTTCAGCGGCTGCTTCACATACGGGCTGGCTTTGATCAGGCTGAACAGCAGTTTATTCACCGCCGTACCTACTTTGTCCATTGGCCGATCGATATCGAGAAACAGCACAGCGCGCAGTTCGTCGGTATCATTGCGCACCTCGTGTTCGTAGGAATCATCAAACAAAATCACCTTGCCTTCATCCCAGTGCAGAATTTGGTCGTCAACGCGGATCCAGAGCTTTTCCCGATCCTTTGGCACGATTAATCCCAAATGCGCGCGCACCACGGCACGAGTCGGGCCTTTGTGGGGGACGATGTGATAGTGCGGCTTAAGGATCGAAAACATGGCGGTGCGCATGCCGGGGATCTCGCTGACCGCCTGTGCGGTCTGCGGGCAAATGGCGCAGTTCTCATCAACCCGCTGCCCGTAGACAAACAGCCCGAAGGTTTTCCAATTATCCCCTTTGGAGATGCGTTGCTGATCCGGTGATATTTGGTGGAACGCGGGGATATCCTCCGGGTGCTCCAGCAACCGATCCAACTCCTCGCGAATGGCAGGCCAACGGGCTTCCAGCGCCGTGACCCAATTAAATTCATGATTACCGATCCGCGGTGTGGTGGAGATCAGCGAATGGCGAGTCTGAAAATCGCCGTTCCAGCGCAGGAATTTTTTCCCTGCTTTGAGCAGCATGCGCCGCAGGAACGGGCGCTGAGACGAAGGGGGCAATGTGGTATCCGGCATAGTATCGTGTCCTTGATGTCATATGATGTGCAGTAGTCAGCCAAAGCCTGGCTCACAGGAAGAAAGGGTGAAAGTCAACACGTCATTCAGCATAGGGAAAGCATCGCGAACGATTTTAATCTTTAATGCGCGAATGGCGTTGATGCTTGGTGCCGGATAGAGGGAAATTCCAACAATTTTTTTAAGGCGGGTAAGGGGTTGCGTGATGGGGGATAGGGGGAAAAAAGCCCCTGCAAAGATGAGGGGCAAGACACACAACAACACCAGGGAAATCGGTAGTACTCACGTTGCCGATACTATAAGGATTTTATGGGTAAACTTCACCAAAATATTGTGCTCTGAATGTGACAAAGGCGCAGTCGTTCATAAGTAACGGTAATTTATTGATGCTCGGAGGTTGAAAGGAAGGGCCGGTTTTAGCCGCCGGTATTGCAGAAGTTTAATGTTATGTAAATTACGTGCTGAACTGAGCCGGGATGCTTCTTTTTAAACGATAAGTTGGGTAATTTGGCCGCTCTCCCGCAAGTTCGAGAGCATAACAATGAAAATGGTCCGTCTGTTTGCCGTAGCTGGAGCGCTAATCGTGCTCGTTTACTTCCTTACACATACCTGAAATGGGGTTATCTCTGAATTTGACAGTAATACCCTAAAAAAACGGCGCCAGGTGGCGCCGTTTTTTGTTTGTCTGCCGTTCAGCGGCCGAACAGATCGCGGCGGCGTGGGCGGACAAACTGTGCGATCAGTACAATCAGCGCCACCAGCAGATAGGCGCCGAAGATACCAACCAGCCATTGTGGCATTTCCAGCGTCAGGAACTGCCATTGACGCACGGAACAGTCACCGGAAGCGTGGAACACCGCCGGCAACCATTTGTCCAGCGGCAGCCAGGACGGGAAGCTGACGAAGAAATCGCAGGTATTGAATGGCGAAGGATGCAACTGGATCATGGTGTGCTTCCACGCCAGCTGTACGCCTTCCCAGGCGCTGTAGATCCACAGCAAGATCGCCGCGTAGCGCAGCGGGGTTTTCGGCGCGATAGCGCCTACCAACGAGGCGCCGAGGATGCCGAATAGCGCGCAACGCTCGTAAATGCACATCACGCACGGCTGCAGCAGCATAACGTGCTGGAAATAGAGCGCGACCAGTTCCAACACCAACGCTGTCAGGGCCATCAGCAGCCAGGCGCCGCGTCCTTGTGAACAGCGGTTAAAGAATTGCAACATATCTAGATTCTTCCATGCAGTAAGCAATTGAACCGGCAGTGTAAACCAATTCCCCCTCGCTGCCAGCCACTTGGGCCGGTTTCAGCGTAAAAATATCGGTTCACCCTGCCGGCGCCGTCTCAGTGGCTGACGGTGTCGATGGGCGGCAGCGTCAGCCAATGCCACTGCGTCAACAGCTCGGTCGCCGGCTCCAAAGTGAATTGGACGCACAGCAGGCCAACTACCGTCAACACCACCGTATAAGGCAGGGCCATCCAGACCATGCGGCCATACGACAGACGCACCAGCGGCGCCAATGCCGACGTCAGCAGGAACAGAAACGCCGCCTGCCCATTAGGGGTGGCGACCGAGGGCAGGTTGGTGCCGGTATTGATGGCGACCGCCAGCAGCTCGAACTGCTTCAGCCCGATCGCGCCGGTTTCCAGCGCGGTGCGCGCCTCGTTGATGTAAACGGTGCCGACGAACACGTTGTCGGAAACCGACGACAGCAGGCCGTTGAACAGGTAGAACAGCGAAAGCTGAGAGGAGGGCTCGGCGCGCAGCACAAACTGGATCACCGGGCTGAACAGGTGCTGTTCGATGATCACTGCGACCACGGTGAAGAACACCGTCAGCAGAGCGGTGAATGGCAGCGCTTCCTGGAACGCTTTGCCGATGGCGTGCTCGTCATTCACGCCGCACAGGGAGGTGGCGAGAACGATGACCGACAGGCCGATCAGCCCAACTTCTGCCAGATGGAAGGCCAACGCCAGCACCAGCCAAACGCCGATCAGCGCCTGCATCACCAATTTAAGCCGTTCTTGTTTGCTACGGCCTGCGCTGGCCTTGCGGTCATACTCTTTCAGCACGTCGCGCACCGCTCCCGGCAATTGCGCGCCGTAGCCAAACAGGCGAAAACGTTCTACCAGCCAACACACCAGCAGGCCGCATACCAACACCGGCAGCGTGACCGGCGCCATACGCAGGAAGAAATCGATAAAACCCCAGCCCGCGTTTTTGGCGATAATCAGGTTTTGCGGCTCGCCCACCATGGTCATGACCCCGCCGAGCGCGGTGCCGACGCCGGCGTGCATCAGCAGGCTGCGCAGAAAGGCGCGGAATTGCTCCAGCGTCTGTTTGCGCTCTTCGCCGGTAAAATCACTGTCATCGCCAATGTCGCCGTCAGGGCGGTTTGACGTCACGTTGTGATAGATGGAATAGAAACCGGTGGCCACGCTGATCACTACCGCCACGACCGTCAGCGCGTCGAGGAAGGCAGAAAGGAAGGCGGCGGCCAGGCAAAACGCCAGCGACAGCAGCGTTTTCGAACGGATGTTGAGCAGCAGCTTGGTGAACACGAACAGCAGCAGCTGCTTCATAAAGTAGATGCCTGCCACCATAAAGATCAGCAGCAGCAACACTTCCAGATTATGTTCGATTTCCTGCGAAACCTGCGCCGGGCTGGTCATGCCGATGGCCACGGCCTCTAGCGCCAGCAGGCCGCCCGGCAGCAGCGGGTAGCATTTCAGCGCCATCGCCAGGGTAAAGATGAACTCGACCACCAGCAGCCAACCCGCAATAAACGGGCTGGCGAAAAAGAACACCAGGGGGTTGATCGCCAGAAAAATGAGAATGGTCAGTTTGTACCAGTCGGGAGATTGCCCCAGAAAATTTTTGAGCAGGGCGCTGCGCAGGGTTGTTTCCATTGTCCTCTATGCATCCTTAATCAGTCGTAGCACGTACCCTAACAATGCGGTGGGGGCGTGCGCAACCGGAGCTTGTTTTACGGCGGCAAATTTCCTTCGGCCGGTGTTTTTGCGCGTTTTTTGCCACTTTATGCACACTTTCGTTTATTGTTTTTCGCTCACGCTATGTCATGTCAGCACGATCTGGTATGATGAGCTGATTACTTTTACTGATTTTATCGTCGCAACGGAACGTCAAACACATGGTCATAAAGGCGCAGAGTCCTGCCGGTTTCGCGGAAGAGTACATTATTGAGAGTATTTGGAATAATCGCTTCCCCCCTGGCTCTATTTTGCCCGCGGAGCGTGAGCTTTCGGAGTTGATTGGCGTCACGCGCACTACGTTACGTGAAGTGTTGCAACGTCTGGCCCGCGATGGTTGGTTGACCATTCAGCATGGCAAACCGACCAAAGTGAACAATTTCTGGGAAACGTCCGGCCTCAATATCCTTGAGACCGTAGCCCGTCTCGATCACAAAAGCGTCCCGCAGCTGATCGATAACCTGCTGTCCGTGCGCACCAATATCGCGTCGATCTTTATTCGCGCCGCGGTGCGCAATCATCCGGAACAGGCCCAGGAAGTGCTGGCGAAAGCCGCCGAGGTAGAAGATCAGGCAGACGCGTTCAATCTGCTCGATTACGAGATCTTCCGTGGTTTGGCGTTCGCTTCTGGCAACCCGATCTACGGCTTGATTTTCAACGGCCTGAAAGGGCTGTACACCCGCGTGGGCCGTTACTACTTCTCCAACCCGGAAGCGCGCAAGCTGGCGCTGACCTTCTACAGCAAGCTGTCCACGCTGTGCCATGAGAAGCTGTACGACCAGGTGATGGACACCGTGCGCAACTACGGTAAAGACAGCGGGGCGATTTGGCAGAGCATGCAGGGCACCATGCCGAGCGATCTGACCGAAGCGCGTCGCTGATTGCGTATTAATGAAATTAAGAAAGGGCGCCATTTTGGCGCCCTTTGTCGTTATGGCGGATTACAGCGGCGTTGGTCGCGGCGGGCACCGATCGAGCAGCTCCACGCTGCCGTCTTCGTTTTGCTGTTCTAGGATCACGTCGAAGCCCCACAGGCGGTGCAGGTGCTTCAACACGTCGCGACGGCTTTTATCCAACGGCGCACGCTCCTGTGGGATATAACGCAATGTTAGCGAGCGGTCGCCGCGCAGGTCCACGTTCCAGATCTGAATGTTCGGCTCGTGATTGCTCAGGTTGTATTGTGCAGACAGCTCCTGACGGATCGCCCGGTAGCCGGCCTCGTTGTGGATCGCGGCAATTTCCAGATAGTTGTTGCGATCGTCGTCCAGCACGGTGAACAAGCGGAAGTCGCGCATCACTTTGGGCGACAGGAACTGGCTGATAAAGCTCTCGTCCTTGAAGTCGCGCATGGCGAAGTGCAGTGTCTCCAACCAGTCTTTTCCGGCGATGTCCGGGAACCAGTAGCGGTCTTCCTCGGTCGGTGATTGGCAGATGCGCTTGATGTCCTGGAACATGGCGAAGCCCAGTGCATAAGGGTTGATGCCGTTATAGTACGGGCTGTTGTAAGGCGGCTGATACACCACGTTGGTGTGGCTGTGTAAAAACTCCAGCATAAACCGCTCGGTCACACGGCCCTCGTCGTACAAATGGTTGAGGATGGTGTAGTGCCAGAAGGTGGCCCAGCCCTCGTTCATCACCTGAGTCTGTTTTTGCGGGTAGAAATACTGGCTGACTTTGCGCACGATGCGTAACACCTCACGCTGCCAAGGTTCCAGTAGCGGTGCGTTCTTCTCGATAAAATAGAGGATATTTTCCTGCGGTTCGCTTGGATAGCGACGAGCCTGCTCCGGCGACTCTTCGCGCTCGACGCGTGGCAGGGTCTTCCACAGCGTGTTCACCTGGCTTTGCAGATATTCTTCGCGGCTTTTCTGGCGCGCTTTCTCTTCCACCAAGGAGATTTTCTGCGGGCGTTTGTACCTGTCGACGCCGTAGCTCATCAGTGCGTGGCAGGAGTCCAGCAACCGTTCCACTTCTTCTACGCCGTAGCGTTCTTCGCACTGGCTGATGTAGTGACGGGCGAACAACAGATAATCGACGATGGAACTGGCGTCGGTCCAGCTGCGGAACAGATAGTTATTCTTGAAGAACGAGTTGTGGCCATAGCAGGCGTGTGCCATCACCAGCGCCTGCATGGTGATGGTGTTCTCCTCCATCAGGTAGGCGATGCAGGGATTGGAGTTGATGACGATTTCATACGCCAGCCCTTGCTGGCCCTGTTTGTAGCGCTGTTCGGTTTCGATGAACTTCTTGCCGAAGGACCAATGGGTATAGTTGATCGGCATGCCGACGCTCGAATAGGCGTCCATCATCTGCTCGGAGGTGATCACCTCGATCTGATGGGGGTAGGTGTCGAGCCGGTAATGCTTGGCGACGCGGTCGATCTGCTCCAAATACACCTGCAGCAGTTCGAACGTCCAGTCCGGTCCATCGCTCAGACGTTTATCATCCTTAACCTTTTCATGTGTTGAAGTAGTCATCAGCGCACCCTCATTATTCACGGGTCTTGCTCAAACGGCAGACCCTGTAACAAGCATAGTTCAAGTCATAATTAATCATTGCAAATCAGTGAAATAAAAATGCCGGTACGCAAAGGCGCGAACGGCGCTCAATTCGACGCCCGTCCTGGCAGAAGGCGGCATAGCACCGCGCGTCTTCTCCGAGTATAGCCCTGCGGCAAGGGCGTGCAACACATGCCTGTTGTACGACAGGGATTGAAAATTGTTATGTTATATTGTAACTTTTAATTTTCTCAATAACGGACAAGGAGCGCATTTTGGCGAGGCATTTTGGCAAAGTGGCGGTGGCGCTGGCAGCGCTGTTTATCAGCGGACAGGCGTTTGCCCACGGGCATCATTCACATGGCAAGCCGCTGACGGAAGTGGAAAAAAAGGCCGAGGCGGGCGTGTTCGACGATAAGGACGTCAAAGATCGCGACCTGGCGGATTGGGAGGGTGTGTGGCAATCCGTGTACCCTTACCTGCTCAATGGGGATCTCGATCCGGTGTTCAAGAAGAAAGCGGCGCAGGATAAGAGCAAGACCTTCGCAGAAGTGAAGGCGTATTACCGTAAAGGGTACGCCACCGATGTGGATACTATCGGCATTGAAAACGGAGTCATGGAGTTTCACCGCGGCGACCAAGCCAGCGCTTGTCAGTATAAGTACGCCGGGCATAAGATCCTGACCTATGTCTCTGGTAAAAAGGGCGTGCGTTATCTGTTCGAATGCCAGGAAGCCGGCAGCCTGGCGCCGAAATTCGTGCAGTTCAGCGATCACATTATCGGCCCGCGCAAATCGGCGCATTTCCATATCTTTATGGGCAACACCTCGCAGGAAGCGTTGCTGAAAGAAATGGATAATTGGCCGACTTACTACCCATTCCAACTGCAGACCAAAGAAGTCGTGGACGAGATGCTGCATCATTGATGCCCCCCGCTCCCGCGACCCCAAGCCCGCTTAGGTGGGCTTGTCCTCAGTCAAACGGTCTGACTTGCAGATAATCGTCCGTCACTTCCATTTCAAACAGCGTTTTATCCGCCAGCAAGGTCGCACGCATTCGTTCCCGGGCTTGCCGGTAGCGTTCATCCAACTGAATATCACCGGCGCTTTCCCATGCGACTCGGCTTGGCCATTGTGCATAGCCGATAAACTGCCCGCTCACATCCTGATGCAGGCGCGAGCCCAGGCTGCCGCGCTGCAGATAGATACCTTGGGTCAATTCAAGCCAGGCCTGGCGAAAGGCGTGTTCGTGCCCGGTTTTGACTGAAAATTGGTAGATGGCGATGAACATAAGGCGTTCTCCACGATAGCGACAGTGTGAACTTTAGGCGTTGCTTCTGGCGTTAACGTTCATATCGTGCTGCAGCGTTCAATGTAAACGGGCGGGCTAAGGGCTCGGGTGTTTTATTCCAGCACTGAAAGCAAGGTTAACGGTAGCTGTAATTTTACGCGATTTTTCTGCTGCGGAGGGAGGGGGCTCTCTTTGTTTGTTGTGTTGGAATTTTTTATTTTATTGGTTTTTTGTTCTGCTTATGTACTGGCTGGTATTTTTATATTCTGTTAAATCAATGTTGCTTATTACGCCTTTTTTGATTGCTATCATTGATAGCGTTGCTATCTATTCAGCGGCGGTTTGACGCCATAGGCCCCTCTAAACCGCATCTTATCGCTATTTTCAGGTGGCTATTGCAAATGCATGACCCATCGACGATAAATTAATTGTGAATATTGTCACGTTTGATGACGAAGTTGTTGGACGGATTTTTTCACTGAGTTAATTTCCTGTGAGCAGAAGATTATGCTTTGTGAAGCCTTAGGCTGGAGTCAGCGATGCGAGTGGTAATTTTAGGTAGTGGAGTGGTGGGCGTAGCCAGTGCCTGGTATTTGGCGAAGGCGGGGCATGAGGTGTCGGTGATCGATCGCCAGCCTGGCCCCGCACTGGAAACCAGCGCTGCGAACGCTGGGCAGATCTCACCGGGCTATGCCGCACCCTGGGCGGCGCCGGGTGTGCCGCTTAAGGCCATCAAGTGGATGTTCCAGCGCCATGCGCCGCTGGCCATCCGTCTCGATGGCAGCAGCTTCCAGCTGAACTGGATGTGGCAGATGCTGAAAAACTGCAACACCGAACACTACATGACCAACAAAGGCCGCATGGTACGTCTGGCGGAATACAGCCGCGATTGTATCAAGGCGCTGCGTCAGGAAACCGGTATCCAGTACGAAGGTCGCCAGGGCGGCACGCTGCAGCTGTTCCGCACTCAACAACAGTTCGAAAACGCCGCGAAAGACATTGCGGTATTGGAAGATGCCGGCGTGCCTTACCGATTGCTGGAAGCCGGCCAACTCGGTAGCGTCGAGCCGGCGTTGGCGCAGGTGGCGCACAAGCTGACCGGCGGCCTGCAGTTGCCGAACGACGAGACCGGCGATTGCCAGCTGTTTACGCAACAGTTGGCGAAGATGGCAGAGCAGGCGGGCGTAACCTTCCTGTTCAACCGCGGCGTCGATCGTCTGCTGGTTGAAGGCGACAAGATCGCCGGCGTCCAGTGCGGCGAGGAAGTGTTTAAGGCCGACAGCTATGTGGTGGCGTTCGGCTCGTACTCCACGGCGCTGCTGCGCGGCCTGGTGTCCATTCCGGTTTACCCGCTGAAGGGCTATTCGTTGACCATTCCTATCACCGACGAAGCGGCGGCGCCGTTCTCTACGGTATTGGATGAGACGTATAAAATCGCCATCACGCGTTTTGACCAGCGCATTCGCGTCGGCGGCATGGCGGAGATCGTCGGTTTCAATACCCAGTTGGAGCAAAAACGGCGCGAAACGCTGGAGATGGTGGTGCGCGATCTCTACCCGAACGGCGGCAGAGTGGAAGAGGCGACGTTCTGGACCGGCCTGCGGCCGATGACGCCGGACGGCACGCCAATTGTCGGCCGCACTTCGCTGAAGAACCTGTATCTCAATACCGGGCATGGCACGTTGGGCTGGACGATGGCCTGCGGCTCCGGGCAGTTGTTGTCCGATCTGATGTCCGGCATTACGCCGGCGATCCCTTCCGATGACCTGGCGGTGGCGCGTTACAGCGCCGGGTTTCGCCAGCAACACGCGGTTCCGCTGAACGACGTGCATCCCGCACGTTAATCGTCGACGTTGTCATAGACTTTTCCGGCCACGCGCAGGCGCGCGTGGCCGCTGTACGCTGCCCCAAGGAGAACCGATGCCCCGTCCGATAACCGCCACGATGCATCTCGGCGCGATTGAAAATAACCTGCAGGTGGTGCGCCGTTTCGCTCCCGGCGCCAAAGCTTGGGCGGTGGTCAAGGCCAACGCCTATGGCCACGGCATCAAACACGTTTGGCGCAGCATGGCGCAAACCGACGGCTTCGCCATGCTGGATCTGGCCGAAGCGGTGCTGCTGCGCGAGTCGGGTTGGCAAGGGCCGATTCTTCTGCTGGAGGGATTCTTCCAGCCGCAGGATCTGGCGTTGCTCGACCGTTATCGCCTGACGACGGCGGTGCACAGCGACTGGCAGCTGTCGGCGATCGCCGACGCCACGCTGAACGCGCCGCTCAATGTCTATCTGAAAGTGAACAGCGGCATGAATCGGTTGGGGTTCGCACCCGATCGGCTGCATGAGGTGTGGCGCAGGGCGCAGGCGGTTGCGAATATCGGCGAGCTTACGCTGATGAGCCATTTCGCCACCGCCGACGGCCCGGAAGGTGTGGCCCAGCAGATGGCCACTATCGAGGCAGCGGCAGTCGATATACCGTTGCCGCGCTGCCTGGCTAACTCGGCCGCCACGCTGTGGCACCCTTCGACCCACGGCAGTTGGGTCCGCCCTGGGATTGTTCTCTATGGCGCTTCGCCGAGCGGTTGCTGGAATGATGTTGCGGGGACGGGGCTGCAGCCGGCGATGACGCTGAGCAGCGAGATCATCGGCATTCAGCAACTGAAGTCTGGCGATCGCGTGGGGTATGGCGGCCGTTACAGCGCCGCCGGCACGCAGCGTATCGGCGTGGTGGCCTGCGGTTACGCCGACGGCTATCCGCGTCATGCGCCGACCGGTACGCCGGTGTGGGTTGACGGCGTGCTGACGCGCACCCTGGGAACGGTGTCGATGGATATGCTGGCGGTGGATCTGACGCCCTGTCCACAAGTCGAATTGGGCGCCGACGTGGAGCTGTGGGGGAAACGCCTGCCGGTGGACGAGGTGGCCACGGCGGCAGGAACGTTGGGTTATGAGCTGCTGTCGGCGTTAGCGGCGCGGGTGCCGGTCGTCACCGAAGCCTGAGCCGCGGCTCAGGCGACTTTTTTTATCTGCCCTTTAATCTGCTTGCTGAGCCGCCGCGCGTGCAGCGCCAGCAGGCAGCCCGCCAGCATGACCAATGCCAGCGACAACTTCGGCTGCAACGGCAACGCCATCGCCACCAGCCCCAGTGCGGCACCGCCGGCCATCTGTACGAAACCGACCAGCGCGGACGCGACGCCTGCCTCATTGGAGTACGGCTCCAACGCGTAGCTGGTGGCCGGACCCATCACGAACGCCAACCCGGCGCAGGCGCTGGCGACCGGCAGCATATACGCCAGCCAGTGCGCTTGCGCCGCCGCGGGCAGCAGCATGACGCCCAGCAGCAACCCCAGACAGCCCAGCCCCATCAAAATGCCGCCGGTCGCCAGGCAAACCGGACGGCCTACCTTGTGGATGATGCGGTTGGCGAAGAAGCTGACCAGCATGATCCAGAAACCGTTGGCGCCGAACACCAGCGAAAATTGCAGCGGGGTCAGGCCGGCGGTGCCCATCAGCACGTTCGGTGCCAGGGAAACGTAGGTCAGCGCCATGCCCATCGCCCCGGAGTTCACTACCGCAAAGGAAAGGAAACGCCGTTCGCTGAGGATGCGCGCATATTGGCGTACCGGCAGCCCCTTGACCGGGACGGTGTCGGCAGGGCGGGTTTCCGGCAGGCGCAGCGCGATGAGCACCAACACCAGCAGCGCATAACCGACCAGGAACCAGAAAGGGGCTCGCCAGCCGAAGGCTTCGGCGAGCAGGCCGCCGAGCAGCGGCGCCAGCGCGGGGATGATGTTCAGCGTGCCATTGAGAAAGCCGAAGGCGCGGGCAGCGTCGTCACCATTCAGGCGGTCGCGCACGCCGCTGAAGGCGACGACGGCGGTGCAGCAAACCGCCACCCCTTGCAGCAGACGCGAAGCGATGAAAAGCGTCGGGCTGGTAGCCAGCGCCGCCATCGCGGCGCCGATCATGTAGAGGATAATGCCGGCCAGCGCCACCGGCTTGCGGCCATAGTTATCCACCAGCGGGCCGGCGATGACCTGGCCGAGGCCGAGCACCAGAATAAACAGTGAAATGGTGGATTGGATCAGCGCTTCGCTGCTGCCCAGGCCGACGGCAATGGCGGGAATGGTCGGCAGGTAAAGATCGATGCCTAATGGGCCGAGCAGCACCAGGCTGAGAAGCATAAACAGAAACTTTTGCATAACAGGAAAGGCACGTCCGAGTGACAAAGAGGGCTAGAGTAGAGACTCCGGCGACAAATGAAAAGGGGCAAAGCGGGTCAGCGCTACGCCCCCTGGCGGTAATAGAGCGCCGAGACGGCATCGGCCACGTAACGGGCCTGGTGGCGAGCATCATCCAACGCACGGTGCGGCATGCCTTCGAACGGGCGTGTCTTTTTGGGGTTAAAGCCGTGAAGTTCTGCCAACGTGATCACCGTGCGCACGTCCTGAGTATCCCAGAATTTCCACGGGCAGGGCATTTCCAGCTGCTGGAAGGCGTGTTCGAGGATCGCACAGTCGAACTCTTTGCCGTTGCCCCAGACTTTCACCGTATCGGTGCTGTTCATATGGATAAAGCGGCTGAGGCTGCTCAACACGCGTTTCAGGCTCTCGGTGCCGCCGAAGGCCTGTTTGCGCGCTTCGTCGGACTGTTTCGCCCACCAGGCAACCGTATCCAGGCTGATGGTACGGCCCGGTTGCTCTTTCTGGCAACTGACGGCGGCTTCGAATTCGGCGCCCAGTTCCCCGGTTCGGGGATCGAAAAACACCGCCGCAACCACCAGAATGACGGCGCTGGGTTTTGTGTCCAGGGTTTCAATGTCTAACATCAGATGGTGCATCGGCGTTTCCGGTGGTAGGCGTGGTGGCTTAATATTACTACAGAACGTGCGCCGATGCGGGCCGATGCGCACATGAAATCCTTTTAAAGCGCCGCGTTCAGGTTATGATGCTCGGGATACTCTTATCAGGTTGGTCGTTATCGGTGAGAACGCTTATCTTTATTCTGTGCATGGTCGGCTACTTGCTGTTGCTGGGCTACCTTAGCATGTTCGTCACGGACAAGATCTGTGAGAAGGCGGGCAACTTCACTAAAATATGCCGCGTCGTAGACATTTCCGAACCTCACATCCCTAAGTAGCAGTCTGTTTACCCCAGATAGTCGGTGGTAATCAACGGGGTCAGGATGGCCGCCAGCGCCATGAGCGCTCCCCATTGCCGCCAGCCCAGCCGCGCCAGCCAGTCATGTCGCTGCGGCGGCGTGGCCAACTGCCCGACGGCCACGCCGCCGGTCAGCAGCAGCGTCAGAATCAGCAGCACCAGGCCGCGGCTCACCAGCGTGAACTCGACATGCAGCACATTGGCGTAATAGAGGCGCATCAGAATAAAATAGCTCAGCAAGATCCAGGCGAAAACGACGTTCTTCCTGAGTACCTGCTGCAGCATCAACGCGATGAACAGGCTGTGAAAAAGCGACAGTAGCGGGGCCTCGATCGGATGCCGAACGCAGACGTTGTAGACCGCCATGTAAATGTTGAAAACCAGCAGGATATAGATCACGTAAATATACCAGCCGTAGATGACTTTGAGCTTTTTCGGGTTCGGCGGCAGGGAGAGTGCGTCCGGTTTCATTAATGCCTCCTGATGATGCCATGCAAACGCTGCGGTTGAAGACGACGCGGCGACATCGTAATTTTAAATCCACTGGGTATATATCACCCGTGCGCTAAATGACAATTAAACGCATGAACGGCTTTATTTCCGCGTTGACCTGGAACTCTTTGGCGCTTGCGGGGTCGATTAGCGTGCGAATGTCTGGCGGTTTTCCCACCACAATGGAAGACGTAATACATTGATATGAGAGATTATAAAAACACTTCTGGCACAAAAATCCTGCTGCTGTTCAGCCTGACATTTTACACACTGTTGCCACCGTTGTTGACGACGGCCGTGTTCAACCGTTTCAATCTTAATCCGTTCGCGATCGTCAAATTTTTTCACTTTAACCCGTTTTTGGCCGATCGGGGCATACCCAGCTATCAGACTTTCTTCTATTTGCTGATGCTATGGTTGGGGTTCAATGTTTTGCTCTGGCTGCTGGTGTGGGGGGAGGGCGACTGTATCAGCGCTGGCGAGCGCCGCGCGGCTGATAGTTTTCCAAAGGGAAAAAGTTGCGTGGGGAAATGACTTTACATTCAATAATGAGACGTATTATCATTTGTTTCGCCGGTGAGGGGAAAAGGGGTGTCTCCTTCTGTGCCCCCCGCTCCGGCACGACATTGCTCACATTGCTTCCAGTTTTCATGCCAGCCTTGCGCTGGCGTTTTTTTATCCCTCGCCCAAAACCACGACGTCGGTGGTCAGCCTCATTTCATTAACACGATTGCTTAAAAGCCACCGCGCGGCATGGGGGCATTAGAACAGCGAAAACAGCAACACGACCGGCAGGCTCAACGGCCAGGTTAACCCGATGGTCACTGCGCTGATACAGCGAATTTTGACGGTGTCCCGGCTAACCAGGTAGGTGAAAACCATAGAAACTAAAAGACCAATAAAATAACAGTATTGCGTTGCAACCCACAGCGGCGACATGAAACCCGATCCCAATTGTATTTTTACGCGCGAATTCTAGGAGCTTGGCGGGGGATAATCAATGACCAAAGGCCGTTTATTCAAACCTTTATTCATAAGGACGCATAATTCATTTCTATAAAGAACGTGGGGTTATTAACGGCTTTACGTTTATTACCAAAAGAAATCAACAGCATAGTTACCGGTAACATTCTGCGTCAGGCAAGCCATCGTTTTGGAGGAACTCCGCTGAGCAGTAAAAGGGCCTGTGAGGGGGGGAAAAGCGATGAGTCTATAATTCATAAAAATTAATGATGTATTTGCGGCAAAAAGGCTGAGGTGAAGTGCCGTTGTCCGTTCGCGAGCCCTTTAAGCGTCGGTTTTAGCGCATCGTAACGATGCGCCGCTGATGAGTCGGGAAGAGGGATTGTTGTCGTTGTAGGTTTAATGAATGTTAAGACCGTAGACGAACAGCCACGAAAACAGCAGCGCCAGCAGGCATGCCATAAAAACGATGGAGATCATTTCCTTCACAACTTCATTCCTTTTCCCGTGAGTCAAATTTACTTCTCTTTGTTTTTGCGCGAAATTTTAGATCGTCATGGGTAAAAATCCTAGTTTTAATCCCGTTTTTTTCTCTGGCATTGCGGCGTAAGCCGCGTCGATAGGCCGTGGCGACGCCGGAAAAGCAGGGGACGTTAACTCGTCGTAGCTATTGCTGAACGCTGTGGGGCTGACTATATAAAATAGGGACTGTGTGACGTCGAAGGCAGCCAGGCGTGTCTCTTAAGGGGGGCCGTTCATCTGTCTACGGCGCTTTCCTATGAGATGAGGAGTCGGCAATGAGCACAAAACCCACTATCGTGCTGGTACATGGATTCTGGGGCGGCGCCGCGCACTGGAGTAAGGTTATCATCGAGTTGTCACGCAGGGGCTATTCGGCGATTCATGCGGTAGAAATGCCGTTGACCTCGTTGGCTGAGGATGCGGAACGTACGCGTAAGATGGTCGCGCAGCAAGCGGGACCGGTAGTGTTGGTAGGGCACTCTTACGGTGGTGCCGTGATCACGGAAATGGGCAACCAGCCTAACGTGGTTGGCCTGGTCTACATCGCCGCGTTTGCGCCGGATGCCGGTGAAAGTGCCGGCGGTATTACGCAAGCGCATCCTCCTGCGGCAGTCGAGAATTTGACCCCGGACAGCGACGGTTATCTGTGGATCAAAACCGACAAGTTTCACGAAAGCTTTTGCCAGGATCTGACCGCCGACGAGGCGCTGGTGATGGCGGTGGCGCAGAAGGCTCCGCTGGCTGATACCTTTGGTAACACCCTCGGTGAACCTGCCTGGAAACATAAACCGTCATGGTATCAACTCTCCAGCGACGATCGCATGATAGCCCCGGAGAATCAGCGACGTATGGCGCAGCGGCTGCAGCCTAAGAAAGTGATGGTACTCAATGCCAGCCACGCCTCGCTGGTCTCTCACGCCGAGGAGGTGGCGAGTTTGATTGACGAAGCGGCCGGTTCGCAATAAAGCAAGAGCCGAAAGGTTCTTCGGAATAAAAGGTGACAGACTATTCCTCCGCTGCCTATTACGCCGGGCTAAAGAGCCGGCGTAATAGGGGCCCATTAAGGATAAACGCTGATATCGCTATCGACATTAATGATTAACAGCATCATCAGCACGACGGCGGTGGCAATAATGGCGTAGATGTCTGCCTTACGCATATCGCCTTAACGCCCGTTAACCCCGATCATTTCTATTGCCGCACGATGCAGCCTCTGAAAATAATCATCGGGCTGTTTTTCTATCTCCTGGATAAGGCTGGCGAGCAGGTTCTGTTTGGTTATCGGCTTGTTGGCGGTCAGCACCAGAAGCACGTTTTTGCCGAGCAGGCAGCATATTTGCTTATGGTATTCATCAACGTCGTGTTTGTTGAGGCCATAGAGGGTGTAGTCGATCATGATGTTTAACCTGCTGACAGGTAGATGCCCGCCGCAGCGGGCTGAGAAGCCATAGAAAAATAAAATGAGGCAAATTTCGCTTAGGAAAGGTCTTAAGCGATGGGATAACGATAACTGAATGGGAATATTCCTATCAAGCCGTGTGGACGTGGAGGCGAATGTTTAGGAATAACCTCAGAAGAACAAATAATAGAGAGGGCCGTTCTGGGGAACGCGACTTATTATTGACATTGTTATTGTGTAAAAAACAAACACGGATGATGTAAATATAATGCGGAAAAGAAACAGCCGGAAAACGGCATTTTCCGGCTGTGGTGACATTCACGCGATGTTATTCACACGGTCTGCTTGCGAAACAGTTCGCGGAATACCGGATAGATATCGTCCGGTTCACGGATATGCTGCATGGCGAAGTTGTCGAACTTCGCCTGCAGATCCTCATATTCACGCCACAGCGTTTGGTGAGCGCGGCGAGTGATCTCTATGTAGCTATAATAACGCACCATCGGCAGGATCTTCTTCGCCAACAGTTCATGGCACAGCGGTGAATCGTCGGCCCAGTTGTCGCCGTCCGAGGCTTGCGCGGCGTAGATATTCCATTGCGCCGGGTCATAACGTTCTTCGACGACGTCGTTCATCAACTTCAGCGCACTGGAGACGATGGTGCCGCCGGTTTCCTGTGAATAGAAGAACTCCTGTTCATCCACCTCTTTTGCCTGGGTGTGATGGCGAATATAGACCACCTCGACGTTTTTGTAGGTTCGGCTCAGGAACAGATAAAGCAGAATGTAAAAACGCTTGGCCATGTCTTTGGTCGCCTGATCCATCGAACCGGATACGTCCATCAGGCAGAACATCACCGCCTGGCTCGAGGGCTCCGGCCGGCGCTCGTAGTTTTTGTAGCGCAGGTCGAAGGTATCGATAAACGGCACGCTTTCGATTTTCTTGCGCAGTTCGGCAATTTCTTTGCGCAGCCGCTCCTCTTCCAGCAATTGCACGGGTTCGGTGTTTTCCAACTGGGTCAGCGCGTCTTCCAACTCGTGCAACGCGCGTCTTTTACCGGCGGTCATGGCGGTACGCCGCGCCAGCGAGTTCTGCAGCGAACGCACGACGCTGATGTTGGCCGGCACGCCGTTGGCGGTATAGCCGGCGCGATGGGTTTTGAACTCGGTCAATTGCTTGTACTGATTCTTCTTCAAGTTGGGCAGGGCGAGATCCTCGAACAAAAGATCGAGATACTCATCTTTGGATATCTGGAAGACGAATTCATCCTGGCCCTCACCGTCCTGACTGGCGTTCCCTTGGCCGCCGCCACCGCCTGCGCCGCCCTGAGGCCGCTCAACGCGATCGTTCTGCACGAAGTGGTCATTGCCCGGGTGAACGCGATGGCGAGTGCCGCCGCGCCCCTGATGAAACATCGGTTCGTTGATATCGTCAGTGGGGATGGAGACCGACTCCCCGCTGTCTACGTCGGTGACCGAACGCTTGTTGATGGCTTCGGCAATCGACTGTTTGATTTGCGACTTGTAACGGCGCAAGAAGCGCTGGCGGTTCACCATGCTCTTGTTTTTGCCGTTCAGCCGTCGGTCAATGAAATAGGCCATACTTCCCCCAAACGACGTTGCCAACTCTTCATGTCCCGGTCGCGGCAGCGCAATGTGCCAGCCCCTCCGTGGGCTGCGCTGCAACGTCCATGACTGTGGACATGGCCCTGATAATGCCGCTTACCTGAGGCGTTATGAGGATTTTCTGACCCGCAGATACCATTCACACAGCAGGCGCACCTGCTTGCGGGTATAGCCTTTCTCCATCATGCGGTCGACGAAGTCGTCGTGTTTTTTCTGCTCGTCCGTCGACGTTTTGGCGTTGAACGAAATCACCGGCAACAGCTCTTCGGTATTGGAGAACATTTTTTTCTCGATCACGGTGCGCAGCTTCTCGTAGCTGGTCCAGTTCGGATTGCGGCCGTTGTTGTTGGCACGAGCGCGCAGCACGAAGTTCACGATTTCGTTACGGAAATCTTTCGGGTTGCTGATACCGGCCGGTTTTTCAATTTTTTCCAGTTCGGCGTTCAAAGACTCACGATCGAACAGCTGGCCGGTATCGGGATCGCGATACTCCTGATCCTGGATCCAGAAGTCCGCGTAGGTCACATAACGGTCAAAAATGTTCTGTCCGTATTCCGAGTAGGATTCCAGATAGGCGGTCTGGATCTCTTTGCCGATAAACTCGGCGTATTTCGGGATCAGATAGCCTTTCAGGTGTTCCAGGTATTTCTCGGCCAAATCCTGCGGGAACTGTTCGCGTTCGATCTGCTGCTCCAGCACATAGAACAGGTGTACCGGGTTGGCCGCCACCTCAGCGTGATCGAAGTTGAATACCCGCGAGAGGATTTTAAAGGCGAAACGGGTGGAGAGGCCGTTCATGCCTTCGTCAACCCCAGCGTAGTCGCGGTACTCCTGATAGGACTTGGCTTTCGGATCGGTATCCTTGAGACTTTCGCCGTCATACACGCGCATTTTCGAGTAAATGCTCGAGTTTTCCGGCTCTTTCAACCGCGACAGCACGCTGAACCGCGCCAATGTTTCGAGGGTGCCCGGTGCGCAAGGCGCGTGGGTCAGCTCACTGTGATCCAGCAGCTTGTCGTAAATTTTGATCTCTTCAGACACGCGCAGGCAGTAAGGTACTTTGACGATGTACACGCGGTCGAGGAACGCTTCGTTGTTCTTGTTGTTGCGGAAGGTCACCCACTCGGATTCGTTGGAGTGCGCCAGAATAATGCCGCTGAACGGCAGGGCGGAGATGCCTTCAGTGCCGTTGTAGTTGCCTTCCTGGGTCGCGGTCAGCAGCGGATGCAGCACCTTGATCGGCGCTTTGAACATCTCGACGAACTCCATAATCCCCTGGTTGGCGCGGCACAGGGCGCCGGAGTAACCGTAAGCGTCCGGATCGTTCTGCGCGTGGTTCTCCAGTTTACGGATATCCACTTTACCGACCAGCGCCGAGATGTCCTGGTTGTTTTCATCGCCCGGTTCGGTTTTGGCGATGGCGATCTGTTCCAGAATGGAAGGGCGCACCTTCACGACTTTAAATTTGGTGATGTCGCCGCCGAACTCATGCAGGCGTTTCGCCGCCCACGGCGACATGATAGTGCCGAGGTAGCGACTCGGGATGTTGAACTCTTTCTCCAGGATCGAGGCATCTTCCTGCGGGTTGAACAGGCACAGCGGATGATCGTTGACCGGGCTGCGCTCGCCGTTGGCGCTGAGGGTGTAGATGGGCACGCGCTGCATCAACGCCTTAAGACGTTCCGCCAGCGAGGACTTACCGCCGCCCACCGGGCCCAGCAGGTAAAGGATCTGTTTCTTCTCTTCCAGGCCCTGCGCGGCGTGTTTCAGGTAAGAGACGATCTGTTCGATGGCCTCTTCCATGCCGTAGAATTCTTCGAAGGCCGGATAGCGTGCGATCACGCGGTTGGAGAACAGGCGCGACAGGCGTGATTCTAGCGCAGTGTCGACCATCACAGGTTCACCGATAGCCATCAGCAGACGTTCGGCCGCGTTGGCATAGGCACTGCGATCTTGCCGGCAAATGGTAAGAAATTCCTGCAGTGTGAACTCTTCGTCCTTGGCAGCTTCGTAGCGCTGGCGATAGTGGTCAAATATGTTCATGATGCCCGTCCTTTCGTTATTAGCACAGGTTAAAGAGAGCGTGTGATAGTGTTCTGGCCCCCGGAAGATGAGAATACGCCTGAGTACAGCAACCCGTATGCCAACTTGGTGCGCTTATTATCGCGAGTTGCGCTGTATGCCACTGGGCCCAGGATAAATTCGCCTTCTGATTTAAGCTTAGTTTGCTTGCCGGAAAATTTCCTGCCGCAGAAAAAGCTTTTTTTAAGTCATATCAATGACTCAGTTATTACCGTGTTAGCCAAATGCCTTGTCTGGCGCGGCCTGCGGGATAAAACGTCATCGTTCCGCCATGATTAATTCATAATTCCGCTATAAGTTATTCGATCTTGGTCGTTTTCTATTGTAAAGATTAGGCGCGCAACTAAATTTTCACATAAACTATTGCGGCTATTAACCCTGTAATTTATGGAAAAAGAACCAGTGAAGATTTCAAAACTCAAAACGCTAGCAATTATCGCTTCCGCAATGGTTTGTGCGCAAAGTGCTCAGGCGGGGACCTGGTCACTTGGCGCTGCCGCGCTGGTTAGCCCGGACGCGTATCGCGGTTATCAGGACCGCGTTTATCCGGTGCCCGTCATCGACTATGAAGGTGATGACTTCTACTTCCGTACTCTGACCGCCGGTTACTACCTGTGGAAAGATCAAGAAAACCAGCTGAGCATCATGGGTTACTACACGCCATGGGGCTACCGTCCGGGCGACAGCGACGACGATCGCATGAAGCGCCTCGACAAGCGTCGCGGCACGCTGATGGCCGGCCTGGCCTATTCGCACAACGCGGAGTGGGGCACTATCCGTACTACTTTCACCGGCGACACGCTGAACAACAGCAACGGGCTGGTGGGCGATGTGGCTTACCTGTACAAGTTTGATCTGGACGCATTGACGCTGGTCCCGGGCGTGGGCGTAATGTGGAACAGCAAGAACCAGAACAAATATTACTACGGCGTCAGCGCCAATGAATCCCGCCGCAGCGGCCTGGATAGCTACACCCCAGGCGATAGCTGGGCACCGTATCTCGAGCTGAGCGCCAATTACCAGATCAACAAGAGCTGGAACGCTTTCTTCGTCGGCCGCTATGTGAAGCTGTCGGATGAAGTAAAAGACAGTCCGATGGTGGATAAATCCTACACCGGTTTGTTGATGACGGGTGTGAGCTACACCTTCTAATCACGCATTGCACGATTATCGTGCATGGCGTGCATTAAAAAGGGGCGCAAGCGCCCCTTTTGCACATCTGCAGTGCGCTGCCGCGCACGATCCATCAGGCTTTTTTACGGCTGCGGAAGGTGACTCCCAAACGGGCGGGTTGCTCGCCGGCGGCGATCAGCGGTTTGCTGACGCGCCCGGTCTCGATACAAACCATGGTCTTGTAACCGTCGTTCGGCATATCCCCCATGCTGCAGGAGAGTTCTGCGCCGGGGTTCCAGGCGATGACGTCGCTCATATGATGGTGGTGAACCTCGATGGTGCGTGCGAGCGCCGGATCGCGGATCTGGCTGAAGGCCTCCGGGCGAGTATAGACACGGTCGGTTTGGCCGACGAAGGTCACTTCACCTGCCTGACGTGCCTCTGCACCGCCCGCCACCTTGTCGATATAAGGCTCGCCCAGACCCGCCACGCTGACCCGTTCGATGTCGCCGACCTGGAAGTAGCTATGTAGCGCCGCCGTGGCCTGATAATCGCCGTGCGATTCCAGTTCGATCTCGCACTCTGCACCCAGTTTGAAGCGGGCAATCAGCGTGAAGGCGTGCGGCCACAGTTTTCGGGTCTGCTCATTGTCTTTCAGCGTGAAGGTCAGAATGACGCCGTTGTCATCTTCATCGTGCGCCGTCAGGCTCCAGGGCTGGTTACGGGCAAAGCCGTGGGAGGGTTGCGCCACTGGACCGAACCACGGCCAGCAGATCGGTACCCCACCGCGGATGGCCTTGCCTTTGGCAAACGGGGTATTGTTGCTGAGCCAAATTACCGGCTGCTCACCGCTGGGCTGCCAGGCCAGCAAATGGGCGCCCTGCAGCGCGACGGCCGCGCGCACTTTCGGGTGCGAGACCACCACCACGCCCAGCTCATCGAGCTGACGTTGGCTGATGTAAGGTGAAATCTGTTCGGAAACGGGCAGGGTGAAAATTTTCTCGTTCATTTCATGACCTATTGTTTGCCGGAGAGACAAATAAAAAAGGGCGACAAAAATGTCGCCCTCATTATCAGCTTAACATCATGCCATTACTTGGAGATGTGAGCGATCAGATCCAAAACCTTGTTGGAATAACCGGTTTCGTTGTCGTACCAGGAAACCAGCTTCACGAAGTTGTCGTTCAGTGCGATACCGGCTTTGGCATCGAACACGGAAGTCAGTACTTCGCCGTTGAAATCGGTGGAAACCACGTCGTCTTCAACGTAGCCCAGAACGCCTTTCATAGAACCTTCAGCGGCGTCTTTGATGGCTTTCTTGATTTCTTCGTAGGTAGCCGCTTTTTCCAGACGTACGGTCAGGTCAACAACGGATACGTTAGGCGTCGGTACGCGGAACGCCATACCGGTCAGTTTGCCTTTCAGCTCTGGCAGAACCACGCCAACCGCTTTCGCTGCGCCGGTAGAAGAAGGGATGATGTTCTGGGATGCGCCGCGGCCGCCGCGCCAGTCTTTGTGGGACGGGCCATCAACGGTTTTCTGAGTAGCGGTGGTCGCGTGAACGGTGGTCATCAGACCTTCAACGATACCGAAGTTGTCGTTGATGACTTTAGCCAGTGGCGCCAGGCAGTTGGTGGTGCAAGAGGCGTTGGACACGATGTCCTGGCCGGCATATTTGTCAAAGTTAGCGCCGCGCACGAACATTGGGGTCGCATCTTTGGATGGGCCAGTCAGAACCACTTTTTTAGCGCCGGCGGTGATGTGTTTACGCGCGGTTTCGTCGGTCAGGAAGATACCGGTCGCTTCAGCAACCACGTCAACGCCTACTTCGTTCCACTTCAGGTTAGCCGGGTCTTTCTCTGCGGTAACACGGATGGTTTTGCCGTTAACAACCAGGTGGCCGTCTTTAACTTCTACCGTACCGTTGAAACGGCCGTGAGTAGAGTCATACTTCAGCATGTAAGCCATGTACTCTGCGTCCAACAGGTCGTTGATTGCAACGATCTCGATGTCAGAACGCTCTTGAGCAGCACGGAAAACAATGCGACCGATACGGCCAAAACCGTTGATACCTACTTTGATAGTCATATATTCCACCAGCTATTTGTTAGTGAATAAAAGGTTGGTTGTAAAATTACAAAAACCTTACCCAGCGTCAAGCGGAATCGTGTCAATTCTTGCGGCAAGTCAAACCAGAAGGGTGGTTTTGCACGCTTATTGCACAGTCCATTTGCGCTTGGCCTCATCCGTTATATGGGGACAAGCCGCCAAGTATAAAGTCAGCATACGCAAGATGTGTGATCGCTATCACATATCATCGTGACGTAGCCTTTATGGGCTACAGTTTAGGCCAAAAACCCCTGCAGCGGTGTTAATTTTTTGTTATTATTAATCATTGTTTTCGTTGACATTATCCACATTCAGAGATAAGCACAAATGGCTAAAGAGACAACCCCCGGTCATCCGGTCACGGAACTGAATGAAATCCAACGTTATGTGACGCAACAGCGTGGTACCGAAGCGCCGTTCAGCGGCAAATTGCTGCACAACAAGCGCGAGGGCGTGTACCATTGCCTGTGCTGCAACCAGCCGCTGTTCTATTCCGAAACCAAATACGATTCCGGCTGCGGTTGGCCGAGTTTTTATGAGCCGGTTTCCGCCGATGCAATCCGCTATCTTGATGATAATTCGCATAATATGCATCGTGTTGAAATCCGCTGCGGCCACTGCGACGCGCACCTGGGGCACGTTTTCCCCGATGGCCCGCAGCCGACAGGCGACCGCTACTGCGTCAACTCCGCCTCGCTGAGTTTCACCGATGGCGAAAATGGCGACCAAACGGCCGGTTAAGTGGTAATTTAACTAACAAAATCGATTCAGCTAATTATTCATCCGTAAGCGAGAAGGGCTCTGATGGACGTGAAAGATCTGATTGCGGCGATGACGCCCGAGATATACCAGCGCCTGGTACTGGCGGTTGAGCTGGGTAAATGGCCGGACGGCGTGGCGCTGACGCCGGAACAGAAAGAAAATAGCTTGCAGGCGGTGATGCTGTGGCAGTCGATGCACAACGTCGATCCGCAGCACATGAGCATCGGTACCGACGGGCAGATTGTGATGAAGAGCAAGCAAGAGCTGAAACAGCAGTTCGTTGCCGAGCCGCTGGCCAAACTCAAACCGCAGTAACGCGACCCTAAAGCGGGGCGATGTCGCCATCGCCCCGTCGACTCACCGTTTTTCGCCCTTAATCCCCAACGATTCCGCCAGCTGCTGTGCCAGCCGGTTGTTGTCGTCCGCGCCGTATTCCCAGAACATCGCACCGCCTAATCCCTGGCTTTTGATGTATTCGGCCTTGATGGCCACCGAACGCGGGTTCTCGTAGGAGATGGCAAACAGCGGCTTGCCTTCGGCGGATTGCAGCGTCAAGTATGGCACTTTGGCGTCGTCATCCCAGTGTTCGCGGAAACGCTGCTGCGGATCGTTGAGCAATTTGCTGACGATATCGCGGTATTTAAAGTAAGTGTCTTTGCTGAGATCCAGCCCCAGCGCGTTGAACAGGGCGGTTTCGCGCGCGCTGAAGTCAGGTTGCGTCACCGGATGCTTGGCGGCGTCCGGTTTGTCCCAGTCGATGCCCGCCTCGGTCGCCCGTTTCGGCACCCGGCCGTAGAAACCGATGCCCAGGTTCATCTGTGCCGGTTTCAGTCCGGCAGCCAGATAATGCTTTACCACGAAATCGGCGCTGTAGCGGTCGGCGGCCGCCACGGTTGGCCAACGCGTTGAATCGTACAGGTTGGCATTGAAGTACTGTGTGCCGTAAGCCATGTCGTAAGTCATCAGATTGATGTAGTCGAGGTAAGGGGCAATGCTTTTCACATCGACCCATTCCTGTGGGCTTTTGACGTTGGCCCCGACGGCGATGGTTAACAGCTTGCCTTGCCCCAGCGCTTGGTGAAGCTCTTTCAGCAGCAGGGTGAAGTTATCGCGATCCGCCGGTTGGCTTTCCACCAGCCCCCAGGCGCCGTTCACCGGGTATTCCCAGTCCAGATCGATCCCATCCAGCCGGTACTGTGCGATCACCTGCTGCGCGGAGCGAATGAATATCGCCCGGTTTTCCGCGGTAGCGGCGGCGGCGGAGAAACCGCGTGCGCCCCAGCCACCGACCGACAGCAGCACTTTCAGCTCGGGGTTCTGTTTGCGCAGCACCGGCAGCCGTTGCAGATCGGCCGTGACTTTCGGCGACAGGTAGATCTGGTGGCGGCGAGCGGGGTCTTTCAGCGCCGCATTGGTTTCGTCTTTCTCGCCGTTGTAGATCAGGCCAAACGAATAGTTGAGGTGGGTGATTTGCGTCACGTCCAGCTTGTCGATGTCGCCACCGGGGCCGGCGGTGACGTCGCCGCCGCCGTTGAAGTAGCCGACGGAGAGATAGGCCGCCTGGGCCGTGCTTGCGCCAGCCATAGCCAATTGCACCGCCGCCAGCAAAGGCAGCAGTTTTCGGGTTATTTTCATGTCAGTCTCCTTGTGGTCGGCAAGGCCGACCGTACCGCCAGGGGCGGGCACAATAAAGCCGGGCTCAGCGGGCCCCGGATGCGTATAACCGATTGACGCCAAAAGCGTCGCAGTCATAACAGCAAAAGCGCCTGCCGGTCACAAGCCGTTGGGGAAGAAGAAAGGCGGTATTGTGAGCAGCGTCGATAATTTCGCCGCCGCGCAGAGAGGGCGCCGGTGGCGTCCGAGCGGATTTAGTTGGCGAGAAACTGTGACAGGGTAACTAGCTGCGCGCCGGCGCGCGCCATCTCCTGCAGCGCTTGCTCACTGTCGTCCGGCTGCAGATTCACGCCGCGGCAGCCGTCGACGATCACTTGCGTCGGATAGCCGGCAGCCAGCGCATCCAGCACGCTGAACTTCACGCAGTAGTCGGTCGCCAGGCCCATGACAGCCAACCGCCGGACGCCCTGCGATTGCAGCCAGCCGTGGAGTTCGGTTTGCGCACGGTGGCCGTTATCGAAGAACGCGCTGTAGCTGTCGATGTTCGTATCTTGCCCTTTGCGAAAGACGGCATTGATGTGTTGCCGCTGTAACTGGGGATGAAAATCGGCGCCGTGGCTCCCTTGCACGCAGTGCACCGGCCACCACACCTGCGGCAGGCCTTCCAGCTCACCGAGAGTGCCGACCTGCGCATCGGAGTTCACCGCAAAGCTGCGGTGATTGGCGGGGTGCCAGTCCTGGCTGGCCACCACCGGCTCTCCCCGCGCCAGGCAGGCGGCGATCGCCTGATTGGCGACCGGGATGACGGCGTCGCCCGCCGTGACCGCCAGCGCGCCGCCGGGGCAGAAGTCGTTTTGCAGATCGATCAACAACAGGGCCGTTTTCATCGCCGCTCCAGAGTTCAGTCGATTAACCGTTGATGCTCAGCTCGCCGCGCAGATCTTGCTGCATCAGGGCGCGGATTTGTTTCGGCGTCAGCGGCTGGCTCAACAGATAGTGCAGCTTGGTCAGGGCGGCTTCCACCGTCATGTCGAAACCGCTGATAACCCCGGCGTGCGCCAGCGCGTTGCCGGTGGCGTAGCCTTCCATATTGACGCGCCCGGAGATGCACTGCGTCAGGTTGACCACCACGATGCCGCGTTCGGAGGCCGCACGCAACTCGTCGATCAGCTCGGCCTTCTGCGGCGCGTTGCCGACGCCGTAGGAACGCAGGATCAGCGCCTTGACCGGCTGCAGCAGGAAGTTACGCACCACCGCGCCGGAAATGCCCGGATAGATAGTGACCACGCCGATCGGCTGCGGCGTGATGTCGTGCACTCGTAACCCGCCGTTGCAAGTCGGGCTGTCGATGCCGTGCTGGCGACGAATGTGGATACCGGCTTCCAGCAGCGGCGGCAGGTTGGGTGAAGCGAAAGCGTCGAAGCCGTCGGCGTGCGCCTTGGTGGTGCGGTTGCCGCGGAACAGCTTGTTGTTGAAGAACAGGCTGACTTCGTTCACCGGATGGTTGGCTGCCAGGTACAATGCATTCAGCAGATTGGTTTGGCCATCGGAGCGCAGCTCCGCCAGCGGAATCTGCGAGCCGGTGACGATCACCGGCTTAGCCAGGTTCTCCAGCATGAAGGAAAGCGCCGAGGCGGTGAACGCCATGGTGTCGGTGCCGTGCAGGATCACGAAGCCGTCGTAGCGATCGTAGTTCTGCTTGATGTCGTCGGCGATGTGCTGCCAGTCTTCCGGCGTCATGTCCGAAGAGTCAATCAATGGCGCGTATTCATGAATGGTGAAATCCGGCATTTCCGGCCGATGGAATTCCGGCATCAGCGCCAGTTGGCGCTGCAGGTGGCCGGAAACCGGGATATAGCCGTGATCGGAGCGCTGCATGCCGATGGTGCCGCCGGTGTAGGCGACGTAAATGGATTTCTTTTGCATGGTCATGATTTTAACAAAGATAAGATGGGCTGAATTATAGGGGCATGGCGGCAGAAAAAAAGCCCGGCGATGGCCGGGCTGTAGAATTATTTGTTAGCGGACTTCTCCGCAGGTCAGACAGATCGCGTAACGGTTCTGCGGATCGTTCAAGTTATTGAACAAACCCGGCTGCTCTTTCACCGCATTGGCGACCGAGGCCAGCGGGGCAGGCAGCATGGCCTGAATCGCCGCCGGCAGCATGGCGTGAATGGAAACGCCGAACTGGCTGAGCACCATATCGCTCAGGCTCGGTGTATCGACGAACCAGTCGAGCTGCCACTGTTGCAGTTTCGCCAGCTCAGCGGCTTTCTTCACCGCGTCGTCGAAATCGCCCAACTGATCGACCAGGCCATTGGCCTTGGCGTCGCTGCCGAGCCACACATGGCCCTGCGCGATTTGGTCAACCTGCTGCGGGGTCATCTTGCGTGATTTGGCGACCAGATCGAGGAAGTTCTTATACCCGTTTTCGATATTCAGCTGCATCATCTGTGAGAACTCCTGCGGCAACGCCTTGGTGACCGCGATATCGGCCAGCGGCGAGGTCGCCACGCCGTCGGTGTGCACGCCCAGCGTATCCAGGGTTTTCTCGTAGGTATTGATGATGCCGAAAATACCGATGGAGCCAGTCAGCGTACTCGGGCTGGCGATGATGTAGTCGGCCGGCGTCGAGACCCAGTAACCGCCCGACGCGGCCATGCCGCCCATCGACACCACCACCGGTTTGCCGGCGGCGCGCACGGCGGCCAGCTCGGAGCGGATCACTTCGGACGCGCTGACGCTGCCGCCAGGGCTGTTGACACGGAACACCACGGCTTTGATGGCCGGATCCAGACGTGCCTGACGCAGCTCGGCGGCGGTGGTGTCGCCCCCGACGTTACCCGGCGTCTGCGGGCCGTCCATGATGGCGCCGTTGGCGAAGACGACGGCGATCTTGCCGCCCTGGTTCGCGTCCGGTTTCGGCTGATAGTCGTAGATGCTGATGGCGTTGAAATCATTTACCTGTTTGTCCCAGCCGAAGGTCTTGACCAGCTGATTTTCGATCGCGGTGCGCGACGCCAACTCGTCCACCAGCTTGTTGTCCAGCGCATAGCGAGCGGTGTCGCCACCGGCCGCCTGCAGGCCGCTCAGCACGCCGGCGGCGCCTGGGAACAGCTGCTGCGGCGTCAGCTGGCGGTTGGCCGCGACGGTCTCCAGATAGTTCTGCCACAGGCCGCCAATCCAGCGGCTGTCTGCTTCGCGCGCCGCCGGAGACATATCGTCGCGGATCAGCGGTTCGACCGCCGATTTATAGGTGCCGACGCGGAAGATATTGGTGGTGACCTTGAGCATGTCCAGCAACGACTTGTAATACAGGTTGTTGGTGGCGAAACCGTGCAGATCGACCGTGCCCTGCGGCGACAGGTAGACCTTGTTGGCGTAGCTGGCCAGATAGTATTGCGTCTGGTTGTAGCTGTCGCCGATGGCGAAGATCGGTTTGCCGCTGTCGCGGAACTCGCGCAGCGCTTTGCCGATATAGCGCAGCGACGGCTGATCGGCGCCGACGAAATCATTCAGCTGCAACACCATGCCGGTAATGTTTTTGTCGTCTTTGGCCTTGCGGATGCTGTCGACTACGTCGAACAGCGAGTTTTCCTGCAGGCGGCTGCTGGAGGCGCCCAACAGTTCGCGGCCCCATTGCCGCACTCGGTTGTTTACCGAAGGCTGATCGACCACCACGCCGCTTAAATCGACCAGCAGCGCGCCGCGCGCCGGGGCCGTCGAGGTGGAGGAACTTTGGAAGGACAGATAGATGCCGACCCCAACCAGGATCAGCAAGACCAGGAACAGGTTAAGGATCAGTTCCCTGATAAAATTCAGCAGACGCCATGTCCACCGGAAAATGCCGGCAATAATTTGCCACAATGTGCGCATGTGCTCTCCAACAAGAGTCGAGAATGTTCCGCTATCCTAATGAGCGGCCGGGTAAATGTCAGCTTTAAATCGTGGCACACAGACGCTATCGCCGAGGCTGTAACTCGTCGTTTAGCTATGTTAACGTGGCCGGAATGAAAATTGTTATCAGGAGTTTACGATGGATGCTCTGGATCTTTTATTGAATCGTCGCTCGGCTTCGCGCCTGGCGGAACCGGCGCCGGCGGGGGAAGTGCGCCAAAATATCATCAACGCGGGCCTGCGTGCACCCGATCACGGCGCGCTGCAGCCGTGGCGTTTCGTGATGATCGAGAATCAGGGCCTGGAACGCTTCAGTCAGCTGCTGCAGGCGGCGGCGAAGCAGGATCAACTGGACGAGGCGGCGATCGAAAAAGCCACCAAGGCGCCGTTCCGCGCACCGCTGATCATCACCGTCATCGCGCACTGCACGGAAGAGACCAAAGTGCCGCGCTGGGAGCAGGTGGTTTCCGCCGGTTGCGCCGTGCAGGCGATGCAGATGGCGGCGCTGGCGCAGGGCTTTAACGGCATCTGGCGCACCGGCGCCTGGACCGAGCATGCGCTGGTGCGTGAAGCCTTCGGTTGCCGCGAGCAGGACGAGATCGTCGGCTTCCTCTATCTGGGGACGCCGCAGTTGAAGGCTGCCACCAAGGTGACGCCGCCGGACAGCACGCCTTTCGTCAGCTATTTCTGAGTTTTTTCCAACGGGGCGCGGTGAAAATGCGCCAAACCCCGCAAAATTGCATGGTTTCTGAGCAGGCCGTTCGCTTATCGGCGGCCCGCTCTTATCAATCCCCTCGGCAAGCGCTACCCTATGTTATCTTGAGTGCCGTTACCGAAGGGAGTGGACTATGACATCGCCAGCGATCCGTTTAACCCAGTACAGCCATGGCGCTGGCTGCGGCTGCAAAATCTCACCGAAAGTTCTCGAAACCATCCTGCATAGCGAGCGGGAAAAGTTTGTCGATCCGCGCCTGCTGGTCGGCAATGAAACCCGCGACGATGCGGCGGTGTACGACATTGGCAACGGCGTCGGCATCATCAGCACCACCGACTTCTTCATGCCGATCGTCGACGATCCATTCGATTTCGGCCGCATTGCGGCTGCCAACGCCATCAGCGACGTGTACGCCATGGGCGGCAAACCGATCATGGCGATCGCCATTCTCGGCTGGCCGCTCGCCAAGCTGCCGCCGGAGGTGGCGCAGCAGGTGATCGACGGCGGCCGTTTCGCCTGCCAGCAGGCGGGGATCGCGCTGGCCGGTGGCCATTCTATCGATGCACCGGAACCTATTTTCGGCCTGGCGGTGACCGGCGTGGTCAATACCGAGCGGGTGAAGAAAAACAGCGCGGCACAGGCCGGATCAAAACTTTATCTGACCAAGCCGTTGGGCATCGGTGTGCTGACGACCGCCGAGAAGCAAAGCAAGCTGCGCCCTGAGCATCAGGGCCTGGCGACTGAAGTGATGTGTCGCCTGAATAAACCGGGTGCTGATTTTGCCGAGGTGGCGGGCGTCACAGCGATGACCGACATCACCGGCTTTGGCCTGCTGGGCCACCTGAGCGAGGTATGCCAGGGCTCCGGTCTGCAGGCGACGGTCTGGTTTGATCGGGTGCCGAAACTGCCGGACGTTGAGGCGTATATCGCCGAGGGCTGTGTGCCGGGCGGCACCGGGCGCAACTTCGACAGCTATGGCCATCTGGTGGGCGAGATGAGCGATTTGCAGCGCCAGCTGCTGTGCGATCCGCAAACCTCCGGCGGCTTGCTGTTGGCGGTATTGCCGGAGGCGGAAGCGCAGGTGCTGGCGATTGCCGAACAGCACGGTATCACGCTCAACGCTATCGGTGAATTGCATGTGGCATCGGCCGATAAGCCGCTGATCGAGGTCGCGTAGTGTCCAACATGCAAGGAAGGGCGGACAGCGACGATTACCAACGCATTTTCCTGCAGGACGTGCCGCTGATTGACGTGCGCGCACCGATCGAGTTTCAGCAGGGCGCCTTCGCTCAGGCACTGAATCTGCCGCTGATGATCGACAGCGAACGCCAGGCGGTCGGCACCTGCTATAAGCAGCATGGGCAACAAGCGGCGATCGCGCTCGGCCACAGCCTGGTGAACGGCAAACTGCGCGAACAGCGCACCGCCGCCTGGCTGGCGGCCTGCACAGAGCGGCCCGAAGGCTATATTTACTGCTTCCGCGGCGGGCTGCGCTCGCAGCTGGTGCAGCAATGGCTGCATGAGGCCGGCGTCGAGTACCCGCGTATCATTGGCGGTTATAAGGCGCTGCGCAATTATTTGCTCGGCGTGCTGGCGCAAAGCGCGGCATTGCCGATGGCCCTGGTGGGCGGCAATACCGGCAGCGGCAAGACGTTGCTGGTCAACGAACTGGCCGACGGCGTCGATCTGGAAGGCGTGGCGCGCCATCGCGGTTCATCTTTTGGTCGAACGCTGGCGGGCCAGAGCTCGCAGATCGATTTTGAGAATCGTCTGGCTGTGTTATTGCTGAAAAAACAGCATGGTGGCAGCCGCCGTTGGGTGCTGGAAGACGAAGGGCGGATCATCGGCAGCAACAATCTGCCGCTGCCGCTGTTCAATGGGATGCAGCAGGCGCCGGTGGCGGTGATCGACGATCCGTTCGACATTCGTCTGGCGCGTCTGCAGGCGGAATATATCGACGGCATGCGCGAACAGTTCGAACAGGCCTATGGTGTGGAAGACGGCTGGCGACAGTACGACGACTATCTGCACCACGGCCTGTTCGCCATACGCCGCCGCCTGGGGCTGGAACGCTTCCAGCAGCTGACGCAACGACTGGAAGCGGCGCTGCGGGCACAGCGGCTCAGCGGCCAGGGCGAGGCGCACCGCGAGTGGCTGGCGCCCCTGTTGCAGCAGTACTACGATCCGATGTATTGCTATCAGTTGGAAAAGAAAGCCCAGCGGATTGTCTTCCGTGGGAACTATGCAGAAGTAAGAGAATTCTTGATGACGTTCAGCCAGAAAAACGGTGAATAATGCGACTGTTCATAGCCGAGAAACCGAGTTTGGCGCGCGCCATTGCCGACGTCTTGCCCAAGCCGCATCGCCGCGGCGACGGGTATATCGCCTGTGGCAACAACGACGTGGTGACCTGGTGCGTCGGCCACCTGTTGGAGCAGGCTCAGCCTGACGCTTATGACAGCCGCTATGCGCGCTGGTCGTTGGCGGATCTGCCGATCATTCCCGAAAAATGGCGGTTGCAGCCGCGGCCTTCGGTCAGTAAACAGCTCAACGCCATTAAAAAGTTGCTGCTTGAAGCCGATGAAGTGGTTCACGCCGGCGACCCGGATCGCGAAGGGCAACTGCTGGTGGATGAGGTGCTGGACTACCTGGATTTGACGGCGGAGAAGCGCCAGAACGTGCGCCGCTGTCTGATCAACGATCTCAACCCGCAGGCGGTGGAGCGCGCGGTCGAGCGTCTGCGTGACAACCGAGACTTTATCCCGCTGTGCGTGTCTGCGCTGGCACGTTCGCGCGCCGACTGGCTGTACGGCATCAATATGACCCGCGCTTATACGCTGCTGGGCCGCAACGCCGGTTACGACGGCGTGCTGTCGGTGGGCAGGGTGCAGACGCCGGTGCTGGGATTGGTGGTGCGGCGCGATGAAGAGATCGAAAACTTCGTGCCGAAAGACTTCTTTGAGGTCAAGGCGCACATCGTTACGCCGAAAGAAGAACGCTTCGTGGCGCTGTGGCAACCCAGCGACTCCTGTGAGCCTTATCAGGACGAAGAGGGGCGTTTGCTGCACCGGCCGTTGGCGGAGCACGTGGTCAAGCGCATCGAGGGCCAGCCGGCGCTGGTCACGTCCTATAACGATAAACGGGAATCAGATACTGCGCCGCTGCCGTTTTCGCTCTCCACGCTGCAGATCGAAGCGGCCCGGCGTTATAACCTCAGCGCCCAACAGGTGCTGGACGTTTGCCAGCGGCTGTACGAAACCCATAAATTGATCACCTATCCGCGTTCCGACTGTCGCTACCTGCCGGAAGAACATTTCGCTGGCCGCCATGCGGTGCTGAACGCCATCAGCGTGCACCAGCCTGAACTGTACCCGCAGCCGGTGATCGACAGCGATCGCCGCAACCGCTGCTGGGACGACAAAAAGGTCGATGCGCACCACGCTATCATTCCTACCGCCCGTGCCGGCAAGATTAACCTGACGCAGGATGAACGGAACGTGTATGGGCTGGTGGCGCGCCAGTATCTGATGCAGTTTTGTCCGGATGCGGTGTTCCGCAAATGCGTGATCGAGCTGGATATCGCCGGCGGCAAATTCATCGCCAAGGCGCGTTTCTTGGCGGAGGCCGGTTGGCGTACGCTGCTGGGCAGCAAGGAACGCGACGAGGAAAATGAGGGCGCACCGTTGCCGGTGGTGGCTAAAGATGATGAGCTGCTGTGTGAGCGCGGTGAAGTGGTGGAGCGCCAGACGCAGCCCCCGCGGCCGTTTACCGACGCCAGCCTGTTGTCGGCCATGACCGGCATCGCGCGGTTCGTACAAGATAAAGCGCTAAAGAAAATCCTGCGAGCGACCGATGGTTTAGGTACGGAAGCGACGCGAGCGGGGATCATCGAATTGCTGTTCAAACGGGCGTTTCTGTACAAGAAGGGACGCTATATTCACTCCAGCGAAACCGGGCGCGCGTTGATTCACTCGCTGCCGGATCTTGCTGCACGCCCTGATATGACGGCAAACTGGGAAGCCACGCTGACGCAAATCAGCGAGAAATCCTGCCGCTATCAGGACTTTATGCAGCCGTTGGTCGGCACGCTGCAAGAGCTGATTTATCAGGCCAAGCAGAGCCGGGCGAGCATGGCGTTTCGTGGATTGCCGCCGCCGCCCTCCAGCGGGGGCAAAAAACGCAGGAAAAGCGCCGGCAAGGCGCAGGAGAAAAGTGAATGAAGCGTGGACTCAATGGGGTGCTGGCTGCCGCTGCCCTGGCGTATTGCGGCCTGGCGGCCGCCAACCGGGGCGATGTGGACGTGGTGTTGCCGGTTTCGCCGGAGATTTGGGGCACGGCCAAAAGCGGCGTCAACCCGCCGCCGGCGCAGCCCTGCAACCGCTGTTGCGTCTACCAGAACCAGAACTATTCCGAGGGCGCGGTGCTTAAAGTGGAAGGGGAAGTGCTGCAGTGCGTGCGTGAGCCTAACACCATCGGCACCAACCCCTTGATTTGGGTGCGATTGAAGAAGTGACGATGTAACCTATCGCCGCGCTCAGCGTACATCGCCTTGCGCGGCGATATAGCCCGCCAGCAGTGGAACGTCAGCGGGTGCCAGAGCGTATTCCTGCGCCTGTTGCGGCGTGACCCAGACCAGCGCCGAGTGGCAGCGCTGTTGCAGTTCACCGGAGAACTCCGCGACTTGCCAGGCGTGCAGCCGGATGAGGAGTTCGCCTTGCTGCCACTGATTGCTGCCCACATAGTTGCCGATACGGGCGCAAATTCCCAATTCTTCATCCAGCTCGCGCGCCAGCGCCTCTGGCTGGCTTTCGCCGGCTTCAACCTTGCCGCCGGGGAATTCCCACAGACCGGCCTGGTCGCTGCCTGCGCCGCGCTGGGCCAGCAAAATGCGGCCATTTTTTTCCAGAATGGCGGCCACCACGTCGATAATTTTCATTGGCTTCACAGAGTAAAACCCCGGCGAGCGCCGGGGTGATGGGGTTACAGCGTAAATTCCGCCCAGACCGGTGCATGGTCGGAAGGTTTCTCCATACCACGGGTTTGGTAATCGATGCCGGTGGCGATGCAGCGCGAAGCCAGCGGGGTGCTGGCGAGCAGCAGATCGATACGCAGGCCGCGGTTGTCGTCGAACCCTTTGGAGCGGTAGTCGAACCACGAGAATTCGTCGCTGCGCCCCGGGTTGGCGTGGCGGTAGGTATCCACCAGGCCCCAGTTCAGCAGGCGGTCCATCCATTCACGTTCTTCCGGCAGGAAGGAGCATTTACCGGTACGCAGCCAGCGTTTGCGGTTGTCTTCGCCGATGCCGATATCGTAATCGCTGGGGCTGATATTCATGTCGCCCATGATCAGCACCGGGGATTCTGCCGACAGCTGTTGCTCCAGGTAATTTTGCAGGTCCTGATAAAACCGCGTTTTAGCCGGGAATTTGATCGGATGGTCGCGGCTTTCACCTTGCGGGAAGTAGCCGTTGATCACCGTCAGCGTGCCCTGTGGCGTAGCCAGATCGGCCATGATGATGCGACGCTGCGCATCTTCTTCATCGGTCGGGAAACCGCGGCGCACGGCCAGAGGCTCCGCTTTGGTCAGCAGCGCCACGCCGTAATGGCCTTTTTGCCCGTGATAGAATACGTGGTAGCCGTGTTGGCTGACGTCTTCCAATGGGAACATGTCATCGTGAACTTTGGTTTCCTGCAGACCGATCACGTCGGGCTGGTGCTGTTCGATAATTGCCGCCAGCTGATGCGGACGCGCGCGCAGTCCATTGATATTAAAAGAGACAAACTTCATGAGCGGTGCCGTTTTCACGAGAAAAATGTGCTGTGATAGTAGCAGAGTTTGGCGGGAAATGTAACGCAGACAGCGGCGGGACCGCTGACTGCGCAGCGGGTTTATTTCGCCCAGCGGTCGTAATTTTTAGGTTGATAGTCGTCAAACTGTTGCAGCAGCGTTTGTGCCGATTCACTGATGTGCAGGGTACCGAGATAGTCGTGGCGCATGAAACCCTGATCGGCGACGTGCTCGAGGAACTGGCTCAGTGGGCGGTAGAATCCGTTGACGTTCAGCAGGCCGACCGGCTTGTTGTGATAGCCGATTTGCCCCCAGGTCCAGATTTCAAACAGCTCTTCCAGCGTGCCGATGCCGCCGGGCAGGGCGATAAAACTGTCCGCCAGCGCCGCCATACGGGCTTTGCGCGTATGCATATCGGGTACCACTTCCAGTTCGGTCAGGCCGCGATGCGCCGTTTCCGCTTCCACCAGGCGCTCGGGGATAATGCCGACAGCTTCACCGCCCGCTGCCAACACCGCGTCTGCCACGATCCCCATCAATCCTTTTTTGCCGCCGCCGTAGATTAAACGGCGCCCCTGAGCGGCCAGCAGCTGCCCCAGTTGACGAGCCTGCTCGGCATAAGCGGGATTGACGCCCTCACTGGCGCCACAAAAAACGCAAATATTGTTTCGCATCCACCTGTTCCTTACTGCACTAAAGAAGCCAGTGGTATAGCGAATTGTCGGCCGGAGTTCAAGTTACGGGCGGAGGAGAGAAATAAAACGTCTGGATAGAAGCGGTTAATAAGGGGAGATAACTTGATTTATTGATACGAGAACATTGGATGCAACGAGTTTTAAGTAGGGTTTGGATTTTTCTGCAGGAGATGGTGGTGGGGGAAGGATGATTCGTCGCTGTGCGACTCACCCTGCGGGCCGCGCTGAAGCGCGTTGTCTCACTGCGTGAGACTCGAACCTTGGTCGAAGCTTCTCATCCTTCCCCAATACGGAACATTATGGAGGCGATGTGTTTTTAATTTGGTTTGGGGATTTTTGCAAGAGATGGTGGTGGGGGAAGGATTCGAACCTTCGAAGTCTGTGACGGCAGATTTACAGTCTGCTCCCTTTGGCCGCTCGGGAACCCCACCATGGTATTCATGGATTTACAAATTGTTGTTCTGGTTTTATCCAGAAGAAACCTGGCCGGTTTCTTTACTGCGTCTTCGCTCCTGGCGGAGAGAAGATGGTGGTGGGGGAAGGATTCGAACCTTCGAAGTCAGTGACGGCAGATTTACAGTCTGCTCCCTTTGGCCGCTCGGGAACCCCACCATATACATGGCTATTTAACTGGCCTTGCTTGCGAGAGCGCTGTCTCGGTAAGCGGGGCGCATCATATCAAATGAAGCGGATGTGTAAAGCATTGAAATGCAGAAAATGAATCGTTTGCCGTTTTTTTATTCTTGGCGGTGCATCCCTGAACGAAATGCACCGATTTATTGAGCGATTACAGAATAACGGTGCGGTTGCCGTAGACGAAGACGCGCTGCGCCAACACCTGATAAAGCGCGCGGCTGAGCACGTTTTTCTCTACGTCGCGGCCGGCGCGCATCATATCCTCGGCGGAATAGGTGTGATCGACGTGGATCACGTCCTGCATGATGATCGGGCCTTCGTCGAGATTGTCGTTAACGTAGTGGGCGGTGGCGCCGATGATTTTTACCCCGCGCTCATAGGCCTGGTGATAAGGGCGTGCGCCGATAAACGCCGGCAGGAACGAATGGTGAATGTTGATCACCTGGTTCGGATAATGTTGCACGAAGGCCGGCGTCAGCACGCGCATATATTTGGCCAACACCACGTAATCCGGCTGATATTGATCGACCTTGGCCGTCATTTCGCGGTCATGCTGCTCCCGCGTCAAGCCTTCGTGGCTCACCAGATGGAAAGGAATATCGAAACGCTCCACCAGCGTTTGCAGCGTGTCGTGGTTGCCGATCACGGCGGCAATTTCAACGTCGAGGCCACCATAGGCGCTTTTCATCAACAGATCGCCCAGGCAGTGGGCCTCTTTGGTGACCAGCACCACGATGCGCCGGCGCCCGGTGCTGTGCAGCTCGCGCAGCGAACCTTCCGGCAGCGCGCTGTCCAGATCGGCCAGCAGCGTGTTGTCGTTGAAAATGCCTTCCAGCTCGGTGCGCATAAAGAAACGCCCGGTGCGGTGATCGACGAACTCATTATTCTGGACGATATTGAGTTCGTGCTTGTAACAGATGTTGGTGATCTTGGCGATCAGCCCTTTGGCGTCCGGGCAGATGGTGCGTAACACTTTTCGTTGTACATTTTGGTGTGGCATGGGTTTGAGGATCCTGTCTGATACTGAACGGCCTGTCTGCGCAGGCGTAAACGTGAAGCGCCGGCCGGTTAGCGCCCGCAGCACTTCTTATATTTTTTCCCTGAGCCACAGGGACACATCGCATTTCTGCCGGGCTGGGGTTTGGTACCGTCGATATAATACCAACGTTGATCGCGACGAAGGAAGCGTGAGCGCTCATGCATCGCTTGCGGTTCGCCGCTTTCGCCATCGGTAAAACGGGCGATGAATTCGACGAAGCCTTCATCCGGCTCATGACCGGCTTTCTCTTCCACGACCGTCAGGCCCAGCCATTCGGTATTCTTAAAACTGTCGACGATTGCATTGCGCCACGCTTCGGCACCGCAGTCGGGGTGCCAGGTGGCGATCAGATAGTCGACGTTATGACTCACGTAGGCGGTGAAGCGTGAACGCATCAGCTGGCCGGGCGTCGGCGCTGGCTGATTGCCGCTGATAAAAGGGGCGCAGCACGCGTTATACGCCAGTCCGCTGCCGCATGGGCATAATTCGGGCAAAATAACTCCTGAGAACACGAGGCAGAAAATGAATTTAGCGCATATGTTACCTAACAATATTCGTCAGTGACAATCTACCCTGAAAGCAGAGAACACCTTTCACCCTGAGGATGGCGCGATGCGGCAAATCAAGATCGGACTGGCGCTGGGAGCGGGCTCGGCCAAAGGCTGGGCGCACATCGGCGTGATCAATGCGATAAAGAAATTGGGGATTGAGGTTGATGTCGTTGCCGGCTGTTCTGTCGGCGCGTTGGTGGGCGCGGCGTTCGCCAGCCATCGTCTGCCGGCGATGGAGCAGTGGGTGCGATCGTTCAGCTATTGGGACGTCATTCGCCTGATGGATTTTTCCTGGCAGCGCGGCGGCCTGTTGCGCGGCGAGCGGGTGTTTAACGCCGTCGGACAGCTGCTGAAGGTCAATGATATCGCCGATTGTGCGTTGAAGTTCGGTGCCGTGACCACCAATCTCAGCACCGGGCGCGAGCTGTGGCTGACCGAAGGCGATATTCATCAGGCGATACGCGCCTCCTGCAGTATGCCTGGCCTGTTGGCGCCGGTATGGGCCGACGGCTATTGGCTGGTGGATGGCGCGGTGGTCAATCCTGTGCCGGTGTCGCTTTGCCGCGCCATGGGCGCCGATATCGTCATCGCGGTCGATCTGCAGCATGATGCGCATCTGATGCAGCAGGATCTGTTCTCGATACGTATCGAGGAAGAAAGCCCGAACGATGCGCCTGCGGCGACCTGGCGCGGGCGTCTGCGGGAACGCGTCGGCAGAATGCGTAAGCGCAAACCGGCGACGGCGCCGACGGCGATGGAGATTATGAGCACCTCGATTCAAATGCTGGAAAATCGTTTGAAGCGTAATCGGATGGCGAGCGATCCGCCGGATGTGTTGATTCAACCTTTTTGTCCGCAAATCTCGACGCTGGATTTCCACCGCGCCGATGAAGCGATCGCAGCGGGGTTGCTTGCGGTGGAAAAACAACTGGATCGGTTGTTGCCGTTGATAAAAAATAGATAATTCTCGGTTCTCGGTTGGCAATGCGCGGTCAGTCTGTTTCAGACGAGCATAAGTGACCTTTTTGAGCCACTATTACACTATGGAAAGGGACGAGGCTCGGCTGATGGCATTACCACTTACTCACAAGCGCATCTTGATCGTTGAGGACGAACAGGTTTTTCGTTCAGTGCTGGTCGGTTATTTGGCCTCACTGGGTGCTGAAACCGGCGAGGCGACCAACGGTATACAGGCGCTGGGTGCCGTCGATGACTTCAAGCCGGATCTGATCCTGTGCGATCTCGCGATGCCGGAAATGGGGGGGATCGAATTCGTTGAGCACCTGCGTTTGCAGGGGCTGCAAATCCCGGTGCTGGTGATCTCGGCCACCGACAAGATGGCTGACATCGCCAAGGTGCTGAGGTTGGGCGTGCAGGATGTGCTGCTCAAGCCGCTGACCGATCTCAATCGCCTGCGTGAAGCGGTGTTGGCATGCTTATACCCCAATATGTTCACTTCCCAGGCGATTGAGGAGGTTGAACTGTTTCAGGACTGGGATGCGTTGAGCAAAAATCCCTCCGAAGCCGTCAAACTGCTTAAACAATTGCAACCGCCGGTACAGCAGACTATTGCGCATTGCCGGATCAACTATCGGCAGTTAACCACCGGCGAAAATCCTGGCCTGGTGCTGGATATCGCCGCTTTGTCAGAAAAGGATCTGGCATTCTATTGCCTGGACGTCACGCGCGCCGGCGATAATGGCGTATTGGCGGCATTGCTGTTGCGTGCATTATTTAATGGGCTGCTGCAAGACCATCTGGCTAATCAACAGCATCGTCTGCCGCAAATGTCGGCATTGTTAAAGCAGGTTAATCAATTATTGCGGCAGGGGAAATTAGACGGTCAATTCCCGCTGTTGCTGGGATATTATCACGCCGAAAATAAAAACCTGATTCTGGTTTCTGCCGGGCTGCATGCCAACGTCAATACCGGTGACAATCAAATCCAGCTGAGCAATGGCGTGCCACTGGGGACGCTGGGTGCCACCTACATGAATCAGATCAGCCAGCGCTGCACTGCCTGGCAGTGTCAGGTATGGGGAAGCGGTGGTCGGTTGCGGCTGATGCTCAGCGCTGAATAACAGGCAACGAACGGCGAGATCTTAAGCTATTCACTTATCGGTAATTAAACCGTTTATTTATTCTCCCGATTATCCGAACGGGTAATAGTCCTAAATGTTTTCTATTTGTGTTCTGGTTAATGCCAGGCGCGCATAAGCTGGTATACTCCGAAGGTTTTTTATATTGAGCCCAAGCTCATAAAATGAGCGCTTTAGCTTCAAGAGAGGAAATAATGCCTGCTGTAAATCGCAAAGTCAGAAAAGCCGTGATCCCGGTTGCAGGCTTGGGTACGCGGATGTTGCCGGCCACCAAAGCCATTCCGAAAGAAATGCTGCCGCTGGTTGATAAACCGCTGATCCAATACGTCGTTAATGAGTGCATTGCGGCGGGGATTAACGAGATTGTGCTGGTCACCCACTCCTCCAAGAACTCGATCGAAAACCATTTTGATACCAGTTTCGAACTTGAAGCGATGCTGGAAAAACGCGTCAAGCGCCAATTGCTGGATGAAGTGCAGTCGATCTGCCCGAAAGGCGTTACCGTGATGCAGGTTCGTCAGGGCAATGCCAAAGGCCTGGGGCACGCGATTATGTGTGCCTACCCGATGGTGGGCGATGAACCGGTGGCGGTGGTGTTGCCGGACGTGATCCTCGACGAATACAGCGCCGATCCGAAAAAAGACAACCTCCGCGAAATGCTGCAGCGCTTCGAAACTACCGGCGTCAGCCAGATCATGGTTGAACCCGTGCCGCATAAAGATGTCGGAAACTACGGCGTAGCCGACTGTAAGGGCGTTGCTTTGCAACCGGGCGAAAGTGCGCCGATGGTGAGTGTGGTTGAGAAACCTTCGCCGGATAAAGCCCCTTCCAACCTGGCGATTGTCGGTCGTTACGTGTTATCCGCCGATATTTGGCCGCTGTTGGCTAAAACGCCCCCTGGCGCCGGCGACGAAATTCAGCTGACTGACAGTATCGAAATGTTGATGCAGCAGGAAACGGTGGAAGCGTATCACCTGAAGGGCGTAAGCCATGACTGCGGTAACAAGCTGGGATACATGCAGGCTTTTGTAGAGTACGGCATGCGTCATGCCAGCCTGGGCAAAGAATTTTCTCAGTGGCTGCAACAGGTTGTTGCCGCTGACAAGAAGTAATTTGATCTTTCGTCTTAATTTGAAAAACTAGGATTTTCACATGAAAGTAACAGTTTTTGGTATTGGCTATGTAGGGCTGGTGCAGGCCGCCGTACTGGCTGAAGTTGGCCATGACGTTATGTGCATTGACGTCGATGAGCGAAAAGTCGAAAACCTGAAAAAGGGCAATATTCCGATTTTTGAACCGGGCTTGACGCCGCTGGTGCAGAAAAACTATGAGGCTGGGCGCCTGCATTTCACCACCGATGCCAAAGCGGGCGTGGCGCACGGGAATATCCAGTTTATCGCCGTCGGCACGCCGCCGGATGAGGACGGCTCCGCCGATCTGAAATATGTCACCGCGGTTGCACGTACCATCGCTGAACACATGATCGATCGCAAAGTGGTGATCGATAAATCCACCGTGCCGGTCGGTACGGCGGACAAGGTGCGTCAGGTGATGGCGGAAACGCTGGCTAAACGCGGCAGCAACGTGGCGTTCGACGTGGTATCCAACCCTGAATTCCTGAAGGAAGGCGCTGCGGTAGCTGACTGCATGCGCCCTGAACGCATCGTGATCGGTACCGATAATAAAGAGGTAATCGAACCGATTCGCGAACTGTACGAGCCGTTTAACCGCAATCACGATCGTATGATCATGATGGATATCCGCAGCGCAGAGCTGACCAAATACGCCGCCAACTGCATGCTGGCGACCAAAATCAGCTTTATGAACGAAATGTCCAATCTGGCGGAAATGCTGGGTGCGGACATCGAGAAAGTGCGTCAGGGCATCGGTTCCGACTCACGCATCGGTTATCACTTTATCTACCCTGGCTGCGGCTACGGTGGTTCTTGCTTCCCGAAAGATGTCCAGGCGTTGATCCGCACGGCGGAGCAGATCGGTTACCAACCGAAGCTGCTGCAGGCGGTAGAGCAGGTCAACTACCAACAGAAAGATAAGTTGAACAGCTTTATCAAAGATTACTTCGGCAGCGATCTGAAGGGGAAAACCTTTGCGCTGTGGGGCCTGGCGTTCAAGCCGAATACCGATGACATGCGTGAAGCGTCCAGCCGCGTGCTGATGGAGCAATTGTGGGCTGCCGGCGCCACCGTTCAAGCCTACGATCCTGAAGCGATGAACGAAGTTCAGCGCATCTATGGCCAGCGCGACGACTTGAAGCTGATGGGGACCAAAGAGGCTGCATTGCACGGCGCCGATGCTCTGGTGATCTGCACCGAATGGCAGAATTTCCGCGCACCGGACTTCGATGTGATCAAGAGTGCGTTGAAGCAGCCGGTGATCTTCGATGGACGTAACCTGTACGATCCGGAGCGTTTGGAGAATCGCGGCTTTACCTATTACGCGATTGGCCGCGGCGCCTCGATTAAACCGGTTATTTAAGGAGTGGGCATGAAATTCCTGGTTACAGGCGCCGCAGGGTTTATTGGTTATCACGTTGCAGAGCGTTTGTTGACCGCCGGGCATCAGGTTGTCGGCATCGATAACCTGAATGACTATTATGACGTGGGCCTGAAAATGGCCCGTCTGGACAGACTGGCGGATAAGCCGGGATTCCGCTTTATCAAGCTGGATTTGGCCGATCGTGAAGGGATGGCGGCATTGTTCGCCGAGCATCAGTTCCAACGAGTCATTCATTTGGGGGCACAAGCCGGCGTGCGTTATTCGTTGGTTAACCCGTTGGCTTATGCGGACGCCAACCTGATCGGCCATTTGAACGTTCTGGAAGGCTGCCGCCATAATAAGGTCGAGCATTTACTTTATGCTTCCTCCAGCTCTGTTTATGGCCTCAATCGCAAGCTGCCGTTTGCTACCGAAGATTCTGTCGATCACCCTGTGTCACTGTATGCGGCCACCAAAAAAGCCAATGAGCTGATGTCACACAGCTACTCTCATTTATACGGTCTCCCGACGACGGGGTTACGCTTCTTTACCGTATATGGTCCCTGGGGGCGTCCGGATATGGCGCTGTTCAAGTTTACCAAGGCCATATTGGCGGGGGAGAGCATCGATGTATATAACCACGGTGAAATGCACCGTGACTTTACCTACATCGATGATATCACCGAGGCGATTGTGCGGCTGCAGGCGGTTATTCCGCAGGCAGATCCGTCATGGAGCGTTGAACAGGGATCGCCAGCGACCAGTTCCGCACCGTATCATGTTTATAATATCGGCAATAACACCCCTGTTAAACTGATGGAATATATCACGGCGCTGGAGCAGGCTTTGGGGGTAACTGCCCGCAAGAATATGCTGCCGATGCAACCTGGCGACGTGATGGATACCAGTGCGGACACCGCAGAGCTTTATCGTGACATTGGTTTTAAACCGGAAACCAGCGTTGAAGAGGGTGTAAAGCGCTTTGTTGATTGGTATAAGGCATTCTACCAGGTTCAATAATTGAACGAGGGTAAATGCGATAAAGGGGCCTTAGGGCCCCTTTTTTTCATTGGGGCTCCATGCAGGGAAGAAAATGCGAATTAGGATATTTACTAAAAGGAGAGGGGTGAGGTGGGATCACGTCGATAAGCTTTAAAATGAAAAGGCCCCCCGAAGGGAGCCTTTCAGATACGGACTGAATCGCTATTACAGCAGGAAATCGTCCAGAGATTTACCTTGCTCTTCGATAGCTTTCTTAATCACCGCAGGCGTACGGCCTTGGCCGGTCCAGGTTTTCAGTTCGCCGTTTTCATCTTTATATTGGTATTTAGCAGGACGTGCTGCACGCTTTGCTTTGCCGGCAGCCTTGTTGGCAGCCATGGTTTGCAGCAGCTCATTTGGATCGATACCATCAGCAATCAGCATTTCGCGGTATTGCTGCAGTTTACGAGTGCGTTCTTCGATTTCTGCTTGAGCCTGGCTGTCTTCTTCGCGACGTTCGTTCACAACAACTTCCAGTTTCTCGAGCATTTCTTCCAGCGTTTCCAGTGTGCATTCTCTTGCCTGGGCGCGCAGAGTGCGGATGTTGTTCAAAATCTTTAATGCTTCGCTCATTGTCCTAGTCTCAAATTATATTGGTGGGGGGCGTCTCGATAATAATAGAGTGCTATTTTCTTTTCTGCAATAGCCAAATTGACTTGAATACTCAAATTTACCTTTTAAAAAACCGTTAATCGGATCTGTCCGACTAATATAGGAAGGGCTGTTAACTATTATCCTCACCGCACTTAAGTCAAAATTTCAGCAGGCATGCTTTAAAAGGCGCGTGTCGCAAGGCTTTCATCGATAAGTTATCGTCGTAATTTATATCAATATTACAATGAGTTCTGTGGGCTTAATCACGCCATGGTAAGGCAGACATTGTAAACAATAGGGGTATATAGGTAAAGGTTGCGTCAGGAAACGTCGGGGGGATAGCGAAGGTGATTAAATGCCCTGTATTGGCCTCACGTATAATAGACAAGCACTCTCCCGCGGCTGCGGTGCCTGCCGCAGTGAAAGAGGATTATGCATTAATGGGCAAATGTTCGGGGTTAACCATTAGCAAGAATTAATAGTGATGACAGGCATACATTATCCTGTAAATAGCTGTAAAAAGAACGGGCCGACAGAACGATATGTTTCGCTTGAAAGCGCATTATTACGGCGAACGCAATATTCGTTCGCTTTGGGCTGAGCCGGGGGGCGGCTTATGGTACACTTACCGTCCTAATCAACATTTGAATATTTCTTATACCATCGGAGTTGCGGGGCCATGGCTCAACTTTATTTTTATTACTCTGCGATGAATGCCGGCAAGTCCACCGCGCTGCTACAGTCTTCATATAACTATCAAGAACGTGGTATGCGCACGCTGGTGTTCACCGCGGAGATCGATCACCGCTTTGGCGTCGGTAAAGTCAGCTCGCGCATCGGTTTATCCTCGCAGGCCCAGCTCTATAACAACGACTCGATGCTGTACGCCATGATTCAGCAAGAGCATCAACAGCAGCCGGTGCATTGTGTGCTGCTGGATGAAAGCCAGTTCCTGACCAAGGCGCAGGTTGAGCAATTGTGCGATGTGGTGGACCAACTGGACATTCCCGTATTGTGCTACGGCCTGCGTACCGATTTTCTCGGTGAACTGTTTACCGGCAGCCAATATTTGCTGGCCTGGGCCGATAAGCTGGTGGAATTGAAAACCATCTGTCACTGTGGGCGCAAAGCCAACATGGTGTTGCGGTTGGATGAAAACGGCCAGGCTATGCACGCTGGTGAACAGGTGGTGATTGGCGGTAACGAGAGCTATGTCTCCGTCTGTCGCAAGCATTATAAAGAGGCGATTCACTCCCTGGAGTAGGAGCGAAAATGCCGCCAGCGCCCGCTGAGGCGTTTTGGCGGCGGGATAAGAAAAACCGCGCGCCAGGCGCAATAAAAAACCCGCCGTTTGGCGGGTTTTTTTATCGGTTCACGGAACCGTTATTTCTTGGGCTTCTTTACCGCGGTTTTGGCTGCAGCCGGAGCCGCCGCTTCCTCGTCGACCGCTTCGCTGAATTCGCGGCCGTAGAAGGTATCCAGCATGATTTGCTTCAGTTCGGCAATCAGCGGGTAGCGCGGGTTGGCGCCGGTGCATTGGTCGTCGAATGCGTCTTCCGACAGCTTGTCGACTTTCGCCAGGAAGTCCGCCTCCTGCACACCCGCCTCACGGATGGAGGTTGGGATGCCCAACTCGGTTTTCAGCTCGTCCAGCCAGGCCAGCAGTTTCTCAATCTTCTGCGCGGTGCGGTCGCCCGGTGCGCTCAGGCCGAGGTGGTCGGCGATTTCAGCGTAGCGGCGGCGCGCCTGAGGGCGGTCGTACTGGCTGAAGGCCGTTTGCTTGGTCGGGTTGTCGTTCGCGTTGTAGCGAATGACGTTGGAAATCAGCATCGCGTTGGCCAGGCCGTGCGGAATGTGGAACTCCGAACCCAGCTTGTGCGCCATGGAGTGACAAACCCCGAGGAAGGCGTTGGCGAAAGCGATACCGGCGATGGTGGCGGCGTTGTGCACGCGTTCACGGGCAACCGGGTTTTTCGCGCCTTCTTTATAGCTGGCCGGCAGATACTCTTTCAACAGTTTCAGCGCCTGCAGCGCCTGGCCGTCGGAGTATTCGTTCGCCAGCACCGACACGTAGGCTTCCAGCGCGTGGGTTACCGCATCCAGACCGCCGAAGGCACACAGGGATTTTGGCATGTTCATCACCAGGTTGGCGTCGACAATCGCCATGTCCGGGGTCAGCGCATAGTCGGCCAGCGGGTATTTCTGTCCGGTGGTGTCGTCGGTCACGACGGCGAATGGCGTGACTTCCGAACCGGTGCCTGAGGTGGTGGTGATGGCGATCATCTTCGCTTTCACGCCCATTTTCGGGAACTTGTAGATACGCTTGCGGATGTCCATGAAGCGCAGCGCCAGATCCTCGAAGTGGGTTTCAGGATGTTCGTACAGCACCCACATGATTTTCGCGGCGTCCATCGGCGAACCGCCGCCCAGCGCGATGATGACGTCCGGTTTGAAGGAGTTCATCTGCTCGGCGCCTTTGCGCACGATGCTCAGCGTCGGATCGGCTTCCACTTCAAAGAACACTTCAGTTTCGATACCGTGAGACTTCAGAACCTTGGTGATCTGGTCGGCATAGCCGTTGTTGAACAGGAAACGGTCGGTCACGATGAAGGCGCGTTTCGCCCCGTCGGTCGCCACTTCTTCCAGCGCGATAGGCAGTGAGCCACGGCGGAAGTAGATCGATTTCGGAAGTTTATGCCACAACATGTTTTCTGCTCGCTTCGCTACAGTTTTCTTGTTGATCAGGTGTTTAGGTCCGACGTTTTCAGAGATGGAGTTACCACCCCAGGAACCGCAACCCAGCGTCAGCGAAGGCGCAAGTTTGAAGTTGTACAGGTCGCCGATACCGCCCTGAGAAGCCGGGGTGTTGATCAGAATGCGAGCCGTTTTCATTTTATCGCCGAAGTAGGCGATGCGAGCCGTTTGGTTATCCTGGTCGGTGTACAGGCAGGACGTGTGGCCGATACCGCCCATGGCGACCAGTTTTTCGGCTTTGGCGACGGCGTCTTCGAAGTCTTTGGCACGGTACATCGCCAGGGTAGGCGACAGTTTTTCATGTGCGAAAGGTTCAGACTCGTCGACCAGCTTCACTTCACCGATCAGCACTTTGGTATTGGCCGGCACTTTGATGCCTGCCATTTCGGCGATTTTCGGTGCGGATTGCCCGACGATGGCCGCGTTCAGGCCGCCGTTTTTCAGGATGATGTCCTGCACCGCTTTCAGTTCTTTACCCTGCAGCAGATAGCCGCCGTGGGAAGCGAAGCGCTCGCGTACCGCATCATAGATAGCGTCAACAACGATGACCGACTGTTCGGAAGCGCAGATAACGCCGCTGTCGAAGGTTTTGGACATCAGGATAGAGGCGACCACGCGTTTGATATCTGCGGTTTCGTCTACCACGACCGGCGTATTGCCGGCGCCGACGCCGATTGCCGGTTTGCCGGAACTGTAGGCGGCTTTCACCATGCCCGGACCACCGGTGGCGAGGATCAGGTTGATGTCAGGGTGGTGCATCAGCTGGTTGGACAGTTCGACGGTAGGTTGGTCGATCCAACCGATAATGTCTTTCGGCGCACCGGCGGCGATAGCGGCTTGCAGCACGATATCGGCGGCTTTGTTGGTGGCATTCTTCGCACGCGGGTGCGGCGAGAAGATGATGCCATTGCGGGTTTTCAGGCTGATCAGCGCTTTGAAGATCGCGGTAGAAGTTGGGTTGGTGGTAGGCACGATACCGCAAATCAGGCCGATAGGTTCGGCGATGGTGATGGTACCGAAAGTGTCATCTTCAGACAGGATGCCACAGGTTTTTTCATCTTTATAGGCGTTGTAGATGTACTCGGAAGCGAAGTGGTTTTTGATCACTTTGTCTTCGACGATACCCATTCCGGATTCTTCCACGGCCATTTTGGCCAATGGGATACGGGCATCAGCAGCGGCGAGGGCGGCAGCGCGGAAGATTTTATCCACTTGCTCTTGAGTGAAGTTGGCATATTCGCGCTGGGCTTTTTTGACACGTGCGACAAGCTCGTTCAGTTCAGCGACATTCGTTACAGCCATAATGCTCTCCTGATAATGTTAAACTCTTTCAGTAAATAAGCCGTGCGAGCCACTAGTATAGTCGTAACGGGGATAAGCGGTGATGAGAATACCGGGGTCTTCCCGCGTTATTTCTTCGCATGCTGCTGATTTGCTTAAAGAGCTTCACCCTACGCCAACCGGAGGGGCAGGCAGTGAGGAGAACAGAACCGGCGATGCCGCGGCCTACTTTGTTCTACTCCCTGACTACGACTAAGAGCTTACCCACAGTTGGGTAGTTGATTTGTGATCTAAATCATGAAAAGTGCAAGCTGACACCTTTCAGCTTGCTGGTGTTGGGAATTATTCTCGATAACTGTGAGCGGTGACTCTTTTTTCAACATAAAAAATCAAAAGGCCATACATCACTTTAACAAAGGGCATTTGTTTTGTTGCATAACCTGCTGGTAGTCAAAAATGCTGCTCTGGCCGGATGGATTACCCGCGGCAATTCCATTACATTAGCGCGCATAGGCAGCACACCTTTTTATAGTACTTAATGCGGAGCCATCTGTGGGCCAATCTCTGTTGGATCTTTCCGGCTTTATCAAGTTCTTTGTCGGTCTGTTTGCGCTGGTCAACCCGGTGGGCATCTTGCCGGTGTTTATCAGTATGACCAGTTATCAGGCGGAAGCGGGGCGCAACAAAACCAACCTGACCGCCAACCTGTCGGTCGCCATCATTCTGTGGACCTCGCTGTTCCTGGGCGAAGGGATCCTGCGGATGTTCGGCATCTCTATCGATTCGTTCCGCATCGCCGGCGGTATTCTGGTGGTGACCATCGCCATGTCGATGATCAGCGGCAAGCTGGGGGAAGACAAACAGAACAAACAAGAGAAGTCGGAGAGCGCGATCCGCGAAAGTATCGGCGTGGTGCCGTTAGCGCTGCCGCTGATGGCGGGGCCAGGGGCGATCAGTTCTACCATCGTCTGGAGTTCACGTTATCACAACTGGCAAAGCCTGCTCGGTTTTACGGTGGCGATCGCCTTGTTCGCCTTTTGCTGCTGGCTGTTGTTCCGCGCCGCGCCGCTGTTGGTGCGTTTGCTTGGGCAGACCGGCATCAACGTGATCACCCGAATCATGGGCCTGTTGCTGATGGCGCTCGGGATCGAGTTTATCGTTACCGGCATTAAGGCGATATTCCCCGGCCTGTTGTAATACCCTTTGTTTAGCCGCGCACCTTTCGCGTTGGCGCGGCTAAAATTAATTTTAAAATTTAAATTATTTATTGGTTCGCATTATTATAGTGCAGAGGATGAATAAAATTTATTCGGTTGCACCCTTATGTTGCATAAATCTCATCTTGCTGTGCAAAAAAAACGCTAAGCGTTATTTCAGATACTTTTCTTCCCCCATTTCCGCGCGTTTTGTCCCCGTTCAACGGTAAAGCTGTTGTTAAATTAATCACATCATTCTGTGGGGCTTGTCTCACTTTCATCCAGGTGTTATTAGTGATTAACCGACCATAGGCAGGTGTTTGTTCTTTGAATGGCTGGATTGTTAACTGAATGTTTCTTTGTGCGGCGGTGAGATGACGCTGACGGTTTCAAACGAAATGATTTTGGTTTTTTTATCTTTAAAATCAAAGTGATGATTTTGTTTTTTCGTTGCCCCGCTCTCGGGGAGCGGATCGGGCTTCGTGCGATAAAAGAGAATTGCTTAACATTTTCGTAAAATTTATTGGCTATGGAATTTGGCTTCTGCTAATTTCCGAGCAACTTTCCCGTGGTCAATTAACTGAAATGCGCCATAAAAACGAGAATGATTTTTGCTGGTATCCGTTTATTTAGAATTCTTATAAACACTTCACAAACTTCGATAAGCGATGCTTGTCGGTGAAAAGGAGCCTCGATTATGCAGCAAACCCTGAAGCGTACTTCTTTGACCTTGTTGATTAGCGGCGTGCTGAGCGTCGGCGCCATAAATAACAGTTTGGCGGCGGAAGTGCCGGCCGGCGTTCAGTTGGCGCAGCAACAGAATATTGTGATCAACAACGGCAGCGAAGTGGCTTCATTGGATCCGCATAAGGTCGAGGGGGTACCGGAAAGCAATATCATTCTTAACCTACTTGAAGGGCTGGTGAGCACCGACGCCAACGGGCATGTGGTGCCGGCGGCGGCGGCGAGCTGGGAAAACCAGAATTATCAGCAATGGACCTTCCACCTGCGCCCCGGCGCGGTGTGGAGCGACGGCACTCCGGTGACCGCGCAGGACTTCGTCTACAGCTGGCAGCGCCTGGCCGATCCGAAAATCGCCTCGCCTTACGCCAGCTATCTGCAATACACCAAAGTCGACAATATCGACGACATCCTGACCGGCAAGAAGCCTCCGCAGACCCTCGGCGTCAAGGCGTTGGATGACCAGACGCTGCAGGTGACGCTGAGCGAACCGGTGCCGTATTTCATCAGCATGCTGAACCACACGTCGCTCAAACCGGTCAAACGGGCGGTGGTGGAGAAATTCGGCGATAAATGGACGCTACCCGCCAACTACGTCGGCAACGGCGCTTACCGCCTGAAAGAGTGGGTGGTGAACGAGCGCATCGTGCTGGAGCGCAGCCCGAGCTACTGGAACAACAAGCAGACGGTGATCAATCAGGCGACCTTCCTGCCGATTACTTCGGAAGTCAGCGACGTCAACCGCTTCCGCAGCGGCGAGATCGACATCACCAACAGCGCGATCCCGCCGTACCTGTACGTCAAGATGAAGCGCGAAATGCCCGAACAGCTGCACGTTAACCCTTATCTGTGCACCTTCTATTACGAGCTCAATAACAAGCGGGCGCCGTTTACCGATCCACGCGTGCGTACGGCGGTGAAGATGACGCTGGATCGCGACATCATCGCCAACAAGATCATGGGCCAGGGACAGATCCCGGCCTACAGTTTCACGCCGACCTTTACGGAGGGCGCGAACTTTACGCAGCCCGCATGGGCCGGCTGGAGCCAGGAACAGCGCAACGCCGAAGCCAGGAAGCTGCTGGCGGAGGCGGGCTACAGCGATGCCAAACCGCTGAAGTTCTCGTTGCTCTACAACACCTCCGATCAAAACAAACAGCAGGCGATCGCCGCCGCATCGATGTGGAAGAAGAACCTCGGTGCGGAGGTCACGCTGCGCAATCAGGAGTGGAAGACTTCATTGGAGAGCCGCCATCAGGGGCAATACGATGTGGCGCGCGCCACCTGGTGCGGCGATTACAACGAACCCAGTGCGTTCCTGAACCTGGTGCTGTCCAACAGCAGTATCAATACCGTGTTCTATAAGAGCCCGGCGTTCGACGCCATCATGGCCGCTACGCTGAAGGCGCCGGATGAGGCCGCGCGCGCCGCGCTCTATCAGCAGGCGGAAGCTCAGCTGGACAAAGACTCCGCGTTGGTCCCGGTTTATTACCGCGTCAGCGCACGGTTGATCAAGCCGACGGTAGGCGGGTTCACCGGCAAAGACCCGCTGGACTATACCGACGTTAAAAATCTGTACATTATCAAGCAGTAAAGGGGTATTCCTTGCGCTAACTCGCGGAGGAATATAGGGAAGGCCGGCCGCCGCATTCGTTCCGCGGCGGCGGGAAAACAGAGTCCGCTTACGGGCAACGCAGGTTCCACGAAGAGCCTGTGATAATAAAAACTGGAGTCGATAAGTATGACCAACATCACGAAGAAAACGCTCATTGCCGCCGGCGTCATCGCCGCGCTGGGCATCACAGCAACCACCTCCGCCTTTGCCGCCGACGTTCCTGCCGGCGTGCAACTGGCCGACAAGCAAGAAATTGTCAAAAATAACGGTTCCGAAGTGCAGTCGCTTGACCCGCATAAAATCGAGGGCGTGCCGGAAAACAACGTCACCCGCGATCTGATGGAAGGCTTGGCGAACAACAGCCCGGACGGTTCCATCGTGCCGGGCGTCGCGGAAAGCTGGGATAACAAAGATTTCAAAGTCTGGACCTTCCACCTGCGTAAAGACGCCAAATGGTCCAACGGCAAGCCGGTGACGGCGCAAGATTTCGTCTACAGCTGGCAGCGCGTAGTGGATCCGAAAACTGCATCGCCTTACGCCAGCTACCTGCAGTACGCCCATGTGGAAAACGTCGATGACATCATCGCCGGTAAAAAAGACAAGTCGACGCTGGGCGTGAAGGCCATCGACGACCACACCTTCCAAGTGACCCTGAGCGAGCCGGTGCCTTATCTGGTTGAAATGACCCCACACTACGCCATGAAGCCGGTTTACAAAGACGCGGTGGAGAAGTTTGGCGAGAAGTGGACGCTGCCAGCCAACTACGTCAGCAACGGCGCTTACAAACTGAAAGACTGGATTGTCAACGAACGCATCGTACTGGAACGCAACCCGGAATATTGGGATAACGCCAAAACCATCATCAATAAAGTGACGTTCCTGCCTATTTCGTCGGAAGTGACCGACGTTAACCGCTACCGCACCGGCGAAATCGACATGACCTACAACAACATGCCGATCGAACTGTTCCAGAAGCTGAAGAAAGAGATCCCGAAAGAGGTGCATGTCGATCCTTACCTGTGCACCTACTACTACGAAATCAACAACCAGAAGGCGCCGTTCACCGATGCGCGCGTGCGTGAAGCGCTGAAGCTGGGCATGGACCGCGACATCATCGTCAACAAAGTGAAAAACCAGGGCGATCTGCCGGCCTACAGCTTTACGCCGCCATACACCGACGGCGCCAAGCTGACTCCGCCGGAGTGGTTCGGCTGGACGCAGGAAAAACGCAACGAAGTGGCGAAGAAACTGCTGGCGGAAGCCGGCTACGGCCCGGGCAAACCGCTGACCTTCTCCCTGCTGTACAACACCTCCGATCTGCACAAGAAGCTGGCGATCGCCGCCGCCTCCATCTGGAAGAAAAACCTGGGCGTGGACGTGAAGCTGGTGAACCAAGAGTGGAAAACCTTCCTGGATACCCGTCATCAGGGGACCTATGACGTGGCGCGCGCCGGCTGGTGCGCCGACTATAACGAGCCGAGCTCGTTCCTGAACATGATGCTGTCCGACAGCAGCAGTAACACCCCGCACTATAAGAGCGCCGAGTTCGACAAGCTGATGGCCAACGTGTTGACCGCGAAGAGCAAAGACGAGCGCGCCGATCTGTATCAGAAAGCGGAAGTTCAGCTGGATAAAGATTCCGCCATCGTTCCGCTGTATTACTACGTGAACGCCCGTTTGGTGAAACCTTACGTCGGTGGCTACACCGGCAAAGACCCGCTTGATAACGTGTACGACAAAAACCTGTACATCATCAAGCATTGATACGGTAAGAGCCGGCGGCGCAGGCCGCCGGCCCATGTTGAGAATAATAAGCCGTCATCAGGCTGTCGCACAGGGTTAGGGCAATGCTTAAATTTATACTTCGTCGCTTATTGGAAGCGATCCCGACACTATTTATCCTTATCACCATCTCATTCTTCATGATGCGCCTGGCGCCCGGCAGTCCATTTACCGGGGAACGCGCATTGCCGCCGGAAGTTATGGCGAATATCGAAGCCAAATATCATTTGAACGACCCGATCTGGAAACAGTACGGTCATTATCTGGCGCAGCTTGCGCAGGGAGACTTCGGCCCGTCCTTTAAATACAAGGACTATTCGGTCAACGATCTGGTCGCCAGCTCTTTCCCGGTTTCCGCCAAACTCGGCCTGGCCGCGTTTCTGCTGGCGGTGGTGCTGGGCGTGAGCGCCGGCGTGATCGCCGCGTTGAATCAGAACACCAAATGGGACTACACGGTGATGGGGTTCGCCATGACCGGGGTGGTGATACCCAGTTTCGTGGTGGCGCCGCTGTTGGTGCTGATCTTCGCCATCACGTTGAAATGGCTGCCGGGCGGCGGCTGGAACGGCGGCGCGCCTAAGTTCATCATCTTGCCGATGGTGGCGCTGTCTCTGGCCTATATCGCCAGCATCGCCCGTATCACGCGCGGCTCGATGATTGAAGTGCTGCACTCCAACTTCATTCGCACCGCGCGCGCTAAAGGCTTGCCGATGCGCCGCATCATTTTCCGCCACGCGCTGAAGCCGGCGCTATTGCCGGTGCTGTCCTATATGGGCCCGGCGTTCGTCGGGATCATCACCGGTTCGATGGTGATCGAAACCATCTACGGCCTGCCGGGGATCGGCCAGCTGTTCGTTAACGGCGCGCTGAACCGCGACTACTCCCTGGTGTTGAGCCTGACCATTCTGGTGGGCGCTCTGACCATTCTGTTCAACGCGATCGTCGATGTGCTGTATGCGGTCATCGATCCGAAAATCCGTTATTAATCTGGAGCACGCGAATGATGTTGACTAAAAAGAACAGCGAAGCTCTGGAACACTTCAGCGAGAAGCTGGAAGTGGAAGGACGCAGCCTGTGGCAAGACGCGCGCCGGCGCTTTATGCATAACCGTGCGGCGGTCAGCAGCCTGTTCATCCTGGTGTTGATCACGCTGTTTGTGGTGCTGGCGCCGATGCTGTCGCAATTTGCCTACGACGATACCGATTGGGCGATGATGTCCGCCGCGCCAAGCCTGGAATCGGGGCACTATTTCGGCACCGATTCCTCCGGGCGCGACCTGCTGGTACGCGTGGCGATTGGCGGGCGTATCTCGCTGATGGTCGGCGTGGCGGCGGCGCTGGTGGCGGTGATCGTCGGCACCCTGTACGGCGCGATGTCCGGTTATCTGGGCGGCAAGATCGACTCGGTGATGATGCGTCTGCTGGAGATCCTCAACTCCTTCCCGTTCATGTTCTTCGTGATCCTGCTGGTGACCTTCTTCGGCCAGAATATCCTGTTGATCTTCGTGGCGATCGGTATGGTGTCGTGGCTGGATATGGCGCGTATCGTGCGCGGCCAAACGCTCGGTCTCAAGCGTAAGGAGTTCATCGAAGCGGCGCTGGTGTGCGGCGTCTCCACGCGCAACATCGTGCTGCGGCATATCGTGCCTAACGTGCTCGGCGTGGTAGTGGTGTACGCGTCGCTGCTAGTGCCGAGCATGATCCTGTTCGAATCCTTCCTCAGCTTCCTGGGGCTGGGCACGCAGGAGCCGCTGAGCAGTTGGGGCGCATTGCTCAGCGACGGCGCCAACTCAATGGAAGTTTCACCGTGGTTGCTGCTGTTCCCGGCGGGTTTCCTGGTAGTCACTCTGTTCTGTTTCAACTTTATCGGCGATGGCCTGCGTGACGCCCTCGACCCGAAAGATCGTTAAGGAGTGCAACCATGAGCACCATTGAACATCCTCAACTGCAAACCGGCGCCGGCGTCAAAACGTCGCCGCTGCTGGACGTGAAAGACCTGCGCGTCACGTTTTCCACGCCGGACGGCGACGTGACGGCGGTAAACGATCTGAACTTCGATCTGCGCGCCGGCGAAACGCTGGGCATCGTCGGTGAATCCGGCTCAGGCAAATCGCAGACCGCGTTCGCCCTGATGGGGCTGCTGGCGAGCAATGGCCGCATCGGCGGCTCGGCCAAATTCAACGGCCGCGAGATCCTCAACCTGCCGGAAAATCAGCTTAACAAGCTGCGGGCCGAGGAGATCTCGATGATCTTCCAGGACCCGATGACCTCGCTCAACCCTTATATGCGCGTTGGCGAACAGCTGATGGAAGTGCTGATGCTGCATAAGAAGCTGAGCAAAAGCGAAGCCTTCGAAGAGTCGGTCCGCATGCTCGACGCGGTGAAAATGCCGGAGGCGCGCAAGCGCATGCGCATGTACCCGCACGAGTTTTCCGGCGGTATGCGCCAGCGCGTGATGATCGCCATGGCGTTGCTGTGCCGGCCGAAGCTGCTGATCGCCGACGAGCCGACCACCGCGCTGGACGTGACCGTCCAGGCGCAGATCATGACGCTGCTCAACGAGCTGAAGCGCGAGTTCAACACCGCCATCATCATGATCACCCACGACCTGGGCGTGGTGGCCGGCATCTGCAACAAGGTGCTGGTGATGTACGCCGGCCGCACCATGGAATACGGCAGCGCACGCGAGGTGTTCTACCAGCCGAGTCATCCGTACTCCATTGGTCTGTTGAATGCGGTGCCGCGTCTCGACGCCGAAGGCGAAGCGTTGTTGACCATTCCCGGCAACCCGCCGAACCTACTGCGGTTGCCGAAAGGCTGCCCGTTCCAGCCGCGCTGCCCGTACGCCATGGAACAGTGCGCGAGCGCTCCGCCGTTGGAGCAATTTGGGGAAGGGCGCCTGCGCGCCTGCTTTAAACCGGTGGAGGCGTTAGTATGACAGCGGTAACCGACAAGAAAGTGCTGCTCGAAGTCGCCGATCTGAAAGTGCACTTCGACATTCATGACGACAAACAGTGGTTCTGGCAGCCGCCGAAAACCCTGAAGGCGGTCGATGGCGTCACGCTGCGGCTGTTCGAGGGGGAAACCCTGGGCGTGGTCGGCGAATCCGGCTGCGGCAAATCCACCTTCGCGCGCGCCATCATCGGCCTGGTGAAGGCCACCAGCGGGCGCGTCGCCTGGCTGGGGAAAGATCTGCTGGGCATGAGCGACGCCGACTGGCGTAAAACCCGCAGCGATATCCAGATGATCTTCCAGGATCCGCTGGCTTCGCTTAACCCACGCATGACCATCGGCGAGATCATCGCCGAACCGCTGCGCACCTACTACCCGAAAATGCCGCGTCAGGAAGTGAAGGACAAGGTCAAGGCGATGATGCTGAAGGTCGGCCTGTTGCCTAACCTGATCAACCGCTACCCGCACGAGTTCTCCGGCGGTCAGTGCCAGCGTATCGGCATCGCGCGCGCGCTGATCCTCGAACCGAAGCTGGTGATCTGCGACGAGCCGGTCTCCGCGCTGGACGTGTCGATTCAGGCGCAGGTGGTGAACCTGTTGCAGCAGCTGCAGCGCGAGATGGGGCTGTCATTGATCTTTATCGCCCACGATTTGGCGGTGGTGAAGCACATTTCCGATCGCGTGCTGGTGATGTACCTGGGCCATGCGGTGGAGCTGGGCACCTATGATGAGGTGTACCACAACCCACAGCATCCTTACACCAAAGCGCTGATGTCGGCGGTGCCGATCCCGGATCCGGACAAGGAGAAGGAAAAACAGATCCAGCTGTTGGAAGGGGAGCTGCCTTCGCCGATCAACCCGCCGACCGGCTGCGTGTTCCGCACCCGCTGCCCGATCGCCGGGCCGGAGTGCGCCAAGACGCGTCCGCTGCTGGAGGGCAGCTTCCGCCACGCGGTATCCTGCCTGAAGGTCGATCCTCTGTAATGCGACGCTAGCCGGCAACAAAAAGCCCCGCTGAATAAGCGGGGCTTTTTTATCCGATGCGCTGGCGGCGAATCACTCTTTCCACAGAATGTGGCACAGCTTGTGGTCTTTCTCGCGGCAGATCAGCACGCGGGCGAACACGTCGTTGATTGGCTCGCCGTCGCTGTCCGCCAGACCGATCACCACTTCGGCGAAGAAGTCTGGGTTCAGATCGTAGTCCACGTGCTCGCTCCAGTCTTCGGAGGGATCGTACAGTTCTGCGCCGCCGCGCTCTTCAAACTGCAGATTGAACAGCAGAATATCCGCCGGATCCAGATTGTCGCCGGCCAATTCGAGAAAGATGTCGTAGGCCTGTTCCAGCGTTTCGTCTTCGGTAAGGCGGTTATTCAAATCCATAAAAAAATCCTGATAACAAATGATTTGGCGCTATTAAAGCACGCTCGCTGCGGCTTTTACAGCAGCGGGCTGAAAAAGTAGAACAGGCGCTCAACCAGGCGATGCCAGAACGGCCGCTTCAGCCACTCTTTGGCGTTCAGCAACTGGGAACGGGCGATGTAATCTTCCTGCACGCAGGCCAGATCGCTGCCGAAGCCGTCGTCGTCGATCACCAGGGTGATTTCGAAATTCAGCCACAGGCTGCGCATATCCAGATTGACGGTGCCGACCAGGCTAAGCTGGCCGTCAACCAGCACGCTCTTGGTGTGCAGCAGACCGCCTTCGAACTGATAAATTTTCACTCCGGCTTCCAGCAGCTCGGAGAAGAACGCGCGGCTGGCCCAGCGCACCATCATCGAATCGTTGTCGCGCGGCACGATGATGCTGACCTCGACGCCGCGCAGGGCGGCGGTGCAGATGGCGTGCAGCAGATCGTCGCTCGGCACGAAGTACGGCGTGGTCATGATCAGCTGCTCGCGCGCGGAATAAACCGCGGTCAGCAGCGCCTGGTGGATCATTTCCTCGGGGAAGCCGGGGCCGGAGGCGATCACCTGAATGGTGTGGCCGCTTTCCTGCTCGAACGGCATGATGTTGACGTCCGGCGGCGGCGGCAGAATGCGCTTGCCGGTTTCAATTTCCCAGTCGCAGGCATAGACGATGCCCATGGTGGTGGCCACCGGGCCTTCCATGCGCGCCATCAGATCGATCCATTGGCCGACGCCCGCATCCTGTTTGAAGTAGCGCGGATCGACCATGTTCATGCTGCCGGTATAGGCGATATAGTTGTCGATCAGCACCACTTTGCGGTGCTGACGCAGATCCATGCGGCGCAGGAACACGCGCAAGAGGTTGACCTTCAACGCTTCGACCACTTCGATGCCGGCGTTGCGCATCATCGCCGGGTAGGGGCTGCGGAAAAATTGCAGGCTGCCGGCGGAGTCCAGCATCAGGCGGCAGTGTACGCCGCGCCGGGCGGCGGCCATCAGCGATTCGGCCACCTGATCGACCAGGCCGCCGGGCTGCCAGATATAGAACACCATTTCGATGTTGTGGCGCGCCAGCTCGATGTCGCGGATCAGCGCTTTCAGCGTGTCGTCGGTGGTGGTGAGCAGCTGCAGCTGGTTGCCCTTGACGCCGTCGATGCCCTGGCGGCGGTTGCACAGCTGGAACAGCGGTTCGGCGACTTTACTGTATTCGGTGGCGAAGATGCGGCGGCTCTCTTTCAGTTCCTTCAGCCAGCGCGCGGTCGACGGCCACATGGCCTTGGCGCGCTCGGCCCGGCGCTTGCCCAGATGCAGCTCGCCGAACGATAAATAGGCCACGATGCCGAACAGCGGCAGAATATAGATAACCAGCAGCCAGGCCATGGCAGAGGGAACCGCACGGCGTTTCATCAAAATGCGCATCGTCACGCCGGCGATCAGCAGCCAGTAGCCGAACACCATGAGCCAACTGATTACGGTATAAAATGTTGTCATAAAGGCGAAAAATCCCGTTCGCAAACCACCAATGATGAGTGTACGCACAGATCGGGCAAGGCGAAACCTTTTATCGGCGCTTATGTTACATAAATATGATGAAGTTAAGGCACTTGCCGAAATTGAAAGGGGGGCTTTTGCCGGTGCGACGTCCGGTATGTTGCCGATAACGGCGGCTTGGATCACGGGCGGAAAGGGCTATAATGCCCGCGGTTGGCATTAGACGAACGAGTGACGGAATTATGAGACGCAGTAGAAATGAAGTGGGCCGTTGGCGCATGTTGCGACAGAGCCAACGTCGCCGGCATCGCTGGCTGGAACGCCAGTCGTGCAGCAATCGCCATATTATCCGGGTGCGGCGCCGCCTGGACGATCAGCATCGGCGTGCGTTGCTGTTTGCGGTATCCTGCGAGTGGTAAAACGAAAACAGTCCCGAGAGGGACTGTTTTGTTATGGCGTCAGGGTTATTTGCCGAGGTAGGCGTTGAGCATCCAGACCTGTTTTTCCTGCTCTTTGATATAATCGCTCATCAATGACGCGGTGCCTTCGTCGCCGGCGTCTGCCGCTACCGTCAGCAGTTCACGCTGCTGCTGCAGCAAGATTGAATACCCTTCCAACAGGCCGCGCAGCGTGCCCTTATCATCGGTCACGTTGGTGTGTTCCTTGATGTCGGCGGTTTTCAGATAGTCGCTGAAAGCGTGACGCGGCTGCGAGCCCAGCGTCAGGATACGTTCCGCCAGCTCATCCACCTTGGTCAGCAGATCGTTGTAAGTTTCTTCGAATTTCGCGTGCAGCTCAAAGAACTGCGGGCCGGTAATATTCCAGTGATAGCCGCGCACGTTCATATACAGCACCTGATAATTCGCCAACAGCGCATTCAGCGCTTCGGCGAGTTTTGCCGATTGTTTACTGTCGAGGCCGATATGGGTTTTCGCTGCTTTCTTCGCCGTTGCCATAATAATCTTCTCCTGATTATTCGTTCCAAGGGTAGACAGAATCAATTTCCATAGCTGTTACAGTAACCGGATTTATCGCAGGGTTAAACACGATAACAGGCATCATTACCATCGCTTAAACCGATGAAGATAAATCCGTCGAGCAAATTGCCGAATCAGTTTACGCAGGATCCGCCGGCGAAAAAAGCCGCTTTTATCGGTTACTTGCGCAGCGCCAGTTTTACCACGCCGGCGCCCAGCGCCATTAACAGCGCGGCGGCGATCAGCACTGTAATAAAGGCGCGATCGAAGGCCAAACGCGCCAGCTGCGTCAGCTGCTGCGCGCGATCGGCCGCCATTCCGGCGGCCAGCCGCAGGGCTTCGTCGATACTGTCGTAGGCCAAATCGCTGACCGGCAGCGCCGCCGGCAGCGCCAGGCTGTGACTGTAGACCGCCGTCATCAACCCACCGAGCAGCGTCACGCCCAGCACGCCACCCAGCTCGTAGGAGACGTCTTCGATAGAGGCCGCCATGCCGGATTTCTCCTCCGGCGCGTTCAGCATGATGGCGGTGGACGCGGCGGTGATCACGCCGCCGAGGCCAAAGCCCACCAACGCCAGGCTCACCAGCTGCGGTGCCATGCTGCTTTGATACCACAGGGCGAGGCCGGCGATGCCGAAGGCGGTCAGGACGAAACCGCCGAGGATGATGCTGCGCTCACCGTAGCGCGGCAACAGTAAACCGGCCATTGGCCCCGCCAGCGCCGAGGCCAGCGGGATCGGCAAGATGAACAGCGCAGCCTGCAGCGGGCTGAGGCCGAGCACCAGCTGCAAGCGTTGGCTGAGCACCAGCTCGACGCCGATCAGGGCCACCATCGACAGCAACGCCACGCCGATGCCGCCGGCGAACAGCCGGTTGCGGAACAGGGAGAAATCGATCATCGGGTGAGCGCTGCGCTGCTGACGACGCACAAACAGCACCAGGAACAGGATGCCGATCAGGGCCGCTGCGAGCAACGCGCTGAGGTCAGGCGCCGGCTTGCTCAGTTCCTTCAGCGCATAGATAGCGCCGACCAGACCGATCATGATCTGCACCGAGCCGACGATATCGGCGGGGCGCGGGTTATCGCCGCCGCAGCGCGGGATCAGTTTCCACGCCAGCGGCCAGACCAGCAACACCACCGGTACGTTGATCAGGAACACCGATCCCCACCAGAAATACTCCAGCAGCAGGCCGCCGACCACCGGGCCGATGGCCGCGCCGCCGGAGGCCACCGAGGCCCAGATGCCGATCGCCAGCGCGCGTTCGCGTTCGTCGGTAAAGACGTGGCGCACGATGGACAGCGTGGCGGGCATCATCATTGCCGCGCCAACGGCGAGGAATACCCGCGCGGCGATCAGCCACTCGGCGGTGGGCGAGAAAGCGGCGCACAGCGAAGCGACGGCAAACACCGGCAGCCCGGCGAGAAACAGCCGCTTATGGCCGATGCGATCGCTCAGCATGCCGGCGCCGGGCAGTAGCCCGGCGACCACCAGCGGGTAGGCGTTGACGATCCAGAGTTTTTGCGAGGCGCTGGCGTCCAGCGCCTGGGTTAAGCGTGGCAGAGCGGTATAGAGCACCGTCATGTCGATAACAATCAGGAACAGGGCGCTGGCGACCATTGTCAGGATTAACCAGCGGTTCTTGGCGTACATAAGTCATAATCCAGTTAACGTGGGCGGCGCGAAGGCGCCGCCATTGTGGTAACCCTCCGGCGATGCCGGGTGGTATACTGGCAATAATATATATCCATACGTTCGTATTGAAAAGAAGGGTTTCTTAATGGGACGTCAACGCAGCATCGATCGCGACAAGGTTTTGGACACCGCCGAAGAGATCGTCGCCACCCAGGGCGCCGCCGGCTTGACCATTGACGCTGTCGCCAAAGCGATGGGGATCTCCAAGGGCGGGGTGCAGTACTGTTTCGGCAGCAAAGACGCCCTGATTGATGCCATGTTCGATCGCTGGGGCAGTGCCTATGAGACGCTGTTCGCCGCTATCGCCGGTGACGATCCTTCGCCACAGACCGGCGTGCGGGCGCATATGCTGGCGACGCAAAGCTCGGATCAGACCGCCAGCGCCAAGGCCGCCGGGCTAATGGCGACGCTGATTCAAACGCCGGAGCATCTGGTGAGCACGCGTGAATGGTATCGCAGCCGCATCGCCGGTTTGGATTTGACGACGGAAGAAGGCAAGCGCGCGCGGCTGGCGTTTCTCGCCACCGAAGGCGCCTTTATGCTGCGTTACTTTGGTTTGATGGATATCGACCAGGCGGAATGGGAAACGATGTTCACCGATATGCAGGCGTTGATTTTAACTGAGGGTGCCTATCGCACTGATAGCTAGTAAAGCCCGCAGTGAAAGGCGTATGTTTATCGTACAAGATATTCCCTCGAAGAACTTTTTAGCCAGCCACTCCGTGCTGGCTTTTTTTTGCCTGCGGCAAGCTTCGGAGCAAAGGCCCCCTGAGTGCAGGGGGCTCCGGACATTACTTGCGCGCGTCCAACAGTTGCTGGGCATTCTCTGCGGTAACGACGGTCCACGGAATGTAGTAATGCTTCTGCGTGCCGCCCTCCCATTTCAGATCCTTGGCATACTGCTTCCAGATGTCCGACTGTGGTTGATAGCTTTCACCTTTCACGGCGCGCAGCGCGACGTCGATGGAACCCTGCATCTGGCCTTTGGCATCTTGCAGAATAGAGACCATTTCGCCGGCCTGCACCGCATGAATCGCGTCGGAGACGCCGTCAACGCCGGCAATCGCGAAGTCCTTCACATTCAGGCCGGCGCCTTTGATCGCTTCGATAGCGCCCAATGCCATCTCGTCGTTCTGGCCGATCACGCCGTTGATTTTACCCCGGTGCTTCTGCAGCCAGTTTTCCATCAGCGGCTGCGCTTCCGCGCGTGACCAGTTGGCCGTTTTGCGCTCAAGTACCGTGACCTGGCCGGCGCCGCACTCGGCAATCGCTTTATCGTTGCCCTTGCCGCGCTGGATCTCGCCGCTGCCGCCTTTCGGGCCTTCGATAATCACCACGTTCACCTTCTGGTTCTTGCAGTCGAGTTTGTCCAGGACGGCTTTGGCTTCCAGATACCCCCCCAACTCGTCATTAGACACCACTTCAGACGTCATCGCGTCCGTGTTCAGGCGCGCGTTGGTGACCACCACCGGGATTTTGGCTTCGTTGGCATTAGTGACGATATCGATATTGGCTTCAAAATCCATCGGGTTGACGATAATGGCATCGGCGCGCGTTTGGATAGCGGTGGCGGCCTGATCGTTTTGCACCGATGCATCATAACGCCCATCGTAGAAGGTCAGCACGGCTTCGCCGCTTTTCACCGCCGGGTGTTCCTTCCCGAACCTTTCCATCAATTGCACGAACTCGGCTTTGTTGCCGTACATCAATACCGCGATTTTTACCGGGGCGGCCTGAGCTGCCGACAGGCTACCGAGCATCATGGCAGAGGCAAACAACGCTATCTTGGTCTTATTCATGGTTTTCTCCTGGTAGAGTTGGGTCTGATGTTATTAATCGCGCTGTTGCTTACGCGATGGGTCGAGCAATACGGCAAGAACGATCAATGCGCCTTTGATAATTTGTTGGTAATACGATTGCACGCCGAGCAGATCGAGGCCGTTATTCATCACCCCGATAATTAGCACGCCGAAGAAGGTGCCGACCAGCGTACCGACGCCGCCGGCCATGCTGGTGCCACCGATCACCACCGCCGCGATGGCGTCCAGCTCATACCCTGCGCCGGCGTTGGTCTGCGCCGAACCGGTGCGTGCGGTGAGGATCAGGCCGGCGATGCCGGCCAGTGCGCCGCACAGCGTATACACCAGTATTTTGATGCGGGTGACGTTAATCCCCGAGGTGCGCGCGCTTTTCGGGTTGCCGCCGACGGCGTAGATGTAACGCCCGAAGAGGGTTTTATTCAGCACCAGCCAGGCGAGGGCGAACAGCACGATGAAGATGATGACGGGCACCGGAACGCCGCCGACATAGCCATTGCCTAACCAGCGGAAATCGCTGTTCAATTGCGATACTGGATTGCCGTTGGTGGTCAACATGGTTAACCCGCGCGCCGCGGAGAGCATGCCCATGGTGACGATAAACGGCTGCAGCCGATAACGGGCTAACACGGTGCCGTTCACCAGGCCGCAAACGATGCCGATGCCCAGCGCCACAATCAGCGGCGCCATGACGGCGGTCGCGGTGTCGCCGATAGCTAATCCGCTGTTGTTGGTGGCGAAACGGGCGGCGACGATCCCGCTTAACGCCAGCACCGAGCCCACGGAGAGATCGACGCCGGCCGTAATGATGACGAAGGTCATGCCGATCGCCAGAATGCCGTTGATCGAGACCTGGCGCAGGACGATCAGGGTGTTTTCATTGCTGAGAAAATAATTGCTGCTCCAGGCCCCCTGAGCGACCTGATATTCGCCAATCAGCGCCACGATCAGGCACAGGGCGAAAAAGGCGATGATAATGCCGTATTTGTGCATACGGCGCTTATTGCGGGTGAAAAATGAAATTCCTGGTGATAAGGAGTGGGCGCTGCTCATTTTTTTTCTCTCTCTGTTAAACCGCAAGTTTCATCAGTGCTGCCTGGGTCGCATCGGCCGCCGAAAGCTCGCCGGCCAACTGCCCGTCACGAAACACCAATATGCGATCGCTCATGCCGATAATTTCCGAAAGCTCGGAGGAAACCATGATTATCCCTTTGTTTTGCAAGGCGAACTCCGACATAAATCGGTAGATCTCTTTCTTGGCGCCGACGTCGATGCCGCGCGTCGGCTCGTCGAGCAGCAAAACCTCCGGATCCAGCAGCGCCCAACGGCCCAGCACCACTTTTTGCTGGTTGCCGCCGCTCAGGTTACCCACGGGTTGTTCGCCATCGTGGGTTTTAACGTTGAAGCGCTGGATCATGTCGCGGGTTCGCGCCTGCTCCCGTTTCTCGCTGACAAATCCCATCCGGCTGATGCCGGCAAAAGAGGCGATATTGATGTTTTCACTGACGGAACGGCACAGCACCAGGCCGGTTTCCTTGCGATCTTCCGTCACGTAGGCAATACCGCTGTCGATGGCCTTGCGCGGAGAATGGCGGTTCAGCGTCTTGTCACCCAAGCGGATCGTGCCGCTGTCGGCATGCTGAATGCCGAAGATAAGATCGAGAAACTCGCTGCGGCCCGAGCCCACCAGGCCGTAGATGCCCAGGATCTCACCGTGCTTCAGTTGCAGGCTGATATCTTTTATCTTGCTGCGCCAACACAGGTTGTTGACCTCCAGCAAGACCTCTTCACCGGGCTGATTGAATTTGGCGAACTCGCTGTCGTACTCGCCGCCAATAATGTGTTCGATCAGCTGCTCACGGGTAATGTCAGCGATATAGCCTTCATGGATATAGGCGCCGTCGCGGAAAATGGTGTAGCTGTCCGCGATTTGGAATATCTCTGACAAACGGTGGGAGACGTAGATAATGCCTTTACCTTTCGCCGCCAGCTGCTGAAGCGTCTGAAAGATTTTTTGCGCATCCTCCTCGCCAATCGCCGAGGTGGGTTCATCCATGATGATGATGTCGGCATTGGCATGCGACAGCGCTTTGGCGATCTCGACCAACTGCTGCTCGGCGACGCTCAGGTTGCGCATTTTCTCTCGGGCGTCGATCTTGAAATCGAGTTCCTTGAGCAAGCTGGTGGTGCGTTGATTGAGCGTCGCGAAGTCGACGAACCCCAGGCGCCTCGGCTCGCGGCCCAGCCAAATGTTTTCGGCCACCGTCAGATCCGGGATCGCGCTCAGTTCCTGCTGCACGATGGCGATGCCGGCGTTGAGGGCTTCCCGGGGATGATGAAATTCACAGCGTTGGCCATTGATAAAAATGTCGCCGCCATCGGGTTGAATAAAGCCCATCAGAATGCTGAGAAAGGTGGATTTACCCGCGCCGTTGCCGCCGCACAGGGCATGGATGGATCCACGCCGCAGGCAAAACTCCGCATTCTTGAGCGCCACGACTGGGCCAAAAGCTTTCCTGACGCCGCTGACCTCCAGCAGGTAGGCGGGCGCTTGCGTCTGGGGATCTCGCGTCACAGTTGCACCTCCGGATAGGTCTGCTGTAAGCGTTGCAGGTACCGTTGATAAAGCGTCTCGTATTGCGCCTGTCTGTCAGCATGTGGCCGTGTGCGCGTGGCCTCATCCAGCGCAACGAAACGCTGGCACAGTTCGGCCAGCAACGCGCCGGCGTTCCGCTGCGGATCGTCGGCCAACGTCGTCGCCCACATTGCCTGAATGGCGCCGCCCAGCGCGGCGGTCTCTTTGGCTTTCAGACAGACTACCGGGCACCCCATCACGTCCGCGACGATTTGTCGCCAGGCGGCGCTGCGGGCGCCGCCGCCGGTGAGGCGGATCTCGCGCGCTTCAATGCCCTGACGGCGAAACAGCTCGATGCCATAGCGCAACCCATACGTAGCGCTTTCGACTACCGCCAGGCAGAGATTGGCACGGGTAAAATTGTCGCTATCGAGGTTATGCAGACTGGCGCGCGCGTGGGGCAACGGCGGAACACGTTCGCCATTGAAGAACGGCAGCATCTCGACACCGCCTGCGCCGGGCGGGGCCTGCGCCAATAAACTGTTAAAGCCGGCAAGGTCTTCGTCCAGCAGCGTTTGTACCGCAGTGGTGGCCGAGGTGACATTCATGGTGCAAATCAATGGCAGCCACCCATTGGTGCTGGAGCAGAAGCCGGCAATCATGTCCGATTCCGCCGTGACGGGGGCGGCAGACCAGGCGAATAGCGTGCCGGAGGTGCCCAGACTCAGGGTGAGGGTGCCGGCCTCGATGTTGCCGGAACCGATGGCCGCCATCATGTTGTCGCCGCCGCCGGTCGATACCCGAACTGTCGGGCCGAGGCCGAGTTTTTCCGCGGCGGCGGGGCGCACCGTGCCGATGCAGCATTCCGCGCTTTTGAGCGGCGGCAGGGCTTGCCACAGGCGGCCGCTGTCGTCGATGAGATCGACCGCGGTTTTGCTCCAGCGACGGGTGCGTACATCGAACAACCCGGTGCCGGAAGCGTCGCCATATTCCGCTACGCGCTCCCCGGTCAGCCAGAAGTTCAAATAATCATGAGGCAACAACACGGTGTGCAGTTTTGCCCAGAGCGCCGGATGGTGTGTCTTGAACCAAAGGATTTTTGACGCGGTATAACCGGTGGCGATCCGCAAGCCGAGTGTTTCCAGCGAGCCGTTGGCTCCGCCGAGCTGTTGCAGGAGCCGTTCGTTTTCCTCTGCGGTTTCGGTATCGCACCACAGCTTGACGCTGTGCAGCACGTTGCCGTCTGCGTCCAGTGGCACAAACCCATGTTGTTGGCCCGAGACCCCCAGAGCATGAATCTCCCGTGCATCAACGCCGGCGTTAGTCACGGCTTGGCGAAAAGCGATGACTAACGCCTCAATCCACCAGTCGGCCTCTTGTTCGCGCCGGCCATTGGCTTGGCTGATGAGACGGTGAGGGGCGTTGCCCTCACCGAGGATCACGCCCTGTGTGCTGTCGACAATCACGACTTTCGTGCCTTGCGTACCGCAGTCTATGCCAGCATAGAGCGCCATAGGATCACTCCATTTCCAGCATGATTTTGATGTCCGAGGCATGTCCTGCCGCCGCGCGCTCGAAAGCGGCTACGCTGTCGGAAAACTTGTAGGTTTGGCTTATCAACGGCTGGACGCGCAATTTGCCGCTGCTCAACAGCCGCAGCGTGCGCGGGTACATGTTGGCGTAGCGGAAAATGGTCTTGAAGGTGATTTCCTTGGCCTGCGCGGCGACGATATCTATCGGCGCGGCATCGATCGGCATGCCGACCAGTACGGCGGTCGCCCCGGGCGCCGCATGCTCGGCCAGCGTAGCGATAGCCGGTTTGGCGCCGCTGCATTCAAACACGACATCGGCGCCATTGCCGCTGGTGAGCGCGGCCACTTTCCCCGCCAGGTCGCCGGTTTTGATATTGACGGCGTGCAGCCCCTCATAACTGGCCGCCACGGCGAGTTTTTCGTCAAACAGGTCGCAGATAATGACGTCCGAACAGCCGCCCGCCAGCGCCGCGAGGGCGGTGACCACGCCGATCGGCCCGGCGCCGATCACCAGTGCGATATCGCCGGGTTTGATCCCGGCTTTGGTGGCCGCTTGCATGCCGATGGCTAAGGGTTCCACCATGGCGCCCTCAGCGAAACTGACGTTGTCCGGCAATTTGAACGTGAAGGCGGCGGGGTGGATGACGGTTTCGCGCAGGCAGCCGTGCACCGGTGGCGTCGCCCAGAAGCGAACGGCCGGGTCCAGGTTGTAAATCCCGGCGCGCGTCTGCGCCGAGTTGAGATCGGGAATGCCGGGCTCCATGCAAACGCGATCGCCGATGCTGAGGTGAGTGACGTTTTTACCGGTCGCGAGCACCACGCCGGAGGCTTCATGGCCGAGCACCATCGGGGCGTTAACCACGAACGGGCCAATGCGGCCATGTTGGTAATAGTGCACATCGCTGCCGCAGATGCCCACGGAATGAATTTTTATCTGCACATCATCGGGCCCCAGCGTTTCGGCAAGCTGGACGTCCTCGATAGCGATTTCCCCCGCTTTGGCCAACACTAATGCTTTCATATTGCCTCCTGGTGAATCATTTTTATGGTAACGATATCATTTCAATGCGGTGATAGTGGGCTAAAGCGGGGGGTTAAACTGTGATCGATGTTGGAATTACTCGACGGGAGTTAATTTTGCTGGTGGGTTGTTATTCAATATAGGGATGAAGATCACAAAATCGGCGATGCAATGACGGTTTTAATATCAGCATGCTGATATCGATACCGTTACTTTGCAGGGGAAATGATGAACAAACAACAACGTGCCATAGCCGCTACGCTGGAATACTTGCGTGAGGCGGACATTGTTTTGACTGAGGAAGAACAGCAACGTATTGAAATTGCGACGTTTGGCTTGGCTGACTATCCCGTCTCAGGGCTGCAACTGCTGACCTATGTCAACTCACCTCGGTATTGCGCGAAAGAGCTGGTGCTGTTTCCTGGTCAGACTTGCCCGGAACATTTACATCCTCCCTTTGCCGGCACACCCGGCAAGCAAGAGACGTTCCGTTGCCGTTGGGGAGAGGTGTTTTTGTTTGTCGATGATGAAAACCTGACGCTTAATGATGCCGGCGGCGAACCGGTATGTCGGGTGCCAGAGGGCGCAGAACCTTGGTACACCTGCAATCGCTATATTCTCTTGCGGCCTGGCGAACAATACACCATCGCACCCAATACCCGGCACTGGTTTCAGGCTGGAAAGCGGGGCGCAGTGGTGTCCGAGTTCTCTTCCGAGAGCCGTGACGAGCTGGATATCTTTACCGATCCCCGGATTAACCGCCTGGCAGGCGTAAACCATTAGCGCCACGATGAAAGTTCTGTCATGATGTTGCCAATGGTACAAAATGATACTTTAAGCTAAGGAGCTGCATTTGGCAGTGGGTCGAGGACGGAAAGCGACGCTGGCTAGCGTGGCCGCACAGGCAAACGTCAGTAAAATCACCGCGTCGCGGGCATTTTCACAGCCGGACAAGGTTCATCCGGAAACGCTGCGCCGCATTCGGGAGACGGCTGCCGAACTCGGTTATGTGGTCAATGCCGCGGCGCGCAACCTGCGGGCGAAAAGCAGCAGAACCATTGGCATCGTCAACCCGGATATGGCCAACCCGTTCTTTGGCGGCCTGACACGCCTGATGACGCTTGAAGCGCAAAAAATGGGGTACGACACCCTGGTGTTCGACTCCTATGAGTCTCAGGAAAGCGAAGACAGAATCATCGACAAACTGATTGGCTACAACGTCGATGCGATCATTCTCTCGGTCATTTCCAACGATCATCTGTACCAGCCTTCCTATCTAAAACGGTTGGAAACATTGAATATCCCGGTGGTGCTGATCGACCGGGAACTGGACAATCGCCACTGCAGCGGCGTGTATATCGATAACCTGGACTGCGGTCTCCAGGCGGGGCGCTGGCTTTTGGAACAGAAAGCGCAGCGGGTGGTGGTGGTGTCCGGACCGGAGAACTCCAACGTTGCACGGGACAGGGTCACAGGGCTGCAGGCGGCGTTGCAAGGGAAAGTGGCGTCGTTTGAAGTGCTGTATGCCGATTTCTTTATGGACGTCGCCTGGCAAGAGACGAGCCGCTGGCTGGCCAATCACCGCGCGCCGGACTTTTTCGTCGGCTGCAATAACCAGATCTCGCTGGGCATTATCAAGGCCTGTATCGAACATCGGCTGCCGTTGATGCAGGACGTGTCGCTGTTCAGCATCGATGAGGTTTCGCATGCCGAGATCTACGGTTTCCATTTCCCTTGCGTGTCGCATGATTTGCAAGAGATCGCCTGGCAAGCCTTGAATCTGGCGATCCGTCGTATTGCCGACCCCGAGATCAAGCCGGGCAAAGTGGTGGTGCGAGGAAAACTCGTCGCGTAACGGCGCCGCCGTTCGCCTTATCCGTCATTTTTCAGCGTGTTGCGCTGTTTTTGGCTCATCTCGCCCGGCGGGACGGATGAGCAGCCACAAACCGCTTCCTGCCGTCGCCGCGCCTAGCAGCATGGGCCAGGAAAGGGGTTCATTGAACATTAACCCGGCCCAGCAGAAGGTAACGAAGGGGCTGAGAAACAGCAGGCTCGTCACGCGCAGCGCAGAAGTGAGCTTTAGACACAACCAGTACAGGCCGTAACCGGCCAGCGTCGCCAGTAGCGCGTTCCAAAGCACGCCGATCGCAAACCCCGTCGTTACCGTGGGCAGCAGCGGGCCTTCATTGCCGGCCAGCGCGGCGAAAGCCTGCGCCGAAACCGCGCTTTGTATCCCCAGCGAGGCCGGCAAACTCATTGCGTGCGCCCGCGGCAGCCGTTCCTGCCACAGGGTTGCCAGCGCGAGCGAGAGCATCCCCGCCAGCGGCAACAGGTAACTCCACAATGGGGCTTCTCCCCATGAGATGGCGCTGCCGGTCGCCAGCGTTACCCCGCTAACCCCCAAGGTTAAGCCGGACCAAACGCGACCATCGGGCAGACGGCGTTGCAACAGCATGCTCAGCAGCGCGGTGCCGAGAGGGAGCAAATCGGCGATGAGTGCGGCCAACCCGGCCGGCACGCCATATTCGATGCCTTTGCTGACGCCGGCCAGGTAACCGGTCATGGCGAGCAACCCAATCCCGGCGTGAACCGCTATCGTCAGAGGAGATGCACGCCTGATGGCGTTCAGACTAAACGGCAGCAACGCGAGAGCGACGACCACGCAGCGCCAGAACGCCACCAGCAACACCGGCGCGTAATCGGCGGCGAAGCGGATGCCGACGAAACCGGAGCTCCAGGCCACGATCAGCAGAACCTCGGCCGCAGCCAGCCAGAGGGCGGCTTTGCCGCGATGTTTGCCGCCGTGGGACGAGGGGCGAAATGATGGCAGGGACATGATGGTCACCTCCTTTCCGCCCGATGGTAGTGTGTGGCTATAATTTAATAAATCGAATAATTTTCGTTCAGTTGTTTAATGGAGTTAAATCATGCGGCCGACATTGGATATCGATCTCTTGCGCACTTTTCACGCCATTGCACGTTTGGGGCAATTTCGCGCGGCGGCGGCATTTGTCAATCGCAGCCCCGCCGCCGTGAGCGTGCATATCCAGCGCCTGGAACAGGTGGTGGGCGGCCGCCTGCTGGAGCGTGACAATCAGGCCGTGGTGCTGACGCCGCTGGGAAGCAAGCTGCTGGCATCGACGCTCGGGCTGCTGAGCGCCCATGACGATATTCTGCGGGAACTGCAGGGCGCGCCGCTAAGCGGCCATATCAAATTGGGATTGCCTGATGAGTACGCTTCTCATGTGATACGCCATATTTTGCCGCGGTTTGCCGACAGTTTCCCCGCGGTGGAGCTGGAGGTCTCTACCGCTGCCAGTCAGGCGCTGGTGGAACAAATTGGCCGTAATCGGCTGCATCTTGCGCTGGTGGTTCAACCCTCAAAGAGACAGTGTCAGACACCGCTCGCGGTGACAGTACCAGTGTGGGTTGGAGGCCGTTCGCTGGCGCTGCAGGCTAACCGGCCGCTGCCGCTGGCATTGCATGCCGCCGATTGCCCTTATCGTGAGGCTATGATCGATGCATTGACCAGGGCGGGAAGGCATTGGCGAGTGGTTGTGAGCAGCCCTTCGGCCAGCGTGGTGGCGGCTGCCATCGAGGCAGGATTGGCCGTCACGCTGCTTGACCGCGCACGGGTTTCGGCGGCGATGCGGATACTCGACGAATTGCCTTCGGTCGCACCACATGAAGTGCAACTGCTCCGTTCTGCCACGGCCGCCAGCCAACCGGCGGTGGCGATGCTGGAAAGCGTCATCGGTGAGTATTTACGGGGGGAAACATGAATATCGGCCGCGTGGGGAAGACGAATCGAGCATGACGGTGACGGAGAGATGTGGCTAGCGCCGGGAACGCTGTATCGCGGGGCGTTCCCGGTATTCGAGGGCTGGAGATCAGAACACCTGTTTGAACGGCTTCACCGTCACGTCGGCATAGACGCCGGCGGCGATATAGGGATCCTGCTGCGCCCAGGCCTGGGCTTCCGCCAGCGAGGCGAATTCGGCGATCACCGTTGAACCGGTAAAGCCGGCGGCGCCGGGATCGTTGCTGTCGATGGCCGGGTTAGGGCCGGCGACCACCAGGCGGCCGGCGTCGCGCAGCGCCTGCAGGCGCGCCAGGTGTGCCGGGCGCACCGCCAGACGGTTTTCCAGCGAGTTGGGGACGTCTTGCGCGTAGATCAGATAAAGCATGTTTCACCTTTAAAATCATGGCTATAAAACGGTGCTACCAAGGTAGCGCAAAAGGCGCGGCAGGGGAACGGTACGCGGCGAATTTCCCCGCGGATTGGCGCTTATGCCTTGAAGCCGCTACTTTTTATTCGTATAGTGCGGCGCGCTTAAACTGATATGCCATTGAGGTGAGGACATGACGGAACTGGTAAGGGAAAAACTCGATTTGCCGGCGGGCAAAAGTAAACTGCTGCTGCACTCTTGCTGCGCGCCCTGTTCCGGCGAAGTGATGGAAGCGATCCAGGCGTCCGGGATCGAGTACGCCATTTTCTTCTATAACCCCAACATTCACCCGCAAAAAGAGTATCTGCTGCGCAAGGAAGAGAACATCCGTTTCGCCGAGCAGCACGGGGTGCCGATTATCGATGCCGATTACGACACCGACAACTGGTTCGCCCGCGCCAAGGGGATGGAGAATGAGCCGGAGCGCGGTATCCGCTGCACCATGTGTTTCGACATGCGTTTCGAGCGCACGGCGCTGTATGCGCATGAGCATGGTTATGACACTATCTCCAGTTCGCTGGGTATCTCGCGCTGGAAGAATATGCAGCAGATCACCGACTGCGGCATCCGGGCGGCGGAAAAGTATCCCGATCTGGTGTACTGGGATTACAACTGGCGCAAGAAGGGCGGTTCGTCGCGCATGATAGAGATCAGCAAGCGCGAACGCTTCTATCAGCAGGAATACTGCGGCTGCGTCTATTCGCTGCGCGACACCAACCTGCACCGTAAGGCGCAAGGGCGACCGCTGATCAAACTGGGCGTGCTTTACTATGGTGATGAAGAATAGCGCTGACTCACCGCAATTAACCCGCTCCGGCGGGTTTTTTACTTTTTGACGCCTGGCCAAACGTTAATGAAGCGTGTCGCCCCGGCGGTAAAAAAGCAACGGCAAGGTTAATATCCTTATGAGTTTGCTGGTTTTAGCCGCGCATACTGACGATTAAAGCGATAGTTTGCCTTTCGTTATTGAATATGATTGCTATTTGCATTTAAACTTGGCGAACCAGAGGAAACAGAATCATTATGCCGCTAAAAAAGATGTTCCTTAATCGCCGTATATCCGTGCCTTTCGTCTTGTCCGTAGGCCTGCACAGCGCCCTGGTGGCGGGATTGCTTTACGCTTCGGTAAACGAAGTAGTGGAGCTGCCGAAGCCAGAGGACGCGCCGATCAGCGTCATGATGGTCAATACCGCCGCGATGGCCGAACCGCCGCCACCTGCGCCGGCCGAGCCGGAGCCGCCGCAGGTCGAACCTGAGCCGGAGCCAGAACCGGAACCTATCGTGGAGCCGCCGCCAAAGGCGATCGTGAAGCCGGAGCCGGTCAAGCCGAAACCAAAACCTAAGCCGAAGCCAAAGGTCGAAAAACAGGTCAAACCGGAGCCGAAAAAAGTCGAGCCGCGCGAACCGTCACCGTTCAACAACGATTCGCCGGCCAAGCCGATCGACAAAGCGCCGGTGAAACAGGCGCCTGCCGCGCCGGTGCAGGGCAATTCGCGCGAGGTCGTGCCGAAGGCGTTGGTGCAGTCCAAACCGATGTATCCGCCGCGCGCGCTGGCCTTACAGATTGAAGGCAGTGTTAGGGTCCAGTTTGATGTCGACAGCGATGGTCGCTTGAGTAACGTGCGTATCTTGTCGGCCGAACCGCGCAATATGTTCGAGCGCGAAGTGAAGCAGGCGCTACGCAAATGGCGCTATGAAGCCAAAGAAGCGAAAGACCTCATCGTCAACATTCGCTTCAAGCTGGATGGCTCGACCGAATTGAACTGAGGTAGATCTGGCGACAGATATCAAGCGTGTTGATCGTTTGTCGCTTCATCTGACTACCGTCCTTGACTTCCTCGCCCGATGCCTGGGCGAGGAAGCTATCCAGACCTGATAATTCACGTTGATTGTTTTACGTGGACGTCCTCTTTTGTCCTACCGCAATGCCAAATTTATCCTCATAAATATTCGCAATCTGCCGGCAAACTTCACCGTTCTCATAGCAATACTTTTACATGTCTGTTGAAAAACATTCATTTTCATCAGGTTATGAGTTTTTTTGACATGGATACGCAGGTTTTAAATTTATTCCTGTCGTGATTATGCGCCAAGTCTGGGTGAAAAATAATCAATGGTAAACATTTAATATGTAATTCAGGTTTACAATAGAGGGGTGATTTGCTTGAATGCGGAGCGAGATTTGTCACTACGCCCGCTAAGCCGACGACCACTGCATTGTTCGTCGGTGAGCGAGGGAAGGTGCGGTCTCAAACAGCCACTCAGATCAGTGAAGTCTCCGTTAATCTGTGTGACAGAACGGGGGCTGTCTGATGGGGCTGTCACTGCGAATAACATCAGGATGAAAATATGAGCTGGACGATTGATAAAGTGAAAGTGCTGTTTAATAAGCCTTTGTTGGATTTGCTCTATGATGCGCAAAAGGTGCATCGTCAACATTTTGATCCGCTGGAAATACAAATGAGCACTTTGCTGTCTGTTAAAACAGGAGGGTGCCCAGAGGACTGCAAATATTGTTCGCAAAGCGCAAGGTATAAAACAGGATTGCGGGCAGAAAAGTTGTTGCAGGTAGAAAAAGTCTTACAGTCAGCCCGTACAGCGAAAGAGGCTGGCTCCTCGAGATTTTGCATGGGAGCGGCCTGGAGTAATCCTCACGAACGCGATATGCCTTATTTGGAGGAGATGGTCAGAGGGGTTAAGGCGTTGGGGTTGGAAACCTGCATGACGCTGGGAAAACTGACTGATTCTCAGGTCGAGCGATTGGCTAACGTTGGCTTAGACTACTATAGCCACAATCTGGATACCTCTCCCGAATATTATGGCAGCATCATCACAACCCGCACTTATCAGGATAGATTAACGACGATCGATAAAGTCAGGGCGGCCGGCATCAAGGTCTGCTCCGGTGGAATATTGGGTCTAGGTGAAAGTAACCTAGACCGGATAGGTCTGCTTTTGCAATTGGCCAACCTGTCTAAAGCGCCGGAAAGTGTGCCCATTAACATGCTGGTCAAGGTGGCGGGCACCCCCCTGGAAGACAGTGAGCCGGTGGATGCCTTTGACTATATCCGCGTCATTGCCGTTGCCAGAATCATGATGCCTACCTCCTACGTGCGCATCGCGGCAGGGCGCGAGAAAATGAATGAGCAAATGCAGGCCATGTGTTTTATGGCGGGGGCCAATTCAATTTTCTATGGATGCAAATTGTTAACGGCAACGAATCCCGATGAGGATCAGGATATGAAATTGATACGGAAGTTGGGTCTGAAAACACAAAAAGTGCGCCAATCACTGACAGACGAGGAAGAGGGCGCTTCATTGCTGAAAGACGTAATGACTATGGATGATGAGAAGTATTATCAGGTTATTTGATGCGGCATTTAAATATGCCCACGGATAAAGCGTCAAGCCAACAGCAGTATGCTGTTGGCTTCAATCATCTTATTCTTCGAAACCGACGCGGAAATTCATTTTGCCCTCAGGCAGCGCGCGCGAGTTGCCTTCCGCATCGACCGCCACATAGGTGAACACCGCTTCGGTCGCCCGGTAACGCTGGCCGATCGGGGCGGAAGAAACTTTCTTTACCCACACTTCGATATTGATGGTGATCGAGCTGCGTCCGGTGCGGATACAGTGCGCATAGCAGCAAACCACGTCGCCTACCGCCACCGGTTTCAGGAAGGTCATGCCGTCTACGCGCACCGTCACCACGCGCCCCTCGGCGATCTCTTTTGCCTGGATGGCGCCGCCGATGTCCATTTGCGACATCAGCCAGCCGCCGAAAATATCGCCGTTGGCATTGGTATCGGCCGGCATTGCCAGCGTGCGCAGCACCAGCTCGCCGCTGGGTAAAGGTCGTTGTTGTGTCATAGCAGTCTGCTTTTAAAAGGAAGGGATAACATCATACTGCCCGCGGCAAATGCCGCAGGCATTAACAATTTTGTAACTATTTTGTTTCTTCTGCCGGTACGTGCCGGTATTTGTAACTATTTTTTCTGTTCTTCCGGCATGTGCCGGTAAATATAGATACCGCTGAGGAGGGTGAAGACCAGCGTCAGTACCGTCAGGCCAAAGACTTTGAAATTGACCCAGACGCTTTGCGGCAGCCAGAAGGCGACATAGATGTTCGCCAGGCCGCAGGCCAGGAAGAAGATCGCCCAGGCCAGGTTAAGGTTGCTCCACACTTTGTCCGGCAGCGTCAGCTCTTTACCCAGCATGCGCTGAACCAGCGGTTTTTTGAGCACCCATTGGCTGATCAGCAGCGCCAGCGCGAACAGCGCGTAAATCACCGTGACCTTCCATTTGATGAACAAATCGTTGTGGAACACCAGCGTCAGGGTGCCGAATACCAGCACCATCAGGAAGGTGATCAACGTCATCTTCTCGACCTTGCGGTATTTCACCCAGGTGAACACCAGCGCCAGCGCGGTGGCGACAATTAACGCGCCGGAAGCAACGTAAATGTCGTACAGCTTGTAAAACGCGAAAAAGACAATTAACGGGAGGAAATCAAGAAACTGCTTCATAAATCAATCCATCATCTGTTCATCGGCCGACTATACCGGATTCGGCGAGCTCTGTGTACCGCCGGGCGTTGCCGATTATCGGCGTTTGGCCGGCGGATTTCTGCCGCGAAAGCAGGAATTTGCATAAACTTACGCAAGAAAGTGCCGGTACATTGCCAGCGCGGGCCGCAGGCCGCATAGTAAGTGTCATAATAACCAGATAATTTACCGCGGAAAACAAGCATGCAGTGGAAATCTCTCCAGGCCCTGACGCCTGGTTTGACGCATTTATTGGGCTATCAACGCAGTTGGCTCAAGCCGGATATTCGCGCCGGCCTTTCCGTCGCCGCCGTCGCCCTCCCGGTGGCCATCGCCTACGCCGAACTGGCCGGGGTCAGCCCGGTGGTGGGGCTCTACTCCTGTATCTTGCCGATGATGGCCTACGCGCTGTTCGGCTCGTCGCGCCAGCTGATCGTCGGGCCCGACGCTGCCACCTGCGCGGTGATCGCCGCAGTGGTGACGCCGCTGGCAGCGGGCAATATGGAACGCCATTGGCAACTGACCATTATGATGACCGCCATGATGGGCGGCTGGTGCCTGCTGGCCAGCCGGTTCAAGCTGGGGGCGCTGGCGGATTTGCTGTCGCGGCCGATCCTCAGTGGGCTGCTGAACGGGGTGGCGATCACTATTATTGTCGATCAGATCGGCAAGGTGTTGGGGTTTACGATGCGCCCGGCACAGCTGATCGAGCGCATCTACGCGCTGCCCGGTAACCTGCTGCACAGCGACTGGCTGACGATGGCGGTGTCGTTGCTGACGCTGGTGACGCTGCTCGGATTTAAAAAATGGCGGCCTAACTGGCCGGCGCCGCTGTTCGCTATCGTGCTGGCGGCGTTCGTGACCTGGGCGGGCGGCCTGCAGCAGCATGGCGTGGTGACGGTGGGCGGTTTCAGCGGCGTGCTGCCGATCGTCCAGTGGCCGGACTTCCAGCCCGCTTTGCTGCGCGACATGGTGATCCCGGCGCTTAACCTGGCGGTGGTGAGTTTTGTCAGCATGATGCTCACCGCCCGCAGCTTCGCCGCCAAAAACGGTTATGAGGTGAACGCCGACGCCGAGTTTCGCGCGCTGGGGCTGGTGAATATCGTCTCTGCGCTGTCGCAAGGTTTCGCCATCAGCGGCGCGGATTCGCGCACCGCGGTGAATGATGCCAACGGCGGCAAGAGCCAACTGGTGTCGATCATCGCCGCCGCGGTCATTGCCTTTGTCTTGCTGTTCCTGATGGCGCCGCTGCAGTTTATTCCGGTGGCCGGGTTGGGCGTGGTGCTGATGTATGCGGCCTGGTCGCTGCTGGACATCCGCGGCATCTGGATCTTGCGCCGTCGCAACGCGCAGGCGTTCCGCCTGGCGCTGTTTACCTTCCTCAGCGTGCTGCTGGTGGGAGTGATCAGCGGCATTGGGCTGGCGGTGTTGCTGGGGCTGATGCAGTTTCTGCGCACCGTCTTCCGGCCGACGGAACAGCTGCTGGGCGTCAACGACGAAGGCATGATCCATTCCATGGGCAATAACAATGGGGTGAAGGCGGTGCCTGGCGTCATGATGTATCGCTTCAATTCGCCGCTGACCTATTTCAACGTGGCGTATTTCAAACGCCGTATTCTCAATTTGGTCGACGGCACGCCGTTCCAGCCACGTTGGGTGGTGGTGGATGCGGTGGCCAGTTTCACCCACGCCGATATCAGCGTGCTGGCGGCCATCGACGAACTGAAACGCGACCTGTTACAGCGTAACGTAAGGCTGGTGCTGGCGGGGCGCCGCACCGAGCTGACGCGTTGGTTCCGCATCAACCGCTTAGGGCGCGACAAAGAGCTGATTTTGGTGCCGGACCTGTATCTGGCCCTGAAACTGATTCAGAGTAAGGAGCAGGCGGAAGCCGCCGTGGTGGGGTAAACAAAAAAAGGGGCGCGCCGAAGCGTGCCCCTTGGTTTTTGCTTGCGCCGGCGTTAGCCGCGCAGCAGCATGTACAGACGGAACAGGTAGATCAGCAGCAGGGCAGACACCAGGTTGCTCAACGCGGTCAGTACCACGCTGGCGACGTTCGGCGTCAGCACCGACAGATGGCTCACCAAAAACAGCACCAGCAGCTTGGCCGCCAGCCACAGCATCATCGCCGGCACCAGCACGCGCGCATTGGCGAAGGCTAATTTGCTGCTCAGCTTGAGCGAAGCGAAGACGCCTTTTTTGTCGACGGAGGCGATCACCGGCGCCAGTGCGAAGGCGATAGCCATCAGCACGCCCGGCACCACAAACAGCGTCAGGCCAAGTTGGATCAGCAGGGTGCAGATAAACAGCAGCAACAACAGGCGCGGCAGATCGGGCGCCGAAGCGCCGAGCGCGCGCAGGGCGCTGGTGCGTTGCCCTTGCGACACCAGACGGATCAGCGTCAGCATCCCGCCGACCAGCAGCACGTTGCCGACCAGCGCGGAGAAGGTGGCGGCCGCCGACACTTTCAGCAACACCATCTGCTGTTCCGGCGTCATCTGCTGGATCACTTCCTGAATGCCCATGCCGGTAGAGGAAGCGAAATCGCTGGTGGTGGCAGCGAGCGTCGCCAACTGTTCGGCATCGGGGCTGAAGGCCTGATTCAGCAGCACGGAGATAAACGCCGTCAACAGCGCCAGCATCAGGATGCTGGCCAGTTGATTGCGTAAAAAGTTAAAACTGTCACGGTACAAAGCGTTGGCCGTGATAGGCATGCAGACTCCTTGGCGTCGGGAAAACAGAGATAAATCAGTGGGTGATTGTACCCTGTTCCACGCCGCTGTGGCACCCCGCGAATTGCACTACGCCTATTTCTTCAACGATCGTCGTCTCAGGCAGCGATAGCGGCAAGGGCACCGGCAAGGGGGGCAGGCCGTAGCGTTCCCGGGCGCGATCGCAGGCTTCGTTACGCAGGCCGTTTTCACCGGACTGATCGAACTCTCTGCACGGGCTGGGTCGATTGAGGTAGATCGAGCAGGACACGGCTTTGCCGATCTCGCCGTCCAGCGCGGTGCAGCGGGGGGACTTGCTGTTGGTCCCCTGCATGCAGCGCAGGAACGGGCTCAAAGGCTCCGTCAGGGAAAGGGGGACGGTGCCGCCGCCGTCTTCGGCTTCGGCCCAATAGAATGACACTCGAAAATAACCGCAGCATGCGCCGCAGCTGACACAGGGATTAAGGATTTCGCTCATCTTGATTGCCCGCCGACTCCTCACGGCACCAACCAAAACCAACACGGAAAATGAAATTACCTCAGCCGCATTTTTCTCCGCAACTGAAATTTGAACATGTAGATAATTTGCAACAAAATCGTTTTTTTGATGCAGATCAATCCTTGATTTATTAGACGGTTAGGTAACCTTGTTTTTAGTGGGATTTTAAATTTTTACACATAAGATGTGATCTCGATGGGATCACAAATACCCGAAAGTAGGTATATTCCCCCTCGAGCGATTAACCACACAAATGGAATGGATAATGAAAAAGACAACTCTGATGGTATTGGCGACGATGATGGCGCCTATGTTGGCAAGTGCGCATCAGGCCGGTGATTTCCTGTTCCGCGCGGGAACCGCGACCGTGCGTCCAAATGCGGGTTCAGACAACGTACTGGGGTTGGGCTCGCTGGATGCGAAAAACAACACCCAGCTCGGTCTGACCTTCGGTTACATGGTGACGGACAACATCGGCGTTGAGTTGTTGGCCGCAACGCCATTCCGCCACAAGGTGACGCTGGGCGGTACCGATCTGGCGACCGTTCACCAACTGCCGCCTACGCTGATGGCGCAATACTACTTCGGCGACAAGCAGGACAAACTGCGTCCTTACCTGGGCGTCGGCGTTAACTACACCACCTTCTTCGACGAGAAGTTCAACGACTACGGCAAAAGCGCCGGGTTGAGCGACCTCGATCTGAAAGATTCCTGGGGCGTGGCGGCGCAGGCCGGCCTGGATTACAACCTGGATGAGCACTGGATGCTGAACATGTCGGTGTGGTGGATGAACATCGAAACCAAAACTCGCTTCAACGATGCGAATGGTGGGCACCATAGCTTCGATACGCGTCTGGATCCGTGGGTGTTCATGTTCGGGGCGGGTTACCGCTTCTGATGAAGGCTTCAAGCAGGGAGGCGTTGCGCCTCCCTGTGTCGGTATTATTTAATCTGCATCACGTTTTCAACAGATTTCACGCCGGCTACGCCGCGTGTGACCTGCACCGCACGGTTGGCGTCATCGCTGGACGTCACGAAGCCGCTCAGCTGTACGCGCCCTTTAAAGGTTTCCACGCTAATCTCGCGTGACTTGATGTTTTTATCCGCCAGCAACGCCGATTTCACTTTGGTGGTGACCACGGTGTCATCGATATAACCGCCTGTTCCCTCTGATTTTGCCGTCGGCGCGCAAGCGCTCACCGCGACCGCCACAACGGCTGCCATGCACAAGGCCGAAAGGGTTTTAAACAGCTTCATAAATTACTCTCCATGCAATGTTATGGTTGAAATTCGCTACGGTTTTTCGCCGCAGCGAGCGCATTCCCCAAATCAAACGAAGAAATGCATAGCGAACAAAGTTCATTGTGAGACAAGACTGGGTTTTGTTCAAATTTTTGCTGTAAATAAATGGAACAAACTTTGAGGGGAAACAAGCTGTTAAAGCGAGCGCCGGCAGGGCGCTCGCTAAAGAGGATCACGCCCGGGTGGCGCGCTTCATATTGCTGACAAAGGCCGCCAGCTTAGTCAGCATCTCCGCCGGGTTGGCATGGTGCTGTTCGATGATTTTGACGATTGCCGAGCCGGAGATCGCGCCGGCGGCCCCGGCCTGCAGCGCCGCCTTCACCTGCTCGGGTTCGGAGATGCCGAAGCCCTGCAGCGGCGGCGCGGCGTGATACTCGCGCAGCTTGTTCACCAGGTGATGCAACGGCAGCTGCGCTCGGCTTTCGGTGCCGGTGACGCCGGCGCGCGACAGCAGGTAGGTGTAGCCGCGGCCGTGCGACGCGATTTCACGCAGCAGATCGTCATCGGCGTTCGGCGGGCAGATGAAGATCGGTGCGATACCGTGGCGAATGGCCGCGGCGCGGAACGGCGCAGACTCTTCAAACGGCACGTCGGCGACCAGCACCGAATCCACGCCCACTTCGGCGCAGCGTTGGTAAAACGCATCGATGCCTTTATGGAACACCAGATTGGCGTACATCAGCAGCCCAATGGGAATGGTCGGGTGCTTCTGGCGGATGGCCGCCAGCATCTCGAAGCACTGGGTCGGCGTGACGCCGGCGGCGAAAGCGCGCAGCGTCGCGCTCTGGATAGTGGGGCCATCCGCCAGCGGATCGGAGAAGGGGATGCCCAACTCCAGCGCGTCCGCACCGGCTTCGATCAGGGTGTCGATAATCTGCAGCGATAGCGTCGGATTGGGATCGCCTAACGTCACGAACGGGACGAAGGCGCCTTCCTTGCTGCTTTCCAGACGCGTGAACAGTTGCTGATAACGTTCCATCAGATTTCTCCCCGAGCTTTCAAAATGTCGTGAACGGTAAATATGTCTTTGTCGCCGCGGCCGGACAGGTTGACCACCAAGATTTGCTCTTTCTGCGGCGTTTCACGGATCATTCTCAGCGCGTGCGCCAGGGCGTGTGAGGATTCCAGCGCCGGGATAATGCCTTCATGGCGCGACAGCGCCTTGAACGCTTCCAGCGCTTCGTCGTCGGTGATCGACACGTATTCGGCGCGGCCAGTGCTGTTCAGGTAGGCGTGCTGCGGCCCGACGGATGGGAAGTCCAGCCCGGCGGAAATCGAATAGGACTCTTCAATCTGGCCTTCGTCGGTCTGCATCATCGGCGCCTTCATGCCGAAGTAGATGCCGACGTGGCCGTGCTTGAGCGGCGCGCCGTGCTGACCGGTTTCGATACCCAGGCCGGCAGGTTCCACGCCGATAAGCCCAACGTCGGCGTCATCGATAAAATCGGCGAACATGCCGATGGCGTTGGAGCCGCCGCCGACGCAGGCGATGACCGCATCCGGCAGGCGGCCTTCGCGCTCCAGCACCTGCGCTTTGGTTTCTTCGCCGATCATGCGCTGGAATTCACGCACGATGGTGGGGTACGGGTGCGGGCCGGCGGCGGTGCCGAGCATATAGTGCGCGGTTTCATAGCTGCCGGACCAGTCGCGCAACGCTTCGTTGCAGGCGTCTTTCAGGGTGGCGGAGCCGCTGTGCACCGGGATCACTTCCGCGCCCATCAGCCGCATGCGGAACACGTTCGGCGACTGGCGCTCGACGTCTTTGGCGCCCATATAGATGCGGCATTTCAGGCCGAGCAGCGCGCAGGCCAGCGCCGACGCGACGCCGTGTTGGCCTGCGCCGGTTTCCGCGATGATCTCGGTTTTGCCCATGCGCTTGGCCAGCAACGCCTGGCCCAGCACCTGGTTGGTCTTGTGTGCGCCGCCGTGCAGCAGGTCTTCACGCTTCAGATAAAGCTTGGTGTTGCTGCCGGCGGTGAGGTTTTTGCACAGCGTCAGCGCCGTCGGGCGGCCTGCGTAGTTCTTTAGCAGATCGATGAATTCCGCCTGAAACGCCGGATCGCGCTGAGCGCTGACAAAGGCTTCTTCCAGTTGTTTCAGGGCCGGCATCAGAATTTGCGGCACATACTGGCCACCAAATTCGCCGAAGTAGGGGTTAAGCAGCGTCATGAGAGTTCCCGTTATTATCCGTTATTAATGTTGAGCCGTATTCAGTAGGCGCGCAGGGTCTGGAAGACCGAGGCCAGGCGCGCGGGATCTTTGATGCCCGGTTCGCTTTCCACGCCGGAGTTGAAGTCCAGCCCGGCGCAGCCGAGCTTGGCCGCTTCGACGCAGTTGTCGGCGCGCAGGCCGCCCGCCAGCATCACGTTAGTCAGATCTTCGTCTTGCAATACCGACCAGTCGAAGCGTTGGCCGGTGCCACCGGCACCGTTGTCGAGCAGGTAGCGATCGACATACTGCAAATCGCGCGCCGGCACCCGATCTTTCACGCTAAGCGCTTTCCAGATGCGGCAATCGGCCGGCAAACGGGCGCGCAGGGCGCTGATATAAGCCTGGTCTTCCGCGCCGTGTAATTGCACCGCGTGCAGACCGAGGCGCTCAACGGTCAACGCCACGGTCTCGACCTGGGCGTCGCAGAATACGCCGACGTACTTCAGCGGCGCGCCGGAAATCACTTCGCGGGCGCGGGTGATATCCACGTAGCGCGGGGAGCGGCCGACGAAAATCAGCCCGCCGTAGATGGCGCCCGCCTGATACGCGGCGGCGGCGTCCTGTGGGCGGGTCAGGCCGCACACTTTGTTGTCGCCCAGGATCACGCGGCGCACGGCGGCGCGCAGATCGGGTTCAGACATCAGCGCGCTACCGATCAGGAAGCCGTTGGCGTAATGGCTCAGCTCGCGGATCTGCCCATAGTTGTTGATGCCCGACTCGCTGATCACCGTCACGCCATGCGGCACGCGCGGCGCCAGCTCACGGGTGCGGTTCAGGTCGATGCTCAGATCGCGCAGATCGCGATTATTGATGCCGACCACGCGCGCTTCCAGCGCGATCGCCCGCTGCAGCTCTTCTTCACTGATCACTTCGGTCAGCACGCCCATATTGAGGCTGTGGGCCACCGCGGCCAGCTGGCGGTACTGCTCGTCGGTCAACACCGACAGCATCAGCAGAATGGCGTCGGCCTGATAGTAACGCGCCAGGTAAATCTGATACGGGTCGACGATAAAGTCTTTGCACAATACCGGCTGGCTGACGGTCTTACTGACCAGCGGCAGGAAATCGAAGCTGCCCTGGAAGTATTTCTCGTCGGTCAGCACCGAGATCGCCGAGGCGAAATCTTTATAGACCGTGGCGATCTCCACCGGATCAAAGCTCTCGCGAATCAGCCCCTTGGAAGGCGAGGCCTTCTTGCATTCGAGAATGAAAGCCGTCCGGGTGCCCTGCAGCGCGTGGTAGAAGCTGCGTTCGCTCGGTACGATGTCATTCTGAAAGCCGGCCAGGGGCTGTTGCTGTTGTCGCGCCGCGATCCATTGCGCTTTGTCGCGGACAATCTTGTGTAGCACGGTTTCCTGCATCATTTATCCTCTTGCCGCCAGTGCGATGACACGCTCATAGGCCTGCCCGCTGTTGATCATATCCAGTGCCTGCCGCGCATTTTGGCGCAGGTCTTCATGTCCGAATAACTTCAGAAGCAACGCGACGTTGGCCGCGACCGCCGCGGCGTGCGCCGGCTCGCCTTTACCTTGTAACAGCCGCGCCAAAATGTCACGGTTTTCTTCCGGCGTGCCGCCCAGCAAGGCTTCCAGCGGATAGGTTTCCAATCCGAAGGACTGCGGCGTGAGCTGGTAGCTGCTGATTTCGCCGTTGTTCAATTCCGCTACGTGCGTCGGGGCGTGGATCGCCACCTCGTCCATGCCGCCGCCGTGAACCACCGCCGCACGTTGATAACCCAGCACGCGCAGGGTTTCGGCAATCGGCAGCACCAGTTCCGGGCTGTATACGCCGATCAGCGCCAGCGGCGGACGCGCCGGGTTAATCAGCGGGCCCAGCACGTTGAACAGCGTGCGGGTCTTCAGCTGCTGGCGCACCGGCATGGCGTGGCGAAAACCGGTGTGGTACTGCGGCGCGAACAGGAAGCACACGCCGAGGTCGTCCAGCGCCTTGCGCGCTTCTTCCGCCGGCAGATCCAGACGGATGCCGAACGCCGCCAGCAGATCCGAAGAGCCGGAACGGCTGGAGACGCTGCGGTTGCCGTGTTTGGCGATTTTCGCGCCGCACGCCGCCGCCACAAAGGCGCTGGCGGTGGAAATATTGATGCTGTTGGTGCCGTCGCCGCCGGTGCCGACGATATCGGCGAACGGGTAGTCAGGGCGCGGAAACGGCTGAGCGTCGTCCAGCAGCGCTTTGGCGGCGCCGGCGATCTCTTCCGGGCGCTCGCCGCGGACTTTCATGCTGATCAACGCCGCCGCCAGTTGGCTAGGTTCCAGTTCGCCGCGCACGATAGCGCTGAACAGCTGTTGGCTTTCCTGCTGGCTCATCGACTCGGCGCGGTACAGTTTCTCAAGAATAGGTTGCATCGTCGTGTTCCTTATATTACTTCGCCAGCGCCCAGGCGAGGGTCTGCTCAAGCAGGCGCGCGCCATGGGTGGTCAGAATCGATTCCGGGTGGAACTGGAAGCCGCACACGCGGCGGTGGTCGTCGCGCACTGCCATCACCATCTCGCCGAAATGGGCGTTGACGGTGAGATCGGCCGGGATGTTGCTGCCGACCAGCGAGTGGTAGCGCGCCACCGGCAGCGGGTTGGCCATGCCGGCGAACATGCCTTCGCCATCGTGAGCGATCGCCGAGGCTTTGCCGTGCAGGATCTCACCCGCCTGGCCGACCTGGCCGCCGTAGGCTTCGACGATCGCCTGGTGGCCGAGGCAGATGCCGATAATCGGCAGCCGACCGCGCAGGCGCTGCAGCAGTTCCGGCATGCAGCCCGCTTCGGACGGCGTGCCGGGGCCGGGCGACAGCATCAGCACCGGCTGAGTCATGTGCTCCAGGCGTTCGATGATCACCTCGGCGGCGATCTGGTTACGGTAAATCACCACCTGGTGGCCGCTGGCGCGCAGCTGATCGACCAGGTTGTAAGTAAAGGAGTCGACGTTGTCGAGCAACAGGATATCGGCCATCAGAACACCTCCTTGGCATGGTGCGCAGTGGCGATGGCGCGCAGCACGGCACGGGCTTTATTACGGGTTTCGTCGGCTTCCGCCTGCGGGATGGAATCCAGTACCACGCCGGCGCCGGCCTGCACGGTGGCGATGCCGTCTTCAACGTAGGCAGAGCGAATGACGATGCAGGTATCCAGATCGCCGGTGGCGGTGAAGTAGCCCACCGCGCCGCCGTAGCTGCCGCGGCGCGTGCCTTCTGAGGCGGCGATCAGCTGCATCGCCCGCACTTTCGGCGCGCCGCTGAGGGTGCCCATGTTCATGCAGGCCTGGTAGGCGTGCAGCACGTCGAGATCGGCGCGCAGGGTGCCCACCACGCGGGAAACCAGGTGCATGACGAACGAATAGCGGTCCACCTTGGTCAGGTCGGCCACGTAGCGGCTGCCGGCCTGGCAGATGCGCGCCAGATCGTTGCGCGCCAGATCGACCAGCATCAGGTGCTCGGCCAGTTCTTTGTGGTCGGTGCGCATTTCCAGCTCGATGCGGCTGTCGAGATCCAGATCCAGCGAACCGTCGGCACGGCGGCCGCGCGGGCGGGTGCCGGCGATCGGGTAGATTTCGATCTGGCGATTGCCCGCGTCGTATTTCAGCGCGCTCTCCGGCGAAGCGCCGAACAGGGTGAAGTCATCATCCTGCATGAAGAACATGTACGGGCTGGGGTTGTTGTCTTTCAACGTCTGGTAGGCCGCCAGCGGCGCCGGGCAAGGCAGGGAGAAGCGGCGCGACGGCACCACCTGGAAAATCTCGCCCTGGCGGATCGCTTCCTGCAGCTCGCTGACCACCGCGCCGTACTCTTCGTCGCTCTGGTTACAGCTCAGCTGCATGTTTTCCAGCGTTTGGTGCGGGATCGGCTGCGGGGTTTGTTGCAACTCGGCCTGAAGTTGTTCCAGACGTTGCTGCAAACGCTGCGCTTCACTCGCTTGTTCACTGAAGACGCTGGCCTGCAGACGGGCCGTACCGCGTTGGTGATCAAGCACCAACAGCGTTTCAGCCAGATAGAAGCAGAAGTCCGGGCAGCGCTGATCCTGGCGCAGTGCCGGCAGATCTTCGAAACCGGCGACCAAATCGTAGGCGAACAGGCCGCCCAGCATCACGGCTTCGCGCTCGTCCGCCGGAGAGTCCACCAGGGTCAGCAGCGTACGCAGCGCGTCGAACACCGACAGTGAGCGCAGGCGGGCATCTTCGTCCTGCACCGCGTCGATCGCCGGGAAGGTCAGCTCGCGGCCGTTGGGGCGTGCCTGGTTGCGTACCTCAGGCGGCAGCGCTTCGTCCAGCAGCGGCAGCAGCGCCGCGCCGTTGGCGGTCAGTGCCTGCACGCTGACGGTGTGGCCCAGTGCGGTAATGCGCAGCGCGCTGTCGATCACCAGCAGGCTCTGCAGATTCTGTTTGCTGTTGATTTCCGCCGATTCCAGCAGCAGGGTGGCCGGACGGGCGCCGCACAGCTGGTGGAAAAGGGTGGTGGGGTCGCCCCGGTAGCTGGCTTGCGCCTTCAGCAATGTCAGTTGTGGTTTGGTGTTCATCATCGGTGGTTCCAGTGAATTCTGTCCATAAAAAAGCCCGCATCAAGTGCGGGCTCAGGAAATCTGCATTGTCAGATGACAGCTATGCGCGATTACACCGCCCGCAAGAGGGAGGTACGCCACCAACCGTGAAGAGAAATATAGTTGTTCATTTGCCGACTCTCTCTGTTAACGCTCATCTGACACGGCCGTTGCCGTGAACTTGTGTACTAGTTAACTGGTTCGTGGCGGCAAAGTCAACCCTCTTTTTGCACAATGTTTTAGCGGCCAGCGTGAATTCTATTCATCATCCGCCTGGCGCCTGCGGCCAGGGCAGAATAGATTTCCGTCCGGCCGTCGATCGCGGGTATGATAGAAAACCAAGCCATTGCCGGATAGCCGTTTTGACAGACAGTAACCCCCCATCCACCGCTTTTACTCTGTACGATCTCCACAGCCACACGACCGCCTCCGACGGTTATCTGACGCCGACGCAGCTGGTACTGCGGGCGGTCGAGATGCGTGTAGGCGTGCTGGCGATCACCGATCACGATACCACCGCCGGATTGGCCGAGGCCGCCACGGCCATTGCGGAGCAGGCGTTGCCGCTGCGGTTGGTCAACGGGGTGGAAATCTCGACGCTGTGGGAAAATCATGAAATTCATATCGTTGGGTTGGGCATGGACGTCACGCATCCGGCGCTGGTGGCACTGTTGGCGGAACAAACCGAACGCCGCAACTGGCGGGCGCAGGAGATTGGCGTGCGCCTGGGTAAAGCGCGGATCCCTGACGCCTATGCCGGCGCGCAACGGCTGGCGGGCGCCGGCGCGGTCACCCGCGGCCATTTCGCCCGTTACCTGGTGGAGCTTGGCGTGGCGAACAACATGGCGCAGGTGTTCAAGAAATACTTGGCCAAGGGCAAAACCGGCTACGTGCCGCCGCAGTGGTGTACAATAGAACAAGCCATTGATGCGATTCATCAATCGGGCGGTCAGGCGGTGATGGCGCATCCCGGCCGTTACGATCTGACCGCGAAGTGGTTGAAACGTTTACTGGTGCATTTCGCCGAACACGGCGGCGACGCCATGGAAGTGGCGCAGTGTCAGCAGGCGCCGCATGAGCGCGCGCAGCTGGCGAAATACGCGCAGGACTACCACCTGTTGGCCTCGCAAGGCTCTGATTTCCATCAACCTTGTTCGTGGATCGAACTGGGGCGCAAGCTGTGGCTGCCGGGCGGTGTCGAGCCAGTGTGGCGCGATTGGCCGCAACCGGGCCAGGCGGTCTGATTTTACGCGCGTGGCAACGCGCGCGGGCATCATTTTAGGAGCAAGTCATGAGTCAGCTTTTTTATATTCATCCGGACAACCCGCAACCGCGTTTGATTAACCAGGCGGTCGACGTGCTACGCAAGGGCGGAGTGATCGTTTATCCCACCGATTCCGGCTATGCGTTGGGTTGCATGCTGGAAGAGAAGGCGGCGATGGAGCGCATTTGCCGCATCCGTCAACTGGACGGCAACCACAACTTTACCCTGATGTGCCGCGATCTGTCCGAATTATCGACCTATGCGCACGTCGATAACACGGCCTTCCGCCTGATCAAAAACAATACGCCGGGCCACTACACGTTCATTCTGAAGGCGACCAAAGAAGTGCCGCGCCGCCTGATGAATGAAAAGCGTAAAACTATCGGCCTGCGCGTGCCCTCAAACCCGATCGCGCTGGCGCTATTGGAGGCGTTGAACGAACCGATGATGTCCACCACCCTGATGCTGCCGGGCAATGATTTTGCCGAGTCCGATCCGGAAGAGATCAGCGATCATTTGGGCAAGGTGGTCGATCTGGTGATCCACGGCGGCTTCCTCGGCCAACAGCCGACTACGGTTATCGATCTGACCGAATCCACGCCGGAAGTGGTGCGCGAAGGGGCGGGCGACGCGGCGCCTTTCCGCTGATGTAAAAGGTTGCCACCTTGCCCATTGTCTGAAAATCGGCTGAAGCGAGGCTATTTCGCGTGAAAGCCGCTATTCTTGATTACTTCAGAATTGATAATGGGCAGGATGCGCAGCAATGATTAAACAGGTTTCTTTTTTAGCGGCCTTATTATTTTCCTCAATGGCAAATGCGGGTTTTTATTCAGGCAGCGGTTTGCTGGCGGAATCCGGCGGTTACGTAAAAAATAAAAGCGGTGAAGCCACCGTGGCCGAAGCGCTGAATGGTGGCATGTTTATGGGATACGTCGCCGGCGTATTCGATACCTATTCTATGCAGGGCAATCGCAATATCTGTCCGGCTGCCGGGATGAGCATCGGCGTCGCCGCCGACGCGGTGATGAAGTATTTGAACGAGCACCCAGAGCAACTGCATTATTCCGCTCCGTCGGTGATCATGCTGGCATTAAGCGCTGCCTATCCCTGCGTGCGCCATTAAGTTCCCGTTCCAATTAGTGCGCATTTTTTCTTAAGGTGCGCTCGGGGCGCATTCCGCACGAACTTCAATAGATCAATGCCTGCTGCGCTGTCACCTTATTCCCGTCGGTATTTCCCGAACGGGTCGGGGAGAGACGCGCAGGAGGTAATATGACCGCATTTCACAGTGCCAACATGATGCTCGACTATCAGGATATCGGCTCAGGGCCGCTCACGCTGGTGCTGTTGCCCGGCTGGTGCGAACCGAAAACCGTGTTCGAGCCGTTCATTGCTTTGGCGGCCGAACGTTATCGGGTGATCAACATCGACTGGCGGGGCCATGGCCTGTCGTCGAAAGCCGCGGAGATGTCGCTGACGGCGGACGATTTGCTGGAGGATGTGCGCCAACTGCTGACGGCGCTGCGTTTGGATAACGTGGTCACCCTGTCGGTGGCGCACGCCAGCTGGCTGGCGGTAGCGTTGGCTGAAGCGTTGCCGCAGCGGGTGCAGGGCATGGTGTTTCTCGACTGGATCATGACGCAGCCGGAACCGGCGTTCTTTACGGCGGTGAGCCGCATGCAGGAGCCGCAGCGGTGGCTGGCGGCGCGCGACGCCTTGTTCGACTTCTGGCAGGGCGGCATCCGCCACGATCGGGTCAAACGCCATCTGGAGGTTGAGATGGCGCAGGAAGATTACCGGCTCTGGCGTGCCGCCGGCGTGGCCATCGAACAGGCCTATCGGCAATTCGGCTCACCGCTGCAACGCCTGGCGGGAATGAGCGCACCGCCGCCGTGCCGGCACATTTACTCGTTGGATCGCCGTGACGACTATCTGCGGCAACAGCAGGCCTTTGCCGCCGAGCAGCCGTTTTTCTCCGTGGTGCGTCTCGGGGAGGCCCGTACTCACCTCGGCATTCTGGAACGGCCTGACTCGGTGCTGTGGGCTGTGGAGGATTTTTTGGCGCCGTGAACGCCGTCTGAAGGGGGGCACCGCCGATAAAGTGGGTTTCAACACCTTAGAAAGCCTGTATAATACACGGTTCGATCCTGATAAACGTATTATGACCGTCGTGGCTGTTGGCCACGACGGTATCCCCCCGACGCCTGTGAAGGCGACATTAGAGGTTGCTCAATGAGCGAAAAGTTACAGAAAGTATTAGCGCGCGCCGGGCATGGCTCGCGTCGTGAAATCGAAACCATGATTGAAGCCGGGCGCGTCAGCGTCGACGGCAAGGTCGCCAAGCTGGGCGACCGCGTTGAAGTGACCCCGGCGATGAAAATTCGTCTGGATGGCCATGTCCTGTCGATCAAAGAATCCGAAGAGGTGGTTTGCCGGGTGCTGGCTTACTACAAACCGGAAGGCGAGCTGTGTACCCGCAGCGATCCTGAAGGCCGCCCGACGGTGTTCGATCGCTTGCCGAAGCTGCGCGGTTCACGCTGGGTGGCGGTAGGGCGACTGGACGTCAACACCTCCGGTCTGCTGCTGTTCACCACCGATGGCGAACTGGCCAACCGTCTGATGCATCCAAGCCGTGAAGTGGAACGTGAGTACGCGGTACGCGTGTTCGGCCAGGTTGACGATGCGAAAGTGAAGCAGCTGAGCAAGGGCGTGCAATTGGAAGACGGCCCGGCCGCCTTCCGCACTATCAGCTTCCAGGGCGGTGAAGGCCTCAACCAGTGGTACAACGTGACCCTGACCGAAGGCCGCAACCGTGAAGTGCGTCGCCTGTGGGAAGCGGTGGGCGTGCAGGTGAGCCGCCTGATCCGCGTGCGCTACGGCGACATCGATCTGCCGAAAGGCCTGCCGCGCGGCGGCTGGGCGGAACTGGATCTGCCGGCGATCAACTACCTGCGCGAGCTGGTGGAACTGAAGCCGGAAACGGTCAGCAAAATGCCGGTGGAGCGTGAGCGCCGCCGCGTGAAGGCTAACCAGATCCGCCGTGCGGTCAAGCGCCACTCGCAGGTAGCCGGCAGCGGCCGCCGCAGTGCACCAGGCAGCAAGCCGGGTAAACCGGGCAAGCCAAGCAAACGCAGCTAATCCCTCATTCTGGCCCCGTTCGGGGCCAGAACTTTTTGTTACCAATCGATCCCTTGTTGCGCCTTCACGCCTGCGTCGAACGCGTGTTTCACCGGTCGCATCTCCGTGACCGTATCAGCCAGTTCCAATAGATCGCGATGGCAACCGCGCCCGGTCAGGATCACCGTTTGGTGCACAGGGCGCCGTAGGAGCGCTTCCTTCAACTCGTCCGGTTCCAGATAGCCGTAGGTCAGCATGTAGGTCACTTCGTCCAGCAGCACCAGGTCCAGGCTGCTGTCGGCCAGCATGCGTTTACCGTGCTGCCACACCGCCTGGCAGGCGGCGGTGTCGCCGGCCTTGTTCTGCGTCTCCCAGGTGAAACCGGTGGCCATTACCTGAAATTCAACGCCGTGTTGCTGTAGCAGATTCTTTTCGCCATTGGGCCATTCGCCCTTGATGAACTGGATCACCCCGGCGCGCATGCCGTGGCCAACCGCCCGGGTGACGGTGCCGAAGGCGGCGGTGGTTTTACCCTTGCCGTTACCGGTAAACACCAGCAGCAGGCCGCGGGTATCCTGCGCCGCGGCGATGCGCGCATCGACCTGTTCTTTCAGGCGCTGCTGGCGCTGTTGATGACGATCTTCCGCCATGAAACGCTCCTTATTATTCGGCCGCGCCGGGTTTACGGTTCGGCTGCGCGTCGAAGCTCATGCCAGTTTTGCGGCGGCTGTCCTCGCCCATCAGATACAGGTACAACGGCATAATATCGGCGGGGGTCTTCAGTTTGTTCTTGTCTTCGTGTGGGAAGGCGGATGCGCGCATTTTGGTGCGGGTGCCACCCGGATTGATGCAGTTCACCCGCAAATTGCGAGTTTTGTACTCGTCGGCCAATACCTGCATCATGCCCTCGGTGGCGAACTTCGACACCGCATAGGCCCCCCAGTCTGCGCGGCCGGTACGCCCGACGCTGGAGCTGGTGAACACCAGCGAACCGGCGTGGGATTTCAGCAGCAGTGGCAACAGTGCCTGGGTCAGCATAAAGGTGGCGTTGACGTTAACCTGCATCACCTCTTGCCACATGGTCATCGACAGCTCGGCCATCGGCGCGATGTCGCCGAGCAGGCCGGCGTTGTGCAGCACGCCGTCAAGGCGGGGGATCTGGCTAGCCAGATCGTCGGCTATCTGCCGGCATTGCTCCTGAGTGGCGTGCAGCAAGTCCAGCGTCACCACCAAGGCCGGGGCGCCGCCCTGGGCCGCAATTTCTTGTTGTACCGCCAGCAGTTTGCTCTCGGTACGGCCCAGCAGCACCAGTTGGGCACCGAAGCGCGCGTAGGTCAGCGCCGCTTCACGGCCGATGCCGTCACCGGCGCCGGTAACTAAAATGATACGTTGTTCGAGCAGGTCTTGTTTGGGTTGGTAATGCACGATACATCCTCGCCTGGGTGGCTGTTCTCCCGCGAATATCGGGGAGCAAGGGTGAAACGCGCGGCCGGGGCGGGAGCAAAGGCTCGACCGTCTGCGGGCCGCGCAGCGAATCCGTCTCATCGTATTGATGAATAATGGGTGTTATATGCCTTAATCCGCGGGCATTTTCAATGCGTAGCAGGCTGAAATGGCATTCTTTTGTAACAAAAGCGCGGCAGCGGCGGCTTGGTTCGACCGTAAATCGTCCCCATAGTGATGCTCCGTGCGCAATGAATTTTCATTTAGCCGCGACAGCAGCCGCTGCGGTTGGCTAGAATGGAAAGAAGTATACTAACAACCTGTAAATAAAGGCGGAATCTGTGGAGTTTATATCTGTTTATGGCCTGTTTCTGGCCAAGGTCGCCACGGTGGTGCTCGCCATCGCCGCGTTGGCCATATTGGCGGTCAGCCTGGGGCAACGCAAGAGCCGCCAAAAAGGGGAGTTGCAGCTGACCGACCTCGGCGAACAGTATCGCGAGATGCAGCGCGATATGCGCCTGGCGCGCATGGATGCCGCCGAGCAGAAGGTCTGGCTGAAACAGTTCAAGAAGCAGACCAAATCTGATGACAAATTGAAGAAGCAGCGCGCCAAGTCCGGCGCGGTGGAAGTGGCCAAGCCGTGCCTGTATGTGCTGGATTTCAAAGGCAGCATGGACGCGCACGAGGTGACGTCGTTGCGTGAAGAGATCTCGGCGGTGCTGGCGGTGGCGTCGGCGCAGGATGAAGTCCTGCTGCGCCTGGAAAGCCCTGGCGGGGTGGTGCATGGCTATGGCCTGGCGGCCTCGCAGTTGGAGCGCCTGCGCAAGGGCGGCATTCGCCTGACGGTAGCGGTGGATAAAGTGGCGGCCAGCGGCGGCTACATGATGGCCTGCGTCGCGGATCGCATCGTGGCGGCACCGTTCGCCATCATCGGTTCCATCGGCGTGGTGGCGCAGATCCCGAACTTCCACCGCCTGCTGAAAAAGAATGACATCGACGTGGAGCTGCACACCGCCGGGCAGTTCAAACGCACGCTGACGCTGTTCGGTGAAAACACCGAGCAAGGGCGCGAGAAGTTTCGCGAAGATCTGAACGAAACCCACGAACTGTTCAAGCGCTTCGTGCATGAGCAGCGCCCGTCGCTGGATATCGATAGCGTCGCCACCGGTGAGCACTGGTTCGGTTCTCAGGCCAAAGAAAAGGGGCTGATCGACGCCATCGGCACCAGCGACGATTTGCTGATCGCCGAGTTGGATAACCACGAAGTGATCGCCGTGCGCTACACGCGCCGCAAACGCCTGATGGATCGCTTCACCGGCAGCGCGGCGGAAAGCGTCGATCGTTTACTGTTGCGCTGGTGGCAGCGTGGGGAAAAGCCGTTGTTGTAACGGCGATGAGAGCAGGAATCAACGGGGGCCAGGTGCCCCCGTTTTCTTTACTCAATCGACCAGGTGGTATTTTTCCGAAAGCAGATGGGCCAAATGTTTAAACATATTAAATACCGCGGTGGTTTTGGCGGTGGGCAATCCGTCGGCATCCAAAAAGTATTCGCCGCGAAAAACTAAAACGCCGCTTTTTTGTTCAACGTCGGTGGCGAGCATGCCGTGCAGATAATCTTCGTGTTGGCGGATGATGTTATTTGCTTCCGCCAGTAGGGCCTCGCGGCCGATAGGTGCAGTATTCTTGTGCATTTATTAGACTCCAAACAAAAAACGCTGCGCATATTCTAACGCCGGTTCGCTTTTATCCGCAAACCGACTAAGGTTTATTTGCCGTCTGGATGGCCATGGGCGGCCGCCGGTTGGCGAAATCTGCCTTTCCGTGCTAATTAGGTTGCGTGACGCTTTTTATCAGGTACAGTGTGGGATTTTGCGGCGTCGGGTGGAAGGTTTTGTTTACGCCATGAATAAAACTCACACAGCCATACTTCTGGGGCATGGGTGAATAGCAGGCAGGATCAACAACTTGCGTTCAGGTTGAGCAATTGGGCAACCAAAAGAAAAAAATCTGTTGATCTCTTGCCAGACTGCCGCAATATAAAAAAAGAGACACGAATTGCCGCGGCACGGCGAGATAAAAGACTTCTTTTTAGAAGAAATAAATTAGGTAAAGGTAAATATGGGTAAAGCTCTCGTAATAGTTGAGTCCCCGGCAAAAGCCAAAACTATTAATAAATATTTAGGAAGTGACTACGTGGTGAAGTCCAGCGTCGGTCATATCCGTGATTTGCCGACCAGTGGCTCAGCCAGCAAAAAGAGCGCTGACTCAACCGAAGACAAAGCCAAGAAAAAAGTTAAAAAAGATGAGAAGGCGGCGCTGGTAAATCGCATGGGCGTCGACCCTTACCACGGCTGGAAAGCGCATTATGAAATCCTGCCGGGTAAAGAAAAAGTGGTCGCCGAGTTAAAATCGTTGGCGGAAAACGCCGACCACATTTATCTCGCAACCGACCTTGACCGCGAAGGGGAAGCCATCGCCTGGCACCTGCGGGAAGTGATCGGTGGGGATGACAAACGCTTTAGCCGCGTGGTGTTTAACGAAATCACCAAAAACGCAATCCAACAGGCGTTCAAACAGCCGGGCGAGCTGAACATTGACCGCGTCAACGCGCAGCAGGCACGCCGGTTTATGGACCGCGTGGTGGGCTATATGGTCTCGCCGCTGCTGTGGAAGAAAATCGCCCGCGGCCTGTCCGCCGGCCGCGTGCAGTCGGTGGCGGTGCGTCTGGTGGTTGAGCGCGAACGAGACATCAAGGCGTTCGTGCCGGAAGAGTATTGGGAGCTGCATGCCGATCTGCTGGCGAAGGGTGAAACCGCGCTGCAGATGGAAGTGACCCATGCGCACGACAAACCGTTCAAGCCGGTCAACCGCGAGCAGACTCACGCCGCGGTCAAGCTGCTGGAAAAAGCCCGTTATACGGTGCTGGATCGCGAAGATAAACCGACCAGCAGCAAGCCGGGCGCGCCTTTCATTACCTCCACGCTGCAACAGGCCGCCAGCACTCGCCTGAGCTTCGGCGTGAAGAAAACCATGATGATGGCGCAACGGCTGTATGAAGCCGGCCACATCACCTATATGCGTACCGATTCCACCAACCTGAGCCAGGATGCGCTCAACATGGTGCGTGGCTACATCGGCGACAACTTCGGCGACAAATACCTGCCGAAGGCGCCGAATCAGTACAGCAGCAAAGAGAATTCGCAGGAAGCGCACGAAGCGATCCGTCCTTCGGACGTGAACGTGCTCGCCGAGCAGTTGAAAGACATGGAGGCGGACGCGCAGAAGCTGTATCAGCTGATCTGGCGCCAGTTCGTTGCCTGCCAGATGACACCGGCGCAATACGATTCCACCACGCTGACGGTGAAAGCCGGCGATTATCAACTGCGCGCCAAGGGCCGTACGCTGCGCTTTGACGGCTGGACCAAGGTGATGCCGGCGCTGCGCAAGGGCGATGAAGATCGCACTCTGCCATACGTCGAAATCGGCAGCGAACTTGATCTGCAGAAACTGATCCCAAGCCAGCACTTCACCAAGCCGCCGGCGCGCTACAGCGAAGCCTCACTGGTGAAAGAGCTGGAAAAACGCGGTATCGGCCGTCCGTCCACCTACGCCTCCATCATCTCGACCATTCAGGATCGCGGTTATGTGCGGGTGGAAAGCCGCCGCTTCTATGCCGAGAAAATGGGCGAGATCGTCACCGATCGCCTGGAAGAGAACTTCCGCGAGCTGATGAACTATGACTTCACCGCGCGTATGGAAGACGGCCTTGATGAGGTCGCCAACAACCAGGCCGAGTGGAAAGCGGTGTTGGACGAATTCTTCGTCGACTTCAGCGAGCAGCTGGAAACGGCGGAGAAGGATCCGGAAGAAGGCGGCATGCGGCCTAACCAGATGGTGATGACCAGTATTGACTGCCCGACCTGCGGCCGCAAGATGGGCATCCGTACCGCCAGCACCGGTGTGTTCCTCGGCTGTTCCGGCTACGCGCTGCCGCCGAAGGAGCGTTGCAAAACCACCATCAACCTGGTGCCTGAAGCGGAAGTGCTCAACATCCTCGAAGGCGACGACGCGGAAACCAACGCGCTGCGCGCACGCCGCCGCTGCCAGAAATGCGGTACGGCGATGGACAGCTATCTGATCGACAACCAGCGTAAGCTGCACGTCTGCGGTAACAACCCGGCGTGTGACGGTTATGAGATCGAAGAGGGCGAGTTCCGTCTGAAAGGCTATGACGGCCCGGTGGTGGAGTGCGACAAATGCGGCTCGGAAATGCACCTGAAAATGGGGCGCTTCGGCAAGTACATGGGCTGCACCAACGAGAACTGCAAAAACACCCGTAAGATCCTGCGTAACGGCGATGTCGCGCCGCCGAAGGAAGATCCGGTACCGTTGCCAGAGCTGCCGTGCGAGAAGTCCGACGCCTATTTCGTGCTGCGTGACGGCGCTGCCGGCGTGTTCCTGGCGGCCAATACCTTCCCTAAATCGCGCGAAACCCGTGCGCCGCTGGTGGAAGAGCTGGCTCGCTTCAAGGATCGTCTGCCGGAGAAACTGCGTTATCTGGCCGATGCGCCGGTCGCGGATGCCGAAGGCAATAAAACGCTGGTGCGTTTCAGCCGTAAAACCAAGCAGCAGTACGTCTCTTCTGAAAAAGACGGCAAGGCGACCGGTTGGTCTGCGTTCTACGTGGACGGCAAGTGGGTTGAAGGCAAGAAGTAAGGCTGATGTCCTGCCTGCAAGATGAGAAACCAGCCCTGGCGGCTGGTTTTTTATTGGTGAAAAGGGGCAAACGGATCTATCCTTTGCTGTTTTTATCCCTCCGACACCGCCGTTTCACGTTGATACCAATGCAAAATAATCGTTATCATAGTGTGACGCGGATCTATACTTGAAGCTGCAACGTGGTATAGTGGTTATATAAAAAGTTTTTTTATTATTAAAGCTTATTAACAACGGCGCTTTCTTCACCATCAGGGTAGAACACGGTGTTTATGGCTTGTGAGTTTCAGCATACCGGGGCGACACCGATATACCTGGCTGCGGGTAAGCCGCAGTGTTTAACCTAGGATGGTATAAGATATGAAATTGCAGCAGCTTCGTTACATTGTGGAAGTGGTTAACCACAACCTGAATGTCTCCTCGACGGCAGAAGGGCTCTATACCTCGCAACCCGGCATCAGTAAACAGGTGCGCATGCTCGAAGATGAGCTGGGCATCCAGATTTTCGCCCGTAGCGGCAAGCACCTGACCCAGGTCACCCCCGCCGGCCAGGAAATCATTCGCATCGCGCGTGAAGTATTGTCCAAAGTGGACGCCATCAAAGCCGTTGCCGGTGAACACACCTACCCGGACAAAGGCTCGCTGTACGTCGCCACCACGCATACGCAGGCTCGCTACGCCTTGCCCAACGTGATTAAGGGCTTTATCGAGCGTTACCCGCGCGTCTCGCTGCACATGCACCAGGGGTCGCCGACGCAGATCGCCGAAGCGGTCTCCAAGGGCACCGCCGATTTCGCCATCGCCACCGAAGCGCTGCACCTGTACGACGATCTCATCATGCTGCCGTGCTACCACTGGAACCGTGCGGTGGTGGTGAAGCCCGATCATCCTTTGGCGGGGAAAAGCAGCATCAGCATTGAAGAACTGGCGGCTTACCCGATCGTCACTTACACCTTCGGCTTTACCGGCCGCTCGGAGCTGGACACCGCCTTCAACCGCGCCGGCCTGACGCCGCGCATCGTCTTTACCGCCACCGACGCCGACGTGATCAAAACCTATGTGCGTCTGGGACTGGGGGTGGGGGTGATCGCCAGCATGGCGGTGGATCCAGTGCAGGATCCGGATCTGGTGACGGTGGATGCGCGCGATATCTTCACCTACAGCACCACCAAGATCGGCTTCCGCCGCAGCACCTTCCTGCGCAGCTACATGTACGACTTTATTCAGCGCTTCGCGCCGCACCTGACGCGCGACGTGGTCGACAGCGCGGTGGCGTTGCGTTCCAACGAAGAGATTGAAGCGATGTTCAAGGACATCAAGCTGCCGATTAAATAGCCGCCAGCGTTGACGACATCAAACAACACCCGGACAGGCCTGCGCCTCTCCGGGTTTTTTATGCGTAAAACCCTGCGCCATAACACACCCCATTCGCAAGCTGCGCTAATCCAATCTTGGTTGGGGGAACGCGTAATGGCGCTTTAACGTCAGACCGACTCCCTCTGTCATTTCCACTAAGTTTCTGAATAACGCCCATTCTGCCTTAAGACAGCTTATGTCTTCCTTGTTAGGAATCATCTGAAAACAAAGTGTTTTTGTTCTGGCAAAGAGTTTTTTTTCTCTCGGAAGTTAAAGTAATGCTAACCAATTACCAGCGGAGCCGCTTATCTCATGACCAGCCGTATCTCTGTCCAATTGCCCGTTGAGGGCCTGCTTTTTTGGAAGCTGGCGGGCCGTGAGGCCTTGTCCGAGCCGTTTGCGCTTACGCTGACCTTGCTGGGCCGGGATGCCCGCATTAATCGCAGCGAGCTGTTGGGGCAACCGGTCACGGTGAATCTACCGACGGGGCTGCTGTCTGCGGATCGCCATATCAATGGGAAAGTGACCCGCGTTGCCGTCAGTGCCGTCGAGTTAAGTGGCACGCGTTATGCTGTGTATACGCTGACGGTGGAATCGGATCTATGGCCGATGAAGCGGGATCGCAATCTGCGCATCTTCCAGGGGCAGACGGTGCCGCAAACGGTGCATGCTTTGCTCAGCGAATATCAGGTGAACGTAGAGGATAAACTCACCGGTCGCTATCGGGTGTGGGATTACTGTGTTCAGTATCAGGAGAGCAGTCTCGATTTTATCAGCCGCCTCATGGAGCTGGAGGGTATTGTTTACCATTTTCGCCATGAGGCGGGCCGCCACACGCTGGTGCTGACGGATGCGGCAGGGCAGTATCAGCCGTTTAGCGGCTACGAGACGATTCCTTACCATCAGACTCCGTCTGGCGGCAGCACCCTCGAGCAGGGCATCGGCCAATGGGCACCGGAAGACAGCGTAACGCCGGGCATTTACGGTTTGGACGACTATGACTTTCGCAAACCGAACGCCTGGCTGTTCCAGGCTCGTCAAAACCCGGCCTCGCCGATGCCGGGCAGCATCGATGTCTACGATTGGCCGGGCCGCTATGTCGAACACGCCGATGGAGAGTTCTACGCGCGCGTGCGCCAGGAACGCTGGCAGGTGGAACATCAGCAGGTACACGGCACAGCAACGGCGATTGGAATAGCGCCGGGTTATACCTTTACCCTGATCAACGCCCCGTTTTTCAGCGATAACGGCGAATACCTGACGACGGCCGCCGATTATACGTTCTCCGAGAACCGCTACGCCAGCGGCGAAGAAGGAGAGACGGTTCATCGCATCGACTTTACGGTTATCCCGGCCGCTACCGTCTTTCGTCCGCTGACGGTGACGCCGTGGCCGCGCACCTATGGCCCGCAAACGGCCAAGGTGGTGGGGCCCGTCGGCGAGAATATCTGGACGGACAAATACGGCCGGATAAAAGTGAAGTTTCACTGGGATCGCCGCGCCAAAGGGGATGATACCAGTTCGTGCTGGGTGAGGGTCTCGAGTGCCTGGGCGGGGCAAGGGTTCGGTTCGGTACAGATACCGCGCGTCGGCGATGAAGTGGTGGTGGACTTTATCAATGGCGATCCGGATCGGCCGATTGTCACCGGGCGCGTCTACAATGAAGCGAGCATGCCGCCGTGGGTGTTGCCGGCGGCGGCTACGCAAATGGGCTTTATGACTCGCAGTAAGGACGGAAGCCGGGATAACGCCAGCTATCTGTTTTTCGAAGATAAGGTGGGCAGCGAGGCCGTGGAACTGCACTCCGAAAAGGATATGAAGGTTTCGGTGGAAAATGACCAGCAGGTCAATATTGACGGTAACCGGACGACAACTATCCTCAAGCAACAGCAAGACGAAGTGACGGGCAATGCCACCTTCCATTACAAGAGCCAGCGTACCACCACGGTGGATAAAAAAGAAACCGGCTATTTTAATGGCGGTGTCGCTACGGAGATCAAGGCGGGGCGGACGTTCGACATTAAGGACGGCGGCGACAAGGTAACGATCAAAGGCGACCGCACCAGCGATATCGACGGGAATGAAAGCCACCATGTCACCGGCAAACTGACCGAGACCCTGGATAAAGGGCGGGACGTTACGATCGGCGCCGGCGGCCATAAAGAGGACATCACCGGGGGCGTTACCCGCGAGATCAAGGGCGGCGTCAACGAAACGATCAAAGACGGCGTTACCACCAATATCAATAGCGGCGACTGGACGCAAAACGTCAACGCGGGAACCATTACGATTTACAGCCCGCATCAGATCAAGATTGTCAGCGGCGAAAAGATCAGCCTTGAAGCGCCGGAGTCCGTGTTCAATCCCAAGCTGCACAGCCTGACCGTGACCGCCTTCAGCGAAAGCATTACCGGTAATAGCGTATCGGCATCGGCGATAGCCAGCAGCATCGTTGGCGTGTCCAACGGCCTGACGGGGCTATCCAATTCTTATAAGCTGAAAGAGTTTTCAAAGACGGCGTTCAAAACGGAAACGAACGGGGTGGTGGTGAATGTCGAGGTGACCAATATCAGCAACAGAACGCTGAATGTAACGAATAACTCATTGTTTATAATTACATAAAATGGAGCAGCACGCTTATGTCTCTGGCTGATATGTCGAAATACTTCCTGTATGCGGGGATCGCCACCCCTGTCGTGATGGGCATTTTCTTTTACTGTATTTTTAAAAATAACGGCGGTAACTCGACCGAGATGTCTGCAGTTAAAAACTATCTCAACAAGGACAGCTGGCAAGGTGAAATTATCGCCTCACACCTCGAATCCTGTCGGCAAACCAACACTCGATATGGCAATGACTTTTTCTTTGACGTTGATTTTTATCTCCCGGGCGACACCCGACTCCACACTGCCAAGGCCCTGGTTCAACCAGGCCAGATGCATCTACTGCGCAAAGGGATGGACATCAAGGTAAAGAAGGGGCGTAAGAATCAGCTGGCGGTTGTGGAGATGGATTTCCCCGCTGAGCTGTTGTAGCTAACCTTTCCCTGCCAAAGCGCCGCATCGTTGCGGCGTTTTTGTTGGCGTATTGCCTAACCCCTTGGCTGGGCTCGCACTTCCTTCCCGCTGATTGTTCCCGCCTATCGTTGTGATCAAATCGTGTTGTTATCAAAACGTTAACTTATCTTTGTGGTATCTTTAAACAAGACCTCACTGATTACCCTGTTTTAGTCACAATAAGAAATGGAGGAGCTATGTCGTCCGATCTTCGTGAAACAAGTCTGGATAAGCTGGTTGCGCTGAATAGCGAATATTACTACTACAGTCTGCCGCTGGCGGCGAAGCAGCTGGGTGATATCGATCGGTTGCCGAAATCAATGAAAGTGCTGTTGGAGAACCTGCTGCGCCATGTGGATGGCGATACCGTGCAGGTTGACGACCTCAAGGCCATCGTCGCCTGGCTGCAAACCGGCCATGCTGACCGTGAGATCGCCTATCGTCCGGCGCGCGTGCTGATGCAGGATTTTACCGGCGTTCCGGCGGTGGTGGATCTGGCCGCGATGCGCGAAGCGGTACGGCGACTGGGCGGCAACGTCGACCAGGTGAATCCGCTGTCGCCGGTGGATCTGGTGATTGACCACTCGGTTACCGTCGATGAATTTGGCGACGATAACGCCTTCGAAGACAACGTGCGTATCGAAATGCAGCGCAACCACGAGCGCTACACCTTCCTGCGCTGGGGGCAGAAAGCCTTCAACCGCTTCCGCGTGGTGCCGCCGGGCACCGGCATCTGTCACCAGGTCAACCTCGAATACCTCGGCCAAACGGTCTGGCACAGCGACGAAAGCGGCCGCCGCGTGGCTTATCCGGATACGCTGGTGGGCACCGATTCCCACACCACCATGATCAACGGCCTGGGCATTCTCGGCTGGGGCGTCGGCGGCATCGAAGCGGAAGCGGCGATGCTGGGCCAGCCGGTGTCGATGCTGATCCCGGACGTGGTCGGCTTCAAGCTGACCGGCAAGCTCCGCGAGGGCATTACCGCCACTGACCTGGTGCTGACGGTGACTCAAATGCTGCGTAAGCATGGCGTGGTCGGCAAGTTCGTCGAGTTTTACGGCGATGGGCTGGCCGATCTGCCGCTGGCGGACCGGGCAACCATCGCCAATATGTCGCCGGAGTTCGGCGCCACCTGCGGTTTCTTCCCGGTGGATGACGTTACGCTCGGCTATATGAAGCTCAGCGGCCGCAGCGCCGAACAAATCGCGCTGGTGGAAGCCTACGCCAAAGCGCAGGGCATGTGGCGCAACCCGGGTGATGAACCGGTCTTCACCAGCTCACTGGCGCTGGACATGTCAACCGTGGAAGCCAGCCTCGCCGGGCCAAAGCGCCCGCAGGACCGCGTCGCGCTGCCGAATGTGCCGCAGGCGTTCACGGCCGCGACCGAGCTGGATATCGGCGGCCACAAGGCCAAGACAGACAGCAAAACCTTTACGCTGGACGGGCAGCAGCACGAACTGCGCGACGGCGCGGTAGTGATTGCGGCGATCACCTCCTGCACCAACACCTCCAACCCGAGCGTCATGATGGCGGCCGGCCTGCTGGCGAAAAACGCCGTCAAGAAAGGGCTACGCAGCAAACCCTGGGTAAAAACCTCGCTGGCGCCGGGTTCCAAAGTGGTGACCGACTACTTTGACAGTGCCAAACTCACCGCCTATCTGGAAGAGCTGGGGTTCAACCTGGTGGGATATGGCTGTACCACCTGTATCGGCAACTCCGGGCCGCTGCCGGATCCCATCGAGCAGGCGATCAAAGAGGGCGATCTGACCGTGGGCGCGGTGCTGTCGGGCAACCGTAACTTCGAAGGGCGCATCCACCCGCTGGTGAAAACCAACTGGCTGGCCTCGCCGCCGCTGGTAGTGGCTTATGCGCTGGCGGGCAGCATGAAGATCGATCTGACCAAAGAGCCGCTGGGCGAGGGTAATGACGGTCAGCCGGTCTATTTAAAGGACATCTGGCCGAGCAGCCAGGACATCGCTCAGGCGGTGGAAGAAGTGCGCACCGAGATGTTCCACAAGGAATATGGTGAAGTGTTCGACGGCGACGCCAACTGGCAGGCGATCCAGGTGACCGGTTCGGCGACCTATCAATGGCAGGAGGATTCTACCTATATCCGCCATCCTCCGTTCTTCAGCACCATGAAGGTGAAGCCGGATCCGGTGCAGGACATCAAGGACGCGCGCATTCTGGCGATTCTGGCCGACTCGGTGACCACCGACCACATCTCGCCGGCGGGTAACATCAAGCGCGACAGCCCGGCGGGGCGTTATCTGAGCGAGCACGGCGTGGCGCCGCAGGATTTTAACTCCTACGGTTCACGCCGCGGCAACCACGAAGTGATGATGCGCGGCACCTTCGCCAACATCCGCATTCGCAACGAAATGGTGCCGGGCGTCGAAGGCGGCTATACCCGCCATATTCCGTCGCAACAGCAGCTGTCTATCTACGACGCCGCCATGCAGTACCAGCAGGAGAAAGTGCCGCTGGCGGTGATCGCCGGTAAAGAGTACGGTTCCGGCTCCAGTCGCGACTGGGCGGCGAAGGGGCCGCGCCTGCTGGGCGTGCGGGTGGTGATAGCCGAATCCTTCGAGCGCATTCACCGCTCAAACCTGATTGGCATGGGGATTTTGCCGCTGGAGTTCCCGCAAGGGGTGACGCGCAAAACCCTGGGGCTGACCGGGGATGAGCAGATCAGCGTTGGCGGCCTGCAACAGCTGCAGCCGGGCCAGACGGTGCCGGTGCATATCACCTATGCCGACGGGCGCAAGGAAGTGGTCGACACCCGTTGCCGCATCGATACCGGCAATGAGCTGACCTACTACGAAAACGACGGTATCCTGCACTATGTGATCAGGAAAATGCTGTAATTAAGCAATAAAAAGGGCGCCGCGAGGCGCCCTGATTGTTTCCACCGCGGTAGCGATCACTTCTGGTCGAGCAAATGGCCCATTTTGGCGGCCTTGGTGGCCAGATAGCGTTCGTTCTTCGGATTGCGGCCGACGATCAGCGGCACGCGCTCGCTGATATTGATACCGGCTTCGGTCAGGATCTCGACCTTTTTCGGGTTGTTGGTCAGCAAACGCACCGCGTCGACGCCCAGCAGTTTGAACATATCGGCGCACAGGGTGAAGTCGCGCTCGTCGGCGGCGAAGCCGAGCTGATGGTTAGCTTCCACGGTGTCTGCGCCCTTATCCTGCAGGGCGTAGGCGCGGATCTTGTTCAACAGGCCGATATTGCGGCCCTCCTGGCGATGATAAAGCAGGATGCCGCGGCCTTCTTCGGCGATCTGTTCCAGTGCGGCTTCGAGTTGAAAACCGCAGTCGCAGCGCAGGCTGAATAAGGCGTCACCGGTCAGACATTCGGAATGCACGCGTGCGAGTACCGGCACTTCGCCGGAAATATCACCGAATACCAGTGCCAGATGGTCATGCCCGGTCGCCAGTTCTTCGAATCCTACCATCAGGAAATCGCCCCAAGGTGTCGGCAGTTTAGCCTCTGCCACCCGTTTAAGCTGCATGTCATTCTCCACAAAAACCTACGATTCAATCATTGTCGCGCATCCTAAGTCCGGTTCAGTGAATTGACCAAGACTAAAACGTGCTACGCCGATCTCTATTTCGTTAATTATCGGCTATTTTGCCACAACTTCTTGCCGGGCGGTGCTCAGCAAACCAGCAGATGGCGTTTTCTGGCCACCTATTATTGCGATAGGTTGCCTATCTGTTTAATTTTTCGCGTGTTATCAATATTGCACTCTTGTTACACTGCAGCCTGATTCACGCAGAGGAAAACGGGAATGTATGAGATAGCAAAACGCACGGCGGGCGGCGCGTTGCTGCTGCTGTTGATGCCGCTGATAGTATGGGCATCCGGCTGGCACTGGCAGCCTGGCGGCAATGATCGGCTGCTCAAAGCGCTGTACTGGGTGACCGAAACCGTGACCTCGCCGTGGGGTATTCTGACCAGCGCTATCCTTTGCGGCTGGTTTTTGTGGTGCCTGCGCTTTCGGTTGAAGGCGGCCATCGGTCTGGCAATCCTGCTTTCAGCCGCGTTGGTGATTGGGCAGGGGGTCAAATCGTTGATCAAGGATCGGGTGCAAGAACCGCGACCGTTTGTGGTATGGCTCGAGCAAACCCACGGTGTGGACGGAAAATATTTCTATTCGCTGCACCGCAAAGAGCGCAGCGCGCTGGTGCGCGAGCAGTTGCAAGACCAGACGCTGGTGCCGAACTGGCTGCGCAAGCACTGGCAGTTTGAAACCGGCTTCGCTTTCCCGTCGGGGCATACGATGTTCGCCGCCACCTGGGCACTGTTGGGCGTAGGGCTGCTGTGGCCGCGCCGCCATTATAAAACTGTCGCGCTGCTGATGGTGTGGGCAACGGGTGTGATGGGCAGCCGTCTGCTACTGGGTATGCACTGGCCGCGCGATCTGGCAATGGCCACGTTGATCAGTTGGTTGCTGGTGGTGATCACCTGCTGGCTGGCGCAGCGTTGGTTCGGTCCGCTGACGCCGCCGCCGCAAGAGCAGCAGGAAATCGCGGCGCGCAAGCCGGAATAATCACTTCTTTCACAGGCGCCGTTCAGGCGCCTGCCACCAAGACCTTAACGCCTACCTTTTCAAATGCCTGCAGTGCGGAATCGCCAATTCCGTTGTCGGTAATCAAATAGTCGATATGCTGCCAGTCACAAGGCAGCGCAAACATTGAAACCTTATCGATCTTGCTTGAGTCGGCCACCACATACACCGTGTTGGCTGCATTGATCATCGCCATTTTCAGTTTGATGTCGGTTTCGCTTGGGAAACTGAGCCCGTGGCGGGGCGAGATGCAGGCCGTCGCGAGGAACAGCTTTTGCGCCAGCACGTTTTCGAAGAAGCTGGCGGCTTTGTCCCCGGAGGTGGAGAGCGTGGGGAATTTGAATGAGCCCCCGGTCAGCAAAATATTCACACCCGGTTCGCCGCCCAGCTGCAGTGCAATATTGACGCCGGTGGTGATAACGGACAGTTTCTTTATGTGATTCAGGTGATTGGCGATAGCCGTGGTGGTGGTGCCCGAATCAAGAATGATGGTGTCGCCGGGCTCGATAAAACCGGCGGCGAGCTTGCCGATGCGATCTTTGGCGGTCAGGTTAACCTGGCGTTCCAGCAGCATGGCATGAGTATTTTGCTTGCCATCAACCAGGGTTGCACCACCGTGGAAGCGCTGCACATAGCCTTGCTGCTGCAGGACGCGCAGATCGGTACGAATGGTCGCCTCGGTCAGCTTGAAGGTATCGGTAAGCATTTTGACCGTCGCCGAGCCGTCTTCGCGGATCATGTCGAGGATCTTTTCGCGCCGTTGCTGCATTTCCGCCAGCTGTTCGCTTTTGCTTTTCAATCGAAAGACTCCTGCACCTATCAGTACCTGTCAGTTCCCGCCACGCGGTTTGCTACGGCAACTCCTTATTGATGCGCTGAATTTTAGCTCGCGATTATTGATAAAGCCACGGATAAACTGCATTGGTTTTTGTTCGAAAATCAATGGAGTCCAATGAAATCAACGGTAAAAACTAAATCAAATTCGGTGATTTTACTTTATATTATTGTTATTTATTGGTTTTTTTTGATTCTCTGATTCTCTGATTCTCTGATTGTCTGATAAGCGCTTTTGCTTGAAATTTGATCTTGCCCACATTAATTATCGTTTTTGCTGCATATGATTTCCATTCGAAAATCAATGGCGAGTTAACGGATCAATTTCGATGCGATAACGATAATCAGGGCGCTTATGCAGAGGTGACGATGGACTTTCAGACGATTAAAAACACGGCACGCCAGGCGCGCCGATATGTGGTGACCATGAACCATAAGGCAGGCAAGGGCCATACCGGCGCCGATCTGTCGGAGATCGACATCATCTGCACCTTGTATATGGCGGTGATGGATCGCAGCAATGCCCGGCCCGATCAGGATCGGTTCATTTTGTCTAAAGGGCATGGCGCCGGCGGTTTCTACTGCAGTTGCGCGGCGATGGGCTTGCTGGATCCTGCGGTGCTCGATCAGTTCATGGGCGACGACACCTTGTTGGCCGGGCATCCGGTGCGGCAGAAGCTGCCGGAGCTGGTGGAGATTAACTCTGGCGGTTTGGGGCATGGGCTGCCGATCGCCGTGGGGCTGGCGCTGGGCAACAAGCTGGCGGGGCGTGCGCATCGCCGCGCTTTCGTGTTGCTGGGCGACGGCGAACTGGCAGAGGGTTCCAATTGGGAGGCGGCGATGGCGGCCAGCAAATTTAAGCTGGATAACCTGATTGCCATCGTCGATCGCAACCGGCTGCAACTGGCGGGAAAGACAGAGGCCATCATGCCGCTGGAACCGTTGGCGGAAAAATGGCGCGCTTTCGGCTTTGAAACTCTGGAATGTGACGGCCACGATCCGGCGGCGCTGGTGGCGGCGATCCAACGCCCGAGCCAGGACAAGCCGCGAGTGATTTTGGCCAATACCGAAAAGGGGCACGGCGTGTCGTTTATGGCTAACGTTGCCGCCTGGCATCACGCGGTACCGGACGAACAACAGCTGGCGCAGGCGCTGGCGGAACTGGAGGGGTAAACATGCAGGATTTACGCGATGCGGTGGTAACGGCGTTGATCGAACAGCAACGGGCGGGTGCGGATCTGAGCGTGATGGTGGCGGATTCCACGTCCACGTCGAAAATCGCGCCCTTTGAGCAGGCTTATCCGGAGCGGGTGGTGAACGTCGGTATCGCCGAGCAGAACATGGTAGGCATGGCCGCCGGCATGGCGCTCAGCGGCCGCACGGTCTTTACCGCCAACGCGGCACCTTTCCTTTTCGCTCGTTCTAACGAACAGATGAAAAACGATGTTTGCTACACGGAGACCAACGTGAAAATGCTCGGCCTGAATGCCGGATTCGGCTATGGGCCGCTGGGGGCGACGCACCATTGCATGAACGATATCGCCATTGCCCGCACGCTGGGCAATCTCTGCGTCTATGCGCCTGCGGATGCGCGGCAAGCGGCAGAGATTGTCCGTTATGTTATCGCACAACCCGGCCCAGCCTATATCCGTATGGACAGCGACAAGTTGCCGGTGTTGAACGCGGATTACCAATTCCGTCCGGGAGAGCCGGAGGTGTTGCACCAGGGGGAAGATAACCTGGTGTTCTGTTTGGGCACGGTGGCTCATGAGGCGATGAAGGTGCTGGCATTGGGCGATAACCCGACCATTGTCTCTCTCCCTTCGCTCTGGCCACTCAATGAGGCGGCGGTAGTGGCGCTAATGCGCTCGCACCGCCGGGTGCTGACCATGGAGGAACATGCGCTCAGCGGTGGTTTAGGCACCATCATCGGTGAATTGTTGCTGCGGCATCAGCTGCCGCGGCCGTTTACCGCGCTGGGCGTGCCGGCTTACGAATTTACCCACAGCAGCAGCCGGGCGGCGCTGCGGCGGCAATACGCCATCGATGCGGCAGGATTGCATGCACAGTTAACGCAATAGGGGGATGCGATGGAGCGGAACGAATATGACGTTAATTTACGCTACGGTGTCGATAGCCGGATGTCGCTGGCAGGGAAGGTTGCGGTAATCACCGGCGGTTTGGGCGGCATCGCGATGGCAGCCAATCGCCTGCTGTTGGAAAAGGGCGCGCGCCTGGTGTTGATGTATCCGGCCTTTGAACAAGACAAGGCCGCGGCAGCGCTGCGAGAGTTGGGCGATGAACAGGTGTTCTGTCAGGTGTGCGACGTGACCGAACCCGACTCGGTGGCTGCCGCCTTCAACGCGGCTGAGCGGCGCTTTGGCCGGCTCGATATCCTGGTCAACTGCGCCGGCTACGTTAATTTGCAGCCGGCGACAGAAGTCACGCTCGAGGAGTGGCAGCGCCATCTGGCGGTCAATCTCACCGGGCCTTTCCTGTGCTCACAAGAACTGGCGCGCCGCGCGATAACCGCCGGCCACGGCGGGAAAATCATCAACATCGCGTCGCAGGCGGCTTCCATCGCCATTGACGATCACTGTGCTTACACCTCCGCCAAGGCGGGGCTGCTAGGCATGACCAAGGTGATGGCCAAAGAGTGGGCGCCGCACGGCATCACCGTCAATACGTTATCGCCCACCGTGGTGCTGACGCCTATGGGAGAGAAAGCCTGGCGAGGCGAAAAGGGCGAGGCGATGAAAAAGCTGATCCCACTGGGGCGTTTTGCTTATACCGATGAAATCGCGGCGGCGATCCTGTTTTTTGCCAGCAACGGCAGCGACATGATTACCGGCGCGGACCTGATGATCGACGGCGGTTTTACCATTTGGTAAGCGGCAACCGCAGCGATCGCCAACACCAGACGATGTTCAACACAACGATAAGAGAACACCATCATGAGAAAAATAGCCACTTACCTTACCCTGCTCACCGGTTTTGCCTTCACCTCTGCCATGGCGGCGGAAAAGGGCACGATCGCCATCCTCGTCAACTCATTGGACAACCCTTATTACTCCGCGGAAGCCAAGGGGGCCGAGGCCAAAGCCAAGTCTCTCGGCTATCAGACGCTGGTGCTGTCGCACGGCGAAGACGTTAAGCGCCAGGGAGAGCTCATCAGCCTGGTTATCGGCCGTAAGGTTCAGGGCATCATTTTGGATAACGCCGATTCCCAGGCCAGCGTCGCCGCCGTACAGCAGGCGAAAAACGCCGGCATTCCAGTGGTGCTGATCAACCGCGAGATCCCGGTTGATGGCGTGGCGTTGGCGCAGATCACCCATAACAACTTCCAGGCCGGCTCGGACGTCGCCAACCAGTTTGTGGAAAAAATGGGGGAAACCGGCAAATACGCCGAGCTGACCTGCAACCTGGCGGACAATAACTGCGTTACGCGTTCGCAGTCGTTCCACAACGTGATCGACCAATATCCTGAGATGGTCAGCGTGGCGCGTCAGGATGCCAAGGGTAATCTGCTGGAGGGGAAACGCATCATGGACAGCATTTTGCAGGCGCATCCGGACATCAAGGGCGTGATCTGCGGCAACGGCCCGGTGGCGCTGGGCGCAGTGGCGGCGCTGAAGGCCGCTGGCCGGCAGGATGTCACCGTGGTGGGCATCGACGGCAGCAACGATGAACGTGACGCCATTCTTAACGGCAACCTCTACGCCAGCGTGATGTTGCAGGCGCAGGCTATCGCTGCGCAGGGCGTTGAAATCCTCGACGGTTATTTCCAATCCGGCAGCTATACCGGCAAGGAACGCGTGATGTTCCGCGGCATCCTGATCGGCAAAGACAATGCGCAACGGGTCAGTGACTTCAACTTCAAACCGTAACCCGCGCTGAGCGGCGTCTTTCACCACCCCGTCCTGGTGGCGGGGTGCGATCGGAGGTGTTGTTATGTCGATGCGCATTGCGTTGACCGTCATCGTCGTCCTGACGTTGAGCGGTTGCCGTATCGTCTCGGAGAAAAAGCTGGCGGAGCTTCGCTCCCCGGTGAATCCACATGTGGCGCAGGCAGCGGAGATTTACCGCAGCAAAATCGCCCCGCAAACGGTCAAAACGGCGCAGCCGCTGGGCGAGCTGATCGCCCGGATCGCCCAAGCCAAGGATTTTGACAGCGCTTGCGGCCTGCTGGGGTACCGTGCTCAACCGGAGTTTCCTTGTTACTTCAACGTCAAGGTCAGTGGTGAAGTCGCGGCGGTCAACACCCGCTCGCGCAGCGGAAAATTAACGCTCGCACTGACCGATGCGCCGCTCAGCAGCGTGGAGGTGCAGATCGGGCCGGTCTACCGCGGTACGGCGTTACGCGACAGCTATCGCGGCCTGAGCTACAGCGATTTCAATGATCAAGCGCTGTTCGGCGATTTTGCCAGGGCGATTAACCAGGCTTCGATCGACGAACTGACCGGATCCCAGCCCAAGGTGGGTGACCACATTACCGTGTATGGCGTATTCAGCAGCTGGCAGGCACCTGCCGAGCCGCTGTTGATCACGCCGGTGCGCATTCAACCTTAAGGGGGCGTGATGAGCGATCCGATCATTATTCAAACGCGCAACGTTTCGCGTCTCTATCCGGGCGTCACCGCGTTGGATAGCGTGAGTTATCAAGTGTTTCGCAACCAGGTCAACGTGCTGATCGGCGAGAATGGCGCCGGCAAGTCGACCATGATGAAGCTGCTGGCGGGGGTGGAAACCCCGTCCTCCGGCACTATCGAGCTGGAGGGGAAAGCGGTGACGTTAACCTCCACGCAGCAGGCGGAGCGGCTCGGGATCAGCATTATTTTTCAGGAGCTGAACCTGTTCCCCAACATGTCGGTCATGGACAACATTTTTATGGCCAACGAGTTCTTCCAGCGCGGCCGTATCAATGTGGACTATCAGTATCAGCTGGCCAAATCCTTGCTGCAGCGGCTGGAGTTGGATATCGATCCGCATACGCCGTTGGGCAGCCTCGGTATCGGTCATCAGCAGCTGGTTGAAATTGCCCGTGCCCTGGCGAAGGACACCCGGGTGCTGATCATGGATGAGCCGACGTCGGCGCTGAGTCAGGCCGAAGTGCGCACGCTGTTTCGGGTGATCGCCGATCTGAAAAAACGCGGCGTCACCATCATCTACATTTCTCACCGACTGGAAGAGCTGATGGAGATTGGCGATCGCATCACGGTGTTTCGCGACGGGCGTTTTGTTGCCGCCGAACCGGTCAGTAACGTCAGCATTCCGTGGATCATCGAAAAGATGGTGGGGGAAAAGAGCAAGCACTTTGATTATTGCGCGGCAGAACAAGGGGATGAAGTGTTGAAGGTCGAACAGCTGACGCTGCCGCGTGAAAACGGCGGCTATTGCCTTAACGACGTCAGTTTTTCACTGCGCAAAGGGGAAGTGATCGGCATTTATGGCCTGCTGGGGGCCGGCCGTACCGAACTGTTCAAAGTGCTCAACGGCGTGATGCGCCAGACGGCAGGTCGCATTTTGCTCAATGGCAAAAGCGTGGAGCGGCTGGGATTCCGTCAACGCATGGCGTTGGGCATGGCGCTGGTGCCGGAAGACAGGCAGGCGGAGGGGTTGGTGCAGATGATGTCGATCAAGGCCAACATGACCCTGGCCAGCCTGGGACGTAATGCGCTACGGCCGTTGGCGTCGGCCGGGGAGTGTACGTTGGTCGATGGCATGATCGAAAAACTGGCGATCAAGGTCAGTGACCGGGAGCTGCCAATTACCAGCCTGAGCGGCGGCAATCAGCAGAAAGTGGTGTTGGGCAAGGCGCTGCTGACCGGGCCGCAGGTGGTGTTTCTTGATGAGCCGACGCGCGGAATTGACGTCGGTGCCAAAACGGACGTTTACCACCTGATTGGCGCGATGGCGCGCCAGGGGTTGGCGGTGATGTTCTCTTCATCGGAGCTGGATGAGGTGGTCTCACTGGCCGACCGGGTGATGGTGATGGCGGACGGGCAGCTGACGGCCGATCTGCCGCGTGAACGGGCCGATCGCGAAACGCTGATCCGCGCCTCAACCCCTCATGCATAAGGATAAGGCAATGCAAACCAAGTATCGGTTGTATATGTATTTGCTGCAGGCGCGCACCTTCATCGCCCTGTTGCTGGTGGTGCTGTTCTTCAGCAGCATGGTGCCGAATTTTCTGACCGTCTCTAATCTGCTGATCATGACACAGCACGTGGCGATTACCGGGCTGCTGGCGGTTGGCATGACGCTGGTGATCCTCACCGGTGGCATCGACTTGTCGGTCGGCGCGGTGGCAGGTTTGTGCGGGATGATTGCCGGTGCGCTATTGACCGTCGGTATCCCGCTGTGGGAGGGCAATCGGCTGTTTCTCAACGTTTTTGAAGTGATCGGCGCGGTGGCGCTGTTGGGCGTGTTGTTGGGTTTGATCAACGGCACGCTGATCACGCGGCTCGGCGTTGCGCCATTCATCTGCACCCTGGGGGCGATGTACGTGGCGCGTGGGGCCGCGTTGCTGACGGCGGACGGCAAAACCTATCCCAATCTGGTGGGCATGGAAGCGCTGGGCAACACCGGTTTCGCGGCCCTGGGGGCCGGCACCTTCCTGGGAATTTACAACCCGATTTGGCTGATGTTGGCCATCGTGTTGTTGGGGATCTATCTCACTAAGAAAACGCCGCTGGGCCGTTATATCTATGCCATTGGCGGCAATGAGCCGGCAGCGCGGCTGTCGGGGGTGCCGATCGTCAAAGTGAAAATGTTCGTCTATGCGTTTTCCGGGCTGTGCGCGGCGCTGGTGGGGCTGGTCATCGCTTCTCAATTGCAGACCGCGCACCCGATGACCGGCAATATGTTCGAAATGGACGCCATCGGCGCGACGGTGCTGGGCGGTACGGCGCTGAGCGGTGGTCGCGGCAGGGTATTCGGTTCGATCATCGGCGCCTTTGTGATCGTTTTTCTGGCGGACGGCTTGGTGATGATGGGCGTCAGCGAGTTCTGGCAAATGGTGATTAAAGGGCTGGTGATCGTCACCGCCGTGGTGATTGACCAGTTCCAGCAGCGTTTGCAGAGCAAGGTCATTCTGATGCAGCGCCAGGAAAAAAAAGCGGTGCAGCCGCTGGCTGAGGTGAGCCATGGTTAAAGCGGATTGCATTGTCGCGTTGGACGAGGGCACCAGCAACGCCAAGGCCGTGGTGGTGGATGCGCAGGGTACGATCGTCGCCAGGGCCAGCAGGCCACTGACGTTGCAGACGCCGCAGCCCGGTTGGGTGGAGCAACGGGGCGAGACCTTGCTGGCGGCCTCTCTGGCGGTATTGCGGGAGGCTATTGCGTTAGCCGGATCATCCCGCATTGCCGGTATCGCCATCAGCAACCAGCGTGAAACCGCCATCGGCTGGCGGCGTTCCAACGGCCAGCCTATCGGGCCTGCCTTAACTTGGCAATGCGCGCGTTCCGCCGATTTCTGCGAACGGCTGCGGCGCGATCGGCAGGAGGAAGCAGTGCGTCGCGCCACCGGTTTGCCGCTTTCACCCTTGTTCTCGGCGTCGAAAATGCGTTGGTTGCTCGATCACTGCGAAGAGGGACAGCGGTTGGCGGAGAACGGCGAGCTGTGCCTGGGCACCATCGATGCCTGGCTGCTGTGGCAGTTGAGCGGAGGACAGGCATTCGGTTGCGATATCTCCAACGCCGCTCGCACTCAGCTGCTGAACTTTGTTTCCGGCGATTGGGACGAGCAGATGCTGGCGCTGTTCAATATTCCCCGTCAGGCGCTGCCGACGATCCATCCCTCCAGCCATCTGTTCGGTACGACGTTGGGATTGGACGGCATTGCCGACGGCATTCCAATTGCTACGATGGTAGGGGATTCGCATGCGGCGCTTTATGGCCATGCGCTGGGTCAGGCTGGGCAGGTCAAAGCCACCTATGGCACCGGATCATCGGTGATGGCGCCAATCGCCGACGCGCAATGCGATACGAGCGCTCTGGCAACGACCATCGCTTGGCATGACGGTGGACGCATGCAGTACGCACTGGAGGGCAATATTCCCCACACCGGCGACGCTATCGCCTGGATGCTGGATATCGCCGCCATGCCGTCGGAGGACGAAGCGCCGTTGAGTGAACTGCCTGTTCGCGTGCCCGATAGCGGTGGTGTCTATTTTGTACCGGCGCTGACCGGTGCCGGCGCACCCTGGTGGGATGAGCAGGCGCGCGGCGTGATTTGCGGGCTCAGCCGCGGCACGCGGCGAGAACATTTGGTGCGGGCCGCTTTTGAATCGGTGGCTTATCAAATCGCCGATGTGATCGGCGTACTGCGGCAACAACCGGGTTTTGCGCTGCAGGGGTTGATGGCCGATGGCGGCCCCAGCCGCAATGACTGGCTGATGCAGTTTCAGGCCGATCTGCTGGGTTGCCCGGTGTGGCGCAGCAACACGGCGGAACTGTCGGCCCTGGGGGCGGCGTTGATGGCGATGCGCAGCCTGTGGGGAGCTACCGATCGGCAACTGGCGGCACTGTTGCCTCAACATGATGAGTTTAAACCCGATATGCAGCGCCACCACCAGCTGCAGGAAAGCTACAGCGCGTGGCGGCAGGCGGTACAGCGCACCTTGTGGCGGCCGCAGATGGCCTCATTGATAACAGGAGAACAATCATGAATCGTGACTTCACGGGGAAAACCGTGGTGATTACCGGCGCATGCCGCGGCATTGGCGCCGGTATCGCCGAGCATTTCGCCAGTTTGGGTGCCAATCTGGCGATCGCATCGAATGCGGAGCGCATTCTGACCGCGGCGGAAACGCTGCGCCAGCGTTATCGGGTGGCGGTGCTGCCGGTCATCCTCGACGTTACCGATGAAGCACAGGTAGTTGATTTTTATCGTCAGGTCTGGGAGCGATTTGGCGCGATCGACGTTTCTATTCAGAACGCCGGGGTGATCACTATCGATCGTTTTGACCAGATGCCCAAAAGCGATTTTGAGAAAGTGTTGGCGGTAAATACTACGGCGGTCTGGCTCTGTTGCCGGGAGGCGGCTAAATATATGGTCGGCCAGCGCAAGGGGCGCCTGATCAACACCTCTTCCGGCCAGGGGCGTAACGGGTTTATTTACACACCGCATTACGCCGCCAGCAAAATGGGGGTGATCGGCATTACGCAGAGTTTAGCGCTTGAGCTGGCGACACATGGCATCACCGTCAATGCATTCTGCCCCGGCATCATTGAAAGCGAGATGTGGGAATATAACGACCGCGTTTGGGGAGAAATTCTCAGCGGCCCGGAAAAAACTTACGGCAAAGGGGAGTTGATGGCCGAGTGGGTGGCGGGTATTCCGCTCAAGCGTGCCGGGCAACCCGAAGATGTGGCGGGTCTCGTGGCCTTCCTTGCCTCAGATGATGCCGATTATATCACCGGCCAAACCATCAATGTGGATGGCGGGTTAATCATGTCTTAACGTGACGATGTCACAAAAAGCGCGGCGTCGGATCGGCGCCGCATCAATCGCTTACATTTTCCCGCCATTGCAATCCACGCGGTTGCCCCCATATCCTTATAAATTCGACGTTTTGAGAAGCTTTCTCATCAATTTGTTCGCTAAAGCCGTTTACTGCCGAATATGCCAGCAGATATGTGGTTTTATCGTGCCGCAGGGTTTCCCTGCCGCAGCGGGAAATGCTAACTTAAGGGTTAGGGACGCCACGTTTTGGCATCGTTCATCCGATTCACTCGGCATCGCGGGAAAGAATGTGAGATATTTGCTGATTTTTTTGTTGGTTCTGGTGATCTTCGTGATTTCCGTCACTTTGGGTGCGCATAACGATCAGGTGGTCAATTTTAACTATCTGGTTGCGCAGGGCGATTATCGCGTATCGACCCTGTTGGCCACGCTGTTTGGCGCCGGCTTCGTTCTCGGTTGGATCATTTGCGGCCTGTTCTACCTGCGCACGCGCATTGCGCTGGGCCGCGCCGAGCGCAAGATCAAAAGGCTGGAGCTGCAGCTTGAGCAGCCCGCTGAACCGGCGGCTCAGGCCGTTGTCAGCAAGGAATAACCCTCTATGTTAGAACTGCTGTTTCTGTTGCTGCCCGTGGCTGCCGCGTACGGTTGGTACATGGGGCGCAGAAGCGCTCAGCAGGATAAACAGCAAGAAGCCAACCGCCTGTCGCGCGAATACGTGGCAGGGGTGAACTTTCTGCTTTCCAACCAGCAGGACAAGGCGGTCGATCTGTTCCTCGATATGTTGAAAGAGGACAGCAACACCGTTGAAGCCCACCTGACGCTGGGTAACCTGTTCCGTTCGCGCGGTGAAGTCGACCGCGCCATCCGCATCCATCAGGCTTTGATGGAAAGCGCTTCCCTGACCTTCGAACAGCGCCTGCTGGCGGTACAGCAGTTGGGCCGCGACTATATGGCGGCCGGGCTGTACGATCGCGCGGAAGACATGTTCAGCCAGTTGACTGACGAAGCGGATTTCCGCGTATCGGCGCTGCAGCAGTTGCTGGTGATCCATCAGGCCACCAGCGATTGGCAGAAAGCCATCGACGTGGCGGAAAAGCTGGTCAAGCTGGGCAAAGAGAAACAGCGCGTCGAGATTGCGCATTTCTACTGTGAGCTGGCATTGCAGGCGATGGGCAGCGACGATCTCGATCGGGCGATGAGCTTACTTAAGCGTGCGGACGCGGCCGATAAACAGTGTGCACGAGTATCCATCATGTTCGGGCGCATCTACATGGCGCAAAACGACTACGCCAAAGCGGCAGAGTCGCTGCAGCGCGTACTGAGCCAGGACAAAGAATTGGTCAGCGAAACGCTGCCGATGCTGCAGGAATGCTACACGCATCTGCCGGAACAACAGCACAACTGGGCTGAATTCCTTAAGCGCTGCGTAGAAGAGAACACCGGCGCTACCGCCGATCTGATGTTGGCCGAGATCATCGAGCAGCACGAAGGGCGCGACGTGGTGCAGGTCTATATCAACCGTCAGCTACAGCGTCATCCTACTATGCGGGTGTTTTATCGGTTGATGGATTATCACCTGGCGGACGCCGAAGACGGCCGTGCGAAAGAGAGTCTGCTGTTGTTGCGCGATATGGTCGGCGAGCAAATTCGCACCAAGCCGCGTTACCGCTGCCACAAGTGCGGATTTACCGCACACTCGCTCTATTGGCATTGTCCGTCGTGCCGCGCCTGGTCATCGGTCAAACCGATCCGCGGTCTGGACGGACAATAACGCGGCGGCGCGACAAAATAAAACGGGGCGATTCATCGCCCCGTTTTTCTACGTTCATCGCTTACTTTTTCTTGCCGCCTTTGGCGCCAGTTTTCAACAGCTGACGCAGTTTCTTCAGCTCTTTCTGGCTCAGCGGCTGTTCAATCTCTTCTTCAGTGCTTTGATTGTCGATCTCGCCGTGGTGCAGCTCATCCGCCTTTTTGGTCGGTTTTTCTGCCTTGGCGGCGGGGGCGCTGAAGCTGCTTTCCAGGCGCTGGCACACTTCCACGCTCAATGAAAACTCGTTTTCAGCGGCGGCGGCGCGGATTTTTTCCTTCAGTGCCAGAGGAATTTTAATGGTAAGTGTCGATATCTCGCTCATTTTGAAAGCCTTTCTGCAGGAAGATGCCTTCAAGCTAAGCCACTGGCGATCGGGTGTCTAGTGTGTAATAAAAATTTAATATTTTTGTAACAGTGTAAGGCGAGCAAGATGCGGTTTTTTCAGGCGGGAAACAGAGGCAGGGCCCGAGCGAGCGGGCCCTGTACCGGAAACATTATTTGTAGATGACCGCGGTGCCGCTCAGCATGTTGTTACCACCGGCGGAGATGATGCGGTAGCTGCTGGCGCCCTGGGCATCCGCTTTAGCGGCCAGTTTTTTCTCCAGGCTGCTGAGGGTGGTCGCATGACCTGCGGAAACGACGCCGGTGGCGGTCAGGCTATCGGCCTGCTGGCTGCTGATCGGCTCAGCGGCGAAAGTGGCGAAAGAGGTCAGTGCGATAGCGGCAGCGGCTGCAAAATATTTGATGGTTTTCATAGGTGACTCCAGTCTGTTTATTTAGGAAGGAAGCCATTCGCTTCCGATGTGGTGAATAATAAAGCATCTTGGCCGATTGAAAATCTGATAATGCTGAGTAATTTATTCAAAATATTTGATTGATAATTTACGCATCTTTACGGCGTTTTACGCTGCGTGGTTTATCGCTGGCGCGCTTTCGTTGACGCGCCATGACAAAGGTGAGAGGTAACATGACAGAGCGCCGGTGCGCGCTGCGGCTGGGATTTCTGGCCCCCGGCATGTAGAATGCGGCGGTCAGTTTCGCGGGTGAGTCCCTGATTATGTCTATTTTACAGAAGGTAGAAGAAATGAAGTCTAAAAATAACACTAATAACAATGACTTAAAATCATCTCCAATCGTTGTGGCGTTAGATTACGCCGATAAGAATGCCGCGCTGGCGTTCGCCGACCGTATCGATCCGCAAGACTGCCGGCTGAAAGTGGGCAAAGAAATGTTCACGCTGTTCGGGCCGCAGCTGGTGCGCGATCTGCACGGGCGTGGCTTCGACGTATTTCTTGACCTGAAATTCCACGATATTCCCAATACCACCGCGCATGCGGTCGCGGCGGCGGCCGAGCTGGGCGTTTGGATGGTCAACGTCCACGCCAGCGGCGGCGCGCGCATGATGACCGCCGCTAAAGAAGCGCTGACGTCATTCGGGGCGGATGCGCCGCTGCTGATCGCCGTGACGGTGCTCACCAGTATGGAAGCGGAAGACCTGCGCGGCATTGGTATCGAAGCCAGCCCGGCGGAACACGCCGAGCGCCTGGCGCGCCTGACCCGCGACTGCGGGCTGGACGGCGTGGTGTGTTCGGCTCATGAAGCGCAGCGCCTGAAGGCCGCCTGCGGGCAGGCTTTCCAGCTGGTGACGCCGGGGATCCGCCCTGAAGGCAGCGCGGCGGGCGATCAGCGCCGCATTATGACGCCAGTGCAGGCGCAGGCCGCTGGCGTGGACTACATGGTGATTGGGCGTCCGATCACCCAATCTGCGGATCCGGCCGCGACGCTGCGCGCGATCCGCGCCTCTTTGGCCTGAGGAACCGCCGATGAATGACGATAACAGCCGCCTGGTGTATTCCACGGACACCGGCCGCATCAAGCAGGAAGACGTTAAACCGCAACGCGCCAAGGGCGACGGCATCGTGCGCATCCAGCGTCAGACTAGCGGCCGCAAGGGGAAGGGCGTGTGCCTGATTACCGGCGTCGATCTGGATGACGCTGCGCTCGACAAACTGGCGGCCGAACTGAAAAAGAAATGCGGCTGCGGCGGTTCGGTGAAAGACGGGATCATCGAGATCCAGGGCGATAAACGCGATCTGCTCAAACAGCTACTGGAAGCCAAAGGCATGAAGGTCAAACTGGCGGGCGGTTGAGGCGAATCGCCATGCCGCAGTGCAATGCTGCGGCATGGCTTGAGGCTGTTGCTGCCGGGAGTTAGCCCGTTAACGGCGAAAGAACCATAGACTTAAAGTAAAGCAGACCTGAAATCATCGTTATTCTGGTTAATACGTCAAAGCGCCTCGGCGCTTTTGCCCGCCTGTCGGCAGAGGAACATCGGAAAGGTTATTTGCCAACCTGGTGACCGATGATGCCCCCTACCGCAGCCCCACCCAGCGTGCCCAACGCGCTGCCGTCTGTCAGCACTGCGCCGCCGACTGCACCGGCGCCAGCGCCGATAGCGGTGTTGCGATCGCGTTTGGACATGTTGGAACAGGCGCTCAGTGAAAACGCCAGAGTCAGAGCCAGAGCGGCGGTGGCGAAACGTTTATTGATAATCATCATAATGACTTCTCCTTAGCATTGGCTATATGGAAGTGCCCTCTAAGTATAGGCGCTAACCATAAATCAGGCCTGCTGTTGATTCCCGTACAGTATCGATATAAAAAATGGCACTTTTTGTTAACGGCCGAATAATTAGCAGGTTACGGCCCAAAAGTGACCGAAACTGAGTATAGGTTTCTCTGAAAGGATAAACAGGTAAATAGTCTTAAAATCCCGTTGCACAAGGGAAACGGCGCGCGGCGTGGCCCGCGCGACGCGAGAGGTGCGGTGGCGGCCCGCGTTATTCGTTGACCAGCTCCACCTGTACGCCCTGGCGTTTCAGCTGATGCTGATACTCCAGCGCCAGGCGTGAATCGGTGATCACTCGGCTGATTTGCCCCGGCTGCGCCAGCGGGTTGGGTTGGATCTGGCCGAATTTGCTGGAGTCCGTCAGCACGATATTCTCCACGCCCTTGGCCAGCACCGCGCTGACCACGTCGGCGCGCATCATGTCGCGGCCGGTAAAGCCGGTTTCGGCCTGAAAGCCGTCAATGCCGATAAACGCCTTGTTGAAATGCACCTGCTGAATGCACAGCCGTGTGAGCGGGCCGACCACGGTCTCGCTTTTCTTCTGATACATGCCGCCGAGGACAATCACGTCGCAGTCGGTTTCTTTCAGCAGGTTGGCGATATAGTGGCTGACGGTGATCAGCGTAATACGCTTGCGTTCGGCGATGTAGCGCGCCAGCAGGGCGTTGGCGCTGCCGCTCTCGATGAAGATCGTCTCACCGTCGTTGACCTGCGCCGCGGCGTACTGTGCCAATCGTTGTTTGAGGGTGAAATTGGACATCATGCGAGCGTCGACGTCGTCGCTTTCCAACGCCACGGCGGAACCGTGTACGCGCTTCAAATAACTGCGTTTTTCCAGCAGGTTGAGATCCTGCCGGATGGTGACTTCCGATACGCCCGAGGCCCGCGCCAGCTCATTGACGCTGATCCGCCGGCGATCGTTAACCAACTGCAATATGGTCTGTTGTCGTAAATTCATATCGGCCTGATGATGCGGCCGCCAAGGCGCGGCCGCTAAGAGTAAAAGGTTTAAAGAGTATGTTCTGTGCGCGCAATAATATCATCCTGCGCCTCAGGGGATAATGCGGTAAAGAAAGCGGAATAGCCAGCTACGCGAACCACTAAATCACGATATTGGTCAGGGTGTTGCTTCGCCGCCAGCAGCGTTTCGCGCGACACGATGTTGTACTGCACATGCCAACCGCGATAGCTCTCGAAGAAGGTGCGCAACATCAGCATCAGCTTTTCCCGATCGCGCGGGTTGTCCAGCGTCGCCGGATTCAGCTTCTGATTGAGCAGCACGCCGCCAAGGATCGCCTCGGTTGGCAACTTGGCGAGCGAATTGAACACCGCCGTTGGCCCCAGGTGGTCGGTGCCGGACGCCGGGCTGGCGCCTTCCGCCAGAGGCTGGTGCGCCTTGCGCCCATCCGGCGTGGCCAGGGTGGCGGCGCCGAAGGGCACGTTGGCCGAAATCGATGAGGTGCCGGCGTAGTAGCCGCCGCCGATCGGCCCGCGGCCGAAGCGGGTGTTGCGGTACTGTTTCAGTTCTTCGATGTAGGTTTGGTAGGCGCGCACCAGCAGCCGATCGACCTCGTCCACATCGTTGCCGTATTTGGGCGCGGCGTTGAGCAGCCGCTGACGCAGCTGTTCGCCATCCAGTCCGGCGAAGTCTTCGGCCAGCGCGGCCGCCAGCTGCTGCTGGCCGATTGCCCCTTGGTCGAACACCAGTTTGCGCACCGCCGCCAGGCTGTTACCCAGGTTGGCGATGCCGACCTGCAGGCCGGAAACCCAGTCGTATTTGGCGCCGCCTTGCTTGATGCTTTTGCCGCGTTCAATGCAGTCATCCACCAGCGCGGAGCAGAGGATATCGTGGGCGTTCTCCTCCAGCACGCTGTCCACCACGCACTCGATCTCGATCGACTTGCGCGTGTAGTAGCGAATTTGCCGATCCCAGGCGGTTAAGACCTGTTCGAAATCGGCGAAGTTTCCTTTGGACAGCGCCTGTTCCTGCGGCAGGAAGATCTGCCCGGAGGTGGCATCGCGGCCTTGTTCCAGCGCCGCCAGCAGCACGCGGGCGAAGTTGATGAAGCTCATGCCGGTGCAGCGATAACCCCATTTGCCGCCGACGGCGGTCTCGATACAGCCGATGGCGGCGTAGTCGTAAGCGTCCTGCGGCTCGACCCCTAGCTTGATGAACTCGGGAATGACGATTTCGTCGTTATTGAATGCCGGCATGCCGAAGCCGCAGCGGATCACCTGTACGCAGGCGTCGAGGAAATCGGCGCTCATCCCGGCGTGGTAACGCACGCTGAGGTTGGGCTGGGTGGAACGCAGGCGGCCGCAGGATTCGAGAATGGCGTAGGACAGCGGATTGACCGCGTCACACGGCCGCCCATCGACCCGTTTTTGCCCGCCGATGGTGACGTTTTGGTACAGCGGGCTGCCGGCGGAGGCCTTGGAGTGCGAGCCGGAGCGGATCTTGTTGATCTCCAGCAGCTTCAGCCAGCAGCTGTGCAGCAGCTCGATGGCGTCTTCCCGCGCCAGGTTTTGCTCCAGCTCCACGTCGCGCCGATACCAGGGATAAAGATATTGGTCGAGGCGACCGAAGGAAACCGAATGGCCGTTGGATTCGATCTGCAACGTCAGCTGGATGAAATAGCACAGTTGCAGCGCCTGCCAGAAGGTTTGCGGCGGGCGATGGGCGATCAGGTCGCAGTTGTCTGCGATAGCCAGCAGCTCGGTGCGACGCCAGTCGCGGGTTTCGCGTTGCGCCATATCGCGCGCCAGGCGTGCGAAGCGTAGGATGTGCTCACTCAGCGCCGTCAGCACGATATCGATAGCGTTGAGAAACTGCGCTTTGTGCAGATCTTCCCACTCGGTCAGGCGCAGGCGGCTGCGGCGCGCGTTCACTTTTTCGCGCAGGCCGTCGAGGCCTTGTTCCAGTAGCAGCGGGAAGTTGACCGCCAGATGGGCGTCGCCAGAGGTCATGTTGCCCTCGGCCTTGATGATGCCGGTGGCCAGCAGCGCCTTTTGTTCGTCGGTGAACATGCCGTAGCAGCGATCCTGCACCGTTTGGCCGCGCCACCATGGGCACAGACGGTGCAAAATCGCCTTATTCTCTTCGCTGACCGAGAAGCCGGCGCCCGGCCGGTCTGCCAACTGGTCTATCTCGTTTTCTATCCAGCCGACGGTGTATTCGGGGAAGATCGGCGCGGCGCGCAGCTCGCTGGCCTGGTTGCCGACGATCAGCTCGTCGTTGGCGATCCAGATGCTGCGCTTCGCCAGGTGGTTGGCCAGCGCCAGCGCACGGCGCACCGGCAACGGCCGATCCTGATGCTGCTGATAGGCCTCGGTATAGTGCTGCGCGCGTTCGGTGCACACCGGCGGTTTGACGATGTGGATCAGCGCGTTCTTATGCGCCTGAATACGGGCGCTGAGGGTGGTCAAATCCAATGTGGTCATGGCGTTATCCTCGCAAAATGGCGGTCAGGCCTTTGGCGCCGGCGTACGTTTCGGCGAAGGCCAGCAGATCGGGCGCGTCCAGCGGTGTGCGGGCGGCGCGGTAGGGTTCGCCGAGCAGGTGATACTTGTTGATGCCCAGCGTGTGGTACGGCAGAAAGTGGATCTCCGATACGCCGATCTCGTCGGCGGCGAAGTCGACAATCGCGCGGACAGAGTGGCGATCGGCATTGAAATCGGGGATCAGCGGTACGCGCACGGTCATTGGCACGCCGTGCGCCGCCAGCCGGCGAAAATTGTTCATCACCCGGCGGGCCGAGCCGCCGGTCCAGGTTTTAAAACGCGCTTCATCGGTGTGTTTGAGATCGGCCAACAGCAGATCCAGCCAGGGCAACGAAGGGGCGATGTAATGCCACGGTACGTGCAGACAGGATTCGACGGCGGTGTGGATGCCGGCTTCGCGGCCGCGCCGCAGCAGCTCCGCCGCGACTTCCGGCTGCATAAAGGGTTCGCCGCCGGACAGCGTTAAACCGCCGCCGCTGCGCAGGTAGAAAGGCTTATCCCGCATCACCTCGGCCATGATATCGTCGGGGTTGACCACGCTGCCGCACAGGCTGAGCGCGCCGGTTGGGCAGGCGGCGGCCAGCGCCGCGTAGTCGTCTGCGCTAATCAGCTCGCGTTGCAGCGTGAGCGGCCCGTCGGTGCGCTGCAGCCCTTGCGGACAACGCTCGGCGCACAGCGTGCAGCCGCTCAGGCACAGGCGTTCGTCAAACAGCAGGTCTGCGTGGCGTGAGCGGCTTTCCGGGTTCTGACACCAGCGGCAGCTCAGCGGGCACCCTTTTAGAAAAACCACGCTGCGGATGCCGGGGCCGTCATGGGTCGAGTAGCGCTGCAGATTGAAGAACATGAGTCACCCGTTTGGCGTTGCTGAATCTTTCGCCATTAAAGATGTTTCGAATGAAAGTTGAATTGATTTTGATCAAAAGTTGACGGGGTTTTTGCCCTATGATGATCAGAGTTTGAATCCGCCCACAGAACATGACACAGGAGTCCGTGATGGAGCTTTATCTCGATACCGCCGATGTGACCGCGGTAAAACGCCTGGCGCGCATTCTGCCGCTGCACGGCGTCACCACCAACCCGAGCATCGTGGCGAAGGAAGGCAAGCCGATCTGGGAAGTGCTGCCTGCGCTGCGCGACGCCCTTGGCGGCACCGGCAAGCTATTCGCGCAGGTGATGGCGGCCGATGCGGAGCGCATGGTGGCGGAGGCGTCGCTGCTCAGCCAGCGGGTACCGGGGCTGGTGGTGAAGATCCCGGCAACCGCGGAGGGATTGGCGGCGATCAAGAAGCTTAAAACGATGTCCATCCCGACGCTGGGCACCGCGGTGTACGGTGCCGGGCAGGGGCTGTTGGCCGCCTTGGCCGGGGCGGAATATGTGGCGCCTTACGTCAATCGGGTTGACGCGCAGGGCGGCGACGGTATTGAAATGGTGCACGAGCTGCAGCAGCTGCTGAGCCTGCACGCGCCGTCGGCGCAGGTGCTGGCCGCCAGCTTCAAAACACCGCGCCAGGCGCTGGAATGCCTGCTGGCGGGCTGCCAGGCCATCACGCTGCCGGTGGATGTGGCGGAGCAGTTCCTCAGTGCGCCGGCGGTGCAGGCCGCGGTCGAGAAGTTCGAGCAGGATTGGCAGGGGGCGTTCGGCTCCACGCTGTTAGGCTAAAGCCAGTAAAAAGGGCGCCGCGGCGCCCTTGCTTGATGCTCGGTTCGTTTAGCCGCGGCCGGTCTCCTCTCGCAGCGCGGCGCCGACCTCGTGCGTCGTCGGCTGTTCGGAACGCAGCGCCCGGCGGATCGCGAAGAAGGCGGCAATCAGCATGGTTACCGCCACCAGCATAAAGAACCCGCACAGCGCGGCGTTGATCTGGTTGCTGAACACGATGGTTTCCATGTCTTTCAAAGACTTGGCCGGCGCAATGATCGTGCCTTGCTCGATGCCGGTGGAGAACTTCTTCGCCTGCGCCAGGAAGCCGATGCTCGGTTTTTCGTGGAAGATCTTCTGCCAGCCGGCGGTCATGGAGGTCACGAACAGCCAGGCGGTCGGTAAAATGGTGACCCAAGCGTAGCGCTGTTTTTTCATCTTGAACAGCACCACGGTGCCGAGGATTAGCGCCATCGACGCCAGCATCTGGTTGCCGATACCGAACAGCGGCCACAGGGTATTGATGCCGCCGAGCGGATCGACCACGCCCTGATACACGAAGAAGCCCCAACCGGCCACCGCCACCGTGGTGCCCGCCAGGTTGCCGAACCAGGAGCGGTTGTTGGCCAACTGCGGTACCGCCACGCCCACCAAATCCTGCACCATAAAGCGACAGGCGCGGGTACCGGCGTCGACGGCGGTCAGGATGAACAGCGCTTCGAACAGAATGGCGAAGTGGTACCAGAAGGCCATCATCGCCCGGCTGTTGAATACCTCGCTGATGATGTGCGCCATGCCCACGGCGAAGGTCGGGGCGCCGCCGGCGCGCGACAGGATGGAGTTCTCGCCCACCTCTTTGGCGATCAGCGCCAGCGTTTCCGGCGTGACGATAAAGCCCCAGCTGTTGATCACCTGCGAAGCATTTTCCACCGTGGTGCCGATCAGTGCCGCCGGCGAGTTCATGGCGAAGTAAACGCCCGGATCCAGCACCGAGGCGCAGATCAGCGCCATGATGGCGACGAAAGACTCCATCAGCATGGCACCGTAGCCAATAAAGCGAATGTGGCTTTCGCGTTCCACCAGCTTGGGCGTGGTGCCGCTGGAGACCAGCGCGTGGAAGCCGGAAATGGCGCCGCAGGCGATGGTGATGAACAGGAACGGGAACAGGGCGCCGGCGAACACCGGGCCGCTGCCGTCGATGAAGCGCGAGACCGCCGGCATTTTCATCTCCGGCATGGCGAAGACGATGCCGATAGCCAGGCCGATGATGACGCCGATTTTCATAAAGGTGGAAAGGTAATCGCGCGGCGCCAGCAGCAGCCACACCGGCAGCACCGAGGCGACGAAGCCGTAGATCACCAGCACCCAGGTCAGGGTGGTACCGTGCAGCGTGAAGAACGGCCCCCAATAGGGATCTTGCGCCACGTTGCCGCCGTAAACGATCGCCAGCAGCATCAGCACGAAGCCAATCACCGAAATTTCAGCGATTTTGCCCGGCCGGATAAAGCGCATGTAGATGCCCATGAACAGGGCGATCGGGATGGTGGCGGCGATGGTGAACAGCCCCCACGGGCTGTCGGCCAACGCTTTTACCACCACCAGCGCCAGCGCCGACAGGATGATGATCATCACCCCCAGTGCGCCGAGCATGGTGATCACCCCGGCGAACGCGCCCAGCTCTTGCTTGGCCATTTCCCCCAGCGAACGGCCGTCGCGGCGTGTGGAGATGAACAGCACCAGGAAGTCCTGCACCGCGCCGGCCAGCATGACGCCGACCAGGATCCAGATGGTTCCCGGCAGGAAGCCCATCTGCGCGGCCAGGATCGGCCCCACCAGCGGCCCGGCACCGGCGATGGCGGCGAAGTGGTGGCCGAACAGCACCCATTTGTTGGTGGGCACGTAGTCCAGGCCGTCGTTGTGACGTTCTGCCGGGGTCAGACGACGGTCATCCAGTTCAAATACCTTGTCGGCAATGAACCGGCTGTAGAAGCGGTAGGCGATGCTGTAGCAGGCGACGGCGGCGACCACCAGCCAGACGGCGTTGACGTGCTCGCCACGGCTGAGCGCCAGCATGGCGAAAGCGAAGGCGCCGACCAACGCCACCAGCAGCCAGATAAATCCGGACCTGATGTTTTTCATGAAACAACTCCTTGGCGTGCAGAGGTAAAAATCAACGTTGTTATTAGGAATGACGTTTTAACAGTAGAAGTTTTGCCGCCGAACCGCGGCAGGTCGGATGAGAAATGTGAAGCAGGTGGGGTTTTAGTGTAAAAACAACGTGATGAAACCGCGTTGGCGCAGGCTGTCGCCCACACCATCCTGAGCAGTTATTCATTCTGCATTTTCACGGCGCGCACAGCGAATTATCGTCGTTTTTTATCTGGGCACGGTGTCTGGCGGATTATTATTTTATCTGTCGAGGCGTGCCGAAATAAAATTATTCATGCCGTGTTATACCTTTATTTTCACCCGCAGGCTTAATCATTCATCAAATAAATAATAAAGCTACGAAAGGAATTTAATTATGATAAATAAAATCATCGAAGGGTATTTACCGCAGCTCACGGCCATTCGGCACGATATTCATCAGCACCCTGAATTGGGTTTCGAAGAGTTTCGCACCAGCGATCTGGTGGCGGATTATCTGAGTTCGTGGGGCTATGAGGTGCACCGCGGATTGGCGGGCACCGGCGTGGTGGGTACGTTGCGGGTGGGCGACGGCGTTAAACGCCTCGGATTGCGTGCCGATATGGACGCTCTGCCGATCGAAGAGAACAACGGCAAGCCCTGGAGCAGCAGCGTGGCCAACCGCATGCACGCCTGCGGCCATGATGGTCACACCACTATGTTGCTCGGTGCCGCCCGCTATCTGGCGCAAACGCGCAACTTCAACGGCACGCTGCACCTGATTTTCCAACCGGCGGAAGAGATGCTGAACGGCGGCGCGCGCATGGTGGAACAGGGGCTGTTCGAGCGCTTCCCCTGCGACGCCATCTTCGCCATGCACAACATGCCGGGGATGCCGCTCGGCGAGTTCTTCTTCCAACACGGTCCGTTTATGGCCTCGATGGATCAGTTCAACGTGCGGGTGCAGGGGCGTGGCGGCCACGGCGCCATCCCGCAGCTGGCGGTCGATCCCGTGCTGGTGGCCTCGCATATCACGGTCGCCCTACAGAGCATCGTTTCGCGTAATATCGATCCGCTGGAGGCGGCCGTGATCACCGTCGGCAGCATCAAGGCCGGTGAGGCGGCCAACGTGATCCCGGACAGCGCGGAAATGAAGCTCAGCGTACGCTCTCTGGATCGTCAGGCGCGCGCAACCCTGCTGGCGCGCATTCCGGCGCTGATCGAGGCGCAGGCGGCAAGCTTCGGTGCCCACGCGGTGGTGGAGCACGTTAACGGTACGCCGGTGTTGGTCAACGAAGAAGCGATGACCCGCTTTGCCCACCGTGTGGCGGAGCAGCAGTTCGGCGCCGCCCGCGCGCACTACGGTGCCCGGCCGCTGATGGGTAGCGAAGATTTCGCCTTCATGCTCGATGCACATCCGCAGGGCTGCTACCTGATCGTTGGCAACGGCGATGGCGAAGGCAGCTGCATGGTGCATAACCCGGGATATGACTTCAATGACGGCTGTCTGGCGGCCGGCAGCCAGTATTGGGGAGCGTTGGCGGAAGCGTATTTAAAATAAACGCGAAAAATAATAACAGGGAAGATAATGATGAGTGAAAATACGGCTGAAACCCAAACGGAAATAATATCGGCCCCGAAGGTCGGTGGCAAAAAGGTCATATTCGCCGCCTCCTTCGGTAATGCGCTGGAGTTTTTCGATTTCGGTATTTATAACTTCTTCGTTATTTATATCAGCGTATTGTTTTTTCCCCCGTCTAGCGATCCGCATCTGGCGTTGCTGTTGGCGTTTGCCACGTTCGGCGTCAGCTTTTTCATGCGGCCGCTGGGCGGCATTCTGATTGGCGCCTATGCCGATCGCTGTGGCCGCAAGCCGGCGATGATCCTGACGATTTCCTTGATGAGCCTGGGCACGGCGATGATCGGCTTTGCGCCGACCTACGCCAGCGCCGGCTATTGGGGAACCGCCACGCTGGTGGCCGCGCGTCTGATCCAGGGCGTAGCGGCGGGCGGCGAGGTGGGGGCGTCGATGTCGTTGCTGGTGGAGTCGGCGCCGCCCCATCGGCGCGGTTTCTATTCCAGCTGGTCACTGGCGACGCAGGGCATCGCCACCGTGGTTGGCGGCGTCACCGCGCTGGCGCTCAGCGCGGCCTTGCCGGTGCTTTCCGGCGAACCGAACGCCATGGCCGAGTGGGGATGGCGCATTCCATTCTTTATCGGCGTGGCGCTGGCGCCGCTCGGTTGCTGGCTGCGTCTCGGGCTGGAAAGCGATCGGCCGTCGGTGGCGCGGGCTCACGAGCCGCCTGCTCAGCTGCGCCAGCACTCGCGGGCGGTAGTGCTCGGTGTGATGCTGACCATCGGCGCCACCGTCGCCACTTACATCTCGATGTATTATCTCGGCACCTACGCGGTGAAATACCTGGGAATGGCGCAGGCCTACGGTTATGCCGCGATGCTATTGGCGGGGCTCATCACCTTCGGCGGCAGTCTGCTGGTCGGGCGCTGGTGCGATCGTTACGGCCGTCTGCCGCTGATCCGCGGGTCGCGGATCGCGATTCTGATCGTGGCCCTGCCGGCGTTTTGGTGGCTGAGCGCGGTGCCGCATCCTGCGGTGCTGCTGCTGATCGTCGCGGTGCTGGTCGGGTTGACCACGCTCGGTTCGGTGCCGACCATGCTGATGATTTCGGAGCTGTTCCCGCAGCGCATTCGTGCGCTGGGGTTTGCGTTGGTCTACAGCCTCGGGGTGGCGATCTTCGGCGGCTTCGCCCAGTACATCGCTTCGCAGTCGATCGCGCTGAGCGGTTCGCTGCTGGCGCCCGCCGTCTATCTGATGGTGGCTACGCTGGCTTCGCTGGCGGTGCTGCCATTGCTGCGTGAAACCGGCGGAGAGCCGCTGCGCTAGCCGAAAAAAAACGCCGGCGGTTTTCACCGTCGGCGCTTTGCGTTGCGACCGTTTCAGGCTGGCGTTCAGGCCGCCGGGCGGGCGATCACGCTGCGGGTTTCCATGCGCACTTCGGCGATGGTGACCTGCAAGGTATCGCTCTGGCGGTAAACCACTTCGCCTTTAATCTGCACGGTGCCGGTTTCCTGGCTGCACTGCATCTCGTCACGCACCGCGTGAATGAACGGTGCCGGGATGAAGGCAACCGCGCCGTTGTCCAGCAGGCGTACACGCAGGCCGCCACGGGTCACGTCGATGATCTCGGCGTTGAAGCGGGTATCGGTACCGGCCTTGTCCTGCAGGAAGCGGGCGTACAGCCAGTCGCCGACGTCGCGCTCCGCCATACGGTTCAGGCGGCGGCGCTCCGCCAGCTGCACCGTGACGTCATCCTGTGGCTTTTCCGCCGGTTGCTGGTTGATGATCGCCTTCAGCAGACGATGGTTGACCATATCGCCGTATTTACGGATCGGCGATGTCCAGGTGGCGTAAGCCTCCAGACCCAGACCGAAGTGTGGCCCCGGCGTAGTGCTGATCTCGGCGAAGGTCTGGAAGCGACGGATGCGGCTGTCGAGGAACTGGGTCGGCTGCGCATCCAGGTGGCGGCGCAGTTCGCAGAAACCGTCGAGGGTCAGCAGCTTCTCGGCTTCGGCTTCCACGCCGTTGGCCTGCAGCACGGTGACCGCTTGTTCAACCAGCGCAGGATCGAAACCGGTGTGCACGTTGTACACGCCGAAGCCCAGGCGATCGCGCAGCACGATGGCGGCGCAGACGTTGGCGGCGATCATGCACTCTTCAACGATGCGGTTGGCGCTGCGGCGCTGCTCGGTAACGATCTCCAGCACGTCGCCTTTTTCACCCAGCACGAAGCGGTAGTCCGGACGATCTTTGAACACCAGCGCATGCTGGTGGCGCCAGGCATTGCGCGCATCGCAAACGCGCTTCAGCAGGGTGATTTGTTGCGCGATGGCGTCGCTCGGCGGTTGCCAGCCGGCAATGCCGTCCAGCCAGTCGGAGACTTCGTCGTACACCAGTTTGGCTTTGGATTCGATCTCGGCGGCGAAGAACTGAATATCGTCGCCTAGCGCGCCGTCGGCGGCGATGGTCACGCGGCAAGCCAGCACCTGGCGGCGCTCGTTAGGGCGCAGCGAGCACAGGTTGTCCGACAGATCGCGCGGCAGCATCGGGATGTTGAAGCCCGGCAGGTAGTTGGTGAAGGCGCGCACGCGGGCGATATCGTCCAGCTTGCTGCCTTGTTCGACGTAGGCAGTCGGATCGGCGATGGCGATGGTCAACTGCAGCGAACCGTCACCGTTGTCGGTCACGTACAGCGCATCGTCCATGTCCTCGGTGCTGGCGCTGTCGATGGTGACGAATTCGAGCGCGGTCAGATCTTCACGCACCAGCGCAGCGTCCGGCTCGCTGAGGGCCTGCATCTCCGGCGCCTCTTTTTCCAGGTTGTGACGCGCCAGCGTCACCCACCACGGGGCGAAATGGTCTTCGCCTTCGGTGATAAAGTGGGTCAGGTCGGCGTTGAAGCCGCGATCGCCTTTCAGCGGATGGCGGCGCATTTCCGCCACCGCCCAGTCGCCGGCCTGGAAGTTGTGGGTCAGTTCACGCACCGGGCGGCACGGAATCGCATCTTTCAGCAACGGATGATCGGGCACGATGGACAGGCGATCGTCGCGCTTTTGCACGCGGCCGACAAAGCGCGACAGGAACGGCTCGACCAGGGTTTCCGGCTCGGCGATTTCGCGCTCTTTCTCGGTGTGCAGGGTGGCGATAATGCGATCCCCGTGCATGACTTTCTTCATGTACGGCGGTGGAATGAAGTAGCTTTTTTGACCGTCTACTTCAAGAAAGCCAAAGCCTTTCTCGGTCCCTTTCACGACGCCTTCAACGCGCGGGGTCTGAGAGTGAAGTTGCTGTTTAAGCTGCGCCAGCAGCGGGTTATCTTGAAACATATCGTCCAGTGAATGGGTTGTGAGTGGCAAGATTTGCGGCTGACAGTTTTACGCGAATCACCCGCTGCGAGCAAGCCTAACGTCACGGAACCCCGCGTTGCCGCGCGATTTTGCGCAAGATTGGTCAATCGAAGGGCGAACGATGAAAAACCCCGGCGCGCAGGCCGGGGTGAAGGGCGTGGGACAATCAGTCCTGCAGCGGCGTCGGCTGCAGGATTTCAATCCAGTAATCGTCTGGATCGCGAATGAACGCCACGTAGTTCATGCGGCCTTCATGCAGGCGTTTCTGGAAGGTGACGCCCAGGCGCTCAAACCGCTCGCAGGCGGCGTGCACGTCCGGCACCGTGACGCACAGGTGGCCAAAGCCGCGCGGTTCGCTGTTGCCGTTGTGGTAGTGGAAATCCGCCTGATTTTCGGTGCCGTGGTTATGGGTCAGCTCGAGAATACCCGGCTGGCTCAGCGTCCAGCGTTTGCGTTCGTCGTCATCCTGCGGGATCTGCTCGCGCGGGCTGCGCGTCAGGTAGCAGATGGTGAAAGCGGCTTCTTTGAACTCTTCCAGATAGACCGGGGTAAAGCCCAGCACGCGCGTATAGAAATCCAGCGCTTTGGCCAGATCCTTCACGCGGATCATGGTGTGGTTGAACACGTAACCGTCGGTTACCGCGTCCGGTTGGGCTGCCACGCCGGGCAGCGTCAGTAAATCATTCAGTGGCATCAGTGATCCTCCTCAGGGTGTCGGCAGACTGTAGGTGAAATCGATGCTAATCTAAAGTAATTGTTTTTAACTAAAACACTAACTAAAAGTGAATGATAGATGAAGCTGAGCCAGCTGAAGTTTTTCTGCACCGTGGTGGAACACAAAACCATCGCCGCCGCCGCCCGCGAGCTGCACTGCGTGCCTTCCAACGTCACGCTGCGGCTGCGTGAACTAGAGGAGTCGCTGGGCGGCGAGCTGTTTTTCCGCGACAAGAACCGGCTGTACGTCAATCCCAAAGGGCGGCTGTTCTACCAGCAGGCGCGCGACATCGTGGCGCAGGCGGAGCGCAGCAAGCAGCTGTTCGCTGGCGAGCATCAGCATGGGCTGCTGAACCTCGGGGCGCTGGATTTCTCGCTGGTCAGCCATTTACCGGCGCGTATTGCCAGGCTGCGCCGTTTACAGCCTCATCTGCACATCAACGTACTGAGCCGCGACTCGCTGGTGCTGGAACGCATGCTGATCGACAGCGATCTCGACCTGGCGATCACCGACGGCCCGATTGAGCATCCGTTACTGGCCAGCCAAAAGGCATTCGATGAACGGCTGGTATTGCTGATGCCGGCCGATGTCGGGGAACCCGACGCCGCCACGCTGGTGCCGCTGGAGTTTTACACGTTCAGCCGCGAATGTTCGTTTCGCCTGAAGGTGGATCACTGGCTGGCCTCGCGCGGGCTGAAACCGCGCATGACGCTGGAAATGGAGTCTTATGCCGCGATGGCGGCCTGCGTGCAGGCCGGTTGCGGCGTGGCCTGCGTGCCCGGTTCGTTGCTGCCGCTGATCTTGCCGGCACCAGGGTTGAAGGTGGTGGAAATGGGTGAGGAGGGCGTGAGCGATCTGTACTTCGTCTGGCGACGGCATCAGCTGTCCGACGAGTTGCAGACTATCCTGGAAATATTGGCGCGCCCGGCGTGAACCGGGCGCGCATGTTCAGGCAATACGCAGCGAGGGTTGCTGCTCGCTGCGGCGAATCACCACCGGGATCGACTTCGAGGTCGGGGTGCCGGTACCGTCGCCGAAGCTGGCCAGCGGCACCAGCGGGTTGGTTTCCGGGTAGTAGGCCGCCAGGTTGCCACGCGGAATGTCGTAACTCACTAGCTTGAACCCGTCCACTTTACGCACCACGCCATCGTTCCACAGGGTTTCTATCTCTACCCGTTCGCCATCCTGTAGGCCCAGTGCCGCCAGATCCTCCGGATGGATGAACAACACTTCGCGCTGGCCGTAAACGCCGCGATAGCGGTCATCCAGACCATAGATGGTGGTGTTGTACTGATCGTGCGAGCGCAGCGTCTGCAGGGTAAACGGCGCTTGCTCGTCGCCCAGCTGCGGGAACAGGGTGGTCGGCAGCGCGGCGGCGCTGAATTCCGCCTTGCCGCTCGGCGTGGCGAAGCGCAGTTCGGCGGCAGCATTGCCCAGGTAGAAACCGCCGGGCTGGTCGCAGCGCCGGTTGAAATCTTCGAAGCCGGAAATGGTGGCGGCGATATGATCGCGGATCAGCGAATAGTCGTCGGCCAGTTCCAGCCAGTCCAGCTGTTGCGTACCTAGCACGGCGTCGGCGATGCCGCAGACGATCGCCGTCTCTGAACGTTGAGTATCCGCCAGCGGTTTGCCGATGCCTTCCGAAGCGTGAACCATGCTGAATGAATCCTCGACCGTGATGTACTGCGAGCCGCTGGCCTGCATGTCCAGTTCGGTGCGGCCGAGCGTCGGCAGGATCAGCGCGTCTTTGCCGGTCACCAGGTGGCTGCGGTTAAGCTTGGTGCTGATATGCACCGTCAAATCGCAGTTGCGCAGGGCGCGGGCGGTGCGTTCGGTGTCCGGCGCTGCGGCGGCCAGGTTGCCGCCCAGCGCGATCAGCACTTTCACTTCGCCGCGCAGCATCGCTTCGATCGCTTCCACCGTGTTGTGCCCCATCGCGCGATTGGCGGTGAAGTTAAAGTGGCGTTCCAGGCTGTCGAGCAGTGCCTTCGGCGACTTCTCATCAATCCCCATGGTGCGGTTACCCTGGACGTTGCTGTGGCCGCGCACCGGGCACAGACCGGCGCCCGGTTTGCCCAGTTGCCCGAACAGCAGCTGCAGGTTGGTGATTTCACGCACCGTCGCAATAGAGTGTTTATGCTGAGTCACGCCCATCGCCCAGGTGCAGATCACCCGTTCGGCACCCTGGTAGGTGGCCGCCGCCTGGCGCAATTGCGCTTCGCTCAGGCCCGATTGCGCGGTAATGGTCTGCCACTCGGTCGCGTCCACCTGCGCCAGGTAAGCCTCCACGCCGACGCTGTGCTGTTCGATAAATGCCAGGTCGAACAGGGCGGGTTCACCGGCGGCCATACGCTGGCGGTGAGTTTCCAGCAGCGCTTTCACCATGCCGCGCACCGCTGCCATATCGCCGCCCAGATTTGGCTGGTAATAGGAAGAGCTGATCGGCGAGGATTTTGGCGTCAGCATCTGTACCGGATCCTGCGGATCGGCGAACCTTTCCAGCCCACGTTCGCGCAGGGTGTTGAAACTGACGATACGCGCGCCGCGTCGGGCGGCGTTTTTCAGGCTGTGCAACATGCGCGGGTGGTTGGTGCCGGGGTTTTGACCGAACACGAAGATGGCGTCGGCCTTTTCGAAGTCATCGATGCGTATGGTGCCTTTGCCAACGCCGATGCTCTGCTTCAGCCCGACGCCGCTCGCTTCGTGACACATGTTGGAGCAGTCGGGGAAATTGCTGGTGCCGAGCATGCGGCCGAACAGCTGATAAAGGTACGACGCTTCGTTGCTGGCGCGGCCCGAGGTATACAGCTCGATCTGGTTCGGGTTGTCCATACCGTTGATGTGCTTGGCGATCAGCGCCAGCGCGTCCGGCCAATGGATAGGCTCATAGTGGTCGGTTTCGGCGTTGTAGCGCATCGGATGGGTGAGGCGACCCTGGTATTCGAGGAAATAGTCGCTCTGCTGCTGCAGGGTGCTGACGCTGTGGGCGGCGAAGAACTCAGGCTCCACGGCGCTGCGCGTCGCTTCCCAACTGACCGCTTTGGCGCCGTTTTCGCAGAAGCTGAAGGTGCTGTGGTTGTCGTCGCCCCAGGCGCAACCGGGGCAGTCGAAGCCGCGTGCCTTGTTGACGCGCATCAGGTTGCGCATGTTTTTTAGCGTTTGTTTACTGTCGAGGACAAAGCGGGTGGTGGCTTCAAGCGAACCCCAGCCGCCCGCTGGGCCGGTATAAGGCTTGATTGACGGTTTGAATTTCATGGTGACACTTCGCAGGTGGTTGTAGCTAAAAAGTAAACGCTTTTTTATGCGTCTTGCGTATTTATGTCACAAGTTTAGGGGCGTGGCAGGCAGGCGTCTAATCGAATGGGGCAATGGCGGCATAGAGCGTATCTATCGCAGGCGGACGCTGACCTAAACAAATGGTTGCATAAAGACACCCGCTGCAAAAGAGTAATGGTTTCGTCTGAAAGTGAATTCATGCAGTCTATCTCGCGGATTATATTGGCATTTTATTCAGCCTGCGGGCCTGAGGAACACAGCGTGAAGCGTTCAGTATCAGTGGTGATCGGCGGTATATTACTGCCTTTAGCGGCGCAGGCGGCGGAAACGACGCCCCATTTTCCCACCATAATCCCACCGGCGATAGACGCCGCCTCTTACGTTTTGATGGATTACACTACCGGCCAGGTACTGGCGGCCGGCAATGCCGACGAACGGCGCAACCCGGCCAGCTTGACCAAACTCATGACCGGGTTGGTGATCGACCACGCGCTCGATCAGCACAAGATTGGCCTCGACGATGTCGTCACCGTGGGGAAAGACGCCTGGGCGCAGGGCAACCCGGTGTTCAAAGGCTCTTCGTTGATGTTCCTGAAGCCTGGTGACAGGGTCACGGTTCGCGATCTCAGCCGCGGTATCATCATCGATTCCGGCAACGACGCCTGCGTGGCGATGGCGGACTATGTGGCGGGCAGCCAGGCCAACTTCGTCAAGCTGATGAACGAGAAGAGTGCGCAGCTGGGCCTGCAGAACACCCATTTCGAAACGGTACACGGGCTGGATGCGCCGGGGCAATTCACCACCGCCGGCGATCTGGCGGTGATTGCGCGCGCCATCATCATGAGTGAGCCGGCGGAATACCACATGTACAGCGAGAAATCGCTGACCTGGAACGGTATCACGCAGCAGAACCGCAACGGCCTGCTGTGGGATAAGACGCTGCACGTCGATGGGTTGAAAACCGGGCACACCGCCTCGGCCGGCTTCAACATCATCGCCTCCGCCACCGAAGGGGATCGCCGCCTGATTGCCGTGGTGATGGGCGGCAAAAGTTCCAAAGGCCGCGAGGAACAGGCGCGCAAGCTGCTGAGCTGGGGGCTGCGCGACTTTACCACGGTACACCTGTTCAGTGCCGGCCAGAGCCTGGGGGAAGAGCCAGTCTGGTACGGCGAGAATCACCAGTTACCGGTCGGCAGCGTGCAAGAGCAGTCGCTCAGCCTGCCAAAAAACGAAGCGGACAAGCTGAAGGCGCAGTACGTGATCAATACCGCGCGGCTGGAAGCGCCGATTGGTAAAGGGCAAACCGTCGGCGAGATCCGCATCAGCGACAATGGCCAGGTAGTGAAAACCCTGCCGCTGGTGGCGCTGCAGGCGGTACCGCAGGGCGGCGTGTTCTCGCGCCTGGTGGATTACGTGAAGCTGAGGCTCTGACTCGTCGGGCGGGCGGCGGCCCCCGGTGGTATACTGGTGCGAATGCCGATCATTGAGCTGCGCTATGGATATTAAACAACTGATTTATTTGTGCAATCTGGAACGAGAGCGCCACTTCGGCCGGGCGGCGGAGGCCAGCTTCGTCAGCCAGCCGACGCTATCCATGCGATTGAAAAATCTGGAAAAAGAGCTGGGCGTTTCGCTGATTAACCGCGGCAACCATTTCGGCGGTTTTACCGCCGAAGGCGAGCGGGTGTTGGCGTGGGCGCGTGAGATCGTCTCGGTTTATCAGGGGCTGAAGCTGGAAGTGGAGTCGCTCAAGCACGGTTTGCACGGCACGCTGCGCCTCGGCGTGGTGCCGCAGTGCAGTATCTCGGTATCGGAAATGCTCAAGGCGGTCAGCGAACGTTACCCGCATCTCGATTACCGGCTGGCGGTGCTGAGCGCCGATCAGCTGCTGGAGGCGCTGACGGCGCACACCGTCGACATCGGCATCGGCTTTTTCGAGCTGTCGACCTTGAAGGAGCTGCATTTCCAATCGCAACCGCTGGTGGAAACCGGCGTCGAGCTGGTATTTCATCCGCAATATTTCCCGAAGCTGGTGGGCGATACGCCGTTGCCGCTGGAGGCGGTGGCCGCCTTGCCGTTGTGTCTCGCCGAGCCGACGCGTTATTTCCGCCGCTATCTCGATCAACACTTTCGCGACGCCGGGTTGACGCTGCACCCGCGGCTTGAGACCGCGTCGATCTTCCAACTGCTCGAAGGTATTTTCGTCGGTTTGGGCTGCGGACTGTTCCCGCGCGGCCAGCTGCAATCGCCGTTGATGCCGGCGTTGCAGCGGCGTCCGGTGGCCATCGGCGCCATGCCGCGTCATGCGGCGGTGGTCGTCGATATGGCGGAGCGCGCTACGCCGTTGGCGCAAAAGTTCTTCGATGCCGCCAGCGAGTGGCTGCGTCAGCAGAATGTCTAAAACGCGCCGTATTGCGGCCGGTAATAAGGCCGCATAGCGGTATTCAGTCGGCGGTGATGGAAGATGTTGCATCGCCCAACGTTTGGCGCAGGCGATTTTCCCAGGCGTAGAGTGCGGCGGTGAGGATCACTTCCAGCGCCTGCGCCTGATTCAGACCGCTGTTGAACAACGGCTGCACGCTCTGCGGGGTAAATTTCTCCGGTGCGCGCGTCAGCTCGGCGGCGGTGTGGATCACCGCGCGTTTGACCGTATCCTCGGTAGAGGCCAATCCCTGAGGCAGCCCGGTGAACAGCGCCTGTACCAATCCGTCATCCTGCATTTCATGCGCCACCGTGGCCGCGCAGTAACGGCTGCCGTTGATGCGCGAGACCACCAGTGTCGCCAGCGCCTTCAGGCGGCTCGATAACCCATACCCTTCGGCATTGATGCCATTGAACACGCCGTTGCGTTCGCGCAGTGCGGCGGCATCGTGCGCTAACAGCAGATAATAAGATTCGGCGCGCGCCTGCGGGTGGCTCTGATCCAACACGTCAAGCTGTTCGGCGGCGGCGGTTTCCGTGTCGATCGGCGACAGCCGCGCAGTCCAGCTCAATTCTTCGGTACTGAAAGCGACGCCATCGGCGTCTTCGACATTCGGGAAGCCGGGCACCACTACCGCCGGTCGGCCGGCTAACGCCGCGATGCCAGCTACCACACGCGCCTGATAGCTGACAAAACCGATGATTTGCGAAAAGGTGACGATATCCGCAGGGCTCAGCCCGACGTCGACAAGCTGTTGCAGCGCCTTGCGGCAAATCAGCGTGGGTTGGCTGGCAAGCTGGCGGGCATATTGGGTGATCTGGGCGAGCCGGATATTGCTTTCCCGGGAGGCGTCCGGGCTGTGCAGCGGGGCGAGGCGGGCGGCATAGTGGCTACAGAGGGACTGCACGCCGGTCACCTGAGCGACGGTCAGTGCGGTGCTGAGGCGATCGTAGGGTGACAATGTCACGTATCGTGATAGCGACACCTGGTCGGGAAACAGGGCGTGGTAACCGGCCAGTGAGGCGTTGAATACCCCGGCGCGGGCGCCGAGCGCGCTGTTTAACGCTTCATCGGCGAAGGCACCCAGCCCCAGCAGAAAACGATCGCGCAGGGTAGCCGCCTGCGGCTCCAACGGCGTATCGCCCCGCACGCTGCTTTGGGTTTCGTGATACCACTGGGCATTATGTTGTCGATGGAGTCGTTCCATAGGGTCAATCCTTAATCATGATCAACAACCACCGCTGCGTACGGCAGCGGTGGTTGGACAAAGAGGCAACATGCCCGCAGGCGGGGCGAAAGGCGGATTTAGCGCAGCTCATCGCAGTACAGCGCGTGGCCGTAAACAGAGAAACCGGTGGCCAGCGTGAGCAGAAACTGCGCGAGGCGGCGATGGCGAAGGCTGTTCATCAGTGCGATATCCTGTCGTATGAGAGGCTCAACGTAGGGGATATCCTCACCGATCGCCCTGGCGAGATAAAATAATGTTACGGACTAATCAATAACTGAAAGGAATAAAATATAAGGATATATAACAAGAATGTAATTTGTATGTGCATTTTCTCGCTAAGCGACCGAGGCGCGCAGCAATAAAAAACCCGCCGCAGCGGGTTTGTTGCAGGCCAGGACGGGGCTCAGAAACGGCCGCCGTCGCGTCGCCAGGCGTCGGCGGTCAGCGCCTCGCCGAAGTGGCTGGCGATAAGACGCTTGGTCAATTCGTGCAGCGGCGCCGCCAACACCTCGGCGGTGCTGCCGCGTTCGACGATTTCCCCTTCGTGCATCACCAGCACCTGGTCGCTGATATGCTTCATCATGCCGAGGTGCTGGGTGACGTAGATATAGGAAATGCCGTGTTTTTCCTGCAGTTCCAGCATCAGGTTGATGATTTGCGAGCGCATCGACATGTCCAGCGAGGCCAGCGCCTCATCGGCGACGATCACCTTCGGCTGCAGGATCAGCGCACGGGCCAGCGCGACGCGCTGTTTTTGCCCGGAAGCCAGCATGTGCGGATAGTAGTAAGCGTGATCCGGCAGCATGCCGACCTGGCGCAGCGTCTGGTTGATACGCTGCTCGCGCTCGGCGGGTTCCAGATCGGTGTTCAACCGCAGCGGCGCATCCAGCAGCTGGCCGATGCGCTGACGCGGGTTGAGCGAGGTGCTCGGATCCTGAAAAATCATACGAATGCGCTGGCTGCGGTAGCGATAATCACCGAACGCCAGCGGATGATCGTCGATCAGCAGTTCGCCGGCGGTCGGTTCCACCATGCCGGAGAGCATTTTCGCCAGCGTGGATTTGCCAGAGCCGTTCTCACCGATCACCGCCAGCGTCTGACCTTCACGCAGGGTAAAGCTGACGGACTTCACCGCCTCGACGTGCTGACGGCGGAACAGCCCGGTGCGGTAGCGGTAGGTTTTGCTCAGGTTGCGCACTTCCAACAGCGTTTCCATGTTATTGCTCCTCCATGTTCAGCGGGAAGTGGCAGGCGAAGAAGTGGTTTTTGACCGGGCGCAGGCGCGGCGTTTCGATGCACTTCTTCTGCGCGTAAGGGCAGCGCGGCCCCAGGCGGCAGCCGATCGGCAGGTGTTCCAGCGAAGGAATGGCGCCCGGTAGCGTGTTCAACCGGCTTTTGTGCGGCAGCGAGCGGCCGAAGTCCGGCATGGCGCGGATCAGCGCCTGGGTATAAGGGTGGTGCGGCGCCGCCAGCAGCTCTTCGCACTGGGCGCTCTCCACCGTTTGCCCGCAGTACAAGACGTTCACCCGGTCGGCCCACTTGCTCATCATCTGCAGGTCGTGGCTGATCAGCAGAATGGTGGTATTGTTGTTCTGGTTGAGGCGCGCCAACAGGCGGAAAATCTGCGCCTGAGTGGTCGGCTCCATGGCATTGGTCGGCTCATCGGCGATCAGCAGGCGCGGCTGGTTGGCCAGCGCGATGGCGATCATCACTTTCTGGCACTCGCCCTCGGTCAGCTCGTACGGGAAGCTGCCCATGATGTCGTCGTGATCCTTGATGCCGACGCGGTGCAGCAGTTCGATGGCGCGGCGTTTGCGCCAGTTGAAGCGTTGCCACCAGCGGCCCTTGTAGGTCCAGCCTGGGATGGCCTGCGCCAGCTGGCGGCCGATGCTTTCGGAAGGATCGAGACAGGACTGCGGCTCCTGGAAGATCATCGAGACGTTGTGGCCCACCAGCCTGCGCCGCTCGCGCGGGCTTAGCTGCAGCAGGTCGATGTCGTCGAAGCGAAAGCGATCGGCGGTGACGCGCCAGTTGTCTTTGGTCACGCCGCAGATGGCCTTGGCGATCAGGCTCTTGCCGGAGCCCGATTCACCCACCAGGCCGCGCACCTCGCCCTCGGTCAGCGTCATGCTGACGCGATCGACCGCCTTGACCGGCCCTTCGGCGGTCATAAATTCAATCGTCAGATTGCGGATATCGAGTAACGGCATTATTCCACCCCGGCATTGATTGCGCGGCGCATACCGTCGCCTAACAGGTTAACCAGCAGCACGCTGACGAGGATGGCCGCGCCGGGCAGCATCACCGTCCAGGGCGCAACGTACACCAGCTCGAGCGAATCGCCGAGCATCGCTCCCCATTCCGGCGAAGGCAGCTGCGCGCCGAGATCGAGGAAGCCGAGTGCGGCGATATCCAAAATGGCCATCGACAGCGCGCGGGTGAACTCGGTCACCAACACCGCCGCGATGTTCGGCATGACCGCGTACCACAAGATCTGCAGCGTGGAAGCGCCGTCAAGCCGGGCCGCCACCACGTACTCTTTCTCCAGTTCGTCGTGCACCGCGCTGTAGATAGTGCGCACCATGCGCGGCAACAAGGCGAGCCACACCGCCAGCATGGCGTGTTCAAGTTTGGGGCCGATAAACGCCACCACCACGATCGCCAGCAGCAGCGAGGGAATCGACAGCAGGGTATCGAGGATGTGGTTGAGCACCGCAGAGCGCAGCCCGTGGGTGACGCCGGCGAACACGCCGAGGATCACCCCGCAGAACGCCGCGGCCAGCGTCACCGCCAGCGCGGAGCCGAAGGTGGCGGCGGTGCCGGTCAACAGGCGGCTGAGGATGTCGCGCCCGAGATCGTCGGTGCCGAGGAAAAACGACACGTTGCCATAGCGCGACCACGACGGCGGCAGCAGCTGATAACCAAGGAACTGCTGATCCAGCGCGTAGGGCGCCAGCAGGCTGCCGAACAGCGACAGTAGCAGCAGGGCGATCACCCCGTAAAAACCGATCATCGCCAGCGCGTCGCCATAGAAAATCCGCCAGGTGTAGCGCAGCGGGCTCGGCATCTTTTTCTCGCGGTATACGTTATCGAAGGGCATACCATTCCTTATGTTTCAGCGGGTTGGTTGCCGCACCCAGAATGTCGGCCAGGACGTTAATGGTGATCACCAGCGTGCCGACCACCATGACGCCGGCGGAAATTGCCGCATAGTCCTGCTGGCGAATGGCGTTGATCAGCCACCGGCCGAGGCCCGGCCAACTGAACACCACTTCGGTGATCATTGCCAGCGTGAGCATGGTGGAGAACTGCAGCCCCAGCTTGGGCACAATTGGCGGCAGCGCATTGTGCAACACGTGGCGGCGAATGATGGTGAAGCGCGACAGGCCGCGGGTAGCGGCGGCCTTGATGTAGTTTTGGCTCAGCACATCGTCGGTGCTGATGCGCATCAGGCGCACCACTTCGGTGGTGGGCGCCACCGCCAGCGCGGCGATCGGCAGGATCATGTGACGCAGTGCGCTGCCGATCATCTCGGCGCGGTATGGCGAGTCCGACAGCCAGGCGTCGATCAGCGCGAAACCGGTGATAGGCTTTACCTGATACAGCAGATCGAAACGGCCGGAAACCGGCAGCCAGCCGAGATGCAGCGAGAAGAACAGCATCAGCAGCAGCGCCAGCCAGAACACCGGCATTGAAAAGCCCAGCAGCGCGAAGGTGCTGATGGCGGTGTCCTGCCACTTGCCGCGCAGCACGCCGGCGATGATGCCCAGCGGAATGCCGATAAACAGCGCCAGGGCGAACGCCAGCAGGCACAGTTCCATGGTGGCCGGGAATACTTCGCGCAGCTGTTCGCTGATCGCCTGGCCGTTGATGCTGGAGACGCCGAAGTCCCAGTGCAGCAGGCTGACGAAGTAGAACTGATAGGCGTCCAGCAGGGCGGCGCCGTTCAGCGGCGCGCGCGGCGTGAAATAGCTCAGGCTGAAGCTGACCAGCGTCAGGAAGAACAGCGTGATCAGCAGCAGCAGAATGCGGCGCAGGGTAAAGATAATCACTTGTTCACCTCCGGCGCGGATTCACGGTACACCCCGGCGAACGAGGCGTTGCCGAACGGGCTCAGCACCAATCCCTTGATGTCGTAGCGGTAGGCCTGCAGACGCAAAGAAGAGGCCAGCGGCAGCACCGGCAGTTGCTGCTCGAGGATTTTCTGCGCCTTGCGGTAGTTGTCGATGCGCTGAGACAGCTGCTGCGACAACAGCGCGTTCTGCAGCACCTCGTCGAAGCCTGGGTCACACCAGTGAGCATAGTTGGTTTGCGAACGGATTGCCGCGCAGCTCAGCAGCGGCCGGAAGAAGCTGTCCGGGTCGTTGCTGTCGGTGGCCCAGCCGGTCAGGGTCAGATCGTGGTTCATTTCCATCAGGCGCGCCTCTTGGAAACGGCCTTCTACCGGCACGATGGTGACGTTGATGCCCACCTGGCCGAGATCGGCCTGGATCAGCTCGGCGGTTTTCAGCGGGCTCGGGTTGTAAGACTGCGAGGCGGTCGGCACCCACAGCTTCAGGTTCAGCTGGCCGACGCCGGCCTGCCGCAGCATCTCGCGCGATTTGGCCGGATCGTACTCGGTGACGTGCGCGTCGTTGTCATAGGCCCAGGAGGCGCGCGGCAAGATTGAGGCGGCGGTTTCCGCCGTGCCGTAATAGATCGACTGCATCAATCGTTGGTTGTTGATCGCCAGCGAAATCGCCTGGCGCACATTGAGGTTGTCGAGCGGCGGTTTGCGGGTGTTGAACGCCAGATAAGCGATGTTCATCCCAGGGCGCAGCGTCAGGCGCAGGCGCGGATCGTCGCGCAGGATCGACAGCTGGCTGGCCGCCGGATAAGCCAGTACGTCGCACTCGCCGGTCAGCAGCTTGGAGAGGCGGCCGGTGCCGCCGGCGCCCAGATCGATCACCACCTGCGGCATGCGCGGCAGGCCTTTCCAGTAGGCGGCGTTGCGTGCCAGGCGAATATATTGCCCCGAGCGGTATTCGTTGAGCAGGAACGGGCCGCTGCCGACCGGCTCGCGGTCGATCAGCTCCTGATGGCCTTGGCGCGTCAGCGTGTCGGCGTATTCGGCGGACAGCACCGGCGCGTAGTGGGTCGCCAGGTGCCACAGGAACGAGGCGTCCGGTGACTGTAGGCGAATCTCCACCGTGTAGTCGTCGAGCTTTCTCACGCTCTGCACCGAATCGCCGAACTGCAGGCTGTCGAAATAGGGGTATTCGCCACCGTTGACGTCGTGATACGGGTGTTTTTGGTCAAATACGCGCGCGAAGCTGAACACCACGTCGTCGGCGTTCATCTTGCGGGTGGGCGTAAACCAGGCGGTGGTCTGGAACGGCACGTCCTTGCGCAGATGGAAGCGGTAGGTGGCGCCGTTGTCCAGCACCTCCCAGCTTTGCGCCAGTTCGGGGATCAGCCGGTAGGTGTACGGGTCGACGTCCAGCAGGCGATCGTACAGCTGGGCGGCCAGGGTATCCACCGTCAGGCCGCTGCTGGCCATTTGCGGGTTGAAGGTATTCAGTATGCCGCTGACGCAATAAACAAAGCCGCTCTGGCGAATGTCCGGCAGCGGCGCCGCGCTGGGCACGGGCGGTGTTGTCGCGGCCAGGGCAGAGCCCGTCAGGCACAACGACAGTATCCAAAAGGGTAAACCACGCATAGAGGCTCATGGGTTAATCAGCAATAGCGTTAGTGTATCGTACTCTGACCAGCAGCCCAATCCATTGAACAAAATCGCTGAGTTTTCTGCGACTTGATTAATCAGGCCGTTCAGCGGCAAGAAAAAAGTTTTTCATGTTATGTTATAATATAACAAAACCGTGTTACCGTTCCCCGGCAAAGTCACAATAACGCAAGGGGATGTATGAACGAAGTTGCACTTCCACCACGCCGTTCGCTGCCGGACGCTCAGGCATGGCGCGGCGAAATGAGTGATGTCGGGCTCGATTGGGTCGGGATGCAAGGGATCGCGCTGCCGCTGGAACTGGCTGGCAAGCCATTGATGGCGAAGGTCGACGCCGGCATCAACCTGCGCGCCGAAGCGGCGGGCGAACGCGGTATTCACATGTCGCGGCTGTATCTGGCGCTGGACGAATTGACGCAGGGCGAGCTGACGGCGCAGCGCATCGGCCGGACGCTGCAGGCCTTTCTGGATTCGCAGCCAGAACACAGCGATCGCGCCAGCTTGTCGATCAGCGGCGAGCTGTTGCTGTCACGTCCGGCGCTGCTGTCGCCACAGCGTGGCTGGAAGGCTTACCCGCTGCGCATCGAGGCCACCCTGGCAGACACGCTGACGCTGGCGCTGACCGTCGGCGTGCCTTATTCCTCTACCTGCCCGAGTTCGGCGGCGCTTAGCCGTCAGCTGGCGCAGCAACAGTTTCAGTTTGATTTTGAACAGGCGGCAGAGCGGGTCAGCCAACGCCAGGTGAGCGAGTGGCTGCTGGAGCAAGGTATGCCGGCCACGCCCCACAGCCAACGCAGCTGGGCCTGGATCACCGTGACGCCCGAGAATGAACGGGCGTTCGAACCGGTGAAACTGATTGACCGCATCGAACACGCGCTGGGCACGCCGGTACAAACGCTGGTGAAACGCCGCGACGAGCAGGCCTTCGCATTAGCCAACGGTCAGAACCTGATGTTTTGCGAGGACGCGGCGCGCCGTCTGTATGGCATGCTGCGCAGCCAGTGCGACTACCGCGCTTTTTCGCTGCGCGTCGAGCATCAGGAGAGCCTGCATGCCCACAATGCGGTGGCGGAGCTGAGCTGGCGGGGAGAACACCATGCTGCGTAAAAATCCCAGCGGCCATCTGCCGCAGGTCTCGCCGCTGGCCTACATCGATCCCACCGCCATTATTTGCGGCCGGGTGATCGTCGAAGATTTCGTCTACGTCGGGCCGTATGCGGTAATTCGCGCCGACGAGTTGAACGCCGCCGGCGACATGGAACCTATCGTCATCGGCTCGCACTCCAATATTCAGGACGGTGTGGTGATCCATTCCAAGAGCGGGGCGGCGGTCACCATTGGCCGTTACAGCTCTATCGCCCACCGCGCCATCGTTCACGGCCCGTGTCGCATCGACGATCGGGTGTTTATCGGTTTCAACAGCGTGCTGTTCAACTGCCACATCCAGTCCGGCTGCGTGGTGCGTTATAACGCGGTGGTGGATGGCGTGACGCTGCCGGAAAACCGCTATATCCCCTCGACCGAACGCGTGGGGCCGGACAGCGACCTGTCGCGCTATCGCCAGGTCGACCGCGGCGCGCTGCAGTTTTCGGAAGAAGTGGCCGCCACCAACGTCGAGCTGGTGCGCGGTTACCAGGCATTACGCAATGAATTTTAGTGAGGCTCTCATGAAACAACTTCCCGTGACCGTGCTTTCCGGCTTTCTCGGCGCCGGCAAGACCACGGTGCTGAACCACATCCTGAACAACCGGCAGGGCATGCGCGTGGCGGTGATCGTCAACGACATGAGCGAGGTGAATATCGACGCCGCGCTGGTGGAGAATGAAGTGCACCTCGATCGCCAGCAGGAAAAGCTGGTGGAGATGAGCAACGGCTGCATCTGCTGTACGCTGCGCGAAGACCTGCTGGTGTCGGTGCGCGAGCTGGCGCAGGACGGGCGCTTCGATTATCTGCTGATCGAATCGAGCGGCATCTCCGAACCGCTGCCGGTGGCGGAAACCTTTACTTTCGAGGATGAAGAAGGGGAAAGCCTGTCGCAGTTCGCCCGGCTGGATACCCTGGTGACGGTGGTCGACGGGGTGAATTTCATCCAGCAATATCAGCAGGCGCAAAGCCTTCAGGAGGCCGGTCAAAGCCTGGGCGAGGACGATCTGCGCAGCGTGGCGGACCTGTTGATTGAGCAGATCGAATTCTGCGACGTGATCCTGGTCAGCAAAACCGATCTGTTGACGCCAACCCAGCAGGGCGAAGTGATGGCGCTGCTGGCCAGCCTGAATCCCGACGCCCACATTGTGCCGATTGCGCCGGGCAAACTGCCGCTGGAGGCGGTGCTGAATACCGGCAGCTTCAGCTTTGAAAAGGCTCAGCAGGCGCCCGGCTGGCTGAAGGAGCTGCGCGGTGAACATGTGCCGGAAACGGAAAGCTACGGCATCAGCAGCTTTGTCTATCAGGCGCGGCGGCCGTTTGCGCCGGACAAGTTCTACCGCGTGATCAACGGCGACTGGGGCGGCGGCAAGCTGCTGCGGTCGAAAGGCTTCTTCTGGCTGGCGACGCGGCCGCGGCAGGCCGGGCAGTGGAGCCAGGCGGGCGGCATCGCCCATTATGGCCTCGCGGGCACCTTTTGGCGCGCCATCCCGCAAGACAACTGGCCACAGGATCCCGAAACGCGGGCGCATATTCAGGAGAAATGGGTGGAACCGTTCGGCGACATGCGCCAGGAGCTGGTGTTTATCGGGCAGCATTTGCAGCAGGCGACGATCGTGCGTCTGCTGGACGACTGCCTGTTGAGCGACGATGAAATGGCCGCCGGCGTGGACTATTGGCTGGACATGGCAGACCCGTTCCCTGAGTGGTAATTGCGCAATCTTCGTGTGGAAATGAGAAAAATTCTCAACAAAGTGCTTTACAGACGATACTGATAACTATTATCATCGCCTGGCAGTTCACGGAAGGCCACAGTTTGCGGCTCTGATGTGGAAGGCACGACATTGCTCACATTGCTTCCAGTGTTTTTTAAGCCAGCTCGGGTGCTGGCTTTTTTTTTGCCTGTTATTCCTCGTCCGCTTCGCCGTTTTGCAGCAGCGCATGCTTTTTCAGCATACCGCGCAGCTGATGATAGGTGAGCCCCAGCAGCTGCGCCGCCTTGCGCTGATTGAACCGCCCTTGCTGCAGCGCCGCTTCGATCAATGCCTTCTCCTGCTCCAGCTGCCAGAGTTTCAAATCCAACGGCAGCGGCGGTAACGCGCCGGCGTCTTCAGGAATGGGCGCGACCGGCGTGGCCTCGCGTGGCGCAAAGGGGTTGATGACGATCTCATCCAGCGGGCTGTCGCTGTCGCCGTGACGATAGACTGAACGCTCCACCACGTTTTTCAGTTCGCGCACGTTGCCCGGCCAGCCATACTCGAGCAACGTTTGCCTGGCACGTTCGGTAAAGCCGGGAAACAGCGGCAGCGCCAGCTCGCGGCACATTTGAATGGCGAAATGCTCGGCCAACAGCATGATATCGGGCCGCCGTTGGCGCAGTGGCGGCAGTTGCACCACGTCGAACGCCAGCCGATCTAGCAGATCGGCGCGGAATTTGCCCGCCGCCGCCAGCGCCGGCAGATCGTCGTTGGTGGCGCACACCAGGCGCACATCCACCCGCAGCGGCTGGCTGCCGCCCACGCGTTCCAGCTGGCCGTATTCGATCACCCGCAGCAATTTCTCCTGCACCAGCATCGGTGCGGTCGCCAGCTCATCGAGGAACAGCGTACCGCCGTCGGCGCGTTCGAAGCGGCCCAGATGGCGCTTTTGGGCGCCGGTAAACGCGCCGGCCTCGTGGCCGAACAGTTCGGAATCCAGCAGGTTTTCATTCAGCGCCGCGCAGTTAAGCGAGATGAACGGCCCTTGCCAACGGTTGGAGAGGTAGTGCAGACGGTGGGCGATCAACTCCTTGCCGGTGCCGCGTTCGCCGATCACCAGCACCGGCTTGTTCAGCTTTGCCACCTGGGAGACTTGCTCCAAGACTTCGACAAAGGCGTTTGCTTCGCCCAACAAATTCTCTGGCTGTTCGTTCATGATGAAATTCGCCAATGTTTGGTGAAAATAATCACTCTACAGCAAGCGCGCAGAGAGTCAAAAATAAAGAGTTGTTGTTTTTCAATGAAATAAAAGTTGGCACGGGTTTTGATTGTCTCTTTGGGCAAGCTGTACGACTTAACGCGGCGCTTCAGACGCCATCAGAACCAAGAGGAAGTGAATTATGGGTATTTTTTCTCGTTTTGCCGACATCGTGAACGCCAACATCAACACCCTGCTGGACAAGGCGGAAGATCCGCAGAAGCTGGTGCGGTTGATGATCCAAGAGATGGAAGACACGCTGGTTGAAGTTCGCTCTACGTCGGCGCGTGCGCTGGCGGAGAAAAAGCAGCTGCTGCGTCGCATCGAGCAGGGTGAAAACCAGGTCAGTGACTGGCAGGAAAAAGCCGAACTGGCGCTGCGCAAAGATAAAGAAGACTTGGCCCGTGCGGCGCTGATCGAAAAACAAAAAGTGGCCGATCTGATCGCTACGCTGACGCAGGAAGTGGCGACCGTAGAAGAAACGCTGGCGCGCATGAAGAGCGAAATCGGCGAGCTGGAAAACAAGCTGACCGAAACCCGTGCGCGGCAGCAGGCGTTGGCGCTGCGTCATCAGGCCGCATCTTCTTCTCGTGACGTGCGCCGCCAGCTCGACAGCGGCAAGCTGGATGAGGCGATGGCGCGTTTCGAACAGTTCGAACGTCGCATCGACCATATGGAAGCCGAAGCGGAAAGCATCAGCATTGGTAAAAAGAAGTCGCTGGACCAGGAGTTTGCCGAGCTGAAAGCCGACGACGCCATCAGTGAGCAGCTGGCGGCGCTGAAAGCCAAAATGAACCGCTCCGAGTAAGGCGAGCCGCGGCCACACGCCGGAGGTGGCCGCCTATCCAGGATCCGATAAGAAGGAACAACAATGAGTGCTTTATTACTTGCCATTCCGCTGACAATTTTCGTGCTGTTTGTCGCGCCGATTTGGCTTTGGCTGCATTACAGCAATCGGCAACAGACCGGCATACAGCTGAGTCAGCAAGAAATGCAGCGCCTGGCGCAGCTGGCGGAAGATGCCAAACGCATGCGTGAACGCATTCAGGCGCTGGAAGAGATCCTCGATGCGGAACACCCGAACTGGAGACAGTCCTGATGAGCACGACGCTGGGCAGTAAAAAGCTTTATCGCGTTCCCGAAGAAGGCATGGTGAAAGGCGTCTGCGCCGGTTTGGCGCACTATTTCGACGTACCGGTGCGACTGATCCGCGTGATGGTGGTGCTGTCGCTGTTCTTCGGGCTGTTCTTCTTCACGCTGGTGGCCTATATCGCGCTGGTGTTCGTGTTGGATGAAGCGCCGGCCAGCCGTTTCGAAGGCGAGCATCAGAAGACGCCGCGCCAGCTGCTCGATCAGCTGGAGTATGAGTTGGGCAGCGGCGAGCAGCAGCTGCGTCAGGTCGAGCGCTACGTGACGTCCGATACCTTCGGCGTACAGAGCCGTTTCCGCAAGCTGTAACCCTTCTTGCGATACCCGGCCTGCGCAGGCCGGGCATCTTCGCCGCCGTTATCCCGTTGAATGTAACCTTAATCTCTTGTGCCGGAGGGCATTGTCATGAATAAAATCGATGTTGCAAACACCGCCAGAACGGGTGGATTTAAACGAGGAGCGGCGGCAATGTTGAAGACATTGGCTAAAGTCATCATCATAGCGTTATTGAACTATGGCCCGGCGGGCGCCGCCGGCTGGCTGCTGAAAACCGTCGGCCGTAAACCGGTGCGCGTCGTGCTGGCGCTGGTGTTGGAACCGCTGTTCCGTAAAGGCCTGAACAAGGCATTCGGGCGTTACGTCAAGGAGAGCAATGAAACGACTGCAAAATGAGTTAACCTCGCTGGTCAACCGCGGAATGGATCGCCATCTGCGCCTGGCGGTGACCGGCCTGAGTCGCAGCGGCAAAACCGCCTTTATCACCGCCTTCGTCAACCAACTGCTGCATGTGCACAGCGGCGCGCGCATGCCGCTGTTTTCACCGGTGCGCGAAGAGCGCCTGCTGGGCGTCAAACGCATCCCGCAACGCGATCTCGGCATCCAGCGTTTCACCTATGACGAAGGGCTGGCGCAGCTGTACGGCACGCCGCCGGCCTGGCCGACGCCGACGCGCGGGGTCAGCGAAATCCGGCTGGCGCTGCGTTACCGCTCCAACGATTCGCTGCTGCGGCACTTCAAAGACACCTCCACGCTGTACCTGGAGATCGTCGATTATCCGGGCGAATGGTTGCTGGATCTGCCGATGCTCGAACAGGATTACCTGGCCTGGTCGCGCCAGATGACCGGGCTGCTGCAGGGCGAACGCGCCGAATGGGCCAAGCCCTGGCTTGAACTGTGCAAGGCCTGCGATCCGCTGGCCCCGGCCGACGAAAACCGGCTGGCGGCGATCGCCCAGGCCTACACCGATTATCTGTTGCGCTGCAAAAGCGAAGGGCTGCACTTCATTCAGCCGGGGCGTTTCGTGCTGCCGGGCGACATGGCCGGCGCGCCGGCGCTGCAGTTTTTCCCGTGGCCCGACGTGGCCGCGATCGGCGAATCGAAGCTGGCGCAGGCCGACAAACACACCAACATCGGCATGTTGCGCGCTCGCTTCAACTACTACTGCCAGTCGATCGTCAAAAACTTCTACAAAGAACACTTCGTTCGTTTCGATCGTCAAATCGTGCTGGTTGACTGCCTGCAGCCGCTCAACAGCGGCCCGCAGGCGTTCAACGACATGCGCCTGGCGTTGACCCAACTGATGCAGAGCTTCCATTACGGCAAGCGCACGCTGTTTCGCCGCTTGTTCTCGCCGACCATCGACAAACTGATGTTCGCCGCCACCAAGGCGGACCATATCACCGCCGATCAGCACGCCAATCTGGTGTCATTGCTGCAGCAGCTGGTGCAAGAGGCGTGGCAGAACGCGGCGTTCGAGGGCATTAGCATGGATTGCGTCGGCCTGGCCTCGGTGCAGGCGACCGAGAGCGGCATCGTCGATCACCAGGGGCAACGCATTCCGGCATTGAAGGGCAACCGCCTGAGCGACGGCGCGCCGCTGACGGTGTTCCCCGGCGAAGTGCCCGCCCGCCTGCCGGGACCGGCGTTCTGGCAGAACCAGGGGTTCCACTTCGATGAGTTTCGTCCGCGCGCCATGAGCGTGGACAGCCCGTTGCCGCATATCCGTCTGGATGCGGTGATGGAGTTTTTATTGGGAGACAAATTGCGATGAGCGAGCCGATCAAACCGCGTATCGATTTTGACGAGCCGCTGCAGCCGCCGCAGGAGCCGGCGTTGCGCGCCGGCGTCGCTTTCGATGCCGAACAGGCAGAAAGCTTTTTCCCGGCGGCGCCGGAACTGCAGCAGGAAGAGGAAGAAGGGCGCGCCGAAGGCATCATCAACGCCGCGCTGAAACCTAAACGCAGCCTGTGGCGCAAAATGGTCACTGCCGGGCTGGCGCTGTTCGGCGTCAGCGTGGTGGCGCAGGGCGTGCTGTGGGTGCATACCGCTTGGGTGCAACAGGACTGGATCGCCATGGGCGGCGGCGTGGCCGGCGGCCTGATCGTGTTCGCCGGCGTCGGTTCGGTGGTCACCGAATGGCGGCGTTTGTATCGGCTGCGCCAGCGCGCGGAAGAGCGCGACGTGGCGCGCGAGCTGTTGCACAGCCACGGGCTGGGGCAAGGGCGCGAATTCTGCGAGAAGCTGGCGCGTCAGGCCGGGCTGGATCAGGGGCATCCGGCGTTGCAGCGCTGGCAGGCCTCGTTGCATGAAACCCAAAATGACCGTGAAGTGGTGGAGCTGTACGCCAAGCTGGTACAGCCAGTGCTCGACAACCAGGCGCGGCGCGAAATCAGCCGCTCCGCCGCCGAATCGACGCTGATGATTGCCGTCAGCCCGTTGGCGCTGGTGGATATGGCGTTTATCGCCTGGCGCAACATCCGTTTGATTAACCGCATCGCGGCGCTGTACGGCATCGAACTGGGTTACTTCAGCCGCATTCGTCTGTTCCGGCTGGTGCTGCTCAACATCGCCTTCGCCGGCGCCTCTGAACTGGTGCGTGAAGTGGGCATGGACTGGATGTCGCAGGATCTGGCGGCGCGGCTGTCGGCGCGCGCGGCGCAGGGCATCGGCGCGGGGTTGTTGACCGCGCGGTTGGGCATCAAGGCGATGGAGCTGTGTCGCCCGCTGCCGTGGCTGGAAGGGGAAAAACCGAAGCTTGGCGATTTCCGCAGCCAGCTGATCGGCCAGTTGAAAGACACGCTGAAAAAGAGCGACGGCAAGGCCAAATAACCCCGCGACGGCGCTCCCAGGAGCGCCGTTTTCTCAACGGCACCGACGCCGGACGTAATCGAGACTTGACGACAGTCGATCCCCCTGTGATTGCGTGATAAATCTCTGCAAAATTAATTCTGGTTGTGATAACTCTCTGTTTGTAGGCTAAAATGACGCCGATACTGTTATCCGCTTGCGTTTAAAATCAGCAACCACGGCAATAAATCAGAGTTCTGTCAACTTTTGCTGACAGATCGCTTCTACCGCCCGGTGCGAGGGAGTATCATCATCGTCAACGATCCCCGCACCTGCAGAGATAAGGCCAACACTGATGCGTTTGGAAGTATTTTGCGAAGACCGCCTCGGTCTCACTCGAGAATTACTCGATCTTTTGGTATCGCGCAGCATTGACTTACGTGGCATCGAAATCGATCCCATCGGCCGCATTTACCTCAATTTCTCCCAGCTGGATTTCGATACTTTCCGCGCGCTGATGGCGGAGATCCGCCGCATCGCCGGCGTGACAGACGTGCGCACCGTCAGCTTTATGCCTTCCGAACGCGAACATCGCGCGCTGCGTGCGCTGCTGGAATCGATGCCGGAACCGGTGTTCTCTATCGACATGAAGGGCAAGGTCGAGCTGGCCAACCCGGCGGCGCAGGCGCTGTTCAGCCTGAACGAAGACAAGATCCGCAACCAGACCGCCGGGGCGCTGATCGGCGGCTATAACTTCAGCCGTTGGCTGGAGAGCGAGCATACGGCGCCGCACGCCGAGCGGGTGGTGATCCGCAGCCAGGACTTCCTGATGGACATCACGCCTATCTATCTGGAAGACGAACAGCAGCAGGCGGCCGCGGTCGGCGCGGTGGTGATGCTGAAGTCCACCGCGCGTATGGGCCGCCAACTGCAAAATCTGTCGGTGAACGACGATACCGAATTCGACCACATCGTGGCGGTGAGCGCCAAGATGCGTCACGTGCTGGAGCAGGCGCGCAAGCTGGCGATGCTCGATGCGCCGCTGCTGATCGTCGGCGATACCGGTACCGGCAAGGATATTCTGGCCCGCGCCTGCCATTTGCGCAGCCCGCGTGGCAAACAGCCGTTCCTGGCGCTGAACTGCGCCGCGCTGCCGGATGACGTGGTGGAGAGCGAACTGTTCGGCCATGCGCCGGGCGCTTATCCCAACGCGCTGGAAGGCAAGAAGGGCTTCTTCGAGCAGGCCAACGGCGGTTCGGTGCTGCTGGATGAGATCGGCGAAATGTCGCCGCGTATGCAGACCAAGCTGCTGCGTTTTCTCAACGACGGCACGTTCCGCCGCGTTGGCGAAGAGCATGAGGTGCACGTCGACGTGCGCGTGATCTGCGCCACCCAGAAAAACCTTACCGAGCTGGTGCAGCGCGGCGAATTCCGCGAAGATCTCTATTATCGCCTCAACGTACTGACCATCACCATCCCGCCGCTGCGCGAACGTCCGCAGGACATCATGCCGTTGACCGAGCTGTTCGTGGCGCGTTTCGCCGATGAGCAGGGCGTGGCGCGGCCCAAGCTGGCGAACGATCTGGGCGGCTTCCTCAGCAAGTACGGCTGGCCGGGCAACGTGCGTCAGCTGAAAAACGCTATCTACCGCGCGCTGACGCAAACCGAAGGCTACGAACTGCGGCCACAGGATATCGTGTTGCCGGAGTTTGAGGTGGAGATGTCGCTGGGCGACGAGGTGCTGGACGGTTCGCTGGACGACATCAGCAAGCGTTTCGAACGCTCGGTGCTGACGCGCCTGTATCGCACCTATCCCAGCACCCGCAAGCTGGCGAAGCGGCTGGGCGTTTCCCATACCGCCATCGCCAACAAGCTGCGCGAGTATGGCCTGAGCAGCCGCAAAGGCGGCGCTGAGGGCGAAGAATAAGAAAGGCGCCTTGCGGCGCCTTTAATGGGTATCCAAAGCCGGCGTTCGCCGGCTTTGTTATTTCAGCGCAGCCAGCGCCGCGTCGTAGTCAGGCTCGGTGGTGATTTCGTTCACCAGCTCGCTGTACAGCACGTTGTCCTGGCCATCCAGCACCACGACCGCACGCGCGGTCAGGCCTGCCAACGGGCCTTCGGCGATTTCGACGCCGTACGCCTGCTTGAACTCGGCGCCGCGCAGGGTAGACAGGGTAACCACGTTGCTCAGGCCTTCCGCGCCGCAGAAGCGAGACTGCGCGAACGGCAGATCGGCGGAGATGCACAGCACCACGGTGTTATCCAGGCCGCTGGCCAGCTGGTTGAATTTACGCACCGACGTCGCGCAGACGCCGGTATCGATGCTTGGGAAGATGTTCAGGACTTTGCGTTTACCCGCGAAGCTGCTCAGCGCCACGTCTGACAGGTCTTTGGCAACCAGCGAGAAGGCCTTGGCCTGTTCGCCCTGCTGTGGCAGTTTGCCTGCTACGCTGACCGGATTGCCTTGAAAATGTACTGTCTGAGTCATTGCTAGATTCCTTTTACAGGTGTTTATACAAAGGGTATGAACCTGATGAAACGGCGCGCCGGCAACGGCATTTAACATCAGGTTCACACCCTGGCGCCAGTTTATGACAACCGGGGCGGATTGGATATCAAAGTTTGCTAAATAGTTGTATATATTAGGCTGTTCTATAAAACATCACCGGCGCATCAGCCTGGCTGAATGCGCAGTTTTCGCTCAGGAGCCGTTATGAGAGACATGCGTTTTTACCCGGAAGCCTGGCCGCTGCATACTGCCTTCGTGATTGCGCGCGGCAGCCGCACCGAAGCCCGGGTGGTGGTGGTCGAAATCGAACAGCAGGGCGTGCGCGGCACCGGTGAATGTACGCCGTACCCGCGTTACGGCGAGAGCGAGGAATCGGTGATGGCACAGCTGGCAGAGATGGCGCCGGCGATCGCACAAGGCATGACCCGCGAACAGCTGCTGGTGCAGATGCCGGCGGGCGCCGCCCGCAACGCGCTGGATTCGGCGCTGTGGGATCTGGAGTGTCGCCTGCACGGGCAGAGCCTGTGGCAGCGCAGCGGTGTGACGGCCCCGGCGCATATCCGTATGGCGCAGACCGTCAGCATCGGCACGCCGGAAGCGATGGCCTTCGCCGCGCGTGAACTGGAGCAGCAGGGCGCCACGCTGCTGAAGATCAAACTCGACGATCACTATATCAGCGAACGATTGGTAGCGATCCGCGCCGCGGTACCGCAGGCGACGCTGATCGTCGACGCCAATGAGTCCTGGCAGGCGGAAGGGCTGGCGGCGCGCTGCCAGCTACTGGCCGATCTCGGCGTGGCGATGCTGGAGCAGCCGCTGCCGGCCGGTGACGACGCTGCGTTGGAGCACTTTATCCATCCGCTGCCGATCTGCGCCGATGAGAGCTGCCACACCCGTGCCGATCTGCCGCGGCTGGCGCAACGCTATCAGATGGTCAATATCAAACTGGACAAAACCGGCGGCTTGACCGAGGCGCTGGCGCTGGCGCAGGCCGCGCGCGAACAAGGGTTCGCCATCATGCTCGGCTGCATGTTGTGCACGTCACGGGCGATATCCGCCGCCTTGCCGCTGGCGCCGGCGGCGCGCTTCGTCGATCTGGACGGCCCGACCTGGCTGGCGCGGGACGTCGAACCGGGTCTGGCGTTCGAATGCGGGGCGATCGTCGATATCGCCCCGTAGGGATTAATTCGGGTAGGTCAGCAGCTCGATCATCGCGTCGATGTAGCGCTCGCTGGCGGCATCGGCGGAGATCGGCGGGAATTCGGCGGTGATGCACGGTAGCGACAGATCTGCGCACCAGCTGCCGAACGAACCGGGCGTTTCATAGCCGACGCTGGTCACCAGCGGCAGTTCGAACTTGTGCGACAGCCAAACGCCGAGCCGCGAGCTGGCGGGATCTTCGATGCAGGCCAGCGGTTCGTGGAACGACACCACCCAGTGCGGCTTCAGACGATGGATCAGATGACACAGCGCCTGGGTTTCCGGTTCGGAACCGGGGCGCCCACCGGTGGAGAGCTTGACGTCGCGCACCGGCGCCGCGCTGTTCCAGCGGTAGACGGTATCGCCGGAGCGCCAGTTGGCGGCCGGGAAGTTGCGATTCAGATCGACGCCGTTGGCATTGGCGCGCAGCCCCAGCTGACAGCCGTCGGGGTTGACCGCCAGCACCACGTGGTGACGCAGTCGTTCGGGGGCGATGCTGCGCAGCGCGCAAGACAGGGTCACGATGGCGGCGCTCTCATCGCCGTGGGTGCCGGCGATGATAAGCCCGGTCTCCGGGCCGCTGATCGCCGCCGGGAAATAGAGCAGCGGCGCGCCCAGCAGCGAGCTGCCGTAGTTCTCTCCTGCGATGGCCAACTGGCCACGTTCACTGCGTGGTCGATGTTCGGTCATGGTGTTGTCCCTGGATTAAAGGTCGAGAGTCATTGTCATTTTATTCAGTGTATTACGCTTTGAGGCATCTTTCCCATCGCAATTGTGCGACGTTTGCGCAATCTGTGACGCCGCGGCGGTGAAAACGCCAATTAAACCGCACCTGGCCTGACGCTGTTGTTATACTAACGGCAGAGCTAAGCCAATCACCCGCAAGAGGATTTAACATGCCAGTAGCCAGAATCATCGCCAGCTATAGCGAAAATGAAAATGACACCATCACGCTGCTGTGCGGCGTGGATGCTGAAAACCAGATCCGTCAGGGGGAATGGTTCGGCGTGGTGAAAAATGACGACGGGCGCGGGGACGAATCGAACTATCCGTTCACCCTGCATATCGATTACCAAAAAGATGTCTTCTACCTCGACTACGGCTACGACGACGCCGACGCGCGCCAGCTGCAAAAAACCGATATCTCGGCCCGTCCGCTGGCCGAGAAAGGCTTTTTCACCGTGTTCGATGAAGAAGAGGGTGAAGAGTTCAGCTACCGCATCAACAGCATCCACCTGTACGACTGACGGTCGCCGCTGCAAACACCGCCCGTGCCGCCCTGCGCCGCACGGGTTTTTTATTGCCTGAATCGCACTTTTTGCAACTTCTCGGCCGTGAGCGCTAGGCCGGACGGATCTTGTGCTATATGATAAAAAATTCAGATGGTTAACGGGGGTAAATCATAATGACGGGAAGAAAAATGCAACGGGGTTTTCGTTTGGCGCTTTGCGCGGCGGCGATCGGCGCCTGTATGAGCAGCGCTATGGCGGCGCAGGTTCCCCCGGGCACCGCGTTGGCGGCCAAACAGGAAATCGTGCGCCACATTAAAGACGAACCGGCCTCGCTCGATCCGATTAAAGCGGTAGGCCTGCCGGAGGCCCAGCTGGCGCGCGACCTGTTCGAAGGGCTGGTCAATCAGGACGCCAATGGGAAAGTGATCCCCGGCGTCGCCACGCGCTGGCAGACCAGCGATAACCAGACTTATATTTTCCATCTGCGCAAAGATGCGCGGTGGTCAAACGGTGACCCTGTCACGGCGAAGGATTTCGTCTACAGCTGGCAGCGGCTGGTCGAACCGAAAAACCTGTCGCCGTTTGCCTGGTTCGCGCAGTTAGCGGGGATCCAGAACGCCGAGCAGATCATCAGCGGCAAACTGCCGGCCGATCGCTTGGGTGTGTCGGCGCCGGACGACTATACGCTTAAAGTACAGCTGGACAAGCCGGTGCCGTACTTCGTCAGCCTGACGGCTAACTTCAGCCTGTTCCCGGTGAATAAGGCGGTGGTGGAAAAATACGGCAACGACTGGACCAAGGTCGGCAATCTGGTGGGCAACGGCGCGTTCAAACTGCAAGAGCGGGTGGTGAACGAGAAGCTGGTGCTGACGCCTAACGATCATTACTGGGATCATGCGCAAACCGTGCTGACCAAAGTGACCTTCGTGCCGATCAATCAGGAATCCAACGCCACCAAGCGTTACCTGGCGGGCGATATTGACATCACCGAATCCTTCCCGAAAAACATGTATCAGAAGCTGCTGAAAGATATTCCGGGGCAGGTGTACACGCCGGATCAGCTCGGCACCTATTACTACGCGTTCAACACCCAGCGCGCGCCGACCAACGACGTGCGGGTGCGCCAGGCCTTGTCCTACGCCATCGATCGCAAGATTATCGCGGAAAAAGTGCTGGGCACCGGCGAAAAACCGGCCTATCACTTCACGCCGGACGTGACTGCCGGGTTCAAACCGGAGGCGAGTTTGCTGCAACAGCAATCGCAGGCGGAGCTGGATGCGCAGGCCAAGGCGTTGTTGCAGGCGGCCGGTTACGGCCCGAACAACCCGCTGAAGCTGACGCTGTTGTATAACACCTCGGAAAGCCACCAGAAGATCGCCATCGCCGTGGCTTCAATGTGGAAGAAAAAGCTCGGCATTGACGTCAAGCTGCAAAACCAGGAGTGGAAAACCTATATCGACAGCCGTAATACCGGTAATTTCGACGTGATCCGCGCCTCCTGGGTAGGTGACTATAACGAGGCGTCGACCTTCCTGTCGCTGTTGACCTCTACCCACAGCGGCAACATTGCCAAGTTCAAGAACGCGGACTACGACAAGCTGCTGGCGCAGGCGGGGCGGGAAACCAACCCGGCGGCGGTGACCGCCGATTACAACAAGATGGAGCAAATCATTGCCGATCAGGCACCGATCGCGCCGATTTACCAGTACACCAACGGCCGCCTGATCAAACCGTGGGTAAAAGGCTACCCGATCACCAATCCGGAAGACGTGGCCTATAGCCAAACGATGTATATTATCAAACACTGATTGGGCTTATTTTTCACCCCCGCATAACGCGGGGGATTTATTTTTATTGACGGTTAAATGAAGAAGGTAATTAATTTATCCACGCGATAAACCCCGTTTAATAATAAACAGGGTTGCCATCATCACATTATTTTTTTGCTATTTCAGAGAGCGGTTACGCTTATAGACAGTCCCGCATGGCATCCACCACCACACGGCCGCTCATGTCGGTTTGGGTGATGCGATAGCTGGTGGGATAAGAGCGGCGAGTGCTGAAACGATCGTGGACGGAGACCTTGCCAATCTGCAGGCCAGCGGCGTTTTTTACCACGAATTCACTGATCTCTTCCTGCCCCTGGTTTTGCAAATGGATATTGCTGATTTTTTCCAGCGTATCGCTGGCGTTTATTTTTAAATGGTCGCGTAACATAACTACCTCCTCGTAGTGAGAAAAGTATATGCCCCTAAAATTTGCGCTGAAACAGCTTTATGTTGATTTATTATTATCATTTTGAATTAAAAGTGATAGCAATATGTTAAGTCATAATAATAACGGCATTACCAGTGCTTTATCGGCGATATTGCCCGATTTATCGGCAATGGTTTATTTCATTACCGTTATTATTAGTCTGCATTAATCGGGAAAAGCGCCTGCCTGGCCGCCGGGGCGGGAAAGACGCAGGCGCCGTTGTGCCCGCAGCCGGGAACGATCGTTAACCGATGCGGCTTCTTCGGCGCCAGGTAACGCCGATCGTAGTCGGCATAGGCCAGGGCGCGCTGCAATCGATAGGGGCCCTGCAGCTGGGCGGCGCAGGATTTGTCGAGTATCCGATAGTAGGCGCCCGGCGTGGTGCCGGTATCCTCGGCGGCGGCCAGATAGGTGATATCGGCGGCGGCGTAACGCCGGCGTGCCGTGTCTGCGGTGCGTTGCAGATGAGCGGGAAGCGCTTCCAGACCGTATTTCCACTGGTTAGCCTGTGGGCACTGGCCGCCATTCACCGTTTGCCAACGGAATCGACAGGTTTTTTCACTGCCGCAGCTTCCCCAGCTTGTGGGCTGAGGACGCAGATTCTCAAAGTAGAGCCAGCTGCCGGGATCGGCCACCACATAGCGCAGACGCACCCCGTTTGGCGGATGGGCAAAGCCGACATAGTGCTGCACGAACTGGGCGCCGGCGGAAAAACCGGCCACGGTTATCGACTGCAGCGATGGCCAGCGCCGTTTCAGATCGGCCAGCAGGTTATCCAGGGCGTTGAACGAACCGGTTTTCCCGCTATTATCCAAATCGCCTGCGATCCAGGAGCCGCAGCGCCACAGGGCATCGCCGTCTTGCGGTGACGGGAGCCCGGCGGAATGGCAATGAACGGCAAGTTTCTCCGGCACCTGGAACAGCGGGGCGACCAATAAGCCATTGTCTCCCGCTTCCTGCGCGGCATCGATCGCCGCTTGCAACGTCTTGGCGACATCGCGCGGGCGGCCGTGCATCACCACCAGTGCGGTGCGCGGCTGGCGGGAGTGAGCGTGAGCGACAAAATAAGGCAGTGAACCCGCCGCCGTCGGCGCGTGATAGGGCGTGGCGAGGCGTTCTAATACCGGCTCTGCACGAACCGATTGGCCGAACAGCAGCAGGGCGGCCATTGCGATGTAGCGCAGGCGGCGCATCCTCGTCAGGTTCGGCGCAGCGCAGTGCGCAGTTGTCTCAGGACTTCCCGGCATCGTTGTTCCTCACGCGCTCGTTGATAGTAGCGATAAAAGGCGCGTTCCGAACTGAGGTTACCCGCCAGCGCCAGTTGCCTGAAGATTAAGTATGTCAGACTGAGCATGATGATAATAAATATAAAGCCGGGGAACAGCAGCTGCCAGCCGTCGGTGATGCGCGCACCGGACATAAACACCAGCGACGGCGCGATAACCAGCACGCCAAGCTGCCGCAAGCCCCATTGCGCCAGCACAGGCATTAGCACCAACAGAGTGACGAATAGCAGGTATTTCAACAGATAGCGACAGGAAAGCAGCGAGCGTTTTAACGCACTGTTGGCGCGTCGTTGCAAAACGAAACCCTCGGACGTGGTGCGCAGGATCTGCTGTCGGCCGCCAGTAGGTCTGTAGCGCTCCAGCGCCGTTACGCCGTCCGGCAGTGCCAGCAATTGCTGCAACTCCTCAAGCCCGACAGTTTTGCTACCGATGTAATCCCTAAACAGCAAGAGCTGCATGCGCTCACTGTGGGGCTTCTCGACGGATTCGAGTAGCTTGAGCAGCTTGTCATGGTTTTCCCGCCGAATACGAAATGGCGTTTTAACAACGGCGATAAACAGGGTGATAACGGTCAAACTGACTTTGAGAATATCTGCGGCGCTGATCTCAAACATGGGGGCTTCCTGTCGTTGCGATGTGTTCCCTAAGGCCAGAAGTATAGAGCACGTTTTTCACCTGGCGTGAAAACTGGCGTTACAGCTTGGCCTTTGATCTCCAAGGCGTTAAGGCTAGACTCAGCAACATAAGTAAGACTGAGGGGATAAATGAATGGATGTGATTGAGGGGAGCGAGCTGCAGATCGCCGATGCGGTTTACGCCTACCAGCTGGACGGCAAGGGCGGCGTCACGCCGATCGAGCAAGATGACAAGATCACCTGCGACGCGCCGTGCTGGCTGCATCTTGATTACGCGCACCCGGCCAGCGCCGAATGGCTGAGCACCACGCCGCTGCTGCCGGACTCGGTGCGCGAAGCGCTCTCCGGCGAAAGCTCTCGGCCACGCGTCAGCCGCCAGGGCGAAGGCACCATGATCACCCTGCGCAGCATCAACTTCAACGCCAACTCACGGCCGGACCAGTTGGTCACCATCCGTGTGTACATCACCGATAAACTGATTATCTCCACGCGGCACCGCAAGGTGTATTCCATCGATCAGGTGGTGAACGATTTGCAAAGCGGCGCCGGGCCGACCAACAGCGGCAACTGGCTGGTGGAGATTTCCGATGCGTTGACCGATCACACCAGCGAATTCATTGAGGATCTGCACGACAAGATTATCGATCTGGAGGACGCCTTGCTGGAACAGCAGGTGCCGGAGCGTGGTCAGCTGGCGTTGATCCGTAAACAGCTTATCGTGCTGCGCCGTTACATGGCGCCGCAGCGTGACGTTTTCGCACGGCTGGCCAGCGACCGCCTGCCGTGGATGAGCGACGACGATCGCCGCCGCATGCAGGACATCGCCGATCGCCTGGGGCGCGGGTTGGACGATCTGGACGGTAGCATCGCGCGCACCGCTATCTTGTCCGACGAAATCACCACGGTGATGGCCGACGCGATGAACCGCCGCACTTACACCATGTCATTGTTAGCGATGGTCTTTTTACCTACCACCTTCCTGACCGGGCTGTTTGGCGTCAACCTTGGCGGCATACCGGGCGGCGGTAACCCCTTCGGTTTCGCGGCATTTTGCCTGATGTTGGTCGGGTTGGTGCTTGGCGTCGCCTGGTGGCTGAAGCGCAGCCGCTGGCTGTAGGTGAAAATGACGAAAACCCGGTTAACATTGAGCAAAATCAACATTTAGCCGGGGGAAATGGGGCATGATCTCTCTCGCAGGTGAATGCAACGTCAAGCGATGGGCGTTGCGCTCCATAATTGTCTTACTTTCTTATTTTTGAATTACTGCATAGCACATTTGATTCGTACAATGCCGGTTTAATCACCGGCATTTTTTTATTCGGCTTCCCTTCTTCTTCAGGCCGCGCTTTCATCCCAGAAGCTGGCTTCAATCTTGTGCCCATCCAAATCCCGGACAAAGCAGCCGTAGTAAGCCTCACCGTAATGCGGCCGCGAACCGGGCGCGCCTTCATCGACGGCACCGGCCAGCAGCGCCTGGCGATGGAATTCATCCACCTGTTGCTTACTGGTGGCGAAAAAACCGACGTGCGTACCGTTGCCGGGTGAGGCCGGGCGGCCGTCGATCGGCACCTGCAGCCAAAACTCCGGGTAGTCGCGGCCGTAACCGATGGCGCCGGGATGCTCCAGCACCCGTCGGCATCCCAAGGCGGCCAGCGCACGATCGTAAAAGGCGGCGGCGGCCTCGAAATCGTTGGAGCCCAGCGAGATGTGGGACAGGCAGGGGGTAATATTCATTGCGCGATCTCCATATGACTGTATAAATAAACAGTATAGGGTAAAAACGGCACTGCCCAGTAAATTTTGCGCAAACTGTGAACAGGATCGAGATCGTCGAGAAAGGGAAATGTCGCCGCTCGCAGGATGGCAAGCGGCGAGGGGGCTTATTTGATTTCCAGCACGTTCAAACGTTCTGGCGCAGGTATCGCGTCGTCCGAGTCTTCCGGCTGCCAGCCGACCGGCTGCATCGGGATGTCTTCGCGATCGAAGGCCAAATCGCCGCCGTCTACCACGGCGCTCCCGTGGTGAATGCCCTTGAAATCGAACAGATTGATATCGCTCAGGTGCGAAGGCACCACGTTTTGCATGGCGCTGAACATGGTTTCCAGCCGGCCAGGATAGCGTTTGTCCCAGTCACGCAGCATATCGCCGATCACCTGGCGCTGCAGGTTAGGCTGCGAGCCGCACAGGTTGCATGGAATGATCGGGAACGCTTTGGCGATCGAGAAACGCTCGATGTCTTTCTCGCGGCAATAGGCCAGCGGGCGAATGACCACGTGCTTGCCGTCGTCGCTCATCAGTTTGGGCGGCATGCCTTTCATCTTGCCGCCGTAGAACATGTTGAGGAACAACGTCTGCAGAATGTCGTCACGGTGATGGCCCAGCGCGATCTTGGTGGCACCCAGTTCGGTGGCGGTGCGGTACAGAATGCCGCGGCGCAGGCGCGAGCACAGTGAACAGGTGGTTTTGCCTTCCGGGATCTTGTCTTTGACGATGCTGTAGGTGTTCTCTTCGACGATCTTGTATTCCACCCCCAGGCTTTCCAGGTAGGCAGGCAAAATATGCTCAGGGAAGCCGGGCTGTTTCTGATCGAGATTCACCGCGATCAGCGAGAAGTTGATCGGCGCGCTCTGCTGCAGGTTGCGCAGGATCTCCAGCATGGTGTAGCTGTCTTTACCGCCGGACAGGCAGACCATGATACGGTCGCCTTCTTCAATCATATTGAAATCGGCGATCGCTTCGCCCACGTTGCGGCGCAGGCGCTTTTGCAATTTATTCAGGTTGTACTGCTCTTTTTGGCTAACGGATTGCTTTTCTGACATTTAAATCGTGCTCATTCTCAATAGGGGGCACTAGGGGCATGGCGTTGTAGACCGCGAGTTTACCATTCAACCGGCCGATTTTGATCATTATTCATCATCCAGCTTCAACGCGCCCGACGCGAGGCCTGTATGGTACGGATTGTAGCGATGAATACCAGCAGGTTTTTCAGCTCGCCGCTTTATCGGTTTCCCTTAAAAGCCTTCGCCGTCATTTGAACGAAGGCCTTGAGGGAACGTTGTTTCGCGGTGCAGGTCTCATCTCAGACAGAACTTACTTCGAGAGGCACTGAGAGCATGAAAGGAATCGCTGTTGTTGGATTTTACGCATCGTTTTTTGCCTACGCAGAAAACGCACTGGCGTTTGACACGATACCTGTTGGTCTGAGCGAACCGACCGAAACCGTGGTACTGGTACCGCGCGAGCAAAAAGAGCGTCTTGATGGCAAGGATAAGGGAGATGCACTTTATTGTTATTATGACGGGAAATTATTCTCGCTGGGCGCCACGTTCAAAGACAAGGTTTGCGCTTTAGCGGAGATTAAAACGGATAAGCCGTTCTCGGCACGCGTCATGGCCCAATGGATAAAAGAAAAAAGTGCGGCTCGCTAAGTGTGAAACCCCTGAGCATTGAGGCCCACCGCTGATTCAAACGGTATGTGAAAACAGGGCGCGAATCGCTCGCGCCCTGAGGGAGGTTACTCAGCAGCGGACTTTTCCGCCTTACCGGCCAGCAGGCTGAGGAAATCGTATTTCTCCTTCAGCTCTTTCTCGGCGGCCTGATACAGCGCGCTGGCCACCTCCGGCTGCTGCGCGTTCAGGCGGCGGAAGCGCTGTTCTTTCAGCAGCGTTTCCGACAGGTTGCTGTTTGGCGGCCGCGAATCCAACGCTAACGCGGCCTTGCCCTCGGCGCTACGGCGCGGATCGAAGCGGTACAGCGGCCAGAAGCCGGTGGCGGTCAGCTGTTTCATCTGATCGTGGCTGAGCGCCAGATCGTAGCCGTGTTCTTCGCACGGGCTGTAGGCGATGATCAGCGACGGGCCCGGATAGGCCTCGGCCTCCTGAATCGCTTTCACCGTTTGGTTAAGCTGCGCCCCCAGCGAGATCTGCGCGACGTAGACATGGCCGTACATCATCATGCTGACGCCCAGATCCTTGCGCGCCTTCCGCTTGCCGTGCTCGCCGAACTTGGTCACCGCGCCGAGCGGCGTGGCTTTCGACTGCTGGCCGCCGGTGTTGGAGTAGCATTGGGTGTCGAGCACCAGCACGTTGACGTTCTCCGTCAGGCTGAGGACGTGATCCAACCCGCCGAAGCCGATGTCGTAGGCCCAGCCGTCCCCGCCGATCAGCCAGATGGATTTATCGACCAGGTAATCGGCGTCGGCCGCCAGCTGGCGTGCGTCTTCACCTTCAATACTCGCCAGCAGCGTGCGCAGTTCGGCGATTTGCTTACGGCGCGGCTCCGGCGCCACATCTTCCATCTGCAGGGCATTGACCAACTGCTCCGGCAGCTGCGTCGCCAGCGAATTCAGCAGGCGCAGCACCCGTGCGCGATGTTGATCGACCGTCAGACGGAAGCCCAGGCCGAATTCGGCGTTGTCTTCGAACAGCGAGTTGGCCCACGCCGGCCCGCGCCCTTCGGCGTTGGTGGTGTACGGCGTGGTCGGCAGGTTGCCGCCGTAGATCGACGAACAGCCGGTGGCGTTGGCGATCAGCAAACGGTCGCCATAGAGCTGGGTCAGCAGCTTGATGTACGGCGTTTCGCCGCAGCCGGAGCAGGCGCCGGAGTATTCGAACAGCGGCGTGATCAGCTGCGAGGTGCGAATGTCGATGCGCTCCAGCTGCGCTGGATCGATTTCCGGCAGCTGTAGGAAGAAGTCGTAGTTGTCTTTTTCCGCCGTCAGATTATCGAGGCGCGAAGCCATGTTGATGGCCTTGATCTCTGGGTTCTGGCGATCTTTCGCCGGGCAGACCTCGACGCACAGGTTACAGCCGGTGCAATCTTCCGGCGCCACTTGCAGTACGTATTTCTGGCCGCGCATATCGCGTGATTTGACATCCAGAGACTGCAGGGAAGCGGGGGCGTGTTCCATCTCCGACGGCTGAACCACTTTGGCGCGAATGGCGGAGTGCGGGCAGGCGGCGACGCAGTGGTTGCACTGGGTGCACAGATCGGGCTGCCAGACCGGGATCTCTTCGGCGATGTTGCGCTTTTCCCACTGGGTGGTGCCCACCGGCCAGGTGCCGTCCGGCGGGAAGGCGGAAACCGGCAGCGCATCGCCCAGCCCGGCCAGCATCGCGGCGGTAACGGTTTTGACGAAGTCCGGCGCGGCGTCCGAGACCACCGGTGGGCGCATCGGGCTGCTGTCGTCGACCGGCTGCAGTGGAATTTCAATCAGTGCGCCACGGGTGGCGCCCAGCGCCTGCCAGTTGCGCTCGACGATCTCCTGGCCCTTGTTGCTGTAGCTGCGCGCGATGGCATCCTGCAGCTGTTGCAGCGCCACGTCGCTCGGCAGGATCTGCGTCAGGTGGAAGAACGCCATCTGCATTACGGTGTTGATGCGCGCGCCGAGCCGGCATTCGCGCGCCAGCTTGGCGGCGTTGATGATATAGAAACGCGCCTGGCGTTGATGCAGCAGCGCCTGTACCTCCTGCGGCAAGCGTGACCAGACCTCGTCGGCGCCGTAAGGGGTATTGAGCAGGAAGGTACCGCCGGGTTTGAGACGTTCAACCATCTGATACTTATCGATAAACTGCAGCTGGTGGCAGCCGACGAAATCCGCCTGGCTGACCAGATAGGCCGAATTGATCGGCTGCTCGCTGACGCGCAGATGCGACACCGTCAGGCCGCCGGCCTTTTTGGAGTCGTAGACGAAATAGCCCTGCGCATACAGCGGCGTGGCGTTGCCGATGATTTTGATGTTGTTCTTGGTGGCCGAGACCGAACCGTCGCTGCCCAAACCGTAGAACAGCGCTTCCAGCGAGGCGCGCTGCGGCAGGATTTCGTCGCTCAGCGGCAGTGAAAGCCCGGTGACATCATCGAAGATGCCGACGGTAAAGCGCGGGCGCGGCTGCGGCTGGGCCAGCTCGCGAAACACCGCCAGCGCACAGTCCGGGCCGAACTCTTTCGACGACAGGCCGTAACGGCCGCCGATCACCCGCGGCAGCGTGGCGCGCTCACCCCGGCTGTAGGCCTCCGCCAGCGCGGTCATCACGTCCAGATACAGCGGTTCGGCCAGCGCGCCCGGTTCTTTGGTGCGATCGAGCACCGCGACGTTGCGCACGCTGTCCGGCAGCGCGCCGAGCAGGTATTTGGCGGAGAACGGCCGGAACAACCGGACTTTCAGCACGCCGACTTTCTCGCCGCGGGCCAGCAGGGTGTCAATCACCTCTTCGCAGGTGCCGGCGGCGGATCCCATCACCACCACCACGCGCTCGGCCTGCGGGTGGCCGTAGTAGTCGAACGGCCGATAGTGGCGGCCGGTGAGGGCGGCGAAGGCCGCCATGGCGTCGATCACGTGTTGGCCGGTGGCGTCATACCACGGGTTGGTGGCTTCGCGCGACTGGAAATAGGTGTCCGGGTTGGCGGAAGTGCCGCGCACCACCGGATGATCGGGCGACAGCGCCCGGCTGCGGTGAGCGTCGATCGCCGCCTGAGGCAGCATTTGCCGCAGCGTATCGTCGCTGAGCGGCACGATCTTGTTGATTTCGTGCGAGGTGCGGAACCCGTCGAAGAAGTGGATAAACGGCACGCGCGCGTTGAGAGTGGCGGTCTGTGAGATCAGCGCGAAGTCCTGCGCCTCCTGCACGTTGCTGGCGCACAGCATGGCGCAGCCGGTTTGGCGCACCGCCATCACGTCCGAATGGTCGCCGAAGATCGACAGCGCGTGTGTGGCTACGGTGCGGGCGGCGACGTGCAGCACGAACGGCGTCAGCTCTCCGGCCAGCTTGTACAGCGTCGGGATCATCAGCAGCAGACCCTGCGATGAAGTGAACGAAGTCGACAGTGCGCCGGTTTGCAAGGCGCCGTGCACGGTGGCGATCGCGCCGCCCTCAGACTGCATTTCCACCACTCGCGGAGTATCGCCCCAGATGTTTTGCCGGCCATCGCCGGACCAAGCGTCTGCTTGCTCCGCCATGGTGGAACTTGGCGTGATAGGGTAGATGGCAATCACTTCGTTGGTGCGATAGGCCACGGAAGCGACTGCGTTATTACCATCTGTAGTTATCATCGACATTACCTTTTCATTGCTCACAAAGCCGCGAAAGCACACTTTCGCAGTAATGGGAAAAAGTCTAACAGAGGGTTTGAACGTGGCTTTATCGCGTTTGTGTGGCGGGTGATAAATCGTCAATGGCGTATTTCCTCGCCGAATGAGATGCAGTGGCAATAAATTGTTTTGACCGTTTAAAGACAATTTATTTCCGGCGCGTCATAATTGCGCATCGGCAAACTGACAGAAGAAAATCATGAGCGCATTTATGTATTTGACGATGGCGATAGTCGCGGAAGTGATCGCCACCACCATGTTGAAAGCCTCCGAGGGCTTTACCCGCCTGTGGCCGTCGCTGCTGGTGGTGCTGGGTTACGGCGTGGCCTTTTGGGGGCTGTCGATGGTGGTCAAGAGCATGCCGCTGGGCATCGTGTATGCGATTTGGTCGGGTATGGGCATCGTGCTGGTGTCGATCGCCGCGGTATTCGTTTACCAGCAAAAATTGGATTGGCCAGCGATTGTCGGCATGGGATTAATTATTGCCGGCGTGCTGGTGATTAATTTACTGTCTAAAGCCTCGGTGCACTGAGTGTTATTTTAATGTGAAAAAAGGCCGGCGTGACAGCAAGTCGCGCCGGTTGAAGAATTCAGCCATCATTCACTGAAAATAGTGGAATGCTAATTACTTAGCGCCGCCAGCATAGACGCAAATATCGTCCTCTCCGGTAGCAAAAAATGCGTCGTCTCACTGAAAGCACGTGAAGATAATGAATACCGATATCGCGGGAGAAATCTCTTCGTCAGCAGCGGTGACGTTATCACTTTCTGCGTGCGGCCGGGGCCAGGCACAGGGTGGCGCTGTCACGTTTGGCGTATCGCGCCGGGGCGGAAATATTCTGCAAACAAAATAAATGTCCGGCCGGTGCAAAAAAATGACAAATAATGGCTGGAATATATTTTCATTATTTATATATCGAGCTAGATTAAACAAGTTTGCATCAAAGATAGCGAAACGTGTCCGCTAAGTGACGCGCGTTATCAGCAATGGCGATTTTACACAGCGCAGTTCCGGGTTCAGGAGTGGGATAATGACGACATCAAAATGGTTGCTTGCCAGCGCCGTGCTGCTTTTAGCCGCCTGCAGCAGCAATAACGAAGAGCCAGTACAGCAGGGCAACAGTGCCAGAATCAATACGTTGCAGACCAGCGCCGGTTGCGCGGCGGTCGGCGGCGTTACTACCATCGCGCATAACCTGAACGGTGAAGCGCTGCGCATGTGCCAAATGCCGAATGGCAAGCAGTGCGAAGAACGCACGCTGGGCCTGGGCAGCTGCGCCGGGTAAGCCCGCAGCGACAGGCCCGGATCAATACACCCAGTCGCGCAGGGTATAAACCAGCGTGTGGCCGCTGCCGTTGAGCGTCAGTTGCTGCGCGTTCAGCATCACGTCGGCGCCGTTTTCGAGCACGGTGCCGATCACCTGATCCCAGCGGTTGCGCTGCTCATCAGGGCACAGCTTGCGCGTCGAGGCCAACGGTTTTACCGTCAGCACGCCGTCGCGTAACTGCCCCTGGCCGAAGAAGCGGTTGCACATCGCGCCGGAGACATGCAGGTTCTCGCCAAATTCCAAATTGAGCAGGCCGCCATCCGTTCGTGATTGTGCCGCTTCACCATCTACGCTCTGCAACACGAAGTTGTGATGCAACAGATCGCCGGGTGTGACGGTAGACTGTGGTTTCATGCTGCATCCCCCTAGGACCAGCGTCGCAAGGGCGGCCACCGTGGTTTTTCTCATTGCGTTCTCTCAAATAAACAGGGCGCCGCAAGGGCGCCCCGAAGTTACGCTCAGGCGTTCAGCTGGTTCGGGCAGGCTTCGCCGCGATCCAACAGGCTGATGTTCTGCAGCGTGGTTTGCGAAATGCTGGTCAGCGCCTCTTCGGTCAGGAAAGCCTGATGGCCGGTGAACAGCACGTTGTGGCAGGCCGACAGGCGGCGGAACACGTCATCCTGAATCACGTCGTTAGACTTGTCTTCAAAGAACAGATCGCGTTCGTTCTCGTAGACGTCCATCCCGAGCGCGCCGATTTTTTGCTGCTTCAACGCGTCGATGGCGGCGGTAGAGTCGATCAGCGCGCCGCGGCTGGTGTTGATCACCATTACGCCGTTTTTCATCATCGCGAAGGCGTCGGCATTCAGCAGATGGTGGTTTTCCGGCGTCAACGGGCAGTGCAGGGTAATCACGTCGGATTGCGCGTACAGCGTTTTCAGGTCGACATACTCCGCGCCCAGCGCCAGCGCCTGTTCGCTCGGGAACGGATCGTAGGCCAGCAGCTTCATGCCGAAGCCTTTCAAAATGCGCATCGTCGCCACGCCGATTTTACCGGTGCCGATCACGCCGGCGGTGCGGTTGTGCATGTTAAAACCGATCAGCCCTTCCAGCGAGAAATTGGCGTCGCGAGTGCGTTGATAAGCGCGGTGAATACGGCGGTTCAGGCACATCATCATGCCTACCGCGTGTTCTGCCACGGCCTCCGGCGAGTAGGCCGGCACGCGCACTACCTTGATGCCCAGTTCTTTGGCGGCGTCCAGATCGACGTTATTAAAACCGGCGCAGCGCAGGGCGAGGATCTCGACGCCCAGTGCCGCCAGTTCTTCGAGCACTTCACGGCTGCCGTCGTCGTTGACGAAGATACACACCGCCTTGCAACCGGCGGCCGTTTTGGCGGTTTTTTTGCTGAGTAAAAAGTCGAAGAATTCCAGCTCATAGCCAAACTGCTGATTCACCAGTTCGAGATATTTACGGTCATACTGTTTGGTACTGTATATCGCCAATTTCATCGTGGTTTCTCCACCGTGATTTTGTGATCAATTTAACAGATTTTAGTAAATTCGACAATTGGTTAGCGGTTTGGCCAGCGTGGGGGTTGTTCGGTCAACCAAGAGGATGAAACCGGCCCCATAGGGCCGGTTCACGCGATGTTAGCGAGCGATTTCCGTGTAATGATGCTCATCGTAGTCATGGGTCAAGTACCCGTTGACGGCATCGTTAAAGGCGACCCAATGCGGGGTTTTCTGGTGTGCCGAAAGCGCCGCCTTATCGTCCCAGTTTTCGATCAGCGCGTAGCTGTTTTCATCGTTCTGGCATTGCCAAAGCTGGTAAAAAGAGCAGCCGGTTTCTTTATTGGATTCCTGCACCATGGTGTTGAGCAGGCTGAGAAACGCGGGGCGTTTGGCCGGATTGACCTGAAAAAAGACATTGAGCGTGATCATGGTTTATTTCCTCAGTCGATAATGAAACTGGAATTTCCAGGTGGCAGCAATGTGCTGACTGCGAGGATTCTACGGACTTGATGGTTGACTAAAAGTGAAATAAAGTTCCGTTGCTATTCATTTTTGGTGAAGGTTTGTGATATTGAAACGTGCTCAGTTGGTGACCTTTTGCATGGTGGTTGAGTCAGAGAGTCTCACGGCAGCGGCTGAGAGGCTGTTTTGCGTGCCCTCTAACGTGACCAAGAAATTAAAAGAGTTGGAAATGGCGTGTGGCGTTACGCTATTTGATCGTGAGCGCAATCGACTGTCGCTCACACCGGAAGGCCGGGCGCTTTACCATAAAGCCAAGCGCTTTTTGGCTATCGAAGAGCGGGCGCGAGCGCAGCTTGAACAGGATCCGGTGCAGGGTGAACTGAAGCTTGGCGCGCTGGATATCGCCTTGAGTCATCATCTGCCGCAAAAGTTGGCGCATTACCGTGCGCAGAACCGCCGCGTTCAGTTGAGTGTGGTGCAGGGCTATTCGCTGGATCTGGAGTTTCAATTGCAAAAAGGAACTCTGGACGTGGTGTTTTCAGATGGGCCGATAGAACATCCGCAGCTGCAGAGCCGGCGTGCTTTTCAGGAGCGTTTGGTCTTCATTGGCGGGGCGTATCAGCCAGCGTTGTTGGCAAAAAGCGATCTCTATGTTTATTCGCGTCAATGCCACTATCGCCATCTGGTGGACGCCTGGCTGCAAAAGCAGCAAGTGATCCCCGCCGCGCTGCTGGAGGTGGAATGCTATGACGTGATATTCGCCTGCGTAAGCGCGGGGTTGGGGTATGCGTTTGTCCCTGAGAGCCTGGCGCGACAGCGGGAGGTTGCGTATACCGAGTGCGGGAATGAAATGCGCAGCGATATTTATGCTATCTGGCGTAAAGCGAGCGACAGCCGCATAGTACAGGCTTTTATTGAGGCCGTGATTTGAAATTAGCGGCAAAAAAATCCCCACGGGGGTGTGGGGAATGGCTTCTCTAGTACACAGTTAGCTAGCAGCTAAACTTTTATTAGAATGGTTGCAAGACTATTAATCATCAACGGTAACGACAATAACAAAAGTCTGAAAACCGTCCTATTTATGTGATGTATATGTAACGAAAATCTACAACTTCGCACACGTTTGCGCTAAAAAGGTGCAAATCGCCTTTGCGACCCCGCTCAGCTTCACCCTATGTCAAATTCGTGCCATCATTATTGTCAATTCAGGCATAGACTTAACCAATGCCTAACTCAGGAACGAAGCAATCATTTAATGACCAGGCGATTGAAAGTATTCATAGGGACCGTGGCGGGCTGTGCAATTCTGGTGCTGGCGTTATGGCAAACTTTGCCGCGCTGGCTGCCGGGGGTGTTATCGCATTGGTTGCCGGCGGGAAGCCGACTTGAGTTACAGGGCAAGTTGCATTGGCGCCAGGGCGGCCTGGCGTTGCCGGGGGCACGTTTCACCGCGCAAGATTGCCTGCTGGCCAACGTCGGTCCGACGCGGCTGGCTTACCGCCAAGGCCGCTGGCAGCTGTCGAGCGATAAGGTCAGCGTCGATAGCGCCTGTTTGTCAAAACTGCCGGGCGGCGACGCCAACAGCGCGCCGCTCGCGCTTGATCAATTGCAGCGGCAACTGCCGGCGCTGGATCTCACCATTAATGATCTGACGCTTATTCCCTGGCAGCGCTATGCCGGCAAGCTACAGATTTCCTCCGGCCCCGACGGGCAACGTCTGCATTATCGGGGACCGAATCTCAGCGCCGAGGCGCGGCTGGATGAAAAACAGCAGCTGACGTTGCAGAGTCTGACCGTCGTCCCGCCCAACAGCGCGCAACCGCTGCACCTAGCCGGTAAGATAACTCTCCCGCTGGATCTGGCCAGCCTGCCGAAGCAGGGCGCGTTGCAGGGTGAAATGCAGACGGCCTATCTGGAAAAACCGGTTTTGCTGGATATGCGCTGGCAACAGCAGCAGGGCGTGTTGACGGTGAGCGAGAAAGGCGACGATCGGCCGCTGGCGGTGCTGCCGTGGGAAGTGACCCCGCAGCGGGTCAGCATCAAGCAGGGCGAGTGGCGTTGGCCCTACAGCGGACAGCCGTTGAACGGCGGCCTCAGCATCGCGCTGCACGACTGGAGCAAGGGATTGGATGAAACGGAGATCAGCGCGCGGCTGAACGTGATCACCGCCGGCCACAACGGCAAGGGTAATGCGGTGCTCACCCTCGGGCCGGGCAAGGTGGGGTTGACCGACAGCGATCTGCGCTTCCAACTGACCGGGCAGGCCAATCTGGCCGATTTCTCCACCACCGCGTCGATCCCGGGCGTGATCGGCGGCAGCATTCTTAACCCGACGCTGGTTCTGCAGCCAGGTTCGCTGCTGCGTCTGTGGGGCAAAGTGACGCCGGAAATGACGCTGGAAGAGGCGCGTCTACCGCTGGCCGGCGTGAAGGTGACCGCCGCCGGCATCACCGGCCGCCTGCAGGCGATTTTGAGCGCCAGCGACAGTTATTGGGGGCGTTTCAAGCTCCACCTGGACGGCCAGGCGCAGGATTTCTGGCCGGACAAGGGCGACTGGCAGTGGCGTTACTGGGGCAACGGCCGGTTGCCGCCGCTGCAGGCCGCCTGGGACGTCGCCGGCAGCGGTCGTTGGCAGGACAGCGAGCTGGTGCTCGACAAGCTCTCCACCGGTTTCGACAAATTGAAGTACGGTCTGGTGACGGTCGCCGCGCCGCGCTTGAGCCTCAACCAGCCGCTGCGCTGGCAGCGTGATGAACAAAGCCCGCAGTTCAACGGCGAATTCCAGCTGGCGGCGGATAAGGTCAGCTTCAGCGACGGTGGCTATCTGCCGGCGCCGGTGCTGGCGCTGCAGGTGAACGGCCGTTCGCCGGACAGTTTCCAGATGCAGGGCAAGCTGCAGGCGCAACAGATCGGGCCGATCGCGCTGCGCGGCCGTTGGGACGGCGAACGTCTGCGCGGCGAAGGCTGGTGGCCGAAACAGTCGCTGAAGGTCTTCCAACCGCTGTTGGCACCGGATCTCAATCTCACGCTGCGCGACGGCGAGTTTTACGCGCAGTCGGCGTTTTCCGCCGCCCGTGAACAAGGGTTCGAGGCCGGTGGCCACTGGGTGGTGAAAAACGGCGGCATGTGGCTGAAAGACGGCGAAATGAGCGGCCTGGATTTCATCCTGTCGTACCGTTTCAAGCAGCATCACTGGCAATTGGGAGCTAAACAGCCGGTATCGCTGCGCATCAAGTCTTTCACCAACCTGTTCGAGATGCAGAACATTTCCGCCGATCTGCAGGGCACCTATCCTTATAGCGAAGGGCAGCCGCTGACGTTGAGCAACGTCGGCGTGGACATGCTCAACGGGCATATCAGCCTGTCGGCGCTGCGGTTGCCGCAGCATGACGCCGCGGTGCTGAAGCTGGATAAGGTCGATCTCAGCGCGCTGTTTACCGCCCTGAAACCGAAGCAGTTCGCCATGTCCGGCCGGGTCGACGGCGAGCTGCCGCTGTTCCTGAACCATCCGAAGTGGTTGGTGCAAAACGGCTGGATCGCCAACGCCGGCACGTTGACGCTGCGCCTGGACAAAGACATGGCCGACGCCATCGGCAGCAATAACCTGGCGACCGGCGCGGCGATAGACTGGTTGCGCTACATGGAAATCAACCGTTCGCATGCCCGGGTCGATCTCGACAACCTGGGCGAGTTGACGCTGAGCGCGCGCATCGACGGCATCAACCCGCAGAAAAGCGCCAAGCGCGAGGTGATCCTGAACTATCGCCATCAGGAAAACGTGTTTCAGCTGTGGCGCAGTTTGCGCTTCGGCGACAATTTACAGGAGTGGCTGGAGCAGGCCCTCTCACAACCTGGGGAGCAACAATGAAAATCATGAGTGTGTCGACGCTGGCAGCGGTGCTGTGCGTTTCGCTGCTGAGCGGCTGCGTGCCGCGCATCGAGGTGGCGACGCCGAAGGATCCGATCACCATCAATATGAACGTCAAGATCGAGCATGAAATTCATATCAAGGTGGATAAGGACGTCGAAAACCTGCTGAAAACCCAAAGCGGTCTGTTCTAGGAGCCGACATGAAAAAACGTTATTTGTGGCTGGCCGGCGCCGCCTGGTTGTTCAGTGGCATGGCGATGGCGTTGACGCTGGATGAGGCGAAGCAGCAAGGGCGGGTAGGTGAAACCCTGAGCGGCTACATCGCGCCGGTGAAGCAGGACGCGGAAACCCTGGCGCTGGTGAAACGCATCAACGCCGGCCGCGCCGAGAAGTATCAGGAAGTGGCGAACGGCAACCATATCGCCGTCGACGAAGTGGCGCGCATGGCCGGGCAGAAGCTGGTGACGCGGGCGCAGAGCGGCGAGTATGTGCGCGGCATCAACGGGCAGTGGCTGAAGAAATAAAAAAAGCGCGCCGTCTGGCGCGCCAAAAGATACGGATAGATGATTATTATGAGGGTAGTGCAGGTTTGACAGGACTTGCCTCTTGTCCGGCAGGGGCTCGGCGCCCCTGCGCAGGGTCTTAGGCAGCAACCACCTGAGACAGGGCCGCCTTGGCGTCTTCCTGTGCTTTGGTCGCCACTTCCGGGCCATAGGCGATGCCTTCCGCGAAGACGAACTCCACGTCGGTGATGCCGATGAAGCCCAGGAACAGACGCAGGTAAGGTTCTACCAGGTCGGTCGGGGTGCCTTTATGGATGCCGCCGCGGCTGGTCAGGATCACGGCGCGTTTGTTTTTCACCAGGCCTTCCGGACCGTTTTCGGTGTAACGGAAGGTCACGCCGGCGCGGGCAACCAGGTCGAAATAGTTTTTCAGCTGGGTCGGAATGTTGAAGTTGTACATCGGTGCGGCAATCACGATGACGTCATTGGCCTGCAGCTCGGCGATCAGCTCGTCCGACAGGGCCAGCGCTTCTTGTTGACGTGGAGTCAACGGAGCATCGGAAGGACGCAGCGCGCCGACCAGTTCACCGTCCAGCACCGGGATTGGCTGTGCGGCCAGATCGCGCACGGTGATGGTGTCGCCGCTGTGGGCGTTGCTCCATTGCTCTACGAAGAAATCGGCCAGTTGGTTAGACTGAGAGTAGGTCGCCAGGATGCTTGATTTCAGAACCAATACGTTGCTCATCGATAATTCCTTACGTTGTGACAGTGACATCAGGACTCAGCGTCCCTTGCATGAAGTACATGCTATTCACATTCCCCCAACAGTGATAGCGCAATATTTCGAGATCTCCGTTCAATTTTATTGAATGACATGGCGACGCTTTACTCGCGGAAGTAGGGGGAGAAAGCCGTTTGTGATAGGCTGTGCGGCTAAAGCAAAAAAATCGCTAAAAAAACATTAAACCGTTGCCAAGCCTGGCCTTGGCGGCGAAGAAACAAGGAACACCGAACGTGAAATCTCCGCTCGAGGCACTGCCGGCCCAACTGGGCGAGCTGATGCTCCGCGATCAACAACGCCTGCGTCGTCGCCTGCAGGGCGCACGAAAAATCAAAAATCCCGATGCCCAGCTGGCGGTCGCCGCCGACGTGGAAAGCGACATCGCGACGGCGCGGCAAAAAGTGCAGGCGCGCGCCGCGTCTTGCCCGCGCATTACCTATCCGGAAAGCCTGCCGGTCAGCCAAAAAAAGCAGGACATCTTAAACGCTGTCCGCGACCACCAGGTGGTGATCGTCGCCGGGGAGACCGGCTCGGGAAAAACCACCCAGTTGCCGAAGATCTGTCTGGAGCTGGGGCGTGGGGTGAAAGGGCTGATCGGCCATACCCAGCCGCGCCGCCTGGCGGCGCGCACCGTCGCCAACCGCATTGCCGACGAGCTGGAAACCCCGCTCGGCGGCAGCGTGGGCTACAAGGTGCGCTTCAACGATCAGGTGGGGGAAAACACCCTGGTCAAGCTGATGACTGACGGTATCTTGCTGGCGGAGATTCAGCAGGATCGCCTGCTGATGCAGTACGACACGTTGATCATCGATGAAGCGCACGAGCGCAGCCTGAATATCGACTTTATTCTCGGCTACCTGCGCGAACTGCTGCCGAAGCGCCCGGATCTCAAGGTGATCATCACCTCGGCGACCATCGATCCGCAGCGTTTCTCGCGCCACTTCAACAATGCGCCGATCATCGAGGTTTCCGGCCGCACCTACCCGGTGGAGGTGCGTTACCGCCCGGTGGTGGACGACGGCGATGATACCGACCGCGACCAGCTGCAGGCGATTTTCGATGCGGTGGACGAGCTTGGGCGCGAAGGGCCGGGCGACATTCTGATCTTCATGAGCGGCGAGCGCGAGATCCGCGATACCGCCGACGCTTTGAACCGTCTCAATTTGCCGCACACCGAGGTGCTGCCGCTGTATGCGCGCCTGTCGAACAGCGAGCAGAACCGGGTTTTCCAGTCGCACCACGGCCGCCGCATCGTGCTGGCCACCAACGTGGCGGAAACCTCGCTGACGGTGCCGGGCATCAAATACGTCATCGATCCGGGCACCGCGCGCATCAGCCGCTACAGCTTCCGCACCAAGGTGCAGCGCCTGCCGATCGAGCCGGTGTCGCAGGCCTCCGCCAACCAGCGTAAAGGGCGCTGTGGCCGCGTGTCGGAGGGCGTGTGCATCCGTCTGTACTCTGAACAGGATTTCCTCTCGCGGCCGGCGTTTACCGATCCGGAAATTCTGCGCACCAACCTGGCGTCGGTCATTCTGCAGATGACCTCGCTGGGGCTGGGCGACATCGCCGCGTTTCCGTTTGTCGAGGCGCCGGACAAGCGCAACATTCAGGATGGCGTGCGCCTGCTGGAAGAGCTGGGGGCGATCACCACCGCCGATAACGGCCACTATCAGCTGACGCCGCAGGGCCGGCAGCTGGCGCAGTTGCCGATCGACCCGCGTCTGGCGCGCATGGTGTTGGAAGCGCAGAAGAGCGGCAGCGTGCGCGAGGTGATGATCATTACCGCCGCGCTGTCGATTCAGGATCCGCGCGAGCGCCCAATGGATAAGCAGCAGGCCTCGGATGAAAAACACCGCCGTTTTGCCGACAAAGACTCGGACTTCCTGGCGTTCGTCAACCTGTGGGATTATCTGCAGGAGCAGCAAAAGGCGAACTCTTCCAGTCAGTTCCGCCGGCTGTGCCGCAACGATTTTCTCAACTACCTGCGGGTGCGCGAGTGGCAGGATATCTATACCCAACTGCGCCAGGTGGTGAAAGAACTGGGGCTGCCGATCAACAGCACGCCTTCCGACTACCGCAGCGTCCACACCGCGCTGCTGACCGGCCTGCTGTCGCACATTGGCCAGAAAGATGCGGACAAACAGGAATTTACCGGCGCGCGCAACGCCCGCTTCTCGATCTTCCCCGGCTCCGGCCTGTTCAAGAAGCCACCGAAGTGGACCATGGTGGCCGAACTGGTGGAAACCAGCCGCCTGTGGGGACGCATCGCCGCGCGCATCGAACCGGAATGGATCGAGCCGCTGGCTCAGCACCTGGTGAAACACAGCTACAGCGAACCGCACTGGTCGAAGTCGCAGGGGGCGGTGATGGCCAGCGAAAAGGTCACGCTGTTTGGTCTGCCGATCGTTGCGGCGCGCCAGGTCAACTACGGCGCCATCGATCCGCTGCTGTGCCGTGAGCTGTTTATCCGCCATGCGCTGGTAGAGGGAGACTGGCAGACGCGCCACGCCTTCTTCCGCGAAAACCAAAAGCTGCGCGCCGAGGTGGAAGAACTGGAGCATAAATCGCGCCGCCGCGACATTCTGGTGGATGACGAAATGCTGTTCGGCTTCTACGATCGCCGCATCCCCAACGACGTGGTGTCCGGCCGTCATTTCGACAGCTGGTGGAAGAGCGCGGCCAAGCAGCAGCCGGATCTGCTGAACTTCGAAAAAGAGATGCTGATCAAAGACGGCGCCAACAAGATCAGCGCGCTGGATTACCCGAACTTCTGGCATCAGGGCAACCTCAAGCTGCGGCTGAGCTACCAGTTTGAACCGGGCACCGACGCTGACGGCGTGACGGTGCACATCCCGCTGCCGATCCTCAACCAGGTGGAGGAGCAGGGCTTCGAATGGCAGATCCCCGGCATCCGCCGTGAGCTGGTGATTGCGCTGATCAAGTCGCTGCCGAAACCGGTGCGTCGCAACTTCGTGCCGGCACCGAACTACGCCGAGGCGTTCCTTGGCCGCGTAACGGCGCTGGAATTGCCGCTGCTGGACGCGCTGGAGCGCGAGCTGCGGCGCATGACTGGCGTGACCGTGTCACGTGATGACTGGCAGTGGGATCAGGTGCCCGATCATCTGAAGATGACCTTCCGCGTGGTGGGCGAGAAAAACCAGACGCTGCGCGAAGGCAAAGATCTGGCCGCCTTGCGCCTGCAGTTGAAAGAGAAGGTGCAGGAGACGCTGTCGGCGGTGGCCGATGACGGACTGGAGCAGAGTAACCTGCATGTCTGGAGCTTTGGCCAATTGCCGGCGTTTTACGAGCAGAAGCGCGGCGGCTATTCGATGAAGGCATACCCGGCGCTGGTGGATGAAAAGGACAGCGTGGCGATCCGCCTGTTCGACAGCGAAAGCGAGCAGCAACAGGCGATGTGGCAGGGCACGCGTCGCCTGCTGTTGTTGAATATTCCTTCACCGATCAAATACCTGCATGAGAAACTGCCGAACAAAGCCAAGCTGGGGCTCTATTTCAACCCGTACGGCAAGGTGCTGGAGCTGATCGACGACTGCATATCGTGCGGCATCGACAAGCTGATCGCCGAACACGGCGGCCCGGTCTGGCAAGAAGCAGACTTTGCACGGCTGCAGGAGCAGATCCGCGCCGAGCTGAACGACACGGTCGTCGAGGTGGCCAAGCAGGTTGAACAGATCCTGACGGCGGTCTTCAACATCAACAAACGGCTGAAAGGCCGGGTGGACATGTCGTTGGCGCTGGCGCTGTCGGACATCAAGACCCAGCTCGGCGGGCTGGTTTACCGCGGCTTCGTGACTGGCAACGGATGGAAGCGCCTGCCGGATACGCTGCGCTACCTGCAGGCGATCGGGCGGCGGTTGGAAAAACTGGCTATTGATCCGCACCGCGATCGCGCGCAGATGTTGCGGGTGGAGCAGGTGCAGCAGGCGTGGCAGCAGTGGCTGAACAAGCTGCCGCCGAAGCGACAGCAGGAGGAAGAAGTAAAAGCGGTGCGCTGGATGATAGAAGAGCTGCGCGTCAGCCTGTTCGCGCAACAGTTGGGCACGCCTTACCCGATCTCCGATAAGCGCATTTTGCAAACTATCGAGCAGCTTTCGAGCTAAGCTCAGCCGCACCGGCCGGCAAGCGGCCGGCGCAGCGCAAGTTGAAATTCGCAGAGCAGAGCAACAGCAACGGCGCATAATGCGCCGTTGAGAGAGGATTATTTGCCTGCCGCCAGCGCGTCCAGCGCTTCGCGGATACCGGGCACCGCCAGGGCACGGTTATCGGCGCGATAGCGATCTTTCGCCGCCGGTGCCGAGCTTTGGATGGCGATCAGTTGCCAGCCGTCGGCGGTTTTCAACAGCAGCGGCGAACCGCTGTCGCCGGGCAGAGTATCGCACTGGTGCGACAGTACGCTTTGCTGGGCCCAGCCGGTGACCTTGCAGTTTTGGTGGCTGTAGAGGTCATCCAGATGATCCTCCGGGTAGCCCGCTTGAGTTATCAGCCGTTTGGCCTGTTTCAGGGCCTGAGTCAGCGCCTTGCTGTCGCCTTGCCACAGCGGCAAGGGTGCGATCGGCAGCGGTTTTTTGTCTTTCAGACGGATCAGCGCAAAGTCATAAGCGGCCGCGGCGGGCGGGACGATCCAGCCATCACCGTCCGGCTTCAGCTTTTTGCCCAGTTTGCTGTCGACCAGGGTCTCGATATTGTCGGTTTGATACTGCCACGACTTATCACCCGCCACGAAGCGCAGAGCGATGGCTTTATCCAATTGCCCCGGCGGTGCCAGCACGCAGTGGCCGGCGGTCAACGCCAGGTGTGGGGAGATCAGCGTGGCGGTACACAGATTGCCGCTGGCGGTTTCGACCTGGCCGATGGCCTGCCACGGCTTGGCGTCGGTATCCGTGACCTTGATTCGTTCATCTTTGCCGAAAAACAGACGCGTTTGCTCGGCCTTGGACGGGCCGTCTGCGCGTGCCGCCTGAGAAGCGATGAGCGGGAGTGAACACAGCAACAGTAAAACGGATATGCGCATAGATCTCTTGCCTGACAAATACGGATCATCCATAAACACACTGAATGCTAACTATAGACTGATTTAGCAGCCATGTGGATGGGCAATAATTGATTTTTCAATAATTTCCCGCCGGCGATGCGGCAGGCTACAGGTAAAAAAAGACGGCGATCAGTCCGCAAAGGATCAGGGCGGTCAGAACGATCTCGAACAGGTAGCGGCGCAGCATCAATGAGAACCCCCCGATGAAAAAACACCCGGTGAACCGGGTGTCGTACACGTCAAGCCTGAAACGGTGAGGGGACCCTCACGACATTACGCTTTTTTGTGGCTGGCTTTCTTGTGGTGCTTTTTAGCCGCCTGGGCTTTTTGCGCCGGGGCTTTCTTGCCGGCTTTTTTGTGATGCTTTTTGGCCGCCTGAGCTTTCTGAACCGGGGCTTTCTTGCCGTGGTGTTTCACCTGAGCTTTAGCCGGCGCAGCGGTGGCGGTGGTTGCGGTAGCCGCAGGTGCGGTGGTGGCAGCCTCGGCAGCGAAAGCCACGGAAGACAGACCCATTGCAGCGGCAACAACCAGAGCTAATACTTTTTTCATCGCAGAATCCTCAACATGACTTTTGGGTACCAACCCCACTGCGGGGCCGTTGAGATGATAGTAGGCAAACGGCGTCCGGCTTTCCGTGAGTGATTGGTTTCGGCATGTAACCTAATGTACAGGGCGGCGGTGGCGAGGGGGATTGCTGCTATAATGACCGCCAGACAAGAAAAAAGGGATTTAAAATGAACGAGATAACGATTCGTTGTGGCGTGACTGAACAGGGCGAGGTGCCGCTGGCCTATGAGGACTGGGGCGATGAGACGCACCCGCCGTTGTTGCTCATCATGGGCATCGGCGCGCAGCTCCTGTTGTGGCCTGACGACTTCTGCCGCGCCCTGGTGTCCATGGGGTTTCGGGTGATCCGTTATGACAACCGCGACGTCGGCCTTTCAGGAAAAACGCAGGCACAACGCTCACAGCCATTGTGGCTGCTGATGTTGCGCGCCCAGCTTGGCTGGCAAACGCCGGTGCCTTATACCCTGGCGGACATGGCAACGGACGCGGCGCATCTGCTCGATCATTTACGCATTCCGCAGGCTCACGTACTGGGCGCTTCGATGGGGGGGATGATCGCCCAGGTGCTGGCCGCCGAATACCCGCAGCGCGTCGCCTCGTTATGCATCTTGTTTTCCAGCACCAATCAGCCGCTGTTGCCGCCGCCGGCGCCTTCGCTGCTGTGGTTGCTGGTGCGCCGGCCTGCCGCCGATATGACGCTGCAGCAGCGCCAGGAAGGGATGAAGGCCTTTCTGCGCGCGCTTGGCACCGCGACTTATCCACCGGAGGAGGCGGAGCTGGATGCCCTGGTGACGCGGTTGCTGAAGCGGGGTGTGGATCCGGCAGGCATGCAGCGGCAACTTTCCGCGTTGCTAGGCAGCGGCGATCTGCGGCGTTACAGCCGGCGCATCGCCGCGCCGACGCTGGTGAGTCACGGCGATCGCGATCGGCTGGTGCGCAAGGCCGGCGGGGTGGCGATCGCTCGGGCCGTCGCCAACGCCAGATTGCAGATTATGCCGGGCATGGGGCATGACCTGCCCGCCGCGTTGAGGCCGCAGCTGGCGGCGATGATCGCCCGCCATGCATTGGGATGAGAGGCCGGTTGGTTCGGTATTTTTGCTTTTTTAGTTACAACATACTAATGGTGGGTGGCCACCCGCCACTCTGTAGCCAAGGCGTTACCCGCAGGAAAGTGCACTATGGAACAGTGTCAGGTCAACCAGAGGAAAAAAGGGCGCGGCAGGGCCGCGCCAGGAGAGATTACAGGTAGCGGTTTTCCAAATGCTGACGGAAGTAGCGTGGGTTGAGCGCTTCACCGGTCGCGTTGGCGATCAGCGTCTCGGTCGGGAAGCGGCTACCGTGGCGCCAGATGTTGTGCTGCAGCCAGTGGAACAGCGGCTGCAGATTGCCGGAGGCGATATCCTCGCTCAGCGAAGGCAGGGCCTGGCGCACGCTGTGGAACAGCTGCGCGGCGTACATCGCGCCGAGGGTGTAAGTCGGGAAGTAGCCGAACGCGCCGTCTGTCCAGTGGATATCCTGCATGCAGCCGTTGCGATAGTTGCCGATGGTGTCGAGGCCGAGGTAAGCGTGCATCTTTTCATTCCACAATGCCGGAATGTCTTCCACTTCGACCTCGCCTTCGATCAACGCTTTTTCAATTTCGTAGCGCAGGATGACGTGGGCAGGATAGCTCACCTCGTCGGCGTCGACGCGGATCAGGCCCGGTTTAACGCGCTGGTTGAGGCGAATGAAGTTGGCTTCTTCCAGCGCCGGCTGTTCGCCAAATTGCGCGGTGACCAGCGGACGCAAGATTTTCAGGAATTCATTGCCGCGCGCCAGCTGCATTTCGAACAGCAGGCTCTGCGATTCGTGGATGGCGGTAGAGCGGGCCAGGGCGACCGGCTGGCCGAGCAGATCGCGCGGCAGGTTCTGTTCGTAACGGGCGTGGCCGGTTTCGTGCACGATACCGAGCAGCGCGGTCAAGAACTCTTTTTCGTTGTAGCGCGTGGTGATGCGTACATCTTCCGGCACGCCGCCGCAGAACGGGTGGGCGCTGACGTCGACACGGCCGTTGTCGAAGTTGAAACCGAGCAGTTTCATGACGCTCAGGCTCAGCTGGCGCTGGGTGTCCACATTGAACGGACCTTGTGGCGCCTGGCAGGGCTCATTAGCCTGTTTGGCCACCACGCGCTGCAGCAGATCCGGCAGCCAGGTTTTCAGATCGCCGAAGATGCGGTCGAGATCGCTGCTGCGCATGCCCGGTTCATACAGATTGAGCAGGGCGTCGTAACGGCTGGTGCCGGCCGCCTGCGCACGGATCTGCGCCTCTTCCCGGCTGAGTTTGACCACTTCGCGCAGGTTCTCGGCGAAGCCGTCCCAGTCGTTGGCCGGGCGCTGGGCGCGCCAGGCGTGTTCGCAGCGCGCGCCGGCGAGCGATTTGGCTTCGACCAGCGACGCCGGTAGCAGCACCGCGTCTTCATACTGGCGGCGCATTTCGCGCAGGTTGGCGCGGTCGATCTCGTCCAGCGTCTCTTGCTGCGCGCGATCCAACAGCGCGCCGGTGCTTTCCGCTGTTAAAAGCTGGTGCTGCAGCACGCTCAGCTCGGCCAGTGCTTCGGAGCGCGCCTTGCTGCCGCCCGGCGGCATCATGGTTTGCATGTCCCAACCGGCGATGGCGGACAGGTGGCCGAAACGCGACAGACGGCTAAAAAGCGCGCGCAGGTGATCGTAAGCAGACGTGTTGGAATGTGCAGATGTCATTATTATTCGACTCCAATGAGAAGGGTCCGGCGGTATTACGCCAGATCGGCTTTTAAACTGAATGTCGGCTTCACCGGCCAACAGAAACGGAAACTGGCGCCGCCGAGCGAACTGCTCTCGACGAACACCTGTCCCTGGTAGGCGACGGCGATGGAATGGACGATGGCCAGCCCCAGTCCGCAGCCGCCGGTGGCGCGATCGCGGCTGGGATCGAGGCGAACGAAAGGCTCGAATACCCGCTCGCGCTCTTCCGGCGGGATACCCGGCCCGTCATCTTCGACCTGCAAACAGGCGAGGTCGCCGTCGAACCACAGACCCACGCGCAGACGCTGCTCGGAATAGCGCAGCGCGTTATTGACCAGGTTATCGAGCACGCGTTCCATCAGGCGCAGATCGACGCCGCCAAAGTCGCCGACGTGCGGGATATCGAGCTGGATGTCGCGTTCCTGATGAATAAGACGGATATCGTCGATCTTGTCCTCCAGCCACTTTGGCAGATCGATGGGTTCAATGTTTAGCGCAACCTGCGGCCGGTCCAGGCGGGCATAGGTCAGCAGCTCGTCGATCAGCGACTCCAACTGGCCGATATCGCGGTTCAGCGCCTGCTGTTCGCCTTCGGACAGGTTATCGCTCATCTCGAGCCGATAGCGCAGGCGCACCAGCGGCGTGCGCAGCTCGTGCGCGATGCCGTCGATCAGCTGTTTCTTGCTGGCGATCAGGGTGTTGACGTTGTCGGCCATCTGGTTGAACGCCACGCCGAGCCGGCTCAGGCTGGAAGTGGGATCGAAGTGGGTGCGTTCATCCAGATGCCCGGCGCCGAGCCGCTGGGCGGCGTTTTCCAGTTTGAGCAGGTCTTGCCAGTGCGGCCGCATCCACAGAAACACCGGCAGCGCCAGCGACATGCCGATAAACACCAGCAACACCAGATCCAGCAGGCGCATCTGGTGCAGATAGAACAGATAAGGAATGGGGCCGACCACCAATACATAGTGGCTGCGCGGAATGCGCTGCATAAAGGTGTACTGATCGTCGAGGGCGATGATTTCACCCAGCCGCAGCCGCTTTTTCAGATCCTCGCTCAGTTCCTGTTTGCCGAGCGGTTCGATATGCAGCTTGAACGACAGATTGAGATCCAGCGTGGCGATAGTCTTGTTCCAGTCCTTCAGCGGGATTTCGCGCAGCTCGCTGCGCATCAGGTACAGCGAGCTTTTCATCAGATCGTCCATCGACTGGCGGCCGGCGCGCTCGGCGGTCACCTTGTACACCAGGCCGACCAGCATCGCCATCACCAGAAAACAGACGAACAGCAGCAGGAAGAACTGGACGAAAAGTTTTCTCATTGTTGCACCGATGCCCAGGCGTTAGGGGCGAACAGATAGCCTTTGTTGCGCACGGTTTTGATGCGGAACGGCTCCAGCGCATTGTCGTACAGCTTACGACGCAGGCGGGAGATCGCCACGTCGATGCTGCGATCCATACCGTCGTAGCTTACGCCGCGCAGGTTTTGCAACAACGCCTCGCGATCCATGATCTGCCCGGCGTGGGTCGCCAGCTCCCACAGCAGATCGAAATCCGAGGTGGACAGGGTGATGGTTTCTTCGCCCAGCGTAACCTGACGGTTGACCGGATCGATGCACAGCAGCCCGAAATGCAGCGCGTTATGCTGGGTGAGCGGCTGAACCGACTCTTCTTTCGGCTGTTGGCTGTGTTGGCGCAGGTGCAAACGCAGGCGCGCCAGCAACACCGCCGGTGGCGTGGTTTTCAGGATATAGTCGTTGGCGCCCATCTCCAGCGACAGGATATGGTTCATGTCACTGTCGAGCGAAGTGAGCAGCACGATCGGGCCGGGGAAGGTAGGGCGCAGATCGCGGCACAGCGTCATGCCGTCTTTGCCGGGCAGCATGATGTCCAGCAGCACCAAATCGGGTTGCTCGCGCTCGATGCGCGCCTGCGCGCTGTCGCCACGCGGTTCGATCAGCACCTCGATGTCATGTTTGCCCAGATAGGCGGCGATCAGTTTGCCGACTTCAGGATCGTCTTCCACAAAAACAATTTTATGCATATGCCCGTGTTTTAATATAAAAAGCGGATTTGAGCATAGCGCGGCCCGCGACGTTGCGCCATGCGGATCTTGGCGTCAGCGCAGCGGCCGGCCGCCGTCGACGCCGTGGGTGCGGCCGGTGACGTAGCGGCTTTCCAGCAGGTAGTTCACCAGATTGACCACTTCACTTTCGCCGGGCGCGACCTTCATCAGCGATTTCGCCAGCGCCTGCTGGCGATAGGCTTCGTCGTCGCCCGGATTGAAGATGATCAGCGCCGGCGCGATGGCGTTGACCTTGACCTCCGGCGCCAGCTTGCGGGCAAACGAACGAGTCATATTGTCCAGCGCAGCCTTGCTGGCGGCGTAGGCGATATGCTTGTCGCTGCCTTTTTCCACCACGTAGTCGGTGAGATGGATAATGTCGGCGCCAGCCTGGCCCTGGCCGGTCAGACAGGATTCGAGCAGCTGGTTGAGCAAATAGGGCGTGTAAACGTGAATTTGCAGCATTGCTGCCATCACCTGTTCCGGCGGCACCTCCGGTGACTCGGCCTGCCAGGCGCTGGCGTTGTGGATCATCGCGCGCAGCTTGGGCGCCACTTGCCGCACCTGGTCGGCGAAACGGTAGATACCTTCATGTGTGGCAAAGTCGCCCTGAATGCAGCGGGCGCCCAAGGCCTGCAACTCGGCCATCGCCGGATATTCGCTGCGATAGGCGATAATGACCGGAACGCCGCGCTGGAGAAACGCTCTGGCGAGCGCCAGCCCTATGCGCCGCGCGCCGCCGGTAATCAGCACCGGGGCAGAGTTGGGGTGTTCCATTGATTAAAGCTCCTGGACAGACTGGCAAACAATAGGGGAATTATGCCATCATACGGCGGAAAGTCGTTAAAGCTTCGCATGATTATCCATTTCTGGATGTAAGATCCCCAATGCATTTCAGGTTGCCGTCCGGCGGCGGCTTGAAAGACCACGGGTTAACACTGGCCATGAGAGGAATGAGGGGATGAACAGCAATCACCTTGCATCCATCGCGCGCAGTGAGAAAATCTGTTTTGACTACATGGATTTTCTGTCCGCATCGTGCAGGAAGCACTGGCGCTTTGTTGATGCTATTTATGGTGTGATGCCGATCTTCGGCATGGTGTTGAAATCGCGCGTGACCACGTCACAAACGCGCAAAGAGCAGTTGAAAGAGCTGGCGTTGCAGGTGGTGTCAACGCAGGTTAGCGATGAAACCAATATCGTGCGCCTGATTGACCTGGCGCAGCAGCAGGGCCTGACGGTATTTGATATTCAGCTGCCCTATGCGCTGGAGGCGCAACAGCTGGCGGCCATTCAAAAAGAGTGCGCGGAAGGCATTGCGATCACCCTGGTGGGTGAGCGTATGACCGTCACCATTCCCCCTAAAAGCTGACCGGGAATCAACCCGGCCGCCCGTTCATGGTTAGGCAATTGACCTGCTGAGATGGCCTAACCATGAACGTGAAATCTCACGCCGCGTGACGCGTGCTGTCTAAAGTCGGGTCCCGGCATTGGGACCGGAACGCAGGGTGTAAATACTGTCTATATGTATTAACACCGCGTATTTCGGCGGATTCATCCCGTTTTTTTCTGCAAATGCCAGCGCCTCGTCAAACGGTTTGCCCGTCAGAAACAGTTCGGGTGTACCAACGAAGCGGTAGCCGTCCAGTGCCTCGCGGTCGATGACCACAACGGCCATTTTCGAGCCTTCCTTGATGTTTTGCAGCGTTTGGCCACCGGTATTTTCGTTGTAAATCAGTGTACGGTCATCATAGAGGCGCAGAGAACGCTTGGGGCCGATATCGGGCACGCCGCTCGGGCTGCTGGTTGCCTGCACTGGCAGCTGTTTAGCCAGCATCTTCTTCATCTCGTCATTCAATTCATTCATGGGCAGATTACCCCTCAGGTTGATGTGTCACTGTTAATGCACGGTGGCGGAATGGTGGGTAGCGGGCGAGCAGATGCTGGTTTCCGGCAGGCGGTGCTCGCGCAGTAAGTGCAGGGTTTCAATCCTGAAGCGCAGGAGGTGCCGCTCAGCGATCTGCTGCATCTGTTCGCACAGCGACGAATCGGCTAAGAGTTGCTCGATAGCGACTCGGGCCTGATGAACATGCAGCTCGATGCCGCGCAGAGGCTTCTGCCGCAGGCGCAGATGGGTGATGTTGTTGAACGTGACGATCAGCGCGGCAAGGGCAGACTCGAAAATACTCAGCGCTTCAAATCTGGCGGTATAGTCCGCATTCAGCCAAGGCTTCTCGGCGATGATCGCCTGAGCCCCCTCCAGCGCCTGTTGATAGCTGGTCATCGCCTGGCGATCGTGCCGCTGATTAAACGCCGTGTTGCCCTCGGCGATCAGCGCCTCCCAGGCGGCAAACAAAGGTAATGCGTGCAGCAGTTTCTCAGCCATGAAATGCCTTCCATTTTCAGCCTGTCTTCATCCGCCGCCTGACGCCTCTCGCCAGGGGCACTCGCGTCTTACCACTAACCAATAAATGATAATGATAATTAATTGCATTTGAGATCGCAAGCGTGGCGCATGGCTGACTGTGCAAAGGGGGGAGCGTGGTAGCAGGGAAAAAGAGGAAGCAAAATGCGGCTGACGGGCAGCCGCATTGACGGGGCACTTTAGTGCAGCATAAACCAGCCGGCGGGCAGCGTGGCCACCAACAGCAGTAAGATACTGCCTTTTTCCAGGCGATTCAGCAGATTGATATCCTGATGGCCGCGGCGGGCGTACATGAACACCAACAGGCCCGGCGCATACAGCAGCACCGACATCAGCAGGTGCATCAGACCGGAAGCGTACAGCAGCCATAAACCATAGACGCAGGCGCCGGTGGCGGCGAAGATCAGGCGTTTGTCGCGGCGGCGGTAAGCCACCTTAAACAGAAATGCGCCGACCAAGAAGTAAGGCACCAGGATCATTTCCGACGCGATGGTCAACAGCGAGTTGTAGTTGCTACCGGTCAGCCAGATCAGCACCAGCGCTAGCTGCACCGCGATGTTGGTCAGCCACAGCGAAGACGCTGGGGCGTGATGGCGGTTCTGCTTGCCGAACACGCGCGGAAACGCGCCGTGCTGTGCGGCCAGCAGCGGCACTTCCGCCGCCATGATGGTCCAGCTGAGGTAGGCGCCGCACACGGAGATGATAAGACCGGCGGCGATGATCACGTCTCCCCACGGGCCAATCAGTTCCACCATCAGCACCGCCATCGACGGATTGCGCATGTCGGCCAGTTCGCTGCGCGGCACCACGCCCAGCGACAGCAAGGTGACCATCAGGTACACCGCCAGCGCCGACAGCACTGCCAGCATGGTGGCGCGGCCCACGTCTTTCTTATTGCGGGCGCGAGCAGAAACCACCACGGCGCCTTCCACGCCGATAAACACCCACAGGGTGATCAGCATGGTATCCTTGACCTGTTCCCACACCGGCTTGCCGAGGGCGACACCTTTGAAATCCAGCGTGAACACGTCCATTTTGAAGGCGATCGCCGCCAAAACGGCGAACATCCCCAATGGCAGCAGCTTGGCGAGGGTGGCCGCCAGGTTAATGCTGGCGGCAGTTTGCACGCCGCGCAGTACCAACGCGTGCACGATCCACAGCAGGGCGGATTCGGCGATCAGCGCCTGCCAGGTATTGCCGTCACCGAGAATCACGTTGCCGCCGCGATCGGTGAAAATACTCAGCGCCGCAAACACGATCACCAGATACGAGACGTTGGCGATCACGGCGCACAGCCAGTAACCCCAGGCGGAGCAGAAGCCCATCAGCTCGCCGAATCCTTCTTTGGCGTAGGTGAAGATGCCGCCGTCCAGATCCGGGCGCAGACGCGTAAGCAACAGCATGGCGAACGCCAAAAACAGAATGCCGACGCCGGTGATCCCCCAACCCAGCAGCAACGCGGCGGGGCTGGCGACCTGCGCCATGTTTTGCGGCAGACTGAACACGCCGGCGCCCAGCATCGAGCTGAGCACCAAAGCGGTTAGCGCGGTAAGACCGAGTTTTTTTTCCAATGACGGATCCTGAACGCAGAATAAACAACTGGAAGGGAACTGCTTGGCGGCAACAATGTGTTAACAACCACTGCGCGAATAGACAATAGCCCTAAAAATTGGCGCAAATTCTACGGAGGGATGATTAGAGATGCAATGATTGAATATGCGGAATTTACAAAAAACTATTCAACGAGTGGCGAAAAGAACGGCAATAAAAACGGGCAGCTCAAGGGCTGCCCGATGGTAAACCGAAAAGCGGGTTTTATTTGAACAGATCGGCGCTGACGGTCAGGTTGCCGCCGCTCTTGTTCTGCCATTGGCGAGTGACGTGATAGTACTTGGCGCCTTTCTCGGCCGCGCGTTTCGCCACTTCGGTGGACACGTCGGTCATGCTGTTGAAGTGGCCGGTGAAGGTGACGGAATCGAACGGCACCATCTGCGCGGCGGTCACGTTGTTCACTTCCTGGATCTTGGTGCCGTTAGGCAGCGTGACGGTATAGCGCTGGCCGGTAGAGGACTGCGTTTCGAAGAAACGGCCCACTTCGCGGCTTGGCGAACCGGAAGACGCGACGCCAGGGATTTCGACTTTCGCGGCTGCGGCACCACCGGCGGCCAGTGCGGCGCGGCCGGCGTCAGAATCAGCCGGGATAGCGTCCGGGCTCTGCACGCGGCGTTTCGGCGCATCGGCCTTATAGATGTACGCGGTGACGAACTGGTTGCCGCCGGAGTTGGCGTCAACCTGGCGCACGATGAAGAACGAGGCGGCGCCTTTTTTCTGCGCTTCTTTGGAGATGGCGTCGTTGATGTCCGGCTGGCTGCGGTAGAAACCGCTGACGCTCACGGTATCGTAAGGCTCCAGCAGGTAGGCTTCCTCTTTAGGCAGTTCATTCACGCCGTTAAATACGCGGTATTTTGGTGTTTTGCTCACTTCTGGCGCATCTTTATGATAAAGGTCTGCGGTGACGCGCCAGTTGCCGCCGTTGTTGCTGTTGTTGCTGTCCTGGATATAGAAGGAATCGGCACCCAGTTTGTCTGCACGGCGGGATACGGCGTCGACGGCTTCATTGATGGCATTGAAGCGGCCGGTAATCGTGATGCGATCAAACGGCTTCAGCGCCGCTGCTTTCTCAGGAGTTAACTCTTGCGCCGCATGAGCAGACAGCGCGGTGAGTGATAACAAGGCTGACGCGATGATCGTGGTCTTCAGCTTCATAAAAAATCCTTTCGCCTAGCGCATTAACGTTTATAACGTACTGAACTGTTTAAGTGTAATTCAGCCGTCGATTATTACATGTAATTCTGAAAACTGTCTCAGCATTTTATGTTATCCAGTGCGACAAATCGCTTACGTTGACGCGGGCCGCACGGATGGCGCCATCATCATAAGTTTCCATAATAAAGGCTTTGGTGTCATTAATGTTAATTATTCACAAAATGATAACTTTTATGCTCTTTCGCCGCACGTGGCCATCAATCGTTACGCCGGGCGTAAACCTCTTGTCACGCAGAATGTGCTGTTCTGTATGGATTTTTTCACAGTAAATTGCGATTTGTCATATCACGCGCGGCATTTTTATGTAAAAACAGAGCTGAATGCGTAAGCAATTATGGATCATCGACCTTATTTTCAGTAGGTTATAGTTGGCGTCTGAAATCAGTGCGGGCAAGTTAACGCCTTGCTCGCCGGTGGCGTCGTGCTATGGGCAGGAAAATAATAAACATCATCCAAGACAGGTGAGAAGGGAACATTATGCGTATTGGTGTACCAAGAGAGCGGTTGGCCAATGAAGCCCGGGTCGCAGCCACGCCGAAAACGGTGGAACAACTGCTGAAGCTGGGTTTTACCGTCGCGATTGAACGCGGGGCGGGCAAACTGGCCAGTTTTGACGACGTCGCCTACGAAGCCGCCGGTGCGGCGCTGGTCGACGAAAACGAAGTGTGGCAGTCGGATCTGATCCTGAAAGTCAACGCGCCGCAAGACGACGAGATCGCCTTGATGCGCGAAGGCAGCACGCTGGTCAGCTTTATCTGGCCAGCGCAAAACCCCGAGCTGATGGCCAAGCTGGCGGCGCGCAACGTCACCGCGCTGGCGATGGATTCGGTGCCGCGCATCTCGCGCGCCCAGTCGATGGATGCGCTGAGCTCGATGGCTAACATCGCCGGCTACCGCGCGATCGTCGAAGCGGCGCATGAGTTCGGCCGCTTCTTCACCGGCCAGATCACCGCCGCCGGCAAAGTGCCGCCGGCTAAGGTGATGATCATCGGCGCCGGCGTGGCCGGCCTGGCGGCGATCGGCGCTGCGGGCAGCCTCGGCGCCATCGTGCGCGCCTTCGACACCCGCCCGGAAGTGAAAGAGCAGGTGCAGAGCATGGGCGCGGAATTCCTCGAGCTGGATTTTGAAGAGGAAGCGGGCAGCGGCGACGGTTACGCCAAAGTGATGTCCGAAGCCTTTATCAAGGCCGAGATGGCGCTGTTTGCCGCACAGGCGGCGGAGGTTGATATCATCGTCACCACCGCGCTGATCCCAGGCAAACCGGCGCCGAAGCTCATCACCAAAGAGATGGTGGCGTCGATGAAGCCGGGCAGCGTGATCGTCGATCTGGCGGCGCAAACCGGCGGCAACTGCGAACTGACCGTGGCCGACACCATTACCGTGACCGACAACGGCGTGAAAATCATCGGCTATACCGACCTGCCGAGCCGCTTGCCGACCCAATCTTCGCAGCTGTACGGCACCAACCTGGTCAACCTGTTGAAGCTGCTATCGAAAGAGAAAAACGGCGAGATCGACATCGATTTCGACGATACGGTGATCCGCGGCGTTACCGTGGTGCGCAGCGGTGAAGTCACCTGGCCAGCGCCGCCAATCCAGGTCTCCGCCCAGCCGAAAGCGGCACCTGCCGCTGCACCGGTCGCCAAACCCGAAGCCAAACCGACCTCGCCGTGGCTGAAGTACGGCCTGATGGCCCTGGCGATCCTGCTGTTCGGCTGGCTGGCGGACGCGGCGCCGAAAGAGTTCTTGTCGCACTTTACCGTGTTCGCGCTGGCCTGCGTGGTCGGTTACTACGTGGTCTGGAACGTCAGCCATGCGCTGCATACTCCGTTGATGTCGGTCACCAACGCGATATCAGGGATTATCGTGGTCGGTGCGCTGCTGCAAATTGGCCACGGCGGCTGGGTGAGTTTCCTCTCCTTTATCGCCGTGCTGATCGCCAGCATCAACATTTTTGGTGGATTCACCGTCACTCAGCGCATGCTGAAGATGTTCCGCAAGAACTAAGGGGTAACAAATGTCTGGAGGATTGGTTACAGCTGCATACATTGTTGCCGCTATTTTGTTTATTTTCAGCCTGGCGGGCCTGTCGCGTCATGAAACGTCGAAGCAGGGCAACCTGTTCGGCGTCGCCGGTATGGCGATCGCGCTGCTCGCCACCATTCTGGGGCCGGATTCCGGCAACGTCGGCTGGATCATCATCGCCATGATCATCGGCGGTTCGATCGGCGTCTATCTGGCGAAGAAGGTCGAGATGACCGAAATGCCGGAACTGGTGGCGGTGCTGCACAGCTTCGTTGGCCTGGCCGCGGTGCTGGTCGGTTTCAATAGCTACCTGGATCACGGCGCGCCGATGGAACCGGTGATGGCGAATATCCATCTGACCGAAGTGTTCCTCGGCATCTTTATCGGTGCGGTGACCTTCACCGGGTCGATCGTCGCCTTCGGTAAGCTGCGCGGCATCATCTCTTCCAAGCCGCTGATGCTGCCGAATCGCCACAAGCTGAACCTGGCGGCGCTGGTGATCTCGTTCTTGCTGCTGGTGGCGTTCGTGCGCGCCGACAGCGTGGGCTGGCAGGTGGTGACGCTGCTGCTGATGACGGCGATCGCGCTGGCGTTCGGCTGGCATCTGGTTGCCTCGATCGGCGGCGCCGACATGCCGGTGGTGGTGTCGATGCTCAACTCTTACTCAGGGTGGGCCGCGGCCGCGGCGGGCTTCATGCTGAGCAACGATCTGCTGATCGTCACCGGCGCGCTGGTGGGCTCTTCGGGGGCTATCCTGTCTTACATCATGTGTAAGGCGATGAACCGTTCGTTTATCAGCGTGATCGCCGGCGGTTTCGGCAGTGACGGTTCATCCACCGGCGATGCCGAAGAGATGGGCGAATACCGTGAAACCACGGCGGAAGAGGTGGCCGAGCAGTTGAAGAACTCCACCTCGGTGATCATCACCCCGGGTTACGGCATGGCGGTGGCACAGGCGCAATATCCGGTGGCGGAAATCACCGAGAAACTGCGGGCGCGCGGCGTGAAGGTCCGTTTCGGTATTCACCCGGTCGCCGGGCGCTTGCCGGGCCACATGAACGTGCTGCTGGCGGAGGCGAAGGTGCCGTACGATGTGGTGCTGGAGATGGATGAAATCAACGAAGATTTCCCGGATACCGACACCGTGCTGGTGATCGGCGCCAACGACACGGTGAACCCGGCGGCGCTGGAAGATCCGCGCAGCCCGATCGCTGGCATGCCGGTACTGGAAGTGTGGAAAGCGCAGAACGTGATCGCGTTCAAACGGTCGATGAACACCGGCTACGCCGGCGTGCAAAACCCGCTGTTCTTCAAGGAGAACACTCAGATGCTGTTTGGCGACGCCAAAGACAGCGTGGAAGCGATTCTGCGGGCGTTGCAGAAGTAAAATTGGGCAACCAAAGAAAAACGGGCCGCTTAGCGGCCCGTTTTTTATGCGCGAAGCTTAATCTTCGTCGTCGTGTTCGTCGTCTTCATCCGCTTCGATCGGGCAGTTGAAGTTTTCCGGTTTAATCACCAGCAGGTCGCATTTCAGATGATCGATCACATGTTCCGCGGTGTTGCCGATAAAGGCGGCTGAAATGCCGGTGCGGCCCAGGGTGCCCAGCACCACCACGCCGGCCTGCAGGTGTTCGGCCAGATCGGGGATCACCTCTTCCGGCAGGCCTTTTTCTACGTGGGTGAACTCTTCCTTAATGCAGAATTTCTGCCGCAGCGCCTTCATGGCGATCAGGTGCTGGCCGCGAATGGCGTCGTTGTAGACGCTCGGGTCGAAGTCGGGCAGTTCGATGGCGATGTTGATCGGCGTGACGGGATAGGCGCCGACCAGGTGAACCTCGGTCTGGTTGACGTTTTGCGCCAGTTCGACGGTTTCTTGCACCAGTTTGATATTGAGCGGGTCGTGATAGGGTTCTTCGCTGGCCAGGTTGACCGCCACCAGCGCTTTGCCGCCTTCCGGCCAGGGCTGGTCTTTCACCATCCACACCGGGCAAGGGCATTTGCGCAGCAGGTGCCAGTCGGTGGGGGTAAAGATCACCGACTCCAACCGGTCGTGCTGGTGCGCCATTTTCAGCAGCAGGTCATGTTGGCCAGAAAGCACTTCCTGAATGATGGCTTCGAAGGGGCGGTTATGCCAGACCACTTTGATTTCGATCGGCACGCCGTCGTTGAGATAGAAACGACACTGCTCGTTGATCCAGGCGGCGCGTTGGCTGATCACACCTTGCCGCATCGCCGTTCTTTCGTCCGGGGAGAGCAGGGTCGTCATTTCGTAAGAGAAGTCGTAAATGGGTAGGAAGGCTTTGATGCGCCCGCCGTTCCGTTTTACCAGGTACACGGCGCGGCGCAATGCCGGCTGATCGTCCTGATTGGGGTCAATAGCCACCAGAAGATTCTGATACTTCGCCATAGGGCCTCCTTACAGCTGAAATCAACAGTCTGTTAATTTACAGAGTAACCCAACATTGAAAAACAGAACAACAACAGAAGCGTGCCGGATCAACAATTTCGGGGAAATGTTGATCCGGCAGGGGGATCAGGCGTTGACGGTCACGTTGATACGTGGCGTTCCGGCCAGCACCGACAGGGCGTCGGCATTTTCGATGGTGATGTATTTGCCTTTCACGCTGAGAATTTCGCTTTTCTGGAAGCGGCCCAGCAGGCGGCTGATGGTTTCCACCGTCAGGCCGAGGTAGTTGCCGATGTCGCCACGGGTCATGGTCAACCGGAACTCGCGCGGTGAGAAGCCACGTTCCGCGAAGCGACGCGACAGGTTGTAAACGAACGCCGCCAGGCGCTCTTCGGCATTTTTCTTCGACAGCAGCAGGATCATGTCCTGGTCGCCTTTGATCTCGCCGCTCATCAGCCGCATGATCTGCTGACGCAGGTTCGGCATTTTGCCGGACAGATCGTCGAGGGTCTCGAACGGGATCTCGCACACCATCGAGGTTTCCAGCGCCTGGGCGAAGCTCGGGTGCTTCAGGCCGCCGATGGCATCGAAGCCCACCAGGTCACCCGCCAGGTGGAAACCGGTGATTTGCTCGTCGCCTTGCTCGGTGATGGTGTAGCTTTTGATGGTCCCGGAACGGATCGCGTACAGCGATTTCAGCTCGTCGCCGGCCTTGAACAGGGTCTGGCCTTTCTGGATGGGCTTTTTCCTCTCGATAATGTTGTCGAGCTGGTCCAGCTCGTGAGCATTAAGGGTGAAAGGAATGCACAGCTGGCTGATGCTGCAGTCCTGGCAATGGATCGCACAACCACCAGACTGGATACGACGAATCACGCGTTTTTCCGGGATCATAGATTACGCTCATTCAATAATTGATATGAGTCAATTTTAACATCTTTTGCTGCAGCTGATAAGGGTGGCATTAGCATGAATAGGGGTATTGTGTGCGAATTTTGCGCACATATGCCGCCGATTATTCTGTATGGGACTGAAGTTATGAGTATTATTTGTGACTTATGCGTTTTATTCACACAAGCTATTAATAGTACCCAAGTGGGCACGCGCGCGGCGTAGAGCAATGTGTTTTATTAAGCAGCGCCAAACAATGGCGCTGGATAGGTGGCTACAGCAAATTTTTCGGCAGGTAGCCCTCGTGCTGCAGCAGCCACTGCTTGCGTTGTACGCCGCCGGCATAGCCGGTCAGCGCGCCCTGCGAACCGATCACTCGGTGGCAGGGCACCACGATGCTGATCGGATTTGAACCGTTGGCCATGCCGACCGCGCGCGAGGCGGTCGGACGGCCGATGCGTTGCGCCAGTTGGCCGTAGGTCAGGATCTCGCCGCAGGGGATTTGGCGCAGCTGTTGCCACACGGTGCGTTGGAACTCGGTGCCGGCAGTCATCACCGGCAACCGATCGATAATGCTCAGTTCACCGGCGAAATAGCGCTGCATGGCGTCGGTCAGCCCGCTGGGATCGCGCTGTTCGCGCAGGGTGAAGCGATCGGCGCGGTAGTGGGTATTCAGCAGCTTCATGAGGCGCGCTTCGTGATCGGTCCAGTCAATCGCCCGCAGGCGCCCCTGTTCATCGGCAATCAGCACCAGTTCACCCACCGGCGTAGCGGTACGATCAATCAAAAAAGTCTGCATCTGGATCACTCCTCGGTTTAGTGTGGGGATTATCGCATGAAACGGAGGGAGACGATGGCGGATTTCGGACATGTTGATGGGCAACCGCAGGGTTACCCAAATAGGCGGCTCAGGGGAAGCCAGGGAGTCATTGTTCGACGAATTTATAAAATAAATTTATAAGTTATCAAGACAAGTTGTTTCTTGTTTATTATTTCATCAAGCATTGACACATTGGGGTTACTTATAGCTGATGGTCACACGCTTTAAATGGGGATTGTTATTCACCATTTCACTGGTGACGGCAGAGACTAATTCTTTTGGCATCTCTTTTAACGAAGAAGAAATATACCCGTTCTGATATTCCGTCACTTTGCCGAAACAGTTGGAGATAAGCTGTTCATCCTGATGTGTGATGGCGCAGGTTGGCGTAGTAATGGCGCCGGTGAAGCGCACGACGCCGGAGGCGACCTGGCTTCCGGAAAGCGGTTTTGCTTGCAGAGCGAAGGGCAGAATGACCAATGCGCTTAATACGGCTAAGTAATGGTTCATACGCTGTTCCTCTTAGAGTAAAGAATGCTGCCAATTAAAAACAAGCATGCTTGTTTTCATTAAATAAGCTATTTCGTGTGGCGAAATAAAAACGAATGGGCAAAATTCCTACTGCCTTCATCCAATGGATTTGATAATAGGGAGGTAGGGTGAGCAAAACCATGATTTGGATCATAGTGAAGACCGGTTAATGGTTTCCGGTGCGGGCAGGGTAAAAGGCTGTGATCGTTCTCTCAGGAAAGCGGGGAATGGCGGGATGTTTTCGCCCCCGTGGTGTAACGGCAGGAACCGGGGGCGAGAGCGGGCTTACAGCATGCCGCTGCTGCCGCAGATGCGGATCTTTTCCGCTACCACTTCTTTCATCGCCAGCTTGCCGGGGACGATGTATTTGCGCGGATCGTTAGCATCCGGGTGCTGCGAAAAGTAGCTTTTTACCGCATCGGCGAAGGCGATTTTCAGTTCGGTAGCGACGTTGACCTTGCAGACGCCGAGCGAAATCGCGCGCTTGACCATCGCTTCCGGAATGCCGGAGGCGCCGTGCAGCACCAGGGGCACGTCCACCTGTTCGCGGATCAGCGCCAGGCGCTCGAAGTCCAGCTTCGGCTCGCCGTGATACAGGCCGTGGGCGGAACCGATCGCCACCGCCAGCGAATCGATGCCGGTGGCGGCGACAAACTCGCGTGCCGCCATCGGGTCGGTATAGAAGCTGTCCGCGGTATCGACGATCAGATCGTCTTCCTGCCCGCCCAGGCGGCCCAGCTCCGCCTCCACGCTGGCGCCATAGCGGTGGCACAGGGCCACTGCGGCGGCCACCTTGGCGATGTTCTGCTCGAACGGCAGATGGGAACCGTCGATCATCACCGAGCGGATACCGCTTTTCACCTTGTGCTCGATGTCGTCCAGCTCTTCGTGATGATCCAGATGCAGCGCCAGCGGCAAATCGTAGCGGTGCGCGGCCGATTGGCAAATGCCGATCAGGTAGTCGGTGCCGGCGTAGCTGAAGGTGCCGGGCGTGCCGGCCATGATCGCCGGTGAGCGCAGCTCGGCGGCGGTCTCCGCCACCACCTGCACGGTTTCCAGATTGTGGACGTTAAACGCCGGAACGGCGTAACCCTGGCGCTGTGCCTTGAGCAGCATTTCTCGATTGGCTATCAGATACATGGGATCTCCTTACAACTCAGGGGAGGGAAAACGGTAAATCGTCACGCCTTTCACCACCCGGTTGACCTCGCCGGTCGGGCAAGGGTTGTCCGGGGTCAGCCCCAGCGCCAGTGAACTCTCGAAGGCCAGCATCTGGGTGAACAGCAGATACGGGAACAGCAGCCAGATATCGTCAGCCGCGTCGTGCATATTCAGCAGAGCGTCGGACAGGGGTTGGCGTTCGCCGGTCAATCCGACCAACTGCATCGCCAGCCCGTCGCGCTGCAGCTCGTTCCACAGATCGCGGTCATACTGGCGGGCGTAGTCGTCGTGGGAGAACATCAGCACCACCAACGTCTGGCCGTCGACCATGAATTTCGGGCCGTGGCGCAGGCCGAGCGGCGAGTCGTAGCGTGTAACGATGCGGCCGGCGGTCAGCTCCAGCATCTTGAGCGAGGCCTCTTCGGCGAGGCCGGTAAAGCAGCTGCCGCCGAGGGTGATGTAGCGGCGGAAGCCGCTGGCGGCCAGCGCTTTCACCTGCGCCTGCAGCGTTTCACGCAGTTCTCGGCAGCGCTGCACCATGGCACTCAGCGGTGCCTGGGCGGCCTCGAGCGACGTTGGGCCGAGCAGCAGCGCGGCGCTCAGCATCATGCAGCTGAAGCTGGAGGTCATGGCGAAGCTCTGATCGTTGGAACCTTGCGGCATCACCAGCGAACAGACGTTGTCACGCCGATGCGCGTACTGCGCCAGCCGGCTGTCCGGGTTGCACACTAGCATTAGGTGATAGCTTTCCGGCAGCAGCTGGTCGGCCAGCTCCACCGTCGCCACGCTTTCCGGGCTGTTGCCCGAGCGGGCGAAAGAGACCAGCAGCGTCGGCCGATCAGGGTCGAGATACTGCAGCGGGTTGGCGACGATATCGGTGGTGCCGTAGGCTACCACGTCGCGGCCGGTGCGTTCGCGCAGCCAGGGCGCCAGGGCACGGCCGGCAAATGCCGAACTGCCGGCGCCGCACAGGACGATCTGCAGGCGCGGATTGGCCAGCAGCGGCGCCAGGAACGGCTGCCACTGCGCCTGTTGATCCTGCAGCTGCCGGTGCAGCGCTGCCCACAGATCCGGCTGTTGCCAAATTTCTGCGGCGGTGTGCCAGGCGTTGCGCTGCTTCAGCCAATCCGCCTCGTAAGAGAAATACGCGTTCATGATGACAGCTCCTTAAAAAGCCTCGGTTAACGGTCGGCGATAATCACGTCGATCCCTAAATGGTGCAGCGCTTGCAGGTAGTGCGCCGGAATGCGGCTGTCGGTGACCAGACGGTGGATCTGACCGATTTCGCGGATCATGCAAAAACTGGTGCGGCCGAATTTGCTGGCGTCGGCGATGGCGATCACTTCACGCGCCACCTCGCACATCACGCGGTTCAGCTGCGCTTCGCCCGGATCCGGCGTGGTGATGCCGCTCGTGAGATCGAAACCGTCGACGCCGAGAAACAGCTTGTCGAACCGGTATTGGCGCAGCTGCTGTTCGGCGGCAGGGCCGTAAAGCGACCAGGCTTTGCGGCGCACGCTGCCCCCGACCACCATCAGATCGATCTGCTCGTTGCTGGCTAATTCGAAGGCGATGTTGAGCGCGTTGGTCATCACCACCAGATCCTTTTTCCCCGCCAACTGCGGCGCCATCTGGCTGGTGGTGGAGCCGGAGTCGAGGATGACGGCATCGCCGTCTTCAATCAGCGCCGCGGCCGCGCAGGCGATGACGTGTTTTACGTCGCGATTGAGGCGGCCCTTGTCCTGCAATGGGCGGTCGAAGGCGAACTGTTTGTTCAACATAGCGCCGCCGTAGGCGCGCACCGCGCAGCCGTGTTTTTCCAGCTGGCGCAGATCGCTGCGGATGGTGACGCTGGACACCGAAAACTGCTGGCTGAGCTGCTCCACGCGCACCGTGCCCTCGCGGCACAGCTGGTCGATAATTAATTCCCGGCGTTTTGCGGTATTGATCATTAACGCAGACTCCTGATTTACCTGTAGCCGTGCCCGACCGCGGCTTAATAAGCCGCAGCGATACCGACCGGAGCGCTTTCAGTTGTTCGTGGCGAATTACAGCAAACGAAACACTGAAATGCAATCGATTAATTTTAAAATATCTATATCTATCAGATGGTTATATTTAATTTTGCTTTCGGTTTAATGCCAACCGAAAGCGGTGTTAACGCAAAGTGAAAACGGCAAATTCGTTATTTTTCAGTCGCCAATTCCCGGCATTTAATTATTCAGCCCGTCGAGGCCGAAAGCCGCAACGATCGCTCGACAACCGCCAGGCTTTCACTGTTTTTTTATGCCGGCGCGCGTAAAAGCGCCGCGCCGCGTACGCCGCTGCTGTCACCGTGCACCGGCGGGAACACCGCCGCCGGTTCCACGCCCGGCAGCAGCCAGCGCCGCATCGCCGGCGGCAACAGCCGGTAAAGCTCGCCGACGTTGGACAAGCCACCGCCCAGCACGAAGGCATCAACATCCAGCAGCAGCTGTAAGCCGGCCAGCGCGCTGGCCAGAATGTCGACGTAAATCGTCATCAGCCGATGCGCGAGCGCATCACCGGCACGATAGCTGGCGACCAGCGCTGGCACGTCGGCGGCCGGATGGGCGAAATGGCGGCTCAGCGCCAGCAGTCCGCTGCCGGAGACGTAGCGCTCAAAGCAGCCGGTCAGCCCGCAGTTGCAGCCGAACAGCGGCAGATCGTAACGCTGCGCCAACTGGGCCGAGATCGGCATATGGCCCCATTCACCCGCCACGCCGCTGCGTCCCTTATGCAGTTGCCGGTTCACCACCAGGCCACCGCCGGCACCGGTGCCGATGATGGCGCCGAACACCAGCGGCAGGTGTGCGGTTTGCGGCGTACTGGCTTCCGACAGCGCGAAGCAGCGGCAATCGTTCTCGATGGCGATCGGCCGCGCCAGCGCCTGCGTCAAATCATCCGCCAGGCAATGCCCGGTCAGGCAGGGCACGTTGACCGCCAGCTGGCGGCGGCTGACGGGATCGGTGATCCCCGGTAAACCGATGCCGATGCTGCCGCGCGTATGCAGTTCGCGATCCGCCTGCTCGACCAGCCCGGCGATGCAGGCCACGAATTCGCCGTAATCTCTGGTAGGGGTGCGCACCCGCTGGATCAGCACCTGATTGAGCCGGCGATCGTAAGCGGCCATTTCAATCTTGGTGCCGCCGATGTCGAAGCCGTAACGCATCTCTGTCGTGGCCATGCTTCAGGCTCCGTTCAGGGCGATCACCGCCGCTTCACGGCGTGCGCGTTCGGCGGCGAACACCATCAGGTGGCTCTCCAGCGCTTCGGCCGGGCCGGCCAGCACCTGGCTCGGATCGTTGGCGCGAATGGCCGCGATAAAGTGCTGCATCAGGTAGTAGTCGCCGCCGCCGTGGCCGCCCATCGCGTGCAGATCCTGGCCGGCGTCGGTGTCGTAATGCGTTTCGCCGTCGTCGAGGAACGAGGTGATGCGGATATGGCGGCCGTCGCCTTCCAGGCAGCCGCGGCTGCCGAAGATGCGGGTGTGGCGATCTTCGTGGCGAGTGAAGGCCGTCATGGTGAACGACGCAGTGCGGCCGCCGGCGAACTGCATGTTGACCACCTGATGGTCGACCACGTTATTGTCGCAGCGGTAGACGCAGCGGCCGTAGGGCCCGTCGCGCAGCGCCGCCCGCAGCGTCGTCTGGTCGGGTTCCGGCGTCAGCACCCGCAGAAAACCGGGCGTGGCCTTGTGATCGTCGCCCAGATAGATGCGTTTGGCGGAATAGGGACAGGCTGCCTCCACCGCGCAATCCAGGCAGTTGTCCGCCGCGCCGGCCGGTTGGTTTTCCTGGTGGAAGTGGTGCAGGTTGCCGAAGGAGCTGACCTGTTCGCAGGGCTGTTCCATCACGTAGCGGATCCAGTCGATGTCGTGGCAGGATTTCTGCAACAGCATAAACGCGGCCTGTTGATCGTTGCGCCAGTTGCCGCGCACGAAGGAGTGCGCCTGATGCCAGTAGCCGACCGGTTCTAAGTGTTGCAGGCTGACGATGTCGCCGATCGCGCCATCGCGCAGCAGCTGTTTGAGCTTTTGGGTATAGCGGGTATAGCGCAGTACGTGGCCGACTGAGAAGATCAGCTTTTGGCGCACGACCTCGGCGACGATGGCCCGGCACTCGTCGGCGTCCGGCGACAGCGGTTTTTCCAGCAGCATGGCGTAGCCCTGACGGGCGAAGGCCAGCGCCGGCTCCAGGTGCATCTGATCCTGAGTGCAGATCAGCACCGCGTCGGCCAGCTTGCCGGCGTCGGCGGCCTGGCGCCAGTCGGTGAAGACGTTTTCCGGCGCGATGGCGTGCTGCACCACGAACGGCTCGCGGTAGGCATCGCGCGGTTCCGCCACCGCCACTACCTGCATCAAATCGGGGTGCGCCAGCGCATAGCGCGAGTAGATTTCACCGCGCGCACCGGCGCCGACCACCAGCACCCGCACCGGGCGCTGGGCAACGTTGTTGGGTTGTGTTGACGACATTGCTGATACTCCGCTGTTGTTATTTGAGGTTTTGGCCGCTGAGCTCGTCGAACAAATGCGCGCGCGTCAGATCGAATGCCAGATGAATGCTTTCGCCGAGGCGCGGCTCCCAGTCCGGCAGCGACGCCATGCGCAACACGAAGCGCAGGTCGGCCAGTTCGCAGTGCAGCAACTCTTCGTTGCCCATGCGCTCGATGGTGACGATCTGCGCAGGGAAACAGTTGGCGCTACCGGGTGCGCACAGCCGCAGGGACTCCGGCCGGATGCCGAGACACACCCGCGCATGCGGGTAGTCCGCCAACTGCCGTTGCAGCGCCGCCGGCAGATCGAGCTGGTGCTGCAGGCCGATACGCAGCCGCACCGTTTGGCCGTCGCGCACGATCGCCAGATCGTGCAAATTCATCGACGGGCTGCCGATAAACTCGGCGACGAAACGGTTGGCGGGGTGGTGGTACAGATTGATCGGTTTATCCACCTGCATGATGGCGCCGCGATTCATCACGCAAATGCGATCGCCCATGGTCATCGCTTCGACCTGATCGTGGGTGACGTACACCATGGTGGCGGCGGCGCCTTCCTGCTTCAGCTGGTTGTGCAGTTCGATCAGCTGTACACGCATCGACACTCGCAGCTTGGCGTCGAGGTTGGACAGCGGCTCATCGAACAGGAACACCTTGGGCTTGCGCACGATGGCGCGGCCGACCGCCACCCGCTGGCACTGGCCGCCGGAAAGCTGGCCCGGCTTGCGCTGCAGCAGGTTGGTGATCTCCAGTTTTTCCGCCGCGTCGCGCACCCGGCGGTCGATCTCGGCCTTGCTCTCTTTGCCGATCAGGCCGAACGCCATGTTCTTGTACACCGTCATGTGCGGGTACAGCGCATAGTTCTGGAACACCATGGCGATGCCGCGATCCTTCGGCATGCTGTCGTTGACGCAGCGATCGTGGATCAGGATCTGCCCCTCGCTGACGCTCTCCAGCCCGGCGATCATCCGCAGCAGGGTAGACTTGGCGCAGCCGGACGGGCCGACGAACACCATAAATTCCCCGTCTTCAATTTCCAGATCGACGCCGTGCAGCGCGTGGAAACCGTTGGGGTAGACTTTTTTAACGCTGTTTAACTGAATTCCGGCCATGTCGTTTACCTTGTCTGCGCGTTAGCCTTTCACCCCGGCGCTGGAGATGCCCTGGATGAAATAGCGTTGGAAAATAATGAACAGCATCAACATCGGGATCACCGCCATCAGCGCCCCGGCCATCAGCAACGGGTATTCCACCCCGGCGCGGCTGGAGAGCGAGGCGAGGCCAACCGGCAGCGTCAGCTTCTCGGTGGTGGTATTGACGATCAGCGGCCACATCAGGTTGTTCCAGCTCCACAGGCCATTGATGATGACGCAGGCGATAATGCCTGGCCGGATCAGCGGCAGCATGATGCGCCAGAAGATGGCGAAGTAGCTGTAGCCGTCGATCAAAGCCGCTTCTTCCATTTCCTTCGGTACCGCCAGGAAGAACTGGCGCAGCAGGAAGGTGGCGTAAACGCTGAAAATGCCCGGCAGCACCAACCCGGTGATGCTGTTGACCAGCCCCAGCTTCTGTACCACCAGGAATTGCGGGATCAGAAATGCCTGACCGGGCACCATCAGGATCGACACGCATACCAGAAACACCGCGTCACGGCCGCGAAAATGCAGGCGCGAGAAGCCATAGGCGGCCAGGGTAGCGATCGCCATCTGCAGGGTGACGGTGAAGAAAGTCGCCAGCAGCGAGTTGAGGTAAAAGCCGGCGAACGGGATTTCGTGCATCACCCGACCGTAGGCCTGCAGGCTAGGGTGCGCCGGCAGCAGCGTCAGCGGGATCTGAATGCTCTCGGCCTGGGTTTTCAGCGAGGTCACCAGCATCCAGATAAAGGGCACCACCGAGGCCAGCGCCGCCAGCCCCATAAACAGGTACACCAGCGTTTTCTTGCTTGCGTTCATGTGCAGCTCCTCAGCTGACTTTCAGGCGCTTGCCGATCGCCATTTGAATCAGGGTGATCACCAGCGTGACGGCGAACAGCACCACGGTGATGGCGGAAGCGTAGCCTTTTTCCTGCAGGTAAAACGCGTACTTGTAGAACAGGTTGGTGACGGTCATCACGTCGTTTTCCACCAGCGCGCGGTCGAACATCAGGAACACCACGTCGAAGATTTGCAGGATCTCGATAAAGCTCATCACCGACACGAAAAACAGCGTCGGCACCATCATCGGCAACGTGATACAGAAGAAGCGGCGCAGGGTGCCGATGCCGTCGATATCCGCCGCCTCGTATAGCTGGCGCGGAATGCTCTGCAGCCCGGCCAGCAAAATGATGATCTTCAGCGCCAGCGACGACCAGATGATGATGATGGACACGCTGATGCGCACCACGTCCGGATCGGACAGCCAGGCGACCGGCGCAATGTGCAGCAGGCCCAGCGCCTGGTTGATCAGGCCGAAATCCTTGTTGAACAGCCATTGCCACACCATGGCCACCGCCGCAGGCATGGTGACCGCCGGCAGGAACAGCAGGGTGCGCAGCAGGCCTTTGCCACGGATGTTCTGATTGAGGCCGATCGCCAGCAGCAGCGACAGGCTCAGGCTGATCGGTACGCACACCACCACGTAGAACAAGGTGTTGGCGGCGGCGGTGTAGAAGTCGTCGTCTTCGAACAGGTTGAGATAGTTATCGACGCTGATGCTGCTCCAGCGCATGAACTGGTTCAGATCGGTAAAGCTGTAAAAAATGTTTTGCAAAAAGGGGATCAGGTAAAACACCGTCACCCCCAACAACAGCGGCAGGATCATCACCCAGCCCCAGAAGCGTTCGGCGCGTTCGAGCCGATTGAGCGCGGGGCGGGCGGTGCGCCGGGATGGTTTCAGGGTGACCGTAGCCGTTTCTGCCAGCGACATGTTGCCATTCCTCACCTATGACGTTCAGCGTGGGTCCACCGCGGCGCGCGCTCGGGGCTGCGCGCCGCGGTGGGGCGATTACTGCTCCATGACGCGCGCGATCTTCTTGACCGATTTGTCCATTTCCTGCTTAGCGTCCGCGCCCATAAAGATCTTCTTCAGGCTGGCGATCCACATGTTCTGCCACTTCGGCGTATTGGTGCCGGCGGTGGGGTAAGCCTGGGTCACTTCAAGGGTCTGGATATAAGGCGAAACGTCGACTTTCTGAATCTGCTGCGCCCAGACCTTGGCCGCCGTCTTGTTGGCCGGGATCACCACCTTGGCCAGCTCAGCCTGTGAGGCTTCGCTGCTCATGAAGGCAATATATTTCCAGGCGGCCTGCTTATGGGCGCTTTTGGCCGACATGGCGAAGGCCAGGCTGTGCGCCACGCCGGACTGGCGTTCAATTTTGGGCATCATCACCACGCCGATGTGGTCGTTGATCAGCGGGTTATTGGCGAACGGTGCCGCCAGCCAGGAACCGGCATAGACCATCGCCGCGCGGTTGGACTGGAAGATGTTCTCGGTTTTGACTTCGCTCATCTGCTGGGCGCTTGGCATCAGGCCGTCTTTCATCATGCCCTGCAGCTGCTGGTAGACCCAGAGGGATTTGTCGTTGGCGATGTCGGTGGGCTGGCCGTCTTTCGGCACGATGTGATTGCCGTTTTGGAACAGCAGGTTCATGTAGCTGTCCTGACCGTCGATGCTGAGATCCATCACCAGCGGGAAGGCCGTGCCTTTCAGCCCGTTTTTCAGCGCGGTAGCCTTGCTTTTCAGATCGTCCCAGTTCCAGTCGCTGGTGGGGTAGCTGACGCCGGCCTGATCGAACAGTTTTTTGTTGTACCACACGGCGATGGAATCGACGTCGCGCGGGATGGCCATCTGCTGGTCGTCGTACTGGTAGGCTTTCACCGAGCTGGCGACCACGTCGTCCAGCTTAAGGCCGCTGTCTTTAATATAGGGTGCCAGCGGCTCCATAATGCCGTTTTTGGCGTACTGCACAAAATAAGGCATATTGATCCAGAATATATCCGGCGCCACGCCGCCGGCGGCTGCGGAATCTAATTTAACGAAATATTGCGCCGAGGGGGTTAATTCTATTTCTATTTTTATATCCGGGTTGGCCTTCTCAAATCGCTTAGCAATCTCTTGTTCGGATGATAATTGATTTCTGTCCCAAACTGCATAGCGCAATGTTATTTTATCTGCGGCGTGGAGCAGCGTGGGTAATAATAATGCGCTGGCAAGAATAGAGTGCGCCAGCAGGCGGCCGGTATTTTTTATCGGTGACATTGCTTTCCCCTCGGTGAGCGACGAATAGCGTTTTTCGCAACGTAAATTCTTTCTATCCCTTAACTTTCAATGTGTCAATACACACCCAAACGCCCAAAAATGGGGCGTTGATGTTTCATTGTTGTTAAAATCGAAAGGCTTTGACGGCCAAGTGAAAGGTGTGTTTATTCACAATTCGTTAACCTTTTGATGGGTTTTTTCCCGGTGGCGCGGCATTTAGCGGCCTTCGCAGGCATAGGAATAACTGATAACCCTTGCACCATAATGGGGATTAAAAACATTTTTATTGTGCAAGCTTCTGCTTCTTTCATTTTTGTGATGCAAATAAACAAAAAAATCTTGCTGTGGCTGTCAGAGGAGGGTGCAGGAACGTTTTTTATTGCCGGCTATTGTCTGTGGCGATAAAAGACGTTAGCCTGGATTTCACAATATTGATTTATCCAAAATAAAGAGGGCCGATTATCATGCGCCTGTCTCTGGTATTTACGCATTGCCTGGAGAAAGTATTTCATTGCCAAAATATGCCGCCCGTTGCCGTAGAAAATCGGCTGAGCGGGTTAAATAACGAGGTGCTTTCCTGGCAGGCGGTGTACTGGTTGCAAACCCCGGGCAACGAGACTCGCCATGAGCTCAGTTATCAACTTGACGGACCGCTGGCGGCGTATATCAGCGTGCGCCAGGTGCAATCGGTACCGAGCGGTTTTCCCTGTTATCGCGAGATCGATGAGAATTACCTGACGACCGAGCCGGGCTTATTTCCCGATCCGCTGATGCCGCTGCCGCAACGGCGTTTTTTTGCCGCCTGCCGCTATTATGGCAGCCTGTGGCTGACCTTGACGCCGCCGGCCGACGCGCAACTGGCTGGTGACTTTCCGTTGACCCTGCGGCTGCGGGATGCCCAGAGCGGCGAGGCGCTGGCCGAGGCCACGCTGACGCTGCATCTGGTGCCGGCGGCGTTGCCGCCGCAAACGCTGTTGCACACCGAGTGGTTGCACACCGACTGCCTGGCGGATTACTACCGTCTGGCGGTGTTCAGCCCGGATTACTGGCGCGCGGTGCGCAACTTTGTGCGCTGTGCGGTTCAGGCCGGGGTTAATATGCTGCTGACGCCGCTGTTTACGCCGCCGCTGGATACCGCCGTCGGCGGTGAACGCACCACGGTGCAGTTGGTGAGGGTGTCGCGTTCGGCGCAGGGGTATGACTTCGATTTCAGCCTCCTGGCGCAGTGGATAGCGTTGGCGCAGGAAGAGGGCATCGAGCACTTCGAAATCGCGCCGCTGTTTACCCAATGGGGCGCGGCACATGCGCCGAAGATCGTGGTGGAGGAGCAGGGCGAGGCGCGACCGCTTTTCGGCTGGCACACCGATGCGCAGGGCGAAGCGTACCAGCGTTTTCTGCAGGCGCTGCTGCCGGCGTTGACCGCCTGGTTCCGCGAACGGGGGCTGGAACGGCAGGTGTGGTTCCATGTTTCCGATGAGCCGACGCTGGACAACCTGGCGGCCTACCAGCGCGCCAGCGCCGCGCTACGCCCATTGCTGGATGGCTTTCGCACCTTCGATGCGCTGTCGGATTTCGCTTTCTATCAGCGAGGCCTGGTGGAAATCCCGGTCGCTGCCACCGATCATATCGAACCCTTTATCGAACACCGGGTGCCTGGCCTGTGGGCCTATTATTGCTGCGTACAGAAGACCGAGGTCGCCAACCGGTTCTTCGCCCAGCCTTCGGCGCGCAACCGCATATTGGGCGTGCAGCTCTATCTGTACCGCATCGCCGGCTTCCTGCATTGGGGATTCAACTTCTATAACAGCGCTCATTCGCGCGAGCGCATCAACCCTTACGCCGTGACCGACAGCGGCCATGCGTTTCCCTCCGGCGATCCGTTCGTGGTCTATCCGGGCGAGGATCTGCAGCCGCTGGAGTCGCTGCGCCTGCGGGTGCTGCATCAGGGGCTGCAGGACATGCGCGCGCTGCAGCTGCTGGAGAGTCTGACCGACCGGGCAACGGTTGAGGCGCTGATCGAACGCGAGCTGGGCATGCGCATTACCTTCAAACGTTATCCGCACCAGGCCGGGCCGCTGCTGCGCTTGCGCGAAGCGGTGAACCGCCGCATTGAAGCGCTGCTGGCGCCGATGTGAGGGCAAGTGGGGGCGAAAATGCGTCTTTCGCTCCCAATTCGTCATTACTTTGCTATACCTGATAGTCGATGGATTCATTTTATTGTCATGTAACTGACACGTCAGAGTCACGGCTCTGGCTTAAGTTTGCAGCGACTACGTCAGGAGATAACGCGATGTTCAGCCTGGATTCTCTGTTGCAAGATGCATTTCCACACCGCAATACCCCTGCCTGGCAGCGCAGCCTGCTAAGAACCCTTCTCTTCGAAAAAGAATTCAAACAGTTCGCTGCCGACTATCCCCACCTGAAAGGGCTCGATCTGATCGAGCAGGTGGTGGACTACTTCAACCTCAGCTGCGAGCTGGTGGACGGCGATCTGGAAAACATCCCGAGCCAGGGGCCGGTGGTGCTCGTGGCCAATCACCCGATCGGCTCACTCGACGGCCTGGTGCTGCTGCGCGCCGTCGCGGCGGTGCGCCCGGATGTGAAAGTGGTGGCCAGCCAGCTGCTGACCTATATCGAACCGCTGCGCAACCTGTTCGTGCCGGTGGATAACGTCGCTTATAAAACCAGCCGCAAACAGATTGAAGGGATGCAGCAGCAACTGGACAATCAGGGCGCGCTGATCCTGTTCCCGGCTGGCGAAGTGTCGCGCATGAGCCCGAAAGGCATCCGCGATGGCCACTGGCATACCGGCTTTCTGCGCCTGGCCGCCAAGGCGCGCGCGCCGATCGTGCCGATCCACATCAGCGCGCGCAACAGCAACCTGTTCTACTTTACCTCGCTGGTTTATCGGCCGCTGTCGACGCTGCTGCTGGTGCGTGAAATGTTCCAGCAGCGGGGCGGGCGCATCAAGATCCGCGTCGGCGGCCGGGTGCCGTTCGCCAGTTGGCACGACGGCCACACCAGCGCCAAGGATCTGGCGGAGCGTTTTCGCCGCCACGTCTATCGCCTGGGCCAGGGCAAACCGGGGCTGTTCGCCAGCGAGTCGCCGATCGCGCTGCCGGAAGAGCGTCTGGAGCTGAAAAAGGCGTTGGCGAACTGCGAACGGTTGGGGGTAACGCCGGACGGTAAAACCATCTACCTCTATCGCCGCCGTGACGAAGCGCGTACGCCAATCCTGCGCGAGCTGGGGCGCCTGCGCGAGATCGCCTTCCGCGCGGTGGGGGAAGGATCCGGCCGCCGCCGCGATCTGGACAGCTACGACGACGATTACTACCACCTGGTGCTGTGGGATGAGGAAGAGCTGGAGATCGTCGGCGCCTATCGTTTTATTCCCACCGCCGAACAAATCGAACGCAAAGGGCTGGAAAGCATCTATAGCAACAGCCTGTTCCATTACGACCGCGATATGGAACCGATCCTGGCGCAGGGCATCGAACTGGGGCGCAGCTTCATTCAGCCGGCCTATTGGGGCAAGCGCGGGCTGGACTATTTGTGGCTGGGCATCGGCGCCTATCTGTCGAAATACCCGCAATATCGCTATCTGTTCGGCCCGGTGTCGATCTCCGGCGGCATGCCGCTGGCGGCGCGCGATTTGCTGATCGCCTTCTACCGGCTCTATTTCTCGCCGGATCACGCCTTCGCGCAGTCGCGCCGGCCTTATCCGGCGTCGCTGCCGCAGGTGTTGGCGCAGTTTGCCGGGGACAACTACCAGGAAGATCTGGTGCGGCTGAAGAGCCTGCTCAGCAACATCGGCTGCTCGATCCCGACGCTGTACAAGCAATACACCGAGCTGTGCGAACCGGGTGGGGTGCAGTTCATCGACTTCGGCACCGATCCGGCGTTCAACAACTGTATCGACGGACTGGTGCTGGTGGATACCACGCGGCTCAAGCCGTCGCGCTATCAGCGTTATATCGCGGTGCACCAGCCACAGCCAGCCGAGACGGCATGACTACAGTCTGACTCATGCCTTTTTGATCTAAGCACGACCTTGGGGCCGGCGACGGGATAGCGCTACGATAAACGTTTTGCTTTCCACCGCCGGAGCCCGTCATGCCCCATTCGTTTATCCCGCCGTTATTGTCCGCCGATGAACCGCCCGCAGCTGCCGTTGAAATCCCGCGCGGCAAAGCGCCTTTTTTGCTGCTGTGCGATCACGCCGGCAATGCGATACCGCAGTCCCTTGGCGACCTCGGTTTGCCGCCGGGGGAGATTGAACGCCACATCGGCTGGGATATCGGCGCGCTGAGCGTGTCGCGCCATCTGAGCCGCCAACTGGACGCCACGCTGATCCATCAGCGTTACTCACGGCTGGTGATCGACTGCAACCGGGCGCCCGGCATCGCCAGCTCGATCCCGCCTTTGTCCGAACTGACGCCCATCCCCGGCAATATCGGCATCGACGGCGAACACGCGCTGGCGCGCGAGCGTGAGGTATTTTTGCCGTATCACCACGCCATCGACGATCATCTGGGGCAACGCCAACTGCGCGAACTGCCGACGGCGGTGATCGCCATGCACAGCTTCACGCCGGTGTTCAAGGGCGAATCGCGCCCCTGGCAGGTGGGCCTGCTGTTTAACCGCTACCCGGAATTTGCGCTGCTGCTGGCCGAACTGCTGCGCGAAGAGGGGGATTTGCAGGTGGGGATCAACGAACCCTATGCGATGACCGACGCCACCGACTACACGTTGCCGGTGCATGCGGAACGTCGCGGTTTGCCTTATGTCGGCATCGAAATCCGCCAGGATCTGATCGCCGATGAACGCGGGCAGCAGGCGTGGGCGAAACGTTTCGCACGCCTGCTGCCGCAGGCCTGGCAGCGTTGGCAAATTTGACTTTAGGAATATTCCCAGAGATGATAACCGTAAGGAATACGTAATACGTCATTAGAAAAAAAGTCAGGAGAGACGTGTGGAGCACAGCGATAACGGACTGTTTATCAAACGGGAGCGTTTTGAAGTTCTGGCGATTCTGCGTGAAATTTGCAAACAACGCACGCCGCTGCGCGTAGAAAATCAGCAGCACCGGTTTCAAAGTCTGTTATTGAGCGTCGGGCCGGACAATATCGTGTTTAGCGGTGAGGAAGCGGAAAATGCCATCGACGGCGCCTGCACCATCGTGATTGAAAGCAACGACGCCAAAATCGAGTTTTCCGTCGGCCAGGCGGAACTGACCGAACATCAAGGCGTCCAGGCCTGCTCGACCCGGCTGCCGCAGGAGTTGGTCTACATCCAGCGCCGCCGTCAGTTCCGCATCACCACGCCACACTGGCGTCAATTCTTCTGTACCGGCGAATACCCGGACGGCACGCCTTATGAGCTGCGGATCCACGATCTGTCTGCCGGCGGCGTCGGTTTGCGCTTCGACGGGCCGCTACCGGATTTCTTCCAGCCGGGCCTGCAGTTCAAGAAAGCGGAGTTGGATCTGGGCAGCTACGGCAGCTTCAAGGTCAACATGGAGCTGGTGGTGGTCAACGACGATCAGGAAACCGACGATAACGATCAGGTGGTGCACTTCTCGCGCCTGTCATGCCGTTTCCTCAAGCTGGGGTTGGCGATGGAGCGCAAAATTCAGAGCGCCGTGTTCGCCTTCGAGCTGGATTTCAACAAAAAGAAAAAACGCTGATAGTGATCAGGGGCGGCACGCTGCCCCTGACTCTTCACCGGTCTTACGGCTTTAACGCCCGCAGGCTGCCGATTTCCTCCCAACCGAAATGTGCCGCTTCGGCCAGCACGTCGCACACTTCCCCCCCGGCGGCGACCACGGCCGCGTCGAGCGCAGCGCCGTGCAGCAGATGGCTGACCAGCAATGCGGCGAACAGATCGCCGGTGCCTTTGACCGCCGATTTAACCTTCGGATGGGTAAAGCACTGTGTTTCCTGCCGGGTGACCAGCATCAATCCCACCTCGTCGTCGTGCTGCGCGACGCCCGGCGCGCTGGTGACCAGCACCCATTCGGTGGTGTCGTTCAACAGCGCCTGCGCGGCGTGCTGCGTCTGCTCCCGGCTGCTCAGTTGTCGGCCGCACAGCTGTTCCAGTTCAAAGCCGTTCGGCGTCAGGCCGTTGGCCAGCCGCAGGAACGGCGATCGATAGCAGTTGACGATGCGCTCATCCACGTAGATCCCTTCACCGTAATCGCCTATCACCGGATCGATATAGATTTTTATCTGAGGATTGAGCGAGCGCACCCGCTGCAGCCAGTTGGCCAGAATATGGCACTGCATCACATCGCCCAGGTAGCCGACAATCACCGCCCGGGTGCGCTTCATCACGCCGCGGGCAATCAGATCGTCGAGAAAGCCGCCGAACCACTCGCCGGAAATGACGCCGCCGTGCGGCTTGCCGTAATAGGGCGGGCAGCCGAACAGCACGCTCGGCACCTGCAGCGCTTCCAGCCCCTTTTTCAGCAGGGCGCGGTAGGCGATGCCGTTACCGACGCTGCCGTAGACTACCTGAGATTGAATGCTGATCACGTCGATGGACGGTGACCGCAAGGGTGAAGACTGTTGCATGAGTTACATCCTTGGTTCGTTATTATCCAGCCAGCGTGCGAACACCTGCCGCGCGCGTTGTTCCAGCTGTGCGCCGTGGCGCGCCGCCTGTTCGCGCAGGCTCTGGGGCGCAACGCCGGCCAGTTCCAGCTCGCAGGCATGGCCAATCAGCCAGCGTTCGATATCGCGATGATCCGCCTCCAGATGGAACTGCAGGCCGAGCGCGAACCCCTGATAGTCGAAAGCCTGATGTGGGCAAATCGCCGTGCCGGCCAGGCAGCGGGCACCGTCCGGGATCATGAACATATCGCCGTGCCAATGCAGCACCGGCGTATCGGCCAGCGGGGCCAGCACCGAGTCGTCTTCCGCCGCGAGCGTGCTCAGCGGGGCGAAGCCGATCTCTTTGACGCCGAGCGAGATCACGTCGGCGCCCAGTGCCTGGGCGATCACCTGCGCGCCGAGACAAACCCCGAGGGTCGGTCGCCGCTGCGCCAGGCGCTGTTTGACCAGCGCTAATTCATGGTCGAGAAAATCATAGCGCTGCTCACCGGAAAAGTGTTGGGCGGCGCTGATCGGCCCGCCGAGCACTACCAACAGATCGGTCTCTTCATTATTGATAGCACGAATATCATCGCGGCCGGCATCGTAATAGTCGATCTGATAGCCGCGCAGCGAGAGCAGAGAACCGAGGATACCCAGGTTTTCAAAATTGACGTGTCGAATGGCGACGGCTTTTTTCATTGTTCAACCTCGCTAGCGTGAGTGAAAGGGGTCAGCGCCAGCGACTCGCCCAGCACAGTGATGCCTTGCGCACCGCTCTGGTAGACGATGCGACGTTCGCTGACCTGGCTGAGCTGCACCTGATAACCCTGAGCGGCCGGGAACAGCGCGCACGCCTGTTCCAGCTGATCGGCTGCCCAGGGAGTGAACATCTGCAGGCGGGCAAAGGCTTTTCCTGCATACTGAATGTCGAGCACGTAATGTTTATCCATGGAACCCCTTACTTTTGGCCGCGGAAACGGGTAATCTATTTTGAACTAGTGCAAAAGGATTTATGTATGAATTCATTGTATGCAAAAGGCGGCGGCGCTGTCCAGATTGCCGAGCAGATCGCCGCACGCATCAAAGACGGCGCGCTGCAGCCAGGTGAGCTGTTGCCGCCGGTACGCCAACTGGCGGCGGAGCTGGAGGTCAATCCGAATACCGTCGCCAGCGCTTACGCCCGATTGCGTGACGCCGGTCTGGTGGCGACGCGCGGGCGGGCCGGAACGGTGGTGCTGGAGCCGCCGCTGGCGGCGGTGAGTGCGGCCTATGTGCCGCGTCAGGTGCCTGCAGGGATGTGCGATCTGGCCAGCGGTAACCTGGATGCCGCATTGTTGCCGGTGCTGGCGCTTGGCACGGCGGAGGTGTTCCCGCAGCAAAACGGCTATGACATCAGCGGTGATCTGCCGATATTGACCGGTCTGGGTCGCGAGTGGCTCGGCCGCCAGGGCGTCGCGCTGGGGGAGCCGGCGGTGTTCTCCGGCGCGCTGGATGCGATGGAAAAGGCGCTGCGCTGCCATGTGCAGCCGGGCGCGGCGGTGTGGGTGGAAGATCCCTGCTGGCCGCCGCTATTGACGCTGTTGCGCCACCTGCGCCTGCGGCCGCTGCCGCTGGCGGTAGATGAACAGGGCTGTCGGTTGCCGGAAAGCGGGGCGGCCGCTGCGGTGATCCTGACGCCGCGCGCCCACAATCCGACCGGCGCCTCGCTCTCTGCGCAACGCGCGCAGCAGTGGCGGCGTTTTCTGCACGACAACCCGCAGTGTCTGGCGATCGTCGACGATTTCTGGGGGCCGCTGTCGCAGCAGCCGCTGCATCTGCCGTTCGACGGCGATCGCGGCCTGTACGTGCTGTCGCTGAGCAAGTTTCTCAGCCCGGATCTGCGCATTGCGCTGGCCTGCGGCAGCCCGACCTTGCTGCAGGCGATGCGCGCCGATCAGTACATCAGCGAACGCTGGGTCAGCCATATCTTGCAGCAGATCGCCGCCAGACTGTGGGGACAGGCGTTGCAGGAAGGGCAACTGCAGCGGGCTCAACAGGCGTATCAGGCCAGAAGGGATGAACTGGTACAGCGGCTCAATACGTTGAATCACACGGCGCTGGCGGCGGGTGAAGGGCTGCATCTGTGGTTGCCGGTGAGATCAGAAACCGCCGCCGCGCAGCTGATGGCGCAGCGGGGGTGGTTGGTGCAGGGCGGTGAACCTTTCCGCCTGAAGGGCGGCCCGGCGCTCCGCGTCAGCCTGGCTAACGTCACGCCGGCGCAGTTGGCGCCACTGGCGCAGGATCTGACCGACGCCATGCGGGCCAGCGCGGCGATCAACTAGGCCGGCGTCAGGCTCTCCTCCGCCAGCAGCTGTAGCGAAGTGAGCCGGGCGCTCGGTTCGCCGATCGGCGTGTCGATGATGAACTCGTCCACGTCGTACCGCTGCTGCAGCAGCGCCAGTTGCTGATGTACCTGCGGCGCGGTACCGAGCAGGATATGGCTTTCCCGCGGCTCGATGCGGTAGTCGGTGGCGCCGGCCTGCTGCACGAAACTCTCTGCCTGCGCCAGGCTGCCGACGGTCACGCTCTGCTCACCGGCGACGTGCACACGGTATTGTCGAATATCGGCCGCCAGCGCCTCAGCCTGTTCCGCGCTTGGGGCCACGATCGCCGCCACCGCCAGCAGCGCCTTGCGGCCGCCGCTCAGTGCGGTGTAGTGCGCCAACGCCTCGCGGATATCTTGCGGATTGCCGTTCAGATGCGCGGCAAACACGAAGGCCCAGCCGGATTCGGCCGCCAGCGTCGCGCTCTCTTTACTGGCGCCGAGCAGAAAGCGCTGGGCGGCGTGCGGCGGCAGCGGTGTGGCGCTCAGGCCCGGTTCGGCGTCGTCGTTCAGGTAGGCGGTCAGCTGCGACAGCTGCTGCGGGAATGCCGGTTTGTTTTGTCGGTCATGGGCGGCCTGCAGCGCCTGGGTGGCGAGCGGCAGCCCGCCGGGCGCTTTGCCTACCCCGAGATCGACGCGCCCCGGCGCCAGCGCCGCCAGCAGGTTAAAGTTTTCGGCTACCTTGTAGGCGCTGTAGTGTTGCAGCATCACGCCGCCAGAGCCGATGCGAATGCGCGACGTCTGGCCGAGCAGGTAGCCGATCAGTATTTCCGGCGACGGGCAGGCGAGCTGCGGCGTGTTGTGGTGTTCCGCCAGCCAGAAACGCCGATAGCCCCAGCGTTCCGCCTGTTGCGCCAGATGCAGCGTGCGCGCCAACGCCTGCGCGGCGCTTTCCCCGTCGGCGATCGGACTTTTTTCCAATATGCTCAAGGCATAAGCCATTTTCCCGCTCCTTTGATCATCAGATATGCCTGACAAATACCATGCGGGCGGCGTGAGGCTTAATACTGATTGGCGATAGGATATTCCATTGATCCAAAACGGATTTGGATATGCGTGGGACGGTAAAGCGCCACGGTGTTACCCCTCGAGCCAGGCCTTCAGGCGAATGGCGTCACGGTAGTGGCCGTAGCGCGGCTGCGCGCCGAGCAGGATCATCACCACCGGTTGGCCTTTGATGGTGGTGCGCATCACCAGGCAGTGACCGGCCTCGTCGGTAAAGCCGGTTTTCTGCAGCTGGATCTTCCAGGCCGGGTTATTGATTAAGCCATTGGAGCTGCGGTAAACCAGTTGGCCGCGGCCGGGGCGTACGATCTGCTGCTTGTCGGTGCTGAAGAGGCGGATCGACTGATAGCGATAGGCGTGATTGACCATCTTCAGCAGATCGTTGGCGCTCGCCACGTTGCGCGGCGTTAGCCCGGTCGGATCGTAGAAGCGGGCGCGTTTCATGCCGATGGCGCGCGCTTTCTGATTCATTTTCGCCACGAAGGCCTTGCGCCCGCCGGGATAGCTGCGGCTCAGCGCCGCGGCGGCGCGGTTCTCCGAAGACATCAGGGCGATGTGCAGCATGTCGCGGCGGCTGAGCACCGAGCCGATGGTCAGCCGCGAATGGGTTTTCTTCAGCAGATCGCGATCGGCGGCGGTGACTTTGAGCTTGCCGCCCATCGGACGTTTGCTGTCCAGGGCGACCATGGCGGTCATCAGCTTGGTGAGCGAGGCGATCGGCAGTACGCGGTTCGGCTGCTTCTGATAGAGGGTCTTTCCGGTGCGTTGATTGACGACCAGCACCGATTTGGCATTCAGCACCAGCGGTGGCGCAGCCGCATACACGGGCGCCAAAACGAACAGCAGGCTGAACAGAAGGGCGGCGCCGAAGCGCCGGACAGGCAGACGGAGAAAAGCGTGAGATAAAAGCATAACGGCGGAAATAGTGACCCTAAGTGATTAAAAAATATCAGAAGAGTCTGCCCGGCAAATGTGAAGGAAATAGGGCGATAATCGCTCAAACTGTTACAACAATCCCTTTTGCTGCAGCGTGAAGCGGGTAGCCTCGTTCAAATCGTAGTCCCCCAGGCGCTCGCGCGGCACCCAGGCGTAGTCGTCGAACTCGTCGTTGATCGTTACGTCGCGGTTGGCGGCATGGCAGTCGAAAATCAGGTAAATCATGTAGATTTGCTCCTGGCGGCCGTCGGCGTAGGTTTTCATACGCACGTCGTCGCGGAAGGTCCAGGGCGTGATGTTGTCGAGGATCAGCGCGGCGCCCAGCTCTTCGCGCACTTCGCGCCGCAGCGCCTGTTCTATTCGTTCACCCGGCTCGACGCCGCCGCCGGACAGCGCCCACTGGCCGGGAAACACGCCCTTGTGCGCCGCCATTTTGCACAGCAGGAAGGCGTTATCGTTTTCAATCAGCGGGCAAACAATGATGCGTTGGCGCATGGAAGACTCCTGTCAAAATGGAAAACAACCACTTTAACATGGGGTTTGGCACAGTAGCGTGAGAGAAATCAAAGCGTTGTCCTCGTACAGAGAAGCGGCAACCGCTTCTCTGCGCTAAGGTCAGTAGATTTCCGGCACCACCATGTTGTCCGGCACCGGGCTACGGTGGTATTCCGGGCTGCGTTTGCGCTGCGGCAGCGTGATGACGTTGCCTTCGGCCTCCTCATAAGGCACCTGCTGCAGCAGGTGAGTGATGCAGTTCAAGCGGGCCTTTTTCTTGTCGACGCCCTGAACTACCCACCAGGGTGCCTCGGCAATGTTAGTGCGCGCTAACATGATCTCTTTGGCTTCGGTGTAGTCTTCCCAGCGGCGGCGGCTTTCCAGATCCATTGGGCTGAGCTTCCACTGTTTGAGCGGATCGTGAATGCGGCTGAGGAACCGCAGCTCCTGCTCGTCATCGGTGATCGAAAACCAATATTTGACGATTTGGATGCCGCTGCGCGTCAGCATTTTTTCGAATTCCGGCACGCTGCGGAAAAACTCCTCATACTCTTCGTCGTTGCAAAAGCCCATCACGCGTTCCACGCCGGCGCGGTTATACCAGCTGCGGTCGAACAGCACCATTTCGCCGGCGGCGGGCAGATGCGCGATGTAACGCTGAAAATACCACTGGGTGCGTTCGCGATCGTTTGGCGCCGGCAGCGCCGCCACGCGGCAAGTGCGCGGGTTGAGGCGCTGGGTGATGCGTTTGATCACGCCACCCTTGCCGGCGGCGTCGCGGCCTTCGAAGATGATCACCAGCCGGTGGCCGGTGCGCATCACCCAATCCTGCAGCTTCACCAGTTCGCCCTGCAGGCGCAGCAGTTCGCGGAAGTATTGTTTGCGCCAGGCTTTTTTCGCGTCGCTGTCGACTTCTGCCGCGTCGAAGCGCAGGTCGTCCAGCTCCATTTCCAGCTCTTCATCGTAGCTGTCGTAAAATTCTTGCAGCAGGCGCTGGTTGAAACCGTCATCGCGGTTGAATTCATGCATGGTCATCAGATTTTCTCCGTATCAGCCCGGTGTTAGAAATGGTTGAAGATCCAGTACAGCACCGCCGACAGCAGCACCGAGGCCGGCAGTGTCAGCACCCAGGCCATCAGTAGATTACGCAGGGTGGCCATCTGCAGGCCGGAGCGGTTGGCGGCCATGGTGCCGGCGATGCCGGACGAGAGTACGTGAGTGGTCGAAACCGGCAAACCGAAGGCGTCGGCCGCGCCGATGGTGGTCATCGCCACCAGTTCGGCGCTGGCGCCCTGGGCGTAGGTCAGGTGCGATTTACCGATCTTTTCGCCCACCGTCACCACGATACGGCGCCAGCCGACCATGGTGCCGAGCCCCAGTGCAATCGCCACCACCACTCTCACCCAGAAGGGAATGAAGCGGGTGGCGTTATCGAGTTCACCCTTCAGCGCGTCGAGGTTGCGCTGCGCATCGGGATTGATCTGCAGCTGACGCTCTGCTTTGAGGTGCTTGATGGTCTCGGACGCCAGGTACATGTCGTTGCGGGTGTTCGACACCGCCTGCGCCGGGATCTTGTCGACCGAGCCGTACTGACGGATTTGATCGCCGATCGCGCCGGCCAGCTGCGCCAGCGCCGGTACGACTTCCGGCGTCAGTTCGCTGGTGCGCACATAGCCGGTCAACACCTCACGCGGCGGGGTTTGGCCGCCGGCCGGGAACTGGCGCAGCAGCTCGTTTTTGGTCACCTCCGCCAGCGCCGCCACCCGGGGGATCTGCTCCGGCGGCATCGAACGGTTCAGGGCGTAGGCGATCGGCATGGTGCCCACCAGGATCAGCATGATAAGGCCCATGCCTTTCTGCCCGTCGTTGGAGCCGTGGGCAAAGGAAACGCCGGTGCAGGTGAGGATCAGCAGCCCGCGGATCCACAGCGGCGGCGGGGTATTGCCTTTAGGCGCGCTGTACAACTGGCGGTTCTTGACGAACAGCTTTAGCGCCAGCAGCAGCAGGCCGGCGAACACGAAGCCGATCACCGGCGACAGCAGCAGCGCATAGCCCACCTTGATCGCCTGGCCCCAGTCCACGCCGCTGGTGCCGGTGCGGCCGTGGATCAGGGCATTGGCCACGCCGACGCCGATAATCGAGCCGATGAGCGTATGCGACGACGAGGCGGGCAGCCCGAGCCACCAGGTGCCGAGGTTCCAGATGATGGCGGAGAACAGCAGGGCGTACACCATGGCGAAACCGTTGCCGGTGCCGGCTTGCAGGATCAGCTCGACCGGCAGCAGTGAAATGATGCCGAAGGCCACCACGCCGCTGGAGAGCAACACGCCGAGAAAGTTGAAGAAACCGGACCACACCACGGCGACCATCGGCGACAGCGAGTGGGTGTAAATCACCGTCGCGACCGCATTGGCGGTATCGTGGAAGCCGTTGACGAATTCAAAGCCCAGCGCGATCAGCAGCGCCAGCCCCAATAATAAAAACGGAATGTAACTGGTATAGACGGCGCCGGCATCGCTGACGTCGTTAAATAAGTTCACCCCGGCAAACGCGATCCCCAGAATTAATAAGAAAACAAAAAAAAGAACAGTGAGTCGACTGTTCTTTTGATGCAGCTTGGGCAGGCTGGATGCGGCCGGCACACCCGTTTGAACGGCGCTGTTATCGCTCATAATGACCTTCCTGAAAGGATTGAATGCGGTAGCTGTCGCCTGAAAAGTATTCTGAATGAATGTGGCCTTTTTATGACGAAAATATTAATCATCGGGAACGGCGAAAATCATTAACGCCGATAAATAAAGATTGTTATAACAGCGGGGAAGGTCTTGGGTTAACGGCAACAGGCAGGATATGGCGTTATGGTGCAACGGTTAGCGGAAAAGATGCACAAGCTGGATTTTGATGATGAGGTGACCGGGCTGATCTACGGCCATGTGTTCCGCTCCGGTGAGGCGCCGGCGCGCCTGAACTCGCAGCAGGTTTGTCAGGCCTACCAAGCGTTGCCGCCCGGCGACGGTTTTGTCTGGCTGCACCTCAATCTCAACCACGCGGCGGCGGAGAAGTGGCTGAAAAACCATTTCGCCATTTCCGATTTTTTCTTTCACGAGATCCGCCACGGCTCCCACACTACGCGCATCGAGCGCCAGGGCGACGATCTGTTCGCCGTACTCAACGACGTGATTTTCCACCCCGAGGACAGCAACCCGGAGACGGCGACGCTGTGGCTCTATTGCTGCCGTGGGCTGGTGGTCACCGTGCGTCACAAACCGGTGCGACTGATTGAACGGCTGCTCGGCCGCCTGACGGCGCTGCAGCTGGCGTCGTCTACCGAGCTGCTGGCGCACCTGCTGGAAGAGCAGGAGGACGTGCTGGAGCAGGTGGTGCGGCAGGCCAACCAGTATGTCGATACCATCGAGGATCGTCTGCTGACTCGACGCGTCAAACGCAATCGCGCCGAGCTGGGGCGCATGCGCCGCATGTTATTGCGCTTTCAACGTCTGCTGGCGCCGGAACCGGCCGCGCTGTTTCGCCTGTTGAACCGCCCGCCGACCTGGCTGAGCCGTGAGGTGGTGCAGGATCTGCGGCAGTTTACCGAAGAGTTCACCGTGGTGTTGAACGATCTGGCCAGTTTGACCGAACGCATTCGGCTGCTGCAGGAGGAGCTGAGCGCCAAGCTGATGGAGCAGAATAACCGCACGCTCTATACGTTGACGGTGATCACCGTGCTGGCATTGCCGATCAATATCGTCGCCGGTTTCTTTGGCATGAACGTGGGGGGATCCCGCTGGCCAGCAATCACCACGGTTTTATCCTGCTGGTGTTGCTGGTCGGCAGTTTTACGCTGATCGCCGGTTATTTGGCGTTCAGGCGCAGGGACGAGACGTAATTACAGGCGGGCGCGGTACTCTTCTTCCAGCCGGGCATGGGTGCTCCAGAACGGCTGCGGCGCCCGGTCGTGCAGGCGATCCAGCAGGATATCCAGATGAGTGTGCCAGCCGCCGGCGACGCTGAGCATCTCGTCGCGGTTGGCCAAGCGCCGGTGGGTGACCGTCAGCAGCACCGCGTTTCCCTGCTCCGTCAGTTCGAAGGTCACTTCGGAAGGGCGCCCCTGATCCTGTTCGGCCCAGGTAAAGCTCAGCAGGCGCGGCGGGAACAGGCAGGTGATGTGGCCGCGGTTGCTGACACAGCCGCCGTGCTGTTTGTACTTGGCCGGCGGTTGCTCGTGCTCGCCGGCCAGATCGGAGTTGCGAAACTCCAGCTCCAGCGGTGCGCCGTTTTCCAACTTCATGGCGCCGGACGCCAGCCAGGTGGCGCGCTTGTCGGATTCGGTCAGGTAAGCCCACACCCGCTCGATGGGCCCGGGCAGCAGCCGCTGGATGCGCAGCGTGCCGGGTTCGATAATCATGCCGTAATCATTCATGGTTCACTCCTTGGGAGGAAGCTGTTCGGGCTGTAGCAGCGCCTGTTCGAGCGCATCCAGCCGTTCAGTCCAGAAATGTTCATAGGTTTGCAGCCAGTGCATGGCCTGCGCCATAGGCTCGGGTTCGAGCCGGCAGATATGGTTTCTTCCTTGCACGGTGCGTTGCACCAGGCCCGCATGTTCCAGTGCTTTCACGTGCTTGGAGGCGCCGGCGAACGACATCTGCAACGGCGCGGCCAGTTCGCCGATGCTGCGCTCACCGCCGGCCAGCGCGCGTAACATCGAACGGCGGGTCGGGTCGGCCAGCGCATGAAAAATGGCGTCCAGCTGTGAGGAAGATAATTCAACCATATGGTTGAATATAGAACAGGTGGGCTAATATTCAACCGTTTTGTTGAATATTTTTTTGCCCCGGCGAGAAACCGGGGCGAGGATCAGGCGCAGGTGTGCGCCAGCAGGGCGTTGAGCAACACGTCGGCGCCTGCGGCGGCCCAGGCGGGGGTGATATCTTCCCGCTCGTTGTGGCTGATGCCGTCCACGCAGGGAATGAAAATCATGGCGGTCGGGGCGACGCGGTTAAGGTAACAGGCATCGTGGCCGGCGCCGGAAATCATGTCGCGATGGCGATAGCCCAATGCTTGCGCGGCGTGGCGTACGCTGTCGATGCAGCCCCGATCAAAAGCGATAGGGGGATACTGGAAGATGCGGTCGGCGCGGGCGGTCAGACCGTCGCCGTTGACGTGGTTTACCGCCGTCAGCAGACGCTGCTCCATCTGCTCCAGGGTAGACTCTTGCGGATGGCGGAATTCGACGCTGAAAAAGACGCGTCCCGGCACCACGTTGCGTGAATTGGGGGTAATTTGCGCCATGCCCACCGTGGCGCGCGCATCGGGCGCAAAATCCCAACCGATGCGGTTGACCGCCGTGACCAGCGCCGTAAAGCCCAGCAGGGCATCGCGGCGCCGATCCATTGGCGTGGTGCCGGCATGGGCGCTGAAGCCGACGACCTCCAGCTCATACCAGCGCTGCCCTTGTGCGGCGGTCACCACGCCGATGTCGAGATGTTCCGCTTCCAGAATCGGCCCCTGCTCGATGTGCAGTTCGAAGGCGGCGTGGATCGGCGTGCCGCCCACCGGGTGCTCGCCGGCGTAACCAATGCGTTCCAGTGCGTCGCCAAGGCTGACGCCGTGCTCGTCGCGGCGCGTCAGGCCGTATTCCAGGTCGAATACCCCGGCGAACACGCCCGAGGCGATCATCGCCGGCGCGAAGCGCGCGCCTTCTTCGTTGGTCCAGTTGATCACTTCAATCGGGCGTTCGGTGACGATCTGCCGATCGTTAAGGGTACGAATAACCTCTAATCCGGCCAGCACGCCGTAGATGCCGTCGAAACGGCCGCCGCGGGGCTGCGAATCACCGTGCGAGCCGGTGACGACCGGCGCCAGCTCGGGGCGAGCGCCTTCACGCCGCAGGAACATGTTGCCCATCCGATCGACGCGTACGCTGCAACCCGCCTCCAGCGCCCAGGCGCGCAGCTGATCGCGCGCTTGCCGATCTTCTTCACTCAGCGCCAGCCGGGTGACGCCGTTATTGGCGATGGCGCCGAACTGCGCCATCGTCTGCAGGCTTTGCCACAGGCGCTCGCCGTTGACTCGATACGTCATTGTTCTTCTCCCGACGTTTTGGCGGTGTAGCGAAAATCGCAGCAGGGGGCGCCGGACATGATGGTTTGGCTGCGCTGCAGGTCAACCTCTGGGGCATAGCCGACGATGAACTGGCTGTCGCGGGCGCAGGAGAGCAGGTGGCCGATCTCCCCCAGCCCCATCTCGTGATACATCTCGGCGTAGCGGCAGCGGGTGACGTTATAGTCGAAGTGCTGCGCATCCTGGTTGATCACCTCGACGCGCAGCGCATCGTCTTTTTCCCACAGGTACTGCAAGGCGGCGAAGCTGCGCAGATCCGCGCCGTTCGGTTCCTGGGCGGCGAACTGTTTGCCCGCCTCGATGGCGGCATTCTCGATGGCTTCGCCGATCACTGCCTGAGCGCGCGTCTTGCCGATTTCACGCACCAGGATCTGGTAGATCGGTTTGATGATTTCCGCCTCAATCTTTCTGCGGGCCAAAATGCCCAATTCGTTATTTGCACAGCTCATCGCCTTGCTCCTCTTGATTTATTGTGTTTTGTCGCCGCCCAACACGGTTTGCGGCTGCCATTTGCCGTCGACCACCCGGTACAGGGTGAAGCTCGGCTGTTGCAGGTTGCCCTGCGCATCGAAGGCAATGGCGCCGGTCACGCCCTGGTAATGTATGGCGCGCAGTTTCGGCAGGTAATCGGCCGGATTGGCCGAGCCGGCTTGTTCGATGGCGGCGATCAGCACCCGGGTGGCATCGTAGGCGAAGGGCGCATGCAGTTCGATGTGGGTGTGATAACGATCGCGGTAGGCTTGCTCAAACGCCTTGCCGCCCGGCATCTGCTCCAGCGGCAGCCCCGGCTCCAGCGCGACGACGCCTTCGCCTTCCCGCTGCGCCAACGTCAGGAAGGTTTGGCTGACAAAGCCGCCGGCGCCCATCAGCTGCGCGTTCATGCCCAGCTGTTTCAGCTTGCGCGCCAACGGCGCCGCTTGAGAATCCACGCCGCCGAAGAAAATCAGATCGGCGTTTTTACTGCGCACGGTGGTCAGCACGGCGCTGAAATCGACGGTCTTGTCATCCACATACTCGCGGGTGACCGGCTGCACGCCCTGGGCCTGCAGCGATTTGATAAACTCGTCCGCCAGCCCCTGGCCGAAAGCGGTGCGATCGTCGATTACCGCGATACGCTTGGCTTTCAGCGTTTTCACCGCATATTGCCCGGCGTAGTTGCCGCCGTCGTCGTCGTGGCCCATCACGCGGAAGCTGGTGTCAAAGCCTTGCTGCGTGTAGCCGTGACCGGTCGCCACCGGCGCCACCTGAGCGATGCCGGCGTCGTGGTAGATGCGCGCCGCCGGGATGCTGGTGCCGGTGTTCCAGTGGCCGACCACGCCGGCGACGCCTTCGTCGACCAAGCGCTGCGCCACGGCCACGGCGGTGCGCGGGTCGGACTGATCGTCCTCGGACAGTAATTTGAAGGTGACCGGTTTGCCGTTCAGCGTCGGTTTCTGTGCGTTAGCGTCGGCGATCGCCAGCCGTGCGCCGTTTTCGAGATCTTTGCCGATGCGCGCGGAAGGGCCGGTCAGCGGCCCGGCCAGGCCGATCAGCACGGTGTCGTCCGCCAGCGCCGGGAGGCTCAGGATCATTGTCATGGCGGCCAGCGCCAACGGCTTGATGCGAATGTTCTGCTGCATGTCATACTCCTGGTGCGGTTAAAGGTAACAACGGTTATTCACCCAAATAGATCTGTTTGATTTTTTCATCGTCCAGCATGTCGGCGGAGCGGCCGCTGTGGCTCAGGCTGCCGCTGTCCAATACGTAGGCGCGATCGGTGGACGCCAGCGCCAGGCGGGCGTTCTGCTCGACCAACAGCAGCGTGACACCGTCACGGGCTAACTGCTTGATGACCGAGAAAATGGCCTCCACCACAATCGGCGCCAGCCCCATCGACGGTTCGTCCAATATCAGCAGCCGCGGGCGGCTGAGCAGCGCGCGGCCCATCGCCACCATCTGTTGTTCACCGCCGGAAAGCAGCCCGGCCGGTTGATGCAGGCGCTCGCTCAGCCGTGGGAAGGTGGCGCACACGCGTTCGAAATCTTGCCGCACCGCCGATGCGTCACGCCGCGCATAGGCGCCCAGCTGCAGGTTTTCTCGCACCGTCAGGCGGGTGAAAATGCCGCGTCCCTCCGGCACCATCACCAGCCCCTGTTGCAGCAAGCGGTGCGGCGGCATGCCGCGAATCGAACGGCCGTCGAACAGGATGTCGCCCTCAAACGGCTGCAGGCCGGTCAGCGCCCGCAGGCTGGAGGTTTTGCCCGCGCCATTGGCGCCGATCAGCGTCACCTGTTCGCCGGCGTTCACCGTGAAATCGATGCCTTTGACCGCATGAATACCGCCATAAGACACTTTGAGTCGTTTAACGCTCAGCAGGGCTTCAGACATGCGCGCCACCTCCCAGATAGGCCTGAATGACCGCCGGTTCGCGCCGCACCTGCGCCGGTTCGCCTTCGGCGATCGCTTTACCGTAATCCAGCACCGTCAGCCGATCGCACAGACCCATCACCAGCTTGACGTCATGTTCAATCAGCAGCAGCGTTTTGCCGCTGTCGCGGATGCGCAGCAGCAGTTCGCGCAGCGCCACTTTTTCTCCGGCGTTCATGCCGGCCGCCGGTTCGTCCAGCGCCAGCAACCGGGGCTCGGTCGCCAGCGCGCGGGCAATCTCCAGCCGCCGCTGATGGCCGTAGGCGAGATCGCCGGCGCGGTAATGAGCGAATTGGCTGATGCCGACGTACTCCAGCAGCGCATGAGATTTATCGCGCACCGCCTGTTCCTCCTCCCTGGCGCGACGGTGCCGGGCGATCGCCGCCCACAGGCCGTTGCGGGTGCGCACGTGGCAGCCGACCATCACGTTTTCCAGCACGCTCATTTCATTGAACAACCGCAGGTTTTGGAAGGTGCGGGCAATGCCGGCCTGCGCCACTTTGTCGATCGCCTGGGGTTTATAGCGCTGGCCCGCCAGGCGGAACTCGCCCGCGTCGGCGCGATACAGGCCGGTGATCAGGTTGAAGCAGGTGGTCTTACCGGCGCCGTTCGGCCCGATCAGGCCGTAGATTTCCCCCTGGCGGATGCTCATGCTGACGTCATCCACCGCCGTCAGGCCGCCGAAGCGTTTGCTGATATGGTGTAAAGCGAGCAGCGGTGTCATGCGGCGGTCCTCCCAGCATGGCGAGCCGGCCACAGGCCCGCCGGGCGATACAGCATCACCAGGATCAGCGCCAGGCCGTAAAACAGTTGGCGAATGATTTCCGGGTCGATCAGCACCTGGCCGAACAGCGCCTGCTGCAGCGGCCCCATGCTGCTGCGCAGCAGCTCCGGCAGGGCGGCCAGCAGCAGCGCGCCCAGGATCACGCCGGGGATGTGCCCCATGCCGCCGAGCACCACCATCGCCAGTACGGCGATCGATTCCTGCAGAGTGAACGATTCCGGCGACACGAAGCCCTGAAACGCGGCAAACAACGCGCCGGCCACACCGCCAAAGGTGGCGCCGATGGCGAAGGCCAGCAGCTTGAAGTTGCGGGTATTGATGCCCATCGCCCGCGCGGCGTCCTCGTCTTCGCGGATCGCTGTCCATGCGCGGCCAATGCGCGAGTTTTGCAGCCGCAGGCTGATAAACAGGATCGCCAGCAGCAGCGCGGCGAACAGGTAGTAATAGAGATACAGCCCGGAGAAACGCACGCCGAACCACTCATGCATGCCGGAGAACTTCAGGCCGAACAGGCTGACCGGGTCGATGCCGGAAATGCCTTTAGGGCCGTTGGTGAGGTTGACCGGGCGATCGAGGTTACGCATCAGAATGCGCACGATCTCGCCGAAACCGAGCGTGACGATCGCCAGATAGTCGCCGCGCAGCCGCAGCGTCGGCGCGCCAAGCAGGATGCCGCACACCGCCGCCAGCAGCGCCGCCAGCGGGATCAGCCACAGCATCGACAGGTGCAGCCCGTCGGGGAACCACTGCAGCAGCAGCGGGAATTGCTGCGTCAGATGCGGTGATGACAGCAGCGCGGCCAAATAGGCGCCGACGGCGTAAAAGGCGATAAAGCCCATGTCCAGCAACCCGGTCATGCCCACTACGATGTTCAGCCCGAGCGCCAGCATCAGGTACAGCAGGGCGAAGTCGACGACCCGCACCCAGTAGTTGCCGCCGGCGGCGCCCGCCACCCAGGGCGCCAGCAGCAGCGCGAGAATGAACAGCGTCAGCCCCAGCCTGGCGCGACGCGGCGTGGCCAGAGGAACGGGGGGAGTCAAAACGGTCATGGTGATGTCCTTATGCGCGCGTGGCGATGCGTTCGCCCAAGAGCCCGGAGGGGCGGAAGACCAGCACGGCGATCAGCACCAGAAACGCGAACACGTCCTGGTAGTTGCTGCCGAACACGCCGCCGGTCAGCTCGCCGAGATAGCCGGTGCCCAGCGATTCGAACAGGCCCAGCAGCAATCCGCCGAGCATCGCGCCGCGCAGGTTGCCGATGCCGCCGAGCACGGCGGCGGTAAACGCCTTGATGCCCGGCAGAAAGCCCATCGAGAAACCGGCGTTGCCGTAGTTGCTGGCCATCATGATGCCGGCCACCGCCGCCAGCGCGCCGCCGAGCGCAAAGGTCAGAACGATGATGCGGTCAGGACTGATGCCCATCAGGCCGGCGACCTGCGGGTTTTCCGCCGTGGCGCGCATGGCGCGGCCGAAACGGCTGTGTTCGACCAGCAGCCAGAGGCCGGCCATGACCGCGACGGCCACCGCCAGCGTGACGATCGCCGTGCCGGTGATCACCGCCGGCGCATGCCCGCCGCTGCCTGCGGTCAGGGCGATGGGGGTCATTGGCAGCAGCTGCGGAAACATCAGGGGATTACGTGACCAGATCAGCATCGCCAGGGTTTGCAGCAGCAGCGAGACGCCGATGCCGCTGATCAGCGGAGCCAGGCGCGGCGCAGTGCGCAACCGGCGGTAGGCGAGACGCTCGATCGCCATCGAGGTAATGGCGCAGACCGCCATGGCGAACAGGGCCGCCAGCAGCAGCGTGGCGTACGGCGATAACGCGGGAAAGTGGTGTTGCAACACGCCGATCGCCGACAACGCGCTCAGCGCACCGACCATCAGCACGTCGCCGTGCGCGAAATTGATGATGCGCAGGATGCCGTACACCATGGTGTAACCGAGCGCGATCAGCGCATAGATGCTGCCGAGCATCAAACCGTTGACGGTTTGCTGTACCAGCGTATCCATAAGGAGAGTCCGGAGATAATGAGTCAGGAGGCTCACAGTAGAGAATTTAAAAAAATTGTAAAATACGGAAAAATACTTTCTTATACAAAAAACGAGTGATTTTAATACGTTGATTTTTATGTATATTGAACCCATCCCTTCAGTGTCGATTTCCCAAAAACAGTCAATATATGAAAAAAACAGAACAGTACGATGAGCCATTGCCGATGCTGCCGAACGATCCGCCGCTGCGCGCCGTGCGGGCGTTCGAAGCCATCGCGCGCCTGGGTGGCATCAGCGCGGCGGCTAACGAGCTGATGATTTCGCCTTCGGCGGTCAGTCATCAACTCAAAACGCTGGAGGCATTTTTGCAGATGCCGTTGACCGAACGGCAGGGGCGTAACCTGGTGCTGCGTAGCGAGGGGCGGGAGTATTACCGTTCGATTCGCTCGGCGTTCAACGTGCTGCGCCAGGCGACCGAACACGTGCGCGAGCAGTCCGCATCGCGGCAGGTCACCATCAGCCTGATCCCGCTGTTCGGCATGGGCTGGTTCATTCCGCGGCTGCGTGGCTTTTTGCGCGAAAATCCGGATATCGACATCAATGTGGTTTACGCCAACCACCGCAATTACCTGAGCGACGCCGCCGATCTGTCGATCCGCTTCGGGGTTGGGCAGTGGACCGGCTATCGCAGCGAAAAGCTGATGTCTGGCCAAATGGTGCCGGTGTGCAGCCGGGCATTCAGTAAACTGCACGGTTTGCTGGATACGCCGGATCAGCTGGCGACGCTGCCGCTGCTGCACGACGAGGAGCGCAATACCTGGATGCAATGGTTTCAGCAGGCCGGCGTTAAACGCCCGCTGCGCAGCATCGGGCCGATGTTTGAAGACGGATTGTTGACACTGGCGGCGGTGCAGGCGGGGCTAGGGTGCGCGTTGATGCGTGAACCGTTAATCGCCCAATACCTTGAGAGCGGTGAGTTGATCAAAATGTTCGATCTGCCGATCGACGACGGCCGCGATTATTACCTGTGCGCTCGACTGGATAGCGAGCTGTCGCAGGAAGGCGAAAATCTGCGGCAATGGCTGCGGCGTGAGGCGGCGGCTCAGAACGTCGGGGCATAATCTACAACCAACGCGTCTTTCAGCACCTGGCGGCTTGCAGTAGAGTGCGGGTTCCTGTGTCGCGATAAGGTATGACGATGCTGTTCGATTTAAACCAGCAGGCGGCCGAACTGCCCGAGGCCTGGCGTTCTGCCGTGCTGGGCCGCGTCGGTGCGGCCAATATCAAAGTGCTGCGCATGGACGCGCGCAGCATTGCGGATGAAGTGCATGATTACAGCGAAGGATTGCTGGTGATCAGCGGCCACCTGCGGCTGCAGGTGGCGGGGGAAGTGGTGGTGGTGCGCGCCGGCCAGCTGTATCAGGCCGCGGCCGGCGTGCCGCATCGCGTGTTGCCGGGCAGCGAAGGCACGCTGGTGATTGTCGATCTGCCGGAGGACTAAGCGGCGCCCAGGACCGCCAGCGCCACCTTTACCGCTGCCAATAGCCGCTCTTCAGTGACGCCGTCACGTGCCTGAATCGACAGGCCGTGCAGGAAGACGGCGAAATAGTCACCCAGGCTGTCGGCGTCGGTATCGGCCGGCAATTCGCCGGTTTGCACCGCCTGCCGCAGCCGTTCGATGATCTGCTGCGTACGCTGCAACCGATGCTCTGCCAGCCAGGTTTTGAGCCCATCGTTTTCCGCACTGACACTGGCGGCGGCGGAGACCACCATGCAGCCCTGCGGCAGATCTGGCCGGCTGTAGAGGCGCACGGCATCTTCCAGCATACGTTGGATCGCCGGGCGAATGCCGCTTTCCTGCGCGAAGGCGCGATCGGCGAAGCCGCCTTCCTCGGTTTCGTAACTGGCGATTGCCTCGCGGAACAGCTGCTCTTTGGAGCCGAACGCCTTGTAGATGCGTGCGGAAGCAATGCCCAATTCCGCCACCAGATCCGACATCGAGGTGCCTTCGTAACCTTGCCGCCAAAATAAGTTTCGCGCCTTCAAGAGCGCCTGTTCGCGGTCGAACTCACGCGGTCTGCCAGCCATTCTCTGCTCCAATTTACCTGCCATTCAGCGACATAGGATCGCTTAAATCGGCGGGAATACCAATGTCTTTATAAATTTCGCTTGCGGTGAACTCGCTTTGCTCCTATTGTTTGTCAATCGACAACCAATAGGAGTTTACGATGAAAACCCTCAAAGGTCCAAGCCTGCATCTCGCGCAGTTCAGCGATGAGACAGCGCCGTTCAACAGCCTGCCGGCCATCGCCGAGTGGGCGGCGCAAACCGGTTTTACCGCCTTGCAGATCCCGGCCTGGGATCGGCGTTTATTCGACGTGGCCACTGCCGCGGAAAGCCAAACTTACTGCGACGATCTGACTGGGATGTTGGCGGAGCAGGGGTTGGTGGTCAGTGAATTGACCAGCCATATCTTCGGCCAGCTGATGGCGGTACACCCGGCTTACGATGCGCTGTTTGACAGCTTCGCGCCGCCGGCGCTGCAGGGCAATCCGCAGGCGCGCGGCGAGTGGGCGCGGCAGCAAATGCTGCTGGCGGTGAAGGCGTCGGCGCGGCTCGGGCTCAGCGAGCTGGGCACCTTTTCCGGTTCGCTGGCCTGGCCCTATCTGTTCCCGTTCCCACAGCGCCCGGAAGGATTGATCGACACCGCGTTCGACGAACTCGCCAAACGCTGGCTGCCGGTGCTCGACGCCTGCGAAGAACAGGGCATCAACCTGTGTTATGAAATTCACCCGAGTGAGGATCTGCACGACGGCGTGACGTTCGAGAGGTTTCTTGAGCGCGTCGGTAACCACCCGCGTTGTCGGGTGCTGTTCGATCCGAGCCATATGGTGCTGCAGCAGCTTAACTATCTGGAGTTTATCGATATCTATAAGGACGTTATCGGCATGTTCCACGTCAAGGACGCCGAGTTCAATCCGACCGGTCGCCAGGGCATTTACGGCGGCTATCAATCCTGGATCGATCGCGCCGGCCGCTTCCGCTCGCTGGGCGACGGCCAGGTTGATTTCAACGGCATCTTTTCGCGCCTGACGCAGTACGGCTATTCGGGCTGGGCGGCATTGGAGTGGGAATGTTGCCTGAAAAACCCGCAGGACGGCGCGCGCGAAGGCGCAGCCTTCATTCGCGATCGCATTATCCGCGTCACCGACAAAGTGTTCGATGACTTCGCCGGTGCGCCGGTCAGCCCGCAGCAGATCAACGCCTTGCTCGGCATTCGCTGAGCCCAACTTTTCAGGGAGTCACCCATGCAATATCTACAGAACGAGGTCCCGTTGGCGGATCTCGCGGCGGAACACGTCTATCTCCAGGTGAACGGCCGGCGCCTTCACTGCGTGGTGGCCGGTGAAGGGCGGCCGGTGCTGCTGATCCCCGGCTGGCCGCAAACCTGGTACACCTGGCGTTATGTGATGCGCGCCTTGGCGGCGGCCGGTTTTCAGGCGATCGCCGTCGATCCGCCGGGCATCGGCGACTCTGACAAGCCCGCTGGCGGCTACGACACCGGCAGCATCGGTGCGGCGTTGCACGCGATGATGGCGCAGCTGGGCCATCAACGTTACCAACTGGTCGGCCACGACATCGGCATGTGGATCGGTTACGCCATGGCGAGCGATTTCCCGCAGGCGGTGGAGCGTCTGGTACTGACGGAGGCGGTGATCCCCGGCCTGGCGCCGCCGCCGCCGATTTTCGTCGCGCCGGAGGAGAATATCTTCCTGTGGCATTTCATGTTCAACCAGCTGGCGGATTTGCCGGAGACCCTGACCCAGGGGCGCGAGCGGGAGTATCTTGGCTATATCTTCAACCGCTGGTCTTATCGGCGCGATCGGGTGGCGGCTGAGGTCTATATCGCCGCCTATTCGGCGCCGGGCGGCCTGCGCGCCGGATTCGACTATTACCGGGCGATCCCGGAGACCGTTCGCCAGAACCGGCTGCGCGCCGCCACGCCGTTGACTATGCCGGTGTTGACGGTGGGAGCGGAGCACGCCACCGGCGACGCGCCGCTGACGACGCTACATGGCAATGCGCGCGATCTGCGGGGCGAAACCGTCGCCGGCTGCGGCCATTTCATCACCGAGGAGTGTCATGAGGCGTTTATCGCGCTGATTGCGCCGTTCCTGGCGGGAGAGCAACATGCCGCTTGATGAACACATCGCCGCCTTTTTGGCGGCCTCGGCCGACGCGCCGCTACCCGCTTCGTTGGCGGCAATGCGCGCGGCCACGGAAACCGGTTTACGCCAGCTGCAGGGCGAGGCGGAACCGAGCGGCGGCGTCAGGGACCATACGGTGGTCGCCGCCGATGGACACCGGATTGCACTGCGCGCCTATCTACCGGCGGGGGAAAACGGCACGACCGCGCAGCCGGCGATGCTGTTCGCCCACGGCGGCGGCTGGTGCCTCGGCTCACTGGCGTTGTACGATCGGCCCTGTCAGGCGTTGGCTAACGCCACCGGCCGGGTGATCCTGTCGGTTGACTATCGTCTGGCGCCGGAATACCCGTTTCCACAGCCGCTGGAAGATGTCTATCAGGCGCTCTGCTGGGTGGCGCAACGGGCGTCGCAGTTGGGGATCGACGCGCAGCGCCTGGCGGTGGGCGGCGACAGCGCCGGGGGTAATCTGGCGGCGGCGGTCGCGCTGTTGGCGCGGGATCGCGGCGGCCCGCACATCGAGCGCCAGCTGCTGCTGTACCCGGCGCTCAGCCGCGAGATGGCGACGACGAGCTATCGCGAGTTTGCCGAGGGGCACTTTCTGACGCGCGACGCGATGGGGTTTTGTTGGCAGCAGTATCTGGGCCAGCGGCGTGATCCCGGCGCGGAACCGTTGTATGCCGCCACGCTGCGCGGGTTACCGCCGGCCACCATCCTGAGCTGCGAATACGATCCGCTGCGCGATGAGGCCGAGCAGTATGCGCAGCGGCTACGCGAGGCGGGCGTGCCGGTGCGCTGCGAACGGTTGCCGGGCATGGTGCATGCCTGTATTCACATGCTGGGGCTGACCCCGGCGGCGCGGCAGCTGTTCGAACTGGCCGGTGAGTAAATAAATATCCTCCGGCATAGCCGGAGGTTTTTCATATGCGCCTATAAGGCTCTCTTGCCAGCTGCGCCCTAACAGGCGCATCGCGATCTGACATTTGCTTCTATCGGTTACTTCCGACCCGTAAACGGGCTACCTGGATAGGGGATCGACAACTGCTCACCCATCTTATCCTCTTCCAGTTGGTGCTTTATGTATTCTTGTATCTTGGCTGTATTTTTACCCACCGTATCAACGTAATACCCTCGACACCAAAACTCCCTGTTACGGTATTTGAACTTCAAATCCCCAAACTGCTCATAAAGCATCAGGCTGCTCTTGCCCTTCAGATACCCCATAAACCCCGATACACTCATCTTGGGGGGAATTTCCAGAAGCATATGGATGTGATCCACACAACATTCCGCCTCCAGAATATTCACGCTTTTCCATTCACAAAGCTTTCTTAAGATACTGCCAATTGCTCTGCGCTTTTCCCCGTAGAACACCTGTCTTCGGTACTTCGGCGCAAATACTATGTGATATTTACAGTTCCAGCGCGTGTGCGCTAAGCTCTTTTCGTCCCTCATAGGGACCCCCTTTTGATTTCTTGTTGAACGTTCGCAGTTGCCAGACCGCAAACTGTTTTAACAAATCAAAAGGGGTCTTTATAACTGGCTCAAAGCTGAAAGCTTTACGGAACCCCCAGCCTAGCTGGGGGTTTTTGCATACAAAAAAAAGCCCCGCATTGCGGGGCTTCTGGCTATTCATCCGCCGGGCGATTATCGGCCGGCGACGGTGACAAAGCGCGTTTCCAGGTAGGATTTGATCGCTTCGCTGCCGCCTTCGGTGCCGTGGCCGGAGTCTTTCACGCCACCAAACGGCGTTTCCGGCAGGCCGAAACCGATGTGGTTGATGCTCAGCATGCCGCTCTCCACGTCGCGCCCCAGCGCATTGACCGTGGCGATGTTGCGGCTGTAAGCGTAGGCGGCCAGGCCGTACGGCAGGCGGTTGGCTTCGGCGATCGCCTCGTCATAGGTAGCGAACGGGCGCAGCAGGGCGACCGGGCCAAACGGCTCTTCCGACATGGCGCGCGCGCTCAGCGGCACGTCGCGTAGCACCGTCGGCTCGAAGAAGTTGCCTTTGCCCGCCACGCGCTTGCCGCCGGTGCTGGCCTTCGCCCCGTGGGCGACGGCATCCTGCACCAGCGCCTCGATATTGTCGACGCTGCGGCCCAGCACCATCGGCCCCATCGTCACGCCGTCTTCCAGCCCGTTGCCGAGCTTGAGCTCACGCACCGCGGCGGTGAATTTCTCCACGAAGGCCTCATAAACGCCTTGTTGGATCAGGAAGCGGGTCGGGGCGATACAGACCTGGCCGGCGTTGCGGAACTTGGACTGCGCCAGCTCTTTGGCCGCCGCGTCGAGATCGGCATCGTCGAAGATCAGCACCGGCGCGTGGCCGCCCAGTTCCATGGTGGCCTTTTTCATATGCTGGCCGGCCAGCGCCGCCAGATGCTTGCCCACGCGGGTGGAGCCGGTGAAGGAGATCTTGCGAATGGTCGGATGCGGGATCAGGTATTCCGAGATTTCCGCCGGGGTGCCGTACACCAGCGCGATCACCCCGGCCGGAATACCCGCGTCGGCGAAGGCTTTGATCAGCTCAGCCGGTGAGGCCGGCGTTTCTTCCGGGCCTTTGACGATGATGGAACAGCCCGCCGCCAGCGCGGCGGACAGCTTGCGCACGATCTGGTTGATCGGGAAGTTCCACGGCGTGAAGGCGGCCACCGGGCCGACCGGCAGCTTGAGGGTTTGCTGCTGTACATCGCGGGCGCGGGAAGGAATGATCTGCCCGTAGGTGCGGGTGGCTTCGCCGGCGAACCAGTCGATAACGTCGGCGGCGTTGAGAATTTCGACTTTGGCCTGCGCCACCGGTTTGCCCTGTTCCTGCGTCATGACGGCGGCGATGGCGTTGGCGCGTTCGCGCAGCAGCGCCGCGGCTTTGCGCATCAGGTTGGCGCGCTGGTGCGCGGCGGTGTCGCGCCAGACGTTAAATCCGCGCTCGGTGGCGGCCAGCGCCAGATCGAGATCCTCTGCGGCGGCATGCGCCACTTGACCGATGACCTCGTCGGTAGCGGGATTGGTGACCGGCAGGGTTTTTCCGGCCAGTGCGCTGCGCCATTGTCCATCGATATACAGTTGAGTATCCGGATACATTGTTGCCTCTTGTTTGCGGAGTGTCAGGGGCCGATGAGCTTCGCGATGCGGCCCGTCTGAAAGGGACAGGGACCTTAACCCTACGCCGAATGGCGGCGATCGTCCAGGCGAGGGGCACGAAAGGAGCAGGGCGGCTACTCAACCGGCGATGTTTTGGCTATGCTGAGCAGATTGTCAGCACGGATGAGGAGGTCGGGTGCAAGGGGTTCCACAACAGTTTCCGTTCGAGAAGGACTGCGCGCAGTTCCGGCATTTGTCGCATCTGCCCGGCGTCGAACTCTATCAGGCGCATATCGAACGCTATGCCTTCGAGCCGCATACCCACGACGCCTTCGCCATCGGCACCGTGGACACCGGGGCGGAGCGTTTTCGCTATCGCGGGGCGCAGCACCTGGCGGCGCCGGGCGCGCTGGTGCTGATGAACCCGGACGAGCTGCACACCGGCGAAGCCGAAACGCCGGGCGGCTGGTGTTATCGCATGCTCTACCTGGCGCCCGAGGCGCTGGAGCAGCTGTCCGGCGATCGGTGCCAGTGGTTTACCGATGCGGTGCGCCACGATCCGCGGGCGGCGCAGCGCCTGTCCGCCATTCTCGCCACGCTGTGGCAAACCGACGATCCGCTCACGCTCGACGGCCTGCTGTTGGAGGCGGTCGAGGTGTTGCACCCGCACATCCGTACCGGGCGGCGAGAGAAAGCCGAGGCGGCGCACCGTTTCGAGGTGGTGAAAAGCTACCTGCACGATAACTTCGCCGAGGCCGTGACCCTCAACCAACTGGCCGAGCTGGTGTCGCTCAGCCCGTACCATTTCCTGCGCAAGTTCAAGGCCGAATATCACGTTTCGCCGCAGCAGATGCTGATGGCGATCCGGCTGTCACAGGCCAAACGCATGCTGGAGCGCGGCATGCCCGCTGCACAGGTGGCGGCGGCGGCGGGGCTGACCGATCAGGCTCACCTGACGCGTGCCTTCGCCAACCGTTACGGCGTCACGCCAGTGCGTTTCCAGAAACAGGTGAAATTGGGCTAAAACAGCAACCTGCTACAATAATTCCTCCCCGCGTTTTCGTTACTCTGCCGCTGTCTTGTCGGGCGGGTTGGCCGCGCCGGCCGTTTGTCGGAGTCGTTATGTTCATTGGCGTTGTGTTTGCCCTGGCCGCCGGGCTGATGTGGGGACTGATTTTCGTCGGCCCGCTGCTGGTGCCGGATTATCCCGCCGCGCTGCAGTCCACCGGGCGCTATCTGACCTTCGGGCTGATCACCTTGCCGCTGGCGTGGTTCGATCGCCGCCGCCTGCGCAAGCTGCGGCGCCAGGATTGGCTGGAAGCGCTCAAACTGACGGCCATCGGCAATCTGCTGTACTACCTGTGCCTGGCCAGCGCCATTCAGCGTACCGGCGCACCGGTATCGACCATGATCATCGGCACCTTGCCGGTGGTGATCGCCATCTGCGCCAATCTGTTTTACGGCAGGCACGACGGGCGGCTGGCCTGGAGCAAGCTGGCGCCGGCGCTGCTGCTGATCGTCTGCGGGTTAGCGTGCGTAAACATCGCCGAACTGCGCGGCAATGCGGTGCCGATCGACGGCTGGCGCTATCTCAGCGGCCTTGGGCTGGCCGCGTTGGCGGTGGCGTGCTGGACCTGGTTCCCGCTGCGCAATTCGCGTTGGCTGCGGGAGAACCCGACGCAGCGGCCGGCCACCTGGGCCACGGCGCAGGGGCTGGTGACGCTGCCGCTGGCGCTGCTGGGCTATCTGGCGGTCTGCGGCCAATTGGCGCTGAGCGAACCGGCGTTTGCCTTGCCGTTCGGCCCGCGCCCTGAGGTGTTTATCCCGCTGATGCTAGTTATTGGCGTGTTCTGCTCCTGGCTGGGGGCGCTGTGCTGGAACGAAGCCAGCCAGCGGCTGCCGACGGTGTTGGTGGGGCCGCTTATCGTGTTCGAAATTCTGGCGGGGTTGGCCTATACCTTTCTGCTGCGCCAGGCCTGGCCGCCGCTGCTGACATTGGCCGGCATCGTTTGCCTGATCGCCGGCGTGGTGTACGCCATGCGTATCAAGCCGCAGCCGGTGGTGGTGGCGTTGGAGGACAAGCCGAGGTGACGCCCGCCGCGAAGGCGGGCGCGAGGGTTAACGCTTGCTGTGGTGAATGATTTCTTCGGCCACGTTGCGCGGCGCTTCGGCGTAGTGGCTAAATTCCATGGTGTAGGTGGCGCGGCCCTGCGACATCGAACGCAGGGTGGTCGAGTAACCGAACATCTCGGACAGCGGCACCTTGGCGCGAATTTCCTTGCCGCCGCCGCCCGGGATCTCTTCCATACCCTGTACCAGACCGCGGCGTGAGGAGAGGTCGCCCATCACGTTGCCGGCATAATCCTCCGGCGTTTCCACTTCTACCGACATGATCGGCTCAAGGATCACCGGGTCCGCCAGGCGGCAGGCGTCCTTGAAGCCGAAGATCGCCGCCATGCGGAACGCCTGTTCCGACGAGTCGACATCATGGTAAGAACCGAAGGTCAGGTGTACCTTGACGTCCACCACCTGATAACCGGCCAGCACGCCGTTATTCAGCGCCTCAAGCACGCCTTTTTTCACCGCCGGGATAAACTCGCCCGGAATGACGCCGCCCTTGATCTCATCGAAAAACTCGAAGCCTTTGCCGGGTTCGTTCGGCTCGACGGTCAGCACCACGTGGCCGTATTGCCCTTTACCGCCGGATTGGCGCACGAACTTGCCTTCCACGTCGGCCACCCGTTTGCGGATGGTTTCGCGGTAAGACACCTGCGGTTTGCCGGTGGTGGTCTCCACACCGAACTCGCGGCGCATGCGATCGACGATGATCTCCAGGTGCAGCTCGCCCATGCCGTAGATAATGGTTTGGCCGGATTCTTCATCGGTGCGCACACGGAACGACGGATCTTCCGAAGAGAGCCGCTGCAGCGCGATGCCCATTTTCTCCTGGTCGCCCTTGGTCTTCGGCTCGATCGCTTGGGCGATCACCGGCTCGGGGAAGGTCATGCGCTCCAGCGTGATGATGGCGCCAGGGTCGCACAGCGTATCGCCGGTGGTGACGTCCTTCAGGCCGACGCAGGCGGCGATGTCGCCGGCGTGTAGTTCGTCGATGTCCTTACGATCGTTGGCGTGCATCTGCACGATGCGGCCGATGCGCTCCTTTTTGCCCTTGATTGGGTTGTAAACGCTGCTGCCTTTGGCCAGCACCCCGGAGTAGACGCGCACGAAGGTGAGTTGGCCGACGAACGGATCGGTCATCAGCTTGAACGCCAGCGCCGAGAATTTTTCGTTGTCGTCGGCTTTGCGAGTGATGATTTCATCGTGTTCACCGTGGCCTTCCATCGGCGGCACGTCGAGCGGCGAGGGCATCAGCTCGATCACCGCATCCAGCATGCGCTGCACCCCTTTGTTGCGGAACGCCGACCCGCACAGCATCGGCTGGATTTCGCCGGCGACGGTGCGCACCCGCAGCCCGTGAACGATCTCCTCTTCGCTCAGCGGCACCTGGTTGAGGTATTTCTCCATCAGTTCTTCCGAGGCTTCGGCGGCGGCCTCAATCATGTTTTCACGCCACTCCTGCGCCGAGTCGCGCAGCTCTGCCGGGATCTCTTCGAAGCTGAAGTTCATGCCCTGCGAGGCCTCGTCCCACAGAATGGCTTTCATCCGCACCAGATCCACCACGCCGCTGAAGTGGTCTTCGGCGCCGATAGGGATAACGATCGGCACCGGGTTGGCTTTCAGGCGCTCGATCATCATTTTGCGCACGCGGAAAAAATCCGCGCCGATGCGGTCCATCTTGTTGACGAACGCCAGCCGCGGCACTTTGTACTTGTTGGCCTGGCGCCAGACGGTTTCCGACTGCGGCTGCACGCCGCCCACCGAGTCATAGACCATCACGGCGCCGTCCAGCACGCGCATCGAACGCTCCACTTCAATGGTGAAATCGACGTGCCCGGGGGTGTCGATGATATTGATGCGGTGCTGCGGATAATTATGCTGCATGCCGTTCCAGAAGCAGGTGGTGGCCGCCGAGGTGATGGTGATGCCGCGCTCCTGTTCCTGCGCCATCCAGTCCATGGTCGCCGCGCCGTCATGCACTTCACCCAGCTTGTGGCTGACCCCGGTGTAAAACAGAATCCGCTCGGTGGTGGTGGTCTTGCCGGCATCGATATGCGCGGAGATGCCGATATTGCGGTAACGTTCGATAGGGGTGGTGCGAGCCATAATTAACCTTTCTTAGCCGCATGAAGGAGAGCGGCTTAAACAGCATGGATAATGATGATAATCCTCATAGGGTTATCCGCCGGATTGCAGAGCCTCGCTCTGGTCACAAACTAATCGTAGTTGAAGGCGTTAGTTTTTTTAAGCGATGGCTGTGATAGATGAAAGTTTGCGCGCATAACGGCGCCGGTGCAGAAAAGGGCGAAAAAAAAGGCCCGTAACGGGCCTGTTGTCGTAGGGCGCATTCGCCGCTTATTTGCGTCCCAGCAGGAAGCCGAAAACGATGCCGACCGCTGCTGCAACGGCTACGCCGGCCAGCGGGTTGGCTTCCACCTGCGTTCTTACGCTGTCCGCTGCGTCACGGGCGGCATAGCTGGCCTGGGAGGCGTATTTGCGCGCCGCGCCGCGCACCTGATGCTCCGGCGAATCAACGGCTTTGCCGAACGCTTCTTGTACCGCGCCTGCGGCTTCATTGGCTTTGTCTTCCGCTTTACCAAACATGCTGCTCTCCTGTTCCTTGTGGGTTAACGAACACTAAGCCTAGCAGGTGAATGGCATTTTTTGCAGCATTCTGTGCGTTATAAGATCAATCTGAGCAAAGAAAAGTCTTTCCATACGCACGGCGTCGGCTTCACCCGCGCGTTTTTTTATGTTCTATTGGCTAGCGGTTTAACCGAGTATCTTTACCCTTTGACCGATTCGTTGAGTTGAAAGGACTCCCCATGTCAGTACTGCGTATTCTGGCGCTGTTCGCCGCGACCGCCGCCGCGTTGCCCGCCCTGGCCAAGCCGGCGGCTCACGGCATGGCGGTCGAGAACGGCATTCGTTGGCAATCTTGTCTCAACAGCGGTTTTCAGCGCTGGTTCGATGAGGCGCCACCGCCGGGGCTGCGCTGCGGTTACCTCGAGGTGCCGTTAGCCTACGCCACGCCGCCCGCCCATGCGGCGCAGGCGGGCGAACAGACCGTGCGTCTGGCACTGACCCTGCAGCCCGCTACCGGGCCGAAAAAGGGCAGCGTAGTAATGATCAGCGGGGGCCCAGGCCTGCCGGGCATCAACCCCTATCTGGGCAACGACGCCCACGTCGCCAGACTGCGAAAATCCTACGATATCATCGGTTACGATCCGCGCGGCGTCGGTCAGTCGACGCCGAAAATTTCTTGTCAGCTGGCCGAAGGCGACGAAACCCCGACGCCGGACGATAACGACGTTGCCGGCGCGGAGAATCAGACGCGCACCCTGATTGCCGCCTGCATCAAACAGACCGGCGCGGACGTGTTGCAACACATCGGCACCGACGAGGCGGTCAACGATCTGAACGCGATCCGCCACGCGCTGGGCGAACCGGGGCTGACGGCGGTGGCATACTCTTACGGCACCAAGGTGGCGGCGCTGTATGCCGAACGTTTTCCGAAGAAGACGCGCGCGCTGGTGCTGGACGGGGTGGTGGATCTGGCGGAGGACGACTTCACCCAGCGCATGAACCAGGAGCGGGGCTTCCAGCAAAGCTTCCTGCGCTTCGCCGCCTACTGCGGCAAAACCGACAGCTGCCAGCTGGGCGGCGGCGCTAATCAGGCGCTGCAGCGCTATCATGCCTTACTGCGCAAGCTGCACGATCAACCGTTCGTCACTGCGGCGGGCTATGAAATCTCCGCCGACGATGTGCTGACGGTCACGCGTTCGCTGCTGCTGTGGCCGGAGCGCTGGCATGAGCTGGCGACCGTGCTGCGTCAACTCGATGCCGGCATCGCCGGGCAGCAGGTTTCCGATCTGATTGACGAAAGCTATTCGCCGGATGCCGATGATGCCCTGAACGTCATCACCTGCGCCGACGTCGCCAACCCGACGGCCGATCCGCAGCAGTTGCGCAGGCAGCGGCAGGAGATCAATACCGCCGCTTTGTACGCTCACTACCTGCCGCTACACGAGTATCCGCTGGAAATGTGCGATCTATGGCCGTACCGCGGCAAAGATCGGCCGCACACCCCGGTGGCGTCCGCCGCGCTGCCGCCGCTGCTGTTCGTCGCCCAGCGCTACGATCCGACCACGCCGTACCGCAACGCCCAGGTGATGGCCGCCGCCTTTAAAAGCCCGCTGATCACCCGCGAACGCGACGGACATACGCTGGCGCTGAACGGCATCGACAGCTGCGTTGACGAAAGCGTGGTGGAGTATCTGCTGGCGCCGAAAAAGCCGCGCCGCGACAAGGTTTGCCGCTGAGGAGGCCGGGGCAGCCCGGCCACAAGAGAGTCAGCCGGCGAAAATATGCGCCTGGCCCATCACGTTGAGATTGACCTGTGCACCGGGCCGCAGGCCTTCGCGGCTGACGGTTTTGATCTCGAGCTGTGCGCCGGTGGCCGCCATTTGCAGATTGAGGGTGGAGACGAAGCCGGCGAAATCGATGCCGGTGATCACCGCCTGGCCGCGCTGCGCCGGATCGGATAAACCGATTTGAATCTGCTCCGGGCGCAGCATGATGCGCGCTGAGCCGCTGCGTTGGCGATCGTCGACGGCGATGCGCCCCAATGCGCAGTCTGCCCAGCCCTGCGCCAGTTCGGCGGTCAGCACCAGCGTTTCGCCAAGGAAACTGGCGGTCGGTTCATCGACCGGGCGCAGATAGAGATCTTGCGGCGCGCCCACCTGCGCCAGCCGGCCGTTGCGCATCACCGCCACCTGATCGGCGAACGACAGCGCCTCGCTCTGATCGTGCGTAACCAGAATCGACGCCACTTTGGCCTCCGTCAGCAGTTCGGCCACCGCTTTGCGGGTGGCGGCGCGCAGGCCGGTATCCAACGCCGAGAACGGCTCATCCAGCAACATCAGCCGAGGTTGTTGCGACAAAGCGCGCGCCAGCGCGACCCGCTGCTGCTGTCCGCCGGACAACTCGTGCGGCCACAGCGCGGCCAGGCGGCGATCCAGCGCTACCATTTCCATCAGCGCCTCAATACGGTGCTGTTTCTCGCGTTTGCTTCCTTTAAGGCCAAAACCGATGTTGCCGGCAACGGTAAAGTGCGGGAACAGTGCGCCATCCTGCGGGACGAAGCCGATGCCGCGCAGATGCGCCGGCACCCAGCCGCCGCCGTTGCCCATGGCTTGCCCTTGCAGCAGGATCTGGCCGCCGTCGGGGATTTCAAAGCCGGCGATGATGCGCAGCAGGGTGGTTTTGCCGGAGCCGGAAGGGCCGACGATCGCCGTGCGGCTGCCGGCGGCAACCTGCAGGTCGATGTGTTCCAGCACCCTGATGGCATTGTAAGATTTTCCGATACCGTGCAGTTCGAGCGTGCTCATAGTCCCGCCGTACGTTTAGATTGAGAGTAAAGAAGCCAGGTGAGCGGCAGCGACAGCGCCACCATAATCAGCGCATAAGGCGCGGCGGCGACATAGTCTATCTCGCTGGTCAGCGCCCAAAATCCGGTGGCCAGCGTGCGGGTGCCGTTCGGCGCCAGCAGCAGCGTGGCGGTCAGTTCATTGGCGATCGCCAGAAACACCAGCGCGGCGCCCGCAGCGGCGCCCGGCGCCGCCAGCCGCAGCGTGGTGCTCCACAGCGCCTGCGCCGGCGATTTGCCGAGGCTGCGCGCCACGTTTTCCAATTCCACCGGCGCCTGTGCGATACCGGCGCGCAGATTGATCAGCGCCCGCGGCATAAACATCAGCAGATATGCCAGCAGCAGGGTGATTTCGGTCTGGTAAATCGGCCGGAAGCTGTGAATGGTGATGGTCACCAGCGCCAGCGCCACCACGATACCAGGCAGCGAGCTGGTCACGTAGTTGCAGCCTTCCAGCACCCGATACAGCCGGGCCGGATAGCGTACCGACAGCCAGGCCATCGGAATGGCGCACAGCGTAATCAACAATGCGCCAGCGGCGGACAGCGACAGCGTTTGCCACAGCGCGGGCCACAGCTCGGCGTTACGCCACACCTCGAATCCACCCAGCCAAAGCCAGCGGGCCAGGGTGATGAAAGGCACGCCCAGCGCCAACGCGGTCAGCGCGATCGGCAGCAGCAGCGCCAGTGCGGCGAACGGCGCTGACAGGCGACGCGGCGTTTGGCTGCGGGCGCTGCCGGAACCGACGCGGGCATAGCGCGCGCGGCCGCGGCTTATCGCCTCAAGCAACAGTAACCCCAGGCAGCACAGCACCAACACGCCGGCCAGCATGTTGGCCGCCGGGCCGTTGAAGGTCGACTGGAACTGATCGAAGATCGCGGTGGTAAAGGTATCGAAACGGATCATGGCGTACAGGCCATACTCCGCCAGCAGGTGCAGCGCGATCAGCAACGAACCGCCCCAGACCGCCAGCTTCAGCTGCGGCAGCACCACGCGGAAAAACACCGCCGGCGGCCGCGAGCCGAGTGAGGTAGCGACGTCTTCGATACCGGGATCCAGACGGCGCAAGACCGCGGCGGCCGGTAGGTAAATGAACGGGAAATAGGCGAGCACCGAGATGAAAACGCCGGCGCCCAGGCCGTGCATCGACGGCACCAGGCTGATCCAGGCATAGCTTTGCACAAAGGCCGGCACCGCCAACGGCGCGGTGGCCAATACCGCCCAGAGACGGCGGCCCGGCAGCGTGGTGCGTTCGGTCAACCAGGCCAGGGCCACGCCCAGCACGGCGCAGATCGGCAGCGTTAACACCACCAACAGCAGAGTATTCAACAGCAGTTCCGCCACGCGTGGGCGGAAAACCAGTGCTTTGACCGTTTGCCAGCCGGTTTCAAACGCCACGCCGATAACGAATCCCAGCGGCAACAGCGCCAGCAGCGACAGTAACACAGCGCTGGCCATCACGATCGCCCCTGGCCGCGGATGAAGGGGGACAACAGAATAACGCCGCGCGGTCTGCGCGGCGTGGGTACTCAGGTTTGACATAACGATCAAAAACTCTCGGTTTGCCGGCGGGCCTTACAGCAGGCCGGCCTCGGTCATCAGTTCGACCACTTTTTTACTGTTCAGCTGCGCGGCGTCTACTTTCGGTGCGTCCAGATCTTTCAGCGGCACCAGTTTCGGGTTGGAGGCCGCACCGACGCCGACGGCGTATTCGAAGGCATTGTTGGTGCGCAGGATCTCCTGGCCCTGTTTGCCGGTGATCCACTTGATGAAGGCCTGCGCCTGCTGCTGATGCTTGCTGGAAGCCAGCACGCCGCCGCCGGAGATGCTGACGAATGCGCCCGGATCCTGATGTTTGAAGTAATACAGCTTGATGTTGTTGCTGTTCTCGCCGGTTTTAGCGCCGTCGACGAACGGGTAGTAATGATAGATCACGCCGCTGTCGATCTGGCCGGCATTGACCGCTTTCATCACCGTGCTGTTGCCTTTATAGGCGGTAAAGTTGGTTTTCATCGCTTTCAGCCACTCCAGCGTGGCTTTCTCGCCTTTCAGCGCCAGCAGCGCGCTGACGATCGCCTGGAAATCGGCGCCCGATGGCGAAGCGGCCCAGCGGCCTTTCCATTCCGGCTTGGCCAGATCCAGCAGCGACTTCGGCAACTGCGCGTCGGTCAGTTTGGCCGGGTTGTAGACGAACACGGTAGAACGGGCGGCGATGCCGGTCCAGCGGCCGTGGCTGGGGCGATATTGCGGCTCTACCTGGGCCAACGTCGCGGCGTCCAGCGGGGCGAACAGCTTGGCGTTATCCACCAACACCATCGCCGGGGAGTTTTCCGTCAGGAACACGTCGGCAGGCGAGGCGCTGCCTTCCTGCACCAGCTGATTGCCCAGCTCGCTGTCGCCGCCGTTGCGCAGCGTGACTTTGATGCCGGTGTCTTTGGTAAACCCGTCGACCCAGGATTTCACCAGATTTTCATGCTGGGCGTTGTAAATAACGATGCCCTGGTCGGCGGAGGCCGCCTGAGCGCCAAAGGCCAGCATCATCGAGGAGGCGAGCAGGGCGACGGGGCCGAGAGATGAAATACGCAGCTTCATGCAGTTATCCTTTTTAGCGTTCGAATGAAGAAAACGAATATCGCCTGGCAAGCGCAAGCAGGCCGATTTTAGCCAAGAACATCAATAATGATAGTGAAAACGATTCGTATTAAATTATTTTTGACGATCGCTCACAAAATGAATTGCCCTAAGGATACGTTAAGCTTCGGCTGGAATAATCTATATTGATTGCCTGAATTTATGTCACCGCCGATTCACGGCGTTCCCGGCGGCAATGCCGGTCTCCGCGTTTATCCTCGTGTTCTTTATCGTTCCGTCACCAGTACTCCTTTGATAATGAAAGAAATTCAACACCGCTTTTGGTTATGACTCATAGCGATTAATGATTTAATTTATTCCACTGCCTCATTGCATATTGAACGCGATAAAACACTCATCAGGGATATCGACGTGAAATATTCATTCAATGGCAAGAAATTGGCTGGTTTAATCATCCTGGCTTTTAACGCGGCGGTCGCACAGGCGGCCGAGGTGCCGGCGGGCGCTAAACTGGCGGCGGCGCAAGAACTGGTGCGCGCCAACGGGTATGAACCGGCGACGCTGGATCCAAACCTGGCCGAGAGCAATGTGGAGTTCTACATCTTCAACGATCTGTTCGAAGGCTTGCTGCGCGTCGGAAAAGACGGCGAAGTGATCCCGGCGCTGGCACAGAAGTGGGAGCACCAGGGCAACGTCTGGACTTTCCATCTGCGGCCGCAGGCCAAGTGGTCGAACGGCGATCCGGTCACCGCCGACGATTTCGTTTACAGTTGGCAGCGCCTCACCGATCCGAAAACCGCGTCGCCGTACGGCAGCTATCTGGCTTCGGCCTACGTGCTGAACGCGGCGGCGATCAACGCCGGCAGCAAGCCGCCGAGCGAGCTGGGCGTCAAGGCGCTGGATGCGCACACCCTGCAGGTGACGCTGTCGGAGCCCAACTCCTATCTGCTCAAACAACTGGTGCATTTTCCGGTCTTGCCGGTTAACCGCAAGGTGGTGGAGCAGTACGGCAAAAACTGGACTCAACCGGCGCATTTTGTCGGCAACGGCGCGTTCCGCCTCAGCCAGTGGGTGGTGAACGAAAAGGTGGTGGTGGAACGCAATCCGCAGTATTGGGACAACGCCAACACCGTGCTCAACAAGGTGACGTTCTTGCCGATACAGGGATTCCCGGAAGTGGCGCGTTTTCGCGCCGGCGAGGTGGAATTGGGGTATACCACGCCGCCGGAGCTGTATCAGCAGCTGAAAAAAACGCTCGGTGAGCAACAGCTGGTGACCTATCCGCTGCTCTCCACCAGCTATTTCGCCTTCAACAACCGCCAGGCGCCGTTCAACGACGTGCGGGTGCGTCAGGCGCTGAATCTGGCGCTGGATAAAGAGATCATCGCCGGCAAGGTGCTGGGATATGGCCAGCAGCCGGCCTGGACCTTTACCCCAACGGGGGCGGGCGGCTATCGCCTGCAGCCCGGTGCCGCGGCCGGCTGGACGCCGGAACAACGGCACGCCCAGGCGAAGCAACTGCTGGCGCAGGCCGGTTTCAACGCCGAGCATCCGCTGCGCTTTACCGTGCTGTACAGTAACGACGCCACCATCAAGAAGATCGTCATCGCCGCCGCCGCCATGTGGAAAAAGAACCTCGGGGTAGAGGCCACCTTGCAAAGCCAGGAGCGTAAAGTGACGCTGGATAATATCAACCGCGGGCAGTACGGCGTGGCCTTTACTCGATGGCTGGCGGATTACAACGATCCGTCTACTTTCCTGAACGTGTTCCGTTCCGACAGCAGCGAAAACAGCCCCAAATACCGCAATCCGGAGTACGATCGCATTCTGCATCAGGCGACGGCGGCGCCGACACCGCAGCAGGTGCAGCAGTATTCCCAGCAGGCCGAGGCGGTGCTGGCCGTCGATACGCCGGTCGCGCCGGTGTACTACGAAGCCAACGCCACGCTGGTCAAACCTTACGTGAAGGGGATCGACTTTACCCGTCAGGGCGCGCTATACGATAAAAACGTCTACATTCTCGCGCACTGAGAAATAAAAAAACGGCTGATTTATATCAGCCGTTTTTATAGATTCACATTTAATAAAATTATCCTAAATACTCCATAAACGACGGGCAATCTTTTCTTCCCGCCGGATAAAACAACGCCTATACTGCGCCGGTAGTTTATATGCAGTATCTCGTTTGGCGAGGCTCCTATACAAACACAGGTTACTGATCTGACGACATCGAGAGATGCCCAAGGTTAAGACAGGCTTTATCGGATTAAGGTTCAGCCCAAAGTAACTTCCGAGCAACAATTCGGATACGTTGTATAGTGCTAAAACCTGGACGCGGAGATAGGCAGTCTGCACTCCCTCTGTGGTTACGCCCCTATGCGATTCGCTGTTGAAGTTCACAACAGAAATAGGGACTGACAAAATGATCAAGTCACATCAATACTCTTCTTCTCCGGCGCTGCGCGCGACTGAAACTCTCGATGAAACTTCAGTTGCCGGTTATATGAACGCCGATTTTATTACCGTTCCCGCGACGATGACGGTCACGCATGCCCGGGAATATTTACTTTCGCAGCTAAAAACGGACGAAATTCCCACCCGGGTCTTTATTACCGCGGACGACTATCATTTGCGCGGCACGCTGTCGGTGAAAAAACTGCTGCAGTGCGACGATGAGGATAAAGCGGTCGGCGTAATGATGGATTACAGCTATTTCCAGGTTTCACCCGACGACGATCGCAATGACGTGGCGCATCTGCTGGGCAAAGGCGGTTTGGACGTGGTGCCGGTCGTGGCGAACAACACGCTGGTCGGCGTGCTGGGCGAGCGCGAGATCGCTCGGCTGGTCGAAGATGAAAACACCGAAGACGCGCAGCGTCAGGGTGCGAGCCTGCCGCTGGACAAGCCTTATCTGGAGACCAGCCCGTGGGCGCTGTGGCGCAAACGCTCGGTGTGGCTGCTGATGTTGTTCGTGGCCGAAGCTTACACCGGCAACGTGCTGAAAGCGTTTGAAGATCAGCTCGAAGCGGCGATTGCGCTGGCGTTCTTCATCCCGTTGCTGATCGGCACCGGCGGCAACAGCGGCACCCAGATCACCTCGACGCTGGTGCGTGCTATGGCGCTGGGCGAGGTCAGCCTGCGCAATCTGGGCGCGGTGATCCGCAAAGAGGTCACGACCTCGCTGCTGATCGCCGTCACCATCGGTCTGGCGGCCTGGGTGCGCGCCTGGATCATGGGCGTCGGCATGGAGGTGACGCTGGTGGTCAGCCTGTCGCTGGTGGCGATCACCGTATGGAGCGCCATTGTTTCGTCGATCATCCCGATGCTGCTGAAACGGCTCGGTATCGATCCAGCGGTGGTGTCGGCGCCGTTTATCGCCACCTTTATCGACGGCACCGGCCTGATTATTTATTTCAAAATCGCCCAGCACGTCCTGGGAATTTAAACGGGTCCCGCGCTTGAAAGCGCGGGAATGTTGCCAAAAAGAGGAGGACGTTAAAAAACCATGGATACCGACCAACCCCGATATTTAACGCAAGGGGCTTTTATCGATAACATTTAACCTGAGGACAAAATAATGGGAAACATGACTATTTTTATGGGATTCCTGGCAATGATCAGCTCGCTGGGCCTGTTGGCGGCCTATATGAGCACCAAATGGGATGATTGATGAACGCTAAAGATCCGCCTAGATGCATCCTCCCCGTAACCGCTATTTATTATGGGGAGGATTTAGTGGCGCGCTGAACGCGCGGCCTGATACGGGAGTTGATAATAATGACGATTCTTATTTTGGGATTGCTCTACGCCATTTTAATGATCTCGGTGGGCGTTAATGAGATTTATTTTTATTCCACCGGAAAATCCAATTTTCTTACTAGCCTCATGCTGACATTCTCTGGCAGTATGCTGCTGATCGCCTTTGTCTGGCAATTATCCGCTAAAGTAAAAAAATAAATCACCGTCTGAATGTGAGCAGCATCATGCAGAATGAAAAACAGGCCGTGGCCAGAAACTCGATGATTGCCAGCGGGGTGCTGGCCACGGGCAAATTCGTCGCCGGCATTTTTACCGGCAGTATTGGCCTGATATCCGAAGGGATCCACTCTTTCACCGATTTTATCGCCACCAGCATCACCTGGCTGGCGGTGCGCATCAGCGATAAACCCGCCGATGACGATCACCACTTCGGCCACGGCAAAGTGGAAAACCTGGCGGCGCTGTTCGAAGTGCTGTTGTTGCTGGGCGCCGCCGGTTGGATTGTCTATGAGGCGGGCAGCAGCCTGCTCGGGCAACCGCATGAGATCGTCGCGGCGCCGGTGGTGATCGCGGTGTTGCTGATCTCCATCTGCGTCGATTTCTTCCGCGTGCGGGCGCTCAACCGCGTCGCCAAAGCCACCGACAGCGCGGCGCTGGAGGCGGATGCGCTGCATTTCTTCTCCGACATGCTTTCATCCGGCGTGGTGCTGCTGGGCATGGTGTTTGTGCTGCTAGGCTTTGGCCGTGCGGACGCCATCGCCGCGCTGATCGTCGCCGGTTTTATCTTTGTCGCCGCAATCAAGCTCGGTAAACGCTCCTTCGACTCGTTGATGGATACTGCGCCCGCCGGAGCCACCGAAGCGATTCGCGCCACGCTGGACAGCTTTCCGGCGGTGCTGGCCTGCGACAGCGTGCGCATTCGCAACGCCGGCGCCGTAATGTTTGTCGAGATCACGGTGGCGGTGTGCCGCACCTTGCCGCTGGAGCGCATCGATACGTTGAAGCGAGAAATCATCGAACGGTTGCGGGAGCAGTACGCCAGGGCGGAATTCACCGTCATCGCGGTGCCGCAGACCCGCAGCGACGAAGACATGGCGACGCGCATTCGGGCGATTGCCGCCAACCACGGCGCGCAGGTGCAGAATGTGACCTTGCAGCAGTTGCCGACGCGTATGGCGATCGGCATGGATTTGGCGGTGCCGGCCCACGTCAGCGTGGCGCAGGCGCATGACATCGCCACGGAAATAGAAGGGATCCTGCGCCAGGCGATCGGCGAAGACACTGAAATAGAGACGCACCTGGAGCCGCAGACGCCGCACTGGCTGACCAGCGAGGATGTCGATGCGGTGGAGCTGGCCGCTATTCGCCGCATCCTGCAATCGGCGCTGGAGCAGGGGGAGAATGTGCAAGACGTACACAACATCCGTGCGCGCAAGACCGACGGCGGCATCATCGTCAACTTCCACTGCCGCGTGTCGCCGGTGGTAACCATCGCCGCCGCGCACGATGCGGTCGATCGGGTCGAGCGGCGGCTGCGCGCGCTTTATCCGGCCATCACGCGCGCGATAGGGCACGTCGAGCCGATCAAGCCCGGCATTTGAATCAGCGCGGCCAACTGCGGATAGAGCACCGCGTTGGCCAGCAGCAGCGGGTTGCCGCGCCGCAGCCCGTTGTTGTGCATAAAGTCATTCGCCACGCCGCCGGCTTCGCGCGTCAGCACCAGTCCAGGCAGACTGTCCCAGGCATTCATGTGCGGTTCGTAATAGCCCAGCAGCCGTCCGGCGGCCACCTGGGCGGTCATCAACGCGCCGGAGCCGCTGCGCACAAACATTCCTCCCGCCTGCAGCAGGCGACAGAGAAAGCCGCTGAATTCCGCCGCCGAGGCGCGCGGTGATATCCCGACGCCCATCACGCCATCCGCAACGCTGCGCCCGGCATGCACGCCTATCGGTTCCCCGTTGAGGAAGGCGCCGCCGCCGCGGCAGGCGCGGAACATCTCGCGGTGGTTGGGATCGTAGACCACACCGATCGTCGGCTCGCCGTCGATCACCACGCCTATCGCGATACACCAGGTATGCAATCCGTTCAGGAAGCAGGCGGTGCCATCGATAGGATCGACGACCCAAACGCAGGTGGCGTGCTCGCCGCTGCTGCCGCTCTCTTCGCCGAGAAAGCCATCCTGGGGAAACCGGCGATTGATCATGCGGCGGATCAGCGCTTCGACGCGGCGGTCGGCTTCGCTGACCACGTCCTGCAGCCCCTGTTTAAAGTCGACCGCCAGGCTTTGCCGCCGTTGATAAAAGCTGAAAGCGAGATCGGCGGCGGCGCGGGCGATCTCACGCGCGAAGCGGTAGCGCGCCTCGATGTCCCGTGGGGAAAGTGAAGTCATGGCAGGCTCGATAGCAAAAAACGAATCAGCTTACCCTGCCATAAAAGGATGAAAGTAATGTGTCGCTCAGGGCGGCGGGGATGAAAAGCGCAGCTGCATCATGGCATCGGGGGCCGAAAGTGGTTGAGTCATGGTCCCGGCCGGTATTACCGAGCGCCAAAACGCCAGCCCGCGCGGATTATCCTGGCTGACCGACAGCGACCAACCGCCGGGATGCTGCACGAACAAGGCGCGGGCAGCCCGTTGCCCCATCCCGTTGCGTCGCCATTCGGGTTTGATGTAGAACTCCGCCATTTCGACGGTGGCGCTATCCAGGCGCCTGACCAACGCGAAACCGGCCGTTTGTCGATCGCTCAATATCAAATAAGGGTAGCGGCCGACCTCGCGCCAGTAGAGCGGCAGATAGGGGTAATCTCCATCGGCGCCCAACTCGCGAAGGCAATCGGACAGCATGGGCGCCAGCAGTGGCCGCTGCGAGAGTGAGGCTTGCTCAAGGGAAAATGCCATATCGCACTCCATCAAAAAACAGGCCGCCGGATGGCGGCCTGTCAAGGTTAGCCCAGATGCAACCGGGCGGTGATGTCGGCAATCTCGCGGCGCCAGCGCGCCTGAAGCTCCGGTTTCTGATGCTTCGGCTTGCGCGCCAGGTCGGCCTCCAATTTGCTTTCGAGGGCAAACAGGGCGGTCAACAGCGCTTCTTCGCCTTCCAATCGATCGTCCGGCGTCGGGCCATCAGCATTAGCCCTGTCCGCCGTCGGCAGTGCCGGCGCTTCGCCCGCCAGGCGCTGATACACCGGCGCCAGATCGTGCCACTCCTCCAGTTTTTGCTGGTCGATCAGCCAAAAGCGGTTGCAGCTCTGTTCGATCAGCATCCTGTCGTGGGTAACCAGCATGACGGCGCCGGGGAACTGGCGCAGCGTTTCCGCCAGCTCCTCTTTGCCCGCCATGTCCAGGTGGTTGGTGGGCTCGTCCAGCAGCAGCAGCGAATGGTTGGCCAGCGTCAGACCGACGAACAGCAGCCGCGAACGCTCGCCACCGCTCAGCGAACGGATCTGCTGATGGTGGCGCAGGTAAGGAAAACCGGCGCCGATCAGCGCCATTTTCCGCTGTTCCTCGGTCAGCGGTGCAAACTGCGCCAATGCGTCGCTCAACGTGTCTTCATCGCGCAGCTGTTGCAGGCTCTGATCGTAATAGCCGATGCGCACGCGCGGATGGAACAGCGCCGGGCGCTCCGTTTGTTGCTGATACTCACGCCACAACAGGCGCAGCAGCGACGATTTACCGCAGCCGTTGCGCCCGACGATGGCGATGCGATCGCCGCTTTTCACGCGCAGATGTTCCAGGCTGAACAGCACCGGCGCATCCGGCGCCGGGCGCACGGCCCAGTGCGGCAGCGCCAGCAGGCGATCGGCGTCCAGCGCTTCTCCCTGCAGCCGCAACCGCCACGGGCTGCCGGCGGTCAGGGTGGTCTGTTCTTCCTTCAACCGATCGACGCGCTTCTCCATTTGCTTGGCCTTGCGCGCCAGATCTTCGTTGTCGTAGACCTTGCCCCAGGTCGCCAGGCGTTTGGCGCTTTTTTCCACCCGGTCTATCTCTTTCTGCTCGGCGTAGCGCCGCTGTTCGTCCGCGGCGTCCTGTTCCGCCAGCGCGGTGCGCGCCGCAGAGCAGGGCAAACGGAAGAACTGCAGCGTTTTGTCGCGCAGGATCCAGGTGCAGTTAGTCACCTGATCGAGCAGGTAGCGATCGTGCGACACCAGCACGAAGCTGCCGGCCCAGCTGCGCAAGAACTGTTCCAGCCACAGCAGCGTGGGCAGGTCCAGGTGGTTGCTGGGTTCGTCGAGCAACAGCAGATCGGGTTGGCGGATCAACGCGCGCGCCAACAGCAGCCGCGTATGCTGGCCGCCGCTGAGGGTGCCGGCGGTCAACGTCCAGCTCGCCGGTTCAAACCCCAGCTCGGCCAGTAACGCTTCACAGCGCCAGCGTTCACTGAGGTGTTGGCCCGCAGGCAGCCGCGCCAGCACCGCATCCAGCAGGGTGCAGGTGTGCAGCTCCGGCGGCAGGTGCTGCTCGATGCGCGCCATCAGACATTGGTGTGACAATGTCACTGAACCGGTGTGCGCAGGTAGGTCGCCGCTGAGAATTTGCAGCAGGGTGCTTTTGCCGCAGCCGTTATCGCCGATCAAACCGATGCGATCGCCTTTTTTCAGGCTGAAGGATATCTCGCTCAGCAGGACGCCGAACGCGTTGTCGTAACCGACAGATTGTGCAGACAGTAATGTGCTCATTGCTTACTCAAGAGTTACAGGCATGACAATGCCTATCGTCAAACATCGCTGACGACAACCCGGTAAGCCGGAGGGAAGATCCTGGATTTTAGTAAGCTTCGCTCAAGCTGGGTTATCGCAGCACGATACCGGTAATGCTTGAGCGGCGACGATTACCAAAGAAGTGTGAGTGAAAAACCAATTCACACGTCAGCATAGTAAGTCTCCTTTTATTCGTTGCAGGTTAATCGGTGGCTGGAGTATAGAGCGCTTTATGCCGTATCGCCAGTGTAAAAGCGCCTGAATAATCAGCAGGCTAAGGCGAGCACGGGCGCGTGGCACACAATGGGAATAATTACTGTATTTCGGCCGACATTAAGCAGCTATTATAATTAGCGTTTATGGTTAAGCGACGGTTCATCCGCCGCCTTTTCGTCTGTCTATCAGATAATGATGCTGAGCACTGAATTTATGTTAAAGCCCCGTTCGTTCCTGCTGTTGTTGTTATTGCTGTTGGGTTTGCAGCTGACGCCGCTCGGCGCCGTCGCCGCCCCCCAGGATGATCCCACCGCCGAAAGCGCACCCGATCCCGCTACGCAGCTGAAAGCCGCGCAAAAGCAGTTGGACAGCATGAAGCAGCTGGTTTCAAAGGCTACCACCGACACCCAGCTCAGCAAGCTGCGGCTGGCGACCGACGATCTGGTCGCCAGCATGGATAAATTGTCTGCCGATCTGCAGCCGCTGCAGGAAAAACTGCAGGCACAGCTGGACGTGTTGGGGCCGGCCCCGGCGGCCGGCGCGCTGCCGGAAACCCCGGCTGTCGCCCAGCAGCGTAATGCGCTGAACAGCAGCAAGAAGCAGCTGGACGATGCGGTAAAACGCGCGCAGGCCATCAAGACCAGCGCTTTCGACCTGGGGCAGCAGATCAGCGATCTGCGCCGGGTAGCGTTTAAAACCCAGCTGGCGCTGAACACCGGCAGCATTTTGGGCGTCAAGTTCTGGACGCCGGTGGTGCAGCCGTCAGCGGATGACGTGCAGCGGCTGGACCAGTTCAACGCCGAGATGAAAGCGGCCTGGGACGCCAGTTGGCAGGACGAATGGCGGTACGGCACGCTGGCGTTGCTGGCGCTGGCGGTGATCGTCTGGTCCTGGGGGCGCTATTTGTCCGAGCGTTTCCTCGCCTGGGTCAGCATTCGCTTCCTGCCGGACGGGCGCCTGCGCCGCAGCTTTATGGCGATCATCACCGTGGCCGTGACGGTGTTCACTACCTCGATCGCGCTGAATTTGCTGTATTACGTTTTTATCCGCGTGCAGCCGCTGCCGGTGATGCTGGAAGACTTCGCCGAAGGCTTTAACCGTCTGGGGATTTTCTGCGCGCTGATCGCCGGGCTGGGGCGTGCGGCGCTGTCGCTGAATCGTCCGTCGTGGCGTTTGGCTTCGCTGGACAATGAAGTGGCCGCCGGGCTGCGTTACTTCTCGCCGCTGCTGGCCGGTCTGGCGCTGGCGTTCGGCACCGTTGAGCTGATCAACAACGTCGTCAGCGCCTCATTGGCCACCACCATCTTCGGCAACGGCCTGGTAGCGGGGCTGATCGGCATGGTGCTGCTGGCGGCGCCGCTGCGCGGCCAGCGCATTCGTCGCCGTCTGGAGCAGCAGGGCGCGCACCTGGAAAAACGCACGCTGGTCGGCGGGCTGGTGCACATCGTCACCCTGGTGTGTTCGGTGGTGATCCTGCTTTCCTTGCTTGTGGGTTACATCGCCTTCGCCCGCTTCCTGACCTACCAGCTGATCTGGGTGGTGCTGGTGCTGATGGCGTTCTACTTCATGGTGTTGTTCGCCACTGACCTGTGCGCCGCGCTGTTTTCGCCGCAGACCGTCAGCGGCAAGATGCTGAAGAAAACGCTCAGCTTCAAGGATCGCCATCTGGAGCAGGTGGCGATCATCACCACCGCGCTGGCCAAATGTTCGCTGTTGCTGTTGATGATCGTCGCGTTGTTCAACGGCTCGTTCGGCAGCACCACGCCAGGCTCGCTGATGGAGAAAATCGTCTCGATCCTGACCGGCGAAGGCTTACAGCGTTTCAACATCGTGCCCGGCAACCTGCTCAACGCCGTGATCTGTCTGGCGATCGGTATCTACATTCTGCGCGCGGTGCGGCGCTGGCTGGGCTCTGAGCTGCTGCCGAAAACCATTTCGGACGTCGGCATCCGGGCCTCGCTGGTGACGCTGTTCAGCAATATCGGTTATGTGCTGGTGATTCTGATCACCCTGGCGGCGCTCGGCATCCAGTGGAGCAACCTGGCGTGGATCGTCAGCGCCTTGTCAGTCGGTATCGGTTTCGGTTTACAGGAGATCGTGAAGAACTTTATTTCCGGCCTGATCCTGCTAACCGAGCGCCCGGTGAAGGTCGGGGATATGATCGGCATCGGCGGCGTGGAAGGCGACGTGCGGCGCATCAACGTGCGCGCCACCGAAATCCAGCTCAGCGACCGCTCCACCATGATCGTACCGAACTCGCAGCTGATCTCGCAGAACGTGCGCAACGCCACCATGGGCAACGCGCAAGGGGTAGTGACCATCGCGCTGACGTTCCCGACCTCGATCGATCCGGAGCAGGTGCGCAATATCTTGCTCAGCGCCTATAACGAGTACGAAACCATTCTGGAGACGCCGGCACCTTATGTGCGCTTTAGCCAGCTGGGGCCGGACGGTATTATCCTGAGCGTGACTGGCTACGTGCCGAGCCCGCGCATGGTCGGCGCCACCAAGAGCGAACTGCTGTTCAATATCCTCAAGCTGCTGCGCGCGCAGGAAGTGAGCCTGTCCAGCCCGCAAGAAGTGGTGTTTATGAAACAGCAGGCGACGCGGTATCAGGCCAACGAAGAGGAACACTCCTCCTAACCCAGCCCTGAGGCGGCGGGCCGTTAAGTGACGGCCCGCCGAACGTGGCTAGTACATCGACGGCTCCACCGATTGCGAGCAGTCGCTGTTGGCGCTGGATTTGGTGCAGGTGTAAGGTTCATTCGGCGATGCCGAAGGCGCATTCGATGGGCCGCCGCCTCCGCCGATACAACCGCTCAGCATCAGCATCAAAAACACGAGAATTATCTTCTTCATCTCACCGTCCTCCATTGCGATTCCTCCCTTAAGTATATGTCGGGAAAGCGAACGGCACCGCTCACCGGTGCAATCTATACTCCTTTGATAACGTTTCGGCGCACAACGGCGGCGAACGAGGAGGGAAAGATGCAAACCGACGACGATTTGACCCACTTTGCCGTGCAGGGTGCGCCGCCGTTGCCGCCCTTTACCAAGCAGGGTGATGTCGAACATGACGGCGCGCGCATCTGGTATGCGGCCTATGGCGCGGATCCGACGGTGATCCTGCTGCACGGCGGCCTAGGCCACAGCGGCAACTGGGGGTATCAGCTGCCGACGCTGCTGGCCGCCGGGTATGGGGTGTTGCTCATCGATAGCCGCGGGCACGGGCGCAGCACGCGCGACGGCCGACCGTATCGTTACGATCGGATGGCCGATGATCTGTTGGCGGTGATGGACGCGTTGCGGATCCCGCACGCCGCGCTGGCGGGCTGGAGCGATGGCGCCTGTGTTGCGCTTATCGCTGCCCATCGGGCGCCGCAGCGGGTGGACGGCGTTTTTTTCTTCGGTTGCAATATGGACGCCAGCGGCGTTAAACCGCCCGCGTCCAACCCCATCGTGGAGCGCTGTTTTGCGCGTCATGCGCAGGACTATGCCGCCTTGTCGCCGACGCCGGAGGAGTTCGACGCGTTCGTCGCTGCCGTGAGCCTGATGATGAGCAGCCAGCCAGACTACCGCGTACAGGAATTGGCAGCCATTCGCGTGCCGGTGACGATCGTTCATAGCGAGCACGATGAGTTTATCCGCGTCGAGCATGCCGCCTACCTGAGCGACAGCATCCCTGGCGCCCGTCTGGTGATGCTGCCGGGTGTCAGCCACTTCGCGCCGCTGCAGCGGCCGGCGGTGTTCAACCGCGCGCTGTTGGATTTTCTCGCCGATGTGATGTGTCGCAAGGCGTTTTGAGGGCCGCCGCAAAGAAAACGGGCGCCAAACGGCGCCCAAGGCGTGACAGGTTAGAAATCGACCGTCGCCTGCAGGCTCAGGCTGCGCGGCTCACCCTCAATCACGCGTAAATTACCGGCGCTGGAAGCATAGTATTCGCGGTTGAACAGGTTTTTCACATTCAGTTTCAGCTGAGTATGTTTCCCCAGCAGCTTGCTGTCCCAGGCGACAAAGGCATCCGCCACGGTATAGGCCGGCATGGTGAAACTGTTCTCCGGATCGCCGGCGCGGCGACCGACGTAGCGCGCGCCGCCGCCAATGCGCACCTCGCCGGGCACCACCGGCAGCGTCATGCGGTGGCTGAGGTACAGGCCGCCCATGTTGGTCGGGGCGTTGACCAGCCGATTGCCGACGTTGGTCGGATTGAGGTTGTCTTCGACGATCTCGGTTTTGTCGTAGCTGTAGTTGGCGGTGAGATCCCAGTTGGGCGCCACTTCGCCGTTCAACTCCAATTCCGCACCGGTGGAGCGCGCTTTGGGAATGCTGCGGGTCACGCCGTTGATAAAGATCGACATATTGCTTTCATCGATGCGATAGAGCGCCAGCGTGGCGTCGAACGCCGGAGTGATCTGCCATTTTCCGCCTACCTCATAGGTGGTGCCGGTTTCCGGCGTAGCGACGTCGCCATTGTCGTCGATGGCGGTGGACGGCGTGAACGAACGGCTGTAATTGCCGTACAGCGACAGGCTCGGCGTCAGCTTATACACCAACCCCGCCTGCGGCAAAAACTGGTCGTCTTTGTCATTGAGCGTATTTTTCGGTTTCTGGAAACCGTTGCTGTTGTTTTGGTAATACGACTGATAGCGCGCGCCCAGCACCGCGATCCATTGATCGGTGAGATGAATGCTGTCCTTGGCGTACAGGGAACGGCTGAACAGCGTGGCGCGCAGGTTGCTTGACGCGTCACTGTAAGTGGTGCTGTCGGTGACCGGCGTTTCGCCATACACCGGATCATGCATGTTGAAGGTCTTCGAGACCTTGCCGCGGTAGGAATAGGCCTTGTAGGTCTGATTCTTCTCGTAGTCCACGCCCAGCAGCAGGTCGTGCTGCATGCCGAACAGCTGCGGCGAACCGGTCAGATCCCAGGAGTAATAGTGGGTTTGATGATTGAAACCGCGATTGGCGTCGGCGCGGCGCGAGACGATGCCGGTCGTGGTGTCGACCGCGGTGGCGCGCACTTCGTTGCTGTCGTAACGGCGTTGCAGCCAGGCGTAGTTGAAGCGGGTCGTCCAGATCGGATCCAGCGCGTACTCATAATGGGCGTTCAGACGTTTGTTCTTGCCCCAGGCATGGTTCGCGTAGTCATCCAAGCGGCGGTCATAGGGCACATCGACCGGTTTGCCGTCGATAAATGCGGTGCCGCGATCGTAAGGAATGTCGTACTTGTATTCGCTGTAGGCGATGTTAAAGGAGGCCTGGTCGCCGAACCAACTGAGCGAGGGGGCGATCAGCGTGTGTTCGTCGCTGCCGAAATTGCGCCAGTAATCTGCGTGCTGGCGTTCGGCGATCAGGCGAAAGGCGAAGCCGCCGCCCAGCGGGCCGGTCACATCGACGCTGCCGCTGCCGCCGCCAACACTGTTGGTGGCGCCGCTGATGCGGGTGTTCCAGTCATACTGCGGTTTTTTGCTGATCAGATTGATGACGCCGCCGGGGCTGAGGATGCCATACAGCAGCGAAGCGGAACCTTTCAGGACCTCAACGCGATCGGTGGTGGCGTCCATGCTCAACCCCTGGTTGCTGCGCACGCCGTCGATGAAGACCGAGCCGTCGGAGTTAACCCCGAACCCGCGTTTGACGAAGCCATCCTCCGTGCCGCCGAGCGTGTTGCCCTGGGTGACGCCGCTGACGAACTTCATCGCGTCATTGACGCTTTTGACCTGGAAGTCGTCAATGACCTGAGAGGTGACGACGCTGACCGATTGCGGTACCTCGGCGATCGGCGCTGCGCTCTTGCCGGCGGTCGAGGCGGTGTCGGCGCTATAGCTACCAGAAGGCTGGGCCGCGGCGGTCACCGTAATGGATTCCTCCGTTTTTGCGCCGGGTGCGGCGGCGATCGTCAGGGCGGGGAACAGGCCGGCGAACAGGGGCAGCGAGCGAAAAACGTGATTTTTTTTGTTTTTGTTGGGGTGGCGAAGAACTGAGTGGCGCATATAATTCCGTAAAAAATAATAAATAGTAACGATTATCATTATAATTATCATTTATACGTTTTGAATAGTGGGGAATGCCTGTATCCCTTCACTGCGCGATTTAATTTTGTCTTTACGGTAAAAGGCGGCCATTTTTCCGGTAAAAAATCGGCTGGGTGGCAATAACGATCGTAGTGACGGGAGGGGCACGGCAGTTTGTTCGCCGGAAGGGGGATTCCTGTCAATATATTGATACACAAATATATTTTCCCTTGATGAATAAACAGGTGTCCGGGCAGGCAAAACTGGCAATAATAGGCGGGTCGGCCGTTTATCTTCGCCTCATCGCCGACGGTTGTGACGCGAACAGACGGTCACTTTATGCTAGCGGAAGTCTCTGGATCCAAGATGCAAACCACCTCGTTGTCCGATACCCGGAAAATTTGGCCCGCGCTCATCATTTTTTTGCTGGTGTTCACCCTGTGTCTGCTGGGCATCGTGAGTCGCCCCGGCAGTTTTCTGGCGATATTCTGGCCGGTGAACGCCGTACTGCTGGCCGTTTTGGTGCGGCGGCCACAGTGGGCTACGCGGGCCGGCTGGGGCATGGCGGTGCTGGGCTATCTGGCGGCGGACCTGTTGACCGGCAGTTCGCTGCAAAAGACGCTGCTGCTGAACGTCGCCAATCTGACCGGCGTCGTGGTGGGGTATCTGTTGTTCATGCGGCTGTCGCCGCCGGCGCGCACGTTGCAGCGCGGCACGTCCAGCATGTACCTGTTCGGTATCTGCCTGGCTGCCGCCGCCGCGACCGGCGCGGTGGGCGCCGCAACTTCGCAGTGGCTGTTCGGCAGACCGTATCTGACCTCGCTGGCGCTGTGGTTCTCGTCCGAATTCACCAACTACGTCACGCTGATGCCGTTTATTCTGGCGTTTCCCGCCGATTGGCGACGTCGCCTTGCGGCGGCCGGCGCCCTGTTCACCCAGCGCAGCCACTGGCCGCGCGCGGGGCGAAAACTCACGGTATTGGCGCTGCTGTTGCTGGCGGCGGTGTGCAGCGTGCTGATCGGCGGCCCCGGGGCGGTGATCTTTCCCATGCCGGTGCTGCTATGGCTGGCGATGTCCTTCTCATTGTTCTGCACCATGATTGCGGTGCTGATTTATGTGCTGTGGTGCCATCTGGCGATCGATTTCGGGTTGCTTAGCACGACGCTCGACATGAAGGTGTTGCAAAACGCGGTATCGATGCGTTTGGGCATCGCGCTGCTGGCGCTGGGGCCCATCGCCGTGGCCAGCATGAACTATGCGCGTAATGCGCTGCTGCGCACGCTGGAGCACGTGGCGAATCACGATGCGTTAACGCACGTGCTGACGCGCAATGCGTTTATGCAGCGCGGCGAACGGTTGATAGACCAAAAGGGCGAGCTGGTGTGCGTCATGATGCTCGATATCGACTATTTCAAATCGATTAATGACCGTTTTGGCCATGCCGGCGGCGATCAGGCACTGATGGCCTTTACCCGCGCGATCGCCGCCGATCTGAGCGTCGGTGACCTGTTCGGCCGCATGGGGGGCGAAGAGTTCGCCATCGTTTCGACGCTCGGCCAGCCGCAGCAAGGATGGCAATTGGCCGAACGCCTGCGGCAACGCATCGAAACGGAGTCTATCCTCATGCCGGCCGGGCATCCGCTGCAGATCACCGTCAGCATCGGCATGGTGACCTGCCCGGGCGGCGCCGGCCAAAGCCTGGCGGATCTGCTGAAGCTGGCGGATCTGGCGGTGTACAAAGCGAAAAACGCCGGCCGTAACCGGGTTGCCACACCGGAATCGTCTCCGCCGGCTGCTCATGGCCGCTGAACTTCCGATCCGCGCTCTGCCCCGGCCGTCTAAACTGGTAGGGGGCGCGGGCATTTCCGCCTGCGCCGAACCGACTGTCCTTAATCAGACAAGAGGATGCCAGAATGAAATACGTAGACGGGTTTGTGGTGGCGGTACCGGCCGCCAATAAGGAGGCCTATCACCGGTTGGTGGCCGCAGCGGCGCCGCTGTTCAAAGAGTTTGGCGCCACGCGCATCGTGGAATGTTGGGGCGATGACGTGCCCGACGGCAAACTTACCGACTTTCGCGGCGCGGTAAAAGCCCAGGAAGACGAAGTGGTGGTGTTCAGTTGGATAGAGTACCCCTCCAAGGCGGTACGTGACGCCGCCAACGAAAAAATGATGAACGACCCGCGCATGAAAGCGCTGGGCGAGATGCCGTTCGACGGCAAACGCATGATCTTCGGCGGTTTCGCGCCGATCCTCGATGCGTAAAGGAGGCACAGATGGCCAGAATTACGCAACATCTGTGGTTTGAAAAAGACATGGAAGCGGCGCTGAATTGCTATGTCGCGTTGATCCCCGGTTCGTCCGTGAACTGGTTTTCCGAGCTGCCGGCGGATACGCCGAGCGGCCCGGCCGGCAGCGTGAAGCTGGCTTCCTTCATGTTGGGCGACCAGCGCTATGCGGCGATCGAAGCCGGGCCGTTGGATCCGTTCAATCACAGCTTCTCCGTGATGGTGGAATGTGACGATCAGGCGGAGGTCGACAGGCTGTGGGACGCGTTGAGCGAGGGCGGCGAGGCGGAGCAGTGCGGCTGGCTGCGCGATCGCTGGGGGCTTTGCTGGCAGATCGTGCCGCGGCGCCTGACGGAGTTGATGAACGATCCCGACGCCGCCCGCGTGCGGCGTGTCACGGAAGCGATGCTGTTAATGGGCAAAATCGACATCGCCGGGTTGGAAGCGGCGGCGCGCGAGTAGTGCAACGCTCACTGAGGGAGAGAACGGATGCACCGAGAACGGCACAGTATTGAACGCATCGGCTGGCTGCGGGCGGCGGTGCTCGGCGCCAACGACGGCATCGTTTCAACGGCCAGCCTGCTGCTGGGCGTCGCGGCGGCCAGCGCCTCGCATTCCGCGCTGATGATCGCCGGTGTCGCCGGGTGGGTGGCCGGCGCAATGTCGATGGCCACCGGCGAGTATGTGTCGGTCTCGTCGCAGGCGGATACCGAAAAGGCCGCGCTGGCGGAGGAACAGGCGGAACTGCTTGAAGACTACCCGGGGGAGTTTCGCGAACTGACGTCAATCTACGTGCATCGCGGTCTGGATCCGGCGTTGGCCCGGCAGGTGGCGGAAAAGCTGATGGCGCATGATGCGCTGGAGGCCCACGCGCGCGACGAGCTGGGCATTTCCTCTGCCACCCGCGCCCGGCCGCTGCAGGCCGCGTTGGCGTCGGCCCTGAGTTTCTCTCTCGGCGCGCTGTTGCCGCTGCTGGTGGCGCTGTGGGTACCGGTCGCCTGGACGCGGCCGGCGCTGGTGGCGTCGGCGCTGATTTCCCTCGGCGTTCTCGGCGGCATCGCCGCGAAAACCGGCGGGGCGCCGATCTTGCCGGGCGTGGCGCGCATCCTCATCTGGAGCGCACTGGCGATGGCGGTTTCTTCCGGCGTCGGCCTGCTGTTTGGCGTGACGGCCGGCTAACGTCGCACTTGCATCAATCTATTGCACCTCAAGCTCAGAATTTATCATTTGTCAGCCGCCGGCGTTCGCGGCAAGGTGACGGCAACGCCAACCTCAGTCAGGGACACTTATGCAGAAATCACAGATCCTATCGTGGGTCGCCCAGCATCCGCTGTTGCAACGCATGGTCGCGCTAGAGCCGATCACCTGGTTCAATCCACGCGCGACAACGCTGGCCGCAGGCTTGCCCCACGTCGGGTTGACCGCCGCCGACGTCGCCGACGCGGAGCAGCGCCTGGCGCGCTTCGCGCCTTATCTCGCCGCGGCCTTCCCGGAAACCCAACCCACAAAGGGGATCATCGAATCCGAGCTGGTGGCGATCCCTGCCATGCAGCTCGCGTTGGATCGGCGCTATGGGCAGACGTTGGGCGGACGCCTGCTGTTGAAAAAGGACAGCCATCTGCCGATTTCCGGTTCAATCAAGGCGCGCGGCGGCATCTATGAGGTGCTGACGCACGCGGAAAAGCTGGCACTGGAGGCGGGGCTGCTGCACACCGGCGACGACTACGCCCGGCTGTTTTCCGACGAGTTCCGTCAATTCTTCAGCCAGTACCGCATCGCCGTCGGATCGACCGGCAATCTGGGATTATCCATCGGCATCATCAGCGCCCGGTTGGGGTTTGACGTCAGCGTGCACATGTCGGCGGATGCGCGAGAGTGGAAAAAACAGAAGCTGCGCGAAAATGGCGTGACGGTGGTGGAGTACGCCGACGATTACGGCGTGGCGGTCGAACAAGGGCGCAAACAGGCGGCGGACGATCCGAGTTGCTTCTTTATCGATGATGAAAACTCGCAAACCCTGTTCCTCGGCTACGCGGTGGCCGGCGGTCGCCTGAAGCGTCAGTTTGCCGAACAGGGCATTGTGGTGGACGCGCAGCATCCGCTGTTCGTGTATCTGCCGTGCGGCGTTGGCGGCGGGCCGGGCGGTGTGGCCTTTGGCCTCAAGCTGGCGTTCGGCGATCACGTTCACTGCATTTTTGCCGAACCGACCCATTCGCCCTGCATGCTGCTCGGCGTCTACAGCGGGTTGCATGACGGCATTGCGGTGCAAGATCTCGGCATCGACAACCGCACGGCGGCGGACGGGCTGGCGGTGGGGCGCGCCTCCGGCTTTGTCGGCCGGGCGATGGAACGTCTGCTGAACGCGTTTTACACTCTCAGCGATGAAGAGATGTTTGCGCTGCTCGGGTTGTTGGACCGGTACGAGCATATCCAACTGGAGCCGTCCGCGTTGGCGGGCATGGCCGGACCGTGGCGCGTTGCCGCCCATGCGAAGGCGCTCAGCGAGCAAGGCATCAGCGCCGAGCACCTGGCGCAGGCGACGCATCTGGTGTGGGCGACCGGCGGCGGCATGGTGCCGTCGGCGGAAATGGCGAAGTACCTCGCCGCCGGGCAGGCGGCGGAGTAAGGCACAGTAAAAAGGGGCGAAAATCGCCCCTGATTGTCTGTCGTGCGGTTACAGCTGTTCGCCGTTGCTGGCGATCACCTGGCGATACCAGTCGAAGCTTTTCTTGCGCGAACGTTCGAGCGTGCCGGTGCCGTCGTCGTGTTTGTCGACGTAGATGAACCCGTAGCGTTTGCTGTACTCACCGGTGGTGAACGACACGCAGTCGATGCAGCCCCAGGGCGTATAGCCGATCAGGTCTACGCCGTCTTCAATCACCGCTTTCTTCATCTCTTCGATATGGGCGCGCAGATAGTCGATGCGATAGTCATCGTTGATCTGGCCGTCCGCCTCCACCTTGTCGAAGGCGCCGAAGCCGTTTTCCACGATAAACAGCGGCTTCTGGTAACGTTCATACAGCACGTTCAGCGAATAGCGCAGCCCGACCGGATCGATCTGCCAGCCCCAGTCGGAGGCCTTGACGTGCGGGTTCGGCACGTTGCCCGGGAAGCCGAACATGCCGTCGCTGCCGTCCACCGCGTTGGCCTGCAGCGCATTGCTCATGTAGTAGCTGAAACCGATGTAGTCGGTGCAGCCCTCGCGCAGGATCTGCGCGTCCTGCGGCTGCATCTCGATCTTCAGCCCTTTGCGTTCCCAATCGCGCAGCAGGTAGCTTGGGTAGTAGCCGCGCATCTGCACGTCGGTATACAGATAGCGCTGGTGCATCGCTTCCACGGCGTACATCACGTCGTCCGGTTTACAGGAATAAGGATAGAACGGCACGCAGGCAAGCATGCAGCCGATTTTGAATTCCGGGTTGATCTGATGGCCGAGTTTGACCACCTGCGCGCTGGCGACGAACTGGTGGTGCAACACCTGGTACAGCGCCTGTTCCGGGTTGTCTTCCTGGGTGTAATCCACGCCGGAACAGCAGTAGCCGAACAGCGGGTAGCGGTAGTTGCTCTGGTTGTTGATCTCGTTGAAGGTCATCCAGTACTTCACTTTTTCGCGGTAGCGACGCATCACCACCTCGCTAAAGCGCACGAAGAACTCCACCACCCGGCGATTTTTCCAGCCGCCGTAGGCCTTCACCAGATGGTAAGGCATTTCGAAGTGGGACAGGGTGATCACCGGCTGGATGCCGTATTTCAGCAGTTCGTCGAACAGGTCGTCGTAAAACTGCAGGCCGGCCTCGTTCGGCGTCGCTTCGTCGCCGTTCGGGAAGATGCGCGTCCAGGCGATCGAGGTGCGAAAACACTTGAAGCCCATCTCGGCGAACAGCGCCACGTCCTGCTTATAGCGGCCGTAGAAATCTACCGCTTCGTGGTTGGGGTAGCGATAGCCATCGAGCACGCCGTCGGTCATCACGCGATCCACGCCGTGCGAGCCGCCGGACAGCACGTCGGCGATGCTGGGCCCTTTGCCGCCCCGATCCCAACCGCCTTCAACCTGGTGCGCGGCGACCGCGCCCCCCCACAGAAAATCCTTCGGCAACTGTTTCATCGTCAATGTCTCATCGGTTTATTTAATGAAGGGTAATAACGCTGCGTTGAGAATAGAGTAGCAAGACCGAAAGAAATGTCACGATATAACAAATCACCGTGAAAAGTGATTTGTCACAATAAAAAAACAGCCTGTTTTATTTTGCCGGATTAATATGCCCGAGCCGTTTACCGATGGTTTCAATAATGTAAAGCACGGGGATCTGCGTGGTGATATTGTGATGCCCGCCAATCAAATGCTGCGGAACGTGGTAGGAGAGGTTGAAGTCCGCCAGCCGCGCCAGCGAAGAGGTTTCGTTGTTGGTGATGCTGATGATCTTGCAGTGATGCAGGCTGAATTGGCTGGCCAGACGCAGGATCTCTTCGGTCTCGCCAGAGACCGACAGCATGATCGCCACCGCGTTTTTATACATGTCGCTGTTGACGGGATAATAAGGATCGTCGATATGGGTGCTGAATTTCCCGACGTTGGAAAAGAAACGCGCGCCATATTTCCCCAATGCGCCCGACGTACTGATGCCGACGAAAATAATTCGCTCGGCGGCGGCGATATGTTGCACCGCCTGATCGATCAGCTGATTAAATTCTTCGTTGCTGACGCTTTTAAAAAAGCTGAGGATTTCGCCGATGCCAGAATCGACCGGTGGCGCATCGGTTTGTTCCAGATACAGCTTGAAACGGATGCGAAATTCCGAATAGCCGTCACAGCCCATTTTCTTGCAAAACCGCAGCACGGTGGTGGTGGAGACGCCGGCGGCCTCGGCCAGCTCGCGGATGGTCATGTACATCACTTGATTCTTGTGTTTGCTGACGTAGGTATAAACCATCAGCTCCAGGGCGTTGAGCTCGGCGATTGCTTTATGGGTAAACATGAGTCGGTCCGGCGGCTGAAAACGGGAAGCTTATCTGCGGGTTAACATAGCAAAATTCACCGCCGCTGGCACTGCCGGGCAAAAAGAAAAGCCGCACCAGTCAGGCGCGGCCCAGGGTTCACGACGAACAAATTAAAGCAAAACGTTCCGGAAGACATGCCATGAAAACGCGTTTCATCACACAGGGTTAGCATAGGTCAGCTTATTCCGGTGGCAAAATGCCGGTTTCTGCTTTCTAAAGACAAAGCGCGGCAAAGGCTATGGCGTCTCGGGTTTATCTTCGGACCAGCGGGCGGCGTTGACGTCCACCTTAACCGGCAGCAGCCCGATGGCGGTGAATTTATCCGCCAACTGCTGTTGCTGCCTGAACACCTCCGGCGACATGCGCTGGCTGCCGAACGGCATGCGGGCGATGGCTCTGGCCCAAATGGCCTGATCCAGGCCGGTGCTCTGAGCGAGGATCGCCGCCGCTTCCTGCGGATGGCCGTTGGCCCAGTCGCTCAGCACGCCGAGCTGTTGAATCACCTGTTTGGCGCTGTCCGGGTACGTTTCGGCAAAGCGGCGGCTGGCGAGATAGAAGGTGTAGTGCGGCACCAGGCCTTCCGCGTCTTTCAGCAGGCGGGCGTTGGCACGGGTTTCCACCTCGGCGTAGTAGGGATCCCAAATCACCCAGGCGTCGACGCTGCCGCGCTGGAAGGCGGCGCGGGCATCGCTCGGCGGCAGGTAGACCGGCGTGATGTCCTTGTAGCTCAAGCCGGCCTGTTCCAGCGCGCTCACCAGCAGGTAATTGACGTCAGACCCTTTGTTCAACGCCACGCGTTTGCCTTTCAGATCGGCCACGGAGCGGATCGCCGAATCCTGCGGCACCACGATGGCTTCGGTTTTCGGGCTGGGCGGCGAATGTGCCAAATAAACCAGATCGGCCTTGGCGGCTTGCGCGAAGGCCGGCGGAGCGTCGCCGGTCGCCGCCAGATCGATGCTGCCGACGTTCAACCCTTCCAACATCTGTGGGCCGGCGGGGAATTCTATCCAGCGAACCTTGATACCCTGCGGCTCCAGGGTTTTTTCCAGCGTACCGCGGTATTTCAGCAGCGCAAAAATGTTGGCTTTCTGGTAACCGATGGTGATTTGTTGCGGTTTCTCCTGCGCGCCGGCCGGCAGGCCAAACAGGCCGAGCAGCAGGGCGGCGATCAGCGGCGTTGTGAGTTTTCTCATCCTGATTTTCCGATAGGCGAAGTGAACGGTAGCGATGACGCGCTGGGCGTAACGCCATGAAACGGCATTTAAATTTTCCTGCGGCGGGATAAGGGCGATGATAATGAGCGGCGCAGTGGCGTGTAAAGCGCCCGCTTATGCTGAATAATGCCTTGCTTAGCCATAAATGAGCTTAATCGGGAGAGGGTGAGCTTGACGCTACGCCGCGTCACGCTCACGCGAACGCGCCAGCAACAGCGGAACCAACAGATACAGGGCGGCGGCCAACGCCCAGACCAGGCCGGGCCAGACATCGCGCGTGGCGGCGTACAGCGCCGTCGCGACCAGCGGCCCCGCGACGCCGATCAGGCTGCCCATGCTGGCCAGCGTCCCTTGCAGCTCGCCCTGATGATCGTCGTCCACCTTGTGCGCCATCAACGCCTGCAGCGCCGGCAGCGCCATACCGCCCGCGGCGAAGAACGGCAGCAGCGCAAAGGGCGCCCAGCCGCGGGTGGCGATCGATAACAGCACCAGACCCAGCGCGTCGGCCGCCAGGCCGATCAGCAGTGCCTTGCGCTCGCCGAGCCGTGCGACCAGCGGGCCGATGGCGAAGGCCTGCGACAGCGCGTGGCAGGCGCCGTAACCGGCCAGCGACAGGCCCGCCACCATCATGCTCCAGCCGAAACGATCCTGACCGTATAAAATCCACAGCGTGGCCGGCGCCTGTGAAACCAGCGCCATGATCAGGTAAATACCGGCCAGCGGCAGCAGGCCCGGTTTGCCGTGCAGCCGACGCAATGACGAAAATGGATTAAGGCGGATTTTCTCGGCGGCGCGGGCGCGGGGTTTACGCGATTCCGGCAGCAGGAAAAACGCCATGATCAGGTTGAGGGCATTCATCGCCGCCGCCGCCAGGAAGGGGGCATGCAGATGCCATTCGCCCAGCGATCCACCGAGCAGCGGACCGACGATAAAACCGACGCCGAACACCGCGCCCACCAGGCCAAAACGCCGCGCGCGCTGGCCGGCGGGGGTAATATCGGTGACGTAAGCGGTGGCGACCGCCATGTTGGCGCCGGTGATGCCCGCCAGCAACCGGCCCAGATAGAGCCAGGCCAGCGTCGGCGCGAACGCCATCAGCAGATAGTCGGCCGCCGCGCCGGCGAGCGAAATCAACAGCACCGGACGCCGGCCGAAACGATCGCTCAGTGCGCCGAGGATCGGTGAAAACAGGAATTGCATCAACGCATACGCCGCCAGCAGCGCGCCGTAATGCACGCTGCCGGCGTCGAGGCCGCCCAGTGAGCGCAACAGCGCCGGCAGGATAGGCATGATCAGGCCGATGCCTACCGCATCCAGCAATACCGTCAACAAAATAACCAGCATAGGTTTTTTCAAAATTGCGACTCTAACAGTGATAGAGTATTGAGTATTCCATAGTAACCCTATCAGTGATAGAGAGATGAGCGAAAAAAATACCGCGACGCGTTTAACGCGAGTGACCGTCCTGCGCGGGGCGCTGGCGTTGCTGAATGACATCGGCATCGATGCCCTGAGCACCCGTCGCCTGGCACAACATTTGGGAGTGCAATCTCCCACGCTCTATTGGCATTTCAAGAACAAGGCCGAACTGCTGAAGGCGATGGCGGAAACCATCATGTTGGATCACCGTGAAGAGGTGCCCGCCGACATGCCCTGGCAGGATTGGGTCGTTACCAATGCGAGCCATTTCCGTCGGGCGCTGCTGGCTTACCGCGACGGCGCGCGTCTGCATGCCGGCACCCGGCCGCAGGAACCGCAATTCGCCATCATTGAGGCCAAGGTGGCGCTGTTGTGTCGGGCGGGGTTGACGCCGGAACGCGCCGTTAATCTGCTGTTCGCCGTCGGACGTTTCGTGGTGGGCTGGGTGCTGGAAGAGCAACAAATGCAGTCGGACGATGCGCTGAATGACGCCGATCGCCAGCGTTACCCGCTGCTGTGCGAAGGCTGGGAAACATTGCAGGATAAGGGCGCAGACGCGCTGTTCGAAGCCAGCGTGCGGCTGTTGGTTGACGGCGCCGAGGCCGAATTGACGATCGACAATAATCACGGCCAGCAATCATAAAACCGGGCTTATCTATAGGAAATTTATAGGAAATACCCACTTTTCGTTAAAGCCATGGCGGCTACATTCCCTTAACATCATCATGTCTTTTGATGATAATTATTAGCACGCTGCTCAATTGTTCTTCGCAGTGATGTTACGGATTAAATCCGTTTGTTTAAGGGATAGTTTCACCATGGAAATCAATGTTAATGGCCGGGTGGTTCCACTCGGCAATCTCGCGCCCGACACGCCGCTGCTGTACGTTTTACGCAACGATCTGCAATTGAATGGCCCCAAATACGGCTGCGGCCTGGGGGAATGCGGCGCCTGCACGGTGCTGATCGACGGCGTCGCCGCGCGCTCTTGTTCAATGCCGCTGTCCGCCGTAGGAAGCAAATCCGTCACTACCCTGGAAGGCTTGGGCACACCGGACGCGCTGCATCCAGTGCAGCAGGGGTTTGTCGATGAGCAGGCGGCGCAGTGCGGTTACTGCACCAACGGCATGATCATGACGCTGGTCGCGTTGTTCGAACGCGAGCCGGAGGCGGACGAGCAAACGATCAAGAAAGCGCTGGCCTACAACCTGTGCCGCTGCGGCACTCACCTTGAGATCTTGCACGCCGCCGAGCGCGCCCGCGATCTGTTGGCAGCACGGAGGCAAGCATGAGCCGCCTCGAACTGACTCGCCGCCAGTTGTTGCAGGCCGGCGGGGTGGTGATGGTCAGCAGCCTGCTGCCCGCGCCGTTTAACGCCTTCGCCGCCGAGGCGGTTGTAGCGCCTGCCGATCTGCTGCTGGATCGGGTGGACAGCTTTATCAGCCTCACCGCCGACGGCCGGGTAACGGCCTTCAATGGTCACGTCGATCTGGGTACCGGCATTCGCACCGCGCTGGCGCAGATCGTCGCCGAAGAAATTTGCGTGCCGTTCGAGCACGTCACGATGATCCTTGGCGATACGCAGCGCACGCCGGATCAGGGGCCGACCATCGCCAGCGCCACCATTCAGGTCACGTCGGTGCCGCTGCGACAGGCGGCGGCGCAGGTGCGGCACATGCTGACGGCGTTGGCGGCCAAAGCCTTCGAACTGCCGGCCGAACAGCTGACGGCGGCGGCGGGGCAGGTATTTGTGACCAAAAAACCGGGGCGCTCACTGAGCTATGCGCAGCTGGCGAGTGGGCAGAATCTGCACGTGATGCTGGATAAAAACGTTCAGTTGAACAGCGAACACCAGAATCGCTACGTCGGCCGCGCCGTTGCCCGGGTCGACATTCCGGCCAAAGTGAGCGGTGGGCTGACCTACGTGCACGACCTGCGCTTGCCCGGCATGCTGCATGGCCGGGTGGTGCGCCCGCCTTACGTAGGCGCCGACAGCAGCGCCCCGCTGGGCGGCGGCCTGCTGTCGGTGGATGAAAATTCGATCGCACACCTGCCGGGCATCGTGAAACTGGTAGTGATCAACGATTTCATCGGCATCGTGGCCGAGCGCGAGGAGCAGGCGATCGCCGCCATGCGCCAGCTGAAAACCAAATGGAAACCCTGGGCCGGGTTGCCGGATCTGTCGCCGGAAGCGCTGCCCGCCGCGCTGGAAGCCAACCCGAAAACCGACCGCGTCCTGCGCGACGATGCGGGAACGGACGCCGCGCTGGCGGCGCTGCATACCGAAGTGCAGGCCGACTATGTCTGGCCCTACCATCAGCACGCCTCGATCGGCCCTTCCTGCGCGGTGGCGGAGGTTAAAGACGGGCGGGCGCAGGTGTGGTCCGGCACGCAAAACCCGCACGATCTGCGCAAAGACATCGCCACGCTGCTGGAATTGCCGCCTGAGCAGGTGCACATCACCCGCATGGAGGCCTCCGGCTGCTATGGCCGCAACTGCGCCGACGACGTCTCGGCGGACGCGGCGCTGTTGGCACGGGCCACCGGCCGCCTGGTGCGGGTGCAGCTGATGCGCGAACAGGAATCCGGCTGGGAGCCGAAGGGCACCGGCCAGCTGATCCGGGTGCGCGGCGGCCTCGACGCGCAAAACCGGGTGGCGGCCTACGAACTGAAAACCAGCTATCCCTCCAACAATGCGGTGACCTTGCCGCTGGTGTTGACCGGCAAGGTGGCCAACCGGGCCGATGTGCAACAGATGGGCGATCGCACCGCCATTCCGCAATACGCGTATCCGCACATGCGGGTGATTTGTCAGGACGCCGCGCCGATCGTGCGGGCGTCGTGGATGCGCGGCGTTTCGGCGCTGCCCAACGTGTTCGCCCATGAGTCCTGGATCGACGAACTGGCCTGGCACGCCGACGAGGACCCGATCGCATTTCGCCTGCGTTACCTGAACGATCCGCGCGCGGTGGCCTTGATTGAGGCCCTGAAGCGGCAAGCCAACTGGCAAGACGGCCCGGCGCACCGCTCGCACGCCGCCGGCGCCGAAGTGGTGAGCGGCCGCGGATTCGCCTATGCCCGCTACTTCCACAGCAAATTCCCCGGCTTTGGCGCCGCCTGGGCGGCCTGGGTGTGCGATCTCAGCGTCAACCGCCTTTCCGGGCAGATCACGCTCGATAAAATCTTCGTGGCGCATGACTGCGGGCGCATGATCAACCCGGCCGGGGTGCGCCATCAGGTGCACGGCAACATTATCCAATCCGCCAGCCGGGTACTGAAAGAGTTTGTGACCTTCAACGAGACGGGGGTGACGTCATTGGACTGGGGCGGCTATCCGATCCTGCGCTTCGACGAATTGCCGCAGATCGATATCCAGCTGATTGACCGCCCGGACGAAGCGCCGATGGGTGCCGGCGAGTCTGCCTCGGTACCGAGTGCGGCGGCGATCGGCAACGCGCTGTTTGACGCGCTCGGCGTGCGTCTGCGCGAGGTGCCGTTTACGCCGGCGCGGGTGCTCGCCGCGCTGCGCGCCCAGGCCGGCCATTAATCCCCCGTAACGAACAAGGACAGCAAAGATGAGTAAGATGAAAAAAATCGTCGGGTGGGGCGGCGTCACGGTGATCGCCGTTGTGGTGGCCGGCGTGGTCGCCAGTTGGCAGCCGGAAATCGCGCCACTCGCCGCCGATGCGACCCACCGTTTCAGCGAGGCGCAGATCGCGCGCGGCAAAACGCTGGCCGACCTCGGCGACTGCGCCGTGTGCCACACCCGTGCGGGTGGTGAGCGCAACACCGGCGGGCTGGCGATGGAGATCCCCTTCGGCACCATTTACACCACCAACATCACGCCGGACGTGGAAACCGGCATCGGCAGCTGGAGCTACGCGGCGTTCGAACGCGCCATGCGCCACGGCGTCGATCGCCAGGGCCGCTATCTCTATCCGGCGTTTCCCTATACCGCCTTTACCCGCACCCGCGACGAGGATCTGCAGGCGCTGTACGCCTACCTGATGTCACAGCCGGCGGTCAAATACCGGCCACCGGCCACCGATTTGCACTTTCCGTTCAATATTCGCCAGGGCATCTTTGCCTGGAACCTGCTGTTCCTGACGCCGGGCGCGATGCCGGAACAGGCGGCCCAAAGCGCCGACTGGAACCGCGGCGCGTACCTGGTCGAAGGGCTGGGGCACTGCAGCGCCTGCCATTCGCCGCGCAACGTGCTGTTCGGCGAGAAAACCGGCGGCGAGCACCTGGCCGGCGGCGTGGCGGAGGGATGGACGGCGCCGGCGTTGACCGGCCGCTCACCCGCGCCGCTCGCCTGGACGCAGCAGGATCTGGTCGATTTCATGCGCACCGGCTACTCGGCCAACCACGGCGTCGCCGCCGGCCCGATGGCGCCGGTGATCGAAGAAGGGCTGTCGCGCTTGCCGCAGGCCGATCTGCAGGCGATCGCCGTCTATCTGCGCAGCTATCATCCTGAAACGGCGGCGGGCGCTACGGCGGCAACGTTAAACGCTCAGGCGGAACGGCAGGTGGAGCCTCTGAGTTCGGAAGGGGCACGGCTGTTTTCCGGCGCCTGCATGGCATGCCATGCGCAGGAAAAAGGCGCGCAGATGGCGGGGGTGCGGCCGTCTCTGGCGCTGAACACTAACCTGTTCGCCGATGCGCCGGACAACGCCATTCGTGTGGTGCTGGACGGCATACAGCGGCCGGCGAACGCCGAGCTGGGCTATATGCCGGGTTTTCGCCATAACCTGAATGACGCGCAGATCGCCATTCTGCTCAACTACCTGCGGCAGCATTACGCCGGTCAGGCGCCGTGGCCGGACTTGGCGGCGCAGGTCAGCCGTTTGCGCGCCGAAACCGCGCAGAAATAGCCGCCTGGGGCTGGACAGCCGCGCCGCGGTGACGACAATAGACCTTTTCACATGGACAGAGGCAGTAAAATGAATACGTTAGACGCGATCCGCCAACGCCGCGCCACCAAGCAGTTCGATACGCAGTACGTGATGACGCTCGAAGAGAAAAAAGCGCTGTTGAACATTGCGCTGCAGGGCGCACCCAGCGCGTTTAACCTGCAGCACTGGCGCCCGCTGCTGATCGAAGATCGCGCGCAGCGCGAGAAAATTCGCGAAGCGGCGTGGGGGCAGGCGCAGGTGACCGACGCATCGATGCTGGTCGTGCTGTGCGGCGATCTGTCGAGCTGGGAGTCACAGGTTAAAAACGTCTGGGCCGAGGCGGCGGAGCCGGTACAGCAGTTCATGATCCCGGCCGTCGATCAGTATTATCGCGGTAAGCCGCAGGTGCAGCGCGACGAAGTGATGCGCAGCAGCGGCATCTTCGCCCAGACGCTGATGCTGGCGGCCAAGGCGCAGGGCTACGACTCTTGCCCGATGGACGGATTTGATTTCGACGCGGTGGGTGAGATTATCAATAAGCCGGCGCACTATCAGATCGCGCTGATGGTCGCCATCGGCAAGGCGGCGGGGCAGCCTTATCCGCGCATCGGCAAACTGCCGTTCGACGACGTGGTGAAAACCGACCGTTTCTGATCTGAGCGGTGAATGACAAAAGGGAAGGCTTGCGCCTTCCCTTATTTTTTGGTGACGCACAGTTCGTTCCAGTAGCTGAAACGGATGCGCCGTTGCAGGCGGTGATGCCACATAGAAAACTCCTTCTACCCTACACGGTTTAAATAAATAGCACCGCGCCGGACACAAGGCGAATGCCTTATTGTGCATAGCTTGCCCGTCGGGCGGGATTAACCGATTTTACCGGCCCGGTGCGCGGCGAGCGTCCATCGCCAGCCGAAGTTCATGCCCGCTGCCGCGCCGAGAATGGCCAGCGTGCCCAGCAACTGCAGCAGGCTGAGACGGTGCCCGAACACTGCCCAGTCCACCACGATCGCCACCGCCGGGTAGATGAACGACAGGGCGCCGACCAGGGCCGTGGGGATCTTCTGAATGGCGCCATAGAGCAACGTGGACATCAAACCGGTATGCACCAGGCCGAGGGTTGCCAGCAGCAGCCAGTCGATGGGGGCCGCAGGCGGCGTGGCCAGGCCGGCGAACGGTGCCAGTGCCAACGTGCCAACGGTCAGTTGAATCAACACGATGAGCTGCGGCGGCAACGCGGCCAGCCGTTTGACGATCGCCGCCGCAATGGCGTACATCAGGGCCGCACCGAGCGCCAGTACCACGCCGAGCAGGTAGTCATCGCCGCTGCCGCCGCTTTGCCGGCCGGCGACGATCAACACCATCCCCGCGAACGCCAGCAGAAGCCAGCCCAGCCGGTTAGCCGTCAGTTTTTCGCCGAACAGCAGCGCCCCCAGCGCCACCAACATAAACGGCTGAACATGGTAGGTCACGGTGGCGACAGCGATCGAAGCATGCTGATAGGCGGCAAACAATAGCGTCCAGTTGAGCACCAGCGCGATACCCCCGAGGATGGCGACAGCCAGCTGCCGCCGGTTGATTGCGCCGGGTTTCAACTGCCCAAGCGCGGCGCAGGTCGCCAGCATGGCCAGCGCGCCGAACGCGCAGCGCCAAAACACCACCGTTGTGGGCGGCTGCCCTAAAACGAGTACCGGCCAACCGACGGTGCCTGAGATGGTCATGGCGAGGATCATTTGCACTGCGCCGCGCGTCTTTGTTTTCATGTTGTTGCCCTCGCTGCCTGACCGTACTTGTGGTGAAGCCGCTTAATCATTAAAATGAACAATTGGACATTATGATGAACACGCATGCGGCTGTTCGTCAAGTCGAACAAGCGGATGATATAGCGAACGATGAGCAATAACCTGATGCAGAACATTACGCCGATCGGCCTCTTGTCGGCGGCGATCCGCCGCGAGCGTGAGCGATTGAACCTGTCGGTGACCGAGCTGGCGAAGCGCGCGGGCATCGCCAAGTCCACGCTGTCGCAGCTCGAAGCCGGCAGCGGTAATCCCAGCCTGGAAACGCTGTGGGCGTTGGCGATGGCGCTGGACGTGCCGGTCAGCCGACTGATTTCGCAACCCAGCAGGCCGGTGCAAGTGATCCGCGCCCATGAGGGAACGCCGGCGCTGTCGGAGCAGGGCAACTACGCCGCCACGCTGCTGGCCACCTGCCCGCCGGGCGCGCAGCGCGACATTTACCGGCTGCGGGTGCAACCCGGAGAGGCGAAACTTTCCCGGCCACATCCCCCCGGCACCGTCGAGCATGTGATCATCAGCAGCGGGCGAGCGCGCCTCGGGCCGGCGGAGCAGCCGCTGGAGCTGAGCGCCGGCGATTACATCAGCTACTCCGCCGATCGCGAGCACGTTTTCGAAGCGCTGGAGCCGGAGACCACCGCCGTGATGTTGATAGAACAGGGTTAGCCCGGGCGTTGAAGGTCCGTTTATTGAAAATGATTCTCAATTATATTAGTGTGCCCGCCTGTTTTGACGCCGGGGCAGGCGCGTAGCCCGGCGTCACCGTTTATTGCCCTTCAAGGACCGAAGATGAAAATCGCTATTCCTTCCCTGCTGTTATTCGCCGGTTTGACGGCAACGCACCCGGCCACCGTGTTGGCCGCTACACCGCCCGTCGCGGCGGATCAGGGCCAGAACGACACGGCCAACAACGATTTCAGCTTCGTGCGCTATCGCGCGGATTACCGCGTCAACGCCAACGCCACCAACGTGAAGACGGAAAGCTACGAAGTGCTGCTGAAGACCAAGGCGGCGGTCGAAAAATTCAGCCAGATCCGCCTGAGCTACAGCGAAAAAATGGAAACGCTGGAGGTGGTCGCCGCCTACACGCTGACTGCCGACGGCCAGCGGCACGACGTGGCGCCCGATCGCATCTATACCCAGGAGAGTTACTCCAGCGCCACGGCCCCGCTGTATGCCGACCGCAAAGTGCGCGTCATCGTGTTCTCCAACCTGGCGCCGGGCTCGCGGGTGGTGTATGAGCTGCGCCGCACGCAAAACACCCCGTATTTCCCCGACTATTTCGGCCTGTGGGAGACGTTCAGCGTTTTCGATCAGTTCGACGACGCCGAAGTGACCCTGCAGGCACCGGCCAAGCTGCCGATGCATATCTTCACGCGTGGCGTGGAAGGCGGGGACAAGCCGCAGATCCGCAACGGCCAAGCGCACTGGCGCTGGCATTATTCGCGCAGCGCGCCGATGAAATCACAAAACTGGGCAGCGGACAGCTGGACCTTCAGCCCGACCATCATGGCGAGCACCTACCGCGAGTGGCCGCAGTTGGCCAAGGCCTATCAGCTGAAGGCCGGTGCGGCGGCGAAGGTGACGCCGGGCATCCAGGCACTGGCAGACAACATCACCGCCGGCATCAGCGATCGGCGCGAGCAGGCGGAGGCCCTCTATCGCTGGGTGGCGCAAAACATTCGCTACGTGGCGGTGTATCTTGGCAACGGTGGGCTGGAGCCGAATTCGGCGCAGAGCATTCTCGACAACCACTACGGCGACTGTAAGGACCACGTGGTGATCCTGGAGGCGCTGCTCGCTGCCAAGGGTATTGAAAGCTCACCGGTGCTGATCGGTATGGATGAAGGCCCGTTACTGCCTAAAGTGCCGCTGCTCAGCCGCTTTAATCACGCCATCACCTATGTGCCGGAGTTCAAACTGTACCTGGACTCCACCAATCCCTGGGCGCGGTTCGGGCAACTGCCGCAAGGCGATCTGGGGGCGCCGGTGCTGCTGACGCGCGACGCCAAGCTGGCGCGCACGCCGGGCAGCGATGAGCAGCCGGTCAAGAGCGCGCTGAGCGTCGATTTCGTGTTTGACAAAGCGGGCAATCTGCACGGACAAACCGAGCGTCGGCTGAGCGAAGTGGAAGAAATTGACCTGCGGGGCTATTTCTCGCAGATCAACCGGCAGAACCGGGCGCAGGCCGAAGCGTCGATCATGTCAGCCTCCGGTATCGACGGCAGCGGCGAAATGGCGATGAACAGCGATCCGCTGGATCTCAAAAAACAGTTCGGTTACCGCTTCCGCTTCAAGGCGGACGACTACGTCGATTTCGGCGTGGTGGGCGGCATGACGCTACCTAATCCGCCCGGTGGCAAATCTTTCCGCACGCTGTATACCACCACGGCGGCACCGGACAACGAAACGCCGTTCTACTGCAGCGCGCAGCGCTACGACGAAACCTACCGTCTGCAGCTGCCGGCCAACGTGCCGATCATTGCCATTCCGCAAGACAGACAGTTCCGCAATGCGGCGGGCGACTATCGCGTGGCGTGGCGGCGCGACGGGCAGAAGGTGACCGTCAATCACCGCCTGCAGGTGAACGCCATTCGCGGCAAGGAAGCGCTGTGCCAGGCGCAGGATTACCCGGCGTTCCGCGAGCTGTTCCAGCAGGTGCGGCGCGGTTTCCGCGGCCAGGTGGTGTACGGCGAATTGGCCAACGGCAAATAAGCCGCGGCCCCGTAGTCGGATAAAAATGGCCCCCACTCAGATACCAGTGGGGGCCGTAGCGTTCCCACTAAGCGATCTTAACCGCGCGCACCTCTTTGGATCTCAACTTCACGCGGATCGGCACCGATTTATACGAAGGCGTGCCGCTCTCCTCATCGATGTAATGCAGCGGCACCAGCACGTTGGCCTCCGGGTAGTAGGCGCCGACCGAACCGGCTGAGATGTTGTAGGCGATCACCGTGATGCCTTCCAGGCGCTGGGTGCTGCCGGGCAGCGCCGTTTCCAGATCGACCACGTCGCCATGTTCCAGCCCCAAACGTTGCAGATCGCTGTCATTCATGAACAGCACGTCGCGCCGGCCGAAGACCCCGCGGTAGCGATCGTCCAGAGCATAGATGGTGGTGTTGTACTGATCGTGGCTGCGCAGCGTTATGAGCCGCAGCGTGTCTTTGTCTGCCGTTGTCTCGTCCTCATGCAGCCCGCTGAATACGGAAAACATCGCCTTGCCCGTCGCCGTCGGCCACTGGCGCTCGGTAGGCGGCAGCGGCATGCGGAAACCGCCGGGTTGACGAATGCGCGCGTTGTAATCGTCGAAGCCGGGAATGGTTTTTTCGATCAAATCGCGGATCACGTCGTAATCTTCGATCAGTTCATCCCAGGGCACCTTGCTGGCGGGCATCACCGCTTTGGCCATGCCGGCCACAATGGCGGGTTCCGAACGCAGCAGTTCCGACGCCGGTTTTAATTTGCCGGATGACGCATGCACCATCGACATCGAATCCTCCACCGTCACCGATTGCCGCCCGCCGGCCTGCATGTCCAGTTCGGTGCGGCCCAGGCAGGGCAGAATGAGGGTTTCTTTTGCCACCAACAGATGGCTGCGGTTGAGTTTGGTGCCGATATGCACGCTTAACTCCAGGGCTTTCATCGCCGGGAAGCTCTGCTCGGGGTCCGGCAATGCTACGGCGAAGTTGCCGCCCAGGCAGATCAACGCCTTCGAGGCACCATCGATCATCGCCTGCATGCATTTCACGGCATCGTGACCATGGGCTTTGGGCGGCGTGAAGCCAAACACCGTTTCCAGCTTTGCCAAAAAATCGGCCGACGGTTTTTCGGTGATGCCGACGGTGCGGTTGCCCTGCACATTGGAGTGGCCGCGCAGCGGGCAGATGCCGGCGCCCGGTTTGCCGATGTTGCCGCGTAGCAGCAGCAGATCGGCGATCAGGCGCACATTGGCCGTCCCTTTATTGTGCTGCGTAATGCCCATGCCGTAGGTCACGATGGTGGCGTTGGATTTTGCGTAGGCGGTGGCGACCCGTTCCAGGTCCTGGCGCGCCAGGCCGCTCTCCGCTTCGATAGCCTCCCAATGGGTGGCCGCCAGATCGGCGGCGAAAGCGGCAAAGCCTTGCGTGTGCTCGGCAATAAAGGCGTGATCCACGGCGTTGCCTTGTGTTTCATCCAGCTGCAGCAGCGCTTTGGCGATGCCTTTGAGCGCTGCGGCGTCGCCGCCGGCCTTGACCTGATAGTAGGTGGACGCGATAGGGGTCGAACTGTAGGTCGCCATTTCGATGACGTTTTGCGGATCGGTGAAACGCTCGAGCGCCCGCTCGCGCAGCGGGTTAAACACGATAATCGGCACCTTTTTACGCGCCAGTTCATGCAGCGTGCCCATCATGCGCGGGTGATTGGTGCCCGGATTGTGCCCGATGGAGATAATCAGCTCCGCGCTGTCAAAGTCGTCCAGCGACACGGTGCCTTTACCGATGCCGATCGACTGGGGCAAGCCAACGCTGGTCGGCTCATGGCACATGTTGGAACAGTCGGGGAAGTTATTGCTGCCGAACTCCCGCGCAAACAGCTGGAACAGATAGGCCGCCTCATTGGACGCCCGGCCGGAGGTATAAAACTCCACCTGCTCCGGCGGCAGCGTTTGCAAAACGGCGGCGATGCGTTGAAACGCCTCATCCCAGGCCAGCGGGCGCAAGGTGTCCGTCCCGGCGTCATAGCACAGAGGGGTTGTCAGGCGGCCATAGTCTTCCAACTGGTAATCGGTTTTCTGCAGCAGCGACGTTACGGTGTTCTGCGCCAGAAATTCGGGCGTCACGCGCTTGCTGGTCGCTTCCCAGGTCACGGCTTTGGCGCCGTTTTCACAAAACTGGAAGGTAGATCGATGTTCTTTATCCGGCCATGCGCACCCCGGACAATCAAAACCGTCGGGTTGATTGGTGCGCATCAGCGTCACCGGCGCTTCTAAGGTGTCCATCTGCGTGCGCACGGCGATGGCCGTCGCTTTTAGTGCGCCCCAACCGCCGGCGGGCCCATCGTAGGGATGCACCCCGGGTACTGCTCGTCTTTTCGCCATTGTTGATTGCCTCCGACATCGCTTACGATAAATGCAGGTGATTGATTTACTGAAAATATTATTTTTATCGTCCAAGATGGAACGCAAGCGCCGTCGCCGTTAAACGCGAGCCTGTCGATTCAGTATAGATGAGTGAAAAAGGGAGCAACGTCAGTCTGTGCGGGGAGAACGGCGGCCCGGCGTGGCTGAAGCGGGCCGCCGGCGCGTTACTTTTTCACCACCAGTCCGACGCCGCGGCCGCGCGGATCTGATGCGGTTTCCGGCGTGCGGCCATCGATGCGGATAGCCTGAATATCCCCCATGTTCCAGCCCTGGTCTTCGAGGGTGTAACCCATGGCCTTCAGCTCGTCCGCCGGTTTGCCGGTCAGCGGCGCAAAGCTGTCATAGTAGACGGTGTCCTTCGGCAACAGCTGATGGTGCACGCGCTGGGCGGCCACCGCCTGCGCCAGCGGCAGGTGGTAATCGTAGAGGTTGTTGATCACCTGGAAGATCGAGGTGAAGATGCGTGAACCGCCCGGGGTGCCGATCACCAGGGTGACGTCGCCGTCGCGGGTGATGATGGTCGGGCTCATCGAGGAGAGCATGCGCTTGCCCGGCTCGATGGCGTTGGCGTCGCTGCCCACCACGCCGAAGGCGTTGGCGACGCCGGGTTTGGCGCTGAAGTCGTCCATCTCGTCGTTAAGCAGGAAGCCGGCGCCTTTGACCACCACGCCGCTGCCGAAGTCCCAGTTGAGCGTATAGGTGTTGCTGACCGCGTTGCCGGCGGCATCGACGATCGAGAAGTGGGTGGTTTGGTGGGTTTCCAGCCCCGGCCGCACCTTTTCGGTCGGCGAGATCGCCGTCGGGTTGATCTCGGCGGCGCGTTTTTTCAGGTAGTCGGGGGCGATCAGCTGCGCTTCCGGCACCTGGGTGAAGTCCGGATCGCCGAGGTAGTCGGCGCGATCGGCGAACACGCGTTTTTCGATTTCCGCCAGCAGGTGGATGTAGCGCGCCGAGTTCAGCGGCACGCCCTTGAAGTCGGCGGCGCGATCTTCTTTGATCCCCAGCAGCTGCGCCAGCGCGATGCCGCCGGAGCTGGGTAGCGGGGCGGTATACACGGTGTTGCCGCGCCAGCTGATGCGCATCGGTTCACGCCATTTCACCCGATAGTCGGCCAAATCCGCCGCGCCGATCAGCCCGTTATCGCGCTGCATTTGCGCCACCAGCAGGCGAGCGGTTTCGCCGTGATAAAAATCGTCGGCGCCCGATTTGGCGATGCGCTCAAGGGTGGCGGCCAGCTCCGGCTGCTTGAACACCGTGCCGGGCTTCATGGCGCCGAAATAGTCGCCGAAGTTGGTTTTACCGGCGAACAGCTTGTTGGCATCTTCGCGGTACTGATACTGCTGATCCGCCACGGTGAAACCTTGCCGGGCGTAACCGATCGCCGGCGTCAGCAGCTCGGCCCAGGGCAACTTGCCGAAGCGTTTATGCGCTTCCCACAATCCCAGCACGGTGCCCGGCACGCCGGCGGCGCGGCTGCCCACCAGGCTGAGATTCTCGATCACTTCGCCTTTCTCGTTCAGATACATAGTTTTGCCGGCGGCCTTGGGCGCCACTTCGCGGTAGTCGAGGAAATAGGGTTTGCCGTCGACGTACAGCGTCATAAAGCCGCCGCCGCCGATATTGCCGGCTTCAGGGTAGGTAACGGCCAGGGTAAAGGCGGTGGCGACCGCCGCATCGACCGCATTGCCGCCGGCCTGCAGAATGTGCGCGGCGACCTTGGCGCCATACTGATCCGGGGCGGCGACCGCGCCGGCGGTCAGTTCGGCGGCAAAGGCAGCGGGAACGGTGCAGGCAAGGGCCACGCTCAGAGCTATCGTTTTCAATAAACCGGCAGACATAGAAGATCCTTTTAGCGATGTTCAGTTATCAGGTGAATTCAACTAATTATTTTGAAACAGCAGGTTAGCGCGTTTTCTTCGGGCTGTTACGACGCTTTATTGAAAGTAGCAGCGGGCAGGCGGGGCCGCCTGACCAGAGTAGCAAATCGTGACGTGGCGCGTTATGCGCCGGCGGGCAGCGCCGACTGCAGCCATTGGCAGAAGTGCCGGGCGAGCGGATTGTGTTCGCTGTCGCGGTGCAGCAGCCACGCCCAGTTGGCGCCGCGCACGCGTTGCTCGGTTAACGGTTGCAGCAGCCCGGCGTCGCGCGCGTGTTGCGCCAGCAATTGGCTGACCAACGCGATGCCGAGGCCATTGCAGGCGGCGTCCAGCAGCAGACCAGGATCGGAGAAGTTCAGCCCGCTGTCGCGCTGGCCGACGTGCGCGCCGCCCGCCACTGCCCAGTGGCTCCAATCCATCTCGCGTTCGCCGTGCAAGGTCACGCGCTGCTCCGGCGTCAACGCCAGCAGGCTGGGGTGGCAGGCGGGGTAGAGTCGGTCGGTACAGAGAACGTTAAAGGTGCAGTCCGCCTGCGCGCTGAGATCGTCACGGATCGCCAGATCGATGCTGTCCGTCGCCATATCCGGCGGTTCAAAGCTGGTGAACAGCCACAGATCGATCTGCGGATGCTGCCGATTGAAATCGCCCAGCCGCGGCGTCAGCCAGTGGCGGGCAAAGGCCGGGGTGGTGTTAACGATCAGTTGGTTGGGTTTGCGGTACTGATCCAAACGGCGAATGCCGACGGCCAGCTGTTGCAGCATCACCTGTGCGGTGCTGAACAGATCGTGGCCGGCGTCGGTCAGCGCCACGCTGCGGCCGGTGCGGAAGAACAGCGGTTGCTCCAGAAACGCCTCGAGGCTGCGGATTTGCTGGCTGATCGCCGACTGAGTCAGGTGCAGCTCTTCGGCAGCCTGATGAAAACTGCCCAGGCGCGCCGCCGCTTCGAAACCGCGCAGGGCGCTCAAGGGGGGCCAGTGTTTTAACATTATCGATAAGCCTGTCTAATCAGATATCCGCTAAATATATCGTTTGTCGCGGTGGCAGGGGAAGACTAGCATGGGATTCAAGCGCTGGAGCGTAAAAAAAACCGGCTAACAGTTTGAATTTAAATCAATTTAAAGAGGCTATTTATGTCAACGCGTCGCACCTTTATCAAGCAGCTTTCGGCGGTGGCCGGTGTGAGCTTGACGGCATCATTGGGCATCCCGTTACGCGGTCACGCGAAAGCTGCGCTTAATCCGGCCTGGCGGATGCCCGACGAAGGGGAACCGCAACAGCGGGCGTTTCTCGCTTTCGGCGCGCAGCGTGCGATTTGGGGCGGGTTCACCGCGGACGTGCAGGCAGCGCAGGGGCGCATCGCCCGCGCCATCGCCGACTTTCAGCCGTTGACGGTTTTTTGCCGCGGCAATGAACGGCAATTGGCTGAGGCCACCTGCGGCAGTCACAACGTCAGCTATGTTGTCACTGAGCTGGATGATATCTGGATGCGCGACATCGGCGCCAATTTCGTCGTCAATGACGCCGGCGAACTGGGCGCGGTGGATTTCAACTTCAACGGCTGGGGCGATAAGCAGCAACATGCCAGGGATGCGCGTCTGGCAGGGTTTGTCGCCAGGCGATACGGCGTCGCTCAACCGCGCCGCAGCGCGCTGGTAGGCGAAGGCGGCGGCATCGAAGTGGATGGGCACGGCACCGGCATCATGACCGAGAGCAGTTGGGTGAATGCGAACCGCAACCCGGGCTGGAGCCGAGACCGGGTTGAGCAAGAGCTGAAGGCGATGCTCGGCCTGCGCAAAATTATCTGGCTGCCGGGTATTAAAGGCCGGGACATCACCGATGCCCACGTCGATTTTTATGCCCGTTTCGTGCGGCCTGGCGTGGTGGTGGCCAACCTGGATACCGATCCGGCCTCTTATGATCATGCGGTTACCCAAGCGCATCTGGCGATCCTCAAAGCAGCGACCGACGCCGACGGCCGCACGCTGCAGGTACATACGCTTTCGCCGCCGCGGGCACCGCGCGAAAGCCGATTCAGTCGCCGCAACCCCGATTTCGCGGCGGGCTACATCAACTATTTCGTCATCAACGGCGCGGTGATCGCCCCTGAATTTGGGGATCCGCAGGCGGATAAGGCGGCGTTTGCGCTGCTGTCGGCGCTCTATCCGCAGCGCAAGGTGGTGCAGCTGGAGATCGACGCCATCGCCGCCGGTGGCGGCGGCATTCACTGCGTGACCAGCCAATTGCCGGTGCATGGCAAGCCAGACCAGTGAGTGTTCAAAAAATGCGCACGCGGTTGTTTGTCGCCATAGGGTGTGATTGGCTGAGTGGAAACATAAGGAGGCCATAATGAACGACTCACCCTTGAGCATTCCCACCTGGTATCGCGATCCGCACGCAGAACAGGCCATGGCAGAAGGCCATGCGCCCATCTGGCGGCATCTGCTGAGCCTGGTGCCGGAACACGAATTGTCCGGCGTCAGGGTGCTGGACTTCGGCTGCAATCAGGGCGGTTTTCTGCGTCTGTTGCACCAAATCCGGCCATTTCGTGAAGGACTCGGCGTCGATATCGCCCGCCAGTCCGTCGAACAGGCCAACCGCCTGAAAGGAAACCTGCCGATCGGTTATCAGACCGACACGCGGTTGACGGGTTATGAGAACCACTTCGATATCGCCTTCAGTCATGAAGTCGTCTACCTGATTGAAGATATCGCGCAGCATGCCGCCGATATGCTGCGGGTGCTGAAACCGGGCGGCGTTTATTATGCGGTGACCGGTTGCCACACCGACAACCCGCTGTGGCCGCAATGGCGCGAAAGGGTGGCTGAACAGACGCATACCGTGGTGCAGGATCGCGCTCTGGACGACTATGCGCGCATTTTCTCCACCGCGGGATTCCAGGTCTCTGCCCGCCGGCTGGGCTTTTCCGGCTTCGTGCCCTATGAGCCGGACGGCTGGATGCCGAATATCGCGGCGGCGATCGACTACTATTGGCACACCAAAACGGTGTTTAGACTGGTTAAACCCTAAAAATCCCCACGCGGCGCTCGGTACGCCGCCGCTGACGAGATAAGATGGCGAGATTTATGATGGATGAGGATGCGAAAACAATGGACTTTCGTTTGAACACCCGGTTATCCCTGCTTATGGTCTCGCTCTTGGCGCCCGTTGTTGGGGCCAGTGCCGCTACGCTTACGCTCGATAATCAGGATCCGGCGGCGGTGTATCTCATTCCGGACGCGAAGCTGATTCAAGAACGCGAGGGGGTGAAAATCGCCGGGCAGTCATACCGTTATTTCGTACTTCAGCTCGCCGACAATCTCCAGTATGAAGGCTATATCACCCGATGCGCCGACGACGATGCCGATAAATTGAATGAACAAGCGCGGCGACAATTGAACCGTTGTACCGAACAGGTCATCGACGACCTGGATCGGTTGATGGAAAAGACCGCCAACTTGACATTCGACTACGGCGGTACGCAAAACGTTTATCGGGGCGAAGAACATTCAACGCCTTATTATTACTATTCATTCGCCCGCGTGGCCCACTATTATCAGACCGAAGACGGACGTCATCCCCTGTATGGTCTGGTTTATCGTTGCAAACAGCCGGCGAGCGATGCTCATCGGGAGCAAGAGCCTGATGCGACTGAAACGACGCAGCCGCCGGCTGAAGTGGAACGCTTTATTGCATTGGCAAAAAATCGCTGCGCCAATGTGCTGAAACCACGCTGAACGATATTGCTCCACCGTTTCCCGCTTCGACAAGATTTTACGCTATCCTTACGCAACCCTTTCAGAAGCGAATGTCTGCATTCGATATATTGAGAATAGTCATTCTCAATGGGATCGTATTGCAATGCAGAGAAAAACGCTTTTGGTGCTTGGGCTGTCGCTGTTGCTGTCCGCCTGCGATGGGCAAAACGCCGGTGCGCCGACGGGCGCAGGCGGTGAGCAGGAGGTCGGCGTCGTCACGCTGCGCGGCCAGTCAGTGACCCTGAGCAGCGAGTTGACCGGCCGGGTCAACGCCACCATGACTTCCGACGTGCGGCCGCAGGTCGACGGCATCATCAAGCAGCGGCTGTTCACCGAAGGGGCCGAGGTGAAAGCCGGGCAGGTATTGTACCAAATTGACCCCGCCAGCTATCAGGCCAGCTACGATCAGGCCGCCGCCCAGCTGAAAAACGCCCAGGCCACGGTGCAATCCACCCGGCTCAAATCACAGCGCTATGCGGCGCTGGTGAAAGAGAACGGCGTTTCTCAGCAGGATGCGGACGATGCCAAAGCCGCCTATTTGGCGGCCGTGGCGTCGGTGGCCCAGTATCAGGCAGCGCTGGAGACGGCGCGCATCAACCTCGCCTATACCCAGGTGCGGGCACCGATCGCCGGCCGCATCGGCATCTCATCGGTGACGCCGGGCGCGCTGGTCACCGCCAGCCAGACCGATGCGTTGGCCACCATCCGCGCGTTGGATCCGATCTATGTCGATCTGACCCAGTCCAGCGCCCAGTTGCTTAAACTGCGCCGTCAGCAGGCCGCTTTGCAGCGCGGTGCGGTCACGCCGGTCGCCATCAAGCTGGAGGACGGCACGCCTTATGCCCACGCCGGCAAGCTGGAGTTGACCGAGGTGGCGGTGGATGAGGCCACCGGTTCGGTCACGCTGCGTGCGGTGTTCCCCAACCCCGAGCATGAGCTGCTGCCCGGCATGTACGTCCACGCCACGGTGGATAACGGCGTCGATCCCAAAGCCATTCTGGCGCCGCAGCAGGGCATCACCCGCAACGCCAAAGGGGAAGCCACCGCGTTGGTGGTGGACGAGCAAAACAACGTGGCGCAGCGCACCGTCAGCGCCGAACGGGTGGTGGGCAGCAACTGGCTGATCGGCAGCGGGCTGAACGAAGGCGATCGCCTGATCGTCGAAGGCACCGGCAAGGTCACGATCGGCGCCGCGGTGAAGCCGGTTGAGGTTTCAGTCGACAAAACCCAACGCGGGGAGCAGTGATATGGCGCAGTTCTTTATCCGGCGGCCGGTATTCGCCTGGGTGATTGCCATCATCATCATGCTGTGCGGCCTGATGTCGATCAATTCATTGCCCGTCTCGCAGTACCCGGATGTCTCACCGCCGCAGATTTCCATCTCCGCCACTTACCCGGGCGCGGACGCGGAAACGCTGGAAAACAGCGTCACGCAGGTGATTGAGCAGCAGCTCACCGGCCTGGACGGCCTGCTGTATTTCTCTTCGACCAGCAGCTCCAGCGGCTCGGTCAGCATCAACGTCACCTTTGATCAGGGCACCGATCCGGATATCGCTCAGGTGCAGGTGCAAAACAAGGTGCAGCAGGCGGAAAGCCGTTTGCCGAGCGCGGTCACTGCGCAGGGCGTGACGGTCAAGAAATCCCAGAGCAGCTTCCTGCTGATCGTCGGGCTGTATGACGAAAGCGACAAGGCGACAATGGCCGATATCTCCGACTATCTGGTCAGCAACCTGCAGGATCCGCTGTCGCGCATTGAGGGCGTGGGGGACGTGCAGGTGTTCGGCTCGGAATATGCGATGCGTATCTGGCTGGATCCGACCAAGCTGGCGAGCTATGCGCTGATGCCTTCCGACGTGCAGACGGCGATCGAAGCGCAAAACACCCAGGTGTCTGCCGGCAAGATCGGCGATCTACCGGCTGCCGCCGATCAGCAGCTGACCGCCACGGTAAAGGCGCAGTCGCGGCTGCAAACGCCGGAACAGTTTCGCAATATCATCCTGAAAAGCGACAGCAGCGGCGCGCTGGTGCGGCTGGGTGACGTGGCACGGGTTGAGCTGGGCAACGAAGACTACTCCGCCAGCGCGCACCTCAATGGCCACCCGGCGGCGGGGATCGCGGTCAAGCTGGCGGCGGGCGCCAACGCCCTGAGCACCGCCAAACTGGTTAAGGCCAAGGTGGCGGAATACCAAAGCGCGATGCCGCAGGGCTACAAGGTGGCCTACCCGAAAGACAGCACCGATTTCATCAACATCTCGATCGAGGAGGTGGTGAAAACGCTGTTTGAAGCGGTGGTGTTAGTGGTGGTGGTGATGTTCGTGTTCCTGCAAAACCTGCGCACCACGCTGATCCCGACCATCACCGTGCCGGTGGTGTTGCTGGGCACCTTCGGCGTGCTGGCGGCGTTCGGCTATTCGATCAATACCCTGACGCTGTTCGGCATGGTGTTGGCGATCGGGCTGTTGGTGGACGACGCCATCGTGGTGGTGGAAAACGTCGAACGCGTGATGCGTGAAGATAAACTGCCGCCGCGCGAGGCGACGGAGAAATCGATGCGCGAGATCACCGGCGCGCTGGTCGGCATCGCGCTGGTGCTGTCGGCGGTGTTTCTGCCGATGGCGTTCTTCGGTGGTTCCACCGGGGTGATCTACCGTCAGTTTTCAATCACCGTCGTTTCCTCGATGGTGCTGTCGGTGGTGCTGGCGTTGACGCTGGCGCCGGCGCTGTGCGCCACATTGCTGAAATCGACGCATGAAGAACAGACCGACAAAGGGCTGCTGGGTAGATTCAACCGCGGTTATAACCGGCTGCAGGAGAAGTACGCCGACAAGGTCGGCGCAGTGATCCACCGGCCAACGCGCTATCTGCTGCTGTACGGTCTGCTGTTGATCGCCGCGGCCGTGATGTACCTGCGTTTGCCGACCGGTTTCCTGCCCAATGAGGATCAGGGTTCGGTGATGGTGCAGTACACCTTGCCGGCCGGCGCCACCAACGCCCGCACCTCGGCGGTGAGCGAGGCGGTGACCGCCTATTTCCTCGATCAGGAAAAGGCCAACGTCAGCACCATTTTCACCATCAACGGTTTCGGCTTCAGCGGCAGCGGGCAAAACGCCGGCATGGCGTTCGTCAGCCTCAAAGACTGGAGCCAGCGCAGCGGCAGCGAGAACACCGCCGACGCCATCGCCAAACGCGCCATGGCGCACTTCGCTTCGCTGCGCGACGCCCAGGTGTTCTCCATGAGCCCACCGGCGATCGACGGTTTCGGTCAGTCCGACGGCTTCACCTTCGAACTGCAGGCCAAAGGAGCGACCACCCGCGCCGAGCTACAGGCGATGCGCGACCAGATCGTCGCCGCCGCCGGCAACAATCCGACATTGCTGGCGGTGCGCGCCAACACCTTGCCGGACACCCCACAGCTGCAGGTGGAGATCGACAACGGCAAGCTGCAGGCGCTCGGCTTGAGCGCCGGCGACGTCAACAGCACACTCAGCAGCGCGTTCGGCAGCACCTACGTCAACGACTTTATCGACCGCAACCGAGTGAAAAAGGTCTATATGCAGGGCGACGTAGAGTATCGCGCCAAGCCGGAAGACCTCGACCGCTGGTTTGTGCGCGGCACCAATGCGTCGGGCGCCAGCAGCATGACGCCGTTCTCCGCCTTTGCGTCTTCGCACTGGATCTACGGGCCGGAGAACCTGTCGCGCTATAACGGGCTGTCGTCGTTCGAGATCACCGGGCAGGGCGCCGCCGGCGTCAGCTCCGGTACGGCGATGAGCGAGATGGAGAAACTGGCGGCGAAATACTCCGCCGGCAGCAGCTATTCCTGGAGCGGGCTGTCCTATCAGGAACGGCTGACCAGCGGCCAGGCGTCGTCGCTGTACGCCATTTCGCTCATCGTGGTGTTCCTGTGCCTGGCGGCGCTGTATGAGAGCTGGTCGATTCCATTCGCGGTGATGTTGGTGGTGCCGATGGGTGTGGTGGGCTCGCTGCTGGCGATCACGCTGCGCGGGCTGGAAAACGACATCTACTTCCAAGTGGCGCTGCTCACCATCATCGGCCTGTCGGCGAAGAACGCCATTTTGATCGTCGAGTTCGCCGAGGAGATGCACCAGCGGGGGGAAACGCTGATTGGCGCGGCGGTCCACGCGGCACGCATGCGCCTGCGGCCGATCCTGATGACCTCGCTGGCGTTCACCGCCGGGGTGCTGCCGCTGGCGGTATCCAGCGGCGCCGGCGCCAACAGCCGAATCGCCATCGGTACCGGCATTATCGGCGGTACGATCACCGCCACCGCATTGGCCATCTTTTTCGTACCGCTGTTTTATGTGTTGGTGCGCCGCATGTTTACCCGCCGGCCCACCAACTCGCCGTCTCAGGCAGGAGAATAACGTGTTGCAACGAGTCATGATGTTAACTTTACCGCTGCTGCTGAGCGGGTGTCTGTCGCTGGATCCACACTACCAGCGCCCAGCGGCGCCGGTGCCCGCCAACCTGCCGCAGGGCGAGGCCGCCGGCAAGCAGGCGTTGAGCTACCCGGACGTCGCCTGGCGCGACTATGTGCAGGACGCCAGGCTGCGGCAGGTGGTGGCGCTGGGGCTGGACAGCAGCCGCGATCTGCGCGAGGCGATCGCCAATATCGCCTCGGCGCGCGCCCTGTACGGTGAGCAGCGCTCGGCGCTGTTCCCGACGATCAACGCCACCGCCGACGGCAGCCGCGGGCGTTCGCTGAACGGTAGCGGCAATGCCACCGCCATCAGTCAGAGTTATGAAGCGCAGGCCGGCGTCAGCGCGTTCGAGCTGGATCTGTTCGGCAAAAACGCCAGCCTGTCGCGCGCGGCGTTCGAAACTTACCTGGCCAATTCGGAGGCGGCAAAAAGCACCCGCCTGACGTTGATCGCCGATATCGTCACCGACTGGGTGGCGGTGGCGGCCGAGCGCAGCAATTTGGCGGTGGCGCAGCAGACGATGGAAAGCGCCAAACGTTCGCTGGAGGTGACGCGCAAGAACCAGCAGCACGGCATTTCGTCGCGGGTTGACGTGGCGTCGGCGGAGACCGTTTATCAACAGGCGCGATCGGACGCCGCCAGCTACGCCACCCTCGCCGCGCAGGCGAAAAACGCGCTGGATTTGGCGGTGGGGCAAAGCGTGCCGGAAAACCTGCTGCCCGGCGGTATCGATGCGCTCGGCGAAATCATGCGCAATCTGCCGGCCGGGGTGTCTTCGCAGGTGCTGCTGACGCGGCCGGACGTGCTGCAGGCCGAGCATAACCTCAAATCCGCCAACGCCAACATCGGCTCGGCGCGGGCGGCGTTCTTCCCGTCGATCAGCCTGACCGCCAGCGGCGGCGTGGGCAGCGGTGAACTCTCGTCGCTGTTCAGCCACGGCGCGGGCGTCTGGTCGTTCGCCCCGAGCATCAGCCTGCCGATCTTCAGCGGTGGCTATAACACGTCGCAACTGAACTACAGCAAAGCGCAGAGAGATCTGTATGTCGCCACCTATGAGAAAGCGGTGCAGACGGCATTTCAGGAAACCGCCGACGCGTTGGCGCGTAAAGCGACTCTGCAGGAACAGCTGGCGGCGCAAACCGGCTATGTGGCGGCGGCGCAGCAATATTATCGCCTGGCCGAGTTGCGTTACCGCCAGGGCGTGGACAGCTACCTGACGCTGCTGGACGCGCAGCGCACGCTGTACACGGCGCAGCAGTCGCTGATCGCCGCGCAGCAGACCGCGTACGACAATCAGGCCACCCTGTATAAAGTGTTGGGCGGCGGCATTGCCGCCGAGCGGCAGGGGGACGGCGTCATCGCCGACAAGACGACGCTCAGCCGCTAACCATCGACCGCGCGCGCCAGAAGTGTGGCTGCGCGCGGTTTTTTATGGAAAGTGTAAAGAAACAGAAAACCCACGCGGCGGCCCGAACTCGCCGCGGCGAGCAGAGTCAGACAGAGAACCGCATTCATCTTTATTCATACCGGCTTGAGGTCGTCATGGCAGAAGACATTCAGCAACAGGTCATCGCGCTTATCGCCGCATTCAACGCGCCTGGGCGGCAGAAGAAGGGCGTGGTCATCACCCCGGAAACCGAGATCAACACCGCGCTCAGTCTGTCGTTCAGCGACTCCAACACGCTGATGCGCCGCTACTTCGATACCTTCGGCGTCGACAGCAGCAATTACAACCACGAGCTGTATTTCCAGCCGCCGGCCAACACCGGGCGCTGGTTTTCCCCCTCCGCCTGCAAAGAACACCCCCGGCCGCTGTGCGTGTCGATGCTGGTACGCTCCGCACGCGCCAAACGCTGGCTGTACGACATCCACTTCCTGATCGAGCAGCTCCGCTAGCACCGCATTACTGCTCCAATACCTCGGCGAATTTCGCCAGCCACTGCGGATGCGCCGGCCAGGCCGGGGCGGTGACCAGATTGCCGTCGACGTGGGCCTGATCGATGCCGATCTCCGCATAATGGCCGCCGCCGAGCCGTACCTCCGGCGCGCAGGCCGGGTAGGCGCTGCAGGTGCGGCCTTTCAACACCCCGGCCGCCGCCAGCAGCTGCGGGCCGTGGCAAACGGCGGCGATCGGTTTTTTCGCGGCGTCAAACGCCTGCACCAGCGCGATCACCTCGGGGTTCAGGCGCAGGTATTCCGGCGCCCGACCGCCGGGGATCAAGAGCGCATCGTAGTGCTCTTCTTTGGCGGCGGCGAAGTCGGCGTTCAGGGTGAAACGGTGGCCGGGCTTCTCGCTGTAGGTCTGCGCGCCGTCGAAGTCGTGGATTGCGGTCTGAATATAGTCGCCGACGGCTTTGCCGGGACACACGGCGTCCACCCAATGGCCGATCATCTGCAATGCCTGAAACGGCACCATGGTTTCGTAATCTTCGGCGTAGTCGCCGACCAGCATCAGGATCTTTTTCTTGCTCATGATCACAACTCCTGCAGGAGGGGGAATGCCTAAGGTATAGCCCAGCCCCCCTGGGAATGCGAACCGCAAAGTGCTGTGGAATACACGATTAAAAAGCATAAAATTGAGTTGACTTTCTTGGTAAGAATAAATGTCATAATTATCTTGGCGGCCTAATCAGTAATGAATTTGATTTTCGTTTGTTTCCTATGATAGAAAAACGGCTCCCCACTAAAATGGAAAGGAAATCTGTTAGCACGCTTCATACGAATACATCAGAACTCTGTGATTATGACCATTGCGTAATAATGGAAAGCACTTGTTTAATTTTTTTATTATTTTGAAGGAACAAAAAATGCCTATTTTAAATCGCTGTGCTACAGCCTGCGCACTGGCGCTGAGCCTGCTGGGGAGCTCGGTTGCAGCACACGCTGGGGAACAAGAGGAACTCACCCAAAAACTGGATGAGTCGGTAATGACGTATGCTTACTCTAAGAGCAGTAGCGATATGGACACCATTAATGAACTGATAAAAAATGGCGCTCACCCTACTATTCAAACGTTATGGTATGCCGCCTATTACAAACAGCCGGCGCTGCTCGATCGTTTTCTTGATATGTCGGTGAATGTGAATCAAGCCATCAGTGACAATGGAGAAACCGTATTGTTGTCAGCGTTGGGAAATACCGACAAGTCTGAATTATCCGATGATGACCTTCACATTTTACAGAGCTTGCTAAAAGCGGGTGCCAATACCAACGTCATTGCGCAAGGGGGGACTAATACACCACTTATTGCCGCCGCCCAAAGCCAAGGAGCCGCGCCCGCGCTGGTAAAACTGTTGCTGCAATCTGGTGCGGATGCCAAGCAGGTTACCCCGCAGGGATTCTCACCGATAATGGGGGAAGGGGCGACTAATCTGGAGGTCATCAAACTGCTGGTAGCCGCCGGTACAGATCCTTATGGCGTCAGCAAGGTAGGATCAACGCCTTTGCACTTTGTTTGCACGCGGGATGCTTCCCAAGACGGCCAGCCGGACCCGCAAGCGGCACAGCGTATCGCCTTGTTGCATAAACCCGGAACCTCTATCGATGCTCAACCGCCCCAGCAACAGGCCTGGCCTGTTGGCACACCACTGCTGGAAAGCCTGACCAGCAATAATCCTGACTGCGTCAAGGCGTTGTTGGCTGCGGGTGCCGATAAAGATGCGCTGGCTTTCCCGGCAGAGTATGTGGCAGCAGATCCAAGCGTAAAAGGTAAAACGGTTCGTCAGAATATACTCGGGTCGGCAGAAAAATATCCCGACCTGTATTCGCCAGAAATCGTGGCCTTGTTTCAAAAATAGGTGAAACGAAAAAGGGGGCTTTCGCCCCCTGAAACAATGGCCCGCTCGCAGGCCAAATAAGCCGGCATCAACCTGGGTAGATGCCGCGCTCTTTACGTGCGGTCAGGATGCGCTCACAAGCCACGATGTAAGCCGCGGTGCGCAGGCTGCACTCTTTCTCTGCGGCCTTGTTCCAGACGTGGACCATCGCGTCGGTCATGATCTTGTCCATACGCTCGTTGATCTCGGACTCGCTCCAGAAGTAGCTCGCCATATCCTGCACCCACTCGAAGTAACTGACCGTTACGCCGCCGGCGTTACAGATAACGTCCGGAACTACGGTGATGTTACGGGAGCGCAGAATGTCGTCCGCTTCTGGGAAGGTTGGGCCGTTAGCCCCTTCCAGCACCAGCTTGGCGCTGAGGATTTCGGCGCGCTGGCGGGTGATCTGGCCTTCCAGCGCCGCAGGGATCAGGATGTCCATGTCAACCGACCAGAACGCTTCGCTCTCGATCTCGCTGGCACCCGGGAAGCCGGCGATCTGCTTGTGCTTGGCCTGGTATTCGGTCAGCGCGACCAGATCGATACCGTTGGCGTTGAACAGGGTAGCGGAGTGGTCCTGGATGGTGACGACGCGAGCGCCGACGCCGACGAACAGACGGGCCGCTTCGCTGCCCACGTTACCGAAGCCTTGTACCGCCACTTTGGCGCCTTCGATCTGCACGCCCAGACGCTTGGCCACTTCGCTGCCGGTGACGAACACGCCGCGGCCGGTCGCTTTCTCACGGCCCAGGGAACCGCCGAGGTGGATTGGCTTGCCTGTCACTACGCCGGTGATGGTGGTGCCGTGGTTCATGGAGTAGGTATCCATCATCCAGGCCATCACTTTGGCGTTGGTGCCGACGTCCGGCGCAGGGATGTCTTTCTGTGGCCCGATGATGAAGCCGATTTCGCTGGTGTAGCGGCGGGTCAGTCGCTCCAGTTCACCTTCAGACAGTTTGAACGGATCGACGCGGATGCCGCCCTTGGCGCCGCCGTACGGCAGGTTGACCGCGGCACACTTGATGGTCATCCAGGCGGACAGGGCCATCACTTCGTTCAGATCGACGTCAGGGTGGAAGCGGATACCGCCTTTACCCGGCCCGCGCGACAGGTTGTGCTGTACGCGGAAACCTTCGAAGTGACGGATGGTGCCATCGTCCATCTGCAGCGGGATATCAACAATCAAAGCGCGTTTAGGGTGACGCAGCGTATCAACCCAGCGTGAGAGGTCGCCGAGGTAAGGGGCGACGCGATCGATTTGTTGCAGATATGTAGCCCAAGCGGTGGTGCTGCTGTCTGAAGCGTAGGATAGCTTTTCCATAACCAACCTTTATATTTTAGAGGTATTTATTTCGTTTAACCGTGGATTAGCAAGCGCATAACACTTTGCGACGCTAAATTTACCACTAATTATGCCGGTTGTTAGCCCCCCTCTCATCGGGCCAGCGGACGGTTTTTCGCCGCCTGCAGGGCGGCAAATGAATAGTTAATTACTTTTTGTCGACGGTGAGCGAGTTCATGCATATTTTATGCATATAAAGCGCATAAAACCCCTTTTTATCTATTTTTCAGAAGCTTGAATGTGATCAAAAAGTTTCATTTTATTTAACTGCCATGTTGACAATGGCATTTCCCCTCGCCAGAGTTAAATTAATGTTAAAACGACTCCGGCGTCGTTTTTTTGTTGCACAAGGGAAAGCATAACTATTTGATATTGTAGTATTTACCCACCACGCTCAGGCTATGTTCGCCAAACGTGGGCGATACGACGGCTCACGAGAGCATTTTCTCGGTACCCATTATTATTACCTCCCTGTTACAACGGGGCGGGCAGCGTTCGGTCTCACTTTTTTGCCGGTTAGAACGCTCACGGGCGTTTCACTCCTGCTGCAGCCGCATATCGGTTGCTTAATCGCCTTAATGACGGACAGGTAACACCATGACAAAAAATCACTGCGATCGGCTGAACCCAGGTTCAGCCGAGGGGCCAAACTGTGCCCAAACCTTGCAGCGCGGGCTGAGCGCGCGCCACATTCAACTGATTTCGATCGGCGGCGCCATCGGCACCGGGCTGTTTATGGGCGCCGGGAAAACCCTCGCGCTGTCGGGCACCTCCATCGTACTGACTTACGCCATCGTCGGCTTTTTCATGTTCATGGTCATGAGGGCGATGGGGGAGTTGCTGCTCACGCGGCTCGATTACCGTTCGTTCGCCGATTTCGTCTCCGAATACCTGGGGCCGCGCGCCAGCTTTTTTCTCGGCTGGTCCTACTGGCTGAGCTGGGTCGTGACCTGCATTGCCGACGTGGTGGTGTGCGGCGGCTACGTGCAGTATTGGCTGCCTAACGTCTCGCCCTGGTTGCCAGCGCTGCTGACGCTGGGGTTTCTGTGTCTGTTCAACATGCTGTCGGTCAAGATGTTCGGCGAAGCCGAATTCTGGTTTGCGATGATCAAGGTGGTGGCGATCGTCGCGTTGATCGCCACCGGCGCCTGGATGGTGTTCAGCGGATGGACCTCGCCGGACGGCGTGACCGCTTCGCTGCATAACGTCACCGATCCCGCCATTTTCATGCCGCACGGCATCTTCGGCTTTTTCGCCGGGTTCCAGATCGCCATTTTCTCCTGTACCGGCATCGAGCTGCTGGGCACGATGTCGGCGGAGACCAAAAACCCGCAGAAGGTGTTGCCGAAGGCGATCAACGCGATCCCGGCGCGCATCATCGTCTTCTACGTGTGCTCGATGCTGACCATTATCGCCGTCACCTCGTGGAGCCACATCTCGCCGGACAGCAGCCCGTTCGTGATGCTGTTCGATCGGGCGGGGCTGCCGGCTGCCGCCGCGGTGATCAACTTCGTGGTGCTGACTTCGGCGATGTCCTCGGCCAACAGCGGGGTGTATTCCAGCACCCGCATGCTGTACAGCCTGTCGATGGAAAAGCACGCCCACGGTCAGTTCCGCATTCTGTCTCGCACCACGGCCATTCCGATCCGCAGCCTGCTGTTTTCCTGCTTCTGCATGGTGGCCGGCACCTTGCTGCTGATACTGGTGCCGAACGTCATGACGCTGTTCACCATCGTCTCTACCGTGGCGGCGATCCTGGTGGTTTACAGCTGGGGCATGATTTTGGTCGCCTACCTGGTGTATCGCCAGAAGCGACCGGATCTGCACGCCGATTCCAATTTCAAAATGCCGGGCGGGGTCGCGATGGCCTGGCTGACGCTGGCATTTTTCGCCTTTACGCTGGTACTGATGGTGTTCGATAGCGATACGCTGATCGCGCTGTGCAGCATGCCGCTGTGGTTTACCACGCTCGGGCTGATCTGGCGCTATCGGGTCCGCGACAGCGTGGCGCACGAGAGCTACGTGTTTTATCGGCGTGGCGCCGAGGCGGAATAACCGGCGAAGGATACGCCGCTTGCCGCCGCTCCACTCGGCAAGCGGCGGCAACTGCGGTATGCTAAGCGGCTGAACAGCAAACCAAACCGGGCCATACGGAGACCCCCAGCGTGCCGAACTCTTCTTCTCAACTCGAACTTTTGCGCTCGGTCGCTGACGGCATCGCGGCGCTGTTTTTCCCGAATGCGGAAGTGGTGATCCACGATCTGGCCACCAACAAGATTGCCTATCTGGCGAACAACCTGTCGAAGCGTAAACCGGGCGACGACGCCGGGCTGGAAGACTTCGAGCTCGATGGCGGCGCCGGCGTGACCGGCCCCTATGAGAAGCTGAACTGGGACGGCAAAAAGATGCGTTCGGTGAGCATTGCCGCACGCGACGAACAGGGCAAGCCCAGCTATCTGCTGTGCATCAACCTGAGCACCGCGATGTTCGAGGACGCCCGCAACGCGCTGGACATGTTCCTGTCGGTCACGCGATTGCAACCTCAGCCACAAGAGCTGTTCAAAGACGACTGGCAGGAGAAGATCAACACTTTCCTGCACGATTGGCTGCGGCGCGAAAACGCCGCGCTCGGCGCGCTGAGCCGCGAACAAAAACGGCGACTGGTCAGCGATCTCTACCATCAGGGCGCGTTCAAGGCCAAAAGCGCCGCGGACTACATCGCCAACGTGCTGTCGATGGGGCGCGCCACGGTGTACAAGCACTTGCGGGAATTGAAGCAGGAGTAAAGGCGGCGGGAAAGGGCACGACGCCCCAGGGCGAATGCCGAGGTAGCGCAATAGCTGCGATGATCGTTTATGAACGGTCTGAGACGACGTCCTGAAGAAGCCAGTCGTGGAAAATTTTCACTTCATCACGCATGACATGTTGCTGCGGGGTGACCAGATAGTAGGACCATCTAAGTGGCCAGCGATGGTCGGGATGGAGATGAACCAACTGCCCGTTCTCGATAAGCTGCTTTACCAGAGCGTTTCGAACGATGGCCACGCCCCTGCCGCTCAGCGCCGACAGGATCACTGCTGAAGTAGAATTGATATGCAGCCCGCTTTCCCGCGTTTCGGGCGCACCGACCGCTCTCAATACATCACCCCATGATGGAAAATCCGCACCAGGATGTGGCGTGTCATCGTGAATGAGTTTTTGCGTGGCGAGCCATTCACTGCAGGCCATTTTCTCGGGGGGAGCCAGGCGTGGACTGCAGACCAGCACGGCTTCCTCATCCATTAGCCAGGTTTTACTCACGCCGGGCCACTCTCCCTGTCCACAGCGAATGCCGATATCTGCCTCGCCATACGACACGTCCATCAGCTTTTCCGTGACGTTAAGCCGCAGATCGATATTCTCATGCGTTTCCGCAAACCGGTTCAGGCGGTCCATCAGCCAGTTCATCATCAGTACCTGGGACGCCGTCACCACGACCACCGAGCGTGACCGGCGACCACGAAGCTTACTTAAACCGGTTTCCAGTTTATCGAGACCTTGAGTGATATCTTGTAGGGCCTCCTGCGCTTCGTCTACCAGCGTCAGTCGCTCCTTGCCGGAGCGGGTGCGGTGAAGAAGCGGGTGTCCGACCCAGTCTTCCAGCGAACGGACCAACTGACCTACGGCGGCGGGTGTGACACCCAGCTCCTGTGCCGCGCCGGTAAAACTGCCATGCCTGGCGGTGGCTTCAAAAGCGTGCAGCCATTTAAGTCGGTTTAACGATCGCATTGTGATCATCCTGATTCATTCTTTTCCTCAGTATACGCCGGCGAGAAAGATTTTCTTTCCTGTGTCGCAATTTCTTCTCAGTCGTCAATCGGTTTTCAGGGTGGCAATCTGGTTTCACACGATGAGAAGCCAGGCTTCTTATTAATGACAACCAGATGAATGTAAAGAGGTTAGCGATGAATACATCTTTTGCTGGCAAAAAACTGTTAGTGGTCGGCGGTACAAGCGGTATGGGCTTCGAAACGGCGAAGCGGGTCCTGAAAAGCGGCGGCAGCGTGGTGCTTGTTGGCCATCGTCAGGACAAAGCCGAGCAGGCCCGTCAGGCGCTGGCTGCAGACGGCCAGGTTTCCGTCATCGTTGCAGACCTTATGAAAGAAGAAGGTCTGCAGCATGTAGTGAACATCATTAACGCCGAACACAAAGATATCAGCCTGCTGGTCAATGCGGCTGGCGTGTTCTTCCCGAAACCGTTTACAGAACATGAAGCGTCAGACTATGACATGTACATGAGCATTAACCGCGCCACGTTTTTTATCACCCGCGACGTAGTGCGCAATATGGTCGAGGCCGATATCAAAGGCGCTATCGTCAATATTGGCTCTATGTGGGCACGACAGGCCATCGGTGCCACACCGTCTTCAGCCTACTCAATGGCCAAAGCCGGTCTGCACGCGCTGACCAAAAACCTGGCTATTGAACTGGGTGAAAAAGGGATCCGTGTGAATGCGGTTTCTCCAGCTGTCGTTCACACGCCGATTTATGAGGGCTTCATTCCGAAAGACGACGTGAAGGATGTGATGAACAGCTTCGACAGCTTTCATCCGATCGGACGCGTGGGTTCACCGGTCGACATCGCGGAAACCATCACTTTCCTGCTTTCTGACAAGACTGGCTGGGTGACCGGCGCTATCTGGGATATCGATGGCGGCGTGATGGCGGGGCGTAACGCCTGATGACCATGCCGCACGAGTTAACCCGCGTGCGGCATGGGGATTGGACAAAGGCGTGGGTTGCAAGGGGCAGCATCTTACGGCCCCTTGCTCATTTTCATTTATCGCCCGAAAACGTCATCAATACCTTCAGAAAAACGCTAACTGACAAACATTACGATGTTGGCCACCCCTTTTTGTTACCAGCGGTAGTTGACCGAAGCGATGATGCTGCGGCCGCTGCCGTAGAAGCAGGCGTACTCGCCGCTGCAGGATGAGACGTATTTCTTGTCCGTCAGGTTCTGCACGTTGAGCTGGAGCGCCGCACCGCGCAGCGCCGACGAAGCCTGGCCGAGGTCATATTTCACCATGGCATCGTACAGCGTGTAGTGCGGCACGTCGTACTGGCCGGTGGCGTCGGCCGGCGCATCGCCGATGTAACGCACGCCGCTGCCGACGGTCAGGCCGTTCAGCGCACCGCTCAGGACGCTGTAGCTGCCCCAGGCGGAGGCCGCGTGGCGCGGGATGCCCGCCGGGCTGTGGCCAATTTCATCCGCCGAGTTGGAGTCTTTGGTCACTACGTCGGTGTAGGTATAAGCGGCGGTCAGCGTGATCTCCGGCGTAGGCTGAGCGTGCACTTCCGCCTCAATCCCTTTGGATTTCACCTCACCGATCTGCTCGTAGGCGGAGGTGAGGCGGTTATAGGACGCCACATTGCGCTGGGTAATGTCGAACCAGGAGAGGGTCAGCAGGGTATTGCCGCCCGGGATCTGGTACTTCACGCCCACCTCGGTTTGTTTGCCGGTGGTCGGCTTGAGCGGATCGGCGCCCGCGGCACTTGGGTACAGGTTAGGATCGAACGAGGTACTGTAGCTGACATACGGTGAAATGCCGTTGTCGAAGGCGTAGAGCAGGCCCGCGCGGCCGGTGAACTGGGCATCGTTATAGGTCTGCTCTTTGCCGCCGCTGGTGCGATCGCGGGTGTTGACCTGCGACCAGTCCTGACGGCCGGACAGCAGCAGGTTCCAGTTATTCCACTCCAACTGGTCCTGCAGATACACCCCGACCTGATTCAGCGTCTTCAAATCGCTGGAAGCCAGCGCCAACGTGCTGCCATCGATGCTGGGGCGAACCGGGTTGGCCCAGTCGATCGGGTAATCGTTACCGCGATCGCGATACATCTTCGAATCGATATGGCTGTAGCGGTAATCTAACCCGCCCAGCACCGTGTGCTTCACCTCGCCGGTGTCGAACAAACCCTTCAGCTGGTTATCCACGCCAAACTCGTTGGTCATCTGCGTTTCATGCTGCGCCATGCGGGTGACGGTGTGGTCGTTGACCGTCGAGTTTACGTTATAAACCAGATATTTATAGTCTTCATCACGGTGGGTGAAGCGCAGGTTCTGGGTAAACGACAGCGCATCGCTGAAGTTATGCTCGAGGCTGTAGCCGATCGACGCCTGTTCGCGCCGCGACTTGTTGAAGCTGGGTTCGCTGACGTTGAAGTCGTAAGGCACGTAGCCCGCGCTGGTCGGGAACAGCGTGCCGGAACGCGGCAGGAAGTTACGCGATCCGGCTTTCGGATCGTTCTGGTAGCTGGTCAACAGCGTAAAGCTGGTATCTTCGTTCGGCAGCCAGGTGAAGGCCGGGGCGATGGCCACCCGTTGCTGCTTGCTGTCTTTGACAAACTCATGTTCGGTTCGGGCGATACCGTTCAGGCGATAGAACAGGGTGTTGTCGTCATTGAGCTTGCCGCCAAAATCAAACGCCGTTTCCGCCAGATGGCGGTTGCCGGTGCTGAATTTCACCTCGTGAATGCTCTGGGCGGTAGGGCGCTTGCTGGTCATCACCACCACGCCGCCGGGGCTGACCTGGCCGTACAGCACGCCGGCCGGGCCGTGCACCATCTCCACGCGCTCCAGCAGCCAGGGATCGATCTGCCCGGCGCCGCCATTTTGGCTCGAGAGGCCAAAGTGCAGGCCGTCGAGCAGCTTGGGCGCATAACGGAAGCCGCGGCTGATCACTTCGTCATTGCGGTTGGAGTTGCCGCGGTAGGTGGTGATCACCCCGCTGGTGTAGTTCAATGCGTCGGCGACCGACGCCGGCTCCTGGTCGTTCATCTGCTCGCGCGTGACCACCGAGATGGCCTGCGGCGTCTTACGCAGAGCGGTGGCGGTCTTGGTGCCAGCGGCGCTCTCTTTAGCGACGATCCCTTTGGCCGGTGCGGTCACGCTGTTTTGTGCGTCGGCGGTCACCAGAATCGTCTCGTCCGCTGCGGCGGACGCGTGTGGCGCGAAGGGCAGTAAGGCCAGCGCCGATCCCAGCAACAGACGCTTGGCGGACATCGCCTCCGCGTTCGCGTTTTCTATCCCTTTGTTTTTAATCTTCATTATCTCTCCTGAATACCTACTTTTGTGTGTCATGCCACCCTGATAAACCCCGAAATGCCGACAAGCGGTCTTGTCCCGTCGACGTGGAGACGTCGTGTTTGCACGACGGTAAAAATCCGACAAATAGTATTGAAAATGATAATGAGTATCAATACGATTGTCAGGTTTTGTAAAAGACACTCATGTTATGTAAGGGGCGCTATGGAGTTTTTGCCGGAAAAGAGGCCAGAAAACGGTCGTGATGGATTGGCGGCGCAGTGGCTGCGTGAAGAGGCGGCAGGGCAATCCGCGTGGTGGCAGAAGGTTGCCGCTCAGGGCACGCCTGTCGTCGAACCGCACGATGACAGTCACGTCAAAATGACCTGGCTATGGCGCGATCCCGCCGGCGATGAACGGCACTCGCCGATATGCCGCGTTTACGCCGATATCAACGGCATTACCGATCACCACAGCACGTCCCCCAGCGGCCTGACCCGGCTCCCCGGCACCGACGTTTGGTACGGCTCGGCCGTAGTCGATCGCCGCTGGCGCGGTAGCTACAGCCTGATCCCCATTACCGACCGGGATCTTCCCCCCGCATTCAGCGACGACGAAACGTTGCGCGACCGCCAGCAGCGTGCCTGGTGGGTATCGCTGTTCCCGTTGGCGATTGCCGATCCGCTGAATCGTCTCTCGTTGGGACCGTCTCATCGCCCGCGGCCCGTATCCCTGGCGCAAGGGCCGGATGCCGACGATCAAAGCGCCTGGCAGGCCGTCGATCGGCCACTGGAGGAGGCGCGGCTGCAGCTTTTCCAGTGGCAGAGCGAACGGCTGGATAACCAGCGGCGAGTTTGGCTGTATGCCAGCGGCGACGCGGCGATGAAAGCGAATCGCCCGCTGGTGCTGCTGCTCGATGGCCAAAACTGGATCGAAAAGCACGCGCTGTTGCCGGTGATCGAGCACGAAACCGCACAAGGGCACCTGCCGGCCGCATGTTGGCTGCTGATCGATGCGATCGACGGCGAACACCGGGAAAACGAGCTGCCTTGCAACGCCGCGTTTTGGCAGGCGGTGATCGACGAACTGTTGCCGCAGGCGCAGCGGCGCGAACCGTTCAGCGAGGCAGGGGCGCGCACCGTCGTCGCCGGCCAGAGCTACGGCGGGCTGGCGGCGTTATATGCCGGGTTGCACTGGCCAGAGCGCTTCGGCCACGTGCTGAGCCAGTCCGGCTCCTTCTGGTGGCCTACGGTGCAATTCGTTACCCAGTTCGAAAAACGCCACGAGCTGGAAGAAGGCTGGCTGATACGCCAGGTTCGGCAACGCAACCCGGCGGCGCCCAAGCTCACCGTGATTCAGCAAGCCGGCGATCGGGAGGCGGACATCGAATTCGTTAATCGCCAGATGCATCAGGCTCTGGCAGCGGCAGGGCACCGCGCCGAATACCGCGTGTTTTCCGGCGGGCACGATGCGCTCTGCTGGCGCGGTGGCCTGGTGGACGGCGTGCGCCAGCTGCTTTCCGCAATGAAGTAATCCCACATTTTGACAGACAGGTAAGGCAAATGACTCAGGAACAACAAAACCCGTTCGATGACGAAAATCTCCGTTTCTCCGTGCTGATCAACGCGCAACAGCAGTACTCGCTGTGGCCGCAGTTTGCCGATACGCCGCAGGGGTGGCGCGTGCTGATGGGGCCGGCGTCGCGCGGCGAATGCATCGACTACATCGAAACGCACTGGCAGGACATGCGGCCGGCGGCGCTGAAAGCGGCGGATGCGCCGCGTTAATCGCCGCACAGCCACATCGATACATTCCGTTTGAGGGAAAGGACAGACACCATGTCAGAAACGCTTTCTTTACCGGATACTCAGGTCGAGTATCGGGATTATCCGCTGGTTGCGGCGCAACCGGGGATCTGGATCGCCGACCAAATCGCGCTGCGGCGCAACAGCTTCGCCGTGGCGCACTACACCGAATTGCACGGCGCAATCGATCGTTCGGCGCTGGAGCGCGCGATCCGTCAGGGGCTGGCCGAAGCGGATACGGTTCAGGCGCGGTTCTTTGAGGCGCAGGACGGCCAGCCGGTGCAGCGTCTCCCGTTGATAGCCGACCCTGCGCGCGTACAGGCGCCGGAGTGGTTCGATTTCAGCGCGCAGCCGGACGCCGAACAGGCGGCGCTGGCGCTGATGAACGACGATCTGGCGCAGGATTTGCCTGCGGACGGCGAACGGTCGCTTTATCGCCATGCGATAATCCGCGTCAGCGCCGATCGTTGGTTTTGGTACCAGCGCTTTCATCATCTGACCCTGGACGGCTTCAGTTTCGAAGCCATCACCCGCCGGATCGCCGATATCTATCGCGCGCTGCGCCACGGGCTGTCGCCCGCGGCTTCGCCGTTTACCCCGTTCGGCAAGGTAGTGGAAGAGTTTCAGCAATGGCAAACGTCCGCCGCACGCCAGCGGGCGGCCGAATTCTGGCGCCAGCATCTGCACGAACTGCCGTCGCCGCTGTCATTATCGACGGAAAGCCGGGAGGTTGAACCGGGCGCCCGGCCGCTCAAACAGGTGCTGGTGCTGCCGGAGTCACTGTTTGACGAAGCGCTGCGCGACGACGCGCTGCAGGCGCTGCAACCGGCCGACATCGTCACGGCGGCGCTGGCCATGTATCTGGCGCGCATGAGCGGTGAAACCCGTTTTTCAGTCGGTTTTCCTTTCATGCGCCGGATGGGGTCGCAGGCACTGGCGGCGGTCGGCCCGGTGGTCAACGTGCTGCCGCTGCTGCTGAACGTGACGCCGGAACTGTCGCTGGCGGACGTCTGCCAGGCCACCGTGGCGGAGATCAAACAGGCGCGCCGCCATCAACGCTATGAGGCGGAGCAGATCAAGCGCGATCTCGGCCTGGTCGGTGGCCATCAGGAACTGTACGGGCCGGTGATCAACGTCAAGGTCTACCACAGCGCCTTGTCGTTTGACGGCCAGGCGGCCGTTACCCATACGCTGGCGATGGGGCCGGTTGATGACCTGGAGTTTGAGATCGGCTTTCGCAACGGCGTGCTGACGCTGTCTTTGGTGGCCAACCCGGCCAAATACTCGCCGCGCAGCTTGCATCATCACGCGGAGCGCATCGGCCATTGGCTGCAGCAGCTGGCGCGGCAGCCGCACCAGCCGAACGGTCAACTGGCGTTGATCGGCGAAGGGGAGCTAAGGCAACTCGCGGCCTGGGGGCGCGGCGCCGATCTGACGCCGCCAACGGGCATGGTGTCAATCATGGATGCATTCCAGCGCCAGGTTGAGCACCAGCCCGAGGCGTTAGCGGTGGCCTGCGGCGACGAGCGCCTCAGCTACCGGCAGCTCTCCGAACGGGTGATGCAGCTGGGGCGCGTGCTGATCGACAGCGGCATCGGCGCCGAAGACGTGGTGGCCATCGGCATTCCGCGCTCGGTGGACACGCTGGTCGCGCTGTTCGGCGTGTTGGCCAGCGGCGCGGCCTATATGCCGCTCGATCTGGACTATCCGCGTGAACGTTTGGCGCTGATGTGCGACGACGCGCGGCCGGTAATGTTGCTGACCCACCGCGCCACGCTGACCAACATGCCGGACCTGCCACAAGTATTGTGCCTGGACGACGCAGCGTGCCTGGCGCGCTGCGCGGCTGCCGAGGCCACGCCGATAACGGACGACGAGCGGCGCATGCCGCTGAGCGAGGCGCATCTCGCCTACATGATTTACACCTCCGGCTCGACCGGCAAACCCAAGGGCGTCATGTCCACGCATCGCGGGCTGCTGAACCTGTTCCTGTCGCACCAGGCCTCTCTGTTCGGCCCGGCGATCGAAAAATTCCAGGCTCGCCACGCGCGCCGCTTGCGTGCCGGCCATACCGCCTCGTTTTCTTTCGACTCCTCCTGGGAACCGCTGTTCTGCATGATGATGGGCAGCGAACTGGTTATCTTCGACGAGGAGCTGCGCCGCGACCCCTGGGCGCTGCTGGAACAAACCCAACAGACGCCGATCGATCTGCTGGACATCACGCCGTCATTCTTCTCGCAACTGGTGGACTGCGGCCTGCTGAAGGGGCAGTTCCCGCTGCCGTCGTTCGTGATGATCGGCGGTGAGGCGGCGACGCCGACGCTGTGGAACCTGATGCAGCAGCATCCGGAGGTGGAGATCCACAACTATTACGGCCCGTCCGAATACACCGTCGATACCCTGGGCGCGCCGGTCACGGCCGCCGATCAGCCGGTGATCGGTCGCCCCCTCGCCAATACCGCCGTCTGGCTGCTCGACAGCCGGCTGCAGCCGGTGCCGATCGGCGCGGCGGGCGAGCTGTACATTTCCGGCAAAGGCATCGCGCGCGGTTACCTGCGGCGTCCGGATCTGACGGCGGCGCGCTTTGTCGCCAACCCGTTCGCCGAAGGCGAGGTGATGTACCGCAGCGGCGATCTGATGCGCTGGAGCGCGGAGGGTCAGCTGGTATTCATTGGCCGTACCGATCACCAAATCAAGGTGCGCGGCTTCCGCGTCGAGCTGGGTGAGGTGGAAAGCGCCTTGGCCGCCTTGCCGGACGTGGGGCGGGCGGTGGTGATCGCCGAGCCGATCGGCGCCACCTATCGTTTGATCGGTTACTGCTCGGTGCAGGATGACGCGCGTCGCGCTTCGCCAACGTTGCAAAGCGAGCTGCTGGGGCAATTGGCGCAGCGTCTGCCGGATTATATGGTGCCGGCGATCCTGGTGGTGATGCCGGAGCTGCCGCTTAACGTCAACGGCAAGATTGACCGTCAGGCGCTGCCCAAACCGCAGGAAACGCTGGCGCAAAGCATTCGCGAGCCGGCCACCGAACAGGAAAGGCTGATTTGCGGCGCCATGGCGCAGCTGCTGGGGATGGAGCGCGTCGGCGCCGACGACGATTTCTTCGCGCTTGGCGGCGACAGCATCTCGGCGATGGGGTTGGGCACCGCCCTGCGGCGCAAAGGCTATCTGCTGCGGCCGCGCGAGATCTTCGCGCTGCACACCCCCGCACGCATGGCGCAGGCGATGCAGCCGCTGGTCGTAGACTCTCAGGCTGCACGCAGCGTGCAGCAAGGCCCGATCGACGGGCTGCCGATCCTGCACTGGTTTGCCGAGACGGGCGATATGCATCGCCGCTTCGCGCACGGCGTTTTCCTGCGCGTACCTGCCGAGCTGCAGCCGCAACAGCTGCGTGATGCGTTGGAACAGCTGCGCACGGCACACCCGGCGCTGGGCGCGCGGATCCGCGACGGTCAGTTGGTGGTTGAAACTGCCGCCGCCGGTGAACTGATGCAGGTTAATACCGTGTCCGGTGAGCTGGAATTAGCGGCGGAACAGGCATTTGATGCCGCACTTGACCTTCTCGATCCGGCGGCCGGCGCCATGATGCAGGCCATCCTGTTGCAGCGTGACGGGCAGAGCCTGGGGCTGGTGCTGGCGATCCACCACCTGGTGGTCGACGGCGTTTCCTGGCGCATCCTGCTCGACGAACTGCGTCAAGTGGCCGACGGCGCCATGCAGGGGCAGCCGATCACGCTGCCGCCGGAAGAAACTTCGCTCTATGAGTGGTCTGCACGCCTACGAGCCGACGTCGAACGTCGCGAAGCCGAGCTGCCGTTCTGGCGGCAGATGCTGGCGGACGACGTGCCGCGTTTGGGCCGGCGCGCGCTGGATCCGCAGACCGATCGCCTCGCCTCGGTGAACGAACGGCGCACGCTGATCGACAGCCGGCTGACCGCCGCGTTGCTCGGCACCTTGCCGCAGAACTATCGCGCCCAGGTTGAAGAGATCATGCTGTGCGCGCTGGCTCAGGCCTGTCGCCAGCGTTTCCAGGCCGCTTCGCTGCGTTTCTCTCTGGAGTCGCACGGCCGCGCCGAACTGGACGACGGCCTCGATCTGGCCCGCACCGTCGGCTGGCTGACGGCGGAGTATCCGCTGCGCATCGAACTGCATGACGCTGAGCACAATGAGGCCGTGCGCGCGGTGAAACGGGCGACGCGTGCGGTAGCCGATCGCGGCATCGGTTACGGCCAGCTGCGTTATCTGCATCCGCGGCGTGACGAACTGGCGGCGCTGGCGCAGCGCAATGCGCCGGAGATTTTATTCAACTACCTCGGGCGCTTCAGCCAGGACGAGGGGAACTGGGCGCCGCAACGCAGCCAAACCCGCTTCCGCGACGCCTTCGCCGTGGCGCAGGATGCGCAGCAGGCGCTGTCGTATGGCCTGGAGGTGAATATTTTTGTCGAAGAGCGGCGCGACGGCGCCTGCCTGGCGATCAACTGGAGCTGGCTGGAGGGGATTTTCAGCGAGAGCGACATTACGCAGCTGCACAGCGACATCGAGCAAGCGGTGCGTGCACTGTGCGAATTTGCCGAACGGCATCCCGATCGCGCGGCGGCAACGTTGGTGGCGGCCGAGATCGCCCAGCCGGGCGCCGACGATGAGGCGGTGCGCGCCTGGGAGCGGGAGTGCGGACCGTTAGCCGCGGCGCTGCCGCTGTTGCCGTTGCAACACGGCCTGCTGTTCCATGCGCAGACGGCGCAGCAGGGCGGCAGCTATAACTCGCTGACGCGCCTGAGCCTTTGCGGAGAATTGGACGCACATCGCCTTCAGCAGGCGCTGGATGCGGTGATCCGCCGCCATCCGCAGCTGGCCGCCCGATTCAACCGCGAGGGCGAACCGCTGCAGCTGATACCGCAGGAAAGCCATTGGCCGCTGGACAGCCACAGGCTGCCGCCGCTGTCCGAAGAGCAAGAAATGCAGGCGCTGAATGAGCTGGAGCAGAAAGAGCTGCAGCGCGATCTGTTCAACCAGCCGGGCGCGATGCTGCATGCGCTGTGGGTCAAACACGGCGATAGCGGACGCCACACGCTGTTCCTCAATGCCCATCACTTGATCGTCGACGGCTGGTCGACGCCGGTGGTGCTCAACGATCTGATGCTGGCCTTGCGTGAAGGCGAGCAGGCGCTGCCGACGCTGCGTTCGAACTACGCCGATATCGTGCGCCGCCTGACCGCGCGGGATGCTGAAGCTTCGCGCCGCATCTGGCGTGAGAGGCTGCAGGATGTGCGCCCAACGTTGCTGTTCGGTGAAGTGCAGGACGATCGCGTGCATGAGCTGGAAATGACGCTGCCGCCGGCCGAGGAAAGACGCTTGCTGACCCTGTGCCGCGAACGCGGGTTGACGCTCAATACCGTGATGCAGGGCATTTGGGCGCTGCAGCTGGCCAGCTATTGCGGCCATCAGGACGTGGTGTTCGGCTCGCCGGTTTCCGGCCGCTTTGGCCAGATAGAATGGGTCGAGGAACACGTTGGCCTATTCAGCAACACGCTGCCGGTGCGGGTTCGTCTGCAGCATGACCGTTCGTTGACGGAACAGCTGACCGAACTGCAGCACCGGCAGATTGAACTGCTGGAGCACGACGATTTGGGGTTGGGGGAGATCCAGCATCTGGCCGGCGCGGGCACGCTGTTCGATACGTTGTTGGTGGTAGAGAACTACCCGGACAACGACGCTCTGCTGGGCGGCGCAGGTTCCTTGCGCTGCGACGCCATCCGCAACAAAGGCTATACCCACTATCCGCTGACGCTGTTGGTGCTGCCGGGCGAACGTCTGCGCCTGCTGATGGAGTACCGCGCCTCGGTGCCGCAGCCTGAGCGCTTCGCCGCGCGGCTGATGGCACTGCTGCAACAGTGGATCGCCCAGCCGGATCTGCCGCTGCCGCGCTGGCAGTTGCAAATCCCGCAGGAGCAGGCGCTGATCGCGGCGGTCAACTGCACCGGACAGGCGGTGGCGGACACCACCTTGCATCAGGCGATCGCCGATCAAGCGCGGCGCACGCCGGAACGCATCGCGCTGCAGGATGCCGGGCACAGCCTCAGCTACCGTGACATGCAGCGCCAGGCCGCGCTGTTGGCCGAGCGGCTGACGGCGGCCGGCATTCAGCCGGGCGATATTGTCGCGGTGGCGTTACCACGCTCCGTGCGCCTCAGCCTGGCGCTGACGGCGATTGTGCAGACCGGCGCCGCCTGGTTGCCGCTGGACACCGGCTACCCGGACGAGCGGTTGGCCTACATGGTGGAGGACGCCAAACCACGGTTGATTATCACCGAAAGCGCGTTGGACGCCCGCTTTGCCGCACTGGCGCCGACGCTGCGGTTCGATGTGCTGGACGACAGCGGGCGCGAACCGGCGCCGCGCCCACCGGCGGGGAACGGCGATTATCCCGCCTACGTGCTGTATACCTCCGGGTCTACCGGGCGACCGAAAGGCGTGGTGGTGAACCACCGGGCGATCGTCAACCGCCTGTTCTGGATGCAGCACGAGTATGCGCTCGATGCGCAGGACGTGGTCTTGCAGAAAACGCCGTGCAGCTTCGACGTTTCCGTCTGGGAGTTCTTCTGGCCGCTGATGGTCGGCGCGCGTCTGGTGATGGCGCCGCCGGAGGCGCACCGCGATCCGCAGGCGCTGACGACGTTGATTGACGACTATGGGGTGACCACGCTGCATTTCGTTCCATCCATGTTGGCTATCTGGGTGGAGGCCTTGAACGAGCGGGCGCCACAGCGCGCCGCCGCCAGCCTGAAACGCGTGTTCTGCAGCGGCGAAGCGCTGTCGTGTGAACTGGCTTCCCGCTATCAGGCGTTGGTTACCACACCGCTGCACAACCTGTATGGCCCGACGGAGGCGGCGGTCGATGTCACCTATCAACCGGCGTCCGGCGCGGCATTGGCGGCGGTGAACGGCGCCGGCGTGCCGATCGGCAAACCGGTCTGGAACACCCAACTGAGCATTCTCGACGCCATGCTGCGGCCGGTGCCCGTCGGCTGCGCCGGCGATCTCTACCTGCGCGGCATTCAGCTGGCCGACGGCTATCTGCATCGGCCGGGATTGACGGCGCAGCGGTTTGTCGCCGATCCCGCCGGCAACGGCGCGCGCATGTATCGCACCGGCGATATCGCCCGCTGGCTGGAAGACGGCAGCGTCGAGTATTTGGGCCGCAGCGACGATCAGCTGAAGATCCGTGGCCAGCGTATCGAGCTGGGTGAAATCGAGCAGGCGCTGCTGGCACAGCCGGGGGTAGCGCAAGCGGCGGTGCACGCCATCGAACTGGGCGAGGGCGCGACGGGGCTGGGCGGGGCCGATATGCGCCAGCTGGTTGCCTGGCTGATCGCCCAACCGGGCGTGACGCTGGATACCGGCGCACTGCATCAGGCGCTGGAGCAACGTTTGCCGGCGCACATGATGCCGGTCAGCTATGTCATGACCGACAGCTTCCCGCTCAGTGCCAGCGGAAAACTGGATCGCAAGGCATTGCCACGGCCGCAGCTGAGCCACCAGAGCGGCCGCACGCCGGAGAGCGACAGCGAGCGCCTGCTGGCAGCGCTGTTCGGGGAACTGCTGGGGCGTGAGACGGTGTATGCCGACGACGACTTCTTCGCGCTGGGCGGCCATTCGCTGCTGGCGATGCGTCTGGCGGCGGAGCTGCGTCGGCGCGTCCCTCGGCCACTGAGCGTCGGGCAGATCATGTTTGCCCGTAGCCTAGAGAAGATGGCGCACCTGCTCGATGACGCGCAGGCCGCCAACTCGGCCGAGAGCCGTGGCGTCGGCGAGTGCCTGCAGCTGCGGGCGGGTCAAGGCCCCGCGCTGTTCTGCCTGCATCCGGCTTCCGGTTTCGCCTGGCAGTACTCGGGGCTGAGCCGTTATCTGCCGGGGAACTACCCGATCATCGGCCTACAGTCGCCAAGGCCGGATGGCGCTATCGCCACCTGCGAGGACATTGAGCAGATGGTCGATCGTCATCTGGCCAATCTGCGCCGCCTGCAGCCGCAGGGGCCTTACTACCTGCTGGGCTATTCGCTCGGCGGCACGCTGGCGCACTCGATGGCCGCGCGCCTGCAGCAGCAGGGCGAAGAGGTGGCGTTCCTCGGCATGCTGGATACCTATCCGCCGGAAGGCCAGGATTGGACCGGCCCCAGCGAGGAAGACGCGCAGAAAGAGGTGGCGCAGGAGCAGGCCGAGTTTATGGCGGAAGATCATGGCGATCCGGCGCTGATGGCGGAGAAGGCGGCGATGTTCGACAGCATCGTCGCCAACTACCGCGATGCGGTGCGCATTCTGTCTCAGGCGCGCAGCCGGCGCTTCCACGGCACGGCAACGCTGTTTGTCGCCGACCAGACGCTACCGCCGGAGATGGATATCGACGCCGTGTGGGCGCCGTATCTGGATGGATTGATCTGCCATCATCAGCGCTGCGAACACGCGGACATTCTGTCGCCGGCCTCGCTGGAGACGCTTGGGCCGCTGTTGCATTCGCTGCTGACGCGGCAATACGGCTTGGTATAACGCAACCGGGCCGGGGGGCGTGCGTCCCGGCCCGCACTAAAACATGACATGCAGGACACTATGGCCAGACCTTCTTTTTTTCTTGATTTCAGTTTACTGAGAAGCAATGCGCATTTTCGCGCGATTTTCTGCGCCCGCATGCTGTCGGTGTTTTCCCTCGGCATGTTGGCGGTGGGGGTGCCGATTCAGATCCAGGCGATGACCGGATCCACGTTGCAGGTGGGCGTGGCGGTGGCGCTGGACGGCGTAGGTATGTTTATCGGCCTGATGCTGGGCGGGGTGCTTGCCGATCGCTACGATCGCCGCAAGCTGATCCTGTTTGCGCGCGGCACCTGCGGGCTGGGCTTTGTCGCCCTGAGCCTGAACGCCTTCGCCCCGGCACCGTCGCTGTGGGCGCTCTACCTGCTGGCGGCCTGGGACGGCTTCTTCGGCGCGCTGGGTATGACGGCGCTGATGGCGGTGATCCCGCTGCTGGTCGGGCGTGAAAACCTGGCGGCGGCAGGGGCCTTGAGCATGGTGACGGTGCGCATCGGCGCGATCCTCGCACCGGCGCTGGGCGGGATTATCATCGTGTTCGGGGGTGTCGGTCTCGCCTTCGCCGTCGCGGCGGCAGGGACGCTGGGCACCCTGGTCCCGCTGGTGCGCTTGCCGACGCTGCTGCCGCAGCAGCAGGAGCCGGAACACCCGCTGCGTGCGCTCGCCAGCGGCTTCCAGTTTGTCTGGCGCAATAAGGTGGTCGGCTCGGTGGTGCTGCTGGGGATGCTGATGAGCATCGTCGGCGCCGTCAGGGTGCTGTTCCCGGCGCTGGCGCAGGACGCTTACCACGTTGGCGCGTCCTCTATCGGCCTGATGTACTCCGCGGTGCCGCTCGGTGCGATGCTGGGCGCGCTGACCAGCGGCTGGGTGGGGCGATACGCTCGCCCTGGCGTGCTGATCCTGATCGCCGCTATCGTCGCGTTCACCGCCATCGCGTCACTGGGGCTGTTCAGCCACCTGGCGCCGGCGCTGCTGGCGCTGGTGTGCTACGGCTACGCCAACGCTATCGCCTCACTTCTGCAGTTCATGCTGATCCAGAGCAACACGCCGGATCATTTGCTTGGGCGGGTGAACAGCCTGGGCACCGCGCAGGACGTGACCGGCGACTCGATCGGTGCGCTGGGGCTCGGCGTACTGGGCAGGGTATTCACCCCGTTGATGAGCGTGCTGTCGTTTGGTGCATTCGCCGCCTTGTTGGGCGTGCTGGTGGCTTTCAGCGTACGCACGCTGCGCCAGTGCCGGCCGGCGGACGCGTTGGTTGAGCACGACGATCCCGCTCCGGCAACCTCAGCGGCGGCGGACAACTAACCCCTCAGGGCACCGGCGGTTCCGGCCGGTGCTGTTCCCCCCAGTTACACATCATGTCGATCACCGGGATCAGCGAACGCCCGCGTTCGGACAGGCTGTACTCCACCTTGGGCGGGATCTGCGGATACTCCTTTCTCACCACCAGGCGATCTTTTTCCAGCTCTTTCAGCGTCGAACTGAGCGTTTTATACGAAATGGTGCCGATGCAGCGCTGCAGCTCGTTGAACCGCAATACCGGCTTATACAGCGCCAGCCAGTAGAGAATTATCATTTTATATTTGCCGTTGATCACCGACAGGGTGTAGCCATAGCCGGTGTCTTCAAGGCTGATGCCCGTTGGGCTGCAGTGGGATTCGGCGGTCATTTACACTTTCTCCAGGGTAAGTATGTGTCGTGAGTGTGCGTATTTTACATTCTGTCAGCATACCCTAAGATGCGTCGAAACACCTGACTGGAGAGATCAGTATGAAAACGTTGGTGGTAGTGACACATCCCGATATGGCGAACTCGGTGGTCAACAAACGTTGGCTGGAGAAACTGCGACGCTATCCGGCGCTGTATACCGTGCACGAATTGCATCAGGTCTACCCGGACTGGCAGATCGACGTCGCCAAAGAACAGCAGTTGATTGAAGCGCATGACAACATCGTGCTGCAGTTCCCGATTTACTGGTTCAGCAGCCCGCCGCTGCTGAAAAAATGGCTGGACGACGTGCTCACCTACGGCTGGGCCTACGGTTCCCGCAGCGGCTATAAGATGCAGAACAAGAAACTGGCGCTGGCGGTCACGGCGGGCGTGCGCGCAGAAGATTACGCGCGTGAAGGGCGTTATCGCTACTCACTGGAGGAAATCTTCCGGCCGTTTGAAGTGACCGCCGATTACGTGCGGGCTGATTATGCCTCGTTCTTTGCCTTTTACGGCAAGGAAGCCGCTTCGGACGGGACGGTGGAACCGCTGCAATCCCACGAATTGGATAGCAGCGCGCAAGGCTATCAGGCATTTCTCGCCGCCCTGAGTTAACGACACTCCCCGGATGCGCCTGATAGTGCTGTTGCGAATGTCCGGGGAGGAATATGATTGCCGTATCCTTTGACTCGCCGGTGATAACCCCCATGCCTTCAGCCGAAACGTTTATTGCTTTTCTTGTTGCACTCACCCTTCTGGAACTCTCTCCCGGACCGGACATGATGCTCACGCTGGCCCGGGGTATCGGCCAAGGCCGTCGCATCGCGCTGCTCAATGTTTTCGGCATGGTTTTTGTCGCCGGTATGGTGCAGGTTTCCATGCTGGTGCTCGGCCTCGCCACGCTGCTGCATAGTTATCCGCTGGCGTTGGACGTATTGCGTTGGGTTGGGGCCGCCTATCTGGTCTGGCTGGGGATAAAAATGCTGAAGGTAAGCCGGCAGCGTTCCGATGCCGTGCTGAAACCCCGGATGATGACCGGGTGGCAGGCGGTGAAAGAAGGGGCAATTAACAGCCTGACCAACCCTAAGTCGCTGCTGTTCATGTTTGCTTTCCTCCCGCAGTTTGTTAACCCTGAAACCGGGCCGGTTTGGTTGCAATTGCTCGTTTTAGGTTCCATTCAGAAGCTGGCCGGGATCCTTTCGCTGGGCTCTGTCGCTATGGCCTCCGGCACCGTGGGGCAATGGCTCGCCCGCAATCCTCGGTTGTTGGTGTGGCAGCAGAGATTTACGGGCTTGGTCATGATGGGATTGGGCGCCAAACTCCTCCTCGGGGGCGGCGCTGCGTCAGCGCCGCGATAAGAGGAGCGGTTCGCGCTATTTCAGGTGAATGCTAAAACCGTCTTGCCCCGGCGCGAGATGTGCTTTCAGCGTCAGCTGCGGGATCAGGTAGTCACCGGCGTTCTGCCGCCGAAACGGAATCGGCTCAGTGTGCCACAGATTGTCGAGCCGCTGTCCGAGCTGTTCACACAGGGCGGCGAAGCGCGTCTCGTCGGTCTTTCCGGCACGATAGGTGACAAACGGCGGTAACACCTCGAATCCCGGGTAATGCAGTATGCCGTGCTGGATCGGAAACAGGATATCGTCGATCGGCCCGTTAATGCCGCGCGGGGCGTAATGGGATTCCCAGCCGCCGGCGGTGACGATCAGCATCGCCCGTTTGCCCGCCAGCGTCCCCTCGCCGTAACGGTCGCCCCAATGGGTGTCGGAATGCTCACCGACGCCGTAGGCAAAACCATAGGCATAGACACGCTCGAACCAGCCTTTCAGAATCGCCGGCATCGAGAACCACCACAGCGGAAACTGCAGCAGCACCGCGTCCGCCCAGCGCAATTTTTGCTGCTCCCGTTCGATATCGGCGCTCTGCACGCCGTTGGCAAACGCGCGCTGGGAATCCAACGAAGGATCGAAACGGGGCCCTGATGCACCTTCCAGGCTGTCGTTGGCGTCAAGTGCCGCTTTCCACTTCATGGCGTACAGATCGGACACCTGTACCTGATGACCGGCCTGCGTCAGGCGCTCAACGGCGAAGTTTTTCAGTGAGCCGGTCAGCGACTGCGGCTCCGGGTGGGCGTAAACAATCAGCACATTCATAGCAACTCTCCTTGGTGTGAGAGCTGCAGGTTAGGACGTCACAAGGTATATTAGAAATGAATTACCGTTATCCCAGGTATAACCATGAATAACTTAAGGCGGCTGGATCTCAATCTGCTGGTGACGCTCGACGCGCTGCTGGCGGAGCACAACGTTACGCGCGCGGCGCAGCGGCTCAATTTCTCTCAGCCGGCGGTCAGCGTGCATCTCGCCAAACTGCGGGCGATCTTTGACGATCCGCTGCTGTTGCCCGGCCCGCGCGGCATGCGTCCTACCGCCAGAGCGGAGCAGCTGCGGGAACCGCTGCGCCAGGCGCTGGCGGCGCTTGAGTTGGCGGTAACGCCGGCGACGCCGTTCGATCCCGCCGTGGCGACCGATACCTGGCGTGTGGCCGCCTTCGACTACGGCGAATCCACCATCGTCCTGCCGGCGCTGAACGGTTTGCGCACGGCGGCGCCCGGCACCCGGCTGGCGGTGCTGGAAACCGCGCCGTCACGCATCGCCAAACTGGCGGAACAGGGAGAGATCGATCTGGCGTTTCACACCCGTGAAGGGGCGCCGCCCGGTTTGCGTCAGCGCACGCTGTTCAGTGAACGCTATGTGCTGGTGGGCAGAGTCGGCCATCCTAAACTGCATGAAAACCTGACGCTGGCGCAATTTTGCGAATTGGAGCAGGTGATGGTTTCGCCGGACGGCGCCGGTTTCTACGGCATCACCGACCAAGCGCTGGCGGACGTGGGGCTGACGCGGCGCGTGGTGCTTTCCGTGCCGCATTTTCTCTTCGTGATCTCGGTGCTGGCGCAGTCCGATTTGGTGGCGATGCTGCCGGAGCGGCTGGTGCGCAACCAGCCTTTATTGCAACAACTCGAGCCGCCGCTGGCGGTGCCGGGGTTTGAAATGACCATGCTGTGGCACGAACGATCGCATCGAGATCCCGCTCACCGGTGGCTGCGCGAACATATCGTGCGGTCAGTGTAAGCGGGTTAAACAGCGCGGGAAATTACATGAACAGGAAGCGGTCGGCCAGCGGAACGCCGCGTTCGAGGCGCGGTGGCAACGCGTCGTCGCGATCGTCTGGCTGAGTAGCCTGTGGCGCGACATCGTCGGCTTTTTCGATCATCAGCTCGCCGAGCAGGGCCAGAAAACGAGTGAGCTTTTGCATATTCCCTCCGGATCGTTGATTACGTTGAGGGTGATAGTAATCGCCGCTAAACCGAATGGGAAAAACTTAAAACTCATATCCTAAGAACCGGATCGCATATCGCATGACCGGGCGACGGTTGCCCATCGCCCGGTGGATGGCTTAGAAGGTGACGTTAACCTTGGCCCACAGGGTGCGGCCCGGTTCATTCACCGCGCTGTTGGCCGAATAGCCGAAGGCGCTGTTGCCCGCCAGGTTAAGGTGCTCGCTGTAGGTCTTGTTCAGGATATTATCCAGACCGGCGCTCAGCTTGACGTTTTTATTCACCTTGTAGGCGGCGTTGGCGGAGAGCACGCCGAAGCCGGCGCTTTCGGCAAAGTCTTTGCCCACCACGTTGCCTTCGTTGATCGCCACACGGTGCTGGCTGCTGACCAGACGCCACAGACCGGTGCCGCTCCAGTCGCCGTACTCATAGGTCAGCCCCAAGCGTGCCTCCAGCGGCGGGATCTGCGGCAGCGGGCGGCCGTCGCTGGTGTTTTTACCCCAGGAGTAGGCCAGGCTGGCGTCGGTTTTCCAGTGCTCGCTCAGTTGGTAACCCATGCCCATTTCGCCGCCCATGATGTTGGCGTTGACGTTATCGGCCTGGCTGAGACGCGCATTGTGCGGATCGTATTTGAACAGGATGAAATCATCGACGCGGCCCACATAAGCGGAGACCCAGCCGTTGAAGCGCTTGCCGTTGTATTGTGCGCCGATGTCGAGCTGCGTGGTTTTCTCGCTCTTGACGCTGGAGAACGGATCTTTGCTGCCGTTCGGGCCGAGCTTCGGCGAGAATAACTCCCAGTAATCCGGGAAGCGCTCGGTATAACCGACGCCGGCATACAACATCAGCGGCAGGTCGGCCAGCGTATGCTCAAGACGCATAAAGCCGCTAGGCAGGGTGTCTGAACGCTCCCCATCGCTGCCGCTGCGGAAATTCTCCACCAGGGTGCGGTCAAGACGCGCGCCGCCGATCAGTTTATCCTGCTCGCTGGTGGACCAGGTCAGCTCACTGAAGGCGCCGTAGCTGTTGAACTGGGCGTCTTTTTCCCAACTGCCGCGGCTCATGCTGCGGTGGGTGTTGGTCTGCGTGTCCAGGCCGCTTTCAAGCTTCACGTCCTGCCACTGCCAGGTGCCCATCACGCGGCCGCCGACGGTGCGGCGATCGAGCTGCATCGTCATGCCGGAAGACATCATGTGCCCGCCGTGACCGCCCATGCTCATACCGCCATGGCCGCCGTGCCCCCCCATGCCACCGCTGCCCGGCGAGCGCAGGGTGACGTTGTCCATCACGTGGTTGGCGTAGTTGTAGTAGACCTGCGCTTCCAGCTTATCCAGCACCTCGCCGATGTTGTATTTTTCCACCCGCATGCCCAGGCTTTCGCGCTTGAACTGCGAACCGTCCATGCTGCGGCCGGCATAGCGCGCTTCGCCGTTGCCGCGGCCCATGGTCACTTCCAGCAGCGTATCGTTGTCCGGCGTCCAGCCGAGCGCCAGATCGCCGTTCCACTTGTCCCAGCGCGACGGCACGCGTGTATTGGTGCCGTCCTGATAATCGTTGGAGCGGGATTTGTTGGCCATCACCCGCAAGTAACCTTGCTCGGCGCCGAGGCTGGCGTCGATATTCTCGTCCCAGCGGCCATTGGAGCCGGTCAGCACGCTGGCGTTGCCCTTGATACCCGGCTCGTCGAAGCGCGGACGTTCACGTTCGAAACGCACGGTGCCCGCCGACGAACCCGGCCCCCACAGCACCGTCTGCGGCCCTTTGGTGATGGTCAGCAGATCGAAGCTTTCCGGCGAGATGTAAGAGGTGGGCGCATCCATTCTCGATGGGCAGGCGCCCAGCATTTCCGAACCGTCGGTGAGGATCTTCAACCGCGAACCGAACATGCCGCGGAACACCGGATCGCCGTTGGTGCCGCCGTTGCGGATCTGAGAAAAGCCGGGAATGGTTTTCAGGTAGTCCGAGCCATCGCTGGCCGGCACCGGCTGGCGCGGAGTTTTCGGTGACGTCACGATGGTCAGCGGAGAGTAGAGCGGTGCGGTAACGGTGATCACGTCGCCATCATTAACCTGGGCGCCGGTAGGGGGCTGATGCGCCTGCGCCGCGTGGCCAGCCAGCAGGAACAACGGCATGGCGGTGGTAATGGCGCGGGTGACAGCGTTCTTTTTATAAGTCGGTTTAAACATCATCTTTCCTTAAGCTAACTCTATTCCGTTCTTGGCCGAGGGATTATTCAGGCGTAGGGCGGCCTGGCGAAAATCACCATCGGTAAATACGGGAGGTTAATTCCATCGACGTGGAAATAACCGGACTAATAATGTCGTCTCGATGATTAACCGTTGGGCGAGTTAATTCCGCCGGGTTGAAGCAATCAACGGCAATACAGAGAACGGCAATGGGCTTATTGTTAAATCAGAGGAAAGAGACGGGGGGCGCGCGCGGCTGTAATTCGGTGTGAACGACGTGGGCAAACAGGGGAACGAGGTAATGGATCGGCGGCGGGCGCGAAGCCAGCGACTGGGACCAGAACAGCGGGGCGTGGCTCACGTCCAGCAGCGGCGCGTGCAGCAACAGCACGCAGTAGCCGCAGGCGCTGTCGTCCATCATCATCGCCATGTTGTGGTGGCCGCCGCCGTGCTGCATCAGCGCCTGCGAGGCTTTTTCAGGTTCAGACGGCGGCGAGTGCATCCCGTGATGCATCGGCATATCCATGCCGCAATCCGCCATGGCGGTCGTTCCAGCACTTCCGGCGCGTACATGCTCCAGGGATCGCGAGACCACCGGCGCAATGAACAGCATCAGAATGGCAAACATCCCTAACCAGGCGGCGGCCCGATTTCGCGATGCAGAGGGCTGAATTAACGACACAATCAACCTAAAAAAAGGGTTAACACAGGGTAGGGAATTGTACTGGTTTATGTCGAAATGTTAAAACCTTTTATTTCTGGTCAACGCTCTGTTGATGAATATATTATCGGATAAGCGCTTTAATTCTGACCAAAGGCTATTTTTTTGCGCCAATGACATGACGGGGACAATATTAATGACGGAAAAACTGGCGAGCACGATTATTCCGCTTTATGACGATCTGGCTGGCGCAGAGGGATGAGTGACAATGTCACGGGCGAGTTCACCGGAACCCGCCCGTAACCTTACTTCGCGCTGACGCGCCAGACGGTGTTGCCGACGTCATCCGCAACCAGCAAAGCGCCGGTCTTGTCGATCGCCAGGCCCACAGGGGCGCCATAGAGTTCCTTCTCATCATCGGAGACAAAACCTGTCACCACGGCTTTGAGCTTGCCGACCGGCTTGCCTTGTTCAAACGCCACGTAGCTGACTCGGTAGCCGTTCAGCGGCGAGCGATCCCAGCTGCCGTGCTCGCTGACAAAGGCGCCGCCGCGATACTCGGCCGGCAGAGCGCTCGCGGTGTAGAACAGCAGCCCCAGCGGTGCGACGTGCGAGCTGAGGGCGTAGTCCGGTTTGATGGCTTTCGCCACCAGATCCGGCCGCGCCGGCTGCACCCGACGATCGACGTGCTGGCCGAAATAGCTGTAAGGCCAGCCGTAGAAGCCGCCGTCCTGCACCGAGGTCAGGTAGTCCGGCACCAGATCGGCGCCGATCTCGTCACGCTCGTTGACGATGGCCCACAGCTTGCCGCTGTGCGGTTCCCACTGTAGCCCGGTCGGGTTGCGCAGCCCGCTGGCGAAGATGCGGCTGGCGCCGGAGGCGGTGTCCACTTCCAGTACCGCGGCGCGCCGGTACTCTACGGCCAGGCCATTTTCGGTGATGTTGCTGTTGGAGCCGACGCCAACATACAGCTTTTTGCCGTCCGGGCTGGCCAGCAGAGCTTTGGTCCAGTGGTGATTGATAGTGTTCGGCAGATCGGCCAGCTCTTTACCCGGATCGCTGATGCGCGTTTCGCCCGGTTGATAGGCGTACTGCATGATATTGCCGGTGTTGGCCACGTACAGCGTATTGCCAATCAGCTGGACGCCGAACGGGGAATCGAGCCCCTCGAGGAAGACATGCTTTTCCCAGTTGCCGCCGGCGGTCGGGCGCAGAAGGGTGATACGATTGCCCCCTTTACCGCCTTTACCGGACTGGCCTTTCACCAGGCCGGCGATCAGCTGCTTGGGCGTGCTCACCGCTTCCGTGCCCGGCCCGTTGGCCTCCACGACCAACACATCGCCATTGGGCAGCGCGAGCAACTGACGCGGATGAAGCAAATCGTCCGCCACCTTATCGATTTTCAAGCCTTCCGCCACTTTCGGCGTCTGATCTTGTTGCCAGCCAACGCCCTTAGGCACCTGCATCGGCGGCATCAGAAAGTCTTGCGCCGCCGGCAACGTCGGGTCCGGGCCCATTTGTTGCTCTGGCGAAATGACGGCGCTGTTATCGCAGCCGGCCAAGGCCAATACGGCGGAAAGGGTGAGCGCCAGAGATGAGAGCTTCATGAAAACCTCCTTATTTTGCGCGGGCGCCAAGGGCCAGCAGAATATTCGCCAGGCTGAGCAGCGCGACCACGATCGCAGACAGCACCAGGCCTTGGGGCACCACGGCATACGCATCCCGGCTATGCACGAAAGCGTTGATAATGGCGAGAACGATGGCCAACAGGTTCAGCCAGAAATGGAGTTTGACCGACGAACCCAGCAGCCGGCCGCTGCCGAACCATACTTGCACCAGGTTAATCAGGCGAGGAATGATGGCAAAAATCAGGCCGATGGCGATTAGCCAGCTGGCGCCATTAACCCACTGAATATTGGCAGTGCAGGCATAAATGATGTCAAAAATTAGCGCCGCGGTGAAAAATCCATAAGGTATCGGGTTGAGCCATTCATAGACGGCCACTGCGGCCGCTGAGGGCCTTGCTGTCGTTTGCGTGGTCATGCAGGCATCTCCATGAAAAATGATAGGTAAAAAGGGCATTGGCCCCTTAAAGCTTTGTTCAGATTCACCGATTTGAACAATTTTGATTCTCATTTTTAGCATGCGATGTTAAAACCGAAACCATCACTGCGGCATTATCAATGGCTTAGCAATATCAGGAGGAAGGGCATGAGTATAGAGCGCGTTCAGCGATTTCTGGCCGAGCACGCACCGGAGACGACGGTGACGGTGCTGGCAAAGAACACCGCGACGGTAGCGCTGGCGGCGGAAGCCTTTGGCGTGGAGAGCGGGCAGATCGCCAAGACGCTGTCGTTTCGCGTGAACGATGGCGTGGTGCTGCTGGTGATGGCGGGAACCGCCAGAATCGACAACAAGAAGTACAAGCAATTCTTCGGCGTGAAGGCGCGTATGCTGCCGGCGGAAGAGGTTGAAGCATTAACCGGCTATCCGCCCGGCGGCGTTTGCCCCTTTGCCGCACCGGAAACGGTGAGAATTTACTGCGACCGCAGCCTGTGCAGTTACGGTGAAGTGCTTCCGGCAGGCGGCAGCGATAACTCAGGCGTGAGAATTGCGCCGCAACGTCTGGCCAGCATCACCGGAGCGGAGTGGATTGACGTGACAGGGCAACTATAGGTGACCGCGTCACAATTACATTATGTTAAATAGATTGTATCAATTCTTAATTAATAGATTGTTTTAACAGGGAAAATTACTAATCCATCGGGTGATGGCAAACCGCCTCGATATTGTGGCCATCCGGGGCGATCACAAATGCCGCATAGTAATGGGCATGGTAATTGGGCCGCAAGCCGGGCGCGCCATTGTCTTTGCCGCCGGCGTTTAACGCGGCGTGATAGAACGCATCGACCTGTTCACGGCTGCTTGCGGCAAATGCCAGGTGCAGATGCGCCGGTTTTTCATCGGTCTGAAACAGGCATAATGACACGTTATCTCGATCGCGGCACAGCTCAACGCCATAGTCGGGTTCGCCTTCGGCAACGATCTTTACGCCCAGTGGCGCCAGCGCATTGAGGAAAAACGCTTTGCTGAGGGCAAAGTCGCTGACGCCAAATTTCACATGATCAAACATGGGGAGGCTCCTTGAGCGTGAAAGAATGTTCCCATTCAGTATAGCCAACGCCGTGTTGGACGTAGAAAGCGATGCAAACGCACGCCAATGCGCATTTAACAGGCAAATACTGCCCGTTTAAGTGACGCGTTTGGATGAAATCTGCAGTATCGTAGCCGCCACGTTTTATCAGATTTCACGTAGCGCGATCAAAAAAGCAGAGGATTTCTGGCCAATACCGGCAGGTAGCCGCCATAGAAAATCATGTCCGGTCATCATTACTGGAGCGGGAAATGGCAGAGCGCATACCGGCCGGCATGTTAACGGCAATTCATCAGCAGGCCGGAGCTGCCGGCCAAACCAGCGATTGATATCTTAAAGCCTGGCGGCGTTGGATGGTTTGAATGACAGGATGCATGATATGAGAGCTACGCCGCGCGGCGAGAACGGCATAGCCGGCAGGCGTTACTACATCAAGGGAAACGGCAATCATGTATTTACTGCAGTAAGTGAACAGGCGATCCGACATTTGGTGTTCAGAGATTATCTGCGCAAGCATCAGGGTGTTGCTCAGCAATATGCGGCAATCAAACGTCAGGCAGCAGAAGACAGCCGGCAAAACCCGGCGGCTTATGGCCGGTTGAAAAACGAATTTGTTCAGCGGCATGAGCAGCTGGCGCTGATATGGTTAACCGCATGAGAAAGCCCATGATCAGACCTGGACGGCAGAATCCACATATCATTACTTAGGTGCGCATAATGTATATTATGTTAAATAGAATTACTGGGTACGCACCGGGATTATCCTGCCCGTCCTTTCTCACCTCACCTTCAAGGCTTATCAGGCTGACATCCTTTTTTATGTTTAAGCCCATCTATCAACCCATCTCAGTTTAACCCTTAGTCGGCGTACCTTGATGAAAGCGCATCTGCCAACCCGCCTTTTCCGTCAGGAGCCAAATCGATGAGCGTTCGGTGCAACGAACGGCGCGGCCCTGCGCGTCATGCTGAAAACTTTTATACGTCAGCAACACGGCGCCTTCACTGATTTGCGCCAGCTTAAACCCTTCGGCGAAAATTGGCGGATAATCCGTTTCCATCTCCAGCGCCGCAACGGTTTGGCATTTGTCATAACGTAGGCCTGAACGACCAATTTCTTCAAAGTCTTCATGCAACAATGCCGCGACATGTTTCGGATCGCAGCGCGTTGTTGGCTGGTGCAGTTCAACCTCAAGCGCCTGAATTTGGCTAAGCCACTGTGTAAAATGGGTCAAAATGCCCTCCTTTTTTGATCGCGCTACGTGAAATCTGGCAAACTTCGGCAGTCAATCTACACCAGAATGACACTCGTGAAACCTGACTATTCCCAGGATTCCTTCTCATAGGGTTTTTGCCAGTTCTTTTCCGTGACGGGTACGAGTTCCCCGTTGAACGTATAGGTACAACAGCGGCATCTCACCGGCACATCTTCTGCGGTGAATGCCGGGTTCACTTTCTGCAGTATCCCGTGATCATCTATGCATAGTCCGCTGTAATAGCTCGACTCACCACAGCGGACATAGCTCTGCCAGTTTTTACGGTGCAGCGCCACCAGGTAAAAAATAGGCGCTTCTTTATCCAACCGACTTACCGCTTCGCTATGTACTTCATTCCAGGGTTGGCCCACTTTACTGAGCAGAAATTGAAATAGCGGCGTGTAATCCATGCCATGTTGTATCTGCCCATGCATACTTTCACGCAGTGGCAACTGCTCATCGTCTGCCTGTTTGCCATGGCGTTCCCAGCGGTACTTACCACCGCTGGCGATGGGCCCTCTGGATGTAACGCTTTCTCTTCTATAGAGTTTCTTCTTTCCATCTCGATGTGCTCTCATCAAGCCTCAATAGTGACATTGTCACACAAAAAGAAATCCTTACGCCGGTTTCCCAGCCAAATGCGACCGCCGAACCCGCAATTCCCCGTGCCGCCAAGCGCCGTCTGCCGTGGCGCGATTGTCGAGCAAGCGATTCAAGGCCTCTTCGACCAGCCGGTCAATACGTTGGCTGTAGCTGGTCAGCGCCCAGTTGGCTGAGCCGGCCTCGTCGATATCGTCGAAACCTACCACGGCCATGGCTGACGACGGTGCTACTTGCCTGAGCGCTTCGAGCGCCCCCAGTGCCAGCACGTCGTTCTCGCAGAACAGCGCTTCAACCCGCTCACTTTCCGGCGTTGCCTGCAGGTATTCACTCATCAGTTGGAAACCGCGCTGGCGATCGTAGTGGCCAGCGGTGAGCACCCGATCCAGCTGAAAACCGGCGGCCATCAGTTTGTCGCGGTAGCCTTCCATGCGCAGCAAATGGCTACTTTGCGTATCCGGCCCCTTCATGTAGCCAAAGCGCCGATGACCTTGCTCTATCAGCAGCGTGGCGATCTCTTCGCCAGCGCGGTAGCCGTCGATGTTCACCACATCAATGTGTTCACTTTCCGTATTGCGGCATACCTGCACCAGCGGGATCTGATGCAGATCTTGCGCAATCGCCGCCCACTCTTGGGTTAACACCGTCGCCAGGAACAGAATGCCATCGACCTGCAGCTGGTCGGCCATCGCCATTACCGCCCGGTAGTTTTCCCCGGCGGTGATGTTCAGCAGCAGCGCCATATAGCCGCGGGTTTGCAGCTGTTTGGTGACCATATCGAGCATCATCATCGAATGCGGGTTCTTCATCTCGTCGATGGCTACGCCTATGATGTGCGTGCGTTTTTGCGACAGGCTGCGCGCCAGCAGATTGGGTCGATAGCCCAGCTCGGCCGCCGCCGCCAGTACGCTTTCACGCGCGCTGTCTGAGATCGACGCGCCGGGCGTAAAAGCGCGCGATACCGTCCATTTGGAGACGCCGGCCTTTTCGGCGACGTCGCTGGCGGTGGCTTTGTGGTGTTTCGTCATGGTTGCGTCGATCTCTGCTTCGGTGAAGTCACACTATACCCTGCTCGCTCAGATCCCCTAAGCGCCTGCCGGTATACCTGCTGCGATTATGTCCCGTTTTTGCACCCGATTGCAATTTGTTATGCAACCGGGTGCAAAAGGTAAAGAGTTTGTGATCGTCCGCGCTGTTTTCACCTTTCCCCTGTTGACCAAATTTTCTTCATGGCCGACATTCACGGTGGCATTCAGAGACTCATCGCGGTTTTGTCTCCTGCTTTGCACCCGGTTGCAAAAGAACTGTTTTTACATAACACCTCTTTTCTCAACAGGATACCGTAATGAAAAAAACCAGACTGCTGTTGATGTTAGCCTGCTCGCTGTTTGTCGTGACCGCCCAGGCCAAGACCTACCAGGTCGGCGTGGCGCTGGCCAACTTCGATCTCAACTTCGTCTCCATCCTGCGCAGCCAAATGGCACGAGAACTGGCTGCGCAGCAGCTGCAAGGCCAGTTCGTCGATGCCAAGGGCGATGTTGCCCTGCAGGTGCAGCAGGTAGACGATCTGATTAATCAGGGCGTGGATGCCATTATCCTCAACCCGGTCGATACGCAAGGCGTCCAGCCGATGATAACGGCTGCCCAACGCGCCGCGATCCCCCTTATCTTCGTCAACCGCAAGCCCGAAGTGCCGCTTAGCGGCGCGACGGCCTACGTCGGCTCCGATTCGGCGCTCAGCGGCCGCCTGCAGATGGAGGCCCTGGCGAAAAAAATGAATTACCGCGGCAACGTGGCGATCCTGATGGGTGCCCTATCCAACGAAGAAACCCGCGAACGTACCCGTGCGGTAGAAGCGGTGATCGCCAAACACAAAGACCTGAAAGTGGTAGAGAAACAAACCGCCAAATGGCAACGCAATGAAGCGGTCGACGTGGTTTCCGGCTGGTTGCTGAACGGCGCGGCGATCGATGCGATCGCCGCCAACAACGATGAGATGGCCATCGGCGCGATCATGGCGCTGAAACAGGCCAAAAAGCGCGACGTGCTGGTTGCCGGTATCGATGGCACGCCCGACGGCCTGCAATTTATCAAAAATGGCGACCTGGCGGTGACCATTTTCCAGGATGCCAAAGCCCAGGCGATCGGCGCGGTGCAGGTGACCCGAGCGATGTTGGATCACGCCAAAACCGAGCCCTATAACTGGGTACCCTACGCCACCGTGACGCGAGAAAACTACCCGCAATTTGCACAGATGAATCAGAAATAAGCCGTTGCCACTCTCTTTTTCAACCCACTTTGCACCCGAGTGCAAAACCACAGTATCAGGAGTCAGCATGTTAAATGGTGAAAGAAGCATCCCTCGCCCGCTGCGTTGGGCGATGATCGGCGGCGGCCGCCTCAGCCAGGTGGGCTACAAACACCGTTCCGGCGCACTGCGCGACAACACCGCCTATCGGCTGGTTGCCGGCGCCTTTGATATCGACGCGGCGCGCGGACGTGAGTTTGGCGTCAATCTCGGCGTGCCCGCCGAACGCTGCTATGACAACTATCAACAGCTGCTGGAGCAAGAAGCTAACCGCGAAGATGGCGTTGAGGTGGTGACCATCGCCACCCCTAACGGCACCCACTATGAAATCACGCGCGCCGCGCTGAATGCCGGCCTGCATGTCATCTGCGAAAAGCCGCTGTTCTTCACCACGGCGGAGGCGAGAGAAATCAAGGCGCTGGCGGCGGAGAAAGGCCTTATCGTCGGCGTAACCTACGGCTTCTCCGGCCATCCGCTGCTGATGCAGATGCGCGCCATGATCGCAAACGGCGACATCGGCGAAATACGCATGGTCGAATTGCAGTACACCCACGGCTTCAATGCCAACGAAAGCGCGGACACGTTCGAGGCACAAAAGTGGCGCGTCGACCCGAAAATCGCCGGCCCCTCTTTTGTGCTGGGTGATATTTCCACCCACACCTTCTACATCTCGCAGCTGGTGATGCCCGACATGAAAATTGCCTCCCTGCTGTGCGATCGCCAAAGCTTTATCTCTTCCCGCGCTCCGTTGGAAGACAACGCCATGGTGCTCATGCACTACGAAAACGGCGCCGTCGGGCGCATGTGGGCCTCCGCCATCAACGCGGGCGCGATGGACAGCCAAAGCATCCGCGTGGTGGGCTCACGCGCCAGCCTGCAATGGAGCGATTCCACGCCCGGCGAATTGCGCTATGAGATCCAGGGGCGGCCCAGCCAAACGCTGCACCACGGCATGCCCTATCTGGACGACAGCGCGCTGGCCGAAGAGCGGCTCGGTGCGCTGCATACCGAAGGGCTGGCCGAATCCTGGGCCAATATCTACCTCAAGTTCGCCATCGCCATCAGCGCCAGTCAGCGCGGCGATCGGCAGACGCTGGCCGCGCTGATCTATCCGGATATCGATGCCGGATTGGAAGGCGTGCGCTGGATTGAAAACTGCGTTCGCTCCGCCGACAACGGCGCCACCTGGGTCAATTACCAATAAGGAAAGCACCATGAAACTTTCGTTCTGTACCGACAGCCTGGGCCATTTACCCTTCGAGCCGATGCTGGATCGGCTGCTGGAGCTGGGGGTGCGCGGCGTGGAAATGACCACCGGCGGTTGGTCCCCGGCGCCCCATCTGGATGCCGACGATCTGCTGGCCAACCCCGCCAAACGCCGGCAGCTGCAGCAGGCGCTGGCCAGCCGCGGCATGGAGATTGCCGCGCTCAATGTCTCCGGCAATCCGCTCGATCCGGGCGAGCTGGGGCAGCGCCATCTGCGCCAAACCGACAATACGCTGGAGCTGGCCGGCCTGTTGGGGGTGAAGAAGATCGTCATGATGAGCGGCCTACCGCCGGCCAGCCCGCATGACACCATCCCCAACTGGATCACCTATACCGTCAGTTGGCCGCCGACGGTGAAAAACTGTCTGGATTATCAATGGAATGAGGTGGCGATCCCCTATTGGCAGGCACTGGTCGCCCGAGCCAAAGCGTGCGGCGTTGAGCGCTTTGCGCTGGAAAACTTCAGCGCCATGCTGGTGTGGAACCCGGAAACGCTGTTCCGGCTGCGCGAGGCCGTTGGCCCGATGGTGGGCCTGAACCTCGATCCCAGCCATTTGATCTGGATGGGCGCGGATCCCATCGCGGTCGCTCGCGCCCTTGGTCCCGCCATTCACCATGTACACGGCAAAGACGTTCGCCTGGAACGCGGTGTCGTCGAAGTTAACGGACTGCTGGAAACCAAACCGATCGACGAGGTGGCCGGCCGCGCCTGGAACTATGTCGCCGTCGGCTGCGGCCGGGATCTGCAGTGGTGGAAGGAATTCTTCTCGGTGGTGCGCATGATGGGCTACAACGACTGGGTGTCGTTGGAAATGGAAGATTTGACCATGTCGGTCGATGCCGGCATCGTCTCTTCCGTTCAGGCGCTACAGCAGACGATCAGCCAATAACACCCTGCGCGGCGGCCACGGCCGCTGCGCAGAGTTCATCACGTTACGGGGTTATCGCCAACTTAATCACGCCATCGCGCTTTTCGGAGAACAGGTGGTAAGCCTCGGCAATATTCTCCAGTTGAAAACGATGCGTCACGAACGGCGTGAGATCCAAACCGCCATGCTGAATCACGTTCATCATTCTGCGCATCCGTTCCTTGCCGCCGGGGCACAGAGCCGACCGAATCGTATGATCGCCAAGACCATTGGCAAACGCCTCGACAGGCAATTGAATATCGTCGCTATAGACGCCAAGGCTGGACAATGTGCCACCGGGTTTTAAGACTCGCAGCGCCTGATTAAAGGTGGCCTGCGTCCCCAAACACTCGATGCTGGCATCCACGCCGCGCCCTGCCGTAATCTTGAATATTTCATCAATCACATCGGTTTCCTTGTAATTCAACAAGACGTTTGCCCCCATTTTTCCCGCCATCATCAGCTTTTCGGGAGAGCTGCTGATGGCAATAATCAGGCTGGCGCCCCGCAGGCGAGCCCCCGCGGTGGCACATAAGCCGATCGGGCCCTGGGCGAAAATGGCTACCGTATCGCCAATGTTAATGTTGGCATTTTCTGCCCCTTTGAAACCGGTAGACATCACATCCGGACACATTAGCACCTGTTCATCCGTCAGACCGTCGGGGATGAGCGCCAGATTAGCTTCCGCATCAGGCACCAAGACATATTCAGCCTGAGTGCCGTCGATAACGTTGCCGAAGCGCCAACCCGCCGTGGCTTTATAGCCATGGCAGCGGCATTCAGGTAAATAGGAACCGTCCTGCGCGGGAAAGCCGTCCTGACATGAATAGGAGGTAAAAGAGGGGCAAATAGCCCCAGCCAATGCCCGCTGCCCCTCTTGAAAGCCTTTAACATTGCTTCCCAACTTTTCAATAATGCCGACCGGCTCATGGCCAATGGTCAACCTACGCGGCACCGCATACTCTCCCTTGAGGATATGAATATCCGTGCCGCAGATTGTCGTCGTGGTTATTTTGAGCAAGGCATCGTTGGGGCCAGGGGAAGGAATAAGTTTTTCAATGAGTTCTATTCGCCCCTTTTCGATAAAGGCAGCGGCTTTCATCATGCGCATGGCGGAAGATCCTTTGGTTTCTGCCGAAGTGGCTACAGAAAAGAATAATCCAATCGGTCATTTTTTCCGATTTTACCGCCTTGGGAAATAATTAAACACGCCAGTAATCTTTATCGGTAAATAATATAAAAAATATAATTCAATAAAATAACATCCAATAAAATCTGCTTTGTCACGCTGCCGAAAAACACGGTCGATTTATATCGACAGACGCTGCATCATTTCTCTTTCCAAATACTCTACGCTCAGCGAAGATATACGTTATCTGATTGATAAGTCATGCAGGAAATGCCATGTCACGACTCACCCTCCTCCCGCTGAGCCTGGCACTTGCCGGCTGCGTGCCAATGCAGCCTGATGGCTGTGAAAAAGCCAGTGCGGTGAATGATTGCGTTTATGCCTGGCGTGCAGGCAGCGATGTTCCAACGGCAAAGCAACCGCCTAACTTGGGATGCGACGGACAAGTTTTTTATGAGCGGCCGCACTATTCCGCCTCTGCGAAGGCAGAAAAACGCGAAGGCGAAGTGAGCGCAACGTTTGATGTTGATGATAAGGGTAAAGCCAGAAATATCGTGCTGACGGGCACCCCAGAGTTCTATCGCGACACCAAAAGCGCCATCGCACGCAGCTGCTGGACACCGAGCCGTGTTCATGAAACGGCGTTGTTTACTTTTAAACTCTCTGGTGATGCGGACGCCAACCGATAAGCGAATCTCGGCCGGCGGTTCACTTCGGCGCGTAAATCTCTCTGAGCGTGGCGATCACTTTCGCCACGTTTGGGTTATCGATGCGGTAAAACAAGGTTTGCGCTTCGCGTCGGTACGTCACCAGACCTTCATTGCGCATTTTCGCCAGGTGCTGCGACAGCGCCGATTGGCTTAGCGGCACCAATTGTTGTAGCTCCCCCACGGCAATCTCATCGTGTTTCAATAGCAGGCAAAGCACCAGCAAGCGGTGTTCGTTGCCTATCGCTTTCAACAGCCTGGCGGCTTCAATCGCCCCTTCGATCAGAAAGGGATCTTGGCTAGCTTTTGCATTCATGGTCAATCACGGCCCCGTCATCATTCAGCCGCATTATAGCGGCTTTCAGACGCTGGCACAGCATTATATTAGCACCATTTAAATTAGATATTGCTAATTTACATAAATCTAATATAACCTTGTATTCATGCCAAGTGGCTCTCCCTGAGGCCGCAGGCCTTCCCCAACACAAGTGAGAATGCATTATGAATATGCCAACCCTGGTACTGCTGGCGTTTGCCGGCTGGACCTTATTGATTCTATTCGGCACCGTCGGCGTTTATCGCTGGTCCAGAATTTTAACCGGCCGTGCCACGGTGAGCGAATGGCAAGCGAACAAACCACAGGGCAGCGATAGCTACCAGCGCGCCATTGCGGCGCATCGCAACTGCATTGAAAATTTGCCGGTTTATACGGCCCTCGTCGTGGCGATAGCTGTATTTCAGGTGGAAAGCACGACGCTGAATGTCTTGTCTCTGGTGCTGCTCGGCGCGCGCATGGCGCAGAGTCTGGTTCACATCGGTTTCGAGCAGACGGAAAACGTCGCCACATGGCGTTTCGCTTTCTTTTTCACACAAATCGTCACGATGTTTTGGATGGGAATAGAGATCGTCGGGAGCCTGCCATGACGATCACGAACCTGGCAGAGCCCCATGAGGTGGCCCATTTCCTCTATGATGCGGATAAACCCAAGGGGCAGCGGGCCATCCTCTACTTTTCCGCCTCCTGGTGTCGCCCCTGCCAGAATATGCAGGGGATCGTTGAACAGCTGCACCGTCACGCCAACGAGATCGCCTTCGGCAGCATTGACGTCGCGCAGGCGCCGACGCTCGCCCCTGCATTCGGCATTAAATCCGTGCCCTCCCTCGCCCTGTTTGAGGATGCGTGCCTCGTTGCGATCATCGCGGGCGAGGTTCCCTTGCAACGGCTCTCTCACCGGGTGGCGGCGGCATTCGCCGGCGTTACAACATCCACTCAATAGGCAGCCAGCCGGCCACGGTAAGAACGATGCGTTTTACCCAGCCGGCGCCGGGTTCTTGCTGGTGCACCTCGGTATGGCCGTCTTCGAAGGCTTCTTTCCACACCATTTTGCCTTCGGGCGTCAATGCCGGCCGATAGGCGGCGTACTCGAGCGGGCCATCAAACAGTTGGCGGGTGTCGGCCGCCAGCGCCGGGCTGTCGATCAAGAATCCCATTTCGCAGTTCAGGTGCGCCGAGCGCGGATCGAAATTGAACGAGCCGATAAACACCCGCTTATCGTCGATGGCGAAGGTTTTGGCATGCAGCGCCGCGCCGGACAGCCCCAGCGGCTTGAGCTCCTTGCGCCCGGTCGGTTGACCGGCGCGCAGCTTCAGCTCGAACAGTTCGACGCCCGCCTGCAGCAGCTCACGTCGGTATTTGGCGTAGCCCGCATGCACCACCAGCACGTCGGTGGTGTTCATCGCGTTGGTCAGCACGCGAATGGATTTCCCCTGTTTGGCAAGCGATTCAAAGAAAGTCGCCCCTTCTCGCCCCGGCACGAAATAGGCGGAGACCAGATCCAATTGCCGGCTGACGCCGCCGATGATCTTACCCAGTTGCGTCACCATCAAACGATCGCGCGAAGCCTTGCCCAACCCTTTCGCCGGATCGTCGGCCACCAGCTCTACCTGGGTGAATTCCGGCTGTACGGCGCCATCGCGAAAGCGCACCGCGCTGGTTTCCAGCTGCACCGCCAGTTTACGGGCGCGCTCGCTGGTTTCGGTGGCGGCGGCCTGCGTCAGGAAGGCGGAAAGATCGCCTTTTCCCCGAATAATCTGCTCAACGCCGAACACCGAGGCGCTGTTCCAGTAGCGATCGAAGACCTCGGCGGTCTCCGCCACCACGTTGCCGACGCTCAACACGTCGAGATCGAGGAAATAGTTTTCGTCACCGACCTGAAAATACTCGTCGCCGATGTTGCGGCCGCCGATGATCGCCACGGCGCCGTCGACGATGTAGGACTTGTTATGCATGCGCCGGTTCATGCGCATAAAGTCGAAGGCGTAACCGGCCAGCTTCGGCGTACGTACGGTGGACGGATTGAACAGACGGATCTCGACGTTTTCCTGGGCGTTCAGCGCCGCCAGCGTCTCATCCATGGCGACGCCGTTATCGTCCAGCAGCAGCCGCACGCGCACCCCACGTTGGGCCGCGTCATACAGGGTTTTCAGCAGGATCTGCCCGGAGGTGTCGTTATGCCAGATGTAGTACTGAGCGTCGATAGACCTTTCCGCCATCCGCGCCAGCGCCAGGCGGCTGGCGAACGCATCGTGGCCGCTGACCAGCGGCACCACGCCGCTCAGGCCGGAATGTGCCGCCATCTGTTCGGCGGCCCGCGCCGGCAATAGCGCGGTAGGATCAGCCGGCAATGCCGCCTGCGGCAGACGCTGCGAAATATCCGGCAAACGAAAGATGACTCTTGCCGCAATAATGGCGATCGTCACGGCGATAATCAGATACACGACAATTTTTATCACGGGAGGCGGCCTCGGAGGTTGACTGCTTTGCTTTATACGTCATTAGGTTGCTTCAATCTATAGGAGAAGCGCGCTATGCGCGAGGTCCGCTTGGAAAACGAAAAATATCTTACGTTACTATCCAAATCATGCCAGTTGCGCCGTATTGCGCAACTGGCATATCTATCGGCTTTAATTTATTCCAGCTTAGGCATGATGCTTAAATGACGAACATCCATTTCTGTCAGCGCAACGCCATTCAACGGCGAAGCGCCATCGATATCCCTGACGGTACCAACCTCTGGCTTTAAAAGCCAAGGCGGCAGCCCTGCCAATGCCTGATGAAACGCCGGCAATCAGAACAGCTTTATATTCAGACATTTTTTTATCCTTCAGACGTGGAATGGCTTTCGGTTGGCAAGGTTGCCGTTGGGCTCTTTATCCGGAACCAGATAGCATACATAGCAGGCAGGAACACCAGCGTAATAATGGTTCCACCCAGTGTCCCGCCTATCAGGGTATAGGCCAGGGTTCCCCAGAATACCGAGTGGGTTAACGGGATAAAGGCCAGAATGGCCGCCATCGCCGTCAGCAGTACAGGCCTGGAGCGCTGTACCGTTGCCTCAATGACCGCATGATAGGGTTCAAGCCCTTCCTGCTCGTTGTGATGGATCTGCCCAATGAGGATCAGCGTGTTACGCATCAAGATCCCTGACAGGGCAATCAAACCAACCAGCGCATTGATACCAAAGGGCTGGTTGAAGAGCAGCAAGGTTGGAACCACACCGACCAGCCCCAGAGGTGCGGTCATAAAGACCATCACCATCGCCGACATCGAACGCACCTGAAGGATAATGATCAGCAATGTCATGGCTATCATGATAGGGAATAACGGCACCATCGCTTGGGTAGCTTTCCCTGACTCCTCAATAGAGCCTGCCTGTTCAACCCGGTATCCATTCGGAAGCGTTGTGATGATGGGCTGCAGTTGTTTAAAAATCGCAGTGGAAACATCAGGTGCCTGAAGGGATTCGGCAATATCGCCTCGCACGGTAATGGTTAGCATACGGTCACGACGTCGCAGGACCGGGTCTTCCATGCGCACTTCGACCTCGCCAACCTGCGATAACGGAATACGCTGCCCTGCAGAACCGACCAGGGTGAAACCCTCTATTTTCGCCGGATCAAGTCTGATATCGCCGGCAGCGCGTCCCACGACCTGCACCGAACGGATATCTTCGCGCACCGCGGTGATAGGAACACCCGAAAGCAAGAATTGAAGCTGCTGGGCCACGGCATTTGACGTCAGCCCCACGGCCTGCAGGCGGTCCTGATTCAGGGTGAAATGCAGTGTTGGCACGCGTGAGCCCCAATCCGTGTTGACCGTTCTCATCAGCGGGCTGGCCTGCATCAGCATTTTCACCTTGTCCGCGATGTCTCGTAATACCGTCGGATCAGGCCCTGTCACACGGAAGGCAACCGGATAGGGTGAGTAAGGGCCAAACACCAGTTGGGTCACGCGAACTCGCGCCTCAGGAGCCAGTCCATCAGCCGCAGCCTGGCGAAGACGGAACTTGAGCGCCTCACGGGCTCCCTCACTGTCCGTCAGGATAACAATTTTCGCAAAAGAGGGATCAGGTAGCTCGGGTGCCATGGCGAGATAAAAACGAGGTGCCCCTTGCCCGATATAAGCCGTCACGATTTTTGCTTCTTTCTGGTGCTTCAGCCAGTCCTCAATTTTCGTCACGGCGGCGCTGGTTCGTTCAATGGACGAGCCATACGGCATCTGGACGTCCACAAGGACCTCTGGCCGGTCAGACGTCGGGAAAAACTGTTTTTTCACCAGCGCCATGCCGAGAACAGCAACGGTGAATACCGCGACGACAGAAGCCGCGACCAGCCATTTTCGCGCGATGACCTGCGCCAGCAACTGACGAAAACGGTTGTAGCGGCGGGTGTTGTAGATAGCTGTGTGCCCCCCTTGAACCGTTTTGATATCCGGCAGCATTTTCACCCCAAGGTAAGGGGTGAACACCACTGCCACCACCCAGGAGGCAATCAATGCAATTCCCACAATCCAGAACATATTGCTGGTATATTCACCCGCCGTGGATTGTGCAAAACCGTTGGGCATAAAGCCAACGGCCGTCACCAGGGTGCCTGCCAGCATCGGCGCAGCAGTGTGGCTCCATGCATAGGCCGAGGCTTTGATTCGGTCGTACCCCTCCTCCATTTTCACCACCATCATTTCAATGGCAATGATGGCGTCATCCACCAACAACCCCAGGGCCAGGATGAGCGAGCCCAGGGTAATACGGTCGAAGTTTTTACCTGACGCCTCCATGACCACAAAGACGACAGCCAGCGTCAGGGGCACAGCAGCAGCGACCACCACACCCACACGCCAACCCATACTGAGAAAGCAGACCACCATCACGACCAGCAACGCGACGAAAAATTTGATCATGAACTCATCTACGGCGGAACTGATGTTAACTGACTGATCGGTGACTTTCACGAATGTCATGCCGAGTGGCATGTCCGCATTGATGCTGGCGGCTTCCTTATCCAGCGCTTTACCCAGCTCTAGACCATTCCAGCCCTCACGCATCACGATACCCAGCAGAAGTGCAGGTTCGCCCTGATTACGCACCATAAAGGTCGCCGGATCTTCGTAGCCACGCTCGACCGTCGCCACATCGGAAAGCTTCAGCGTCCTCCCTTGCACCACAACCGGCGTTTCACGAATTTTTTCCAGTGTGTCAAAAGCCCCATCCAGACGGATAAAAACCTGCGGCCCACGGGTATCTATCGAGCCCGCAGGTGTCAGCACGTTCTGGTTGTTCAGGGCTGCAAAGATATCCTGGGCAGAGACCCCCAGGGTTGCCAGACGGTCATGGGAAAATGAGACAAATATCCGCTCGGCCTGCTCACCGATAATATTGACTTTTTTTACCCCGGGAACATGTAATAAGCGCTGGCGTAATGACTCGGTATCGCGCACCAGTAGCCGCTGTGACTCGCCTTTTGCCTTCAGCGCAAAGAGCGCAAACGTGACATCCGAAAACTCATCGTTAACCATCGGCCCAGACACCCCTGCCGGCAAGTTTTTAGCCTCGTCGCTGAGTTTTTTGCGTGCCTGATAGAACGCTTCCTGGACCTCTGAGGGGGGAGTGCTGTCCAACAATGAGAGCATGGTAAAAGCCAGACCGGGACGCGTGTAGGTCTCTGTGCGGTCATACCACTTGAGCTCCTGGAGACGCTTCTCCAGCGGTTCGGCCACCTGATCCTGCATTTCCTTAGCCGTTGCTCCAGGCCAGGCGGAAATGATGGTCATCTGCTTGACCGTAAAAGGCGGGTCTTCTGCGCGCCCCAGCCCAAGGAACGAGAGAATACCGGCAACGGTGATCAACAGGATAAGAAACAGCGTAACGGAACGCTCGCGTACGGCGAGCGCGGAAAGATTGAAACGTCCGCGACTCATGGACGACTCCCGGCGACACGGATATCGCTCTGCTTCGCCAGCCGGACTGTCTCACCATCATGCAGTAGATGAGCGCCCAGCGCTACGACCTGTTCGCCAGGCTTAAGGCTGCCGGTTACGCTTGCTGCATCATCCCCGAGGCTCACGACCTGTACGGACCGCCAGGTCACTCTGGCGGGATTTCCTGAAATGCTCCAGACCCCCGGACCTTTACCCGCGTCAAAAACAGCCGCTAAAGGCACCTGCAGCAACGGCTGCGATGCTCTGCTCTGCGCAATATGGATGGTGACAGTGGCCCCCAGAGGGGCACCAGACAATAGACCGTCGAGCACGTACCTTGCTTCAAACGTGCGCGTCAGCGGATCGGCTGCATCAGAGAGTAACCGTAGCTTCGCGGAAACAGAGGGTGTATCGCTGCCGTACAGAGAGGCCTGTGCCACGCTTCCAATTACCGGGCGCAGCGTCTCAGGCAGTTGGACGACCGCTTCGCGTTGTCCAGCCCTCGCCAGCCTGATAACTGGCTGTCCGGCACTGACCACCTGACCTGGCTCGGCCAGCGTGTCCATCACCACTCCGTCGGCGTCAGCGACCAGGACTGCATAGCCCATGGCGTTTTGCGCCACATTCGCCTGCGCCTGGGCGGCACTGAGGTCAGCCCTGGCCGTCTCTGCGGCAGCCTTAACCTGATCGTAAGCGGATGCCGACACAGCACCTGTAGTGACCAGACCGCGATAACGCGATTCATCATCCGCTGTCTGTCGGGCTCGCGCTTTTGCTGCGGCGACTGCCTGCTGTTGAGCCTGAGCCTGTAGGCTCAGATCAACCGGATCCAGACGCATTAACGGCTGGCCACGTTTCACGGCCTGGCCGGTATCGACGAGACGTTCCAGGATTTTGCCTTGAACCCTGAAACCAAGGTCGCTCTGAATTCGTGCAACCACCACCCCCGTAAAAGCACGGGAAAAGTCGGTTGCATTGATCGCTGCGGCAGACCTGACCAGAGGTGGCAGACTGCGTGGATCGCGGTTATCGGAAGCCTCACCGCAGGCCACAAGGGCAAACGGCAACAGACAGACAGCAAAGGTGACAGGTTTAAGTCCGAGCATGGGTTCCCTTAATTAATTAACAGGACAGGAACCCATACTTATACTTGTGACCATTATTGTCAATGGTCACAAAGTCAGGGTGACAAACTTCTCAAGATCAGTGATGGCAGCAACACCGCCGCTGCTTGGACGGTGTCCAAATTATATTGCAGCTGAACCGGGCTGATATAGGGACGCATGACCATAAAAATCGCATCCGCCGCCTCATCCAGTGGCGTTTTTCTTTCGAACTCACCTGCCTGGCGCCCTTCAACAATGATCTGCTCGATTAGCTGCCGCAGGTGCTGCTCATGAGCTTGTGCTGAGGGCCATTTATCACGCACAGCAACAGCCGCAATATCGTGCAACTTACGGTCATGAAAAAATAAATCGCAGCCAGATTCTGACAATGCCTTGAATAACCGCCTTATTTTCTCTGCAGCTGTCGGCGCATCCGCAATCGCTGCGTGGACAATATCCCTTATGATCGCCAGCCGATTAGCGCAGATCACTTCTCCAATCGCCTGCTTGGAATCGAAAAATTTATAGATATAAGCTTTTGAAAAACCAATTGCTTTGGCGAGGTCGGAAACCGTTGTTTTTTCGTAGCCATAGTGACCGAAATGCTCAGTGGCCGCGTCAACGACCTGATCGCGGACACTGTGGTCGGAAGGTCCCCTGGAAGGGGTTTCATTCATCTGTTTAGTCATTTTCCCATCCTAGCTCAATGAAGCCCGGCTGACAACGAGTGACCAGTTGGTAATATAGTCACAATTCAAATTCGGTTCAAGGCTTCTTCCTGTTTGCCCTAAATACACTTGCACTCTGGCAGACTTTTCGCCGGATGATACAGCGCCCCCGGGCACTCCACTTAATCAACAAAACGGAACATCTCACCATGAATAATGACGTCATCATCATCGGCGGCAGCTTTGCCGGTCTCGCCGCAGCCCTGCTATCAATATGGTTAATGCCCGCGCGGACAGCCTCTCTGATACTCCCTCAGTCACCACGGCGCGATGGCGGGTATCTTCGCTCGGCAGTCGATGCTCACCTGAGTGCAAGCAACAACAATCTCCAAGCGGATCACTGCCATAAGGCTATAGCGTAAAGCGCGAAGGCGAAACGCCAAACAGTTTTTTGAACGCCACCGAATAGGCGCTGTGGCTCTCATAACCGCTTTCGAAGGCGGCGTGGATGATCGAGTTGCCCGCCAGCAGCAGCGGGATGGACGACAACAGCCGTAGACGCTGTTTCCACTGACCAAAGGTGATGCCGGTTTGTTGAGTGAAGTGACGCTGGAAGGTTTTCGCGCTGATCGACAATGAATCCGCCCAGATCTCAATGCCGCGATCGTCGGCCGGCGTGATGACCAACTGCCGGCAAATGTCAGCCATTCTCGCTTCCATCGGCCAAGGGAGATGCAGCGCCAGCTGCGGCTGCAGGCTCAGTTCCTCGAGGAACAATGATCTGAGCAACGCGTGGCGTTTGGTCTCCTCGCCCTCGGGCGCCAGCGTCGCCAATTGGGCGATCAGCTCGCGCAGCAGCGGCGACACCTGCAAGACGCCGTCGCGCAACGGCAACCGCGCGGCGGTGAATTCATCAACAAAAATCCCGTAAACGCAAATGTTGCTCTGCATGACCAGCTGATGTTCTACCCCCGGCCGCAGCCAGACTGCGGTGGTAGGCGGTACGATCCAGCGTCCGCAGCTCGCCTCGACCGCCATAACACCCTGTTGCGAATAGAGCAAATGGCAGCGTTTATGCGAGTGGTAAGGAATGACAAAGCCCGCCGGGTAGTGTTTCACCAGCCCCGTCACCTCGAACGCAGAGTTTTCGTGGCTGCTGAGGTCGATGCGTTTCGTTTCGGCGTTGTCGACGTCGAATCCCATGGTCGTTTGTCCCTTTTGATAACGCGAATGTCTTTTATTTGATAGAGAGGCCGCATGATCCTCCATATAGTGACGTTCTCGCAAGCCACACCAGGGGCCTTATGCGAAGAAACTCACTATTTACACCAAAATTTCATCGTTCTGCTTAAAACGAAGGCGATGACGTTGCGCATGCGCTGCGCAATGGCGGCTCGTTGCGGGGGCGACGCGGCCGAAAGTGATGGAAAGGGAAAGCGCGGTGGCTTAAATCAGGAGGTATGCGCATCAATCAGCAGGTAGCTCAGCCTGGGGGGCGGCTTAATGCTAAAGGGATAGGGAGAGCGCCTAGGCTCTCCTCCATCCAGAATGGTTATCTCGTCAACGGGCCAACTCGGCGCCGTCCAGCTCGGAAATCGCCAGACAAATCACTTCCGTGATGGCCTGTACCGTATAGGCGGTCTTGGCAGGAATGATTAACATCTCATGGGGTTGCAACGTCTGATCGTCAACCTTCAGTTCACCGCTCAGCACCATCAGTTTCACCCAGCCCGGATGAAAACGCGCCGGTTGTTGGCTGCCCGCATCGAGCTTCAGCAACGCCGTATGGCCAGGCGTCTCCCGTTTCAAAATGTGAAAGTGTACCCCATCGTAAGGCATGTTTTCGTAATGCAGTGACGCCAGTGTTCTCTTATGCATGGTAAGTGTCCTCGTGACCTGTGAGTAGCTGCTCCGCCTTCGGTCGCCGTAAAAACGATTGGCGGCTGTCCCTACCGAAAGCACCGGCTCGCAGCCTCTTGGCGAACGGATTAACTGTCGTACTTGCAGCGGCCAGATCGACCGCCGTTTCATGCCTAACCTGCCTCAGGCATGCTACTAAATATATAAGAGCCTCGCCGACGGCGCAAAAAACCGCTGCAGGGTTGAGCGTATTACGGTGCTGATCCGTAGTCGGAAAACCTGAACGGCGAGACCAAGGCGCCGTCTGCCGGAGATCGCGATGGCCTCCCCCTTCACACCCCATCATTAATAAATCGCGCCGGGCGATAAGCGTGCGGAATGGCGGAATTGACGCCATGCAGCAGCTCGTCTCCGATCAGCCGGCCAAGCGTCGGTGCGCACATCACGGCCGGATGCATCACCGCCACATAGAGACAGGTGGCGCCCAGCGGCCCAACGATGGGATAACCGTCGCGCGGCCGGGGGCGCATCCCCACCGAACACGCCTGCAGTTGCAAGGGCGCCGTGCCTGGCAGGCGCCCTTCAATCGCCGATTGCGCTTCGCCCTCCACGCGATTTTCATCGCCGTGCGCAGGATAATCTTCCGCCGCCAGCAGATCGCCATTTTGCGCATGACGCACTTCGATGTCGTCGCCCGCAATCAGCGTGTTCACCACCTGCGCCGCCGCGTGATAGCGTAACAAAATGGCCGGCGACGCCTCGATCGGCAGCGAGAATCCGCTACCGTCCAACAGCGCCGAGATCCCCGTGCCGCAGGCGAGCACCACCCGATCGGCGGTAATCGCGCCTTCCTCGGTAACGATGCCGATTATCTGCCCGTCTTCATGCAAAAATCCGCTGACGGTTCGCCCCAGGAACAACTCCCCGCCCCACGCGCGAACGCATTCGAGCAACCGCTGCGTCACTTCTTGCGGATCGACGGCGCCGTCACGCGCCGCAAAATAGGCTTGGCTATCGGGCTGCCTGAGCCCCGGTTCCAGCGCGGTCACCTCGGCGGAGGGCAAAAGCCGATTATCGGGGTTTTGCGTCGCCGGCGCCTGACCATAGCTGAGCGCGCCGGACCAATTCACCCAGAGATCCGGGATCTCCTGCGCCAGGCGTATCCAGTCAGCCACGATCTCGCGCCGCAGAAACGCGTCGGGCGCGCCCTCAGGCACGCCTTCGCTGATCCAGCCAAACGAGCGGCCTGTGGCTCCCGCCGCGGGATGCGCCTGCTCAACCACGATAACGTGCTGCCCTTGGCGCGCGAGATGATAGGCGATCGATGCGCCGACAATCCCGGCGCCCACGATAACCATGCGTGATGATGTTCCATTCATTTAATGATGTCCGAACCTCATTTCAAGTGTTGTCGCCAAAGCAATCCTGCCGCCAGGCAGGCTACCCCGCCGCCGCAGGCCAACACGGCATAAGACGTGCCCCAGCTCTGGGTGGTATCCATCACGATGCCAAAGGATAACGGGGCGAACGAACCGATGCCGAACCCCAGCAACGATCGCCAGCCCATCACGCTGCCGAGCTGTTGCGGCGGCACGTTGTCCGCCATCGCCGCCGACAGCACGCCGGAGTCGCCAAGAATAAAGAAACTGCCGATGCTGACGAACAGCAGCGTCCAGCCCGGCCCCCAGTTCGCCGACCACCCCATCAGCAGCGATCCCAACGCACCGGCGGCGCCCACAAACGTCAGCACCGAGGCACGATTGAAATAGTCGGAAACGGTGCCGACAATCAGCGTGGCGATCATGCCGGCCAGGTGGATCACCGCCGCGGCGATCAATCCGGCGCTGAGCGGATCCAGAGAGAAACCGCTCAACGCCTCGCTGACCAGGCTGGGTGCCCAGGCCCAGTTACCGAGCAGTTCCCAGCTGTGAGCGATATACCCGATCAGCAACAGCAGGGTCGCATAGGTGATAGCATAGCTTTCTCGTTTCGTCTTCCTCCCCAGCGTGCGCGGTTGCGGTTCCTGATAACCGACCAGGGCCAACGAACCCGCCAGCGCCCCCAGTAGCGCACCGGCGGCGCACAGGGCAAACGCCACGCCGGCGCCCCAGCGCATGGCGCTCCAACCGGCGATGAAAACCGACAGAAAATACCCCAACGAACTGGCCGCCAGGATCATGCCGATGGCGTAACCGCGTCGGGCCGGGCCGTTCATCCCCATCGCTAACAGCAGCGCCGGCGTATAGGCGCCGCCCTGCGTCAGGCCGACGAAGGCCATCAACACCAGAGCGCCGATATACGAATGGGCAAACACGGCGAACAGCATCAGCGCACCGGCACCCAGCCAGGAAAACAGCAGATACACCCGACGCGCGCCCAGCGAATCACACCACCAGGAAGCCACCAGCAACGCCAGGGCGTTGGTCAGGCTGAACACCGTCTGCACTGTACCGGCGGAGGCGGCGTCGAGCTGCCACTCGCTTCTGATGGTCGGCAGCGCGCCGGCGAACATCATGGTGCCCAGGCAGAGGCCGGCCCGGCTCACGCAAAGCAAAAAGAAAGCTCGCATCTCAGGGGCGCCTCCCTGTCAACCGCAGGGTGAGGATAACGCCATTAACACGCATGACCGATAGCCAAAAGATCCGCATCATAAACTCAGCAATCAGAAGGAGATGCCTCATCATAGTGAGCAAAATCAACGGCTGACAAACGATCTTTCCTCCCTCACTTGGTTGAGCTAGACTCAACCTATGAAAAAAATTCACTCCCTGCCGCACCTGTCCGCTTTCGAAGCCGCCGCCCGTCTCGGCAGCTTCAGCGCCGCTGCGGATGAGCTGTTTCTCACTACCGGCGCGGTCAGTCGCCACATCCGCAGCCTGGAAGAACAGCTGGAGCTCAAACTGTTTTATCGCGGACACAAGTCCGTGCGGCTGACGCAGGCCGGCGAGAATTTTTCCCGCACTGCGTCCCGAGTGATAAGCGAATTGTTTTCGGCGGAAAGCGCACTGAAAGCGAGCGCCGGCCGGCAGCGGCTGGTGGTACACAGCCTGCCGACGTTCACCATGCACTGGCTGATGCCGAAATTGGCAGCGTTCAACGAGATTCATCCGGAGGTCGCGATTGATATCACCACCGCCACTGGGGCCGTCGATCGCAATATGCCGTTTGACCTGGCGATCCGGCGCGATCCCGCGCACTTCTCCGGACTGAAAGCGATCCCTTTTTTGCAGGAAGACAGCCTGCTGGTCTGCAGCCAGAGCTATTTGCGCACCATGCCGATCAGCGCGCCAGACAATCTGGCCGAGCATACCGCCATTCGCATCCGCGCCCGTGAGGATTTATGGCACAGCTGGTTGAATACCTATCCGACGGCACTGGACGCCTCGCCGCCGCCGCTGACGCTCGACCATACCTTCGCCGCCATTCAGGCGGCCGAAGACGGCCTGGGACTGGCCGTCGTGCCTTACCTGTTCTGCGCCAAACATCTGTCGTCTGGCCGGCTGGTGTCGCCTTTCCCAGCGTTGACTATCCGAACCGGCGTTTATTCCCTGCTGCTGCGCGATCGGGACGATGAGGTCGTGAGCCAATTCGCCGCCTGGCTGCAGACGTTCCAGGCGTAAGCGCCGTATCGGAAACGCGTCACCCTCCTGGACATGCGCGAGCGTTTCGCGCGTCCACTCGGTAAACCAGGCAAAGACATTCTCAGGCGTGGAGCGTCAGGCCTTTTATCGCCTTATCCACCGCTTTCTTCGGCCCGCGCAGCGCCAGGCCGACCAAATCCAGATTGTCCGCGTCTTCAGCGAGAAAAACCTGCCGGTTGGCTGCATCGTGCCCGGTCGCAAACATGGCGTGCACATAGGGAACCAACGTCAATTCCCGCTCCAGCCCTTTGCGATGCACATTTTGCAGGCCCGGCAGATCCGCGGCAAAAATCAGCATCGGCTGCCCGGAAATGCCGCCGTAGCGTCTGCCTTGCGCATCCACATAACACTCGCCGATGATTTCCGGGGCGGCGGCGGCGATGCCCGTCGCCAGAAAGGCCACCACATTCAGCCGCTGCCAGGTCTGCAGATCGTCGCGTACGATAAACGCTATCTTGGTATCAAACATGTTTCGCTCTACTCCGTTGTGCTCTTAAAATAAAAGCGCATCATCGGCGATGGGCGAATCAGCGGTATAGAACGTTTGTGCACTGACGTTGATAGGCCGCCGGCGATAAACGGTAGGCGCGCTGGAACCAGCGGCCCAAGTGGCTCTGATCGGCAAAGCCCACCTGCATCGCGACCTGCGCCGGTTCTTCCCCCTGCGCCAACAAAAAGCGTGCAGCCCGCAGCCTCAGCCGGACCAGGTAAGCATGCGGCGACTGGCCGAAGGCCCGGGTGAACTGGCGAGTCAGGCGGAAGCGGTCCAGGCCGCACTGAAGCGCAAGTTCATCCAGGCTGGGGTTACCCGCCATGTGCTCGTGCAGGTAGTCTCGTAAGCGATTCATCACAATCAAAGCATCATCGCTTTGGGACGTTGGCCTGACGCGTATATGCCGCGCCAAAAGCGTCAGCAGTTGATCCAGGCTTTGATCGCGCGCCAGCCGGCCTTCCCCCTGATGCAACGCAAAAAAAGCCTGTTGTATCGCGGTCGCCAGCATCGGATCGTCGGTCAACGTGCTGTGGAAGGCGCCTTCCAGCACAGAAACGTCCCCTAATCCGCGGCGGTTCATCGCATCGGAAACCCAATGCTGCGGCAGATAAAGCATGGCATAGGTAAACCCTTCGGCCTGCGGCGCATGACCATCGTGCACCGCGCCCGGCTCGATCAGCATGGCACGTCCCGGCCGGCTGGTATGCAAGGAACGATGACAGTTGAAACGTTGTAAACCTTGCTGCGTCACGCCCACCAGCATTTCGTCATGATCGTGGGGATCGTAGGCATGCCCCTGAAAGTGGGCATTGACGCTTTCGATGCCGGTTTCGTCATCGCGCCGCAGTTCCAGCCAGTCTTTGTGTTGATGATTAGACGCCATGCAGTCAGTCCGGAGTTCTGCCCATAGGAAAGAAGAAAACAGCTTACCCTGAGACGGTCACCGTTTCACGCTCATAACTCGCAGATGGCATAAGTGCCCTTACCGGCCGATTTCGCCTGATACATCGCGCCGTCGGCGCGGGTCAACAGCATCTCCTCCGTCACGTCAGTGTGTGAGGAAATCGCCGCCCCCAGGCTGGCGGACAGGCTCACCGTCTGCTGCCCGATCTGCGAAATATCAGCCAGCCGCGCCAACACGTTTTCGCAAAATTCGCTGACCTCGCGCTGCGGTTCCGCCAACGGCCACAGGATGACCGTGAATTCGTCACCGGCCAGGCGCGAAACGCTATGGCGCTCGCCGGCGCAGGCGCTGAGCAACCTGGCGAACGTCTTGAGGATCAGATCGCCGAAGTCATGGCCATAGCTGTCATTGAGGGCTTTGAAACCATCGAGATCGATGAACACCAGCGCCATTTGCCGCTGTTCGCAACAGGCCTGCACCGTGCTGGACAACCGACGCAGAAAAGCGCGGCGGTTGGTCAACCCAGTCAGCATGTCGTGCGTAGCATCGTACTCCAGCCGTTGCTGCAGGCGCTTCAACTCGGTAATGTCCATGGACAGAATGTAAAACCCCTGAGCCTCGCACGGCACCAGCGTAGTGTGGATCATCAGCAACCCCTTCTGGGTCTGGAGCTCATTTTCGAAGCTCACCATTTCCCCCGCCAGGGCCCTGTCTATCATCGGTTTCGCTATCTGATAAACGTTCTCCCCCATAAAATCGCGCACCGTCATTCCTCTAAGGCGGCTTTCTTCCAGGCCAAACCAGGTTTTATAGGCGCTGTTAGCGAACAGGTAGCGTTCATTACCGTCGATTTGGCTGATCAACGCCGGCATGTTGTCAGTAATGGCCCGCAGGCGTTCCTTCTCCGTGCTGAGCTGATATTCGGCGAGTACCCGGGTTTCAATCTCTTCGTTGAGTTTCTTGACGACCACGTTCAGCTCCCGCGTGCGGATTTCGACGCGTTGTTCCAGCTCGTGTTGCAGAGAGAACAGATCGGCCTCCGCCGCCTTGCGCTCGCTGATATCGACGATAACCGAGATGAAATGATCCGGTTTGCCGTTAGGCAGCCGGTTTAACGCCACCGTCAGCTGCACCCAGACGATCGAGCCATCGGCACGGAAATAGCGTTTCTCAAGCGAGTAAGTACTGATCTCGTTTCTCAGCAGTTGCTGCAGTTTTTCCAGATCGGTGTTGAGATCGAGCGGATAGGTAATGTCCTGAAAGGTGCGATCCATCAGCTCGCGCTCGGAATAGTGTAACATTTCGCAGATGCGCGGATTGACCCGCAGCCAATACCCCTGCAGCGACACCAGCGCCATCCCTACCGCCGCCTGGGCGAAGGTCTGTTCGAACAAGGCTTCCGAGCGTTGCAGGTTGGACTTCAGGTTTTCGGTATAGACATGGCGTTCAATGCTCTGCAGGTACTCTTCCACCACGGCGGCGAAGTCGTGCAGGTCGGCCACCTGTTCCGGAGAAAACGGCTGCGGCTGGCTGTCGATAATGCACAGGGTGCCGAGCGGCAAACCGTCGAGCGACAGCAGCGGTTGCCCAACGTAGAAACCGATTCGCGGCCCGCCGATCACCAGCGGATTGTCGAAAAAACGCGGGTCGTTGGCGGTATCGGGCACCACCAGCGCTTCACGTTGCAAGATCGCATGGCCACAAAATGAGATGTTACGCGGCGTTTCCCGGACATCCAGACCGTAGCGCGATAGAAACCATTGGCGATCCCGGTCGATCAATGACACCAGCGCAATGGTGACGCCGAAGTATTTCGCCGCCAGCCGTGTAATACGATCCAGTTTTTCCACCGAGTTCGAATCCAGCACGTTCAGCGAGTTCAGTACCGACAGACGTTCGGCTTCGTTTTCGGGGAAGCAGGGTTCAAGCATGTTGTCTCCCATTGTGTCACCCACGGATCCGGCGCAGCCAGCCTGCGTGATTCCGTTCAGCCTATCCGTCGGTTAGCGGCAAATATCCTTGTCCATCATAGACTCACTCAGTATCAATCCGATTGCGCATTCTCGCCAGCTTTGCCGGGCGTTGCGTTTGCCACCGCGCTGCGCTACAGTCGTTCACAAGGTGATGGTGTTCCACCTTTCCCAACCGCCGCGTTCGCTCGAACCGGATGATGACGCCTGATATACAACTTCGCTTTATTTTTTAGGCAGGTATGTCAGGAGTCGCTATGAATGAAATCTCACGTATTACCCCTTTTCCATCCCAGCCTGATCTCGCCGTGCGGGAAATGCCGCTGTACGTTTTCGGCCATAAAAATCCCGACAGCGACAGCATCTGCAGCGCGCTGGTGGTCGCGGACTGGCTCAATCACCTCGGCAAACCGGCCGTCGCTTTCCGCCTTGGCGAATTGACGCCGGAAACCCGCTACATACTGGCCGCCGCCGGCGTACAAACGCCTGCGCTGCTGAAAGGCGATCTCCGTGACCGCAAAGTCTGGCTGGTGGATTTTACCGACGTCGAACAAGGGCCGGCCTCATTGCCCGACAGCGATGTGGTCGGCGTTATCGATCATCACCGGCTGGGCACCTTGATCACCCGCAACCCGCCCGATGTCTGGATCCGCGCCGTTGGCTGTTGCGCCACCGTGATCCTGTCCATACTGACGTCAGATACGCCGATGCCGCTTTCTTCCGCCCAGGCCACGCTGCTGCTGGGCGCGATTTTGAGCGATACCGTTGCGCTGAGCGCACCGACCACCACCGAACAGGATCGGGTGGCGGTCGCGCGGTTATGCGCAATCTCTCACGTTGACTATGACGCCTTCATCGCCGGATTGCTTGCCGCCAAAACCGATCTTTCGGGGCAATCCGCCCCGCAGTTGCTGCACCGTGACGCTAAGAATTACCGCATCCATAGCGTCTCGCTGCTGCTGTCGCAGATAGAAGTGCGGGCTATGAGCGATATCGATCCGCTGTTGCCCGCGCTGCAACAGGCGCTCGATCAGGCTAAGCAGGAGGCCGGGCTGGAGATGGCCGCGCTGCTGGTTACCGATATCACCCGCCACCGCTCTACCCTGTATTTCTCGTCGAACCGGGTGCTCGCCATTCGGCAGGTGTCGCTGCCCGGCATGACGAGCCGGAAAAAAGAGGTTTTACCGTGGTTAACCCTACAGATTGCTAACGCAGGGAGATAAGTCATGTCGCTCTATCAACATGCTTTACTGCTGGTGCAGGATGAACGCGACGGCCGGCTGCTGTTACGCCATGCCGAACGCCTCAATCAGCAGATGAATACGCGCATTACCGTGGCGCACATCAGCGCCGACTATGCCGAGCTGGACTACCTCAGCGATGCACAAACCAAAGATCGCCAGTCCAGCGAGGTGATCGCTGCCAAAGCCATGCTCAGCCGGCTGGTGGAAGACTGCACAATCCCCCTGGAGGTGCGCGCAATTGTCAGTATTCACCGCTTCAAAGACATCGAGGCCCTGATTGCCCGTGAAGGCGTCGATCTGTTGCTGCTCGGCCATCAGAACCGTCCGTTCGGCGTCTTTGCCTCCTTCGGCTTCGAGTTCATTAACCATTTGTCGATCGACGTGCTGATAAAGCACGTGCCCACTCCCTAGAATGAGGTGATCATCCATGAGCTATGAAATTGAAAACGTAACCGCCAGAGAGATCCTGGATTCGCGCGGCAACCCCACCGTCGAAGTTGAAATGACTGCGGCGGGCGTCGTGGCACGGGCCTCGGTTCCCTCCGGCGCCAGCACCGGTTCACGCGAGGCGGTGGAACACCGCGACGGCGATCCGCACCGTTACGGCGGCAGAGGCGTACTGGAGGCGGTGCAAAGCGTCAAAACGGCGATCAATGAAGCGCTGCGCGGGGTAGATGTACGCCAACAAGGGGAGATTGACCGCCGGTTGATCGCACTGGACGGCAGCGAGAACAAGAGCCGATTGGGGGCCAACGCCCTGCTCGGCGTTTCTCTGGCCGCCGCCCGCCTCGCGGCGCAATTGTCGCAGCTGCCGCTGTATCGTTATCTGGGCGGTCTCGGCGCCAACCTGCTGCCGGTGCCCTGCATGAATATCATCAACGGCGGCGTGCATGCCCGCTGGCAAGGTGCGGACTTTCAGGAATTTATGATAGCGCCGCTGGGCGCGCCGTCGCTGCGCGAGGCCGTGCGCTGGGGCAGTGAAGTTTATCAGGCGCTGCGCCAAATTCTGTTGGAGAAAGGCCTGTCGGTCGGCGTTGGCGACGAAGGCGGTTTTGCGCCGGCGGTTGCCTCTAACCGGCAACCGCTGGAGCTGATCGTACAGGCGATAGAGAAAGCCGGTTATCAACCGGGAGACGATATCGCCATTTGCATGGACCCGGCCTCGAGTGAATTCTATGCCAACGGCAAATACCGCCTGCGCAGCGAAAACGCTGAACTGGATGCCGAACAGATGACGGCCTATTACCAGCGGCTGGTGCAAGATTTTCCCATCGTGCTGATTGAAGACGGTTTGGCCGAGGACGACTGGGCGGGCTGGCGCATTCTCAGCGACGCCCTGGGCGATCAGGTGGAACTGGTCGGTGACGATCTGTTCGTCACCAACGTGAAATACATCCAGCGCGGGATTGATGAAAGATTGGCCAATGCGGCGCTGATCAAGCTGAACCAGATTGGCACGCTGAGCGAAACTTTCGCCGCCGTGCAGCTTTGCCAGGCAAATGGCTGGGGCGCCTTTATCTCACACCGCAGCGGCGAAACCGTCGACAGCTTTATCGCCGATATGACGGTTGCGATGCGAGCTGGCCATGTGAAAACCGGCGCGCCGTGTCGCGGCGAGCGGATCGAAAAATACAATCAGCTGATGCGCATCGAAGACCAATTGGGCATCGCGGCGGTATATGCCGGGCGCGCCGCCTTTAAACACCGTTAATCTTTGCAGGCCGGCCACGCACCGGCCTGTTTTTCATTTTTTGCGCGGCATAATCCCGCCACGCCGGATTCCAACAGAATACGCCGCGTCGCCATCAACGTCTCACGCTGCTCGTTCAGCGTCGCCATCATCCGCTCGATTTCCGCCAGTCGGCTGTCGACGCCCTGTATCAACCCATCCTGATAGGCGCTGCCCTGCAGCGCCAATACCCCGCGGATCGCCTGCAGCGAAAACCCCAGATTCTGGCCGATTTGGATCAGGTGCAGCCGCTCCAGCGCGCTTTCGCTATACACCCGATATCCGTTAACGCCGCGCACCGCTTTGGGCAGCAGACCCTGCTGTTCGTAGTAACGTATCGCCGACGCGGCCATGCCGGCGCGCTCCGCCAACTCTCCGATTTTCATGCCCTATTGACCTTAAAGTTAACTTTAACCCTAGTATAGCGCCATTCCCCCTGCGACAGGAACGTACCCGATGTTTACCCCACTGATTCTGCCCAACGGCAGCCGCTTACCCAACCGTCTGGCCAAGGCCGCGTTGGAAGAAAATCTGGCCGATGAGGGCCAACTGCCCGGCCCCGCGCTATGGCGCCTGTATCGCCACTGGGGTATCGGCGGCGCCGGCCTCATCATCACCGGCAACGTGATGATCGACGGACGCGCCATGACCGGCCCCGGCGGCGTAGTGTTGGAACAGGATACGCTGCTCGAGGCGTTCAAAACCTGGGCGGCGGCCTCGCGCCAAGAAGGCGCGCAGGTATGGATGCAGCTCAGCCACCCGGGCCGTCAGGTGATGGCCAACATGGGCGGCAACGCCTGGGCACCCTCCGCCATCCCAATGGCGATGGGCAAGTACAGCAAGCAGTTTGCCCCGCCGCAGGCCATGAGCGAAGCGCAGATTGCCGAGGTGATCGCCCGCTTCGCCGCCAGCGCGCACGCCGCCGAACAGGCCGGGTTTACCGGCGTGCAGATCCATGCGGCGCACGGCTACCTCATCTCCCAGTTCTTGTCGCCGTTGTCCAACCAGCGCAGCGATCGTTGGGGGGGCGAGCTGGCGAATCGCGCCCGCCTGCTGCTGGAGGTGGTGCGCGCGGTGCGCCAGCGTGTCTCGCCAGGCTTTTGCGTGGCGGTCAAACTGAACTCCGCCGATTTTCAGCGTGGCGGCTTTTCGCCGGACGAGGCCCGACAGGTATTGTTGATGCTCAACGAACTGCCGGTCGATCTGGTGGAGTTGTCAGGCGGGAGTTATGAGAGCCCGGCGATGCAGGGCGAAGCGGCGGACGACAGCACCCTGGCGCGCGAAGCCTATTTTCTGACCTTCGCCCGCGATCTCGCCGCAGTGGCCCGCATGCCGGTGATGACTACTGGCGGCATCGCCCGCCCGTCGGTGGCGCAACGGGTGCTGAACAGCGGCATCGCGGTGGTCGGCATCGCCACCGCCATGGCGGAAATTCCCGATCTGCCGCACCGCTGGCAAACCGGCGAAGCCCCTCATGCGCTGCCCGCGCCGGTAAAATGGCGCGATAAAACGCTGACGCTGCTCGCCCGTATGGCGCTGATCAAGCGCCGCATGCACGCCCTGAGCCGCGATCGGACGCGCAACGTGCGTTACTCCCCGCTGTGGTCGCTGCTCATCGACCGGTGGCGCACCCGCCGCACTCTGCGGCGCTATCACGCCTGGTTACGGCAACGTTAATAACCGCGGTGCCGGCAGACTCGCCGGCACCGCACAAAAATCCCGCTTTTTTGATCGCGCTACGTAAAATCTGCAAGAAATCACCACTCTGGGTACTGCGCTTTTAACGCTCGGCCGCTTATATTCATCACAAATTTTGTGTATATAACCGCTATAGGACTTAAGGTGGTGAATAGATGAAAATAAGCCGCTATTTTCTATTTATGTTATTAATCGGAAATTCACCTTAATAATAAATGCATTAAAGAAGTAGCCAAAGGAAAGCAGAAAAGGATTTTTACGCAATGTTAAAGAAATGTTGTTTTTTGCTGGCAAAACCAACGGTCAACAAATCAACAACATATTGATGAGCCTAAGAAAAAACTAAACAATTCAAAACAAAATCGGCTATTGAGTCCCAGGCAAAAAAGCCATATATTGGTCGCGCTTTTCACAAGGCAGTTACTTTTCTAATTCATTAATTCAATCGTTGCGTCTTGAGACCTTCGGTTGTAGGAGAGATATGATGACGGATAAAGTCCGTATTGATACTTTAGTTGCAAACTCATTAAACGGAAACAATGAAACCTATTTGGCGCGTCAAGCCGAATTTGAGTCGAATGTTAGGAGTTATCCGCGCAAATTGCCGTTGGCAATTGCGAAAGCCCAGGGCGTTTGGATCACTGATGTTGAGAATAATCAATATCTTGATTGCCTGGCCGGGGCGGGAACGTTGGCTCTTGGACATAATCACCCCGACGTCCTGCAAAGCATCCAAAATGTCATTACCAGCGGCTTGCCGTTACATACTCTCGATCTCACGACCCCGTTGAAAGATCGTTTCTCCGATTACCTGCTCTCTCTGTTGCCTGGCGAAGGCAAAGGGTATCGCCTGCAGTTCTGCGGCCCGTCCGGCGCCGATGCGGTGGAAGCCGCGCTGAAGCTGGCGAAAAAGCACACCGGCCGTTCCGGCGTGATCAGCTTCTCCGGCGGCTATCACGGCATGACCCACGGCGCGCTGTCAGTCACCGGCAACCTGTCGCCGAAGGCGGCGATCAACGGCATGATGCCGGAAGTGCAGTTCATGCCTTATCCGCATGAATACCGCTGCCCGCTGGGCATCGGCGGCGAAGCCGGCGTCAAGGCGCTGACCTACTACTTCGACAACCTGATCAACGACGTGGAAAGCGGCGTGCGTAAACCGGCGGCGGTGATCCTGGAAGCCGTTCAGGGCGAAGGCGGGGTTAACCCGGCGCCGGCCGAGTGGCTGCAGCGCATCCGCAAAGTGACGCAGGAGCATGGCATTCTGCTGATCATCGACGAAGTTCAGGCTGGTTTCGCCCGTACGGGCAAGCTGTTCGCCTTCGAACACGCCGGCATCGAGCCGGACATCATCGTGATGTCGAAAGCGGTCGGCGGCGGCTTGCCGCTCGCGGTGCTGGGCATCAAAAAAGAGTTCGATGCCTGGGAACCGGGCCACCACACCGGCACCTTCCGCGGCAACCAGCTGGCGATGGCCACCGGCCTGACCACCCTGCAGTACCTGAAAGAGCATAAGGTCGCCGATAAAGTGGCCGCTCAGGGCGAATGGCTCAAAGGCAAGCTGACCGAGCTGCAGAAACGTTATCCGGTGATCGGTCACGTCCGCGGTCTGGGCCTGATGATCGGCATCGAGATCGTCAAGCCGAACGAAGCGCAGGATCACATGGGCTGTTACCCGGCCGATGGCGAGCTGTCCGCGCTGCTGCAGAAAAAATGCTTCGAATCCGGCTTGATCCTGGAGCGCGGCGGGCGCAACGGCTGTGTGCTGCGCCTGTTGCCTTCCCTGCTGATCACCAATGATGAGCTGGGTATTTTCCTGGATAAATTTGAGCAGGCGCTGTTGGCCGCCGGCGTCAAGCCAGTCTGATTGGAGCGAATGACCGCGATGTCCAAGTTAAACCCGATTCTGGCTTCCTCGGCGCACAGCGCCGAGGCTTACCGCCAGGCGATCGCACAGAGCAGTGAAGCCGTCGTGCAGTGGCTGCAACAGCCCGAGATGTATCAGGGCAAAAGCGTTGCCGAACTGCGCGAGCGCATCCAGCTAGACTTTACCCCGCAAGGCCTGGGCAACCAGGCGGCGATCGAGCGCGCCATCGAGTACTTTTTGAAAGACAGCCTGTCGGTGCACCACCCGCAGTGCGTGGCGCACCTGCACTGCCCGAGCCTGGTGATTAGCCAGGCTGCCGAAGTGCTGATCAACGCCACCAACCAGAGCATGGACTCCTGGGATCAGAGCCCGTCGGCCACGCTGATCGAAATGAAATTGATCGAGTGGCTCCGCGCCCAGGTCGGTTACCCGTCCGGCGACGCCGGGGTGTTCACCAGCGGCGGCACCCAGAGCAACCTGATGGGGCTGATGCTGGCGCGCGACGCGTTCTTCGCGCGTCAGGGCCACTCCGTGCAGCAGGACGGTCTGGTGGGCGATCTGCGCAAGCTGAAGGTGTTCTGTTCTGAAAACGCCCACTTCTCGGTGCAGAAGAACATGGCGCTGATGGGCCTCGGCTATCAGTCCGTCACCCTGGTGAAAACCGATCGCTTCGCCCGCATGGACGTGAACGATCTGGCGGAAAAACTGGCGCAGGCCAAGGCCAACGGCGAGCAGGTGATGGCGATTGTCGCCACCGCCGGCACCACCGACGCCGGTGCCATTGACCCGCTGCGCGACATCGCACGGCTGGCGGCGGAGCAGCAGATTTGGGTGCACGTGGATGCGGCCTGGGGCGGCGCGCTGCTGCTTTCCGAGCAGTACCGCGACTACCTGGACGGCCTGGAGCTGGTGGACTCCATCACCCTGGACTTCCATAAACAGTTCTTCCAGACCATCAGCTGCGGCGCCTTCCTGCTGAAAGACGAGCGCCACTACGAGCTGATGCGCTATCAGGCGGCCTACCTGAACTCCGAGTTCGACGAAGCGCAAGGCGTGCCGAACCTGGTGTCCAAGTCGCTACAGACCACCCGCCGCTTCGATGCGTTGAAGCTGTGGATGGGGCTGGAAGCGCTCGGGCAGAAGCAATACGCCGAGATCATCGATCATGGCGTGACGCTGGCGCAACAGGTGGCGCGCTACATCGCCGATCAAGAAGCACTGGAACTGGTGATGCAGCCGCAGCTGGCCAGCGTGCTGTTCCGCTACCGTCCGGCGCAGCTGGCGGCGAACGGCGATGCGGCCGTCGCGCTGTTCAACCAGCGTATCGGTGACGCCCTGTTGGAATCGGGCCGCGCCAACGTCGGCGTGACCGAGTTCGATGGCGTGACCTGCCTGAAGATGACGCTGCTGAACCCGATCGTGACGCTGGAAGACATCAAGCTGTTGCTGGCGCTGGTCGAGAAAACCGCCCAGCAGCTGCCCGCGTAACCCTCTGCCACTGCGCATTAAAAGCCGATAACCCCAGGTTATCGGCTTTTTTATCGCGCTCACGCCGTGCGCGTATTCAATCCGTTGACATGTTTTCCCAGGATGTCGCTTGTAGGTCCAGATCGATTTCCAGCGTTTCCAAAAAGCGCGCCGTCATCATGTAGTGCCCAATCATTAATGCCAGTTCAGCCAGTTGAACCTCGTCATAATAGCGCCTGACCGCGTTAAATGTGTCGGCAGAGACCTTCACCTGCTTCACGCATTCATCGACAAAATGCAAGATGGCCGTCCCTCTGGCGTCGATGCCCACACCCTGCTCTATTTTCTCGATGTCGTCATCGCGCCACCCCGCAAGGATCGCCAGCGGATAGTGTTGCATACGCTCATAAGCGCTGTGGCTTAACGCGCCAACCCTTAATATGATCATTTCCCGATCTTTATCACACAGTCGCCCGGCCGGAAAAGAAGCGCCCAGGGACAGATATCCCTGCGCCGAACGGCTGGTTTTCAACAGACCCAGCGTAAGATTGGCGGGAAAACGGGCATATTGCTGCTGCTGCTCAGCCGTTAATTCACTCACTACCGGCAGTTTTATTCTGGCCATCGTTTATTCCCCTGCGCGTTCATCGATAATTGCAACCGGCCGAGCCCAGCCGGCGGATGCCTTATAAACCTTCACCGGCAGACTGATCACGTTAAATCCGCAGGGCGGCAGCAATTCAAGATTGCACAGTTTTTCAATCTGGCAATAAGGATATTGACTGCCGGCATAGTGCCCTTCCCAAATAAGCGAAATATCGCCGCTTTGTTCAAATTTGGTGCGCGTATGGCTGAATGGCGCGTCCCAGCTCCAGGCATCGGTGCCCACCACCCTGACACCACGTTCAGTAAGATACAGCGTCGCTTCACGGCCCATGCCGCAACCGCGATGAATAAAATCTTCGCTGCCGTAACGCCCGCCGGCCGCCGTGTTGACCAGGACAATATCGCCGGCGGCGATAGGATGGCCGATCCTCGCTAATTCACGCTCAATATCATGTGCAGTGGCTACATAGCCGTCGGGAAAATGCCGAAAATCCAATTTGACGCCAGGGCCGATACACCATTCCAGCGGTATTTCATCAATGGTTTTTGATGCAGAGCCGTCGTCCATATGCGAATGGTAGTGATACGGGGCGTCCATATGCGTCCCCGCGTGGGTGCTCATGCGGACAAATTCCACCGCCCAGCCCTCCTGAAGCGGCAGCGCTAAGGGATCCAGGCCGGGAAATGATTCCGCCAGCTGCAACGCTCCGCGCTTGTTGTCAACATACTCGATTTCCGGCAGAAACCGCTCCGGATCGGAAGCGATCCCGCTCATCAGCGGCACCGAAAGATCAATGATTTTACCGTACATATTGTTACCTTTATCCAGGGGAATGACCTGCCCAGAGTAAGCTTTCCCCATAGAATAGAAATGCCGATTATCAGACAACTTATTGTTATAATAGGAAGGCGCAGCCATGAACGGACAGGAAGGCGTCATGAAACCGTCAGAATTGACCGGGGAAATCCCAATATCGATTTGGTTCAGAAATAAATCCTGGCCGGCAGGAACGCAATTCCCTTTACAGGCGTTGCCATGGGGCAAACTGATGTATTCCATGAAAGGGTTGGCGGAAATAAATATTGAGAACAATATTTATTTATCCACACCGGAATATGCCATTTGGCTCCCCGTTAATACCGAACATGAATCCGTAGCAAAGAGTGCAATTGACTATGTCATTCTTCATGTCAGCCCCTCGCTATGCCAATCCTTACCGAGCAGACCGCAAACCCTGCGGCTGAATAAGATCGTCAAAGCGGTGCTGGCCGATTTTTCAGAAAGGCTTATTGGCTATCCGCACACGCCTCAGGACCAGACGCTGGTTACCGCGTTGCTTGAGCAGCTGGCGCTGTCGGAGCGTTTTGACAGCTACCTGCCGCTCGGCAGCGATGACGTTGTCAAGATCATGACCGAAAAGATGAGCGCCGCGCCGCACGATCTCAACACCCTGACACAATGGTCGGGCATGCTGGGCTTGAGTGAGCGTACGCTGTCGCGGCGATTTCTCGCCGCTACCGGCATCTCTTTCAATGAATGGAAGCTGAGAAGCAAAACCCTCATGGCGATGACGCTGTTACAGGAAGGGAAAGCCGTCAAATATGTCGCCTCTACCCTGGGATATAACGATCCGTCCGCGTTTATCGCCATGTTCAGACGGCAAACGGGCCAGTCCCCCTCCGGTTTTTTAGCGGTAAGTCATGGCACAGCGAAAACAGGCTCAGGCATAATGCATGGCGACTGATGCAGCATTCGCACGCACAAACTGCATCGAACGCCTTTCCCCCTATTCAGCATGACAGGATGCGCACGCATGACCGACCCTGATTTCAACCTGCTGATCGCACTCGACGCGCTGCTGACGGCGGGCAGCGTTGCCGGCGCGGCGCGGCGTCTCGGTTTAAGCGCCTCGGCGATGAGCCGCACCCTCAGCCGGCTGCGCACGGCCACCGGTGATCCTCTGTTGGTGCGCGCCGGCCGTCATATGGTGCTGACGCCTTATGCCGAAACGCTGCGCGAACGGGCGCGAAACGCGGCATTCGAAGCCCGCGCTGTGTTGCGTCCGGCGCAGGGAGCATTGGATCCCGCCGCGCTGGATCGTACCTTCACGCTGCGCGCCAATGACGGCTTCGTCGAGGCCTTCGGCCCGGCGCTGATCGCCGCCGCCGCCGAACAGGCGCCGCGGGTGCGGTTGCGCTTTGCGCCCAAGCCGGAGAAAAGCGACCGCCCCCTGCGTGAAGGTCTGGTCGATCTGGAGATCGGCGTGTTGGGTGACATGGGCCCGGAAATCCGCCTGCAGGCGCTGTTCCGCGATCGCTTCGTTGGCGTGATGAGAACCGCACATCCGCTGGCGCAACAGCCAGAGATTGGCGTCGCCGACTACGCCGCTTGCGGCCACGTGGTGGCCTCGCGCAGCGGGCGCATTCTAGGGCCGGTAGACGCTGCGCTGGCGGAGCTGGGGCTGGCACGCCATATCGCCGCCGTGGTGCCAAGCTTTCCCGCCGCGCTGGCGGTGGCGCAAGCCTCAAACCTGTTGGCGTTGCTGCCCACCTCTTTCCTGCAGGCTCAACCTGCCGATGGCCCGCTGCGCGTCTTCGAGCTGCCGGTGAAAACGCCGCCCATTACCGTCTCGCAAATGTGGCACCCGCGCCTGGACGCCGAGGCGGATCACCGCTGGCTGCGGCAGTTGGTGTTGTCGGTTTGTCATTAAAGAAAAACGGAGTGACATCGTCACTCCATTCATAGCCGTAGGGTAAACAGCGAAGGTTTAAACAGATAATGGGGATTTCAGGAGGAATATCCCTGAAATCCCACGGGCAAGGAGCATTAGCTATCGCAACGGCCGCCCTTGGCAAGCTTTACCGCAGCTTTAGAAATAACACGTTTGCCTTCATCCTCTGTCGATTGACTCAGACCGGCACCGCCGACGAATACACCCATCTTAATATATTGTCTTACGAAGTAATTTTTCCCCGCTTCGGTATAAATGGAAAGATCGTTAGGAGAAAATTCAGATTCGGTAGAGATTTTATGCTGTTGTCCGCCGTCAACCTGGGTATAGAAAAACGTTTTATCCGCGGTCTCACCCACGCATTTGCCGTCAAGATAAACATCTTTCTTCAACGCCTTGCCGACAAAACTGTCACGATAAATATAGAGGCCCGCTTTGTTTTCATCCAACGCAGGGAAGCTTTTGGCATGCGCTGATTCTTGATCTGTTGCGAGAGGGATGCTTGCACACCCGCTTAATAATAATGCGCTCGCCAGTGAGGCGGAGAGGAGTAGTCTTTTGGTCATGATCAATCCTTCGGTATAAAAATGTAGCAAGGAACAACGCTTAATTCACTGTGAACATTTAATTATCACATTAAATATAACCAACAGTTATTATATTGATAGTGGTGAAATTCATTTTCAAACAGTGAGTTAGGGGGGGGTCGTGCCCAACACACAAGCGATAACGATATTGCCACAAATAAAATTTGATTCAAGAAATCAATGTCTAAAATATTACAGAATCATCAATTTTATTGGCATAATCAACGCTGATCCACACGTTTAAATTACCTTGACCGCTGGCTGAAAATAATTTCGGTCAGGTTAATCTCCGTATGTTCACTGCATTCGAATCTCCCCATCGAGCGAGGGTTGTTCCCCCTCGCTCGATGGGAGAACATAGCGTTCACGATGCCTGACTCAGTGAAACGCCCATGACGCTTCCCCTCTCTGGCCGGTCTTCGACGGCCATAACGACCTGCTGCTCAATCTGTGGCTGCAGCATGACGACGATCCGGTCGCCGCCTTTTATTCCCGCGTCACGCCGGGCCACCTCGATTTCTCCCGCATGCGGCGCGGCGGATTTTTCGGCGGGCTGTTCGCGGTATTTATTCCTCCGGTCAGCTATATCGCCCAGATGCGTAATCAAACGCAGGACGAGGCGCAGGCCGCCTTCGATCCGCTGGCGATCGCCGAACGGCAAATCGCCATCCTGCAGCAGCTGGAGCAGGCTTCTCAGGGGCGGCTGCGCATCTGCCGCACCGCCACCGAGATAGAGCAGTGCCGCCTCAACCGGCAAATCGCCGCGGTGCTGCATATCGAAGGCGCCGGCATGATCGATGCAGAACTGACGCAGTTGGAGGCCTTCTACCGGCTGGGCGTGCGCAGCATCGGGCCATTCTGGAATCTGCCAAACGCCTTCGGTACCGGCGTCAGCGGGTCGTTCCCCGGCTCACCCGATACCGGCCCCGGCCTGACGCCGGCCGGCGAGGCACTGATTCGTGCATGTAACCGCCGACGCATCATGATCGACGTCTCGCACATGAACGAGAAAGCCTTCTGGCAAACCGCCGCGTTGAGCACCGCACCGCTGGTCGCTACCCACTCCAATGCCCATGCCCTCTGCCCGCAGCCGCGCAACCTGACCGACGCGCAGCTGGACGCCATCGCCCAGAGCGGCGGGATGGTCGGCGTCAATTTCGGCACCGCCTTCCTGCGGGCGGACGGTAAACGTGACAGTGCAACGACCGGCTTAACAGAAATTGTTAAACACGTTGAGTATTTGATCGCTAAACTTGGTGAAGATCGCGTGGGATTTGGCTCTGATTTTGACGGGGTCAACGTACCGCAACCGTTGGAGGACGCCGCAGGCCTGCCGCGCCTGACGCAAGCGCTGGCGCAGGCCGGGTTCGATAACCGGCTACTGGAGAAGCTGACCTGGCGTAACTGGCTGAACGTGCTCGCCGCCACCTGGGGTGAATAACCCGGTTACGCTTTAAAGGTTGCGATCTCCGTCACATTTCGCCAACATTGGGCCGGCCGAATGCGAACGTTTCTCATTGGGTTCGACATATTACGATGCATGCTAAGGAGCACCGCTATGACTACCTGGACTAAACCTGAGTTTGTTGACCTGCGTCTGGGGCTGGAAGTAACGCTGTACATTTCCAACCGTTAATCGCCCGTCTGCCCGCCCTTCGCGCGGGCATTTCTTTCCCTCTCTTTCTGGTTTAGACATGCAGATAAAAGTTCTCGGCTCGGCGGCGGGCGGCGGCTTTCCCCAGTGGAATTGCAACTGCGACAACTGTCGGGGCGTTCGCGACCACAGCATCAGCGCCACGCGCCGCACGCAGTCTTCCATCGCTATCAGCGACGACGGTAAAAACTGGGTGCTGTGCAACGTTTCCCCGGACATTTGCCATCAACTGTTGGCCTCGCCAGAATTGAATAACCCCGACGTGCTGCGTGGCACCGGCATCGGCGCGATCGTGCTGACCGACAGCCAGATCGATCACAGCGCGGGCTTACTCAATTTGCGTGAGGGCTGTCCGCATCACGTCTGGTGCACGCCTGAAGTACATGACGATCTCAGCACCGGCTTCCCGGTGTTTCCCATGCTCTCCCACTGGAACGGCGGGCTGATTCACCACCCGGTGACGCCCGGTGAGCCGTTCCACACGGCGGTCTGCCCGACCGTGCGCTTTACCGCCATTCCGCTGCTCAGCAACGCGCCGCCCTATTCGCCGTATCGCGATCGTCCGTTGCCGGGCCACAACGTGGCGCTGTTTATCGAAGATACCGCACGCGGGGTCGGGCTGCTGTACGCACCGGGCCTGGGTGAGCCGGACGAGGCGCTGATGCCGTGGCTGCACCGCGCGGACTGCCTGCTGATCGACGGCACGCTGTGGCGCGACAACGAGCTGGCCAACGCCGGCGTGGGCCGCAATACCGGCAAGGACATGGGGCATCTGGCGCTGGCGGAAGAACACGGGCTGGCGGCCCTGCTCGCCACCTTGCCCGCCAGGCGCAAAATCCTGATCCACATTAACAATACCAACCCTATCCTCAATGAAAACTCGGCAGAGCGGCAAAGCCTGACCGCCGCCGGCATTGAAGTGAGCTGGGACGGCATGAATATCGAACTGTAGGGAACCGCCATGACGCAACCACTCCCCCTTGACCCACAGGCGTTTGAAGCGGCGCTGCGCGCCAAAGGCGCTTATTACCATATCCACCACCCGTACCACATCGCGATGCACAACGGCGAAGCGACCCGCGAGCAGATCCAGGGCTGGGTGGCCAACCGGTTCTACTACCAGACCAGCATTCCGATTAAGGATGCAGCGATCATGGCCAACTGCCCACAACCGGAAACACGCCGCAAATGGGTACAGCGCATCCTGGATCACGACGGCTACGGCGGCAGCGAAGGCGGCATCGAGGCCTGGCTGCGCCTGGGCGAAGCCGTTGGGCTGCAGCGCGACACTTTGCTCTCTGAAGAGCGGGTACTGCCGGGCGTGCGCTTCGCGGTGGACGCCTACGTCAACTTCGCGCGCCGCGCCTGCTGGCAGGAAGCAGCCTGCAGCTCACTGACCGAACTGTTCGCGCCGCAAATCCACCAATCGCGCCTCGACAGCTGGCCGCAGCACTACCCGTGGATCGACGCCGCCGGCTACGACTATTTCCGCAGCCGCCTCGGCCAGGCCAACCGCGATGTGGAACACGGCCTGGCGCTGGCGCTTGACTATTGCGACACCGTTGAAAAGCAGCAGCGCATGCTGGAGATCCTGCAGTTCAAGCTGGACATTCTGTGGAGCATGCTGGACGCCATGAGCATGGCCTACACCCTGAACCGCCCGCCTTACCACAGCGTGACCGCCGCGCGGGTATGGCACAACCAGAGGCTGGTGTAATGACGCTGAACCCTGAACACACCCCCGTCTTCCGCCGCGGTTACCGCCTGCAATGGGAGCAGGTGCAAAACAGCCATGTGATCCTCTACCCGGAAGGCATGGCCAAGCTGAACGACAGCGCCGCCGCCATTTTGCAACTGGTCGACGGCCACACTACGCTGAACGGCATCATCGCCCAGTTGAACGCCCGCTTCCCCGGCGCCGAAGGGTTAGCGGACGACGTGCTGGAATTTTTCCAGCGCGCCTACGAACAAAAATGGGTGACCTTCCGTGACTGAACCACGTGCGCCGGCGGTGAATCCGCCGCTCTGGCTGCTGGCGGAGCTGGCCTACCGCTGCCCGCTGCAGTGCCCCTATTGCTCTAACCCGCTCGATTTTGCCACGCAGGAAAAAGAGCTGACCACCGCGCAGTGGATCGAGGTGTTTCGCCAAGCGCGGGCGATGGGCAGCGTGCAGCTCGGCTTCTCCGGCGGCGAGCCGCTGGTGCGTAAAGACCTGCCCGAGCTGATCGCCGCCGCCCGCGATCTCGGGTTTTACACCAACCTGATCACCTCCGGCATCGGCCTGACCGAGAAAAAGCTGCAGACCTTCGCCGACGCCGGGCTGGATCACATTCAGATCAGTTTTCAGGCCAGCGATGAAACGTTGAACGCCGCGCTGGCGGGCTCCGCCAAAGCATTTCAGCAGAAGTTGGCCATGGCCAAGGCGGTCAAGGCGCTCGGCTATCCGATGGTGCTCAACTTCGTGCTGCATCGCCATAATATCGGCCAGATCGACCGCATTATCGAACTGGCGATCCAGCTGGACGCCGACGACGTCGAGCTGGCGACCTGCCAGTTCTACGGCTGGGCGCACCTCAATCGCGAGGGCCTGCTGCCGACCCGCGAACAGATCGCCGATGCGGAAACCGTGGTGAAACGCTACCGCGAACGCATGGCCGCCGACGGCAAGCTGGCCAACCTGCTGTTCGTCACGCCGGACTACTACGAGGAGCGCCCCAAAGGCTGCATGGGCGGCTGGGGCGCCATCTTCATGAGCGTGACGCCGGAAGGCATGGCGTTACCCTGTCACAGCGCCCGTCAGTTACCGATCGCCTTCCCGTCGGTGCTGGAGCACGATCTGCAGCATATCTGGTACCACTCGTTCGGTTTTAACCGCTATCGCGGCTATGACTGGATGCCGGAGCCCTGCCGTTCCTGCTCGGAGAAAGAGCAAGACTACGGCGGCTGCCGCTGTCAGGCGTTCATGCTAACCGGCAACGCCGACAACGCCGACCCGGTGTGCGGCAAATCGCCGCACCACGGCACCATTCTGGCGGCGCGGGAAGCGGCGAACCGTTCGCAGATCGGTATCGATCAGCTGCGTTTTCGCAATCAGACCAACTCCCGTCTGATCTTCAAGGGTTGACGATGGCACTCGCCGGCGCCTCTTGGCAGCTCGAGAACGGTTTGGCCGTCAAGGCGATAAGCGACCCTGCTGTCGGCTGCGCCGCCGCGCTGGTGCGCATTGAGGCGGGCAGTTTTCAGGCGCCCGTCGCCTGGCCGGGCCTGGCGCACCTGCTGGAGCATATGTTGTTTCGCGGCAGCGCGAACTTCAGCGCGCAAGAGGGCCTGATGAGCTGGGTACCGTCGGTCACTGGCCGACTGAACGCCACCACCCAGGCTACGCAAACCGCGTTTTTCTTCGAGGTGGGCACCGAACATTTGGCGCAGGGGTTGGCGCGGCTAAGCGATATGCTCGCCGCCCCACAGCTGGCGACCGAGGCGATTGAGCAGGAGATCGAGGTCATCGACGCCGAATACCGCCTGCTGCGCGCCGAGGTAGAAACCCGCTGCGAAGCGGCGCAGCGGCAGATGTTCGGCGGCCTTGGTGCAATGCATCGCTTTCATATCGGCAGCCGCGCCGCCTTCGGCAGCGACATTTCCGCGTTGCAGCTGGCGCTGCGGCAGTTTCACCAGCGCTATTTTCGCGCGCCAAACATGACGCTGTGGCTGCAAGGCCCGCAATCGCTGGCGCAGCTGCATGCGCTGGCACAGCGCTACGGCAGCCGCTTGCCATCGGGCAGCGCCATACCGCACGAAGCCTCACCGCCGCTGACCGCTGCGAAAGATTACACCCTGTCTCTTCCCGGCACGCCGCAGCTGAGGCTGGTGTTTGCCCTGTCGCGTTCCCATTCACGCGGTTGGCTGCGGCGGCTGGAGCGCCTGCTGTTGGACGAAGCCCCCGGCGGGCTGCTGGCGCGGCTGCGCGCTCAGGCGTGGTGTGACGCCGTTCGGCTGGATTATTCGCGCTGCAGTGAGAACAACGCCCTGCTGAGTTTTATCTTTACCGTCAATCGCGGTTCAGCCGTTGAAGCCGCCCACATCGAAAGCGCCCTGCTGGCGTGGCTACAGGCGCTGCAGGTGCTGACACCGGCTCAGCTTGCGCATTACGAGCGGCTGGCAAATCGCGATTTCCACCGTTTGGCGCCGCTCGATCAGCTGCGGGCCAGAGCGCTTGGGCTACCGCCGGTGGAGTCGAACGACGATTGGCCGCGGCATATTGCGGCGCTGATTAGCGCGCCGCGCCGTCGCCTGGCCGTGCGGTCTGATGGCCACGGCGAAACCCGTGAAATTCAAGGGCTGCCTCTGGCGCTTGGCCCCTTCGCCGGCGCCGCGCTGACGTCTGCCGCGGAACCATTCCGCTTTTTCGCCACCTCGGCGACGCTGCCGAGCCCGAGATTGCCTTCCGGCCTGGCGCCGCTGCGGCATCTGCTCCCCGGCGAAGCGCAGCCTGTGCTGCTGCTGCGGCCGACGCCGTCGAGCCGCTTCAGCGATGGACAGGCCTACGGCTTACAGGCGGCGCTGCGCACCGGGGCGGCAGAACTGACGCATCGGGAGGGACATTTGAGCTTCGAGCGCCATCAGGGCGTGTGGCTGCTGCAACTGGCGGGCAGCCACGCGCTGATCTGCCACGGGCTGAGTGAGGTGAACCGAGCGCTGGCGGTGTTGCCGCCGACCGTTCTCAGCGAAGCGGCGAGAAACCTGCGCCATACGCAGCTGAAAGAACAAAGCGATATCGCCATTCACCGCCTGTTAGCTCAATTGCCGGCGGCGCTCAGTGCGCCAACCGAAGCAGCACAATGGCATGCCACCTTGATCGGCGGCGATGACGAGTTAAAACGGCAGCTGTCGCACCTGCTGTACGACTTCCCCTATTTCGTGGCCGCGGAGCCGCCGCTGCCGACACATCAACATCATTGCCCCATCACGCTGACGGAAAGCGGCGCCGAAAGTGCCTTACTGCAGTTTTACCCGCTGCAAAACGATGAAGCCGAAGGCCGTTGGGCGCTGCGGGTGCTGGCCCAGCTTTACGCGCCGCGCTATTTTCAGCGGCTGCGCGTGGAACGCAACGTGGGTTACGTGGTGCAATGCGCCTTCCACCGCTGCGCCGATGCCGAAGGCCTGCTGTTCGCGCTGCAATCCCCGACGTTCACCGTTGAACAGCTGAGGCAGTTAACCGACGAATTCTTATTGCAGATGCGTCATGAGTTGCCGCACGTTAGCGCGGGTGAACTGGCGCAAATACAACAGGCGACGCAACAAAACTTGCAGCGCCTCAGCACCGAATCGTTGCAGCGCGCCCGAGAAATTGCCTTGGAGGATCGCGCGGCCATGGCTGCCGCTGCGCCAGTCACGCTGACCCAACTGTTGCACTGGCAGCAGCGTTTGCTTTCCTCTGATTGATTAACCCGACGGGGAACACCGGCCAGGGGGAATAGGACGCGGAGAAAGTATCACCTCATGCCAAAGAAGGCCGGCTGGCCGCGAAAAAAACCCCCATCGTCACGATGAGGGCTGAATAAAGCGAAGCACGCTAACCGCGATCAGAAGCGCCAGGTCAGACCGGCGTTGACGCTGTTATCCTGGTGGTTGGACGACAGCAGCCCGCCGTAGCCAAGGGACAGGACGGCGTTTTTGTTAATCGACACATCGACGCCCGCTTTCAGAACCGCGCCATCGCGAGAAACCGGCACGCTGTTTACGTCGAACGCCGCATCGGTACGTTTGAACATCAGCTGCGTTTTGCGCTCCAGCTTGCCGTATTGATGCTGCCAACCCAGCTCGCCGCGCAGCGCGATCGCCACACTGTCGGTTTGCCACTCGGTGTCGGCGCGGAGACCCAGCGTCGAGGCGGTGGCGGACTGACTTTGTTTGTCGCCGCGCAGTGCCGCTGCCCCGCCTTGCTCGTTGATCTCCTCGTTACGGTAATGGGTATACGCCAGGTTGGCGAACGGCTCAAGGTTGACCGCATCGCTCGACCAATCGTAGCCGCTTTCGATGAACAGCTGACCGGTACGCGCGTTATACTTGGCCTTCTCGCGATCCGACTGCGCGCCGTAGTTCACCGAGCGCGAGGTGTCGATGCGATGCCAGGTATAGGTGCCGCCTGCTCGCAGGGCCAACGCACCGAAGCGTTTGTCGCCGTACAGCCCCAGATGGTAGTTGTCGCTGTGGGCATCTGACTGATAACCGCCATCCAGCGAAGTGCGGGTATAGCCGGTCATCACCCCAAGCCGGCCGTCGTCAAACAGTTCGCTGTCCAGACCTAACAGTACGCCATAGGTAGAGGTCTGGTAGCCGGTGGCGTTGTCGTTGCCGGAAGCATGCCCCCAGTTGCCCAGCAGTTTCGCCCAGGCCCCATTATCATCCGCCTTGATATCGGAAGCGATACGGCGGCCTTCCGCCTGGCGCAAGCGCTCGGTGGCGGCATCGCGCAGGTAACGGCTTTCGTTAATCTGGGCGGAAGCCATATCCGCGTGGATCTGGCCGGACAGTTGACGGGTCGCCTGTTGCAGCTCTCTGGCCGACGTGAAGCCGAGGAAGCTTTCATACACCGGATGGCCGGTTACGACGCCCGCATCTTCGGTAGCGGCTTGCGCTTTGCCTTCATCACCTTGCAGTGCGCTTAGCGCCTCAGCGGTAGGGGCAGCCACGCTGCGCTTCACCGTTTCCGTGACTGGTTCCGTCGCGTTGAGCGTCTCCACCGCACGAGCTACCGCTTTCTCGTTCTCAGTGCTGGCCAGGCTGTCAAAGCTGGCGTCGGTGCGCGTGATGCCAAGGCCGACGTCATTGCCCTGATAATCCAGCGCGACTTTAACAAACGGATACGATGGGTTGGCGTTTTCGAACCGGCCGTTGACGCCGTCCGTCGTGGTCAGGATGGTGTACTTGTTGCCCAGCAGACTCTGCGCCTCATTCTGCGACAGCAGGTTTTGGCTGCGCTCCAGGCTGACATTCACACTGCCGCCGTTGAGGAAAGCGCGCCGCGCGGCGATCTTATCGCTGCGGCCATTGTCCGCCACTTCCACGTTATACTGCGAACCGCGATCAAAAATGGCGTCGTGCAACACATGCAGCGTGCCGATGCCGTTACCCGGCGCGACGCTGCCGCCCCGAACCGCTCTGAAGGCGCCTACGGTACCCTCACCGGACAACGTGCCGCTATTTTCGATATAGACGTTGGAGGCCACCGAACCGTTGATCGCCAACACGCCCTGTTTCACCCAGGTATCACCGCGATAGGTGTTATTACCCAACAACGCCAGCGTACCGGCGCCCGTTTTGGTCAAGCCGCCGTGCCCGCTGATGTCGTTACTCCACGAATCGAAGTCGCATTCGCTCGACGTGCAGCGCCGCTCAACAGAGGTACCGGGTTCGACGATATTTCCCAGGCCGGGGATATTCACCACGAACTGTTTTTCACTGTAGGAGCCCGGTACATAATATTCCTGCGGGATATCCTCTTGGGTAATAAACATTTTCGGACCGTTGATCGCATCGCGTAAATTGACACGTCCCCAGCCGAACAGATTATCAATACCGGCAACACCCAAATCGGTGGCGGTGGTTTTAATTACCGCGGATATTTGATCGGCGCTCATATAAGGGAAACGTTGCATCAATACGGCGGCAACGCCGGTAACGTGCGGCGCCGCCATTGAGGTGCCGGATTTATTGCCGTAGCCGGGATTAACCGACAACTCGCCATTATTATAAGCTTCGCGATTCACGGCGCCACCGGTATTGGATTCCAGCCGGCCAACGGTGCTGTAAATATCAGAACCTGGCGCGGAAACGCAGTAGCTGGCCGTTTGTCCGCAGCTGGTCGAGGAAACGCTTAACTGATTTTCGTCACTCAGGTTGGTCACAATCAGGTAATTATTCAGTACGTCCGGGAAAGCGTAAGGCAGTGACTTTTGAGCTTCCGGGATATTGTAGTTGTTGTAATTTCCTGCCGAGAAGACGATCAGCTTGCCGTGCCTGGCCGCCCGCAGCAGCGTCGACATGGCGCTGTGCCCGCCGGTGGGCACCGGTTGTTCGCTGCCCCATTCCACGCTGGATTTGCTGCGCATCATCTCGGCGATCACTTCGCTTTTTACAAATGCCACGTAGTCCGGCCTGCCGTTCGGCAACCAGATGATATCGCCTTTGGCGTCTCGCCGTATATCTGGCGCGATCCCCCAGCTGTTATTGATGACGCGGGCTGCGCTCTGAATCAGCTCTTCACGGCCGTTGCGATTACCGTAATCATTCAATTTGGTGCCGATAATATCCGCGTCGAAAGCAACGCCGTGCATACCTGCGCCATCTCTTTTAGCCGCCGCGATACCGGCTACGTGCGTGCCGTGATCGCCGAAAGACATATTATCTTGTTTATCATACGAGAAATTATAACTGCCGTTATCCAGGCGCGTCAGTTTACCGGCGAATTCAGAATGGGAAAGAATGGCGTTATCGATAATGCCGATGGTTATACCTTTACCGGTATAGCCTCTGGCATAGGCGAATTCGGCGGAAATAACCTTAAGCCCCCATTGGCGATTAAACTCCGCGGTTTTCCAACTGTCAGGCACGCCCAATCGACCGGGATCCTGATAAGCGGCAAGAGAAGAATGAATGGATAAGCCATAACAACCCAGAAAAACGCAATACGCTAACTTCAATCTTTTATTAAGTATCATTTTACGCTCCATGTTTATTTATACCCAGAAGAAAACTTACGTTTTAACCGCGCTGAAACCTCCTATGATCGTGAAACGACGGATAACACATGCGGGCCCGACGCGGGCCGCGCGAACAGACAGGCTGAGAGATGCAAATGGGCGCAGACAGACAAAGAGATGCCATCGCGCCGGGCGCCTATGGCGCAGACGTTTGGAGAGGAGGCGAATGTACGCTTGCCGGCGCCGTTGCGCCGAAATGCCCCGACCATCGGGTGCGGGCGTAAGGATCAGGCTGTGGGTGCATTTCGCCTCACCATCCAGTTTTGCTAATGATTATCATTCGCGAGGCTATCTTATACGTAAGCAAAGTGTCAACAGATGAAACAAAACATTTCTTGATTTGCATCATAACTTTTCTCTAAACGCCGGGTGACGGTGCTGCGACAACCGCTGAAGAGTGCATAAAATGGCGGTTATTGCCGCCATAAGTGAGATTTTCGTCAGTGAAGACGCATAGCGCCGGCAGAGCAACCGGTGGAAGAGCATAAAAACACCTGAACATTTCATCAAATAGAAACATCAGATTGATTAATTTTTATGGCAAAACCCCATCGTGGTCCGATCACTTATTTTTCGTTGCAATATAAGGGGGGCTTATAAATAACAGGAGTATTCCTAATGCGTTCACGCTGGATGTATTCCATGCTAGCGGGCTGATTTTTAGCCGCGCCCGCTGGCTATTCCCAATTTCATTGGCAAGACTATATTGAAAGAGGCTCTGCTAGAGAGCGAGAATATGGGTAATTTTCCGAGGAAATGCCGCATGACCCTGTTGCCCAAGCAGACCAATAACAAAAATCCGATTGATCTCTATAGCGAAATCGTAGACGACTTGCCCGGTCTGATTTGCTTCGGCAACCGCCTTGGCGGCTACTTCAATAAACAGTGGCGCGACTATACCGGCGCAATCGCCGGTGAACACGGCGCCGCTGATTGGCTCGATACCCTGCACCCCGACGATCGCGAGCGGCTGGCCACACAATGGCGCCAGGCGATCGTTGCCCTCTCCTCATTCGCCGGTGAGGCCCGCCTGCGCGATCGCAGCGGCGCCTACCGTTGGTTTATGTTGGCGTTTAACGCCCGTCAGGACGGCATGGCGCTGGAGCCCAGCTGGTACCTCACCGCCACCGACATCCACCCGCAAATGCTGCAACGTCAGCAAAACGTTCAGGCGCTCTCTATCCAGCAAGACATGCTGGACGCCAGCGTCGACTGCATCAAAGTGATCAATCGCGACGGCACGCTGCGGCACATGAACCGCTCCGGCAGCCTGGCGCTCGGCCTGGATCCGGCGCAAAAAGAGTTTGGCATGCCCTGGCTGGGGCTGTTGTCGCCCGAAGTCCGCCGCCGTGGCAGCAAGGCGCTGCACAGCGTCAGAGCCGGTAAAAATGCGCGCTTCGCGGGATTAAGCGTGACGCCGCAAGGAAAAAAACAGCATTGGGACAACATTCTCTCTCCCGTCAGCGATGAACACGGCGCAGTGGCCGAGATCTTGTGCGTCTCGCGCGACGTGACGTCGCAACGCGTGATGGAACAGCGTCTGTTGCTCGCCAGCGAATATGACGAATTGACCGGCCTGCCCAACCGGCGCTTATTCAAGAAAAAGCTGAAGCAAGAGATGAAGCGTGCCCTGCATGGCAACAAGTCCCTCGGGCTGATGCTGCTGGATCTTGACCACTTCAAGCTGGTGAACGACACGCTGGGCCACGCGGCGGGCGACCATCTGCTGCGGGTTCTGGGTAAAAGGCTCAGCGCCTGCATGAATACGCATTCGTTCGTCTCCCGCCTCGGGGGGGACGAATTCGCGGTGGTAATCAGCGACGTTGAAAACGAGCAGGATATTTTCCGCATCGCCAACAAGTTTCTGCTGCAGCTGGAGACGCCGATCACCCACGGTGGCAAGACGCTGCATTGCGGCATGAGCATCGGCGGCGCCATCTACCCCAAAGATGCCCGCGACGCTTCGGAACTGATGAAATGCGCCGATACCGCGCTGTATGAGCTGAAAGACGGCGGCCGCGGCGGCGTCTATATGTTCGATCGCAAGATGATGGACAAGGCCCGCGCGCGCGCCAGCCAGCTCAACTACGCGCGCCAGATCGTGCGCGACAACTGCATCCGTCCCAGCTACCAGCCGAAGGTCAGCCTCTCCGACGGCAGCATCGTCGGCTTCGAAGCGTTGCTGCGCTGGCATTGCCCGCAAAACGGCATACAGCTGCCGGCGACGGTCAGCGAAGCCTTCAACGACTACGAGCTGGCGACCAAGATCAGCGAAGCCATGCAGCTGAAGGTCTTCGCCGATATCGCCCGCTGGCGCGCGGCCGGCGTGGCGGTACGCCCTATCTCGCTGAACGTGTCGCCGATCGAATTTTTACGCGACAACTACGCCGAAACCTTCCTGCAGCGCCTGCTGAAATTCCATATTCCCCACCACCTGATCGAACTGGAAGTGACCGAGCACGCGTTCAACAAACATGGCTCCAAGTACGTGCTGCGCGCGCTGCAAATGCTCAAAGAGATGGGCATCCGCATCGCACTGGACGACTTCGGCACCGGCCATTCCTCATTCAGCCATATCATGGATTACCCGCTGGACTGCATTAAGCTGGACTGCGATTTCGTTCAACGCATGAACACCGAACCGGCGATCCTGGCGATCGTGGAAAGCATCGGTATCCTCGGTCAGAAGCTGTCGATCGATATCATCGCCGAGGGCGTGGAAACCGAGCAGCAGCGGCAAACGCTGTGCGAAGCCGGTTTCCATATTGGCCAGGGTTTTCTGTTCAGCCGGGCGGTGGAATCCCAGCGGGTGCCCGAGCTGCTGCAAGCGGTGCCGCAATCTGTCGAGGGCCGTTAAGCCCCCTGCCGTGCGCCAAACGGCGCCAGCTGCATACCGATAAGCGTCACTACGCAGATGAGTGCCCCGGCGTAGAAGGTGGAGGCGGAACCGAACAGCTCCCACAAGGTTCCAGCCCCAAGACTCGCCAGCAGCAGCGCCACGCCGCTGATCAGATTGAACATGCCAAACGCGGTGCCGCGCAGATGAGCCGGCGCTGTATGCGCCACCATCGCCGCCAATAGCCCCTGGGTCATGCCCATGTGCACCCCCCACAGCGCTACGCCAAACAGCACCCCGCCCCAATGATCGCTCAGCGCCAATACCAGGTCGGCGGCGATCAGCACCAGCAACCCGGCTTTCAGCAATCCTTCATGGCTCATGCGGTCAGACAGTTTTCCGAACGGATAGGCCGAGCAGGCGTAGACCAGATTCATGGCGACCATCACCAGTGGGATCAGCGCCAGCGGCGTGCCGCCCTGCTGCGCCTTCAACACCAGGAACGCTTCGCTGAAGCGCGCCAGCGTAAAGATCGCGCCGATGCTCACCACCCACCAATAGCTGCGCCCCAGCAGCCGCAGGTTGGCGCGGGTGATCGGGTTGGTGCGCTTGTGGGTTATCGCGGCGGTCGGCTCTTTCAGGCCGAAAAACAGCAGCGCAATCGCCAGCGCCGCCGGGACCGTCGCCACCCAAAAGATGGCGCGAAAATCGTTGTGCCACAGCAGCATCAGGCCGACGGCCAGCAGCGGCCCTAAAAAGGCGCCGACGGTATCCAGCGACTGCCGCAGCCCGAAGGCCGCGCCGCGAATTTCCGGCGGCGTCACGTCGGCCACCAGGGCATCGCGCGGCGCCCCGCGGATGCCTTTGCCCACGCGATCCAGCAGGCGCGCGCTCATCACCATGCCGGACGACGATGCGATAGCGAAAAACGGCTTGCTGATGGCGCCCAGCCCGTAGCCCAGCAGCGCCAGCCCTTTACGTTTACCGAGGTAATCGCTGAGCACGCCGGAGAACACCTTGACGATCAATGCCGTCGCCTCCGCGAGCCCTTCGATCAGCCCGATGACGATCACGCTGGCACCGAGCGTCGTCGCCATAAACAGCGGCAGCAGGCTATGGATCATTTCCGAGGAAACGTCCATCAGCAGGCTCACGCCACCCAATACCCACACGCCGCGCGGTATGCGGCCCAACGTAGCGAAACGCGACGACATGCTTCATCCTCGATCGATTCAGCGCCGCCAGAGGCGCCTCATGATTTTTCCAAGATTGGTTAGTTGATTTTGTTCGTTCACAGATCTGCAGCCTTTAGAGATAGTGCAACGACCGTGTGACACCCATAATAATGAAGGTAATTAACATAATGATATATAGCAAAAAGATGATAGTGATTGCGGCGCTGCTGAGTTTTTCCGCCGCCGCCGCACCGGGCGTGGATCTCGTCGCCAACGAAACGCCGATCCACACGGTGAAGAGCGCCGAAGCCGTGGCCAAAATCCCCGCCGGCTTCCGGTTCGTGGAACCCGGCACGCTGACGGTGGCCATTTCCCTGCTGGGCAGCGGCCCGCCGTTCGGCCTGTACGCCCGCGACAATAAAACGGTGATCGGCAGCGAGGCGGACATCGCGCGCCTGGTGGCCGACGGTTTGGGGTTGAAACTCAAACTGGTGCCCACGTCGTGGGAAGACTGGCCGCTGGGGGTGGCCTCCGGCAAATATGACGCCGCGGTTTACAACATCACCGTGACCAACGAACGCAAGACCAAATTCGATTTCGCCACCTATCGGCAGGATACGCTGGGCTTCTACGTCAAGTCCGACAGTAAAATCACCCAGATCAAAACGGCGCCGGATATCGCCGGTAAAAAAATCATCGTCGATTCCGGCACCAATCAGGAAGCGGTGCTGCTGGCCTGGGACAAGGAGAACCGCGCCAAGGGATTAGCGCCGCTGCAGCCGGTGTACGTCACCGATAAGGCCGCCTCCACGTTGGCCATTCAGTCTGGCCGCGCCGACGCCACCTTCGGGCCCAACGTCTCCGGCGCTTATCAGGCGCGGCTGACCGGCAAAACCCGGCTGGTGGGCATTGTGCCCGGCGGCTGGCCGAAGACCGCCAACATCGCCGTCACACTGAAGAAAGGCAACGGTCTGGTGGACGCGGTGCAGGCTTCGCTCAACAGCGCCATCGCCAACGGCAGCTATCTGCAGGTGCTGGATCGCTGGGCGGAAAGCGACGAGAAGATTGCCCGTTCGGAGATTAACCCGCCGGGGCTGGGGGACTAGAGCATGAACCGGCCCCGCATCGAGGGGCCGGTTATTGATGAGCAATCATGACGTTTCATTCCGCCACCGCTTTCTGCCTCCACAACTTGCGGTACAGCGTGCTGCGCGAAACGCCCAGCGCCTTCGCCGCCCGGCTGAGATTGCCGCCCGCCCTGTCGATCGCCGTCTGCAGATCCGCCTGGCCGGTATCGGCGTTCTCCTGGCGCGGCGCCAGCACCGCGATGGACTGAGGCAGATCGTCCAGGGTGAGCACCGCATGATCGTCCGCCAATGCCAGCAGCACCTTGAGCGTACTCAACAGCTGCCGCACGTTGCCGGGCCATGGATAGCGCGCCAGCATCGCCAGCGCCTCCGGTAACAGGCGAATGTCGCGCCGCTCGCCGCCCAGCTCTCGCCACAGCTGCAAAATGAAAGCCTCCAGCTGCGCCCGCTCTCTGAGCGGCGGGATGCACAGGCTGTATTCCTGTATGCGGTACAGCAAATCCTCACGAAACGCCCCGGCCTCTACCTGCCGATGCAGATCGTGGTGCGTGGCGCACACCAGCGCGAAATCGACCGGATAAGCGCTGCGGCTACCGAGCGGCGTGACCGTTTTTTCCTGTAACACCCGCAGCAGGCGCGTTTGCAGGCCCGCCGGCATGTCGCCGATTTCATCGAGGAACAGCACGCCGCCGTCCGCCTCGCGGATCTTGCCGATATACCCTTTCGGGTTGGCGCCGGTAAACGCCCCCGGCGCATAGCCGAACAGTTCGGATTCGATCAGCGGCTCAGGCAGCGCCGCGCAGTTGATCGCCACGAAGTTGCCGTTGCGCCAGCGGCTCTGTTGAAACAAGCGTCGGCTGAAATGCTCTTTACCGCAGCCGGTTTCGCCGGTCACGCACAGCGAAAGGCCGGCGTTGAGAATGCGTAGCGCCTTCTGATGCTGTTCGTCATGCCTTTCCGCCGGCGGCGGAACCGACCGCAGGGCGCTAACGCGGCGCTGCGGCGCCTCGAGCAGCGAATAATAATGCCGTTGATTGCCGGCCAGCGTCTGGTGCGGTGCGCCGGAGGGCTGTCGCAGCAGGTCGGGAAACAGCTGGGCAAACTCAACCGAGCCTAATGCGGCCGGTGAAAGCCGGAACTCCAGCATCGCCAGCCGATTGGCGGCGACCAGCACTTCGTCGTGAAACACCAGCAGCAGCTCCTGCGCGCTGCCCAGGCTCCCGGCGTTGGCGTGCAGGCGCAGCGTCCAGTGACGGTCGGCGATCGCGCTTCTGACCCAGCGGTGTTCGATATGCCGCACCGCCTGCATGATCAGGCGCTGTGCATCGCGGTACGGGCGCTGCGCGGGGGCGGAGAGATCCAGTATGCCGGCAATGCGGCCATCCGGCCGATAGATCGGTGCGGCAGTGCAGTTCAATCCGGCATTTTGGTTGAGGAAATGCTGGTCGCCTCGGACCTCGCAGAACGCGCCGAGTGCCAGCGCGGTGCCGATGGCATTGGTACCCCGATCCGCTTCGCCCCACTGGTTGCCCGGCGCCAGCGCAAAGCGCGACGCCTTGTGCAGAAAGTCGGTATTGCCGCGGGTTTCCAGCACCAGTCCGTCGGCATCGGCGATCACCACGATGGCGGGCTGGCGCGTAATTTGCGCGCCCAGCTGCTCGATCAGCGGCTGTACCCGTTGCGGCACCCAGTCATTGCGGCTGCGTAGCTCTTCGAGTAATCCGGCTTTGATAAAAGGGATATGTTGATCGGCGCGTGTCAGGCCGTAGCCCCGGCTGCGCTGCCAGGATTCCGCCAGCGGGCGGGTCAACAAACTGGCGCCCTCGGTGGGCAAGCGGTCATCAGGCAACATGCGTTTCTCCCCCCGTTTACGAGTGTTGCAAATATGTATCACAGATGTGTATCAGGCGTTGCGACACGGAACACAAAAACCCATCGCCGGCGGCGGTACCGCATGATTCGTCACGTCATATCAATTTTTAACGCGTTAATAAATGAGATCTTTTAACGATCATCTTCGCCATTCATCAATCTGGCACGGGCCGTGCTTCTCCGTGCTGCGGCGACATGCCGCACTCACAGGCGCAGCCCAATAGCGCCGGTTATCATCTGCAGAGAGGTGCTTCACATGAAATATGTCCACCCCGGTTTGCCTGGCTCGCTGGTTTCGTTCCGCAAACGCTATGGCAACTACATTGGCGGTAAATTCGTCGAACCGGTATCCGGCAACTACTTCACCAACACCTCGCCGGTGACCGGCCAGCCGATCGCCGAATTCCCACGTTCCGACGCCAAAGACATCGAACTGGCGCTCGACGCGGCGCATGCGGCGGCGGACGCCTGGGGCAAAACCAGCGTGCAAGAACGCGCCAACGTGCTGCTGGCGATCGCCGATCGCATCGAGTCGCGGCTGGAGATGCTGGCGCTGACCGAAACCTGGGACAACGGCAAACCGATCCGCGAAACCCTGAATGCCGATTTGCCGCTGGCGGTCGACCATTTCCGCTACTTCGCCGGCTGCCTGCGCGCGCAGGAAGGCACTGCGGCGGAGATCGACCAAAATACCGTGGCCTACCATATCTATGAACCGCTGGGCGTAGTCGGTCAGATCATACCGTGGAACTTCCCGCTGCTGATGGCCGCCTGGAAACTGGCGCCGGCGCTGGCGGGCGGTAACTGCGTGGTGCTGAAACCGGCGGAACAGACGCCGCTCGGCATCAGCGTGCTGATGGAAGAGATCGGCGATCTGCTGCCGCCGGGGGTGCTCAACGTGGTGCAAGGCTTCGGCGCCGAGGCCGGCGAAGCGCTAGCGCGCAGCAAACGCATCGAAAAAATCGCCTTCACCGGCTCCACGCCGGTCGGCCGCCACATCCTCGCCTGTGCGGCGGAGAACATCATCCCCAGCACCGTCGAGCTGGGCGGCAAATCGCCGAACATTTATTTTGAAGACATCATGCAGGCGGAGCCGGAGTTTATCGACAAGGCGGTTGAGGGGCTGGTGCTGGGCTTCTTCAATCAGGGGGAGGTGTGCACCTGCCCTTCACGCGCGTTGATCCAGGAATCCATCTACCCGCAGTTTATGGAGAAAGTGCTGGCACGCATCGCCACCATCCGCCAGGGCGATCCCTTCGACACCGAGACCATGATCGGTGCCCAGGCGTCAAAACAGCAGTATGACAAGATCCTGTCGTACATCGACATCGCTAAAAACGAGGGAGGCAAAATCGTTGCGGGCGGCGAACCCGCTCAGCGCGGCGACGAAGTGCAAAACGGTTTCTACCTGCAGCCGACGCTGATTACCGGCAACAACAGTATGCGTTTCTTCCGTGAGGAAATCTTCGGGCCGGTGATTGGCGTCACCACCTTCAAGGATGAGGCCGAAGCTCTAGCGTTGGCCAACGACACCGAGTTCGGACTGGGCGCCGGGCTCTGGACCCGCGACATCAACCGCGCCTACCGCATGGGGCGCGCGATCAAGGCCGGGCGCGTGTGGACCAACTGCTACCACCTGTACCCGGCGCACGCCGCGTTCGGCGGCTACAAGAACTCCGGTATCGGGCGCGAAACCCACAAGGCGGCGTTGTCGCACTATCAACAGGTGAAAAACCTGCTGGTCAGCTACGACGCCAAACCGCTGGGCCTGTTCTGAGCCGGGCATAGCGACAAGAAGGCCACCCGCGGGTGGCCTTTTTTAGCGATGCTTATTTCGCCATGCCGAGATCGATCACCATGCGACCGCGAATGGTGCCCGCCTTCATCTCGTCGAAGATGGCGTTGATATCGCCCAATGGCCGTTTGGTCACTTTCGGCGTCACTTTGCCTTCGGCAGCGAACTGGAACGCCTCTTTCAGATCTTCGCGTGTGCCGACCAGCGACCCCACCACCTGAATGCCGTCCAGCACCAGGCGCGGAATGCTCAGATCCATGCTCTCCGGCGGCAGCCCCACGGCCACCACTTTACCGCCGGCGCGCACCGCATTGACCGCCGAGTTGAAGGCGGCTTTCGCCACCGCCGTCACCACCGCCGCGTGAGCGCCGCCGGTTTGCTGCTGAATGATCTCCTCCGCATTTTGCGTTTTGGAGTTGATGGTCAGATCGGCGCCAATCTGTTTGGCGAACTCCAACTGGCCGTCGTTGACGTCGATGGCAATCACTTTGGCGTTAAACACATTTTTGGCGTACTGCAACGCCAGGTTGCCCAGCCCGCCCAGGCCATAGATGGCGATCCACTGCCCCGGCTTGATATCGGAAATTTTCACCGCCTTGTAGGTGGTGACCCCGGCGCAGGTGATACTGCTGGCGGCGAAAGAATCGAGCCCGTCCGGCACTTTCACCGCGTAGTCCGCCACCACGATGCACTCTTCCGCCATGCCGCCGTCAACGCTGTAGCCGGCATTTTTCACCGAGCGGCACAGGGTTTCGTTGCCGCTGACGCAATATTCGCAATGGCCGCAACCCTGGTAAAACCAGGCGACGCTAGCGCGGTCACCCACTTTTAACGAGGTAACGCCCTCACCGACGGCGGAGACCACGCCGATACCCTCATGTCCCAACGTAATGCCCGGCACCTCGCCGAAATCGCCGTTTTTCACGTGCAAGTCGGTGTGGCACACCCCGCAACACTCCATTTTTAACGCCGCCTCGCCGTGCTTCAGCGGGCGCAGCACTTTATCCTGAATGTCTACGGTATGGTTTTTCGTCACTACGGCAGCTTTCATGCTGTATTCCTCCAGCCGGATTATAAAAACGGTCTTGATCACGGTCGTTACTGTCACCCAGGGCGACAATTCACATTCTCTTTTTCCGCTAAACGGTTAGCTTTAAAATATAGCAGAGAAATTTTTTTTATTGAATTAATTGCACGGCATTGCAGAAGCATGAGTGCCATTCACTTAACACAATAAAAACAACGCTCTCTAATTAATGTAACATCACCTGTCACAGAAATACCCTTAGTTCAATAACGACTGAATAAGATTATAATTAACACGCTTAATATCATTGATAAAAAAGTTATTTTATTTATCATCATGATTTTGAAATGGTTTAATTTTATTTATACTTTCATTGACAGAATCAATTACCTCCCCTAGTTTTAACTATGCTGTTTATCTCTGACAAGACTTTTCTTCACCTTCTATTTTTCATCGCCGCTATTTTTAGCGGCGCTACCCACAGCTGTCTAAAAATTCGAGGTTATATATGTCGACGACACAATTTAAAGTTATTAGCGTCAGTTCCGGCTCCACTCAAAGTTTGGATTTTGGTTCACGGGTGATTAATGCTTCCGTCGCCGTTCAGGGGTTTAACGTTTCTTACGGCAACACCGACCACCACCTGAAAACAATCGACGTCTCCAGCGCGATCGCCGGCCTCAGCGGCAGCAGTGTCACGGTGTCCGCCACCTGCTTTATGGAGGACAAATCCAACAATAAAACCTCAGGTACGGTAAGAGTGCTGGTGATCGCCGAATGCGAATCCTGAGACGTTGAGCGGCCGCTGGCCCGCCGTTTGGGCGCAGAGGCGCATCGCCTGGCTTTCAATCGCCCCTGGCGATTGAAAGCCATTTTGTTTCCCTGCGCTTTATCGATGAGGGTATTTAAAAATGAGTGACAAAACCAACGGTCAGATCCCGCCAGTACGGCCAAGCCAATTCGAAAGCAATGAAAAAAACATATTCGAAGACAGCGTCAATCTGTTTCGCGGCGATGTGAATTTATCGCTTGATTTGGTTGCGTTAACCGGAAGGAATCAACTCGACGTCAAAGTCACTGCATTTTATGGCAGCAACATCAAAAATGAAATTTATCAATCAAATGTTAGCGCACCAACCGGAATTATGGGATTAGGCTGGCAATTGCCTTTCGAACGCATTGAAGCCGATCACCGGGATAATGCAACACCCGGTGACAACCTTTATCGAATTTATACCAACAACGCCTCATCAGAATTAATTCGCGCGCCCAACGATTGGCTGAGAGCGAAATTACCAATCGCCGCCACCACCGCGCTCAATAGCGGCAAAGTGGACACCGAAATCCAATCCGCTTTCATCGCCGCCGGCCTGCAGTTGGGTTGCCATGCTCAGGTCGTCACGCGGTTCGACGATCGACAATGGGAAATTATCGACCCAGTCTATCAGCGCACCTTCAACGTGCTGCGCCAGGACGCCGAACTCGCCGTCTTCTCCGGCGGTGAAGCGTTTGAGTGCTTCCACTATGATTTCAGCAAGGTCCTGTATTATCCGCAGTTCGAACGCTGGGAGCTGGTCAAGGACAACGGGGTCAGCTACTTCTACGGCGGCAACGCGCAGGATGATCAGAGCATTCAATGGAAAGTGCGCTGGGGCAACTGGTCGGGACAATCCGCTTTGACCCACTCGCCCCAGGGCGATGCCTTGCAGTCTCGCTTTGCGGCAATCTGGAATCTGGCGCAGGTGGAAAGCCTGTGGGGCGATCGGATCGCCTTCCGTTACGAGGCCGTTGAACAGCCGGTTGGCGAACGAGGCTTAAGTTTTACCAAAGCCTGCTACCTGACGCGCATCACCGACATGTTCGATCGCACCGTCGATTTTGGCTATCAGGAGAAGCGGTACGACACGCAGTCGCCCGCAGGCCCACGGGAATACCTGTCTCCGCATTGGGATACCCCCTACAGCAAGGCCCCCGGCAACGCCGCTTCAGCCTATCAGGATCGCTACGAAACGCGCTATCTGGACAACATCGTCGTCAAAAACTCGCAGGGCACATTGCTCTATGCGGTGCAGCTGAGCTATGACACGCAGAGTAATTTCAGCGGTTACCCGCAAAGCGATCCGCTTTACGGTGATACCGTCAAACGCACGCTCACCGGCGTCCAGCGGCGCTATGCGGAAAATTATGCGCTGCCGCAGATGCAGTTCAGCTACTGGCCGGCGGGTACGGTCAATGCCGGCGCGCTCAGTGGCGCCGTCACGCCGGACGGTGCGAAAATCGCCTACCGGTATAAGCAACAAACGCTGCCGCTGTGCGATCGCCAGCGGCAGATCGTCAGTCCCTGGCCGCGCAGCGCCAAACCGCGCGTATGGTTCGGCGGCGATTACGCGGTCTGCCTGTGGCTTAACGAGTCGAGCGACCAAATCCACGTCACGTTTTACACCTGGCTTGGGCGCTGGCAATGCTGGGCTCCCGAGCAGCAAACGATCAAGGCCGCTTTCGACATCAACAGTGTCAACGTCGTCACTGCCGGTGATTTCGCCTGCCTGACCTATGCCACCCCGCAGAGCGGCAAATCCTATGCGCATGTCTATCACAAGGATAACCGCAAATGGGGCGAGTGGTTCGACAGCGCGCCAATCGCCGCCAACACCACCCAACTGCAGCTGGCCGCCGGCGACAACTTTTTTGTGGTCTGCGACAAGGATCAACGGACGCTGCTGCGCTACACCTGGGATAACTTCACCAAACGGTGGGCGATCGCCGATAGGTCTGGCGATCTCAACGCCACCGCCCGCCCCTACATCGCGGCGGCCAACGGCTATTACGCCGTCCTGGATTATGCCCCCCTCACCGGCGGCGAACACCGTAATCGGCTGGCGCTTTATTATCAGGATAGCCAAGAACAATGGCGAAACGGCGCCTCACTCCCGCTGGTGTTCACCCTCGGCGGCGATGCGTCGGCCACCCGTTTCGGTTTTGCCGCCGGCGCCTCGTTTATCGCGCTGACCTACATCACGCAGGAGGTTTCGCTCAGCGTTGATTACACCGTCAAGGTCATCGGATGGGACGCGGCATTCGGCGCCATGACCAGCACTGACTTTCCCTGCCGCCTGCCGAAAAGCGCGCCGTCGCAAACCCTCACCATTCCGTTCCTGGCAAAATTCGTCAACAACGCCATGATTGCGTCCGGCCCCTATCTGCTGCGCTATAACGGCGCAGACTGGCTGCGTAACGACAGCCTGCTGTTACGCAGTACCTGCAGCGATCAGGACATCAACTGGTTCGCCTACGGCGCCGATTACGCAATCGCCGTCAGCAACCGCGAATTCGCGGCTCAGGCGCGCATGGTAGCCTACGATCCCAACCGGCAAATCACCGCCTGGAACGATGCGGCGCGCGATCTCTATACCCGTGACGATCCAACTTCGGAAAGAAAAAGACACTACTTCCCGACGGCAGGCGCGGATATCGCCACCATGGGCAACCGCGTCTATCACCGCGGTTCCTGGTGCAATTGGTTGGACGCGGCAGCCGGATATGCCGAAGTGCCCTACGCGATAGACAGCACCACCATGATCAATCAGGGACCGCGCTTTATCTCTTATCTGAACCTGGACGGCACGGCAGCCAAAAACACCACCGTGAAAACCTTCCGCAATCAGGCCTTCGCCGGCGATGACACGCTCACGCAACGTTATTTCACGCAGATTGGCGTCTCCGGCATGGTCAAACCCAATATCAACGGCCAATATCCCGCCGGCCTGTCCGCGTTCGTTACCTATCTACCGCTGAACAAAGACTTCGATAATGCGGAAAGCCTGACGCTGAATCGCTACCTCGACAACACGCTGCAAGGCGCACTGGTGGATTACTGCGTCGACACGGTCAGCATCGATGACGGCTACGCCGTCAGCACCACCTGCTACGTGTTCGACATTGCGACAGCGACCTGCGACCCTACCGGCGCGGTCTTCAAGTACTACAAGAGTGCCAGCTATCCCGGCAGCGAGAGCATGTCCGCGCCGCGCTTCGGCTATCGCGAGAACTATTACTTCAATGGCCTGACGCGCCAGGATCCGCAGGTCGGCGAGCGAGTTCGCGCTGCAGATCAAGCGTCATCCGGGCTGTTGGACGGCCAATTGATCGAGCAAAAGGTGTTTGACGCCGACGGCAATCTGTTGGTTCACGAACAAAAAAACCTGATGGCCTTCACCTCCGTAGCGATCGACGGCGTCGAGCGACCTCTGTTCGGCGGTTATACGCGCTGCATCGCCGACAACAGCCTTAATGATGGCCTGGCGATACGTACCGATTATCGCTATGACTCACGCTTCGGCAAATTGATCCGCGAGCGCTTTGACAATGTGACCGCCACCGGAGAAACGCAGGGCGTTGCCAAACTCTACGGCTATGCGTTCGAAGCCTATCCCTGGTTCTTACTGAAAAATGCGATCGACGCGCCCTTCAGCCAATTCGACGCAGCGGGGAGCGCGGCGCTGGGAGAGGCGCTGCCAATCTACGCCGGCAGTCTGCAACGCTACGGCGCTCTGCAACGGCAACAGCCGCTTGCCGATGAAGCTGCGCCGACAGTGTGGGCCGCCACGCAAGCCTATGTGCTGCAAGCCGCGATTGGCGCCCAGCCCCCCAGCCCGCCGGCGCTGGCAAGCGATCCGGGTGACGCGTGGTTGCCGGTAGGCACGATACTGGCCAGAACATTCTATGGTGCGATCCTCTCCCAGAAAAACAGCGAAAGCCAGGTCGAAAGCACGCTGTGGGACAACAACCAGATCCTGCCGGTGGCGGCGTTCGTCAGCGGCGCGGCGGATGAGTGCGATTTCATCGGTTTCGAACCCTATCAACACAGCACCGATCCCTGGCGGCTCGACGGCGATACGGCGATCGTCGACGACGACGCCTATGTCGGCAGCCGCAGCCTCAAACTCGGCGTCGGTGCGACCCTGACCCGAACGGCGCCGCTGCGGCAAACGCAGCCGGTCGTTGTCTCCGCCTGGCTCAAAACCTCGCCCGGTTTCAACGCGGCGCCCGGTGCGGCAAACTTGATCAGCCGTAGTGGCAATGCCGCGCCGCACACCACGCCGATCGTCCCCACGGCAGAAGGCGCTTGGGTTTACTGGCAAAGCGTCATCCCCTATAGCGGCGTTCCGGAGCGTCCGCTCGCGCTCGCCTTCGACAACCAAAAAACGGTCGGCTATGTGCTGTTCAACACCGTCAGCGTCACGCCGTTGGCCAGCAAGATGGAGGCCCGCTGCTACGATCCGCTGTATCTGGATGAGATCGCCGTTATGGGCAACAACGCCGATGTCCTGCGCTGCGGCTACGATCCGCTGCGGCAAAAGTTCGTTGAGACCGGGCCACAAGGCGAAAGCAAGAAAGGCGTGGTGAACTATGCGCCACGCAGTTGGCACGATACGCTGCCATTCAGCTACCCGCAGCACGATCCCGCCAGCAGCTGCGAAATTCTGGCCGCCGACGGTGGGCAATACGAAACCTTCACGCAGGGCGAACAAACCTGGACGCGCTGGCGGCGCGACGACGACAGCGCCTGGCGTCTCAGCCAGGGCCGGCTACTGCATTGCGGTACGACGCTCAACCGCCTGCGTTGGTTGGCCACCGCCGGCCGCTACGCGGTGGGCTTCACCCTTTCGTCGCCGGCGACGCAGAACCTCGCCTTCGGCCTGACGATCGGCGACAGTCTGAGCGCCCAGTGGGACGCCATCGCGGGATGGCGGCTGACGCTGGCGGGCAACACCTACACTGACGACGCGACCAACGGCTGCCTGCCCACCTCGGTGCTGCTGGTACCGGGCGACGATGCCGTTCTGTTATATGCCGACGGTCGTCAGGTTTTCGCCCTTCAGACCGATGCAAGGATCGACGGTGAATTCAGCCTGCAGGCACAGGGGGAAATCTATTTTGCCAATGCGGTTACCTTCCGATCGCCGCAGCTGGCCATCACGTATAAAAACGCCAACCGGCAGGAAACGCAGCACCAGGTGCTGAACGAAGGACGATGCCTGGTGCGTGAAACGCTGTACGACGCGCTGGGCAATACGGTTGCCGAAACCAAGATCGCCGCCTTTGAACGCACGTTGTTCGGCTACCGGGCGGCCTTTGTCCGCACACTGGACGCCGCAAACGGCGTGATGACCGGTGAAGTGAGTGATTATTACCCGCAGGACGAAGGTTACCCCTATAGCGGCACCCGTTATGAGGCTTCCTCGCTGAAACGCCCGGTGGCCAAAGGCATGCCAGGCAAAATCTTCGCCATTACCGGCGACAACCCGCATATTACACGGTTCATTTACGCCGTCACCGATCACACGCAGGTGGCAGGTATCGCCTGTCGCCCTGGAGAATTGCGGGTGAGCGCCCTGTACGATGCCGATGGCACCGGCGTGCTGTCACTCAACGATCGCCGTGGCCAGACGCTGAGCAAGCAGACCGAGGCCGGCGGCGTTGTTCGCGACGCTGTCCAACAGATCTTCGACGCGGCGGGCAATATCGTGCAGGTTCGCCACCCGTCGTCTTCCCCGGCGGATGACGCCTTCATCAGCCACAATCGCTACAACTTCCTGTGTCAGCTCGCTGCACGCGTCACGCCGGATGCCGGAGAAACGACGTATATCTACGATCCTGCCGGACGTCTGCGTTTCAGCTCAACGCCGCTGAGCCGCGCGAAAGACCGCGTGTTGTATAAAAAATATGACGTTCTGGGGCGCCTGAGCGAGGATGGCGAAGTGGCGCAAGCCTGGGGTGACGGTTCGGCGCTGCAGGCGATCGCCGATAACGATCCGCACTACCCGCACCATGATGACTGGCAAACGCAAAACGTCTATGACGGCGAAGGCGACGAGCCGACTCTGCGCGGCCGCCTGTGGAAAATGTACCGTCGCGCCGCTGACGGACTCTGCGTCGAAAACTGCTATGGCTACGATACGGGAGGCAATGCGACCCTGTCGCAACTGCGTCTGCCGGACGCTGGCGATTACATCACGGGCTATGCCTACGACAACCTCGGCAACGTCATCCGCATCGATTATCCCGCCGGCGCGCCGCTCGCCAGCGTGGCCTATCGCTATAACGACATGGGACAAACCGCCGCCATCGGCACGCCGGACGATCCGGAGAAGTTCGTTCGCTACCGTTACCATGCCGACGGCAGCCTGGCTGAAGAGCAGTTGAATTCACAGGGGGGGCGGGCGCTGCGACGCACCATGAGTTATAACTCTCCCGGCTGGTTGAATGAAATCAACAACCACTATGCCGACGGCGCACCGCTGTTGAAACATCGCTTCAGCTACACCGACGGCGGCTACGAGGGCGCCGGTTACTTCAACGGCAATATCGCCGGCGTAGTGCACGACAATGCGGTCAGGCCCGAAAACAGCTTCGCTTATCGCTATCGCTACGATCCGCGCGGCCAATTGACGGTCGCCGAGCACAGCGTCAATTCCGCCTACAGCCTCGGCGTCGGCGCGCCGCTGACCTTCGACGCCGGCGGCAACATCCTCCGGCTGCAACAGGGAGACACCCTCTTCAGCTACGAGTATCAGCCGAACAGCGGCAAAGTCGCCGCCGTGCTCGCCAATGACGCGGTCGCGCAGCGTTACGAGTATGACGTCGTCGGTAACGTCACGCTCTCCGCCAGTCGCGGTATTCAGCGTATCGATTACAACCCACTGAATAATCTTCCGTTAACGATCGCACTGGATGACGGCCGCCAGCTTGCGCTGTGCTACAACGGCATCAATCAGCGGGTGCAAAAGCGGTTCGCCGACGGCAGCAAACTCGCTTACGTACACGGCCTGAGCGACGCGCCGCTGATGGAGTTCGGCGCTCGTACGACGCAATATCTCTATGGCGTCGGCGGATTGCTGCTGCTCATCGACGGTGGTGAGGCCCAGTACGTGCTGAAGGATCAGCAAGGTTCGATCCGTGCCGTAGTGGCGGAAAACGGTCAGGTCAACGCATTGCTCGACTACATGCCCTTCGGCCAATCGTTGCCGACTGGCGTCGGCACGTCCTCGTTACTGCGCTATCGCTACACCGGCCAGGAGTTGGACGAAGATTTGGGACTCTATAACTATCGGGCGCGCTTCTACGATCCGCAATTGGGGCGCTTTTACTCCTGCGATCCTAGATTCCAGTATGGCGGCCCTTACGTCTACTGCGGCAACAACCCGGTTAATCAGACCGACCCTTCCGGTGAGATCGCCCCAATCATTATCATCTTGCTGATCGGGGCCGCCGTCGGCGCCGTGCTGGGCGGCGGGGTCGCCCTGTACAGCGGCTATCAGTCCGGATTGCGCGGTGGCGCGCTAGCCGGTTATGTATTCGCCGGCGCAGGGATAGGAGCCCTCGCCGGGGCTCTGTCCGCCGCCGGCGGAGTCGGCGCCTTTGCCGCAGGGTCGGCAGCGGCGGCGGCGGCTTCCACCACCGCCGGCGGCATTGCGGCGGGCCTGGCGGCCGGCGCAGGGGTCGGAGCCACCGTAGGCGCGGCAGTAGGTGCGGCGCAGGGAGTGAGCCAATTCTTCATCAACGACGCCTTTGGCGTCGCCAACAGCGGCAGTTGGCAACAGTCGCTGCTGAAAGGCGCCGTTACCGGTGCCGTCGGCGGCGCGATCAGTGGCGGCGCCGCAGGGGTTGGCGGTGCGGCCGCCTTCCAGCAGGCTGCGCGTTTCGCCGAGCTGACCGGCGGCAACGGCTGGGCCTTCAGCCCGACCTCGCTCACCCAGGTCAGCAACGCCTACAACGCTTTCGGTAGCCTGGGCATCGTGCCGTTGCCAGCCTTCGTCAGCCGCATCCCCAACTACAACCTGCCACTGGTCGGGGGAATGCAAAGTTTCGTCCTGGGGAAATTCAGCCTGCCAACTTTCAGCAGTCTCGGCGGTGCGGTGGCCAAGCAGACCGTCTCGCCGCTGCTGCCGAGCGGCGGTGGCACGGCGACAGGAACCCCGCCGACGGCCTTCTATGGACAACAGGCCTACAGCCCGGCGATGACCGGCAGCATCGGGCTGCAAACGGCGCTGGTATTGGATCCCGCCGGCTGGAGCAACGGCAAAGCATAACCCACGCAGGGTGCGGGACTGCGCGTCCCGTCCCTGCGTCTTGATGAGAGGCAACGTCATGAATGATGCAACGATTCGCTACCATCAGGTGCGGCAAAAGAGCACCCACAACTCGTATCAACGCACGGAAAGCTACCCGGCTCAGGCGCTGTACTGGCGCATCCGTTCCCTTGAGATCGATATCCACAACAGTAATAACGCCGCCGGTTGGCCGCAGTTAAACGGCAACTGGTACGTTTATCATCTGGCGGTCATCGATCAGGTCAGCTCAGTCAACACCTTGGCGGATGCACTGGACGCGCTGTTGGCGTTTCATCGCGCGGTGCCGCAGCACGAAGTCGTCACCCTGTGGCTGGATTTGAAAGACGACTTCAACGCCGCCCGAGATCAAACACCCGAATCGCTCGATCGTTTGTTGGCCGAGCGCCTGGGGCGCGAACACATTTGGGGACCACCCGATCTGATCGGCGACTGCACCGATCTGCAAGCAGCGATCGCCGCCTATGGGTGGCCGTCGCTCGACACCCTGCGCGGCAAGTTCATTGTTGGCTGCACCACCGGCGATCTCGCCTCGCCGAATTCGGTGCTCAATCAGTATGTGCAAAACGGCGCCACCGCCAATCAACGGCTGGCGTTCGTCACGCCGGAAATCACCCAGGCGCAACAAATCGACCAACACGCCTGCGCCGTGATGTTCAACCTCTCGGCCGCCCACACCGCCCTGGCGAACGCGGTGTTTACCGCCGGCTTTGTCGGCCGCGCCTACGGCCTGAACGACGCAAACAGTTGGGCTACCGGCTGGAACAGTCGCGCGCACCATCTGGCCACCAACAAGGTTAACGCCGATTGGGACGGGTGGGCGCGCACCGATCTGCCGATGACCGGCTATCCGTTTACCGGCATCGACGTCACGCTACCGCCGGATCTGCCCGAATCCGGTGCACTCTGCGCCATCAAGGTCGACTCCGGCGATATCTGGAATAAACGCGACAGCGGCTATTTTCGTTTCGATCGTACCACTATCGGTGCCGAACGCACGCTCAGCGCCTTCGTCGCCAACCCGCAGTCACATACCGACGGCTTTATCAAAGGCGGAGTGATGGCGCGGGCCACGACCGCCGATGACGCCGCCTATATCGCAATATTTCAAACCGCTGCTCACGAAATCCGCATGCAGTACCGGCGGGATAACTGCGCCGGTACGGAAAAAATCGATGCCCGTCTGCCAAATGGCGTCAACGGCAAGCCCGTCGTCAGCAGCAATACGCCGATATGGCTGAAGCTGACGGTTCGGGCCGATGGCCACCAGGCACAAGGCAGTTATTCAATCGACGGCCTGATCTGGCACGCCGTAGGGGAGATCGGCGTCAGCCAAACGCTGCCGCTGCAAGGCTGGGCGGCCTCTTCACACGGCGCCGGCTCCGTAAAATGGCTGTTCGGCGGCGCAAAGACGCCGACAGAGAGCACCGTCTTCGGCAACTCGGCCACCGGCGAATTCATCGCCGACAGCGCCCCTGCCGCGAGCCTCGGCCCCTACCGTTAGGAAAATTGACAACGGCGGTGCGGCAGCTGATGATGCAAGCACCGCTTCCTACTCGATCCGCCAACGATGAAAAATGCCCCCGCAGTGACGATCCACTACTGTTCGCAATGCAACTGGCTGCTGCGCGCCGGCTGGATGGCGCAAGAGCTGCTAAACACCTTTGGTGACGATCTCGCCTCCGTCACCCTGATGCCGGGCACCGGCGGGGTCTACCAAATCAGCGTCGATGGCGTGATGATTTGGGATCGCAAGATTGACGGCGGCTTCCCCGATGCGGCGCAGTTAAAGCAGCGGCTGCGCGATCACAGCTTCCCCGATCGCTCTCTCGGCCACAGCGACGGTAAAAAAGCCAGGCACTGAAGGCCGTCAGCGCCCCGTCGGCGGCTGCGCGCCGATAATGCGCGGCATCGTTTCTTTCATCATTTCCATGAATTTGCGTAAACGCGCGGGATAATAGCTGGCGTAAGGATACAGCAGGTAGATAGGCAGTGGCTCGGCTCGCCACAGGGGCAACAGCGTCTGCAGAGATCCTTGCGCCAACTCTTCTTTCACCACCCAAGACGACACGATCGCTACGCCCAGCCCTTCCAGCGCCGCTTTACGCGCCGCATAAAGGCTGTCGGTGCTCAACCTGGGTGCGATGCCGAAACGCCGCTGCTCGCCGCTGGTCGCGTGGGTCAGGACGACCTCATTGCGATAAAAACTGTTTACCGCCAGCCACGGCAATGATGCCAAATCGTCGAGATCGACGATCGCCGGTCGTTCAGTCAACAGTGCGGGTGACGCCACCGTGCTGCGCGGCACTTCCGCCAACAGCACCGCCACCACCGAAGGATCGGTCACCGCACCAACGTGAATGGCGCAGTCTACGCCTTCGGAAATGAAATCGGGAGAGTGGTCGTTCAGCGTCCACTCCACGCTGGTTTGGGGATAGCGCCGCAAATACTCCCCGAGCGGCCCGATCAGCTGATCCTGCCCAAAGGCGTGCGGAGCGCGCACGCGCAGTGCGCCAACCGGTTCGTCGCGCGCGCCGCGCAGCGCATCTTCCAGGCTTTGCCATTGCGCGAGCAAGCCGCGCGCTTGCTGATAGCAGCGTTCGCCGTCATCGGTAAGATGGAGCGCATGCGTCGTCCGTTGGATCAACCTGGTGCCCAACAGCTGTTCCAACGCCCGCAGACGTCGGCTGATGGTCGGCTGCGAGGTGCCCAGCTGCTGCGCCGCCGCCGACAGGCTCCCGCTCTCGACAATACGCACCAGGGTTTGCAGCAGGATTATACGGTCGCCGTTGGGTAAATTAATTTTATTCATACGTGTTACGTATAACAGTTCTACCCATATCGGGTCTACCCGCCGATAACATTCACGACAAAAATAGCCGCACATCCACCTTGTCAGGAATTATCGAATGAGCCTCTCACCCACCGGCGGTGCGCTTTCCGCCAAAACCGTTTTCCTGTTGGCCACCGGCGCCGGCCTTAGCGTCGCCTCTATTTACTACAGTCAGCCGATGTTGAGCGTCATGGGTGCCGACTTCCATGTCGGCGTTGGCGATACCGGATTCGTACCGACCCTGACCCAATTGGGGTATGCCTTGGGTATTCTGTTACTGGCGCCGCTGGGCGATCGCCACGATCGCCGCGGGATCATTCTGGTGAAGGGCGTGCTGCTGGCCATGATGCTGCTGTTGTGCAGCCTGGTTTCCTCTTTTTCGCTGCTGTTGCTCAGCAGCCTGACGCTCGGCCTGGCCGCCACCGTCGCGCAGGACATCATCCCCGCCGCCGCGGCTCTGGCTCCTGATGCCCGACGCGGTAAAATCGTCGGCACCGTGATGACCGGGTTGCTGGCCGGTATTTTGCTGTCGCGCGTGTTCAGCGGGCTGGTCGCCGATTATTTCGGCTGGCGCAGTGTTTATGCGTTAGCCGCGCTGGCCGTTTTACCGATCACGCTGGTGATAGGGCGAGCTTTGCCGCGCTTTCAGCCTCACAGCACGCTGAGTTATCCCGCCTTGCTGCGTTCGATGAGCCGGCTTTGGGCCACCTACCCTGAATTGCGGCGCGCGGCGTTGTCTCAGGCCTTTTTGTCCGTCGCCTTCAGCGCCTTCTGGTCCACGCTCGCGGTGATGCTGGCCGATCGCTATCAGCTGGGCAGCGCAGTCGCCGGCGCGTTCGGCCTGGCCGGCGCAGCGGGTGCACTGGCGGCACCGTTGGCGGGCAGTCTGGCTGACCGATACGGCCCAGACGGCGTCACTAAAATCGGCGCTGCGCTGGTAACGGTTTCTTTCGCCCTGATGTTTTTACTGCCGTTACTACCGCAATCGGCGCAATGGGGGCTGATCGCGCTGAGCGCCATCGGGTTTGATCTCGGCATTCAGGCCACGCTGATCGCGCACCAGACCATTATTTACGGCCTCGATCCGGCTGCCCGCAGCCGCCTTAACGCCATTCTGTTCACGCTGGTATTCATCGGCATGGCCACCGGCGCCGCACTGGGCAGCCGCGTACTGGAACACCTGGGATGGCCGGGCGTAGTGGCGCTGACGACGGCCGCGGCGGGTGTTGCTTTGCTGATCCGCATGACGCGCCACTCTTTGCGTGCAACAGCCTGATCCGCGCCGTGATAGGCGCTCGGATAACGCAACCGGTTGATTTCGCCCGGGCCACCTGCGCTATACTGAGCGCCCTTTTTGCCACGCATTTAAAACAATTTTATGATGGAACGCTTGCTAGAAAACGCGATGTACGCCTCCCGCTGGTTGCTCGCACCGGTTTATTTCGGCCTTTCACTGGCCCTGGTCGCCCTGTCGATCAAATTTTTTCAGGAGATCCTGCACGTCCTGCCCAACATTTTTTCTGTCGCGGAAGCCGATCTGATCCTGACCCTGCTGTCGCTGGTCGATATGGCGCTGGTGGGCGGGTTGTTGGTGATGGTGATGTTCTCCGGGTATGAAAACTTCGTCTCGCAGCTGGATATCACCGAAGGGAAAGAAAAACTGAGCTGGCTGGGCAAAATGGACGCCACCTCGCTGAAAAACAAAGTCGCCGCGTCTATCGTCGCCATTTCCTCCATTCACCTGCTGCGGGTGTTTATGGACGCCAAGAACGTGCCGGACAACAAGCTGATGTGGTATGTGATCATCCACCTTACCTTTGTGCTGTCCGCCTTCGTGATGGGCTACCTGGATAAAGTGACCCGCTCAAAACACTAAAACGTACTGCCACACCCGGTCGTCATGATCGGGTGCCTCCCTCACGCGCCCTTCTTCGCCTGTTTCCCCGCCGTCGTTTTTTTCATCTGGCACATCTGATGATAATTTTATTATAATGTTATTACACTCATCATGGACTGAACGCCGGCCCTTGCACCGGTTTCGCCGCAGACAGGATCACGCTCTCTCATGCCATTGACTGGTCACCCCCTGCAATTCAACGATATTCAGGCGATTTTGCCTCATCGTTATCCCTGCCTGTTGGTCGATCGCGTGCTGCCCGCCGGCACCTGCATTGCCGAAGGGAGGCTGAGCGCCATCAAGAACATCACCGCCAATGAGCCGACGTTCTGGAACGGCCACGCACACTTCGCCGGTTTTCCCGGCGTGCTGTTGGTGGAAGCGCTGGCGCAAAGCACCGGTCTGCTGGCGCATTACTATCTCGGGGCGCTAAACGAGGGGGAGCATTACTATTTTGCGGCCATTCAGCGTGCGCGGTTTTATCGCGCCGCCCGCCCCGGCGATCAGGTGCTGATGGAGGTGGCCTTTGTGCGCCGCCGCGGGGCGATCGCCCGCTTTACCGGCCGCGCCAGCATCGATGGCCAGCGCATTTGCACCGCCGATTTCATGTGCGCCCGTAAATAGGCCGCTTGCCGAAGGAGCCCTGCGAATACCATGTCTCTGGTTGACAGCTTACTCAAAACCCTTGATTTCTCTCCGCGCGGCCAGGTGATCGCTCGCGAAACCGACGCCTGGGGCGAAATCATCGTTTCCGACCACAAGGACTACCGCACGCTGCGGTTTGACGGCATCTGCGAACAGAGCAAGATGAGCCTCAGCAACCCCGCGCAGCCGATCCACAACTACATCAAAGCGATGCTGATGGCGGTGGCCTGGCAGCCGCCGGCCTCGGCGTTGATTTTGGGGTTGGGCGGCGGCAGCTTGCTGCGTGCGCTGCACGCGCTCGATCCGGCGATGCGCCTCGACGTCGTCGAGCTGCGCGCTGCGGTGATCGCCGTCGCACGCCGCTATTTTACGCTGCCGGCCACCGACACCATCAGCCTGCGCACCGCCGACGCCATGGACTTTGTGCGCCCGCCCGCCGAGACGCGTTACGATCTGATCTTCTCCGATCTCTATTCGGCGTTCGCCATGGATCCGCAGCAAGGCACCCAGACATTCCTGGAAAACTGCGCCGCGCGGCTGAACGACGGGGGCTGGCTGGTGCTGAATTACCACGATCTGCCCGACGAAAACAGCCTGCTGTACCACAGCCTGCACCGGATATTCGGCACCGTATTGTTTTGCGTCGCCCCCAGCGGCAACGTGATCATTTACGCCACGCCGGCCCAGGTGACATTGCCGCTGAGCGCGCTGCGCAACCTGGCCGCCGGCAGCGGCGAGCTGTTCAACTGCGAACTCGGCTACCTGTCACGCAAAATAGAGCGGCTGCATTTCCGCTAAAGACGAGCGGCGACGCGGTCTGGCTGGCCGCTTCGCCCACGTGGTATTATCATTCAGTTATCATTCTCTGGAGGATCCTGATGGAAAAGAAAACGGCGCGGCTAACGGTGCTGATTGACCCGGACAAGAAGAAAGCTCTGGAAGAACTGTGTCTACAGCAGGACGTCACTCCTTCCCAGGTGGTACGCCAGCTGATCCGCGATTATCTGCACAAGCATCAGGTTGACTATCCCAGCCAGCCGACTCACGCCAATCCACGCGTCGAAAGCAATTGAGCGGCTGCCTGTTCCGCCTACTGTGAAGCGCGCGTTGCTCCTGCGCGCGTCCCTAATCCGAATCCTCCTTTACGGTCTGTCCATTCTGCAATATCGCTGCTACTGTTTGCGTTCATACTCTCTCTTCGGAAAGGAAGCGCCATGTTCAGCCATATTACCGTCGGCGTCAGCGATCTGGACGCCGCCGCCGCCTTCTACGACGCCATTCTGTTGCCGCTGGGATTACAGCGGCGGGAAGTGACGCCGGACGGCGGTCCCGCTGCCCGCTGCTGGGTGAAGCCGGGCCAAACGCTGCCGCGTTTCTATGCTTACCAACCCTTCGACAGGCAGCCAGCCAGCGCTGGCAACGGCAGCATGCTGGCCTTTCTCGCCGCCGATGAGCTGGAGGTTAAACGCGCCTACGCTGCTGGCCTGCTGGCGGGCGGCAGCAGTGAAGGCGAGCCCGGCGAACGCGCGCATTACGGCAAGGGCTATTACGGCGCTTACCTGCGCGACCCCGACGGCAACAAGGTCCATGTGGTGTACCGGGGAGATCTCGCCTGATGAAATGTTCGGTTTATATCGCCACCAGCGTAGACGGATTCATCGCCGGCGCGGACGGCGACATCGACTGGCTGCTGCGCCCCGAGTACGCGGTTTCGTTGCTAAACGGCCTGAGTTATGAGGCATTTATCGCCGACATCGACGCACTGGTAATGGGGCGCCATACCTATGAAAAAGTCCGCGCCTTTCCCGAATGGCCCTATGGTGACCTGCCGGTGGTGGTGCTGTCGACGCAGCCGCCCTCGCCGCACGAGACAGGCCACGTTCGCTGGATGAATGGCGAACCGGCGGCCATCGTGGCACAGTTGGCCGAGCAAGGCTGCGGTCACCTGTATATCGACGGCGGCCAGACCGTACAGCGTTTCTTGCAGGCCGGATTGATCGACGAACTGACGATTACCCGCGTGCCGCTGCTGCTGGGTGGCGGCATTCCCTTGTTCGGTGCCGATGGCCCGGAGCAACGCCTGCGCCTGCTCGCCGTCACCCAGTCGGACAATGGTTTCGTGCAAGAACGCTACGCGGTTCAGCGCGCATCGTAACGCAGCATCCGTCGGCGGCCGCCGAAGGCGATGAGCAACGCAGCCAGCGCCAACAGCGCCGCCACGCCGTAAGTCACCCGCATGCCGTCAACCGCGGCCGCCGCCGCAGTACCCGCCACCTGCTGCGAAGCCAGATAAAACAGCGCCCCCATCGCCGAAGCGCCGGTGATCGCCCCGAGATTGCGCGCCAGGTTCACCATGCCGGCGATCAGTCCGCGCCGTTCAGGAAACAGATCCTTCATCAGCATGGTGTTGTTGGCCACCTGAAACAGCGCATAGCCGGCGGTCAGCAGCGCGATGGGGGCGATATAGCCGAGCACGCCCCAGCGGTTAAGCAACGACAGCAATGCCGCCCCGGCGGCCACCGCCGCCAGCCCAAACTGGGCGATGCGCTGCGAGCCAAAACGATCCACCAGATAACCGGCCGGTATGCCGGTCAGGATCGCCACCGCCGGCCCCGCCGACATCACCAGCCCGACCTGCGCAGCGCTTAACCCCAGCGCGCGTGACAGATAGAACGGCCCGACCACCAGCGTGGCGGTCATCACCGTCATCACCAGCGCGCTGGCCGCCAGCCCCGCCGTCAGGGCCGGATGGCGGAACAGCGTCGGCGCCAACAGCGGCGATACGGCGCGGCGTTCCACACCGATGAACAGCGCCCCCGCCAACAGCGCCCCCAGCATCAACGCCAGGTTGAGCGCGCCAAAATTGCCGCGCCCAAGGGTCATCGCCAGTGAATAGCAGAGCAATGCGCCGCCCAGCAGCAGCGTACCGGCGCGATCGAACGGTTCCGGGGGCGCTGCCGCGCGCGGCCCATTCGGCAAGTATCGCCAGGCGAGCCACAGCGCCAGCAGCCCCAGCGGCAGGTTGATCAGGAACATCGCCCGCCAGCCGAAACCGACGATCAGCGCGCCGCCCAACGACGGCCCCAGCGCGGTGCCCACGGCCGACATAGTGCCGAGCAGCCCCATCGCGCGGCCGATTTTTTCCGTGCCCAGCGCCTCGCCCGCCAGCGCCATGGCGATTGACATCATGACTGCGCCCCCCAGCCCCTGCGCCAGGCGCGCCGCCAGCAGCAGCCAAAGCTGCGGAGCCAACGCACAAGCCAACGAAGCGGCGGTAAACAGCGCGATGCCCGCCAGCAGCAGGCGGCGGCGATTGAGGCTGTCGCCCAAGCGGCCGATGCCGATGATGCAGGTGGTGACGGCCAGCAAATAACAGAGCAATACCCACTGCACCGCTTGGAACGAGGCATGGAACGCGGTGGCGAGCGCCGGCAGCCCGACATTGGCGATGCTGATGCCGAGCGATGACAGCAGCATGCTCAAAGACAGTGCGGCCAGTATGCCGCGGACGCCCTGCGGCGAAGGATGGGATAACATGATAAGCACTCCTGACATAGACTGAGGATTAGCCTATGTCAGGAGGTAGGATGGCGGAAGACGCACGGTGTGCACTGTATCCATGCGCCTGACGCCTTATCTGACGCGAGCCGTTACCAGGCGGCGATTTCCGCCTCGGTGAGCGGCAACGGCTGAGTCACACCGGTTTCCGCCGCCAGGGTGGCCGCCTCCAGCACCGCCATTACCGCCAGCGCCTGCGGTGCGGTAACCGGATTGCTGCCGGCGCCGCGCAGCGCGTCGCGCACCTGGACGTAATATTGACGCTGGTCGCCATCCGGCGTCGGCAGCGTACGCACCGGCTCCGTGCCGATAAACAGGCTCATCGCATCGTCGTCTTTGCCCCACTCCGCCGAGCCCGGCGTCACGCCAGCCAGCAGTTGGCTCTCCTGCCCGTCGGCGCGCGCTTTGACCACGCTGCCTTTCTCGCCGTGCACGGTAAAGCGTGAGACGCCGCCCGCCACCAGCATGCTGCCGTGCAGGATCACGCGGTGCGTCGGGTAGTTGAGCACCACGTGGGCCCAGTCGTTAATCTGCGCGTTGGGGCGCAGCGTAGCGATGTTGGCCTGCACGCTGTGCGGTAAACCGAACAGCTGCAGCGCCTGATCGACCATGTGTGGCCCCAGATCAAACCACAGCCCGCTGCCCGGCAGGTTCTGCTCGCGCCAGCGCACCCGCACTTCTGGGCGGTAACGATCGATGTGCGACTCAAAGTGCGTCACCTTGCCGATCAGCCCCTGTTCGATCACCTGCTTCACGCCCAGGAAATCGCTGTCCCAGCGGCGGTTCTGGAATACCGACAACAGGCGATCGTGTTTTTCCGCCGCCGCAATCAGCGTACGCGCCTGCGCCAAATCCAGCGTAAACGGCTTATCCACCACCACGTGCTTGCCCGCCTCCAGTGCGGCCAGCGCCAGCGGCGCATGGGTGTCGTTCGGCGATGCGATCACCACCAAATCCACCTCCGGCCGGCGGATGGCCTCCAGCGGATCGGCGATCACCTGCACGTGCGGCAGATCGGCATGCACCTTGGCGGCATCGCGCGAAGCCACCACGCTCAGTTCCAGCCCCGGCACCGCGTTAATCAGCGGCGCGTGAAACGCCTTGCCGACAAAGCCGTAGCCAATCAGCGCCACCTGCAACGGTCGAGCAGTATCGTTCATCAGTGTTCTCCTCTAGCGGTCGTCGGCGACGACACAAAGTTCAATCAATGATTGTTCGTCCAGGTTGTCCCACGGGCGATCGGTAAACAGACGTTGGATCTGCGCCAAATCCGCAACGTGATGCGGCTCGCAGCGGTCCAGTTTCATATGGTCGGCCACCAGCCAGCGCTCGCCGCTGTTGGCCAACATGGCGCGTTTGACCTCTGCATCGGCCTCTTCGCCGGCGCTCAGTCCCAGCTGGGGATGCACCGCACAGGCGCCCAGCAAGGCGATGTCCGCGCGGTAGCGCGCCAGCAACGCCAGCGTGGCGCTGCCGGCAAATAGCCGCTGACGCACATCCCACTGGCCGCCAAGCAGGATCAGGTTAATCTCCGGCCTGTCGCTCAGGCACTGCGCGATATCCAGCGAAGCGGTGATCACCGTCGCCGGGCCGCGCAACGCCTGCGCCACCGCCAACAGCGTACTGCCCGCATCCAGCATCAGGGTGCTGCCGGGCGGGATCTGCGCAGCCACCGCGCGGCCGAGCCGCTGCTTGATCTGCGGCAACAGCGCCGCGCGCGCCTGACGTGGCATGCCGGACGGTTCGAGCGCGATCGCCCCGCCGTGATTTTTCTGCGCCAACCCTTGCCGCTCGAGATCGGCCAGATCGCGGCGCACGGTATCGACCGAAACGCCGATGGCGCCGGCCAATTCCGCCACCGCCGCCTGCCCGCGTTCGCTGAGCAAATCCAGTAAATGGCGCTGTCGTGCCGCTTTGTGCATGGGCTTATTCCGCCGTAAAAAGCATAAAACAGCAATATACAGCAGATAACAGCAATGGAGAAGCCGCAATTGTGCGCACCGGCGATCAAACATCTTTTCGCCTGTGGGACGATGATGATGAAGACATAACGCATAACAATCCGGAGAAACGCATGAACATCGATCTGACGTTTGAACACCTGAACGCACGCGCCGTGCAATACAATGCCCGCGCTTCGGTGGAGGATTTTGACGCCTGCATGGCGGAATACGCCGCGCTGGCCCAGCGCGCCAAGGCCCAGACGCCGGGCATTTACGATCTGCGCTACGGCATGAGCGCCGCCGAGCGCCTCGACCTGTTCCCGGCCAGCGCACAACCCGCCCCGCTGCTGATCTTTATTCATGGCGGCTATTGGCATTCACAGCGCAAAGAGGAAGCCTGTTCGATGGCCGCCGCGTTTGCTCGCCGCGGCGTGGCGGTCGCCACGCTGGAATACACGCTGGCGCCGGAAGCGACGCTCGCGGAGATCGTACATGAGGTGCGCAGCGCCGTCGCCTGGCTCTATCATCACGGGGCGCCGTTCGGCATCGATCCGGCGCGCATTTTCGTCAGCGGCAGTTCGGCCGGCGGCCACCTGTGCGGCATGCTGATCGCCGACGGCTGGCAGCAACGCTATCGCCTGCCGCCCGACGCGATCAAAGGCGCGCTGGCGCTGAGCGGCCTCTACGATCTGCGCCCGCTGTGCGATATCTACATCAACGACTGGTTGCACCTGACGCCCGAGCAGGCGCAAACCCTCAGCCCGCTGTTTTTACTGCCGGCGAAAGACCATGCGCCGCAGATCCTGCTCGACGTCGGCCAGCGGGAAACGCAAGGTTTCAAAAACCAGACGCAGGCCTATTATGACGCTTGCCTGGCGCATGGCCTCGACGTCCAGCTGCTGGCCGACCGTCACTGCAATCACTTTACGCTGGTCAACGAGCTGGCGGATGCGGAAAGCGCGATGTTCCGGCAGGTGATGGCGATGATCGACGCAACGCAACGGTAGCCTGCCGCTGCAACCGCAGCCTGGCGGCGATCGTAATCACCGCCAGCGCGGCGAACAAGGCTCCGCACAGCAGGCTGCCCTGTAGCCCCCACGCGGTAATAAACCCGCCGCCCGCCAGCGAGCCCAGCGCCACGCCCAGATTGATAAAGGCGATATACAGCCCGGTGGCGAACGCCGGCGCTTGCGGGGCTTCGGAGGTCAGCCAAATCTGCGTGACAATCAAACCGCTGGTGTGCGCCGCTCCCCAATACAGGCAAAGCGCCGTCATCGAGCCAATATTCACGCTGCCATAGCGATACAGCAGCGCATAAGCCGCAATCAAGGCTATCGGATGCAGCAGCACCGTCACCGCACGATGGCGGCTCAGCCATCTGCCGGCCAACAGGTTGCCCACGACACCGCCCACACCGAACGCCACCAGAAGAAAGCCGATGACGCCGCCGCTGAGACCGATTTCGCGGCTGAGGTACTCGGCCGCGTAAGCATAGACGGCAAACATGGCGGCAAAGATCAGCACGCAGGTAGTGATATTCAGCCACAGCGTACCGCTGCGCAGTATCGCCAACTGTTTGCCATAGCTGAGGCGCTGTACGGCCGCATCAGGCAAACGCCACAGCAATCCCAGCGCCGCCAGAAGGTTCACCCAGGCACAGAACCTGAACGACGCTTCATAGCTGAACTGTCCGGCGATCCATTGCGTCAGCGGTATCCCCAGCACCATGCCCATGCTGGTGCCGATGAACGCATAAGCGGTTGCTTTGGTAGCTTGATGCGGCGGATAAAGCGCCGCGGCCGCCACCATGGCCAGTGAAAAATAGATCGGATGAAACAACGCCGGCACAATGCGCAGCAGCATGAGCATGGAGAAGCTGTCCACCTGGGCGGACAGCGCGCTGGCCGCCGCAAACACGGTCAACGCGATCAACAACATGCGTTTGCGATTGAATTGCGACGCCAACAGCACCAACAGCGGCCCGAGCAGCGCAATGGTCAGGGCGAAGATCCCGACCAGCCAGCCTGCCTGCGCCGTGGAGATGCCATACCGTGCAATGATCAGCGGCAAAATGCCCACCACGCCGAACTCGATGCAGTAAACGCCGAACAGCCCCAGCGCGAGGAAGAAAATCGGTGGCATCAGACCCATCACCTCGCTCCCGTCGCGGCATAAACCGCCTGACAAATCTCGCCGACAAAGGCGCCGGACATCCCCTCCAGCGCCGTGTTGGTAAACGCCACCACGCTGAGCTGTCGGGCAGGATCGACGAACCACGAGTGGCCATAGGTGCCCCCCATCCGCCAGCTGCCTACGGACTCCGGCGTTTGTGCGGCGACGGGATCTTTCAGCACGGTGATGCCCAGGCCAAACCCGCGCCCTGGCCAAAACGGCATCGTTAAATCGCCGATTTGGTTGGTGGACAGCGCCGTCACCCACTCGGTTGGCAGTACCGGCTTTCCTCCCTGGCGCAACGCTTCCAGCAAGCGCAGGAAATCCTCGGCCGATCCGACCATACCGGCGCCGCCTGAAGCGTAAGCCTGCGGATCCAAGGCTCGCGCCGGCGACAGAAGAAAACCGGCGCTGCCATCGATGAACGGTAAACGATCCGGTTGGCGCAGGCGGCGTGGCCCACCGGGATGGTCGGCGTAAGCGGCCGCCAGGCGCGCGGCGTCCACCGCCAGGAAGTCGGTATCCGTCATCGCCAGCGGCCCGGTCACCCATTTTTTTACTGCCTGCGCCAGCGGCAGGCCGCTCGCCTGTTCAATAACCGCGCCCAACACATCGGTGGCGATAGAATAGCGCCACGCCGCGCCGGGCGGAGCCAGCAAAGGGGCGCAGGCAATACGCCGCACGTTTTCCTGCAGGCTGACGGACGCGTCATCCATACCGTCGGAGACCGCCGACTGAGCGTAGAATCCCCCTTCCGGCTGGAAAAATCGGTAGCTTAATCCGGCGGTGTGGGTCATCAAATGCCATAACGTCATCAACGGTTGGGTGCCATCCGCCAGTCGCGGACGAAAATTCGGTAGCCAACGCGTGATCGGATCGTCTAACCGCACGGCGCCTTGCGCCATCAACGCCAGCGCCGCCGTGGACACGATCGGTTTGGACACCGAGGCCAGACGAAACAGCGTATTGAGCGCCATCGGCCGGCCGGCTTCGCGATCCGCCATGCCCGCCGCGCGTCGATAAACGATTTCACCGCCCTGCGCCACCAAAACGACCACACCAACCAATCGTTTTTCGCGTAAGGCTTTCTCTATCGCGCCGTCAATCGCGTTGGCGGTGGATCCGTATTCATTCATCTTTATTACCCCAGGTAGTCAGCCCATGCTGTCGCCACCGAGCATAGGGCGTGGCGATTAACGAAAAAACAGGCTAGATTTCCTTTCATAGCGGACACTCACGTCCGTAATGGGGCAAGCAATGGATAATCTGTCTGGGGTGAGCGTCTTTGTGCAGACCGCGGAGACGCTGAGTTTCGTTGAGGCCGGGCGCGTGCTCGGCATTTCCGCTTCCGCGGTGGGGAAAAGCATCGCCCGCCTGGAAAACCGGCTGGGCACGCGCCTGTTTCACCGCAGCACGCGCAGCATGACCCTGACCGCCGAAGGCCGGCTGTTTCTGCACCGTTGCCAGCGCATTCTGGATGAATTGGCGGCGGCGGAACGGGAAATCAGCGATACGCACAGCGCGCCGCGCGGCAAGCTGCGTGTCAGTTTGCCGCTGGTGGGCGGCCTGCTGAATCCGGTGCTGGCGGAATTTGTTCGGCGTTACCCGGAGATTGAGCTGGAAACCGATTTTTCCGACCGTCGAGTCGCGGTGATTGAAGAAGGGTTCGATGCGGTGATCCGCGTGGGCGATACCGAGGACTCTCGCTTAATGAGCCGCCAACTGGGCACGTTTCACCTACAGCTGGTGGCGGCGCCGGACTATCTGCGCCGGGCGGGAATACCCCGCCAGCCGGCAGAACTGCGCGATCACGCCTGCCTGTTATACAGATTCCCCACCACCGGCAAAGTCGAGACCTGGCCGGTGGCGGGCGGAGATAAACTGCTCGACGAAGGCCTGGGCAAGCGCACGGTATGCAACACCGTCGATACGCTGATTTACCTGGCGGAACAGGGCCTGGGCATCGCCTGCCTGCCCGATTTCGCGGTGCGACAGGCGCTGGAGCAGCAGCGGCTCCAACACGTGCTTGGCGACCAATGCCGACACAGTGGCAGTCTCAAAATCCTCTGGTCTTCAAGCAAACATCTTACACCGCGTCTCAGGGCATTTATCGACATCATGAGCGTTCGCCTTTTCTCAGCCTAAGTCCTCTACCGTGTTAGAACAAATTCAGCTTTGTTTTGCACAAAAATAGCTAAAGCGCAGCCTGCCGCGCCTGCCAGCAGCCCTGACGGCGGCGCAGTGCCGTCGTGATATTCCATTCAGCGATATAGAAGCGCCGTTCGTTCTTTCGGGACAAAGAAAACCGCCACACAATACCTTTCACCCCGCACTCGTGCATAACCATCTATAAATTCAGGTGTTAACGCCTTGTCATTATCGATAACCGCCCAATTCGCTCATCTGATATTGAACAGCCAGCCGGATCAAACCGCCCTGTCAGCCGCTCGCCGCGGCGTGAAAGATTACTTCGCCTGCGCATTGCCGATTGCCCGCGGGGCGTTGAGCGATGCCGGTCTGGCAGCGATCGGCACGACGTTTCCGCCGACCAGCAGTGAGAACCGTGCAATGCGCTATGGCTATGTCAGCCACTCGTTGGACTTCGATGATTACCATCCTGCGCTGCGTGGCCATCCTAGCACCGTAGTGCTCTCCGCCCTGCTGGCGCTGAACGGTGAGAGTGACAATGTCACTGAGCTATTAACCGCCTATGTCATCGGCGTAGAGGCCGCTGGCCGGCTGGGATTGGCCGCTGGCACGCAACATTACGTGCTGGGTTTTCACAGCACCGCCACCCTGGGCGCGGTCGCCGCCTGCGCCGCCGTGGCGCGTTATCTGCAGCTTGACCAGCGGCAAACGCAGATTGCTCTCGGCCTGGCGGCCACGCAGGCGGCGGGCCTGCGCAGCCAGTTCGGTTCGGCGGCCAAACCGCTGCACGCAGGGCTGGCGGCACGCAACGCGGTCAATGCCGCCCTGCTGGCTCAGGCCGGTTTCATCGGCCAACCGGAGGGCGTGCTGGACAGCCTGCTGACTTCCCACGGCGACGGCCGGCAAAAACCGGAATGCCTGACCGCCGACTGGGGCACGCCCTGGCGCATCCTGCAACCAGGGCTGGAGTTCAAGCGGTACCCGACCTGCGGTGGCACTCACAGCGCGGCCGAGGCGGCGCTCGCCCTGCGCGCGCGGCTGCTGGAACAAGGCGACGCCCTTGCGGAGATCGCACTGGTTGAGGTCAGTTTTCCGCCCGGCGCAGATACCGCACCCTATATTCGCCAGCCGGCCACCGGTGTGGAAGCGCGCTTTAGCCTCGAATACGTCATAGCCGATGCGCTATACCACGGCGAGGTCCCGCTGACGCATTACGGCGAACAGCCGGTCGATGCGGCTATCGCCGCCCTGGCGGCAAAAGTTGAGCGCCATGTCGATCCCGCAGCCCCGCCGGACGCGCTCGATCCGGAGATGCGCTTCCATCGCCTGACCCTGACGCTGCAGGACGGAAGGCAAATAAGTGACGTGGTCACAAGAAAGCAAACCGCCGCCCGGCCGACAGACCTCGACGCCAAGCTGCACGCCATTCTGCAGCTGCTTCCGGGCCTCGAAGGCGAAAGCGTTATCCGCGACTGCGCCCTCATGTCCCCTGGCGCGCTGCCGCGACTGATTGCATTGTTAAATTAATAATAAAACAGGAATAATTATGAGTACTTCACCTTTAACACCATCGCGCCAACTCCGTCTCGGCCTGTTCGTTCAGGCGCTGGGACACCACATCGGAGGATGGCGCGCACAAGGCGCCAGCGGTTCACCGACCGATATCGACTGGTTCACCTGGATCGCAAAAAAAGCCGAAGAAGGCACCTTCGATATGTTCTTCGTCGGCGACGCGTTGGCCACCAGCGTGCACCGCCTGCCCTCGACGATGTCACGCCTGGAGCCGCTGACGCTGCTGGCGGCGCTGGCGGTTAACACCCGCCATATCGGGCTGGCGGCGACCGCCTCCACCACTTTCGATCAACCTTTCCACCTGGCACGCGCCATGGCCTCCATCGACCATATCAGCCACGGCCGCGCCGCCTGGAACGTGGTGACCTCTTTCTCCAGCGATGCGGCGCGCAATTTCAGTCGTGAAGACCTGCCGTCGCACGCCGAACGCTATGAAGTGGCGCGGGAATTCCTCGAGGCCAGCTACAAACTGTGGGACGGCTGGGAAAAAGACGCCATCGTGCGCGATAAGCAAAATGGCGTATACGCTATCGACGAGAAAATCCACGCCGCCAACCATAAGGGCAAGCATTTCTCGGTGCAGGGCCCGCTGAATATTTCCCGCTCGCCGCAGGGGCGGCCAGTGATCATTGAGGCCGGCTCTTCCCCGGCCGGCCAACAGCTGGCGGCGGAAACCGCCGAAGTGGTGTTCACCGCCGCCGCCAGCCTGGAAGAAGGACAAGCTTTCTACCGCAGCCAGAAAAAATACGTGGCCGACGCCGGCCGCAACCCGGACCACCTGCTGATCCTGCCAGGTGTGATGCCGATTGTCGGCCGTACCAAAGAAGAAGCACAGGAAACCTGGTATCAGCTGAATCAACTGGTGGATATCGATAACGGCATTGAGCAGCTGTCGGCGCGCTTTGGCTTCGATTTGAGCGATTACCCGCTGGACGGCCCGGTGCCGAACGTGGGCGCCACCGAAGGCGGCCAAAGCCGCGTGAAACTGCTGACCGATCTGGCCGCGCGGGAAAACCTGACGCTGCGCGAGCTGGCGGCCGTCGCGGCCGGTTCGCGTGGCCACCGCGTGGTGGTAGGCACCGCCGCAGAGATCGCCGACGACTTCCAGCTGTGGCTGGAACAGCAAGGCGCAGACGGCTTCAACATCATGCCGGCGGTGTTGCCCAACCAACTGGAACTGTTCGTCGAGCTGGTGATCCCGGAGCTGCGCCGCCGTGGCCTGTTCCGTGAAGAGTATCAGCATGCAACCCTGCGTGAAAACCTGGGCCTGCCGGAACCGGCAATCAACTTCGCTAACGTAAAATCGGCTTAATCCGCAGGGAAATCATGATGAAAAACACATTCAAACGCACCGTACTGTCCCTGCTGTTGGCTTCCTCCACGCTGGCGCCGTTGGCCGCCGGTCATGCCGCTGAAGGCGATGTTCCCTTCAAGGCGGCGGTGAAAGCTGCCGCCGATCCGGCGCTGCACGACAACCTGCCTGACGCTATCAAAAAGGCCGGCTATATCGTTGCCGGCACCAACCCGAACACCCCGCCGACCACCTTTTACCAGGCGGACAACAAAACGCTGGCCGGGCGTGAAATCGACGTGATGAGCGCAATTGCCGATCGCCTGGGCGTGGCGATCCACTGGAAGGACACCGGCGGTTTCGACAACATCATCCCCGGCCTGAAGTCCGGCCGTTATGACGTCGCGCTGGCCAACATTGACGCCAACAAAAAGCGCTTCCAGCAGGTGGACTTCGTCGGCTATTACAACGCTTCCAAACTGGCCTTGATCGCCCGCAAAGACGCTGCGCTTGGCCCTTACACCGAGCTGGCCCAGCTGTGCGGCCAGACCGTCGGCGCCGGCGCAGGTACCTCGCAAATCACCCGCCTGCAGCAGGCCAGCGATCAATGCGTCGCCGCCGGCAAGCCGGCCATCACCATGCCGATCTTCCCGGACCGTCCGGCCGGGGTGCAGGCGGTGATCAGCGGCCGCGTGCCGATGTTTTTCGGCCCGTATGAAGGGCTGCGCTACCAGGCCACCCACGTCAAACCGCTGACGCTGGCCGGTGATATCAACATCGACGGTACCACGGTGGCCATCGCCCTGCCGAAAGGCTCCGAACTGGTGAAACCGGTGCAGGCGGCGCTAAATTCGCTGATCGCCGACGGCAGCTACCAGAAAATCCTCGACGGCTGGGATATCGGTTTTGGTGCCGTGAAAACCGCCGGCATCAATGAAGAGATCGCAAAATGAGTGGGCAATACCCTGTCGACGACGCGGAACTGAGCATCGTTGGCCACCGGCATTACGGGCGCTGGCTCAGCGCCCTGGTTGTGCTGCTGATCGTCGGCGTTATCGTCAATTCCATGCTGCACAACCCGCGCTTTGAATGGTCGGTGGTGGCGGAAAATCTTACCGAGGCGTCCATCCTCAACGGCGTGCTCATGACGCTGAAGCTGACGGTGATTTCGGTGGTGTTCGGCTTCGCCGGCGGCGTGCTGCTGGCGCTGATGCGCCTGTCGGCCAATCCGGTATTGGTGGCGGTAAGCTGGTTCTACACCTGGTTCTTCCGTGCAGTGCCGATGCTGGTGCAGCTGTTCCTGTGGTACAACATCGCCGCGCTTTATCCCCGCATCAGCTTGTGGATCCCGTTTCTGGGCGAAGTCGCCAGCGCACCGACCAATACCCTTATCAGCACCTTCAGCGCCGCGGTGATTGCGCTGGTGATGCATCAGTCGGCCTATGCGGCGGAGATCGTGCGCGCAGGCATCCAAAGCGTCGGCAGCGGCCAGTTGGAAGCCGCCAAAGCACTGGGCTACCGTCGTGGGCAAATCCTGTGGCGCGTGGTATTGCCGCAGGCGATGCGCACCATCCTGCCGCCGGCGGGCAATGAGGTGATCGGGCAGTTGAAAACCACCGCGGTGGTGTCGGTGATTGCCCTGCAGGACGTGCTGTATTCGGCGCAGATCATTTACCAACGCACCTACGAGGTCATCCCGCTGCTGCTGGTCGCCACCCTGTGGTATCTGGCCATGACTTCGATTCTGTCGATTGGTCAATACTACGTGGAGCGCTATTTTGGCCGCGGCACGCAGGCAACGCGCAGCGGCCGGTTCTTCCTCAACCGCAAAGCCCCTCAGGGAGGTGAACAATGAGCGCATCTATCCACATCAACCGGGTGCGGAAATCCTTTTCCGGCACCGACGTGTTGAAAAACATCAGCCTGACCATTCCGGCAGGTTCGGTAACGGTGATCCTCGGCCCTTCCGGCTCCGGAAAATCCACCCTGTTGCGCTGCATCAACCACCTGGAAAAGCTGGACGGCGGCACCATTCGTGTTGGCGAACAGCTGATCGGCTATCGCCAAAAAGGCCGGCATCTGTACGAGCTGAAAGAAGCCGAGGTGGCCGAACAGCGTAAAAGCATTGGCATGGTATTTCAGCAGTTCAACTTGTTTGCACACCGCACCGTGTTGCAAAACGTCAGCGACGCGCCGCTGCGGGTGAAAAAGGAAAAAAAAGCCGAGGTGCAGGAACGGGCGAAACAGCTGCTGACCCGCGTCGGGCTGGAACATCGCATCAACGCCTGGCCGCGTGAACTGTCCGGCGGCCAGCAGCAGCGCGTCGCCATCGCCCGCGCGCTGGCAATGAACCCACAGGTGTTGCTGTTTGATGAACCGACCTCCGCCCTCGATCCTGAATTGGTTGGCGAAGTGCTGCAGGTGATGAAAGACTTGGCGCATTCGGGCATGACCATGGTGGTGGTCACGCACGAAATCGGCTTCGCACGCGAAGTGGCCGACCAGATTGTCTTTATGGATCAGGGAAAGGTGGTTGAAACGGGCAGCGTGCAGCAGGTTCTGGATGCGCCGGGACATGAGAGGACGCGCAACTTCCTGGCGACGGTATTGTAACCCTCCGTCAGGGGGCGTTGCGTCCCCTGACGTTCAAATTCAGCCGTTATTTTTTCTGCCGATAGCGGAAAAGACGTTGAACACTTCACCCAGGCCGTAAATCGCGCCGAGCAAGACGGCCACCATTACCGGCACCAGGACCACCACGGTGGCCAAGCTTTCAATCATTTCTAACATCGTTCTCTCCTGGTTTATAAGCACAGCGAATCTACGCCGGAAGAAAAGGTTTCCGGCCAATCGATCGATTATCGTGGGGAGGCAGTCTAAAACGTGAGCTACATCACACTTGATGCGAGCTAATGTAACTTACACAATTACATTAACGCAATGCAAAAAATGCTCTGCGCGTAGCGGGAATTTGCGTGGTTTTTTATTGCGTATCCGCTTGATATTGCGGTGAACAAGGGACAAAAGGATAGCCTGCGCACCGTTCGACCTGCCCGGCCATTTCGGCGATGCTGGTTTGCGCCAGGCTGGCTTCCAGCGCGTGACCGACGCGTGCAAATTCTTGCTCCAGCACCGGGGTAATGGCGTGGCCGATATAGCACGCATCGTTAGGCCGGGTACGGTGCAGCATGAAATACGGTTGATCCTCTACCGCGCGATACACGTCCAGCAGCGAGATCGTTTCCGCCGGCCGCGCCAGCAGCGCCCCACCGCCTTGTCCCATCTGTGAATAGGTCAGCCCGGCCTCCGCCAGCGCGCCGAGGATGCGCCGTACTACCGTCGGATTCGTGTTGACGCTGCGCGCGATGTCTTCGGAACGCACCGTCTGGCCACGACACAGCGTGATATTGGTCAGAATATGGATGGCAACGGCAAATCGCGTAGAGGTAGACACCTTGGCACCTGCTCAGAGTTTCGTTTATGTCGGATTAAAACATAAGGAAAGCGTATCAATTTACGGTAATACACATAATGAGTAGGGATAATGAGAATGTCAACCTGCCCCGCCCGATGGCGGCGGCGGCTCACGCTTCTGTGCGGATCTTCGTCACTTTATCGGGATAAAATGCCAGATGATCCTTGATCGCTACCACGGCGTTGTAGGGCATTTCATAACTCCAGGCCACATTGGCCTCCTGCTCGCCGTTAAGCACAAGGGAGAAATAACTGCAGTCGCCCTTATAAGGGCAGTAGCTGACGTGCTCGTTTTTCTGCAACAGCGCCCGATTCACATCCTCACGCGGAAAGTAAAACACCGGCGGATAGGTGGCTTCCTGCAGGATGAGCACGTTGCGGCTATCGGCCAGGGTCTGACCGGCTGCACGCACGACAACCCGCGCCGGATGGCGGGTCAAGGTGATTGGGTGGTCCGGGCCGGGGATTTTCACCGGTTTGCCGGATGCGGAAACGAGATCGGACATGGCGGCCTCCAGAGTGTGCGCCCCGCACCCCGCGAGGCGTCTTTCCAGTATAGACCCACGATTTTACCGGCGGCCGCACATTCGGCGAGCAATCGCTTTTCACCGCCGCAAAATTAAGAATTTTTACCTGTTCGATTTTCTTACGGAGGAATACATTCATCCCAACTTCTACCGGCAGGTTAATCGGATTATTTTTAATCCATTAATCAGTCAATTTACCAGGAACTCATTATGAATATTAAACGTGCCGCAGGTGTGTTGGTGGTGGTGATGGCAACGCTTTCCGTTACCGCATGTGGGCATATGTCCAATCGCGATCGCAACACGGCGATCGGCGCGGGCGTCGGCGCAGTCGGCGGTGCGGTGCTGACCGACGGCAGCACGCTGGGTACCCTCGGCGGCGCGGCGCTGGGTGGCATTATCGGCCACCAGACCAGCCGTTAATCATCGCGCTAAAATAATCTCTGCAGGCCGGCACTTTTTTAATCCATAAGCGCCGGTCTGTTTTTTATTTATCGAAATAACGTCCCTCAGCGGTGGAAAATAATAAATAACGTTTAGCGCAGCTTTATTATTCATTAACCTGCGTCAGGGTTATTTATTGCACAGGCAGCCTGAAACGCGCCATCGCTTTTTCCAACCGTTCCGATTCGCCCTGCAGCGACTGAGAAGCTTCAGTCACCGCGTTCACCACGGCGCCGGTTTGTTGCGACACCTGATTCAGCGCCGCAATGCGCGCCGTCACGTCCTGAATGCTCTCCCCCTGATTGAAAGACGCCTGCGAGATTTCCCCCATCAGGGCACTGCATTTGTTCACCAGATCGATAATCTGGCGCAGGTTGCCGGTCAGCAGATCCACCGCCTGCGAACCTTGATCGATTTGCTGCAGTGAACGGTTGATCAACTGCTGAATATCGCGCGTCGAATGGCTGCTCTTTTGCGCCAACAGACCCACCTCTTTGGCTACGATGGCAAAGCCGCGGCCGTGAACGCCGGCATGCGCGGCCTCGATCGCCGCATTCAGCGCCAGAATATGGGTCTGGAACGCCACGCTGTCGATCAGCGCGACGATGCCACGCATCTCGGCCGATTGGTTGACGATCCCTTGGATTGAAACATTGACGGTTTCCATCATCTGCTCACCGGCGCCGGCGTACTGCCGGGCTTGTTCGGTTCGTTGGCTGGCCTGCTGGGCATATTGGCCGTTTTCTTCCACCCGCGCCGCCAGCTGCTGCACGTGCTCGGTCGCCAACTGCAATTCGCCGTCCTGCTTCGCCGATTGTGCCGTCAACTGGCGATTGCCGTCCGCCAGCCGGCCGACGCCACTCAGGATCCCGCTCGCCGCATCGCGCACCTCGCTCACCAGCCGCTGCAGGCCGTTTTGCATATGGCCAATGCTGGTCTGCAGCTGACGCATCTCGCGGTTCAACACCCGCTCAGGCGGCAGCGGCCGCGAAAGATCGCCGGCGGCCAGCACGTTGAGGTGCGCGATTGCCCGCTGCAACGGTGCGATAACCCAGCGAGAGACGCCGACCCAGACCCCCACGGCAATCAGCACCAGCGCCGCCAGCGCGCCAAACGCAAAGATCTTGGCCTGCTCCAGCGCCGCCAATTGCCGCACGTTGACGTCATCGCCACGCCGCTCGTTCAGCGTCTGGTAGGCAAGATACTTCTCGTTGAAATCCGCCTGAAACGCCTGGATCGGCACGGCGAAAAACGCATCGACGCTGGCGCTGCTTTGCAACCCTTGCGCCTGTTCCTTCAGGCCGTCATAGAACAGACGATAGCTGTCTTTCAGGGCGCCCGTCGCTTCGGGCGCAGCCGTGCTCAAGCGCTCGAACCGGGCAAAGGCCTGCTTTGAAGCCGCCAACGCCGCCAACGATTCATCCAGCAGGCTATGCCAACTGCCCTCGGAGCCGGTGGCTTTATCCTGCAGATAATAGATGCCCGCACGGTTCAGGGTATCGCTGGCCGTCAGCAGCGACAGTCTGGCGCGATCCATTGTCGCCTGCTGGCGATGCAACGCATCGCCCGTCACCAGATTAACCTTGGCGTCGCGCAAAATATTGGAAATAAATAGGGTGGAAAACAATTGCAGCAGAGAAAATAGCGCGATAACGCAAATTACCCCGCTTAATAAGCCCATGCTCTTGCCGAAGCCAAACGCACGCGGTAGCGCTGCCGCAGGTTTTACCCTGCGGCCCAGTGTCAGTTTTATGTTCATGATTTTTAGTCAGTCATACCAGGATGCCGCGAGTCTAACGGGCATTGATGACACGACTATTTCAGCCTGCTCTGCGTCGCCCCCGCCGGCCAAGATCCCCCAATAATCGGTATTGCCCGTCAACTCTCATTTTTATTTCTTGACTTGTTTAATACCGGATTTATAGTTTTTCCATTAAAAAAGAAACAAAGTTTCATATATTAACCGGCGCGGAATTTAATATATGAAACGCTCAATAAAATCGTCTCAAATATAAAACCGATGAGCGTAAATGCCCTGTTCACAGGTGAAACTCGCTCGCCTTAATAAACAGTCTATTTTCTTCAGGGGCCTGCTATGCGCAAGATCACGCTTTGTTTTTTCCTTGTTTCACCAGTGAGTTATGCAACCGTCGCCGCATTGCCCAACGATGCTGCCACCACCGCAGCGCCGGTAAAAAAAAGCCGCCCGGCATTTCCGCATATTCATTGGCAAAGCGAGGATAATAAAAAGAATATTGATATCGGCGGCGCACTGCGCGCCAATTATCGCTATGAAGACTGGCACAGCAGCAATTATCGTAATCCTCCGCATTTACGCTTTGACGCCTTTCGCATCGATGCCGCCGGCCAGGTAAACGATGCATTTTTCGATGGCGGATTCTGGTTTCAGGATCGGCGCAAATACGCCATCGACCGCGCCTATGTCGGCTATCACCTGTCTGAACGTTCCGCCGTGCAACTGGGCGCGCCGTTCAAACCGTTCGGCCTGATGCCCTACCCGCAGTTCGGCTGGTCGTACGGCATTCCGTTTTACCTCGGCTTTGGCGTCAACACCGGGCTGGGCGCCAAATACCAATATCAGCATGACGATTGGGCCTTCGACGCCGCCTATTACCCGCGCATGATGCCGACCGGCGTGCGTTACGCCCCCGACGTCGCCAGCTACGACGATTTGAAAAACACCAACTATGCGTCACAGCACCTGCAGCGCAACGAAAAACGCGATCAGATAAACCTGCGGCTGACGCGCGCTTTCCACCAGGGCGGCTGGGACAATGAGCTCGGCGGTTCGCTGGCGGCCTCACGGCTCTACAACCAGGCTACCGGCGATAACGGCAGCTTCTGGGCGGCAGGCCTGCATACGCTGGTGAATAACGATCCCTGGCATCTGTCCGGCCAGGTGATCCGCTACGGTTACGACGCCAAAGGCCCGGCCGGGGCCAACAATTCGGTGATCCTGATGGGCGGCAACGGCCTGACGCCGGCCTATCTGATCCCGTCGCAGGCCACCACCGCCGCCATCAACCTGGCGCGCGACGTCGACGTACCCTGGGGGCCGGTGAAAAAGCTGCGCTTCTACAACGACTACAGCGTGCTCTGGAAGGATAAGCACGGCGGTTCCGACTCCAAAATGAATACGCTCGGGGTGCAGGTGTTCGCCATGCCGGTGATGCTGTGGGTGGATCTGACCTGGGCGCAGAACGCCAACCCGTGGGGCGGCGTGGAAAACGCCACCGGTTGGACCGGCACGCAATCCTCCGGCAGCAATAAATGGTATTTTCGCACTAACGTGAACATCGGTTACTACTTCTGAGCACGGCGAGATCTACACTGAAGTATCACCGCCAACCGGAGAAGCCACGATGCTGAGCACGCAAACGCTGCATATTGCCATCAACCGCCCCTGTGACGAGGTGTACGCCTTTCTCAGCCAGCCGGAAAATTTCCCCTTGTGGGCCAAAGGGTTGGCCAACAGTTTACGGCAGGAAGATGAAGAATGGGTGGCAGACACCCCACAGGGAAAACTTCGTATTCGCTTCAGCGCGCCGAATGCCTTCGGCGTGCTGGATCATTGGGTGACGCTGCCGAACGGCGGCGTGGTCTACGTGCCGCTGCGCGCGCTCGCCAACCGGCACGGCACCGAGGTGATCTTCACCCTGTTCCGCCAGCCGGACATGGACGACGCGCTGTTCGCCCGCGACGCCGGGCTGGTGAACGCCGATCTGCAGGCGCTAAAGCGCCTGCTGGAATCGCGCTAATCCCCATCAGCTCTTGACCGACGACACCACGTTAAGCGGTTGGGCATCCGGCAGGATATTCATGTGCTCCAGCACCTGGGCCATGATCTTGCCGAACACCGGCCCCGCCACCGAACCGCCGAAGTGCTTGCCGGCTTTCGGGTTGTTGACCATCACCACCAGCGCCACCTGCGGATCGCTGGCCGGCGCCACACCGGCGGTGTAGTTGATGTAGCCGCCGTCGTATTTGCCGCTGGGGCCCATTTTCTCGGCGGTACCGGTTTTGATCGCCAGCCGATAGCCCGGCACCGCGGCGCTCACCCCGCTGCCGCCAGGCAAGGCGTCGCTCTCCATCATATGCACCACGGACCGTACCGTATCCGCCGGCAGAATACGTTGCCCCATCACCGGCGGCGTCACCTTGGTGATCGACAGCGGCCGATAAATGCCGAAGGAACCGATAGCAGCATATTCGCGTGCCATCTGCAGCGGCGTCACGCGCAGCCCATAGCCGAAGGAGAAGGTAGCGCGTTCGATATCGGCCCAGCGTTCACGGTGCTGCGGCAGATAGCCGCTGCTCTCGTTGCCGATGCCAAGCTCGGTCGGCCGCCCCAGGCCAAAGCTACGGTAGACCGCCGGCAGCACGGTGGCCGGCAGCGCCAGCGCAATGTGCGATACCGCGATGTCGCTCGATTTTTGCAGCACGCCGGTGATGGTCAGTTTCGACCAGTGGCCGACGTCTTTGATCAGGTGACCGTTCACCCGATACGGCGTGGTGTCCAACACGGTATCCGGCCGGATCAGCTTATGTTCCAACCCCACCATCACCACCACCGGTTTCACCGTCGAACCCGGTTCGAAGCTGTCGCTGCTGCACACGTTGCGGATATCTTTCGCCGGCGTGCTGCCATAGTTGTTCGGGTTGAACGACGGATAGCTGGCCATACCGAGGATTTCGCCGGTGTCGATCTTGACCAGTACCGCACAGCCGGAGTCGGCCTGGTTAGCCACCACGCCGTCGCGGATCTGCGCATAGAGCACGTACTGGATAAATTTGTCGATGCTGAGCGTCACGTTCGGCGGTGGCACCGGATCCACGCTTTTGAGCACGCCGATCACCGCGCCGCTGCCATCCTTCTGATAGACCCGCAGGCCGTTTTTGCCCTGCAACAGCGGATTGAAGCCCAGCTCGATGCCCTCCAGCCCCTGATTGTCCTGGCCGACGATACCGATCAGCCCGGCGGCATCCTGGCCCATCGGATAAAAGCGGCTGAAATCCTGCTCGGCGCTGACGCCGGTCAGGTGCAGTTTGCTGATGTAGGCGGCGTTGTCGTCCTCCACCTTGCGCGCCAGGTAGACAAAACGTTTGTGCGCGTTGCTCTGGATCAGATGCTGTACGTCCGCCAGCGGGATCTTCAGCACGTTGGCCATACTCTGCCAGCGTTCGTTACCGGTATCGGTCTGGGTATCGAGAATATGCTTCGGGTCCAGCACGATGTCTTTGGAGGACACGCTGACCGCCAGCGCCTCATCGTTGCGATCGGTGATCATGGCGCGGTTGGTCGGCACCACCTGGGTGCGGATCGAGCGCTGGTCCGCCTGATCCGCCAGCTGCTGGTGCTCCAGCAGCTGCAGGTAGCCGACCCTGAACGCCAACAGAAAAAAACAGACCAGTATGCCGGCGCAAATCCAGCCGAAACGAACTGTGGAATAGGTTTTACCGCTCTTTTTGGTCGATGGCGCCACTGTTGTGTTAACCCTGCGTTTTTATTCGGTTTATGGTGTTATTTCAGTCTACCTTGCCGGAAATGGTCAGGAGATTGCAGTTTGTAAGAAAGTAAAAACAAACCGCATCACCGTTGCACATCCGCACTGTCGTTTAACTGCGGTTTACTTTGCGCCGGATCGCCGGGCTGCGGCGCGTTGGCCGGGTCGAAAATATGGTCAAGGATCGCGCGGGCGGTCGGCCCCGCCACCACGCCGTCGCCACCGCCGTTTTCCAGGATCAGCGCCATCGCCACCCGGGGGGTTTTGTAAGGCGCGAACAGCGTATAGAAGATGTGATCGCGCAGCCGCACCGGGATCATTTTGGCGTTGTAAGTCTGGTTTTGCTTCAGGCTGAACACCTGCGAGGTGCCGGATTTGGCGGCGATCTGATACGGCGCGGTGTGGAACAGTTTGTAACCGGTGCCGTTCGGCAGGTTGGCCATGCCGTACATGCCGTTGCGCACGATGCCCCAGTAAGGCGAGTGGGGATCGCCGATCTGCGCCGCTTGCGCCGGCGGCTGGTAGCGCGTCACCCGGTTGCCCTGCTGCAGCGAATACAGCAGGTGCGGCGTTTTCACCTGGCCGTTGTTGATCAGCGTGGTCAGCGCTTTTACCATCTGGATCGGCGTCGCCACCCAATACCCCTGGCCGATGCCCACCGAAACCGTATCCCCCTGATACCAGCCCTTTTTGTGCACCTTCAGCTTCCAGTCGCGGCTCGGCAGCACGCCGCGGTACTCTTCGTTCAGATCGATGCCGGTGGACTGGCCGTAGCCGAACTGGCTCAGCCAGTGGTGGATACGGTCGATGCCCATCTCATACGCCACCTGATAAAAGAAGGTGTCGGCGGATTCCTCGATCGCTTTGGTGACGTTGAGTATGCCGTGGCCGGTTTTCAGCCAGTCGCGGTAGCGGCGTTCGGTGCCGGGCAGCGTCCAGGTCGGCGCGCCGAAAAAGGTAGTGGTGGGTGTGATCACCCCGGCGAACAGCGCAGAAACGGCCATGTAGGGCTTCACCGTCGACGCCGGCGGGTACAAGCCCTGAGTGACGCGGTTGATCAGCGGCAGATCCGGGTTGGTCAGCAGCGTCTTATAAGCCTGATAGCCGATGCCTTTGACGAAAGGATTGGGATCGTAGCTGGGGCTGGAGACCATCGCCAGGATGCCGCCGTCGCGCGGATCTTCCACCACCACCGCGGCGCGCTGCCCCTTCAGCACCGATTCGATGTACTGCTGCAGCGGCAAATCCAGCGTCAGGTAGATGTTCTTGCCGGCCTTCGGCGGCTGCTCCTTCAGCAGGCGGATCACCCGCCCGTGGTTATCCACCTCCACCTCCTGATAGCCGGTGGTGCCGTGCAGTTCGGACTCGTAATAGGCCTCGATGCCCTGTTTGCCGATGTTGCGGTCGGCGGCATAGTTCTCGCTCAGCCCGGCCTTGTCCAGGCGTTTGAGATCGCTGTCGTTGATCTTCGACACATAGCCCAGCACGTGCGCCAGCTGGGCGCCGTAAGGATATTCACGCTGTTGATAGGTATCGATCGTCACCCCGTCGAAACGGTATTGATTGACGGCAAAGCGCGCCACCTCGGTGTCGTTCAGCCCGGCTTTGAGCGTCACCGGCTTGTAACGGCTGTTGTGGTGCATGTCGTCGCGAAACGCGCTGATGTCTTCCGGCGTCAGGTCGACGATCGGCGTCAGCGCCTGCAGCAACGCCGCCATGTCGGTGATTTTGCTGGGCGTGATCTCGATACGATACAGTGTCACGTTTCGCACCAGCGGAGTGCCGTTACGATCGAAGATCAGCCCGCGGCTGGGGGCGATCGGCAGCATCTTGATGTCATTCTGGTTGGAGCGCGTCTGGTAAAAGCCGTGCTGGCGGATTTGCAGCCGGTAGAGGTTGACGATCAATACGCCGAAGCAGACCACCACCAGCGCCAGCGCCACGCCTGCCCGGCCGATAAACAGCCTTTCTTCCGCAGAGTGGTCGCGAATTGTTTCTTTTAACAGGGCCATGCAGTGCCGGTACCTTTTGCGTCACATTTCCCCGCAAAATCAGGGAGCTGAAAAGCCGGCAAGCATAGCGTTATCGGGCGCGACGCCCCATGAAAAGGTTGCTAATGAAATGGCATAACTGTTTCAGCATATTGGAATGTTACCGGCGGCGATTTTTTCACCGCGATCCCCATTGAGCCCCCGTTCGCCCCAATGCTACAATGTGATCTTAATCACACTATTACCGATATTCCCCCGCATTTCCCTGTCGGCGCCCTGCCGGATGCGGCTTTTTGTTACATAGGATCGAGTTCGATGAGTACCATTGCCACCGGTTTAGTCATGATGCGCTGGGAGTTGCTGAGCGCCGTGATGATGTTCTTCGCCAGCCAGTTAAACGTCGTTTGCCGTAAAACCAGCCGCAACGGCATGGCGTTCATGTTCAGCAGCCTGGGCCTGTTTACCGCCTGCTGGTTCGTGATGGGCCTGATGGGCATCCACCTTACCCTGGAAGCCTTCACCCAGTTCTGGTCATCGGCCTGGGATCGCTACGTGGACGTGGTCAGCACCATGCCGGTCGATTGGCCGATGCCGTAACCTCGCTGCACGGGCGGCGCACCGGCCGCCCAGCGATTATTCCTCGTCCGTTGGCGCCGCCGCCAGCCGCGCCATCAACGCCCCCGCCTCAACCAACAGCGCCTGTTCTTGCTCCGTTAAACAACTTTCCATCGCCGCCAGCAGCCACGCCTCGCGCCGGCTGCGGCTTTGCTGCAGCAGGCCCAGCCCGGCGGGCGTCAGACGTACCCGCACCCGGCGTTTATCTTCGGCATCCGGCGTGCGCACCAGCAGCCCGTCGGCCTCCAGCTCACGCAACGCGGCCGCCAGGTTAGAGGAACGCATGCGCTCCGATTCCGCCAGCAGCGACGGCGTCGCCTCGCCGCCGTGGCGATCGATAGCCCCCAACAGCATCAGCTGGGCCCAGGATTTTTCGTCGCTACGCGACTCGCGCCGTAAACGGCGCACCAGCGACATTAACTGCGTGCGCAGCAGCGTCACGTCTTCAGGGTGATCTTTTTTCATTGGCATCAATCTAGCGTTCAGTTTATCCCTGCTTTCACACCGCCGGATCGCGCAGTGCCCTGCCTGGCTACCGCGCCGCTCTGGCTTAACCTAGTTACCTATGATAATATAGCTATTAATATATAGCAAAAAAGACACTGCATCGGCAGGGTTACGTTTGCTCACGCATTTGCCCCTCGCCGATTAATTTGCAGTGTTATTATTATTTTGATTAATAAATCCCTCCTTATTCAACGTGGTACGGTAAGCCGATGGAAGCGTGGAAAGTCAATCTGATCTCGGTCTGGCTCGGGTGTTTCTTCACCGGGCTGGCGATGAGCCAAATCCTCCCTTTTCTGCCGCTGTACGTCGAACAGCTCGGCGTCAGCGATCACCAATCCCTCAGCCTGTGGTCCGGGCTGGTGTTCAGCGGCACCTTTTTGGTCTCGGCGGTGGTCTCGCCGCTGTGGGGCAGCCTGGCCGACCGCAAAGGCCGCAAGCTGATGCTGCTGCGCGCCTCGCTGGGCATGGCGATCGTCATCGCGCTGCAGGGGCTGGCCACTAACGTGTGGCAGCTGTTCGCGCTGCGCGCCCTGATGGGGCTGACGTCCGGCTATATTCCCAACGCCATGGCGCTGGTCGCCTCGCAGGCGCCGCGCGATAAAAGCGGCTGGGCGCTGGGCACGCTCTCTACCGGGCAGATCTCCGGCGTGATCGCCGGGCCGCTGTTGGGCGGGCTGATGGCCGACCATCTGGGGCTGCGGGTGGTATTTTTCGTCACCGCCGGGCTGATGTTCGTCAGCTTCCTGGTGACGCTGTTCCTGATTAAAGAGCGGCGCATCACGGTGAAAAAAGCGGATCAGCTGAGCGGCAAGGCGGTATTCCGTTCGCTGCCCTATCCGACGCTGATCGTCACCCTGTTCGTTTGTACCCTGATGATCCAGCTGGCTAACTCGTCCATCAGCCCGATCCTGACGCTGTTCATTCGCGAGCTATCGGGCGACGTCAGCAATATCGCCTTTGTCAGCGGCATGATCGCCGCCGTGCCCGGCATTGCGGCGCTGATCTCGGCGCCACGCCTCGGGCGGCTCGGCGATCGCATCGGCACCGCGCGCATCCTGATCGCCGCGCTGCTGTTCACCACCGGCCTGTTCGCCGTGATGGCCTGGGTCAATACGCCGCTGCAGCTGGGCATTCTGCGCTTCCTTCTGGGTTTTGCCGACGGCGCGCTGATGCCGGCGGTGCAGGCGCTGCTGCTGAAGTATTCCTCCGATCAGGTGACCGGGCGCATCTTCGGCTATAACCAATCCTTCATGTACCTGGGGAACGTGGTTGGCCCGCTGCTGGGATCGGGCATTTCGGCGATGATGGGGTTCCGTTGGGTGTTCGCCGTCACGGCAGTCTTGGTGCTTTGCAATGCGCTGCAGCTGCGCCATCAGTTCAAAAAAGTGGAAAATCAACGTGCGGGATAACGGGGAATGTGGGGAAACGCCTCAAGCAGTGGCGGGACAATGACGCCCATCAACCGTACCACCACTGCCAAAGGCGGCCGTAGCCTACTCGACGCGGCGGTCATTTAATATTTATGTAAGTAAATAAAGTGTTGCAGGCGCGTAGAGGGCCGCCGCAGCGGCCCTTGTGGCTCAGAACATGGTATTGTCGTTAGCCGATTTTTCCGGCACATCCTGATTGACGTCCCAATGCTCGGTGATTTTCCCCTGATCGTTCACCCGATAAATATCCACGCTGGCGGTGCCGCGATCCTGCGGGTTATTTTGGTATTTGACGTGAACGTAGACCAGATCGCCGTTGACCGCGCTGCGGTATATTTTGGCGCTGTATTGCGGATTGTCTTTAAAGGTCTGGCTGAAGAAATCGAGGAACGGCTTGATGCCGTCGCCGACGAACGGGTTATGCTGCTTGTAGTTTTCCACAATCAGCCTCTGCGCCACGCCGATGTCGTGGCGGTTGAAGAAGCCCGCGTACAGATCTTCCACCACCTTCAGCTTTTGCTGGGCATGATGATAGCCGCCCTTGCCGGCCGACTTTTGCGACGCCGCCTGATCCGTTGACAACGCCGGGTAACTCGCCAGCAAGCCGCCGACGATCGCACAGGCGATCAATGCCTTTTTCATAACTGCTCCTTAGTTTCCTGAGTGACCTACGATTTTCAGCTGCCCTTTCAGATGGGTGAAGCTGCCGTCCTTGGCGGCGATGTTGGTGTACACCTCGCCGCGCTCAAAGTCCTCGATATGCGTCACGTTGTCGCCGGACTGCGGTTCGTGCCAATAAACCATGTAGACCTTCGGCCGAATCTCCACTGCGGTGTACTGTACCGTGTCGGTAATGCCCTGCGACGCCTCGCCGATACCGGTGAAGGTCATGGTCTTGTCATCGGTAAAATCCAGCTTGAAGGCGAAATCGCCGAAGGTCACCTGCACCACTTTACCGACCGCAATAAACTGCCCGTGTTTTTCCGTCATCGTCGCCGCCTTACTGTTTGTCAGGGAGGGTTGCGCCGCCGTAGCGGCAGGCAATGCCAGGGGGAAAGTCAGGGCTATCGCCAGCGCGATGCCCGTTCGCTTCACTGTTTTCATCGTTCCTTCTCCTTTCCGTGGTTGAAAACGAGAATCATTATTATTTCTTAAGCATTGATGGAAATATAAGAATAATCTCTATTCGCATCAGGCACCTGGCGGCAAAAAAAGACGAGGGAAAATCGCCGTAAAATGGCATGGCAATAGTGCGCTCTGGCCCTTGGTTTTTACGCAATGAACGGGATTACTGCTTTCAAGGAAGGAAACAACTCGGGGATTCGATAGGTCTATAGCGCAGATCGCTTTAAGCTAATGCGTATTTGTTCTTAGGCCGCCCGCCGCTGCAAAACGGCGACGAACGGCACGGCGTTTAACGCAGCCAGGGCGTATAGGTGACGCCAACCAGCAGTCCTTCCGGGCTGAGCAACCGGGTAACGCTTTGCCCCCACGGCTCTTCGCGATTGGCGACCAGCAGCCGATAACCGCGATCGACCAGCCCCTGGGTGGCTACCGCCATGTCGGCTACGTCAAACTCGATCCACGCCTGCGGCACCGCGAGATCCGCCGGCCAGCGATCGTCGCCAAAGCAGGACTGCGCCGCCTGCGCCAGCGGCCACAGGGCAAAATGCTTCACGCCGTCCAGCGCGCCCTGCTCGGCCAGCAGATAGCTCTCGTTGCCCGGCATCGGCTTGAGCGGCAGCCCCAGCGCCTCGACATAAAACGCCTTGCTCTCGTCGCTCTCACGCGTGATGGGCCCGAATCCGGCGACAAACAACACGCCCAGCCCGGCAAATTGTTGATCCATGCTGCACTCCCTTTCGGTTAGCGCCCCTGCCGCACCTGCAGCGGAGCAAATCCATAGGCCGCCTTGAAGCGGTTGCTGAAATGGCTGGCGGAACTGAAGCCGCACGCCAGCGCGATCTCGGTGATCGGCTGTTGGCTATGCCGCAACAGCTGTTCCGCCCGCTGCAGCCGGGCGCGCATCACAAACTGGTGCGGCGCCAGGCCGGTGGCGTGCTTGAACATGCGGGCGAAATGGTATTCGCTCAACCCGGCCTGCGCCGCCAGATCCGCCAACAGCAAAGGCCGATCGAGGTGGCTTGCGATATATTCCCGCACCCGCCTGGCTACCGCAGGGGCCAAGCCGCCGCGCACCGGCGGCAGCTTCCACTGCAGCTGGCTGTAACGCTGGATCAGGTGTGACATCAGCAGGTTCGACGCGCTGCTGAGCGCCAGCAGATTGGCACTGTCTTGCCAGTCGCAGTTAAGCAAAAACTGGCGATACAGCAGCGTGATCTGCGGATCTTCGCCGAAGCTGCGCGGCTCCACGTTGATCGCCGCCGGGCTGCGATCCCAGGTGTGCTCCGCCAGCTGCCGCAGATGCCCATCGGTGCAATACAGGTGCACGAACGACAGATCGCTGCGCACATCCCAGGTGGAGGCGTATTGGCGCGGCATGATGCAGAACCGATCCGGCCCGCCGCCGTTGCGCCAGCCGCCCGGCACCTGCTGGTAACACTCATAGCCGTCGGCGACGTACAGGCTCAGGGTATGGTGGTCGGCGCTCTCCTGCGTGACGCGATCGTTGCAGTTGGACCAGGCGGCCAGCTCCACGCCGGTGCCCAGCAGCACGCTGCCGTGCAGCCGCGCTTTATGCTCACGCAGTGTTTCAAACGCCTGATAGTTGGACATCGCCGGCCCCGTTGTTCGACATGCCGACAGTGTAAAGAGTGGCACCGCCGCATACCAGCCGCCGCCCCGCGCTTTTGGCAAAAAAAGCGCAAGAATATGCAACTGGGCGCAAAGCGCTGCAAGCGCCGCCGCGCGCCAAAGCGGATACTGCGCCATCGGTTTTTTCGGAGTAACAAATAGAATGAATGCGCTGTTGTACCTCGCCGTGGTGCTGATTTGGGGCACCACCTGGATTGCGATCACCCTGCAACAGGAAGGCCCGGTGGCCATTCCCGTCTCAATCGCTTACCGCTTCGCCATTTCCGCCGCGGTGATGTTCGTCGTGCTGTTGCTAACGCGCCGCCTGCGCCGCCTCGCCCCGCGCGATCATCTGTTCTGCGTGCTGCAGGGCTGCTGCGTATTCGGCTTCAACTTCTTCTGCTTCTACCACGCGGCCGCCTACATCAGCAGCGGGCTGGAATCGGTGATCTTCTCGATGGCGGTGCTGTTCAACGCCCTCAACAGCCTGCTGTTTTTCCGCCAGCGCCCCAGCCCCAACCTGCTGCCGGCGGCGCTGCTGGGGTTGACCGGCATCGTGGCGCTGTTCTGGCAAGATCTGGCCGCCACCCGCATGGCGCCGGAGCTGCTTAAAGGCATCGGCCTGAGCGCGCTCGGCACCTACGGCTTCTCGCTGGGCAACATGATCAGCACGCGCCATCAGCGCCGCGGGCTGGATATCTTTTCCACCAACACCTACGCCATGACCTACGGCGCGCTGTTGATGGCGCTGATCGCCCTGGCACAGGGCGCGTCGTTCCAGATGGAATACAGCAGCCGCTATATCGGCTCCCTGTTGTATCTGGCGATCTTCGGATCGGTGATCGCCTTCGCCGCCTACTTCAGCCTGCTCGGCCGCATCGGCGCTGGCGCGGCGGCCTACAGCACCCTGCTGTTCCCGCTGGTGGCGCTGACCATCTCGACGATCTACGAAGGCTACCAGTGGCACTTCAACGCCGTGCTGGGCCTGTGCCTGATCCTGCTGGGCAACCTGGTGATGTTCGCCAAGCCGGGGCTGAAATGGCGACGGGCAGGTATGCCAAAACAAAACTCAACCCTTTGAAGCCATTGGCGAATATCGTTATCATCAGGTTTTGTTGATAACGGATGATGGCCAATGCTCAGAAGTGATGATGTGACACCCCGCGCCTACAAACAGGTGGACGTTTTCACCGCAACGCCGCTGCTCGGCAATCCCGTGGCGGTGGTGCTGGAGGCCGAAGGGCTGAACGACGCGCAGATGCTGGCATTGGCCCGTTGGACCAACCTTTCGGAAACCACCTTTGTGCTTAAACCGACGCACCCGGCGGCGGATTATAAGGTGCGCATCTTCACTACCGAAAAGGAGCTGCCCTTCGCCGGCCACCCGACGCTGGGCACCGCCCACGCCCTGCTGGAAGCCGGATTGGCACCTAAACGGCCTGGGACGGTGATGCAGGAATGCGGCGTCGGTCTGGTGGCGGTCAATATCCAGCCGGAAGGCACCTTGGCGTTCGCCGCGCCCGAAGTTGAGCTCCGCCCAATGGCGGCTGAGGAAACAGAACGGCTGATGGCCGCTTTACGGCCCGCGATGATTGCAGCAAGCCCCCTGCCGGTGATTGCCGAGATGGGTATTCGCTGGCTGATGGTGCGCCTGCCGGACGCGCAGTCCTGCCTGGCGGTGACGCCGGATCAGGACACGATTAAACAGCTGCAAACGGCTTGCGATGTGGATGGCGTGGTGATTTATGGCGCCTGCCCCGCAACCGAACCGGCCGATTACGAAATGCGCGCGTTTATGGTGGAATGCGGTGTTTTGATTGAAGATCCGGTGACCGGCAGCGCCAACGCCTGCCTGGCGCGCTTGCTGAAGGCCAGCCGCTTCCCCGACGGCGGCCAGACCGCACAGGGCTACCTGGTGCGCCAGGGCACCCAACTGAATCGAGATGGCCGCGTGAGCGTGCGCTTTATTGACGGCGAACCCTGGATCGGCGGGCAGTGCTGCACCCTGATTGATGGCACTTTGGGTATTTAGTTTGGGGGCGATCGGCGCCAGCGGCAGGTGCGCGTCGATGTAATTCTGCAGGCTGCGCTCGCCCAGCAGGTTATCCGCCAGATCGTACACCAGCCGCGCGCCCGGTTTGCCCTGATTGGGTCGGCGGTGTTCCTTTCAACGAATTCCCCTAAAATAAAAGAGGGTCATTGTTGACATGTTGTAAAAAATTAAAAATCAGATCCTAATTAATGCACTCTCTTCATTTTTATTTTCACTACTTTTAATAAATGAAATAACTATATCGAGAGAGTCTCTTCTAAATCTTACTTCGTAATTGCCTATATCCATAATCAAAAACACACCTGACATATAGTCAGAACCGTCAGGTTCAAGGTCACCACCGCTAGTATCTTCCCCTGCACCAACCAAAACCTTTCCTGAAGGCACATTCAAAAATAACGATTTATAGTTCTCACTTATGTTATCAACAACTCGAACCGTATACTGACCGTCCTCACCAAGATTCAAAAACAACACGTTACCTTTATTTACTTCTTCCAGTTCATCCTCTGGAATGCTCCACCAATCAGCATCGTCGCTAACTCTATGTTTTAAAGACACCAAATCAAAAATTAACAAGGTCGCAGTATCTGTTGTGAAAGAGAAAGTCTTATTCATATCCCCCCTACTGAAATATTATTTCACTAATTCGGTCGCCCGGTTGGAGACCTGCTTTTCTACCCGCATTTTTAAAGAGCTACCAATGGAGTGTTTGTAATCTTTGTTGCCCGCCGCGTCGGTCACTTCCAGCGGCGAGCTGTTCAGATAAGTGTGATACCCGCATATATTCGCCGGGCGCCTGTCGCCCGCCTGCTCCAGCGCCGCCAGCGGGCTCCACGGACTGGCTAGGTCGTATGGTTCTGCAAAGATATTTATCTTTGCAGTCAACAAATATTAAATGGTAACTATCTTATCTTTTGCTATACCCACAGGCCAGTGACCAGAAAAGTATATACCCACAACTTCTTCCCACTTATTCCCTAAATGTAGATACTGTTCAGAAACATACTCTCTGAAAGCAAAACAAATTCCATTTCTGGCTGCTAAGCTGAAGTCATGAGGCCCGTAATTGAATTTATCCTTAGACAATCCCTTTGTTGCATTCATGACAGCCTTGTTTACTCGAATACGTAAACCAGTAAGTTCCTTAGGTAATACCTCCTTTACTTTGTAGAAAGGAGCCTCCTGAGTCATTGATGTTGGCAACCATTCCACACTATCATAGTATCCCTTAAACTCTGCATCAGTGGGATTAACAAACACCTTCTCAACATTTTCAATTAAAATCACGCGACTATCCAGAACATCTGGGAGTCCCATTCTTGAGAAAAAGCATGAGTTATCGATGCGCTGTAGTAAACTATCAAAGTCAAAATCATTCATGTCACAATCTCAAATCAGTTATAGTTCCAGGAGGCAGTGCTTTTCTGCTTTGTTGAACAGTTGTTCGAAGCACTCCACCGGCGGTATGTGGGTCTGGTACACCAGGTAAATAATGATTAGGTAAAGTGCCATGAGTAGGCATCAAATTACACCATTTATTCGCCCCTACTTTCTAGTGGAATTATCTGGTTCGGGGTAGCGCCTGTCGGCCTGGCTCTACCTGTCTAGCTCATAGGCGGTTTTCAGTGAAATAAACATCGATCTTTTAATTAACTCTCAAGGAACGATGTTTATTTAAACTGTTTTATAAGGTTTTTCGACGTCTATCCCAACAACACTTCACCTACCAGAAATACCAAAATCGGCATAACCTTCAGAACTAATTACAAGGCACCACTTTTTATTTCTTTCAAAGAAATAATGATGCTGAGGTATATTTTTTAAGGCAAAATTAAGAAATTCATTAAGTTTATCAGAGTTCATCTTAACTGAAAAATCCAGAGAAGAATCATTGATGTAGTAAATCTCATCGCTCATGGCAATTTCTCTATTTACTGCATTATCCTCTAAAAAAGAAGACACCTGAGATAACCATGACTGATAGTCTCCATGTAACTTAATAAACTTATGTTCTTTTGTTTTAGACCAACTTATCTTAGAGCCAGTCCATTCAAAAGAATCTGACAACTCATCGGCAATCGCTTCCCAATCATCTACGATATTAAAGAAAATAGATTTTTCACCTATTTTATTTCTAATTTCTTCATCAAGTGTCATTACATTCCTCTCCACGGTTTCGACGGGAAATCAAATAGTTCCTGAAGCTTAGTTACTGTAGATTCTTTTGCATCAAATAAGAAGTGCTCTCCCTTATCCTTCCCACTAAAGACATTGATATGAGCACCACTTCTCTCATCATATTCAATCCTAAACCCTGTTTTACCATCAAGGGTGGTCATTCCGACAGGTTGTCCTCTGGTTGCGCCAAATTTCCCTGTATTGACTTTTTCCGCTTTGAAACCACGTTCCTCAAGCCATTTGAGTGCTTTATTCCTAGCTTGTTCATAAGAATCTTTCGGCTCTTTTTCTGTTTTACAAGGCTTACTACTCAACCCCAGCGGATCCACCCACATCAGCGGGTTCGGCGCATACTGATACAGGTTCAACCCGCCCCGCAACCCTATCGGATCCTGCGTGGTGAAACGCCCCACCTCGGGTTCGTAGTAGCGGAACAGGTTGTAGTGCAGGCCGCTTTCGTCGTCCTGGTATTGCCCGGCGTAGCGCAGCGGCTGCTGATACTGCGCGCCCTGCCGCTTCGCCGCGCCGGCCACCGTCTGGCCCTGCAGCTTGCCGAAGGTGTCGTACTGCCCGGACCAGCACAGGTTGCCCGCCGCGTCGGTCACTTCCAGCGGCGCGCTGTTCAGATCGGTGTGATACCAGTAGATATCCGCCGAGCGGCTGTCGCCCGCCTGCTCCAGCGCCGCCAGTGGGCTCCACGGGCTGGCCGGATCGTAGCTCCAGCTGCGACGGCTGCCGTCGTCGCGCTGCTCCTGCAGCAACCGGTAGCCCTGCCACAGGAAACGGGTCGTCTGTGCGGTTTTGCCCTTGTAGCGCACCGCCTTGCGGCTGCGGCGGCCCAGCGCGTCGTAATGGTACTGCGCCTCGAACTCGCCCTGCGGGCCCCGGCCGTGCGCCTGCACCAGCCGGTTGTCGGCGTCGTAGCGGTAGTGCTGTTCGTACAGACCGTTGCGCCGGCTGATCAGGTTGCCCCAGGCGTCGTAACGGTAAAACAGTTTTTGCCAGTGCGTCAGGCGGTTGTCGGCGATCGGCGCCAGCGGCAGGTGCGCGTCGATGTCGTTCTGCGGGCTGCGCTCGCCCAGCAGGTTATCCGCCAGATCGTACACCAGCCGCGCGCCCGGTTTGCCCTGATTGGGTTCGCGGTGTTGCAGCAGGCGGCCTTCGGCGTCGTAACCGTAGTGCACTTCGCCGCGCAGCGCGTCGCTCACCCCGGCCAGCTCGCCGCGGCCGGTGTAGCGATAAGCGCGCCACAGCACGCCGTCTTCCGGCCGGGTCAGTTTGTCGTGGCCGAAGGCGCTGCTCTGCCAGCTGCGGCGGCCCATGGCGTCGTAACGCCGCTGCTGCTGCAGCGCGCCCTGGCTGCGGCCGGTTTCCCGGTGCAGGCGATCGCGGGTGAATTCGCTCACCACCTGCTGGTTGAATTTAATGGCGCTGGCGTGGCCGGAGCCGTAATACAGCCACTGCAGGCGATCGCCCTGCGGCAGCGTCAGCGTCTGCAGGTTGGCCAACGCATCCCACTGGTATTGCAGCTCGCCGTTGACGCCTTGCTCGCCGAGCAGCCGCCCGGCGGCGTCATAGCGCATCTGCACGCTGTCCGGCTCGATGCCCAGCGCCGCGCCGCTCGCCGTCGGCAGGCGGTTCAGCTCGCGCAGCCGCCCCATGGCGTCGAAACGGTAATGCCATTCCGCACTGGCGTTACTGCGCCAGACCAGCTGCCCGGCCTCGTCGAAGCGGAAGCGCTGTTCGCGCTGAGTCAGCTCGCCCGCGCCGCCCGGCAGGCCGACCTCACGGTGCTCTTCCAGCAGCCCGGCCGCGCCGTAACGATAATAGTGGCGGGTGTCGTCCGGGCGCTCTTCGGCCACCACACGGCCCACCGCATCGTAGCTGAAGCGGTAGTCGCCGCCGTTGCCGTTCTCCAGCCGCGTCAGCCAGCCCTGCGGGCTGTAGTGATAGCGCCGGGTGCGGTTGATGCGGTCGGTGATGCTGACCGGCAACCCCAGGGCGTTGTACTGCCAGCGGGTCAGGCTGCCCAGCGCGTCCTGATGTTCGGCCAGCTGGCCGTGCGCATTCCAGTTAAAGCGCTCTTCGCCGCCGTCCGGGTGGATCAGGGTGTGCAGGCGCCCGCCGTTATCCCATAGGTAGCGCGTCTGGTGGCCTTCGGCATCGGTCTGCGCCGTCAGTTGCCCCAGCGCATCGTAGGTATAAGCCGTGACGCTGCCGGAACAGTCGGTGTAGCGCGTCAGCTGGCCGCGGGCGTCCCACTCCAGCTTCACTTCCCCGCCCAGCGCGTCGATCACACTGGCCGGCAGGCTCTCTTCGTCATCCGGATAGCGGTACAGCGTGGCATTGCCCAGGGCATCGACATAACGCGTCGGGCGCCCCAGCGTGTCCCAGTGCTGCGCCTCGCTGCTGCCATCCGGGTACGCGACGGCGAACAGCCGGCCGCTGTTGCGCGAATATTGATAGCGCGTCACGCGGCCGAGCGGATCGGTCTCCGACAGCAGGCGGCCATAAGGATCCCATTCGCTCTGGCGCTGCGCGCCGCCGGGCAGCAGCACGCTGCACAGCTCGCCGCGTTGGTAGATAAAACCGTAGCGGCGCTGGTCGAAATCGGTGTACTGCGCCACGTTGTCGTCGTCATCCAGCCGCCACTCCGCGCGCTTGCCGTCGCCGCGCACCGCGCTGCGGCGCCCGCCGGCGAAGTCGTAACCGAACTCAAGGGATTCTCCGGCGCTGTTGCGGTAGGCCGTCACGCGCGGCACGCCGTCGATCTCTTGCCATTGGTATTCGTTCAGCAGCCCGGCGGCGTCCTGGTGGCTGATCATCAGGCCGTCGCGCCAGCCAAAGCGGCGCGTCACCTCACCGGCGCGGTTGCTCACCGTCGTCAGTTGGCCCTGCTCATCGTAACCGTAGCGCGCCAGCGTCCGTTCGCCTTCGGCGGTTTGCAGCGCCACTTCGCGCAGGCGGCCCTGCGCATAGCGGCACATCAGGCGCTGCCCGGCGCTGTCCACCAGTTCGCTCAGCAGCCCCTCGTCGTCGTAAAACAGCGAGGTGGCGTTGCCGATGGCGTCGGTGATCATGCTGAGCCGGCTCGGCTGCTCGCCCGCCAGCGGCGGGTAGTGGAAAATCTGTTCGCCGACGTCAAACAGCTGCCAGCTGCCGTCATCGTTGTGCATCAGCCAGCATTTTTCGGCTTCGCAGTAAGTTTTGTGGCCGCGCGGCACCATAGGGAAAGCGACGAAGTCGCCGGAAGGCGCGCGCCACACCAGGCCGTCCTGATACGGCTGCAGGCTGCTCTCCCAGAACAGATTCCAGCCGCGGCCCAGTACGCTGTCGCCGGGGTTGCCGCTGCGCCAATAGCGCTGCCAGGCGACCGGCAGGCGCGATGGCAGCACGAAATCGAGATCGTCTTCGCCGTCGAGGAATTTCTGGCCGCTGACGATATCCACCGGCCGGGCGATAATGCCAACCGCGGCGGTCGCGGTCATCAGGGTGCCGGCACGGCAGGCGATGCGCGCCAGTTTGTTGATGCCGGGCAGCTTGCCCAGCAGTTTGCCGAGCGCCCCCAACTTGCCGGCGGCGCCGCCCACGCCGCCCACCAGGCCGGCGAACAGCAGCGTCAGGTCAGAGACCTTGTACAGCCAATCCGGCACTTCGGGCTTGATCGGCAAGGTGGTGACGGTGCCGCCGCCGATAAACACGTTGGGCGAACCTTCCATCACCTGCGCGTCGCAGTTGGTTTTGTCCCCCACGCGCGAGGCGGGCTGGCCGTTGATGCTGACCTTGTCGGAGCCCTGCGCCATCTGCATGCTCGGGCCGTCGTCGCTGCAGGCCACCTGGCTATTGGTGGCGAGCGCGGCGGGTTTGCCGTTGATGAAAACGTTGGGGGAACCGGTGACGATATTGCCTTTGGGGGTCAGGCTACCGGCACCGGCGTCGGCAATGCCGTCGCGCGCCGCGGTGGCCGCCTCCCCGGTGAGATACCCCACCGCCAGGCTGGCGCCGATAAGCAGCACGCCGACGCCGATACAGGAGGCCGCCAGGCCGGCGACGAACAGCGCCCCCGCCGCCACCGCGCCTGCGGCGGCGATCAGGCCGCCGACAAGGGTGCCGGCAATCATGCCGGCCAGGGCATGGGAATGCCCGATAATATCGCCGACGCGAGCCGCTTCGGTCATCGTAAGGTCCTTTTACGCAAAGAGTTCATCGTTAGGCCGCCCGGTAGCTGCTCAGCACCTGCTGCAGCAGCGCGTCGTCTTGTGGCGTCAGCTTGCGCGCCATCGCCAGGGTGAACACCAGCACCCGGCCTTCCGCCAGGGCGAACACCGCCTGGTTCTGCCAGATGCGTTTGCCGTCGCGCAGGTAGCTGGCGCGCACCCATTCACCGGCGGCCAGCCCATCGCCCAGCGTCGCCGGCTCGCGGCTTTTGAACGCCCAACCTTTCAGCCCCTGTGCCAGCGCATCGAGCTGGCGGGTGACGTAGCCTTCCAGGTTCTCCGCCGGCTGCAGCGCATCGCGGGAAATATTGACTGAGGGGGAAACATCATCGCCGGCCAACAGGACGTTGACCGTGCGATCGGCATAGCCTTCCGGCAAAGCGACGCTGCCTTCGCTGAAAGCGCAGCGGGATAAAGCGGACATGCGAGGATCCTTTTGCATAAATAATGCTTAAGCATCGCATAACTTAGCCTTGAAATAAAACCATCAGGCGCCGCCAATGTTGCGCGGCGTGACCGCGTTCACTGTGAAAAAGAGCGTTGCCCGGAATCTGGCCGGGAATCAAACCGTCATATACAGAATTATCTGAAACCACTGGCGCGCCGCCGCGCCGATTATGGCTATACTCGGCTTTCGTCCGTTTTCAGGAGATCAGGATGCTGAGATTCACCCGTAGTGCGCTGCTGTGCGCCGCGCTGGCCGCGTTCAACGCCGGCGCCGCCGAAACGCCGACGTTCGGCCCGGAGCTGCAGGGCTTTCACTACCCCTACCCGTTGCAGCAGTTCAGCTTCACCTCGCAGGGGCAGCCGTTAAAAATGGGCTATATGGACGTGCCGCCGGAAGGCGCCGCCAACGGCCGCACCGCACTGTTGCTGCACGGTAAAAACTTCTGCGCCGCCACCTGGCAGGACACCATCAAGGCGCTGAGCAAGGCCGGCTACCGCGTGATCGCGCCGGACCAAATCGGCTTTTGCTCCTCTACCAAGCCGGCGCATTACCAGTACAGCTTCCAGCAGCTGGCGCAAAATACCCACGGCCTGCTGCAGAACCTGAACATCAGCAAGGCCATCGTCATCGGCCACTCCACCGGCGGCATGCTGGCCACGCGCTACAGCCTGATGTATCCGCAGGCGGTGGAACAGCTGGTGATGGTCAACCCGATCGGCCTCGAGGACTGGAAGGCGAAAGGCGTGCCGTGGCGCAGCGTCGATCAATGGTTCGCGCGCGAGCTGAACACCACCGCCGAGGGCATCCGCAATTATGAGCAGCACACCTACTACGGCGGCCGCTGGAAGCCGGAGTACGATCGCTGGGTGGATATGCTGGCCGGGCTGAACAACGGGCCGGGCCACCGCCTGGTGGCGTGGAACTCGGCGCTGATCTACGACATGATCTTCACCCAGCCGGTGTACTACGAGTTCAAGGATCTGCAAACCCCCACCACGCTGATGATCGGCACCGCCGACACCACCGCCATCGGCAGCGATATCGCCCCGCCGGCAGTCAAGGCCAAAATCGGGCATTACGCGGTGCTGGGCAAACAGGCGGCGAAACTCATCCCGCACGCCACGCTGATCGAGTTCGCCGGGCTGGGCCATGCGCCGCAAATGGAGGAGCCGGCGCGCTTCCATCAGGCGTTGCTCAAGGCGCTGCAACCCTGAGCGGCCGGTTGGCGCGGCCGCCGCACGGCGGCTAAACTTTCAGCTGGCACTCAACTGCAGGAGACAGCCATGCGACAGATTATTGCCAGCGCGTTCGTCAGCCTCGACGGCGTGATGCAGGCGCCCGGCGGGCAAGACGAAGACCGCAGCGGCGGCTTTCGCTTCGGCGGCTGGACCGCGCCCTATTGGGATGACGCCGTCGCGGAAACGATGAGCGATCTTTTCTCTGCGCCTTTCGATCTGCTGCTCGGGCGGCGCACCTACGATATCTTCGCCGGCTACTGGCCGCATATCACCGACGAGGCCGACCCGTTTTCCGCCGACATCGCCCGCGTGTTCAATCAGGCCACCAAGTACGTCGCCACCCACCACGGCGAGACGCTGACGTGGGAGAACAGCCAGTGGCTGGGGCAAGACATCCTCGCCCGGCTGCGCGAGCTGAAGCGCACCCAGGGGCCGGTGCTGCTGGTGCAGGGCAGCAGCACGCTGATGCAACAGCTGCTGGCCAACGATCTGGTGGATGAACTGCGCTTGCTCACCTACCCGGTGCTGCTCGGCGGCGGCAAGCGGCTGTTCGATGACAACGCGGCGCCGGCGGCCTTCACGCTGGCCCACTCGGTGGTCTCACCCGGCGGCGTGATCGTGGCTCATTACCGCCGTTCCGGCGAGGTAACGACCGGTTCCTTCGTGGCGGAAAGCGCGGCGGCGGCCCGGTCAGTGTAAATGAAGTAGTCGTCTTGCAACCGGCTGGCATCCTTCTCGGCGTCAAGTGTCAGACAAAGCTCAACGTCTTTGGCAAAGCCGCGTTCTATCAGCTCCCGGGCAGAACTGCACTCGAACAATATGTTAATTGGTAGCGTTCGATAGCAAGCTGCGGCCGCCAAGGCTTCTGGGGACAGTGTTTTCCCCGAGAACAGAGAGGCTATGCCGCCTGCAACCACCCAGTCCTCTAGCGCCGGACGCAAACTGCCGTCCGGCCACTTCTCTCCACCGGCAACGATCAATATTTTTTTGTACCCGTTGCAAGCATCCGCCGTCGCCGTCAGATTTCTCAAACAGCCGGCGTACACCACGGCTCCTGACTCACGAGCCTTAAACGCCAGTGCAGAGCCATTAGGTGATGGTAGCACTAATTTTGTGCCCGGATTCAACGCGGCCAGTGAAGCAGGTGAAAGAGAGTAGCCTTCTCCGGCGAAGCGTCGGTTGGCATTGGCAGCTACAGCCCCGAATGTTTCGGCATACTGCTGTACCCTGTCATCTTTCCATGGGTAAGGATAAACCACCGCGCCTCGAGATAATGCAACGCTCACACAGGTTGCGAAAGACATCACATCGACGATAACGACGCAATCCACATCCTGCGCCATCAATTCAACCGCCTGAATTCCCCATTCAAGACGAACATCGAATCTTGATTGTGAAAAAAAACCGCTCATGATCACGCTCCCAAAAAAGGGCCGTCAGGCCCTTGTATAATGAGACGATTTGCTCAGTTTATCAGGCAAACAAAATATCGCTCTGTTCGACCTGCCCGACCACGTGGATCTTGAAGTCGGCGGCGTAGCTGTTGCTCTGGGTGTTCATCAGCAGATCGGTGGTGCCGTTGAAGGCGTCGAAGTTGAGCTGGATCTCGCCTTTCTGGCCGCTGAAGGCGCTGCCGCTGTCGATAAAGCGCAGCTCGCTCAGGCTGTTGTTGAAGCGCAGGCCGGAGAGATCGATCTTGTCGATGCCGTGCTCGAAGTCTTCAATCACGTCGAACGCCGCCACCGTGGACTCTTTGGCGTTGAGATAGACGAAATAGTCGGTGAAGTTATTGGCGTCTTTGCCGCCCCACAGATGATCCGCCCCCAGGCCGCCGTACAGGATATCGGAGCCGGCGTTGCCCGCCAGCAGGTTGTCCTGATCGTTGCCGATGATCACATCGCGCCCGCTGCCGCCGATGGCGTTCTCGATGATCGCCCCGCGCGCGATGGCGACGTTCTGCGTGCCGCCGCCGACGCTGGAGAACGCGCCGTCGTTCAGATTGATCATCTGCTGCTGGCTGTAGCCGGAGAAGTCCAGCGTGTCGTTGCCGCCGGCGTCCCACACCGCGAAGTTGACCGGTTTGCCGTTGTCCGCCGTGGCGGTCAGGAAATCGCGCCCGGTGTTGGAGTTGAAGCCGTACACCGTGTCGCCGGTGCGGGTGCTCATGTTGGCGCCGTACAATTTTTGGATCGCGGCGATGTCATCCACCATCGGGCCATAACCATAGACCCCTTTGGTGTCGGCGCCGGTGTAACCGGCGTTGAAATAGCTCATGATCGAGTATTGCAACGAATCCTGATAATAGGCGGCATCGTTCTGGTAGCTCGGGTTGCCCAGCGACGCGTCATAAGATCCCGGGTGCGCCAGCCCCAGGGCATGCCCCAGCTCGTGGGTGAAGGTCTGGCTGCTGAAGTCACCGCTAACCGGCGCCTGATGGGTGGCAAAGTTCTTGTTGAACCACACCGTGCCCGCAAAGGCGTTATCGCTGCCCGATTTGGAACTCGGCGGGTAATAGGCGTACGCGTTGATGGCATTCGGGCCGCTGCCGGCGGCGGTGCTGCCGTCGGCGCGCTGGGTGAAGTAAGCGAAGGTGATGTCCGCGCGGTGGTTGATATCGGTGGACGCCGCCTCGGTAAAGGTCACGTTCGCCACGTCGGCCCACGCCTGCATCGATTTCAGCGCCTGAGCCTGCGCCGCCTGGGTCAACGGCTGCAACCCCTTGTCGCCGTCACCGGTCTGGCCGATGCGGTTCAGCGCGCTCTGCGTCAGGAAGGAATAGGTCAGCGCGACCGGCTGGTGATACACCTGATCGCCGTTGTGCGTCAGGCCCGGCCGCGTCAGCTGATCGGCGGCGCGATCGAAGCTGAAGTTATCGCGGATTTTACCCAGGTTGTCGATGGCTGCCCCGCCGCGCTGGTTGCTGTACAGGTTAGCGTTGTCCAGCGTGAACAGCGCGCCGTAGCCCAAGCCGTCATAGGGGCTGCCGGGCTGGTGATAGTAAAACTGATAGTTATGATCGTTGGGGGATGTGGCGGCCAGGCTGGTGAACTCATCATCATCTTGCAAAATGTCGTTGTGGCGACTGCGCATTGTATTCTCCTTTTACACAATAGGAACCCACTCGCTTTGTAAGACTATTCATCAGTCGTTCTAATCTAAGCCAAGGCTTAGGAATGACCAGTATAGTGACTCACCCCGCTGGCGCGAGCCCACCCGGCCTGGCTTCACCGCGCCGGGCATAGAGATGGAGATACGCATAACAATTTGTATTCTCACTATATTAATGAGAAAAATGAGCGCATTAACGGGTTAATTATTCGTCTTTTTGCGTATTTTATCACCGATCAGATCAGAATAATCGAGGATTAAAAAACCTAATCCTTCCCTCATCATCAAGATAGGTACGTGCTAAAGTGTGAACGGACAGCCGAAAGGAGTGACCCGATGCCAACCCATTTCCTTATGCGCGCCTTGCGCCGCGCCAGCCTGACAGGAGTCGTTATGAGCATATTGTGCAGCAGTGCCCTGGGCAGTTCACTGCCGTTGCTGGAACCCGCCGCGCTGAAGGGCGACTGGCAGCTCGCCGCCATCGGCGACGGTAAAACCGTCTGCGAGGTGCAGCTGAGCGACGAAGCGGTCGCCAACACCAACGCTTTCCGTTTCAGCGCCTCCGCCCAATGCCTGCAGCCGCTGGCGCTGCACGCGCTGCCGGTCGCCTGGCGGCCGACGCCGGACGGCATGACGCTGACCGACGCCGAAGGGAGCATGGTGGCGTTTCTGGCCCTGACCGCGCCGAAGCGCTATGAGCTGATCGACCGCAACGGCCCTTCGCGCTTTGTACTGATCCCGCGCTAACCCTTCAGGCGAACAGTAACCCGAGCAGCGCGCCGCCCGCCAGCACCCACAGCGGATGGAGGCGCTTGCTCATGCTCAACCCCGTCGCCAGCGCCACGATTGCCGCCAGCCGCCAGCTGGGCGCGGAAGCCTCGGCGATCAAGATACCGCTGGCCGCCACCAACCCCACGGTCAGCGGCACCAGTCCGGCCTGCACGATGCGGCGCCACGGGCGATCCTTAAAGCGCCGCCAGGCGCCCATCACCAATAGCGTAACGATGGAAGACGGCCCGAACTTGGCGATCGAAGACACTAACAGCCCCGCCCAGCCGGCGACGTGCCAGCCGACCAGCGGCACGATCATCATGTTCGGCCCCGGCGCGGCCTGCGCCATGGCGAACAGCGCGCTGAACTCCTGGGCGCTCATCCACTGATGCACCTCAACCACCTGCCGCTGCATTTCCGGCAGAATGGTCATGCCGCCGCCGAACGCCAATAAAGAAAGCTCGGTGAAGATCAGCGCCAACGCAATCAACACCCCGCTCATGACGGCCACCGCCACATCAGCAGAATGCTCAGCGGCGCCAGCACCAGCATGGTCGGCAACAGCGGCAGGCGCAGCCAGGCGATGGCGATCAGCGCCAGCGCGACGATCGCCATCGCCGGCCATTTACCGCGCAGCGGCAGCAGCATCTTGATCCCGGTAGACAGCAGCAGCCCGGCGGCGGCGGCGGCCAGCCCGGCGAACACATGCTGCACATGCGGATCGTTTTGGAAGCGGGCGTACACCACGCCCAGCCCCACCACGATCGCCGTCGGCGCGCTGATGAGGCCCAGCAAGGCGCACAGCGCGCCGCGCAGCCCGCGAAACTCCATGCCCACCGCCACCGACAGGTTGATCACATTGCCGCCGGGCAGGAACTGGCACAGACCGAGCAGCTCGGTAAACTGTTCGCCGCTCAGCCAGCGCCGGCGCTCCACCAGCATACTGCGCGCCATCGGCAGCACGCCGCCGAAGCCGATCAGCCCCAGCCAGAGAAAGCCCAAAAACAGCTCCGCATTACCCGGCGCTGCCGCCGGGTGCGGTTTTAACGTATTGATATCTGACATGACATTGCCGTTCCACATCGCTTGTTTTGATGTCTGGTATCATGCGCGCCGCCGTGCCATGATGTCTAATGCATTCCGGAGAAACTAACAATACCTTTGAGGTATGGCTATGATCGAACTGCGTCGCCTGCGGGCATTCGTCACCGTGGTGGAAGAAGGCAACATCACCCGCGCCGCCGAGCGGCTGTTTATCCAACAGCCGCCGCTGACCCGCCTGCTGCAGGGGCTGGAAGACGAACTGGGCGTAACCTTGTTGCAGCGCCTGCCGCGCGGCGTGCGCGTCACCGAAGCGGGGGGCGTGCTGTTTGAAGAGGCTCGCGCCCTGCTGGCGCGCGCCGAACGCCTGCGCGAAGCGGTACAGCGCGCCGCCCGCGGCGAGCAGGGCCACATCGCCATCGGTTTCACCAGTTCCGCCGCGCTGCATCCGTTCGTGCCCAACCTGCTGCGCCGCTACCGCGACATCCTGCCGGGTATCACCACCCAGTTGGAAGAAGCCGGCAGCGGCGAACTGATGGAGGCGTTGCTGGAACAGCGCCTCGACGCCGCCTTCGTGCGTTCGCCGGCCAACGGCATTCCCGGCCTGAGCGTCGAGCCGGTGCTCAGCGAGCCGATGATCGTCGCCCTGCCGCTGGGCCACCGGCTGGCGCAAGAAACGCAGCAGCCGCTGCCGCTGGCCGAACTGGCCCACGAGGCGTTTATTCTCTATCGCCGCCCGGCCGGCCAGGGGCTGTACGACGCCATCCTGGCCGCCTGCCACCGCGCCGGCTTCAGCCCGCGCATCGTGCAGGAAGCGCCACGCCTGCCGGCCACCCTCAGCCTGGTCGGCGCCGGGCTGGGGTTGTCAATCGTGCCCGGCTCGATGCGGCGGCTGGGCGGCGACGGCATTGTCTACCGCACCCTCGCCGAAGAAGCGCAGCTCAGCGCCCCGCTTTACCTGGCGCTGCGCCATAGCCCGGCCTCACCGATCGTCGAGCGCTTTCGCGAACTGGTCGCCGAGGCGGTTCAGGCCTCGGGCTGATCGGTGATGCGCGTCAGGTGGATCATCAAATACAGCAGCTCATCGTTCGACATCTCCATTTGCAGCAGATTCTTCACGTAATCGCGGATCAATAGCGCACCACGATAGGCATGCGGGTACTCGGCCATCATCTGGGCAAACAGAAAGTCGGCCTTCGAGGTCATCTGTTTGCCGTCGAGCATGCGCTGGATAAAGAACTGCATATGCACTAAAAAGCGCGCGTAGTTCAGCGAATCGGTGTCGATATTGAGGCGAAAGTGATACTTGATGATATTGAAAATATCTTTCAGCATCTTCACCGCCAGCAACGTGTGCTCCATGTTTTGCACTTCGGTCTGGCCGTTGACCAGGTGAAAGGCGATATTGCCCGCTTCCTCTTCAGGCAGTTGGATACTCAGCCGCTGGTTAATGTAGGCCAAGGCTTGCAGCCCCACCGCAAACTCTCGCGGGTAGAAACGCTTCACCTCGAACAGCAGGCGGTTTTGGATGGCGATACCCTTGTGATGACGTTCGATAGCAAAACTGACGTGATCCGCCAGCGTAAAGAAAATCTGTTCATTAATGTTGCCGTTCAGTTGGCGGTTGGCCTCACTGAGGATCATCTGCACAATTTCGATGTGTTCCGTCGGGGCAGTTTCAATCAGCCGCAGGTAATCGCGCCCCTTTTGCCCCTCCTGCACCACATACACTTTCTCAATGGCGGCCGGGTTGATCTCGTCTCCGGTTTTGCTGTTAAAACCAATTCCCTTGCCCATGACGATAACCTCACGGTTATCGTCGTCCGCGGTTAACACCAGACTGTTGTTGAGCACCTTAATGACTTTCATCGTCTCGGCCGTCACCTTGCTTATTTGCCTAACCGGCCATTGGCGGCGATAAGCTGCCGATACCAGTCAAAACTGCGTTTTTTGATGCGCCGCAGATCCTTAAGATCCCGTTCTCCGCGGTTCACGTAGATAAATCCATAGCGCTTGGCGTAGCCCTGATGCGTGCTGACGACGTCAATCGCCGCCCACGGGCAATAACCGAGCAGCTCGACGCCATCGTTGATCGCCAGCCGCATCTGTTCGACATGCTGCCGCATGAATTCAATGCGATAGTCATCGTCGATGGTCTCATCCGCCCGCAATTCATCCGGCGCGCCAATGCCGTTCTCCGTGATCAGTATCGGCAGGTGATAGCGTTCGAAGGTCTTGCGCAGCGTTAAGCGCAGGCCAACCGGATCGATCACCCATCCGTAGCGCGTCTTGCCGACAAACGGGTTTTCCGCCGCACGATACACGCCCGGTTCGCCGAGCATGATTTGCTGATCGCCGGCGCGTGCGCTCACGTCTGCACCGTCGCCGCGGCTGGCGGCGATCGTGGCGGTGGAATAGTAATTGATCGCCACATAATCCGGTCGTGCCGCCAACAGCAGCGCCGCATCCTCCGGCTTCCTGTCCGGCGCCCACCCCCGATCCTCGAGATAACGCCAGGCCAGGGCGTTGTAGCGGCCATGCACCGCCACATCGAGAAAACTCCAACAGCGCAACGTCTCCCAGTTATGAGCGGCAATGGCATCCAGCGGATTGCAGGTCTCCTGATACATCGAGGTGGTATTGATCGCCGGGCCAATTTTCCCGCCGGGACAGCGCTGATGGCATAATGCCATGACTTTGGCCTGAGCGACCAACATATGATGACTCTGCTGATACAGCGTCCGTTTGTCAGGCAACGCACCGCCTTTGGGCGTGCCGATAGCGCCGGGGTGCAGGATCATGGTGTTCTGTTCATTGATGGTGAGCCAATACTTCACCCGATCGCCGAAGGCGTCGAACAGCACGCCGGCGTAAGTGACAAAAGCCTCGATGGTGGCGCGATTGGACCAGCCGCCCTGCTGCTCCAGCACATAAGGCAGATCGAAATGATACAGCGTCACCACCGGCTCGATGCCGTGCGCCAGCAATTCGTCGATCAACTGCCGGTAAAACGCCAGCCCCGGCGCATTGACTTCGCCGACGCCATCGGGCAACACGCGCGTCCACGCAACCGAAAACCGGTAGGCCTTTAACCCCAGTTCTGCGAACAGCTTCACATCCTCGCGAAAGCGATGATAGTGATCGCTGGCCACCGTAAAATCCGCCGTGCCTGCGGGATGTTCAAGCATATCGACGATCGACGGGCTTTTTCCGTCTTCATTCCATGCGCCCTCCACCTGATAGGCGGAAGTCGACGCGCCCCAGAGAAACTCGGCGGGAAAATCGTGCAAGCGTTGATAAATCATGCCGGCTCCTTATTGGCCTTCAGCGCCATAATCGTCTCACCGGCATGAACGCCATGCGGCTTAGGTAACACCTGAACCTGAAACGCTTCGCTGTTGACGATCAATACCGGCGTCGTCAGATCGAAGCCCAATGCGGCGATCGCGCCGATGTCAAAACGCACCAGCTCGTCGCCGACCTTCACGCGATCGCCAATCTGCAGTCCGGAGTCAAAGTGTTGGCCACCCAGGTTTACCGTGTCGATGCCGATATGCAGCAACAGCTCCGCACCGTTGTCCCCCTTGATGCCGACCGCATGTTTTGACGGCAGGAAAGTCACGATCTCGCCGTCCAGCGGCGCACGCAGCACCCCTTCCGACGGTATGATCGCCATGCCCTGGCCCAACAAGCCCTGTGAGAAGACGTCATCGTTGACCTGATCCAACGTCACGGCTTTGCCAGTCAGCGGGCTGAAAACCGGCGATACCTCGTCGGCCGCCACCTGAGTCACTTCGTTCGCCTCCTCGACCGGATCGTCGAAGCCAAGGATCCAGGTCAGGGCAAAGGTCACGACGATGGCAATGGCGCAAGTGATCAGCGCATGCACGATATTCATCGGGTTCTCACCGATAAACGCCGGCAAAGCAGCCAGGCCAGGAGAAACGAAGGCATAGCGCACCAACCCGCTCAACCCGGCGTAAATGCCGGCGCAGCCACCGCCGATCATCGCTGCGATCAACGGCTTGCGCAGTTTCAGCGTCACCCCGTACAGCGAGGGTTCAGTGATCCCCAACAACGCGGTAAAACCGGCGGAGGACGCCAACTGGCGCAAATTCGTGTTCTTGGTGCGGAATGCCACACATAGCGTCGCCGCACCTTGCGCAATATTGGACGCCAACATGCCCGGCCCGTTAATCATCTCAAAACCATTCTTGGTCAATTGGCCGGTGGCGATCGGTGTCATCGCCCAGGCGGTGCCGGTGATCACCAAAAATGGCTGCAGCCCGCCCATCAACATAGGAATCAGCCAGCTAGCCCTACCATCGACGATCGCCGCACCGGCGGCCACCATGTCATTGAGGAAAATGCCGAACGGCCCGACCACCACCAATGCCAGCGGCGCGGTGACCAGCAGCACAATCATCGGTTTGGTGAAGAACTTGATCATCGTCGGCGAAACTTTCTCGGCAAACCGCTCGATATAGGACATCAGCCACACGGTAAAAATGATCGGCAACACCGAACCGGCATAATCTGCCAGCCGCACCGGCATGCCGAGAAAATCAATCGCGGTGCCTGCCGCCAGCATCTGAGCCAGATTAGGGTGCAGCAACGCGCCGGCGAGGGTCATCGCCAGGATGGGATTGCACTCGAATTTTATCGCGGCACCGTAAGCCAACAGCACCGGCAGGAAGAAAAAGGCCGCATCGGCGACGGTATCCAGCAATCGATAGGTCGTGCCGGCGGGATCTATCGCCCCGGCCAGCTTGAGGATCGCCAGCAGCGCCTTGATCATCCCCGCGCCGGTAATGGCCGGGATCACCGGGGTAAAGGTCGTGGAAATCACGCTGATAATCCGTGACACCACGCCACCTTTCGGCTGCTGCTTTTGAGCGCCGGTTTGCGGCTGGCCAATCTCCTTTTGCAGCACGCGGAACGTTTGCTGCACGTTATTGCCGACCACGATCTGAAACTGGCCGCCGCGCACCACCACGCTGATAACGCCCGGCAGGGCTTCGATCGCCTTCGAATCCACTTTAGCGTCGTCGTTGAATTCCATACGCAAACGGGTCGCGCAGTGCGTCAGCTTGCTGACGTTGCCTTTACCGCCGACCCGCGCCAATATTTCTAAGCCAAGTTTCTGATAGTCCATCGTTTTCCCCGGTAAAATGCAAAAAAAAAGACCAAAATGGAAATGCGCCTCGTCACAAGGAGAAGTGCATTCCTATTTTGGTCTTGCCTGCTTTAGCAGTAACACGCCGCAATAAAAATGGTGTGCGGTCTTCTCGACCGCGCTAAAAGTATCACCATACTCGCGAATACTCGGCAATAGCCATACGTCAGCGTTGTGAAAGGCGTCACGATTTAGCGTAAATGCACTGCAATGTCGCCGCTGCACGCTTTTTGCGCACACCCATAGCGCAATCGGAAGGAAATAACCCAAAATAATGCGCTTTATTGTCACTTTGTTTATTTAATTACGGGGGAAGATTAATTCAGATCCATGACTATTCAACTTCCGGGCAATTAATTAAACCTGCACTCACTTAGTAACAAACGCAAACAAATAAGCGCCTACGCAATACATTCCAGCCGCTAGGATTTAAGGGTCACAGCCTATTCCCGCCGATGACAAAAAATCATTTCAATGGCGATCGCGCCTTCCCCGTCGCCTGCTGCTGCAGGCGCACGGTTTATATTGGAGAAAATGCTATGCTATCGCGTCGTGATATATTGAAAGTCTCCGCCGTCAGCGCGGCCGCCGCCGGCATGATCGGCGGCATCGCCAAAAATGCCGCTGCCGACGACCATCGTAATATCGTGCCTCCCAGCAGCTATCAGCCGCCTGCCGATGCGCAGCATCTCTATAAATACAAATTCACCGACAGCAAAAAACGCAGCCTGCCCAACGGCTGGGCACGCGAAGCCACCGTCGAGCAATTCCCGATCTCCGAAGGCGTGGCGGGCGTCGACATGACGCTGGAGCCGGGCGGCGTGCGCGAACTGCATTGGCACGCCATCGCCGCCGAATGGGCATTCATGCTGGAAGGCCATGCGCGCATCACCATCCTCGATCCCGAGGGAAAATGTGAGGTGGCGGATTTCGGCCCCGGCGACGTCTGGTATTTCCCGAAAGGCTATGGCCATTCCATTCAGGCGCTGGCAGACGGCGCGCATTTTATTCTGGCATTCGATAACGGGCATTTCTCCGAATTCGGCACCTTCAGCATCACCGACTGGGTGGCGCATATGCCGAAAGAGGTATTGGAAAAAAGCGTCGACATGCCGGCGGCGGTATTTTCCAAGGCCAAACAGGGCGAAGCGTATATTGTCGGCGGCGCCGTTCCGCCCGCCTTGCCATTGCCGAAAAGCGACGGCGGATTAAATAATGCCCCGCTGACCCACCGCTATGAATTAATGAAGCAAAAGCCGTTCTTTGAAAATGACGCCGGCAGCGTCCATTTGGTGTCGTCGAAAGAATTTCCTATTTCCACCACCATGACCGGCATCATCGAGATCGTGAAACCCGGCGCGATCCGGGAATTGCACTGGCACCCCAACGCCAACGAATGGCAATACTATATTGCCGGCAAAGGCCGGATGACGGTGTTCAGCTCGCACAGCCACGCGCAGACGGAAGAGTACGCCCCTTCGGACGTCGGTTACGTGCCGCAGGGCTTCGGCCATTACATCGAGAACATCGGCGATGAGGATTTGAAGGTACTGATCGTGATGGACAACGGCATTTATCAGGATATTTCGTTGTCCGACTGGCTGGCGAAAACCCCGGCTTACCTGCTGGCGGACAACTTCAATAATCAGGTTGAGGACTGGCAGGATAGACCGAAAGACAAACGGGTGATGTCGCGGCGCAGCCGCTGACGCCGCGGCGAGGGAGAATCTCCCTCGCCGCTTTCTTTACTGCTTGCGCTGCTCCGCCACCTGTTTGGCGGTGACCTTGCCCTGTTTGTCGCCGAAATGGCCGACCACGAAGTTGGCGACCGCCGCCACTTCCTCGTCGGAATAGGCGCTGCCGAACGACGGCATCATCTCATGCCGCTCGCCGACGCTGATGCTCGTCCCCTTCAGGATAGCCTGCACCACGCTGCGCCCCTGCGGATCGTTCACCGCCGTGCTGCCCACCAGCGACGCGTACTCGCTCTGGCGGCCCGGCCCGTTCCACTGGTGGCAGCCGCTGCAGTCGTTGGCGAACATCCGCCGCCCGAGCGAGCTGTCTTGCCCGCCCGGCAGGATCGGGGTGGAAGCCCCCGCGCCCTTCGGCTGCAAGTTCACCGCTGCCGCGCTGTCGCCGGCGATGGGTTCGATGTCGCGCAGGTATTTCACCAGCGCCAGATTATCTTCCGGCGTCAGGAACTGCAGGCTGTTTTCCACCGCTTCCGCCATCGGGCCGGCGGCGCTGCTGCGCCCCGGCGCATGGCCGGTGGCCAGATATTGCGACAGTTGCTGGTCGCTCCAGCCGCCGATGCCGGTCTGTTTGTCCGGCGTGATGTTGGCGGCGAACCAGCCCTGCACCACTTCACCGCTCAGGTGCTTGCTCTGGTTAAGACCAAACCCCAGATTGCGCGGCGTATGGCACTCGCCGCAGTGGCCGAGCGCCGTCGCCAGATAGGCGCCGCGATTCCACTGCTCATCCTTGTTGAGATCCGGCGCGAAACGCTGCTCCTGGAAGAACGCCAGGTTCCAGAATTTCATGCCCCAACGCTGGTTGAACGGGAACGACAGCTCGTTTTGCGGGTTGGCCTGTTTCACCGGCGGCAGACTGAACAGATAATCCTTGATCGCCAGCACGTCATCGCGGCTCAGTTCGGTGTACGAGGTATAAGGCATCGCCGGATACAGGTTGCCCTGTGGGCCGATGCCCTCACGCACCGCGCGTACGAACTGATCGTCGCTCCAGTTGCCGATGCCGGTTTCCTTGTCAGCGGTGATGTTGGTGCCGTAAATGGTGCCGAACGGCAACTTGAAGGCGAAGCCGCCTGCATAAGGCGCGCCGCCCGGCGCGGTGTGGCACGCCACGCAGTCGGCGGCACGCGCCAGGTACTCGCCGCGCGCCAGTTTGTCGGTGATGCCGGCCGGCGCCCCGGCGATCGGCGCCGCAGGCTCAGCGCCGGTGGGCCGCAGCAGCGTATACAGCGCGTATCCTCCCGCCAACACCACCACGGCGATAATCAGCCATAACAGCCCTTTCAAGGCATTGCTCATCGCATCTCTCCCTAACCCAACGCCTTGGCGGCCTGGTGGATGGCGGCGCGAATGCGCACATAGGTGGCGCAACGGCAAACGTTGCCGCCCATCGCCGCGTCGATGTCCGCATCGCTCGGGTTCTTGCTTTGCGCCAGCAGCGCGCTGGCGCTCATGATCTGGCCGGACTGGCAGTAACCGCACTGCACCACGTCCAGATCAAGCCAGGCTTCCTGCACCGCCTTGCCTTCCGGCGTGGCGCCCACGGCTTCGATGGTGGTGATTTTTTTGCCGACGGCGGCGGAGACCGGCGTCATGCATGAACGCACCGGCACGCCGTCCAGATGCACGGTACAGGCGCCGCACATGGCGATGCCGCAGCCGAATTTGGTGCCGGTCAGGCCGGCTTCGTCACGCAAGAACCACAGCAGCGGCATGTGCGGATCGCCCTCGAAGGTCAGCGGCTGCTCGTTTACGGTTAATTGAATCATCAGGTTCTCTCCTTGTCAGACGCCGGATTCGCAGTGGGATTATGCAGCGGCAGGCTCAGCGAGGTGCGCGGCCGCCCGAGCAGCGCCAGCGCGTTGCCGACTGCCGGGGCAATGGTCGGCACCCCCAGCTCGCCCACGCCGGTCGGTTTCTCGGTCGAGGGCACAATGATCACCTCGATCTCCGGCATCTCATCGATGCGCAACGGGCGGAAGTTATTGAAGTTGGACTGTTCGACCACGCCGTCTTTCAGCGTGATATTGCCGTACAGCGCCAGGCTCAGGCCGTAACCGATGCCGCCCTCGATCTGCGCGCGGATCACATCGGGGTTCACCGCCACGCCGCAATCCACCGCGCACCACACTTTATGCACTTTCGGGATGCCGCCTTCGCCGATCGACACCTCGGCCACCTGCGCCACATAGGTGTCGAACGCCTTGGCGACGCCCACGCCGCGCGCGCGTCCGTCTACCACTTTAGCGCCCTGCCAGTCAGCGGCTTTCGCTACCGCCCGCAGCACGCCCGCCGCCCGCGGCGCATCGCCCATCAGCGCCAGCCGCCCTTCGACCGGATCCTGGCCGGTTTCCTGCAACAGCTGATCGATAAAGCTCTCCACCGCGTGGCCGGTGTGGGTGCTGGCGACCGACCGCAGCGAGGTGGTCGGCACCTTGCCGGGCACGATATGCGCATCGCAGCGGAAGGCTTCGAAGGTGTATGAGACCTCGCTGGCGCCTTCGACCATCATCTGATCGAGGCCGTTGACCACCAGCGCATCCATCGCGCTGTGGCGCGTCCAGGAGTGACCGACCACGGTATCGGTCCAGCCCACCACCTTGCCGCCCCGAATGGCGCCGCGCAGGCGGTGCAGGATCATCGGGCGATACCAGCCGTTGCGGATGTCGTCCTCGCGCGTCCACACCACCTTCACGCCGTGGCCGGGGCCGATGCCTTTGGCCGCCGCCGCCATGTCGGCCGCCAGATCCGGCCCCAGCGTCGGGTTGCCTAAATCGATGCGCCGGCCGAAGCTGCCGCCCGCCAGAATGGTTTCAATCTGTACCTTGTCCGGCGGCAACTCGAACAGATCGCACAGCTGCTTGTGGTCGAGCGTTTGGATTTGGCAGCCGTAGCGCGCCTTGACGCTCTCGCCGTCCCAGAACAGATAGCCGTCCAGCGGCTCCATCGGCGCGTGCGCGACGTACGGGAAGGTGTATTCGGCCTCGATCACCTTGTCGGCCTTGTCGAACACCTCGTCCGGCTTGCCAAGACTCTTCGCCACCACGCCGGTTTTCTGCGCCACCTGGCGGAACTCGGCGTAGATTTCCTCGGTGTTGCGTCGCTCCGCCTGCGCGTCGTCCCAGGTGACCCGCAGCCGGTCCCGCCCCTGGATCGCCGCCCAGGTATTGTTGGCGTAAACCGCCACGCCGGTGGCAACCTGTTTCACCGCCACCACGCCCGGTACCGCCAGCGCGCGTTCGGCGTCAAACGTCGCCACCTTGCCGCCGAAACGCGGCGGTTTTTTGATGGTGACGGTCAACATGCCCGGCTCGTGGATATCCTGCGAGAACTGCGCGCTGCCGTTGGTTTTCGCCAGCGAATCGACGCGGTGCAAACCGCGCGTTTTGCCGATCAGGGTGAAATTGGCCGGATCCTTCAGCGTCAGGCTGGCGGGATCGGGCGGCGGCAGCGTGGCGGCCAGCGCGGCGAATTCGCCGAAGCCCGCTTCGCGCCCGCTGGCGGCATGGTGGATCTTGCCTGCCTGCACGGTGATTTCCTGCGCCGAGGTTTTCCAGCTCTGCGCGGCGGCCTGCACCAACAGCGCGCGCGCCATGGCGCCCATGCGCCGCATTTGCTCATAGGCATTGGCCACCGAGCTGGAACCGCCGGTGCCCTGGAATCCGAAGGCCAGGTTTTTGTAGATATTGGTGTCCACCGGCGCGGCCACGACCCGCACCTGTGCCCAGTCGGCATCGAGCTCTTCGGCGACCAGCGTCGCCATGCCGGTATAGACCCCCTGGCCCACTTCGGTGTGTTTACTGATGACGGTGACGACGCCGTCGGCGCCGATCTGAACGAAGGCGTTGGCGTCTAACGCCGCCGCGCCGGAGGCGATCGGGGCAGCCGAACGCGCCAGCGCGCCGGTGGACGGCAGATAGGCGCCGATCACCAACGCCCCGGCGCCGACGATAAACCGCCGCCGCGAAAGCGGAACTTGGGATATGCTCATTGCTCATGACTCCAAAAAAACCGAAGGCGTCACTGCCTTCGGCGAAACAAATCTTGTTATGGGAATGGCTTGTTGCGCCCGTCAGGTGATATAGCGCAACAGAGCAATAATTAGCGTAGCCTATTATCCAGTAGACTTAATGTTGAAGAGGGTTTTTCTATTGGAGAATCGTGCGGTGCGGGCAGGCACCCGCACCGGGGTCAACTCTGCGTCGTCGCCAGATAGGAGAAGACGCTGAGCAGGTTGATTTGCGCCGCCATGTTGTCGCTGTCGAAGGCCACGGTCAGCGCGTCCTGGCGCTCCACGCCAGGCACCAGGCTGAACAGATCCGCCAGCACCGGTTTGGCCGCCATCAGCGTCAGCCGGTAAGGCGGCATAAAACGGCGCTCCACCGGCAGTCTGGCGCCCTGGCGCACCTGTTGCATCGCCCGCTCGCGGATCTCCACCCGCGCCCGCTGTGGGCTGAGCGATTCGGCGGCGGTTTGCGAGAGGGCGCGTTTTACGCAAACATAGCCAGATTGCGGATAACGTTCAGCGATCCAACGTTGCAGCTCGTCGTCACCGCTCACCAGCCACAACGGCACGTTCAACTCCGCCGCCATCGCCGCATACAGATCGCTTTCGCCTACCACTTCGCCGTTCAGGCTGACGCGATAAAAGGCCCGACCGTTGATGGTATGCGCCAGCACGCCGCGTTCGCCGGCGGCGCTGTGATAACCGATGCACATCAGGCCGTCGTAACGTTGATGCTGCAGCCCTTCCACCATCGACAGCCCGCGCGGTTTGCCCTGCACCAGGCGCGCCCGCGCATCAATGCGGTCGGCGCGCAGATTCTGCATCATGGCGTGGCTGTCGGCCACCGTCACCTCGGTAGCGCCGCCGGCAAAAGCGCCGTCGATCGCGGCGTTGACTTCCTGCTCCATCAGCTCGCGCGCAGCCGCATAGTCGGCGTGGGCCGGGTTGCACTGCTCCGGCCGCATCACACCGGCAATACCCTCGATATCCGCAGAGATAAAGACTTTCACATCACACTCCCGTTATTCAATTTGCCGCCAGCCGATCGAGCAGCGGGCCCAACGCCATACGCGCGTGCTGCTGGAAACCGCTGACGCCCTCGGCGCTCAGCAACGCATCCAATACTGCGTATTCGGTGGCATCCGCGGCAGCCGCAAACAGCGGCTCCAGCCGTTCGTCCGGCAGCGTGGCCCCCAGCAACCGGGTGGAGAACGCCAGCGCGATGTCGCCGGAGCCGTGCCCCCAATGGCTGCCCACCCGCCCCAGACCCGCGCCCGCTCGGCGGGCGATGCGGTTCAGCTGCCGGCTGTCCAGCGCCCGATCGCAGGCGATGATGATGATGACCGAACCGGCGTCCACCTGCGGCGGTGGATCCGCCAACAGCTTGCCTAGCGCCGGGCCAACGCGCACGCCGCTCAGCGTCAACGAGTCGAGGGTGCCGAAGTTGGCCAGCACCAGTACGCCGAGCGTGGTGCCAAGCCCCGGGCAATAACGCGAGGCGGTGCCGATGCCGCCCTTCAGGCCAAAGCTGCTCATGCCGCGCCCGGCGCCGACGCTGCCGCGCGCAAAGCGGGTGGAATGATTATCCAGCGCGCTGAAGACGTGCTCCTCACGCACCGCCATCGCCTGAATATCGTTGAGGTAGCCGTCGTTGCACTCCAGTACCAGCGGGTTGATGGTGGGGCTGCCGCGGCCGATCTGCGGGTAGCGCAGACAGCTGCGCCGCACCATGGCGTTGAACAGCGTGCCGACGGCGAAGGTGTTGCTCAGCAGGATCGGCGTTTGCAGCACCCCCAGCTCGTTCAGCTGCACCAGCCCCAGCGGCTTGGCGAAGCCGTTGAGCACCGCACTGCCACACGGCAGAGGCTGGTTGAACAGGTCGCCCGGCGGCACGATGGCGGTGACGCCGGTCTGGCATTCTCCGCCGGCCAAGGTGTGATGCCCGACGCTGACACCCGGCACGTCGCACAGGCTGTCGGTCGGGCCGGCCGGATAGCGCGCCCCCGGCAGGCGGCGATGGCGCCGCCAATAGCTCAGCAGATTGTCGAGGCTTTGTTGTTCAAACACCTGGCTGTCTATCATGGTTCCCTCATCCGCCGTTAGCCCATCAGAAAACCAGAATATCGCGCAATGCGCCGCGCCGTAAATTGAAAGCGGAAGCGGGCAGCAAAAATCGCCTTGCCCCATCGCCGTTCAGACCCACTCGCAGGGCATCGAAGACACCCTGCTGCGTTATCAAGGTCTGGTGCTGAAGGCACGCAAACGCTGCGACGTGGCGCACGGCAAAGACATGGCTATCACCCACGGCGGGTATGAAGACTGAAGAGCGAAATCGGCAAACACATTCTCGCCGGCATGTGGGAGACCATTTTGGGCGGCCCGCAGGCCTGAGCCTTATTGGGTTTTTAGCGGGCAATCGGATAGTATAAAAAAATGAATGATTCAAAACTGGATTATGGCTCAATTGAATAAATAAACCATGACCATAACAATGACGCAAACAGAGCAAAACAATAAATCACCGGAAAAATTTCTCAATGAGTCCAAATAGTCATTGCTGTTCTTATTTAGTTGGTTAATGGCATCATTTTCGTTCTCAGCTTCTACTTCAATATGATGCTTTCTGAACCCTTTCTGCTTCATATCTTTAATTATTTCTCGTGTAACCACTTCCTTTCTCTGCCCCCTTGATTCATCGCTCTTTATAAAAACAACATATTTATTCATCATATACCCCATAAAAGCACAGAATTTTACTTCTGTGCTGGGATTGCAGCTGTTAATTAGCGTTTGGTTCTGGATTCTCTGGCCTCTCTCGGTCCAGTGCCATTGCCGCCATAACCATTTCCTGTAGAACTGCCATTCCCCAGAAACCACTGGCGCAGGAACCGCTGTCATAAGGGCTATTTTTTGACAAGAATGACTGAAGGTGTATTCTCACTGCTGAAAATAATCATATTGGAATAAAATCCAGAATAATATACCGAACCTAATTACACGCAGATGCTATCGATTCAATTAATTGAATCGCCAAATAATCTCAACGCCCAAGATTAATAACCCAATAAAGAAGAGGCGGCGGAACAGCTGCGGGCGACAATGACGACGCACCCTCTCCCCCAGCCACATGCCGCCCAGCGCCGGCAACAGCGCCAACAGCGAACCGCCGAGCAGCGTAGCGGGCAGCGCCTGATGCCAGGCTAATCCGGCGGCCAGCGCCAGCGTCGAGACGGTGAACGACAGCCCCAGCGCCTGCACCAGATCGTCACGCGCCAGGCCCAATGCGTTCAGATAGGGCACCGCCGGTATGACGAATACGCCGGTGGCGCCGGTCAGCGTACCGGTCACCAGGCCGCACAGCGGCCCCAGCCAAGGCTCTGCCGTGGCGGAAACGCGCCAGTCGAAACGGGTGAATCCCAACAGCGCATAGCCGATCAGGCAAACGCCCAGCGCCAGCGGCGCCAGGCGGCCATCGGTTGCGGTGAGCGCGCCGGCGCTCAATAACGTGCCCAGCATGACGCACAGCATCATCGGCCAGAGCCGCCGGCACAGCGCCCCCAACCGCGGCCCGCACAGCAACTGCCACAGGTTGGTGATTAGCGAGGGCAACAGCAGCAGCGCGGCGGCCTGCCCCGGCGGCATCATCAGGCTGAGCAGCCCCATCGAGACCGTCGGCAACCCCAGACCGATCGCCCCTTTGACCGTGCCGGCCAGCGTAAAAATGCCCGTCAGGGCGATAATCTCGAGTAACGTCAGCGACATGCGTCTATCCTTATGGCGAATCAACGGCTCGATTGTGGCCAGCGCCGCGCCGCAGCACAATGCGGCAATGGCAGAGCCTGCCTGCGGCAAAGACAGAGGAAGAACGCATGCATTTTGACTTTATCGATCTGCGGCTGTTGGTGGCGGTGCTCGAAACCGGCAGCATCACCGCCGGCGGCGAGCGCGTCGGGCTGTCGCTGGCCGCCGCCAGCGCCCGCATGCGCGGGCTGGAACAACAGGCCGGCGTGGCACTGTTGACGCGCAATCCGCGCGGCGTCCAGGCGACGCCCGCCGGTGAGCGCCTGTTGCAACACGCGCGCGTGCTGCTGCAACAGCGCGACCGGCTGCGGGGTGATATGGCCGAGTTCGCGCCGGGCCAGCGCAGCCAGCTGCGCATCGTCGCCAATACCGTCGCCGCCGACGCTTTTTTGCCGGAGCTGTTGGCGGATTTTCTGGTGCTGCACCCGCACACCGACATCGCGCTGGAGGAGCTGCCCAGCCCGGCCATCGCGCTGGCGATCGCCGAACGGGCGGCGGATATCGGCATCGTGGCGGACCACGCCGATCTGCGTGGGCTGGCAAGCTACCCTTTTCGCCAGGATCGTCTGGTGCTGGCGCTGCCGCCGGGGCATGCGCTCAGCGGCCGCCGCACGCTCAGCTTTGCGGACGCCCTGCCTTTTGATTTCATCGGCCTGCCGGAAGAGAGTGCGCTGCAACAGCATCTGGAACAGCTGGCGATACGCAGCGGCGGCCCGATGCGGCTGCGGGCGCGTGCGGCTAATTTCGACGCCATCTGCCGCATGGTGCTGCGCGGCGCCGGGCTGGCGGTGGTGCCGGAAGAGAGCGCCCAACGCCATCCGGAGATCCGACACGGCGCCCTGCCGCTGACGGACGAGTGGGCAACCCGGCGTCTGTCAATCGCGGTGCGTGACCTGGCGCAGCTGCCGCTGCCGGCGCAGCGGCTGGTGGCGTTCCTGCGCCAAGCCTGAGGCGGCTCAGTGCGTGCCCGGCTCTGCGCGCAGCCGCGCCACCTGAGCCTCCACGTCGCGCCAGGCCGGTTTGTCGCCGGCATAGCGTTGGCGCAGATAATTCACCAGCGCCGTCACCTGCCGATCGGAAAAGCTGTCCTTAAAGCCCGGCATAAAGCCCAATTCGGCGGTGGCCGGCTTGGGGATCCCTTGCAGGATCACCTTGATCAGGTTATCGGGGCGATCGCTGAAGATATTGGTGTTATTGGCCAGATCCGGGCTGACGCCGAACAGCTGCGGCCCGCCGGCGGCGGCGCTGTGGCAGGCCTGGCAAGCGCCCTGGAACAACCGCTCGCCCGCCAGTTGACCCGCAGGCAACGCGCGGGCCGCCAACTGCGCCTGCGGTTCCACATTCAGCGTCGCCTTGGCGCTCAGCGACATCACATAGTTGGCCATCGCCCGCAGATCGCTCTGCGGCAACGTCGCCAGTTCGCTGACCACCGGCCCCATAGGCCCGGCCGCCACGCCGTGCTCGGCGGAATGCCCGGTGCGGAAGTACTGAAACAGCTGCTCCTCAGTCCAGGGCTTGTCCGCATTGGCCAATTGATTCAGCGCCGGCGCTTCCCACCCGTCCACCATCCCTCCCGCCAGGAAGGCCGCGCCGCCCTTTTCCGCCCCCAGCAGATTACGCGGCGAATGGCAGGCGGCGCAGTGGCCAAGGCCGTTGACCAGATAGGCGCCGCGGTTCCACTGCGCGCTTTGCTGCGGATCGGGTTGATATTCCCCCTGGCGCAGGAATAGCGCGTTCCAGCCCGCCATCAGCGGCCGCAGGTTAAACGGGAAGCGCATCTGATTGGCCGGATTGCTCTGGCGCACCGCCGGTTGCGACATCAGATAAGCGTACAGCGCCTGCATGTCGCCGTCGGTCATTTTACTGAAGGCGGTGTAAGGAAATGCCGGATAGAGGTGGCGGCCGTCGCGGGCGATGCCCTGACGCATCGCCCGATCGAATGCGGTAAACGACCAGTTGCCGATGCCGGTTGCCACGTCCGGGGTAATGTTGGTGCTGTAGAGCGTGCCGAACGGCGTCGCCATCGCCAACCCACCGGCGTTGGTCGCCCCTTCCGACGCGGTATGGCAAACCGCGCAGTCTCCGGCGGCGGCCAACTGACGGCCGCGCTCCAGCGTGGCGGCCGACCAGGTGCCGGCGCCAGGCGTCGCCACCGGCGCGATCTCCGTCCGCCATGGCAAGGCGCTGCCGGCGATGCCCAGCACCGCGCCGAACAGCCCCGCCGCGCCGCCGAACCACCATTTACCGCGTTTCTTTTTCTTGGGAGGCGCGTCCTGCCGCTCGGCATCCGGCCCGTTCAGGGCCTCACGCAGCTTGTCCGAGGTGATCGGCAGCTCGCGAAAACGAATGCCGGTGGCGTCGAACACCGCGTTGGCGATGGCCGCCGCGCTGGGCACCGACGCCGACTCCCCGGCGCCCAGCGGCGGATCGTAAGGGCGCGGCATCATCACCACGTCCACCTCCGGCACCTCCGGGAAGGTCAGGATCGGGTAAGCCCCCCACTCTTTGGCGGAGACCGTCGATTCCTCAAAGGTCACGCGCTCTTTCAACACCCGGCTGGTCGATTGCAACACGTTGCCATGGATTTGGTGACGCACGCCGTCCGGGTTAACCATCATGCCCGCGTCGTGGCCGACCACGATGCGCGTTACCGCCACTTCGCCGCTGGCTTTGTCGATCGCCACGTCGGCCACCCAGGCGGCCCAGGCCGCGCCAAAGCCGGGAAACTTGCTGTGGATGTAACGGGCGTAGGCAAAGCCGCGCCCGCGCAGCACGCCGTCTTCCGCCGGGGTCTGCATCGGTTCGGTATGCGGCGTCCAGCCGGCGCGTTCTGCGGTGCTGCGCATCAGTTCACTGGCGCGTTCATCATGGATGTAGCGCAGCCGATACTCCAGCGGATCGACGCCGGCGGCGTGGGCCAGCTCATCGATATAAGACTCGTGGGCGAAGGTGTTGGGCAAGGCGGAAACGCCGCGCATCCAGGAGGCGCGCACGATCGGCGCCATGTCCTCGATGCTGACGCGCAGCGACGGATATTCGTATGGCGGCACCGAGGTGCGGTCGCCCATTTCATAGGCCACCGGCAGCGGCTCAACCCGGCCGGTCAGCAACAGCGCCAGCGTCGGCGCGCCGTTGGAAGGATAATAGGTGCGAAAATCGTAGGCGACCGGGTGCCCGGCGGCGTCCAGCCCGCCGTCCACCTCCATCAGTTGCGCCGTGCCCTTCGGTTCCCACACATGCTCTTGCTCGCGGGTCAGCTGCACCCGCACCGGCCGGCCCACCGCCCGCGACAGCAGCGCCGCGTCGGCGCAGACGTCATCGGCGCAATTGCGGCCATAGCAGCCGGCCGCCTCCATGCGAACGATCTCGATCTGCGCTTCCGGGTATTCCAGCAGCCAGGCCAGATCGGCGCGCAGCAGGTGCGGATTCTGGCTGCCTGACCAGACCTGCAGGCGCTCCGGCCGATAGTCCGCCAGCGCGCAGGAAGGGCCTATCGAGGCATGCAGCTGATACGGCCACAGGTAGCTGCGGGTGAAGCGCCTGTCGGCCGCCGCCAGCGCCGCGTCCACATCGCCGGTATCGTGCACCACCCGGGTCGAGTGCGGATTGTCGCGCAGCGCCTGCGCCACGTCGGTCATCTGCGGCAAATTGCGGCGCCAGTCTTTCCAACTGACCTGCAGCGCCTGTGCCGCCTTGATCGCCTGCTCTTCGCGCTCGGCGACGATGCCGATGAAATCGCCGATCACCACCAGTTTGACGATGCCGGGAATATGCGCGATCGAGGTTTCGTCCACCGCCAGCAGGCTGGTGCCGACAAATTCGCCGCTGTCGTAGCCGGCATAGGGCGGCCGCACCACCCGGCCGTGCAGCATGTTCGGCAGGCGCATATCGTGTACGTAGGTGGTTTCGCCGGTCGCCTTGGCCGGAATATCGACGCGCGCGGTGCTGGTGCCCACCAGGCGATACTCCGCCTGCGGTTTCAGCGGCGCGTCGCCGGAAATCGACAGCTCGACATGACCGCCGGCCACCAGCTCGGCGTAGCTGAGCGCCTGCCCCTGCGGGCTGCGGATCACGCCCACCTCCAGCGTCAGCTGTTCCACCGGCGCATCGAAGCGCTGCGCCGCCTGGCGCAACAGCCAACGGCGCGCTTCGGCGGCGGCGTTGCGCAGCGGCACGGCGGAGATCTGCAGCGTGGCGCTGGCGATGGTGGCGCCCTGATTCGGCGCGCGCTCGGTATCGCCCAACACCATTTGCACCTGATCCATGCGCAGGTACAGCTCTTCGGCGACGATCTGCCCGAGCGCGGTGCGCACGCCGGTGCCAAGATCGACATGGCCGTTAAAGGCATAGATTTCGCCGCTGCCGCACAGGGCGATAAACAGCCCCTGCTCTTTGGGCTTCAGCACCGGCGTTTGCCCTTTGGGCACCAGTCCCGGCGGCGGTTGCACGCTGTCGACGATCAGCAGCACGCCGTCGCGCTGCAGCAAGTCGGCCTGGCTCGGCGATGGGACACGGGAATCAGTCATGGGCGTGGGCGTCCTCATCGCGGCAGAGAATGATGGCGCGCTGAACCGCACGCAGGATTTCGAGATGGGTGCCGCAGCGGCACAGGTTGCCGGACAGCGCCTGACGGATCTCCGCCTCGCTCGGGGCGGGATTACGATCCAACAGGGCTTTGGTGGTCATGATCATGCCATTGAGACAGTAGCCGCATTGCGCCGCCTGCTCTTCGATAAAGGCACGCTGCACCGGGTGCGGGCGCTGGCGATCGCCAAGGCCTTCCAGGGTCACGATCGCCCGGCCGGACACGCCGAGCGCCGGGATCACGCAGGAGCGCGCCGCCACGCCGTCGATCAACACGGTACACGCACCGCATTCGCCCAGGCCGCAGCCGTACTTCGGGCCGTTGAGCGCCAGATCGTTGCGCAGTACCAGCAAGAGCGGCGTATCCGCCATCACCTGCGCATGAAGCTGTTCGCCGTTCACCGACAGCATCAGCGGATGCTCCGTCAGCGTGGTTTTCGCGCCGTCCCTGGGCGATTGCACTTCAGATATCACCATTGTTCGCGTCTCCGCCTGCACGTGATGATCTTATGGGCTGGCCTTTCGCCACCGACCACCAGGCAACCGACGTTGCGCGGGCGAATCAGCCGGTGGGCGGATCTTCCAGCATTTTATTCAGCAGGAATATCAGCGCTATCCGTTCGGCCGGGTTCAGCGTACCGAACGTCAGTTCTGTGATTTTCGCCGCCTGCGGCACCGTTTCCGCCAGCAGCACGGCGCCGGCGTCGGTGAGGCCGACCACCACCTTGCGCCGATCGATCGGATCCGGCGTTACCGTGATCAGATCGCGCGCCTTCAGCCGTTCGACGATGCCGCGGATGGTGGCCTGATCCACCGCCGTCACCTGCACCAGCTCGGTCAGCGAGCTCGGCCCCATATCGCGCACCGCGCACAGGGTGATGAACTGCACCGCCGTCAGCTGCGAATCGCCGACGTTTTGCTGGAAAATCGCCACGTGGCGCTGATAAACCTTGCGCAGCAGGTGCCCGACTTGCTCGGTAAAATGATAATTTTCAGGTTGGCCGCTCACGGCTGACGGGTATTCGGGGGGCGTCATTGCGTTACTCTCACCATCTATGGAATCCACGAGAATAGTACAAACCCCCGCCGTTGGCAGCAACGATTACGCCCGGCGCACGCGCGACGCCTCCGGCGCTACCACTTCACCGTCCGCCACCACCGTTTGCCCGTCGAGGCGAATGTCGCAGCGGCGCAGCGCGATATCCATATGGCAAGGCGTTTTGCGCGTGCCGCCCACTTCGGTGTTCGGCCCGGTGGAGAACAGGAAGTTGCCGTAGAACGCGCGCGCGTCCATGCACATGCCGTCGTTCTTGTCGTGCAGACCCATCGCCGTCCACTGGGCGCGCGGCTGCAGACCCCAGCCGATGTGCGAGATGCCGTACACCTCCGGATCGTCGAAGTATTTCATGTATTCGCGCAGGTATTCCGCCTCGAAGCCGCCGTGAATGCGAGTAACGAACCCTTGTTCGATCTCCAGCGTGATGCGTTCACGCGCATAGCTTTTGAACGGCAGCAAGATATCGCCGACCTCCAGCACCAGCACCCCTTCCGCCTGCTCCTCATTCGGCCAGGTGAACAGGAAACCGCTCGGCCAGTGATCCCAGCGCCCCGGTTCATCGGCATAGCCGTACTCGGTCACCGTCGGGTATTGCCCCAGCGGCGCGCGGAAATCGCTGCCGGCGGCGGAGGTCACCTGCATCAGCTTCGCCTGCTCCAGCACGGCGGCGGCGGCCAGCACCCGCGCCTTGTCCTCCGCGTTGGGCAACATGCGCGCCAGCACCTCCGGCGGCTCCACCGCCAGCAGGATGCGGGTGCCAGTTTTCAGGATCTGTTCCTGCTCCGGCGAATGCAGCAGCATCATGGTATCGACGATCAGGTCGGCGGCCTCCAGCGCACGCTGCGCCGCCAGATTGCCGGTCAGCGCGGTATCGCCGCAATAGGCGGTCATGTCGTTGCCCATCGCTCGCGGATGGTTGAACGCCGGCAGTTCGACGGCATACACCTTGGCGCCCAGCCGCAGCGCTGCGTCGGTCGCGGCGCGCACCGTGCGCGCATCGGAATAATGGCTTTTCAAAATCGCCACGCTCTGCGAAGCATCGACCTTCGACAGCGTAAGCACCTGCTCGAACAGCTGTACCAACTGGGTTTCATTGACCGCCATGGCCTGTCTCCTGTCTCGTCAAGGGTGACCGACGCCCGCAAGGCGGCGGTGATTTTTCAAACAATTTAAAGTGAACACACTCATTTCATCTAAGTCAAAAAAGCAAAGGAAAGCAAGCTGCGAATATCCACCATAAGAAAGTCCTATTTCATCCCGCATCAATCCTGTGATTAACATGAGCTTAACAGTAATACGCCGTCAATTAGCGTGAGCGAGATCTGATTTAACACTTTTGCAACTTTGCGTTATCTAGCGCATACACTATAAATCGATCGTCCAGCCACGCGTTGGGCCTACGCTGAAAAAAGCCAACAGACAGGGGAAACATGATGAGCAAACAACCACGCATCGCCGTCGTCGGCGCCGGGCTGGGGGGCGCCGCCGCCGCCGGGCTGCTGCAAAAAGCCGGCTTTACCGTCGATCTGTATGAACAGAGCCCGGCGTTCTCACGCCTTGGCGCCGGCATTCACATGGGGCCGAACGTACTGAAGATTTTCCGCCGTCTCGGTATTGAGCAGCGGTTGGAGCAGATGGCGTCTCATCCCGATTTCTGGTTCAGCCGCGACGCCGAAAGCGGCGACTACCTGTCGCGCATCGAACTGGGCGCCTTCGCCCGCCGGGAGTACGGCGCCGCCTATGTGACGGTGCACCGCGGCGATTTGCAGGCGTTGCAGCTCTCCGCGCTGCAGCCCGGCACCCTGCACTTCGGCAAATGCCTGAGCAAAATTGAAGATCGCGGTGACGAGGTGGTGCTGAACTTCGTCGACGGCACCTCGGCCCACGCCGACATCGTGATCGGCGCCGACGGCATCAATTCGCGCATTCGTGAGCACCTGCTGGGCGCTGAAGCGCCGACCTACAGCGGCTGGGTGGCCCACCGCGCGCTGATCCGCGGCGAGAAGCTGGCGAAATACAACCTGACGTTCGAAGACTGCGTGAAGTGGTGGTCGGCGGATCGCCATCTGATGGTCTACTACACCACCCAACGGCGCGACGAGTATTACTACGTCAGCGGCGTGCCGCACCCGGCCTGGGATTTCCAGGGCAGCTTCATCGACAGCAGCCGCGAAGAGATGTTCGAGACCTTCGCCGGCTACCACCCGATCGTGCAGGCGCTGATCGAATCCAGCGAGCAGGTCACCAAATGGCCATTGCTGAACCGCAAACCGCTGCCGCTGTGGAGCGAAGGCCGTCTGGTGCTGCTCGGCGACGCCTGCCACCCGATGAAACCGCACATGGCGCAGGGCGCGGCGATGGCGATCGAAGACGCCGCCATGCTGACCCGCTGCCTGCAGGAAACCGGCCTCGGCGACTACCGCACCGCCTTCCAGCTGTATGAAGCCAACCGCAAGGAGCGCGCCTCCCGGGTGCAGGCGGTGTCCAACGCCAACACCTTCCTGCGCACCCAGGAAGATCCGGCCTGGGTCTACGGCTACGACCTGTACGCGCAAGCGCTGAAATCGGAGAACGCCGCATGAGCACCTTCCTCTACGGCGCCCACGTTCACGCCAACGACATTCGCCAACACTATCTGCGCTACGGCGGCCACGGCCCGGCGCTGATCCTGGTCCCCGGCATCACCAGCCCGGCGATCACCTGGGGCTTCGTCGCCGAGCGGCTGGGGGAAAAATACGACGTCTACGTGCTCGACGTGCGCGGCCGCGGTCTGTCGTCCAGCGGCCCGGAACTGGCTTATGACGCAGAGACCTGCGCGCAGGACGTCAACGCCTTCGCCGCTGCGTTGAACCTGGGCAGTTACGCCCTGCTCGGCCATTCGATGGGCGCCCGCTTCGCCCTGCGCGCCGCCGCTCTGCAGCCCGCCGGCGTGCGGCGGCTGGTGCTGGTCGATCCGCCGGTTTCCGGCCCCGGCCGCCGCGCCTATCCCGGCCAATGGCCGTGGTACGCCGACTCCATCCGGCAGTCGCTGCCGGGCATGAGCGCCGAGCAGATGCGCGCCTTTTGCCCAACCTGGAGCGAAGAGCAGCGCCGGCTGCGCGCCGAGTGGCTGCACACCTGCTACGAGCCGGCGATCCAACGCGCCTACGACGATTTTCATCAGGTGGACAGCCACCGTGACTACCCGCTGCTGACCATGCCGACGCTGCTGATGGCCGCAGGCAAAGGCGGCGTCATTCAGCCCGAAGACCGGGCAGAGATCCGCGCGCTACAGCCGGAGATCGCCATCGTCGAGGTCGAGAACGCCGGACACATGATCCCGTGGGACGATTTCGACGGCTTCTTCCGCGCCCTGGGCGTTTTTCTGGATTAACTGAGGAACACCGACATGAGCAACCACTACCGCATCGGCCAGATCGTGCCCAGCTCCAACACCACAATGGAAACCGAGATCCCGGCGATGCTGGGCGCGCGCCAGCTGATACGCCCGGAGCGTTTCACTTTTCACTCCAGCCGCATGCGCATGAAACACGTCAATAAAGAAGAATTGGCGGCGATGGACGCCGAGTCCGATCGCTGCGCGCTGGAGCTGTCCGACGCGCGGGTCGACGTGCTCGGCTACGCCTGCCTGGTGGCCATCATGGCGATGGGGCTGGGCTATCACCGCGAATCGCAGGCCCGGCTGGCGCAGGTGACGAAAGACAATCAGGCCGCCGCGCCGGTTATCAGCAGCGCCGGCGCGCTGGTCAACGGCCTGAAGGTGATCGGCGCCAAACGCATCGCGCTGGTGGCACCCTACATGAAACCGCTGACCCAGCTGGTGGTGGACTACATCCAGCACGAAGGCATCGAGGTCAAGGTGTGGCGCGCGCTGGAGATCCCGGACAACCTCGAGGTCGGCCGGCACGATCCGGCCAGGCTGCCGGGGATCGTCGCCGAGATGGATTTACGCGAGGTCGATGCTATCGTGCTGTCCGCCTGCGTGCAGATGCCTTCTCTGCCGGCCGTCCCAACGGTAGAGGCCCAAACCGGCAAACCGGTGATCACCGCCGCCATCGCCACCACTTACGCGATGCTGACCGCGCTGGAGCTGGAACCGATCGTCCCCGGCGCCGGCGCCCTGCTGTCCGGCGCCTATTGAGGAGGCAGAATGAACGACACCCTCAGCGACAACTACCGCGGCGTCTGGGGCCAGCGCATCGGCTTCGGCCGGCGCCCGGCGCTGCTGGCGATCGATTTTATGCAGGCCTACACCACCGAAGGCGCGCCGCTGTTCGCGCCGGGCGTGGTGAGCGCGGTCGAGGAAAGCCGCGAGCTGCTGGCCTGCGCGCGCCGAACGGGAATTCCGGTGATCCACACCCATATCCGCTATCATGCAGGCCATTTTGCCGATGGCGGCCTGTGGGTGAAGAAAGCGCCGGTGATGAAAGACATGGTGGCGGGCAACCCGCTGGCGGCGTTCTGCCCGCCGGTGGCGCCGCTGGCCGATGAGGTGGTGCTGAGCAAGCAATACGCCAGCGCCTTCTTCGGCACCGCGCTGGCGCCGCTGCTGGTGGCGCAAGGGATCGACACGCTGCTGATGATCGGCTGCTCCACCAGCGGCTGCATCCGCGCCAGCGCGGTGGACGCGGTGCAGCACGGCTTCCGCGCCATGGTGGTGCGCGAGTGCGTCGGCGATCGTCACCCCGACCCGCACGAAGCCAACCTGTTCGACATCGACAGCAAATACGGCGACGTGGTGCACAAACGGGAGGCGCTCGACTACCTGAACCGGTTATGAGTCAACGATTCACCTGCAACGACAATAACGAAGGCGCAGACAGCGCCTCACGCGACCGCCCGAAACAGGGCGGCGTCCATGCAACGCAAACACAACAGGCGCCTCCTGCGGAGGCCAACACGCACCACCTGGAGACAACATCATGGCCATTGTCGACACCCCGCTGGCGGGGAAAGCGGACGCAGAATCGCTGCTGCTGTACCGCAAAATCACCTGGAAACTGATCCCGTTTCTTTGCCTGTGTTACCTGGCGGCCTACCTCGATCGCATCAACGTAGGGCTGGCCAAGCTGCAGATGGCCGACGCGCTGCAGCTGAGCGAAGCGGCCTTTGGTCTGGGCGCCGGGCTGTTCTTCGTCGGCTATATTCTGTTCGAGGTGCCGAGCAACCTGATCCTGCAGCGCGTCGGCGCCAAGATGTGGATTGCCCGTATCATGATCACCTGGGGGCTGCTGTCCACCGCCACCATGTTCGTCACCACGCCGACCCAGTTCTACGTCATTCGCTTTCTGCTCGGCGTGGCGGAGGCCGGTTTCCTGCCCGGCGTGCTCTTTTACCTGACGCTGTGGTTCCCGACCTATCGCCGCGGCCGCATCATCGCGCTGTTCATGATCGGCCTGCCGCTCTCCAGCGTGATCGGCGGGCCGCTCTCCGGCTGGATCATGGGCCATTTCGACATGCGCCACGGGCTGCACGGCTGGCAGTGGCTGTTTTTGCTGGAGGGCATTCCCAGCGTGCTGTTGGGCGTGCTGACCTTCTGGCTATTGCCTAACACTTATCAGCAGGCCAAGTGGCTGACGCCCGAGGAAAAACAGCGCATCGCCGACGATCTGGCGCGCGACGACGCCGAGGCCGATCACGGCAAGCACAGCTTCCGCGACGGCTTCTTCAACCTGAAGGTGTGGATGCTCGGCGGCATCGACTTCGCTATTCTGCTCAGCGCCTACGCCATGGGCTTTTGGATGCCGACCTTCATCAAAACCGCCGGCGTTACCGACATCACCACCATCGGTTACCTGACGGCGATCCCCAGCGTCGCCGCCCTGCTCGGCATGCTGCTGATCGGCAGCAGTTCCGACCGGCTGCGCGAACGGCGCTGGCATATCATCGTGCCGTTTATCGTCGGCGCGCTGGCGATGGCCGGCAGCACCTTCTTCACCCACAATGCGCTGGCCACGGTGCTGCTGTTCTCCATCGCCCAGGCGGCAATCATCGGCGCGGTGCCGGTGTTCTTCAGCCTGCCGGCCACCTTCCTGCGCGGCACAGCGGCGGCGACCGGCTTCGCGCTGGCCTGTTCGCTGGCCAACATCGCTGGGCTGGTGAGCAATTCGCTGATGGGGCTGGCGCTGGATCTGACCGGCAAGAGCGGTGGCGCGCTCTGGGCCTTCGCCGGCTGCCTGCTGCTCAGCTCGCTGCTGGTGGTGGCCCTGCCGGCCAAGGTGGTGAACCGCTGAGCGTTAATAGAAAGGGAAAAGGCGCAAGACAATGACAATGATGATAACGGACCGTTGTCTGCTTTGATTCTTGCGCCGTTTTCTCCCCCCACAACACGGCATGTCAATAACGACGATGGGCTCTGGGTTACCCCACCAACAACGTTTTTGCTTCCAGATAGGCCTGCATCCCCCATTTGCCCATCTCGCGCCCCAGCCCGGACTGTTTGAAACCGCCAAACGGCGCTTTAGGTTCATGATCCAACGTGTTCAGCAGAACACGCCCGGAGTCAATCTGCTGCGCCACCCGCACCCCGCGTTCGCGATCGCCGCTTAACACCAGCGCACTCAGCCCGTAGGCGGTGTCGTTGGCGATCGCAAGCGCTTCGGCCTCATTGTCGTAAGGGATGATCACCAGCACCGGACCAAAAATTTCTTCCCGGGCAATGCGCATCCGGTTATTGCCCGCAAATACCGTAGGCTTCACGCACCAGCCTTTATCCATACCCGATGGACGGCCAACGCCGCCAACCAACAATGTCGCCCCTTCTTCCTCGCCCAAGCGGATATAATCCTGCACCCGTTGCCACTGTTTTTGGCTCACCATCGGGCCGATTTCCGTATTTTCATCGCGCGGATCGCCCGACCGGACTTTGCCTACCGCGTCGGCAATCGCCTGTTCAAACTCCGCCTGACGGCTGCGCGGCACCAGAATTCGCGTGCCTGCAATGCAGGCCTGGCCGCTATTCATAAAACCGGCGGCAAGCGCCAAAGGCACGGCCTGCATGACATCCGCATCGTCCAGGATCAGCGTCGGCGATTTGCCCCCCAGTTCCAATGTCACCCGTTTCAGCGATTCTGCACCGCTTTCTACGATATGTTTGCCCACCGCCGTGGAACCGGTAAACGAGATCTTGGCAATATCGGGATGTCGATTAATGACCTCACCCACCACCTCGCCTCGCCCGGTGATAATGTTAAATACCCCGGCAGGAATGCCCGCATCGTGCAACGCTTCGGTGATGACCCGCGTTTGCATCGCGCTCATTTCGCTGGGCTTGATCACCGCGGTGCACCCTGCCGCCATCGCCGTCGCCAGTTTGTTGCAGATAAACCCGGCATCGCTGTTCCATGGCGTAATCAGCCCGGCGACGCCGACAGGCGTCATGATGACCTGCGCCTTACCCGCCTGTTCCGTAAACTCGAAATTTTCCAGCGCGTCGATCGCCTGAGCTATCGCGTCCGCCGGGTAGCTGGCCATCCAGCGCCCACGAATTTTGGGCGCGCCATATTCCATCACGACGGCGTCCATCAGCTCATCTTCACGGGCCATAACCGCTTTGTGCATACGGCGCAATACGGCAAGGCGTTCCGCCTTACTGGTCTTGGACCAGTAAGGAAATGCGGCCTTGGCTGCGGCAATCGCCCGTTCGGCATCCACCTCGTCCGCCAGACGCACAGTGCCAATCACGTCTTCTGTCGCCGGGTTAAACAGCGTGAAGCGTTCTTCACCGTGGGGTGTCACGAATTCACCGTTGATATAAATGCTGTCAATTTTTTGCATGGTGCGCTCCACATGTTCCGATTAGTCAAACGAGTATAGAAACAGATGATCAATACGATAAGTGGGTCTATCCTGTACGAACTGTACCGATAATCGGGATAATCTATGCATCGCAGTGGACTAACAGAGTTGGAAGTCGTGTTGGCGGTGGCGCAGCGACAAAGCTTTCGCGCCGCCGCACGGCAATTAGGCATGTCGGCCACCGCCGTCAGCAATGCGGTGGCCGGGTTGGAAAGCCGCCTGAAAATACGTCTGTTTAACCGTTCGACCCGCAGCGTGGCGCTGACGCCGGCGGGCGCGCGTTATGTAGAACGAATCGCCCCCGCTCTGGCCGAGATTCGGCGTGCATCAGAAGAGATCGCCACCCAGCCCGACGCGCCAACCGGCACGCTGCGCATCAGCGCACCGCAGGAGTGCGTCTCCCTGCTCTACGAACCGTTGATCGAAACGTATTTGCGGCGTTACCCGCAAATGCGGCTCGATATCACCAGCGAATCAAGAATGGTGGACATTGTGGCGGAAGGTTACGACGCGGGGATCCGTTTGGCGGAGTCCGTCCCGCAGGACATGATCGCCGTGGAGCTAACGGGAGATATCCGCATGTTGGTGGTCGCTACACCAGACTATTTCGCTGAACATGGCATACCGCAATCGCCGGAGGATCTGTTACGGCACAAAAGCGTCGGGATGCGTATGTCACACGGAGGGATTTACCATTGGGAATTGGAACGCCACCAACAGAAACTTCGAGTCAACGTACCGCCGCGCATTGTATTGAATGAAATGCGCGCCATTCATCGTGCCGCATTGAGCGGTGTGGGGATTGCCTTCGTTTCAGATTGGTTTGCCCGTGAAGATATCGCATCAGGTCGTCTTATTAGCGTACTGGACGAATGGTGCCCAGCTTTCGGCGGATTGCGTCTCTATTATCCCGGCAGACGACATGTTCCTCCGGGGCTCAAGGCATTTATCGATTTGGTGCATGAAATTCAGGCCAGGTAGCTTGTCTTCTCTCTGTCGACCAGAAAACGGCACCGCCAAACGTCGGAATGCGACCGGCATTTGGCGTGCCGTTGGTTTACTCACTCTCCTTGTTCATACCCTCGGGACTATTCGCCCTTCAGCCCGCGGTTGATCAGCATCGGCTCGATGCTCGGCTCTTTGCCGCGCCAGTCGATGTACAGCTTCTCCAGATCCTGGCTGTTACCGCGCGACAGGATCATGTCGCGGAAGCGCTGGCCGTTTTCGGCGGTCAGGCCACCGTGCTCGGTGAACCACTGGAAGGCGTCGTCCGCCAGCATTTCCGTCCACAGATAGGCGTAATAGCCCGCGGCGTAGCCGTTACCCCAGATGTGCTGGAAATAGCTGGAACGGTAGCGCGGCGGCACGTAGCTGAGATCGACCTTGTCTTTTTGCAACGATTCGGCCTCGAACTTGTCCACGTCTTGCTGCGGCTGGTCGGCGGTCAGCATGTGCCAGTGCATGTCCAGCAGCGCGGCGGACAGCAGCTCGGTCATGCTGTAGCCCTTGTTGAACTTGTCGGCCTTCTTGATCTTGTCGACCAGTTCCTGCGGCATCGCCTCGCCGGTCTGATAATGCTTGGCGAAGTGGCTGAACACTTTCGGATCGCTGACCCAGTGCTCGTTGAACTGCGACGGGAACTCGACGAAATCGCGCGCGGTGTTGGTACCCGACAGGCTCGGGTATTCCTGATCGGCGAACATACCGTGCAGCGCGTGGCCGAACTCGTGGAACATGGTGATCACGTCGTCATACGACAGCAGCGCCGGCTGCCCCGGCGCCGGTTTGGTGAAGTTGGCGACGTTGTAGATCACCGGCTTGGTGCCGTTGAGCTTCGACTGATCGACGAAGTTGCTCATCCAGGCGCCGCCGCCCTTGTTGTCGCGCTTGAAGTAGTCGGTGTAGAACAGCGCCAGCGATTTGCCGTCCTTGTCGAACACTTCATACACCTTAACGTCCGGCTGGTAGACCGGAATGTCCTTGCGTTCTTTGAAACTGATGCCGTACAGCAGGTTGGCGGCGTAAAACACGCCGTTGTTCAGCACGTTGTTCAGCTCGAAGTAAGGTTTGATCTGCGATTCGTCCAGATCGTACTTGGCCTTGCGCACCTGTTCGGCGTAGAACTGCCAGTCCCAGGCCTGCACCTTGAAGTCGCCTTTCTGCTGATCGATCACCGCCTGAATGTCTTTGGCTTCACGCTCGGCGCGCGCGGTGGCCGCCGGCACGATGTTGCGCATAAAGCTCAAGGCGGCATCCGGCGTCTTGGCCATCTGGTTTTGCAGCTTCCAGGCGGCGTAGTTCGGGTAGCCCAGCAGTTTGGCCTGCTCGGCGCGTACCTTGGCCAGACGGGAAAGGGTCTGGCGGGTATCGTTGCCGTCGCCCTTCTCCGCGCGCGTCCAGGAGGCGTCGAACAGCGCTTGGCGGGTGTCGCGATCTTTCAGGCTCTGCAGCAGCGGCTGCTGGGTGGTGTTCTGCAGCACCAACAGCCACTGTTTCTCCAGCTTGCGCTCGGCGGCCGCCTGCGCTGCCGCGGCCAGCTCACCTTCGGACAGACCGTCCAGTTTCGCCGGATCGGTTATCGCCAGCGCGCCGTTTTTGCTCGCCGCCAGCAGTTTGTTGGTGAACTGGGTGCTCAGCGTCGCTGCTTCCTGGTTCAGCGTCTTCAGCTTGGCCTTGTCGGCGTCCGACAGGTTGGCGCCCGCCAGCTCGAAGTTCTTGTAGGTCACTTCCACCAGCCGGCGCGATTCCGGATCCAGCTTCAGCGCATCGCGATCCTGATAGATGGCCTTGATGCGCGCGAACAGCTTGCCGTTGAGCATGATGTCGTCGTTCAGCGCCGCCAGCATCGGCGAGGTTTCTTCATCCAGCTTCTGCAGCGCATCGCTGGTGTTGGCCGAGGTCATGGCGCCGAACACGTTCATCACCCGCGTCAGCAGCGAACCGGCCTGCTCCAGCGCCACGAAGGTATTCTTGACGTTGGGCTTGGCCGGGTTGTTGGCGATCTTCTCCACCTCTTCCCGCTTTTGCTTGATGCCCGCCTCGATCGCCGGCGCGTAGTCGCTTTCCTTGATCAGGTTGAACGGCGGCGCCTGGAACGGCAGACGGCTTTGATAGAAGAACGGGTTTTGGGTCTTTTGCTTGTCGTGCTGATTGGCTTCACCGGTCACGGTAGCCTCCTTCGCCTGGCCGCTGGGCAGGGCACTATGGTCGGCGTGAGGTTGGGTTTCTGCTGCCTGTGCCTGCGAGCCCAGCGCCATGCCGATCGCCAGCACCAATGTGGATAAACGCATCAAATCGAAACTCCTCCATGTTCACGGAATAAGGTCTCGGGGAATGGCTCCCTCAGAGTCATCACCTAGCTTAGGCGCAGTTGGCAGTTTGAGCAAAAACAAGTGATTAGAAGTTAACCGCCTCGCCGACCGCGGCCAAACGCTTCTTTGACATCTTTATTTTTCATCATCGACACATAGTCACAAAATGTAATCATTTTATGATTAATTAATTCAATACCATGATAAATAAAGAGGAATCATAAAATACCCTGTTGACTTATCAGGTTACCCAATGTAACTTGATGTAAATTTTGATTAATGGAGCTAATCAAATTGTATCTTATAACGGAAATAGTTCTTATTGTCATTTTCATCCTCATTATCAGTGCCGTCTATAAAAACGCGAAGAAAAAAGGCGTGCGCACGTACCACATCGTTATGCTGTTCTTGATATTTCCCCTTGCCGTATTTTTAGACTACTGCCTGCAGCGCCAGGCGATCCTTTTGGATACGGCCGCCCTTAAAACCACGGCCAGTTATGGTTTGCCGATGGCGATTATTTTTTCGCTTGTTTTATCTATCACCTCTCGCAAGAAGGAGTTTAAATGAGAGCCTTAACGGAAGTTGAATTGTCATGTATTAACGGATCTGACGGCAACGATTCTTATAATCCGACTTCGCTCATTGTCGGTAGCCTGAGCACAATAGCGAAATTACCCACCCCCGTATCCTTAGCCGTGGGCGTCGGGACGGAAATAGCTATTCAAGCCGCACCACACATGCCGGTTAACGTTGCTATTCCACAGGTTCCTATGGGCCCAACCTGGAATGGCAGTGGCGGTGGCCGCCCTTCACCTTCGTCTTCACTTTCAACACCGGATTCATCAAATTAAAAAAACAGTCTTATTATTCCTTGTGCAATAAGGCCGGGATTGAACTTACTCTGCACCAATAAAAATAACGATTAAAAAATGACAAAGCTCGCCATGCTTCACGAAAGCTTGATCCCTTTCGTCGCAAAAAAGACAGGTTCTCAATTACTCTGGCACAATGCATTAAGCCCTGCCGAACAAGACGAACTGAAAAAAGAGACCAGCTATCTCATCGAAGAAAATAATCGCCATGCTATTTTTGATGACGGTACGCCGCGCTTAAACGATGAAAAAGTCTTTTTCGCCGAACGTTATGGCGGCGGCGCTATTTCGCGCAACGGCGGCGGAGCACGCTGTGGCTTTGATGGGCGTTGGCAGGTTAAAGGTATTGGGGCTAATGCGTTAGTCGGTCAAGGGGCAAAGCATGTCGATGGCGAGTTGACGATGACCGGCGCAGTATTGGAGGCATTATGGGGGAACGTCATGGCCAAACTGCTGCCTTACGGTGCCGTGCCCAATAAGGCGATCTTGGTGACCGATAGCCCCTTAGCCGCCATCTCTCCTGAATCGGCGAGAAGTCCCCATAACCGCAAGGCGTTGCTGGTGCGTGAGCCCGTCGTGCGCCCTGCACATTTTTGCCGCGCACCCTACTATCATCCTCATGATGCGATGCAAAGGCAGCCTTCGGATATTCAGCGGGTCGAAAAGCTGATTGTCGCCGCGCCGGCTTTTCTGCCTCGTCCCCCGGAGTTTGACGCCGCAAGCTGGTTGGCATTGCCCCAGGAAGAACAAGCATTCTACGGGCTCTGCGAGCTTGCCCGGCGTCTCGCGACGCAGATCGCGTACTGCCGCACCCGGCATTTGGTGATGATGACCTCACCCTCCAATTGCGATATGGCCGGTAGGCTGCTGGACTTTCATGGTGTTCGCAGTGTTTTTCCCGCAGAACGTCGCGATCCCGGGCGCAGCTACATTCAACACAACAAGCTCAATGAAGACGCCCCTTTGTTGCTGAGAGGCTTGCAAGATCTCGCTTTTTATTTAGCCAAGCATCAATTCGGCCCGGCATTTCTCGCGGCAGCGCACCAAGGCATCGGTGCGGCCTTCAACATGGCCTATAAACGAGCCTGCCTGCTGGATAATCTCGGTATGGCGGGTTTTGACCCTGCATTTTTACAACGCCTGCCTCTCACCGCCGAGTGGTTCGCCTTAGGCGAACGCTTGCAAAAAATGTTCGATTTGGCTCCCGGCATCTTTACCCGTCGACAAGGTCTTGGCCTGGGGAATGCTCATCCGGCGATTGCCCTATTGCACCGGCTCATCGACGCACCCGTAAGGGTTCCCGCCGAACAACAGGGTACGACCGCGGAGGAGAGATTTTCTCTGGCGTTCCGTCGGTTATACGCGCAATACCTTCAGGAAACATCAGCAGCTCAAACCTCCGCCGGATTACAACTGGCGATGAAGCAGACCGTCACCAGAAGGTTGGGTTCCCGCACGTTCATGCGCCGTGAAGTGATTTTTCAAGAAATTTCCGGCTGGCGCGGCGAAGTCAGCGAGATCACCGAACAATTGCAAACCTATCTCGACCGTTTCGAGCGCCAGGCGATCAACGTATTACAATAACAACGCTGAGGATATTTCGTGAGTTTTATCAAAGAAAACCAGCAGGGTAAAAGTAGGTTCAGTCAATACGAGAGCCTGGGCTTCGCCGTTAACTGTATGTTGATGAATAAAAATTACAGTTTGTACCATATAAAAACGTTGCAGCTATGGACTCAGGAAGCGATTAATCAAAACCAATTTAAAATATTATTCGACCATTTGGATAACCCGATAGGGTATATAACCTGGGCCTACCTGAGAGATGAGACGCTGAGTCGATTTATTAACGATCCGCAGTTTCTTCTCCATAACTCAGAATGGGATGAGGGCGGTACGCTGTGTATTTTAGATTTTTGCTGCAAGCCAGGCAGCGCGCATTTATGTTTGGAACACCTTAAAAGAGTTCACCCCATCGTAGAACGCCGCACGGTTGTGTGGCGCTCCCGCCGAACGGGCAGACTGATGACTGTAAAAAATAAAGAAAAATAATTGTCAGGGATGAGGCAATGAGCAAACATCAATTACTGGATTCACAGGCAGGATTTTACTATGGCACCAAGATCGGCGATGATAAATCGAGCTATAATATCGCGGAATATGTCGAAATAAATCACACTCTCGATATCGCAAGAATGAAACGTGCTATTCATCGTGTCATCAGCCAAACCCCTACGCTGCACGTTCTGTTTGATGAGGATAACGGCACGCCTTATCAATATTCCGTCACCGCCAATATCTCAGTGGAATGGGTAGATCTTTCGCAGAGCGCCAACGATATGGCCACCGCTATCGAATTAATGGAAGCGGATGCTAAGCGCCCCTTCTCGCTGAACGCAGCGCCGTTATTCAGACAAAAAATCATCAGGCTGGGTGAGAAACGCTTTCTGTGGTATTTCTGCAGCCACCATCTGCTGCTTGATGGTTACGGCACTTATTTGCTGATCCATCAAGTGGCGCAGGCCTACCGAGACCAGACACAACAACCGCAAGACGTACCGGCGATCGATGCCTTGCTCAGGGCTGAATCTGAGTATAAACAGTCAGCCGCCTATCAAGCAGACCGACATTTTTGGCAAGCGGCCAGCGCCTCACTGCCAGACCCGATGACATTAGCCTGCGCCAATATTCCCTCGGGACAGACCATCCGCCATGTGACGTCGTTGCCCTATCCTGCCGAGCGGCTTGCGCTGCAAACCGAACATCCTTCCTGGCTGGCGCGCACTTTTGTAGCGGTGATGGCGTATTTGTACCTATGTACCGGCGAGAAGCAGCAAACGATCGGCGTCCCTATGATGGCGCGAACAGACGCCCTGTCGAGGCAGGCGCTAACCTGCAAGACCAACGTTGTTCCTTTGACTCTCGATATTGAGGACACCGCCTCATGCCGACAGTTGGCGCAAACCATTGAACACGCGCTCAAGCAACTCAAGAAACATCAAGCGTTTCGTTACGAAGAGATAAAAAGTCTGAGGAGCGTCGCCAGCCGCTCGCCGTTGTTCAACATCGTGGTCAATATCATTCCCTTTGAAGCGGCAGCCTCATTCTCTCCCGCTCAGCGTAGTGAAATCCGTAACTTACGCTCAGGAGGCGCGCAGGATCTGGTCTTCAACATGCGTCCCGATCTCGATAACCAAACGCTGCGGCTGGAGATCGATGCCGACTCAGGGCTTTACGATGCGGCCAGTCTGGTGCGGCACAGCCAGGGGATACAGACCTTGTGCACCTTGCTGTACGACGATCCGGAAAATCTTTCCGTCGCGGCATTGCGACAACGTTTCCCGCTCTCGCTGCTGGGTAAAACAGCCAACGACAACGTGGTCGATATCATGCAGCGTATCGATCGTGCCGTCGTTCAAGCGCCGCAACGCACGGCGATCCTCACGCCTGAACACGCTTCGTCATCGCTCAGAACGCTGTCTTATGCCGTTTTGCAGCAGCAGTGGCGTGCGCTGGCCGATGTCCTGGCTCCCGTTCGCGCCGCACATACCGTACTGTTGCTCGACTTGCCGCAAGGGCCGGAGGCCATCATCTGCATGCTTGCTGCGTTGCAATTGAAAATGCCCTTCGTCAACCTGAATGCCAAAGGGGATGGAGCGGCTTACCGTCAACTGCTTGAACAGTTTAGCGACGCTATCCTGATTACCGATCGCACGCGTCCCTCCGTTCATTCCGAGCCTGGCGCATTGGCGCATTGGCGCGCATCGACACTCAATATGCCGACGGATTTCGCACACTTCACCGTGTTTCGCCGGCAAACATCGACTGAGGCGCCGGCGTTCCCGGTCGGTACCAGCTATATCATGTTTACCTCCGGTTCGACGGGAATGCCTAAAGGCGTGATAGGCGCCCGACATGCTCTCAACGTTTTTGTCGATGCGGCGATAAAATGCTATGGCATTCAACCGCACGAACGCGTGTTGCAATTTGCGCCCTTGCATTTCGATGCCTGCATCGAAGAAATTTTCATGACGCTGGGGGCCGGCGCCCACCTGTGTATCGCCCCCGAGACCGTCAAGCACAGCTTTGCCGCTTTCTTCACATTCTGCGACGATCATCACATCAGCCTGTTGGATCTGCCGACCGCCTACTTTAATGAAATGCTGTTCGCCTCCGGCGGTGAACAGACGCTACCGCCGGCCGTCACTACCGTTATCATCGGCGGCGAAAGCCTTTCACCGCGAGCCAAAGAACGCTGGTTCGCGCACTACCCCAAAGGCAGGAAGTTATTCAACTCCTACGGCCCAACCGAAACAACCGTGGTGGCGACGGCCGCAGAAATCAAAAACGATGGCGCCGCCGTGACGATAGGCACACCGCTGGATGGTATATACACGGCGATCGTCGGCGAGGATCTCAGGCCGTTGCCGCTCGGCTGCAGCGGCGAATTACTGATAGCCGGAGCGACCGTCGGCCTGGGATATTGGCATCAGCCAACGCTGAGCGCGGAAAAGTTCGTCACCCTTGAGGCCAACGGCCATCTCATGCCCGCCTTTCGTACCGGCGATATCGCCTGCCAGCGCCAAGATGGGCAGTTGGTGTTCCTTGGCCGCAAAATTCGTGAAGCGAAAATCGCCGGGCAGCGCGTCAATATGGGTGAGATAGAAAGCTGTCTGGCCCGCTTGCCCTCCATTGTCGAGATTGCCGTACTGGCCAAAAGCGGCGACGCGGGAACGGAACTGTACGCGCATTATCACAGCCGGCAGCCGCTCAGTGAGGCAATGCGTCGCACACTGTACGGCGAACTGCCCAATGCCCATATTCCTCAGCGCTTCGTGCATCATCCAACGCCGCTGGTCAAACTGGCTAACGGCAAGATTGATTATCGCACCCTGGAGAGACAATCCCGGATGCCTGAACCCACACGGGAGTTGCGTTCGACGACATTCAACACCCTGGTGCATGAAGTTTGGCTGGCGACGCTGGGCAGTGACGATGGCGACTTCTTCACGCTCGGCGGCGAGTCCCTGCAGGCCATAAAAATCATTAACGTGCTTAACGCCCACTGTCGGTTGGATCTGAACCTGAGCGACATTCTTGAACATCCAAGACTCGCCGATTTCTGCCGACACCTGACGCAGTTGGCCCATGCACGCTATGGTCTGGATCCGCAGCATCTGGACATCCGTTGCGCTATCGGCCGCTGTCTATCAACCGAGGCGCCGACCAGCAGCAGGCTGTTTATTCAATCTCCCGAAGGCACAGATGAACGGCTTTTATTGGCCGCCCTTGCCGACAAACGCGGTGTGGACATTCTGTCACCGCAGGCGCTGCCGTTGCCTGCTGAATGGTCGCTGAACGCGGCCATATTCAACGTACCGAACGAAGCCACTCAATATGCCAGTTGGCTCGATGCACTTTCGGCCCTGCTGCACACCCTGCTCGGCCGAGTTAACCACATGATCTTTATGCATGATACGGCCGGCGGAGCCAGACTCACGCAGGGCCTGCTACGCGATTTCCGGCATGAGCGACTACTGTTGCTGCATAAAGTCGATGCGCGCCGCCAAGCCGTCGACGCCGGTGTTACAGAGTTGATAGCCCTCTCTGCGCGGCTGGGTTATTTCCCGCACATTCGGTTCGATACGGCCAATGAGCGATTGAACGGCTGCGTACTGAGGATCTTCGGTTTCGATGATGGCGAGAATATCGACCATCGCGCCGCCTTCACAATGGCGCAGCGGAGAAACCCGGGAGTGCAGTTGTGTAGCTTAGCGCATTGGCTGAATTTGATTTCCGCCCACAGCGACAAACGCCCGAATAAAAGCGGTCGAACAGCGAAAACTATCGACGTCAACATGGAAGGAGCGCACTGATGAGCGTCATCGGCTTGATCAATCTGATGGAAATGGCGAAACAGGGAGCAAAATTCGGCGAGCTGTCGCCTCGACGCCAAACCATCGAGCATGTTGACGCCGCCGCACTCAGTGCGGTGCAGGAAGACATTACCGCATTTTTATCTGTCTGTACGCCAGACAATTCAGAGCGGCACACCGGCGAGAAGCCTTGTTACACCGTCAATCACTACGCGGGCCAATACCTGTGGCTGTATGAAAACTTCACCAAGAACAGCCCGCTGTATAACATTCCGATCGCTAAAGAGATCCTGGGGCCCTTTGAACCCGAGCGTTTGCTCGCCGCGTTGAAAAAACTGCTCAAGCGGCACGGTGCGCTTTGCGGCCGCTACCGGCTAGACGGTGAAGCCATTACCGTTGACATCGTGCATCCTGATGAAACCATTTTCGAACACAGCCTCGAGGACATCAGCAGGCTGAACAGTGAAGAGCAGCAAGAAAATATGCTGGCGGCGCTTAACGCCCAGTGTACGATTCCGTTTGACCTCGCGGCTGAGTATCCCCTGCGCTGCCGGATCTTGAGAAAGAGCGCGCAGCACCACTATCTGTTCTTGACCTTCCACCATTGCGTGGTCGACGGCTGGACGGCCAATTTGCTGGTGGATGAACTGAGCCGTGACTATCAAGCGTACGAAGAGCATTGGCATTATGACAACGGTCAGGCGTTTTTCCGCTATCTTGAAGACCCTTTCCTCGCCGTCGCCAATGTCGATGACAGCATGGCGTTTTGGCGCGATGAACTGGATGGTGCGCCGGAAAAACACGCGCTTGAATACGATATCGCCATCACCGCGGCAGGCAAAACACAGAATATCGTCAGAACATCGCTGACGAACGAACTGCAGCCGGCCCTGGCCCAGTTAGCCAAACATAACGGTACGACGCTGTTTACGCTGTTGCACTCCGCCTTCGCGTTACTGATTGCCAGAGAATCGGCGACGGATCGCGTGGTCATCGGTAGCCCGATCGCCAACAGGAACGAGCCGACGTTAAACGACGCCGTTGGCAGCTTCGTCAACACGATCGCTCACCAATTTATCATCACTGGCGACGACAGTTTCACCGCGCTGCTGCAAAAGAACGCCAATAAATTTGCGCGCGCTTTCAAACATCAGGGATTGCCCTTCTCTTACCTGGTTGAACAACTCAAGCCCACGCGCGGCAAGTTCCACCCCATTTTTCAAATCATGTTCGTCTGCCAACATCGCAAAAGCAACGAGCTAAATCTTGGCAGTGCGCAGGTTAACACCCTGCCAAGACGCTATGCGCCGCCCAAGTTTGATCTGGTTCTGGAAGTAATTTCTGGCGCAGAGGGCATTCAGTTGGAGTGGCAATACAACGCCAAGCTGTTTACGCCGGAGCGTATTAACGGATTGGCGCAAGCTTACGCATTGCTGTTGCAGCAAATTGCCTGCGATCCTTCGCGGGCCGTCGACCACTATTCGCTGGCGCCAATGGCCGATAACCGGCAATTGCGGCAGCTCTCCGTCGGGCAGGCGATGCCGGTATGCTTGCGGCAACCTCTTTCCGATCGGCTGTTACGCGCTGCCCACCAGCATGGGGATCGCCCGGCGTTGTTCGAGGGAGATCAGGTGTGGCATTACGATCGGCTATTGCGGCACGCCGGCCTCGTGGCGCATTGGCTGAACGCCCATACCGCCCCTGGCACACTCATCGCCATCGATCTTCCACGCGGCGCTCATCAAGCTATTGCGGCGCTCGGCGTGATCCTCGCCGGACGCGCCTACTTGCCGTTGGCCGAAGGATTACCGGATGCCCGCGTAGCGGCCATTATGCGAATATCGGGTTGCGCCTGGGTTTTGAGCAATCGGGCTCACCATCGTGCCCGCTATCCGCAGACAACCCGCGTTCAGGATCTGGAGGCGCTGTTTTCTCCCTCTGCCACAGGCACAGCAACCTTCCCATCAGGCGAAGCGGAAGCACTCGCCTATGTCATTTATACATCGGGGACGACAGGCACGCCAAAAGGCGTGGCGATGGAACACGGCGCCGTCACCAATACCTTGCTGACCATGAATCAACTGTTTAACGTTTCACATCGTGACAACGTATTGGCGCTCGCCGACCTGGCCTTCGATTTATCGGTCTATGACCTGTTCGGCAGTTGGCTAGCCGGCGCATCGGTAACCGTGTTATCGCCGCACGACGCTAAAGAGCCGTCAGCATGGCTACATGCGATACGCCAGCGGAAAATCAGCATCTGGAACTCGGTTCCCGCCATCTTGCAAATGCTGGTGCAATACTGCGCACAAGAAAACATCCTGTCGCTGCCTCAACTGCGGCATATCTGGCTGAGCGGCGACCGTATCTCTCCGCGGCTGATCGCCGAAGCACATCGGCTTTGCCCCAACGCCACCATCACCAGCCTTGGCGGTGCCACCGAAGGGGCAATATGGTCAATTTATCATCCACTTACACGAGATACGCACTACAGAAACGCCATCCCCTATGGAACCGCATTGCCGAATCAAAGCATGTGGGTGTTGAATGAAAAACTCGAGCCGTGCGGTTTCGGCGTTACCGGCGACATTTATATCGGTGGCGTTGGCGTTGCCCGCGAGTATTGGCGCGATAGGCAAACCACCGCCGGCAGCTTTGTTCTTCTCCCAACCACCGGAGAACGCGTGTACCGCACCGGCGATCGTGGCCGTTGGCATCGCAGCGGTTACATCGAATTCCTCGGCCGCGAAGACCAACAGGTGAAACTGCAGGGTTTTCGCGTCGAATTGGGTGACGTCGAATTCGCGCTCAAAAGCAGCGAACTGGTCGCTGAAGCGTGCGTCGTCTGTCGCGATGAAACCAGGAACGGCACACCGTATCTGGAAGCCTATATCACATTGACCGAGTCGGGGAAAGCCAGCGTCCAGGCGGAGCAAAGAATACGCGAGCAGGTTACGGCCGCATTGCCCGCATATATGGCGCCATCCCACTATCATCTTATTGAACGTTTCCCGCTTTCACGCAACGGCAAATTGGATCGCACCTTGCTATCGCCAGGCACCGAACGGAGTCAGGCCAGCGATGTTGTTCCCGCCGCGTCCGCGGAACTCATGCTGCTACGTGAGTTGTTGGCGGATACGTTAGGCTGTGATCCAGACAAGATCGACCCCTATGCCAGCTTCTTCAGCAATGGCGGCAGCTCGCTTTCCGGCATTACGTTTTTGGGTAACATCAAGCGCGCCCTTAATGTGGAATTAACCCTGGCGGAAATCCTTGGCTACTCACAGCTCGATAAACTTGCCGAGCGTCTGCGCGATAACGCGCCCCTGCCGTTATCGATGTTGTCCGGCGCAGCCGATCGCCCCTCTCTGCCCACCTTGTATTTGGTGCATGGTGCCGGTGGCCAGGTACATCAATATGCAAAGTGGATAAAACAACTTTACGCCTGCGCCAACATCATCACCATCGCCAGCCCGGGGTTGGCCGCGCCAGGCGCAGACGACACACTCACCCTGCAGCGATTGGCCGCCTCCCATTTGGCGGCCATACCGCGTGCCAAACGCGACACTGCCGTTATCGCCGGCTGGTCATTGGGCGGCCAATTAGCTGTCCATATGGCGGCGCAGGCGACGGAACAAGGCGCGCCCTTTGCGCATGCGGTGCTTGTCGACAGCGGTTTGCCCACCCAGCACCCCTCAGTGAATCGAGGTTTCAGCGTGGCGCAAAGTTACCTCAGCCTGTTCGACTCTCTCGGTATTGCGCGCCATTTGTGTCGGCATCAAGAAACGAACGCGATAGACAGCTTCGCCAACGAGATAAAAATGCACTATGCGCTGAATCAGAGCGTGCTTGCGGAGAAGATCACGCTGGAACATGCCGAAGCCTTTTGTTGGGCGCTGAAAAAATCCTTTGATCTGACGAATAACGCCGGCCCTCTGCCACAGATAGCGATACCGCTGACGCTTTGGCTCAGCCAGCAACGTCAGCGTAAACACCCCAATCTTGCACAACGCTGGGAGAGGCAATCCTCTCATGACGTTCAACTCAATTATTGTGCAGAAACGCATTACAGCATTTTAAACAACGCTCAACTTCTTCGAGCGCTGACGCGGATGCTGCGCGCGTTGTCCACATCATTGGAATAACGCGAGAAGATACCCCTGGCCAATCAAACCTATCGAGGCACTGATGAAATTACCCAGCAGTTGGATTTTTTTGTTCTGCTTTTACTACACATTCATGGATATTTTTTATTCGTTATTTTTTTCCGAAGACAGGAGGTTTACCAGCACAATCATTCAATCCTTTATCTTTTCAACCTTGCTAGTGGCATTTTTCTGGTATCGGAAAACTGCAAAAACCAAAAACCAAAAACCAATAATATAAGGAAGTCGTTATGAGAGAACTTACGATTAATGAAGTGAACTTTATCGCAGCCGCTGGGGATTTCAGCTATGCGGAACTGGGCGGGGCCGTCGCGGCCGGCGCGGTTGGTGGCGCGATGACCGGCGCCATGGCTGGCGGTGTCGGTGCCGGCCCAGGCGCTGTTGCCGGTGCCGTTATCGGTGGTGCCGCCTATACCGCAGGCAAAATGGTGGAATCCATGTTGGGTGGCAATAAACAAACATCGACGAACAATCCTGCCGACAGTAACTAATACAGGAAGATTCGTGTTCATCATATGAAAAAGTCACTTATTGTATTGTTCGCCATTTTAATTGGGCTTGTTGCTGGCACGATTGCGGATTATTTCACCCTCAATCGCTTCTTGAAATACGCCCTTATCGCCGTTGCCGTTATCGGCACGCATAAATTGCTCAATAGCGATCGCGGGCAACGCTCGGCATGATAAACGTGGCTTATTTGAAAATTTAATGATTAAGGAGCAAATATGCGCAATCTTACCTCTGAAGAATGTTCAATCATTTCCGGTGCAGGAGATCGCAGCGGTACATTGACGGTTTCCGCGGAAACGGTCGGCGCAGCGATCGGCGGTGGCATCGGCTCTATCGGTGGCGTGGCGGGCGGCGTTGTCGGCACCATTGTCGGCGGTGCTGTCGGTAACTATGTCACCGGCGATCGTGCCCCCGGCTCTGTTGGCCCATCAGGCATTCCCTGGGGCGGGAGCAACGGCGGCGGTACCATGTGGGGGAACAACAACAATACCGATTCGAACTGATCGGGGCCCTGCCAGCCACACGGCTGACCTCCCCGGTTAACGTTGGCTTCAGCGCCTAAAGCGTCATTTCATGCCAGGGTTATCGTTATGATAACCCTTTTTGTCATGGGCCCACCACAGGGTGAGCAGCGCGGTTGGCGTAGCGAAAATGTCGAGATGAAGAAGCCAGGTGAAGCGAAGCTGACGTTACCCGAGTTGAATGACTCTATCCGCAGAGGCAATCGTCGATGGACGGTGCGCAATAATCACGCGGGTAATGTTCAGTTGTGAAATAGCGCGGTTAATATGTGTTTCATTATCGAGATCCAGGTGGCTGGTCGCTTCGTCCATAAACAGAATGCTGGGGCGACGATAGAGCGCACGGGCTATCAATAAACGCTGTTTCTGTCCGCCAGAAAGGCTTCCCCCCAATTCGCCGATCAATGTTTCGTAGCCCATCGGCATGTTTTGAATATCATCATGCATATTGCAACGCCGTGCGCACGCCTCAATACGTTTCAGATCCATTTCGGCGTCAAATCCTGAAATATTTTCAGCGATAGATCCCGCCAGCAGCTTGTCATCTTGCAGCACGCAAGCGATACATTGGCGATAATTATTAACGCCAATGTTGCTGATATCCATACCATCGACCAGCACGGCTCCTTCATCCGGCGACAGCAACCCACACATTAACTTCATCAATGTGGTTTTACCCACGCCGGAGGGGCCGACAATCGCCACGCTTTCTCCCGCGGCAATGCTGAGATTCAAATCCGTGATAATGGGTTTCGCCAAACGATCATACTGGTAGCGCAGATTCCGCACCTGAAGCTCTGCGGCGTTGCCTTTTGTGAAGAGCTGACGCGCGGGCATTTGCGGTTCCGGTGACGAAAGCACAATGTCCGCCACCCTTTCATTGTGCAAGCTTAACATTCGCAGCTGAAGCATCATGTCGATCAAGCTGCTGGCACGCTCCGAGAACTGCCCACGGTAGGCGTTAAACGCGATAAACATGCCGATCGTCATTTGATTGTCTATGACCAATGCCGCGCCGAGCCAAAGGATGATCACCTGATCGCAGGTGGCAATAAACGCCCCCAAACCGCCAAACATCATGTTTAACTTGGTCAGCTTGATACCCGCATTGATCGTTTCTACGTTTAGATTCAGCCAATACTGTGAACGGGTTTCAGATAACCCCAACGCCTTTAACGTACTGATGCTATATAACGTCTCCATGAAATGAGACCCGGCCCGCGCGCCCTTCACCAACTGCTCTTCCGACAGCTGCCGATAATGTTGATAAGTCGACAGCCTGAGAATGACGTATATCGCCGTAAAGCCGAGCACCACCCAAACTAACCAGCCGCCATAGAGCAGCATCATGACAAATACCCCGACAGACATGATGCCATCAATAATGCTGCTGACGATGCTGGTAGTGAAAGTCGCTCTTATCGTATCCAATGAGCCGAAACGGGATTGAATATCACCCAACTTGCGCTTCTCAAAGAAGGAAAGCGGCAATTTCATCAGATGATCAAACACTCCCGCCTTCCATTGCACGTCTATCAACGCGCCCATGACGATAGAGATCCATGAGCGCAACATGGATACGCCGGTGCGGAATAAAATAAAGAACAGCAATCCTATACATATCAGCGCTAAAAGATCATGATCGCCGGCCAAAATCACATGGTCCATGACCAACTGCGTACCAACGGGCAACAGCAGATTAACCGCTTCAATCACGATCGACAGACAGAAGATCTTTAGCAAGGCTCCCTTAAGGCCGCGCACATTGCTCATCAGCTTACGAAAGCGCAATCTGCTTTGCTGTTTGATCGGCTGAAATTCACTGTCTGGCCATAGCTCAAGCGCTACGCCGGTAAAATGCCGCGACAGTTCATGCAACTCCAGCACTTTACGGCCAAAGGCAGGATCATGGATCACCGCCCGTCCTCGGCTGACACTGACAAGCACCACGAAATGCTTCATGTCCCAATGCAGAATACAGGGCATTTTCAACGCTTTAAGCTCATCGATATTCAGCGATAACGCTCTGGATTGCAGCTTGAGTGCGCTCGCGATGTCAATCAACGCGGAGAGCGTCGCCCCGCGTGAAGAAAAGCCGTAGCGGCTGCGCAGATTAAACAGATCGATTTGCAAACCATGGTAATGGCATACCATCGCTAAACTGGCCAGCCCGCATTCCGAGGCTTCAGTTTGCAGGATCTGCGGCACTTTGCGGCGCAGCGACAAATTGAGTTTGCCCTTTAGCGCGTCTAAATAAGATTCAGTCATTGATTGGCCCCATCAGGCTGTTTTTCATATCGTAGAAAGGTGAGAACATCCATTGATATAGAGGCCTTTCTTCCAGAAACAGCGTGGATTGAGCCCGCATGCCGTTAGTGAGCTGCAACGCTTTGCCCTGGTAACTGACATGCGTTTTATCCAGGGAAACGGTCACCTTGTAAAAAGATGCCGTTTGCGCGCTGGGTTGATGCACGGGAGAACTGCTGTAAGTTGACATTTCTTGAATGGAGGCCGGTACATAAGCGATGCTTTCTATTCTGCCGGGAAACTGACCGAACTTCTCATAAGGGAAAGCGTCATAGCGAATGTTAATGCCGTCCCCCGCTGAAACATAAGGCACACTGGTGTTCGGCAACCATAAAACTAGCTGATAAATCGCGCCATTACGTGGAATAATCTGTACCAAGCTGTCACCGCTATTGACCATCTGACCCGGCGTAACGCTGAGAGACTCAATGCGGCCATCGCTTGGGGCGTTCACGATCAATGCGCCGCTGGCATCGGCTTCCGCTAACTGCCGTTGCAAATCATTGCGCTGAAACTGGTACTGCGAAATTTGGTTATCGAAATCTGCCGCGCGCGTAACGATGTCACTTTCCAAATTCGTAATTTGCAACGACTCCTGAATGTGTTGACTATGCAGGTTTTGGAACAGACTTTGTTGTTGATAAAATGAATAGGTTTGCCCGCTAAGCTGATCCTTGGTAATCAGACCGCGTTGCTGATATTCCTTATAGGAACGCATGTTGTCCTGAGCAAATGCCACCCCCTCTCGTGCATTATCCAACAGCTGTTTGGACTGCATATGCGCCAATTCATACTGTTTTTTTTGCGCGCGTAGATTTTCCAGCGTCATACGCTTGTTGTCTTGCAACTTAAGAATGATGCTGTCGACATGTTTTAACTGGTTTTCAAGCGCCAGGCGCGTATTGGCGCTCACTTTCCCGTTATCCGTCACTCGGCTGACATCAATCTGATAAAGACGCTGGCCTTTTTTAACCACATCCCCCACTTCGACGAAGCGTTCTGAGATAAAACCCTGTTGGGGCGCAAACACGTTGACTGAGCGGGGGAAGGTGGTGATTTCACCATAAACATTAATGCGGCGTGTATAATGACTGAATATAAGAAAAGAGAGGAAAACAAGAATAAATAAAAACGATAAAAGACCAAAGCACCAGGCAGGCAAGCCGTTTATCAATAAAGCCTTACCCGCCCATTTCGCCCGCTGATGATCCGTGGCTTCCTGTCGAAACAAATCACGCATGACATCCCTTTCCAGAAATAAAATTCAAGCCAGCCTTGGCTCGTAAAATGCGGAAGCATATCGAAAAACAGCAGCAGAGATTAAAACAGATCTGTTGTTTTTAATTAGCGATATCGTAAAGATAATTATTCTCATTATGATATCGGGCGTTCCGAATAAATGCAATGTTTTTTACGCACTTACCCAGCCACATAGCCGTATATCACTATGCATATCGATAAAAAACCAATAAAGAGCCTCCTAATCAAATAACTCTATTCATTCTATCTCTCGCCATATGTAATAGGCAGCGGCGTGACCGCCGGATCGAGCAGCAATGTGGATAAACGCATCAAATCGAAACGCCTCCATGTTCACGGAATAAGGTCTCGGGGAATGGCTCCCTCTGAGTCACCTCCTAGCTTAGGGCAGTTGGCAGTTTGAGCAAAAACAAGTGATTAGACGTGAGCCGCCTCGCCGACCTGCTGTATCAGAAAGGTCAGCAGCGCGCGCGTTTTGGCCGGCAGATAGCGGCGACCGGGGTAAACGGCATACAGCTGCAGCGGCGCCGGCGGCAGTGCCAGCGGCACCTCAACCAAACGGCCATCGGCCAGAAACGGCCGGCAGCCGAGCTCGGAGAGCATGGCGAACCCCACGCCGGCCAAGGCCGCCTTCAGCGCCATCTCCCCGCTATTGACGCGATAGCGCGCATTGACCGGGACGGTAACGAAGGTTCCGTCCGGGCGGACGAACTGCCACGGCATGCCCTTCAGCGCATCCACCGTGCTGATGCAGGGCAATTGCGTGAATTGTTCAATCTCCGACGACGGCGACCACTGCGCCAGCAACGCCGGAGCGGCCACCACGATGCAGGGGAAAGACGCCAGCGGCTGCGCGACATAGTCGCTGTCGTCCAGCATGCCCCGGCTGATCATCACCGCCAGATCGACATCGTCGAGCAGCGACGTCATACCCGCCAGGTTGGTCACGCAGCTGATTTCGATCTGCGGATGCTGCAGGGCGAACGCCGCCAGCGGCTCGCCCAACAGGTATGGCCCCACTTCATTGGGCACGCACAGGCGCAGCGGCCCACGCAGCTGTTGCTGCCGTTCGCTGAGGGTTTGCGCGGTGTGTTCCAGCGACGCCAGCAGCGGCTGGGTGCGTTCATGCAACAGCTGGCCGTTCGGCGTCAGCCGCATCGAGCGAGTGCTGCGTTCGAGCAATCGCTGCTCGAGCTGGCGCTCCAGCTGAGAGATATAGCGGCTGACGTTGGAGGTCGGCATCGCCAGCGCCCGCGCCGCCCCGACGAAGCTGCCTTGCTCCACCACCGCCACGAAGATGCGTAACAGGTTTAAATCCAATTTATCGCGCATGATTATCCCTGATTTGATAACAAACCATGCCATTTCTACCATCTAATCCCGATCAACGCCAAGCGCTACACTGCCGGCCTGACTCTGCAACCGATAGATGCTTATGACACCCACGAGAAAGCTGACGGCGATAGCGCTGGTCATCGCCTTTATTCAGTTCACCAACGCACTGGAATACATGGTATTCAACCCGATATTCCTCTACATGGCCGCCGATTTTTCCGTGCCCGTCAGCTTCGCCGGCTATGTCAGCGCGGCCTATACGCTGGCGGCGGTGATTTCCGGCATCGGCGCATTTTTCTGGATCGGCGGCGTTGAGAAGCAGCGCTTTCTGATGCTCAATGTCACGCTACTGGGCGTGACCACCTTATTGATCGCCACAACCCAGCAGTTTTACTGGCTGTTAGCGCTGCGGCTGCTGGCCGGGCTGTTGGGCGGCACCACGATGGGCGTCGGGATCGGCTTGCTGCTCAACGCCGCGCCGGCCGCGCTGCACGGCAGAATGCTGGCGACGGTGATCGCGTCTTTTTCGCTGGTGAGCATTGTCGGCATGCCGGGCATGCTGTACCTGTGCGAAGTGGCAAGCTGGCGCGTTGCGCTGGCGGCTATCGGCGGGCTGTGTCTGCTGGCGGCGGTGTTGGTGGCGCTGTTCGTTCCCAGGGATGCGCCGCAGCCACAGGCTGCCGCGCCCGTCACGCTCGATCGCCGGTTGTTACTGTTCGCCGCCGCCGCCGGCCTGACGCAGTTCAGCCCAATGCTGCTGATCCCGGTGCTGGCGCCGCTGCTCACCCAGCGGTTACAGGTGGTAGACGCGCATTTGTCCTGGCTATTTTTCATCGGCGGCGTGGCCGGTTATCTGGCGACCGTGCTGGCAGGCCGCTGGCTGCAACGCTTTGGTGCCGTGACGCTGACGGTGGGCGCCACGCTGTTGCTGCTGGGCAGCCTGTGGCTGGTGGCGCGCGGTGGCGATCGCGGTGAACTGTTCATGGTCGCGTTTCTCGCGGCGGCCTATGCGCGGCTGGTGGCGATCTCTTCCCTGAGCATGCGCTGGCCGGACAATCGGCAACGCGCCGCCTTCGGCGTACTGCAAACCGCCCTGATACACCTGAGCGCCACGGTGGCCTTCTTGCTCTCCTCCACGCTGCTGAGCGGCGGCCTCACCCCGCTCAGTTTGCAACGTCTGTTATGGCTGTGCGCGCTGAGTGCCGTCGCCGTCGCACCGCTCAGCGTTTGGCTGCAGGCGCGGCTGTGTCAGCGCGACGCCTCATAAACCACCTTACCATTCACATAGGTGCGATAAATGTTGCGATCGTCTCCCAGGGTCATCAGCACGAACCCTTGCTCCGCAGACGTGGCGCTGTTGGCGTAGCGCAACTGCTGCAGCGGCGTGACCGCCGGATCGAGCACCACGAAATCCGCCTCTTTGCCGACGTTGAAGTTGCCGATTTTGTCGTCCAGCGACAGCGCGCGGGCACCGCCCAGGGTGGCATGATAGAACGCTTCTACGGCGGCGAGCCGGTAATGCTGCAGTTGGCCGACCTTGTACGCCTCACCCAGCGTGCGTAGCATATTGAAGGTGGTGCCGGCCCCTACGTCGGTGCCGATACCGAGCTTCACCCGCTTGCGCCAGGCCTGCTGCAGGTCAAACAGCCCGCTGCCGAGAAACAGGTTGGAGGTGGGGCAAAAGGCGATTGCCGAGCGGGTCTCGCACAGGCAGTCCCACTCCTGCTCCTCCAGGTGCAGGCAGTGGGCGAACACGCTTTTGCCGCCGGTCATGCCGTAGCGGTGGTAAACGTCCAGATAGCTTTGGCTCTGCGGGAACAGCGCTTTTACCCAGGCCACTTCCTGCGGATTCTCGCTCAGGTGCGTCTGCAGCCAAACGTCGGGGAATTCTTCGCGCAGCCGCTGCACCTGCGCCAGCAATGCCGGCGTACTGGTGGGCGCAAAGCGCGGCGTAATGGCGTAACCGAGGCGGCCTTTGCCGTGCCAGCGTTCGATCAGTTCACGCGTTTGGCGGTAACTCTGCTCCGGCGTTTCCAGCAGCGCCTCCGGCGCATGGCGATCCATCATCACCTTACCGGCGATCAGGCGCATGTTCAGCGTTTGCGCCTGGGTGAACAGCGCATCGACCGACTGCGGATGCACGCTGCCGAACACCAGCGCGGTGGTGGTACCGTTGCTCAGCAACTCCCGCAGAAAGAAGGCCGACATCTCGTCGGCGTGCTGCTCGCAGCCATAACGGCTTTCGGTCGGGAAGGTGTAATTGTTTAACCAGTCCAGCAGTTGATCGCCATAGGCGCCAATCATTTCGGTTTGCGGATAGTGGATATGGGTATCGATAAACCCCGGTACGATCGGTTTGTCGCGATACTCCGTGACCGCGAAGCCCGGTGGCAGCAGCGCCTCGCCCTGCTGCCAGCTGCCGAACCAGACGATGACGCCGTCGTTCAGCAGCAGCAAACCGTCGGGAATGTGCCGCAGGCGTTCCTCAAGCTGTTGCGGCGCCTCCACACAGGCGGCGATATCAAAAAAATTGCCACGAATAGCCGTGGTGAATTGCAGTGCCATTATTTTCTTCCTTGTGACGACCGGCCAAGCTCACCCGCGTAATAACTTGCGATGATGAAACAAGGCCCTTTTTACCCAAACGCAAAGACCGGATTAAGCATAGCAAGCCGTGTGCCAATAGGCGGTCATAAAATATATTTTTATTTAAAAACAGAGTGATACTAATTCAACCAAAGAAAACCAACCGATGAAAAAGAATAAAACGCGCGGCGGTCTTCAACGGCAGACGAATAGCAACCGTTTGCTTGCCGAAATAACACCGCGCCGCTGCACCTTTATTGGGCAAGCGGATAATTTCGCGGCCGTGACGTTTATTCCAACACGATGCAAAGTGGTCTGGCCCATTCCGCAGGCCACCCGACAAACTTGAAACGATAACCATTCTCAATTATCATCCGCGCATCTTTTTGACCAGCAATGCGAAAACCATGTCCGCCACCGCTTCCGCCCCGCACACCGCGCTGTCGCGCCTTTACGCCACCCATCATGCCTGGTTGCAGGGATGGTTGCGCAGGCGGCTGGGCTGCGCGTTCGACGCGGACGATGTGGCGCAGGACACCTTCATGCGTCTGCTGAAAAGCGACGCCGCGGCGACCCTGCGCGAGCCGAAAGATTTTCTGGTCACCGTCGCCAAGCGGGTGATGGTCGATCTGTTCCGCCGCAGAACGCTGGAACGCGCCTATCTGGAGATGCTGGTGCTGATCCCGGAAGGCTACGCCCCGTCGCCGGAGCAGCGCCAGAGCCTGCTGGAAAGCCTGCAGCAGATCGACGCCATGCTCGATGGCCTGGGGCCGAAGGTAAAACAGGCCTTTCTGTTGTCGCAGCTCGACGGTCTGGGCTATGCGGACATCGCCGCGCGCCTCGGCGTGTCGGTCAGTTCGGTTAAAAAATACATGGCCAAAGCCACCGAGCATTGCCTGCTGTTCAGCCTCGAAAACGACATTTATTCATGAGCAACGCCATCACCCCCGAGCAGCGCCAGGCGCTGAAAATGGCCGCACACTGGTATGCCCTGCTGTGCGATGAGCACGTCACCGAACGCCAGCGCCAACAATGGCAAGCCTGGCACCAGCAGCATGACGATCACCGCTGGGCCTGGCAGCGCGTCGAAGCGCTGCAGAGTCAGTTGCAGGGCGTGCCGGGCAAGTTCAGCTACCGTGCGCTCGATCGCGCCGACCGCCAGTCGGCGATCGATCGCCGCACCCTGCTGAAGAGTCTGCTGTTGCTGCTCGGCGTGGGCGGCGGCGGATTCTTCTACCAGTCGCCGCTCGGCCGGGAGCTGCGCGCCGACTACCGCACCGCCACCGGCGAAATCAAACCCATTGTGTTAAGCGACGGCACCCAGCTGGTGTTGAACACCGCCAGCGCGGTAGACGTGCATTACGACGATCGCCAACGGTTGATCCGCTTGCACGCCGGAGAAATCAGCCTGGTGACCGGACGCGATCCCCGGCCGCTGTGGGTACAAAGCCCGCAGGGGGCGATGCGCGCGCTCGGCACCCGTTTTTTGGTGCGCGAGAGCGACGGCGAAACGCGCCTGGCGGTGCTGGAACACGCGGTCGAGGCGCAGCTGGCGCAAGACGCGCAACAAAAGCGCCGGGTGAACGCCGGAGAACAGATCAGCTTCAGCACCACGGCCTTCAGCGACAAACAACCGGCCACGACGGAGGACGGCTGGCTGCGCGGCGTGTTGAGCGTCAGCCAGTGGCGGCTGGACCGGGTGATCGCCGAACTGGCGCGCTACCGGCGCGGCCACCTGAGCTGCGATCCGGCCGTCGCCGGCCTGCGCGTCAGCGGCAGTTTCCCGCTCAACGATACCGATCGCGCCCTCGCCCTGCTCAGCCAGACCCTGCCGGTGCGCCTGCAGAGCTTTACCCGCTATTGGCTGCAAATCGTCCCTGCCTGAATCTTTTTAAATAAAAATGATAAAAAATCGCATTCTTGATTGTCCCTTTTGCTTCGCTCATCCGACTCCCAGGAAAACACTGCAGCAATAAATAAAAAATGATTCAGGAGAAGGTATGAACAACGCTTGGGGAAAGGTCGCTCCGGCTTCGCTTTGGGGAAAACGGGCCACGCCGCTGGCCGTGGCCATTGGCCTGGTCTTCGCTGCACCGCAGATGGCGAGCGCCGCCAGCGCCGCTGCCGCCTATCACATTCCGGCCGGTGAGCTGGACGGCGCGCTGAACGCTTTCGCCGCGCGCGCCGGCATCGCGCTCTCGGTGGACGGCGCACTGACCGCCGGTAAACGTTCGCCGGGCCTGAGCGGCAGCTACGGCGTCGATGACGGCCTGAACGCCCTGCTGGCGGGCAGCGGCCTGCAGGCTAAAGCGCTCGGCAACAACGGCTACACGCTGGCCAAACTGCCGCAGCCGCAGAAAGAAGAGGACATCACCGTGGTCGGCGACTGGTTGGCGGAAGGCCGTCAGGCAGACGTGTTCGAGCATCCCGGTGCACGCGACGTAGTGCGCCGCGAAGACTTCGTCAAAACCGGCACCACCACCGTGCGTGAAGCGTTGAACCGCGTGCCGGGCGTAGTGGCGCCGGAGAACAACGGCACCGGCAGCCATGACATGGCGCTGAACTTCGGCATTCGCGGCCTCAATCCGCGCCTTGCCAGCCGCTCCACCGTGCTGATGGACGGCATCCCAGTGCCCTTCGCCCCTTACGGCCAGCCGCAGCTGTCGCTGGCGCCGGTCTCGCTCGGCAATATGGATGCGATTGACGTGGTGCGCGGCGGCGGCGCGGTGCGCTACGGGCCGCAGAGCGTCGGCGGCGTGGTTAACTTCGTCACCCGCGCCATCCCGAAAACCTTCGGCATGGAGGCCGGCATGCAGGGGCAGCTCAGCCCGACCTCGCGCCAGGATCACCCGAAAGGCACCGGCAACCTGATGATCGGCGGCACCGCCGACAACGGCTTCGGCGCGGCGCTGCTCTACTCCGGCACCCGCGGCAGCGACTGGCGCGAGCACAGCGCGACCAAGATTGACGACGTGATGCTGAAAAGCCGCTACGCCCCGAACGAGGTGCACACCTTCAACAGCCTGCTGCAATACTACGAAGGCGAAGCGGACATGCCGGGCGGCCTGAGCCGGGCGGACTACAACGCCAACCCATTCCAGTCGACGCGCCCGTACGACAAGTTCTGGGGCCGCCGCCAGTTGGCCAACTTCGGCTATCAGTATCAGCCGGATCAACAGCATAAGTTCGACGTGCAGAGCTTCTACACCTACACCCTGCGCAGCGGCTATCTGGATCAGGGTAAAAACCTGACGCTGTCGCCGCGCGAATACTGGGTACGCGGCGTGGAACCGCGCTACAGCCAGAGTTTCCGCTGGGGCGATTCGGCGCATGAGGTCGGCGTCGGCTACCGCTACGTCAGCGAATCCACCCACGAGCTACGCTACACCAGCAAGGCCAGCACCGGCAGGCTGCCGTCCACCGCCAGCCCGTACGATCGCGACACCCAGTCCGGCACCGAGGCGCACGCCTTCTATATCGACGATCGCATCGACATCGGCGACTGGACTATCACGCCGGGCATGCGCTACGAGTACATCAAGTCGTATCAGAACAACTACATCAAGAACAACCGCCTCGACGTTAGCTATAACGCACCGCTGCCGGCGTTGAACGTGATGTATCACCTGAACGAATACTGGAACCTGTACGCCAACACCGAAGGCTCCTTCGGCACCGTGCAATACAGCCAGATGGGCAAAGCGGTCGACAGCGGCAAGATTGAACCGGAGAAGGCGCGCACCTGGGAGCTGGGCACCCGCTACGCCGGCGATGCGCTGACCGGCGAGATCGGGCTATTCCTGATCAACTTCAACAACCAGTACGACTCCAACCAGGTGACCGACAGCGTGACCGCGCGCGGCAAAACCCGCCACGCCGGGCTGGAAGGCAGCCTGCGTTACGATCTGTCGCAGCTGACGCCGAAACTGGACGACCTGACCGCCTACGCCAGCTACGCCTACGTCAACGCCACCATCCGCGAAGACGGCGGCTACAAGGGCAACCAGGTGCCGTTCTCGCCGAAGCATAAAGGCACGCTGGGGCTGGACTACACGCCGGGCAACTGGGCGTTTAATCTTAACGGCGAGTTCCAGTCCAGCCAGTTCGCCGACAACGCCAACACCGTGGCGGAAAGCGCCGACGGCAGCACCGGCCGCATTCCCGGCTATATGCTGTGGGGCGTGCGCGCCGCCTATGATTTCGGCCCGGAAATGGCCGGTCTGAATCTGGGCGTCGGGGTGAAAAACCTGTTCAACCACGAGTATTTCACCCGCGCCTATGACGACAACAACAAAGGTCTGTACATCGGTCAGCCGCGCACGATCTATCTGCAAGGTTCGGTGAAGTTCTGATCTTCAGCGGCGGGTGCGGTTAACCGTGCCCGCCGCCTTTCCCATCAACGTGACGATGTCACATAAAACCACTCCTCCGCGCCGCCGCAACGGCGAAAAATAAGTCGCTTCTGACGCTAATACGCGTAGTATCGACGATCCGCCCCGATTTATGGGCGCGGATTTTTTGCCGTTCTGGCCTGAAAAGCGAGGGAATAAGATGAATCATAATGACCTTTCTCAGTGCCGCGTGGACACCGACCGTTTGTTGATTGCCCCCTTTACCGCAGCAGACGCCGACGATGTTTACCAGGCGATCACCCCCACTCTGACGCGCTTTATGACCTTTGAGCCGGAAGCGTCACCGGAAGATTTCGCCAACGTCTGGCAAGGCTGGCTGCCGCTGATGCGCGAAGGCGAAGAAGTGATCTTCGTCGCCCGCCGGCGCGAAGACCGAGAGTTCGTCGGCGTCGGCGGCGCACACAACCTGCGCAGCCACACCCCGGAGCTGGGCATCTGGGTCAAAGAGAGCCTGCATGGCCAGGGTTACGGCCGCGAAATCGTTGAGAGCATCGCGCGCTGGGTCAGCGAACGCTTTCAGCCGCAGCACCTTATCTACCCGGTGGCCGAACAGAATACCGCCAGCCGCCGCCTCGTCGAGTCGCTGGGCGGCGTGCTGGCCGGCCGTTGCGAACGCGTCAAGTATGATGCCGTAGTGTACCACTTACCGCCTCAGCGCTAATCAGCATCGGGCCGCCGGCCCGGTGTGACCTTTTTTGCTTTCCGCCGTGATAACCGCTGCCACTGCCTGCGGGTTTGTGCTAATGATAGAGGCATGTAGGGTAAAAACAGTTGAGGAACAGCAACATGATTATTTTTGTTACCGGCGCCACCTCCGGTTTCGGCGAAGCCATTGCGCGCCGTTTTATCCGTGAAGGCCACCAGGTGATCGCCGCCGGGCGCCGCCTTGAGCGTCTCGAAGAGCTGCAGGACGAATTAGGGCAAGCGCTGCACATCGTGCGGCTCGACGTGCGCAACCGCGCCGCCATTCAACAGGCGATCGAAGCACTGCCGGCCGAGCTGCGTCAGATCGACGTGCTGGTGAACAACGCCGGGCTGGCGCTGGGGCTGGAGCCGGCGCACAAGGCCAACGCCGATGACTGGGAAACCATGATTGACACCAACGCCAAAGGGCTGGTGAACATGACGCGCGCGCTGCTGCCGGCCATGGTCGAACGCAACGTCGGCCACGTGATCAACATCGGCTCCACCGCCGCCAACTGGCCTTACGCCGGCGGCAACGTGTACGGCGCCACCAAGGCGTTCGTCAAACAGTTCAGCCTGGGCCTGCGTGCCGATCTGCACGGCACGCGCATCCGCGTGACCGATATCGAGCCGGGCCTGGTGGGCGGCACCGAGTTTTCCAACGTGCGCTTCAAGGGCGATGACGGCAAGGTCAATAAAACCTACGAAGGCGCCGATGCGCTGACGCCGGAAGACATCGCCGAGTCGGTGTTCTGGGTCGCCACGTTGCCGGCGCGCGTCAACATCAACACGCTGGAAATGATGCCGGTCAGCCAGTCCTTCGCCGGGCTGAACATCCACCGCGGCGCCTGATCCCTGGCGGCGGGAGGCGACTCCCGCCCTGTTTCCTCAGGCCGCGCGCCAGCCGGAAACGATGATCAGCATGCCCACCAGCGCCACCCCGGCGCCCACCCAGTCCAGCGCAGACAGCTTCACCCCATCCACCACCCGCAGCCACAGCAGCGCCGTCGCCACATACACGCCGCCATAGGCCGCGTAGACTCGCCCGCTGGCCGCCGGATGCAGTGTCAACAGCCAGACAAACAGCATCAGGCTTAATGCCGCCGGCAGCAGCAGCCAGGCGCTGCCCTGCTTCTTGAGCCACAGGTAAGGCAGGAAACAGCCGATAATTTCGGCGAGCGCAGTGGCGAAAAACAACAGCGTGGTTTTTAACATCGGTCGCAGTTTTCTCTCGATAAAGTAAACGAATCGGCGCTTGGCTGGTGAATTCCAGGAACGCAGTGGTATATTTGTCACCACGCCTGCGGGCGAGGTAACGCCAGTGCCGCCATCATCAGGCGCACTCACTCATAAGGATGAAACGATGAAAACATTTTCGACCCAACGACTGCTGCGCGGGATGCTGCCGGTCGCCATGCTGGCCGTTATGGGCGCCTGGCAGGCGCCGGCGCTGGCCGCCACCTGCACTCAGGGCAGCACCTGCGTCACCGTCGATGGCAAAGGCAGCGGCGCGATGAGCACCGAAGAAGCGCGCCAGAGCAAAGAGCAGTGGAATGATACCAAAACCCTGCGCCACAAGGTTAACACTCGCGTCGAGAAAGAGTTCGACAAGGCCGATCGCGCCGCGGATGACGAAGACCGTTGCAACGACAGCAACAACGTCAACGCCTACTGGGAACCGGACACCCGTAAATGCCTGGATCGCCAGACCGGCCGTCGGATTAATCCTTAATCCGCCTGCGGCGGGCGGGCAAGCGTGAAACCCGGTCGCCGTTGCTGCTATCCTGTTACAGGAAGTCCATTGTCTAAAAGGATGACGTGATGAAAAAAACGCTGATATTAACCGCTGTGTTGCTGGCCGGCGCCCCGCTGGCGGCACTGGCCTCCTGCGAAAGCGTGAAAGCGGACATTTCGCAAAAAATCGTCAATAACGGCGTACCGGAGTCCGGCTTCAAACTGGAGATCGTGCCCAACGATCAGGCCGATCAAGCGGGTGGCCAGGTGGTCGGCCACTGCGAAAACGACACCCAGAAGATCGTCTATACCCGCCTGAACAACGGCGACGATCGCGGTGACGCGGCGCAGACCGGCACCAGCCAGGATACCTCCAACACGCAGTAAGCCACACCGGCTATCCCGGGCGCTCTGCAGCAGCGCCCTTTCCTTCTCCCTTACGCCTGCTCCGCCTCTTCTTCTTCGCCCTGCGGCCGACAACGCGCCGGGATCAGCATCGCCGCCGCCAGCGCCAGCAACGACACCAGCGCCGACACCAGAAATACCCAATGCAGCGAAGCCGCCACCTGCTGGGTCAGCTGCGCCAACGCCTCGCCCCCCATGCTCTGCCGCACCGCCGGCTCCATCAGCCGCTGCACCGGATCGTCGATTTCCGGCAGACGCCATTGCAGGTTGAGGTTCAGCGTGGCGCCCAGAATCGCGGTGCCGATGGCCGACCCCACCATGCGGGTAAACACCGTACAGGCGGTGGCGATGCCGCGAATGCTGTAATGGGCCGCGTTCTGCACCGACACTAAAAATGTGGTGTTGCACAGCCCCATGCCGGCACCGACCATAAACGCCGCCACCCGGCCCCACAGCAGGCCGCCGTTCGGCTGCAGCATCAGCAGGATCAGGCCGCCCGCCACCAACAGCAGCGCCCCCAGCAGCGCCGTGGCGCGATACGAGGTCATCAGCATCAAACGGCCGCTCAGCGTGCTGGCCAGCGGCCAACCGATCGACATCAGCGCCAGCGTGGTGCCCGCCTCCAGCGGCGAGCCGCCCATCACGCCCTGAATGAAGGTGGGCAGGAAGGCGCTGATGCCCATCATCGCCGCGCCGATCACCAGCCCGCCGATGTTACCGGCGACGATCACCCGGCTTTGCCACAGCGCCAGCGGGAACAGCGGTTCGACCGCGCGCCGCTCCTGGCGGACAAGCAGCGCAAGCGACGCCGCCGCCAGCGCCAGCAACGGCGCCACCCACCATCCCAGACTTTCCATCTGCAACAGCGCCAATAGCAGCGCCGAAACGAACAGCGTCAGCCAGGCGGTGCCCGCCAGATCCAGCGCGTGCCGGCGCAGCTGCTGATGCGCAGGCAGATAGCGCCAGAGGAAGAACATCGCCAGCAGGCCGATCGGCAGGTTGACCCAGAACACCAGCGCCCACGGCAGATGCTGGACGATAAACGCCCCCAACAGCGGGCCGATGATCGCCGACACGCCCCATACGCTCGACAGGTAGCCCATCACCTTCGGCCGCTCGGTGGCGCTGTAGATATCGCCAATGATGGTGGAAGCGATCGGCATGATGGCGCCGGCGCCCAACCCCTGCAGCAGACGAAAGCCGATCAGCCAATACATGTCGGGGGCGAAGCCGCACAGCACCGAGCCCAGCAGGAACAGCGTGGCGCCGAAGAAGAACACCCGCTTGCGGCCGTAGAGATCCGCCAGCCGCCCGTAGATGGGGATGGTGATCGCCTGCGCCAGCAAATAGACCGCGAATACCCACCCCAGCAGCGAGAAGCCGCCGAGGTCACCGATGATGGTCGGCATGGCGGTGGCGACGATGGTGGCTTCGATCGCCGACATGAACATCGCCAGCATGCAGGCGATCAGAATCAACGGGCGGTGGGCGATGGGTGCGGGTGAAACGTTATTTGTCATGGCGTTATGCAGCTTTCCTGGCGTTTTTATTTTCCCTGAGTATATCAGCAAGCGCCTGCGCCGAGTCTATCCGCCCTCACATCCTGTCTTTGCCGGCGGCGAATCGCATCATTTGGACCGATTGTTACGGCGTAACGTTTCGCTGCACATTTTTTTCACTTTCCGCGCATCCCAGCGCTGACGCGGGCTGAGGCGCCGATCCGCGTAATCTCAATCAACTGATTTTGTTCATAAAACTTGGCATGGCTAACGACAGGGTGCTATACCTTCCCTAGCCGGGGTCATTGGGCTTCGTGCTTTCTCTAGTTTAAATATCAGTATCTTATGCTGATTAATTCACGTATTGAGCCGCCGTTCAGCACGCTATGCCGAACACACCCTTCGCTCAATGTCGCTAACCTCATGCGAAACGCCCGTTTTGTACCGCCACGCCCGTCGGGCAGTGGGTAACAATCAGAGCGGAATGCGCCATCTCATCGGCCGCTCCGCGCAACGGAGGACGCAACATCATGCACAAGTCAGCGCCATACCGGCGCCTGCTCCTCGGGAGCCTGCTGTTTATCGCCGTCATCGCGCTGCTGGTTTACGGCATCGGTTGGGAAACCCTCAAGTCGCGCCGGGAAGATTTGATTTATCTCGGCCAGCAGCACATGTTCCTGGTGGTGTGTTCCATGCTGCTGTCGCTGCTGGTCGGCATTCCCAGCGGCATCCTGCTGAGCCGCCCCTTCGCCCGCCGCTGGGCGGAGCACGTGATGCAGATCTTTAACGTCGGCAACACCCTGCCGCCGCTGGCGGTGCTGGCGCTGGCGATGGTAATCATCGGCATCGGCGATCGGCCGGCGGTAGTGGCACTGTTCCTCGCCTCGCTGCTGCCCATCGTGCGCAATACCTATGCCGGCCTGCGTTCGGTGCCGCCGGCGCTGGTCGAGGCCGCCAACGGTATTGGCATGACCGCCGGGCAGCGGCTGCGCCAGGTTGAACTCCCTAACGCGCTACCGGTGATCTTCGCCGGGGTGCGCATCGCGATGGCGATTAACGTCGGCACCGCGCCGCTGGCGTTTTTGATCGGTGCCAGCAGCTACGGCGAGCTGATCTTCCCCGGCATCTACCTGAACGACTTCCCGACGCTGATCCTCGGCGCCGCCGCCACCGCGCTGATCGCCCTGCTGCTCGATCTGGCGCTGGCCGGTCTCGGCCGCCGGCTCAGCCCGCACACCGCATCCTGATGGGAGAAACGCGATGACTCGATGGTTACAACGACTCCGCCACGCGCTGCTGCTCTCCTTGCTGATGACCGGCGCGGCCGCCTGGGCCGCCCCGCTGACGCTGGCGAGCAAGAACTTTACCGAACAGCGCATTCTGTCGGCAATCACCGTGCAATACCTGCGGACCAAAGGTTTTCAGGTCGAACCCAAGACCAATCTGGCCACGGTGATCACCCGCAACGCGATGATCAACAAACAGATCGACATGACCTGGGAATACACCGGCACCTCGCTGATCATCTTTAACCACATCAATAAGCGCATGTCGCCGCAGGAAACCTACGACACGGTGAAAAAGCTCGACGCCAAACTCGGGCTGGTTTGGCTGCAGCCGGCGGACATGAACAACACCTACGCCTTCGCCATGCAGCGACAGCGCGCGGAAAAAGAGCAGATCCGCACGATGTCGCAGCTGGTGGCCAAAGTGGAGCAGGTGCGTAAAACCGACCCTAAACACAACTGGCTGCTGGGGCTGGATCTGGAGTTCGCCGGCCGCTCGGACGGCCTGAAGCCGATGCAGGCGCTGTACGACATGCCGCTCGATCGCCCGCAAATCCGCCAAATGGACCCCGGCCTGGTCTACAACGCCATCCGCGACGGCTTCGTCGATGCCGGGCTGGTGTACACCACCGACGGCCGGGTGAAAGGCTTCGATCTGCAGGTGCTCGAAGACGACAAGGGCTATTTCCCGAGCTATGCGGTCACGCCGGTGGTGCGCGCCGAGGTGTTGCAAAACACGCCGGGGCTGGAAGCGGCGCTGAACACGCTGTCGAAACAGTTCAACAATCAGGTGATCACCGAGCTGAACGCTAAGGTGGATATCGACTACCAGACGCCGCAACAGGTCGCCGATGCGTTCCTCAAGCAGCGCGGCCTGATTTAGGGAGGCATGTGATGAATACTGTACTTTACGCCTGGCAAAACTGGGCCTATATCGCCGGCTTGACGCTGGAGCACCTGCTGCTGGTCGGCGTCGCCGTCGGCCTGGCGATCCTGATCGGCGTGCCGCTCGGCGTGCTGATCGTCCGCCACAAATGGCTGGCGACGCCGGTGCTGAGCCTAGCCACGCTGGTGCTCACCGTGCCCTCCATCGCCCTGTTCGGGCTGATGATCCCGCTGTTTTCCTTAATCGGCCACGGTATCGGCTACGTCCCGGCGATCACCGCGGTGTTCCTCTACTCGCTGCTGCCGATCGTGCGCAACACCCACACCGCGCTCGACAACCTGCCCGGCGGGCTGCGCGAAGCCGGCCGCGGCATCGGCATGACGTTCTGGCAACGCCTGCGCTGGGTAGAGATCCCGGTGGCGCTGCCGGTGATTTTCGGCGGCATTCGCACCGCCGTGGTGATGAATATCGGCGTGATGGCGATCGCCGCGGTGATCGGCGCCGGCGGTCTCGGCCTGCTGCTGCTCAACGGCATCAGCAGCAGCGACATCCGCCAGTTGATTACCGGCGCCGTGATGATCAGCCTGCTGGCGATCGTCCTCGATTGGTTATTGCACCGCTTGCAAATTGCGCTAACGCCCAAGGGGATCCGTTCATGATTAAATTGGAAAATCTGACCAAACAGTTCATGCAGAAGAACGGCACGCCGTTCAACGCCGTCGACAACATCAATCTGGACGTGCCGGAAGGCGAAATCTGCGTGCTGCTCGGCCCTTCCGGCTGCGGCAAAACCACCACGCTCAAGATGATCAACCGCCTGATCGAACCCACCGGCGGCACCATTCTGATCAATGGCGAAGACACCAGCGTGCTGGATACCGTCAGCCTGCGCCGCAAAATCGGCTACGTCATCCAGCAGATCGGTCTGTTCCCCAACATGACCATCGAGGAGAACATCACCGTAGTGCCGCGCATGCTGGGTTGGGACAAAAAACGCTGCCACGATCGCGCCGAGGAGCTGATGAGCATGGTGGCGCTGGATCCCAAGCGCTTTTTGCACCGCTACCCGAAAGAGATGTCCGGCGGGCAGCAACAGCGCATCGGCGTGATCCGCGCGCTGGCCGCCGATCCGCCGGTGCTGCTGATGGATGAGCCCTTCGGCGCGGTAGACCCGATCAACCGCGAAACCATCCAGAACGAGTTTCTCGACATGCAGCGCCAGCTGAAAAAGACCGTGATGCTGGTCAGCCACGACATCGACGAAGCGCTGAAGCTCGGCGATCGCATCGCGGTGTTCCGCCAGGGCAAAATCGTGCAGAACGCCAGCGCCGATGAGCTGCTGGCGCGCCCGGCGAACGACTTCGTCGCGTCCTTTGTCGGCCAGGATCGCACGCTGAAGCGCCTGCTGTTGGTGCAGGCCGGCGACGTGGCCGATCAACAGGAAACGGTGACGGTGCGCCGGGAGACGCCGCTAGTGGAGGCGTTCGGTCTGATGGACGATATCGACGCCCGCTCGGTGACGGTGGTGGATGCCGACGGCAAACCGTTGGGATACGTCAAACGCCGTGAGGCGCGCGGCGCGCCCGGGGTCTGCGCCGACAGCCTGCACCGTTTCCGCGTCACCGCCCGTGCGGAGGAGAACCTGCGCGTGGTGCTGTCGAAACTGTACGAGCACAACACCTCCTGGATGCCGATCGTCGATGAAGACGGCCGCTACAGCGGCGAAATCTCGCAGGATTATATCGCCGACTACCTCAGCTCCGGCCGCACGCGCCGGGTGTTGACGCCGCAATAACCCCCGCCGGGGCGCTCGCCGCCCCGCCTAAGCCGCAGTTTGCTAAAGATTCACTGGTCATCGGCCGGAGCGCCAAGCACAATGCGCTGATGACCCTTTGATTTTTCTCACGACGCCGCCCACGCATGAAAAGATTGGTCCACCTGCACCACTATCGCGCCCTGCTGCGCAGCCTGCTTATCGCCGTGTTTATCGGCGTCGCCGCCGCCCTGGCGGTGTGGCTGTTCCACCGTTCGATGATTGGCCTCGAGTGGCTGCTGCTCGGCAATGCCGACGGCAGCCTGGTGGCCGCCGCCGCCGCGCTGCCCGGCTGGCGACGCGCGCTGACGCCCGCGCTGGGCGGTCTGGCGGCGGGCCTGCTGCTGTATATTCACCAGCGCTACCGCCACCAGCGTCCGGCTGCGCCCACCGACTATATGGAAGCGATTGAGACCGGTAACGGCAAGCTGGATACCGGCGCCAGTCTGGTGAAGTGTCTGGCGTCGCTGCTGGTGGTGTCGAGCGGCAGCGCCATCGGCCGCGAAGGCGCGATGATCCTGCTGGCGGCGCTGGTGGGCTCGTTGTTTGCCCAGCGTTTTACGCACGAGAAAGAATGGAAACTGTGGGTGGCCTGCGCTGCCGCCGCCGGGATGGCTAGCGCCTATCATGCGCCGCTGGCGGGCAGCCTGTTTATCGCCGAGATCCTGTTCGGCACCCTGATGCTGGCCTCGCTCGGCCCGGTGGTGATCGCCGCAGTGAGCGCCCTGCTGATGACCAACCTGCTCAACGGCGGTCAGGCGCCGCTCTATCTGGTGACGCCACTCGCGGCCCCCCTGCCGACGCAATATCTGCTGATGGCGCTGGTCGGCGTGGTGGCCGGCGCCGGCGGGCCGCTGTTTTTATGGCTGATGACCGCCACCGGCCGCGCGTTCCGATCGCTGCGGTTGAAGCCGCCGTTGCAGCTGGCGTTGGGCGGCCTGATCGTCGGGCTGCTTTCGCTGCTGTTCCCACAGGTGTGGGGCAACGGTTACAGCGTGGTACAGGCGCTGCTGATTGCGCCACCGGGGGTGTTGCTGCTGGGGGCGATCCTGGTATGTAAACTGTTGGCAATCCTTGCCAGCAGCGGGTCGGGCGCACCCGGCGGGGTCTTCACCCCGACGCTGTTCGTCGGCGCCGCGCTCGGCTCGATCATCGGTCAGCTGTTTGGCCTGTGGCCGGGCATGGATGCGGCGGTGCCGCTGCTGCTGGCGCTGACCGGCATGGCTACCCTGCTGGCCGCCACCACCCATGCGCCGATCATGGCGGCGCTGATGGTGTTTGAAATGACCGGCGAATACGCGCTGCTGCCCGGCATTCTGCTGGCCTGCGTGATCGCCACCACCGTGTCGCGCGGCCTGCGACCGGTGTCGGTGTACCACACGGCGCCGCCGCCCAAACGCGAGGCTTAGAACTCACCCTGCTGCAATATTTTCCTGAACTGCGGGCACTGCAGGTGCTCGGGTTCAGGACAATCGACCATGTGCCGCAGCCCATCGCGCACCTGCATCAGGCGCTGGATATGGCGATCAAGCTCATCCGCCCGCGCCGCCAGCAGCCCGCGATCGATCGCGATTTGGCCCCGTTCGTCAAACAAGGCACTCATCTCATCCAACGTAAAGCCGGCCAGGCGTGCGAGCGCAATCAGCCGCAGTTGATCGAGCACCCCGGCGGCGTATTGACGGCGCAAACCGTGGCGGCCTATCGACGCAATCAGCCCCTTTTTCTCGTAATGCCGCAGCGCAGAAGGCGCGACTCCGCTCAGGCGCGCCACCGCGCCGATATCCAGTTCTTTTGCCATTGACTTGAAGCCGACTTTAAGTTGCACACTGTGCGCACATTATCACGTCACTGAGTTAAGGACACCCGTATGACCCCCGATATGTTAGTGCGCATCCTGTTAACCGGCGCCGGCGCCACCCTCTGCATGGATTTGTGGGCGTTGCTGCTGAAGCGGCGCTTCGGCATCCCTTCCCTCGATTACGCGCTGGTGGGCCGCTGGTTTCTCGGCATGTTCGACGGCCGCTGGTTTCACGCCACCATCGTCACGGCGCCGCCGCGCCAGGGTGAGAGAAAAATCGGCTGGATACTGCACTACGCCATCGGCTTGGCGTTCGCCTTTATCCCGCTCGGTTTGGCGGGCATCGAGTGGTATGCGGCGCCGGAACCGCGCATCGCGCTGTTGAGCGGCTGGCTAAGCCTGGCGGCGCCGTTTCTGGTGATGCAGCCCGCGCTGGGCTTTGGCGTGGCGGCGGCGAAAACCGCCAATCCGCGCAGAGCGCGGCTCCTCAGCCTGCTCACCCACACGGTGTATGGGCTGGGCCTGTTGATCGCCGCCCGATTGTTGGCGACGTTCTGTGCCTGAATGGGCTACAGCAACGTGGAAATATCGAGGTAGTGCGCCAGTTCGCGCTGCTCCGCGCGCGGCAGATACGGAATTTCACCCAGCAGCGGCGCGGAAATGCGCTGCTGCAGCGCCGTGATGGTTTCGGCGTAGTGCGCCAACCCCGGATTGATGCGGTTGGCCACCCAGCCCAGCAGCGGCAGGCCGTCGTTGATGATCGACTGCGCGGTCAGCAGCGCGTGGCTGACGCAGCCCAGCTTGATGCCCACCACCAGCACCACCGGCAGTTGCTCCTGCACCACCCATTCGGCGTACGGCCGCAGATCGTTCATCAGCACGCGCCAGCCGCCGCTGCCCTCCACCACCACCGTATCGGCTTTGGCGGACAGATCCCGCAGGCCGCTGCTCATCAGGCCATAGTTGATATCCTCGGTCGCATGCGCGTGAAACACCTCATCCAGACAAGTGATGGGGTTGATCTCCTCGTAGGACAGCGGCAAGGTTGAAGATGCCTGCAACACCAAAGCGTCTTTATTGCGGATGCCCTCGCTGGTTTCCTGGCAGCGCGCGGCGATCGGCTTGTAGCCGGCCACTGAACGGCCTTCGGCGGCCAGAGCCTGCATCAACCCGCGGGAAACCACGGTTTTACCGACGTCGGTATCCGTGCCTGTCACAAATAAACGCTTCAACATGAATAAAATGCCCCAGAATGCCCCGTTAACAATGTGTCGCCGCATCGGCGGCGAAGAAGTCTTTCGGAAAAATTCTAGGGGATGCTGCCACGTAGGGGCTTGAGGTAGCTCAATCTTTTGCGGGATTAATAAGAAGTTCTGATGTTAGCCTTGCAGCAATTGCACCAGCAGCGAACCGTTGTACAGCGCCTCTTTCACCAGCGCGGCGCCGGGCATGGTGCCCTTATTGAAGAACTGCGTGGATTCGACCTTGACCTGCTCGCTGTAGGCCGGCAGCGCCTGCTGGCGAATGCAGGACGCGATGGCCGGGTGCAGGATCTCCGCCGCGCGGTTGAGCGGCGAGCCCACCAGGATCTTCTCCGGATTGAACAGGTTGACCATGATCGCCAGAATGCGCCCCACGCTGTGGCCGACGCCGAGAATGATGTCCCGCGCCAGCTGATCGCCCGCCAGCGCGGCGTCGCACAGCGATTCAACGGTCAGCGGCGCGCCGTGCAGGCTGGAGCTCATCGAACCGCTCAGCCGCTGCTGGGCGATCTCCAGGATGTTCTCGATGCTGGCTACGGTTTCAAGGCAGCCGTGGTTGCCGCAATAGCAGCGTTTGCCGTACGGATCGACCTGGGTGTGGCCGATCTCCACCACGCTGTGGCTGCCGGCGTGCAGCACGTGGCCGCCGGTGATCACCCCGGCGCCGACGTTGTGGTCGATCACCACCTGAATCACGTTCTGGCTGCCGCGCGAGGCGCCATACAGCGCCTCGGCCATGGTCCAGGCGCTGATGTCATGCTGCAGGTAAACCGGCAGGCCGGTGCGGGTTTCCAGCGCCGGGCCGAGCGGCATCTCCAGCACGTCGTAAAACGGCATGCGGTGCACCACGCCGGACTGCACGTCGATCATGCCCGGCAGCGTGATGGCGATCGCCGTCAGCCGCTCCAGCTTGCTTTGGTGGCGGATAAAGAATTGGTCGACTTCGGTCAGGATGCGTTTCAGCAGCGGTTCAGGGTGTTCGGCCGCCAGCGGCAGCAACTCCTCCACCACCAGTTTGCTGCTGAGATCGCGTAGCGCCAGCGTGATGCTGCCGCGGCTGATACGGGCGGAAAGGTAATGCCAAGCCTCGGTGTCCAGCACCAGCCCCACCGCCGGGCGGCCCCGGCTGCCGATTTCCTGGTACTCGGTTTCCTTGACCAGATGGGCTTCCAGCAGTTCGCGCACGATCTTGGTGATGCTGGCGGGCGCCAGCTGTGCGCGTTTTGACAGTTCGATACGCGAAATCGGGCCCAGCTGATCGATTAGCCGATAAACCGCCCCCGCATTGGTCTGCTTGATTTGATCGATATGCCCAGGCTGCCCAACCGCAATCACAAACCGGCTCCTACTATTTTTCGCGCTTCTAAATAAAGACTAGGGGTTATGGTGGGGCTTTTGTCATACAGCGTCAACTATTTGATTCGTTATGTGATTTGCTGCACAAATTCCTCGCAATTTCAGCGTGAATTGATTTTTATTTGCCCAACCTCAACGTCATTTCAGCATCAACGCCATCAGCGCCTGCGCCGCGGCGGTCAGCGGCCGGCGGCGGTGATGAACCAGCCAAACTTCGGTGGTGGCGTCCGGCTCCGCCAGCGGCAAATAGCGCACGCCGTCCACTCGCACTCGGGCGAATGACGCTGGCAAAATCGACACCCCCAACCCGGCGGAGACCAGCCCGATGATGGTCATCGCTTCCCCCACTTCCTGGGTGATATAGGGAGTAATGCCGGCCTTGCCGAGCAGCAGCAGAATTTCGTCATACAGCGCGGTGCCCACTTCGCGCGAGAAGAACACGAACGGCTCCTGCGCCAGGTGTTGAAAACGCAGCGCGCCGCCGGGCGTTTCCGCCAGCGGATGCCCCTCCGGCACCACCGCCACCAGCGGTTCGCGCAGCAACAGCTGATAGTGCAGCGCTTCCGGCAGCCGCGTGTTGCGCATCACCCCCAGATCCAGCTCACCGTTCAACAGCGGTTCGATCTGCTGTTTGGTGTTGATTTCGCGCATTTTGATATGCACCTGCGGGGATTGCTGACGAAAGGTGCGCAGGCTGCGCGCCACCACGCCGATAAAGGGCGCGGAAGAGGTAAAGCCGATGGTCATTTCCCCCAGTTCGCCACGATCCAGACGCGCCGCCTTTTCCGCCGCGCGCCCGACCTGATCGAGCACCTGGTAGGCTTCTTTGAGGAACATTTCCCCGGCCTGGGTCAAACTGACGTTGCGGTTGTTGCGCGCCAGCAGCCGCGCGCCGACCATCTCTTCCAGCGCCTGGATTTGCTGGCTGAGCGGTGGCTGGGAGATCCGCAACCGCTCGGCGGCACGGCCAAAATGCAGCTCTTCCGCCACGGCAATAAAGTAACGCAGGTGTCTCAGCTCGATATTCATATTTAAAACGTCTTAATTTGAATTATTAATATATTAGACAAAAAATTCGCCACTCCCTATCATTTTGTTATCTGCAAAGTGTCTGTTTATCTCCCCGAAGTTCGGTAAGGAAACGCTGTGACAACCCCTGTGCGTTCTGCGGCCGTGATGCCGTCGACGCTGGCCGCCAACGATGACGCGGCCGCTGCGCCAAACGTAAAACGTTCCACCCTCAACAACAAACTCCCCTATATCGAACGCGGCACGCCGCAGTTTATGCGCGTAACGCTGGCGCTGTTTTCCGCCGGGCTGGCAACCTTCGCGCTGCTCTACTGCGTGCAGCCGATCCTGCCGGTGCTGTCGCAAGACTTCGGCGTATCGCCGGCGGAAAGCAGCCTGTCGCTTTCGGTCTCTACCGGCCTGCTGGCGATCGGCCTGATGTTCACCGGGCCGCTGTCAGACGCCATCGGCCGTAAATCGGTGATGGTGGTAGCGCTGCTGCTGGCGGCGGTCTGCACGCTGATCTGCGCCTTTATGACCAGTTGGCACGGCATTTTGCTGATGCGAGCGCTGATCGGCCTGTCGCTGAGCGGCGTGGCGGCGGTCGGCATGACCTATCTCAGCGAAGAGATCCATCCCAGCTTCGTCGCCTTCTCTATGGGGCTGTACATCAGCGGCAACTCGATCGGCGGCATGAGCGGCCGCCTGGTGACCGGGGTATTGACCGACTTCTTCTCCTGGCGCGTATCGCTCGGGGTCATCGGCCTGTTCGCCCTCGCCGCCGCCTGCATGTTCTGGCGTATCCTGCCTGCCTCGCGGCATTTTCGCGCCAGCTCGCTGCGCCCGCGCACCCTGCTGATCAACTTCAAGCTGCATTGGCACGATAAGGGCCTGCCGCTGCTGTTCGCGGAAGGTTTCCTGCTGATGGGCAGCTTCGTCACCCTGTTCAACTATATCGGCTATCGCCTGCTGGCGGATCCTTACCACCTGAGCCAGGCGATTGTCGGCCTGCTGTCGGTGGTGTACCTCACCGGTTCCTACAGCTCGCCCAAGGCCGGCGCGCTCACCTCACGCTTCGGACGTGGCCCGGTGCTGCTGGCGTCAATCGTGATTATGCTGATCGGGATCCTGATTACCGCGCTACCGCAGGTGCCGGCGATCTTTATCGGCATGATGCTGTTCACCGCCGGTTTCTTCGCCGCCCACTCGGTGGCCAGCAGCTGGATTGGCCGCCGTGCGCGCCGCGCCAAAGGCCAGGCGTCGTCGCTGTATCTGTTCTGCTATTACGTCGGCTCCAGCGTGGCCGGCACCCTCGGCGGCGTGTTCTGGCACAGCTTTGGCTGGAATGGCGTAGCGGCGTTTATCAGCCTGATGCTGTTGCTGGCGCTGCTGGTGGTGCATTACCTGAAACGCCTGCCGGAAGCCGCTCGTCTTTGAAAAGAAAAAGCCGCGGCGATTTGCCGCGGCTCGTCCTGCCAGTGCCTGTGGTTATTGACCGGTTTTCCAGCGGGTGCGCAGGTACTCCACGGCCTTATCCGTTTGCGGCTCGGTCAGATAGCGTTGCCGGAACAGGATGGTTCCCCCCATCCCCGGCAGGCTCTCGTTGAGATCCAACTGCCTTTTCAGCTCGGGAACGCCGCCATCGACGGTCCAGGCCGGCTCGCTGGCCGATGGCGTGCCCACTTTATACAGCGCCACCCCGGCATAGAGCCGAACCGGCGTGCCTTTCACCACCTCGGCCCACCAGTTGGCCAGCACGTCGTAGCGGACAATTTCACGATCAAAAGGCCAATACAGCTGTGGTGCGATATAGTCGAGCAGCCCCAGTTTTACCCACTGGCGCGTATCGGCATAGGCCGTATCGTACGATGGCGCCCCTGCCCGCGTCGCCGAGCCGGCAGGATCGTCCGCTTTGTTTCGCCATACGCCCGCCGGGCTGACGCCAAACGCAACCGCGGGTTTCAACGCTTTGACGGTGGCTGAAACCTGTTTTATCAATTGCAGCGTGTTGTCCCTGCGCCAGGCGGCTTTGTCTGCAAACCCTTTGCCGTAGGCGCGATACGTCTTCCCATCATCCAGCGGCGATTGCGGCGTTTCGTAATAGAAATAATCGTCAAATTGAATGCCATCGACATCATAGTTTTTGACTATTTCAGCCACCACGCCAGTGATCCAGTTGCGCACGTCGGGTAAGCCAGGATCGAGCACGAAGCGGTCGTTGGCCGTGCGGATCCAGTCAGGATGCAGCGCATAGACGCTGGCCGGCGGGGACTGCAACGTCTGATTAAGTGCATCAATCGTTTGCTGTCGGGTATTCATGGAAACCCGATAAGGGTTCAGCCAGGCATGCACTTTGATGCCGCGCCGGTGCGCTTCTTGCAGCATAAAGGCCAGCGGATCATAACCCGGATCCTGGCCCACGGTGCCGGTCAAGACCTCAGACCAAGGCAAGATGTCAGAACGCCACAGGGCCGTTCCGTCCGGTTTAACCTGAAAATACACCGTGTTAATCCCGGTTTTCACCATGTCGTCCAGTGCGTCCGTCAGCCCCTGCTGCTGCAGGCGCACCCGCTCTTGCGCCGTTTCCGCTTTCAGGGAGGCCGCCGGCGGCCAGTCCAAGCCAATGACCGTGGCCAGCCAGATGCCCCGCATCGGTGTAACCGGCGGTGTCGGCTGTGCAGGTTTCTCCGGTTCGGGGGGCTTGGCGCATCCGCTCACGCCCAGCATGGCGGCCATCAACAGCCATCCGCCTAGTTTTGTTGCGCCTGTCGGCATAAATATTCTCCTTCCGTGAGTGACGGTTATCCCATGTCGTTTCGTGCAGAGCAAGAAACCGCCCGCTTTCTCAACGCGAGCAAGCTGCCGGCGTCGCCCTTTCTGACGACGCCGGTACTTGTCCCATTACCAGCTCAGCCCAGTCCCGCGAGGGAATGCGATCTTGCCCGTGTTGGTCTCCACATCGTAGTCATGCCAGGTGTTGACCGGCAGTTTTCCGTGCGGTGTGATTTTTCCCGTCAGCACCTGTGCCAGAGATATCATCGAGGGACCGCGCCACACGCCGCTGTCATACCCGTAGTAAGAATAGGTGGCGACGGCCGCCTCCACGTCTGCGGCATAGTTCACGATATCGTAAGGTGCGCGCAGTGAGAGGTGAACGCGCTTTTTCCCCTGTTCGGCGGCGTATTTCAACCAGCCCGGATAAGGGATGCTGTCATTACTCGCTCCGGTTGCGGAGGTAATGACCCCATCCTGTTCAGCAGGCGTAAAGCGGGTCGAAAGCGTGCCGAGCAGGAACACGTCGCAATCGGCAATATGCGCCCTGACCTGAGCATCGCTCAGTTCCGTTTCCTTCGCGGCAACGACGTTCTGGTAGCCTTCCTGTGCCATCACGTTAGCGATGCCTTTGGCCTGCTCACCCCACGGGGTCAGGATAAAATAACGCAGCGCCTTGTCTTTCAACGGCAGCAGGCTGTGACGGTTGATAACCACGGTAATGGAGCGATCGGCAATGCGCTTTTCCAGCTTGTGCGCTGACAACGCGACGTCGTTGGAACAAGGTTTATCGCTATGCCCCATCAGGCCATGGCGTAATTTCAGGCGCAAAATGCGCTCGACCGAAGCATCGATATCGGCCTCGCTGAGATGCCCTGTTTTCACCCGGTCCGCAAGGTAACGAATCAGGTCCGGCAGCAGGTTAGCCTGGGCCGGCGACGCGATGCTGACAGGCATCAGGGCGATATCCACCCCGGCGGCAAAGACGTTTTCAGCCGCCCCCTGTTGGGTGAAGTGCTCAGCAATCGCGCCCATATCCAGCGCGTCTGAAATCGTTACGCCGGCATACCCCAACTCATTGCGCAGGATGCGGGTCTGAATTTCATACGACATGGTGGCCGGCACCGTGATTTTTTCTCCGCTGCGGGTGTCGATCTGGCGGTTATCCAGCGCGGGGTACTGAATATGCGCGGTCATGACCATGTCCGGCGCCGCACAGCGGTCAATGGCCTGTTTGTAAGGCGCGATATCGATGGCAAACGCCTCTTCCCGCGTACGATCGACGCGCGGCAAACCGGTATGCGAGTCGGTGGAGGTGCTGCCATGGCCAGGGAAGTGTTTGTAAGCGGTGATCAGCCCTTGCTGCTTCATCCCCGCAACCATTTTCTCGGCCAGGCGGGACACGGTGTTCTTATCATCGCTGAAGGCGCGAACGTTAATCACCGGGTTGAACGGGTTGGTGTTGACGTCCACGACCGGGGCAAAGTTGGTGTTGATATGCAACGCGCGCATATCCTGGGCCATCAGTTTGCCTTGTTCAACGGCGAGCTGTTTATCCGCACCGCCCTCAATCGCCGCCGCCAGCGCCATATTGCCGGGAAATGAGGCGTAGTCGCCGCGCGGCAACCGGAAAACGTTACCGCCCTCGTTGTCCGTGCCAATAAACAGGCGAATGCCGGCGTGCGTTTTCATCGCGGCATACCAAGCCGTCAACGTGTTGATCTGCTGCTTGTCTTTCAGATTATTGGTAAACAGGATCACCCCGCCCACGTGGTTATCGGCGATCAGCTTGCCAATGGCTTCATCGGGAACGGTCATATCCTGATTGCTGCTACCGTTCCGATCCCAGTAGCGAAAATCCAGCATGATTTTTTGCCCGATCTTCTCTTCCAGCGTCATGTTTTTGACTTTCTGTTTAATATCCACAGTAAACCTCCTGTTAAAGCACCCGTTAATGACAGAAGAAAAGATAACCCCAAGGGCTCATAGCGTCCTGCCATTCTGTTTGTTCCAGCGATTGGACAACGGCAAACGAGAAATGGACTAAACAAAAAATAAACGAGCGGGAAAAAATTCATCCATGAATCAAAACCATAAGAAGACCAGGTTTATTTTCGACAATCACGCTTACCCGCATGTGTGGCAGACGAGCGAGAGAATTCCCCCTGCTACCCGCCCTATTTCCCCCTGGTAAGCCGGGCGGGCAGTTAAGCCGAGTATTTCCCCATCGCCGATGTTGCCCCCAGCCTGCTACTCTCCTATAGTATGTTGTAACTAAAATAGGAGCGTACGATGAGCAGATACGATGTGATTGGCCGAATGAATGCCTGCTTTAACGAACTGGAGCAGGCGCTCGGCGCGTTGCAGCAGCAGATCACCCCGCTGCGCTTGCTGGCAGCGCGGGTGTTCAGCCTGCCGGAGGTTGAAAAAGGCCAGGAACATCAGGCTATCTCGCATATCGCGGTCGAACAGCACGTGGGACAAGCGGCGCGCGATCTGGCGCTGGAGCATTATCAGCGGCTGTTCATCCACCATAACCGGGAGAATGTCAGCAGCAAGGCCGCCGTGCGGCTGCCCGGCGTTATCTGTCTGGCGGTGGAGCAACCGGAGTATCAGGCGCTGCAGGCGCAGCTGGCGCTGATCAACCGCCTGAAGGGCGAACTGGAGCAGATTATCACCGTCGATTCCGGTCTGGCGCCGGAGCAGCGTTTCGAGTTCGTACACACCCATCTGCACGGGCTGATTACCCTCAGCGCCTACCGCACCCTCACCGCCCTGACCAACCCCGACTCGGTGCGCTTCGGCTGGGCCAACAAGCACATCATCAAAAACGTCAAGCGGGACGACATCCTGGCGCAGCTGGAGAAAAGCCTGAAAGCCGGCCGCGCGGTGCCGCCGCACAGCCGTGAACAGTGGGCCGCCCTGGTCAGCCGCGAAATAGACGATGTCAGCCGTCTGCCGCAGTACGCGACGCTGAAAATCAAGCGGCCGGTCAAAGTACAACCTATCGCCCGCGTGTGGTATCAGCAGCAGCAAAAGCAGGTGCAGCACCCCTGCCCGCTGCCGCTGATCGCCCTGTGTCAGGTAGAGAGCGGCGCCGCAGTGCCGAAGATTGGCGAGCTGCTCAACTACGACGTCGACGCGGTGAAACACCGTTACAAACCCGACGCCCGACCGCTGCGGCTGCTGGTGCCGCGCTTGCACCTGTATGCCGATGACGCTACTCGCTGAGGGCATATACTCGCAGGCGATGGCCGTCCGGATCCCGCGCGACGAAGGTGTAACCGAATTCCATCTCGGTCGGCGTTTGCTCGATAGGCAGCCCGAGTTCGCGCCACTGGTTATAGCGCGCTTCGACCTCATGCGGATCCTGGCACAAGAAGCCCAGCTCACCGCCGCCGCCGGTCAACGTGGCAGCGGGTTTTACCCCCTGTTTGGCCCACATCCCCAGCTTGAAGCCGTTGTTGAGCACAAACAGGGCGAAGCCGGGAGAAAGCTCTACCGGCGCCTGTCCCAGTAAACGTTGATAAAAGGCGGCACTGTTCAGCGGATTGTCGACGTAAAGCAGGGTCATGCTGGGAAGGGTCATCGGTCTGTCCTCTGGATGATGGGAACCGGCCGGTTCCCGATAGGCACAGACTAAGGCGCGCGACTGACAGTTTATGGCAGCAGCGTGCCGCTATTGCTCCGCAATGCCCTCGCTGAGGCGCCACTCTTTCAGCAGCCGCCGCCGTCCGCGCGGATAGCGCGGTTCCAACTGCGTGGCGGCCTGGATGCGATCGAGGCGAAAATGACGAAAGGCCTGGCGCAACTCGCACCAGGCGACCAACATCTGGAACTGGTCGAAAAAACCCAGTGCAAAGGGCCACAGCAGGCGTTCGCTGCGCTGCCCCGCCAGGTCAAGATAGTCGATATGCAGCTTGCGCTCGCGGCGGATGGTGTCACGGATCAGCACCCGCAGCTCATCCGCCACCGGCGGCGCCTGAACCGGCGCTATCAACAGCGTGTTGGCCTCAAGCTCCTCCCGCAGTGCCGGCGGCAGCACGTCAGCGATCTTGGCCAGCGCCTGGCCCGCCGCACTCGCCAGCTGACTGTCGCCGTGGCGGCTGACCCAGCGCATCCCCAGCACCAGTGCTTCTGTCTCCGCCTGCGAGAACATCAGCGGCGGTAGCATGAAGCCGGGGCGCAGCACATAACCGACGCCCGCCTCGCCGGCGATCTCCGCCCCCTGCTGCTGCAGCGTGGCGATATCGCGGTACAGCGTGCGCATGCTGATGCCCAGCGTCTGCGCCAGCGCATGGCCCGCCACCGGATAACGGTGGCTGCGCAGCAGCTGCATCAGATCGAGTAAACGTTGTGCGCGCGACATATCACGGCTCCCTGCATAACGCGGTTTGGACAAAATCGGCAAAGGCCCGCGCCTTGGCCGAAACGAAATGGCCGCCGGGGAACACCGCCCACAGCGCCAGCGGCGGCAGTTGCCAGTCCGCTAAGGCCGCAATCGCCGCCCCGCTTTGCAGCTCGTTGCGAAACATGCCTTCGCTGGCGACGGTAGCACCGAAGTCCGCCATCACCAGCTCGCGCACGCACTCCGCCGCGTTGACCCGCATGCGCCCTGGCAGCCGCAGCGTGCGCTGTTCCTCTCCACGGCTGAAGCGCCACTGCTCGCCGCCGCCACGGTGATGGTAAATCACCATCTCATGCTGCAACAGATCTTCCGGCCGCTGCGGCATACCGGCAGCGGCAAAATAGCCGGGCGTGCCGATCACGCATTGCTTTACCTCACCCAGCTTGCGGGCGGTAAAGCCGGAATCCTCCAATTCGCCAATACACAGGGCAATATCGATGCCCTCTTCAATCAGCGACAAATTGCCGTCATCCAGCAGCAGATCGACGTTCAACCGCGGATTGGCGCGCATAAACGCCGTCAAATCAGGCAAGGGAACGATGCGGGCGAACACCGCCGCCGAAGCGACCCGAAGCCGGCCGCTCAGGGTCTCGCCAGCGCTCTGCACCAGCGCTTCGGTCTCCGCCAGCTCGTTAAGGATACGTCGGGTGCGTTGATACAGCTGCTGTCCCGCATCCGTCGGCTGCAGGCCGTGGGTCGAGCGCAGCATCAGGCGCGTGCCGAGCTGCTGTTCCAGCCGCGCCACCGCTTTTGAGACTGCCGGCTGCCCCACGTGCAGCCGCCGCGCTGCCGCGGTAAAGGAACCGCTCTCGTAAACGCAGGCATAGGTTTCGTAATCGGCAAATTTACCCATGACATTCCTTGATGGAATAACGGTTAGCATTTATTGCAGTCTACACGCGCCATTTAGGAATGGGCAAGATGAGCGCTCCCCCTCATTCCCATCAGGAGAACGCATGACACTGCAAGACAAACTCGATGCCTTCAAAGTGGCATTCGAAACCGACCAACTGCCGTTCAAACTCGCGGCGCAAGATCACGCGCTGATGCGTGAGGCGATCCAGGCGCAGATCGCGTCGGGCATTACCGAATGCGCGCTGACGGTCGGCGACGCCGCGCCCGGCTTTATCCTACCGGACAGCGAAAACCGGCCATGCTCTTCCGCGGCGCTGTTGGCGAAGGGCCCACTGGTCATCAGTTTCTATCGCGGGGTCTGGTGCCCTTACTGTACGCTCGATCTGCAGGCGCTGCAGGCCGCACTCCCCGCCATCACGCATCACGGCGCGCAGCTCGTGGCCATTTCACCGCAGAGCGCGGTGCATAACCGCCAGGCCGCGCGCGATCACGATCTCACCTTTCCGCTGCTCAGCGATGCAGGCAATCGCCTGGCGGCTCAATTCGGCCTGCGTTACCGCCTGCCGGACGCGCTGATCGCCCTGTATCAACAGCGGCTCGGCCTCGATCTGGCGCAGTTCAACCAGGATGACAGCTGGACGCTGCCGCTGCCGGCGCGGTTCGTCATTACTCCCGATGGCCGTATTGTCTACGCCGAAGCGCACGCCGATTACACCCGGCGGCCGGAGCCGCAGGCGCTGTTGTCGGTGCTGGAAGGATTAGCATGAAAAGACGGGGCGCAACCGCGCCCCGTTAAGAGATGGTGATGAACGCGGTTACTTCTGCATGCTGCCGACCATCGCTTCCGGCCGCACCCACTCATCGAACTGCGCTTCGGTCAGATAGCCGAGCTTCAGCGCCGCGGCTTTCAACGTCAGCCCTTCCTTGTGCGCTTTCTTGGCGATTTCCGCCGCTTTGTCATAACCGATATGGGTGTTGAGCGCCGTCACCAGCATCAGCGATTCATTCAGCAACTGGGTAATGCGATCGCGGTTCGGTTCGATGCCCACCGCGCAGTGCTCGTTGAAGCCCTGCATACCGTCGGCCAGCAGGCGGATCGACTGCAGGTAGTTGTGGATCACCATCGGGCGGAACACGTTCAGCTCGAAGTTGCCGGAAGCCCCGCCGATGTTCACCGCCACGTCGTTGCCCAGCACCTGCGCGCACAGCATGGTCATCGCTTCACACTGGGTCGGGTTGACTTTGCCCGGCATGATGGAGCTGCCCGGCTCGTTCTCCGGGATCGAGATCTCTCCGATGCCGCAGCGCGGGCCAGACGCCAGCCAGCGCACGTCGTTGGCGATCTTCATCAGCGAAGCCGCCAGCCCTTTCAGCGCGCCATGCCCTTGCACCAGCGCATCGCAGGTCGCCAGCGCTTCGAACTTGTTCGGCGCGGTGACGAACGGCTGATGGGTCAATTCCGCCAGCGCTTTAGCGACGCGCACCGCGTACTCCGGATGGGTATTCAGGCCGGTGCCGACCGCCGTGCCGCCCAGCGCCAGCTCGGCGATGTGCGGAATACTGCCCTCGATGTGTTTCAGATTGTGCGCCAGCATCGCCGCCCAGCCAGAGATTTCCTGCCCCAGGGTCAGCGGCGTGGCGTCCTGCAGGTGGGTGCGGCCGATTTTAACGATGTCGCGGTAGGCTTCGGCCTTGTCGCTCAGCGTCTTGTGCAGCACTTTCAGCTCGGGGATCAGGTGCTCGCGCAGCGCAATCACCGCCGCCACGTGCATCGCGGTGGGAAACACGTCGTTGGAGCTCTGGCTTTTATTGACGTCGTCGTTCGGATGCACCTTGCGCTCTTCACCGCGCACGCCGCCCAGTAGCTCGCTAGCGCGATTGGCCAACACTTCGTTCATGTTCATGTTGGTCTGGGTACCGGAGCCGGTTTGCCAGATGGACAGCGGGAACTGGTCAGCATGACGATCCGCCAGCACTTCGTCGGCGGCGTTGATGATGGCGGCACCCCGCTCGGCCGGCAGCAGCCCCAGATCCACGTTCACCTGCGCGGCGGCGCGCTTGGTCAACGCCAGCGCGTGGATCAGCGCGGTCGGCATCTTTTCGGAGGAAATACGGAAATGTGCCAACGAACGCTGGGTTTGCGCGCCCCACAGCTTGTCGGCCGCGACTTCGATGGGGCCCATAGAGTCTTTTTCGATACGAACGCCTGCCATCATGATCTCCTTAGCATAATTCCTAAAATTGTAGGGTTAGGCCGACGCGCTACCCCCCGTCGGCATGCACTCCCAGTATAGTGACATAATAACTATTCGCATTAAGAGAGTTATCTCACAGCACGTTTCATCTCTTTTACCCATCAATGACGCGGTTATTTTCCGCCGGTTAACCCGCGCCGAAATAAACGGCCGGAAATGAGTCCGGAGAATAAAAATGTGGGTAGCCATTAACGCGGATGACGCGAATTAAAATTATTGATGCGTTGCGCCTGTAAATGATTGAGCTCATCGATACGTTGTTGCTGCAGATGATTGATCTCGTCATAGGCGTCCTGCCGTTCATTATGCCGATACGCCCCGGTCGCCACCGCGCCGGCGGTAAGTGCCAGCGGGTGCGCCACGGGTGCGATCGCGGTGGGAACCGCTACCGGCGCGGGTGCAACGACGATCGGTGCCGGCGCGATCACCACGGCGCGCGGAGCCGCGTAGGGATAGGCGACAATCACCGCCGCCTGAGCTGCGCCGGTGCAAAAGCCCAACAACAACAACAGTTTTTTCATGCAACAGACCTCTTGTTTCGTTAAATCGACTCATTGGCCGTTACGGTAAAGGGGTCTGACGCGCCGGTTTAAGCTCGACGTGTGATCGCCCGGCGCAGCGCGAAAATAATAATAAGGGAATGGCTCAGACGGTAAAAAATAAATTCAGCCGACATAGTATGACATGCTGAAGAATAAATAATGACGCAGGATAAGCGGGCTATCGGCAATAACCCATTCTCCCAAAGAATAATCTTGCGACGGATTTTCTGGGCCGCGTTGAGACCTGCGCACCAATTGAGACGCCGATCGTTATCACGCTATACTTTGGCCCCGTTGCCGGGCGCGACGTTATCCGGCGATGTTTTGATCGCGCCCATGATTTTTCCTGCCGACGCGAGGGTATGATGGTCGTCGGCATAGATTGAGTTAACCGTATAAAATCAGAAGGTTAATTGCCAATAGTGCGGCAGTGACGCAGAAGGACGTTTATCGACATGCAAAAAATGACCAACGCGGTACAGAATTACGCTTGGGGCAGCCACGACGCGCTGACCCGTCTTTACGGCATCGCCAACCCGGATAATCAGCCGATGGCCGAACTGTGGATGGGCGCCCATCCCAAGAGCCCTTCCCGCGTGCCGGGCGCCGACGGTGAACTGCGTTCGCTGCGCGATCTGATCGACGAAGACCAGCCAAAACAGCTGGGCGCCAACGTCGCCAGCCGTTTTGGCGAGTTGCCGTTCCTGTTTAAAGTGCTGTGCGCCGATCAGCCGCTGTCGATCCAGGTCCACCCGAGCAAAGCGGCGGCCGAGGTCGGATTCGCGAAAGAGAACGCCGCCGGCATCCCGCTGAGCGCCGCCGAACGCAACTACAAAGATCCCAATCACAAGCCCGAGCTGGTGTTCGCGCTGACGCCGTTCCTGGCGATGAACGGTTTTCGTGAATTGGCCGATATCGTTTCCCTGCTGCAACCTATCGCCGGCGCGCACCACGATATCGCCGCCTTCCTGCAGCAGCCGGACACCGCCCATCTGTCCACCCTGTTCGCCAGCCTGTTGACGATGAGCGGCGAGCAGAAGTCGCTGGCGCTCGGCGTGCTGAAAGCCGCGCTCAACAACCAGCAGGGTGAACCCTGGGATACCGTGCGGTTCATCGCCGGTTTCTATCCGGACGACAGCGGCCTGTTCTCACCGCTGCTGCTGAACGTGGTGCAGCTCGCGCCGGGCGAAGCGATGTTCCTGTATGCCGAAACGCCGCACGCCTACCTGAAAGGCGTGGCGCTGGAAGTGATGGCCAACTCGGATAACGTGCTGCGTGCCGGCCTGACGCCGAAATTTATCGACGTGCCCGAGCTGCTGGCCAACCTGCAGTTTCGCCCGCAGCCGGCTTCCGGCCTGCTGACCCAACCGGAGCGGCGCGGCAACGAGCTGTTCTTCCCGATCCCGGTGGAAGATTTCGCCTTCTCACTGCACGATTTGACCGCCGCGCCGCAGGCGCTGGCACAGCGGAGCGCGGCTATCGTGTTCTGCGTCAGCGGCGAAGCGACGCTGGAAAAATCCGGGCAGCGCCTGACGCTCAAACCGGGTGAATCCTGCTTTATCGGCGCCTTCGAATCCCCGGTCAACGTCAGCGGCAGCGGCCGCATCGCCCGGGTTTATAACCAACTGGCCTAACCGTTGATAAATTTCAGCAAATTGCTTGCTGAAAGCGAGAGCTGCCCCCACAATTAAACGCCTGCGGGCGTTTTTTGGCGGCCCCTATTTGCCCCTCCCACGCAACGGAGGGTGATAAGAAAAAAGGATGAAACAGAGCTATGAAAAAATCGTTAGTCGCTGTCAGCGTCATTGTCGTTCTTGGCGCAGCATGGACCGGGGCATCCTGGTACACCGGGAAACAGATCGAGCAGCACATGGGCGAAGTCGTCGACAACGCCAACGGCCAACTGAAAGCCTACCTGCCGAAAGCCGGCGTCAAGCTGAGCTATGAAAATTACCAGCGCGGCCTGTTCAGCAGTAAAGTGCGTTATGTGCTGCGTTCCGACGGCACGGATACCAGTGAAAACGCGGCGCTGAAAGCCGGTGAAGAAGTGGCGTTCCTGGAAACCATCGATCACGGTCCGTTCCCGTTCGCGCAGCTGAAAAAATTCAACCTGCTGCCGAGCATGGCGTCGGTGCATACCGAGCTGGAAAACACCCCGGCGGTGAAAGGCCTGTTTGAAACCACCAAAGGCAAATCGCTGTTTACCGCCGATTCGCGCATCTCGTACAGCGGCGATACCGCGTCCACCATCGACTTTATCCCACTGGACTACCAGAAGGATAAGTCTTCGTTGAAATTCAGCGGCGCCACCATTGACGCCGACGTGTCCCGCGATCTGAAAAAATTCGCGCTGGACGCCAATAGCGACACTATCGTGTTCGCCAGCCCGAACGAATTCGGCCAAAACGAGCAGATCACCTTCCAGGGCTTCAACCTGAAAGGCAACAGCAACGAAAGCAAGTTCGGCGTGAAGCTCGGCGATCAGACGATGACCCTGAAACAGTTCAAACTGACGATCGACGGTAAAGACACCGTGGCGTTGGACGGTTTCAATCTGGTGAGCAAGTTCGGCGAGCAAGGCAGCAGCAACATCGGCGGCCAGATCGATTACACCATGGACGCGCTCAAGGTGCAGGGCAACGACTTCGGCGCCGGTAAACTGACGCTGAAAATCGACAACGTCGACGGCAAGGCGCTGAAAGACTTCTCCGACAGCTACAACCGCCAAACCATGGCGCTGCTGCAGCAGGGCGAGAACCTGGATCCGGACGTCTACGAACAGCAGACCTCCGAGATGCTGCAAAAGAACCTGCCGATGCTGCTGAAAGGCAACCCAAGCCTCAGCATCGCCCCGCTGAGCTGGAAAAACAGCAAGGGTGAGAGCCTCTTCACGCTGGATCTGGCGATGACCGATCCGAGCAAGGCCGCCTCCCCGGCACAGTCGCCGGATCAAGTGATCGCTCAGGCGGTCAAAAAGCTGGATCTCAGCCTGACCATTCCGGAAGCGATGGCCACCGAAGTGACCGCGAAGACCGCTCTGTTGCAGGGTTACAATGAGGAAGACGCGCAGAAACTGGCGCAGCAGCAAGTGCAGGGCCTGGCGGCCATGGGCCAGATGTTCAAGCTGACCACCCAGAAAGACGGCGTGATCGCGAGCAAGTTCCACTACGCTGACAATCAGGTTGACCTGAACGGCAACAAGATGTCGCTGCAGGAGTTCATCGGCCAGTTCGCCATGCTGGGCGCCCCGGCGGAAGACGCTGAACCGGCGCAGGAAGCGGAACCCGCTCCGGCACCGGCGCAGTAATCGCCTGAAAGCCTGACAAGGGCCCCCTGCGGGGCCCTTTTTATTTACCCCTGCAGCGCCGCATACACCGCATCGCGGATCTGCTGCGGATAGCGGCCGCACATGCCCTCAAACGCGGTGTTGGTCAGTATCACCACGCTCAGCTGCGCCTGTGGATCAAAGAACCAGCTGTGGCCATAAACGCCGCCCCAGGTCAGCGTGCCGACATGCTGCGGCGTCTGCGCCGCTTCTGCGTCCACCAGCAGCGCGCCGCCGAAACCAAATCCCCAGCCCGGCCCTTGCGTTTGCGCCTGCGCCCCCACATGCGGACTGCGCAGCAACGCCACCGTGTCCGGCTGCAAGATGCCCTGCCCGCCGCTGCGCAACGCTTCCACCAGCTGCAGCACATCGTCGGCATCGCCGACCATGCCCGCGCCGCCGGAAGGATAAGCCTCCGCGTTAAGCGCCCGCGCGGGTGAAAACAGCACCTCGCCCCCCGCCATCTCCTCCGGCAGCGCCACCCGCAGGCCTTCATGCATGCGCTGCGGCCCTTGCGGCGTGTTGTAATACGGCGTCGCCAGGTTCGCGGCATCCGTCGCATGGAACGCCGTATTGCCAAGCCCCAGCGGCTGCGCCACCCATTCGACAAACAGCTGCGGCAGCGGCATGCCCGTCACCCGCTCCAACACCGCGCCAAGCACGTCGATAGCCAGCGAATAATTGAAGCGCTCTCCCGGTTGCGACAGCAACGGTGCCTGCGCCAACAGCCGCAGGTTTTGCTCCAGCGTCAGCGTCGACAGCTCCACGCCGTCCTGGATCCCCAACTGATGGTAAACGCCTGCCGGCGGTTGGTTCAGCCGATAGTCCAGCCCGGCGGTATGACTCAGCAAATGACGGATCTTGATCGTCGGGCGCCGGCCATCCGCCAGCGCCGGGGTAAACCACGGCAGCCAGTCGCTGACCGCATCGTCCAGGCTCAGCTTGCCCCGTTCAATCAGGCGCAGCGCCGCCAGCGTGGTATAGGGTTTGGAAACCGACGACAGCCGAAACTGCGTTTCTCGCCGCATCGGCCGCCGCGCTTCGCGATCGGCATAACCGGCCGCGCCGGCGTAACAAATCTCGCCCTGCCGCGCCACCAGCACCACGCTGCCCACGATGCGCCCTTCGGCCATCGCCTGTTGATCGATCGCCGCGATCCGTTCTGTTAACGCCCGTTGTGTTGCCGACATGATTTTTATCTCGCTGAGGGAAAGTAAAACCAGTCTAAAACGTTCTTCATAAATTAAAATAAGGCATAATTTAATGAATCATTAAGCACAGGTTATTAATAGATGAGTTCACTCCTGCAACTGCTGCCCTATTTCGAAGCCGTCGCACGCCTGGGCAACTTTACCCGCGCAGCCAACCAACTGGGCGTCACGCCGCCGGCGGTGTCACAAAACATTCAGGCGCTGGAGAATCAGCTGGGGGTGCGCTTATTTCACCGCACCAGCCGCTCGGTGCGCCTCAGCGACGAGGGCCGGTTGTTCTATCAGAAGGTCTCGCCGGCCATGAGCCAGATCGACGTGGCGGCAGACGACGTGCGCACCCTGGGCGCACAGCCGGCGGGCCTGCTGCGCATCACGCTGCCGCAACTGGCCGCTTCGCTGCTGGTGATGCCGCACCTGGCGGAATTTCAACGGCGCTATCCCGAAGTACAGCTTGAGCTGTTTACCGAAGACCGCTTTTCCGATCTGGTACTGGGCAGTTTCGATGCCGGCATTCGCATGCACGCGATGCTGCAAAAGGACATGATCGCCGTGCCAATCGACAACGGCCAGCGCCGGGTGCTGGTCGCCTCGCCCGACTATCTGACGCGCTGCGGCGTACCGGCCACGCCGGACGATCTGCCAGCTCACCACTGCCTGCGCTACCGCTTTCCCGGCAGCGGAAAAATGGAGCCCTGGTATTTCAGCCTGGGCGACGATGAACGCGCGCTGGACGTCAGCGGCAGTTTGATCTTTAACGAGGATCGGTTGATCAAGGATGCGGCATTGGCGGGCCTGGGTATCGCACAGCGTTTTCAGGGCACGGTGGTGCAAGAACTGGCGCAGGGGCAACTGGTGGAAGTGCTGCCGGAGTATGCCAGCGAGGCATCGGGATTTTTCATCTACTTTCCCGCCGGCAGGCATCTGCCGCTCAAGCTGCGCGCCTTTATCGATTTCATGCGCGAGCGGCGTGAACGGCAGCATCGGTGGTAGGGGCGCCTCGCCGTCGCCCCTGAGCGTCAGTGCTTCTCCAGCGCCTGGATGATGTGGTAAGCCGCCTCGACGCGATCGTCATTCGGGAACCACTTGTTGGCCAACATCACCACGGCGATATTCTTCGCCGGGATAAACACCGCGTAGGTGGAGAAACCGCCGGTAGAGCCGGTTTTGTTATACCAGCCGGCGCGCAATTCCGGCTGCGGCGGCGTGATGGCGGTGGCCGGCGTGCCGTTCATGATCATCCCGGCGTTGTTGCCTTCAACCAAACGCGACAGCTTCACCGGATACGGGTAGTTCTCCCACATCAGATCCTGCGTGAACGCACCCGCCTTGTAATAACCGACGTGCGTGGCGGCCAGCGCCTCGCGCCACGGCTGCGCCACCTTCACCTGCTGCAGGTTGGCGTCCAGATAGCGAATCAGATCGCGGGCGTTGGACTTGATGCCGTAAGACTCGGCGTCCAGCGGGCCGGGATTGACCCGCACCGGTTTATCGTCCTTGCTGTAGCCCTGCGCATAGTTGGCCATCTGCGCAGCCGGCACCTGAACGTAGGTGTGGCTCATGCCCAACGCCGGCAGCATCCCCTGTTCCATCGCCTGGATAAACGGCTGGTCGAGGCTCTTGGCGGCGATCATGCCCAGCATGCCGATGCCGAGGTTGGAATAGACGCGGTAGCTGCCCGCCGGGTGTTTCGGCTGCCAGGCCCGGTAGTACGCCATCAGTTGGGCGTTGTCGGTTACGTCGTCCGGCACGAACAGCGGCAAACCGGAGGTATGCGTCGCCAGATTCAGCAGGCTGACGCCGTCGAAGGCGCTGCCGCGCAGCTCGGGCAGGTAGCGGCTGGCCGGGTCTTTAAACGACAGTTTGCCCTGCTGCTGCGCATAGACCGCCAGCGTCGCGGTGAAGGTTTTGCTCAGCGAGCCCACTTCGAACAGCGTCTGCTCGGTGATCGGTTTGCCGGTCTGCTTCGAGGCAACGCCATACGGGTAAATCTGCTGTTTGCCGTCGACCGACACGGCGATCGCCATGCCCGGCACGCCATATTTTTTCATCAGCGGCTGAATAACGGCGTCGATATCCTGCTGCTGCGCGGCGTGCGCGGTCGGCAGGATCAGTGCGGCGATCAGCGCGGCCGCCAGGCGGTTCATTTTCGTCATGATAGAAGCTCTTAGGTTGCAGGGCATCGGCCGCGGCCAAAAGTTTTTGTTGGCGTTATACACGGCGCTTTCCCTGATTGATGATGTCATTCCTTTACGGCTGCCGCGACGTTCTCAGCAGCCGCGCCAAATATCGGATTTTGCCGCCGGGTTGACAAGCGATAATAATTTCAGCCAGCATAAAGAAAAACTTATGGCTATCGACAATGCGCAATCGACTTCCCCTCAACGCCCTGCGGGCGTTCGAATCCTCCGCCCGCCACCTGAACTTCACCCGCGCCGGCCTGGAGCTGCGGGTGACCCAGGCCGCCATCAGCCAGCAGGTACGCATGCTGGAAGAACAGCTGGGCATCCAGCTGTTCCGCCGCCTGCCGCGCGGGCTCGATTTGACCGAAGAGGGTCAGGCGCTGCTGCCGGTGTTGAGCGACGCCTTCGACAGCATTGAGGCGGTGCTGCAGCAGTTCGAAGGCGGGCATTTCCACGAGGTGCTGACGGTGGCGGTGGTCGGCACCTTCGCCGTCGGCTGGCTGATGCCGAGGCTGGCGGCGTTCCGCACGGCGCACCCGTTTATCGATCTGCGGGTGCTAACCCACAACAATCTGGTCAATCTGTCGGCCGACGGTATGGATTTCGCCATCCGCTTCGGCGAAGGCCTCTGGCCCGCCACCTGCAATATTAAGCTGTTCGACGCGCCGCTGACGGTGCTCTGCCCGCCGACGGTTGCCGCGCGCCTGAGCACGCCGCAGGATCTGCAGCACGAGCAGCTGATGCGCACCTACCGCAAGGATGAATGGGAGCGCTGGTTCACGGCGGCGCAGGTGACGCCGTGGCGGATCAACGGCCCGGTGTTCGACTCGTCAAGGCTGATGGTGGAAGGCGCGATCCAGTGCGATGGCGTGGCGCTGGCGCCGGTCAGCATGTTCCGCCGCGAACTGGCCGCCGGCGCGCTGCAAAGGCCGTTTGCCACCGAGGCCGCGCTCGGCGCCTATTGGCTGACCCATTTGAAGTCGCGGGATCTGACGCCGGCGATGAAAACCTTTATCGGTTGGATCCGCCGGGAGGCGGAAGAGGAGCAGCGGCGGGACTAGGCGGAGCCGCGCCGGATCAGCGTCGGCGGCAGAATGACGTTCTGCGCCGGCAGGTCGGCGTCACCGATACGCTGCAGCAGGCGCGCAGCGGCGCTGCGCCCCACTTCCCGCGCCGAGCTGGAGACGAAGGTCAGCGGCGGTTCGGTCAGCTCGGCCTCCGGCACGTCGCCGAAACCGATCAGCGCTACCTGCCGGCCGTAGTAGGCGTCGACCCCGTCCGAGCCGATGCTGCGGCCGCTGCGCGTCAGGCCAAAATAGGCGCCGAGCGCGACCGACGCCTTGTGGCAAACGATGGCGGTAATGTTCGGGTAGTGGCGCAGCAGCTGTTCCGCCGCTTCCGCCGCCTCACGCTGCCGGCAATCACACTCGACGATCCATTCGCTGCGAAACGGCAGACCGTACTGTACCAGCGTGGCGCAAAATCCGCCCAGCCGCTCGGCGCGCGTCAATGAGTCGCTCTGGCCGCCGAGGTAAGCAATTTGGCTGTGGCCGCGTTTGATCAAAAATTCGGTGGCCAGCTTGGCGGCCTGCATATTGTCCGGCCGCACCACGTCCACGCCCTCGAGACCGCTGGAGCGCGCCACGCACACCAGCGGCACGCTCTGCTCGGCCGCCTTTTCCTTCAGGCCCGCCGCCGCGCGGATGCCGCCCGCCAGCACGATGCCGTCAACGCCCTGCGCCAGCAGCGCGTCAAACGCCCGCTGCAAGCCTTGGCCATCGCGCCCGCTCTGGGTTAAAAACAGCAGCTTGTCGTGCGCCTCCAGCGCCTCGCTCAGCCCGGCGGTCATTTCGGCATAGAAGGGTTCGCAGATGTCGCGCAGAATAAGGCCAATCACTCCGGACTCCGCGCCGCGCAGCGTCGCCGCCTGGCGATTGCGCACATAACCCAGCTGCTCTATCGCCTGATTGACCTTCTCGACGGTGGTCGGCGAAATGCGCCCCTTGCCGCTCAACACCAGGGAAACCGTGGTGACCGACACGCCCGCCTGCTGCGCCACATCGGTGATGGTGATTTTTTTGATGCTCATAGTCTCTGCGAACCCGTTCCTGGGCAACCCGCGCCGTAATGATCAAGGGTATACCGAATCCGTTAGCTCAGTAAAACGTTTTACTGCCTGCCGCATTGTCGCCAAAAACCGGGCGGCAGATTTGTGATTGGCGGCGCATTTTTGCTAGGTAAAACGTTTTATCTTCTTTTTACCTAATCAGAAGTCCCCTTTTTGCTCGTCTTTTCGCCAGGAGAAGTCGGTTATGTCAGCAGCCAACAAACCCAAAATCACCCTCTGGGAGTTCTTCCAGAGCCTGGGCAAAACCTTCATGTTGCCCGTCGCCTTGCTCTCTTTCTGCGGCATCATGCTGGGGATCGGCAGCTCGCTGAGCAGCCGCGACGTGATCACCCTGATGCCGTTTATCGGCCACCCGATCTTCCAGCTGATCTTTACCTGGATGAGCAAGGTAGGCTCCTTCGCCTTCAGCTTCCTGCCGGTGATGTTCGCCATCGCCATTCCGCTGGGCATGGCGCGTGAGAACAAGGGCGTCGCCGCCTTCTCCGGCTTCGTCGGCTTCGCCGTGCTGAATCTGGGCACCAACTTCTACCTGACCGCCGCCGGCGTGCTGCCCACCAGCGATCCGCTGGTGCTGAAAGCCAACAATATCCAGAACATCCTCGGCATTCAGTCGATCGATACCGGTATCCTCGGCGCGGTGATCGTCGGCATCATCGTCTATCGCCTGCATGAACGCTTCCACACCATCCGCCTGCCGGACGCACTGGCGTTCTTCGGCGGCACGCGCTTCGTGCCGATCGTCACCACCGTGGTGCTGGGCCTGTGCGGCCTGGTGATCCCGCTGATCTGGCCGTGGTTCGCCGCCGGCATCACCGGGCTGGGCTGGGTGATCAACAGCGCCGGCGCCTTTGGCCCGATGCTGTTCGGCACCGGCGAACGCTTGCTGCTGCCGTTCGGCCTGCAGCACATTCTGGTGGCGCTAATCCGCTTTACCGAGGCGGGCGGTACCATGGAGGTGTGCGGCCACAACGTCAGCGGTGCCCTGACCATCTTCCAGGCGCAGCTCTCCTGCCCAACCACCACCGGCTTCGCCGAGAGCGCCACCCGCTTCCTGTCGCAGGGTAAAATGCCGGCGTTTCTCGGCGGCCTGCCGGGCGCGGCGCTGGCGATGTACCACTGCGCCAAGCCGGAGAACCGTCATAAAATCAAAGGGCTGTTGATTTCCGGCGTGGTGGCCTGCGTGGTTGGTGGCACCACCGAGCCGATCGAGTTCCTGTTCCTGTTCGTCGCGCCGTTCCTGTATCTGATCCACGCGCTGCTCACCGGGTTGGGCTTTACCGTGATGGCGCTGCTGGGCGTGACCATCGGCAACACCGACGGCAACATCATCGACTTCGTGGTGTTCGGCATTCTGCACGGCACCGCCACCAAGTGGTATCTGGTGCCGGTGGTGGCCGCCGTCTGGTTCGTCGGCTATTACGCCATTTTCCGCTTCGCCATCCAGCGTTTTAACATCAAAACGCCGGGCCGTGAGAGCGACAGCGCCGTCAGCCAAAGCGCGACGAGTGGCGCGGTGGGCAAATCCGGCTACAACGTGCCGGCGATTCTGGCGGCGCTCGGCGGCCCGGGCAACATTATCACGCTGGACAACTGCATCACCCGCCTGCGCCTGTCGGTCAACGATATGAGTCAGGTGGACGACGCGGCGCTGAAGGCCCACCGCGCCATCGGCGTGGTGCATCTCAACGACCATAATCTGCAGGTGGTGATCGGTCCGCAGGTGCAATCGGTGAAGGATGAATTAGACTCACTGATAGCCACGGCGCAACCTGCCGCGGCGCTGCAGGGAGCCACCCATGTTTGATTTCTCCACCCCGATCGACCGCCACGGCACCTGGTGCACCCAGTGGGACTATATCGCCGATCGTTTCGGCAGCGACGACCTGCTGCCGTTCACCATCTCCGATATGGATTTCGCCACCGCGCCGTGCATTCTCGAGGCGTTGCAGCAGCGCCTGCAGCACGGCGTGCTGGGCTACAGCCGCTGGCAGCATGAGGATTTTCTCGGCGCGCTGCGCCACTGGTATCAGCAACGCTTCAACACCGCTATCGACACCGCAACGGCGGTGTACGGCCCTTCCGTTATCTACATGGCGGCGCAGCTGATCCGCCAATGGTCCATACCGGGCGACTATGTGGTGACCCATACCCCGGCCTATGACGCCTTCTACAAGGTGATCCTCGCCAACCAGCGCCAGCTGCTGGCCTGCCCGCTGCACAAGGCCGGCGACGACTGGCGCTGCGACATGGCGCATCTCGAAGCGCTGCTGGCGCGGCCGCAGACCAAGATCCTGTTGCTGTGCAGCCCGCATAACCCCACCGGCAAAGTGTGGCGCCGCGACGAGCTGCAGCAGATGGCCGAACTGTGCGAGCGCCATGACGTGCGCGTGATCAGCGATGAAATCCACATGGACATGGTCTGGGGTGAACACCGCCATACGCCGTGGAGCCAGGTGGCGACCGGCGCCTGGGCCTTGCTGACCTCCGGCTCCAAGAGTTTCAACATTCCGGCGCTAACCGGCGCCTACGGCTTTATCAGCGACGACGCCAGCCGCGAAGCCTATTTCCAGCAGCTCAAAGCCCGCGATGGCCTCTCCTCGCCGGCGGTGCTGGCGGTGGCGGCGCACGTGGCCGCCTACCGCCACGGCGAACCCTGGCTGGACGCCCTGCGCGACTACCTGCAGGATAATCTGACCTACGTCGCCGAGCGGCTGGAGCAGGCGTTTCCCGCGCTGGGCTGGCGCCCGCCGCAGGCCACCTACCTGGCCTGGATCGATCTGCGGCCGCTGGCCGTGGACGATCGGGCGCTGCAGCAGGTGCTGATCGAGCGTGAAAAGGTGGCGATCATGCCGGGCTTTACCTACGGCGAGGAAGGCCGCGGGTTCCTGCGTCTCAACGTCGGCTGCCCGCGCAGCAAGCTGGAGGCCGGCATGGACAAGCTGATCGCCGGATTGAGGTTGGTGCTGGACGAGCAATAACGCGAGGGGGCGAGCCTCTGCCCGCCCCGGCGTTACGCCTGAACAGACGGGATCTCCTCCAGATAACGATAAACCGTCAATCCCCACTCGTTGGCCAGCCGCACGTCGTTATCGGCCCCCGCAGACGCCCCTTCGATGCGATACACCGCCTGACACTGTGCAATCAGCCGATGCGCCACCGGGTAAAGAAACGCCTCGCTCACCGCATCGCCAACCTGAGTGGAACCTGCCGCCGCCGCCAAAGGCAGCGCCAGCCACTCGCCGATCACCGGCACGTGCCCCCGCTGGTAAACCGCCAGCGCGGCCTGTTCCAGGCGCGCCAGATTGGCGGCGATACGCTGCGGATCGCCATCGGTGCCGCTGCGATAAGGGCCGGCAATCAAGATTTGTTGTGCTTTCATCGTTCTTCCTCCAACGTCCGGTTCAAGGCGACAAACTGCAGCAGCATGATGGTCTTGGCGTCAACGATCGTGCCCTGGCGAATCGCCTGCAGGGCTTGCGCCAGCGGCAGCTCGAGCACCTCCAGATCTTCCCCCTCCGCCGCCAACCCGCCGCCCTCGTTGATGCGGTCGCCCGCCTGATATTCGCCGACGAAAAAGTGCAGCTTCTCGGTGACCGAGCCTGGGCTCATATAGGCTTCGAATACTTTCTCCACGCTCTGCACGAAATAGCCGGTTTCCTCTTCCGCTTCGGCGCGGATGCGTGCCTCCGGCGACGCGTTGTCCAGCAACCCGGCGGCAGCCTCAATCAACATGCCGTCATGGCCGTTGACGAAGGCCGGAAAGCGGAACTGGCGCGTCAGGATCACCGTTTGCGCCTGCCGGTTGAACAGCAAAATGACCGCGCCATCACCGCGATCGTAGGTCTCGCGACTTTGCCGCTGCCAGACGCCGTCGCGCCGCAGAAAATCAAAGGTGGTTTTTTTCAGCAGGTACCAGTCATCGGACAACACCCGGGTTTCGACAATGCGAACCCTGTCTTTAGTGGCTATCATCGGTTTACTCCGCCAGAGGAAGGAAATTGATACTATCGTGCAGTTTCGTGTATGATCAAGATATTTCGTGCAAACCAAATTTGAGAGGAAAATGGCCATGTTGACCAGCCAGCGCAAGAAAATCATCCTGGAAAAACTGGCTCAGGACGGCCAGGTGTTAGCCAAGCAGCTCAGCGAAATGTTCGGGTTGTCGGAAGATACGGTCCGGCGCGATCTGCGCGAATTGGACGCCGAAGGGTTGCTACAGCGGGTGCATGGCGGCGCCCTGCCGGTTTCTTCCGCCATTGCCAGCTTTGCCGAACGCAATCAGTTGGAATCCGGCGCCAAACGCGCGATCGCCAAAGCGGCAGCGGCGCTGATCGCCCCCGGCCAGGTAGTGATTATCGACGGAGGCACCACCTCTGCAGAGCTGGTCAGGCAACTGCCGGCCAACCTCAACGCCACCATCGTCACCCACAGCCCCAGCGTCGCCGTGGGCCTGGTCGATCACCCCACGGTCGAGGTGATTCTGATCGGTGGCCGGCTGTACAAGCATTCGATCGTCAGCGTCGGCGCCGCCGCGGTGGAAGCGATGTCGCATATTCGCGCCGATCTCTATTTTATGGGCGTGACCGGCGTACACCCCACTGCGGGGCTGAGCACCGGCGATCTGGAGGAGGCTTACATCAAACGCGCGCTGGCGGCCCGCGCGGCGGAAACCGTGGTGCTGGCTTCCGCCGCCAAGCTTAACGCCGCCTCGCAGTATGCGATCGGCGATATTACGCTGGCGCACACCATCATCGTTGAGCGGGCTACCGATGACGCGCTGATCGCGCCGTTGCAGCAGGCGGGCGTCAGCGTGTTGAAAGCCTGATTCACGACGATAATGCGATATATCTCGCATTATTTGTGATTCACGTCACTTTTTTATGCAACGCGATGGCAAGTTTCATCCATTTGTTTTTATACTGTTCTGCACTTTACCTACGATAATTAGCGAGTGCCCAGCATGATCGATCCCCGCCTACCGCTTACCGACATTCACCGCCATCTCGACGGCAACATCCGCGCGCAGACCATTCTCGACCTCGGTCGCCAGTTCAATCTCTCCCTGCCGGCCAACGATTTGGAGAGCCTGCGCCCGCACGTGCAGATCACCCATGCCGAACCGGATCTGGTCAGCTTCCTGCAGAAACTGGACTGGGGCGTGGCGGTGCTGGGCGATCTGGACGCCTGCCGCCGGGTGGCTTACGAAAACGTCGAGGACGCCGCCAACGCCGGCCTGCACTACGCCGAGCTGCGTTTTTCCCCTTACTACATGGCGATGAAGCATCAGTTGCCGGTCGCCGGCGTGGTGGAAGCGGTGATCGACGGGATCCGCTCGGGCTGCCGCGATCGCGACATCGACATTCGCCTGATCGGCATCATGAGCCGCACCTTCGGCGAGGCTGCCTGTCTGCAAGAGCTGGAAGGATTGCTGGCGCACCGCGACGGCATTACCGCGCTGGACTTGGCGGGCGATGAGCTGGGCTTCCCCGGTAGCCTGTTCCTCGGCCACTTCAACCGCGCGCGCGACGCCGGCCTGCGCATCACCGTGCACGCGGGCGAAGCCGCCGGCCCGGAAAGCATCTGGCAGGCGATCCGCGAGCTGGGCGCCGAACGTATCGGCCACGGGGTGAAAGCGGTCGAAGATCCAGCGCTGATGGACTTCCTGGCGGAACACGGCATCGGCATCGAGTCCTGCCTGACCTCCAACATCCAGACCAGCACCGTGCCGTCGCTGGCGCAGCATCCGCTGGCCACTTTCCTGCGCCACGGCGTGCTGGCGTCGATCAACACCGACGATCCGGCGGTTCAGGGCATCGAGATCGAGCATGAATACCGCGTCGCCGCGCCGCAGGCCGGGCTGACGCCGGAAGAAATCCGCACCGCTCAGGAAAATGGCCTGAAGCTGGCTTTCCTCAGCGAACAGGAAAAACAGGCACTGCGCGCCAAAGTGCAGGGCTAAATCTCCCAAGGCGCCAAACGGCGCCTTCTTCTCATCCCCCGTTTTCTTCCGCCTGCTCGTCTTTATCGCTGTTTTCACCCCATCACTCTGTGGCAAGAGAGGAATTCCGTATGTCTGACAAACTACGCCGCATCGTGCTGACCGGCGGCCCGGGTTCGGGCAAAAGCACGCTCATCGACGTTCTTCATCGCCGTGGTTACCCGCACTCCTTGGAGGCGGGCCGGGCGATTATTCAGCATCAGGTGAATATTGGGGGTAATGCGCTACCGTGGGGCGATCGTCAGGCTTTCGCCGAGCGGATGCTCGATTGGGAACTGCATTCATGGCGCGAAGCGACGGGTGCAACATGTTGGTTCTTCGATCGCGGCCTGCCGGATATCGCCGGTTACCTGACGCTGTGCGGATTATCGATCCCCGCCCCCTTAACGGCGGCGATCGACGCCTTTCGCTATGCCGATACGGTGTTCATCACCCCACCGTGGCGAGCGATTTATGCGCAGGACAGCGAGAGGAAACAGTCTTTCGCCGAAGCCGAGCAGACCTATCGGGCGATGGTGGCCATCTATCGCCGTTATGGCTATCGGCTGCAAGCGCTGCCGCGCGTTTCACCCGATGAGCGCGCCGACTTTCTGCTCGACGCGCTGAGCCACCGTTAGCGGCCTGCGGCCTATTTGGCCACCAGCGCCTCCGCCTCGGCCCGCTGTTTAGCGGTTTTACGCGCATAGCGCTGCGCCAGCACCGCGCACACCATCAGTTGAACCTGGTGGAAAATCATCAGCGGCAGCACCATGGCGCCCACCGCCGCGGCCGGGAACAGCACGTTGGCCATCGGGATGCCGTTCGCCAGGCTCTTTTTCGAGCCGCAGAAGACGATGGTGATCTCATCGGCGGTGTTGAAGCCCAGCCAGCGCGCCGCATAGGTGTTGATCACCAGCACCACCGTCAGCAGCACCAGCGACATCACCAGGATGGTCAGCAGCGACCAACCGTCGATACGGTGCCAAATCCCTTCCACCACCGCCGCGCTGAATGCGGTATACACCACCAGCAGGATCGATGAACGGTCGGTCAGGTTGATCAACTTGCGATGGCGATCGACCCACTTGCCGATCAATGGCCGCGCCAGGTGACCGACCACAAATGGCACCATCAATTGCAGAATGATCGAACCGATGGCGTGCAATACGTCGGTATTGCCGCCCTGGGTATGCATCAATGCTCCCACCAGCAGCGGCGACAGGAACACGCCGAGAATGCTCGACGCCGAGGCGCTGCAGATCGCCGCCGCCACGTTGCCGCCCGCCGCCGACGTAAAGGCGATGGCCGATTGCACCGTGGCCGGCAGCGCGCACAGGTAGAGGAAGCCGAGATAGACCGTCGGCGTCATGATGCCCGGCACCAGCAGGTTCATCGCCAGCCCGAGCAGCGGGAACAGCGCAAAGGTGCTGAGGAACACCAGCAGATGCAGCTTCCAGTGACTCATGCCGGCGATGATCGCCTCGCGCGACAGCTTGGCGCCGTGCATAAAGAACAGCAGCGCGATGGCGGCGGTGGTCAGGTGTTCAAAGAAGGTTTTCCAGATGCCTTCGCAGGGGAACAGCGAGGCGACGATCACCACAAAAATCAGAACCAGCAAAAATTTATCAATGCGCAAACGCTGCAACCAGGACATGAAACGGATTTCCTTGCACGTAAAGTCGTAAAAAGGCCCGACGTTGCGCCGGGCACAGAGGAATGAACGGGATCAGACCACCGGCAGCGCCTGCTGCAGCCGGGCCGATTCCAACCCCAGTTCGATCAATGCCATTACCGCGATGGCGTCGGCGGCCGGCACCGGATTTTCGCCTATGCCGGCAATCGCGTCGCGCACCGCCGCGTAATAAGCCGGGTAGTTGCCGGGAATATTGAGCAGCGGTTTCTCAGCCAGCAGATCGTCACGTGACAGCGTCACTACACCGTCGCGCATGTCATAGCCCCAATCGGCCTGTGGCAGGCGCTCACCGGCCTTCAGTCGGTCTTCCTGCGGATCCAGGCCATATTTGACATAGCTGCCACGGGTGCCGTGCACCACGTAGCGCGGGCTCTCTGCCGCAGCCAGCATGCTGGCGTGCAGCACCACACGGCGATCGCCATAGCTCAGCAGCGCGTGGAAATAGTCCACCGCCTGCGCCCCCGGCCGCAGCTCACCCAGATCGACAAACAGCCGTTCGGGTTTGCCGAAGAGTTGCAGCGCCTGATCGAGCAGATGCGGCCCCAAATCGAACCAGATGCCGCTGCCGACGCCGCCTTGTTCACGCCAGCGCTGGCGCACCTGCGGCCGATAGCGATCGAAATGTGACTCGAAATACACCACCTCGCCCAGCGAACCGTCGTTCAGCAGCGCTTTAAGGGTGAGGAAATCGCTGTCCCAGCGGCGGTTGTGGAACACCGACAGCAATAAACCACTCTGCTGCGCCTGCTGTTGCAGTGCCTGTGCTTGTGACAATGTCACGGTAAACGGTTTATCCACCACCACGTGCTTGCCGGCGGCCAACGCCTGCTGCGCCAGCGGGAAATGGGTATCGTTGGGGGTAGGAATGACGATCAGATCGAGGGCCGGATCGGCGAACAGCGCCTGCGCACCACCCACCACCGTCATCGACGGCCAGTCGGCGTGCACTTTGCCGGCATCGCTGCTGGAGACGGCGGCCAGCTCCAGCCCCGGTGTACCGGCAATCAGCGGCGCATGAAAGGTTTTGCCGGCGTAGCCGTAACCGACCAGCCCGACACGAATTTTCTCAGCCATGGGATTTCCTCTTGCTGGCTCACGACAGACCCTTTCGATTTGACACCATGCGGCCGGATGGAACAAGAAGTAAATGAGATGTTAATTCGAAGCGAGGCCGGCGTAGCCAAACGTGCGGCCCGGCGTCGCGATGCCGAGCTATCCGGTTGATAGAGATGACGAAGCCTATATTACCCGCTAAGCTATGCCGCCTGTGATCCCCGTTTCAATCAGGAAGCCTTTATGTCTCAAGCTGAATACACTCGTATCGGCGGTTGGTTGCTGGCCCCGCTGGCCTATCTGATCGTCACCCTGCTCAGCGCCAGCCTGATGCTGCTCCTGTACGCCATGGCGATCTTCATGCCCGAGTCGCGCGACTATCTGTTGACCAACGCCCAGGCATTTACCCTGCAATGGTACTTTTCGGTGCTGACCACGCTTTTGATGTGGGGCTTCACCCTGTGGCTGGTGTTTCTGTTTTGCCAGCGCTCGCAGCGCTTCCCCAAACTGTTCTTGTTATGGCTGCTGATCACGGTAATTCTGGCGGTGAAAGCCTTCGCCTTCGCGCCGGTGCCGGATGAAGTGGCGGTGCGCAGCCTCGGCTGGCCGCTGCTGATGGCGGCGCTGCTGGTGCCTTACATCAAGCGTTCGCAGCGGGTCAAAGGGACCTTTACCGAACGTTAAAGGGAGTTGCAGCACGTTTTATTGGGTGATTTGTGTAAATTTTCACCAAAAAAGGCAATACCCCTGCGATTCATATGTTGTCGTCCGGCCGCCGATTCCCGATAATAGGCGGCTTTTATTTTTTTAGGCATCGCAATGACCGAATACCTGCTCCTGTTTGTCGGCACCGTACTGGTGAACAACTTCGTTCTGGTGAAGTTTCTTGGCCTGTGCCCGTTCCTCGGCGTTTCCAAGAAGCTGGAAAGCGCCATCGGCATGGGAATGGCCACCACCTTCGTTATGACGCTGGCCTCCGTCAGCGCCTGGGTGATCAACACCTTTATTCTGGTTCCGCTGGATCTGGTGTATCTGCGCACGCTCTCCTTCATTCTGGTGATCGCCGTCGTCGTTCAGTTCACCGAGATGGTGGTGCGCAAGACCAGCCCGGCACTCTACCGCCTGCTGGGCATCTTCCTGCCGCTGATCACCACCAACTGTGCGGTGCTGGGCGTAGCGTTGCTTAACGTCAACCTCGGCTATAACTTCCTGCAGTCCGCCGTTTACGGCTTCAGCGCCGCCGCCGGTTTCTCGCTGGTTATGGTGCTGTTCGCCGCCATTCGCGAACGTCTGGCGGTCGCCGACGTGCCGGCGCCGTTCCGCGGCTCCTCGATCGCGCTGATCACCGCCGGGCTGATGTCGCTGGCCTTTATGGGCTTTACCGGGCTGGTGAAATTCTAATGACTGCGTTGTGGATAGCTATCGCGGCTTTAAGCGCGCTCGGGCTGCTGTTCGGACTGGTGCTGGGTTACGCCGCGCGCCGTTTTGAGGTGGAAGAGGATCCGGTCGCCGAGCAGGTCGACGCAATCCTGCCGCAGAGCCAGTGCGGCCAGTGCGGCTACCCCGGCTGTCGCCCCTATGCCGAGGCAGTGGCCAACGGCGAGATGATCAACAAATGCGCGCCAGGCGGCGAACAGGTGATGCTGAAACTGGCGGAGCTGCTCAACGTAGAGCCGCAGCCGCTGGGTAGCGAAGCCGCCGCCGAGCCGGTGCGTAAGGTGGCCTATATCGACGAGGCCAACTGCATCGGTTGCACCAAGTGCATTCAGGCCTGCCCGGTGGACGCCATCGTCGGCGCCACCCGCGCCATGCATACCGTCATTACCGACCTCTGTACCGGCTGCGATCTGTGCGTCGCCCCTTGCCCTACCGACTGTATTGAAATGAGACCGGTCGCAACCACCACCGCCAACTGGAAGTGGGACATGAAGACGATCCCGGTGCAAGTGATCCACGTGGAGCAACATGCTTAATCTGTTCGCCGCCTTTAAAAAAGACCGGATCTGGGATTTCGACGGCGGGATCCATCCACCGGAAATGAAAACGCAGTCCAGCGGTACGCCGCTGCGTGTCGCTCCCCTGCCCAAGACCTTTATCATTCCGCTGCAGCAGCACCTGGGGCCGGAAGGCGAACTGTGCGTCAACGCCGGCGATCGGGTGTTGAAAGGCCAACCGCTGACCGTCGGCCGCGGCCGCACCGTGCCGGTGCATGCCCCGACCTCGGGCACCGTCAGCGCCATTACGCCGCACATCACCGCCCATCCGTCCGGGCTGACGGAGCTGTGCGTGATAATCGAGGCAGACGGGGAAGACCGCTGGTGCGAGCGCGATCCGGTGGCGGACTATCGTCAATCCCCTGTTGCGGAACTGATTCAACGTATTCATCAGGCCGGCATCGCCGGTCTGGGCGGCGCCGGTTTCCCGACCGCCAGCAAGCTGCAAGGCGGCATGAGCGGCGTGGAAACGCTGATCCTCAACGCCGCCGAGTGCGAGCCTTACATCACCGCCGACGACCGCCTGATGCAGGAACATGCCGATCAGATCATTGAAGGCACGCAGATCCTGCAACACATTCTGCAACCCAAGCTCACGCTGATCGGCATCGAAGACAACAAACCGGAGGCAATCGCGGCGCTGAAACAGGCGTTACGCGGCCAGTCCAGCATTGCGCTGCGCGTCATCCCGACCAAATACCCGTCCGGTGGCGCCAAGCAGCTGACCAAAATTTTGACCGGCAAGGAAGTGCCGCACGGCAAACACTCCTCCGCTATCGGCGTATTGATGCAAAACGTCGGCACCGCCTTCGCCATCAAGCGAGCGATCGTCAACGGCGAACCGCTGATTGAGCGCGTAGTGACCCTGACCGGCGAGGCGATCGAGCGCCCCGGCAACCTGTGGGCGCGCATCGGCACGCCGGTGCAGCACCTGCTTGACTTCACCGGTTTCCGCCCGCAGGCGCAGCAGATGGTGGTCATGGGTGGCCCGCTGATGGGCTTCACCCTGCCCGCGCTGAACGTGCCAATCGTCAAGATCAGCAACTGCATTCTGGCGCCGACGGTCGATGAAATGACGCCGCAGGAACCCGAGCAATCCTGCATCCGCTGCGGCCTGTGCGTGGACGCTTGCCCCGCCGGGCTGCTGCCGCAACAGCTGTACTGGTTCAGCCGCGGGCAGGAGCACGACAAGGCACGTAACCACAACCTGTTCGATTGCATCGAATGCGGCGCCTGCGCGTTCGTCTGCCCCAGCAACATTCCGCTGGTGCAGTACTACCGTCAGGAAAAGGCCGAAATCAAGGCTATCGATCTGGAGGCGGCGCGCACCGCCGAGGCCAAGGCCCGTTTCGAAGCCAAGCAGGCCCGTCTGGAGCGCGAGAAACTGGCGCGCGAAGAGCGACATAAAAAGGCCGCCGTGAAACTGACCGACGACGATCAGGGCGCGGTGCAGGCCGCGCTGGCGCGCGTACGCAGCAAGAATGCCGAAGCGGCGGTTACGCCGGTCGACGGCCAGCAGCCGGACAACAGCGAGATGATCGCTGCCCGCGAAGCACGTAAAGCGCAGGCGCGCGAACGACGTGCCCAGCTGGCTGCCGAGGTGGAAACGAAAGCACCGCCGGCGGCCACCGGCGACGACGCGCGTAAAGCCGCCGTGGCCGCGGCGCTGGCCCGCGTGAAAGCGCGTAAAGAAGCGCCGGCCGCAACAGAGGACGATCCGCGGAAAGCGCCCGTTGCTGCCGCCTTGGCGCACGTGAAGGCCAAAAAAGCGGAGCAACAATCTGACGCCCCTGCAGCGGCGGAACCGGCTCCGGCAACCGCCGAGGAAGATCCGCGCAAGGCCGCGGTGGCAGCGGCTATCGCCCGCGCCAAAGCCAAAAAAGCCGCGCAGAAGGCCGATGCCCCTGCAGCGGCGGAACCGGCTCCGGCTGCCGCCGAGGAAGACCCGCGCAAAGCCGCGGTTGCCGCGGCACTGGCACGTCTAAAAGCCAAGAAAGCCGCGCAACAGGCGGATGCTCCTGCAGCGGCGGAACCGGCTCCGGCTGCCGTCGAGGAAGACCCGCGCAAGGCCGCGGTTGCCGCGGCACTGGCACGTGTAAAAGCCAAGAAAGCCGCGCAACAGGCGGATGCTCCTGCAGCGGCGGAACCGGCTCCGGCTGCCGTCGAGGAAGACCCGCGCAAAGCCGCGGTTGCCGCGGCACTGGCACGTGTAAAAGCCAAGAAAGCCGCGCAGCAGGCGGATGCTCCTGCAGCGGCGGAACCGGCTCCGGCTGCCGCCGAGGAAGACCCGCGCAAGGCGGCGGTGGCAGCGGCTATCGCCCGCGCCAAAGCCAAAAAAGCCGCCAGGGAATCGCTGACGGCGGAAACGGAAGACAAATGATGACAGCGGCGCCTGGCCGCCCCCGGGTGCCGTTTAATCGATAGAAATCAGGTAGGTGTAATCCACTTCAATCTGGCGCAGTTTGGATTCCGGATTCCACTCTTTGGTTTGAATGATCTCCATTTCCATACTGCCGCGCACCTCATCCTTCAGCCCCGGCATCACATGCGACATCAGGTAGCCGAAAAACTGCAGACACTCTTTCGCCGTGCCCTTATGGTTGATGGAGATAAACTCGCGGCTCGGCAGATGGAAGGTGTCGATCTGATGGTTGGAAAGAATATCCTTTTTGTGTTCAGGATCGACCGCCATCACCAACGTGGACGAGAGCTCGTCGCCCTCCCCGGCATGAGGAGAATAAATGCTGTAAATTCGCCGACAGTCAACGTGCAACCCCTTGAAGAAGTCGTTGAAAATCTCGTCCTTCATCGCCATGCAGGAAGAATATTCCAGCTCCTGTTCGGAGGCGAAATCCAACCGGCGCGTGAAGCCGACCAACTGCATGTCGGGCAGCGTCAACCGCTTCACTTCCGGATAATAACCGGCACCGTAGCTGGCTTCGAAGTTAAAGCGCGGCATCAGGTTTTTCACGTCCCAGTGCGCCATCGAGCGGTAGCGATTGGGCGTGGTGCCGAAGCGCTGCTTGAACATGCGGGTGAAGGTCTGCTGTGAATCGAAGCCCAGCTCATCGGAAATGTCGATGATGGAGCGGCGAGTAATGCGCAGCGCCACCGCGGCGCGCGTCAGGATGCGCGAACGGATATAGGTGGCGAGTTGAATGCCGGTAATACGCTTGAATTTACGCTGCAGATGCCACTTGGAATAGCCCGAAATACGCGCGACTTCATCCAGGTTTGGCCGTTTCTCCAGATGTATCTCCACCCACTCAATTAGCTCTTCAATAAAAAAAATGTCTTCATTTGTCATTATTATGGATTCACTGACTCAATAATGTTCGCGATAGTAACCTACACGGATTATGTGAAAGTTGTTATTTTGTGCGGAAATCTGGAGAAAAATGATATCTCATTCAGACGCTTAACCCATTTTCCGCGGTCGATGGCGGCACAAGTTCCACTGACAATTCCTCACGTTAGCCCATTTACCGGCCAAAAAAAAATCAAATCGCGCCGTCCCGATCGCCAGATGTGCGGAAAGCCGAATACCCCTACCATTAAGGCGTATTACCCTCGCATCGAATCAGGTAGAATGCTCGGCTATTATTTTTTGCCGCGCCCGCAATTCGGCGCATCGAAACTGCCGCAGGCGCGGCGCAGAAGGTATCGTTACTCTATGAAGTTCAGGCCGGTATCACCCACAGCCGCCAAAGGCTTACACATCGCCAGCTCGCCGTTCACCCACAACCAGCAAAGCACCAGCCGCATTATGCTGTGGGTGATGTTGGCGTGCATTCCCGGCATCGCAGCGCAGATTTGGTTTTTCGGCTACGGCGTGTTGATCCAGGTGGCGCTGGCGGCGATCGTCGCGCTGGCGGCGGAAGGCGCGATCCTAAAACTGCGCAAGCTGCCGGTGCGCAGCCGGCTGGCGGATAACTCCGCCCTGCTGACCGCGCTGCTGCTCGGCATCAGCCTGCCGCCGCTGGCACCCTGGTGGATGATCGTCATCGGTACGTTCTTCGCCATCGTCATCGCCAAGCAGCTGTACGGCGGCCTTGGGCAGAACCCGTTCAACCCGGCGATGGTCGGTTACGTGGTGCTGCTGATCTCCTTCCCGGTGCAGATGACCAGTTGGCTGCCGCCGGATGAGCTGCGCGCCACCGCGCTACCGTTCCACGACACACTGCTGGCCATTTTCAGCGGCCATACTTCGCAAGGCGCGACGCTGCATGAACTGCAGATGGGCGTGGACGGCATCAGCCAGGCCACGCCGCTCGATGGCTTCAAAACCGGCCTGCGCAGCGGCCACAGCGTGGAACAGGTGTTGCAGCAGCCGCTGTTCGGCGGCGCCCTGGCTGGCATCGGCTGGCAGTGGGTCAACCTCGGCTTCTTGGCCGGTGGTCTGTTTATGCTGGCGCGCCGCCTGATCCATTGGCAGATCCCGTTCAGCATGTTGGCCGCCATCGCTTTCTGTTCCGGTCTGGCCTGGTGGCTCGATCCGGCGCATCAGGCTTCGCCGCTGATCCACCTGTTCTCCGGCGCCAGCATGCTGGGCGCGTTCTTCATCGCCACCGACCCGGTCAGCGCCTCCACTACGCCGAAGGGCCGTTTGATCTACGGCGCGCTGATCGGCGTGCTGGTGTGGCTGATCCGCGTCTATGGCGGCTACCCTGACGGCGTGGCCTTCGCCGTGCTGCTCGCCAACATCACCGTCCCGTTAATCGACCACTACACGCAGCCGCGCGTGTACGGCCATCGCTAAGGAGCCGCCATGCTGAATTCCATGAGAAAGCACGGCACCACGCTGGCGGTGTTTGCGGCGGTCACCACTGGCCTGACCGCCGTGGTCTACGCCCTGACGAAAACCACCATCGCCCATCAGGCGGCGCTGCAGCAAAAAGCGCTGCTCGATCAGGTGGTACCGCCAGAAAACTACGACAACATCATGCAGAACGAGTGCTTCCTGGTCAGCGACCCGGCGCTCGGCGACGGCGCGCCGCACCGTTTATACCTGGCGCGCAAAAACGGGCAGCCAACCGCCGCTGCGCTGGAAACCACCGCGCCGGACGGTTACTCCGGCGCCATCAAGCTGCTGGTCGGCGCCGATTTCAACGGCACGGTGCTCGGCACCCGGGTGATTGAGCACCACGAAACCCCGGGGCTGGGTGACAAAATTGAACTACGCATTTCCGACTGGATTTCTTTCTTCAGCGGCAAGAAAATCGAAGGCCCTGACGATAAGCGCTGGGCGGTGAAGAAAGACGGCGGTATGTTCGACCAGTTCACCGGCGCGACCATCACCCCGCGTGCGGTGGTCAATGCGGTGCGGCGCACGGCGTTGTATATGGAAACGCTGCCGCCTAAACTTGAAAGCTTACCTGCGTGTGGAGCCAGCGAATGAGTGAAGCCAAAGAATTGATCGTCCAGGGGTTGTGGAAAAATAACTCCGCCCTGGTGCAGCTGCTGGGCATGTGTCCGTTGCTGGCGGTGACGTCCACCGTCACCAACGCGCTGGGCCTGGGGCTGGCCACCACGCTGGTGCTGACGTTGACCAACGCCTCCATCTCCGCGGTGCGCCGCTGGGTACCGAGCGAGGTGCGTATTCCTATCTACGTGATGATCATCGCCGCGGTGGTGAGCATCGTGCAGATGCTGATCAACGCCTATGCCTTCGGGCTGTATCAGTCGCTCGGCATCTTTATTCCATTGATCGTGACCAACTGCATCGTGGTGGGCCGCGCCGAAGCGGTGGCCGCCAAGAAGCCGGTCGGCCTCTCGGCGCTGGACGGCATGGCTATCGGTCTCGGCGCTACTGGCGTGATGGTGACGCTGGGCTCGATGCGCGAACTGCTGGGCAACGGCACGCTGTTCGACGGTGCCGACCTACTGCTGGGCAGTTGGGCCAAGTCGCTGCGCATCGAAGTGGTGCACTTCGACAGCCCGTTCCTGCTGGCGATGCTGCCGCCGGGTGCCTTTATCGGCCTGGGGCTGCTGCTGGCGGTCAAATATCTGATCGACGAAAGAATGAAGGCGCGCAAAGCCCGCGCCGTGGCAGTGGAACCGCTGTTGGAACAAGGACGTGCTGAGAAGGCCTGATGAACAAGCAGAAGCGACTGGAAATTCTGACCCGGCTGCGCGACAACAACCCGCACCCGACCACCGAGCTGGTGTACACCACGCCATTTGAACTGCTGATTGCGGTGCTGCTGTCTGCGCAGGCCACCGACGTAAGCGTCAACAAGGCGACCGCCAAGCTTTACCCGGTCGCCAACACCCCCGCCGCCATGCTGGCGCTGGGGGTTGATGGCGTCAAGGAGTACATCAAGACCATCGGTCTGTTCAACAGCAAGGCCGAAAACGTGATCAAGACCTGCCGCATGCTGCTGGAGCTGCACGGCGGCGAAGTACCGGAGGATCGCGCCGCGCTGGAAGCACTACCGGGCGTCGGCCGCAAGACCGCCAACGTGGTGCTCAATACTGCCTTCGGCTGGGCGACCATCGCCGTCGACACCCATATCTTCCGGGTGTGCAATCGCACCCACTTCGCGCCGGGCAAGAACGTCGATCAGGTGGAAGAGAAGCTGTTGAAGGTGGTGCCCGCCGAATTCAAGGTCGATTGCCACCACTGGCTGATCCTGCACGGGCGCTACACCTGCATCGCGCGCAAACCGCGCTGCGGTTCCTGCATTATCGAAGACCTGTGCGAGTATAAAGAAAAGGTTTATCCGGAATCCTGAGCCTGTTGGGTGCGGCAAACCGCACCCGTCGCTTCATCTCTCCCCGCCAGCGCCTCTTTTTTATCGGAAATGTGATATCGCGCAGCAGTAACCCCGGTGTTATCACGGTTTTCAGTGAAAAACTCAGTGCCGTGTTATTTTCAAGCGAAAAATTAGTCGAAAATTGCGGTGAACGTCACGCTTTCAGGATCACAAGGCGTTCACAAATGCCAGCCTCGTTTTCTTAAATTTCTATAATTTTACAAAATGCGTCATATGCACAACATTCCAATGGATTAATAACCACACATACACTGATGCGCTAAAAAATAGCAATTCAGCAGAATATATCCCTGTTTAAAATCCGTATAGCTTTTAATCAAAACAAAAAATCGGCAAATCATTAAAACCCGAAAGTTAATACTGCATAACATTTGCAACATCGCAGCATAATCCTGCGAGCGTTAAATGTAACCGAATATGACAAACTGCTTGCCACGTTGACAAAGATAGTGAACATTAACCGCCGTCCCCATCCTATAACAACGCAAAAGGATGCCGTTCCGCATCAACTTTTGTACTTTCCCGTCCTCCAAAGACGGGCTGCGAAAAAACAGAGGTACCAGTGTCAACAGCAAACAACCAACACCCGGAGAGCGTTAGCCTTAACGCGTTCAAACAACCGAAAGCGTTCTATCTGATCTTCTCGATCGAACTGTGGGAGCGTTTCGGCTATTACGGCCTGCAGGGCATCATGGCGGTTTATCTGGTCAAGATGCTCGGCATGAGCGAAGCCGACTCCATCACCCTATTCTCTTCCTTCAGCGCCCTGGTATACGGCTTCGTCGCCATCGGCGGCTGGCTGGGCGACAAGGTGCTGGGTGCCAAACGCGTGATCGTGCTCGGCGCACTGGTGCTGGCCGCCGGTTACGCCATGGTGGCCTACTCCGGCCACGACATCTTCTGGGTCTACATGGGTATGGCGACCATCGCCGTGGGCAGCGGCCTGTTCAAGGCTAACCCGTCCTCCCTGCTGTCCACCTGCTATGAGAAAGACGATCCGCGTCTCGACGGCGCCTTCACCATGTACTACATGTCGGTGAACATCGGTTCCTTCTTCTCCATGCTGGCCACCCCGTGGCTGGCAGCGAAATACGGCTGGAGCGTGGCGTTCTCCCTGAGCGTGGTCGGCATGCTGATCACCCTGGTCAACTTTATGATGTGCCACAAGTGGGTGAAGGAAAACGGCTCCAAGCCTGACTTCAAGCCGCTGCATCTGCCGAAACTGCTGATGGTACTGGTCGGCATCGTGGCGTTGATCGCCGTGTCCAGCTGGCTGCTGCACAACCAGGTGATCGCGCGCTGGGCGCTGGCCCTCGTTTCCGCCGGCATCGTGCTGGTGTTCGCCAAGGAAACCTTCGCCCTGCACGGCGCCGCACGCCGCAAGATGATCGTCGCCTTCCTGTTGATGCTGGAAGCGGTGGTGTTCTTCGTGCTGTACAGCCAAATGCCAACCTCACTGAACTTCTTCGCCATCCACAACGTGGAACACAGCATCTTCGGCATCGCCTTCGAGCCTGAGCAGTATCAGGCGCTGAACCCATTCTGGATCATGCTCGCCAGCCCGATTCTGGCCGCGCTGTATAACAAAATGGGCGATCGCCTGCCGATGCCGCACAAGTTCGCTTTCGGTATGATCCTGTGCTCCTGCGCCTTCCTGGTGCTGCCATGGGGCGCCAGCTTCGCCAACGAACAGGGCATTGTGTCGGTCAACTGGCTGATCCTGAGCTACGCGCTGCAGAGCATCGGTGAGCTGATGATTTCTGGCCTGGGTCTGGCGATGGTGGCACAGCTGGTGCCGCAGCGTCTGATGGGCTTCATCATGGGTTCCTGGTTCCTGACCACCGCCGCCGCCGCGCTGATCGCCGGTAAGGTTGCCGGTCTGACCGCCGTCCCAAGCGACATCAACGACGCGCACGCTTCGCTGGCCATCTACAGCCATGTGTTTATGCAAATCGGCATCGTCACCGCCGTCATTGCTATCCTGATGATGCTGACCGCGCCGAAACTGTACCGCATGACGCTGGATACCACCGAAGACGCCAATCAGAAAGCGCAGGAAGCCACCGCGGCTCACTGATCGTCGGTAGATTGGGCGTAAATAAAAACACCGAGGTTAACGCCCCGGTGTTTTTTTATGCCCGCAATAAACGGGTTTACGCTGATTTGGGTTTATCGCTCAGGTTGGCCCACATGAATTCGCTTACCAGTGCGCTGTGGAATGCCGCCTGTTGCTTGTCGGCGGCGGCGCTGTGCCCGCCTTCGGTATTTTCATAGAAATAAGCCTGCTGATATCCCATCGCCTGCATGCGCGCCGCCATTTTGCGCGCGTGGGCCGGGTTGACCCGATCGTCGCTGGTCGCGGTATAGAACAACACCGGCGGATAGGCCGTCTGCGTCTGAATGTTGTGGTACGGCGAGAAGGTCTTGATGTAGGCCCACTCCTCCGGCTTGCTCGGGTCACCGTATTCGGCGATCCACGACGCGCCGGCAGAAAGCTGCGTATAGCGCTGCATGTCCAGCAGCGGCACTTCGCAAACGATGCAGCCGAACAGCTGCGGATACAACGTCAGCATATTGCCCACTAACAGGCCGCCGTTGCTGCCGCCGCGCGCGCCCAGATGCGGTGCCGAGGTCACCTTGCGTGCGATGAGATCTTCGGCCACGGCGGCGAAATCCTCGTAGGCGCGATGGCGGTTCTGCTTGAGCGCCGCCTGATGCCAGGCCGGGCCGTATTCGCCGCCGCCGCGGATGTTGGCCACCACGTATACCCCACCGCGTTCCAGCCAGGCCGGCGCCTTGCCGCCGAGATAGCCCGGCAGCAGCGGCACTTCAAACCCGCCGTAGCCATACAGCAGCGTCGGCGTGCTGCCGTCCGGTTTGAGATCTTTGGCGGCAATCTGGAAATACGGCACGCGGGTGCCGTCCTTGGAACGCGCAAAATGCTGGCTCACTTGGTAGCCTGACGCGTCAAAATCCTGCGGCGCCTGTTTCAGCAGCGTCGCCTCACCGCCATCGAGGTTGCCCATATACAGCGAGGTCGGTTGCAGGAACCCGCTGACCGTCAGGAAATAGGCGTTGCTCTCTTCGTCGATGCCGCCGGCGGAAAGGGTGCTGATGGCGCCGGGGTTGCCCAGCGGACGACGTTGCCAGCTGCCGCCCTGCGGCGTCAGCACTTCCAGACGGTTGACCACGTTATCCATGATACTGAGGATCAGATGATCGCGGGTACCGCTGTAGCCGCTCAGCGCCTGCTCCGCCGTTGGGGTAAACAGCAGTTGCAGCTCGCGCTTACCCGCCAGATAGTCATCGAAGTTGGCCGCCAGCAGCGCGCCGGACGGATAGCGCTTGCCGCCCACCTCCCAGTCGCTGCTCGGTTTGATCAGCAGCCATTCCCGATGCGTATCCAGCTCGGCGTCGGCCGGGATGTCGATTTTTTTCTGCCGGCCGTCCTGCATCAGCAAGAAATAGTCGCGGCGGTAGAAGTCCAGGCTGCGGCCGACGAAATCGCGCTCAAAACCCGGCGTGCGGTCGTGATAGGCGAAGACCGCCATGTCCTCGGGCTGCGCTTCGTACAGCGTTTCGGCGGCGCTCAGCGGCGTGCCGCGCCGCCAGCGCTTGGCGATGCGCGCGTAGCCGGACTGGGTCATCGAGCCGGGGCCGAAATCGGTGGCGATGAACAGCGTATCCCGATCGACCCAGGAGACCCGACTTTTCGCCACCGGTACATTAAAACCGTCTTTGACGAAGCGTTTGGCCACCAGATCGAATTCGCGGATCTCGGTGGCGTCACCGCCGTCCGGCGACAGCTGCATCAGGCAATAACGGTATTCCGGCGCCAGCGGTTGCGAGCCCTGATAGACCCAATCCTTGCCCTCCGCTTTGCCCAACGCATCGATATCCAGCACCGTCTCCCAGGCCGGTTTGGCCTTGCGGTACTCGTCCAGCGTGGTGCGCCGCAGCAGGCCGCGCGGGTTGGCCCGATCCTGCCAGAAGTTGTAATAGTACTCGCCGCGTTTGCTCACCCACGGGATTTGGGTGTCTTTATTAAGGATATCCAGGACTTCGCGCTCAATGCGCTGAAAGTCTTCACCCTGGCCGAAACGCGCCACGGTGCGCTGATTTTCCTGCTGCACCCATTGCAGCGCTTTTTTACCCTGCAGCTCCTCCAGCCACAGGAAGTCATCGCCGGCGGCCGCGCCGCCCTCCGCCGCCATCGCCAGGCGGATACTGTTAGGTAATGAAGTCATCGCGAATACGGCTCCTGCGGTTTGCGCACTGAGTTTAATGAACTGACGTCGATTGGTGACCGGCAAAATCAAGCTCCTTTTGAGTCGGCTACAACGCCGCCCCGTCATGGGCGACAGCCTGTGAAATAAGAGTCATTTTCAACAAGGTAGGCGTTTGGCGGCGCGGAGTCAAAGCCCGCGGCCACCGCGTTGAGTCAGGATTGAGGATAGTGGATCAGATCGTGGATGCGCACCGTTTGTGAACTGGCGTTGCGGTAGGCGTGCGGCCGATCGGCCTGAAAGCGCATCGCTTCGCCGGCCGCCAGGCTGTGCCATTCGCCGTCGATCGCCAATTCTAGTCGGCCGCTGATCACGATCACATGCTCGATCACGCCCGGCTCATGGGGCGACGATTCGCTGAGCGCGCCCGGTGCGAGATCGATGACGAACATATCGAAACCCAGCTGGCGGTCGTAGGGAAACAGCGGCACCACGCGCATATCAGCATTGTCCTGATCGTACACCGGCAGTTCACCGTAGCGGTGCAGCGTCGCCTGTTGCTGAGCGGGCGACGCCTCAAGAAAGGCGGAGAACGCCACGTTGAAGCCGGTGGCGATCTTCCACAGCGTCGCCACCGTCGGGCTGGATTCACCGCGTTCAATCTGCCCGAGCATCGCTTTGCTGACGCCGGTGTATTCCGCCGCCTGCGTCAGGCTCCAGCCGCGCTGTGTGCGCAGCGTGCGAAGGGTGTGCGCCAAATGGCCGGCAAGTTCCTGCATCCTGTTCTCCTCTGCGTATCGTGCCCGATTATACCCGCTTGTGCGCTATAGCGCACGGTGCTATGCTGATTTCTTGTCGTGCGTTATAACGCACAATTACCGATTGGAGCTCCTCATGCGCCCAGCCCTCTCCCTGCGCCATCTGACCCTGCCCGCCATCATGGCCGGCTTTGTCGCCGTTCTGGTGGGTTACACCAGCTCTGCCGCGATCATTTTCCAGGCCGCCGCCGCCGCAGGCGCCACGCCGGCGCAGATCGGCGGCTGGCTGAGCGCACTGGGGATCGCGATGGGTGTCACCTCGCTCGGGCTCTCGCTTTACTACCGCACCCCGATCCTCACCGCCTGGTCGACGCCCGGCGCGGCGCTGCTGGTCACCAGCCTGCCCGGCACGCCGATCAACGAGGCGATCGGCGTGTTTATCTTCGCTTCCGGTCTGATCCTGCTGTGCGGCGTCACCGGGCTGTTCGCCCGCCTGATGGACTACATCCCGCAGGCGATTTCTGCGGCGATGCTGGCGGGGATCTTGCTGCGTTTCGGGCTGGACGCCTTCGCTTCGCTGCAGCTCAATTTCCCCCTCAGCGCCGGCATGGGGCTGGCCTATCTGCTCAGCCGCCGTTATCAACCGCGCTACGCCATCATGCTGACGCTGGCGGTTGGGCTGGCGATCGCCGCGCTGCAGGGCAATATCCAGCTAACGCAGCAAGCGCCGGCGTTCGCCATGCCGGAATTTATCGCGCCGCATTTCAATTGGCCGACGCTGCTCGGCATCGGCGTGCCCTTCTTCGTGGTCACCATGGCTTCGCAAAACGCCCCCGGCATCGCCACGCTGCAGGCGGCGGGCTACCGCGTCCCCACCTCACCGCTGATCGCCTGGACGGCGCTGACCGCACTGCTGCTGGCGCCGTTCGGCGGCTTCTCGGTGTGCATCGCCGCCATTACCGCCGCCATCTGCATGGGGCCGGACGTGCATCCCGATCCGCAGCGGCGCTATATGGGCGCGGTGGCCGCCGGCGGCTTCTACCTGCTGGCCGGGTTGTTCGGCGGCGCCATCGGCCTGCTGTTCAGCGCGTTGCCGGTCGCCTTGATCCACACCATTGCCGGGCTGGCGTTGCTCGGCACCATCGGCGGCAGCCTGCAACTCGCGCTGCATGATGAAAAACAGCGCGACGCGGCGCTGATCGCCTTCCTCATCACCGCCTCCGGCGTCACGCTGCTCGGCATCGGTTCGGCCTTCTGGGGGATTGTCGGCGGCGCCATCGCCCATCTGCTGCTGTCGCTGCCGCGGCGAACCACCGAGGCGTAACGGGCGGTCTACATTGACAAGCGGCGCCGTGGCGCCTTCACTTTCTCTGTCGTCTGAATGTCAATCCACCTAATAAGTGACGCCGTCACCAAGGAAGCTTATGACCGAGAAAGCCGCGCTGTTGGCCCAGCGCCTGATACGCAATGTCGAACAGGTAGAGATGAAGCATGACCGGCGGCCGCCGTTGTATGACAGCGTCGGCGCTCGTCTCGGCACCGACACCGCCGCCGACAAGCTGGGCGCTTCTTTCGATTGTGTGGCGCCGGGCATGCGCTCCTGCCCCTACCATTTTCACTACGCTCAGGAGGAAATGTTCATCATTTTGGAAGGCAGCGGTACGCTGCGCGTGGCCGGAGAAATGCTGCCGATCGTCAGCGGGGATGTCATTTTCATTCCGCCTGGCCCGGAATACCCGCACCAGATCATCAACACCTCCGATGCGCCGCTGAAGTACCTGTCCGTCAGCACGCGCGAACAGCCGGAAGTGGTGATGTATCCGGACTCAGGCAAATACCAGGCGATGGCGCGCGGCAATGACGGCGAACAGGTGCGTTATCTGCAACGCCCTTCAGCCTCGCTCGATTACTGGCAGGATGAACCCTGAATCGCCGGCCGGCAACGGGAGATCCAACGCGCGCGCCGCCAGCTCGGCCACGCGGAAGTCGATATCCGCCGCCTGCCCGTCTTCCATAAACCAGGCGGCGGAGAGCCCCGCCCAGGCCAGGATCCATTGCAGCAAGCGCCGGCGTTCCAGCCCGGCCAAGCGACAGACCTGTTCCACGCGCCGCTGGAAAATGGCCGGGTCGGTGGCGATGCCGTAGTTGGGATTACAGAAGATATTGGCGTAATCGAAGCCCCGTTCGCCGTACAAACGCTTGGGATCGATCGCCAGCCAGCCGCGTTCGCCGAAGTCCAGCACGTTGTCATGGTGGATATCACCGTGCAGCACGCTTTCATCTCGCGGGCTACTCAGCAATTCCGCCGCCGTCGTGGCGCTGAGACGCAGCATGCCGCCGTGCGCCTGCGCCGCCGGCCACAGCGAGCTGAACCACTCTTGCAACGGGATCAATTCGGGCAGCGGTGCCGCGCGCGGCGCATGTAAGGCGGCGATCGCCCGGCACAGGATCGCCGTGGCCTGCTCATCGTCGCCGTCACGCACCAGCTGCGCCAACGAGCTTTCGCCCTGTGCGCGCTCCAGCAGAATGCCGTCTTCGTGCCACGCCAACACCTGCGCGGCGCCTTCCCCGCGCCACCAGCACATCAGCTGGCCGCCGAAGCGCTCCTCCTGCTCGCGGGCGATCTTCAGCATGGCGGCCTCGCCCCGGTAACGCACCGGCATCAGCAGGCTGCTGTGGGTTTCGAAGGCTTTACCGTCCTGTTCCAGTTGCCAGCGTTGCAGGTAGGGAGTAAAAAGCGGGTTCATCGTCTCATGCGTCCTTGTGACCGATCTGCGCCGCACTGTCACATTCGGGTGAGAGACGACGTATAAAATAAAGAGGGATGATACGCTCATATATCATCGGTGTGCGGCGTCTGGCCGCCGTTTCCTCAGTATCCTAACCAAGTTTGTCGATTTTATTAACCGGTCTTGCGCGGGGTTTGATCATGACATCATTAAAACGCACGAATTATCCGCAGTTGCCTACGCCGGGCGGCCCCTATGTACATGCGGTGCGCCACGGCGATCGCCTGTATGTGTCGGGCTTGACGGCCTTCGCCACCGACGCGCAAGGCTTGAACGCGCCGGAACAGACGCAGGAGATCCTCGAGCAATTGGCGACCATCGCCGCCAGCGAAGGCGTGAATCTCAAGGCCTTGATTAAAATCAGCGTGTTCCTGACCGACATCGCCGATCTGGCGGGCGTGCGCCCGGTGCTGTTTGACTATTTCGACGGCGCGCTGCCGGCCTGTTCACTGATGGCGGTCAGCGCGTTGTTCTCACCGCAGGTGTGCGTAGAGATAGAGGCGGTGATGGCGTTGCAATAAGGCGCGGCTAGAGCACAATGCTGATTCAGTTAAGCGTTTTTCTGCAGGCGTTCGTGACATTTTCGGTCGATAAAAGTGAGATGCCTCATGTGGCTCACTCACCTCGACCGAGCCAGGGGCCGAAGGCGCGGCCCCTGGCAACCCGCGCCTTTGCCCTATCAGACGGTTGGCTTTGCCAACTGCCCTCTCTCCGCCATAGCACATTGAGGCCGGTTGCGACAGGCGTCCCTGCCTGTCTCACCTGAAACCGCCGTCCATGGCGGTTTCTCCTAATGCGCTATGCCTGCGTTCGGCGTCTTCAAGGGCGCCCAACACCGCGCTCATCTCCAACTTCTCTGCCATAACCTCATCAGCGGCAGATTTCCCGGTAGCTGCCAGCTCGGGTGTTGACCTTTAACGCGCATCACCGGCTGCCGAGCAAGGCGGCGTTGTCAGGGGCAACCGGCCAGGGAAGGCCGGTTGAGGCGAGACTAACAGGGACGTTTGTCGCAGCCGACCCGCCCGACAATGCAGACACGGCGAGGGTATCCGCGCAGCGGACAGGCGGTGTTAAGCAAAGGCGCGGGTGTAGGGGCCGCGCCATCGGCCCCTACAATTGCCGTTCATGTTGGCCACAAAGAAATGCGGAACATTGACGGCAATTCCCCTGCACAGAACGCCCAGAGGCTGGATAAGAAAAATGCCACTCAGGCTTAAGTGAGCGGCATTGCGGCTAGAGCGCGCCCTCATCCAGCACGCAGGGGCCGATCTTGAACCAGGCTTTGGCGATCTGCCCCTGTTCCACTTCGTAAATGGCGATGACATCCATTTTGCCGCGCCCCTGCGGGAAGTTGCGCGTCACCACTTCCTGATCGACCACCATATTCCCCACCGCCATGCGTTTTATCCGTTCGCCATACAGACTCGGCTCCTGGAAACGCACAAGATGCCGTTCACGGATCGCCGCCTTGCCGCTGGCCAGCAGCGTGTCGGGATGCTCGTAATACTGCGCGTCGTCCGCCCAGCAGGCCATAAAGGCCTCGATGTCGCGGGCGTTATAGGCGTCAAGCTGTTGTTGAACCACATCCTGCGGGCGTGCCGTTTTATCGTTCATCACATCCTCCTGCCGAAGTTAACCGCCGCATACGTCGAACCCATCACGTTAACCGCCCAGTGCTGCAGCTTGATGACACGGCGAGATTTGAATAAAAAACCAAAAATAGCGAATAAATAACCTATCACGCCCGATGGGTAATTCAAGCGCCCGCGCATAAATTTTCTGCGCCGCGCCAGGGGCGGTGAAAACCGCATAACGCCACGCGTTAATCTTTGCGGCGGTTAGGGAAATTCTGCTAATTTAGCGTGAACAGCCTGATGATAACGAAACGCTATGCAGCAAAAACCGGTGTTGGACGAAGCCAGACAGTTAAAACGACTCAACGCCGCCACGCGGCGCCAATCCCATATGTACAAATGGATCGCGCTGATTGCTGCGCTAGATGCGCTGTTGGTGTTTTGGTATGACCGGGATATGCGCAACGTCACCTTCTCGGGAGCGGTTGCGCTGGTGTGCGGCTATTTGTGGATCCGCGATCGCAACAAGGCCCGGGGTTACCGGCGCGAGTTCGACCGCAAATTCGGCAAGCGCAGCGGCGATTAAGGCTGCATTGCTTCCAGCACTTTAGCGCTGTCGACGATCTGCACGAACTTCACGATTTTTCCGGCGCGAAGCGTATAAATATGCGCAAAGGAGGCGCTGAAGGATTTGCCGGTGGCCCGGTAAGTGCCGTGATAAAAACCCTGAGCGATCACGTTGTCGCCGGCATCGTAAAAGTGATCGACGTCGGCGCGGTAACCTTGCCATTCGCTGCCCAGGCGCTGATGCACGTTCTTGATGATGTTCTCCGGGCCGATATAGGTACCGGCGTAAGGGAAACCCGCGGCTTCGGTCCACTCTGCATCGGGGGCCAGCGCCGCCAGCAGATTGCGGCCGTTTTCTTCGGAGCTGCCTTCATAGGTTGCGCGCACTATTTCAAGAGGGGTTGGCATGTCTCTTCTCCAAATGGCTGATGAGGATATTCCGGCCATCCCCGCGGACACAGGCTCTCACCAAGCGGAGACGGCGGAATGCGGCTATTCTAGGTTGCTTGTTTCGCTGCAAAAACCGCAGTTATGACAATAGTGGGTTGCATTTTAGTAAACAATAGCCATTTTTCTGTCATTTTCCCGGCATCCGACACGGCTATGCTGATTGACCGATTTTCCCCAACAGGAGCTGAACGTGTCTTTACCCTCGCTGACGCAAGAGTTGTTACAACCGTTTTCCCCCTACCAAACGCTGGCGCAAACGCTGTTGCCGCTCACCCTCGAGTCGGACGACGGTTCGCATGACGTGGCGCACCTGCATCGAGTCTGGAAGAACTGCCGCCACATCAGCAAGCTGGAAGGCGGCGACCGGCGCATTCTCTGCGCGGCGGTGCTGCTGCATGACGCCGTGGCGGTGGAAAAAAACTCGCCGCAGCGCCATCTGGCCTCGCGCATGGCGGCGGAGCAAGCCACGCTGACGCTGACCCGGCTGGAATGGGCGCCGGCGGACATCGCGGCGGTAGCCCACGCCATTGAAGCGCACAGTTTTTCCGCTGGCATCCCCCCGCAAACGCTGGAGGCAAAGATCCTGCAGGACGCCGATCGTCTCGACGCCATTGGCCTGATTGGCGTGGCGCGCTGCTTCTATATCGGCGGCCGCATGCGCAGTGCGCTGTACGACGCCGCCGACCCGCGGGCCGAACATCGCCAATACGACGACAAACGTTTCAGCCTGGATCACTTCGAAACCAAGCTGTTCAAACTGCAAGACGGCTTCCAGACTGCCGCCGGGCGGCACATGGCCAAGCTTCGCACCGAACGCATGCGGCGTTTTGTCGATGATCTGCTGGAAGAGGTGTAATGCCGGCCTACGGGGCATTTTCGTTATGCCCATAACATTTTCGGTCACATAACACCGTTAAACTGAAAGCCAACTTCACCGAACGGGCGGCACAGATGAAAAAGTTGACGTTGAAAGAGATGACGGAAAGCGAGCAACGGGAAGTCAAAACCGAGCTGGACAAAGCGCGTAAAAGCCACGGCCGGCCGCTGACCAACGCCGAACAGCACAAGGTCAAGGATGAAGTGGTGGCGCGCATCATGGCCGCCAGAGCAAAGCTCGCCAAGGCAGAGCGTGCAGAACGCAAAGCCAACCGCTACCGGCCAAGCGGCGACACCTTCAGTTGGTCTGCCACTATCGGCTCCCGCCCGCCGCGCTGAGCCAGTCAAACCCTCCCCGCCGCGGCGGGGATTTTATTTATTAGCCAAACTCATCCCTGCTGATGAATCATGAATAACAATGTTATCAATCTGTTGTAAATTGACAGCCTGATGAAGAATATTCATTATCACCCCACTTCCCCTTTTCACGAGACTGCCATGGCCTACCCACGCAACGCTGATATTCTGATGACACCTGCGTTGTCCGTTGGCGGTTTGGCGGCGGTTAAATCGAAGAAACAGACGCTCATTTGACCGGGGCGCGCTGTCCGGTCAGATGAGCTGACTGGATGGCCTGCAACGCCCCGCCTTCAATTTTCTCATCTGGCTTCTCTGTCGGTCACACAGAAGGAATATTTTATGGCCTCATTTTCGGGTATTTGGGTGGCGATGGTTACCCCTTTCAATCAAGATGCCGTCGATCTGCCGGCGGTTAAACGCCTGGCGCGGCACCTGCTCGACGCCGGCATCGACGGCCTGGTGGTCTGCGGCTCTACCGGTGAAGCCGCCGCGCTGAGCAAGGAAGAACAGCTGGCGGTGCTCGACGCCGTGCTGGAGGTGGCGCCCGCCCATCAGGTGGTGATGGGCCTTTCCGGCAATAACATGGCCGCCACGCTGCAGATGCAGCAGGCCATTCAGCTGCGCGACATCGCCGGCGTGCTGATCCCGGCGCCTTACTACATCCGCCCTTCGCAATGCGGCCTGATCGACTATTTCACCCAGTTGGCCGACGCCTCCACCGTGCCGGTGATCCTGTACAACATTCCGCAGCGCACCGGCATCGCCATGGAGCTGGCCACGCTGCGCCGGCTCGCACGTCACCCGCGCATCACCGCCATCAAGGACTGCGGCGGCAACCCTGACGCTACCATGGCGCTGATCGCCGACGGCGAAATCGATGTGATGACCGGGGAAGACAATCTGATCCTCACCACGCTGTGCCTCGGCGGCACCGGTGCCATTTCCGCCGCCGCGCATGTTCACCCGGAACGTTTCGTCCAGCTGGTACAGCAAGTCGCCACCGGCGATCTGGCCGCTGCGCGCAGCAACTTCTATGAGCTGCTGCCGATGATCCACCAGATGTTCAGCTTCCCGAATCCGGCGCCGGTCAAGACGGTACTGGCCCAACAGGGGCTGATCGCCAATGAGTTACGTTCGCCCATGCAGGTGGCGCCGCAGGCGCTGCAACAGCAGATCGCCGCAACGCTGGCGCAGCTGCAGACAGCCGAGGCGCTCATCGGTTAAATTTGTAAGCTAAGCCGCTGTAATTTTGGCGCTATGGGACTACGATGAGAGGTTAAGCATGCCCGTCATTCGTCATCAACAAGGAGCTTCCGATGAAACTGTTCTATAAAGCCGGCGCCTGTTCGCTGTCCCCGCATATCGTGCTGCGCGAGGCAGGGCTGGATTTTACGGCGGAGAAGGTCGATCTGGCGCAGAAGAAAACCGAGAGCGGCGCCGATTACCTCGCCATCAATCCCAAGGGACAGGTCCCGGCGCTGCTGCTGGACGATGGCAGCCTGCTGACCGAAGGCGTGGCGATCGTACAATACCTGGCGGACCGCGTGCCTGACCGCAACCTGATCCCGGCGGCGGGCACCCTGTCGCGCTACCACGCGATCGAATGGCTGAACTACATCGCCACCGAACTGCACAAAGGGTTCAGCCCGCTGTTCAACCCGAAGACGCCCGAGGAATACAAAACCATCGCGCGCGCCAGGCTGGAGCAGCAGTTCAGCTATCTGGATTCGGTGCTGGCGAAGCAGCACTTCCTGTTGGGGAGCCGTTTCAGCGTGGCTGACGCCTACCTGTTCACCGTGCTGCGCTGGGCATTCGCCCTGCAGTTTGACGTGCGCAAGCACGCCCATCTGGCGGCCTGGTTCGATCGCGTTGCGGCGCGCCCGGCGGTAGATGCGGCGCTGAACGCCGAAGGATTGAAGTAAACACTCGGCCCCGGTGGCCATCGCCGGGGCCCGTTGCACTTACAGTTTTACCGCTTTGAATTCGCTGCGCGGCTGCACGATCCGATCCTGCGCCGCCACCACCTGCAGCTCGTATTCCCCCATCTCCTGAGTCGTCAGCATCACCTCATACACGGCGGCGGTCACGTGCTCCAGCGCTTTATCCAGCGCCTCGCCCTTCAGTAGATCCACCAGCAGCAGACCGCTGGTCAAATCGCCGACGCCGACCGGCTGACGCGCGCCGAAGTCCACCAGCGGCCGGCTGATGTGCCAGGCCTCGTCCGCTGTCACCAGCAGCATTTCGAAACAGTCGGCGTGATAGCCGGCGCGGGCCAGGTGCTTGACCAGCACCAGCCGCGGCCCTTTGGCGATCAGCACGCGGGCGGCCTGCACCGCATCGGCCACGTTGGCAACGGCCATCTGGCTCAGCATTTCCAGCTCCAGCAGGTTCGGCGCCACCATGTCGCTGCACGGCAACGCCTGGCGGCAGTGAAACTCGGCCACGCCCGGCGCCACGATGCAGCCTTTTTCCGGATGCCCCATCACCGGATCGCAAAAATACCAGGCGTTCGGGTTCGCCTGCTTAACCTGACGCACGATCTCCAGAATATGGTCACCCTGCTCCGGCGAACCAATATAACCGCTCAGCACCGCATCACAGCGCTTCAGTTGATCGATATTGGCGATACCCTGCGCGATCTCAGTCAGGTGGCTGGCCGGCATGACGCAGCCGGTCCACTGGCCGTATTGCGTATGGTTGGAGAACTGCACCGTGTTCAGCGGCCAGACGTTGACGCCCATGCGGCGCATCGGAAACTCAGCCGCACTGTTGCCGGCGTGACCAAACACCACGTGCGACTGGATAGAAAGAATGTTTTTCATCGACAGAACTCGTTCGGAATACGGCAGCCGGGCGGCTGCGCAAAAATAAAGGGGCCGCCAGGGCCCCTTACCGTCATTATTCGCTTACTGCCAATCCACCAGGCAGTAGTGTTTCTTGCCGCGACGCAGCAGCGTGTAGCGGCCGAACAGACGATCTGAATCACTGAAGCGGTATTCGGCATCGGACTGTTTCTCACCGTTGATGGTCACCGCGTTGGAGCCGATCATGGTGCGCGCCTGGCCGCGTGACGGCACCAGTTCGGCATTCACCAACGCCTGCTGCAGATCGGCGTCACCATCCAGTTTGATGGTCGGCATACCGTCCTGCGCCAGTTGGGCGAAGTCCGCTTCGGTCATGTCATGCAGCGCGCCGGAGAACAGGCTCTGCGTGATGCGCTTGGCGGCCGCCAGGCCTTCCGCACCGTGCACCATGCCGGTCACTTCTTCCGCCAGCACGTACTGGGCGCGCGGCGCCTTGCCGCTGTTTTTGTCTTCTTCTTCCAGCGCGTTGATGTCTTCCAGGCTCATGAAGGTGAAGAATTTCAGGAAGCGGTAAACGTCAGCGTCGGCGGTGTTGATCCAGAACTGGTAGAACTTGTACGGGCTGGTTTTTTCCGGCGCCAGCCAGACCGCGCCGCCTTCGGTTTTACCGAACTTGGTGCCGTCTGCTTTGGTGATCAACGGCACGGTCAGGCCGAACACCTGCTTCTGGTGCTGACGACGCGTCAGATCGATACCTGAGGTGATGTTGCCCCACTGATCGGAACCACCGATCTGCAGCTCCACCTGGTGGCGGTTGTACAGCTCGGAGAAATCGTAGCCCTGCAGCAGGTTATAGGAGAACTCGGTGAAGGAGATGCCGGAGTCGTCGCGGTTCAGGCGCTGCTTGACCGCTTCCTTGTTGATCATCTGGTTGACGGAGAAGTGCTTGCCGATGTCACGCAGGAAGGTCAGCACGTTCATGCCGCCGAACCAGTCGTAGTTGTTGGCCGCGATGGCGCTGTTGCTGCCGCAGTCGAAATCGAGGAACGGGGAAACCTGTTTGCGGATCTTCTCGACCCACTCGTTCACCGTATCGGTGGTGTTCAGCTTGCGCTCCGCCGCTTTGAAGCTCGGATCGCCGATGAGGCCAGTGGCGCCGCCCACCAACGCTACCGGCTTGTGGCCGGCCAGCTGGAAGCGCTTCAGGCACAACAGAGGAACCAGATGGCCCAAATGCAAGCTGTCAGCGGTCGGATCGAAACCGCAATACAGTGCAATTGGCCCTTGCGCCAGTCGCTCCGCTAACGCTTCCTCATCCGTAACCTGGGCAACGAGGCCCCGCTCTTGCAGTTGTTTAATCAAGTTGCTGCTTGCCATCAATGACTCCATGTATAAACGAATGCACCTTTGCCGGTACACGGCCTTTCGCCCAGTGGCGAAATAAAAATTCAGGGTAGCGCATAGAATAAAGCGCCGGCGGCGTCAGCACCAGCGCTTAGAGGGGATTTTACGTCTTCAAGGTGCCAGTCGGTCAATTTTCCAGTCATTCCCGTCCCGCTGATACAGGAAACGGTCATGCAGGCGATGGGCGCCGCCTTGCCAGAACTCGACGGAGTCAAATTTCACGCGGAATCCGCCCCAGAAACTCGGCAACGGCACTTCGCCCTGCTGGAACTTTTGCTTCAACTCGAGGAATTTGCTTTCCAGCACGCCGCGCGCGGAAATGCGCGACGACTGCTGCGACACCCAGGCGCCGATCTGGCTGTCCTTCGGCCGGCTGTTGAAGTACTTCAGCACGTCGAGGGTCGACAGGCGCTCCACCTGCCCCAGGAAAATCACCTGACGGTCGAGCATGTGCCAGGGGAACAGCAGGCTGATATGCGGGTTTTGCGCCAGCTGCTGTGCCTTGCGGCTGCCGAGGTTGGTGTAGAACACCAGCCCCTGCTCATCGAAATGCTTGAGCAGCACGATGCGCTGATACGGCTGGCCGTGTTCGTCGACGGTGGCGACGCACATGGCGGTAGGATCGGCCAGGCGCGCGTCGCAGGCCTGTTTCAACCAGCGCTCGAACAGTTCGAGCGGGTTGGCGGTCAGATCGTTGCGGCGCAGGCCGCCTCGGGTATATTCACGGCGCAGGTCCGCAACATCAAACTCATTCTTTTCAATCATCTGGTTTATCGACCAACTGAAAAAATCCGTCGTTACATTCTGCGCCTGCGGCGTCAGGAACTCAATCGCTCCGACGCCGCCGTGACCGTCACTCCGTCAACACGCAGTCGCTCATGACTACCTTGCCGTTGCGCTCAAGATAGGCGTTACGATCTTTCGACCAAAAAGTGTATTTACCGTCGCTGTATTTGGCACCGGTCAGCGCCAGCACCTGCTTAAGATGCAGTTGCTCGCCGTCCATCAGCAGGCTGACTTCGCTCGCCTTGCCGTCGAGCCCCACCGTCAGCGGCGTAGTGCCGCACTGGTAGTGCATCGTCTGGCTGCTCTGCGGCAGGATGTAGCTGCAGCCGGACAACGCCAGCGCGCCGGCGACGAAAATGACTTTTTTCATGCTGTTGCTCCTTAGAGAAATCCTTCACAGGTTATCCTAACAGAGCTAACGGCCCCTCAACGGCAAAACCGGATAAATCCCACCCAGCACCGTTTCACGGCTGGCGCCGGTGACCGAAGGCAGGTTGCCGGCCTGGCCGGACAGCGTGCGAAACGCCAGCCAGGCAAAGGCCAGCGCCTCCATGTCGTCTCCGCTGACGCCGCAATCGTCGGTCAGCCCGACCTCCGTGCCCGGCAACAGCGCCGACAGGCGCGCCATCAGCAGCGTGTTGCGCGCTCCGCCACCGCAGACCAGCAGGCGCTCGCACCCGCCGGCCAGTTGTACCTGTTCGCTGATGCTGACGGCGGTCAGCTCTGTCAGCGTGGCCTGCACGTCGACCGGCGCGATCGCCGGCAATCCGGCCAGCTGCCGCTCCAGCCAGGCGATATTGAAATACTCGCGGCCGGTGCTTTTCGGCGCCGGTAGCGCAAAGTAAGGATCCGCCAGCATTTGCTGCAACAGCGGCAAGCAGACTCGCCCCTGCATCGCCCAGCCGCCGTCCTGATCGTAAGGTTGCGCACGGTGACGCCAGACCCAGGCATCCATCAGCATATTGCCCGGCCCGGTATCGAAACCGCGCACTGGCGCACCGGGCAACAGCAGAGAAAGGTTGGCAATGCCGCCGACGTTCAGCACCATACGCCGCTCGACGGGATGCCCCAGCAGCGCCTGATGAAACGCAGGCACCAGCGGCGCGCCCTGCCCGCCGTAGGCCATATCGCGCCGGCGGAAATCGCCGACGGTGGTGATATTGGTCAGCGCAGCGATGCGATTGTTGTCGCCGAGCTGCATCGAGAAACGCGCGTCGCCTTCCGGTTCGTGCCACACCGTCTGGCCGTGGCAACCGATGGCGGTGATCTGCTCGGCGTCGATGCCGGTTTGCTTCAGCAGGCCAAGCACCGCCTCGCCAAACAGCGTGCCCAGCCGTGCGTCCAATCGGCCGACGGCGGCCAGCGTGGTCTGCTGCCCCTGGCACATCCCCAGGATCTCTTTTTTCAGCGCGATCGGCATCGGATGGCTATAGCTGGCCTGCTGCGCCACCATGCGATCGTCGATCGCGGCCAATACCACATCGATTCCGTCCAGACTGGTGCCGGACATGACGCCTATATAGCGGCCTGACTTCATAGCAACATCCTCTAACCCGCGCGGTAAGCAAATTTCATCCTGACAAATAAACCAGAATTGCCGGATTAACGCCATGAATTATGATGCTTTTTTTACAGGCCGTGAGCCAGGTGCGCCGCGGTGGCACATTTCATGTGTTAAACCGTGCGTTAACCGGCAACGGAATGTCGGTGAGGCTGTCATAAAGGTAAACCGCGGTTTATTATTGGTTGAACAGAGAAAAGTTAAGCTGCGTGCAGCGATGAGGCATGGCGCTGTATCAACTTTCAGCCATACTTTGTCTATCATTTTCACTGAATCTTGCCTGGTGAGCATTGCCAGGTTATGGACTACTACCATCAGGAGTTTTATATGATCAAGCGTCTTCTCGTCGTTGCCGTCGCCGCCGTTACGTTGGCTGGGTGTGCCAATGAATCCATGTCCGGCGATGTCTACTCGTCCTCGCAGGCCAAACAGGTGCAGAACGTCACCTACGGGACGCTGGTTTCCGTGCGTCCGGTGAAAATTCAGGGCGGGGAAGGTTCCAACGCCTTGGGGATGATCGGCGGCGCAGTGATTGGCGGGCTGTTGGGTAACACCGTTGGCGGCGGTACCGGTCGTACGCTGGCTACCGCGGCGGGCGCTATCGCCGGCGGCGCAGCAGGCAACAGCATCGGTGAAGTGGCCGGCCGTACCTCAGGCTACGAGCTGGAAATCAAAACCGACCAGAAAGAGAACATCGTCGTGGTGCAGAAAGCGGGCGACACCAAGTTCAGCCCGGGCCAGCGCGTGCGCATGGCGCGCATGGGCGACACCATCACCGTCTCTCCGCTGTAAGTCAGCCGGCGGCACACGGCAAACCGGAGGCAATCGCCTCCGGTTTTATTTCTGATGCTGTGAAACTGTAATCGTAGAAAATAAGAATATTATTATTTGTTCTGCAGTTCGGTGATATTTTGTTCTAACTTGCCAATCAGCCCTACCAACAGATGCACTTCGTCGGCGGTAATGCCGCTTAAAATCTCACTGCGCGTAGACGTGATCACACTATCGACTTCTCTGATGATCGGATCGGCCGCTTCGGTCAACTTGATGCGCTTCGCGCGGCGATCGTTGGCACAGGTGTGACGCGTGATAAGCCCCTTCTCCTCCAGTTGGTCCAGCGTGCGAACCAGTGACGGTTGCTCGATACCGATCGCCTTGGCCAGCTGGATTTGCGACTGCTCCGGCGGCAAGCGATTGATATTGTGCAACGTAACCCAATGCGTTTGGGTCAGCTCCAACGGCTTGAGCCGGTGATCGATGAGCGCTCGCCAAACACGAACCAATCGTGCTAAATCTGAACCTAATGTTGACTCCACTTACCCCTCCTTATAATTAGCATGCTAACATTACCTCCCAGAGCTTAGACTATTTTGGGTAACTCACATTAAAAACACAAATGTATATAATGTATATTGTGGAAATAACCACTATTTTTAGCCGCTATTGTTTAATCGTTATGCAAATATTCAACATATTCACCCTTAGGGATTGTTAATGTGAATACATCATGGTTACACACCTCATCCCCCTTACCCGATTTGGTCCTGGGGGCATCGCTTTATTTTCCACCTATATTTAAAGCTTTTTTACTAGGACTGGTCTTATGGCTGCTGATTCATCAGCTGCTGAGAGACTGGATGTATTCCGGTGAAATCTGGCATCCCATGTTGATGGACCTGTCCATTTTCGTTCTGACCGTCAGCGGTTCCTTATGGATTTTAGCGAGTTGGTAACCCATGCAGCATAAAACATTAAAATACTTCTCTACGGTGATCGTCTGCGCCATTGCCGTCTGCGCCGGTTGGTGGCTCTGGAATTATTATATGCAATCCCCATGGACCCGTGACGGAAAAGTGCGCGCAGAACTCGTCAATATCACCCCTGAAGTCTCTGGAAGATTAGAGAAAATAAGCGCGAATGACAATCAGTTCGTACCTGCGGGAAGTCTGATTTTTACCCTCGACCCGGTGCCCTACCAGATTGCGCTGGACAATGCCGAGGCCGCGGTGGCAAAAGCGCAATCCGATCTGGCCAAAGCGGACCATGAGGCTGCCCGCCGCCGCGGTTTACCGCGTAACGTTATTTCCGCTGAAGACTTGGACGAGTCCAATTTAGCCGCTCAGGCAATGAAGGCCGCCTATAAAGCGGCCCTGGCCAACCTGGAACAGGCCAAATGGAATTTGAGCAAAACCAAAATTTATGCGCCAACCGACGGTTATATCACCAACCTGCAGGCACGCGTCGGAAACTACGCCAACGCCGGCACGCCCCTGGTGGCGTTGGTGGATGTGCATTCGTTTTATGTGCTCGGATATTTCGAAGAAACCAAGCTGAAGCATATAAAAGAAGGCAATAAAGCGGACATCGTTTTATATAACGGCAACACGCCGCTGCAGGGGGAAGTAGAGAGCATCGGACGCGCCATTTACGATCAGAGCGTCGACAGCAGCAACGATCTATTAATGGACGTTAAGCCCAATGTTCCTTGGGTACGTTTGGCCCAGCGTGTGCCGGTGCGGATAAAATTGCTCAACGTGCCCGCCGATTTGACGCTGGTCGCCGGTACCACCTGCACCATTTCGATTCATCAGCGGAACTAAAGTGTGAACCTGCCTTTTCTGGAGTGGAGCCGTACCCCCTGGGGTAAGGCGACCGGCGGCCAATGGCGCTATGCGCTGCGCAACTCGCTGGCGATGTGTCTGGCGTTGTGGGTGGCGTTCGTGCTCGAGCTCGACGAACCCTATTGGGCGCTCACCTCCGCCGCGGTGGTGAGTTTCCCCACCATCGGCGGCGTGATCAGCAAAAGTATCGGCCGCATCTTCGGCAGCCTGGTGGGCGCCGCCGCCTCGGTAGCGATCGCCGGCCACTGCCTGAACGATCCCTGGCTGTTTACGCTGTTCATCGCCGCCTGGATCGGGCTGTGCACCTACGTCTCGAATCATTACCAAAACAACGTCTCTTACGCCTTCGCGCTGGCGGGCTATACCGCCGCCATCATCGCCTTCGGCACGGTCAACGTCACCGATACCCAGCAGATATTTGATATCGCTCAGGCGCGGGTTTGCGAAGTGATCACCGGTATTCTGTGCGGCGGGTTGATGATGATGATCCTGCCCAGCACCTCCGACGGCGAAGCCTTGCTGACCTCGCTGCGGCGCATGCAGCTACGCCTGCTGGAGCACGCCGCCATGCTGTGGCAGCCGGAGGTCACCGCGCAGATGCGCACCTCGCACGAGGGGGTCATCGGCCAGATCCTGACCATGAACCTGCTGCGCATTCAGGCATTCTGGAGCCACTACCGGCTGCGGCGGCAAAATAACCTGCTCAACTATCTGCTGCACCAGCAGCTGCGCATTACCAGCGTCATTTCCAGCCTGCGCCGCATGCTGCTGAACTGGCCGGATCGCCCTGCTAATCTGATGCCGGTGCTGACACAGCTGCTGGACGAGCTGCGCGATCCCGCCACCGATAAATATCGCTTGGCGCGTCTGCTCCAGCAGATCGCCCCGCAAGATGCGACGGACTACCGCCATCGCGCCTTCTGGCTGCGGTTGCGCGATTTCTGTTGGCTTTACCTGCGCTGCAACCGCTGGCTGCTGCGGTTGGAAAGCGCCACGGCGGTCAGCGATCTCCAGCCGCCGCGCGTCACCTCACTGGCGCGCCATACCGACAGCTACGAAGCCGCCTATAACGGACTGCGCACCTTTTTATGCATCGTGATCGGCTGCGCCTACTGGATCAACACGCAGTGGGACGCCGGCAGCGCGGCGCTAACGCTCACCGCCATCAGCTGCGTGCTCTACTCCTCCACGCCTTCGCCGATCAACAGCGTCAGCACCTTGCTCAAGGCGGTGCTGCTGCTCTCGGTCGCCTGCTTTGTGGTGAAATTCGGTTTGATGATCCAGATTGACGATTTCTGGGTGTTCTGCGCCTTCCTGTTCCCTATTCTGGTGACCATGCAAATGCTCAAGCTGCAGAATCCGCCTTATGCCGCGCTCTGGGGGCAGCTGATCGTCTTCATGGGCTCGTTTCTGACCGTCAGCAACCCGCCGAGCTATGACTACCAGTCCTTTATCAATGACAACATCGGTAAAATCGTCGGTGTATTGCTGGCCGGGTTGGCGTTTCAGATCCTACGCCCCAGTTCGGACAAGCGAAAGAGCCGCCGTATTATCCGCGCGCTGCGGCGCGATTTTATCGATCAGTTGAGCAAAAAGCCGCAGCAGAGCGAAAGCCAGTTCGAATCGCTGATCTACCATCGCATCAGCCAACTCAATCAGAGTCAGGATCAGGAGGCTCGCACCTGGCTGCTGCGCTGGGGCGTGGTGCTGCTCAACTGCAGCCATATCGTCTGGCAGCTGCGCGACTGGCAGACCCGTTCCGATCCGCTGTCGGCGGTGCGCAACGTCTGTATCCACTGCCTGCGCGGCATTATGACGGAGAAAGGCGTGCAGCACAGTTCGCTGGACGCCACGCTGCAGGAGCTGCTGCGCATGAGCAACGCGTTGGCGCACCACCCGGAACAGGCGGCGCGCGATCTGGCCGGCCTGATCTGGCGGCTCTACTGCTCACTGCAGCAATTGCAACAGGCGATGGGGCAGCCCGCCGCCGCACCGGCCGTTAGCGGCGGATGATCACTTGACCACGCCGCAGGCGAAGCGTTCGCCGCCGCCGCCGAGCGGCTGTGGATGATCCGAATGGTTATCGCCGCCGGCGTGCACCATCAGCGCCTTGCCCTCTATTTCGCTGATTTTTTTCAGCCGCGGTGCCAGCACCGGGTAGTTTGCCATGCCGTCGGCGGTCACATAGATGGCCGGCAGATCGCCCAGGTGCCCGTCAGCGTACGGCCCGAGGTGTTTCCCGGTCTTTTGCGGGTCGAAATGTCCGCCGGCCGCCAGCGCCGCCACCGCTTTACCTTCCTTCATGCCCGGCTCGCAGCTGCCTTTTTCATGCACGTGGAAACCGTGTACTCCGGCCGGCAACGCTTTCAGGCTCGGCGTGAACAGTAAACCATACGGCGTTTCGCTGATGACTACCTTGCCGATATCCTGACCGATACCCTGCCCGGTCACCAGATGCATCTCAACGTCAGCTGTCGCCGCCTGAGCCGCGCCACACGCCATCAAGCCGAGCGCCGCATACCAATAACGTTTCATCAATCAGTCTCCTTAATGACTACATCGAGCTATCAGTATAGGAGAGCCTGCGTCGGCACTGTTAACCAACGCACAATCTCGCTAATTTGATTCGCAGGCCTAATATTTAGCACTAATAATAATTCTACCGATGTTGGTCCTCTGACCAGCTGTCGTTCGGCTAACGTTGTTTCCCTGTTTCCACCGCCGACGCATGAGAGTTCACTCCCCGGCCAGGCGGCATACTTCATAAGGAACTGATATGGGCATCTTTAGCTATAAGGATCTGGACGAAAATGCGTCGAAGGCGCTGTTTTCCGACGCCTTGGCCATCTCTACCTACGCTTACCATAATATCGATAACGGCTTCGATGAAGGCTATCACCAGACCGGTTTCGGCCTCGGTCTGCCGCTGACGCTGGTCACTGCGCTGATCGGCAGTACCCAGTCGCAGGGTGGCCTGCCTGGCCTCCCTTGGAACCCCGACTCCGAACAGGCCGCGCAGGAGGCGGTAAACAATGCCGGCTGGTCGGTGATCGGCGCCGCGCAGCTCGGTTACGCCGGCAAAACCGATGCGCGCGGCACCTACTACGGCGAGACAGCCGGTTACACCACCGCGCAGGCCGAAGTACTGGGCAAATATGACAGCGAAGGCAATCTCACCGCCATTGGCATCTCATTTCGCGGCACCAGCGGCCCGCGCGAGTCGTTGATCGGCGATACCATCGGCGATGTGATTAACGATCTGCTGGCCGGGTTCGGGCCGAAAGGCTATGCCGACGGCTATACGCTGAAGGCCTTCGGCAATTTGCTGGGCGACGTGGCGAAATTCGCTAAGGCCCACGGGCTGAGCGGTGAAGACGTGGTGGTCAGCGGCCACAGCCTCGGCGGGCTGGCGGTCAATAGCATGGCGGCGCAGAGCGACGCCAACTGGGGCGGCTTCTACGCGCAGTCCAACTATGTCGCCTTCGCCTCGCCGACCCAGTACGAAGCCGGCGGTAAGGTGATCAACATCGGCTACGAGAACGACCCGGTGTTCCGCGCGCTCGACGGCACCTCACTGACCCTGCCGTCACTGGGCGTACACGATGCGCCGCACGCCTCCGCCACCAACAATATCGTCAACTTCAACGACCACTACGCGTCGGACGCCTGGAACCTGCTGCCGTTTTCCATTCTCAACATTCCGACCTGGCTGTCGCACCTGCCGTTCTTTTATCAGGACGGCCTGATGCGGGTGCTGAACTCCGAGTTTTATTCACTGACCGACAAGGACTCGACCATCATCGTCTCCAACCTGTCGAACGTGACGCGCGGCAATACCTGGGTGGAAGACCTGAACCGCAACGCGGAAACGCACAGCGGACCGACGTTTATCATCGGCAGCGACGGCAATGATTTGATCAGGGGCGGCAAAGGCAACGACTATCTCGAGGGCCGCGACGGTGACGATATCTTTCGCGACGCCGGCGGCTATAACCTGATCGCCGGCGGCAAAGGCCACAATATCTTCGATACCCAGCAGGCGTTGAAAAACACCGAGGTCGCCTACGACGGCAACACGCTTTACCTGCGCGATGCCAAGGGCGGCATTACGCTGGCGGACGACATCAGCACCCTGCGCAGCAAAGAAACCTCCTGGCTGATTTTCAGCAAAGAGGTGGATCACCAGGTGACAGCAACCGGATTGAAATCGGATGCGGGCCTCAAAGCCTATGCCGCCACTACCACCGGCGGCGACGGCGATGATCTCCTGCAGGCTCGCGGCCACGACGCCTGGCTGTTCGGCAACGCCGGCAACGACACGCTGATCGGCCACGCCGGCGGCAACCTGACCTTCGTCGGCGGCAGCGGCGATGACATCCTGAAGGGCGTCGGCAACGGCAATACCTTCCTGTTCAGCGGGGATTTTGGCCGCGACCAGCTGTATGGCTTCAACGCCACCGATAAACTGGTGTTTATCGGTACCGAAGGCGCCAGCGGGAATATTCGCGACTACGCCACGCAGCAAAACGACGATCTGGTGCTGGCCTTCGGGCACAGCCAGGTCACGCTGATCGGCGTCTCGCTCGATCACTTCAATACCGATCAGGTGGTGTTGGCCTAAGGATCAGCATAAAAAAAAGCCGGGCGCTTTCGCCGCCCGGCTTTCCTCTTTCTGCTCCGCCTTAGGGCACGTCATACCCCAGCGCCGCCTTGCGAATGCGGAACCACTGCTGGCGGTTCAACACCAGTTTCTGCGCCTTCAGCGCCGAGCGCACCCGCTCAATCTTGCCGGAGCCGATAATCGGCAGCGGCGAAGACGGCAGGCGCATCACCCAGGCGTACACCACCTGCTCGATGGTCTCGGCGCCGATCTCTTGCGCCACTCGCTGCAGCTCGTCGCGCAGCGGCTGGAACTCAGCATCGTTGAACAAGCGGCCGCCGCCCAGGCAGGACCAGGCCATCGGCTTGATGCGCAGCTGCTGGCACTGGTCGAGCGTGCCGTCCAGGATCGCCGGTTGGTGAATCGGCGAGATCTCCACCTGATTGGTGACCAGCGAGAACGGCAGGCGCGACTGCAGCAGTTGGAACTGCGCAGGCGTAAAGTTGGAGACGCCAAAATGGCGCACCTTGCCGCTTTTGTGCAGCGCGACAAAGGCTTCGGCCACGTCGTCAGCGTCCATCAACGGATCCGGGCGGTGGATCAGCAACAGGTCCAGGTAGTCGGTATGCAGATGGCGCAGCGACTGTTCCGCGCTCTGTACGATATGATCGCGGTCGGTGATGTAGTGGCCGATCGGGTTGCCGGGCTTGGCGGTGGTGGCGATGCCGCACTTGGTCACCAATTCCAGCGACTGGCGCAGCGCCGGCTTCAGGCGCAGCGCATCGCCGAACGCCTGTTCGCAGGCATAGCCACCGTAGATATCGGCGTGATCGGCGGTGGTGACGCCCAGTTCGACATGCTGTTCGATGAACGTCAGCAGCTGCTGCGGCGACATGCCCCACTCCATCAACCGCCAGTAACCGCAAATCATGCGGGAAAATTCAGGCCCCTGCGGCGCGAGACGAATACGTTCTACCATTGCGAAAACCTCATGACATTAGTTGTCAGTCAGCATACACAAGCCGGTGAGGCACAGGGAAGCGGTAAGCCACACGAACGTGCGGCAGATCAGGAAAGGTTAAAACAGCGACGGCTGCTCAGGCAGCGGCTCGTCAGGCGCTTTATTGGCACGCTGCAGCCGCAGGAAGCGTTGACGGCACAGGCGCAGCACCTCGCGCTTTTGCGCGTCGCTCATGTTCATCCAGCCGAAACGCTCCTCGCGGCTGCGTAGGCAGCCACGGCAGAATCCGCGATCGTCAGCCTGGCAAATGCCGCGACACGGGCTGGGAATGTCGAAAAACTCAAGCTGCTGCGCCACGGGGCTCCTCCTGCGTTCTCTTGCTAATTGAAGACGCCATCGCCGCCGCTGGCAAGTCCCTTTTCGCCATTGCGGCGAAAATAGTCGCGCAAATAGCGCAGCGCCTGGCGGCTTTTCTCCGGCATAGTGCGTTCGAGCGTCAGCGCGTTCAGCCGCAGCGGCGCCGGCCGCCACTCCGGCAACAGCAGCAACAGCTCGCCGCGCTGCAGCTCATCGCCAATTTCATACAGCGGCTGAACGGAAATGCCCAGCCCGGCACGGGTAAAGGCGCGCATTACGTTCATGCTCTCACTGACGATCTGCCCTTCCGCCAGCCGCAGCTTAACCTGCTGGCCGGACTGATGCAGCAAGTCCAGATGGGCCCCGCTGTAGCCGCTGGAGATCCAGCGGTGCTGCACCAAATCCTGCGGTTTTTCCGGCACCCCATGCTGGCTGAGATAACGCGGCGCGGCGCACAGCACCATCGGCCACGCCGTCAGCGGATGCGCGATCATATTGGCGTCCGCCAGTTGACGGTTGGCCCGCAGCGCGATGTCGACCCGCTGTTCTATCATGTCGACGATGCGATCGTCCGCCAGCACCCGCAGCGTCAGCTTGGGGTGCGCCTGCAGCAGCGGCGACAATGCCTCCGCCAACGAACGGCCGCCGATGCCGACCGGGGTGGCGATGCGCAGCTCGCCCACCAGCGTATCCCGCAGCTCCGCCAGCCGCTGCTCCGCCTGCTTCGCCTGTTGCAGCATCGCCTCGCAGCCGGGATAGAACGCGGCTCCCGCCTCGGTCAGCGCCAGACGGCGGGTGGAACGATGCAGCAATGGCACCCCGAGCGCCTTCTCCAGCGAGCGCATATGCTGACTGACCGCCGAAGGCGTCATGCCCAGACGCCGCGCCGCGCCGGCCAGCGATCCCTCCGCCACCACGGTGGCGAATATCGCCATTCGATTGAGTTTATCCACGATTATGAAGTTTTACTTAATCAAGAAAGCATGAATATGGCACTAATCACGGCTATTGTTAAGGACTAGAGTAGACACCACGCAGCAGGCACATCGGCCTGCCTTACGATACTGAACCTATCCCCGAAGGAGCATACAGATGAAAGTAGCCATTATTGGAGCAACCGGTTTTGTTGGCCGCCGCGTGGTAGATGAAGCGCTGGCTCGCGGTATTCAGGTAACGGCAATCGCCCGCCAGAAAAAAGATTTGCCGGAGCACGCCAATCTGACCATCGCACTGGGCGACGTCGCCGACACCGCCTGGCTGGCGGGGCAGTTGCACGGTCAGGATGCGGTGATCAGCGCCTACAATCCCGGCTGGGGCGAAGACAACCTGTATGAGAAGACTACGCGCGGCGCCCAGCAGATCCTTACCGCTGTCGGGCAGGCAGGCGTCAAGCGCCTGTTGGTGGTGGGCGGCGCAGGCAGCCTGGAAGTGGCGCCGGGCGTTGAACTGGTGGATACGCCGCAGTTCCCGGAAAATATCCGCCCCGGCGCGCAGGCGGTGCGCGATCTGCGCAATAAACTGCGCAACGAATCAGCACTCGACTGGACCTATCTCTCGCCGGCCGCCCTGCTGGAGCCGGGCAAACGCACCGGCCAGTTCCGCCTCGGCACCACGCAACTGCTGATGAACGGCGACGCGCCGGCCAGCATTTCGGTGGAAGATCTGGCGGTCGCTATCGTTGATGAGATTGAAAAACCTCAATTTATTCGCGCGCAATTCACCGCCGCCTACTAAACTGCCCCACCGCCAGGCCATAAGGCCTGGCGGTTTTCACGTATTCTCCGTCGCCAGTATTCTGAATTTCTAAGGTTTTCTTAAGTTTCATCCGGTAGATTTCACGACATTATCTACTTTCAGGATCCCGACATTGGCAATGTGGTTACGTCAACGCTTACAGTGCAACAGCCTCGGTTTTACCCTCGCCACCGCCCTGTTCTTCACTCTATTTCAAAACGCGTTATTCCTGCATCGCGCCTGGTCATATATCACCTTCGATAGCGTCCACAGCGTGATTTTCGCGGCGAGCATGCCGGTGGTGATCTTCTGTGCGCTGAATATTATCTTCAGCGTGTTGACCGTGCCCTACCTGCGTAAGCCGTTGATCATCTTTTTCTTGCTCGGCAGCGCCGCAGCCAACTATTTCATGTTCAGCTATGGTGTGGTGATCGACGGCAACATGATGCAAAACGCCTTCGAAACCAACCCGCAGGAGGCGACCGCGCTGCTGACGCCGCGCATGGGATTGTGGCTGGCGCTGCTCGGCATTCTGCCGGCGGTAGCGGTCTGCTTCACCCAAATTCGCCAGACTCGCCCCTGGTGGTACATGGTCGGGCTGCGCGCCGCTAACGTCATGCTGTCGTTGGTGGTGATCCTGATCGTCGCCGCGCTGTTCTACAAAGACTACGCTTCGCTGATCCGCAACAATAAAAGCGTGGTGAAGATGTTGACGCCTTCCAACTTCGTGGCCGGCACCATCAAGTTTACCGAACAACGTTACTTCACCCGCAATCTGCCGCTGGTCAAGATCGGTGAAGACGCGCGTAAAGGGCCGCTGATCGCCAAGCAGACCAAGAAAACGCTGGTGATCCTGGTGGTGGGCGAAACCGCCCGCGCCGAAAACTTCTCCCTCGGAGGTTACGGGCGCGAAACCAACCCGCGCCTGAAGCAGGACGACGTGGTCTACTTCAAGAACGCCAGTTCTTGCGGCACCGAAACGGCGATCTCCGTCCCCTGCATGTTCTCCAACATGCCCCGCAAGGAGTACGACGCGACTCAGGCAACGCATCAAGAAGGTATGCTCGACGTGCTGGCGCATGCCGGCGTCAATGTGCTGTGGCGCGATAATGACGGCGGCTGCAAAGGTGCCTGTGACCGGGTGCCGCACGTGGACATGACCAAGCTGAAACTGCCGCAGGACTGTGACGGTGAGGTTTGCATGGACAACGTGCTGCTGTACAAGCTGAACGACTATATCAATAGTCTGAATGACGACGGCGTGATCGTGCTGCACCAGATGGGCAGCCACGGCCCGGCTTACTACCGCCGCAGCACACCAGAATTCCAGACGTTTTCGCCAACCTGCAACAGCAATCAGATCCAGGATTGCAGCCATGAACAGCTGGTGAACACCTACGACAACTCAATCCTGTATACCGACGCAATGCTCGATGCCACCATCAAGCTGCTGCGGCAGTATGACGATCGGTTCAATACCGCACTGGTCTATTTATCCGATCACGGCGAATCGCTGGGGGAAAACGGCATGTATCTGCACGGCACGCCTTATGTCTTCGCGCCGAGTCAGCAAACGCACGTGCCTTTCCTGATGTGGATGTCTGCCGACTATCAGCGCAATTTCGGCATTGATCGCCAGTGCCTGAACACGCTGGCGGAAAAGGACGACGTGTCGCAGGACAACCTGTTCCACACCCTGTTGGGCATGCTGAACGTACAGACCCGCGAATATCAATCCCAGTTGGATATCCTGCAGCGTTGCCGCAACGCGGCGTAGCGCTTAACTTCCGCGTGCCGCTGGGGCACAATAGTTTGCAGACAACCGGCGTTTTGTGCGCCGGTTTTTTTATTCCCATTGACCTAGACCAATCGGTCTATTATACTCGGCGCCATGATGACCAAATCAACGCATTGCAACGTGGATACACGTGAACATCTGCTCGCCACCGGCGAAACCCTCAGCCTGCGCCTGGGCTTTACCGGCATGGGGCTGAGCGAACTGCTGGCTACCGCGGGCGTGCCGAAAGGCTCGTTCTACCACTATTTTCGCTCGAAGGAAGCCTTCGGCGAAGCGATGCTGCAACGCTATTTCACGCATTATGACGCACAGATGCAGGCGCTGTTTGCCGACAGACGCGGCGATGCCCGCCACCAGCTGCTCGGCTATTACGCCCAGGCTATCAGCTATCACTGCCGCAGCGAATGCCATAACGCCTGCCTGGCGGTGAAGCTTTCCGCCGAGGTGAGCGATCTGTCGGAACCGATGCGCCATGCGCTGGAAACGGGCACCGCTCGCGTGATCGGCCACTTGCAGGAGGCCATCGAGCGCGGTATCGCAGAGGGCTCGCTGTCGGTGGCCATGAGCCCCGCGGCGACTGCAGAAACGCTGTATTCACTGTGGCTCGGCGCCTCGTTGCGCGCCAAGATCCGTCACTCGCTGGCGCCGTTAACCAGCGCGCTGGAAAGCATCGAGTTGCTGCTGCGCCCGCCGCAGCCGTAACACCACCGTCTTTTTTCGTGAAAATGCAGTTCGTGTTTTTTTATCGCCCATCACTAGACGACCGGTCTATTAAATACAGGATGCACTATGAAGACTGAAAAATTGCTCTCTCCGCTGAAGGTTGGCGCCGTCACCCTGCCCAACCGCGTGTTTATGGCTCCGCTGACGCGTCTGCGCAGCATCGAACCGGGCGATATTCCTACGCCACTGATGGCGGAATATTATGCGCAGCGCGCCAGCGCCGGCCTGATCGTGACCGAAGCGACGCAGATCTCCTTCCAGGCGAAAGGCTACGCCGGTGCGCCAGGCCTGCATACCCCGGAACAGATCGCCGCGTGGAAACACATCACGCAGGCGGTACACGACAAAAACGGCCACATCGCCGTACAGTTGTGGCATGTAGGCCGCATCTCCCACGCCAGCCTGCAGCCGGGCGGGCAAGCGCCGGTCGCGCCTTCGGCCATCAACGCCGACACCCGCACCACCGTGCGTGATGAAACCGGCGCCTGGGTACGCGTACCGACCTCTACGCCGCGCGCGCTGGAAACCAGCGAGATCCCGGGCATCGTTAACGATTTCCGCCAGGCGACCGCCAACGCGCGTGACGCCGGCTTCGACTTCATCGAACTGCATGCGGCCCACGGCTATCTGCTGCACCAGTTCATGTCACCGGCTTCCAACCAACGTACCGATCAATACGGTGGCAGCATTGAGAACCGCACCCGCCTGACGCTGGAAGTAGTCGATGCCACCATTGCCGAATGGGGTTCCGAGCACATCGGTATTCGTATCTCGCCGCTGGGGCCGTTCAATGGGCTGGACAACGGTGAAGATCAGGAAGAAGCGGCGCTGTATTTGGTGGAAGAGCTGAATAAGCGCAACATCGCTTACCTGCACATCTCCGAACCGGACTGGGCCGGTGGCAAGCCGTATTCCGACGCCTTCCGCGACTCGGTGCGCGCCCACTTTAAAGGGGTGATCGTCGGCGCTGGCGCCTACACCGCCGAAAAAGCCGAAGCGTTAATCGAAAAAGGCTTCATCGACGCGGTGGCCTTCGGCCGCAGCTATATCGCCAACCCGGATCTGGTCGAGCGTTTCCGTCAGCACGCCCCGCTGAACGAACCTAAGCCAGAAACCTTCTACGGCGGCGGTGCCGAAGGCTATACCGACTATCCGTTTCTGGCGAAGTAACCCGTCCTGACCCCAACGGCCACGCAATCGCATGGCCGTTTTTTTATGCGTCGCGCGCAAAAAGGCCCGCACAAGGCGGGCCGGGGTTCCCTGGTGTTGTTTATGCTGCAGTTCAATTTCTACACGGTTATGTGGGGAATTGATAATTGATTGTGCAGATCAATTACTTCGTATCGATCGGTAAGTTCGATCAATATTTAAACACCACCGCTCCAACCCCGACAGGTGACATTGTCACTCATTCGTCACATTGAATTCCCTTGTAGGACAAGGCTATACTCGCTTGTGCTTCAATCCACCCGCCGTCTGCCACGGCACAGTCAATTCAGAGGAATTATGCGCTTACTCCATACCATGATCCGCGTCGGTGACCTGCAACGTGCCATCGACTTTTACACCAAGGTATTAGGCATGCGTCTGCTGCGCACCAGCGAAAACCCGGAGTACAAATACTCCCTGGCTTTCGTCGGCTATACGGAAGAGAGCGAAGGCGCGGTTATCGAACTGACCTATAACTGGGGCACTGACAGCTACGATATGGGCACCGCCTTCGGCCACCTGGCATTGGGCGTAGACGACGTTGCCGCCACCTGCGACAGCATCCGTCGCGCAGGCGGCAAGGTCACCCGCGAAGCCGGCCCGGTGAAAGGCGGCACCACGGTGATCGCCTTCGTCGAAGATCCGGACGGCTACAAAATTGAGCTGATCGAAAACAAACACGCCGGTCAGGGCCTCGGCCATTAAGCCACCCCTTCAGGGCGCGCTGGCGCCCTGCTGATTCTCCGCGCGATAGCGCCTGCAACCGGGCGCAAAATTTGCCATAATGCGCGCTGCATTCGATGAAGATAAGAAACTGATGGCCGAAAAAAGTGATCTTAACGCCCTGAGTGGTCGTTTTCGTGGGTTTTATCCCGTAGTAATAGATGTTGAAACCGCCGGCTTCAACGCCAATACCGATGCGTTGCTGGAGATCGCCGCCGTGACGCTGAAAATGGATGAAGATGGCTGGCTGCAGCAGGACGAGACTCTGCACTTCCACGTGGAGCCTTTCGAGGGCGCCAACCTGCAGCCGGAAGCGCTGGCGTTTAACGGCATCGATCCGCACAACCCGTTGCGCGGCGCGGTCAGCGAATACGACGCGCTGCACGCCATTTTCAAAGCGGTGCGCAAAGGGCTCAAGGAGCGCGGGTGCAACCGGGCCATTATCGTGGCGCACAACGCCAACTTCGATCACAGCTTCCTGATGGCCGCGGCCGAACGTGCCGGCCTGAAGCGCAATCCGTTCCATCCGTTCGCCACCTTCGACACCGCTGCGCTGAGCGGCCTGGTGCTGGGCCAAACGGTGTTGGCGAAAGCCTGCATCGCCGCCGGTATGCCGTTCGACAGCAGCCAGGCGCACTCTGCGCTGTACGACACCGAGCAAACCGCCCTGCTGTTTTGCGAGCTGGTTAACCGCTGGAAACGTCTCGGCGGCTGGCCGCTGCCCGCCGGCGATCTCGCCGAATAAGCCCAACAAAAAAGGCGGCCCAGTTTGCACTGGCGCCGCCCGTTACGCGATAACCACAAGCCTGTCGATTAAGACTGCTGGTCTTCCTGCGCTTTATACTTTTCTGCCGTTTCTTTGATCAGCTGCTGCAGTTCGCCGCGCTGATACATTTCGATGATGATATCGCAACCGCCGACCAGCTCACCGTCTACCCACAGCTGCGGGAACGTCGGCCAGTTGGCGTATTTTGGCAATTCGGCGCGGATGTCCGGGTTTTGCAGAATATCCACGTAGGCGAAACGCTCGCCGCAGGCGGACAGCGCTTGCACTGCCTGCGCGGAGAAGCCACAGCTCGGCAGCTTTGGCGAACCTTTCATGTACAGCAGAATCGGGTTTTCAGCGATCTGGTGCTGAATTTTTTCAAGTGTCGTCGTCATTTATTGCTTCCTCAAGCCACATTTCATGGCTACAACATGCATCACGCGGGCTATTGTAGCGGCTGGAACAGTCGCAAGAAAACGCCATCTTTTGCAAGGATATTCGCCCGCCGCCGATCGCGTTTCACCGGCCACGTCATTCCGGTCAAAACATACGTTGAGAATAACATTTTTAATCCGACCATTTCACTAATATATTGCGCCGCGATGACGGCGCGACTTAATTATATCCGCCACCGCCGACTGGCGCTTTTTTATACACCAACAGGCTGATTTTGAAACAAAAAAAATGTCATTAACGTTTTCTCACAATATGGATTATTATTTATGAGTTCTTCGCTGTTTTATATGGCGAAATTCGGGAATACTGTAACTCTTTCGATATCCGCTTCGGGGCCAAGGTTGGTGACGTCGACATGCGTTTAATTCTTACGCTCTTTGCGCTGCTGTTTACGCAGCTCTTCTTCAATTTGGCGCACGCTGCGCCACAGGCGCGTGTTGCCGCCGAGCAGCGTAAAAGCCATGCTAATGAAGCGCGGCCCGATGACCGCAGAAAAAAGAAAGCGGACAAAGCCGCTAAAAAAGCCAAAGTGACGGCCCCCGCGAAAAAAACCAAGACCGCCAAGGCGAAAAGCGAGAAAAGCGCGAAAAAGATCGCCAGCGCAAAACCCAAGGCCAAAGCGCAGAAAACTGCCAAGATTAAAGTCACCCCGCCGAAGAAGGGCTATAAAAAAGGCTATGGTCGCCACCGCGAAGCCGGTATGGCCACCGCTAAACTGGTGCGTGACGAGAAGCCGTTAAAACTTAGCCCGGCGCACAAAAAACGCTACCAACACGCCAAGCAGACCGCGATGGCCAAGCTGATGGATCAGATGGGCAAGCCTTATCGCTGGGGCGGCAGTTCGCCGCGCACCGGCTTCGACTGCAGCGGCCTTATCTATTACGCCTATAAAGACGTGGTGAAAATCAAAATGCCGCGCACCGCCAACGAGATGTATCACCTGCGCGACGCGGCGCCGATCAAGAAAAGCGAACTGGAAAGCGGCGATCTGGTGTTCTTCCGCATCAACAACCGCGGCGTGGCGGACCATGTTGGCGTCTACCTCGGCAACGGCAAATTCATCCAGTCACCGCGCACCGGTGAAGAGATCCGCATCAGCCAGCTCGACAACGACTATTGGCAGAACCACTACATCGGCGCACGCCGCGTAGTAACGCCGAAAACTATCCGTTAATTCCCTGCTCTGTGCGGTTGCGGCCCCGGTCGCAACCGCCTGCTCAAGCTATCGCCCATCGCACCTCCCCACGCGCATTTCTCGCTTTTCTTCCTGTTTTTTATGATGAAAATTGTTAAGATTGAATGACCACAATAAAAAACGGCCCATATGACTCTCGCCCGGCGAGAGGCGAATGGCGCTGTAAAGGAGGAAGCAATGTCGTTTGAATTACCTGCATTACCGTATGAGAAAAACGCGCTCGAGCCGCACATCTCCGCCGAGACCCTGGAATACCACTACGGCAAGCACCACAACACCTACGTGGTTAACCTGAACAACCTGGTGAAAGGCAGCGAGTTCGAGGGCAAATCGCTCGAAGAGATCATCAAGACCTCTAACGGCGGCGTCTTCAACAACGCCGCGCAGGTGTGGAACCACACCTTCTACTGGCACTGCCTGTCACCACAGGGCGGCGGTGAACCGCAGGGCGAACTGGCGGCAGCGATCGTCAAATCCTTCGGCTCTTTCGCTGCGTTCAAAGAGCAGTTCACCGATGCCGCAGTGAAAAACTTCGGTGCCGGCTGGACCTGGCTGGTGAAAAAACCGGACGGCGCGCTGGCGATCGTCAACACCTCCAACGCGGCCACCCCGCTGACCGGTGAAGACAAACCGCTGCTGACCGTTGACGTGTGGGAACATGCGTATTACATCGATTACCGCAATGCGCGTCCAAAATACCTGGAAAACTTCTGGGCGTTGGTCAACTGGACCTTCGCAGCGGAAAACCTGGCGTAAGCGCAGGTTCTGAGGTGATGAGGCGCAGCCTGGCTGCGCCTTTTTTATAACCGGGGGTAAATCAGTTCAACGCGGCAACGAAGCTGAAAGCGATAATGACCGCCAGCGCGCAGACGGTAGTGAACAGCGACATCTTCAATTCGGTATCCATGACAACTCCTTTAAAATGGGCTTTCCTAAGGATAAAAGGCGCACAATTAGTACGTCAAATCATTTTCCCACAGTTCGCCGATAAAATCTTGTTATCATTTCCCGGTTTATAATCTCGATTACCTCTTCCACTTTTGTTCAATATGCGACAAAATTCGCAGTTCACAACTGCGTACCGGCATTCATGCCCCTCCTGATTAAGCGCTGAAGACTTCAACACACTAAAAACTCAGTTTTCGCTTCTCTGGAGAAGGATCTACGTAGGCAAACGATTAACATCACACTTACATGCTGTAAACATGTGAGTTCAGGAGTCATTCCTTACATGGCAACGATTAAAGATGTGGCCAAACGCGCGGGCGTTTCCACCACCACCGTTTCGCACGTCATCAATAAGACTCGTTTCGTCGCCGAAGAGACCAAAGCGGCCGTGTGGGCCGCCATTAAAGAGCTGCACTACTCGCCGAGCGCCGTGGCGCGCAGCCTGAAAGTCAATCACACCAAGTCGATCGGCCTGCTGGCCACCTCGAGCGAAGCCCCCTACTTTGCCGAAGTGATCGAGGCGGTGGAAAACAGCTGCTACAGCAAAGGCTACACCCTGATCCTGTGCAACTCGCACAATAATCTCGACAAGCAGCGCGCCTACCTGGCGATGCTGGCGCAAAAGCGCGTCGACGGCCTGCTGGTCATGTGCTCCGAGTATCCGGATCAGCTGCTGGGCATGCTGGAAGACTACCGTAACATCCCGATGGTGGTGATGGACTGGGGCGCCGCGCGCGGCGACTTCACCGATACCATCATCGATAACGCGTTCGAAGGCGGCTATCTGGCCGGCCGTTACCTGATCGAGCGCGGCCACCGCGATATCGGCGCCATTCCCGGCCAACTGTCACGCAACACCGGCGGTGGCCGTCACCAGGGCTTTATGAAGGCGCTGCAGGAAGCGAATATCGACATTCGCGAAGAGTGGATCGTCCAGGGTGACTTCGAGCCGGAGTCCGGCTATAAGGCGATGCACCAAATCCTGTCGCAAAAACAGCGGCCGACCGCGGTATTCTGCGGCGGCGATATCATGGCGATGGGGGCCATCTGCGCCGCCGACGAGCTGGGCCTGCGCGTGCCGCAGGATATTTCCGTGATCGGCTACGACAATGTGCGCAACGCCCGCTACTTCACCCCGGCGCTGACCACCATTCACCAGCCGAAAGAGCGCCTGGGCGAAATGGCCTTCACCATGCTGCTAGATCGCATCATCAGCAAGCGCGAAGAGTCGCAGGTGATCGAAGTGCATCCGAAGCTGATCGAACGCCGCTCGGTCGCCGACGGCCCGTTCATCGACTACCGCCGCTAATCCCCCGCGCCGGAAGCCTGCGCAGCTTCCGGCTCCACCTCACTCAGCCACTCCTGATTCAACGTCTCTCCATCACCCAGATACGCCAGCAGCCAGCTCATCGCCGGTGACGGTTTATCCTGCTGCCAGGTCAGGCAGCACGGGCTGGCGGGAAACGGCTGCTGCAGCTGCAACGCCTTCAACTCACCGCGCTGCACCCGCGGCAGCGCCAGATGCGCCGGCATCATACCGACGCACAGCCCGGCGCACAGACAGTCGAACGCCGAGGTCCAGTCCGGCACCACCAGCCGCCGCTGGTTATCCAGCGTCCAAGTGACACGCTTGGGCAGATTGCGCGAAGTGTCCTCCAGACAAAGCGCAGGGTACGGCCTAAGCCGATCGTCATTCAACGCCCCTGCCAATTGTGCCAGCGGGTGCTGCGGGCTGACCACGCACAGCCAGTTCATATCCCCCATGTCGCGAAAGGCGAAGCCGCCGCCGACCGGCACCGCGCGGGTGGCGCCAATCGCCATATCCGCCCTGCCGTCCACCAACGCATCCCACACGCCGTTAAACACCTCGGGTTGCAACATCAGTTCAACGTCGGGGAAATGGCGGTAGAAATCCAGCACCAGTTGGCGGCTGCGCTGCGGTTTGACGATGATGTCCACGGCGATATTCAGCTGACCGCGCCACCCGTTAGCCACCTGCTGACAATGGCGGCGTGTGTCGAGCATTTTTTTGATAACAGCTCGCGCATCCTTGATAAATAACGCGCCGGCCGGCGTCAGCTCCACATCACGGTGACGCCGCTCAAACAGCGGCACCGCCAGCCATTGTTCCAACTGCCGCACGGTGTAGCTCACCGCCGACGGCACCCGGTGCAGCTCCTGCGCCGCCGCGCTGAAACTGCCGGTGCGCGCCACCGCGTCAACCACTTCAAGAGAATATTCAGACCACATCGCTTTGCCTTCAATTTTTTTAACAGCATTTTGCAAATATTACCGTTTCACAAGCAGAGATCCAGCCGGATACACTGGCCGGCGCTAAAAACCTGCGACACTAAAATATTAACGAGAAATACCATGCGAAACTCCTTTGGTTTTATGTTCTATCTCGCCGGCCTGAGCATGCTGGGTTATCTGGCGACCGATATGTACCTGCCCGCCTTTGGCGCCATGCGGGAGGAACTGCAAATATCCGCCGGCGCGGTCAGCGCCAGCCTGAGCATATTTCTGGCCGGCTTCGCCTTCGCGCAGCTGCTGTGGGGGCCGCTCTCCGACCGGCTGGGCCGCAAACCGGTATTATTGATTGGCCTGACGCTGTTCGCGTTCGGCTGCCTGGGCATGCTGTGGGTGGAAAATGCCGTGCAGCTCTGGATACTGCGCTTTATTCAGGCCGTCGGCGTCTGTTCCGCCGCCGCCATCTGGCAAGCGCTGGTGGTCGACCGCTATCGCGAAGGCCAGGCCAATCGCGTATTCGCCACCATCATGCCGCTGGTCGCGCTGTCGCCGGCGCTGGCGCCGCTGCTTGGCGCCTGGCTGCTTAACCACGCCAGCTGGCGTGCGATCTTCGCCGTGTTGCTGGCTATCACCGCCCTGCTGCTGCTGCCGACGTTGCTGCTCAAAGATCGCGCCAAAACTCAACCCGCCGCCGATGCGCCAAAAAGCAGCGTCAGTTTTTGGCAATTATTGAAATCCCCGGTGTTCAGCGGCAACGTCGCCATGTACGCCGCCTGCTCGGCCGGCTTCTTTGCCTGGTTGACCGGCTCGCCGTTCATCCTTGGTGATATGGGCTATGGCCCGAGCGACATTGGTCTGAGCTATGTGCCGCAGACGCTGGCTTTCCTGCTGGGGGGCTATGGCTGCCGCGCCGCGCTCAAACGCATCAATGGCAAAACCCTGCTGCCGTGGCTGCTGGTAGCTTATGGTGTCAGCATGGTGGCGCTGTATCTGGTGGCGACCGTAACCACTCCGACGCTCACCACGCTGCTGATCCCGTTCTGCGTGATGGCGCTGGTCAACGGCGCGGGCTACCCGATCATGGTGGCGAATGCGCTGATGCCGTTCCCGGAAAGCAGCGGCAAAGCCGCCGCGCTGCAAAATACGCTGCAGTTGGGGCTGTGTTTTGTGGCGAGCATGCTGGTGTCGGCGTTTATTGCCCAGCCGCTGCTGGCGACGGTGACGGTGATGGTGTCTACGGTGATCCTCGCCGCGCTGGGCTATTTCCTCCAGCGGGGAAAAGCGGGCGATGCGCAGCAAAAGGCGCAGCGGAAACATGCTAACTCAGCGTCATAATTGCCAAGCTTAATAATCACTTAAAGAATATGCGCGCCGAGTGCGATTTACAGTTGAGTCAACGCCTCGGCACGCCTATACTCAAAAACAACTTTATAAAGTAACACCTTATAATCTCTATATCTCAATTAGCTCTTGTGTACGCGTCTTGCGTCACACTCTTTTTTAAAGAGGCGTTTATCCTGCGCCATTTGCGTCGGGTCGTTTCTTTAAATTTCCTCTGTTCATAGTCGGATATCAGACGCCGCGGGCTTATTTCCCGTCGGTATACGTATGCACCCGCAGAAATTGTCTAAGCTGTTTCCTAACGGGTCATCAGTCAGAAGAAGGTGATGGAGAAGCTATGAGTTCATCGTGTATAGAAGATCTGAGCATCCAGGATAACCAGTGGTATCGCATCGCGCACGAAATGCTCGGTCTGGCCGGTATCGAAATCAATGGATCGCGCCCTTTCGATATTCAGGTTAAAAATCCCGAATTCTTTAAACGCGTTTTGCAACAAGGGTCACTGGGCCTCGGCGAAAGTTATATGGACGGTTGGTGGGAGTGCGAACGGCTGGATATATTCTTCCAGCGCGTGGTCAGCGCCGGGCTGGAGAAGAAACTTCCCCACCACCTGAAAGATACCCTGCGGATCGCCGCCGCGCGCCTGACCAACCTGCAATCGAAAAAGCGCGCCTGGATCGTCGGCAAAGAACATTACGATCTTGGCAACGATCTGTTTACCCTGATGCTCGATCCTTACATGCAGTATTCCTGCGGCTACTGGAAAGACGCCACCACGCTGGAGGAAGCGCAGGAAGCGAAGCTGCGGATGATCTGCGAAAAACTGCAGCTGCAGCCAGGCATGCGCTTACTGGACATCGGCTGCGGCTGGGGCGGCCTCTCTGCCTATGCGGCGAAGCATTACGGCGTGTCGGTGGTCGGCGTGACCATTTCCGCCGAACAACAGAAGCTGGCCCAGGCTCGCTGCGCCGGGCTGGATGTGCAGATCCTGCTGCAGGATTATCGCGATCTTCATCAGCAGTTTGATCGCATTGTCTCGGTCGGCATGTTCGAGCACGTCGGGCCGAAAAACTACCGCACCTATTTCAATGTGGTAGAACGCAATTTAGCGCCGCACGGCCTGTTCCTGCTGCACACCATCGGTTCCAACAAAACCGACATGAACGTCGATCCGTGGATCAACAAATATATCTTCCCGAACGGCTGCCTGCCTTCAGTGAGCCATATCGCCGAAGCCAGCGAAGGCCATTTCGTGATGGAAGACTGGCACAACATCGGCGCCGACTACGATCGCACGCTGATGGCCTGGTTCGAGCGCTTCAAACAGGCGTGGCCGCAGCTTGCCCCGCGCTACTCCGAACGCTTCGAGCGGATGTTCAGCTATTACCTGAACGCCTGCGCCGGCGCGTTCCGGGCGCGCGATCTGCAACTGTGGCAGGTGGTATTCAGCCCGAAAGGCGTTGAAGGCGGCATCCGCGTCGCCCGCTAAGCCACTTGCCCGACAAAAAAGGCCCCGGTAGTCACATCGCCGGGGCCTTTTTTGCTCGTTCGAAGCGTACGGCTTAGCCGCAGTAAACGCGGATGATTTTATCGTCGCTGTCGCCAAGGAAGTTCAGGCGGCGCAGGTTGAAATCCATGGTGACGGCAGAGTTGTACGGAATGGCTCGCACCTTGGCGTCGATCCGTACGCCTTCCAGCGAGGTCATCGGTTTGCCGACGAAGTTTTGATACTGTGATGCGCCACAGGTATCGTCCGCATCGGCCATTTGCGCGCCCGCGCCCTGCTCAGGCGAACTGCTGCAGGCGCTCAGCGCCAGCAACGCGGTTAACAACAACGTTTTCCCATAAAACTTCACGCGTTTCTCCTCTCTGCTTATGATTCGATTCCGGCGGCAACGCCCGAATCGCTGTCAGTCTTTGTGCGCCGGCGCCACCGCCGCCGCCAGCGTCGCTTCCCGGTTGGCCAGCACGCGCTCGACGGTGTCCACCACCGCCTGCGTTTGCGGATCGATCTCGATGTTCACCTTGTCGCCGAGGCGTTTTTTACCCAGCGTGGTGCGATCCAGCGTTTCCGGGATCAGGTGCACGCAGAAACGGTTATTCACCACTTCGCCGATGGTCAGGCTAATGCCGTCGATGCCGATGAAACCTTTGTGCAGCACATATTTCATCAATTCCGCATCCGGCATGCGCAGCCATACCTGGCGGTTATTTTCCGAGGTATAAATCTTGGCCACCTCCGCCGTGCAGATAATATGGCCGGACATCAAATGGCCGCCAATTTCATCATTGAACTTCGCCGCGCGCTCGATATTGACGATGTCGCCCAGCGCCAGATCGCCGAGGTTGGTCAGGCGCAACGTTTCTTTGATCAAATCGAAGCTGACGCGGTTGCCTTCCACCGCGGTGACGGTCAGGCAGCAGCCGTTATGGGCCACCGACGCGCCCAGCTCCAGCCCCGGCAGCAGCTCGGTAGGCATTTCGATCACGTGGGTGCGGAAATTGGGTTTCTCATCAATGGCGACCAGCGGCGCGGTGCCTTGTACGATACCGGTGAACATATGTGCCTCTTCTTGCTAAATAGGTTAAAACGCTACCGGCAGTTTGCCCCAGTTGGCGCTGAAAACCAAATCCGCGACGGTAAAAAAGGAATGGCTGCGCATTTAATAACTATTTATCTGCGGCGTTTGCTTAACGACGCCGAGCAGGTACAATCTTTTTGACAAAATTCCGCTATTTTAATTGTTGTCCTCTCGCGGCAGCCCTCCCTCCCACATATATAAATAGAAAAGGTGTATGCGTGCAGAAGTACTTAATTGAAGCGCGTAGTTTATTGGCTCTCGCTATCCCGGTCATTATCGCGCAAATATCGCAAACCGCTATGGGCGTGGTGGATACCATCATGGCCGGCGCTTACAGCGCCACCGACATGGCGGCGGTGGCGGTCGGCACCTCAATCTGGCTGCCGGCCATCCTGTTCGGCCACGGTCTGCTGCTGGCGTTGACCCCGGTTATCGCTCAGCTCAACGGTGCCGGCCGCCGCGATCGTATCGGCCATCAGGTGCGCCAGGGTTTTTGGCTGGCCTCCGGCGTCTCCGTACTGCTGATCGTCGTGCTGTATAACTGCAAGTTCGTCATCGACATGATGCACAACATCGATCCGCAGCTGGCGGATAAAGCCGTCGGCTACCTGCACGCCATCATGTGGGGGGCGCCGGGCTACCTGTTCTTCCAGGTGATGCGCAACCAGTGCGAGGGGTTGTCTAAAACCAAGCCCGGCATGGTGATCGGCTTCCTCGGCCTGCTGGTGAATATCCCGATCAACTACATCTTCATCTACGGCAAGTTCGGCATGCCGGAACTCGGCGGCGTCGGCTGCGGCGTCGCCACCGGCAGCGTCTACTGGATCATGTTCCTGATGATGCGCTGGTACGTGAAGCGCGCGCCGTCGCAGCGCGACATCAAACGCCAGGCCGGCGATCTCGGCGGCCCGGACTGGGCAGCGCTGAAGCGCCTGATCGGCATCGGCATGCCGGTGGCGCTGGCGCTGTTCTTCGAAGTCACGCTGTTCGCCGTGGTGGCGTTGCTGGTTTCGCCGCTCGGGATCGTCGCGGTCGCCGGCCACCAGATCGCGCTTAACTTCAGCGCGCTGATGTTCGTGCTGCCGCTGTCGCTGGGCGTCGGCGCCACCATCCGCGTCGGTTATCGTCTGGGGGAAGGCTCGGTCGAAGGCGCGCGCGTCGCCGCCTATTCCGCCATCGGCGTCGGCATCACCATGGCCGTCTGCACCGCGCTGTTTACCGCCACCTTGCGCGAACCGATCGCCCTGCTGTACAACGACAGCCCGGCGGTGGTGGCTATGGCCTCGCAGCTGATGCTGTTGGCGGCGCTGTACCAAATTTCGGACTCGATCCAGGTGATCGGCAGCGGCGTGCTACGTGGTTATAAAGACACCCGAGCGATCTTCTTCATCACCTTTATCGCTTATTGGGTATTGGGCCTGCCGAGCGGCTATCTGCTGGCGTTAACCGACGTGGTGGTGCCGGCAATGGGGCCAAGCGGCTTCTGGATCGGCTTTATCATTGGCCTGACCTTCGCCGCCATCATGATGGCGCTGCGTATGCGCTGGCTGCAGAAACAGCCGACCGCCGTCATCCTGCAGCGATCCACGCGCTGAATCCGCTCCCGGCCGGTTTCATACCCGGCCGGGCTGCGGTTTGCGGAAAAAAACGCCGGACTGCGCACAACCTCAGCAATCGCGTGAAATACCGAATAAAATTGCGCTTTTCCCCTTGCCAGCGCGCAGGTAGCTCGTTAATATTCGTCCCCGCTGTCAGCCATGACAGACAGGAAAAGATGCGTCCGTAGCTCAGTTGGTTAGAGCACCACCTTGACATGGTGGGGGTCGGTGGTTCGAGTCCACTCGGACGCACCAAATTCCAGAAGCAGTACAGTGCGTCCGTAGCTCAGTTGGTTAGAGCACCACCTTGACATGGTGGGGGTCGGTGGTTCGAGTCCACTCGGACGCACCAAATTCCAGAAGCAGTGCAGTGCGTCCGTAGCTCAGTTGGTTAGAGCACCACCTTGACATGGTGGGGGTCGGTGGTTCGAGTCCACTCGGACGCACCATATTGCTGATTTATCTCTCCCCCTATCGCGTTATACTTCCCGTTGTTTCGTCTCTGCTCGACCGCTCGATTTCTCATGTCGATTGCGCCGAACTACCGCCATCCACCATCAGGAACGCCACATGACCACCTTCACCGCAAAAACCGCCTTTTTACCGCTCGACAATGGCCTTGCCCGCCGTGAAGGGGTGATGAGCGACGGTTCGCCGGCGGCGGAAGTGCGTTTCGAGGCCGGCGCCTTTGGCCAACTGCAAAAGCCCCCGCATGCGCTGCAAACCCGGGTGATATCGGGTGAATTCGAGTTCACCCTCGGCGGCGATACGCGGACAGTACGGGCCGGCGAGAGCCTAATCCTGCCGGCCAACGTCGCCAGCGGCTGCTTCTGCCTGAGCGCCGGCGTGCTGCTGGAAATCCCGCAAACGCGCTAAGCCGTATTTACAGCAAGGTTATTTGCGCAACAAGCTGTACGCAACGCGTTGCATTTGCGCCACATTTGCCCCCGTTTTGACATATCCGCCACACCGCTGCGGTTTTTTATTTTGTTTCCCGCCGCTTAGCCTTTATAATGCGCAACGTCTATCAGTTGAATGGTTTCAGCCCTTGATCTGCGAAAACGCAATAACAACACGATTTCATCTCACCCCGTTGCGCAGCATCTCCGCGCCCCCGCGCGGGCTGAATTTTTCCGCCCCACTTCAACTGTCGTCACCTATCCTTAACTATGTTTTTCACCACCAGGCACGGCTCAAATTCCCTATCGGCGTAAATAGCGCCGGTCAAATTCGTTTTTTTATCCATCACAACTTGTAGAAAACTCCGCCATGAAAAAGACCAAAATTGTTTGTACCATCGGTCCAAAAACCGAATCGGAAGAAATGCTGACCAACCTGCTCAATGCGGGCATGAACGTGATGCGTCTCAACTTCTCTCACGGCGACTATGAAGAGCACGGCAACCGCATCAAGAACATGCGCGCCGTGATGGCGAAAACCGGTATCAACGCCGGCATCCTGCTGGATACCAAAGGCCCGGAAATTCGCACCATGAAATTGGAAGGCGGTAAAGACGCCTCGCTGGTCGCCGGCCAAACCTTCACCTTCACCACAGACCAGAGTGTGATCGGCAACAGCGATCGCGTAGCGGTCACCTATGCCGGCTTCGCCGCCGACCTGAAGATCGGTAACACCGTGCTGGTTGACGACGGCCTGATCGGCATGGAAGTCACCAACGTGACCGAGAACGAAGTCGTTTGTAAGGTGCTGAACAACGGCGACCTGGGCGAGAACAAAGGCGTCAACCTGCCGGGCGTGTCCATCCAGCTGCCTGCGCTGGCCGAAAAAGACAAACGCGACCTGATCTTCGGCTGCGAGCAAGGCGTCGACTTCGTGGCGGCGTCCTTCATCCGTAAACGTTCCGACGTGCTGGAGATCCGCGAGCACCTGAAAGCGCACGGCGGCGAGCAGATCCAGATCATCTCCAAGATCGAGAACCAGGAAGGCCTGAACAACTTCGACGAAATCCTCGAAGCATCCGACGGCATCATGGTTGCCCGCGGCGATCTGGGCGTGGAGATCCCGGTCGAAGAAGTGATCTTCGCCCAGAAGATGATGATCGAAAAATGCAACCGTGCGCGTAAAGTGGTGATCACCGCCACCCAGATGCTCGATTCCATGATCAAAAACCCGCGCCCTACCCGTGCGGAAGCCGGCGACGTTGCCAACGCCATCCTGGACGGCACCGATGCTGTCATGCTGTCCGGCGAGAGCGCCAAGGGCAAATATCCGCTGGAAGCGGTCAACATCATGGCGACCATCTGCGAGCGCACCGATCGCGTGATGCCAAGCCGCATCGACTCCCTGAACGATCGCCGCAAGCTGCGCATCACCGAAGCGGTGTGCCGTGGCGCGGTTGAAACCGCCGAGAAACTGGACGCGCCGCTGATCGTCGTCGCCACCAGCGGCGGCAAGTCAGCGAAATCCGTGCGTAAATACTTCCCGAACGCGGTGATTCTGGCGCTGACCACCAATGAGACTACCGCGCATCAGCTGGTGCTGAGCAAAGGCGTCATCCCGCAGATGGTCAAGGAAATCGCTTCTACCGACGACTTCTACCGCATCGGTAAAGAAGCCGCGCTGGCCAGCGGCCTGGCGCAAAAAGGCGACGTCGTGGTGATGGTTTCCGGCGCGCTGGTGCCGAGCGGCACCACCAACACTGCCTCGGTACACGTGCTGTAATATAAAACGTGACATAATTGCCTTGATCAAAACGCCGCTTTGCGGCGTTTTTTTTATCAGCAGTAACCTATTTTTCTCAAAACGCAACCGCGGACCGCTCATTATTTAGCTAATAAAGAATCGGAGTAGTCCCATGGAAGCCGGCTGTTTTCCCTCGTTTTTTTAACTAATTTGTAAAACCAGATGCAAGTTTGAGCGAACGATCAAAATAAAGCACCTCAACACTAAAAAATTATTCTCTTTCGAAAAAAGTTTGTGTAATACTTGTAACGCTACATGGAGATTAACTCAATCTAGAGGGTGTTATAATGAATCGTACTAAACTGGTACTGGGCGCGGTAATCCTGGGTTCCACTCTGCTGGCTGGCTGCTCTAGCAACGCTAAAATCGATCAACTGTCTTCTGACGTTCAGACTCTGAACGCTAAAGTTGATCAGCTGAGCAACGACGTGAACGCAATGCGTTCTGACGTTCAAGCTGCTAAAGACGACGCAGCACGCGCTAACCAGCGTCTGGACAACCAAGCTCACGCTTACAAAAAGTAAGATAGCTTTGGTTATTGAAAACGGCGCACATTGTGCGCCGTTTTTTTTCGCCTGTATCCTGGACTGATTTTTCCTGCATAGCGGGCAAAAAAAGAGGTTCAGCACGCTGAACCCCTCTTCGACCGCTCAATCTTGCAAACTTAGTTCACCGAACTGATTGGCGCTGCCTTGAATGGGCTCTTATTCGCCGCAGGCGCCGCTGCAGGCGTTAAACTCACCTCAGACGGGCTCTCCCCTACGTTGACCAGCACCGGCATGCCAGAACGGCGTACAACCGCGCTATCGAACACGGCGCGATCGGTCTGACCATCCGCAGCAAAGGCTTTCTCCGCTTTAGACAACGCGATCGGCATGGTCTGCGGATCGTCGCTTTCTACCCGCGACAGCGGCTGGTGCACTTCCACATAGCGTTTGCCGTCCGGCTCAACCGAAATCTTCACCGGATCGTTGATCACCTGCACCCGTGTACCACGCGGCACCTGATTGAACAGCGCTTCGATGTCCGTCGGACGCAGGCGAATGCAGCCGGAGCTGACACGCATGCCGATACCGAAGTTGGCGTTGGTGCCGTGGATCAGGTATTCACCGCGCCCCATCGCCAGACGCAGGGCGAACAGCCCCATCGGGTTCTCAGGCCCGGCCGGCACCACTGCAGGCAGCGTCACGCCCTGGGACTGATAGCGCTTGCGGATGTTGGCGGTGGGCGTCCAGGTCGGGTTAGGGATCTTCTGGCTGATGGAGGTCACTTCCAGCGGCGTGTGCATCCCGGTCTGGCCGATGCCGATCGGATAGACGATCACTTTGTTCTCGCCTTTCGGGTAGTAGTAAAGACGCAGCTCGGCCAGATTGACGATAATCCCTTCACGCTTAGTGTCAGGCAGCAGCATTTGGGTCGGAATGGTCAGTACCGTGCCTGGCTTGGGCAGGAACGGGTCGGTGCCAGGGTTGGCTTCCAGCATGCCCAGCAGGCCAATCTTGTAGTCGGCGGCGATCGCCTCCAGCGGACGGCCGTCGTTTGGTACGGTATAAGTGGTGTTTTCACCGATCAGACGGCTGTCTGGCGGCGGCAGCGGGTACTCGGTCGCACTGGCGGCCTGCGTGCCGGCCAGTACGGTGGCGAAGACCATGCCCATTAAACTCAACGCACGTTTCATTATCATCCCTATATTTTTTATGACGGTTCGCCCCCAAGGCTAACGAGCGCCCGACGGTGGGTAAATCAGACAATACCTGATTAATACTAGCAACGCTGGCATCAAAGGCAATAAGTTCTCTAAAAATCAACACGTTATAACGTAATCACCATCGTTGATTGTCAACGAAACGTCAATAGGTAAGCTGCTGAAATATCACTGAATTGGGGGATGGTTCCTGGGGAAAACAACGGATTGTAAAGACTCATTGACAAAGCGAATATATCAATGAGCCTTGAGGAGAAAGGCGTTAAGGATCAGGCCAGCTGCGCCGCTTTACTGCGAATGGCACGGATCATCGCCTCCAGCCCCTGCGAGCGTGAAGGCGTCAGATGTTGGCTGAGCGCCAGTTCGCCGAAAAACGGCCGCACATCGAGATCGACGATCTGTTGTGGCGTTAATTGACGATAAAGAATAAACACCACCGCCAGCAGCCCTTTGACGATCGCCGCATCGCTGTCGCCGTGAAACTCGACCTGCCCCTGCTCATCGAGACGCATCACGATCCACACCTGGCTCTGACAGCCGGAAATCAGGTTGCCGGCCTGCCGCTCGGCCTCGTCCAGCGGCGGCAACTTGGCGCCAAGTTCAATCACGTACAGGTATTTCTCCTCCCAGTTCAGACAGCGGGAGAAATTACGCACCAATTTATCTTTGTCCGGCAAATTCGCCATGGGGATCCTTTTGTACCGCCGGGGACGCGCCCCGGCCTAACCTAATAGCTGATGAATGCGTTGCAGCCCGGCCACCAGCCGGTCCACCTCTTCGCGGGTATTATATAACGCCAGCGAAGCGCGGCACATGCTCGGCACCTGATAAAACGCCATCAGTGGCATGGCGCAGTGATGGCCGGTGCGAATGGCGATGCCATACTGATCGAGGAAGCTGCCGACGTCATAGGCGTGGTGTTCTCCCAAATTAAAGGCGATCACCCCGGCCCGATGTGCCGGACCATAGATTTTCAGCGTCGGCACCTGCGTGAGCGCCTCGAGCGCGTAGTGCATCAGCGACTGTTCATAATCGTGGATCGCATTCAGACCCAGGGCTTCGACGTAATCGAACGCCGCCCCCAGCCCCATGATGCCGGCGGTGTTCGGCGAACCCGCCTCGAAGCGCCACGGCGGATCGGCGAAGGTGGTGCCCGCCGTCAGGCTGACCTGGCGGATCATCGAGCCGCCCCCTTCCCACGGTGGCATCTGCTGCAGCAGCGCCTGGCGGCCATACAGCATGCCGATACCGGAAGGGCCGTACAGCTTGTGGCCGGAAAACACGTAAAAATCGCAGTCTAGCGCCTGGACATCGACGCGCTGGTGCATCACCGCCTGCGCGCCGTCCACCAGCACCGTCAGATCCGGCGCCAGGCCTCTGGCGCGGGCGATGATGTCGCGCACCGGGTTGACGGTGCCCAGCACATTGGAGACCTCGGTCAGCGCCAGCAGTTTGCAGGACGCGTCGACCAGCTCCGGCAACCGCGCCAAATCCAGCGTGCCGTCGGGCTGCAGCGGCCAAACCCGCAGCTGCAACCCACGCTCCTGCGCCAGCATCTGCCAGGGCACGATGTTGGCGTGGTGTTCCATCTCGGTGATGAGAATCGCATCGCCCGGCTGCAGCAGGTGGCGGCCAAAGCTGTTGGCCACCAGGTTGATGCCTTCGGTGGTGCCCTTGACGAACACCATCTCTTCCGCCGAGGCGGCGTTGATAAAGCGCGCCGCCTGTTCCCGCACCGCTTCCATCTGCTGAGTCGCCTCAGCGCTCAAGGTGTGAATGCCGCGATGCACCGCGGCATAGCCGTGGCGATAGAAATCCAGCTCGCGGTCGATCACCACCTGCGGTTTCTGCGCGCTGGCGGCGCTGTCGAGATAGGCCAGCGGTTGGCCGTTCACCTCACGCGCCAGCAGCGGGAAATCGCCGCGCACGCGTTCAATCGGATAACTCATGCAGCCTCCCCCGGCAGGCGCTGGGCGATGCGTGCCAGCACCCGCTCCCGGATGATGTCGTTGGCGATGCCTTCGGTCAGCTCAGCGGCGAAGGCGAAGATGATCATCTGCTGTGCCGCGTGCTTGTCGATACCGCGCGACTGCAGATAAAACAGCTGTTCTTCATCGATACGCCCCACGGTGGCGCCGTGGCTGCACTTGACGTCGTCAGCGTAGATCTCCAGCTGCGGCTTGGTGTCCACTTCCGCCACCTTACCCAACAGCAGGTTATGGTTGGTCATCTGGCCGTCGGTTTTAATCGCGTGCTTGGCCACTTTGATCATGCCGTTAAACACCGCCTTGCCGCGATCGCTGACCACGGTTTTATGCAGCTGGCGGCTTTCGCAATAGCCCTTGTTGTGCTCCAGATAGGTACGGGTATCGCAGATCTCTTTACCCACCGGCAGCACCAGGCTGTTGATCACCAGGTTCGCGCCTTCGCCGTTCAGCTGCGCGCTGGTGTTATGCCGCGTCAAGCCGGCGCCCAGCAGGAAGCTGTCGCTTTTCACCCGCGCGTCGCGGCCAATGACCAAATCGTTATGGGCAAAGTGGTAGCTTGGCTGGCTCTCAAACGCCAGCTTGCAATGCAACAGTCCGGCGTTGTCCGCCACGTTGGCGGTCAGGCGTGCGCCGGTGAAGTGCGCGGCCTCGCCCAGGCTGACGTAGTGTTCGATCACTTCCGCCTCGGCCCCGCGCCCAATATCCAGATGATGGCGGTGATGCACGGTGTTCACTTCCCCGCTGGCGCCGCGTCCGCTGCTGATATGCAGCAGGTACAGCGGACGAGCCGGGGCCTTGCCGGCCGGCAGGCGAATCAGGCTGGTTTCCTGCGCCAGGCTTTCGGTCAGGTGCAGGAAAATTTCCGGTTGGATCGCCTCCGGCAGCGCCTGTGGCGTGCCGTAGGCGGTCAACTCGAACTGGTAATCACCCAGATCGTCATCGCTCAGCGCGGCGCTGTAGCGGCCGTCGATAAACACCAGCCGGCAGGCATCGATGCCGAGCGCCAGCGCCTCGAGCTGCTCTGAGCTCACCAATGCGGGCTGCGGCTCGAGGAACTGCTGCTCCAGCAGGCTCTCCAGCGGCGTGTATTTCCAGTTTTCATGCTTGCGCGTCGGCCAGCCGAGGCGCAGCGCCTGCTGCCAGTGCGCCAGCGCATGCGGCGAACGCTCGCCACCGCGGCCTTCAAACAGGCGATACAGCTGCTGCAGCGCGTTTGAATTACTGTTGGTCGGTAAGCCAGCCATAGCCCTGCTCCTCCAACTGTTTTACCAGCGAGAAATCGCCGGATTTGACGATGCGCCCCTGGGACAGCACGTGTACGTAATCCGGCTGGATGTAGTCCAGAATGCGCTGGTAGTGGGTGACGATGATAAAGGCGCGCTTGCCGTCCCGCAGCGAATTGACGCCGTTGGCGACGATCTTGAGCGCATCAATGTCCAGACCGGAGTCGGTTTCATCGAGAATGCACAGATCCGGCTCCAGCGCCGCCATCTGCAGAATGTCGTTGCGCTTTTTCTCACCGCCGGAAAAGCCGACGTTGACCGAACGGGTCAGCAGGTCGGCCGGCATGTCCAGCAGCGCGATTTTCTCTTCGATGAAATCGGCGAAGTCAAAGCGATCCAGCGGCTCCTGCTCGCGGTATTTGCGCACCGCGTTGACCGAGGTCTGCAGGAAGAAGTGGTTGCTGACGCCGGGGATCTCCACCGGGTACTGGAAGGCCAGAAACACGCCCTCGCCGGCGCGGTCTTCCGGATCAAGCTCCAGCAGATCCTTGCCCTTGAAGGTGACTTCCCCTTCGGTCACTTCGTACTCTTCACGCCCGGCCAGCGTGGCGGACAGCGTGCTCTTGCCCGAGCCGTTCGGCCCCATGATGGCATGCACTTCGCCCGGTTTGATCTCCAGATCCAATCCCTTGAGGATCTCGTTGCCTTCCACGCTGACTTTCAAATTCTTGATGCTTAACATGCTGTGTCCTCAGATAGCGCCGACGGCGCTAAAAATGCGGCGATTAACCCACGCTGTGTTCCAGGCTGATGGCCAGAAGTTTCTGCGCCTCGACGGCGAACTCCAGCGGCAGCTCGGAGAAAACGTCCTTGCAGAAACCGTTGACGATCATCGAAATGGCGTCATCCTCGCTGATGCCGCGCTGCAGGCAGTAGAACAGCTGGTCGTCGCCGATCTTCGAGGTGGTGGCTTCGTGCTCCAGCTGAGCGCTGTTGTTGCGCGCTTCAACGTAAGGGAACGTGTGGGCACCGCTGTCCGGCCCGATCAGCATCGAGTCGCACTGGGTAAAGTTACGGGCGTTTTCCGCCCCCGGCAGGATTTTCACCAGGCCGCGATAGGTGTTCTCGCTGTGGCCGGCGGAAATGCCTTTGGCGATGATGGTCGACTTGGTGTTTTTGCCGATGTGGATCATCTTGGTGCCGGTGTCCGCCTGCTGATGGCCGCTGGTCAGCGCCACCGAGAAGAATTCGCCGATCGAGTTGTCGCCCTGCAGGATCACGCTCGGGTATTTCCAGGTGATGGCCGAGCCGGTTTCCGACTGGGTCCAGGACATTTTCGAGCCGGCGCCTTCGCACAGCGCGCGCTTGGTGACGAAGTTGAGGATACCGCCCTTGCTCTCACCGCCGGAGAACCAGTTCTGCACCGTCGAGTATTTCACTTCGGCGTCTTTATGCAGGATCACTTCCACCACCGCCGCGTGCAGCTGATAGCTGTCGCGCACCGGGGCAGAACAGCCTTCGATATAGCTGACATAGCTGCCTTCGTCGGCGATCAGGATGGTGCGCTCGAACTGGCCGGTTTTGGCGGCGTTGATACGGAAATAGGTCGACAGCTCCATCGGGCAGCGCACGCCTTTCGGCACATAGACGAAGGTGCCGTCAGAGGCCACCGCGGCGTTCAGCGCAGCGAAGAAGTTATCGTTGGACGGCACTACGCGCCCCAGGTACTGACGCACCAGATCCGGGTATTCCTGAATCGCTTCGCCGAACGAGCAGAAGATCACCCCGCTCTCCGCCAGTTTTTCACGGTAAGTGGTAGCGACCGATACTGAGTCGAAGATGGCGTCCACCGCCACTTCGCTGCCCTCGCGCACCGGCACGCCGAGCTGATTGAACGCCAGCTCCACTTCGCTGGTCAGGTAATCTTTTTCCGTCGCCGCGCCCGGTTGCTGCTCGGCGCCGGGTTGCGAACCGCAGGCATCGTCGCAGCTGCCGCAGGACGGCGCCGAATAGTAACTGTAGTCCTGGTAGTTAAGGCGTTCGTAATTGGCCTTCAGCCAGTGCGGCTCTTCCATCTGCAGCCAGGCGCGGTAGGCCTCGAGGCGGAATTCCAGCATCCACTCGGGTTCGTTGCGCTTGGCCGAGATGGCGCGAACCACCTCTTCGTTGATGCCTTTGGCCAACTCATCGGTTGCAAGCTGGGTGAAGAAACCTTCTTTGTAGCGACCTTCGCTGACCCAAGCCTGCACTTCATTAGGCATTTCTACATTGCTTCGTGTCATGTTGATTGCATCGCTCAAACGCCAAAGCTCTCGCCGCACCCGCAGGCATGCTGAGCTTTAGGGTTGTTGAATTTGAATATCTGATTCAGCCCTTCGCGGACGTAATCTACCGTGGTGCCATCGATGAACGGCATGGCCTTCAGCGGCACATAGAGTTTGGCGCCGTCGCGCTCAAACAGCAGATCGTCATCGGCGGGTTCGCGGGTCAGATCCAGCACATAGGCAAAGCCGGCGCAGCCGGATTGTTTCACCCCTAGCTGCAGCCCTTTCACCTGCGGATCCTGCTGCATCAGTTTCGTTATTTGTCGTACGGCGCTGTCGCTGAGCGAAATGCCTTGCCAGACATTTTCATCCAGAGAAAAGGTGCCGACATTTTCCGTTTGCATAGGGTCTACCTCACACTCGTGTTTGGCCACAGCCAATCTGGGTTGCTTATATGTTAGTGATAACGATTATCACTTCAACCGTTTGTTTTGCGGGGGTATCCACCGCGAGCGCGGTTTTTCGCTGCGGCGTGCGGCAAGCCAGCGGGACATTCGTGGTGGCTTGCGGCATCTGGCGGCAAGGTGTGCATGCTATCCCTATGAATTTGTTCTTTATCCTGCATCACCGTACCGCACTCCCCGGTGGCCCGTCAGCGTTACAGTGCCGCGGTACACTGCCGATCTAAACATTCATAGAAAATACCTATTTCTGCATTCTGTCTGTCGTAAATGTGCGTTTATCGGCATTTCGTGGCGCGGCACCAGCGCGCGCCCCTCAGGTTAAAGTTTAGTCGCTCAGGATTAAATTGGGTCGTCGGCGGCCTTTTACACCCCCACGATGAAAAAACGCCGCGCCGGGGATTGATCGGCAACGCGGCAATTTATATGATAATGATTATCATTCAATTTGAATTTGAGCGCGAAGCCAATGACTCTTTCGATCAACGCATGGTTGCTGGGCAAGATTGATGACTACAAATTCAGCGTGCGCGACGCTACGGTGGACTTTTATATGGCCGAAGCGGCGCTGCGGCGCCCGGAATGCAATATCGACCACCTGAAGCGGTACAACAGCGTCAGCCTCACCATGGCCAATCTGTGCCTGGAGAACGGCGATGACGACAGCTACCTGCACGCGCTCAGCAAACTGCATAATCGGCTGATCGTCGAGATCAACAATCCGCAGCGCTGCCAGCTGTTTCGGGTGCAAAGCTACCACTTCGCCCGCCACACGCTGACGCTGATCTGCCAAAAATATGCAATGGAAGGCACCTGGGAGAAGGCGAACGCGTTTCAGAAGGACTTCGTCAAACGCGTACCGTTTCAGCTGTAAAGCGAAAGGCTCCGCAGGCCGGCAGCCTGCGGAAACCGGCGGGGATCAGTCGATGACCGCCGTGGTCAGACGCGAGGTGCAGCACAGCCGATCGCGCGCGTCGAAGATCTCGATTTGCCACACCTGATGGCGACGGCCGACGTGCAGTGCGCGACATACCCCGCGCACCTGGCCATCGAACACCGCGCGCAGGTGGTTGGCGTTGATCTCCAGCCCCACCACTTTCTGCTCGCCCTCACTGCACAGGTAACCGGCCATCGATCCCATCGATTCCGCCAGCACCACCGACGCCCCGCCGTGCAACAGCCCGAACGGCTGGCGGGTACGGCCATCGACCGGCATGGTGGCCTCGAGGAAATCCTCACCCAATTGGGTAAACTCGATGCCCACATGGCTGACCATGCAGCCGTCGCCGGCGCGGTTCAGCTGCTCCAGCGATGTTTCACGTTTCCACAATTTCACTCAATCATCTCCAGAAGTGCCTGTAATGGGTGGCGCACGCCATTGCCCTCGATGCGTTTCACCTGACTGCGGCAGGAATAACCGGTCGCCAGGCAGCGCTGCCGCGGCAAACGCTGTAGCGTCGGGTGCCATGATAGCTCATAAATGCCGAGCGAGTTTTGCAGGTTCTTGGCTTCATGGCCGTAAGTCCCCGCCATGCCGCAGCAGCCGACGCTGACATTCTCCAGTTTGGCGCCGAAACGGGCGAAAATCGCCGCCCACTGTTGGCCGCTGGCCGGCAGCGCGGTGGTTTCGGTGCAGTGACCGAACAGATACCAGGGCTCGCCGGTCGCCGGCTGTTCGGCGCGATCCGCGATCCGCTGCTGCAACCATTCATGCACCAGCTGCACCTGGAAATCGCCGCGCTCGGCGCCGAGGATCTCGCGGTATTCGTCGCGATAGCACAGCACCAGCGCCGGATCGACACCCACCAGCGGCATGCCGAGCTGCGCCACGCGGTTGAGGAAATCGGCGGTTTTGCGCGCGGTGCGGGCGAACCGCGTCAGGAAGCCCTTCACATGCTGCGCCTTGCCGTTCGGCGAGAACGGCAGCAGCACCGGTTTATAGCCGAGCTTTTCCACCAGCCGAACGAAATCCGCCACCACTTTGGCGTCGTAATAGCTGGTGAACGGATCCTGAACAATCAGCACGTGTTCTGCGCGCTGCTCGGCGCTCAGCCCTTCCAGCTGCTCCAGCGTCAGCGTGGTCGCACGGTGGCCGGACAGCTGTTGACGCAGCGTCGGGCTGGACAGCAGCGGCAGATCGACCATGCCGATGGCGTTGCGGCTCATTTCCCGCAGCCACGGCTGGCGGAAGAAGAAGTTGAACACCTTCGGCGCGCGGGCCATCAACGGGGTATAGCTCTCTACGCCGGCGACCATGTAGTCGCTCACCGGGCGCAGATAGCGGGTGTGGTAGAGCTGCAGGAAGCGCGAACGGAATCCCGGCACGTCAATCTTGATGGGGCACTGGGTGGAGCAGGCCTTGCAGGCCAGGCAGCCGGACATTGCCTCTTTCACTTCGTGCGAGAAGTCGTACTCCCCCTTGCCGGCATGCCAGCTGTTGCGGGTCTTTTCGATCAGGCCACGCAAGCTGAGACGCTGCTGCGGCAGCTGTTTCTCCAGCGCCAGCGGATCGACGCCCTGCTCGGCCAACAGACGCAGCCACTCACGCACCAGCGTCGCCCGCCCTTTTGGTGAATGAATGCGATTGCCGCTGATCTTCATCGACGGGCACATCGGGCTGCGCACGTCGAAGTTGAAGCACAGGCCGTTGCCGTTACACTCCAGCGCGCCGCGGAACGAAGTGCGCACCTCGACCGGGATCTGACGATCGAAGGTGCCGCGTTTGACCGCGTCTACCTCCATCATCGGCGCATCTACCGCCAGTGGCGAACAGATCTTGCCCGGGTTCAAACGGTTATCCGGATCAAACGCCGCCTTGATGCGGCGTAGCTCTTCATACAGCGTTTCCCCGAAGAACTCAGGGCTGTACTCGGCACGGAAGCCCTTGCCGTGCTCCCCCCACAACAGACCGCCGTATTTGGCGGTCAGCGCCACCACCCGATCGGAGATCTGCTTCATCAGCACTTCCTGCTGCGGGTCGCACATGTCGAGCGCCGGGCGCACGTGCAACACCCCGGCGTCGACGTGGCCGAACATGCCGTAGCTCAGGTTGTGGTCGTCAAGCAGTTGACGGAATTCGACGATATAGTCCGCCAGGTGTTGCGGCGGCACACAGGTATCCTCGGCAAACGGAATCGGCTTGGCGCGCCCCTTGGCGTTGCCCAGCAGCCCGACCGCCTTCTTGCGCATGTTGTAAATGCGCTCGATGCCAGCCAGATCGCCGCAGATCTGGTACCCGATCACGCCGCCCTGCCGCTGCGCGATCAGTTCATCCAGCCGTTGGCACAGAGCCTCCATCTGGCCGTCGATCAGCGCCCGATCGTCGCCGGCGAACTCGACGATGTTCAGCCCGAGCATTTCTTTATCCGGCACGTCGGCGATCAGTTCGTTCACCGAGTGCCAAACAATGTCTTCACGCGCCAGATTCAGCACCTTGGAATCGATGGTTTCCACCGACAGCGCCTTGGCCTCGACCATAAAGGGCGCATTGCGCAGCGCCGAGTCGAAGGAGTCGTACTTCACGTTGACCAGGCGGCGCACTTTCGGCAGCGGCGTGATATCCAGCCGCGCCTCGGTGATAAACGCCAGCGTGCCTTCCGCACCGGTGAGGATGCGCGTCAGATCGAAGGTTTGCAGATCGTCGCTCAGCACGTGACGCAGATCGTAACCGGTGAGGAAGCGGTTGAGCTTGGGGAATTTCTCCAGGATCAGCGCGCGCTGCTCGCGGCAGCGATTCAGCACCGTGCGGTAAATGCGCCCTTCCGCGGTCTCTTCCAGAGCAATCGTTTCCGCCAGCGCCGTCGGCATGGCGCGGGTGTCGATCATCTCGCCGCCCAGCAGCACCGCCCGCAGGCCCAACACGTGATCGGAGGTTTTGCCGTATACCAGCGAGCCCTGGCCGGAGGCGTCAGTGTTGATCATGCCGCCCAAGGTGGCGCGGTTGCTGGTGGACAGTTCCGGCGAGAAGAAGTAGCCGAACGGCCGCAAATATTGATTCAGCTGGTCCTTGATGACCCCGGCTTCGACTTTCACCCAGCCCTGTTCGACGTTGATCTCCAGAATGCGGTTCATATGACGCGACATATCGACCACGATGCCGGTATTGAGTGACTGGCCGTTGGTGCCAGTGCCGCCGCCGCGCGGGCTGAAGGTCAGCGTATTGAATCGCTCTTCCCCGGCCAGACGGGCAATCAGCGCCACGTCAGCGGTGGAACGGGGGAACACCACCGCATCGGGCAACAGCTGATAGATACTGTTGTCGGTGGCCATCGTCAGGCGGTCGGCGTAGCTGGTGGCGGTATCGCCGTTGAATCCGTTTTGCTTCAGTGCTTCCAAAAAGTCGAGCACCCGTTGAACGAGGCCGGGCGCCTGAGAAATCTGTGGGATCATTCGCTTTTTTGACCCTGTCCGTCTATTTTTTATGCGCTGATGTACGCTGAATCGGGCCTTTAATTCAGACCCACCCTATTTTTTAGTGACACTAAAAACTAACATACTCGTTTAGTGAAGGCATTCACATTATTACCGCCCTGCGAGCGCCGCCACAGGCGGCCGCCCGGCGGCGATAAACCGACCGACAGGCACCCCGATTCGCCGGTGCCAGGGATTTAATTGACCAGGATGAGAAGCCACTGATGCCACTCCCGCAATCGCGTTACGACTTACCGCGAATTATTTTCGGCGTGCTGTTTATCGCCATCATGATCGTTGCTTGTTTTTGGGTGATCCAACCGTTTATTCTCGGCTTCGCCTGGGCGGGCATGGTGGTAATCGCCACCTGGCCGTTGCTGCTCAAACTGCAAAAGCTGCTGTGGGGCCGTCGCTCGCTGGCGGTGTTGGTCATGACCCTGCTGCTGATCCTGTTGTTCATTCTGCCGATTTCCCTGCTGATCAGCAGCGTGGTGGATAACAGCGCGCCGCTGATCGCCTGGGCCAGTTCACCCGGCAAGCTGCACATTCCCGATCTCGCCTGGCTGCAGTCCGTGCCGATGATCGGCGACAGGCTCTATACCAGCTACCGCACATTGGTTAACGCCGGCGGCGCTGCGCTGCTGGCGAAGGTACAGCCGTACTTCGGTCAAACCGCCACCTGGTTCGTGGCGCAGGCGGCGCATATCGGTCGTCTGCTGCTGCACTGCGCGCTGATGCTGCTGTTCAGCGCCTTGTTGTATGCGCGCGGCGAGCAGGTGGCGCTGGGTATCCGTCACTTTGCGGTACGCCTCGGTTCCAAACGCGGCGATGCGGCGGTGCTACTAGGCGGCCAGGCGATCCGCGCCGTCGCGCTGGGCGTGGTGGTGACGGCGTTGGTGCAGTCGGTGCTGGGCGGCATCGGTCTGGCGGTGAGCGGCATACCAGCCGCCACCCTGCTGACGATGCTGATCTTTATCTGCTGCGTGGCACAATTGGGGCCGCTGTTGGTGCTGGTGCCGGCCATCATCTGGCTGTACTGGCACGGCGACACCACCTGGGGCACCGTACTGCTGGTCTGGAGCTGCGTGGTAGCCACGCTGGATAACGTGCTGCGCCCGGTGCTGATCCGTATGGGCGCCGACCTGCCGCTGCTGCTGATCCTGTCCGGCGTTATCGGCGGCTTGCTGGCCTTCGGCATGATCGGCCTGTTCATCGGCCCGGTGGTATTGGCGGTATCTTATCGCCTGCTGACCGCCTGGATGGATGAAGCGCCGGAGCCGACCACCGCGCCGGAGCAAGTCATCGAAGATCTGGAAAAACGCTAATTCCCCCCCTTCCGCCCGCATCGTCGGGCGGAACATTTCACTCAGGTCATTATTCCTACCTCATTCGAGTAATATCTCCGCCAAATATAATGCCGCCCTATATTGATTACGGTACAGCGAATGAAAGGTGCAATGTAAATCCCTGTTTGTTGCAAGCGGCAAAAAGAGATAACTCCCACAAATAAAATGTGATGGCGCTATCGATTAGGATGATTCTTAATGACTAGTCGCGTTCAAAAATCTAGTATTATGGCCATCTATTGCTTCAAATCACTGATTTTAAAGCAACCTTTCTGAACAATGTAATGCCATACATGTGAATTGCTGTGTGTAGTCTTTGCCCATCTCCTACGGTGGGCTTTTTTTTATTCTTTTTTCGTCGAATTGATTATTTTACGCGCCGTTATTTACATTCGGAAATAAAAAGGCCGCAGCGTTAACTGCGGCCCGGCGTTAATGCCTCAGCGAGGCCGAGACATTATTTCTTTTTCGACAAATTGATCCAGGTCTGCACCACGGTGTCTGGATTGAGCGACAGGCTGTCGATGCCCTGCTCCATCAGCCACTCGGCGAAGTCTTCATGGTCAGACGGGCCCTGGCCGCAGATGCCGACGTATTTGCCGTGGCGTTTGGCCGCCTGAATCGCCATCGACAGCAGCGCTTTCACCGCCTCGTTGCGCTCGTCGAACAGCTCCGACACCACGCCGGAGTCACGATCCAGCCCCAGCGCCAGCTGGGTCATGTCGTTGGAACCGATAGAGAAGCCGTCGAAGTGCTCGAGGAACTGATCCGCCAACAGCGCATTGGACGGGATCTCGCACATCATGATCACTTTCAGCCCGTTTTCACCGCGCTTCAGCCCCTGACGCGCCAGCTCCGCCACCACCGCTTCCGCCTGGGCCACGGTGCGCACGAACGGCACCATGATTTCGACGTTGGTCAGCCCCATTTCGTTACGCACGCGTTTCACCGCCTCGCACTCCAGCGCGAAGCAATCGCGGAAGCTGTCGGCCACGTAACGGCCGGCGCCGCGGAAGCCCAGCATCGGGTTCTCTTCGTGTGGTTCATACTTATCGCCGCCCACCAGGTTGGCGTACTCGTTGGATTTGAAGTCGGACAGGCGCACGATCACACGCTTCGGCCAGAAGGCGGCACCCAGCGTCGCGATCCCTTCTGTCAGGCGGCCAACGTAGAACTCGACCGGGTGGTCGTAACCCTGCATTAACGCGCGAATTTCGTTTTGCAGCGCCGGTGTCTGCTGATCGAACTCCAGCAGCGCGCGCGGGTGCACACCGATCATGCGGTTGATGATAAATTCCAGCCGCGCCAGGCCCACGCCTTCATTTGGCAAACGCGCAAAGTCGAAAGCGCGATCCGGGTTGCCGACGTTCATCATGATCTTCAGCGGCAGATCCGGCAGCTCGGTCACTTCGGAGCTCTGCACGCTGAAATCCAGCATGTCGCTGTAAACGAAGCCGGTGTCGCCTTCCGCACAGGAAACGGTGACTTTCTGGCCGTCTTTCAGCACATCGGTGGCGTGGCCGCAGCCTACCACCGCCGGGATGCCCAACTCACGGGCGATGATCGCCGCGTGACAGGTGCGCCCGCCGCGGTTGGTGACGATCGCGGCGGCCTTCTTCATGATCGGCTCCCAGTCCGGGTCGGTCATGTCGGTCACCAGCACGTCGCCCGGCAGGATGCGATCCATTTCGCTGATGTCGTGGATCACTTTCACCGGACCGGCGCCGATGCGATGACCGATGGCGCGGCCTTCCACCAGCACCGGGCTAGTGCCATTCAGCTGGTAGCGCTCCATGGTTTGTTCGTTGGAGCGAACGGTTTCCGGACGCGCCTGCACGATCAGCAGCTTGCCGGTATGGCCGTCTTTCGCCCATTCGATATCCATCGGGCGGCCGTAATGTTTTTCGATCAGGATCGCCTGCTGCGCCAGCGCCTGCACTTCGTCATCCGTCAGCGAGAAACGGCTGCGCTGCGCTTCCGGCACGTCTTCGATGCGCACCTGCTTACCGTGATCCTGCGACGGTGCGTACACCATGCGGATCTTTTTCGAGCCCAGGTTGCGGCGCACGATCGCCGGCTTGCCTTTTTGCAGCGTCGGTTTGTGCACGTAGAACTCATCCGGGTTCACCGCGCCCTGCACCACCATTTCACCCAGACCGAAGGCGGAGGTGATGAACACCACCTGATCAAAGCCGGACTCGGTATCGATGGTGAACATCACGCCCGAGGAGGCCAGATCCGAGCGCACCATGCGCTGTACGCCCGCCGACAGCGCCACGCCGCGGTGGTCATAGCCCTGGTGCACGCGATAAGAGATGGCGCGGTCATTGAACAGCGAGGCGAACACGTGCTTGATCGCCACCATTACGGCGTCGATGCCCTGCACGTTGAGGAAGGTTTCCTGCTGGCCGGCGAAGGACGCGTCCGGCATGTCTTCCGCCGTGGCGGAGGAGCGCACCGCAAAGGAAGCTTCCGGTTCGCCGTCGGCGAGCTGTTGGTAAGCCTGATGAATTTCACGCTCGAACTCGGCGTGGAACGGCGTGTCGATCACCCATTGGCGGATCTGGGCGCCGGCCTTGGCCAGTTGGGCAACGTCGTCAACGTCGGTCTGATCCAGTAGCTGATAGATGCGCTGGTTAACACCGCTTTGTTCGAGGAAATCGTTAAACGCCTGTGCGGTGGTGGCAAAACCGTTCGGCACGGCCACGCCCAAATCGGAAAGATTGGTGATCATTTCACCGAGGGAGGCGTTTTTGCCGCCGACACGGTCAACGTCGTGCATGCCAAGCTGGTTGTACCAAAGCACATTACGCAAGTCTGGGCCATTGTTGGACATCGAGACAATCCTTATTGCTATCAGTAGGGTAAAGACGGATTTAATTCGCTTGCTTTACGGCGCCGCTAACACGGAGCCGAATCAGACTAGCACACTGATCTGGGGAAAATGGAAAGGTGAATCGATCAACCCACTGAAGAAAGTGGTTTTTAAGAGAATGTCCTAACCGGCTGATTTGGCAGGGAACCGTTCCCAATCGCACGAAAAGCTTAGTTCTCAACAAATTACGTTCTTTTTAAACTTCTGTTTTAATGACCGCGCAAACGCTACCGTTTTTGGTGAAAATAACGGCAAATTTACGTTTCGGGTCGAAAAACCTCGTTGCGCCACAATTTTTACCGCCGGCAAAACGCGCTTTTCTTCACGCGCCGGCGCAAAGCGCTTTACCGTCCCGCCGTCACAATTTTTTCCCTCCCCCCTTTACCGACGGATCGTCCGCGGCCCATGATATTGACAGTGATGACAGCAGGAACACCGTTTTCAGGTAAGGAGCCTCGGGTGGAAAGAAGCGTTTTTTATATTTCGGATGGTACGGCGATCACCGCCGAAGTGTTGGGGCACGCGGTGCTGTCGCAGTTTCCGGTCACGGCGACCACCTTTACCCTGCCGTTCGTCGAAACCGAGGCGCGCGCGCGCGCAGTTCGCCAGCAAATCGATGATATTTATAATCAAACCGGCGTGCGGCCACTGGTGTTTTACTCCATCATCTCGCCGGAAGTGCGCGATGTGATCGTGCAGAGCCAGGGCTTCTGCCAGGATATCGTGCAGGCGCTGGTCGGCCCGCTGCAGGGCGAGCTGGAAGTGGAACCGACGCCGGTGCCGAACCGCACCCACGGCCTGACCGCCAGCAACCTCGGCAAGTACGACGCGCGCATTGCCGCCATCGACTATACCCTGGCGCATGACGACGGCATTTCGCTGCGCAACCTCGATCAGGCGCAGGTGATCCTGCTCGGCGTGTCGCGCTGCGGCAAAACCCCCACCAGCCTTTATCTGGCGATGCAGTTCGGCATTCGCGCCGCCAACTATCCGTTTATCGCCGACGATATGGATAATTTGCACCTGCCGGCCTCGCTGAAACCGTTTCAGCATAAATTATTCGGCCTGACCATCGATCCGGAACGCCTGGCGGCGATCCGTGAAGAGCGGCGTGAAAACAGCCGTTACGCTTCATTACGCCAGTGCCGCATGGAGATCGCCGAGGTCGAGGCGCTGTTCCGCAAAAATCAGATCCGCTACCTCAATACCACCAATTATTCGGTCGAAGAGATTTCCACCAAAATCCTCGACATCCTCGGTATGAGTCGCCGCATGTTCTGATCATTTTCTCGCGGGGCCGCCGTGCCCCGCCGCCTGCCGTTTATTTCAACAGCAGCTGATTTTTTTGTGCTTTTTTTCGCGGTTTTGATCAACAGAACACAATCTCTACGGTTGAATTCAGCGCTTTTTGCGTTATTGTGATCGCCATCACTTCCCGGCACTCCTGCCGCAGAGAAGAACAGTTTCCAGGGAACAACATGCACAAAACAGATGAACTGCGGACCGCGCGCATCGACAGCCTCGTCACGCCGCAAGCGTTGGCAGACAAGCTGCCGATCTCGGCGGCCGTCGCCGACAACGTGACAGCGTCACGAAAACGCATTGAAAAAATCCTCACCGGTGAAGACCGCCGCCTGCTGGTGGTGATCGGCCCCTGCTCCATCCACGATCTCGACGCCGCCGTCGATTACGCTGGCCGGTTGAACGCCCTGCGCGAACGCTACCAGGATCGTCTGGAAATCGTGATGCGTACCTACTTCGAAAAACCGCGTACCGTCGTCGGCTGGAAAGGCCTGATCTCCGATCCGGCGCTGGACGGCACCTTCCAGGTCAACCGCGGCATCGAAATGGCGCGCCGCCTGCTGCTGGAAGTGAACCAGCTCGGCCTGCCGACCGCCACCGAATTCCTGGACATGGTCGTCGGCCAATACATCGCCGATCTGATCAGCTGGGGCGCCATCGGTGCGCGCACCACCGAAAGCCAGATCCACCGTGAAATGGCCTCGGCGCTCTCCTGCCCGGTCGGCTTCAAAAACGGCACCGACGGCAACACCCGCATCGCCATCGACGCCATTCGCGCGGCGCGCGCCGGGCACATGTTCCTGTCGCCGGACAAACATGGCCAGATGACCATCTACCAGACCAGCGGCAACCCGTACGGCCACATCATCATGCGCGGCGGAAAGACGCCGAACTACCACGCCAGCGACATCGCCGCCGCCTGTGACAGCCTGCGCGAGTTCGATCTGCCTGAACACCTGGTGATCGACTTCAGCCACGGCAACTGCCAGAAAATGCACCGTCGCCAGCTGGAAGTGGCCGACAACGTCTGCCAGCAGATCCGCGCCGGCTCCGCCGCCATCACCGGCGTAATGGCGGAAAGCTTCCTGGTGGAAGGCACGCAGAAAATCGTCGCCGGCCAGCCGCTGACCTATGGCCAGTCGATCACCGATCCTTGCCTGAGCTGGTCCGACAGCGAGCAGTTGCTGGCGATGCTGGCGGATGCGGTTGATAGCCGTTTCTAACCCAGTAGAGGCCGGGGCCACGCCCCCGGCTTTATTCCTTCTGCCCCACTCATCTATACTGATTGCAACGCTTTAGCGCCCGCCGAAACGCACTGGGAGCCCCGGCATGATTCACTCTCTGTTATCCATCCCCTGCGTCACGCTGCAGGGCGAGCAAAAAACGCTGGGCGATTTCCCGGCGCGCGCTTACCTGGTGGTCAACACCGCCAGCAAGTGCGGCTTCACCCCGCAATACCGTGGGCTGGAAAATTTGTGGCAATACTATCGCGAACGCGGCCTGGTGGTGCTCGGCTTCCCCTGCAACCAGTTTGGTTCTCAGGAGCCGGGCAGCCCGCTGGAGATCGCCAACTTTTGCAGCCTCAACTACGGCGTCAGTTTCCCGTTGTTCAGCAAGATAGACGTTAACGGCCCCGGCGCGCACCCGCTGTTCAATGAGCTGAAACGCCTGGCGCCCGGCATTTTGGGCAGCCGCCGCATCAAGTGGAATTTCACCAAGTTTCTGCTCACCGCCGACGGCCAGCGCGTCACGCGCTTTGCGCCGATAACCAAGCCCGAACGTCTGTTTGACCGCATCGAAACCCTGCTGAAATAACGCCCCTTTTTTACGGGCCGAGTGCGCTCGGCCCGCCGCCGGATGTCCATTCGACAAAAAGGTTCCATCGGTAAGAAAATTTTCCTTGATGTAACCTTTCCTTCACATGATAATGATTCTCAGTTTGATATTAATTACCATTTAATGGTCTGTTTTATAAGCACAATGATGATGGATACTGCCAACACGCCTACGCCCGCCGCCGCGGCCCCGACCGAGCACAGCGCAAACGCGCCGCCCAGCTACGACAGCGCACAGCTGCTCGGCACCGACGGCATCGCGTTCATTACCCATCAGGGCCAGCGCTATCAGCTGCGGCAGACCAAAGCCGGGAAATTGATCCTGACCAAATAACCATAGAACCCTCAAACGCCAGCCACCCCGATCGGTTGATCCAGGCAGCCAGCAAATCTATTGATATGTTTTATTACATACGGAGAGTTGCACCATGCCTCTGACATTTTCCACCCGGCTGCGTTTTTCCGCTTTGAGTCTGGCGATTGCCTGCGCTCTGCCTACGGTGGCCTTGGCACAAAACACCAGCACAACATCCTCTTCCAACGCGGCGCCGGCTAAAAAAGCCAAAGCCGCCGACGAGACCATGACGGTGGTCGCCACCGGTAACCAACGCAGCAGCTTTGAAGCGCCGATGATGGTCACGGTCATTGAAGGCAATTCGCCAGAAAGCCAGACCGCCACCTCGGCCGCCGATATGCTGCGCCGCGTGCCGGGCATCACCGTGAACGGCACCGGGCGCAGCAACGGTCAGGACGTAACGATGCGCGGCTACGGCAAAAACGGCGTGCTGACGCTGGTCGACGGCATCCGACAGGGGACCGATACCGGCCACATCGGCGGCACCTTCCTCGATCCGGCGCTGGTCAAGCGCATTGAAATCGTGCGCGGTCCCTCTGCGTTGCTGTATGGCAGCGGCGCGCTGGGCGGCGTCATCGCCTACGAGACCGTCGATGCCGCCGATCTGCTGCTGCCGGGCCACGATACCGGGTTCCGCGTCTACGGCACCGCCGGCAGCGGCGATCACAGCCTGGGCATGGGCGCCAGCGCCTACGGCAAGACCGATAACCTCGACGGTTTGCTGTCGTTCGGCACCCGCGACGTCGGTAATCTGCGTCAGGGCAACGGCTTCGATGCGCCTAACGACGAAACCATCAGCAACGTGCTGGCAAAAGGCACCTGGAAAATCGACGACAATCAGTCATTGAGCGGCGATCTGCGCTACTACAACAACAGCGCCCAGGAGCCGAAAAACCCGCAGACGCCGGGCAGCTCGAGCGACAACCCGATGACCAACCGCTCCACCCTCCAGCGTGATGCCGCTCTGAGCTATAAGCTCAAGCCGGTCGGCCAGGATTGGCTGGACGCCACCGCGAAACTGTACACCTCGGAAGTCAAAATCAATGCGCACAACGCCGGTGCGACCGACGAATTCCGCAAGCAGACCACCAACGGCGGCAAGCTGGAAAACCGCACGCGTCTGTTCGCCGACAGCTTTGCGTCACACCTGCTGACCTACGGCTCCGAAGTGTATGAACAGAAACAGCAGCCGGGCGGCGCCACTACCAGTTTCCCGCAGGCCAAGATCAACTTCGCCTCCGGCTGGCTGCAGGATGAAATCACGCTGCGCGACATTCCGATCACCGTGCTGGCCGGCACGCGCTACGACGATTACAAAGGCAGCAGCCAGGGCCACGAAGACGTCAAGGCCGACAAATGGTCGTCCCGCGGGGCCCTGAGCTACTCGCCGACCGACTGGCTGATGCTGTTCGGCTCCTATTCCCAGGCCTTCCGCGCCCCGACCATGGGCGAGATGTACAACGATTCGCGTCACTTCCCCGGCAACTATTGGGTGCCTAATCCGAATCTGCGGCCGGAAACCACCAGCACCACCGAAGCCGGTTTCGGTTTGCGCTTCGACGATCTGCTGCTGGCGGATGACAGCCTGCAATTCAAGGCCAGTTACTTCGATACCGACGCCAAAGACTACATCTTCATGTATGTCACTCGCACGCAGACCGCCTCAGCGAATATCTCTCGCGCCAAGATTTGGGGTTGGGACACCTCGCTGAACTACCAGACCAAGTGGTTTAACTGGGATCTGGCTTACAACCGCACACGCGGCAAGGACAAGTCTCGCAATGGCGAATTGAACGCGAAAAGCGGCGATTGGCTGGCCGACATCAGCCCGGATACCGTCACCAGTTCGCTGGACGTGCCGCTGGGCGAAACCGGTTTGTCCGCCGGCTGGGTCGCCACCTTCGCCGAACGCGCCACCCGCGTACAAACGGGGACGCCGGAGCAAGGCGGCTATGGCGTCAACGACTTCTATCTGAGCTACAAGGGCCGCGATCGGCTGCAGGGCATGACCACCACCGTGGTACTGGGCAACGCCTTCGACAAAGAATATTACTCGCCGCAGGGCGTCCCGCAGGATGGCCGCAACGCCAAACTGCTGGTCAGCTACCAGTGGTAACCATTGACTATCTGGCGGACAACCCGGTTGTCCGCCGTTCGCATTACAGCGCAGGAGAATCCCGCATGAGCAACACCCTATACGAACGTTACCAACAGGCCAAAATCGACCACCCCGGCAAATACGCCCGCGATCTGGCGGCGATCCTTGGCGTCAGCGAAGCGGAGCTGACGCACGCCCGCGTCGGCCACGACACTCGCCGCCTGCAGGCCGACGCGCGCACCCTGCTGACCGAGCTTGAGCAGGTCGGCGTCACCAAGTCCATCACCCGCAACAGCTATGCGGTGCATGAGCAGATGGGCCGCTACCGCAACCAGCACCTCAACGGCCACGCCGGGCTGATCCTCAACCCGCGCGAGCTGGATCTGCGCCTGTTCCTCAACCACTGGACCAGCGTTTTCGCTATGAGCGAAACCAACAAGCGCGGCGTGCGCCATAGCATCCAGTTCTTCGACCAACAGGGCGATGCGCTGCACAAGGTCTACACCACCGAAGAGACCGATCTGCCGGCCTGGATGGCGCTGGTGGAGCGCCACCTGAGCGAAGAAAACCCGGCGCTGGCGCTGCAACCCGCCGAGGTGAGCACCGCGGATGAAACGACGCAGGATCATGCCAAAATCGACGGTGAATGGCGCGCGATGACCGACGTTCACCAGTTCTTCCAGCTGCTGAGCCGCAATAAGCTCACGCGCCAGCAGGCGTTCCGCGCCGTCGGCGACGATCTGGCCTATCAGGTAGACAACAGCGCGCTCTCGCAGCTGCTGCAAGCGGCGCAGCAGCAGCAAAACGAGATCATGATCTTCGTCGGCAACCGCGGCTGCGTGCAGATCTTCACCGGCCAGATCGAACGTTTGATGCCGCAGGAAGGCTGGATCAACGTGTTCAACCGCCGCTTCACGCTGCACCTGATTGAAGACGCCATCGCCGAAAGCTGGATCACCCGCAAACCGACCAAGGACGGCATCGTCACCAGCCTGGAGCTGTTCGCCGCCGACGGCACGCAGATCGCGCAGCTGTATGGCCAGCGTACCGAAGGCCAGCCGGAACAAACCCAGTGGCGCGAGCAGGTTGCCGCGCTCGCCGCCAAGGACATCGCCGCATGAAATCTTCCTTGATCCGCCGCCTGACGCTGATGATGACGCTGGCGCTGCCGCTCACCGCCGCGGCGGCGCAGCGCATCGTCTCGATCGGCGGCGACGTGACGGAAATCGCCTTCGCACTCGGCGCCGGCGACGACGTGATCGCCCGTGACAGCACCAGCTTGCACCCGGCGGCGGTGAAAAAGCTGCCGGACGTCGGCTACATGCGCCAGCTGAATGCCGAAGGCATTTTGGCGCTGAAACCGACGCTGGTGCTGACGACCGAGCTGGCGCAGCCGGCGCTGGTGCTCAAACAGTTGACGGACAGCGGCGTCAAAGTGGTCAGCGTGCCGGGTGACACCACCCTGCAGGCGGTGCCGCAGAAAATCGCTACGATCGCCGCCGCGTTGCAACGCGTTGAGCAAGGCAAACAGCTGAGCGAGCGCTATCAACAGCAGCTGGCGGCGGTCGATACCTCTCCGCTGCCGGTCAAGGTGCTGTTCGTGATGAGCCACGGCGGCATTACGCCGATGGCTGCCGGGCAACAAACGGCCGCCGACGCGGTGATCGCCGCCGCCGGATTGAAAAACGCCATGCAGGGTTTTGACCGCTACCGTCCGCTGTCGCAGGAAGGCGTCATCGCCAGCGCGCCGGACCTGTTGCTGGTCACCACCGACGGCGTGCGCACCCTCGGCGGCGAACAGCAGCTGTGGACGCTGCCGGGCCTGGCGTTGACGCCGGCGGGCAAGCAGCGCCGCGTACTGATCGTCGATGACATGGCGCTGCTGGGCTTCGGTCTGGAAACGCCGGCGGCGCTGGCCAAACTGCGCCACGCGGCGGAGCAAAAGTAATGCGCAGTCGCACCTCGCCTCAGTTGGCCATCATCGGCCTGCTGGTGCTGCTGACGTTGCTGGCGCTGGTCGCCGCCAACCTGGGCGCGCTGACGCTGTCGTTTCGCACCCTGTGGCGCGAACCCTTCAGCGACGCCGCCTGGCACATCTGGCTGAACATTCGTCTGCCGCGCGTGCTGCTGGCAGTAGTGATCGGCTGCGCATTGGCAGTGTCCGGCGCGGTGATGCAGGGGCTGTTCCGCAACCCGCTGGCGGATCCGAGCCTGCTGGGCATCAGCAGCGGCGGCGCCCTGTTTGTCGCCCTGTTCATCGTGATGCCGCTGGCGTTGCCGGTGACGATCGCGCTATACGGCCATATGCTGGCGGCGTTCCTCGGCAGCCTGCTGGTATCGCTTTTGATCTACGGCATCAGCCGCAGCGGGCACGGCAATCTGTCGCGGCTGCTGCTGGCGGGCATCGCCATCAACGCCTTGTGCATGGCGGCCATCGGCGTGCTCTCCTACGTCAGCAGCGATCAACAGCTGCGCCAGTTCTCGCTGTGGATGATGGGCAGCCTCAGCCAGTCGCAGTGGCCGACGCTGGCCGTTTCCGCCTCGCTGATCCTGCCTACGGCGCTGCTGACGCTGTTGCAGGCGCGCCGGCTGAATCTGTTGCAGCTGGGGGACGAAGAGGCCCACTACCTCGGGGTGAACGTCCAGCGCGCCAAGCTGCAGCTGCTGTTGCTGAGCGCCCTGCTGATCGGCGCGGCGGTAGCGATGAGCGGCGTGATCGGCTTCGTCGGTCTGGTGGTGCCACATCTGGTGCGCATGCGCCTTGGCGGCGATCACCGCTGGCTACTGCCCTGCTCCGCGCTGGGCGGCGCCTGCCTGCTGCTGGTCAGCGATACGCTGGCGCGCACACTGGTGGCGCCGGCCGAAATGCCGGTAGGCTTGATGACCAGCCTGATCGGCGGTCCTTACTTCTTGTGGCTGGTGATGCGCCAGCGGGAGCGAACCGGTGGATAACGCCGCCTGCCTGACAGCCCGAGAGCTGCGTTACAGCCTCGGTACGCGCCGCTTGATCAACGACGTTTCGCTCAGCCTCGCCAGCGGTGAGATGGTGGCGATTATCGGCCCTAACGGCGCCGGCAAATCGACGCTGTTGCGCTTGCTGACCGGCTATCTGACGCCGGATTGCGGCGAATGCCGGCTGCTCGACCGACCGCTGGAACACTGGGCGCCGCAACAGTTGGCCAAAGTCCGAGCCGTGATGCGCCAGTACAGCGATCTGGCGTTTCCCTTCAGCGTGGAAGAAGTGGTCAGCATGGGGCGAGCACCTCACGGCAAACGCGACGAGCATCAGGCGATCCAACAGGTGATGGCGCAAACCGACTGCCTGGCGCTGGCGCAGCGCGATTACCGCCGGTTGTCCGGTGGCGAACAGCAGCGGGTGCAGTTGGCGCGGGTGTTGGCGCAGCTGTGGCAACCGCAACCGTCTCCCGCCTGGCTGTTTCTCGACGAGCCGACCTCGGCGCTGGATCTGTATCACCAGCAGCACACCCTGCGCCTGCTGCGCTCGCTGACGCGCCAACAGCCGCTGGGCGTCTGCTGCGTGCTGCACGATCTCAATCTGGCGGCGCTGTACGCCGATCGGATCCTGCTGTTGCATCAGGGACGTCTGGTGGCGAGCGGCACGCCGCAAGAGGTCCTGCAGACGGAGATCCTCACCCGCTGGTATCAGGCCGATCTCGGCGTGGTGCATCATCCCGAAGTGTCTCTGCCGCAGGTCTATCTGCGACAATGAAACGTTCAAGGGCGCCATGAGGCGTAATGCCGCTCAGTTAATCCTGAGTGGCATTTTTTTATCCAGCCTCTGGGCGTTCTGTGCTGGGGAATTGCCGTAAATGTCCGCATTTCTCTGTGGCCAATATGAACGGCAATTGGAGGGGCCGATGGCGCGACCCCTCCACCCGCACCTTCGCTTAACACCATCTGTCCGCTACGCGGAAATTACTCGCCCCATCCTGGGCCTCGCCCCTTCGGGGCCGCTGCAAGCAGCGTTCAAATCTGCTCCCGGCAGATTTGTCCTCGCCGCGTCTGCGTTGTCGGGCGGGTCTGCTGCGACAAACGTCCCTGTTAGTCTCGCCTCAACTGGCCTTCCCTGGCCGGTTGACCCTGACAACGCCGTCTTGCTCGGCAGCCGGTGATGCGCGCCCAAGGTCAACACCTGAGCTGGCTGCTACCGGGAAATCTATCGCTTATGAGGTTCTGGTAGAGAAGTTGGAGATGAGCGCGGTGTTGGGCGCCCTTGAAGACGCCGAACGCAGGCATAGCGCATTAGGCGAAACCGCCATGGACGGCGGTTTCAGGTGAGACAGGCAGGGACGCCTGTCGCAACCGGCCTCAATGCGGTATGGCGGAGAGAGGGGAGTTGGCAAAGCCAACCGTCTGATAGGGCAAAGGCGCGGGTTGCCAGGGGCCGCGCCTTCGGCCCCTGGCTCGGTCGAGGTGTGGGAGCCACATGGGGCATCTCACTTTTATCGACCGAAAATTTCACGAACGCCTGCATAAAAACGCTAACTGACCAGCATTACGCCATGAGGCGCCCTTTTTCATCTCAACTGGAGCAGGAAATCTCCAGATGTTTGCCCCAATCCGGCGGCAGCGCAGCAAGATCGTCATACTCCGGCGCATCGTCGAACGGCCTCAGCAGAGCCTGATGCAACCGCCGCAAACGGCCCACGTCGTCTTTCTCCGCATCCTCAATCGCCTGCTGCGCCAGATAGTTGCGCAGGATCAGGCGCGGGTTCACCGCCTTCATCGCCCGTTGCCGTTCCGCATCGCTGATCTGTTCCTGTTGCAAGCGCTGACGATACTGCTGATACCAGGCGTCGAACGCCGCACGGTCGATAAACTCGTCGCGCAGCGGCGACTGCGCCTGCTGCTGTTCGGTCTCGCTCAACAAGCGGAACGTGCGGGTATAGTCCCGCCCTTCCTGCGCCATCAGGCTCAACAGACCGGTGAGCACGTCATTATCCTGCGCCGTCGGCGTGAAGAAGCCGAGTTTGGCGCGCATCTGTTCACCGTAGGCGCGCATCAGCGCCGGCTCATACGCCGACAGCGCCTGCTGCAGCTGTTCGGTGGTCATCAACCCAGACAGGGTTTGTGCCAGGCGATGCAGGTTCCACAGCGCCACCGCCGGCTGATTGTCGAAGGCGTAACGCCCCTGGTGATCGGAGAGGTTGCAGATATAGCCGGGCTGGTAGTCGTCCAGGAAGCCATAAGGGCCGTAATCGATGGTGATACCGAGAATCGACATATTGTCGGTGTTCATCACGCCGTGGGCGAAACCGACGGTTTGCCAATGGGCGATCAAACGCGCCGTGCGTTCGACCACGTCGGTAAACCACAGCAGGTAACGCTCAGCCAGATCCTGCAACTGTGGCCAGTGACGGGCGATGACGAAATCCGCCAGCTGCCGCACTTGCTCCGGCTGTTTACGGTAATAAAAGTGTTCGAAGTGGCCGAAGCGCACATGGCTTTCCGCCACCCGCATCAGCATGGCGCCGCGTTCTGGCTGCTCGCGATATACCGGTTGCTGGCTGGTGACGATAGTCAACGCTCGGGTGGTGGGGATCCCCAGATGGTGCAGCGCCTCAGAGGCAAGAAACTCGCGGATAACCGAACGCAGCACCGCGCGGCCATCCCCCATGCGTGAATATGGCGTTAGCCCGGCCCCCTTCAAGTGCCAATCGCGGTGGCTGCCATCCGCCATGACCTGTTCGCCCAGCAAAATGCCGCGGCCATCACCCAGTTGCCCGGCCCACACGCCGAACTGGTGGCCGCTGTACACCTGTGCCAGCGGCTGCATGCCGGGCAGCAGCGATTCTCCCGCCCAAATGGGGGTTTTATCCTGGGTAAACCAGCTTTCATCCAGCCCCAGCTCGCGTGCCAGCGGCTCGCTGTGGTACAGCAGGCGTGCATCCTTGAGCGGTGTCGGGTTCAGGGCGGTGTAGAAACCGGGTAACTGTTGGTAGTAAGCGTTATCGAACTGCGGCATAGGCCCTCCGTTTCAGCGTAGTGTAGAGCCTGAACGGGCGGATTAACACCGAAGGAATGCAGGGAGAACGCATCCGCCTGTCACCAGGGCGGATGCGGGGAGTTTGGCGTTGCCCCTCAGCTGAGGAAACGCGCTTTAACGTCGGCTGACAAACGCAGTTATCAGCATAAAGCGATGGCGAATAACGGCGACGGGATCACAGTAACCTCACCCCGTGCATTATTTACCTCATTGTGTGTAGTTTTTTATATCACTTCTTAATTATTGAACTCGCTGGGCCTCGCCAGCAAAGCTTGCAGATTATCCACACCAACGCTGGGCCATAAAAAACCTTGCAGGCCTAAAACACCGGCGTATCTGAGTTTATTAAAGTACTCTTTTTTCTCTATTCCTCCGACGATTACGCCTTTACATAACAGGTTGATATTCTTTAACAACGAGTCGATGACCACGTCATATCCCTGATGGGTAAACAGCTGCCAGTAAAAACGCTTGTCTATCTTTACATAGTCAAACAAACCATCGTACAGCGCGGTCAACGTGGCTTTACCGGAACCGAAATCATCGAGCCACAGCGAAAACATTTCGCTTAATCGCCGCACGCTCGGGTTGTTCTTCCCGGCCGAAAGATTCGGAAAACTCTCACTGATTTCAAATGCAATAAAAGGATATTGCCCGATCCGTTGACATAACGCCGAATCAGAAAGAATAAGTTCGACGATGGTTTCTTCGATATTGATGGTCAACTGCACGTTGTTACCGGTAAACCAAGCCGAATGCTGCTCCGCAAGTTTCAATTGCTCATTAAATAACTCAATCCTTTGTTCAGACGTCAATAAATTAATCCCAATTTCGGCCGGCATGGCTAAATCACCGTCGAGACTGTTGAAACGGCTCAACATTTCAACCGCCAACAGCCCGCCCTCCATTGAGTAAACAGGTTGCAAAACATAGCTACTAATAAAGTCAGCTTCGAGTTGGATGTTCATTTTAATGCCACAGGATGAATGGCTAGCGTATCATCGTATATCAATATATTTTATCGATCAATCCCTCTGGGATTAATCGGAAATATCAATGTAAATACCCATGAAATATCATTTAATTGATAGATTAAAGCTATACGACAATCGTGAAAGGCGCAAAGAAAAGCAGCCTGACTTATGCCATAGCGATCGCCAAACGCGTTATGTGAAAAGGTATTTGGCTTAAGTTGAATGGATTGGCGGATAAATTTGACTTATCTCCCTTGTTTTATTTAAGAAAAATCTTAAATAAAGTAAAATAATCTTTCCTCCTTAACGCGGATTTTTCCTACCGTTAACGACGACTGATTAAATTTAATAACGCATCAATTCCGCCCGTTATTCTCGGCATTGAAAATGTAAAAAAGTGCCCATCTTGATTTTCAGAAAATCTGCGCTACGCCCCTGCTAAACGCCGATTTCAGCGATAAAAAAAGGGATGAGCACGCTCATCCCCTTCACCATTCCCACTCCGGCTAACGGATCGTTTCGCTCAGCCATTGCCGCAACTCGGCTAATTCGGCCGCCTGTTGAGGATACTCCGCCATCAGTCGGTCACAGCAGGCGGCGACGGGCTCACTGCGGTACGCGCAGCCCACCAGCATGTCCGCCAACCGCTGCAGCGGAGCGGGATTCAGGCTATCGGTGAACACCTGCGCGCGAACAATCGCCCCCTTCTCCACATCGAAGAACAAGTCTACGCCGCCCCAGACGAAACGCTCGTTAAGCAAGTGGCTGAACGCCGGCGCCTTGCCAAAATTCCATTCCCAACTGCTCTGTTTGGTGAACTGCGCGGCAAAATCGGGCAGATCGGGGAACACGTCCGGCGAAATAATCTCCGGCTCGACCGTCTCGCCATAGTGGGCGAAGAAGGCCTGTACGATGGCGTCGCATACCTGCGCATGGCTGATGCCCGGCAAAAACTCCGCCAGATTGGCGACGCGCGAACGCACCGAGGTAATTCCCTTGGCCTGCAGCTTTTTGGGATCCGGATTGAGATAGTCCGCCAACCGTTCCAGATCGGCATTCAGCAGCAGCGTACCGTGATGGAAACCGCGATCCTGCGTTTCTCGATAGGCCGAGCCGGATATTTTGCGCGGCCCGTCGGCGGTTTCCATCACCAGATCGTTACGCCCCGACGCGCTGGCCGCCACGCCCAGCTCCCGCAGCGCTTGCAGAATGATGTCGGTCGAGACGCTCTTGTCGTAGCCCGGCTTGCCGGCCATAAAGGTGAAGCAGGTATTGCCCAGGTCGTGAAATACCGCCCCGCCGCCGCTGCTGCGCCGCGCCAGCCGAATGCCATCCTGCTCCATGCGCCGGGTATTGCACTCTTTCCAGGGGTTCTGCGACTGACCAATCACCACCGTTTCGGCATTGCGCCACAGGAAGAGAATTTTTTGCGTGGTCATTTCGCGGAAGATGCACTCTTCCACTGCCAGGTTGAACCAGGGATCGTAGGAGTCGGAGATCAGTAAACGCAGGCTGTTCATGGCAGGCACCGTTCAAAACACGAGATGCCGCCATGATACACCAAATCAACGGGTTAAGGTTAAATGCGTCGCGCCTGCCAGTACACACGCTTCCAATAGACGTTATCGAGCGAGGAGCGGATCACCCCGCGGCTGGTCGAAGCGTGGATAAACTGGTCATTGGTATCGTAAATGCCGACATGCAGGCCGTTCTCACCGCCGCCGGTTTTGAAAAACACCAGATCGCCCGGCATCAACTCATCGCGTGAGACCTTGGTACCCAGTGAGGTCTGTTCTTCGGTCGAACGCGGCAGTTGCATGTCGAAGCGATCGCGGAACGTGCGGTAAACAAAGCCGGAGCAATCTACGCCGCCGCGATCCAGGCCGCCGTAACGGTATGGCGTACCGTACCACTGGCGCAGTTGTTCATTGAGTTGGGCCACCACCACGATAGAATCCGCCAGGCGGCCGCTGGGCGGCGGCGCATGGCTGCTGCAACCGGCGAGGATCAAACTGGCTAATAAAAACCACACACGCATCCGCATAATATCCCTTCATTGAACACGTTGCCGCATTATGCCATCCGGTACACCACCACACCGCCTGCGAGGCAAAGCCGGCACCACGTAAGGAGAGCGCTATTTGGCGTTAATTTATCTCCCGCACGGGGAAAAAGGCAAGCGCCATGAGGGAGATAATAGCAGGATCGCCGGTTTAGCCCCTATTCCGGCGATTTTGTCTCGGATTTGCTGTTAATCAGCCCGACGCCGAACAGAATAAACAGCGTGCCCAACGTTTTCAGCAGTGTAGCGGACTCGTTAAACCACGGCAGGATCACCGCCGCCAGGTAGACCAGCGCGTAGCTAACGCTCAACAGAGGATAAGCACGATTTAACGGCAGATGGCGCAGCGCGAAAAACCAACACAGCATCGACAGCGCATAGCCGAAGATGCCGCCGCCCACCGCCAGCAGCGGTACCCAGTAATTGCCGATCAACGCCAACGAGACATCGGCGAACGACATCAGCGGGATCTGCACCATGCCCCACTTCATCAGCAACTGCGCCAGCGTCACCAGCAGTACGCTGGCGGCGCCCCAGGCATAGCCCTTCATGAATGCACGCTCATCAGCAGGATCCCCAGCATAATCGACGCCACGCCGCACCAGTGGCGAGCGCTCGTCGGCTCATGAAACAGCCAGCGCGCCGCCAGCGTCACCATCACGAAGTTAAGGCTGAGCATCGGGTAAGCCAGGCTGAGCGGCAGACGCTGCAGCACATTGAGCCACACCGCCATGCCCAGCCCCAGCAGCAGCACCGCCAGCGCCAGCCAGCGCAGCGTCTGTTTCAGCCGCGCCTCGCCCGCCCGTTCCCAACAGTGCGCCGCCTGTTTCTGGCACAGCTGCCCACCACAGGTGAGCAGACTGACCACTATCACCAACAGAAAACCGATCATGGTTGCTGTTTATACCACATCAGCACCAGGCGGTTCATGCGATCCACCTTGTCTGCGGCAGGCAGTTCCTGCGGCAGCGCTTCGCCACGTGACAGTTGCAGCACCAACGATACGTTCCCCTGCTTACGCGCCTGCGCCAGCCACTGCGGGAAATCGGCATCGCTGATCAGGTGGCCTTTGGCGTCCGGATACTCCAGACCATAGGCCACCTCGCCTTTCTGGCTGTACATCAGCACGTCGCTGCGCTTCAGCTCCCAGGCCAGGCCGGCCGCCAGCCCAACGCTGTCGCTTAGCACGTAACGACTGTCGCCCAGCTCGGCCATCGTGGCGCGGGCGAAGTTTTGCGGCAGTTTGGAATCGGTCACCTGTTGCGGAATGGCGTAACCGATCACCAGGCACAGCAGCACCGGGCAAGCCGCCGCCCAGCGCCATTGGCGGCCGTTATCGCGTGCGGAAACCAGTGCGAACAGCAGCCAACCACCGAAGGCGATCAGGCCGAGCACCACTTTCGGCCACTCTTGGGGAGTAAACAGATGCGCTTTCGGCAGCAGACCGGAGCTCAACACCACCAGCGCCACGATGCCAATCAGCCCGAACAGGCCGTTCAACCAGGCATTGGCCTTGAACAGCTTGGCGCGCAGCGTGGCGGTATAGTCTTCCGCATAGGCGGTCATCAGCAGCGCCAGCGGCGCCATGCACGGCAGAATGTAGGTCGGCAGCTTGCCTTTGGCGATGCTGAAGAAGATCAACGGCATCATCGCCCAACTCAGCAGGAAGAACAGCTCCGGGCGCTGCACGCGCTCGCGCCAACCTTTGAGCAGCGCGCCGGGCAGCAGCGCCAGCCAAGGCAGCACCGCCGCCAGCAGAACCGGCAGGTAATACCAGAACGGCGCCTTGTGTTGAGCATTATCTTCGGCGAAACGCTGAATATGCTCGACCCAGAAGAAATAATTCCAGAAGTCGGGTTCGCGTTGCGCGATCGCCAGCGCCCACGGCAGGCTGAGCAGCGTCGCGGTCACGATCGCCACCGGGCCATAGCACAGCAGATCCTTGATGCGGCGTTGCTGGATAACGATCGGGATCACCGCGATCACCGGCACCGCCAGTGCCAGGAAGCCCTTGGTCATAAAGCCCATGCCGCAGGCCAAGCCCAGCAGTGCGTAAGCGCCCAGTTTTCCCTTGACCGAGGAGGCCTTCAGCGTCAGGTAATAACTGACCATCGCCGCCGCCAGCCACAGCGAGATCATCGGATCCAGCACGCTGTAGGTGCCGATGCTGAACACCAGCACCATCGACAGGAACATCAGCGCCGCCAGGCTGGCGCGGCGCGCATTGCGCCACATCAGCATCGCCAGCGCGAACACCAGCAGCGCGGTCATGCCGGTGCTGAACACCGAGCCGAAACGCACCGCAAAGTTGTTTTCGCCAAACAGCCACTGGCTGATGTTATTGAACCAGTAACCCGCTACCGGCTTTTCGAAATAACGCAGCCCCAGCAGGTGCGGCACCACCCAATCGCCGCGCTGCAGCATTTCACGACTGATCTCGGCATAACGCGTCTCATCCGGCTGCCACAGCAGGCGGCCGTTAAGCGGGATCAGGTAAACCAGAGCAAAAAAAACGGCCAGCAGAATGGCCCAGGATCCTTTTAGCGCCTTCATGTAACGTCCTTCACATCGGTTTGACAGCCCAGCCAACCTTCGCGGCCGGGGAAAGGAGCACGCTTGATGCGGCCCAACGGCAGTGACGCCAAATCTTGTGGTAACAGCGCGCTAAGCGGACAGAATTCGATACCCTGCTGCCGTGCGCGTTGCAATAACTGTTCGAACATCGCCGCTTGCGACATGCCTTCCACTTCGGTGTGAATGGTGTACACCGGCACGCCGCGATCGTTCTCGATGGCGCGCAGAATGTAGTCGTTGAAGTCGGCCATGCTGACTTCGCTGCCGATCACTTCGTCGAAGGTCGGCAACGTCACCGGGATCTGCACCGTGCCGTGGCGCCCGTCGCTCAGCACCGGACGGAACGGATGGGTGCCGCGGCAATCGCTGTTGTAATGAAAGCCGAAGCGCTGCTTGACCTCCAGCACGCGCGTATCGGCACGCCAGCCCGCCACGGCGGAGCATTTCACCGGCTGGCCGGTGCAGGCGCTCAGGGCGTCGACGCCCCGCTGCACCTGTTCGGTCAGCTGCGCTTCGCTCCACTTGCCAACCTTGGCCTGCCACCCTTGGTGATCCCAGGCGTGCAGCCCGACTTCATGGCCGGCTTCGGCGGTGCGCTTCATCAGCGGCCCCAGCGCGCGTGAAATGTTGCGCCCCGGCCAGGCGGTACCGGCCAGCAGAATATCCAGCCCATACAGCGAGGCGGCGTTCGAACGCAGCATTTTCCACAGAAATTTCGGACGCAAAAGGCGCCAAAGATGGCGCCCCATGTTGTCCGGTCCCACGCTGAAGAAGAAGCTGGCCTGAATGTCGTACTTGTCGAACAGGTCCAGCAACTGCGGCACCCCTTCACGGGTGCCGCTGAAGGTATCTACATCAACCCGCAGACCGACTTTCTTCATGCACCGTTCCCTTCCTGAACGGTAGTGCGCAAGAAGTAGTCCAGCGTATCGGCGACGGTTTGCTTCATCTCGATGGTTGGCTGCCAGCCCAGCAGGCGGTGAGCGTTCTTGATGCTCGGCGTGCGGTGCTCGACGTCCTGGTAACCTTTACCGTAGTAGCTGCTGCTCTCCACGTCCTTGAAGCCGGCAAACGGCGGGAAGCGGTCGCGCAGCGGGTGGTTGTTGAAGCTTTCCAGCAGCATTTCCGCCAGCTCGCGGATGCTCGCTTCGTTGGTCGGGTTGCCGATGTTGACGATCTGGCCGTCGCACAGGCCATCACGGTTCTCAATGATGCGGAACAGCGCTTCGATGCCGTCGTTGATGTCGGTGAAGCAACGTTTCTGTGCGCCGCCGTCCATCAGTTTGATCGGCGAACCTTCCACCAGGTTGAGGATCAGCTGGGTGATGGCGCGGGAAGACCCGATGCGCGCGGCGTCCAGGTTATCCAGACGCGGCCCCATCCAGTTGAACGGACGGAACAGCGTGAACTTCAGGCCTTCTTTGGCGCCGTAAGCCCAGATCACCCGATCCAGCAGCTGTTTGGAGACCGAGTAGATCCAGCGTTGTTTATTGATTGGCCCGACGATCAGACGCGAATGGTCTTCATCGAACTCTTTGTCGTCGCACATGCCGTACACTTCGGAGGTGGACGGGAAGATGATGCGTTTGTTGTATTTCACGCAGTCGCGAACGATCTTCAGGTTCTCTTCGAAGTCCAGCTCGAACACGCGCAGCGGGTTACGGGTGTATTCGATCGGCGTCGCAATCGCCACCAGCGGCAGCACCACGTCGCATTTCTTGATGTGATACTCGATCCACTCGGAGTGGATGCTGATGTCGCCTTCCACGAAGTGGAAGCGAGGGTTGTCGAGGAAGCGGCTGATGGCGTCAGAGCCGATATCCAGGCCGTAGATGTCGTAGCGATCGTCACGCAGCAGGCGTTCGGTCAGGTGGTTACCGATGAAGCCGTTAACCCCGAGGATCAGCACGCGAGTACGGCGTTTCATTACGGCATTCGGCTTGGCGGCCAGGCGCACGTCGGTGACGATGCCCATTTCTTGCGCCAGGCGGCTGCCCTGCACGTACAGACCGCTGTCGTTCTGGCCGGCGACGATCTCCAGCGCGCCTTCGCCACAGGCGATGACCAGCGGCGAGGTGCTCAGCACGGTGCCCGGTTGTTTATCATGTTGGGTATCCAGCACGCGGGAGCGCCAGACGATCAGCTTGCGCTGGCCGAGGTAGCTGAATGCGCCCGGGTACGGTTCGGTGACGGCGCGTACCAGGTTGTTGATCTCTTTGGCGGACTTGTGCCACAGGATCTCGCCGTCCGCTGCGGTGCGGCGGCCGAAGTAGCTGGCCTGAGACTCATCCTGCTTGGTGAAGGTGGCGGTGCCGTTCTTCAGCTTCGGCAGCTGCTCTTGCAACACGACCTGCGCGGCTTCCAGCACTTTTTTGTGCAGCGTCAGCGCGGTGTCGTTGTCTGCGATGGTCACTTTCTGCTGACCGACGATGTCGCCGGCATCCGGGCGTTTCACCATCTTGTGCAGCGTGGCGCCGGTTTCGGTTTCGCCATTCACCAGCGCCCAGTTCACCGGGGCGCGGCCACGGTAGTGCGGCAGCAACGAACCGTGCAGGTTGAAACCGCCCTGCGGCGCCAGCGACAAGATCTCGTCGCTCAGCATGTGGCGGTAGTAGAACGAGAAGATCACGTCCGGCTGCAGTGCGCGGATGCGGTCAACCCATAGCGGGTGATTTACGTCTTCCGGCGCATAGACTGGCAGATCCAATTCGGCGCCCAAACGGGCCACGGAGGAGAAGAAATTGTTCTCACCAGGGTCGTCGGTGTGCGTGAATACGGCCTGCACGTCATAACCCGCCTCAGTCAGCGCTTTCAGACCTGCGCAGCCAATATCGTGGTAAGCAAATACAATAGCTTTCATCATTCTTCTTCCTGAGTATTGTGGTCCTGCTGTGCACCGACCACTTTCTGAACAAAATAGCGAGGACGCGCACGCACGTCGGTATAGATGCGGCCGATGTATTCACCCAGTAGCCCCATGCCAACAAACTGGGCGCCGATAAAGGTGAACAGCACGGCGAAGAGGGTGAACACGCCGCCGGCGGCCCATTCAGGGCCGAGCAGCAGACGCAGCGCAATCAGCACCAGCGCCAGCACAAACCCGGACAGCGCCACGATGCTGCCGACCACGCTGAGCAAACGCAGCGGCGTAGTGGTCAGGCAGGTGATCAGGTCGTACATCAGGTTGATCAGCTTCATCAGGCTGTACTTGGAATCGCCAAACTCGCGCTCGGCGTGACGCACGTCGATCTCGGTCGTGCGACGGGCGAAGGTGTTCGCCAGAATCGGGATAAAGGTGCTGCGCTCGTGGCAGTGCAGCATCGCCTCAACGATATGACGACGGTAGGCACGCAGCATGCAGCCATAGTCCCCCATCGACTTGCCGGTGGCGCGTTGAATCATCATATTGATCACGCGCGAGGCGCTTTTGCGGAACCAGGAGTCTTGACGGTTGGCGCGCACGGTGCCCACCACGTCATAGCCCTCTTCCGCCACGCTGACCAGACGAGGGATCTCCTCCGGCGGGTTCTGCAGATCGGCGTCCAGCGTAATCACCAAATCGCCGGTCACCTGATTGAAACCGGCCATAATGGCCGAGTGCTGGCCATAGTTGCGGTTCAGCAAGACAGCGACCACGTTGCTGTCCGGCTTTTCCGCCGCCGCAGTCAGCATGTCGGCGGAATTGTCGCTGCTGCCATCGTCGACGAGGATGATTTCATAGGGTTGAGATAACTGCTTACAGGCGGCAGTAGTGCGTTCCAGCAACGCCGGCAGGCTTTCCTGCTCGTTGTATACCGGGATGACTATCGACACTTTTTTAATCGGTTCAACGCGAGACACGTAAAGACTCCACAACAGAAGACAAGGCATTGACCACGCGATCCACGTCGGCGTCGGTCATATCAGGGAATAGCGGTAAGGTGCACAGCCGCGCCGAGTTCCACTCGGTATTCGGCAAAGAAAGCTGCGGATAGCGCTCACGGTAGAATTTCTGGGTGTGCGCGGCACGGAAATGCAGCCCGGTGCCGATGCCAACCTCTTTCAGGCGCTCCATCAGTTGGTCGCGATCGAGGCCGCAGCGCTCGGGATCGACGCGCACCATAAACAGGTGCCAGGCGTGGTCATGCGGATAATCCGGCACGCCCAACGGTTGGAACGGCGAGCCTTCCAGCGCGCTCAGGTAGCGCTGCGCCAGCGCCTTGCGACGCGCGTTCAGCTCGGCGAAGCGCGAAAGTTGCACCACGGCGATCGCCGCGTGAATGTCGGACAGATTGTATTTGTACCCCGGTTCCACCACTTCGGCCTGCGGTTTGCGGCCAAGCTGCTGGCGATCGAAGGCATCGACGGCCAGACCGTGGAACTTCAGGCAACGCAGACGATCCGCCAGCGCATCGTCGTCGGTGGCGATCAGGCCGCCTTCGGCGCAGGTCACGTTTTTGATCGCATGGAAAGAGAAAATCGCCGTGCCGCGCGCGCCGACCCATTCGCCGTTGTAGCGCGTGCCGACCGCGTGGGCGGCGTCTTCGATCAGCGGCAGACCATGGCGTTCGGCCACGGCGCGCAGCGCATCCATCTGCAGGGGGGCACCGGCGTAATGCACCGGAACAATCGCTTTGGTATTCGGGGTGATGGCAGCCTCGACGTCGGCGGCGCTGACCATCAACGTATCGCGGTCAACATCGATCATCACCGGCGTGGCGCCCAGCAGCTCGATCATGTTGAGGGTGGAGACCCAGGTTTGCGAAGGGGTGATGACTTCGTCGCCAGGGCCGACGCCAAGCGCCATCAACGTGATGTGCATGCCCGCCGTGGCGGAACTGACGGCGATCGCATGTTTACAGCCGAAGGTGGAACAGAAGTCGCTTTCCAGCTGCTGGTTTTGCGGCCCGGTGGTGATCCAACCGGAACGCAACACTTTCTCTACCGCGGCGATTTCTTCATCGCCGATGGCCGGACGAGAGAAAGGCAAAAATTGATCCATAGTTAACCCCAAACGTATCGAACTGCTTTTGATGACACTGTAAATCCCTTTCGTTTAACGGATATTAAACGCCAGAGAAGAATCGTTTCCGTGGATTAACTGCCAATGTAAGGCCGCAAGCTTAACTAAACCTTAAGACGAGACTTGTCATCAGTGGGTCAACTGATTGGTGGGTGTCGCCATCATCTATTTAAAATTATTATGAAAATCAATTTCTTATATTTATTAATAATTATTTACGTATTTTATTTTTGCCGAATCAAGCGTAGCACGTCATCGACGTTTTTCAAGAAAATCGATAAGAAAGTGAGAGGCAGCCCAATATTAACCGATGATTACCCGGCTATTTATATTCACTGCGTTTAGTTTTCGTTTACATTTATGCCGCCGGGGCGAGTTAAGCCGTACGGGTCATGATCCAACGCTGGTCCCCCACCCATTGCAGATGGAAATCCACTTCATAGATCTGCGACAACAGCCCGGGCGCCATCACCTCACGGGTGATGCCCTGCGCGACCAACTGCCCAGCGTGCAACAACCAAACCCGATCGGCCTGCTGTAAGGTATGATTCAAATCGTGCGCGCACACCAGCGCGCTGCGCCCGCTTTGGCAGAACTCACGCAGCAGGCGATCCAACGCGACTTTCTGCGCCACGTCCAGACTGTTGGTCGGCTCATCCAGCAACAACAGCCGGCTGTGCGGATTGACGCTGGGCCACACCTGCAGCAATACCGCCGCCAGTCGCACCCGTTGCCATTCGCCACCGGAGAGCTGCGTCAGCATGCGTGACAGCTTATCCACCAGCTTCAGCCGCTGGCACAGATAGAGAATGGCTTGCTCCACCTCGGTTTGCACCGCGCCGGCAGGCCGGTGCAACGCCAAATACTGAAACACCGGCATGAGCGACACCGGCGGCTGTTGCTGGCTGAGATAACCGCGTCGGTGCGCCAGCTCGTCGCCCGAATAACAGGACAGCGCGCGTCCGTCCAGGCAGACTTCGCCCTGCCCCGGCAGCATGCCCGCCGCCCGGGCCAGCAAGGTGCTCTTCCCTGCGCCATTTGGGCCGATCAGGTGAACCTGCAATCCGCCGTCAATCTGTGCCGTAAAAGGCGCCAGGCGCCCCGCCACCCCAACCTCAACGAGTTGCAGCATCCGTATTATCCCGCCAGCGCTTGTTTCACCGCCGCCACCAGCGCCGGATCCTCTGGCGTGGTGTCAGGCGAGAAGCGCTGGATCACCGTGCCGTCGCGTGCGATAAGGAATTTCTCGAAGTTCCACAGAATATCGCCGGTGTGCTTCGGCGCACGCCCTTTGCTGGTCATCCGCGCCAGGAACTCGCTGCCTTCCGGGGCGACAGCTTCCGGCTGGGCGGCAATCAACGCCTGATACAGCGGATGACGGCCTTCGCCGTTCACCTCAATCTTGGCGAACATCGGGAATTGCACGCCGAAGGTTCCGCGGCAAAACGCCAGGATCTCTTCGTTGCTGCCCGGCTCCTGACCCAGAAATTCATTGGACGGGAACCCCAGAACTTCCAGCCCCCGATCGCGATAGGTTTCGTACAGCGCTTCCAGCCCTTCGTACTGCTTGGTCAGGCCGCACTCCGAGGCTACGTTGACCACCAGCAGCACCTTGTCCTGATAGCTCCCCAGCGTGGTGGCCTGATTCTCGATAGTCTGTAACGGCAGATTGTAGATTGGCTTACTCATCGGTTGTCATCCTTTGGTTTTTTAATGGCAGGTGAATAAAGAAAACTACCTTACGCCCTTTGTCCGGGTCAGTAACCAGATAAATAGCGGCGCCCCCAGCGTGGCGGTCACCACGCCGATCGGCAGCTCGGCCGCCAGCAGCGCAACGCGGGCCACCACATCGGCCACCAACAACACGCCGGCCCCCGCCAGCGCGCAGGCCGGCAACAGATAGCGTTGGTCAGTCAGGCCCGTGAGCCGCAAAATATGCGGGATCACCAGGCCGACGAAGCCGATCACCCCGGCCAGCGCCACGCTGACACCGACCAGCCAGCCGATCGCCAGCACCAGCAGATTGCGCCACAGATGCAGCGACAGCCCGAGCTGTCGCGCCTGCACCTCGCCCAGCGCCATCAGATTGAGCACCCGCCCCTGGCCACACAGCCACAGCAACACCGGCAGCAGCGCCAGCACCAGCCACTTTTGGCGCCAGTCTACGCCGCCGAAGCCGCCCATCATCCAGTACATCAGCTGCCGCAGATCGAGACTGGTACTGAAATAAACGGCCCAGGTCATCAGCGCGCTACACACGATGCCCAGCGCCACGCCGACCAGCAACAACCGCGCATTGGTCAAGCGTCGCCGGCGAGCAAAGCCCAACAGCAAGAAAGTCATCGCCAGCGCACCGACTATCGCGGCGGCGCTCATCAGCGCCACCGGCAACAAACCGTGCCCCAACAACACCGTCAGCACCAGCGCGACACCGGCGCCGTTAGCGACGCCCAGCAGACCGGGCTCCGCCAGCGGGTTTTCAAACAGCGCCTGCATCACCGCGCCCGCCACCGCCAGGGCAGCGCCGACCAGCATCACCGCCAGCGCGCGCGGCAAGCGCAGTTGCCAAACGAACAGTTGCGCCCGTTCGCTGAACCATTCTGACGGCCATATCCATTGGTCGCCGGCGCAAAGGCTGAACAGTAAAGCCACCGCCACGCCCAGCGCCAACAGACTGACCTGGCGTTTATCGCAGTAACGTTGATGTTGCAACAGTAAGGTGAAGGTACGGCTGGTTGGCATGGCGCGGCGATTCCCTGCCGGCCGCTGTCGTGGCCGGATAATTGACGTCTGAGTCGAATATTAGGGGGTTAACGCCGCAAGGGGAAGCCTTGCGTAGGCGATGGCGCAGGAAAGCAGCGGCTGGCCCTGCCCGTCATCGCAACGATGATGGCAAAACCAGCCGCCGATAAACTCAGGGATTAACGATGCGGGCCGGCGTTGCCCGGTGGATAAGGCTGACCGCGGCCGTCATCACGGCGGTCATGGTCACCACGATCGTCATGACGGCGGTCGTGGTCGCGATTATCGCGATCGCCGTGGAACGGATTGCCGCTGCGTGCCGGCTGGCGATGTTCATAGCCACGCGGCGGCGAAGGTTGCCAGCGTCCGCCGTCCCAGTACAGACCGCGCGCATTGCGCTCCCCCAGACCTCGGCCCTGGTGTGCATGCCACCACTGCGGTGGGCGCCAGTCGTAGCCATCCCAGTAGTAGCCGCGGCGGTCCTGATCCCCCAGGTGCAGAGAAACGCCCGGCACGTTGATATCGACGGACACATCGGCCTGCGCCGCCAGCGGCAGCGACAGCGGGATACACACCAGCAACAGGATTTTTTTCATTTTACCTTCTCACTCTATTTTTCTTGCTGCAGTGGTTATATCAGCGCATTTATTTAACGACTATCTCATCGATGCCTATTTTCAGATCGTTTTCGACGGCCTTACACAATCCCTACACTGTTTGCCGCCGCCTTTAATTATCATAGCCACTGACAAGGCTTAATGAATTGCTGACATCGCTTAAGCGACGCGACAATTATAATTAACCGGATTCCCATCGGAGGATAATAAAATGATTAAACGTATAGGTAGGTTGTTAGCCGTTGTAGCCTTGGCCTCAAGCCTCAGCGCCTGCTGCTGGGGCCCTCACTGGGGCGGCGGCCACCGCGGCGATGGCCCTGGCCATTATTACGGCCGTTACTGAGGAGAGAAAATAGATTCACTCATCAACAATAATAAGATATAAGAATATTCCGCAACTGAGGTTAAATTAATCCCCCATACCGACTTAACGAACAAATTTAATAGTCGCCTTGAGAATTAGGAATAAACTGAATTTTGTCCCAGAAAAGAAAAAGGCCGCGCAAGCGGCCTTTTTTGATGTCACGTCACTCACCCTTTCGGGCTGGCGTTTTCTACCCGGCTTTTCAGCTTCTGCCCCGGACGGAAGGTCACCACGCGGCGCGCCGTAATCGGAATGTCTTCGCCGGTCTTCGGGTTACGCCCCGGACGTTGGTTCTTGTCACGCAGATCAAAGTTGCCAAAACCCGACAGTTTTACCTGTTCGCCATTCTCAAGGGCCCGACGGACCTCTTCAAAGAACAGTTCCACCAGGTCTTTGGCGTCCCGTTTGCTAAGCCCAAGCTTCTCAAACAGGTGTTCTGACATTTCAGCTTTAGTAAGCGCCATAGGTTCAATCCCTCAAGGATGCTTGGAATCGCTGTTTTAGAGCCTCTACGCATTTTGCAACGGTAGCGGCTATCTCCTCTTCTTCCAGTGTACGAGCGGTATCCTGCAATACCAGACTGATAGCCAGGCTCTTGTCACCTTCTGCCACGCCCTTGCCACGGTACACGTCAAACAAGTTTACGCCAACTACCTGATTTGCGCCAACTTTCTTACACTCGGCCAAAATATCTTCTGCGGGGACGTTTTCAGCCACCACAACAGCGATATCACGGCGGTTTGCCGGGAAGCGCGAAATCTCCCGCGCCTGAGGCACGGCGCGGCTCGCAAGCTTGTTCCACTCCAGTTCAAACACCACGGTGCGGCCGTTAAGATCCAGTTTACGTTCAAGTTCCGGGTGAACCACACCGATGAAACCAACGCGTTCGCCGTGCAAATAAATCGCCGCACTTTGCCCTGGATGCAGGGCCGGATTGGCTTCCGCCCGGAACTGAATTTCGGATAATTTACCGGTCAGCTCGAGGACAGACTCCAGATCCCCTTTTAAATCATAGAAGTCGACGGGCTTGCGCGCCAGATCCCAATGTTCATCGTGCGTATGGCCGGCGATCACGCCTGCCAGCATGACGTCCTGACGGATACCCAGATTTGCCGCACTATCAGGCACAAAGCGCAGGCCGCTTTCGAACAGGCGCAGACGCGTCTGCTGGCGGTTCTGGTTGTACACTACCGCGGACAGCAGGCCGGTCCACAGCGACAGGCGCATGGCCGACATTTCGACCGAAATCGGGCTCGGCAGGATCAGCGCTTCTTCATTCGGATGCAGCAACGCCTGCACTTTCGGATCGACGAAGCTATAGGTGATCGCTTCCTGATAACCGTGATCGACCAGCATGGTCTTCACGCGCTTGAGCGTCAGATCGGCTTCGCGATGCTGGGTCATCACCAGATCGGCACGCACCGGCACATCCGGGATGTTGTCGTAGCCGTAAACACGCGCCACTTCTTCCACCAGATCCTCTTCGATCTCCATATCGAAACGCCAGCTCGGCGCGATCGCTTGCCAGCTGTCGCCCTGCTCGGTCACCTGACAACCCAGGCGGCGCAGAATGTCGCTGACCTGCTCGCTCGGCACCACGTGGCCGATCAGGCGATCCAACTTCTCGCGGCGCAGCGTGATGGTGGCGCGCTTTGGCAATTCGTTTTCATCGGTCACGTCAATAATCGGACCGGCCTGGCCGCCGCAGATGTCGAGCAGCAGGCGCGTGGCGCGCTCCATCGCTTTGTACTGCAGCGCCGGATCGACGCCGCGCTCATAGCGATGAGAAGCATCGGTGTGCAGGCCGTGACGGCGTGCACGGCCGGTGATCGACAGCGGGCTGAAGAAAGCGCACTCCAGCAGCACGTCCTGGGTTTCCCCGTTGACGCCGGAATGCTCGCCGCCGAAGATGCCGCCCATCGCCAACGCTTTTTGATGATCGGCGATCACTAAGGTGTCGGCGTTCAGTTTGGCTTCGTTACCGTCCAGCAGCGTCAAGGTTTCCCCTTCTTCCGCCATGCGCACCACGATGCCGCCGTCGATGCGGCTCAGATCGAAGGCGTGCATCGGCTGGCCAAGTTCCAACAGCACATAGTTGGTGACGTCGACGACGGCATCGATAGAACGGATACCGCAACGACGCAGTTTTTCACGCATCCACAGCGGGCTTGGCGCCTTGACGTCGATGCCTTTCACTACGCGGCCCAGATAACGCGGGCACGCCTGCGGCGCGTCAACGCGGATCGGCAGCGTGGCGTCGATAGTGGCAGCCACCGGGCTCATATCCGGCTCGGTCAGCGCAACCTGGTTCAGTACGCCCACGTCACGCGCAACGCCGATGATGCCCAGGCAGTCGGCGCGGTTCGGCGTGACGCTGATCTCGATGGTGTTGTCGTTCAGTTTCAGATAGTCGCGGATGTCGGTGCCGATCGGCGCATCCAGCGGCAGCTCAATGATGCCGTCATGATCGTCGGAAATGCCCAGCTCGGAGAATGAGCACAGCATGCCTTCCGAAGGCTCGCCGCGCAGCTTGGCGGCCTTGATTTTGAAGTCGCCCGGCAGCACCGCGCCCACGGTGGCGACCGCCACTTTCAGGCCGGTGCGGCAGTTCGGCGCGCCGCAGACGATGTCGAGCAAGCGATCGCCGCCTACGTTAACCTTGGTGACGCGCAGTTTGTCGGCGTTCGGGTGTTGGCCGCACTCGACCACTTCGCCCACCACAACGCCGTTAAACGCGCCGGCAACCGGGTCCACGCCGTCCACTTCCAGACCGGCCATGGTGATTTGATCGGATAATGCTTCGCTGCTGATGGCCGGGTTTACCCACTCGCGCAACCAGAGTTCACTGAATTTCATGTGATATTCCCGCCTTACTTAAACTGTTTGAGGAAACGCAGATCGTTTTCGAAGAATGCGCGCAGGTCGGTGACGCCGTAACGCAGCATCGTCAGGCGCTCCATGCCCATACCGAAGGCGAAGCCGGAGTAAACTTCCGGATCGATGCCCACGTTGCGCAGCACGTTCGGATGCACCATGCCGCAGCCCAGCACTTCCAGCCATTTGCCGTTCTTGCCCATCACGTCCACTTCAGCGGACGGTTCGGTGAACGGGAAGTAGGACGGACGGAAACGAACCTGCAGGTCTTCTTCAAAGAAGTTATTCAGGAAATCGTGCAGCGTGCCCTTCAGGTTGGTGAAGCTGATGTCTTTATCGACGATCAGCCCTTCCATCTGGTGGAACATCGGGGTGTGGGTCTGATCGTAGTCATTACGATAAACGCGGCCCGGCGCAATGATGCGGATCGGCGGCTGCTGGTTCTTCATGGTGCGGATCTGCACGCCGGAGGTCTGAGTGCGCAGCAGGCGCGTGGCGTCGAACCAGAAGGTATCGTGGTCGGCGCGCGCCGGGTGATGCCCTGGAATATTCAGCGCGTCGAAGTTATGGTAATCGTCTTCAATCTCCGGGCCGGTAGCGACGGAGAAGCCCAGCTCGCCGAAGAAGGTTTCGATACGGTCGATGGTGCGGGTCACCGGGTGCAGGCCGCCGTTTTCCATACGACGGCCCGGCAGGGAGACGTCGATGGTTTCAGCCGCCAGGCGCGCGTTCAGCGCGGCGCTTTCCAGCGCGTTCTTGCGCGCGTTCAGGGCGTCTTGCACCTCTTGCTTGGCCTGGTTGATCACCGCGCCGGCCGCCGGGCGGTCTTCCGCCGGTACGTCGCGCAGAGACTGCATCTGCAAGGTGAAATGACCTTTCTTGCCAAAATATTCGACGCGTACCAAATCTAACGCGGCAACATCCTGGGCATCTTCTACGGCTGCCTTGGCACTGGCAACCAGCTCTGCGAGATGTGGCATTGCTTTCCTCTTCCTCTGGCCGGGATGGCCCTAAGTAATTGTTATCTATTATTCGAACACGCCTTTGAGCAATCTTCAAAGACTTTTCAATGCGTTGTCGGCCGGATGGCTCACCTGCGCGGCACAGGGCCGGCTGAGTACCCGCCGTTCTCACCGCAACGCTTTGCAAGGCGAGCCGATGGCCAAAAACAAAAAAGCCTCCACGAGGGAGGCTTAGGCGCTACTTTTCGTTTCTTTTCTTACGCGCAAAGCCTCCTGAAATCAGGCGCTAAAGTAAAAAAAGAAACGAAAAATAGCTGCGTGCATGATTGCGGTACCTTGTCGATGATTGACCACCAGTGATATAGCGGCGGGCAATGAAAGTCAATATTTGTCGCTGAAAACAAAGATTAAAAGAGGGAGCAAGCTCCCTCTTCTACTGACTTACGCCAGAGCTGCTTTCGCTTTCTCAACCAGTGCGCCGAAGGCCACTTTGTCGAAGACTGCGATGTCAGCCAGGATCTTACGGTCAATTTCGATCGACGCTTTTTTCAAGCCGTTGATGAACTTGCTGTAAGACAGACCGTTCTGACGAGCAGCTGCGTTGATACGTGCAATCCACAGCTGACGGAACTGACGCTTACGTTGACGACGGTCACGGTAAGCATACTGGCCTGCTTTGATTACTGCCTGGAAGGCAACACGATATACGCGCGAACGGGCACCGTAGTAACCTTTCGCCTGCTTCATAATTTTCTTGTGACGTGCGCGTGCAATTACACCACGTTTTACGCGAGCCATATGCTCTCTCCTAAAGTCTTATTCTAAATTCAAAAAAAATGGCTTATGCGTACGGCAGGCACGCGGTAACCAGGACCAGATCGTTTTTAGACACCATGCCTTTCGGACGCAGGTGACGTTTACGCTTGGTTGCTTTTTTGGTCAGAATATGACGCAGGTTGGCATGTTTACGCTTAAAACCACCGCTGCCGGTTTTTTTGAAGCGCTTGGCTGCACCACGTACAGTTTTAATCTTTGGCATTTTAATTAAATCCACTTCGCATTGTTAAACAACGAATCAGTTGGGCGAATAAAACCCACACAGCGCAAGCGCCGCGCGGGTTCCATTACTTGTAAGCCTTACTGTTTCTTCTTAGGAGCGAGCACCATAATCATCTGGCGGCCTTCGATCTTCGTAGGGAAGGATTCGACCACTGCCAGATCCATATCTTCACACAGGTCTTTACGGACGCGGTTAAGCACTTCCATACCGATCTGCTGGTGCGCCATCTCACGCCCACGGAAACGCAGGGTGATTTTGGCTTTATCGCCATCTTCCAGAAAGCGAATCAGGTTGCGTAGTTTGACCTGATAGTCGCCATCATCGGTGCCAGGACGGAATTTGATTTCCTTAACCTGGATAACTTTTTGCTTCTTCTTCTGTTCTTTCGTCGACTTGCTCTTCTCGTAGAGGAATTTGCCGTAATCCATGATTCGGCAAACTGGCGGTTCGGCATTTGGGCTGATTTCTACTAAATCAACGCCCGCTTCCTCAGCTTTTTCAAGAGCTTCATTCAGACTGACAATACCAATCTGCTCGCCATCGACGCCGGTTAGGCGAACTTCTTGCGCGCGAATTTCTCTGTTAATGCGATTAGGACGCGCCGGTTGAACTCGTTTTCCGCCTTTAATACTTTATTCCTCCAGTTGATGAAGACTACGGCTGCGAATCTCTTTCAGCAGCTTGTCTACGACTTCGTTTACGTCCAGGCTTCCCAAGTCTTTGCCACGGCGGGTACGAACGGCAACTTTGCCTGCTTCGACCTCTTTGTCACCGCACACCAACATGTAAGGGACTCGACGTAAAGTATGTTCGCGAATTTTAAAGCCAATCTTCTCATTTCTCAAGTCCGCTTTCACGCGAATACCTGCATCCTGCAGTTTTTTGGTCAATTGCTGGACGTAATCAGACTGGCTATCGGTGATATTCATCACCACCACCTGCACCGGAGCGATCCAGGTCGGGTAGAACCCGGCATATTCTTCGGTAAGGATACCGATGAAGCGTTCCATGGAGCCCAAAATGGCGCGGTGAATCATTACCGGCACGACGCGATCGTTGTTTTCGCCAACGTACGATGCGCCCAAACGGCCCGGCAAGAAGAAATCGAGCTGCACGGTACCACATTGCCATGCGCGATCCAAACAATCATGCAGGGTAAATTCAATTTTCGGTCCGTAGAAGGCGCCCTCACCCGGCTGATATTCAAACGGAATGCCGTTCTCGGTCAGCGCGGCGGCCAGGTCTTCTTCCGCACGGGTCCACATGTCGTCGGTGCCGATGCGTTTTTCCGGACGCGTGGACAGCTTGACGGCAATCTTGTCGAAGCCGAAAGTGCCGTACACGTCATACACCATGCGGATACATTCGTTCACTTCGGCGCGCACCTGCTCTTCGGTACAGAAGATGTGGGCGTCATCCTGCGTGAAGCCGCGCACGCGCATCAGGCCGTGCAGGGAACCCGAAGGCTCGTTGCGGTGGCAGCTGCCGAATTCACCCATGCGCAGCGGCAAATCACGGTACGACTTCAGGCCCTGGTTGAAGATCTGCACGTGACCCGGGCAGTTCATCGGCTTGATGCAGTATTCGCGGTTTTCCGACGCGGTGGTGAACATGGCGTCTTTGTAGTTTTCCCAGTGGCCGGTTTTTTCCCACAGCACGCGGTCCATCATGAACGGACCTTTCACTTCCTGGTACTGATACTCTTTGAGCTTCATGCGCACGAAGGCTTCCAGCTCGCGGAAGATAGTCCAACCGTCGTTGTGCCAGAACACCATACCCGGCGCTTCTTCCTGCATGTGATACAGGTCGAGCTGTTTGCCGATCTTGCGGTGATCGCGCTTGGCCGCTTCTTCCAGACGCTGCAGGTAGGCGTTCAGCTGCTTCTTGTCTGCCCAGGCGGTACCGTAGATACGCTGCAGCATTTTGTTTTTGCTGTCGCCGCGCCAGTAAGCGCCGGAGGTTTTCTGCAGTTTGAAATGGTGGCAGAAACGCATGTTCGGCACGTGCGGGCCGCGGCACATGTCGACGTATTCTTCGTGGTGATACAGGCCCGGACGATCGTCATGGCTGATGTTCTCATCCAGGATCGCCACTTTATAGATTTCGCCGCGCTCAGCGAAGGTGTCACGGGCTTCTTGCCAGCTGACCTTCTTCTTGATGACGTCGTAATCCTTATCGGCCAACTCGTGCATCCGCTTTTCCAGCAGATCCAGGTCTTCCTGCGTCAGGGTGCGGTCGATGTCCACGTCATAATAAAAACCGTTGTCGATCACCGGACCGATCGCCATTTTGGTATCCGGCCACAGCTGCTTGATCGCATGACCCAGCAGGTGCGCGCAGGAGTGGCGCATGATTTCCAGACCGTCTTCATCTTTGATGGTGATGATGGCCAGCTGCGCATCCGATTCGATCAGATCGCCGGCGTCAACCAGCTCGCCGTTGACGCGGCCGGCGATACAGGCTTTCGCCAGGCCAGGGCCGATATCGCGCGCGACATCCATCGGGGAAACGGGGTGGTCGAAATGACGCTGACTTCCGTCAGGAAGGGTAATAACAGGCATTAATAATTCCTTATCTACAGTGGTGACCCACACGACAGATCACATGCAGTACGAAAATTGGATTTTGGGTTTGGTCAGCCAGGTTTCAGATCTCGCCCACAATTGCCAGATTGAAACCTCACTGGGTATACAGAATGGAACGCATACCTTCTCAGCCGCATTCGGCTAAGCGAATAGTATCACTAAAATTGTTCCGGATAAATAAAGTGCCACCGCCCTCACACTTTCGCCTCATTCGATGCCAAAACGCCTTTCAGATAGCTGAGGGTAGCCAACAGACACAGGCCGTAGCCCAACAGTTCGCACCCCTCTTCCACCATGTTTTTCACCACTCGGTTGTAGCCGTCCAGCATCAGCGTTTGCCACAGCGCGCTCATGCCGAACAGGCGTGAAAAAACCAGAATGCACAGCAGGCCGGCGCACATCATGCCGTAGCCGGGATGCGTCACGAAATAGGCCAGACCGCGCACCGTGGCCGCAATATGCCGTGCCGCATGCCACAGGCAGGCCAAGGCGACCGCCAGTGCGAACCACACCCAGGCGCCATGCCACAACGCATCGAACGCGAAGTCCATCTCGCGGATCAGCATGCAGAGAAAGAAGCCGCCAACCAGCAGCCAGGCGGAACGCCGTTCAGCCTGTCGCCGGGCCGCGGCGAAAAAACCGCCGGAGATGGCGAGCAGCAACAGTTCCTGTGCCGCTTCGGTCAGCGAGGTTTCATGAACGAAGTTATGCAGCCAGTGCACATCGATAAACACCAGGCCGACCAATGCCGCCATGAAGGCGGCGGAAAGCGCGAATGCGCCGATTTTCCCCAGTAAAAGATGCAGTTCTTGTTTCATAATCACACTCATTATTATTTACAGCGCATCTATGGTATCCACCTGTTCTCAGGGATCGTGGCAATTGGTGCCTAATGCCCTGAGCCACGCGAAAGGTGGTCGTTAATTACGCCGAAACAATAAAAAAACCCCGGCACCTGGGCCGGGGTGGGGCCAGTCTTTCCTGGCTGTCACTTCATCGTCGTCAGTATTCCAGGCTCTCATCCCTCTATCATCGAGACGCGCAAAGGAGCCCGAAGATTACGCCTGCGCAGGTGATACCGCGATACGGCGGGCATTGGTATTAACGCCCCACAAGCCTGCCAACGCACTGACCACTGCGCCAATCAACAGCGCAAAGAATGACCATAATGCAGCCCGCGACAATTCGTCTGCAGCAGCGGCAGCCTGTTCGCGCGCCTTCTGTTTCAGCTCCACATACTCCTGTTTTGCCTGATTGATTTTTGCTTCGGCGTCATCCAAACGCTGATTAACCAGCTGCGCAGTTTTATTTTTGGCTTCGACCAAATTCTTCACCGTCTGGTCCACTTCCTGCGGCGTCATATCGGTATTTTCTGCCAAGGCCTTTTTCAGGGCGTCTTGATCCACATCTTGCGAGATGGCCTCACCCTGTTTTTTAAGCTTGGCGACCAGTTGATTAATAATGGCGTCGCTATTGTCAGGCTGAAGTGCCAGGGCTTTTACTGCGTCCGCCAAATCAGTTTTGGCCGCATTCAACTGCTGTTGCATGAATTCAGGCTGCAATGACGGGATACCGCTTTTTTTAAGCGCCGTAACCACATCGCCTTGCAGCTGTTCAGGTTCCAAGGTTGTGTCAATGCCCAACTTGTCAAACACTTTACCGCCGGCGTCCGCCAATCCGGATGCCCCTTTGCCAATCGCTGAACCGGCGCCGGAGAGCAAGCTGCCGGAGGTCGAAGCGATAGCGCCCAGCGCATTGCCGGTCGCCTTCACTGCAGACCCGACCAGCATCCCACCCAGTACCGCCGCCACAATCAGTGACGTAGCCCAGACCAGGAAGCCATGAATAAGTCCGTCATTAGCAGCCAAACGCCCAGCAATAAAAGCGCCGGCGGCCAAACTAATAATGATTGAAACAGCGGACCAAATCACTACGGTGGTACCGGCGCCGTTTATCGGATCGTCTGATGTCGGATCCACGATGGAGAATCCAAGACTGGTGCCTAACGTCGACAGCAACAGTGAAACAGCCAATACGGTGATCACGCCGCCGATGACGCTGCCCCAGGAGATTTTTTTCGCCGCTACCCATTCTTTTGCCACTTCCATAGTAAAACTCCTTTTAAGTTTTCGATTATAAAGAAATGCCAGAAAGCCTTACCATTATAGACTCGCTTCATCAATCAGGCGGTTAAAGGGTGAAAACAGTTAAAAATAATTAATGATAATAACATCAAGAGTGCGTCTACTCTCAGCGGCGATACGCTGACAGACCGTCTTAGCATCACTATTCTTACGCTATCCACCAGTGAACAGGGTCTTAGCGCAAAACATGAACCGGTTACTCGCAGCCCTCATCGTGGCGTGCGCGGCATTGGCGACGTTATATGGGCTGGTGCATTTTGGCGCACGTTCGGTGCCGCGCGCGATTGCGGTCAACGAGGCGCCGCTGGGGTGTGAGGATGAACCTGAGCTCGCCGGCGAGTGCGGCGATGACGATGAGGCTCCCGCCGACGAATTTCGCCGGCCGGCGACGCTGAACGCCCGGGCCGACGGTTAATTAACGTTACGAGCTATCCCCATTGCCGCCAGGCGTACGGCAGGCTAGGCTGTTCAGCTCATGGGCCGCCGTTTGGCGGCTTGAACGTTGCACAGGGAGTCTATTTTATGACGGGTATTTTGCAGTTATTCCAGGCCATCGGACTGGGTTTGGTGCTGCTGTTGCCGCTGGCCAACCCGCTGACCACGGTGGCGTTGCTGCTCGGGTTGTCCGGCAATATGACGCGCGAAGAGCGTAATCAGCAGTCGCTGATGGCCTCGGTTTATGTGTTCTGCATCATGACGGTGGCGTTTTACGCCGGGCAGGTGGTGATGAACACCTTCGGCATTTCGATCCCCGGCCTGCGCATCGCCGGCGGCCTGATCGTCGCCTTCATCGGTTTTCGCATGCTGTTCCCGCAGCAGAGCCCCGAAGACGCGCCGGAGGTGGAGAGCAAGTCGCACGAGCTGCGCCACAAGACGTCGGCCAACATCGCCTTCGTGCCGCTGGCCATGCCGAGCACCGCCGGGCCGGGCACCATCGCGATGATCATCAGCTCGGCATCGAGCGTCAAAGCGAACTCGCTGGGCTTTGAACCCTGGGTGTTGGCCGTGGCGCCGGTCGCCATCTTCCTGACGGTCGCGGTGATCCTGTGGGCCTGCCTGCTCAGTTCCGGCGCCATCATGCGGTTGGTGGGGAAAAGCGGCATCGAGGCGATCTCGCGCCTGATGGGGTTCCTGCTGGTGTGCATGGGCGTTCAGTTCATCATCAACGGCGTGCTGGAGATCATCTCCACCTATACACCGACCGCCTGATCATACAAAACGGGCGCGACATCGCGCCCGTTGCCGTTATTTCCCCGCCGGCGCCTGCGCGCCCAAAATGCCCTTGCCTTCCGGCACTTCGGTAAAGCGACTGAGGATCTCGCTGTAGGTCTTGGCCGGATCCAAATCCGGGAACTGCGCCGGATAGATAAACTTCGCCAGATACTCCAGCCCGACGATGTTGTACGGGTGGTTGTAGAAGTTATGGTAGATGCCGTAGAACCGCCCTTCCTTCACCGCCGACACCTGTGAGAACCCTGAGCGCTGCTTCATGCGGTTGAAGGCCTCATCCACCTGCTGCTGCGTCACGCCATAGCCGAACGGCACCGCGGCATTGGTCTTGCTGGCCCACTGCGAGCCGGAAACGATATACGCATCCGGTTTCATACTGATCACTTTTTCCAGCGCCACGTCGCCGGTCGCACCCGGCAGCAGCGCAGAACCGATGTTACGCGCGCCGACCGCTTCGACCAACGCGCCCCAGCCGACGTGCGCATGGGTGAAGCAGCAGGATTCCAGGCCATTCAGACCGGCCTTGGCTTCGAAGAACACCAACGGTTTGGGTGCCACCGCCTGCGTTTTGGCCAGAATGGCCTGATAATGCTGCTGATAATAATCGGTATATTGCTTGGCTTCGCTTTCACGGTTGAGGGTTTCCCCCAACAGCGTCACGCTTTTCGGCGTGTTTTCCACCGGCTTGAGCATGGTATCGATAAACAGCACCGGCACGTTCAGCGCCTTCAGCTTATCCAGCACGCCGGTTTGGCTCAGCGAAGGCTTGGAGCGCAGCTGGGCGATCATCAGATCGGGGCGCTTGGCGATCACGCTCTCCAGATTCACTTCGCCTTTATCGCTGAATCCCATATCGATGATGTTTTTCGCCGCCGGCCATTTGCTCTGCAAGATTTCCCAGGTCGCCGCGTCGCTTTTCTTCAGCAGGTTATTCCAGGCCACCAGCCGGCCGAACGGGTTGGCGCGATCGAGCAGCGCCAGCGTGAGAATGTCGCGCCCGTCCTGCACCACGATGCGTTTCGGCTCCTGCGGGAGGGTGACCGTCTGGCCAGAGGTGTCGGTCAGGGTCAACGGATAGGTAGTGGCCATCGCCGGAGAGGCGAGTAAGGCGGCGCAGACCAGCGCCGGCAAAGTGATTCGACGGTGCACGAAAGACTCCTTAGTCATGAATACATTCAGGAAATACTAATGAGAATGGCTTGCATTATCAAAGATAACGCCCAGCATGCCGGCGATTAATTGCAAAGGGATGTGTAAAGGAAGGATAAGAGGCGCACCGGAGCCGGCGCGCCCAGGGGATCACATCAGGCCGTAGATCAGCGCCGACAGCGCAATCAAGCCCATCACCAGCACGAAGACGTTGCTCGCCGCGCGATATTGGCGCATGGCCGGCACCGCACGCACCGCGTACATCGGCAGGATGAACAGGATCGCTGCAATCAGCGGGCCGCTGATGGTTTCGATGATGTGCAGCGCGCTGGGGTTCCACACCGTCGCCGCCCAGGTGAGCAGGAACAGTGCCACCGCCGAGATGCGGTGCGTCATGCGCGAGCTGAGCGGCTTGCCGACCGCGCGCGTGACGCCATCGATCAGGCTGGTCGCCCCTTCCGTCACCCCCAGCGAGGTGCCGAGATAGGATTTAGCCATTGCCAGCATTGCCATCACCGGGCCGAGATAGGCGATCAGCGGGTTGGAAAACTTGTTGGCCAGCGTGGTCAGCACCGTGATGTTCTGATCTTTCGCCTGCTGCATGTCTTCATGGGACAGGCTCAGCACGCAGCTGAACACGAAAAACAGCACGGTAACGCAGATCAGCACATAGCTGTAGCGCATGATGCGCGCGCAGCGGCGCTCCGCCTTGTCGCCATACAGGCTCTTCTGCGTCGAGGCGAAGGAGGAGATGATCGGCGCATGGCTGAAGGAAAACACCATCACCGGCACCGCCAGCCACAGTGAATGCCACAGCCCCGGCGTGTCGAAGCGGGTGGTGGCCAGGCCGTGCACGAAGTTGGCGGTATTCCAGCTCGGCATCAGGTACAGCGAAATACCCATCAGGAACACCAGCAGCGGGAACACCAGCATGCCCATCGCCGCCACGATGCTGTCTTTGCCACGCAGCAGCACCAGATTGAGCACTACGACCACCGCCAGACTCAGCCAGATACGCGGCAGCGGCGCCACGTGGAACTGGTGGATCAGGAAGCTGTCCAGCGCGTTGGTGATCGAAATGCTGTACACCAGCACGATCGGGAAGAACGCCATCAGATACAGCATCATGATGATTTTTCCGGCCAGCACGCCGAAGTGTTCCACCACCACATCGTGAATATTGCCGTCGCGGCTGGAGCCAGAAAGCACGAAGCGGCTGAGCGCGCGGTGCGGCAAATAGGTCAACGGGAAAGCGAACAGCGCCATCAACAGCAGCACCAGCGGGCCGTTCAAACCGGCGTTGATCGGCAAGAACAATGTGCCGGCGCCCACCGCGGTGGCATAGAGACCGAACATCCAGACGGTGTCGGTTTTGTTCCATTTGGCAGGCTGAGCGGCCGTCAGCGTGCCTGAATCGGGAGAAATCGTACTCATGAGACAGTCTACCTTAATCTGCAGCGCCAACGATTGCGCCTAACGGGATATCCTTCTCCGCGAATTTTTTAATAGTAATCAGTGAATTAAAGCGATATTTCATACTTACGCCTGATGAAAGGACGGCAAAGGATAATGAAAAATCCGCTGCGGGTCTATGTTTTATCGGCTGAACGGATGATTTGCGAACAGAAAATGCTGAAAAAACCGGCACGGGCAGGAAAAACTAAGGGCTCCTTGCGGAGCCCTTAAGCGGTTTACTTCTTCGCGTCCGGATGGTCCGGCACCTCGGCGCTGCCCATCTCCTTCTCGTCGCGGATCATCGAGCGGTCTTTACGCACGTCGGCCACGTCGGAGGCGCTCACCGGTTTGGCGCTGTTGCCCCAGCTGGTACGGATGAAGTTCACCACGTCCGCCACCTGCTGATCGTTCAGACGCCAGCCAAACGGCGGCATGGTGATATTGGATACCGCCCCCTGCACCGCCGGCGTGGTGTTGCCGGTCAGCACGATGTGGATCAGCGAGGTCGCGTCCTCGGTCTGCACCACCGGGTTGCCCTTCAGCGACGGGAAGGCGCGCTTATAGCCCACGCCGTCGGTGCGGTGGCAGGCCGCGCAGTTATCGACATACAGCGCCGCGCCGGGCTTGCTGTCGTCACCGCGCCACAGATCCTTGGCCACGCTGTCTTCGACCGGTGCCGCCTGCTGCTTGCCGTCTTTCGGCGGCAGCGATTTCAGGTAGCGTGCGATGGCGGTCAGATCGTCGTCGCTCAGGTATTGCAGGCTGTGCTCCACCACGTCGCTCATGCCGCCAAACACGATCGCCTTGTCGTTACGGCCGGTTTTCAGGAACTCGGTCAGCTCGGCTTCGCTCCAGCTGCCCAGGCCATCCTTACGGTCGCTGCGCAAGCTGGAAGCCACCCAGCCGTCGATCGGCGCGTTGCTGCCGGACAGGTAGTCGTCGCTTTCGCTGTTGCTCAGCGCTTTTTCCTGCATGGTGATGCTGCGCGGGGTATGGCAGGCACCGCAGTGGCCCAGGCCTTCCACCAGGTAGCGGCCGCGCTCAATCACCGGATCGGCCTTGGCGTCAGCGACGAAATCCGCCGGCGACGGCGCGAACATGCCGCGCCAGATGCTCAGCGGCCAGCGCATCGACAGCGGCCACGGGATGTCGGAGTCCTTGTTGGCCTGCTCCACCGGCTGCACGCCGTGCATGAAATAGGCATACATGGCGCGCATGTCGTCCTCTTTCACCAGCGCGAACGACGGGTACGGCATCGCTGGGTACAGGGTGCTGCCGTTTTTGGCTACGCCCTTACGCACCGCGTTGTCGAAATCCTCGAAGCTGTAATCGCCGATGCCGGTTTTCTTGTCCGGCGTAATGTTGGTCGAGTAGATGGTGCCGATCGGCGTCTCCATCGCCAGACCGCCGGCGAAGGTTTTGCCGCTCTTGCCGTCGGTGTGGCAAGCCACGCAGTCGCCGGCGCGCGCCAGGTATTCACCGCGCTTGATCAGCTCGCTGCTGACGGTGGCGTCCTGCGCCCAAACGGAAAAACTCACTGCACTGAGAACCAGTGCCGGTACAAATGCTTTCATCGTTCGCCGTCCTTATGCCTGCACCAATGGGCCTGGGTTTTTCAGATACTGCTCGCGAATGGCGCGGGCAGACCAGTAAGCCAATGCCGCCACGGTGCCGGTCGGGTTGTAGCCCAGCCCTTGCGGGAAGGCCGATGCGCCGATCGAGAACACGTTGTGCACGTCCCAGCTCTGCAGATAGCGGTTGACCGCGCTGGTCTTCGGATCCTCGCCCATCACCGCGCCGCCGTTCATATGGGTGGTTTGGTAGCTGGTGGTGTCGAAGTGGCTGTTGGCGTTTTTCGGGCTGCCGGCGATCAGTTTCGGGTTCATCGCCTTGGCGATCGGCGCCATCTTGTCGTACATGAACTGCGCCATCTTGATGTCGTTTTCCTGCCAGTCGAACGTCATGCGCAGCAGCGGCTGGCCAAAGACGTTCTTGTAGTTGGGATCCAGATCCAGATAGTTGTTGCGGTACGACTGGTGCGCGCCGTGGGCGTCCATCGAGACGTGATGGGTGTAGGCATCCGCCACCGCCGCTTTCCATTTGCTGCCCCAGGCCGGGGTACCCGGAGGCGTCGGCAGGCCGGAGATCGGCTTGGTGCCTGCCTGGTTGACCCAGAACGGCGAACCGCCGACGAAGCCTTCTTTGGCGTGGTCGAAGTTATCGGCGTTGAAGTCGTCCACGCCCACGCCGTTGCCGCCGGCGCCGATGAACGGGTTGGTGAACACGTCTTTATCGAAGAACGCCTTGATGGTGGTCATGTTCTGGTAGGCGAAGTTGCGCCCGACCACGCCTTCGCCGGTCACCGGATCGTAAGGCTTGCCGATGCCGGACAGCAGCATCAGGTGCACGTTGTGGAACTGGAACGCGCCCAGGATCACCAGATCGGCCGGCTGTTCAATCTCGCGGCCCTGCGCATCGACGTAGTTCACGCCGGTGGCGCGGGATTTGTCGTCGGTCAGGTTGACCTTCAGCACGTTGGCGTTGGTGCGCAGCTCGAAACGTTTCTCCATGCGCAGCGCCGGCAAAATGTTGACGTTCGGCGAGGCCTTGGAATACATGTAGCAGGCGTAGCCGCTGCAGAAACCGCAGAAGTTGCACGGGCCCATCTGCGCGCCGTACGGGTTGGTGTAAGAGTCCGAGGTGTTGGCGGACGGCAGGTTGTAAGGGTGATAACCCACCTCCAGCGCCGCTTTCTCGAACAGCTGGGCGGAGTAGGTATTTTTCTGCGCCGGCAGCGGGAAGTCGCTGGAACGATCCGCCGCAAAGCGGTTGCCGCCCTTCTGCGCCACTTTCTGCCCTTTGATGGTCCAGGCGGTGCCGGAGGTGCCGAACACTTTCTCCGCTTTATCGAAGAACGGTTCCAGCTCGTCGTAGGTCACGCCGAAGTCCTGGATGGTCATGTCCTTCGGAATGAAGTTTTTGCCGTAGCGCTCTTCATAGTGGCTGCGCATGCGCAGTTCGATCGGATCGACGCGAAAATGCACGCCCGACCAGTGCAGGCCGGCACCGCCAACGCCGGTGCCCGGCAGGAACGCCGCCAGCTGGCGGTAAGGCACCGCGGTCTGGCTGCTGTTGTGGCGAATGGTGACGGTGCTTTTCGACAGATCCTGGAACAGTTTGCGGCGGATGTTATAGGTCAGCTCGTCGATCACCTGCGGATAAGAACCGTCCGGATAGGTGTCGCGCATCGGGCCACGCTCCAACGCCACCACGTTGAGGCCGGCCTCGGTCAGCTCTTTGGCCATGATCGCGCCCACCCAGCCGAAACCGACGATCACCGCATCTACTTTTTTCATTACCGTTGCCATGATCAGCCCCTCTCCCCACGAATCGAGACGGGCGGGAAGGGATAACGCTCCCCTCGCTCAACCCAGTCCATAAAATCGGCGCGCGCGCCCGGAAAATTAATCAGCTTCCAGCCCACCATGTCTTTGTTGCCGCCATGGATAGGATCGCTGAAGAAACCTTCGCGGGTGTTTTGCAACAGATAGGAGAAGAACAGTTTCGACGGCAGCTGCTGGAACTCCGCCTCGCCGGACTCGAACTTTTGCAGCATGGCGTCTTGCTGCGCGCCATCCAGTTCGGCGAAGGGCTTGCCGGCGGTTTTCTTGCTGTAGGCGTCGGCGTCACTGATGCCGAGGTTGTAGATTTGCTTGGGCACCAGCGGCAGCTGATAACCCATCTCCTTCGGCACATCGGGGTTGAATGGCCCCTGCATGTACCAGATGGAGCCGGTGGCGTATGGGGTATTCATCTGGCGATCGATAAACTCCGGTACGCCGGCTTCCAGTGCGCCAGGGCCGCGTTCGTCGGCCGGGATCAGGCGCGCGACGGCGGCCCTGATGAAGGCCCACTCTTCCGGGGTGAAAAAGGTCGGTTGGTAATCGTTCTGCGTTGAAGTGTTCGGGGCCGCGACCGCTGGTGCCGGTGCCGTCAGCGCGCCAACGCCACTGCCACCAATTACCGCCGCAGGAATTAAGGTCATCGATTTCAACAAGAAATCGCGCCGCGAATTGTTGGTTTTATGATTCGACATGTCACATTCCATCCAAAGATAGTCACAACTATTTAACCGCAACCTTGCGGTCGATACGGGTTTTTAAAATAATTTGTTACTTATTTGTCTATTTATTGAAGGTCAGAATGCGAGCAAATGCAAAAATGTTACCGGTAACTTATTGAATGAACGTAAAGATTTATCTGCTAACGTAAATTTAACTTTTTGTGCGGTTTTTCTGATAACCGGTGAGGAAATAACGAAAAATGAGAGGTGCGTCGTGCTCTTAAGCGGCGCCATAAACAAAATCGGCCGCGTTCAGCGGCCGATTCGACAAAAGAGAGGGTTACTGCGACATCGCCTGGTAGGCGGTGGTCACCTTCCACAAATAGCGCGGCGCCTGCGGTGCCGGGTGCTTTTTCTGGATGTGCTGATAAAACTCGTCCGGACTCATCTGATTGATGCGATTCACCGCCACACGCTTGTCCGAGGAGAAGGTGCGTAACATGGCACCCGCCCCGTTCACGTACGAAACGATGGTGGCATAACGCAGAGTCTGAGGGTTGTTGATCCCGGCTAGCTGCTGGCTTTGAAGAATATTGATATAGGCCGTTCCCAGATCAATATTGACCGCCGGATCTTTCAGCTCACGCGAGCTGGGTTGCCCGTTTCGTCCTTTCATGCGATAGGCGTCGCGGCCGGCGGTAGAAGCCTTAAGCTGCATCAATCCCACTGCGTTCGAGGTGCTGACCACGTTCGGGTTAAACCCGGACTCCACCTGAATAATCGCTTTAATCAGCGTTTCGTCAACGCCGTAGTTGCTGGCGGCCTGACGAATGTAATCGTTATAAGCAACCGGGGTGCCTGTGCGGTTTACCGGTGCCTGCGGAGGGGGTTTTAACCAACCGCCGCGCGTTGTGCCACTGCCTGAAATATTGCTTGCCGTTTGTGGGTCTTTGGCGCACCCCGACAAAAGCAAAATTGCCGTAAGGCAACCTATTTTTGTTTTCACAGAATCCCTCACTCCTTTCAATGAGTTGCGTAGCATATACAACTTGTAAGGACACCTGCAGTAATTTTTTGGGCTAATCTCAAGCTATCCATATACCAAGAGGTGATTTATGAGTCAATCTGCAACAAACTGCTTTGTGGTGACTTTTCGCTATCAGGAAGCGGGATTAACCGACCTGGCGAAGCTGACCGGGCAATTGACGCGCGAAGGTTTTGTCACGTCGGTGACAGACGAAAATGGCGTTCACCATGAGCTCGGCAGCAACAGTTTCGCGTTCATAACCGTGCTGGATCAAGAGGATGTACTGCGCCTGGCGCAGGGGTTCGGGCAGTTGGCATTGGGAAAACAGCCGGAGGTGACGATATGCGCCTGTGAGGACTACCTTCAGCGGTTACATACTGATACATAAAATGCTATAACTCCCCGGACGGTATTATTTTTTCAGTTGGAGAAATACCCCGCCGGCGGTGGGCAAGTGACGCTTGACTTCGCTTCAATTGATATTGATAATCATTTTCATTTGAACCAGGAGACGTCATCATGCCATTGATAAGTTGCGCTTTTCGTCGCAGTCGCCCTTCCCGCGCTGCCGCACTGTTACGCCCTTTTACGCTCGCCTGCCTACTGCTCGGCACCGCCTTGGTCAGTCAACACGCGCTGGCGGATAAAAAGCTGCGCGTGGTGACGACCTTTACCATCATTCAGAACATTGCCCAGAACGTGGCCGGTGACGCCGCCGTGGTGGAATCCATCACCAAGCCGGGCGCCGAGATCCACGACTATCAACCGACTCCGCGCGACATCGTCAAAGCGCAGCACGCCGACCTGATCCTGTGGAACGGCATGAACCTGGAACGTTGGTTCCAGCGCTTCTTCGAAAACATCAAACAGGTGCCGGCGGCGGTTGTGACCGAAGGCATCACTCCGCTGCCGATCCGCGAAGGGCCGTATAACGGCAACCCGAACCCGCATGCCTGGATGTCGCCAAGCAACGCGCTGGTGTACATCGAGAACATTCGCAAAGCCCTGGTGGAGCACGATCCGGCACATGCGGAAACCTATAACCGCAACGCCAAAGCCTACGCAGAGAAAATCGGCGCACTGGACGCCCCACTGCGCGAACGCCTGGCGCGCATTCCGACCGCACAGCGTTGGCTGGTGACCAGCGAAGGCGCTTTCAGCTACCTGGCGCAGGACTATCAGCTGAAAGAAGTCTATCTGTGGCCGATCAACGCCGATGAGCAAGGTTCGCCGCAGCAGGTGCGCCGGGTAATCGACGCGGTGCGCGCCCACCATATTCCGGTGGTGTTCAGCGAAAGCACCATTTCCGACAAGCCGGCCAAGCAGGTAGCGAAAGAAACCGGCGCCAAATACGGCGGCGTGCTGTACGTAGATTCGCTGTCCACCCGCGACGGCCCAGTGCCGACCTATATCGACCTGCTTAACACCACCGTGCAAACCATCGCCAAAGGATTCGATCAATGACCCATGAACCGTTTGTCCGCCCTGAATTGAACGTGGACGACGTCACCGTGACCTACAACAACGGACACACCGCCATTCACAACGCCAGCTTTACCCTGAGCGGCGGTTCGATCTGCGCACTGGTCGGCGTCAACGGCAGCGGTAAATCGACGTTGTTCAAAAGCATTATGGGCCTGGTCAGGCCCACCAGCGGCCGGGTGTCGCTCAGCGACAAACCGGTAGCGGACGCGCTGAAAAAGAACCTGATCGCCTACGTGCCGCAGACCGAAGACGTCGACTGGAACTTCCCGGTGCTGGTGGAAGACGTGGTGATGATGGGCCGCTACGGCAAGATGAATTTCCTGCGCATTCCGTCGCGCGAGGATCGTTTGCGGGTCGACAAGGCGCTGGAGCGCGTCGGCCTCAGCGAGCTGCGCGGTCGGCAGATCGGCGAGCTGTCCGGTGGCCAGAAAAAGCGCGTGTTTCTGGCGCGCGCGCTGGCGCAACAGGGCACGGTGCTGCTGCTGGATGAACCGTTCACCGGCGTGGATGTGAAAACCGAGAATGCCATTATCGAGCTGCTGCGCGCATTGCGCGACGAGGGGCATCTGATCCTGGTCTCCACCCACAACCTCGGCAGCGTGCCGGAGTTTTGCGATCGGGTGATCCTCATCAACCGCACGGTGCTGGCCGCCGGCCCAACCGAAACCACCTTCACGCAGAGCAACCTGGAGCAGGCATTCGGCGGCGTGCTGCGCCATATCAACCTCTCAGGCCCGGATCTGCACGACGACAACGATCCGCGCACCGTTACGGTATTGACCGACGATGAGCGCCCGGCGGTGTTCTACGGCCACACCAAGAGCGATCCGCCGGCCAACAGCCAGGCCAGGGAGAAACAATCCTGATGCTGGACCTTCTGCTGCAACCTTTCAGTTATAACTACATGGTGAAAGCCATCTGGGTCAGCGCCATCGTCGGCGCCGCCTGCGCGTTCCTGTCCGCCTATCTGATGCTGAAGGGATGGTCGTTGATGGGCGATGCGCTGTCGCACTCGGTGGTGCCCGGCGTGGCCGGCGCCTACGCCCTCGGCCTGCCCTACGCCGCCGGCGCCTTCTTTACCGGCATGCTGGCGGCGCTGGCGATGACGCTGGTGCGCCACATCACCCGCCTGCGCGAAGACGCCATCATCGGCTTCATCTTCTCCACCTTCTTCGCCGTCGGCCTGCTGATCGTGTCGCTCAACCCCACCTCGGTCAACGTACAGTCGATCATCTTCGGCAATATCCTCGGCATCGCCGACGAAGACGTGCTGCAGGTGGAAATCATCATCGGCGTTTCGCTGCTGATCCTGTGTCTGGTGTGGAAAGACCTGCTGGCGGTGTTCTTCGACGAAAGCCACGCGGTATCGATCGGCCTGTCGCCGCTGAAGCTGAAGATCCTGTTCTTCACCCTGCTCAGCGCCTGCACCGTCGCCGCGCTGCAAACCGTCGGCGCCATTTTGGTGATCGCCATGGTGATCACGCCGGGCGCCACCGCCTATCTGCTGACCGACCGCTTCAGCCGGCTGGTGATCATCGCCATCATCATCGGCGCATTGACCAGCGGCATCGGCGCCTACCTGAGTTTCTTCCTCGACGGTGCCACCGGCGGGGTGATCGTCACCCTGCAAACGCTGGTGTTCCTGGCGGCGTTCTTCTTCGCGCCGAAACACGGCCTGCTGGCGTCCCGGCGCCGTGTGGCGCATTCGCAAACCGGAGGCCGCTGATGGACACCCTGTATCAACTGCTCAGCGAACCCTTCGCCTACCCGTTCATGCAGCGGGCGATCGTCGCCGCCATCGTCACCGGAGTAGTGTGCGCCGTGCTCTCCTGCTATCTGGTGCTCAAAGGCTGGTCGCTGATGGGCGACGCCATCTCGCACGCGGTACTGCCCGGCATCGTGGTGGCGTTCGTGGTCGGCATCCCGCTGGCGATCGGCGCCTTCCTCTCCGGCATCTTTTGCGCGGTGGCCACCGGCTACCTGAAAGAGAACAGCCGGGTGAAAGAAGACACGGTGATGGGCATCGTCTTTTCCGGCATGTTCGCCTTCGGCCTGGTGCTGTTCTCGCGCATCGACACCGACCAACACCTAAGCCACATTCTGTTCGGCAACATGCTGGGCATCACCGACGGCGAGCTGAAGCAAACCCTGCTGATTGCCGGCATAACCCTGGCGGTGGTGTTGCTCAAGCGCAAAGACTTCATGCTGTACTGTTTCGACCCGCACCACGCCCGGGTGATTGGCCTGCCGGTCAAGCTGCTGCACTACGGGCTGCTTTGCCTGCTGGCGATGACCATCGTCGCCTCGCTGCAGGCCGTGGGGGTGATCCTGGTGATCGCCATGCTGATCGCCCCCGGCATCATCGCCTTTATGCTGTGCCGCCGGTTTGATCGCATGCTGATGGTGGCAACGGTGGTGTCGGTGTTCTCTTGCGTGCTCGGCACCCTGATCAGCTTCCACATCGACGGCGCCACCGGGCCCTGTATCGTCATCGTGCAGGCCGTGCTGTTCGTTGTCGCCTTGTTGTACAGCAAGCTGCGCCCGTTACAGGGTAACCAAAACGCCCCGATGGGCAGTTAAACGCCCCTCTGATGCGGCGGTGTGCCCCGCCGCATCCTATTCCTCCGCTGGCTTATTCGTTGTCATCAAGTTGCAATCGGTATTGCGCTTAAATTAATCAATAGGGTATATACTTTGAGCTGGCGAGGCGCTGAAAAAATCGCCGCCTTTGACGCCGGCTGTGCGCCGCGTCGTGTTTTCACCACGGGAAAGACGCTAACCTAATGAATTATCAGGCAGCACAGAGGGGGAAATACCATGTGGCAAGCCGTTAGCCGTCTGTTAAGTGAACATCTTGGCAGCGCAGAGATACGCGAAAGGATTGAACTGCCCGGGGGCGACATTCACCCGGCGTGGCGCGTGAGTTACGGTGACAACGAGGTGTTCGTGAAATGCGACGCCCGTGAACAACTGCCGATATTCACCGCCGAGGCCGATCAGCTGGCGTTGCTGGCGCGCAGCAAAAGCGTGCGGGTACCGGAAGTGTATGGCGTCGGCAGCGATCGCGACTACAGCTTCCTGCTGCTGGAGTATCAGCAGTTGAAACCCCTCGACGCCCACGGCGCCTACTGTCTGGGCCAGCAGTTGGCGCACCTGCATCAGTGGAGCGAGCAACCGCAGTTCGGTCTCGACTTCGACAGCGATCTGACCACTACCCCGCAACCCAACGCCTGGCAGCGCCGCTGGTCGGAATTCTTCGCCGAGCAGCGCATCGGCTGGCAGCTGCAGCTGGCGGCGGAAAAAGGCATGACCTTCGGCGACATCGACGACATCGTCGATCGGGTGTATCTGCGCTTGCAGCACCACCAGCCGCAGCCTTCCCTGCTGCACGGCAACCTGTGGCCGGGCAACTGCGCGATGACCGCCAACGGGCCGATACTGTTCGATCCGGCCAGCTACTGGGGCGACAGAGAGTGCGATTTGGCGATGCTGCCGCTGTATCCGGAGCTGCCGCCGCAGATCTACGACGGCTATCAGAGCGTGTGGCCGCTGGGGGCCGGATTTATCGAACGCCAGCCGCTGTATCAGCTGTACTACCTGCTCAACCGCAGCAATCTGTTCGGCGGCCAGCATTTGGTGGCTGCCCAACGCGCGGTGGAGGCGCTGCTGCAGCCGGAGGCGTCGTAACGTACCGGGGCGCCGAGCGGCGCCCCGGTCATGGTTCAGGCCGCGCCGGCCAACTGCCCCAACAGGCGGATCACGAACCAGGCGATCACCGCAATCACGATAGGCAGGATGTACAGCGGGAAGTATTGCAGGAAGATGGTGTGGTGCGGCAGCGTAATGCGCTCCTCAAGCTGTTGGCGCGTGTGCCCTTCGCTGCCCTTGGCCTGCTCCAGGATCATCTGGTCTTCCAACCCTTCGCGGATGAACTTGACCTGACGCGACATGCGCGCGCCGGAGGCCTGCAGCGCCAGCCCGACGAAGATCAGAATATAGATGATGATGAACATCAGATTGGCGCCGCTGAACAGGCTTTTATCCACGTCAGGCACCGGTGAGTTGTACCAGAAAAGGTTCAGGAACGGCGTGTTGAAACGCACCATGTCCACCATCACGTGGACAAAATCCAGCATCACTGCGTTGATGCCCTTGGTTTTTTCACTGTGCTGATAGATAAAGCCCAGCACGGAAATCAGCGTCGACAGCAACGCCGGGATAAAAACCACCCATCCGAGAATGCGTTTCAAAATGGCGAGACGCCCGGCCTGTTGATACGTCATGTGTTCCCCTTGTTAGCGACGTAACCGAATCGGCTAAGTCTACCTGCTGTTGGCGAAACTCGCCCACCGTTTTCTTCACTCCCTCTGTGCTACAAGCTTAGCCGAATTCGTCGAAATCAAAAACTTAACGGCGCCGGCACACTATCATTGAAGGGGTAACGTTATCCATTCGGACAGAGGCCGCCATGATTCGACTGATTATCTTATTGCTGGGCGCCCAGGCGCTGCACGGCCAGCGCCGCCTGCTGGTGCTGTTCGGTTGGCTGTGGATAGCCGCAGGGGCGCTGATGTTGTTCGACATCCTGCAGGATGGCCGGTCGGTGCTGGCGCTGGATGCGCTGGCGGTCATCCTGGCGCTGGAGGGGCTGGTGGCGATATCCGCTGCGCTGGTGATCGGCTCTTCGGCCAGCAGGCCGGTGTTGCTGAAGGGATTGGGTTTCGTGTTTATGGCCTTTTTAATGCTGGACGTGCCCGCAGACGATAACATCGTCGCCACCGTGGTGTTTGGCAGCGCGCTGCTGCTTGACGGCGCCGTGCGCATCGCCTCCTCCACGGTGATTCAACACAGTCGATGGAAAGGCGTGGCGCTGGCGGGCGGCGGCGAGATCCTGCTTTCGTTGATGATTTTTGTCGGCTGGCCGGCGCCGCATCGGATGACGGTGCCCTTTTGCCTCGGCGTGATGATGGTGCTTTCCGGCTGGGCCTTATTGCGTATCGCCCGGAGACTGACAAGCTTCTCTCTGAATCAGCACCCCGCGCGGCAGCCACCGCACCCGGAGGATGAGACTGCGCCACTCACGGTGTACGTCTGGACACCGATTGGTGCGGCTAAAGATCCACGCCGACGTTACATCGTCGACCGATACATCGCGGCGGTCGACGGCGGCGGCAATATCTCCACCGGTCATGCCGCCCTGGCGCTCGCGCCGGATGTGTATATCAGTCACTACCCGCTCAACGACATCAGCCATTCCGTTCAGGATTTCCGCCAGTTGTTGCATGCCGGCGAGCAGAACAACGTCGACGGGCGTTTCCTGCCCGACCTGCCGGGTGAGATCGCCGCCTGGTGCCCACCGGACAAGAAAATTCAATTCTACCGCTATAACCCGGCGGCGCTGCGCGCATTCTGGCTGCGTTATCGGCAAGACGCCACCTACAATCTGACCCGACGCAACTGCTCCACCACGGTCATCGGCGCGCTCGACAGCGCGTTGGAAGGCGTGCTGGGCGATAAACACCTGTGGCGCCGCTTTCTGTTGCTGGTGTTGGATCCCAATCTGTGGATGCTGGCGGTACTGCGCAGCCGCGGCGAAAGCATGACCTGGACGCCGGGTTTGGTGCTGGACTACGCACGCATGTTGCAACAGGTCACCGAGCGTCAACATCAGCGCTGGTGGCTAAAATTGCGCGAGGCGTGGAATATCCTGCGTTTTGGCAAAAGCCAAACGCGCAGGCAAAGGTTTTAGTCTCGTCACCGGCGATGATAAAGTGTCGGGCACATTCACCCGCGCCGGCAGGAGTTAACCGTTAATGGCTTATTCGCAACGCATTGAAACCGCAATTTTTGATATGGACGGCTTGTTGATCGACTCGGAACCGCTGTGGCTGCAGGCCGAGCTGGATATCTTCGGCGCGCTGGGTTTGGATCTGTCCGACCGTCACAAGCTGCCGGACACGCTGGGGTTGCGCATCGATCTGGTGGTGAAGATGTGGTACCAGGCGATGCCGTGGCAAGGGGTTTCGCTCGATGAGGTGTCGGCGCGGATTATCGAGCGCGCCATCGAGCTGGTGCACGAGACGCGCCCGCTGCTGCCGGGCGTTCAGCAGGCGCTGGAGCTGTGCCGCAGCCAGGGGCTGAACATTGGCCTCGCCTCCGCCTCGCCGCTGCACATGCAACAGCAGGTGCTGAAGATGTTCGATCTTGAAGGTTACTTCGATCAGCTGGTTTCCGCCGAATACCTGCCGTACAGCAAACCACACCCTGAGGTCTACCTGATCGCCGCCGAGCGCCTGGGCAGCGATCCGCTGCGCTGCATCACGCTGGAAGACTCCTTTAACGGCATGATCGCCACCAAGGCCGCACGCATGCGTTCCATCGTCATCCCGGCGGCCGAATACCGTCACGATCCGCGCTGGGCGCTGGCGGACCACAAGCTGGAGACCCTGGAACAGCTCACTCCCGCCCACTTTGCCTGACCTGCGGCGCCGGCCATCGGCGCCCTGGCTTTCCGCTCTGCGCCATAAAAGGGATCCGTGCCGCAAAACAAACGAAACATCGTTTCATTATTATTGAATCGGCATGCTGTTGTTATTATGCTGGGTGGCAGGGAAAGCGACGGCCCACGGCGCGTTGTCACTGCCACGCAGCGCGGTTCAAGGCCGCCGCTTCCTCCCGCCACACGCCAAGCCACCGTCTTTTTTCTCATCTTCATGCATCGCCCATCGCCCGCTTTTTGTTCTCGCCAGTCAAAATCGATGATTTGTTACGCAGCACCGTAACAAGCCGTTGTAAAACAGGGAAAAATAAACAATTGGTTACAGGGTAACTGCTTCCACTACTGGGAATTTTCCCATATACTGGATAAATTAACAGTTTACCAGCCGGAATCGCAACAGCATGACCGCGGAAGGACATCTCATTTTCTCTGTCGCTTGCGCGATCTTCGCCAAGAAGGCGGAAGTGACGCCAGAGCTGGCTACCGGCGACTGGTGGCACATCATACCCGCCGCGCTGCTCACCTCGCTGCTGCCGGACATCGATCACCCCAAGTCGGTACTGGGCCAGCGCCTGCGCTGGATCGCCCTGCCCATCGCCCGCGCCTTCGGCCACCGCGGTTTCACCCACAGCCTGCTGGCGATCGCCGGCGGCATGGCGCTGTTTCAGCTGGACGTGCCGCGTAGCTGGCCGATCCCGGCCGACGCGCTGCACGCCATGATCATCGGTTACTTCAGCCATCTGCTGGCCGACATGCTCACGCCCGCCGGCGTGCCGCTGCTGTGGCCGTGCCGCTGGCGTTTTCGCCTGCCCCTGCTCAACTCGCAAAAAGGCAACCAGCTGGAGCGCGTACTGTGTCTGTGCCTGGTGGCGTTTGCCATCTGCTGGCAAGGCGATTTCACCCTGCCGGTGCAATCCTATGTCGAGCAAATCAGAAATATCAGACTCTGATCACAAAAATACGCCCAATCCATCATCTTGATGTATATAAAACAAACAAAAACACACAAAAAGCTATATCAAATTCCATTTGGATATAAGTAGGCCACTCAGCAAACTGTTACGATATTTACATCGCGACATACGTGATGCGTAGTCGTTTTTATAAGAAAGATTATTGGAGACATTGGGGATGAATCTTCCGCTCGTGATTAACGTGCTGGTGTTTGTCGCGCTTCTTTTGCTGCTGGCGCAAACCCGCCACAAGCAATGGAGCCTGGCGAAAAAAGTGCTGGTCGGCCTGGTGGTCGGCGTAGTATTCGGTCTGGGCCTGCAGCTGGTGTACGGCGCCGACAACCCGGTACTGAAAGAATCCATCAGCTGGTTCAACATCGTCGGCAACGGCTATGTGCAACTGCTGCAAATGATCGTCATGCCGCTGGTGTTCGCCTCAATCCTGAGCGCGGTCGCCAAACTGCATAACGCCTCTTCTCTGGGCAAAATCAGCGTCCTGACTATCGGCACGCTGCTGTTCACTACGCTGATCTCGGCGCTGGTGGGCGTGCTGGTCACCAACCTGTTCGGCCTGACCGCCGAAGGCCTGGTGCAGGGCGCACAGGAAAGCGCGCGCCTGACGGCGATCCAGACCAACTACGTGGGTAAACTGGCCGATCTGACCGTGCCGCAGATGGTGCTGTCGTTCATCCCGAAAAACCCGTTCGCCGACCTGACCGGCGCCAGCCCGACCTCGATCATCAGCGTGGTGATTTTCGCCACCTTCCTCGGCGTGGCGTCGCTGCAGCTGCTGAAAGACGACAAGCCGAAAGGCGAGCGCGTGCTGGTGGCTATCGACACCCTGCAGGCCTGGGTGATGAAGCTGGTGCGTCTGGTCATGAAGCTGACGCCGTACGGCGTGCTGGCGCTGATGACCAAAGTGGTCGCTGGTTCCAACATTCACGACATCGTCAAGCTCGGCAGCTTCGTGGTGGCCTCGTACATCGGCCTGGCCATCATGTTCGTGGTACATGCCATCTTGCTGGCCTTCACCGGCGTTAACCCGATGAAATTCTTCCGCAAGGTGTGGCCGGTGATCACCTTCGCCTTCACCAGCCGCTCCAGCGCCGCCAGCATTCCCTTGAACGTGGAAGCGCAGACCCGCCGCCTGGGCGTGCCGGAATCCATCGCCAGCTTCTCGGCGTCCTTCGGCGCCACCATCGGCCAGAACGGCTGTGCGGGCCTCTACCCGGCGATGCTGGCGGTGATGGTTGCGCCGACCGTCGGCATCAACCCGTTGGATCCGGTGTGGATCGCCACCCTGGTTGGCATCGTCACCCTCAGCTCCGCCGGTGTGGCGGGCGTGGGCGGCGGCGCCACCTTCGCCGCGCTGATCGTACTGCCGGCGATGGGCCTGCCGGTGACGCTGGTCGCGCTGTTGATCTCGGTCGAACCACTGATCGACATGGGCCGTACCGCGCTGAACGTCAACGGCTCCATGGCGGCAGGCACCATCACCAGCCAGCTGATGAAGCAAACCGACAAAGCCGTGATGGACAGCGAAGACGAAGTCGAATTGGCTCACAGCTAACGCCCTCTCAGATCGAAAAAACCGGGGATTATCCCCGGTTTTTTTATGCCCCGCGTTCGGTCGTTACGGCCGCTCGCCGTTCGCCAGCCGCCGGTTGATATCGGCGATCACATCCGGTAATTGCGCCAGCGTGTCTATCACATAATGCGCGCCCGCCGCGTACAGCTTATCGGCGGCCGCCGTGCGGCGCTGCTCTATTTCCCCTGCCGCCATTTGACGGTACTCCGACCAGGTAGCGCCGAACTCGTTGCCGGACAGCGCCAGCCCGACGCTCCACATCCCGGCGTTCAGCCCTTCGGCAATGCCCGGCACCGCGTCATCGACCTTCACGCAGTGCGCCACCGCATCGATGCCCAGCGCGATGACGTTCTGCAACGCCATCCACGGCCCCGGTCGGCCGCCGGCCGCAAGATCGTCGGTGGCGACCCAATAATCCGGCGCATAGCCGCGCTGTGCGCCGGCCGGCGCCAGCACCTCCATCACCGCGCGCGGATAACCGGAGCAGGAACCGATTTTGATGCCCTGTTCGCGCAGCCCGGCAATCACCTGCGGCACGCCCTCGATGGGATCGGCAAAGTCGATCACTTTGGCGATTTGCAGCGGCATAAACGCCTGATACAGCGCGTCGATATCCTGGTGGCTCATCGAGCGGCCCAGCTTCTGCCGCCAGCGCGCGTCAACCGCCGGCAGTTTGCCCAGCGCCTCGATGTGCTGCCATTTGCCGAGCCCCATCGGAATGCGCGCCTCCGCCAGGCTGATGTCGATATCGAAGGTTTGCTTGAACGCCTCGACAAAAATCTGCGTTGGCGCAAAGGAGCCGAAGTCCACCGTGGTGCCGGCCCAGTCGAGGATCACTGCGTTGATCTGTTTCATGGTCAATCCTTATTGATTCCAGTACATCGCCTGCCCGACGGCCGCCAGCAAACGTTCGATATCCTGCGGATAAATTTCCCCGATGTTGCCGATGCGGAAACAGTCGCTCTGCGACACTTTGCCGGGATAAATCACGAAGCCTTGCTGCTTCAGGCGCTGATAAAACTCGGCGAAGCGGTAAGTGTCGGCCTTCGGCGAATAGAACGCGGTGATGATCGGCGAGTGCAGCGCATCGTCCAGCAGGGTCTCAAAGCCCAGTTCACGCATGCCCGCCACCAGCCGACGCTGATTGGTCTGATAGCGGTGGTGGCGCGCGGCAATACCGCCCTCGTGTTCCAGCTCTTTCAGCGCCTGCGCGAAGGCCAGCACGGTGTGGGTCGGCGACGTAAAGCGCCATTTGCCGGCCTGGTCTTCCATACAGCGCCACTGGGCATACAGATCCAGCGACAGCGAGCGCGAACGGCCGGCGCATTTCTCCAGCTCGCTGCGGCGGGCGATGACGAAAGCGAAGCCCGGCACGCCCTGAATGCATTTGTTGGCGGAGCTGATCAGAAAATCGATGCCCAGCGCGTCCACATCCAACGGAATGCCGCCGAAGCTGCTCATGGCGTCAACGATAAAGGTTTTACCGTTGCGCGCCGCCAGACCGGCGACCTTCTGCAGCGGGTTGAGCATGCCGGTGGTGGTTTCACAGTGCACCATGGCGATATGGCTGATGCGCGCATCGCTTTTCAGCACCGCCTCCATCGCCGCCACGTCCGGCTCATTGACCTCGCCGCAGTCGAAAGCGTGGTGGTCAATATCCATCAGCCGCGCCATTTCGATCATTCGCGCCCCATAGGCGCCGTTGTTGACGATCAGCAGCTTGTCCTGCGGGCCGATGACCGTGCCCAACACGCCTTCCACCGCAAAACTGCCGCTGCCCTGCAGCAGCACCGCGGTGTAACCGGCGGACGGCGTCGCCAGCGCCACCAACCGTTGGCGGATGCGCTGCACCACGCCCAGGTTGTAATCTTCATCCCAGGTGCAGCTGTCATACAGCATCGCCTCTTTCACCGTTTTCGATGTGGTCAGCGGACCGGGGGTCAACAGCAGGTAGTTACGATCGGACATGTCATTCACCTATTTGGTCTATACCAGATTACGGGCATTGTGGCGGCAAATTCCTTCCCCGGTCAAACGACAAAGCGCGGTGAAACAAAAAATTCATCTGGCTATGTATAATAAGCGCGTGCCGGAATGTCGGGCCGATGCCATAGCGAGATGAAATGAAAGAACATCAGGGCGATATGCCCCATTACCTGCAGATCAAGGATCAGCTTCAGGCGCGCATCACCCGCGGCGCGCTGCAGGCGGGCGACAAGCTGCCTTCGGAGCGCGAGCTGTGCGCCATCTTCTCCACCACCCGCGTTACCATTCGCGAGAGCCTGGCGCAGCTGGAGGCCACCGGCGCCATCTACCGCGCCGATCGCCGTGGCTGGTTCGTCACGCCGGAACGGCTGTGGCTGGATCCGACGCAGAACACCAACTTCCACCGCCTCTGCCAGGAGCAAGGGCGCACGCCGCGTACCGCGCTGCTGTCCGGCGAAAAAACCACGGTGCCGCTCGACGTGATGCAGCCGCTGGCGCTCGAGCCGTTCGATCAGGTGTATCTGCTGCGCCGCGTTCGCTATGCCGACGGCCGCGCCATCTGCTATTGCGAGAACCACTGCCTGCCGCAGCGGGTGCCGGAACTGCTCCGCCACGATCTCAACGGCAGCTTGACCGAGGTTTATCAGCAGCATTACGATTTGATTTACAGCAACATGCACCTGTCGTTCTACCCGACCGCCCTGCCTTACCGCGCCGCCAACGCGCTCGGCGCCATGGTCGGCCTGCCCGCCTTATTGCTGCGCCGCTTGAATTACGATCAGCACGGCCGCATTCTCGATTTCGATATCGAATACTGGCGCCACGACAGCCTGCGCATCGAGGTCGATACGCTTTAATCTCCTGAATATCGGGGCTGCGCCTGCCGCCCCCTTTTCTCTCCCACGCCCAATCCCCGTTGCCGGTAAATATATTTTGCCGCTTTCATTTGTTTGTCATATTCGCCGATTAGCTTGGCCGCATATCTGGTGTATACCAGTTCCGCATTAACCCGCAACAGTGAGGCTGAAGCTATGAAACTTTCTCGTCTGGTCGTGATGACCGCCATCGCACTCGGCTCCGCGCCGGCCTGGGCCGCCGATGCGGTGGTGACCGTCTACTCCGCCGATGGCCTGCACGACGGCGATCACAGCTGGTATCAAACCCAGTTTGACGCCTTCACTCAGGCAACCGGGGTCAAGGTGCAGTACGTCGAAGGCGGTTCCGGCGCCATCGTCGAGCGGCTGTCGAAAGAGCGCAGCAACCCGCAGGCCGACGTGCTGGTGACGCTGCCACCGTTCATCCAGCGCGCCGCCGCGGAAAAACTGCTGCAGGACTTCACCCCGCAGGATGCGGCGCAGATCGCCAACGCCCAGCCGCAGTTCGTGCCGCTGGTGAACAACTACCTGAGCTTCATCTATAACGCCAAACTGCTGCCGCAGGCGCCCGCCAGCTACCAACAGCTGCTGGACGCGCAGTTCCGCAACAAGCTGCAGTACTCCACGCCGGGCCAGGCGGGTGACGGTACCGCGGTGATGCTGCAGGCGTTCCACAGCTTCGGCAGCAAAGACGCCGGTTTCGACTACCTCGGCAAGCTGCAAAGCAACAACGTCGGCCCTTCGGCCTCCACCGGCAAGCTGACCGCGCTGGTCAATAAAGGGGAGCTGCTGGTGGCCAACGGCGATCTGCAGATGAACCTGGCGCAGATGCGCAGCAACCCGAACGTGAAGGTGTTCTGGCCGGCCGGGCCGGACGGCAAGCGCAGCACGCTGGTGCTGCCTTACTATGTCGGCCTGGTGCAAGGCGCGCCGCAAAGCGCCAACGGCAAAAAACTGATCGACTTCCTGCTGAGCAAAGAAGCGCAGAGCAGCGTCAGCGCCATTTCCTACGGTATGCCGGTGCGTAAGGACGTCACCCCGACCGACGATAACTTCAAGCAGTCGCAGGCGGCGCTGAAAGGCGTGGACATCTGGGCGCCGGACTGGAATCAGGTGGTGAGCAGCCTGTCCGCCGATATCTCCCGCTGGCACCAGGTGACCGAATGACGCTGACGATGCCTTCTACCCTCTCTTCCCGCGCCGAGGCGCGGGATCGCAGCCAGGACATCGCCGGGCCGTCGGGCATTCAGCTCGACCGCGTCAGCGTGTCGTATCGCGGCACCGAGGTGCTGAAACCCCTGACGCTCGCCATCGCCCCCGGCGAAGTGCTGGCGCTGATCGGCCCCTCAGGCTCGGGCAAAACCACCGTGCTGCGGGCCATTGCCGGATTCGTGCAGCCGTCCGCCGGGCGTATTGCCATCGGTGACGTCGATGTCACCGACGTGCCGCCTTATGAGCGCGGCCTGGGCATGGTGGTACAGAACTACGCGCTGTTTCCGCATATGCGCGTCGAAGACAATGTGGCGTTCGGCCTGCGCGCGCAAGGCAAGCCGCGCGGCCTCACCGCCGAGCGCGTCGAAGAAGCGCTGGCCATCGTCGGCATGTCCGCCTACGCCAAGCGCTATCCCAGCCAGCTTTCCGGCGGCCAGCAGCAGCGGGTGGCAATCGCTCGCGCCATCGCGGTGCGCCCCAAAGTGCTGTTACTGGATGAGCCGCTGTCGGCGTTGGACGCGCAAATTCGCCACAGCATGGTGGAAGAGATCGCCCGCCTGCACCGCGAGCTCCCAGAGCTGACCATCCTGTACGTCACCCACGATCAGGGCGAAGCGCTGACGCTGGCGGACAAGATCGGCATCATGCGCGACGGCCACCTGATCGCCCACGGCGAGACCCGCGCGCTTTACCATCATCCCACGAACCGCTTCGCCGCCGAGTTCCTCGGCCGCGCCAACCTGCTGCCGGCCACCGCGCTGGAGACCACTACCGGGCAAGGCATGACCACCGTCAGCTGCGCCGGCAAAGTGATCGGCTGTTTCACCTACGGCGCACAACGCGGCTTCGACAAGCTGCTGTGCATCCGGCCGCAGCATATTGCGCTCGATGCCGACGCCCAGCGCAGCAACAACCTCATCGGCACGCTGCGCGATATTCACTGGCAGGGGGAACTGACGCACCTGCAGTTCGACGTTCAAGGCCATCCTCTGCGCGTGGTCACCACCCATCGCAGCCGGATGCCGCAGATCGGCGAACGCGTGCCGCTCTATTTCGCCCCCGACGATGCGGTACTGATCGAGGACTGACATGATCGACTCTACGCTTATTCGCCCGGCCCTGCGGCTGCGTTTCCCGCGCCGCCTGTGGATCCTGCTGCCGCTGCTGGTGCTGGCGACGCTGTTTTTCTACCCGTTGGCGCTGATCGTCAAACAGGCATTTACCGACGATCAGGGGCTATTCAGCGCCGACGCGCTGCAGCAGGTGTTCGAATCCCGACGCTTTGTCGGCGCCCTGCTCAACACGCTGCAGATTGCGCTGCTGGCGACGCTGGGCTGCCTGGTGCTCGGCACCCTGCTGTCGCTGCTGCTGGTGTTCACGCCGTTCCCCGGCAGCCGACCGATCGCCCGGGTGATCGATACCTTTATCGCCATGCCGACCTTCCTGATCACGCTGGCCTTCACCTTTATCTACGGCTCCGCCGGCCTGCTGAACGGCACGCTGATGGCGACCTTCGGTTTCACCCTGCCGCCGGTAGACTTTCTTTACTCCATCTGGGGGGTGATCCTGGCGGAAATCACCGTGTTTACGCCGCTGGTGATGCGCCCGCTGATGGCGGCATTGTCGCAGATCGATCGCAGCCAGCTCGAGGCCGCCAGCATTCTCGGCGCCCGGCCGGGGCGCGTGGTGCGCCAGGTGATTTTGCCGGCCGCGCTGCCGGCCTTGCTGGCCGGCGGCAGCCTGTGCCTGTTGTTGACCACCAATGAGTTCGGCATCGTGCTGTTTATCGGCGCCAAGGGCGTCACCACGCTGCCGATGATGGTCTACTCCAAAGCGATTCTGGAGTCGGATTACGCCGTCGCCTGCACGATCGCCGTCGTGAATATCGCGCTGTCGCTCGGGCTGTTCTCCCTTTACCGCTACGCCGCGGCGCGCGCCGGGCTGAGGAACTGACAATGTTGATTTGGTCCCGCACCGGACGCACCCTGACCTGCACGTTGACGATCACGCTGTTCGCCCTGTTCTTCTGCCTGCCGCTGGCGGTGATCCTGATGTCCAGCCTCAGTGAGCAGTGGAACGGCGTGCTGCCGAGCGGTTTCACCCTCAACCACTTCCGCCAAGCGTTCAGCGGCGCCTCCTGGGACGCGCTGGTCGCCAGCCTGGCTATCGGTTTCAGCGCCAGCCTGTTCGCGCTGCTGTGCGGTACCTGGGCGGCGCTGGCGCTGCGCCACGTGCCTGAACGCGGCCGACAGCTGCTGGGCACGCTGTTTTTCATTCCCAGCGCGGTGCCTTCGGTCTCTATCGGTTTGGGGATGCTGGTGGCGTTCAGCCAGGGGCCGCTGCAGATGAACGGCACCTTCCTGATCGTGCCCGCCGCTCACTTCGTGCTGATTTCCGCCTTTACCTTCGGCAACGTGATGGCCGGGCTAACCCGGCTACCTGGCGACTACGAGAACGTCGCCGCCAGCCTGGGCGCGTCGCCGCTGTTTCGCCTGCGCCACGTCACCCTGCCGATGATCGCCCCCTATATGATCTCCGCCTTCGCGCTCAGCCTGTCGCTGTCGATGGGGGAGCTGGGCGCGACCATGATGATCTACCCGCCGAGTTGGGCGACGCTGCCGGTCACCATTTTTAGCCTGACCGATCGCGGCAGCATCGCCAACGGCGCGACGCTGACCATGATCCTGGTGGCGGCCACGCTGTTGCTGATGTTAGTACTGGAGCGGATTGCTCAGCGGCTGACGCCGGGCGCAAAATAGCAACAAGGCGCTGCCATGGCGGCGCCTTGTTCTTCGAAGCGAAGGGTCAGAACGGGTAGTCGTGATAGCCCTGCTGTTCGGAAATGCGTCGGGCGGCGACGTGCAGCAACGCCACATACTCCTCCCGCGCCGCTTCGGAAAAGCGCAGCGTCGGGAAAGAGATGCTCAGCCCGGCGATCGCTACCCCGAACCTGTCAAAGACCGGTACCGCGATGCAGCGGATCCCCGCTTCTTGCTCTTCGGCATCTTCGCCGTATCCCTGCGCTCGAACCCGATCCAGCACCGGCAACAGTTCGGCGGCGCTGGCCAACGTATGTTCGGTGCTGCGGGTAAACTCAATCTGCGACAGGATCTGCGCCACCTCATCCCGCTCGCGCCAGGCCAGCAGCACTTTACCGATGGCGGTGCTGTGCAGCGGGTTGCGGCGACCGATGCGCGAATACATACGCAGGTTATACATCGCGTCGATCTTGTGGATGTAGACGATGCCATCTTCGTCCAGAGCGCCGAGGTGGATGGTCTCGCGGGTAAGATTCGACAATTCGCGCATCTGCACGTCGGCGCTGCGGATCAGATCGACGTTCTGCAACGATTTGGCGCCCAGCTCGAACAGCTTGAGCGTCAGCGCATACTTTTCCGTCTCGCCCTCCTGTGAAACGTAGCCCAGCGCTTTCATGGTCTGCAGAAAACGGTAGACAGTGCTTTTAGACATCATCACCCGCTGGGACAGTTCGGTAATGCCAATCTCGCGCTCATCGCCGAGCGCCTGCAAAATGCCGAACACTTTCATCACGGATGAAACGGCATCCGGTTGCTTGTCTGAATCTGCGTTAGCCATGGTGCATACCCTACTTAACGGTTTTGTTTCAGGAAATTTAAACAAGGGTTTCAGTATAATCGGAACAGATCGCAGCGCGCAACGCAGCTGAGCGCTAAGCAATTGAAGCCAAATGGATAACCGTTGGCCCGCTCACCGCCGTTTACAATTAAGCGGACAAGGGGCATGCAATCACGGGCGAATATGATTAGCATGATAATACTCCCCTGAATAAATACCGCTGAGACCAACATGCGTCCTTGTTCCGACGGCCTCCCCGTCCCGCAACGCTATGGGGCGATCCTCGCCATCGCCCTCGGCATTACCGTATCCGTGCTCGACGGCGCGATAGCCAACGTGGCGCTGCCCACCATCGCTCGCGATCTCAACGCCAGCCCGGCCAGTTCCATTTGGGTGGTCAACGCCTATCAGTTGGCGATCACCGTCTCTCTGCTGTCGCTGGCGTCGCTCGGCGATCTGGTCGGCTACCGCCGTATCTACCAGGCCGGGTTGCTGGTGTTCAGCATCACCTCACTGTTCTGCGCCCTGTCCGACTCGCTGCTCACGCTGACCATCGCCCGCGTGCTGCAAGGCTTTGGCGCCGCCGCTATCATGAGCGTCAACACCGCGCTGATCCGCATCATCTATCCGCAGCGTTTTCTCGGCCGCGGCATGGGCATCAACTCGCTGATCGTCGCCTGCTCCTCGGCGGCCGGGCCGACGGTGGCGGCGGCGATCCTGTCGGTCGCATCCTGGCAATGGCTGTTCGCCATCAACCTGCCGATCGGCATCGTCGCGCTGCTGCTGGGGATGAAATTCCTGCCGGCCAACGGCCAAAAAAGCGATAACCGCCGTTTCGATCCCACCAGCGCCGTGCTGAACGCGCTGACCTTCGGCCTGCTGATCACCGCCATCAGCGGCTTCGCCCAGGGCCAGAGCCTGACGCTGATCTTCAGCGAGATCGCCGCGCTGCTGGCGATTGGCGCGGTGTTCGTGCGCCGTCAGTTACGCCAGGAATTCCCTCTGCTGCCCGTCGACCTGCTGCGCATCCCGATCTTCGCCCTGTCGATGGGCACCTCAATCTGTTCGTTCGCCGCGCAAATGCTGGCGATGGTGTCGTTGCCGTTCTTCCTGCAAAGTGCATTGGGCCGCGACGAGGTGGCGACCGGGCTACTGCTGACGCCGTGGCCGCTGGCGATCGTGGTGATGGCGCCGATCGCCGGCCGGCTGGTGGAGCGCGTACACGCCGGCCTGCTGGGCTGCATTGGGCTGGCGGTGTTCGCGCTCGGACTGTTCTCTCTGGCGCTGCTGCCGGCGGCGCCGTCGAATATGGACATCATCTGGCGCATGATACTGTGCGGCGCCGGTTTCGGCCTGTTCCAGTCGCCCAACAACCACACCATCATCTCCGCCGCGCCGCGCAACCGCAGCGGCGGCGCCAGCGGCATGCTGGGCACCGCGCGCCTGCTGGGGCAAACCTCGGGGGCTGCGCTGGTGGCGCTGATGTTCAACCTGTTCCCCACATCCGGCACCCACGCTTCACTGATCCTGGCTGGGGTGTTCGCCACCCTGGCGGCGGCCGTCAGCAGCCTGCGCATCACCCAATCGACGGCGCAAGCGGCGCAGCCGAGCCGCGAGGTGAAATAGCGGGTAAACGAACCGGGCTCCCATCGATTGTAAAACCGACGGGGCCAGCACTGACGGCCGGCCTGAGCCGGACCGCGTCGGATGCAATGCCGTGAGCATTGCAGGCCAGGCGTCAGTCTCCGTGCCTCAAGGGGCTTCGGCCTTGTCGTAAACAGGCTAAATAGGCGTCGTCATCCGGATACCAGCCAACAATGCGTTGGCCGTCGTGATCCATCCCCTCGAAGGCTTTCAGTAGGCCGGGGGTGAACATGCGCTTTATCAGATCTTCGGACTGCGCGCTGTCGATTCGACAGTCACAGCGCGTCTCTCCGTCAACCTGAACGAAGTTCTGCAACGAAGCGAGACATCGCGCGTCGAGGTCGCCATGGACATGGATAAACTCCCCCGTTTCTACCAGGGTGAGCGCGGTCAGGTCTCCCCCCACCACGAACGCGCCGTCGTTTCCTGAGCTGCAATAGGCATGGCGTATGCGGACATCGTCACGCACGACCAGTCCGCCCCAGCAAATCAGCGTATCCGCCTGCAGCCGCCCCAGCACGACAATGCCGCCGTCCTCTCGCTGCGGTGACACCGCCAGGCATCCCTCCACGATCACATCGCCGTCCACGATCAGGTAATCGTAATCGTGGCCGTCGTGCTCGTCGGGGAAAAACGCCGGCAGGCGCAGATCGCCTGAATGCCAGCGAATAGCCGGCGGTTCATCATCGTCATCATGCCGGTTCAACAATTCCGCAACCGCATCGGCGACACCGCCAGCCAATGCGGCCAGGCGCGCCGACACCTCATCACCGTTGAGTAAGGGAAGGTGGTTGATTTTCATAGGGCCTCAGGGACAAATGTCATTGCGCCAAAGCATATAACATGCGCATCCAAAGCCAAACAGGCGGTCGTGACCGAGCCCGATGCGGCTTGCCCTCTCACCGGATGGACTGGCACCGTGCCGGCCCAGACCGAGAAGCCGAAAGACGCTGTTTGCAGGTGGGCTTCAGGGACTTCGGACGCTGCTGCACCGCGTTAACGCCTGTAAATTCTGGTAAAGCGCTTTACCCCATTCATCGCCGAATTTCATTGCTGAATCCGCCGCCGCTGAAAAAGCGGTTCAGGCATGCCATAAAAAAACCCCGGCAAGCCGGGGTTTTTCCTTTCATTCAGCCGATTACTTCAGGTACTGGCCGGAACGCAGCGCTTCGATACGCTTGTCGAGCGGCGGGTGCGACATGAACAGCTCGCTGAACGACTTGGATTTGCCGTTGATGCAGAACGCCATCATGCTGCCCGCTTCCTGCGGTTCGTAGCTGGTTTTCAGGCGCTGCAAGGCGGCGATCATCTTCTCGCGGCCTACCAGTTTGGCAGAGCCTGCGTCGGCATAGAACTCGCGGTGACGCGAGAACCACATGGTGATGATGCTCGCCAGGATGCCGAACACCAGTTCCAGCACCATCGACACGGCGAAGTAAATCATCGGGTTGCCGTTGCCTTCCCCTTCGCCATCACCGTCGCGGTTGCCGAGGAAACCGGCGGCGACCTGCGCGATCAGGCGTGAAATGAAGATGACAAAGGTGTTCACGATGCCCTGAATCAGGGTCATGGTCACCATATCGCCGTTGGCGACGTGGCTGATTTCGTGCGCGATGACCGCTTCCGCTTCGTCGCGGCTCATGCTCTGCAGCAGGCCGGTGCTGACGGCGACCAGCGAGGCGTCGCGGCGTGCGCCGGTAGCGAAGGCGTTGATGTCCGGCGCGTGGTAGATAGCGACCTGCGGCATGGCGATGCCCGCCTGCTGCGACTGACGGCGTACCGTTTCCAGCAGCCAGTTTTCTGTTTCGTTACGCGGTTGTTCAATCACTTCCCCGCCGACGGAGCGCAGCGCCATCCATTTGGACATCAGCAACGACACGAAAGCGCCGCCGAAGCCGAACAGACCAGCCATGATCATCAGGCCCTGAACGCTACTGGATTGGATTCCTGTCAGGCTGAGCACCAGCCCGAAAACCAACATCACCGCCAGGTTGGTGAGCAGGAACAGAGCTATACGCATCATAAATTGTTTACTTCCTCATAAATGTTAACAAAACGCTGTCTAAGATACCCTAGATCGTATGGGCATTCGTCACAGTTTCAAGAGTCGCGCGTCATTAACCTACTAAAAATACGAAACTTTACAAAAACGGCACGCGACCGGGATTTGGCAAATTGTAAACGATTGTTGCGTAAGGCGTAGGGTTTTTTACCCTAAATTTGTCAGGCGATGCATCAGCCCACCTCCCTTCACCCTGCTGGGAAGCCGGCTTTCGCGTCGCCATAAAAAAACGCACCCGAGGGTGCGTTTTTCATCCTGCCGTACGCGGCCTTATTTGGCCGGCGTTGGCTGCTGAGCGGGCTGATCTTTTTCCAGATGAGCCAGGTCCAGCGCGATATGCACGGATTCATCCAGGTACGGATCCGGCTCCTGGTAATCCTTCGGCAGATCGTCGAGCGATTTCAGCGGCTTCTTGCCCGCACGTTCCAGACGCTCGTTGATGCGTTTCAGACGGGTCGCGTCGTCATCGTGGTTCTCTTTCTCGCGCACCGCCAGATTGAGGGACACGATGTTGCGTTTATCCTTCAGCGCCTTGTAATGCGCGATATCCTGCGCGATGTACTGGAACTCTGGATTTTGCGCAATGCGCTGCTGGTGATCTTTCAGCAGCTCCGGCTCGAACGGCGTCATATCGCCTGTCTTGCTGTAGGTCGCCGCATTGATGCTGTCCCACGGCATAGCGTTGTCTTCAAACGCTTCGCCGGTTTCCGCCGGATCGACGCCGGTCGGCATCAGAATGTCCGGCGTCACGCCCTTGCGCTGGGTACTGCCGCCATTGACGCGGTAGAACTTCTGAATGGTGTACTGCACCGAGCCAAGCGCTGGCCACTCAGGGCGCAGCATCTGGTCGTAGATGCGGTTCAGAGAACGGTACTGCTGCACGGTGCCTTTACCGAAGGTCGGTTCGCCGACAATCAGCGCGCGGCCGTAATCCTGCATTGCCGCCGCGAAGATCTCGGAGGCGGAGGCGCTGAAGCGATCGACCAGTACCACCAGCGGGCCTTTGTAGTAGGTCACGCCGTCGGTGTCGGCGTCTTCACGCACTTTGCCGTTGTTGTCGCGCACCTGCACCACCGGGCCGCTCGGAATGAACAGGCCGGACAGCGACACCGCTTCAGTCAGCGCGCCGCCGCCGTTGGTACGCAGATCGATGATCACGCTCTTGACGTTCTGCTTGGCCATCTTCTGCAGCTGCACTTTCACATCATCGGTCAGACCGACGTAGAAGCCAGGGATGTCGAACACCGCCACCTTCTCTTTGCCAACGGTCTTGATGGTCATTTTCACCGCGCGGTCTTCCAGGCGAATACGCTCGCGGGTCAAGGTGACCACGCGGGTTTTGGTGCCCTTGCCGGCCGGCAGGACTTCCAGGCGCACCTTGCTGCCCTTCGGCCCTTTGATCAACGACACCACGTCGTCCAGACGCCAACCGATCACGTCCACCATCGGTTTGCCGGCCTGGCCGACGCCGACGATGCGATCGCCTACGGTGATCGCCTTGCTCTTCGCCGCCGGTCCACCCGGCACCATCGAGTTGATCAGGGTGTAGTCGTCATCCATCTGCAGCACCGCGCCGATGCCTTCCAGCGACAGGCTCATCTCGGTGTTGAACTGCTCGGTGTTGCGCGGAGACAGATAGTTGGTGTGCGGGTCGATTTCATGCGCAAAGGCATTCATCGCCAGCTGGAAGACGTCTTCGCTGTTGCTTTGCGTCAGGCGCTTGATGGCGAACTGATAACGCTTGGTCAGCGTGTCGCGGATTTCTTTGTCGGTCTTGCCGGTCAGCTTGAGGTTCAGCTCGTCATACGTGACTTTCGCATCCCACAGGCTATCCAGCTCGGCCTTGTCTTTCGGCCACGGCGCTTTGCTGCGGTCGAGATCGATAGTGCCGTTGCCGGTGAAGTTCATCGGCTTGTCCAGCAACGACAACGCATAGGTGTAACGCTCAAAGCGGCGTTTCTGCGCCAGATTGAACAGCGCGTAGAAGGTGTCCAGCTTGCCGGTTTTCAGCTCTTCGCCAACCTGATTGCGTTTGCCGGCGAACTGCGCCACGTCGGAGGCCAGCAGCACGTTATGGTTGTAGTCCAGCATGTTCAGGTAGCGATCGAAGATCTTGCCTGAAAACTCCGCATCGAGGGCGAACTGGCGGTAATGAGAGCGAGTGAAGCGCGAGGTGACGCGCTCACTCACCGTAGCGTGCTGGGGTTCCTGTTGCAGTTGGGGCAGTTGGCCGATGCGGATGTTGGCTGTTTCCGCGCCGTAACTGACACCCGCCCACAGCAGCCCTGCAATCGCTGTTAATCTGACGAATTTGTTCATGCCTGGGTTGGCCTCCGTATCAGAACTGCAAGTGTTCTGCGCGCACAATCATCGCCAGACCGGAAGAGAGCTGCACACGTACGCCATCTTTAGCGATTTCGAGTACGGTAGCATCCATCGCGCTCTTGCCTGCTCTGACTTTGATTTCCTGGCCAATTTGCAGTTTAGAGATATCCGTGACTGGCGCATAACGCGGCTGGCTTTCCTCTTTGGCTGCACGAGGTTGGCGAGCGGGCTGTGGGCGAGTTTGTGGGCGCGGCTTGCGGTTTTCCGGCGCGGCTCCGCCTTCGCGACGTGCAGCGGGTTTTTTACCGGCTGGACGCGGACGGCGCGGAGCGGCATCGGCGGATTCGCCGGCGGCTTCACGTTTTTTGGCGTTTTGTTCGGCACGCTGTGCCTGAACGCGCGCTTTGGCTTCTTCAAGCTGCTGGCGAGCATGATCGACATGCTGCTGCTCAAGTTCACCGCACGGATTGCCGTCCAGATCGACGCGCTGTGCGCCAACCTTGACACCGTACAGATAACGCCAGCTTGAGGTATATAGGCGCAGGGCAGAACGCAATTGCGTTTTGCTGAGATTTTCTTCCCCCTGCACGCGCTCTACCAAATCCTGAAAAATACCGATTTTCAGCGGACGAGCTTCGCCTTCGGCGCTAAAGCAGAGCGGAAAACGCTCGGCAAGAAAAGCAATGACTTCTTTACTAGAGTTCAACTTAGGTTGATTTTCCATGAAATTTCCTGATTACAACGGTATTGCCAACAAGCCACAGGCATGAACAGGCGTCATTATAATGACGCCATCGGTAATTGCCACGTTAACCGTCGATCAACTTGCCGCTACAGTCACATATTTCGCACTGTCACACTGTTCCAGTTGCTCACAAAGCCCCGCCACCACTGCTTTCAGGCCCACTTCATCCTGTTCGTCGAAGCGTTGATAAACCGTGCTGTCGATATCCAAAACGCCGATCGCTCGGCCGCCAACCGCCAGCGGCAGCACGATTTCCGCGTTGCTGGCCGCATCGCAGGCGATATGGCCCGGAAACGCATGCACGTCACCGACGCGCTGCACGCGATTTTCCGCCACCGCCGTGCCGCACACGCCCTTGCCCACCGGAATGCGCACGCAGGCAATCTTGCCCTGGAACGGCCCCAGCACCAGTTGGTCGCCCTCCATCAGATAGAAACCGACCCAGTTCACGTCATCCAGACGCTCGTTGAGCAACGCGCTGGCGTTGGACAGCGCCGCGATAAAGTTGGTTTCCCCGCCGAGCAACGCGCTCAGGTCACGTTTTAATTCCGCGTAGAATTGTTCTTTTGTCATGTGTTAACCATTGAAACAGTGAAGATGGCCAGAAGCCCAAAGCTTAGGCCCTATAAAATAAGCATTAAATGCGTATAGCCACAAGGTTAATCATCTGTTGCTTCACAAAACCCCGTCGCTCGGGGTATGTTTGCCGCTCAGAATCCCGGTTTACCTCGTTTTACCGTCCGGCGCCCGATCGCCGGTGACGCGGCCGGTTTATTTTTCAGCTACGCTGACACTTCCGGCGGGCTCAAGGGCAGCTACTTGTCAAAAATGAAAATACACGCGATCACCGCTCCCCTTTCCAAAGCGCGTCACCAGCGCTGCTGCGAGTGCGACCTGCTGTTCGTGCTGCCGCCGCTCAGCGGCAATCAGGCCGCCTATTGCCCGCGTTGCAACGCCAAGGTGGTGAACGGCCGCGACTGGTCGATGACGCGTCTGACCGCCATGGCGATCGCCATGCTGCTGCTAATGCCGTTCGCCTTCACCGAACCGCTGATCAGCATTCGTCTGCTCGGCACGCGCATCGACGCCAGTTTGCTGGAGGGCATCTGGCAGATGAGCCGCCAGGGCGATCCGCTCACCGCCAGCATGGTGGCGTTTTGCACCCTCGGCGCCCCGCTGACGCTGGTGCTGTCGCTGCTGTACCTGCGCGTCGGCCATGCGCTCGGCATGAACCTGCGCCCGGTGCTGCTGATGCTGGAGCGGCTCAAAGAGTGGGTAATGCTGGACATTTATCTGATCGGCATGGCGGTGGCGGCGATCAAAGTGCAGGATTACGCCGACATCCAGCCCGGCAGCGCGCTGATCGCTTACCTGTCGCTCACGGTGCTGAGCATCCTGACGCTGATCCACGTCAACCTGGAGCAGCTGTGGGAGCGCTACTATCCGCAGGAACAGCCGGAAGGCCCGCCGACGGCGCTGCACATCTGTCTGTCCTGCCACTATACCGGCTATCCCGACGCGCGCGGCCGCTGCCCGCGTTGCCATGTGCCGATGTGCCATCGCCAGCCCTACAGCCTGCAGAAAACCTGGGCGGCGCTGATCGCCGCGATGATCCTGCTGATACCGGCCAACCTGCTGCCGATTTCCATCATTTACGCCAACGGCACACGGCTGGAAGACACCATTTTCTCCGGCGTGGTCTCATTGGCCACCTCCGGCAACGTGCCGATCGCCGCTATCGTGTTCATCGCCAGCGTGCTGGTGCCCTTCACCAAGGTGATCGTGCTGATCATGCTGTTGCTGAGCATCCACTTCAAAACCTCGCACAGCCTGAAGACGCGCATTCGTCTGCTGCGCCTGGTCACCTGGATCGGCCGTTGGTCGATGCTCGATCTGTTCGTTATCGCCTTGATGATGTCGCTGGTAAATCGCGATCAACTGTTATCTTTTACTATGGGACCGGCCGCGTTTTACTTTGGCTCGGCGGTCATTTTGACTATTCTTGCCGTTGAATGGCTCGATAGCCGATTGATTTGGGATGCACATGCAACAGGAAACGCCGACTACACCGACTGAAGCGCGGGTCAAGAACAAACGCCGCATTTCACCGTTCTGGTTACTGCCGTTCATCGCCCTGCTGATCGCCGGGTGGCTGGTCTATAACAATTTCCAGGAGCGCGGCACCACCGTCACCATCGATTTTCAATCAGCGGCAGGCATCGTCGCCGGCCGCACGCCGGTGCGCTACCAGGGCGTTGAGGTCGGCACGGTGCAAAAAATCAGCCTGAGCAAAGATTTACGCAGCATCGTGGTGGAAGCCAGCATCAAAAGCGATCTGGAAGACTCGCTGCGCGAAGGCACCCAGTTCTGGCTAGTGACGCCCAAGGCCTCGCTGGCCGGGGTATCCGGGCTCGATGCGCTGGTCGGCGGTAACTATATCGGCATGATGCCCGGCAGCGGCAAGGAGCAAACCCACTTCACCGCGCTCGATACCCAGCCGAAGTACCGCCTGAACACCGGCGAACTGATGATTCACCTGCATGCCGACGACCTGGGTTCGCTCAACAGCGGCTCGCTGGTCTATTACCGTAAAATCCCGGTCGGCAAGGTGTATGACTACACCATCAGCGAAGGCAACAAGGGCGTGACCATCGACGTGCTGATCGACCGCCGCTTCGCCAACCTGGTGAAGAGCAACAGCCGCTTCTGGAATGTCTCCGGCTTCAAGGGCGATTTCAGCCTGTCCGGCGCCACGGTGCAAATGGAGAGCCTGGCGGCGCTGGTCAACGGCGCCATCGCCTTCGATTCGCCGGCCGATGGCCAGCAGGCCAAGGGCGATCAAAGCTATACCCTGTATCCGGATCTGGCCCACAGCCAGCGCGGCGTCAATATTTTGCTGGATCTGCCGAGCGGCAACAGCCTGAGTGAAAACCGCACGCCGCTGATGTACCAGGGACTGCAGGTCGGCACCCTGACCAAGCTGACGTTGCAACAGGACAGCAAAGTCATCGGTGAACTGACCATCGATCCTTCGGTGGTCGATCTGATGCGCAGCGGCACCCGCATCGTGATGCGCAGCCCGCGCATCAGCCTCAACGACGCCAAGCTCAGCCAACTGCTGACCGGCACCACGCTGGAACTGGTGCCGGGTGAAGGCGAACCGCAGCAGCGCTTCAACGTGCTGGACAGCAGCGAAACGCTGTTGCAACAGCCGGGTGTGCTGACCGTCACGCTGAATGCGCCGCAAAGCTACGGCATTGACGTCGGGCAGCCGCTGGTGGTGCACGGCGTGAAAGTCGGCCAAATCCTGAGCCGCACCTTGACCGCCGGCGGCGTGGTGTTCACCGCCGCCATCGACGCGCAGTACCGCGGCCTGCTGCATAAAGACAGCAAATTCGTGGTCAACAGCCGTCTCGACGTTAAGCTCGGGATAGACGGCATGGAAGTGCTCGGCGCCAGCGCCCAGGAATGGGTGGACGGCGGCGTGCGCATTATCCCCGGCAGCAAAGGGGAACCAGGCGGCCAGTACCCGCTGTACGCCAACAGCGAAAAAGCCGAGGAAGGCATCGTCGGCAACGCCCCTTCTACCACCCTGACCCTCAGCGCCACCAGCCTGCCGGACGTGCAGGCCGGCTCGGTGGTGCTGTACCGCAAATTCCAGGTGGGCGAGATCGTCAACGTCCGGCCGAAGGCCAACGAGTTTGAGGTGGACGTCTACATCAGCCCGGAATACCGCAAGTTGCTGACTCGCGAAAGCATCTTCTGGGCCGAAGGCGGCGCCAAAGTGCAGCTCAATGGCAGCGGCCTGACGGTGCAGGCCTCCCCGCTCAACCGCGCGCTGAAAGGCGCCATCAGCTTCGACAACCTGCAGGGCGTGACGCTGAACAAAGGCGCCAACCGCGTGCTCTACGCCAGCGAAACTGCCGCTCGCGCGGTGGGCAGCCAAATCACGCTGAAAACCTACGACGCCAGCAAGCTGTCGGCGGGCATGCCGCTGCGTTACCTCGGCATCGACGTCGGCCAGGTGGAGTCGCTGCAGCTGGCGCCGGAGCGCAACGAAGTGTTGGCTAAAGCGGTGCTGTATCCGGAATACGTGCAGACCTTCGCGCGCCTCGGCAGCCGCTTCTCGATCGTGTCGCCGGAGATCTCCGCCGCCGGCGTCAGCAACCTCGATACCCTGCTCCAGCCTTATATCAACGTGGAGCCGGGGCGCGGCCGCGAGCTGCGCACTTTCGAACTGCAGCAGGCCAGCATCACCGACTCGCGCTATCTCGACGGCCTGAGCGTCGTGCTCGACGCCGCCGAAACCGGCTCGCTGCAGATCGGCACGCCGGTGCTGTTCCGCGGCGTAGAGGTCGGCACCATCACCGGTTTCTACCTCGGCGCCATGTCAGACCGGGTGCACGTCGCGCTGCGCATCAGCAAGAAGTATCAACATCTGGTGCGCAACAACAGCGTGTTCTGGTTGGCGTCGGGTTACAACCTGCAGTTCGGCCTGACCGGCGGCGTGATCAAGAGCGGCACCTTCCAGCAGTTCATTCGCGGCGGTATCGCCTTCGCCACCCCGCCGACTATTCCGCTGGCGCCGAAAGCGACGCCGAACAAGCACTTCCTGCTGAATCCGGAAGAGCCGAAGGACTGGAAAACCTGGGGCACCGCCATTCCGCGCGATTAACTTTCGCGTTTTCCTCAGGGCCCGGCAATGCCGGGCCCTGTTTTTTTCCGCTTTGTGATAAACTCTCGCCCTTGTCTTTATTGCACCCTGAGAGTTCGCCCCGTGGCCAAATCCACCGCCGTTTTTCTGCCCCCCGCTTTCCTCGACGCCACCCGCGCCATCATGCCCGCCGAGCTGGCGATGGACGATTTTATCGCCGCTTGCCAGCGCCCCCTGCGCCGCAGTCTGCGCGTCAACACGCTGAAAATCAGCGTCGCCGACTTCCTGGCGCTGGTGCAGGATTACGACTGGCGATTGGAGCCCATTCCCTGGTGCGCGGAAGGGTTCTGGATCGAGCGCGACGATGAAGAGCTGCGATTAGGCAGCGCCGCCGAACACCTGAGCGGTCTGTTCTATATTCAGGAGGCCAGCTCGATGTTGCCGGTCAGCGCGCTGTTCTCGGGCGACGCGGCGCCTACTCGAGTGCTGGACGTGGCGGCGGCGCCGGGCTCCAAAACCACCCAGATCGCCGCGTTGATGGGCAACCAGGGCGGCATCGTCGCCAACGAATACTCCGCCAGCCGGGTGAAAGTGCTGCACGCCAATATCAGCCGCTGCGGCGTGAAGAACACCGCGCTGACCCACTTCGATGGCCGGGTGTTCGGCGCTGCATTGCCGGAGAGTTTCGACGCCATTCTGCTCGACGCCCCCTGTTCCGGCGAAGGTGTGGTGCGCAAGGATCCGGACGCCATGAGCAACTGGTCGCCGGACAGCGTCGCCGAGATCGCCGCCACCCAGCGCGAGCTGATCGACAGCGCGTTTCATGCGCTGGCACCGGGCGGCGTGATGGTTTATTCCACCTGCACGCTCAATACGCAGGAAAATCAGCAGGTGGTGCGCTGGCTGCTGGATACCTATGGCGACGCAGTCAGCGTCGAGCCGCTGGGTGAGCTATTCCCCGGCGCCGACAAGGCGTTGACCGCCGAAGGCTTACTGCACGTCTTCCCGCAGATTTACGACAGCGAAGGGTTTTTCGTCGCCCGCCTGCGTAAAAAACACGCCGTGGCGCCGTTGGCGAAGCCGACCTATAAAGTCGGTAAATTCCCGTTCAGCCCGCTATCCGGCAAAGAGGCGGCGCTGGTCGCCCAAGCCGCCGCCGCATCCGGCTTAACCTGGGGCGATGACAGCCGACTGTGGGAGCGCGACAAGGAAATCTGGCTCTTCCCGGCCGAGCTGGAGCCGCTGTTTGGCAAAGTGCGCTTCTCGCGTATCGGCCTCAAGCTGGCGGAGCGCTTCCCGAAAGGTTTCCGTTGGCAGCACGAAGCGGCGATCGCCCTCGCGGGTGCCGGCGGCAAACAGCATTTCGAGCTGGACGCCGCGCTGGCCCAGGAGTGGTATCACGGCCGCGATCTCTACCCTGAGCAGCCGCCGGCGGGCGACGAGTGCATCGTCACCTATCAGGGGCAACCGCTGGGCATCGCCAAACGCATCGGCAGCCGCATAAAGAATAACCTGCCGCGCGAACTGGTGCGCGACGGCGTGCTGGATTTCCACCTGTAAACGATACCGCGCCGGGGAATGAAATTCCCCGGCAATAAAATAACGCTAATAATATTCCCATCGCCGTTCGTTATTATTCTAATCATTTCACTTTATCGGTATACCTCGCCTACAAGCCCCGTCAACCGGGGGAATGAGAATAAAAAGTTTCTCGTTTTCATCAAGACAATTCCCGATTCTTATTCTATTAATTAAAGTGCAGCTAAATGAATACGTTCAACTCACCTCTGGGTGGCGTCTTTGCGGGCTTTCTCTCATACGGCAAGGAATATAAGATGAAAAAAACTCTGATGGCATTGACCTCGGTAGCAACCCTGCTGTGCGCCAACGGCGCGGCTAACGCAGCAGGCACCATTCAAGGCACGTTAGGCGTGACGCTGACCATCGGCGCCGGTTGCGTCGTGGGGGGCGGCAGCAGCAGCGGTTCCGTCAACGACTTCGGCTCCATCAGCTTCGGTACTTACTCTTCACTGGCCAACATCATCGACGCCAGCGCCACCGGCGCAGGGGGGGCCGGTACGCTGTCATTGACCTGCACTACCGGCACAGACTACACGGTGGCGCTGGACAACGGGCTCCATGTCACTTCAGGCACCCAACGCCGCATGGCCAGCACGGCAGGTGCCTTCATCAGCTATAACCTGTACCAGGATGCCGCACGCACCACCGCCTGGGGCAGCGGCGCCAACGCGCGGACCGGCACCGGCACCGGCGCCGCCGTTCCGCTGATCGTGTATGGCCGCGTCCCGGCGGCCGGTTCTACCCCGGCGGCAGACACCTATAACGACACCGTCACGATGACGGTCACCTGGTAACGGTGCGGCGCGCGCTTTGCTGCTGCGGATTATGGGCGTGCAGCCTGTTGGCGCAGGCCGACAGTAAAACCGCGACCCTCGGCGTCAGCGCGACCTTGCTCAGCGCCTGTGAGGCCGGCAGCAGCTCAGGCGGCAATGTCAGCTTCGGCACGCTGAATTTCGGCACGCTGTATTTTCTCAGCACCGCAACCAGCGTCGCCGGGCAACAAAACGCCGGCGCCATTCGGGTGAAATGCACCAACGGCACCAGCTACAGCGTTCTGCTTGGCGGCGGGCAAAGCGGCAATACCGCTGCCCGCTACCTGCAAAGCGCGGCCGGCCAACGGGTGAATTACAACCTGTATACCAACGCCGCCCACAGCACCATTTGGGATAATCTGACGGGCGTGTCACAAACCGCCAACGGTTCGGACAACTGGCTGCCGGTCTATGGCATGATTCCGGCGCAATCCACACCTCCGACAGGCAGCTACACCGATACGGTACAGGTCACGATCAATTGGTAATGACGATGCGCGCTTCAATTTGCGGTTTGCTGTTCTGCCTGCCGCTTTCCCCGGCCCAAAGCGATACCGGCGTCAACGACTTGACCAAAAGCCAGCCGTTCACCGTCAATGCAACCGTGGTTAAAGGCTGCGTATTGGGCAGCGGCGTCAGTGACGTGACCACCTTCGGCACCCTGAACTTCGGCCAGTTGTCCTCACTGAGCAACGCAGTCAGCGTCGTATCCAGCAGCGGCGCCGGTTCGGTGCTGTTTCGCTGCAACCCGGGGCTGAGCGTCACGCTGGCCCTCGGCGTCGGCAATCACGTGACCGGATCCATCGCCGGCGGCAGAAAATTACAAAACACCGTCACGTCGGAAACGCTGCTGTATCAACTTTATCAAGACAGCAACTACGCCACCCTTTGGGGCGATGGCGCTAACGGCGGCGCGGCGCAGACCGTCGCCGCCACCGGTAGTACGCAAGAAATCAAGGTTTACGCCCGTCTGTTTTCGACCAGTACCCTGCCCACCAGTGGCGTTTACAGCGATACGGTCTTGTTGACGGTCACTTATTAAGTTTTTTTGCAATAAGGATTGAGTTATGCGCATACCCTTCCGTCTGCCGTTAACGGCAGCCTTGCTCCTGGCAAGCCAACAGCACGCCCTGGCCGCGGCTTCCATTCTCATTTGGCCGATCGATCCAGTGATTGAAGATCAACAACAGGCCACCGCGCTGTGGCTTGAAAATCGCGACAGCAAACCGGTCTATATGCAAATTCGCGTGTTGGGTTGGAAGCAAACCGCCGGCAAAGACGATTACAGCAACCAAAGCGACGTGATCGCCAGTCCGCCGGTGGCGTCGATCGCGCCAGGCAAACGCCAGCTGATACGCCTGATCAAACAGTCGGCGCCGGCGGCGGGACAGGAGCGCGCCTATCGCATTTTGGTCGATGAAGTGCCGGTGAAAGAACAATCATCGGATGCCGCCCCCGGCGGTGCAGAGATGGGGCTGAAATTCCAGATGCGCTACTCGGTGCCGCTGTTCGTCAGCGGCAAGGGGATTTGGACCAAACAGGACAGCGAAAAACCGCGCGATTACGCGACCGCCAGCCAACCCAAGCTCAGCTATCGTTTACAGCAGCAAAGCAGCGAACGCTGGCTGGAGGTGCGAAATCAAGGCGCAGTGCATGCCCGAATCTCGAAAGTGACGCTGCAAGGGCGCAGCCTAAATCCCGGCCTGATGGGATACGTGCTGCCCGGTTCACAGATGCGCTTCGCTTTGCCGCCCGCCGGCGGTTTCAGCAGCGGCAAGCTGATGGCCACGGTCAATGACAACAAACAGCCCGTAGCCATTCCGTCTTATTGAGGCCCAGGTGCAGCCGACAGGGAGGCTATCGACGCGGCGTTTCAACCTCAAGCCGCTGGCGTTTGCCATGCTGAGCATGGCGGCCGGCGGCTGGCTGCCGTTCGCGTTCGGCGACGATCTGCCCCCGCCGCCCAGCGCCATCAGCATGCCGGACACCACGCTGTATCTGGAGCCGGTCGTCAACGGGCGCCAAACCGGCAACGTCGTGCCAGTCAACTACCGCGGCGGCCATTACTACATGACGCCCCAGCAACTGCTCGACGCCGGGCTGCCGGTAGCGGATAAACAGGCGAAAGACATCGCCGTCGATCGGCTGGAGAAGGTGGATGTCAGCTACAGCGGCGAGAGCCAGCAGTTGCTGATCAACGTGCCCAACGACTGGTTGCCGCAGCAAACCATCGGCGCCCATTCACCGCTGCAACGCTTGCCGGCGCAAAGCAGCCTGGGCTTGCTGTTTAACTACGACATCTATGCCAGCCAAAGCAACGGCAATGGCCGACCAGGCTACCTGTCGGCGTGGAGCGAACAGCGGCTGTTCGACGGTTTCGGCGTCATCGCCAACACCGGCATCTACCGCAGCGGGTTTAACGGCGGGCCAAACGACGATGGCGGCCGCTATATTCGATACGACAGCTACTGGCGCTTCAACGATGACCAGCGGATGCTGAGTGTGATCGCCGGTGACTTAACCACCGGCTCGCTCCCCTGGAGCAGCGCCGTGCGCATCGGCGGCTTGCAATTGGCGCGCAATTTCGCGGTACGCCCGGATCTTATCACCTATCCGCTACCGCAGTTTTCCGGCCAGGCGGCATTGCCCAGCAGCGTCGATTTATACATCAACAGCTATAAAAACAGCACCACCAACATCAATCCCGGGCCGTTTACCCTCAACAGCGTGCCCTACATTAACGGCGCGGGTCAGGCCACGGTCGTCACCACCGACGCCCTCGGCCGTCAGGTCAGCACCACGGTGCCGTTCTACGTGGCCAGCAACCTGCTGCAGACCGGCATGAGCGATTTCAGCATTTCCACCGGTTTGCTGCGGCGCAACTACGGGTTGAATTCTGCCGATTACGGGCAATGGGTAGGCAGCGCCAGTTTACGTTACGGCGTCACTGATTGGTTAACCCTGGAAGGACGCGCCGAAGGCGCAGCCGAATTGGCGGTCGGCGGCGGCGGCGCCGACATTCGCGTCGGACAATGGGGGGTTTTCAACGCGTCCTACAGCGTCAGCCAGGCCGGCGACGAAGCGTTTAACGGTGGCCGGCCGATACAATCCCCCACGTATTATGACCCGCTGACCGGCAGGCCGTTGCAACAGCCGGATCCCCAGCCCGTCTATCGCTACACCGGCAACCACGGCGATCAGAGCAGTTTTGGCTACACCTACAGCAACTCACGCTTCAGCCTCAACGCGCAACGTATCCTGCGCAGCGCCGATTTTGGCGACATTTCCGTGTATAAAAGCGACTACCGCCTGAGCCGCCGCACCGATCAATTGACCGGCAGCGTCAGCCTGGGCCGGCTCGGCAGCCTCGGCGCCGGTTATTTTGACGTACGCGACGCCATCGCCCAACGAACTCGCCTGATGAACCTGTCCTACAGTGTGTCGCTTTGGCGCAACAGCAGCCTGTACGCCTCGCTGAACCGGGAAATCGGCAGCAGCGGTTACAGTGCCCAACTGCAGCTCTCCATTCCGTTCGACAGTTGGGGTACCGCCATCTTCAGCGCCGCGCGCGACAACAACAACCGCTGGAGCGAACGCGTCAGCTACAGCCGCGCCGCGCCGACTGATGGCGGTTTCGGTTGGAATCTGGCCTACGCCAATAACCCGAGCGGCGGCGATTACCGCCAGGCGGATCTGACCTGGCGCACCCGCAGGCTCGAAGCCCGAGCGGGCGTATACGGTACCCGTGATGAAACCAACCACTGGGGAGAAATCAGCGGTTCGCTGGTGGCGATGAACGGCGGCGTGTACGCCACCAACACCATCAACGATGCCTTTGCGCTGGTGTCCACGCAAGGATACGCCGACATTCCGGTGAGCTATGAGAACCAGCCGATCGGCAAGACCGATGCCCAGGGCTATTTACTGGTGCCGACCGTCACCTCTTACTACCATGCGAAATTCCAGATTGATCCGCTCAGCCTGCCCGCCGACGTCGCGCTGCCGACGGTGGAAAAAACCGTCGCCATTCGCGATCACAGCGGTTTTCTGGTCGAGTTTCCCATCCAACCCATCTCCGCCGCCGACGTCGAACTGGTTGACGAGCAAGGCAAACCGCTGGCCAACGGCAGCCAGGTGGCGGTGGTTGGCGGCCATCAGCAAAGCTATGTCGGTTGGGATGGCATGACCTATATCGACCCGGTGCAACAACACAATCGCCTGAGCGTGATCCCGGCCGACGGCGGCCCGCCGTGCCAAGCGGAATTCAGTCTGGCGAAGCCTCAGGGCATCCAGCGCGTCGGCCCGGTTGTCTGCCGCTAATTCAACGACGGAGAGTCACTATGTTTCGGGGATTGAAAGCCTTATTGTTAACCCTTTCGCTGCTGCTCTGTCAGCGCGCATTCGCCGACTGCGCCACCACCAACGGCACCGTCACCTTACCGGGGAGCAGCTCTTTCGTGGTCTACAATGGGCAGATCAACGCCCAGGGCACCGCCGGCCTCAACTGCACCGGCCTCGGCCTCAATTTGCTCACGCAAAACACCGTCACGGTCAAGATCGCCTCCACCACCAACAATATGGCGGTTGCCAACACCGACGGTTCCGGCGATAAAATCGCTTACCTGATCTACCCCGACGCCAACTACCAATATCCTTACAGCATCGGCCAAACCATCGACTACAGCTCGCTGAACCTGCTGTCGCTGATCCTGATTTCCTCCAACGTCAACTTTCCGCTGTATATCAAAACCACCGCCGGCGCCAACGTGCGCGCAGGCACCTATACCGACAGCATCAACCTGATCTGGAATTACCATATTTGCGGCCTGGGCGTGCTCGGCCTGTGCGTTTGGTGGGACGGCGTCGACAAACCCAGCACGGTCAGCGTCAGCGTCACCATCACCAAAGACTGCCTGATCGGCACCGCGCCCAACGTCAACTTCGGCAGCATGGCGTTGGTCGGGCAGTTCAATCCTGTCAATCAGAGCATCACCCTGACCTGCACCAAAACCGAGGGATACAACACCTATTTCACCAACGGCAATAACCCGGTTTCCGGTTGGCGACGCATGAAAAGCGGTACCAGTAATTTCATGCAGTACCAGATTTACTTGCCTAATACGACGACCGTTTGGGATAGCACCAACAAACAGAGCGGCGCTGGCACCGGCCTGGCGCAAAGCATCCCGTATAAGGCGGCGGTCAATGCGGCGCAGACGGAAGTGGCGGTCGGCAGCTATCAGGACACGCTCAGTTTTGTGGTGGAGTACTAGGCGTTGTGTTTTGCCGGCGTGGAAATTGTTTCCAAAATGTAATTTTTATGTGGCATTTTTTGCTCATTTGGCTATGCTCTTACCAACGGCCAAACTGGTCTAACCTCCTACCACACCATTGAGCAAGGAGTTCCCATGAGCAAAACCGTCGTAAAAATTGGCAGCTTCGAGGTCGATGACGCGCATCTTCACGCCGGCGCCGACCGCACCGGCACCCTGAGCATTCCCTGCAAGTCCGATCCGGATCTGTGCATGCAGCTGGACGGCTGGGATGAACATACCAGCATCCCGGCCATCCTCGACGGCAAACAGTCGCTGCTGTACAAGCAACACTACGATCGGCAAGCGGACGCCTGGGTGATGCGGCTGGCATGAAAATGCATCAGAACTGCTGACGACGCGCTGTTTTCATCGGAAACAGCGCGTTTTTTTATGCGATGGCGATGCCGCGGCCGGCAAAGAAAGGGGCGAAGCGGCTGAGCGGCAGGTGCACCCGCTCCCGCGTCGCCGGGCTGTCGCCCGAAGGATTGTGGAAGATCACGCTTTGCGCATCGGCGGCGGTGATCAGCACCAGATGCCCGCCCCGCTGCGGCGGCGTACTCTCCGGCCGGCGAATGGAGGGATGCACCGAGGCGATAAAGTAGCGGCATTCATGAAGCAGCGCCGGCACCTCGGCGGCCTCTAGCCCCACCTTCACCTCCGCTTGCAGCGCGAACTGCTCGCGCACATACTCGACGAACGGCGCATAAATCAGCCCCTTTATCCGCTCACCTTCGCGTACATAGGCGCCGTAGGGCAGGCTGCGGCGCGCCAGCTCCAGCAGCGGCGGCGCTTCGCCGTCGCGGTGGCCCAGCACCATTTTCAGGCAGGCCATGCCGCACACGTGGTTGGCCCACTCGACGTACTCTGCCCGATCGCGGGCGCCGCTGCGTGCCCAATTTTCGTCTTGCGCCAGCGTCGCGCGGCCGGCGATCAGATCGGCGGCCAGCTCCGGGCTCGCCCACTGGCACTCGTAGGGAACGGCGCGCATAAGATTAAAATTTGTCGACGACTTTGAAATTCATCAGCACCAGCGTCATGTCCGGCGAGAACAGGTCATACTCTTCGAAGAAGCGCTGCAGCTCTTTGCGCCAGTGCGCCAGCGAGCGATCGCCCTCGCCTTCGGCAAAGGCGTGCGCTTCATCAACCTGATCGTAAGTTTTCATTTCCACCGCGGTCAACTCGACTGCGCAAACCGGCTCACCCTTGCCGTCCACCACCAGGAACAGATCGCCGGCCTGTGGGATCCCTTCGCCGTCCAGGTTAGAACAGGTGGCCGTTTTGGTGCCATTGAGGATCAATTGCACGACTTCATCGGCCTGCTGCTCGGTATCGCCGAACGCCCAGCGCTCAAGGTGCTCGTATTTCTGTGGAATTGCCGTCGCCATGATTATACCTTTAGGAAAAATGCATCAATGCAGACAGGATAGTACAACGTATTGCCGGCCGTCTGCATCCGTCGCAAGCGCGACTGCGCGTTTTGCCAGCGCCACTTTTACGCGTTTTTACCTTTCTTCGCTGTGCCTGCCGCGCTGCCGGGCGCATACTGTGAACATTATTCACCCAATGGCGACTGCCAGGCGGTAACATGCAGCAAAATGACATCGATGCTGACGATACCTTCAGCGATTTACTCAACGGCGTCGCGTTAGTGACGCTTGTCCTCATCACCCTCGCCGGCGGGTGGTATTTCAGCTAAAAGGGGCGCAACGTGGCAACAAAACGCATGGGCAACAAGCTCAGTAAAATGGTCGTGGTGCTGCTGCTGATCTGCCTGGCGTTGCTGCTGTTGCGTTGGGCGGCGATCGCCTTCGGTTAATGCCGCGAGACGACGCCGGCCGAACGCCGGCGCCCTGTTCATCGCCGCCGTGGCGCGGTCGGCTCCAGCAACTCCTGCAAATAGGCCAAACGCGCCTCCCCCTGAAGCAACCAGCGGCGACACAGCCAATGCTGCGTTTCACCCGTGCGGCTCAGGCGGTAGTACTCCGCCAAGGTTTCGACCCAGTTCATGATGTTTTCTCCTGCTTTTCGACACCGTCAGTATTGAGCGTAAAAACCAGAAGAAATACTGATGGATTGTTTTTTATGCTTCCTGTTTTAGGCGGCGGGTAGCGAAGCCGCAGTTCAGCTGTTACATTGGGCAAAAATCAACCCACCGAGGTGTAGACCATGACGTTCTCGGAACAGGAGATTAAACCCGTATGGGATGAGGTCGCACGCCTGATCGGCGACGGCGTGATGCAGCTGCGCCATCGCGGTGAAGCGCTGTCGGTGGAAACGCTGGAAAAACATCTGGCGCGGCAGTTGGCGGACAGCAACGATATCGAACGGCGCATCCTACTCGGCGCCGCCATCAACATGCTGAAAGGCGGAAAATGAATCGCCAACCGAAAAGGTTGGCGATTCGACAGAAGCCCGAGGTATGCAAGCCCGGCCTTCTGCGCGCTACTATGTCACGCTAATATGACGTAATTAATAGGAATTGTCGGGTTTTTGCCCAAAACGCCCTATTTTTGTTGCCTGCATTACGCCAACACGAAATCGCCGGCATCCAGCGGCTGCCCCACCACTTTCACCAGGAAGTCGTTGCCGTCAAAGGCGCCGCCCAGGTTGATCGCCACATCGCTGACGTGATTTTGCTCATCGTAGCTCAGCTTCGCCTCGCCCGCCTTGCCGCTGAACTGATCGACGAAGCGGATGCCGTCGGCGCTGCCGGTGTTGAACAACGTCAGATCGATCTTGTCCTCGCCGCGCACGAAGTCGCGGATCCAATCCGGCGCCGCCGCCGTCGACTCATCCGCCGCAAAGTAGACGAAGGTGTCCTTGCCGGCACCGCCCCACAGCTGATCCGCCCCTTTGCCGCCGTACAGCACGTCATCGCCCGCGCCGCCCTTGAGCACGTTATCGGCGGCGTTCCCGACCAGCACATCGTTACCCGACCCGCCGATGGCATTTTCAATCGTCACGCCTGCGGCGATAGACACATTGCCTTTCAGGCCACCGACGTCCGAGAACGCCTTTTCATTCAGGTTGATGCGCTGATTTTGACCGAAGCCGGAGAAGTCGAAGGTGTCGTTGCCGCCGGCATCCCAGGCGGTGAAAATTATCTTGTCCTGCGCGCCGGTGGCGGTGAGGAAGTCGCGGTCGGTGTTGGAATTGAAACCGTAAACCGTGTCGCCGGTGCGGGTGTTCATGTTGGCGCCGTAGAAATGCTGGATCGCCGTAATGTCATTGAGCAACGGCCCGGAAGAGTACGCGCCTTTAAAGTCCTGCCCGGTGTTACTTTCGCTGAAATAGCTCATCAGGCTGTGCGCGCGGCTGTCCTCAAAGTAGGTCGCGTCTTTAGCGTAGGTGATGCTGACGCCCGGCGCGGCGTTATAGTCGCCCGGATGCTGCAACCCCAGCGCATGGCCGATTTCATGGGTGAAGGTCTGGCGACCGTACTCGTTCTCATGGATCTGGTTGTTGACGAAGGTATGGTTCTTGGCGTTATACCAGGTTTGCCCGGCGACCGAAGGCGAGGTGTCCGGGTTATACGCAAAGGCATAGGAGCCGCGCGAGCTGTAGTCGAACAGGCCGAATTTGATGTTGGCAGCGGCAGTGTTGCTGGTTTCGGTGAAGGTGATGTTAGCCACGTCTGACCATGACTGCAGCGACAGTTTAGCCTGCTCGCGCTGTTCGGCGTTAAAGCTGCTGAAGCCGCTGATGCCCATGCTCGACATGTTGCCCGGCGCCTTTTCCCAGAAGCTGTAGGTCAGAGAGACCGGCGTGTCGGTCACGCCCTTATCGTGCCAACTGCGATCGCCGCGCACCAGCTCCAGGCCGGCGTTTTCGAACGTTTTCGACGGATGAAGCACGGTAATGGTGTCGTCTTCATCGGGTTTATAAGCGCCCAACAGGGCTAATACGCCTTCGGCCTTAACGGAAGCATTGCTTGATGACATAACCTTATCTCCATATTCGTCAATTCAATCGGGGGGATGCCCCAACTGGCGGATTGCCTGAACGGCAGCGGCCCGGTGTTGAATCAATACGGGGATATCGGTAATGCGGTGGCGCCTTCCCTCGGCACTCTGAATGAGAACGATAATCCCTTAAGAGAAAAGAATAGACACATTTTCGTCGAGTACAGAATTTTCTCAGATAAAGTCCGACTATGCATTTGCGCCATACGAATGATTTTCAAGATAATCATCAGCATTATCACGATGAGCGGAAAAAACGCATAAAAAAACCGGGGCAATCCAACCCCGGTTATCCATAAGAAACTCTGGACTCAGACTAACCAACCGAGCAGCAGCGTCGCGCCAATGACCGTGGAAGCGCCGCCAATGCGCGTGGCGATTTGGGCGAATGGCATCAGCCCCATACGGTTCGACGCCGACAGGATCGCCACATCGCCGGTGCCGCCCAGGCCACTGTGACAACAGGTGACGATTGCCGCCTCCACCGGGAACATCTTCAGGTAAGGCGCAATCAGGAAACTGACCAGCCCCATCGACAGCACCACCGAGCCGCAGACCACCACATAACCGACCGAGAACACTGCCACCACGCTTTCCAGCGGCACGTACAGCATGCCCAGACCGATCATCAGCGGCCACACCAGCGCCGTGGAGACGAACTTGTAGAAACTGTGCGCGCCGGTTTCCATCGAGGCCGGGATCACCCGGCAGTACTTGCACAGCACCGCGAACAGGATCATCAGCACCGGGCCGGGAATATGCACGATGTGTTCGAACAGGCCGCCGACGATAAAGAAGGCGCAGATCACCAGCAGCCCGCCGCCCATCAGTTGGAAATCGACGTTGCCGCTTTGCTCCTTGATGGCGAACATCGCGTTCTCCTGCGCCGAACGGATCAGCATGCCGTCGCCGCTCAGCGTCTTGCGCTGCATGCCGATACGCGCCAACACCCCGGCGGTCACGATGGCGAAGATGTTACCCAGCACCGCCGCCGGCGCCAGCTGCGCGACGTAGACGTCCGGCGTCGAGCCCAGGATCGCCGAATAGGCCAGCGACAGCGGTAAAATCCCCTCGCCGATGCCGCCACCGATGATTGGCACGATGATGAAGAAGAAGGTGTGATAGAAGGTAAAGCCGAACAGCTTGCCCACCAGCAGCCCGGTGATCACCGCCGTGATCGTACCCACCACCAGCGGCACGAACATGCGAATCATCCCCTGGATCAGGATCACCCGGTTCATGCCGAGAATGCTGCCGACCACCAGACTGGCGATGACGAAATAAAGCAGGTTGGCGTCTTTCATCAGCAGATGGACGGTGCCCATAACGTTGGGCTGGAAGACATTGAAATAGACCAGCACCGAGGGCACCATCAAACACAGAATGGCCGGCCCGCCGATATCGCGCAGCACGGGAATGCTTTTTCCCAACTGAGCCAGCGCAAAGCCCAGCGTCATTATCACTGCCAGGCCGCCGATCATATTTTTCGGCAGGAAGTTGGCATAGGCGGAAATCGCCACGATGGCGCAAATCGTGATAAACAACGCGATCGGTACCGCGCCGATATCCATTTGACGAAGTTGATTAATTAATCCTGAGGATTCGGACGATGCCGTATTTTTATCACAGGCCAGTTCTGCATTTATCTGTTTCATTATTCACCCTGCTGACAAGCGTACAGTACGGTTAGATTCACCTGGCGCAACATCCCGCCATTGCCAAGCAAAAACAAATGATTACGAAAAATCCTATTGTGGATTTCGCTTTTTCTAATAAGAAATAAAACAGTAGACAGCCCTGAAGATATGATAAAAAATAAAAATGCAAAACTAAATTACACCGACGAAATTCAATATTGTGACCCTCCGCCAAGGTTGGTTTTAATTAATTATCGTCAGCATTTTGTAATTAAAGTAAGCAGGTTTAAATTCGCTGCTATGCTATAGGAGGGCGAAAAAGCCCCCTGATTTATTAATAAAGAACCGGAAACGCAGTAGCTGAATCCGGTCAGCTTGATCCGAACCTTAATCCTGCGCGCGGCACCGCTCGGGAAAGAGGCATAATATGACTCATAAGGAAGTAGAATATGTCTTCACGCGCTGTTACCCCACAAACTCTCGCTCGCTACGGCATCCATCAGGCCGCCGATATCGTCTATAACCCTAGCTATGAATTGCTGTTCGCCGAAGAGACCCGCGCCGACCTGCCGCCGCTGGAACGCGGCACCCTCACCCAACTGGGTGCGGTCAACGTCGCGACCGGTGAGTTCACCGGCCGTTCGCCGAAGGACAAATACATCGTGCGCGACGACACCACGCGCGATACCGTCTGGTGGTCGGACAACGGCACCGGCAAGAACGACAACCAGCCGCTCTCGCCGGAAGTCTGGCAGCATCTGAAGACGTTGGTGGGCAACCAGCTCTCCGGCAAGCGTTTGTTCGTGGTGGACGCGTTCTGCGGCGCCAACGCCGACACGCGCATGAAAGTGCGCTTCATTACCGAGGTGGCCTGGCAGGCGCACTTCGTGAAAAACATGTTTATTCGCCCGAGCGACGCCGAACTGGCGGACTTCGAGCCGGACTTCGTGGTAATGAACGGCGCCAAATGCACCAACCCGGACTGGCAGCAGCAAGGGCTGCATTCGGAGAACTTCGTCGCCTTCAACCTGACGGAACGCATGCAGCTGATCGGCGGCACCTGGTACGGCGGCGAAATGAAAAAAGGCCTGTTCTCGATCATGAACTACCTGCTGCCGCTGAAGGGCATCGCCTCGATGCACTGCTCGGCCAACGTGGGCGAGAAAGGCGACGTGGCGGTGTTCTTCGGCCTGTCCGGTACCGGCAAGACCACCCTTTCCACCGATCCGAAACGCCAGCTTATCGGCGATGACGAGCATGGCTGGGACGACGACGGCGTGTTCAACTTCGAAGGCGGCTGCTACGCCAAGACCATCAAGCTGTCGCCGCAGGCGGAGCCGGAAATCTATCAGGCGATCCGCCGCGATGCGCTGCTGGAAAACGTCACCGTGCGGGCCGACGGCAGCATCGACTTCGACGACGCCAGCAAAACCGAGAACACCCGCGTCTCCTATCCGATTTATCATATCGAGAACATCGTCAAACCGGTGTCCAAAGCCGGCCATGCGCGCAAGATCATCTTCCTGACCGCCGACGCCTTCGGCGTACTGCCGCCGGTATCGCGCCTGACGCCTGAGCAAACCCAGTACCACTTCCTGTCCGGCTTCACCGCCAAGCTGGCCGGCACCGAGCGCGGCATCACCGCCCCGACGCCGACCTTCTCCGCCTGCTTCGGCGCCGCTTTCCTGACGCTGCACCCGACGCAGTACGCCGAAGTGCTGGTGAAACGCATGGAGGCCGCCGGCGCCCAGGCTTACCTGGTCAACACCGGCTGGAACGGCAGCGGCAAACGTATTTCTATCAAAGATACGCGCGGCATCATCGACGCCATTTTGAATGGCGACATTGAACAGGCCGACACCTTCACGCTGCCGATCTTCGGGCTGGCAGTGCCGACAGCGCTGCCGGGCGTCGATCCGTCGATCCTCGATCCGCGCAAAACCTACGCCGACGAATCGCTGTGGCAGGAGAAAGCGCAGGATCTGGCGCAGCGCTTTATCGATAACTTCGCCAAATATACCGTCACCCCGGCGGGCGAAAAGCTGGTGAACGCTGGGCCGAAGCTGTAACGCAGACGTTTTGCATCCTGTTGTTCAAGGGCCGATTCGTCGGCCCTTTTTTGTATTCACGCTTCCGCCAGCAAACCCGGCATCACCAGCGCCACCGCCGCCGCGATGCGCTCGTCGATCGCGCTGCCCGGCGGCAACAGTCCCAGCGTCATCTGCCGTAGCGGTTCGGCGATGGTCATCGCCAACAGCAGGTCGCTGGTTTGCGCCCAGTCGCGCGCACGCAGCCAGCCGCACTGCTGCTGGCGCTGCAGCCAGTCCGCCACCGTAGCCCGGCCGCGCTGAATGCCGTTGCGCTGATAGCTGTCCAGCAGCGCCTCGCGCCCCGGAAACTCGCTTTGCAGCAGCCGAAACATCCCTACCGCCTCGGCGCTCAATACCTGCTGCGCGATGGCCTTCAGCCCCTTTTCCAACAGCGGCGCCACCGCCTCCCACCGCCCGGCATCCTGGGCGAAGGCCGGCTGAAACGCCTCGGTCCAGCCGCTCACCGCCTGCGCCACCAGTTCGTCGCGATTGGCCGCAAAGCGATACAGGGTTTTTTTAGCCACCCCGGCGCGTTTCGCCACCGCGTCCACCGTTGCTGCGGCATAGCCGCCGTCGAGCAGCAACGCCAGCGTCGCTTGCGCCAGCGCGGCGCGCAGCGCCGTTTCCGGCGTGGCCGGCCGGCCGCGAGCGCGCGGCGGTTCTTCATTCGGGTTCGCCATATTTATTCCTCACAAGCATTGACAGACTCAGCATACCGGCATAGTTTTATTTTGGAAACACAATTCGTTTCCAAAATAAAACAGGAACCCATTATGACACATCCTTCCCTGCTGGCGCCGTGGGGCGTTAACGATATCAACGAGTTGCTCAAACCTGAACCGCTGCGGCTGGAGATGGGGCTGAGTCGCAGCGCCGACGGCCTGCTGACCGTCGCGGTCCGTACCGATATGCACGGCTGCAAGGGGCGCATGCTGGACTGGTGGTTCACCTTCTTTGAGAACACGCAGCACATCAACTGGTGGCACCCACACGATCACGTCGAACATCGCGGCTGGGACCGCCATTGGAAAAAAGGGGAAAGCTACGTCGGCGCCAGCATCGAAGCGGTCGAATGGCTGGCGGAACTGCCGCCGATCGCGGCACGCCTCAAGTTTCACGCCGCCGAGGACTTCTTCGCGCCGCAGCCGCTGCGCCAGGCGCGTGATGCGCAGGCGCTCTCCGCCGCCGTGTGTGCGCGCATCGGCTTCGGCGATCAGGTGGCGTTGGATGACAACGGCGATCCCTGCGACGGCGAGATGCTGCATCTGGCGCGCGATACGCCGTACGGGTGCGTGCTGCGCAGCCGTTTCCTGCTGGGTAAAGCCTGCGCCAACGCCCACGACGAACTCTCGGACGACATCGGGTTTAACCTGATGCGCCACTGCTACAACGAGTTCAGCTATCTAGCACAGTTCCTGCCGTCGCTGTACTACGCCGAAAACGGCCGCGAGCTGGCGCCGTTACTCTGGTAAGCCACCGGCGGGGCCTGTTATTTTTTCGCGATGCCGCTATAGTGATTTTCATCGCCATTCCCGCGTTTATGACGGAGAACACATGGAAAATCCAGGCTATAGCGGCGGCTGCCTGTGCGGACATATTCGCTTTCAGGTGCACGGCCTGCCCGGTAACCCACACAGCTGTTCCTGCGAATTTTGCCGGCGCCACTCCGGTGCACCGACGCTCTGCTGGGTCGAATTTCCGCGTCAGGCCGTCGAGTGGAACGGCCCGGGCGGCATGCCCACGCTCTACCGCTCTTCCCCCTATTCCAGCCGCGCCTTTTGCCCGCGCTGCGGCAGCACGCTGGGGGCGATCGACGACGAGCCGACGGTGGCGTTGAGCACCGGCAGCTTCGATCGGGCCGATCTGCCGGAGCTGCGCCCGGTCTCGCACGCGTTCGCCGATGTTTGCCCCGAATGGTGGCATATCGACGGCATGCGCTGAGCGCCTCACAGTTCCCGCTGAAATCAATTGATTGTTTTGTCGTATAAATTTAGAACTGACGAACAATAATTCAAATGTATGGGAACGGGGATGAATCAACAGACTCTCGACGCGCGCCGTTCGCGTCAGGCGTTGCTGGCCGGCTCGGTTGGCAACTTTATCGAATGGTATGAGTTCGGGGTGTACGGGTTCCTGGCTACCGTCATCGCCGCCAATTTTTTCACGCTGCAGGGTGAAAATGAAGTCACCAGCCTGATCCTCACCTACGCCGCCTTCGCGCTGGCGTTTTTCTGCCGGCCGATCGGCGCGGTGATCTTCGGCCGCATCGGCGATCGCATCGGCCGTCGCCCGACGCTGATTGCGGTTCTGTTGTTGATGACGCTGGCCACCGCACTGATCGGCGTCATGCCGACCTATGCCTCGATCGGCGTCGCCGCCCCGCTGCTGCTGACGCTGCTGCGCATGTTTCAGGGGCTGTTCGCCGGCGGCGAATTCGGCGGCGCCGTATCACTGATGACCGAATTCGCCCCGAAGGGCAAACGCGGGCTGTTCGGCGCCTGGCAATCGTTGACCGTCGCGCTCGGCCTGCTGGCCGGGGCCGGGCTGGTGGCGCTGCTGGCCGCGCTGCTCAGCGTGCAGCAGCTGCATGACTGGGGCTGGCGCATTCCCTTCCTGCTGGCGCTGCCGATGGGCGCTGTGGCGCTGTGGCTGCGGCTCAAGCTCGAAGAGACGCCCACGTTTACCCAGGCGCAACAGGCCGCGGAACACAGCGCCGCACCGCAGGAGGCGAGCTTGGGCGGCGTGGCGAAAACCATATTGATCGGCATCGGCCGTATGATGGGCTGGTCGGCCGCCGGCTATACCTTCCTGGTGGTGATGCCTTCCTATTTGCAAACCTCGTTGCACGCCACTTTCCAGCAGGCGCTGGTGGCGACGGTGCTGGCCAACGTCGGCTTCGCCCTGACCATTCTGCCGGCGGGCATCATCAGCGACAAACTGGGGCGTAAAACGGTGATGCTGACGGCGGTGGCGGCGGTGATCCTGTTCACCTTCCCGCTGCTGCACCTGTTGCAGGATGCGCAGAGTTCACTGTGGGTCAAAGGGCTGGCAGTGATGGTCGCCGGCGCCGTAGTCGGCCTGCTGGCCGGCCCCGGCCCGGCGATGCTGGCGGAGATGTTCCCGACCCGGGTGCGCTATACCGGTTTGGGGCTGGCTTACTCGCTGTCCAATGCGGTGTTTTCCGGCTCGGCCGGGCTGATTATCACCGGCCTCATCAAACAGACCGGCAATATCGACATTCCCGCCTACTACGTGGTCGCCACCTCGGTGGTCAGCCTGTTTGCGCTGATGACGCTGCGCCGCGACGATCATCTGCGCTCGCTTAACGAACGTTAATCCTCCGGGGGCACATCGCCCCCTTGCCAACTCGTGACCTCGATCACAAGGCAAAAATGTTAACGTTAACTTTTGTGATTAACATCTCATGCGTGATATCTGGCCGCTTCATCCCCTTGCGAGTTAACGTTAACAATAGAGCTAACTTCACTCACCGGGGCCCTACCCATGAACCGCGAAACTAAAAAATATTACGTGCTGCTCAGCGGCCTGCTGTTCTTCTTTTTCTTCACCTGGTCTTCCAGCTTTTCGCTGATCTCGCTGTGGCTGAATCAGAAGATCGGCCTGAAAGGCGCCGAGACCGGCCTGATCTTCTCCGCTATCTCGTTGGTGGCGCTGTGCGCCCAGCCGCTGTACGGGTTTATTCAGGATAAACTTGGGCTGCGCAAACACCTGCTGCAGTTTCTCGGCGTGATGCTGCTGCTGACCGGCCCGTTCTTTATCTACGTTTACGCCCCGCTGCTGGCGAGCAGCCTGCCGCTCGGCGCTTTGGTCGGCGGGGTGTTCATCGGCGCGACCTTCTTCGCCGGTATCGGCGCGCTGGAATCTTATACCGAGCGAGTCAGCCGCATCAGCGGTTTCGAATTCGGCCGCGCCCGCATGTGGGGCTCGCTCGGCTGGGCCAGCGCCACCTTTGTGGCCGGTTTTATCTTCAATATCAATCCGAACATCAATTTCTGGCTGGCCTCCGCCGCCGCCGTGGTGTTCCTGGTGCTGCTCAGCCAGGTACGCGAGCTGAAGCCGAACGCCATGGCCGGCCTGGCGTTCGGCAAACCGGAAAACCTGCGGCTGCAGGACGCGCTGGCGCTGCTGCGCATGCCCGGCTTCTGGGCACTGGTGGTGTTTGTGCTGGGGATCAGCGTATACAACGTTTTCGATCAGCAATTTTCGGTCTACTTCGCTTCACAGTTCGCTTCTCGCGCACAGGGCAACGAGATGTACGGTTTTCTCAACTCGCTGCAGGTCTTCCTCGAGGCCGGCGGCATGTTCCTGGCGCCGCTGCTGGTGAACCGCATCGGCGCCAAACAGGGGCTGTTGCTGGCCGGTGGCGTGATGGCGCTGCGCATGTTCGGTTCCGGCTTAGTCAGCGGCGCCCTGATGATCTCCGCCATGAAACTGCTGCACGCCGTAGAATTGCCAATCCTGCTGATCGCTATCTTCAAATACATCGCGAGCCGCTTTGACAGCCGACTCTCCTCCACACTGTACCTGGTAGGCTTCCAGTTCATCACCCAGGTGATGGCCAGCTTCCTGTCGCCGCTGGCGGGTTACGGTTATGACCGCATCGGCTTTGCCGACACCTATCTGCTGATGGGCTGCGCGGTCGCCGCCACGACGCTTGTCTCCTGTTTCCTGCTGCGCGGCGAACGTTCCGCCAGCGTAGCCCCCTTTCAATCCGCCATTAAATCAAGTGAGTCTGTCCAATGAACACTGCCTTAGCTCAAGCCGACCATGCGGTCGAAGCCCTGCGTGCAGAGCGCCGAGACGATTACTACCCGCAGTTCCATCTCGCGCCGCCCGCCGGCTGGATCAACGATCCCAACGGCCTGATCTGTATTGACGGCGTCTATCATGCCTTCTTCCAGCATCACCCCTATAGCGAACACTGGGGCCCCATGCACTGGGGGCACGCGACCAGCCGCGACCTGATACGCTGGCAGCATCAGCCCATCGCCCTGGCACCCGATGCGCCCTATGACAAAGACGGTTGCTTTTCCGGCTGCGCCGTGGATGACAACGGTGTGCTGACGCTGATTTACACCGGCCACGTGTGGCTGGGCGAACCCGGTGACGACAGCCAGGTGCGGGAAGTGCAATGTCTGGCCACCAGCGAAGACGGCATACGCTTCATCAAACACGGGCCGGTACTGGCCCCGCCGGACGGCATTCAGCATTTTCGCGATCCGAAAGTCTGGTGCGAAAACGGCGAATGGTGGCTGGTGGTCGGCGCCAAAGAAAACGGCCTGGGCCAGGTGCGCCTGTACCGCTCTGCCGACCTGCGCGCCTGGCGCTTCGATCGGGTGCTGGCCGGCGCGCAAACGGCGCATCAGGGCTATATGTGGGAATGCCCGGATTTCTTCCCGCTGGGGGAGCAACACCTGCTGCTGTTTTCGCCGCAGGGGTTGGCGGCGCAGGGCTACCGCTATCGCAATCGCTTCCAGAGCGGCTATCTGCTCGGCCACTGGCGGCCGGACGGCGACTTTACGGTGACCCAGCCCTTCTGTGAGCTGGATGCCGGCCACGATTTCTATGCGCCGCAGACCTTCACCGCCGCCGACGGTCGTCGGCTGCTGTTTGCCTGGATGGATATGTGGGAATCACCGATGCCCAGCAAAGCGCACCGCTGGGCCGGCGCCCTCACGCTGCCGCGCGAACTGACGCTGGCCGCCGACGGCAGCGTCCGCATGAACCCGGCGCGTGAACTGGCGGCGCTGCGCCGAGAGCCACACACGTTTTTGGCGCAGACGCTGACCAATCAGCATCTGCCGCTGACGAACGACGTGCAGGAACTCACCCTGACGTTGAGGCCGGCCGACAACGACGCCGAGCGTTACGGGCTGGCTATCGGGAGTGCGGCGCGCCTGTTTGTCGACAATCAGGCGCACCGACTGGTGCTGGAGCGTTTTCATGAAAACCCCGCCCTGTGCACCTGCCGCAGTGTGCCGCTGCCGGGGGGTGACATCCTGTCGCTGCGGATCTTTATCGATCGCTCATCGCTGGAAATCTTCGTGAATCAGGGAGAGGCCTGCCTGACCAGCCGCTTCTATCCGACGGCGGGCGATCGCCGTCTCCGCCTGTTCGCCGAAGGCGGCCGGGCGCAGTTCGAGCCCATCACGGGATGGCAGTTGGCGAGCATCTGGGGGTAATGGGAATGAGCGCCGGGCGCGCAGCGGCGCGCCCGGTGTGGCTACAGCGAACCACGCTCCAACAGCGGGCAAGGCACTTTCACCGTATCACGCTGTTCCCGCCGCTCAATCACATGCAGCGCCGCAAGGCGGCCCAACTCGTAATGCGGCAGCTGCACCGTCGTCAATGCCGGCAGGAACAGCTCACCGGTGCCGACCATATTGTCGTAGCCCAGCACCGCCACCTGCTGAGGTATCCGCCATCCTTGCGCCAGCAATACCTGATACACCAGAAACGCTATCCGATCGTTTCCGCACACCACGACATCGCAATCGCGCCGTTCTGCTGAGAAATGCCGCTCCAGCAACGCGACGCAGTCGCGATAGCTTTGATCGCCGGCGCTCAGATCGAGATGATACTGCCGCAGCTGTTCAACATCGCGCCCCGCTTCGCGCCAGGCGCGTTCCAGACCGCGGCGGCGCAGCCCCGCCGCCAGCGTATCCGCCGGTAAATGAATGCACAATGGCGCGCGATAGCCTTTGGCGATCAGCGTGCGCGTGGCGTCATACTGCCCTTGCTCATCATCAGGAATGTAGCTGGCGATCGCATGCGCCGGGCTGACGCAGTTGGCCAGCACCAGCTTTTTGTCCAGCAGTTTGGCCGGTAGCGTCACCTCACGCAGCCCCATCGTGGTGAATATCACCCCATCCGGTCGATGCGCCAACAGCAGATCGACGGTCTGTTCGGCGTTGTCGTCGGCAAACAGGTTGACGACGAAGCTGTTCCAGCCGCGCTCACGCGCGGTTTTTTCAATCGACAGGATCATTTCCACCGAGAACGGCGTCGTGGCGGTGTCCAGCGCCAGCACGCCGAGCGTCTGCACGCGAGTTCCGTCACCGCGAATACGCCGCGCCGACAGATCCGGCACGTAGTCTAACTGGTCGATCGCCTGTTTAACGCGGTGATAGGTTTCCGGCCGCAGCTTGCCGGGTTCATTGATGGCGCGGGACACCGTCATCAACGAGACTCCGGCAAGTTTTGCGACGTCTTTCAGCGAAGCCATGCGCCCTTCTTTATGATTAATGGGGAAAAGTGAATAATCCCATAACCGGGCGCAGGACTCTACTCTGCGTTAGCAGGCTGTGATGTTCGCCCACAGGATCGCGCCGTCGGCCGTCAGCGGCGCCACTTCGCCGCCCGCCGCCGTCCACCAGACACCCTCGCGCGCCCGCAGTTCTCCGCCCTCCGGCAGCGACCAAACGCCGCTCAGCACATACAGCACGCCCGCCCGGTTGGGTGACAGGGTGACGGGCACCGTGCTGCGCAGCACCTCGGCCGCCTGCCGGCCGCGGCGTGTCATGATGTTGAAATCCTGACTGGCGCCACCCAGCAGCGTCGCTTCCAGCGCCACGTCGCCGGAAAAGGCGAACGGCTCCCCGATACGCGCCAACTGATGGTCGATATGCCCGGCGCTGAACAGCCGCACGCCGTCGCCTTCCAGCAACGTTATCGAACGATCGATGCCCGCAAAGGCGGAAAACGGCCCGTCCTGCGCGATGGTGGCGATACTGGCGCGCCAGTCGAAATCCGGCTCGCCCGGCGGCCAGCTGACGATTTCACGGGTTTCCCCACCGCCGTTGCGCCACGGGCTGACCGGCAGCGCGGCGAAGTTAAAACGGGTCAGGCTCATTACGCCTCCTGCTGAAAGGTTTTCAGCACCTGCAGGAACTCTGCGCTGCTCTGCTGTTGCAGCGCGTGCCGCCCCTGCTCGATCACCTGCCGGCCACCGACGAACACGTCGCGAATTTGCTCCTTGCCGCCGGCGAACAGCCAGCGATTGAGGATCGAGGCGTCCGGCGCCGCCGCCAGATACGGATCGTCGCCGTCCAGCACCAGCCAGTCGGCGCGATAGCCGCTCTGCAGCCGACCGATCGGCGCGCCGCACGCCTGCGCACCGCCCTGCAGCGCCTGCAGGTACAGCACATCGCCCACCGCCGACTGTTCCGGTGTCGTCAGGCGATTGCGACGCTGATCGCGCAGCCGCTGGCCGTATTCAAACCAGCGCAGCTCTTCCACCACGTTGAGCGAAACGTGGCTGTCGGAACCGATGCCCCAGCGCCCCTGCTGCTGCAGGTAAGCGTCGCCAGGGAAAATGCCGTCGCCGAGGTTGGCTTCGGTGGTCAGGCACAGGCCGGCCACCGCGCGGCTGCGCGCCAGCGCTTCCAGCTCGTCGCGATCCAGATGGGTGGCGTGCACCAGACACCAGCGCTGATCGACCGGCAGGTGGTCATACAGCCAGGCCACCGGGCGCTGTCCGCTCCACGCCAGACAGTCGTTCACCTCTTTTTGCTGCTCGGCGATATGAATATGCACCGGCAAGGTGCGATCCGACGCGGCCAAAATCTGCTGCATCTGCCCCAGCTCCACCGCACGCAGCGAGTGGAAGCACAGCCCCTGGTTCTGCAACGGGCGATCCGCCAGCTGACGGGCAATCACCTGCTGCTGATGCAGATAGCTTTCGGCATCCTGGATAAACCGTTTCTGCCCCGGCTGGGCCGGCTGGGCGCCAAAACCGGCGTAGCTGTACAGCACTGGCAGCATAGTCATGCCGATGCCGGCCTGATGCGCGGCCTCGCTGAGGCGGCCGGTCATCTCACCGCGATCGGCGTAAGGCTTGCCGTCGGCGTCGTGATGCAGGTAGTGGAATTCGGCCACCTGGGTATATCCGCCCTTGAGCATTTCGATATACAGTTGACGGGCGACTACCTCCACCTGCTCCGGCGTCAGGCGCTGCACCAGGCGGTACATCAGATCGCGCCAGGTCCAGAAGCTGTCCTGCGGGTTGCCCGCCACTTCCGCCAACCCGGCCATCGCGCGCTGAAAGGCGTGGGAGTGCAGGTTCGGCATGCCCGGCACCGCATCGCCATGCAGCCGAATGCAGCCTTGCGGCTCAGCGTTGGCGGTAACTTGAGTCAGATAACCTTGCGCATCGACGTCCAGCCGGACGTTATGCGCCCAGCCCTCAGGGAGCAAAGCGCGTGGGGCAAAATAAGCAGGCATGGCAGTATTCCACGGTTGATGTAACGGCGAATAAGGCGCGGCGATGGCGCGTCTTCAGGAATTTTTGGCGGTCGCCGGCAAGTTTCTGGCGCGACGGCCACTAGTTGTATATACATATACATACGCCGACATCAACAGTAAACTGGTGTTATTATTTTTTTATTTGACGAGGTTAACGTCGTGGCTGAACAACAGACCGTGTTACAACTGGCGGCTGCAATGAGCGATGCCCCCGCCCCGATCTACCAACGGGTCAAACAGGCGATCGTGAATCAAATCCGTGCGGGGCACTGGCAACCGCACCAGCGCGTGCCCTCCGAAAGTGAACTGGTGGCGGAACTGGGCGTCAGCCGCATGACCATCAACCGCGCGCTGCGCGAGCTGACCAGCGAAGGTTTTTTGATTCGCATGCAGGGCGTCGGCACCTTCGTCGCCGAAGCCAAGGCGCACACCGCGCTGCTGGAAGTGCACAACATCGCCGATGAGATCGCCGCGCGCGGTCATCGCCACAGCAGCAAGATCCTCGAGCTGAAGGCCCGCCCGGCCAGCGAGGAAGAGGCGGCGGCGCTGGGCATCCAGCCCGGCCAACGGCTGTTCTACTCCCAGATCGTGCATTACGAAAACGACGTGCCGGTGCAGGTGGAAGACCGCTGCGTCAATCCGCTGGTGGCGCCGGATTACCTGAAGCAGGATTTCGACCGCGTCACGCCCTACGCCTATCTGACGCAGGCCGCGCCGCTGACCGCCGGCGAACACATCGTCGAAGCGGTGATCCCCACCCGGCGCGAACGCGAGCTGCTGCAGCTGGAGGACCACGAACCCGGCCTGCTGATCCATCGCCGCACCTGGTCCGGCAAAACCGTGGTGACCTCGGCCCGGCTGCTGTACCCCGGCAGCCGTTATCAACTGTTCGGCCGCTTCACCAGCGAAGTCTGATCCCCGGCGGGCGCGCCCTGCGCCCGCATCTCCGCGGTCGATCACATCCTGATAACAAAATCTCTCCCGCCTCTTGTGACATCCCGGTGAATGCGTTAGGTTGTTTTTAATTGTATATACAACCATGTGGGAGCTGCGGCTCCGGCGGAGGAAAGCAATGACGTCTGAGATTCACTGCGACAGCCTGTGGCACGGCGCCGATATCGTCACCATGCGCGACGGCAACTATCACACCCTGACCGACGGCGCGATCGCCGTACGCGACGGCAAGATCGTCTGGATTGGCGAACATGCGGCGCTGCCGCCCGGCCTGATCGCGGACGAAACGGTGAAATTCGACGGCGGCATCATCACCCCCGGCTTTGTTGACTGCCACACGCACCTGGTGTTCGGCGGCAACCGCAGCGGCGAGTTCGAACAGCGGCTGAACGGCGTGAGCTATGCCGACATCGCCGCGCAGGGCGGCGGCATTATCTCCACCGTGAAAGCCACCCGCGAGGCCGACGAAGCGCTGCTGCTGGAGCAGGCGCTGTTCCGCCTGCGTCCGCTGCTGGCGGAAGGCGTCACCTGCGTGGAGATCAAATCCGGCTATGGTCTCAGCCCGGAAAGCGAGCTGAAAATGCTGCGGGTGGCGCGCAAGTTGGGCGAGCTGCTGCCGGTCGAGGTGAAAACCACCTGTCTGGCGGCCCATGCGCTGCCGCCGGAATACGCAAACCGCGCCGACGACTACATCAATCTGGTCTGCGATACCATCATCCCTCAGGCCGCCGCCGCCGGCCTGGCGGATGCGGTTGACGCCTTCTGCGAACACCTGGCGTTCTCACCGGCGCAGGTGGAGCGAGTCTTCGCCGCCGCCGAAGCCGCCGGTTTGCCGGTCAAACTGCACGCCGAGCAACTCTCCGCCCTCGGCGGCAGCACGCTGGCGGCGCGCCATCACGCGCTCTCCGCCGACCATCTCGAATACGCCACCGAGCAAGATGCCCGCGCCATGGGCGACGCCGGCACCGTGGCGGTGCTGCTGCCGGGCGCCTACTACCTGCTGCGCGAAACCCAGTGCCCGCCGGTAGAGCTGTTCCGCAAGCACCACGTGGCGATGGCGATCGCCAGCGACGCCAACCCTGGCACGTCGCCGGCGCTGTCGCTGCGTCTGATGATCAACATGGCCTGCACGCTGTTCCGCCTGACGCCGGAAGAAGCGCTGGCGGGCGTTACCACCCACGCTGCCAAAGCGCTGGGGCTGCAACACAGCCACGGCACGCTGGAAACCGGCAAGGTGGCGGACTTTGTTCACTGGCCGCTGTCGCGGCCGGCGGAACTGGCTTATTGGTTGGGCGGCCAGCTGCCCTGTACGGTGATTTTCCGAGGAGAAGTACGTCAATGACCATTCGCGATCCTTTTAGCTTCCAGACCGGCAGCCTGCCGCTGCTGATCAGCATCCCACACGCCGGCACGCAACTGACGCCGGCGGTCGAGGCCGGGCTGACCGACGATGCCCGCCCGCTGCCCGATACCGACTGGCACATTCCACAGCTGTACGACTTCGCCCGGGCGATGGGCGCCAGCGTACTGGTCGGCAACTATTCGCGCTTCGTCATCGACCTGAATCGCCCGGCGGACGACAAGCCGCTGTACACCACCGCCACCACCGGTCTGTATCCCGATGTGCTGTTCGACGGCCGCCCAAGCTTCCTGCCGGGCAAAGCGCCGACGGACGAAGAACGCGCCGGCTATCTGCAGCAAATTTGGCAACCTTATCATCAGCAGCTGCAGGACGAGTTGGCACGCCTCAAAGCGCGGCACGGCTATGCGCTGCTGTTCGACGCGCACTCCATCGCCTCGGTGATCCCGCGGCTGTTCGACGGCAAACTGCCGGATCTCAACCTCGGCACCAACGGCGGTGAAAGCTGCGCCCAGGCGCTGAGCGATCGGCTGGTCGCCTGCTGCGAGCAGCAACAGCAGTACACCCACGTGCTGAACGGCCGCTTCAAGGGCGGTTACATCACCCGTGCCTACGGCCAACCGCAGCAGCAGCAGCAGCATGCGATCCAGCTCGAGCTGGCGCAGGTCAACTACATGTCCGAACAGTATCCTTTCGCGTTCGAACCGCAGCGCGCCGCCTCGCTGCAGCGCCTGCTCAAGCAGATGATTGAAGGCCTGTTGGACAGCGCCGCCAGACTGAACTGATCCCCTTTACAGGCGCCGCCGGGCGCCTGTTCCTCTCCCTGTCCTTAACCGTAACGTCAGCCGCAATCTGCGCGCTGTATCAAAGTTTCGCGTGATTCCCTACTGACTGGTCTAAACAGCGCACAAAACAGCGGCCGACGAAAAACGCGCTGCGCCACAATCAGCCGAAAAGCCCGCGCTCATCGTCAGCGCCGGGCGGCGTGTGGCCGAGCTGGCCCGTTTCGAACCATCACTCTGGAGGCCCTATGTCTGTAACACCGTTAAACTGGCGCGCTGCCGGCGCCCTCGCCGAACAATTGCTGGCCGGCTGGCAACGGCGTGGCGAACCCGGCGGCGCCATCACCCTGTTTGACGCCGAACAACTCCGCGCCACCGCCAGTGCCGGCTTGGCCGATCTGGCGCAGAATACCCCCTTCACCGCCGACAGCGTGGTGCGCTACGCCTCAGTGACCAAGCACATCTTCGCCGCGTTGGCGCTGAACGCCACCGATCGCGCCATTCGACTCGAACAACGCCTGGGCGAACTGCTGCCCACCCTGCAGCCCGCGTTGGCGGACGTTACCGTCGGCCAGGCGCTGGATATGACCGGCGGTCTGCCTGACGTGCGCGAGACGCTCGGTCTGCTGGGCATATCGCTGCATGCCGTCAGCGAGGCGCAACCGGTGATGCAGTTTGTCGAGGGGCTGGAAAGATTGAACTATGAAGCCGGCAGCGAGATCGCCTACAGCAATACCGGCTATCGGCTGCTGGAGGCCGTGCTGCGCAGCAAAGGGTATGATTTCGACCAACTGGTGCAACAGCACATCGCCCAGCCGCTGCAGGTGCAGATGCGGGCGCCGGAAAGCTGGTTCGACGTGGTGCCAGGGTTGGTGCCGGGTTACTGGCGTGCGGCGCGGGGCTGGCAACACGCCAGCGCCGGTCTGCACCTTTCCGCCTCCGGCAGCCTGACCGGCAGCCTCAACGCCCTCACCCGCTGGCTGCAAACGCTGCTGGCCGACCAGGGCCCCGGCCAGGGCGTGCTGGCGCAACTCGGCGCACCGCGCCGCCTCAATCAGGGTCAGCTCAGCGCCTATGGACTGGGGCTGGCGCAGACGCCGCTAGGCCGCCGCCGCTTGCTCGGCCACGGTGGTTCCCACGCCGGTTACAAAACCTATTTCCTGCTGGCGCCCGATCGCCAGGTCGGCGTTGCGCTGGTGGCCAACCGCGAAGACTGCGACAGTTTCGGGATGGCTTTGCAGGTGATGGCAGCGCTGCTGGGCGAACCTTTGCCGCAGCGCAGCACGGCGATCCCCGACGGTCTCTACGCCACGCTGGCGGAGCCGCACTGGCTGGAGGTCAAAGACGGCAACCTGGCCTATCTGGGCAGCGATGAACCGCTGTATCAGGGCGAAGACGGCTACGCGGTGTCGCTGTCCGCCCATATGCCAATTAAATTGAAGTGGACCGGCGAAGCGGTCGAGGGCGAAGTCGGGCATGTGGCGCGCCGTTTCCTGCCGGTCACGGCCAACGGCGACTGCCTGAAGCATGTGCAGGGGTTGTGGTATCACCCGCACTATCGCACCGCCTTTGAAATTCGCGGCAATCGGGTGCATATTGGCGTCGGCCCGGCGGCGCAGACCGGCACGCTCAGCCCGCTCGGCCAGGGCCGCATGCTGGTGGAGTGCCAGGACGGCCCATGGTTGAAACGCTTTTGCCTCTATTTCCGCGGTTACAACGTGGATCTCATCGCCAACCGCAGCCGGATGCTGACCTTCCGCCGCAGCACCGTCGGCCGCGACTGACGCTCAGCGTGCGCTGCCGGTTCTGACCGCCAGCAGCGCATCCGCCAGCCGCCGCTTGTCGGCGGCGCTGAGATTCACCTGATCCACAGACGCCATAAACGCCGCCTGATCCGCCTCGCCGAGCGGGCCGGTACGCAGTCGCTCCGCCAGCCGTTGCAATATCTGGCTGCTCAGCTGCGCGATCTGTGGGCGCACCTGCGCCAACGGGCGTGGCTGCCAGCCGGGCTCCGGGCTCGCCAGCCAGTCGGCGCGATAGCGGTACTGAATCGCCTTGGCGGCGTCCATCTGCGCGGCGATAAAAGGCCGCACCGACGCCGGCTCCAGCCCCAAACGCCCCGCCTCCGCCTGCGCGCTGGCCAACACCTTCGCCTCCTGCGCCAGGTCTTCGATCGGCAAATGCTGCTGCGCCTTGTAACCGGCAACGTCTTTCATCAACGACAGCCGTTGGTTCACCAGTTCGCCGATGGCGGCAGCGCCGTCTGCCAACGCTGGAAAACTGGTCAAACAGCAGGCTATCAATAACGCCCTGAACATGGCGCCTCCCTTATGATGCAGTGAAAAGGTCAGGCGCCAAGTTCACCACGTCAGCCCTGCGCCGGCAAATAAAAAAGGCCCCGCCGCAGCGAGGCCCGATGAGATCCAACCGGCGTTAGTCGAACACGCCGTTGATGACGGAGGCCACAATCGCGGTGCTGAGTGCGACCAGCACCAGATCGTCGCCGGCGATACGCCACTCATAACCCGGGTACTGCGGCAACTCACGCAGCATCGAGTAAGGCACCACTTTTTTGGCGATGCCCGGCGGAAGCGGTTTACCGCGAGCCAGATTCTTGGCGATGCCCGGTGGCAGCGAGCTGTAGCCTGTCAGGCCGTAGTTGTGCGCCAGCGAACGGGCGCGGTCGCGCGAAAGGCTGACGGAGACCAGATTATCGTCGTTCCTATAGCCGCCTTTATCTTTATTGCCTTTGTTGCCGTGATTACCGTTGTTGCCATGGTTACCGTTATTGCCGCTGTTGCCATGGCCGTTCCCGTTGCCGTTACCATTGCCGCCTTTGTCGGCCAAGGCCGGGGCGGATGACAACCCCAGCGATGCAATCAGCGCTAACACCGTGAGAGTCGTACGACGTTTGTTCATGTTGTGTATTCCTGCGTGGGTGACTCTGTTGACTATAGCTAGCCTTTTCCAGACAAAGTATAAGGAAAACTCCGAGATAACGGCGCGCTTTTACGGCATTCGCTTTCAAACCTTGTCTCAACGCAAAACGCCTCGAAAATGCCGATGCTTGTCTCAGATTTTTCTTGAAGAAAAATAAGCCTTACGCTAGCGTGGGAAGGTAACAAAAAAGAGTTAGCGTGCTCTTTTTCGTCGCACCTCAAATCTTATTCTTATCATCCATAATGATAATAGCGAACACTTCCCGCCTCTCCGTGCGGGATTCTTTTTCCCGCCGCCGTCGCCCCAATCTGGTGCTTTATGTTGAGATTTGGTTGCCGATAATTTACATTCGCTGTCTGAGAAACCTCAACCTCCCGCGGTGGCCAGGCTGGCAACGGGTGGGCGTTCAGGAGCAAAAGACGTGCAAATGACCCTCATGGAATACATCACTCGACACTTTAACGGCGATCTTCATCGTTACGCGCAGTCGGAAGGCGTCAGCCGTGAACAAATCATTAGTTGGATAAATAATGAATGTCACGTGATCAAAGGCAGGCTGTTTATGCCGGTGAAGCATCTCCCGGCTGAACAAGCACAGTGATGACAAAAAAACCCCGCCAGGCGGGGTTTTCTGTTTCTGATAGCACGGAAAATCAGAAGTTATAGCCGACCACGAGGTAATAACCCCAACCGGTAGACTTGATCGGGCCCTGCGGGGTACCGATATCCGCGCCATCCTGCCACTGGCCGCCGTTATGGAAATAACGCGCCACGAAAGAATAGTGCCAGTGATCGTAGTTCAGCGCCAAAATGTGGCTGGAGGCGATAGAGTTGCTGGTGCGCACCTGTTTGCCGGTGCCGTCAACCCAATGGCTGTCCTTGCCCAGATCGGAACCAAAGTCGAAGTTGGTGAAGCCGATGTAGCTCAGGTTGCCGCCCCACACCTGGGTCAGCGGCACGAAGTATTTCACCTTGAAGCGGTAACCGTCCCAGCTGTTCTCGTTGGCAGCCTGGTAGTTTTCCCACTGGTATTTGGCATAGATGTTCATCGACAGGCTCATCGGCAGGCCGGTGTCGATATCGGTGCCCAGACCCATGTACCAGGTGTTTTGACGACCGTCGGCGTTGTGGCCCAGGTCATAGATGTAGTTGTTGGCGAAGTACCACTCTTTGAACGGACCGAAGCTCAGATCGGTGCCGGTCAGCTTGTCGATGGAGAAGCGCGGTTCAATCTCCATAAACAGCGGGGAGCCTTTGTCCCAGATGCCGCGATCCGGGGTATTGCCCACGCCGAAGAACTTCGGCACGTCAACGTAACCGTAGAAGTCGAACCAGTCTTTCTTGGCGAAGGCTTCGTATTCGAGATACACGTCGTTATTCAGCTGCGGTCCGAAACGGGTGTGGTAGCTGCCCACCACGTTAACGCTCTGGTGCCACCAGTCGGAGACATATTGACTGTCTTTGCTATCAGCCATTGATGATGCACTGTAAGACGCTGCGAGCAGTACACCTGCTGCGAGAGCTATTTTTTTCATTTTATTACCACATGCTTAAAGGGCCATTTCCTGCCCGTTTAGAAAAGATGACAATGAGTCTGCCGACACCTGGCGTTGTCTTCACACAGAAACTCGGATGACGCGCGCATTATAGAAACCACTGACTGTAAGAATCTGTGATCCAGTTACGCATTTCGCGAATAGGTAATCGATTGCGTTCACATTTGTCAAATTATGTTTCATTCAAATTCACATTCGCTGTGATTTTTGTCATGCACATCGATTTTTAGCGCAGTTTTTGAGCCAACTGTCATCAACCGGCAATGAAGAGGAGTACGGCATTCAAGCGGGAAATGCCGGCGAAAACTCGCCGGCGAGAGAGAAGCGGCAGCCGATCACGCTGGCCACATCGAACGACGAATGAGGCTGCAAAAATTACCGCGAACAAAGCTCGGTTCCTTATCCGCCAGCACGTCCGCTTTGACGTTGCCGAAGGTGCTGTCCGGCTTATGTCGAATCCCGTCGTAAAACGCCTGAATAATCGCTTCCTTGAAGTTTGCCCCGCGGGGATGCAACTCCACTACCCGCTCTCGCAGCGCCGCGTCATAGCCCTGGTAATTGATCCCTAACACATCCATCTCTACTCCCGCGGTCACCAGCGCAATCAGCGGGTGCATGTATTCCGGGATCCCCGGCGTGGTGTGTAACGCGATCGCCGTCCATACCCGATCGATATCCTGACGGCTGACCCCGTGCCCGCGTAAAAACTCGGCCGCCGCATCGGCGCCATCCACTTCGAAACGTTTGTCGCAGCTGCAGTGATCGTGCGTCAGTCCCATATCGTGAAACAGGCAGCCGACGTACAGCAGTTCAGGATCGTAAACCAGCTTGCGCTGCTGCCCCGCCAGCGCCGCCCAGTAATACACCCGGCTGGAGTGGTGAAACAGCAGATCTGATTCGGTGTCGCGCACTAACTCGGTCGCCTGACGCGCCATCGCGCTATCCGGCACGCTGATGCCGTTGATGGTTAAACTCATAACTTGATTCTCCCGTTGTCTGGAACCCGGTTAGATTAGGCGTTACACTGAATGTCCTCAATTGCCATTAATCAACGATTAGTGACATCCCCCATCCATCGGGATATCGCATGCCATGAGTAAAACCATCGCTATTCTCGCCGTGCCACAGGTGCAGCTGCTGGACGTTTCCGGTCCGCTGGATGTTTTCGCCGAGGCCAATCTGCAAGCCGGCTATGCCGCCTATCATCTGCAGGTAGTCGGAAAGACGCTGGCGCCGATCGTGTCCTCATCCGGCGTCAAACTCGTGCCGGATCTCGCCATCACCCAATGGCGTGAACAGGCGATCGACACGTTGCTCATCGCCGGTGCACCGGGTATCGCCGACGGCGAAAGCGAAACACGCACGCTGGACTGGCTACGCAGAGTGGTACCCCGCACTCGCCGCTACGGCTCGGTGTGCAGCGGCGCTTTTCTGCTGGCGGAGGCCGGCCTGTTGGATGGGCGGCAAATCACCACCCACTGGGCGGTAGCCGATCAATTGTGTCGCCGCTATCCTCAGGTCACGGTGGATAAAGACGCCATTTATGTGCGTGACGGGCGCCTGCAGACTGCCGCTGGCGTGACCTCAGGGCTGGATCTGGCGCTGATAATGGTGGAAGACGATTTAGGGCGTGAGATCGCGCAGCGGGTCGCGGCCCAGCTGGTGATGTTTTTCCGCCGTCCCGGCGGGCAGATGCAATTCAGCTATCGGGAACAGGCGACCCTGGCCGGGCGCTCAATGCTGCAGGAAGTGCAACGCTGGGCGATAGACAATATCGGGTTACCGCACAACGTAGCCAGCCTGGCGGAACGCGCCGGCGTCACCCCGCGGCATTTCAGCAGGCTGTTCGGCAACGAGGTCGGCACCTCTCCCGCTAAATGGCTCGAGGAAGCCCGCATCGCCGAAGCGCGCAGGTTATTGGAGCTCGGCGTATTGGCGCCAAAACAGGTGGCGGCGCATTGCGGTTTTTCCAGTGCAGAGCTGATGCGGCGGGCATTTATCCGCCGGCTGGGGGTAACGCCGGCGGACTATCGAAAAATGTTTCTCGGTAAACAACTGCGGCGCGAAAGCTGAGATCAGTTTACCGCCGGCACCGCCTTGGCGATGTTTTCCTGGCGGAACGCCACCTCTTCGCCGTTTTTCACCTCCCAGTTGGCAACCGGAATGTCGGTCTTGGGCGCCGCCGCGACGACCGAACCGTAAATCAGCTTGTCGTCGCGGCGCAAAATATAAACGTCGAGCTGATATTCGTGCCGCAGATTCGCCGTGGTCAGGCGCACGGTATCGCCGCGCTCATAGTGATGCACGTCGATTTCAGGCTGTTGAATAAATTGAATGTCGCTTCTCATCGTCGTCGTTCCTTCAGGCAACATGGCTAGTTAAATTCTAGTTCAACATTGCGCCGACGGCGGATAATTTCCGTTAATTTCCGCGAGTTGCCCGCCAACAGATCAGCGAGCCAAGCGTGACCATCGCTACGCCCTGCCAGAAATTGGCGGTCAGCGAGGTGTGCAACACCAGCGCGGCGAACACCGCCGACAGCACCGGGGTGAAATAAGAGACGGTGGCCAGCAGCGTCATGTTGCCGTGCAAAATGCCAACGTTCCAGGCGGCATACCCCGCCCCCATCGCCACTCCGGCGCACAGCAGCGTTACGGTCACGCCAGCGCTGAACTGCATGCCGCTTTCTGCGCTGAAGGCATACTTCAACCACAGCGCCAGCGCGGTCAGCACGATGAACAGCACCACACCGTTGCTGCCCTGGGCGATCTTCTTGGTCAGGTTGCAATACAGCGCCCAGATCACTGCGCCACTGAACGCCAGCGTATAGCTGAGCGGATTGCTGCGCACGTTGGCCAGCATCTGCGCCGGTGACCAGCCGCCCTCGCCGCTCATGATCCAGCCGATGCCGAACAGCGACAGCAGCAGTCCCGGCAGCAGCCACCATTTCGCCTTTTGGCCGTTGAGCGCCAGCGCCATCAGCACGGTGAAACAGGGCCACAGGTAGTTGATCATGCCCACTTCTATCGCCTGCAGGCGGGTATTGGCGTAGCCGAGCGACAGCGACAGGCAGATCTCGTAGCTGACGAACAGCAGGCTGCCGACGATCAGATAAGGCCGCGGAAAGCTGCGCCATTTCGGCACGCCGAGCGCCACCAGCAAAAACACCGCGCTGACGCTGTAGATCATCGCCGCACCGCCTATCGGCCCCAGCCCTTCGCTGACGCTGCGAATAAGGCCAACCACGCTGCTCCACAGCACAATGGCCAACAAACCGAACAGCGTGGCGCGGGTACGCGAGGGCAAAGCGGGCATAAGACAGGTCCAATGGGTTATTTTTTATCAGGTTTTTCACTCTACTGCCGCACGTGCCAAAAAGAAAGGCGGGATACTCCCGCCTGTGAATTTATTGCTGCGGTTGCCGCTCCAACTGCGGCGGCGGCTGGCGAAAGCGTCGGGTCAGCCAGGCCAAATAGCCGAAGCCCAGTGTCGCCCAGATCAGCCCCATGGTCAGCGAGCTTTTCTCCAGGTTCAGCCACAGCACCCCCACCGTCAGCGCCCCCACCAACGGCAGGAACAGGAAGTTGAAGCGATCTTTCCAGCTTTTGTTGCGCCCTTCGCGAATGAAGAAGTGGCTGATCACCGACAGGTTAACGAAGGTAAAGGCTACCAGCGCACCAAAGTTGATCAGCGCCGTGGCGGTCACCAGATCGAACGACAGCGCTGACAGCGCCACCAGCCCGACCATCAGCACGTTCAGCGCCGGGGTGCGCCATTTGGGGTGGATATAGCCGAAGAATTTCTCCGGGAACACGTTGTCACGCCCCATCACGTACAGCAGGCGCGATACGCTGGCGTGCGACGCCAGGCCGGAGGCCAGCGTGTTGATGAAGGTCACGCACAGGAAGATCGACTGGAACAGCTTGCCGCCGACGTACAGCGCGATCTCCGGCAGCGCGGCGTCGGGCTGGTGAAAGCGTTGAATGGACGGGAAAAACAGCTGAATGAAGAACGAGACGCTGATAAAGATCACCCCGCCGTACAGCGCGGTCAGGAAGATGGCGCGCGGGATCACCTTGGCGGCGTCGGGCGTCTCTTCACACAGCGTGGTGACCGCGTCAAAACCGAGGAACGAGAAGCACAGAATAGTCGCGCCGGTAATGATCGGCAGCAGATGCGCATTCTCGCTGAGGAACGGCCGCAGGCTCCACACCGTGCCCATCCCCTCGCCGTTGTGCAGGCCGCGCACCACCAGATAGATGAACACCAGAATGATCGCCACCTGCGCCAATACGAACAGGGTATTGAAGTTGGCCACCAAATTGACGCTTTTCAGGTTGATGGCGGTGATAAGGATAACGAAGCCCACGACCCACACCCAGGGCGGCACTTCCGGGAACAGCGCGGTCAGGTAAATCTTCGCCAGCAGCGTATTGATCATCGGCAGGAACAGATAATCAAGCAGCGATGACCACCCCACCAGAAAACCGACGTGCGGGTTGATCGCCTTCTGCGCATAGGTATAAGCAGAGCCGGCGGTGGGAAACTGGCGCACCAGTTTGCCATAGCTGATGGCGGTGAACAGCACGCCGGCCAGCGCCAGCAGATAGGAGGTCGGCACATGGCCGTCGGTGAGGCCGGAGACGATCCCGAAGGTGTCAAACACCGTCATCGGCGTCAGATAGGCCAGGCCCATCATCACCACCTGCCACAGCTTGAGGGATTTGCGCAGCTGCGGTTTGCCCGCCGGGCCGCCGTCGATGGCTTTAATCGTCATGGCATTTCCCCTCTTGGTCCTCTGCTGTCAACCGTGCAACGTCATTCAGAGAGGCCGCAGGGAAACTGCTGCTCAGGCGGCGGTAAAAACGGGTTGGTATCGCTGTCGGGCGGCCGGCGACCGGCCCGTAGGCACTGCGGCACAGACAAACGTCTGCGCAGGGGGCTGACTGAGTCATGGTTATTTCCTCGTCGGCGTCCTGTACGCCGTGATAGAAGAAATTCTGTACCGCAGCGCGCAGCCTCGCCGGCCACAGGAGAGCCGATGAAATGCGCCGGACGCGCGCGGTAGTCGCAGGGTGAGCGGGATCAGGCGTTTTTCAACATCCACTCGATTTCGGTTTCGGTGATCAGGCGCTCGAACTGCACCAGCTCATCAGTTTTGCAGGCCAGATAGACGTGGCTGAAGCGTTCGCCCAACAATGCATTGAGCACCGGCTGATGTTCGAACTCGTACAGCGCGTCGCTCTGGCGGATCGGGAACGGCAGCCCGTCCTGCTCCAGACCGTTGCCGGTCACCGGCTCAGGCAGCGGCAATGCGGTTTCCAGGCCATAAACGATGCCGGCCAGAATGGTCGCCATCACCAGATAAGGATTGGCGTCGGCGCCCGCCACGCGATACTCCACGCGGTGGTTGTCGCGATCGCCGCAGGGAATGCGCAGCGCCACGGTGCGGTTGTTATGCCCCCAGGAAGCCTGGGTCGGCACATACATGCCAGGCTGGAAGCGGCGGTAGGCGTTGACGTTCGGCGCCAGCAGCGCCATCGAAGACGGCATCAGGGCGATCATGCCCGCCAGCGCCTGTTTCAGCAGCGCCGAATCTTCGCCGTCATCGTCGGCGAACACGTTGTTGCCCTGCGCGTTCAGCATGCTGATGTGCACGTGCATGCCGCTGCCGGCGTGCTCCTCATACGGTTTGGCCATAAAAGTCGCCTGCATATTGTGGTTCTCGGCCACCATGCGCACCAGCCGCTTCAGCGCCAGCGCGTGATCGCAGGCCTGCAGCACATCATCAGTATGATGCAGGTTGACCTCGAACTGCCCCGGCGACGCCTCCGCCACCGCGCCGTCCGCCGGAATGCCCTGCAAACGCGCCAGTTCGTCGATCTCGCTCAGCACATCGGCGAAATGGTTCAGGTTATCGACGGAGTACACCTGGCTTTGGGTGTTGCGTTCTTGCGTGCCCGGCGCGCACGGCGGCTGCAGATAGCCTTCCGCGTCACGTTGACGATCGATGAGATAGAACTCCAACTCTACCGCTACCACGGGGGAAAGCCCGCGCTGACGCAAACGCTGCCACACTCGGTTCAGCACATTGCGCGGTTCAACGTCAAAGGGAGTGCCATCTTCATCCAACATGGTGAGCAGCACCTGCGCAATATATTGCGGGTCCGCCGCCGACGGCGTCAGCGTGCCCGGTACCGGCACGCACACGTGATCCGGCTCGCCCAACTCCTGCCCCAACCCGGCCTCTTCCACCACGTTGCCGAGAATATCCATCGCAAATACCGACGCCGGGAAGTAACAGCCCTTCTCCAGTTTGTTCAGGCCGCCGACCGGGATGCGTTTGCCGCGGAAGCTGCCGTTCAGGTCGGTCAACAGTACGTCGACATGTTGGGTTAACGGATAACGTTCCAGATACTTCTTCACTTCGCGCTGGAACGCGCTACTTCGTCTCTCTTCACTGTGCTGAACAAAGTTTTCCACTTCTATGATGTTGGTCTGCATGGTTCACCCGCCGTTTGTGTTTTGCTGTCGTCGATGTTTATTGACCGTCTTGTTCAATATAATGCCCACAAATGAAACGTAGATGAAACAAATTTGTTTTGCAAGTGTTACTTTTGGTTTGAATATTGCCCAATCGACTGCTAGATTTATAGAATATTGAACGAAATCGGCGGTGGAGAAGCTTATCGTTCATAATTTCGAACGTACCAAGGGGATAGCATGGACAATATATTTAACAGACCAGTCATTGGCGTCGTCATGTGCAGGTATAGGTTAAACGGGCACCTCACACAGACCTTGCAAGAAAAGTACCTGAATGCCGTTATCACCGCCGGCGGCTTGCCGATCGCCCTGCCGCACGCGCTGGCGGAGCCGGAAATGCTGGCGGAGCTGCTGCCGCGCCTCGACGGCATTTTGCTGCCGGGCAGCCCCAGTAATGTGCAGCCGCACCTTTATGGTGAAAACGGCGATGAGCCTGACGCCGATCCTGGCCGAGACGCGTTGAGCCAGGCGCTGATCCGCCAGGCATTCGACAGGCGCATTCCCCTTTTCGCCATTTGCCGCGGCATGCAGGAAATGGTGGTCGCCACTCAAGGCACCCTGCATCGCCGCCTGTACGAACTGCCCGAGCTGCTGGAGCATCGTGAAGATCACGATCTGCCGCTGGAACAGCAATACGCCCCCGCCCACGAAGTCATCGTTCAGGAAGGGGGGCTGCTTTCGCAACTGATACCGGATTGCAACAGATTCTGGGTGAACTCGCTGCACGGCCAGGGTGCCAAAACCCTGGGCGCGAGCGTTCGCATCGAGGCGCACGCCGCTGACGGGCTGGTGGAGGCGATCAGCGTGCGCGATCAGCCCTTCGCGCTCGGCGTGCAGTGGCACCCCGAGTGGAACAGCGACGAGTATGCCCTGTCGCGCCTGTTGTTTGATGGTTTCATCACCGCCTGTCGGAACTATCAAAAGGAAAAACGCCCATGAGCGACGTCAGCTTGGCACCGGGAAAACGTCTGTCGCAGATCCGTCAACAATTGGGGTTGTCGCAGCGCCGGGTCGCCGAACTGTCTGGGTTAACCCACAGCGCCATCAGTACTATCGAGCAAGATAAGGTCAGCCCGGCCATCAGCACGCTGCAAAAGTTGCTGACGGTGTACGGTCTGTCGCTGTCGGCGTTTTTCGCCGAGCCGGAAAAACCGGCTGAGCCGCAGATCGTGATAGACAGCGACGACCTGATCGAAATCGGCAGCCAGGGCGTTTCGATGAAGCTGATCCACAACGGCGACCCGAATCGTACGCTGGCAATGATGATCGAGACCTACGAACCGGGCACCACCACCGGCGAGCGCATCAAACACCAAGGGGAAGAGATCGGCACGCTGCTGGAAGGCGAAGTGGTGCTGCAGGTCAACGGCCAGAGCTATCACCTGCTGGCCGGGCAGAGCTACGCCATCAATACCGGCATCCCCCACAGTTTCAGCAACACGTCGGCGCGCATTTGCCGGATTATCAGCGCCCATACGCCGACGACATTCTGATCAACGGAGCCAGGCATGAACTTTCACCACTTGCAGTATTGGCAACAACGGGCACAGGCCCTGAAGATTGAGCACCAGCTGTTTATCGACGGCCGCTACCAGCCGGCCGCCGCGGGGAAATGTTTCGCCGTGGAAGATCCCGCCGGCCGCCGTGAGCTGGCGCAGGTCGCGCGTGGCGAAGCCGCCGACATCGATCGGGCAGTCAGCGCGGCGCGCGCCGCCTTTGAGCGTGGCGACTGGGCGCAGGCCGCCCCGGCGCAGCGCAAAGCCACGCTGCTGCGTTTCGCCGATCTGATGGAGCAGCATCACGAAGAGCTGGCGCTGCTGGAAACGCTGGACACCGGCAAACCCATCCGCCACAGCCTGCGCGACGACGTGCCGGGCGCCATCCGCTGCATCCGCTGGTACGCCGAAGCGATCGATAAGGTCTACGGCGAAATCGCCCCCACCGGCCGCGAGGCGCTGGCGCTGATCGAGCGCGAGCCGATCGGCGTGGTCGGCGCCATCGTGCCCTGGAACTTCCCGCTGCTGCTGGCCTGCTGGAAACTCGGTCCGGCGCTGGCCGCCGGCAACAGCGTGGTACTCAAACCCTCCGAAAAATCGCCGCTGAGCGCCATCCTGCTCGGCAAATTGGCGCAGCAGGCCGGGTTGCCGGACGGCGTGCTGAACGTGGTGCCCGGCTATGGCCACGACGCCGGCAAGGCGCTGGCGCTGCACCGCGACGTCGATGCCCTCACCTTCACCGGCTCCACCCTGGTGGCGAAACAGCTGATGATTTACGCCGGCGAATCGAATATGAAGCGTGTCTGGCTCGAGGCCGGTGGCAAAAGCGCCAACATCGTCTTTGCCGACTGCCCGGATCTGGATCAGGCTGCCCGCAGCGCCGCCGCCGGCATCTTCTACAATCAGGGGCAGGTGTGCATCGCCGGCACTCGCCTGCTGGTCGAAGCGAGCATTGAGCAAGCGTTCCTGCAGGCGCTGCGCAAACACGCGGCGGCCTTCGTCCCCGGCGATCCGCTCGATCCCGACACGGTGATGGGCACGCTGATCGACAGCGGCCACTGCGAGAAAGTGGCCGGCTATATCGATCGGGGGCTGAGCCAGGGCGCCGCGTTGTTCCTCGACGGGCGCGACCATCCGCAGGGCGACCACGCCGGCTATCTGGGGCCGACCATCCTCACCCAGGTGAACAACGCCATGAGCGTGGCGCGCGATGAAATCTTCGGCCCGGTGCTGGCGGTGACCACCTTCGACGACGAGCAACAGGCGCTGCAGCTGGCCAACGACAGCGACTACGGCCTCGGCGCCGCGGTCTGGACCCGCGATCTGGCGCGCGCGCACCGCATGGCGCGCCAACTGAAGGCCGGCACGGTGTTCGTCAACAACTACAACGACGGCGACATGACCGTGCCGTTCGGCGGCTACAAGCAGAGCGGCAACGGCCGCGACAAATCGCTGCACGCGCTGGACAAATTTACCGAATTGAAAACCACCTGGATCTCGCTGGAATAAGGGCTTATCTCATGACTGAACACGTAAAAAGCTACTATGCGGCCACGGCCAACGCACATCAGCCCTATCCGCAACTGAATGAATCGATCGAATGCGACGTCTGCGTGATCGGCGGCGGCTATACCGGCCTCTCCTCCGCGCTGTTCCTGGTGGAAGCCGGCTATAACGTGGTGGTGCTGGAAGCGGCGCGCATCGGTTTCGGCGCCAGCGGCCGCAACGGCGGCCAGTTGGTCAACTCTTACAGCCGCGACATCGATGTGATTGAAGAGCGTTACGGCGCGGAAAGCGCCCGCCTGCTCGGCAGCATGATGTTCGAAGGCGCGGAGATCATTCGCAGCCGCATCAGCCGCTACGCCATCGACTGCGACTACCGCCCCGGCGGCATCTTCGCCGCCCTGAACAACAAGCAGTTCCATGCGCTGATCGAGCAAAAGCGCAACTGGGAGCGCTACGGCAATACCCAGCTCGAGCTGCTCGATGCGGATCGGGTGCGTCAGGAGGTCGCCAGCGATCGCTACGTCGGCGCGCTGCTCGATCACAGCGGCGGCCACATCCATCCGCTCAATCTGGCGCTGGGCGAGGCCGAGGCGATCCGCCTGCAGGGTGGGCGCATCTTCGAACAATCGGCGGTGACGAACATTCGCCACGGTGAACCGGCGCTCATCAGCACCGCCAACGGCCAGGTGAAGGCGCGCTTCGTCATCGTCGCCGGCAACGCCTACCTGGGCGATAAGCTGGAGCCGCGGCTGGCCAAGCGCAGCATGCCGTGCGGCACTCAGGTGGTGACCACCGAACCGCTAGCGCCGGAGATCGCGCAGGCGCTGATCCCGCAGAATTACTGCGTGGAGGACTGCAACTACCTGCTGGATTACTACCGCATCACCGCCGATCATCGTCTGCTGTACGGCGGCGGCGTGGTATACGGCGCGCGCGATCCGGACGATATCGATAACCTGATCCGGCCGAAGCTGCTGAAGACCTTCCCACAGCTGAAAGGGGTGCGCATCGACTATCGTTGGACCGGCAACTTCCTGCTGACGCTGTCGCGCATGCCGCAGTTTGGCCGGCTGGAGAATAACGTGTACTACATGCAGGGCTACAGCGGCCACGGCGTGACCTGCACCCATCTGGCGGGCAAGCTGATCGCCGAGCTGATGCGCGGCGACGCCGAACGCTTCGACGCCTTCGCCAAGCTGCCGCACCTGCCGTTCTTCGGTGGACGCAATCTGCAGATCCCGTTCACCGCCATCGGCGCGGCCTACTACACGCTGCGCGACCGCATCGGCGTCTAAAAACAACAGGCCCGGTCATCCTGGCCGGGCCGGTAGGTTAACGCTTAGACGATCTTCGGTTGGCCGTCCGAGGCGGTCGCCCCGCCATCGACCGGAATGTTGGCGCCATTGATAAAGCTGGCGTCGTCGCTGGCCAGAAACGCCATCACCGCCGCCACTTCTTCCGGCTCCGCCGCACGCCCCAGCGCGATGCGCTCATTGAACTTGTCGCGGATCTCCTGCGGCCAGCCGTTGGTCATGTTGGTTTTGACCAGGCTCGGGCAGACCGAGTTGATGCGCACGCCGTCACCGCCGTGATCCAGCGCCATGGCGCGCGTCAGGTTGACCACCGCGCCTTTCGCCGCGCAGTAATAGGCCGCACCCCAGTCGCCACCCAGGCCGGACACCGACGCGGTATTGACGATACAGCCCTTGGTTTTCAGCAGGTGCGGCAAGGCAAATTTGGAACAAAACACCACGCCATCGATATCGACCCCGGCGATGCGACGCCAGTCGTCGATGCTGGTTTCCAGCACGCTGCCCGCCACGTGTACGCCGGCGTTGTTCAGCAGGACGTCGATGCGGCCCAGTTTTTCCGCCACCTCGTTCATCATTTTTTCAACCGCGACGTGATCGGAAACATCGATATGCACCGCCATCGCGCGGCCCTTCGGCAGCGAAGCGGCGACCTTGTCTACCGCTTCCTTGGCCCAGTCGGCCAGCACCACGATGGCGCCCTCGGCGGAGAAACGCCGCGCCGCCGCTTCCCCCATACCATTGCCCGCACCGGTGATAACCACGACTTTATTGTCAAAACGCATGAGACCTCCTCCATGTGAACGTATTTATATAAGTCATACAAATCTCATTACCCCGAGGATAAGACGCAGGCTCCCTGAGAGCCAGTCAAAACGTGCGGTTTATTAACCAAAAGGAGGTATGTCAGTGATTTCAATGCGCTGAGTTAATCTTTATCGGATTTTGGCCAACATATTGATGGAGATAATAAAATTGCGGCCAGTCACTATTTTCCTGGCAGATTGTCAGCAAGCGGGATTATTGCGGATAGACGGTTATGGCTGCTCAGAGATAAGCAATACGAATGAAAAAAGGCAGCCGCCCGCAGGCGGCGGCGACTATTTTTTCTCGATGGGGACAACCAGCAGATCGACGTTCAACTCATTGATCGCCTGACGCGCCGAAGAAACCAGCCGGCTCCAGACATCGTGGTGATGGCCGAAGATCACCAGATCGAACCCTTTCTCTTTCGCAACCCGGTTCAGCTCTTCCGTCAACGCGCCACGGCTGACAATCACCTCTTCGACCGGGTAGGACGACTGCCCTTTGATCGCATTGAGCATATTCTTCACCCGCTCCGAAAAGGTGCGATCGGTGTAGTTGTAATCTCCCACGCCCAGATCGACGTAATAGCCGGCGCGGTGGATGTCGATATAGATCAGGGAAAGTTTGGCATGGAGCGCGGCAGCCAGCCTGGCGCCCTTGCCCAGCAGAAACTCGGCGTCTTCGCTGAGATCCGTGGCGACAACGATATGCTGATAAGCCATGACGGTGGCCCTCCGCGTCAAACCCATGAACAGGATGGCGTTCCTTGCCGCATGTTTCTTATGCACCTTAAGTTTAGCCCAGCGCCGAGCCCTTCGCCTGCGTCAAAATCGTTCCATTTATGGAACGATGTATCCCGACTTCAGGCTCTACCGGATTTCTCTCTTCTCCCTACACTATAGGCAAGTGCTGAGTTTCAGCCTTATCAATCAAAGAAGATACCCACTGACCTCACGACGAGAAAAGGAAAACACCATGATCACTCCAGCCAACTTCAACGGCCAGCGTCCTGTTATTGATGCCAATGACGCAGTCATGCTCCTGATCGACCACCAGAGCGGCCTGTTCCAGACCGTCGCCGATATGCCGATGACCGAGCTGCGCGCCCGCGCCGCCGCCCTCGCCAGCATCGCTACCCTCAGCAAACTGCCGGTGATCACCACCGCCTCGGTGCCGCAGGGCCCCAACGGCCCGCTGATCCCGGAAATTCACCAGAATGCGCCGCACGCGCAGTACGTCGCCCGTAAAGGGGAAATCAACGCCTGGGACAACCCTGACTTCGTAGCGGCGGTCAAGGCCACCGGCCGCAAGACCCTGATCATCGCCGGCACCATCACCAGCGTCTGCATGGCCTTTCCGTCCATCAGCGCGGTGGCCGAAGGCTATAAGGTCTTTGCGGTGATCGACGCCTCCGGCACCTACTCGAAAATGGCGCAGGAAATCACCCTGGCGCGCGTGGTGCAGGCCGGCGTGGTGCCGATCGACACCGCCGGCGTCGCCTCCGAGCTGCAGGGCAGCTGGAACCGCGCCGACGCTCAGCAATGGGCCGAGGTTTACACCAAAATCTTCCCGGCCTATCAGCTGTTGATCGAGAGCTACCTCAAGGCGCAGGACGTGGTGAAAAACAACGAACTGCTGGACTCGCAGCGTTAAAATCGCGGGCATAAAAAACCCCGGCTAAGGCCGGGGCTATTGATCATGTGCCGGTGGCTTTCCCGGCTGTCATGTTATGGCGTAAGCGTCCATCCAACACTCCAACATTACGCAGCCTAAGCACAACTTTTTCACAACAGAAAAAAAGACTGAAAAGTGGCATTATTATTTATGCGATAATCTGTTTTTCTGTTGCCAATAATAATTAATTATTGGAACATCATCGAGGAATCGAACCCCAGTCCGCCAACGAATATTTCGCTGCCGCTCTTCCTACTGAGCTAATGACGTATCGATAAAGACTCCGGGCGAACCCGGAGTTTATTCAGGCTAAAGGTGTTATTTCTTAACTGCTCCGGCTTAAACCCTCATCGCTGTCGTAAGAAACCGCACCTCGACCGAAAATTACAACGCGACCACGTTGCCGGCAGAAGGACCCTTCATACCCTTTTCGATAGTGAACTCAACCTGTTGGCCTTCGTCCAGCGTTTTGAAATCGTTGCTCTGGATAGCAGAGAAGTGTACGAACACGTCTTTGCCGCCGTCTGCCGGGGTGATAAAGCCGAAGCCTTTCCCTGCATCAAACCATTTTACCAAACCCGTCATTTTAGTAGACATAGAGATATTTCCTTTATATTTTTGCGACGCCATAGGGCGATAGAGGTCTGTTTTTATTGGAAACTTATGGGGCACTAGAGAAGAAAATTCGCGGAAGAAGAGGTATCTGGGGGATATCACTAACACTGAGAACTGCTTTACTAAAACTGCTTTCATAAGGTCTGTATGACAAACCGATGACGCTATTTACACACAGCTAATTTATTTAAGCAAGATATATTTTAAATTATATTCATATGGCTCATAAATTTATTATCGCAAAAGGCCGCTGACGCCTGTCGCTACGGGCAGGTAAAAAAAGGTTTCACCCTGCTGGATTATATCGGCGATTCATTATAAAACTAAGGCTAACTCGCTGCTTACAGGCCGTTAACCGATGATCGATATGCCAGCCGTGCTCGCCGTTTTCACCGTCTATATCGTTGGCGTGGTGATCCCCGGCCCCAATTTTGTCGCCGTCGCCCACAAAGCCGTTTCCGCGCGCCGCAGCGAGGCTTTCGCTCTGGTGGCGGGCATTGTCTTGGTCAACCTGTTCTGGGCGAGCAGCGCCCTGCTCGGCGTCGGTATAATTTTCGCCTTGTTCCCCTGGTTGGCGCTAGCGGTAAAAGTGGCCGGCGCAGGTTATTTGATTTGGTTCGGTTATCGGCTGATCGCCCATGCAGCTCCCGGCTCAGGGGTTATCGGCGCGGCGGGTGGGGTGAACTCCGGCTTCAGATCGGCATTCTTGCAAGGGGTCGCCACCAACATCGCCAACCCCAAATCCGTCGCCTTTTACGCCGCGGTGTTTTCGTCGGCGGCGCCTGCCCATGTCTCCATGCCCACCTTCGCCGCCATGCTGCTGGAGGTCGCGGTAGTCGCTAGCCTGTGGTATGGCCTGGTGGCGCTGGTGCTGTCGCACGCGCCGATCGCCAGCGCCTACCGACGCAGTAAAGCCTGGATCGATCGCGCCTGCGGCGTGCTGATCATCAGCCTGGGCATCAGGCAGCTCTTCAGCCGATGATCGCGATCCCGAGCCGCTCCAACAGCTGCGCGGCCTGGTGGCTGTCCATTTTGACGCCCTGCAGATCGGTAGTGCGCAAATCCAACTCGCCCAGTTCCGCGTTGCTCAAATCACACTGGGTGACGTCGGCGGCACGCCAGTCGAAACCGGAGAATTCGCCGCCGGACAGATCGGAGCCGCTGAAGCTGGCGCCGAGCACCTGTGCGCCGTGCCAGCGGTTTTCCCACAGCTCGCATTTCTCCAGCACCACCTTGGCGAAGTTGGCATAGCTCAGGTTGCTTTTGGTGATATAGGCGCTGCAAAACCAGGTGCGGCTGGTGATCATGTTCATAAAGCTGGTGCCGCGAAAATCGGCGCCCTGCGCGCGGCATTCGCGGATCTCGATGCCCAACGCGTTGGCATGACGAAAATCGGCCATCGATAAATCACAGCTTTTAAAACTCGCGTCTTTCAGTATCGCGCGGCTGAAGTTGCCGCCCTGTTGGCTGTCGCGATCGTAGAATTGGCAGCCGATAAATTCGGTGCCGGTCAGATCGGCACCCGAAAAATCACACAGCATAAAGCTGCCGTTTTCAATCTTCTCGCCGGTAAAGCGGTTACGTTCGATCTTCTCACCCTTCAGCGCCAGGCTCATTGCAACACCCCTGTCTATTTATACAGTCAGGGCAGCATTTAATCCTATTCCGACAAGGTTGGCAACCGTCGTCGATCAGCGTGCCTCAGCTGCAGGCCGTGCTAACGCCACCTTGACGATGCTGAACGTCCTGATGCTCTCCGCCTGAGCGACGTCAGCAAACAGTTTGGGGTAACGGGAGTTGACCACCCACACCTCGCCATCGCGCAACGCGGCGCCGGTCGGCCCATCCAATCCCGGCGGCGTGGCGACCGCGGCGACATGGGCGCTGGCCCAGCCGTCGGCCGAGGCGAGCAGCGTCACGTCGCCGGACATGCTCCCCTTTTCAGCCGGAAAAGACTGTACGATCACCAATTCGTTGGCGTTTTTGAGCCGCAGCCCGTCCGGCCCTTTCAGCCGATGCGGCAGCCTGATTTCACTTATCGCAGGCGTGTTATCCATCGTCACCTTCCACAGCAGCCCGCGGGTGTAGTCCGACGCAATCAGGTAGCCATCCGGGTGATAGACGATGCCGTTGAGATAAGGCTGTGTGCCCTGCGCAGCGGCGGGTGCGTCGGCGGGCAGCAGAAGCGATGAGCGCACCAGGATCGACACGTGGCGCGTTGCCCGGTCGATCTTGTAAATCTGCGGCTGGAAGCTGTCAGTGACGTAGATATTGCCCTGCGCATCGAGCGTCAGATCGTTGGCCAGCGTCGGCCCACGGCTTAACGATGAGAGATCGTACGTCTGCTGCAGCGCGCCGGTATCGAGATTGAACTCCAGCACCTGCGCCACGCGATTGCGCGTGCCAGGGGCTGAATGGAGGGAGACGCCCACGTCTTCGTTGCATACCAGCACCCGGTTGCGCTCGGTGTCCACCAGCATGCCGGAGGTGGTAATCAGTCCCTTGTCGGTGGAAAACCGCCGATAGCGGCCATCCGGGTAGACCAGGCCCAGCTGGCCACCGCGCAGGGAGGAGATCAGGAACGCACCGGCGCGCGGCTCCCAGGCGATGCCCTCAGGGTAGGCGCCGGCGGGATCCGGCGAAAAATCGATGCGTTGCGTGGCCTGCGCCTGCATAACGACGCCGAGAAGCAGTGTGGCGCCGGCCAGCTGGGTGACGCGCCGGCGGCGCAACAATAAGAAAGACAAGAGACTGAAGCGGAACATGAGCATGACCCTGATGAGGACTCGGATCGCTAGAGTAGGATCGCGCCGCTTACGGCACCAGCCGGGAAAAAGGCAATGCGCCACTAAAAAAATCGCAGTAATCAGCGCAAAAAAAAACCGCCCGATGCGGGCGGTTGAGGTGACGGCGAACCGTTACTTCAGAGCTTCCTGAATGGCGTCGGCCATTGGGCCGATGTGCTTTTCCGCCGCTTTCAGCTGGAAGTCCACGCCGTTGCCGTCGTTGGTATCCGACAGCGTGGCCTTGATCAGTTCCAGCGCCGCCTGCACCGCCACCAGCCGTTTGTGCTGTTCGTCCGTGACCGGTTCGGCGCCCATATTGGCCGGATAGTAATGTTCTAACATCGCGATCTCCTTTTGATGACGTTAACCTCTAACCTACCAGAAAACCGCGCATTTACTAAGGAAACCAAGCCGGGCGCGGCCGAGTGACGATAAATTGCACTATACTGGGCAAACACTCCCCCCTGATACAGGATCATCGCCATGTCATTCCAGGGAAGCTGCCACTGTGGCGCCGTCACCTTCTCCGTAGACGCCGAACTGCCCACCGAAGCCCTCAGCTGCAACTGTTCTATTTGCCGCCGCAAAGGGCTGCTGCTGTCGTTCTTCCCCATCAGCGCTTTCACGCTCAACAGCGGTCAGGACCAGCTCAGCACTTACACTTTCAATCACCACAGGATCCGCCATCAGTTCTGCCGGACCTGCGGTGCCCAGCCCTTCGCCTACGGTACCGCGCCGGACGGCGCCGCGATGTGCGCCGTTAACCTGCGCTGCGTGCCTGACGTCGCGCTGGATGCGTTACAGATCCACAGCTACGACGGGGCCAGCGTCTGAGCGAATCGCGCACTCAGTCGAAGGCGACCCAGCCGGCGTCGGTTTCAGCGGATTGCACGCAGCACGCCACCCACTTCACGCCCAGTGCGCCGGCCTGCACGTCCGGGTACCAGAAGTCGGCCAGGAAGGCCGCGTCGCGCCGATCGGTGGCGTCCATCGCCAGCGCGAAGCGGCGGTAGAGATTCGACCAGGCTTCAAACAACCCCTCCGCATGACCGCCGCCGATGCGATCGTCCGCCAACGCCGGCGCATCGAGATACGGCATGCCGCGCTCCAGGATCCGCACCGGCTCGCCCTGCACTTCGAAGCGTAGCTGATTGGGTTGTTCATCCCACCACTCCAGGCTAGCCTTTTCACCGACGATGCGCACCTTTTGACCGTGCATCGAACCGCAGTTGACCGCCGAACACCACACGGAGCCGACGGCGCCGTTGTGATACTCCATCAGCACATAGGCGTTGTCCTCCAACGGCGCGCGCGACGGCACAAAGCTTTGCCGGCTGCAGATCAACCGCCGGATCTTCAGCTGCGGCGCCATGGTTTCCGCCAGAAACAGCGTGTGGGTCGCCAGATCGCCCAGCACATAGCTGGGGCCGACAAAGTGCGGATCGACCCGCCAGCGAGTGCTGGGATTATCCTGCTCCACCGGCGCGGCGTGAAAGCCGTGAGCGAACTGCATATTCACCAGCCGGATTTCCCCCAGACGGCCATCGGCAATCATCTGCCGGGCCTGTAAAATCATCTGGTGCCCGGCATAGCCGTAGGTCACGCCGATGACTTTGCGCTGCCGCTCGCACAACGCCGCCAGCGCCTGCGCCTCATCGACGCTGAAACACAGCGGCTTCTCGCACACCACGTGCAATCCCGCCTCCAGCGCCGCCCGGCAAATGGCGTAATGGGTGTTGTTCGGCGTGGCGATCGAGACCGCTTCAATGCCGTCCGCCCGCGCGGCTTCGGCGCGGAACATCTCGGCATAATCCGCATAACAGCGCTCCGCCACCACGCCCAGGCTCCGACCAAAATCACGCCCGCGTTCGGCGTCAATGTCAAACGCGCCGGCCAACAGAGTAAACGCGCCGTCGCGCAAGGCCGCCGAACGGTGGATGTAACCTATCTGGCTGGTGCCGCCGCCGCCGACCATGCCCCAACGCAACGATCTCGCCAAAGGTTTGCTGCCGTTGATCATCGTGTTTCTCCTGATTAAAAGCCGAGGCCGCGCAAGTAGCGCAAGCTGGCGGTGACGTCCTGCAGGCTGCCCTGCACATTGCGCGGATCGCGTTCCTGCTCGATAGTGATCCAGCCCCGGTATCCGCGCTCGGCCAACAGCGCGCGCAGCTGCGGATAATCGATCGCCCCGCTGCCCAACGGGCACATGACACCCTCGGCGCAGGCGGTGAAAAAATCGACGCCGCGCGCCAGCACCTCGCGGAACACCAGCGGATCGACGTCTTTAAAGTGCAGATAATCGAGACGTTCAAAGTGCTTGCTCAGCCAGGCCGCCGGGTCCAGCCCGGCGTAATACAGATGGCCGGTATCCAGGCACAATCCGGCGGTGTGATGCGGAATGTCCGCCGCCAACCGGTCGATTTCGTCGGCGAACTCGATGCAGCCGCCGGCGTGCGGATGCACCACCGGCCGCACGCCGTATTCCCGCCAGGCCAATTCGCTGATGCGCGTAATGTGCCCGATCATCCTCTGCCACTCTGCCTGCGACAAACGCGGCGCTAAATCTGAACGCCCGGCGAACCTGGCGCGTTGCGGATTGCCGAAATCGATAATCACCAAGAACGGCGGCGCGGCGCGATCGCCCTCGGTCGGCTCCGCCCTGGGCGCCCGCGAGAGGTTGCGGCATATCCGATGAGTCAGGGCCAGCAGGCGCTCAATGTTCGCCTCGCTGACCAGATCGTCAAAAATCGTGCCGGCCACCAGCGACAGACGATGCTGCTCCAGCGCGGCGCACAGCGCCTCGCTCTGCGTCGGCAAATAGCCCCACGGCCCCAGCTCGATGCTGCGGTAGCCGGCCGCCGACGCTTCTTGCAGAACCGTGGCGTAGGGCGGCAAATGGGGATTGTTTGGGTCATCCACGCCCCAACTGCAGGGCGCATTGGCGATAGGCAAAGTCATGGCGACGGCTCCTTTCTTGCGGGGAATGCCGGCAGTATCAAACAAAAATTCCAAAACCATCAATAATGAAAATTTTATTTTTTGATAGAGATCGCGCTATTTTTGATGAATTATTTGATAGTTTTTAATCAAATTGAGGCGACGCCTGACTGCGCCATGACCTCGGCAAACACCACTCAGCGGCCGTCAGAGGTTTTCTTTGGTGATCACATCGAAGCGATTAATGATGTGGCGTAATCCCGGTTGTTCATCGGCAGCGAGCAGCGTCTCGACAATCGTGGCGGCCAACTCAGAAATGCGGTGACACAGCAACAGATCCACCGTGCCGTCGAGCAGCGCCATTTCACCGCCCTGCACCGGGCCGTGGCACACCAGCGTGATGTCGCGCTGCCGGCCGCTCTCTCGTAACGCCTGAATAATGCCCTCTACACCGCCGCTCGGCGCGTACAGCGCCGCCAGCTCCGGGTGGTTCGCCAGCAGTTCACGCGTGACCCGGCGCGCCGTTTCCGCGTCCTCGAGGCTGCGCACCGGTTCCAGCACACGCTGGCCGCTCATCTGCTCACGCAGGTAGGAGCGAAAACCGATCTCGCAGGCTTCCTGGCAAGTAAAACGGTTGTCGCCGATGATCACGCCAACATCTCCCTGACGCCGGCACAGACGGTCCACCGCCCAACCGGCGGTGCGGCCCGCTTTTTGATTATCCAGACCGATGTAGCCGGCGCGGCTGGGCACCGATAAATCCGACAGCAGCGCGAAAACGTTGATGCCCGCCTGCGCGGCTTCTTCTACGGCATAGTGGATCAGGGGGTGATCCAGCGCCAACACACCGATCGCGTCCACCTGGCGGCTCAATTGGCTAATGGCGGCGGCGGTATCGCCGATGGCATTGAGAGAGTGGAAGATGAACTGCGGCGGCTGCCCCGGCTCATGATACGGCGCCGCTTGCACCATCAGTTCATCAGCCAGTTGCGCATAGAAAGAGTGTTCGCGCCGCAGTAGGATGAACCCCATTCTCAGGCGGCGTTCCGGCCTGCCCAGCACCGCCGACAGGCAGTGGGACTTTTCCAACGCGAACCCCAACTTTTTCGCCGCCTCAATCACCCGGCGCTGGGTGGCGGGCCGCACCGACGCGCGTTGGTTGATCACCCGATCGACGGTGGCGATGCCGACCCGCGCCTCTCTGGCGATCGCCGCCATGGTGGTTTTCTTGCCGCTCATGTTCATCTCCATCAACGATTTGATGGAAAAATATCATAGACGTTGACGCCCCTGATGTGATGCCGTTCGCGATTAACGGTAGACGGAGAACTTCTTGGTGAGCGGCTTAAGCTGTTCAGTGTCGCCGTAGAGCGCTACCGCCACGAAGTCCAACTGCTCGTAGGGGGTATTGGCGGTGTCGGCGATCTGCTGCTCGGCGGAGTGCGACAGCATGGTGGTGGTGAAGAAGTTGGACAGCACGCCCTCCTCCTTGCACTTGAGGATCAGGTTGCTGAGCTGGCTGCTGTTCTTGGCCTGCAGGATGACGATCGGGTAGTGGCTCATATTGGCGCTGACGCCGTCGAGGCTGCTCGGGTAGTGGTGAAACTCGCGCTGCTCGATAAGATCGGTGATGCCCGCCGTCAGATGGCAGGAGGCGTTAAACAGAGTGGCCGGTTCGTGGTTGCGGTTGAGGATGATGTAGAATTTTTTCTCGTTATCGCTGTACATACTCTTCTCCTTGAATAGACAACCCTTTTTACCCAAGCCAAGGGCGGTTTTCAAGGCGAGATAAGGGCCGCGTCCGGCCCCGTGATGACGTTTCAGCCTCAGATCCCGCCTTCGCCCGGGCCCAGCGGCTGCGCCACCTGATGCAGCACGGTGATGTTCTGCAGGATAGTGCCGCCGTCAATCGGTTTCATCTGGCCGTCGCGATCTTTATAGTGCGTCGGTTTGGCGCCGTGGAAGAACAGGCCAGCGTTAACCTGCACGCCCAGATAGCCTGCGCTGGCCGGCAGGCGCTGCACGTCGGTCCAGGGGTTGGAAACCGGCACGTACTGGAAGCCCTCGCCCGTCTTGGCGTATAGCGGGCGCAGCAGCGTGACAAAGGCCATCATCGGCGACAGCGCTTCTTTAAAGATCTGCACCGGCCGATCGACCGTCATCAAGAAACCCTGCGGTTGCTCCTCAACCGTGTCGAGGCTCAGGCTGCTGCTGATATCATCACCCCGGCCGCCATAGCTCCACTCCATCACCGGCGCTCCATTTTCATTCATCATCTCTGACATACACTGCTCCTTATAAATAAAATTGATCGGGCACGCTCGCTGCGTGCCGGAACAGTAAACCGCTGAACGGACACCCGCGTCCACGCAGGGTGGTACGCTGGCGAACCAAACAACGAGGTGCGCAAAAATAAAGCTCGAAATGAATAATTTCTCCGCGTGATAGCGCAGCATTTGAACGACGTCTGTCATGGCGCAGACGCATAGTGAGGGCGTTACCGCCTCTGGAGAGTGTTATGACCGCGATGAAACCGGACGCCATCGACCGCGTCCTTCCCGCCGCTACGCCCTGGCTAGCCGTCATCAACGTGCTGTTCGCCGGCATCGCTGCGGCGCTGCACGTAGGTAAGGCCACCATCGCGCTACCGGCGCTGCAGGCCGAATTCGGCCGTTCGCTCGAAACGCTGAGCTGGGTCATCTCGGCCTTTCCTTTCGTCGGGGTGTTCGGCGGCATCGCCGCCGGGCTGCTGGTGCGCCGCTGGGGCGATCGGCGCCTGCTGGCGGCGGGGTTACTGATCGTCAGCGCCGCCAGCTTTACCGGCGCCACGCTGCACGACTTCAACGGATTGATCGTCAGCCGCTTTGTCGAAGGCCTCGGCTTCGTGATCGTGGTGGTCGCCTCGCCGGCGGTGCTGAACCGCATCGTCGCCCCGGCGCAGCGCAGCCTGGTGTTCGGCATCTGGAGCACCTTCATGCCGGCAGGCATCGCCATTTCATTGTTTTTCGGCCCCCATCTCGCCGGCTGGCAACAGAGTTGGCAGGCCGGTGCGGCGTTGACGCTGCTGGCCGCCCTGCTGCTGCCGCTGACCACGCCCCGACGCGCCGCCAAGACGCACGTTCCGCCGTTGCAGCTGCGGCATGCGCTGGGCGCGATGCTGCGGGCACGCCAACCGCTGTTGCTGGCGCTGATGTTCACCACTTACAACCTGCAGTTTTTCTCGGTGATGACCTTTCTGCCGATCTTCCTGATGCAGCGCATCGGCCTGTCGCTGGCGGCCGCCGGCGGCATCAGCGCAGCGGCGGTGGCGGCGAACATCATCGGCAACCTCGCCGCCGGGTTCTTGCTGTCGCGCGGTCTGCGGGCCGGTAGCCTGCTCGCGGCCACCAGCCTGGTCATCGGCATCTTCGGCATCGGCATTTTCCTGCCGATGACGCCCAACGGCCTGCTGATCCCACTGTGTTTCCTGTTCTGCGCCATCGCTGGCATGCTGCCCGCCACCATTCTGGCCGCCACGCCGGCGGCGACGCCGGAGCCCACGCTGTTGCCGCTGAGCCTGGGGCTGGTGATGCAAGGGAACTATCTCGGCCAGGTGATCGGCCCGGTCGCGCTGAGCGCCATCGTGGCCGCAGCCGGTTGGGTGGCGCCGGCGTGGCTGGTGCTGGCGGCGGCCCTGTTAGGGGCGCTGTTAGCGCTGGCTTTTCTCAGCAGGCGGCATAATGCAGGGTGATAAGCAGAAAAGTCGTTCTGTTTGTTATAAGCGGTGCTGAATTTTCCCTGGTGCAGGTGCCTGCCTATCGCGAAGGATAAGGCCAATGATGATCGAGACCCGACAATGACAATGCGCCAGTGGCCGCGAAATACACCAGCAGGCCGGCAAAGGCGATCAGTAGCGTTTTCTCGATGACACCGAGTCGTTTGTGTTCAGTCATTTGCATACTCCTTCGTGATATCGGACGAAAGGCCGCCCTCCTAAAAACTAGGAAAGCCTGGCGCAGGCGGCAAGCGCGGCTCACAAAATGAAACACAATCGATAAATTTTGTTAATTATTTAGCCCTCTTTCTTTTCTCGCGCCGCCGCCTGTTCACCCTGCAGCGCCCGCCTTTCCCTTAGTAACCCTATGGTATACGCCGTTAAAAATCCCCTACCGGTTAAGCAAAGGTGATGATAGTGTTGTTTTCATTCAGTTCATCTATGCTGAAAATTCATCTTTTGAGGGACGACTATGATGTCTAAAGGCATTTCCAAGGGATTCTTTATTCTGATCCTGTTCATCGTTACCGCCGCCTTTCTCGACGTGCTGGGGCCTTATTACTCCTCAGTGCTGTGGGCGGTTATTCTGGCGGTGATTTTCCATCCGGTGAAAAAGAAGTTGAAGCAGTACGTCGGCGAACGCAACGGCGTAGTGTCGCTGCTGACGGTGGCGCTGATCTGTCTGATCGTGTTCACGCCGTTGGCGATCATCGCCTCATCGCTGGCGATGGAATTCAACGTGATCTACACCAAGCTGCAAACCAACAACAGCCAATTGCCGACCATGCTGGCGGACTTTATGCGTCACCTGCCCGGCTGGGCGCAGCGCTTCCTGGCGGAGCATAACCTCAACAGCGCCGCCGAGATCCAAAAGCAGCTTTCCGACGTGGCGCTCAAGGGCGGGCAATATCTGGCGGGCAGCGTCTTCCTGATCGGCAAAGGCACCTTCAACTTCGTCGTCGGCTTCGGCGTGATGCTCTACCTGCTGTTCTTCCTGCTGAAAGACGGCCCCTATCTGGTGAACCTGGCGCTCGAAGCGCTGCCGCTCTCCCAGCACGTGAAGCACCACCTGTTCGTGAAGTTCGCCGCCGTCTCCCGCGCCACCGTCAAGGGCACGGTGGTGGTCGCCGTGGTGCAAGGTGCGCTCGGCGGGCTGGCATTTTACTTTACCGGCATCGACGGCAGCCTGCTGTGGGGCGCGCTGATGGCGTTCCTGTCGATCATCCCGGCCGTGGGCTCCGCCATCATCTGGGTACCGGCGGTGATCTACTTCTTCGCCACCGGCATGCTGTGGAAAGCCATTTTCCTGGTGGTATTCTTCGTGGTGGTGATCGGCCTGGTGGACAACATTCTGCGCCCACTGCTGGTAGGCAAAGACACCAAAATGCCGGACTACCTGATCCTGATCTCCACCCTGGGCGGCATGGAGATTTACGGCATCAACGGCTTCGTCATCGGGCCCTTGATCGCCGCGCTGTTCATCGCCTGCTGGAACATCCTGTCCGGCCGCGACAGCGAGGAGAACATCGAAGAGATCGACGAAGAATTCATCGAGGAAGGCAAAAATCATCCCGACGCGGCGGCGGAGTAACCCTCTCGCAGCGAATCACACAGGGGCCCAATTGGGCCCCTTTTTTTGTCTGTGGTATCCTTGCCGCGCTTACAAGGAAGAACGGGTTTCGTTATGCTTATTTTTTACGCCACGCTGGCTATCGCCTTCACTCTGCTGTGCCTGTTAGCCTTTATCTATTGCGCCTATCAGCTGTCAAAGCACGGCGACGTCAAGTTTTTGGCCTCGCTTTCCGTGCTGCTCTTCGCGCTGCTGGCCTTCTATGCCGCTTATGGTTACGTCAGCACCTGGCTGCAACAGCAGGCGGTCGATGTCCGGCTGTATTAGCGCTGCGGGATGAAAAAGACCTGCTCCGGGTCGCCGTCATCGAGATTGTCAATTTGGCCGCTGGCGACAAACCCGGCGTTCAACAGCAGCCGCTGCATCGGCAGGTTGGAACGATTGGTGGAGGTGAACAGCTTCGGATGTCGGCAATGGGATTTCAACGCCGCAATCAGCGCCTGCCCGACGCCCCGGCGGCGATAGCGCTCGCCGACCATCAGCATCTCGACAAAGCCGCAGCCGAAGAAGTGATAGTGCAGCACACCGTAGCCCATCACCACGCCCCGTTCTTCGGCAAGATAGCAGACACTCTGTGCGCACCAGGTGCGGATCTGCGCCGTGCGCTGCGGCTCGTCTTCGGCGACGCTGTCGAGGGCGATCAGGGCTGCGGCATCGGTTTCAGTGGCAAGACGAACAAACATGTTTACCCCTTCATTCTGATGGGTGACGGCGACACCGCTTCAACGAAACGGCAACCGAAGCGGGATAACTTTTACATCCCCGCCGAATTTTGTAATCCTATTATAGAGTTACTAAAACACACGCCAAGGAAGGAAAGCTTTTCCCGATGAGAATACCGCAAATCTCCGCCGCCCTGCTGTTTACCCTGCTGCTGGCGGGCTGCCAGTTCCACAAAACCGTGTTCCCGCCGCCGTATATCGGCACCCCGCAAGAGATCAGCACCTACGAAGTGAAAGGGCTGACATTCGTCACCACCGTCACCTTCAGCGGCCTGTTCGCCGAAGATCTGGTGCGCGAATACGCACAGAAACATCACTATCGCTACTATGTGGTAACGATGCGCAGCAACGGTTTTAAAGATCGGGCCGAGCGCGTGAGCGCGATGATGTATCGGTAATACCAAACAAGTAGCCGGCGCGTTAAACCCAATGATAAAGTGATTTGCGACAAAGAGCTTGCCCGCACCTTAGCCGTAACCTTGTCATCTGCGCGCCAAGACGGGAAATTATCGCTCGTTCTCTCAGGGTAACATTACGATACGCTGCAACGCAGAAAAGGAACCGTTATGCCTTTACTCCCTGCCGTGCACATCGAAACCGAACGGTTGATATTACGTCCTCACAACCTGGCCGATTTCGATGCCTGGTATGCCATGTTTACAGATAAGGAACTGTTCAAATTTATCAGCGCCCCCAATCTTTCACCTGAAGACGGTTGGAATAGACTACTGCGCTATATTGGCCACTGGTCGGTTTTCGGCTATGGGCTGTTCGCCATATTTCGCAAAGTGGACGGACAGTTCCTGGGCGAGACCGGGTTGGCGGATTTTCATCGGGGTCTGGGCAATGACTTCGATGGGAGCCCTGAAGCCGCATGGATTATTGCCCGGGAGGCCCAAGGTCAGGGAGTCGCGCAAGAAGCGGCTGCCGCAGCGCATCAATGGATTGACAGCACGTTATCACCCGCTCAAACAGTTTGCCTTATCGGTGAAAACAATCGGCCTTCCGTTAAAATAGCTCAACATCTGGGTTACCAAATATTTGGCCAATGCGAATACAAAGGCGCATCTTGCTTAAAACTAAGACGGACAATAAAGACTTAAATCTAAATCCACCAGCCGCACAGGCTGGTGGAAGTCACGTGAACACCTAAATTTTTTACTAAAAGATCCCGCTGCAAAACACTGCGTTATACCAACCCCTTATTTCATCTAGCTGCTTAAGGACGCAGTTGCAACGTGATAATTTGGAACGCATTATGGGCCTCTGCCGTCGGCGGCTTAGGGAAGCGCGAATCGGCAATTGCCTTCATGGCGGCGCGGCAAAGATCCGGATCGCCTCCTTCAGTTCGAACACCGATTGGCATACCGTCCGGCGCCAGCGTGATACGCAATGTGCAACGCTTGCCCGAGTAGGCTTCGGCATCTTTCAAATGGCTTTGAATCACGGCCTGCAACTGGGCGATATAGCGTTCTTTCTCTTTTCCCGGTGCCGGCGCCTTTGGGTCGCCAAGATTGGCGAAAAGATCGTCAACCTTTTTATTTTCCGGATTGCTTTGGCTGGGGGCAGTACTCTTGGCACACCCCGTTAATGCCAGTGCGAACATTCCCGCCAATAATATGGCGGCGCCGGTTTTGTAGCCTGAATGCGTAATTTTCATATCCCTGTCCTTATGGATGATTATCAGCCAAATCAACGTGGTATTTGACAAGACCCCCGGTCAATACTTATACAGAATTCACGTAAAACCGCCAATGACATCAAGCTCTGGCGCGCGGAAAATCGTGAGTAGATGATGATATGAAACTCTAACCCCATCGGCGGGCCGTACGCCTGAAGGCCATGACTTATCGACACCCCTCGAATGGGCAATCACTCCATCAATAAATTAAGAAATTCTTAATTTTTTATCGCATTAAAAGCACTTTTAACGCTAGCAATCTGGAGATTCTGCCTATACTTACTTTCCTGCCATTAAATTCATTTAAGTAACCAGGATGGTAAGTATGAAAAGTAAACGACTCTTTGCCGCGCTTCTTACTGCGACCACGGTGATGTTCATGGCGGGCTGCGCTTCCAATCAGGCGATTAAAACAACGGATGGCAAGACTATTGTCACCGACGGCAAGCCTCAAGTCGATAAAGATACCGGGTTAGTCTCCTACCGAAATGCAGAAACGGGCAAAACGGAACAGATCAATCGAGACCAGATTGCAAACATGAGTGAGTTGGATAACTAAAAGGAGCTTCAAATGAAAAAAGCGCTTGTTCTTCCCGCGATCGCCCTGGTTGCTATCGCCACACTGTCAGGCTGCACACGCACCAGCTACGCTATTCATACCCACGATGGCCGAACGCTCATCAGTGACGGTAAACCGAAAGAAACCTCTGCCGGTTTGCTCGGTTATACCGATGCCAATGGCGTTAAACAGCAAATCAACAAGACGGAAGTCAAAGAGGTTTCAGAGATCCCTCATTAAGGTTCCGATAATCTTAGCCCGCTAAAACCTAGGGAGCCCATGGCTCCCTCCCAACTCAAACACCAACCGTGCCTGCCCGCGTTTAATGAGAACGTCGATAACCACCTGACATTTCAGCAGACAACGTTCTCAGGTTTGCCATACGGATCTCCCCTTTCCCGGCGTCGAACGGCTATAATCCAAGAAGTGGAGTTATTTGATAACGATAAGGAGGGAGTATGTACAAAACTATTTTGGTTCCCGTGGATATTACCGAGCCGGAATTAACACAGCAGGTCATCCCGCATGTCAATGCGCTCGCCAGGCTCGAAGACTCCCACGTCCATTTCCTGGCGGTGATCCCGTCTCGCGCCACCTACGCGGCCTTCGGCTTTGCCGCCACCGCGGCGGTGGAAACCAAAGATGAAACTATTGCGGTAGCGACCGAGGGGCTGGCAAAAGCGGCGAAACAATTCAGCGTTCCCGAGGATAGAGTGACCACCCATGTGGCCGTCGGCGATCCCAAAGATCAGATCCTGGAACTCGCTGATGCGCTTAACGCGGAGATTATTGTGATGGGTTCCAACCGCCCTTCTGCAATGACTTACCTCCTCGGCTCGAATGCCACCGCCGTCGTCCGCCACGCCAATTGCCCGGTGCTGGTCGTGCGTGAATCGGCTAACGCCGCTCGCTGAGCCTGTCCGATACCTCACTCATATTTGAACCATAAAAAACGGGAGCCCTAAGGCTCCCGCTCTCATTCAAGCGCTGAACACACTTACATGTGTTTAACGATAGCGTCGCCAAACTCTGAACATTTCAGCAGTTTAGCGCCTTCCATCAGGCGTTCGAAGTCGTAGGTCACGGTCTTGGCAGCGATTGCGCCTTCCATGCCTTTAACAATCAGGTCAGCCGCTTCGAACCAGCCCATGTGGCGCAACATCATCTCTGCGGACAGGATGATGGAGCCTGGGTTCACTTTGTCCTGGCCGGCGTACTTCGGTGCGGTGCCGTGAGTCGCTTCGAACAGCGCGCAGTCGGAGCCGATGTTGGCGCCCGGCGCGATACCGATGCCGCCAACCTGGGCCGCCAGGGCGTCGGAGATGTAGTCGCCGTTCAGGTTCATACAGGCGATCACGTCGTATTCCGCCGGGCGCAGCAGGATTTGCTGCAGGAAGGCGTCGGCGATCACGTCTTTAACCACGATCTCTTTGCCGGTGTTCGGGTTCTTGATCTTCAGCCATGGGCCGCCGTCGATCAGCTCGCCGCCGAACTCTTCGCGCGCCAGCTCATAGCCCCAATCCTTGAAGGCACCTTCGGTGAACTTCATGATGTTGCCTTTGTGAACCAGGGTCACGGAGTCGCGGTCGTTGGTGATGGCGTATTCGATCGCCGCACGCACCAGACGCTTGGTCCCTTCTTCGGAGCATGGCTTCACGCCGATACCGCACTGCTCTGGGAAGCGGATTTTCTTCACGCCCATTTCGTCGCGCAGGAATTTGATCACTTTGTCCGCTTCGGCGGAGCCGGCTTTCCACTCGATGCCGGCGTAGATGTCTTCGGCGTTTTCGCGGAAGATCACCATGTCGGTCAGCTCAGGCTGTTTCACCGGGCTTGGAGTGCCCTGGTAGTAACGCACCGGGCGCAGGCACACGTACAGGTCCAGCTGCTGGCGCAGGGCCACGTTCAGAGAACGGATGCCGCCGCCGACCGGGGTGGTCAGGGGGCCTTTGATGGCGACGCGGTAGTCGCGGATCAGGTCCAGAGTTTCGTCCGGCAGCCACACGTCTTTACCGTAAACGTGGGTAGATTTTTCGCCGGTGTAGATTTCCATCCAGGAGATTTTACGTTCGCCGTGGTAAGCCTTTTTAACGGCCGCATCAACCACGTGGATCATGGCAGGAGTCACGTCAACGCCAATGCCGTCGCCTTCGATGAACGGGATGATCGGGTTATGAGGAACAACCAGTTTACCCTGGGCGTCAACCGTGATTTTTTTACCTTCTGCCGGAACAACTACTTTGCTTTCCATCAACCTCTCCTTCAAGCGCAATTTTGTTAATGCTTTGTAAGATGCGTGTAGATACTACTTGAATATTCGGTCCGCGCCAATCCGAAACGGATTCGGTTATAATGCGCTTATCATCCGTAATCTCAACTGTTATGAAAAAATTCTCTGTTAGAAATCACAACGTTAAACGATTCAGCAAGCCGAATGCCGCCAAACCCGCCGCGCCGAAGGGGCCGCGTCGAATTGTGTTATTCAACAAGCCCTTCGACGTGCTGCCGCAGTTCACCGATGAAGCCGGCCGCGCCACGCTGAAAGAGTACATCCCCTTCCCCGACGTTTACGCCGCCGGGCGTCTGGATCGCGATAGCGAAGGGCTGCTGGTGCTGACCAACGACGGACAGCTGCAGGCGCAGCTCACCCAGCCGGGCAAGCGCACCGGCAAAATCTATTATGTGCAGGTCGAGGGCGCGCCGCAGGAGAGCGATCTGGCGCCATTGCGCAGCGGCGTCACGCTGAAAGACGGCCCGACGCTACCCGCCGGTGTTGAGTTGGTGGCCGAGCCTCAGTGGCTATGGCCGCGCAACCCGCCGATCCGCGAGCGTAAATCCATCCCCACCAGTTGGCTGAAAATCACCCTATTCGAAGGGCGAAACCGCCAGGTGCGTCGCATGACGGCGCATATCGGGTTCCCTACCCTGCGCCTGATTCGCTACAGTATGGGTAATCTTTCGCTGGGTTCACTGCAGCCTGGTGAATGGAAAAGCATCGATTCCCTGTAGACCGATAACTGATGGAGGCGCCATGAAATCCACGCCGATCGCGCTGCTGCTCGCCGCTCTGGCGGCCCCGTTCGCGGCCCAGGCCGCCAGCTTCGACTGCGCCAAGGCAGCAAACCGCGATGAGCAAGCCATCTGCGCCAACCGCACGCTGAACGATTTGGATGTGCAAATGGCCACCAAGTACCAATTCCTGCGCGGCCTGTTCGCCATGGGCGCGCGTGGCGCGATGCAGGACAGCCAGCAGGCCTGGCTGGCAAAACGCCAGCGGTGCGGCGGCGATACCGCCTGCCTGCTGCAAAGTTATCGCACCCGCATCGCCGAGCTGGACGACATCTACCGGCGCATCGACAAACCGCTGTAAGGAGACCGCATGTTCAAACCGCACGTCACTGTGGCCTGCGTGGTACACGCCGCCGGCAAATTTTTGGTGGTCGAAGAGACCATCAACGGCAAAGCGCTGTGGAACCAGCCGGCCGGCCACCTGGAGGCCGACGAGACGCTGGTGCAGGCCGCCGAGCGCGAGCTGTGGGAAGAGACCGGTATCCGCGCCACGCCGCAGGCGTTCCTGCGCCTGCACCAGTGGATAGCGCCGGATCGCACGCCGTTTCTGCGTTTTTGCTTCGTTATCGAGCTGGAACAGCCGCTGCCGACCGAGCCGCACGACAGCGACATCGATCGCTGCCTGTGGCTGAGCGCCGACGAGATTTTGCAGGCGCCCAACCTGCGTTCCGCGCTGGTGGCGGAGAGCATTCGCAGCTACCAGCAGCCGGAGCGCTATCCGCTGTCGCTGGTCGGCAGCTTCGCCTGGCCGTTTTAAGGGCGCCGAGCAGCACAAGATGACCAGTGCGCCGGCGCGGCCAACGTGGTAAAATCCTGCGCTTGTTTTTATCAGCACGGTTCGTGTTCAAGTTCGTGAGATCCCCATGTCAGACAACAGCCAGAAAAAAGTAATCGTCGGTATGTCCGGCGGCGTCGACTCCTCCGTTACCGCCTATCTGTTACAGCAACAGGGCTATCAGGTCGCTGGGCTGTTCATGAAAAACTGGGAAGAAGACGACGACGAAGAGTACTGCTCCGCCGCGACCGATCTGGCCGACGCGCAAGCGGTCTGCGACAAGCTGGGCATCGAACTGCACACGGTGAACTTCGCGGCGGAATACTGGGACAACGTGTTTGAGCTGTTCCTGGAAGAGTACAAGGCCGGCCGCACGCCGAACCCGGACATCCTGTGCAATAAAGAGATCAAATTCAAAGCCTTCCTGGAGTTTGCCGCCGAAGATCTGGGGGCCGATTTTATCGCCACCGGCCACTACGTGCGTCGCCAGGACGTGGATGGCAAGAGCCGCCTGCTACGCGGCGTCGACGGCAACAAAGATCAGAGCTACTTCCTCTATACCCTGAGCCACGAGCAGGTGGCGCAAAGCCTGTTCCCGGTCGGGGAGTTGGAGAAGCCGGAGGTGCGCCGCATCGCCGAGCAACTGGAGCTGGTCACCGCCAAGAAGAAAGACTCCACCGGTATCTGCTTTATCGGCGAACGTAAATTCCGCGACTTCCTCGGCCGCTACCTGCCGGCGCAGCCGGGCCCGATCGTCAGCGTCGACGGCCAGACCGTCGGCGAACACCAGGGCCTGATGTATCACACCCTGGGCCAGCGCAAAGGGCTGGGCATCGGCGGTATGAAAGACAGCAGCGAAGATCCGTGGTACGTGGTGGATAAAGACGTGGCCAACAACGTGCTGGTGGTCGCGCAGGGGCACGATCACCCGCGTCTGATGTCCGTCGGCCTTATCGCGCAGCAGCTGCACTGGGTTGATCGTCTGCCGCTGACCGGCCCGTTCCGCTGTACGGTGAAGACCCGCTATCGCCAGCAGGACATCCCTTGCACCGTGACCCCACTCGACGGCGAGCGCATCGAAGTGCGTTTCGACGAGCCGGTCTCCGCCGTCACCCCCGGCCAGTCGGCGGTGTTCTATCAGGGCGAAATCTGCCTCGGCGGCGGCATTATCGAACAGCGCCTGGCATAATTCGTCTGTCGCAATAAATATCCTCCGGCATAGCCGGAGGTTTTTCATATGCGCCTATAAGGCTCTCTTGCCAGCTGCGCCCTAACAGGCGCATCGCGATCTGACATTTGCTTCTATCGGTTACTTCCGACCCGTAAACGGGCTACCTGGATAGGGGATCGACAACTGCTCACCCATCTTATCCTCTTCCAGTTGGTGCTTTATGTATTCTTGTATCTTGGCTGTATTTTTACCCACCGTATCAACGTAATACCCTCGACACCAAAACTCCCTGTTACGGTATTTGAACTTCAAATCCCCAAACTGCTCATAAAGCATCAGGCTGCTCTTGCCCTTCAGATACCCCATAAACCCCGATACACTCATCTTGGGGGGAATTTCCAGAAGCATATGGATGTGATCCACACAACATTCCGCCTCCAGAATATTCACGCTTTTCCATTCACAAAGCTTTCTTAAGATACTGCCAATTGCTCTGCGCTTTTCCCCGTAGAACACCTGTCTTCGGTACTTCGGCGCAAATACTATGTGATATTTACAGTTCCAGCGCGTGTGCGCTAAGCTCTTTTCGTCCCTCATAGGGACCCCCTTTTGATTTCTTGTTGAACGTTCGCAGTTGCCAGACCGCAAACTGTTTTAACAAATCAAAAGGGGTCTTTATAACTGGCTCAAAGCTGAAAGCTTTACGGAACCCCCAGCCTAGCTGGGGGTTTTTGCATACAAGAAAAACGCTGCGTTTACCGCAGCGTTTTTTTTTATTCAAAATTCCACCTGTGCCCCCAGTTCAATCACCCGATTCGGCGGGATTTCGAACAGATCCGGCGCCCTCAGCGCGTTGCGCTGCAACAGCTGAAATACCTTGCCACGCACGCGCAGATACCAGGGGCGCTTGCCCAATACCAGCGTATCGCGCGACATGAAGAACGAGGTCTCGTTCATGGTGAAGCTCATCCCCTCCAGCCCGCAGCGATAAAGGATGTCCGTCACGTTGGGCGTCTCGCGCCAGCCGTAGCTTGCCACCACCCGCCAAAAGCTCGCCGACAGCTGTTCAATCGCCACCCGCTGCACGTTGTGCACGTACGGCATGTCGGTGGTGACGATGGTCAGCAGCACCACACGCTCATGCAACACCTTGTTGTGCTTCAGGTTGTGCAACAATACCAGCGGCACCGCATGCGGTGTGCGCTCCATAAACACCGCGGTGCCCGGCACCCGCTTCGGCGGCGCTTTCTCCAGCGACTCGATCAGCGCGCTCAGCCCTTCCTGATTGTCGCGCAACCGGCGGATCAGGCGCGAACGCTCGGTCTTCCAGGTCAGCATGATCAGCAGAATCGTCAGCCCAAGCGCCACCGGCAGCCAACCGCCGGTCGCCAGCTTGATCAGGTTGGCACCGAACAGCGGTACGTCGATGCACAGCATGACCAGCAGCATCAGCCCGCCCAACGCGCGCGGCCAGCCCCAGTTTTTCACCGCCACAATGCTCAGCAAAATCGACGACAGCAGCATGGTGCCGGTCACCACGATGCCGTAAGCCGACGCCAGGTTGCTGGAGTGTTTGAAACTGATAATCACGATCAGCACCGCTGCGAACAGCAGCCAGTTCACCACCGGAATGTAAATCTGCCCGGATTCCTGATCGGAGGTATAGATGATACGCATCGGCGGCAGGTAGCCCAGCCGCACCGCCTGGCGCGTCAGCGAGAACACGCCGGAGATCACCGCCTGCGAGGCGATCACCGTCGCCAGCGTGGCAATCACCAGCAGCGGGAGCAGCGCCCAGGTCGGCGCCAGCAGGAAAAACGGGTTGTTGATCGCCGCCGGATTGGCCAGCAACAGCGCTCCCTGGCCGAAGTAGTTCAACACCAGCGCCGGCGCCACCAGCGTAAACCACGCCAGACGAATCGGCTTTTTACCGAAGTGGCCCATATCGGCGTACAGCGCTTCGGCACCGGTGACCGACAGCACCACCATGCCCAGCGCAAAGAATGACACCGCCTTGTATTCGAGGAAGAAATTCACCGCCCAGTAAGGGTTCAGCGCCCGCAGCACGCCGGGGTGATGCAGAATGCCGCCGATGCCCAGCAGCGCGAGTGTCAGGAACCAGATAACCATCGCCGGGGCGAACAATTTGCCGACGCTGCCGGTACCGCGCTTTTGGATCGCGAACAACGCGGTTAGCACCAGCAGCGACAGCGGCACGATAAAGCTGTCCAGCTCGGGGGCGATAATCTGCAGCCCCTCGATGGCCGAGAGCACCGAAATGGCCGGAGTGATCACCCCGTCGCCGTAAAAGAAGCTGCCGCCCACCAGCCCGATCAGCACCGCCGCCGGTACCCAGCGTGCATCCAGCTTGCGGATCGCCAGCGACATCAGTGTCAGAATGCCTCCCTCGCCGTCGTTGTCGGCACGCATCACAAAACAAATGTACTTAATTGACACCACCAGCGTCAGCAGCCAGAAAATCAGCGACAAAAAGCCGTAAATCGAGGCCGGCGTCAGGGTGATGCCCTCCTCCGCCGTCAGGCATTCGCGCAAGGTATACAGCGGGCTGGTACCGATATCGCCGTACACCACGCCGATGGCCGCCAGCGTTACCGCCGGCAGTGGCTGCTTGTTTTTTACGTGCATATAGAGGTCTTTATTTAAGGGTTCACGTTGGCAGTATAGATGCAGCCACCGCACTTTATTTGTCGCCGCAACAATAAGTTCGCACCGCCGCGCCGGCGATTTTCGCCGCCTATTTGCGCAGTTCTGCGCCGCACGGCGCATCCGCCTTGCCGCAGGCGTATTAGACGCTGGGTTTACCCTCGATTTTGTGGCATGATCCGCGGCATTCGTTGTCATCGTTGTTACAGCCACGCCCGATCGTTCCCGTTCGCGGCCGCCGCCGTTACCCTGGCGATACACACAACCTTATGCAGTAAGCCATGTACCGTTCACAGCGTTTACAGGAGTATTCGTGGCGAAGAATTATTATGACATCACGCTGGCCATGGCGGGCATCAGCCAGGCGGCGCGTTTGGTTCAGCAGCTGGCCCACGAAGGGCAATGCAATCGCGAAGCCTTTCAGACCTCGCTGAAAAGCCTGCTGCAGATGGACCCGCCCTCCACGCTGGCGGTGTTCGGCGGCGAGGAGCGCAATTTGATGGTCGGCCTCGAAACCCTGATGGGCGTGCTTAACGCCAACAACAAAGGGCCGGGCGCGGAACTGACCCGCTACACCATCAGCCTGATGGTGCTGGAGCGCAAGCTCAACGCCAACAAACAGGCGATGAACACGCTCGGTGAACGCCTCGGCCAACTCGAACGCCAGCTGGCGCACTTCGATCTTGAGTCAGACACCATCATCAGCGCGCTGGCCGGCATTTACGTCGACGTGGTCAGCCCGCTCGGGCCGCGTATCCAGGTAACCGGCTCGCCGGCTATCTTGCAGAACCCGCAGGTGCAGGCCAAGGTTCGCGCCACGCTGCTGGCCGGCATTCGCGCCGCCGTGCTGTGGCAACAGGTTGGCGGCAGCCGCCTGCAGTTAATGTTTTCCCGTAATCGTCTGTTCAAGCAGGCGCAAAATATCGTTGCTCATTGTTAATCGATCCCAGGAGTTGCTACCGATGGAATTATCCTCACTGACCGCCGTTTCCCCCGTTGATGGACGCTACGGTGATAAAGTCAGCGCACTGCGCCCCATTTTCAGCGAATACGGTCTGCTGAAATTCCGCGTACAGGTTGAAGTACGTTGGCTGCAAAAACTGGCCGCCTGCGCAGAAATCAAGGAAGTTCCCGCTTTTGACGCCGACGCAAACGCTTTCCTCGACAAAATCGTCGCTGAATTCAACGAAGAAGACGCTCAGCGTATCAAAACCATCGAGCGCACCACCAACCACGACGTGAAAGCGGTCGAGTATTTCCTGAAGGAAAAAGTGGCGGCGGTGCCTGCGCTGCACGCGGTGTCCGAGTTCATCCACTTCGCCTGCACCTCCGAAGACATCAACAACCTGTCGCACGCGCTGATGCTGCAAAGCGCTCGTCAGGACGTGGTGCTGCCTTACTGGCGTAAAATCATCGATGCGCTGAAAGGGCTGGCGCTGGAATACCGCGATATCCCGCTGCTGTCGCGCACCCATGGCCAGCCGGCGACCCCGTCGACCGTCGGCAAAGAGTTCGCCAACGTGGCTTACCGCATGGAGCGCCAATACCGCCAGCTGGAGCGCGTGGAGATCATGGGTAAAATCAACGGCGCTGTCGGCAACTACAACGCCCACATCGTCGCTTACCCGGAAGTGGACTGGCATCAGTTCAGCGAAGCGTTCGTGACCTCGCTCGGCATCACCTGGAACCCGTACACCACCCAGATCGAGCCGCATGACTACATCGCCGAGCTGTTCGACTGCGTAGCGCGTTTCAACACCATTCTGATCGACTTCGACCGCGACATCTGGGGCTACATCGCCCTGAACCACTTCAAGCAGAAGACCATCGCCGGCGAAATCGGTTCTTCCACCATGCCGCACAAGGTCAACCCGATCGACTTCGAAAACTCCGAAGGCAACCTGGGCCTGGCCAACGCCGTGCTGGGCCACCTGGCGGGCAAACTGCCGGTCTCCCGTTGGCAGCGCGACCTGACCGATTCCACCGTGCTGCGTAACCTGGGCGTGGGCCTGGGCTATGCGCTGATCGCCTACCAGGCCACCCTGAAAGGCATCAGCAAGCTGGAAGTGAACCAGGCACACCTGCTGGACGAACTGGATCACAACTGGGAAGTGCTGGCCGAGCCGATCCAGACCGTGATGCGCCGCTACGGCATCGAGAAGCCTTACGAGAAGTTGAAAGAGCTGACCCGCGGCAAGCGCGTGGACGCTGCCGGCATGCAGGCGTTCATCGATGGCCTGGCGCTGCCGGAAGAAGAGAAAACCCGTCTGAAGGCGATGACCCCTGCCAACTACATCGGCCGCGCCACTACCCTAGTCGACGAGCTGAAGTAAGCGCTTTAGCCCGATAAAAAGGCGGCCCGTGGGCCGCCTTTTTGCTTATTATTCGCCGCGCAACACCTGCAGCCGAGCTATCTGCCGCCCCTGCGCATCGAAGTTGTCCGCGCTCAGCCAGCGCGCCAGCGCCTGTCGTACCGTCGGCCACCGGTCGGCGGTGATGGCGAACCAGTCGGTATCCCGGCTGCGCCCCTTGACGATCACCGCATAGCGGAAGTTACCCTCGTAGCGAAAGCCAAAGCGCAGCGCAGCCTGGCGGGAGGGCGCGTTATGGCTGTCGCACTTCCACTCGCAGCGGCGGTAGCCCAGCGTGTCGAAGGCATAGCGCAGCAGCAGCGCGATAGCCTCGGTGGCGCTGGAGCGCTGTTTCATCAACGGCGACCAGCTGACGTGGCCGATCTCCAGCACGCCATTGGCCTCGTCGATGCGCATCAGCGCCACCGTGCCCACCGGCGCGTCGCTGGCGGCGTCGAACACCGTCAGATTAACCAGCGTCGGGTTGGCCTGCAGCGTTTCCAGATGCTGCAGCATCGCCGCCGGCGTATCGGGCCGCTCGATAGACAGATAGGTCCAGTCGCGGCCGTCCGGCGCCAGTTGAAACGCCTCGAACAGCGCGGCGTAATCCCGCTGCGGCTCGAGCGGCGCCAGCGAGCAGAAACGCCCGCCGAGCGTCGCGCCGCCCGGACGGCGAGCCGGCTGCCAATCCGGCATCGGTTCGCCAATCGGCTGACCATAACGATTCATTGCCATACACGCCTCCTGCGGTTAACGGGTATAAACGATAAACGAGCTTCTTCTGCCGATTTTGTCGTACAGCGAGCGCGCCGGCGCGTTGTACTCCTGGGTCATCCAGTAGACCCGATCGCTGCCGCGCGTCTCTGCCAATCGGTACGCCTGTTCGAACAGCTTTTCCGACACCTTATGGCCGCGCGCCTGCGGCGACACATAGAGATCTTCGATATAACAATAGCCGACTGCGCTCCAGGTGGACGGGTGGAACACCAGGTTCATCAGCCCCAGTAGCTGGCCGTCGGCATCCTCCGCCACCAGCCCGTACACCTGTTCATCCTGCCCCAACCGTTCGAAGGTGCGATCGGTCACCTGCGGCGCCACGTCGGCGCGGTAGAAGTCGAGATAGCCCTGCCAGAGCGCCAGCCATTGCGCTCTGTCGTCGCCATTGATTCTGCGGATAGTCACTTCACGATTTGATGGGTTCATAGCGCCTCACGGTGTAAGATATTATTTCCATTAGGGAAATAATCGGATAGCGGCAGAATACACCGCATGGCGGCAGTACAATACGGACCAATCTGAAACACAGAGCAGACCAATTTTAGCCATCGCTTTCCACCGGCAGCGCGTTGAACACCTGCGCCAGCGTGGCGATAAAGCGCACGATCTCATCCGGCGTATAGGCCGAGAAGCCGAGCACCAACGCCCCGCGCTGCGGTGTGCCGGTGTAGAAGTCCGCCAGGCCGTACAGCCGTATCCCCCTTTCGGCGGCCGCCGCCACCAGCCGCCGCTCCGTCGCCGCATCCGCCAACGGGCAAACCAGCTGCAGCCCGCCCTGCGGCAGCGCCGGACGCGTCCAGGCAGCAAGGTGACGATGCACCGCGTCGTACAGCACGTCCAGCCGCGCTTTGTACAGCGTGCGCATATTGCGCAGATGCTCAGCGTAGCCGCCCTCGTGCAGGAAGTGGAACAGCGTCATCTGCGCCAGCGCCGACGTGTAGCCGTCCTGAAACTGCCTGGCGGCGACCAATGGCCGCACCAACTGAGGCGGCGCGATCATGAAACCGATGCGCAGCCCCGGAAACAGCGTCTTGCTGAAGGTGCCGATGTACAGCGTACGCCCGCCGCTGTCCAGTCCCTGCAGCGCCGCCTTGGTTTGCCGGTCGTAGTTGAACTCGGCGTCGTAGTCGTCTTCGATGATCCAGGCCCGGCAGCGCTGCGCCCACTGCAACAGCGCCAGCCGCCGCTCGAGGCTCAGCGAATACCCCAGCGGGTAATGATGGGACGGCGTGATGTAAACGCCCCGCCCGCCGCCCGAAGCCTGCATCAACTGCCCGACGTCCAGCCCTTGTTCATCGATGCCGATCGGCCGCGCCTGCAGCCCCGCCGACTGCACCAGTTTTTTTGCCCCCTGGTAACCCGGCTCTTCGACGAATACCGCATCGCCGGGATCGAACAGCACCTGCGTACACAACGCCAACGCCTGCTGAGAGCTGGTGACCACGATCACCTGTTCCGCCGTCGCCTTGACGCCCCGCTCCCGCTGCAGATAGTGCGCGATCTCCGCGCGCAGCTCCGGCAGCCCTTGCGGATCGGCATACCCCAATAATCGCTCGCCGTGCCGCCGCAGCGCCTGCTTTTCCTGCTGCAGCCATTGCTCGATGGGGAACGCCCGCAGGTCCGCCAGCGAAGGCGTCAGCGAAGCCTGGCGGCAGGTGTGCGGCGTATGGCTGACCGCCAGCAGCGCCCGGCCGCGATCGCTCAGCTCGCGCTCCGCCAGCCGCGCCTCTTGCCCCGTCGCCGTCGTCAGCAGTTCACGGCCGAGCAGCGTGTCACTACGATAACGCACAAAGCTGCCGCGCCCCACCGTTCGGCTGATGAACCCCTCAGCCTCCAGCCGCGCGTAGGTCTGTTCCACCGTGTCGCGCGCCACCGTCAGCCGGGCCGCCAACGCACGGCTCGGCGGCAGCTTCGCCCGCCAGGGCAGTTCTCCGGCGGCAATCAGTTGCAACAGAGCCTGATGCAGCGCCGAGCGCCGGGTCAGGCCTTGTTGCCGCTGCTGCGCGAAGGCGGCCAGGATTGCCGCGTCATCCGCGTAGGGTGGGTGATCACTCATGGGCAGTCTGTTTCTCCGAGCTTAAGGCGATTGCACACTACTCTACCCCATTTCCCCTCTTGGCGGCGGCAGTTGCGCTGCCCGGCGAAATCCCCTTAAATAAGCCATCGCAATGCGGCTACAGGATTTCCGTCGGCTATGAGCAAGGAGACCAACCAGCGTCTGCTGGACAAACTGCAGCAGGATCTGGCCAGCGCGGGCGCGATGCCGCTGTATTTGCGCTTCAACGCCTCGGTGCGCCAGGCTATCGATCAAGGATTGCTGAATGCGGGGGATTTTTTGCCCAGCGAGCGCCTGTTCACCGAACGGCTCGGCATCTCGCGCATCACGGTACGCAAAGCGTTGGCCTGCCTCGAGCAGGACGGCCTCATCGGCCGTTCACGCGGTTACGGCACCTTTATCCAACTGCAACGGCCCGAACCGAAGCTGTTCTATTCTTTGGCAGACGTCAAAGGATTCTCGAGCGAGGTGTTACAGCAGGGGCGCCGGCCAGATACGCAATGGATCAGCCGCGAGCGGGTACCCGCCAGCGCTGAACTGGCTGAAAAGCTGCAGCTGGCGGCCGGAACGCCGATCTACACACTCAAACGCATTCACTTGATCGATCGGCGGCCGATGTCGGTGGCGGTGTCCTACGTGGTGGTGGCGGCGATTGCCAACGTCGACGAGATCGGCATCTCGCTGTACGACTACTTCCGGCGCAATAACGTCGAAATGGGATCGCTGCGCAGCCAGGTCAGCGCGGCGATGGCCGACGACGACATCCGCCGGGCGCTGCAATTATCAGAACCGATGCCGCTGCTGATCGTGCGTCAAACGCTGTTCGACCACAGCAAGAAGCCGATCGAATACAGCGAAAGCTTCTGCCGCAGCGACATGTACGAGTTTACCAGCGAAAGCTGATCCGTTATGCCTCGCCCTGCCGGCGGCGGCGAAAGCGCACGAACGCCTGAACGTAAGCCTCGATATCCAGCGGATTCATCCGTTTTAACTCCGCCAGCAACCCGGCTTCGATCGCTTCTGCGCCATGCAGCGCGCCGCAAATCGCAGTGGCCATCGCGCCGATGGTGTCGGTATCGCCGCCCAGGTTGGCGCACAGCACGGCGCACCGGGTAGGGTCGGTTTGCGCCAGCTGCACCATCGCCAGCGCCGCCGGCACCGACTCGATGGTGCTGACCCCGGCGCCGATCAGTTGATACACCCGCTCGGAGGCCTGCTCGGGATCGCTGGCTTCATCCACCACCTGAAACGCCAGCGCGATACGCGCCGCCAACGAGGGGCTGAACGTCGTCTCCTGACGGCGCTGGGCATACTCCGCCACGCCCGGCAGCGCCAGGCGAATCGAGGCCCAGTCCGCGCCCTCCACCGCCCGCGCAACCGCCCAAGCGATCGCGACGGCCCCGGCGACGGCGATGTCAGATTTGTGCGTCGGGCTGGAGGCCAGCCACACCTGCTGACAGAACTCCTCCAGCGGCGCAGACGGCAGCACGCAGCCTAAAGGCGAAATGCGCATCGCCGCACCGTTGGTGATGCCGTTGTTTTCCAACTCGGCGATTGGCGTTCCCGCTTTCTGCTCGCTCAGCGCCAGTTTGGAACTGGGGCCGAGAATGTTCTTGTTGAAGGCGTCAAAACTGTCCACCCAGCGGATCACGTTGCGGGCGATCAACTCTGGCACCACCTCGCCTTTCGCTTCCCGCAGCGCATCGGCCAGCGCTAACGCCATCGCGGTATCGTCGGTATATTGCCCGGCCTTGAAGTAGCAGGCGGCCGAGTTCTCCGCCGGCCCATCAAGGAAACCGTCTATCCAACCGAAATGGCGCTTAACCCGCTCGCGCGGCCACAGCTCGGAAGGCATGCCGAGCGCGTCGCCCAGCATCTGTCCGTAAAGTGCGCCCGCTATGCGTTCTGCCTGGGTTAACTGCTTCATCCGTCGCTCCTGAGAAAATATGCCGATACCTCGATAATACCTTATTAGTACCTTTAAAGCTTATCAAGCGCCCCGGTTCACATTTTGCTTTCGCGACAATGCCTGGCGCGTTTAAGTTGCGTTTAACGTTGCCCCGTCGCTGTTTATCCGACGTTTATCAGAACTTGTCGATAATGTCGGCGAACAAATTGATAACGCTTATTTTAATACATTGCTTCGGTTCTCTTGCGAGCCGGGCGGGTTATACCTACCATAGCCTCAGCACTTTTTGTCAAAATGGTTCAGGTGGCCGCGTTATCCCCTGACACGCCGCAGAGCGTGTTCCCTTTTATCGCGTGGGTGACAGGACGTTCACCCGCACAGTCACAGGAGTTCGCCATGCGAGTACTGGTTGTTGAAGATAATGGTTTGCTGCGCCACCACCTTTCCGTTCAGATGCGCGAGATGGGCCATCAGGTCGACGCGGCCGAAGACGCCAAGGAAGCCGATTATTTCCTGCAGGAACACGCGCCGGATATTGCCATCGTCGATCTCGGCCTGCCGGGCGAAGACGGCCTGAGCCTGATCCGCCGTTGGCGCGCGCACCAGACCAAACTGCCGATCCTGGTGCTGACCGCCCGCGAAAGCTGGCAGGACAAAGTGGCGGTGCTGGAAGCCGGCGCCGACGACTATGTCACCAAGCCGTTCCACCTGGAAGAAGTGATCGCCCGCATGCAGGCGCTGATGCGCCGCAACAGCGGCCTGGCTTCGCAGGTGATCGTGCTGCCCCCGTTCCAGATCGATCTGTCGCGCCGCGAACTGAGCGTCAACGATCGGCAGATCAAGCTGACCGCTTTTGAATACACCATCATCGAGACCCTGATCCGCAACGCCGGCAAGGTGGTGAGCAAGGATTCGTTGATGCTGCAGCTCTACCCGGACGCCGAGCTGCGCGAAAGCCATACCATCGACGTGCTGATGGGACGTTTGCGTAAAAAGGTGCAGGCGGAATACCCGCATGAAGTGATCACCACGGTACGTGGCCAGGGTTATCGTTTTGACGCGAAGTGAACATGATGTTCAACAAGAATAAAAAACCGTTTTCGCTGCGCGCCCGCTTCCTGATGGCGACCGCCGGGGTGATCCTGGCGCTGTCGCTCTCTTACGGTTTGGTGGCGGTCGTCGGCTACATCGTCAGCTTCGACAAGACCGCCTTCCGCCTGCTGCGCGGCGAGAGCAACCTGTTCTTCAGCCTGGCGCAGTGGAAAGACAACAAGCTCACCATCGCCATCCCCCCCGATATCGATCTCAACTTCCCGACGCTGGTCTTTATCTACGACGATAAGGGCAACCTGCTCTGGAGCCAGCGCAAAGTGCCGGAGCTGGAGAAGCTGATCAACAAGGAATGGCTGGAAGAGTCCGGCTTCTACGAAATTGACACCGATACCCGCATCAGTAGCGAAGTGCTGGGGGATAACCCCAAAGCGCAGGATCAGCTGAAGAATTATGACGATACCGATCAGAACGCGCTGACGCACTCGGTGGCGGTCAACACCTATGCCGCCACGGCGCGGCTGCCGGCGTTGACCATCGTGGTGGTCGACAGCATTCCGCAGGAGCTGCAGCGCTCAGACGTGGTGTGGGAGTGGTTCAGCTACGTGCTGCTGGCCAACCTGCTGCTGGTGGTGCCACTGCTGTGGCTGGCGGCCTACTGGAGCCTACGGCCGATCAAGGCGCTGGTCAATCAGGTGGGCGAACTGGAGAACGGCGAGCGCGATCAGCTGGATGAGAATCCGCCCAGCGAGCTGCGCGGGCTGGTGCGCAATCTGAACATTCTGGTGCGCAACGAGCGCCAGCGCTACACCAAATATCGCACCACCCTGTCGGATCTGACCCACAGCCTGAAAACGCCGCTGGCGGTGCTGCAAAGCACCCTGCGCTCGCTGCGCAGCGGCAAGCAGACCACCATCGAAGAAGCCGAGCCGATCATGCTGGATCAGATCGGGCGCATCTCTCAGCAAATCGGTTACTACCTGCACCGGGCCAGCATCAACTCCGGCCAGACGGTGCTGACGCGCGAGATCCACTCGGTGCCGGCGCTGCTCGACAGCCTGGTGGTGGCGCTGAACAAGGTTTACCAGCGCAAAGGGGTGGTGATCACGCTGGATATCTCGCCGGAAGTGACCTTTATGGGCGAGAAGAACGACTTTATGGAAGTGATGGGCAACGTGTTGGAAAACGCCTGCAAATACTGCCTGGAGTTCGTGGAAATCACCTCGCTGCACTCAGAGAAAAATCTCACCATCGTCATCGACGACGACGGCCCGGGCATCCCGGAAAGCAAGCGCCAGCTGATCTTCCAGCGCGGCCAGCGGGTGGATACCCTGCGCCCCGGCCAGGGCCTTGGCCTGTCGGTGGCGGCGGAGATCATCGAACAATACGACGGCGAAATCGTCATCAGCGACAGTCCGCTCGGCGGCGCGCGCATGCAGGTCACCTTCGCCCGCCAGCACGACACCCACCACAACGAGTAAATTATGCCGCTGCGGCCCCGATCCACGGGGCCAAACTTCCGTTATAATCGCACTCAGGCTCACTCCTCTATCCTGGAATAGAACATGGATTATCAATTAGATCTGGACTGGAACGATTTTTTGCAACGCTATTGGCAAAAGCGTCCGGTGATTCTGAAGCGCGGCTTCAAAAACTTTATCGATCCGATCTCCCCGGATGAGCTGGCCGGGCTGGCGATGGAAAACGAAGTGGACAGCCGCCTGGTCAGCCACCAGGACGGCCGTTGGCAGGTTGCGCACGGCCCCTTCGAGAGCTTCGATCACCTGAGCGAAAACAACTGGTCGCTGCTGGTGCAGGCGGTGGACCACTGGCATGAGCCTTCCGCCGCGCTGATGCGCCCGTTCCGCCAGCTGCCGGACTGGCGGATGGATGACCTGATGATCTCCTTCTCGGTGCCGGGTGGCGGCGTCGGCCCGCACCTCGATCAGTACGACGTGTTCATCATTCAGGGCACTGGCCGCCGCCGCTGGCGCGTCGGGGAAAAAACGCCGCTGAAACAGCACTGCCCGCACCCGGATCTGCTGCAGGTCGAACCGTTCGACGCCATCATCGACGAAGAGATGGAGCCGGGCGACATTCTCTACATTCCGCCGGGCTTCCCGCATGAAGGCTACGCGCTGGAAAACGCGCTCAATTACTCGGTGGGCTTCCGCGCGCCGAACGGCCGCGAGCTAGTGAGCGGCTTCGCCGATTACGTGCTGGCACGCGAGCTGGGCAGCAAACGCTACGGCGATCCGGACGTTAAACTGCGCGAACACCCGGCGGAGATCCTGCCGCAGGAAGTGGACGCCTTACGGCAGATGATGCTGGATCTGGTGCAACAGCCGGAACACTTCCAGCACTGGTTCGGCGAGTTTATCTCCCAATCGCGCCACGAGCTGGATCTGGCGCCGCCGGAGCCACCGTATCAGGCCGGGGAAATCTACGAACTGCTGCAACAGGGTGAAGCGCTGCAGCGCCTGGGCGGGTTGCGCGTGCTGCGGGTCGGCGATCGCTGCTTCGTCAACGGCGAACTGATCGACACCGACCAGCTGCAGGCCGCAGATGCCCTGTGCCAGCACTTCAGCGTCGACGCCGCCCTGCTCGGCGACGCGGTGGACGACCCGTCATTCCTGGCGCTGCTGACCGCGCTGGTCAACAGCGGCTATTGGTACTTTAACGACTGATTGCGAGTACGCGAACAAGCCACCCTATCGGGTGGCTTTTTTTATGCCTGCCGCGCCTGCGCGCGAAAGCCGGCCAGCGCTTCATTCGCCATGCCCGCCTGCTCCGCCGCCGCGCAAATCTGCCGCCAGGTATTGGCGTCTATCGGTATGCCCTGCTCCAGCCGCGTCGCGCGGTTGGCCTCTTCCCATTCTCCCGGCACCGCGATCGGCTGTTCGCCGCTCGGCGGCGACGCCTTCACCCAGCCGATAAACGCTTCGGCCTCGGCCTGCATTTGCGGGGCGTCGAAGGCCTGAGGATCGAGGATCAGGGTCGTCATGCAGTTGAAGATGGCGTCGCTGTCGGCTTTCAGCGTAGCGTCGTGGGTGGTGCGGCCGCCGGAGAGCGCGCCGCCGAGGATCTCGCACATCGCCGCCAGCGCATAGCCTTTGTGCAAGCCGAACGGCAACAGTGACCCGAACGGCGCTTCGTGCATCACCTTCGGTTCGGTGGTGGGTTGCCCGTGTTCGTCGATCAGATAGCCCGGCGCCACCGACAAGCCTTTGTTATAGGCCACCCGAGTCTTGCCGAAGGCGATGCCGCTGGTGGCGAAATCCAACAGCAGCGGCGTGCGGCCCGGCCGCGGGAAAATGGCGCAGAACGGGTTGGTGCCGAAGCGGCGATCGCTGCCGCCGAACGGCGCCACCATCGGATCGCCCACCACGTTGACGAAGTGAATCGAGATAAAACCGGCGCGGGCACACTGTTCCGCCCAATGGCCGATGCGGCCGATATGGTGCGCATTGTGCAGCGCCACCGCCGCCAGGCCCAGCTTGCCGGCGCGTTCAATGCCCAGCGCCATCGCTTCGCTGGCCACCACCTGACCGAAGCCGCGCGCGCCGTCGAGCGTCAGCACCGCGCCAGCGTCGCGCACCACTTCGGCGTGCTGATTGAGCTGTAATTGCCCCTGCGCCAACGACGCCATGTAGCTGGGGATCATGCCGACGCCGTGCGAATCGTGCCCGGCCAGATTGGCCTGCACCAGATGATCGGCCACCAGCTCGGCTTCGCGCGCCGTACTGCCGGCCTGGCGCCAAATCGCCTGAACGAACTGCGCCAAATGCGGGCTGGCGATACGGTATTCGGTGCTCATCATGCGGTCCTTATGCGTGGGGAATGTACCTCCACACTATGAGCAACGCCTTGTTGCGGCAAGCGATTATGCCGATCGCAAGCGTCCCGTTTACCGCGCCCGCTCGGCGGCCAGCGCCGCGATGCGCATGATCACCGCCACCGCTTGCTCCATACCTTCCAGCGTCACGAACTCGTGCTTGCCGTGGTAGTTGTAGCCACCGGTGAACAGGTTCGGGCACGGCAGGCCGCGAAACGACAGCTGCGCGCCGTCGGTGCCGCCGCGGATCGGTTTCATCACCGGTTCGATGTCGCAGTCGCGCATCGCCTGCTGCGCCAGCGCAATCACGTGCGGGTGCTCCGCCACCTGTTCGCGCATGTTGTAATAGCTGTCTTCGATGCTCACTTCGATATAGCAATCGCGGGGCAGGCCTTTGCCGACCTCGCGAGCGATGTCCACCATCTTGCGCTTACGCGCCTCAAACCCCTCACGCTCGAAGTCGCGCAAGATATAGTGCATTTCGGCGCGCTCCACGCTGCCCTTGATGCTGCTGAGGTGATAAAAGCCCTGGTAGCCTTCGGTGGTCTCCGGCGCTTCGTCCGCCGGCAGTGCCTGATGAATGCGGGTCGCCAGCGACAGCGCGTTGACCATCACGCCCTTGGCGCTGCCGGGGTGCACGCTGTTACCGAGGATTTTGATCGTCACCGAGGCGGCGTTGAAGTTCTCGCACTCCAACTCGCCGACGCCGCCGCCGTCCACGGTGTAAGCCCATTCGGCATTGAAGGCCGCCACGTCGAACAGCTGCGCCCCTTTGCCCACCTCCTCGTCCGGGGTGAAGGCCACACGGATGTCGCCGTGCGGGATTTTGCGCGCGCGCAGGCGCACCATGGCGGTGAGGATCTCGGCGATGCCGGCCTTGTCGTCGGCGCCCAGCAGCGTTTTGCCATCGGTGGTGATCAGCGTCTGCCCCAGCATCTGGTGCAGGATCGGGAACATCACCGGCGACAGCACTTCATCACCGATGCCGAGCGCAATGTCGCCGCCGCGATAGTTCTCGACGATCTGCGGATTGACGTGTTTGCCGCTGAAATCCGGCGAAGTATCCAGATGGGCGATAAAACCGACCGCCGGCACCGGCCAGGCGACGTTACCCGGCCAGGTGCCCATCACGCAGCCGTGTTCGCTGAGCGACACCCGCTCGAAGCCGAGCGCGATCATTTCCTGCTGCAACGCACGCGCCAGCTTCAACTGCCCGTCGGTGCTCGGCACATGCTTTACGTTCGCTTTGGACTGGGTGTCGAAAGAGACGTAGTTGAAAAAGCGGTCAAGTAATTTGTCCATGGTAGCGGCCCCTCAGAATATCGCGTTTCATTATGCGGAACCGATCAGGATCAAATATTGCGTCAGGTCATTTTTAACCAGAATTCGCCAATATCATTAATCTTTGTGATGATTTCTGAGAGGAATAATGCTGTCATCACAGGGTCATTTGTCGCTATCATGATGAAAAACGCGGCATCTGGGCCGGATCGGCTTTCAATTCCGGCATTCAGCGTCTATCATGCGCGCTCGAAAAATTTCCATTGGCGTAACTGGTTTGAGCTTCATTTGATCAGCGGGCATCCCGCAAGCTCCGGCAGTCTTTTCCAGTTGCGGTTCTATCTGCATTAGCCCACGGGATAGAGTAATACGATAAATGACTGAGACATCCTCTCCGACTCCCCTTGTTGAACTGCATGCCCTGAGCAAAGCGTTCGATGGCAAAACCATCATTGCCGATCTGGATCTGACGATTAATCACGGCGAATTCCTCACCATTCTTGGCCCCTCCGGCTGTGGCAAAACCACGGTGCTGCGCCTGATCGCCGGTCTGGAAGACGCCGATCGGGGCCGCATCGCGCTCGACGGCCAGGACATCACCGCCATTCCGGCCGAACATCGCCACGTCAACACCGTGTTTCAGAGCTATGCCCTGTTTCCGCACATGTCGGTGTTCGACAACGTCGCCTTCGGCCTGCGCATGCAAAAGGTGCCGGCGGCCGAACTGACGCCGCGCGTCGAAGAGGCGCTGCGCATGGTGCAGCTGGATACGTTCGCCAAGCGGCGGCCGGGCCAGCTCTCCGGCGGCCAACAGCAGCGCGTGGCCATCGCCCGCGCGGTGGTCAACAAGCCGAAGGTACTGCTGCTGGACGAATCGCTGTCGGCGCTGGACTACAAGCTGCGCAAGCAGATGCAGAACGAGCTGAAGGCGCTGCAGCGCAAGCTGGGCATCACCTTCGTGTTCGTCACCCACGATCAGGAAGAAGCGCTGACCATGTCGGACCGCATCGTGGTGATGCGCGAAGGCCGCATCGAGCAGGACGGCACGCCGCGTGAGATCTACGAAGAGCCGAAGAATCTGTTCGTCGCCAGCTTCATCGGCGAGATTAACATCTTCGACGCGGTGGTTTTGGAGCGCCTCGATCCACAGCGGGTGCGCGCCAACGTCGAAGGCCGCGAGTGCGACATCTATGCCGATCTGCCGGTGGAGCCGGGCCAAAAGCTGAAGGTGCTGCTGCGCCCGGAAGATCTGCGGGTGGAAGAAGTGAACGACAGCGCGCAGCACGACGGGCTGATCGGTTACGTGCGTGAGCGCAACTACAAAGGCATGACGCTGGAGTCGGTGGTCGAGCTGGAGAACGGTAAAACGGTGATGGTCAGCGAGTTCTTCAACGAAGACGATCCGGACGTCGATCACTCGCTCAACCAGAAGATGGCGGTGACCTGGGTCGAAAGCTGGGAGGTGGTGCTGGCCGATGAAGAAATCGCGTAAAGTCTTCCAGAATGTGGTGATCGTCGGCGTCGTCGCCTGGCTGCTGTTGTTCGTGTTCATGCCGAACCTGATGATCATCGGCACCAGCTTCCTGACCCGCGACGACGCCAATCTGGTGCAGATGGTGTTCACGCTGGATAACTACCGGCGCTTGTTCGACCCGTTGTACGCCCAGGTGCTGCTGCACTCGCTGAACATGGCGCTGATCGCCACCCTGTGCTGCCTGGTGATCGGCTATCCGTTCGCCTTTATCCTGGCGCGCTTGCCGCAGAAGGTGCGGCCGCTGCTGCTGTTTCTGCTGATCGTGCCCTTCTGGACCAACTCGCTGATCCGCATCTACGGCCTGAAGCTGTTTCTCAGCACCCGCGGCTATCTCAACGACGCGCTGCTGTGGATCGGCGTCATCGACAAGCCGCTGCGCATCATGTACACCTCGGAAGCGGTGATCCTCGGCCTGGTGTATATTCTGCTGCCGTTTATGGTGATGCCGCTCTACTCCAGCATCGAAAAGCTCGATAAATCCTGCCTGGAGGCGGCGCGCGATCTCGGCGCCAGCAAGCTGCAGACCTTTATCCGCATCATCGTGCCGCTGACCATGCCGGGCATTATCGCCGGCTGCCTGCTGGTGGTGCTGCCGGCGATGGGGCTGTTCTTCGTCGCCGATCTGATGGGCGGCGCCAAGAATCTATTGATCGGCAACGTGATTAAAAGCCAGTTCCTCAATATCCGCGACTGGCCGTTCGGCGCGGCCACCAGCATCTGCCTGACGCTGGTGATGGGGCTGTTGCTGCTGGTCTATTACCGGGCCGCCCGCCTGCTGAACAAGAAGGAGGATCTGGCATGATCGGACGTCTGCTACGCGGCGGCTTTATGACGCTGGTATACGCCTATCTGTATATCCCGATCGTCATCCTGATCGTCAACTCCTTCAACGCTTCGCGCTTTGGCATCAACTGGCAAGGATTCACCACCAAGTGGTACGCCACGCTGCTGAATAACGACAGCCTGCTGCAGGCCGCGGGGCACTCGCTGACCATGGCGGTGCTCTCCGCTACCTTCGCCACCCTGATCGGCTCGCTGACCGCGGTGGCGCTGTACCGCTACCGCTTCCGCGGCAAGCCGTTCGTCGGCGGCATGCTGTTCGTGGTGATGATGTCGCCGGACATCGTAATGGCCATCTCGCTGCTGGTGCTGTTCATGCTGCTGGGCATTTCGCTCGGCTTCTGGTCGCTGCTGTTCTCGCACATCACCTTCTGCCTGCCGTTCGTGGTAGTGACCGTCTACGCGCGCCTGAAAGGCTTCGACGTGAAGATGCTGGAAGCCGCGCGCGATCTCGGCGCAAGCGAGTTCACCATCCTGCGCAAAATCATCCTGCCGCTGGCGATGCCGGCGGTGGCGGCCGGTTGGCTGCTGAGCTTTACCCTGTCGATGGACGACGTGGTCGTCTCCTCCTTTGTCACCGGGCCGAGCTACGAGATTTTGCCGCTGAAGATTTACTCGATGGTGAAAGTCGGCGTCTCGCCGGAGGTCAACGCGCTGGCCACCATTTTGCTGCTGCTGTCGCTGACGCTGGTGATCGCCAGCCAGTGGGTGATGCGCGATCGCTCGCCCAAGGCAGAATAATCCTTCCCGCCGGGCGCTGCCGCGCCCGGTTGTGATCCCCTTCACAACCGGCACCGGTTGTCACTCAGTGAGCATCGGTGCCTATTTCCGCCCCGCCGATTGCAGCGGCGAAAACTTCCCCCTATAACTGAATCCAGGCAAGGTGCCTTATTTTTCTCGCTTTCAGGGAGTTTATTCAGCAACGTCGTCATCCATTAAAATATAAAAAGGAACTGCCATGAAAGGTATTATCGATAATATCTTAAACAAGCTGCAGCTTTTCTCCAAAGCCATGATGGGGCCGATATTTTTCCTGCCGGTAATCGGTCTGATTCTGGCGCTCAGTTCTATTCTTACCAATGCCACATTAATCAATGAACATTCCGCCGTCTTCTCTATCGGTAAAATGATCGGCGATACCTTCTGGCCGTTATTCGGCAATCTCGGGCTGATTTTCTGTATCGGTATTACCTACGGCCTGGCCAAAGACAAGAAAAGCGAAGCGGCGCTGGTCGCGGTGATGTGCTTTATCATGTTCCTCGGCGCCAATTCGTCTTATCTGCAATTCAGCGGCCACGTCGCGGCCAAGATCAACGGTGAGTATTACGGCACCGGGCAAACGGAACTGCTGGGATTTACCGTGGTAGATATGGGCATTTTCCTCGGTCTTATCCTCGGCGTCACGATTGCCTGGGTGCATAACCGCCTGTGCAACGTCGAACTCAACGGCGTGTTCTCGGTCTACGGCGGCGCCAAGCTGGTGCTGATTGCCATGACGCCGATCATCATGCTGTACGCCGTCGCCTTCAGCTACCTGTGGCCGGCTATCTCACAGGGCCTGATCGCGCTTACCGGCTTTATGAAAAGCGCCGGCTCGCTCGGGGTATTCGTCTACGGCTTCTTCGAGAAATTTCTGATCCCCACCGGGCTGCACCACTTTATCTGGTCGCCGTTCCAGCTCACCAGTATCGGCGGTTCGATCGTACAAGACGGCCAGACCGTCTCCGGCTCGCAGGCGATTTTCCTGGCCTACATGCGCGACCCAAGCATCTCGCCGCTGATGAACGAGGCGCTGCGTTTCTCGCAGCAAGGGATGGTGACCATCTTCGGCCTGTCGGGCGCGGCATTGGCTTTCTATCACACCGCCAAACCGGAAAAGAAAATGCTGGCCAAGGCGATTCTGATCCCGGCCATCACCACGTCGATCCTGGTCGGCATCACCGAGCCGATAGAGTTCACCTTCCTGTTTATCTCTCCGCTGTTGTGGGTGATCCACGCCGTGTTGACCGCGCTCTCGCAGGTAGCCTGCAACCTGTTCCAAGTGCGCCCCTGGGGCGCCAGCGGGCTGGTCGAGTTCCTGGCCTACAACCTGCCGCTGCCGGTCTCCCTCACCCGCTGGCCGCTGTATGTGGTCATCGGGCTGGTGCAGTTTGCGGTGTATTACCTGGTGTTCAAAACGCTGGTGCTGAAGCTCAATCTGAAGACGCCGGGCCGTGAAGATGATCAGGACGTCAAACTCTATTCCAAACAGGATTACCGGAACCGCAAAAATACCCCGGACGAGCCAAGCGGCATCATTATTCGCGCGTTGGGTGGCAAGGAAAACATTATTTCCGTCGATAACTGCTTTACCCGGCTGCGGGTGGAATTAAAGGATATGGCGCGGGTGGATGAGGCCGCGTTGAAAAGCACCGGCGCCAAAGGCGTGGTGAAGAATCGCCGTGAAGTGCAGGTGATTTACGGCGTCACGGTCGGCAAGGTCAAAAATCAGGTAGAGAAATATTTAGCGGCACTCTAACGCTTTATTAATGGGAGATATCGAATGAAATTAACCGTTCTCGGCGGCGGCGGCGTGCGTTCCCCGTTCCTCGCCAAATCCATCGCCTATAACGCCCATCGCATCGGCATTACCGAAGTGGTGTTTATGGATACCGATGAACGCCATCTGGCGATCTACGGCGCCCTCGCGCAGGGCGTATTCCAGCGCATTCGCGGCGACATTGCTTTCAGCCTCAGCAGCGATCCGCGCCAGGCGCTGCAAGACGCCGATTACATCATCACCACCCTGCGCATCGGCGGCGAGGAAGGCCGCATCCATGACGAGCGCATCGCGCTCAATCACCAGTTACTCGGGCAAGAAACCACCGGCGCCGGCGGCTTCGCCATGGCGATGCGTTCAATTCCGGCGATCCTCGACTATTGCCGCCTGATCGAGCAGGTTTCCTCGCCGGACGCGGTCCTGTTCAACTTCACCAATCCTTCCGGCATGGTGACCGAGGCGATCATCAAATCCGGCTTCCAGCGCCGGGTCTACGGCATCTGCGACGCCCCCAGCGAGTTTATCCGCGAACTGGCCGAGCTGCTGGACTGCCGCGAAGACCAACTGAGCGTCGACTGCTTCGGCCTCAACCATCTTTCCTGGTTCCGCAATGCGCGCGTCAACGGCGAGCCGGTCACGGAACAGTTGCTGGCGGATCCGCGCCTGTATCGCGATACCTGCATGAAATACTTCTCGCCGGAGCTGGTGGCGCTGTCGGACAATTTGATGCTCAACGAGTATCTCTACTATTACTACTACCGTGAGCAGGCGATCGCCGCCATCGTCGCGGGCGGCGAGACCCGCGGCGAACAAATCGCGGCGATCAACCGCCAAATGCTGTCAGAGTTAGGCGAGCTGGACATCCCCCACCAGTTGGAACACGCCTTCTCTGTCTACTTCAGCCATTATCTGCAGCGCGAAAACTCCTACATGCAGCGCGAGTCCAACCAGGGCAAGGTGAAAAAACGTGAGATGCTGACGCTGCAACAGTTTATCGAGCAGCCGGACAGCGGCGGCTATGCCGGGGTGGCGATCGACATTCTGGAGGCGGTCAACAGCGGCCGGCAAAAACGCGTGGTGGTATCGATGCAAAACCGCGACTCGCTCGATTTTCTGCACCCGGAAGACGTGATCGAAATCAGCTGCGAATTGAGCAGCGCCGGCATTCAGCCGGTAAAAATGCGCGATATTCCCGACACCCAGAAAAACCTGATTTCGCAGGTGAAAGAGTACGAACGGCTGGCGGTGGCGGCGATCCTGACCGGCAACCGCCAACTGGCCATCAAGGCGCTGATGGTGCACCCGCTGGTCAACTCCTACTCGCTGGCGAAAACGCTGGTGGAGGAGTACCTGCTGGCCCACCGTCAGTATGCCAGGCACTGGCGCTAAACGGTGCGATGCGGCCGTCAGCGGCCGCGTCGTTCAAACCAGGCGGTGATCACATTCTCGAATCCCAACAGACAGTGGCCGAAAAATGGGTTGGGATAGTAGATATCGTGATCGTATTTTTGCCGATCCTCAAACAGAAAGGTCATATCGGCCTGCTGCGCCAGCGGGCTGTCGCCGTCACCGCAGAAGGCCGCCAGCAGAATGTGATTACGCTTCACCGCCTCGCTCCAGCTCAGCGCCGAGCCGCTGTTGCCCGACTTTGAAATCACGATCACCATGTCGAAGCGAAAGCGCGTCTCGCGGTCAAGAATGTCGAAATCCGGCCACAGCGACAGGTAACTGTCTACGCCCAGCGTCATAAACTTGTTGTACATATACTGCGCCACCAGCTGTGAAAAACCGCTGCCGTGGATCAGGATCTTGCCGCTGTCGAGCAGATCGAGAAACTGCGCCTGCTGGGCCGGCGGTGCCGCCGACGTAGGGCGTTCCACCTGGTAGGCCGGCGCCATCGTCAGGTTGAACTTGATGAAATAGACCAGTTCGAGATAGCCGCGAAAGCCCAGCTTTTTAGCCAGCCGCACCAGCGTCGAGGGGGAACTGTAGCAGCGTGCGGACACCGCGCGGATGCCGTCGTCGATGCAGGCGTCCGGGTTGTCGAGAATGCAGTGCAAAATCGTCAGATCCGTCTTGCTGAGCTCCGCCTGGCTGAAGACCTGTTTGAAATTCATCGCCGCCCTCGTTTATTCGCCAAAATTATTGTTTCGCACGCGCTTCACCGCCTGTCCAGCGCGAGACACACAAATTGTGATGCGCTTTAAGCCGCCGAACCCCTTGATTTGCCAACGGGATAACCGCCTTTACCCACCCCGCCCCGGCCCCTATAATGGCCCCTTTCTGGGGTATGGCGCGGCCGAAAACGGCAGCCCATACGGGTTCGGCTCACTACTGCTGAAGGATACGCTGCATGAAAAAGTGGTCACATCTGCTCGCAGCCGGGATGATGGCGCTGAGTTTCTGCTCTGCAAACGCCTCTGACGGCAAGACACTGTACTTCTATAACTGGACTGAATACGTCCCGCCGGGGCTGCTGGAGCAGTTCACCAAGGAAACCGGCATCAAGGTGATCTATTCCACCTATGAATCCAACGAAAGCATGTACGCCAAGCTGAAAACCTACAAAGACGGCGCGTACGATCTGGTGGTGCCTTCCACTTACTTCATCGCCAAGATGAGCAAAGAAGGCATGCTGCAAAAAATCGACAAGAGCAAGCTCAGCCACTTCAAGGATCTCGATCCCACCCTGCTGAACAAGCCGTTCGATCCCAACAACGACTATTCCATTCCTTACATCTGGGGCGCTACTGCCATCGGCGTTAACAGCGACGCGCAAGATCCCTCTACCGTTACCGCCTGGGCCGATCTGTGGCAACCGCAGTACAAGGGCCGCCTGCTGTTGACTGACGACGCACGCGAAGTGTTCCAAATGGCGCTGCTCAAGCTGGGCTATTCCGGTAACACCACCGATCCGAAGGAGATCGAAGCTGCCTACCACGAACTGCAAAAATTGATGCCAAACGTGCTGGCCTTCAACTCCGACAACCCGGGCAACCCGTTTATGGAAGGGGAAGTCAACGTCGGCATGGTGTGGAACGGTTCGGCCTTTGTGGCGCGCCAGGCCGGCACGCCGCTGGAGATCGTCTGGCCGAAGGAAGGCGGGATCTTCTGGATGGACAGCCTGGCCATTCCGGCCAACGCGCGCAACGTCGAAGGGGCGCTGAAGCTGATCGACTTCCTGCTGCGGCCGGAAATCGCGGTGCAGGTGGCGGAGACCATCGGTTACCCGACGCCGAACCTGGCGGCGAAGAAGCTGCTGTCGCCGGAGATCGCCAACGACCCGTCACTCTATCCGGATAAGGCGGTGATTGAGCACGGCGAGTGGCAAAACGACGTCGGCGACGCCAGCACGCTGTACGAAAGCTACTTCCAAAAGTTGAAAGCCGGGCGCTAATACGCCCCGCCATCCCATCAGGGCGCGCAGTGCGCCCTGATGCCTTTCTCAGGGCCTGTCGGCCCGCGCCACCTTGCCCACCAGAAACTTGTGCACAAAACGCGGCACCACTTCACTGGCCAGACCGTAGTGTTTCTCGTCAAACTGGCTTTCCACCTGACTCGGCTCCAGGTTCAGCTCCATCGCATAGGCGCCGCCCAGCCGCGCCTCATGCACGAACCCGGCCGCCGGATAGACGTGGCCGGAAGTGCCGATGGCGACGAAGAAATCGGCCTTGCTCAGCGCCTGGTAGATGTCGTCCATGCCCAGCGGCATCTCGCCGAACCACACCACGTGCGGCCGCAGCGGCGCCGGGAACTGGCAGCAATGGCAACGATCGTCGACGCTGAGATCGCCGGGCCATTCGAACACCTGCCCCGACTGGGTGCAGCGCACCTTCAGCAATTCGCCGTGCATATGCAACACCCGCTTGCTGCCGGCGCGCTCATGCAGGTTATCGATGTTTTGCGTGACCAGCAGGAAGTTGTCTCCCAGCCACTCTTCCAGATCCGCCAGCGCGCGGTGCGCGGCGTTCGGGACGATCTCCTCCGTCTGCAGCTGACGGCGGCGTTCGTTGTAAAACGCCTGCACCAGCGCCGGATCGCGCTGGAAACCTTCCGGCGTGGCGACGTCCTCCACCCGGTGCTCTTCCCACAGCCCATCCGCGGCGCGGAAGGTGCGAATGCCCGACTCGGCCGAAATGCCGGCCCCGGTCAACACCACCACAAACGGCTTTTTCAGCTCTGCCGCCGCCATGGTGTCACGGTGAAAAATACGTGAACGAAAGCGCTGATGCAGCACATGCTTACTCTTGCGAAACTGACACAGCCGATGGCGAGTGTGCATTAACTCTCTCCTTACTTTTCCCTGTTTACCCTTCTTACTGGACGTTGCGGCGTTGTTGGCTGCATATATTCACGCCTGGCCGCAACGCCCATTACGTTGGGCGAGCCAAATTGAGAAACGCTGCGCCGCGCACGCCGCCGGCGTCGCCATAGCGCGCTTTCTCGATGCGCGGTAGCCGGGCCACCCGCAGCAGGTGAGTCGGCAGCCGCTGCGGCAACGCCTGATAAATGGCGTCGAAGTTCGACAACCCGCCGCCGATCACCACCAAATGCGGATCCAGCACCGTCAGCAGGTTGCCCAGGCAGATCGCCAGCACGTCCATAAAGCGGTCGACGTGGGCCACCGCCTGCGGCTCACCCGCCTGATAATGCGCAATGATCTCGGTGGCAGGCAAGCGCCGGCCATAGAAATGGGCGTACATCCATTCGAAACCGCGGCCCGATATGTAATTTTCGATGCAACCCTGATGGCCGCACCCGCAGGCAACGCGAGGCACATCACGCCCCAGCACCTCGAGCGCGTCCACCGGCAGGCGCAAATGGCCGAATTCGCCGGCGATATAGTTGCGCCCAGGCACCGTCTTGCCGTCGACGATCAGGCCGCCGCCTACGCCGGTGCCGAGGATGATGCCCAGCACCGTCGGGTAGCGGCGGAACTCGTCGTCCCAGGCTTCCGACAGCGCAAAGCAGTTGGCGTCGTTATCGACCCGCACCTCGCGCCCGATCAGCGCCGCCAGATCGCGCGGCAGCGGACGCCCCATCGCCGCCGGCACGTTGGCGGTAAACAGCGTGCCGTCATCGTCGTTGGGCAGGCCCGGAATACCGATGCCGACGCTGCCGCGCCGGCCGCAAAACGCATCCGCCTCCAGGGTCAGATCGCACAGCGTGGCCAGCAGTTGCCGATAATCGTCGCGCGGCGTCGGCACCCGCTTTTGCCAAATGCGCCGCAGGTTGTCGTCGAACACCCCCAGCTCAATCTTGGTGCCGCCCATATCGAAACCGTAGTACATAACCCATCCCCAGGCTAAAAAAACGGGGCGGCATCGCTGCCTCCCCGTGGGTTTTATTGTCCGCTCAGCACCCGCGCCGGATCGATGCGGCTGGCGCGCCTCGCCGGATACCAACTGGCCAGCAGGCTCAGCACGATGGCGGTCGCCAGCACGATCAGCACATCCAGCCAGTGCAGCTCGGAAGGCAGGAAGTCGATGAAGTAGATATCGCCCGACAGGAAGGAATGGCCGACCAGTTTCTCGATGCCCCGGATGATGTTGGTCAGCTGCAGCGAGGCGATCACCCCGATCACCACGCCGCTCAGGCTGCCCAGCAGCCCGGCCAGCAGCCCGTACCAGATGAAGATGGCGCGGATAAAACCGTCTTTGGCGCCCAGGGTGCGCAGCACCGCGATATCGGCGCTTTTGTCTTTCACCGCCATCACCAGCGTGGAGACAATATTGAAGCAGGCTACGCCGATCACCAGCACCATCGCCAGGTACATGATGGCGCGGATCATCTGGATGTCGCGATACATATAGCCGTACTTGCCGATCCAGCTTTTGATGTAGATATAAGAATTGGTCACTTCGCCGGCGTCGCGCACCAATTTGTTGGCGGCGAACACGTCGTTCATCTTGAGCGCGATACCCGTGACGCTGTCACCCATGTCGAGATACTGCTGCGCATCGGCCAGCGGCACCAGCGCCAGGCTGTGATCGAGCTGGCCGCTGAGCTGCAAAATGCCGGTCACATGCAGGCGAATGCGCTTCGGCTGCAGCAGCTTCATTTCCGGGTCGCTGTTGGGGATCATCACCGTGACATAGGCGCCCTGCTTGACGCCCAGCGCGTCGGCCACGCCCTTGCCGAGGATCACCTGCTGCTCGCCGGGCTTGAAGTTGGCCCAGGCGTCGCCCTGCACATACTGCGGCAGCGCGCTCAGCCGGCTCTCCTGCTGCGGATCAACGCCTTTGACTTCCACCGCGCGCAGCTGCGCGCCGTTTTCCATCAGGCCGGTAAAGTTGATGTACGGTGCGGCGGCCACAATGCCCGGCACCTTTTCCACCCGTTGCAGAATCGACGGCCAGCCGCTGAACGGCTGATTGACCGGTTCGAGTTCGCCATGCGGCACCACCGCCAGAATGCGGTTCTTCAGCTCGCGCTCAAAGCCGTTCATCGCGCTCAGGCCGACGATCAGCACCGCCACCCCCAACGCAATGCCGATGGTGGAGATAACCGAGATCAGCGACACCATGCCGCCGCGTTTACGGCCGCGGCTGAAACGCAGGGCCGTCAGGAAGGACAGTGAGGCTCCCGCCATTACTCGGCCCCCATCAGGGTCAGCTGCGCCTGCAGGTGGCCGTCGGCCATTTCCAGCTGGCGGCTCAGACGCTTGGCCAGTTGCAGATCGTGCGTCACCACCAGGAACGCGGTGCCCTGACGCACATTCAGCTCGCCCAGCAGATCGAAGATGCTGTCCGCGGTGCGTTTATCCAGGTTACCGGTCGGTTCGTCCGCCAGCACCAGCGCCGGGTTGTTGACCAGCGCGCGGGCGATCGCTACGCGCTGACGCTCGCCGCCGGAAAGCTCGGACGGACGGTGTTTGCTGCGCTTTTCCAGCCCGACCGCCGCCAGCATCTCCCGCGCTTTCTCCTGCGCCTGCGCCGGTTTGGCGCCGCCGATCAGCAGCGGCATGGCGGCGTTTTCCAGCGCGGTGAAGTCCGGCAACAGGTGGTGGAACTGATAGATGAAGCCCAACTGGCGGTTGCGCAGCTCAGCCTTGGCCGCCGAAGACATGGCGTTCAGCGATTCGCCCTTGAAAATCACCTCGCCGGAGGTCGGTGAGTCCAACCCGCCCAGCAGGTGCAACAGGGTGCTCTTGCCGGAACCCGAGCTGCCGACGATCGCCATCATTTCGCCCTGCTGCATAGCAAAGCTGACGTTGCGCAGCACGTCGGTGTGCAGGTTGCCTTCCTGATAGGTCTTGCACAGGTTGTCACACTGCAACAAAAGATGGTTACTCATAACGTAAAGCCTCAGCGGGTTGTACGGCGGCAGCGCGCCATGAAGGATAAAGCGTGGACAATAGGGAAACCGCCATCGCCACCACGGCGATGATCGTCACCTGCAGCGGATCGACCGCCACCGGCAGCGAAGCGCCGTCGATCAAGGCGCCGAGGATCGGCATCAGGTTATTCAGGTTGGTGGCCAGCAGCACGCCGAGCAGCGTGCCGAGCAGCGAACCGATGATGCCGGCGCTGGCGCCCTGCACCATGAATACCGACATGATCTGGCGGCGGGTCAGCCCCTGGGTCTGCAGAATGGCAACCTCGCCCTGCTTCTCCATCACCAGCAGGCCGAGCGACGTAATGATGTTAAACGCCGCCACCGCCACGATAAGGCTGAGCAGCAGCCCCATCATGTTCTTCTCCATGCGCACCGCCTGGAACAGCTCGCCCTTGCGATCGCGCCAGTCTTTCCAGACGGTGCCCGCCGGCAGCGCCTGTTGGCTGAGGGTATCGACCGTCAGCGGCTGTTGCAGGAACAGGCGCCAGCCGGTGATGTTGCCGGCCGGGTAACGCATCAGGCGCGAGGCATCCTGTTGGTTGACCAACAGCTGATAGCCGTCCACCTCGCTATTGGCATGGAAGGTGCCGATGAGGGTGAACAGGCGCTGGCTGGGGATGCGGCCCATCGGTGTGAACTGGCTGGCGCTCGGCACCATCACGCGCAGCGAATCGCCGCGCTTGACGCCCAGTTGCCCCGCCAGCTGTTCGCCGATGATGATGTTGTATTGGCCCGGCTGCAGCTGTTGCTGCTTGACGTTGACCAGATAGGGGGTTAGCGGATCGGCCTCGTCGGGATTGACGCCAAGCATCACCCCAACCGCCACGCTGCGGGCGCTTTGCAGCACCACGTCACCGGTGGTCAGCGGCGCAACGCGCGTGACGCCCTGCAGCTTCTGCACCTCGGAGGCCGGCAGCTGCTGCGGGTTGACCGATCCCTGTGGACTGGTGACCAACGCCTGCGGCATCAGGCCGAGGATGTTGTTCTCCAGATCCTTTTCGAAACCGTTCATCACCGACAGCACGGTGACCAACGCCATCACCCCCAGCGTAATGCCGATGGTGGAAAGCCAGGAAACAAACCGCCCGAAGCGGTCTGAGGCTCGCCCGCGCATGTAGCGCAGGCCAATGAATAACGCGACAGGTTGATACATGAAATCCGTTTGATAGCCGTGGCTTAAGCAAAGTGATCATGGATAATAAAGGCTCTCCCTCGTTTAGGGAACACCCGACGGCCTTTTATTGCGTGGCGGCTAAGAGGGAGACGGCGGCAGCTTCGCGCGTTATTTATCCTCAGCCGCAAAAAACAGACGGCATTAACCGGTTAAATAACCGGCAGAAAATTGATGAGCAGCGCTTTTTGCTGTGTCAGTTTGCCGGCCGCTGGGCTACTATAAACAGCATAAAGGCGCTGGGTTATCCGTGCCGGGACGCCATCCAACACATTGATTAAAGATACCTGAATGAGCACTTCCGATAGCCGTAACCGTTCTTCATCCCCTCGTTATTCTCTGCCCGATCGCGCGGGCGATCTGCGCCAACTGGGGCAACTGACCGGCGCGGCCTGTGCCGTGGAATGCGCCGAGATCGTAGAACGCCACCCTGGCCCGGTGATGCTGATCGCGCCGGATATGCAAAACGCCCTGCGGCTGCGCGACGAGATCCAGCAGTTCACTGACCAGATGGTGACCACGCTGTCCGACTGGGAAACCCTGCCGTACGACAGCTTCTCGCCGCACCAGGAAATCATCTCAGATCGTTTGTCGAGCCTGTATCACCTACCGACTATGGCGCGCGGCGTGATCATTCTGCCGGTCAACACCCTGATGCAGCGCGTCTGCCCGCACGAATTCCTGCACGGCCACGCGCTGGTGATGAAGAAAGGCCAGCGCCTGTCGCGCGACAAGCTGCGCGCGCAGTTGGAACAGGCCGGCTACCGCAGCGTCGATCAGGTGATGGAGCACGGCGAATTCGCCACCCGCGGCGCGCTGCTCGATCTTTACCCGATGGGCAGCGATGAGCCTTACCGCATCGACTTTTTCGATGACGAAATCGACAGTCTGCGCATCTTCGACGTCGATACCCAGCGCACGCTGAGCGAAGTTGAGGCCATCAATCTGTTACCGGCCCACGAGTTCCCCACCGACAAGAACGCCATCGAGCTGTTCCGCAGCCAGTGGCGCGAGCAGTTTGAGGTGCGCCGCGACGCCGAGCATATCTATCAGCAGGTCAGCAAAAGCGCCTGGCCGGCCGGCATCGAATACTGGCAGCCGCTGTTCTTCAGCCAACCGCTGCCGTCGCTGTTCAGCTACCTGCCGGCCAACACGCTGATCGTCAACACCGGCGATCTGGAGGGCGCCGCCGAGCGCTTCTGGCAGGACGTCAACCAGCGTTACGAAAGCCGCCGCGTCGATCCGATGCGGCCGCTGTTGGCGCCGGATACGCTGTGGCTGCGCGTTGACGCGCTGTTCGGCGAGCTGAAGGCCTGGCCGCGCATCGCGCTGAAAACCGATGAGCTGCCGGCCAAGGCCGGCAATACCAATCTGGACTACCATGCCCTGCCCGATCTGGCGGTGCAGGCGCAGCATAAATCCCCGCTGGATAATCTGCGGCGCTTTATCGAAGGCTTCGACGGCAGCGTGATTTTCTCCGTCGAGAGCGAGGGGCGGCGTGAAACGCTGCAGGATCTGCTCGGCCGCATCAAGCTGGCGCCGGCGCTGATTCAGCGCCTCGATCAGGCGGAAACGGCGGGCCGTTACATGATGGTCGGCGCCGCCGAACACGGCTTCCTCGACGGCCTGCGCCAGCGGGCGCTGATCTGCGAAAGCGATCTGCTCGGCGAGCGCGTCAGCCGCCGCCGGCAGGATAACCGACGCACCATCAATACCGATACTCTGATCCGCAACCTGGCGGAGCTGCATCCCGGCCAGCCGGTGGTGCATCTGGAGCACGGCGTCGGCCGCTACGTCGGCCTGACCACGCTGGAGGCCGGCGGCATCAAGGCCGAGTACCTGATCCTCTCCTACGCCGGTGAGGACAAGCTGTACGTGCCGGTTTCTTCGCTGCATCTGATCAGCCGTTATGCCGGCGGCGCGGACGAAAACGCCCCGCTGCACAAACTGGGCGGCGACGCCTGGACGCGCGCGCGGCAGAAAGCGGCCGAGCGCGTGCGCGACGTGGCGGCGGAGCTGCTGGATATCTACGCCCAGCGTGCCGCCAAGGCCGGTTTCGCCTTCAAACACAACCGCGAACAGTACCAGCTGTTCTGCCAGAGCTTCCCGTTCGAAACCACGCCGGATCAGGAACAGGCGATCAATGCGGTGCTGAGCGATATGTGCCAACCGCTGGCGATGGACCGCCTGGTATGCGGCGACGTCGGCTTCGGCAAAACCGAAGTGGCGATGCGCGCCGCCTTCCTGGCGGTGGAAAACGGCAAGCAGGTGGCGGTGCTGGTGCCGACCACCCTGCTGGCGCAGCAGCACTTCGACAACTTCCGCGATCGCTTCGCCACCTGGCCGATCCGCATCGAGATGATGTCGCGCTTCCGCAGCGCCAAAGAGCAGCAGCAGGTGCTGGACGACGCGGCCGAAGGCAAGGTGGACATCATCATCGGCACCCACAAGCTGTTGCAGAGCGATCTGCGCTGGAAAGACCTGGGGCTGCTGATCGTCGATGAAGAGCACCGCTTTGGCGTGCGCCACAAGGAGCGCATCAAAGCGATGCGCGCCGACGTCGATATCCTGACGCTGACCGCCACACCGATCCCGCGTACGCTGAACATGGCGATGAGCGGCATGCGCGATCTGTCGATCATCGCCACCCCACCGGCGCGCCGGCTGGCGGTGAAGACCTTCGTGCGCGAATACGACAGCCTGGTGGTGCGCGAGGCGATCCTGCGCGAAGTGCTGCGCGGCGGCCAGGTTTACTACCTCTACAACGACGTGGAAAACATCGAGAAAGCGGCGCAGCGCCTGGCGGAACTGGTGCCGGAAGCGCGCATCGCCATCGGCCACGGCCAGATGCGCGAACGCGATCTGGAACGGGTGATGAACGATTTCCATCACCAGCGCTTCAACGTGCTGGTGTGCACTACCATCATCGAAACCGGCATCGATATCCCCAGCGCCAACACCATCATCATTGAGCGCGCCGATCGCTTCGGCCTGGCGCAGCTGCACCAGCTGCGCGGCCGCGTCGGGCGTTCGCACCATCAGGCTTACGCCTATCTGTTGACGCCAAACCCGAAAGCCATGGGCACCGACGCCCATAAACGGCTCGAAGCCATCGCGTCGCTGGAAGATCTCGGCGCCGGTTTCGCCCTGGCGACCCACGATCTGGAGATCCGCGGCGCCGGTGAGCTGCTGGGCGAAGACCAGAGCGGCCAGATGACCACCGTCGGTTTCTCGCTCTACATGGAGCTGCTGGAAAGCGCCGTCGACGCGTTGAAAAACGGCCGCGAACCGTCACTGGAAGATCTCACCAGCAGCCAGACCGAAGTGGAGCTGCGCATGCCGGCGCTGTTGCCGGAAGACTTCATTCCCGACGTCAATACCCGCCTGTCACTGTATAAGCGCATCGCCAGCGCGAAGAACGACGGCGAGCTGGATGAGCTGAAGGTCGAGCTGATCGACCGCTTCGGCCAGCTGCCGGATGCGGCGCGCAACCTGTTGCAGTGCGCGGCGCTGCGCCTGCATGCGCAGAAGCTGGGGATCAAACGCATCGAGAGCAACGAGCGCGGCGGCTTTATCGAGTTCGGCGACAACAACCGCGTCGACCCGGGTTATCTGATCGGCCTGTTGCAGGGCAATCCGCAGGTTTACCGCCTGGACGGCCCGAGCAAGCTGAAGTTCACGCTCGATCTGGCCGATCGCCAGAAACGCCTGACGTTCACCGAAGAGCTGCTGGACGCCTTCCGCGAACACACGCTGGCGGCCTAAGGCAACGCCCCCGTCGCTCCGACGGGGGCGGCTTATCCGCGCGGAAAACCGGCGCCCAGCGGCGCCAGCTGCATCACGCGGCTGGTCACCACCCGGTTTTTGCCGCTACGCTTCGCCTCGTACAACGCTTCGTCGGTCATGGCGATCGCCTTGTCCAACGTCATGCCGGGCAGATACAGCGACACGCCGATGGACATCGTGATGTGCGCTTCGTCGTGTGCATTCAGCAAGAACGTCGAGCTTTCCACCGCGCTGCGAATGCGCTCCGCCACCCCGCCGATGACCTGCGGATCGTAGCTGGCGGTGATCACCATAAACTCCTCGCCACCGTAGCGCCCGACGAAGTCCTCGTTACGCACGCTGTTTTGCAGCAGCCGGCCGACGCTGGCCAGCAGCACGTCACCGGCCGGATGACCGTAGGTATCGTTGATGCTTTTAAAGTTATCCAAATCGAGGATCATCAACCCGCACGGGCGGCGCTCGGCACGCTGCAGCATCAGCTGATAATCGACGCTGGCGCGGTTGTTGATGTGGGTCACACTGTCGGTCGTGGCACGCGCACGCATCGCGAAATAGGCGTAGATGTGGCGCTCTTTGAAATTCAGCGCATGATAGCAAATCGCCAGACAGAGCGCGGAAACCGCCTGGTACAGCAACACATCCGGCCACAGCCCGCTCATGTCCACCAGCAGCCACACCACCGCGATGCGATACAGCGCGATAATGCCGATCGTCAGGTAAAACGTCCGGTGGGATTTTTTCAGCCACACCTGCGACAGCAGCAGCGGCGCGATGATCGAGGCGATGAACAGGTTATCGACGGTGAAACCGCCGGTCAGCGCCATGGCGAACAGAAAACTCACCAGTCCGCTGACGCCGCCGCCGAAGAACGTCACCAGTATCATCGGGATCATCGCAAAGCTGTAATGTACCTTATCGGTCAACACCAGCCGATCCTGACTCAAATACAGCACCGCCACCCCGGCCAGCAGGCCGAACACGACGCGCTTCCACAGTGCGGAACGGTAGGAAAACGGGGCATTCTTGCTGAGAACGAAATAGCTTACCGACAGCGTGGCATAGGTGATGCAAGCGTCGCTGTAAAGGGTGGAAATGGACGCAATGTAAGTCATAAATAGTCAGCGCGCTCCTCGGGATCGCCAGGGGTAATGTAAAGACGTTGAATAACGCATCCCTGTCGTCTCCGCTTCGGCGGCGGCCATTTTACACAGTCTATTAATAGAGTAGCAGTTCTATCTTATCGCCAAGCCGTCTATCTCACGATGCTCGCTTCAGGCTACTCTGTCCTTTGTATATCGGGGGAGAAACGCATGAATATCGACGATGAACTGCAGGCGCTCAGCGAACAGGAAGCGACGCTGGCCTTTACCCATTTTGACGCCACCACCGCCTGGGAGCTGGGCGCGGCGCTGAAAACCGCCGCCGAGCGACGCGGCCTGAGCATCGCCATCGAAATCCAACTGGCCGGGCAGACGCTGTTTTATTACGCCATGCCGGGCGCCACGCCGGACATCGCCGACTGGGTGCGGCGCAAGCGCAATCTGGTGAACCATTTTCACAAAAGTTCTTACGCCATCGGCCTGCGTCTGCAGCAGCGGCAAACGTCGCTAGAGGAGCGTTACGGGCTGAGCGTGCGCGACTATTCGGTGCACGGCGGCGCCTTCCCGCTCACCCTGACCGGCCTCGGCTGCGTCGGCAGCATCAGCATTTCCGGCGCGCCGCAGAAGGAAGATCACCAGCTGTTGGTAAGCACTTTAGCCCACTTTCTCGGCTTATCCCTACCCGCTCTGCACTAACCGCCAAAACCTTGATTATTCCTTTCTTTTTCAGCCGCAGAATCTGCGGCTTACTTACCTCTTAACGGCATTTAGCGCCGGATAAAACGACGACTCTCTGATTTCCTGTGCCAAATTGACGCAGGTCTGGTAATCCGCTGAACAAAAGGCGTATGGTATCTGTCACGTGACAAGACGGACCTCATCGGGCCCGCCATTCCTTTCACTTTTGAAGATTTGGTACGCACCGTAGATGAAAACGCATGAAATAAACAAAATTCGCCCCTTCAGCGCGCTGATAGATGCCTGCTGGCGGGAACCTTATAGCCTGGCGCGGTTGCTGAAAGACGCCATCGCCGGGGTGACGGTCGGTATTATCGCCATTCCGCTGGCGATGGCGCTGGCGATCGCCAGCGGCGTGCCGCCGCAGTACGGCCTGTATACCGCCGCCATCGCCGGCATCGTCATCGCCGTCAGCGGCGGTTCGCGCTACAGCGTCTCCGGCCCCACCGCCGCCTTCGTGGTGATCCTCTATCCGGTCTCGCAGCAGTTTGGCCTGGCCGGCTTGCTGGTCGCCACGCTGATCTCCGGGGTATTTCTGCTGCTGATGGGGCTGGCGCGCTTTGGCCGGCTGATCGAATACATTCCGCTGCCGGTGACGCTGGGCTTTACCTCCGGCATTGCCATCACCATCGCCACCATGCAGATCAAGGACTTTTTCGGCCTGCAGCTGGCGCACACGCCGGAAAATTACGTTGGCAAGCTGTACGCCCTGCTGCAGGCGCTGCCAACGCTGGATCTCGGCGATACCCTGATCGGCGCCGTGACGCTGCTGATCCTGATCTTCTGGCCCAAGCTCGGCCTGCGGGTGCCCGGCCACCTGCCGGCGCTGCTGGCGGGCACCGCGCTGATGGGGCTGCTGACGCTGTTTGACCACCCGGTGGCGACCATCGGTTCCCGCTTCAGCTACCTGCTGGCCGATGGCAGCAGCGGCCAGGGCATTCCGCCGATCCTGCCGCAGCTGCTGCTGCCCTGGGATCTGCCGGGCGGCGGCGGGCAGCCGTTCACCCTGAGCTGGCAAACCGTTTCCGCCCTGTTGCCGGCGGCATTTTCGATGGCAATGCTCGGCGCGATCGAGTCGCTGCTGTGCGCAGTGGTGCTCGACGGCATGACCGGTAAGAAACATAACTCGAACAGCGAATTGATCGGCCAAGGCGCGGGCAACATCATCGCGCCGTTCTTCGGCGGCATCACCGCGACCGCCGCAATTGCCCGTTCAGCGGCCAACGTGCGCGCCGGTGCCACCTCACCGGTATCCGCCATCATCCACGCGCTGCTGGTGCTGTTGGCGCTGCTGGTGCTGGCGCCGTGGCTCTCTTATCTGCCGCTGGCGGCGATGGCGGCGCTGCTGTTGATGGTCGCCTGGAACATGAGTGAGGCCCACAAGGTGGTTTACCTGCTGCGCCGGGCGCCGAAGGACGACATTCTGGTACTGCTGCTGTGCATGTCGCTGACGGTGCTGTTCGACATGGTGATCGCCATTACCGTGGGCATCGTGTTGGCGTCGCTGCTGTTTATGCGCCGCATCGCCCGCATGACGCGGCTAAGCGAACTGAGCGCCGATGACGGCCGCCTGGTGCTGCGAGTGAATGGCCCGCTGTTCTTCGCCGCCGCCGAGCGCATCTTTACCGAACTGCTGACGCGCAGCGAAAGTTATCGCACGATCGTGCTGCAATGGGATGCGGTGCCGGTACTCGACGCCGGCGGTCTGAGCGCCCTGCGACGCTTTATCGACGTGTTGCCGGCGGACAAGAAACTGGTGATCACCGACGTGCCGTTCCAGCCGCTGAAAACCCTGGCGCGTGCGCGGGTGCAGCCGATCGAGGGCCGCTTGCAGTTCTATCCGACCCTGCCGGAAGCGCTGGCGGCCACCGGCGCCTAAACGTAAAAAAGCCCGACGAGTCGGGCTTTTTTTATGGCGACGAGCGCTTAGTTGCTGGTATCCAGCTCCGGGAAGCTCTTCACCAGGTCGTCGATGGCTTTCATCTGCGCCAGGAACGGCTCCAGCTTGTCCAACGGCAGCGCGGAAGGACCGTCGCACTTGGCGTTTTTCGGATCCGGGTGCGCTTCGAGGAACAGGCCGGCCAGGCCAACTGCCATACCGGCGCGCGCCAACTCGGCCACCTGAGCGCGGCGGCCGCCGGACGCGGCGCCGAACGGGTCGCGAGTCTGCAGCGCGTGAGTCACGTCGAAGATCACCGGATGGCCGCCGGTCACGTTCTTCATCACGTTGATGCCCAGCATGTCGACCACCAGGTTGTCATAGCCAAAGTTGCTGCCGCGATCGCACAGGATCACCTGGTCGTTGCCGCCTTCTTTGAACTTGTCGACGATGTTGCCCATCTGCCCCGGGCTGACGAACTGCGGTTTCTTGACGTTGATTACCGCGCCGGTTTTCGCCATCGCTTCCACCAGATCGGTCTGACGCGCCAGGAAGGCCGGCAGTTGGATCACGTCAACCACTTCGGAAACCGGCTGCGCCTGCGCCACTTCATGCACGTCGGTGATGATTTTCACGCCGAAGGTTTTCTTCAGCTCTTCGAAGATCTTCATCCCTTCTTCCAGGCCCGGACCGCGGTACGAGTGGATGGAAGAACGGTTGGCTTTGTCGAAAGAGGCTTTAAATACGTAAGGAATGCCCAGTTTTTGCGTCACGGTGACGTAGTGCTCGCAGATGCTCATCGCCAGATCGCGCGATTCCAGCACGTTCATACCGCCAAACAGCACAAACGGCAGGTCGTTTGCTACGTCGATATCGCCAATGCTAACCACTTTCTGTTTCATGCTTTCGCCTTTGTTAAGGTTGTAACCGTCCCCTTGCAAACTGCACGGAGTCATTGAATTAATGCAGCGTCACCTGTTTCGGCTCAATCGAGTGGATCTGTACTTTGATCACTTCGCTGACCGGGTCTTCAGGACACTGCTCGACAAAATAGTTGAGATCGGAAATCGCGATGTGGTTGCACTCCAGCTGGGCATAAATCAGCCCGCGGTCGCGGATCTCGTAAGGATCTTCCGGATCGAAGCACAGCACCGTTTCGCTGGTGCGCAGCGCCATTTCCAACTGCTTTTCTTCCATCAGGGCGGCCTTCAGCGTATCCAACATCTTGCGCACCACCATGATGTTCTCCGACTCGTCGAGGTCGTCGTCTTCCAGTTCGGCGCCCAGCCCCAGGTTGCCCTTGATCCACACTTCCAGCTGGTGCTCGCTCAGGGTTTCGCCGTTCAGCGGGTTGATCAGCCACAGCTCTTCGTCCAGCCAATCGGCGCGCAGGATCAGCTGAGTGGGGAAAATCACCGGCAACAGAGGCAGATCCAGCGCGTTGGCGATGTGCAGGAAAATGGTGCCTAGCGAGACCGGCGTGCCCTGCCGCCCTTCCAGCACCTTGTCCAGCCAGATGGCGTCCGACAGGCGGTAAACGCCGCTGGCGCCGCCGAATCCCCAGGTTTTGTAGAACAGTTCGATGAGCGCATCCAGTTGCTGCTCCTGAGTGATATCGACCGGCACCGCCGCACGCGCTTCATCCACCAGCTGTTGCAGCTTGCGCTCCACGTCGGCAGCGGGAAAATCGCGCCGCACCGACTGCGACACCAGGATCACCCCTTCGCTCAGCGGCGAGGTGTTAAATTCAAAATCAGCAATGCTACTCATAGGTATCCCATCAGAAACGGTATTTTCGTCGTGGCAAGTTTAATTATCAGATACAGACAGCCCAACGCCAGCACGAACGCCACGGTTCGCAGCCGCTGACTTTTGGTCTTCTTGCCCAATGCGACGTAGCCAAGCAGGATATAGATAATAACGCCAAACAGCTTCTCGGTCAGCCATGAGTCCATACCCAGCAGCGGATAAAACCCGAACGTCACCACCAGCGCGATGCCGCTGACGAACAGCAGCGTGTCGTTCAGGTGCGGCGCTACCTTGACCCAGCGGCGCCCCATGATCGGCGAGCGGCGCCACTGCCAAAAGAAACGCAGCACAAACAAGGTAATACTGATGGCGACCGTCAGCAAATGGAAATGTTTCAACGCAGTGTATGCAGTCATGATGCTCCCTTAAATGGCCCGGGCGTCGTTATTATGAGTGGCGCTTATCCCGGCCATTGGCCGAGCGTCACGCGGTCGTTGTCGCCGTAATCACGGTGGGTGGCGACAGCGGAAAATCCGGCGGCCTGCAGCAGCGCGCGCACGCTCTCGCCCTGCTGCCAACCATGTTCCAACAGCAGCCAGCCCTGCGGCTGCAAATAATGCGGCGCCTGGCGCACGATGGCGGCCAGATCCGCCAGCCCGTGCTCGGCGGCAACCAGCGCGCTACCGGGTTCAAAGCGCACGTCGCCCTGCGACAAATGCGGATCGGCGGCGTCGATATAGGGCGGATTGCTGGCGATCAGCGCGAAGCGTTGCCCCACCACCGGCGCAAACCAGCTGCCCTGTAGAAATCGGACGTTGTCGATCTTCAGCTTGTACGCATTGTGCTGCGCCAGCGCAACCGCCTCCGGCTGCACATCGATGCCGATAGCCGAACAATCCGGGCGCTCACTGGCCAGCGCCAGCGCGATGGCGCCGGTGCCGGTGCCGAGATCGAGGAAATGGCAGGGTTGCGGCGGCAGGCGCGCCAGCGCCAGTTCCACCAGGCATTCGGTATCCGGGCGTGGGATCAGCGTCGCCGGCGAGACCGACAGCGGCAGCGACCAAAACTCGCGCTCGCCCACCAGATAGGCCACCGGCTCACCGCGTTCGCGGCGCGCCAGCAGCGTCTCCAGCTGCTGTTGCTGCGGCGGCGTCAGCAGGGTTTCCCCGAACGCCATCAGGAAGGTTCTGGCCTTGCCGGTCACGAAACCCAACAGGATTTCCGCGTCGCGCCGGGCGCTGTCGCTGTGGGTCAAACGCGCGGCGGCGGCTTTCAGCCAGTATTGATAGTCCATCACTCTTGCTCGGCGGACAGCGCAGCCAGCTGATCGGCCTGATACTCCTGCACGATCGGCTGGATCAGCATGTCCAGTTTGCCTTCCATCACTTCGTCCAGACGGTAGAGCGTCAGGTTGATGCGGTGGTCGGTTACCCGCCCCTGCGGGAAGTTGTAGGTGCGGTTGCGGTCGGAACGATCGCCGCTGCCCAGCAGGTTGCGGCGAGTGGACGCCTCGGCCTGCTGGCGCTTGGCCATCTCGGCGGCGCGAATGCGCGCGCCCAGCACCGACATCGCCTTGGCTTTGTTTTTGTGCTGCGAACGTTCGTCCTGGCACTCCACCACGATGCCGGTCGGCAGGTGGGTGATGCGGATCGCCGAGTCGGTGGTGTTAACGTGCTGGCCGCCGGCGCCGGAGGAGCGGAAGGTGTCGATTTTCAGATCGCCCGGGTTGATGTCCGGCAGCTCGGCTTCCGGCACTTCCGGCATCACCGCCACGGTACAGGCGGAGGTGTGGATGCGCCCCTGGGATTCGGTTTCCGGCACGCGCTGCACGCGGTGCCCGCCGGATTCAAACTTCAGCTGACCGTACACGCCATCGCCGGAAACTTTGGCAATCACTTCTTTGAAACCGCCGTGTTCGCCTTCGTTGGCGCTCATCACCTCGACACGCCAGCGGCGGCTTTCCGCATAGCGGCTGTACATGCGGAACAGATCGCCGGCAAAGATCGCCGCCTCATCGCCGCCGGTGCCGGCGCGCACTTCGAGGAAGCAGCTGCGCTCATCGTCCGGATCTTTCGGCAGCAGCAACACCTGCAGCTGCTGCTCCAGCGCTTCGCTGGTCGCCCGCGCCTGTTTCAGCTCTTCCTGCGCCATCTCGCGCATTTCCGGATCGTCCAGCATCATTTCCGCCGTCTCCAGATCCTCCTGCACCTGACGCCATTCCAGGAAGCAGCGGCTGACGTCGGTCAGCTGCGCGTATTCTCGCGACAGCGCGCGGAACCGGTCTTGCTCGGCGATGACGCCGGCATCGCCGAGCAGCGCCTGCACTTCTTCATGGCGCTCTTGTAACGCTTCCAGTTTGGCAACAATAGAAGGCTTCATGCGTGGTAATAAACCCTGTTAATAGAGAAAACTAATGCTGATCCAGCCCGAGGCTGTCGCGTAATAACTGCAACCGCTCCACGTCGCCGTCGCCGGCGGCCTGCTGGAGGGATTTGGTAGGGGCATGAATAAGACGGTTGGTCAGTTTATGGGCCAGCTCGTGAATAACCTGCTCCACGTTGGCGCCCTGCGCGATGGCGGCCAGCGCTTTGGCCTCCATTTCCGCGCGAATTTGGTCAGCCTGCGAACGGTAGTCGCGGATGGTTTCCACCGCGCCCTGCGAACGCAGCCAGGCCATGAAGTTGATGCTTTCCTGCTGCACGATCGACTCCGCCTGCACCGCCGCCGCTTTGCGCTGCGCCAGGTTGCTTTGAATGATGGCGTGCAGATCGTCCACGCTGTACAGATAAGCGTTGGCCAGTTTGCCGACTTCCGGCTCGATATCGCGCGGTACGGCGATATCCACCAGCAGCATCGGCTGGTTGCGGCGCGCCTTCAGCGCGCGCTCCACCATCCCCTTACCGATGATCGGCAGCGGGCTGGCGGTGGAGCTGATGATGATGTCGGCGTCCGCCAGGCGTTCGTCGATCTCCGGCAGGGTGATCACTTCCGCGCCCACCTCGTCCGCCAGCAGCTGCGCGCGCTCGCGGGTGCGGTTGGCGATGATCATGTGCCGCACTTTGTGTTCGCGCAGGTGGCGCGCCACCAGCTCGATGGTTTCACCGGCGCCCACCAGCAAGACGTTGAGATCGGCCAGCGATTCGAAGATCTGCCGCGCCAGGGTGCAGGCAGCAAACGCTACGGAGACCGCGCTGGCGCCGATTTCGGTTTCGGTGCGCACGCGCTTGGCGACGGAGAAGGATTTCTGGAACAGACGCTCCAGCTCGCCGGACAGCGACTGGCCGCGTTGCGACTCGGCGAAGGCCTTTTTCACCTGGCCGAGGATCTGCGGTTCGCCCAATACCAGTGAGTCCAACCCGCTGGCCACCCGCATCAGATGGCTGACCGCGTCGTTTCCCTGATGCCAGTACAGACTTTTCTTCACCTCTTCCGGGCGCAGGTTGTGGTACGCGCACAGCCAGGCGACCAGCTGCTCGTGCATGTGTTCCTGTTGCTCTACGCTGAGGTACAGCTCGGTGCGGTTGCAGGTGGACAACACGACGCCGCCCTGCACCAACGGTTGTTGGAGCAAGCTGGTTAGCGCCTCATCGATGGACTCTGGCGAGAAGGTCACCCTTTCACGCAGAGAAACCGGAGCGGTTTTGTGATTTATACCTAACGCCAGCAGGGTCATTGCTTCGAGTAATACTTATCTTGGTACGGGTTCTCGTTGAACGGCATTCTACTTGATGCGCGGGATCAATAAAAGTAACAACCGCATCTTCCGTTCAATCGCTGTCATAGATGACATCAATTAATGAATAAGCAATAAATACAGCGGGATAAATAGTCATAGGCTAGGTTGATTGCTTAAATTTTAGCGCAGTTTGCGATAACGCGCACGCTATTCGGCGTACGCAACGGCGGCGTTTGCGCAACTCCGGCACCGCTTATCGGGCGCGCCTCCCCGCCTTTAGGCGATTGTGTTACGCTTAATGGCGACCCCGACGCGCGTACCGGGTTGGCATTGCGCCGGCAAAAGCGGAAAGATTCAACGCGATGCAGCAAAAAATTGACGCGCCGCCGCCGCCCCGTTAGCGTGAGCGCTGAATCCGGGTTTCGTCGCGCATGCCCGCAAGGACAAAAGGACAAGAGAAAGTTATGCCAATACGCAAAGTTAGTTTGCTCCGTCTGATCCCGCTGGCCAGCCTGGTGCTGGCCGCCTGTACCACCACCAAGCCGACCGGCCCGGCCACCAGCCCGACTTCACCGCAGTGGCGCGCCCATGAGCAGGCGGTGCAACAGCTCAGCACCTATCAGACCCGCGGCTCCTTCGCCTACTTGTCTGATCAGAAAAAAGTCTACGCCCGCTTCTTCTGGCAGCAGTTCTCGCCGGAGCGCTACCGCCTGCTGCTGACCAACCCACTGGGCAGCACGGAAATGGATCTCAATGTGCAGAAAAACGTGGTGCAGCTGACCGACAACCAGGGCAAACGCTACGTCAGCGACAACCCGGAAGAGATGATCCGCAAGCTGACCGGCATGGCGATCCCGCTGAACAACCTGCGTCAGTGGATGGTCGGCCTGCCGGGCGAAGCCAGCGATTTTGCGCTGGATGACCAATATCGCCTGAGCAAGCTGACCTACCAGCAAGGCGGCCAGACCTGGAAAGTGGATTACCAGGGCTACAGCAACGAGGTGCAGCCGACGCTGCCGAACCGCCTGGAGCTGCAGCAGGGCGACCAGCGCATCAAGCTGAAGATGGATAACTGGACGCTCAAATGATCCGCCAGTGGCCCTCCCCCGCGAAACTCAACCTGTTTTTGTACATCACCGGCCGTCGTGAAGACGGCTATCACCTGCTGCAGACGCTGTTCCAGTTTCTGGACTACGGCGATACCCTGACCATCGACCCTCGCCAGGACGACCGCATTCATCTGCTGACGCCGGTCGACGGCGTTCCAGACGAGCAGAACCTGATCGTGCGCGCCGCCCGCCTGCTGCAGCGCTATTGCGATGAACGCGGCCTGCAAACCGCGCCGCGCGGCGCCGACATCAGCATCGACAAGCGCCTGCCGATGGGCGGCGGTTTGGGCGGCGGTTCCTCCAACGCCGCCACCGTGCTGGTGGCGCTGAACGAACTGTGGCGCTGCGGTCTTGGCGACGACCAACTGGCAGCGCTGGGGCTCAGCCTCGGCGCCGACGTGCCGGTGTTCGTGCGCGGCCACGCCGCCTTCGCCGAAGGCATCGGCGAGCGCCTGCAGCCGGCCGAGCCGCAGGAAAAATGGTATCTGGTGGCGCATCCTGGCGTCGGCATCCCGACGCCGGTTATCTTCGGCGACCCCGAATTAAAAAGAAACACCCCGGTTCGCTCCTTAAGTGAGCTGTTGCAGGCGCCGTACGCAAATGATTGCGAACCGATCGCAAGAAAACGTTTTCGCGAGGTTGAACAGCTTCTTTCATGGCTGTTAGAATACGCCCCGTCACGCCTGACTGGCACAGGTGCTTGTGTGTTTGCTGAATTCGACACAGAAATCGCCGCCCGTCAGGTGTTAAATCAAGCCCCGGAGTGGTTGTGTGGTTTTGTAGCGCGCGGCGTTAACGTCTCCCCACTACATCGCATTCGTTCCGGGCGGTTTGAGTCGTAGCTCAACGTTTCGCTGCGCAGGGTCATGCACACCTGGCCCTGTTATCCCTGCGCTGCCTGCGGTCTCAATTTTAGTTTTACATACCCGTATGTATATTGCGCCGGCGTCGCCAACTGCCCCTTGGCGATGTCGTATGACAATATCTTCTCTGGACGCAAGCCTGAGGTTCTTCTCGTGCCTGATATGAAGCTTTTTGCTGGTAACGCCACCCCGGAACTAGCACAACGTATTGCCAACCGTTTGTACACCAGCCTTGGTGACGCCGCTGTAGGTCGTTTTAGCGACGGCGAAGTGAGCGTGCAAATCAACGAAAATGTACGCGGCGGTGATATTTTCATCATCCAGTCCACCTGTGCCCCGACCAACGACAACCTGATGGAACTGGTTGTGATGGTCGACGCCCTGCGTCGCGCCTCCGCAGGTCGTATTACCGCCGTTATCCCTTACTTCGGCTATGCCCGCCAGGATCGCCGCGTGCGTTCCGCGCGTGTACCCATCACCGCCAAGGTGGTTGCCGATTTCCTCTCCAGCGTAGGGGTTGACCGCGTTCTGACGGTGGATCTGCATGCTGAGCAGATTCAAGGCTTCTTCGACGTACCGGTAGACAACGTGTTCGGCAGCCCGATCCTGCTGGAAGACATGCTGCAGCAGAACCTGGAAAACCCGATCGTGGTTTCCCCGGACATCGGCGGCGTAGTGCGTGCTCGCGCCATCGCCAAACTGCTGAACGACACCGACATGGCCATCATCGACAAACGCCGCCCGCGCGCGAACGTTTCTCAGGTGATGCACATCATCGGTGACGTGGCAGGCCGCGACTGCGTGCTGGTCGACGACATGATCGACACCGGCGGTACCTTGTGTAAAGCGGCTGAAGCGTTGAAAGAACGCGGTGCCAAGCGCGTATTCGCCTACGCGACGCACCCGATCTTCTCCGGCAACGCCGTGGACAACATCAAGAACTCGGTGATTGATGAAGTGATCGTCTGCGATACCATTCCGCTGTCGCCGGAAATCAAGGCACTGAAAAACGTTCGCACTCTGACCCTGTCCGGCATGCTGGCTGAAGCCATCCGCCGCATCAGCAACGAAGAGTCGATCTCTGCGATGTTCGAGCATTGATTCGTCGTCTTTCCGGTGCGGCGCCCACCGTGCCGGAAAGATAGCGAGCCCGACAGCAGAAAAAGAAAAACCCGTTGGTGCGTGAGCAACAACGGGTTTTCTACTCGTAGTCCAACATGACCTCAGACCTTAATGCACGGCAGATATTCCCTTGCCCTGCTCTTGCTTCCCTTCTGATTTTTTAATCAATGCGACGAACGATGTTGGTCGTTACGGCACCGTTTATCAAAGTGTTTTACCCACCAGTAGCGATCCGCCACCTGCTCGCGGCCGCCTATACGCGCGCCCACCAGCCATAACAGCGCGCCGACGAAGATACTCATGATGGCGCCGTGGGCGAAAAATTGCGGTAAATTGAACTGGGAAACTTCAGCAATAATGGAGTATCCAACGCCGCCGATCATCACGACCAGCCCCAGCCCCATAAAAAAGTTGCCCATTCTGTCCGCGCTTCTACGTTTCATATGCCACCTCCATGATTGCCATGTGCCAACCGGGATAACGCTGCAACTTGTTAACCCACTTTGATAAGTTAAGTATAGTCCTTGTTATGGCAAGGGGATTGCGGAGGCGATCACAAATGGTAAAGAATTATTGACACTTCTTAACACGCCACTGAAAATTAGCAGACAAATTGAATGATTCAGCTAATGAATCATTCGTCTTTCTTACCAACGCCGAAGGCAGAGATCGGATTTTGTCATTCACCGCCCCGACAGGTAGACTAAGGCCCTTTCCATTACCCTGATCATAGTGAATCTCCCAGTGAGCAGTATTAAATTGATAGTCGGCCTGGCCAACCCGGGCGCGGAATACGCCCAGACACGCCACAACGCCGGCGCCTGGTACGTCGATCTGCTGGCACAGCGCCACAATCAGCAGTTGAAAGAAGAGAGCAAGTTCTTCGGCTACACCGCCCGTTTGAATCTGGCGGGCAACGACGTGCGCCTGCTGGTGCCGACCACCTTCATGAACCTGAGCGGCAAAGCGGTGCTGGCGATGGCCAATTTCTACCGCATCGAACCCAACGAGATCCTGGTGGCGCACGACGAGCTGGATCTGCCGCCCGGCGTGGCAAAAATCAAGCTCGGCGGCGGCAACGGCGGCCACAACGGCCTGAAAGACATCCAAAACAAGTTCGGCAATAACCCGAACTTCTACCGCCTGCGCATCGGCATCGGCCATCCGGGCGACAAGAACAAGGTGGTGGGCTTCGTGCTCGGCAAGCCGCCGGCCAGCGAGCAGAAGATGATTGACGAAGCGATCGACGAGTCGCTGCGCTGCACCGAGATGCTGATGAAGGACGGGCTGGAAAAAACCGTTCAGCGCCTGCACAGCTTCAAGGCACAGGCCTGAACCTTACCGCAGCGGGCGCCCTGCCCGCTGCCGGCTTTTAGCCGCGCGGGTTGAAGGTCTCCTCGCCCACGCGGCGATCATCGGCGGCGAACCCCTCTTCCGCCACGTAATACTGCGGATCGTCCAGTTCATGGCTGCAAAACGGCCCGGCGCGCTTGAGCAGGCGCACGCAGTCACCGCTCAGGTGGCGCAGACGAATGCTTTTCCCCGCCGCCAGATAACGCGCCGTCAGCTTATCGATCGCTTCTACGCCGCTGGAATCCATCACCCGGGTGCCGGCAAAGTCCAGCACCACGTTCTGCGGATCGCCTTGCGGCTCGAACAGCTCGGCAAAAGCCGCGGCCGAGCCGAAGAACAGCGGACCATCGAGCCGATACACCGCCACGTCGCCCGTCACCTGCCGCTGGCGCACGCGGATGCGTGCCTGCTGCCAGGCGAACACCAGCGCCGAGATAATCACCCCGCTGATCACCGCCACCGCCAGATCGGTAAAGATGGTGATCAACGTGACGGCGATCATCACCAGCGCGTCTGCCTTCGGCATACGACGCAAACGGCGCAGCGAACTCCACTCGAAAGTGTTGTAACACACCACCAGCATCACCCCTGCCAGCGCCGCCACTGGCAGCAGGCCGATATAGCGCGACAGGCTAACCACAAATAAAATCAGCAGGATAGCGCCCACCGTGCCGGAGATGCGCCCGCGCCCGCCCGAGGTGAAGTTGATGATCGACTGGCCGATCATCGCACAACCGGCGAAGCAGCCGAACAGGCCGCACACCGCGTTACCGGCGCCCTGCGCGATACTCTCGCGGTTGCCGTTCCCCTTCTTGCCACCCATTTCATCCAGCACCGTCATGGTCAGCAGCGATTCAATCAAACCGACCAGGGCAATCACTACCGCATAGGGTAGCACCACCCGCACCATCTCCAGGGTAAACGGCACCGTCGGCAGGCTGAAGTGCGGCAGCGCGCCGGAAATGTCCGCCAGATCGCCCACCCGCAGCGTATGCAGATTGAGGCCGATCGCCAACGCCGAGACCACCAGCAGCGCCGCCAGCGAAGACGGAATGGCTTTGGTCAGGCGCGGGAACAGCACCACCACCGCAATCGCCAGCGCCACCAGGCCGTACATCAGCGGGCCCTGCCCGGCGATCATCTTCAACTGCGCCAGCATGATGACGATCGCCAGACCGTTGACGAAGCCGTGGATCGCCGGCAGCGGCACCAGACGAATGAACTTGCCCAGCCGAAAGGCGCCGATCAGGATTTGAATCCCCCCGGCAAACAGCGTGGCCCACAGTACGTAACCCATGCCGTACTGCGCCGCCAGGCTCATCAGCACCACCACAATGGAACCTGCGGCGCCGGAAACCATGCCCGGCTTGCCGCCGAACAGCGCCGTGACCAGGCCGATAATAAACGCGGTATGCAAACCGACGATCGGCGAAAGACCGGCGACCAGCGAAAAGCCGACCGCCTCGGGGATCATCGAAACCGCCACCACAAAGCCCGCCAGGACTTCATTTTTAACGTCCGCGATCCTGACGTTACTCAGGTTAAACATGCATTATTCACTTATGACAGATGACATCATCTCCCCGCGTAGCGGGTATGGGGTACCGCAAGGGGCGGCAGACTGCTGGCGGGCACAGCTCAGGGTGGCGTAGGCAAGAAATACATCCGGCGCGTTTCCTGTCGGTTAATCGGAACGGCCAGTATGGGTAAATGTGATCCAAATCTCAATCAAAAACCGGTCGCCCGCGCTGCACTCGCCCCAGCCAAGCAAGTCTGATCGAGATAAACGCCCATTACGTGTATAATGGCGGCATTATTTTGCCCTTTATGCAGTTGGTTAAATCTAACCGACTGATAGTTAAGATATTTAAGGTGATTACAACATGGGATTCAAATGCGGTATCGTCGGCCTGCCTAACGTAGGCAAATCCACCCTGTTCAACGCGTTGACCAAAGCGGGCATTGAAGCAGCCAACTTCCCGTTCTGCACCATTGAACCGAACACCGGTGTGGTGCCGATGCCCGATCCGCGTCTGGATAAGCTGGCCGAGATCGTCAAGCCGCAGCGCATTCTGCCGACCACCATGGAATTCGTCGACATCGCCGGCCTGGTGAAAGGCGCGTCCAAGGGTGAAGGCCTGGGCAACCAGTTCCTGACCAACATCCGCGAAACCGAAGCCATCGGCCACGTGGTGCGCTGCTTCGAGAACGACAACATCATCCACGTCAACAACAAGGTCGATCCGGCCGAAGACATCGACGTGATCAACACCGAGCTGGCGCTGTCTGACCTGGACACCTGCGAGCGCGCCATCCACCGCGTGCAGAAGAAAGCCAAAGGCGGCGACAAAGACGCCAAAGCCGAGCTGGCGGCGCTGGAGAAATGTCTGCCGCACCTGGAAAACGCCGGCATGCTGCGCGCACTGGATCTGACCGATGAAGACAAGGCTGCGATCAAATACCTGAGCTTCCTGACGCTGAAGCCGACCATGTACATCGCCAACGTCAACGAAGACGGCTTCGAGAACAACCCGTACCTGGACACCGTGCGTAAAATAGCCGACGCCGAAGGCTCCGTGGTGGTTGCCGTGTGCGCCGCCGTGGAATCCGACATCGCCGAGCTGGAAGACGAAGAGCGCGACGAGTTCATGGCCGAACTGGGCCTGGAAGAGCCGGGTCTGAACCGCGTGATCCGCGCCGGTTATGAACTGCTGAACCTGCAAACCTACTTCACCGCCGGCGTGAAAGAAGTGCGCGCCTGGACCATCCCGGTAGGCGCCACTGCCCCGCAGGCGGCCGGCAAGATCCACACCGACTTCGAGAAAGGCTTTATCCGCGCCCAAACCATCTCCTATGACGACTTCATCACCTACAAGGGTGAGCAAGGCGCCAAAGAAGCCGGCAAAATGCGCTCCGAAGGTAAAGACTACATCGTCAAAGACGGCGACGTAATGAACTTCTTGTTCAACGTCTAGGCCTCTCTCCGCAGCGCTTTTCTCCGCTGCCGGAAACGGAAAAATCCACGCTTCGGCGTGGATTTTTTTGTCTCCAGGACCTGCGTTTTGGCAACCTGGACGCCGTCACACCCTCCCGGTTCTTTCCCACTGAACGATCTTCACCGTACGTTTTATTACGCCCTTCATGACGGCATTATCCGCATCGCTGCGCGAAAAAAGCTCTCGTGTTGATCCCTTGTCCTACAGGAAAAGGCTTGTCATATTCCATTGCACCTTTATAATGAGTGTTTACTCACTTATTAAAGGAACCTCAAAGTGGCCCGTCCTCGCAGTGAAGAAAAGCAGCAGGCGCTATTGCGTGCCGCCACCGACATTTTTGCCGAACAAGGATTAGCGGCGCCCACATCGGCTATCGCCAGGAAAGCTGGCGTCTCGGAGGGCACGCTGTTCCGCTACTTTGAAAATAAGGACGTACTGCTGAGCGCAGTCTGCGACTACCTGCTTGATGAAATGGAGTGCCTGCTGACGCAAAGCTTACAGGGCGTTTTGCCGGGTAAAGATCAAATGCAGGTCGCCTGGAATGCCTACATTGATTGGGCGCTCGCCAATCCCGCCGCGTATGCGACAGGGAACAAATTGATGGTTTCCGGCAAGTTATCCAGTGCACAGATGGAGAGAAGCGTACGGTTCGGTGATATTTCCCAACTGGGTATTCCATTGGTCCAGGGGCTGGATTTACCGCTGTCGAGCGAGTTTCAGGGCATGATCTGCACGGTAATGGCCAATGGCGTTATCGATATGGCCGTTCAAAAACCACACCTGCTGGATATTTACAAACGCGCAGGTTATGAAGCCATGGTGCGAGCCATTGAGCTTCCTGACGTTCATACAGCCATCTAGCTTCTTTTTTTTAATCATATAATGAGTGCGTACTTACGCATTAAAAAGACACAACAATCATGCCACCCGTTTCAAAACTAAAAATGCTGCGAACACGGGCCTATCCAAGGCTCCGCCGACTCATATTCGTTTCTCTGTTTCTCAGCGTGTCTTTGATTCTCTGCGGGTGCGCAACCGCACCTGCATCAGACCGTTTGTCAGGAACCCAGCATGTTCCAACAACATGGCGGGCCTCCCTGCCTGGCTCGGCGCACGTGCCTGTGTGGAATGCATGGCCCCCCGCCCGAAATGAATCCGGCGCCCGGCGCTTACGCGCTCCGGCCGGCAAGCCCAGTCACGCGGAGAATGAGCACGGAGCACAAACGTCGGTTGCGCGCGCCAATTTGGAGTGCGTTCAAGCGTTATGGAATGACGCCCGCAAACTGGTTGCGACGGAAGCTGCGGCCCTCTATTACGCATCACGCACCTGCCGGCGACAACACGCATTCTCTCCCCAAAGCGCGCCATTGCCTGGATCCCTCGCACAGGCGAAACAAACGCCCCCTCATCGGGCGCCCCACCCCGATCAGGGGGACTTCAACGGGCGTGGCGAGAGCGGTGCCGATGGAAACGGGATCAACCGCCACATCACCAGGAATTCCGTTTCCTTGATGTTGGATTTAACGAGCGCGGATACCGATCCCGGTGAAAGTGTGGCGGGTTGGCAGGCTGAACCGCATGAGCATCATAACCGCGTGCGCTCGACTGTGCGGAGGTGGATACGGCGTTTGTTCACTTCGTCAGAACGAGCGATGGCTCAGCGCCAGGCTGAACCGCTGCAGAACAGCGTCGCAGTCGTTTGAAATTCAATACAAAGCAATACATTGCCACGCCGTTGGCGACAGGTTCGACAAATCATTTACCTTATGGGTTCTCCCGATGACACAACTGACAGTTCAAAACACGCGTCCCCGCTTTTGGTCTTTACGGACCCTTCGTACAACCGTGCTGGCGATGCCGATTGCCGCCGCCTTATCGGCCTGCGATACGCCGGCGGACAAGGTTGCCCCACCGTCAGATAAACCGACGCTGACAGTGGCCCTGACAACGCCGGCAATACAGTCCGTTTCCCGCACCGTCACGGCCAATGGTTCAATTGCGGCCTGGCAAGAGGCGATCATCAGCCCCGAAGCCAATGGGCTGCGCGTGCAAAAACTGTTGGTGCAGGAGGGGGATATGGTACGCCAGGGCCAACCTCTGGCGGAATTTACACGCGATTCCGTGATGAATGACTGGCTGCTGGCGAAAGCCGATCTCAACGAAGCGAAAGCAGTCGCGTTGAATGCGCAAGCGGATGGAAAACGAGCGCGGTTGTTGCGCGGCGTCGGCAGCCTGAGCGAACAGGACATCCAAAAGTTGTTAACCCAGGAAAAAACGGCGCAGGCGCGTCTGGAATCGGCGAAAGCGCGTATGGCGGCTCAGCAGTTGCGGCTGGACCAGACGATATTACGCGCTCCCGACGACGGCATCATCTCCGCGCGACCGGCCACGATCGGGTCAGTTCCTATGCAAAGCACCGAAATGTTTCGCCTGATCCGCCAGGGAAAATTTGAATGGCGAGCAGAATTGTCGGCGCAGCAGCTGGAACAAATCCAACCGGGGCAAAAAGCGCAGATCGCTTCACCTGGCGGTAACACCTGGGAAGGCGTCGTACGCCTGGCCGCCCCCACCGTCAATTCAACCTCGCGCCGTGGGATTGCCTATGTGGACATCCTTCCATCGACAGCGAAGAACGCCTCGCCGATTCGGCCCGGCACGTATGCCAGCGGTCTGATTACGGTCGGCGATCGGCAAGGGCTGACCGTGCCGCAATCCGCCGTCGTGGCGCGCGACGGTTTTCACCTGGTGTTCACCGTAGATGACGAGATGCGTGCACATCCGCTTAAAGTCGCGGTAGGCCGTCTGGTGAATGACCAGCAGGAGATCCTGTCCGGTCTTCAAGGCGCGGAACGCATCGTCGCCAGCGGCGGCGTATTCCTCAATGAGGGGGATAAAGTCCAATTGGCCAACACCACCGATGCTTCCCATTCATCGGAACCGCGCTAAGAGGCCCATCATGAATATCTCTACCTGGTCCATTCGCAACCCCATTCCGTCTATCTTGCTCTTTGTCATCTTGAGCGTTGCCGGCTTTTATTCTTTCAAATTGATGAAGATCCAGAGCTTCCCGGACATGGATGTGCCTACGGTGACCGTGTCCGCTTCTCTTCCGGGCGCTGCGCCGCCCCAGCTCGAAACGGAGGTGGCGCGCAAGCTGGAGGACACCGTCTCTTCGGTGCAGGGATTGAAGAACTTGCGTACCACGATCCAGGACGGGCTGGTCGATATCTCAGCGGAGTTTCGTCTGGAAAAACCCGTTCAGGAAGCGGTGGATGAAGTCCGGTCAGCCGTGCAAAGCATTCGCACCGAGTTGCCGACGGATTTACGTGATCCTATCGTTCGCAAGCTCAACATCACGGGCAAACCTATCCTGGCCTTTTCCATCAGCGCCAGCCAGATGGATGAGAATGAGCTGTCCTGGTTCGTGGACAATACCCTGTCGCGGCGTCTGAGAGGCGTCGCCGGCGTAGGGTCGGTCACCCGTGTGGGCGGCGTGAACCGCGAGATCCAAGTCGAACTCGATCCGGTCAAACTGGAGGCGATTGGCGCCACCGCTGCCGAGGTTTCCCGCCAGTTGCGCGATGTACAGATGGACGCGACGGGCGGGCGAGTCGATCTGGGGCGGGGAAAACAGCCGCTGCGTTTGGTCGCCCGCGTCAAGAACGTGGATGAACTAGCCGCGGTGGAACTGTCGATGCCCGGCGGACAACGTTTTCGCCTGGACGACGTGGCGACGCTGAAAGACACCATTGCGGAACGCAGTTCACTTGCGCTCCTCAACGGCAAGAAGGTGGTGGGCTTTGAGATCACGCGCGCCAAAGGCGCCGGTGAAGTCGAGGTCGGCGACAAGGTGGAGAAAGTTCTGGCGCAGTTGCGCACGGAGCGGCCTGATTTGCACATCACGCAGGTCTTCGACTTTGTCCGGCCTGTGCAGGAGGAGTTCGACGCCTCCATGCACATGATCTATGAAGGCGCCATTCTCGCCATCCTGGTGGTCTTCATGTTTCTGCGCGATATCCGGGCGACGCTGATCTCGGCGGCGGCGTTGCCCCTGTCGATTTTACCGGCCTTCATCGGTATGGACATGATGGGCTTTTCGCTCAGTATCGTCACGCTGCTGGCGCTGTCGCTGGTGATTGGCCTATTGGTGGATGATGCCATCGTCGAAGTGGAGAACATTGAGCGCCACATCGGCATGGGTAAACCGCCGTTCCAGGCCGCGATGGATGCCGCCTCGGAAATCGGCCTGGCCGTCGTCGCCACGACATTTGCCTTGATCGCCGTTTTCCTGCCGACGGCCTTCATGTCCGGCGTTGCCGGAAGATTCTTCACGCAGTTTGGATGGACGGCGGCGCTGGCGGTGTTTGCCTCGCTGGTTGTGGCGCGCTTGCTGACGCCAATGATGGCCGCCTACCTGATGAAGCCGCATACGCGCCCTCAGCGCGATCCTTTCTGGATGGCGCTCTACCTGCGCGCCTGCCGGTGGACGCTGCGGCACCGCGGGCTCACCCTGGCGGTGGCCGGCGGGTTCTTTATTGGCTCTCTGATGCTTATTCCTCTGCTGCCCCAGGGCTTTTTCCCTGCAGATGACAACTCCCAGACGCAGGTGACGTTGGAACTGCCGCCAGGGAGCACGCTGGAACAAACCCAGGCCATGGCAGAACTCGCTCGGCATCGCCTGGCGCCCATCCCACATATCCGTAACATCTATACCACCATCGGTGGCGGTGCAACGGGCGGCGATGTCATGGCTTCCGATGGGAAAACCGATGTTCGCATGGCAACGCTGACGGTGTTGTTGGATGCGCGTCAAGCGCGCCCGAAGAAGCAGGTCATCGAAGGCGAGATACGCACGGCAATGGCAGCACTTCCGGGGGTGCGCAGCAAAGTGGGGTTTGGCGGCTCAGGTGAAAAATACCAGTTGGTGTTGGCCGGCGATGATCCCCAGCTGCTGGCTAAGGCGGCCGATGCCGTATTAAGCGATCTGCGGCAGCTCCCCGGCCTCGGTAACATTACCTCCAGTGCCGGGCTGGCGCGCAGCGAAATCCTCCTGCAACCCAATTTCGCCAAAGCGGCCGATCTTGGGGTATCGGGCGTCGCTATTGCCGATACTTTGCGTATTGCGACCGTAGGCGACTACGATCAGTTCCTGTCAAAATTCAACGTGGAGCAGCGCCAGATCCCGATCGTCGTCAAGCTGTCAAAAGACATCCGTGAGGATATGGGATTACTTGAACGTTTGACCGTACCCGGTGCCAGAGGCCCGGTGCTGCTCAATCAGATCGTCAACATTGAGCAAGGCAGTGGACCGGCGCAGATCAGTCGCATCAATCGCACGCGCAGCGTGACCCTTGACGTAGAACTGTCGGGCACCCAACTCGGGGATCTGGCCGCTCAGGTGGCGAAGCTGCCGTCAATCCAGAATCTGCCGGTCGGCGTGCACCAGGTTGTGCAGGGTGATGACGAAATGATGAAGGAACTGTTTGCCGGTTTCGGCACGGCTATGGTCGCCGGGATCCTGGCCATCTATATCGTGCTGGTTCTGCTGTTCAAAGACTTCTTCCAACCGATCACCATCCTGGCCGCGCTCCCACTGTCATTGGGCGGCGCATTCGTTGGGTTACTGTTGGCGGGGCAGTCTTTCTCGATGTCATCCCTGATCGGGTTAATCATGTTGATGGGGATTGCGACCAAAAACTCGATACTGCTGGTCGATTATGCGATCGAGTCACGTCGCGGCCACATCGGTCCGAATGGCGAAGTGCTCAATAAACCCATGAGCCGAACGGAAGCGCTGATTGATGCCTGCCACAAACGTTCCCGCCCCGTCATCATGACCACGTTAGCGATGGGGGCAGGCATGTTGCCTGTGGCTCTGGGTTTCGGCAGTGCCGACCCCAGCTTCCGCAGCCCGATGGCGGTGGCCGTCATCGGAGGATTGATTACATCCACCGTGCTGAGCCTGCTGGTTATCCCTGTCGTTTATACCCTGATTGACGATCTTGAAAACTGGCTGCGCAAGTTGCCTAGCCTGCTGGCACGCAGCAAGAATCTGAGTGGTAGGAAAAAAGCCGGGTTTTCCATGCTTTTCGTGGTTCTGCTGTATTGGCTTGCCTTCCCTGTCATTCCGTTCCTCGACATCCCCTACAAGATTGTCGTTGTCTCTACGCTTGTCGTGGTCGGTGAAACCTTGTTTGTCATTGCCATCGCCCTGCTGGGCAAAGAGTATTGGGGACAGATCAAACACTGGATGCGGCAGAAGGTCTTTAAGCGAAAAGGCTAAGCGCTGATAACGGTTCGCGGTGGCGAAAAGCGTTTTGCCGCCGCCGCTCCCCCATCAACTTCCCTTCCACGCCGAAGGCCGATTCTCGCTGCGCCACTTCTCGCCTGCCGCCGTCCCCGGCGCCGGCGGTTTTAATCCGTCAATCGTCCACAGCGAGAACGGCGTTTCGTCCACGTGCAGTTCCCAGCGCAACCCGCGGGCGGCGATGTAGGGGTGCAGGATGCGGGTGCAGGCCGCCAGGAATTGCTGCTGCTCTGCGTCGTTGTCCATGGCGCGCGCGATATGATCGATGGTCACCCGTACGAAATCATCGGCCGGTTCGCCGCCGAGATAGGCCGAACCTGGCGGCAGCGCATGGAAGAAGACGTTGACGTAAAAGCGCGGCAAAAAGTCCTGGTACAGGGCGGTGACCTTCTGCGCAATCGCGCGTTTAACGGCGGCGCTGAAGGCCGGCTCCGGGTGGTAAATCTGCCACAGTGGCATCGCGTTGTCTCCTAGGGTTTCCGGCCGGCGTTCAGGCCATCAGCCGCTGTTAATGATAAACTCCAATAATAAGAGTAATAACTCCAATTATTGAAGTTATCAAGCCGAGGCGATAACATTCTCGGCAATCAGGCGGCAAGCGGAGGTAAAGCAACGTGAAAGCAAAAGGGTTTGAAGGCATGACGTGCTCGGTGGCGCACGTGCTGTCGGCATTGGGCGATCGCTGGGGCGCTATTCTCATGCGCGATCTGCTGCTGGGGCTCTCGCGCTATGACGATCTGCGCCACTCGACCGGCATCACCAACAATACGCTGGCCGACCGGCTCAAGGCCCTGGAAAGCCACGGCCTTATCGAAAAGCGGCAATACCAAACGCGCCCCGCTCGTTATGAGTATCTGCCGACGGAGAAAGGAAAAGATCTCGGGCTGCTGGTGATGGCGATGATTCAGATTGGCGACAAATGGAATCTGTCCGAGCTGGCCGGGCCGCCGCTGCGCGTGGTTGACCGCGTAACCGGCCACCCTGCCACCCTGCGCGCGGTGGATGTCGTGACCGGCGAATCGCTGCCGGCGCAAAACCTGGCGCTGGCGGCCGGGCCGGGCGCCGACGAAATGACGCAATGGCGGCTGGCCGTCGGCCAAGCCCGTTCGTTGTGATCTACAGCAGCGCAATCATTTTCAGCAATTCCACCCGATTGCGGATGCCGAACTTCTTGCCGGCATTGTTGAGGTGCGAATAAACGGTTTTCGGGTGCAGGTTAAGCCGCCGAGCGGTCAGGCGGATATCTTCGGTGCGGGCGGTTTCACACAGCACCGCCGCTTCGCCAGGCGTGATCGCCGCCGCCCGCTGGCGGTTCACCACGTGCCGTTCGCTCGTCTCCTGGCGGGCCAGCGTTGCGCAGGTCTCTCGCACCACCTGTAGCGCTTCCCGTTTGTGCAAAATCGCATCCGGCTGCGCCGCCGCGATAAATGCCAGGATCAGCGGCGAAGTCTTATCGACGAAGAACAATATCCGGACATTTTTATATTCAGCGCGGCAAAGGTGAATAAACGTCAAATAGGCTTCGAACCGATAAATTTCATGGGGAAAATCCATGATAATTAAATCAGGCGCCGGGCTTATATTTTTAATAATATTAATATTGGGAGAGGATAAGGTTATCACCCCACCGCCCAATAATGTTTTCATACCTAACCGGCACAACGACGAACCGTCGATATAAATCACTCTCACTTTAATTCTCCTTATCAGCATGAAAACATGCTTCCACACCTCAGGCGGCTTGTCGCTGCTCTTTTTTGGGGTAATTCGCCTGCAAAGCACACCGATATAGAACATCTTGATAACATGTTTTTCAAATAATCACGCAACAGCCAGTGCATTGATTAATACGCAAAAAAGGCATGAATGTTTCAAATTATTTCATTCACAAAAACTGACAACTCAATAAAAACGCAACGTAATGATATAGATCTATTTTCTATTTCTCATGACATAAGCATAAATGAAAGAAAATGTAACAATCAACACCCTCGCCTTATTGTCTTATTCAAAACATCTATAGGGAAAATTCTTAGTTTGCTAGGATGAAAATCCATGTTTGCCGACGCGTTTAAAAAACAATTGCGCAACATGATTAACCAACAACCGTACGACAGTAATTTATTACTGCCAGGAAAGCTTTTCTCCAAAGTAAATTAAAGGGCATTTCACATGAATGTTAAATTAGTCGCATTATCCATGCTGGCTCTCTCCGGCGCCTGTGCGGCCGCTTCGTCCAATACGGTGCAATTTAAAGGCGAAGTCAGCACGCAAACCTGTTCGGTGAATATTAACGGCAACCAATCCAACCCGGTCGTTCTGCTGCCGACCGTCGCCGCCAGCAAGCTCGCCGCCAAAGGCGCCACCGCCGGCGACACCACCTTCACCGTCAACGTGACCGGCTGTGCGGCGGCAACCAGCGATACGGCGATCAAAACCGTGCTGGCGGGCAACAACCCAACCACCAACGGCAACCTGGGCAACGCGGGCGATGCGGCCAAAGTGTCCATCCAACTGCTGGACAGCGACGCCACCACGCCGCTGTCGTTCGCCAGCGGTTCGACCGTCACTACCTCTGCGATGACGCTGGCGAAAGACGCCACCTCCACCTCGCAGAACCTGGTGGCCCGCTACTACGCGGAAGACACCGGTGTGGCGGCCGGTTCGGTGATCGCCACCGCACAGTTCGCCATTAGCTATAAATAAGCCGGCGTCAGGCGCCATACCTGTTGATGCCAGCGCCGCCCTTAGCCGGGCGGCGCTGAATGACTCGCTCCCTTTATCGGTTCACGTTTATGCCGCAGATAACCCGCTCCGCCCGCCGATGGGCCGCCCTGTCGCTTTGCCTGATAAGTTTTGCCGCTACCCACGCGTCGGCCAGCGTGACGCTGCTCGGCAACCGCGTGATCTACCCCGCCGAGGCACGGGAAAAAACGCTGCAGTTCACCAACGACGACGGCACCCCGGCGCTGATGCAAATCTGGCTCGACATCAATAACCCCAAATCCACGCCGGATAACGCCGATGCGCCCTTTGTCGCCTCGCCGCAAATCTTCCGCATGAATCCGCACAGCGGGCAGATGGTGCGGCTGTCGTTCGTCGGCCAGCCGCTGCCGCGCGATCGCGAATCGCTGTTCTACCTCAACTTCCTGCAGGTGCCCGCGGTGCGCCAGACGGACAGCGACAAGAACAAACTGCTGCTGGTGGTCACCAATCGGCTGAAGGTGTTCTATCGCCCCGCCGGGCTGGCCGGTGACGCCAACCACGTTATCGATCGGCTCAGCCTGCGCCAGGCCGGCAACGCGCTGCACGTCGACAACCCGACCGGCTACTACGCCAACGTCAGCCAGGCCGCGATCCTCAGCGGCGCGAAACGCACCGTGATCCCGCAGGCGGATCTGATCCCGCCGTTTTCGCAGGCCAGCTGGCCGGTGAACGGGGAGGTGCGGCAGGTCGCACTGCGCGTCATCAATGACTATGGGGTGGAAATCACACGCACCCTGAGCGTCGCGCACTGACACCAGACAGGGAGGTTTTCATGTTCGATGCTCGCAAGGCGACGCCGCTGCCCGCACGCTGGTATTGCGCGCTGCTGGCGCTGCCGCTGGGCTGCGCCGCCGCCGATGGCTACACCTTCGATCCCGCGCTGCTACGCGGCAGCGTGCTAAGCAACAGCGCCCTGAGCCAGTTCAACCAACAGGACGCCGTCGCCCCCGGCAGCTATCAGATCGATCTGTACCTCAACGGCCAGTTTCTCGAGCGCGATCAAATTCGCTTCGTGCGTGAAGGCAAGCAGGTACTGCCCTGTTTCGATCGGCCGCAGCTGACGCGCTTCGGGCTGAAAAATCCGCCGATGCCCCAAACAGCATGCCTGCTACCCGGCCGGGATTTGAAGGACATTACGGTGAACGCCGATATCTCGCGGCTGCGGCTGGATCTGAGCATTCCGCAGGCGCTGTTGAACGGCCAGCCGCGCGGCAGCGTCAATCCCGCCAGCCTGGACAGCGGCGAATCGATGGCCTTCGTCAATTACAACCTCAACCAGTACCACGTCAGCTACCGACAGGGGCAAACCCGCGATCTCGACTCGACCTACGCCAACCTGAACGGCGGGTTCAACCTCGGGCTATGGCGCTACCGCCAGCAGTCCAGCTACCGCTACGATCGGGAGTTCGGCGGCCACCTGGACACCAGCCGCCGCTACGTGCAGCGCGCAATTTTGCCCTGGCGCAGCGAAATGCTGCTGGGCGAAGGGTTTACCGACGGGCACTTCTTCTCCGGCCTGGGCTTTCGCGGCATTCAGCTCAGCTCGGACGATCGCATGCTGCCGGATTCACAGCGTGGCTATGCGCCGGTGGTGCGCGGCGTGGCAAAAAGTAATGCGCGCGTGACGGTGCTGCAGGGCAAAAGCACGCTGTATGAAACCACCGTCGCGCCGGGGCCGTTCGCCATCAACGATCTGTACGCCACCAACTACGCCGGCGATCTCACCGTGGTGGTGACCGAAGCCGACGGCAGCGTCAGCACCTTCACCGTGCCGTTCGCCGCGGTGCCGGAATCCATCCGCCCCGGCCAGTCGCGCTACTCCGCGATCGTCGGCCGTTCCCGCTACGTCGGCGACAACGATCTGTTCAGCGAAGTGACCTGGCAGCACGGCCTGACCAACGCCCTGACCTTCAACCTCGGCAACCAGCTGGCGGACGGCTACCAGGCGATGATGCTGGGCGGCGTGTACAGCAGCTGGCTGGGCGCCTTCGGCATGGATACCACCTATTCCCACGCCAGCCTGCCGGACGGCGGCGCCTCCGGCTGGATGCTGCACCTCTCTTACAGCCGAACCTTCAGCCCGACGGACACCACCTTATCCATCGCCGGCTACCGCTACTCTACTGAAGGCTTTCGCGATCTCAGCGACGTGCTCGGCGTGCGGCGCGCCGCCACTACTGGCCAAAACTGGCAGTCCGACTCCTACCGCCAACGTTCGCGTTTCGAGGTCGCCGTCAATCAGGGGATGGGGGCATTCGGCAGCCTGACGATGTCCGGCTCGACCCAGGACTACCGCGATCAGCGCGGCCGCGACAATCAGCTCCAACTGGGCTGGGGAAAAACCTTCGGCAACGGCGTGGCGCTTAACCTCTCCGTCACGCGCACCCGCAGCCTGGGCGACAGCAACGGCGACTACCGCGGCTACAGGCCGCTGGACAACGTCTACAGTGCGCCGCTGGCGCAGAACACGCAAACCGTCACCGCCCTGTCGCTGAGCTTCCCGCTCGGACGTTCATCATCCGCCCCCAGCGTCTCGCTGTTGGCCAACCACAGCCAGGGTCAGGGCGGCAACTATCAGGCTGCGCTGTCGGGCAGCGTCGGCGACGAGCAGCCGGTCAGCTACGGCCTGAACTTCACCACCGATGACGATCGCCAACAAAGCATCTGGGGCGGCAACCTGCAAACCCGCCTGCCTTACGCCAACGTCACCGGCTCGTTCTCCACCGCGCGCCAGTACCGACAAGGCTCACTGTCGCTGCAGGGCGCCGTGGTAGCGCACCGCGGCGGCGTGACATTAGGGCCGTATGTCGGCGATACCTTCGCCCTGATCGAGGCGCCCGGCGCCAGCGGCGCACGGGTGATGGACGGCCAAGGGGCGCGTGTCGATCGCTTCGGCTACGCCCTGGCGCCGTCGCTAGTGCCCTATCACTACAACACCGTCGCGCTGAACCCCGAGGGCATGAACGACAAAGCGGAACTGGAAGACGGCCAGCGCCGCGTGGCCCCGTACGCCGGCGCCACGGTGCGCCTGCGCTTCAACACCGTGCGCGGCCAGGCGCTGCTGATCACCGCGCAGCGGCCCGATAACGCACCGATCCCGATGGGCGCCAACGTCCTTGACGCGGCAGGCAACAGCGTGGGCATGGTCGGCCAGGCCAATCAGGTGTATCTGCGCAGCGACCGGAATGCCGGTGTGCTGACGCTGAACTGGGGCGACGCGCCCAGCCAACAGTGCATGCTGCATTACCGCTTGCCCGCCGGGGAAGACGGACCGATTCAGCGGCTCAGCGCCCCATGTCGCTAGCCCATTAAACTTATTCTCAGGAGAGACGATGAAACGTATTGCTTACCCGATCGCCGCCCTGGCGCTGCTTGCTCTGTCGCTGTTCGGCGCGCCCGCCGCGCTGGCCCAATGCACCCGAGTCGCCCCCTGGATCGATTCCGGTTGCGATCCCTGCGGGGTGGGCACGGCGCTGGGCCGGGTCAATCTGACCAGCACTTACCTGCAGCCCGTCGGTACGCCGCTCGGCACCAGCGTGTTCGATCTTACGTCCGGCACGCGCTATCCCGATCCCAACAAGGTGTTGTATGAATGCGACGCTAGCGATGCGGGGCAGATCTATGAAGTCTTCGCTACCAACGGTGACGATCGCGTCGGCGGCTATTACGATCTGGGGGCCCAGGACGGCAACCCCAACTACTACGCCACCTATTTCCCCTATGTCGGCATCCGTCTGACCCACCTGGATTCCGGCAAGGTTTTTACCCGCTACTGGCAGTCGGCGCCGATTACCCGCTACGCCACCGTCGGCAGCAAAATTCAGATCCGGGTGAAAGACTTCAGCGCCATCCGTGCCGACCTGATCCGCATCAGTTCGCTGCCGGGTGCGGGCGCCAGCAACTACTGTGGCTACAGCGCCGGCAACCCGCTAGTGGGCATGGCATCGACCACCGGCAATTCGAACTATACCTGCACGCAGCCGAACGGCTATGTCACCTTTCAGGGGCCCGGCATCGCCTCGGATCCTATCGGCAGCGACTCCGCCACCAACTACGCCACCTGGGGCACCGGGCGCTGGAACGCGATGGGCATGGGCACCGCACCGATCTCCTCATTGACCTATACCGCCACCTGCGTGGCGCGCAACGTCACGCCGCTGGTGATCCTGCCGACCCTCTCCGTCAGCCAGCTGACCGCCGGGCAAACCTCACAGGCGCAGTTCACCCTCAATATCGAATGTGACAACGCCGCCGTGTCCGGCGTCAGCAGCAACAATACCGCCCTCGGCCTGCAGGTGCCGTATGAAAGCTATGTCGCGGCGCAGCAACTCGGGCTGGTCAGTGCCAACGGCGGCGTGAGCTACCTGCTCTCCAGCGGCTACGGCACCGACAGCAGCGTCGCCACCGGCGTGGGTATCGCGCTCGCCAACGCCGGCAACGGCGCGCCGATGAACTTCGTCGGCTGGGCGCGCTGCAGCGCCGGGCAATGCCCGCAGGGCAACGACGCCGGCTGGTACCCAGTGCTTAACGGCGCCAGCGGCGGGGGCAGCACCGCGGCGGGGTTTACCCACTACACCACCCAACTCACTGCCACGCTCGCCCGGCTGCCCGGGCAGACCGTCACCGCGGGCAAAGTGGACGCCAGGGCCTACGTCTGGGTTAAGGTGCAATGATGAGAAAGAAATATCTGACGATGGGATGCGCCCTGTTGCTGACGCTGGCGACCATGGGCGCGCAGGCGGGCATCATCGCCTCCGCCACGCGGGTGATCTTTCACGAGGGCGAGACGGAAAAAACCCTGATGCTGCTCAACACCAACGGCTATCCGATCGTAGCGCAAACCTGGGTCGATAACGGCGACGTCAACGCCGCCCCCGAACTGTCCCGTGCGCCGTTTGTCACCCTGCCCAGCGTATTCGCCCTGCCGCCTTCCGCGCTGAAAGGGCTGCGGATCCTGTTTGCCGGCGCGAGCCTGCCCACCGACAGGGAGTCGGTGTTCTGGCTTAACCTGTATGAGATCCCGCCCAGCCGGCCGATCACGCCGCCGCAGGCGTCGCGCGTGACGATGGCGATGAACACGCAGATGAAAATCTTCTACCGCCCCAGAGCGCTGAAGGGAAACGCCGACAACGCGGCCGAGGCCGTTTCGTTCACGCTGCAAAAATCACCGCGTGGCTATCTGCTGCGCTGTCACAACCGGTCGGCGTTTTATCTCTCCTTCGCTCGCATCGCCGTGCAAACCGACAGGCGCGATGCCCCGGTGCGGCAAGAAAGCGACATGATGACCGCGCCATTCAGCACGCGGGATTATCACCTCGACGGCGTTGCGGCGTCGGGGCTCCCCTCTCAGATCACCGTTCAGGCCACCCTCATCAACGACCAAGGCCAACAGATCGTCAAGTCATACACAGCAAATCCATAACGATAAAAAGCAGCACATTTTTTTTAAGTACAGGAAATAGGGAAAATGAGTCTAAGCAGATTCCAGCTACAGTTTCACCTGGAGAAACAGGCCAACATCATCAGGCAAACACCGGCGTTTCACGCCGCCATCGTCAAACACGGGGAGTTATTAAAAGAGACCTACAAGAAACATCCGCTGTTTTATAAAATCATCTTCAGGAACAGCCGGTTCATCATTTGCTCCACTATCCTGTCCATTTATTACCACCAGCCCGCCGCCGGGCTGAAAGACATCAAAGCCTTTTTTAAAGGGAAAAATTTGATCAGCGAGAACTCCCTGGACTCCTTTCTGTTTTTTTTGCGGGTCGGCCGTAGACTGGAGGTCAAACCCTGCGAACATGACAAACGCCAGCTGCGCTATAAACCTACGCCGCACGCGCTGGCGGAAACCCAGGCGCTGATCGCCTCAATGGCGTTGCCCTATCAGGCGCTGGCGCCACAGATGCCCATCGCGACGCTGCTGGCGGCGCCCGACTTTCTGCCCACCTTTTTCGCCGCCTACGGGCAGCTGATGCTCAAGGAGATCTACCTGATCGATCTGGTGCCGCAATCCGGACTGTTTATCAGCAAGGACGCCGGCCACATGGTGCTGCTGATGCTGCATATCGAAAGCATCCGGCAGGACTCCCCCTTTCTGCTGCTCTCCTCGGCGAAAATCGCCAAGTCGTGCTCCGTCTCACGCGCGCACGTGAATCGCATTCTGCAGGCGGCGGAAAAATCCGGCCTGCTGACCACCACCAATAACGTGGTGATCGAACTCAACAGCTCGTTCTTTATCATGGCGGAGCGCTACTTCAGCCTCTATTTCGCGATGGTCGAATGCGGGCTTGAATGGGTTTGGCAAACGCAACGAGCGACCGAGCATAGTTGAGCCGTTCACCGCGCTCGTGGCACCTTATCGATCAAGCCCCAGGCCGCCGCTTCGTCGGCGGTCATGAAGCGTCCCGTAGGTGGCGGCCAAGGCGACACTCCCGGCGGATAACACTGCCGCAATGCCGGCCAACGCAATAGACAACGTGTAACTCTGATACAGGTCATACAGCCAACCGGCGGCGCTGCCCCCGCCAACGGCGGCGATCCCCACGGCGAGATACAACGCCCCCAGAATGGCGCCCAGATTAGCAGTGCCGAACCATGTACTGGCCACTGCCGGATACAGCGCAATACAGCCGCCGTTGGCCGCGCCGAATAACAGCGCGAAAATCGCCAGCGCGGTAAAGCTGTGCGCCACACTCCAAAAGCCGCATAACAGGGCCAAACTCAACGTAACGATAACCAAAAAACGCCGCGCGCCCATACGGTCGCCTATCCGCCCCAAAACTAGGCGGCCGCCGATATTGCCCATGCCGATCAAACCGATGAGCAGATTGGCCTGCGTTGCATTTAGCCCCTGTTGTTGTGCATAAGGATTAATATGAACCAACGCCAGGAACAGTCCGATAGAGCCGAAAAATATCGCGATAAAAAACCACCAAAACTGGGCTTGTCTCGCCGCTTCTCGCAACGTAACGCCCCCGTTAAACGCGAAACCCGGTATTAATGTCACCTCAACGGGACCAAGCCCATCGGGATATTCTCCCACGTCCTCTGGCCTGCCTCGCAAGACGAAGGCGGCAGATAACCCCAGCACAGCGATAGCGGCGGCGTAAACTTGTAGGGTACTTTGCCAGGACAAATGCTGCATCAACCCACCAGCCACCATCGGCCCCACCAGCGTTCCCAAACCGGTGCCGGCCAGCGCTAAGCCGGAAGCCGAACTTCGATGAACGACGAACCAGCGTTGAATGGTTGAAACAGCCGGCACGTAAACCAACCCGACGCCGCCCCCAACCAACAGGCAAAACGTGAACAAAAACGCCGTCAGTGTCGACGCCAGCAGGCTACTGCCCAAAAAGCCCAGAGAAAGCAGTAAAATACCGATGCCGGTTACCGTCCTTACCGAAGTACGATCGCTCCAGGCACCGGAAAATACGCCTACGATGTAGTAAATTAACGCCGTCAACGAGAATATTGAGGCGGTAGAAAAACTCCCCGCGTCAAAATTCGCCTGTAATGCAGTAAAAAATGCCCCGAATGAGTAAGCAGCGCCAAAAATAACCGCCAGCAAAAGATGAACGGCACCGACCATGTACCAACCGCGAAACTGCCTTATCTTTTTCATTATGAATTCCCATCACAATTAACACATTGTTCGCCAAGGCTCGAGCTTAGAAAATCGGGCTCCGCACAGCCTTCTTTAAAATGTGTGTCATAACATGCCGCACCCAGACTAGTTTCAAGCCATTTCCAATTACATTATTCCGAAAAACGACACCGTATGAGAATGACCTGAAAATGTCTGAACGGCTGGTAACCGCCGCCAGACGTTACTGATATCAGAACGATGACATAATGGCGGAAAGTCTAGCTTTGTCATTTCTCAGCCATAGATATAGTTGTATAGACAAGCCAATGGCAAGATTATTTTCCAAAACTTGTGGTCGGAACTGATGCTGAAAAATAAAAATACATACACCGACGTTATAAATACAAAGAAAAACATAGGTAAAAATATACAAAGAAGAAACCTGCCACGCTGTTCATCAGTCACGATAAAGATGAATAGCGTGGCTTGGCAGAGGGGTAACTAATCAAATAGATAGTTAGCAAGCAAGTTAAATATTAAATAACGCCAAATAAGATATGCTCATTTTTATTATTTATTTCATTAACACGACTGCGGATATCCTGAGGAAAGGCCGACAGGAATCAATAATCGGCCACCAATGTTTACCTTTCCCGCAATACCCGATCGATCAATCCCCAGGCCGCCGCTTCGTCGGCGGTCATGAAGCGATCGCGATCCAACACCCGCTCCACTTCCTCTTCGTTCAGGCCGCAATGTTGGGCATACAGCCGGATCACCCGCACTTTGGTGCGCTTCATTTCTTCGGCGTGGATCAAGATGTCGGACGCCTGCCCCTGAAAGCCGCCCAGCGGCTGGTGCACGTGCAGGCTGGCGTTGGGCAGCGCCATGCGGTGCCCCGGTTCGCCGGCCATCAGCAGGAATGAGCCCATCGAACGCGCGGTGCCCATGCACAGCGTATGCACCGGCGCGCGGATATACTGCATGGTGTCGTAAATCGCCAGCCCGCTGGTGATCGCCCCACCCGGCGAGTTGATGTACAGATGGATCGGTTTTTCCGGGTTTTCCGCCTCCAGAAACAGCAACTGGGCACACAGCATTTCGGCCACGTCGTCATTGACCTCACCGTTAAGGAACACGATCCGGTCGCGCAGCAGGCGCGAATAAATATCAAAGGAACGTTCTCCCCGGCTGGTCTGCTCCACCACCATCGGGACGAGCATCATCTTCTCACGCATCGGTGAACTCCTGGGTTGGCAACAAAGAGAAATGTGTTTAACGCGTCAGGCGGCGCGCATCATCATCGTCGGGCCGTCGTTGACGGCGTCGAGCCGGTGGATCACCCGCAACAGGCTGCCGCCGCCGGCATCCGGCACGATCTGCAGGGTGACGACGCTTTCGAGAAACGGCGGCTGGTCGTCGCGCAGGCGATAGCTCACTGCTTCGCCCGGCGTGGTGGCCAACGGCTCGGCCTGCGCCAGATCCCCCGGCGGCAGCCACTGCTCGCGCAGTTCGGGAATACTGAGCGCCCGCCACACTTTTTCCGGCGGCGCCTCGAGCGCATACTCCAATACCAGCCGATCGCGCGGCGGCGGCTCAACCCGTTCATTCATTGATCCATATCCTTCAGCAAGATTTGCAGCGCGTCGATGCGCGCCGGCCAATAGGCGCGGTACTTCGCCAGCCACTGGGCGATCTGCGTCAGCCCGTCCGGGTCGACCTGATAATTGACGCAGCGCCCCTGCTTCGCCTCACGCACCAGCCCGGCATTGCGCAGCACCGCCAGGTGTTGCGACATCGCCGACTGGCTAATGGGCAGCCCTTCGCGCAGCGCGCTGGCATTCATGCTGCCGGTGGCGAGTTTGTCGAAGATAGTGCGGCGGGTCGGATCGGCCAACGCCTTGAAGATGTCATTTTCGTTCATATAAATACATTAGTATTCACTTATGTATTATGCAAACGCAGACGTGGATTTTTTACGCGAAACGAGACTCCGCGCCGGAGCGCGGAGCCGATAGAGGAGAGATTACAGCGGCTTATTGCAAGCGGGCGTGGTCAACGTGGGTTGCCCGGCCGACGCCCCTTCCTGCGCTTCCAGCGCGAGGCGCGCCAGCGGCATGTCTTCGTGGTAGCGCGCCACGCTGTGAGAGGGGAGAACGACCGGATACTTCAGTTTAGACTGGTACTGTTTTCAGGGAGGAAATCAACTCAAAAATTTATTCATAAGTACTTAATAAAGATCTACTTGTATGGTTAAATCGAATCTACTTATATATTCATTATATTTATTTAAACCAAAATAAAATCAATTGAAATTATGTGACATTAAATTATTTTTAAATAAACAAATGAAATGCAGTAATAATTGATGACAACAACAAACAAAGAGATTATATTCCCCTCAATATATCATTCAAATTTCCAACAAACATTGACAGAGTGAGGTTCGCAATGATAAACGGAATAACATTGATACATTCTGCAAGCTATAAAGATGAAGCTCTTGATAACATGGCCATTGAACTAAGAATGAGTGGAGTAAATGTCGTTATTAAGGAAAAACCCGACCTTGGAGCATATGCAGCTATAGAATGGTTGCTACCAACAACTATAGTTGCATATGTAACATCTGGCTTCTTTAATGAAGTTGGCAAAGATTTATATCAGTTAGTGAAAAATAAAATTTCAGACCTAACGGCTAACACAATGAAGAAACCCAGAATAGAACCTGTCATTTATGTTGCTGGCAAAAAGAAAATTACAGACAACCCTTTTTCCCGAGCATTATCCATTAGTGCAGAAGCTACCCATGGACGTCAGTTTAAACTTTTAATCCCTAAATATTCCGCTGATATCGATTATGATAGAATAATACGCAGTTTCTTTGATTTTCTGAATGACTTCCATTTAGGTGTAATCACCGAAAATGATATTGGCTATAAAACATTGGGAGCATTCGACACCAAAATAATTTTGGTGCATTATAACAAAAAAACAAATCATATTGAGTGGATTGACCATCTCCCACCACATGTTAGAAAAAATTTAGAAGATGATGATTAACAAAATTCACAATATACTCCCCTAACATTTCATTGATAGATGAACTTAAAAATCATAGAGTTAAGAAATGTATTGTTTTATGAAAAAAAGACGCATTAAAATTCAGTCATTATCTATAATCGGTGCCATGTTATTATTCTCAGCCAATATTATTTATGATTTCTATAAAGAGCACTCACGAAAAAGAGAAATAAAGTCAGCAATAGAAAACGAAATAAAGATTAATATGATATCATTTTCTGCGATAGAAGAGCATATCGAAAGCGTGACTATTAACAAAAAAAGTCTAGCCAATTTCAAAGTCAATAGTATTATTATTGATAGCTATGATTCTTTAAGTGATGATATATTCAAGGCATCCATTCAAAATATAGATATATTGAAAAAAAATGAATCAGAGGCCATTATTATTATGTACTCGGCACAGAAAAGATTTCAAAAAGATGCCAAGAAAGCCAAATACTTATATGAAGTTGAGAAAGAAGATATATCGAATTATAACAAATCATTGATCTCAAGCTATAATATGTACATAAAGGTTTCCAACGATGCACTAGAAGAAATAAGAGATTAATTGATGTGCAGTCAATAAAATGCCACCTTGTAAATTCACCGAGGAGTAATATCTCAGCCGCTAAATTTTAAATTATTTCGCACAGCCTAATATTGAGAATATCCGCAAAAAAAACATCATCAACCCCGTCCTTTGAAGATGTCATTTTCGTTCATACAAACACATTAGTATTCACTTATGTATTATGCAAGCGCCGGGGCAGGAATTTTTTCCGTGAAACGAGACTCCGCGCCGGAACGCGGAGCCGATAGAGGAGAGATTACAGCGGCTTATTGCAAGCGGGCGTGGTCAACGTGGGTTGCCCGGCCGGCGCCCCTTCCTGCGCTTCCAGCGCGAGGCGCGCCAGCGGCATGTCTTCGTGGTAGCGCGCCTCGGCGTTCAGGGTCTTCGAGTAGCGATTGTACTTCCACCAGGCGTAGCCCAGAAACACCACCAACCCGCCGACGTTATAGAACACGATGGTCATGATGCTGGCGCCGGTCGGGAACGTCGAGGCGAAGAAACCGACGGTGAAGATGGCGATCAGCACGCTGACGATGGCGATGCCCTGCAGGCGCGAGCCCATTTTGAAATCGCGCGCTACCCGGTCGTACTTCAGCCGCAGATTCAGGTAGGCCAGCATGATGAACAGCGGCGGCAACATCGAGGCGGCGGCGGTCATGTTGATCAGCGTGTTCATCAAATCCTGCACGCTGCTGGAACCCAACGTCGGGATCAGCATCAGCGGGATAACGATGAAGAACTGGATCCAGGCCGCGCGCGTCGGCACGCCGTGCCGGTTCAGGCGAATGGTTTTTTCGCCGAAAATGCCCTTCGGGATTTCGGTGAAGAAAATCTTCACCGGCGCCGCCGTCCACATCAACAGCGAACCGAACATGGCGGTGAAGGAAACAATGCCGACAAAGCGGTTCATCAGCACCGTCGGCAGGCCGAAGTGCGCCGACAGGCCTTCGAACACCTGTACCGTACCGCCGGTAAAGTGCAGGTCGGTGCGATGGACGAATACGTTGATCAGCAGCGAAGACACCGAATACAGCACGCCGATGAACAGCCCGGAAACGATGATCACCTTCACGAAGGCGCGGCTGCCGCCTTTCACATCGTTCACGTACACCGCCACGGACTCCGCCCCACCCGCCGCCTGGAAGATCCAGGCGGTAATGCCGAGGAACGCCCAGTTGAAGTTCGGGGTCATCGCCTGCACGTTGATCGGATCGGCCGGCTCAATGCCGCCCAGCACCGCCGCGCCCGCCAAGATGATGTAGGAAAACGTCAGCAGCAGCATCAGCGACGAGGTCACCGAGGTCATCGGCCCCAGCAGTTTTGCGCCGCTGTTAGAGATGTAGGTCGAGAAGGCGAACAGGAAGATGCTGATGATCGCCGTGGTCAGCGGCGTAAATACGTAGTCATAGCCTAAAAACGCGTAAGAGGCGTAAGCGATGACGCGCGGCAGCAGCGCGGTGAAAAAGAACAGGTTCACGAACCAATAGGTGTAGGCGGTGATAAACGCCCAGCGCCCGCCGAGCGCGCTTTTCACCCAGGCATAGACGCCGGCCTCGGAATTGCGGTTGAGCGAGACGAATTCGGCGATGATCAGGCAAAAGGGAATGAAGTAAATGATCGTCGCCACCAGGAACACCGGCGACGAGGCGACCCCGAGCTGAATATTGTTGTTAATCACGTTGTTGAAACTGAACACTGCCGCAAACGTCATCGACAGCAGGCCAAACTTGCCGATGGTGTTTCTGTTCGACGCAGCCATAGAGATTCTCCGAATGGTGTAGGGGACTTCGGTTTGTTGTTATTGTTCGGCGGGCGCGCTATTTATTGACGAAATAGCTGTCTTCCACCGTCACTTTTAAAATGACTTTTTTTATCTTGCCGCTTTCTGTGAAGCGGTGAGCCTGGTGGTTTTCGAAAATCACCACGTTGCCTTTACCGACCCGGCGCCGCTCGCCTTCGCCGCTGAAAAACTCGCGGTCGGTTTCGTCCTGATAGGGCGCCACCGTCGTCAGCTCCCGCTTGTCGGCGACCTCGACGGTCTCTTCCCCGTCGAGGTAATAGTGCACGTCGAAGTAACGGCGGTTGCCCTCCAGCCAGCCGTGCTGCCGGCCGGCGCCGACGCTCAGCCGATACGTCAGCGAGTCGCCGATCGAATGGCATATGTTCGGACTGATGCGATCGACATTGGCGATCGCCTCCATGCAGCGCAGCCACTTCTTGCCGCTGTGATAAATGCGCTGAAATTCCACCAGGGATTCGAGAATGATCATGCGTTTTCCTCCGCAGACTGCGGGTGGTGATGAGCGGGCGTGAAGTCATAACCGGCGAGCATGGCGCCCTGCGTTTGCCGACCGTCGAACGGCACCAGCGTGAAGCCGTAGCTGAACGGCGCCAGATAAACCCGGTGGGTATCCAGCACTTCGGAGCCCCAGGAGTTGGAGCCAAGGCCGAGGATCTGGTCGTCCAGGTTCAGCGTCAGGCAGTCGCTCGGTTCCAGCTCGTTGATGTGTTGGGCCTGGTGCAGCCTCTCGGCGCTGTAAGGCCACAGGCTGAAATTGATCGGCCGCCGCGGCTGGATGAAGATCCCCTTACCCGCCGCGTCCTGCAGGCTCAGCCAGCGCACGTCCTGCCGATTGCCGTTGTCCTGCGGGAACGGATAGTGTTCGAACAGCGCGTCGGCGCGCTGCCGGTAGTGACCGATAAGGTTGGTCCGGCAGCTGTCGCGGTAGTTCTCGCCCGGTCCACGGCCGTAGTATTCCACCTGCTCGAAGCGGCGGCTGATGCCGAAATCGAGACCGATTTTCGGGATAATCTGCCGGAAATCGCCGTAAGGCTCACCGGCCAGATCCAGGCTGACGTAGCCCTGCGGGGAGATGCGCCAACGGTAGGTGCAGCGCATGCCGAAGTCGAATACCGGCGGCGCAATCAGGCTGTGCACCTCGAGCAGCAGATCTTCGCCCTGCCATTGCCGGCTAAGGCGGCGGAAGTGCTGCTGCATGATGGGGAAATGATGCGGTAGCCAAATTCCCTCATATTCCTGTTTATGGTTATCGATCACCGGTTTGAAGAAGGTGATGCGCGGCGCGCGCCCCACCACCTCTTCACCGTCTACCCGCCACGAAAGCAGTTCGCCGCTCAGCAGCGAGAACGCCAGCTGGAACCGGCTGCCGCTGACGATCAGCTGATGATTCTCCTCGCGGCATTGCAGCGTCGGCGCATCGGCCAACGGTGGAGCCGGCAGCCGCGTCGCCGTCTGGCGCAGATGCTGATAATGCCCCAGCCGCTGGCCGCTCTCGCTGTAACGGGTGGCGCTGTCCTTATACACCGCCACGTCGACCAGCGTTTCCCCTTGCCCCAGCGCCAACACCGGCAGGTGCATGTCTTCGCTCTCGCCCGGCTGCAGATGCGGCAGCTTGAATTCGTAACTTGCCACCTGGCGGCCGTCGGTCTTGACGCTGACCTTCAGCGTGATGTCCGCCAGCGAGCTGAACCAATAGCGGTTTCTCACCCGCAGCACGTCACCTGCCCCCTCTTCCGCCGTCACCTCCACCGGGCACAGCACCTGCTGGTATTCACGCAGGCCGGGGCCGGGGCGCTGATCCGGGTAGATCAAGCCGTCCATGCAGAAGTTGTAGTTGTTCGGGTAGTCGCCGTAATCGCCGCCGTACTGGTAGCGCTCGCGTCCCTGCTCGTCGTGGCTCAGCAGGCCATGATCGCACCACTCCCAGATGTAGTGCCCCTGCAAACTGGCGTGGCGGTTGAACACCGACTGGTATTCGAACAACCCGCCGGGGCCATTGCCCATGGCATGGGCGTATTCGCACAGGATGCGTGGTTTGGGGTGCGGGTATTCGCCGAAGGCGTTCATCATCGCCACGCGGGAATACATGGTGCTGATCACATCGGTCACTTCGGCGTCGCGATCTTCTTCATAGTGGACCAGACGGGTCGGATCGAGCGCCTTGCAGCGCCGGGCCATGGCGCGAATGTTGCAGCCGTAGCCGGACTCGTTGCCCAATGACCAGATGATGATCGACGGGTGGTTTTTCTGCGCCGCCACGTGGCGCTCGATGCGCTCGACGTAGGCATGTTCCCAACGCGGATCGTCGGTGATGCGGCTGAGATCGCCGACGTTGGCGAAGCCATGGCTCTCCAGATCGGTCTCCGCCATCACGAACAGGCCATAGAGATCGCACAGCTCGTAAAAGCGCGGATCGTTGGGGTAATGGGCGGTGCGCACCGAGTTGATGTTGTGCTGCTTCATCAGCACGATATCGCGCTCCACTCGCGCCATATCGACGGCGCGCCCTTTAAGGTGATCGTGATCGTGGCGGTTTACGCCGTGCAGTTTGAAGTAGCGGCCGTTGACGTACATCAGCCCGTCGCGCACCGCGATCTCGCGGAAGCCCACCCGCTGCGGCACCACGCCCAGCAGGTTGCCGACGCCGTCATACAGGCTGAGCAGCAGTTGATACAGATAGGGATTCTCCGCATTCCACTGCTGCGGGCGGCTGACCGGCAGCTCGAAACGGCAGTTCAACGCCTGCTCGATGCGCAGATCGTCGCGCCACTGCTCCGCCACGCAGCGATCGCCGTCGAACAGCTGCGCCTGCAGGCGGCAGCCCTCGGCGACCTGCGATCCGAGATGATGCAGTTCGGCGTCGATCGCCAACAGCGCATCGCAGTAGCGTTCATCGAAGGTGGTGACCAGCGTCAGGTCGTGAATGTGGGTGGCGCTCTGGCCAATCAGATAGACGTCGCGGAAGATGCCGGCCATCCACCACATGTCCTGATCTTCGATATAGGTGGAGTCGGCCCATTGCATCACCCGCACCGACAGCAGGTTCTCGCCCTGCCGCACATAGGGGCTGATATCGAACTCGGCGCACAGCCGGCTGCCCTTGCTGAAGCCGACATAGTTGCCGTTGACGTACACCTCGAAGTAGGTTTCCACGCCGTCGAATTTGATCAGCACTTGCTGATCTTGCCAGCCGGCGTCGAGCGTAAAGTGGCGCTGATAGGCACCGGTGGGGTTATTGGTCGGCACGTAAGGCACGTCGATCGGGAACGGGAAACCCTCGTCGGTGTACTGCAGGTGGCCATGCCCTTCCAACTGCCACATGCCCGGCACCGCCATATCGCCCCAGTCGCTCATCGGCTCACGGTAAAACGCCGCCGGCACCTGCGCCGGGTGCTCGAAGAAGCGAAAGCGCCAGCGGCCGCTCAGCAGCTGGAAGCGTCGGCTGGCGTTGCGATCGAAGCTCAGCGCCTGCCCGGCGTCCGCATAGCTGAAGAAGCTCGCGCGCGGCGGCAACCGGTGCTCAGACTGTTTTTCAATGTTTTCCCAATTATTCACGTCACGTCTCCCGACACCTGTGCAATGCGGAAACGATAGTAAATATTTAGTAAAAACTACAGTTGATATTTACCAAATGACGACAGGATCACAATAAATCTCAAATATCTTTTTTTATCATGACGTTAATTTTGGGCGCCAACGCCCCCCGCCGAGGCGGGGACCGGTCAGGCGAGGGTGGTGTCGCGCAGCTGCAACGAGCTGGGAACGAAGATCGACAGCGGGACGGCGCGCTCATCGCGCAGCCGCTCCGCCAGCAGGTTGACGGCCTGTGCGCCCATGGTTTCCGAAGGGATGCGCACCGTGGACAAGGCGGGGAAAATAAAGCGGGCAGTGGGAATGTCGTTGACGCTGATGAGCGCGATCTGCCCCGGCACCTGAATGCCGTGTTCGTGCAACGCGCGCAGCACGCCGATCGCGATCGAATCGGTCGCCACCAGCAGCGCCGGCGGATAGCCATTCTTGCTCTGCAACATCGCTTTCGCGCACTGATAGCCCGACTGGCTGCTGAAATCGCCGTAGTAGATATCCTGCGCCCGTACCACATTTTGCTGCCGGCCATACTCGACGAACGCCTGCTCGCGCTGGTCGATGCCGGCCGGATCGTCGCGCCCGCCGATAAAGCCGATGCGCTGATAGCCGCGGCCGATGAAGTAGTCGATCACCTTGCGGCTGATCTTGTACAGGTCGACATTGACGCAGTCGAAACGCTCGTCGTCCACCACGCCGTCGATGAACACCACCGGCGTTTCCTGCTGCCTGAGCTGCTCATACAGCGCGGGCTGCGGCCGGCCGATCACCAGCAGGCCGTCGGCCGCCGGCAGCGCCTTGTCGCCGTTGAAGTCGTAACCGGCGCTCAGCGCCACGCCCAGCTTTTCGCACTGCGTTTCGATGCCGTAACGCATCGCCAGGTAATAGGGATCGTTGATCTCCACGCCCTGCGTATAGGTGAACAGCGCGGCGAATTGCAGGCGTTGCCCGCTCTGCCGTTTGGAAGGCGCAATCTTGTATTCGAGGCGCTCCGCCGCTTCCAGGATCTTCTGGCGGGTTTGCGCCTTCACGCTCAGGGTGGGGTCGTCATTCAACACGCGCGAGACGGTGGCGACGGACACATTAGCGGCTTCAGCAATTTCCTTCAGTGTGGCCATAGAGTCCCAATGCACAGACGAAAAACGGTAGCTTAATCGGATAGCGCCGCGGCGTACAGCACCGCCCGCGCCCTTTCCTTCCCAAATCGGGCCAGGGCACGCTCATGCCAGCCGTTGCCGGGCGCCTGCAGCGAAAGATACCCATTTCGCCCGCTGTGATCAAGTTAACAATTTACTGATTAAAGCGTATTTTTTACTAAATATTTTACTAATATATCTGCCGTTTACCGCCCCATGAGGGCGGAATTTTTCTCTTCTCCCAGGGATCCGGGAGCGACCTAGCGTGAGCCGCCGCTCGGCTGACGATCCGATCCATTCAACACCAGGCCTATGCCCCATGAAATCACTAAGCCATCACGCCCTGTTGCCCTGGTTGCTGCTCGTTAGCGCGCCGGTCTGGGCGCAGCAGGAACCGGTCACCCCGGCGGAGCGCAATCAGCTGCCGCCGCCGCCGTTGCCCGAAACTGCCGCGACCGCCCTGCGCTTTTACGGCGAGCTCGGCATCGGCGGCAGCGTCTATTTGAACGGCGAACATCAGCATAAATACAGCGACGGCACCTATATCGAAGGGGGGCTGGAGATCAAACAGGGCCACTGGTTCGGCCTGATTTACGGCGAAGGCTGGACCGTACAGGCGGACAGCCAGGGCCATGCCTGGACGCCGGGCCACGGCTGGGGCGGCTTCGAGGGTGGGTTAAACCGCTTTTACGGCGGTTACCGCACCGACGACGGCACCGAGATGATGCTTAGCGTGCGCAACGACTCGTCGCTCGACGATCTGCAATGGTGGGGGGACTTCACGCCGGAGTACGGCTACGTGATCCCCAACACCCGCGATCTCAGCTACGCCGCCAAGCTGCAAAATCTGACCGGACGCTTCCGCTACAGTGTGACGGCGGCGCCGGAAAGTCGTATCGACGAGAGCAAGGCGCTGTTGCACTTCGGCAAATACGATCGCTATTCCGACAAGTACACCTACCGGGCGATGATCAACGGCTACACCCAATACGATCTGCAGGACAGTCTGACGTTGCTGAACGGCCTGGAAGTGACGGACGGCCTGGGGCAGCTGTTTTTGCTGGGGCTGCGCGGCAAACACCTGGCCGGCCGCGTCTGGCACCACACCGGCAAAGGCGACAGCGGCGGCCACCCCGGCAGCGAGTCGGGTCTGATGCTCAGCGCGATGACGGAAACCGCCAAAGGGCTGTATCTCTCCACCGCCTACAGCTACGCCCGCCACCGGTTTGATAACGCGGCGGATACCGCCACCTCATACGCCCAGTTCGGCGTCTGGTACGAATACGCCGGCGGCAAACTGGCCACCGCGCTGGACAGCAAGTTCTTTATGCGCAATGACAGTACCGGCGCCAGCAACTCGGTGTTTCTGATGCAATATTTTTATTGGTAACCGTTGAGGCTCCTACGATGAACATGACTTCCCTGACCCCGCTGGCCACTGCCCTCTTGCTGATGCTGGCGGGCTGCGCGCCGAAAACGCCCGACGCCCCGCTCGCCGAGCGCTACCCAAACGTGATCGACCGCCGCGGCGCGCCGCACTTTATGCTCGACTACGACTTCGACGATCACCAGCGCTTCAATCCGTTCTTCGATCTCGGCGCCTGGCACGGCCACCTGTTGCCGAGCGGGCCGGAAGGCATGGGCGGCTTCCCCGGCCCGGCGCTGCTGACCGAAGAGTACATCAACTTTATGGCCAACAATTTCGATCGGCTCACCGTCTATCGAAACGGTAAACCGGTGCATTTCACCATGACGGCCTACAGCCTGCCCGGCGCCCTGGTGCAGCGGCTCAGCGCGCCGGGCGTGACCGTCAACCTGACGCTGCGCTTCGCCGCCGCGCGCACCTCGTTGCTGGAAACCCAGATCCTGACCGACGCGCCGCTGGAGCTGGTGTGGGACGGCGAATTGCTGGAGCGCTACGCCGCCAAAGAGCAAAAACCGCAGCCACCAGCAACCCTCGAACAGGCATTCCCGAACTACACGCGCCGCATTGTGCCGACGGCTGACGGCCTGCGCGTCACCTTCGGCAAGGTGCGCGCGCCGTCGCAGCTGATGACCTCGGGCCAGTCCGAGTATCAGATCCACAAATCGCTGCCGCAACGCACCACGGTCGACGGCCACCGCTTCCGCGCCACGGCGCGCATCACCGGCTCCACCACGCTGTATACCACCTACTCGCACCTGCTCACCGCCGAAGAGGCGCAGCGCGAACAGCGCACTATCGCCGACATCCTCGCTCACCCGCAGCGCTATATGGCCGCGTCGGCGCAGCGCTGGGAACGCTATCTTACCGATGGGCTGAGCAACCCGCACGCCACGGCGGAACAAACGCGCGTGGCGGTCAAAGCGATAGAAACGCTGAACGGTAACTGGCGCGGCGCAGCCGGGGCGATGAAGTTCGACTCGGTCACCCCGTCGGTCACCGGGCGCTGGTTCTCCGGCAACCAAACCTGGCCGTGGGACACCTGGAAGCAGGCCTACGCCATGGCGCACTTCAACCCGGACGTGGCCAAGGACAACATTCGCGCGGTGTTCGCCTACCAGATCCGGCCGGGCGACGCCCTGCGCCCGTGGGATACCGGTTTTCTGCCCGACCTTATCGCCTACAACCCCAGCCCGGAGCGCGGCGGCGACGGCGGCAACTGGAACGAACGCAACACCAAACCGAGCCTGGCGGCCTGGGCGGTGATGGAGGTCTATCGCGTCACCGGCGATAAGGGCTGGCTGGCGGAGATGTACCCGAAGCTGGTGGCCTACCATGACTGGTGGCTGCGCAACCGTGACCACAACGGCAACGGCGTGCCGGAGTACGGCGCCACTCGCGACAAAGCGCACAATACCCCCGACGGGCGCATGTTGTTCACCGTCAAGCGTGGGCAGCGCGAGCAAACGTTGGCCGGCCTCGACAATTACGATCGCATCGTGCGCGAGGGGCGGTACGACAGCATCGAGATCCCGGCTCAGACCGCCGCCTCCTGGGAATCGGGCCGCGACGACGCGGCGGTATTCGGCTTTATCGATCCGGATCAATTGGCGCGCTACGTAGCGCAGGGCGGCAAACGCGAAGACTGGCAGGTGAAATTCGCCGAAAACCGCGCGCCGGACGGCACGCTGCTTGGTTACTCACTGCTGCAGGAATCGGTGGATCAGGCCAGCTACATGTACAGCGACAACCGCTACCTGGCGGAGATGGCCGATATTCTGGGCCGCGGCGCCGAAGCCGCCGCCTTCCGCGCCAAAGCCGACCGGCTGGCGGCCTACATCAACACCTGCATGTTCGACAAGCAAAGCGGTTTCTTCTATGACATCCGCATCGAAGGCCGGGCGTTGGCCAATGGCTGCGCCGGCAAACCGATCGTCGAGCGCGGCAAAGGGCCGGAGGGCTGGTCGCCGCTGTTCAACGGCGCCGCCAGCCAGACGCACGCCGATGCGGTGGTCAGGGTGATGAAGGATCCGCGCGAGTTCAATACCTACGTGCCGCTCGGCACCGCGGCGCTGACCAACCCGGCGTTCGGCGCGGATATCTACTGGCGCGGCCGCGTGTGGGTCGATCAGCTGTATTTCGGTCTCAAGGGCATGGAGCGCTACGGCTATCGCGATGACGCGGTGGCGATGGCGCAGGCTTTCTTCCGCCACGCCGACGGCCTGGTCGCCGACGGGCCGATCCGCGAGAACTACAACCCGCTCACCGGCACGCAGCAAGGCGCACCGAACTTCTCCTGGAGCGCGGCGCACCTGTACATGCTGTATAACGACTTCTTCACGCAATAAGCCACAGCGGCCACCGCCATCGTTGCCCGGCGGTGGCCCGCGTTTATGAGCGGATCGGGATCACCAGCACGTCGATATTCAGCTGGTTGATGGCATTGCGGGTGGAAGAAAACAGGTTGCTCCACAGATCGTGGTGATGGCCGAACACCAGCAGATCGATGTTCTTGTCCACGACTGCCGTGCGCAGTTCGTCAACGAAGCCGCCGCGCCCAATAATCACTTCCGCGATCGGGTAATTGACGTTTTGCGTGGTGGGCTCCAGCTCTTTGCGGATCTTCTCTTCGAACGGCACGCCGTTATCGCTGCGCTCCGAAAAACCGATCGCCGCGTGGTAGGTGTCGTAGTGAACGTCGACATAGATCAGCGAGAGTTTGGCCTGCAGCGCCTCCGCCAGCCGCGCCCCCTTTTCGACCAACCGTTTGCCGTCATCGCTCAGATCGGTGGCGATGACAATATGGTGATAACACATAGCGCCTCCTGTCATGGACTCGGTAGAGCCGAGGCTCCGATATCACGTCAGGGCATATCGTTATGGTTAATTTTAGTTCAGAAATGGCGCGTACGACGGGTGGCGATGCGGTGGGAAAGCCCCGTTGCCGGGGCTGAAGGTAAAAATTACTTCTCGCGCTGCGCCTCAAACCAGACGTTGCACAACGACAGGATCAGCGTGTTGGCGTCTTTCACCAGCACGTTATCGCCGGGCACCCCATCGGTGCCCTGATCGGTGATGCCTTTGATGGTAGTATCCGCATGCTGAATGACCACGCGTTCGACCGACGGCGTGCTGATGCCCAGCATCGGGAAATCGATGTAGGAGCTGCTGCCGGAATTGTCCTCGACAAACTCCTGCGCTTCTACGGTGCTGACGGTGGCCCCTTCGCTTTTCAGCGCCGTGCCGTTCCAGCTGAATGCATCCGCCTTATAGCTGATTTTACCGCCGATCAGGCTCTGCGCCTGCTGTTGATCCCAACAGCCGGTGGTCTGGGTCGGCACAATTTTACTGACGCGCCAGTTGCCCAGCAGCTGTTTAGGGATCGGTCCGGTATCGCTCTCCGCCGCCCGAACCTGAGTCGCCGAGACGCAGGCCAACACCACCAGCGGCAACAGCGCCTTGCTCCAAGTGTTCAATCGCATTGTCTTTTCCTTCGTTTCAGTACCCAGTCTGCCCTTGCGGGCCAACGGCTATCATAATAAGCCCGTCGATTCGCCGTCAAAGCAATCCGCACCGCGCCGGGCAGCGGCCGCTCATAGCTAATCGCTATGAGTCATAGTGAATCAGTATTTTGTTTTAGCCCAGCGATTACCTACAGTCACTGCCACTATTCTGCCCGCCAAAATTAGCAGGCAATGTTGACAAGGACCCTGGGAAAATGACATTTACGCTGAAAAACCTCACCCTGGCGCTGGCCGCCGCCGGCACGCTGCTGCTAACCGCCTGCGGCCCGACCGCACAGGACGATCACCACATCAAGGTCGGCATCAGCGCCGGCATCGATCAGTCGCTGTGGGCGGTGGTGCAGAAAGTGGCCAAGCAGAAATACGATCTGGACGTGGAGGTGGTGACCTTCAACGATTACGTGCTGCCGAACGAAGCGCTGAACAACGGCGATCTGGACGTCAACGCCTTTCAACACAAACCGTATCTGGACAAACAGATGCAGGAGCGCGGCTACAAGCTGGCGGCGGTAGGCAACACCTTCGTCTACCCGATCGCCGGCTATTCGAAGAAGATAACCGCACTCAGCCAACTGCCGGACGGCGCGCAGGTGGCGGTGCCGAACGATCCGACCAACCTGGGCCGCTCGCTGCTGCTGTTGCAAAAACAGGGGCTGATTACTCTGAAAGACGGCGTCGGCCTGCTGCCGACCGCGCTGGACATCGTCAGCAACCCGAAAAAGCTGAAGATCGTCGAGATTGAAGCGCCGCAGCTGCCGCGCGCGCTGGACGACCAACAGGTGACGCTGGCGATCATCAACACCAACTATTCCAGCCAGATTGGCCTGTCGCCGGCCAAGGACGGGCTGTTTGTCGAAGACAAAAACTCGCCGTACGTCAACATCTTCGCCAGCCGCATCGACAATAAAGACAGCGAGAAAGTGAAGGATCTGGTCAAGGCCTATCAGACCGACGAAGTGGCGGCCAGCGCCACCGAAATCTACAAGGGCGACGCCGTCAAAGGCTGGTAACGCCTCGCGTAGAGCCCGTGGCGCCCGGCCACGGGCCATGCCAACCTCAGCCGCGCTGGATGGATACGCCGCCGTCCACCAGCATCGCGGTGCCGGTGACGAATGAGGACGCGTCAGACGCCAGATACAGCGCCGCCTGCGCGATCTCCTCCGGCATCGCCAGCCGCTTCAGCGCGTGCAGTTCGGCCACCTGTGCCAGCGCCTCCGGGGTATTGCTCATCTGCCGCCCCATCGCCGTATCGGTGCCGCCCGGCAGCAGCGCGTTCACCCGAATGCCGCGCCCGCCGAACTCCACCGCCAGCGCCTGCGTCAGGCCGATCAGCCCCGATTTGCCGGCCGCATAGGCCGCCGTGCCGGGAAACGCCGCGGTGTGGCCAACGAAGGTGGAGGTGAAGATCACCGAGCCTGCGCCGCGCGCCAACATGGCGGGGATTTGATATTTGACGCTGTAGTAAGCGCTGGACAGGTTGGTTTCCAACACCTCGCGCCACGCTGAGGCGGTGAGCGCCAGCGATGGCCCCAGCGGCCCCAAGGTGCCGGCGTTGTTGAAAGCGATATCCAGCCCGCCGAACTCATCGACCGCCGCCGCCGTCAGCCGTTCGGCGAAGGCTTCGTCGCGCACGTCACCGGCTACCGCCAACGCCCGGCCGCCCTCGCGTCGAATGTCCTCTACCAGCTCGGCCAACAGCGGCTCGCGCCGCGCGCCCAACACCAGCGCTGCGCCCTGCCGGGCAAACAGCAGCGCCGCCGCTTTGCCGATCCCCGAACTGGCGCCGCCGATCACCGCCACCTTGCCGTTTAATGCGTTCATCGCTCATCCTCACGCGGTTTAAAGATCCTCAGTGTGAGGCAAGATTCGGCGCCGCGCTGGCCGCAAGCGGACATGTAACTGGCGCCAATAAGAAAGGCGCTGCAAGCAGCGCCCCGGCAACGCGAACCTGGCGGTTAACTCACGGCCTGGCCGCATATTTCCCCTGATTGGCCGGCGTCACCAGCTCGAACGGGATCCAGTAATACGGCTCGAGTTTTTCACCGTTGATCATGCGCTGCGCCACATCGACCGAGGCCTTGCCCTGGCCGACCGCGTCCTGGAACACCGTGACCTGCATCTTGCCGGAGGCCAGCGCCTTGAGGCCGTCCGGCGTGGCGTCGATGCCGCCGATCAGCACTTTCTTATCCGCCTTGCCCGCCTGCTGCAGCGCCATGATCGCACCAATCGCCATCTCGTCGTTGTTAGCGGCGACGATGTCGATCGCTTCGCCGTTGGTCAGCCAGTTCATCATCAGATCCATGCCTTCACTGCGTGAATAGTTGGCGCTTTGCTTCTGCACCACCTTCATTTTCGGGTACTTGGCCACCACCTGCTCCACGTCTTTGGTGCGCTGCAGCGCGCCGGCGTCGGTCAGGTTGCCGATCATTACCGCCACGTTGCCCTGATAGTTGGCCAGCCGCGCCAGCTCTTCCATCTGCAGCGTGCCGGACTCCCGCTCGTCGGAGCCGACGAACACCACGCCCTGCGGCAGTTTGGCGTCGCCCGGCGTGCGGTTCACGTACACCAGCGGCACGCCGGCGGCCTGGACCATTTTGGTCATCACCGGGGTGCTGGCCGAGTTGACCGGATCGACGATAATCGCGTCCACCCCGGCGCTGATAAAGCTCTGCACCTGATCGGTCTGGCGGCCGACGTCGCCGCGCGCGTCTTCGAACTGTACGGTAATGCCGCGCGCCTTAGCCTCCTTGTCGATCGCCTGGCGGATAATGGTGAGGAAGTTCTGGTCAAAATAGGCCATCGATACGCCGATGGTTTGCGCCCATGCCGAAGTGGACGCACACAGCGCCACCGCCAGCCACAGCCCTTTCAGGTAATTCATCATGTGTTCCCCCGGGTAAAAAAACGCCGCCGGCCCACCTTGGCGCCGGCGGCAATTCACGGCAATCAGTGTTTTTTGCGGTTGCGCCGCATGTCGATCGACACGGCGGCGACGATAATCACGCCTTTGATGATGTCCTGAATGTAAGAATCGACGCCGATAAAGGTGAAGCCGCTTTTGATAAGACCGAGGATCACCGCGCCGATCAACGTGCCGGTAATGCGCCCGACGCCGCCCATCAGGCTGCTGCCGCCGATCACCGCCGCGGCGATGGCGTCCAGCTCATACGACATCCCCATGCTCGACTGGCCGCTGCTGACGCGCGCCGCCAGCACCACGCCCGCCAACCCCGCCAGGCCGCCGGCGATGGTGTAAACCGTCACCAGGTACTTATTGACGTTGATGCCGGAGACCCGCGCCGAGGTCATGTTGCCGCCGATGGCGTAGATGTATTTGCCGTAGCGGGTGTGTTTGAGCGCGATATGGAAGATCACCGCAATCACCAGGAAGATGATCACCGGCATCGCGCCCTGGCCGATTGACGTGAAGCCGTCCGACAGGAAGCTGACCGGGTTCCCCTTGGTGTAGTACTGCGCCAGGCCGCGCGCCGATACCATCATCCCCAGCGTGGCGATGAACGGCGGAATGCCGGTGCGGGTGATCAGGAAGCCGTTGATAAAGCCGCAGACGATGCCCACCCCAATCCCGGCGCCGATCGGGATCGCCGCCGGCAGATCGAGCAGCCCCGGATACATCGGCGAGATGCTGTCCGAGGTCTGCGCCAGGCTGGCCGCCACCACCGCGGTCAGCGCAATCAGCGAGCCGGAGGAGAGATCGATGCCGGTGGTGATGATCACCTGGGTGACGCCCACCGCGATGATGCCGATGATCGCCACCTGCAGCACGATCAGCAGCAGGCGGTTCGGGTTCAGCAGGAACGACTGATCGCGCATGTACCAGCCGAGGATTTCGAAGATCAGCGCGATGCCGATCATCACGATGAAGATACCGGTGTCCTTCGGCATTTTGCCGCTCAGCCCGGAGAACAGCGATCCCTTGCCCGTTGAATCGGCGGAGAGCGGCTTCTCAATCTTTACGTTACTCATGATGTTCACCCTTCGTTATTCTGAGGCCAGCGCCAGGATCTTCTCCTGGTCCGCGTCGTCTTTGTCCAAAATGCCGGTAATGCGGCCGCCGTGCATCACCATCACCCGGTCGCTCATGCCGAGGATCTCCGGCAGCTCGGAGGAGACCAGAATGATGGCGACGCCGCGGTTGGCCAGTTCGCTGATCAGGCGGTAGATTTCCGCTTTCGCCCCCACGTCGATGCCGCGCGTTGGTTCGTCGAGGATCAGGATTTTCGGCTGCGCCAGCAGCCAACGCGCGATCAGCACCTTCTGCTGGTTGCCGCCGCTGAGGTTATTGATGATCTGATCCATGGTCGGCGTTTTGATGTTGAGCTTTTTGATCTGATCCATGCAGTCTTTGGCCATCTGCACATGGCTGACGAAACCGTTCTTGCCGATGTATTCCGACAGGTTGACGATGCTCATGTTCTCGACCACCGACAACACCAGAAACAGGCCGGATTTCTTGCGGTCTTCGGTGAGAAACGCCAGCCCGCTCTCGATCGCCTTCGCCGGAGAATCCACCTTCACCGCCTGGCCTTCGATAAAGATCTCGCCGCCGTCCGCCGGGTGCATGCCGAACAGGCTTTCCATCACTTCGCTGCGCCCGGCGCCCACCAGCCCGGCGACGCCGAGGATCTCGCCGCGTTTGACGCTGAACGACACGTCATGAAACCAGCCGCTGCGGCGCAGCCCCGCCACCCGCAGCACTTCCTCGCCGATATTGTTGTTGAATTTGGGGAACATCTGCGTCAGTTCGCGCCCCACCATCATGGTGATCAGCGACTGTTTGGTCAGGTTTTCGGTTTTGTCGCAGGCGATGAAGGTGCCGTCACGGAAAATGCTCACTTCGTCGGTGATTGCGAAGATCTCGTCCATCTTGTGGCTGATATAGATGATGCCTTTGCCCTGCTCGCGCAGTTCACGGATGATGGCGAACAGGTGCACCACTTCGCCTTCGGTCAGCGCCGAGGTCGGTTCATCCATGATCAAGACGTCGGCGTTGTAGGACACCGCCTTGGCGATCTCCACCATCTGCTGATTGGCGATGCTCAACTCGCCCACCAGCGTATCCGGCTGCAGTTTGATGTTCAGCCGCGCCAGCAGCTCGCGGGTCTGTTCGTTCAGCTGCTCGTGGTTGACGAACCCCAGCCGCGCCGGCTCGCGCCCCAACCAGATGTTTTCCGCCACCGTCATGTCAGGCACCAGGTTCAGCTCCTGATGGATCATGGAAATGCCCGAATGCAGCGCCTGCAGCGTATCGCTGAAGGTGACCGGCCGGCCTTTGATTTTGATCGAGCCTTCGTCCGGGTGGTAGATGCCGATCAGGCATTTCATCAGCGTCGATTTGCCCGCGCCGTTTTCCCCCATCAGCGCGTGCACGCTGCCGGGTTTGATTTTAATCGAGACCTTATCCAGCGCTTTGACGCCGGGGAACTGCTTGCTGATGCCTTCGGCCTCAAGAACATAAGGGTACATACCGCTTACCTCCGCACTGACCCACGTTTTCCGCCGCGATCGCCCCACACCGGCGCCCGCGGCGGGCTTCAAGGCTTATTTCTTGTTTTTATCGGCGAATTGCTGGTAATTGGCCTGGGTGATCAGCTGGTAAGGGATCAGCACGTTGCTCTCCACTTTCTCGCCTTTCACCAGTTGAACGGCGGTTTGCACCGCGCCCTCGCCCTGGCCTTTGGCGTCCTGGAACACGCTCAACGCCAGATCGCCCTTCTTGATGAACTCCAGCGCGTCCGGCGTGCCGTCAACGCCGGCCACCAACACGCCGGATTTCTTGGCTTGCTTCAGCGCCAAAATAGCGCCGATGGCCATTTCGTCGTTGTTGGAGGCGATGGCGTCAATCTGCTGGCCGGACAAAATCCAGTCGGTGGTGACGTCCACGGCCTCTTTACGGAAGAACTTGGCGGTTTGTTTGTCGACTATTTTGATGCCGGGGTAGTTGGCCGCCACCTCTTCCACGCCGCGAGTGCGGTCGCGCGTGGCTTCGCTCGACAGCTCGCCCATCAGGATCATCACGTTGCCCTTGCCGTTCATCAGCTTGGCCAGCTCTTCCATCTGGAGCTTGCCGGCCAGCTTGGAATCGGAGCCGACGTAGGCCATGCCGGCCGGCAGCGCCACTTCCGGCTTGCGGTTGACGAACACCAGCGGGATCTTGGCCTTCTCGGCCAGCTTGATCATCGGCTTGACGCCCTGGGTATCCACTGGGTTGAGGATGATGGCGTCGACGCCCTGGCTGACGAAGTTTTCGATTTGTTGAATTTGCTGCGCAATGTCGCCCTTGGCGTCTTCGAACTGGCCGCTGACGTTGCCGTCGGCCTTCATTTTGCTTTGCATCGACTGGCGCAGAATGGTGAGGAAGTTGTCATCGAAGTAAGCCATGGAAACGCCGATCTTGATGTCTTTCGCCAACACGCTGGCCGGCAGCATACACATCAGTACCGAGGCGGCGATCAGTTTCTTCAGCTTCATGTTCGTTACCCTTTAATCGTTAGAATGAAGAGGTCTGTTGGTTGACAGCTAATGAAAAATATTTTTTACATTCAAACAACAATACGGTCGGTGTTATCCCTTTGATACGGCGAAATTACCGCGTTATCGCCGTATTAAGGCCGTGAAAAAAATGGTGATCGATATCTCAAAACAGATTAAAAACAATCAATTGAAATAAACCCCTGGCACAGCAAACGGCGTCTTTATCGCGTTTTTAAATGTTTATTTCATAATTTAGATTATTGAAACTTTTTAACCCAAACAAGCGAAACATGCATTTTGGAATGGCTTATTAACAAAAACATGACACGGATCTAACAAATGAAATGAAAGCCACCGGCGAGCGTTCACCTTTCGTGCGCCGGCAAAAACTGCGAGCGGCTACGCAGTTTGCGGTTTCCGCGTTTCCCGACCATTCTTACTCGGCAATAATGGACATATCCCTATCTCAGGAGGACCTGACATGCAGCTCAGCAGTAAGGTGCGGATGAACCGCCTGTTCAACAACGGCAAGTGCCTGGATGTGGCGATCGATCACGGCATCGCCAACGAACCGGATTTTTTAATCGGCCTGGAAGATATCGAACGGGTGATGGGCAACCTGATCGCCGCGCGCCCCGACGCCATTCAGGTCAACTACGGCCAGGCGGAGCTGCTGCAGCGCGCGCCGCAGCGCGAAAAGCCGGCGCTGGTGATGCGCACCGACGTCGGCAACGCCTATAACGCCGCGCGCCACCGTGAGATGTGGGCGGTGTTGCACAACCCAGAAGCGCCGATCCTCGCCGCGCTGCAAATGGACGCCGCCGCGGTGGTGGTCAATCTGTATATGATCCCGGATGAACCCGGCATTTTCCGCCAATGCGTGGAGAACATCGGCCGCCTGCGCCACGCCTGCGATCGCTACGCCATGCCGCTGATGATCGAACCGCTGGTAATGGCGCCAGCCGGCCAGGGCGCCGCCTACGGATCGCTGGGTGACGTGGAGAAGATCGTGCCGCTGGTGCGGCTGGCGCGCGAGCTGGGTGCCGACATCATCAAGGCCGATCCGACCGATCGGGTGGAGGATTTTCACCGCGTGGTGGAAGCGGCGCGCTGCCCGACGCTGGTGCGTGGCGGCGGCAAGGGGGAGCTGGGGCCGGTGCTGGAAAAATCCGCCGCGCTGATGGCCCAGGGCGCTTCCGGCATGGTCTATGGCCGCAACGTTTACCAACACAGCAATCCGTCGCAGGTGGTGCGCGCCCTGATGGCGATCATCCATCAAGGTGCCAGCGGCCAACAGGCGCTGGAGCTCTACCACCAGCAATGACCCGCTTTTGTAACTAAAATAACCCCTCCGCACCCCGGCAGCATGCTATAACCTGCTGCCGGTAACTGCAGCTTGCCTCATTCCTCGCTAGAATACGCCGTGATATCGCCATTCGGAGAACCGCCATGCCAAAACAACGGGTGCCGCTCAAGCTGAGCACCTCCATCACGCTGATGGTGTCCGCCATCATCGCTTCGGTGCTGCTGGTGGTGTTCGCGCTGTTTTTCGTGCAGATGAGCCGCGAGGGGCAAGATCAGCTGCAGCAAAAAGCCATCGCCGTCGCCAACACGCTGGCGCTCTCCAACACCGTGATCGACGGCCTGCAGCGGCGCGATCAAAGCGGCGCCATTCAGCGCTTCGCCGAGCAGGTGCGCCATCAAAACGAGCTACTGTTCGTGGTGGTGGTGGATATGCAGGGCATCCGCTATTCGCACCCCAAACCCTGGCTGATCGGCAAACATTTTATCGGCGACGATCTGGCGCCGGCGCTGCAAGGCAACGTCAACAGCGCCATCAACCGCGGCACGCTGGCTCCGGCCCTGCGGGTGTTCGTGCCGGTGTATGACGATCAGAAAAAACAAATCGGCGTAGTGGCACTCGGCATCGCGCTGGACACCGTGCAGCGGGTGGTGGCGGAGAGCCGCTGGATCATCTATTGGACCATCGCCTTCGCCGCGCTGGTCGGCAGCCTGGGCACCTTTTTCCTGGTCTCTGCGCTCAAGCGCATCATGCTGGGTTTTGAGCCTTACGAAATCTCCAACCTGTTCGAACAGCGCAACGCCATGCTGCAGTCGATTAAAGAAGGCGTGATCGCGGTCGATAATGAATCCCGCATCACCATCGTCAATGACGAAGCCAAGCGCCTGCTGCGCCAGAGCGGGCCGGTGGAAAACCTGCTGCTGGAAGCCGCCAGCAAGCATTGGCCGGCGCAGCTGCATCTGGCGGAGGTGCTGGCCAGCGGCGAACCGCTGCGCGATCGGCAGATCAGCTTCAACGGCAGCGAACTGCTGACCAATACCGTGCCGGTGATCGTCAACGGCCAGGTGACCGGCGCCATCGCCACCTTCCGCGACAAAACCGAGGTCAGCCGCTTGCTGCAGCGCCTGAGCGGCATGGCACACTACGCCGACGCCCTGCGGGTGCAGTCGCACGAATTTATGAACAAGCTGCATGTGATACTCGGCATGCTGCACATGAAGGCCTATCAGCAGTTGGAAAACTACATCATCAACACCGCCAGCAACTACCAGGAAGAGATCGGCGCGTTGCTGCGCAAGATCCATTCGCCGGAAGTGGCGGGCTTCTTCATCGGCAAGATCAGCCGCGCCCATGAGGCCGGCATCGAACTGACCATCGAGGAAACCAGCCTGCTGCCAGAAACCGACGATGCGGAGACCACCCATGTGCTGATCAGCGTGCTCGGCAATCTGATCGAAAACGCCATCGACGCCATCGACGGCGTTGAGGGCCACGAGATCGGCCTGAGCTTCCATCACCACGACGATCAATTACACTGTATCGTCAGCGACGACGGCCCCGGCATCGATCCGGCGATCGGCGCGCGCATCTTCGAACACGGATTTTCCACCAAGGGAACGGGACGCGGCATCGGCCTGGCGCTGATCCGCAGCCATCTGGAGAAACTGGGCGGCAGCATCGATTTCGAATCAGAACCGGGCGAGCTGACCCAATTTTTCGTGCACCTTCCCTATCAGGCCAAGAGCAGAGCCCATGATTAACGTACTGATTGTCGACGACGACCCGATGGTGGCAGAGCTAAACAAATACTACCTGAGCCAGGTCGGCGGTTTTCACTGCCAGGCGACGGTCGCCACTCTGAGCCAGGCGCGCGCCCTGCTGGCCGATGCCAGCGTCAGCATCGATCTGGTGTTGCTGGATATCTACATGCAGCAGGAGAACGGGCTGGATCTGCTGCCCGGCCTGCGCGAGCTCGGCGAGAAGACCGATGTGATCATCATCTCCTCCGCCAGCGACGTGAACACAGTGCAAAAAGCGCTGCACTACGGCGTGGTGGATTACCTGATCAAGCCGTTCCAGTTCAGCCGCTTCAAGGAGGCGCTGAGCCACTACCGGCAACAGTCGCAGCTCTTGGCGCAGCGCGAGTTTTCGCAGGCCGACGTCGACAGCCTGCTGCGCCGCCAGCCCGGCGGCCAGGAGAGCAAGAAACTGCCGAAGGGGCTGACCAGCATCACCCTGAGCACGGTGTGCGAGTGGATCGAACAGCAGCACGACAGCGAATTCTCCACCGACAACCTGGCCAACGCCATCGGCATTTCGCGGGTGTCCTGCCGCAAGTACCTCATCTATCTGGCGGAGAGCGGTATTCTCGGCACCCGTATTCTGTACGGCGCCACTGGCCGACCGGTCTATCTGTATCAGTTGAAACCGGATGCGATCGCCATGCTGAAAGAGCATTGCCGCCCGGCCTAAACGACGCCGGGCGCTGCAAGCGCCCGGACGTTGAAGGCTAGAAGTTGTGCATGTAACACTTCGCCTCGGGGTGAGGATCTTTCGAGTGTCTGCGCAGGCAACGCTGCTTTTTCTCCTGCTGTTCCAGGTTCCGCTGCTGCCGCTCGGCGGCCTCTGCTGCCTCGCGCTGCTGTTCCCGTGCAATCGCCTGCTCGTTGACCAGCGTCAGGTTATCGACATTCCACACCTTGTGACGCAATGCATCACGCTTTTTCTGGTATTCCTCGGTGATCTTACTGTCCTTCGGCGCCGCCGCATGGTATTCCAGATCCACCCGCGCCTGCGCGAAGCTGGCGCAACACAAGGCCACGCCGGTCAACACTATCATTTTCATCGATAAACTCCTGACAAGTCCCTGTTCTCATCTTTAGCAATTCAGCGGCCGACCATTCAGCCAGGCCCGGCAATATGCGCCGACAAACGGCCGATGCGGCCCCATCAGGGACGTCCGGCGCAGACGCAGCGACAGGCAGCGAACAATATCGGCTCCCTGTTCGCAGGCCGATCGGGCGCTCTGGTGCCCCTGCGCAGAACGTCTCGCCGTTTTCTGTGTTTGCAACCACATTTCCAACGCTTCCCGCTCTGCACGCAGCCGCGCCAGCTGCATGCGCTCCGCCTGAATCTGTTCAACCAACCAAATATGCTGCAACAAGCCATCCAGCCGCGCCGGGCATCCCGCCGCAGAGGGACTTTCCGTCGAGGCGCCGGGCGAGGAATGGCGATCGATGAACGCCTGACTGCAAAATGAGGCCAGCAGCGCCAGCGCCGCAGCGATTAACGAGGGTATTTTCAATACACAAGCTCCATGAATAAGCCGACTGGGGCGCGCCACGAAAAATGACGCAGAGAACCGTTCAACAGCCATTGAGTGAAGACATATGAGGCTCTGCGGGATCGGGCGCATGTTGCCCTCCCGTCGCCGGCGTTTTCGCGTTTTCGGCATCGCATTCCGCCAGACGCGCCAAGGTTTCAGCCTCGTTCTCCGTGGGTGGTGTCGGCACCGCCATCTCTTGTCGCAGGCCATGCGCCAGCTCTTTCAATTTCTTCTGAAACAGCACGGGAGAAACTCCCTCGCATTGCCGATCGTAACGGGCCGCATTTGCTTGCAGACTCAACAACGACATTATCAACATGGCGACAATACGCTTTGCCATTGAAAACTCCTGTAATGATGTCTAGGTATGTCGATATAAATTCAACAAGCAGAGATTCATCGTTTAAAGATAAATAACGCATCGGAAAAACAGAGTAGCGAATTAATAATAAACCGCTCCATAATATCTCTGAGATAACGTCTGGCGCCACGCCGAATAAAGAGTGGCGATTAGCGCCCCCCTATTTTCGACCAGTCCAGCGTACCGCCGATACCGACCCGGCCTTCATTCAGCACGGAAGCGGCGGATTCGCCGGCGATAATACGCTGTTTTTGTTCTCGCGTTGCGGGCTGCGGTGCTCCCCAATTCCCCCGATGAGCGGAGGAGGATGAGGATGAAACAGTGGGGTAAATGGCACTGCATCCGTTTAATACCAGACACAATGCCAGAAGATAATTACGCCATGTCATACTATTCCCCTTAAAATAACGCCATTGGTAGTGACGGTAAATGAAAAATGAGTTTATTTAGTTTAATAACGTTCGCCGCATGCCATCGCCAGCGACAAAAAGAATACGCAAGTGTTAATCACCCGTTATTTTAATTAACCTGAATAAAACAAATATCGCTCAATAAGATAACGCTAATCGCAGAAATGGGCCAGCAGGTTCAGCGCACTTCCGAGTGCGCTGGGATCTTACTCTTCGCCGTCCGGCTGCCAGGCCAACAGATCGCCAGGCTGGCAGTCGAGAATGCGGCAGATCTTGTCCAGCGTTTCCAGCCTGACTCCCTTGACCTTGCCGTTTTTCAACAGAGACAGGTTTTGCTCAGTGATCCCCACCTGCTCCGCCAGCTCCTTTGAACGCATCTTCCTTTTGGCCAACATGACATCAAGACTTACGATTATTGCCACTCTATTCTCACACGAAAGAAAGCTGTTCTTCATTCAGCCGCAACGCTTCCAGAAATACCCGGCTAAATACCAGGATTGCGCAGCCTACGATCAGCGAGCGCACCGACTCGCTATTGACGCCATAATAAAGGATAAACAGCATTTTTTCATCGGCGGTCAATACCATCACCTGCAACAGACCAGCTAACGACGGGAACAACACATCGACGATCAGCAAGATGCCGATGATCTGCAACAGCACCATATTGTTGCGATGCCACACGTTGCCGCGGAAAAATTGATAAAACAGCCCAGCGCCGCACAGCAGCGCGCTGTAATAGGGCAAATAACCGAGCATGTCGATAAGCAGCGTGGCGAACAGCGCCCAGCGTTGCTGCGGGATCGCGTAGGCAAGCAGCTCCGGGTAATATTCCCGGTAAGAGGCGACGATATCGCGATAGGCTACGCCCTGCAGCCAATCCCGCACAATGATGAACATCTCAACGCCGGTGCTGACGATCAGCATCGCCATAATGAGCAAACACAGACAACGCACGTACAGCGGCAGATGGATCCTTGGCGCAGCGCCCATAATTTTCTATCCCTTAATCAACAGCAATAAATTATCGTAAAACGATAATTTATTGCTGTCAATGATCAAGTGGACTGATGAGTCAGACGGTGGGCGCCAATGCGCGGGCAATAAAAAAGGCCGGGCTAACCCGACCTTGTTTGACTGCTCGACGCGCTTAGACCAGTTCGATCACGTCGAAGTTGGCTTCGCCGCTCAGATCGGCATCGTAATCAACGCCCTGCAGACCGAAGCCGAACAGGCGCAGGAATTCCGCCTTGTAGCCCTGGTAATCGGTCAGTTCGTTGATGTTATTGTCGTTCAGCTGCTGCCAGATTTCACGGCAGGTTTCCTGCACGGCATCGCGCAGTTCCCAGTCATCCAGGCGCAGACGGTGTTTCTCGTCGGTGTCCGGCGCCGCACCGCTGTACAGCTTGGTCGCGAACAGACGCTGGATCTGCTCGATGCAGCCTTCGTGAATGCCCTGCTCCTTCATGATTTTGAACACGATGGAGATATACAGCGGCATCACCGGAATGGCGGAGGAGGCCTGAGTTACCACCGACTTGAGCACCGCAACGTAAGCCGCGCCGCCTTTGGCCTGCAGCTTCTGGTTGATGGCCTGCGCCGCGCGATCCAGATCTTCTTTCGCCTTGCCCAGCGTACCGTGCCAGTAGATTGGCCAGGTCAGATCGGTACCAATGTAGGAGTAAGCGACAGACTGCGCGTTATCCGCCAGCACGCCCGCTTCGTCCAGCGCGTCCATCCACAGCTGCCAGTCCTGGCCGCCCATCACCTTCACGGTGTCGGCGATTTCTTGCTCGTTGGCCGGCTCGACCACGGCTTCAACCAGCACGTCTTTGTTGGTGTCCAGCGCAACGGATTTGTACGGCTCGCCGATCGGCTTCAGTGCGGAACGCACCACTTCGCCGGTTTCCGGCATTTTACGCACCGGCGAAGCCAGCGAGTAAACCACCAGGTCAACCTGACCCAGGTCTTTTTTGATCAGATCGATAACGGTCTGACGGCACTCGTTGGAGAATGCGTCGCCGTTGATGCTTTTCGCGTACAGGCCTTCTTCTTTAGCTGCCTTGTCGAAACCGGCGGAGTTGTACCAACCGGCGGAACCGGTTTTGCCTTCGCTGCCAGGCTTCTCGAAAAATACGCCGATGGTGGCCGCACCGCTGCCGAAAGCGGCATTGATGCGCGAGGCCAGACCGTAACCGGTGGATGCACCAATGACCAGCACCTTTTTAGGCCCGTTTTTCAGTTCGCCGCGCGACTTAACGTAGGCGATTTGCTCACGGACGTTGGCTTCACAGCCTGCCGGGTGAGCGGTGGTGCAGATAAAACCACGAATTTTAGGTTTGATAATCATAGTAATTTTTTCTTGGTAGCTAAAAACCGAAGGACAATATACCTGATTTTCTCGATATACTTAAGAAAGTGCGAAAACAAGCGCAGTGAACAGACCAGTCGGGGCCGCCCCCTGCGCCAGTGAAGGAGTCGTACCGGGTGAATGCCATTCCCAAAATACATGCCGATGAGGCCGAAATCTCTCTCCCCCATGTCCGAGCTATGCTCGCCGAACAGTTCCCGGCCTGGGCGGCGTTACCCATCGAACTCGTCACCACCGGCGGTACCGACAACGTGATGCTGCGGCTCGGCGACGCGCTGTTCATTCGCCTGCCGCGTACCGCCTCGGCGGCCGAAGCGCTGGCGCGCGAGAACCGCTACCCCGCGTTGCTGGCCCCTCATCTGCCGGCACCGATTTCAGCGCCGTTAGCCCGGGGCAAGCCGGATGACGCCTATCCTTTCGCCTGGAGCATCGGCCGTTGGATCAGCGGTCGCACGCCCGCCTGCGGCGAATGCAGCCCGGCGCTGGCGACGCAGTTGGGCGAATTCGTACGCACGCTCCATACCATCCCGACCGCAGACTATGAGATCACCGCCTATCGCGGCGGCCCGATCAGCGCCAGAGATGCCCTCACGCGCGAGTCTATCGCCCAGTGCGCCCCTCACCTCGATGCCGCCGTCCTGCTGCGGACGTGGGACAATGTGAGCCAGGTGCGTGAAAACACCGCCGGCGCATGCTGGCTACATACGGACATTCAACCCGGCAATTTGCTGGTCGACAACGGTGAACTGGCGGCGGTGATCGACTGGGGCGGCATCGCCATCGGCGATCCGGCGGTCGATCTGATCGTCGCCTGGAACCTGATGGGGCCGGAAGCCCGCGAACATTTCCGCCGAGCGGTGAAGGTGGACGATGAGACCTGGCGTCGCGGTCGCGCCTGGGCGCTGTCGATTGGCGTTATCGCTTACGCCTACTATGTCGATAAGGAACCTTTGCTGACGCGCACGTCACGCTACCAGCTGAAGCAGGTCGCGGCGGAGATGGGATTGACGCTATAAAACAGCAGACCGGACGCACTTCGCCCGGTCTGCAATCATTACGCCTTGTTCTTTTCCAACTGCTCAATCAGCGTATAACGCAGCGACGAGGCATCGGCCGGCACGTTCTCCACCGGGGTAACAAGCACTTTCAGCCGATACTGATAACCCGGTTCGAAGGTGAAACCCTCGATGCCGGTATAGAACAACTCCCACGGCTGCTGCGCGGAGCGACGCACCTGCATGCACTTCATCGGGCCGACGCCCACGCAGTCCACCAGCGCGCTGTTCACCAGCAACACTTCCGTTTGGCCGCCTTTCTCATTTGCGGGCTGATTCATCGAGGCTCCCTCCTGGCTGCAGCCGGCCAATGCGGCCAACGCAACAAATAACAACGCTTTGATTTTCAATGTACTGCACCAATAGTCATGTAGGTCAGACGATCCTAACAAATTGACTGGATGAATTGAACCTTGCTCCGTATCACAGAGGCGACATTATTCGCTCGCGCTTATTCTCCAAACTCATGCGTTACAGGACAGAGGTCATGACGGTACGCTGTCGTTTTTATCATCGGTATCAATGAGAAAACCGGCATCACGAATCGCCGCCCTCACCTGCCTGGCGTCCATCACCGCCGTTTTCACATAGCCAAAGAATGCCACCCGCGCGCCGGGCAAACGGACTGGCGTCGCCAGTTGGGCACTGAGTTCGCGATTGCGCTGCGCCATCTGCTCGGCACGCGCCTGCCAAAATGCAGCCGGTTCGGAGGGAGTTTCAGTGGCGGTTTCGAACCGAGACGCCAATTCGCTTAGCGCCTCCCACTCCGCCAACAGGGCGGCAACCACTTCAGGATTAGCCACCTGCCCCCAGTCAGAGGGTAAAATCCCCTCACGCCACGCCTCAAGGTAGCCGGGCAACGCCCTCTTCAACCGACTCAGCCGATCGTTCAACGCAGGTTTCATTTTACAACGCCTAATGTCTTGATATTCCCCATAATGTCACTCTCGCTTAACCGGTGATGGGAGCAATGACCGGAGCTTATCAGCGCCATAGATGACATAATGACTTTTAGTGCGGCTAAATTAGCGATATGTGCGGGTGGGGATGGAGATCGGGTTGGTGGCTGTGATTCGAAAGAGGAGCGGGGATTGTTGCTGGCGGATTAAGAGGAATTTACTTATAAATCAATCACAAACAAAAACTGAATACGATACCTATATGTACAAAAGAATGAACACATCTCTATAAAAATACAAAAAACCCCGGATTCTCCGGGGTGAATGATTAAATCAATAGAAAATTAATAGGAGGGAAGGTTATTTTATGGATTCTTTTATCCCATACATGTTCCGATCGCTATCCATCGAAATCCCACCGGGGAACTGCTGAACAGCGTTGGGCCCAGACGTTGCCACATAGTCAGTATTTGAGGGTCTCCCCTCGAAGTACCTCTGGCTAGAGTCATTAGGAAATACAACAGCATTAATCATATTATGGCCTGCGTTATTCCCCCATTTGAGTTGTGCTATTTTATTGTTATGGAGTTGAAGATTCAGGTTATTAACACCAGAATAAGACTCATCATCACCTATTTGAACACCATAAGTTCTGTTGGCATAAAATGTTCCTTGTACGATAGAATCATTAGAACGCAGCAGCAAACCTACACCTTTATTTGCCTCACTTTCAATCCCATAAGCAAGAATATTTGCCCCTGACTCAGTCCTCATGCCATTACCGTTAGCATATAGATGGGTATTAGTAAGCATTAGACCTCCGCCGCTATAAAAGCCCTCCTTATGCAGAACATCAATCCCCCACCCTCCATTGTTAGCAGCAATCATCCCAGAAACGATCGAATCATGCGGTCCTCGCATCGTCCATCCATTACCTTTATTGCTAATTAATTTTACTCGAGTAAAGTAAGACTCCATTGCATCATTTTCATCTGGATGAACAGAACCGCTTGGAATAAATTGAGTAACTAATGCATCTCCAGAGAACCGCTCGATTGATACATCTTCAAGCCAGAACCATAAACCATATATTTCAACACCATTAACGCTGGCTTTTTTTCCATCACCACCATCAATAGTAATGTCTTTTATTTTTATGTATTTAACACCAGGGAGGCTTTTTCTATCACCATCTAATGGCGATGCAATTTTCAATGCATTTTTTTCGCTCAGGCTTGATAGTTTTTCATAGTCAGCACTTTGAATAATAGGCCCAGAAGAAGCCGAGGATAATTTCAACTGAGTGCGATAGATTCCAGAACCGATAACTTGGGATGCATTATCAATTACAATGCAAGGTGACGCACTGCAAGTCCACACGCCTGGCGAAAACTCAATTACTTGCCCAACACCAAGCTTTATTGTAGATTTAATCTCACCCGGTTCATTGGCTTTGATAGTAATTTGCTTGCCATTGGCGGCAATTATCTCTTTATTAATAATGTCGCCAACATCTGCCGTAGAAAATGCATATGCATAATTAGCCACCATAAACGGAATAATTGATAAAAAAGACACATACCCCTTTGTCATTGTTAGACATCCTTTTAACTTAAATTTGAGAGCCAATAATTTAATGATAGATAACAAAATGTCAACTTCAAAATACTTCAAGCGTCACATTTATCGAGGTGTTAGCAACACATCACCATTACTAGCATGGCCTGTCTATCCGAAGTTCGCTCGTCCCCAAATACACCATTACGAGAATTATTTCCTGGTGATGTGATGCTAAGGTTCCTGTGCATCCGTGGTTACAGTTGACCGTCCCCATTGCTGTACTAGTTCTAATGCGGGTTCCTGATAACCATTGACCCTATCCCAAAATCAGTGCAGTGCTAAATCAGAGAGGAGCTCAAAAGTAGGTATTGGCGTCCGCGATGTTCTTAGCATTTCTGCGGCCCCCTCAGCACGATCTGCATCGTCAGATACTCCACTGCTGCTACTTTCGCCTCACGACTAAACTTAAACGCGGCATCAGTCGACTGAGCTGCGCTATCTGCAGACTAGCTACTCTTTGCTTCGTCTGTTGCTTGTTGCGTACTGCAGGCTCCCAGCATAATTTTTTTGCCAACGACGCCATCAACGGGCAATCCTTCAGATGACATAGATGATTCCCCGAGATAATTCAGATTATGAAATGGTTGTTTTAATTGGGACGCGGATAAAAAAGCCCCGAATTACCCAGGGCTTACATTGATTTTTTTATTTATTGCACTGCAAGTTTAACCTCTGCTTTTCTTATGGCTTTTTTCCTTAATTTCTCTGATTGCCTTTCAACGGCTAGATACATTAAAATGCCAAACCCTATCACGAAAGCAAAAGCCATAAATAACTTAACCGGGGTTAAGTCAGTTCTGTCTAGCGCCCAGAAAATATAGTTATACAAATAAATAGAAAACGAGCACTTCCCTACAAATGCTACACTGCGCACAACGTGCGGCACACGCTTTCCTGAGAACCGATTAATAAGTGATACCATTAACAATGCAAAAACCGATGAAATCAACACTTCATATAGTTTAATCTTGTTATTAAAGCCATGCCCTTTGTAGAAAAGAAGCAATACAAATAACGCGATCAATATCCATTGAGCTTTCAATTTTCTTATAAATGAACCTATTCTGTTTTGATATATGGCGCAAAGCCACCCCAAAACGAAAAGTGAAAGGTAAGATGGAATGCCCCATGTTAACAATTGATTCTCACTGTAAACATTAATCAAAATACTAACAGCAAACACACTGACCAACAAAACAACTCTTCCCAAAACAGTGGTAAATAAAACAACCAGAGCAGGGAGAATTAAATAAAACTGCATCTCAACAGCGAGCGACCAATAAACCCCACTAATTGAGAAAAATGTCTTTTCTGAAAAATTGTGAATAAATAAAGCATGGGATATTACATCAAAGACCCCTGTAGGTTTTGTTGCAATGCCAAAACCTCGAATTAGAACAAACCAAACCGCGATTGATATGTAAAATGGAATAGCTATCCGCAAGTATCTTTTTAAAAAATAGATGCCATACTTCTTTGCTGAAAAGCCACTTGAAAATGCTTTTCCACTTGACCCAGCCATACAATAGCCTGAAATTACAAAAAACATTCCAACGCCGATCCACCCGTTACCAAAAAGCCCCATCACATCGAAGCCGAATGGTAGCGGTCGGCCTAAAGAACCGGACCATAGGAAAAGGTGAAAGGCGGTAACGAGCATAACCGCTACACCTCTAAAAAAGTCAATAATATCATTGCGCTGAGACATGTCATTTCCTTTAGTTATTGACGCAATGATAAGCCACCTACCAGCAGATTACCAACCTATCGGAACATAGGAGTAACTCAATCCATCCCAACGGGCTAACGAAAAAGTTTATCGCCGCGCGGAAAGCATCAGGTTTGGAATTTCAGGCAAGCCCGCCGACGTTCCACGAGATCCGAAACCTGTCCGGCCGCCTGTACGAAAAGCAGAACGACAAGGCATTTGCCCAAAAGCTGCTGGGGCATACAACGGAAATGAAGACGCTGAAATAGCTTAAAACGAGGGGGAAGGAGTACGTGATGCTGTAAAAAACCGAATATCAAAATTCGAGTAAATTTCGACTAATTCCGATTTTTTCAAAAAAAGACTTATAAATCAATCACACAAAAAAAGACCGAATACGATTCCTATATTCGGTCTAGGGAAATGGCTCTTGGGAGAGAGCCGTGCGCTAAAAGTTGGCATTTAATGCAGGGCTTGTTCAGCCGTGCACTTTAAGAGTAGCCTACCGCGCCAGTTTTGCCAGCCGCCCGGCGGCCGCGTGATAGTTTCGTGACGAAATAACTATGCGGCAAATGCGCATCAATCCGCGCACGTTGGGCAAGGCGTTGGCAAACAAGCGGTTAGTCAGCGCACAGCTTCTCGGCGCGTTCAATGAACGGCGCCAGACTCATTTTTTTCCCTGGTTCGGCAGGGTCGTCCAGCAGGAGCACCTCCAGCGGCTGCGCACGCTGATGGCCCTTCTTCACCTGCTGCTCCGCTGCATCGTTGAGCGGGTATTGCATCAAGGTGCTGTTGTTGAGCACGAACAGCGCGCCGCCGCTGCGGCATTGCAGCGTCACTTCTTCCTTGGTGAACGCCCACTGTTTGCCGTACTCCAGTTTAGTGATGTTCACCAGTTTGTCTGCCGCCAGCGCGCCGGTCGCGGTTGCCAGCAGCGTAATGCCGAGTAATACCGATTTCATGTGTTGGCCTTAAGGTTGCTATTCGCGTCGATTTTCCCGCAGCTTGCCGGCCTGCGGCAAGCTGAAATGTCATACCGGCGCATAGGTTGCAAATAAACTGACCAGCAGCAGCACCGCCATCCCCAGCCCGACTTCGAGCCAGCAGGCCAGCACCACGCCGCGCTGCGCCAGCGCCGGCACGCGGCTCATTGCCGGCACGATAGCGTAGCGATTGGCCAGCGCCACCATCACCATCAGCGCCACCAGCGCGGTTTTAATCAGCAGCAGGCGCTGATAAGGCGAGCTGAGGTTAAGCGGCCAACCACCGAGAATGATCAGGCTGTTGACGATGCCGGTGACGATCACCGCCGCCACCGCCAGGTGCCCCCAGCGCGAGAAACGGATCAGCGTGGTGATGGCGTCGCTGCGCCACTGCGGCGGCTGCAGGTAACGCAGGCAAACCAGCAGCGGCGCCAGGCTGCCGAACCAGTAACCGGCGGCCAGCAGGTGTATCGCATGGTTGGCGCGGTGCAGCGCGCCCAACGTGCCTTCGTGCATCGCCGCGTGGCCGATAAACGCCAGGCTCACCAGCAGCAGCGCCGAACACAGCGCCAACGCCTGCGCGCGCGGCCGCTCCGGCAGCAGCAGGCTCAGGATCGCCAGCAGCGACAGGCCCAGATGCCAGCGCCACACTTCGCCGAAGGTGGTGCCGAGCACCGCCCACCAAACCTCCAGCCGCCAGGCGTCTTGCCAACCGTCGCCCATCTGCCCGGCCTGAATAGCCAGCAGCGCCACGGCGGAAAGCCCAGCAGTCCAGGTGCCGGCAAGCAGCAGCGGGCGCACATCGCGGGAGAGGATCGGGGAGAGGCGCTGCGGTGACAATAAGGCGGTGAACAGACTGATGCCGAACATCAGCATCACCGCCGCAAAGTGCACCAAGCGACACAGAACGAACAGGGTCGCCAGACTCACGATCAGTTTACGGTGAAGCTGTACTGGCCTTTGGTTTTATGCCCGTCGACCGACACCACATGCCAGCTGACGTTGTATTTGCCCGCGCTCAGTTCGCCGTCGATCGGCACGTTGACCTGGGTGTTATTGTTCGGATCGAGCTGCAGCTTGCCGGTTTTCACCACGGCGTTATCCGGGCCGGTGATTTTCACGCCGCTGAAGTTCGGCTCGATGCCTTCGGAGAAGCTGAGGGTCAGCGCCTTCGGCGCCGGGCTGACGCTGGCGTCGGCCTTCGGCGTTTCCACTTTCAAGTGGGCGTGCGCCAGCGCTTGCTGTGAAGATAGGCCAACGAACAGGACGAAAACGGTGGAAAGCAGGCGACAGGAGGAACGAATTTTACCGATCACAGTGGTATCCCTTAACAGTAAAAGAGGGTCATAAGGGTTAAGGCCACAGCCAAGGCGATGTATCAGCGGCCCCAACCCACCGCAAGTGATTGCGCCACGGGTAAACAGAAAAACGGGTTATATCGGCTAACCCGCTGTTTTGACTCTACCATCCCTGTAGCGTATCGCGGTAAATCATAACGACCACGCTGCGGCAAGTCGAGCGCATCACTGGCATTTTGCGATCCGGCAGCACGTATCGCCGCATAACCGCGATAAACGCAGGGTAAAAAAAACCGCGCGTCAGGCTCACCTGCGCGCGGTTTTTCGATGTTCTGGTGCAGATTAAGCCTGGCCGTTGCCGCCCTGGCCCATCGCGCCCATTTTCTTCAGATCTTTGTCGATGAAGAACAAGCCTTTGCCGCTGGTGCCCACCAGCGCCAGCTTATCCAGCACGGATTTGAACAGTTTCTCTTCTTCATGCTGCTCCGCCACGTACCACTGCAGGAAGTTGAAGGTGGAGTAATCGTGCGCGGTCATGGCGGCGTGCGCCAGTTCGTTGATCTGACGGGTGATCAGCTGTTCGTGTTCGTAGGTCTGCTGGAACACGTCCGCCAGCGATTCGAACGCCACCGGCGGCGCGGCGATGCTGCCCAGCAGCGGTAGAGAACCGGTGTCGCTCAGGTAGTCGAACAGGCGTTGCATATGCTGCATCTCTTCCTGAGAGTGCTCTTTAAGAAATGCGGCGGCGCCTTCAAAGCCTTTATCGCTGCACCATGCGCTCATCTGCAGGTACAGGTTGGCGGAGTAGAACTCCAGATTCAGTTGCTCATTCAGCTTTTGAGTCATTTCTTGCGTCAGCATAATGATTCCTTTTATTTTGCAGGTCATGAATTTAATTTCCGCGCATTATGCCCTGCTGCCGTAAAAATAAAAACACCTTATTTACACTCAAATCACATTAATTATAAAAACCATAAATATCAATAAATTAAAATATCACCAATATATTGAGAATTAACATGATAATTATTTTCATCTTTTATTTTAATCATAAAGCGAATCATTCTTATTTAAAAGAATAAATAGATTGCATTACTGCTGGATAAATATCGCCCGCGACGGCGGCGCAACGGGCTTGCCAAGCGCCGCCGGGTGGATTACCTTCTGCGCAGATTCAATGCGGCAAAGTAAGTAAGGAGCATAGCGTGGGTTACAATCTGGCCGAGTTGTCCAAAGAAGAGATGGACAGGGTGAACGTGGATCTCGCCGCCTCAGGCGTGGCGTACAAAGAGCGCTACAACATGCCGGTGATCCCGGAAGTGGTAGAGCGCGAGCAGCCGGAGCCGCTGCGCGACTATTTTCGCGAGCGCGTGGCGCACTACCGCGCGGAATCCCACCGATTTTCGCGCCTGCCGTACGAGCCGAAGGTCAAATAACAAAACCCGCCATTACGGCGGGTTTTTGCGTCACTTGCCGGCGAACCGGTCGGTGGCGATCATCAGCTGGTGCAAAATACCCGGCTCATCATACGAATGCCCCGCCCCTTCCACGATATGCAGCTCCGCCTCCGGCCAGGCCTTGGCCAGATCCCAGGCGTTCTGCACCTGGCAGGCCATGTCATAGCGGCCGTGGACAATCACCGCCGGAATATGGCGGATCAGCGGCACGTTACGCAGCAGCTGGTCATCGCTCTCCAGGAAGCCCAGATGCGTGAAGTAGTGGTTTTCAATACGGGCGAACGCCAGCGCGAAATCATCCTCGCCAAACGAAGCAGATTCACGGCTCGGCAACAGCGTGACCGTCTCCCCTTCCCACACGCTCCACAGCTTGGCCGCTTCAAGCTGCACCTGCGGATCGGCCGAGGTCAGCCGCTGCCGGTAGGCGGCGATCACGTCTTGACGTTCTTCATCTGACAGAATGGACAGCACGCGCTCCCATTTGTCCGGGAAGAAGCGCGAAGCGCCGTCCTGGTAATACCAATGCAGCTCCTGCTTGCGCAGGGTGAAGATGCCGCGCAGCACCATTTCACTGACGTGCTCCGGGTGGGTTTGCGCATAGGCGAGCGCCAGCGTAGACCCCCAGGAGCCGCCGAACACCAGCCACTGCTCGACGCCGGCCATTTCGCGCAACCGCTCGATATCGGCCACCAAGTGCCAGGTAGTATTGTTGTCCAGGCTGGCGTGCGGGCGGGAACGGCCGCAACCGCGCTGATCGAACAGCAGCACCTTGTAGCGTTCGGGATCGAACAGTTGACGATGATGCGGGGAGATACCGCCACCCGGTCCACCGTGAATGAAGACCGCCGGTTTACCGTTCGGGTTACCGCTCAGCTCCCAGTAGATCCGGTGGCCATCCCCAGTGTCCAGCCAACCGCTGTCGTATGCCGCTAACGGCGGGTACAAACCTCGTAATTGTTCCATGGCGCTTTCCGTCTCTCTGTGAGTCATGCTTTCATCAAAGCGGAAGCCGCCCGGCAGGTCAACGGTAAAACCCGAAAACTCGAACGCGCGCCGAGAACTCGGCGCGCGTTTGCTCAAAATCACATCGACCTGCCTGCAAAACGCCCACAGGCCCGATCAGTTAAGGTGCGCGATCGCACTGATCTCCACCAATTGCTCGGGCGAAGCCAACCCGGTGACCCCGATCAGCGAACCGGCGGGCCGGTGATCGCCGACATAGCGCTTGAACAACGCAACGCACGGTTCAAAGTGCGCCAGTACATCGGTCAGGTAGATCTCCACATACGCCAGGTTCGAACGTTCGGCACCGAATCCCGCCAATACCCGATCCAGATTGTCCAACGTCTGTTGGGTTTGCCGTTCGATATCGCCCGCGCCGACAAACTCCCCCTGCATATCATGGGAAAACTGCCCAGAGATGTAGAGGGTATCCTTGACGCGATAGCCTTGGGACACGCCATTCTCCTCTTCCCAAATGACCCCGTGGTGGTAGTGCGTGATGCCATTTTTCATGCTGTTTCTCCAACCGTTTATCGTTTCCATGACGACTATAATCGTTTGATTGGCGAATGGATGTCGTCACTGAAACGACGTTGACGACGCATTTAATATATTGAATATATTGAATTTATTGTCTTTTCACCGGTTCTCAGAGGGCAGCATGCTACGGGCGAATCTCAATGACATTCAGGTTTTCATGGCCGTCGTCGACGCCGGCAGTTTTGTCGCCGGCGGACAGACGATGGGGCTATCGCGTTCGGCGGCGGGCAAGGCCATCGCGCGTCTGGAGCAGCGGCTGAGCGTGCGGCTGTTGCATCGCACCACGCGTTCGCTTGGCCTGACCGACGAGGGACGAGAGTTTTATCGACGTGGCCTGCAGATCCTCGCTTCGGTCGACGATGCCGAGGCCAGCGTGGCCGGCGACAAGGGCACCGCACGCGGAGTGCTGCGGTTGACCGCCCCTTCCGCCTTCGGCAGACGGATCCTGTTGCCGCTGGTGCCGAAATTTCTCGTCGCCTGGCCTGAGGTGCAGGTGGAGATCAGTTTTTCCGATCGCCTGGCGGATGTCGTGGAAGAAGGATTTGATTTGGCAGTACGGATCGGCGTCACGGCGCCGGATACCCGGCTGGTGTCCAGAACCCTCGCCAGGTATCGCGCCCTGCTGTGCGCCTCCCCCGCCTACCTCGCCGCCCGTGGCGAACCGCATACCGTCGAGTCGCTCGCCGGGCACGAGGCTCTGCTGTTCAGCAGCCGCAACCAAAAACAGCCCTGGCGGCTGCGTGACGAGCGCGGCGAATGGGTCAAGGCCCCAGTTCGCGGCCGCCTGCGGCTGGACAGCGGAGAAGCGCTGCACGATGCGGCCTTGGCCGGGTTGGGCATCGCGTATCTGCCGGACTTTATGATTGCGGAGGATTTGGCCGCCGGTCGTCTGCAGCAGGTGCTGCGCGCCGTGGAGGGTGAAGAAGTCAGGATTGTGGCGCTCTATCCGAATAAGCGCCTGCTGGAACCCCGCGTCAGGCGCTTTCTCGATCTCTTGGTGGATACGCTCGGCGGCTGAAACCTTACCCGCCTTTGCGCATATGCGGCTCGCGCATCTCCTGTGCGGTTTTCGCCTCGATGCTCAGTTCCGCCGTCGGGCGCAACATCAGGCGTGCCAAGCCGATAGGTTCGCCGGTTTCCCGGCAGTAGCCGTACTCGCCGTTCTGCAACCGCGCCAGCGCCGCATCGATTTTCGGCAGCAGGCGGCTTTCGCGATCCAACTGGCGGAACAACAGGCGCAGCTCTTCTTCGCGCGCCGCCTTGTCGGCTTCATCGCCCGTCGCTTCGCCGCTGTCGATCGCCTTCTTCAGCTCATCGATGTGCAGCAGCAGTTTTTGCCGCTCATCCTGCAGCAGCTGGCGGAAAAAAGCCCGTTGAACCGAGTTCATGTAATCAGAATCCGGCATGGCCAGCAGTTGCTGCGCATCCGGTAATGTCATCACTGTCATTGCGTTCTCCGAACCCTAAAAGTGTAATATTATAACATAATAATTATTTTAAGCACCCGGTCATCCAAAAACAAAATTTCACGTGCAAACAGCCAGTTACACACTACTGGCACTTTGTCGCTTGCATCCTGTCGGCTTTAGGCGGTTAATGGCTGAGCAAGCCACCCAATCATAGGTAACGAGAGGCCATCATGAGTAAGGGAATGGATAGCAAAAAAAATGCGAAGAAGAAGCCGTTGAAAACCCCAGCAGAGAAACGTGCGGAGAAACGCGCCAAAAAAGCGCATCCGTCTGGTGAGTAAGCGTCCTTCCATCCGTCATTAAACCCGCCAAGGCGGGTTTTTTATTGCCTCACTGGAGAGATGGCCAATGCCCTGCTTTACCCTCGCCGCAGCCCAATACCCCGCCGCTGCGGCCAATATCGCCTGCAACCTTGAACGTCACCTTGAATTTGTCGCGCAGGCAGCCGAACAGCAGGTGCAACTGCTGGTTTTTCCCGAACTGTCGCTAAGCGGCTATGAGCTGGCCGATGCTGCCGAACTGGCGCTGACGCTGGGCGATCCGCGTCTGCAACCGCTCGCTGCGGCGGCGCAATCGCATCAGATGACGATCATCGTCGGCGCGCCCTTGCGCAGCGGCCAGGCGCTGCATATCGCCGCCTTGATCTTTCACCCCAACGGCGCGGTGGCCGCCTATACCAAGCAACATCTGCACGGCGCGGAACAACAACGGTTCTTGCCCGGTAATGGCGGCACGCTGCTGGAAATACATCGGCAACGCATCGCACTGGCTATCTGCGCCGACACCTCGCAACCCGGCCACGCAAGTGCCGCCGCGCTGGCGGGTGCGCAGATTTATGCCGCCGGCGTGCTGGTATCTGAAGCCGGTTACGCGAAAGACAGCGCCACACTGGCAGGCTATGCCCGGCGTTATGGCATGGTCACGCTGATGGCCAACCATGCAGCGCCAACCGGTGGCTGGATCCCGGCAGGCCGCAGCGCCATCTGGGATGAAACGGGAGCGCTTTTGGTTGCCGCACCGGATGACGCCCCTGGTCTTGTCATCGCCGACAAGACCCGCGACGGTTGGCACGGCCGCCTGTGCCGGTTAAGCTGAAGCCTGACGGCAACGCGGAGGAAAGCATGACGTTACGCGTAATAGATACCGAGACCTGCGGGCTGGACGGCGGCGTGGTGGAAGTGGCCTCCCTCGATCTGCTCGACGGCCAATTGACCAACCCGATGAGCGATCTGGTCAGCCCGGACCGCCCCATCAGCCTCGACGCGATGGCGATTCATCACATCACCGAACAGATGGTGGAAGACAAACCGCGCATTGCGGTGGCGATCGGCCGCTATCAGGGCAGCCCCTACTATGTGGCGCACAACGCCGCCTTCGATCGCGGGGTGTTGCCGGAGATGAACGGCGCCTGGATCTGCACCCTCAAGCTGGCGCGCACGCTGTATCCGGACATCAAGTACGGCAACCAGTATCTGCGCTACGCGCTGAATCTGGACGTGCAGCTGCCGGCAGACGCCACGCTGTACCCGCACCGCGCGCTATATGACTGCTACGTCACCGCCGCGCTGCTGCAACGCATCATCAAGGATTCGGGCTGGACGCCGGAGCAAATGGTGCAGATCACCGAACAGCCGGTGCTGCTGAAGAAGTTCAAGTTCGGCAAGTATCGCGGGCAGGAGATTGATCGCATCGCCCAGGAAGATCCTGGCTATCTGCGCTGGATGCTGAAATCCATCGACGATCTGAGCCCGGACATGAAGCACACGCTGAAATACTATCTGATCGGCTAACACGGCGGGCGGCGCAGGCCGCCCGCCGAATGCCGTTACTCCGCCAGCGCCAGAATGAAGGCGTACTCCAGTGCAATATCCTCATAGGCCTTGAAACGGCCGGATTTTCCGCCGTGGCCGGCATCCATGTCGGTATACAGCAGTAGCTGCCGATCGTCGGTTTTCAGCTCGCGCAGCTTGGCCACCCACTTGGCCGGCTCCCAATACTGCACCTGCGAATCGTGCAGACCGGTGGTCACCAGCAGATGCGGGTATGCCTGCGCTTTCACCTGATCGTACGGGCTGTACTGTTTGATGTAGTCGTAATAGGCCTGCTCGTTCGGATTGCCCCACTCGTCGTATTCGCCGGTGGTCAGCGGGATGGACTCATCCAGCATGGTGGTCACCACGTCGACGAACGGCACCTGCGCCACCACGCCGTGGAACAACTGCGGCGCCTGGTTGATCACCGCGCCCATCAGCAGACCGCCGGCGCTGCCGCCCATCGCGAACACCCGCTTACCGTCGCCGTACCCCTGGGCGATCAGCGTTTCGGTCACGTCGATAAAATCGTTGAAGGTGTTCTGCTTGTTGAACAGTTTACCGTCTTCATACCACAGCTGCCCCAGCTCACCGCCGCCGCGAATGTGCGCCAGCGCGAACACGACACCGCGATCCAGCAGGCTCAGGCGGCTGGCGCTGAACGCCGGATCCATACTGCTGCCGTAAGATCCGTAGCCATACACCATCAGCGGGTTGGTGCCGCGCTGGAAGCTGTCCTGGCGATACACCAGCGAAACCGGCACCTCGACGCCGTCGCGCGCCTTCACCCACACCCGCTCGCTGCGGTAGTTTTCTGGCGTGAAGTTCTTCACTTCCTGCTGTTTGAGCATCGTCCGCTCGCCGCTGTCCATGTTCAGCTCGTACAGCGTGGTCGGGGTGGTCATCGACGAATAGCCGTAGCGCAGCAGCGCGGTCTCCGGATCCGGGTTATACGCCAGCCAGGTGGTGTAGGTCGGATCGTCGAAGGCGATGCGCTTCTCTTCGCCGCTTTGCCAGTGGATCTGGCGCAGCAGCGTCAGGCCGGCATTGCGCTCTTCGACCACCAACCAATCACGGAACAGGCTGAAGCCCTCCAGCATCACGTCAGCGCGCGGGGCGATCAGCGTCTGCCACTGCGCTTCGTCCGCCTGTTCGCTCTGGTACAGGCCGAAGTTCTTACCGTCCTTATTAGAGCGAATATAGAAATGCTGGTGATAGTGATCGATGGCGTACTCGTGATCCTTGCGGCGCGGCACGAACAGCTGCGGCTTGGCGTCCGCGCGATCGGCATCCAGCAACAGGATCTCCGAGGTGGTGGTGCTGCTCAGGTGGATCAGAATAAAGCGCTCGGAGGTGGTCTTCTCCAGCCCGACGTAGAAGGTATCGTCCTGCTCTTCGTAAATCAGCTCGTCCTGCTGCGGATCGCTGCCGACTACGTGGCGATAAACCTGATACGGCAACAGCGTCTTGGCGTGCTTGCGCACGTAGTACACCGTCGAGGAATCGTTGGCCCACTCGAAGCTGCCGGAGGTGTTTTCCAGCACTTCGTCCGCCCAGCTGCCGTCGGCCAGGCTCTTGAAGCGAATGTCATACTGGCGGCGCGACAGGAAATCCTCCGCCACCCCCAGCCGCTGGTTGTCGGGGCTGACGTCCAGCCCGCCCAGGGTATAAAACTCGTGATTCTCGGCGCGCTGGTTGCCGTCAATAAGCACCTCCCAGTGCTCACTCTCGGCCTGCGGCTGGCGCACGGAAATCGCGTATTCGTTGCCCGGCTCGTAGCGCGTCTGATAGCGATAGCCATGGCGCACGTAAGGCACCGAATGTTCCTGCTGCGGAATACGCGCCACCATCTCTTCGTACAGGGTTTCACGCAGCGCCTGCTGTGGCTTCAGCATCGCATCGGTATAGGCGTTCTCCGCCTGCAGGTAGTCCAGCACCTGGCGGTCTGCGCGCTCGTCGTCGCGCAGCCAGTAGTAGTCATCCACGCGCGTGTCGCCGTGGATAGTGATGGGATAAGGACGTTTTTCCGCTTTCGGTGGGGTCATCATTGCTAAATCATCCGCTTACATAGATTGCGGCAAGAGTGACACGATTCCCCCCGGCTTGCCAAGCGGCGCTACGCCAGCTCGCGCTTTTTCTCGTTGACGTCGCTCTCGATGCCCTGCTTGACGTCCGCCGGGATCTTCAGCGCCTGTGCCAACGCATCGAGATAGCCGCGCTCCATAAAATGATCGACGTCGATCACCAGACAGCTCAGGTAATAAACCTCCAGCGCCTCGTCTTCGTTTTGCACGCTGCGGGCGATCAATGCCGGGTTGAGCGGCTGATCGAGCGCTTCCTGTACCCAGCCCTGCGCCTCTTCCCCCACCTGCAACTGCGCCAGGCTGTGATCGATGGCACGCTGCTCGTCGGCATCGATATGGCCGTCGCTCTTGGCGGCAAACACCAGCGCCTGCACCAGGCGTTTGGCGCGCAGATCCACCGGCGTGGTTTGCAAACCGAACTGCGGTTCGTCCTGATGGGTCTCTTTCACCCGCTGTTTGTACTTGTTCCACAGCACTGCGCCCACCGCCGCGCTGCCACCGATAATCAGCGCATTCTTGCCGAACTTGCCCACCAGCTTGCGCGAGGACTTGTTGGCCAACAGCACGCCGACCAGGCCGCCCAGCGCCGTGGGCGCCAGCAGCTTGCCGATGCCTTCCGCCCCGCCCATCGCGCCGGCCTTCTGCCCGATCAACGTTTGAATCTGCTGCATCCAGTTACTTTTCATCATCTACCCCTTGCGTGAAAAAACGCGGCGCGCAGGCGCGGCCGAACCGACGGTAAACCGCCAGATTAGGGGATCTTTTGTCAATTTACGTCTGGGGGATGCAAACCTGTGTTTAGCGGATCGGCGGGCCGGACGGCCCGCCGGGATAAGCTGCGGCGTTACGCGTCTTCGTCGCCCGCTTCATCGTCCTGCTCGTACTCCGCCAGCTCGTCGCGCATCGCCTGGATGGCGTCACGAGTCATCAGCGCCAGCGTGCGGTAGAAACCGGTGGTGGCATGCGCTTCCACTTTACCGAGGAAACGGCCGCACCACGGCAACAGGAACTCGTCGAACAGCGCGATCTGCGCCTGTGCTTCATCTTCCTGCGACTGATCTTCCAGCCAGGACGCCGCCAGCAACAGCTGGCCGAAATGGTCGGCCGGTGCCTCCGCCAGCGGCATGCCGCGCTGCTGCAAGAAGGTGCGCACTTCCGCTTCGCTGGCGCCTTCGACGTAGTCGGAGCGGAACGGCGACACGCTGCACTCGCTGCCGACGAACATCGCGTTGAAGTCGGTCGCCAGTTGGTTGACATCGCAGCCCTGCTGCAGGCGCTTCAGCAGGTCATCCTGCTCCAGCGGCCAGTGCTGCTGCAGCTTGCCCTCTTTGATCAGCGCAAACAGCGGCACCAGCAGCGGATCCTGCGGCTGGCGGTAGAACAGCGTACCCAGCACGCGGCAGACAATCGAAAACTCATTCATGATAAAGCCTTATTCAATACGGAAAATTTTGCCGGGACGATGTCACAAATCGGCCAATTCCGCAATCGCCGGCTTGCCGCGCCGTTCGAGAAAATCCAGCAGCCGGCGCGGGCTGACGTTGAGAATGCGCTCCTGCGGGAAGCCCACCTCGTCGATGATGCGCTCGCAGTGCTCAAAGTTGCCCAGCGAAAAGGCAACGTGCGAATCCGAACCCAGCGCCAACCAACCGCCGGCATCGCGCACGGCGGCGGCGATCGCCCGGCAGTTGGCCTCGCTGCCCTTGCGGGAGTGGGTGAACGACGAGTTATTCAGCTCCAGCGCCACCTCGTATTTGGCCGCCGCCGCCGCGACGGCGGGAATGTCGATCGGATAACGTGGGTTGCCGGGGTGGCTGATGATATGCACGTCCCCCTGCGCCATCGCGGCGATCATCGCTTCAGTATTGGACGCTTTATCCTGCGGCGCAAACACCGGCTCGTGGAAACCGGCGATGATCACGTCGGTGGCGGTCAACATCGGGCCGGTGCAGTCGATGTCGCCCTGTAGGTTTTTGATGTTGGCTTCGATACCGCGCAAGATGCCCACGCCGTTCACCCGGCGCGGCCAGACGTGCATGTTCATAAAGTGCCAGTAGTGCGGCGCATCGGCCATGTCCGGGCCGTGATCGGTGATGGCGAACAGCTTGATGCCCTTCTGCTGGGCTTCGGCGATGTAATCGTGCAGCGTGCTGTAAGCGTGGGTGCTGGCGACGGTGTGCATGTGCAAATCAACGGGGTACATTGTTTCTCCTTCCAGAGGGCCCGCCCGCAAAGGTACGGGCAGGCGCGATGACGATAACAGCTTATCAGTTACCGAACGGCGGCTGAAGGATCAGTAACCCCGCTGCCTGTCGACCACGCCGGCCGGGGTGTGCCCCGCCTCCAGCGCGCGGATGTTGGCGGCGATCTGATCCATCGCCTGCTGCGGCAACGTGATGGCAGCAATATGCGGGGTTATGGTGACACGCGGATGACGCCAGAACGGGTGATCCTGCGGCAGCGGCTCGCGGGTGAACACGTCCAGCGTGGCGGCGACCAGCTGCCCCTGCTCGAGCGCCGCCAGCAGATCGGCCTCCACCAGGTGTGCGCCGCGCGCGATGTTGATGAGATAGGCGCCCGTGCTCAACTGCGCGAACAGCTCGCGGTTGAGGATGCCGACGGTCTCCGGCGTATTGGGCAGCAGGTTGATCAGCAGTTTGACGCCGTCGAGGAAGGCCGCGCGCTGCGCCTCCCCGGCGAAACTTTGCACGCCGTCGATCTGTTTGGCGCTGCGGCTCCAGCAGCGCACGCGAAAGCCAAACTCGGTCAGCTTGCGCGCCACGCTCTGCCCCAGCACGCCGGCGCCGAGGATGCCGATGGTGAAATCATCCAGCGAGTGCGGATCGAGCGGTTGCCACTCCTGCCGCTGCTGCAAGGCCTGATATTCGTCGAAACGACGGAAATAGCGCAGCACATAGCTCAGCGCGTACTCCTGCATCTGCTGCGCCATGCCGGTATCCTCCAGCCGCAACAGCGGCACGCCGGCGGGTAGCGTGCCGGGGTGTTTGCGTTCCTGATCAAGAATGGCATCGACGCCGGCGCCGAGGGCAAACACCGCTTTCAGATCGCGTCGGTTGGCCAGCATTTCGTGCGGCGGGCGCCACACCAGCGCGTAATCAGCCGGCTGCTCGTCGCCGCGCTGCCACTCGCGGATCTCGGCCTGCGGCAGGCGTTGCTTGATGCCGGCCAACCATTCCTGGGCCTTAAACAAGGGGTGGTAATAAATGATGTTCATACTGCAGGCTCCCGTTTGTTTTTATTGGTTTTCCTCCAGCCTTCCGCGATTCGCCGCCGGATGCAAGCGTTAAAGCCCAAAATAAAAACAGCCCCGACCAGTGGGGCTGTTGCGCATACTCGCCAATCAGGCGACAGACGGGCCGTCGCGCCGGATAAGGCGCCGCAGCAGCGGAATGAGAATCAGCATCGCCACGCCGACGCCCGTCGCCCCCCAGCCCAGCGCGCTGAAGATTTCGCTGTAGCCGGGATTGGTTTGCAGCGGCGTGTTGCCGCTGTTTTCCGGCATCAGGCCGGAGACGTAGCCCGCCAACACCGAAGCGACGCCGGTCACCATCATCCAGCAGCCCATCATCACGCCCTGATAGCGCGGCGGCGCCAGCTTGCCGATCATCGCGTAACCGATCGGCGAGATCATCAATTCGCCAACGCTTTGCAGCACATAGCTGATGACGATCCATTTAAACGCCACCAGCCCGTCGCCGCCCGCCATGCTGATGCCCAGCGGCAGCACCAGCATGCCGAGCCCGATACAGAACAGCGATCCGGAGAACTGCAGCGGAATGTCGATGTTGCAACCGCGAGCGCGCAGGCGATTGAACCACCAGGCCAGCAGCGGGCCGCCCACCACGATCACCAGCGTGTTGATGTTCTGGATCCACTGCGGCGCCACCTGAATGCCGTAAACGTTCAGATTGATGTTGTGCTCGGAGAACAGCATCAGCCCCATCGGCGCCAGCTGGTACAGCGCCCAGAACACCAGCGAGCCCAGCGCCAGGATCAGATAAGCCGCCATTCTGCGGCGCTCATCGCGCGGATGGTGGCGCAGCGTCACGACGCACAGCATCAGGAAGATCAGCGCGCCGAGCACAATCACGAAATGGCCGCTGAACTCGGCGTGGGTCAGCATCACGCGGATGATCGGCACCAGCGCTACCAGCACCGCCAGCCCGACCAGCATGCGCCAACGGTATTGGCTGCGGCTGGCATCGTGCAGCGGCGTATTGAGATCGGCCAGAATGCGCCAACGGCAGACGGCGACGATAATCGCCGCCGCGTTGCCCAGCGTGGCAAACAGGAACAGCGCGCGGTAGTTTTCCGTCAGTTGGAAATAACCGGCGACGGTAAAGCCGACGAAGAACCCGAGGTTCATGCCGGCGTAGTTCCACAGGAAGGCCGATTCGCGCCGATCATCGTCCGGCTTGAAACGCTGAGTCAGCATCATATTAATGCAGGTCACGTTAAGGCCGCTGCCGGTCAGGAACATCGCCAGCCCCCAGTACAGCCCCCACACGCCCGCGACGGCAATCAGCGCGCAGCCGATCACCTGCAGCACCATGCCGAGCACGAACAGGTTGCGGTTGCTGAGGAAACGGCCGCCGAGATAGCCGCCGAACATGTGCAGGCCATAGTTGAAGGCGCCGAACACGCCCATCATGGCGTTGGCGCTGCTTTCGTTGAAGCCCAGCCGCTTGGTGGCGTACAGCACCAGCGTGGAATAGAGTACGGCGAAACCCAGCGTGGCGAAGATCTGGATGAAGAACAGCGCCCCCGCACCGGGGGGAATGGCATGGCGCGCTTGCGGCGCCGGCATGGCATCTGAAGGAGTCAAAACGAACCTCTACTGCATTATTATGTAATGAGTCTGTCCCTGTCTGCGATATCGCCGGCCTGTCACCCGGCAATCTGCGCGGCGTTGTGATGTTCCTTGCCAAAAACGCCGCGCCGACACAATTCCATTTAGCGACACATCTGACTAATAATCCAGTATTAATGCATATAACAGCAGACAACCTAACGTCAGTGGCGATATATTGAGCTACCTGTACAGAAAAAGGTCAAACAATCGTCTTTTATGGATTCCGACTGCGGTCTACCCTGCCCACGTGTGGCCACGAGTGGGAATATCGTTCGGTAAATCAGCAAATTGCTGCAAGTTTGGCTAAACAGTCATGAGAATGAAATAAGAGGGTTGACGCTGAGATCAGATTCTCCTACATTAGCGTCCGTCGACAGCGCAAAGCGTTATCGACAACAAAACGGTGAGGTGTCTGAGTGGCTGAAGGAGCACGCCTGGAAAGTGTGTATACGCGAAAGTGTATCGAGGGTTCGAACCCCTCTCTCACCGCCAAATTTAAAGAGAAAGCCTGGATTCGCGTCCAGGCTTTTTTTGCATGGCGCTCTGCGCATCTCCCCCCCTCAGCAACCGTGTTTCCCATTTCCGCCGGTTATCCACGAGCCTTACTTCTGATTTTCTCACCCTTTCATGGCTTCTGCCCTACCGTTCGCCGCAGTTTTCAGCAAAGTGCACACGGCTTGAGCGGACGAACAAAAACACAGAAATTATTCTTGACCGGATCGGCCCCACTCCCTATAGTAGCGCCCCGTTGCAGCGATGATTTCGCAACAAAAAATATGGTGAGGTGTCCGAGTGGCTGAAGGAGCACGCCTGGAAAGTGTGTATACGCGAAAGTGTATCGAGGGTTCGAATCCCTCCCTCACCGCCATATTCTACGAAGAAGCCTGAACTCACGTTTAGGCTTTTTTGTTTGCATAGCGCACCGACCGGGAGGGTGAGAATCCTCGACAGGGTTCGACAAAACGCCCGCGTTTTGGACCGCCAACGGCGGCCCGCAGGGTGAGCGCAGCGAATCTATCCCTCCCTCACCGCCATATTCTAACGAGAAAGCCTGAGCGAAAGCTCAGACTTTTTTGTTTATGATTGTATACTAATCGCCAGATAGAAAATTGGTGTTCAAACAGAGTCATGCGCAACTAGTATAAATTACCGCAATACGTAGCGACAAGAACAAGCTGCAACCATTCAAAATTTCCGCAAAACACGGTATAAGGTTATAAATAAAAATATGATTGTTTATTACTTCACATCAGCAAAGTATGGAATTGATAATCTCAAGCATAAACGATTAAAGATATCAAACTTTTTAAATGTCAATGATCCATTTGAGCTACTAGGTGTCGAATTAGGTGATAAAAAAGTACGGAATGCTGCAAATTTTGAGAAAAATAAAATATCCGAAGAATATGGGTTAATATGCTTTAGTGAAGATAAATATAACCCAGTTCAGTGGGCCCATTACGGCGATAATCACAAAGGTGTTTGTCTCGGGTTCGAGATCCAAGAAGAACTCCTCCAAAAAGTCAAATATGTTTCCGAACGCCTATTGAAAAAAACAATAGAAGAATCAGAATTTAACAAAAAGATACTCACTACTAAATTTAGCCACTGGAATTACGAGAAAGAAAGAAGATTAATAATTAAGAATTGTAATTTCCCTGAAGATAGTAACGGCATAAGATTTAAAGAGTTTGACACTGACATCGTACTTAAAGAGATTTATATCGGCTGTAAATCTAAGCTAACATATCAAGATATTACTTCTTCATATAGCAGTGCAAACAAGAGTGTTGTCGTAAAGATGACAAGGCCAGCATTTAAAACCTTCCGTATTGTCTGGGATAAAAGGAATAAAAGCACGCGTACTTAGCATTATATACAACCCCTACAATAGATAAATAGAAGCATTGTAAATAAAACACAGAATAGAAAAACTCAATAGAACTATTGAATAGCTTTAATAGATAGAATCCTGTCACTGACAAAAAAGCCCGAACGCAAATTCAGGCTTTTTTATCCCCACTGCCCAACCGATCAGTGGTGCGTGCATCTCACCGACGTTGGCTGCGCCAACGCACGGCGCCAGTCGCCCGGCGTTTGGCCAAACTGGCGTTTGAAGCTGCGGTTGAATGACTGCTGTGAGTCGAAGCCGAGTGAGATCGCCACGCTGACGATCGGTTCGCCGCTGTTGGCCAAACGCTCCGCCGACACCTTCAATTTTTGCATACGGATATACTCCCCCAACGCGTAGCCGGTCTGGCGCTTGAACATGCGCTGCAGATGCCATTTGGAGTAGCCCGCGCGGTCCGCTACGGTGTTGATATCCAGTTTTTCTTCCAGATTGTTGTCGATCCACGTCTTCAAATCGGTAATGAAACCCGTCGTGTTCATGCTGATGCTCCCATCATTCGGCAGGGTCCCCCTCTGCCCGATGCACATACGTTGCAACAGTTTCGCTTTAAATGCAATTTTTATTATTGCATTTACCAGAAAGCCGCCTCTATACTCCACCCAATTAATGTAACCGATATTGATACATTAATGTGACACCAATATGTTTCAAAACCTAACGTTGGGCCATAACAAGGCACAACGCCCCTTCCGCCGAACGCAGGCATACATGAAGGGAAAGCCCGGAAAACAGGGCTGGGTATGGGGCCAGACAGCGCTTACTTATCGGAATAAAAATAATGGCAAATCAACCAAACTCATCGTTCAACGCCGGCGGCCGCACGCGCGCCTTCGCTCTGGGCCAGCGGCTCTCCGGGGTGGCGCTGCTGGCCGCCCTGCTCGCCGGGTGTGACAACAGCGTCGCGCACAACGCCCCGCCACCGCCGCCGGTGGTCAGCGCCGCCAGCGTGGTGGTCAAACCGATCAGCCAGTGGGATGCGTTCAATGGCCGGGTCGAAGCAGTGCAAAGCGTACAGCTGCGCCCGCGAGTTTCCGGCTACATCGAGCGGGTCAACTACACCGAAGGCGACGAGGTGAAGAAAGGCCAGGTGCTGTTCACCATTGACGATCGCACCTACCGCGCCGCGCGCGAACAGGCGCAGGCCGAGCTGGTGCGAGCGCGCAATCAGGCAACCCTGGCGCGCAGCGAATCTTCGCGCACCGAGAAGCTGATCGGCACCCAGGCCATCTCGCAAGAGGTGTGGGAACAGCGTCGTTCGTCCGCCGCACAGGCGCAAAGCAACGTGCTGGCGGCGCAGGCTCAGCTCGATATGGCGCAGCTTAATCTCGACTTTACTCGCGTCACCGCGCCGATCGATGGACGCGCCAGCCGCGCGATGATCACCGCCGGCAACCTGGTCACCGCTGGCGACAGCGCCAGCGTGCTGACGACGCTGGTGTCGCTCGATAAGGTTTACGTCTATTTCGACGTGGATGAAGCCACCTTCCTGCGCTATCAGCAGCAGGGCCGGCACGATGCCCGCCTGCCGGTGAAAGTTGGCCTGGTGGGTGAAGACGGCACCCCGCATCAGGGGCTGGTGGATTTCACCGATAACCAACTGAACGCCGGTACCGGCACCATCCGCATGCGCGCCCTGCTCGACAACCGCGATCGTCGCTTCACGCCGGGGCTGTTCGCCCGCGTGCAGATGCCCGGCAGCGCCGAGTTCAACGCCATGCTGATCGACGATAAAGCGGTGATGACCGACCAAAACCGCAAGTTCGTTTACATCGTCGATAAAGACGGTAAGGCACAGCGCCGCGACATCGACGTGGGCCGCATGGCCGAAGGATTGCGCATCGTGCAGAAAGGGTTGGCAAACGGCGATCGGGTGATCGTCGACGGCATGCAGAAAGTGTTTATGCCGGGCATGCCGGTCGACGCGAAAAGCGTCGCGATGACCACTACCGCTTCCGCACTTAACTAAGCTCCCAGCCGAGACTTCTGACCCATGGACTTTTCCCGTTTTTTCATCGACCGGCCGATCTTTGCCGCGGTGCTGTCGATACTGATTTTTGTCGCCGGGGCGATCGCCATCCCGCTGTTGCCGATCAGCGAATACCCGGATGTGGTGCCGCCCAGCGTGCAGGTGCGCGCAGAATACCCGGGCGCCAACCCGAAAGAGATCGCTGAAACGGTGGCCACGCCGCTGGAAGAAGCGATCAACGGCGTCGAAAACATGATGTACATGAAATCGGTCGCCGGCTCCGACGGCGTGCTGGTGACCACCGTCACCTTCCGCCCCGGCACCGATCCCGATCAAGCGCAGGTGCAGGTGCAAAACCGCGTGGCGCAGGCCGAAGCGCGCCTGCCGGAAGACGTACGCCGCCAGGGCATCACCACTCAGAAACAGTCTCCGGCGCTGACGCTGGTGGTGCATCTGGTCTCGCCTTCCGGCAAGTACGATTCGCTCTACCTGCGCAACTACGCCACCCTGAAGGTCAAGGACGAGCTGGCCCGTCTGCCGGGCGTCGGCCAGGTGCAGATCTTCGGCGCCGGTGAATACGCGATGCGCATCTGGCTCGATCCGAACAAGGTTGCCGCGCGCGGGCTGACCGCCTCCGACGTGGTGAGCGCCATGCAGGAGCAGAACGTGCAGGTCTCCGCCGGCCAGCTGGGCGCGGAACCGATGCCGACGCGCAGCGACTATCTGCTGTCTATCAACGCCCAGGGCCGCCTGCAAACCGAAGAAGAGTTCGGCAACATCATCCTCAAAAGCGGCGACAACGGCGAGATTGTGCGGCTGCGCGACGTGGCGCGCATCGAAATGGGTTCCGGCAGCTACGCGCTGCGCGCCCAGCTCAATAACAAGGATGCGGTTGGTATCGGCATCTTCCAGTCGCCGGGCGCCAACGCCATCGAGCTGTCGGACGCGGTGCGCGGCAAGATGGCCGAGCTGGCAACCCGCTTCCCGGACGGCATGAGCTGGAAAGCGCCGTACGATCCGACGGTGTTCGTGCGCGATTCGATCCGCGCGGTGGTGGATACCCTGCTGGAAGCGGTGATCCTGGTGGTGCTGGTGGTCATTCTGTTCCTGCAGACCTGGCGCGCGTCGATCATTCCGCTGTTGGCGGTGCCGATCTCCGTGGTCGGCACCTTCGCCGCACTGTATCTGCTCGGCTTCTCGCTCAACACCCTCAGCCTGTTCGGGCTGGTGCTGGCGATCGGTATTGTGGTGGATGACGCCATCGTGGTGGTGGAGAACGTCGAGCGCAATATCGAAGAGGGGCTGTCGCCGCTGGCGGCGGCGCACCAAGCGATGCGCGAGGTCTCCGGCCCGATCATCGCCATCGCCGTGGTGCTGTGCGCGGTGTTCGTACCGATGGCGTTCCTTTCCGGCGTCACCGGCCAGTTCTACAAGCAGTTCGCCGTCACCATCGCCATCTCGACGGTGATCTCCGCCATCAACTCGCTGACCCTGTCGCCGGCGCTGGCGGCGCGCTTGCTGAAACCGCACGGCGCGCCGAAAGATATGCCGTCGCGCCTGATCGACCGGCTGTTCGGCTGGCTGTTCCGGCCGTTCAACCGCTTCTTCGCCAGCGGTTCGCAGCGTTACCAGCACGGGGTGTCCCGCGTGCTGGGCCGACGCGGCGCGGTGTTCGTCGTTTACCTGCTGCTGCTGGCCGCCGCCGGGGTGATGTTCAAGACCGTGCCCGGCGGCTTTATCCCGACGCAGGACAAGCTGTATCTGATTGGCGGCGTGAAGATGCCGGAAGGCGCCTCGCTGGAGCGCACCGATGCGGTGATCCGCAAGATGAGCGCCATCGGTATGAGCGTGGACGGCGTCACCGATGCGGTGGCCTTCCCCGGCCTGAACGCGCTGCAGTTCACCAATACGCCGAATACCGGCACGGTATTCTTCGCGCTGGAGTCATTGAGCACCCGTACTCGCACCGCGGCGCAGATCAACGCCGAGATCAACGCGCGCATTTCGCAGATCCAGGAAGGTTTCGCCTTCTCGATCATGCCGCCGCCGATCCTCGGCATCGGCCAGGGTTCCGGCTATTCGCTGTACGTGCAAGATCGCGGCGGACTGGGTTACGGCGCGCTGCAGACGGCGATCAACACGCTGTCCGGCGCCATTATGCAAACGCCGGGCATGGGGTTCCCGATCTCCTCCTATCAGGCTAACGTGCCGCAGCTGGACGCCAAAATCGATCGCGACAAGGCCAAGGCGCAGGGGGTGCCGCTCAATGCGCTGTTCAGCACGCTGCAAACCTACCTCGGTTCGTCTTACATCAATGACTTCAACCGCTATGGCCGCACCTGGAAGGTGATGGCGCAGGCCGACGGCCAGTTCCGCGACAGCGTGGAAGACATCGCCAACCTGCGTACCCGCAACGACAAGGGCGAAATGGTGCCGATCGGCAGCATGGTCAGCATCGGCACCACCTACGGCCCGGATCCGGTGATCCGTTATAACGGCTTCCCGGCGGCGGACCTGATCGGCGATGCCGACCCGCGCGTGCTCTCCTCTACCCAGGCGATGGGTGCGCTGACGCAGATGGCCGATAAGCTGTTGCCGAACGGCATGAACATTCAGTGGACCGATCTGAGCTATCAGCAATCGACCCAGGGCAACGCCGCGCTGGTGGTGTTCCCGGTAGCGGTGCTGCTGGCGTTCCTCGCGCTGGCGGCGCTGTATGAAAGCTGGACGCTGCCGCTGGCGGTGATCCTGATCGTGCCGATGACCATGCTGTCGGCGCTGTTCGGCGTATGGTTGACCGGCGGCGACAACAACGTGTTCGTGCAGGTCGGGTTGGTCGTTCTGATGGGGCTGGCCTGTAAGAACGCCATTCTTATCGTCGAGTTCGCCCGCGAGCTGGAAATGCAGGGCAAAGGCATCGTCGAAGCGGCGCTGGAAGCCTGTCGCCTGCGGTTGCGCCCGATCGTTATGACCTCCATCGCCTTCATCGCCGGCACCATCCCGCTGATCCTCGGCCACGGCGCCGGCGCCGAAGTGCGCGGCGTCACCGGCATCACGGTGTTCTCCGGCATGCTGGGGGTCACGCTGTTCGGGCTGTTCCTGACGCCGGTGTTCTACGTCACCCTGCGCCGCCTGGTGGCACGCAAGGCACAGCCGCAGACGGCGTAATCATCGTCTTAACATGCAAAAAGGTCGGGCATTGCCCGACCTTTTTTTATGCATGCGAACCGCGATTATTTATCGGCGGTTTCAGCCTCTTGCGCAGCGGCGTACTCCGCACAGGCGCGCTTGTCGCCCCGCTCCAGTTCGGCCAGCGAATCGGCCACGGTGTGGCGCGCCAGCACCGCAAGCGAAGCCTGTTCGGCCTCGTTTACCACCGACTTGAAATACCAGCAGGCGTTGGCGCTCACCAGGCAGCGAGCCGGCACTTCAGGACGGGAAGCCCAGATGCGCTTGTCGTCGATCACCGCCAGGTAGATGTCCCGCAGGGTGATCTCTTCCGCCGGGCGGCCGAGGTGGATAGAGCCGTTTCGGCCCAGGGTGGAAACGATGATGCCGTCTTTGGTCAGCGGGACCATCAGTTTGCGGATAAAGCTGGGGTTGGCTTCCAGAGCGGCGGCGAGGGTGGCGCTTGTCGAACGCATGCCCTGCTTTTCAGCTACGGCGACGCTAAGGACCATTTGCAACGCTGTCGGAAAGCGAAAATCTAACATGTCGTTATCTCTGCGAGACGAAATACTCGGGTTTGACCGGTGTGGCGATTGGCGCCGATAACACCGCTTAATTGCACAATAATATAACAAACGCGGGGGCTTTTTTGAAGTTTTGCCCAGTGATATCGCACGCAGACATTAGAACGATCGCAAATTCTTAGACAGGCAAAAAACAGAAACCCGCGTCAATGTTAACGCCACTCGCTTAACCGGGTTAAACGATCAGAACTAACACTGCCCGCGGGTTTAATTCGAATGTGGCGATCAGGCTCTGTTCAGCACCAGCTGGCCGTTTTTATCCAACGGGATTTGCGTGCCCGGATCGTGATCCATGCGGATCTTGCCCTGCTGATTGCCGATCTTGTAGGTCACGTCATAGCCCAGCATTTTCTGGGACTTGTCGTAGACCGTTTTGCAACGCTGCTGAACGCTGGTGCTGACGTCGTTGTTCTGCATCGCCCCTTGCACCTGGTTACCGGCATAGCCGCCACCCAGTGCGCCTACCACGGTCGCCACGTCGCGCCCGCGACCGCCGCCGAACTGGTGGCCGATCACGCCGCCCGCCACTGCGCCCAACACAGAACCGGCGATGCGGTTTTCATCCTGCACCGGTGCACGGTGCGTCACGGTGACGTTGCGGCATTCCTGACGCGGCGTTTTGATGGTTTCTTTTATCGGCGTTGCGGCGAGCACCTGCGCATATTGCGGACCGGCAGAAAAGACGTCGAGGCTGGCTACCGCGGCAATCCCCAGAGCGGCAGCGACACCAATTCCAACACCGGCTAACATTGACTTGTTCACAGGAAACCTCCTGAAAGTGTTACCACGCATTTTTTCCGGGGTCTGTTACCGGCATGGCACCGCGCTTATTATTTTGCGCATGGGCGGCTTGCGGTATCCCGGTTTACGGCGTGCGCGACGCGCCGTCTGTAAACGAGATAAAGTCTGCACAATGATCTGAGGACCCGCAATAAGACAAGGGGACCAAAAATGCGGGAAAACGGCTGTTTTCCCGTTGTTTAGGAGGAATCTTAAGAATTTTACCCATATCGGCGACAGCTTATGCTGAAGAATCAAGCAACCGCCGCCGCTCGCCTCGCGCTGCCATAAAAAAACCCGCGCGGGCGAACCGGCGCGGGTTGGTCGACAAAGGCGGGATCAGTGCATCTTCAGACGCGGACGGATCACCCGGTTAATGCCGCCCACCAGCATCATCAGGCCGGTTTTGATGTAGCCATGCAGCGCCACCTGGTGCATGCGGTACAGCGAGATGTAAACGAAGCGCGCGATGCGCCCTTCCACCATCATCGAGCCGCGCATCAGGTTGCCCATCAGGCTGCCGACGGTGCTGAAGCGCGACAGCGACACCAGCGAACCGTGGTCTTTGTACACGTAAGGCTTCAGCGTCTGGCCGTTCATCAGCGCCAGGATATTGGTGGCGCAGCGCGAGGCCATCTGGTGCGCCGACTGGGCGCGCGGCGGCACGAAACCGCCGCCCTCTTTCGGGCAGGAGGCGCAGTCGCCGATGGCGAAGATGTTCGGATCGCGCGTGGTCTGCAGCGTCGGCTCCACCACCAGTTGGTTGATGCGGTTGGTTTCCAGGCCGCCGATATCCTTCATGAAGTCCGGCGCCTTGATGCCGGCCGCCCACACCATCAGATCGGCGTCGATAAACTCGCCGCCCTTGGTGTTCAGGCCTTTGGCGTCCGCGCTGGTCACCATGGTGTTGGTCAGCACGCGCACGCCAAGTTTGATCAGTTCCTGGTGCGCAGCAGCGGAAATGCGCGGCGGCAGCGCCGGCAGAATGCGCTCGCCGGCTTCCACCAGCGTCACGTTGAGCGCGCTGTTGTCCAGGCCTTCGAAACCGTAGCTGTGCAGCTGCTTCACCGCGTTGTGCAGTTCGGCGGACAGCTCAACGCCGGTGGCGCCGCCGCCGACGATAGCGATGTTGACCCGCTCTTTTTGCCCCGGCTGCGCCGAGAACTTCAGGAACAGGTTGAGCATTTCGTTGTGGAAACGACGTGCCTGATGTGGGTTATCCAGGAAGATGCAGTGCTCTTTCACGCCCGGCGTACCGAAATCGTTCGAGGTGCTGCCCAGCGCCATCACCAGGATGTCGTACGGCAATTCGCGCGCCGGCACCAGCTCGCCGCCCTGCTCGTCGCAGATCTGCGCCAGCTGCAGCGTTTGCGTTTCGCGGTTGATGTTGGTCAACGACCCCAGCTGGAAGCTGAAATGGTGATTGCGCGCGTGCGCCAGGTAGCTGAGCGCATCCACGCCGTCATCGAGGGAACCGGTTGCCACTTCGTGCAACAGCGGTTTCCACAAATGGCTGTGGTTGCGATCCACCAGCGTGATCTCCGCTTTGTTCTTGCGGCCAAGTTTATGGCCCAGGCTGGTCGCCAGCTCCAGACCACCGGCGCCGCCGCCAACAATAACGATTTTCTTCTTTGGCGTTGTCAAAATAACCCCCTAAATGTGAACCATTTGTTATCCCAGGGTAAATAAATAATATCCTTAGAATACATAGGGTTCGCGTAAAATAAATCGGCTCTCTGAAGCCAGAATAGCATGTGAGGTTATTTGGTCATACCAAAATTGACGTACATCAATTTTTTTTGGTTAAAGGCTGGACGAGGGGATTTTTTGGGGATTGTGATTCAAATAGTTAGCGCTGAGTCACAGTTTTAAATTTTGCCGATTGCCACGCCAAATCTGGCTTTGTCGCACAAAAAAGCCGCACTTTCCGTCGGTGAAAAACGGGGAGAGCGGCTCGCGGCAGCGTTATGAAACTGTTAACCCAGCGCCTTGAACGCCTTGAGCCGCTGCAGATGCGGCGAGATGTTTTTGAACTTGTGCGTCTGCTGTTCATCCCAGACGATTTCGTAGTAGTGATGCAGCAATTCGGCACTGCGCCGGTTATCCAGCACCTCGTCGTGACGCGACAGCACCACCAGACAGCGATCGCGATTTTTCTCGCGGAAATCCTCCACGCACTTGGTGGCGATATCGCGATACTCTTCCGGCCGGTCTATCTTGCCGTGCATGTGTTCTTCCGGGTACAGATTGGGATTGAACATCGCCTGGCGAATGCCGCACAGGAAGCCGATGCGCTCTGCCCAGAAACCGCCGAGGCCGACCCCGCAGATCAACGGATGCGCGTCGCCGCCCTGCTGCACCGCCTTGTCCACCTCTTTCAACAGATGCTGCATGTCGTGACGCGGATGCAGCGTGCTGTAGCTGATAAAGCGCACGTCCGGATCGATAAACTGCAGCTGTAACACCTTTTCATGATTGCCGGGGCTGGTGGAATCGAAGCCGTGCAAATAGATAATCATGTGGATCCTCGCAACAAGCCAAGGGCCGCGGGCGCGGCCCTCATCATTTCCGCTCTGCGCCGCGGTGCGGCACCTGGATTCACCCTTGCGAACGCTGCTTGTGCTCCTCCCAGCGTTCGCTCAGCGCGCTGAGCGCCTTGTGCGCCTGCTGCCAGCGCTCGGAGTCGCGCAGTTCCTGACGGGTGAACTGACCGCGATGATATAACCGCTTCACCTTCTCTGCTTTGACCGGGGACAGGTTATCCAACACGCTGACCGCGCCTTCGCGGTGGTTGCACACCAGGATCATGTCGCAACCGGCATCCAGCGCCGCCTGGCCGCGTTCGGCATAGCTGCCCATGATGGCGGCACCTTCCATCGACAGATCGTCGGAGAAAATCACGCCGTCGAAGCCCAGCTCCTGACGCAGGATCTGCTGCAGCCAGTAAGGCGAGCCGCTGGCCGGACGCGGGTCCGCTTCAGTATAGATGACGTGAGCCGGCATGACGGCGTCCAACAGCTGACGGTTGATCAGCTCGCGGAAGATCGCCATGTCGTGCTCGCGGATCTGCGCCAGCGGCCGCGGATCGCGCGGCGTTTCCTTGTGCGAATCGGCGCTGACGGCGCCGTGCCCCGGGAAGTGTTTACCGGTGGTTTTCATGCCGGCGCTGTGCATGCCGAGGATGAAGCGTTCCGCCATCGCCAACGCCTGCTGCGGATCGCTGTGGAACGAACGTTCGCCGATCGCCGCGCTGCCGTGGCCGATGTCCAGCACCGGCGCAAAGCTGATGTCGATATCCTGCGCGATCATTTCCGCCGCCATCAGCCAGCCGGCCTCCTGCGCCAGACGGCCGCCTTCCTGCGCATTGTGCAACGCGGCAAACGACTGCGCCGCCGGCAGACGGGTGAAGCCCTCGCGGAAGCGCTGCACGCGCCCGCCTTCCTGATCTACCGCCACCACCAGCCGATCGTGCGATTCGGCGCGGATCTGGCGCACCAGCTCACGCAGCTGCTCCGCATCGTGGAAGTTGCGGGTAAACAAGATCAATCCACCAACCAGCGGATGTTTCAAAATCTCGCGTTCTTCTGCATCCAGCTCGTAGCCGGCGACATCTAGCATTACTGGGCCCACGGGCACCTCACTTCATTATTGTTCGTTCAGAATTCGGATGATGATAAACAGAATCGCCGGCGCAGCGCCGCGCCCCAGCGCAAAAATTCGGCGTCGCCGCTCTGCTGCCAGCGCACTTCAAACCACAGCAGCATCAGATAATCCACCCACGGCAGCCAGCGCTGCACCTGCGCCTGCAGCCGGGCGACGTCGTGATAGCCCTGACGCGCGTAGTGCTGCAAAAAGCGCTGCTGCGCCTCCGCCGCCCAGCCGTTGCCGCGAAACAGCGCGGCGATATCCAACGCCACATCGCCGTCGGCGGCATACTCCCAGTCGATCAGCCGCAGCCCCTCGCCGGTCGCGAGCAAATTGCCCGGATGGATGTCCATGTGTAGCGGCGCCAGGCGTAATGGCCGCGGCGGCGCGCAGCGTAAGAAATGACGCTGCCAACTCAGCCAGGCGGGGGTTAAACGCCGCGTATCCAGCTGCTGCCAGTAGCGGCGGAACTGCCGCCGCAGATCCAACCGGTAACCACTGAGCGGCCGCCGGTGCAGCGTCGCCGCCATCACCGCCAGCTCGCCGCGCTGATTCAGCCTGTCAAACTCAGCTTCTGTGACGACGTCACCTTCGAGCCATTCGAGGACAAGCCACTGATTATTCTGCGCGAAAACCCGTGGCCCCAGCCCCGGCGCGCAGCGACGCAAGACCTGCGCTTCCCGCCGCCTGCTCACGCCCAGCGTGCGTTTCTCCGCGCTGTTTTGCCGCGCCAGCAGCGTGATGCCCGAACCGTCGATACGCCAGCTCTCGCCGGTCAGCCCCTGCACCGGGCTGAAATGACAACCGGCGGTATTCACCGCCGGCAGTCTGGTTTCCATCAATCGTCGCAGCGCGGCCTCAGCGTTTAACGGCGCCATTGCCCGACCAGACGATCTCGCCGGTTTGCACCAGCATCAGCTGCATATCCAACGCCGGCGACTTCACGTCGCCGCTGACGTCGCTGTACAGCACGTACTGCGCACCGACGATGCGCGCCAGGCCAATCGCCTTGCTGCGCGAGCCGAAGCTGTCATCCGCCGACAGGCCCAGCGTTTGTCTGGCGCTGGTCAGCTTCGCTTCCGGCACCACGCTGAAGGTGGAGTTCGACGCCAGCGCCTTATACAGCGCCGCGGTGGCTTTGCCCATCTGCAGCGAGCCGTTGGTGTTGTTCTTGACGCTGTCCAGCAGCAGCACGCTGCCGGCCGTGACGCCATCGGCCTTCAACATCTGATTCACCAGCGGCTGAACGCTGCCCAGCCAGTCGAGCTGCTGGATTTTCGGCGGCTGCGGCACCGGCTCGGTAGTTGGCGGCTGCGGCTGCTCGACCGGCGGCGTCGGCTGTTCTGGTTCGACGGTGACCGGCGGCAACGGCTGATCCGGCTCAGGCGGACGCGACAGACAGCCGCTCAGGGTGAATGCGGCCAGCGCCACTAAGACGTACTTTTTCATGCTTTTTCTCCAAACCTGGCAAGCGCTTACAGGTACAGATACAGACGCGCGCTTTTAGCTTCCAGATTACCGTTAATCGAGTAGATTTTGGCGTCCGAGTTAGGCGCCACGACGAGCTCACGCGGTTTCTCGAAGGGGCGAATATCCAGCCCCTGCGCGTCGTACCAATAGAAACGATAATGCACGGTGACCGGCGTCGGTTGGCTGTTATTGAGCACCGAAGTCGCCATCACCCGGCCGGAAGCGTTCGAGACAGAGGGCGTATCGGCAAAAATGCCGGCGGTCAGCACCGAAGGATCCATCACCACCGTTTGCCCCCGGTTAACCGCGATGCCGGATGGCGAACTGCACCCCATCAGCAACGCGGCGGGCAGCGCCAACGCCATCAGACAACGCAGAGTTTTTTTACCGCGCATGATTTCCTCGCTTAACGTGACAGCAGCGGCCCCAGCGAGCGGCCACCGACCAGGTGCATATGAATATGATAGACCTCCTGACCGGCGTGGCGGTTACAGTTGACGATCAGGCGGTAGCCGTCCTCGGCGATGCCTTCCTGTTCGGCGATCTTCGCCGCGGCGGTGATCATGCGGCCCAGCGCAGCTTCGTGCTCGACGGTCACGTCGTTGACGGTTGGGATCAGCACGTTGGGAACGATCAGCACATGGGTAGGCGCCTGGGGGGAGATGTCACGGAAAGCGGTGACCAGTTCATCCTGGTAAACCACATCAGCAGGGATTTCGCGGCGGATAATTTTACTGAAAATCGTTTCTTCGGCCATCTGGCGTTCCTTGTTTTACACAATTAGCTGTACGCAGTATGAGTGACAAATTCTACTGCTTTCAACCTGATTGCGCACTTTCCACGTCGAGTGCTGCAGATTCGCGCAGGCCGTCGCCCCGCTTGTGCATCTTTTCACTTTGGTTATTCACTATTGTTGCTTTACTTGCCCCGCGCCGCCGCCAATAGTAACCCCATGATTAACAAAGGATAGAGGGCACTATGCCACTGAAGATTGCGGCGCTGTGCGCGCTGTTGCTGAGCGCTGCCGTGCAGGCGGCCACGACGGGCGGTATCGACCTGCAGGCTAACCGAGAGCCGATACGCACGGAGAAAAACCCGGCGGCTATCGCGCTGATCCCGGCGAACTTTCACTTCGCGGTGCCCGGCAAGCTGACGGTGGCGGTAGCATTCGAGAACTCCCCGCCGCTGGCGCTGTTCGCCGAAGACAATAAAACGCTGATCGGCAGCGATCCGGACATCGCCCGCCTGGTGGCCGACAGCCTCGGGCTGGAGCTGAATCTGGTGCCCACCTCCTGGGAAGATTGGCCCTTGGGCATCAGCGCGGGCAAATACGATGCGGCGATCTTCAACATCGCCGTCACCAAACAGCGTAAAACCAAATTCGACTTCGCCACTTACCGGGTGGACACGCTGGGCTTTTACGTCAAATCCACCAGCCACATCACCTCGATCAACCGCCCGCAGGACGTGGCCGGGCTGCGGATCATCGTCGGATCCGGCACCAATCAGGAAAACATTCTGCTGGGATGGGATAAGCAGAATCGCGCCGCCGGGCTGCCGCCGGTACAGCCGATCTACGTGACCGACGACGCCGCCACCAACCTCAGCATTCAGTCCGGGCGCGCCGATGCGTTCTTCGGCCCCCACTCCACCGGCGCCTACAAGGCGGCGCTGACCGGCAAAACCAAAATGGTCGGCATCGGCCCCAACGTGGCCTACGTCGCGGTCACCACCAAAAAAGGCAACGGGTTGGTGAACGCCGTCAACGCCGCGATCAATGGCGCGATCGTCAGCGGCGAATATGCGCAGGTGCTGGAACGCTGGGGCGAAGGCGACGAAAAGGTCGAGCGCTCAACCATCAACCCGCCGGGCATCGGCGACTAGCTACCGATCAGCTGCGGGGCATGTCGGCGCATCCACTCGGCCAGCGAGTCCAGCGTCGGCCGCAGCGATTTGCCGAGCGTGGTGACCTGGTACTCCACCCGCGGCGGCACTTCGGGATACACCTGCCGCGTCACAAGACCGCGCTGCTCGAACAGCCGCAGCTGGCGCGTCAGCTCTTTTTGCGCAATGGGCGCCACCGCCCGCTGCAGCTCGCTGAATCGCACCGGGCCATCGATCATAATCAGCCGATACAGGATGGGTATCGCCCATTTGCCCGACACCAGATTGACAAAGTCCACCATCGGGCAGGATTCGCCCGCCGTCGGCAACGCCGACAAATTATTTTTCGCCGCTAAGGGCGCGCGCGCCGTCATTTCATCCCACCTCGTCCTTTAGTATCCAAAAGGTGCCTACTATGCAAAAGGAACTATAGCGCAAATAATGCCGTAACAGACGTTAAAGAGGAATCGGTTATGTCACGACTGCAAGGCAAATACGCATTGATCACCGGCGGCACCAGCGGCATCGGGCTGGAAACCGCCCGCCAATTCATCGCCGAGGGCGCAACGGTGGCGATCACCGGCCGCAGCCAACGTGCCCTGGACGCGGCGGGCCAGGCATTGGCGGGCAACGCGCTGTTGCTGCTGAGCGACGCCGGCGACATCCCACAGCAACGTGCGCTGGCGCAGCAGTTGGAGCAACGGTGGCCGCGGCTGGACGTGCTGTACGTTAACGCCGGCGACGTCACGCACCGCCCGCTGCAGGAGTGGGATGAGCAGAGCTACCAGCGGCTGATGGACATCAACCTGAAGGGGCCGTTCTTTCTGATCCAGGCGCTGCTACCGCTGCTGGCCACCCCTTCCTCGGTGATCCTGTGCGGTTCGGTCAGCGCCCATATCGGTCTACCGCAAAGCAGCGCCTACGCCGCCAGCAAAGCCGGTTTGTTATCTCTGGCCAGAACGCTCTCCGGCGAGCTGCACGCGCGCGGCATTCGCGTCAACGGCCTCAGCCCCGGCCCGACCGAAACCCCGGCGCTGGGAAAATTGGGGCTGGCGGAAGCGGATGAACGGGCATTGCGCGACGATATCCGCGCGCTAGTGCCGATCGGCCGCATGGGCAGCGCACTGGAGCTGGCCAAAGCGGCGGTGTTTCTGGCGGCGGATGAGTCGGCGTTTATGGTCGGCGCGGAGCTGCAGATGGACGGCGGCGTGGGGAATCTTTAGCCGTCGCGCGACACAATAAGGCCGCTTGCGCGGCCTTTGTCAGTGTCACTCAACTCACCCCTTGAATCGGGTTGGTATTAAAGGTGTAGACCACGATCTTCCATTGGCCCTGCTGTTTCTCCAATACAAATACTTCACGGTTTAAATCGATCAGGGTAGCACCGTCGCTTATTCGGGTAACCGTTGCGCCGCGATGATGGTGCGTGCGCACATAGGCCATATTCCCGTTCACGTTGACGCTGTCATAAGCAAACTCTGTTTCAAATTTCTCGTTTTTAAATAAGTCATCATATTGTTGGCGGCGCTTTTCATTGCTGTCCGCCGTCGGTTTTTCGTTCCATTGTGAGTAACTTTCTGGCGCAAAAAGTGACAAAATCGTTTGCGTATCGCCGGCGTTAAGCGCTGTCTGGTAGCGGTTTATCAGCTCATACACCGCCTTCTGTTCGGCCGCGACGCCCGCCTCTGCGGAAACCCTGTAACTTTGCGATGCGGCCTCGCTGCTTGCGGCATAAGTTTGGCCGCACAAGCCCGCGCCCGCCAATAACAATACGGCAGTTAATTTTTTCATATAAATATCCTCTTCGGCATTATTTCATTATGGCAATACAGGATGCGATTTCAGATAAATAAAAACGCTGAAAATAAATTATCCAATGCTGCGTCAAATTGACAGCCGGCATATTTAAAAATACTCTTTTAATAATTTAAATAATGGAAGCCGTTAACATGAATGAACTGCACGCGCTGCGCGTATTCTGCCAGGTGGTGGAAATGGAGGGGTTCAGCCAGGCGGCAACCAAAATGGGGCTCTCCCCGGCCAGCGTCACATACAGCATCAATCAGCTTGAAAAACAGTTCGGGCAACCCCTGTTCAAGCGTTCAACCCGGCGCTTCTCGCTGACCAGCGCCGGGGAGCGTTGCTATCGCACCGCACAAGACATCCTGCAGCAGTTTGACCGGCTGAAAAACGACATGTCGGGTGATTTTGAACAACCGCGAGGACCGCTGCGGGTCGAGATAGCCACGATGCTCAGCAGCATGCATATCGCTCCGGCGCTCCCGGCTTTTTTGGCGCAATATCCGGAATTGCAGCTCAGCGTGTCGGTTAGCGATCGCCTGGTCAATCCGGCGGAAGATCGCGCCGACGTATTTATTCGCATCGGCGCCGGCCACATACCCGAGATGGTCAGCCGTCAATTGCTGCAACCACGCTATTTGTGCTGTGCGTCTCCCGATTATTTTGCGCGCCATGGCCGGCCGGAACACCCGGAACAGCTGCAACAGCATCAGCGGCTGGGATTTATCCGTTCAGGCGCGGCGGCGGCGGACGACTGGCAGTTCATTCGTGGTGACGAGCACTACCGTCTGGCGCCCAGCCCGCTGCTGAGTTTCAACCATTCACAATCGCTGTGCGAGGTGGCCAGGAACCACCTCGGCCTGGTTTACTTGCTGGACTGCACTCTGGAAAACTATCTGAAGGCAGGCGAACTGGAACCGATACTGCAGGAGTGGGCGCCCACAGGGGCACCGATCAATATTCTCTATCCGCGCCTGCGGGATCGCAGCCATAAAATTCGGGTTTTCGTCGACTTCATCAGCGAACTGTTCGCCAACAAATTCGCCAGGCCCTGATTGCGCGGCTCACCCCAGCCCAGGGATCTCGACGCCGAAGGTCTGCAACAGCAGCACCACGTTGAGCAACACGATCACTACCGTGCCGACGACCGCCGCCAGGCTGGTCCAGCGGCCGTTGGCGAACTCGCCCATGATGTCGCGGCGACGGGTGAACATCACCAGCGCGATCATCGGCGCCGGCAGCGCCAGGCTCAGCACCACCTGGCTGTAGACCAGCGCGTCGGTGGCGTTGACGCCCATCGCCACCACGATAAACGCCGGCACCATGGTGACCAGGCGGCGCACCCACACCGGAATGCGGAAGCCAACGAAGCCCTGCATGATCATTTGCCCGGCCATGGTGCCCACCACCGAGCTGGAAATGCCGGAGGCGATCAGCGAAGCGAGGAAGATACCGGCGGCCGCCGCACCGAACAGTGGCGTCAGCGTATGGTAGGCAGTGCCAATTTCGGCCACGTCGCTGTTACCGGCGTGGAAGGCGCTCGAGGCCATGATGACCATCGCGATATTCACCAGCCCGGCCAGCGCCAGCGCGATCACCACCTCAATATTGGAGAAACGCAGCAGCTTGCGCCGCTCGCCGTTATCACTGGCCGGGCTGCGGTGCTGGGTCAGCCCCGAGTGCAGGAAAATGGCGTGCGGCATCACGGTGGCGCCGATAATGCCGACGGCGATGGTCAGCGCCTGGGCATCCGGCAGTTGCGGCGTCACCATGCCGATCCCGGCCGCCTGCCAGTCCACCGGCACAATGAACATCTCCACCAGGTAGCACAGCGCGATGATGCCTACCAGGCCGCCGATCATCAGCTCAACCGGGCGAAAACCTTTCTTTTCCACCATCAACAGCGCATAGGTGATCACCGCCGTCACCCCCATCCCCGCCAGCAGCGGCATGTGGAACAACAGCGCCAGCGCAATCGCGCCGCCGAGAAACTCCGCCAGATCGGTGGCCATCGCCGCCACTTCGCTAAGCAGCCACATGCCGATCACTACCGGCCGTGAAAACTGATCGCGGCACATCTCCGCCAGATTGCGGTTGGTGACGATACCCAGCTTGGCCGACAGCGCCTGGAACAGCATGGCGATCAGGTTGGCCATCACCACCACCCACAGCAGGCTGTAGCCGTATTTCGCCCCGGCCTGGATGTTGGTGGCGAAGTTACCGGGGTCCATATAGGCAATAGAGGCAATCACCGCCGGGCCGGCGAACAGCAGCGGCGTAAAAGCGCCGCGCTTGCGCCCGGCAAGGGCGGCACCAATCGCAATGTTGGTCCGTTCGGTTAACGATGAGGGAGTTGCCGCGTCTCGCATGAAGTACCCTTAATCTTTTGCTGGTTATTTTTCCACCGATCATGCTGACAATGTAGCATCGGCTACACTTTATGCAACAGGCGAAATTAATGGGCTTTGTGTAGAGATATTTCTAACTACCACAATGCGTGGCATCGAATTGATAATGTGTGCTATTTGGACTAACTTAGGGCAACCCTCCCCACATTGCCGGGAGATGCCATTTTTATGCTTACAGGACGCCCCACGCTATGGTTACCCGCGCGCCAGATAACGCCGACCGCCCCGCCCAGACCGACATGCCGGACGAGGCCGAGCACGCCCTGCGTTTTAGCCGCGCCCGCGAAGCGCAGTCCAATGCGCTGATCGAAGATTACGTTGAGCTGATCGCCGATTTGCTGCAAAGCACCCGTGAAGCCAGAACCACCGATATCGCGCGCCGCTTCGGCGTCTCTCACCCGACGGCGATCAAAAATATCGCGCGGTTGAAAAGCGCCGGGCTGGTGGAATCGCGCCCTTATCGCGGGGTGTTTTTAACCGAGGAAGGCGAGCTGCTGGCGCAGAAGGTGCGCCGCCGTCACCGCATCGTGGTCGATCTGCTGATGTGCCTCGGGGTGCCGAGCGAAACTGCCGAGCTGGACAGCGAAGGGATTGAACACCATATCTCGGACGAAACGCTGGCGGTGTTCGAGCATTATTTGCAGCAACACGTCAAACCCTGACTCCCGGGGCGCCGATGAGCTACGCCGTGCAGCACGTTCATGGCCTGCGCCTGGTGGTTTTCGCCGAAGCCGGGCCGCCGTTGAAAGACGAAAACGACGTCAGCCTGTTTATCGCGCCCGCTTTTGAACACGAGGCCGGGATGATTGCCCTCCCCGTCAACCGCCTCGACGCCACCTTCTTCCAGCTCAGAAGCGGCATTGCCGGCGCCGTATTGCAGAAATTCATCAACTACCGCCTGCGCGTTGCGCTGCTGGGCGATATCACCCCTTGGTTAGCGCAAAGCAACGCGCTGCAAGACTTTGTGCGCGAAGCCAACCGCGGCGAACAGGTCTGGTTCCTTCCTTCTCTCGCCGAACTCGAACAGCGCCTTAGCGCCTGACGACAGGCAATAAAAAAGGGAGGCTTTCGCCTCCCTTGATAACTCCCCTGCCTGAATCAGTGATTACGGATGTATTCGTCCATATCGGTTTTCAGGTTGTCGGACTTGGTGCCGAAGATGGCCTGCACGCCGGAGCCAGCGACGACTACGCCGGCTGCGCCCAGTTTCTTCAGGCCCGCCTGGTCAACTTTGGACACGTCGGCCACGCTGACGCGCAGACGAGTGATGCAAGCATCCAAGTTAGTGATGTTTTCTTTACCGCCGAAGGCCTGAACCAGCGCCGCGGACATTTCGGAACCGCCCTGCGCAGTCTGCTCGGCAGCGGTGTCTTCACGGCCCGGGGTTTTCAGATCCAGCTTGGCAATCAGCACGCGGAAGATGGTGTAGTACACCAGACCGTAGACGATGCCGACGATTGGGAACAGCCAGATTTTGCTGCTGTTGCCGCTCAGTACGATAAAGTCGATCAGGCCGTGCGAGAAGCTGGTGCCGTCACGCATGCCCAACAGGATGCAGATTGGGAACGCCAGGCCGGCCAGGATAGCGTGGATCACATACAGGATCGGCGCGACGAACATGAAGGAGAACTCGATCGGCTCGGTGATACCGGTCAGGAACGAGGTCAGCGCGGCGGAGATCATGATGCCGCCGACTTTCGCGCGGTTTTCCGGCTTGGCCGAGTGCCAGATGGCAATCGCCGCAGCAGGCAGACCGTACATTTTGAACAGGAAGCCGCCGGACAGTTTGCCCGCGGTTGGGTCGCCCGCCATGTAGCGAGGGATGTCGCCGTGGAATACCTGGCCCGCCGCGTTGGTGAATTCACCAATTTGCATTTGGAACGGTACGTTCCAGATGTGGTGCAGACCGAACGGCACCAGAGCACGCTCAACCACGCCGTAAATGCCGAAGGCCACGACCGGGTTCTGATAAGCCGCCCACTGCGAGAAGGTCTGGATAGCCGTACCGATCGGCGGCCAGATGAAGGACAGCACTACGCCCAGAACGATCGCCGCCAGACCGGAAATGATCGGCACGAAACGCTTACCGGCAAAGAAGCCCAGGTATTCCGGCAGTTGAATGCGGAAGAAGCGGTTGAACATATAGGCCGCGATGGCGCCGGAGATAATCCCCCCGAGCACACCGGTATCCGCCAGGTGTTTGGCCGCAATCTCTTCAGCCGGCAGGTGCAGCACCAGCGGCGCAACCACCGCCATGGTTTTCACCATGATGCCGTAGGCCACCACCGCCGCCAGCGCGGAAACGCCGTCGTTGTTGGTGAAGCCCAGAGCGACGCCGATGGCGAAAATCAGCGGCATGTTGGCGAAGACCGAACCGCCCGCCTCCGCCATCACGTGGGAGACTACCGCAGGTAGCCAGCTAAAGTTGGCGGAGCCGACGCCCAGCAGGATACCTGCGATAGGCAACACGGACACCGGCAGCATGAGCGATTTACCTACTTTTTGCAGGTTTGCAAATGCGTTCTTGAACATAGTTGAGTGTGCTCCTGAGTAATAATGCTTTGCTACTTCTTGTCGCGATGATTCGCGCTGCAAGGGGGAGAAAAACCCCTGCAATTCAGGGTGTCTGAGCACCCCTTGAATTTATTACGCAGAGTAAAATAAATAGCCTGCGCAATGTTTGATGACAATCACGTTTCGATGATCGAGCCGCGGTAACTTTGCATAAATCGGCTATTTTTTGGCAAAACAGGCCAAAAAACACGCATCAATCACCCTGAAACGGGAGGGAACCTTACCCGTTTCAGTGATTAATTACGAGCTTAAAAAAAATTACGCAGACAATGACCTACAGCTATAGCCTAGGTCAAAGATCACAGATCGAGGTGAAATAAGCGTGAAAAGTTGGCGGTGGTGGCTTCGGCCAGCTGTTCCAGGTTGACGCCCTTCAATACCGCCATGTATTCAGCCACATCGCGCACATAGGCGGGTTGGTTTTCTTTACCGCGATGCGGCACCGGCGCCAGATAAGGCGAGTCGGTTTCCACCAGAATGCGATCCAGCGGCACGTAGCGCGCCACTTCACGCAGCTGTTCGGCGTTGCGGAAGGTGACGATGCCGGAGAAGGAGATGTAGAAGCCCAGATCCAGCAAGGCTTCGGCCGTGGTCAAATCTTCAGTGAAGCAGTGCAGCACGCCGCCGCAGTCTTGTGCGTTCTCTTCACGCAGGATCGCCAGCGTGTCCGCGCGCGCATCGCGGGTATGGACGATCACCGGCTTGTTCAGATCCCGGCCAATGCGGATATGTTCGCGGAAAGAGTCCTGCTGCAGCTCAAGATTGTCTTTCTGGTAGAAGTAATCGAGCCCGGTCTCTCCCAGCGCTACCACCTGCTCCGCCGCCGCCAGGCGACGCAGCTCGGCGTAATCATACCCCTCTTCCAGATTGAGCGGATGCACCCCGCAGGAGAAAGCCACATCGTTGCGCTCGCCGATCAGCTCGGTCATGGAACGGTAGCCCGGCAGCGTGGTGGCGACCGCCAGCACATAGCCGACGTCGCGCGCTTTGGCTTTGGCCAGCGCATCGTCCACATTCTGATGCAGCGTTTGATAATCCAGACTGTCAAGGTGGCAATGAGAATCGACTAACAACATAATTTTTAACTCTTTTACTTTACAGCGAATGAGGGTGGGAATAGCCGGCGGCGCCAAGCATCTGTTCCCAGCGAAGTAACTGTTCGGTCAGCAGCAGCTCGCGATTGACACCCACCACGCTGAGCAGCTGATGGCGGCAGGTCAGCCACTGCTGCACGATCTGCTGCAGCGAGGCGCTGCTCAGCACGCTGGCCAGCTGATGCACCAGTGGTTGCTGATCCTGATTCAATACATAGTGATGCGCGCCCTGCTGCCACTTCATCGCGTCCACCAACAGCGCGCACAACCAGTGCAGGCGCTCGGCGACATCTTCATGGTTCAGCACCGGCAACAGCGACAGCATATCGCGCTGCGGCAGCGCGGCGCTCAACGCGGTGCACAGGGCGCTGCGCTGTTGCCACTGCTGCGGCTGTAACAGCTGTTCGGCGGCCAGCGGCGCGCCGTCGTGCAGGCGCAGCGCCGTGAGGCGGTCTGTCTGAGAACCGGCCGCCTGCCGGCCCAGCCACTGCAGGCTGAGCTGCTCATCCGGGCTGGCCAAATGCCAATAAAGACAGCGGCTGCGCAGCGTCGCCATCAGCCGCGACGGCTCACGGCAACCCAGCAGAAAATAGGTTTTCTCCGGCGGCTCTTCCAGCGTTTTAAGCAGTGCGTTGGCCGCCGCCTCGGTCAACTGTTCCGCCTGCGGCAGCCAAATCACCTTGGCGCCGCCCTGCTGCGCGTGGGCGTACAGCGTTTCAATCACCTGGCGGATCGGTTCGATACCCAGGTTGCTCTTGCCCTTTTCCGGCGCCAGCACGTGATAATCCGGGTGATTCCCCGCCAGCATCAGCCGGCAGCTGTGGCACTCGCCGCAGCTTTTTTCGCCGTTGCGCTGTTGGCAGATCAACCAACGGCTCAGGCCGTAGGCCAGCGCATCGTCACCATTGCCCGCCGCCGCATGCAGCAGCAGCGCATGGTGGCCGCGACCGTCGGCGTACTGCCCAATCAGCTGGCGATAAGGGCCATTCAGCCACGGGTACCAGTTCATTATGCGCCTTCCTGCTGCCGCAGCCAGTGGCCGACGCAGTCGCGGATCGCCGCGGTCACCTGTTCCAGCGGCTGGGCGGCGTCAACGGTAACGATCGTTTCATCCTGCGCCGCCAGCTCAAGATAGCGAGCGCGGGTGCGTTCGAAGAACGGCAGCGCCTCCTGTTCGATGCGATCCAGCTGGCCGCGCGCCTGTGCGCGTTGCAAGCCGACCAGCGGAGGCAGATCGAGATAAACCGTCAAATCCGGGCGGAAATCCCCCAGTACGGTGTCGCGCAGCGAGCTCATCAGCTGTGGGTCCACACCGCGGCCGCCGCCCTGGTAAGCCTGTGAAGAGAGATCGTGGCGGTCGCCCACCACCCAGGCACCACGCGCGAGGGCGGGTTTGATCACGGTTTCCACCAGCTGCACGCGCGCAGCGTACAGCATCAAGACTTCGGCCTTGATGGTCGGCAATTCGCCGTCGATGCCGCGTTTGAACAGTTCGCGCAGCTTCTCCGCCAGCGGTGTGCCGCCCGGTTCGCGGGTGAAAACGATGTCGTTGATGCCATGTTCGCGCAGCACATTGACTACCGTGTCACGCGCTGTGGTTTTGCCCGCGCCTTCCAGCCCTTCGATTACAACGAATTTACTTTTCATTCTTTTCCTTTAACGCCTGACGGTACACGCGCACCGCCTGGTTATGGCTCTCCAGATTGGTGGTGAAGGTATGCCCACCCTTGCCGTCGGCAACAAAATAAAGATATGGCGTTTTGGCCGGATTGGCGGCCGCTTGGAGCGAGGCCTCGCCCGGCATGGCGATCGGCGTTGGCGGCAGGCCGGCGATCACATAGGTGTTGTAAGGCGTCGGCGTCTCCAGATCCTTGCGCGTGATGTTGCCATTATAGCTTTCGCCCATGCCGTAGATCACCGTCGGATCGGTCTGCAGGCGCATGCCGATGCGCAAACGGTTGACGAACACCGACGCCACCTTGCTACGCTCTTCCGGCACCGCGGTCTCTTTCTCGACGATCGAGGCCATAGTCAGCAGCTCTTCCGGCGTTTTATACGGCAGGCTGGTGTCGCGGCCGTCCCAGGCGGCCTGCAGCGCTTTGTTCATACGAACATGTGCGCGTTTGAGCAGCGCGATATCGCTCATGCCGGCGGTATACTGATAGGTATCCGGGTACAAATGCCCTTCCGGTGTTTCTCCCGCAGGAATACCGAGCGCTGCGGCGATCTCCGCTTCGCTCTTGCCCGCCAGAGTGTGTTTCAGGTATTTGGACTGCTGCAATACCTGCTGCCAGTCACGCAGGCGTGAGCCTTCGATAAAGCGTGCGGTGAACTGCGCCTCTTTGCCGCTGGCCAACAGTTTCAGCATCTGGCGCACCGTCATGCCCGGCGTGAACCGGTAGGTACCGGCTTTAAACTCCGCCAGCTCCGGCTCCAGTTTCAGCAGCCACTGGAACCAGCGGCCGCTGCGCACCAGTTTATCGCGCACCAGTAACCCTTCCAGCGCCACCCGGCCGGTGCCGGCAGGCAGTTTGAAGATGGTTTCTTGCTGGATAGCCAGCGGCGTATCGGCAAAGCGTTCGATCTTCTGGTAGCCCCAAAACAGCAGCGCCAATACCAGAACAACAATAACAGACAGGACCTTCAGCTTTCTTTTCTTCATCAATCAGCCATGGTTAACAGTGTGGACGCAAAAAATCATACAGCTGGCGCGAATGATAACGCCATGATTGAGCAACGTTTACCGGCAGCAGCGGCATCAGCGCGTTGCTCACCAGGACTTCGTCGGCATCGGCCAGCGTCTCCAGCGGTTCGCTGACGCAGTGCAGACGGTATTCCGAGCCCGCCAGCAGCGCGATCACCCGCCGCCGCATCAGGCCCGCGACGCCCGCCTGGCTCAGGTCCGGGGTAAACACCGCTTTTCCCTTACGCCAGAACAAATTAGCCGCACAGCATTCCACCAGCATACCGGCAGTGTCAAGCACCAGTGCCTCGTCGGCGGCCGTCTGGTCAAGATGCGCGCGGATCAGCACCTGCTCCAGGCGGTTCAAATGCTTCAACCCCGCCAGCAGCGGATTGCGCGCCAGCGCCACCGGGCTGAGCGCAAGCGTGATGCCCTGCTCGCGCCACTGCAAATAGTGCGCAGGGTAGCTGCTGCGGGCGACGATGCGCGTTGGATTTTCGCACCCCGTCGGGCTGTAGCCCCGCCCGCCGCTGCCGCGCGTCAGTATCGCTTTGACCACGCCGAGCGGAATTGATTCGGCCGCCTGAGCCATCTCGCGCTCGAAAGCGGCCCAATCGGTAGTGGGCAGCATCAGCCTCTGTGCCGTTTGCTGCAGCCGCTCCAGGTGCCAGGGCAGCAGCTCGATTTTGCCATCGACAACCCGGGCGGTAGTAAAGCAGCCATCGCCGAACTGCAGGCCACGATCGCTCGGCGCCAGCGCATCGTGGCGTTGTCCGTTAATCCAGTACATGCTTCCTCCTGTTGCCGGGTGATTTCATTACGCTCGCAGAATAGCAGGCGACGAGGCAATACGCAGCCCTGCTGACGGCCGGACGCCAGGCGTAAAAAAGCCCGGTTAAAAAACCGGGCTTTTCATCAGCGAACAACCGCGCGAGTTACACTCGGCGGAAGATCAGCGAGCCATTGGTGCCGCCGAAGCCGAAGGAGTTGCACAGGGTGAACTCCATATCGCTGACCTGGCGCGCTTCGTGAGGCACGAAGTCCAGATCGCAACCTTCATCCGGGTTATCCAGGTTGATGGTTGGCGGTACCGCCTGATCGCGCAGCGCCAGCACGGTGAAGATAGACTCGATCGCGCCCGCCGCACCCAACAGGTGGCCGGTCATCGATTTGGTCGAGCTCACCAGCACGCGCTGGGCATCAGCGCCGAAGACGGATTTCACCGCCTGCGCTTCCGCCTGGTCGCCCGCCGGCGTAGACGTGCCGTGTGCGTTGATGTAACCGATTTGTGACGGGGTCACACCGGCATCAAGCAAGGCATTTTCCATCGCCAGCGCAGCGCCTGCGCCGTTTTCCGGTGGTGACGTCATGTGATAAGCGTCGCTGCTCATCCCAAAGCCAACCACTTCGGCATAGATTTTCGCGCCGCGTTTTTTCGCGTGTTCGTACTCTTCCAGCACCATCATGCCGGCGCCATCGCCCAGCACGAAGCCGTCGCGGTCTTTATCCCACGGACGGCTCGCCGCCTGCGGGTTGTCATTACGGGTGGACAGGGCGCGCGCTGCGCCAAAGCCGCCGACGCCCAATGGGGTGCTGGCTTTCTCTGCCCCACCGGCCAGCATCACGTCAGCATCATTGTAAGCAATGATACGCGCTGCATGGCCGATGTTGTGCACACCTGAAGTACAGGCGGTGGCGATGGAAATGCTTGGGCCACGCATGCCGTACATGATTGTCAGGTGGCCTGCAATCATATTCACGATGGTGGAGGGCACGAAGAACGGACTGATTTTCCGTGGGCCACCGTTAACCAGTGAACTGTGGTTTTCTTCGATCAAACCCAGGCCGCCGATGCCGGAACCGATCGCGGCTCCAATACGGCTGGCGTTAGCCTCGGTGATGTCCAGACCTGCATCCTGCATGGCTTGCATGCCGGCAGCGATACCGTACTGGATAAAGGCATCCATCTTGCGCGCATCTTTGCGGGAGATGAAATCCTCAGAATTAAAATTCTTTACCAGGCCAGCAAACTTGGTCGCATAGGCAGTGGTATCGAAATGGTCGATCAGGCTGATGCCACTCTGACCGGCAAGAAGAGCGTTCCACGTGGACTCTACCGTATTGCCGACAGGAGACAACATGCCCAGTCCGGTCACAACTACTCGACGCTTAGACACGTTTGTCCTCCAGGGAGGGAAAAATATGACACTAGGGATAGAAAAAACTTAGGCGGTCGAACGACCGCCTAGATATGTTCTCTTACTGCTGGCTGGCGTTGATGAAATCAATAGCTGCCTGAACAGTAGTGATCTTCTCAGCTTCTTCGTCTGGAATCTCGGTGTCGAATTCTTCTTCCAGTGCCATTACCAGCTCAACGGTGTCAAGAGAATCAGCGCCCAGATCTTCAACGAAAGAAGCGTTGTTCAAAACTTCTTCCTGTTTAACACCCAGTTGCTCAACAATGATTTTCTTAACGCGTTCTTCGATAGTGCTCATACTCTTAAATTTCCTATCAAAACTCGCTTTCGCGATGGTTTTCGTAGTGTATAAAATGCTGAAAAAGATGCAACTAAATCCCGGCTGGTCAAACCACGATTTTACGCTATTTTGCGGTTTTTGCCTCAAATAACGCAAATGGTTTTCACATTTTTTAAATCATGTACATGCCGCCATTGACATGTAACGTTTCACCGGTGATGTAGCCGGCCTCATCAGAGGCCAAAAATGCAACAGCGCTGGCGATTTCTTTAGCATCGCCCAGCCGGTTGGCTGGAACTGATGACAAAATGCCTGCGCGTTGATCATCTGTCAACGCCCGTGTCATGTCCGTCTCAATAAAGCCAGGTGCCACGACGTTGACCGTAATGCCACGTGAAGCAACTTCACGTGCCAAAGATTTGCTAAAACCAATCAGGCCGGCTTTAGCCGCCGCGTAGTTCGCCTGCCCTGCGTTCCCCATGGTGCCGACGACGGAACCGATGGTGATGATACGGCCAAACCGCTTTTTCATCATAGCGCGCATTACCGCTTTTGACAGGCGGAATACGGAAGTCAGGTTGGTGTCGAGGATATCCTCCCACTCGTCATCCTTCATACGCATCAGCAGGTTATCACGCGTAATGCCGGCATTATTCACTAAAATGTCGATTTCGCCAAATTCGGCGCGAATCGATGCCAGCACGCTGTCGATAGATTGCGCATCAACAACGTTCAACATAAACCCTTTGCCGTTTGCGCCCAGGTAGCTGCTGATCGCTTCAGCGCCGCTCTCGCTGGTCGCGGTACCGATCACTTTGGCGCCGCGTGCCACAAACGTTTCTGCAATAGCTCGGCCAATACCGCGGCTTGCGCCGGTGACCAGAACGATTTTACCTTCGAAGCTCATCATTTTCCTCTTTATTGTTCAAGCGCCGCCGACAGGCTGGCGGTGTCGTTCACCGCCGCAGCCGTCAGGGTGTCAACAATACGTTTAGTCAGACCGGTCAGCACTTTGCCCGGCCCCACTTCCAGCAGCGACGTCACTCCCTGTGCTGCGATAAACTCTACGCTTTCGGTCCAACGCACCGGGCTGTACAGCTGACGCACCAGCGCGCTGCGGATCGCTTCCGGATCGTTTTCGGTGCGCACGTCGACGTTGTTCACCACCGGCACCTGCGGCGCGTTGAAGGTGATGTCCTGCAGCGCCACGGCCAGCTTGTCGGCGGCCGGCTTCATCAGCGCACAGTGCGAAGGCACGCTCACCGGCAGCGGCAGCGCACGTTTGGCGCCGGCAGCTTTACAGGCGGCGCCTGCGCGTTCAACCGCTTCTTTGTTGCCGGCGATGACCACCTGGCCCGGCGAGTTGAAGTTGACCGGAGAAACCACCTGCCCCTGCGCAGACTCTTCGCACGCCTTGGCAATCGCGTCGTTATCCAGACCGATGATGGCGTACATCGCGCCGGTACCTTCCGGCACTGCTTCCTGCATCAGCTTGCCGCGCAGCTCGACCAGACGGATCGCCGCCTTGAAGTCCAGCACGCCGGCGCAGACCAGCGCCGAGTATTCGCCCAGGCTGTGACCCGCCATCAGCGCAGGCGCTTTACCGCCCTGCTGCTGCCAAACGCGGAAAATCGCCACCGAGGCAGCCAGCAGAGCCGGTTGGGTCTGCCAGGTTTTGTTCAGTTCTTCCACCGGGCCTTGCTGCACCAGCTGCCATAGGTCGTAACCCAGGGCGGAAGAAGCCTCGCCAAAGGTTTCTTCGACGATCGGGAACTGTGCGGCCAACTCGGCCAGCATGCCAACGGTCTGCGACCCCTGGCCCGGGAAAACAAAAGCAAATTGCGTCATTTTTTCTTCCTGTCCAAATCAGAAACGAACCAGCGCCGAGCCCCAGGTAAAGCCGCCGCCAAAGGCTTCCAGCAGCACCAGTTGGCCACGCTGAATTCGCCCGTCACGCACCGCTTCGTCCAGTGCGGAAGGCACCGAGGCGGCAGACGTGTTGCCGTGACGATCGAGCGTCACCACCACTTTGTCCATCCCCATGCCCAGCTTTTTCGCCGTTGCGCTGATGATGCGCAGGTTGGCCTGGTGCGGCACCAGCCAATCCAGCTCGCTGCGGTCCATGTTGTTGGCCTGCAGCGTCTCGTCGACGATGCGCGCCAGTTCGGTAACCGCAACCTTGAAGACTTCGTTGCCCGCCATGGTGACATAGGCCGGCTTGTCTTGATTCTGACGATCCTTGTACGGCAGCGTCAGCAGGTTGCCGTAGCTGCCGTCGGCATGCAGATGGGTAGACAGAATGCCCGGCGCTTCAGACGCCCCCAGCACCACCGCACCCGCACCATCGCCAAACAGAATGATGGTGCCGCGATCTTCAGGATCCAGCGTGCGCGACAAGACGTCCGCGCCGATAACCAGCGCATGTTTGACCGCGCCGTTTTTCACGTACTGATCGGCCACGCTGAGCGCATAAGTAAAGCCGGCGCAGGCCGCAGCCAGATCGAACGCCGCGCAGTCTTTGATGCCCAGCATTTGCTGCACCAGGCACGCCGCGCTCGGGAATGCGTGAGTCGTGGTGGTGGTCGCCACGACGATAAGCCCAATGTCTTCTTTAGCCACACCTGCCATTTCCAGCGCTTTCTCAGCGGCCTGGAAGCTCATCGTCGCGACGGTTTCATCCGCAGCGGCGATGCGACGTTCGCGGATACCGGTACGCGTGACGATCCATTCGTCAGAGGTATCCACCATTTTTTCCAAATCAGCATTGGTGCGCACTTGTACGGGCAAATAACTCCCCGTACCGAGAATCTTTGTATACATGTACGATCAGTCACTCTTAGGTAATACAGCCTCAAGGCGCGCAGCAATCCTTTCCGGGACTTGCCGCTGCACCGCCTGCACAGCCTGTTCGATTGCGACTGCAAACGCGTGAGGGTTCGCAGCGCCGTGGCTCTTGACTACGGTGCTGCGCAATCCTAACAGACATGCGCCATTATACTGGTCGGGGTTCAGGTGGCCGAACCGCTTAACCACCCGTTTTTGCAACCAACGGCCCAACAATTTCAGCCACCACGCTTGCTTGTTTCCGTCGCCGGACGATTTCAGCAGCGATAAGAATACCCTAACCACCCCTTCCATGGTTTTCAGGGTGACGTTGCCCACGAAGCCATCGCAGACCAACACGTCGGTCTTGCCGGTGAGCAGTTCGTTTCCTTCCAGGTAACCAATATAGTTGATTGCCGGAGTATTTTTTAGCACAGCGGCCGCTTCGCGGATATTATCCAGGCCTTTGGTCTCTTCTTCGCCAATATTCAGCAGCGCCACCCGCGGTTGCGCAATGCCGATCACCTCTTCCGCCATCACCGCGCCCATCACGGCAAACTGCACCAGCATGGTGCTGTCGCACTCGACGTTGGCGCCCAGATCCAGCACCACGGTTTTACTGCGTTGCTGATTCGGGATCGCCGTCATCAGCGCCGGGCGCTCAATGCCGTCCAGCGGCTTGACCAACAGCTTCGCCAACCCCATCAGCGCACCGGTATTGCCGGCGCTGACGCAGCCCTGCGCATTGCCGCTGCTGAGCTGTTCGAGCGCAATGCGCATCGACGTGCCGCGGCTGGCGCGTATCGCTTGTGAAGGTTTGGCGTCGCCGGCGATCACAGACTCGGCGGGCACGACTTGCAGACGCTCCAGAAGAACCGGATCGGCGTGGGCAAGCAAAGGGGAGATGACGTCGGGATTGCCGACCAGCAGGAGATGAAGCTGTAAATTAGAGGCCAGTGCCTGCAACGAAGCAGGCACTGTGACGCAGGGACCGAAGTCCCCGCCCATTGCATCTAACGCCAGGGTTAGACGAGTCAAGGTATCGCTACTTAGCCGATAACCTTGCGACCGCGGTAGAAACCGTCGGCAGTGATGTGGTGACGACGGTGAGTTTCACCGGATACTTTGTCTACAGACAGAGTAGTCGTGGTCAGAGCATCGTGCGAACGACGCATGCCACGCTTGGAACGGGTTGGTTTATTCTGTTGTACGGCCATGGACCTTACTCCTCAATTACTTACGCTTTAAACTGGCTAATACGGCAAACGGATTCGGTTTCTCCGCCTCGGGAGGCAGTTGGCCAAATACCATGTCCGCTTCGGACACTTCACAGTGTTCAGATTCATGTACCGGAACGACAGGCAGTGAAAGAATAATTTCGTCTTCAATCATTGCCAACAGATCGACTTCGCCAAACTCGTCAACTTCGATCGGTTCGTACGCTTCCGGTAATGCCTCAGCCTGCTCATCATTGACGACCGGGCTAAAACAATATGTTGTGTGAACCTGATGTTCGAACGGGACTCCACAGCGTTGGCACATCAACGTTACCGTGACGTCCGCATGCCCTGTTATCACCGCGAGGCGCTGATTGTCGATATTAAACGACAACGACACCTCAACATCACTGTCCACACTGACCACGGAGTCGGCAACACGAGTAACCTGCTCAGGCGCATAGACACCAGCATAGTCCAGGCGTTTCTGAGCGGTACGTACCGCATCAATGGTCAAGGGTAATTTTACCTTTTGCATAGGGCGCGCATATTAACTTTGTAACGACATAGAGTCAAAGAAAAAGGCCGTAAAACGGCTCCTTTCACCAATATTCGCTTCCACAGCGGCCGACAGTTTAAAATGCCGTACCCATTTACGCTACGGTTTGCGAAAAAAATTATGCAGAGATTGCTTTTAGCCTCCACCTCCCCCTATCGAAAAATGCTGCTGGAGAAGCTGCAACTGCCGTTCGACTGCGCCGCGCCGCAGGTGGATGAAACCCCACTGCCGGGTGAAAGCGCCGAAGCGTTGGTGCTGCGCCTGGCGACAGCGAAGGCTCAGGCGCTGGCCCTCGCCTACCCCGAGCATCTGATCATCGGTTCCGATCAGGTCTGCGTGATCGATGGCAGCATCACCGGCAAGCCCCATACCGAGGTGAACGCCCGGGCGCAGCTGCGCCAGGCCAGCGGCCAGGCCGTGACCTTCTATACCGGCCTGGCGCTGTACAACAGCCGCAGCAAGCAGCTGCAGGCCCTGTGCGAGCCTTTCCACGTGCATTTTCGCGCGCTGAGCGAGGCGGAGATCGCCGCCTATGTGCGTCTAGAGCAACCGCTGAACTGCGCGGGCAGTTTCAAGAGCGAGGGATTGGGGATCGCGTTGTTCGACAGGCTGGAAGGCCGGGATCCGAACGCCCTGATCGGCCTGCCGTTGATCGCGCTGTTGGAGATGTTGCGGGCTGAAGGCATCAACCCGCTGGTCTGACGCGGATTATTTGGCGGCCTGCCGGCGCAGCACTTGCAGGCAGTGACGCAGTTCTTCATCCATCGGCGCTTCGATGCGCATCGTTTCGCCGGTGGACGGATGCTCGAAGCGCAGCGCCGCGGCGTGCAGGAACAGTCGCTTCAGGCCGGTACCCGCCAGTTGGCGATCGAACTCGCGGTCGCCATAGCGATCGTCAAAGGCGATCGGGTGCCCGGCATGCAGCGTGTGCACGCGGATCTGGTGAGTTCGCCCGGTGATCGGGCTGGCCTTCACCAAGGTGGCAAATTCGTAACGCTCTTCCACCTTGAAGCGGGTTTCCGAGGGCTTGCCTTCGCTGTTGACACGCACGATACGTTCGCCGCTTTGCAGAATATTTTTCAACAGCGGCGCCTGTACGGCCTTGCAGTGGGACTGCCATTGGCCGCGCACCAGCGCCAGATAATCTTTCTGCATGCCTTTCAGGCGCAGTTGCTCATGCAGCGAACGCAGCGCGGAACGTTTTTTGGCGACCAACAACACGCCGGAGGTGTCGCGATCCAGACGATGCACCAGCTCCAGGAAGCGGGCTTCCGGGCGCAGCGCGCGCAGCCCTTCAATCACGCCGAAGCTCAGGCCGCTGCCACCGTGCACCGCGGTGCCGGAAGGTTTGTTAAGGATCAACAGATGATCGTCTTCATACAGGATGCAGTCTGCCAATGCGGCCACTTTATCCAGCTTCGCCGACACCGGCGCCTCTTCGCGCTCGGCTACGCGCACCGGTGGTACGCGCACCACGTCGCCGGCCGCCAATTTGTATTCGACCTTGATGCGCCCTTTATTAACCCGCACCTCGCCTTTACGCACGATGCGATAAATCATGCTCTTCGGCACGCCTTTCAGGCGAGCGAGCAGAAAGTTGTCGATTCTCTGACCGGCTTCGTCGTCGGAAATCGTGATGAATTGTACTGCTGGATTGTTCGTTTTCATGGTGCGGGATTCTAAATAGAGCGCGTGAATAGCGCCACATCTTTTTCTGTGCTTAACTGTCTCTCTGACGGCGGGCGAAACCCCAGCGGACAATAAGGCAGCAAGCCGATTTGAACGTTTGCGATTTCTTCCGCAGTTAAGGAAAAGTCACCTTGCTATAACGGCATCAGCAGTGGAATAATGCAGTCACTTTCCGCGTTGATTCTCGTTAAACAGGGAAAACGGTGGAATTATAAAATTTGTCTGATTGCGCAAAAACGCAGCAATGGCGTAAGACGTAATGCGAAATCAAACAATTAGCGGGCTGCGGGTTGCAGCTTGGCCGGCAAATGGAATCAGATCTGTCGACGTAAATCAGAGGCTATTCCCCTAGTAAAAGTGCTGTCTTTCACAAAGAAAAGCAGGCTTACCGAGATAATGCGCCCCTATGCAGGCGACAACCGTGAGGTTGACGGCTTTGCGAGAAGACACGGGGCTTTCGGTTTAACTCCGGCCATGAGGTTATTTTGCCCGCAGCTTTGTCGATAATGTAAAAATAACGAGTAAGTTAAGATGAAAAGAATGTTGATTAACGCAACTCAGCAGGAAGAGTTGCGTGTTGCCCTCGTAGATGGACAGCGGCTGTATGATTTGGATATCGAAAGTCCGGGTCATGAGCAGAAAAAAGCGAATATTTACAAAGGCAAAATCACCCGCATTGAACCAAGTCTTGAAGCAGCGTTCGTGGACTACGGCGCAGAACGACATGGTTTCCTCCCTCTTAAAGAAATCGCCCGCGAATACTTCCCTAGCAATTACTCTTCCCATGGCCGCCCGAACATCAAAGATGTGCTGCGCGAAGGCCAGGAAGTCATCGTTCAGGTAGACAAAGAAGAACGTGGCAACAAAGGCGCCGCCTTGACCACCTTCATCAGCCTGGCGGGCAGCTATCTGGTGCTGATGCCGAACAACCCGCGCGCCGGCGGTATTTCTCGCCGCATCGAGGGTGACGATCGTACCGAGCTGAAAGAAGCACTCTCTTCGCTGCAACTGCCAGACGGCATGGGCCTGATCGTTCGCACCGCGGGCGTAGGCAAATCCGCCGACGCGCTGCAGTGGGATCTCTCCTTCCGTCTGAAGCACTGGGAAGCGATTAAAAAAGCCGCCGAAGGCCGCCCTGCACCGTTCCTGATCCACCAGGAAAGCAACGTTATCGTGCGTGCCTTCCGCGATTATCTGCGCCCGGACATCGGCGAAATCCTGATCGACAACCCGAAAATTCTCGATCTGGCCAAAGAGCACATCGCTGCGCTGGGCCGCCCGGATTTCAGCAGCAAAATCAAACTGTACAGCGGTGAAATTCCTCTGTTCAGCCACTATCAGATCGAATCGCAGATCGAATCCGCCTTCCAGCGCGAAGTGCGCCTGCCGTCCGGCGGCTCGATCGTCATCGACAGCACCGAAGCGCTGACCGCCATCGACATCAACTCCGCACGCGCAACCCGCGGCGGCGACATCGAAGAGACGGCGTTCAACACCAACCTGGAAGCGGCGGACGAGATCGCTCGCCAGCTGCGCCTGCGCGACCTCGGCGGCCTGATCGTCATCGACTTCATCGACATGACGCCGGTACGCCACCAGCGCGAAGTGGAAAACCGCTTGCGCGACGCCGTGCGTCAAGACCGCGCGCGCATCCAAATCGGCCGCATCTCCCGCTTCGGCCTGCTGGAAATGTCACGCCAGCGCCTCAGCCCGTCGCTGGGTGAGTCCAGCCACCACGTGTGCCCACGCTGTAACGGCACCGGTACCATCCGAGACAACGAATCGCTGGCGCTGTCCATCCTGCGCCTGATCGAAGAAGAAGCGCTGAAGGAAAACACCAAAGAAGTTCACGCTATCGTGCCGGTTCAGGTCGCTTCGTACCTGCTGAACGAAAAGCGCGAATCCGTCAGCGCGATCGAAAAACGTCAGGGTGGCGTGAAAGCCGTCATCGTGCCGAACGATGAAATGCAAACCCCGCACTACTCGGTGCTGCGCGTGCGCAAGGGCGAGGAAACCTCTACCCTCAGCTACCTGCTGCCGAAACTGCACGAAGAAGACATGGAGCGTCCGCTGGAAGATGCGCCGATGGAACGCAAGCGTCCGGAGCAACCGGCCCTGGCTTCCTTCTCCCTGTCCGCCGATGTGCCGCCGCCGGCTGAAGAACCCGTCGCCGTTGCCAAACCTGTCGCTGCAGCCGCCAAGACTAAAGCCGCAGCGCCGGCCGCCGCTAAACCGGGCTTCCTGGGCCGCCTGTTCGGTGGTCTGAAGAACTTGTTCGCCGGTGAAGAACAACCTGCCGTCGAAGAAGCCAAACCGGCCGAAACGCCGAAGGCGGAAGGCAACGGTGAGAACCGTCGTCAGGATCGTCGCGGTCAGCGCCGTCAAGGCACCGGCCGTAAAGAGCGCGGTGAGCGTAGCGACCGTGGCGATCGCCCGGAACGCGGCGAGCGTAAAGAGCGCGGTGAAGGCCGTGACAATCGCGAGCGCGATAACCGTGAACCGCGTGAGAACCGTGAAGGCCGTGAATCGCGTGAATCCCGCGATGAACAGCGCCGTAACCGCCGCAACCAGCAGCAGAACACGCCGGTAGCGGAGGAAACCGCTTCGGAAGAAGGTGCTAAAGCGCCGCGCGAAGATCAGCAGCAACGCCGTGAGCAGCGTGCTGAACGCCAGCGTCGTCGTCAGGAAGAGAAACGTCAGGCTCAGCAGGAAGTGAAAGCGCTGGAAAGCGTTGACGCAGTCGAGAGTACCGACGAAGAGCAGGAAGAGCGCCAGCAGCAGAACATGCAGCGCCGTCAGCGCCGCCCTCTGTCGCAGAAAGTGCGTATCCTGTCTGCGGAAGAAGAGCTGCAGCGTGCAGCGGAAGAGCTGTTGGCGCCGAAAGCGCCGGTAGCGAAAGCCGAAGACGCGCAGCCGACCGCCGACGATAGCGTCAAGCTGTTGCCGGAAACCGTTGCCGCACAGCAGGAAGACGATGCCCAGGGCGAAAGCCGCGGCAACGGCGAAGGCATGCCGCGTCGTTCCCGTCGTTCACCGCGTCACCTGCGCGTCAGCGGCCAGCGTCGCCGTCGTTACCGCGATGAGCGTTACCCGCTGCAATCCCCAATGCCGTTGGCGGGCGCGTTCGCTTCGCCGGAAATGGCATCAGGCAAAGTATGGGTAAGCTACCCGGTCGCTCAGGTTGAAGAAGCCGAAGTGCAAACCGAAGCCGTAGAGCAGGCGCCGGTTGTCACCGCAGCGGTTGAACAGCACAGCGTTACCGTGGAAGACACTCAGACCGCGGCCAGCGTCAACGGACCGGCACCCGAAGCCGCCGTTGAAACTGCTAGCGTTACCGTAACGGAAGAAGCTGCAGTCGTAGCACCGGTTGTAGCCACTCCGGCCGAGGAAATCCCGGCGCCGGTGGAAACCGCCCCAGCAGCTGTTGCAGTTGAACAGCCGAAAGTGGAAGAGACTGCCCCTGCAGTGGAAGCCGAGCCGGTAGCTGAAACCGTAGCTGTAGAGCCAGTGGTTGAACCTGCGCCAACGGAAGACGAGCCTGTGGTCGAAGTTGTACCGGTGGTAGAAGCCACGCCAGCGGAAGAAACGCCAGTGGTAGAAGCCACGCCAGCGGAAGAAACGCCAGTGGTAGAAGCCGCACCTGCGGCAACCTCCGTGGAAGCTGCTCCGGTCGAAAAAGCCCCAGCGCCAATCGCCGCAGAACCTGCACCTGCAGTTGCGCAGCAGCCGGCGCCGGTGAAAGCCGTGCAGGACGCGCTGTACAAACACATCGCCACTGCGCCGATGACTAAAGCGCCTGCGCCAGCCTACGTGCCGGAAGAACGCAAGCACAGCAACTGGCAGCGCCCTTCCTTCAACTTTGAAGGCAAAGGTTCAGCCGGTGGTCACTCGGCAGTGAGCCAGGCCACCGCGCCTGCCACAAAGCCGCAGCCGGTTAACGAATAAGTTAATCTGCAACCCTAAAAAAACCCGCCATCGGCGGGTTTTTTCTTGCCTGTAAAAAGCTCAGGCGATCTTTTTCAGTTTCTTGATGTCCAGAACATCCAACTTGCCGTCAAGTCGACTGACGAACTGCTGAAAATGCGCCGTCTCATTATGCTTATCCAGCGCTTCGCTGCTGGCCCAACGCTCAAAGAACACGAAGGTGCCCGGCTTTTCCAGATCGCGATGCAAATCATATTGCAGGTTGCCCAGCTCCTGGCGGCTCGGCTCGAGAATGTCGTGCACCGCTTCACTGACTGCGGCCTCAAATCCCGCTTTCGCTTGCAGGGTGGCGATAACGCGTACTTCCATTGTTTTCTCCCTTTCCACTTGATGAAAGTCGACGGTATTGGCGTCGGCATCGTTGAAATCCTTGTCACTATGCGCCTGCTGCGCCGTTGATTTCAACTTGTCGCCAACAAACAGATGCATCTGCGGCACTTTCCGCTTATCCTTACACCCCGGCGTGAATAAACCCATTATTCGCTTTTCATTAGACGTATTTGACCGCCGGAGCCTAGCTAGATGACCGCACAACCTCAAGTTCTGAAAATCCGCCGCCCAGACGACTGGCATATCCACCTGCGTGACGATGAGATGCTGAAAACGGTGGTGCCCTATACCAGCCAGGTATTTGGCCGGGCGATCGTGATGCCGAACCTGGTTCCGCCCGTGACGACCGTGGCCGCCGCACGCGCCTACCACGATCGGATTCTGGCGGCGGTGCCGCAGGGTCACAACTTCACTCCGCTGATGACCTGTTACCTGACCAACTCTCTGGCGGCCAGTGAACTGGTCAGCGGTTTCGAGCAAGGGGTGTTTACCGCCGCCAAGCTGTATCCGGCCAACGCCACCACCAACTCCAGCCACGGCGTCAGCGACGTGACCGGCATTTACCCACTGTTCGAGCAAATGCAAAAAATCGGCATGCCGCTGCTGATCCACGGTGAAGTGACCGATCCTGCCGTCGATATTTTCGACCGCGAGGCGCGCTTTATCGAACAGGTGATGGAGCCTATCCGCCGTCACTTCCCGGAGCTGAAAATCGTCTTCGAGCACATCACCACCAAAGAAGCGGCACAGTACGTGCAGGCAGGCAACCGTTTCCTCGGCGCCACCATCACGCCGCAACACCTGATGTTCAACCGCAACCACATGCTGGTCGGCGGCATTCGCCCACACCTGTTCTGCCTACCGATCCTCAAGCGCAACGTCCATCAGGAAGCGCTGCGTCAGGCGGTTGCCAGCGGCTCGGACCGTTTCTTCCTCGGCACCGACTCCGCGCCGCACCTCAAGCATCGCAAAGAGTCCAGCTGCGGCTGTGCCGGCTGCTTCAATGCGCCGAATGCCATCCCGGCTTACGCAGCGGTCTTCGAACAGCTCGGCGCACTGGAGCACTTCGAGGCTTTCTGCTCGCTCAACGGCCCACGCTTCTATGGCCTGCCGCTCAACGAAGACTTCATCGAACTGCAGCGCGTGCCAACCACCCAACCGGAAGAGATTACCCTCGGCAATGAATCCGTGATCCCCTTCCTGGCGGGTGAAACCCTGAACTGGTCGCTGAAAGACTGATATTTTTGCATCGCCCTCTTGCCCTCGCACTCGGTTAACTGTATAAATAAACAGTAAATCGCTTCGGGGGCAATTATGCGTGTTGAAGTCACTCTAGATAAAACCCGGCCGCTACCGTCGGGCGCCATTGAGGCGCTGACCGGTGAACTGGGCAAACGGGTCAATCGCCAGTTTCCAGACGCCGTCGTTCATGTACGTTATGCCGGCGCCAACGGGCTCTCCGTGCTGGGGGGCGCCAAAACCGATCGGGATCTGATCGAGGAAATCCTTCAGGAAACCTGGGAAAGCGCGGACGAATGGTTTAGCGCAGAATAACACTGCAATGCTGTTTTTGCCGGGGGTCGCTCTCCGGCTTTTTTGTTTCTGGCGCCCTGCCCATTCATCGCTTACCCTTACTCTGAAACAAAATCTGCCTCAGCGCTGTATTTAACGCAAAGGAGTAAGCATGGCCCCGGACAAGGTGAAATCCGAAGACGCAATGACGTTTGGCGAACTGCTGGCGCTGATTGCCGATCAGAAAAGGCGCTTGAACGTACTGGAAGTAGCTTTCTCTTATCTGGCCTTCAGCCTGGATGACAAAGCCAACCAACGGCTGATCCACAGCCTGAAGCTGGAATCGCACAGCCAGAATCGTGATGCCGAAACGCAAAAGCATTTCGCCCATTTGGCCGAAGAGCTGGAAAAATGTCTGCATGGTGCATCGCCACCTGCCGACGCGGAATAACGCGCTGCGCTTGACTCGTCCACTGCTGCACCTGCAAATTTGTAGAATAATTGTTCAAATAAATATTTATTTTGCAAATTTCGGTGACAACCCCCTCCACCGATGAAAGCGGATGCGTATACTGTAATTGCTCTCATGATGATGAGCCGCATTGATCCTCGTTAGTCACTCACGGTAGTTACTACTCAATAAGGGGTCTTTATGGACAGAAATGATGAAGTAATTCAGACGCACCCGCTTGTCGGTTGGGATATCAGTACTGTCGACGTTTACGACGCCATGATGATACGCCTTCATTACCTGTCTTCACTAGACCAAACGCCCGAAGAAGCCCAAGTAGACCGAACGCTTTGGCTGACTACAGATGTCGCCCGTCAATTAATCAATATCTTAGAAGCCGGCATCGCCAAGATTGAAGCTACGGATTACCAGGATCTTGATCGCAGAAAACATTGATTTATCGTCTCCTAACCTCTAAGGCGCCGCGACCATTCCCGGCGCCTTTTTCTTTGCCTTTCATCGTTCAATCAGTGCATTGCGCTCGCCAACCTTTTATCATGGGGCGATAAGAAATCGCTATCAGAGAGGGTGGGTACGTGGAATATGATTTGATTGTGGTGGGCAGCGGTTCCGTCGGCGCAGCGGCAGGCTATTACGCCACGCGGGCCGGCTTGAAAGTGCTGATGATCGACAGCGCCATTCCTCCGCACCGCAACGGCAGCCATCACGGCGATACCCGCATCATCCGTCACGCTTACGGCGAAGGCGAAAAGTACGTGCCGCTGGTGCTACGCGCCCAGGCGCTGTGGAATGCGCTGATTCAACAATCCGGCGAGGAACTGTTTCAGTCGTGCGGCGTCCTCAATTTGGGGCCGCAGCACTCCGACTTCATTCGCAATGCTCAGCAGAGCGCGCAAACATTCCGTCTGAATGCGCAAACCCTCAGCGCCGAACAGATCGCTCAACGCTGGCCGGAATTCCGGGCCCCGGAAGGTTATGTCGGCGTGTTCGAGCCCGACGCCGGCTTCCTGCATGCTGAGCTGGCGATAGCCACTCTGATCAAGCTAGCAAAAGAAGCCGGCTGCAGCCAGTTGTTCAACTGCCCGGTCAGCGCGGTGGAGCCTATCGAGGGCGGCGTTGAGGTCATCACCGGCGAAGGGCGTTTCACGGCGCGAAAAGCGGTGATCACCGCCGGTACCTGGGTCAACGCGCTGTTGCCGCAGTTACCCGTCGCGCCACTGCGCAAAGTCTTCTCCTGGCATCAGGCAGATGGCCGCTACAGCGTGAACAATCGTTTCCCGGCCTTTACCGTCGAAGCGCAAGACGGCACGCACTATTACGGTTTCCCGGCGGATAACGACGGCCTGAAAGTAGGCAAGCACGACGGCGGCCAGCCGATGGATGCCCCCGAGCAGCGCAAACCCTTCGGCAGCTACGCCAGCGACGGCACGGAAGTTTTCTCCTTCCTGCGGCAATTTTTACCGGGTGTAGGCGTATGTTTACACGGCGAAGCCTGCAGTTATGATATGAGCCCCGACGAAGACTTTATTATCGATACGCTGCCGGATTGCGATCGCCTGATGGTTATCAGCGGATTGAGCGGCCACGGCTTCAAGTTCGCCAGCGCGTTGGGTGAGATTGCCGCGCTGTTCGCGCAGGACAAAGCGCCGCCGGTCGACGTCTCCAGCTTTGGTTTGAAACGATTTAGCTAAGCGAAGGATTTCTCTGTCCAGGTTGCCGTCGTGCCCTGGACAGCAAAATTTAGCGGTTACAATTTATTAACCTGCTAACTCTTTTAAATACCAAGTAAAAATCCTGATAACGGAAATTTCTTATATTCAGCATTTGAATTTCCGAATTGAACACTTGCAGTGTAAGTCCTATTTTACAGAAGATATGCTCCATCGGCTTTCAACAAGGACGTCACCATGAAACTACTTGTCGTGGACGAATGCTGCTTCACCCGGGTCGGTATAGCCAGCTACTTTGCTGATAGTGGGATTACGACGATCAAGTGCTGCCACAGCATTGAATACGCTACGCCGCTGTTGGCCAGCTTTCAGCCGAGCCACATTCTGGTGAACCTCAGCAACCAGTGCCGTTATAACGAAGCAGACGCGCAGCTGCTGGCGTTTATGGAAGCCAGCCAGTCTGCCTTGCTGTTTATCTATCTCGATACGCCTTACCCTTACAGCGAAACGCCAATGCGCATCGCCGATAACGCCTTTCTGTTCAATAAAAGCATTCTGCCACTCACTTTACGCACGCTGCGCGAAAATCCGCTGGCGCTGGCCGATGACGGCGAAGAGCGTTCCTTGTTCAGTCCGCAGGAACTGACGGTGATGAAATATTGGATGGCGGAGATGCCCAACTACCGCATCGCGAAAAAGCTGCAAATCAGCTCGCATACGGTGTACGTGCACAAGCGTCACATCACGGAGAAGATCAACGCGCGCAACCGGCTGGAGTTCTACTCGCTGTATAACGTGCTGCGCTATTTCTACCCGCCGAGCACGCCAACAAATTCGACGCCGCTGGCGCTGCTGGCCGTGTAACCTCAAGCCTGCGATAACGCAGGCTTTTTTATCGCCTCTCTTCCCGCACTCACGCGCGGCGCGCTGTAAAAGACGCCGAGAAAAGGACTATAATCAAAGGTCCCTTTCTTCAGGCAGCTGAAATGTTAAACCGAATACTGGCGGCTATCGTCAACAACGTGCGTGAGCACCTGGTGCTGTACCTGTGTCTGTGGCTAGTGCTGCTGGCGTTGGATGTCTATTTCTTCTTCGTCATGTAATCCATGCCGCCGTTATTTCCCCGATTGAGCTTCAACCGCTTCGGTGATCCTGCCCAGGTGCTGGAATTGCAGCAGATGAGCAGACCGCTGCTGCGCCCCGGACAGCGGTTATTGCAGATGCGCTATGCCCCGATCAACCCTTCCGATCTGATCCCGATCCACGGCCAATACGCGCACCGCATCGCCCTTCCTCAGGTGCCGGGATATGAAGGCGTGGGCGTCGTCGTCAACCCGCAGAATGGGCATTCAACGGGCCGCCGCGCGCTGGCGGTAGCGGGTAACGGCAGTTGGCAAACGTTCGTCACGCTGCCTGAAGATCGGGTGATCTGGGTGCCGGACGACATCGACGACGCCTGCGCAGCGCAAATCTATATCAACCCGCTCACCTGCTGGGTGCTGTTGACGCAATGGCTGCCGCTCAACGCCGGCGACTTACTGCTGCTCAACGGCGGCGGTTCCGCCGTTAGCCTGCTGTTGGCGCAGATGACGGCGCTGCGCGGCATTCGTCTGGCGGTCGTGGTGCGCAACACCGCTCATCGCCAGGCGTTACTGGCCGCCGGCGCCTGGCGCGTTATCGAAGCGTCGCAGCTGGTGGAAATGACGAATTTTGGCGCCCGTGCGGCCATCGACTGCATCGGCGGCGAAGACGGATTGCAGTTGGCGCGGGCGGTCCGCACCGGCGGCGATTTTGTGGCGCTGGGCCTGCTTAGCGGCCGCCAGGTAGACTGGCGGCACGTGGTGGACGAGTTAAAGCTGCGGGCTTCGCTGTTCCACTTGCGCAAATGGAACGCACAGGCGGCACCGGCGCAATGGCAGACGGCGTTTTATCAGTTATTCCAGCTGTTGCGACGCGGCCAGCTGGCGCTGCGCCCACCCGCCGCGATTTATCCTTTGCCTCACTACGCAGCGGCGCTGCACCACGCCGCCCAGCCCGGCGTGAATGGCAAAATATTCCTCACTCCGGCGCCGCTGGAGGCTGGCGCGGCGGGCGACCGTCCCCCAGGATAACCGCCAGCCGATAGCCGTCTTCGGTGGTCTCCAGCGCGATGCGCGCCACGATCGTCAGCGGCACCGACAGCAGCATGCCCACCGGGCCGAGCAGCCAGCCCCAGAAGATCAGCGACAGGAACACCACCAGCGTCGACAGCCCCAGCCCGCGCCCCATCACGCGCGGCTCGAGGATATTGCCGATCACCATGTTGACAGCGATAAAGCCACCCGCCACCACCAGCGCATCACCCAATCCGTTGAACAACAGCGCCTGAATCAGCGGCGGAATGGCGGCCAATACCGAGCCAATGTTGGGAATGTAGTTAAGCAGAAACGCCAGCAGCCCCCAGATAAAGGCAAAACGCACGCCGACCGCCGCCAGGAAGATCCAGACGATCACCCCAGTGGCCAGGCTGATGATGGTTTTAATCACCAGATAACGTGTCACGCCGTCCAGCGCCCGCCGCACCGCGGCGAGCCCCTCGTTCGGCTTATCCAGCGCCTGCTGCAGCTTATACGGCAGCAGCTGCACTTCGAACAGCATAAACACCACGGTCATCAGCAGCAGGAAGACGTTGGTCATGGCGCCAGACAGGTGCCCCAGCATGCGGGTGACCAGATTCATCGCCGCGCTGGGATCGACATACTGCAGCATCGCTTCGCTGGAGAGACTGATATTGAAGCGATCGGCGTAATGCTGCAGCTCGCGCAGCTTCTCGATCATCATGCCGCGGTACTGGGGCAGCGAGCGGGCGAACTCGTTCAGCGAAGCACCCAGCATGCCGATAAACAGCATCACGACCACGATCACCGCCGTCACCAGCAGCGTCACCCCGACGATACGCGGCACTCGTCGGCGTTCCAGCATCGCCACCAGCGGGTTCAGCACCATGGCGAGGAACACCGCCAGCAAAAACGGCACCACGATGTCGGCGGCGGCTTTCACCCCGGCCAAAATGATCACCAACATCGCCAGCAGGACGGCCAGACGCAGGCTACTGTCGGTCACACGGGTTCGGCCCATGACGTTTCCTTGTTATTTCACTGGGTTAACCGGCCACCAAGAGCCGACTCTTGGCGCTAATGGTAGCAAAGTCCACCGTCACGCCGCAGAGGATTTCGCCTAACCGTTCGAAAAAATTAATCTTTCCGCCCTGCTCTTTGCCGCAAGAAATAGGCATAACGTTTGCCAACAAATAATTCCACCGAGCAACTCATGGACGATTTACGTAAAATGACAAAAGCTGACATTAATAGATAATAAGCCTAATTTTCAACAACTAGCACAACCGCCCCATGAGGGAAATAATATCATCTTCAACGATTTATCTGATGAAGCCCGAACATCTCAAACAAATTCACTGACTAATATTTCTAAGAAGTAACATAGTTAAATTTATTATTGATTTTATGTTTCCTAAAGTTTAATTATTGCAGCCAGCCAATCGGTAATCGAAGGAAACAGGATGCTCTGGAAAAATACCGCCGATCGTTTCGGCCATGTGTCAGTGTTAATCCACTGGCTGGTGGCGCTGACGGTGTACGGCATGTTCGCACTCGGTCTGTGGATGGTTACGCTGGGCTATTACGACGTCTGGTACCATCAGGCGCCGGAGATCCACAAAAGCATTGGCGCGCTGCTGTTCATCGTGATGGTGATCCGCGTGATCTGGCGCTTTGTCTCGCCGCCACCCAAGCCGCTGGCCAGCTATGGTCGCCTCACTCGCGTCAGCGCTATTCTCGCGCATCTGGCGCTGTATGCCGTGCTGTTCGGCATTCTGATCAGCGGCTATCTGATCTCGACCGCCGACGGCCAACCGATCAGCGTATTCGGCTGGTTCGACGTGCCCGCCACCGTCACCGGCATGGCGGAACAGGCCGACACCGCCGGCGCCATACACCTTTACCTGGCCTGGGCCGTGGTAGTGCTTTCGGTACTGCACGGGCTGGCCGCGCTTAAACATCACTTTATCGATCGTGATGTCACTTTGAAACGGATGCTGGGTAGCAGCGCCGATTAACCTTTGGATTTATGGAGATTGCTATGTTGAAAAAGACCGTATTGGGCCTGACCGCAGGCGCCCTGCTGCTGAGCGCCGGTTCCGCACTGGCGGCGGACTACAAGATCGACAAACAGGGCCAGCACGCCTTTATCGAGTTCCGCATCCAGCACCTGGGCTACAGCTGGCTGTATGGCAGCTTTAAAGACTTCGACGGCGGCTTCACCTTCGACGAAAAAGATCCGTCCAAGGACAAGGTCAACGTGACCATCAATACCGCCAGCGTCGACACCAACCACGCCGAGCGCGACAAGCACCTGCGCAGCGCCGAGTTCCTCAACGTGGAGAAGAACAAGCAAGCCAAGTTTGAATCCACCGAAGTGAAAAAAAGCGGCGACGGTTATGCGGTGGTCGGCAACCTGACGCTGAACGGCGTGACCAAGCCCGTTACGCTGGACGCCAAACTGATTGGCCAGGGCAACGATCCGTGGGGCGGCTACCGCGCCGGCTTTGAGGCCAACGGTAAGATCAAGCTGAAAGATTTCGGCATCACCACCGATCTGGGCCCGGCGTCGCAAGACGTTGAGCTGATCATCTCCGTAGAAGGCGTACGCGAGAAATAAATAAAAAAAAGCCCGGTTTGGCGGCCGGGCTTCTCATTTCCTCAGGCTCAGCGGGCTGGGCCTTCTTCTTCCGGTGCCGGAATGTGCATCGTAGTCTGCAACAAGCCTTTTGACTTATTGAAGATCTTGACGCCGTTTTCACGGCCGGCACGGCGCGCGCGTTGCTCTTCGCGCGGCAGCTTCAGCTCTTCGCGGCAAATCTCGCTACAGCACCCTTCAAATTTGGCGGCGCAGCTCGGGCACTGAATGAACAGCAGATGGCAACCGTCGTTCTTGCAGTTGGTATGGGTGTCGCACGGCGCTCCACACTGGTGGCAGTTGGCGATCACATCGTCGGAGATGCGCTCACCCATACGCTCATCGAACACGAAGTTTTTGCCGATAAACTTCAGCGGCAACCCCTGTTCTTTCGCTTTGCGGGTGTACTCGATAATCCCGCCTTCCACGTGGTAGATGTTTTTAAAGCCTTTGTGCAGCATATAGGCGCTGGCTTTTTCACAGCGAATGCCGCCGGTGCAATACATGACAATATTCTTGTCTTTACTGTCCTGCAGCATCTCCACCGCCATCGGCAGCTGATCGCGGAAAGTATCCGACGGCACCTCAATGGCGTTTTCGAAATGGCCGACTTCGTACTCATAGTGGTTGCGCATATCGACGAATACCGTATTCGGATCGTCTATCATCTGATTGACGCGATCGGCCTGCAGATACTCGCCGACGTTGCTTGGGTCGAAGCTCTCGTCATCGATGCCGTCGGCCACGATGCGCTCACGCACCTTGAGGCGTAGTACCCAGAAGGATTTGCCATCGTCTTCGAGCGCAATATTCAGGCGTACCTGATCCAGCGCCGGGTGCGAGGCGAACAGCGCGGCTTTGAACGCGTCGAAGTGATGCTGCGGCACGCTGATCTGCGCGTTGATGCCCTCTTTCGCCACGTAGATGCGGCCGAACACCTTCAGTTTTTCGAACTGAACGTACAGGCTGTCGCGAAACGCTTTGGGATCGTCGATGGAGAAGTATTTGTAAAAAGAAACTGTGGTGCGCGGCTCGGTTTCCGCCAGCATGCGCGCCTTCAGTTCCTCATTAGAAATTCGGTTATGTAACACTGGCATGGTGTACTTTCCTGTCTTTCGGGAGGTGACTGATTATCGCGCGCCGCCTGCCGGCCCGCGCGCGGCGCATATCATACCCGAAAAACCGCCGCCGCGCAGCCCTGGCGCCAGCGCCCCGTTCAGTGTCCGTCGCCTTCGGTAAACGCAGAAGCCACTATGCCGAGCGCCATCATCACGCCGGCGAGCGCCAATATCGCGTTCACCTGCAGATGCGCGCCAACGCTGCCGACCGTCGCGCCCAAAACCAGCAGCCCCGCACTGATCCATGGTGCCAAAATATTTACCCTCTGAATAATTACCAGTAATAATATCGCCATTATCTTTGGCAGGAAAGATTGTGGAAAAATTCGGCATTCGATGCATATTTAACGCCCAAAGAGGGATTTTAATGCGTTGTGTTTTCCCGGATCGCCAGAAAAATGCCACAATAGTCGCAAACAAACGGCAGAAACGAACCTTGCCGCCGAGCTCACCCGGCTGCCAGACCATGCGATGACTCTGTCATTACACTTAAACAACCGTATTCAAACAGAGAACCCATGACTCAAGTTCCTACTTTCAATCGTTCCTTATTGCATCCGCGCTATTGGCTGACCTGGGTCGGCATCGGCTTGCTGTACCTGCTGGTGTTGCTGCCTTACCCCGTCATCTACTGGCTCGGCACCTCGATTGGGCGATTTTCCATGCGCTTTCTCAAGCGACGCGTCGCTATCGCCCAACGCAACCTCGAGCTCTGTTTTCCCGACATGCCGCAGGCCGAACGCGATGCGCTGGTGGTAAAGAATTTCGAATCGGTCGGCATGGGGCTGTTTGAAACCGGCATGGCGTGGTTCTGGCCCAACTGGCGCATCGAGCGCTGGTTCAAGGTCAGTGGCCTGGAGCACATCCAACAAGCGCGCGACAACCAGCAGGGCGTGTTGCTGATTGGCCTGCACTTTTTGACGCTGGAGCTGGGCGCGCGCATCTTCGGCATTCACAACCCGGGCATCGGCGTTTACCGCCCGCACGACAACAAGCTGATGGACTGGCTGCAAACCTGGGGCCGCATGCGTTCCAACAAATCGATGCTGGACCGCAAAGACATCAAAGGCATGATCCGCGCCCTGAAACAGGGTGATATCATCTGGTATGCGCCGGATCACGACTACGGCCCGCGCAGCAGCGTTTTCGTGCCGCTGTTCGCGGTGGACAAGGCTGCCACCACCACCGGCAGCTACGTGCTGGTGCGGATGGGTAAACCGGCGATCGTTCCGTTCACCCCGCGCCGCCTGCCGGACGGCAAAGGGTATGAGCTGATTATGCAACCGGCGGTGGAAAACTTCCCGCTGGATAACGAACTCGAGGCCGCCGCCTTCATGAATAAGGTGGTGGAGAAAGAGATCCTGATGGCGCCGGACCAATACATGTGGCTGCATCGCCGCTTCAAGACCCGCCCGGAAGGCGAGCCTTCGCTCTACTGATCAAGCCAACCCGCCACCGGCGGGTTTTTTATTGCGCGCCTCTTGAGAATCGACGGCGAGGGTGGGATGGTAAAGCCTTTGCCGCCCACCCTGGAGCCGTTATGTACATTGTCAGCCTGACCTACCATCGCCCAATCGCCGACGTAGACAGCCACCTTGAAGGCCACATCGACTGGCTTAAAAAATATTTTCAGGACGGTACCTTCATCGCCTCCGGCCGTAAGAATCCCCGCACCGGCGGCGTGATCCTGGCCAAGGGCATTGACCGTGCGCAGTTAGACGCCATCCTGGCCGAAGATCCCTTCAACGCCGTAGCCCACTACGAGGTCACCGACTTTAGCGCCACCACCACCGCCGCCGGTTTCGAGGCGCTGACCGGACTATAAAACGCTGTAAATTCCGCGCGCTAAGCGCGGAATAAGGTTTAAACGTCATTTTTAAAACTTTATTTCATTTTTCGCCCAATCTTTGTCCCCTCGTTTGCCGTCGCTGCGCTTGCGGCGCATACTTACCAGGCTAACTTTCACGTTTTGCCCCTTCATCTTGCCGCTGGCAAAACGCGTCACCTTTCGGCAGTGGACATTTATGGCTTCGGCAGCAGAACCCGTTAACTGGAAACGCAACCTTTTCGTCGCCTGGCTGGGATGTTTTCTCACCGGCGCCGCCTTCAGCCTGGTGATGCCGTTTCTGCCGCTGTACGTAGAGACGCTGGGCGTTACCGGCCATCAGGCGCTCAACATGTGGTCCGGTCTGCTGTTCAGCATCACCTTCCTGTTTTCCGCTATCGCCGCGCCGTTCTGGGGCGCCCTGGCAGACCGACGCGGCCGCAAACTGATGCTGCTGCGTTCAGCGCTCGGTATGGCGATCGTCATGGCGCTGATGGGCATGGCGCAAACGGTCTGGGAGTTTCTCGCGCTGCGTGCGGTGCTGGGGCTGCTCGGCGGGTTCATTCCCAACGCCAACGCGCTGATCGCCACCCAGGTGCCGCGCAACCGCAGCGGCTGGGCGCTCGGCACCCTGTCTACCGGCGGCGTCGGCGGTGCGCTGATAGGCCCATTGATCGGCGGTTTGTTAGCCGATCTGTACGGCCTGCGCCCGGTGTTTTATATCACCGCCGCAGTGTTATTCGTCTGCTTCGTACTGACGCTGCTGTATGTCAAAGAACAATTTACCCCGGTGCAAAAACGCGACATGTTGCACGCAAAACAGGTGTTCGCCTCGCTGAAGAACCCGAAACTGGTGCTCAGCCTGTTTGTCACCACCATGATCATCCAGATCGCCACCGGCTCGATTGCGCCGATCCTGACGCTGTATGTGCGCGATCTGGCCGGCGCCACCCACAATCTGGCGTTTATCAGCGGGCTTATCGCCTCAGTGCCCGGCGTCGCGGCATTGATGAGCGCCCCGCGGCTGGGCAAGCTGGGCGATCGCATTGGCCCGGAACGCATTCTGGTCTTTATGCTGATCGTCTCGGTGCTGTTACTGATCCCGATGGCGTTCGTGCAGACGCCGTGGCAGCTCGGGGTACTGCGTTTTCTGCTGGGGGCGGCCGACGGCGCGTTGCTGCCGGCGGTACAGACGTTGTTGATTTACAACTGCACCAATCAGGTGGCCGGCCGTATTTTCAGCTACAACCAGTCGTTCCGCGATGTTGGCAACGTCAGCGGCCCGCTGCTCGGCGCCGCAATCTCCGCCGGCTACGGTTTTCGCGCGGTCTTCGCGGTCACCGCGCTGGTGGTGCTGTTCAACGCCGGTTATTCCTGGTGGTGTCTGCGGCGACGGCCGAGCTATAGGCGGGAAGACACGCTGCAGGAAGAGTCATAGCTGCATTTATCGCCACTTTCCGCCGTTGGTCAGATCAACGGCGCGTTTCCCCTACTTTTAATAATGCTTCCTTCAGGCCTGTGAACTTTCGCCCCGCTCAGAACATTCTTATCTCAACATCTTGTTTATCAACAATTAATTAACTTTCAGCGCATAAAACCCGCTGTCAATCATATTCCTGTCATAACCAACAGAAAAACCAGAAAAGGAGATGCTTGTCGACTTTTCGTCTAAAAAATGGGATACAGGTACTAGACAAAACCAACGACCAGTTATCAAATGGTTAAATAATATCACGCCAGATGTGAAGCATCGGCCAAGTGAAGAAAAGGTCAGCACGCTTTCCACGGTTTATCAGCGTTGCAGCCGCGGTGTTTGTCGGGTAATCCGCATTGGGCGGATCGCCTTCATTAAATACACATACATACCACAGTACGGGCTGCAGCCTTGCAGCGCCTTTTATTGGGAAATCGTTATGCAATCCTCTGTCAATAAGTCAGAAAGCCGGACCTTCTTCGGCCATCCCTATCCACTGGGTTCTTTGTTCTTCACCGAAATGTGGGAGCGCTTCTCGTTCTACGGCATCCGTCCGCTGCTGATCCTGTTTATGGCTGCCACCGTGTACGACGGCGGCCTGGGCCTGGCGCGTGAGAACGCGTCGGCGATCGTCGGCATCTTCGCCGGCAGCATGTACCTGGCGGCGCTGCCGGGCGGCTGGCTGGCAGATAACTGGCTCGGCCAACGCAAGGCCGTCTGGTACGGTTCGATCCTGATCGCGCTCGGCCACCTGTCGATCGCCCTGTCCGCAGTGATGGGCACCAACCTGTTCTTCATCGGTCTGATGTTCATCGTGCTCGGTTCAGGCCTGTTCAAGACCTGTATCTCGGTGATGGTCGGCACGCTGTACAAGAAAGGCGATGCGCGTCGCGACGGCGGCTTCTCGCTGTTCTACATGGGCATCAACATCGGTTCGTTCATCGCCCCGCTGATCTCCGGCTGGCTGATTAAGTCACACGGCTGGCACTGGGGCTTCGGCATCGGCGGTATCGGGATGCTGGTAGCGCTGGTGATCTTCCGGGTGTTCGCCGTCCCGGCGATGAAACGCTATGATCGCGAAGTGGGCCTGGACTCCACCTGGAACAGCCCGGTCGCGAAGAAAAAAGGCGTCGGTGCCTGGTTGCTGGCGTTGGCGGCCATCCTGGTGGCGGCCATCGTGCTGATCGCTCAGGGCACGATCGTTATCAACCCGGTCGAGGTGGCCAGCGTGCTAGTGTACGTCATCGCCGCGTCGGTCACCCTGTACTTCATCTATCTGTTCGCCTTTGCCGGCCTGAGCCGCAAAGAGCGCGCACGCCTGCTGGTGTGCTTCATCCTGCTGATCTCCGCCGCGTTCTTCTGGTCAGCGTTTGAACAGAAACCGACCTCATTTAACCTGTTCGCCAACGATTACACCAATCGCATGATCGGCGACTTCGAGATCCCGGCGGTGTGGTTCCAGTCGATCAACGCCCTGTTCATCATCCTGCTGGCACCGGTCTTCAGCTGGGCCTGGCCTGCACTGGCGCGCAATAACGTGCGTCCGAGCAGCATCACCAAGTTCGTGATCGGCATCCTGTGCGCCGCCGGTGGTTTTGGCCTGATGATGTTGGCCGCGCAGAATGTGCTGAGCAACGGCGGCGCCGGCGTATCGCCGATGTGGCTGGTAGGCAGTATCCTGATGCTGACGCTGGGTGAGCTGTGCCTGAGCCCGATCGGGCTGGCCACCATGACGCTGCTGGCGCCGGAGAGAATGCGCGGTCAGATGATGGGGCTGTGGTTCTGCGCCAGCGCGTTGGGCAACCTGGCGGCCGGTCTGATCGGCGGTCACGTCAAGGCCGACCAACTGGATATGCTGCCGAATCTGTTCGCTCGCTGCTCCATCGCGCTGCTGATCTGCGCCGCCGTGCTTATTGTGCTGATCGTGCCGATTCGCCGCATGCTGGAAAATACCCAGTCCAAGAGCGCGCAAAAACCGGCGACCAACGTCTGACGGATACCCCGTTTTATCTCGCAAACCGGCGCTCGATGCGCCGGTTTTTTTATGCCTGCCAAGCCTGATGTTGCAATACCACCCGATAGCCATCAGGATCTTCAAAGGTTTGCCCCGCCCGATCCCAATAGGGATTATAGGCGGCGACCGATAAAAACCCTGCCGCCTGCATCCGCTCACACGCAGCCCGCCATTCGTTCTCATCCGGCAGATAAAATACCAGCAGATGATCCTGCGTCGGCGCCTGCCCGACCCGCACCCCACGATGCTGCGTGAACTCCAGATGGTAGGCATGCTGCGGATGCCCAATCATCATGCCGTCAAACCCCTGATGATCGACAAACTCACCCAGCTTTTCGAAACCCAGCCCGCGGCAATACAGCGTAGCAATCTCTTGCAACCGATCGGTCGGGCGCGCGATGCGCAACACCGCTTTGGCTATCGACACGTACTCCTCCTCCTCATGATAACGTCATACAGCGCCATACCCGCCAGCATCGCCAGCAGGAACGGCCATACCCGGCTTATCTCCGCCCCGGCCAACACCCAGGCTGGACCGGGGCAAATACCCGCGATACCCCACCCGATGCCGAACAGTGCGCTGCCCGCCAGCAAACGACGATCCAGACGCCCGGCGGCCGGGATCTGCAGCGTTTCCCCCAACAGGCTACGCTCGCGTCGCCTCGCCCACAGGAAGGCCGGCGCCGCCACCGCGATCGCACCCGCCATCACCAACGCCAGCGAGGGATCCCACACGCCGGTAACGTCGAGAAACGCCAACACTTTGGCCGGATTGGCCATGCCGGCGACGATCAGCCCCAGACCGAAAATGATGCCGCTCAGCAGCGCCAACAGCGTTTTAAGCATTCTCAACCTCCCGCCAGGTAGCGCATCAACCACACGGTCATAAAGCCCAGCAGCATAAACACCGCCGTGGCGGCCAGCGAACGCGGCGCCAACCGTGCGACGCCGCATACGCCGTGCCCGCTGGTGCAACCGCTGCCCAATCGAGTGCCCAATCCCACCAACAGCCCTGCGGCCGCCAGCCCGCCGTTGCCGATCGCGATCTCACCGGACGGCAAAGTCGCAGCGGCAGCATACAGCCAAGGCGAGAGCAGCAACCCGCCAATAAATGCGGCGCGCCAGCCCCGCTCCCAGCCAGCGGCACTCAAGACACCGCCGGTAATGCCGCTGATGCCAGCGATCCGGCCGTTGAACAGCAGCAGCAGCGCCACCGCGCCGCCGATAATAGCCCCTCCCGCCAGCGCGGAATAAGGCGTGAAGTGTGGCCAGTCAATGGTCATCGCGGTTCTCCGGTTGCGGGCAATAAAGTTGATACAGGGTGTGGAGCAGCGCCAACGCTTTAGCATCGGCCACCGCATAGTAAATCTGCTTGCCGGCGCGCCGGGTGGACACCAACCCTTCCTCCCGCAGTACGCCAAGCTGCTGGGACAGCGTCGGCTGGCGGATATCCAGCGCCTGCGCCAGCTCGCTCACCGCCATCTCGCCCTGACTGAGCCGGCACAGCAGCAGCAGCCGATCTTCGTTACCCAGAGTGCGCAGCATCGCGCCGGCCTGCGCCGCCGCCTTGCGCATCGCGTCAATATCCATTGCTCCTCCATCAATATATAAAATTATATAATATCATTTTATAAACTATTTTGCCGTACCACGCCACAGACTGGTGTGAAACAGCGCCGCATGGCATCCTGTCATTTCCCCTTTTGCCGTGCTGAGACTGCTTACAATGCTGTTGTTTCACGACGTTCTGCCGCCCGATCAGCCCATCCGGCCGTTAGCCAGGGATTATCGCCACGGCGACAGCGAGCCGGAGCACTACCATAACTGCGCGCAGCTGATCCACAGCCTGAGCGGCGTGGTGCAGGTCACCACCCGGCTCGGCAGTTGGGTGGTGCCACCCGGCCGCGGCGTCTGGGTACCGGCGAAAGTGGTGCACAGCCTGCGCATCACCGGCCAGGTGGCGGCCAGGACGCTGTTTGTCGATCCGCTGGCGCGCGCCGATCTGCCGGCTCAGTGCCAGGTGGTGCAGGTGTCGCCGCTGCTGCGCGAGCTGATTATCAGCGCGATGGAGATTGCGCCCGGCTATCCCAGCGGCGGGCGCGATGAGCGCGTGATGGAACTGATCCTGGATGAGTTGCGAATGCTGCCGAGCCTGCCGCTGCACTTGCCCGAACCGCGTGAGGCCTCACTGCTTGCCCTGTGCCGCCATATTCAGACTACGCTGGTACAGCCCTGGACGCTGGAACAGGCGGCCGCTCAGCTCAGCGTCAGTGGACGCACCCTGTCGCGGCGCTTCCAGCGAGAAACCGGGCTGCATTTTAGTGATTGGGTGCGACGCGCCCGTTTGTTGGCGGCGTTGAACGCGCTGGCGACAGGCCGCTCGGTGTTGGAAGTGGCGCTGGATCTCGGCTATGACAGCCCCAGCGCGTTCAGCGCCATGTTCCGCCGGTTATTGGGGGTCGCGCCCAGCGACTATTTCAGCCGAGCCGTGCCGACGACAGATAGCGCCCGGCAACGTTGAACAGCGCCTGCAGCGAGGCGCTGGCGGAGTCAACGTCGATGCCAACGCCGTAGCTCGCCTCACCGTGCGGCAGCGCACAGCGGATATAGGCCACCGCTCGACTGTCGCTCTGATGCCCCAACGTGTGCTCGTGGTAATCCTCGATCGCCAACGGCAAGCCGAAGCGTTGGCGCAGCGCATCCACCGCGCTGGAAAGCAGGCCGTTGCCAGCGCCCTGCAACCGCAGTGTCTCCCCCTGCCAGGCGACTCTCGCGTTGAAACTGTAGGCCTCTACCCCGTGACTTTCCGTCTGGTAGCTCAACAGCTGCAAGCACGGCTGCTCCACCAGCCCGTAAGTGTCGCGGAATAAGCGCCACAGCTGCGCGACGCTCATTTCCTTACCGCTGCCGTCGGTCGCCCGCTGGACCACCTGGCTGAAATCAATCTGCAAACCGCGCGGCAACGCCAGCCCATGGTTCTGCTCCAACAGCCAGGCGGCGCCGCTTTTGCCGGACTGGCTGTTAACCCGGATCACCGCCTCATAGCTGCAGCCGACATCGGCGGGATCGAGCGGCAGGTAAGGCACCTGCCACCAGCCATCTTGTCGCTGGCGTTGCGCGGCGAAACCTTTCTTGATCGCATCCTGATGCGAACCGGAGAAGGCGGTAAACACCAATTCGCCGGCATAAGGATGGCGAGGATGCACCGGCAGCTGATTGCACTGTTCCACCACTTCCACCACCTGTTTCAGGCGGCTGAAGTCCAGGCCCGGCGCCACGCCCTGGGTATAAAGATTCAACGCCAGCGTAACCAGATCGACGTTACCGGTACGCTCTCCGTTGCCGAACAGGCAGCCTTCGACCCGATCGGCGCCGGCCAACAGCGCCAGCTCCGCGCAGGCCACGCCGGTACCGCGATCGTTATGCGGATGCACGCTGATCGCCACATCGGCGCGACGGCTGAAATGGCGGCAGAACCATTCAATCTGATCGGCATACACGTTGGGTGTACTCACTTCCACCGTCGCCGGCAGGTTGATAATCATCGGCCGCTGCGGCCCCGGTTGCCACACCTCCGCCACCGCTTCGCAGATCTCCAGCGCGAACTCTAATTCCGTAAAACAAAAGGTTTCCGGCGAATACTCGAAGCACCAGGCGGTATCGGGCTGAGCCTCACAATGCCGGCGAATGCGCCGCGCGCCGTTCACCGCCAGCGCCACGGTAGCGGCCTTATCCTGGCGGAACACGATGTCGCGAAACATCGGCGCCGTGGCGTTGTACAGATGCACGATAGCCCGTGGCGCACTCTGCAGCGCCTCGAAGGTACGATCGATCAGATCGTCGCGCGACTGCGTCAGCACCTGAATCGTGACGTCGTGCGGGATCAGTTGCTCGTCGATCAGCGTGCGCACAAAATCGAAATCCGTTTGCGACGCCGAAGGGAAAGCCACCTCAATCTCTTTGAAACCGCACTGCAACAACAATTGATAGAATTCGCGCTTGCGCGCGTTATCCATCGGCTCCGCCAGCGCCTGGTTGCCGTCGCGCAGATCGCTGGAGCACCAGCGCGGCGCCTGCCGCAGCGTGCGCGCAGGCCACTGGCGGTCCGGTAACGCCACGGGCGGGAACGGTCGGTATTTGCTTGACGGGTCGATTAACATGGGCTTCTCCTGATGCCTGAGTGAACGATAACGCTATTATTTCCCGCCATCGCTTCCTCTTCTCCCGCTTTGCGGACAACCGTCGTCGCAAAGCGGACAACAAAAAAATTTGCATCCTGCGCCAGTGAGACAACAATTAGTTTTGACGTTTCTCCCACCGCACCGGCAGTACGCCGGGCGCTCTACTCTCATTGTCAACGGAGGCGAACATGAGCCTGTATGCAACCCTGGAAGAAGCCATCGAGGCCGCACGTGAAGAGTTTATCGACACCGCCGAAGGCGGCGGCGATGACGAACCGCCGGTGCCGCAGCAGTTCAATCTGCAAAAGTATGTGATGCAGGATGGCGACACGATGTGGCAAGCGGAGTTCTTCGAAGAAGAGGGCGAAGCGGTGGAATGCCTGCCGCTGCGCAGCGGTGCGGCGGCGCAGGCGATATTCGACGGTGACTACGACGAGGTGGAGATCACCGCCGAGTGGATAGACGAAAATACCCTGTACGAATGGGAGGAAGGCGACTTCCAGCTCGAGCCGCCGCTGGATACCGAAGAAGGCCAAGCCGCGGCCGATGAATGGGATGAACGTTAACCCGCACCACGTTTTTATCGCCAAGGAGGCAGCATGATTATCCGCCGGGCCCGCTCTACCGACTACCCCGCCATTTTGCAGCTGCAGGGGGAAAACGTGCCGGAAGCGCTCGACGAGCGCCAAAAACGACAGGGATTTATCGTATCGCGCATGAATGAGGCGCAGCTGACGGCGATCAACCGCGGCATCGGCATACTAGTGGCCGAACAGGAGGGCCAACTGGCAGGGTTTGTTTGCCTGATGCCCGCCGACATGCAACCTCGGCCGCCGGTGGTGGATGCGATGCTGGCGACGCTCGCCACGCAGTCCTTCGCCGGGCGGGCGCTGAGTGAGCAGCGGGTGTTTCTCTACGGCCCGGTTTGCCTCGACGCCGCCTGGCGCGGCAAAGGCGTGCTGAAACGCCTCTACGCCGCCGTCAAAGCGCACACCAGTCATGACTACGACGTGGGCGCGCTGTTTATCGACGACGACAATCCGCATTCGTTGGCCGCTCACGTGCAAGGGTTGGGCATGACGGCGCTGGCACCTTTCCACTGTGGGCAGAAAGGCTATCAGCTGGTGGTGTTCGCCACCCGCTGAGCAGGTTTATTCATAGGGGCCGTGCTGCGCATCGAACGGCAGCATAAAGGTGTCCACCACCATCGACAACGGCACATCTATCACCGTGACGTAACGCCAGGGCGTATCGCGCAAATCCCACTGCACGCCGGGATAGTACTGGTGGCCATGCCCCGCGCCGGGCATGGTGCGGCTGATGATGCTGCCGCAACCGGTTAAGACCATCACGCCGGCCGCCACGCAGGCCAGCCGAAGGTAGGAAGAGAGCTTCACGACATTGACTCTGAGCAAAGGGTTGTTTCGCGAGTGAACAACGCATCGGCCGCAGTCTATCACAGTTCCCTTTCTCCACCGGCATCGGCGCGCGTAAGCAAAAGGTAAAAAAAAACGGGGAACGCGCCATGCGCATTCCCCGTTTGAGCGTTGCCGTTCAGCGATTAACGCCGGCCCGTTGGGTGCGCCAGCGGGTTGTGCGGCAACTGCTGATAGTGCTCACGCCAGGCGGCGCCTTCCGGCAACAGCCAAACGCGCTGGTGCAAACGAGCCAACGTAACCGGATCGCTCAGCAGCTCCAGACGTTTGCCCTTCACCAGTTTCTCCGGCCCCAGCTGCAGCGCTTCGTTCACCCGCTCCTCGCGGTTGCGATCGAGCGTCGCACGCAGATGGTGACGCGCCGTCGCCAACGCCGTCGCCAGCGCGTTGAAGGATGGGTTGACCACCGCATGCATAAAGCCGTTGGTCAGCGCGCGGTTGCGGTTGAGATGCAGATATTCTTCCGTCGCCAGCAACTCGCGCGGCGGGTTGTACTCTTCCGGGATCAGGAACAGCTTGGCGCGTTTGCTCTTCATGCCCAGCGTTGCGCGGCTCGACAGCACCGACACGAACGGTGACAGGATCAGCGAGAACACGATCGGCGCCAACCACCACAGGAAGCGCAGATCCAGCCACGCCATGCCGCCGGCCCACACCAGGCCCAGCAACATCTGCGAGCCATGGCGGCGGAACGCTTCACCCCAAGGCGTATCGTCATCGTCACGCTGCGGAGAATTCCACACCACTTCCCAACCGAGGAAGGCGCTCACTACGAACACGGTATGGAACAGCATGCGCACCGGCGCCAGCAGCACCGAGAACAGCATTTCCATCAGCATCGAAATGAACAGGCGGAACGCCCCACCGTACTCTTTCGCGCCCTTGGCCCAGATCAGCACAATACTGAGCAACTTCGGCAGGAACAGCAGCACCAGCGTGGTGGAGAACAGTGCAATCGCCAGCTCAGGCCGCCACTGTGGCCAGACCGGGAACAGCTGCCGCGGCTGCAGGAAGTATTGCGGTTCCATCAGCGTATGCACCACCTGCAATGCGGTGGAGAGCGCCAGGAACATGAACCACAGCGGCGCCGACAGGTAAGACATCACGCCGGTCAGGAACACCGCACGGTGCACCGGGTGCATACCCTTCACCAGGAACAGGCGGAAGTTCATCAGGTTGCCGTGGCACCAGCGGCGGTCGCGTTTCAGCTCGTCCAGCAGGTTTGGTGGCAGCTCTTCGTAACTGCCCGGCAGATCGTAAGCGATCCACACGCCCCAGCCGGCGCGGCGCATCAGCGCCGCTTCAACGAAGTCGTGCGACAAGATTGAACCGGCGAAGGAGCCCTCGCCCGGCAACGGCGCCAGCGCACAGTGCTCGATAAACGGCTTCACGCGGATGATGGCATTATGGCCCCAGTAGTGCGACTCGCCCAACTGCCAAAAATGCAGGCCGGCGGTGAACAACGGCCCGTAAACGCGGGTGGCGAACTGCTGCACGCGCGCATACAGGGTATCCATACCGGACGCCTTCGGCGCCGACTGGATAATGCCGGCGTTCGGGTTGGCTTCCATCAAACGCACCAGCCCGGTGAGGCATTCGCCGCTCATTACGCTGTCGGCATCCAGGATCACCATGTAACTATACTCACCGCCCCAACGACGGCAGAAGTCGTCGATGTTGCCGCTCTTGCGTTTTACGCGGCGGCGGCGGCGGCGATAGAAGATGCGGCCGTGGCCGTCGACATCGCGGCACAGCTCCATCCACGCCTTTTGCTCCGCCACGCAGATGTCCGGATCGTAGCTGTCGCTCAGCACGTAGATATCGAAGTGTTCCAGCTGACCGGTCGCGGCGACGGACTCATAGGTCGCACGCAGGCCGGCGAACACGCGTTCGACGTCTTCGTTGCAGATCGGCATGATCAGCGCGGTGCGGTGCGCCGGGTTGATCGGCTCATCGCCCTTGATGGTAGAGGAAATACTGTATTTGTCCTTGCCGATCAGCAACTGCAGGAAGCCCATCAGCGCGGTCCAGAAACCGGCCGAGACCCAGCAGAACAGCACGGCGAACAGGATCAGAATGCCGGTTTGCAGCACATACGGCAGCAGTTGCAAGACCGACTGCATCAGATCCTGATCCAACATGGCGATAGGATCGATCAGCGCCCAGCCCTGATAAGGCAAGATGGTTTTCATGTACCAGGTGGCGATGCCGGTCTGCACCAGCATCAGCACCAGCAGCACATAGCGGCGCATGGAGCCGACGACACGCCAGCGGTTCTCGGCCGCGGCTTCCTCTTTGGTGGCGTGCCGATTGTGCGGCGAACGCCCCAGCAGAGAATCCCAGAAGCGCGCCACCGGGTTGGTGCGCCAGGCTTCCGGGAACATGGTGGTGCGTTTGATCGGCGGCGTCGCCTTCAGAATGGCACGCCCTTCGGCGTCGGTATCGAAGTCGTCATCGCTGACCGCATCCGGCCAGGCGTTTTCGATACGCGGTTTGACCGAGGCCAGCGCCACGTCATCCGCCGACAGGCTATTGACGTTGGCGTCGGCGGCGCCCATCTGCCGATGGAGCGCCTCCAGAGCCTGAGCGTCATCCGCCGTTTGAGGGTTGAGCGCCTCTGACCGCTCAGCGGTCAGAGGCAACGCCGCAAGATAATCCTGGGCGGGTTGAGTAGGCTTATTCATTGGCAGGTAGCTGATAGCTCCAGGTTTCCGACAGAGTCTTATCGCCATTGACCAGCGCCGCACGCATTTCTACCGGCTTCTTGTCGTCTTTCACTTTCAGACGCACCGTCAGGCGCCAGCCTTTGGTCACTGGGTTATAGCGGACGTTGTTTTCTACCATTTCACCATTGTCGCCGATGCTGATCTGAGAGGCAACCGGGGTATTGGCATCCAGTCCTTTCAGCACCGGGCCAACGAAGTCGACCAGGAAAGCCACGCTGCCGTCTGGCTCGCGAATCAGGTTGGACTGCTTCACGTCACCGGTCGAACGCATGGTCCGCGCCACATAGGCGATGTCTTGCGAATGCAGCTTGTCTTCATCGCGGGTGAAGTTCAGGCGGTAGCTCAGCGTCAGCGGCTTTTTGGCTTCCGGCAAGGTATCCGGCGTCCAGAACGCGACGATGTTGTCGTTGGTTTCATCCGCCGTCGGGATCTCCACCAGCTCGACCTTGCCTTTGCCCCAGTCGCCCTTCGGTTCGATCCAGGCGCTCGGACGCAGATCGTAACGATCGTCCAGATCTTCATATTCTTTGAAGTTGCGACCGCGCTGCAGCAGACCGAAGCCTTTCGGATTCTCAACGGTATAGGTGCTGACGGACAGGTGTTTAGGATTGTTCAGCGGACGCCAGATCCACTCGCCGTTGCCGGCATGGATAGACAGACCGTTGGAATCGTGCAACGCCGGGCGGTAGTTCAGCGTCGGTGACGGCTGGTTCGGCCCGAACAGGTACATGCTGGTCAGCGGCGCCAGGCCCAGTTTGCCCACCTTGTCGCGCAGGAACACTTTAGACTCGACGTCCACGGTGGTGTCGCGGCCCGGGATCACCGTGAAGCGGTAAGCGCCGGTGGCACGCGGGGAATCCAGCAGCGCGTAGATCACCAGGTGCTTGTCGCCCTGCTTCGGACGTTCAACCCAGAATTCGCGAAAACGCGGGAACTCTTCGCCGGACGGCAAAGCGGTGTCGATAGCCAGGCCGCGAGCGGAAAGCCCGTAAACCTGCCCTTTACCCACCACGCGGAAATAGCTCGCGCCCAGCAGGCTCATGATCTCATCGTTTTTATCGGCGCTGTTGATCGGATAAAGCACCTTGAAGCCGGCAAAACCGAGATTTTTCACCGATTCAGGGTCGTGTTTGACCGAACCGAAGTTGAAGTAATCTGGGCTGTACTTGATCTGTTTTACGCTGGTGGAGGTGACTTCGTTGATTTTCACCGGCGTATCGAAGTACATCCCCTGATGATAAAACTCAAGCTTGAAAGGGGTTTTCAGCTTGCTCCAATAGGCTTTATCGTGATTGAACTGAATCTGCTGATAGTCTGCGAACTTCATCTCGCGGAACTGAGAAGGAAGGTTGCTCTTCGGGGCTTCGAAACCTTTCGCCGCCAGATCCTGCGCCTGCTTGGCGACATCATCAATAGAAAAGGCCCATGCCGGCGAACTGAACAGCGTGAACAATACGGTAGCACCTAACCAACGAACGCTCGCGGCGCGTGGTTGTCCGGATAATATATTAACTAGCACATCCCCCCCTATTCGTGTGCTCAAATCATTTAAATCCATATTAATGGATTACTCAGCTTTCCGACAACATGATAAATGGATGGTTCATGTTTACGGCTCATTGTTTAAGCAGCTGATGGAACACCAGCGTAGCAAGCCGCGCAACAAGACGCTATGGAAAAATGCGGGGGGCTATAGTAGGGTTCCGGATAACAATTTAACGTTTGACGACTTATTAAGCGTGTTAATGAACTCTCGATTAAATCACCAGCGGTAATCTATGACTAAAGGCAGCAAACAGCGCGAGTTTTTCCTCGATTCGATCCGAGCCTATTTGATGTTGCTCGGCATTCCGTTTCACCTCTCCCTGATTTATTCCAGCCACGCCTGGGCGGTGAACAGCGCGTCGCCCTCCTTCTCGCTCACGGTGCTGAACGACTTCATCCACGCTTTCCGCATGCAGGTGTTCTTCGTGATCTCCGGCTACTTCTCCTACATGCTCTACGAGCGCTACGAGCGCCATCAGTGGTTGAAGGTCAGGCTGGAGCGGGTGGCGATCCCGCTGTTGAGCTCCATCCCGCTAATTACGGTGCCGCAATTTTTCATGCTGAAATATTTCACCGATAAATTAAACGGCTGGGACGAGTTTTCTCTCTATCAGAAAATAAATGTAACAGTTTGGGAATTGGTGTCTCATCTGTGGTTCTTATTGACCCTGTCATTGTTGACCTTCGCCTGCTTTTATCTGTTCCGCAAAATCAAGCGTCAAACCCGCGATCCTATTCCACCGTTAATAAACAGAATGCGTGGATTAGGAAATGTCTCACTGTGTTTCTTTATTTATGCGGTATGCTATTCGGCCGCGCACCGTATTATTTTAATTTTCGCGCCGCAGCTATTATCCAATGGCCTGTTCAATTTCGTGGTGATGGAGACGATGTTCTACCTGCCGTTCTTCATCCTCGGCGCCTATGCGTTTAAGTATGTGTGGCTTAAAGAGATTTTTCTGCGTCGTTCGCCGCTGGCGCTGCTCGGCTCGCTGCTGCTGTTTATCGCATATATGCTGAACCAGAAACTGTTGGCGCACAGCAGCTATATGTTCGAGCTGGAAGTGGTGATCAAAACCCTAATGGGGATCCTGATGACCAATGTGGTGTTCTCTTTCGGGCATAACCTGCTGAATTATCACTCGCCGCGCATCACCTATCTGGTCAACGCCTCGCTGTTTATATATCTGGTGCACCACCCGTTGACCCTGATATATGGCGCTTTCGTGACGCCGTATATCGGCAATAACCTGTTGGGATTTTTGCTGGGCCTGCTGTTTGTGTTCTCGCTGGCCTTCGCGTTATATGAGCTGCACAAGCGCATTCCGGTGCTGCGTTTCCTGTTCTCCGGCAAGCCGCAATAACCTTGTCCCCTGTAAACCTGACCGTTCGCAGGGGTTTTCTGTCATATTAACGCCGCGCAGAAAGCCTATACTGGTCGTTTGCATACAGAGCACACATTGCTCAGCCTGGCGTCGCCCGTTAGGGCACAGTGATACGGTAGCATAGATTACCTAGTCGTTATAACTGCAATGCATAAGTAAAAATCCATATCCCTGCCTTACGGTAGTGATTGGGCTCGACACCCCCGAAGGGCTGCGCGATCGTTTAATTCATTCGATGGCGTTAGCTGCATCTCCCTTCCGTCACGACAGAGAGGATTTTGAATGACCGATAAGAACACCCCGGCTCAGGAAGCCGTAGCGGAAAACGCTACCCTGCTGAAGATCCTCGGCAGGCTGCTGTCCGCGCTGGACGCCTCAATCAGCGGCAAAGAACGCAGCGTTTTGGTCGCTGAGCTCTCCAACTTTAATCTCGACGGCATTTCTGAAGCGGAAAGCAAGCTGGCCACCGAGCTGATCAAACGGGCGCTGGAATCGCTCGACCACTAACCCTACCGCGCCTGCAAACCATTAAGCCTGCCTGCGCGGGCTTAATGGTTTTTCCTCCGAGCCGCTCGATCATTGTTGCCACAGCAAAAATACAGCAGCCTGATAATGTTGGATAAAAGGCAGAATTTCCCCTCTTCTCCTCACTTTCTTAGTTTAATCGTACCAAAGGGCAATAATTGATCGATTGTTTTCACAATCAGCCTTGGCGTTTTACCCACTAAACACGTTATCATCGGCACACGCGCAGTGCCCCCTATCCCCAGCCTCAGGAGAGCGAAATTTTGGATGCCAGCACCATTAACAGCTTGTTCGTCATCGGTGCCGTGCTGGTGGGGGCAAGCATTCTGCTCAGCTCATTTTCTTCCCGACTCGGCATTCCGATCCTGGTGATCTTCCTGGCGATCGGCATGCTGGCCGGCGTCGACGGCCCCGGCGGCATCGTCTTCAGCAATTACCCGGTCGCTTATCTGGTCAGTAACCTCGCGTTGGCGGTGATCCTGCTCGACGGCGGCATGCGCACCCGGGTCAGTTCGTTCCGCGTGGCACTGTGGCCAGCACTGTCTCTCGCCACCGTCGGCGTGGTGATCACCGCCGGCCTAACCGGCATGGCCGCCGCCTGGCTGTTCAACCTCGATCTGCTGCAGGGCTTGCTGATCGGTGCCATCATCGGTTCCACCGACGCCGCCGCAGTCTTCTCGTTGCTGGGCGGCAAAGGGTTGAACGAACGCGTCAGCGCTACGCTGGAGATCGAATCCGGCAGCAACGATCCGATGGCGGTATTTCTCACCATCACGCTGATTGCGATGATCGCCGCCGGGGAAACCGCGCTAAGCTGGACCTTCCCGCTGCATCTGATGCAGCAGTTCGGCATGGGCATCGTCTTCGGTCTCGGCGGCGGCTGGCTGCTGCTGACGCTGATCAACCACATCAAGCTGGCGGACGGTCTCTACCCGCTGCTGGCGGTGAGCGGCGGCATTCTTATTTTCGCGCTGACTACCGCGCTGGACGGCAGCGGCATTCTGGCGGTGTACCTGTGCGGTCTGCTGCTGGGCAACCGTCCAATCCGCAACCGTCACGGCATCGTGCAAACCTTCGATGGCCTGGCCTGGCTCAGCCAGATCGGCATGTTCCTGGTACTCGGCCTGCTGCTCAACCCGCATGAGCTGCTGCCGATCGCCATCCCTGCCCTGCTGCTGTCGCTGTGGATGATCCTGTTCGCACGCCCGCTGTCGGTGTTTATCGGCCTGCTGCCGTTCCGCAGCTTTACCCTGCGCGAACGCGGCTTTATTTCCTGGGTTGGCCTGCGCGGCGCGGTACCGGTGATCCTGGCGGTGTTCCCGATGATGGCCGGGCTGCCCAACGCCCAGCTGTTCTTTAACGTGGCGTTCTTCGTGGTGCTGGTCTCCCTGCTGCTGCAAGGCACCACGCTGTCTTTCGCCGCCAAAAAGGCCAAGGTGATCGTGCCGCCGGCGCTGACGCCGATCTCCCGCGTTGGGCTGGACGTGCACCCGGAAAACCAGTGGGAACAGTTTGTGTATCAGCTTTCGGCGGAAAACTGGTGCGTCGGCGCCGCGCTGCGCGAGCTGAAAATGCCGCCCAATACCCGCATCGCCGCCCTGTTCCGCGGCAAAGAGCTGCTGCACCCTAGCGGCAGTACCCGGCTGCGCGAGAACGATATCCTGTGCGTTATCGGCCATGAGCACGATCTGCCGATCCTCGGCAAACTGTTTAGCCAAGCGCCGGCCGTGACGCTCGACGAACGCTTCTTCGGCGACTTTATCCTGCAATCCGACGCCCGTTTGAGCGACATCTCACAGGTTTATGGCCTCAACCTGCAAGACGACGTGGACGAGCAGCAGACGCTGGGGCAGTTCGTCATTCAGCTGATCGGCGGCGAACCGGTGATCGGCGACCAGGTGGAGTGGGACGGCCTGACCTGGACCATTGCAGAAATGGACGGCAATCAAGTCAGCAAGATAGGCGTCAGGATCGTGACCGACTGACGCTGCCGCACAGCGGCGCTATCAGATGAGGGAACTTCTGGCCTTAAGAACGTTCTTAATCACTATCACGATGTATGCGATTCGGCGCCGCTGAATTATATCCCTTTGATATAAAAACTTAACAGCGGCGCCCACAGGGATTAAGGGTGTGAACGGCAAGACTCGATTTCTTTCGGTGATGATGCTCATGGCGCTGGGTGTAGCGGCAGCCGATCTCAGCATCGCCGGTTTGGTCCATAGACTTTTAATTGGATAATTTTAACGTGACGCAGCAGGAACAAGAAAAAGACATTCTGGGGAAAATACTGGTGACGGTGTCCGCGCTTTGCCTGATTCTGGTGGCGGCGTTCCTGATCTGGGGATTCGTGCTGGATTGATGCCACGCGACGCTCAGACATAAAAAAAACCGCCGCGGCGGTTTTTTTTATGGGTCAGGCGATCAGATCTTGCAACCTTCGCAGTCCGCTTCGTCTTCGAGGATTTCAGGGACCTCTTTTACCTTCTGCGCCGCTTTTTCTTCGGCTTTCGCCAGTTCGGCATCGATATCAAAATCGAAAATATCATCACTCATCGCTTGGTCCTTATTCTGCTTCATGTTCAAACGCTGAGTATAATCGACAAGCCGCCGGCCGGAAACCTTTCAGTTTGCCGCCGCCAGCTGCGGTGGCTCATCCTGCGGCTTTTTTCCGTATGCCATATCGTACACGTCGTAGAAGTCGATTTCGCCCTTGTTGCCGATGATGACTCGCATCTTCTGTTTCAGCGCGGCGCCGATGGAGGGCTCATCCAGCAATTGCTGCACCGCATAAGGCGACAGCGCGCGCGTGAAGTACCATTCGCCATTGTAGCAAACCCGCAGATCCAGTACCCCGATGTCCTCGAAGCGGTAGACCGGCCGGATCTCGATCAGCAGCATGGCGAACATGAACAGCACGAAGGCGGTGAAGCCCAGGAAGGCATACACCCCCATGTACGGCACCTGATACATCACGGCGATCACCGCAAAGTAGCCGGCGAACATGGCAAGGCACAAATAGCGGTGAGTACGGGCGAATTCGCTGTTGAAGCGCGGCTTGCCGTCACGCCCTTCGCGCCGATTGATCTGCTCAATCTCTTTAACCAAGATGCTTTTAATCGCGTCCATCGTTACAACCTTATGCTGGAAACAGCATTGCCATCAAATCTCGCTGCTAAAAGTAACACAAGTACAGTTTTGCCGGGTAGATCAGTTAGCCAACTTAATGATGGCAACTGTTATAGTTTGGCTTCAGCGCGGCTGAGCGGCCTTGCCTTGCGCAAACATGAACATGCGCTGGGCCACATCGTCAGCCTGTTTGATTTTCTGCTTTTGCGGTTCGTTGCTGCGCTGAATGGCGCGGGCGTAGGCGATTTCATGGGCCTGATCGATCATCGCGATGATCCGATCACGTTCGGTCTTCTCCATATTGCCTAACATGGTGGTGATAATCGCCTGATAAGCGTTGGACGCGGCGGTCAGCGCTTTCTCTCTCGCCTCGAGGGCGGCGACGCGTTGCAAGAGTTCCTGCAGTTGATCGGAGTGAGACATATCGACCTCCTGTTGCCGGGCAGCAAGCCTGCCTGATTACAGTTTAGCAAAGGATCGAAAGAGAAAGAGGAAGGAAAGCCAGCGGTTACGGTAAAGCACACCCGAAAATCCCAACGAGGAGCCGATAGTGCAAATCAACCCGGGTGCGCTTTACGGTAAGCGCGATGAGACGAAGAAAGAAAGCTGGCGCGCTATGCAGGACTCGAACCCGCGTCTATCAATTTTCAAGCCAAAACAAGCCATTATAAAACCAATCACTCTGCCAACTGAGTTAATAGCGCGTTCCTTCGCTTCGGGGCGCCATTATCCATAACAACATTATGGATTCAAGCTTTTTTAGCATAATGCCCTGACTTTACGGATAAATCTTAGGTTATCACCAGCATGATGGCCTTACGGCAGCTCAATAATCGGGTAATCGCCAGCGATGAGCGGCTTGCACAAAATCTTGTAGCCATCGCTGTCGAAATGGCTGGCCGCGCTCTGTAGCCGCTCCGCCTGCGCCAGATCGCCGACCGAGCCCAGATAAAACCAATTGTGGATCACATGGTACTGACGCAGCGTCTCGCCCTGCTCCTCCAGCGCCACGCGCCCGGCGAACGGCCAACAGGCGATGCGTAACTGCTCAAGCGCCGCGCCGAGCCGCAGCGCATGCTCCTGCGCCGACTCCACGCCACAGCAGGCGCCCGCGCACTTGCGCAGGCTGTAGCGGAAACAGGCTCGCCCTGCCGGCAGCTTGTCGATCCCCAGCTTGCCGTAACATAAACGATGCTCGTCGGCAATGGCGCGCAGCTTTTCCAGCGCGGCGTGGCGATTGGCAAACAGCCCGTAGAGGTGGGGCGTGACGGCGAAGTCGATCTCTTTGGCGTGAGCAATCGTCACCGCATCTGCCTGCAAGCGCAGCGCGCACAGCTGTTTCGAACGCCGCAGACGTTTGTTGAACAGCGGCTGTTGCTGTTTGATCAATTGCGCCTCCAGCAGCAATGCCCCCAACTCGCCTGCGGTCTCGATAAAGCTGATGCGCCGGGTTTGGCGCAGCATTTTAGCCTCGTCCTGCGCGCGGAAGTGCGCCATCACCCGGCTGCGTATATTGACGCTTTTACCGATGTAAAGCGGCAGGCTCTCGCTTTGACCGTGAAACACATACACGCCCGGCCCTTTGGGCAACGGCGCCAGGCAGGCGCGCAGGTGCTCCGGGTATTGGTAAATGTCGAGTTCTGGCTCGAGGCGGTTTGGCATCATGGCGGTGGTGTTATCCTGCTGATGAATGAATACTGGTTTTTTACCCAGTATAACGCCCAACGCAGCCGGTTGCACACGTGGTGGATAATAACTCGCCGTGATCTTTAGCGGGAAAGCCTTTACTATTCCCTTTCCAGCGGGAAAGCGCCTCACGTTTAGCGCCAGTTCAAGCTGGCGCTGCCATGATGGCAGACTGGAACCGCCGCTTTTATCGTTATGGAAAACCTGGGTATGTCATCACTGAAACTCCCCTCCCGCCGTCTGGCGTTGATCGCCGCCATCGTTTTCATCGCCGTCGCCGTCGCGCTGGCCATTTTTTGGCAACGCCCGCCTCAGCAGGATTACGTTACCGCGCCGGCCCGCCTGGGCGATATCGAAAACGCCGTGCTGGCCACCGGGCGGCTGGATGCCATCGAACGCGTCAACGTCGGCGCCCGCGTCTCCGGCGAAGTCAAATCGCTGAAGGTCAAGCTGGGCGATCGCGTCACCAAAGGGCAACCGATCGCCGACATCGACGATCTGCAACAGCGCAACGATCTGCGCAACGCCGAGGCGGCGCTGAACGTAGTCAAAGCCAATATGTTAGCCAAACAGGCCTTGCTGAAACAGGCGGAGTCGCGTTTTAAACGCCAGCGCCGCATGCTGAACGACGAAGCCAGTTCGCGGGAAGACTTCGAGACCGCCGAAGCCTCGCTCGCCACCACTCGCGCCGATCTGCAGGCGCTCAATGCGCAGTTGGTGCAATCGCAGATCGAAGTCGAAAAGAAAAAAATCGATCTGGGCTATACCCGCGTGGTTGCGCCGATGGACGGCATTGTTATCGCCGTGGTCACGCAGCAGGGACAAACGGTCAACTCCAGCCAAAGTGCACCGACCATCGTCAAGCTGGCGCGGCTGGATATGATGACCATCAAGGCGCAGATCTCCGAAGCCGACATCACCCGCATTTCGCCGGGACAAAAGGCGTACTTCACTATTTTCTCCGATCCGGATAAGCGGTACGACGCCACGCTGCGCACCATCGAGCTGGCACCGGAATCGGTGATGAAAGACGACTCGCTCGCCGGGACCAGCTCTGCTTCCGGCTCCGGCACCTCGAACGCCTCGGTCTATTACAACGCGCTGCTGGACGTGCCCAACCCGGAAAACCGCCTGCGCATCGCCATGACCGCGCAGGTGTCCTTGCTGCTCGGCGACGCGAAGAACACCCTGCTGGTGCCGATCCAGGCGGTGCATAAAATCGATGGCCAAGAGCAGCAGGTGCAGGTGCTGACCCAAGACCAGCGGCTGGAAACGCGCAAAGTGACCACCGGCATCACCAACAATGTCGACATTCAGATCCTCAGCGGCCTGAAAGCCGGTGAAACCGTGGTGCTGTCGCAGCCCGCCGCCAAATCGGCTGAGGATGGCATCTTCCTGTGAACGCGATCATCGAACTAAAAGGCATCAGCCGAACCTACACCAACGGCGGCCAGGCGCTGACGGTATTGAAAGACATCGATCTGACCATCGCCGCCGGCGAGCTGGTGGCGATCATCGGCGCCTCCGGTTCCGGCAAATCGACGCTGATGAACATCATGGGCTGCCTCGACGTGCCGGATCGCGGCGATTACTACATCAGCGGCCAGAACGCCGCCCACCTGTCGCCGGACGAACTGGCCCGCCTGCGCCGCGAGCATATCGGCTTTATTTTCCAGCGTTACCACCTGATGCCCGATCTCAGCGCGCTGGGCAATGTCGAAATCCCGGCTATCTACGCCAACGCCCGGCGCGATCAGCGGCGGCAGCGGGCGGCGCAATTGCTGGCGCGGTTGGGGCTTGAGGGACGCGAAGACCACAAACCCGGCCAGCTTTCCGGCGGCCAGCAGCAGCGCGTCAGCATCGCCCGTTCGCTGATCAACGGCGGTGAGATCATCCTGGCGGACGAACCGACCGGCGCGCTGGACACCCAATCCGGCCAGGAAGTGCTGGCGATCCTGAGCGAACTGAATCAGCGCGGCCACACCGTGGTGATCGTCACCCACGATATGAAAGTGGCGCAACATGCGCAGCGCGTCATCGAACTGCAAGATGGCAAGATCATCGCTGACAGTGGCCGCAAGTCGGCGTCCGGCCCATCGTTGCCGCCGCCGAACCGCAGCCGGCAAAGCGGCTGGCAACGCCTGATCGACCGCACTCGCGAATCGCTGCACATGGCGTTGAAGGCGATGAACGCTCATCGTCTGCGCACCGCGCTGACCATGACCGGCATCATCTTCGGCATCGCCGCCGTGGTCACGGTAGTGGCGCTGGGCGAAGGCGCCAAACAGCGCACGCTGGAAAACCTCAAAGATCTCGGCACGAATGTGGTAAGCATCTATCCGGGCCGCGATTTCTTCGACGACGCCATCGACAGCATCCGCACCCTGGTGCCGGCCGATGCCGACGCGCTGGCACAGCAAAGCTTCGTCGACAGCGTCAGCCCGGAAGTAGACGCCTCCGACAGCATCCGTTTTCGCAGCAAGTCCGCCACTGCCTCGATCACCGGCGTCGGGCGCGACTATTTCCGCGTTAACGGCGTCGAGCTGTTACAAGGCGTGACTTTCCGCGACGATCGTAATGCGCTGCAGGAAGTGATCATCGACGACAATGCGCGCCAGGCGCTGTTCGGCGATTTCGGCGTCGAGCCGCTCGGCCAGATCGTGTTTCTCGGCTCGGTGCCGGCCCGGGTGATCGGTGTGGCTAAAAGCAATCGCAATTACGCGCCCAATCGCATCACTGTATGGATGCCCTACAGCACTGTCATGTATCGCATGGTAGGCAAACCGACGCTCAGCGGCATCACCGTTCGCCTAAAGGACAATGTCGCCAGCGAATCGGCCGTCACCGCTATCACACAGCTGTTGACCCAGCGCCACGGCGTAAAAGATTTCCGTTTGTACAACTTCGATAAAATCCGAAAGTCCATCGAACGCACGTCAATGACTTTTAGCCTGCTGATCCTGATGGTGGCATCAATCGCGCTGGTGATCGGCAGCCTGGGGGTGATGAACATCATGCTGGTCTCGGTGACCGAACGCACCCACGAAATCGGCGTGCGCATGGCGGTCGGCGCGCGGCGCAGCGACATCATGCAACAGTTCATGATAGAGGCGGTGCTGGTCTGTCTGATCGGCGGCGCATTGGGCATCGCGCTGTCGTTCGCCGCCGGGTCGCTGTTCACCTCGCTGGCGGGCGGTATGTTCACCGCCATCTATTCCTGGCAAGCTGCCGCGACGGCGTTTTTCTGTTCAACTTTAATCGGCATGATCTTCGGTTATCTCCCCGCCCGTAAAGCGGCAAGGATGGATCCGGTCGTTTCATTGGCCAGCGAGTAACCCATGAAAATTTTATCTCCCCTGGCGCTAAGCCTCGTCGCCTTGCTCACCGCCGGCTGCGGCAACGCCCTGAAAAGCGACTACCGGGCGCCGCAGGTCAACTATCCGACGAGCTGGCAGCACGACGCCCACAACGCCGCGCCCACGCCGTTCGACTGGCGCGATTTCCACGATCCTGAGCTCGATCGCTGGCTGCAACAGGTGATGGCGAGCAATAACGATCTGGCCGCCGCCGTACTGCGCGTTTACCGCGCGCAGCTCGAGGCGGAACGCGTCGGCATCAGCACCGCGCCCGGCATCAGCGCCTCATTAGGCAGCGGTATCAATCGCCCGCTGTCCGAGTCCTCCGCGTGGAATAAAACCAGCAACGCGTCGCTCACCACCAGCTATGAAGTCGATCTGTGGGGCAAGCTGGCGCGCCAGCGCGACGCCGCCGAGTGGAGCAGCCAGGCTTCCGTGCAGGATCTGCAGGCGGCGCGCCTGAAACTGTTGGCCGACGCCGCCACCAACTACTGGCGCATCGGTTTTCTCAATCAACAAATCAGCGTCAGCCAGGCGAGCATCGCCTATGCCAAAACGACGCTGCGGCTGGCCAACGCCCGTTATCAGGCCGGCAGCATCTCGGCGCTGGACGTAGTGAACGCGGAACAAAACTTGCTGGCGCAGGAACGCAGCCTGCTGGCGTTACAACACGATCGTCAACAGGCGCTGAACGAGCAGGCGGTGCTGCTGGGCGCGCCATCAGGCCAGGCCACCATCGCGCCCGTGCGCCTGCCGACGACGGCGATGCCGCAGATCAACACCGGCATTCCCGCTAGCGTCCTGAGCCGTCGCCCGGATCTCAGCGCTCAAGAGCTGCGGTTGCGCGCCGCCCTGGCCAACGTCGATGAAAAACGTCTGCAATACTATCCTGCGTTCAGCCTGACCGGTTCACTGGGCGCCAGCAGCGGCGCGCTGCTGGAATTCCTGCGCAACCCGACGGGCAGCCTCGGCGCCGGCCTGACGCTGCCGTTCCTGCAGTGGCGGCAAATGGGCGTGGAGATCAAGATCGCCCGCAACGATTATGAACAGCAAGTTCTGGCCTTCAAGCAGGCGCTGTACAAAGCGATGGGCGATGTGAACAACGCGCTGTCACTGCGCACGCAGCTGCTGGCGCAGGAGACGCAGTTGCGCGCCTCATTAGCGTTGGCGCGTAAATCGGAACGGCTGAACGAGGTGCGTTACCGACAGGGCGCCGTCACCATTACCGACTGGCTGAATGCTCAGGAACAACGCCGTCAGGCGGAACTGTCGGTGGATGAAAACCGCTTCGCGCAGTACCAGAATCTGGCGAAAATCTATCTCGAATTCGGCGGTTCATCGGTACCTTAATCCAAACTGCCTGGCCAGTGGGTCAGGCGTTTTTTTGACGGCAAACACATCAATTTTTCCTGTTTTATCTCCCGTACTCTCTATACTTAAAACATGACCAATTAGACGAAAAATCGTCAAATCGCACATTTATTAGACCATTCTCGCACCAAATCGGTGCAAACACTTAAGTTAAACTGCTGGATTTGATCGCCGCAAGATATAACGTTAAGCTATAGATGCAAAATAATTAGTCACCTAAATGACATAACCTCGGCATAAACGACGGTATTTTGTGATCCACATCCCAACTTAAATGTGGATAATGAATCGTCTTGAACCGCGATTCGATTAGCCGATTTGATAACTCGAAAACAACAGTGAACGGAGATTACGCTTTCACGAACAACGAATAATTCATTAAGGGATGATTATATGAAGTTAAGAAAAAAACGACATAAACCGATGCACATTAACGACATCACCATCATCGATGACAGCAAACTCAAGAAGGCGATCACCGCGGCGGCCCTGGGTAACGCGATGGAGTGGTTCGACTTCGGCGTATACGGCTTTGTCGCCTATGCGCTTGGCCAGGTCTTCTTCCCCGGCGCCTCTCCCGGCGTGCAAATGATCGCCGCACTGGCAACCTTCTCCGTGCCCTTCCTGGTGCGTCCACTCGGCGGTCTGTTCTTTGGTGCCATGGGCGATAAGTTCGGTCGCCAGAAGGTTCTCTCGGTCACCATTATCATTATGGCGGTCAGCACCTTCTGTATCGGCCTGATCCCGTCCTATGCATCGATCGGCATCTGGGCCCCGATCCTGCTGCTGCTGGCCAAACTGGCGCAGGGCTTCTCCGTCGGCGGTGAATATTCCGGTGCGGCGATCTTCGTCGCCGAATACTCGCCGGACCGCAAACGCGGCTTTATGGGTAGCTGGCTGGACTTCGGCTCCATCGCCGGCTTTGTGATGGGCGCAGGCGTAGTGGTGCTGATCTCCAGCATCGTCGGCGAAGCCAACTTCCTCGACTGGGGCTGGCGTATCCCGTTCTTCATCGCCGCGCCGCTCGGCCTGATCGGCCTCTACCTGCGCCATGCGCTGGAAGAAACCCCGGCGTTCCAGCAGCACGTGGACAAGATGGAGAAAGAGGATCGCAACGCCATCGAAAATCCGCCAAAGACCTCGTTCAAAGAGATCGCGGCCAAACACTGGAAAAGTTTGCTGGTGTGTGTCGGTATCGTGATTTCCACCAACGTGACTTATTACATGCTGCTGACTTACATGCCGAGCTACCTCTCGCATAACCTGCACTACTCGGAAGATCACGGCGTTCTGATCATCATCGCCATCATGATCGGCATGCTGTTCGTGCAGCCGGTGATCGGCCTGACCAGTGACCGCATCGGCCGTAAGCCGTTCATTATCGGTGGCAGCATCGGCCTGTTGGCGTTGGCGATCCCGTGCTTCATTCTGATCAACAGCAACGTCATCGGCCTGATTTTCGTCGGCCTGCTGGTGCTGGCGGTGCTGCTCAACTCCTTCACCGGGGTGATGGCCTCCATCCTGCCGGCGATGTTCCCGACGCACATCCGTTACAGCGCGCTGGCGATTTCGTTCAACATTTCGGTACTGATCGCCGGTGCGACGCCGACCGTTGCCGCCTGGCTGGTGGAAGCGACCGGCAACCTGTACATGCCGGCCTACTACCTGATGGTCGTTGCGGTGATCGGTCTTATCACCGGTCTGTACATGAAAGAAACCGCCAACAAGCCGCTGCGCGGCGCGACGCCGGCCGCCTCTGACCGCTCCGAGGCAAAAGAGCTGCTGCAGGAAACCTACGACAACATCGAACAGAAAGTCGAGGACATCAACGCGCAGATCGCCGAACTGGAAAAGAAAAAACAGATCCTGATCGACCAGCACCCCAAACTGGACTGATTCGCTCTGACAAGCAAAAAACCACCCATCCGGGTGGTTTTTTTTGCCTGGCGTGCAGAGAGTGGTAACTTGACCCGGCGGATGCCGAAGGAGAGATGAATGAATCAGTTTCAGGAGATGGCGACCTATATCGCCGTGGTCGAGGCCGCCAACATCAGCGCCGCCGCCCGCCGCTTGGGCACCACCAAGTCGGTGGTCAGCAGACGCATCCAGCAGTTGGAGACGCGCCTTGGGACTGTGCTGTTCGAACGCGGGAAAACGCTTGGGCTGACCGACGCCGGCCACCTGTTCTATCAGCGCGCCGTTCTCATATTAAGCGAAGTGAGTGATGCCGAAGAGTCGGTGCGAACACTGCACGGCCAACTGCAGGGCCCGCTGCGGTTAACCGCGCCGATGGCGTTCAGCATCCGCTATCTGGCACCGCTGTTATCCACCTTTATGGCACAGTACCCGAGCCTCAATCTGGACGTGGAGTACAGCGATCGCCTGGCCAATCTAAATCAGGAGAATTTCGATGTCGCCATCCGTATCGGCCCCTTGGCGGATTCCGACCTGATCGCGCAGCGCATCTGCGCCAACCGCCATTTGATTTGCGCCAGCCCAGCCTATCTTGCCCAGAAAGGCACGCCGATACACCCGCAACACCTGCAACAGCACCAGGGGTTGCTGTATATTCAGCGCGAACCGACCGGCATGCTGCAGCTCCCCATCGAGGGTGAAATCCGGTCGTTTCGTATCGGTAAACGGCTGCGCACCGATAACGCTTTTCACCTGTTGGCGGCGGCTAAAGCCGGTTTGGGCCTCGCCATCCTGCCCGCATTTATCGCCGCCGACGCGATACGCGCGGGGGAACTGCGCATTGTGTTGGCCGCCTATTCACCCGACGGCGGCGACATTTCCGCCGTCTATCGCCGTTCAAAACGCGCATCCCCCAAGATCAAGGCGCTGGTGGACTTTCTGAGTGAACACATTGGCCATACGCCCAGTTGGGAAACCGCACTCTCCTCTTTCCTGACGTCAACCTGAAAGGTTCGCAGAACGCGAACCCGAGGTTCGAATTTCGCCTGCTTGTTGCTTGTGCTTCAGGGTTTTAGTCTGCAGAACACACACTTTCTGCCCGCTCTGGAGACTCTGCCATGAAAGACTTATCACGCCGTCAGCTGATATCAAAAACGCTTGTCGCTTCAGCCGCCGCCACGCTCGGCGCTTCCACATCGGTTTCCGCATTATCGGCGCAATCACAACCGGCCCAACGGACCAGAGAGACATCCCCTACTTTCGACGTAGTCATCGTCGGCGGCGGCTCCGCCGGCGCGGTGATGGCGGCTCGCCTCAGCGAAAACCCTGCGCGCCGGGTCCTGCTGTTAGAAGCCGGGCACAGTTACGCGCCCTACGATTATCCGCGCCTCATCGCGGACAGCGACGTCCTCGGCGCCAATGGCAACCCGGAGTTCGAATGGGGATACCGGACAGAACCCGGCTATGTCAGCCACGCGATCGGCGCTATCCGCGGTAAAGTCTTGGGTGGCAGTTCAGGCGTCAACGGTGCCGTGGCGATCCGCGCCCGTCCGGAAGATTTCAACCGCTGGGATCTGCCGGGATGGGGCTATCAGGACCTGCTGCCCGCCTTCAAAAAACTGGAGACTCGTCATGGCCTGCACGACCGCGCAATCCATGGCGATAGCGGCCCTTTTCACGTCGTGCAACTCACATTGGATGACATCACGCCAATGCAACGCGCTTTCGTCGCCGCCACGCGCGCCAACGGCTATGACGCGATTGACGATTTTGATGGCCCTTCAGCCAATGGCGTCGGCCCCTACCCGATGAATATCGTCAACGGCGTACGCGTTAACACCGGCATGGCCTATCTGGATGAGAAAACCCGCGCCAGAGACAATCTTACCCTCCGTGCAGATACGCTGGTCGACCGCGTGATATTTGACGGGCAGCACGCGATCGGCGTCCGCCTGGCCAGCGGCGAAGAAATCCATGCCGTTGAAGTGATCCTGAGCGCGGGAACCTACGGTAGCGCCGCCGTTTTGATGCGATCCGGCATCGCGCCTGCGCAACAGTCGAAGCGTCTGGGGATCCCCGTCGTCGCCGATCTCCCCGTCGGCGAAAACCTGGTCGATCACCCCTTTTATTACAATGCCTACGCCGCCCGCCCCGATGTCATCGGCAGCCAATCGCCGGTTATCGGTGCCAAGCTGTGGACCCACAGCAGCCAGGCGGAACCGGGAGAGCTCGATCTGCACATTACCGCGACGCATCTGTTTCCTCATGACCAAAGCCCTACCGGCGTCGGTTTTGTCTTGGCGGTGGCGCTGACTCGGCCACAATCCACCGGACGAGTCTGGCTGGAAAGCCGCGATCCAGCGGCAGCCCCTCACATTGACCTTAACTTCCTGGCGCAAGAGAGCGACCGCGTTCGCTTGCTGGAGGGGGTTAAACTGGCGCGAAAAATAGGGCAAACCGCTCCGCTGTCTACGCTTATCCACAGCGAGCTTGCGCCCGCTGCAGACAGCGACGAGGCCATTCTTGCCTCGATGGCGGCGACGTTGGATACCTATCATCACCCGACCTCTTCCGCGCCGATGGGAAATGCCGGCGAACCGAAGGCGGTCGTTGACCTTCAGGGCCGCGTACACGGCGTATACGGGCTTCGGGTCGTCGACGCATCCATCTTCCCCGACGTTCCCTCCGTCGCCACTAATGTGTCGACGATCGCCACCGCCGAGCATATCGCCCGACACTACGCCTGACCGTTTGGCGGCAAGATAGGCTGTTGAAACCCGGCCGGTCATCCTGATGGCCGGCCTTCGCCATTCCGCAGCGGCACAATCGAAATAACGGCGGCACATTTTATCCTGCCGGGAAACGATGTTACCCTTGTGGCCACCGTCACCTCTGCAAAACATTCTCATGGGCAAAATGGATCTTCCCGTCATCATCGGCATCCTGGTTATGCTAACCCTATGGCTCGGCGCGCTCTTCAACATCGGCGATCTCAGCCTCACTATTTCGCGCCTGTTTCACTGGTTCGAAAGCCAACGTGGATAACCTGGGTTCGCGATAACGCAGGCAGCGAGCAAACATCGGCTATGATTGAAAGACGTTACGTCATTTTCCGAGACTGTCGCTCGCGATAAAGAGGACCGCATCATGACCGACTATGGGTTCTACAATCAAATCCTGACCCGGCTGGCCGCCAATCACCCCGGCACGCTGGATGAGAAAACCTACGAACTGTGGAAGCAGGACGCCACCAGCCCGCACGCCTTCGCCGATCCCTTCGCCTATCTCAAAACCAAGGGGCTGATACAGGCCTATGTGATGAGCGACATCGACGAGAACAACTATGATATCGACCCGCATCAAACGTGGATCACCGCCGCTGGCCTTGAATTCATTCGCAACGGCGGGTTTAAATAAGGGGGATTCGCGCCAACAAAAAACCGCCAGACGGCGGTTTTTTTACTCTAAAAGCATCCGGACCGGCTCAGGCGGGGAAAGGCCGATAAAAAATGCGCAGCACTTCGTTATCACCCTGGCGTAAAAAACCGCCTTCCGGCTGCCAGCGCAGATCGCGCGCCAGATTGAGATTTTCCCAGCCGACCGCGCCCCCCACGCCGATGCAAAGATTTTTATTGCCTGCGGCAAATCCCGCGCCGGTACCGATCATGGCATGCAGCAAACGGGGCGCAGCCGCGTCGCGCAGGGAGAATATGCCGATAAAACATCCCTGCGGCGCGCGCAGCATATCGGCCATAGTGCGGATCTCGGTATCATCCGGGCTAACGAAATGTTTGTATTGCTTATCGAACACCGTCTGCCACAACTGCTTGTATTTCGCCTTGCTGAGCGCGCCAGAACGGTGAGCACAAAGCACCACCGCATCCCAGCACATCTCCCCGCTGAGCGAAAGATACTCTTCCGTATCGGTTTGCGGCTTATCGGCGTAATGCCGTGCAAATTCGGCCGCATTCAAATGCGGCGGCACGGCCTGTTTGGCAACGTCACTCTTGTAGCGCTTGAAATTCAACCAATGCATGGGGACTGTCCTCTTCACCCTCTAGATTAATGAACCTGAAGCCGTGGATGAGACGAGCCATCAAATCCAGAGCGTCGTCGGCGATGGCGGTTTCGTCGTCATTCAGCCCCTGTTCCACCGAGCGCTCAATCGCGTTCATCACCGCCGGAGCGCTGGTTTCTTCCCCCTGCGCCACCACGTCTAATACGGCTTTGCCGATCGCCAGACAAAGCTCATGATCAAACTCAACCTCTTTATACGGCTGCATAACCACCCCGATAAATTTTTACCCAAGAATACTAGACCACAATGGCGTATCGCGCCTGTCATCGTAGCGCAGCAAGGTATGCAGCCGAAGAGAAATGCATCAGGCCCCGGGTTGATAGCCCGAAGCCCGATAAAGGCAGGTTATTGCGGGGCTTGATCGGTAGGACGAATGATAAAACACGTGGCGGTTGCCGAGGCCAGCAGCTTCCCTTCCGCCGTTTTGAGCGTGCCTTCGGCGAAAGCGACATTTTTCGACGCATAGACCAGACGCCCCTCGGCGATCAGATCACTCTCCTTTGGCACCGGGCGCAACATTTTAACCTGCAGATCGACGGTGCCATAACCAATCCCTGCGCCCAGCGTACTGTGCACCGCGCAACCGGTCACCGAGTCCAATACCGTAGCGGCGAAACCGCCATGTACGCCCCCCAACGGATTCAGATGGCGCCCGTCTGCTCGCGCCACAATACGGATATACCCCTCTTCAACCGCGTCCGGTTTCATGGGCACCGTTTCAGCGATTGAAGCCGGTGGAATTTTGCCGGCCATCGCAGCCTGTAATAACGCCAACCCCGTCATTTTTGTCGGATCCATTGCTCTCTCCTCTGGTGGTGAACCGGTTATATAGAAGAGGTCTGACCTCTTGACTTGCTTTTTCGTGCTGATGTCGTCAGCCGCCTGCTCTTCAGATTCTCTGAACGTGACCGCCATCACTCTTTAGAGTTAATAACCACAGTTTTTTAGCGCCTTTAGATTTAAAACAACTTTCTGCTGTAAACGCCGCCGGAAACTGAACGCAGTTAAGTTCAACATTATTAAGGCGTATCTATCATGGATTTCTTTCTGCAATTAGCGGTTATATTGGCATGCTTGCTGTATGGGGCACGTAAGGGCGGCATTGCGCTGGGGTTACTGGGCGGTATCGGTTTGATGATCCTGGTGTTCGGCTTTCACCTGCAGCCCGGCAAACCGCCGGTAGACGTGATGCTGGTGATCATCGCGGTGGTGGCGGCCTCCGCCACCCTGCAGGCCTCAGGCGGGTTGGACGTCATGCTGCAGATCGCCGAGCGGATGCTGCGGCGCAACCCGCGTTATGTCTCGATCATCGCACCGTTCGTCACCTGCATTCTCACGATCCTGTGTGGCACCGGCCATGTGGTCTACACCATCTTGCCAATCATCTATGACGTGGCGATCAAAAATAACATCCGCCCGGAACGGCCGATGGCGGCCAGCTCGATCGGCGCGCAGATGGGCATTATCGCCAGCCCAGTCTCAGTGGCGGTCGTTTCACTGGTGGCGATGCTCAGTAGCTACACCTTCAATGGCCGCCATCTGGAATTCCTCGATCTGCTGTCTATCACCATACCTTCCACCCTGTGCGGCATTCTGGCGATCGGCATCTTCAGTTGGTTCCGCGGCAAAGACCTGGACAAAGATCCCGAGTTCCAGAAATTCATCTCGGTGCCGGAGAACCATCGCTACGTCTATGGCGACGCCGCCACCCTGCTGGACCGGGTATTACCGCGCAGCAACTGGATCGCCATGTGGATTTTCCTCGCCACTATCGCCCTGGTGGCGGTGCTGGGAGCCTTTTCCGACCTGCGGCCCAGCTTCGGTGGCAAGCCGCTCTCCATGGTCCTGGTGATCCAGATGTGTATGCTGATGGCCGGGGCGCTGATCGTCATCATTACCCGCACCAACCCGGCGTCTATCTCTAAAAACGAGGTGTTCCGTTCCGGCATGATCGCCATCGTGGCGGTGTATGGCGTCGCCTGGATGGCGGAAACCATGTTCGGCGCGCACCTGGCGCAGATAGAAGCCACGCTGGGCGTGCTGGTGAAAGAGTACCCTTGGGCCTATGCGCTGATCCTGCTGCTGGTGTCGAAATTCGTCAATTCGCAGGCCGCCGCACTGGCGGCGTTGGTGCCGGTGGCGTTGGCAATCGGCGTCAACCCGGCCTATATCGTCGCTTCGGCGCCGGCCTGCTATGGCTACTATATTTTGCCAACCTACCCCAGCGATCTGGCGGCGATCCAGTTCGACCGCTCCGGCACCACCCGCATCGGCCGCTTCGTGATCAACCACAGCTTTATTCTGCCCGGCCTGATCGGCGTCAGCGTCTCCTGCGTCTTCGGTTGGATCCTCGCCGCGGCGTTCGGTTTCTTATGAGTTGTACTTCGGAGCCCTGCGGGGCTCCCTGCAGACAGGCTGGCAATCCAAGGGGATGGGTATGATAAGAAAGGAAAAATGCAGGTGTAATACGAATTTCAAGCACAAAAAAACCGCCTCTCGGCGGTCTACGACATTACTACTTATTGCTTTGATTATTCGGTATTTTTATTCCCTGGTACCCGGGGCGGGACTTGAACCCGCACAGCCATAAGCCGAGGGATTTTAAATCCCTTGTGTCTACCGATTTCACCACCCGGGCTCGGGAAAGTTGGAGGCGCGTTCCGGAGTCGAACCGGACTGGACGGATTTGCAATCCGCTACATAACCGCTTTGTTAACGCGCCTTTATTCTGTTTGCCTTTTCAGGCCAAAGCCGGTGATTCACCCACTTCGTTTTGTTCTTTTGGTTGGCGATGTTGAAATCGCTTATCCTAATCATCTGATTCTTAAGTAATTTATTTCGTTACCGCCGAATCGATGGACTGCATTATGGACTAAACCCCCCACCTTGGCAACCCCCCGAAATAGCAAAAAGTTCTCTAACGCTTTCAACTGCTTATTTTGTGGGCGCACTGTTCACAATGCCGACGGAAAGGCAAGCGGAATGTTGATTTTATATGCGTCGGCTCGGGAATTCACGGGCAAATCGGATCTTTTTTTCTCTACAGGAATCGCTTACCTCCCCCTCTCCGGCTTTTCACCTGCTTATGATGATGGGATATCATGCAAAACATCATCATGGGGACATCGCGCAATCTCCAGCGCCGCAGCCCTGAACGGCCAACGCAACTGCAGAGCTGGGGACTTACGCCAGGTTGTCCAACGCACGATGGGTCGGCATCAATCCCCCTGCAGAGCACCGGCACGATGTCCAATCAAATGTGCCTGTTTTCGCCGTTCAACGGGGGCATCCTACGGTATGAAAACGACTGGAGATATAGGGACATATGAAGTTGTTCTATCACTCTACCGTGCCAGCTCAATGCCCTGACAGCAGCGTTACTGATTGGGTGCAGCTTGGCTTATCATTCGATGACAAGCTTGCCCACTTAGAAGGACGGAGGGTCTGCTGAGTTAGTGCAAGTTACTTTTTAAGTATGCCCAGTGGAAAAGCTGTAGAACCAGTCGCAGAGCCCCTTAAATGCCCAAAGATTGATTCAGGCTAAGGATCGAAGCTCCATTGGACACGGCCTCCCCCGGCGAACTGTCGCCTGACGGCTACTTATATGTATGCGCTGCTTTAGTAAAACAAGCGTGGTTCGGGAGAGGCTAGCAAGCTGGCCAGCGTGGTTAACGCAAACTTCAGTTCGGCGCGACTCGGTGACATCAAGGCAATTCGCACGCCATTAGAGGCGATAGTACGCTGTGCTAGGAACTGGCTGCCGCTAACGACCATTACCCCATGAGCACGGGCCAAGTTGGCAAACTCATCGCAAGTCCATGGTTCGGGCAATTCCAACCAAACGTGGAAGCTGTTGGGCTGGCTGCAAATTCGATAACTGCCAAGAACTTCCTTGACCAGTCTCTGCCGTGCAGCGGCCTCATCTTGCTGCGCTTTGACTAATCGCTCACCCATACCGCTGCAGATCACGTTGCTGGCCAACTGTGCCATCATCGGCGAAGGCATCCATACGCTGCTACGGACCATGGATGACAAGCGTGAGAGAGTCTCAGGAGGCGCGTACAGGTAGCCAATACGTAACGCGGGAAGAATGCTCTTTGAAAGGCTCGTCAAATAGATGGATCGCTCAGGTGCATAGGCCGAAATCGGTTTACTCGCTGGCTGGACCTCCAGAAAACCGTAAATATCATCGTCAATAATGAATACATCATGCTCGCGGGCAATCTGCGCGATTGCCTCGCGACGCTCCGGGGGCATGATTGAATTAGTTGGATTTTGGTGGGTGGTTACGCAAATTAGTAACGCTGGGCGGTGCTCAACGCAAGCGGCGCGGAAGGCCTCAGGGAGTAGCCCGAATTCATCTATCTGTACGCCCTGCAGTCGCCGATCGAGGCTATGAGCAAGAGAGATGATTCCAGGATAGCAATGCTCTTCGCACAAAATCACATCATTGGTTTTCGATAGGCTACTGATCGCCACTAGCAAGCCATGCTGCGCTCCGGAAGTGAGGACGATCTGCTGCCACGTTGCATCTGGCAGACTGCGTTGCACCCAACGAGCCCCCGCTTGCTTGTGTACTGCGTGCCCACCATCGCTGGTGTAGTCCATCACACGGCCCAAATCCGCTGAGTGCGCGAGTTCAATAATTGACTGCCGCAACCAACCGTCTATGTCGGCATCACTAGGCTTAATTATTGAAAGATCAATCTGTGCATTGTCTTCGGGGGAGCGCTCGCCTATCGCGCGTGGCGCAGCCTTGGTTTGGGCAGGCAGGACAAAGGTCCCGCGACCGACCTCACCAATCACTAGCCCACGTTTGGCCGCTTCGTCATAGGCACGGCCAATGGTCCCAGGAGTGACTTTCAAAGTTCCAGCGAGATCCTTGAGCGTTGGCAGCCGCTCGTCAGGCTGCAGGCGCCCGGAATTGATGTCCTGCTCCAGGGCATCGGCAATCATCAGGTAAACCGGTTTCTCATGATCGCTGTATTGAGGGACCCACATAGGTAAAGCACCAGATATCTTCATGAATGCCAAATCCTAGCATAAAAGTATATGCAAGCGTTATGGGTGTAATCGAGGAACCCGTTAAAGGTTATCGAGCTATTTTCAGAATATTTCCTTGATTTCATTACTTAGCCCACCCTAATTCTCGCAAAAACCGCAGGTAACCAGAGAATTAAAATAAAAATAAATAGTTTAAAATCAAAAAATTAATACCAAAGCAGGTGTTAGTTAAATCAGTGTGACAGAAATTAATTGAATTTCCGCAATCGATTCAATTACAGTAATTGAATCGATGCAATTAGGTTGAATTGATCGATTCATTAATGGCGCCTGCTTGAGGCAAAGCAAAAAAACGTGATTTAAATCACAAAAAACAACAACAGGGAGTGCTGTCCGCAAATCAAGCGAGTCGAGCACCGAAATATGGAAACTTAGTTGAAATGGAACGCACACAGCACAATCAGGACACCGAGTCTGTGACAACGTTGGAGATCCGCCTGCCATGGGTCACCTCCAGCGCATGGCAAACGGTGTTAAGCCAGACTCCGCTGGATTTTGAATCCACCAAGGATATTTATTTTCAGCTTAAGGAGCAGGCCCAGGACATAATTGGAGCCGAACTAACTCGCCAGATCCGTACATTCGTTGAAGACCCGGCGATTACTGCAATGGTGATAAGGAATTGCCCACGAGATCGTGATACTCCGCCGACACCGTACTCTGGCGTGTTGAGTCCGAAGAGCACCCCCATTGCCTGCCTCGTGAACCTCTCGCTGCAAAGCCTTTTAGGTATTCACCCCGTCGTATACGAAGGTGAAAATGACGGTCGTTTATTTCGGCATGTGATTCCTTCACGAGCATCAGCTAGTCAGAAAAGTTCTCACGGTTCCCGTCTTCGGTTTTCCTACCACGTAGACAACCCAGATTTGCCGTTGTCGTCTGAGGCTGTCGGCGATATTTCGTGCTGCCCGGAATACTTGTCGTTCGTCGGCATACGCTGCGACCCACGAATCAACACCACACTAGTCAATCTTGATGAAGTCCTCAACAGCCTTCCGGATTCTATTGTGCATGAACTGAGTTTGCCGAATTTTGAAGTGCGACGCCCGGATTCTTTCGCCAGTAATCGTCGTTCGACGCCTAACCTGGCTGTGTTGGTCCGAGGGTTGGGCAACGAGTGGTTGTGTCGTTTCGATAGTGAAAACACGTACGGCACAAATACCCCTGCCGCACACGCGCTTGATGTCCTGCGAACGATGCTTGAAACCCGTAAGTTCGATAAGCCGCATCTCTTGCTACCTGGGGACTTCATGATCTTCAAGAACCAGCGGGTACTCCACGCTCGGGATGCTTTCGAGCCGCAGAATGACGATGCAGATCGTTGGCTAATTCGTTTGTTCGCGGTCAATAGCCTGAGCCGAGTGCGCTTGGCGCGTGCAGATCATCTTTACGAAGTCCTTTCCTGAATTTTTTCTTATAGAGGTATTACCATGGAACTACTAGGAGCCTATTGGGCTGAGCATTGGATATTTGCGATTATTTTGCTGGGTACTATTGCGTTTATAGCTGGCTTTGTCGACAGCATCGCAGGTGGTGGAGGCTTGTTCTTGGTGCCGGGCTTTTTGCTCGTTGGCCTGCCCCCGCAAGTCGCACTGGGCCAGGAAAAATTAGTCAGTACCTTGGGAACTCTTGCGGCGATAAGGAATTTTCTGGTCAATAGCAAGATGGTCTGGAAGGTGGCTCTTGTAGGCGTCCCATTTTCGCTATTGGGCGCGTATCTGGGGGCGAACCTGATTGTTTCAATTCCACAGGAAACTGTCGGTAAGATCATTCTTGCTTTGATCCCCTTTGGTATTCTGATTTTTCTTACACCAAAAGATCGGCCAGTACAGGAACATGTCTTGTCTCATGGAATGCTGTTTACTGTGGTGCCACTGACATGCTTGGTTATTGGCTTCTATGATGGTTTCTTCGGGCCAGGCACAGGAAGCATGTTTATTATTGCCTTTCACTACCTGCTCAAAATGGACCTGGTTTCCAGTTCCGCAAACTCCAAGACATTCAACTTTGCCTCAAACATCGGGGCGCTGGTGGCATTTGTTATTGCCGGCAAGGTGATTTATTTGCTTGCTTTGCCGTTGGTGGCCTGCAACATCCTTGGCAACCATCTGGGCAGTGCCTTGGCAATTCGTAAGGGCAATGACGTCGTGCGTAAAGCTCTGGTATTTTCGATGCTCTGCTTGTTCGCCAGTCTTGGCGTGAAGTATCTGGCCTGAGTTTCCAACGATATTTCTAACAAAGGTAGGAATAGTATGCGAACTGCATTAGTCACCGGGGCTTCAGCCGGCTTTGGTAAAGCAATCTGTCATCGGCTGATTGCCGAAGGCTATCGGGTCATAGGCGCTGCACGCCGCATGGAGAAGCTCTTGCTCCTGCGGCAGGAGCTTGGCGAACAGTTCATCCCGCTGCCGCTGGATGTCACTGATCCGCTGTCCCTCGACAAGGCGTTCGAGCAGGTGAGTGAGGCCCCGTTCTCCATTGATATACTGGTGAATAATGCGGGGCTGGCGTTGGGCATTGAGCGTGCACAGCAGAGCAATGTACAAAATTGGGAGCGCATGATCGCCACTAACATCACCGGTCTTGCCCTCGTCACTCATCGAGTTCTGCCAGGGATGGTTGAGGCTAACAGCGGACTGATCATCAACATTGGATCGATCGCCGGGACCTACCCATATCCGGGAGGTAATGTATATGGAGCCAGCAAGGCTTTCGTCAAACAATTCAGTTTGAATCTGCGCGCCGATTTGGCTGGTACCCATGTGAGAGTTACCAATATCGAGCCCGGCCTGTGTTCTGGGACTGAATTCTCGGTGGTACGACTCAATGGCAATATGGAAGCGGTCGAAGCTCTGTACAAAGATGTAAAAGCTATTGCTCCTGAGGACATCGCCAACACTGTATTCTGGATCATCCAGCAGCCGGAGCATCTGAATATCAACACGATAGAAATAATGCCGGTGGCCCAGAGCAGTGCGGCTCTCAATGTCGTACGCAACCTGTAGTGGGGTACTCGGATCAGTTGTGATCGGCATGGGATAGGAGTGGCACTCGAATCCCAGGTCGCGCTCTACTGCCAGGCTGACTACCGCATTGCCCAGCGTGAACAGCGCCATCGCCATCAACAACAGACGCTTATCCGATGATTGTTTGCCGTCCCTGTTCATATCCAGCTGCAGTTGCTTGACGATCTCCGGAGGGATAATCCAGAAACCTTGATCCAAGTGGAACTGATCAGGCGTCGCCAAGCGAAGTTCGCCCGTGCGCACACCAGTCAACATCAACAACCGTAGCACCAGCTGAGTTTGCAACTGTCCCCTGTAGGCACGGAGCTTCTGCAACAATTCAGGCAGTCCGCCCATATGCAGGAAGGGGGTTGTGTCGAACGGGGGATTTGGGCGCGGCCACTACATCAAGGTCAGACGCCGGATTCTGCTCCAAGTCCGGAACCTTAACCAGGGCATAGCGGTACATCGGGTGACAGCCGTTGTGAAAGCCCCACGGCGTTCAATGCTCTCGAGGATATCCAACAAGTCCGTACGCTTGATCTCATAGACAGATTGGGGGCCGAGGGTCGGGAGAATATCTCTGAGGAAGATTCGCTGGATCTGCTCCTGTGTGCTTTAACGGCCCGCCTTCAGACTCTTCTTGCGAAACTCGAACCATTGCTCGAACACCTTCTGGAAGGTGTGATTCTCAGCGAGAAAGGCGTGTCTGCGGTCCTGGTTTCTTTGCTTGCAGGGGTTGATGCCGCGGGCAACCAATTCACAAGCGATGTCGCGACGAGTGCGGGCTTCTTTGAGGGAGATTCCAGGGTAGGTACCCAGAGACAACCATTTCTGCTTGCTGTTCCAGGAATACCGAAAGTGCCAACTTTTTTTGCCTTCGGGTGATACGGCCAACGCGAGGCCATCAGAGTCGCCGAGTGTGCATGCCTTGGCAACGGCTTTTGCCTGCCGAATGGTGGTATCGGAAAGTGCCATGTCCAACTCCTCTGTGCCTGGTTCAGGAACAGATGGTCGGCATATCGCCCAGTGCCATACAGCAACAATGCGCACAAGATCGCGTCCGTATTGATGGACTAAAAAATGGACTAAAAAGTGTTGGCTGGCGCTGGATTCCAGGGAAAACCTCTGGAATAAAAAAAAGGGGCTTTCGCCCCTTTTTTCAATGACTTACAAACCTCAATGGAATTCCAAAGAACTCTGCAGATCAAAATTTGGAGCGGGAAACGAGGCTCGAACTCGCGACCTCAACCTTGGCAAGGTTGCGCTCTACCAACTGAGCTATTCCCGCATTACCAGAACTGACTGATTTCTTTGCTATCTTTCGGCAATTCATCGTTGTCGTCTGATGCGATGCATTCTACTTACCTGACGTGATGAGTCAATAAAATTGTTGGCGCATCACGATCGTTTGCCGATTTTTGCAGCGTATCGATCACGGTTCCAGCAGATCGTTGCGTGCCGCGTTCAAATATTGGAACATCGACCAGAAAGTCAGCACCGCCGCGATATACAGCAAACCAATCGCCACATACTCTACGGAGCGATCCGGCCGCCACAGCAGGCCCACCAGCGACATCATCTGCGCCATGGTTTTCACTTTGCCAATCCAGGACACCGCCACGCTGCTGCGTTTGCCAATTTCCGCCATCCACTCACGCAGCGACGAAATGATGATTTCACGGGCGATCATGGTGGCCGCCGGCAGCGTGATCCACCAGCTGTGGTAGTGCTCCGCCACCAGCACCAGCGCCACCGCCACCATCACTTTGTCAGCGACCGGATCCAAAAACGCCCCGAAGCGCGTTGTTTGTTTCCAGCGGCGTGCCAGAAAGCCGTCAAACCAGTCGGTGACGGCGGCAAACACAAAGATAACGGCGCAAACCATCGGAGCCCAGTTGAACGGCAGATAAAACGCCAGCACAAAGAATGGGATCAGAACTACGCGAAACAGGGTAAGCCAAGTCGGTATATTCAATTGCATAATGCTACGGTAACTATCTGGCTAGAGTGGAAATTAAGAGTATGTTGCTACATTGCCCTCAGTGTTTCAATGCATTGTAGATCTTTTCTGCCAATGCTTGTGAAATACCCGGCACTTTTGCAATTTCCTCCACGCTGGCGTTCAACAAAGGTTGCAGTCCGCCCATATACTTCAACAGCACCTGGCGCCGTTTCGGCCCTACGCCTTCAATCAGCTCCAATGCGCTGGTATTTCTGACTTTCGCCCTTCTCTGCCGGTGACCGGTAATCGCATGATTGTGCGAATCGTCACGGATGTGTTGGATCACATGCAGCGCCGGCGAATCCGGCGGCAGAGAAATTCCCTCGCCTTCCGGGACGAAGAACAACGTTTCTAACCCGGCCTTGCGGTCGGCGCCTTTGGCAATGCCGATCAGCAATGGCTTATTCTTGTCCCAGGTGACGTTCAGCGATTTGAATACCTCGATCGCCATGCCGAGTTGCCCTTTACCGCCGTCGATGAAGATGACATCCGGGATCTTTTTCTCTTCCAGCGCCTTGCCGTAACGGCGCTTCAGCACCTGCGTCATCGCCGCGTAGTCATCGCCAGGCGTGATGCCGCTGATATTATAGCGCCGATACTCCGCTCGCACGGGGCCGTTACCGTCGAACACCACGCACGAAGCCACGGTCTGCTCGCCCATGGTATGGCTGATATCGAAGCACTCCATGCGGTTGATTTCCGTCAGGTTCAGCACCTTGGCCAATTCCGCCAGCCGCTGATGAATAGTCGACTGCTGCGACAGCTTGGTCGTCAACGCCGTTGCCGCGTTGGTGCGCGCCAGCTTCAGATAACGGGCGCGATCGCCGCGCGGTTTGCTTTGAATTTGGATCTTGCGCCCCGCCAACTCGGAGAGCGATTCCGCAAGCAGGTCTTTTTCCGGCAGGCTGAAATCCAGTAAGATCTCGCCGGGCAGCGTGCGCGCCTGGCTGCCTTGCAGATAGAACTGGCCAACAAAGGTCTGCACCACCTCGCTCATCTCCGTACCACCCGGCACTTTAGGGAAATAGCTGCGGCTGCCCAGCACCTTGCCCTGTCGGATGAACAGCACGTGCAGGCACGCCATACCGGCATCGAACGCCACGCCAATCACGTCCAGATCGTCGCTGTCGCCCGACACGAACTGCCGCTCCGTGACGCGGCGTACGGCCTGAATTTGATCGCGAATGCGCGCCGCCTCTTCGAAATTAAGCAGTTTGCTGGCTTCTTCCATGCGCGCAATCAGCTGGTGCAATACCTGTTGATCTTTGCCTGAAAGGAACAGCCGCACGTAGTCCACCTGCTGCCGATATTCTTCTTCACTCACCAGGCCGGCGACGCAAGGCCCCAGACAGCGGCCGATCTGATACTGCAGACACGGACGTGAACGGTTGCGATACACGCTGTTTTCGCACTGGCGGATCGGGAACAGCTTCTGCAGCAGCGCCAGCGTTTCGCGTACGGCGTAAGAGTTGGGAAAAGGCCCGAAATATTCGCCCTTGGCGTGTTTGGCGCCGCGATGCACCGCCAAACGGGGATGGGTATCCGCGCTGAGAAAAATCAGCGGATAAGATTTATCGTCTCGCAAAAGAACATTATATCGCGGTTGGTACAATTTAATGTAGTTATGTTCCAACAACAGCGCTTCCGTTTCGGTATGGGTAACCGTTACGTCTATTTGCGCGATATTTTTAACCAGCGTCTCGGTCTTACGGCTGCTGACCTGCTGCCGAAAGTAGCTGGCGAGACGCTTTTTCAGGTCTTTGGCTTTACCGACGTAGATCACCGTCCCCGTGGCGTCGTACATACGATAGACGCCGGGTTGGCTGGTGACGGTACTCAGGAAGGCTTTGGCATCAAAACGATCATTCACTGCTTAACAACGTCTCCGCATTGAACAATCCATGTCGGATGGCCAGGTGAGTCAATTCGACGTCGCCGCTGATATTCAGTTTGCTGAACATGCGGTAACGGTAGCTGTTCACCGTTTTTGGGCTGAGACTCAGTTGCTCCGAGATCTCATTCACTTTTTTGCCTTTGGTGATCATCAACATGATCTGTAACTCGCGTTCAGACAGGCAGCTGAACGGCGTTTCAGCCTGCGGCTCCAGCTGACTCAAGGCCATCTGCTGAGCGATGTCAGACGCGATATAGCGCTGCCCCGCATGCACGGAACGCAAGGCGTTAATCACTTCTTGCGGCGCGGCGCCCTTGCTCAGGTAACCGGCGGCCCCCGCCTGCATCACCTTCGCGGGCAAAGGATTTTCAGTATGGATGGTCAACATGATGACTTTGACGTCGGGCGCATAACGCACAATCTTGCGCGTGGCTTCCAGCCCGCCAATGCCCGGCATATTCATGTCCATCAGCACGATATCGACAGCGTTGCCACGGCACCATTTTACGGCGTCTTCACCGCACTGGGCCTCACCGACAACTTTTATACCTTTGATATCTTCAAGAATGCGTCGTATCCCTGCGCGCACCAGTTCGTGGTCATCAACAAGAAGAACGCTAATCAAGGAAAAATCTCCAAAAAAAGGGAGTAACGCAATCGGCCTCTGTTTTCGCCAGAGATATTACTTGTTTTTCAGACAAGAATGAACACAGATTAATACATACTTTCGAATAACTTTGCGGAGCAGAGCTGATTTTTCAATTTTAGCCGTCTATGCCGCCGATAAATCGTCACGTCGGAAAACATCAGGCGACGAAAATAATTCCGCGGCGCTGTACCCGACACAGGATAGCGCGACAATCATGCTGCGAGTGAGAAATCTGTGTAAGCAATCACGACATGAATAATATTAACACGGCCATTGGCTATTTGTAATCATTTGATATTTAAAGGCGTAGCAAAATCCGCTGCCAACGCGGGTCTGGCAACCCACGGTCGAAACTATTATTCCCGGCAAACGCCGCTAAAATCGGTGTACTACGCTCCAAATAATTATAATAACCCCATCGTTCAACAATAACGTGCCGGACAAATACTTGTTAACCACCTCGAAATAACTTGCCGATAGAGGATGATTCGGACAAGCAATGAGCGAACGTTGCCCACCCGCGTGACCGGAGCAAGCCCGGTGCAGATGATGGACGCATGCTATGCTATACTCCGCGCCCAGTTAAATTCGCCACCGCGCGCGACAACTGTTTAGCCCACGCGCGGTGCGCCAAAGCAGCTTGTATCAGGCTACGGCCTCAAAAAATCAGGAGAGAAAATGAGCAACGTTGATTTCACTACGTCTGCAAACCCGGAAATCTTGGCGACCGAGGTTGCCTGCCTCAAAGCTACGCTGACGCTGATCCTGAAGTCGATCGGCCAGGCCGACGCCGGGAAAGTCATCATCAACATGGAACGTTTCATTGCCCAGATTGAAGATCCGACTCAGGCGGAAATCTTCAAGAACAGCATTCAGCAAATCAAGCACGCTTACCGCCAGTAAGCGTTGCCTCTCAGACCCGCGTTTCATGCGGGTCTGTTTTTCCCCACGCTACGCAACACGCCATTGATCTTGCACAGACTTTCGGGCAGTGTGTTGACTTTCCCCCACACCCGAGACCGTTATGGGCATCCTTGTCAAAGCGCTGATCGGCGCGCTGGTCGTGGTTCTGATTGGCCTGTTGGCCAAAACGCGCAACTATTATATCGCCGGTTTAGTCCCGCTCTTCCCCACTTTTGCTTTGATTGCGCATTATGTTGTCGGCAGCGAACGTTCAATAGCGGCGCTAAAAACGACGCTGATTTTCGGCATGTGGGCGGTGTTGCCCTACCTGGTGTATTTGATTTCGCTGTATTTCCTGATTAACAGTCTGCGGCTGTCGTTAGCGCTGGGCGCGGCGGTACTGTGCTGGATTGCAGCGGCGTGGCTACTCATTACGCTGTGGGGATGGTGGCAAGGGCGTTAACGCCCTTGCCGGAAATGTTACGGCCGCCCTGCCTGCAAAACGAAGCCTCTCTGCCGATCGCCCGCGATACGCAGATAGCGGCTTTCACCGGCGCGCAGCGTCATCGGTACACTGCCGCCGGTCTCACGCCAAATACACAGATTATTCTCGATCATATCTTGCCCGATACTGACCGTAATATTGCCTGGCGGCACGCGAAATTCTGCTTTCTCTTTCGACCCCAGCGAAGCGGCGAACTCCCCATTCACATAGACGCCGGTGCGACAGCTCCCCGCTAGCATTCCGCTGTCGCGCACCACCACTACCGTAGCGTAAGGCGTATCCGGGATATTCTGATAGAGCATCAGACGGCTTGGGGGCGGCAATTCAGCCTGTTGCGGCGGTACGACTTGAGTCGCACATCCCGTCAACAGTGCAGAGGCAAATAACAACGCGGCGTAATGCTTCATCCTTGGCTCCTGAAGAAAATAATGCTTATCGTAACAAGAGAATAGCTGTCTCCAGTAGCATTCATACTGCAGAGACGAAAAAATCGGATAACTTCCCACTCACCCACAAACCGGCAGGAATAAGAAGATTCTGCATTAAAACTATTGAAATAAAGGCGATTCTTGCAGATTTAAAACTTGATCATGCCACGTTGGATATCTGCCGCAAAAGCACCACTGACGTAACTGAAACCATCCTGCGTGACGTAAACTCGGGTATGACCGGTCTCTGATAACACCGCCACCATATATCCCAGGCTGATCATTTCATGTGATGGAACGTTCATTGGGGTTAGAAATCCGCGTCCGCGGCACCACTGATAAAAGCGAGTTCGCCCATATCCCAACACGGCCCCCACATCGGAGAGGTGCTTGAAAGTATCATAATCCTCTGATGGTGAAGGTAAACCGTCATGACTTTCAGGCGTTTTCTTTATCCCAGACAAAATAAACTCCTTTTTTGACGCTGTCGCGTACGATTACCCTTCCTCTAAAATTAATTTAAAAAATCCAAATTTAAAATGCAAATGAATTCCCTGTAACTAAAAGCCTTCCCCAGAAAAAAACCGGAAATAAAACCCCAATAAAAAAACAGAAATAAAAAAATAGAGTATTAATACCGAGTATTAAATCCTTGGCATGGGTAAATATCCTAAATAAAAATAATAGTCAGGCAAGATAAGAATATACTTAGCATGCGTATTATTTCACTCATCAAAACGATGCAATTGCGCTCGGATCATTACGGCATAAAAAGAATGAATAAAACCAGCACCACATCGACCCACCTTCGTCGTGTGGTCGCAGATCCCTACAGACTTCCCCAATGTGCCACATCCTCTCTCAACGCGGCACTTCCTCAATCATACCTAAACAATAACCATTATCATTTCCAATTATTCCGCCAGTTTATTACACTTTCCTACCTCGCCAGTTAGGAACATTCCTAGTCGGAGAGCCTCAGGACAGAGAAAGAGTTAGGGACACCATGAAGAATTACCGTTGTTTGATTGTTTTGCCGCTTTTGATGATGACCGCCTGCACCCAATGGGAAAGGCCCGGCGCGGTCGAGAGTACCCGGGATGCCGAATATGCCGAATGCCGCAGCCGCGGCTACGATCGTTTTCCGCCGGACGTGGTGCGGGACGTGGAGTTCAGCTACGAAAACAAATACATCCCTTGCGAGAAAAATAAGAAAGATTGCCCATCGGGATACCGCTATGACAAAGAGCCGTCGATTAAGACGGTGCAGACCGACCGCAATCAGTCCGCCCGAAACGCCACCATCGAAGCCTGTATGTACAGCAAAGGTTGGCGAGAGAAAACCTACTATTGGCCGCAATGGTGATGTGGCGGCGTTTGCCTAGGGTGACATGCCGCTAATCCATTCAGCCGTCGTCATCACTTCGGTTCAGCCCCAGCGCAACCAGTGTTTCCGCCCTGACCGGCGTTAAAGGCACACTCGGCGGTGGCAAAGGCCAGCCCAAAAGCTGCCTCGCCGCCGCCGCGCAGACTTTACCCTGGCATGCCCCCATGCCACAGCGGCTACTTAGCTTAGCCGTGTTCCAATCCGGCTGATGGCGGACCTGTTCCAGCGCGACGTCTTCGCAGCGGCACAGCAGCGTCTGCGGTTTGGCCAGAGAATTCATGCGTTCATCGAGCGTAAAAGCGGCCGCTGTCGCCGTGGCGAAACGCCGCCACCGCTGCCGCTGCGCCATCATAAAATCGGCTTTTTCCTTCTGACCGGTGGCGGCATAACCGGCAATGGCGCCTTCGGTGAGCGCCAATTCACTGCCGCCGATGCCGGTACATTCCCCGGCGGCATAAATTTGCGCCTGGCTGGTTTGCTGACAATGATCCACCGCTACGGCACCGTGTTCTATCCGACACCCCAGCAGCATGGCCAACTCAATGTTCGCCACCAATCCAAAACCGCAGGCTAACCTGTCGCAGGCGATCGTTCTTTGCCGCCCACCGTTATTGACGTGCACCGAGGTTAAACGGTCTTGCCCCAACGCCGCCAGCACCCGGCTACCGGCACGATAACGATGCGGCATCAGAGAAAACGCCTGATGCAGCTTGGCTGGCCAGCGCCACAAGCCGCCCGCAAACGCCGCCAACCGCCAAAGCGGTGCCTGCTCAGCCACCAGCACCACCTCGCCGCCGGCCTGTTTTACGCTGTTCGCCACCGCCAACAGCAGTGGACCACTGCCTGCTATCACTACTCGCTCACCGCGGATTGTCAGCCCTTGCTTGATTTGCGCCTGTAGACCACCGGCGCCGGTCACCCCCGGCAGCGTCCAGCCGGGAAACGGCAACAGGAGTTCACGAGCGCCATTGCATAAAATCAACTTTTGATAGCGAATCACGCCGCAGCCTTCGGCATCTTCATATGCCAATCGGTTAGCGCCACACTGCGCCACCAGCTTGCAGCCGGACTGCAGCGCAATATTTTCCTTCGTCACCACCGCCTGCCGATAGCGGTTCGCCATTTCAGGCAATGCCACCTGCGGTCCATCGCGCCAGATTTGTCCGCCTGGATGTGGATTATCATCAATCATTCGTACCTGACCACCACTTTCCGCAGCGGCCAGCGCCGCCGCCATGCCGGCCGGCCCAGCGCCGACGATCAGCACCTCACAGTCGAAGTTACTCATCATCGCTCCTCTCGATGCGCATGCCGGCTTGGCACAGCGTCTGGCACGCCAGGCGACGCAGACCGTTAATGGTCACCCGGCACTCCTGACAAATGCCCATGCCGCAAAAGGGGGCCCGTGGTTGGTGTGAAATCGACAACCGGCAACGATCGTCACCGCACAGGCTGAGTGCCGCAGCAACGCTGAGGCCAACCGGCACCCGCCGGTGCTCTCCATCGATACTCAACGAGAGCGTATTTTGTCTTTCATTCATACAGGCAGCTCCTCGACGGCAAACGCGCGCGCCGCCAAATAGGGGGAATCATCAATCTCCGGCGTTTGCCGGCCGATCTGCGCAGTAATCAGCGCGGCACTACCAAGGGCGGTTGTGACACCCAATCCCTCGTGCCCCAGCGCCAACCACAGCCAGGAATGCCGCGGATGTGCGCCCAACAACGGCAGCCCGTCGGCAGAGGCGGCGCGCAGCCCGGTCCAGCAGCGAATGATGTTCATCTGCGCCAGTGCGGGCAAGAAATGCTGCGCACGCTTGAGCATCGCCGCCAACACTGGCATGTCCAACGCCGAATCGACGGCGTCAAACTGGCGGGAAGAGCCGATCAGCCATTGTCCGGTGGGCCGTGCCTGCACATTGAATGCCACCGACGTACCGTCGCTGGCATGCGCGCTGGCGCCATATCCCAACTCCACCAGTTGATGCCGCACCCGCGGCGGGTAGCGATCGGTGATCGCCAGATGGCCCTTCTTGGCGTGCAGCAAAGCCTGCGGCAATAGGTTATTGGCCCTGAGGCCACAGGCCAGGACTACCAGTGGCGCAGCCAGGCGCCTGCCATCCGCCAGCCTCACTGCCCCTTCCTCCAATGCTGTCGCTTCGCCATGTACCACGTCGATCGCTGCACTACCGTCGTCCAACAGCCAGCGAGCCACGAGCGGCGCATACACAATGCCGTCGGCCGGCACCCGCAGCCCACCGGCCAGGCCGTGCCGCAGCATCGGCTCCACGGCGGCGATCTGCTCCGCCGTCAGCAGTTCCGCAGTCACACCCTGCTCCGCCAGCCGCGCCCGCTTTTGTTCGGCAATGCCCATTTCATCCGTTTTATCCGCCAGCCATAGCGTTCCGCAGCCGCGCCAGGCACACGCTTGCGGCATCCGCCCCGTCACTTCACGCCATAACCGCAGCGAATAAGCGCTCAACGCCAGCTCAGCCGGATTATCGTCCATGCATACCAGATGCCCCATGCCGGCGGCGGTCGCACCGGCGCGACGATCGTCCACTACCGAGACACGATACCCTTCCCGCGCCAACCGCCAGGCACAGGCAGCGCCGATGATGCCGGCGCCGATCACGATGACATCGGCTTTCTGTCCGGTGCCCATCAGCGTATTCCCCAGACAAAGGGATCGCGTTCGTCGAGCAGCAGTTGGCTATCGGCACACACATAGGCCTGCCCGCGAATAAAAGGAGTAATACGTTCGCCATTCCAGCGGTAATAGGCCTGGAATTCGCTACCGATCACGCTGACCTGCCGCCACTGCGTTTCCGGTGGCAGTTTGCCGTCCGCCGCCAGACACGCCAGTTTGGCGCTGGTACCGGTACCGCACGGAGAACGATCATAGGCTTTGCCGGGGCACAACACGAAGCTTCGGCTGTCGGCCTGCGGATCGTCACCGAACAGTTCGATATGATCTATCACTCCGCCGTCTTCACCGCAGATGCCCGCCTGTTCCAATGTCTGCCGCACCGCCCAGGTGAACGCGGTCAATGCCTCCAGATTTTGTCTATCGATAGGTAACGGCGACTCGCCGATCAGGAAGAACCAGTTACCGCCCCAGGCGATATCCCCCGTCACCGGCCCGTATCCCCCAACCTCAAGCCGCACCTGGCGACGGTAACGATAAGCCGCCACGTTCTCCACCGTGACGCTGCCGTCGTCATGCAGCGTGGCGTTTACCGTGCCGACCGGAGTCTCGATGAGATGGCACCCGGCGTGGATGCGCCCCAGGTGCGCCAGCGAAGCGATCAGCCCGATAGTGCCGTGCCCGCACATACCCAGATAGCCGTTGTTGTTAAAGAAGATCACCCCAGCGGTGGCCTGCGGCGAGCAGGGGCGACACAGCAGCGCCCCCACCAGCACGTCATTGCCGCGCGGTTCGAGCATCACCGCGCAGCGCCAATCGTCATAATGTTGCGCGAAACGCGCCCGCCGTTCCGCCATGCTGCCCTCGCCGAGATCGGGAAACCCTTCCACGATCAGACGTGTCGGCTCTCCGCCGGTATGAGAATCGATCGCCCGCAAAGCGGTGATATGCGCAGAAAGTGCCATCGGCGTCTCCTGAGTTAATGAGATGTTACCAATGGCATTAGCCTGAACGAATGTGAGCATGGCGGCTTGATGCGTTTCGGCGCGGCGAATGAAGAAATCAGCACAGTGATAAAAGTCAGGTCTGACGCGGCGCGGGTATACGCTTAACGAATGCCATAATAATGACTTATTTATCATACTGTTATTTCCATGCTAAACCTTTATGTAGCGAGAAACACCGCAGTTTTCAAGCAACTGCCAAACTCCGCCCGGCAAAAGTATGCGGCAATCCGCATATTTAGCAGCCGGCCGGAAATAGCGCTTGCTTCGTTACAGAAAAGTTAATATTGATGCGAAAGTGCCAACCTGGCCCGCCTGTTTTTCCGGCTAACGACCGAAAAGGGACTGTTATGCGATCCACTTCAGACTATCAGCCTCCGGTTTCTCTCTCGCCGCCTTCGCTTGTTGGGTTGCCGGAGCAGGAGGACGTTTTTGCCGTCGAACATCTGTCGCGTCTGTGCGACGGACTGGCGCAACAGCGCCCGAACAACCTGCGCGATCTGCTGAATACGCTGGCGCTGATCGCGCCGTTGCTGAACGCGATCCCGAACGTGGTGTTCTTTATCAAAGACGCCCAGGCTCGCTACCTGCTGGCCAACCTCACGCTGGCCAAGCGCTGCGGTTTCAAAACCGTCACGCCGCTGCTGGGCAAGACCTCCGCCGACGTTTTTCCCGCTCAGCTCGGATCCGGCTACACCGAGCAGGATCTGCGGGTATTGCGCCACGGCGTGCTGATCCAGGATCAACTGGAGATGCACCTGTACAATGGCCGAGAAACCGGCTGGTGCCTGACGCAAAAGCTGGCGCTGTATGACGCGCAGGGAAGAATCATCGGTATGGCGGGTATTTCTCACGACCTGCAGGAGGCCAGGGCCAATCACCCGGCCTACCAACGGCTGGCGGCGATCGATGTGCATATCCGCCGCCACTACGCGCGACCGATCGCGCTTGAAGAGCTGACGGCGCTGACCGGGTTGTCGGTGGCGCAGATTGAACGCTACTGCAAACGTATCTTCCACCTCACCCCGCGCCAGATGATCCATAAAGTGCGGCTGGAAAAGGCCACGGAACTGCTGGCCGGCGATCTGCCAATCACCGACATCGCGCTACAGTGCGGCTATACCGATCACAGCGCCTTCAGCCGTCAGTTCAAAGCGATGACCGGCTCCACGCCGCGCGATTTCCGCCTGACGCTTTCCGCTTAACGCGCTGATTTACCTGGTTACCTCCCTCTCCTCACGGCGCACCGGCGCCTGGTTTTTTTCATGCCCGCTTTCCGCCGCCATTGTGCCAATTTCGTCGCGGCAATCGGCGAAAAGCGTCAAGCCTCCCTGCGCAATACCGGTCAATCTGTCGGTGAGCCTTACTAAAGATTCACTTTTCATTAACACTTTCGGACGACAGGACAAACACTATGAGCCATAAAGCCATAAGCTGGAGCGGCGTATTCCCGGCGGTGACGACCCAGTTCCGCAACGATTTCTCTCTGGACCTCGACGCCACCCATACGGTGATCAAAAACCTGGTGCGCGACGGCGTCTCCGGTCTGGTGGTGTGTGGCACCGTCGGTGAAAACACCTCGATGACGATGCAGGAAAAGCTGGCGGTGATCGAAGTGGCGAGAGACGCCGCCGACGGCAAAGTGCCGGTGATCGCCGGCATCGCCGAGTTCACCACCGCCTTCGCGCAGAACATGGCGCGTGAAGCGCAAAAGGCCGGTGTCGATGGCATTATGGTGATGCCGGCGCTGGTTTATTCCGCCAAGCCGCACGAAACCGCCGCACACTTCCGCAGCGTCGCCGGCGCGACCGATCTGCCGATCATGGTCTACAACAACCCCCCCATTTACAAAAATGACGTCACACCCGACATCCTGACCTCGCTGGTCGACTGCGAGAACATCGTGTGTTTCAAAGACTCCTCGGGCGATACGCGCCGCTTTATCGACCTACGCAACGAAGTCGGCGATCGCTTCGTGCTGTTCGCCGGGTTGGACGATGTGGTGCTGGAAAGCATCGCCGTCGGCGCGCAAGGCTGGATCTCCGGCATGTCCAATGCTTTCCCGCGCGAAGGGGAAACCCTGTTCCGTCTGGCTAAGGAAAAGCGCTATGAGGAAGCATTGGCGCTGTACAGCTGGTTCATGCCGCTGCTGCACCTCGATGCCCGTCCCGATCTGGTGCAATGCATCAAGCTCTGCGAACAGCGGGTTGGCCGCGGCAGCGCCGTCACTCGCCCACCGCGCCTGGCGCTGCAGGGGGAAACGCTCACCGAGATCAATGCCGTGATCGATAAAGCGCTGGCCACTCGTCCTGCGCTGCCGAACGTCGACCTGTAACGCCTTCACCGCCCGGCCAGGCCGGGCGTCGCTCTTTATTTACCGGGGGAACCCATGCCCAACGAACGCCACGTCGCCATCAGCGGCCAACAATTTATCGGCGGCCAGCGCCGCGCCGCAGGGGAAGCTGCGCTGCTCAGCCTGCGCGCCGACGACGGTCAGCCGACCGGCTACCGCTTCCACCAGGCCACGGCAGCAGAAACCGCCGCCGCCGCCGAAGCCGCCGCCGCGGCCTTTGTGCCCTATTCGCAACTCAGCGCCGAGCAACGCGCGAACTTTTTGGACACCATCGCCGAGGAGCTAGAGGCCTTGGACGAAACCTTCTTCGCCCTCGCCACACAGGAAACGGCCCTGCCGGCGGCGCGCTTGAGCGGCGAACGCGCCAGAACCAGCGGTCAGATGCGGCTGTTCGCCACGCTGCTGCGGCGCGGCGATGTCGAAGGCGTGCGCATCGACTGCGCGCTGCCGCAGCGTTCCCCCCTGCCGCGCCCCGATCTGCGTCAATACCGCACGGCGCTCGGCCCGGTGGCGGTATTCGGCGCCAGCAACTTCCCGCTGGCGTTCTCCACCGCGGGCGGTGATACCGCCGCCGCGCTCGCCGCCGGCTGCCCGGTCGTGTTCAAAGCGCACAGTGGCCATATGATTACCGCCGAGCTAACCGCTCAGGCGATCGAGCGCGCACGGGAACGCACGGGGATGCCCGCCGGCGTCTTCAACATGATCTTCGGCAACCGCGTAGGGGCCGATTTGGTAAAACACCCGGCGATTCAGGCGGTGGGATTCACCGGCTCGCTGCAAGGCGGCCGGGCGCTGTTCGATCTGGCGATGCAACGTCCCCAACCTATTCCGGTCTTCGCCGAAATGTCGAGCATCAACCCGGTAATGATCCTGCCCAAGGCGCTGGCGCGGCGCGGGCAGCACATCGCGCAGGAACTGGTCTCTTCCTTCACGCTCGGCTGCGGTCAGTTCTGCACCAAGCCCGGCGTGATCGTCGCGCTGCGCGGCGCCGCCTTCGATCGGTTAACCGAAACGATGAGCGCCCTGGTCAACGCCGCCGAGCCGCAGCCGATGCTGAATGCCGGCACCCTGGAGCACTACCGTCACGGGCTGGCGGCCCTCGATGCCCACCCGGGTATGCGGCGGTTGGCAGGCCGAAGCGAAACGCCTGCTCTTCGGGCGGCGGCGCAGCTTTATCAGGCGGAGGGGGCGCTGTTGCTGCAGGCCGACCCGCTGCTGCAACAGGAGGTCTTCGGCCCGGCCAGCATCCTGGTGGCGATGGATAACGAAGCGCAGCTGCATGCGGCGCTAACGGCATTGCAAGGCCAGTTGACCGCCACGCTGCTGGCGGACGACGACGATCTCGATATGGCCGCCGGGCTAACGGCACTGTTGGCGCGCAAAGCCGGTCGGGTGCTATTCAACGGGTACCCGACCGGGGTGGAAGTGTGCGACGCCATGGTGCACGGCGGCCCTTACCCGGCCACCAGCGACGCACGCGGCACCTCGGTAGGCACGCTGGCGATCGAGCGTTTCCTGCGGCCAGTTTGTTTGCAAAACACCCCTGCAGCGCTGTTGCCGCCGGCGCTGCAGGACGCCAACCCGCTCAACCTGCTGCGACTGGTTAACGGCGCTTACACCCGAGATCCCCTGGTTTCACCTGCCCAACATTAGCCCGGCCGCATCTGCCTGCCACTCAATAACAAAAGGGTAATACCATGACAACCCAAGGCAAATTCAAGAAGCAGCTTACGCTCACCGATCTGACGTTCATCGGTCTGGGCGCCATCTTCGGCTCCGGTTGGCTGTTCGCCGCCAGCCACGTCTCCTCCATCGCCGGCCCGGCCGGCATCTATTCCTGGCTGATCGGTGGCCTGGCGGTGCTGCTGCTCGGCATCGTCTACTGCGAGTTGGGCGCCGCTCTGCCGCGCGCCGGCGGCATCATTCGCTATCCGGTATTCTCGCACGGTGAACTAATGGGTTACCTGCTGGGGTTTATCACGCTGATCGCCTTCTCCAGCCTGATCGCCATCGAAGTCGTCGCCGCCCGGCAGTACGCTGCCGCCTGGTTCCCGTTCCTCAGCCAGCCGGGGTCCGGCGATCCAACAGCGATCGGCTGGCTGGTGCAGCTGGCGCTGCTGTGTTTTTTCTTCGCGCTCAACTACTACAGCGTCAAAACCTTCGCCAAATCCAATAACCTGATCAGCGTGCTGAAGTTTCTGGTGCCCCTGCTGGTGATCGTGGTGTTGTTCAGCTTTTTCAAACCGGAAAACCTGCACAGCCAGGGCTTTGCCCCTTTCGGTTCCGCCGGGGTTGAGGCCGCCATTTCCGCCGGCGGCATCATCTTCGCCTACCTCGGCCTGACGCCGATCATTTCGGTCGCCAGCGAGGTGCAAAGGCCGCAGCGCACCATTCCTATCGCGCTGATCCTGTCGGTGGTGCTGTCCACCATCATCTATGTGCTGCTGCAGATAGCGTTTCTCGGCAGTATCCCTAGCGAGATGCTAAGCGGTGGCTGGGCCGGCATCAGCCAACAGTTCTCCCTGCCGTTCCGCGACATCGCCATCACGCTGGGCATGGGATGGCTGGCGTTTCTGGTAGTCAGCGACGCGATCGTTTCGCCGAGCGGCACCGGCAACATCTATATGAACGCCACGCCTCGCGTGATCTACGGTTGGGCGCGCGCCGGCACCTTCTTCAAACTGTTCACCCGGGTGGATAGCGAGTCCGGTATCCCGCGTCCGGCGCTGTGGTTGACCTTCGCTCTCTCGGTATTCTGGACGCTGCCATTCCCGTCCTGGGAAAAGCTGATCGGCGTGGTGTCCGCCGCACTGGTGTTGAGCTACGCCATCGCCCCGGTCACCGCCGCCGGGCTGCGGCGCAATGCGCCCGATATGCCGCGTCCGTTCCGGGTGCGCGCTTTCTGCGTGCTCGGCCCGCTGTCGTTTATCATTTCGGCGTTGATCGTCTTCTGGTCCGGCTGGGACACCGTCTCCTGGCTGCTCGGCTTGCAGATCCTGATGTTCTTCATCTATATCCTGTTCAAAAATCAGGTGCCGACCCACGCCGTTAGCCTTCGGCAGCAAATTTGGTCCTCGTTGTGGCTGATCGTCTTCTATGCGCTGGTGATCGGGCTTTCCTACCTCAGCAGCTTCGGCGGCATCGGCGCTATTGCCCATCCGTGGGACACCTTCACCATGGCGGTGATTGCGCTGGCGATTTACTACTGGGGCGCCTATACCTGTTTACCCCAGGCCAATTTTATCGGCGATGAAGAAGAATGAACCCAGGGGGACATCGAGATGACATCCATGCACGTTCTGTCGTTGGAACAGGCTTATCAACTGGCGCTGCGTACGCTGCGCAGCAACGGTTTCAATCAGGCACATGCCGAAGCGGTGGCGCAAAATGTCACCCAGGGCGAACGCGACGGCTGCGCTTCTCACGGCTTATACCGGCTGTTGGGCTGCGTGCGATCGCTGCGGGTAGGCAAGGTCTCTGCCGATGCGGTACCCAAGTTGTTCGACCAGGCGCCGGCCATCTTGCGTGCCGACGCCGGCGGCGCGTTTTCCCTGCTGGCCTACCGCACCGCTCTGCCGGCCCTTATCGGTAAGGTGCGCGCCAATGGCATCGCCGCGCTGGCGATCAACCGCTGCGTGCATTTCTCCGCGCTGTGGGCCGACATAGAACCGCTGACCGAACAGGGGTTGGTGGCCTTAGCCTGCACACCCAGCCACGCGTGGGTGACGCCGGCCGGCGGTTCGCGTCCGCTGTTTGGCACCAACCCCATCGCCTTCGGCTGGCCACGCCCGGATCGGCCGCCGTTTTTATTCGATATGGCCACCAGCGCGGCGGCGCGCGGCGAAATCGAACTGCACCACCGCGCTGGCACCCCGCTGCCTGAAGGCTGGGGCATTGATAAGGCAGGCAATCCGTCCACCGATGCCGCCAGCGTGTTGGATGGCGCGATGCTGACCTTCGGTGGGCATAAGGGCTCGGCGCTGGCGGCGATGGTTGAATTGCTGGCAGGGCCGCTGATCGGCGATATGACCAGCAAGGAATCGCTGGCCTATGACAACGGCACCGGTTCGTCGCCTTACGGCGGTGAGTTGATCATCGCGTTGGATCCCGAGCGTTTTCTCGGTGCGGATAAGGCGAAATATTTCGCCGGAGCAGAAGCGATGTTTGCCGATATGCAGGCGCAAGGCGCACGCATCCCCGGCGAGCGGCGTTATCGACAGCGGCGGCAGAGCGAGCAATACGGCGTGGAAATTCCCAGGACATTGTACGACGAAATAATGGCGCTGTGCGATTAGCGCCGGATTGATGCCCCGCGCCGGCAACCCGGCGCGGGGAAAGGCTTATCCAGCCTGAGCCAGATCGCTGTGCAGGCGCTTGCGCCACACCGGTTTGGTGTCCCAACGGGCGAAGTGTTTCGCCTCTTTACCCGGCTGCACCTGATGCCACATGTCTTCTTGCCACCGGATCGGTTCCTTTCCTCGCAACGTTGGACGGGTCTGTTTAATCGTCCGTTGCAAGACGCTCGCTTCTTCCGCAGAAATGTTCGGCGCCTGTCTGGCGGCGTCCAGCGCACGACTTCCCAGCGGCGCCATCACCTGATACAACACGTTGACCTGCTGCAGCGTCGCTTGCTGATTAGTGCTCATCCCCTTACCCGACCAACCGTCGAAGTTTTCACCGGGATCGTCCCCCTGCGCACGATACTCATTACCAGGCCCCTCGACGATGTTCCATCCTTGCCAGGTCACCAGAGTGTGTAATCCATCGCGATCCTGCAGGTTTTTATTCTTGATCTGTGTGATCACCTCGGCACGGTTTGGCACACCGATCAGGTTCATAAACTCGTCCAGCGCGTTCCAATGCTGCCCCGCCACCAGACCATTCCAGACATTACGCAAACAGTTCCAAGGAATGGTGTGATGCCAGGTCAGCGTGATAAGCGGTTTGGTTGACGCATGTTGCCAACGGCTCGGTTCACTGCCCCGATCGCCTCTAATGATCCCATCGACTTCTAATGGCATAGCTGCCCCTCTTCTGGCTGAGATGAAGAATATGCGCAAGGCCGGTGGCCCGGGTGGCATAAAAACGTCAGCTAAAATCGTAGCAGCTCACACTGAGATGGCAATAAAACGCAAGGCACGCTCTGCCGCAGACCGGCAACCGCAGAGCGCGCCCGAAAACGGTGGGCTTAAGAGGGATTATCTGACCACCATCACCGAAATATTGGCATGGCGAACGATGGCGGCGGCGTTAGATCCTAGCAGATAGGTTTTCACGCTCGGGCGCCGTGAACCGATAATGATCAGGTCGGCGTCGATCTCTTCCGCCAGTTCCAACACCTGATCGCGCGCAGAACCGAAGCTGACGGTGTAATTAAGGCGATCCAACGGCAGATCGATTTCCGACATGATTTTCTTCAGTTTGTCCACCGCCTTCACCTCCGCCTGATTCTCAAATTCCTTGAGACCGAACGAATAGGCAGTAACAAAAGCCGAGGCATCCGGCAGCGCATGGAAGAAATGCACTTTAGCGCCGGACATCTTCGCCAAATATTCCACATGCTTCAGCGCATGCTCGGTCAACAGATCCTCTTCAATATCGATCGGCACTAAAATAGTCTTGTACATATCACATCCTTTCTATGTAAACCGGGTGCCAACAGAATACTGCCGCGCACGGGCGCGGTGAATCGCTTTATCACGCTTTTGTGATCGGGGGGTAAATACTGATAAGGATAGCTTTTAATTTAACAAAATATAAACATCACACCGATAACGGATAGGCGATTAATTATTTATTTCTCGAGATTAAATCAGCTGTAAATAAACCGCTTTGGCGGTGGCGGCGGTCTTATTGGCGACAGAAAGTTTTTTAATCGAGTTGCCTATGTGGAAATTGATCGTGCGCTCGCTCACCCCCATCAACAGCGCGATCTCTTCCGCCGTTTTCCCTTCGCTGCACCAGCGTAAAATGTCTTTTTCGCGCAGCGTCAGCACGTCTTTTATCGCGTCGTCGTTCACCGATATCAAGGCTTCACGCAGCGTTTTATGGGCGGTTTGCGCCAGCCAAAGGAAAAAGGTTTCATTTGCCGCACGCGCTTGTGGCGTTTGCTCCGGTAGCGCTGTGCCGGCAAACGTCAGGATCCCCAGCCTGCCATAGCAATCCTTGACCGACTGCGACCAACCGGCGCACAGGCCAAACTGCGCCATACGTCGCCAAAGCGTCGGCCGATCGTGATAAAAACGTTCGTCCCACTGGAACTGCAGCGTGGAATGGTGAGCGCGCTCAATGACCGGATCCTGCAAATACACCCGCTGCCGCCGATAATCTTCGAGATACTCTGCTGAAAAATTACCTTCGATCAGCATCTTGGGGCGGCTGGCCGGATAACAGGAAAACACGATGTAGGAGAAATAATCAAACCCCAACGCCTCGGCGCAGGGCCCCAGTTGCGTCAGAAAGCATTCGCGATCGGCCAGGCTGCCAATCACCTCCGCCATGAGCCGTTGAGTGCGGGTATCCATAACGCAGGTTCTCCAGATAGCGATGCCGATTATCGATAGGTCAGACTCACTATAGAATATCGCCGCCCGGCGCCAGTAGCCGTTTCATATAATAAAAAATACCAACGCTATAACGAAAACAGCTATTCCCCTTAAAATAAGCCTTTTTATTGCGCCGAACAGGAAAACTACGCGAATAGCATAATCCCTTCAGGACGTAAACCTGTCATTTCTACCGTTAGACAGCCAGGACACCGCCAATTACTTTCCAAACAGGCACCCGGTGCCGCCGTAAATCCAAAGAGATAATAAGCATTTGCGAATTTCGCATGGCATACAGTGACGGGGATTTTCTATGGCAGAAAGTAATGCGGCAATTCAATCGGCTGCGATTATCGGCGCGGGAACGATGGGCAGAGGTATCGCTTATCTTTTCGCGCAAAAAGGCATTCGTACGGTGCTTTATAATCGCAACGGCAATACCCTCAATCAGGCTCGCGAATATATCGCGCAAGACCTGAACAAGAAAGTCGAACAGGGCAAGATCGCGCTGCAGGATAAAAGCTCAGTGCTGGCCAATCTGGTGTTCTCGACGGCGCTTGAGGCTATCGCCGACAGCGAGTTGGTGATAGAAACCATCGCTGAGCATGAACAAACCAAACTTGAGGTGTTGGCGGCCATCGCCGCAGTGGTCAAGCCCGATACGCTGATCGCCACCAATACCTCCTCACTGTCGCTTAACAAGCTGGCAACCGCGGTGACGCACAGCGAGCGGTTTATCGGTTTGCACTTTTTCAACCCTGCGCCGCTGATGAAACTGATTGAAATCATCCCGGCCTACTTTACCGCACACGCCACCACGGAACGTTGCCGTCAACTGGTGGCCGCGTTGGGGAAACGCGATGTCGTCTGCCAGGCCACGCCGGGGTTTATCGTTAACCGCATGGCCCGCCCCTACTACCTGGAAGGGTTCCGCCTGTTGGAAGAACACGTGGCGCGCGCGCCGCAGATCGACCGTGCCCTCAAGGCCGGCGGACACTTCCGCATGGGGCCGCTCGAGCTGACCGATTTTATCGGCCAGGACATCAACTATCAGGTCAGCCGGCAAATCTGGCAGGACATGCAATACGACCCGCGCTATACCCCCAGCCATCTGCAGCGTTCGCTGGTCGATGCCGGTCTGTTGGGGAAAAAGAACGGCCGCTCCTATTTTGCCGCCGAAGAAACCGCCCCGCCAGTGACGGCCGCCATCGATGCAGACGTCGAGACGCTGCGCGTTTACGGCGAACACCCTTTTTTTACCCTGTTGCAACAGCGAGCCGCACGTCAGTGGCCACAGCTGCGCGTGGAACAACGGCCGGCCTTACCGAGCCTGGGGCCGGCCGTCCAGATCAATGACGCATTCACCGTCAGCATCACCGATGGCCGCACGGCGAGCCAGTTAGCCGAGCAGACGACGGCTGACGCTTTTGTGGTCGACATCGCCCTGAACTACGCCGACACAGCGTATCTGGTTGCGGCGCACAATCGCTATGCCTCTGCGGCCAATAAGGCGCTGTTTTTACGCCTGCTGCACACTGCGATCCCGCAGGTTGAATTTATCAAAGATTCCCCGGCGCTGATCGTCGCTCGCGTCCTCAGCAGCCTGATCAATGAGTCGGTGATCATGGTGGAAAGCGGCGTTTGCAGCCGGGAAGACATTGATGTCGCCGCCGTCGCGGGCGTTAACTACGCCGGCGGCATTTTCGACTGGCTCGGTAAACTGGGGGAGAAAAACGTCAGGACGACGCTGAGCAATCTGGCGCAGCTGCTGCACGCAGCGCGCTATGCGCCGCATTACACCCTTCTGCACGCCGCGCAACCGGCGCTGACGACCACGCCTTGAGGAGCCATGATGAACATTAACGATGACGGCGTTTATCTGATCGACGGCACGCGCACGGCGATCGGCGCCTATGGCGGCAGCCTGGCGCATACCCGCCCCGACGACATGGCGGCGACGATCATTCGCGGCCTGCTGCAGCGCCATCCGGCGGCGGAAGCGAATCTGGACGAAGTGGTTCTGGGCTGCGCCAATCAGTCCGGCGAAGACAACCGCAACGTCGCCCGCATGGCAACGCTGCTTTCCGGGTTGGACCCGTCGGTGCCGGCCATCACCCTCAACCGCCTTTGCGCATCCGGGTTGGATGCGGTGATCTACGCCGCGGCGAAAATCCGCAGCGGTCTTAGCGAACTGGTTTTGGCCGGCGGTGTGGAAAGCATGAGCCGCGCACCCTATGTGCTGAGCAAGGGCGAAACGCCGTTCGACAAAGGCGTGAAGCTGTATGACACCACGTTGGGATGGCGCTTCGTCAATCCGCGGCTGGCGGAGCGCTACGGCAGCGACCCGCTGGGCATCACGGCGGAAAACGTGGCCCAACGGCAACATATCTCACGCGAGGAACAGGATCTGTTCGCGCTGGGCTCGCAGCAAAAAGCCCGCCGGGCGATCGACAGCGGCCGGCTGGCGCGGGAAATCACGCCCGTGGACGTGCCGGCGGATCGTAAAACCACCCGCACATTCGCGCAGGATGAATTTCCTCGGCTCAGCACGTTGCAACAGCTGCAGGCGCTGAAACCGGCGTTCTCCGCCGGCGGTTCGGTCACGGCGGGCAACGCTTCCGGCATCAACGACGGTGCCGCCGCGCTGCTATTGGCTTCCGGTCGCTACGTGAAACGCCAGGGTTGGCAACCGCTGGCGGAGATCGGCGACAGCGCGGCAGCCGGCGTTGAACCGGCGCTGATGGGGCTGGGGCCGATCGCCTCCACCGAGCGCTTACTGCAGCGCGGCGGGTTCACCTTGAACGACTTCGACATCATCGAGATTAACGAAGCGTTCGCCTCACAGGTTCTGGCGGCGCTGAAACACTGGCGCATCGACGCCAACGACGCGCGGGTCAACCCGAACGGCGGCGCCATCGCGCTCGGTCATCCGCTGGGGATGTCCGGTGCGCGCCTGGTGCTGTCGGCGGCGCTGGAATTACGCGACCGACAGGCAAGCAACGCATTGGTGACGATGTGCGTCGGCGTCGGTCAGGGCCTGTCATTAAACCTTAAAGCCGTTTAACACAAGGAACATACGATGAGCGTACTGAACATTCTTGAAGAAAAGCTGGCGGAAACCAAAAAACAGGGGCGTTTTCGCGAGTTTCTCAACCTTGAACGCGGCGTGCAGGACAAACCCTGGGCCACCAGCCACGGGCACCACGGCGAGCGCCGTCTCAACGTCTGGTGCTCGAACGACTATCTGGCGATGAGCCACCACCCCAAAGTGCTGCTGGCCACCACCGACGCGGTTAACCGGGTCGGGCTGGGCACCTGCGGCGCCCGCAGCATTTCCGGCACCTCGGTCTACCACAGCGAGCTGGAAACGCTGCTGGCCAGCGCCTACGGCAAAGAGTCGGCGCTGCTGTTCACCACCGGTTTCGGCGCCAACGACGCCACCTTATCCACCCTGTGCGACGCCATTCCCGATCTGATCGTGTTCTCCGACGAACTGAATCACGCCTCGATGATTTACGGAATTCGCTACAGCAAAGCGGAGAAAAAAATCTTCCGCCACAATGATGTAGCACACCTCGCCGAGCTGCTGCAGGCCGCCGATCCGGCGCGGCCAAAGCTGATTGCCTTCGAGTCGCTGTATTCCATGGACGGTGACTTTGCCCCCCTGGCGCAGATCGTGGCGCTGGCGGAGCAGTATCAGGCGCTGACCTATCTCGACGAAATTCATTCGGCCGGCGTGTATGGCGAACGGGGATTGGGCTATGCCGAACAGCTGGGCCTGTTAGATAAAATCACCATTATTCAGGGCGGATTCGGCAAGTCTTACGGTGCGGCGGGTGGCTATATCGCCGCGCCCCGCTCGGTGGTGGAAGCGGTGCGCAGTTGGGCCCCGGCATTCGTCTTCAGCACCTCGTCACCGGCGCCGGTGGTAGCCGCCGCGTTGGCCAGTTTTAAATACAACCTCGAGCATGACACCCAGCGCAAGCACCTGCTGGCGATCGTCGATCACCTGAAAACCGGCCTGCGCGCCGCCGGCATCCCGCTGGTGTCGGCAGACAGCCATATCCTGCCGCTGCTGGTCGGCGATCCGCACCGCAACAAACACATCAGTAAAGTGCTGCTCGATGAGCATGATATTTACGTGCAACCGGTCAATGCCCCGACGGTGCCCGCAGGCAGCGAGCGACTACGGGTAACGCCGACCTCGGCACATTCCCATGCCGACGTGGAGACCTTCCTGGCGGCACTAGGCCGGGTCTGGGCAGCGAACGATCTGCGGAGGGCAGGATGAAGTTAGCGGATTATAATGGCCATCTGATCACGCTCTGCCTGATGGCGACCGGTACCTTCGCCATCGGCACCGACGCTTTTATCGTCGCCGGCGTACTCAGCGATATTTCCGACACCTTTGCCGTCAGCCCCGCGCAAGCGGGGCAGTTGATATCGGTATTCGCGCTGGCCTATATGCTGTTCGCCCCCCTCACCGCCTGGCTGCTGGGCAACGTCAACCGCAAGCATATCCTGCAGTTGGCGCTGGTGCTGTTCATCGCCGGCAACCTGGCCTGCGCCTGGGCCACCAGCTATCTGCAGATCGCGTTCGGCAGAGTGCTGGCGGCATTGGGGGCGGCCTGTTACACGCCGCAGGCCGCCGCCGCCGCGGTGGGGCTGGTGGCGGAAAAACGCCGCGGCCTGGCTATTTCCATCGTCTATGGCGGCATGACGTTGGCTATTGCGCTCGGCATTCCGTTCGGCACCTTTCTCGCCAAACTGATCGGCTGGCGTGAAATCTTTCTGTTCATCGCCCTGCTGGGGGCGATTGCGCTGCTGGGCCTGTCGTTGGCGCTGCGCGCCATTGCGCCATCGGGCAAGCATTCGCTGAAAGAGCGACTCGCCCCGCTGCGGCAAAAGGCGGTGCTGACTACGCTGCTGATCACCTTTTTTGCCGTTTGCTCGGAACACATCGTCTACAGCTACGTCAGCGTGTTGCTGAAAAACACCCAGTTCGGCCCTGAGGCGATCCTGCCCCTCGCGCTGCTGGTGTTCGGCATTGGCGCGGTGATCGGCAATTTTGCCTCCGGCGCGTTAACCGATGCCCTCGGCAGCAAGTTCGTGCTGCTGTTTTCCGTGGCGATCCAGACGCTGTCTCTGTTTTTGCTGGCCTTTTATGTCACCTCGCCCTGGTGGGTACTGGCCATCTTCCTCGTCTGGGGCATTACCGGCTGGATGTACCTAGTACCGATCCAGCATCACCTGTTGTCGCTATCGAAACGCTTTGGCGCGCTGACCGTGTCGCTCAACAGCTCGGTGTTGTACGCCGGCATCGCGGCGGGCGGGATGCTGGGCGGCCTGACGCTCTACGCGCTGCCGGCCTATTACCTGCCGCTGTTTTCGCTGCCGCTCGGCGCCATCGCCCTGCTGCTGACGCTGTTGTTTTTCCGGGGAGAAGCCAGCGATGAGTGAAGTTCTTCCGGTGCTTTATGAGCGCCATGGCGCGCAGGTTGCGGTCATCACCCTTAATCGGCAGGAAAAAAAGAACGCCATCAACCTGCAGATGGCCGAGTTGATCCGCACCTACCTGCGGCAGGCGGATAACGATGACTCGGTGCGAGCGATCGTGCTGGCCGGCCAACCGGCGGTATTTTCCGCCGGCATGGATATCAACGCCTTTCATCAGGGTGAACTGCCCATCGTCACGCCGGAGGGGTTTGGCGGGCTGATCCATGCACAGATTGCCAAGGTGATCATCGCCGCCGTTGACGGCATCGCGTACGGAGGCGGATTTGAGCTGGCGCTGGCGTGCGATCTGATCGTCGCCGGCCAGAACGCACGCTTCAGCTTCCCCGAAACCGGGCTCGGGTTAGTCGCCGCACAAGGTGGGTGCGCGCGCTTGCCGACGCGTATCTCCCCCTATGTCGCGCTCGACTGGCTGCTGACCGGCAGAACCGTCGGCGCACAGGAGGCGCTGTCACACGGCGCCATTTCCCGTATCAGCGAGGGGACGGCCCGGGAAGAAGCGCTGCGCATCGCCGAACAGATCGCCGGAAAAGATCTTGCTGCCAGCCAAGCGGTGAAGGCCATCGTGCGCCAGGGGCTGGCACGGCAAGAAGCCCCCTCATTCGATTTTCAACAAGGCCCGGTCGAGCGCCTGCGTCAGGCCGCCGCCCGCCGATAATGCCCCTGCCGGTTCGTCTGAACCGGCATTTCCCGTTTGTCCTCCACCGCTCATTTTACACAGCCCGCTTCTCGGCGCTGGGTTACACTGCCGGTAGTCCTAATGCGCTGATAAGGAAAAATAATGCGCCTTTTGCCTCTGCAGACCCCCAGACTGATCCTGCGCCCGTTCACGGCCGACGATCTGCCCCACTTTACCGCCTACCGCAGTCACCCTGACGTGGCGCGCTATCAAAGCTGGAGCGACTACAGCGCCACCGATGCGCAGGCCTTTTTCGAACGGCAACGGCAGCTCGCGTTCAACCGTGACGACAGCTGGTTCCAGCTGGCGGTCGAGCGCCGTGAGGACGGCGTGTTGCTCGGCGATGTCGCGGTGCATTTCTTCGATGAGGGGCGCCAGGCTGAACTGGGCGTGACCTTCGCGCCCAGCCACCAGCGGCAAGGGCTGGCGCGCGAGGCGCTGAGCGCCGTCATCGCTCTGCTGTTCGGGGCGCTGGCGAAGCACCGTATTACTGCGGTGGTGGACACGCGTAATCTTGGCGCCGCCACGCTGTTCGGCAAGTTGGGTTTTCGCCGCGAGGCCTATTGGCGGCAAAACGTGTTTTTCAAAGGCGCATGGGGCGACGAATTCGGCTTTGCCCTGCTGCAAAGCGAATGGCGGGAGAATGCAAGGCATGACGCTGCTGAATAAATACCTTGGGCAATACCAGTTCTCGGAACGGCATGCGATCGCCATCGCCGCGCCGCAGGCGCGGATCCTGGCGGCCGTGGCCGCCTACGATCCCAAGCACGATCGTTTCTTCCGCAGCATGATAGCGCTGCGCGAATTGCCCGCGCGGCTGATGCCACGCGATAAGCCCAGCCCGCCGCCGTTTGGCCTGCATAACTTTTGCCTGCTTGAGCAAGATGACAGCGCGTTGGTCTATGGCCTGATCGGCCGCTTTTGGCAGGCTGAATACGGTCTGGAGCAGGTCGCTGACGGGGCGGGCTTTCTCGCCTTCGCTCAGCCCGGCGTTGCCAAACTGGCGCTGGGGTATGCCGCGAGCCCGCTGGAGGGCGGGCGCTGCCGCCTGGTAACGGAAACGCGCATCTTCTGCCCCGACAGCGCCAGCCGGCGGCGGTTTACCCCCTACTGGTATGCGATTCGCCTGGTGAGTGGGTTGATAAGACGCCGCATGCTGCGCGCCATTAAAGCCGCCAGCGAAAAGCAGACGGCGAATCATTCACCTGATTGATTAATTTAAGAGCATTCTTAGAGAATGAAAATCATTATCAGCCTATTTTTTAATCACAACAAGATAGTGTTGAGAAGCCATTAACCCCGCCCCCTGCGGGGATTTTTTCGCCTATTTATCGCCTGTTTCAGGAAACACCTGCATAAACAAGAAGGTGCAAGGCTTGCGCTGATACTGATTGATCTGCGGCACCAGCCGGGTGAAATGCTCGGTCTGACAATGCACGTCCAGGGCGGCGCGGTCCGGCCAGCTTTCGATAAAAATAAAGTGCCCGGGATCCTGCTGGTCGATGCACAGTTCATAACTGATGCACAGCGGCTCTTGACGGGTTTTCGCCACCAGCTCGCGATACCATGGCATAACGGTGTCAATGTGTTCCGGATGGATAAAATCTTCAGCGATGACCTTCAGCATGTTGCGCTCCTGCATTCTGTTTTGCCGTGCTTCACCTTATCGTCCTCACTCCCGAGATGAAAGCGCCCTACACCAGGTCTATCACCGGGTTGCCAATTCGGTGATAACGCACACAGATCTCGATCAAAACGCTTGAACGCGCCATAGCCCTGTGTGAACGTTTGATTAACAAAAAAGCAACACACCATTCACTATGGTGATGTCAGCATCAACCTGCCGACCCGATACGCGGCATTTTTTTCGCCCTTAAAGGCCTGACCATTAGTCCTTTAGACCTTTATATCTCACGAAGAAAATCCGCTGTGACCGTCGTGTTGAGGGCAACGGCGCCAGGACGGTCCTTATGAGCGACGCTTGTCATTCTCAGAAGAGAGGTTATCGCCAGTGAATCACGCCACCTATGCCGCTCCAGCGCTCAACGCCGCCATCCGCAAAACCTGGCGCAGACTGGTGCCCTTAATGTTCGCCATGTACTTCATCGCGTTTATCGACAGGGTTAACGTCGGCTTTGCCAAGGACGCGATGGCTATCGACATCGCGCTGTCGCAATCCGCCTTCGCATTGGGCGCCGGGATATTTTTTGCCGCCTATGCGCTGTTCGGCATCCCGGCCAATCTGCTGATGAACCGCTGGGGCGCCAAACGCTGGCTTAGCGCCACCACCGCACTGTGGGGGGCGCTGTCGGCCTGTACCGGGCTGGTGACCAACGAACAGCAATTTATCATCCTGCGGTTTCTGCTGGGGATCGCCGAAGCCGGCTTTTACCCTGGCATCCTGTTGCTGGCGTCGATCTATTTTCCCAATAAGGTGCGCGCCTCGGTCATTGGCATTTTCGTGCTCGGCGTGCCGGCGGCCCTGACGCTCGGCTCACCGCTGTCGGGGGCATTGCTGGAGATGCACGGCGTGTTGGGTAAACCCGGCTGGTTCTGGATGTTCGTGCTGGAAGGGCTGCCGGCCGTCGCCCTCGGCGTCTTCGCCTTTTTCTATCTCGACGATAACCCTCGGCAGGCTCGCTTTTTGACCGAGGAAGAACGCACGGCATTGGTCACACAGTTGGCTGACGAACAGCAGCAGACCGAAACCAGCAGCGTCAAAGCGGCAATGAGAAGCGGCACCGTTTGGCATCTGGCGTTGATCTACGGCACCCTGCAAATCGGCGTGTACGGCCTGATGTTTTTCCTGCCGTCGCAGGTCGCCTCGCTGATGGGCACCCATCTCGGTTTCAAGGCCTCGCTGGTGGCCGCCATTCCCTGGGCGTTCTCCGCGCTGGGCGTCTATTTCCTGCCGCGCTATGCCGACAGAAAAACCGCCAGAAGATTACCGATCGCCGTGGGGTGCATGGTCGCGGCAGCGCTGGGGTTGGTCGTTTCTTCCTATGCCGGCCCTCTGCTCGCTATCGTCGCCCTGAGCTGCTGCGCAGTCAGTTTCCTGGCGGTACAGCCGATTTTCTGGACGTTTCCCGCGCAGGTGCTCACCGGCCCGGCGCTGGCGGCCGGCATCGGTTTTTGCACCACGCTCGGCGCCGCATTCAGCTTCTTAGCCCCGCTGATCCGCACGGAGGCGGAACAGCGTTTTCACAGCCCGCATGCCGGGCCGCTGGTGCTGGCCGCCTTTTCACTGCTGTGCGCCACGCTGTTGTGGGCGCTCAGAAACCGGCGCGCCGACGTGAGCAAGCAAGACGCAGAGATTGCCGGATAGCGGCGCGTTATTTAGCCATTATTGAACCTGCGGATGGGACACTGGCACTCAGCCCTCTCCCCCGCAGGTATTAAATGGATGAATTGACGCACATTATCGCTAAATACAGCCCGGAACCGGAGATGTTGCTGCTGCTGATTTTCCTGTTCGCGCTGGGAAAATCCGTGATCGTGGTGTCTTCCGCCTTGCCGCCCGCCTCGGTGACGCTGCTGGTAGGCATCCTTGCAGGCAAACACACGCTGCCCCTCGGTGCCGTTTGGGCGGCCATCGCCCTCGGCGCCACGTTGGGATCGATCTTGTCGTTCCACGGCGGCGCGCTGCTGTGCCGCCACGATCTTGGCCGCCGGCTGCCGGCACGCTTTCACACTCCGCTGCACAAAGCGCAACGTTCCTTGCAAAAGCGCGGGCTACCGCTGCTGTTCGCCTCGCGTTTCCTGGCGGTGATGCGCTACACCGTGCCGCTGATGGCCGGCATGCTGCAACTGCCGGCGAGGCACGTCTATGCCACCGCCGCGCTTTCAGCCGCCGTTTGGGCACTCCTCTTGATGTCGGCCGCGCATTTATTCCCCGCTTCTTGACCTGAAAGATTCTTGGGCAAATACCCCATCCCTGCGCCGACGTTGCGCCAGCGCACAGCCTCCCTTGCCGTATAAAGTACGGTGCAACATCGCAGTTTGCGCCAGATCACCTTTCTGAACATCAGTCGAAAAATGCGAATTTTTTTGCAGAATGCGCGCTTAAAACGGCGCCATGAGGGAAAAAACAGAGAAAAGTCTGTGCGTAACACGCTGATTTGGTTGGTGGGTCGTACAGGGTTCGAACCTGTGACCAATTGATTAAGAGTCAACTGCTCTACCGACTGAGCTAACGACCCAACGCGATAAATTGTCCTCCTCGCCAGTGCCGCTGTCAAACGCTTCCACTCATTACTTTTTCTCATGCGATTTTTACAACTCTTTGTTTAATCAACGAGATAAGCCGCATAAGGTCTGTTAATCCCACCTTTTGAAGAGTAATCTTCCGCTCCCTGAACGTCCGATTTGCCTCCTCCGTGTAAAGATTGATCGACTTTTATCCCACGTATAAATGTTGTAAACATGTTGCACAAAGGTGGCGTTATTGCACTACCTTACTAAAGCCGGACCAACCGGATAAATGTATAAAAAAGAGCCACTTCAGAGCTCACGACTTCACTAATGACAGGTAAAACAGGACATCATCAGATGGTAGATCACTCTAAAATAGCGACTGACGCGACGCCCGCTTCAGAAGATCATCTACGGCGAAACCTTACTAACCGACATATTCAACTGATCGCCATCGGCGGCGCCATCGGCACCGGTCTGTTTATGGGCTCCGGTAAAACCATCAGCCTGGCCGGCCCTTCGATCATCTTCGTGTACATGATCATCGGCTTTATGCTGTTCTTCGTGATGCGCGCCATGGGTGAGCTGCTGCTATCTAACCTGGAATACAAATCGTTCAGCGATTTCGCCGCGGATCTGCTCGGCCCGTGGGCGGGTTTCTTCACCGGCTGGACCTACTGGTTCTGCTGGGTGGTCACCGGCATCGCCGACGTTGTGGCGATCACAGCCTACGCCCAGTTCTGGTTCCCCGGACTGTCACAGTGGATTGCTTCACTGCTGTGCGTGCTGTTGCTGCTCGGCCTTAATCTGGCGACGGTGAAAATGTTCGGCGAAATGGAGTTTTGGTTTGCGATGATCAAAATCGTCGCCATCGTCGGGCTGATCGTCGCCGGGCTGGTGATGATCGCCATGCAGTTCCAATCGCCGACCGGCACCGTGGCCTCATTCACCCATCTGTGGAATGACGGCGGCATGTTCCCGAAAGGCATCAGCGGTTTCTTCGCCGGCTTCCAGATCGCAGTATTCGCCTTCGTCGGCATTGAGCTGGTGGGCACTACCGCCGCGGAAACCAAGGATCCGGAGAAGTCATTGCCGCGCGCCATCAACTCGATTCCGATCCGCATCATCATGTTCTACGTGTTCGCCCTGATCGTCATCATGTCGGTGACGCCGTGGAACTCCGTGGTGCCGGACAAGAGCCCGTTCGTTGAACTGTTCGTGCTGATTGGCCTGCCGGCCGCGGCCAGCGTGATCAACTTCGTGGTGCTAACCTCCGCCGCCTCCTCCGCCAACAGTGGGGTGTTCTCCACCAGCCGCATGCTGTTCGGGCTGGCGCAGGAAGGCGACGCGCCGAAATCGTTCGCCAACCTGTCCAAGCGCGCGGTGCCGGCCAACGGCCTCACCTTCTCCTGCATCTGCCTGCTGGGCGGCGTGGTGCTGATTTACCTGATCCCGAACGTGATGACGGTCTTCACCCTGGTGACCACCGTATCGGCGATTCTGTTCATGTTCGTCTGGACCATCATCCTGTGCTCGTATCTGGTTTACCGCAAACAGCGCCCGGCGCTGCACCAGAAATCGATCTACAAGATGCCTGCCGGCAAGCTGATGTGCTGGGTATGCATGGCGTTCTTCGTGTTCGTGCTGGTGCTGCTGTCGCTGCGCGAAGACACCCGCCAGGCGCTGATCGTCACCCCGCTGTGGTTCATCGTGCTCGGCCTGTCTTACGTGTTCCTGCGCAAGAAGAAAACCGCGTGATGCAAAAAGGGGCGGATCTCTCCGCCCCTTTCTTTCTACGCCTCTGCGCTAATCCGCTTCCGTCGCCACCGCTGCTTTCCCCTTGCGCCGTATGCGCAGCTCGCTGACTACCACCCCAATCACGATCAACGCGCCCCCCAACAACGCCACGCCCGGTAAACGTTCACCGGCGAGCCGCCCGACAATGCCCGCCCAGACCGGTTCGCCGGCGTAAATCACCGTGGCCCGCGTCGGCGAAACGCTGCGCTGCGCCCAGTTCATAGTCAGTTGAATCAAGGCGCTGGCCAGCCCCAGCCCAATGGCGCTGTACAACAGGTAATCCGAATACGGCGGCGGCGACTCGCCGGTCGGCACCATCATCAAAAACGAGGCCAGCGAGGCGGTCGCCAGCTGCACAATGGTCACCCGGCGGATATTGACCTTACCGGCGAAGGCACCGATCAGAATGATCTCTGCCGCCATGCCCAGCGTGCCGGCCAGCGTCAGCATTTCGCCAAGGCTCAGCGTCATGTCCGTGCTGCTCGGTGCCGCCAGCAGCATCAGGCCGGTAAAGGCCAGCAGAATACCGATCCACGACATGATGCCGGGGAACCGCCCCAGTACCAGCCATTGCAATAGCGGCACGATCGGCACGTACATGGCGGTGATGAACGCCGATTGGCTGCTGGTAATCGTCTGCAGACCGACGGTTTGCATGCTGTAGCCGAACATGATCGCCAGCCCGATCAGTACGCCCGCCTTCAGTTCATACAGGGTCAGGCCGCGCAGAACGCGCAGCGAAAACAGCGTCAACGCCAGCGTGGCGGTGGCGAAACGCAGACCGACGAAAAAGAACGGCCCGCTGACTTGCATCGCGTGATGCACCGCCAAAAAGGTGCCGCCCCAGATCATGGTGATGAAAATCAACACCGCTTCCGGCAACCTGATTTGCGGAACCACGGCGGAAATAAAGGATTTTTTTGCTGCTGACACCGGCTTGCCCTTCCTGCTGAGTGCAATATAATGCACAGATCCTGCCAGTATGAGATAAAGTCCGGCGATGAGCAATACGGCGCATAACGCGAAAACCGATCCCCCCAAGGTGCTGCAGTACCTGAGCAGCAATCTGCGCGGCTACCGCCAACAGGCGGGCCTGAGCCAGATGGCGCTGGCCGAACTTTCCGGCGTCAGCCGCCGCATGCTGGCGGGCATCGAGGCCGGCGATCGCAACGTCAGCCTGGCGGTGCTCGACAAGATCGCCGCTGCCCTGAAGATTTCGTTCACCGATCTGATCCAGGCGCCGGAAGCGCGCGGCGACCATCTGGTGGGGGAACTGGCCTGGCAAGGCGCGCAACCGGGCAGCCAGGCGCTGTTCGCCGCCAGCGTGCCGGCGCGCCAACGGGCCGAGCTGTGGGAATGGACGCTGATGCCGGGCGAGCGCTATGACTCTGCGCCGGACGCGGAAGGCTGGAATGAAATGATCTACGTGATTGCCGGTACCCTGACGCTGGAGTTGGAACAAGGCACGCTGACGCTCAGCGCGGGCACCGCACAAACCTTCAACAGCGATCAACGCTACGCCTACGCCAACCACGGCGATCTCCCGCTGCGCTTTATCCGCAACGTCGCCTTCTGACTGCTCGCCAGCCCGCGCCGGCGGCGGGTGTCGTGTCGCTGTCGTGCCGCTGTCGTGGCGCAGCTACCCCGCCCGCCCTACACTGAATGACAGTGACAACGAACTCAGGAGTGCACCATGCAAAAGTATCGCATCAGGCCATTACGTCTGGAAAAAGGCTGGTCGCAGGAGCAGCTGGCGACCATCGCCGGCCTCAGCACCCGCACCGTACAGCGGATTGAAAACGGCGAACAGGCCAGCCTGGAAACCTTGACCGCGATCGCCGCCGCGCTGGGCGTGCAGGTCAGCAATCTCAACGCACAGCCGCAACAGACGACAATGGGGGAGGAGGCGCCTGACGAACAACGTCTTCGTCGCCAGGTCGCGGCAGAAGGCAAACTGCTGAGCATGGCGGTGCGTTTCGCCGTCATCGGTGCGATATTGCTCGCTGTCAACGTCTTTACCCATCCGCACTATCTCTGGTCGCTGTGGGCGATCGGCGGCATGAGCCTCGCGCTGGTCATGCGGGCGGTGCGCACTCTGCTGCTGCGCAACGTCTTCAGCCGCTGGCAGGAACAGCGGCTGGCGCAAAAACTCAGGCGTCTGCCGTGAGCCTCAACCACTCGGCCAGCCGAGCCAGCGCGCTGCCGGGCACGATCGGCTGCGGCGACAGCAGGTAATAGCCGCTGCCGTCGGGCATAAAACCGAACGGCGCGCTCAACAAGCCGGCGGCCAGATCGTCTCGCACTTGCAGCCACGGGCCCATCGCAATGCCAAGACCGGCGACCGCCGCCTGCAGGCTGAAATAGAAATGATCAAAGCGCTGCTCTGGATGCCCCACCAAGGCCATCCCCTGTTGCTGCGCCCAATGCCACCAGGCATCCGGCCGGGTGGCGGCATGCAGCAGCTTCGCGCCGGGCCGCAAACTCAGCAGGCTGCCCTCAGCGATCGTCATCCTTGCCAATGCCCCGGGTTGGCACACCGGCCCAACCTTTTCACTGAACAGCGCCAGGCTATGCACCTCCTTTCCCCAATCGAAGTCATTGCGCCTGATCGCCGCCGTAATGCCGTCATGGAACGAAAACGGCCCGCCACCGGCCACCAGCTGTAAGTTGATGTCCGGATGCGCCTGCTGAAAAGCCGGCAGACGCGGGATCAGCCAACGCATCAATAAGGTCGGTTCACAGGACAAGACCAGCGGCGCGTCGAGCGCCTGCTGACGCAGTTCCAGCGCGGTATGATCCAGAATGCCGAAGGCCTGCTGCGTCGCCTGAAACAGCTTGCGCCCCGCCGCCGTGAGCAGTACCCGCCGATGGCGGCGCTCAAACAACGCCACGCCCAGTTCCTCTTCCAGCGCCCGCACCGCCCGGCTGACGGCGCCATGCGTCAAATTCAGCCCCTGCGCCGCCTGCGTAAAACTTTCCAGCCGCGCGGCGGCCTCGAAGCAGCGCAGTCCGCCCAACGGCAACGGCCTGCCGGTTTTGCGTGAGTTTTTCTCACCGATATTGTCACTATTCATCGTTTGTCACCGAGAAAAATTACTCTTATAAATCAGTCACTCTATTGTTAAACATCGCAAGGATAACTATGACTGAACTCATCGCTGTCGTCACCATTACTTTACTCGCCGTGATAAGCCCAGGGCCGGACTTCGCCATGGTCTCGCGCAACAGTCTGCTGCTCTCACGCCGCGCCGGCATATTGACCGCCTGTGGCATCGGCGCCGGCGTACTGGTTCATGTCAGCTATACGCTGATTGGCGTCGGCGTGTTGATTCAACAATCGCCCTGGTTGTTTAACCTGCTCAAAGGCATCGGCGCCGCTTATCTGATCTATCTCGGCTTTACGCTGCTGCGCAACGCGGCGCATCAGGATGCCACGCCCAGCACCGCGCCGGCCGCCATCAGCGATTTCGGCGCGCTGAAAACCGGCTTTTTCACCAACGCGTTAAACCCGAAAACCACCATTTTCATCGTCAGCCTATTCATGCAGGTCGTCTCTCCGCACACCCCGCTCGGTGTACAAATTGGCTATGGCCTCTTTATTGCCGCCGTCCATGTGTTCTGGTTCGCTGCCGTTGCGTTGCTGTTTTCCGCGCCTGGCGTCAATGCGCGCTTTTTGCGTTTACGCCGCGGCATCGACCGCACCTTTGGCGGGCTGCTGATTGTCTTTGGCGCCCTGTTGGCGATCGCCGGCATCAGGTAACGCCACGACGCCAAGTTCGTCATTCGCTTCTATGCTTATCAGGGGTTTTTGTTAATCATCTGAGCGGGAGTACGAAACATGACGAAACTGTTGGTGCTTTATTACTCAATGTACGGCCACATCGAACGCCTGGCGCAGGCGGTGGCTGAAGGGGCGAACCGTGTCAACGACGTGGACGTGACGATTAAACGCGTGCCGGAAACCATGACGCCGGAGGCCTTCGCCAAAGCCGGGGGCAAGCAACACCAGCAGGCGCCGGTCGCCAGCCCGCAAGAACTGGCGGACTATGACGGCATTATCTTCGGCACGCCAACCCGCTTCGGCAATATGGCCGGGCAAATGCGCACCTTCCTCGATCAAACCGGCGGGCTGTGGGCTTCCGGCGCGCTGTACGGCAAGGTAGGCAGCGTCTTCTCCTCCACCGGCACCGGCGGCGGCCAGGAACACACCATCAGTTCGACCTGGACCACGCTGGCGCACCACGGTTTCATCATCGTACCGATCGGCTATGCGACGCAGGAGCTGTTTGACGTTTCGCAGGTGCGAGGCGGCACTCCGTATGGCGCCACCACCATCGCCGGCGCCGACGGTTCGCGGCAGCCGAGTAACGAAGAGCTGACCATTGCCCGTTATCAGGGCGAACACGTGGCTAAAATCACCGCCAAGCTGAAAAGTTAAGCACCCTCCAGCCCCCGTGATCCAAAGGGCCGCGCATTCGCACGGCCCCATCTTGTTGCCAACCCGCCGCAAGGTTAGAATGCCCCTCCCCCGGCCATTCAGCGTCTGAAGGCCAGGCCCGAATTCGTTCTGCCCGTCGCTCATCCGCTTTCAGCCCGAGGACGGGCGTTCTGTTTTTTGCGCACAGCGAAGGGAATAAGTCAGTGTCTAAAGATTTTGATGAACTAATAAGAGACATGGATCTTATTATTGAAAATGTAGACAGCTTCAAGGCTCTGGCTCCGCGCGCGCCCGAGCCGGCTCCGGCCCCGCCGCCGCCGGTTCATCACTACGACTCGTTCTGCGAAAACATCGCGCTGAAAGTCGTCTTGAAGGTGCTGCTGTCTTCGGTGGACAAGATAGTCAAAGTACAGATCGCCAACAAGGTCGAGCAGGAAATCGCGCAGATCGAACAGCAGGTGGTGCGCGCCGGCGGCGGCCCGGTATCACCGGACGATCTGGCGCAGATGACGCATTACGTTCGCCGCACGGTCAACGACCTGCTGGAGTAATCCTCCCCCCTTTGAAACGGCGTCTGTTGGACGCCGTTTTCATTTCTGCCGCATTGCACGTGCGGCTTGGCTGTACCATGACTGACACATTCACAACATGAATATGTTGCATTGTTGTATTCGTTTCACTGCGATAAGTTTATTTTACTGTAAATATATACAGTACTTTTTAACTTATTGAGGATATGAATATGCGCTTTAACAACAAGATGTTGGCCCTGGCCGCCCTGCTGTTCGCCGCTCAGGCGTCGGCCGACACGCTCGAATCCATCGACAACTGCGCGGTCGGCTGCCCGACTGGTGGCAGCAGCAACGTGTCTATCGTGCGTCATGCTTATACGTTGAACAACAACAGTACCACCAAGTTCGCCAACTGGGTGGCTTATCACATCACCAAAGACACGCCGGCCAGCGGCAAGACGCGCAACTGGAAAACCGATCCGGCGCTCAACCCGGCGGACACGTTAGCGCCCGCCGATTACACCGGCGCCAATGCGGCGCTGAAGGTCGATCGCGGTCATCAGGCGCCGCTGGCTTCGCTGGCGGGCGTTTCCGACTGGGAATCGCTGAACTACCTGTCCAACATCACGCCGCAAAAGTCCGATCTTAACCAGGGCGCCTGGGCGCGGCTGGAAGATCAGGAACGCAAGCTGATCGATCGCGCCGATATCTCCTCGGTCTATACCGTGACCGGGCCGCTGTATGAACGCGATATGGGCAAACTGCCGGGCACCCAGAAAGCGCATACCATCCCCAGCGCCTACTGGAAGGTGATTTTCATCAACAACAGCCCGGCGGTGAACCACTATGCCGCCTTCCTGTTCGATCAGAACACGCCGAAGGGCGCCGATTTCTGCCAGTTCCGCGTGACGGTGGACGAGATCGAGAAGCGTACCGGCCTGATCATCTGGGCCGGTCTGCCGGACGACGTGCAGGCTTCGCTGAAGAGCAAGCCCGGCGTCCTGCCGGAGTTGATGGGCTGCAAAAACTGACGAAAAAACCCGCCGAGGCGGGTTTATTTTTCATACGGGCGCCGGCGGTTTATTCCGTCAGCGCCTTTTGCGCGGCGGCCAACTCACGCTGCCGGGGCGACGCCACCGCATGATCGCGCGCCAACAGCGTGTACACCGTCGGCAGCACGAACAGGGTAAACAGCGTGCCCACCAGCATGCCGGAGACGATCACCAGACCCAGCCCGAAGCGGCTGGCGGCACCGGCGCCGCTGGCGAACAGCAGCGGGATCAAACCGAACACCATCGCCCCGGTGGTCATCAGCACCGGCCGCAGGCGAATTTGCGCCGCCTGCAAAATCGCGTCGCGCCGCGTCAGCCCCTGATGCATCTGCAGTTCGTTGGCGAACTCCACCATCAAAATACCGTGCTTACTAATCAGCCCGATCAGGGTCACCAGCCCGACCTGGGTATAGATATTCATCGTGGCGTAACCCAACGCCAGCGGCAGCAAGGCGCCGCAGATCGACAGCGGCACGGTGATGAGGATAATCAGCGGATCTTTCAGGCTCTCGTACTGCGCCGCCAGTACCAGGTAAATGATCACCAACGCCGCCAGGAACGCGAACGCCAGCGCGCTGCCTTCCTGGGTATATTGGCGCGAATCCCCCTGCCAGTCATGGCTAAAGTCGGCCGGCAACGCATTCGCCTGCCGTTCGAGGAAGGCCACCGCTTCGCCCATCGAAACGCCGGGGGCGGGAATGGCCTGCAGGGTGGCGGCGTTCTGCTGGTTAAACTGAGTCAGCTTGTTCGGTTCGACCTTAACGGCCACCGATACTACGGTGGAGAGCGGCACCAGCGTATTGTCCTGGGTGCGGACGTACTGCCGCGCCAGCGCCTGCGGCGTCAGCCGCTGTTCGCGCAGACTTTGCGGGATCACGTCATAGGCGCGCCCGTCCATGCCGAAGCGATTGAGGTAGTTCTCCCCCACCAGCACCGCCAGCGATTCGCCGATGTCGCTCATGCGGATCCCCAGACTGTTGGCCTTGGCGCGGTCGATATGCACCTCCGCCAGCGGGTTGTTGTAGTCCAGATCGCTGTCCACCACCATAAACAGGCCGCTGTTTCTGGCGTTCTGCTTCACCTCTTCCAGGGTGCGGTACAGCTGCGGGTAGTCCTGCGGCGTACGCAGCACCATCTGCACCGGCAGCCCCCCGGTGGAACCCGGCAAGGCGGGCAGTTGGAAGGCGAAAATGCTGGTGCCTTCGACATCGTTCACCGCCCGTTGCAGATCGGCCTGCACCGCCGACGCCGAGCGCTGGCGCGCCTGCCACAGCGTCAGGTTGATACCGCCAATGCCGGACGCCGTGCCGTCGCTGCCGTTGATGATCCAGCGGCTTTCGGTTTCCGGCATGCGGTTGTAGACCTCATCCAGCTTGTAAGCAAAGCGTTCGACATAGTTCAGGTTGGCGTGCTGCGGCGCCTTGATGGCGGTCAGTACGATGGCCTGATCCTCGGTCGGCGCCAGCTCGCGCTGCGGCATCAGGTACAACAGCGGCAGGCTGATCATCACCAACAGCGCCAGCGTCCCAGTCAACCAACGGTGGTGCAGCGAGAAGTCCAGCGCGCGCGCATAACGCCGCGTCAGGCCGCCGAAGAACCACTCGGCGGCGTGCGCCACGCGCCCTTCGCTCTGTTTGGCCGGCAGCAGGAGCGAGCTCATCACCGGCGACAGCGTCAGCGCCACCACGCCGGACACCACCACCGCCCCGGCCAGCGTCAGCGCGAACTCGCGAAACAGCGCGCCGGTCAGCCCGCCCATCAGGCCGATCGGCGCATAGACCGCCGCCAGCGTCAGCGTCATGGCGATCACCGGCCCCGCCACCTCGCGTGCGCCGATCATCGCCGCCGCCAGCGGCGTTTTCCCCTCTTCGATATGGCGATGTACGTTCTCCACCACCACAATGGCGTCGTCCACCACCAAACCGATCGCCAGAACCATCGCCAGCAGCGTCAGCAAATTGACGCTGAAGCCGAAGGCCAGCATCAGCCCTGCAGCGCCAAGGATCGACAGCGGAATGGTCACCACCGGGATCAACACGGTGCGCAGCGACCCCAGACACAGATAGATCACCGCCACCACGATCGCCAGCGCTTCGAGCAGGGTATGCACCACTTCATCGATCGAGGCCTGAATAAAGCGCGCGGTCTCGAACGCCAGCGCCATCTTCACGCCCGGCGGCTGCATCTTGTCGATCGCCGGCATCAGGTGACGAATGCCGTCGACGATCACCAGCGGGTTGCCGGTCGGCGTAGGGAAGACGCCGAGGAACACCGCCGGTTCGCCATCCATCAGGGCACTGGTTTCGGTGGCCGCGGCGCCTAGCTCCACGGTGCCAACGTCTTTCAAGCGCACCAGGCCGTTGCCGTCGTTGCGCACCACCAGATTGCGGAACTCTTCCACGCTGGTGAGATCGGTATTCACCCGCACGTTGGCAACCACGTACTGCCCTTTTACCTTGCCCGGCGCCGCCTGGTAGTTGTTGCGCCGCACCGCGTCGGCCACGTCGGCGGCAGTCAGGCCGCGGCCGGCCAGCCGATCGCTGTCCAGCCACAGGCGCATCGCCATTTTTTGCCCGCCAAACACTTCCACCTTGGCGACGCCGTCGATGGTGGTGAACATCGGCTCCACCACCCGCGTCAGGTATTCGCTCAGCGCCGGTGTGGACAGCGTTTTACTGGAGAAACCGACATAGGCCACGGCAGTAGCTTCACCCGCGGACCGCTCAATCACCGGATCGTAAGCCTGCTCCGGCAGCTTGTAGCGCACCTGGTTGACCTTGGCCATCACTTCGGTCAGCGCCTGGGTGGAGTCGCGGTTCAGCGCCATACGCACCGTCACCACGCTGCGCCCCTGAACCGACGAGGAAGAAAGGTAGTCAACGCCCTCGACGGACGACACCGCCTGGGCGATTGGCTGCGTGACAAAGCCCTGCATCAGCTCGGACGACGCGCCAGGATAGTCGGTGCTGATGGTAATGGTAGAGTTTTCCAGCAGCGGGTATTGGCGGATCGGCAGTTTGCTGAGCGCCAGCGCGCCGAACAGCAGGATCAGGGTGCTGACCACCAGCGCCAGCACCGGCCGGCGCACGAACAGATCGGTAAATGTCATCGGTCTCTCCTCAGGAACCGGCCGGGGCGGCGTTCAGGGTATCCTGCGCCACCGGCTCGGCCGCCATGCCGTCGCTCAGCTTGAGCTGGCCCGAAGTCACCACCCGATCGCCTTCCTGCAGGCCGCTGACTATCTCGACGCGCCCGTCGTTACGCTCACCCACGGTGACCGAGGCGCGCTTGACCGTCATGCCCTTTTCACCCTGCTGCGCCAGAAACACGGTATCGCCGTACGCCGTATAGGTCAGTGCCGTTTCCGGCACCGTCAGCACCGCCACGCGTTGCCGCTGCGTGACGCGAATGCCCGCGTACATGCCCGCCTTCAGCAATCCCTCACGGTTGCTCAACGTCGCCTGTACCTGCACGGTGCGGGATTTGCCGATCATCGGGTCGATAGCGGTAATGGCGGCGGGGAAAGCGCGATCGGGATACGCCCCAACCTGCACCGACACCGCCTGCCCCAACGCCAGCCCGGCGCTGCTTTGTTCGTCCAGCGAGAAATTGACGCGCAGCGTATCGGCGTCCACCAGGTTCGCCACCGCCTCGGCGGCGTTGAGGTATTGCCCTTCATGCACGCGGCGAATGCCGATGGTGCCGGAGAACGGCGCTCGGACCGCCTTTTGCGCAATTTTGGCCTGCGTTTCCTGCACCGCACCGAACGCCATATCCCGCTCGGCCAGCGCGTCGTCCAGCTGTTGCCGCGCGGTAGCGTTGAGGTTCATCAGCTTGCGCATGCGCGCCAGCAAGAGATCGGCATTGCGCAATTGCGCCTGCAGGCGCACCAGCTCAGCCTGTTCAACCGCATCGTTAAGCTGCACCAGCAGTTGCCCCTGCCGCACCGTTTGGCCGGATTCGAACAGAATGCGCGTGATGCGGCCGCTGGTCTCTGCCGCCACTTCCACCTGGCTGGCCGCCTCCAGCTCGCCCACGCCGGCATAGCTGCGTGCCGCCTGCTCACGCAGGGCGGGCGCCAGCGCCACTTTAACCGGCGGATAGGCCGGTGCGCCTTCGCTTTGTCGCGCGGTGGAACGCATCGCAACGGCGGCGACGGCGAGTGCCGCCAGCAGTGCGGCAATAATGAGGTATCGTTTCATCATGTAACGGTTTCTTCCTGATTTTACAGCCAAAGCCATCCTTCCCCCGACGCAGCGCAGGGAGGTGACGAGAGATACCGGTTGCCAAGCCCGGCTGGCTGCACTATAAAACCTCAGGTTAACTTGAGGTCAAGTTGAGGAAGACAAAATGGCAAGAAATGAACCGATTGACGCCAATCGGCTATTGACCGTTGGGGAAGTGGCGAAACGCAGCGGCGTGGCGGTATCCGCGCTGCACTTTTACGAAAGCAAGGGGCTAATTCAGGCGATGCGCAACGCCGGTAACCAGCGCCGCTACACGCCGGTGGTGTTGCGCTACATCGCGGTGATCAAGATCGCGCAAAGCGCGGGCATTCCGCTGGAGGAGATCCGCGCAACGCTGGGGCGTTTTCCCACCGGCAGCAAGCTAACCGCCGAACAATGGGGAATTTTGTCCTCCTCCTGGCGCAAAACGCTGGATGAACGCATACAGCGGCTGACGGTGCTGCGCGATCATCTCGACAGCTGTATCGGCTGCGGCTGCCTGTCCCTCGCCGACTGCCCGCTGCGCAACCCAAACGATATTTGGGGCCAACAGGGTGCCGGTGCGCATATTTTCGAACGCCCGGCCGATCATGGGTGAGCAGACGCTCTCCCTGCGGGCCAACGCACCCGCCTGTGGAATAGCGATTACACTCGCTCATCCGCTGCCAAAATGAACTGATGAAAACGTTGAATCTCCAGCTTACGCATGGCGTTCATTTTATGCTGGCTGACGGTTTTCTCGGAAATACCCAACGCCTTAGCGACGCCGGTATTCGGTTTTCCCGCCAGCAGCATGGCCAACACCGAAAGCTCGCGCGGCGACAGGCTCTGCCCTTTGCAGCTCGCGGTGAACATTTTTATCGCCTCAACGAACGTCGTAAGACCGATGTTTTTTTTCAGACAGTTAAAATTCGCCAGGCGCGGCGTTTCCACGCCGGTTAAGACGATCGTATTGTCAGGCCTGTCGATAATATGCGATAAGAAATTCATAACCCGACAGATAGACGAGAAAGAGACGATGACCACTTCTGCATGACAAGACATGGCATGTAATCCACGGCGTGCAGATGAATGCAGACCAATAACTTCAACGCCCTCCAACGACTTCAAGATCTGCGATATGCCATAGAATAAATAGTAATCATCAGAAAATATAGCCACTCGCACAGGATCACCCCATTGCTATTTGTCATGGGCGCGTTTTTAACAACGCCCCCATGGCAGTCATGCCAATTAACTTTATTGGTTCGACTTACTTAAGTGAAGAACATAATGAGATCAGCAATGCAGACAGCGATGAAAGATATTTTTCATCCAAATTCATAATGCCATCTTCACTGTATTTTACGTTATTATCTAGAATTTCATGAATACTCTCGACGGCGCATACGGCATCCTTCCAAACTACACGCCGCCCGAAAGGTGAAGCGCCGAGATATTGCGCGCTTTGGCGAAAAGCAACGATAAAATCGCGCAGTATATCGAGCACAATCAATACTTCCTCCCTGCTGACACACCGCTTCATTTGCACTTTATCCAAGAAAACGCTGAGCGTGCTTTGTAAGGAAAACAGGCTCTTGAACAACCCGCCGGCGATATCCTTCGGTGTTTTCACGCTGGTTGATATGACAAAAGGGAGCTCTCCATGCTGTGAAATATATTGATAAAGCCCATTTATCGCCGTCGTCGGCTTAATATCCAAACCGCGAAGAATGACATCAACCTCATCTTTTAGCGATTTTTCCACTTTGACACCGATCTGGATTTGTTCCGTCATACAATTCATCCTCAACATAGAGATCCGGATTAAACACCAATATTATTCAAGTAAATAATATTCGCCACCAATTACCATGTTAAGATTTTTCTTATATGTGGCAACCTGTTTTTTATTATTAAAAATAACAAAAGAATCATTTATATATAATGTTAAGCGTGGCCGATGTATTAATTCCCCCACTGCTCATTGTGGTGGGGCTGTAAGGATAATAATAGGCCGCCATGCCGATGGAAAATTGCGCATCCAAGGCATTGCCGGTTACCACATGAAATAATGAAGTCGCCGCACCTGGTGCCACGCTGGAAAGCGACAGCGTGACGGGATTATTAGGCGAAGCCGTCTTGACCAGCCGGATGCCAATGCCTTTTGCCGCCTCAGGGCTTTTATCTATCAAAACCGTATTATCTGAAGCCAACAGATTATTGCTGGATAAAAACATATTGATATCCCGATCGGCCGTGCCGCCGCTTTGCCGATTCTGACAGCTGAAATTCAGTGTAAAGGGCGTCAGGCCATTTTGCGCCCCCTGAGTAATCTGCGATATCCCCAACGTCGGCAACTTCACTGCCAGGCCGGCATTGTCGAAAGTGCAGGTTGTCATCTTGGGCGCATACTTGATGGTCATCGGCTGTCCGTACATGTCGCGCTGATCGTAAGGCCAATTGAAGCCGTTGAGCAGCCAGGTCAAGATCTTCACCAACTGCTTGGCGGGCCACAAAATGATCTCCAGCAAAGACATCCCGCTCAGATCGGTCACGAACATCACGTCCTTAAGGCTAACCGTGTCGCCGGGTATCGATGTGCCCGTCTTGCTGACCAGACTGAAACGGATATTCATCGGCTGATTCAATTCCGAAGCGGAGTGCGATCCCCAACCGCTAAGCTTTTTGTTGGCGATGTCGTTGGTTATTTCCGCGCGTATCCAATATTTACCGCTGTTGAATCCCAGAATGGTCGCCTTCGTGCTGTCGGTTGACAGGATACGCGTATAGCCGAATTCGCTGCTCGAGGTTGAACAGCTAAATGAACCGCTGTATTGCGTATAAAAACTGCCTTCCCAGACCGGTGTCTTATCGCTGAGCTTATCCGACAAATCGACGTAGATCGGCGGCGCATATTGGATGCCATTGCCGTAGCATGAAGCGTAACTGTAACCGCTGAACAATAGGGACAGCGTCAGTGCGAGTATCCTGAGCATGGTGTAATTATCCTTTATCGACATATGTTGGCTGCGCTGTCCATCGATATTTTCGGGCGTTCAATCTTGCAGACACCGTCATTCAGCCTGACTTCCAGCGACGTTGGCTGCTGTTCAACCCGTAGATACAGGACGCTGGCCTGCCCGACGAAGCCAATGGCATTCCCACTTTGATCCGCCACCTCCGCACCAAATGGCAGGGGTTTATTGCCGCGCTTAAAGGCGCGCAGCGTATAAGGCCGACGCCGATCGGTTTCAAATCTCAAATAGTTGACGGCGCCGGCATAGGGCACACTGTTGGCGATATTGCCGACGATCTCGGCGCCGGAGCTGTTGCCGGTATCCGACAATGTCACGGAGTTTTGCCGGTAAGGCGTGGCGTAAGGCACCAAAGCCAGCCCTTCGTCGTTAGTGACGATGCTCTCGTCGCCGTTCACCATCAGCCCTTTGGCCTTGGGCGCGTCCACCACCATCATGGTGTTGCCCATTTCGTTGGACGCTAGCAAATGCCAAGGGATCGCCACCAGGCTGCCGCGGGCGCTCATGCCCAATTGTCGATAGTCTGATGATTCACTGTAGGAGCCGCCGACAGTCGTCGCGTTGGCGCGATAGGCGGCATTCATGCTCGCCATGCTGTTGCCGCCGCTTTGATTGCTGCCGGCAAGCGCATAACTCAGACGGTTTGATTCCAGCGCATTGCCGCTCAGGCTCAGCGAGCTTTGCTGATAGTGCGAATCGGTGGCGGATAAGCTGGTGCTGAGATAGGCATTGTTGTCGAACATCGACAGCGGCACGCTCAGAGAGAGATAAAACCGCGTCTCTTCTTTGCGATCGGAATTTCTCACGCGACTCGCGGAAATGTTGTAACTGACGCGCGAGAAGGCGTTTGAATACCCGAGCTGGTATTCCCGGCTTTTATTCGTATCCGACCAATAATCGCGTTGGGTGCCGGAGAAATAGAGCGTGCCCCACCCGTCTGCGAGCCTCTGGTTCAGGTTCAAATTGAAGGTATTGCGTGGACGAGCGGCGCGAACGGCGTCCCAGGTATTCAAATCCAACGGGGCAAGCTCATCGTCATCCCGATCGTTCCAATAATCGTGAAAACGCTTGTCACGCTCGCGGTAACCTTGATGGGTGTAGATGGCATCGTTAAAGCTGTAATAACCTTTGGTCGAATAACGGTATGCCGCCAGCGTGAAGTTTGTTGCGGTAGCGTCCAAAAACTTGCTGTAGGCGATCCGAAAACTTTGCCCATTTTCATTGCGATCCTGCAAATGCGTCGAGGCCTGAGTCACATCGACGGATACCGCGCCGAACGGCAGATTCCAGCCACTGCCCAGCAGCCAGGCGCGATAGTCCTCGCTGAGGATCGTACCGACGTAACCGGTGACCAGGTTATTGAAGCCATACTGCAGCGTGCCCTGCGCGAAAGCAGGCGCATAGTCGGTATCCGCCTGATTGACCTTACCGGCCACCAGGCCGTATTTGCTGACACCCTGCTTCAACATGTTGGGAACGGCGGAAAACGGTACGGTAAAGGATTGTTCCCGCCCGTCGGCTTCCTTGACCACGACCAACAGATCCCCCGCAGAGCCAGTCGGCAATATGTTATCCAGCGTAAAGGCGCCCGGCGGCACGTTCTCCTGATAGATGAGGTTGCCGTTTTGCAATACTTTCACCAGGGCATTGCTCTGCGCCACGCCCCGCACTATCGGCGAAAAACCCTGCTGCGAATAGGGCCGCATGTTGATATCCGAGGCTAAAGCGCCGCCCCGCACCCGAATCGAGTCGAACAAGTCCCCCGGCGAATAGAAATCGCCCATCGTCAGGTTCGATTTGATGGCGGCGAAGCCACGCTGCACATAGCGAGTATTATTTTGCCAATCGCTGCCCTGTCGCGAACTGCTGCGGAAATTGCTGCTGTCTCTGAATTGCCAACCCGCCAGATTGATCCCCGATTCCAAACCGGTATAGAAATCGTCGTTTGACGCCTTGTCGCCCTGCAACGACTGCACGTGGTAATAGGTGGCGTTATAGGCCAGCAGCAGCGCAGGCACGCCGCGATCCCAAAATTTGGCGTCAACATAGCCGGCCTCTGCGCGAATCACTCGCGACTGAGGCACCGTCAGCTTAAGGCTCAACGTCCCCACGTCGAAGTCGGCCCTTCCTCCTTGCACCAACGTTTGGACGGGGATCGGTTCCTTGTCCCCCCCGATGGACAAACTACTCATATCGATGCCCAACAGGGCGGCGTCACGATGGGCGATGCGAATATCGCCTTTATGTTCGCCGAACTGCAACGAGAACCGCCCTTTCCAACTCTGGTTGACATACACGTCGACCGTTTGCGTGCCTGCCGGCATGTCATTATTGAGGTAAAAACGCGACAGGTCGGATTCGCTGGACGCGCCGGCCAATAGAGAAGTGTCGAATTTCATCGCCGAGGCTTTATTTAACGGAATGAATACAGATGCGGTCAGTATCGAAAGCAATTTTAGTTTAAGCTTCATGGCCGTTCTTCACGTTAGCGGGCTGTAATGGCTTTAGATTTATAAGCCCCCAGGTCGTCGATATAGAGCAGGGTGTAGGGAATGTTCCGGCTCACACCAACTTTGGTCGGAACAAAGAGGCTGGAATATGGCCCGACCATCACTGAGTCAATCAACAGATTCTTTTTGCCTTTCTGATCAACATTGGCCAACGTAAAAAAGTAAGGACCTTTGTTGATAACCTTAAATCCCTTCCCTGCCGCCTGGAGTTCAATGAAGTCGGTGATGTTATTTGCGCTGCCGGTTAACCCTGCCGGGCGATAAAATAGCTTGATGCGCGATTTGATGGCTAATTGCAGCGTATTGACCCCTTGCAAATTTTCCGGCGTAGGCGGGATATCCAGCACATTCAAATAAAATACCGACTCACGACAGCCGGGGAGCGCCGCGCCCATTTTTTGTATGCGTAATTGCTGGCCATTATTTCCGGCAACTTTTACAACCGGCGGGGATAACAAGAACGGCACGTTTGCCGTTTCAGGCGTCGAGTTGATATCACCATCATCAATCCATGCCTGCACCAGTGCCGGATCGTCACCATTGTTGACTAACTGAACGATAACATCCTTGTTTTTTTCCGGATAAATAACGCGCGTTCCATTAATTACAATATTGGCATCGGCGCAAAAGCTGCTGAGAAACAATCCAGCAAAGATTAAGCACTGTTTCATAGTCACCCCAGATGCCAGGCCTTTGCCTTGGGCACAGGCCTGGCTTAATTGCAATTACAGGTAAGAAATGGTGTACGTCACGTTGGAACTCAATTCCCCCACTTTTGCTTCCAACGCATTGGTCTTGTAGTAATAGGCATCCAGCGTCAGCGTTTCGGCATCTGGCGCCGTTTTATCGCCTTTGATCTTGGTGACATAAGGCACGTTCAACGGAATCGGCGTGGATGAACCCGGCTCGGCCAGAGAAAAACCGACGTTTTTCGCTACGGCGGCGTCGCTTTCATTCACGGAGCTGTTCAGCAGATATTTTCCGTCGGTAGAGATATTATTCGCCGAAGAGAAATAGATCTTCAGCGGCGTACCGGCCGTTCCCGCCGCCGGCGTGCAGCCGGAGAACGTCAGCGAGAAAGATTTCTTGTTTTTGGTGATGGGGCCGACAACGGTGCCCGCATCCGTCACGGAAATCGGGCTGAGTGCAACGGTAAAATCGGCGCTTTTCCCGCCATTGATGGTACAAGTGGTATCCGTAACGGCACCGCTAAACGAAATAACGCCACCGGCGGAATTATCTGCCGCCGTTGCGCCCACAGATGTTAACGCGGCAGCCAATACCGCCAAAGAGATGCCTTGCTTAATCATAATAAACCCCATTACTTTCTTCGCTGAGAGAGCATATATAAAATGACCTACACCATTAAACCGTTTAGAGGCTAACGAAGCTTAGGCAATAGCAGAGTATTGACAGCATCCTGCCATCTAAAAGTTTATATGTGGCGGTATATATTTATATATATCCAAGTGTATTCTAAAAGATATCCGGCAATGGGAAAAATCTCATTCACCGCCAGATGCAGAACATATTAATTCCAAAGACAAAAAAAATGCAACATCGAATCAAATAATTTTCATGACCATAAAAAAACGAATCGCGCAATGAGCGGAAAGATACGCGCCTTAAAAGAGTGAGTACGACAGGATACTTGCTGCGCAGGTTAAATAAATGTCGCCGTTTCCTCATAAAGCGCTTGTGGCATAAAAACAAAAAACCATTGAAATAAAAAGAAAAAAACACATAAAGAAAAATCTTAGATTCCTTCCCCCCTTCTCCTCCCACGTAAAGTTTAGTTTTCCTCTACCTTAAAAATTTTCCGACCCACCGCTATAGGAGCAGCCCGAAAATGCGACACTCTTTGCATATCAATATCCAGATACACAAAAAACAGCGCCCACACTTTTCTTCGTTCAGTCGATAAGGCTGAATTCTTTCAGAGAAAAATATACCCTCCCATATAAATATAAATCCCACTTTTAAAGTAGATTTTAAAATATACCGAAAGGTAATTCATTTAAATAAATCGCCGTAAGGGTAAAGCAAGATAGGGGAAAAGGGCTGCATCTCAAGTAACGGCAGGAATAAAAAACCCGAGCGCCACAGGCTCGGGTTTATAGCAAAACACACATTTGACGATCAGAGCGGCTTTTCAGTCCGTACAATGCCGTGATTCTTCATCACTTCTTCCATCGTAAGGCTATCGTCATACGGCGTCTCATCCACCACGACGTCTTGCGGACGCACATAAGGTTTGGTCGCACGTTTGAACATCCACCACCACACGAATACCAGGAAAGCGCCGGACTTCAGAAAGATCATGGTCCATAAGGCGACTTGATACCAGTTCATCTCTGTCTCCATAGAGCATTAAGCGAAAATAGATAAGGCGGCGTTGATTATCGCGCCGGTCACGCCTGACACGAGCAGCCGACCTTGATAAACGCATAATCTCACCGATGCGTGGCCCTTATCAATAGCCGATCGCGTTTCCTGGAAAGGCTTGCCGTTTTCTCCGCACGCAAAAGCAAAAAACCCCGTGCTCAGAGAGCACGGGGTCAGAATGTATGGCGGAGGAGCAGAGATTCGAACTCTGGAACGGTTTCCCGTCGACGGTTTTCAAGACCGTTGCCTTCAGCCACTCGGCCACCCCTCCGCAACGACGCGCACTATAAACAGACCTTATTCGCTTGTAAAGCCCGGGCGCGTTCAACCGCGCGAAAAATCAGCGAAGGCGCGGCAAACGGCGAACAAACACGCGTCCGCATCCCCGCTGTTGCCGTAATGATAACTAAGGGTAAAGATTGGTAAACAAACTTTAATCAACCGCTTGCGCTGCCTATTATCGGGATTATTTTGTTATGGCTTGATAAGAGAGAGCATTATGGACCGCATTGTCGTCTCATCTTCTTCGCGCGACTCGCTGCTCAGCACGCATAAAGTCCTGCGCAACACCTATTTCCTGTTATCCCTGACCCTGGCCTTCTCAGCCCTGACCGCCACCGCCAGCACGATGCTGGGGCTGCCGGCGCCGGGCTTGCTGCTGATGCTGGTTGGCTTCTACGGCCTGATGTTCCTGACCCATAAACTGGCCAACAGCCCAGCGGGCATCTTGGCGGCGTTCGCGCTGACCGGTTTCATGGGATATGCCCTCGGCCCAATCCTCAGCTCGTTCCTGAACGCCGGCGCGGGCGACCTGATCATGCTGGCACTGGGCGGCACCGCAGCGGTGTTCTTCTGCTGCTCGGCGTATGTGCTGACCACCCGTAAAGACATGTCGTTCCTGTCTGGCATGATGATGGCCGGTTTTGTGGTGCTGCTGGTGGCGGTGATCGCCAACCTGTTCCTGCAGATCCCTGCCCTGCACCTGGCTATCAGCGCGCTGTTCATCCTGTTCTCCGCCGGCGCGATCCTGTGGGAAACCAGCAACATCATTCACGGCGGCGAGACCAATTACATTCGCGCCACCGTTAGCCTGTACGTGTCGCTCTACAACATGTTCATCAGCCTGTTGAGCATTCTGGGCTTCGCCCGCAGCAACTGATCGCGTGTTACACCTGCCTTCCAGGCCCCGCTCCGGCGGGGCTTTGTTTTTTGCGGCTGAAAAAATTTGCTAAACTGGCGGCCGTTCCGAATTATCCGTTATCGAGGCAGTATGTTGGAGTTTGAAGGTCAGGTTATTGACACTGACGCGCAGGGCTATCTGAAAAACAGCGCCGACTGGCATGAAGGCCTGGCGCCGCTGCTGGCCGCGCAGGAAGAGATCGTGCTCACCGAAGCACACTGGGAAGTGGTGCGCTTCGTGCGCGACTTCTATCAGGAATTTAATACCTCACCGGCTATTCGCATGCTGGTCAAAGCGATGGCACAGAAATACGGCGAAGAAAAAGGCAACAGCCGCTATCTGTATCGCCTGTTCCCGAAAGGACCGGCCAAACAAGCCACCAAGATCGCCGGGTTGCCCAAACCGGTAAAATGCATCTGACCGCTCCGCCCGCAGCGCCGCTGCAGGCGAGCGTTTAATAGCGAATGCCGAACCCATCGTAGTCAGCCACGCCGTGTGGCTCCACCAGCACGCGTTCGACGCGCGCGCTGCGCGGGCCGCCCTGTTTCAACCACTCCACCAGCCTATCCACCTGCGCCTGAGTGCCGCAGGCCACCACCTGGACACTGCCGTCATCAAGGTTGCACGCATAGCCGGCCACCCCCAACGCCTCGGCCTGCCGCTGAGTGGAATAGCGAAACCCCACCCCCTGCACCACGCCATACACATACGCAGCAATGCAAACTTGTGTCATAATCGCCCCCTTAATTAAGTTTTCGTTATGGCATTGCCGTGCCTTTGCACCGCCGTGTCACTCTTTCTATCCTAGCTGGCAGCATTATTAATTATGACCGTACGCCTGTTTCTCGCCAAAGGACGTGAAAAGTCCTTACTCCGCCGTCACCCTTGGGTGTTCTCCGGTGCCGTTCAACGCGTTGAGGGCAAAGCCCACTCCGGTGAAACCATCGATATTCTCGACAGCCAGGGCAAATGGCTGGCTCGCGGCGCCTATTCGCCCGAGTCGCAGATCCGCGCACGCGTCTGGACTTTCCAGCAGGATGAAGAGATTAACATCGATTTCTTCATTCGCCGCCTGCAGCAAGCGCAAAGCTGGCGCGATTGGGTCGCACAGCGCGACGGTCTGGACGGATACCGTCTGATCGCCGGCGAATCCGACGGCCTGCCGGGCATCACTATCGATCGCTTCCAGAATTTCCTGGTGCTGCAGCTGCTGTCCGCCGGTGCCGAATACCAGCGCCCGGCCCTGCTTTCCGCCCTGCAGCATTGCTACCCGGAATGTTCGATTTACGATCGCTCCGACGTTGCGGTGCGTAAAAAAGAAGGCCTGCCGCTGGCGCAGGGCCCGGTGCTGGGCGATCTGCCGCCGGAACTGCTGCCTATCACCGAGCACGGCATGAAGCTGCTGGTGGACATTCAGCAAGGGCACAAGACCGGTTTCTACCTCGACCAGCGCGACAGTCGCCTGGCGGCGCGGAACTACTCTGCCGGCCGCCGGGTGCTGAACTGCTTCTCCTACACCGGCGCCTTCGCCGTTTCCGCTCTGATGGGCGGCTGCGCACAGGTGATCAGCGTGGATACCTCGCAGGCAGCGCTGGACATCGCCAAACAGAACGTCGAGCTCAACAAGCTCGATCTGAACAAGGCGGAGTTCGTTCGTGATGACGTGTTCCAACTGCTGCGCAACTACCGCGCTCAAGGCGAAAAATTCGATCTGATCATCATGGATCCGCCTAAATTCGTCGAGAACAAGAATCAGCTGGCCAGCGCCTGCCGCGGTTACAAGGACATCAACATGCTGGCGCTGCAGTTGCTGAATCCAGGCGGCATTCTGCTCAGCTTCTCCTGCTCCGGCCTGATGCCGACCGACCTGTTCCAGAAAATTTTGGCCGATGCCGCTGTAGATGCCGGACGTGATGTACAATTTATAGAACAGTTCCGCCAGGCTGCCGATCACCCGGTGATCGCCACGTATCCTGAGGGGCTGTATCTGAAAGGCTTCGCTTGTCGGGTGATGTAACTTGAAATGCGCTGCCTTGCCCCCATATATGAGCAAGGCATTGTTTCTCAGGAGGTCATCATGATTGCCAGCAAATTCGGTATCGGACAACAGGTTAGGCATAAACTGCTGGGGTATTTGGGCGTCGTGATCGATATCGACCCGGAATACTCTTTAGAACAACCCAAAGCTGACGAGATAGCGGCGAACGACGAACTGCGTTCCGCCCCTTGGTACCACGTGGTGATGGAGGACGAGGAAGGCCAACCGGTGCATACCTATCTGGCGGAAGCGCAGCTGGATGGCGAGCCCCAGGAAGCGCACCCCGAGCAACCATCGCTGGATGAACTGGCGGAATCCATCCGTCACCAGTTACAGGCGCCACGTTTGCGCAATTGACCGCGCCAAGACCTGAGAAACCCCGAGAGGGCCCGGCATCGCGCCAGGCCCTTTTTTTATTTAGCGCTCCAGCCCTAAACGCGGGATTTCGATTTTCGGGCAGCGATCCATCACCACCTGCAGCCCGGCCTGTTGCGCCAGCTCCGCCGCCTGATCGTTAATCACGCCGATCTGTAGCCACAGCGCCTTGGCGCCGATCGCTATCGCCTCTTGCGCCACGCCGTAAGCCGCCTCCGAATTGCGAAACACATCAACCATATCCACCGGCTGTGGGATAGCGGCCAGCGTGGCATAAACCGGCTGCCCCAGCAGCGTCTGCCCCGCCAGTTTTGGGCTGACCGGGATCACTTGATACCCTTGCGCCAACAGATACGCCATCACCCCATAGCTGGGCCGCGACGGGTTATCGCTGGCGCCCACCAGCGCGATGGTTTTCACCTGCTGCAACAGCTCAACAATCTCTTGATCTTGCATCTTCAACTCCCGTTTATCACTGCGTCACTTTCCATTTCGAGTGTAACCGATCGGCATTCGCTCGGTTAAACGCTAATGCGAAGGAAACTTCACCGCAATCTTATGGTCAGAGGCTGTCGCGGTTCAGCTGCGCACGGTCGTGTCTAAACGCGATAAAATATGTAAAAATGTAAACAAAATACCCGATTGAAAAATTTTGACACAACCTATGCCGTGTTCAACACTTAGAGCTACGTCACTTTATAAGGAGATAATGATGAAATTTGGTCTGGTGGTTGCGGCGTTGCTCAGCATCAGTATGCCTGCCGCGGCTACGACCCTGAAACTCTCCCCGGACATCGACCTGCTGGTGGTCGACGGCAAGAAAATGACAGGTTCGTTGTTAAAAGGCGCCGACAGCCTTGAACTGGACGGCGGGCAGCACCAGCTGCTGTTTAAAGTGACCAAAACCGTACGTTCCGGCCAGCATACACAGGCCTATACGTCCCTGCCGCTGGTTGCCACCTTCAATACGCAAAAGATTAGCCAAGTGGCGATCGAACTGCCGCGCATCGAGAACGATCGTGATGCGCAACGCTTTGACAGAACGTTGAATTATCTGGTGGTCGATAAAGACGGCAACGCCCTGCCGTTCCGACATGATGCGCTGCATCCCGACAGCGTCACCTTCAATACCGATTTGGAAAAGGTGATGACCGATTACAACCGCCAGAACCGCCCGGCCTCCGTTCCGGCCTTTGTTCAGGCGAACGCAGGCAATCCCTCAGCCCTCGCGTTGGCCGGCGCGCCGCTGAACGCCCCGACGGTAACGTTGAAAGGTGAAAACGTGTCGGAACAGATGTTGCAATACTGGTTCCAACAGGCCGACAAGGAAACACAGAAACGTTTTCTACGCTGGGCCAATAAACAACCGATTCGCTGATCCCTTCCGGCGTCTTTCCCCGTAAAGGCGCCTTTTCTTCGCATTTTCAGGCGCAAACGCTAGGCAGTGAAAAACAGTTTCAGTAATCTGTCGCACATCCCCCGATGAGCGAAGGACACCGAGATGGAATTGACTACCCGCACTATCGCCGCGCGCAAACACATTGCGCTGGTGGCGCACGATCACCGCAAACAGGCCCTATTGGAGTGGGTAGAAAGCCACAAGACTATTCTGGCGCAGCACCAGCTGTACGCCACCGGCACCACCGGTAATCTGATCCAGCGCGCCAGCGGCATTCCCGTCACCAGCATGCTGAGTGGCCCGATGGGCGGCGATCAGCAGGTTGGCGCACTGATTGCGGAAGGCAAGATAGACATGCTGATCTTCTTCTGGGACCCGCTGAACGCGGTGCCGCACGATCCGGACGTGAAGGCGCTACTGCGGCTGGCGACAGTATGGAATATTCCGGTGGCCACCAACCGCTCGACCGCCGATTTTCTGATCGACTCTCCGCTGTTCAAAAACGAGGTGGAGATCGCCATCCCCGACTATCAGCGCTACCTGCAAGACCGCCTGAAATAATCCTCACGGCCTGGCTGGCGCCAGGCCTGATGCCTACGGTTTTTTCTGCACCGGTACGCCAAGATCCTGCAGGTGTTCGACGAACACCGAAGGGCGTTCACGATCCTGCAACAGCCATACCTGATGTTTGGCGCGCGTCAACGCGACATACAATAGACGGCGCTCTTCGGCATCCGGGAAATCCTCCGGCTGCGGCAGTAGCACCTCTTCCAACACCGACTCGCGCGCCACGGCGGGGAAGCCGTCACGCCCCTCATGTAAACCGGCAATGATGACGTATTCCGCCTGCTGCCCTTTGCTGGCGTGGATGGTCATAAACTCCAGATCCAGCTTGGGCCAGCGGGTGCCCGCCTTCGCCAGCGCTTCCGGTTTCAGATGATGGTAACGCGCCAGCACCAGGATGCGCTCATCCGGCTTGGCGTAGCCGCTCAGTTTATCCAGCAAGGGCTCCAGCTGCTCGTGCGGCAGGATCGCCACCGACTTTTTATTGCCCTTGCTCAAGCTGTTGAGCGGTTTTTTCAGCTGGTGCGGGTTTTGCTGCACGAACCGGTTGGCCACCTCGCCGATACGTTCATTGAAGCGATAGGTGGTATCCAGCGCGCACTGCGCGCCTTCGCCGAAGTTCGTGGCGAAGGCCGTGGTTAACGTCAATTCTGCGCCGCTAAAGCGATAAATCGCCTGCCAGTCATCCCCCACCGCAAACAGGCAGGTCTGCTTGTTCTGTCGGCGCAATGCCGCCAGCAACAGCGCACGCTGCGGTGAGATATCCTGAAACTCGTCGACCAGAATATGTTTCCACGGGCTGACGAAGCGCCCCTTGTCGAGAATGTTGACCGCCTGATGGATAAGGCCGGAGAAGTCCACCGCCCCTTCCTCTTTCAAGGCGCTTTTCCAGGCTTTCAGCAGCGGCGCCATCAGCCGGATACGTTTTGAGAACAGATCGCGGATGTCTTCATCCGCCTGCTCAATCATTTCCGACTGGCTGCCGCCGTGCATGCGCATCAGCCCCAACCAGCGTTCCAACCGGCTTGCCAGGCGATCCGCCAGGCGCTTATCCTGCCAGAAGTCGCCTTCCGGCACTTCCCATTCCAGCTCTTCGGTCAACCATTGACGCCACCCCTTGGCCTGCGCTTTCTTCTCCGCGCACTGTTGGCGCCAATGGGTAATCAGCAGCTCTTTGCGCGCTTTGGCATCGGTTTCCAACCGGCTGATGGCCGGGGCCTTGCGGCTGCCTTGTTGAATGATTTGCAGCGCCAAGGCATGGAAGGTCTTGGCCTGAATGCCGACATCACCCAAACGTTCTTTGATGCGGTCGTTCATCTCGCCAGCGGCCTGGCGGCCGAAAGCCAACAGCAAGATTTGGCCCGGCTGCGCTTCCTGACGGCGCAGCAGCCAGCCGGCGCGCGCCACCAGCACCGACGTTTTGCCGCTGCCGGCCCCCGCCAATACCAGAACGGAATCCTCGCCGTTGACCACCGCGCGGCTCTGGGAGTCATTGAGCGGTGAGCTTTCGACGGTCTGGAAGAAGTCGTGATGTTGCTCCAGCATGCGATCGGTCCACTGCCGGTTGCGTTGTTCGACGCTGTGTAGCCCCTGCTGCAGCCATTGCAGACACAGTTGGTAATCGGCCCGGCAGTTATCGAATTCCTCCAGACGCGTCACCGGCATCGGCAACGCGGAGAAAGCCTCACGGATTTGCTGTTGCAGCTTGCCCAGCTCAGACTTTTTGAACCATTTATCTTGCTGCTCTATGCGCTGAATCTGTGCCACCTGCTGTTGCAACACGCCGGCACTGACCTCACTCATTTCGGCGCTCCACTGCTGCCACGCTTGCTGCAGATAGTGATAAAAACGTTGCGTTTCCTGCCATTCGGTGCCGTGCAGCCGCACCACTTTTTCGTCCGGCAATTCAAATTCCAGCTCGCCCCAGACGATGCCGCGCTTGCACCTGACCTGAATCAGTTGATTGAAGGGGATCAGGTATTCATGTTTTTCCCCGCTCACCTCAACGCCGGCGTGCAGCAACCGCACACGGTTATAAGGGTGCTGAGCCAGGTGTTTCCCCAGCGATGTCGCTTTAAGTTCCATATCGTCGCGCCATGACTATGTTGAGATTAAATAACGGATATCTGCCAGTTTACCTGCGATAAGCAGTGGCACTCTAGCGCTAAAAAAAGGGTAGAATAGATTTTGCGTTTTTATCGTGAATACGCCCGCATCGCGGTTTGGCTATCATTAGAGCAGAATGACGTCTATGCGTACTGTACTGAATATTCTTAATTTTGTGTTGGGCGGTTTCTTCACCACGCTAGGCTGGCTTATTGCTACGGTGTTCAGCGTGCTGCTTGTCATCACACTGCCGCTTACCCGCTCCTGTTGGGAAATCACCAAGCTGTCGCTGGTGCCGTTCGGCAACGAAGCGATGCACGTCGATGAACTGTATCCGGAAAAAAGCAATGCGCTGCTCTCCGCCGGCGGCTCGCTGCTCAACATTATCTGGCTGGTGCTGTTCGGCTGGTGGCTGTGTCTGTCACACATTGCCGCCGGTATCGTGCAATGCGTTTCAATCATCGGCATTCCAGTCGGCATCGCCAATTTCAAAATAGCCGCCATCGCGCTGTGGCCGGTGGGACGCCGCGTCGTCTCGGTAGAAATGGCTCAGCAAGCCCGTATTGAGAATGCTCGCCGCCACTATCAACAGCGTTAATTTTTTCTCCGTTTGAGGAGTTTTTCGTGCTCTCTTTTGCACCCGCAGTTCGTCGTTATACTTACAACAGCAACCTGCTGTATCACTTGCGCATCCTCATTGCGCTGATCGGCACCACCGCCGTTCCCTGGTGGCTCGGCATTCCCAAGCTGACTATCCCGTTAACGCTGGGCGTGGTGGCAGCCGCCCTGACCGATTTGGATGACCGCCTGGCCGGCAGGTTACGCAACCTGCTTATCACGCTGGTGTGCTTCTTTGTTGCCTCCGCCTCGATCGAGCTGCTGTTCCCTTATCCCTGGTTGTTCGCCCTTGGCTTAACCACGTCGACCTGCGGTTTTATCCTGCTCGGTGCCTTGGGGCAGCGTTATGCAACCATCGCCTTCGGCGCGCTGCTGATCGCGGTTTACACCATGCTCGGCACCTCGATGTACGATGCCTGGTATCAGCAACCGCTGCTGCTGGTGATCGGCGCGCTGTGGTACAACCTGCTGACGTTGGCAGGCCACCTGCTGTTCCCGATCCGGCCGCTGCAAGAGAACCTGGCGCGCTGTTACGATCAACTGGCCAACTATCTGGATGCCAAAGCCAATCTGTTCGATCCCGACGCCGAACGCGACGCCGACCTGCCATGGATGGAAGTCGCAATGGCCAACAGCGCCTTGGTCTCGTTGCTTAACCAAACCAAAGCCTCGCTGCTGACGCGCCTGAAAGGCGATCGTGGCCAGCGCGGCACCCGCCGCACCTTGCACTACTATTTTGTCGCGCAGGATATCCACGAGCGTGCCAGCTCTTCCCACGTTCAGTACCACGCGCTCAGCCGGCAATTTCGTCACAGCGACATTTTGTTCCGCTTCCAGCGTCTGCTGAGCATGCAGGCACGCGCCTGCCGCCAATTGGCACAATCGATCCTGCTGCGGCAAAAGTACCAGCACAACCCGCGCTTTGAACCGGCTTTCAGCCGCATTCAGGAGGCGTTGGCACGCATCGCCGAAACCCAGGGCAATAACGAGCAGACCAAGGCGCTGGCGCATCTGTTGAAAAACCTGCATGCGATCGATGCGCAGCTGGCCAATATCGAATCAGAGCAGACGCTGGCCAGCGGGCAAGCGGAAGAGAACAGCCTGGCCGACGACCGCTTAACCGGCTGGAGCGATATTCGGTTGCGCATCAGCCGCCATTTGACGCCGCAGTCGGCCCTGTTCCGCCATGCGATCCGCATGTCGGTGGTACTGTGCGTGGGTTACGCCTTCATCCAGTTCACGGGTATGCAGCACGGTTACTGGATCCTGTTGACCAGCCTGTTCGTCTGTCAACCGAACTACAACGCTACCCGCCGACGCCTGGCGCTACGCATCATCGGTACCCTGGCCGGTATCCTGATCGGCCTGCCAATCCTCTATTTCGTGCCGTCATTGGAAGGGCAACTGGTGTTGATCGTCATCACCGGCGTTCTGTTCTTCGCTTTCCGCACCGTACAATATGCCCACGCGACGATGTTCATCACGCTGCTGGTGCTGTTGTGTTTTAACCTGTTGGGCGAAGGATTCGAAGTGGCAGCCCCGCGCGTTTACGATACCTTGCTGGGCTGTGCCATCGCCTGGGCGGCAGTCAGCTTTATCTGGCCGGACTGGAAGTTCCGCCAACTGCCGGCGGTGGTGGATAAAACGCTGAATGCCAACTGCCGTTATCTGGACGCCATTCTGGTGCAATACCACCAGGGTAAGGATAACGGCCTCGCTTACCGCATCGCGCGACGTGATGCCCACAACAGCGATGCCGAACTGGCTTCGGTCATCTCCAACATGTCCGCCGATCCCAAAGCCGACAAAGCGCTGCAGGAAGCCGCCTTCCGCTTGCTCTGTCTGAACCACACGCTCCTGAGCTATATCTCCGCATTGGGGGCGCACCGCGAGCGGCTGAACACCCCGGCCACGCTCGATCTGCTCAATGACGCCGTGTGTTACGTGGACGGCGCCTTGCATCAGGAAGAACGGAACAGCCAGCGCATTGCGCAGGCGTTGGAACAGCTGGCGGAGCGCATCAGCAAAGCCGTTCCGGAACCTGAAAGCAAAGAACAATTGGTCTTGCAGCAGGTGGGATTGGTGCTCGAGCTGCTGCCAGAGCTCACCGCGCTGCATGCCCAAATCAATAAGGCAGCCTAACTATTCAGGGCCCGTTCGATGGGCCCTGAATAACCGGCTCATGCCCATGGCGGCGCATCGCCATCGTATGATCGAACCAACGCACTAGCTCGCTGCGTAATTCGGCCGGCAACGCCGCCTGATGATAACCGGCTATCGCCCCGCCCAGCGACAGCAGCACTCGTAGCCCCAAATTAGTCTGCTGTTTCAATAAACGGAGATAGCTGCGTTTGGCGCCATGCAGCCGCAGGTCATAAGCGTTGCGAATGCCCGCTCGCCACAGCAGACGTTCCATATTAACGTCAATATTCGGCAATGCCTTCAGTCGGCCGTGATCGCCAGCCTTAAGCCGCTGCTCCCGGCGCGCCTCCCTGACAGCCTGCCAGGCCAGCCCCACCAGCTCGTTGCGTTCCCGCCACAGCGACTCGTCAACCCAGTAATAACGCAAAGTGATGGGCGCTCCACGCTTGGAGTAGACCATATTGACCATCCCTCTGGCACGAAAGGCCGGTTCCATGCTCGCCGTAGCCCGCAAGTACAGCTCGCCGTCCGCTATCACCGCAAACATTACCCCCTCGGCCAGCAGGCCGTAGCCACCAAACTGTGACCGTGTTGTGATGGCTCCCAGCGCCGCAAAGCAATTTTTAGCCTGCGCGATTCTTCTCGTCGACATCCTTTTCATAGCGTTCCTCCTTTTTAGGTTCTGGCCGTATTATTTCTCTCATCAATGAAAAAAGTAACGTGAACAACTAATTAGAAAAATACGCACTATCCGCCCGCCTGCCAATCACAAAAATCATCGGTACAAAAAATGATCGCAATTATGCGAGCCGCTACGAAAATTTGGGTTGATCTTATCCTAAATCAGGGATACTGTATAAACATACAGTAATGCGACGGGCGGGAACTTTATGCGTACTCAATCACTCTACCAACCTCATTTCGGCCATGGCTCTTATACAGCGCGCAATGTTGCGAAGATCACGGATGTCGGCAAAGAAAATGGCTTGATCAGTGAACTTGTTTACAACGAGCGCCAGCCCGCAGTGGCCCAATTGCTGTTGCCCCTGCTGCAACAACTGAGCAAACAGTCTCGCTGGCTTCTGTGGCTGACGCCGCAGCAAAAATTAAGCAAACAATGGCTGCAGCAATCCGGCCTGCCTGTAGATAAGATGATGCAATTGAGCCAGATCAGCCCGGTGAATACGGTCGAGGCAATGGAAAAAGCGCTGCAAACGGGAAATTACAGCGTGGTTCTCGGCTGGTTGCCTGAGCTAACGGAGGAGGATCGTCTAAAATTAAGACGTGCGGCAGAATTGGGTAATGCCTATGGGTTTATCATGCGGCCTCAACGTGACATTAACCCGACTCACGGACACTGTTCCACCCTAAAAATTCACTCTTCTTTGTATCATTAAGTAAATTTAGGATTTTTCCCATCATTTTCGCACCCCCTAAGCGGAACCTTTGCGTGGGAAGGCACAAAGCTAGTCCGGCTGCGGTTTGGCAAGCAAAAACGCTCGATGAATCGCCGTTTTTTTAGGCAAAGAATGTTAGCAAATATGTACGATTCCGCGTTTTTTTTTAGAGCCTTATCACATCACACTTGTAACTTTCGCGCCACGTTGTAGACTTTACATCGCCAAGGTTGCTCTATAACGTCAGAAAAACTGGCGAGTAACAAACGAGGGCTTAAACCTTGGCGAAGGAATTTAACCAAGGGCTTAAACAGCTTTAAAGCTCATTGCCTATTTGGATGATAACGAGGCGCAAAATGAAAAAGACAGCTATCGCATTAGCAGTGGCACTGGCAGGTTTCGCTACCGTAGCGCAAGCCGCTCCAAAAGATAACACCTGGTACACCGGTGCTAAACTGGGCTGGTCCCAGTACCACGACACTGGTTTCTACGGTAACGGTTACCAGAACGGTATCGGCAACGGCCCAACCCACAAAGATCAGCTGGGTGCCGGCGCGTTCCTGGGCTACCAGGCAAACCAATACCTGGGCTTCGAGCTGGGCTATGACTGGCTCGGCCGCATGCCTTACAAAGGCAGCGTGAACAACGGTGCTTTCAAAGCGCAGGGCGTTCAACTGGCCGCTAAACTGAGCTACCCAATTGCTGACGATCTGGACATCTACACTCGTCTGGGTGGTATGGTATGGCGTGCAGACTCCAAAGCTAACTACGGCCGTACTGGCCAGCGCCTGAGCGACCACGACACCGGCGTTTCTCCGCTGGCTGCTGTTGGTGTTGAATACGCACTGACCAAAAACTGGGCTACTCGCCTGGATTACCAGTTCGTAAGCAACATCGGTGACGCAGGTACCGTTGGCGCACGTCCAGACAACACCATGCTGAGCCTGGGTGTTTCTTACCGCTTCGGTCAGGATGACGTAGTTGCTCCAGCACCAGCTCCAGCTCCGGCTCCAGTTGTTGAAACCAAGCGTTTCACTCTGAAGTCTGACGTGCTGTTCAACTTCAACAAGTCTACTCTGAAAGCAGAAGGCCAGCAGGCTCTGGATCAGCTGTACACCCAGCTGAGCTCCATGGATCCTAAAGACGGTTCTGTAGTTGTTCTGGGTTACACCGACGCTGTTGGTTCTGACCAGTACAACCAGAAACTGTCCGAACAGCGCGCACAAAGCGTTGTTGACTACCTGGTCTCCAAAGGCATCCCGTCAGACAAAATCTCTGCACGTGGTATGGGTGAAGCAGATGCAGTTACTGGCAACACCTGTGGCTATAAATCTGGCCGCGCTACCAAAGCTCAGATCGCTTGCCTGGCACCAGATCGTCGCGTAGAGATCGAAGTTAAAGGTATCAAAGACGTTGTAACTCAGCCTCAGGGCTAAGTTTACTCGCCTAATAAAAAACCCCGCCTAGCGGGGTTTTTTTTCGTCCTATTGTTGTTGCCACAACCCTTCAAGGCCAAACGCCACAAAGGCGCTCTCACGCACTTACTTGGGATCTTTGCCAAGAATCGCCTTCAAGTCTTCTTTCAACGATGACATCTGGTTTGCATACTTTTCTTTGCGTTCAGCGTCTTCGATAAGTTGCACGACGGTTTCCGAAAGCGTAACGCCACGGCGGCGCGCCAGGGCAGCTAATCGTTGCCAAACCAAAAACTCCAGATCGATAGATTTTTTACGCGTATGCTGATGTTCTGCGTTAAAATGACGTTTGCGGCGGGCGCGGATTGTTTGCTTCATCCGGTTATCCAGTTCCGGATTCATATGAGCGGCAATCCATGCAAGTACCTTTACCGGCTCATTTTCCAGCTTCAGCAGCTCGTTAACCGCTTCCTGAGCAGCGCTGTTTTCAATGTAGCGGGTAATAAGCTCCCCTTCCCGGTGCTTCTTCACCAGGTACTTCCATTTCCAACCGCTCTCTAGATTTTCCAGTTGCTGATATTTCATCTTGAGCTCTTCAGTGACCGCGTAACTTCAAATAAGCATAACAGCTTTGCGCCGAATTTCCCCGGCAATTAAGCCGTCTTTTAGACTGTTTTTTGCACAGTCATCGCGCGATGTCAAACTCCCTGATGCCAACTGGCACTCCGCATGTATCAAGCTGCCGTTATTCTTGTATAATCGCCCTTTCCCTTTTTAACGATTGCATCTAACACTTTGACCAATAACCGACTTGAATGGCAATCTTTATTGCCGGACGTAACGCCTTATCAGGCGATATTTGATACCGCCGCTCAGTTGGCACCCGTGCCCTTTTCCGCCATTCAGCCTCGGCTGGAAAATGCCCTGACGCTATTTTGTCACCCCCAATCGCCACCGCGATTCATGCTGTTGAAAGCGCAAGAAACGCGAGAATACCTGGAACTGATCGCTAACGCCGTCAAACCGCTGCTGCCGCAAAACACGGCATGCCGCGGCAGCCACTATGTCATTCAGGATGGCAAGGTCAGCGTAGAGCCTGCCAGCCATGGCGATGAACCTTTCGCTGCCGGCGGTGCTTGCCTGTACCAAGAGTGGATTGAACCGGAGCAGCTGTTTGGTTGCGTGCGGATCCACAATGGCGACATCACTCTGCAGCCCGGCCTGGTGCACCAGGCCAACGGCGGTATTCTGATCCTGTCAGCCCGGGCGCTGCTGGCCCAGCCGTTGCTATGGCTGCGGTTGAAGCAAATGATCGGCCAGCGTCAGTTCCATTGGGTTTCGCCTGACGAAACCCGCCCGCTGCCGGTTGCTATTCCGCCGATGCCGCTGGATCTGCGGCTGATTGTGGTCGGCGACCGCCACGGCCTGGCCGATTTCCACGATATCGAGCCAGAACTGAGTGAACAAGCGGTCTATGGCGAATATGAAGACGATCTGCAACTGACTGAAGTTGATGATATGGCGCAGTGGTGCGGCTACGTCAACGGCGTGATCGCCGAGCGGCAGTTACCGATGTTGGCGGCCGACGCCTGGCCGCCGCTGATCGTTCAGGCGGTGCGTTATAGTGGCGATCAGGGCATCCTGCCACTCTCGCCGGTTTGGCTTGGGCAGCAGTTGTCCGAAGCTGCACTGTACGCCGAAGAAGACCGCATTACGGCCAAAGCGCTTGAAGCGGCATTGAATGCCCGCGAATGGCGTGAAAGCTATCTGGCCGAGCGTATGCAGGATGAGATCGAGCTGGGTCAGATCCTGATTGAGACCGAGGGCGAAGTGGTCGGGCAGATCAACGGTCTGTCAGTCCTGGATTATCCGGGCCATCCACGCAGCTTTGGTGAACCGTCGCGCATCAGTTGCGTTGTGCATCTCGGCGACGGCGAGTTCACCGACGTCGAGCGCAAAGCCGAACTGGGCGGCAACCTGCATGCTAAAGGCATGATGATCATGCAGGCGTTCCTGATCGCCGAACTGGATCTTGATCAGCAACTGCCCTTCTCCGCTTCCATCGTCTTTGAGCAATCTTATGGTGAAGTGGACGGTGACAGCGCCTCGCTGGCTGAGCTGTGCGCATTGATCAGCGCCCTGTCACAGCAACCGATCACCCAACAGATCGCCGTCACCGGCTCCGTCGACCAATTTGGCAACGTACAGCCGATAGGTGGCGTTAACGAAAAGATCGAAGGTTTCTTCGAGGTTTGTTTACGCCGCGGCCTGACGGGCAAACAGGGTGTCGTCTTGCCCGCAACCAACGTGCGCCACCTGTGCTTGCGCCAGGATATCGTCGACGCGGTACGCGAAGGGCAATTCCATCTGTGGGCGGTAGAGAGCGCGGCGGAAGCCTTGCCTTTACTCACAGGTTGCCTCTACTCTGACGAACAACAGCCGAATTTGTTGGCGGCCATTCAGGAACGGATTGCGCAGGTGAGCCTGCAGGAACGCCGCCGTCCGTGGCCGCTACGCTGGCTCAACTGGTTCAACCACGGCTGATCGGACTTGTTCAGCGTACACGTGTTAGCTAACCTGCGTCCTTCATTAAAATAAGGCTTACTGAGAACATGGTAGATAAACGCGATTCCTATACGAAAGAAGACCTCGAAGCATCCGGCCGTGGCGAGCTGTTCGGCGCCGGTGGCCCACCGTTGCCGGCGGGTAACATGTTGATGATGGACCGCGTGGTCAAAATGACCGAAGACGGCGGGACTCACAACAAAGGTTATGTGGAAGCGGAACTGGATATTAATCCTGACCTATGGTTCTTCGGTTGCCACTTTATCGGCGATCCGGTCATGCCTGGCTGCCTGGGCCTGGATGCGATGTGGCAGCTGGTCGGTTTCTACCTCGGTTGGCTGGGTGGCGAAGGCAAAGGCCGCGCGCTGGGCGTCGGTGAAGTCAAGTTCACCGGCCAGGTGCTGCCAACCGCGAAGAAGGTAACCTATCGTATTAACTTCAAACGCGTCATTACCCGCAAACTGATCATGGGCGTCGCCGATGGCGAAGTGCTGGTTGACGGTGAAGTGATCTATACCGCCACCGATCTGAAAGTGGGCCTGTTCAAAGATACCACCGCGTTCTAATCACGCTGACGAGAAGGCGGCCACTGCCTTCTCTCTAACGTTCTTCGCATGCCATCACGTCGAAACGTGATGGCATTTCTTTCTCTTATCCTTCCCGGCTTTCAAAGACCATCCGCATCTTCTTTTAGCCGCCGTCGGCGTTATGGAATATCTCATCACGTTGGCATTGATGCTGGGTGTACCTTATTTCATCACCCTTCACCGCCATAGGTCTCTACCCTATTCTTACCCGAAGCGGCCAAAGCAATAGGCAGCCTGAAAGACGGCCTCCCTCACTCCCCGCATCAGTGCAATAGCGCTTTTTTTGCATCCGGTTATTCTCTTGCCCCTCAAGATCCTCTAACATGACTAGCATAGTAACTACAATTATTGTACTTAGTGAGAAAGGTATGCAAAAAACCCGCTTTAGCGATGCACCTTGCCCCGTCGCGCGTTCATTAGATCGCGTCGGGGAATGGTGGAGCATTCTGATCCTGCGTGATGCCTTTCAGGGGTTGTCCAAATTCGACGAATTCCAACAAAGTCTGGGGATGTCACCCACGCTACTGGCACGTCGCCTGAAGGATTTGGTGGCCCACGGCATTCTGTATAAAGAACGTTATCAAACGCGGCCGGTGCGCTATCACTACCTGCTTACTGAGCGCGGCAACGATTTTCTCCCGGTGTTGGCGGCGCTCTCACAATGGGGCAACAATCATCTGACCGACGGGGACGTCAGCGCCCTGTTGGTCGACGGACGCAACAATCGGCCGATCCAAGTCCAGTTGGTCAATCGTGATACCCAACAGCCGGTGCCGCCGCAGTTCATTACGCTGGCGCCAGGGCCGGCGGCAAGCGATGGCATATATCAACGCGCCGAACTGATGCGGCAGCGGCGCCTCGCCGATTTACCCGAATTTACCAAGGAGCCATCATGAGCAATTGTCGTATCGTCATTACCGGCATGGGCGCCGTTTCACCGCTAGGGTGCGGTGTTGAAGCCATCTGGCAACGTTTGTTAAAAGGAGAATCCGGCATTCGAGCGTTGCCTGACGAGATCGTTGCAGATTTACCGGTCAAGGTCGGAGGACAAGTCCCGGCGCTGGCGCAAGATGCTGAAGCGGGCTTCAACCCCGATGCCTCCGTCGCCCCCAAGGACCAAAAGAAAATGGACCGCTTTATCCTGTTTGCTATGGCGGCGGCGGATGAAGCCATTCGTCAGGCCGGCTGGATAGCCGATACGGACGAAAAACAAGAGCGCACAGCCACCGTCATTGCCTCGGGTATTGGCGGTTTCCCGGCGATTGCCCAGGCGGTGCGCACAACCGACAGCCGCGGCGCCAAGCGGCTGTCGCCGTTCACCATCCCCTCATTCCTGGTCAATCTGGCGGCCGGCCACGTTTCAATCAAACACCACTTCAAGGGGCCGATTGGCGCGCCGGTCACCGCCTGTGCCGCCGGCGTGCAAGCCATTGGCGACGCAGTGCGTATGATCCGCAATGATGAAGCCGATATCGCCGTGTGCGGCGGTACCGAAGCCGCTATAGATACCGTCAGCCTGGGCGGGTTCGCCGCCGCGCGCGCCATGTCCACCGCTCCAGCCGAATTGGCGCAACAGGCCTCTCGGCCCTTCGACAGCGCCCGGGACGGATTTGTCATGGGGGAAGGCGCCGGCATGCTGGTGATTGAAACGCTGGAACACGCGCTGGCGCGCGGCGCCACCCCGCTCGCGGAAATCGTCGGCTATGGCACCAGCGCCGACGCCTACCACATGACATCCGGCGCTGAAGACGGCAACGGCGCCTATCGGGCGATGAAAATCGCGTTGAAGCAGGCGAACGTCGTTCCCGAGGAGGTACAGCATTTAAATGCGCACGCGACATCGACACCCGTAGGGGATTTGGGCGAAATCAACGCCATCAAACACCTGTTTGGCACGGCCGGCACTGTCGCCGTGACCTCAACAAAATCAGCGACGGGGCACCTGCTGGGCGCCGCCGGCGGGCTGGAAACCATCTTTACCGCCTTGGCTCTGCGCGATCAGATAGCCCCTGCCACGCTAAATCTGGATAACCCCGATCCGGCGGCGGCAGGCTTGCATCTGGTCGCGAAACAGGCGGAATCGATGAATATGACCTACGCCTTATCAAACGGCTTCGGCTTTGGCGGCGTGAATGCGAGTATTTTGCTGAAGCGCTGGCAGGATAAATAAACGCCTGAAACAAAAACCTCCGCCAAAGGGCGGAGGTTATTCCTTTTATTTGACAGGGAGCCGCTTAAGCGGTCACAGCCCTGTCTTCCATGGCTTCTCGCCAACCTCCCAGCCATTGAGACCGGGCGTCCACCGATGATTGGTAGGGACAATGTTCCCTGGAACGCCCTAAAATACCTGCCTGATACCCTCTCGAATGCGCCCTTTCCAGACGATCGCGTTTCTGTCTCTTCATGCCTCGTTTCCCTCATTTTGGTCTGGTGGAAAGAAAACAATGGCTGCTTTTTGCGCAGCCACGAGTAATCAATAGCGCTAAAAGAAGAGAAGATCAATGCGCAAAATTCACGCCAATGTCATATTTGTGAGCTACGCCCGAGGAAAGTGCTAAGTGGCTGATCTGCCGGGGAAGGAGTTAACCAGTTGAAATGAAATAGAAATCCCTGCCAGCGAGAAAAAACGAATTTCCACGGCGACAGGGATTAGACGATTTTAGACCAAATTATGACTAAATGCCGCCCATCTGTGCGGCGATAACCTGGGCTTCCTGCTGCCACCCCTGCGCCAGAGTGCGCACCAGGGCATCATAGCCGTCTTCACCCTGTTTCAGCTCCAGGCTGAAAGGCCTTTTGATCAAGCGCCCCTGGCGGTTCAGCACCCACTCGCCGCGAATGATCGCCTTGCCGTCAAAACGGCCGTGGAAGCCGCTGATGGTCACGTTCAGCACATCCTGATCGCTGCTCATCGGCTGCGAAGAGACCACCCAACCCGGCAGCGCGCTGCTCAGGTTGGTGACCAGCGTTTGCTGCAGCTGCTGGTCGAGCGGGCTGGCCCACAGGTTGTTCTGGGCTATCACATACTGCACGTCGTTGGTCTGATACACCACGCCGCTCTGCGCCAGATAATCCGCCACGCTCACGTGCTCCAGCCACAGCTGGCGCGTGGAGGCGCCGCTGCTGCTGGCCGCGGCCGGCGCGCCCAGCGCCGGCAACTGATAGTAAGTCTTCTGTGGCGAACTGCTGCAGGCGCTGAGCAACAGCGCCAGGGCTACCGGGATCCATTTCATCATTTCGTGGCCTTCTTCGGCTGAGGGTCATTACTGCCGGCGGCTTCAAACACCAGCGCGTTACTCTTCTCATTCAGGGTGCGCAACACCGGTTGCAGCTCACGCAAGACCTGATCGAGGCGCTGCATGTCGCCCACCATCTTGTTGTAAGCCGGCGAACCTGGCTGGAACCCTTTCATGCTGCGGTTCAACTCCAGCAGCGTTTTCTGCATGTCCTGCGGCAGCGCCTGCATCTCTTTGCTGGCGATGATGTCGTTCAACGACTTCATGGTCTGCTGCGTCGACTTCATGGTTTTCTGACTTTCCGCCAGCGTCTTGGTCGCCTCGTTGATCATCGGATTGATCGGCATCGCGTTGATCTTGTCCAGCGTCTGCATCAGTTTCTGCTGGATCTGCGCCAGACCGCCGCTGGTGGTTGGCATCAGCGGATAACCAAACAGCTCGCGCGGCCCTTTCCACGGTTTCTCCTGCGGATAGAAGTCGAGATCGATATACAGCGAACCGGTCAGCAGGTTGGCGGACTTCATCGAGGCGCGCATGCCGCGGGACTCGGCGTCTTTCAAGTGCCCTTCGATATCGAAGTTGCCGCCCAGCTGTTTCTGGAAGCGATCCGGCTCGATGCGGATCAGCACCGGAATGCGGTAATCGTTATCCAGACGCTGCGCCATGCCGTCTTTATAGAACGGCACCTGCGCCACCGTACCCAGACGGATGCCGCGGAACTCGACTGGCGCGCCCGGCTGCAGGCCGCGTACCGAGTCGGAGAAGAACAGCAGGTAATCCTTATGTACGGTATACAGCGAATCCTGCGTGCTGCGCTGGTTGTCGAACAGCTGGTACTCCGCCTTCTCTTTCGCCAGTTCGCCGCGATCCCAGCCGTCCGGCACGTCGAAGCTGACGCCGCCGCTGAACAGCGTGGTCAATGATCCCATCTCTACCCGCATGCCCTGCGCCGACATGTCAAACGCCACGCCGCTGTCTTTCCAGAAGCGCACGTTGGTGGTGACCAACTGATCGTAAGGCGCGGTGATGAACAGCTGATAGCGCATGGCGCGCGCCTTAGGATCGAAATAGCTGGTTTCCACCGACCCGACGCGATAACCGCGGAACAGCACCGGATCGCCGGCGTTAAGCTGGCCTGATTTCTCGCTGTCCAGCACGATACGCAGCCCTTTGGCATCCGGAGAGGCCAGCGGCGGCGCGTCGAGCAGCTGGTAGTTGTCTTTACCGTCTTTGCCCTTGTTGCCCGGCTGCAGTTCGATATAGGCGCCGGAGAGCAGCGTCCCCAACCCGGAAACGCCTTCACGGCCGATCTGCGGCTTCACCACCCAGAAGGCGGAATCCTGGCGCAGCAATTTCTCCATGCCGGAATTAAGACGCGCCTGCACCATCACCTTGCTCAGGTCATCGCTCAACGTGACAGTTTCCACCACGCCGACGTCAACGCTGCGGCTTTTGATTTTGGTTTTACCCGCTTCCAGCCCTTCCGCCGTCGTAGTCACCAGCGTCACTACCGGCCCCTGATGGCTAAAGTGGTAAAACAGGATCCAGGCGCCGATCAGCGCGGTCACGATGGGAATGATCCACACCGGCGACCAGCGTTTGATCTTCTCGACGTCCGCGACGCTATGATTATTTTCCGTCACCTTGCGGCTCCTTGTTGATTGTTTCACTTGCGCGATCCCAGGTCAGCCGGGGATCAAATGTCATGGCGGCGAACATGGTGAGGATCACCACCAGCGCGAACAGCACGGCGCCCGTCGCGGGATAAATACTCATCAACTGCCCCATTCGCACCAACGCCGACAACACGGCGATCACAAACACGTCGATCATTGACCAGCGGCCAACGAACTCGACCACTTCATAAATCAGGTGCATGCGCTCGCTGTCGGCGCGCGGTTTCTTCCTGCCGTTCGCATCCCAGCACAGCCAGCCGATCGCCAACATTTTCAGCGACGGCACCATGATACTGGCGATGAAAATCACCATCGCTACCGGATAAGAGCCGTCCCCCCACAGCAGGATCACCCCCGCCATGATGGTGGAGTTCATTTTGTTACCCAGCGCCTCGGTCACCATGATGGGCATCAGGTTGGCCGGAATATACAGCATGATGGAGGTCACCAGCAGCGCCAGCGTCCACTGCAAGCTGTGGCGGCGGCGCACGTAGCCCTTGGTGTGGCAGCGCGGGCAGCTCACCTGATCGGCCGGCAGGATCGCCGTGCAGCACGCGCAGGAGCGCACGCCCTGGCGCATGCCGGTGCGTCCTACCGTCAGCGGGCGATCGAGACGCGGTGCCGGTTCGATGTCCTGCCACAGCCAGCGCCGATCCACGCATTGGAAAGCGCGCACCTGCAGCAGGCAGAACAGACAGTAAGGCACGAAGCTGCTGCCGATACCGATATCGCCATAGGCCATCAGCTTGACGAAGCTGACCAGCACCCCGGCGAGGAAAATCTCCACCATGCACCAGGTTTTGAACTGGAACAGCACCCGGGCCATCCACTCTTTCAGTCCCAGCGGCAAACGCACTTTGGCGCACAACAGGATGATCGCCACCATGCAAAATGCCGGGATCAGCTGCACGAACACCATAAACAAGGTGGCCATGCTGGCGTAGTCTTCCGCCACCATGACTTCCGGGATTTGAATCAGCCGGATTTCGTTGCCGAGGCCGGCGACGCGCATGTTGATAAACGGGAAAATGTTGGCCAGCACCAGCATGAACAAGGCGCTGAGCGCGTAACCGATCGGCCGCTTGCGCGGTTCGTCCCAGCGGGCGCTGAGCGTGGTTTTGCAGCGCGGGCATACCGCTTTGCTGCCATAGGCCAGCGGCGGTAGCGCCACCAACATGTCGCACTGCGGGCACAGCATCAGGTTATCCTGCTGCGCCGCCGAAGGTGCGGAATGACTATGCTGCTGATGATTGTTGTGGGAACACACCATATTCCTCCTCAATAACGTTGCTCACCGGCACGTCGATACCGCCCGCAGCAGCGCGCGGGCGGTATCGCAACGGTCAGCCGTTTTTCATCGCTTCCAGCTCTTCCCAGCGGGCGAAGGCCTGCTCGAGCGCCTGCTCGGCGTTAGCCAACGCCGTCAGCACTTCTTGCGTTTCGCTGTGCGGCCGCGTGAAGAAGTCGGCATCGCTCATCTGCACCTGCAGCGCTTCGATTTCCGCTTCCAGCTGTTCGAGCCGCTGCGGCAGCTGTTCCAGCTCACGCAGCAGGTTGTAACTCAGCTTGGCCGCCGCTTTCTTCGGCTGTTCGGCCTTTTTCTCCGCCGCCGGTTTGCTCGCGCTCGGCGCCGCCTGACGAATCGTTTTCGCCGTCGCGCGCTGATGATGCGCATCGTAGTAACCGCCGACGAAGGCCTTGATCACGCCATTGCCTTCGAAAATCCAGCACTCGGTCACCGAGTTGTCGACGAACTGACGATCGTGGCTGACCAGCAGCACGGTGCCCTGATAGCCGTCGATCAGCTCTTCCAGCAGCTCCAGCGTTTCGACGTCGAGATCGTTGGTTGGTTCATCGAGGATCAGCAGATTGCTCGGTTTCAGAAACAGCTTAGCCAACAGCAGGCGGTTACGCTCACCGCCCGACAGCGCCTTCACCGGCGTCATCGCACGCTTCGGGTGGAACAGGAAGTCCTGCAGGTAGCCCAAGACGTGGCGAGGGCGGCCGTTGACCATTACTTCCTGTTTGCCTTCCGCCAGGTTGTCCATCACCGTGCGCTCCGGATCGAGATCGGCGCGGTGCTGGTCGAAATAAGCCACTTCCAGCTTGGTGCCGCAGTGCACGCGGCCGCTGTCGGCTTTCAGCTGACCGAGCATCAGTTTCAGCAGCGTGGTTTTGCCACAGCCGTTCGGCCCCACCAGCGCAATCTTGTCGCCGCGCTGCACCTGAGCGGAGAAACCGCGCACCAGCACTTTTTCGCCAACCTGATAATTGACGTCTTCCAGCTCAAATACGATTTTGCCGGAGCGAGTCGCCTCTTCCACCTGCATCTTGGCGGTACCCATCACTTCACGGCGCTCTGAACGCTCGACGCGCAGCGCCTTCAGCGCACGCACGCGGCCCTCGTTACGGGTACGGCGCGCTTTGATGCCCTGACGGATCCAGACCTCTTCCTGCGCCAGCTTGCGATCGAACTCGGCGTTTTGCAGCTCTTCCACCCGCAGCGCTTCTTCTTTGCTCTGCAGGTACAGATCGTAGTTGCCCGGCCAGGAAACCAGCTTACCGCGATCCAGATCGACGATGCGCGTCGCCATGTTGCGGATAAACGAACGGTCGTGCGAGATGAAGACGATGCTGCCGTCGAACTCTTTCAGGAAACCTTCCAGCCAGTCGATGGTTTCGATATCCAGGTGGTTGGTCGGTTCGTCGAGCAACAATACGCGCGGCGAGCTCACCAGAGCACGGCCCAGCGCCGCTTTACGCAGCCAGCCGCCGGACAGCGAGGAAAGTTCTGCGTCGCCGTTCAACCCCAGCTGCAGCAGCACTTCGCTGATGCGGCTGTCGAGCTGCCAGAGTCCCTGGTGATCGAGGATCTCCATGATTTGCGCCATGCGCGCCAGGTTTTTCTCGCTCGGATCGCTTTCCACCAGGTGGGAAATCGCATGATACGCCTTCAGGTGTTCTGCCTGCTCCGCAACGCCTTCCGCCACGAAGTCGAACACGCTGCCGCCGATATTGCGCGGCGGATCCTGTTGCAGGCGCGCCACGATCAGATCCTGTTCGTAGATCACCCGCCCGTCGTCCAGCGGGATCTCTTTGCCGAGGATCTTCAGCAGCGTAGATTTACCGGCGCCGTTGCGCCCGACCAGACACACGCGCTCGTTGTCTTCGATATGAATTTCGGTGTTGTCTAACAGTGGCGCATCGCTGAAAGAAAGCCAGGCGCCGGACATGCTGATTAACGACATAGTAATTATTTTCCTTCGCCGGCGTGAGTCACCAGCCAGCAGTTGTGGATCTGACGGTTACGGGCAAAGTCCTGCGACAGCGTCTTGGCGGTGATCTCTTTCGCCTCCAGGCCCAGCGCACTCAGCCCTGCCATATCCATTTGGAAACCGCGCTTGTTGTTCGAGAACATGATGGTCCCGTTGCGGCGCAGCAACCGTTTCAAATCTTTCATCAGCGCCAGGTGATCGCGCTGCACGTCAAAGGTGTTCTCCATCCGCTTGGAGTTGGAGAAGGTCGGCGGATCGATGAAGATCACGTCGAACTGTTCGTTGGCGTTGCTCAACCACGACAGGCAGTCGGCCTGGATCAATCGATGCTGACGGCCGGTCAGGCCGTTGGCGCGCAGGTTCTTCTCCGCCCATTCCAGATAAGTGCGCGACATGTCCACCGTGGTGGTGCTGCGCGCGCCGCCCAGCCCGGCATGCACGCTGGCGGTGCCGGTATAGGCGAACAGGTTGAGGAAGTCCTTGCCATTGCTCATCTCGCCCAGCATACGGCGCGCGATGCGGTGATCGAGGAACAAGCCGGTATCGAGATAGTCGGTCAGGTTGACCCACAGCTTGGCGTTATACTCTTCCACCAGCAGGAACTCGCCCTTCTGCGCCAGTTTCTCGTACTGGTTTTTGCCCTTCTGCCGCTCGCGCGTTTTCAGGATCAGCTGATTCGACGGCAGCTCCAGCACCGCCAGCGTCGCGTTGATCACATCGAACAGGCGCTGACGCGCTTTCTGTGCATCGACGGTTTTCGGCGGCGCATACTCCTGCACCACCACCTTGCTGCCGTAGCGGTCCACCGCGACGTTGTATTCTGGCAGATCGGCATCGTACAGGCGGTAGCATTCAATGCCTTGTTGCTTCGCCCACTTGTCGAGCTTCTTCAAATTCTTGCGCAGACGGTTGGCGAAATCTTCCGCCACCTGCACGCCGCCGGTAGCGGCACCGGCCGGGCTTGCCGCCAGCTGATAATTTTTCTGCACGCACTCCAGCGGGCCGTTCTTCGCCTTAAACTGGCGCTCGGCGCGCAGCTGCAGGCAGCTCAACAGCTCCGGCGAGGCGCTGAACAGCGACAGCTGCCAACCGCCGAAGGCGCTTTTCATCACGCGGCCCAGCATGTTGTGCAGCGCGATCAGCGCCGGTTCGCTTTCCAGACGCTCGCCATACGGCGGATTGCTGATCACGGTACCGTGCGGGCCTTCCGGCAGCGGGTTGGTCAACCGCGCGACGTCGCCGACGTTGAAGGTGATCAGTTCGGCGACGCCGGCGCGGCGGGCGTTGCCGCGCGCCATCTCAATCACCCGGCGATCGATATCGGAACCGAAGAAGCGAGAGGCGGTTTCCTGCAGACCGCGGCGGGCACGAACCTGTGCTTCGGTGGTGACTTCACGCCACAGTTCGGCGTTGTGGCCATTCCAGGCGCTGAATCCCCAGTGTTGACGGTGAAGACCCGGCGCGCGATCGGCGGCGATCATCGCCGCTTCGATCAACAGCGTGCCGGAGCCGCACATCGGATCGAGCATCGGCGTGCCCGGCTGCCAGCCGGAGCGCAGCACGATGGCGGCCGCCAGGTTTTCCTTCAGCGGCGCCTGGCCGGTGAGATCGCGGTAGCCGCGCTGGTGCAGGCCTTCGCCGCTCAGATCGAGCGCCACGCTGGCCATATCGCGTTGCAGGAAGACGTTAACGCGAATATCCGGCTGCTGCTTGGCAACCGTCGGGCGTTGGTCAAGTTTACGGGTGAAGCTGTCGACGATGGCGTCTTTCACCTTCAGCGCGCCATATTGGCTGTTGCGGATCTCTTCGTTCACGCCGCTGAAATGCACGGCAAAAGTTTTATCCACGCCAAAAATGCTCGGCCAGTCGATCGCCTGCACCCCAAGGTACAGATCCAGGTCGCTGTGCACGCGGAATTCGTTCAGCGGCAACAGAATGCGCGAAGCCAGGCGGCTCCACAGCAGGCTTTGGTACAGAAGACGATCGTCACCCTGAAAATGTACCCCGCCCTGCACCACTTTGCAGTCGTGAGCGCCAAGCGCTTCCAGCTCGCTTTTTAACAGTTCTTCCAATCCACGCGCCGTGCTGGCAAACAGAGAGTTCATATCGTACTTATCACCAAAAAGAAAATTGTTGCGCATTATAGCTAATCCGCACCGCTTGTCATAAAGTTGCTCCCTTCTATTTAATCATCGCACGGAGATAAGGGTGATCACGCTTTCCAAACTCTACGTCCATCCGGTTAAATCACTGCGCGGCCTGCAGCTTTCTTACGCCCAGGTCGGCAGCAGCGGTCTGGCCTTCGACCGCAACTTTATGATCACCGAGCCGGACGGCACCTTTATTACCGCGCGCCAATATCCGCAGATGGTGTTGTTCACGCCGGCGCTGTTGCCGGATGGGCTGTTTCTGACCGCGCCGGACGGTGAAAGCGCCGCCATTCGCTTCAGCGACTTCGCCGCCGCGCCGCAGCCGACCGAGGTATGGGGCAACCATTTCACCGCGCTGACTGCGCCAGATGAGATCAACCGCTGGCTGAGCGGCTATTTCCAGCGCGACGTGCAGCTGCGCTGGCTGGGGCCGGAGCTGACCCGCCGGGTCAAGAAACACCCTGAAATCCCGCTGACGTTTGCCGACGGCTACCCTTATCTGCTGATTAACCAGGCTTCGTTCAACGATCTGCAACAGCGCTGCCCCGGCAGCATCAAGTTAGAGCAGTTCCGCCCCAATCTGGTGGTGAGCGGCGCCACCGCCTGGGCCGAAGACGGCTGGCAGGTGATCCGCGTCGGTGACGTGATGTTCGATCTGGTGAAACCCTGCAGCCGCTGCGTGCTTACCACCGTCAGCACCGAGCGTGGCCGCAAGCACCCGAGCGGCGAACCGCTCAGCACGCTGCAAAAATTCCGCTCCGCCGACAACGGCGACATCGATTTTGGCCAGAATATGATCGCGCGCAACAGCGGCATCATTCGCGTGGGCGATACGGTGGAAGTGCTGTCGACCAAGCCGCCGCGCCCTTATGGCGCCGGGAAAGTGGTGGAGAGCGTACAGGCGCCACAAGACAGCGCGCACAGTGTCACGATCGAATATGAAGGCAAGGTGTTTACCGGCAATAACCAGCAGATCCTGCTCGAGCAGTTGGAACAGCAAGGCATCCGCGTACCTTACTCCTGCCGCGCTGGGATTTGCGGCAGCTGCCGCATTACGTTGTTGAGCGGTGAAGTCGCGCCCCTGAAGAAAAGCGCGCTGGGCGACAACGGCACCATCCTGTGCTGCAGCTGCATCCCGAAAAGTGATTTGACGTTGGCGTAATCCGCCTTATACCGCCCTGTCGTAAGCCGGGGCGGCGCTTTCATCCTGCGCGCAGGGTTTCAGCCGATCGTGCATCACCTTGATGGCGTCACCCAATACCATGGTACGGCCAGCGACCGTCAGCTGATTTTGCGCCAGCAGGCACAGGCTGGCGTTATCCCCGGCCTCCACCACCAGCAGGCGCGCTTCCGCGCCGCTCTCCATCACTTTCACCGCCGCCAGCTCGCCATTTTTCGGCTGCAGCGGGTAATGCTGCTGCGAGAAATGCCAGCTCTTTGGCATCAGCGGTTTCAGGAAGCGATAGGCGACCAGCGCATTCAACACCAGCTCGGCGCGCTGTTCATGGCTCAGCTTGACCTGCTTGCACTGTTCTTCATAGGTGAAATAAAGGGCGGCGTCATCCACGCAAAAAGCGCATTCATCAAAGGCGTCCGGCGTTAACATTTTGGCCGGGAAACGTGAACGAAAGATCATACCATTAGCTAAATCCAGCATTAGCCGATCGTGTTCGGCATCAAAATACCAACGCCAATTATCGTCAGGTTTTATCTTCATTTCGTATCCTTCTCGCTGCCTATGCCAATGCCGCACTCACCCTAAAAGGCGATTTTATCACCGATAAAATAGCTTAAACATCGGATAATTCCGCGAACGATATTTATGCTAACGAACAAAATATAGACGAGCCGGGGGCAGAAATAAACCCCCGGAATAAAATGAGAGGAAAAATATTAGATATGGGTAACGATATCTTTAATCAAACGCGGGCCGTGATAGATAAATCCGGAATAAATTTGCAGCAGGCTCGCGCCGGCCTCCATTTTTTCGCGCGCCGCCGTCAGCGAATCAATGCCGCCTACGCCGATAATCGGCAAGCGCCCCTGCAGTTCGGTGGAGAGGCGACGGATCACTTCGGTGCTGCGTGATTGCAACGGACGCCCGCTTAACCCACCCGCTTGTTCGCAGTAATTCAGCCCTTGGATCAATTTTCGATCCAACGTGGTATTGGTGGCGATCACGCCATCGATATTATGCCGCACCAGGCTATCGGCAATTTGGATCAATTCTTCTTCAGAAAGATCCGGCGCGATCTTTACCGCTACCGGCACATATTTGTGATGGCGCGCATGTAATTCCTGCTGCTTATTTTTAATCGCAGCCAAAAGATCGTCCAACGCTTCGCCATACTGTAAGGATCGTAACCCCGGCGTATTCGGTGAAGAGATGTTAATCGCGATATATCCGGCATACGGATAAACTTTATCCATGCAGATCAAATAATCGTCTTTTCCCTGCTCGACCGGCGTGTCTTTATTCTTGCCGATATTGATCCCAAGAATGCCGCCGAAATGGGATTTCTTAACGTTTTCAACCAGATTGTCCACGCCATGGTTATTGAACCCCATGCGGTTAATCAGGCCTTCCGCCTCAACCACGCGGAACAAGCGCGGCTTGTCGTTGCCCGGTTGCGGACGCGGCGTCACGGTGCCGACTTCCACATGGCCGAAGCCCATCGCGCCGAACGCATCGATGCATTCGCCGTTTTTATCCAGACCGGCGGCCAATCCCAGCGGGTTTTTAAACGACAGCCCCATGCAGCTGACCGGTTTGGTCGGCACGGACTGACGGACAAGAAACGCTAATGGGGTGCCGGTAATACGGCTGAGCTGACGAAAGGTCACTTCGTGCGCGCGCTCCGGATCGAGCTGGAACAACGCTTTCCTGATGAGGGGGTAGTACATGGACTCTCCTGATTTCCCGGTTGCAAACCGGGGGCGTATTATCCGGTATCCCCCGCCTAATTGGAATTGATTAAAGGCAAAAAAAGCCGTTTTTACGCAATCGTTTTCCCACTTCACCGCCAAATCGGCGCCAATCCGCTTTTGCGCATATCCAAATCAAAAAATGAGATTTAAACAACGCGCCCGGTTGCTGGTAGGTTTAAAACACTTCCCATTGATTTTCTAATTAAACCTAACTTTTAGTTATAAGGAGTGGCAATGCGCGTTATATCACTGGCCGGTAGCCCACGTATCCCATCACGTTCCGCCGCGCTGCTCTCGCTGAGTCAGAACTGGCTGCGGCAGCAAGGGGTGGAAGTGACGGCCTATACCCTGCACGACTTTGACGCCGAAGACCTGCTGTACGCCAACTTCAACAGTCCGGCGATCAAGGCGTTTGCCGAGCAGCTGGCGCAGGCCGACGGCCTGCTGATTTCCACGCCGGTTTATAAAGCGTCGTTCTCCGGCGCGCTGAAAACCCTGCTGGACCTGCTGCCGGAACGCGCGCTGGATCATAAGGTGGTGCTGCCGCTGGCGACCGGCGGTTCCGTCGGCCACATGCTGGCGGTGGACTATGCGCTGAAACCGGTGCTGGCGGCGCTGAAAGCGCAAGAGGTGCTGCACGGCGTGTTCGCCGACGACAGCCAGATCCAACTGACCGGCGAAAGCGCCACGCTCACCGACGCCGTGGCCGCCCGGTTGGAAGAGGCGCTCGCCAGTTTCTATTTGGCGCTTGGCCGCCGCAAACCGCCCGCGCTGCGCGTCGCCTCGCCGCTGACGGCGCGTCAAACCGCCTGACATGCCTGGAAAAGGAGGGCCTGAATGAAACAACGCAACGCTTTGCGACGTTGGCTGAGCGCCGCGGCCTTCACCGGCCTGCTGTCGCTGGTCTGGGCCAACGCCGCCGTCGCGCAGGATCCGGCGCAATTTCGCATCGGTTACCAGAAAGGATCGGTGAGTCTGGTGCTGGCGAAAAGCCACCGGCTGCTGGAGGAACGCTTCCCCGCCACCCGCATCAGTTGGATTGAATTTCCCGCCGGCCCGCAGATGCTGGAGGCCTTGAACGTCGGCAGCATCGATCTGGGCAGCACCGGTGATATTCCGCCGATCTTTGCGCAGGCCGCCGGCGCGGATCTGCTGTATGTCGGCGTTGAGCCGCCCAAACCGAAGGCCGAAGTAATCCTGGTGCCGGAAAATAGCCCGATCAAAACCGTCGCCGATCTGAAAGGCCATAAGGTCGCGTTCCAGAAAGGATCCAGCTCACATAACCTGCTGCTGCGATCGCTGCAAAAGGCCGGACTGAAATTTACGGATATCCAGCCCGCCTATTTGACGCCCGCCGATGCGCGCGCCGCATTCCAGCAGGGCAACGTCGATGCCTGGGCTATCTGGGATCCTTATTATTCCGCCGCGCTGCTGCAGGGCGGCGTGCGGGTGCTCGGCGACGGCACCGATCTGAATCAGACCGGTTCCTTCTATCTGGCGGCGCGCCCCTATGTCGAAGCCAATGGCGCCTTTATCAGCCAGGTCCTGACGGTGCTAACCCAGGCCGATGCACTCACCCGCAGCGACCGGGCGCAAAGCGTGACCCTGCTGGCCAACGCCATGGGGCTGCCGGAACCGGTGATCGCCAGCTATCTGGATCACCGCCCTCCGACCGCCATCACACCGCTCGATGCGCATACGATCGCCGCGCAGCAGCAAACCGCCGACCTGTTTTACGCCAACCGGTTGGTGCCGGTGAAGGTCGACATCTCGCAACGCATCTGGCGCCCAAGCGCGCAATAAATACGGGGGAACATTGACGATGAGCCTGAACGTTTTCTGGTTTTTACCCACCCATGGCGACGGCCACTATCTTGGCAGCGCGCAGGGCGCTCGCAGCGTCGATCACGGTTACTTGCAGCAGATCGCCCAGGCGGCGGATCGGCTGGGATTCGGCGGTGTGCTGATCCCCACCGGTCGCTCTTGCGAAGACTCTTGGCTGGTGGCCGCCTCGCTGATCCCGGTCACCCAGCGGCTGAAATTTTTGGTCGCGTTGCGGCCGGGCATCATCTCCCCTACGCTGGCGGCGCGTCAGGCGGCGACGCTGGATCGCCTGTCCAACGGGCGCGCGCTGTTCAATCTGGTCACCGGCGGCGATCCGGAAGAGCTGGCGGCGGAGGGGTTACATCTCAGTCATGAAGAGCGTTACGAGGCCTCGACCGAGTTCACTCATATCTGGCGCCGGGTACTGGAAGGCGAAACCGTCGATTTCGACGGCAAGCATATTCAGGTGAAAGGGGCCAAGCTGCTGTTCCCGCCGGTGCAGCAACCGCGCCCGCCGCTCTATTTCGGCGGATCCTCCGCCGCCGCGCAGGATCTGGCCGCCGAGCAGGTAGAAATGTACCTCACCTGGGGAGAGCCGCCGGCGCAGGTCAAAGAGAAGATCGAGGAAGTACGCGCCAAAGCGGCGGCGAAGGGCCGACAGGTGCGTTTCGGCATCCGTCTGCATGTCATCGTGCGGGAAACCACCGAAGAGGCCTGGCGCGCCGCCGATCGGCTGATCGCCCACCTCGATGAGGAAACCATCGCCAACGCGCAGCAGGCCTTTGCGCGCTTCGACTCCGTCGGCCAACGGCGCATGGCGGCGCTGCACGGCGGCAAGAAGGACAACCTGGAGATCAGCCCGAACCTGTGGGCCGGCATCGGCCTGGTGCGCGGCGGCGCCGGCACCGCGCTGGTGGGCGATGGCCCGACGGTCGCCGCACGCATGCAGGAATACGCCGATCTGGGCATCGACACCTTTATTCTCTCCGGCTATCCGCATCTGGAAGAGGCCTACCGCGTCGGCGAACTGCTGTTTCCGCACCTCGATCTGGCGCAGGAAGAAACGCCTGCGCGCCTTCAGCCGGTGCGCCCGCAGGGCGAAGTGGTGGCCAACATTTATGTTCCGCAAAAAGTGTCGCAGAGCTGAGGAGCGCCCCGATGGCAAAGAACGCGCAACGCATCCTTTACCGGCTGGCCCCTTGGGCGCTGCCGCTGGCGCTGGTGATCATCTGGCAAGTCGCCGTCGAAACCGGCTGGCTGTCCAACCGCATTTTGCCGGCGCCGAGCGCGGTGCTCGCCGCCTTCTGGCGCCTGAGCCAAAGCGGCGAACTGTGGCAGCACCTGAGCATCAGCAGCCAGCGCGCGTTGATCGGCTTTGGCATCGGCGGCAGCATCGGACTGATCCTCGGCTTTATTACCGGGCTGTCGCGCTGGGGTGAACGCCTGTTGGACAGCTCGGTGCAAATGATCCGCAACGTGCCGCACCTGGCGCTAATCCCACTGGTGATCCTGTGGTTCGGCATCGATGAATCCGCCAAGATCTTTCTGGTGGCGCTCGGCACGTTGTTCCCGATTTATCTCAATACCTATCACGGCATCAAAAACATCGATCGCGGCCTGCTGGAGATGGCGCGCAGCTACGGTCTGAGCGGTTTTCGCCTGTTCACGCAGGTGGTGCTGCCGGGCGCATTGCCGTCGATTATGGTCGGCGTGCGTTTCGCCCTCGGGTTCATGTGGCTGACGCTGATCGTCGCCGAAACCATCTCGGCCAATTCGGGCATCGGCTACCTGGCGATGAACGCGCGTGAATTTCTGCAAACCGACGTGGTGGTGGTGGCGATCGTGCTGTACGCCCTGCTCGGCAAACTGGCGGACGTGGGCGCGCAGCTGCTTGAGCGCGTCTGGTTGCGCTGGCATCCGGCCTATCAACTGAAACAGGGAGAAGCGCTATGACCCTTCCCGCTCGCCTTGCACAAGGCACGCCGGTGACGCTGGAGTCCATCGGCAAACGTTACGGCAACCGCACGGTGCTGGACAATATTCAGCTGCGCATTTCCGCCGGGCAGTTCGTGGCGGTGGTCGGCCGCAGCGGCTGCGGCAAGAGCACCCTGCTGCGCCTGTTAGCCGGCCTGGAACAGGCCAGCAGCGGCGCGCTGCTCAGCGGCAACGCGCCGCTTGCCGCCGCCAAAGAGGATACCCGGTTGATGTTTCAGGATGCGCGCCTGCTGCCGTGGAAAACGGTGATCGACAACGTGGGCCTGGGGCTGCGCGGCCACTGGCACGACGCGGCGCTGCAGGCACTGGACGCGGTCGGTTTGGCGGATCGCGCCCGCGACTGGCCGGCGGCGCTGTCCGGTGGACAAAAGCAGCGGGTCGCCCTGGCGCGCGCGCTGATCCACCGCCCCCGCCTGCTGCTGCTGGACGAACCGCTCGGGGCTCTGGATGCCCTGACGCGCATCGAGATGCAAGGGCTGATAGAGACACTGTGGCAACAGCACGGTTTTACCGTACTACTGGTGACGCACGACGTCAGCGAAGCCATCACGCTGGCGGATCGGGTGATCCTGATTGAAGAGGGCCACATCGGACTGGATCTGAGCATCGATCTGCCGCGGCCACGCCGCAAAGGTTCGGCCAGGCTGGCGGAACTGGAAGCTGAAGTGCTGGAGCGGGTATTATCACCGCCGGTCACCGCGGCCAGCTCACGCCAGGCGGCGAATTGAACGAAAAAAGGGACGGCGCAGGCCGTCCCTTATCTATATCAGCGTGAAAAGATCAGGCGTCGAGCGCCTTACTGATCTTCTCGTACAGATCGCCGGACAGGTTTTCCAACCCTTTCAACTGTTCCAGCGCCTTGCGCATCAGCGCCTGACGGCCCGCGTCGTAACGCTTCAGGCGAATCAGCGGTTCAATCAGGCGCGCGGCGATCTGCGGGTTGCGCTGGTTGAGATCGCTGAGGATCTCCGCCAGGAACTGATAGCCGCTGCCGTCCGCGGCATGGAACGCCGCCGGGTTGCCGGAAGCGAAGCCGCCGATCAGCGAACGGGTGCGGTTCGGGTTGCTCAGGCTGAACGAGCGGTGTTGCAGCAGCGCGCGCACCTTGCTCAACACGTCTGCCGATGGGCTGCTGCCCTGCAGCACGAACCATTTGTCCATCACCAGGCCATCCTGATGCCAGCGCTCGTCGAACGCCGCCAGCAGCGCATCGCGGCACGGCAGCTGGGCCGCGACCGCAGCAGACAGCGCCGCCAGCGAGTCGGTCATGTTGTCCGCCTGGCGATACTGTTCGCTCACCAGCTGGTCCGCCAGCACCACATCTTCGCCGAACGCCAGATAGCCCAGGCACACATTACGCAAGGCGCGCTTGGCGATCTCGCCATGCTCCACGCGGTAGCCGTCGGTCTTGTTGGCGTGATACACCGCCAGCCACTCATCGGCCAACTCCCGCGCCAGGCAGCGTACGATCGCTTCGTGCACCGCGGCGATCGCTTCTGGATCGATAGTGGCGAACAGCTCGGCGATTTCGTTCTCCGACGGCAAGGTCAGGATCTGCGCCGCCAGCGCCGGATCCAGTTTTTCGTCCAGCAGCACCGCGCGGAACGCATCGGCCACGTGCAGCGGCAGCGACAGTGGCTGCTTCTGCTGGTGCCGCGCCACGTTCAGTTTGATGTAGGTCGCCAGCAGGCTCTGTGCCGCATCCCAACGCGCAAATTCATTGCGTGCGTGCTGCATCAGGAAGGTCAGTTGCTGATCGCTGTACGGATAGTCCAGTTTCACCGGTGCGGAGAACTCGCGCAGCAGCGAGGGCACCGGCTTGTGCGCCACGCCGTCGAACACGAAAGTCTGCTCCGCTTCGGTGACGTTCAGCACATTGTTGACCGGCAGCCCCCCCTTTTGTAAGGGGATGACGTTGCCTTCACTGTCGTACAGTTCGATATCCAGCGGGATATGCAGCGGCAATTTCTCCGGCTGATCGGCGGTCGGCGCGGTTTTCTGACTGACATGCAGGCGATATTGCTGGGTTTCCGCATCGTACTCGTCGCGCACCGTCAACAGCGGTGTGCCGGACTGGCTATACCAACGGCGGAAGCGCGACAGATCCACGTTGGACGCGTCTTCCATCGCCTGCACGAAGTCATCGCAGGTGGCGGCGCTGCCGTCATGGCGTTCGAAATAGAGCTGCATTCCTTTCTGGAAGTTCGCTTCCCCCAGCAGGGTGTGCATCATGCGGATCACTTCAGAACCTTTTTCATACACCGTCAGGGTGTAGAAGTTGTTCATCTCGATCACTTTGTCCGGGCGGATGGCGTGCGCCATCGGGCTGGCGTCTTCGGCGAACTGCGCGCCGCGCATTACGCGCACGTTATCGATGCGGTTGACCGAGCGCGATCCCAGATCGGAACTGAACTCCTGATCGCGGAACACCGTCAGCCCCTCTTTCAGGCTGAGCTGGAACCAGTCTCGGCAGGTCACGCGGTTACCGGTCCAGTTGTGGAAGTATTCGTGGCCAATCACCGCTTCGATGTTCAGGTAATCCTTGTCGGTGGCGGTTTCCGCCTTCGCCAGCACATATTTGGAGTTAAAGATATTTAACCCTTTGTTCTCCATCGCGCCCATATTGAAGAAATCGACCGCCACGATCATATAAATGTCGAGATCGTATTCCAGACCGAAGCGGGTCTCGTCCCACTTCATCGAGTTCTTCAGCGACGTCATCGCCCAGTCGGCGCGATCCAGATTGCCGCGATCGACGAACAGCTCCAGTGCGACCTTACGGCCGGAACGGGTGGTGAAGCTGTCGCGCAGCACGTCGAAGTCCCCCGCCACCAGCGCGAACAGGTAGCAAGGTTTCGGGAACGGATCCTGCCATTGCACCCAGTGGCGGCCATCGGCCAATTCACCCTGGCCAATGCGGTTGCCGTTTGACAGCAGGAACGGATAGCGCGCCTTGTCGGCCACGATGCGGGTGGTAAAGCGCGCCAGCACGTCCGGGCGATCCTGGTAATAGGTAATGTGGTGGAAGCCTTCGGCTTCGCATTGCGTGCACAGCGCATCGCCGGACAGGTACAGCCCTTCCAGCGCGGTGTTTTTCGCCGGGTGAATGTCGTTGACGATGGTAAGAGTGAATTGTGCCGGCAACTCATCGATGATCAGCTGGTTATCCTGCTGACGGTAGGCACTCCACGGTTGGCCGTCGACCTGAATGCTCACCAGCGTCAGATCTTCACCATCCAGCACCAGCGGTGCACCGGCCGTGCCCTGACGTTTGATTTTACTGACGGCGGTCACGCGCGTGGTTTCCGCGTCCAGACTGAAGTCCAAATCGATATCGGTCGTGGTGTAATCGGGCGCGCGATAGTCGTGGCGGTATTTTGCCTGTGGCTGTTGTGTCATAAAAACCCTTAAACATCTCAGTGAGTTATAGGTGCCAGGCCGCTCTTCCCCTTCGTACCGCAGCCGGTGTGTTTCCCGGCAGCGCGCGGCGGGCCTGAATTGTGAATAAACTGTATCACAGCTGGCCGAAAAGCCCAGAGCCGCCGGGCGACCACGATAGAGAAATCAGAGGCAAATCATAAATCGTCCGTCTGGCGGCAGCGCGGGTGACCAATGGCCAAATAAAAATCAGCATTTAATGCTAAAAAACCACCATCGGGGGGCGCCGGCATAGTTGAGGCGGCTCAGGCGGCATGGTGGTATAATTGCGGCATCAGGCCCAGGGATGACTCGCACTATGAAAATCAAATACGCAATCTATTTTTTTACCCTGTGCCTGATGACCTCCTTCTCTCTGTTCATTATCGATGAGCTGCTTGAAGCCCATACCGATTACCGCGACAACCAACTCAACCTGTACAAAATTGATCGCGCCAAAGAAATCTCCGAAGCCTTCCAGGCGGCGCTGCAGGCTCACCGTCTCAAACGATTGAGCCTGATCGATCCTCAGATCACCCGCGCGCAATGTTTGGCCGCCGATCGGGTGGCGCGCGCGAGAATCACCCGGATCCGCGAACATCTGGACGATGAGGTCGCCAGACAGCTCGGGGTTCGGCAAAAAATTGCTGCGCTGTCGATGATCGGCCTGATGGAACAGTTGCTGGATAATGACAACCTGCAGCTTTCGCAGATCAATAACACCAACGCTAATCTGTTCAACATCAACAGCGCCTATTACATCTCGCAAACCAGCAAGAGCTATTACCGTTATACCTACGATACCCGGATGGTGGATACCGACTCCTTTATGTTTCTCGAGGCCATCCGTCTCAATAATCGGCTGAATATGTCACTGACGGAATTGAGCGATCAGATTATCGACGTCAATGTAAGCCCGCTGGTTCGCAAAGACGCCTATCTGAAGTCCATTCAACTGACCGGCGTGCTGAACGCCCTGAGCACCCGATTGATCTTCATGAAGATCAACTACGACGATGGACAAATCACCGACATCGTCAATGCGTTACTCGCCCAGGTGTCCGCTGAACGCCTTCAACAGATTACCGATGGGCTGTACACCGCTATCGATACCCACAAGCCCTATCCCACAGCGCTTATCTCGCGCTATGTCGACGATGTGAGCGGGCTTTCGCAGGCGCTGTATCAGCGCAGCTTCGAATTGGAAACCCTCGCCTCGCGCCACAAGATTTACGACAGCCAGACGACCATTTACGGCATGATCGCACTTGCCGGCCTGGTGGTATTGCTGTTCATTTTGCCGGCGCTGGTGTTCTGCACCAGCATCAACCGTTGGCTGACCAAGACCCACAACAATATCGTACGGCTGTCGCGCGGTGAGATGAATATCGATCGCAACGACGCCTTCTACAGCCAGGAACTGATCGCCATCAGCGACGCCATTCAGCAGCTCAGGCAATACCAGTTGGACAAGGTCTCGCTGGAGAGCGAGAAACAACTGCTGATTAAAGAGCTCGAGGCCTCTTCCTTCCTCGATCCGCTCACCAATATCTACAACCGTCGTAAATTCTTCCTTGAATCTCAGCTGCTGGGCGACGGCAGCTACCCGCAGGCCTTTTGCCTGATCGATATCGACAACTTCAAACAGCTCAACGACAGCTACGGCCACGACGTGGGCGACCGGGCGCTGGTGGCATTCGGACACCTGCTGCAACGCGCGTTCCGTGCCAGCGACATTTTCTGCCGCTACGGCGGCGAAGAGTTTGCGGTGCTGCTGGGTAACTGTTCGTTGGACAACGCGCGGGACATCATGGAGCAATTGCGCGCCCGCACTCATCGCCTGACGCTACACCTGGCCGACGGACGGCAAGTGCATTTCACCACCAGCTGCGGCATCGCGCCGGTCAACGCGTTCACCGCACTGCAGGCGGCGATCAAACAGGCAGACGAAGCGCTCTATTTTTGCAAAAAGAGCGGCAAGGATCGGGTCAGCGTGCATACCGAAGCCGGCTTTATCTGATTCGCTGTTTAAAATAATTAACATTATAATTTTTATGACTAATTAGGGTAAGTCATTCACCTTACAGGCATATCTGGCTTTTTTTTCTCCCCGTCGCCGCCAGGCCGTCATAAAGGCACGTTTAATCCTCGACCCGCTTTGGTGATTTATGGTGTGATGCAGCTTCAATAACAGGATAATCCGGGTATACTCCACCCCCACTTTTATGATTATCCGGATTTGGACACGCGCCTGACGAGGATGCTGTAACGCGCTATGACTCAATACGCTTCCCCGATTTTGACATCACTGCTTGATACCGATGCTTATAAGCTTCATATGCAGCAAGCAGTGTTCCATCGCTATCCCGCGATCAGCGTGGCGGCGGAATTCCGCTGCCGCGGCGACGAACTGTTGGGCGAATATGCCGACGAGATCCGCGCGCAGGTGGCGCTGATGAGCCGGCTGGCGCTGACCGACGCCGAATTCGCTTATCTTTCGGGTCTGCCCTTCTTCCGTCAGGATTACCTGAACTGGCTGCGCACGTTCCGCTACGATCCGCAGCAGGTCACCATCGACAACCGCGACGGCAAACTGCACATCCGCATCGCCGGCCCCTGGCGTGAAGTGATCATGTGGGAAGTGCCGTTGCTGGCGGTGATCAGTGAAGTGGTGCACCGCCGGCGCTCGCCGCTGGCGACGCCGGAACAGGCGGTGGCACATCTGCAAACCAAGCTGGCGCAGTTCAAGGCGCTGGCGGGCGATCTGGACCTTTCACGCTTCAAGCTGATGGACTTCGGTACCCGTCGCCGTTTCTCTCAGGGCGTGCAGCAGGCCATCGTCAGCACCTTGCAGGCCGAATTCCCGTACCTGTCGGGCACCAGCAATTACGATCTGGCTCATCAGCTCGGCCTGGCGCCGGTCGGCACGCAGGCGCATGAATGGTTCCAGGCGCATCAGCAGATAAGCCCGGTGCTGGCCAACAGCCAGCGCGCCGCATTGCAGGCCTGGCTGGATGAATACCCGGATCAGCTCGGCATCGCGCTCACCGACTGCATTACCATGGATGCTTTCCTGCGCGACTTCGGCCCGCAGTTCGCCGAGCGTTATCAGGGGCTGCGCCACGATTCTGGCGATCCCGTCGAGTGGGGTGAGAAAGCCATTGCCCACTATCAGAAACTGGGCATCGATCCGATGAGCAAAACGCTGGTGTTCTCGGACAACCTGGATCTGGAAAAAGCGCTGGCGCTCTATCGCCACTTCTATCAGCGCATCAATCTCAGCTTCGGTATCGGCACGCGCCTGACCTGCGATATTCCGGGCGTTAAGCCATTGAATATCGTGATCAAGCTGGTCGAATGCAAAGGCAAGCCGGTGGCTAAACTCTCCGACAGCCCCGGCAAGACCATCTGCCAGGACCAGGCCTTCGTCAGGGCCCTGCGCAAAGCCTTCGATCTGCCGCTGGTGAAGAAAGCCAGCTGAACCGCCTCTATATAGAAAGAAAGCCGGCCTGGTTCACGCGCCGGCTTTTTTGTTTTTATCCCGACCGCCCTCTTTTCAGTCAGCCGCAATAAATGTTGCGCCAATCCGATGATTTCTGCTTGTGCTCTGCACCGCGGCAAGTAACATAGCCATTACCCCCATATTCTTGGGTTGTAAGCTATTTCTAAACCAAATTATTAAAGAGAGAAATCTATGAGCGTAGTGCCTGTAGTCGACGTACTGCAAGGTCGTGCTGCGGTTGACAGTGAAGTCACCGTACGCGGCTGGGTACGTACCCGGAGAGATTCAAAAGCTGGTATCTCCTTCCTGGCCGTCTATGACGGTTCCTGCTTTGATCCGTTACAGGCCGTCGTTAATAATTCTCTGCCGAATTATCAGGATGAAGTGCTGCATCTGACTACCGGTTGTTCGGTTGAAGTCACCGGCAAAGTCGTCGCTTCACCGGGCGAAGGCCAGAGCTTCGAACTGCAGGCTACCGCGATCAAAGTGGTCGGCTGGGTCGACGATCCGGACACTTACCCGATGGCGGCCAAACGTCACAGCATCGAATACCTGCGCGAAGTGGCTCACCTGCGCCCGCGTACCAACCTGATCGGCGCCGTGGCGCGCGTGCGTCATACGCTGGCGCAGGCGATTCATCGCTTCTTCCATGAAAATGGCTATTTCTGGGTGTCCACCCCGCTGATCACCGCCTCCGATACCGAAGGCGCCGGCGAGATGTTCCGCGTGTCCACGCTGGACCTGGAAAACCTGCCGCGCACCGACAAGGGCGCCGTCGACTTCAGCGAAGACTTCTTCGGTAAGGAAGCCTTCCTTACCGTTTCCGGCCAGCTGAACGGCGAAACCTACGCTTGCGCGCTGTCGAAGGTTTACACCTTCGGCCCAACCTTCCGCGCCGAAAACTCCAACACCAGCCGCCACCTGGCGGAATTCTGGATGATCGAGCCAGAAGTGGCCTTCGCGACGCTGGACGACGTTGCCGGCCTGGCCGAAAGCATGCTGAAGTATGTGTTCCAGGCGGTGCTGGATGAACGCGCCGACGATCTGAAATTCTTCGCCGAGCGCGTGGATAAAGACGCTATCGCTCGTCTGGAGCGTTTCGTTTCTTCCGATTTCGCCCAGGTGGACTACACCGACGCCATTGAGATCCTGCTGGCCTCGGGCCAAACCTTCGAAAACCCGGTTTCCTGGGGTATCGATCTCTCTTCCGAACATGAACGTTATCTGGCGGAGAAACACTTCCAAGCGCCGGTGGTGGTGAAAAACTACCCGAAAGACATCAAAGCGTTCTATATGCGCATGAACGAAGACGGCAAAACCGTTGCAGCCATGGACGTGCTGGCACCGGGCATCGGCGAAATCATCGGCGGCTCGCAGCGTGAAGAACGCCTCGACGTGCTCGATCAGCGTCTGGAAGAGATGGGTCTGAATAAAGAAGACTACTGGTGGTATCGCGATCTGCGCCGCTACGGCACCGTGCCGCATTCCGGTTTCGGCCTGGGCTTTGAACGTTTAATCGCCTATGTCACCGGCGTGCAAAACGTGCGCGATGTGATTCCATTCCCACGCACGCCACGTAACGCAAGCTTCTAATTTATACGATCACTCGTTTTTTAAACGATTTCGTTACAAAACAAAGGCCAGCCTCGCTGGCCTTTCGCATTTTTTAATATTGACGCACGTCACAAAGTTCCCGAAAAATTACATTTGGTTACACATACTTTCCTTTTGCAACCTGATTGGGACATTGGTATCATTTTCGTCCTAGATTAACCCGCCTGTGAATGGAACACTGCGTTCAGACACAGGACGACACCAATCTATCAACAATAGTTCCCAAAGAATTATTGGCGGCAGTGGCAAAGGTGTCCGAATAACACCAATGAGGGTAATAATGATGAAGCGCAACATTCTTGCAGTGGTTATCCCGGCTCTGTTGGCTGCTGGTGCAGCAAACGCAGCTGAAATCTACAACAAAGACGGCAACAAGCTGGATCTGTACGGCAAAGTTGACGGTCTGCACTACTTCTCCGACGACAAAGGTAACGACGGCGATCAGACCTATGTTCGTTTCGGCTTCAAAGGTGAAACTCAGATTACTGACCAACTGACCGGTTACGGCCAGTGGGAATACAACGTCCAGGCTAACCACTCCGAATCTCAGGGCACCGAAGGCACCAAAACCCGTCTGGGCTTCGCCGGTCTGAAATTCGCTGACTACGGCTCCTTCGACTACGGCCGTAACTACGGCGTACTGTACGACGTGGAAGGCTGGACCGATATGCTGCCAGAGTTCGGTGGCGACACCTACACCTACACCGACAACTTCATGACCGGCCGTACCAACGGCGTTGCGACCTATCGTAACAACAACTTCTTCGGTCTGGTTGACGGTCTGAACTTCGCTCTGCAATACCAGGGCAAAAACCAGAACGACGGTCGTAACGTCAAGAAACAAAACGGCGACGGCTGGGGTATCTCCTCTACTTATGACATCGGCGAAGGCGTAAGCTTCGGCGCTGCATACGCTTCCTCCAACCGTACCGACGATCAGAAACTGCGTTCCAACGAGCGTGGCGACAAGGCTGATGCATGGACCGTGGGTGCGAAATACGACGCCAACAACGTTTACCTGGCGGCGATGTACGCAGAAACCCGTAACATGACCCCGTTCGGCGGCGGTAACTTCGGTGCAGGCTGTGCAGCTACCGATGACAAGTGCGGTGGCTTCGCGAGCAAAACTCAGAACTTCGAAGTGACTGCTCAGTACCAGTTCGACTTCGGTCTGCGTCCAGAAGTGTCTTACCTGCAGTCTAAAGGTAAAAACCTGAACGTCCCAGGCGTAGGTTCTGACCAAGATCTGGTTAAATATGTTTCTGTTGGTACCACTTACTACTTCAACAAAAACATGTCCACCTACGTTGATTACAAAATCAACCTGCTGGATGACAACGAGTTCACCAAAGCAACCGGCACCGCTACCGACGATATCGTAGCTGTTGGTCTGGTGTACCAGTTCTAAGTTGTCTCGCTTAACGGCGGTTTACCGTCGGCTAAGTTAAAAAAACAGGGCTTCGGCCCTGTTTTTATTTGTGTCTTCCGGTAACGTTTTATCCTGCAGATTTCCCCTTCCCCATCATTTTTTCTGTCGAATCCTTCCCGTTCACAAGATCGCGGTGTTTTTATCGCAAACGGTTGGCAAAGCCGATAACTGGCGCTACCCTGATGCTTCTGTCTGCTTAACTCCGAGATTTGGAAGCACCTGACATGTTTGAAAAAATCACCGCCGCACCCGCCGACCCGATCCTGGGCCTGACCGACATTTTCCGCGCCGACGCCCGCCCGAATAAAATCAATTTAGGGATTGGCGTTTATAAAGACGAAACCGGTAAAACCCCGGTGTTAACCAGCGTAAAGAAAGCTGAACAGTATCTGCTGGAAAATGAGACCACCAAAAACTATCTCGGCATTGAAGGCATCCCGGCGTTTGCCAGCTGCACGCAAGTGCTGCTGTTCGGTAAAGAGAGCCCGATCGTCGCCGATCGTCGCGCACGCACCGCACAGACGCCAGGCGGCACCGGTGGCCTGCGCGTGGCGGCAGACTTTATCGCCAACCAGACCAGCGCCAAGCGCATCTGGATCAGCAACCCAAGCTGGCCGAACCACAAGAACGTCTTTAGCGCCGTGGGCCTGGAAGTCCTGGAGTATGCCTACTACGACGCCGCCAACCACGCATTGGATTTCGACGGCCTGCTGAACAGCCTGAAACAGGCCCAGGCCGGTGATGTGGTGCTGTTTCACGGCTGCTGCCATAACCCGACCGGTATCGATCCAACGGCGGAACAGTGGGCACAGCTGGCTGAGCTTTCCGTGGCCAATGGCTGGCTGCCTCTGTTCGACTTCGCCTACCAGGGCTTCGCCAAAGGTCTGGAAGAGGATGCGCAGGGCCTGCGTATTTTCGCCGCCAAACATCAAGAGCTGATTGTCGCCAGCTCCTACTCAAAAAACTTCGGTCTGTACAATGAGCGCGTCGGCGCTTGCACCATTGTAGCTGCCGATGCCGAAACCGCCGAGCGCGCCTTCAGCCAGGTAAAAGCGGCTATTCGCGCCAACTACTCCAACCCGCCGTCACACGGCGCCGCCGTTGTCGCCACCATTTTGGGTAACGATGCGCTGCGCGCGATGTGGGAGCAGGAGCTGACCGACATGCGCCAGCGCATTCACCGCATGCGTCAGCTGTTCGTGAACACCCTGCAGGAAAAAGGCGCCCAACAGGACTTCAGCTTCATCATCCAGCAGAATGGCATGTTCTCCTTCAGCGGTCTGACCAAAGAACAGGTGCTGCGTCTGCGCGAAGAGTTTGGCGTCTACGCCGTGAACTCAGGCCGGGTGAACGTGGCCGGCATGACGCCGGACAACATGGCACCGCTGTGTGAAGCCATCGTCGCCGTGCTCTAAATGCATCGACACAGGTCATAAATCATAAAAAAAGGGCGCTCTATGCGCCCTTGATTATTTCTGCCGGGAAATAATCGCTACCACACTGCCGGCTCTTCGCGCAGGAACGGGTTGGTCTGGCGCTCGTGGCCAAAGGTCGACATCGGGCCGTGGCCAGGAATAAAGCGCATATCGTCGCCCAATGGCAGCAGCTTGGTGCGAATAGAGGCGATCAGCGCCTGATGGTCACCGCGCGGGAAGTCGCTGCGCCCTACGCCACCGTTAAACAGCACGTCGCCCACCAGCGCCAAACGCGCTTGCTCATTGATAAAGACGATGTGGCCCGGCGTATGCCCGGGGCAGTGCAGCACCTTGAGCGTCATTTCGCCCACCTGCATCTCATCACCTTCTGACAGCCAGCGAGTCGGCGTCAGCGGCGCACACTCTTCCAGCCCGAACATCCGGCTCTGCGCCGGCAAACCATCCAGCCAAAAAGCGTCTTCTTTATCCGGGCCGTAAATCGGCACCTGATAATGGTCCGCCAGCTCCGCCGCCGCACCAACATGATCCAAATGGCCGTGGGTCAGCAAGATCTGAGTGATCATCACCCCCTGCTGCGCGACTTCCGCTTTGATTTTTTCCGCTTCACCGCCGGGATCGACCAACGCCGCTTGCTGCGTGTTTTCACACCAAATCAGGCTGCAGTTCTGGCTAAAAGCGGTAACGGGAATAAGATGGTATTTCATAAGGCTCCAACGACAATAACGCCGCTTCCGCAAGGGGCGGCGTTATTCACTGACGGCACAGCGGTTACCAGGTCCGAACCGGGCCGGTATCGATGTGTACGAAGTTGCTACGTGGGTAATATCCTACACCACCGGCGCGCATTTTTAACGCCGCTTTACGGATATTACTCAATTGGATACCTTCGATGTGGAAATCCATCGCCTGGCCCTTGGTGTGGTAGCTGTGCTTGGCCACGCCGCGGCTGTGTGCGCGCAATTCGTTGTTAGTATCTACGGAACGGTATCCGGAGATCAGCTGCACCGGCTTGCTGGTGCCCAGCAGCCCCTGCAGACGATAAAGGTGATCAAACAAGCGGGGATCGATCGATTTAACCTTGTTAGCGCGATAATCGCGGAACAGATGATTTAACCGCACCAACTCTTCTTTATTGTAACCTTTGCCGTCAAAGAACTCGGCTTTAATAGATTCACCGGTATTCAGGTTATTCAGCACTAAAATACGCGGTCGAGCGGTGGAAAGACTGGCAAACGCCTGCCCTGGAAGCAGCGCTATGCCCATAGCAGCGCCACCTAGCGCCAGCCATTTACGGCGGTGATGATCAATTTTGTCCATGACTCTGTTAAACCCGGCAAGAATGTCAAAATAAATGCACAAAGCAGCGCACTGTCCGAACCATAACCGCCTGCGTATGCTGAGTCAACCCGCGATACGCCTAGGTTTACAGGCCCCCGGCTACGGGGGCCTGCGGTATAGCCAAACATTCTGACCGTTATTTATTTATAATTACTGCATTTACTGCATTAATTTTTTGGCCTGAGCCAAAATTTGTGCGCCCGATCGCACCGTATTATCATAATTGTAAATATCTGTACGGAATTGCGGTTGGCCGTCATCCGAAACCCAGGCGGTCAAATAATACAGTTTTACGGGAATACGCTGGCGAATATTCACATAAGTGGTATTCCCCTCTTTCAGCGTGGAAGACACGCGGCTGTTGTTCCAGCCGGCGTCCTGCAGCAGCATATTCGCCAAATCGGACGCCTTATTCACCCTCACGCAGCCGGAGCTGAGCGCGCGGATGTCTTTCTGGAACAGGCTGTGGTTCGGAGTATCGTGCAGGTAGATGGCGTCCGAGCTCGGCATATTGAACTTGAAGCGCCCCAGCGAGTTGGTCGCCCCCGGCGCCTGACGGACGCGATACGGGAAGTTACGCGCAGAGACCATGCTCCAGTCGATCATAGACGGGTTGATCACTTCTGCATCGTTGCTCCAGCCCGACAGCACGGTATAGCCATGTTTCTGGAAATAGTTACCGTCGCGCATCGCCTTCGGCACGATATCCTCACGCACCAGCGTGGTCGGCACGTTCCAAGGCGGGTTGACCACCACGTTGTTCAACGCGCTGCTCATCAGCGGCGTCTTGCGGCTCGGCCGCCCGACGATAACGCGGGAGGACAACACTTCGTTGCCGTTCTGATAGTAGGTCAGCGAGTAATTGGGAATGTTCACCATAATGCCGGTGCCGACATGCCCCGGTAAAATTCGCAGACGTTGGATATTCAACGCCAACAGCGCGGCACGGGTTTTCGGTGACACGTTGAGCCACTCGCGAGTGCGTACGCCGATCACGCCGTCCGCCGTCAGCCCCTGCCATTTCTGGAAGTGCTTGACGCCCTCCGCCAGCTCGTCGGTATAGAGATTGTCGCTCACCACGCTGCCGATCTGCGGCGGCGTCTGTTCCGCGGTCAGCTCCGTCACCGGCGCCGCCGATGGGCTGACCGTCACGCGGCTTTTCTCTTCGTCTACCGTCAGCCCGCCGTCGTCGGGCTCATTGCTCTTCGCCGAGACCACCGCCGGTTCCGCTTCCGCTTCCGGCGCCGAGGTGGCCAGCATACCGGTGCGCGTCAGGATCTCACGCAGCGCCGGGATATCATTGCTCATTTGGCCTGGGCGCAGGCTCGGGCCACTGCCCACCTGGGGCCAAGGGCGATTGTCCGCCAGCAAGTCGCGCAGCGCCTGATGCATCTTGGCGTATTGCGGATGTTGCGGCGCGAGCGAATTCACGTAGCTCAGGGTACGCGCCTGGCGCACCGCCAGCTGCCACTGATTAATCACTGCGGTGGGCGGCAAGCCAAGCTTGTAGGGAATATTGCTGTACAGCCAGTTGTTGCCGTTGGCGCCGATCGCGGACACGAACTGCAAATAGCCCAGCATCGCATCGGACAACACCACATCGCGGCCCACTTCATTGAGCGCCGGATCGGTCAACATCTTCACCCACTGGGTGAACTGCGGCTGCACGCCGGACATCGCCAGCTCGGCCAGCTGCTGCTGAAACTGCTGAACGGCTTCGCGATCCTGCCACATCGGCTGCATATGGTTCGCCGCATACAGCGGCGCCAGCGTGGACAGGTAGTGCAAATCCATGCCGCGCGGCAACGCAGCCAGCAGTTCAGAACGGCTCTGCGCAACGGACATGCCTGCTGATGCCACTGGTAACGCCGCTACGGTGGCCGATGCGGAAAACGACGACACAAGACTACAGGCGATAGCGCCACTCAGCGCCAAACGTCGTAGAGAGTTTCCCTTTTTAAGCAACATCCCTTGCCCCCTGTATGCTCACAAAAAAAACGTCAAAAACTGCATATAGTTTCAGTATACAAACAGAAAGGCCGTTTCGCCCTGCGGGCGTCGAATTACTGTTTATCTGATTAAACTAACCGCTTTTCAACGGATAAAAAAGCAGGACTATCATCCACGCGTACAAAAAAATAGCCACCCTACGGCGGCTATTTTCGGATTTTTAGGGCGTTTTTCTGCCTTACTGCGTTTCAACCGACGCAGTACCCAGCGCCGGCGGCTCGCCGGCAAAACCGCGCAGCCCCACCACGTGCACATGTTCGTGGTTCTGGAACACCTTACGCACCAGTTTATAGGTGGTGCCCTTCTCTGGACTGATGTTTTCCGGCGCCGCGATGATGAGCTGCATCTCCAGACGGTCGCACAGTTCGAACAGCGTGGCGATCGACTTGGCATCCAGACGCGCCGCTTCATCGAGGAACAGCAGGCGACACGGCGAGATGTCTTTGCCGCGCAGACGGCGGGACTCTTCTTCCCAGCTCTGTACCACCATCACCAGAATTGACATCCCGGTACCGATGGCTTCACCGGTCGACAACGCGCCGCTTTCCGCACGCAGCCAGCCGTCGGAGCCACGGTACACTTCCACTTCCATCTCCAGATAGTTGCGGTAGTCCAGCAACTCCTCGCCGATGGTCTGTGGCGTGCGCTGCCCCATGTCGATCTGCGGATTCAGGCGCTGGTAAAGCTTGGCCAACGCTTCGGAGAAGGTCAGGCGGTTACTGTTAAACAGATCCTGATGTTGTTCCTGTTGCTCAGAGAGCACGTCCAACAGGGTGGCGTGCGCTTCTCGCACATTGACGTTCAGGCGCACGCTCTTCACCTGGCCGAAGGAAACGGCCTGCAGCCCCTGGTTCAGCATGCGAATACGGTTCTGTTCGCGCTGAATGGTTTTGCGAATGATGTTGGCCACGCTTTTCGAACTGATCGCCAGCTTCTGCTCGCGCGCGGTCAGCTCTTCGGTTAGACGGCCCAGCTCGATCTCCATCTGCTCGATGGCCTCGACCGGATCGTCGGTGCGAATGATGTCCTGACGGATACGCTCGCGCAGGTGTTGGTACACCGCGATATAGAACTGAATCTTGCGCTCCGGCCGCTTCGGATCTTCCGACAGGCGCAGCACGTCTCGCAGGTGTTCGTTGTCCGCCACGGCCAGACGCAGCGCACCGAGCGCCTTATCCGACATCGAACGCAGCTCGTCGCCATCCATATACGCCAGCTCGCGGCGATGCAGGCGGCGTTCCACGCCATTGTCTTTCACCAGACGCATCACCGCGCACCAGCCCGCCTTGGCGGTCACCACCTGCTCGCGCAGCTGATGATAGTCGCGTTCCAGCTTGCGCAGTTTCTTCTGCAGGCCATCCATTTCGGCTTCGCAGAAGGTCAGCTGTTTCTCCAACTGATTGCGACGAGCACGGTTGTTGCTCAACGCCGTATGCAGCTCGTCGCGGCGCTGGCGCGCACGCGCTTCGGCGTTGGCGTCGGCCTGCACGCCGATATCTACCAGCTCCTGGCTCAGCTCTTTCAGCATGTCGCGCTTGGCGTCATACGAACTTTTCAGCGAGGCCAGCACCTGGCTGTACTGGGTGAACTGGGTTTGATACTGACGCAGCTGTTCACGGGCACGGGCGCGTTCGGCTTCCGCCTGCTCCAGGCGCTGACGCAGCTTGTCGTTGAGATCGTTGTTGGCATTCTGCATGCCGGCGGAGTCGGTATAGCTGAAATGCGCGCGGCGCTGCACCACTTCCGTCAGCGCGAACGCCTGCTGTTTGGCCTGGCGCTGCACGCTTTGCGCCTGCGCGTAGTCCTGCTGCAGCTGTTCATGCTGCTGCGGATCGCTCTGCAGCACCGACAGCAGCGGCTCCAGCTTGGTCAGCGACACGCCGTGCTGCTGAATATGACGCGCGGCGTCCTGCGCCTCTTCCAGCTCTTCGCGGATCTCGTCGACGCGATCCTGCAGCGTTTCATCGTTCAGCAACGATACCAGCGGCATCAGGCGGTTGAGCGCGGAAATGCCCTCTTTGGCCTGATCGTACTGCTGACGCTGCTGCTGGTTCTGCGCTTCGTGATTGTTCAGCGCGCGTTCGATTTCGCCACGGCGGGCGCTCAAACCGCGGATCTCCGCTTCCGGATCAGCGTCGAACGCCACCGCCAGATGGGTGCCGATAAAGCGGCTGAAGGCCTGGTGTGAACGCTGGGTTTTCTGCACGTCGAACGACAGCGTGGCGTAACGCTCCGCCAGCGTTTCACGCTCGGCATGCAGCACTTCCAGACGGTTTTCGCGCGCCGCGCGGCCGAACAACGGCACTTCCGGATAACGAGAATAACGCCACTGGCGATCGGCGATCTTCACCACCACCGCTTTGTCCTGCTCTTCGACGGCGAACACGCTGTCATCGAACGACTGCGGATCCCCTTCGATCAGGTAAAGATCTTCCGGGCAATCTTCCAGCCCTTCCAGCATCTCGCGCACCAGCGACAGATCCGGCACCACGATGGCGTGGCGCGAAGGGCCGTACAGCGCCGAGAAGTAAGGCGCGTCGTCGATGGTGACATCATCGTAAATTTCCGACAGCAGCACGCCGCCGAAACGTTCGGCCAGCGTGACCAGGCGTTGATCTTCCGCGCCGCCCGGCTGGCTGAGACGTTCGATCTGCGCTTCCACTTCACGTTTGCGGGCCGCCACTTCGTCGCGCTCGACGGTGGTTTCACGCTCGCGCTCCAGCAGCTGCTGCATGTATTCGGTCACCTGCTGGCTGTTTTCCAGCGGCTCTCCGCTCTGATCGCTGAGCTGGCCCAGGGCGTCCTGCGCCGCCAGCCACACCGGGGCACGCGCCGTCAGCTCACGGATGCGCTGCTGGATCTGCTCCAGTTCCTGGCGCATCTCCATACGGCGTTCACCGGCTTCGCTGACATTCTGCGACAGCGCTTCCAGGCGCTCTTCCAGCTCCTGTTGCAGCATGTCGAGATCGTCCGGCTGGTACTCTTGGCCATGGCGTTTGCAAAATTCGTTCAGCAGGCGTTCGGCGTCCTGCTGCGAGCGCAGGCGCTGTTCCAGTTCGCTCAGGCGCAAACGCAGCGGCTGAACGCGCTCGGCGAGGTGTTGCTGCGAAGGCCAGTCGCGCAGCAATTCGCGCGCGTACTGCCAGGCTTCGCTGCGGCTGACCTGGCCGGCAATTTTACCCACCAGCTGATAGGCCTGTTCGAACTGGCCGTGTGCGGCGTCGGCCACGCTCAGCTTCTGTTCCAGCATCAGCAACGCTTCGGTCGCTTCCTGCTCGCGGGCCTGGAAGGTGTCCAGCCACTGTTCGGCGTTGTCGGCGGTCAGGTTCGGCAGTTGGCACAGCGCGCGCGCGCGCTCCAATGCCTGCAGCGCCTGTTGGTACTGAATGGCACGGGTCTGCTGCACGTCGAGCGCCTGCTGGTAGTCGGCCAACTGGCTCTTCAGTTCGTCCACTTCCAGCTCGGCCGCTTCGGCGCGCGCCTCGTTTTCGGCCTGCTGCTCGCTCGCCTCGGCCACCACTTCGTTCTGCTCTTCCAGACGGTAGGTCAGCTCTTCCAGATCGGCTTCATAGCGTTCGATCTTCTCCTGCTGACGCATCGCCGTCTGCACCAGATTCAGGTGGTCGCTGGCGGCCTGGTAATCGGTTTCCAGATCGGATTCGGCGCCGCTCTGTTCGCTCAGCTCGCGCGCCATTTCCACATGGCGATACTGTTCGGCGGCCAGTTGCTTGCGGCTGCCCAACAGATCGCTGCGCAGCGCCAACGCGCCGTCCAGATGGATGCGGCGTTCGTTGGCGTGGCGCATATAGTCCGCCGCCACATAGGAGGTGGCCTCGGAGATCAAATGCTTGAACAGGTCGCGATCCGACTGGGTGACGCGGATCGCTTCCAGCGTCATGCGGTTTTCGCGCAGCGCCGCTTCCATGTCCTGGAACGCCTTGCGCACGCCGCTGTTTTCCGGCAGCAGGTAATCGCGCAGCGAGCGGGTGATGGCGCTGGAGATACCACCGTACAGCGACGCTTCAATCAGACGGTAGAATTTGCTGCGATCGGCGGACGAACGCAGGCGTTTCGGGATCACGCCCAGATCGAACATCAGCGAGTGGTAATCGGTGATGGAGTTGAACTGCTTGAACTGCACACCCTCCATCTCTTCCACGCGCTCTTTCAGCTCTTGCAGCGACAGCACGCGCGCCTGGCGATCGCCCACGGTCTGGGTCAGCAGTTCGGTCGGCTGTACCGCGGTCGGCAGGCCCTGGATGGTGAAAGGTTTGATGTCGACCTTACGATCGCGCCCTGCCACCTGCTGCAGGCGCACACCGACCACCACGCGCTGGTGGCGCGAGTTGACGACGTCGAGGGTGGAGTAACACACGCCGGCACGCAGCTTGCCGTGCAAGCCTTTGTCGCGCGAACCGCTGGTGGCACCCGCTTCGGTGGTGTTACGGAAGTGCAGCAGCGTCAGGTCGGGGATCAGTGCGGTGACGAAGGCCGCCATGGTGGTGGACTTCCCCGCCCCGTTACCGCCGGACAGCGTGGTCACCAGCTCATCCAGATCAAAGGTACGGGCGAAGAAACCGTTCCAGTTAACCAGCGTCAGCGAGCGAAATTTACCGCGTTCAATCATTCCTGTTCATCCTCTGCACCGTCAGGAGCGTTATCAACCTGCTGATCCTCAGCGTCATTCTCATCGTTCAGCGACAGGCTGGTTTCAACCGGCATCGCCTCGCCGTCGCGAATCATGCGCAGCTGCGCTTCACGCGGATCGTCGCCGCTGCGCACGTCGGCGCCGAAGCGGAACACCGCCTCGGTAATGCGGAACTTGCTGCTGTCATTGCCCATGAAATAGACCATGCCGAGGCGGCGCAGGCGGTTCAGCGAGGTGCGCACCTTCTCGTGCAGCTTCTGCCGATCGAGATCCGAACCGGTGGAGCGCTGGTTGACGAACTTCAGCAGCTTGTTCTCATCCGCCAGGCTCAGCAGCTCGTCGTACAGCTCCTGATGGCTGAAAATGCCTTCGTGCGCCAGGCGCTCGGGGCTGAGATACAGGTAGCACAAGATCTTGCCGACCATCATATCCAGCTCGGACAGCACCGAACGCGGGATCAGCGTGGTGGAGCGCGGGCGCAAATAGAAGAAACCTTCCGGCGCCCGAATCAGCTCGACGCTGTAACGGTTGTAAAATTCTTCCAGCTCATCCTGGAAATCCATTAAAAAGGCGTGGTTGTCCAGTTCATCGATACCGATGTGACGACCCGCGCGCAGTTGGCTATCCAGCGCCGGGAACAGCGAGTTGGACAGCGCCTTGGCCAGCTTGACTGGCATTACTTGTTCAATATTTGTCGATGACATGGGCCTGGACCTTGGCTCCGTAATCATTGATTGCCTGCCATTCCGCCGGCAACCCTGAGAAATCTGCTTCAGCCACACCGAGGCGCACTGCCTGGTCGACCACTAAACGTGCCACGTCGAAATGACGCGCACGCGGATATTGCGCCAGGTAATCGCGCATCACCGCTGCAAGATTGAGCGGCATCTGCTGTTCCTGGTACACCTTCAGCGCCTCTTCGATCATCGCCGCCAGCTGTTCGCGAATTTCGCTGAACTCTTCGAACTCCAGATCCGGCGGCAGTTCCCCGGTCACTTCCTCGCTGCGCAGCGCCAGTTCTTCGTCGCGCATGTCCAGCAGACGATCGGCATTGGCATGGGTCAGCGCCCAAGGGTGGTCGAAATAGGTTTGCACCGACTGGCGCAAGCGTTGGGCGAACACGCGGTTTTTATCCATATCGATAGCGGTACGGATAAATTTATGGACGTGGCGATCGTAGCCGATCCACAGGTCGATCGCCTGCTGACCCCAGCTGATGATGCGATCCAGCTTGCTCTGCAGATCGAACACCAGCTTGTCGACGAAGCCGAGCTCCACGTTGCCGAGGGTTGCGTCCTGGATGCGCAGCAGATTGGCCTGCAGCTTGTCGCCCGCCGCATCCAGCGTATCCTGCAGTTCGCGCAGGGTGCCCGAGGTTTCCGACAGCAGCATTTCGCAGCTGGAGATCGCCGCCCGCCAGTCTTTGCTCAGCAGCGCCGCGATGTCGTTTTTCACGCTCTGCTGCTGCTCGTCCATCACACGTTGCGTCATGTCGATGCTGTCGAAGATTTCCGCCACCGAATATTTCAATGGCGCGAACACGTTGCGATGCCAATGGAAATCGTCGCCGCCCTCGTCGGCGGCATCGGCGGCGCGTTTGAGTTCCTGCGCCACGATCGACAGCTGCATCGACAGACGCAGCGTGGAGAATTCGCGTTGGCGAATATAGTAATCGGTAATGCCGATACCCAGCGGCGTCAGGCGGTAAATCGCGTTGCCGTCCGCCAGTTCGCTGGTAAAGCGGTTCAACAGGCGCTGGCGCACCATGTCGTTGATCGCATTGTTGGCGCGCATCGCCACCGTTTCATGCGTCTGTTCAAAACCCTTGCTGACATGGCGAAATGCATCAACCAGCTCACCTTCGCTCATCTCGCCGTCCAGCCGTTCGCCATTCAGGGTGGCGATAGCGAGCAGAAATGCGAGACGCTCCGTAGGGAGCGAAATAGAGAAATCATTTTTCCGTGCCCAGGCGACCAGTTCGGGTACTGTCTGGGAAAATTCACTCATAGTTCGTCCTTCAGGTTTGGTTTATGCGCCATGACGTGAATATAGCGCCCCAAACTCACGTACGGCTCCTGCCGGCAATAGTGCTGTTCAAGCGCCAGTAACTCTTCAAATTTTTGTGTTTGCAGCTGTCTGCTCTGCAGGTAGTCGTGAAACACCCGCACGCCGGTTTTGCCGCTGATGCGCATGCCCAGCTGTTCCAGCCAGCCGTAGACCAATAGCGGATCGTGCGGATATTGTGGCGACAGCGAACGCTTGCGGCGCCGTCTGACTTCGGGATCCACCAGTTGGAAGTTACCCAACACCACGTTACGCATCAAGAGACCGTTAGCGTTGAAGAACATCAGCGACAGCGCGCCACCCGGCGTCAGACAGTCGCACAATGCCTGCAGTGCCGCTTCGGGTTCTGCGATCCATTCAAGCACTGCATGAAACAATATCAGATCAACCGGCTGTTCCAAATGTTGAGCGATATCCTGCGCAGAACTTTGTACGAATTGCATGTTCTGGCTCACACCTTTCTGCTCCGCCAGCTGCGCGGCGCGCTGGATCATCTCACCAGAAAGATCGCACAACAACACCTGATGTCCTAATTCTGCCAGTTGGCAGGCCATATGGCCTTCCCCGCCCCCGGCGTCAAGGATGCGCAGCGGCCGCTGCGGCAACTGCGCCAGCAGCCCGGTCAGATCCTGCCAAACCACCGCCTGGCGGATTTTTCCTTTCGTGGTGCCGTAAATATTACGCGCAAATTTTTCAGCAATATCGTCAAAATTGCGATCCTGCATGGACAACGGCTCCGCTGATCTCATTCTTGCGGCGGCAAAGCGCACGCCCATTCAAACCTGCTATTTTGGCACAGACTGGCTTAGAATGTATCTTCTTGCGGCCTGTTTATGCCTGGATGCCGCTTTTTCACCCAAAAGGATCTGATTTTCGATGCTGTTCAACCTGAAAAAGTTCTTTGGCGCCCTGCTGATGCCGCTACCGTTGTTGATGCTGCTGATGGGGCTGGCGCTGTTACTGCTGTGGTTCACCCGTTGGCAAAAAAGCGGTAAGACGATTTTCACGCTGAGCTGGCTGTTTTTACTGCTTTTCAGCCTGCAACCGGTGGCCGACCGACTGCTGCGGCCGATCGAAGCCGAATACCAGACTTATCGCGGCAACGATCCGGTCAGCTACATCGTGGTGTTGGGCGGGGGCTATACCTACAATCCCGACTGGGCACCTAGCTCGAACCTGCTCGGCAACAGTCTGCCGCGCGTGACGGAAGGCGTGCGGCTCTACCTTGCGCATCCCGGCGCCAGGATGGTGTTTACCGGCGCGTCCGCCGGACGCATGCAAAGCAACGCCGCCACGGCGGCGCTGGTAGCCGAAAGCCTGGGCGTGCCGCGCAGCGATATGGTGATTTTGAGGGAACCGCGCGATACCGAGGAAGAAGCCGCTCAGGTCGCCAAGTTGGTCGGCGAGCAACCGTTCATTCTGGTGACCTCCGCCAACCATCTGCCGCGTGCCATGCGTTTCTTCAAGGCTAAAGGCCTGCACCCGATCCCAGCACCGGCCAACCAGTTGGCGATCGACTCGCCGCTGAATATCTGGGATCGCGCCACACCGTCGTCGATGTTCCTCGGCCATACCGAACGTGCCTGGTATGAAACGCTGGGCAGCCTGTGGCAGTGGCTGAAAGGCGCGGATAGCGCCGGCGCCGAGTAAAACCCGTTCAACCGGCCAGCCAGGGCAGCAGCTGTTGCGACGCATAGACGAACGGCCGCCGCTCCAGCTTGCCGGTATGGATCAAACGCCCTACCGCTTCCCACACCACGTATAGCCAGCGCCGCGCAAGGAAAGCGTCGGCGACCGGCGCCCGCTGCAGATAGCTGAACAGCAGTTGGCTGGGCATGCCCGGCTCGCAAAGGCGGAAAAGATCGTATTCGCGCGGCGCCCACAGCACCACACCGGGATTGAGCATCGCCAGCAGTTGATCGCTTTTGGGATCTTTCAGCATACTGCGCAGCGACAGGTTGCCGTGCACCAGGACGCAGGGATCGTCGAAGCCGACGAAGAAATGGGTCAGCGCTTCGCGCGTGCGATACAGCAAACGCCGATCCGCCATGGTCAGCTGCGGGGTAGTGAGATTGACCACCGTCGCCCACAGCACTTCAACCCGCTGTTGATACCAACAAAACCAGTCGTTCTCCTGCGTGCTGTCAACGCTGCCGACGCTGCCGTGACTGTCGATGCGGTGCCAGGCCAATACCCCGTCGACGATCTGCTCCATCAACATGTTCCAGCGATCCGGCGAACGCGTTGGCGCTTCGGCCGACACGCCGCGCAGGCGTTCGATCAGCAGGATTTCCGTATACGGCGCCTGGTGGGTGCACACTACGCCGTACACCGTCGGCAGGCGAATATCCCCGTCGCGCGCCAACATCGACAACTTATACGCCTCCTGTTGGGCAATACCCTGACAGATAAAACTTTTCGCCATCAGCGGGATGGCGTTGCCCTGCCGATCGTACAGCGAATACATATGCGCATAAGGCTGCTCGCTCACCCGCTCCAGCCGGCTGATGGACTCACCCAGCACAATGCTCAGTTCTGCGCGTAACTGCTCCATAAGGCATTCACCTCAGGCTAATATGGGGGGATGCGTAACATCATCGAACGGTGAGCGGAAAAATTCTTCAACGCAGATCAACAAAACGGGGATCAATATGGGAGGTATTACATCGTCGGCGCGTTGCGCGCCGCGCCGACGAAATCAGGCTCAGGGTTGAATGCTGTCGCGCACGCGCTGGAGATCTTCCGGCGTATCGACCCCCACGCTCGGGATCGCTTTCGCGACCGCCACGTGGATTTTTTCACCGTACCACAGCACGCGCAGCTGTTCCAACAGCTCGATCTGTTCCAGTTGGCTCGGCGCCCAGCTGACGTAGCGGCGCACGAAACCGGCACGGTACGCATAGATGCCGATGTGACGCAGCAGGCTGTCGCCGATGCTCTCTTTCGACGCAGCGAAACGTTCGCGATCCCACGGAATGGTGGCGCGTGAGAAATAGAGTGCGTAGCCCTGTGCGTCCATTACGACCTTCACCGCGTTGGGGTTGAAAGCCTCTTCCGCGCTCTCGATCGGCACTGCCAACGTCGCCATGCCGGCCTGGCTGCCCGCCAGATTCTCTGCGACCTGACGCACGATCACCGGTGGGATCAGCGGTTCGTCGCCCTGCACGTTAACGATGATCTGGTCGTCGGCAAAGCCGTAGTGCGCGATCACTTCCGCCAGACGCTCGGTGCCGGAATGGTGATCCGGGCTGGTCATGCACACTTCGCCGCCGGCGGCTTCCACCGCTTTGGCGACCTCAAGGTGATCGGTCGCCACGATGACGCGGCTGGCGCCGGACTCACGGGCACGCTCCATCACGTGCACCACCATCGGCTTACCGTGAATATCGGCCAGCGGTTTGCCCGGCAAACGGGTTGAGGCGTAGCGGGCGGGAATAATAGCGATAAAACTCATGCGTGCTTCTCGTCCAGCGACAGCGCACGCGCTTCATTTTCCAACAGCACCGGGATGCCGTCGCGCAGCGGGTAAGCCAACCCGTCCGCTTTGCACACCAGCTCCTGGTTTTCTTTATTGAAATAGAGTTTGCCGTTGCATACCGGGCAGGCAACGATTTCGAGTAAACGGTGGTCCATGCATCCTCCGCAAGGGGATTGGTCATCTGGGAAAGGCAGTGAGGATAGCATAACGCCCGGCCTCAGGTTAATCATCGGCGGCACCAACCCGCCGATATTTCCTCACCGCGCCGGTGCAACAGCTTGAACTACGGCGCATCCCGGCGTAGAATTTTGTGATGCAAATCACAAAAAAGGTAGTAATACGTGATCAAACGTCTGCATAAAATCATCGCTCTGTTCGCTAACTTCAGCCACTGAGCCCCTTTGTAACGAGCGACGCTTAACTTCGTTTTACCCCACCGACGGCGTCGCTCGTTATCCCACTTCCCAGCCGGCACCCCATTCAGCGGCCAACACCGCCGGAATGTCGCCCAGCGCGACGCGTTGTGCACCGTGCCATTTGGCCGTGCGCGCGATGGCCTGTCGGATATCTTGCGTTCGCTGTTTGCCGAAGCGCACCTGCGGCTCCGCATGGAAACTGATGATCTCGAAGATGCCCTGGCGACGGTGCGCCTTGGCGTCAATCCGCCCCACCAGCTCGCCACGATGCAGCACCGGCAAGGTGAAGTAGCCATAGCGACGTTTTTCTTTCGGCGTGTAACACTCTAGCCGATAGTCAAAGTTGAACAGCTCGAGCGCCCGACGGCGATCCCACACCACCGGATCAAAAGGCGAAAGCAGGCTGGTGACCGTCGATTTGAGTTTGCCCTGCTCCGCCAGCGGCAGCAATTCCGCCAGTGATTCATGCACATAGAATTGTCCTTCCAGCCCCTCTACCTGCACCGGCGTAATCTCGCCCTGTTCCTGCAGCGCTGCCAGCAAGGCTTTTGGCGCCACGCGCTTCAGCCGATAGTAATCCGCCAACCACTCGGCGCGGAAAATGCCCAGATAGCGGCAGGTGCGGCACAGCATCTGCCGGCGCGCCTGCTCCACAGGCAGCGTATGGCGCGCATCGTCCCAGGCCGGCAGCAGCCTTTCGGTCAGATCGTAAACCCGGTGGAAGTTGCGACGTTCGGCCACCATCAGCTTGCCGGCGGTAAACAGAATTTCCAGATGACGTTTCTCCGGTTTCCAGTCCCACCACCCGCTGTTGCCCTTCTTCTCGGCGCTGAAATCGGCGGAGCGCACCGGCCCCTGTTGTTCGATGTGCCGCAGCAGGTTGTCCATCGCGGCCTGGTGCTGCTGCACCCAGGCGGCGGAGTATTTCCAGCCCATATCATGCGGCGCCAGCATGCGGTGGCGCAGCAGGCCAAAATCTTCGATCGGCAGGAAACAGGCCTCGTGCGCCCAATACTCGAACAGCTTGCGGCCGGCGAGCGCCTGCTCAAGCCACTCCGGCTGATAGGCTCCCAAACGGCTGAACAGCACCAGATACGGGCTGCGAGCAACGACGCTAATGGTATCGATTTGTAACAACCCCATGCGCTGGATCGCACTCAAGACGTCATCGGGCCGAGCCTGGCGTTTAAGCGGAGAAAGCAGCCCCTGGGCGGCAAGGTGCAGCGCGCGAGCGGCGGTAAGGGAAAGGGTCGGGATGGTCATCCTGATATCCGTGGCGAGTAGGCAATGGCCTGATAATAGTGGATATCGCGGGATTTATCTTCGCCAGTGCTTGCGGGTGGCGACACCGGCACTGGCGAGGAAGGTGGGTGCGATCAGAACGCGATAACGTCTGCCGCGGACAGCCCATGCGAGCTGCGATAGATCGAGAACTCAACGTTCTGACCTTCGTTCAACGACTTATTTTTGGTGTTGGCGATAGCGTTGCGATTGACATAGATTTCGTCGCTGCCATCTACCGGTGAAATAAAACCATAGCCTTCGGCCTGATTAAACCATTTCACACGGCCCATTTTTAACACAGTATTTTTAAACATAACTTATATCCTTTTACTTGAGCATCCTTGACAACGTCATTTTTTATATTGTCTGGACGCTACCAGCCCATCCTAAAGTTTTTCGTAACAAACCTCTCGTGAGCAAAAAATTAAAAAACCCGCACGAAGGCGGGCTTGTTGAACTTAATATCTTCCGCATGATTCAGCGCTGAGGCATCACCATGGTTGTATTAAGATCTCTTATACGCGTTCCCTGTCTTCTTACAGAGCAACTACGTTAGCGGCAGCCGGCCCGCGCGGGCTGTCCTGGATGGTGTACTCGACACGCTGGCCTTCAGCCAGGGTCTTGAAACCGTCGGTCATAATAGCGGAGAAGTGTACGAATACATCTTTGCCGCCGTCGTGCTGCTCAATGAAACCAAAACCTTTGCTTTCGTTGAACCACTTAACTTGACCCGTCTTCTTAGACATTACTTTTACCTTTAAATATATTTACAAAACCTGCCATAAGAGGCAATTGTGGCCATGTCAGAAACATTACTTATGGGAGGTACTTAGAAGGTTCGTCTTTGAAGCGGAATCGGATGATAACGTTTTTGGAGGAACTGCTTAACTCTAAACTCGAACATAAATAGGTCTGGATTACAGGCCGACTTGCATTTACTCATAAAAATGACGAATGCACAAGAGGTTTATTGCCTTTAATTCATAAATACGCCGAATTTATTTTTATCCCCATGAATATACATGACTTAATTTAACGCTCGCCGCGGCCGATCCACCGCGTTCTTCTCCTCACCGGGGCATCGTTTGCCCGTCCGTGCGCTACAAATGAGAGCTAACGCATAAAACTCTAATATGCTTGCCACGTCTATAACAAATCCCAAATCAGATGGCTAAACTTGAGGGGAAAACAAGGCAGACGGCTTTTTCGCCAGCACTTTTGCCGCTAAAAACACGATTTTTCAGATTATGCTGAATCAAGGAGCTATGCGCATGACCGCCCAGCAGTTCGTTTCACCTAATGAAATCCGCGCCAGATTCTCTCACGCGATGTCGGACATGTACCAAAAGGAGGTACCGCTGTACGGCGATCTGCTGGAGCTGGTGGCGGAAACCAACCGACAGGTTCTGCGCGAAGATGCCGCACTGGCTCATCAACTGCAAATCACCGGCGAGATCGAACGCCTCGCGATGGAGCGCCACGGCGCGATCCGGGTCGGCACTGCTGGCGAACTGGCCACCCTGCGCCGTCTGTTCCGGGTGATGGGCATGGCGCCGGTCGGTTACTATGATCTGTCTGTGGCGGGCGTTCCCGTGCACTCGACCGCCTTTCGCGCCGTACACGAAGACGCGCTGCAGGTCAGTCCGTTCCGCGTATTTACCTCCTTGCTTCGCCTGGAGCTGATAGAAGATCCCGCGCTGCGTGAGCTGGCTGAGCGCTTGCTGACGCGCCGCCGTATCTTTACCGATCGCGCGTTGGAACTGATCGCGTTGCAGGAAGCGCAAGGCGGGCTAAATGAAGTACAGGCGCAAGAATTTGTCGAACAAGCGCTGGAAACCTTCCGCTGGCACAACCAGGCGACGGTCAGCGCAGAAGAATACCGGCAGCTGCACGATCAGCATCGACTGATCGCCGACGTGGTGGCGTTTAAAGGGCCGCATATCAATCATCTGACACCGCGCACGCTGGATATCGATCGCGTTCAACAGGCGATGCCCGCCCGCGGTATTACGCCCAAAGCGGTCATCGAGGGCCCGCCGCGCCGCCGTCGCGCGATCCTGCTGCGCCAGACCAGCTTCAAGGCGTTGGAAGAACGCGTCGATTTCGTTGAGCGCGACGGCCGCGTCGTCGCCGGTCATCATACCGCACGCTTCGGCGAGATCGAACAGCGTGGTGTAGCGCTGACGACCAAAGGACGCGAACTTTACGACCGTCTGCTGAAGGCCACCAACGATGCGCTGCAGGCGCCGCCGAGCGAGAAAAATGCCGAACGCTATTATCAGTTGCTGGAAGAAAACTTCCGGGCGTTTCCGGATGATTACGCCACGCTGCGCGAGCAACAGCTGGCCTGGTTCCGCTATTTCCCGACCGAGTGCGGCCTGGCGGCCAAAGAATCACTGGATAAGCACAGTACCCTGGAGCAACTGATCGAGAAAGAACACGTTCGCTTCCAGCCACTGGTGTATGAAGATTTTCTGCCGGTCAGCGCGGCGGGGATTTTCCAATCGAATCTGGGGGACAGCCGCCATACACAGTACAATGCGGCGTCAAGCCGGGCAGCGTTTGAACAAGCGTTGGGCAGTGAGGTGATCGACGAGCTGGCGCTGTATCAACAAACCCAGCAGCGTTCGCTGGAAGCCTGCGCGCAAGCCCTGGGGCTTGTCACGCTGGCGTCCTGAGGTTACTTAGCCAGTAGAGACTCGATATCCTGCAGCAGTTGCTCAGCCTGAGCGGAAGGTAGCACCGCATCAACCGGTAAATACCACCAATTAGGCTGGGCAAAGGCGCGGCATTTCACCGCGTCCTTCTCCGTCATCAGCAGCGTTTGCTCTGCATTAACCAACGCCGCCAGCTGCGCCTGCTGATATTCCTGATGATCGGCAAACGCCACTTCCTGCACCACCTCGACGTTCAGCTTTTCCAACGTCGCGAAGAAACGCGGCGGATGGCCGATACCCGCCATCGCCACCACGCGCGGCAGCTCGGCCGCCGGACGACGTTCACCGCTCAGCAGGTTCACTGCGTCACGCGCCTGCAGACGCATAGCAATTTCTCCGGCCTGCGCCACGCCGCCATTGGCGACACGCGCATCGACGCTGCCAAGCCGCGCAGCACGCTCACGCATCGGTCCGGCTGGTAACCACCAGCCGTTACCGAACCGACGCACACCGTCGATGACCACCAGCTCGAAGTCACGCTGTAAAGCATAGTGCTGCAAGCCGTCATCGGTGATGATCACATCCAGCGGCTGTTGTTGCAGCAGAGCCTGCACCGCCTCGGCGCGCTTGGGCGCGATCGCCACGGGCGCCCCGGTACGCTGATAAATCAGCACCGGCTCATCCCCCGCCTCGCGGGTCGATGTATTCTGACCCAGCACCAGAGGATAGACCGCCGACTTGCCGCCGTAGCCGCGCGACACCACCCCAACGCGGTAGCCCCGCTGCTGCAGGTGTTCCACCAGCCAGATCACCATCGGCGTTTTGCCGTTGCCGCCGGCGGTGAGATTACCCACCACCACGACCGGCACCGGCGAACGCCAACTTTTACGCAGGCCGCAGCGGTAACTGAGGCGGATCAGCCAACTGAGCAGGCCATACAGCCACGAGAGTGGCAATAGCGCCAGATAAAGCAACGAACCGCCGGACCAGATGCGCTCAATCATTATTGACCAAACTGCATACGGTGCAGCTGCGCATAGGCGCCCTGCCGCTCAAGCAACTCGGTGTGTTCGCCGCGTTCGACGATGCGACCATCTTCCACCACCAGGATCTCATCCGCCTTCTCAATCGTCGACAGGCGGTGCGCGATCACTAATGAAGTACGGTCTTTCTGCAACTCGTCCAGCGCAGCCTGAATGGCCCGCTCGGACTCGGTATCCAGCGCAGAGGTCGCCTCATCCAGGATCAGGATCGGGCAGTCGCGCAGCAACGCACGCGCGATGGCGATACGCTGACGTTGGCCGCCGGACAGCATTACGCCGTTCTCACCGATCACCGTATCCAGGCCGTTCTCCATCTTGTTGATGAAGTCCATTGCGTACGCCATTTCGGCCGCTTTCTCAATCTGCTCGCGGCTGTATTCACTCTCGCGTGCATAGGCAATGTTGTTGGCGATGGAGTCGTTGAACAGGTGCACGTTTTGCGAGACCAGCGCTACCTGATTGCGCAGCGAGGCCAGGGTATATTCGCGCAAATCGTGGCCATCCATCAGGATTTCGCCTTCTTGGATATCGTAGAAACGCGTCAACAGGTTGGCGATGGTGGATTTACCCGAACCGGAACGGCCCACCAAGGCGACGGTCTTGCCTTCGGCGATTTTCAGGTTGATATCACGCAGCGCCGGCGTTTCCTTAGATGGGTAGTAGAAAGTGACGTTACGGAATTCGATATCGCCTTTCGCACGCTTCACTTCGCGGGTGCCGGTGTCTTTTTCCTGTTCCATATCCAAAATGGAGAACAGCGTCTGGCATGCCGCCATCCCGCGTTGGAACTGGGCATTGACGTTGGTCAGCGACTTCAGCGGGCGCATCAGCGCGATCATCGATGAGAACACCACGGTAATGGTACCGGCGGTCAGGGTTGCCATCACGCTTGGGAAGCTGGCGGCAAACAGCACGAACGCCAGCGCCAGCGAAGCGATCAGCTGAATGATCGGATCGGAAATCGAAGACGCGGAAACCAGTTTCATGCCCTGTTGACGCATGCGGTTGCTGACCGAGTTGAAGCGCTCGGTTTCCACCTGCTGGCCACCGAAGATCAGCACTTCTTTATGGCCTTTCAGCATCTGTTCGGCGCTGGTGGTCACCTGCCCCATCGTGTTCTGCATGTTCTTGCTGATGTTGCGGAAACGCTTGGAGACCAGGCGAATAGCGATGGAGACGATCGGCGCCAGCACGATCAGGATCACCGACAGCTGCCAGCTGTAGTAGAACATCATGATGAACAGGCCAATGATCGAAGCCCCTTCACGCACCACGGTCACCAGCGCGCTGGACGAGGAGGAAGCCACCTGCTCAGAATCATAGGTAATGCGCGACAGCAAAGTCCCGGTGGACTGCTGATCGAAGAAGGCCACCGGCATTCTCATCATGTGGCCAAACAGGCGGCGGCGCATCTGCATCACCACCATGCCGGAAACCCAGGAAATGCAGTAGCTTGAAACAAAGCTGGTGACGCCGCGCATCAGCATCAGCGCAATGACCGCCAACGGCATCCACACCAGCACGCTGCTGTCGGTTTTTCCAAACCCATCGTCCAATAGCGGTTTAAGCAGAGACAGCATCAGCGTGTCCCCCGCTGCGTTCATAATCAACGCAATGGCGGCCACAATCAGCCCGGTCTTAAAAGGAGTGATCATCGGCCAGAGTCGACGGAATGTCTGCCAGGTCGAGAGATCTTTATCATTCATCATGCAAATACCAGCATCGGAAGAAATAGCGGCCTATTTTACTCATTATCACCCTCTACGCCAAACCGCTGATGGTACCAACGGGGCATTAATTGTTCGCGAAAGCCTTTAATTTGCCAATCGTTGTCGAAAAAAAGTACCGATAACTGGCCGGAGCGCGTCGTATCACGCCATATAATGCCATTTGCCCGGTATCTGGCGACCACTTTACGCGCCGGCAAACGCCATTTGTTGTAACGAGATGCTGACGCCAATGCCGCCTGAGGATTGACCGCGCGCAGAAACGGCGGCGTGGAAGAGGTTCTGCTGCCATGGTGCCCCACCTGCAACACCGTAGCCGCCAAGCGATCGCGCCGTAACCGGAGCAGCTGCGCCTCCGCCTTTTTTTCCGCGTCGCCGGTAAGCAGCATGCTGTGTTTCCCGTCGTCGATACGGATCACGCAAGAGTCGTCATTACCCGGCTTTTTACGCGTTTTCGGCGGCCACAGCACTTCGAATTGCAACCCCTGCCAGCGCCAGCGCTCACCGGCGACGCAGGGCAAGTGCCCCTCCCCGCGCATCGGGCTGCGCACCGTAGCCTGTGGAAACACCCGCCGCACAGCAGGCACCCCACCGGTATGATCGAGGTGGTCATGGCTGATAATGATCTGTTCCAGTTCAATACCCCGCCAGTTCAGCATTGGCAAAATATGCCGCTCGGCGGCGCTGCCACCCGGCCAACGATCGCCGGTATCGTACAGTATTCCTTTGCCGTTTCGCTCAATGACCACCGCCAAGCCGTGCCCAACATCAAGCATATCGACTCGCCAACGGTAAGCCGGTTCTTTTTCCCGCCACAGCACGCAGCATATCGCTATCGTCGCCAGTCCCGACGCATAACGCCACCACCAATGAAAGCGCCAACAGACGACGATGAGCCATCCCGCCGCGCTGGCCAACAGCGAAGCCGCCCCCAAATCCACCCAACCACGTTGCAGGTAATTCAGAGGTACAAATACCCACTGCAGCGTGAAGTCCGCCAGCCACCATAGTCCGTAGCTTAACGAGGGGAAGAAACCGAACATCACCGCCAGCAAAATCAGCGGCACCGTCACCAATGAGACAATCGGTACCGCCCACAAATTGGCCGGCAGCGAGGTCAGCGTCAGGCCCAGAAACAGCGCGGCCTGCATCGGCACCAGCAGCAACGTCATACCGAGCTGAATATGCAGCCAACGCACCGGTGCCCAATACCAGGCCGATCGGAATCGCTCGCCGAGCGGTGCCCATTCGAACCAAAAAATCAGGCACCCCACCGCCAGTACCGACAGCCAGAAACTGTCTGACAAGACCGCCAGCGGATCGCACAGTAAAATAAGCCCGACACACCACAGCCACACTTGCCAAGAAGAACAATGGACGCCGCGCAAGCGCAGCAGCATCCACAGCGTCATCGCCAACGCGGTGCGCACCGCCGGCGGCTGGGCGCCTACCAACCAGACATAGATCAGCGTCGCCACCCAGCCCGCGACCAGCGGAAAGCGATAGCCAATTAGATGAGAAGGAAGAAAAAGCTGCAGCGCACGCAATGTAACCCAGAACAAGATGGCGACCATCGCCACATGCAACCCTGAGATTGCCATCAAGTGCGCGATGCCGGTTTTCAACATCAGCATGCGTAAAGCCTGCTCCAGTGCGGTTCGCTCCCCAAATGCCAACGCCAGCAATACTGCCTTGTAACGCAGCTCGCCGATATTGGTTTCCGCATGGCTGATTATGCGCTGGCGTAAGCCGCAATCGCCATCCAGCAAACGAGCCTGCCTGACTTGGCCAGTTAACGGCTGGCGCTGCGCGATCGCCCAACGTTGGCTGTCGAAGCCGCCTTCATTGAGTTTGCCATGCACCGGCCGCAAACGCAGTTTCAATTGCCAACGCTGCCCGGCGCACAACCGCTGCTGTTCTGGAGCCCACGTCGTGGTAAACGTCACCGCCGGCACCAACCAATGGCCGTCGCCCCGCTCGATGCGCATCAGCGCCTGTTTACTGGCGGCGGGCTTCAGCGCGATGCTGCTAACCTGCACCACCGCCGTCACATCCGGCCCGCGACTTAAGCGCTCCACTTGCCCAATCAGGCTTCCGGCGTTGAAAACCGCCCACGCGAACCCCAATCCCAGGCAGGCCAAATAACGGCAAAACGGCCAACGGATGCGCAGCAGTAAACCGGCAACAAGCAGCATCGGCCACAGCTGCCATTGCTCAGGCAACTGCGGTAAAACCAGCAGCGGCAGGATGCCGCAGATAACGGCGAATATCGCCAGATCCAGCGAAATTTTGATCGCTCTTCTCCCATCGGCTCCGCCATGAGCAAAAGCGCGTCATGGCAAGCAAGCAGGATCATTCAGCCGACATGTCACCGCCAGCGGGCTTTAATGAAGATGCGGTGAACATGGCAGGATAAGAGAGATCTATGCAGGAGCCACATCGTAAATGCGGCGCGGTGCGCAATTCCTAAGCGGAGCAGGGAGAACCGCAGGCGAAAAAAAACGGCGCCTTAAAGGCACCGTTTTATATTCTTTTCAAGCAACAACGCTATGAGCAGTCAGCGACTAGCCATAGATATTGGCGCGGTCACGCAACTCTTTACCTGGTTTGAAGTGAGGAACGTACTTGCCGTCCAGCTCAACTTTGTCACCGGTTTTCGGGTTGCGACCTACACGCGGGGCACGGTAGTGAAGAGAAAAACTGCCGAATCCGCGGATCTCAATGCGTTCGCCCTCGGCCAGCGTAGCGGCCATGTGCTCAAGCATCTCTTTCACTGCATCCTCAACGGCCTTCGCCGGAATATGAGATTGCTGGCCAGCAAGTCTTTCAATAAGTTCAGACTTGGTCATAGTACCTCCAAGCTTTGCAGCTAAACTACCGTATCGGGGCGGTCAGAAACCGCCCCCCGTCATTACTCGCCTTTAGCCGCTTTGAAAGCTTCAGCCATTGCGTTAGAGAAGTTGCCTTCTTCCTGTTTGTTGTTAACAGTTGCGATGGCGTCTTTCTCGTCAGCTTCGTCCTTAGCACGTACGGACAGGCTTACAACGCGGTTCTTACGGTCAACGCCGGTGAATTTAGCTTCAACTTCGTCACCTACGTTCAGAACCAGAGTTGCATCTTCAATGCGGTCGCGAGAGGCTTCAGATGCACGCAGGTAACCTTCTACGCCGCCTGCCAATTCAACTGTAGCACCTTTGGCGTCAACTGCAGTGACTTTACCAGTAACAATAGCACCTTTCTTGTTCATAGACAGGTAGTTATTGAACGGGTCTTCAGCCAGCTGCTTCACGCCCAGGGAGATACGCTCGCGCTCTGCGTCAACTTGCAGAACAACCGCAGCGATTTCGTCGCCTTTCTTGTATTCACGTACTGCTTCTTCGCCTGCAACGTTCCAGGAGATGTCAGACAGGTGAACCAGGCCGTCGATGCCGCCGTCCAGGCCGATGAAGATACCGAAGTCAGTGATAGACTTGATTTTACCTTCAACGCGGTCGCCCTTGTTGTGGGTCTCTGCGAACTGCTGCCATGGGTTGGATTTGCACTGCTTCAGGCCCAGGGAGATACGACGACGTTCTTCATCGATGTCCAGAACCATCACTTCCACTACGTCGCCCACGTTAACAACTTTGGACGGATGGATGTTTTTGTTGGTCCAATCCATTTCAGAAACGTGTACCAGACCTTCAACGCCTTCTTCGATTTCTACGAAGCAGCCGTAATCAGTCAGGTTGGTTACACGACCAGTCAGCTTGGTGCCTTCTGGGTAACGTTTCGCGATAGCAACCCATGGATCTTCGCCCAGCTGTTTCAGGCCCAGGGAGACACGAGTACGCTCGCGGTCGAACTTCAGCACTTTAACAGTGATTTCATCGCCAACATTGACGATTTCGCTTGGGTGCTTAACGCGTTTCCAAGCCATGTCAGTGATGTGCAGCAGGCCGTCTACGCCGCCCAGATCAACGAATGCACCGTAGTCAGTGAGGTTCTTAACGATACCTTTGACTTCCATGCCTTCCTGCAGGTTTTCCAGCAGTTGATCGCGCTCAGCGCTGTTCTCGGATTCGATAACCGCACGGCGAGAAACGACAACGTTGTTGCGCTTCTGATCCAGCTTGATGACTTTGAACTCAAGCTCTTTGCCTTCCAGGTGCAGAGTGTCACGTACCGGACGCACGTCAACCAGGGAACCTGGCAGGAACGCGCGGATGCCGTTCAGCTCGACGGTGAAGCCACCCTTCACTTTGCCGTTGATAACACCGGTTACAGTCTCAGCTTCTTCGTAGGCTTTTTCCAGCGTGATCCAAGCTTCGTGACGCTTAGCTTTCTCACGGGACAGCAGGGTTTCACCGAAGCCGTCTTCAACAGCATCCAGAGCAACGTCAACTTCGTCACCAACCTGGATTTCCAGCTCGCCCTGGGCGTTTTTGAATTGCTCAGCCGGGATGGCAGACTCAGATTTCAGACCGGCGTCAACCAGTACGATATCTTTGTCGATAGCAACAACGACGCCACGAACGATGGAACCCGGGCGGGTTTCGATTTCTTTTAAGGATTCTTCAAAGAGTTGAGCGAAAGATTCAGTCATGTTGTTAATCTTCAGGGTTCTTTAGTTTAACGTCCATTTAGCGTCCCGCCGAATGGGGTTGTTTCACATACCCCGCCATTGGCTCCATGCCGACAGGGTTTAAGGTTACAGGGGTAAAATTTTACCCGATATATTGCGATACCGCTATGACAAATATGACAAAAAGCCAATAGCGCCGCCGCGCTTATTGCTGCGGCAACGCCAACACTTTCTGTGCATACGTCAACGCCTGCTGGATCACTTCTTCGATCGACATGCTGGTAGAATCCAGCACGAGGGCGTCAGAAGCAGGCACCAGAGGCGCGATAGGCCGATTACGGTCACGGTCGTCCCGTTCCTTTATCTCGGCTAAAAGACGTTCAAAGTTAACATTAAAGCCCTTTTCCTGCAACTGCAGCATGCGGCGGTGTGCGCGCTCCTCCGAGCTGGCGTCGAGGAAAATCTTGACCGGCGCGTCCGGGAACACCACCGTGCCCATATCGCGACCGTCGGCAATCAGGCCGGGCGCTTCGCGGAATGCGCGCTGGCGGCGCAGCAACGCCTCGCGCACGCGAGGAAACGCCGCCGCTTGCGACGCGGTGTTGCCGACGGTTTCGGTGCGGATCTCATTGCTGACGTCCTCACCTTCCAAAATCACCTGCAGCTTGCCGTCCTGGGCAACGAAGCGAACATCGAGATGTGCGGCCAGCGGAACCAGCGCTTCCTCAGAAGTGATATCCACCTGATGATGCAACGCCGCCAGCGCCAGCACGCGATAGATCGCGCCGGAATCCAGCAAACGCCAACCAAGGGACTCGGCCAACGCTTTACACAGCGTGCCTTTGCCTGCGCCACTTGGTCCATCAACGGTTATCACCGGGGCTGTAGCCGTCATTTCTCTCTCCTTCAGGTAGAAAACCTCACAGAGACACGGCGCGCTTCGACTCGAAGCCCGTGCGCTCTGCCACCTGCCCAATCAGGGGCAAATACGGTGGCGTATTATACGCTGCCCTACGGCAATCTGTTACCCTGGAACTGTCCGGTTGTTGAAAATAAGCGCACAACCGCGAAAAAGTATAGAAGAAACGCCGGTCGCCGAAGGTTAAAAACGATAAAGGCCCACAAAGGGGCCTTAAAATAAACGATTTGACGGGTTACTACGCCGGCTGGCTGATGCGCGCCAACTGCTCGAAATAATCCGGGAAGGTTTTCGCGGTGCATTTCGGATCGAGAATGGTGACCGGGGTATCCGACAGCGCCACCAGCGAGAAGCACATCGCCATGCGGTGATCGTTGTAGGTACCGATCTCGGCAAACTGCAGTTTGGCCGGCGGCACGACGTGAATGTAGTCTTCGCCCTCGTCCACTTCCGCCCCCACTTTACGCAGCTCGGTGGCCATCGCCGCCAGACGGTCGGTCTCCTTCACCCGCCAGTTGTAGATATTGCGGATGGTGGTCGGCCCCTCGGCGAACAACGCCGCGGTGGCGATAGTCATCGCCGCGTCCGGAATGTGGTTCATGTCCATGTCGATGCCGTGCAGTTCACCGCGGCTGCACTCGATGAAATCGTCGCCCCAGGTGATGCGCGCGCCCATTTTCTCCAGCACATCGGCGAACTTGGTATCGCCCTGCACGCTTTTGCGGCCGATGCCGGTCACGCGCACGGTGCCGCCTTTGATCGCCGCCGCCGCCAGGAAGTAGGAGGCGGAAGAAGCGTCGCCCTCAACCAGATAATCGCCCGGCGCGATATACGTCTGGCGCCCCTGGATATGGAACACCCGGTAGTTGTCGTGGCTCACCGATACGCCGAAGGTACGCATCAGATGCAGCGTGATGTCGATGTATGGCTTGGAAACCAACTCGCCCTTGATGTGGATCTGCGTATCCTGCGGCGCCAGCGGCGCGGTCATCAGCAACGCGGTCAGGAACTGGCTGGAGACGCTGCCGTCAACGGTGACGTCGCCGCCCAGGAAGCCGCCGCGCAGGCGAATCGGCGGGTAATCGGTCTGCTCGAGATAATCAATCTGCGCCCCGCCCTGGCGCAACGCGTCCACCAGATGGCCGATCGGGCGCTCTTTCATGCGCGGTTCACCGGTCAACACCACGTCGCCTTCGCCGAGGCACAGCGCCGCCGCCAATGGGCGCATCGCCGTACCGGCGTTGCCGAGGAACAGTTCCAGCGGCTGGCCGGCCACCAGCGGCCCGGCCACGCCGGTCACTTCGCACACGGTACGATCGGCGGAAAGTTGATAGTTCACACCCAACGCCTGCAACGCGTTCAGCATATGACGCACGTCGTCGCTGTCCAGCAGGTTAGTCAGCCGGGTCGTGCCTTTCGCCAGCGCCGCCAGCAGCAGAGCGCGGTTAGAAACGCTCTTCGAGCCGGGTAAGTTGACGGTGCCATTGACCAGGGCGACCGGTTGTAACGTCAGGGAATCCACCATGTGAACAAAACTCTCCAATTCTGATAAACGAAACGGCTCCGGAATAATGCCGGAGCCGCTTTAATGCAAAAGGACAACAGCCTGAGGCAGCCCGCGCCTGGCGGGCTGACGGAATCAACCGTGACGACGTTCGAAGTCGGCCATGAAGTCGGTCAGCGCCTGCACGCCGGCCAGCGGCATCGCATTGTAAATAGAAGCGCGCATGCCGCCAACTACCCGGTGGCCTTTCAGCGCCTGCAGGCCGATGGCCTCGGCTTCGCTGAGGAACACTTTGTCCAGCGCCGCATCGGCCAGTTGGAACGGCACGTTCATCCACGAGCGGTTGGCGATGGCCACCTGGCTGCGGTAGAAGTCGGATTTATCGATGGTCGCGTACAGCAGCTCGGCCTTGGCCTGATTGCGTTTTTGCATCTCCACCAGGCCGCCCTGCTCTTTCAGCCATTTGAACACCAGCCCGGACAGGTACCAGGCGAAGGTCGGCGGGGTGTTGAACATCGAATCGTTCTCGGCCAGCACGGTGTAGTCGAGGATCGACGGCACTTCTTTGCGCGCCTTGCCCAGCAGATCGTCACGCACGATCACCAGCGTCAGGCCGGCCGGGCCGATATTTTTCTGCGCGCCGGCGTAAATCACGCCGAAGCGGCTGACGTCGAGCGGGCGGGACAGGATGGTCGAGGAGTAATCGCCGATCACCACTTTGTCGCCGAAGTCCGGCGTTTCATCGATGGCCACGCCGTCGATGGTCTCATTCGGGCAATAGTGCACATAAGCCGCGTCGGCGCTGAGTTGCCACTCTTTCATCGGCTTGATGCCGCTCAGGCCGTCGATGCGGGTTTTCACGTCGATGACGTTGGGAGCGCAATACTTTTCCGCTTCCTTGATGGCGCTGTGCGCCCAATAGCCGCCGTCGATATAGTCGGCGGTAGCCTTGTCGCCCAGCAGGTTCAGCGGCAGAGCGGCAAATTGTGCGCGGGCGCCGCCGTGGCAAAACAGCACCTTATAATTGGAGGGGACTTTCAGCAGATCGCGCAGATCCTGTTCCGCCTGCTCGGCAACGGCGATGAATTCTTTGCTGCGGTGACTGATCTCCATCACTGACGTGCCCAGGCCGTGCCAGTTGCACAGTTCCTGTTCCGCACGACGCAACACTTCCACCGGCAGCATCGCCGGGCCAGAGCTAAAATTATAAACCTGAGTCATTTCCCCTCACCACATTCACTGTTCGCCGCAGAAAAGCGACCTGTCGAAAAGATGCCCGAAGTTAACGCTCGCGTTAACCAACCCATCGGTTTTATCACTCACGCCCCATGGCTGCAACGCTTATTCGCCCGCCGGCGGCAAACGGTCTCGCCGGGTGATGACAGGCTCTGCGGCCATCGCGATTGTTTGGACGATAAAACCCTGCGACATGGGGAAATTCAGCGGGTTAACGCGGTGCTTTATGCTGTATTCAGCCGAGATGGCTGCGGGAACCCGGTCGGCCCCCGCAGGAGAGAAAACGATCAGTACTGATTGAACATCTGCTGGATTTGCTTCGCGTCTTTGGCTTGCGTCAGCGCGAGCTGCAGCAAAATGCGCGCTTTTTGCGGATTCAGCGTGCCGGCGGCCACGAAGCCGTACTTGGCGTCGTCCACTTCCGCATCTTCGGTAGTGGCGCCGGTCGGTACGCGCGAAGAACGCACCACCGCCACGCCGTTGTGTGCCGCCGTCGCCAGTGTGTCGAACACCGTTTTATACAGGTTGCCGTTGCCGACCCCGGCGCTGACGATGCCCTGGTACCCTTCGGCGATCAGCGCCTTGACCGGCGCATCGGAGGCGTTGGCGTAGTTGTAGATGATGCCGACCTTCGGCAGTTCGTTCAGCTTGCTGACGTCGAACGGCGTATCGCGGGTATGCTTGCGCTGCGGTGAGCGCTGGTAATCGACCTCGCCGTTGTGGATATACCCGAGCGGGCCGAAGTTCGGCGACTGGAAGGTCTGCACGGCGGTGGTATTGGTCTTGGTGACGTCGCGCGCGTCCAGCACGGTGTCGTTCATCGCCACCAGCACCCCGCGGTTGGCCGATTGCGGATCTGCCGCCGTCACCACCGCATTATACAGGTTGAACGGGCCATCGGCGCTCATCGCCGTCGCCGGCCGCATCGCCCCGACAAGCACCACCGGCTTGTCGCACTTCACCGTCAGATCGAGGAAATAGGCCGTCTCTTCCAGCGTATCGGTGCCGTGGGTGATGACGAAGCCGTCGGTTTTGCCGCAGTCGGCGTCAATTTTCTTCACCAGCGTCAGCCAGACCTGATCGTTCATGTCCTGCGAGCCGATGTTCACCACCTGTTCCCCCTGCACGTTGGCGATATCTTTCAGCGCCGGCACCGCATCGACCAGCGCCTCGACACCCAGCTTGCCCGCGGTATAGTTGGATTTCGTCGCCGAATCGCCGCCACCGGCGATGGTGCCGCCTGTCGCCAGCAGGGTGATGTTGGGCAGCGCCAGCGCCGAGGCGCTGACGCCGGTCAACAAGAGGGTTAACACGCTGAGTTTCACTGATTTCATTAGATTTCTCCGTGACAGATAACTCGCTGAATTATGGCCTTTATCCTTAAAAAAACTGTGACTTTGCCACCGCTTTAGGAATACGTGGAGCTCCAGCGTAAAACCCCGTATCATTGCGCGTTTTTAGTACGCGCAAAAAGTGAAGACAATGACGCAAACTTTTATCCCCGGTAAAGACGCCGCTCTGGAAGACTCCATCGCCCGTTTCCAGCAGAAACTGAGCGACCTCGGTTTCAACATCGAAGAGGCCTCCTGGCTGAATCCAGTGCCGCACGTGTGGTCGGTGCACATTCGCGATCGCGATTGCCCGCTGTGCTTCACCAACGGCAAAGGCGCCAGCAAAAAAGCCGCGCTGGCCTCCGCGCTGGGTGAATATTTCGAGCGCCTGTCCACCAACTACTTCTTCGCCGATTTCTATCTGGGCCGGCAGATCGCCGAAGGCGACTTCGTGCACTACCCGAATGAGAAATGGTTCCCGATCCCGGCGGACGATACGCTGCCGGCCGGCATCCTCGACGAGCGTCTGCACGCCTTCTACGATCCGCAGCAAGAGCTGAGCGCCAGCGATCTTGTCGATCTGCAGTCCGGTAATGCCGATCGCGGCGTGTGCGCGCTGCCGTTTACCCGTCAGTCCGACCAGCAAACCGTGTACATTCCGATGAATATCATCGGCAACCTGTATGTTTCCAACGGCATGTCCGCCGGCAACACCGCCAACGAAGCGCGCGTGCAGGGCCTGTCGGAAGTGTTCGAGCGCTATGTGAAAAACCGCATCATCGCCGAATCCATCAGCCTGCCGGCGATCCCGGTCGAAGTGCTGAATCGCTATCCGGGCGTGGTGGAAGCCATCGCCAAACTGGAAGAGGAAGGTTTCCCGATCCTCTCCTATGATGCCTCGCTGGGCGGCAACTACCCGGTAATCTGCGTGGTGCTGTTCAACCCGACCAACGGCACCTGCTTCGCCTCGTTCGGCGCGCACCCGGACTTCGGCGTGGCGCTGGAGCGCACGGTAACCGAGCTGCTGCAGGGCCGCAGCCTGAAAGATCTCGACGTGTTCACCGCACCGACCTTCGATGACGAAGAAGTGGCGGAACACACCAACCTGGAAACGCACTTCATCGACTCCAGCGGCCTGATCTCCTGGGATCTGTTCAAGCAGGATGCGGACTATCCGTTCGTTGACTGGAGCTTCAGCGGCAGCACGCAGGAAGAGTTCGCCACCCTGATGAGCATCTTCGACAAAGAAGACGCGGAAGTGTACATCGCCGACTACGAGCACCTGGGCGTCTACGCTTGCCGCATCATCGTGCCGGGCATGTCCGATATCTACCCGGCAGAAGACCTGCTGCTGGCCAACAACAGCATGGGCGCGCACCTGCGCGATACGCTGCTGGCGCTGCCGGGCAGCGAGTGGGAGCCGGAAGAATACCTGGCGCTGATCGAGCAGTTGGACGATGAAGGGCTGGACGATTTCACCCGCGTACGCGAACTGCTGGGTATTGCCAGCGGCAAAGACAACGCCTGGCATACCCTGCGCGTGGGCGAGCTGAAGTCGATGCTGGCACTGGCGGGCGGCGATCTGGATCAGGCGCTGATTTGGACCGAATGGACGCAGGACTTCAACGCCTCGGTGCTGAGCCCGGCGCGCAGCAACTACTACCGTTGCCTGCAAACGCTGTTGCTGCTGGCGCAGGAGCCTGAGCGCGAAGCGGCGCAATACTACACCGCGTTCGTGAAAATGTACGGCCAGGAAGCGGTGGACGCGGCCTCGGCCGCCATCAGCGGTGAAGAGCGCTTCAACGGGCTGTTCGCCGTCGATGCCGATCTGAAGGCGTTGCCGGCCCATCAGGCGCTGCTGGCGGCCTACGAGAAGCTGCAGGCGGCCAAGCGCCGTCACTGGGCCAAGGCCTAATCGCCATTGGGGGTACCGCCACTTTTGGGGTACCCTCCCCGGTCAAACGCCGCACTCCGCTGCGGCGTTTTCATTTTGCGGTTTATTTCAACGCATTCTGTTTTATTTTCCCGCAGGAAAATAGGCGGTTAAACGAGCATAAGAATAAATAAACCGGCGATTGTTGCCGGACGGTGAAATAATAATTAACCGATAATTAAACTTTCAGCACTGCACGGCGACAAAACGCCTAAAAATTTAACTTTGACACCCTCGGCACATCGGGTGAATTCAAAAAAAATTGCAAACATTAAAAAATTGTTTTTTGTTTAAATTCAATAAATTAACCATAAAAACCACACAGAAAACATGCCATTTTGGCGCTCTACTTCCCCGCCTTATGATCCAAATCAAATTTTCCCCTATACTGCTTTGCTAGTATCTCATTGCGTTGTTTTAACCCTTAAGAGCGAGAGTTAGTTTGAAAACTGACAGCCCATTCGATCTGATTTTACCTGCGGCAACGGCGAAAATCGCTGAAGATGCCGGCGTGTATAAAGCCACCAAACATCCGCTGAAAACGTTTTATTTGGCGATCACCGCCGGTGTCTTCATTTCCATCGCCTTCGTTTTCTACATCACGGCGACCACCGGCACCGCCGGCGTGCCTTTCGGGCTGGCGAAACTGGTCGGCGGCATCTGCTTCTCTCTCGGGTTAATGCTGGTGGTGGTATCGGGCGCCGACCTGTTCACCTCTACCGTACTTATCGTCATCGCCAAGGCCAGCGGCCGCATCAGCTGGGGCCAACTGGGCGCCAACTGGCTGAACGTTTATCTCGGCAACCTGGTCGGCGCGCTGTTCTTCGTGGCGCTGATCTGGTTCTCCGGCGAGTATATGGTCGCCAACGGCCAGTGGGGCCTGAATGTTCTGCAAACCGCAGACCACAAGCTGCATCACACCTTTATCGAAGCCGTCTGCCTCGGCATTCTGGCTAACCTGATGGTCTGCCTGGCGGTCTGGATGAGCTACTCCGGCCGTACCCTGACCGACAAGATGCTCGCCATGGTGCTGCCGGTCGGTATGTTTGTCGCCAGCGGCTTCGAACACAGCATCGCCAACATGTTTATGATCCCTATGGGCATCGTGGTCAAACACTTCGCCACGCCGGAGTTCTGGCAAGCCGTAGGGGCGGTACCTGAGCAATTCGCTCATCTGACAGTAAGCAACTTCATCATCGACAACCTGATTCCGGTCACCATCGGCAACATCATCGGCGGCGGCCTGTTGGTTGGGTTGACTTACTGGGTAATTTATCTGCGCGGGGGTCGCGAACAGCACTAAGCTGTGAGTTACCGCGTGCAGAGTTAGAAATCCACAATCAAAGGTAGGTGTACAATGACCGAACTTAACGAGAAATTAGCCAACGCTTGGGAAGGTTTCAGCAAGGGTGACTGGCAGAATGAAGTCAACGTTCGTGACTTCATCCAGAAAAACTACACGCCTTATGAAGGTGACGAATCCTTCCTGGCTGGCGCAACTCAAGCCACCACCACCTTGTGGGACAAGGTTATGGAAGGGATCAAACTGGAAAACCGCACTCACGCGCCGGTTGATTTCGACACCAACGTTGCTGCAACCATCACTTCTCACGACGCGGGTTACATCGCCAAAGAGCTGGAAACCATCGTAGGTCTGCAGACCGACGCGCCTCTGAAACGCGCGCTGATCCCGTTCGGCGGCATCAAAATGGTCGAAGGTTCGTGCAAAGTGTACGGCCGCGAACTGGATCCGCAGCTGAAAAAAGTGTTCACCGAATACCGTAAAACCCACAACCAGGGCGTATTCGACGTTTACACCAAAGACATCCTGAATTGCCGTAAATCCGGCGTGCTGACCGGTCTGCCAGATGCCTACGGCCGCGGCCGCATCATCGGCGACTACCGCCGCGTGGCGCTGTACGGTATCGACTTCCTGATGGCCGACAAACTGAACCAGTTCAAATCGCTGCAGGAAAAACTGGAAAACGGCGAAGATCTGGAAATGACCATCCAGCTGCGCGAAGAGATCGCTGAACAGCACCGCGCTCTGGCTCAGATCAAAGAGATGGCCGCCAAATACGGTTACGACATTTCCGGCCCGGCCACTAACGCGCAACAAGCGGTACAGTGGACCTACTTCGGCTACCTGGCCGCGGTGAAATCCCAGAACGGCGCCGCCATGTCCTTCGGCCGCGTGTCCACCTTCCTCGACGTGTTCATCGAGCGCGACATCAAGGCGGGCAAACTGACCGAAGAGCAAGCGCAGGAACTGATCGACCACCTGGTGATGAAACTGCGTATGGTGCGCTTCCTGCGTACTCCTGAGTACGATGAGCTGTTCTCCGGCGACCCAATCTGGGCGACTGAATCCCTGGCCGGCATGGGCGTCGACGGCCGTACCCTGGTCACCAAAAACAGCTTCCGCTTCCTGAACACCCTGTACACCATGGGGCCGTCTCCGGAGCCGAACATGACCATCCTGTGGTCTGAGAAGCTGCCGCTGAACTTCAAGAAATTCGCGGCGAAAGTGTCCATCGATACCTCTTCCGTACAGTACGAAAACGACGACCTGATGCGTCCTGACTTCAACAACGATGACTACGCCATCGCCTGTTGCGTCAGCCCGATGATCGTCGGTAAGCAAATGCAGTTCTTCGGCGCCCGCGCCAACCTGGCGAAAACCATGCTTTACGCCATCAACGGCGGCGTTGACGAGAAACTGAAAATGCAGGTCGGCCCGAAAGAAGCGCCGATGATGGACGAAGTGCTGGACTATGACAAAGTCATGGCCCGCATGGACCACTTTATGGATTGGCTGGCCAAGCAGTACGTGACCGCGCTGAACATCATTCACTACATGCACGACAAGTACAGCTACGAAGCTGCACTGATGGCGCTGCATGACCGTGACGTTTATCGCACCATGGCTTGCGGCATCGCCGGTCTGTCCGTTGCGGCCGACTCCCTGTCCGCCATCAAGTACGCGAAAGTCACCACCATTCGCGACGAAGACGGCCTGGCTATCGACTTTAAAGTGGAAGGCGAGTATCCACAGTTCGGTAACAACGACGCCCGCGTCGATGACATCGCCTGTGACCTGGTGGAACGTTTCATGAAGAAAATTCAGAAACTGCGCACCTACCGCAACGCGGTACCGACTCAGTCCGTACTGACCATCACCTCCAACGTGGTATACGGTAAGAAAACCGGTAACACCCCGGATGGCCGCCGCGCCGGTGCACCGTTCGGCCCAGGCGCCAACCCGATGCACGGCCGTGACCAGAAAGGCGCAGTAGCCTCCCTGACCTCGGTAGCCAAACTGCCGTTTGCCTACGCGAAAGACGGGATCTCCTACACCTTCTCTATCGTGCCTAACGCGCTGGGTAAAGACGACGATGTGCGGAAAGCCAACCTGGCGGGCCTGATGGATGGTTACTTCCATCATGAAGCCTCCATCGAAGGCGGTCAGCACCTGAACGTCAACGTAATGAACCGTGAAATGCTGCTGGACGCGATGGAAAACCCTGAGAAATACCCTCAGCTGACCATCCGCGTCTCCGGTTACGCCGTGCGCTTCAACTCGCTGACCAAAGAGCAACAGCAGGACGTCATTACTCGTACCTTCACTCAAACGATGTAATACGCCAACCGGGCGGGAAACCGCCCGGTGCCAACGACAGGGCCGGTTCTGCCGGCCCTTTTCTCCCACCGCTCTCCCCTGACTCTGTGCGAGTCTGTTTTGCCGGACATCTATACTGAATGGATAGCCGGCAAAACAGTTATCCGGCAACTGACCGGCCGACAGGCATCATTACCCCCGGTGGCGGCTCCACCCGCTGCTGCATCGCAGATACCTGGCCGGCGGCCACGCGCCTATTTTTAGACTGCGTTTGACAGTCAATATTGGAGAAAACCCCGCAATGTCAGTAACTGGTCGCATCCACTCCTTCGAATCCTGCGGCACCGTCGATGGGCCCGGGATCCGCTTTATCGTCTTCTTCCAGGGCTGCCTGATGCGCTGCCTCTATTGCCATAACCGCGACACCTGGGACACCCACGGCGGCAAAGAAGTGACCGTCGAAGAGCTGATGAAAGACGCGGTGGCCTACCGCCACTTCATGAACGCTTCCGGTGGCGGCGTGACCGCGTCCGGCGGCGAGGCGATCCTGCAGGCTGAATTCGTGCGCGACTGGTTCCGCGCCTGCCATGCCGAAGGCATCAATACCTGCCTGGACACCAATGGCTTCGTGCGCCGCTACGATCCGGTGATCGACGAGTTGCTGGACACCACCGATCTGGTGATGCTGGATCTGAAACAGATGAACGACGATATCCACCAGAATCTGGTCGGCGTCTCCAACCACCGCACGTTGGAATTCGCCCGCTACCTGGCGAAACGTAACCAACGCACCTGGATCCGTTACGTGGTGGTGCCGGGCTGGTCAGATGATGACAAATCGGCACACCTGCTGGGCGAGTTCACCAAGGACATGACCAACATCGAGAAAATCGAGCTGCTGCCCTACCACGAACTGGGCAAGCATAAATGGATAGCGATGGGGGAAGAGTACAAACTGGACGGCGTACATCCGCCGAAGGCCGAGACCATGGATCGCGTCAAAGGCATCCTGGAAAGCTACGGTCACAAAGTGATTTACTGATTGGCGCACGCCAAAAGAAAAAACCGGCTCATGGCCGGTTTTTTTATGCTCAGGCGGCGGCGAACGGCGTGTGGTGGTGATCCGGCTTCTGCTTTTTCAGCAGCATCAGCAGGTAAACCAGCGCTACGGCGGCGATCATCACGAACAGCACACGGTCGGAGTAGTTTTGCATCAGCAGCGCCGTCATCGACGGGCCCAGCAGGCTGCCGATGGTGTAACTCATCAACAGCGCCTGGTTCATCGCCACCAGTTCGTGCGGCAGCGCCTTCTCGCAGGCCCAGGACATCGCCACCGGATACAGGGTAAAGCCGGCGCAGCCGAGGATGAACAGCGAAGGCGCCATGGCGTAGTTGCCGAGCATCGCCACGCTGGCGAGGATCACCACGAACACCTGAATGCGCAGCACCAGCAGGCGCCCATAACGATCGGCCAAGCGCCCGACCGGCCATTGCCCAACGATGCCGGAGCTGACCAGCAGCGCCATCCAGTAACCGACGTTGGCGTCGCTCATGCCCTGATGGGAGAGATACAGCGGCATCAGACCATACAGAGAACCGAGCACGATGCCGGAAATGATGCAGCCGTTGATGCCGAGGCGCGCGCTGCGACGTCTTAACATTGTCCACACCGCCGCCTGCTGCGGCTCGTCTTCATGGCGGTTGACCCGCGCAAACAGCATTGGCAGCATGGCGCTGATCACGATCGCGGTCACCCACGGCACCACGTGCAGCAATTCGGTCGAGGTCATGCTCAACAGCAATTGCCCGGTCACCGTACCGAGGTAATAGACAATCATATAGGCCGCCAGCAGCTGGCCGCGGTTGCTCAGGTTACCGCTGCGCAACAGCGCGCTCTCCACGATCACCCAGATCCAGGCGCAGCCGACGCCGGCGAAGAAACGCCAGCCCAGCCAGCTCCAAAAATCGATCGACAGCACCATGCCGGCGGTCGCGGCGGCGAACACCAGGCAAGAAAGATGATAGCTGCGGGTAAAACCGACGCGCTGGATCAGTTTGCCCGCCACCAACGTGCCCAACAGGTTACCGCTGAAATAAGAGGAGCTGACCATTCCCACCTGCCAGGTTGACAGCTGAGCATGGGTTAACCAAAGCGGCACTAACGTATTCAAAACGGCAATGGATACCGTGAGCAGCAAAAGGCCGCAGAGCAATAGGAGCACTGGGCGGGAGTATGCGGACATAGTGAAATTGTGACCGAACGCGCAATGAGAGTGCGCGCATCATGCCACTGGCGATAAAAAAGTCAATCGCCTCTTATCATTCCACCGCACGATTTGTTTCCGGCTAACCGGCTGAAAAAGCGCTATGCTCAGCGCAGAGCGGATTTAACGATGAGGAGGCAAGATGGATCACGCAAATGATGCGGCGGTAGAAGCCCTGCTGGCGGATATCGGCAGCACGCACGGTGAGCTGCTGGCCATTGTGCAGCAGGTACGTCGGATCGCCGCGACGAGCGGCAGTGGCGTCACCGAATCGGTCAAATACGGCGGCATCATGTTCTCGCATACTCAATTTTTCTGCGGCGTTTTCGCCTACCGCAATCACGTCACGGTGGAGTTCGGCCACGGCTACCGGATGGCAGACAGCCATCATCAGCTCGAAGGCAACGGCCAGTATCGGCGGCACATCAAGCTCCACTCGTCCGGCGAGGTGAAAAGCAAACATCTTGCGGACTACATTCAACAGGCTTACGCGCTGACGACAGACTGAATTCTCAACATAAAAAAAGCGCCCGCAGGCGCTTTTTTCTCGTAGTTTGCCGTTTAGCCGATGTATTCCAGGCCGCCCATATAAGGACGCAACACTTCAGGCACCTGAATGCGACCGTCGGCCTGCTGGTAGTTTTCCAGCACCGCCACCAGCGTACGGCCGACCGCCAGGCCGGAACCGTTCAGCGTGTGGACCAGACGCGGCTTCTTGTCGGCCTTGCTGCGGCAGCGAGCCTGCATGCGGCGCGCCTGGAAGTCCCACATGTTGGAGCAGGACGAGATCTCGCGGTAGGTGTTCTGCGCAGGCAGCCACACTTCCAGATCGTAGGTCTTGCAGGCGCCGAAGCCCATGTCGCCGGTGCACAGCAGCACCTTGCGGTAAGGCAGGTTCAGCAACTGCAGCACTTTTTCCGCGTGGCCGGTCAGCTCTTCCAGGGCATCCATCGAATCTTCCGGACGGACGATCTGCACCATTTCGACCTTGTCGAACTGGTGCATGCGGATCAAACCGCGGGTGTCACGGCCGTAAGAACCGGCTTCCGCACGGAAGCATGGCGTGTGCGCGGTCATCTTCAGCGGCAGAGTTTCCTCTTCGACGATCTCGTCGCGCACCAGGTTGGTCAGCGGCACTTCCGCCGTTGGGATCAGCGCGTAGTTGCTGCTGTCGGCTTCTTCTTCCAGCGGACGGGTATGGAACAGGTCTTCGCCGAACTTCGGCAGTTGGCCGGTACCGTACAGCGTGGAGTGGTTGACCAGGTAAGGCACATAGGCCTCCAGGTAGCCGTGCTGCTCGGTGTGCAGATCCAGCATGAACTGGGACAGCGCACGGTGCATGCGGGCGATTTGCCCTTTCATCACCACGAAGCGCGAGCCGGTCAGCTTAACCGCGGCGGCAAAATCCAGCCCGCCGGCCATTTCGCCCAGATCGACGTGATCGCGCACCGCGAAGTCGTACTGGCGCGGTTCGCCCCAGCGGGTCACTTCCAGGTTTTCGCTGTCGTCTTTACCATCCGGCACGGCGTCGTCCGGCAGGTTAGGCAGCGTCAAGGCGTAATCGCGGATCTCGCTCTGCAGCGTATCCAGCTCTGCCTTGGCGGCATCCAGCTTGTCACCCAGCTCGTTCACTTCGCGACGCAGCGGCTCGATGTCTTCCCCACGCGCTTTGGCCGCGCCGATGGATTTCGATCGGGAGTTGCGTTCCGCTTGCAGCGTTTCAGTTTCTACCTGCAGAACTTTGCGGCGTTCTTCCTGCGAACGCAGCAGATCCAGATCGAGTTTAAAGCCTCGGCGAGCCAGTTTGACGGCGACTGCGTCTAGCTCATTACGCAGCAGATTGGGATCGAGCATGCTAATCCTGTGCTTGTTGTTATTGAAAGAAGTGTTGTTGTTCTATGCGGCTGATTTATAGCCGCATAAAAGAAGAGTGATACCCGCTAACCTTACCGCAACGGCCTCGCTAGCGGTAGCGTTTTGTCGGGCTATTTTGATCCTGCTCAGCCAGCCATGCCAACTTTTCGCCGATTTTCCCTTCAAGCCCACGCGAGGTCGGTTGATAGTAGCGTGTCTTGGCCATTTCGGGCGGGAAATAGTTCTCGCCGGCGGCGTAGGCGTTGGGTTCGTCGTGGGCGTAACGGTACTCCGCCCCCAGCCCCATCTCCTTCATCAGCTTGGTCGGCGCGTTGCGCAGGTGCTCCGGCACGTCATAATCGGCCTGCTCTTTGGCGTCGCGCATGGCGGCCTTGAACGCGGTGTAAACCGCATTGCTTTTCGGCGCGCAGGCCAGGTAAACAATCGCCTGCGCGATGGCGCGCTCGCCCTCTGCTGGCCCCACGCGGGTGAAACAATCCCAGGCGGCGATCGCCACCTGCATGCCGCGCGGATCGGCGTTGCCCACGTCTTCAGAGGCAATCGCCAACAGACGGCGCGCCACATAGAGCGGATCGCCGCCGGCGGTAATGATACGCGCATACCAGTACAGCGCGGCGTCCGGCGCCGAACCGCGCACTGATTTATGCAACGCGGAAATCAGGTCGTAATAACGGTCGCCCTTGTTGTCGAAGCGCGCACTGCGCTCGCCCGACACCTCCTTGAGCAGCTCCGGCGTCAGCACCCGCACGCCTTTGGCGTCGAGCTCCGCCATGTCTGCCATCATTTCCAGGCTGTTCAGCGCCCGGCGCGCATCGCCGCCCACCAACTCCGACAGCAGGCGGCGCGTTTCCGCGGGCAGCTCGACGTTCTGATTGCCAAAGCCGCGCGCCTTGTCGCTCATCGCCTGATCCAGCACCTGGCCGATATCTTCGGCGGTCAGCGCCTTCAGCAGGTAAACGCGGGCGCGGGACAACAGCGCCGAGTTCAGCTCGAACGACGGATTTTCGGTAGTGGCGCCGATAAAGGTGATGGTGCCGTCTTCGATGTGCGGCAGGAAAGCGTCCTGCTGGCTCTTATTGAAGCGGTGCACTTCGTCGACGAACAGGATGGTGCGGCGGCCGGCGTCGCGATTTTGCCGCGCCCGCTCGATCGCCTCGCGGATCTCCTTGATGCCGGAGGTCACGGCGGAGATCCGTTCGACATCCGCCTGACCGTAACGGCCGATCAGCTCTGCCAGCGTCGTCTTCCCGGTGCCCGGCGGCCCCCATAAAATCATCGAGTGCAGCTGCCCGGCCTCGATGGCGCGCGGCAGCGGCTTGCCGGCGGCCAGCAGGTGCTGCTGGCCGATATACTGCGCCAGCGTGGTCGGGCGCATACGCGCGGCCAGCGGCTGGAACTCGTTCTGGGAAAAATCGAGCGACAGATTATTACTCACTTGCACCTCACTGGCGCTGGTCGTCCAGCGTCACCCCCTTCGGCGGGGTAAATTTGAATTTGGCCGGATCGGCGGCAACGTTCTGCTGGCTTTTCAGCGTATAAGCACTACGCTGGCCATCCTGCTCCACCGCGGCAAAGCTGCGGATGGTGCCGCTGTTGGTCACGCTGATGGCGAATTGCTTCAGGTTGCCGCTGGCGGATTTCGGCGTCAGCTCGAAATCATCGCCCTTTTGCTTCACGTTGTACTGCTTCCAGTCGCTGGCGTTATTGCGGGTAATCAGCATAAACGGCGTATTGCCGGTGGCGTTCTTCAGCCAGGTCGCCGTCACCTGCTCGACGAACGGGTTGTAGAACCACAGGGTCTGGCCATCGGAAACCAGCACGCTCTCATCGGGTGACGTCATGTGCCAGTTGAACAGGTTCGGCCGCTTCACCCACAGCTCGCCTTCACCCTGTTGCACCGCGGCGCCTTCAGCGCTGGTCACGGTTTGCGAGAAGCTGGCGTGGAAACTGTTCACCTTCGCCAGGCGACTTTGCAGATCCTGTGCGGCATCGGCCAGCACGGAGGTAGAAGCGAATCCCGAAAGCAGACAGCAGGCAACTAACAGTTTTTTCATTATTCCAGATACCTTATGAAATGCGTTAACCGCAGGGCGACGCCGTGCGGGTCAATCAACCCTTTACTCCGTTACTTTACCTGAAGCCGGCGATCGGCCGGTAGGCCAATGTTCCGAGAAGAAACGGGTTTACGCTTCTTTGCACAAGGGCCGCTTAAGCGGCCCTTTCTTATTGAATTGCAATGGCTAAGCGACCATCAATCGTGCCGCGGCGGCGCCAGCACCTCGCGGTTGCCGTTGTGCCCCTGCTCGCTGACGATGCCCTGCGCCTCCATCTGTTCGATGATGCGCGCGGCACGGTTATAGCCGATGCGGAACTGGCGCTGTACGCCGGAGATGGAGGCGCGGCGTTTATCCACCACGAAATCCACCGCCTGGTCAAACAACGGATCCAGCTCTTCGTCGCCGTCCATCCCGCCACCGGCACCGCCCTCGCCATCTTCGCCGCCGCTGAGAATGCCCTCTTTATATTGGGGCCGCTCGCGCGCTTTCCAATCCTTGACCACCGCGTGCACTTCCTGATCGCGCACGAATGCGCCATGTACACGCACCGGGATCGAGGAGTTCGGCGCCAGATAGAGCATGTCACCCATACCCAGCAAGGACTCGGCCCCCCCCTGATCGAGGATGGTGCGGGAGTCGATCTTGCTCGACACGGTAAAGGCGATACGCGTCGGAATGTTGGCCTTGATCAGACCTGTGATCACATCTACCGAAGGACGCTGGGTCGCCAGCACCAGGTGGATACCCGCCGCACGCGCTTTTTGCGCCAGGCGAGCGATCAACTCTTCAACCTTCTTGCCAACCGTCATGATCAGGTCGGCGAATTCGTCGACCATCACCACGATGTACGGCTCCTTCTCCAACACCGGCGGCGTGATGTCCATGCTGTCGGTCGGTTTCCAGAACGGATCCGGGATCGGACGCCCCATCGCTTCGGCCTGATCGACACGCTCGTTGTAGCCGGCCAGGTTACGCACGCCCAGGGCAGACATCAGTTTGTAGCGGCGTTCCATCTCACCCACGCACCAGCGCAGCGCGTTGGCGGCGTCTTTCATGTCGGTGACCACATCGGTCAACAGGTGCGGAATACCTTCGTAAACCGACAGCTCCAGCATTTTCGGGTCGATCATGATAAAGCGCACTTCTTTCGGCGTGGCTTTATACAGGATGCTCAGGATCATGGCGTTGACCCCGACCGACTTACCGGAACCGGTGGTACCGGCGACCAGCAAGTGCGGCATTTTGCCCAGATCGGCCACCACCGGTTCGCCGGAGATGTCCTTACCCAATACGATGGACAGCGGCGACGGGTTGTCGCGGAAGGCCGGGCAGTCCAGCACTTCGCGCAGGTACACCGTTTGACGCTTGGCGTTCGGCAGCTCCAGACCGACATAAGGCTTACCGGGGATCACTTCCACCACGCGCACCGCCGAAGTCGACAGCGAGCGCGCCAGATCGCGCGACAGGTTGGAAATGCGCGCCGCTTTAACGCCCGGCGCCAGATCCAGCTCGAAGCGGGTGATGACCGGCCCCGGCAGGATATCCACCACGTCGGCTTTTACGCGGTAATCGGCCAAACTGGCCTCCACCAAGCGCGCTTTCTGTTCCAGCGCGAAGGAGTCGACCGGCTCCACCTCTTTCGGCGCTTCGGTCAGCAGATCCAGCGTCGGCAGCGGCGTGGTCGGCTTCTGCAGCGGCTGATCGTTGCGCATCAGGAACGGGTGAATCAGGCTGTCCATCGCCGGGTGCGGCTCAGCCGGAGCTTGCTGAGGCTGCTGCTGAACCGGTTGCTGTGGCTGCTGATATTGCTGCTGCGACGGCTGTTGATACTGCTGTTGTTGCTGCGGCTGCTGATAAGATTGCTGCTGCGGCTGTTGGTATTGTTGCGGCTGCGCATGCGGTTGCTGGGCAGCCGGCGCCGCAGGCTCAAACTGGCCAAACGGCACGTCGTCCTCTTGCTCGCTTTGCTGTTCAATGCGCTCTTCAAGCTGTGGGGACAGCGTGAACATCGGCTCGCTCGGGCCATCGTCCACTAAATCCGCCATCGGCGAGAAGCTGAAAGCATTACGGGTATCGACCGGGCTGGCGGCCGGCGCCTGCGGGGCAGTCTCTTGCTGACCATAACGCGCCTGCTGCTGCTCGGCGAAAGCCTGACGCAGCGCAGCCTCTTGCCGCGCCTCTTCATCGTCCTGTTGGACTTCACCGTAACGTTGGTTCTGTTGTTCGGCGAACGCTTTACTCAGCTCGGCTTCCTGCTGAGCCTGTTCATCATCCTGCTCCGGCGCGTAGCTTTCGCCATAGCGCTGGCTTTGCTGTTCGGCGAACGCCTGGCGCAGCGCGGCTTCTTGCTGCGCCTCTTCTTCCTGCGGATTTATCGCCGTCGGCTGTTGAGGCTCCGCCTGGCGCTGTTCCTGTTCGGCAGCACGCTGCGAAGGCAGCTTGATGCCGTAGGAAGCCAGCTCACGACGGGTCGGAATACGCACCGGATTCGGCCGCGGCAACTCAGGGCCGATACCCTGTTTAACCTGAGAATTGCCGTCGCTGGTCGCCGTGAAGGCCGGCATAAAGGTCGCCGCCGCGGCGCCCGCAGCGGCAGCGGCTGCCGTATCCAGTTGTGGCTTGGCGCCGGTGGCGCTGAAACCACCTGCTCCGCTGACGTCGGCACTGTCGCGCTGCGCGGCGGTAAAATCAAAGGGAGAACGCGCTGTCGGCTGCGGGGCCGGCTCTTGCCAATTGCCCAGGCGCGGCTCATCGTCATCCTGATAAGGATCGACAGGGCGCGTCGCCTTAGGCGCTGGTGTTTCTTCCGGGATTTCGAAGGAATACAGCGGCGGCGTGGCGTCTTGCGCCGGGGTGCTCACCGGGTGCTGATTGACCGAGGCCGGCGCGGCCGGCGCCACCGTTACCGACGGCGCCTGTGTGGCGATCGGCGCGGCAACGGGCTCGTGGATCTCTGCCTTCACCGCTGGTGCAGGCGAAGCCGCCGGCGCGATTGGCGCGGCGTCGGCTTCAACCTCACTATCGTCGGCTCGCAGGCCGCTGAGCAACGGATCGGCGGCGTCTTCCCCCGCCTCTTTGGCGCTTTCGGTGACCGAGGGTGCGGAGAACAGCACGTCGTCATCGGCAGCCGCGGCTCCGGCGGCGGTCGCCGCAACCGCTGCAGCGGCGCCCTTCCCTACCTGCTCAGGCTCGTCGTCAACGTAACGCTCGTCATCCTCGAAATAGCGATCTTCGCGGCGTGAGCGATTGGTCATCACCGTCGCGACGCCCAACACCGCACCGCCGATCTTCTCGGCGATCACCAGCCAGGACCAGCCGGTAAACAGCGTCAGCCCCGCAGCCCACACGCACAGCAGCGCCAGCGTAGCGCCGATGCCGTTGAACCACGGCAACATGGCGTTGCTCAGCAGGCTGCCGATCACGCCGCCGGAAGCGAAGTAATAGAGATCGTCAACGTTCAGCGCCGCCAACCCGCAGGAGGTAAGCACTAACGCCAAGGTACCGATCAGGCGCAGGGAGAGCGCGAAATAGTCGACGTAGTCTTTGTTGCCGCGTTGGCGATAGGCTGCCCAGCACAGGATCAGCATGATCGGCGGTATCGCGTAGGCGAGCACCCCGAAGGTGAAGAACAGCGTGTCGGCCAACCAGGCCCCAACACCGCCGCCCAAATTGTGAATCGGCTCATGCCACGCGGTCTGCGACCAGCTTGGGTCAGACGGATTGAAACTGACCAACGCAGCCATGAGGTAAACGGCAAAAATCGCTACCACGATAAGCGCAGCCTCCAGCAAACGCCGGCCACTGCTGAGTCTTTTCAGGGTAACTTCTTTATCTTCTGTATATTCCTGGCTCAAGAAAGGCTCTCCAGGTTCCTGTTAGCTGACATAGCAACAGCGCCGAGAAGCTTTCCCGGCGCCGAAACTGTATGAATAAACAGGAGTGTAACCAATTTAATCAGGTTTTGCACCTGCACCTTACCGTGTTTTGATAACCAGACGGTTACTCTGTTTCACTTCTTCCATCACTACGTAGGTACGGGTGTCGTTAACCCCCGGCAAACGCAGCAAGGTTTCGCCCAGCAGTTTGCGGTACGCCGACATGTCCGGTACGCGGGTTTTCAACAGGTAGTCGAAATCACCGGAAACCAGATGACACTCCTGAATCTCTTCAAGCTTCTGCACTGCCGAGTTGAATTGCTCAAACACATCCGGCGCGCCACGGTTCAGCGTGATCTCCACGAAAACCAGCAGGGACGCATCCAGATAATGCGGGTTAAGCAATGCGGTATAGCCATGAATGAAACCCTGGCGCTCGAGACGGCGCACGCGTTCTAAACATGGTGTCGGGGATAACCCCACGCGCTTCGAAAGCTCGACGTTCGAAATACGCCCATCCTTCTGCAGCTCATTCAGGATGTTGCGGTCGATACGGTCGAGATCTTTACCCGGGCGTTTCTTGTTGTCTGCCATTATTATTGTCTCTCTTATTTTCTTCCGTGCACTTGCCACACCCTAGCCAACGTCAATGTGTAAGGGTTCGTTCCAAGCGAAGACCCGATGCCTGTCATGTGCTTCTTCACTACCATCATTCCACGCCGCGCAGCCTGTCTGTCCAACCCCGCGCGACGCCGGCAACGACGTTTAGGTCGAGAAAAAATCAGCAAACGCTTGCGCGCCCTGCTCCGCACATCCACCGCGCATTGCCGCCTCGCGGCGCAAATACGTACGATTTGCTGGTGTTACGGGGATAATTTCTTCTTCCTATGATGTTTTCGCAAATGCGCAGCGGATTGTCAAAGTAAAAGAAGCAAAATCAGAACAACGTACCGTCATGAAAAGTCTGCATCCCATTTTTGGTTATGAATCGCTGGCAGATAAACCCCGGTAGGGAGCGGCTGAAGTCGCAGAATGCGCCGTTTTTGCGCGGTTGGCGATTCGGTAGCCGAATGCGGCTTTGATAAGGTAAATTTCTGCGTTCGGCGTACGATTTGCCGACAGCGGGCGCATTAATAGGCGACAACTATCATACAAATCGTTAACAACGTCGCCCGGCGCTTTTTTTAATGCGCCATTTTCCCTACAATCGGCTTCATTGTCCGCCATTGTGGAATAAAGAGGTTATTCATGGGCACGGCTAAACATAGCAAATTACTGATTCTGGGCTCCGGCCCGGCCGGTTACACCGCCGCCGTCTACGCGGCGCGCGCCAACCTGAGCCCGGTGCTGATCACCGGTCTGGAGCAAGGCGGCCAGCTGACCACCACCACCGAAGTGGAAAACTGGCCGGGCGACGCCGAAGGCCTGACCGGTCCGGCGCTGATGGAGCGCATGCGCGAACACGCGGAGAAGTTCCAGACTGAGATCGTCTTCGATCATATCAACAGCGTCGATCTGCAGCAGCGCCCGTTCCGCCTGTTCGGCGACAGCGGCGAATACAGCTGCGACGCGCTGATCATTGCGACCGGTGCCTCCGCCCGCTACCTTGGCCTGCCTTCCGAAGACGCCTTCAAGGGCAAAGGCGTTTCCGCCTGTGCGACCTGCGACGGTTTCTTCTACCGTAACCAGAAAGTCGCCGTGGTCGGCGGCGGCAACACTGCCGTTGAAGAAGCGCTGTACCTGTCCAACATCGCCGCCGAGGTTCACCTGATCCACCGCCGCGACAGCTTCCGTTCAGAGAAGATCCTGATCGACCGGCTGATGGAAAAAGTGAAAAGCGGCAACATCGTGCTGCACACCGACCATACGCTGGACGAAGTGCTGGGCGATGAAATGGGCGTGACCGGCGTGCGTATCCGCAGCACCAAAGCGGAAAACGAAACCCGTGAACTGGAACTGGCCGGCGTGTTCATCGCCATCGGCCACAGCCCGAACACCGGCATCTTCGGCGGCCAACTGGAGCTGGAAAACGGCTACATCAAGGTGCAGTCCGGCATTCACGGCAATGCGACCCAAACCACCATCCCCGGCGTCTTCGCCGCTGGCGACGTGATGGATCACATCTACCGTCAGGCAATCACCTCCGCCGGCACCGGCTGTATGGCGGCGCTGGACGCAGAGCGTTACCTGGACGGCATCGCCGGCGCAGAAGTCTGCTAAGACGTTCTCTTCATCAGCAAAAAGCGGCTCTCGAGCCGCTTTTTTTTGTCTTCAGCCCCCAGGAGGATGCACGCCGATGCATAATCTTCTTCACTGGCGCTTGCTGGTTGCCGTCGCCGACAACGGCACCATCACTCAGGCTGCGGCGCTCTGCGGCATGACGCAGTCTGCCGCCAGCCAGGCCATCGCTCAACTGGAGACGATGCTGAGCACCCGGCTTTTGGTGCGCCAGCCACACAATGTCGTCCTGACCCAAAGCGGCCTACAGATCGTCGCCCATGCCCGCACGATGTTGGAAGGACTGCGGGCCATTCAACAATGCGCGCAGCAAGCCGGTAACGCGCACGCGGGCAAAATACGTCTGGCCAGTTTCCCGTCGGCATTTAGCAAGCTGTTGCCGCCGCTGCTGCGCAAGTTTCGCCGTCTGTATCCCGACATTGAGCTGATTACGCTCGAGGGCACCGACCACGAAGTGGAGAGCTGGTTAACATCGGCAACGGCAGACATCGGCGTGGTGCTCAATCCGGCACCGGAGCGGCTGTGTTTCCCTTTGGGGGAAGACACCTGGTTGGCGGTCGTGCCCAGCGCGCACCCGCTGGCGCGAGAACGGTGGCCGGTGGCACTCGATGCCCTGTTTCGGCTGCCTTTCATCCTGGCGACCGGCGGATGTGATGTGAATGCGCAAAGTTTAGCGCAGCAGTCGGGCCTGGCGCTGGCCGATATCCGCGCCACCGTCAGCGACTGGCAAACGGCGTTGACGCTGGTCAGAGAAGGCACGGGCGTTGCGCTGATGCCCGCGTCGGTGATCCCGCCCGATGCGCTCGGAGTTTGCGCTCTGCCGCTCGTTGCGCCGGTTTATCGTCGTTTCGGCCTGGCCTGCTCATCCGAGGCGGCGGCCCTACCGCCCGTCCAAACCCTGCTGAATTATCTGCGCGAACAGGAGCAAACCCTGGCCAGTCGCTGAGCTAATAGCGGCTTTCTGAAATTTCCATTTTCCCGCCGGCATCCGCGTCGGCATGCTGTGGCAAGCGCTCTCATTGACCCACAAGGAAATAGCATGAAGCTGTATTTTGCTCCCGATGCCTGCTCGCTGGCCCCACATATCGTCCTGCGGGAATTAGCGATCCCTTTCACCCTGGTCAGGGTAAACAATCGCAGCAAGCGCTGCGCCGACGGTGAGGATTTCTATCGCATCAACCCAAAAGGTTACGTCGCCGCCCTGCAGCTGGACGACGGCAACGTGATCACCGAAGGCCCCGCCATCGTTCAATACCTCGCCGACCAGCGCCCAGAGAGCCGGCTGGCACCGCCACCGACGGCCTTTGAGCGGGTAAGGCTGCAGGAATGGCTTAATTTCATCACCAGCGAGATCCATGCCGGTGCCGCCCCCTTGTTCAATGATGCCCTGCCCGAAGATGCCAAGGCGTTGCTGCGCGACAAGTTGAGACGGCGATTGGGTTATCTCGCGCAAGCGTTGGCACAACAAACTTACCTATTGGGAACGTATTTCAGCGTCGCTGACGCTTATCTGTTTACCGTGTTGCGCTGGATGGCGCGCTTCGAGATTTCGCTGAGCGAGTGGCCACCGCTCCAGCATTATGTGATGCGGATCGCAGAGCGAGCGTCGGTGCGCGCCGCTCTGGAAGCCGAGGCCACGAGTGAGCAAGTCAAATAGTCGGTAACGCGTCTGTTATAGCCACATTTGGCCGCTTTATTATTTTCAGTCTGCCGGGTGACGAGGTAACATGGGACCTCGCTTGTTTGTCGCCGATTGCGCCAAACACTATTATTTAACAGTACGTTAACCCAGTCCGTAACAAACGGGCACCGGCGACGCAGACGCATATCTGATGAAAAAAAACAGACAGCAACAGTTAACCCGTTGGCTTAAAACCCAGAGTTCGTTGGCGCAGCGTTGGCTGCGCCTTTCCATGCTGTTGGGGCTGTTCAGCGGCCTGCTGATCGTGGCGCAGGCGTGGCTGCTGGCCAGCCTGCTGCACGCCCTGATCATCGAACATACCCCGCGCGAACAGCTGATCCCTTCGTTTATCTGGCTGGCCGTCGCGTTCGCATTGCGGGCGCTGTTGAGCTGGCTGCGGGAACGGGTCGGTTTCCTGTGTGGCCAGGTGATCCGTCAGCGCATGCGCCAGCAGGTGCTGGATAAACTGCAGCAGCTCGGCCCGGCCTGGATCCAGGGCAAACCGGCTGGCAGTTGGGCCAGCATCATCGTCGAGCAGATCGAGGATATGCAGGACTATTACTCGCGCTATCTGCCGCAGATGTATCTGGCAGTCTTCATCCCGCTGCTGATCCTGATCGCCGTCTTCCCGATCAATTGGGCCGCAGGCATCATTTTGCTGGCGACCGCGCCGCTGATCCCGCTGTTCATGGCGCTGGTCGGCATGGGAGCCGCCGATGCCAACCGCCGCAACTTCGTGGCGCTGGCGCGATTGAGCGGCAACTTCCTCGACCGCCTACGCGGCCTGGACACCCTGCGGTTGTTCGACCGCGCGCAGGCCGAAACGGCGCAGATCGCCAAATCCTCCGAAGACTTCCGCAGCCGCACCATGGAAGTGCTGCGTATGGCCTTCCTCTCTTCCGGCGTGCTGGAGTTCTTCGCTTCGATTTCCATCGCCGTGGTGGCGGTGTACTTCGGCTTTTCTTACCTCGGCGAACTCAACTTCGGCAGCTACGGCCTCGGCGTAACGCTGTTTTCCGGTTTTCTGGTGCTGATTCTGGCGCCGGAGTTTTTCCAACCGCTGCGCGATCTCGGCACCTTCTACCATGCCAAGGCGCAGGCGGTCGGCGCGGCGGAAGCGCTGGAAACCTTCCTCAGCGCCGAAGGCGAGCAGATGGGCAACGGCACGCGGCAACTGCCCGCCGATCAACCGCTGACGCTGCAGGCGAACGCATTGGAAATCCTGTCGCCGAACGGCGTACTGCTGGCCGGGCCGCTGAGTTTCACCCTGCAACCGCAGCAGCGCGTAGCGCTGGTCGGGCTGAGCGGCGCCGGCAAAAGCTCGCTGCTCAATCTGCTGCTCGGCTTCCTGCCCTACCGCGGCTCGTTGACCGTCAACGGCATCGAGCTGCGTGAACTGTCCGCAGAAAACTGGAGGCAACAGCTGAGCTGGGTCGGTCAGAACCCACACCTGCCAGCGCAAACCTTGCGCGCCAATATCCTGCTGGGCTGCCCGCAGGCCGACGAAGCGCAGCTGCAGCAGGCGGTGGAACTCGCCTACGTCAGCGAACTGTTGCCGTATCTGCCGCAGGGGCTCGACACCGAAGTAGGCGACAACGCCGCCCGCCTGTCGGTCGGCCAGGCGCAGCGCGTGGCGGTCGCCCGGGCGCTGATCGGCCCGCGCCGCTTGCTGCTGCTGGATGAACCGGCCGCCAGTCTCGATGCCCACAGCGAACAACGGGTGATGCAGGCGTTGAATGCCGCTTCGCATCAGCAAACCACCCTACTGGTCACGCACCAGTTGGAAGACACCGAAGACTACGATCAGATCTGGGTGATGGATAACGGGCGCATCGTGCAACAGGGCGATTACGCCACCCTCAGCGCCCAGCCGGGCCTGTTCGCCACTCTGATCGCCCATCGCCGCGGGGAGCTTTAATCATGCGCGTTTTGCTGCCGTTTTTGGCGTTGTATCGCCGCCATAGCCTGCTGATTAGCCTGGGCATCCTTTTGGCGATCGTCACCCTGCTGGCCAGCATCGGCCTGCTGGCGCTTTCCGGCTGGTTCCTGGCCGCCTCTTCGCTGGCCGGATTGGCGGGCCTGCTGACCTTCAACTACATGCTGCCGGCCGCCGGCGTGCGCGGCGCGGCGATCTTCCGCACCGCCGGGCGCTACGCCGAGCGCGTGGTCAGCCACGACGCCACCTTCCGCGTGCTGTCGCACTTGCGAGTGTTCACCTTCAGCAAGATCCTGCCGTTGGCGCCGGGCGGCATCGCTCGCTTTCGCCAGGCCGACCTGCTCAACCGCTTGGTGGCGGACGTGGACACGCTGGATCACCTTTATCTGCGGGTGATCTCGCCGCTGATCAGCGCGGCGGTGGTGATCCTGGTGGTCACCTACGGCCTGAGCTGGCTGGATCCTGCGCTCGCCCTGACGTTGGGTGGCATTCTGTTGCTGCTGTTGCTGCTGGTGCCGCCGGTGTTCTACCGCGCCGGCAAACCGATCGGCGGCCAACTCACCGCGCTGCGCGGCCAATACCGTACCGACCTAACCGCCTGGCTGCAGGGGCAGGCAGAGCTGGTGGTGTTCGGTGCCGTCAACGACTTCCGCCAGACGCTGAACGCCACCGAACAGCGGTGGCAACGCCGCCAGTGGCAGCAGGCCTCGCTGAGCGGCAAGGCGCAGGCGCTGATGATTCTCGCCAGCGGTCTGACGGTGACGCTGCTGCTGTGGCTGACCGCCGCCGGCATCGGCGGCGATACTCAGCCCGGAGCCCTGATCGCGCTGTTTGTCTTCGCCGCGCTGGCGTCGTTCGAAGCGCTGATGCCGGTCGCCGGCGCCTTCCAGCATCTCGGCCAGGTGATTGCCTCCGCCACGCGGGTCAAACAGATCATCGATCGTCAGCCGGAGGTCACCTTCCCTGCCGTCGGCCCGGCCGCGGCCGATCGCGCTCAGCTCAGCCTGCAGCAGCTGAGTTTCACCTATCCCGATCAGCCGCAGCCGGTGCTGCGCGACGTCACGCTCGAGGTCGCGGCCGGCGAACACATCGCCTTGCTCGGCCGCACCGGCTGCGGCAAGTCCACCCTGCTGCAGCTGCTGACCCGCGCCTGGCGCACCGACGGCGGCAAAATTCTGCTCAACGGCGAACCGCTGGAGGATTATGATGAAACCACGCTGCGTCGGATGACCACGGTCGTCAGCCAGCGAGTGCATATCTTCAGCGATACGCTGCGGGAAAACCTGCGGTTGGCCGCACCGAATGCCGACGACGCTCGCCTGAGTGACGTACTGCAGCAGGTTGGGCTGGGCAAATTGCTGGACAGCGACGGCGGGCTGAACGCCTGGTTGGGCGAAGGCGGCCGGCAGCTGTCCGGCGGCGAACAGCGCCGACTGGGTATCGCCCGCGCGCTGCTGCATCCGGCCCCGCTGCTGCTGCTTGACGAACCGACCGAAGGGCTGGACGCCGAAACCGAACAGCAGATCCTGGCGCTGCTGCGCCGGCATTGTCAGGGCAAGACGCTGATCCTGGTGACGCACCGTTTGTACGGCCTGGAACATCTCGACCGCATTTGCGTAATGGATGACGGCCAAATTGTCGAACAGGGCGATCACGCCACCCTGATGCGCCAGCAGGGCCGCTATGCACGCTTTCGCAACCGTATCAGCAACCTGGCGCCGTAATCGGCCCGTAGAGGACGCAGAGACCTTGTATGCGCATCGTTAAGCTTTCCCCCAGTCGCTGGCGTTTCCCTCGCCTGAGGGCGCCCTGCGCGATCCCAACGGCCTGCTGGCGATCGGCGGCGACCTCACGGCGCCGCGACTGTTGGCAGCCTACGAGCGCGGCATCTTCCCCTGGTACTCGCCGGGGGAAGCGATTCTGTGGTGGTCACCCGATCCGCGTGCGGTGCTGTTCCCTGCCGAATTTCATCTCAACCGCAGTCTGAAACGCTTTTTGCGCCACGATCCGTTTCGCATCACGCTCAATCACGATTTCGCCACGGTGATTGCCGCCTGCGCCCACCGGCCGGATGAAGGCACCTGGATCGGCCCGGAGGTGCAGCGTGCCTATCAGCATCTGCATCGCCTCGGCTACGCGCACTCGGTGGAGGTATGGCAGGATGATCAACTGGTCGGCGGCATGTACGGCGTGGCGCAGGGCGCGTTGTTCTGCGGCGAATCGATGTTCAGCCGCGTCACCAACGCCTCAAAATGCGCATTGATGGCCTTTTGCCGCCATTTTGCCGCTTATGGCGGGGAATTGATTGACTGCCAGGTGCTGAACGCTCACACTGCCCGCCTTGGCGCGCGTGAAATTCCGCGCCGTCAATTTTTGCAGCAGCTCAGCACCCTTCAACGGCGGCCTTTGGCGTCGGCGTGCTGGGCGCCGCAAGTCATATCCCCACAGCCGGTTGAACCGCCCTCTCCAGTAAACTAATTGATGGAAACGGTGCAATGTTCACCGACACATCTTTACATAATGGGGGTTTTTCGGCATTATCTTGCCGGTTAAAAACTAAGGTAGTTAGACCTAGAGGATTCGATGGCCAAAGAAGACAATATTGAAATGCAGGGCACCGTTCTTGATACGCTGCCGAACACCATGTTCCGCGTTGAATTGGAAAACGGGCACGTGGTAACCGCACACATCTCCGGTAAAATGCGTAAAAACTATATCCGCATCCTGACGGGCGACAAAGTCACTGTAGAGCTGACCCCGTACGACCTGAGCAAAGGCCGCATTGTCTTCCGTAGCCGTTAATCGGCTCACCGCGCGCCACATGCTGGCGGCATCGAGGATGTAATCCCTCGGGAGCCCTTTCCGTTTACCCCCGCAGCGACGTTACACAACGGGTTGCAGGTGCGCAGGTAAACTGAGAGGGCTCACTCGTTTCTGTTGTACGGTGAATCTCACCCATAAAAAAAAAGCGATGCCGAAGCATCGCTTTTTCTTTGCCTGAAGCGGCCTTAATGCACCGCACCCTCGTCCGCCTTGCGCTTGGCGGCACTGAGGAAGTGGTAGGTCAGCTGTTTCTTGTCCTTGTCCAGCTCGACCTTCACGGAACCGCCGTCCACCAGCGAACCGAACAGCAGCTCGTTGGCCAACGGTTTCTTCAGGTTTTCCTGCATGACGCGCGCCATCGGACGAGCGCCCATCGCACGGTCGTAGCCCTTCACCGACAGCCAGTCGCGTGCTTCGTCGCTCACTTCCAGCGAGACGCCCTTCGCATCCAGCTGCGCCTGCAGTTCGACGATAAACTTGTCGACCACCTGCTGGATCACTTCGGTAGACAGATGGTTGAACCAGATGATGTTGTCCAGACGGTTGCGGAACTCTGGCGTAAACACCTTCTTGATCTCTTCCATCGCGTCGGTGCTGTTGTCCTGCTGCACCAGACCGATCGATTTGCGTTCGGTTTCCCGCACCCCGGCGTTGGTGGTCATCACCAGGATCACATTGCGGAAGTCCGCCTTGCGGCCGTTGTTGTCGGTCAGCGTGCCGTTGTCCATCACCTGCAGCAGCAGGTTGAACACGTCCGGGTGCGCCTTCTCGATCTCATCGAGCAGCACTACCGCATGCGGATGCTTGATCACCGCATCGGTCAGCAGCCCGCCCTGATCGTAACCGACATAGCCCGGAGGCGCGCCGATCAGACGGCTGACGGTATGCCGCTCCATGTACTCGGACATGTCGAAACGCAGCAGCTCGATATCCATCGCCTTGGCCAACTGTACGGTGACCTCGGTTTTCCCGACCCCGGTCGGCCCGGCGAACAGGAAGGAACCGACCGGCTTGCGCTCGTGGCCCAGACCGGCGCGGCTCATCTTGATGGCTTCCGTCAGCGCTTCGATCGCCTGATCCTGGCCGAATACCAGCATCTTCAAACGATCGCCCAGGTTTCTCAGCACGTCGCGATCGCTGGCCGACACGGTTTTCTCCGGGATACGAGCGATGCGCGCCACCACGGATTCGATATCGGCCACGTTGACGGTTTTCTTGCGCTTGCTGGCCGGCATCAGTCGGCTGCGGGCGCCCGCCTCGTCGATCACGTCGATCGCTTTGTCCGGCAGATGACGATCGTTGATGTATTTCACCGACAGCTCCACCGCGGCGCGGATCGCCTTGGCGGTATAACGCACGTCGTGATGCGCTTCATATTTGGTCTTCAGGCCGTTGATGATCTGAACGGTCTCTTCCGCCGTCGGTTCAGTGATATCGATCTTCTGGAAACGGCGCGCCAAAGCGCGATCCTTTTCGAAGATGTTGCTGAACTCCTGGTAGGTGGTCGAGCCGATCACCCGGATCTTGCCGCTCGACAGCAGCGGTTTGATCAGGTTGGCGGCATCCACTTGCCCGCCGGAAGCCGCACCGGCACCGATGATGGTGTGAATTTCATCGATGAACAGGATGCTGTTCTGATCCTGTTCCAGCTGCTTGAGCAGCGCCTTGAAGCGTTTCTCGAAGTCGCCGCGGTATTTGGTGCCGGCCAGCAGTGAACCGATATCCAGCGAATACAGCGTGCAGTCCGCCATCACTTCCGGCACGTCGCCCTGCACGATACGCCAGGCCAGGCCTTCGGCGATGGCGGTCTTGCCCACGCCGGATTCGCCGACCAACAGCGGGTTGTTTTTACGACGACGGCACAGCACCTGAATCGCGCGCTCCAGCTCACGATCGCGGCCGATCAACGGATCGATGCCGCCCACACGGGCCAACTGATTGAGGTTGGTGGTGAAGTTTTCCATACGGTCTTCCCCTCCGGACTGCTCTTCGTTCACCGGGTTTTCCGCATTCGGCGCTTGGCCCGGCTCGTCTTTACGCGTGCCATGTGAAATGAAGTTCACCACGTCGAGACGGCTGACGTCGTGCTTGCGCAGCAGATAAGCCGCCTGCGACTCCTGCTCGCTGAAGATGGCCACCAACACGTTGGCGCCGGACACTTCGCTGCGGCCGGAAGATTGCACATGGAAGACCGCGCGCTGCAACACGCGCTGGAAGCTGAGCGTCGGCTGAGTGTCGCGCTCTTCTTCGCCGGCGGGCAGCGTCGGTGTGGTTTGTTCGATGAAGGCTTCCAGCTCCTGGCGCAACGCGGCCAGATCCACCGTACATGCCTCAAGCGCTTCTCGCGCGGCAGGGTTGCTCAGCAACGCTAGCAACAGGTGCTCCACGGTCATAAACTCGTGTCTGTGCTCACGCGCCCTGGCGAAAGCCATGTTGAGACTGAGTTCCAGTTCTTGATTGAGCATAAGCACCTCCCCAATAGATTGCCTTATTCAGGCTTTTTCCAGCGTACAAAGCAACGGATGCTCGTTCTCCCTTGCGTACCGGTTCACATGGACGACTTTGGTTTCCGCCACCTCGGCGGTAAAAACACCACAGATCGCCTTGCCTTGATAGTGGACCGTGAGCATCAGTTGCGTTGCGCGTTCAATATCATAAGAAAAGAACTTTTGCAGAACGTCAATCACAAATTCCATCGGTGTGTAATCGTCGTTGTTAAGTATAACTTTATACATAGACGGCGGTTTTACCGCATCGATTTGTTTTTCTTCGGCCAAGTGTTCAAAATTTAGCCAGTCGTTGTTATTGCCCATCGCTGCTCATCTTCTCTGCTCTGCCCTCTGATATGGGGGCAGGTTTCGGTTATTCAAAGTGGGGATAGTTACTATTTTATCATCTTCGGCATCGTCCCGCCGCACTGTAACGTGCGCAAAAAAACGGGCCAATTGTGACTGAATCGTGGCAATAGCGTTACCTGCTTCAAACTTTGGTGAACTGCTCCCCGCCGACAAAAGCCGATCCCTTGACGCCCCGATCATTTGCTCTAGAGTGTAAATTCGTGGCTGGTGGTCTTTTAACCACCCCTTGTCCACCCTGCTACCCGCCTACGGCGGGTGCGAATTCAGTTATTCATCTCACTTAAAATAGCGTTGCGAGGGATGTAAAAGCATGGAGACGGGTACTGTTAAATGGTTTAACAACGCCAAAGGCTTTGGCTTCATCTGCCCAGCCGGCGGTGGCGAAGATATTTTCGCGCATTACTCCACCATCAAGATGGATGGTTACAGAACGTTGAAGGCAGGCCAGCAGGTCAGCTTCGACGTGCATCAAGGGCCAAAAGGGAACCATGCCAGTCTTATTGTGCCGGTGGAAAGCGAAGCGCTGTCCTAAACGCTTCCGGCAGCGTCGCGCTGCATTGACCCTGACTGCGATAAAAATGCCAGCCGCCGTGTGACTGGCATTTTTTATGCCTTTTACTTACTCGCGCGCCAGCGCATCGATCGGATTCAGCCGCGCGGCATTGCGCGCCGGCAGATAGCCGAACACCACGCCGATACCGGTGGAACAGAGGAACGCGCTCAGCAACGCCGCCGGCGGGAAGCTGATCTGCCAGCCCGGCAATACCAACTGCACCGCCAGACCGATGGCGAACGACAGCGTAATCCCCAGCGCGCCCCCCACCAGGCAGACCAACACCGCCTCGATCAAGAACTGCTGCAACACGTCGCCGGAACGGGCGCCCACCGCCATGCGGATGCCAATCTCGCGCGTGCGCTCGGTCACCGACACCAGCATGATGTTCATCACGCCGATGCCGCCGACCACCAGCGAAATCACCGCCACCAGCGTCAGGAACAGCTGCAGCGTGCGGGTGGTTTTCTCCGCGGTTTGCACCAGGCTGTCCATGTTATAGGTGAAGAAGTCCTTTTTGCCGTGGCGCAGCGTCAACAGGCGCGACAGCTGCTGTTCCGCTTCCTTGCTGTCGTAGCCGTCGCGAATGCGCACGGTGATCGAGTCGAAATAATTGTTGCCCATCAGCCGGTTGGCCATGGTGCTGTAAGGCACCCACACGTTCAGCGTCTTGCTGCTGCCGAACATCGACTGCTTCTCTTTAGCCACGCCGACCACCGTCGCCGGCATGTTGCCCACCAGGATCACCTCGCCCACCACGTTTTTCTGGTGAGGGAACAGCCGCCGTTGGGTATTGGCGTCGATCACCACCGTCTGCGCCTGTGACTGCACCTGCATCGGATCGATGCCTACGCCCTGGGTAAAGCTCATACCGTACACGCGGAAGAACTGTTCGCTGACGCCGTTGACATTGGCCGCCGCGTCGACGTTACCCAGCCGCAGCCGCATGCTGCTGCTGATGCTCGGCGACAGCGCGCTGATATACGGCTGTTCGCGCAGCGCATCGAGATCGCCGTATTTCAGCGATTGCCGGTAGGTTGGATCGTCGTCGCCGAAGTCCTTGCCGGGGTAAATGTCGACGGTGTTGGTGCCGATCGATTTGATGTCCGCCAGCACCATCTGCTTGGCGGCGTCGCCGATCACCAGGATCGATACCACCGAGGCGATGCCGATAATGATGCCGAGCATGGTCAGCGCGGTGCGCATCTTGTTGGCCGCCATCGCACGCCAGGCCATCACCAGCGCTTCGCGAAAGCGGCCGCCCATCTGCCGCCAGGAAGGCGCCGCGGCGGCCAGCGCCAGCGGCTTGGCCAGGGTATCCTCCGGCGGCGCCGGACGCGAGTCGGCAATGATTTCGCCGTCGCGGATCTCGATGATCCGTTCAGCCTGGCGCGCCACCGCTGGATCGTGGGTCACCAGGATCACCGTGTGGCCCTGGGCGCACAGCTGTTTGAGGATCGCCATCACCTCTTCGCCGGAGTGGCTGTCGAGCGCGCCGGTCGGTTCATCCGCCAGGATCACCTGCCCGCCGTTCATCAACGCGCGGGCGATACTGACGCGCTGCTGCTGGCCGCCGGAAAGCTGGCTCGGCCGGTAGTTAACGCGCTCCCCCAGCCCCAGGCGCCGCAACAGCGCCTCCGCCCGTTCGCGCCGCGCCGCTTTGCCCAGCCCCGCGTACACCGCCGGCACCTCGACGTTATGCGCCGCACTCAGGTGCGGCAGCAGATGATAACGCTGGAAAATAAAGCCAAAATGTTCGCGCCGCAGCTGCGCCAGCGCATCGTCGCTCAGCGTCGCCACATCCTGTCCGGCCACCCGATAGACCCCGGCGCTCGGCTTGTCCAGACAGCCCAGAATGTTCATCAGCGTCGATTTGCCGGAGCCGGAGGCCCCCATGATCGCCACCATTTCCCCGGCGTCGATGCTCAGACTGATCCCCTTCAGCACCTCCACCGTCTGCTCGCCGGAACGGTAGCTGCGGCGAATGCCGCTCAGCTGTAACAGCGCCGCCATCAGCCGGCCTCCACGCCGCCGCGGCTGACAATCACCTCATCGCCCGCCTCAAGCCCGCTGAGGATTTGCACATCGATATTGTTGCGCAGACCGATAGCCACCTCACGCTTCTCTTCCTTGCCCTGTTTCAGCACCGAGACGTGGTAGCGATTGTCGGCGATCTGGTCACCCAACGCCGCCAGCGGGATCACCAGCGCCTGCTCGACGCCGGCCAGCTGAATATGCACCTGCGCCGTCATTTGCAAGCGCAGCAGCCTTTCCGGGTTGGGCACTTCGAAACGCGCATAATAGAAGATGGCATTATTGACCTTTTCCGGCGTCGGCTGAATGTCTTTCAGCACGCCGTCGAAGCGCCGAGTCGGATCGCCCAGCACCGTGAACCAGGCCTTCTGACCCGGCTTGAGGTTAATGACGTCAGCCTCCGAGACCTGCGCCTTCACCAGCATGGTGCCGAGATCCGCCAACGTCAGAATGTTCGGCGCCTGTTGCGCCGCGATCACCGTCTGGCCCTGCAGCGTGGTGATCTGCACCACGTCGCCGTCCATCGGGGCTTCGATGCGGGTGTAGGCCAGGTTGATCTTGGCGGTATCCAGGCTGGCCTGGTTGCGGGCGATCTGCGCATTGATGGTGCCCACCTGCGCTTTCTTCACCGCCAACTGCGTCGCCGCCTGATCCAGATCCTGACGCGATACCGCCTGCAGTTTGGCCAGCGCCTGGTTGCGCTGCAGCGTGACCGCCGCCAATTGCTGCTCGGCCTGTGCCTGCAGCAGCTGCGCATGCAGCTCGCGCAGCGTCGCCTCGCCTTCGCGAATGCTGTTCTGCGCCTGTTGCGGATCGATAACCCCCAGCAACTGGCCTTTTTTCACCTTGTCGCCGATCTCGACATACAACTTTTCCAACTGCCCGCTGACCTGCGCGCCGACGTCAACCTTGCGCACCGCGTCCAGCTGGCCGGTCGCCAACACGTTCTGCTGCAGATCGCGCTTGGTGACCTTTACCGTTTTGAAATCGGTTGGCGCCGGATGACGAAAGTGCCAAACAGCCGCCGCAGCAACAAGCAGCAACACACAAGTCAAGACTCTGTATACCTTGTTTACAACACGCCCCATATGCCCCCAACGAATTGAAATTTAAACAAAAAAAGAAATAAGATCGTCAAAAGAGATATTATTATCTCTGTTCTCAACATACTTACAACAAACTTCTGTTTTAAGGACTAAAATTTGTAGCGCGAATTTAGAAAGTTACTTTATCATTGGACTTACAATATAGTGTTAACTGAGGGGTAATACATGCGAGATGAATCACTCGATTCAATCAGAGGGCTGGCGATAATTTTTGTTGTCTTAGGCCATGTAAGTAATTTGCCAGATGAAATTAAAAAAGCCATCTATTTATTCCATATGCCACTTTTCTTCATTGTTTCGGGATATCTTTTTAGCATAAAAAAATCACGCGATAACCTCCCAGGATATATAAAGTCGAAGTTTCGAAGACTGGTCATTCCTGCATGGTTCATGGGAGCTATTTGCGGCTTACCCTTTATTGTACTGTTAGCGCTGGGTAAAATACAATTCAGTGAATTTTTATTTAAAGCCCAAGGAACATTTTTAGGATACCCTACCGCCGATCATACATTCAATTGTACTCCAATTTGGTTTTTGTTTTCTATATTTATAACAGAACTGATATCGGCTTTTTTTTCAAAGACAAATGTGTCATTCATTTATCTATCCATCCTATCGCTCGCTTTCATTATAATAACATCAAATAGTTTTACGTTCATACCGTTTAACGCCTTTGTCTCCATATCATCATTGTTTTTCTTTTGCATTGGAATTTTAATTAAAGGAAGTATTTACAATGTAATTAAATCGAAGAAGCCATTAGCAATCCCATTATTTATCGCTTTCATCATGTGCTTCTCACTGAGCAGTCAGGCTGTTGACATGTCAGCAAACCAATATGGAGAAGGCTACACAATCATATTAAATATCCTTGGCTCTTTAGCAGGAGCCACATTTATCATATCTATTTCCGGGTTTATAACCAACAAGGTATTAATCTGGTTTGGTAAAAATACTTTACCTATAGTGGGCTTTAATTATTTTGCCAACTCCATAGTTACTAAAGCGTTAGAAAAAATCAGTGTAAATAATTTCATTTTCAGCTTTGTCATTCAAGTTATCTTGCTAGTTGCTGTTATACACGTTGTAAAGAAATTAAAATACACATCCTTTGTCATTTACCCTAAAAAAACAAACAGTTAGATTCCTCCCCCCATGTTTGAGATATCATTTAGAACTCTCACAGCATGGGGACGCTCACAACTTATCTTTCAACCACACAGCCATCAGGAATGCTACGGCTAACTGCTGCATATAACTAAACCTTAGCTCAACACAATGTGGAGACACGCCTGGTTACAGTTCAGCATTGAACTCTCGTTTAGTGAAGCCTTGATGAAATAGCGCCATTCAACACAGCCAAGGATTTCATCATGTCACAGCTCAGCTACCCACTCGCCTCCGCCCGGCCGCTTAACGGCTGGCAACTGATGACGGCGCTGATCAATGGCGAAAAGGCGCCAAGCAACGCCTGGAAAAAAACCTCGTTTCGCCTGAAGTTTCTCGGCCGCTCGCTGCTCAACTGGCGCACCACCAGCGGCCTGCTCAGCACCCTGGCCAGCAACCCACTGCTGGAGGAGATCCTGAGCGCGCAGCCGAACCTGCCGTGCAAGCTGCATCGCCCCTACCTGGCGGCCAACATGAGCAAGATCGAATGCCTGTTCGCCCTGCGCGATCATTACGATCTCATCGTGCAGCGCATGCCGCTAAAGATGCGTCTCGGCCACCTCGGCCCACAGCCTTTCGTGCTGGCCCGCGCGATGGGCAAAAACGAAGCGCCGATCACGCTGGAACTGGCGGCGATCGACAAACTGAATAAGGAAGGGGAAGCCACGCTGCTGCTGCGCAACGCCAACGGCGTGATGCTGGCGGAGATCACCTTTGCGCTGATGCATTATCAGCAGCAGCCGACGCTGTTCATCGGCGGCCTGCAGGGCGCGAACCATGAGGTGCCGCACGCCGAGATCCAGCACACCACCAAAGAGTGCCACGGTCTGTTCCCCAAACGGCTGGTGCTGGAAGGCATTTGCACGCTGGCGCGGCACCTCGGCATCCGCCAGATCGTAGCCGTCGGCAATGCCACCCATATCTATCAAAACTGGCGTTACCAGAGTAAGAAGAAGGATCAACTGCACGCCGATTACGATCAGTTCTGGCTGTCGATGGGTGCCAAACCGCTCGACAGCGGCTATTTCCTGCTGCCCGAACGCATCGCCCGCAAACCTATCGAAGAGGTTGCCAGCAAGAAGCGCGCCGAGTATCGCCGCCGCTATCAGTTGCTGGACGAGCTGGAACAGGGATTGGCGGCGCATTTCTGCGCCCGATAACGCCCGGCGGGCCGTCAGTCCGCCCGGCCGCGCGCCAGCCAGATCACCCGTGAGAACATTTTCTTCAGCAGCGGCGGCACCGAGTCCGTGCCCCATTCGCCGGCCTGCATCGCGACCTCGATCGCCAGATCCGGCTTCGACGAGTGGTGGACCGCTTTCAGGATCACCTTGCGCACCGGCATCTGCGCGTTGATCGGCACCGACGCCATTCGGTGATAGACCGGGGCGAACCCTTCACGGAACATGAAGTGTTCCATGTCCGGCGCCGGCAGCGCGGTCAGCCGATCGCGTTCGTTGTCTTCATGATTGTCCAGCAGGCTGCGTACGGTGTTGGCGTACTTTTTGCCCGCCTCATCGCCGTCCACCAGCGCATGCCACTCGATGCCCATGCGGCGGGCGAAGCGCAGCAGCGGCTTCAGGCCGCACTGAGCGAACTCGATGACCCTCACCCCTTCCGCCTCGAAATGGTAGCCGCACTGGCGCGCCAGCTCGTTAAGCAGCCACACTTCGGTCTCGCCTTCCACCAGCAGCCAGCAGCGGGCGAACAGCGACGACGGCCGGTTGAAACGGATGTGAAACGCGATGCGCCGCCCGTCTTCGGCGCTCAGCCCGCGCGGCCCGAGACGGTAGGTCGCGACCCGGCCCGACTCGCGCACCAGCCGGCAGACGTGCTCCACCGGCACCAGCGACACCAGTTCGCTGGAGTTGGTGGTGGTGATGCGCTGCAATGGCAGCTGATTGAGCAGCCCCCAGGCCACCGACAGCATGATCGGGTGCAGGCGAGTTTCCGGGTCTTCCACCAGCAGCAGCGGCCGGGCATGGGGATCCAGCTTGACGTCGCCCTTGGCCTGCAACAGGGTGGAAAACATCCCGAGCAGGATCAGGCGCATGCTGCGGCTGTTCGGCTCGGCGACCATGCGGTTGATGCCGTCCAGCGCGCGCCAGGCGTCCTGCTCCGGTTCACCGCCGCGGCGGCGTGGCCGCGCCACCTGCGAACTCTGCTCGGCAAAATAGTGCTCCAGCAGCTGCTGCATCGCCGCCAGCCCCTGACGCAGCTCGCCGTTGGTCAGCTTCTGCGGATTGCGCACCAGCTCGCGCGTCAGCTGATCCAACTGCTGCGCCAGCGCCTGGGTATCGGGTTTACGTTCATCGCCGAGGCTGCTGGGGCGCAGGCGGCGAATAAAGCGTGCGTCGCGCAGGCGCAGTACCGGATGAATGCGGATGATGGCGTGGGCCAGTTGTTCGATATGGTGCAATTGAAAGGCATTGCCGTCGGCGTCGAGAAAACCGCGCCAGGTGCACACCGTGCCGTCGTCGGCCAGCTCGCCCTCGCAGCGGTAATGAATGCGGCTCAGGCCATCCTCGCCCTTGACCCACAGCGGCGTCAGGTGGCGATAACGCGGTAGGTGCGCATGGCCGATGTCTTTTTCGCAGAAGGTGAACACCACCTGCAGGTGGCGCTCTTTGGCCGACTCTTCACCGGGGGGGAAATGGAAATCGTGCGCTTCAAACCGATACAGCTTCTGCTCCGGCGCCAGCAGCAGCGTCAGCGCATCCAGCAGGCTGGATTTACCCCAGGCGTTTTCGCCGAGCAACAGCGTGTTGTCGTCCAGCATCAGGGACAGCCGATTAATGCCGCGAAAACCTACAATTTCGATACGCTCCAAGAACATCCGCCGCCTCCCGTGCGCGCCGTCGCCTCTTCAATGAGGCGACCTTCACAGAGCATGGTCAAAAAACCCCTTGCAGGTCAAGCGGCCAGCGTCAAATCTGCCGCTTTACTCCGGCCGGGCTTTTGGTTAGCGTGTGCTCCTCGCCGCCGTTCGGCGCGCATCAAAACTCAAGGACACTCGTTGCACCATGTACTCAGGACTGTTGATTATTCTGTTACCGCTGATTGTCGGTTACCTCATTCCCTTACGCCATCGCCCGCTGCTGGTGCTGATCAACCGGCTGCTCAGCTGGATGGTGTACGTGATCCTGTTTTTCATGGGCATCAGCCTGGCGTTTATGGAAGATCTCAGCAGTAACCTGGTGCTGATCTTCCAGTACAGCGCGGTATTCTTCTTCTGCATTCTCTGCGCCAATCTGCTGTTGCTGGCGCTGCTGGAGCGGCGCATGCCGTGGCGCAGCAGCCATAAACAGGAAAAGCTGCCCTCGCGCGTGCATATGGCGCTGGAGTCGCTCAAGCTGTGCGGCGTGGTGCTCGGCGGCTTCCTGCTCGGCCTGACGCAGTGGCAATGGCTGCAGTTCGCCCATAAAGGCAGCGAATATGCGCTGATCTTCCTGCTGTTGCTGGTCGGCATTCAGCTGCGCAACAGCGGCATGACGCTGCGCCAGATCGTGCTCAACCGCCGCGGCACGCTGGTGGCGTTGGTGGTGACCGTCGCGTCGCTGGCCGGCGGCGCGCTGGCGGCGCAGCTGCTGGGGTTGCCGATCAAGGCCGGGCTGGCGATGGCCTCCGGTTTCGGCTGGTACTCGCTGTCCGGCATTCTGATCACCGACGCCTACGGCCCGGTGATGGGCAGCGCCGCGTTCTTCAACGATCTGGCGCGCGAGCTGGTGGCGATCATGCTGATCCCGACGCTGGTGCGCCGCAGCCGCTCCACCGCCCTCGGCCTGTGCGGCGCCACCTCGATGGACTTCACCCTGCCGGTGCTGCAGCGCAGCGGCGGGCTGGACATGGTGCCCCCCGCCATCGTGCACGGCTTCCTGCTGAGCCTGCTGGCGCCGGTGCTGATCGCCCTGTTCTCCTGATCCTTTTCCCTTGGGGGCTACCCGGCCCCCAAAGCGTAATCATTCCCATCCGCACGGCAAAATTGCGCTAAATCAAACTTGCCCGCAGTAGTCGCACAAAAGCCTTTTGCAACCCCGATCGCCGATCTATGCTTTTAAACAAGCATTATAAATGCAACTTTAAAAATAAAAGGAAGCGACTATGTTCTGTGTGCAATGTGAACAAACCATCCGTACCCCGGCAGGCAACGGCTGCTCGTATGCTCAGGGCATGTGCGGCAAAACGGCGGAAACCTCCGATCTGCAGGATCTGCTGGTGGCGGCGCTGCAGGGACTCTCCGCCTGGGCGCTGCAGGCGCGTTCGCTGGGCATCGTCGACCACGAGATCGACAGCTTCGCCCCGCGCGCCTTCTTCTCCACCCTGACCAACGTCAACTTCGACTCCCAGCGCATCATCGGCTACGCGCGGGAAACCCTGCTGCTGCGCGACTCGCTGGCCGCCCGTTGCCGGCTGCTGGACGCCGGCGTGCGCGTCGATCACCCGATGGCGGCGCTGCAGCTGGCCGGCAACGATATGCCTGCGCTGCTGCAGCAGGCGGCGCAGTTTGCCCTCAACAGCGACAAGGCCGAGGTCGGCGACGACGTACACGGTTTGCGCATGCTGTGCCTGTACGGTCTGAAAGGTGCAGCGGCCTATATGGAACACGCGCACGTGCTCGGCCAGTTCGACGAGCAACTCTATGCCGACTACCACGCCTTTATGGCCTGGCTCGGCACCCAGCCACGCGACGTCGACACCCTGCTGAACAACGCCATGGGCATCGGCAAGATGAACTTCAACGTGATGGCGATCCTCGATCGCGGTGAGACCCAGGCCTACGGCGATCCGCAGCCCAGCGCAGTCAACGTGCGCCCGGTGGCCGGGAAAGCCATTCTGATTTCCGGCCACGATCTGAAAGATCTGCGCATGCTGCTCGAACAAACCGAAGGGCAAAACGTCAACGTCTACACCCACGGTGAAATGCTGCCGGCTCACGGCTATCCGGAACTGAAAAAATTCAAGCACCTGGTGGGCAACTACGGCAGCGGTTGGCAGAACCAGCAGACGGAATTCGCCAAATTCCCCGGCCCGATCGTGATGACCTCCAACTGCATCATCGATCCTAACGTCGGCAACTACGGCGATCGCATCTGGACCCGCAGTATCGTCGGCTGGCCGGGCGTCAACCATCTGGAAGGCGACGACTTCGGCGCCGTGATCCGCCAGGCTCAGGGCATGAACGGCTTCCCTTACACCGAGATTGAGCACCTGATCACCGTTGGCTTCGGCCGCCAGACGCTGCTGAACGCCGCCGACACGGTCATCGACCTGGTGTCGCAGAAAAAACTGCGCCACGTCTTCCTGGTGGGCGGCTGCGACGGCAGCCGCGACGAGCGCAGCTACTTCACCGACTTCGCCCGCAGCGTGCCGCAAGACTGCCTGATCATGACGCTGGCCTGCGGCAAGTACCGTTTCAACAAGCTGGACTTCGGCACGCTAGAAGGGTTGCCGCGCCTGCTGGACGTCGGCCAGTGCAACGACGCCTACTCCGCCATCATGCTGGCGGTCAAGCTGGCGGATACGCTCGGCTGCAGCGTCAACGAGCTGCCGCTCAGCCTGGTGCTGTCGTGGTTTGAACAGAAGGCGATCGTCATTCTGCTGACTCTGCTGTCGCTGGGGGTGAAAAACATCGTCACCGGCCCGACCGCGCCGGGCTTCCTGACCGACAACCTGATGGCGATCCTCAACGAGAAATTCGGCCTGCGTCCGATCACCACCGTCGAGCAGGATATTGCAGCGCTGCTCGCCTGATGCCGTTACGTTATGGGGCCGCCTGCGCCGGCCCCTTTGTTTTTTGAGGTGCCCCGATGACTCAACCCACTCCGCTTTGCCCGAACCGCATGCAGGTGCATTCCATCCAGCGTGAAACCGCCGACGTCTGGACGCTGAACCTGATCTGCGACGTTTTCTACCCTTACCAGGCTGGCCAGTTCGCGCTGGTCAGCATTCGCAACAGCGAGGAGACGTTGCGCGCCTATACGCTCTCCTCCTCGCCCGGCCAGAGCCGCTTTCTCAGCATCAGCGTGCGCTGCCTGCCGGACGGCATCGGGTCGCGCTGGCTGACGCAAGAGGTCAAGCCCGGCAACACGCTGTGGCTGTCCGACGCGCAGGGCGAATTCAGCTGCGAGCGCCACCCGGCCGATCGTTATCTGATGCTGGCCGCCGGCTGCGGCGTGACGCCGATCGTCTCGATGTGCCGCTGGCTGACCGCTAACCGTCCGGCCTGCGATATCGCCGTGATCTTTAACGTACGCACCCCCGCCGACACGATTTTCGCCGATCAATGGCGCGCGCTGTGTGCCGCCCATCCGCAGCTGCGCCTGACGCTGATGGCCGAGCAGGATCTGCAACCCGGCTACCTCAGCGGCCGTATCGATGAACAGACGCTGCGGCAGGCGGCGCCGGATATCGCCGAACGCACGGTGATGACCTGCGGCCCTGCGCCCTACATGGATCAGGTGGAGCAGCTTTGTCGCCGGCTCGGCGTGCCGGCCGAGCATTTCCATAAAGAGCAGTTCCACACGCCGACGGCGCAGGCCGACGCCACCGAAGGACTGACGCTGCGCGCCGCGCGCCCGCTGCGCGAATTCCGCGTGCCGGTCGGCAGCACGTTGCTGGCGGCGATGGAGGCCCATGCCCTGCCGGTCAACGCCGCCTGCCGCGCCGGGGTGTGCGGCTCGTGCAAAACCCGCATCCTCGAGGGCGACTACATCACCACCAGCACCATGACGCTGAGCGCGGAAGAGATAGCGCAAGGTTACGTGCTGGCCTGCAGTTGCCAGTTGCAGGGTGACGTCACGCTGGCGTGATCCCCTGGCCCCATCGCCGCGATGGGGCATTTATCGGCAAGTTCCCCGTGGCCAGCCCAGTTACACTGCTTCCCGTCCTACGCTCTTTACCCTTCCTGACCGCATCTCGTCCACAGCCGGTAAGCTATGCTTGCAGTTGTTCTGCTGACACTCACCGGATCGAGTCCACATCGTTTTTCAAACCATGTTTGGGGGAACCATGAAGCAAACCGTAGCCACACTGATCGCCAAAACGCTGGATCAAGCCGGCGTAAAACGCATTTGGGGCGTAACCGGCGATTCGCTCAACGGCCTCAGCGACAGCCTGCACCGCATGGGCACCATCGAATGGCTGGGCACCCGCCATGAAGAGGTGGCCGCCTTCGCCGCCGGTGCCGAAGCCCAGCTCACCGGCCAGTTGGCGGTGTGCGCCGGTTCCTGCGGCCCCGGCAACCTGCATCTGATCAACGGCCTGTTCGACTGTCACCGCAACCATGTGCCGGTGCTGGCGATCGCCGCACACATTCCTTCCAGCGAAATCGGCAGCGGCTACTTCCAGGAAACCCATCCGCAGGAGCTGTTCCGCGAATGCAGCCACTATTGCGAACTGGTCTCCAACCCGGAACAGCTGCCGCGCGTACTGGAGATCGCCATGCGCAAGGCGATCCTCAATCGCGGCGTCTCGGTGGTCGTCTTACCGGGCGACGTGGCGCTGCGCATGGCGCCGGAAGACGCGACGCTGACCTGGCATACCCCGGCGCTGCCGCTGGTGCAGCCGCCGATGAGCGAGTTGAACAAGCTGGCAGAAACGCTGAACAAGGCGAAGAACATCACCCTGATGTGCGGCAGCGGCTGCGCCGGCGCGCACGATGAAGTGGTCAAGCTGGCCGAGCTGCTGCAGGCGCCGGTGGTGCACGCGCTGCGCGGCAAAGAGCATATTGAATGGGACAACCCCTACAGCGTCGGCATGACCGGGCTGATCGGTTTCTCTTCCGGCTACCACGCGATGATGAACGCCGACACGCTGGTGCTGCTCGGCACCCAGTTCCCCTATCGCGCGTTCTACCCCACCAACGCCAACATCATTCAGATCGACATCAACCCCGGCAGCATCGGCGCGCACTGCCCGGTCAATATGGCGCTGGTGGGCGATATCCACACCACCCTCACCGCCCTGCTGCCGCAGCTGGAGCCCAAGCGCGACCGGGCGTTCCTCGACAAGGCGCTGGAGCATTATCGCAACGCGCGTAAGGAGCTCGACGGGCTGGCGACCGCCAACGACGACCAGCCGATCCACCCACAATATCTGGCGCAGCAGCTCAGCCAGTACGCCAGCGACGACGCCATCTTCACCTGCGACGTCGGCACGCCGACGGTGTGGGCCGCCCGTTACGTGAAAATGAACGGCAAGCGTCGCCTGCTCGGCTCGTTCAACCACGGTTCGATGGCCAACGCCATGCCGCAGGCGATAGGTGCCCAGGCCACCGCGCCGGATAAACAGGTGATCGCCATGTGCGGCGACGGTGGCTTCACCATGCTGATGGGTGATTTCCTGTCGCTGGCGCAGCTCAAATTGCCGGTGAAAATCGTGGTGTTCAACAACAGCGTGCTGGGGTTCGTGGCGATGGAGATGAAGGCCGGCGGCTACCTGACCGACGGCACCGATCTGCATAATCCGGACTTCGCGGCGATCGCCAACGCCGCCGGCATCAAGGGCATCCGCGTGGAAAAAGCGTCGGATCTGGACGGCGCGCTGCAGGAGATGTTGGCGCATCCCGGCCCGGCGCTGCTGGACGTGGTCACCGCCAAGCAAGAGCTGGCGATGCCGCCGCAGATCAAGTTCGAACAGGCGAAAGGCTTCAGCCTGTACATGCTGCGCGCCATCATCAACGGCCGCGGCGACGAAGTGGTCGAGCTGGCGAAAACCAACTGGCTGCGCTAAGCCAGCTGCCCCGGTGAAATAAAGGGTATATGATGCCATGTACCCTTTTCCTCTCCCTTATATTCCAGGAACCCTATGCTTATCGATCTACGCAGCGACACCGTCACCCGCCCCAGCGCCGCCATGCGCCAGGCGATGGCTCAGGCAGAGGTCGGCGACGACGTCTACGGCGATGACCCGACGGTCAACGCGCTGGAGGCCGAGGCGGTGCGCCTGTCGGGCAAAGAGGCGGCGCTGTTTTTGCCCAGCGGCACCCAGGCCAACCTGGTGGCGCTGCTGAGCCACTGCCAGCGCGGCGACGAGTATCTGGTCGGCCAACAGGCGCACAACTATAAATACGAGGCCGGCGGCGCAGCGGTGCTGGGCAGCATCCAGCCACAGCCGATCGAGGCTGACGCGGACGGCACGCTGCCGCTGGACAAACTCGCCGCCGCCATCAAACCCGACGATATCCACTTCGCCCGCACTCGGCTACTGAGCCTGGAAAACACCATCAGCGGCAGAGTCTTGCCGCAGACCTACCTGCAGCAGGCGTGGCAATTTACCCGCGAGCGGCAGTTGGCGCTGCATATCGACGGCGCGCGCATCTTCAACGCGGCCGTGGCGCTGAACCTGCCGCTAAAAGAGATCGTGCAATACTGCGACACCTTCACCATTTGCTTGTCGAAAGGACTGGGTGCGCCGGTCGGATCGCTGCTGTGCGGCAGCGAGGCTTTCATCCAACGCGCGCTGCGCTGGCGCAAGATGACCGGCGGCGGGCTGCGCCAGGCCGGCATCCTGGCGGCGGCCGGTCTTTACGCTTTGGAGCATAACGTCGCGCGGCTGCGCGAAGACCATGACAACGCGGTCTGGCTGGAGCAACAGCTGCGGCAGATCGGCGTAGAGATCGCCGAACCCGGCGCGCAGACCAACGTGCTGTACCTGCACCAACCGCCGGCGCTGGCGGCCAAACTCGGTCCGTGGATGCGCGAACGTGGCGTGCTGATCAGCAGCGGCCCGCTGACACGCATTCTGACCCACCTCGACGTCAGCCGTCAGGATCTGCAGCGGGTGGTCGAGCTGTGGCGGGAGTTTCTTCAGCAGCACGCCTGATTTCCCTCCCCGGTGCGCCGAGGAGCCTCTTATCGCCCGCCGATGGCGTCGACAAAGCGGCGGGTGATCTGTTGCGGGCGGGTAATGGCGCCCCCTACCACCACCGCATGCGCCCCCAGCGACAGGCAGCGCGCGGCCATCGCCGGCGTTTCGACATTGCCTTCGGCGATGACCGGCACCGATACCGCCGCCAGCACCGCACGCAGAAAGCCGAAATCGTTATCCGCCAGTCGGGCGCCCCGGCTTTCGGCGGTATAGCCATACAGCGTGGTGCCCACGCAGTCGAAGCCCAATCTGGCGGCCCCTTGCGCCTCCTCCAGGGTGGCGATGTCCGCCATCAGCAACAGCCGGGGATACCTGGCACGGATCGCGGCGACCAATGCCGCCAGCTGCAGCGACCCCGGCCGCGGGTGGCCGGTGGCGTCCAGCGCGATCATCTGCGGCGCCGCCGCCATCAACTCATCGATTTCACGCAGGGTCGGCGTGATATAGACGTCGCTGCCCGCATAATCGCGCTTTATGATGCCGATGACCGGCAGCGCCACCGTGCGCATGATAGCGTTGACGTCTTCGACGCCGTTGGCGCGGATCGCCGCCGCGCCGCCTTGCTCGGCCGCCAGCGCCATGCGCGACATGATAAAATCGCTGTGCAGCGGCTCGTCGTCCAGCGCCTGGCAAGACACCACCAGGCGCCCCTCAATCTGCTGCAAAATGGAAAGCGTCATAAATCCAACAACTCCTCGACTTCGTTTTTAATGATGGTGACGTGCGGGCCGTAGATCACCTGAACACCGTTGCCGCGAACGATAACCGCCCGTGCGCCGCTGGCCTTCAGCCCGCTTTCGTCCAGCAACCGGCTCTGCTTCACCGTCACGCGCAACCGCGTGGCGCAACAATCCAGTTCGACGATATTCTCTTTGCCGCCCAGCGCCGCCAGCACCTGCTGCGAGCGTTCGGTGCCCGTCATCACCGCTTCCGGCGCAGTTTCCGCCTCGCGCCCCGGCGTTTTAAAGTTGAAGCGCAGGATCAGGAAACGGAACGTGAAGTAGTACAGGAAGAACCAAGGCACACCGACCAGCGGGACGTACATCCAGTGGGTTTTCGCTTCACCCTGCAGCACGCCGAACAGCATGAAATCGATAAAGCCGCCGGAGAACGTCTGGCCGATGGTGATATGCAGGATGTGAGCGATCATGAACGCCAGGCCGTCGAACAGCGCGTGCACCACGTACAGCGCCGGCGCGACAAACAGGAAAGAGAATTCGATAGGTTCGGTGATGCCGGTCAGAAACGAGGTCAGCGCCGCCGACAGCAACAGTCCGCCGACGCGTTTGCGGTTCTCGGGACGCGCACTCTGGTACATCGCCAGGCAGGCACCGACCAGGCCGAACATCATGGTGATAAAACGGCCGGACATGAAACGCGCCGTGCCAATGTAGAACTGCTGAGTATTCGGGTCGGCCAACTGGGCGAAGAAAATGCGTTGTGTGCCTTCCACCAGCTGTCCGTTGATCACTTCGCTGCCGCCAAGCGCGGTGGTCCAAAACGGTAGATAGAAGATATGATGCAGGCCGAACGGCCCGAGCATGCGCAATACGAAGCCGTAGATAAAGGTCCCGAGATAGCCGCTGGCGTCTACCAGACCGCCCATGCCGAAGATCAACTGTTGGAAATGCGGCCACACCACCGTCATCAGGGCACCGACCGCCATCGCCGCCAGCGAGCTGACGATCGGCACAAAGCGCGAGCCACCAAAAAAACCCAGGAACGGTGGCAGCGCTATTTTGTTATAGCGGCCGTGCAGATACCAGGTCACCAAACCGATGACCACTCCGCCGAACACCCCGGTCTCCAACGTCTGGATCCCGAGAATCGTTCCCTGCCCCACCGCGCCCGCGTTCTGCGTGGCCAGCGTACCGTTGATTTTCAACAGCGCATTGATGGTGGCGTTCATTACCAGATAGGCGATCAGCGAAGCCAGCCCCGCCGTGCCCTTGTCGCTTTTGGCCAGCCCCACCGCCACGCCGACCGCGAACAAGACCGCCAGGTTGGCGAACACGATAGCACCGGCACTGGCCATCACGGTAAATATACTTTGCAACCAGCCGACATCGAGGAAGGGATACGCCTCGACGGTATTGGGATTGGACAGCGCACCGCCGATCCCCAACAGCAGGCCGGCCGCCGGCAGCACGGCGATCGGCAGCATGAACGACTTGCCGAACAGCTGGGCTTTTTCGAACCAACCGCCGGAGCGCGGCAATTCTGGTGTTGACATAAATTTTCCCCCGACATCATTTTTATGATGAAAATTTTTACCACATTAAAATTAATTTAATGAAAATTTTATTCATAACGATGATCGGCTTCACAATCCGTCGATTTCACTGGCGAGCCGCGGCGTCTTTCCGCCACAATAGAAACGGGAATACTCAGAAAGGTAACGTGATGAATACAGGCAACTTGTTATTGCGGCTGCGGCAGGATTTGGCGGGGTACAGCCCCACGCTGCAAAAGCTCGGCAACTATCTTCTTGCGGAGCCTTCCCGCGCCGTTTACCTGACCATCACCGAACTGGCGCGTGAAAGCGCCACCAGCGAAGCCAGCGTCACACGGCTGTGCCGCCATCTCGGCTGCAAAGGCTATACCGAATTTAAAATGGCGCTGGCCCTCAGCTTGCAACAAAGCCAGCCGGAAGCGGCGACGCGCCAAAGCGCGGCGGAAAATTTGGTGGAAGAGAGCGTACAGGCGCTGCGGGATACCGGCGCGCTGTTGGATCCGCAGGCGCTGCAACAGGCGGCGGATAGCCTGCAACGTTGTGCTTCGGTGCAGATTTACGGCGTCGCCGCCAGCGCCATCATCGGCGACTTCCTGCACTACAAGCTGTTGCGCCTCGGCAAACCGGCGCAGCTGTTCAGCGACATGCACCGGGCGGCGATGAATGCAGCCTCGCTGAGTGAGCGGGATCTGCTGATCGTCATCTCCAGCTCCGGCTCAACCAAGGACGTGCTGCATGCGGTGACGTTGGCCAAAGGGCGCGGCGCACGCGTGATCGCCGTCAGCAATACCCAACGCAGCCCGCTGGCCAAGATGGCGGATACGCTGCTGGTGGCGGCTAAACCGGAAGGGCCGCTGACCGCTGGCGCCCTGCCGGCCAAGGTCGGCGCCATGCTGCTGGTGGAGTTGATGATCGCCGAACTGACTCAGCGCGATCCCGCCTACGCTCAGGCGATGCAGGCCACCGCCAGCGCGACTCTGCCGCTGCTGCTGTAGTCAGAAGATCCAGCGGCCGTAAACCCAGTACCACAGCCCCAGCACCGCCGCCAGATTGAGCGCCACGCTGAGGATGAACCAGGTTTTAAACGGCTGCTTCTGGGTTTTGTGGCGAAACAGCTGCTGTGCCGCCAGTGCGCCCAACCAGCCGCCCAGCGCGCCGAACAGCAACAGCGTCGCCTCCGGCACCCGTCGCCACCCTTTGCGCGCCGCCAGCTTATCGCCGCCGTAGATCAGAAACGTCAGCAGGTTGGCCAGCACCAACCACATCCACACCGGATGCGGCGAGAACAAACTGGCGATCAGCGCCAGACCCAGCAGGGCGTAACAAATCACATTGAGCTTCATGGCATCCGGTTTTTCGTGCGATAAGGGGCGCGTAGTGTGAACCTGCGCCAGGATGGATGCAACCGGCTTATACCCATACAAAATGTGCATTTAAACCCTGAATTTGGCATCCTGTCGTTCTGCCAATCCTCTTACCGCACAAGGCGGCCCGATGACACCCCAACGCGTACTGGTTCTTGGAGCCAGCGGCTATATAGGCCAGAACCTGATCCCGCACCTGATCGAACAGGGGCACCAGATTACCGCCGCCGCGCGGCGCATCGAGTGGCTGCAGGAGCAGAACTGGCCGCAGGTCAACTGCCTGTATGTCGATCTGTACCGCCCGGAAACTCTGAGCGCGGCGCTGTGGGAAATCGATACGCTTTACTATCTGGTGCACGCGATGGGCGACGGCGACGACTTTATCGAGAAGGAACGCCAGGCGGCGGAAAACCTGCGCGACGCGCTACGCAATGCCGGCGTCAAACAGGTGATCTTTCTCGGCGCGCTGCAGCCGAACGACGACAGTTCGCCGCACCTGGCGGCCCGCCGCCTGACCGGCGAGATCCTGCGCCAGAGCGGTGTGCCGGTGACCGAGCTGCGCGCCGGCATCATCGTCGGCCCCGGTTCGGCGGCGTTCGAAGTGATGCGCGACATGGTCTATAACCTGCCGGTGCTGACGCCGCCGCGCTGGGTGCGCTCGAAGTCCTCGCCGGTGGCGCTGGAGAACCTGCTGGTTTACCTTGCCGATCTGCTGGCGCACCCGGCGGAGGAACACCGCATCTTCGACGTCGCCGGGCCTGAATACCTCAGCTATCAGGATATGTTCAAACGCTTTATCGCCATCAGCGGCAAGCGGCGCTGGCTGATCCCGATCCCCTTGCCGACGCGACTGATTTCAGTGTGGTTCATCAGCCTGATCACCTCGGTGCCGACGCCGATCGCGCGCGCGCTGATCCAGGGCCTGAAGCACGATCTGCCCGCCGACGGCAAACCGTTGCAGGCCCTGATCCCGCAACGTCTGCACACCTTCGATCAGGCGGTCACCGCCACGCTGCAGCGCGAACTGGAGGTGGTCGATTCCGCCGACTGGGGCTACGATCCGGCGGCGCGGGCCCGCTGGCGCCCCGGCTACGGCTATTACCCGAAACAGGCGGGATGTTCGCTCGACACCGCCGCTTCCAGCCAGGCGCTGTGGCAAACGGTGCAGCAGTTGGGGGGCGAGGAAGGCTATTTCTACGCCAATATCCTGTGGCGGATCCGCGCCCGCATGGACGACATGATCGGCAACGGCGTGGTCTATGGCCGCCCGGCGCGCGCGACCCTGGCGCTGGGTGACGAGATTGACGGTTGGAAAGTTATCACGCTGAAACCGCTGCGGCAACTGGCGCTGTTGTTCGGCATGAAGGCGCCGGGGCTGGGGCGGCTGAGCTTCACCATTACCGATCGCGGCGATCGCCGCACGCTGGACGTGCGCGCCTGGTGGCATCCGGCCGGCTTCAGCGGGCTGCTGTATTGGTTCGCCATGATGCCCGCACACCTGTTCATTTTTCGCGGCATGGCGAAGCGCATCGCGACGTTGGCCGAGAACCTGGACCGCCAACAGCGCTGAATGCCGTTCATTTGTCGATCAACCGCACAGTTTGCCGCTGTGCTTCGGGGCTTTCCGATTGCATAGCGCACGAAATCACGGAAGAATGGCATCTTATTTGCTGGGAGCGCCGCAAGCGCCCGCCGGTATTCCTATTTTGGGTGAGAATAGAGTCCGTTATGAAGGTATTGGTCACCGGTGCCACCAGTGGGTTAGGCCGTAACGCCGTTGAATATCTGCGCCGCCAGGGCATCAAAGTGCGCGCCACTGGCCGCAACCAGGCGATGGGCGGCCTGCTGGAAAAAATGGGCGCGGAGTTCATTCATGCCGATCTCACCAACCTGATCTCTTCGCAGGCCAAAGCGATGCTGGCGGACGTCGATGTGCTGTGGCACTGCTCCAGCTTTACCTCGCCCTGGGGCACCGAAGAAGCCTTCGAACTTGCCAACGTCCGCGCTACCCGCCGCCTCGGCGAATGGGCGGCGGCCTATGGCGTGGCGCAGTTCATTCACATCTCTTCCCCGGCGATCTATTTCGACTACCACCATCACCGCAACGTAACCGAAGACTTTCGCCCGCAGCGTTACGCCAACGAGTTCGCGCGCAGCAAGGCCGCCGGCGAGCAGGTGATCCAGCAATTGGCGCTGTCCAATCCGCAGACCCATTTCACCATTTTGCGCCCGCAGGGCCTGTTCGGGCCGCACGACAAGGTGATGCTGCCGCGGTTGCTGCAGATGATCAAACGCTACGGCAACCTGCTGCTGCCGCGCGGCGGCGCGGCGATGGTGGACATGACCTATCTGGAGAACGCGGTGCACGCCATGTGGCTGGCGACGCTAAAAGAAGATACGCCGTCCGGCCGCGCCTACAACATCACCAACCAGCAGCCGCGTCCGCTTCGCACCGTGGTGCAGCAGTTGATCGACGATTTGGGCATGAAGTGCCGCATCCGCTCCGTCCCCTACCCGATGCTAGACATGATGGCGCGCGGCATGGAGCGCCTGGGCAGCAAAAGCGAAAAGGAGCCGGTGCTGACCCACTACGGCGTCGCCAAACTCAACTTCGACCTCACGCTCGATACCACCCGCGCGCAGCAAGAGCTGGGCTATCAGCCGATCGTCTCGCTGGAAGAAGGCATCGCGCGCACCGCCCGCTGGCTGAAAGATCACGGCAAACTGCACGGCCTGTAATCAACGCGCCGCGCCGTACTTCACCAGCAGCGCATCGATAATCGCCTCACTCTCTGCATCCGGCTTACCGCGAACATCGTCGGGCCGGAAATGCATCTGAAATGCCGCCAGCACATTGCGCTGCTGCCGCGCATCCCACGACGGGTCGATCGCGTAGCCGTAACGCGCCAGCTTTTCGAGCAGCGGCGCCATCGGTACCGGCGCATGGCGATCGCGCCCCGCCAGCAACCGCTGCACGTCCCGTTCATCCGGCCAGGCGCCGATGCCGGCCTGCGCCAGCTGCCGCCAGGGGAACAGCGGGCCGGGATCCTGTTTGCGCTGCGGCGCGATGTCGCTGTGCCCCACCACGTCCTGCGGCTGAATGCCATAGCGTTGGATGATGTCGCGGCTCAGCGGGATCAGCACGGCGATCTGCTCCGCCGTATAAGGCTGCCAATGGGTGAACAGCATGCTGCGGGTGAATCCCTTGTTGACGATTTCGATGCCGATCGAGGTGTCGTTGAGGTTGCTGCGGCCGCGCCAGGCGCTGTCGCCGGCATGCCAGGCGCGCATCGCTTCCGGCACCAGCCGGTACACCGTCGGTTTGCCGTGTTCGCGCTGCGGATGCGCCGGCAGCAGATAATGGGCGCTGACGTGCTCGTCGGTCAGCGTTTTCAGCGATGAATGGAAGTCTTCCGCCGTGTAGTGCATCACCAAAAATCGAATGCGCTGATCGGCGCCCTGCGCCTGGTGCAGCGTCTCGAGCTGGTAAGCGCCGCGATCGACGAGCGTGTCCTGCTGCGGATTTTGGCATCCCGCCAACAGCGCGGCGGCGATGATCCCTGGCCAAATTTTCACTTATCCTCCTGGTTGACGTCCGTGAAAGATGTAACGCGACGCGATTGACCTGTATCCAATCATCACGTTCGTCGAGAAATGATGACAGACAACGCCGATATGCAAGCGAGTGTTGCTCCCGACTGGCGGCCTTTCCCGCCCATGATAGTCTCAAAGTATCATCTGCGCCGAAAGAGCGGAGTCGAACATGTTCACGCCACGCTATCTGTCCTGGTTGCTCTGTGCCGCCATGCTGCCGCTCAGCGGCTGCGATCAGCAAAAAGTCGCCGGTGCGATGGGCGGGAGCACACCGCCCCCGGCCGCTCCCGCCGCCAATGTGAGTGCGCCGGCCTATACGCCGCTGACCGCCGACCAGCTGTACCAGTTGGTCAGCCCGGTGGCGTTGTTCCCCGACAAGCTGCTGGCGCAGGTGTTGGCCGGCGCGGGTTATCCTGACCAAATCAGCGCCGCGGATGCCTGGCTGGCGCAACACCGCGGGTTGCAACCGGCGGCGCTCAGCTCGGCGGCCGACGCTCAGCCCTGGGATCCCAGCGTGCGCGGCCTGGTGCAATTCCCCGACGTGCTCGATCAAATGGCAAAAAACATCCCCTGGACCACCGCCCTGGGCAGCGCCTACCTGAACGATCCCACCGACGTGATGAACGCCATTCAGGTGATGCGTCAACGGGCGGCCAGCCAAGGCACGCTGAAAAACACCCCGCAGCAGCGCATCGTCGTGGCCCCCACCACCCGTTACGTTGAGCAGCAGCCCTATCGCCAGCGCGTGGTAGCGGCGCCGGGCGAAACCATCGTCATCGAACCCAGCCAGCCGGATACGGTTTACGTCCCGCATTACGATCCCTGGGTGGCCTACGGCACGCCGATCCCAGCCTATCCGAGCTATCGGTATCAACCTTCGGGCTACAGCGGCGGCGACATGTTGGCGGCCGGCGTGATCAGTTTCGGTGTCGGCATTGCGGTCGCCTCATTGTTCAATCAGCACAACAGCGGCTGGCACAACTGGGATATGCGCTGGGACGATCGACGCCAACCGGTGGTCTACCGCGATGCGCCCTACGTATCGCATTCCACCACCGTGGTGAATCGCGTCACCAACATCAACCAATATAACAACGTGAACAATGTGAATCGCAGCACCCATACAGTGAATAACTACAACAATACGACCGCCGCACCGACGCCGCATTTCAACCCGCCGACGCCTAACGCGCAGCCGCACGTCGCGCCTGCGGCCCATGCGCCGATGACCCTGCCGACCTTTGCGCACACCCAGCCGATAGCGGCCGCGCCGCACGTGCAACAATCGGTCATCGCGCCCCATGTACAGCAGCCGATGAGCATGCCAACGTTCACGCATGCCGCGCCGGCAGCGCCTCACACGCAGCAACCGATGGCCGTGCATGCGGCTCCGGTACAGACGCATCCGATGCAGGCCGTCGCGCCGGTGCATCCATCCGCCGTGCGGCCACAGGTTCAGGTCGCGCCGCACGTCGTTCAGCCGGGGACGCGCGAACCGGCCGCAACGCGGCATCCGACGATAGAACGCCCGTTGGCAGTGCCGCAAGCGCGCATCATGCCGCATCCAGCCCCGGCGCCGCAGATCCATCAGCCGCCCGTTCAGCCGATGCCGCATCGCCAAGCGCCAGCGCCGGTGAAACCGCAGGAACACCGCCCGATCGTCGAGCAGCACAAGGTGGGATGAACCTACAGGATGTCGCCCCGGCGGAACGGCCGGGGCGCGGAGAATGGCGTTAGCGGCTAACTTTCACCGCGGTGCCGCTGACTGTCACCATCAGCATGCTGCCGTCTTTGCCAACGGTTTCATAATCGATATCAATGCCGACCACCGCGTTGGCGCCCAGCTCTTTTGCCTGATCTTCCAGCTCTTCGAACGCAATCAAGCGCGCCTTGCGCAGCTCTTTCTCATAAGCGCCCGAGCGACCACCGACGATATCGCGCACGCCGGCGAAGAAATCACGAAAAATGTTGGCGCCGAGGATCGCTTCGCCGGTGACGACGCCGCAGTATTCGGTGATGGTGAACCCTTCCAGGGTCGGGGTAGTTGAAAGCTGCATCAGAACTCCTTGTTTGATTAATTCAACGTATCTATGACCAGAAGATTGGCGTTATGTTCGCTTAATCAATGGCACGCAGTACGAATGCAAGGCCAAAAAACGCATTTATACTGTAAGCTATCGGTCTTCATGGTAGAGACTTTCACATAAGGTAATAAGATGAAAACAAAAACGATTGCGGCTGTTTTACCCTTAGCGCTGTTGCTGAGTGCCTGTACCACGGTGGAACCGGCATACAAGGATATCGGCACCCGCAGCGGCAGCTGTGTGGAAGGCGGCCCGGATACGGTCGCTCAAAAGTTCTATGACCTGCGCATCCAGCAAGGCTCCAGCCTGCCGGACAGCAATCGCCTGGCGCAGCTGCAGCCTTATCTGAGCAAAGTGCTGTATCAGGATCTGGTCAGCGCCGCTCAAAATCCTGGCAAGCATCAGATAACCGGCGATCTGTTCTCCGGCAATGCGCAAGGGCCAAGCAGCGCCTCCGTCGCCAGCGCCTCGACCATTCCTAACACCGATGCGAAAAATATTCCGCTGCGCGTCGACTTAAGCTATCAAAAAGACGCCAACAGCACCGTGAACTGGCAGGACGAAGTGCTGATGGTGCGCGAAGGTACCTGCTGGGTGGTTGATGATATTCGCTACCTGAATGTTCCAGCACACGCCACCAACGGCAGCGTGCGCCAGGTGCTGGAAAACCAGTAACCCGCGATACCCCGGCCGACGCGGGCTTGCCGCGTCGGTCATCCCCGCCGTCAGTCAACAGCTCAAATTTCGTCCAATAGAAAAAATTTCGCTACCGATATCACAGCCTGCGCCACAAATCCCCTCCCTCGGCCTGAGTCGCGGTATCTTGTGCTAATCTTTTACTTTCCCGCCGCACACTCATAAATTTTAACGCACAAAGATTGCATAAGTATTCTGTGGAAGTTAACATTTGCGGCATCAATGTCTATTCAATTCTGGCGCATGAGTATTCAACTTAACGGTATCAATTGCTATTACGGCGCTCACCAGGCGCTGTTTGACATCACGCTGGATTGTCCAGCTGGGGAAACCCTGGTGCTGCTTGGCCCAAGCGGCGCCGGGAAAAGCTCATTGCTGCGGGTGCTAAACCTGCTGGAAATGCCGCGTTCGGGCCAACTGCAGATCGCCGGCAACCAATTCGACTTCAAACAGGCGCCGGGCGAGAAAGCCATTCGCGAACTGCGTCAAAACGTCGGCATGGTTTTCCAGCAATACAACCTGTGGCCTCACCTCACCGTGGTCCAGAACCTGATCGAGGCGCCTTGCCGCGTACTGGGTCTGACCAAGGCTCAGGCGATGGAGCGCGCCGACAAGCTGCTCAAGCGTCTGCGCCTGACCGACTTCGCCGATCGCTTCCCGCTGCACCTTTCCGGCGGCCAGCAGCAGCGCGTGGCGATCGCCCGCGCCCTGATGATGGAACCGCAGGTGCTGCTGTTCGATGAACCGACTGCGGCGCTGGATCCGGAAATCACCGCTCAGATCGTTAGCATCATTCGCGAACTGGCCGGCACCGGCATCACGCAGGTGATCGTCACCCACGAAGTGGAAGTGGCGCGCAAGACCGCCAGCCGCGTGGTGTACATGGAAAACGGCCACGTTGTGGAGCAAGGCGACAGCAGCCACTTTGCGCAGCCACGGACCACCGAGTTTGCCAACTACTTATCACACTAACAATTAACTTGCTGTAATTTGGGGATTTTGCGATGAAAAAACTAATAATCGCCGCCGTTCTGGCCGGCATCAGCGTTTCCGCCTCCGCAGCCGAAACCATCCGTTTCGCTACCGAAGCCTCCTATCCTCCATTTGAATTTATTGACGCCAGCAACAAGATTCAGGGTTTTGATGTCGATCTGGCCAACGCACTGTGCAAAGAGATGCAGGCCGAGTGCACCTTCACCAACCAGGCGTTCGACAGCCTGATCCCTAGTCTGAAGTTCAAGCGTTTTGATGCGGTCATGGCCGGCATGGACATTACACCGGAACGTGAAAAGCAGGTGCTGTTCACTAAGCCGTACTACGATAACTCGGCGCTGTTCATCGCGCAGAAAGGCAAAATCGCCGACGTGGCGGCGCTGAAAGGCAAGAAGGTGGGCGTGCAAAACGGCACCACCCACCAGAAATACCTGACCGACAAGCACCCGGAAATCACCACCGTGCCTTACGACAGCTACCAGAACGCCATTTTAGATCTGAAGAATGGCCGCGTTGATGCGGTGTTCGGCGATACCGCGGTGGTCAACGAGTGGCTGAAGCAGAATGACGCGCTGGCGGCAGTGGGCACCAAAGTGACGGATAAAGACTACTTCGGCACCGGCCTCGGCATCGCGGTGCGCCAGAAAAATACCGATCTGCAGGGCAAGTTCAATGCCGCTCTGGACAAGATTAAGCAGGATGGGACCTATGAAACCATCTACAAAAAATGGTTCCAGCAGTAATACGCCCCGATGAATGAATTACAACCTTTAGCAAGCGCCGCCGGCATGACCGTCGGCCTTGCCGTTTGCGCCCTGATCCTCGGGCTGATTCTGGCGATGCTGTTCGCCGTATGGGAATCGTCCCGCTGGAAAGCGGTCAGCTGGCTCGGCACCGCCTGGGTGACCGTGCTGCGCGGCCTGCCGGAAATCCTGGTGGTGCTGTTTATCTATTTCGGCTCGTCGCAGCTGCTGCTGATGCTCTCCGACGGCTTTACCCTCAACCTCGGTCTGTTCCAGTTGCCGATTCAGTTGGCGATAGACAATTTCGAAGTCAGTCCGTTCCTGTGCGGGGTGATCGCTCTGGCCCTGCTCTATTCCGCCTACGCTTCGCAGACGCTGCGCGGCGCGCTCAAAGCGGTGCCGCAGGGGCAGTGGGAATCCGGCCAGGCGCTGGGACTGGGCAAGGCGGCGATCTTCTTTCGCCTGATCATGCCACAGATGTGGCGCCACGCCCTGCCCGGCCTCGGCAACCAGTGGCTGGTGTTGCTGAAAGACACCGCGCTGGTGTCGCTGATCAGCGTGAACGATCTGATGCTGCAAACCAAGAGCATCGCCACCCGCACCCAGGAGCCTTTTACCTGGTATGTGATCGCGGCGGCCATCTACCTGCTGGTGACGCTGTTCAGCCAATACGTCATCAAACGCATTGAGCTGCGCGCCACGCGCTTTGAGCGGGGGCCGGTCTGATGATTGAGTATTTACCGGAAATCCTCAAAGGGTTGCACACCAGCCTGACGCTGACCGTCGCCGCGCTGATCGTCGCGCTGCTGCTGTCGCTGCTGCTGACGGTGATCCTGACGCTAAAAACGCCGATCCTGACGCCGCTGGTCAAGATCTACGTGACGCTGTTCACCGGCACGCCGCTGCTGGTGCAGATCTTCCTGATCTACTATGGCCCCGGCCAGTTCCCGGCGATCCGCGACTACCCGTGGCTGTGGAACCTGCTGTCGCAGCCCTGGCTGTGCGCGATGATTGCGCTGGCGCTGAACAGCGCGGCCTACACCACGCAGCTGTTCTACGGTGCGGTGCGCGCCATTCCCGCCGGGCAGTGGCAGTCGTGCGAAGCGCTGGGCATGTCGCGCCGGCAGACGTTGCGCATCCTGTTGCCGTTCGCCTTCAAACGCGCGCTATCGTCTTATTCCAACGAAGTGGTGCTGGTGTTCAAAAGCACCTCTCTGGCCTACACCATCACGCTGATGGAAGTGATGGGCTACAGCCAGCTGATGTATGGCCGCACCTACGACGTCATGGTGTTCGGCGCCGCGGGCCTGGTGTACCTGTGCGTCAACGGCCTGCTGACGCTGCTGATGCGGCTGGTGGAGCGCCGCGCGCTGGCGTTTGAGCGCCGCAACTGAGACCGCCTCTCCCCATGAGCCCCGCCTCGTGCGGGGCTTTTTTTATCTCCGCGGTAATATTTAATCATTTATATTGCATTTTAATTCACTCGATGGCAGGGTTATCAGCAGGCGCACACGCAAAAAACTCTGGCGATTACCAGTAAAAACAAACGATAGCGAATAATCACTTTCAGGATCCAGACAGGAGCTCTACGCATGAAAAAACTGCTGCTTGCCGCGACGATGTTGGCCGGGATGACCTTTAACGCCACCGCGGCCGAGACCATCCGCTTCGCCGCCTCCGCCACCTACCCGCCGTTCGAATCGCTGGACGCCAACAACCAGATCGTCGGCTTCGATATCGATCTGGCCAACGCGCTGTGCAAACAGATGCAGGCGCAGTGCACCTTCACCAACCAGGCGTTCGACAGCCTGATCGCCGCGCTGAAATTCAAGAAATACGATGCGGTGATTTCCGGTATGGACATCACGCCGGAACGCAGCAAACAGGTCGCTTTCACCCAGCCTTACTACGCCAACTCGGCGATCGTGATCGCGCAAAAAGGCAAGTTCAGCTCGCTGGCGGATCTGAAAGGCAAAAAGCTCGGCATGGAAAACGGCACCACCCACCAGAAATACATGCAGGACAAGCACCCGGAGATTAACACCGTCTCTTACGACAGCTACCAGAACGCCATTCTGGAGCTGAAAAACGGCCGTATCGACGGCGTGTTCGGCGACACCGCCGTGGTGAACGAGTGGCTGAAAACCAACCCGCAGCTGGCGCCGGTCGGCGAGCACATCACCGATGCACAATACTTCGGCACCGGCCTCGGCATCGCGGTGCGCCCCGACAACCAGGCGCTGCTGGCCAAGCTGAACGCCGCGCTGGACGCCATCAAGGCCGACGGCACCTACAAGGCCATCAACGACAAATGGTTCCCGCAATAAGCAATAAGGCCCGGATAACCGGGCCTTATGTTTTATAAACGCCGCACCAGCAGCGTCAACACTTCGTAGTGCGCGGTATGCGGGAACATGTCGAACAGCTGCACCCGTTCGATGCGGTACCCCGGCAACGTCTCGATATCTTTCGCCATGCTCTCGGCGTTGCAGCTGGAATAGAGAATATAGTCCGGCGCCATCCGGCTCAGGTAGTCGCACAGCGCCTGGCCAATGCCGCGCCGCGGCGGGTTAACCAGCACCAGCTGTGGCACCTGGCCTTCGGCGGTGGCGAAGCGGGTGGAGTCGAGCGCCTGAAAATCTACGTGCAACAACCCTAACCGCTGCGCCGACTGGCGCGCGCAGGCGATCGCTTCCGCGCTGATTTCGATGCCGGTCAGCCGCGTTTGCGGCTGCGCACAGTGCAGGCCGAAACCGCCGACGCCGCAGAACAGATCCCACATGCTGTCGATACCCAGCGCGCGCACCCAGTCGCGGGCGGTGGCGTACAGATCGGCGGCCACCTGCGGGTTGGTTTGGAAGAAGCTTTGCGGGCGGATGAACAACGGCACCTGATTGAACTGTTCCTCGAGCGCCTGCTGTTCGGTCAGCGCGATCTCGCGCTCCCCTTCCATGATCGCCATGTGCACCGGCTGAATATTGGCGGAGATCACCTTGAGCTGCGGCAGCTGCTGCTGCAGCCACGGCAGCGCAGCGCGCAGCTGCGCCAGCTTGGTTTCCGAGCGCAGCACGAAACGCAGCATCACGCCGCCGTCGAGCGTGCTTTCGGTCAGCAGCAGGTATTTCAACTCGCCGCGTTTGCGCGCCACGTTATACGGCGTCAGGCCGGCGCGGGCGATGAAGCTTTTCAGCACCGCAAACATCGGCGCAAAGCCGGCGGGATAGAGCGGGCAGTCGCTCAGATCGACCGGCGTGCCGTCGCGGTGCAGCATGCCGAGCAGCGGGCGCTCCACGCTGCCGCTGACCACCATCTTGGCTTTATTGCGAAATGCGCTCAGCTCCCCCGCCATCGGCTGCAGCCACTGCGCGACGTCGCGCCCGGCCAGCAGCGAGTGCAGGTGATGCTGTTTGTCAGCCAGTTGCTGCGGATAGGGCTTTTCCAGCCACTGACAGGAACGGCAGGTACCCGCCGTATACAAAGCGCAATGCATGAAGATTACCGTGAAGTTCAGGATGACGAATTAAGGGCGCAGAGTTTACCACTCCGCACGCCTAAAATCTCACTTGCGCACGGTGAAGAAGCGGCGGCTGGCGGCAGGAACGAACAGCAACGCCAGGATCACCGCGTCGGGGATCTTTTGCAGGATCAGAACGTGCAGGATTTGGCCGCTGGTTTCCCCCTCCACGGTGAACACCTCGGGGAAGACGCTGCCAATGGTGGCCAACAGCAGGTAAAGCACCACGATGCACTGGCAGACCACATAGCCCCAGCGTCCCCAGTTGCGGCCGCGCATCACCGCAAAGCCACAGCTGATTTGCAGGCACAGCAGCATCAGGCCGGCCAGAAAGATAAAGGTAGAATCCCACGCCTGCGCGCTGGTGTTAACGAACTCCTGTGCGCCGTCGACGCCCAGTTCGCCCAACAACAACACCACGCTGATACACTTGATCGCCACCATGGCGGTGCCCGCCACCATCACCGGCACCGGCGCATCCGAAGTCGATCTCATTCCCTGCCCGCTTTTCAGCATGTCTGACATATCCGTGTTCCGCTACGACGCGCCACCAATACAGATGGCGCATGTAAAGTCAGGTAGTTAGTTGCAATACTTATTGATTGCAAAAATAGCAGGTTTGTTACGATTCAGCTACGGGCCGCCCGCTGCAATTCACGCGATCGCTGTTTTTCCGAGCGCGCCATAAACCACCAGGCGATCAGACCGAGAATGCCCACCACCAGCAGGATCAGGCTGGCCAGCGCGTTAATTTCCGGATTCACCCCCATACGCACGCTGGAGAACACCAGCATCGGCAGCGTAGTGGCGCCCGGGCCGGAGACGAAGCTGGCAATCACCAGATCATCCAGCGACAGGGTAAACGCCAGCATCCAGCCAGAGATCAGCGCCGGCGCAATCATCGGCAAGGTGATGACGAAGAACACCTTCAGCGGCGGCGCCCCCAGATCCATTGCCGCCTCTTCAATCGAGCGATCCACCTCGCGCAAACGCGAGCTGATCACCACCGCCACATAAGCGGTACAGAAGGTGACATGCGCCAGCCAGATGGTGAACATGCCGCGCTCCGACGGCCAGCCGAAAGCGTGCCCCATCGCCACGAACAGCAGCAGCAGCGACAGGCCGGTGATCACATCCGGCATCACCAGCGGCGCAGTCAGCATAAACGCAAAGCCGGTCGAACCGCGAAAGCGGCCGAACCGCACCATCACCACGGCGGCGATGGCGCCCAGCACCACCGCGGCGGTGGCGGAGGCGGCGGCGATGGTCAGGCTGAGCCCCACCGCGCTGATCATCGCCGAGTCGTGAAACAGTTCGGTATACCAGCGCGTGGACCAGCCGGCCCACACCGTCACCAGCTTGGAACTATTAAAGGAGTAGATCACCAACATCAGCATCGGCGCATACAGGAAGGTAAAGCCGACCGTCAGGATGGCGATGCGCCACGGTGAACGCACTACCGGCAAGTTGTTCATTCCTGCCCCCCCATTTCCTTGTTCTGGTGTTTGTGAAACCACAAAATTGGCACGATCAGCAACAGCAGCATGATGGTGGCGACCGCCGAAGCCACCGGCCAGTCGCGGTTATTGAAGAACTCCTGCCACAGCACGCGGCCGATCATGATGCTGTCTGGCCCACCGAGCAGCTCCGGGATCACGAACTCCCCTACCGCCGGAATGAATACCAGCATCGAACCGGCGATGATGCCGCCGCGCGTCAGCGGCACGATGACGCTGAAGAAGGTTTTCAGCGGCCGGGCGCCCAGATCCAGCGACGCCTCCACCAGCGAGTAATCCAGCCGGATCAGTGCCGTGTAGATCGGCAGCACCATAAACGGCAGGTAGGAATAAACGATGCCGATATACACCGCCAGGTTGGTGTGCAGGATCACCAACGGTTGGTCGATCACCCCCAGCCACATCAGAAAGTTATTCAGAATGCCGTTGTTTTTCAGGATCCCCATCCAGGCATAGACGCGGATCAGGAACGAGGTCCAGGAAGGCAGGATCACCAGCAGCAGCAGAATGTTGCGAGTCGACGCCTTGCTATGGGCCACCGCCCAGGCCAGCGGATAGCCGATGATCAGGCAGCACAGCGTCGAGACCGCCGCCACGCGCAGCGACTGCAGATAGGCGTCGATATACAGCGGATCGTCGGTCAGTTGCAGGTAGTTGGCGAAGTTGAGCGCGATGTTCAGCTTGCCGTCCACCCAGCTCATCAACTCGGTGTAAGGCGGCACCGCCAACGCCAGCTCCGCCAGGCTGATCTTGAACACGATCAGGAACGGCAGCATGAACAGCAGCGTCAGCCATAAATACGGCAATGCGATCACCAGCTTGCGGCCGTGAGCCATCAGCAGGCGGTGGAACAGCGCCTTGAGGGTGCCGGGCGTTTTGGCCGGCGGCTCCGGCGTGCGTTCAGAAAGCAGGGTCATATGGGTTACTCCTCAGCGGCTCCGCTACACCGTCAACACGACACAGCTGTCGGTTTCCCAGCACAGACGCACTTCATCGCCCCAGGTGGGCATCCCCTTGCGGAAACGGTGGCCGTTTTGCAGCTGGGCGCTGATAATCTGCCCGCTGTGCAGCTTCACGTGATAAATGGACAGATCGCCCAGGTAGGCAATGTGCGCCACTTCCCCTACCGCGAAGTTGCAGCCGTCTTCCGGCACCTGTTCGCACAGCAGGATCTTTTCCGGCCGCAGCGCGACCTGGATCGGCACGCCGTCCACCACCGAGGCGTCCGGATCTACTTTGATCGCATGGCGCAATCCGGGGCTTTGCAGGATCAGCGCATCGTCGTGGCGCTCCTGCAATACGCAGTCGAAGACGTTGACCGAACCGATAAATTCGGCGCTGAAGCGGCTATTCGGATGCTCGTAGATCTCTTCCGGCTCGCCGATCTGCACGAACTTGCCACGGTTCATGATGGCGATGCGCCCCGCCATGGTCATCGCCTCTTCCTGATCGTGCGTCACCATCACGCAGGTGACGCCGACGCGCTCGAGAATATCGGTCACTTCCAACTGCATGCGATCGCGCAGCTTCTTGTCCAGCGCGCCCATTGGCTCATCCAGCAGAAGCAGCTTGGGCCGCTTGGCCAGGCTGCGCGCCAGCGCCACCCGCTGCCGCTGGCCGCCGGAAAGCTGGTGCGGTTTGCGTTTGGCGTACTCCTGCATGTGCACCAGCGCCAGCATTTCCGCCACCCGCTCGGCGATTTCTGCCCGCGGCATTTTGTCCTGCTTCAGGCCGAAGGCGATGTTCTGCTCTACCGTCATGTGCGGGAACAGCGCGTAAGACTGAAACATCATGTTGATCGGCCGCTGGTACGGCGGCACGTGCGACATATCCTGCCCGTCGAGCACGATCTGCCCTTCCGTCGGCTGTTCAAAGCCGGCCAACATGCGCAGTAAGGTTGACTTGCCGCAGCCAGACGGCCCAAGCAGCGCAAAGATCTCGCCCTTGTAGATGGTGAGGCTGACGTCTTCGACCGCATTCTGCCCGTCGAAGGTTTTGGTGAGGTTACGGATTTCCAGCAGAGGGGTGAAGACCTTCTGCGACTTGGCTTGAGGACGAGGGATGGCGTCGTTCAATCGGGGTGCTCTCCGGCGTAAAGCGGCACAAAACCACGGCGAGTGCCGTGGCCCAAAACGGCAGTGCAGGCGGGGAGCGCCCGCCTGCCGGTTTACCGACGATCGGGGGTATCCCCCCATCATCACTTCCCGCTTTTAACTTTAGTCCATGCGCGGGTAATGACACGATCCAGCTTCGGCGACTGCACGTTGAGCGTGAACAGCTTGGCGCGCAGATCGGCCGGCGGATAGACGTTCGGGTTCTCGCGCACCTCGGCCTTCACCAGCGGCGTGGAATCTTTCACCGCATTGGCGTAATAGACATAGTTGCTGATGCCCGCCATCACGTCAGGTTTCATCAGGAAGTTCAGGAACTGGTACGCGGCGTCTTTGTTCTTGGCGTCCGCCGGCATGGCGAACATGTCGAAGTAGGTCAGCGCCCCTTCTTTCGGGATCGCATAGGCCACGTTCACGCCGTTCTTCGCCTCTTTGGCGCGGTTGGCCGCCTGCATCACGTCGCCGGACCAGCCGATCGCCACGCAGATATCGCCGTTAGCCAAATCGTTGATGTACTGTGAAGAGTGGAAGTAACGAATGCTCGGCCGCAGCTTCAGCAGCAGATCGTTGGCCGCGCCGGTATAGTCCGCCGCATTGGTGCTGTTGGGATCCTTGCCCAGGTAGTGCAGCACGGTGGCGTAAACCTCACTCGGCGCATCGAGGAAGGAGACGCCGCAGCTTTTCAGCTTCTCGAGGTTTTCCGGCTTGAGGATCAGATCCCAGCTGTCGACCGGCGCGTCTTTGCCTAATGCCGCCTTCACCTTGTCGACATTGTAGCCGATGCCGGTGGTCACCATCAGGTATGGGATGCCGTATTTGTTGTCTTTGTCATTATGTGCAACCAGCTTCAGCATCTCGGGATCGAGATTCTTGTAGTTGGGCATTTTGCTCTTGTCGAGCGGCTCGAAGATGCCGGCCTGCGACTGGCGCTCGAGGAAGTTGGATGAAGGAACCACCAGATCATAACCGGTGCTGCCCGCCATCAGTTTGCCTTCCAACACTTCGTTGGAGTCAAAGACGTCGTACACCACTTTGATGCCGGTTTCTTTCTGGAATTTGGCCAGGGTATCCGGCGCGATATAGTCGGACCAGTTATACACGTGCAGCGTTTTCTCTTCGGCTGACGCCGTGACGGACGCGGCCATCAACAGACCGGCAACCACACCCGATAACCACTTTTTACGTTGGGTGACCATCCGTAACTTCCTCCAAAACAGGGTAAATCATAGAATTGAACTTGTATCTGCAGCGATACAAAACCTTTCCTGATTGAGCGCAATCGTTGCAACCGCGAAATGAATGGCTATGCATATGATTGCATGCGCCTTTTTGCACTGCCCTGCTCGCGTGGTTACAAGGGAAATCGCAAGCCCTTTGCAGAATCAGCAGCATAGCCGCTGCCATCGCAACCCGCCAGCCCCCAAGGTAAAAAACGCCATTTATCGATTTTTTATGCAGTTTTTCTCTATGTGATACGCCATTAACGGCACAAAAGACGAGAAAGATCGGGCGGCAAAGGCCAAAGTGCAGAATATTTTATTGCGGAAGGGAATAACGGCAGCATGCCGCCGGAGCGACGGCATGCTTAAGGTACGGCGAGGATCAGTGCAGCATCGGCTGACGCACGGCGCCAGCGGGGATCTCTTCTTCGTCACCCATAAACAGCAGATCGTTCGCCCGCGCCTCGAGGATCACCATCGAGACCTGCTCTTCGCCCTGCTGCATGAAATGAGTGAACTGCTCGTAGGTGATGCCCACCGCCACGCTCAACGACTGGCAGACGATCAGCTTCGGCAGGTTGTCGTCCTGAATGTCGACAAAGGCCTTGATGGTCAGCGAACTGGCGTTGATCTGGCTCAGGTCCGCCACCAGCGGGATCAGCGCGGTCGGCTTCACCTCGGCCAGCGCGGAGAACAGGATGACGTTGTCCACCAGATCTATCTTGGCGTCGAACACGCCGTCGAAGTTCTGCATGTGCGGCAGGTGCAGCGCCTGGCAGGAATCGCACTCAAAGAAAGAAATGCCCGACTGATCCAGCCAGCGCCGCAACAGCGCCAAATCGGGGACAATGAGTGAATCCATAATAACCAGCCTCACAATATTCAAAACGCGAAAAGGCGCATAGCTTACGGAATATTCACCCGATACGCCACGATCAATGCGGCTTAATTCACTAATTAAGATATTGCTCGGCGGGAAAAGCGCGCCGACCGCCCCGTCAACCACCGGATTTCAGGCGGAAGCCCGGCCGGCCGCGCTGCTCGATGTATTCGATCATCATGCCGGCAATGTCCAACCCGGTGGTGGTCTCCACCCCTTCCAGCCCCGGCGACGCGTTGACCTCCATCACCAGCGGGCCGCGCTCGGCGCGCAGGATATCCACCCCGGCGACGTCCAGCCCCAGCGTGTTCGCCGCTTTGACCGCAATCGCCCGCTCCCTGGCGGTGATGGTCACTTTGCGGGCGGTGCCGCCGCGATGCAGGTTGGAGCGAAACTCGCCGGGCTTCGCCTGCCGCTCGATGGCGGCCACCACCCGGCCGCCCACCACCAGGCAGCGCACGTCGCGCCCCTGCGCCTCGCGCACGTATTCCTGCACCAGGATATGGGCATTCAACCCGCGAAAGGCGTCGATCACGCTTTCCGCCGCCTGGCGGGTTTCCGCCAGCACCACCCCGATACCCTGCGTGCCTTCCACCAGCTTGACCACCAGCGGCGCGCCGCCGACCAGCTCGATCAGGTCGCCAGTGTCGTCCGGCGAATGGGCAAAGCCGGTGATCGGCAGATCGATGCCCTGCCGCGCCAGCAGTTGCAGCGAACGCAGCTTATCGCGAGCGCGGGTAATGGCCACGGATTCGTTGAGCGGGTAGCTGCCAAGCAGCTCGAACTGGCGCAGCACCGCGGTGCCGTAAAAGGTGATGGCGGAGCCGATGCGCGGGATCACCGCGTCATAACGCTCCAACTGGCGGCCGCGATAGTGAATGGTCGGCGCCGCCGGGTTGATGTTCATATAACAGGAAAGCGGATCGATGATATCGATGCTGTGCCCGCGATCTTCCGCCGCTTCACGCAGCCGCTTGCATGAATAGAGCGTTCCGTCGCGAGAAAGAATGGCAATTTTCACTCGTCACCCCAAAAGCCAACGCCTGCCCGGCAGGCGGGTTAGCGGCCGCGGCACTCAGGCGCGCGGATCACGGTCCTGATTATCTTTCGATGCATCCGCATCTCGCGGTTTGCGGCGATCGTTTTCCGGCGGCAACCCGCCGCGCATCAGCGGGCCAAAGCCCTGCACCACGCGCCACACCAGAAATGCCGCCGCCGGCACCATCAACGCCACGCCGAGGAAAATCATGCCGACCGCCGCCTGCTGCGATGCCAGCCAGCCAGGCAGCTGCAGGTGGCCGTGAATGCTGAGGTAGGCCAGCACCAACATCACGATACCCAGCCCTTCCAACACCAGCACCGGGCGTGGTAAGTCACCGAATGAACGCATATTTTTCTTCTCCAGAAGGTCTGCCCCCAGTGTAGTGAATTCCCGCCGACGGCGACAGCCCCGGCTGACTAATTGGTTACATGAATCAGATTAACAGGTAATTCCTGCTTTTTTTTCATGGCCTCAACGGGCATAGTAGGCGCCATCTGACGCAGGTAATGACTTTTTCGGTGACGGGATGTCGTTGCAATAGCGAACCATTTATTGAAAATCCAATTAAGGAGCGTTGCATGTTTGCAGTAATCTTCGGGCGTCCTGGCTGTCCTTATTGTGTCCGCGCTAAAGAACTGGCGGAAAAACTGACTGAAGAACGCGACGATTTCAACTTCCGTTACGTTGACATCCACGCGGAAGGCATCACCAAGGCCGATCTGGAAAAAACCGTCGGTAAACCGGTTGAAACCGTGCCGCAGATCTTCCTGGATGAGAAGCACATCGGCGGTTGCACCGATTTCGAAGCTTACGCCAAAGAACACCTGAACCTGTTCCAGTAAGTTTTTGAACGACAAAAAAGGCGCTTAACGCGCCTTTTTTTATTGCCGCTGCCGCCGGTGCAGCTGCTGCAGCGTCTGCAACAGGCCGAGGGCGAACAGCATCAGCATCGCGCCGAACACGCACCAGAACACCGCGCTGGTGGCATAAGCCAACTCCTGCCAGAACGAATAGGACGGCGTCAGCCAGAAGTGGCGGATCAGCAGGCACAGCGGCAGCGCATACAGCGCGCCAAGCAACGGGCAAAGCAGCCGCTTGCGGCTCGACAGATAGCTGGCGATCGCACCGGGGACAACGAACAGCAGCAGGCCGGTTTCCCCGTGGTGCTCATGATCCGTGCTGCCGAACAGGCCGGTTTGCTGGCCGAGAAACACCAGGCTGAACAACAGAAAACAGCTGAGAATGCCCAGCCAATATCGATAACTCGTCATGCGAATTCTCCCCCGCCCAATTACCGCATCAATAGAAATCGGTCCGGCCACCCGTGAGGTGACGCTAAACCGAATTTTTTCCTTGGTCAAAAGAGAGTTAAATGCGCACGGCGGCGCAGGAAATCAGCTTTCTGTGCTGGCTGTCATCGGTCATAGCGTCTAGAATGAACGCCGCCGAACGATGGTTCGCTTCGCTTTCTGCTGGTGGTGATTTATGACGTCGTTTTAAGGCTGAATTTATCTCTTATAGTTATCTATATCAAGCACTTACTGGTAAACAATAAGTTATCCTCCGTGAACATAAACGTCGCTAGTTTGTTAAACGGTAACTACATTCTGTTACTGTTCGTGGTACTCGCACTGGGGCTGTGCCTCGGTAAACTCCGTCTGGGCTCCGTCCAACTCGGTAATTCCATTGGCGTTTTGGTGGTTTCCCTGCTGCTCGGCCAGCAACACTTCGCCATTAACACCGAGGCGCTGAATCTCGGCTTCATGCTGTTTATTTTCTGCGTCGGCGTAGAAGCCGGGCCCAACTTTTTCTCGATTTTCTTCCGCGACGGCAAAAACTACCTGATGCTGGCGTTGGTGATGGTCGGCTCGGCGATGGTGCTCGCCGTCGGTCTCGGCAAGCTGTTCCACTGGGACATCGGCCTGACCGCCGGCATGCTGGCCGGCTCGATGACCTCCACGCCGGTGCTGGTGGGCGCCGGCGACACGCTACGCAACACCATCGTCAACGGCCCGGCGCTGCTGGCGGCGCAGGATCATCTGAGCCTGGGCTACGCCCTCACCTACCTGATCGGTCTGGTCAGCCTGATCTTCGGCGCGCGCTACCTGCCGAAGCTGCAACACCAGGACCTGTCCACCTCTGCCCAGCAGATCGCCCGCGAACGCGGCCTGGACACCGACAGCCAGCGCAAGGTCTACCTACCGGTGATCCGCGCCTACCGCGTCGGCCCCGAGCTGGTGGCCTGGGCCGACGGCAAGAACCTGCGTGAACTGGGCATCTACCGCCAGACCGGCTGTTACATCGAACGCATCCGCCGCAACGGCATTCTGGCCAACCCGGACGGTGACGCGGTGCTGCAGGTGGGCGACGAGATTTCGCTGGTCGGCTACCCGGACGCCCACGCGCGGCTGGACCCGAGCTTCCGCAACGGCAAGGAAGTGTTCGATCGCGATCTGCTCGACATGCGCATCGTCACCGAAGAGATCGTGGTGAAGAACAGCAACGCGGTGAACAAACGCCTGAGCCAGCTAAAGCTGACCGACCACGGCTGCTTCCTCAACCGCGTGATCCGCAGCCAGATCGAAATGCCGATCGACGACAGCATCGTGCTCAACAAAGGCGACGTGTTGCAGGTGAGCGGCGACGCGCGCCGGGTGAAGAGCGTGGCGGAGAAAATTGGCTTTATCTCGATTCACAGCCAGGTGACCGATCTGCTGGCGTTCTGCGCCTTCTTCATCATCGGCCTTTTGATCGGCCAGATCACCATACAGTTCAGCAACTTCTCGTTCGGCATCGGCAACGCCGCCGGCCTGCTGATGTCCGGCATCATGCTCGGCTTCCTGCGCGCCAACCACCCGACCTTCGGCTACATTCCGCAGGGCGCGCTGAACATGGTGAAAGAATTCGGCCTGATGGTGTTTATGGCGGGCGTAGGCCTGAGCGCCGGCGCCGGCATCGGCCACAGCCTGGGTGCGGTCGGCGGCCAGATGCTGATCGCCGGGCTGATCGTCAGTCTGGTGCCGGTGGTTATCTGCTTCCTGTTCGGCGCCTATGTGCTGCGCATGAACCGCGCCCTGCTGTTCGGCGCCATCATGGGCGCCCGCACCTGCGCGCCGGCGATGGAGATCATCAGCGATACCGCGCGCAGCAACATCCCGGCGCTGGGTTACGCCGGCACCTACGCCATCGCTAACGTGCTGTTAACGCTGGCGGGTTCACTCATCGTGGTGCTATGGCCGGGCATACTCGGCTGATCGATTAGCGGGAGAGATGGATCGGCGATAAAAATATTTTGATTTTTTTGTCGCCGGCCAGAACTTTCGTTGGGGGCCGCAGTCTGAATTAGTGCCACTGCTTTTCTTTGATGTCCCCATTTTGTGGAGCCCGATAATCCCGCCTTTTAGGTTCAAGATTATCGGGTTTTTTGTTGCCTTTAAAAAATATCATTACTAAACAAGTAGCTACAAGTTGGGCTGTTATCCTATGGCGATAAAGTGGCGACACAACTTCAACAACCTGCTTTATGATCAATCTGTTGCCTCCCCCCTTACCTCTCTAGTAACATGTACTCGTCCTTAACAAAAATGCAAAAGGAGGATTTCTTGACCCAATTTTTGCACACTGCTTTAGATTTTTAGTTCGGCCTAAAATTATACGGTAGTTGGCTTTTAGCTGTAAAAAGCGGTAATGGACAGATGCATGAGTGAGGAAAATTGAACCGGGCGCTAGATCAGTGACGATACTTTAGTCCTACTGACGAATGAAGGCTGCCGACTTTGTGTTCCCGCTAACCCCAAGTAGAGAGAGTCATCTACCACTGATATTCTATGACTCGCACCGAACTTTTGCATCACCCCAAATTATTTGTATGAGACATTCCGAACTTGTAGTAATTTCGGACGGGGGTTCCCCCCCAGCTCCACCAAATAAAACAAGGGGTTACGTGAAAACGAAGCCCCTTTTTCTTACAAGTGGCGGCAAAATGGCGACAGCCATTCAATGAGGAAACAATGATATCAATTGACTTGATTAGATACTTTCTAGGAGTTGGAGGGGCCGCGGCTCTCGGTATGCTGACTTTAGCCTACAAAGATCCGGCCTTCTACCTGAGTTATATAGAGAAAGTGATTACAATAATCGTTGGTATAATTTTTTTCTCCGCATGTGGAGCTTATGCAGCGGCATCATTACTTAATGACTATATAAGTTCAACTCCGAATTTAACTGAAGAACTATTAAAAAACATCAGTGCCCGTTTTGAAAATGGAAAAAACATCGCTTTAATTATAGGTGTAGTAGCTATGTTCTACTTCCTTTTTAATATATTTTGTATGGATGTTGCATATAGGAAAAAACCAGGGCATGAATAACCCCCCCCATATAGGATGGAGGGTTATTAAATAAAATAACATTCGCGAATAAATTTATTATTTAACTAAATCATAAATAGCTTCGCCGCATCTTTCTAAGAACCCAGTCACTTCATTTGAAGTGACGGCATCAATAGAGTTTTTAGTATGTGTTACTGGGTGAACATCAGCTTCATGCACAATTGAATTTCTTCTATCGGCAATCAATCGTAATTGAGTTTTCACATCTCTATCACTCATATTCATTTTATCGGCAACTTTAACCCATTTATGGCTCTCTTTCCATATATATGCTAAGCCATCAGAAATCTTGCCAGGATCTTGATAAGACACTATTCTTAATTTAGAAAGCATTGCCTCCTTAAAATGAAACTCTGCTGGGGGTAATGTCGCTGCTGTCATTTTATTTACAGTATTAATTGTTAATGCCTCCCCCAAATATTTATCAGTAGGTTGTCGTCTCCCCATATAAATATCAACCAACCCAATCAATATTAAATCATGCAATAACTTATCAAAAGCGCTAACACTATAAACGACTTGAGCTCTAAGTAAATCCTCATAAGAGACAGGCCCTTTGACAGCCTCATCCAAATAATTATATAAAACTGCTAAGGCTTTTGATTCTTCCAAGTTTTTCTTGAAGTTCAAAAAAGCATTATACATTTCTCAACAGCCCTTCTAATTCCTGAGTAATTTCACTGAAAGTTTTTTGGAATAGGTCCCGTTTAGTAGACATTTGTTCTAGCACCGGCCCCGTTTCCTGAATATCCTCATCTCTCAGAGCAAAGACAGGAACCTCCGCATTAAACGATTTTGGAAGTAGACCTTGGAAATCCGGAATTTCAGATAAACAATAGCCACTTTCAATTAAATGTTGCGGGTATTCATCAGCAGCAAGTGTCATACCAACCATATCGAACGCGGGTATTAAATCCTCACTTACCTTTCTTTTTATTTCATCAATATTGTCTCTGTAAGGCCTCGCAGCACGTCCCTTTCTGATATTGAATCTCTGAATTAAAGTACCTAAGAACTTAGGCTCAGAATTACTTAATGGATATGCGCTGTCAGAAAAAATATTTAAATTTTCTCTTTTCCACTTCATCCATCTTGGTAGGGTCTCTCTTAAAGTTTCCAAAGCCATAATGGAGAATGGATCTGGATTCGTCGGGACGATAAATGCATCTGAATTTAAAAACAGGTTCTGGTTAATTGCACTTAAACTTGGGTTCAAATCAATTATGGTATAATCTATATTATACTTTTCTTCAGTAAGTTTAATTAGATTATGAAATGCACCTGGTAAGTTTTGTAGTGTAGATATTGCATTCCCTGCTGTCTGAGCAAAAGTTAATGGTGCGTCATTTGCAGATAGGTCAGCATGTCCAGCTAGCAAGAATAAATTCGGTGCTCTTGGTGGAGACATACAAGTAACCGGTTCTATCAACTTAGGTTTTGCTTTGAATGCTGATTCAACACCATCTTTGATATTTTGTAGTTTAGTACCCTCATTTAAATAATATTCTTCAAAAGCATCTCCGAGTATTAAACTCGATAGATTGCATTGAGGATCACCATCTACCAACAAGACTCGTTTATTTCCTGCTAACATCCAACCAATATTATAAACTGATGTGGTTTTACTGACACCACCTTTATGATTGAAAACGACTATTCTTTTCGAGGCCATAAAAACTCCTTTTATTATATAAATTTAATAATTCTAAAATCATTACGTGTGTAGAACTGCGTTACTAACCATACCATTAGATTACTGAGCTTTCACTACTGAACATGCCCACTGCCAAAGTATGACCAAGCCACAGACTAACGCTAGTTTAGCTTTACCTCATAACTCTCATCATCTGGATTTCAGTTTTACCAAAGCAACATCATGCCCTCAAACCCCTTGCCACACCTGGCCCGCCGCGTTCTGGCGGCTTTTCCGCGCGATCCATTCCAAACGATCCGCGATCCACGTAATTCATATTTATTCCATATTTTTCAATACATTGTGATTTATACCCATAACACGGCGCGATCCGAAAACTGAAAAACACTGAAATTCTTTTCAATCTTTTCAGTTTGGGGAAGAGGTATTGGCTTGCGTATTTCGTTGCCATGTTGCGGCTAAAAGCCACGTCCGAAAGCAATCAGTCGAGTGTCAAAGATGCGGGAATGATAAGGAGACAGGAAGGATAAAGGCTCCGCCAACCGGGAATGGCCAGCGGAGCGGCGTCAGGCGGCGGTTATTTCTGCTCAGCCTGACTTACGGTATCTTCGGCTTTCCAGATGCGGTATTTCACTTCCGCGTCTTTCGGCGCATACACCACGATCGGCAGGCGGCTGTTGTAACGCTGCATCGCGGCGTCGCCCAGGTTAGCGGCGATGAATTTCTTGGTCTTGGTGTTGTCCGGGCAGGCCATCATGGTCGAGGCCGGTTCAGACAGCTTCTCCAGCACCAGGTAGTCGTAACCCCAGCCGGACAGGGTTTTGGTCTCCAACGTGCCACCAATCATATGGCGGTTGCAGTCCACTTCCAGCGTCTTGCCGATCAGCAGCTCTACCTTGTAGTTCTCTTCGTGCTCTTGCTTCGGCAGGTAGATCACCTGGCGATTCATACCCTTATCGGCTTTCGGGTAAGGCGCGACTTTTTCCAGCGGCTGTTTGCTCATGTCCGCGTCATCGCCAGAGGTCGCCGCCATAGCGCCGGCGGAAACGGCCATCAGCAGGCCGGAAAATACAACGGATGCCTTGTTCATGTTTTATCCCTACACTTTGTCAAATAATCCGTCTATAAACTAATACACTACCGCTAAGCTCGCCACAGGTTTAATCTTCTTTACAATAGGCAATCAATAGTGACAATCGCCTAATATAAACCGTTAACTGGAGCAATTAGCCAGCGCACCCTCGGGTTAAGACGAGAAAAACCAGCGATTACCTCCGTACAAGCAAGTGTATCAGATAGGGTTTTCTTACCGGCGGACTAAGGTTTTCTTAAGACAGAATTATTACAGTAACGTCATTCAATCCTGTCACTGAGCCTGCGCGTGAATCCAGAATCGTCATTAAATCAATCCTCAACGACACCGCAAATTAAGACAACCGCCCTTTACTCCCTGTCGGCATCCTTTTACCGTTGGCAAGTTTTTGGCCTGCTGATCAGCGGTTTGGTGTTTCTATGGCTCTCCCGTAACGAACAGCTGGACTGGGCGATCAGCAATTATTGGTTCGATGCCGCCAGCGGGCATTTCCCGTGGCAAAACAATTATTGGCTGGATCTGATCAATCACCGCCTGTTGAAGCAGATAGTGATCGTAGGGGCGGTGCTGACACTGTTTTGGGGCCTCTATCGCCGCAGCGCGCGCCTGATCGTAACCATGCTGCTGATTGGTATCGGCCCGCTGGTGGTGGGCATTCTCAAAGCCACCAGCGCGCACTCCTGTCCGTGGGATCTGATTGAGTACGGCGGCAAGGCGATGTCCTTCCCGCTGTTCGGCACGGTACCGGCGCTGCCGGGCCCCGGTCGCTGTTTCCCCGGCGGGCACGCCTCGAGCGGTTTCGCGGTGATGGCGTTGTTTTTCCTGTTTTATCCGCAGCGTCCGCGCCTGGCCTGGTGGTGCTGGTGCGGCGGCATTGCGCTCGGCATGTTGATGGGCTTTGGTCAGATCATGCGTGGCGCACATTTTCTTACCCATAACCTGTGGGCGGGTTGGTGGGTTTGGTTAAGCCAGTTGGCTATTTATTGGATGATTAGCGGCTATTGGCGCCGCAAGATGAGGTAACGGTTATGGAGCAGCTAAACCATGTTCTTTTCGCCTGGATCAATGCGACCCCGGCGTCTCCCGAATGGATGATCGATTTCGCCACCTTTTTGGCGCGCGATCTTATCATTATCGTGCCGCTGCTGATCGTCGGCCTGTGGCTGTGGGGGCCGCAAAGCCAGCTGGTTTCACAGCGCGAAGTGGTGGCGAAAACCACGATCGCGCTGTTGTTCGCCATGCTTGCCGCCTCCGCTATCGGCGCGCTGCTGCCGCATGAGCGTCCGTTCGTCGCCGGCGTGGGTTATACCTTCCTGGCGCACGCGCCGGACAGCTCGTTCCCCAGCGATCACGGCACCGCCATCTTTACCTTTGCGCTGGCATTCCTGTTCTGGCACCGGGTCTGGTCCGGCGCGCTGCTGATGATTGTCGCCGCCGGCATCGCCTGGTCACGCGTTTACCTCGGCGTGCACTGGCCGCTGGATATGGTTGGCGGTTTCCTGCTCGGCCTGGTCGGCTGCCTGTTCGCGCAGCTGGTATGGAATCTGTTCGGCGATGTCCTCGCCGACAAGCTGTCGCGCCTGTATCGCTTCCTGTTTGCCTTCGCCATTCGACGCGGCTGGGTGAAAGAGTAACCGCACAACATGACAGGGGCGTTACCGCCCCTGCTTTCACACCACGCCAGTAGTCACACAGAACGTCCGCGTTTTTCCCGCTCCCAGCATCACTCCCTCACCCTCTGGCGCATTCGGGCGGCAGTTTGCCGGCTGGATAAAGGAAAGCAACTGCCTGTTGCCCTGGACAGCGATGCGCCGGAAACCATAGTTGAATTGTTCGGTGGCAAAACGCGTCACATAACGCCGGCCCTGCGGCGCCAGCATAAAGAATTCGGCCTGATCCACGTAGCGCGTCAGATCGTCGGAGCACAACAGTTCCTGCCCGATCGTATCCCCTAACAAAGCCGGCGTCGGCAGGTTCTGGCGGAATACCGCATCAGGAATGCAGTCATAGTTGAGGCCGCAAACATAGCGCAGCGGCTGCGGCCGCTCGGCCTGATTGGTGACCTTCATCTCTATGGCGAATTGCGCGCTCTGGGCCGCCAGACGCAGCGCCGGGCCGATGCGCCAACGCCCGCCCGCCCGCTCCCCCTCGCCGTGCAACGTCAGCTCATCGCCCGCCAGCTGGATCCACACGCGTTGCATCTGCAGCGGCTCACCGTCCTGATGCGGCCAGGCGGGATAGAACGCAGCGTCGTCAGCGCGCTTTCTGCCGGCGCCCCGCACGCTGCGGCGGCCCGACTTCAGCGAGTAACCGTCAAACTCAGCGTCCCAGATCGCGAGGCCCTGATACGGTAAAACCGTCAGCGCGCCACGGCAGTTCGCCAGCGTTAACATCGGCCCACGTTCTGCGCAGCGATGCGCGCTCACCGCAAAATCCGCATTGCGGAACAGTTCCTGCCGATGCGCCCCGAAAGCTTCAGGAGCCAGATCGATGTTGATCTTCATCTTTTTTCCCTCGACGTTTCGCCCGCGCAGGCCGCGAGCCACAAAATGTTATTTAAATAACAAATGAAACGCCTTTAAGCTATACCTATAACAGCATTATAGCGACGATCGGATCGACATTTTTTAAACAGCACTAGGTTTATCGGCATCGGAATGTTATTATTTTCACATTCCTCACTCCGTTTACTGTCTTAACCTCACTAAGGAACCGCGATGACCACCGAAAACATCGATTACGCCAGCTATGTCGACCACACCCTGCTGGCCATGGACGCCACCGAAATGCAGATCGCCAAACTGTGCGAAGAAGCACAGCAGCACAACTTCTATGCGGTATGCGTCAACTCCGGCTACGTGCCACTGGCGGCCCAGCTGCTGCAAGAAAGCACCGTGAAAGTCTGCTCGGTGATCGGTTTCCCGCTGGGTGCCGGCCTGACCGTCGCCAAGGCCTTTGAAGCCAAAGCGGCGATCGCCGCCGGGGCGCAAGAGATCGATATGGTGATCAACGTCGGCTGGTTGAAAAGCGGCCTGCTGGACGAAGTGAAAGCCGATATCGCCGCCGTGCGCGAGGTTTGCGCGGCGATCCCGTTGAAGGTAATATTGGAAACCTGCCTGCTCAGCGATGCGCAGATCGTCCAGGTTTGTGAAATGTGTCGCGAACTCGATGTCGCCTTCGTGAAAACCTCCACCGGCTTCAGCACCGGCGGCGCTCGGGAAGAGCACGTCAAACTGATGCGTGAGACTGTGGGCAGCGAAATGGGCGTGAAAGCTTCCGGCGCCGTGCGCGATCGCACCACCGCCGAGAAGATGATTAAAGCCGGCGCCACGCGCATCGGCACCAGCTCCGGCGTCGCCATCGTATCCGGCGCCCAGCCGGCGGCGGGCAGCTACTGATCGTCGGCTTGCCCTGACGGGCATGGCCATACACTCCGATGCGGGACAATACGGGCGGCTGATGCGGCCCGATATTGCCCCGCATTGTTGTGTTTAGCGCCGGAAATGCCGGCACGCCCCTTTACCTCTACTACCTGTGGGAAGACGGATCTATGGAAACGCGGCGCGAAGAACGTATCAACCGGTTAGTTCAGGCGTTAAAACGCGCTGACAAGATCCACCTGAAAGAAGCCGCCGCGCTGCTGGGGGTCTCGGAGATGACCATTCGCCGCGATCTGAGCGCCGAACCGGCGGCCGTGGTGTTGCTCGGCGGCTACGTGGTGACCGATCCGCGCAGCAACGGCGTGACCAACTACTTCGTTTCCGATCAAAAAGCCAAACAGGTCACGGAGAAACGGCGCATCGGCCTGCTGGCAGCGCCGCTGATCAATGAAAACGACACGGTGTTTTTTGACTGTGGCACCACCACCCCGGCGATCATCGACGCCATCGCCGACGAACTGACCTTCACCGCCGTGTGCCATTCGCTGAACACCTTCCTGGCGCTGCAGGACAAACCGAACTGCAAAGTGGTCCTGTGCGGCGGTGAGTTCAAGCCGAACAACTACATCTTTTCCAGCGTCAGCGGCCGTAACGAGCTCGATCATATCTGCCCGAATATCGCCTTTATCTCCGCCGCCGGCCTCAGTCTGCAGCACGGCGCCACCTGCTTCAACTTCGACGAACTGGAGATGAAGCATCGCGCGATGGCGATGGCGCAGCAAAAGATCCTGGTGGCAGACCACAGCAAATTCGGCAAAACCAAACCGGCCTGCATCGGCCCCCTGACACAATTCGATCGGGTGATCACCGACCGCCAACCGGCCGCCGACTTCCTGGCGTTCTTCAACGACAACGCCATCGCTACCCGCTATTAATCCGCCTTCGGCGCCGTCATAACCGACGGCGCACCGCTTCGATATCCCTCTTTACCCGCCCAAAAATGAACAAATAATGCGCAATCAATTCGCGTTTTTCGCTTATCCGCACGCAACATCAGGTTAATAAAATGCAACAGCTCACCCGAGTGATTATTTTTTCGCAGGCTAAACACGCGGTCGGCTGGGTGAATTAACGGCTATTTATGGCTTTTATATGATAAATCGCGCCAAAGGCCAGGATGTTTAAATAAACGGCGGTTTACGCGATTGCAGCAAATCTCACCAATACCTGTTAGCTATCTGTTATTTATATGATGAATGGTTACGCATTTTTATCCGCTAACCACGTAAGTAATTTCCCTTCGTTACTAGCGGTGAATTTTAAATAAAAATCATTAAAAACAAAAAGATAAATTCAATTTACCTTAAAACATAATGTGATCCACATCACTAAAACTGCTTAATCCGGGTTTTTCGCTAGATCCAAAACCACGCATAAAATATATTGCTCGGCTTGCTGCTGAGCACAGCGCTTTATCCGGCTAATTATTGTACAAGCCGCATAATCGTAGAAAATTTTATGAGAGCGTTCTCAGCACAAAATCTTACACAAATGTGCAACAAATGCGCGAAAAATCGATAAAAAAGCAGATAACTGCACATATTACGCATTTGAGAGCAGGATCACGGTTGTTTCTACTGTAAATCGTTATCTTGCCGCCAACAAAAATCGACAGGCAATGACCTGTCGGCAGCGGTAACGACTTTTATCACCCGTGACGGTGGAAAGTCTTTAGTGAATTACCCGGCGCTGTGCCTTGGTAATGAACACAATAAACAACCAGGGGGACGCCAAAACATCCCCGCAAGCAACACCTGATTCTTACCGCAAGCGTTGCCTGAATAGGACGTTTGACGGTTTAACCTTAAGTTTTGCCTTTTAATTTTAAATTCGTGTTCACTTCGGAGATATTTATGGACACTACACAGACCGGCACAATTGCCTCTGCGGCCTCGGGCTCCAGCAGTACCTGGCGTAAAACGGATACCATGTGGATGTTGGGCCTGTACGGCACCGCCATCGGCGCAGGCGTCCTGTTCTTGCCCATCAACGCCGGCATCGGCGGTTTGATTCCTCTGATCATCATGGCCATCATCGCTTTCCCGATGACCTTCTTTGCCCACCGCGGCCTGTGCCGTTTCGTGCTGTCCGGCAAAAATCCCGGTGAAGACATCACCGCTGTAGTGGAAGAGCATTTCGGCATCACCGCCGGTAAACTGATTACCCTGCTGTACTTCTTCGCCATCTACCCGATTCTGTTGGTTTACAGCGTGGCGATCACCAACACCGTCGACAGCTTCATTACCCACCAGTTGGGCATGACGTCGCCGCCGCGCGCCATTCTGTCACTGATCCTGATCGTCGGCCTAATGACCATCGTGCGTTTCGGTGAGCAGGCCATCGTGAAAACCATGAGCATTCTGGTCTTCCCGTTCGTGGCGGTGCTGATGCTGCTGGCGGTATACCTGATCCCTAACTGGACCGGCGCCATCTTCGAAAACGTGTCGCTGTCCGGCAGCGGTACCGGCATGGGCCACGGCCTGATCATGACCCTGTGGCTGGCAATCCCGGTAATGGTGTTCTCCTTTAACCACTCGCCGATCATCTCCGCTTTCGCCGTCGCCAAACGCGAAGAGTACGGCGCAGACGCCGAGAAGAAATGCTCCCGCATTCTGGCTTATGCACACATCATGATGGTGCTGACCGTGATGTTCTTCGTGTTCAGCTGCGTGCTGAGCCTGACGCCGGAAAACCTGGCGGAAGCCAAGGCGCAGAACATCTCGATTCTGTCTTACCTGGCTAACCACTTTAACAACCCGATGATCGAGTACATCGCGCCGGTTATCGCCTTCGTCGCCATTACCAAATCGTTCCTGGGCCACTACCTCGGCGCTCGTGAAGGTTTCAACGGTCTGGTTGCCAAATCGATGAAGAGCCGTGGCAAAACCGTCAGCACCGCCAAGTTGAACCGCATGACCGCTATCTTCATGCTGGTGACCACCTGGATCGTCGCCACCCTGAACCCAAGCATCCTGGGCATGATCGAAACCCTGGGTGGCCCAATCATCGCCATGCTGCTGTTCCTGATGCCGATGTACGCCATTCGTAAAGTGCCTGCCATGCGCAAGTACAGCGGCCACATCAGCAACGTGTTCGTGGTTGTGATGGGTCTGATCGCCATCTCTGCTATCGTGTTCAGCCTGCTCGGCTAATCACGCCCGGCCGGCGCCGCTTGCGCGCCGGCCCTCCCGCACTCCCCCATTTCCCGTATTCACCGCCTGAAACCTGAAGAAGGAGGCGAGACCATGGTCAGCGTTTTCGATATTTTCAAAATTGGCATCGGCCCATCCAGTTCCCACACCGTTGGCCCGATGAAGGCCGGCAAACAGTTCGTCGACGATCTGATCGCCCACCAGCAGTTGCAGGACACCACCCGCGTGGTGGTCGACGTCTACGGTTCGCTGTCGTTGACCGGTAAAGGTCACCACACCGACATCGCCATCATCATGGGCCTGGCCGGCAACCTGCCGCACGACGTGGACATCGACAGCATCCCGGGCTTTATCCGCGACGTGGAACAGCGCGGCCGCCTGCCGCTGGCCAACGGCCACCACGAGGTGGATTTTCCGCTGCACGGCGGCATGAATTTCCACAGCGACAACCTGCCGCTGCACGAAAACGGCATGCGCATCCGTGCCTTCGCCGGTGAACGCCTGCTGCACAGCAAAACCTATTACTCGATCGGCGGCGGTTTCATCGTCGACGAAGAACACTTCGGCCAGTCCGCCGAGGGCGCCACGCCGGTGCCCTACCCGTTCAAATCGGCGCACGATCTGCAGCAGCATTGCAAAGACACCGGGCTGTCGTTGTCCGGCCTGGTGATGCAGAACGAGCTGGCGCTGCGCAGCAAAGCGGACATCGACGCGCATTTCGCCGACGTCTGGCAGGTGATGAGCGCCGGTATCGAGCGCGGCATCAACACCGAAGGCCTGCTGCCTGGCCCGATGAAAGTGCCGCGCCGCGCCGCCGCGCTGCGACGCATTCTGGTGACCGGCGACAAGAACAATATCGATCCGATGAACGTGGTCGATTGGATCAACATGTTCGCGCTGGCGGTCAACGAAGAGAACGCCGCCGGTGGCCGCGTGGTCACCGCGCCGACCAACGGCGCGTGTGGCATTATCCCTGCGGTACTGGCCTACTACGACAAGTTCATCCGCCCGGTGAACGCCAACTCCTACACACGCTACTTCCTGGCGTCCGGCGTGATTGGCGCGTTGTACAAGATGAACGCCTCGATCTCCGGCGCCGAAGTGGGTTGCCAGGGGGAAGTGGGCGTGGCCTGTTCGATGGCGGCGGCCGGGTTGACCGAGCTGCTCGGCGGCAGCCCGGCGCAGGTGTGCATCGCGGCGGAGATCGCCATGGAGCACCATTTGGGACTGACCTGCGATCCGCTCGCCGGCCAGGTTCAGGTGCCCTGCATCGAACGCAACGCCATTTCCGCCGTTAAGGCGGTCAACGCCGCACGCATGGCGATGCGCCGGACCAGCGAACCGCGGGTTTGTCTGGATAAGGTGATCGAAACCATGTACGAGACCGGCAAAGACATGAACGCCAAATACCGCGAAACCTCACAGGGCGGGCTGGCGATCAAGGTCGTGGCCTGCAACTGATCGCCACGGCGAGGTACTTAAGGCGCCAGCCGGTGTGACTTGGCCGGCGCCGTTTCAATAGCGATCCTTTCCTGCCGCAACGCCGGGCTGAATACCCGCGCGAAGCCCCACAGCCCCGGGACGAGCGCTGTGCCGCAGCCAGCCGTAAAGTTCGGCATTACGCCGGAATCCCATTTTGCGCATGACGCTCATCTTGTGATTGCTGACCGTCTTCACGCTAATGTCCAGCATCCGGGCGATTTGCGTGACTCCCATCTCCCGCGTCATGCAGCGCATGATCTCTTGTTCGCGCAGCGTCAGGCCCCGGTGTTGGCATACGCAGCTCCTGCCACAGCGCAGTCTGCCCGGCCATTTGCTGCGCCGCTCCAGCTCGGCGCTCACCTGATACAGCGCCGAAACCAACGGCATATCGTGGTAGATGACGCCAGCCTCCAGCGAGCAGCGGTTACCGACGGTGCGTTTATGCCGTCCCTCCGGCGTTCGCAACGAGAAATACAGCGTTTTACGCCCCGCGGGCTGCGCCTCAGAGAGGTGACAAAAACAGCTTTGCACGCCGGGAGGAAAATAGCAGAACACCAAATCGGCTTCGTGAACCTGCCGCGCATCCACTAACAGCGTGCGCTTGCCGTAAGTGCTGAAATGCAGCGCCAGGGCCTCTTGCCAACCGGCGCTGAAGTATCGATTCTCATCAAATAGCGCGATTTTTATCATCGTGTTCATCCCTGTTCTCCCGCCGTGTCGGCTTCCCGTTTAACCGCCTGGACGCCCTTCGCCGGCGCCTGGCTGTTGTCGATGCGCAATTCATAAACCATGGTGGCGTTGGGCGGCACCTTCGGCGGGTAGCCGGTTTCACCGTAGGCCAGCGCCGGCGGCACGACCATCGTCAACGAGCCGTGGTTGTGCAGATGACCTATCGCCTCCCGGAACAGCGGCGGGTATTCGGACAGCGGTTGCGACAGCACCTTGCCGCTCAGATCCATATCCTGGATCACCGTGCCGTCGGTCAGCTTCTCTTTCACCACGACATCGACCACCGCCGTTGGCGCCAGCGCGCCCTCCCCGGCGTAATCCACCCGATACCAGAAGCCCATCGCCGACTGCTTTACGCCCTTTTGTTGACTGAACTGCGTCAGGTAATCGTCATCGCGCCGCCGCTGCTGGTTAACGCGTTTCTCACGCGCGGCCACGGCGGCGGCATCCGCCTGCGCCGTCAGCGTATTCAGTTCATCCGGCGGCAGCTGCAAACGCCCCGCCACGCTGTCGATAACGCCCGCCAACAGGCTGTCGCGGTCCACCGGTACCCCCCAGCTTTGACGCTCCGTCATCAACCCCTGAATATCCCGCCCCAGCGCACTGCCCGCCGCATAGGACAACCGCTTGCGTTCATCCTTCAACTGCTCCGGCGTCATCTCCCATTGCAGCCGCTTACGCAACGCCAGCAGGTCTTCGCGCGCCTGCTGAGTCGCCTTCTGCTCACCGGCCCGCTTCTGCTCGCTTTCTTCCAACGCGGCGCGCAGAGCGTGCAACGCCTCCTGGTGCTCGCGTTGGCGTTGTGCAAGCGTCTGTGCCGATGCCTGCGCGGCAGACTCAAGTTCGGTGACGCGCCGTTCGGCCTGCGCCGCCGTCGTTCTGCTTTTGGCGGTTTCCTGCGTCGCCTGACGCAACAGCGCCTCGGCGCGCTGCGCGTCGGGCGAACCTCGCCAGGCAGCGCCCAGCCCGGCAATCCACTGTTGAAGCGTCGACGAGTCCGGCAACGCTGCGACGGGTGGCGCCGCTTTCTCCGCCCGCAGCGCAGTAAGTTCCTGGCGCAACATCGTCAGTTCCATTCGCTGGCGCGCCAGCTGTTGGTCACGCGTCAATAATTCCTGGCTCAGCGTAAAAGCTTTGGCCGATGAAGCAGGCTGGTGGGTGTCCGGCGGACGCTTTGCCGGCTCACGCTTTTTTTGCCCCGCCTCGCGGTCGGCGGGCGCCGCGTTTTCGCTCTTCGGCGCGGTGTTCTGCCGTTGATACTGCTCGGCAAACTGCAGCAGCGCCGGCACGCCGTCGTCCGCCTGCGCGACGCCGGTGAACAGCAGAGCCGCACAGCCCAGCAGGCGCAGCCTCATTTAACCTGCTCCCCGCGATCCGCCAGCCCGGTTAGCACCGCCTGATTCACCCCGGCGCACAGATAGTTGACCTTGTAGCGATACAGCGCATCCACCGTCTCCTGCGTGTCGCCGTTTACCCTGGCGCGCAGGTTGGCGTACTGCGAAGCGCCGCTCATCAGGCTGTCGAAGGCCTGTTTGTAGCGCTGATACTGTTTCTCGTCGATCGTGCGCAATGCACCCAGTTGCTGCTGGCACTGCTGCAGCTGCTCGGCCTCACGCTGCTTGCGCAAAGCCTCTTCTGACGGAGCTTGCACAGCCTGATTTTTGGTGTTCACGGCGGGCTTGCCCGACTTTTGGTTTTGACAGGCGGCGGCGCTCAACGCCAACAGGCACAGCAGGCCCATGCGCAGGGCGCGATTGAGGGGCTTTATCATCATTGCGTTTTTTGTCCTTGTAGACGCTTATTCGTATTCCAACGTAAAGGTGGCCACCGCGCTGAAGGTGCCGCGGCCGATGGACTTCGTTTGGATGGCCTCCGGCTCCCCCTGCACATAGGCCTGCAGCGTGAGCGTGGTGTTGCCGGCATTCAGGCGGAATTTATCGCTGGCGCGATTGAGCGGCAGCGCCTTGCCGGTGCTGTCCTCCAGCCCGATGCCGATCCCCGAGGCCAGGCTGCCGGTATCCAGCGCCAACAGGCCGGGCAGTTTGGCGTTCTCGGTGCCGGTAAACGTAATGGCCACCGTATTGCCCAGGCTGAGATCGCATTCAGTCAGGTGCAACGCGAAGGTTTGGCTGTGGGTGCGGGTGTTCAGGTACAGGTATTTGTCGACGATGGTGCCGAAATCCAGTTGGATGTCCTCATCCCCCGGTTGTATGACACACGGCTCGGCCACCAGCGTACCGTGAAAGCGCATGTTTTCCGCCGCAGCCGCCGGCTGCGCCATCATGCCGGCCAGCATGACCATGCCGGCTCCCAGCAGCGCGCTTCGGCGCCGGTTCGTCTCTGTCGCGCGCATGACGCCACTCCCTTTGGTTGTGCTTGCGCCTACCAGGCGCAAGCGGCGTATTAGTCGTAATAAAGACGGAAATCGATCGCCGCGCGGTAAGCGCCGGCGCTCAGCGTCGCCGGGGTGCGCACCGGCGTCACCGTATACGTCAGGGTGTTTTGCCCCGGCGTCAGCAAGATCGGTTTGTTGCGCGCGCCGAGGCGGACCGGCAGGCCGCGGGCATCCGCCAACTGCAACCCCAATCCGGTGACGCCAGCCACCCTGACCAGACCCGGCGCGTCGTCATCCGTCGGCGCGGAAAACGCGACGGACACCGCAGGCTGGCTGCCGCTCCAGGCCAGAACCCCAGTCCAGGCGTCGCGGTTGCTCGCCGGCGCCCGCAGACAGTCTTTCAGCGTCAGCTCGAAGGCGACCGGCGTGCCGCGATCGCCCGGACGCTGGAAGTGCGCCGTTCCGGTCTCCCCCAGCCAAACCTCCTGACGAGCGGTGGTCATTTCCAGGCTGCAGGCGCTTTCCGTTAACGCGCCGTAGACGTGGAGCGTGCCATTCGCGCCCTCCACGTCCCAGTTGTCCACCGCGCGGGCCGGCGGCATCAGCATCAGCATCGTGCCTGCCGTCAGCGGTACCATCAGCGCGGCCAACACCGTCAGGCCGATAGTGCGTCGCTGATGACGTTCATAGGCCTTTCCCAACAGCATGGGGATCTTTCGTTGCATGATTCGTTCACTCCGCTGTGTTCACTCTGTCTTCCCTGCTTGCGCGCGGATCGTCATTTGGCGACCGGTACGACCTGGCAGGCATTGCCGGCGCAGCGGAAGTTCAACTGCGGCCGACCACCGTAATCGTTGATGTACGCCAGCGACGGGCCGCTACCGAGGCTCGCGGCGGAGACGTTCAGCGGGGCGCTGGCCTTCGGCGCCACCATCAACGGTTCAAAGCCGGTGGCCCCTTTCCCGCCCTTGCCGGCGCTCGCCTCAACGATCGTCACGTAATAAGGGGTCGGGTTGTTCACCACGTACTTGTCGCCCTGCCGGGTCAGCGTCAGCTGCTCCTGCCACGGTGCGGCGTTCTTTTTCGGGGCGAGCGCCGCCGGGCGATAAAACATTTTGATGCGCGTCTGCAGCGCTATCTGCAGTGTGTTCGGCTTATTGCTGCGCGGCGGGATCTCGCGCAGGTTGAAGTAATACAGCGTCTCCCTGTCCTGCGGCAGCTGACGTGCTGCCGGCAGCGACTGGATCTTCACCTGGCTCGGTTTGCCCGGCTCCACCCGCTGCACCGGCGGCAGCACGGTAAAAGGGTTTTGGATTTTGTTGCCGCGATCGTCTTCGATCCATCCCTGCGCCAGATAAGGTAACTGTTTGTTCTGGTTACTGATGTTGAGACTGACCGTTTTCAGGTCGCCGTCGAAAATCACACGCGTGCGATCCAGCGCGATAGCCGCATGAGCGGGCAGGCTGACCGCGCCGATCGCCAACGCGGCGACGAGCGGGCTCACAAGGAAAACGGTCTTTCTGGTCATAGTCAGATTCATCATGTCTTCACGGTTCCAGTCGGCCGGAAGCGGGCGAGCCCGCCCCGGCGGTTTAGCGGCGGAGCGCACTCCGCCGGGTGTATGTCAGTTGGCGTTCTCCGCCGGCTTGTTACCGGTGAGAGGACGGCAAGGCAGCAGCAGCGTATTCATCAACATTTCGGCCGGCAGCGGCGCCGGCAGCTGGATTTCACACTGCGCCGCGCCGTTCCAGTGCACGCTCATGCGCTCGCCGGGGTTGAGGCCGGACAGGTAAACGCTGCCGCCGTCATTGATGATGCCGGTCTCCTGCTTACGGGCGTTCAGCACCGTGGCGCCGAACGGCGGCTCGCTGCCGTCCGCCAGCTTGACGATCGCCATCGCCTTCTCGCCGGCAATCACCTCGAACTTGCGGTAGCCGATGGCCCCCTCGGTCAACGTGGCCTGCACCACCGAACGCGTCGCCTCGACGTTGTCGCTCAGGCTGTTGAGATCGATGCTGGCCTTATTGCGGTAGTAGCTGTTCACATCCGCCACCACCGCCTTGCCGTAACGGTTGGTCAGCACCGTACTGCCATAGCCACGTACCGGTACACCGGCGACGCCTTCGGTATCGAGCAGCAAGCGCGTGCCGCCCGGCGTATTGACGCGGTGCAGCACCGCTCCTTCCGCCGCCATCGTCAGGCCGCCCTGCGCGCCGATGCCGACGGCGCTGTACCGGCCGGCCTGGTAGCTGGCGTTGGCATTGATCTGCGCCATATCGCCCTGATGGCTGTAATACCCGCTGGCCGTCGCCCCACTGCGCGCGGCGCCTGCGCTGATCTGATAGTTGTTGTGTTCATCAACCCGGTTGTAGTACCCGACCCGATGGGCGTTCTCTTCGCGATCGAGCGTCATGTTGTAACTGAGCGTCCCGGCGCTGCCCCAGGGCAGCGACAGCGACAGGTACATCCCGTCGTCGTTGCGCTCGTTGTAACGGTTGCGATAGGCCGACAGCGAAACGCTGACGTTCTTGAAATCGCCGATATCGAAGTAGCGCGATACCATCAGGTTGTAACGATCGTTCGGCGCCCGATCCCAGTAGGTTTGGTGGCTGTAGTTGAGATAGGTGCTGAGCCCCAGATCGCGGAACTGTTTGTTGAAGGTGATGGTGTACATCTCCTTGCTCTTGCCGCTGCGTCCCCCTTCGTAACGCGCATCGAGGTAGTCCCCCATGCTCATAAAATCTTCCTGGGAGAAGCGGTAACCGGCAAAGGTGACCTGGCTGTCGTATTCATCGAAGTTCTTCGAATAGCTCAGCCGGTACGAACCGCCGGTCAGCGTGCCATCCTGCGGCAAACGCGCACGCGACTGCGTGGCATCGAACGACAGCGCCCCCAGCGCCATCAGATCGCGCCCGATCCCCAGCGACAGCGCGTTATAATCGCCGCCGGCGATGCCCCCACCGTACAACGACCAGCCGTTGCTGATCCCCCAGGAGAACTCGCCGGTGCCAAACATCGGCCCGCGCAGATGGTGCCCCCACTCCGACGGTTTGCCCGTCGCCAGCTTGTAACGCACCGTACCCGGGCGCGTCAGATAAGGGATGTTGGCGGTGTTCATCTTGAACTCCTGCACGCTGCCGTCTTGCTCTTCGACGCGCACGTCCAGCTCGCCGGAAACGGCGTCATTGATGTCCTGAATGCGGAACGGCCCCGCCGCCACCTGCGTTTCATACAGCACACGCCCCTGCTGGCTGACCACCACCTTAGCGTTGGTTTTCGCCACGCCGGTCACTTCCGGCGCATAGCCGCGCAGGTTGGGCGGCAACATGCTGTCGTCGGATCGCAGACTGACACCGGTAAAGCGCAGACTGTCGAAAATGTCGGAGTTCAGGTAATCCTCACCCATCGTCAACCGCGAACGCAGCGCCGGGATCGCCCGGTAGGCGTAATAGCGGCTCCAGTCGAACTGTTTATCGGTAGGCTGAGAAGAACCGGTCTGATGGTTGAGGTTAGCCTGCCAGTCGGCGCGCAGACGCCAGGCGCCCAGGTTGGCGCCGCCGGTGCCGTTGCCGCTCAGGCTGTAACTGCTGCCGCCTTTCTGGTGTTTTTGCGTTTGGGCGTTAACGTTATAGTCAAACAGCAGCCCAGGAATACCGTCATCCCAGCGCGAAGGCGGGTCCCAGTTTTCCGAGCTGTATTCCAGATAGGCCTGAGGAATGTTGAGATACAACGAGGAGCTGGCAAGATCGCCGCGGGCTTCCATCCCCGCCAGACTCGAGGCGTCAAGGCAACGGCCGCCGTGCGTCCAGTTCAGCGTGCTTAACAGTTTTTCTTTCAGCCCCAGTTGGTTGACCAATTCCGGCGAAAGACAGGCTTCGCTGCCTTTAGGATCGTTCTCAGGTGCCAAAAACGTCACCGGCTGTTCCGGCAGGTCGTTCTTATTGACGTGCACCACCATGGTATAAACGCCCGGCATGATGTAGCCGCTGCGCGTAAATTGGCTCAGATCGATATTTTTACGATCGTTGATGTCTAATACGTCAGTATTGAATTGAATAACGTCGGCGGCATAGACCAACGCGATCGGATTTCCCAGAGAAAGGGCAACACAGAGCCCCAAAGCTTGAAGACGAAATAACTTCCCTGCCGGTGAAAGCATAATAAAAGTCCTTTCAATAACGAATTAACCGTCAGTACGAGAAAAAATCAAAAATAATCCAGCTTAAAACGCACTGTGGAAAAATACGCTCCCGCCTTCAACGGCTGATGATTCGGCATCAACGTCATGGAATAATTCAGCACTCTATTTCCCGGTATTATTCCTTCCATCGGTAAGGGTTTCCCTGGAATAACCGGCGTGCCGTTGCTGTCTTTTATCTTCAATGCGACGCCGCGCGCCTCGCCCTGTACGCCAAACAGAGCGCCTTCCGCATAACCATCAAACGTGACCTGAAAGAATTTCCAATCAGGTTTGTTTTCCGGCCGTTCCAAAATGCAGTTGACCAATTCAATACTGAAAGGTTTGGTCATCCCCTGGCCGTCACGAATGATCTGCCCGAGAGGAAGAGTGTCCATATCGATCGTCTGATCGCGGCTGCCGGCGGCAATGGCGCAGGCGGTGTCGATAATGGCGCCGTGCATGCTGACCTTGCCCCACCCCTGCGCGGCGGAAGTTGCATAGCCGGGCGCAAACGCCAACGACGCCAAAAGAACGGCACCCGCTCGATTCCTTGGTAAAAACATCGCGACATTCCTTTGACAGGGAGATTCACCAGGCATGCGGCGAACCCCATGCCTGGTTGATTAAGCCTTCGGACTCACTTACTGATAAGCCAGGGTGAAATCGGCTACGGCGGTGAAGTCACCCGGAACGATGGCGGCGGAAGCGCCTTCGCCCTGCAGGTAGGCGGCGAAATGCAGGGTGTTGTTACCGGTGTTCAGGGTCTGCGCGGTAGTCGCTTCACCCAATTTGATCGGCTGGCCGTTGTAAGAGATGGCTACGCCGGCGCCGCTGGCGGTGCCCGCGATGCCCAGCAGATCCTTATCGGTAGACGATGCTACGCCGCTGAAGGTGGTTTTAACGGTTTTCAGGGTGGTGATGTCGCACTGCTCCAGCTTGATTTCAAACGGACGCGGGTTGGATTTGCCGCCGTTTTTCAACGCCACGTTGGACACCTGGCCCAGATCTACGGTCTGATCGATCGACTCAGGCGCAATAGAGCATGGCGCATCAATAATAGAGCCCGTGAAAGTGACCTTACCGTGTCCCTGATCGGCTGCCTGTGCAAAAGAACTTGCGCCAAATGCAATCACTGCAGCCATCATGATTTTGTTAAGTTTCATAGAACCTATATTCCTTATAAGAAAAAATGCATATTCCAATCAAGAAAAAGAGCAACAGGAAACCTGCTCGCGCTTATATGTGCGCAGCCCTGATTCTTTAGCATCTTGCTAGTTGGTTAACTGCCAAAACCCAAAGGCACCGACAATAAAAAGTCGATAACGGTAAGTCTGCAGCGGCCCACCCATTAATGAATTCGTCCTATAAAAATAAACGAAACCACAACGAGCAGGGGCCAATACTTTCTAATCCGCCCTTCTTGTCCGGCGATGAATATTCTGGCAAATGCCTCTCAGCAAAAAAAGGCTTTTTTTGATCAAGGCGAACATTCGCAATTTATTTCCTAATTAAAGTTAATTTACTGTTATTTTTAGGCTCATAGATCGTAAAAAATACTTTTATAGAGCAATATCCTGTTTTTGCGAGATTCACAAGTAATCAGATCGCAAAGTGGCACTTTGTGAATATAATAAACCAAAATTTTAGGTTTCTGCGTGACGCCACCCCTGCCTGAACATAGGTAAAAACGGGGCGGGCAACGCCTTTTTTTTCAATCCTGATAAATAGATAGGAATTTTCTTTGTTCGCGTTTTACCTCGTTGTTGGTAGGCGGCGAATGTTTGTTTTTTCTTAGGAATACGGCAATCGGAATACAGAGGAAGTGCTATGGAAGCGTTATCTCCGAAACAAAAGGAAATACGGCAATTGCAGCACGATCTGCTGCAAACATTATTCGCGCAATCGCCCCGTCAATGTCCCGTCGCCGGGCCGCCGCCACAGCAGCAGTGGCTCTCGACGCGGCAACTGGCCAATGCCGTCAACGTCGGTGTTTACCGGGCTCGACGGCTGTTATTGGATCTTGTCGCCCGACAAGAAGTGATTGTGACGGACGGCTCCATCAACAACTCGTTGAGGTGGTATCCCACCGCGTTGCTGGACGGTGGTGATAACAACGGCATACCCAACAAAGATGCATCTCACTCTCCTTTAACGGAATAAATAGGGCCAGCTGGCCTGATTGGCAATATTTCATTGCGGAGTAACGCCGCACACCATTTATATATATCGGGATATTATCGTGAGAAAAACAGCCCTGCTATTTTTACGTTGCTGCCTGGCACTCTCTTTCTTCCTGCTGCTTGGCAACGCCAACGCATTTACCTGCCGCACGTCCGATGGCGGACTGATTCCACCCGGGGGCTCGACCACGCCGGTTGACGTCCGGGTACGCATCGGGCCACAGCTTTCTTATGGCAAAAACGAAATCGTCAACGTCAGCCAGGTCACCTGTAAAAACGACGTCGCGAGCTGGTACGACTATCTCAAAACCGATAGCCCGGCGCTGTCGATGAACGGCGCGATTTTTGGCTCGATCGGCAGCGGCACCACCATCAACGGCAGCGACTATAACTCCCCGGTGCCTGCCGGCATCAGCGTACTCAGCCTCACCGGCTTGCAGACCCAGTCTGTCGCCATCCGGGTCTATATCGTGTTGAACCGTTTCCCAACGCCGGACATCAAGGTGAACAAGGGCGACGTCATCGGCCAAATCAACTTTATTCAGACCAACGATCAGCCGGGTTGTCCGCAGTGCGGCGTTTATCGCTGGCGCCTGATCGCCGACAACGACGCCTACTTCGTCACCACCAGTTGCACCATTAACAACGGCCAGCAGATTAATGTCGATTTTGGTCAGATCCGCCAGGACTTTCTGACTCAAAGCGCCAGCGATGCCCAGATCAAACAGGACAAAGCGCTCAGCTACCAGTGCGACGATCAGAGTGCGACGCAGGATATTCTGATCCGCATGGTCAGCGATGCCAGCGGCTTCTCCAGCGATTTTATCAAGACCACCAATCCTAACGTCGGCGTGGCGATGGTGTATAACGGCGCGGTGGTGAAACCCAACAATGCCTTCAGAACACGCATCGTCAACGGCCTAGGTAACGATACCGTGACCTTTGTGCCGGTGAAGAACAATGTCCCTTACACCAGTATCGCCACCGGTCCGCTGTCGGGCTCGGCCACGCTGATCTTCAGCGCACCTTGAGACGGGAGCCAGAATGAACATGACGATAAAAACGGGCTGCGCCCTGCTGTTGGCGCTGGAATTGATTAGCTCGGCCGCTCAGGCCGCCGATCAGGGCACCAAAGTCAACATCACCGCCACCGTAGTGGCGCCTCCGCCTTGCGTGATCAACGACGGGCGCACCATCGATATCGACTTCGGCAAGGTCGGCATCAAGCGCATCGACGGCAACCGCTATATGCAACGCATCGATTACAGCATCAAATGCGAGTTTCTGGATAACAGCCGCCAGCTGAAAATGAAGATCATGGGCGGCGCGGCGGCCTTCGACGGCAGCGTGTTAACCAGCAGCGTCAATGGATTGGGCATCAAGCTGTTGGCCAACGGTAAGGCCTTCGCCATCAATACGCCGCTGGACATCGACTACGCCAATCCGCCGACGCTTGATGCGGTGCCGGTAAAAAACAGCGCCGTCACCCTGGCGGAAGGCGATTTCACCAGCGGCGCCACCATGCTGGTGGACTACTTTTAATCACCGCGCCGCAGAAACTCGCGAAAAAAAGCCGCAACGTCTCCGTTGCGGCTTGGTCGAGGATGGTGCGCCCGGGGCGCTCCTTACATCAGGCTATTCAGCCGAAGATCCCGCCGAACCACTGGCTCAGCTTCATCATCACCATATCCCAGATGCGGCTGAAGAAGTTGCCCTCTTTCACCTCTTGCATCACCACCAGCGGGTGCTGTTCGATGGTTTTGCCGTCCAGCTGGAAATCGATGGTGCCGACCACCTGGTTTTTCGCCAGCGGCGCTTCCAGCGTCGGTTGGGTCAGCTTGTAGCTGGCCTTCAGGTTTTTCATCTGCCCTTTCGGAATGGTGACCGAGGCGTCTTTCGCCACGCCAAGCGGCACTTCGCTGACGTCGCCGAACCACACTTTCTGGGTGACGAACGGTTTATCGGCCTTGATCGGCGTCGCGGTTTCATAGAAGCGGAAGCCCCAGGTCAGCAGCTTTTCGCTTTCGCTAAAGCGCACGCGATCGCTCGGCGCGCCTAAAACCACCGAGATCAGACGCATCGGTCCGTCGGTAGCGGACGCCACCAGGTTGTGGCCGGCGCCGCTGGTGTAACCGGTCTTGATACCGTCGACGTTCAGGTTGCTGCTCCACAGCAGACGGTTGCGGTTAATCTGGCGGATCTTGTTGAAGGTGAACTCTTTCTCTTTATGCAGCGCGTATTCGTCCGGCACGTCGCGGATCAGCGCCTGACTCAACAGCGCCATGTCACGCGCGGTGCTGTACTGCCCTTCCGCATCCAGGCCGTGCACCGTCAGGAAGTGGGTATTCTGCAGGCCCAGGGATTTGGCATAGTTGTTCATCAGGCCAACGAACGAATCCTGGCTGCCCGCCACGTAGTCTGCCAGCGCGATGCTGGCATCGTTACCCGACTGGATCACGATACCCTTATTCAGTTCCAGCACCGGCACCTGATCGCCAGGCTTGATGAACATCAGCGAAGAGCCGCGCAGCGCCGGGTTACCGGGCGCCCAGGCGTCTTTGCCGACGGTGACCATGTCTTCCGGCTTGATCTTGCCGGCCTTGATCGCCTGGCCGATCACGTAGCTGGACATGATCTTGGTCAGGCTGGCGGGATCGAGACGGGTGTCGGCATTGCCTTCGGTCAGCACCTTGCCGCTGTTGTAATCCATCAGAATGTAGGCCTTGGCGTCTACCTGCGGCGGCGCCGGCGGCTCGGCGGCGCGCACGGCCGGGGCAGCCAGCAACAGGATGCCTACGCTGAAGGTCAGTTTTTTCAGGGAAGTGGATAAGTTTTTTTTCATCATGACGTCGCCAGAGTGTCCATTCAAACCATTGAAATAGCGTTAACTTTCAAACATGTTCACGTTTTAAGCCAACCAGCGAGAGTGGCCCGGTGCGCGCATGCCGGCCGCAACCCCCTGCGGCGCCCATAGCGGGTAACACAACGCACCGAAAATGCCCTTGCTGTGAGTTTATGTGATTTATCTTATTTTTGCAGGGTTTAGCGTGAATTTTCAGCATTTTTACATAACTGTACGCAGGCCCCTGCTGATCGTTTAAAAAAACATCGTGACGCGCATTTTTGCACCCACCCACGGCTAAACGGCCAAGCATCTGCACCGCTAAACATCTGCGCTTCCATACGTCCAAAAAAGATTAATATATTCCATAATGGCATATAGAACCGTTATTTGTTCTTTTTAAAGCGCTTATCCTCAGCGCTATCATCCGCACAACGACTTTTATACCGAATAATCCTGGAGATGAGTCATGGCGATCCCCCATTCCGTCATCGAGATGATTGGCAATACCCCGATGCTGGAACTGACCCAGTTCGATACCGGCCCATGCCGGCTGTTCGTCAAGCTGGAGAACCAAAACCCCGGCGGTTCGATCAAAGACCGCGTCGCGCTGTCGATGATCGAACAGGCCGAGCGCGACGGCAAACTGCAGCCGGGCGGCACCATCATCGAAGCCACCGCCGGCAATACCGGCCTGGGGTTGGCGCTGGTAGCGGCGCTGAAAGGCTATAAGCTGCTGCTGGTGGTGCCGGACAAGATGAGCCGCGAAAAGATCTTCCACCTGCGCGCACTGGGCGTGGAAGTGCTGCTGACCCGTTCGGACGTCGGCAAAGGGCACCCGGCTTACTATCAGGATTACGCCAAACGCCTCGCTGGAGAGATCCCCGGCGCCTTTTATATCGATCAGTTCAACAACCCGGCCAATCCGGCGGCCCATACGACCACTACCGCGCCCGAACTGTGGCAGCAGATGGAGCATGACGTGGACGCTATCGTCGTCGGTGTCGGCTCCGGCGGCACGCTGGGCGGGCTGAGCCGCTATTTCGCCGACGTTTCGCCGCAGACGGAATTTGTGCTCGCCGACCCTGCCGGCTCTATCCTGGCGGACTATCTCGACAACGGCCACATCGGCGAAGCGGGCAGTTGGTTAGTTGAGGGCATCGGCGAAGACTTCGTCCCACCGCTCAGCGACTTTGACCAGGTCCGCCACGCGTACCGCATCGGCGACGCGGAGGCCTTTACCACCGCGCGCGATCTGCTGCGCAAGGAAGGCGTGCTGGCGGGATCGTCCACCGGCACCCTGCTGGCCGCCGCTCTGCGTTACTGCCGCGCGCAAACCGAACCCAAGCGGGTCGTGACCTTCGTTTGCGACAGCGGCAACAAATACCTGTCTAAAATGTATAACGACCACTGGATGCTGGAGCAGGGCCTGCTGAGCAAACCGCAGCACGGCGATCTGCGCGATCTGATCGCCTATCGCCACGACGAAGGCGCCGCCGTTTCCGCCGCGCCGGACGACACGCTGGCGATCGTGCACGCCCGCATGCGGCTGTACGACATCTCGCAGCTACCGGTGCTGGAAGGCGATCGGGTCGTCGGATTGATCGATGAGTGGGATCTGCTGAACGCCGTCCAGGCCGACGCCGCCCACTTCAGCCTGCCGGCCGGCAGCGCGATGACCAAGCAGGTCCAGACGCTGCAAAAGGAAGCCGGCTACGAGGAATTACAGGCCACCTTCAACCATGGCCACGTCGCGGTGGTGCTCGACGGCGAGCGCTTCCTCGGCCTGATTACCCGCACAGACGTGCTTAACGCCTGGCGCCAAAAATTACGTTAATAAGGACCCATTATGGCCAAGTTTGATACGTTGACCGTTCACGCCGGTTACACCCCGGACGCGACCGGCGCAGTGATGCCGGCGATTTACGCCACCTCCACCTACGCCCAACCGGCACCGGGCGAGCATACCGGCTACGAATACTCCCGCAGCGCCAACCCGACGCGCACCGCGCTGGAAAGCGCCATCGCCGAACTGGAAGGCGGCAGCCGCGGCTACGCCTTCGCCTCCGGTCTGGCGGCCTGCTCCACGGTGCTGGAGCTGCTCGATAAAGACAGCCACCTGATCGCGGTAGACGACCTGTACGGCGGCACCTATCGCCTGCTGGAAAAAGTGCGCAGCCGCACCGCCGGCCTGCGCGTGACTTACGTGTCGCCGGCGGATCTCGCCGGGCTGGAACAGGCGATCGAACCGGATACCAAAATGATCTGGGTCGAAACGCCGACCAACCCGCTGCTCAAGCTGGCGGATCTGAGCGCCATCGCCGCGATCGCCAAAAAGCATCAGCTCATCAGCGTGGCGGACAACACCTTCGCCTCGCCGTATCTGCAACGTCCGCTGGATCTGGGCTTTGACGTGGTGGTGCACTCCGCCACCAAATACCTCAACGGCCACTCCGACGTGGTGGCGGGCGTCGCGGCGGTGGGGGATAACCCGGCGCTGGCGGAGCAGCTCGGCTTCCTGCAAAACGCGGTCGGCGGCATTCTCGATCCGTTTAGCAGCTTCCTGACGCTGCGCGGCATTCGCACCCTGGCCCTGCGCATGCAGCGCCACAGCGACAGCGCGCTGCGCATCGCCCAGTGGCTGGAGAGCCAGCCGCAGGTGGAAAACGTCTATTACCCTGGCCTGCCGAGCCATCCGCAGCATGAGCTGGCGGCACGCCAGATGACGCGCTTCGGCGGCATGATCTCGGTACGGCTGAAAGGCGACGACGCCTATGCGCGTCGGGTCATCCAGCGTTCGCGCCTGTTCACCCTGGCGGAAAGCCTGGGCGGCGTGGAAAGCCTGATTAGCCAGCCGTTCAGCATGACGCACGCCTCCATTCCGCTGGAACAGCGCCTGGCAACCGGCATCACGCCGCAGCTGGTGCGCCTGTCGGTGGGGATTGAGGATGTGGAAGATCTGATCGCCGATCTGCAGCAGGCGCTGGCGGAATAATCGCCGAATCAATCGCCATCAGCCCGGCCGGTGTGCCGGGCTTTTTTGTGCCTGATGTTCAGACGCCGATGACGTCCCGATAAAAGCGCTGTGCCACATCGGGGTGGGAACGGATGCGGCCTTTCAGGTAGTTATACCCCACGTCGCGCAGCAGCGGGTTGAGCGGATCGCTGGCCGGGCCGCGCGCCTGCGCCGCCAGCGGCGGCGGCAGTTGATACAGCGGCACCACCGCGTCCAGCCGTGCGCCGAGGAAGAACGCGATCGACAACCTGTCGCGCCCCGCCGGCGGCGTCTCCACCCGGTGCACCGTGGCGCGCAGATAGCCGTTGGTCGCCAGCTCCAGCAGCTCGCCGATGTTCACCACGAAAGTGTCTTCACGCGGCTGCGCGTCTATCCACCGCCCTTCGCTCACCTCCACCTGCAGCCCTTTTTGCGCGTCCTGCAGCAGGAAGCTGAGAAACCCGGAGTCCTTGTGCGCGCCAACGCCCTGTGCGCTGGTGGTAGTATCCCGCCCCGGATAGCGGATCAGTTTGATGTGCTCATTGGGCTTCTCGCCGTACAAGCGATCGAACGCCTGCTCCGGCAGCGACAGCGCCAAAGCGAAAGCGCGCAGCAGCCGCAGCGACATGGCGGTCATCGCCTGTTGCCACTGCAGCAGCAGCGGTTTCAGCGTCGGTAGCGCTGCCGGCCACTGGTTTGGCCCCTGCAGGCGCGCCCAGCGTGGCGTGTCGTCAGACAACGTCAGCGCCGGGCGTTCGGCGCCGATATCGAACTGCTCGCGCCAGTCAGGCTGCCCGCGCGTGAGCTCCGCCGCCGCCCGGTTGTAACCGCGAAAGTGCGGCGAATGCACCATCTGCACCGCCAGCTTGTCGGCTTCCGGCAGGGCGAAAAATTGCCGCGCGGCGTGCTGCAGTCGCGCATTCAACGCGCCGTCTACGCCGTGCCCACGCAGATAGAAAAAACCGACGTCGCGGGCCGCCGCGCGCAAATCGTCGAGAAAGGCGCGCCGCTGGCGCGCATCACCGTCAAGCTGCGAAAGATCCAGCAGCGGCAGCGTCTTCAGCGTCGTCAGATGCGTCATCATGCGGTTCCTCTTCTTCCCCGATCACGATCGGGCTGCCATACAGACGAATAATCAACATTGTCACTCCCCAGCGGGTAGCTGCGTTTGCCCCATAGTTATCACCGCGCTCGCCGGAGCGGCCAATATTGTTGCGTTCTAAGTTATGCAAACGTTCAACAAACTGTCGCAAAACCGTCATCAATGTTTCTTATGCTCTGCGCAATTTCGCCGACGCCGCTGGCTGGCGATGGGCGCTATCCGCTATCCTGTAAACGACCTCATACCCTGCCTGCCGGAGAAATACTGATGGATTTAGCCTTATTCGACCTGGATGAAACCCTGATTGACGATGACAGCGCCAGCCTGTGGATCCGCTGGCTGGTCGGCCAGGGCTTCGCGCCGGCGGAGCTGGAACTGCAGGAGCAGCAGCTGATGCAGCTCTATTATCAGGGCAAGCTGTCGATGGAGGACTACATGCAGGCCACGCTGGCGCCGCTGACCGGCCTGAGCGTGCAAACCGTGGCCGGCTGGGTGCAACGCTACATTCGCCGCGATATCCTGCCGCGCGTCTATCCCGCCGCCCGTGAGCGCCTGCAGTGGCACCGCGAACGCGGCGACTGCATCCTGGTGATCTCCGCCACCGGCGAGCACCTGGTGGCGCCGATCGCCGAACAGCTCGGCGCCGACGATGCGCTGGCGATCGGCGTGGAAATCAGCGACGGTCGCTTCACCGGCCACACCTACGGCACCATGACCTACCAACAGGGCAAGGTGATCCGCCTGCAGCACTGGCTTGCGCAGCATCCGCACCTGAAGTTCGAGCACAGCCACGGCTACAGTGACTCCCTCAACGACAAGGCGATGCTGCAATTCGTCGACAGCGCCACGGTGATCAACCCCGACAGCGAGTTGAGCGCGCTAGCGGCGGAGCACGGCTGGGAAGTGTGCCGCTGGGAGCGTTGATCGGCAGACAAAAAATGCCCTGCGGTGTGACAAAAAGCGCATTGTGGCGTAGGTATTAAGGGTCTTTAATCCGCTAACGGAGTTATCCCATGCTGACCATTTGGGGTCGTGAGAATTCGAACAACGTCAGGAAGGTGCTGTGGTGCGCCGCCGAACTGGGGCTGAGCTATACCCACATCAACGCCGGCGGCGCGTTCGGCAAGGTCAACGAAGAGAGTTACCGCGCGCTGAACCCGAACGGCCTGGTGCCGCTGCTGCAGGACGATGACTTCGTGCTGTGGGAGTCCAACACCATCGTGCGCTACCTGGCAGCGAAATTCGGCGACGCGACGTTCTATCCGCAAGATCTGCAGGCGCGCGCCGCCGCCGAGAAATGGATGGACTGGACCACCTCAACCATCGTTCCGGCCTTCACCATCGTCTTTTGGGGCCTGATCCGCACCGCACCGGAGCTGCGCGACATGGCGAAAATAGAAGCGGCGACCGCCACGCTGGAAAAACACTTCGATATCATTGAACAGACGTTGGCGCACCAGCCTTACCTCTCCGGCGACGCGTTCGGCTTCGGCGATATCCCGCTCGGCAGCTTCGCCTATGGCTGGTTCGAGATGCCGATCGCCCGCCGCCCACGGCCGAACATGGAGCGCTGGTATCAGCAACTGCGCGCTCGCCCGGCCTATCAGCGCGGCGTGATGAGCGAGCTCACCTGATGCGTGCGGGGCGTTACGACGCCCCGACCTTCAGCAGCTTGCCGTCCCGTTCGTCCGTCAGCAAATACAGATAGCCATCCGGTCCGCTGCGCACCTCGCGGATGCGTTCGCCGCGATCGCCCAGCAGCCGCTCTTCCGCCACCACTTTGTCACCCTCCAGCGTCAGGCGAATCAGTTCCTTTTGCGCCAACGCGCCGATGAACAGCGAGTGACGCCAGGCAGGGAAGCGCTGCCCGTCATAGAACGCCATGCCGCTGAGGCCGGGCGAGACTCGCCAATAGTGCAGCGGTTGTTCGGTGCCGGGCACCCGCTCTCCTTTCGCCTCCGGGATCGGCTGGCCGGAATAGTTGATGCCGTAGGTGGCCAGCGGCCAGCCGTAGTTTTTACCCGGCAGCGGGATGTTGAGCTCATCGCCGCCGCGCGGGCCGTGCTCGTGTTCCCAGATCGCGCCGCTCCACGGGTTCAATGCCAGCCCTTGCGGATTGCGGTGGCCGTAAGACCAGACCTCCGGGCGTTTACCTGCCTGGCCGACCCAGGGATTATCTGGTGGTATCGCGCCCTCGGCGGTCAGCCGCACCAGCTTGCCCTGCAGTTTGTCGGTTTCCTGCGCCGTCGGCCGCTGGTTGTTTTCACCCAGCGCGATAAACAGGTAGCCTTGCCTGTCGAACGCCAGCTTGCCGCCGAAGTGATTGCCGACCGACAGCTTGGGCTGCTGACGGAAGATCACCTTAAAGTTCTCCAGCCGCGCGCCATCGTCGCTCAGGCGGCCATAGCCGACCGCCGTGCCGGCTTTGCCGCCCTCGCCCGGTTCGGCGAAGCTGAGGTATACCCGGCGGCTGGCGGCGAAGTCGGGGGCCGGCAACACCTCCAGCAGGCCGCCCTGCCCCTCGGCGTAGACCTGCGGCACGCCGGCGATCGGTGCCGACAGGCCTTTGCCCGGCTGCCATAGCCGCAGCCGGCCGGGCCGTTCGGTGATAAGCAGGCCTTGATCCGCCGGCAAGAAGGCCAGCGACCAGGGGTGTTCCAGGCCGTCCTGCAGTTGGCTGACCGTCGGCGCGGCGTGCAGCAGGCCGCTGCACAGCAGCAAACCGGCCAGCAGAGTCAATCGGGGCATGGTGTCCTCCTGGGGTGAAATGACCCGTTTAGTGTAGCCCACTCAGCGGATGTGGTCGTTTGCATTACATTTCAATAGGTTGCCTTTTGGCCGTAGTGTGCTTAAGTTAACGCATCACCCAGGAGGAAAAATGGACATTACCGTTACCGACGCGATTGACGAACAAACCCTCGATGCGATCAGGCAAGGGCTGCGCGCTTACAACCTGCCGCATATCGACGCCAGCCACCGCAAGCCGCTCAGCGTCTATGCGCGCGACGAAGCCGGTACGGTGATCGGCGGCCTGACCGCCGAAACCTGGGGCAACTGGCTGAGCGTCGAGTGGCTGTGGGTGGCGGATACCCAGCGCGGCAGCGGCCTCGGTGGCCGGTTGATGCGCGCCGCCGAACGCGAGGCGCAGGCGCGCGGCTGCCGCTATGCTCGCCTGGATACCTTCAGCTTCCAGGCGCGGCCGTTCTACGAAAAACTCGGCTATCAGTTGCAAATGACGCTGAAAGATTATCCGGTGGAACATGAGTGTTATTTTCTCACCAAAACCCTGACTGATTAATGGATGGACGGATGGACAGCAAAAGCATGGTGGTGAACTGTGTGGCGTACAAAGCCGGCCAACGGCTGGGCGAAGTGACCATCGACGATATCAGCGAGGTGGTCAAACAGCCGGACACCTTCGTCTGGCTGGGGCTGCGGCAGCCGGAGCCGGCGTTTATGCGCAAGGTGCAGGAGGAGTTTGGCCTGCACGATCTGGCGATCGAAGACGCGCTGTGCGCGCATCAGCGGCCGAAGCTGGAAACCTACGGCGACTCGCTGTTCATCGTGGTGAAAACCGCGCAGTGGGGCGAACACGACGAAATCGAATACGGCGAAACCCACTTCTTCGTCGGCAAAAACTTTCTGGTGACGGTGCGCCACGGCGCCTCGCCCAGCTACGCGCCGATCCGCGCCAAGGCGGAAGAGAACCACAAGCAGATGTGCCGCGGGCCGGGCTTTGCCCTCTATTCGGTGTTGGACTTCGTGGTGGATAACTACCGCAGCGTGGTGACGCGCTTCGAGAGCACCATCGAGAACATCGAAGCCAACATGTTCCAGTCGGAGTTCGATCAGGCGGCGATCGAGAACGTCTATACCCTGCGCCGCCACCTGCTGGCGCTGCGCAACGCCGCGCTGCCGATGGATGAAATCTGCAACCAGCTGATCCGCCTGCACGAAGAGGTGATCCCGAAAGAGCTGCGCGCCTACGTGCGCGACGTGCAGGATCACGCGCATCAAGTGGTCAGCAACATCGACGACATGCGCGAAATGCTGACCAACGCCATGCACGTCAACCTGGCGCTGGTGACGGTCAAACAGAACGAAGTGGTGAAACGGCTGGCGGGCTGGGGGGCGATTTTGGCCATCCCGACGGTGGTCTTCAGCCTGTACGGCATGAACTTCGCCGATATGCCGGAGCTGAAGTTCCCGTGGGCCTACCACGCCACGCTGGGAGTGACCGCCGTCGGCTGCATTTTCCTGTATCAGAAGCTGAAGAAATCGGGCTGGCTGTAGCGCCCAAACGGCGGCTTTTCCCGCCGGCAAAGACGCTCTGCGGGGCAGCCGGGTCCACCGACCGCCCCGCCGCTTCAATACAGCATCGGCCGCCGATCGCGATGCACGTGATTGTGGCGGCCAATGTGCTTGTCATCGGCTGTGCCGAGATCCATCGATGCCAGCACCATGCCTTCGCCCTCCAGGCTCTGCGTCAACGGATAACCATCGGCGTCGACGATCACCGATCCGCCGATCCACGCAACGCCGCGCTCCGTTTCGCAGCGATCGCACACCGCGATGAACAGCCGATTGACGGCGGCGTTGGCCTGCGCCTTCACCATCTCCGCCGGCCGTTCACCCTGCGGGCGCGGCGCCAGCGGCCAGTTGACCGGCGCGCACAGCAGTTGAGCGCCGGCCAACGCCGGCAGCCGCACCCACTCAGGGAATTCGAGATCGTAACAGATCATCACCGCCAATCGGCCAAAACGGGTCTCGACGACCGGCGGTGGCCGATCGCCGGCGGTAAAGATCGTGCTCTCTTCATGCCACAGGTGGGCCTTGCGATAAATCGCCCTCACCCCCTGCGCATCGATCAATGCCGCGCTGTTGGCCACCTCACCCTCGGGCAGGCGCTCGCAGAAACCGGCGACGATCGCCACATCCAGCTCACGCGCCAGTCCCCCCCACAGGCTGAGGCTAGGCCCGTCTTCGGCCTCGGCCAACGCCAGCGCCTCCGCCTTATCGCGCAGCACGTAGCCGCTGTTCACCAACTCCGGTAACACGATGACGTTGGCGCCGTGCTGCGCCGCCCGGCGGATAGCCTGGGCGGACAGCGCCCGATTGTGCTCCGCTTCCCCTACCCGCAACGCTAACTGGCAGCATGCGACGCTGATTTTTTCCTTCACTCCGGTTCTCCTTCCAATAACCCCTCGCAGCGCAACGCCACCCGCCGTTCGGCTTCAAGATCGAGCTTACGGCACATTACGACATAAACGCTCCCGGCCACCAGCAGGCCGATCAGAAAAGCGATATCCGCGCCGCCCAGTAAAACAGCAAAGGGACCGGTGTAAAAGCCCAACGTCATGAACGGCACCATCGCCAGCAGACCGACCGCGTAAGCCGTCAGACCGGAGCCGCCCCAGCGGCCGTAGATCCCCGACGGGTTGAAGATTTCACCTATCGCGTAATGCCCGCCGCGCACCACGTAAAAGTCCATCAGGTTCACCGCCGTCCAGGGCACCAGAAAATACAGCATCAGCAGTACGAAGGTATTGAAGCTGGCGAGATAGCTCGCCGGGATGGCCAACGCCACCGCAAACACCGTCATAGCGACGACGCCAATGCCGGCCATGCGTAATTTCAACGTTGGCGTCACTTTACGGAACGCGTCAATCGCGCTGAGGCTGGTCAGCATTGCGCCATAACAGTTGACCGCCATGATACCGACCAGCGAGGGCACGGCGATCAGCACGGCCAACGTGCCAAACCCAGGATAGACGGCATTACCCACCGCCTGTACGCTGCCGATCGCATCGGGGGCCGGTAAGGCTGAAGCCAGAAACGCGCCCAGCGACATCAGCCAAAGCGCCGATCCGGCCGCCCCCAGGTAAGTCCAAAAGATCACGTTGGCCGACGGCGTTTCATGCGGTAAATAACGCGAGTAGTCGGAAACGTACACTGCGTAGCTGATTTGATAGCCGGCGGCGGCCGACAGCTGAATCAAAAAGGCCGCCCACGAAAAATGCCCAGCGCCGACGACGGCGTCCATCCGCAGCGACAACACGGCGCCGACCGTCAGCACGCCGAACACTGCCATCATCACATAGGTCAGCCAGCGCTGCACCGCATGCAGCATGTCGTGGCCGACGATCGCCAACAGCACGGCCACCGCGATCAGCAACGCATACCAAGGCAGACGGTGGCCCGGCAACACCGTGTTGATCGCATCGGTCGCGAGAATAACGTTGAACACATTGAAACCGATGTAAACAAACACCACGGCGGCAAAGGGAACGATGGCGCCACGCAGGCCGAATTGGGCCCGTGACTGGATCATCTGCGGCAGCCCCATGCGCGGCCCCTGATTGGCATGACACGCCATGAAGAACGTGCCGACCCCCACGCCGACGGCAATGGCCAGCATCGAATAAAGCGCGCCTAACCCCAACGCCGGGCCGCTGAAACCGACCACCATCGTCGTCAAAACGAAATTACCGGTAAACCAAAACGGCGCCTGATGCCAAACCTTGCCATGCCGCTCGTGACGGGGCACATAGTCTATCGAGCGCACTTCAATTTTTGGGCGTGACGCCACATTGCGATTGTTCATGTCCCACCTCGTCGTTTCAACGCTCGGTTTGCGGCTGCAGCTGCGCTGCCGGGCGGCTCAACAGGCTGCCCAACACGAAGGCGACGCCGCCGCCCAGCAGACCGCCGTAGATCGGGCTGTTGGCATCGATGCCGTGCCAGATCATCAGCCCTACCACACACAGGCTGCCGGTCAGCATGCTGGCAATCGCGCCGGCGCTGGTAGCGCGCGGCCAGAAGATCGCCCCCACCAACGGGATCAACATGCCCCCCACCAACAGGTTGTAAGCCAGCGTCAGCGCCGCCAGCACGTCGCGCACCACAAACGCCAGCCCCAGCATGACCACGCCCATGAAAAGCGTGGTGAAGCGCCCGGCGGCCAGCCCGCCGGAAGGTTTGCGGCGGATGGCCGGCAATACGTCCTCCAGCGCGATAGTGGAAGACGCCAGCAGGCAGGCGCTGGCGGTAGACATCAGCGCCGCCAACGCCGCGGCGGCCACCAGCCCGCTGACGCCGACCGGCAACACCGCCTGCGCGATAGCGGCGAAGGCGCCGTCGGTGTTGCTGAGCGACGGCAGCACGATCTTGCCGGCCATGCCGATCAGTGCGCCGGTCACGCCGTACAGCACGCAATAGACGCCCGCGCCCAGCCCGGCGAAGCGCGCCACGTTGGCGCTGCGGGCGGTGAACACCCGCTGCCAGATGTCCTGGCCGATCAGAATGCCGAAGAAGTAGATCAGGAAGAACACCAGAATGGTGTCCAGCCCGATCGACGACAGCTGGTAGTAACCGGCGGGCAGCAGGCTGGTGAACGCCTCCCAGCCGCCGGCCTTGACGATGCTCATCGGCATCAGCACCAGCATCATGCCGACGGTCATGATGATGAACTGAATGATGTCGGTCAGCGTCAGCGACCACATGCCCCCCAGCGTTGAATACAGCACCACCAGCCCGCCGCCAAGCAGGATAGACGCGCTGAACGACAGGCCGAACATCACCTGCATCACGCTGCCGATGGCGATGATCGAGGTCACCGCCACCATCAGGTCATACGCCAGCATGATCGCGCCGCTGGTGACCCGCGCGGCCGGGTGATAACGCCGCGACAGCACCTGGCTGACGGTATACAGCTTCAGTTTGAGCAGCGGCTTGGCCAGCACCAGGCTCAACACCACGATGCCCAGCCCGAGCGCGCCGCACAGCCAGACGCCGGAGATGCCGTAGGTGTAGCCGAGCTTGACGCTGCCGATGGTCGACGCGCCGCCGAGCACCACCGCCGACAGCGTGCCCAGATACAGCCCCGGCCCCAGGTTGCGCCCGGCCACCAGATACGCCTCTTTGGAATTGGCGCGGTGAATGCCCATCCATCCCACCGCGCCTATCACCAGAAAGTAAATCACCACAACCAGCAGATCGAGATTCATGGGTACCTCCACTCCGTTGTTATTGTTATCAGGGGGCCCGACGCAACCGCTCCGCCGGTAGGGTCAGTACGCCGGCCTCAGCGGGCCGGCAGCACGCACAACATTTCAAACAGCAGGTTGGCGGCCAGCAGCGCCGTGTTACCGGAGCGATCGTAAGGCGGCGACACTTCCACCACATCGCCGCCCACCAGGTTCAGCCCGCGGCAACCGCGCACGATCTCCAGCCCCTGCCAAACCGACAGCCCGCCGACCTCCGGCGTGCCGGTGCCCGGCGCAAAGGCCGGATCCAACCCGTCAATATCGAAGCTGAGGTAAACCGGTGCATCGCCTATCTGTTCGCGGATCTCCGCCATCAGCGGCGTCAGCGACCGATGCCAGCAGGCTTCGGCCGGCACCACGCGGAAGCCCTGGCGCCGTGACCAATCGAAGTCATCCGCCGCATAGCCGCTGCCGCGCAGGCCAATCTGCACCACCTTTTCGGGCGCCAGCAGCCCCTCCTCAAACGCGCGGCGGAAGGTGGTGCCGTGCGCCAGCTGTTCGCCGAACATCTCCTCATTGGTATCGGAATGCGCATCGACGTGGATCAGCCCGACCGGGCCATGTCGGCGGGCGACGGCGCGCAGCACCGGCAGCGTCAGGGTGTGGTCGCCGCCGAGCGTCAACGGCATGCAGCCGTGTGCCAGGATCTCGTGATAAGCCGCCTCGATGCGCTGCACGCTGTCCGCCAGGCTGTAAGGGTTGATGGCGACATCCCCCAGATCGGCCACCTGCAGCCGTTCGAACGGGGCGGAACCGGTGCCCATGTTGTAGGGACGGATCATCACCGATTCCTGGCGGATCTGGCGCGGGCCATAGCGGGTGCCACTGCGGTTGGAGGTGCCGATATCCAGCGGAATGCCGACAAAGGCGGCGTCCAGACCGTGCGCCTGTTCGGCGGCGGGCAGGCGCATCATGGTGGGAATACCGGCAAAGCGCGGCATGTCGTTACCGCTTTGGGGTTGGTTCAGCATGGCGTATCCTTGTCTTGATCTGCGATGAATTGAAACATTTGAGCAACATTCGCAGACTACCCCGTTGGCCGCCTCGGCTACCATTCCCGCTTTTGCATGTAAACATCGGAAAACGCGATGCAACTAACCTATTGAAGTATTGATTTTTATTTCAAATTCATGCCATAAGGAAGACCATATCTTCAGCGCCGCACCTATTTCTTCGATGTTAAAAATGGGTTAACCGGCCGACGTTCTGCGGAGGGGGCGATGCTCACCAACCTAAGCGATATCGATCTGAAACTGCTGCGGGTGTTCGTCGCGGTGGCGGAAGCCCAGGGCGTCAGCGCCGCACAGGAAGCGCTGTTGATGAACCAATCCACCATCAGCACCCACCTGGCCTCGCTGGAAACCCGGCTGGGTTTTCGCCTGTGTCAACGCGGCCGCTCCGGCTTCCGGCTGACGCCCAAGGGCGAACGCATGCTGATCGCCTGCCGCTCGCTGTTCAACGCCGCCCGCGACTTCACCCGGGTCAGCCAGTCGCTGAACGGCCTGCTGACCGGCGATCTGCAGATCGGTCTGGTGGATAATCTGGTTTCGCTGCCGGGCAATCCGTTCAGTCAGGCCATCCAACACTTCCAACGCCGACATCAGGACGTGCAATTGCAGTGCCGCATCTGTTCGCCGAACGAGATTGAACAAGGGTTGCTGCACCGGCAGCTCGATCTGGGCATCGGCTACTTCGGCCAGCAGCTGGAGGCGTTGCGTTATCAGCCGTGGCTGGAGGAGACGCAGGCGATCTACTGCAGTAGGGATCACCCGCTGTTCGCGGTAGAAGAACCGGGGCGCGAGCAGATTGAAAACGCGCGCTGGGTCAAGCGCGGCTACCTGCTGGCACAGCAGCTGTGCCCGATCGCGCCGCCGCATCTGGCCGCGGTGGCCCACCATATGGAAAGCGTCGCCCATCTGGTGCTGAGCGGCACCTGTCTCGGCTATTTGCCCACCCACTACGCGGCGCGTTGGGTGGAACAGGGGCTGCTTCGGCAGTTGGGCGGTACGGCGCTCTCATACCGCGCCACGCTCAGCCTGGTCAGCCGCCCCGTCCAGCCCGACGAGGCGCTGAACGCGCTGCTGGAGGATTTGGCGCGCGCCGCACGCCCATCACCTCATCGCTGAGAGGCCAGCGCCCGATTCATGGCAAACAGCGTGCCGGTTAAAGACAGGACGAGTAATCCGATGATGGCCCAGGCGAAAGAGGGCGCCCCGCCCTTGTCGAGCAACATGCCGCCGACCGCGCCACCGGCTGCCACGGCGGTATTCCAGCCCGTCGTATACATGGACTGCGCCACGTCGGCCGCGCGACCGGAAAGGCGTGACAATGCCGTCTGCGTGAGGGTGGCGAAACCGCCGAAAGCCAAGCCCCAACAAGCCACGGAGAGATAGACCATCGGGATCATCCGTCCCCCACTCCCCAGCAGCACGGCAGCGAGAGCAAAGATGACGATACTCATCACCGTAAGAGATTGGACTCGCCGATCGACCAGCATCCCGGCGACGCCCAATCCGGCAATCGCGCCCAGCCCGAAGATAAACAGAACGATATCGACCCGCTCGGACAACCCCGACGGCTTGAGAAAAGGCTCCAGGTAGATATACAGAATGTTATGGGCAACGATAAAGGTGAACACCACGAACAGCACGGCGCGGATCCCCCGTTGCAAGAATACGCCGCTCAGAGACGGCCGATGCGCCTTAGCCTGGCCGGGGAAATCCGGCACGATGGCGATGATCCACACCACGAGCACCAGCGCCATCAACGTCATCAGACCAAAGGCGCCCTGCCAGCCGATGGCTCGGCCAAGCAACGTGCCGAGCGGTACGCCAAGCACCAACGCCAGAGTGGCGCCGGCGCCGGAGATCGCAATAGCGCGGCCGCCAAGGTGGGCCGGTGACATGCGCACCGCATAACCGGCCAGCAAGGACCAAACGATGCCGCCGAAAACGCCGGCGAAGAAACGCGTCGCCAAGGAGACGTGATAATCGTTCGACAGCGCCGTGACGAGGTTAACGATGGCAAAACCGCCGATCGCACTCAAGAGCAAGGGGCGGCGCCGCATGCCCTGCGTCAATGCGGTGAGCGGAATAGCGGCGACCAACGCGCCCACCGCATAGGCGGTGATGAACTGCCCCGCCAGGCTTTCAGATACGTTCAAATCGCCCGCGATCGAAGACAGCACGCCCGCCGGCATGATCTCGGTCAGCAGCGTGATAAAAGCGGCCATCGCCAACGCCAGCAGGCCGCCCAGCGGCAACCGATCGATGCCCTCGGCAGGCGCAGATATCGTCGTTTGATTCATTAATCACTCCCCATTCAAAGATGTTTCCGCCCATCGCGGATGACGTTTGCATCATGCTGCCCACTCGCTGATAAAAGAAAAACAGGCTAAAGTGAACAACACTCATGACATAAAGTTCATCAATAGAATGGAAGCCTATGGAAAGTCTGGGTTCTCTCGACGTTTTCGTGCGGGTCAGTGAAAGCCGAAGTTTCACGGCGGCCGGGCAACAGCTGGGGATCTCCGCCTCGGCGGTCAGCAAGACCATCGCCCGGCTGGAGGAACGACTCAGCGTGCGCCTGTTTCACCGCTCTACCCGCACGGTCAACCTGACACCGGAAGGGGCCTTGTTTCTGGAAAGGTGCCGACGCATTTTGAGTGAGGTGAAAGAGGCGGAAGCCGAACTGTTGCAAACGCGGGGAACACCTCAGGGCAAGCTGCGCATCAGTCTCCCGTCGCTGGGCACGCTTTTCATGCCAAAACTGGGGGACTTCAAGCGCCGCTATCCTGAGATCGAGCTGGATATTGATTATTCGGATCGGCTGGTTGACGTGATTGAGGAAGGTTTCGATGCCGTTATCCGCAGCGGAACCCCGAGCGATTCACGGCTGGTTGCCCGCCGGCTGGGTACCTGCCGCAAGGTTTTCGTTGGCGCCCCGGGTTATTTCAGCAAAGTGGGTATGCCGCGCAAGCCCGAGGATCTGACAAGCCATGCCCGTTTGCATTATCGCTTTCCCAGCACCGGCAAACTGGATGTCTGGCCGCTGGGAGACAAGACGGAGATGATCCCCGAACGGCCGGCCAGCATGGTGACAAATACCCTCGATCCGCAGGTATGCTTCGCCGAACAAGGGCTGGGCATCGCTTATTTGCCGGAGATCGCCGTGCGCAGACAGCTGGAACAGGGCAGCCTGGTGACGGTTTTGGATGACTACGACCGCGAGAACATGGTTTTTCATGTCCTCTGGCCGTCGGGCCGCCACCTGTCAGTCAAAATCAGGCTGTTCGTCGACTTTGTGACGAGCCACCTTTTCCCGCTTTAAACAACGTATGCCGCCTTAACTGACCGGCATACGCGCCGGATCGGGATACTGGTACTCAAAACCCAGCTCGTTGCAGATGCGGTTGCCGTCCACCAGCCGCTCATCCTGATCCGCTTCGTCGGCGAACTGCGGCGGCGCCAGGTGCAGCTGTTCGGCCAGCGCAGGATAAAATTCGCGTTTGGCCGGATGATGCGGCGCGCACAGGTTGTACACGTGACCGCCCCTCGGCAGCTTCAGCAGCAGTTGGATGGCGGCGATGACGTCGTCCTGGTGCACCAAATTCACCCCCTGCGACCCGCCCTTCACGTCGAGTTTGCCCGCCAGGAAGCGGCCGGGGTGACGATCGGCGCCCACCAGCCCCGCCAGCCGCAGAATGTCCACCGAGGTGTTCGGCAATTCATGCAGCCAGCGCTCCAGCTCGGCCAACACCCGGCCCGACGGCGAGACCGGCCGCAGCGGCGACTCTTCGCGCAGCGTGCCGGCGGTTTCGCCGTACACCGAGGTGGAACTGGTAAAGATCACCCGCGGCACGCCAAAGGCCATCGCGCTGTCCACCAGCATGCGCACCGCATTGAAATAATTCTCGCTGCCTTCGACGGTACGGCGAGCGGGCAGCGTCACCACCAGCGCATCCACACGCAGCAGCGATTCCAGATCGTCCGGATCGCACACCAGCTCCGGCGTCAGCTCCAGTTGATAGCATTCAATGCCGCTCATGCGCGCGGCCTCGACGCCGTCCGGCGTGGTTTTGCTGCCGACCACATCATACCCGCGGCCCATCAGCGATAACGCCAACGGCATGCCCAGCCAACCTAAACCAATAATGGCTACCTTTTTCATCCTCTTCCTCTCCTGAAGATCGCAGCGCCCTGCCCCTAAGGCTACGCCACTGTACACGGCGATACAATCTGCCCGGCTTAAGGTTAGGTAAAGCCGTGTGTGGCTAATAACTCAACCTGTTTCAATAAATTAAATTTATGACGTTAAAAAAGGGTTGCACGGTGGACAGCGGATAGTTTAGCTTAATTGGCATACGGTTTTTACCGGCTTTTGATTAGAGAAAAACACCATGACACGCGTTCAGTTCAACCACCATCATCACCATCACCCTGACTAGTCTTTCAGGCGATGTGTGCTGGAAGACAGTTTGTTAATCTTCCAGTGGCGCGCAGAACGCAAGAGAGAGCCCTCGGAAGATTTCTTCCGAGGGTTTTTTTTTGGCTCCGGACAGACAGAAAAGAAAGTTTTTTACAATAAATTCATAAAATTACAAATTAAACAGAGGTTACCATGCTGGACAAGACACGTTTACGGATCGCAATGCAGAAGTCGGGCCGCCTGAGCGATGAATCCCAGGTACTGCTGGCACGCTGCGGCATCAAGATCAACCTGCAGCAGCAGCGTCTGATCGCCTTCGCCGAAAACATGCCGATCGATATCCTGCGCGTGCGCGACGACGACATCCCGGGCCTGGTGATGGACGGCGTGGTCGATCTCGGCATCATCGGCGAGAACGTGCTGGAAGAAGAGCTGCTCAGCCGCCGCGCCCAGGGTGAAGACCCGCGTTACTTCACCCTGCGCCGCCTCGATTTCGGCGGCTGCCGCCTGTCGCTGGCCACCCCACTCGACGCCGAATACGCCGGCCCGCAAAGCCTGCAGGACGCCCGCATCGCCACCTCTTATCCGCACCTGCTGAAGCAATACCTCGACAAACAAGGCGTGCGCTTCAAATCTTGCCTGCTGAACGGCTCGGTGGAAGTCGCGCCGCGCGCCGGCCTGGCCGACGCCATCTGCGATCTGGTCTCTACCGGCGCCACGCTGGAGGCCAACGGCCTGCGCGAAGTGGAGGTGATCTACCGCTCCAAAGCTTGCTTGATCCAGCGCGACGGCGAAATGCCTGAAGCCAAACAGCAGCTGATTGACCGCCTGATGACCCGCATTCAGGGCGTGATCCAGGCGCGCGAATCCAAATACATCATGCTGCACGCGCCGAGCGAGAAGCTGGACGAGATCGTCGCGCTGCTGCCGGGCGCCGAACGCCCGACCATTCTGCCGCTGGCCGGCGCGCAGAATCGCGTGGCGATGCACATGGTCAGCAGCGAAACCCTGTTCTGGGAAACCATGGAAAAACTCAAAGCGCTCGGCGCCAGCTCGATTCTGGTGCTGCCGATTGAAAAGATGATGGAGTAACGCCATGTCGACCTTCAACACGCCGATCGATTGGGCAACGTGCAGCGCCGAACGCCAGGCCGAGCTGCTGATGCGCCCGGCGATTGCCGCCTCCGACAGCATCACCCGCACGGTGAGTGAGATCCTCGACAACGTGAAGGCCAATGGCGATCGGGCGCTGCGCGACTACAGCGCCCGTTTCGACAAGGCGGAAGTCTCGGCGCTGCGCGTCAGCGTCGAGCAGATCGCCGCCGCCGCCGCGCGGTTGGGTGATGACATCAAACAGGCGATGGCGGTGGCCGTCGCCAACGTGGAAACCTTCCACAACGCGCAGCGACTGCCGCCGGTGGACGTCGAAACGCAGCCAGGCGTGCGCTGCCAGCAGGTGACCCGCCCAATCGACTCGGTGGGCCTGTATATTCCCGGCGGATCGGCGCCGCTGTTCTCCACCGTGCTGATGCTGGCGACGCCGGCGCGCATCGCCGGTTGCCGCCGGGTGGTGCTGTGCTCGCCGCCGCCGATCGCCGATGAGATCCTGTATGCGGCGCAGCTGTGCGGCGTGCAGGAAGTGTTTCAGGTCGGGGGCGCGCAGGCGATCGCCGCCCTGGCGTTCGGCACCGAAAGCGTGCCGCGCGTGGCGAAGATCTTCGGGCCGGGCAACGCCTTCGTGACCGAAGCCAAGCGGCAGGTCAGCCAGCGCCTCGACGGCGCGGCCATCGACATGCCGGCCGGCCCTTCGGAAGTGCTGGTGATCGCCGACGCCGGCGCCACCCCGGCGTTCGTCGCTTCCGATCTGCTGTCGCAGGCCGAACACGGCCCGGATTCGCAGGTGATCCTGCTGACGCCGGACGCGGCGATGGCGCAGGCGGTGGCCGAAGCGGTGGAAAGCCAGCTGGCCGAGCTGCCGCGCGCCGACACCGCACGCCAGGCGCTGGCGAGCAGCCGCCTGATCGTAGCGCGCGATCTGACTGAGTGCGTGGCGATCAGCAACCGCTACGGCCCGGAGCACCTGATTATTCAGACCCGTAATGCGCGCGAACTGGTGGACAGCATCACCAGCGCCGGTTCGGTGTTCCTCGGCGACTGGTCGCCGGAGTCCGCCGGCGATTACGCCTCCGGCACCAACCACGTGCTGCCGACCTACGGCTACACCGCCACCTGCTCCAGCCTCGGGCTGGCCGATTTTCAAAAACGCATGACGGTGCAGGAGCTGACGCCGCAGGGCTTCAGCAACCTGGCCGCCACCATCGAGACGCTGGCTGCCGCCGAGCAGCTGATCGCCCACAAGAACGCCGTGACCCTGCGCGTCGCCGCCCTGAAGGAGCAAGCATGAGCATCGAAAAACTGGCGCGCGCCAACGTTCGCGAGCTGACCCCTTATCAATCGGCGCGCCGCCTCGGCGGTAAGGGCGACGTGTGGCTGAACGCCAACGAATACCCGATCGCACCGGAATTCCAGCTGACCGCGCAAACCTTCAACCGCTATCCGGAGTGCCAGCCGGCGCAGGTGATCGAACGCTACGCCGCCTATGCCGGGGTCAAGAAAGAGCAGGTGCTGGTCAGCCGCGGCGCCGATGAAGGTATCGAGCTGCTGATCCGCGCCTTCTGCGAGCCGGGCAAAGACGCCATTCTGTTCTGCCCGCCGACCTACGGCATGTACGCCGTCAGCGCCGAAACCTTCGGCGTGGAGCGCCGCACCGTGGCCGCCAAAGAAGACTGGCAGCTGGATCTGCCGGCCATCGCAGACAGCATGGACAACGTGAAGCTGATCTACGTCTGCAGCCCGAACAACCCAACCGGCAACCTGATCGACCCAGACTCTCTGCGCAGCCTGCTAGAGCTAGCCAAGGGCAAGGCGATCGTCGCGGTGGACGAAGCCTATATCGAGTTTTGCCCGCAGGCCACGGTGGCCGGCTGGCTGAGCGACTATCCGCACCTGGCTATCCTGCGCACGCTGTCGAAGGCCTTTGCGCTGGCCGGCCTGCGCTGCGGCTTTACGCTCGCCAATGAAGATCTGATTGCCCTGCTGCTGAAGGTGATCGCGCCTTACCCGCTTTCGACGCCGGTGGCGGATATCGCCGCGCAGGCGCTGAGCGAAGAAGGTATCCGCACCATGCGCCAGCGCGTCACCGATATCGCCGCCACCCGCAGCTGGCTGCAGCAACAGCTGGAGAAATGCGCCTGCGTCGAGCAGGTTTTCGCCAGCGACAGCAATTACCTGCTGGCCCGCTTCACCGCCTCAAGTAATGTGTTTAAAAGCTTGTGGGATAAGGGCATTATCTTACGAGACCAAAACAAACAGCCCGGGTTGTCCGGCTGCCTGCGCATCACCATAGGCACCCGCGACGAATGTCAACGCGTGGTGGACGCCTTGTCCGCCCTACCCGGCGCCAACCCGACTCGCCAGGAGCCAATGTGAGCCAAAAAATCCTCTTTATCGATCGTGACGGCACGCTGATCGCCGAGCCACCGGAAGATTTCCAGGTTGACCGCCTGGACAAGCTGGCGCTCGAGCCAGACGTGATCCCTTCCCTGCTGGCGCTGCAACAGGCGGGGTATCAGCTGGTGATGATCACCAATCAGGATGGGCTCGGCACCGCCAGTTTCCCTCAGGAAACCTTCGATCCGCCGCACAACCTGATGATGCAGATCCTCAGCTCGCAGGGCATTCAGTTCGCCGATGTGCTGATCTGCCCGCACCTGCCGGCGGACAACTGCGACTGCCGCAAGCCGAAAACCGCGCTGGTGAAGGGCTACCTGGAACCCGGCGTGCTCGATACCGCGCACAGCTACGTGATCGGCGATCGGCCGACCGACGTGCAGCTGGCAGAAAACATGGGCATCCAGGGGCTGCGTTACCAGCGCGGCGTGCTGGGCTGGAAAGAGATCGTGCGCCAGCTGACCCTGCGTGACCGTCACGCGCGGGTTAACCGCGTGACCAAAGAGACGCAGATCGATGTCAACGTCTGGCTGGATCGCGAAGGCGGCAGCAAAATCAAAACCGGCGTCGGCTTCTTCGACCACATGCTGGATCAGATCGCCACCCACGGCGGCTTCCGCATGGAGATCGACGTCAAAGGCGACCTGTATATCGACGATCACCACACCGTAGAGGACACCGGCCTGGCGCTGGGCGAAGCGTTGAACAAGGCGCTGGGCGACAAGCGCGGCATTGCCCGCTTCGGCTTCGTGCTGCCGATGGACGAGTGTCTGGCGCGCTGCGCGCTGGATATCTCCGGCCGCCCGCACCTGGAGTACAAGGCCGAGTTCAACTATCAGCGCGTCGGCGATCTCAGCACCGAAATGGTCGAGCACTTCTTCCGTTCGCTCTCTTACACCATGGGCTGCACGCTGCACCTGAAGACCAAGGGCAAAAACGACCACCACCGGGTCGAAAGCCTGTTCAAAGTGTTTGGCCGCACGCTGCGCCAGGCGATCCGCGTCGAAGGCAATACCCTGCCGAGCTCGAAAGGAGTGCTGTGATGAACGTGGTGATTTTGGATACCGGCTGCGCCAACCTGGCCTCCGTCACCTACGCGGTGCGGCGCCTGGGTTACCAGCCGGCGGTGAGCCGCGATCCAGAGATCGTGCTGCGCGCCGACAAGCTGTTCCTGCCGGGCGTCGGCACCGCGCAGGCGGCGATGGATCAGCTGCGCGAACGCGATCTGATCGAACTGATCAGGGCCTGCACTCAGCCGGTGCTGGGCATCTGCCTCGGCATGCAGCTGCTGGCGGCCAGCAGCGAAGAGAACGGCGGTATAACGACGCTCGGCCTCATCGATACGCCGGTAAAGCAGATGACCGACTTCGGCCTGCCGCTGCCGCACATGGGTTGGAACCAGGTGTCCGCGCAAGCGGGCCACCATCTGTTCCGCGGCATCGATGACGGCGCCTACTTCTATTTCGTACACAGCTATGCGATGCCGATATGCCCCAGCACCATCGCCCAGGCGAACTACGGCGAGCCCTTCACCGCCGCCGTGCAAAAAGACAACTTCTTCGGCGTGCAGTTTCATCCAGAACGATCTGGAGCGGCCGGCGCGCAACTGTTGAAAAACTTTCTGGAGATGTAGGCAGCATGATTATTCCGGCTTTGGATTTGATCGACGGCAACGTGGTGCGCTTGCATCAGGGCGATTACGGCCAGCAGCGCGACTACGGCAACGATCCGCTGCTGCGTCTGCAGGACTATCAACAACAGGGCGCGCAGGTACTGCACCTGGTCGATTTGACCGGCGCCAAGGATCCGGCCGCACGCCAGATCCCGCTGCTGCGCAAGCTGTTGGCGGGGGTTAACGTGCCGGTGCAGGTCGGCGGCGGCATCCGCAACGAGCAAGACGTCAGCGCCCTGCTGGAGGCCGGCGCCACACGCGTGGTGATCGGCTCTACCGCGGTGAAACAACCGCAGTTGGTGCAGAGCTGGTTCGAGCGCTACGGCGCCGACGCGCTGGTGCTGGCGCTGGACGTGCGTATCGACCCGCAGGGCGTGAAACGCGTGGCCATCAGCGGCTGGCAGGAAGATTCCGACGCCACGCTGGAACAGGTGGTGGAGCAGTTCCTGCCCTACGGGCTCAAGCACGTGCTGTGCACCGATATTTCGCGCGACGGTACGCTGGCCGGTTCCAACGTGGCGCTGTATCAGGCGATCAGCCGCCGCTATCCGCAGGTGGCCTTCCAGGCCTCGGGCGGCATCGGCAATCTGGACGACATCGCCCGGCTGCGTGGCAGCGGCGTTGCCGGCGTGATCGTAGGGCGCGCCCTGCTGGAAGGTAAATTTAGCGTTGAGGAGGCGATCGCATGCTGGCAAAACGGATAATCCCGTGCCTGGATGTTAAAGACGGGCAAGTGGTAAAAGGCGTGCAGTTCCGCAACCACGAAATCATCGGCGACATCGTGCCGCTGGCGCAGCGCTATGCGCAAGAAGGTGCGGACGAGCTGGTGTTTTACGATATCACCGCCTCGAGCGACGGCCGGGTGGTGGACAAAAGCTGGGTATCGCGCGTGGCGGAGGTGATTGATATTCCGTTCTGCGTCGCCGGCGGCATTAAAAGCGCCGAGGATGCCAGCCAGATCCTGTCTTTCGGCGCCGACAAGATTTCGGTCAACTCGCCGGCGCTGGCCGATCCTGAGTTGATTAGCCGCCTGGCGGAACGCTTCGGCGTGCAGTGCATCGTGGTAGGCATCGACACCTGGTTCGACAGTGAAACCGGCAAGTATCACGTCAACCAATATACCGGCGACGAGAGCCGCACCCGCATCACCCAGTGGGAAACCCTCGACTGGGTACAGGAAGTGCAGCGCCGCGGCGCCGGTGAGATCGTGCTGAACATGATGAACCAGGACGGCGTGCGCAACGGTTACGATCTGCAGCAGCTGCGCCGGGTGCGCGAGGCCTGCAAGGTGCCGCTGATCGCCTCCGGCGGCGCGGGCACCATGGAGCATTTCCTGGAAGCGTTCCGCGATGCGGACGTCGACGGCGCGCTGGCGGCGTCGGTGTTCCACAAACAAATCATCAATATCGGCGAACTGAAAAGGTTCCTGGTCGAACAAGGCGTGGAGATTCGCGTGTGCTGACAGAACAACAGAGAAACCAGCTGGACTGGGAAAAAACCGACGGCCTGATGCCGGCCATCGTGCAGCACGCCGTATCCGGCGAAGTGCTGATGCTGGGTTACATGACGCCGGAAGCGCTGGCGACCACCGAGCAGAGCGGTAACGTCACCTTCTTCTCGCGCACCAAGCAACGCCTGTGGACCAAAGGCGAAAGTTCCGGCCACTTCCTCAAGGTGGTCAGCATCACGCCGGACTGCGATAACGACACGCTGCTGGTATTGGCCAACCCGATCGGCCCGACCTGCCACCTCGGCAACAGCAGCTGCTTCCACCCGGCCGCCAGCGACTGGACGTTCCTCTATCAGCTGGAGCAGCTGTTGGCGGAGCGCAAGCACGCCAGCCCGGACAGCTCGTACACCGCCAGCCTGTACGCCAGCGGCACCAAGCGCATCGCGCAGAAGGTCGGGGAAGAAGGTGTGGAAACCGCGCTGGCCGCCACGGTCAACGATCGCGAAGAGCTGACCAACGAAGCCTCGGACCTGATCTATCACCTGCTGGTGCTGCTGCAGGACCAGGATCTGGATCTGAGCGCGGTGATCGGCCGGCTGCGCGAAAGGCATCAGAAATAATGCACACAGGCTTCCCTGATAATGGGAAGCCTTATAGTCGGCTGTTTACCAGCACAAGAATTTCCTCTGTTTTCCGCTCCATTAAGTCGCGGTTACCTCGCGATTCAACGTTAAGGCGGAGCAAAGGTTCCGTGTTTGACGCTCGCAAATTGAACCGCCAGTCGGCAAAGGTCATGCTGACACCATCCGTCTTATCAACCTCTAAGGCCTGATCTCGATAATGGCGCTCGATCATATCGAGCGCGGATATTGCAGGAACGCGGACAATGTTAATTTCACCCGAAGAAGGATAGGCGCGGATGCGTTCCTCAACCAGTTGTTCCAACGAGCGATCTTTCAGAGACATGATCTCGGCGACCATTAGCCAGGGGATCATGCCGCTATCGCAGTAATAGAAGTCGCGGAAATAGTGGTGGGCACTCATCTCGCCACCATAGACTGCATCTTCAGCCCGCATTCGTTCTTTGATGAAAGCGTGTCCGGTTTTCGACATCACGGGAATACCGCCGGCTTTTTCAACGATATCCACGGTATTCCAACTCAATCGCGGATCGTGGACGACCTTCTCTCCTGTCCCCTTAGCCAGGAACGCCTCAGCCAACAAACCGACGATATAGTAGCCCTCGATAAAATGGCCTTGACTATCAAACAGGAAACAGCGATCCGCATCGCCATCGAAGGCGATCCCCATATCCGCGCCATAATGCCGCACCGCGTCCGCTGTGTCCTGACGACGCTCGGGCAACAGCGGATTCGGTACGCCATGAGGAAAGGTGCCGTCGGGCTCATGCTGAATCTTGATGAATTCCAGCGGTACCCGATGCTGCTGAAAGCGCCGCTCGATGGCGTCAATAACCCGCCCGGCAGTGCCGTGTCCGGAATTCACCAACAGTTTCAGCGGTTTGAAATGCGTGAAGTCAACGAAGGACAGGATATGATCGACATACTCGTTCAAGGTATCGGCCTGAAGGTAGCCGCCGCGTGAACATGCAGCGCGCTCGATGTGCTTTTTCTCCGCGAGCGCTTTGATTTCCTTCAATCCAGAGTCGCTACTGATCGGCCTCGCATCCCTGCACACCAGTTTCATGCCGTTATAATTTTCAGGATTGTGACTGCCCGTGACTTCGATTCCGCCGTCCGCAGCCAGAAAAGCCGTGGCAAAGTAGAGCTCCTCCGCCCCACACAACCCGATGTCAATCACACTGGCACCGGCATCCTGAAGCCCTTTGGCCAGTGAGTGTTTCAGGCTTTCACTACTCAAACGGGCGTCATTGCCCAAAACTACGGCTTTAGGGAGCAAATATTCACCGAAAGCCCTGCCGATCCGATAAGCGATTTCATCATTCAGCTCACTCCCCAATCGGCCACGAATGTCGTAAGCCTTAAAACAAGTCAACTCAGTCATGTCACATTCTTCTGTTATTTGTACCTTTGCGCTCTGTCGCTATCCTGGGGAATTCATGCGATGGAGTCGCAATCACCGGTACGGTCTTCCTTACATTTATCACTATCTCGCTGCTCTGGAAATCTTTAGCATGATTCTGACGCAAATTTTTCCATGCGCCTCAACACGGCAGCTTGCGCGCCTTCAGTTCGCCTACTAATTGTTTCACATCCTGCACCGCGTCTCGCGCGGCAATCAGTAGCGCATCGCCAGTCTGTACGATCACCAGATCGTTGATGCCAAGCGTGGCCACCAGCTTGTCGCCAGCGTAAACATAGTTGTTCAATGAGTCGATAGCGATAACATTGCCGCGGAGCACATTCCCTTGGGCGTCCTTTTCGGCCACCTCCCACACGGCGGCCCACGACCCGACATCGCTCCAGCCAATATCGATCGGCATCACTACTGTATCCGCGGTGTTTTCCATCACAGCGTAATCGATGGACTCACAGGGGCAACGGAGAAAGGTTTCTTCATCAATGTAAATGAAGTTGAGCTCGCGCCGACTGGTTTCCATCGCCAACAGCGTTTTGTGATAGATATCGGGGCGAAAGCGCGCCAGTTCATGCAGATACTTTTTCGCCGTGAACATGAACATGCCGCTGTTCCAGCTGTAGTCACCGCTTTCCAGATAGGCTTGCGCCTTTTGATAACAGGGTTTTTCGACGAAACGCTCGACGTCAAAACAATGAGGTGACAGCTGCGCTCCGCGTTTGATGTAGCCATAGCCTGTTTCAGGATGCTGGGGAATGATGCCGAAGGTCACCAAACGGTCGCGCAAAGAAAATTCGATAGCCTTGCGCAACGCATCATGAAACGCGTCTATCTGCGTGATCAAATGATCAGCGGCCAGAACCAACAGCACGCCATCAGGATCGTCTTTGAGAACGTGGTGTGCAGCCAGCGCGACTGCCGGTGCCGTATTGCGCCCTGCGGGCTCCAGAATAATGTGAGGATTCGAACAGTCGATTTCTCGTAGCTGTTCCGTCACCAAAAAACGGTGCTCTTCGTTGCAAATGACGATCGGCGCCGCGATTTCTCCCCCACGCAGACCTTCCAGACGCAACAGCGTCTGTTGCAGCAAACTGCGCCCGCTACCATCGACCGTCAGAAATTGTTTAGGAAATGCTTCTCTTGATAAGGGCCACAAACGGCTACCGTTGCCCCCGGCCAAAATGACTGGAATTAATCTCACCATAAACCCCGCATTACCCCAAAACAGATGCATTGCTCAGGGCAATTAGGCTAATCACCCAATACCTATCGCTTGCTGATTGCTAAAGAGACTTTTCTTGCTTTTTAATATGTGAAATGAAATAAAGATTTCCCACTACTTCAGTAATTTCGCATAAAAATAAAAAAATAATAACCGGGCACCTTCCTAAAATCTCCGCCGACGCCGTCAAACAGCCTCACTGAAACCGGAAAAGAAAAAACAAAAAAATCCATTTTCACCTCGTACAGGGAAGCCGCACCAACGGAAGGTAAGAGCGGTGACAGCGAAAACCATTCGCTGGATTAGGAATTATATTAGCAAATGTGCATTGTTAGGCAAGAAGACGAAAAGGAAATACGGGTAACATGCTGAATAATAAGATGTAGATCTTATTATTAAAAAAAAATAAAAATTAAGAATAATGCCAGATTGGCATGTAGAAAAGACATGGGAATCGCCGGTTCAGACGTGTTCCATGCTTTCCCCAGGCGCTTAAAACGTTGCAAAAAAGGTTCATCGCGTCTTAGCGTGAACCAATAGAAAACGGCAGTAAGAACGTTTAGGTTTGTATTCGTCAAAACACACCCTAAACTTTCAAAACTGCCGTCACTATGAATGCTAACCTTTGCTCCCTGTTCTGGGAAGGCTTTGTCGTCAATTCCTTCTCGCATCCTTCTGCCAACACCCTGCTTTGCCGTCATGCCCTGTTGTCGTCGTTGTGGGCGACGGGTGCCTGTTGTGCATGATGTCTCCTTCCGTCGGGTGCGTGAACGCCAGCTACTCGACTGGGTGGTCTGGCTCAGCGTCCCCGTCCGGCGTCTGTGTTGCCCTCATTGTGGGGTCACCACCGAGAAAATCAGCTGGTTACCTGAACGCCAGAGATATACCACGACGCTATCCGTATGGGTTGAGGCACTGGCCCGTTTACTGCCAATTAAACATGTTGCTCAACTCACCGGATTACACTGGCATACGGTCAAGAATATCGACTACCGGCGTCTGCTGCGGGAACGAACAGAGCCGCAGCGCCATACCCTCCGCCGTCTGGTGATGGATGAGTTCGCGCTGTTCAAAGGACATCGCTATGCCACCGTGGTGATGGATGCGGATACGCAGCAGGTGCTGTGGGTGGGAGAAGGCCTCAGCAGAGCGGCTCTACGCCCCTTTTTTACCTGGCTGGGGCCTGAAGGCTGTGCCGCTATCCAGTCTGTCGCCATGGATATGAATACGGCGTTAGACCTGGAAGTCAGGCATCACTGCCCGCAGGCAGAAGTGGTCTATGACTTGTTCCATCGTGGTGGCGAAGTATGGCCGGGAGGTTATCGACCGGGTGCGGGTGGACCAGGCTAATCAGCTACGCGCTAACCCAAAATCACGTCAGGTCATCAAGCGTAGCCGCTGGCTGCTGCTGCGCAACCCGGAAAATCTACCCGCAGGGCATGACCTAAAACTCACGGAGTTGCTGGAAGCAAATCAGCCGTTGAATGTGGTATGGCTGATGAAGACAGCGCTGAAAGAACTGTGGTACGCCCCGAGCGAGCAAGAGGCGCAAAGACGCTGGGCAAGCTGGTACAGGCAGTCTCAGGAAAGCGGAATAAAGGCGTTGCAACACTTTGCCGAGAAGCTGAAAGGGTATGCCGGGGGCATCATCGCGAGCGCCAGGCACAGGTTGAATACCAGCGTACTGGAAGGGATGAACAATAAGATAAAGGTGATGAAGCGGATGGCGTATGGATACCGGGATAACGCTTACTTCTTCCTGAAAATCAAAGCAGCGTTCCCCGGTAAAGCGCGATGAACCAAAAAAAGCCGCCTTTGCGGCGGCTTGATGACAGGTAAAGCGCTTATTCCATCCATTCGGTATGGAACACGCCTTCCTTGTCGATACGTTTGTAGGTGTGCGCACCGAAGTAGTCGCGCTGCGCCTGGATCAGGTTCGCCGGCAGTACCGCAGAACGGTAGCTGTCGTAGTAGGCGATCGCGGCGGAGAAGGTTGGCGTAGGGATACCGTTCTGCACGGCGTAAGCCACCACGTCACGCAGCGCCTGCTGGTACTCGTCAGCGATTTGCTTGAAGTATGGCGCCAGCAGCAGGTTGGCGATATCGGCATCCGCCGCGTAAGCGTCGGTGATCTTCTGCAGGAACTGGGCGCGGATGATGCAGCCGGCGCGGAAGATCTTGGCGATTTCGCCGTAGTGCAGATCCCAGTTATTTTCTTTAGAAGCGGCTTTCAGCTGTGAGAAGCCCTGTGCGTAGGACACGATCTTACCCAGATACAGCGCGCGACGCACTTTCTCGATGAATTCGGCTTTGTCGCCGCTGAACGGCGCCACTTTCGGGCCAGTCAGCACTTTAGACGCGGCAACGCGCTGGTCCTTCAGCGAGGACAGGTAGCGTGCGAACACCGACTCGGTGATCAGCGACAGCGGTTCGCCCAGATCCAGCGAGCTCTGGCTGGTCCACTTGCCGGTGCCTTTGTTGGCGGCTTCGTCCAGGATCACATCGACCAGGTATTTACCCTCTTCGTCTTTCTTGGTGAAGATGTCTTTGGTGATGTCGATCAGGTAGCTGTTCAGTTCGCCCTTGTTCCATTCGGCGAAGGTTTCGGCCAGCTGCTCGTTGCTCAGGTTCAGCGCCTGCTTCAGCAGGGAATAGGCTTCGGCAATCAGCTGCATGTCGCCGTATTCGATGCCGTTGTGCACCATCTTCACATAGTGGCCGGCACCGTCAGCGCCGATATAAGTCACGCAAGGCTCGCCTTCCGCGACCGCAGCGATTTTCTCCAGGATCGGTGCCACCAGCTCGTAAGCTTCTTTCTGGCCGCCAGGCATGATGGAAGGCCCTTTCAGCGCGCCCTCTTCACCGCCGGAAACGCCGGTGCCGATGAAATTAAAGCCCTGGTCGGACAGTTCGCGGTTACGACGGATGGTGTCCTGATAGTAGGTGTTGCCGCCATCGATCAGGATATCGCCCTTGTCCAGGTGCGGAGTCAACGAGGCAATGGTTTTATCCGTCGCTTCGCCCGCTTTCACCATCAGCAGGATGCGGCGCGGTTTTTCCAGCGATTCGACAAACTCTTCTACGGTGTAATACGGCGCCAGATTCTTGCCCGGGTTCTCAGCGATCACTTCGTCAGTTTTGTCGCCAGAACGGTTGAAAATGGAAACGGTGTAACCACGGCTCTCGATGTTCAGCGCGAGGTTGCGGCCCATTACCGCCATGCCGACAACGCCGATTTGTTGCTTGGACATTTAGGAACTCCTGTCTGAGGATGACCCTGCCGGCAACGTCGGCCAGCAGGTTTTGTGATGTGGCACACATGTTAACTCAGGATTGAGCCGCGTGGGTAGTGATTGGTGCGATAGGTCACATGATGTCGCAATATATTCATATCCTCCCCACAAAAAACCACGGCACCCTAAGGTGCCGTGGTCTGCGGTTCAGTCAATCAGTACGAAACGAGGGGCTTGAGTCACCGCACCTGGGCCGCCTTGAACGCGTCTACTTTTTCCTTCAATAAACGCTCACTTTCACTGATCATATCCAGATATTGAGTATTTACGAACCCCCACAACGTGGAGGTTTGATCCTCAGCATGCCCAACCTGGAAAGGTAGAGTGGTCACCACAACCAGATTTGGCACTGACTCCAAATAGCGATCTATGGTATTGGTTTGAGCATCAACGTTACGTTCATCCCAGTGGCTAACTGCCTCTATCCCACGACGTGAGTAAATATTCATCACCGTGCTTGTCATGCGATTGATATAAATATACTCAATGCCATCGACCTCCTCGACAGCCAGAATCTCCGTATCTTCATTCAAATGCGCAATAATGCCCGAGAAAATGTGCCAATCCCAATTGCTGCGTTCCAGATAAGCAACAATCTTCTCAAGTTTAATGTCAAAGTCGTCAGGGAATAACGCATCGTCCTCGCAGATCATAGCCATTTCGGTATTACGATCGGCAAGCACAGACAGCATGTATTTATAACTCATGCCACATCCGATCCAGCCAATACGGTGTCTAACCCCCTCAATGACCTTGAAACCATGGGTAGGCTTACTGAGGAAATCTTGCTTCCGTACCGGTGTTTCCGTCAGTGAGAGGCAGAGTTTTGGAATATCCGCCTCTATCGCAGGGATAAAATCAACGCCATTTTTATAAGTTTCGAAATCAATCAAATCATTCGCCAAAAGATAGCGTTTGAAATAGCCTTCAAAGTTGTTGTCGCTATGAGTAAACAACGCAATATTTTTCTTACGGCTAGCATGATAATCTTGATCGTTCAAGAGACGATCAATTTTTTTCGCCATTGCGTCAATATCGCCAATAGGAGCAAAATCAATAACATCAATGAGAGACGTATGCTCCGCGATATCCACACTTTCTTCACTAACAATTGGCGTTCCCAACGATAGCACTTCGTAAATACGTGTGGTCTCAAGCAACGCATTCTCATAGTAATGCAGGTTAATAACCAGTTTGGCATTTTTCACCAGCCGGGTCAGCTCATCGCCGAATACACCAGAGGCAATATGAATATTAAAACGTTGTCCCAATTGTTCAAGATAATGACGACGACGCTCACAATTCGTATCACCATAGAAGAGAACGTCAATTTGCTCCTCATTGCCGTTCAACTTATGACCTTTCTGGGTCAATTTTGAGCTGTAGTCTGCAAAAGAAGCAATTGGGAGGTAGAACAATTTCTGATAAGGGATACCATGTTCTAATAAGTAATTAATGTTAGTCAGGGAATAGTCAAATATAGCCATTGCACGTTCGAGAATCGCAAAATACTCTGGCGTAAACCAACGTGGGTTAATAGATTGTTCCATTTGAAACGCAACAAAGTTTTGCGGCAGCTCAGCAAAAATTTGAGGGCAAATAACAATATGCAGTTGCCCACTGTCCGCCGGCGCTGAGTATGCTTCAATTATGGTAACGCCGCGCCCCACCTCTACAAGCGTTTTCTCAAGCAAATGGGCCACAAACAGTGTATGCCTAGTAGTGAGAATAACAATATGGTCGGTATCTATATTAACTAGCGGCATCGGCGTATTAGCGGTATTTTTCGCCACACGTAGAAGACTGCTACGCAACTCACCGAAACGGCCGGTTAGCAATAGTTTGCCTGCCACTTTAGTTTTGCGCAGCAAAGCCTTATAAGGATGCGGACTTGCACGAAACGCTTGCCAACTTTTCCCAACCAAAGAGGTCGATTTTGTCCCTTTACGCTGTCGCATGTAGTGTCTGGATATATCCCTGATTACCCCAAACTCACCGCGAATGGCCCGACCAAGCATACGAACAGGTACCGTTAGTCGCCACGACAGACTTTTTCGCATATTGTTCATGTCGGACTGACTTTCACTAAGTTGTTGACTCAGTGTTTCAATCTTTAATTTAAGAGGTTCGTCTTCAACATAATTATTATTTAAAAGAAGAACTTCTTTTTGCGCATTCTCCAACAATTGCTGAGTAACCAGCTGTTGCTCTCGCTGTTGTATAAGCGTTTCCTGAAGCAACAGCAATTGCTCTTGCATAGAAGAAATCATTGCCTGCTTTTCTTCGTTATCGATCATCAGATGATGCTCAGCAACACGAATTTTTTGTTGCATATCATCCTGCTTTTCATTTTCTTGCTTAACCTGTTTTGATAGCAACTCACCCAGAGTCAACCCCTGCATTTTTAAAAATCCTTCCTTCTCAGTAGAATAATATTCAATATGGCGACTGACTATCGCCTGTTCACTTGGCCGAGATAAACGGAATCGCAGATAATCAATATCGAAAATCAATTCGAATGGAACTAAGTATGAAAATAGATAAAATGCCAAACGATTAGTTCTTTCTTGTTCATCGTCTGCCAAGGTTATATATTTATATGAACTGTCACCAACGACTGTCGTTGGTATACCAGCGAAAATTCCTTCTAATCCCACACTAGAATTAATCGTTAAAATCTCTCGACACCGCTGGACGAAAGACAAACTGGTCGGTGAACTGTCGATCTCATACTCACCCTCCTTGAGCTGGAACTGACTACCAGGATGAGTGCGAATTAATAATTTTTTCTCTGGAAAACGTGTACGCGCATAGGAAAGCAACGTCAGATTAGTGAATTCTTCACCATAAGCAACGAGATTTGAATCGTCTTCAACCTGTAATGCGATCCCCAGATCGGCATCACACTGCTGCTCATGAGTATTTGGCACACGCAGGAAGTAACGATGCAACTCCTCTATGGAAAGATCGACCTGGCACTGTTCCTGAACCGCCAAATAGCGCTTCTCTGCCTCTGTGTGACCGTTAACACCTGAGAAATCCAAATACCCTGTACTATAATAAGAGGGCATTCTCAACGGCCCTACTTCAAAGTGCATGACAGGAATAGATAAGGACTCGGCAACGGCCTCCAGAGAAGGGCAATTGCAAATTGACAATATCCCCTCTATTTTTCCAGACTCATAGCCTTGGAGATGGTTTAGCAGCTCAGCTTCCAGCTCGGGGATTCGCTGGGTCAGCATTTTCTTGAACGCCAACATCGGATTGTAGTTTGAAGAGTCTAATAAACTCTCAAATACACTCTCTCTCAAATGGTAATAATCATGACTGGCCAATAGCTCATCAGACGGAATGCTGTAACCCAAATTATTCATTGTAGGTACATCAAATTCCCAACGTTCTGACTTGCGCCACTCTTCCGGAGACAACAAGTAATCATTACCGGCGATAAAAAGTGAACGCTGCTGCAATGAGTTAAGCAGGCGATAAAATATCCATAAATAGGGAGCTTTCACTCCCCTAAACGGATATGGCGGTAAGAATACAGCAATCATTGCTCTAATTACTCCTCGCTTAAAACACTGATAGGGGCATAAACAACCCCCCCGAGTTCACGAGAGGACCAAAACTTCAATCTCATCATTGGTCTGCGTTGATCCAACTCTTCTCGCTCGCCGCCTTGCAGCGATGCCAAGCCGCAATGAACCAGGTAATCTCCTGAGTTAATTGGCAATTTAACCTTATAAATCACATGCTGCTCACCAGCCTTGAGGATTAAAGGTTTGCCGGCTCCAATGTTGCTGTCCCCCCAAATATCTCCCCCCTGCGCTTTAGAGATGGAGATTCCCAAGGCAACATCTCGAATCTCTTCTGAAGCAAGGATAGTAAAATCCAAGGTCAGTTCATCACCAGAACGTACCAAAGGCTTATCGGAGAGTGAAGTGCCATCCGATTTTATCACTTCGAGATTTTGAATAATCGCTCGAGCACTGCCAAAGCGCTTTTCTCCCACTTCGGTATTCAACTGCCCCTGTTGCAAACCCTGCAAGTCAGATTGATTCATCACAACAGACGAGGAGATCTTGCCCGTATTCTCTCGTTTCACTGCTTGCGACAACAGCATTCCTTTCTCATAAGCCAGAACAGCAGCCAGTACGTCATAGGTGTCGCCCACTAACTCCCCATTGTTCATAACCAAACAACGGTCAGCGTATTCCAGAATACTACCGGTAGAGTGAGTCACCATGATAATAGTGACCCCCTTAGCACGAAGAGCCTCCATGCGTTTATAGCATTTATATTGAAAACCGATATCGCCTACGGCTAACGCCTCGTCCACGATAAGGATTTCAGGTTCGACACAGGCTTGGACAGCAAAAGCCAGACGAATATACATCCCGCTTGAGTATGTTTTAACGGGTTGATCGATAAACTCGCCAATATCTGCGAAGTCAGTAATCTCCTGAAAACGCTCATCGATCTGTTCACGGGAAAAACCTAGAACAGAGCCATTAAGATAGACATTATCACGCCCCGTGAACTCAGGATTGAACCCTGCGCCTAACTCAAGTAGGGCCGCAATACGGCCATTGACTTGTATTTCTCCCTGAGTTGGAGTCAGCGTACCGCATATCATCTGTAATAACGTTGACTTACCTGCACCATTTCGTCCGATAATACCTACGGTCTCACCTTTCTTAATAGAAAATGAGACATCGCGAAGTGCCCAAAACTCGCGGAAATAGCGGCGAGACTCACGTCGTACTACACGTTGTAACCTCGGAGCAAAAAACTGTTTTAAACGATCTCGTGGACGATCATAAATTTGATAACATTTGCTCAATGCAGTCACTTGGATCGCGATTTCATTAGAGGACATCAGCAAACCCCTTTCTGGTTTTCTGGAAGAATACAAAACCGAACCATGCAACTAATGATGCCGCCAGGGTGTAAACAGCTAAACCTTGCCATTCAGGCAAACGCCCCCAAATTAAGACATTCCGTGATTGCTCAATAATAAATGTTAGGGGATTAAGCATTATCCAAATGCGATATTTTTCCGGTAACGACGTGATAGGGAAAAATACTGGTGACAAAAACATCATAACCGTTGTGATAATGACAGTCGTCTGACCAACATCGCGTATAAAAACACCCAGGGATGCCAATATCCATGCCAATCCAAGGCAAAAAACGACCAGCGGCAAGAAAACTAACGGTATAAAAACGACGGTCCAGTGCAGAAAACCGTTGAATAAAAAGAATGCACATAGCAGTACAACCAAGCTGATCAGGGTATGGAACAACGCAGCGCATAACCCAATCACTGGCAACGTTTCCAAAGGGAAAACCACTTTCTTCACATAGTTGGTATTCCCTAGGATAATTTGCGGTGCCCGATTAACCACCTCGGCAAAAAAACCATGCACAATCATGCCAACAAAGAGGATTACAGCAAACTGCGTACGGCTTTCATCACCACCGACGGACCAACGTGCTTTAAAAACAACCGAAAAAACAAATGTATAGACCGTCAACATAAACAAAGGATTGAGGAACGACCATGCCAGTCCCATAGTGGAACCCTTGTATCGCCCAACAACCTCACGTTTTGTCATTTGCAAGATCAGCGATTTGAACCCCCAAATGTTACGGATCAGAGCTAGGGGTGACAGAGGTTGCGATTTATGAGGATTACTCATTACCCCACCCCGCTGCCATACCAACATTTTGCGCTTCGAAATTGCATCCAGTCATAACAAACATAATCAATACCTTAGATGTAATTGAACTCATAAAACATAGACATCATCTTCAATCATGTTACCGCTTGATTTCAGGAGAAGTCATGGGAATAGTCTTCAAACAGGTAGTATTCACCTTGGATCTCTGTGGATCGTGCCACCATCCCCATTTATTGAAATATAAGACAACTGATTTCATGTGATAAATGAATAAATTAAGGTTTTTATAAGAACCTTTACCAAAAACATGGATGATAGTAGCACCAGGGAAGTAGACAATATCGCTCATTGACAAAGCCCGGCGGCACAAATCCACATCTTCTAAATACATAAAATACCGTTCATCAAATCCTCCCAAGTTCGCTAACAACGTGGATTCAACCAGCATAAAACAACCAGAAACTGAAGGAACTGCGAAGGATTTAGTGTAATCAGCACGCTGGATTTCATAAGTGGCATCCAGCTTAGCTCCCCATTTAGGGAAAAAGCGCCGAAGAAACAAATTGGCAGGTGTAGGCAGTAAGCGGCAACTGTATTGGAATCGCCCATCGCTATATTGAATGCGAGGAGAAACAAAGCGGTGTTTTTGGTTCCGCGCAAAATTGTAGAGACTCTCGAGCGCCCCCGAGGTAAAACTGATATCTGGGTTACAAATCAAAAAATATTCACATTCATTCAGATAACGCTTCATTGCCAGATTATGGCCGTAGCCAAAACCGTTATTGGCTTCCGCACAAATATAACTAATGCGATGATTATCTAGTTTTGCAGCCCATTCAGAACCACCGTTATCAACCAAAACTATTTTTTGAACACATTTTTCGCTAAGCAAAGAAAGTAACGTGTCTTCTAGTTGGGCATAGCTATGGTTATACAATACGATTGAAGCAACAATTTGGTATTGTTTTTGTTTTGAAAACATGCCGTATGAAGTTCCTAACCAATAATCATTTAAAAACAATCAGTTACAAGAGTGTGATGGCTGATGTATTATCACTCGTCTATTGGAACGCAAACCGTCACCAATAAACAAAAACATCAAAGGGGATAAAATTATCCCCTTTTATTCCATGCAAACCAAGATCCACCTACTGCAACAGTTTGCGAATCACAGCATGTAACTGCTGGCGCCAAGCGCTAGGTTTAAGATTCAACGCGCAGATCTTATCAGTGTTAAGAACAGAGTATACAGGCCGGGACGCAGGTGTAGGATACTCTTGCGTAGTAATCGGATTCACGATGACCTGATGTGGGTATAGCCCACTTTCAGTAGCCTGTTGGAAAATTATCTGCGCAAACTCATACCAAGAAACCATTGAATCACCACAAAAGTGATAGACACCGTATTCACCTGGTTCTTGCAGCATGGAGATTATGGCATCAGCGATATCACCGGCATAAGTCGGGCAGCCTTGCTGATCGCTTACCACGCCAAGTTCACCCCTTTGTGACCCGACGCGCAACATCGTTTTAACAAAATTATTGCCGTACTCGCTAAACACCCAAGCCGTTCTTATTACAATAGTTTTTGGATTAGCCTTCAGCGCAGCAATCTCACCTTCAAGCTTGGTTTTACCATAAATGTTTTGTGGCGAGCAGGGAGCATCTTCGCAGTAGGGTTCTTCCGAACGGCCATCAAAAACATAGTCGGTTGATACGTGTACAAAAGGAATATTTCGTGCAGCAGCAGCTGCTGCCAGGTAGCCAGGCCCGTAGGTATTGATTGCTTTAGCTACATCTGGTTCAGATTCAGCCTTATCAACAGCAGTATAAGCGGCGGCGTTTACGATAACATCGGGCTCAAATTCCGTCACCGCTTGCTCAATTGCATCAGAATCACAGATGTCAAGTTGCTTGCTGTCCAGTGCTAGCAGGCTCCAATCGGTAGGAAACCTATCGCTGAAACAGCGTCCCAGTTGCCCCATAGAACCTGTCAAAAGTACACGCATTAAAAAAGCTCTCTAAGTAATTTACCTTGTAGATCCTTTGGCGATAGCAATGGCTCATCGACTGGCCAATCAATGCCAATTTCAGGATCATTCCAAAGCAAGCATGCTTCGCTAGCAGGATCATAGTACTCTGTGCACTTGTATTCGAAATCAGCAATGTCTGAAATCACTAAGAAACCATGTGCGAGACCTGGCGGAACCCAAAGTTGGTGGTGGTTATCTTCCGACAAGTGAACACCAACCCATTTTTTGTACGTCGGCGAATCGACCCTGATATCCACTACAACATCATAGACCTCCCCACGTACAACTCGGACTAGCTTGCCTTGGGGTTTGATTCGCTGGAAATGCAAACCACGCAATACTCCTTTAGAAGAACGCGAATGGTTGTCCTGAACAAAATCCACATCAATATCTAACATTTCTTGATAGCGGTTTTTTTGAAACGTTTCGACGAAAAAACCACGATGATCACCGAACACTTTCGGCTCAATCAACTTCACACCTGCGACTGGTGTCTCAATCACTTTCATTAGGTAACCTGCTAACTAATACGCTCACCTCAGAGGCCCAAAGGATGGCCGCCTGAACATGCATCCCCAGCAGTCTATCACTACCCACTCGCCCAGTTTTCGAACAGAAACTAAACGAGAATAAATTTTGGATAGCTCAATGAACGCACCGTAGACGAAGGTATCGGAGATTAGCACAATTAATCAAAATATCCGACACTCATCCACAAAAAATAGTCAAAATTTATGTGGCTCATTGAAGGATGAATCATGATATCTCATTGTTATTAAAGATATTTTAATTGCAACCAACATAGAAATGGTCAATCGAGCCCTCGTTGGTTACAATTAATTTACATTATGCCATATTTTGTCATTAACGAACTTCGCTATCAACCGGGACGATAACCCCGAGGATTGTTCTTCTGCCAATTCCACGCATCACGCATCATCGCATCCAAATCACGGGTAGCCTTCCATCCCAATTCTTTGAACGCCAATTCTGGAGCGGACCAGCATTCTGCAATGTCGCCCTCTCGACGTGGTACAATTTGGTAAGCTACATTGCGACCTGAAGCCTTTTCAAAAGCATGGAGCATCTCCAACACCGAATACCCTACCCCAGTCCCCAGATTATAGACCGTAAAACCTTGGTGATCATCGATGTGTTCAATCGCCTTGAGATGACCTTCAGCCAAATCCATGACATGAATGTAATCTCTGACACCCGTGCCATCCTGTGTCGGATAGTCGTCACCAAAAATTGACAGTTTCTCCAGTTTTCCGATTGCCACCTGAGCAATATAAGGCATCAGATTGTTAGGAATACCATTTGGATCTTCACCGATCATGCCAGATTCGTGCGCACCGACCGGGTTGAAGTAACGTAAGGCGGTAATGGAGAATTGCGGTTCGGCTTTAGCGAAATCTTGCAGGATTTGTTCTACCATCAACTTCGACGTGCCGTAAGGATTCGTCGTACCGCCAACGCGTGACGTCTCAGTCAAAGGAACTTGCTCTGGAGTACCGTACACCGTGGCAGAAGAACTGAAGATAAACTTATGCACACCCGCACGACGCATTTCCTCCAACAATACCAACGTGCCAGTGACATTGTTCTGATAATACTCTAGCGGCTTGCGCGTCGACTCTCCGACAGCCTTTAGCCCAGCAAAATGGATCACGGCCGAAATGGCGTGAGCCTCGAAGATACGGTGCAGACACTCAGCATCCAAGATATCGCCTTGGTAGAATTGAGCACTTCTGCCCGCGAGTTTCTCAACGCGACGCAGAGACTCATCGGAAGAGTTCGATAAATTATCTAACACTACGACATCTTCGCCATGTTCCAACAAAGCCAGAACAGTGTGAGAACCGATATAACCGGCCCCACCGGTGACTAAAACCGCCATAAAAACTCCTTACTCGCGCCCCTGGCGCTCAAGATGAACTGTCTTCTTTAAGCAATCAATTGATTTTAAACGAAGCTTGCACTCACGCACGCCTTTTCGATCATAATTGACCATCCATATGTCCCCAGAGTTCCCTTGGTACGATTGGCTTTGAAAACTTACAAACGAAAAGAGCTGTCTTAGACAGCCCCAGAATATTCCCTTTTGCGCACAACATGCTGATGTAGCCTGAATAACCGGGTTCATCAACCTAAGTCAATTTCAGCCAATTGTTACGTTTTTGCTAACAATATCTGCTATCTCTCGCCACGCGCCTCTTAACAAGATTATGTATGAAAATAGAACAGACCAGCGAAAGAATGAAAGGAACCACCAGCCGATAACATAACGTATTAACGCCAAAAAGAGCAGCATAGTACTACTCTTTCAGACTAATGCTCATGACCCGTCCTGAATAGCGTTGACACATTTTACTCACGCACAGAGGAAAATGTGATGAACCAGTATATTAAACGCACACAACGCGATTACTCTCTATCCTTTAAACTGGCTGTCGTCGAACAGGTCGAAAAAGGCGAGATGACATACCGCCAGGCGCAAGATCGCTACGGTATCCAAGGCAGCCAGACTGTCATGAACTGGCTGCGCAAATACGGTCAACTTGACTGGCGAACTTCTCCTTCCACCAGAACGTGCGGAGACAACATGCCCAAACTCCCCCTGACGCCCGAACAGCGTATTAAAGAACTTGAGCAGCAACTGGCTGAATCTGAAGTCAAAGCCCAGTTCTTCGAAGCTGTCGTCAAAGTGATGAACACCGACTTTGGCGCCACGCTGACAAAAAAGCAGCTAACCGCCTTATCGCGCAAACACAAGTACCGGGACTCACAGTAACGCGGGCCTGCCGATGGATGGGCATCAGCCGACAAGCGTGGTATCAGTCCCTGCAGCGTGAAGCAGGCAAAGAGGAGCAGGCCCGGCATCTCGTCGAACAGGTGACGGCCATCCGCTTGCACCAACCCCGACTGGGGACACGTAAGCTGCATCACCTGTTGCGGCAACACCCCGAACCGGCGTTGCATGTGGGCCGTGACCGGTTGTTCAGTATCCTGCGCTGCGCGCGGTTACTGGTGATGCCTAAACGGGCATATCACAAGACGACGCACAGCCATCATCGTTTTTATCGCCATCCCAACCTGCTAAAAGCGGGAGACAATCAAGTAATAGCCAGCCGTCCGGAACAGGTATGGGTGGCGGATATCACCTACCTGCCGCTGAGAACGGGGACGGCGTATGTCAGCCTGGTAACGGATGCCTGGTCGAGAAAAATCGTGGGATATCACGTGCATGACAGTCTGCATACCCGGCATGTCGCCTGCGCGTTCAAAATGGCACTGGCCGGCAGACGCACGGCGTTGCCGTTGGTGCATCACTCGGACAGGGAATACCTGCTCGGCAAGACAGAAGATATCGCGCAGGCAAGAAAGATGGTCAGGGAGTCGGTGGCCCTCTACAACACACGGCGGCCGCACCTGTCGAGAAAATACAAAACGCCCGATGAGGTTCATCGGGCGCTATCTGGCTGAAAAGTGTCAACCTATATCAGGACTAGTCATCATAGTGAATATATTGCTAACGACTGCGGGCAAAATACTGCGCCACGCGCAGCACATCCTTCTCGTCCAACGTCCCTGAGTCGCTCAGCAAGGTAATCCAGGACTTGATGTAGGCGTACTTGGCGGAGGCCAGATCGCGCTGAGCGCTATAGAGCTGCTGTTCGGCGTTGAGCACGTCAACGTTGACACGTTGCCCGGCCAGCACGCTTTGCCGGGTCGCCGTCACCTGTGTGGTGGCAGACTGTACCGCCAGCTCATAGGCCGCCACCTTGGCGCGGCTGCTGATGCACAGATTGTACTGCTTGCGCAGATCGTTGAGCGTGGTGCCCGTCTGCGCATCCATTTCATACATCGCCTGGCCATAGCGCGCCGCCGCCTGCCGGGTCGACGCCGAAACGCCGCCGCCGGAATAAATAGGCATACTGACCTGCAGGCCGATACTGTCGGTACGGTATTTCTGGTTAACCGTGTTATCGCTGCTGGAATCGTTTTCCGAATGCGAAGCATACAGCTGAACCTGCGGCATAAAGCCCGCCCGATTCCTTTCGACGTCATACTTAGCGGCATCCACGCCATGACGCGAGGCGGCTAGCACCGGGTTGTTCTCCAGCGCGATCTTTTGCCACTCTTCAAATTTGGACGGGATCAGCGGCGCCACCTTAAACTTGCCCGGCCGCAAAACCTGCAATTCATCCAGTTGGTTCAGCGGTATGCCGATAATCACTTCCAATTCGCGCTGCGCGGCGTCCAGCGCATCGCGCGCTTCGATTACCTGCGCTTCGGCCAGGCTGTAGCGCGCCTGGGTTTCTGATACGTCGGTAATGGTGCCTTCACCGGCGCTCATCAGGCGATCGTTCAAGGTCAACTGTTCCTTGTAAGCCGCCTTTTGCGCTTCGGCCAACGCGATTTGATCCTTGGAATAGGCCACTTCGACATAGGCGTTAATCACCCTAACAGCAAGATCCAGCAACTTACTGCGATAGCGCTCGTCCGACATCATCGTCTGCGCTACGCCGGCTTTGTAACGCGCGTACGCTTCATAATCGAACAGCGGCTGCGTCAGCGTGATCGAACTGGAATAACTGCGATATTGTTGCCGCCGGGTGACCTCCGAAACATTGCCAAAAAAGTCGCTCTGCGGATATTTTTGCGTCTGCCAATTGCGCGGCGAATTCTGATAGTTCAACGACACTTTCGGCAGCAGCCCCGCCCTGCCGATGTTTTCGTTCTCATCTCCCGCTTCTTTCTCTTTTATAGCCGCCCGGAAGGTCGGGTCCTTTTCTAATGCCAGCGAATATGCGTCTAAAATCCCTATCGAATAAACCGGCGCAGATATCGCAAACAAAAGGGTGCCGATAACCAGACCGGCAGCCTGTCGTTTTGATTGAATCAAAATTATTCCTCGGTTAATGAAGTATGAGCGCGATCCAAAATAGGTTTAAACAGATAACTCAGCAGTGAGCGCGCCCCCGTTTTCACGAACACCTCTACCGGCATCCCCGGCTTGATGTCCTCGCCACTGAGCATCTTCATGCCCTCCGGTGAGACCGTAACCTGCATCTGGTAGTAAGGCTCACCGTTGGCTTTGTCGACCAGACGGTCGGCGGAAACCAACGTGACCGTTCCCGGAATTTTCGGGGTTTTGTTTTGGTTGAAGGCGGTAAACATCAGATCCACCGGCAACCCGTTGTACACCTTATCGATCAGGTCGACTTTCAGGCGAGAATCCACCACCAGCGTCGCCTGGCTGGGTACAACGTCCATCAGGTGGTCACCCGCTCCCACGACGCCCCCCTGAGTGAAGATATTCAATCCGACCACGGTGCCGTCCACCGGTGAGGTGATGGCGGTGTTGCCCAGATCGAAATCGGCCATTTGCAGCTTATTGCGAAACTCACTGGCGTCCATTTGGGTTTGTGCCAGTTGCGTTCTGACCTCGCGTTGATAGTCGGCGAAACGTTGATCGATACGCTGCTGAGATTCTTGCAGCTGCTTTTGCAATTGGCCAATCCGCCCGACAGTTTCATCGATGCTGCTATTCACTTCGGCGAACTGACGCTGAACTTCCAGATAGCGATTGCGTGGCAGGTAGCCGTCCGCAGCCAGCTGCTTCATGCTGTTCATCTGTTCACGCAGGCTGGAAAGTTGGATCTGCTTGTTGACGCGTGAATCCTGTAGGCCTTTCAATTGGAAACGAATCCCGTCCATCGACTGCTTATAACCGTCAATTTCACTTTGCAGCCCCTGGCGGCGGGAAGCGAACAGCTGCGTTTGCAACGCGATAATTTCAGCCACACGCGGCTGATCCTTGATCTGGGTAAAAATGGGAGAAAAAGTGACGCTACTCAGACCATCGCGTTCGGCGAGTAAACGCCCTTCGGTGGCCAGCGTGGTGTAGTACTGGTCGCGCAGGGAATCGACCTGCGCCTGTGCCTGCACCTGGCTCAACTGCACCAGGACTTCACCGGCTTTCACCTTGTCGCCCTCTTTCACCGCGATATTTTTGATGATGCCGCTGGCCGGAGCCTGCACCGTTTTGCGGTTGCCGGAAACGGTTACCGATCCCGGTGATGCCACCCCTTTATCCAGGGGCGCAAACGCTGCCCAAGCCAAAAATCCGAACAGACCAATTCCCACGACCAGCCAGCCCATCCGGGTAAACCGCCGTTCATCCTGTGGGATCTCTTCAATATACGAGTCTTGCGGCTCGCCAATGTGCGTCGACATACCAACTCCTTTAAACTGCGGACGGCAATAAAGCCATCAGGCAATTCACGGCTTAATTAATTTGCGTTTTTGGGATATTGCCTTCATCTGGCTCAGAATTTACCGCCCTCACCGCTTGCTGAGGCTGTTGCGTCTGCGCTTTTTGCGCATTGGCTAACGCCTGAAGCACTTGTTGAGTCGGGCCGAACGCGTTGACGTTGCCATTCACCAAGAGCAACAGCTTGCTGGTCATCGACAGCAAATTGGTGCGATGGGTAATCAGAACCACCGTTTTATTACGTTGCTTGAGGAACATAATGGCCTGGTTCAACGCTTTCTCGCCCGCATCATCCAGATTGGAGTTAGGCTCATCCAAAACCACCAGCGAAGGGTCGCCGTACAGTGCGCGCGCCAGGCCGATACGCTGTTTCTGCCCACCGGACAGCCCAGCGCCACCGTTGCCGAGCACCGAATCGTAGCCGTTCGGGAAACGCAGGATCAGTTCGTGCACACCGGCCAACTTAGCGGCTTCAATGACCTTCTCTGAGTCGATCTCGTTAAAGCGAGCGATATTCTCGGCGATAGTCCCGGCAAACAGCTCAATGTCCTGCGGCAGATAGCCGATATACGGCCCCAACTCATCCTTGTTCCACTGATAGATGTCAGCATTATCCAACCGAACAATCCCTTCACTGACCGGCCAAATGCCGACCAGCAAACGAGCCAGCGTCGATTTCCCCGACGCGCTCGGGCCAATGATCCCCAGCACGTCACCAGGCTGAATGGCAAAACTCACGTTATGCAATACCGCATCGCCTTTGGATCCCGGCGGCGTGGCGGTGACGCCTTCTACGGCAAGCACCCCTTCCGGACGCGGCAAGGACATACCGGTACCACGTTGCGGGTGCGTTTCCAGCAGCTTGACCAACCGGCCATAAGAAAGCTTCGCCGCGCTGTAGCTCTTCCAGACGTTAATAACCTGCTCAATCGGCGCCAGCGTTCGCCCCATCAGAATGGAGCCGGCAATCATCATACCGGGCGTGATGTGCCCATCGATAGCCAGCCACCCCCCCAGCCCCAACACCAGTGATTGCAGCGACATGCGCACAAACTTGGTGATCGACGTGACCCGCGATGCGCGTTCGCTGGCGATGCGTTGACTGTTCAAGAATCGCTGGTGCAGACCGAACCACCGGCGTTTCAGGTTAGGCAACATCCCTAAAGCCTCGATCACTTCGGCATTTCGCAGATTGGTGCTGGCCAACGTACCGGACATAATCGACAGCTTGCTGGCTTCCGCCAGCGGCTTTTTCGACACCATTTCGTTGATCACCGCCAATGCGATCAACAACAGTGCACCGACCAGGGCGAACAGCCCCAACCAAGGGTTAAAGAGAAATATCACCAACAGATAGATCGGAAACCACGGTGCATCAAAGAAGGCGAACAGCGCGCTGCCGGTGAGGAATTGGCGCAGATTGGTCAAGTCGCTCAGCATCTGGCCGGCGTCAGAAGAACCGTTTTTCAGATTCGCCTCGTAGGCCGCAGTGTAGACTCGCGTGTTGAGACGCATATCCAGCTGACTGCCGATACGGATCACCACCATGCTGCGCACGTATTCCAACAGCGACATCATGCCGAACATGCCCAGCATGATCAGCGTCAGCATCAACAGCGTGATTTCATTACGCGAAGGAAGCACCCGGTCGTAAACCTGGAGCATATAGATAGAAGGAACTAGCATTAATAAATTAATAAATGCGGTAAATATGCCAACGGTCCAAAAAACCTTACTGCGAGTCCGTATAACATCCGCAATTTCATTGCGCGGTATAAATTGATTCACTTTCTGCCCTTACATCATGTGCACTGTCAGTCAAAATCCGCATTGGACTCTTATAAGGAAAATCCTAAAAAGGGAAAAATAAAATAAATCCTAAAGAACCCCCACCCCAGACATGCTCGAGACTGCAGATACTTTTTCTAACTATAGGTAGAGAAAGCGGATATCAGCAAGGCCGTAAGCAAAAAAAATCGCCTCACGAACTACAGAAAAAAACAAATGAAAACAGTGAGGTAAATAGTAGACAGGGCAACGCGAGTTTAGTACGAAAGGGAATAAATTAGAGATAATGACGTAGTTCACAATTTTCAAAGAATACGGGGTGTTTACACACCCCGTATTATTGATTGACTAACAGTTTCAATGGGCATTATAACCCACTGGAATTCATACTTACGCGTAGTGCAGAGTATCCACCAATTGCTGGTGGTTTTGCCCTGTCAGGTATACCACGGTATCGTTGAGGTCCAGCGTGTGGTTATCGTTGTTGTCGATAATTACATACGAGCTTGCAGTGTTACCGCCACCGCTGAATACAACGGATGCCACACCCACTTTCGCCGTCAGCGAGTTGCTGCTATCCAGACCCAAGATACCACCCAACAGGCCGATAACGCCGTTGGTCAAACCGCCCACCAGTGTCCCCAACAACGCATCCAACGTGTCGGCAGAGCGCGTACCGTAGTTCGCTACCGCAGTGCCGCTGGCGTCATCGGAAATAGTCAGGCCACCATGGTTCACGTCGACAATCGAGTCCTTGAGGCTATTAAAGTCCTTGATGGTCACACCCGCCTGCGTGTTACTCGCCTTGATGTCATAGGTGTTGGCACCTGCGCCACCGGTCAGCGTGGTGTTGCCAATCACGCCCAGGGTATCGGCAGCACTGGAGCCTTCTACGGTCATCTGGTAACCGTTCAGGCCCAACGCCGTCAATACCGGTGCCAACAGGTTGGTGGTAATGACGCTCAGCGGCAGAATGTTCAGCAATTGAACGATGATACCGTCACCGGTACCGCCATGGCTGGAGTCGAGATTCAGCCCCCCGGTGTTGGTGGACGCATTGATATCACGCACGTTGCTGAAACCGCTGCCCAGCGTCAGATCCAGCGCGTGATCACCGGTCACGTTGATGGTCTGAACCTGCGCATTGGTGCCGGCCAGTGACAGAATGTTGTCAAAGCTGCCGGTACCGCCTGAGGCCACGTTCACCGTGGTCAGAGCGGTGCCCAACAAGGCGCTGCTGCTGCTGTTAAGGGTAATGGCGCCGGCATTCACATTGGAAGAACTCACCGCATCAAAGTTGATATTGAAATGATCGGTGGCGTTCTGCACGAAGGTGAAGTTCAGCGTACTGGCGGAAGTCGCGTCCCCTTTCACTTCCAACTGCGCGGCGTTGCCGCCGGCGGCGTTAATGACGTTGACGTTAGCCAGACCGGAGATCACGAAACCTTGTGAGCCCAGGTTGGTGGCCGCCGCGTTCTGCGTAACCGTGCCGCCCGTGGTGCCTTCCACCGTAGATGTGCCGTTGGTCAGGCCAAAGTCAAAGGTGTGGGTCGGCGTTGTGACGCTGGTGGTGGTCGGTGAACCGATTAGCGGAGTCGTAATCAGCGTACCGACGGACTTGCCGATATAGCCGGTCAGGTCAATTTTCTCAAAGTTCGAGAAGTTGTTGGCGTTGCTGGTCACGGTACTGGTGCGAACGCCCAGGGCGTTTTGGTTGGTTACTACAGTTTTGGTGATGAAGTTGGCGGAGATGGAGTCCGTACCCGCACCACCATCAGCCTTAACCGTGTTCGCGACAGTGTTCGCCCCACCGGAAACCCCGTTGCCCACCCAGTGCAGGCTGTCGTTGCCGGCGCCGAGGTTGAACTGTGCGGTACCGGTAGCAATGTTTGCCGCCGATGTGACAACTACGTCATCCGCACCCGAACTGGCGTTCAGGATGACGTTGCCGTTATTCACGGTGATATCTACACCTGGATTAACACCATTGTCAGACAAGTTGACCGTTGCTGCGCTGGTGCCGTTGATGGTCAGATTCGCCAGATGGTCGGCGAACTTCAGGTTCACGATGCTAGCGGCATTGGCGTTCAGTTGAACATTCGTCAGTACCGCTGTTTCGGCGTTGCTGATTTGATGCGATGTGCCGGTGTTGACGGTGCCGGTTGCGTTACCGCCGGCGGCTGTTGCCGTCAGAGACGCAGCGGTTTTGTACAGTAGGCTGGTACCGATGTCGTATTCAAAGCCATGCTGCTGGGTTACAGTCGTGGCGTCAGTGGCCGTTGAGTTGCGCAGGTCGTTGATAATGGCCTGAGTAATCAGTGCCTTATCCGTCCCAAGCGAGCTATACGCCAAAAGCTGTGCGGCTGTCGCAGCGACACCGTGTACCCCAGTGTAGACATGTTGAATGAAATCCGTGCCGGTCAATTGAGCCCCTTTCTTCTGGAACTCAACCGAGGTCAGCAATTTTGTAGTCAATGAAGTAAAGGTGTTTCCATGTTTGCCCAGATAATTACTCCAGTCATCCAAGCCTTGTGCATCAACGTCACGCTGGGGCACAGCCAAGTAGATTGAGGCAACCTGCTCACGAGCAGCCAACCCGGCCAATTGACCAGCACTATCGGGCTGTGTCTCATTCAAGAAGAATTGCTGCGCCCCAGTATCACCGGAGCCCACTGAGCCACGCAATCCAGTAATGATAGTGACCAACACATCACCTTTAGTCCCTCCCCCGCTGAGAATTGCACTCAGAGTGGAGAACTCACTGTTGCTTGGAGCGCGTTCGTAGGCTTCATTAAACACCTTATTGATGAAATCTGTGTTTGATAACGAATTGAGCGCTGCTCGATCGGTAACAAATTTATTGGCTACTTGTGAGAAGGATTGCGTGGAAGTATTTATCTGTGTAGCCAGTGTAATAACAGTACTGGTGACAGGATCGATGCCAGCCAGATAATAGAGTGCCAATGCATCCGACACACCAGGACCAGAACCAGCGGCACTGGTGCCCGGGAATAGCACGTTATTGAGTTGCACATCGAAGTTACTCTGAGACGCAAGCGTGCCGCTATCAAAACCACTGTAATTCAGCAAAGAATTAACGGCGTCTGATATTGCATCGTTCAAGGTGCTCCCCGCGAGAATCGCCTGCAGCTGCGCTGTTGTCGGTGAGCTGCCATAGGCCGCTGTGTAGATACTCTGTAAAATTTCAACGTCTGTTTTTGATGCATAGAGTGCCTGTCCAGCACTGGAGGATAACAGACTGGAGATGTATGCCTGGGCGGTAGTTTGCCCTTTCTCTATTTGATTACCAACAGTGTCAAACACGCTTGGCGATGCATTTTGTCCAAGCACAGCTAAAAGAAGCGCTGCCGCCTCTTTCTGGTACACTAGAGAAGCCATAATCGTATCCTTAAAAAATAAAATGGTTTTAGCTAGGCAAAATCAAAACCTGATTTAAAACCTAGCGTTAGCGATAAATTGTTACCGCATAATTGAATAGCGTGCGAAAACCCCCTTACTTCGCATATAAAGAAAAGTTCAAAAACACGAAGCTGTCAAGGGAATAGGAATTTTATTACAAACCAGGTAAACAATAATAAAAACAAGAAGTTAAATAAATAACAAAAACTATAAATAAAATCAGTTAACATTAGGGCGCGAACAATTATCATCTCAACATAAAAGTTTTATTAATGCAAAACCACGCGTAGAATATAGAGCATATCCAAATATCAACAGAGCATCAGCCCCCCTCTACTCTTAAGATAGCAGTACAAACTTCGTAACCAATTGAAAATACAAAGAGCTACAATCCATCAGAAGGGATGGACCGCCTCCCCCCAAGAAACCTTACCAAGTGGAGAAAGGTTTATTTTTATAAATTAAACAACTCTAAAAGTTACAGATAAAGAGATAGCGAATAAAAACTTAAAGAGGAAAAATGAATAAAATTCATCATATCGAATAGCAGGAGAATCAAGAAATGATATGGGGAATAAAATAAGGTAGGAAAACAAACATCGGAGAAAGGATATGGGAAATAAGATAGGGAATAAACATCATAGAAAGGAGGTCGCAACGTTATATATTCAAACGTCGCGCCAAATGAACTCAAGTAAAACCACAACATGATTAGAGCCAGCCTTAACGGAGAAAATTTTAAAGCTGGCCTTCTTCAGGCATAAATAAAATGAAAAAGAAATTAATTAGTAAGCACCATCACGCTTCAAAACCACGCCTATAGTCTTAAAGAGAATAGCAATATCATTCCATAATGCCCAATTTTTCACATACCAAGCATCGAAATAAACTCTCGTATCATAATCAATATCATTACGTCCGCTAACCTGCCAAAGCCCTGTCATACCAGGTTTTGCCATTAAGTAGTAATCTACGTCACCAGCGTAACGTTCAAGCTCTGCTTCAATAACCGGTCGTGGGCCAACTAAGCTCATTTCTCCCTTTAACACATTCCACAACTGCGGTAACTCATCCAGACTTGTCTTTCTAATAAAATGGCCTATTTTTGTAATTCTAGGATCATTTTTTAGTTTGAAATCTTTTTCCCATTCAGCGCGAGCATCTACATCATTTTCTAAGAGATTTTTCAAAACCTCCTGAGAATTCACGACCATGGATTTAAACTTCAAGCATTTAAATTTAACACCATTCTGTCCAATACGCTCATGCCCATAAATAGCCTTACCACCATCTCGAGATACTTTATAAGCAAGAAAAACTAAAACTGGTGATAATGCAAGAATAATAGAAAATGAACCCACTATATCAAATAGGCGCTTAACGATTCTTGATGAACGTTTGGCAAGGTTATTATTAACACGCAAAATCATAACTTCATGGCTAAAAATAAATGACATGTCAGTCCCATATAATGGCACACCTCTCAAAGTAGGGATAACCGATACAGAACGGCAATTGTGTTTAACAAGATTCTTCAACCACCAATCGCGAAGCGTATTCTGTTCATATTCAAGTGCGACAATGAATTGCGTATTTTCAACATCAGCAATCTCCCACAACCGCTCTTCCGTTTCAATTACAGGGACATTTGCCGAAATATTATTGCGCGGAACATCAGTACAATAAAAAGCAGTTACATCAAAACCAAGTACCTCTTCACTTTGCAATGCAGCATAAGCCTCCATCGCATTCCTTCCAGAACCTATAATAATAGTATTCTTTTTCCATAAGTTGAGTTTATTCAACACGTGCTTAGTTATGATTCGACCTAACGGCACAAGAAAAATAATCAGTAACCAAGTAGACATCCAAATGTAACGCGAGAAATTCCACTTAGAAAAAGCAACCAATGAAAGATCCAAAACTGCAAAGATGAGCAACGTACGAACAGTTTCTTTCAATTCAAACCAAAAAGGCTTTCTGTAGGTATAGTGCCGTAACCTAGTGAGAAACCAAAAAATACAAATCAGAGAGAGAATAAAATGCACCAGGACTCTAACGCCATACCCATCAGATAAAAGATAAATACCCGGATCATCTAAAAACCTATCGATAAGAAAATAAGATATATATATCGATATATTAAAAAATACCAGATCAGATAAAATCAATGCAAACTTAGAAATAAAACCTTTGACATTCCCATGGCTATTTGACATTGGGTTTTCCATCCATAACTAATTTGAACAACAATCTTATTCACTATTAATAAGAATACTTAACTAAAAACCATTAATAAAAAATCGTTTTATTTTCATTGAATAACAGCCATTTTTCTCTGACATATTCACTAAACTCTTTATCAAACCTCTCAGAAGAAAACTTCAGCGCATTATTATAACAATCGGAAGGTAGAATTTTATCTTGAATTTTTTCAAAGCGATGAACACTCTCTATTAATGATTTAACATCTTGTCGCTCAAAGAATAGCCCTGTTGCCTTTCCGGTACCATGAGGTCTAACGGTTTCCAGAGCGCCTCCCCTTCCAAATGCGATAACAGGGGTTCCGCAACCTTGAGCCTCAACAGGAACAATACCAAAGTCCTCTTCTGCTGCAAATATAAATGCTTTGGCATGTGACATATAGTCGATAAGAACCGACTTATCTTTGTAGCCCAATATATGGACATTAGAAGACGCCTTCATCTTAATTTTTTTGATTTCAGGACCATCACCAATGACAACTAGTTTCTTAGTTGGCATTAACGAGAAAGCATCTACAATTAAATCTATCCGTTTATAAGGGACAAGTCGAGAGGCCGTCATGTAATAATCATCTTTTGACTCTCTAAAAACAAATTGAGAGATATCAACAGGCGGGTAAATTACGTCAGCATTTCGACCATATACTTTCTTTATCCTTCTTGCGATGAAATGTGAATTGGCAATAAAATGATCTACGCTATTAGAAGTTCTGCAATCCCAGAGTCTCATTTTATGCAAAAACCATTTAATCAACACTCCCCTCAACCCGGAATCATAGCCGGACTCTTTTAGATATTGATGTTGCAAGTCCCATGCATAGCGCATTGGTGAATGAACATAGCTAATATGCAATTGATCAGGACCAGATAAAACACCTTTAGAAACAGCATGACTGCTCGATATGATAATATCATGTTCCTTCATATTTAGCTGTTCAATTGCATAAGGCATTAATGGAAGATATGATTGATAGAGCTTCTTTGCAAAAGGCAACTGCTGTATAAATGTGGTTTTCGCAGATCTATCAAATAATTCAGCACGATCTCGTTCATTTAAAAAATCAACTACAGCGTAAAGAGTTGATTCAGGGAAAACATTAAGAATTTGTTTAATAACACTCTCTGAACCAGCATATGTAACTAACCAATCTGCTACAACACCAATATTAACATTGCTATATGACATTGTTGACCTCTAGGGATATTTTCATTTCTAAAAACACCCCATATAAGTCTATAGGGAAGAAAAGCGTGAAATTAATCAAATTATGCTATCCAAAAGAGAGTTTAACTTTTCTGCAGATTTACTCCAAGAAAATCTTCTTGCGTTCTCTCGCCCACTCGCAACTAGCTCTTCCCTTAAATTTTTATCCAACATTAGCAGTTCCATAGCAGAATATAGCTCGGCGTTACTCTCTGGCGAGAAAAAAAAGGCACTGTCTTGTAACACCTCAGGCATAGAGGCTGCATTCGAAGAAATTACTGGACAGCCGCAGGCCTGAGCCTCAATAGGTGGAATGCCGAATCCTTCATAGAGAGATGGAAACACAAACGCCACTGCATTTCGATACAATTCTGATAAAGAATTATCATCGACTCTTCCTAAAAATTTCACACGACTTGCATTTAGCTCGTCAAATTTATCACTGTCAAACGAAAGGTTAGCATGGTTTCTATCACCAACAACTCTCAACTCAACATCGTACTTTTTCGAGAAGGCTAAAAAAACATCAATTAGAAAACGTAAGTTTTTGTGATAAAGAGGCGACGATAAAGCCAGAAAGTACTTCACTTCTGTTTTAGAAACGGTTTCGCTATTGTAAATAAAACTTCTCGACACAGCATTATAAACAACATCCACATCGTCGGCATTACATGAGAAATTATGAATCAATTCATTCTTAGAGAAGTTGCTCACTGTCACAACTTTCTTGCATGAACGAATCAAAAAAGGAGTCACAAAATTATAAATACTTCGGAATTGCCATTTATAACTCTTTGGAAACCGCTTATAAGTAATATCATGGAGTGTAATAACTTTATTTTTGTAAAAAACCGGCGCTAGATTACAAAGATTCACAAGTAAAGGACTTCCCAGCGTCTCCAGGTACCGCGGTAGATCATACTGTTCCCACAGATAACCAGTATTACGACCTACAATTCTAATAGTTGCAGACTCAGCGAACTCCTGAAAAACAATGTTCTTAGGAACAAGAAAAATAATATCATCTCTGAGCAACATCAACGCTAAAGAGATCTCTTTGGCGTAACGCTGAACCCCTGTGAGTTCCTGAGTGAGAAATCTTGCATTAATGTAAATCAATTATAGCGCTCCAATCCAGCTGTGGAGACTCGTAATTGATCCAATGAACTCATAGACCAAAAGCGCCCCATCACATAGTCTAATTCATCACCGAAGCCTGTACCAAATCCTGCAGCAGGCGTAAATGTCATTTCACCAAAGTACAAACTTCCTGAATGAATATACCAATCAACCCTGACATAATCAAATTTAGCGGCCAACTTTAAGCTTTTACTCAATGCACAAGCAAGTAGCTTGCTACAAACAGCTATTCCACCCGCCCCATCTTCTTTACAAAACACAGTTTCCAAACTATTTACATAAAATGATCTACGAATCTTACCGGAGAATCTATCATCGATTACCTGTAACACGTAATTTACCCGACCATTAGTATCATTGAATATATGGAACTTGTAATCAACAGGAGCCTGTACTCCGTCACCCAATAGCTTTTCAATCAGTATTTTAGGGGGTATTTTACTGTAGTGTCTCTCTCTCTGGACTTGTGAGAAATCTATAGAAAGCCACTTATTTACCTCATTACAGATTTTATTAATAAAAAAATCATCTGCTATTTCAGGCACGATCACATAAAGCCCAGCACAGTGATTTGGTTTTATAATTACATCGCATCCGAATTTTAAATCAGAAGGTTTCACAGGATGTTCTGAATGAAAAATAAGAGGCACAAGAAACTCCGCCCCTATTGTATCACTGATATACTGTCTGACCTTATATTTATCAGCCAATATAGTAAAAGCGCTCAATTCAAACTGCCTATTTTTTCTATACAGCACTTTCTCATTGAAGCCTATCGGGTTTCTCAATCTAGGGAAACGTCTAAAATAATAAAGAAAAACCAAACAATCTTGAACCCACCAAGGAGCGAAACGGATTATTCTTTTTATCAGTCGGAATAAATATTTCTTTGCGAAAAAAAACCAACTATTCATGAAAATTCTCGGTAATGGGTTGCCGCTTTCCGGACTCATCTTTAAAGTGAATAAGCAAAACAGCCAAAATCAAAAGCTTGAAAAAGGAAAGCGAAGGCATTGGATATGGCTGAATAACGATGCTAGTACTAGCCGCCAACCATAGAATATTAAAGAAAATCGCTGTTGAAAAAATTGTTATATTTTTCATAACATTCTGATGAATAATGAGATGAATGAATACGAGAGCCATAACCAACATAAAAGAAAGACCAATAGCTCCACTATTCTTAATCTGAGTTAACATCGGCATCTGAATACTTTTTTTATAGACAACTTCCCCTTCAGGATACTGATCGATCTTTTTTGTCTCTCCTTTATCAGCAACCCCTGTCGGTGAAATATATTTCCCACCATAACCTATGCCAATAAGGTTTGCCGGGAAGTAATGTCCTGTATACTCCCAATAATCATTTAATTGACTAGAGCGAGTTCCCATCGACTTGCTGACTAGCAAAGGTGCTGTTGCTGGCAATGTTAATGCTATAACAAGTGCACTCAGCGCTATTTTTAATTTATACTTTCCGCCTGAAAACGCAGAAATTAAAATGTCATAGAATAAAAAAATAGCAGCAATGGCAAAAATAAATTTATATATATTTAAAAACATGAAGAGACCGATAATCAGTACTCCCCAGTGAATAAATTTTACTGGTTTGCTAAAGGAAAAAGTCATTGCGACAAAAATCAACACGTACATTGTAAAGTAATTATATATTTTGTCTTGATCTATAATAGTAACTTTTATCCCATATCGTTCCCATAAGAAATCATAGTAGATACCGCATGAAATTAAACCTGAAATAAAATTAATTATATCAATTACAATGAATAACTTTAAAATATCATAAAAATTATAGTTTTTTAACTCAGGATATATTTTAAAGAACAAAATTAAAATCGTCAGGAAATAAATGACACCTCGGATGTAGACAGCATGATCTTTGAAACTAGCCACTCCACCTTGTGTTAAGTGCACATAATAACCAAAAGAAGAAATAACAGCAATGAAAACTGCTTGAAGAACAATCAATGCCAGTATTTTAATTATGAATGGGTTAACATTAAAGTAATCTGCCTTTAAGATTACGACTCGAGACAGCACAAAAAATAAGAACACAATAGAAACTATGTCTAAAGGTGATAATATTGAGTAAAGTTTATAATGATAGATAAAGTTACGCGCAATTGGAATATTAAAATCATGTATTGGCATAACCATTATGTTATATGATGAAAATGAACAAATTATATAACATAGCAGAAAGAAAAAAAGATATCGGCTAAAACCACGACCTTTAGAAAACGAATACAAATAGAAGAGTGCGAAAAAAAACCCAACTAAAAAAACGAAAGAATCGATTGAGATCAACTCACCAGGCACTTCTTTAAGCTCAAGTTCTGCTGCAGACTCTTTCATATATTTTCTTATACTCGTTAGTTGTTTTTTCAATACTAAATACAATCACATCGCGCGTATCAGGGAAAGCAACATTCGGAATTAAAATCTCTCGCTCAACATCCTTTAATACCAATGGCTTTACATTGGGCAATAGAGACATCAATTCAACAATTCCGCCAATAGGATTCGTAAATACAGGTTTATTGGCTAAAGCGCTCTCAACAATAGTCCGTCCGAATGGTTCTCTCCACTTTGTAGGCAAAATAACCACATCAATTTTTGAAAGAAATTCTTGGATATCCTTATACTCACTGATTCTAACATTCGCTGCATCTGCCAAGACTTCGAAAGCATTACTATTTTTAGAGTTATTTGCTCTCCCAGCGGCTAATGCTTCTATGCTAATATTTTTATTTCGCAAGAAAATAATGGCTGAACAGAAGTCATCAAAACCTTTCTCTTCACTAAGCCGACCTATATAGCCTATCTTAACAGTATCATCTCTTTCTCTTTGTGCCTGGTTAATAGACACAGCATTGTAAATAGTTATACCATCTCTGGAGGAAAAAAAACCATTTACAGTATGGAAGTTTTTTATATAATCACTTATCCCAACAAAAAGACTAACCTTTCGTGACTTTAACTTTTTTAGAAAAGAAAAGATCAGTACGCTAACGCTACGCTCATTAGTATTTCTTCCCTTTTTATACAGCGTTGAGCTTGGATGGAAAAGATAGTAGTCTCTGGCGGTATGAATTATCTTTACACCGCACTTATGTGCTGCATCCCATACAGCAACAGAAAATCCACACAAATTGTTGGTGTGAACAATGTCAGGTGAAAACAACAAGATCTCTGATGAAATTAATTCTTTCATCATGGGATTATAATTATCTATAAAATGCCAGACTAGTCTTTCTACATATCTTCTGGGTAAATTATCGAATGGCCAGTAGACGTTTCTTAACGGCAAATAAACAACCTCAACTCCATTTATAACTGCGCACTCGCGAGTTGACCTCTTATGCAACGAGATAACACGCACATCGTCTCCATTTTTAACCAACTCTTCACTTAGAAGCTGTACTGAGCGTTCAGCACCGCCGACAAAATTGGGGGCATAAAGGGTATTAATAATGAGAACTCGCATTACACCACCTTTTAAAAAATTATTTATTTAGTGAAAACATTGATAGGTGCATTTTCCCAATTTCGCCACGCCTAAAGAAATAATTAAAAAAAGTTAAAGACGCAAACTCAGTTAATAAAATGCTATAAGCTGCGCCTATACTCCCATGGCCAGGAACAAAAAAGATAGCCGATATAATGCTGGTGATAGTAACCATCAGTGCTTTGATAGATAAGTAATGATACCCAGATTTTTTTATAATATAGCGGTATGACACAACCCCCATAACTGAGAATAGTGATGCGACAGTTAGAAGCACTAACGTATAGTAAGCTGATAAATATGCATTGCCAAACAAAAAGGACAAGACTTCCCTTCCTGTTAGTAAAACACCAACGACCGCTAATATAGATATTGAGAATGCGATCTTGTTAGCTTGTAGGACGTAATGTTCGATATTTTCTTTTGCTTTTTCTTTATAAATAATAGAAAAGTAAGAGGTAACAATTGATAATGGAATGAAAGCCCAAGAGGTAGCGATCGTACTTGCCGCTGAGAAAACACCCAATTCACTATCGCCATAATAATAGATAAGAACAAACTGCGAAAATCGTGTGTAAATAGTAACCGAGATGCCTGAAATTGCCAGAGGCACGCCAACAACCAGAGTATAGTATATATATCTTCGTCTTTGAAATTCGGAAATAATAACTATTTTGTGCTGAAGTCGGTAATTCCACTTTCTAATCAAATAAGGTATCAATGAAACGAGGATGATCGGAGCTGCTAGCCATGCCGGATCAAGACTTAATACGGCTATAACATATCGAAAAAAAATGGCAACAACCAAACCGACTAGATTTGCCAGTGTATTTTTCTTGGAGTTTAATGTCGCCTCATTGAAAACTCTTAACACATCCTGAGTTACAAAATAGACAGAGATACATGAAGCTAAAAGAAAAATAAATGTCAGATAATCAGAGTTAAAGTAGAACCAAATCAGTGCAAGCGCAGAGAGTGAGAGATGAATAAATGCACGTAATCTCTTAACTGCGCTCATTAACTTGAAGCACGAATTTTTATTAGCACATGCTCTCTTAAAAATGATACTATCAGTCCCTAACAAAGAAATTGACTGAATAACTGCAAAAATAGTTGTAGAAAATGCTAGCTTGCCAAAATTTTCCGGCCCAATATATTTAGCAACATATGAGGTAACAAAAATCAAGCCAAGTACTGTCACTATTTTTTCTGCAGAGATCCAGTACGAATTTTTTAAAATATTCAAGTTGGCATCTCTAATATGAAATCAGCTATCAAGGCATACCCAGATTTTACATGAAAAAAATCACATTCCCATATCAGCGCTTTTATCTGAGTGATATACCACCAAGCTTAGTTGAACTTATTATTCTTGCAACTCGATAAGAACTGGATTGACTGGGATCGGCAAATTATGCACAACTTTATGACTACCCACAGTAGTTGTATTATACTCCACTTTGGTGCCAGTAAGCATATTCGTCACAGCAATACCTTTAACGGACATAGGTAAAGTTAAGTTTGAAAGCCTAGGCGGCTTTTGACTATATTTTTCCATCGACCAAGCAGCTATGTATCTCGTATTGCTATTTTCATTTTTAAATTGGTAAGATATCACTCGATCAGGTGCGTAAAGCAAGGTACCATCAAAAGCTTTAGCAGGCGAATCATCTGGTCTGGCTGATTCTTGTTGAATAATGTAACTGACATCATTAGCAGGTATCAAGTTGACTGATAACGAAGCCAAACGCTGTACTGCATAATATGAAGGTTTGGGGGTCCCATCCGACCGCAACAAGCCGAAGTTATCTTCGCTGTTGACCTGACTTGCAATACCAGTGTCATTCTTGTCATCCATGAAAGAATAAACGATGCTTGTTTTAATTCCAACGCCCAAAGACTCCATGAAGCGCCGTTGTATATACACTGCTTGCTCATCCTCACTAACACCAACAAAATTTCCTCTTGAGATTGGAAAGTTCTTTTTAGTCGTCCATCCCCACTCAGTTAACCAGATGCTTTTCGGCCCACCATTCTCAATGGAGAAATTAAGCATTCTATTAATAAGTGCAGAAAAACTCCCGTCTTTGTCAGAGATAAAAGTATTTCCGTTTTTCTTGAAACTTGCTTTTGAGTCAGGATACGGCATTATTTCAGGTGTGGTTGCATAGCTATATGGATGCAATGTAATGCCATCAACATTCTTGCTGAGCCCATACCTTATCATGCGCCAGTTCATTGCAGGAAATCCACCAAGACCTATGACCTTTATCCCTTTAGTCGTTGCCTTAATCTTGTCAGCTGATTCGTTTAATAGCTGAACATAGTTGCGCATCCAGCTTTCGATTGTACCATCCTTGGCCGTACCATAAATTGTTCCTGCATTCCTTGTCCCCTGGGCGAACGAGTTTGCATACCAATTGAATGGTTCATTCAACACTTCAATAGCATCTATTTTTCCTTGTAATTGTTGGGCAACATATGCAATTGCATTGGAGTAGGCATCAGGAGGAAATTGATTATCGCTGTATATATTCGGATTATTACCATTAAATGTAATAATGATTTTTATACCATATTTATTAGCAATATTAATCCATTCGAGATCTTCTTTAGGGATGGAATAGACACCTTTTTCCTTCTCTACCTTATCCCACATGATTTCATCTCGAATCCAGCCGACATTCATAGCAGCGATTACTGGGATATACTTCTCGGGATCCCAGTGGGCCATGCTTCGCATTTTTCTTACAAAATGAGTGGCAACTCCGAAGTGATAGTTCATTTGCTGTGCAGTATTGGCTGGCTCGACATTACCTTCACTCTTCGCTACCATTTCTGCCGATAGCGCTGTCGAAGATAGTCCAAACATTGAAATCAATAAAATAAGCTTTCTCATCATTACCTCTCTATAAGTCAACAAAGAGCATGTTGAACAAAACTATTAACCAGCCTAAAAAATTGAGTGATTGATCAAGTTTACTTGAACTCTAATGAGTAGAATCCGAGTCTTCGCTTAACGAAAAAAACTGTAATTAAACTTTGAACCGAAATAGTTATTGATGTTGCCCACGCTGTCCCAACAATCCCCCAGATAGGGGTTAACGTCATTATAAGTATGAATATTAAAGGGGCCGAAAACAAAAAAACTTTCTGCACGTCTTTTTCGTGTCCAGACATCATCAGCAGGTAGCCAGCAGATCCTGTTAGCACACTAACCAATTGCCCAATTGTTAATATTTTCAATAAACTGGCGCCTTCAATGAAGTCTTTCCCAAAAAAACTCATAATCAAATCTGGGAAAAAAAATACAGCAATAACCATTGGCGCAGCACCGACAACTACCAATCGAGTCGACATTATAGCAAGCCGCCTTAGCTCGACAAGCTTACCCGAATGATAGAATGCAGCGAATCTGGGAGCTACAACCAAATTTACTGCCATTAAGGCGAAACTTGTCAGCATCGATGTACGCTGTGCGACAGCGAAACGTGCGATATCATCAGCAGGTACATAGCCGCCACTCAAAAATTGCCCAGACCACTGGACAAACTGACTCAGAACGATAACTGTCCACAGGGGTATAGCTGAAGTAAGCACAGTTCCCCATCCTATGTCTGTCTGCTCCAGTACCACCGTTAAATTAGCCTCTTTGCTTTTGCGCTGAATCGAAAGATATATAAGCCCACCAAGAATAGCAGTAATCAACGCAGAAGCAGAAAAGGCAAGCGAGGCGTCAGTACTTGAATGCATTACCCCGCTAAGAGCAATAAGAATAAAAATAATGTTTACACTAATGTTAAGAATAAATACAGAAAGAATTATTCTTCGAAGCCCCTGCAGAGCCATTGCCAACAAGGTAAAGAGTGAAACACCTACTAATCCTGGCGAAATTGATAACAAAGTGAGATCCAGTTCTGGCTTTGAAAAAAAGCTTACCGAAATAGTCTTTGAGAAAATTGCCAATATTAGTGCTAGTGCCACTGAAATAACAAAACAGCCTAACAAGGTTTTTTTTAAGATCTGGCTAGATATCAGTGTGGTATTTTGCCCTGAAGAAATTCCTGAGAACCTAAGAACTAAGTTGTCAAAACCGCACCGTCCTACTGTCGAAAGGAATGTAATAATACTTAGTGCCAAGAGAAAATAACCCGCCCCTTCAACACCCAGTACCCTAGCCACCGTCAAATTCATCAAAAAGGCTGAGAGTACACTTAGAACCCTTACGAAAAGTGAAATAATGGAGTGTACTATAACCTCCTTACTCTCACTACTTTTAAAAATTTTAATAGCCATCTCCTGCAACCTATTTCTAGTACGACTTACTTTTTAAGGACACCCAGAATTTCTTCATTATCAGTCACGATTAATGATGTAATGTTGAGAGATTCCATTTTGTCATAGGCCTTACTAATCGAAATATTTTGCGAAATGGTATGTGGCTTAGTTTTTACTATGTCCAAAACGCGCAGGTCGAATATTTCTTTTGAATGTTTATCAAGTGCACGCCTCAAGTCACCATCAGTAATGATCCCGAACAACTTTTTGGCGTCACATACAATAACCAATCCCAAGTTCCCTGAGCTGATAGCTTTTATTGCATCAATGATACTTGAGCTCAAATCAATTATGGGTAAGTTAGAGCTAACCATTTCATCTCGCACTTTCCTCAGTAATTTCCTTCCCAAGGACCCCCCTGGATGAAATCTCGCGAAATTCTCTGGACGAAAATTACGTAATTCCATCAGAGCAATAGTTAGAGCATCCCCCATAACCAACGCAGCGGTAGTAGAAGATGTTGGGGCTAATTGGTGTGGACATGCCTCTTCAGGAACCCACACATTCAGGTGATAATCTGCGCTTCTGGCTAGTGTTGATTGCTCACTGCCGGTAATTGATATGATTTTATTCTTATTATCTTCCAGGAATGGAAGCAACTTTAGCATCTCATCGGTTTCCCCTGAGTTAGATATAGCAATAAATATATCTTCTTCTTTTATCATGCCCAAGTCGCCATGGAATGCTTCACCGGGATGCATATAGAAACTCGGGGTACCTGTACTCGCTAAAGATGCAGCAATTTTCCTACCAATCAGTCCTGACTTTCCCATTCCGCTAATAATAACTCTCCCTGTCGACTGCAAGATAAGCTCAACTGAGTCCGAGAAATTTTCATCTAAAAGCTCTAACACACTCTCCAACCCACGGATTTCTGTATTAATAACTTTCTTAGCAACTTCAATTGCCTTCATTCTCTATTACCCTTTTGATATTGTTATAGTCATCAACTGTATCGATTCCATGATGTACATCTCCATCAAAGTACATCATGCCTATTTTCATTCCATTTTCTAATGCTCTTAATTGCTCAAGTTTCTCCAAAGATTCCAGTGTTCCTGTAGGCAATGAACAAAAAGCAGTTAAGCTATTTGCGCTGTAGGCATAAATACCTATATGTTTGACACATGAGCTGATATCTAGAGGCTTATCTCGGTTAAAAGGAATACGAGAGCGACTAAAATAAACAGCGTTTCCTCTCTCACCAATTGCGACTTTTACCATATTATTATTTTCTGCATCTTCAAGATTAGTTATCTTCGAGTAGGCTGAGAAAATGTCAAATTGCTTGTTCTTGAGAGAGAAATCGATGAGCTCTCTGATTAGTCGTGGCGGAATTAACGGCTCATCTCCTTGAACATTAACAACTAAAGTATCATTCGGCCAGTGGCAAAGTTCAACAACTTCACTCACTCTGTCAGTTCCAGACATATGTTGACTACCAGTCATGATAGCCTGAATACCTTCATCAACTGCTTTTTTATATATTTTATCGCTATCAGTTGCTAAATATATATCTTGGTGTTCGATGCCAGCCTCGATACAGCGTCTATATACGTGCCAAAATACAGCATGTCCTTGCAGCATGAGCAACGCTTTTTCTGGTAATCGACTAGAGGATAGACGTGCTGGGATGACAATCTTAACTTTTCTATTTTCTGGAAAAACACTCATCAGTCTTACCTACTTATACTAAAAAACTTGCCGTCTTTTGAATTCATAAAACCAGTTTGCTGCATTCAAAAAACCCAATTAACAATTATGGTTTAATCATATTAACGAGTGGTTAATTGAACGTATCCAAGCGACGCTCATACAAACATTGCATCTTGTCAACATAACCTGTCCGAGAGTACTCTCTTTTTATGTCCTCGAGAGCAGTCAATATAATACTTCTTCTTATTTCATCATTCTCGATTAGCTGTTGAATAGCCGCGATCGCCTCATCCAACTCATCAAACAAATAACCATTTTTTCTATTTTCGATTAAATCGTTATTTCCGGCACAATTCTTCGCTACCACCGGGACTCCGGATGCCATTGCCTCCAATATAGAAATAGGCATACCTTCCCACTTAGCCGTGGATACATATATATCGGATCTCCTTACTAGCTTCATCACTTCCGTTTTAGGTAGCCATCCTGTAACGCTCACCCCAGCTTCCTGCAGAAGGCGCTTTAAATTATCTTCGCCATCTCCCACCCAAGTAAAATTAACCGGCTTATTAGTTAAACTTTTTGCTAAAAGCGAAAATGAAGTAGGGTCTTTTTGGTTTCTTATTCCACCAACAGTGATTATCTCTACTTTCTTTTTGTTTTTAAGACCCAAATCAGAAACTGAAAACTCAAAAGAAGCTTCGCCATCGTAGGCATTATTTATAACTTCTATATTCTTTATGGAAAGGTTAGTTTTTATTGACTCGTATTCACTTTTTGAGCAAGCAACATAGGTCGAAGGAATGAAATTCGCAACTCTCTCTAATGTTTTAAAAACATACTCCTTTACCTTTCCAATGTCTTTCCTCATGAAAGAGATACAATGTGGGCTGTAAATAACTCTATTTTTTTTATTTCCTATATTAGCCAACCGCCCAACAAAACCAGCTAGAGACGAATGCAGATGAATAATATTAGGATTTTTTTCTGCTATTGTTTTTCTTAGTAGGATGCATGATGCAGGGAATTTTCGCATAGCCATATCAATCTCCACCAGTTCAATTCTTGGATCGAACAGTGTGGCTATGTTTTCTGGTGTGTCGGATCGCCGCGAATAGATCACATATACATCATTATTATTTTTTATCTGACTATTGGCGAGCATCGTCACTACAGATAAAGTGCCAGTCGCTGAAGACTCAATAATATGCATTATTTTCATTTTATTTTCTTCAACCCTCCATTACTGCTTATGTACACTCCAGGCTCAAAAATACTTTTTGTAACGACGCTACCAGCTCCAATTATGACATTGTCAGCAAGTTTTACCCCTTTCAAAATCGTAACATTTGAGCCGAGCCAGCAATTACGGCCTATAATTACATCTGAGACATCAAACTCAATTTTGGATACAACATAGCTATTTCCGATGCGATGATTATGGTCGTATATTTTCACACCTTCGCCAAAAAGTGTATTTTCGCCAATTTCAATCCTACCCTTTGCATTGAATGAGCAATCATTATTTATGAAGCAACCGTCTGAAATTGAAATTTTGCCTCCATCAGAAAATATTCTACAACCATTTCTAAATTTCACATTTCCAATGTATATTCGTCCATTGACTCTACATCTAATATGTGGAAGGTCTGTAGTGAAAAATATTTTCTTTGTTGAAAACTGTCGTCTAAAAATAAGCTTACTTAGTAGAACTCGACAACCAGAATACGCTACCTTTAATGCAACTATATATTTATCCATCATTTCGCCTTGAATAAACACTATCAATGAGATTAGGTGTTATAGTAAAGTTTTCATCGAAGAAGTCTATGTCTACAAGGTAATTATGTAAGTATTTTTTTAATTCAGCGGTTCCCATATTTGAATATACAGAACGCCCCATAAATACGACACTTTTATCAAATAACATCGATTCCATTCCAACTGTGGAATTTATCGTATATACACACTTTGCGTTTTTAATTAGCTCGTAAGTATTCTTCTGCGAGATAAATAATCTACCTTGGTTCTCATTTTTAATCTTGTATATATAGTCAAAGTTCGATTCAGCAGGATGAGGCTTAGTTACGATAGGTAAAATCTCTTTTTCAATGAGATGATTTAGCACATCAACATTGTCAACATCGCTATTTAGAACTATCTGGGTATCTGTCGACACCTGCATGGGGAAAAAAATGTACTCATCAGGAATAACCTTATCGTCATTAATTTCATGTGTTCTTTTTTTTCTAATCCTATTGCTTATCGAGCTCTTAGGGAATGTTTGAAAACCCCAGAATTTTGTATAGACAAAATCAATTAGATGCCTAAGAGTTATCTCTTTACCTTTAGATGCTTGGGGTAGTAGTTTATTCCCTTTTTTTTCTTCAAAAAAATCTTTCAGCCAAACGTCATGAATACCTTCATCAACAGATGGAATATTCTGCAATACTTCAGGTTTTAAATACACACTTGATGCAGCATTTACCCCCTCAGGATCAACAAATATCTTTCCTTTTAGATTTGATAATTCAAAAAAAAGTAGGCTAACCGTATTGTCTGCTTGTTTAGCTTGACGCATTACAGCACCTATTACGTTATCACCATTCCATGTCAGTAAATTTACCTTCTTGTTTTTATTTTTATCCAATATTTTTCTTATTGAAGATTGTAATATGGAGGCGAACTCCATTGCATTTTCATGCTGAAGAATATTTAAGCCAAGCTCCCTCACTCTATTGACAGGAAGACTAGTAACTTTATCTTTTTCTTGTACTTTGCTTACTTTCGATATTAAGTAAGCTTCATGTTTTTTTCGCGCTGCCAAATATGTACTTAACAGTGTGGATACAAAAATGTACTCTCTATCTTTGTCTGAGGCTGCTAAACGCAAGAAGAAACTTCCGGCTAACGCATAATCTATAACACAGATACTTATTTCTTTATGTGATGTCATGTTCATCCTCTAAATTTGAACGATTTTTTCTTCTTTCAGCAACCAACGCTTTGCAGAACACGATAAATATCCAAAAGAAAGAAGATAATATATTGAATTTAAATAGCAGCGTAATTATAACTCCATAGAGGATGTCAAGATTCTTCAGACCCAGCCGTGACAAAAAGAATAATAATAAAAGCAGGCCAAATATACCACCGGAGAAATAAATATAGGGATAGAACGATGAATCGCGAGTATGATATCCTTTTAACCCAATTTTACCAATCGGCTCATCCTCGGCCCAAAAAAATCCACTGCCAACTATATCGTTGATAAAATCGCGTGCTTCGAACTCTTTAAGGATTAAAAGCCTCGATGATATAGCATCATAATCAGAATCATCGGTTATTCTTTTTGTGTAAAAATCACCTAAATAAGGAGCCGAAAGTACAATAGCAGCGATAACCGCGCCTTTTAATAAATAGTTTTTCTTTAATCTAAAGAAAAGAATAATCATTGCCAATGCAACAATAGCCAATGATGCTATAGATAAACTCAATGCGCAACTAAACAACCCCAGTAGAACATATTTATTTATTTTCTTATTTAACAACATGAGAATCATCGTAGGACAGAAAACGCTCATGCTATAGAACGAAGGTTCTGAATACAAACCGGTAGCTCTTATCGAAAGTATGAAACCACTCAAGGCTCTCGATGCATACAGCGTCGTACTCTCCTGTTCCCTTACCATATTGTTAAAATCGATAAAGTGGCCAAATGCTTGATATGCAATTAGCTGAATAAGGAAAAATGTGAGATTGACAATGATTAAAGATTTGCAATAGAACTCAATATCAGAAATTTTAATTATGTTGCTTGTGTACATCACATAGAGAGTTGATGCAAAAAATATCATCCCCAAAAACTTGACATAGTATATCCAGTAGATATTTTGCAGTAGCGAACATGCAATAACTGAGATATTTATAAGCAAAAAATAAAAAATATCTCTACGTTTTACTACCAACGTATTTTTCCAAAATGGGGCGATAGACAGAAAAAGAAAAAAATATCCAAGAGCTGCTGCCCTATAACTAAATGTACTTAATGAAAAAAAGAATACTGCAAGAAAAGAAATTATTTTGAACATTTTAAATCACCTCACGAGAGCAGTTTATTAATTCACTATTCATTTATTCCCGCTCAAGTTTTATCCTTCATGTTCATCAGAAAATATAAAAATTTAAACACCACCCGGTATTTTAAACCGGGTGGTCGGCATAGTTGCTAATCAGTTTTTCGATGATTTATAACTGTAATCATAATAATCATACCCATAACTATAATAGTTAGATGATTTTCTGACAACAGCATTGAGTATAACACCTTTTATTTCTACGCCATTTTGGTTGAGACGTTTTATACTGATCTCAACTTCTTTGGCAGTGTTTTGCTCAAACTTTGCAACCATTAATGACGTGCCCGCCTGTTTACCAACAATAGCTGCATCGGTTACTGCCAGAATAGGGGGGGTATCAACAACAACGAGATCATAATGCTTTGATGCCCATGTAAGAAGCTCAGGGAAACGATTGTGCATCAGCAGCTCAGATGGATTTGGAGGAACGATTCCCCGAGCTATGAAGTCAAAATTATTCGCTTTTTTGATGATACTATCGACGGTCAATTTACCAGATAGAACATCTGACAACCCATTTTTTCCATCAATCCCCAACAACTCGTGCGCATACCCTTTACGCATATCACAGTCAATGAAAAGCACTCTTGTTCCAGTCTGAGCGACAACAGCCGCCAGGTTTGCGCTTATAAATGTCTTACCAATCCCAGGACTTGCACCTGAGATCATAAGTATATTATTTTTAGCCTCCATCATTGCAAAATGCAGGCTAGTTCTCAGACTCCGAATAGCTTCAATTGCTAAATCAGCTGGATTACCAAATGCTAGCAACGTATTTGAGTCTGCATTTCTATTTTTATTTTTTGCCGTAAACTCTTGATCTCGCTTACGCTGCCACTCTGAAAGAGGTACACTTGCATAAACGTTAACACCAATACTCTCCAACTCCTCTGGATTTTCAATACCGCGGTGTAAATAGGCTCTGATCAACACATAGAAGACTGAAAGAATAATACCGAAGAAGAAACTTAGGAAAAGTATAACTGCCTTCTGTGGTTTCACAGGATCTTCTTGAGTAATTGCTGAATCTATAATCCTTACATTCCCGACTTTGCTGGCTTTTGAAATATTCAGCTCTTGCTCTTTGTTCAGTAATTGCATGTAAACTTCTTGCCCTGATTTAACATCACGGCTAAGGCGCAATATTTCCTGCTGTGTTTGCGGCATTCCATTGATTCGCTTATTGAGTTTATCCTTCTCAATCTCCAGAGTCTTGCGTTTCTCCAGTAATGCCCTATATGATGGATGTTCTTTGGTATATAGCTTAGAGATCTCAGCTTCTTTAAATGTCAGCTCGTTTAGTTGTGTATCGACTGAGACAATCGAATCTAAGACTGACTTCGCCTCAAGAGAAAGGTCAACAGATTCATTCTTCTGTCTGAATTTATTTAATTTATCTTCGGCAGTATCAAGAGAGACTCGTACTTTAGGCAGCTGCACTCGTAGAAAATCTAAACTTTTCGCATCTTCTTCTGACTTTCTCTGAACATTCTGATAAACATAGTTCTGCAGAATACTATTTAGTGTTGCTTCAACTTTGGCGGGGTCACTCCCTGTTAAAGTTAGACCAAGTACCCCGGTGTCTTTACCTTTGTCGACAACATTGTATCTGTCCAAAAGCCCACTGAATGCTTTTTGTTCAGATTGTTTTGTTATAGAAAATACTGTATCCGGCTTAGCGTCAATACGGTTGACTAAAATGGTATTACCATCGATCGTTAGTACGTTCCCCACCTTTCCCTGTACAGACTTCCCATCTCCCAAAGACACGGTAAAATCATTTTTATTCAATACGACAAGTTCTAAATGAGAATCGCTATTCCACGAATCTGATGGAATAAACTCTGCCACATCTAAGTTTGATACCGGCTGCCCCGTCAGGCGGGCTATGCCTTTCCCTATAAACGGAAAATGCTTTTCTTTAACGATTGTTCTCAAGTTCAGATCATCAATCGTTTTGTTCAAAATCATTCTCGATTTAAGCAACTCAATTTCTGGAGCGGCTTCAGGTTGCCCATTAGGCAAGATTTGCGAGATATTACTCAGTAAAGAGCTACCCACATTTCGCTCTACTTGCACTATTGCATCAGCCCGATAAATCGGAGTTGCGAATAGACTATAAGTAATACCAAGTGCGATAAACACGGAGGTAACGCCTATAATGAGCCAGCGGTTATCTAACAGCTCCCCAAATAGACGCCCCAGATCAATTTCTTCGGTTTTATCACTTCCTGAAAGATTCACACGGTTCTTTTCTGACATTGGAAATCCTGGCTATCTATCGATTTAGTGCTTGCGCCCATTTTTGGGCGGACTCATCGAGAATATCATACACAAACTCAAATGCTTCTCGGCTTTTTCGGTAAGGATCGGCTATTTCTTTCTGATTTAACCAGTGGCCGAATAGCATTGTCTTTCCCCTGACTTCGGGGGCTAAGCGGCATACGGCATCAATGTGTGCCTTTTCCATGACCAAAATAAGATCATACTCTTTACACATAGAACTAGTTAATTGCTTACCTAGATGATCTTTCAAGCTTAGGCCATGCTTTTGCGCTACAATTTCAGCACTTTCATCTGCGGGTTTGTCTACTAGCGCCCCAATACCTGCCGATGAAATTTTTCTATCCGGTAAGAGCTGTTTTAGTAAACGCTCTCCAGTTGGAGAGCGACAGATATTTCCTACACAAACCACCAAGATTGAATCAAACATTTGTTAATTCCACTGTTTGATAAACCGTACAGTTTCGGTCATATCGTGAACACCAGTTATTGTCGGTACCAATTGCATTACCACGCGATTCCAGCGTACTACAGGTGCCGTTGTCACATAGACGATATCGTAGGGTTGCAACTGGAACTCTGTGCCCATAACAAGTGCAGAAGCATCAGAGGCGTTCAATTGATAAATATTAGCAATCTTCTTCCCTTCACTTCCACGTAGAGGTCGAATAACGAAGACACCCGTTGCATCAGACATTGCCTGATCCATCCCCTCCGCATTACCCAATGCTTCGGTTAAGGTCATCCCGCTCCGATCCATGCGTAGTGTCGACTGCTTTTTCACTTCACCCATGACGAATACTTTCAGATCGTCATTGCGTGGAATATACAGAATATCGCCCGGGTACAGTAAATGGTTCTGCGTGAGGTCACCCTTCTGCATTAATGCCTGCAGGGATATACGGTGCTCTTTGCCATTATGCGTTAATACCACGTTTCGCCAGTCCGCGTTAGCACTCAGCCCCCCCGCAGCATTCACTGCGTCCATAATCGTCAATGGGACGTTAGTGATTGGTTGCTGACCAGATTTCTCGACCTCACCAGTTACATAAACTTTCTGTGAACGGAAAGCGGCGATGCTAACGTCAACTTGCGGGCTCTCGATATACTGAGCGAGACGGCCGGCAATGTCACTACGCACCTGACTGACGGTCTTTCCTGCAACTTTCACTTTGCCAATGTACGGGTAGAAAATAGTCCCGTCTGAGTTGACCCAGTTACCGGTATCACTAGCACTGCGGTATTGTCCCGCCGGCGTCGTCAGCTCCGGGTGATCCCATACGGTTACCATCAGCACATCACCGACGCCAATACGATACTCGTAGTTTTGCAACTCGCGTTCTAACGAAGAATTAGGCTGCGCAACCACTGGTTTCGCTCGTAGTTTATCGATTAGACCAGGCGTCATTGGGTAAATATTGACCAACTTATCAAGATCAAAATCACTATCTTGCTGTTTTACGACGTCTTTACCACTGGTTGAAAGATGAGAGCCCGGCACGATAGTACAGCCGCTAACTACACTGATAGATACCAGAAGCGGTATCAGTTTCCATTGTTTTTTTGCCATCGAGTTATCATCACTTTCAAAGTAAAAAATGCATGTAATGCCAAGCCCCGAGCCAACCATGGCACCTACTGCGGCACTCAGCAAAATGTGTTATCAATGTTCGCGCGAAGACATCCTAAAACGCACTTTCATTGAGCAAGCGTTGAATTCAGATTTGGTAGACTCAATTCCTTGGAGCATTATTGCATAGTTCCTAAAGAAAAAAGAGCAGCCAAAGCTCTGTCGTTTTGGCCTGAACTTAGCAGCAACTGGCTGAGTATTGTTCCAAATCTGTCTTAAAGAAAATTGATGAACTTTACAGGGAGAGCTGCTCTGCCCATTCACGGAAAGCTTTACCCTGCGTAGGATGGCGCAATCCGTAAGTCACGAATGCCCGCAGATAGCCCATCTTCTCACCGCAATTGAACGACTCACCAACCAATTCAGTGGCCTCTACTATTTGCTGCTGAGTCAGCTCAGCAATAGCATCTGTCAGCTGAATGCGTCCCCAAGCGCCCGGCTCAATTTTCTCGAGAATAGGCCAAATATCCGCAGATAGCACATATCGCCCAACGGCTGAGTAGTTTGATTTTAGCGGAACATCGCGGCCCGGCTTCTCGATTATTGAACTGATACGTGAAGAATCGCCAGGTTGCAGTGCGTTATTCTCACATTCGACAACAGAATACTCACGCAGAGTATGCTCGTCGACCGTTTGAACCAGTATCTGGCTATGGCCCGTTTCTTCGAAACGAGAAATAAGATGTGGCAAATTATCTTTTCTCAGGTCAGCCTTGGCATCGTCAAGCAAAACATCTGGCAACAGAACAACAAATGGCGAATCACCGACCAACGGTTTAGCGCAGAGAACGGCATGTCCCAGTCCTTTTGGTTGCCCCTGGCGAATGTGCATCAGCGTCACGCCTTTTGGCGTTATCGACTGCACTTCATCCAACAGCTGCCGCTTCACACGGACCTCCAGCATCGCCTCCAGCTCGAATGAGGTATCGAAATGGTTTTCGATGGCGTTCTTGGAAGAATGCGTCACCAGGATGATCTCTTTGATCCCTGCCGCGACGCATTCGTTGACAATGTATTGAATCAACGGTTTATCAACGATTGGCAACATCTCTTTCGGAATCGCTTTGGTTGCCGGCAGCATGCGCATGCCCAATCCGGCAACGGGAATAACCGCTTTCAACTTCGTCATGGTAAACCTCATTCATTCTTGTGTTCGCTCTCAGCCGCGGTGGCGACAACCTGTTACTTTCCCAACGTCTGCTTCAACCAGTGGCTGAAATTCTCACCTTCCGAACCGTGACGCAGACCATATTGCACAAACGCCTTCATATAACCAAGCTTGTCACCGCAATCATGGGATTTACCGCTCATATGGAACGCTTCCACCGTTTGCTCTTTCATCAACATCGCGATCGCGTCGGTCAGTTGAATCTCGTCGCCTGCGCCAGGAGCGGTCTTTTCAAGCAGCGGCCAAATTTCTGCTGAAAGTACATACCGGCCGACAACCGCTAAATTGGAAGGTGCATCCTCACGGGCCGGCTTCTCAACCACCGCCGTCATCGGTGCGCTTTCTCCAGCAGCTATCGTCGCGCCTGCGCAATCTACCACACCATATTTGGACACATCTTGTTCCGGCACCGGTTCAACCATGATTTGGCTATAACCCGTATCATCAAAACGTTGAATCATTTTAGCCAGATTTTCTTTACGCAAATCCGCCGTAGAATCATCCAATAAAACATCGGGTAACAGCACAACGAAAGGAGAATCACCCACCATTGGTTTGGCGCAAAGCACCGCATGCCCCAACCCTTTCGCCTGTCCCTGACGCACCTGCATCACGGTAACATCCGGCGGACAAATACTTTGCACTTCACTCAGGAGCTGACGCTTCACGCGCGCTTCGAGCATGGCCTCCAGCTCAAAAGAAGTGTCAAAATGGTTTTCAATCGCGTTTTTCGATGAATGCGTGACCAATACGATATCTTTAATCCCCGCCGCGACGCATTCAGCAACAATGTACTGGATTAAGGGCTTATCGACCACGGGCAACATTTCTTTAGGAATAGCCTTGGTCGCTGGCAACATACGGGTTCCCAAGCCCGCAACGGGGATCACTGCCTTAAGTCTTGTTTGCATTTTCATTCCAATTCATCGTAGCGCTGCACTCACCTGTGCAGCGTGAACAAGGGGATTCAATCAGGCACGCTACCGCCCTTGGCTTGCAGCTACCAAAGTACTGTATTGACGCATCCACCCACGTCATTGTATGAGCCAGTAATTTTTATGCAAAACGGCACTCATTCTTCGTTTGAACTGTCATGCTGTTCACAAAAAAATAAAAAAATCGGTGCCTTTATAACCAAACGATGTTAGTTACTGCCGTTATATGACTAAGATTCTTATACTAATGCCTAAGTGATACAAGCCTTAGATCCCCCCAGCCAGCCGTTTTCAGAATAAGACTACTCATGCCACATACCGATAAGAATCATAGTTGAAGAAAATTGTTTTAATATTTTGATTTAAATATATTTAATAAGACGTTTCTTTTCTGAGCGCATGGCATCCCGGCAGATATTTGCTCCCTCGGCCCTTGATTCCTTGGGCCACTCGGCGCCGATCGATGTTTACGGCAATACGCCTGTGCTGATCCACGTCCTCCCGATTAAAGTTGAATTTTGCCGCCTCAACGCCCATCATTCCCGTGCGGCATAAGCCGTAGAACTTACAGGTGAAATTGGGCGTATGGAATGGATCGCTGATCCAACAATTTGGGCCGGCCTGGCCACTTTGGTCGTGCTGGAAATCGTGCTGGGTATAGACAACCTTGTCTTCATCGCCATTCTGGCGGACAAACTACCGAAACAACAACGAGATAAGGCCCGTGTCGTCGGTCTGTTGCTGGCGCTGGTCATGCGTCTGGCTCTGCTCGCCTCCATATCGTGGCTGGCGACGCTGACCAAACCGATGTTCATCGTCGCGGAGCACCCCTTCAGCGGCCGCGATCTGATCATGCTGGTCGGCGGGATATTCCTGCTGTTCAAAGCCACCATGGAGCTCAATGAGCGGCTGGAAGGCAAGGATGAAGAGCAGCATGGCGCGCGCAAAGGCGCACGTTTCTGGCCGGTCGTGGCGCAGATCGTGGTGCTGGACGCCGTCTTCTCGCTCGACTCGGTGATCACCGCGGTCGGCATGGTCGATCATCTGGCGGTGATGATGATCGCGGTCTGCATCGCCATCGGCCTGATGCTGCTGGCCAGCAAGCCGTTGACGCGCTTCGTCAACGCTCACCCGACTATCGTTATCCTGTGCCTGAGCTTCCTGCTGATGATTGGCTTTAGCCTGGTGGCGGAGGGCTTCGGCTATCATATTCCGAAAGGCTACCTCTACGCAGCGATCGGCTTCTCGGTAATGATCGAGGCGCTCAACCAGCTGGCGCAGTTCAACCGCCGTCGCTTCCTGTCAAAGGTGCGGCCACTGCGCGAACGCACCGCCGAGGCGGTGTTGCGTATGCTGAGCGGCAAACATGAAGAAGCAGAGGTCGACAGCCACTCCGCCAACCTGCTGGCCGATAGCGACAGCGAAAGCGGCGAGATCTTCAATCAGCAGGAACGGCGCATGATCGAACGCGTACTCGGCATGGCGCAGCGCACGGTCAGCAGCATCATGACCTCGCGTCACGACGTCGAATACCTTGAGCTAAACGATCCGCAGGAGAAGCTGACGCAGTTGCTGGAACGTAATCAGCACACGCGCATCGTGGTGGTGGAAAGCAGCGCCAGCGACGAACCGCTGGGCGTTATCCATACTATCGACGTCCTCAAACAGCAATTGGCGCAGGCGCCGCTGGATCTGCGCGCGCTGATACGTCAACCGCTGATCTTCCCGGAGCAGCTCACGCTGTTAAGTGCCCTGGAACAATTCCGTCAGGCGCAGACGCACTTTGCCTTTGTGGTTGATGAGTTCGGCTCCGTCGAAGGCATCGTCACCCTGACGGACGTGATGGAAACCATCGCCGGTAACCTGCCGGAGGCCGGCGAAGAGGTGGACGCACGCCACGACATTCAGCAAAACGAGGACGGCAGCTGGATCGCCAACGGCTATATGCCGCTGGAAGATCTGGTGCTGTACCTGCCGATGCCGCTGGAAGAAAAGCGCGAATACCACACGCTGGCGGGGCTGCTGATGGAGCACAGCCAGCGTGTGCCGCAAGAAGGCGAGCAAATCAGAATCGGTGACTACCTGTTCGAACCGCTGGAGGTCAACAGCCACCGTATCCTGAAGGTGAAGATCACCCCGCCGCCTCCACCGGAGGACTACGAGGTTTAGCATTGAGGCCGGGCATCCCCCGGCCTTTCTTTTACTGGGGAACCAGCAGTTCCGTCGCCACGATCACCACCACCAGCCCGACAATCACTGGCACCGAAGTGCGTTTTACCACGTCGAACGGCGAGATTTTCGCCATGCCGGAAACCGCTACCACCACACCGGAGACCGGTGACAGCGTGCGGCCGAGGTTAGACGCCTGCAGCATCGGGATCACCAGATAGGCCGGATTCACGCCCATCTGCGCCGCCAGTTTCGGGATCAGTTCGACAAACGCATAGAACGGCGCATTGCCGGAACCGGTGGTCATGGCCGCCAGCATGGTGATCACCACCAGCACCAGCATCATGATCAAACCGCCGGTGCCAAACGACTGCGCAAGGCCAATCAGCCCGCTGATAAAGCCGACGGTACTCAGCCCCTGCGCGAAGACACCCGCGGCCACCAGCAACATCACCACGCTGGCAAAAGCATCCGCCATGCCGCGATAGGCTACCTCCAGGCCGCTGAACACTTGTTTGGCGCTGAAGCTGCGCGCAAACTCGATCACGGCCGCCAGCAGCATGCACCCTACCAGCACGGTAATGATGTGCAGCTCCGGCCCCCATTTTCCGTCGAAGATCAGCACGCCAAGGATCGGCGTAAACGGCAATATCGCGTAGAACCCCGGCGCATGCGTTTTGATTTCGCTGACGTCCATGATGTGATGCTGTTCATTGTTCTTTTTGTCGAGGTAGCGCTGCCAGAAAAAGTGCGCCACGGCCATACAGACGATGGCGGCAATCGAGATAGGCAGCGTGGTTTTGAACGCAAAGTCCACCAGCGGCATCTCCGCCGCCTTGGCTGCCAGCACCACGTCGCCGGAGGTCGGTGCCAGAATAATCGCCGCCGGCGAAGCGCAAATGGCCGCCGCCGCCCCGCGGCTAATGCCGACGTTCACCATCAATGGGAACAGCGTCGCCATCAGCAATACGCCGAGGCCGGTGGCGGAAGAGACCGCCAATGACATCAGGCAAGCGACAAAGTATGCCGCCACCATCAGCAGATAAGGCGAGTTGATCATCTGCAACGGGCGCGAGGCCAGCTTGACCACCACGTCGTTAGCGCCGATATGCGTCATGTACGCGGCAAAGCCGCACAGCATCATGATCATCATGCCCAGATCGCCGCCACGGCTCATCAGCAAAATCTTGACGTATTCGATCATGTCGGTCGCGCGCCAGCCGGTTGAGGTGGCGCCGGACGGCAACAGCGTTTTCCCCATCAGGGCACTGATGCCGAGCAGCAGCAGCCCCCCCACCAACAAAACGCCGGTAGCGGAATATCCCTTGATGATGTAACGGCCCACGCCCGCCGCGACTGCGGCGCCAATAAGAAGCTCTATCATGTTTCCTCAACTCGTCATGTTTTCGCGCTCAGGCGCATAGTCATAGCAGAACAGCCCTTACTCTGCACAAACTGCGCGCGAGCCTTCATGACCTTCATCAAGGTAACGGAGAGAAATTACCGCGGGAATCTCGATATTGACGCGGGCCACAATGTGGCCCGCGTCGTAGGGATTACAGTTTGTCGAGCAGCTTCTTCAGATCCTGGCCTTCGCGCGAATCCTTGTTCTTTTCAGCCCACTTGTTCAACGCATCCTTGGCCCGATCCTGCAGCGTTTTTCGCAGCACTTGATCGACTTGCAGTTGATAATTCAGCTGTTGCCAAGGCCCGTAAACCCGCAGCGGAATCGGCGTTTTTTGCAGTTGTTCGATCAGCTCGCCGCGCCCTTGCCATCCGCCGGTGACGCGCACGTTAAGCGCCATATCGCACTGCTTGCCCGGCATATCGATGCTGCCGGCGCCGGTCAGCGCCAGCAAAGGAGAATCCGCCGTCAGACCGCTGAGCTTGACCGTGCCTTGATTCAGGCTGGCCTGCGCAGAGACGCTTTTGACCTCGGTATAGCGCTGATAGCTGTCTTGCCCGCGCACGCTGTTTTCGTTGCGCGCCACCGCCTGTTGGATCAGTTGCTGAATGTTCAGGCCGTGCAACTGCGCATCCTGCATCGCCAGCTGCGCCGTACCGCGCCAGCGGTGCTCAAATGACTGTGAAGAAAGACGATCGCCGGTCAGATCCCCTTTCATGCTGAATTTGCCGGTCAGCATCTGCGGCATGTCGAAGGCTTTGAGCACCGTGCCGAGTTCAACCTGGTTCAACGTCGGCTGCACGCTGATCACCGGTTTATTACCGCGCGCGTCCAGCGAGCCCGGCAAGGAGAAATCACCGCCGGCCAATTGCCCGACAAGTTTATGCAGCGTCAGTAGGCCGCGTTGATTATCCGCCGCGACGGCTAACTGGGTAACGTTCATACCGCGGTAGGTCAACTGCGCCGCCTGCAGATTCAACTGTGCATTGAAATTGCGCAGCGCTTCCAGGTTCTGCTGCCGATCGTCAACCTGGCTGGCGATCACCGGCGCGGCGGTCACGGCGGACTGCTCGGCGGTATTAGTGCTGGATTGCCAACCGGAAAGCGCGTCGAGATCGAGATTAGCCGAATTCAGATTCACCACATAGCCAGGCACCGTCCCGAGGCTGGCGCTGATATCGCCGGCCAATTGGCTGTTATTGGCACTGACGTTCAGTTGGCTGATGGCAATCTGCGCTGGCGTGTGCTGATAGACCACCTGTGCATTGCCCTCTCCCTGAATACCGCCATTAAGAATATCCGCGCCCACCAGTTGGTAATTGAACTGAGTCACTTTGGCGCCGATCTGGCGTGGGAACTGCTGTAGATCGACATCGGCCGCCATGCTGAAGGTCAGGTCACGCTGATCGCGGTTAACCCGACTGGAAAGTTCCAGCTGCGCCTGCCGTTTCTCCGTTTGTTGCAGAGTGAGATTGATATCCCGGACATTGATTTGCTCGTTGTCGGCGCGCTGCCAAACCAGCAGGCTGTCCACGACCCGTAGGTTGTCGATATCGAACTTCCAGGCCGCGTCTGCCGCGTCAGTACCGCTACCGGCGGGTGCGATCGGGGCGTCCACCTGAGAGTGCTCTTCACTGTCGGGCGTGAGGCGAATGACGGCATTTTTCAGCATCACCTGTTTAACAAACAGCTGATGCGACAATAGAGGCAATAGTTTGACATCGAGGCGCATGTTTTCCGCGCTCACTACCGGCGCCTTGGCACCCGGCGCGGTCAGCGTCATGCGCCCGGCCAGAATGCTGAGCTGTGGCCAGATATGCCAACGTAGGTCGCCTTCGAGCGTCAGTTGGTAGCCGCTCTTCTGTTCGACCTTTTTGACCATGTAACCGCGAAAATCATTCGGATTGACCAGCAGTACCAGCGCGGACATCCCCGCCACCACGACCACCAATAAAATCGCCAATGTCGTCAGTAATCTTCTCATGCCACCCTCTTGTCAGCGCCACACCGACGGTGCATCCCGCGCCGTTAGTCCTTGTCGATTCGACTGGCTACTGCGCCCTGCTGATCGCGATATTTTGCGTCCTGCCGGCTGTTATAAGGCCGGGCCGCCGGGCCGGACAACGGCTCAAAGCTCAAGGCGCCAATCAGCATCCCCGGCCGCAGCGCCAGCGGCAACTTGCCGGAGTTGTAAAACTCCAGCACGATGCGCCCATGCCAGCCCGGATCGATACGGTGCGCAGTGACGTGTACCATCAGCCCCAGGCGCGCCAGAGAAGAACGGCCGTCGAGCCACCCCACGAGATCGTCCGGCAACGTCACGGATTCGAACGTCACCGCCAGGGCCAGCTCGCCGGGATGAAGGAAGAACGCCTCGCCTTCCGGCAGGACAATCTCGTCGCTCATCACGCGATCCAACGCGGCGCTGACTTCGTCTTTCGGTCCGCTAAGATCGATAAAAGGCGCGGTATGGCCACTGAACACGCGGAACTGATTGCCCAAGCGGACATCTACTGTGGCCCCGTTGATGCGTTCGAGCGGCGGGCGCGGGGAAATCACCAGTTTCTCGCTATCCAGCCAGGCTTCTATATCGCGGTCACACAGTCTCATGTCTCTCTTCTCCATCAAAACGCATAACTAAACAAAAATTGCCACACAACGGGCGAAAGGTCTACGCCGGGGTGCAAATAGTTGGCCGCCGGCCGGAAATGCACATTTCCGGCCATTAAGGGGCATTATTCAAAGAATTGGCTGATTTTGGCTTTCAGAATATCGATCGCGATGCGGTTTTTGCCACCGCGCGGGACGATGATATCGGCGTATTGTTTGGAAGGTTCGATAAATTGCAGGAACATCGGGCGCACGGTCTTCTGGTATTGCGCCATCACCGAATCCATCGAGCGGCCGCGCTCGTTGACGTCGCGCTTCATGCGGCGCATCAGGCAGATATCCAATGGCGTGTCGACAAAGATCGAGAAGTTCATTTCCTGGCGCAGGCGGATATCCGTCAGCAGCAAGATCCCTTCCAGAATAATGACTTTTTTAGGTTCCAGGTGGACAGTTTCTTTCTTGCGCGTGTGTTCGGTGTAGCTGTACAGCGGCAGCTCGATCGCCTTACCGGCCTTCAGCATCTGCAGATGCTGGAACAGCAGGTTGTGATCCATGGCGCTCGGGTGGTCGTAGTTGGTTTTGACCCGTTCTTCCATGGTCAGGTGAGTCTGGTCTTTATAGTAACTGTCTTCTGGAATAACGCCGATGTGCTCATCGCCGACCTGCTCGCGGAGTTCGCGGTACAACGTGCTGGCGATAAGGCTTTTTCCGGAGGCAGATGCGCCAGCTATACCAATAATGACGCACTGATGCGGATTGTCAGTCATAAAATTAAAGACCTGATTTCATAGTGTGAAGGGGGGAACTAAAACGCGACAATTATAGGGAGTCGCCGGGGTTTGCGCCACTGTATATTGCGCGACGGCGGGCGAATTCGGGCTATCTCGTCTTATCGGTACTGCCGTATTTTAAGAATCTCACGGCTAGGGCAACGCGCGCTAACAAGATACACTCCTGCGCTGACTTATGCTCCCCCATTCCCCTTCATCGGAGATTGATGTGCTGGATTGGTATTTTCTGACTTTTTTCGGCGACAGCATGCTGCTGCTGCCCTGCGCGCTGATTCTGTTTTTGTTGCTGATCGCGTATCCCGCCACTCGCGCGGCAGGCTGGCAATGGGCGCTGATCTTCGGTTTCACCGGCGGGCTGGTCTGCCTGTCCAAACTGGCCTTTATGGGCTGGGGCATTGGTAGCGCAAGTTATGACTTCACCGGATTCAGCGGCCATTCAGCCCTCGCGGCAAGCATCTGGCCGCCATTGCTTTGGACGTTGACCGGTCGCTTTTCCCACCCCATACGTAGCATCGCTTTACTGACCGGGTGGATATTACCTTTCGCCATCGGCGTTTCGCGGCTGGAAATTCGCGTGCACTCGGTATCTGAGGTGATCAGCGGGCTGATTTTAGGCTACCTGGCCAGCGCACTGTTCCTGTGGTTGCAGCGGAGCAAAACGCGCCCGCATCTCTCTTGGCCGCACTTCGCCATCGCGCTGGCCTTGCCATTGGCGCTGATGGGACAGCGGCAGCCGGCTCCCACCCAGGGATTGCTGGAGCATATCGCCAAAACGCTGGCACAGATCGAACGTCCTTATACCCGGGCAGATTTGCACAACCCTGCCCGCATCCTATAAAAAAACCCGGCGTTTAAGCCGGGTTCTTGCATTGCGATAGGCTGATTACAGCGCGCGGAACGCAATCTCTGTCGGGATCGCCTCGCCCTGCCAATACATCTGCGCAGCCACACGGCCGGCCAATTGACGATACATGTCGGCGAATTCGCTGTCCGGTCGGCTGATCACCGTCGGCGTACCGCGATCCAGATCTTCACGCAGCGAAATATGCAACGGCATCTGCCCCAGCAGACGACTGTTGTATTTCTGCACCAGCTTCTCGGCGCCACCGGTGCCGAAAATCGGCTCATGGTGACCGCAGTTGCTGCAGATATGCACGCTCATGTTCTCCACGATGCCCAGCACCGGCACATGCACTTTCTCGAACATCACGATGCCCTTGGCGGCATCCAGCAAAGCGATATCCTGCGGGGTGGTAACCACCAGTGCGCCGGTCACCGGAATGTTCTGCGACAGCGTCAGCTGAATGTCGCCGGTACCCGGCGGCATGTCCAGCACCAGATAATCCAGATCCGGCCACAGCGTATCCTGCAACAGCTGCATCAGCGCCTTACTGGCCATCGGTCCGCGCCACACCATAGCATTGTCGTCGGTCACCAGATAGCCGATAGAGTTGGTCGCCAGGCCGTGCGCCATGATTGGTGCCATATGTTGACCGTCCGGCGAAGTCGGCCGCTCGTGTTCGGTGCCCAGCATATTGGGGATCGACGGGCCGTATATGTCGGCGTCCAGAATGCCGACCTTGGCCCCTTCGGCGACCAGCGCCAGCGCCAGGTTGACGGCGGTGGTGGATTTCCCCACCCCGCCTTTACCGGAGCTGACGGCGATGATATTGCGCACGCCTTTGATACCGGCCTGGCCGTTGGCACGCTTCAGCGTCGTGATATCGTGTTTAAGCTTCCAATCGATGGCGCTGGCGCCGGTCACGCGCAGCAGCTCGGGGCCAACGCTTGCCTGCAGCGCTTCAAAGCCGCTCAGCCAGGCAAACGGCATCGTCAGTTCGATATGCAGCACATCGTCCAGCAACGCGCAGTGATGGATAGCCTTCAATGCGGTCAGGTTGTTTTTCAACGTCGGGTGTTCAAAGGCGGCCAGTACACCGGTCACCAGGGCGCGCAGAACTTCGGGGTTGGTCTGCTCAGGGGATTTTGCGTTCATCCCGGCTCCTTGATTTTGAATGGGTAGCTTCCGGCTAAGCATATCAGAACTGCCCGGCGGCTGGCGCGTATAACCTGCAAGAAACCGCCCTAGCAGCGAAGGGCGCGATCGGTTAACATCGAAGGCCCTTTTATTCATTACAGAAAGCAAGTTCTCACTATGGCTCAAGTCGCGAAAAAATTATTGGTGACGTGCGCGCTACCGTACGCAAATGGTTCCATCCATCTCGGCCACATGCTCGAGCACATCCAGGCGAATATCTGGGTGCGTTACCAACGAATGCGCGGCCACGAAGTGCATTTCATTTGCGCGGACGACGCGCACGGCACGCCGATCATGCTGAAAGCGCAGCAGCTGGGCGTAAAACCGGAAGAAATGATCGCGCAGATGAGCCAGGAGCACCAACAGGATTTCGCCGGCTTTGGCATCAGCTATGACAACTATCACTCGACCCATAGCGATGAAAACCGTGAGCTGTCCACCCTGATTTACAGCCGCCTGAAAGAAAACGGTTTTATCAAGAACCGCACCATTTCTCAGCTGTACGATCCGGAGAAAGGCATGTTCCTGCCGGACCGTTTCGTGAAGGGCACCTGCCCGAAATGCAAATCGCCGGACCAATACGGCGACAACTGCGAAGTGTGTGGCGCCACCTACAGCCCGACGGAACTGATCGATCCGAAGTCCGTGGTTTCCGGCGCGACGCCGGTAATGCGCGACTCCGAGCACTTCTTCTTCGATCTGCCGGCCTTCAGCGAAATGCTGCAGGCGTGGACGCGCTCCGGCGCGCTGCAAGAGCAAGTGGCGAACAAGATGCAGGAGTGGTTCGAATCCGGCCTGCAGCAGTGGGACATCTCCCGCGATGCGCCTTACTTCGGCTTCGAAATCCCGGATGCGCCGGGCAAATACTTCTACGTCTGGCTGGACGCACCGATCGGCTACATGGGTTCCTTCAAGAACCTGTGCGACAAACGCGGCGATCTGGACTTCGACGAGTTCTGGCGCAAAGACGCCACCACCGAGCTCTATCACTTCATCGGCAAGGACATCGTCTACTTCCACAGCCTGTTCTGGCCGGCGATGCTGGAAGGCAGCAACTTCCGCAAACCGACCAACCTGTTCGTACACGGTTACGTGACGGTGAACGGCGCCAAGATGTCCAAGTCGCGCGGCACCTTCATCAAGGCCGGCACCTACCTGCAGCACCTCGACGCCGACTGCCTGCGCTATTACTACGCCGCCAAGCTCTCTTCACGCATTGATGACATCGATCTCAATCTGGAAGACTTCGTGCAGCGCGTGAACGCCGACATTGTCAACAAGGTGGTGAACCTCGCTTCGCGCAACGCCGGCTTTATCAACAAGCGCTTCGCCGGCAAGCTGGCCGACAGCCTGGCCGATCCGGCGTTGTACCAGACCTTCGTCGACGCGGCGCAAAGCATCGCCGAAGCTTATGCCAGCCGCGAGTTCAGCCGCGCGATCCGCGAAATCATGGCGCTGGCCGATCTGGCCAACCGTTACGTGGATGAACAGGCGCCGTGGGTGGTGGCGAAGGAAGAAGGCCGCGATGCCGATCTGCAGGCCATCTGCTCGATGGGCATCAACCTGTTCCGCGTGCTGATGACTTACCTGAAGCCGGTGCTGCCTTCGCTGACCGAACGCGCCGAAGCGTTCCTCAACGCCGAGCTGAGCTGGGACGCAATCCCGCAACCGCTGCTGGGCCACCAGGTGAACGCATTCAAAGCGCTGTTCAACCGTATCGATCTGGATAAGGTCAGCGAGATGGTCAACGCCTCGAAGGAAGACATGGCCGCCGCCAAACCGGTGACCGGTCCATTGGCCGATGATCCTATTCAGGAAACCATCACCTTCGACGACTTTGCCAAGGTAGACATGCGCATCGCTCTGATCAAGAGCGCCGACTTTGTCGAAGGCTCCGACAAGCTGCTGAAACTACAGCTGGATCTGGGCGGCGAACTGCGCCAGATCTTCTCCGGCATTCGCTCCGCTTACCCGGATCCGAAAGCGCTGGAAGGCCGTCTGACCATCATGGTCGCCAACCTGGCGCCGCGCAAAATGCGTTTCGGCGTTTCGGAAGGCATGGTGATGGCGGCGGGCCCTGGCGGGAAAGAGATCTTCCTGCTGAGCCCGGACAGCGGCGCGCAGCCTGGTATGCAGGTCAAATAACCGCACCGGTGCGTAACATCGAGGGTCGAGCTTGCTCGGCCCTTTTTTAATGTCTCAAACCCGACGTTATAAGCAGTAAGAAAAAGTCATAACCGCTCTGATTCCCTCGCCTGCCGCATCTCGCTATGATGCTCCGCAACAACAAATAGACGTCCAGACAGAAAGACTGCTATAACAGACCTTCACCGGGATCGTTTCCCTGCTTTTTGGAGCCTATAATAATGAAAAACGTCAAGACTTCGCTGCTCGCCCTCAGCCTGCTGGCTGCCCTGCCGTTGCAGGCAGCGGAAAACGCCGCCGTGCCAGCTGCCATCGCTCAGCATCAGGGGCCGGTGCGCATCGCGGTGATCCGCAACCTCGGTTCCGACGACAACACCACGCAATTTTTGGCGGGTGCCATCCAGGAAGGACGCAAGCTGGGCTTCAAGGTGGACACCTTCCTCAGCAACGGCGACGACGCGCGCTTCCAGGACTTCGTCAACCAGGCTATCAGCCAGAAATATGACGGCATCATTCTCTCACAGGGGCGAGCCCCCTATTCCACCGAGCTGGTCAAACGCATCGCGGCGGCCGGCATCGCCGTCGCGGCGTTCGATACCGACGTCAGTGGCAGCGTTCCCGGCGTCACCGTCTCGCAGCAGGACGACGCTTCGCTGGCCAACGCCTCCTTCGGCCAGTTAGTGAAGGATTTCAACGGCCAGGCCAACATCATCAAACTCTGGGTAGCCGGCTTCCCACCGATGGAACGCCGCCAGGCCGCCTATCAGCAGCTGCTGAAACAGCATCCGGGCATTCACGAGCTGGAATCGATTGGCGCGGTTTCATCCGACGTGCAGGGCGATACCGCCAACAAGGTGGGCGCGGTGCTGGCGAAATACCCGAAAGGCAAGATCGACGCCATCTGGGGCACCTGGGACGCCTTCACTCAGGGCGCTTACAAAGCGTTGAAAGAGAACGGCCGCACCGAGATCAAGCTGTACAGCATCGATATCTCCAACCAGGACTTGCAGCTGATGCGCGAAGCCGGCAGCCCGTGGCAGGTCAGCGTGGCGGTGGATCCGAAGCTTATCGGCGCAGTCAACGTGCGCCTGGTGGCCAACAAGATCGCCGGGGAAAGCACGCCGGACAGCTATCAGTTCAAAGCGACGGTCATTCCGCAGGCGCTGCTGCTGGCGCAGCCGGGGCCGGTCAACGTCGCCGGGCTGGCGAAGATCATCCCCGGCTGGGGCAGCAGCAGCGACTTCGTGCAACCGTGGTTCGCCACGCTGCAGGCCGAACACGGTAAATAATGCTGTTTTTGACGAGGCTGCCGACGCAGCCTCTGTTTTTAAACTAATTTTCGGCTTCCCCCTTCCGTCCTCGCCAAAATACGCTATGTTATCTGCATCGCCCAATAACTGTATGCATAAACAGGCTTCGAATGAAGGGATTCCCCTCGCTGATTAACATGCTGCTGGCCAGTTCGCTGGTGTTGACCATCGGCCGCGGCGTGACGCTGCCGTTCATTACCATCTACCTCACCGAGCATTTCCATCTGCTGCCGAAGAGCGTGGGCGTGATCCTGGGTGTCAGCCTGACCCTCGGCATCCTTGCCAGCCTGTACGGCGGCTATCTAGTGGACAAATTCAGCAAGAACCGCCTGATCCTGCTGTCGATTGTATTGTTTGCGCTGAGCTTCTTCGCCATTCCCTGGATCCCGCGCCCCGGCGGCGTGATCGTGGTGCTGGCCATCTTGCATACCTGTTATTCGGTGCTGAGCATCACCATTAAGGCCTGCTTCGCCGACGGGTTGCCGGTTGAGCAGCGCATCAAGGCTTTTTCAATCAACTACACGCTGGTCAACGTCGGCTGGGCGATCGGTTCTGCGCTCGGCGTTCTGGTGGCCGGGCTTAGCCCGCTGCTGCCGTTTTACCTGTCGGGCGGGTTGGCGCTGGCGACGGTGGCGGCGCTAAGCCTGCGCTTGCGCGGTCGGCAACAGCGCGCAACGCCAGCCGCCGCACCGGCCGCGCTCCCCAACTTCCGCCAGACGCTGACTATCCTGCGGAGCGATCGGCGGCTTATCTACTTCACCCTCGGCAGCACCCTGGGCGCCGTGGTGTTCGGTCAGTTCACCGGCTATCTGTCGCAGTATCTGATCACCGTCTCCAGCGCCGAGTTCGCCTACAAAATCATCGGGCTGGTGATGATCGTCAACGCCAGCATCGTTATCGCCCTGCAATACCTGCTCAGCCGCGGTATGCGCCAGGAAAACATGCTGCGCTGGCTGGTGCTGGGCACGCTGTTTTTCATCGTCGGGCTGCTCGGTTTCATGGCGGCCGGCCAGGCGGTCTGGCTGTGGCTGGCGGCGATGGCGGTGTTTACCCTCGGCGAAATCATCGTGATCCCGGTGGAATACATGTTCATCGACTTTATCGCGCCCCCGCACCTGAAAGGCAGCTACTATGGAGTACAGAATCTCAGCGCGCTGGGCGGTGCCATCAACCCGGTACTGTGCGGAGTGCTGCTCAGCTATGCCGCGCCGCCGTTAATGTTCGTGATGCTGGTCGGCGCCGCGCTGCTCAGCCTGCTGTTTTTCTTCCTCGGCCACCGGCTGGCAGAACACGCGGCGGCAGCGGCCGAAGACACGCGCTGAACCCGCGCGTGGCAGCCATTGCGGGCTGTCAACCCGCCGATCGGGTATGGCACCCATAGCGATAATTCATGGTGCGATCTGTGGCATGGCTCACAGTTTAATTGTATGATGAATGCAGCAATTAAACGGGGAAAGACAATGGCCAACGTGCTCACACTGTGCTGGAAATACCTGAGAGCCCTGCTCCTCATCTACCTGTGTCTGTTCGTCGGCAATGCAGTGGCGGCGCTGCTGCCGTTCGCCATTCCCGGCAGCATTCTCGGCATGCTGCTGCTGTTCGCCCTGCTCTCGACCCAGATTATGCCGGCCAAATGGGTTAAACCCGGCTGCCATTTGCTGATCCGCTATATGGTGCTGCTGTTCGTGCCTATCGGCGTCGGGGTGATGAAATACTACGATCAGATCGTCGCGCATCTGGGCCCGCTGGTCATCTCTTGCCTCATCAGCACGCTGATGGTGCTGGTGGTGGTCGGCTATACCTCACACTATTTTCACCGCGAGCGCCGCATCGCCGGTAAGCCCGACGACACGGAGGGCAACCCATGATCCATGAAATCTGGTGGTCGCTGCCGCTGACGCTGGCGGTCTATTTCGCCGCGCGCTGGCTGGCGCGCAAGCTGAACATGCCGCTGCTCAATCCGCTGCTGGTTTCCATGGCGGTGATCATCCCGCTGCTGCTGCTCACCGGCATCCCCTATGAGCGCTACTTTCAGGGCAGCAAAATCCTCAACGATCTGCTGCAGCCGGCGGTTGTCGCACTGGCCTTCCCGCTGTATGAACAGCTGCACCAGATCCGCGCGCGCTGGAAGTCGATTATCGCGGTGTGCTTCATCGGAAGCCTGACCGCCATGATCAGCGGCGGCGCCATCGCCCTGTGGCTGGGCGCCACGCCGGAAATCGCCGCCTCTATCCTGCCGAAATCGGTCACTACGCCAATCGCCATGGCCGTCGCGGACTCGCTCGGCGGTATTCCGGCGATCAGCGCAGTCTGCGTCATTTTCGTCGGTATCCTCGGCGCCGTGTTCGGCCATACGCTGTTCAACCTGTTGAAAATCACCACCCACTCTGCGCGCGGCCTGGCGATGGGCACCGCATCCCACGCGCTGGGCACCGCACGCTGCGCGGAGATGGACTACCAGGAAGGCGCATTCGGCTCGCTGGCGCTGGTGATCTGCGGCATCATCACCTCACTGCTGGCGCCGTTCCTGTTCCCGGTGCTGCTGCATCTGTTCGGCTGAATACGGCGAAACTTGCGATACATCTCACATTTATTTATTTCATTGCATTAATTTCACCAATTAAGAGACATTAATCACACTTTAATGTCTCTGGCCTGCCTAGAATGTTACCCCGTTAACTCGTAGAGAGACCTTCTATGCATCCGCGTTTTCACACCGCTTTCAGCGCACTGCCCGCGACACTGCAATCCGCCCTGCGGCCCTATCTGGACGCGCCTGACTTTCCGGCGATGTTCACGGCCGAGCAAGCGGCGGCGATCCGCACAGGTTGCGGGCTGGACGATGATGCGCTGGCATTCGCGCTGCTGCCGCTGGCGGCGGCCTGCTCGTTAACCCCGATATCGCATTTCCACGTCGGCGCCATCGCGCGCGGGCAAAGTGGCAACCTCTATTTCGGCGCCAATATGGAATTCAGCGGCGCACCGCTGCAGCAAACCGTGCATGCGGAACAGTGCGCGGTTACCCATGCCTGGCTGCGCGGTGAATCGGCGCTGGCCTCGGTCACCGTCAATTACACGCCGTGCGGTCATTGCCGCCAGTTTATGAATGAGCTGAACAGCGGCGGCGAACTGCAGATCCGTCTGCCGGGCCGCGCGCCGGCTACGCTGGCGGACTATCTGCCGGACGCCTTCGGCCCGAAAGATCTGGATATCGCTTCGCTGCTGATGGACAAGGTCGATCACGGTCACCAGCTGGCGCTGGACGACGCACTGACACAGGCGGCACTGGCGGCGGCCAATCAGAGTCACGCACCGTACAGCAACGCCCACAGCGGCGTAGCGCTGGAAACGGCAGACGGCATCCTCTATGCCGGCCGTTATGCGGAAAACGCCGCCTTCAACCCAAGTCTGCCGCCGCTGCAGGCCGCGCTGATCCTGCTGAACCTCTCCGGCGGCGATTGCCTGAACATTCGCCGCGCCGTACTGGTCGAGCCGCAGGAGGCGATCCTCAGCCAGTGGGACGCCACCCGCGCCACTCTGGCAGCGCTGGGCTGCCAGAACGTCAGCCGCGCCACTTTCTAAGCGCACCGCGGCGGGGCCATCCGGTTCCGCCGTTAACAGCCCCGCCCGCCAAATACAATGCCCCGACGCCGCAAGAAACACTTTCTTTAGTTAAAAAATCATTTGATTGTCGATAATTACGCCAACCTGGTTCATCATCTGGCAACAAATGCTGTACATCTTCTCTTTATCTCTTAGGATCGTCGGCAATAAAGTTATCTGATACGTGAAGAGTAAAACTGATGGAACTAGAATACGAAAGCAAACGCCCGCTCTATATCCCTTACGCCGGCCCGATTCTGCTGGAATTTCCGCTGCTGAACAAAGGCAGCGCTTTCACCGAGGAAGAACGTAGCCACTTCAACCTGCACGGCCTGCTGCCGGAGGCGGTGGAAACCATCGAAGAACAGGTGGAACGCGCCTACCGTCAGTATCAGGATTTCAAGAACGATAACGACAAGCACATCTACCTGCGCAACATCCAGGACACCAACGAAACCCTGTTCTACCGCCTGCTGGACTCGCACCTGAGCGAGATGATGCCGATCATTTACACCCCGACCGTCGGCGAGGCCTGCGAACACTTCTCCGATATCTATCGCCGCGCGCGCGGGCTGTTCATCTCCTACCCGAACCGCGATCGCATCGATGACATGCTGCAAAACGCCACCAAGCAGAACGTCAAGGTGATCGTGGTCACCGACGGCGAGCGTATCCTCGGCCTGGGCGACCAGGGCATCGGCGGCATGGGCATTCCCATCGGCAAGCTGTCGCTGTATACCGCCTGCGGCGGCATCAGCCCGGCCTATACCCTGCCGGTGGTGCTGGACGTCGGCACCAACAACCCGCAGCGCCTCAACGATCCGCTGTACATGGGCTGGCGCCATCCGCGCATCTCCGGCGAGGAGTACCACGCCTTCGTCGAAGAGTTTATTCAGGCGGTCAAACGCCGCTGGCCGAACGTACTGCTGCAGTTCGAAGACTTCGCACAGAACAACGCCACCCCGTTGTTGAACCGCTATCGCGACGAGATCTGCTGCTTCAACGATGACATTCAGGGCACTGCCGCGGTGACCCTCGGCAGCCTGATCGCCGCCAGCCGCGCCGCCGGCAGCCAGCTGCGCGATCAGACCGTCACCTTCCTCGGTGCCGGTTCCGCCGGCTGTGGCATCGCCGAGCAGATCATCGCGCAGATGAAGTCCGAAGGGTTGAGCGAAGACGAAGCGCGCGCCCGCGTATTCATGGTCGACCGCTTCGGCCTGCTGACCGACAAACTGCCGAACCTGCTCGATTTCCAGAGCAAGCTGGTACAGAAGAGCGACAACCTGACCGGTTGGGAAACCGCCAGCGACGCCATCTCGCTGCTGGACGTGGTGCGCAACGCCAAGCCGACCATTCTGATCGGCGTTTCCGGCCAGCCGGGGCTGTTTACCGAAGAGCTGATCCGCGAAATGCACAAACACTGCGAACGCCCTATCGTGATGCCGCTGTCCAACCCGACCTCGCGCGTGGAAGCCCGCCCAGAAGACATCATCAACTGGACCGACGGCGCCGCCCTGGTCGCGACCGGCAGCCCGTTCGCACCGGTGAGCTATAAAGAGCAGCTGTACCCGATCGCCCAGTGCAATAACTCCTACATCTTCCCGGGGATTGGCCTCGGCGTGCTGGCCTCCGGCGCCACCCGCGTCACCGACGCTATGCTGATGGCCGCCAGCCGCGCGCTGGCGGACTGTTCGCCGCTGGCCACCGACGGCCACGGCGCACTGCTGCCGAATATCGACGATATTCAGGGCGTGTCGAAGTGCATCGCCATGGAAGTGGGTAAAGCGGCGCAGCTGCAGGGTGTGGCGATCGTTACCTCCGAAGACGCGCTGTCGAAAGCCATCGAGCACAACTTCTGGCGGCCGCAGTACCGCAGCTACAAGCGCACTTCGTTCTGATTGACGCGCTGAAATGACCCAGCCCGGCTCCGCCGGGCTTTTTTGTGCGGCAAAACCGCCGAAAAATGCGGCGTTGCGCGTGCTTCAGGCGGTTCGCGTCTTGCGTCGATCGGTCAGGTAAAGTAGCCTTGATCCATCTTTTTCAGCCCGGCGCGCGTAAGGCAACAACATGTGGAAACGCCTGATCATCAGCCTGTTCATCATCATTGCGGTGTTGATGGGTTCGGCTATTGCGCTCGATCGCTGGATCAGCTGGAAAACCGCGCCTTACGTCTACGACGAACTGCAGGAGCTGCCGCACCGCCAGGTTGGCGTGGTGCTCGGCACGGCCAAGTATTACCGCACCGGGGTGATCAACCAGTACTACCGTTACCGCATTCAAGGGGCGATCAACGCCTATAACAGCGGCAAGGTGAAATACCTGCTGCTGAGCGGCGACAATGCCCAGCAAAGCTACAACGAACCGATGACCATGCGTCGCGATCTGATCGCCGCCGGCGTGGCGCCGAGCGATATCGTGCTGGACTACGCCGGCTTCCGCACTCTAGACTCCATCGTGCGCACCCGCAAAGTGTTCGACACCAACGATTTCATCATCATCACCCAGCGTTTCCACTGCGAGCGCGCGCTGTTCATCGCCTTGCACATGGGCATTCAGGCGCAGTGCTACGCGGTGCCGTCGCCGAAGGACATGATGACGGTGCGCGCCCGCGAGATCTTCGCTCGCCTGGGCGCGCTGACCGATCTGTACATCCTCAAGCGCGAGCCGCGCTTCCTCGGCCCGCTGATCCCGATCTCCGCCATGCACACCGTGCCGGAAGACGCCCAGGGTTATCCCGCCGTGTCACCGGAACAGTTGGTGGAACTGGAGCACAAGCTGAAAGAAGAGAAGCAAAAAGCCAAACAGCCTTAATCATCCGGCAGAGGGTTTTACACGCGTCCCCAGCAATACGCTAAAAGGGCGTATTATCCGAGAAATACGCAGTGTTAACGAATACCGGATGATTTGCGTAAAGCACTCTCTACGTACGTTGACAGCTTATTGCGACATAGAAAGCGGCGATGCCCTTCTGCCGCCGCCGAATGAACTGTTCAAACGATCCAGTTCAATGAAAAGGACCATCAGATCATTGCTGTCCAGTCCAATCAGGGCGAGTTCCTGTACCAGTGATTGCAAGAGCAATTGTTTGCGGGCATCAGGGGAACCAGAGGAAAGCATGGCTTCAATCAACACGAAGTTAGCGCTGCGGGGGGATTCCAGATCGGGATAAGTGGGGTCCACATATAAATCGTCTTCCCCAAGACGGATAAAGCGCTGGAATTGATCGTTCGCAGGATAGCCGGTTTTTACTACCGCCGCGTGAATAGCTGATGAAATTCTTTTCTTATCAAGCGTATTACGACTTTTCAGCGTAATGGTAAATACAGGCATAGTTTGCTCCCTGAGAACGGTAGATAAAAGCAGTTTACTGGCTTCATGTCATGTGGGTAGCCCGAAAACTGTGTCACGCTGTAACCAACCCAACCTCAAGATCGGGCAATTCCCTTACCCGAAACAACCCAGCCAGCCATTGCCAAATAATGCCTTACTGTTTTGCTGCGCCCTGCCTCCTAGAATGCAACAAGGCCGGCAATAGGCCGGCCTTGTTGTCTGTGCTGCGGTAGCTCTACTTCTTCTTGGCGTATTTCAACGAGTCCAACGCCACGGCGAAGATGATGATGCTGCCCTTGATGATGTACTGCCAGTACGGGTTGATGCCGATATAGGTCAGGCCGTAGTTGATGACGGTAAAGATGATCACCCCGGTCACCACGCCCCACACCGTACCCACCCCGCCGGCAAATGAGACGCCCCCCACCACGCAGGCGGCGATGGCATCCAGCTCATACATAAAGCCGAGGTTATTGGTGGCGCTGCCGATGCGCCCCGCTTCCAGCAAGCCGCCGAAGGCGTAGAACACGCCGGACAGCGCATAGATCATGATCAGGTTCAACGGCACGTTGACGCCGGACACCTTAGCCGCTTCCGGGTTGCCGCCGATGGCGAAGATGTTCTTGCCGAAGCGGGTCTTGGTCCACAGGATCCAGACGAATATGATGGCGATCAGCGCGTAAAAAGTAATGTACGACAGCTTAAAGTCGCCGAAGCGCAAGAAGCCCTGGGCAAAGGTGGAAAACTTCGGATCGAAACCCGCGACCGGCGACGCGCCGACCGAATCGTAATACAGCGAGTTGATGCCGTAGACGATGATCATGGTGCCTAAGGTGGTGATGAACGGCGTCACGTTGAGATAGGCGATAATCAGGCCGTTAACCAGGCCGATCACCGCGCCGACCGCACACACCAGCAAGATGACCAGGGGAATCGACCAGGTTTCCATGTGCGGGAATACCTTGTTGACGTTATCCATCGACTGCAGCAGCGTGGCCGCCACCACCGCCGCCAGCCCCACCTGCCGCCCGGCGGACAGGTCGGTGCCCTGAGTCACGATCAATCCCGCCACGCCCAGCGCGATGATGATGCGCACCGAAGACTGCGTCAGGATGTTGCTCAGGTTCATCAGGCTAAGGAAGGTAGGATCCTGAATGATGATGATGGCCAACAGCACCAGCAACACCACGTAAATGCCGCCTTCCTTGAAATAGGTAAATAAGGTTTTTTTATTTAGCGCGTTCATAATTCCGATCCTTAAAGGTGCAGGGAGGCGAGACGTAAGATTTCATTTTGCGAGGTCTGTTTGGTGTTAACGATGCCCGCAACCTGACCATTGCTCATCACCAAAATACGGTCGGTGATCCCCAAAAGCTCCGGCATTTCGGACGAGACGATAATGATCCCCTTGCCCTTCTTCGCCAGTTCGGTCATCAGCTGATAAATCTCGAACTTGGCGCCCACGTCGATGCCGCGCGTCGGTTCATCCAGCATCAGGATCTCCGGCTGCGTCAGCAGCCAGCGGCCGATGATCACCTTCTGCTGGTTGCCGCCGGACAGCGAGCCGATATGGGTGTGATGCCCCGGCGTTTTCACCCGCATGGCGTCGATCACCCACTGGGTGTCGCTCTTCATCCGCGCGTTATCCAGCAGGCCGAGCTTGTTTTTATAATTGCGGATATTGGAGATCAACGAGTTGAAACCCACATCGAGGTAAGCGTAAATCCCGGTGGATCGGCGCTCTTCGGTCACCAACGCAAACCCGTGGTTGATCGCTTCGTTGGCACTGTGGTTGTCGATCGCCTTGCCGTGCAGCTTTATAGTGCCCGCCACCTTTTCACGAATGCCGAACAGCGTCTCGACGATGTCGGTGCGCTTGGCGCCCACCAGCCCGGCGATGCCGAGGATCTCGCCCTGGTGCAGATCGAAGGAAACATCGCGGATCGAAGGCTGGCGCAGCGATGTCAGGTTCTTCACCTCAAGGATCACCTCACCCGGCGTGTTCTGCCTGTCTGGGAAGCGCTGGCTCAGCGAGCGGCCGACCATCATGGCGATGATCTTGTCCATATCCAGCCCTTCCAGCGGCTGGGTGGCGATCCACTGGCCGTCGCGCAGCACCGTTATCTCGTCGCACAGCTGGAAGATCTCTTCCATCTTGTGCGAGATATAGACGATGCCGCAGCCGCGTTCTTTCAGCTTGCGGATGATGGTGAACAGATGATTGACCTCTTTCTCCGTCAGCGAAGAGGTCGGTTCATCCATGATGACGATCTTGGCGTCGTAGGAAAACGCCTTGGCGATCTCGATCATCTGCATCTGCGACACCGACAGGTTGCCCACCTTTTCGCGCGGGTTGATGTCGATATCCAGCTCGTCAAAGATCGCCTGGGTGTCTTTGAACATCTTGTCCTGATCGACGAACAGGCCTTTGGTCGGATAGCGCCCCAGCCACATGTTGTCCATCACGGTGCGTTGCAGCACCAGGTTCAGCTCCTGATGCACCATCGAAACGCCGTGTTCCAACGCTTCCTTCGAGCTCTTGAAATCGATTTCCCTGCCCTGAAACACAATGCTGCCGCTGTCTTTTTTATAAATGCCGAACAGGCATTTCAGCAACGTCGATTTCCCCGCCCCGTTCTCCCCCATCAGGGCGTGAATCGAGTGCGGACGGACGCGTAAATTGACATTGTCCAAAGCTTTGACGCCGGGAAATGACTTACAGATATCCGTCATTTCCAGCAAAAATTCGCGTGAGCTATCGGCCATAAATACACCTGGCTTAACGATCTTGCAGTCGTAAACATCCCCGCCGGCGGTATCCCTGGTGTTGGCGCCGCAGGCGGGGTCTTAGCGGGATCTCAATTCTTATTTAACGAACTGAGACAGGTTGTCTTTATCTACGCCGACGTAAGGGATACGCACGACTTTATTTTCGACTTTATATTGGGTGCCTTCGGTGGCCGGTTTGCCTGCCGCCAGGTTTTTCGCGAGCTCGAAGGTGGCTTTCGCCTGGTTGTCGGCGTCGTTCAGCACCGTGCCCGCCATCGCGCCGGATTTCACCAGCGACAGCGCTTCAGGCAGCGCATCGACGCCGAACACCGGGATACTGGTCTTGTTGTGCGCTTTCAGCGCTTCCACCGCGCCCATCGCCATGGCGTCGTTGTTGGCGATCACCACTTCAATCTTGTTGGCATTCGGGCCGGAGAGCCAGGCGTCCATCTTGTCTTTCGCCTGCGCGGTATCCCACATCGCGGTATCCATCTGCAGCTGCTGGGTCTTGATGCCTTTTTCGTTCAGCGTCTTCACCACGTAGGTAGTGCGCGCTTCGGCATCCGGGTGGCCCGGTTCACCCTTCAGCAGCACGAACTGGATCTGGCCGTCTTTGTTCAGATCCCAGGCCGGGTTGGCTTGCCAGTGTTTGGCGATCAGCTCGCCCTGGATCACGCCGGACTCTTTGGAGTCGGTGCCGACGTAATATGCCTTGTCATAGCTGTCCAACGCCTTGCGGGAAGGTTCTTTGTTGTAGAACACCACCGGGATATCGTTTGCGCGCGCCTTATCGATAACCACCGGTGCCGCGGCCGGGTCGACCAGGTTGATCGCCAGCGCTTTCACGCCCTTGGCCAGCAGCACGTCGATCTGATCGTTCTGTTTGGACTGGTCGTTCTGCGAGTCATTCATCAGCAGAGTGACGTCCGGCGAAGCCTTGGCATCTTTCTCGATCGCCTTGCGCACCACCGACATGAAGTTGTCGTCGTATTTGTAAATCGTGACGCCAATACGGGTATCAGCATGGGCTGCGGCGCCAAACATCATGGCTGCGGCCATGGCGGCCAGGGTGAAAACCTTCTTATTCATTGTCAGTCTCCGGTTCTGTGTAGGGTATTACTCGTCTTTGAGCCAATGGTCACCGGCAGTGCGCACACCCCAGGCCAGGCGATTTCCACTCAACACCTGTCGTCCGTGGATCTTGTTATTTCCGAGAAATGCTGTGTCAGCGCGAGATAAAGGTTGCAGCGGCAAGGGCCTTTGCGCCGGAAAACGCCTAGAGCATAGACGGCGTGATGTTAATATTCTGTGAATTTTCTCACAGATTGAAAACGGTTACACAGGATTAAATCGTCAGAGAGTGACCGTCGCCTCACTTTGCCAGGGGGCGACAGAATGGCGCCGCACCAGCGTCGGCATGAACAGATGAGCGGCCTGCGGCTCCGCCAGGCCTGCTGCGCCCTGCAATGCTAGCTCGGTGGCCAGCGTGGCCATCGAAACGATCGGGTAACGCACCGTGGTGAGTTTGGGGCTGGTGTAACGCGCGATGGGAATGTCGTCGAAGCCGATCAGCGAGAAATGCTGCGGTACCGTGATACCGTTTTCTTTCAGCACCGCCATGGCGCCGGCGGCCATGGCGTCGTTGTAAGCGAACACCGCGCTCAGCTGTAGATTACGCCCCAGCAGTTCCACCATCGCCGCCTCGCCGCCCTGCAGATCCGGCGAACCGTACGCGCGCCAGTTGTCCGGCGTGGCCAGCCCGGCGGCGGCCATCGCCTGCGCATAGCCCCGCTGGCGCAGCGGCCCGTCTTCTATCGGGTGATTGGAGCCCAGGTAGCCGATGCGCCGATGGCCCTGCGACAGCAAAAGACGCATTGCCATTTCCGCGCCGCAGACGTTATCCAGCCCGACGCAGCGTGGCTCATAGCCGGGGATAATCCGATTGATCAGCACCATGCCCGGCACCTGCTCCAGAAAGCCGATCAGCTCGGCGTCGCTCAGGGCTTTGGCGTGAACAATCAGGGCATTACAGCGCTGACGGATCAGCACTTCGATCGCATGGCGCTCTTTGTCCGCCTGATGATAGCTGTTGCCGATCAGCAGGTATTTGTGGTGTTTCTGCGCCACCGTGTCAACCGCTTTCACCAGCGCGCCGAAGAACGGATCGGAGACGTCCATCACCACCACGCCCAGGGTATCGCTGCTTTGGGTCGCCAGCGCCTGCGCATTGGCGTTGGGGCGATAGCCCAGATCCGCCACCGCCTGCAGCACCTGCTCGCGCGTCTCCTTGCTGGTCAGCGCGCTGTGGTTCAACACGCGGGAGACGGTCGCCACGGAGACCCCGGCGCGTTTCGCCACGTCGCGAATGGTGATCGGATGAACTGGAAGCATGCGGGATCCTGAAATCGGGGTAGTGGCCGGTGGCGCTATCCTACCCCGATTGGCCCGCTGCTCGCGTGAATTACGTCACAGGAAAGAAAACGTTTACATACATTTTTTTAACCTGCCGATGGGCACTCACTTCAGCGTTTTGGGCTCCGCTTCGCCGGCGGCCAGCTGCGTCAGCTTGCGCCACAGCCACTCCATCGGCCCTTGCTCGAAGTAACGCAGCCACAGTACGGAAAACGCCAGGTTGGCCAGCCAGACCAGCGGCACGAACGCCAACAGCTGCAGCCGCTCGAACTGCTCATAGAGACCGAAGCGATAAAACAACGTGGTACAGATCAGCGTTTGCAGCAGGTAGTTGCTCAGCGCCATGCGCCCCACCTGGCTCAGCCAGTGGGCGATGCGCAGGCGCGACAGTGCGGGCCAGAAACCGTAACACAGCGCCAGATAGCCCATCGCCTGCAGCGGGGCGCCCAGCTCACGCGGCACCTGCAGCAGGAAACCGCTCCAGCGATAGTCCCACTGCACCTGCCATTGCAGCGCCACCGCCGGCAGCTGGATCAGCACCGAAAGCGGCAGCAGCCACGCCGCCTGCCTCAGGTAATAGCCGGATGAGTAGCTGCCGCGCAGCCAGCCGCTGCGCATCAGCCCGGCGCCGAATAGCATCAGCCCCGCCAGCTCCCAGCCATACTGCGCGCCGATGGCCAGCAGGCTGGACGAGAGCAGATCAGCGCGGCTGCGCCAGGCTTCGAAACCGCCCTGCAGCTTCCAGAACTTCTCGTACTGCAACTCCGCCACGCCCGGCTGCCAGAAGCTGCCCGGTTCACCGTGCGAGATAAAACCGAGCAGCAGCAGCACCGCCACGCCGATCAGGTAGAGCACCACGCCGGTTTTCAGCAGCTGGAAAGTTTCTTTGGCCTCGCGGATCATGCGCCAGCACACCAGGCCGATCAGCCCGTAGGCCAGCAGAATATCGCCGTCCCACAGGAAGATGGCGTGCGCGAGGCCGAACAGCACCAACCACGACAGCCGCGCGCGGATCCAGCTTTTGCCGCGCCGCAGCAGCATGTGCAACCCGGCGCCGAACAACAGCGCGAACATCGCCAGGAACTTGGCCTGGGCGAAGAGATCCAGCAGCGCCCAGGTCCAGGCATCGCGCGACGACGGCATCCCCAAATAGGCCGGGTTGAGATAGGCGGCCTTCGGCAAGCCGAAGGCGCTGATGTTCAGCAATAAGATGCCGAGGATGGCGATGCCGCGCACGCAGTCCAGCGTAGCGATGCGCGGCAGAGGATGACTGTTCATTTTTTATCGCTGTCTTCCGCTCATGAAAAAGGCGCCCGCAGGCGCCTGTTATGCTATTGCGAGTCGCCCCGCAACGCCATCACCCCTGGTGATGACGCACCGCGCGCAGGAACTCCTGGCGGGTATTCTGGCTGGACTTGAACAGCCCCCCCAACGAGGTGGTGGTGGTGGCGCTGGTCGCGTCGCGAATGCCGCGCGCCTTGACACAATAATGGACCGCGTCGATCGATACCGCCACGTTATTGGTACCGAGCAGGGTCTGCAGCGCGACCAGGATCTGCTGGGTCAGACGCTCTTGCACCTGCGGACGCTGGGAGAAGAACTGCACGATGCGGTTGATCTTCGACAGACCGATCACCGAGTCTTTCGGGATATAGGCCACGGTAGCCTTGCCGTCGATGGTGACGAAGTGGTGCTCGCAGGTGCTGGTCAGCGTGATATCGCGCACCGTCACCATCTCATCCACTTTCATCTTGTTCTCGATGACGGTGATTTTCGGGAAGTTGGCGTAGTCCAGCCCGGAGAAGATCTCGTCGACATACATTTTGGCGATGCGATGCGGCGTTTCCGCCAGGCTGTCGTCAGACAGATCGAGATTCAGCAGCTGCATGATTTCAGTCATGTGCTCTTTGATACGACGCTTGCGCGTTTCGCGATCCAGCACTTCCCCGCGCAGCGGTGTCTCCAGACCACGCTCTTCCAGTGCCGCATGCACCAGCGCGGCTTCTTTACTTAATGATGTCATGTATTTGTTCTCCTGCGGACGGAACCCGCCGGCGGCCTGGTAGGGCGTGCGGCCGGCGAATTGCTTGCTCTCGTGACGGCAGAGTTTTCGTGATGGATAACGTGAACCCGGTCAAGATTTTGCCCCACTGTAGATGAGAGCGCGGCGATTATCCAGTGATTGTGCTTCATCCGCAGGTGAAATATTCGCATTTAGCACAATCAGGCCGGCTGCGGGATCCCGCTTTTTTTGTATGGATTTTAATCAGCGCATCGCCGTTTTTTGCGCCAACCGCCGCGCCGGGGTATTCACTACCAGCGCACCGGCCACCAACAGCGCCGCCACCGCCACGTACAGCGCCGGCTCCAGCCGATGAGTCATGGCGGTCGACAGCGCCGACAGCATCGGCCCGACCAGTTGGCCGATCGCATAACCGGTGGTCAGCAATCCAGCCATGTAGCGCGCATGGCGCGGCGCCAGTTCACGGCCGTGCTGAAGGGCGAGCTGCACCACGCAGAGGAAGCCGCCGCCGGTCAGCACCGCCCCGAGCGCCAGGCCGGCCACGCCCGGCACCGCTTCGGCGCTCAGCACGCCCAACGCCTGTATCCACAGCGTGATCGCCAACCGGGTCTGGGTAGTTAGCCGATGGCGGGTCAGAATGCCGATGACAATCCCCAGCACCGCCGCACCGCCGAACACCGGCCAGACAAACTGCGCGAACAGGCTGGCGGGAAAGCGCGCCGCCGCCATCTGCGACAAAAAGGTCGCCGGCAGGATGTAGCCGAAGCCGGCCAGGCTATAGCTCCACACCAGGCGTTTGAGCGCCGGCGTCAGCAGCAGCGGCTCCGGGGCCACGTCCTGGCGATGCAGCTCGCCGCTGCGCGGCAGAAAGGCGCTAATCCCCCCGACCAGCACCAGCGCCAGCCCGCCATACACCAGCCAGGCCTGCGCCGCCGTCAGCCCCAGCGCGTTGATGCCCACCGCCAGCATGCCGCTAAGGAAGATGCCGGCGCCCGGCCCGGCGAATACCGCCGCGCTCAGCGCCGGCCGGCCGTAGTGCGCCAACCGCTCGTTGGTCCAGGCCGCCACCAGCACCATCGCCCAGCCGCTGGCCCAGCCGATGACGAAGCGCAGCGCGCCGTGCGTCCATGCATCCTGCGCCAGCGCCGACAGCAGCGTCAGCGCCATCGCGCCCCATACGCCCAGCCACAGGCGCCGCTCGACGTGGCGCGTGGCGCGCATCGCGTCGTAGGCGCCGCACAGGTAGCCCAAATAGTTGATCGCCGCCACCAGCCCGGCGCCGGTGAGGCTGAACTGATGTTCCGCGATCATCAGCGGCACCTGCGGGGTGAAAGCGAAGCGGCCAATGCCCATCGCGACGATCAGCGCGGCAAAACCGCTCAAGGCAATACGTAAAGCCATACCGGTATCCAAAAGGTTAAAAGAAAGTTGCCAGTATCATGCCGCAGTATTAAACTCACAAAAACTGAATAATACTAATCAAGTTCATCACGAAACGAGAATATTATGGATCTGACCCAGCTTCGCATGTTCTGCTGCGTAGCGGAAACCGGCTCGGTCGCCCGCGCCGCCGAGCAGCTGCACCGCGTGCCGTCGAACCTGACCACCCGGCTGCGCCAGCTTGAGCAGGAGCTGGGCGCCGATCTGTTTATCCGCGAAAAACAGCGCCTGCGCCTGTCGCCGATGGGCCATAACTTTCTGTGCTACGCCAACCGCATCCTGGCGCTCAGCGACGAGGCGATGAGCATCACCCACGCCGGCGAACCGGCGGGCAACTTCGCCCTCGGCTCGATGGAGAGCACCGCCGCCACCCGCCTGCCCTCGCTGCTGGCGGCTTACCACCAGCGTTTCTCGCAGGTTTCGCTGTCGCTGACCACCGGCACCTCCGGCGAAATCGCCGATCGGGTGCGCGCCGGCACGCTGGCGGCGGCGCTGGTCGACGGCCCAGTGTCCTATGACGAGCTGAACGGCTGCATCGCCTATCCTGAACATATGGTAGTGATCTCCTGTCTCGATCACGCGCCGATCCACAGCGCCAAAGACGTCAACGGCGAAACGCTGTTCGCCTTTCGCGCCAGCTGCTCCTACCGCCTGCGGCTGGAGGCCTGGTTCAAGCGCGAAGGCGCGCGGCCGGGGCAGATCATGGAGATCCAGTCCTATCACGCCATGCTGGCCTGCGTCGCCAGCGGCGCCGGGCTGGCGATGATCCCGCATTCGGTGCTCAGCCTGCTGCCGGGCCATGAGCGGGTTCGAGTTCACACCCTGCCGCCGGACGTGGCCGACACCGCCACCTGGCTGCTGTGGCGCCGCGACGCGTTCGGGCCGAACGTGCGCGCGCTGAAAGAGTTGATTATTGAACAGACGGAAACCGCCGCTGTTGATGAAAGCACCCCCAACGATTTATCAGACGTTTTCGATATCGCCTGATTTAAAAAGAAAACCACTGAGGAGACTATGATGGAGATGATCAAAACCCGCGCCGCCGTTGCCTGGGGCCCGAACCAGCCGCTGAAGATCGAAGAAGTCGAGCTGATGCCACCGCAAAAAGGCGAAGTACTGGTGCGGATCGTCGCCACCGGCGTTTGTCACACCGACGCCTACACCCTGTCCGGCAAAGATCCGGAAGGCGTGTTCCCGGCGATCCTCGGCCACGAGGGCGGCGGCGTGGTGGAAGCGGTCGGTGAAGGCGTCACCAGCGTGGCGGTCGGCGATCACGTGATCCCGCTCTACACCCCGGAGTGCGGCGAGTGCAAATTCTGTAAATCCGGCAAGACCAACCTGTGCCAGGCGATCCGCGCCACCCAGGGTAAAGGCCTGATGCCGGACGGCACCCCCCGCTTCTTCAAGGACGGCAAGCCGATCTTCCACTACATGGGCACTTCCACCTTCTCCGAATACACCGTGGTGCCGGAGATTTCACTGGCGAAAATCAACAAGGAAGCGCCGCTGGAAGAAGTGTGCCTGCTGGGCTGTGGCGTCACCACCGGCATGGGTGCGGTGATGAACACCGCCAAAGTGCAGCCGGGCGACACCGTGGCGATCTTCGGCCTGGGCGGCATCGGCCTGTCGGCGATCATCGGCGCGCAGATGGCCGGCGCGGGCCGCATCATCGGCATCGACATCAACACCAGCAAGTTCGATCTGGCGCGCAAGCTGGGCGCTACCGATCTGATCAACCCGAAAGACTATGACAAACCGATTCAGGACGTGATCGTCGAGCTGACCGACGGCGGCGTCGACTTCTCCTTCGAGTGCATCGGCAACGTCAACGTGATGCGTTCCGCGTTGGAGTGCTGCCACAAGGGCTGGGGTGAATCGGTGATCATCGGCGTCGCGGGCGCCGGCGAAGAAATCTCGACCCGGCCGTTCCAGCTGGTCACCGGCCGCGTCTGGCGCGGCTCGGCATTCGGCGGCGTCAAGGGCCGTTCGCAGCTGCCGGGCATCGTCGAGCGCTATCTGGACGGCGAATTCGCGCTGAACGACTTTATCACCCACACCATGGGGCTGGAGCAGATCAACGAAGCGTTCGATTTGATGCACGAAGGCAAATCGATCCGTTCCGTCATCCACTTCGACAAATAAGCCAGGAGGCAGAGATGACGCTGTCATTGGAACTTCTCGAAGAGCACCGCATGTTCGGCGGCTGGCAACAGCGTTATCGCCACGCGGCGCAGAGCCTGAATTGCAACATGACATTCAGCATCTACCTGCCGCCGCCGCGCGATGACAACCCGCCGCCGGTGCTGTACTGGCTGTCGGGGCTGACCTGCAACGACGAGAACTTCACGTTGAAAGCCGGCGCGCAGCGCATCGCCGCCGAGCTGGGCCTGGTGCTGGTGATGCCGGATACCAGCCCGCGCGGTGACGAGGTGCCGAACGACGAAGGTTACGATCTGGGCCAGGGCGCCGGGTTCTACCTGAACGCCACCCAGGCGCCGTGGGATCGCCACTTCCGCATGTACGACTACATCAGCGCCGAACTGCCGGCGCTGATCGAACAGCACTTCAGCGTCAGCGATCGTCAGTCGATCTTCGGCCACTCGATGGGCGGCCACGGCGCGCTGATGATGGCATTTCGCAATCCGCAGCGCTTCCGCTCGGTATCGGCGTTCGCGCCGATCGTCAACCCGTGCCAGGTGCCGTGGGGCCGCAAGGCGTTCACCGCCTATCTGGGCAGCGACGAGAGCCAGTGGCTGCAGTACGACAGCTGCCATCTGCTGGCCAGCGGCGCGGAAAAAATGCCGGTCCTGATCGACCAGGGCGATGACGACCAGTTCCTGGCCGATCAGCTGCAGCCGGCGCGGCTGGCCGAGCTGGCGCGCCAGCGCGACTGGCCGCTGACGCTGCGCATTCAGCCGGGGTACGATCACAGCTACTTCACCATCGCCACCTTCGTGGAAGATCACCTGCGCTTCCACGCCGAGCACCTGTTCCGCTAATAAAAAAATCCGGGCGGTTATTAACCCGTCCGGATTTATTCAAAAGCCATCAATCAGAAAATCGATAGCGGCTTTAATTTGATTCCTGTGCTCATTGACATTACCAACGGCCTTCCCAATCTGCGAAATACGTACGGCAGCCATCTCATGCGTCATAACAAGAAACTTTTCGCCGTTGACCTCAATCTCCGGGCATAAACGTGCAGAAATTTTAACCCTGACGTTATCCAAAGCATAAAGGGGGATCATTAACCGGGTCGAGAGGACATCAATAAGATCGCTTTGAACGTCCAGTAAGTAGGGATAGGCTGATGCCGGATACGTATTGTCATATACGGTAAATTGCATATTTAAAATGTCCGATATTCATCAGACAACAAACCATTTTCTTCAGTGATACGATTAAGTTCTTCTAACGCCGCGCGATTTTGCTCGCGCCACTGTTGAATCTCAATATCCCTGACGCGGACGCTCAATGCGTCCGTCAATACGGATGACACATTGACGCCCAGGGATTTTGCGCGCTGGAAAAGATCGCGATCGATGGTTACGTTGACTGTCTTTTTCGTCACATTGCTATTTGCCATATCCATACCTCATCCCTGTAATATACACGGGTCAAATTTTCATCAATTATACTCGTAAAACAGGGGTATGCCAATTCAGCGATGCCCTCACCCCTTCAATTTGGGATCGAGCGCGTCGCGCAATCCGTCGCCCAACAGGTTGAACGCCAGCACGGTGATGAATATCGCCAGGCTGGGGAAGATCGCCACGTGCGGCGCGATCACCATATCGGCGCGCGCTTCGTTGAGCATCGCCCCCCACTCCGGCGTCGGCGGCTGGGCGCCCAGGCCCAAAAACGACAGGCTGGCGGCGGTGATGATCGAGGTGCCGATGCGCAGGGTGAAATAGACCACGATCGAAGACAGGGTGCCTGGCAGGATGTGCCGCAGGATGATGGTCCAGTCCGAGGCGCCGATGCTGCGCGCCGACTCGATATAGGTCAGGTGCTTCAGCACCAGCGTATTGCCGCGCACCAGGCGGGCGAAGGCCGGAATGCTAAAGATCGCCACCGCGACGATCACGTTGGCCATGCCGCTGCCCATGATCGCCACCACGCCGATCGCCAGCAAAATGCCGGGAAACGCGAACAGCACGTCGCAGACGCGCATGGTGAGGCGATCCCACCAGCCTTCATAGTAACCGGCCAGCAGCCCCAGCAGGGTGCCGATCGCCCCGCCCGCCAGCACCGAGAACACCCCGGCCGCCAGCGAAATGCGCGCGCCCATCAGGATGCGGCTGAAAATATCGCGTCCGAGGGAATCCACCCCCAGCCAGTGCATCAGCGAAGGCCCTTCGTTCAGCCGGTCGTAATCGAAATAGTTTTCCGCATCGAACGGCGCCAGATAAGGCGCCAGCAGCGCCGCCGCAATCAGCAGCAGCACCAACAGGCCGGCGACCAGCGCCGCCCGCTGGCGGCGAAAACGCCGCCAAAACTCGCCCCACGGCGTGCGTACCGCGTTGGGGTCGATAAGCGGCATCGCCTTCAGTGCGGCGTTGCGCCGCCAATGCTTAATCATGCCGCCTCCTCATTGGTAACGAATCGCCGGGTTGATCGCCGCGTACAACATATCCACCAGCAGGTTGATCAGGATGAACTCCAGCGAGAACAGCAGCACCTCGGCCTGGATCACCGGGTAATCGCGCATCTCCACCGAGTCCACCAGCAAGCGCCCCAGCCCCGGCCAGTTGAACACCTTCTCCACCACGATCGAACCGCCGAGCAGGAAGCCGAACTGCAGCCCCATCATGGTCACTACCGGGATCATCGCGTTGCGCAGGCCGTGCTTCATCACCACCACGCTTTCCCGCACGCCCTTGGCGCGCGCGGTGCGCATGTAGTCCTCCTGCAACACCTCGACGAACGAAGCGCGGGTAAAACGCGCCATCACCGCCGCCACCGCCGCCCCCAAGGTGATAGAAGGCAGAATGTAGTGCCGCCAGCTGTCGGCGCCCACCGTCGGCAGCCACCCCAGCTCGACCGAGAACACCTGCATCAGCAGCATGCCGAGCGCAAAGGCCGGGAACGAGATCCCCGATACCGCCAGCGTCATGCCGAGACGATCCGGCCAACGGTTACGCCACACCGCCGACACCACGCCGATCGCCAGGCCGAACGCTACCGCCCACAGCATGCTGGCGACGGTCAGCCAGAAGGTCGGCATAAAGCGCGAGGCGATCTCTTCGCTCACCGGGCGCTTGGACACCATCGAGATGCCGAAGTCGCCCCGCAGCGCGTTGACGAAAAAGTGCGCGAACTGCTGCGGCAGCGGCTTATCCAACCCCAGATCCTTGCGCACCAGCTGCACCACCGCCTCGTCGGCCTCCGGCCCCGCCGCCAGCCGCGCCGGATCACCCGGCAGCAGGTGGACGAACAGGAACACCAGCACCGCCACGATCAGCAGCGTCGGGATCAGGCCCAGCAGTCGTTTCAGAAAATAATTGAGCATCTCATTCCTTCCCCCACCTGCCGCCGTCTGGCCGCAGGCGGGGATGGGCGCCTTATTTCAGATCGGCGTTATCAAAGTTGAACGAGGTATCCGGCATCACGTAGAAGCCGCTCAGCTGTTTGCTGTTGGCCGACAACAGACGTTCGGTTGCCAGGAAGATCCAGGGCGCGTCGGCCCAGATGCGATCCTGTGCATCCTGATACAGTTTCTGCTTCTCGGCGCGATCGGTGGTCGCCAGCGCGTCGGTCAGATCCTTGTCCACCTGCGGGTTGCTGTAGAACGCGGTGTTGAACTGCTTCGGCGGCGCCGCCTGGGTGGAGAACAGCGGCGACAGCGCCCAGTCCGCTTCCCCGGTCGAGGCCGACCAGCCGGTGTAGAACAGCCGCACGCCGGTGTCTTTCACCCCGACGCTCTCCACCTGCGCCGCGCGCTGCCCGGCATCCATCGCCGTCACCGTCACTTTCACCCCCACCTGCGCCAGCTGCTGTTGGGTGAACTGCAGCACTTTCTGCGCGGTGCTGTGGTTGTGGGACGACCACAGCGTGGTGGTGAAGCCGTTCGGGTAGCCGGCCTCTTTCAACAGCTCGCGCGCCTTGGCCGGATCGTACGGCCACGGCTTGTAGCGGGCGGCGAAATCGATGGCCGGGGGCACCGGCCCTTCCGCCGGCACCGCATAACCGGCGAACGCCACCTTGATCAGCGCGTCCTTGTTAATCGCGTAGTTGAGCGCCTGGCGCACCTTCGGGTTGTCGAACGGCTTTTGAGTGACGTTCATGCTGATGTAACGCTGCAGGATCGACGGCGCAGCCACCACGTCCAGCTTGGCGTTGCCCTCCAGCACCTTGGCCTGCTCGTAAGGGATCGGGAAGGCGAAGGTCGCCTCGCCGGTCTGCAGCATCGCCGCGCGGGTGTTGTTATCCACCACCGGGCGCCAGGTGATGCTGTCGAGCTTCGGCAGTCCCGGCTGCCAGTAGCCGTCGAACTTCTTCACCTTGACGAAATCGGTCTGGTTCCAGGTCACGAACTGATACGGCCCGGTGCCGACCGGGTGGAAACCGATCTCTTTGCCGTATTGCTTCAGCGCCGCCGGGGAGATGATCGCCGCCGCCGGGTGCGCCAGATTGTTGACGAACGCCGAGAACGGCGCCTTCAGCACGATCTTCACCGTATTGGCGTCCACCGCCTCGGTTTTGTCGATCATCTTGAACAGGTTGTAGCGCTTGAGGTGGCTGTCCGGGTTACTGGCGCGATCGAGGTTGGCCTTCACCGCCTCGGCGTTGAACGCGGTGCCGTCGTGGAATTTAATGCCCTGACGCAGTTTGACGGTATAGGTCAGGCCATCTTTGCTGACCTCATAGCTGTCCGCCAGCACGTTCACCAGCTTCATGTCCTTGTCGAAGCCGAACAACCCCTGATAGAAAGACTTGGCCACCGCCTGCGACAACGTGTCGTTGGCGTCGTAAGGATCAAGAGTGGTGAAATTGGACGCCACGGCAATCACCGCGTCCTTCGCCGCCCAAACCGGGCCGGTTCCCGCCGCCAGCAGTATGGCGGCCAACAGCGCATTGCGTTTGAATGTGTGCTTCATGTCGCTTGTCTCTCCTGAGGTCTTTAAAAAGCACCGGCGATCGGGTGGCGGGCGACAAAGTGCCCGGCGCCAACCTGCACCAGCGGTGCGGTAACGGGTTCATCGCCCAGTGCGCGCACTGGGCTCGGGATCTCATCGGCCGGCAGCGGCTGCCGTTTGTGGGCATGAGCGGGATCGGCTACCGGCACCGCCGCCATCAGCTTGCGGGTATAGGGGTGCTGCGGATTGTCGAATACCGCCTGCCGCGGGCCGATCTCGACAATTTGTCCGAGGTACATCACCGCCACCCGGTGGCTGATACGCTCCACCACCGCCATGTCGTGTGAAATGAACAGAAAAGCAATGCCGAACTCGCGCTGCAGATCGAGCAGCAGATTGACGATCTGCGCCTGAATCGACACGTCCAGCGCCGAGACCGCTTCATCGGCGATCACCACTTTCGGGTTCAGCGCCAGCGCGCGCGCGATGCAGATGCGTTGGCGCTGGCCGCCGGAAAATTCGTGCGGATAGCGGCGCGCATGCTCCGGCTGCAGACCGACGCGTTCCAGCAGCCAAGCCACCCGCCGTTCCGCCTCACGGCCGCGCATCACGTTGTGCACCAACAGCGGCTCCATGATGGAGAAACCGACCGTCAGGCGCGGATCGAGCGAGGCGTAAGGATCTTGAAAGATGAACTGAATATCGCGCCGCAGATGCTGCAGCGCCGACCCCTTCAATTGGTCTATCCGCCGCCCGGCGAAGGTGATGGTGCCGCTCTGGCTGTCCACCAGCTTCAGCAAAGCGCGCCCGGTGGTGGACTTACCGCAGCCAGACTCGCCCACCAGCCCCAGCGTCTCGCCAGGGTAAAGATCGAAACTGACGTTTTCTACCGCGTGCACCCGGCGAGTGACCCGATTGAACAACCCGCCGCGCAGATCAAAACGCGTGACCAGATGCTCCACCCGCAGGATCGGCGCAGCGTCTGGCGGCACGGTATCCTGCGGCGCCGTATCCCCCTCGCCATCCGCCAGCAGAAACTTCGCCGGCAGCGGCCGATCGGCCATCTCCCCCAGCTTCGGCACCGCCGCCAGCAGCGCCCGGGTATAGGCCTGTTGCGGCGCGGCGAATAATTCACGCACTCGATTCTGTTCCACCTGCTCGCCGCGGCGCATCACCAGCACCCGGTCGGCTATCTCTGCCACCACGCCCATGTCGTGAGTGATGAAGATCACCCCCATCTGCATCTCCTGTTGCAGCACGCGGATCAGCTGCAGGATCTGCGCCTGAATGGTGACGTCGAGGGCGGTAGTGGGTTCATCGGCAATCAGCAACGCCGGCTTGCAAGAGAGCGCCATAGCGATCATCACCCGCTGGCGCATGCCGCCGGAAAGCTGATGCGGGTAGCGCCCCAGCACCTCTTTGGCCTCCGGAATGCGCACCAGATCGAGCATGCGCAGCGCCTCCTGACGCGCGCTGCGGTGGTCCATGCCCTGATGCAGGCGCAGCGATTCGGCGATCTGCTCGCCGACCGGAAATACCGGGTTGAGCGAGGTCATCGGCTCCTGGAAGATCATCGCCATGTCGGCGCCACGCACCGTGCGCAGCGTGCTCTGCGAGGCATGCGCCAGCTCGAGCAACGCGCCGTCGCGCCGGCGCAGCGTCATGGCGCCGCTGACGATGCGCCCACCGCCCTGCTCCACCAGCCGCATCAGTCCCAGTGAAGTCACCGATTTGCCAGAGCCGGACTCACCGACGATCGCCAGCGTCTCGCCGCGATCGAGATCGAACGACAGGTTGCGCACCGCTTCCACGGCGCCGTCCGCTTGAGGAAAACGGATGCTCAGATCGCGCACCGTCAGCACCCGCTGCGGCGGCAATGACAACCCGTCGCCGGCGGGCCGGAATGAAACGTCGGTCATACACCCTCCCGGTGAACGCTTAGCGATAAATCCCGACGGACGGCGCATCGCCGACATAACCAAAACCACGATACATCCCCTCGCAGTTAAACGGCAGCGCGATATTGCCGTGGCGATCGACGGCGATCATGCCGCCGCTGCCACCCAGTGCAGGCAGCTTCTCCATCACCACCCGATCGCTGGCCGCCTGCAGGCTGAGGCCGCCGTATTCGATCAGGGCGGAGACGTCATAGGCCGCCACGCCGCGCATGAAGATCTCGCCAGTGCCGGTGCTGGAGACCGCCACGGTGGCGTTGTTGGCATAGCAACCGGCGCCGATAATCGGCGTGTCGCCCACTCGCCCTGCCTGCTTGTTGGTCATGCCGCCGGTGGAGGTGGCGGCGGCAAGGTTGCCCAGCGCATCCAGCGCCACCGCGCCGACGGTGCCGAATTTGCGATCGGGATCGAGCGGATCGCCGGCCTGTGCCGCGCCGTCGTGATCGAGCAATACCCGGCCCTGCTCCGCCTGGGCGCGGTGCAGCTGATCAAAGCGTTCTTGGGTAAAGAAGAAGTCGGGGGTAACCATTTCCAGGCCGTGGGCGGCGGCAAACTTCTCGGCGCCTTCGGCGGCAAACAGCACGTGTTCGCTGTTTTCCAGCACCGCGCGCGCCGCCAGCACCGGGTTGCGGATATGGCTGACGCCAGCGACAGCGCCGGCGTCGCAGGTGCGGCCGTCCATCACGCAGGCATCCAGTTCGTGGGTGCCCTGATGGGTAAACACCGAGCCTTTGCCGGCGTTGAACAGCGGGCACTCTTCGAGCAGCCGCACCGCTTCGGTCACCGCATCCAGCGCGCTGCCGCCCTGTGCCAATACCGCCTGCCCGGCGGCCACGATCTCGGACAGCGCCTGGATATACTGCCGTTCTTTTTCCGCACTCAGCGCCGCCCGGGTAATTGCGCCCGCGCCGCCATGAATGGCAATCACTGGTTTGCTCATTTGCCTGACACCCTGTGTTAATCCCGCCGTTGCGCAGCGAATAAGCTGAGCGCGGTATCATTATTATTCAGTCTTTTCGACTCTATTTAGTCCTACAGTGGAAGTACAGCATAACGTCCACGTCCCGCTTTTAGCGTAGCGCGCTTAGACCATTTCGCACCTTGAAATAGCTTATTGGAATAAAAACAGCAGGTTATAAAAAGCAGTAAACCGCTGATAGTGCGGCTGGGATTATTGGTAATTTCGCGAGAGGAAATAGCGGTAGAGCGTAATGAAATAAACGTTCGCGCTGAGTCACGCTTATTGCGGCGCCCGGCCTGCTGTTTTTACCCGGCCGGGCGCAGATAATCCAACGATTAAAAACCCGAGCCGGGCTGCCGTAAAAAGGCCTCTTCTTCCGGCGTGCTGGTGCGCCCCAATATCGCATTGCGATGCGGGTAGCGGCCGAAACGATCGATGATCGCCTTATGCCGCAGCTCGAACTCCAACTGGTCACCGTTATTGAGCTCGGTATACAGCACCAGCGCCTGCTGGTGGATCAGCGGCGATTCCGAATGCATGAACGGTAGATAGAGAAAACCTCGCTGCTCGCGGCTCAGCCGTTCGCACTCCCCGCTGCGGATCGCCTCCTGCGCCAGGACCAGCGCCATGCCGTCGCAGGCGAACGACTGCGGCGTGCCGCGAAACAGGTTGCGGCTGAACTGATCGAGCACGATCACCTCCGCCAGGCGCCCTTCGATGGTGTCGCGCCAGTGCGCCAGCTCTCCCGCCGCCGCCGCCCGCCAGATTTCGCCAAAACGGCTGTGCAGCAGACGATCGAAATCGTCGTCCTTTTTGAACCACATCACCGGTTCGATCTCGTCGAACCAGAACTCGATAACCTGTTTATGCATCATGATTCTCCTCTGTTTTACCCAGTTTATACCCGTTCGCGCTTCCGGCGCAGTGCGAAAGATGGCGGGCATAACCCGTTCTCCCCCCCGGCGTTCTCTGCCATAATACCCGCACTTTGTCGCTATCAATGCGCACCCTGATTACGGAGTTCCCCTTATGGATCATTGCCATACTTCCGATCTCATCTCCCTGGAGCAAGCGCTGGAAAAAATGCTCGGGCAGATCGCCCCGCTGCAGCAGACCGAATCCGTCGCCCTGACCGCCGCCGCCGGCCGCATCACCGCCGCCCCGGTGGTCTCGCCGCTCGACGTGCCGCCGTTCGCTAACTCGGCGATGGACGGCTATGCGGTGCGCCTCGCCGATCTGGCGGCCAATGCGCCGCTGCCGGTCGCCGGGAAAGCCTTCGCCGGCACGCCGTTCGACGGCCAATGGCCGGCCAACAGCTGCGTGCGCATCATGACCGGCGCGCCGATCCCGGCCGGGGCGGACGCGGTGGTCATGCAGGAACAGGCCGAAGTGAGCGACCAGGGCGTGCGTTTTACCGCCCCGGTAGAAGCCGGCCAGAATATCCGTTTGGCGGGTGAAGACATTCGCCAAGGCGCCAGCGTGTTGCCGGCCGGCGTGAAGCTGGGCGCCGCGCAGCTGCCGCTGCTGGCCTCGCTCGGGGTCGCCGAAGTGCAGGTGATGCGTAAGCTGAAGGTCGCGGTGTTCTCCACCGGCGACGAACTGCAGCCGGTCGGCCAGCCGCTGCAGGCGGGCCAGATCTATGATACCAACCGCTTCGCGGTACGCCTGATGCTGGAGCAACTGGGCTGCGACGTGCTCGATCTCGGCATTATCCGCGACGATCGCGATGCGCTGCGCGCCGCCTTCGAACAAGCGGACAGCCAGGCCGACGTGGTGATCAGCAGCGGCGGCGTCTCGGTCGGCGAGGCCGACTATACCAAACAGATGCTGGACGAGCTGGGCCAGGTCAGCTTCTGGAAGCTGGCGATCAAACCCGGCAAACCGTTCGCCTTCGGCAAACTGGGCCACGCCTGGTTCTGCGGCCTGCCGGGCAACCCGGTTTCCGCCGCCCTGACCTTCTACCAACTGGTGCAACCGCTGCTGGCGAAGCTGGCCGGTCACAGTGACTGGCGCCTGCCGCCGCGCCTGCGCGCACGGGCGCTAACCCCGCTGAAGAAATCGCCGGGCCGCCTCGATTTTCAGCGCGGCGTGTTCAGCAGCAACGCCGCGGGTGAACTGGAGGTCAGCACTACCGGCCACCAGGGCTCGCACGTCTTCAGCTCCTACAGCCAGGGCAACTGTTTCATCGTGCTGGAACGCGAACGCGGTTCGGTGGCGGTAGGCGAAACGGTGGAGATCGAGCCGTTCAACGCCCTGCTGAGGAGCTGAACATGCTGCCGGAATTGACCGACGCCGAAGCGCTGCGCTACAACCGCCAGATCGTGCTGCGCGGCTTTGACTTCGACGGCCAGGAGAAGCTGAAGGCCGCCCGCGTGCTGATCGCCGGGCTGGGCGGGCTGGGCTGCGCCGCCGCGCCATATCTGGCGGCGGCCGGCGTCGGCCATCTGGTGCTGGTGGATTTCGACACCGTCTCGCTCTCCAACCTGCAGCGCCAGATCCTGCACCGCGACGATCGCATCGGCCAGAGCAAAGTCGCCTCCGCCAGGCAGGAACTGAGCGCCATCAATCCGCATATTCGCATCGACGCCATCGACGGCCGTCTGGAAGATGACGCGATCGCGGCAGAGATCGCCGCCTGCGATCTGGTGCTCGACTGCACCGACAACGTGGCGGCGCGCGACGCCCTGAATCGCCTGTGCCACGCACAGCGCAAGCCGCTGGTTTCCGGCGCGGCGATCCGTATGGAAGGCCAGCTCAGCGTATTCACCTATCAGCCGGGCGAGCCCTGCTACCGCTGCCTGAGCCGGCTGTTCGGCGACAGCGCCCTCACCTGCGTCGAAGCGGGCGTGATGGCCCCGCTGGTCGGTACTATCGGTACCCTGCAGGCGATGGAAGCCATCAAGCTGCTGGCCGACTATGGTCAGCCGCTGCGCGGCAAGCTGTTGATGTTCGATGCGATGAGCATGCAGTTCCGCGAGATGAAGCTGCCGAAGGATCCACACTGCGAAGTGTGCGGCGGGGCGTGACGGATAAAAAAAGGGCGGGATAATTCCCGCCCTGATGCGTTACCGCGAGGGTTACACGATGCCCTGGCTGCGCAGATAGTCTTCGTAGTTGCCGGTAAAGTCGATCACCTTGTTCGGGGTGATTTCCAGAATCCGGGTCGCCAGCGAGCTGACGAACTCACGGTCGTGGGAGACGAAGATCAGCGTGCCTTCGTACATCTCCAGCGCCATGTTCAGCGATTCGATGGATTCCATATCCAGGTGGTTGGTCGGTTCGTCCATCACCAGAATATTCGGGCGCTGCATCATCAGCTTGCCGAACAGCATGCGGCCCTTCTCGCCACCGGACAGCACCTTCACGCGCTTCTTGATGTCGTCCTGGCTAAACAGCAAACGGCCCAGCACGCTGCGCACCGCCTGCTCGTCGTCTTTTTCCTGCTTCCACTGGCTCATCCAGTCGAACACGGTCAGGGTGTCGTCGAACTCGTATTCGTGATCCTGCGCGTAATAACCGATACGGGCATTTTCCGACCACTTCACGGTGCCGCTGTCCGGCTGCGCGTCGCCCACCAGCGTTTTCAGCAGGGTGGTTTTACCGATGCCGTTGGCACCCAGCACCGCGACCTTCTCGCCCACTTCCACCATCAGGTTCAGCTTGTTGAACAGCGGGCCTTCGTCGAAGCCCTTGGTGAGCGCTTCCACTTCCAATGCGTTACGGAACAGCTTTTTGTCCTGCTCGAAACGGATGAACGGGTTCTGGCGGCTGGAGGCTTTCACCTCTTCCAGCTGGATCTTGTCGATCTGGCGGGCGCGCGACGTGGCCTGCTTGGATTTGGAGGCGTTGGCGCTAAAGCGGCTGACGAACGATTGCAGCTCGCTGATCTGCGCTTTCTTCTTAGCGTTGTCCGCCATCAAACGCTCACGCGCCTGGGTGGCGGCGGTCATGTATTCGTCGTAGTTGCCCGGGTAGACGCGCAGCTCGCCGTAGTCTAGATCCGCCATGTGGGTGCAGACCATGTTCAGGAAGTGACGGTCGTGCGAGATGATGATCATGGTGCTGTTGCGTTCGTTCAGCACCTGCTCCAGCCAACGAATGGTGTCGATGTCCAGGTTGTTGGTTGGTTCGTCGAGCAACAGGATTTCCGGATCGGAGAACAGCGCCTGCGCCAGCAACACGCGCAGCTTGAAGCCCGGCGCGATTTCGCTCATCGGGCCATAGTGCTGTTCCACCGGAATGCCCACGCCAAGCAGCAGTTCACCGGCACGCGCTTCGGCGGTATAACCGTCCATTTCGCCGTAGGCCACTTCCAGGTCGGCTACTTTATAGCCGTCTTCTTCGCTCATCTCCGCCAATGCGTAGATGCGGTCGCGCTCTTCCTTCACCGCCCACAGTTCGGTGTGACCCATGATCACGGTGTCCAGCACGCTGTACTGCTCGAAGGCGAACTGATCCTGACGCAGTTTACCCAGGCGCTCGTTCGGATCGAGGAACACGTTGCCGCCGCTCGGCACCAGATCGCCGCCGAGGATTTTCATAAAGGTGGACTTGCCGCAGCCGTTGGCGCCGATCAGGCCGTAACGGTTGCCGCCGCCGAATTTAACAGAGATGTTTTCAAACAACGGCTTACTGCCGAACTGCATGGTGATGTTGTTAGTGCTTAACACAGCGCTCGCTCTTTATACATAGGGAATGTGATTTGGCGCGCATTATGCCACAACGGGGTGCAGAGATCGCGGGAAGTTTCGGTGACATTTTGAGCGTCAGGCTGGTGCCGTTTGCCGGTGGGCATTGGCTTGCGTAAAAAAAGTCTGCTCGATTCGCGCTTCATATTGAAAAGGATTTCTATGAAAAGCGCAAAGCAGATAGCCAACGACATGGCGGATGCCGTAAACATTGACAGCAATTTAGTGCGCGGGTTTGCACAAGGTTTTATCAGCGTACCGGTCGATTTCTACTACCTGGGCTACGACTATATTGATACTGAAAACATATGGTTAAACTCGCAAGATAAAGAGCGATTTATCAGACTCATCAAGTCAGGCCTGGCCAATAAAGCAAGCATCGAGAAAGTGGCTCATATCTTCATCGAAAACTTCGCCAGTAAGGTCAAGTTTGAAGATGTTAAGGACATGACCATAAGAACATCAGGCAAACTCATCGGCAAATTCGCCTTTAATCAGTTAGCCACCGCAAACATGGGATATATATTCTCTAAACAAATCATCCCACGGCTTGTCTCCGGTGTTGCCGTTGGCTCAATTCTCACCGCTGGGGCAAGCATATCACGCTCTGTCTATACATCACGCGACTTGAGGGCAAGAAACTCACGGATGTATGATCAACTCAGACGCCTGGGAAACCTCGATCTGCTGTACTTTCTGTTAGAAAACAAAGTCCGACCATTCGAGGATGCCGTCTCGGTTTGGGAAAGAGATCGAAAGAAATTCAACCAAATTTGTCAGTACTTTTTTGCAAAGGTTAACGTATGAAGAACTTTATGCTGGCGGCTTTATCCAGAATTATTCAGGGCATTGGGTGCGGCGTTGTGGCCCTCTCGCTGTTAGCCATTGTCTGGTTCATGTTTTATTCCGACGATAGTTTTAAGTATCTGTGGGTTGCGACCTCCATAGCTGGAATTTTCTTAGGGTATTTCATTTTCAGGTTTGCGGTTAAAAAAATACACGACGGAAGCCCTGATTAAATAACATTGTGTTCAATTGAGCAGCAGATCACTCAGTCCAAAGAAACTCGCGTCAATTATTACATAGTTTGTCCTAATACCGACGCTCAGCGCAGCTGCTGCTCCAGCCACGCGCGCATATCCGCCACCACCCGCGTCATTTCACTCTCGCCATTTTCGCGCCGCATCACATGGTCTAAAGCCGGATAATTCAGGTAAGTGATATTCGTTTTGCCGTCGGCCCGCAGCTCGGCGATCATTTTCCCGACCGCCCCCGGCGAAACGGCGCGATCCTGGTCACCCTGCACGATCAGCACCGGCGTCTTGATGCTGCGCAGGGTGGCAAGCTGATCGATGTTCAGCATGCCATGCCACCAGGCATAGCCATGATCGCTGGCGTTCAGGGGGAACGGCGGCGCCGTCAGCACCTGTTGTAAAAATGCGTTCAGCCCGGCTTTCTCTTCTTTTGGCGCGTCGGCCACGCTGTGGCGCACATCGTCAATAAACCAGCGTCCGCCGCCGCTGAACGCGAGGGTGGCGTCAACCAGGCCCGAGGAGGCCGTCACCAGATTGGCGATCACCGCCCCTTCGCTGCCCCCCAACACCGCGACCTTTTGATAGCCGTTGCGCGCAATCACCGCCTGCAGCACCTGGGTGACATCGCTCACCCGCCGCTGCGGCGTATCATGCTGCACGAAAGCATCCGGGCAATCCTGCCGCGGTACTTCTTCGCGGTACGGCAACCGGTCGTCGATGCCGTATTTCTCCACCGTCAGCAGGTCTGCGGCGGGTAACACCTGCCGCATCGGCGTGACCAGGCGGATATGCCGCACGCTGTTGCAATCCGAGCCTTGCAGGATCACCAGCAGCGCCGGCGACGATTGCCCGGGCACCGCAGCGTCCAGATAGTAATGAATACTCGAACCATCCTCCCGCGGCAGCGTCAGCGCTGCAGATTGCGCCATCGCCAACCCGCTCCACAGCGCCAATACGCTCAGCATGCCTGTCGCCACTCTCATCACTTGCTCCTCTTCCCTGTTGCGTTCGGTTAATTCGTCTTTTCTGGTCTACGCTTCATGCCAATCACGTTTCTGACAGGGAAGCCTTACCATGCCACACCTCTATAACACCGCACTGCTGATCGGCGCCGCGCTGAGCACCATCGCCGCCCTGCTGCATATTTGGGTGATCGCCGCCGGGCCGCGCGGCTATCGGCTGTGCGGCGCCGGCGATCGCTTCATTAAGGCGGCGGAAGCGGGTAAAAAGTTCCCGGCTGTCGTCACCGCCGGTATCGCGCTGATGCTGTTTATTTGGGCGCTGTATGCGCTTTCCGGCGCGGGCCTGATCGCGCCGCTGCCACTGCTGCGGCCCGTGCTGTTTATCATTACCTTCATCTACCTGTTGCGCGGCGTCGCCGGCCCCTTCGCCCTGCGCGATACCGGCCGCAGCCAGCGTTTTATCGTCGTCAGCTCACTGATTTGCCTCGGCTTCGGGCTGGTGCATCTGCTGGGGATGACGCAGCGCTGGAGTGCGTTGGCGTAACGCCCTGTTGCTGCAAAACGGCGATAAACGCCTGCGCGGCGGCGCTGCGGTAAGCGCCTTTGCGCTGCAGCCATACCGCCTGTCGCACCGGCATGGCGTTGGCCAACGCCACTTTTTTCAACTGCCGGTTCTCGCGCGCAATGGCGGCTGGCAGCAGCGTGGCAAGCTGCCCGCGCCGCACGATCTCGACGATGGCGCCCAGCGCATTGGCCTCCACCGCCACCTGCGGCCGAAATCCCAACTGTGTGCAGTAGCGATCGATAAACTGCCGCGTGGCGAAGTCGCCACTCAGCAAAGCCAGCGGCAGATGTTGCCACTCCGCCAGCGTCAGCGGACGGCGATGCGCCGCCAGGGGATGATCGGCGCCGACCATCAGCTCCAGCGTCTCGCTGAACAACGGTGTGGCTTCTACCTCCACCGACTGCGCCATCTCGAAGGCGATCCCCAGATCCAGTCGATCCTGCGCCAGCAGCGCCTCGATCCGCTCTTGCGCCATCTCCTCAATGCTCAGCGTAATCCCCGGGTAGCGGCGGTAGAACGCATCGATCGCCGGCCCCACCAGATAGGCGGTGAACGTCGGCGTCATCGCCAGCCGCAAATGGCCGCGCGCCAGCGTCGCCACGTCATGGATCGCCCGCGCGCCGGCGTCCAAATCCTGCAGCGCCAGCCGCGCATAGCGCATCCACGCCTCACCAGCGTCGGTCAGACGCACGGCTCTGCCGCTGCGATCGAACAACGGCGCTCCCAGTGCGTCTTCCAACTGCTTGATCTGCTGGGACAACGTCGGTTGCGAGACGTGCAACGCTTCGGCGGCGCGGGTGAAGTTGCCCTGTTCGGCAACGGCCAGAAAATAACGGATGTGTCGCAGCAGCATAGCGCCCCAGCTATTAGTAAAACCTATAGCCAGCATTATAAATGGGTCTTAGACCCTATAGCCAGAAGCGTTCATCATGCCGCCATCGCATAACGACACCCAATGGAGAAACGGATGAAAGAGGTGATTGAAGGCTTCCTGAAGTTCCAGCGCGAAGCCTTTGTTGAACGCACGGCGCTGTTTCAGCAGTTGGCGACCCGCCAAAACCCGCGCACCCTGTTTATCTCATGTTCCGACAGCCGCCTGGTGCCGGAGCTGGTCACCCAGCGCGAGCCGGGCGATCTGTTCGTGATCCGCAACGCCGGTAACATCGTGCCTTCTTTTGGTCCCGAACCCGGCGGGGTGACCGCCTCGGTCGAGTACGCCGTCGCTGCGCTGGGCGTAGAAGACATCGTGATCTGCGGCCATTCCGACTGCGGCGCGATGACCGCCATCGCCACCTGCCAGTGTCTGGATCACCTGCCGACGGTCGCCGGCTGGCTGCGTTACGCCGATTCCGCCAGGGCGGTCAACCAGGCTTATCCGCACGCCTCCGACGCAGCCCGGGTCGCGTCGATGGTGCGCGAAAACGTCATCGCCCAGCTCAACAACATCAAAACGCACCCTTCCGTCGCCCTGGCGCTGGATCAGGGCCGCCTGGCGCTGCACGGCTGGGTCTATGACATCGCCAGCGGCGCTATCGAGGCGCTGGACGGCGAAACCCGCCGCTTCGTGCCGCTCGCCACCCATCCCGAGGTGACCGCCACCCCGGCGATCGCCCGTTTTTAAGCCCACAAAAGGAGTCAACATGACACACTCTCTGCACAACACCGCCCCGCGCGAAGCGCTCACCGACACCATCATGGCCGCCAAGATCCGCCATAATCTGACGTTCGAAGCGCTGGCCGAGGGCACCGGTCTCAGCCTGGCGTTTGTCACCGCCGCCCTGCTGGGGCAGCATGCGCTGCCGGAACCGGCGGCGCGCACGGTAGCGGCCAAGCTGGGGCTGGACGAAGAAGCGGTGCTGCTGCTGCAAACCATCCCGCTGCGCGGCAGCATTCCCGGCGGCGTGCCAACCGATCCGACCATTTATCGCTTCTATGAAATGCTGCAGGTTTACGGTTCCACGCTGAAAGCGCTGGTGCACGAGCAGTTTGGCGACGGCATCATCAGCGCCATCAACTTCAAGCTGGATATCAAGAAGGTCGCCGATCCGGACGGCGGCGAACGCGCGGTGATCACCCTGGACGGCAAATACCTGCCAACCAAGCCTTTCTAATTGGCCTTTCGCCGGCGGCCCGCGCTGCCGGCAAATTGACAGCCAACCGGCCATTGGCTACATTAACTGCGCTTAAACGCCGCCCTGGCGTTTTTCACTGCCCGAGGCCTGTATGTTGGAGATTGTAACCACCCGATAGTCGCTTCCTTGCCGTATGGCGAGGGACTCTGACGTATCCGACGCGCGTTTGCGCGGGGATGCGCGTATCTGGGGTTATTACAGGATCTCCCAACATGAACATTTCCAAAGCGGAACAACGCGTGCTGCACGTGTTGGCCAAAGGCGGCTATATCGCCTTCACCCGCAACGACGCCGGTCGCGTCACCCACGTCGAATGCTACACCCGCGAAGGGCTCGGCCTGGCCGACTGCTCGCTGGCCGTCTTCACCAAGCTCAAAACCAAACGCCTGATCCTCTCTCGCCAGGGGCGCCCTTATCGCGTCACCTTTGCCGGGCTCAAGGCCGTGCGGGCGCAGCTGGATAACCGTTAATCATCGATACCGGCCGGGCAGGCAGCCCGGTCGGCACAGCCTTATTTAATCAGGATACAACCATGAACATCACGTTACGCCACGAAACGCCGGCCGACGTCGGCGCCATCGCCACCCTGACCGCCGCCGCATTCTTGCATGCCGAGCACAGCAGCCACACCGAGCAGTTTATCGTCAATGCGCTGCGCGCGGCGGGAGCTCTCACCCTGTCGCTGGTCGCCGAGCAAAATGGCACACCGATCGGGCACGCGTCCATCTCGCCGGTCGTACTCAGCAACGGCGCCGCCGGGTGGTACGGGCTGGCGCCGGTGTCGGTGCTGCCGGCCTGTCAGAACCAGGGGATCGGCAGCCGGCTGATCCGCCGGCTGCTGGCCGAGCTGCAGGAACGCGGCGCCGCAGGCTGCGTAGTGCTGGGCGATCCGAACTATTACGGCCGTTTCGGCTTCCAGGCGCAGTGCGCGCTGGCCCTGCCGGGCGTGCCGCAAGACTACTTCCGCGCCATCGCCTTCCAGGGCGCGCTGCCGTGCGCGGAGGTCACCTTCCACAACGCGTTTAACGCCGAAGCCTAACCCTGTTGCCGGCGCCGTCATGGCGCCGGTTTTCAGTCCCGTTCGCCATAACGCAAGACGGTCATCCCTTCCTCTTCCGCCGGGGGAACAAAGTACTGCGCCAGGCGCTCAAACTCCGCTTCGCTCAGGGCAAACGGGTGCTCGCCGCGCGCATTTCTCAGCGTTATCCGGCTCAGGCACTGCGCATGGCTGACATCGAGAAAGTGCAGGCAGTGTGCGACGCCGGCCTCCTCCGCCAAGGCTTTGGCCCAGCGCCGCCTGTCCGGCGTATTCATCGGAAAATCGAGCGCCACGGACCAACCGCCGCGCAGCAGCTGAACGAGGTGCCCGCCCAGCGCCCGCCGCAACCGGTCGGAACAGCGCGCGTAGTCTTGCAGACTGGCCATCTCCTGTTCATACAGCGTCGCCAGCCACGCATCTTCGCTCAGCAACAGCGTTTGCGGTTGTTGCGCCAAACTCTGCGCCAGCGTCGATTTGCCTGCGCCGGCCTTGCCGCACATCAGGTGTAAAACTGCAGGGTAGGTTTGCATGACGTTCTCCGGTCGTTGCCGGAAGGGGATAAAAAAACCCGCCTGCCGGCGGGTTTTTATTGGCGACACACGCGCTATCCCACCCTCTGGAGAAGGGTGATAATAATTTGCGCGAATGGGCGGTAGGATTTTTTCATAGCTAATGAATATGACAACCGTGCACCGTTGTCAATTCGCCGTCATCAATCCCTGTTCTCGCACAAACTCGGTGAATAAACTCACTTTCTGCTGCACATGCCGGCGCGTCGGGTAAACCGCGAAGACCTGATGCACGTCGGCAATCTGTTCAGGGAACAGCTGCACCAGTCTGCCGGCAGCAATCTCGGGATCCGCCACAAACGACGGCAGCGAACCGATGCCCAGTCCCGCCACCAGCATATCTCGCAGCATCAGGCTGTTGTTGGCGATCAGCCGGGGAGTGAACGTCACGCTCAGGCTCTCCTCGCCGGCGGTGAACTGCCACTGCCCCGGTTTTTCCGCCAGGGAATAGGCCAGACAGCTGTGCCGCGGCAATTCATTGGGCGTTTGCGGCACGCCGTGCTGCGCCAAATAGCCGGGCGCGGCGCAAATTCGCTGGTGCACGTCACCCAGCGCCCGGGCGCTGAGGGAAGAATCCGGCAGTCGGCGGCGAATGCGCAAGGAAATATCGAAACCGGCCGCCACCACGTCCAATACCCTGTCGTCCAGCGTCAGTTCCACCTGCAGCTGCGGATAACGTTGCATAAACGGCGGCAGCAGCGGCGACAGCACCGTCAGGCCGAACGAGAGCGGCGCATTGACCCGCAGCGTGCCGGAGACCTGCTGCGCGCTGGCGGCAACCGTCTGCTCCAGCGCGTCGAACTCGCCAAGCAACCGGCAGGCTTCCTGGTAATAGAGCTGCCCGGCTTCGGTCAGGCTCATGCTGCGGGTGGTGCGCACCAGCAACAGCGTCCCCAACCGACTTTCCAACTGCTTAATCTGCTTGCTCAACGCCGCCGGCGTGATCGCCAGATCCTCCGCCGCCTTATAGAAACTGTTGCGCTCAACCACGCGGCGAAAGGCGCGCATCGTCAGTAGCACGTCCATATTACGTCCTTCAGGTTAATTATTAATTCAATAAACCATAGATTATTAACCAAATAAATATCAGTAGACTTCATTCAACCGCTTCCCTGAGTGGGACGTGAATTTAATCTACTGATAATCATGGAGTTAATAATGAAAAAGACCCTAATCGCCCTGATGCTCGGCCTGAGCGCCGCCACCGCCCCCGTCGCCGCGCTGGCGCAATCCCCCGCCGCCGATAGCCGCCAGGCGGGTTATGTGCAACCGCTGACCGCCGACAACAGCCTGTTGCTGCTGGTCGATCTGCAGGACATGTTCGGCATGACCATTTCCTCTATCGATCAAACCAACCTGGTGAATAACGCCGCCGGCATCGCCAAGGCCGCCAAGGTGTTCAACGTGCCGACCATTCTGGCCTCGGCCAACGCCAAAAGCTTCGCCGGGCCGGTATTCCAGCAGGTGACGCAGGCACGCCCGGATCTGCAGGTGTACGATCGCACCGCCATCAACGTCTGGCAGGATCGGCGCGTGGTGGATCTGATCAAACAATCCGGCCGCAAGAAAATCATCATCGGCGGGCTGTGGACCGCCAGCTGCGTGATGCTGCCGGCGCTGTCCGCTCTGGGCGAGGGGTATGAGGTCTACATATTGTCGGACGTCACCGGCGACATTACGCCAGATAGTCAAAACAACGCCATGCAGCGCCTGGTACAAGCAGGCGCCACCCCTATCAACTGGGTGGCGTTGATGCTGGAATGGCAGCAGGACTGGAGCCGCAAGGCCACGGCGGGGGGCGTATTGCAGATCGCCCGCGACCACGGCGCCGCCTGGGGAATGGGCGCCCGCTACGCCGGGGCGATGAAGGTGGGCAGCGAAGCGAAATAAACGGGTGAAAGCCCGCCGTCAGCGGGCTTTTTTCAGGTGCGGTGATAGCAACGGCTATCCTGCGGCGCCTGGTCGCGTCTCTCCAGCCCGTAATCCCGCACCACCTCCGCCACCCGCAACCGGTACTGCGCCAGCACCTCGCCACGGCCGCGCGCCTGTGCCGCGCGATGCTGCTCGAGATTGCGCCACTGCTGCACCGCCGCCTCGTCGCGCCAGAAGGAGAGCGACAGCAGGCGCGCAGGATCGGCCAGGCTTTGAAAGCGCTCGATGGAAATGAATCCGTCGATCTGCGCCAGCAGCGGCTTCAGCTCCGCCGCCAGCGCCAGATAGGTATCACGCTGCCCATCAGCGGCCTGCAGTTCAAAAATCACGGCGATCATTATCGTCTCCTCTCACGGTAAAATTCCGGTACGCGCGCATGGTAAGAATGGCGCCACCGCACCGATTCCAACGCCCGCTCATCAATATCCAGCGAACGCAGACGCACTGCACCAGAGTGCGATAACCACAGGTTAGCGATGGACGCGCAGTCATACTTCGTCTAACCTCGAAGTATGCATAACATCGACATTGAAGATCGTTTAGCGGCGCTGAGCGCCGCCATCGCCGACCGCACCCGGGCGCGCATGCTGTGCCTGTTGATGGACGGGCGCGCCTACACCGCCACCGAGCTCAGCGCGGCGGTCGAGGTTGCCCCGTCCACCGCCAGCGCGCATCTGGCGAAACTGCTGGAGCAGCGGCTGATCGCCTGCGTCAAACAGGGGCGCTACCGCTATTTCCGGCTGGCCGGGCAACCGGTGGCCGACGCGCTGGAAGGCCTGATGGCGCTGGCGGGCGTACCGCGCCCGTCGGTGAAAAGCAGCACGCCCACCACGCTGCAATATGCTCGCACCTGCTACGACCATATGGCGGGCGAGGTAGCGGTGAAGCTGCACGATCGGCTGCATGCGCTGAACTGGCTGGCCGGTGAAGAAGACTACCGATTAAGCGACGCCGGTCAGGCCGCGCTGACGCGGCTGGGCGTCGATTGCTCTCCCGCGCCCACTCGCCGCCGCTTCGCCTGCGGCTGTCTGGACTGGAGCGAGCGCCGATCTCACCTCGGCGGCGCGCTGGGCGCCGCGCTGTTGGCCGCCTTTATCCAACGCGGCTGGATCCTTCGCCGGCTCGACAGCCGCGAGCTGCAGCTGACCCCCGCCGGTAAAAAAGCGCTGGCCGCACATTTTGACCTCACGGTGTAACCCGGCGACAGGGTAGTTTTACTGCAATACTCTAGGGGTACGCTTAAGCGACCCCGCCAACCCGAGGAGTTTCCATGCTCGATTCCACCCAATTCCCGATCGTCAAACGCTGGCCGGCTCAGCATCCGGAATGGCTGCAGCTCTACTCTCTGCCGACGCCGAACGGCGTCAAAGTCTCCATCATGCTGGAAGAGATCGGCCTGCCTTATGAAGCGCACCTAATCGACATCGGCAACAACGAAACCTGGACGCCGGAATTCCTGGCGCTGAATCCGAACGGCAAGATCCCGGCGATCATCGATCCCGACGGCCCCGGCGGCCGGCCGCTGCCGCTGTTCGAATCCGGCGCCATTCTGCTCTACCTGGCGGAAAAGAGCGGCCGCTTCCTGCCGCAGGATCCAGCCCAGCGTTATGAAACCATTCAGTGGGTGTTCTTCCAGATGGCCGCCGTCGGCCCGATGTTCGGCCAGCTCGGTTTCTTCCATAAATTCGCCGGGCGCGAATATGAAGACAAGCGGCCGCTGGAGCGTTACAAAAACGAATCGAAACGCCTGCTTGGTGTGTTGGAAACGCGCCTGGAGGGCCGTGACTGGATCATGGGCGCAGACTACACCATCGCCGATATCTCGCTGCTGGGCTGGGTGCGCAACCTGATCGGCTTCTATGAGGCGCGCGATCTGGTGGAGTTCGACAGTTTCCCGCGCGTCGCGCAGTGGCTGGAGCGCGGTCTGGCGCGCCCGGCGGTGCAGCGTGGGCTCGCTATCCCGGCGCGCGCGGCCTGATTGTCAAACGGGATGGCCGCCGGGCCGTCCCGCCTTCCGCTGTCATAAAATTGTCATCCCTCTGCTCTACTCTCCTTTCGTAACAATTTGATGTTATTTACATTGTTGTATTACGACAAGGAGCTTACCCATGCAACCTGCTGTATCCCTGATCGCCGGCGCCGTGCTGTCCGCCCTGCTCTGTTCCTCCGCCATCGCGGCGGAAACCTCGGCCAATGCCGATGGCCTGACCGAGCGCGCCGCGCGCGGCACCCTCACCGAGCCGGGCGGCGCCCGTCGCCTGGCCGGCGATCAGACCGCCGCGCTGAAAGCGTCGCTGTCGGACAAAACGGTGAAAAACGTGATCCTGCTGATCGGCGACGGCATGGGGGATTCCGAGATCACCGCCGCGCGCAACTACGCTGAAGGCGCAGGCGGTTACTTCAAGGGCATCGACGCCCTGCCGCTGACCGGGCAATACACCCACTACTCGCTGGACAAGAAAACCCACAAGCCGGATTACGTGACCGACTCCGCCGCCTCGGCCACCGCCTGGGCCACCGGGGTGAAAACCTATAACGGTGCGCTCGGCGTGGACGTGAACGGCAAAGACCAGCCAACGCTGCTGGAGATCGCCAAGGCGGCCGGCAAGGCCACCGGCAACGTCTCCACCGCCGAACTGCAGGACGCCACGCCGGCGGCGCTGGTGTCGCACGTCACCTCGCGCAAATGCTACGGCCCGGAAGAAACCAGCGAGAAATGTGCCGCTAACGCGCTGGAAAACGGCGGCCGCGGCTCGATCACCGAGCAACTGCTGAAAACCCGTGCCGACGTCACGCTGGGAGGCGGTGCGAAGTCCTTCAACCAGCTGGCGAAAAGCGGCGAATGGCAAGGAAAATCGCTGAAGGACCAGGCGGCGGCACAGGGTTATCAGTGGGTGATCAACGCAGATGAACTGCAGGCCGTGACCCTGGCCAATCAGCAAAAACCGCTGCTGGGCCTGTTCGCCGACGGCAACATGCCGGTGCGCTGGCTGGGGCCGAAAGCCAGCTATCACGGCAACCTCGACAAGCCGGCGGTAACCTGTGAAAACAACCCGGCGCGCACCGCGGCCACGCCAACGCTGGCGGCGATGACCGACAAAGCGATCGCGCTGCTGAAAGACAACCCGAACGGCTTCTTCCTGCAGGTCGAGGGGGCGTCGATCGATAAGCAGGATCACGCCGCCAATCCGTGCGGGCAGATTGGTGAAACCGTCGATCTGGACGAAGCGGTGCAAAAAGCGCTGGCCTTCGCCCGCGCCGACGGCAACACGCTGGTGATCGTCACCGCCGACCACGCGCACTCCAGCCAGATCGTCGCCGCCGACGCCAAAGCGCCGGGCCTGACCCAGATACTGACCACCAAAGACGGTGCGCCGATGACCCTCAGCTACGGCAACTCGGAAGAAGAGTCGCAGGGGCATACCGGCACTCAGTTGCGCGTCGCGGCCTACGGCCCGCACGCCGCCAACGTGGTGGGATTGACCGATCAGACCGATCTGTTCTTCACCATGCGCGATGCGATGGGCATCAAGTAACCGCCAGCTGAACGATGGCCGCTCGCCACGGCGGCCATTTATTATTGGTTACCGATAGGTATTTGCAATTTAACCGCAATTATTGTGTGATAATGAAATAATGTTTAATTGCGCGACAATTAACCCCTGAAAATAACGCGGTTATACGGCCTTTCTTCCCTCTCTGTTTATTCCTGCGACAGCAACCGCCCTATTTTTGCTTATATTCATTTTTTTTAGTTACAAAAGTAGTTTTTAACATTCTCGCAAACAATAATACCCCGCCAGTAACGTGAACCGATCAATTTGCATCCGGACGGCCTGCAATAGTTCACTTTTCGTTAAATACCCTATTAACAAAAAGGCATTATCGCTGCCTATCGGCTCACGCCGGGCGGTCGGCTTCATTATTTTCCAGGGTAACTCCCGCTAAATTCTTTCACCTGCAATGAGTAGAATTTACACACAAGAGATTTAATTCAATGAGAAAATTACTCGTCCTGATTTTCAGTCTCAGCCTGTTTAGCGTTACGCAGCAGGCGGCGGCTGAAGAGAAGAATAAAACCGTCGACGTGGTGTTGATCGGCGGCGGCATCATGAGCGCCACCTTGGGTACCTATCTGCATGAGCTGGAGCCGACCTGGACCATCGACATGTACGAGCGCATGAACGGCGTGGCGGAAGAGAGCTCCAACGGCTGGAACAACGCCGGTACCGGCCACTCCGCCTTTAGCGAAATGAACTACACGCCGGAAAAAGCCGATGGCACCATCGACATCAGCAAGGCGGTGAAGGTCAACGAGTCTTTCGAAATCTCTCGCCAATTCTGGTCTTATCAGGTGAAAAACGCTGTCCTGAAAGATCCGAAATCCTTCATTAACAGCGTGCCGCACATGAGCTTCGTGTGGGGTGACGACAACGTCAATTTCCTGCGTAAACGCTACGCGGCGCTGCAGCACAGCACCCTGTTCCGCGGCATGGAATATTCCGAAGACCCTGCGCAAATCAAGCAGTGGGCGCCGCTGGTGATGAACGGCCGCGATCCGGCGCAGAAAATCGCCGCGACCCGCATGCCGCTGGGTACCGACGTCAACTTCGGCGTGATCACCCACCAGTTGGTTGACGCGCTGAGCGCCAGCGACAAGTTCAAGCTGAACCTGAGCCACGAAGTGCGCGACATTAAGCGCAACGCCGACCAAACCTGGAGCGTGACCGTTGCCGATCTGAACCGCGACGGTAAAGAAACCACCGTTAACGCCAAGTTCGTGTTCATCGGCGCAGGCGGCGCGTCCCTGACCCTGCTGCAGAAATCCGGCATCCCAGAAGCCGACGGCTACGGCGGCTTCCCGGTCGGCGGCCAGTTCCTGGTCACTACCAACCCGGCGATCGCCAACCAGCACCTGGCCAAAGTGTATGGCCTGGCCAGCGTAGGTTCGCCGCCGATGTCCGTGCCGCACCTGGATACCCGCATGCTGGACGGCAAGCGCGTGCTGCTGTTCGGGCCGTTCGCCACCTTCTCCAGCAAGTTCCTGAAGAACGGTTCGCTGTTCGATCTGATGCACTCGCTGAGCACCTCGAACCTGATGCCGATGACCCACGTCGGTCTGGATAACTTCGATCTGGTGAAATACCTGGTCGGCCAGCTGATGATGAACGACGACGATCGCTTCGCCGCGTTGAAAGAGTACTTCCCGGACGCCAAGCAGGCAGACTGGAAGCTGTGGACCGCAGGCCAGCGCGTACAGATCATCAAGAAAGACGCGGATAAAGGCGGCGTGCTGCAGTTCGGCACCGAAGTCGTCAGCTCTGAAGACGGCAGCATCGCCGCTCTGCTGGGTGCTTCGCCGGGCGCTTCTACCGCTGCGCCGATCATGCTGCATCTGATGGAAACCGTGTTCAAAGACAAAGTGGCGACGCCGGAATGGCAGAGCAAGCTGAAAGAGATCATCCCGTCTTACGGCCACAAGCTGAACGGCGATATCGAGATGACCAACAAGATCCGCGGTTACACCAGCAGCGTGCTGGGTCTGAACTACATTGAAGTGAAACCGGAAACTAACTGATTTTCCATCGCTTCCTACTGATAAGGCCGCTTTATGCGGCCTTTCTTTTATCCCCCTGCCGTTCAAAGAGCATTTTTGGCCACCTTTTTACCCCCGGTTTACCCTTGCGTAACGGCGCACTCACGCCTATTATCAAAGTATATTCTTGGATAATTAAGCTAAGTCACTGTGACCTGAATGTCGTTTTTGCGGGAGAACTAAAACCATGGATCGCGTCAATATCATTCACGATTTACTAGACTGGATTGAAACTCATCTGGACCAACCGCTGCTGCTGGATAACGTCGCCGCCAAGTCGGGCTACTCCAAATGGCACCTGCAGCGCATGTTCCGCAGCACCACCGGCCACGCGCTCGGCAGCTATATCCGCGAGCGGCGCCTGTCGCAGGCGGCGCAGGCGCTGCGCTCCACCCCGCGTCCGATCCTGGATATCGCCCTGCAATACCATTTCGATTCTCAGCCTTCGTTCTCACGCGCCTTCAAGAAACAGTTCGGTAAAACCCCGGCGGTGTATCGCCGTACCACCCGCTGGGATGTTGCGGAGTGGCCGGCACAGCCGATAGAGGCGCAGGCTGAATCGCACCATGATGCCCCCACGCTGCCACGCTGGTACGCCGGCAAACCGCCGGAAGGCGTTTGCACCAGCTGGATGGGGCTGCGTTAATCGATAACGCAAAAAAGCCAATGGATAAAACCCATTGGCTTTTTCGTCGGAACGCGACTTAGTTGTACTCGATGGTAAAGGTGGCGGTCGACTTGATATTGCCGCCTTTAATCGTCGAACCGGTGCGATAGTAGCGTGCCTTCAGCGGCAGCGTTAAGGTATTGGCCTGGTTGGGAATGGTACGTCCGGCATTGACCGCATCGCCATTTTTGATCGGCTGGGTCGTATTGCCGGTCAACAGCTGGACGGCAACACCGGATGCTGTGTTGGCGCCAGGCTCGGATTTGATCACCCCAGGTGCATTGGAAGCATCCTGCGTATAGTCAAAACGCACATTGACGATCCCTTGTCCCGCACTGCCTGGCAACAGATCCTCACCAACGCCGCCAACGCAATTGATATTGATATCAAATGCTTTTTCACCCTGCGTTGAACCTACGCCGCCAAACGAGGCTGCAGTGACAGTATCCAGATTAACCACCTTGTTCTTGGAACCGCTGTCCACGTTGCAAGTCGACGTCACGATCGTCAGGCTGTTGGCATCGACGATCGATTCCAGCATCGGCAATCCCTGACCGGAACCATCCATATAGTAAGTCGTGTACTTGCCTGGGACCAGTTGGCCGGTGCCGGTTTGCGCGGCGGTTTTCACAATGTCGATCTTAAAGTAACCGCCATTCAGGTTGACGGTTGTATTACCCCGTAATGCCAACGTGTGGGGATAATAAGTACTTATTGTCCCCGCTTCACGGTATAAACGAATCCCGATACCTGGAATATTGGTGCTCCATACATTGCTGAAGCTCGTCCGGCTGCCCTGGAGGATCTGCCCAATCGCGCTACCGCCGTTATAACAACGACCATAACCGGAGACCGGGTTAATCGCGAACTGACCGGTGACCAAGGTGTCTCCAACCTGGCTGCTTGGCGTAACCAGCACGCGCCCAAGCTTCATGTTGATCACCTGCGCCTTGTAACCATTATTAACGTAACAGGCGGCGTAAGCGCTCTGGCCGCCCGCCATCAGCAGTCCGAGCAGCATCAGGCATTTCGCTGGCGCTTTATTCAGCGGTGGAACACGCGTAAACTTTATCATTTGCAACTCGCTTCAATAATTTCGTAGTCAGGATTATTGCTTTGCGCCTTGGCGCTATAGCTGACAGAGCACTGCTGCGTTGGCTGTGTGCCCCACTTAATCTGCAACAAACCTTTCTTAGCTTCGGTACGCAAGTAGATGCGACTGCCCTGCCCAACAATGCCGACCACCTGATTACGGGTATCCAGCACTTCAGCGCCAAACGGCAGCGCGTTGCCATCAGGGCCGAGCGCATGAATGATCAATGCCTGGCCTTTCGTTGTTTTGAATTCCAACCGGGCAACCGCGCCGGCATATGGCGCAACCTGTTGGCTGCTGCTTTCCAATTCAACATCGCGTGACATGCCGCTCGGATCGAGCGTTACGCTCGTCATGCGATATGGTGCAACATAAGGAACCACAGCATAACCGTTGTCATCGATACGAACGCCTGGCGAGTTGGTCACAATCGCGCCAGCGGCGTCTGGCGCTTCCACCAGCACCATGGTCTGTCCGCGTTGCGGTGTCAGCGTGACGCCGCCGCTATGGGCAACCACGCTGCCCGATGCACCGATCGACGACTGACGGTAATCTTTACCATAGCTGTAGGACCCGTTCATCGTGGCGAAACGGCTACGGTATTCACCGCTCACGCTGCTGTTGGTGCCGCCTGAACGATCGTTGGCTAACGTAGCGCTATAGCTGATGTTGTTGTCTTCGCCGGTTGAACCATTCATGCCCACACGGCTGCTGTCGTAACCGTTGTCGGTGTAGCCCAGTGAACTGTTCAGGCTCAGGGTTTGCGAACCGACGCTGAATGGAATCGACAGTGTCAGGTAATAACGAGTCTCATCTCGGTTATACATATCCGAGGTGCGCATGGCGGAAAGGCCATAGGTCACGCGACCATAATAGTTGTTATAGCCCACCTGGTACTGCTTGGTGCTCCCGCCACGGTTCCAGTAGTCGCGTACCGAACCGGTGATGTACAAGGAACCGTAATTGTCGCCCAGCCCTTGGTTCAGCGTCAGCTGGTATTCGCTACGCTGGCGGTTAACCGCATCTGCGCTTAAACCCTTGCGCTCATTGTCACGGGAGTAGACGGCATCCTGCAAAGAGAGGTAGCCGGAAGTCGAATAGCGATAAGCAGCGATCGTGAAGTTGGTGTTGGTTTCGGTCATCAACTTGCTATAGCTGAGCTTATAGCTCTGGCCTGATTGGTCGCCCTGCTTCAAGCGGGTATTGGACTGCGTGACGTCCAGCGCAAATGCGCCAACCGGTGTCGCGACCGCGCTGCCCACCAGCACTGCACCATAGCCATCGCTGACGATCCCGCCTGTGTATCCCGTAAGAATGTTGGTAAAACCGCGCTGATAAGTCGCCTGGAACATGTCGGGTTCCTTGCTTAAATTATCATCGCGTACTCGACCCGCAGTGATGGCATAACGCTGAATACCTGGACGAAGCATCTGCGCTACCGAAGCATAGGGAACGCTGAACTGGCGTTTGCTGCCGTCGGCCTCGTTAATGGTGACATTCAGATCGCCGCCGTAACCCGTAGGGTAGAGATCGTTGATGATGAACTCGCCCGGAGCGACGGTAGTTTGGTAGATCAGCTGGTTATTCTGACGTACTTCCACCAGGGCGTTGCTTTGCGCGACCCCACGCACAACCGGCGCATACCCGTTCAATGAATCAGGCAGCATGCGATCGTCCGTGGCGATCTGCACGCCGCGAAAACCGATGGAGTTGAAGAAATCACCGCTGGTGTAACTGTCGCCCAACGTCAGCATGCCGCGGATAGACGGCATTGCCCGCTGCGCGTAAGTCGCGGTGTTTTGCCAATGGGTGCTGTCGTTAGAACGCCAGTTCACGTTGGAATCGTGACGCAGCTGCCAACCCGCCACGTTTAACCCGGCATTCAACGTTAAATATGCATTAGTTGAATCGGAGTTGCTGCCGTTGGCAGAGCTGTGGGTATTGAACGCATTGAAATTATACGACAGGCTGCCGGCGGTAATACCGCGATCCCAGAAGCGCGGATCGACATAACCGCGAGCGCTGCGGCGCAGCGCCGCCTGAGGGATGCTGATATCCATGCGCAGCGTACTGGTGTCCAAGCGGTAATAGGCTTCCGGTACCCATTGAGTCAGCGTTTTGCACGTCTCGGTATTAACGGCAGGATCCCCGCTCATTGTGGCGGTATCCACACCGAACTCATCCAACGACAGTAAGCTAAAACAGGTATCGGCGCTGTTTTTCCCCGGCACGTTTTTAAAGTCGATACTTTTTTTGCCTTTCCACTCGCCGTTCACATACACGTCGAGCGAATATTTTCCCGCCAAGATCGGGTTACCATCACGGAAGCGTGAAAGATCCACGCCCTGCGCTTCCCCAATCAGGAAGCTGCTGTTAAAAGTCGCTTCAACCGGTGCTGCCGGCTTTTTGCTATCGGCAACCCCCTCCGCCCAAGACGTCGCAGGGGCCGCCAGACAGAGCGCGCTACCGGTTAACAGCAGAATCGATTTATAATTGGACAGCGCCATTTTAACAGCTGCAGAGATAGGTAACTCTTTCATATAAAGCATTCCTTTACCAAATTAAGCTCGCCCTCTGAAATAAATTGCTCTGGGCCTGAGGCTCTGTTCCAAGAGTTACTTTTGCTTATTCTTAGTACGGGACACGCGTCCGCCAAAATCATTAATAGTGGTGTAGGCAATGTCAGCAATGCGCGCGCTGTCGCCGGAGAACGACAATGTCTTTTCCTGTCCGGGTGCCAGCATGTCGCCGTGCGGGGCCAACGGCACACGTTTTTGGTTCACGACAGCATTAATCTCGGTAAATGACACATAGTACGGCGTTGGGTTTTTCACGCTGACGCCCCCAGCGCTGAAGCTCCACTGCAGTTTTTCCGGCGCATCATTCGCTTCTCCCGCCAGACCGGTCGGCCGATACAGCAGTTTTACGCGGGTACGGAATGCCACCTGTAAAAAGTTTTCAGGTGCGCCATTGTTTGCCCCGGTTGGTGCTGGCGGGATCTCCAGTACGTTCAACCAAAACAAGGATTCTTTGTCTTGCGGCAAACTCGCCGTGGTCAATGAAACGCGCAGCGCTTGGCCGGTAGCCGGTTCAACACGGCTGATTGGCGGTGAAACGATAAATGGCGCTTTGCTGTTTTCTGGTGTGGTTTTTGCGTCGCCTTCATCAATCCAAGACTGAATAAGTGCCGGTGAAGCACCATTATTTGATAATTGGACGGTAACTTCCCGTTGCTTTCCCGGATAAATAATACGAGTACCGTTAATAATGACACTGGAAAAAACGCTGCTACTGAAAAGCATGGCGCTCAGCAATATGCTGTATTTTTTAAATGAGTTCTTCATTATCTTATCGCTACGGTAAGGGAAAACGGTGGGGGCATAACTCCCCCACCCGAATAAGAATATTACTTAAAGAAATATTACTTACTGGTAAATGATGGTGTACTGAACGCTAGAAGTCACATCACCAGCGCCGGCAGCGTTGGTAGCGTAATATTCAGCGTAGTAGTTCAGGTCAGCAGAGTCGCCTTCGTTAGCAACGGTAACCCACTGGGAGTTATTCTGCGCACCATTAGCACCAGCAGCCAGGATAGGCAGGAATTGGTTGTTGCTGCCCAGAAGCTGGATCTGCACGTTAGTTGCAGCATCAGTCTGCGCCTGGTTGTTCAGACGGCCAGTATTGAAATCAACAGTAGCGCCCGGTTCGAAATAAGTAGCTACCTGGCCTTTAGAGCATTTGGTCAGGTTGATCGCGAACGGAGTACGGCCAGCAGTTGCGCTCTGAGTTGCCAGAGTAGAAGCAGAAACAGTTGGCAGAGTTACGGTGAAATCTTTACCGCCTGGGGTGCTGATAGTACAAGTTTGGTCAGTCACTTTACCGTTGAAAGTAATAGTCCCGTCAGCAGCTTGAGCAGAGAAAGAAGAAATAGCAGCAGTGCTTACAGCCAATGCCAATACAGCAGACAGTTTAGAGATTTTCATATTTAGACTCTCGATGAATTAATACGCTTATAAAGTACATTCAGCGATGCTACTCCTTGTCAGGAATGAAGCCCGATGAATCCATTGCCGGACGAAATATAGACTAAGCATATTCTTAATGTTAAATCGTTTAAAACATTCATAAGGCCCCTCTTGATAGGAATAAACTATCGGAGGATACCTATCGATCGATGTTGACGATTCATATGAATAGGAATAATCTGTGTTTGGGAAAGCTTCAGAGTTCAAGATTTTGCATTAAGGCCTGAAAATCAGAATATTATCCCAAATATTTACATTTAGTAACATATTGCGACGTTTGGAATTTGGCACGAATTACGCGTTCAATGGTCTGTCGACACGCTTCGGCCATCCTGACGTTTTAAATAAGAAATTTACCAATAAACTTGGAGTAACTTTCTTTTTAAGCATTTAAAATCAACAAGTTAAATATCAATCCAAGGATTGGGAAATGAGCGGTTCTTTCAGAGAGAAAAATAACGGCATTAATTATGTTTTTCAGCCAATGTTCGCGAAATCGGGACAATTGCTGGCCGTTGAATGTCTGTCTCGCTTTACGTTTAATAGCGAATACGCCCATTTTTCTCCTGAACAGTTCTTTCGTCACGCCGACAGCGCAACCCGGATTGAGATTTTGATGGATCAGATCAATCTGATCGATAAATACAAACACTGGTTTCATGAAAACCAAGTGATAGCCACTTTGAATGTTGACGATTATTCCCTGCAATCGCTGGCGAATACTCACTTTGCCGAAAGAATTAATGCCCTGCGCTGTATTCATTTTGAGATCAGCGAGAATTCAACCCGGCTGGTGAAAGATCGCGTGCACGGCGATCCGTCATTGAATAGTTATTCATTTTGGCTCGATGATTTTGGTTCTGGCTATGCGGGTTTTTCCGCGTTGTACAACAGCCAGTTCCGCTTCGTTAAGCTCGACCGTTTTCTGCTTTGGGACTTCATGAAAAAGTCCGGCGGCGAGGGCTTGATGCGCGCGTTACTGCGCTTTTTTTACCTTAATCATTACAAGGTAATTATCGAAGGAGTTGAAACTCCCGAACACAAGAAATGGCTGGATGAAATGCCATATTACGCACTGCAGGGAAAGCTGTGGAAGGAATCCAGCATCAAGGATTTGAACTCGCTTCTTACAGCTGAATACTTTTAACTCGGTATTGGTGTTTGCCCTATGTCTAAAAACAACGTTCTTGTGATTAGTGAGTGTAAGTACAGCTATGTTGGCCTGTCGGTGCTGCTAAAGAAACACTACGGCGCGTACGATATCCGCCTGTTTTCCGATTTCATGCACGGCGGCGCCAAAGCAGAGAAGATCACCAAGCACGATATTGCGCTGATTTTCACCTCGCAAAACCTGGAACAGAGCGTCAACGTGATCGAAAGCCTGGTGTCCCTGCATCAGCAGTACAACAGCAAGACGCGCCTGCTGGTGTTTTATGACGACGAGCGGGTAGTGAAACTGTTGTCGATCCTGGGGATTTCCGTCGAGTTGGTCTCCACCCGCATTCCGCTTTATTCGCTGCAGGAAAAAATCCAGCGGCTGCTGGAAAGCAAGGAACCGGGCGGTATCCGGGTGCAGAAAACCCGCGAGCTCAGTCCGGCGGAAAGCGACGTGATCTTCAACCTGCTGCGTGGCGACAGCCTGCTGCACATTGCGGAAAAGCGCGGCACGCACCCGAAAACCATCTTCTCGCAGAAATACAGCGCGATGAAAAAACTGCGGCTGCGCAGCATGAGCACCATCTTCGTCGCCGGCAAATAAATACCCAGGCTTGTTGCGCGGTTCGCCGCGCGGCAACCCGCCCCCCTTCCGTCACGTTAAATTAATGTAACAACTGGCGACAAAGCAGCAACAGACACACAACATCCCCTCCTGTTGGTTACGATTTGCACACGGATTATCCGTGAGTCATGTCGTGTGGATTAAAATAAACATCAGGAGATGTTATGAAGTCGTCCTTATTCAGCCGCTATACCTGCTTTGTGCTGAGCATCTTGCTCACCCTGGTTTTCTTGATCATGATGCACAATCATCCGTGGTTCTGGCTGCCGGCCCTGGCCTGCGGTTGCCTGATGGTGCTGGGTATCTACGATCTCACGCAGCAACGCCACGCCATTTGCCGCAACTACCCGATCATCGGCCGCCTGCGCTTCTTCTTCGAGTTCATCCGCCCGGAACTGCGCCAGTATTTCCTCGAGCAGGACAATGAAGAAATCCCGTTTTCGCGCACCCAGCGCACGCTGGTGTATCGCCGGGCGAAAAACGAGATGGGCGACAAGCCGTTCGGCACCCTGCTGGATGTGTACCAAACCGGCTATGAGTGCATCGGCCATTCCATGCGGCCGGTGAAAGCCGCCGACCCGACCAGTTTTCGCGTCACCATCGGCGGCGCCGACTGCCGCCAGCCCTACTCCGCGTCAATCTTCAACATTTCGGCGATGAGCTTCGGCGCGCTCTCCGCCAACGCCATCCGCGCGCTCAACCTCGGCGCGGCCAAAGGCAACTTCTACCACGACACCGGCGAGGGCAGCATCAGCCGCTATCACCGCGAAAACAACGGCGATTTGGTGTGGGAGCTGGGCAGCGGCTATTTCGGCTGCCGCACCGCCGACGGCCATTTCGATCCGCGCCGCTTTGCCGAACAGGCGCAAAGCCCGCAGGTGAAAATGATTGAAATCAAGCTCAGCCAGGGCGCTAAACCCGGCCACGGCGGCATTCTGCCGGCGAAGAAGGTGGATGCGGAAATCGCCGCCACCCGCGGCGTGCCGGAAGGCGTCGATTGCATCTCGCCGGCTTCGCACAGCGCCTTCACCACCCCGCTGGAAATGATGCAGTTCATCCAACAGCTGCGCGAGCTGTCAGGCGGCAAACCGGTCGGTTTCAAGCTGTGCATCGGCCACCCGTGGGAGTTCGTCGCCATCGTCAAGGCGATGCTGCACACCCGCATTCTGCCAGACTTCATCGTGGTGGACGGCAAGGAAGGCGGCACCGGCGCCGCCCCGCTCGAACTCTCCAACTATATGGGTATGCCGCTGCGCGAAGGGCTGCTGTTCGTGCATAACACGCTGGTGGGCTGCGGCCTGCGCGACCAAATCAAGATTGGCGCCAGCGGCAAGATCATCAGCGCCTTTGATATCGCCAGCGTACTGGTGCTCGGCGCCGACTGGGTGAACTCGGCGCGCGGCTTTATGTTCGCCGTCGGCTGCATCCAGTCGCAAAGCTGCCACACCAACCACTGCCCGACCGGCGTCGCGACGCAAGATCCGCTGCGTCAGAAGGCGTTGGTGGTGCCGAACAAGGCGGAGCGCGTCTATCACTTCCATCAAAATACGGTGAAAGCGCTGGCGGACATGCTGGCGGCGGCCGGCGTCAGCCGCCCGGAGCAGCTGACCTCGCACCATATGCTGCGCCGCATCACGCCGACCGAGATCAAGGTATACGCCGATATCTATTACTACCTGGAGCCGGGCGCGCTGCTGCAGCCGGAGATCAAAAGCGAGTTCTACGCCCGCATGTGGCGCATGGCGACGCCCAACAGTTTCGATCAGGCAATCTCGCTGCCGGCGGCATGATGGGATAAGGAATAAAAAGAGAGTTGCCCCCTCGCCTTGGGGAAGAGCATATGGAGAGGGGTTGCTTGCTACGGCGGCCCTCCCCCTCAACGGCGAGAGGGCGTGTCGGTTACTGCTTGCGCACCGGCGCATCGCCGGCGACGTAGTAGTCGGCGGTGCTGCGCGGCAACGGCGCGCGCTGTCGAATGCGGTCGGCGATCTTTTCGGCGATCATGATGGTGGTGGCGTTCAGGTTGCCGGTAATGATCAGCGGCATAATCGACGCATCCACCACCCGCAATCCTTCCATGCCGTGCACCCGGCCCTGGCCGTCGACCACCGCCATCTCGTCCTCGCCCATCTTGCACGAGCAGGACGGGTGGAAGGCGGTTTCGGCGTGCTCGCGCACGAAGGCGTCCAGCTGCTCGTCGGTCTGCACCTCTGGCCCTGGGCTTATCTCGCGGCCGCGGTATTCGTCCAGGGCCGGCTGCGCCATGATTTCGCGCGTGATGCGGATAGCGTCGCGGAACTCCTGCCAATCCTGTTCAGTCGCCATGTAGTTGAACAGAATGCTCGGGTGCTGACGCGGATCTTTCGATTTCACCTGCACCCGGCCGCGGCTCGGCGAACGCATCGAGCCGACGTGCGCCTGGAAGCCGTGCTCTTTCACCGCGTTGCTGCCGTTATAGTTAATCGCCACCGGCAGGAAGTGATACTGAATGTTCGGCCAGGCGAACTCTGCGCGGCTGCGGATGAAGCCGCCGGCCTCGAACTGGTTGCTGGCGCCGACGCCGGTGCCGTTGAACAGCCACTCCGCGCCGATCTTCGGCTGGTTGAACCATTGCAGCGCCGGGTACAGCGACACCGGTTTCTTGCAGGCGTATTGCAGGTACATCTCCAGGTGGTCCTGCAGGTTTTCCCCGACGCCCGGCAGATCGTGCACCACGTTGATGTCCAGGCTTTTCAGCAGCGCCGCCGGGCCGACGCCCGAACGCTGCAGAATTTGCGGCGAGGCGATGGCGCCGGCGCACAGCAGCACTTCGCGGCGCGCTGTGGCGTGAGTCAGCTGATTGCTGTCGCCCTGCAAATACTTGACGCCCACCGCACGCTTGCCGTCGAACACGATATGGTCGGTCAGCGCATGGGTGACGATTTTCAGGTTCGGCCGCGAACGCGCCTGATCCAGATAACCGCGGGCGGTGCTAGCGCGGCGCCCTTTCGGGGTCACGGTGCGATCCATCGGGCCGAAGCCTTCCTGCTGGTAACCGTTCAGATCGTCGGTGCGCGGATAGCCCGCCTGCACGCCGGCTTCCACCATGGCGTGGAACAGTTCGTTGTTACCGGCCTTCGGCGTGGTGACGCTCACCGGGCCATCGCCGCCGTGGTAATCGTTCGGGCCGATATCGCGCGTTTCCGCCTTGCGGAAATACGGCAGGCAGTCCAGATAGGTCCAGTCTTCCAGACCCGGCGCCTTGGCCCAGTTGTCGAAATCCATCGCGTTGCCGCGAATATAACACATGCCGTTGATCAGGGACGAACCGCCCAGCCCTTTGCCGCGGCCGCATTCCATCCGGCGGTTGTTCATGTGCGGCTCAGGATCGGTTTCATACGCCCAGTTATAGCGGCGGCCCTGCAGCGGAAACGCCAGCGCGGCCGGCATCTGAGTACGGAAATCCATCCGGTAATCCGGGCCGCCGGCTTCCAGCAGCAGCACGCTGACGTCGGCGTCCTCGGTCAATCGGGTGGCTAACACGTTGCCGGCGGAACCGGCACCGATAATGATGTAGTCAAATTCCATTCATTATCTCCTTACTTTATAGGCCTGCACGATGCGAAAACGCGAAGCGCTGATCCGAAGCAGGCGGTGTATTTGGCTCTCGAGGAGTGTCGGCCGCAGCCAACGCGGCTGCGGCTCGAAAGGCGACGGGAAGATCAGAATACCGAGGCGTATTCGCCCAGCTCGACCTGCACCGATTTGATCTGGGTGTAGTGCTCCAGCGTGGTCAGGCCGTTTTCGCGGCCGACGCCGGACTGCTTATAGCCGCCGACCGGCATTTCCGCCGCCGACTCGCCCCAGGTGTTGATCCAGCAAATGCCGGCTTCCAACTGATGAATCACGCGGTGTGCGCGGGCCAGATCGTGGGTCACCACGCCCGCGGCCAGGCCGAAGGTGGTGTCGTTGGCGCGGCGCACCACTTCCTCTTCGCTCTGGTAGCTGAGAATGCTCATCACCGGCCCGAAGATCTCCTCGCGCACGATTTCCATCTCGTCGCGGCAGTCGCTGAATACCGTCGGCGCCACATAAGCGCCCTTGCCGAATTCGCCATGGGTGACGCGTTCGCCGCCGCACAGCAGGCGCGCGCCGCTGTTCTTGCCGCTTTCGATAAAGCGCAGCACCGACTCCATGTGCGCGAAGCTGACCAGCGGCCCGAAGTTGGTCTGCGAATCGGTCGGATCGCCGAGGCGAATGCGCTTCACGCGTTCGAGGATCTTCGCCTCAAACTGCGCCTGCAGCGCCGCCGGCACAAAGACGCGGGTGCCGTTGGTGCACACCTGGCCGGAGCTGTAGAAGTTGGCCATCATGGCGATATCGGCGGCGCGATCCAGATCGGCGTCGTCGAAGATAATCAGCGGCGACTTGCCGCCCAGCTCCATGGTGACTTCCTTCAGCGTCGAACCCGACGCGTTGGCCATCACCTTCTTGCCGGTTTTCACCCCGCCGGTGAAAGAGACTTTGGCAATGCCCGGATGATCGGTCAGGTACTGCCCCACCTCCGCACCGCTGCCGGTCACCACGTTGAACACGCCGTCCGGCAGGCCGGCTTCGGTGTAGATTTCCGCCAGCTTCAACGCCGTCAACGACGTAACTTCACTCGGCTTGAAGATCATCGCGTTACCCGCCGCCAGCGCCGGCGCGGACTTCCACAGCGCGATTTGAATCGGGTAGTTCCAGGCGCCGATGCCGGCCACCACGCCCAGCGGTTCGCGGCGGGTGTAAACGAACGAAGTGTCGCGCAGCGGGATCTGCTCGCCTTCAATGGCCGGGATCAGGCCGGCGTAGTACTCCAGCACGTCAGCGCCAGTGACGATATCCACCGCGGTGGTTTCCGACATCGCTTTGCCGGTATCCAGCGTTTCCAGCGCCGCCAGTTCATCGTTACGCTCGCGCAGAATATCCACCGCGCGACGCAGGATGCGCGAACGCGCCATCGCCGTCATCGCCGCCCACACCTTCTGCCCGCTGGCCGCGCTGGCCACCGCACGATCGACGTCTTCAGCGCCGGCGGACTGGACTTCAGCCAGAACTTCGCCGTTCGCCGGGTTAATGGCGTTGAAGGTTTTTCCAGCGGTGCTGTCTACATAGGCGCCATGAATATAGAGCTTCTGCAAGCCAAAACGGGACATAGGATCTCCTTGAGTTAGCCTCCGGGCGGCGTTTGCCCCCGGAGTTGGAACGTGATGTATTCGGTCGTGAGCGTCAACGCCTGCGACTGATTGAACGCCGAGCCGCGCAGCGCGCTGCGCAGCCACAGCCCATCGATCAGTGCCGCCAGCCCCTTGGCCGCCAACCGCGCCTGCGGCTGCGGCATAACGCGGCGAAACTCGGCGCACAGGTTGGAATAAAGCCGGCGGCCGTTCACCTGTTGCAGCCGGTTGAGCTGCGGCTGGTGCAGGCTGCTGGCCCAAAAGGCCAGCCAGGTCTTCATCGCCGCGCTGTTGATCTGGCTGTCGTCGAAGTTGCCGGCGACGATCGCCTGCAGCCGCGCCGCCGGGCTGTTATCGGTCAGCGCCTGCAACCGCAGCTTCACCGCCTCGCCCAGATGGCTGATCAGATAGCGCATCGTGGCTTCCAGCAGGCCGTTCTTGTCCTTGAAATAATGGCTGATGATGCCGTTGGAAACGCCGGCCCGCCGCGCGATCTGCGCGATGGTGGCGTCATGCATTCCCACTTCGTTTACCGCGGCGAGCGTGGCATCAATCAACTGCTGCCTTCTGATTGGCTGCATTCCTACCTTTGGCATATTTCGACTCTCACAAAACCGACTTCGGCCTTATCTCAGCGGGCAAATTTCACTGCCGTTTCGCCCGTGATTCAGGTCATCATGAGGACTATTAAACTTTTTTTTGATTGAACGTTCAATAAAAATTGCATATATTTTATTGCCGCCTGGTTAAAAATTTGTACTATCTGGTTGTGGAACTGGCTGATTTTTGTGAGGTAATTAACGAATCTGACCAAAATCAGTGGCTGTAAGCGGTTCCCGCCACGAAGCGCTCCGGTGCTTCAGCAACAGGCGAAAGCGGCGTTTTTCAGGCCATTCCCATGGGGATGGTCGCCGCCTTCATTCGCCCGTTTTCCGGCGGCGCCAACGCGCCCCGAAATGCGGAGCGGCACGATTTTACTCAGTTCAGAGGATGACGATGACAACACGCGAAACCTCCTCCAAACCGCAGCAGGACCGCCTCAACCCTGTGGTTTTCTTCACCTCGGCGGGGCTGATCCTGGCCTTCTCGCTGATGACCATCTTTTTCACCGACTTCTCAGGGCAGTGGATCACCCGCACGCTGAATTGGGTGTCGACCACCTTCGGTTGGTACTACCTGCTGGCGGCGACGCTGTACATCGTGTTCGTGGTGTTTATCGCCGCCTCGCGCTTCGGTTCCATCAAGCTCGGGCCGGAACAGTCCAAACCGGAGTTCAGCCTGATGAGTTGGGCGGCGATGCTGTTCGCCGCCGGCATCGGCATCGACCTGATGTTCTTCTCGGTCGCCGAGCCGGTGACCCAGTACATGATGCCGCCGGAAGGCGACGCGCAAACGCTGGAGGCCGCGCGCCAGGCGATGGTCTGGACGCTGTTCCACTACGGCCTGACCGGCTGGTCGATGTATGCGCTGATGGGCATCGCCCTCGGCTACTTCAGCTATCGCTACAATCTGCCGCTGACCATCCGCTCGGCGCTGTACCCGATCTTCGGTAAGCGCATCAACGGCCCGATCGGCCACAGCGTGGACATCGCCGCGGTGCTCGGCACCATCTTCGGCATCGCCACCACGCTGGGCATCGGCGTGGTGCAGCTCAACTACGGCCTCAAGGTGCTGTTCGAGATCCCGGAAAACCTGACGGTGCAGGGCTCGCTGATCCTGCTGTCGGTGATCATGGCCACCATCTCGGTCACCTCGGGCGTCAACAAGGGCATCCGCATCCTGTCCGAGCTGAATGTGCTGCTGGCGCTTGGCCTGATCTTGTTCGTGCTGTTCTTTGGCGACACCGAGTTCCTGCTCAACGCGCTGGTGCTCAACGTCGGCGATTACGTCAACCGTTTTATGGGCATGACGCTCAACAGCTTCGCCTTCGATCGGCCGGTGGAGTGGATGAACAACTGGACGCTGTTCTTCTGGGCCTGGTGGGTGGCGTGGTCACCGTTCGTCGGCCTGTTCCTGGCACGCATCTCGCGTGGGCGCACCATTCGCCAGTTCGTGGTCGGCACGCTGATCATACCGTTCGTGTTTACCCTGCTGTGGCTGTCTATCTTCGGCAACAGCGCGCTGTACCAGATCATCCACGGCAACGCCGAGTTTGCTCAGGAAGTGATGCAGTTCCCGGAACGCGGCTTCTACAGCCTGCTGGCGCAATACCCCGGCTTCACCTTCAGCGCCTCGGTGGCCACCATCACCGGCCTGCTGTTCTACGTCACCTCGGCGGACTCTGGCTCGCTGGTGCTGGGTAACTTCACCTCGCGCCTGGCCGATATCAATAATGATGCACCGAACTGGCTGCGGATTTTCTGGTCGGTGGCCATCGGCCTGCTGACCATCGGCATGCTGATGACCGACGGCGTACCGGCGCTGCAGAAAACCACGGTGATCATGGGCCTGCCGTTCAGCTTCGTGATCTTCTTTGTGATGGCCGGGCTGTATAAATCGCTGCGGGTGGAAGACTACCGCAAGGCCAGCGCGCTCAGCACCCTGGCGCCGGTGCCGGTCTCCAGCCACGATGTGCTCAATTGGAAACAGCGTCTGTCGCGGGTGATGAACTACCCGGGCACGCAGTACACGCAGAAAATGCTGGATAAGGTTTGCCGCCCGGCGATGCAGGACGTGGCGCGCGAGCTGGAGTTGCGCGGCGCGAAAGTGGAGTTCAGCGAAGTGCCGCCGACCGAAGACGAGCGCCTGAACCACCTGGAACTGCTGGTGCACCTGGGCGAGGAACAGAACTTCATCTATCAGATCTGGCCGATGCGCTACTCGGTGCCGGGCTTCACCTACCGCGCCCGCTCCGGTAAATCGCACTACTACCGGCTGGAAACCTTCCTGATGGAAGGCACCCAGGGCAACGACCTGATGGACTACAGCAAGGAACAGGTGATTGGTGACATTCTCGACCAGTACGAGAAGCACCTGAACTTCCTGCACATTCATCGCGAGGCGCCGGGGGGCACCCTGACCTTCCCGGATATGTGATGGCCGAGAAATAACCACAGGGCGTAGCCAGGCTACGCCCTTTTTTATGCCTGCTCGGCCGGTAAATCGGCCTTCAGCAGCACCAGGGAACCGGCCAGCAACACCAGATCCTTAATTAAAAAACTGGTGGCCCCGGCCATGGCGGGAAAACCGCCGGCGGAGGGCTCCCAGGCACCCGGCGTGGAAAAGATCAGCGTCAGCGTGGTCAGGTAGGTCACCGTCGATCCGATCGCCCCCAGCAAACCCAGCCGCCGCGACCAGAACCCCGCCAGCAACAGTAAACCGAAGCTCCATTCGGCGACGCCCAATGCATAACTGGCGCCGCGAATGCCGAACGCCTGATGCATCCAGCTCAGCAGCGGGCTGTTGCCGATCAGAGGCACTAACCCCTGCGCTTCGTAATCAAACCATTTGGCGTAGCCGAAGGCGGCGAAGATCACCACCAACGCCGCACGCATAAAGATAACGTCCCCGTTCGAGCGCCGAAAGCGCCGCAGCCATGTCGCCAGCATCATCCTCTCTCCTTATGTTGCCCGCGGCCGCCGCGGTTTGCCGCTTGCGACCGCGGGGTGCGGCGGCTTAGTGCCCCATCGCGTCCTTTTTCATCTCGTCTTTCTTCATGCCGTCTTTGGCCATACCGTCTTTCGCCATACCATCCTTTTTCATGGCGTCTTTCCCCATCTTGTCTTTCTTCATGCACGCCTTGCCCATGCACTCTTTCTTCATCCCATCTTTCGCCATGCCGTCGTGCGACATCTGGCTCATGCCGTCCTTTTTCATCGCGTCTTTGCTCATGCCGTCCGCGGCATTGGCGCCGGCCACACCCAGCATCAGCGCGCTACACATCATGATTGCGAATAACTTTTTCATGGTATTTCCTTCCGTCATGTCAAAGGCACCGGAGTGCCGGAGAATGGCCGGCGGCCGCCTCAGCTGCCGCCAAACCAGTTGTAACCCTGATCTTCCCAGTAACCGCCCGGGAAGCGGTTGGTGACCTCGATCACCTGAATGTGCTTCGGATTCTTGTAGCCCAGCTTGGTCGGCATGCGCAGCTTCATCGGATAGCCGTACTTGCGCGGCAAGATCTGGCCGTCGTAGGTCAGCGCGATAATCGTCTGCGGATGCAGCGCGGTGGCCATGTCGATGCTGGTGTAGTAGTCATCGGCGCATTTGAAGCTGACGTAGCGGGCGCTCAGATCCGCGCCGATCGCCTTGAGAAAGGTGGCGAACGGCACACCGCCCCACTTGCCGATGGCGCTCCAACCCTCAACGCAAATATGGCGCGTCACCTGGCTGACCTGCGCCATCCGATGCAGCTGCGGCAGGCTCCAGGCGCGCTTGTCCTGCACCAACCCCGCCACTTCCAGCCGGTAGTCGTCGCCGTTGATGTCCGGCGCGTCCTCCTCGGCGTAAAAGGCGTTGAACGGGAACGGCCGGGTGATCATCGATTCCGGGTAGACCGGCGCCAGGCGATCGCCGTTGAACAGCCAGCCCTGCACCCGATCGTTGAGGCGCGAAATGCGGCTTAGCGCCTGCTCGACGTTGGCGTTGTCGCTGAGATCGCAGCCGGTGAGCATGGCGATGCCGCCCAGCGTCAGGCCATTGCGCAAAAAGCGGCGGCGCGAAGGCGCGCTCAACAGCCGCTGCGCTTCTTTGACGATCGCCTGCCCTTCGCCGATCGTCATGATCTGTTTATCCTTTTTCATCGTGAACTCCTTAACGCCCGCGCAGCATGGCCAGCAGCGTCCGCGGCACCAGCGCCACCATCACCAGATGGATCGCGACGAAGACCACCAGCGCCGACATGGCGAAAAAGTGGATATAGCGCGCCGCCTCATAGCCGCCGAGCAGCGTGCGCAGCAGCGGAAACTGCACCGATTTCCACAGCACCAGCCCGGACAGCGCGCTCAGCACGCCGAGGATCATCACCGACAGATAGGCCACGCGCTGCACCATGTTGTAGTGGCGCAGGTCGGCGTGCTGCAGCCTGCCGCGCAGCGCCGCGCCTATATCGGCGAGAAACTGTTTCGGACTGAGCGGCCAATATTTGCGTTTGAAGCGCCCGCTGGCCAGGTTGAGCAGCAGATAGCACAGCCCATTGACGCCGAACAGCCACATGCCGGCGAAGTGCCACTGCAGCGCGCCGCCCAACCAGCCACCGAGCGTCAGCTCGTTGAGAAAGCTGAAGTTGAACAGCGGCGAGGCGTTGTAGATGCGCCAGCCGCTGGTGACCATGATCAGCATCGCCAGCGCATTCAGCCAATGCGTCAACCGCAGCCACAGCGGATGTACGGTCTGTCGTTGTTCCGGAGTGAGAGTGAGGCTCATAACGATTCCTGCCAGCTAACGATGCGATGGGCCGAGTATTCACCGGATTTGTTCCCCAAGACCTCACGCAAAGTTAAATAAAATGTGATAACTCCACCGGTGGGGGTTGTGTAGACTTCAGAGAGGATCGGGCAATCAGCGGTAATGAGAATGGACAAGCCAAAACGAATTTTGATCGTCGAGGACGACGGCGACATCGCCGAGCTGCTGCAGCTGCATCTGCGCGACGAAGGTTACGCCATCAGCCACGCCGCCGACGGCAATCAGGGCATGGCGATGCTGGAACAGGGCGGCTGGGATGCCCTCATCCTCGATCTGATGCTGCCGGGCGTGGACGGATTGGAGATTTGCCGCCGGGCGCGCACCATGACGCGCTACACGCCGATCATCATCACCAGCGCGCGCTCCAGCGAGGTGCACCGCGTGCTGGGGCTGGAGCTGGGCGCCGATGACTATCTGGCCAAACCCTTCTCCATGCTGGAGCTGGTGGCTCGAGTCAAGGCGCTGTTTCGCCGCCAGGAGGCGATGAGCCGCAACCTGCGCATGGACGCCGGCGTGCTCAGCTTCAACGATCTGACCATCGACCCCATCGCCCGCGAAGTGCACCTGCATCAGCAGCCGGTCGAGCTGACGCCGCGCGAATTCGACCTGCTGTACTTTTTCGCCCGCCATCCGGGCCAGGTGTTCTCGCGCCTCAGCCTGTTGAATCAGGTCTGGGGCTATCAGCACGAAGGGTATGAGCACACCGTCAACACCCATATCAACCGGCTGCGCATCAAGATCGAGCGCAACCCGGCGGAACCCGAGCGCATCCTCACGGTGTGGGGCATGGGCTATAAATTCGCGGCCACGCCGCATGAGTGAGCCATGAAAAACCTTACGTTAGCGCAACGCCTCACGCTGATCTTCACGCTGCTGATCGTCATCGGCTGCGCCTTTTCCGGCTGGATGCAGGTACGCAGCAGCACCCAGTACAGCCAGGCAGTGATCCAGCGCCTGTCAGGCAACCTGGCGCAGCATATCGCCGACAGCAATCCGCTGCTGGGAGTGAACGGGCCGGATCCGCAGGCGGTGCATACCCTGTTCGACCAGCTGATGGCGGTGAACCCCAGCGTGGAGGTTTACCTGCTCGACAAACAGGGCGCGATTATCGGCAATGCCGCGCCGGCCGGGCATCTGAAGCGGCAGCGGGTCGCGCTGGCGCCGCTGCAGGCGCTGCTCGATGGCGCGCAGATGCCGGTGTATGGCGACGATCCGCGCAGCGCGGACGGGCGCAAGGTGTTCAGCGTCGCGCCGCTGAAGGTCGACGGCCGGCTCGAAGGCTATCTGTACGTGGTCTTGCTCGGCGAAGAGTACACGGCGCTGGCCAGCAACGCCCAGTTCAACTCGGCGGTCAGGATGGCGCTGTGGACTTCTGGGTTGATGGTGCTGTTCAGCCTGCTGGCCGGCGGTTTCGCGTTTTATTGGGTAACGCGCCCGATCCGTCGCCTGACCCGGCAGGTCAGCGCGCTGGACAGCGGCGGCATCGAAGCGGTGCAGGCCTACGCGGCGCTGCCGGCGGTACGGGCCGGGCGCGACGAAGTCAGCCAGCTGCAACAGGCCTTCCACCGCATGGCGCAGCGCCTGGCCGAACAGTGGCAAACGCTGGCGCAGCAGGATCGGCTGCGGCGTGAATTCATCGCCAACGTCTCGCACGATCTGCGCACCCCGCTCACTTCGCTGCATGGCTATCTGGAGACGCTGTCGGTTAAGGCCGCCACCCTGAGCGAAGCCGATCGGCGGCGCTATCTGGAGATCGCGCTGGCGCAAAGCCGCAAGGTGGGCAAGCTGGCGCAGGAGCTGTTCGAGCTGGCTCGATTAGAGTATGGCGTGGTGAAGCCGCAGAAAGAGCCCTTCTCCCTCAGCGAGCTGTTGCAGGACGTGTTCCAGAAGTTCGAGCTGGCGGCAGAGGCGCGCAACCAGCGGCTGCACGCCGACATCGCTCCCGGCATTCCGCCGGTGTTCGCCGATCTCAGCATGATTGAGCGGGTGCTGACCAACCTGTTGGACAACGCCATTCGCCATACGCCGCCCGGCGGCGACATCGGCGTGCGGCTGTGGCGGCAGGAAGACCAGGTAATGGTGCAGGTCAGCGACAGCGGCCCCGGCATTCCGCAGATGCTGCGCGCCGATCTGTTCGTGCGCCCGTCTGTCCTGAGCGGCGCCCGGCGCCCTTCCGGCGGACTGGGGTTGATGATCGTGCGGCGTATTCTGCAGCTGCACGACAGCGATATTCAGCTGATCGAACAAGCGCAAAGCGGCGCCTGCTTCCGCTTCGCCATTCCGCCGCGTTAACACGGCACAACGGTTATTGTGCGATCGGGAACCGCAGGCTGAAGAGGATGCTGGCGACAGGCGCGCGCCCGATACATTCGGCGCGCACCTCACCGCCGTGCAGCGTCATGATGGCGCGCACGATAGACAGCCCCAGCCCACTGGCATGATTGCCGGCGCTGCGTGCGGGATCGGCGCGATAGAAACGATCGAACAATTTTTCCAACTGTGCCGGCGCGATCGGCTGCCCCTGATTGATGACCTGCACCCACCAGGCATCGGCGCGCCGTTCAGCCCGCAGGACGATCAGGCTGTTTTCGTCGGCATAACGTACCGCGTTGGCCACCAGGTTGCTCAGCGCCCGCTGGAACAACATCGCGTCCGCCTCCAGCGCGCCTTCCCCTTCGCAGCTCAACGCAATGCCGCGCTCTTCCGCCAGCCCTTCGAAATAATCCGCCACCCGCCGCAGCTCCAGCGCCACATCCAGGCGGCTGTAATTCAGCGCAGACTGCGCCTCGCCGGCGCGCGCCAGAAACAGAATGTTTTCCACCATGCGGGAAATGCGCTCCAGCTCATCCATATTGTTCGACAGCAGGGTTTCGTACTCTTCCACGCTGCGGGGCTGGTAAAGCGCCACCTGGCACTGGCCCATCAACGCCCCTACCGGCGTGCGGATCTCATGGGCCAGATCGGCGGAAAACTGCGTCAGCCGCTGATAGCCTTCATTCAACCGATCGAGCATCGCATTGAACGAACGGGTCAGCTGCTGCAACTCCTTCGGCGCCCCCTGCTCGCTGAGGCGTGTCGACAGCGTATTGGGCGCAATCTGCGACGCCTGCGCCGCCATGCGCCATAACGGCTTCAATCCCCGCCGCATGACCCCATAGCCCAGCAGCGCAATCAGCAGGAAAGCCACCGCGACCGCCGCGACGATGCGCCACAGGTAACGCGCCAGCATCTTCTGCTCGTTGGCCATCACATGCGCGGCGGAGATCTGCAACAGGCTGCCGTCTTCCAGACGCACCATCGCCGAAGCGGCGCGCAGCGGCACCCCCTGCGCCGTTTCTCCGCCGCGTATGGCGGCCAACGTCTGCGCCTGTTCAGGCGGCGTCGGCGCGATCGGCGGCAGGGCCACCCTGGCGGAGTTCACGTTGATGAGCGGTTTTTGCCCCGGGATTTGGAAAATCAGCACGTCCTGTTCATTGCCCAGCATGTTTTCAAACAGGCCGTTATTGGCAGTCAGGCGCGCCAAAGGAAAGCGCTGCCCCAGTAAATGGCGGAAATACTCTACGCGCCCGGTCACCTGCAGATCGCTGCGCAGCGTCATTTCCTGGCGCATGGCGCTAAACAGATACCCGCCTGTCCCGCTCACCACCAACGCGGCCACCAGCGCGAACAGCGTAGCGGTGCGCAGCGTCAGCGACACCGGCCGACGTGACGTGCGCCCGCTCACGAGCGTGGCTCGCAGACATAGCCGATGCCGCGCACGCTGTGGATCAGCTTGACGTCGAACGGCCGGTCGATTTTGGCGCGCAGGCGTTTGATCGCCACGTCAACCACATTGGTGTCGCTGTCAAAATTCATGTCCCACACCTGAGAGGCGATCTGCGTACGCGACAGCACTTCGCCCTCGCGCCGCACCAGCAGGTGCAGCAGCATGAATTCCTTGTTGGTCAACGGGATCACCTGATCCTGGCGCACCGCCCGGCGGCGCAGCACGTCCAGCTGCAGATCGGCGATAGCGTAATGATCGGCTTCGCGCGCCGGCCCGCGGCGCAGCAAGGTGCGTAAACGCAGCACCAGCTCGGTAAAGGAAAACGGCTTGATAAGATAGTCGTCCGCGCCCAGCTCCAGGCCGTGGATGCGATCCTGCACGCCATCACGGGCGGTGAGAAACAGGATCGGCACGTCGCTTTTCTTGCGCAATACCTCGATGATCTGCCAACCGTCCAGCCCCGGCAGCATCACATCGAGCACGATCGCATCGTAGTCCTGCTCCAACGCGCGAAACAGCCCGTCGGTGCCGGTGCGCGCCAAATCGACGCCGTAGCCCGCTTCCCCCAGCCCTTTCTTCAGGTAATCCCCTGTGCCGATATCGTCTTCAACTACCAGTATTCGCATGCTCACCACCTCGTTACGTCTGCAAAAATACTAGCAGCTTCGGCGGACAAACTTGATGACATTAATGTCATCAAACGGCCATGGCGCTGACCCAGTAGGTCAACCATGCTTAACCGGCAAACTCATTTCAGGAGAACGTTATGATTACCCGTCATCGTATAGCCGGTTTACTGTTGTCCACGTTACTGCTTTCCAGCGGATTGGCCGCCGCCGCCCAACCGCCGGGCAAGGTGATTGCGCCGCTGCGCGGCACCATCACGCAGGTTGCCGACGGCAATCTGCAGCTGACCGACCGCAAGGGCGAGACACTCAGCGTCAAGCTGAACGATCAGACCAAAGTGCTCAGCGTTTCCAAAGCCACGCTGGACGATATCAAACCGGACAGCTTTATCGGCACCGCCGCCGTGCCGCAGCCGGACGGCACGCTCAAAGCGCTGGAAGTGCACGTGTTCGCCGCCAGCCTGCGCGGCACCGGCGAAGGGCACTCGGCCTGGGAATCCGCCGACGGCAAAGTGGACACCATGACCAACGGCACCGTCGGTAAACTGGTGAAATCCAACGGCCGCACCCTGACCGTCACCTACGGCAACCAGCAGAAAACCGTCGTCGTGCCGGAAGACGTGCCGATCGTGACGCTGGATCCGGGCGATCTGAGCCTGCTGAAACCGGGCGTGCACATCGTGCTGTTCTCCGCCGCCGACGATAAGGGCGAACGCATCGCCACCCGCATTTCCGCCGGCAAAGACGGCACTGTGCCGCCGATGTAACCGGAGGAAAGCCATGAAGACCAACGCGTCGCCGCCGGTGCATCGCTGGCCGGTTCGAATCACTCATTGGATCAACCTGTTCGCCATGGTGTGCATGTTCATGAGCGGTTGGGAAATCTACAACGCCTCGCCGCTGTTCGATTTCCGCTTTCCGCCGCAGATGACGCTGGGCGGTTGGCTGGGCGGCGCGATTGGTTGGCATTTGGCGGTGATGTGGCTATTGGCGCTCAACGCCGTCTGCTATCTGTTGTGGAGCCTGTTCAGCGGTCATTTTCGCCGCGATCTGTTGCCGCTTCGCCTCGGCGCGCTGCGGCAGGATATCTGGCTGGCGTTGACGCTGCGCCTGCGCCACCGGCATGGCCGCTATAACGCCATTCAGAAACTGATGTACCTCGGCGTACTGGCGCTGGGACTATTACTGGTGCTGTCCGGCCTGGCGATTTGGAAGCCGGTTCAGCTGCAGGGATTGGTCGCCCTGTTTGGCGGCTTCGATTTCGCGCGCTACGTGCATTTCTTCGCCATGGCCGGCATTGGCCTGTTTGTGGCGATCCACGTCTTTATGGTGGCTGTCGTGCCCAAAACCCTGTGGGCGATGATAACGGGTGGCAAACATGAATGAGAAAAAACCGCGGGCAACCGCGCCAAAACTGGAACCGGACCAAAAAAAGCAGCTGGTCAATCTGCAGCGCCGCCTGATGTTGCGCTCCGGGTTGACACTGGGCGGCATCGCCATGCTCACCGGTTGCAACCTGCAAGACGGCGATCGGGTGGATAAGGTGCTGTGGGCCATGTCACGCTGGAACGACCGGGTGCAGGCCTGGCTGTTCAGCGGCCAGCGGCTGGCGCAAACTTACCGGCCGGACCAGATCACCCACCCTTTCCCCTTCAACGCGTTTTACCCGGAATACAACGTCCCCGAGATCGATCTCGCCGGCTACCGGCTTGAAGTCGCGGGGAAGGTGGAGAAAAAAGCCCCCTGGACGCTGGAACAGCTGCAGCGGCTGCCGCAGCAAAGCCAGATCACGCGTCTGATCTGCATTGAGGGCTGGAGCGCCATTGGTCAATGGGGAGGCGTGCCGCTGCGCACCTTTCTGCAGCACGTCGGCGCGGATCTGAATGCCGGTTACGTCGGCTTCAAATGCGCCGATCGTTACTACGCCAGCCTCGACATGGCCACCGCGCTGCACCCGCAGACCATCTTGGCGCTGGATTTCGGCGGCAAGGCGCTGCCGGCTGACTATGGCTACCCGTTGCGGCTGCGCGTGCCGACCAAACTGGGGTTCAAAAACGCCAAACATATCGCCGCGATCTTCGTCAGCGACGTCAATCCAGGCGGGTATTGGGAAGATCAGGGCTACAACTGGTTCAGCGGCATTTAGTTTTGCGCGGCGCTGCGCACAACCCTCATCGGCGGCTGGAGGATCTTCTCCGCTGCGATTATTGGTTTTCAGCGTACCGCTCAGGCCAGCATTAGCCAGAATTTACGACTCGCTCTTGAAAAAACACGCGCATCGCGTACATTATTTGTACAACCAAGCGCTTATTGAGGACGGATTATATGTCATCGAAATCCCGCCTGTTAACGGCAGAATCCCACCCAATCCCTATGAGCATGAAGGAACGGCACCAAAAAGAGATGCAAGCCTTCCACGAAGAATGGGCTGAACAAAGGCGCCGCGAATGGCGTGAACGCGGCGGCGTTGAAGCCAGTGAACCACCCGCACGTAGCATCGATACCGAACTTTCATCCTGATTCCGGTTCGTCCTTACTCTTCTTCTCCCGCCGTCAGCAATGCAATCCCCGCTTGCTCAATGGCCTCCCGCGCGGCGGCGGGCAACCCCTCGTCGGTAATGACAGCGTCAAAGGCAGCAATCGGCAGCGCCAGGTAGGTCGCGACCTTGCCGTATTTGGACGTATCGCTGAGCAGAATGCGGCGGCGGCTGGCCTCGACGATGGCCTTCTTCACCATCACCTTGTCTTCGTTCGGCGTCGACAGGCCGCGCATGCTCCACGAAGAGGCGGAGATAAACGCCAGATCGATAAACAGACCGCGCAGCGCCTGCGCCGCCGCTTCGCCAACGCAGGAACGGTTTTCCCGGCACACGGTGCCGCCGGTGTGGATGATTCGGCACTGGCTATGCTCTATCAGGAACCCGGCGATGACAAAGTCGTTGGTCACCACCGTCAAATCTTCACGTTCACCGATCTGTTTCGCCAGCGCCAGCGTGGTGGTACCGGCATCCAGATAAATACAGCTGTTGGCGGGAATTTGCCGCGCCGCCAGCCGGCCAATGGCGATTTTCTTCCGGCTGAACATCCCTTCTTTGGCCTGGTGCGAAGGTTCGCTTGCCACCCGCTCAGGCGCCTGCACGCCGCCCGAGACCGACTGCACCGCGCCCTGTTCCTCCAGCTTTTGCAAATCGCGGCGGATCGTCATGTGCGACACCCCCAGCCGTTCGGTCAGCTCGGCAATGCTGACGACGCCGCGTTCGGATACCAGCGCAAGAATTTGTTGGTGGCGTTCTACAGGTATCACGGTTCCCTCTCGTTGCTGCGGTGATAATAATTGTGATTTTACGTCAATTTTCGTTCGCCGATAGCCCTAATTTTTCGCGGCGTGACGGCGAGCGCAGTTAGGTCAGGTAAACATAATCTTATTTAAAAACATAATAGTAATGTTGATACGGACCAGAAATCACCCGAAAAATTCGTTTCACACATTGTTAATTATTGTGATATCGATCGCGGATAAACGGCCACTAAGCGCTTACATTTAACACAACAAAACAAATTATCACTAAAATTAACAGGAGTGCAGTATGACACACCCAGGGAATTATGCCGTTTGCGTCATCGGGCTGGGGGCGATGGGCATGGGCGCGGCGCGCTCGTGCCTCCGCGCCGGATTGACCACCTACGGGGCGGACCTGAATCCGCAGGCGCTGGCGGCGCTGCAACAGGCCGGCGCGAAGCAAACGTCCCCCAGCGCGTGCGACTTCGCCGCCGAGTTGGACGCCGTGCTGCTGCTGGTGGTGAACGCCGCCCAGGTGAAGCAGATCCTGTTCGGCGAACAAGGCCTGGCGCCAAAGCTCAAGCCAGGCACCGCGGTGATGGTCTGTTCGACCATTTCCGCCGATGACGCCAAACAGATCGAGCAACGGCTGCTGGACTACGGGCTGCCGATGCTGGATGCGCCGGTTTCCGGCGGAGCGGCCAAGGCAGAGGAAGGCCAGATGACGGTGATGGCCGCCGGCGCAGACGCCACCTTCGAGCGCCTGCAACCTGTGCTGGACGCCATCGCCGGCAAGGTTTACCGCATCGGCGAAACGATCGGCCTGGGCGCGACGGTAAAAATCATCCACCAGTTGTTGGCTGGCGTACACATCGCCGCCGGCGCGGAAGCCATGGCGCTGGCCGCCCGCGCCGGCATCCCGCTGGACGTGATGTACGACGTGGTCACCCACGCCGCCGGCAACTCCTGGATGTTCGAAAATCGCATGCGCCACGTGGTCGACGGCGACTATACGCCCAAATCGGCGGTGGATATCTTCGTCAAGGATCTGGGGCTGGTGGCGGATACCGCCAAGGCACTGCATTTCCCGCTGCCGCTGGCCTCCACCGCCTTCACCATGTTTACCGCCGCCAGCAACGCCGGCTACGGTAAAGAAGACGACAGTGCGGTAATCAAAATCTTTGCCGGCATCGATTTGCCTCAAAAAAAGGAGGCGCTCTGATGCTGCTTGGCGTAATCGCGGATGACTTTACCGGCGCGACCGACATCGCCAGTTTTCTGGTGCAAAATGGCCTGCCGACTGTGCAGCTGAATGGCGTGCCGCAAGACGAAGCGCAAATAAACGCACAGGCGGCGGTCATTAGCCTGAAATCGCGTTCCTGCCCGGCAGAGCAGGCGGTCGAACAGTCGTTGCAGGCGCTGGCCTGGCTGCAAGAACAGGGCTGCCGTCAGTTCTACTTCAAGTACTGCTCCACCTTCGACAGCACTGCACAGGGCAATATCGGCCCGGTGACCGATGCTCTGCTCGCCGCGCTGGGAGAAAATTTCACGGTTGTCTCACCGGCGTTGCCGGTAAACGGCCGCACGGTCTATCAGGGCCACCTGTTTGTCGGGGAACAGCTGTTGTCTGAATCCGGCATGCGTCATCACCCTGTCACACCAATGACCGACAGCAACCTGCTTCGCCTGATGGAATCCCAGGCCACCGGACGCTGTGGGTTGGTGACGGCGGCAGAAATGGATCGCGGCGCCGAGGCGGTCAGCGAGAAGCTGCAGCAATTGGCGCAGGACGGCGTGCGCTACGCAGTGCTGGATACGCTCAACGAACGGCATCTGCTCACCCAGGGTGAAGCGTTGAAAACGATGAAGCTGGTGACCGGCGGTTCGGGCCTGGCGATCGGCCTGGCGCGTCAATGGGCGCAGAATGGCGAACGTTCGGCAGAGGCGGCCGGTGCGCCGCAGGGGGAAAAAGCGGCGGTGCTGTCGGGCTCGTGTTCTGTGATGACCAACCGGCAGGTGGCGCACTACCGTGAACGCGCGGCGGCGCAGGCCATCGATATCGGCCGCTGTCTCGATCCGCAGGCGCGAGCGGCCTACGCCGCCGAGTTGGCGCATTGGGCGCAGCGCCATACCGGGGAAGCGCTTGCCCCGCTGATCTACGCCACTGCATCGCCGGAGTCGCTGCAGCAAACGCAACAACGGCATGGCGCCGCCGCCAGCGAAGCGGTAGAAGCCTTGTTCGCCGAACTGGTGGTGCAACTGCATCAGTTGGGGTTCAGCCGCTTTATCGTCGCCGGCGGCGAAACCTCCGGCGTGGTCACGCAGGCGCTGGGCATTCGCGGCTTCCATATCGGCCCCAGCATTTCCCCCGGCGTTCCCTGGGTGCGCGCCAGCGATCGGGCCATTTCCCTGGCGTTGAAATCAGGCAATTTTGGCGATGAAGCCTTCTTCTCACGCGCGCAAACGGAGTTCCCGGTATGAGCATGACGATTGAACAGCAGGCGCGTGAAGAGATGGTGCGCCTGGGCGCCTCGTTTTTCCAACGCGGCTACGCCACCGGCTCCGCCGGCAACCTCTCGCTGTTGCTGCCGGACGGCGCGCTGCTGGCGACGCCGACCGGCTCCTGTCTCGGCGAGCTGCAGGCCGATCGCTTGTCTAAAGTGAGCCTGAACGGCGACTGGCTCTCCGGCGACAAACCGTCGAAAGAGATCAGCTTTCATCGGGCGCTCTATCTGAACAACCCGGAATGCAAAGCGGTCGTGCACTTGCATTGCACCTACCTCACGGCGCTCTCTTGCCTGCAGGGGCTGGACGCCGACAACGCCATCAAACCGTTCACCCCCTATGTGGTGATGCGCGTCGGCAAGGTGCCGGTGGTGCCTTACTACCGGCCCGGCGACGAAAGGCTGGCACAGGATCTGGCCCGCCTGGCGCCGACCCACCGTGCCTTTTTGCTGGCCAACCACGGGCCGGTGGTGACCGGTAAAGACCTGCGAGCGGCGGCGGACAATGCCGAAGAGATGGAAGATGCGGCGCGACTGATCTTCACCCTCGGCGATCGTCCGATCCGCTATTTGACCGATGATGAAATTGCCGAATTACGGAGCTGAACCATGCCTAAATTTGCCGCCAATTTGTCGATGATGTTTACTGAGGTGCCATTCCTCGATCGCTTCGCCGCCGCTGCCGCACAGGGCTTCAACGCGGTGGAATTCCTGTTCCCTTACGAGCATCCCGCGGAGCTGTTGGCCGAGAAGCTGCGCGAACACGGCCTGCAACAAGTGCTGTTCAACACCGCGCCCGGTGATGCCGCCACCGGTGAGTGGGGGCTGGCGGCGCTGCCGGGCCGCGAGCGGGATGCGCGCGCCGATATCGATCGCGCGCTGGCCTACGCCATCGCCCTTTCCTGCCCCTGCGTGCACCTGATGGCCGGCGTAGTGCCCGCGGGCGCTGATCGACAGCGTTATCTCGACACCTTTATCGCCAATGCGCGCTATGCCGCCGACGCCTTCGCCCCGCACGGCGTCAAGGTGCTGATCGAAGCGCTCAGCCCGCCGGTCAAGCCCGACTACCTGTTCGCCAGTCAACATCAGGCGGCGGAAGCGGTGGCGGCGATCGAAAGACCGAACGTGTTCATTCAGTTCGACTTTTTCCACGCGCAGTTGGTGGACGGCAATATCAGCGGGCTGCTGGAGACGCTGGCCGGGCGCTACGCGCATATCCAGATAGCCTCGGTGCCGGATCGCCATGAGCCTGACGAGGGCGAACTGAATTACCCGTGGCTGTTCGACAAGCTGGATGCGCTCGGCTATCAGGGCTGGATCGGTTGCGAATACCGCCCGCGCGGCGACACCGCCGCCGGGCTCGGCTGGCTGAAGCCTTACCGCTAAAGCCGCACGCCGACACCAGGAAATCGATTTTATAACAATGAAACGCACCCGTATCGCCACGCGGCGATCGCGGTGCCAACGCTTACCCAACGAAAGGCTTTTTCATGTCTACCTCTCTGCTGTTGCTGATTGCCGTACTCGGCGTGGTGCTGCTGTTATTGATGGTGATTAAGGCGAAGGTGCAGCCCTTTGTCGCGCTGTTGGTGGTCAGTCTGCTGGTGGCGTTGGCCAGCGGCATTCCGACCGGTGAAGTGATGAAAGTAATGACCGCCGGGATGGGCGGCGTGCTCGGCTCGGTGACCATCATCATCGGTCTGGGGGCGATGCTCGGGCGCATGATCGAACACTCAGGCGGCGCCGAGTCGCTGGCGCAGCGCTTCAGCCAGGGGCTGGGGCCGAAACATACCGTCGCCGCGCTGACCCTCGCTGCATTTATCCTCGGCATTCCAGTGTTCTTCGACGTCGGCTTTATCATTCTGGCGCCGATTATTTACGGCTTCGCCAAGGTCGCCAAAGTGTCACCGCTGAAGTTCGGCCTGCCGATGGCCGGCGTGATGTTGACGGTACACGTCGCGCTACCGCCACACCCCGGCCCGGTCGCCGCCGCCGGCTTGCTCAACGCCGACATCGGTTGGCTGACCATCATCGGCCTCGCGATCTGTATCCCGGTCGGCGTGATCGGCTATTTCGCCGCCAACTACCTCAACCGCAAAACCTATCCATTATCGATAGAGGTGCTGGAACAGCTGCAGCTGGCGGCGCCGGAGCCGCGTCCGGAAGGGCAAGCGCCCCTCAGCGATCGCATCAACCCGCCTGGCGCCGGCCTGGTGGCGGCGCTGATCGTCATCCCGATCGCCATCATCATGCTCGGCACCGTCTCCGCCACGCTGTTGCCGGCTGGTTCGGCGCTGCGCGATGCGCTGTCTCTGCTGGGCTCGCCGGCGGTGGCGCTGATGATAGCCCTGCTGCTGGCCTTCTATTTCCTGGCGCTGCGCCGCGGCTGGAGCCTGCAACACGCCAGCGACGTGATGGGCGCCGCGCTGCCGACCGCCGCGGTGGTGATCCTGGTGACTGGCGCGGGCGGCGTGTTCGGCAAGGTGCTGGTGGAATCCGGCGTCGGCAAGGCGCTGGCCGAAGTACTGACGGCCATCGGCCTGCCGCTGGTACCCGCCGCCTTTATCATTTCGCTGGCGCTGCGCGCTTCACAGGGTTCCGCCACCGTGGCGATCCTGACCACCGGTGGCCTGTTGTCGGAAGCGGTCAGCGGGCTGAATCAGCTGCAGCTGGTGCTGGTGACGTTGGCGACCTGTTTTGGCGGGCTGGGGCTTTCCCACGTCAACGACTCCGGTTTTTGGATCGTCACGCGCTATTTGGGGCTGTCGGTGGCCGATGGCCTGAAGACCTGGACGGTGCTGACCACCCTGCTCGGTCTGAGCGGCTTTCTGTTCACCTGGCTATTGTGGCTGGCGGTGTGATTTCTCTGGCATACTGAACGCCGTTGTTTTTCATCGCCTTTCACCCTGTGCAGGAGCAGCAACATGACCGTAATCAACACCGCGCCAACGCTTGTCACCGAACGCCTGCGGCTGGACGCACACACGCTGGACGACTTCGACTCGCTGGCCGCTCTGTGGGCCGATCCGCTGGTGGTACGCTATATCGGCGGCACCCCGCGCGACCGAGAAGACTCCTGGGGGCGCCTGATGCGCTACGTCGGCCACTGGGCGCTGTTGGGGTACGGGTATTGGGCGGTGCGTGACAAACAGAGCGGCGAGTATCTCGGCAGCATCGGCTTCTCCGACTTCCTGCGCGACATCACCCCAGCGCTCGATGCGCCGGAGATGGGCTGGACGCTGGTGAGTTCGGCGCACGGCAAAGGCTATGCCACCGAGGCGCTGCGGGCGGCGCTGGCCTGGGGGAAAACGCACCTGCCGGGGGAAAAAACCGTCTGCATCATCTCGCCTGAAAACCAGGCTTCGCTGGCGTTGGCGAAAAAGGTCGGCTTCAGCGAAAGCCACCGCAGCGAGTATCACCAGAGCCCGATCGTGGTGATGCATTGCCCGCTTTGAATGCCTAAGCGCGTTGCACCGCCAACGCCGTCTGAATGAAGTTGTCCCGCAGCGCGTCGGTGCGCTGCGGATCCCAGGCGATACCGACCTGCCACTCCGTCTCCTCGCCGCTCAGCGGTAAAATGTCGATGCCGGCCGGCGCGATATGCGTGATGCTGTGCGGCAGCAGCGCGACACCGACGCCGGCGGCGACCAGCGCCAACAACGTTTGGATATCACCGGCCTGCTGCACCACGTTCGGCGTCAACCGGTGAGCGGCGATAAACCGCAGCGACTGATCGCTCAGCCCGCGCCCGCGTTTCGGCGTCAACTGCAACAGCGGCAGCAGATTGAAACGCGCCATCAGGTCGTCGGCACGTAGCGCCAGCGCACCCGGCGCAGCCAGCACCAACCGATCGCTCAACAACGCGACGCCGCACAGCGGCGTATTGACCGGCAAGCGCACGAACCCCGCCTGCAACTCTCCCTGCAGCAACAGCTGATACTGGCGTTCGGACGGCAAGTCTTCCAGGCCGATCGCTACCTCGGGGAACCGTTGGCGAAAGGCGGCCACCAGCTGCGGTGCCAGATGAAAACTGGAAAGGCCAAATCCCAGCGACAGCCGCCCCGCTTCCCCGAGCGCCACCCGCCGAGCGCGCTGCTGAAACTGCTGGTACTGCGCCACCAGCACCTGCGCCTCCGGGTAGAGCCGCTGCCCGCCGGCGGTGAGCACCGCCCCCTGTCGGCCACGCTCGAACAATCGAACGCCGAGCTGGGTTTCCAGCGCCTGAATTTGCTTGCTCAGCGCCGGTTGGCTGATGCATAGCCGGCTCGCCGCCTGACGATAGTTGCCCTGCTCGGCCAGCGCCACCAGGGCGCGCAGTTGTTTTATATCCATTCCATTAAGTTATCAAATAGGGAATTTAATTGATTATACAGTAATCAATTCGCCTGCTGTAATCAACGCAGACCCTAACCGGAGAGACACCATGACCATCTCATTACGCGCCGCCACGGTGCAATTCCAGCATCGCGCCAACGATAAAAATTACAACCTGTCGACCATGGAGCGCTTTATCGCTCAGGCGGCCGAGCAGCAGGTACAGCTGCTGGCCTTCCCGGAAATGTGCGTCACCGGCTATTGGCACGTGCGCCATCTGTCCGACGCCGAAGTGCGGGCGCTGGCGGAGCCGATCGTGAGCAGCCCCTCGCTGGCGCGCATTCGCCCGCTGGCTGAGCGTTACAACATGGCGATTGGCGTCGGGCTGATCGAGCTGGGCGATGATGGCCGGTGTTACAACGCCTATGCCGTTTGTCTGCCGGACGGCGAACTGCATGTGCACCGCAAACTGCACGCCTTCGAGCACCCGGCTATCGCCAGCGGCGACCGCTATACGGTGTTCGATACCCCCTGGGGCGTACGCGTGGGCGTATTGATCTGTTGGGACAACAATCTGGTGGAGAATGTGCGCGCAACGGCGCTGCTGGGCGCGGACGTGCTGATCGCCCCGCACCAGACCGGCGGCACCCATTCGCGCAGCCCGCACGGCATGAAGCCGATCCCGCAGGCGCTGTGGCAGCGGCGGGTGGAAGATCCGCAGGCGATAGAAGCCGCCTTTCGCGGCGAACACGGCCGCGGCTGGCTAATGCGCTGGCTGCCATCGCGCGCTCACGACAACGGGCTGTTCTTGCTGTTCAGCAACGGCGTGGGCCGAGATGACGATGAAATACGCACCGGCAACGCGATGATCCTCGATCCTTACGGCCGCATCGTAGCGGAGACCTGGGCGGCGGAAGACCGGCTGGTCAGCGCCGATCTCGATCTGACGCTGATCCCGCTCAGCACCGGCCGCCGCTGGATTTACGGACGCCGCCCCGAGCTGTACGGGTTGTTGACCGAACCGCAAGGCTATGAACGCGATGCCCGCAGCGCGCGCTTTTCGACACAGCCGACGGGGCGCGGCAGCCGATAACAGATAAAAAAAATCCGCCCGGAGGCGGATTTTTTATCGGTGCGACAAAAGCTGCCGCAGGTTCATGCCCTCAGGCACGAACACACTTAGAAGCGGTAGCCTACGCCAACGTTCCAGGTGCCAACGTCAACGCTACGAATGCGGTTCTGCTCGTAACCGACATCCAGGGCAACGTTCTCGATTGGGTTGAACTGCAGACCGGCACCGTAGGTGAAGCCGTAGTCAGCGGTATCGTGACGAGAAGTACCGTTCTGAGCGTTGGTAGTGAATTTACCGTAACCCAGACCAACCAGACCGTAGATGCTCGCCCAGTCATTGATGCGGTATGCTGGACCGGCAGAGATAGAGTTGTACTGAGCTTTGTTGTAGAAACCGTCCTGAGAACCGTCCTTTTCCAGGTGGGTAAAGGAACCGATTACGCCCAGTGGGTTGTTGTCGAACTCGTAACGGTATTTCAGGTTGAAACCGTCGGCCTTGTTAGCAACGCCTTGGAAATCACCCTGCGCATAGCCAGCGGATACGGTGCTCTGACCAGCGAATGCGGTACCTGCGCTAACTGCTAATACGCAAGCTGCTACTGCGGAAAGACATGCAATTTTTTTCATAACCACCTCAAACGCGTTTTATTATTAAGTACATCCATTTGTTCATGCTTTGAAAATATAACAAAAATTAGCGTGAAACTCTGCCTTGAAATGAGTGTCTAATGCTTTATATCGTGTAACAGAAGATTTCAAGAACAGTGTATCTGCTTCTTTTCGCTCTATTTTCGGCCATATTCTACGGCTTTCTGTGACAAAAATCACCAATTTAATATCCAGATAATTCTTAAGAAAAAGCGCACTTTTTGACCAAATTCACCCCATCTCATCCGAGGATCGGTGGATTTCACCGCGATGCGCGCTTTTCTCAGACAGATTTTCGCCATTTCATTTACACTGCTCGCATCCCCGTTTCGACCGTTTTCTCAAGGCTGAGGAACGGCGCATAAAAGGCCCGTTAAGGATGTCGTTATCTACTTCCGGCAGAGCGCCCTCCGCGCTGCTGCCTATCTGTCTGTTAATCATCGCCATGGTGTCTATCCAGAGCGGTGCCTCGTTGGCCAAAAGCCTGTTCCCGATCGTGGGTGCGGAAGGCATTACGACGCTGCGTCTTTTCATCGGCACCCTGATTCTGTTCATTATCTTCCGCCCATGGCGTATGCGCATCGCCGCCGGTAGCCGCTTGCCGCTACTGATTTACGGCCTGTCGCTCGGCGCGATGAACTACCTGTTCTACCTGTCGCTGCGCACCGTGCCGCTCGGCATCGCCGTGGCGCTGGAGTTTACTGGCCCGCTCGCGGTGGCCATGTTCTCCTCGCGGCGGCCGATCGACTTCCTCTGGGTGGCATTGGCGATCGCCGGATTATGGTTCCTGCTGCCGCTCGGCCACGGCGTGGGCGGGATAGACCCCTTCGGTGCCGCCTGCGCGCTCGGCGCCGGCGCCTGCTGGGCGGTCTATATCATCTTCGGCCAGAAGGCCGGCGGCGATCACGGCCCCGGCACGGTGGCGCTCGGCTCGCTGATCGCCGCGTTGGTGTTCTGCCCGATCGGCGCCTGGCAAACCGGCAGCGTGCTGTTCAACGTTGAGATTCTGCCGATAGCCCTGGCGGTAGCCATCCTCTCCACCGCGCTGCCTTATTCGCTGGAGATCATCGCGCTGCCCAAAATTCCGGCGCGCACCTTCGGCACCTTGATGAGCCTGGAACCGGCGATGGCGGCGTTATCCGGCATGCTGTTCCTCGGCGAACACCTGAGCGGCGTGCAATGGCTGGCGCTGGCGGCGATCATCGCCGCCTCCATGGGCTCCGCCCTCACCATTCGCCCCAAACCTCGCCTCGAAAGCCTTTCCTGATCGCCCGACCCGCCTGCAGACCGCAACGTCGGAATGCAGGCGGGTTAACTGTTTTCCTCGTGACAAGTCGGCATACTTCCCCTTAGCCTGTATCGCAGGCTCTTTGGACTTTCGCTCACATGGAGAATAACAGTGATTCACAACAGCCTGTTCAACCCACGCTTCGGCCGCGGACTCGCGCCGGCGCTGGTTTCAACCCTGACCGAGTTGCGCCGATGCGACCTGCCCGAGCTGGCGCTGGGGCATCACCCGATAGACGGCGACAACATCTTTATGGACGTGATGACGCTGACCACCGCGCCGGCGGCGGAAAAGCGCGCCGAAATGCATCAGGAATACATCGCGCTGCATCTGCTGATCAGCGGTGAAGAGCGAATCGAATACGGCCTGGCGGGCAACGGGCATCGTGAACACCCCCACGCGGAAAATAGCGATCTGCTGCTGCTGGACATTAAACGCCACCCGCAAACGCTGCACATGACGCACGGTATGTTCGCGATCTTTTTCCAGATGGAACCGCACAAGACCGGCTGCCTGTGGCAGCGCCCGCAGCACATTAAGAAAGCGGTGGTGAGGATCCATCACCGCCTGCTGCTGTGACCCTGCGGCAGCGCCCGTAGAAAATCGGCGGCCTGGCGGGGAGAGCGCAAGCGCTTGAAATGGCGCCCTACATCGGTACGGGCCATCTCCGCCAGGTATTTTCGCCGGTTCTTCGAGTAAGTGCGGATCGTCCAGAGCACGATCGACTCACGGCTGAAGAAAGAACGGCGGAAACTTTCACGATTGCCGGTGCCCGGCCACAGCTCACGTTTGCTGGCCGCGCGTCGGCACGCCCGGCGCACGGCCTGCCACAGCGTGCGGCAGAAGCCGTAGTCCAACCACAGGATATAATCGACTTCGCGCCACTTAATCGGTTGCGTGCGGCTGTAGTTGCCGTCCAGCACCCAGCCTCCTCCCGCTTCGGCCAGCGTCTGCTCTAACCGCGCCAGGAACGCGTCATCGGGCGTACCCTGCCACTCGGGCCGCCAATACAGGCTGTCCATCTCGATATAGGGAACGTCAAGCCGTTCCGCCAATTGACGCGCCAGGGTGCTTTTACCGCTGCCGCTGGTGCCGACGACGTTAATTTTCATCACTCGCCAATAAAAACTGGGATAATTCCCTTACTTTAACCGCATCAATTACGGCTATCAATCTGAATAGGCTTACAATTAACAGCACGATAACAATATGGATATTTAGTCGAATCAGCCTATCCGCAGAAAATAAGATAACAGGGATAAATCGTCACTAACCAAAACAATAACAAAAAAATAAAAATAGCAATTAAATTCATTGCATTACATAGAAACACAAACCAAATTAAAATATTGACATTAGACCAAGCCTATTTGTGCAATAGCCATTTTCGTACGGCAAAAATAAATACCCCTGCTATAATTGATCCCGTAACGAAATAGGACAACGACTAATCAAGAGGATATCTGATATGAGTACCGCTAAACTGGTGAAAACGAAATCTTCTGATCTGCTGTATACCCGTAACGATCTGGACGAAAAAGTCAAACTGGCCGCCATCAAGGCGCTGAACCATCAGGTCGTGCAATTTATCGATCTTTCGTTGATCACCAAACAGGCGCACTGGAACATGCGCGGTGCGAACTTCATCGCGGTTCATGAAATGCTGGACGGCTTCCGTACCGCCATCATCGAGCATCAGGACACCTTCGCCGAGCGCGTAGTGCAACTGGGCGGCGTGGCGCTGGGCACCGTACAGGTCGTTAACGATCAGACGCCGCTGAAAAGCTATCCGACCAATATCCACAGCGTGCAAGAACACCTGAAAGCGCTGGCCGATCGCTACGGCGCGGTGGCGAATGACATCCGTAAGGCCATTACCGAAGTGGAAGATGAAGACACCGCCGACATGTTCACCGCCGCATCGCGCGATCTGGACAAGTTCCTGTGGTTCATCGAATCCAATATCGAATAACGCCGCAACGCGTTGCAGACCGCCCGTCGTGCCGGGCAGAACAGGCTGGGCTTCGCCCGGCCTGTTTTCTTTTGCGCGGTCGTTGAATTGTGCAAAAAACGGCCCATATTAAACGGTAGGGTTCCCTTGTTAGGAGGTGATGATGGCCAGCGGCTGGGCGGCAGACGGCGCCGTACAAGATCAGATTGACTCCACCGTCGACGATGCGGTGCAGCGTGCGCGTGATGCGCTCGGGCATGGCGAGAGCGAACGCTATTGCCAGGAATGCGGAGAACCGATCCCCGAGGCGCGCCGCAAGGCGTTAACAGGCGTGCGTTTTTGTCTCGCCTGCCAGGCAGAACAAGACAAAAAACACGCGGCCAATAGCCTGTACAACCGGCGCGGCAGCAAAGACAGCCAGTTGCGTTAGCATTATCTGCTCCCCTTTTTCTCCTCTCGCGGCCCCCGCTTGCACCGTCGGTGCATCATGAAAGTTAGAGTTAGTTATCAATATTGAAGCAAAAACGTTAAAGAACGGTTGTTTCACAGCCAAAATTTGGTTAATGATAGCCCCGTGCACCAAGATAATTCTTGCGCACCATTTCGGTGCCTCATTGTGGTGCACAACCATAACAATTCGCCTTTTCGGCACAACATCACGAAGTAACTCTTTGTTTTTATAGTAGTTGAAAACATGGCACGATTTTTTCATGGCACCAACTGCAATATAAAAAATGGGTAATCCGCAACCTGTACAGGAATTCCTCTCATGAAGTCGATTTTTAAAGTCTCCCTGGCCGCACTCTCTCTGGCCTTTGCCGTAAGTTCCCACGCAGCAGACAAACTGGTGGTTGCCACCGACACCGCTTTCGTTCCTTTTGAGTTCAAACAAGGCGACAAATACGTCGGCTTCGACATCGATCTGTGGGCGGCTGTCGCCAAAGAGCTGAAGCTGGACTACACCCTGAAACCGATGGACTTCGGCGGCATCATTCCGGCGCTGCAGACCAAAAACGTCGATCTGGCGCTGGCCGGCATCACCATCACCGATGAGCGCAAGAAAGCTATCGACTTCTCCGACGGCTACTACAAGAGCGGCCTGCTGGTAATGGTCAACGCCGACAACAACAGCGTGAAAAGCATCGACGATCTAAATGGTAAAGTGGTGGCGGTGAAGAGCGGCACCGGTTCGGTGGATTACGCCAAGCAGCACATCAAAACCAAGGATCTGCGTCAGTTCCCTAACATCGACAACGCCTACATGGAGCTGGGTACCAAGCGCGCCGATGCGGTGCTGCACGACACGCCAAACATCCTATACTTCATCAAGACGGCCGGCGCCGGCAAGTTCAAAACCGTCGGCGATTCGCTGGAAGCGCAGCAGTATGGCATCGCCTTCCCTAAAGGCAGCGACGAGCTGCGCGAGAAGGTGAACGGCGCGCTGAAAACCCTGCGCGAGAACGGCACCTATAACGAAATCTACAAGAAGTGGTTCGGTACCGAACCTAAGTAAGCTGTGAATTTGGCAAGCTATTAACTTAAGCACAGGGGGTCGCTTAACCCCCTGCGCTTCGTTGTATCTGATACCCACGTTTGGGATCACCGGGAGAAATATCATGCAGTTCGACTGGAGCGCCATCTGGCCCGCCATTCCTATCTTGTTAGAGGGCGCCAAAATGACCCTGTGGATTTCGGTCCTCGGTCTGATTGGCGGCCTGATCATCGGCCTCGTCGCCGGCTTTGCCCGCACCTACGGCGGATGGATCGCCAACCACATCGCGTTGGTGTTTATCGAAGTGATCCGCGGCACGCCGATCGTGGTGCAGGTGATGTTCATCTACTTCGCCCTGCCGATGGCATTTAGCGACTTGCGTATCGATCCGTTCACCGCGGCAGTGGTGACCATCATGATCAACTCCGGCGCCTACATCGCGGAAATCACCCGCGGCGCGGTGCTGTCGATTCATAACGGTTTCCGCGAAGCCGGCCTGGCGCTCGGCCTGTCGCGCCGCGAAACCATCCGCTACGTCATTATGCCGCTGGCGCTGCGTCGCATGCTGCCGCCGCTGGGCAACCAGTGGATCATCAGCATCAAAGACACCTCGCTGTTCATCGTGATCGGCGTGGCGGAGCTGACCCGTCAGGGTCAGGAAATTATTGCCGGTAACTTCCGCGCGCTGGAAATCTGGAGCGCCGTGGCGGTTATCTACCTGATTATTACCCTGGTGCTGAGCTTCGTGCTGCGTCGTCTGGAAAGAAGGATGAAAATCCTGTGATTGAATTTAAAAACGTCTCCAAGCATTTTGGCCAAACCCAGGTGCTGCACAACATCGATTTGAAGATCGACAAAGGCGAAGTGGTGGTGATCATCGGGCCATCCGGCTCTGGCAAATCCACCCTGCTGCGCTGCATCAACAAGCTGGAAGAGGTGACCAGCGGCGATCTGATCGTCGATGGCCTAAAAGCCAACGATCCGAAAGTGGACGATCGGTTGATCCGCCAGGAAGCCGGCATGGTATTCCAGCAGTTCTACCTATTCCCGCACCTGACGGCGCTGGAAAACGTCGCCTTTGGCCCGATCCGCGTGCGCGGCGCGAAGAAGTCCGATGCGGAAAAGCTGGCGCGCGAGCTGCTGGCTAAGGTCGGTTTGGCGGAGCGCGCCCACCACTACCCGTCCGAACTGTCGGGCGGCCAGCAGCAGCGCGTGGCCATTGCGCGCGCGCTGGCGGTGAAGCCGAAAATGATGCTGTTCGACGAGCCGACCTCTGCGCTCGATCCGGAGCTGCGCCACGAAGTGCTGAAGGTGATGCAGGATCTGGCCGAGGAAGGCATGACGATGGTCATCGTCACCCACGAAGTCGGCTTTGCCGAAAAAGTGGCGTCGCGCCTGATCTTTATCGATAAGGGCCGGATTGCCGAAGACGGCAACCCGCACGACCTGATCAACCATCCGCCAAGCCCGCGTCTGCAGGAGTTCCTGCAGCACGTTTCCTGATCCTGGCGGTTTAACGGCGGGCGCGCCACGCGCCCGCCGCTTTCATTCCGCACGCGTTCCCACGCCCCATCGCGTTTCCTTTCCTACTATATTCATTGTTTTCATCGTATTGCTCTGACATCCGCCGATCACAGAACGCCAAAGAGAGGAACAATGCCGCCAAACGCATACTCCCGACGAGGTTCTCATCTGCGAGAACACCTGCTTTTCCTGCTGCTGTTGCTGACCTTGAGCGTCTTCGCACCACCGGCGCTGGCGCAAAACGCGCCGCCTGCGCCCGCCGACAAGAGCGAGCAGCAGAAGGCCGCCTACGCCGCGCTGGCCGATCTGCTGCAAGACGACAAAGCGCGCGCGGAACTCATCAATCACCTGAAACAGACCGCCGGCGACGCCCCCGCCGCAGCGCCGGCAACGTCGGAGGAATCGACGCCAGCCACGCTGAGCGACAGCCTGAACTCGCTGGCGCAGGAAGGCATCGGCACCTTTAACCAGAAGCTCGGCGCGCTGCAAAAGCTGATCGACTCCGGCCCGAAGCGCGTTTTCAATCCCGCCGGCTTTTTCCGCGCGCTGGGCTACTTTCTGCTGACGGTGGCGGTCACCTTTGCGCTGTTCCACCTGATCCGGCGGTTGATCGCGCCGCTGTACAAACGCATGGGCAGTTGGGGGCACAATGCGCGGCTGCAGCGCGGCCCGTGGTATAAGCGCCCCGCCGCCATTCTCGGCGCTTTCGCCGTCGATCTGCTGGTGCTGCTGCTGGCGCTGGCGGCGGGCAATCTGTTCGCCCGCCACGTCCACGCCGACAGCGCCACCATTCTGCGGCTGCAGACCCTGTTTCTCAGCGCCTTCGCGGTGATTGAATTTTTCAAGGCGGTGCTGCGGCTGATTTTCGCCCCTAACTTCGACTACCTGCGTCCCTTCCCCTTCAGCGACCGGAGCGCACGCTACTGGAACACGCGCCTCGCCTGGCTCAGCGGCCTGATCGGCTATGGCCTGATGGTGGTGGTGCCGGTGGTGGCGGTACAAATAAGCTACCCGGCCGCCGCCGCCGTCAACCTGGTGGTGATGCTGGCGCTGACGCTGTACGCCATTTGGCTGATCCTGCACAACCGCAAACCGATACAGCAACAGATCAACCTGCTGGCCGAACGGTCGATGGCGTTTTTCAGCGTGATCCTGCGCGGCCTGGGGCATATCTGGCACCTGCTGGCGATCGCCTATTTTCTGGTGTTGTTCGTGCTGTCCCAGTTCGACATCGGCAACAGCCTACGCTTTATGATGAGCGCCACGGTGAAAAGCCTGCTGGTGGTCGGCGTCGGCGCCCTGCTGTCCGGCATGCTGACCCGCTGGATTTTCCGCCGCATTTCGCTGCCGACCGACGTCAATCTGCGCTATCCGATGCTCGAGCGGCGCATCAACTCCTACATCCCCAACGGGTTGAAGATACTGCGGGTGATGGTGGTGCTGGCGGTGACGCTGTTTCTGCTCGACGCCTGGCACCTGATCAACCTGTACCAGTGGGCGGGCAGCGAAAATGGCCAGCGGACGCTCGGCGGGCTGGTGCATATCCTGCTGATCCTGCTGATCGCCGTCTTCAGTTGGACGCTGATGGCCAGCATCATCGAACACCGCCTGGCGCTGGAACTGAGCAACGGCGTGCGGCCGAGCGCGCGTGAACGCACGTTGCTGACGCTGTTTCGCAACGTGCTGGCTATCGTTATCAGCACCATCACCGTGATGATCGTACTGTCGCAGGTCGGGCTGAACATCGCGCCGCTGCTGGCGGGCGCCGGCGCGCTGGGGCTGGCCATCAGCTTCGGTGCCCAGACGCTGGTGAAAGACGTGATCACCGGCGTGTTCATCCAGTTTGAAAACGGCATGAACACCGGCGAATATGTCACCGTCAGCGGCATCACCGGCACCGTGGAGCGCATGACCATCCGCTCGATCGGCCTGCGCGACGACTACGGCGTCTATCACATCGTGCCGTACTCTTCGATCACCACGCTGGCCAACTATGCGCGTGAGTTCGGGGTGTATCGCGCCAACTACACCGTCAGCCGCGACGAGGACATCGATCGGGTCAATGAGGTGCTGCATCAGGCCATCGAGGCGCTGAAGCAGGATGAACAGGTGAAGCATTTCCTGATTGGCGAGCCGGTCTTCAACGGCGTGGTGGCGCTGGGCGATCGCTCGTTCACCACCCGCGTGACGGTGCGCACGCAGGCGCTGAAACAGTGGGTGGTGCAATACGCCCTCGACCGGCTGGTGAAAATCCATTTCGATCGGGCCGGTATCGGCATGCCGCAACAGGCGATGCAGATCTCCCGCGCGCCGCAGCCGCACGAAGAACAGGCGCCGCCCGCGGCGATCTGAGGTTAGCGCCCGCGCCCGCAGGGCTGAGCGGCCAGGAAGGCCGCCACGTCCTGTCGGTAGGCATCGTATTGCACCGAGCGCGGCGCAAACAGGCCCACCACGTTGATCAGCCACGGATGGCGCGCGAACAGCGGTTTGATCATCACGTGGTCGGCTTCGTCGATGCGCGTCACCGTCAACAGCGAGGCCGGGACCGTTTGCCGATAAACGCGCTCAGTTTCGTCCGCGTCCACGTTGACGTCACGCCCGCCCAGTATCAGGTGTACCGGCGTGTTGAAATTTCGTAATCCCGCCGTCGCATCGCTGGCCATGTTGGCGCGAATAAAGCGCCAGCGGTCGGCGCTCAATGCGGCGGTGGCGCCATACTCACGGCGGTACTGCGCGTAGCCGTCCGGTTGTTCGAGCAGCGTTTGAATGTGGCGCCAGTGCGCCTCGCGCGCGGCGATCGACGCTTCATTGTCCCCTGCCGCCACCATCGCTGCCCGGGTGTTATAACGCCCTTGCCGCAGCCAGTTGATCGCCGGCGCCAACGCCAGCGTGAAGGCGATGTCGGGGCGCAAACGCGCCACCTCCGGCATCACCCACCCCGCCTGGCTGGTGCCCCAGAGCCCCACGCAGCGCGCATCGAAGCGCCCGTCCCGCCGGGCCCAGTCGATGATATCGGCGGTTTCCCGTGCGCGATCCGCCATGGTCTGATGCAGCCAGTTGCCGCCGGAGCCGCCAACGCCCGGCTTATCGAAGGATAAAACCGCATAGCCCTGCTGCGCCATCGCCTCCCAAATGCCGTAATAGCCTTCGTCGCGGCTGGCGTTAGCCGGCCCATCGCCGTGCACGAACACCACGATACCGGGCTTGATCGGCGCATGCTGCGGCAACACCAGCGTGCCGGTCAACCGGTTGCCGCCGGCGGTCACCACGACCGGTTCGGTGACAAAGCGAAAGTCGTTGACGTAAATCACCCAGCCAAACGCCGCCAAAACCAGCGCCACGAGGCACAGCCCTATTTTGCGCACGTCGCCTCCCCGTTGCGTTTCTCCATCAATATCCAATCGGCCTGGCCGAACAGTAAGCCCAGCGAGGCGTAATGCTCTTCGCGCCGCACCTGAAAGCCGCAGCGCCGGTACAGACGCTGCGCATCCACGTTGCGCCGGCTGACGTGCAGGCTCAGACGCCGGCCTGTGCCTTGTTCGGCGGCGTAGTCGTTCATCCACTGCAGCAGCCGCCTGCCCACCCCTTTACCGCGCTGGTTCTCGGCCACCGCCAGGTAAGAGAGATACAGCTCACCGGCCGCCGGAGTGTGCTGCAGCACCGCAATTTGCAGATACATGCGCCAAACGTTCAGCCAGCCATAGCGGCGGCACAGCCGCCAAATCGGCAAGGTGCGCGGACGCAGCCCGACGTTGTTCTCGCCAGCGGCCGCATTGAGCGCAAAGGCCGCTACCACCTGTTCATCTTGCTTCACCACGAAGCTGCGCTCCCGGCTGCCGCTTTGCTGCCAACTCCACAGCCGATAGAACAGACGCCACTGAAGGCGGGCGCTGAGACGGCGCGCGCGCTGAAACTTGTCGCTGAACGCGGCGTAGATCAGCGCCGCCGTTTGCAGGCGATCAGCGTCGCGATAAGGATCAATATGCAACATATCAACCTCGTCTAGGGTTGGCGGTAGAGCAGCTGCTCCAACAGCCGCACCGGCGCGGTCTCCTCCGGCGCAGGCGACGCAAAGATCGCCTGCCGCCAGGCCTGGCTTTCGATCACGTCCAGCACCAGCTGCGCGAGCGGTAACGGCGCTATCGCCGCTGCGATCTCACCGGTTTGCTGAGCCTCGGCGATCGTCGTCGCCAGCGCCTCAATCAGTTGCCGCTGGTTGGCGCTGAACGGCTCGGCCAACGCCGGGTTGCGTGCCACCTCCGCCACGATCTCCGCCGACAGTTGCACATTGGCCGGCTCGGCGACAAAGGCGTGATAGGCGGTGAAAAAGGCCGACAGCGCCTGTTTCGGCCGCGTTCTGTCGGCCCGCAATCCGGCGGCGAACTCGGCGAATATGCCGTTTTCCAGCAGCGCAATTTCGCCGATCAACGCCTCCTTGCCGGAAAAATGGTTATAGAGGTTGCCGACGCTGACGCCCGCTGCCTGCGCGATATCTCGCATGCTGGTCTGGTGAAATCCCTTATGGGTAAAGCTGTGCAGCGCGGCCTCGACAATCTTTTCTCGATTTCCCATCGTCAGCTCCCGAAACGGTGAAGGGGCGCCTGGCGCCACAAATTGACATCAACAAATGAACGAACGTTCGTTCATTTTCAAGTCTAGCATAGACCGATAAAATTGAACCGCAGCTCAACGGCGCAGGAATCGGTAGGAAGAGGCAAACGCCGCCCCGCTTTTAGGGGCGGCGCCCGGCACACTCAGTGCAGCGCGTCGCCCTGCTTCACTGACGTAAATGCTTGCATCAGCTTCACGACGTCGTGCATGCCGATGTTGACCTGGTTGATCACTTCTCCGGCGTCATGGGTCAATGCCACGCCGCCGCCAGCCTGTTCCACACAGGTCGCCATGCCGGCGATCGCCGCCGCTACGCCCTGCTGGATAGACTTGGTCATGCGTTCGATCTCGGTCGCCGCCTTGCGCGACTGCTCCGCCAGCGTGCGCACTTCGTTGGCCACCACGGCAAAACCGCGCCCGTGCTCACCGGCGTGGGCGGCTTCGATGGAGGCGTTAATCGCCAGCAGGTTGGTTTGGGAGGCGATTTTACGAATGGCTTCGACGATGGTGCCGATCTGCTGAGAGCACTTACCGAGCTCGGTGACCACGTCCGACGTTTCGCGCGCCGCCGCTTCGACCTGCTGCATGCCCTTCACCGCCTGCTGTACGATGACCGCACCCTGCGCCGCCTGCCGATCGGTGTCAAGCGACAGATGATGCGCGTTACGCACCATCTCTTCTTCGTGCTGCTGCTGTTGCATCAGCCGGGTGATGTCCTGGGCAATCTTCACCACTTTCACCACCTGGCCGTCGTTGTCGAGGATCGGGTTATAGCTGGCCTCCAGCCATACCCGTTCACCGCGCCGGTTGACGCGCTCAAAACGCCCGGTGATGAACTCGCCGCGCGCCAGGCGCTGCCAATGCCGCCGATAATCGTCGGAAGCGGCGAACTCCGGCGGGCACAGCACCGCATGCGACTGCCCACACGCCTCTTCCAGCCGATAGCCCATTAGCGCCAACATATTGTCGTTGGCGCTGACAATGGTGCCCTGCGGCGTGAAAGAAATCATCGCCATCGAGCGATTCAACGCCGCCAGCAGGCTGCGGTGTTCCTGCGCCTGCGTCACTCGCTCGGTCACTTCGCTGGCGATCTTGACGATTTCCACCACCTTACCCTGTTTATTCAGCACCGGCGCATAGGTGCCCTGCAGCCACACCGCCTCGCCGTTTTTCGCGATGCGCTTTATGGTGTCCGTGATGGGTTGGCCTTTATTCAGCGTCTCCCAATGTTTGCGATATAACGGGCTGGCGACATAGTTCGGATCGCAGAAAATACGGTGATGCTGACCTATCACGTCATCGCGTTGAAATCCCAGCGTGCTGAGGAAAAGATCGTTGGCGCGCAAGACCGTGCCGTCGAGCGAAAATACGATCATCGGAACGGCGTGTTCTATCGCGCTCAGCTCGGCGCCTTTGTGGGTAGTTAACTGACTGAATCGTAACAGCATAAGGTGTAGTCCTTGTGGCAGATGATGGCGCTTTTCTTATTTTTCCTGGCCACATGCCGCGCCCACACGCAGACGTGCCATCGCGGAAGGAACGGGCAGCGCCGCTCCTTCTGGTTATTGCTCTTAACCGGATTAAATTTATTTATTCAGTAAAGTAATTATTCGAATTTAAATAAACCAACAACCTAAGATTTTTATTATGAAAACTGTATTGAGAATAACGTAAGTGATGAAAATTGAAAGGTAAAATGCGGATTTTTGTCGGCGCCGGCAGGATAACCGGCGCCGGGAAGATTAACGCCAGCGTTCGGCTGCCCAGGCGGCCTGTTGCTCGGCGTCGTGGAAGGTCCAGGCGACGAAGCGGCTGATCTTCTGCCCTTGCGCCATCTCGATGGTGCGCACCTCGGCCGCGCCCGCCACCTTCAGCGCATGATAAATGGCCGGCAGCGTGGTGTTTTTCGAGATGAGCGAAGTGAACCACAGGCAGTTGTTGGCCTTGCTGACGCTCTCTTCCACCATCTTGCGCACAAAGGCTTCTTCGCCGCCTTCGCACCACAGCTCGTTGTTCTTGCCGCCGAAGTTTTGCACCGGCTTGTCGGCCACTTCCCCTTTGCCCAATTTATGCAGCTTGCGGCGGGTGCTGGCGCGCGCTTCCTGCTCGGACGCGTGGAACGGCGGGTTGCACAGGGTGGCGTCGAATTTCTCGGCCGCGCCGATGATGCCGCTAAAAATCAGCTCAGGCTGTTTTTGCAGCCGCAGACGCACGCTATTGCGCAGCGTCGGGTTCATCTCGACGATCATCTTGGCCGCGTTGAGCGACACCGGATCGATTTCAGACCCGGTGAAACGCCAGCCGTATTCGCGCAGGCCGACGATCGGGTAGATGCAGTTGGCGCCGACGCCGACGTCGAGGATCGCCACGCCCTTGCCGCGCGGGATCTCGCCGCCGTTGCTGGTCGCCAGCAGATCCGCCAGGTGGTGCAGATAGTCGGCGCGGCCGGGGATCGGCGGGCACAGGTAGTCCGCCGGAATATCCCAGTGTTCGATGCCGTAAAAGTGTTGCAGCAACGCACGGTTGAGCATTTTCACCGCCGCCGGATCGGCGAAATCCACCGATACATCGCCCCAGGCGTTCGGTTTCACGAACGGCGCCAGCGCCGGGCAGCTGGCGATCAGCGCCGGGAAGTCGTAGCGCGAACGATGACGGTTGCGCGGATGCAGGCCGCTTTTCTGCTGCGGGAAGGTTTTCTTTTTTTCCACCGTGACGGGCTCTCTTGAAGGGATTTCCGGCGCGTAAGATAACACATCCGGCCCGCAATGGCGCAGCGGCGGGAAACCCGGCACAATGAAAGCTTCATCGATTGCCGCAGGGTCCCCCATGAACCGTGAATCTCGCTATTATTATGAACCCGCCGCCGGCCACGGCCTGCCGCACGATCCGCTGAACGCCATCGTCGGCCCGCGCCCCATCGGCTGGATCTCTTCCCGTAGCGCCGCCGGCTTGCGTAATCTGGCGCCCTACAGCTTTTTCAACTGCTTCAACTACCGTCCACCGATCATCGGTTTCGCCAGCACCGGCTGGAAAGACAGCGTAGCGAATATCGTAGAAACCGGCGAGTTCGTTTGGAACCTGGCGACGCGCCCGTTGGCGGAAGCGATGAACAACAGTTCCATCACCCTGCCGCGCGGTGAGGACGAATTCGCCTTCGCCGGCGTTACGCCGCTGCCCGGGCGCCGGGTCAAAGCCGAGCGCGTGGCCGAAAGCCCGGTGAACTTCGAATGCCGGCTGACCCAATGCATCCAACTGCAAACCGCCGCCGGGGAACAGGTGGAGACCTGGCTGGTGTTGGGCGAGGTGGTGGCGGTGCATCTCGATCCGGCGCTGCTGGATGAACACGGCGTCTACCAGACCGCCGCCGCCGAACCTATCCTGCGCGCCGGCGGCCCGACCGCCTACTACGGCATTTCCGAACAGCACCGTTTCGATCTGACGCGCCCGTCACGCTGATCGTTTCCCCCGTTTATGCAGAAGATAAACGGGGGGAATTAATAATCAAAAATTCTGAATAAAACTATCAACACTCTCCGATTTCATCCCGCCTGTCACTGCGCAATAATCTTCCCATCGAAAGGCAAACCCTTTCTCCCTAATTCACTTTGACAGGAATGACGAACATGAAAACCATCAAAACTTTTGCTGCTGCTATTGCTCTGGCCACCGTTTCTTTCACCACTTTTGCCGCTGAACACGTCAGCGCCCAGGATGCCGCCCAATTCGAAAAAGCCGGCGTGATCGTCGCCAGCGGCGCAACCGACCTGAGCAGCCTGACCTCTCAGCTGGCCGCCAAAGCCGATGCCGTAGGCGCCAAGGCTTTCACCATCACCTCTACCAGCGGCAATAACCTGATGCACGCCACCGCGGTTATCTACAAATAATCGCCGCCCCAGACGTCAAAAAGCCCGCCGGATATCATCCCGGCGGGCTTTTTTTATGTTCGCGTACGTCAGCGCTGAATGGGTACGACAGCAATTTTCCTATCGTCCGCTTTGTCAGCAACCCACGCGTCAACGACCCGGAAAATACCGTCGCCAACAGGCAGAAACCCTTTATTTAATGGGGTTTGCAGGCAGTTAAGCACACATTTTTTTACCACCCCATTGCTGGACTAACGGGAGAGGATGATTATCATGTTACGCAGACTACAGATGCAGAGAGCGTTGTATGCAACATATCATTGAAGGTTTCCTCAGTTTCCAGAAAGAGATTTTCCCGCAGCGTAAGGAACTCTTTCGCAGCCTGGCCTCCAGCCAAAATCCTAAAGCGCTTTTCATCTCCTGTTCTGACAGCCGTCTGGTGCCCGAGCTGGTGACGCAGCAAGAACCTGGGCAGCTTTTCGTTATCCGTAACGCCGGTAACATCGTCCCTTCCTTTGGCCCGGAGCCGGGTGGGGTTTCTGCGACTATCGAATACGCGGTGGTGGCGCTGGGCGTGACTGATATCGTGATTTGTGGCCACTCAAACTGTGGCGCCATGAAGGCTATCGCATCCTGTCAGTGCCTCGATCCCATGCCTGCCGTTGCCCACTGGCTGCACTACGCGGATGCGGCCAAAGCGGTGGTCGAGAAGAAAACCTGGGATAGCGAAACAGACAAAGTGAACGCTATGGTGGAAGAGAACGTTATTGCTCAGCTAAATAATATCAAAACCCACCCTTCTGTGGCGGTGGGTCTGCGCAACAGTGGGCTGCGCCTGCACGGCTGGGTGTACGACATCGAAAGCGGCGAAATTCGCACGCTGGATAGAAACACCAAGAGCTTCGTGTCTCTGGCCGATAATCCCGACGTCTATTTCGAATAAAATAGCGCCCGGTTTTTATCATTAAATAAAATCCACGCCGCGGCGTGGATTTTATTGTCAGCCTTAAGGCAAGCGCGCCTCTATCGCCGCAGCGAAGTCGCGGCACATCCGCTCGTCACCCTCGGCGTTGTCCGCCAATACCGTCTCGCCATCCACCACCCGGATGTGCGCCTGCAAATCGAAATCTGCCGGCGGCTGCGGGCGCTTGGCCGCGGCGGCCATCGTCTGCTGCGCCTCATGCCACGCCTGTGCCACCGTCTGGTTGCAGGCCTGCGCCAGATAGTCAGGATTAAACCCTTCGCCGGTCAGGCTGCGCAGCGTGTCGTCATGGCTGACGCTGTTGCCCGGCAACCAGTAGTGTTGCGCCAGATCCGGGCCAATGGCCGGGTTGTCCGTCAGGTAACCGTCGCGCTGCAGGAAGAAGTGACGGGTTTGCTCTACCGCCATCATCGCCAGCAGATAGCCCTGGTAGGAACAGGCGGATTCTAGCGACAGCAGGTGCGGGATCGCCAACGTCGGACGCGGGCTGCCGCTGATGCCGAGGATCTTTTGCTCGACCTCGCGCGCCAGCGCGGTAATGGCTTCCGGCGTGCGCTGCTCGTCATCCCACTGGTACAGCGCCCACTCGAAGTACGGCACCAGCAGGATGTGGCGTTCGTTGAACGCACGCATCGGCTGGCGCGCCGCGATGCCGGCCTCGATCAGCGCATCAGGCACCGCTTCGCCGGCGGCGTTTTTCGCATAGCGTTTCAGCCAGTCGGCGTCGTCCAGCAGGCTGTCGCAGAACATCGACTGGGTTTCGGCATAGGCCATCGAGGTCGGTGGGAACTCCTGCGAGAAGCACGGCGCATTCTGGCGAATGTTGGCGAAGTGCGCCGCGTGGCCGCCCTCGTGGAACAGGGTGTTGAGCCCGTAAGCGCCGCTGCCCACCTGCCCCGGCTGCGCCAGGCTGGTGAAGTTGATGCGCGCCGGCACCCATTCCCCCTGGCGCACAAACGGCGGCACCGGGCCGTGCATAAAGCCGTTCTCATACTTGCCTTTGCGCACCAGCAGATCGAGGTTCATCTCGGCGCCGCCAAAGCCGATGTGCAGGCGTTTGAAGCTGTCGACCCAGCGTTCCAGCGAACGAGAAAACGGGAAGTAAGGATCCAGTTGACGGGTGACGTCGCCAGCGCTGGCGAAGCGGACGTTCCACGGCTCCAGCGCCTGGCCGCCCTTGTCGGCCGCCAGCTGTTGCAGGCTGCGCGCGTTGGCCTCGCGGGTTTCCCGCTCGAAACGATCCAGAATGGCGAACAGCTGCTCCGGCGTCATGCGCTCGGTTTTGTTCACCTTGTAGTCGAAATAGTTGCGATAGCCCATCTGGCGCGCAAAGCGGTTGCGCAGGCCGATCAGCTCCGGCAGGCCGTTATGCAGCAGCCATTGCTCCAGGTCGCGCAGCGCCTGCTGCGAACTGCGGCGGTAGTCTTCGTTCGGGTTGGTCGCCTGGTTGGTCAGCAGCTCGCCGAGCGAGGCCGCCACCCGCTGGCCGTCGGCGTTCAGGTGTGTGACCTGATAGCCCTTGCGGCGCGAGTAGAGATCGGACTCGGCGTGAATGATCTGATCCAACAGCGCCTGCGCCTGCGGATCTTCAATGGCGTTACAGTCGAAGAAACGCAGCCAGCCTTGCAGGCCGTGGATCAGCGCATCGCGCTGCGCCTCCTGCGGCAGCGTTTCCAATCCGGCCAGCAGATTGCGGATCTCGGCCAGCCGGCGCGGTTCGGCGATAAAGCGCTTATAGGCGCTTTCCGCGGCGGAAAAGCGCGCCGACACGCCTTCATCGCCGGTGCCCATGTAGTTTTGCCAGAACAGCTCTTCTTTGGCGCGGTGAACGTCGAGGTAATCCTGGTTCAATTGATTGAAGTAATCGAGAGCCTGTTGCATAACCGTCCTTCTCAGCCGATGAGGAAATATCCCAGTATAGTCGCGCTTAGGCCTGACGCAGGCGCTGCAGCCCCTGCTCGAGCGTCTCGCTCTCGCCGGCGGCCACCAAGCAACAGGCGACCTGCCGCTGGATGGCCTGCGGGATCGCCACCTCGCCCGCCAGGCAGCGCTCGGTCCAGCGTGCGGTGGTTTCCGCGTCTTTCGCCGCCGGCAATGCCGGCGTTTCATCCTGCAAGGTGCGCTCCAGCAATACGTGCTGTTCGCCGCCGACGATGTGGTGAATTTGCGGGCAGCGCAGCGGGTTGGCGTAGGCTTCACCTTCGGTGCCGTGCATCAGCAGCCCGCGGGCGCCGATTTGGCGGAAAAACGATGCCACCCGGCCAACATACTCCGGGTGAGAGACGCTGGCGAGGCGCAGCGCATCCTGTTCGCCGAACGGCGTCGCCAGCTTGGCCAGCGTATGGGCGCTGTTGCGCACCCCCATGCGCCAACGCAATCCGAGCTGCCGCGCCAACGGCGCCGACAACGTGGAAACCGGCATGAATACCGCCTCGCCGTTATCGAGACGCCGCTGGGCGTGAGCAGCCTGTTCCGACCACGGCAGCCCCAGAGCGCGGAAAATCTCGGCGCTGGTCACGCGGGTGCTGTCGTCCAGCACGCCGTGCACCACCACCGGCAGGCCCACTTTCGCCAGCAGCAGCGCCAGCAGCGACGTCAGGTTGGCCTGCTTGCGCGCGCCGTTGTAGCTCGGCAGCACCACCGGCAATGGCCGCCCCTGCGGCGCCTGCAGCGGCAACACCTGCTGCTGCATCGCCTGATAGAAGCCCAGCATCTCCTCTTCGGCTTCGCCCTTGATGCGCAGTGCGATCAGAATGCCGCCCAGCTCCAGCTCGGGGACCTCCCCGGCCAGCATCGCCTGATACAGCTCAAAGGCGGTCTGCCGGTCCAGGTCGCGCGCATGATTTTTGCCGCGGCCTATTTCTTTGATAATTTTGGTGTAATCCATCCGAAGGTTCCCTCAGCTCACTCTTCGGTTAGCATACCCTATCCGCGCCGCCGCTCAACCTCCGCCGCCAGTCGCCGCTGCGCGTCATCGCCCTCGCGCAGCCCGGCGATCACCCCGCCGGCATCGTCGGCGCTGCGGTTCTGGCTCATTTTCCATTTGCCTTCGCGCCGGGTAACGGCGATCTCGATACCGACGATGCCTTTAAGCTGTGCGGCGATATAGTTGGCCGGCGCGTCGTCGAGCCGCCAGGGCGCCGGGCGGCGCCCTTCCTGTTGTGCCGTCAGGTCGATCAGCTGGCGGCGCAGCCAGGCCGGATCGTCCGTCACCGTCGGCACGCCATACAGCTGCACCATGCTGTAGTTCCAGGTCGGCACCACTTTGCCGGTCTGGCACTTGCTCGGGTACCAGCCGGGCGACACATAGCCCTCCACGCCCTGAAAAATCACCAGGCATTCCGCCGCGTGCTGCAGCCGTCGCCAGTGAGCGTTGGCGCGCGACAGGTGCGCCCGCAGCCGGATCTGCCCCTGTTCGACATCGGCCAGAAACGGCAGCGGATCGGCCGTTAATCCCTGCTCGCCGTGGCTGACCAATAGCCCCAACGGGTGGGCGCGCACCAGCGCCAGTTGGGCATCCAGATTGTCTTCGCGAAATGTGGCGGGTTGAAACATCAGTGTGGCTCCTTATCGCTCTCTCATGATGACAACAGTAAAGCACCCGCCGGCGGCCTACTTAAGATCCGCTTTCTGAGTATTTCGAGTGATCCGGTTTAACAACAGCAGGGCGATGCCCATCGCCAACAGATTAAATACCATGGCGCCGGCAAAGGCCTGGGCATAGCGCTCCGCTGCGCCGCCGCTCGCCAACAGCGGCACAAAAGCGACGCCGCTGACCACGATGCCCAGCGCGCCCCCCACCTGCTGCACGGTGGCAACCAGACCCGCCGCCATGCCCGCCTGCCGCTCCGGCGCCAAACCCAGCACCAGATTCAGCAGCGGCGTCATGCTCAGCGCCTGACCGAATCCCAGCACCACTAACCCCGGCAGCAGCCGCAGAGGGTGCGCCAGCGCCTCACCCCACAGCGCCTGCGCCATCAATAGCGCCAACCCGGCGGCGTAAATCGCCACGCCCACGCTCAGTACGCCATTGCTCCAACGCAGCGCCAGCCGGGGCGCCAACATCGAGGCCAGCATGAAGGCCGCGCTGGCCGGGGCGAACAGACTGCCCGCCTGAAAAGGCGTCAGCCCCGCCCCCGCCTGCAGCAGCAGTGCGAAACACAAGAAAAACGAGGAAGCGGTGGCATAAATCGCCAGCACCACCGCCATACCCGGTGCGAAGCCCGCCTGACGGAACAGCGCCGGATCGAGCACTGCATCGCCGCAGCGCTGCGCCAGACGGCGCTCCCAACGCAGGAAGCCCCACAGCGTCAGCATCGCTAACGCCAACATCGGCGCTATCCACCACGGCCAGCCGCGCGCCGGCCCCTCCAGCAGCGGCAGCAGCAACAGCGACAGGCCGGTCGCCGCCAGCCACAGGCCAACGCCGTCCAACCGCTGCGCCTGCGCCACCCGCGATTCGGGAATGCACCGCGCCGCCCACAGCGCCAGTGCGCCGATCGGCAAATTGATCAAAAAGATCATGCGCCAGCCGCTGCCGAACAGGTTAGCCTCGATGATAAATCCGCCGAGGATCTGGCCGAAGATCGCCGCCAATCCCAGCGTCATGCCCAGCCAAGCGAAGGCGCGCCGCCGCTGTTGCGGCGCGTACAGGACCCGCATCAAGGCGTAAATTTGCGGGAACAACAGCGCCGCCGTCGCCCCCTGCAGAATACGCGCGGCGATCAGCAGGCCGAGCGATCCCGCCAGCCCGCACAACAGGGAGCTCAGCGTGAATCCCAGCATGCCGAGGCTGAACAAGCGCCGACGCCCGAAGCGATCGCCCAGACGCCCACCGGCGATCAACAGCACCCCAAACGCCAACTCATAACCGGCGACGATCAAACCGATCCCGGCGAAATCGGCGGCGAACTGCCGCTGGATCACCGGCGCCGCCACGTTGACCACGAACAGATCGAACACCGTGACGAACCCGCCCAACAGCAGCACCGGCAGGCCGGGCAGCCCTCGCCGCTCACGAGATAATGAATGTTCCATACCACCTCCAGAGATTATGATGGCCGCAGTATGGAACAAGGTTTAAACTGTTACTATATAGCCATTTATACTATTACTGACAGCAACAGGACGGCCGACATGCCCCCACGCACCCTCGAACGCACCCGCCACGAACTGGGGGATTTTCTGCGGCAAAAGCGAGAACAACTGTCACCAGAGTCAGTCGGCTTGCCAAGCGGCAGCCGCCGCCGCACGCCGGGATTGCGGCGCGAGGAGGTGGCGGCGCTGGCCGGCGTCGGCCTCACCTGGTACACCTGGCTGGAGCAAGGCAGGGAAATCAATGCGTCGGTGACGTTTTTGGAAAATCTGGCGCGGGTGCTGCAGCTCGACGCCGCCGGCCGCTACCACCTGTTCTTATTGGCGCATCAGCGCCCGCCGGTGCCGGTTGGGCATCAGTGGTGCCAGGTTTCGCCGTTGGTGCGGCGCCTGCTGGACGATTTGACGCTGCGGCCGGCCTACGTCATGAACCTGAGTTGGGACATCATCGCCTGGAATCCGGCGGCGCAGCAGCTGTTCGCCATCGGCGAGCGCCCGGCGCAAGAGCGCAACATGTTGTGGATGCTGTTTGCCGATCCGCAGCTCAATGCGCGCCTGCTGGAGTGGCGGGCGCAGGCGTCGCAAATCCTGGCCAGCTTCCGCCGCGACTACGCCCGTGCGCCGGAGGATGAGGTGATGCGCCAACGGGTACAGGCGCTGGAGCAGGTATCGCCGCAATTCCGCCAGCTCTGGCGGCAGCATGACATTCACGGACGTTGCCAGGGGCGGCGCAGCTTCATCGTCCCAGCAATCGGCCCGGTCACCTTTGACCACGCCTCTTTCATCGTCGACGAAGAGAACCACCTGCGGCTGGTGATGTACAGCGCGCTGCCGGACGAACCGGCCAGCGCGGCGTTTGAAGCGCTGCTGCGCGAGGGTTAGCGGCGGCTGTCGAAAATGAGTTTGCAGGCCAGCCCGGCGAATACGCCGCTCAGCAGGTAGTTCGGCCAGCGGGCGCTGAAGCGGCGGCCGGCGAAGCGGCTTTTCATGCCGCTGACCGCCAGGATCACCCCGCCGTTAATCAGCAACCCCACCAGATTCAGCACCGTCGCCAGCGCCAGCATCTGTACCACCACCGAGCCGGCACGCGGATCGATAAACTGCGGGAACAGCGCCAGCACGAACAGCGCCATTTTCGGGTTGAGGATGTTGGTGAACAGTCCCTGCCGGAAAATTCGCGCCGTCGGCACGGCCTGCAACCCGGCAGAAGCCTGCAGACTGCTGCCGGATCGCAGCGTTTTCCACGCCAGGTAGAGCAGATAGGCGGCGCCCAACATTCTCACCGCGTCGTAAGCCAGCGGCACCGCGACGAACAGTTGCGACAACCCCAGCGCCGCCGCCAGCGCGTGGCAGTATGTGCCGAGCTGAATGCCCGCCAGCGAAGCGAAACCGGCGCGCCGCCCCTGGCTGACGCTGCGCGAAGCGATCAGCAGCATATCCGGGCCGGGGGTCAGCGCCAGCGCCACACAGGCACCGGAAAACAACAACAACGTTGCGGCATCAATCATGAATCACCTGATAAGAAGACGGACGGGGATGGAGCGTCCATCATAGCGACGCCGACGTGGCTTGTCAGCGCCGCTCACCTCAGATCACCCACAAATCGAGATACTCGTTGACCGGCATCTGCGCCAGCCGCTGGCGGTCCAGCGACACCTCGAGAATGCGCTGCTGCTGCAGGGCTGGGAACTGGCGCGCCAGGTTGATTTTGAACTTCTCGATCAGCAGCGGGATGCCCTCTTCGCGCCGCCGCGCATGGCCGATAGGATACTCCACCGCCACCTCATCCAGACGGCTGCCGTCGGCGAACTCCACCGTCAGCGCATTGGCGATCGAGCGCTTTTCCGGATCGTGATAATCACGCGTGAAAGCGGGATCTTCATGGCAGTGGATCTTGCTACGCAATGCGTCGATACGCGGATCTTCGGCCACCCGGTCTTCGTAATCCGCCGCCGTCAGCCGGCCGAACAGCAACGGGATCGCCACCATATACTGAATGCAGTGATCGCGATCCGCCGGGTTATCCAGCGGCCCCTGCTTGTCGATAATGCGCAGGCAAGCCTCGTGGGTGCGGATGCTCACCCTGGCGATGTCGGCGGCGGTTTTGCCGGCGGCCTGCATCTGGCGGTGCAGCGTCATGGCCGCCTCCACGGCGGTCTGGGCATGGAACTCCGCCGGGAACGAAATTTTAAACAGCACGTTCTCCATCACATACGCGCCGTACGGCCGCTGGAAGCGGAAAGGTTTGCCGTTGAACGAGACGTCGTAGAATCCCCAGGTCGGCGCCGTCAGCGCCGAGGGGTAGCCCATTTCGCCGGTGGCGGCCATCAGCGCCAGCCGCACCGCGCGGGCGGTCGCATCCCCCGCAGCCCAGGATTTGCGGGTGCCGGCGTTCGGCGCGTGGCGATAGGTACGCAGCGACTGCCCGTCCACCCACGCCAGCGACACCGCGTTCAGGATCGCCTCGCGGCTCAGGCCGAGCAGCTGCGCCACCACCGCGGTGGACGCCACCTTCACCAGCAGCACGTGATCCAACCCTACCCGGTTGAAGGCGTTTTCCAGCGCCAGGCAGCCCTGGATCTCATGCGCCTTGATCATGGCGATCAGCACCTGCCGCATGGTCAGCGGCGCCTTGCCCGCCGCCACCGCCTGGCGCGATAGCCAGTCGGCCACCGCCAGGATCCCGCCCAGGTTATCCGACGGATGGCCCCACTCCGCCGCCAGCCAGGTGTCGTTGAAATCGAGCCAGCGGATCATGGCGCCGATATTGAACGCCGCCTGCACCGGATCCAGTTGGAAACGGGTGCCGGGCACCCGGCTGCCGTTCAGCACCTCGGCGCCCGGCACCACCGGCCCCATCAGTTTCTTGCAGGCCGGGTAGCTCAGCGCCTCCAGCCCGCAGCCGAGGGTATCGAGCAGGCAATAGTGAGCGGTGCGGTATGCCGCCGGGATATCGACGGCCTCTTTCATCACATAATCGACGATATCGACCATTTCGCGATCGAACGGCGGACGGCGGGTATTGGCAGACTCAAGCATCATGATTCCCAAAGGCTCCAGAGTGAAAACGACACGATAACGACCGGCGCTCAGCGCTGATCCAGCGGTACGAACGCCCGCGCTTCCGGCCCGGTATAGTTGGCGGACGGGCGAATGATTTTGTTGTCCTGCCGTTGCTCGATGATGTGCGCCGACCAGCCGCTGACGCGCGCCATGACAAACAGCGGCGTGAACATTTCAGTGGGCACCCCCAGCTGGTGGTAAGACACCGCCGAGAACCAGTCGAGGTTGGGGAACATGTTTTTGGTGTCGTGCATCACGCTTTCCAGCCGATCGGCGATGTCATACAGCTTCATCGCGCCCGCTTCCTGCGACAGGCGCAGCGCGATCTCTTTGATCACCTGATGGCGCGGATCGGAGACGGTGTACACCGGGTGCCCAAAGCCAATCACCACCTCTTTGTTGTCGATGCGGCGGCGAATGTCGGCTTCCGCTTCGTCCGGCGTTTCATAGCGTTGCTGGATCTCCAGCGACACCTCGTTGGCGCCGCCGTGCTTCGGCCCGCGCAGCGCGCCAATGGCGCCGACGATCGCCGAATAGACGTCGGATCCGGTGCCGGCGATCACCCGGCCGGCGAAGGTCGAGGCGTTGAACTCATGCTCGGCGTACAGGATCAATGACGCGTGCATCGCCTGCTCCCAGCTGGCAGAAGGCGCCTCGCCGTGCAGCAGGTGCAGAAAGTGGCCGCCGATGGAATCGTCGTCGGTCTCCGGCTGAATGCGCTCGCCGTTGTGGCTGTAGTGATACCAGTAGAGCAGCATCGATCCCAACGACGCCAGCAGCCGATCGGCAATGTCGCGCGCGCCGGCCGCGCCGTGCTGCTCTTTTTCCGGCAGCGTGCAGCCAAGGGCCGAAACGCCGGTGCGCATCACGTCCATCGGATGCGAAGCCGCCGGCAGCGCCTCCAGCACCGTGCGCACGCTGGCGGGCAGGCCGCGCAGCGCTTTGAGACGGTGTTTATAGGCCTGCAGCTCGTCGCGGTTGGGCAACTTGCCGTGGATCAGCAGATGGGCGACCTCTTCAAACTCGCAGTGGCGCGCGAGATCGAGGATATCGTAACCGCGGTAGTGCAGATCGTTGCCGCTGCGCCCTACGGAACACAGCGCGGTATTTCCGGCGGGCACGCCGGATAACGCCACGGATTTTTTCGGCTTAACGCCAGTCGGGCTTTGCGGGGGGATCGCTTGGCTCATACTGTCCTCATTTGGCTTCTGCGTGAATGGCGCTTATTCGTCGCGCTGGCGAGCGAACAAAGCGTCGAGTTTCTCTTCGAACAAATAGTAGTTGATGCTTTCGTACAGCTCGTTGCGGGTCTGCATGGTGTCGATGACGCTTTTCTGCGTGCCCTCCTCGCGCAGGGCGCGGTACACCCGCTCCGCCGCCCGGTTCATCGCCCGAAAGGCCGACAGCGGATACAGCGCCATATCCACCCGAGCGCTGCGCAGCTCGTCGGTGGTGAACAGCGGCGTCGCGCCGAATTCGGTGATGTTGGCGAGGATCGGCACCTGCGTCGCTTCGGCGAAACGGCGGTACATGCCCAGTTCGGTGATCGCTTCCGGGAACAGCATGTCGGCCCCGGCCGCCACGTAAGCCTGAGCGCGCTCGATGGCCGCTTCCAGCCCCTCCACCGCCAGCGCGTCGGTGCGCGCCATGATCACGAAGTCCGGATCGCTGCGCGCATCTACCGCCGCCTTGATGCGATCCACCATCTCTTCGGTGGAGACGATGGCCTTATTGGGCCGATGGCCGCAGCGCTTGGCGCCGACCTGATCTTCGATATGCAGCGCCGCCGCCCCGGCCTTGCTCACCGAGCGCACCGTGCGGGCAACGTTAAACGCCGATGCGCCGAAACCGCTGTCGACATCCACCAGCAGCGGCAGCGGGCAGACGTCGGTGATGCGGCGAATATCGGTCAACACATCGTCCAGCGTCGAAATGCCCAGGTCCGGCAGCCCCAGCGAACCCGCCGCCACGCCGCCGCCGGAAAGATAGATGGCCTGGAACCCGGCCCGCTGGGCCAGCAGCGCATGGTTGGCGTTGATCGCGCCGGCGATTTGCAGGGGTTTCTCTTTATTCAGGGCCTGACGAAAGGCGAGCCCGGGTGAGCGCAGCGTCATGACGTTCTCTCCGATTAGCCAGATGGAACAGACAGAGCAAGAGGCGGGCCAGGTTTCACTTCGGTGAGGGGAAAAATTAAAAACGATAAAAATAAGTGAGTTACAACATATTCAGCGCCATTGGCCTGGCAAAGGGATAAAAAACGTTTCAGTTAACGTTTCAATCGTTGTTTCACACAGTAAATTTGAAACATAACTGAAACCGGGCTACACCTAATGCAGCCACTTCCATTCGGTAACCCACCATGAGCGATCACATCACGCCATCCCGCGCGCCGGACAAACCGGTGATCTGGACTGTCTCCATCACCCGCCTGTTCGATCTGTTCCGGGACATCAGCCTCGAGTTCGACCATCTGGCGACCATCACCCCGATCCGTCTCGGCTTCGAGGAGGCGGTGCAGCACATCCGCGCACGCCTGGCGACCGAACCGTGCGACGCCATCATCGCCGCCGGCTCCAACGGCGCCTACCTGAAAAGTCGCCTGTCGGTGCCGGTCATCCTGGTCAAGCCCGGCGGCTTCGACCTGCTGCAGGCGCTGAGCAAGGCGCGCAGAACCGCCGATCGGATCGGCGTCATCACCTATAAAACGCCTTTGCCCGCACTGATGGAGTTCCAGCAAACCTTCGATCTGCCGCTGGAACAGCGCAGTTACGTCACCGAAGAGGACGCCCGCGGCCAGATCGCCGAGCTGAAAGCCGCCGGTATTCAGGCGGTGGTCGGCGCCGGCCTCATCAGCGATCTGGCGGAAGAGGCCGGGCTCACCGCCATTTTTCTCTATTCCGCCGCCACCCTGCGCGCCGCCTTCAGCGATGCGCTGGACGTAACGCGCCTGATGCTGAGCGGCGGCAAACGCGGCGGCGATTACGCCGCACGCGATACCCTGCAGCCACGCTATGGGCTGGGCGATTTGCAGGGCGACTCCCCGCAGATGGAGCAGACCCGGCGCACCATCATGCTGTACGCCCGCTCGCCGGCGGCGGTATTAATTGAAGGAGAAACCGGCACTGGCAAAGAGCTGGCGGCGCAGGCAATCCACCGCGAATACTTTTCCCGGCGCGGCGCACCGTCCAGGGGGGCGACGCCGCCGTTCGTCGCCATCAACTGCGGCGCCATCGCCGAATCGCTGCTGGAGGCGGAACTGTTCGGCTATGAGGAAGGCGCCTTCACCGGATCACGGCGCGGCGGCCGGCGCGGGCTGCTGGAAACCGCCAACGGCGGCACTCTGTTTCTGGATGAGATCGGCGAAATGCCGCTGCACCTGCAAACGCGACTGCTGCGCGCGCTGGAAGAGAAAACTATCACCCGGGTGGGCGGGCAACAGCCGGTAACGGTCGACTTTCGCGTCATCAGCGCCACCCACACCCGCCTGGAGCAGGCGATTCAACGGGGCGGTTTTCGCGCCGATCTGTTTTATCGCCTGAGCGCCCTGCGGCTGCAGCTGCCGCCATTGCGGGCGCGCGGCGACGATATTGCGATGCTGGCGGAACACTTTCTGAAACAGTCGCTGGCGGCGCTCGATGTGCCGCTGACGGAGCCGCTGCGCACCGCCCTGGCCGGCTGTTACGCCGCGCTAAGCCATTACGCCTGGCCCGGCAACCTGCGCGAACTGCGCAACATGATGGAACGGGTAGCGCTGATGCTGAGCACCGGCGCAGCGCCGAGCGGTGAAACGCTGCAGTGGCTGTTGCCGGAGCTGGCGGCGGTCACGCCGCCCGAGACGCAGGCGGCGCCCATCTCCGCCCACGAAGCCCTGGCGCGGTGCGGAGGCGACCACGCCGCCGCCGCCCGGTTGCTCGGGATCAGCCGCACCACCTTATGGCGCCGGCTGAAAAAACCGAACTGAGCATCAGCCGGCGCGCCGGCCGTCCGAGGCCGGCAGCAGTCGCGCTCGCCGATCGCCCAGCAGGTTCATGCCCGCCGCCGCCAGCAGGATGATCGCCGCACCCAGCAGCTGCCACGCCGACAGGCGGTGGCCAAACGCCAGGCGATCCACCAACATGGCGGCGATCGGGTAGATAAACGACAGCGAGCCGATCAGGTTGGTGGGCAGCTTCTGCAGCGCACCGTACATCAACACGTACATCAGGCCGGTGTGCAGCACGCCGAGCGTCGCCAGCATCCCCCACTGCCCAACGCTGGCCGAAACATGGAAATCCACCAGCGGCAACAGCATCATCGCCCCTACCGTCACCTGGATCAGCGCAATGAGATGCGGCGGCGTGCCCTTCAGCCGCTTGGCCGCCAGCGCCATCAGGGCGTAGAAAAACGCCGCGCCGAGCGCCAGCGCGATGCCCGCCAGATAATGGCTCTGCTCCCCCGCCTGCCGCGGCTGCGCCAGCACCACCAGCATCATGCCGCCGAACGCCAGCCCCAGCCACAGCAGCTTGCGGGCGGTCAGCCGTTCCCCCAAAAACAGCGCCCCCAGCCCCACCAGCATAAACGGCTGGGTGTTATACACCGCGGTGGCGATGGAAATAGAGGCATAGGAATAGGCGGCAAACAGCAGCAGCCAGTTGATCACCAGCGCGACGCCGCCGGCGATCGCCAGCAGCAGCGTGGCGCGCGTCAGCGCATCGCGTCGCAGCTGCCCCAGTACGCCGCACACCGCCAGCAGCACCAGCGCGCCTACCGCGCAGCGCCAAAACACCACGTTGATAACCGGCTGGCCTGACATCAACACAAACCAGCCGATAGAGCCGGAAATCAACATCGCCGCCGCCATCTCCAGCGATCCGCGTTTTATCTCTGCATTCATTCTGCGTTCCTCGAAGCTTGCCCAGAGACATAGCTTGCGGCTTCGCGGGGCGGCTTTCCATAGCATAAAAAAGGCAGATATGCTTAACTGCCTTTTTCTCGCAGCTATAATAAAGAAAATACCTAACGGAGGCGTTATGGATGATATCGATCGCCAAATCCTGACCATTCTGGCGGAAGATGCGCGTGCATCGTTGAAGACGCTGAGCGCGCAGGTGGGGCTGTCGTCGCCGAGCACGTCGGAAAGACTGCGGCGGCTGGAGGAAAGCGGCGTGATCCAGGGTTATACCCTGAACGTCAATCTGCAGGCGGTAGGCTATGCCTTCGAGTCGCTGGTGCGCATCAAGCCGCTGCCGGGCATGCTGAAGAAGGTCGAGCAGCTGATTCAGGCGATCCCGGAAGTGGTCGAATGCGATAAGGTGACCGGCGAAGACTGCTTTATCGTGCGGCTGGTGGCGCACTCGATGGAACAGCTCGACCATACCCTCGATCGGCTGGCCGAGCATGCGCAGAGCAACACCTCGATCGTGAAAACCACGCCGGTCAAGCGCCGCCTGCCGCCGCTGCTCTGATCAACGCCGCCGTTTGCGGGCGAACGGGTTGCCGCGCTTCTTCTCTTTTTTGGCCGCGTCGGCGGCGGATTTCAGCGCCGCCAGATGCGCCTTGTCGGCCTCCGGCACCGCGCGCTGCTCAATCGGGAACACCGGCAGCGATGCCAACAGCCGCGAACCGTAGTTTTTGGTCAACAGCCGGCGATCGTAGATCACGATCTCGCCGTAGCATTGGTTACTGCGGATCAGTCGGCCGACCTGCTGGATCAGGTTGAACGAGGCGCTCGGCAGGCTCTGCACTTCGAACGGATAGCGCTTCAGTGATTTCAGCCACTCGCCTTCGGTGATGATCACCGGGCTGTCGATCGGCGGGAACGCGATTTTGTGAATATGCACCTGGGTCAGCAGTTCGCCTTTCAGATCCAGCCCTTCGGCGAACGATTGCAGCCCCACCAGCACGCTGGCGACGCCCTTCTCCACCCGCTTGCGGTGCTCTTCCACCAGCCGGTAGCGCGGCTGGTCGCCCTGCACCAGCAGCATCAGCCGCAGATCGGTCACGTAGCTGAGGAAAGTCTGCATCGCCCGGTGGCTGCTGAACAGGATCAGCATGCCTTTGTGCTTGCCGCTCGCCTGCTCGGCGCGGAAAAACCGCGCCATCTCCTCGAGGTGCTCCGCCTCGTTGGCGAGCGCCGGTTCATAGCGCATCTGCGGAATGACAATTTTGCCCTGTTCGACGTGATTGAACGGCGAAGAGAGCGTTTCGAAGCGATCGCCGGCCTTCTCGCTCAGCCCGCTCATCTCCTGCAAACGCGCGAAGCTGTTCAGTGAACGCAGCGTGGCCGAGGTGACCACCACGTGCGGCACCTTGCGCCACAGCAGCTTCTCCAGCTGGTCGCTGACGCGGATGCCGACGCAGTGCAAATACAGATGGGTAACGTTATCGCGCAGCTCGCGCGTGACCCATTTGGAGATCGGCGCGTTGGACGACTTGTCGAGCGCCGCCAGCCGCCACAGCTTGCTCATCGCCTCCAGATAGCCCAGCGTGCGGCTCATCTGAATGATCGCGCGATGCAGACGCACGATGTCGTGCTTGCCGGTCTGCTCGGTAAGATCGTTAAGCACGAACTCCGCCAGCCCGCGTAATGCATCGGTCATTTTAAACAGCCGTGCGCAGCTCTCCACCATCTCCGCGGGCAGCTCGCCCATTTCAAAACGGTGCTCGGCCGCCACGCTATCGCCGGGCAGGTAGGCGCTGACCTGATGCTCGAAGATCTGCACCAGCTCGCGCAGCTCCTCGCAATGGTTTTTCAGCCGTTCGCTGTTGGCCAGCCCCGGCGGATTCTTCGGCCGGTACTGCGTCATGCACTGCTCGACCTGGCGCACGATCATGTCCAACTGCAGGTTGGTCGACAGCGCGGTGATTTCCCCGTCGATCTCCAGCGCGTCGCGCGCCACCTCAGGCAAATGATGGCCTTCGTCCAGCACCAGCAGCAGCTCTTTCGGGTTCGGCAGCACCGATTCCGTCTCCAGCGCCGCCATCACCAGCGCGTGATTGGCCACCACCACGTCGGCGCTCTCGATCTCTTTGCGGGCAATATAGAACGGGCATTCGCGAATGTAGTGGCAGTTGCGCCCCAGGCAATTGGCCTTGTCGGTGCTCAGCTTGGCCCACAGCGGATCGTCGATGCTCTGCTGATAGTGATCGCGCAGCCCGTCCCACTCGAAGCGAGCCAACGCCTTGGTCAGTTTCTGGCACAGCGCCTGCTCTTCGCCGCTGGACGGCGCCAGTTCGTCGTCGAGGAACAGCGTCAGATCGCCCTGTTGACTGACGTCGGTGCTCATCGCCGCCAGGTTACGCGGGCAGACGTAACGCCCGCGGCCAAAGGCACCGGTAAATTTCAGATCGGGGATAATCTTCTTCAGCAGCGGCAAATCTTTGCTGTAGATCTGGTCCTGTAGCGCCACGTTGGCGGTGCTCACCACCAGCGGCTTGCTCTCCGCCCGCCCGACGGCGATGCCCGGGATCAGATAAGACAGCGTTTTACCGACGCCGGTCGGCGCCTCGATCGCCAGATGGCGCGGGTAGTCACCGGCCAACGTCTTCGCCACCTCGGCGATCATCTGACGCTGGGGCGCGCGGGAAATGAAATCCGGTATTTGCTGCTGCAGGGCTTTGTACCACTGGCCAATCTGATCTTTAACTGCGGAGGAGAGCGCCATTCAACTCTTATCTAAACGAAATGATAGCGCTATTGTCCCACAGACCGCCGGCGACGTCAGCCCGAGTTACGCCTGCGGCTCGATCATCGAGACGCGACCACCGCCGAACGACCACTCGTCCAACTGGGTGGTGGCGATCACCACCATCACATCCTCGGGGTTCAGCCGCAGCTTTTCCATCAGCAACGCCGCCAGCCGTCGGTAGAAACGCCGCTTGGTGTCGCTGTCGCGCGGCCGCCCGGCGGTGATGTAAAACAGCACGAAATCCGCGCTGCGCGGCCCGCCGAGATAGTCGCGATCGTAGATAAGCTCACCGGGGCGGTATTGATCGATCACCTGAAATTTGTCCGTCGGCGGCACCTCGAACGCCTCTACCAGCGCCTGATGCAGGCTGTCGGACAAGGTTTGCAGGTAGTCAGCGGATTTGCCCTGATGCAGGGCGATGCGGCTAAACGGCATGGGGCGCCTCCGGTTCCAGCTCGCGCAGGCGCGCCACGGCCGATGCCGCTGCAGGCCAGCCGGCGTAGAACGCCAGATGGGTGATGAGCTCGGCCAGTTGCTGACGCGCCACGCCGTTGCGCTGCGCCAGCTGCAGGTGAAACGGCAGCTGTTCCACGCGGTTGAGCGCCACCAGCGCGGCGACGGTGATCAGGCTGCGCTCGCGCGGGCTCAGCTCTGGCCGCTGCCAGACATCGTCAAACAATATGTTGTCGCTGAGCTGCGCCAGCTTGGGGGCAATATCGCCGAACGCCTGTTGCCCGGCCTGGGATTCTGATGGCATCACACTCTCCTGTCAGTTGCGGATAGCCTTACGCTACCCGCCGCCGCAGCGAGTGAAAATCGGGATTTTCGGCAGTCTCGATTCAGAAAAACGGGAGGGTTCCCCGCCGGACGGCGGGGAGGTTTCACGATTCCAGTGGGGCAACGCCGTCGAAATGGGCGCTCAGCAACGCATTCAGCTCCGGCCGCTGCTCTACCCGTTCGGCGATGGCGTACAGCCGCGGGCAGTGCTGCCGGAACCATGCGCGGCCCGGCCGCCAGTTGCACATCACCGCCACGTACAGATCCAACGCGCTGAAGCTCTTGCCGAGAAACCACGGGCCCGCTGCGCCGGCGGCGGCGTTCAGCTGCTGCAATAAACGCTCGCGATAATCCATCACCGCATTTTTCAGCTGCTCCGCCCCCGCCGCCTGCGGCTGCCAGCGCTGCGGATGGTCGGCATAGGTGAAGGTGGGGTAAATCTCCGCGTTAATGAACAGCAGCCAGCGCAGAAAACGAGGCAACAGCGGCGAGCCGCCGGGCGGCGCCAGTTCAGCATGCGGTGCGCGATCGTGCAGCAGCAGGATAATCGCCGCGCTCTCCGTCATCACTTCGTCATTGGGCAACACCAAGGTAGGCACCTGGCCCAGCGGGTTTAGCGCCAGCAGGCGATCGCGCTCCGGGCCGTCCTGCGTGTAGTCCACCTCCTCATAGCCCCAGGGGAACGCGGTCAACGCCAACGCGGCGGCCACGATCGTCGAACCGCAACCCTGCGTGCCGAACAAAGTATAAGTATCGTGCATGATTCCTCCCGCAGCGGAACAAGGTATCGATAACTGTAGACCAGCCGCCGACCGTCGGCTGAAGAAAAAATTCACCCTTTGCGCGACTTTTTTAATCGTTCGACATGAAAATGAATTTTTTGTCATAAATGGATCACATTACTACGGTAAAAATTCTCCGCCGCCAACAATCAGGCGGCACAGTGAAACAGCAATGCAACTGATGATAAGCGTCTTTCAATCGAATAAAGCAGGGTAACCCATGAAACGTAATCTTCTGGCCGTTATTATTCCGGCACTTTTACTTGCGCAAGCGGCACAGGCAGCAGAAATCTACAATAAAGACGGCAACAAGCTCGATTTTTACGGCCGTGTAAAAGCCCTGCATTATTTCTCCGATGATGCCGGCAACGACGGTGATAAAACTTACGTCCGCATCGGCTTTAAAGGCGCGACTCAGATTAACGATATGCTGACCGGCTACGGCCAGTGGGAATATCAGATCGCCGCCAACCATACTGAATCCGACGGCACTAAAGACACCAAAACGCGTCTGGGCTTCGCCGGTCTGAAATATAAGGATCTCGGCTCCTTTGACTACGGCCGCAACTACGGCATCATTTACGACGTCGGCGCCTGGACGGATATGATCCCTGAATTCGGCGACGATGCTTATATCAAGACCGACAACTTCATGAACGGCCGCACCAACGGCGTCGCCACCTACCGTAATAACAACTTCTTCGGTCTGGTTGACGGCCTGAAATTTGCCGTGCAGTACCAGGGCAAGAACGAAAACGACGGCCGCTCCGCCAGCAAGGCGAACGGCGACGGTTGGGGCCTCTCCTCCAGCTACGAAATCATCGACGGTCTGAGCGTGGGTGCCGCCTATGCCTCTTCCAACCGCACCGCCACGCAAAAAGCGGGCACCTTCGGTAAAGGCGACAAGGCCGATATCTGGGCCGGTGGTCTGAAATACGACAACAACAACGTCTACCTGGCCGCGACTTATTCGCAGAGCCGCAATATTGCGCCTATTTCCGGCACCGCCACCATCAATAACAATTCGACCTCCGTTAGCGGCTTCGCCAATAAAGCGGAAGGGATTGAATTGGTCGCGCAATATCAGTTCGACTTCGGTCTGCGCCCATCGCTGGGTTACGTTCAGCAGAAAGGCAAAGATATTGAAGGCATCGGCGATGTCGATCTGGTGAAATATTTCGACGTGGCGGCGACCTATTACTTCAACAAAAACATGTCCACTTATGTCGAATATAAAATCAACCAGCTCGATGACGACAACAAGCTGGGTCTGAAAAACGACGACGTCGTTGTTCTCGCCCTGACCTACCAGTTCTGATGTGATGAATGAATAACCACCACTGCAAACTTTAGCGTCACTTGATACCCAGAGTTTTATTTCGCCGGGCGGCTGCGTCCGGCTTTTTTGTTTTTATTTTCCCCGCCAACGAATCCCCCCGCTTGCCTTGCAAAACAAACGGGTCTACATGTATAGCTTTCCCCCGAGCGGAATCAGCCATGCACAACGACGGACGCTTCGACTTCCACAACGCCGTGCGCTACAGCAGCGACGAGCTGGCCAATATCCTCACCCACTGTTTTGAAAACTACATTGTACGCTTCGTGCTCGACGGGCCGACCTTCGCCGCCCGCTTCGGCGCCGAAGACCTCAGCCTGAACGACAGCCTGATCGTCACCCATCGCCAGGAACCGGTGGCGGTGGCGCTGATCGCCCGTCGCGGCCGACACAGCCGGGTCGCGGCCTTTTCCATACGCCCCGAGATGCGCGGTCAGGGGCTGGGTAAGGCGCTGATGCAGCGGGTGGTGGCGGATGCCCGTCAGCGCAGCGACCATCGGCTGTCGCTGGAAGTAATCGAAGGCAACGAAGCCGCGCTGGCGCTGTACCATCGCGCCGGACTGCGCATCGTGCGCACCCTGACCGGCCACCAGGCGCCGGCGGAAGTGCCGCCAGGCACGGCGGTGCTGCAGGCGGTCGATCCGTTGACCGTCAGCCATCGCCTGACGGCGGAAGGCGCCACCGACCTACCCTGGCTGATTGCCCCCGAATCGCTGTTCAAGCTGCCGGGCACACCGCGAGCCTATACGCTCAATCGTCAGGCCTACGCCGTGGTGATGCCCGGCGCCGAGCACTGCTGGCTGCGCCTGATCTACGTGCCCCCGCAGCACCGCGGTCAGGGGCATGCCCGCGCCTTGCTGGCCGCCCTGCAAGCGCAGTTCGCCCCTTTGCCGCTGACCGCCAACGTCTTTGTGCCCGAGGTGGCCGCCCCCTTCTTTACGCATCTTGGCTGGCGTCAGGAGCCCCTGCGCCAGTTCGAGATGGATATGCTGCTGGACAGCCCACAAGACTAAAACCGAGAGAGAGAACGATGGCAGGAAAACAGGCAAGGAAACTCACCCTTGGCGCGGCAGTTGGCGTCGCGCTGCTGACGCTGGCCGGTTGCGCGCAGCCGCCGTATACCGACGCTCAGGCCCAGCAGCAGCTGGCGGATCAGTCGGTGCTGGCGGTGAACTGGTTCCAACAGTCCGGTGAATACCAGGCGCTGGCGCATCAGGCGTTCAACAGCGCGCAGCGCGCCTTCGATCAGGCCAAGGCCGCACCGGGCCGCAAAAAGGCGGTGGTGGTCGATCTGGATGAAACCCTGCTGGACAACAGCGCCTACTCCGGCTGGCAGGCGCAGCAGGGCCAGCCGTACGACGGCGCCACCTGGGCCCGGTGGACGCAGGCCGAACAGGCCGGCGCGGTGCCGGGTGCCGTGTCGTTCGCCCTCTACGTTAACGCTCATCAGGGAACAATGTTCTACGTCTCGAACCGCAAGCAGAGCGAATACGCTGCCACGGTGGCCAACATGCAGAAGCTCGGCTTCACCGGCATGTCGGAAAAGACCGTCTTGCTCAGTACCGACACTTCCAATAAGCAGGCGCGCTTCGACGCCATCAAACAAGCCGGCTATGACATCGTGGTGTACGCGGGCGACAACCTGAACGACTTCGGCGCCGCGACTTACCACCAGGATAATGCGCAGCGCCGGGCGTTCGTCAGCGAGAACCAGAACAAGTTCGGCACCGAATTCATCGTGCTGCCCAACCCGCTGTACGGCGATTGGGAAAGCGGCCTGGCCCGCGACTACAACAAGCTGACGCCACAGCAGAAGCTGCAGGTGCGCCAACAGGCAATCAAAGCCTGGCACGGGCGCTGATTCAGGAATAGGGAGGAATGCTCCATATAACCTAATATTTTGTCAAAAAAGGATTAACGGCGCATGCCGCCGAACCAATGGGGACGTTAGTTCGGCGGCATGAACATGAAGAAATACGGATGCTCAAATTTTGAGTTGCGGGTACCAGAAATGTGAGAAATCGGCCATGGTTAGGCGAAGCAAACAGCAAGTGAGGAAAACAGACTGCCCATATTGAGCGGCCGGTTACCTCTGGTTCAGATTTCATGGTTCAACCTGCGGTAATCACTGGGTTCAATCCCATATCGCTTCATCTTGTTATACAACGCACCGCGTGAGAGATTGAGCGCGATGGCAACTTGGCGCATGTTGCCCTGTTTGTCCATCAGGCAGAGCTCGATTAGCGCCTTCTCGCCATCCTTCAGATTAAAACTTTTTGCGTTCTCGCGTGGTATGCCTAAATCAAAATTGGTGGGCAGACGAAGCTCCTCAGGGAGATCCTTGGCCCGGATATCGTTCGTATCGGTCAGATTAATTGTTCGCTCAACGATATTTTCCAGTTCACGCACATTTCCGGGCCAGTCGTAGTTTTCCATCAACTGCAACGCCGAACCGGAAAATAGTGCGCGTTCACGATTGAGTGCGCGACAAATTTTTTCACAGAACCAGTCAGCTAGCTCTTTGATATCTTCTTTTCTTGCACGCAATGGCGGAATAGGCAGGTTGATCACGTTCAGGCGAAAATAGAGGTCACGCCGGAATGAGCCATGCTCAATATCTCTTTTCAAATCGCGGTTGGTTGCGGCAACAATTCGCACATTCACTTTCAGCGGCCGCTTACCGCCGATACGCATCACTTCACCCTCTTGCAAGACTCGTAACAGGCTTGCCTGTGCATCGAGAGGCATATCGCCGATTTCATCGAGGAAAAGCGTTCCCCCATCTGCCAGTTCAAACTTTCCGGCAGCCCCACCACGTCTGGAGCCAGTAAACGCACCATCCTCGTAGCCAAACAATTCGCTTTGCACCAGATCGCGCGGAATTGCACCGCAGTTAACAGCCAGGAATGGACCGGTATTGCGATTGCTTCCATTATGGATGGACTGAGCAAATAGCTCCTTGCCCGTGCCGCTCTCACCCGTCAGAAGCACTGTACTGTCACTGCGCCCAGCGTTACGCGCTTTGTTGCGTGTGTCCTGCATCACTCGTGACTGGCCGAGAATCATGTCAAAGTTGTAACTGGCGCTGCTGCCAATAACGCGACGCGTCATATCACGCACGCGTCGGTTATCTCGCATTGAAATGACGCGACCACCTTCCGGCATGACGACAACCGAGATCACGCATGAGATGCGCGAATCAGGGCCTGGGCAAAGTGTGATGTTGCGATCTTTGCAGGCTGTCAGCTCCTTCAATGAGCAGTTTTCGGGCAGCAAGACGTCATCAACATCACGGAAGCGAACATCTTCTTGTATGTCCAATACCTGGCGGGCATAGCGGTTTAACTGTCGAATCGTGCCTTGCTCGCTGACGACCAACACCCCTTCATTGAGCGATTCCATCACCGACTCCTGCTCATTGACCAGATGACGCAAAATCAACTGCTGTGAAATGGCTTCGGCAGCGGCCTGAACCGTCCCCAATGTGTGGTAGTGAAAATACCCAGGATTGGCAGTCAACGTCAGAACGCCCAGCATGACGCCGTTTTCATCCCTGATGGGGGCTGCCGCGCAGTGCTTCCCTCGAACGCGCAGCGCTTCTTTATAGTTTTCTGCGCTCAGCATATAGACCAGCTTGTTCTCTTTCAGGCAGCGACCGGTGCAATTAGTACCTGATATAGCCTCGCTAAGAATACTGCCTACTGGCGTTAAATCCTGGCCACAATAATGCAGTGTCACGCCATTGGCATCGGTCAGATTGATGTGTCCATCGGGGTTGTAGGCAAGTAGATTACGCATGATGTCCCGCGCGATTGAGATTAACAGCACATTACGCGCCATTATTCTGCGAAGTTCGCCTTCATCGCAGAACTGGTATTCAAAGCAATACGCATCAATGTTTTCGGTGTGGCTGCGTAACCATGAAGCGTGAATAGCCGAACGCAAGCCTTGGGGCGTATCACCCTGTTGGAAAGCTTTCCAGGCCAATCCCAGCTCTTCAATGTACTCGGCAAACCCCTGTTCATGGTTCAGCTTAGCAAGCAGCCCCCATTCCTCGTTCCAGGCCTTCTCGTGAATATGGTTCATAAATTTCATTCCACCTGATTTTGAACATGTTCATTCTATAGGCACTTTATGGAGACATGTCTTTTTTATAAACACTTTGTGATCGATATCTTTTTTTATTTCCTTTTAAAACAGATAAATGCGACTTGGCACACCCATTGCTAAGCAGATACGTCTTACCTACAAAGACTAAAACTTAAAAAGACCAACGTGGAGAGGTAATGAAATGTCTACACGAAAACACAATGTACCTTACCTGATATTCATCTGTGCAATCGCTTCAGTTAGCGGGATCATCCTCGGCTATGACGCCTCCGTCATTTCAGGCGTTATTGATCCTCTGACCGAACATTTATCACTCACGCCAGCGGAAAGTGGTTGGGCTGTTTCTAACGTAATTTTTGGATGTGTTATCGGTGCCTGGGGGGTCGGACGCCTCACTGACCGTATTGGCCGTAAAGCAACACTGATCATCACCGCTGTACTGTTTGCCATTTCAGCCATCGGTGCGGCTTTAGCAACTGATCTGACCTGGTTCGTTGTTTATCGCATGATTGGCGGGCTGGCTGTAGGGATGGCCTCTGCCGTTACACCACTCTACATTGCAGAAGTGTCTCCCAAAGATCTGCGCGGGCGCATGTTAGGCATGCAGCAAATGCTGATGGTGAGCGGCCAGTTGGTGGTGTATGTGGTGAACTACCTGATCTCCAAAGGTGCTGCTCATGAATGGATTGTGTCTATGGGCTGGCGCTGGATGCTGGCATCTGCACTGGTTCCCTGCGTGCTGTTCCTCGTTATGGTCTTCTTTATGCCGGAATCACCCCGCTGGTATGCAATGCATAACAAGAAAGAGAAATCACTGAAAGTGCTGACCTCTCTTTCTAACGCCGCACATGCTGAGCGCCTGTATACCAAAATCCGCAGTTCCATTGCTGCTGATTCAGCTTCGTCCGGTGAACCAAATCAGCGCGGCATTCTGAAAGATAAAAAAGCTTCCTACATCTTATGGATTGGCTGTGCCATCGCCGTGCTTCAACAGGTTTCCGGTATCAATATCCTGATGTATTTTGCGCCGTCTCTTCTGCAAAACGTCACTGGTAGCACACAAGACTCGTTATTCCAGAGTATTTTTCTCGGTGTGGCGCTGTTAGCCGGTGTGAGCATCGCGCTTGTTGCCTTTGACCGCGTGGGCCGTATTCCTTTACTGCGCTGGGGTGCTCTGGGATGCGCTGCCTTTTTGTTCTTCACTTCCTGGGCATTTATGAAAGAAACCAAAGGCTTTCTGCCGGTGGTGGGATTAGTGGGCTTCATCTTTGTCTTTGGCCTGTCATGGAGCCTTGGTGCGTGGCTGCTGATTTCTGAGATTTTCCCGAACCGTATGCGCGCAGTCGCGATGGGCTACGCCTTCTGTTCTCTTTGGGTATCTAACTTCATCGTGACGCAAAGCTTCCCAATGATGAACCGCAGTCCAGCACTGGTGGAGCACTTCCACGGCGCCTTCCCGCTGCTGTTATGTGGTGGATTCAGCGTCATTGCTTTCTGGTTCGTTGGCCGTTTTCTGCCCGAAACCAAAGGGGTATCGCTGGAGCACATCGAACCACTGATGCTTTCCAAATCTCGTCGTTTTGGCCATAAGCAGCAACCGCTCATCACACCAGAATCTGTATCGCAAAAGTAAACCGTAAGTACCCTACATATTGAGGAGAGTTTCATGTCTATTAAAAATATTGTGCGCGTTGGTCTGATTGGCGCAGGTCGTATGGGCAGTTTCCATGGTGAGACAGTCGCTCAACGTATTCCAGGCGCAACCTTGGTTGCAGTGGCCGATCCCGTTCCAGGCGCAGCCGAGAAACTGGCTGCTAAACTGGGCGCACAAAAATCCTATACCGATCCGCAGGCGATGCTGAGTGACCCCGAGATCGACGCAGTCGTCATCGCATCTCCAGCGCGAACTCACGCTGAGCTAGTTGTGGCAGCAGCAAAAGCAGGTAAAGGCGTGTTCTGTGAGAAGCCAATGGCGGTGACGCTGGAAGAAGCGGATAAAGCCATCAACGCAGCTAAAGAAGCCGGTGTTGCATTACAGGTTGGCTTCAACCGTCGTTTCGTAAGTGGTTTCGCTGCCGCTTATGAAGAAATCAAGGCGGGTAAAATTGGCGTGCCTCAACTGTTACGCTCAACCACGCGCGACCCAGGCTTGGGCGATCCTACCCCCATCCCACACTGGACAATTTTCCTGGAAACCCTGATCCACGACTTCGACATCCTGCTGCACCTGAACCCAGGCGCAAAACCAACTCAGGTTTATGCTGTAGCCGATGCGTTAGTACGTCCGGATTTTAAAGATCGCGGATTGCTGGACACCGCCGTAGTAAATATCCGTTTTGATAACGGCGCGATCGCCACTGCTGAAGCCAACTTCCAGGCCGTGTATGGCTACGATGTCCGTGGAGAAGTGTTCGGCAGTAAAGGCATGCTTCAGGCTGGCAACATCAACGTGAACAACTGTGTGCGTTACACTGCTGACGGCATTTCTATCGAAACGGCTCGTCGTGATACCGATCTGCTACGTGACGCTTATGTGGCAGAGCTGACAGACTTCGTTCGTTGTGTGGCTACTGGTGAAGCCCCGAAAGCAACAGGCGAAGATGCACGTAATGCGCTGGAAATCGCTTTGGCATGTATCGCTTCCGTTCAACAGTCCCAGCCGATCACTCTCTAAGGATTACACATGTCTAACTACTCATTGTCCGTCTGCGCTGAAATGGTGTTTCTCGACCTGCCATTTATTGAGCGTGTAGAACGCATTCACGCTATGGGCTTCGGCGTTGAAATATGGGACTGGACCAAGAAAGACATCGATGCACTGGTAAAAACCGGTGCCCGTATTACTTCGATGACCGGCTATATCTCAGGCAACCTGACTGATGACGAAGAGATTGCTCAGCTGCTCTCTAGCGCCAAAGAGTCGATTGAAGTTGCTCGTCGCCTCGGCTGCCTAAATCTGAACCTGCATGGGACAGGTCTGAACAACGTGGGTTTGCCCGTAAAACCCGTTGAAGTTGTAACCGGTGCGATGTGGCTGAAGGCAAAAGAAACACTGGATGCGCTTGCTGCTTTGGGCGAAAAGGCGGGTAAGGTTTTCACACTGGAAAACCTGAATACTGCCGTTGACCATCCGGGAACACCTTTCGCGAAAGCGGAGGACACTCTGGCGCTGGTTACTGCGGTTAACAGCCCATACCTGAAAATGAACCTCGATATTTATCACGCGCAAATCGGTGAAGGTAATCTGATCGAACTGATCCAGAAAAGCGAAAAGCACATTGGTGAAATCCAGGTTGCTGACGTGCCTGGTCGTAAAGAGCCTGGTACAGGTGAGATCAACTACAAAGCCGTTGCCCGCGCTCTCCAGGGCATCAACTACCACGGTGTAGTCGCGCTTGAAGGTTGGGCATCTGGTGATTCTGTGGTGGCGTTGGAAGCTTTCCGCGAAGCGTTCTCCCTGTAATGTCTGACGTTCTTCAGAACCTCTGAGAACTTACTTAGCATCGCTTCTCAGGTCATCGGAAGCGGTGCTTTTTATTTTGAAGGATAGAGTTATGAACTTATCAAAGCGTATTCGTGTTGGCGTGAGCCCACTGTCTTGGACGAATGACGTGCTTGAAGATCTTGGTGGTGATATTCCACTGGAAACCTGCTTAGAAGAAGCCGCTGCTGCCGGCTATGAAGGGATTGAGTTGGGACGTAAATTCCCCAGAACGATTAACAAACTCCAGCCGATTCTTTCCGATGCAAAACTCAAACTGGCATCCGGCTGGTATAACGGATTCCTTGCTGAACGTAGCTTTGATGAGGAGCTTGAAGCCGTTCACGATCACGCATTACTTCTGAAGTCGCTTGGTGCGAAAGTCATGGTTTATGGTGAATGCGGAGGCATGCCGGGTAGTGCGCCATTAGATGAACCATTATCGCTTTCTCCAACCCTGGAGAACATCAGTCTAGAGCAATACGCGCAAAGGGTGAATAACCTGGCTGCCTCACTACAGAAAATTTACGGCTTGCGTCTCGCTTATCATCACCATTTGATGATGGTGGTCGAAACCAACGATGAACTGAAAGCATTTCTGGAAGCAACCGATGATTTAGTGGGTATCGTACTGGATTGCGGCCATGCAACAGTTGCTGGTGTGGACATAGGTTGGGTACTTGAAAATTATGGCAACCGTGTTGCCCACATCCATATGAAGGATGTCCGTGGTGATGTGTTAGACAATGTTATTAACAACGACATGAGCTTTAATGATGCTGTGAGGACCGGCTTGTTCACAGTTCCAGGAGATGGCATCGTTAATTACATACCAGTAATTAATTTCCTCAAAAATTCAAACTATAAGGGGTGGATAATTATCGAAGCAGAACAAGACCCTGAAAAAGCGCCCCCATTAGAGACGGTAAAAAAGGCGCGAGCATGGGTTCAAAAAGAGATTGGAATCTGAGCTAATACAAATAAAAAGTAGCCACCGAGTGACTATGTAGGGTCGATTGGCGCTCTTTGAACGCCCAGGCTGCTGACGAACCCCACGTTTTTGCATGGGGTTCTTCTATTTTAGCGACTGCAAGTCGCGGTCGCGATATTTTTGAGCCTGTACATAAAGTTGTGTAATTGCCTGATTTTGATATGTTCAACCCAACATCAAAAGAAGGTTAATTTGTGGACAAAAATCGTAGCGGCATCCGCTCTGTGATTTAATCTAGCCGTAACCTAAGCAGCAAGGCACGGATCTTCAATGTCAAATGGTTATAGGAGCTTGCAACATCATTACAGAACTTTTTCGAAACAGACCGCCTGCGCGTTACCTCGATAACGGCCATAGTTCTCGCGTACCCGATACCCCTGAGCCAGATAAAATTTGATGGCACGCAGGTTGACTCTTCGGGTTTCCAGCCACAGTTGTCGATACCCCAACCATCGAGCCTGCTGTTCCAGAGCATGCAATAATTTACGACCAATACCATTGCCAGGCTCACGTACATACATTCGTTTTAACTCTGCAACGCCCGACGTTAATCGACGCAGCGCTCCACAAGCTACGGCTTCATCGGCAGCATTGCGTACCAACATAAAACAACCTCCATCCGCTTCTATAGAAGCAGGATCAAACGAGGATGTACCGCTATCGCCGGTGATCTCAGCCAGTTGCACCGACAATTCCGCCATCAGTGCCAATGCGTCTGGGCTATCGACTTCACTTAATAGTATCCGAAGCCTCACAGCAGTTTGTACATATAGCAGGTGGCCTCCAACGCCCCGCCATCGCTGGCGCGGGCGTATTGCGGGATATCGCCCGCCGCCTCGAACCCCAATTGACGGTACAATCCCTGCGCCGCGCTGCCGCTCAGGGTATCCAGCACCAACAGGCTGCGCCGATGACGCGCCGCCAGCGCCTGCACTTCCTGCATCAACAGCCGGGCGATGCCCTGCCGCCGCGCCTGCGGATGCACCATCAGCTTGACCACTTCCGCCCGGTGACGGCCGTTGTCCGGCATCGCCAACAGCAGTTGCACGGTGCCGACCGGCCGACCGTTCTCGAGCGCCACCAGCATCGCACGCTCTCCCCGCACCAGGGCCGGCAGCAGCCCCAGCCAAAACGCCTGCGCCTGTTCCAACGTAAAGGGCATGACAAAACCGATGCTGGCGCCGTGCGCCACGCTGGCGTGCAGCATCTCGGCCAACTCGGCCATGGCACTTTGCGCCGCATCGGCGTCCCACTGTTGCAATTCAATCATGGCTATGGCCTGCAGATAACGAGCGTGTAATGGGCCGGCTCATCGCCGGGGACATGGAAACGGGAGGCGCCGAACAGGCGGTAGCGCAGGCAGTCGCCGGGCGACAGCCGGAAAACGCGCCCTTCCAGGGTCAATTCCAGCTGCCCGGACAACAGCCAGAGGTGATGCTCCAGCGCTGGAATCGACGGCAGGTCGTAATCGATCTGCGCGCCGGCATCCAGCCGGGCTTCGATAAACTCGGCCTTATACAATGCGCCGGGCGGGGAAACGGAGCGACGGTGAAAACCGCTGGCCCGATCGACCCACACCGGCTGTTGCGGCGGCCGCAGCAGCTCCGGCGGTTCGTCTTCGATTTCGCTCAGCAGGCGCGACATGGTCAACCCGTAGGCGGCGCACAGTCGGTTCAGCAGCGACGCCGTCGGGCTGGTTTCGGCGCGCTCCACCCGCGAGAGCGTCGCCCGGCTAAGGCCGGTGCGCTGCGCCAACTCCTCCAGCGACCACGCCCGCTGCTGGCGCAAATCCGCCAGCCGCTGCGCCAACCTCAGGTCGGCCGTCTCCAAACCATTATCCACCGCTCATACCTCGCCTAAAAAATCTCATAAAAGAGAAATAATCTCAAATTAGAGATATGGCAAGCGAATTTTAAAAAATGCCGCGCAGCGCGATGAAAATCAGCATGCTCAGCAACACCACCGCCAGCATATTGCGTAGAAAGAACGCCAGTATCACCGCAAACACCGCCCCCCACAGGTAAGGGTTATCCGGCGCGGCGCGCAGCTGGTCGCCGCTGAAGGCGACAATCGGCCCGCAGATCGCCGTCAGCACCGCCGGCACGGAAAAGCTCAGCAGGGTTTTAACGCGCGGCGACAGACGCAGCGGCAACCCGGGCGCCAGAAAACAGTAGCGGTTGAAAAACACCACCAGCCCCATCAAAACGATCGTCAGCCAGATCATCGGCGCCCCCCGCTGCACAGCAGCCCGACCAGCATCGCCGCCACGGTGGCGATCACCAATGCGCCCGGCGTCTGGAAATGGTGCAACACGATGGAAAGCAGCAGTGCGGTCAGCACGCAGGCCAACACCGGCAGGCTGCGCACCAGCGGCACCACGATGGCGATAAAGGTGGCGGCGATGGAGAAATCCAACCCGTAACCGTCCAGATCGCCGGCGCTGCCGGCGGCCACGATGCCAAGCAGCGTGGAGAGAAACCAGCACAGGTAAAAGGTCAGCCCGGCGCCCAGCGCATACCAGCGGTTGAAACGCGCCGGCGTCTGTTCGCCGGTCAGCGCGAACAGTTCATCGGTGAGCAAGAATCCCAGCGCCAGCCGCCAGCGCAACGGCAGCGGCGCGATACGCTCCCGCAGCCGCAGCGCGTAAAGAAAATGCTGGGCGGTGACGAAAAAGGTCGACAGCAGGATCGCCAGCAGCCCGGCGCTGCCCTTGATCATGCCCATCGCCACCAACTGCGACGCCCCGGCGAACACGATGGCCGACATGCCCAGCCCCTGCGCCGGCGTCAGGCCACTTTGCAGGGCCATCGAGCCCGCCAGTACTCCCCACGGCACCACCGCCAGGCACAGCGGCAAGATAGCCACCCCGCCCTGCAGCGCGGGGCGCAGGCGGGCGGAGGGCGGCGTGATGAGGGGGATTGAATCAGTCATGGGCTTCTCCTTGAGTTGAAGAAGCCAGCTTACGGCGCAGGCGTACACGGGTATTGCACCCGATTGCCCGGCTATTTCAGCGATTTGACGTAGTCGCCCGGCGTGACGCCCATCGACTTGCGAAAATGGCGGTGGAAATGGCTTTGATCGTGAAAGCCGCAGCTCAACGCACTGTCCAGCACGCTGTTGCCGGCCTTCAGCATGCCGCGCGCCTTGCGCAGCCGCGCCTGAATTTGATAGGCGTGCGGCGGCAGGCCGGTGGCCTGCTGAAACTGCCGCAGCAGGTAATAAGGACTGAGCGCCACGCGATCCGCCAGCTCCAGCAGCGAAATGTCCGCCTCGGGGAAATCGTCGAGAAAGGCTTTCACCCGCGCCACTTGGCTTTGCGCCCGGCTCTGCGGCGCAGGATCGATACGGCTTTTGCCGTGCCGCAGCATCAGCCAGGTCAGCGCCGAGAACACCATGGTCTCCTTCATCAGCCGGTTCTCATCGCTGCGCAGCAGGCTGAACGCCATGCGCAACTGGCCAGCCAGGCCGACGTCGTGCACCACCGGGTTGGGAAAATAAGGCGTCGCGCCGGCGCCGGTTTTCAGATCGCGCGATAAAAAGGCCAGTAGCTCCGGCGCCGGGTACATCGCCTGATACGACCAGCCCTCTTCGGTGGCGGAACTGCCAGTATGAATATCGTCGGCGTTGACCAGAATGATGCTGCCCAGCGGCGCCACGTGTTCGCCGCCGGTGCGGTAGAAGCGCTGGGCGCCATCGTCGATGACGCCCACGCAGAAGCCTTCATGGCTGTGGCGCGAGAAGGTTTGGCGGCGGTAGGTGGCCTGCAGCACTTCCAGCCCGCCAAGATCGTCGACGTGCATAAAATGGGCCTGCTCCCGGGATGCTTTGCGCGCTATGCCTTCCGCCTTCATCTTGCCTACCTCCGCTGAATGAGAGGCATTCTAGCACTCGCGCGAGGGCGGGTTTTGTACAAAATTGCCCGTCTCGGCCCCCGGCGGCGCGATCGCCGCGCAGCGCCAGGCGCTGAATACCGCCAGCAGCGGCGCCAGCGCGAACGCCAGGAACAGCCAACGCGCCGCCGATGCCGCGCCCGTCGCGCCACCCGGATCGTTCAGCCCCGCCAGGTTGGCGATCATCCCGGCCAGCGCCGCACCGAATGCGGTGGCGAACAGCTGCACCGTGGTAATTGAAGCGCCGGCGATATCTTTGTCCGCTTCAGGCGCCACCTGCAAAATGCGCGTCAGCAGGTGCGGCCAACCGAAGCCGATGCCGAATCCCACCAGCAACAGCGCAATGACGATCGGCGCCAACGCCTGCCAGTGGCCGCCGGACGGCATCGGCATCAGGATCGCCAGCGCCAGCAAGCCCACCAGCACGAACAGCGGCCCGCTGACGATCGCCCGGCGAATGCCCGCTCCGCGCCAGCCGGAGCTGAGGATCTCGGACAACGTCCAACCGGCGGCCATAGCGGCGGCGATATAGCCGGAGATCAGCGGCGACTGGCCGTGCAGCAGCTGCAGGAAATAAGGCACGAAGATTTCGCTGGTCATGCCGATCACCAGCAACGCGGTCGTGATGTACAACGCCGCCAGCGATGAGCCGCGCCGCAGTGCGCCGTGCGGCAACAGGCGGGCGCGCGAGTGCGCTTCGCGCTTCAGCAACCAGGCCATCAGCACCAGCGAGAGCGCGATGCCCGCCAGGTTGATCCAGGCACTGTGCGCCAGGCTGCCGGCGGACACCACCAGCACCGCCACGGTCAGCAACAGCAGCTGTGCGGTCGGCAACGGTGCGGCCGCCTGCTGCGCTTTGCCCTTGGGCAGGATCAGGAAGGTAAACGCGGCGTACAGCGCCATGATCGGCAGCAGAATGCCGAAGGCCCAGCGCCAGGCGTTCAGTTCGGCGAAAATACCGCCTACCGCCGGCCCCACCAGGGTGGCGATGCCCCACATCGCCGAGATGAGCGCCATGGCGCGCGGCCACAGCCGCTGCTCGAATACCAGATTGATCATCGCGTAGGAGAGCGCAAAGATCAGCCCGCCACCAAAGCCCTGCACCGTGCGGCCGATCAGCATCACCGGCATGCTCGGCGCCAGCGCGCACAGCGCCGCCCCGGCGATGAAGAACAGCGAAGCCACCAGATAGGCGCTGCGCGCACCGTAGCCGCTGAGCAAGCGGGCCGACAGCGCGGAGCCGAGGATAGACGCCACCACGAACAGCGTGGTGTTCCAGGCATAGAGATCCAGCCCGCCGATATCCTGCACCACCGAGGGCAAGATGGTGGTGGCGACCAGAATATTGATGGCATGCAGCGCCACGCCGAGCGAGAGCGCGATCGCACTGGCCGCATTTTTGCCAGAGAAAAGGTCGCTCCAGCGGCTATCGTCATGGGTTATCACGGTTGTCGTCCTGTTTTCAGAGGAATGGCATTGAGTTGATCATAAGATTGCGTTAAATTTAACAAGAGTTATCTTGGAATAAGTTAGGGCGAGGCGGAGAAATATGTCAAGAATAAACTTGGAAAATAGCGGAAAGACCGCACAATCGGTCAGTGACCGCTTGCTGACGCTATTGAAAACCCGCGGCCCGCAGCAAGCTTCTGACGCAGGAAAGGTGCTCGGCACCACCGGTGAGGCGGCCCGCCAGCAGTTCGTCAAGCTGGCGAAAGAGGGGCTGGTCGAAGCGGTGGCGGAAACGCGCGGCGTAGGCCGCCCGGTACAGCTGTGGCATTTGACCTCGGCCGGCAATGCGCGCTTTCCCGATACCCATGCGGACCTGACGGTTCAGCTGCTGCGCACCGTGCGCGACAAGCTGGGCGAACAGGCGCTCGACGTGCTGATCGAAACCCGCGAGCAGGAAAACCGCATCAACTACAAGCAGGCGATGATTGGCGCCGCCGATCTGCAGGAGCGCGTGGCGCGCCTGACCGAGATCCGCTGTCGCGAAGGGTATATGGCCGAATGGCGCCAGGAGGAGGACGGTGCCTATCTGCTGGTGGAAAACCACTGCCCGATTTGCGCCGCTGCCACCGTCTGCCAGGGCTTCTGCCGGGCGGAGCTGAGTATCTTCACCGAAGTGCTGCAGGCGCAGGTGGAGCGCGCCGAACACATTCTGGCCGGCTCGCGCCGCTGCGCCTACCGGATTTCGCTCCTGTAACACCGGTTTTTGCCCACGTTTTCAACCGGTACAGATTATTCTGCTTGTGCACCCCGCACCTTCCCTTCTAAGGTTGAATTAACGAACATTCAGGCAAACAGCGGGCCTCGCGCCCGCTTGGCAAATCCGTCGGCGCTAAGCGCGCAGCGGCAGAGTAACCCCACGGGAGTTGAACGATGAAGAAGCCGCATGCCGGATTCTGGCTGGCGACGCTGGGACTGGGCGTTTGCTGGCTGCTGGCGCTGCTGACTCGCGATCGGCTCAACGGCCTACTGCTGGCCGGCGCGGCGCTGGCGCTGATCTTTACCCCTGCCACCCGCCGTAAGGGCGCGGCTCTGGCTGCCCTGGGCGGTATCGGCATGGATGGGCTATGGAGCTACAGCGGCGTGCTGCACTACAGCGGGCAACACGGCCTGCCGCTCTGGACCCTCGCGCTGTGGATCGGCTTCGGCTGCTGGTGGTATTGGCTGCTGGACGTGGTCAGAGCGGCGCCCTGGCCGCTGGCGGTGCTGGGCGCCGCCGTCGGTCCTTTCGCCTACGCCGTCTCCTGGAAGCTGGGCGTGTTACTGCCCGGCGTGCCGCCGGAGTTCATGCTGCTGTTGCTGGCCGTCGGCTGGTCGATTTACCTGCCGGCCGTCAGTTGGCTGCAGTGGAAGCGGCGGAACAGCTGAACGGCTTGCGGCAGTCGGGAAAAATAATGCCGAAAGCCATTGCTTATCGGTTGCCCAATCGGGTTTACTGAGCGTTCTAATAATAATCATCCCTGCAAAAACACATCCCTATGCTTAGCCAACAAAGCCGTAGCGTCCTGCCGTTGATCGGGGCGTTATTCACGTTATATATCGTTTGGGGTTCCACCTATTTCGTCATTCGCCTCGGCGTCGCGCAGTGGCCGCCGCTGATGATGGCCGGGATTCGCTTTCTGATTGCCGGCATCGTGCTGTTCAGTTTCCTGGCCTGGCGCGGCCACGCGCTGCCGACGCCGAAGCAGTGGCTGGCCGCCGGCGCCATTGGCATTCTGTTGCTCGCGGTAGGCAACGGCCTGGTGACGGTGGCGGAACACCAACATGTGCCGTCCAGCATCGCCGCGGTGATGGTGGCGACGGTGCCGCTGTTCACCCTCTGCTTCAGCCTGCTGTGGGGCATGCGCAACACCAAACTGGAATGGGCCGGTATTGCGCTCGGGTTAGTGGGCATCGTGCTGCTCAACACCGGCAACAACCTGGTGGGCAACCCGACCGGCGCGCTGTTGATCTTGCTGGCGTCGGCCAGTTGGGCCTTTGGCTCGGTATTGGGATCGCGCATCTCGCTGCCGGCCGGGCCGATGGCCGGCGCGGCGGAGATGCTGGTCGCCGGCGTGGTGTTATTGGTCGCCAGCCGGCTGAGCGGCGAGCACCTGGCTCAGATGCCGAGCACCGGCGGCTTTCTGGCGCTCGGGTACTTGATTGTCTTCGGCTCGATGCTGGCGATCAGCGCCTATATGTTCTTGTTGAAGAATGTGCGCCCGGCGGTCGCCACCAGCTATGCCTACGTCAACCCGGTGGTGGCGGTGCTGCTCGGCATCGGCTTTGCCGGCGAATCGCTGGCGCCGCGCGAGTGGCTGGCGCTGGTGATCATCGTGGCGGCGGTGGTGCTGGTGACGCTGGGAAAATACCTGTTCGCCCGCCCGGCCAACGTACAGGCCATCGACTGCGAACGGCGGTGATCACAAAGGGCGGTCTGCGGGCCGCCGTTAAAAACGATTCTTGTTTCACCCGGCGAAGGGGCTATAATTCCCGCTGTTCCAAGCAACCTGCGAAATTATTCCTATGCTGAAAAAAGCGTTCCTCATCGTCATCGCCCTGTGCGCCTTCGGTTCTCTGGGCGGCGTATTCCTCGCCGGGCTGAACATCTACACCCGTTCCACCACCCCGCATGAAGAAAGCGCGCCTGCCGGGGATACCGCCGCCACGCCGGCGCAAACCGAAACCCTTCAGGCCAAGTGATCGTCCATCCAACGCTGACAGCGCTGCTGTAAAAAGCGCTGCAGCTGCCTGACGCGTTCCGACACCTGCGAGCGATGCGGGCAGACCAGATTGATCGGCACCGCGTCGCTGCGCCATTCCGGCAACAGCTGCACCAGCCGCCCGGCACGAATGTCGGCCACCACGTCGATCGCCGACTTGCGCACCACCCCGTGGCCAGCCAGCGCCCAGCGCCGCGCCACCTCGCCATCATCGGTAAAATAGCTGCCGTTCAACGGCACTTCGATCAGTTCCTCACCGCGCCATAGCCGCCATTCCACCTGTCGTTTGCCGCTGGGCTGATACACCAGAATGCTGTGCCGAACCAGATCGGCCGGCGTTTGCGGCGCGCCATGCCGCCGCAGGTAATCGGGGCTGGCGCAGATCAGCCGCCGGTGCTGCGGCAAAATGGGCAGCGCCACCAGCGAAGAGTCGGCCAACGGCCCGAAACGCAACGCCACGTCCACCGGTTCGCGAAACAGATCGGCCTGCCGATCGTTGATCAGGAGCTGCAGCTGAATATGCGGGTGCTGCAGGCGGAACTCATCCAGCCAGCAGAGCAGCAAATTGCGGCCAAAATCCGACGGCGCGGAAATCTGCAGTACCCCGGACAGCCCCTGATGCTTCTCGCGGATCGCCTGCTCTCCTTCGGCCAACGCGCCCAGCGCCAGGCGCGCGCTGTCGAGATAGCGGGCGCCCTCCTCCGTCAACCTCAGGCTGCGGGTGGAACGCACCAGCAGCCGCGCGCCCAGCTGCTGCTCCAGCCTTTTCACCGCGATGCTGGCCGCCGCCGGCGTCATGTCCAGCGCGCGCGCCGCGGCGGAAAAACTGCCGCCGTCCACCGTGCGGACAAACACCTCGAGATCGACAAATGAGGTCATGTATTTCCCCTCTTTTTAGCCCAATCAATTATTAATATTAATTTACAAGTGTTTGCTATTAGGCGGGCTTTTTTCCTCATTTTCAATCAGGAAAGATAGATCCCGTTGAAACTTACCTAAAAAGAGGCCTTAACATGACGATTCCCGACTCCCCCCTGAAACGACAAAAGCTGGTGATCCTGGGCGGCACCAGCGGCATTGGCGCCGCGGTGGCCTACGCGGCGGCGGCGCGCGGCGCTGAAGTGGTGCTGGCTTCGCGTCGCCTTTCCCACGCCGGGGAGAAAAACGACGCGCTGCATCTGATGCAGGCCGACCTGACCGATGAAGCATCACTGCATGCGCTGTTTGCCGCCGTCGGCGCTTTCGACCATCTGGTGATCACCGCCGGGCCGTTGGTGGACGCGAAACCGCTGGCGGAAACTGCCTTTGAGCAGGCGCAGGCCGACTTCAACGTCAAATTCTGGGGCAGTTTGCGCGCGGTGCAGGCGGCGCTGCCGACGCTGGCGCCGCAGGGCTCGATCACCCTGACCTCCGGCCAGCTGTCGCGGAAATACCTCAACGGTCAGTTGGTCAAAACCGCCATCAACGCCGCGCTGGAAGCGGTCGGCAAACAGCTAGCGAAGGAGCTGGCGCCGCGGCGGGTGAACGTGGTCAGCCCCGGCATCACCGCCACCGAAGCCTACGACGGCATGAGCGCCGCGCAGCGTCAGGCGCTGTTCGAGCGCGTAAGCGGCAGCCTGCCGGTCGGCCGGATCGGCCAGGCGGCCGACGTCGCGGCGGGTTACCTGCTGGCGATGGAGAACGGTTTCGTCACCGGCAGCGTGATCGACATCGACGGCGGCGGCCTGCTGTAACGGCGGCTAGAGCGCCGTCACGCCCTGTGCGGCGGCCTGCTGCTCCAGCACGGTGATAATCTGGTAGGCCGAGCGCGGCACCAGGCTGAAATCGCCGATCAGCAGGCGGTCGCTGACCGCCTCATCCAGCATCGCTCGGGCGCCGGCGCGCAGGATGTCCACCTGTTCCGGCGGCGTGCCGGCTGCGGTGATCAGCGGCAAACCGGGCACCGCCGCCGTGCGGCCGATGATTTTCAGTCCCTCCAGCGCCTGTGGCTGCGCGCGGCGCAGCAGTTCCATGCTGATGGAATCGATGGCGGCGATATCCGCCTGCCCGCTGCGGATCAGCTTCAGCGACTGGTAATGCGCCCCGGAGGCGATAGCCGCACCGAAGAATTTCCCGTCCTGCGCCAGCGGCGCGATCAGCGCGCGCAAGCCGTTGTAGCCGGACTGGGAATCGGTGCTGTTATACACCACCGTCCGGCCGCGAAAATCCGCCAGCCGTTCGCCGGAGTCGCCCGCGCGCACCACCAGCCAGCTGCGGTAATTTGGCCCGTCGCACCCTTCCACCCGATAATGATAGGTTCCGATCAGCTGCACCTGCGGCAGGCTGCTGACCAACGGATAACCGCAGGTTTGGCTGAGCAAGAGATCCTCGCGCCGCCAATGCTGCGCCAGATCGTCCGGCCAGCTAAGCCGTTCCGGCGCCGCTGGCAACCCCAGCCGCAGCAGCTTGCCGCGCAAGACCTGCCAGAAGGATTCGGCCTGCTCCCGGCCAACGCCGTACATCGGTAGAGACACCTGCATCATTTCCCCCTTACCCCGCCGGAGTGGTCGCCAGCGTCTGCTGGCGCCAGGCGGTGAGATAACGCACCCAACGTTCGAACAGCATATCGGTGATAATAGCCAACAACGCCACGACCGCCGCGCCCTGGATCACATAGGCGGTGTTAAACCCGCTCAGGCCGATGATGATCGGCGAACCGAGCGTTTTGGTACCGACGGTGGAAGCGATGGCCGCCGTGCCGATGTTAATGATCACCGACGTGCGGATCCCGGCGACAATCACCGGCGCCGCCAGCGGCAGTTCAACCCGCCACAGAATTTGCCAGGTGCTCATCCCCACGCCGCGGGCGATCTCGCGCGTGGCGGGCGGTACCGATTCGATGCCCGCCAGCGTGCCCTGCAGGATCGGCAGCAGGCCGTACAGCACCAACGCAATGATCGCCGGCTGCTCGCTGAAGCCCATCACCGGCACCGCTACCGCCAGCACCGCCACCGGCGGGAAGGTCTGCCCCACCGCCACTACCGTTTCCACCAGCGAACGAAACTCCCGGCCGCTGCGTCGGGTCACAGCGACGCCCGCCGCCACGCCGATTACCACCGCGATCAGGCTGGAGATCGCCACCAGCGACAGGTGCGCCCCCACCAGCGCGATAAAGCTGTCCTGCTGATAAATGGGCCGCTCCAAATCAGGGAACCAGGCGGCGAACAGGCCGCGCAGATGATCCATGCCGAACACCAGCGCCAACAGCAGCGCCAGCGTCCAGGGCAGCGGATCGCGCAGCAGGCGCCCGATGCGCCCGCTCATGACAGCGCCTGCCCGGCGATCAGATCGTTGAAATGCAACACCCCCAACGCTTCGCCCCGTTCATCCACCACCGGCAGGCAGTCGCTGCCGCGCGCCACGAACACCGACAGCGCCTCGCGTAGGCTCATGGCGGCGGCGATCGGCTCGCCCCCAGCGACGCCGGGCCGCACCCGCTCCGCCACCGTACCCAGCGACAGCAGCTTGATGCCGCGATCGCTGCGCCCGAAGAAATCGCGCACGAAATCGTTGGCCGGGGCGGTCAACAGCGTCAGCGGCGTGCCCTGTTGCACCACCCGCCCCTGATCGAGCAGCACCAGGCGATCCGCCAGGCTCAACGCCTCGTCGATGTCGTGCGTCACCAGCACAATGGTGCGGCCCGAGATCTGATGAATACGGGCGATCTCCGCCTGCAGCGCCGCGCGGGTGACCGGATCCAACGCGCCGAACGGTTCGTCCATCAACAACACCTCGGGATCGGCGGCGAGCGCGCGCGCCACTCCGACCCGCTGCTGCTGCCCGCCGGAAAGCTGGTGCGGGTAGCGACGGCGAAACAGATCCGGCTCCAGATGCAACAACTCCAGCAACTCGGTAACCCGATCGCGGATGCGCGCACGCGGCCATTTCAGCAGTTGCGGCACGGTGGCGATGTTCTCCTCCACCGTCCAGTGCGGGAACAGGCCGATCGACTGGATCGCATAGCCCATGCGTCGCCGCAGATCCTGCGGTTTGAACGACTGGATCTCTTCGCCGGCAAAGAGGATCTTGCCCCGATCGTGTTCGATCAGGCGATTGATCATTTTTAACGTCGTGGACTTGCCAGAACCCGAGGTGCCAATCAACACGGTGAATTCGCCCTCGGCGATGTGCAGCGTGAGATCGTCGACCGCCGGCTTGCCCTGAAAAATTTTGCTGACTTGCTCAAAGTGAATCATCGGCGCGATACGTCCAGGATTGAAACCCAAAATTTAAACAGCGAATCGACGATGACCGCCATCATGACCACCGGGATCACCCCCAGCAGAACCAGATCCAGCGCGCTGCTGAGCAGCCCCTGGAACACGATGGCGCCAAAACCGCCGGCGCCGATCAACGCCGCCACCACCGCCATGCCGACGGTTTGCACCGCCAGGATGCGCACGCCGGTCAGGAACAGCGGCAGCGCCAACGGCAGCTGCACGCGCAGGAAGATCTGTCCGCGCGTCAGCCCCATGCCGGTGGCGGATTCGATCACCCCGGCCGGCACGCTTTGCAGCCCCGCCACTACGCTGCGCACCAGCGGCAACAGCGCGTACAGCACCAGCGCCACGATCGCCGGCGCCATGCCGATGCCGCTGACGCCGTGCTCCGCCAGCCAGGGCACCGCCGTCGCCAGCCCCGCCAGCGGCGCGATCAGCAGGCCGAACAGCGCGATGGAAGGCACGGTCTGGATAATGTTCAGCGCGGAAAAAATCGGCCTCTGCCAGCGCTCGGAGCGAAAACACAGCACCCCGAGCGGCACGCCGATCGCCAGCGCCGGGGCCATCGTCGCCAGCAGAATGGTCAGGTGCTGCAACAGCGCGGCGTCAAACACCTCCTGACGATTGTGGTACTCCTTCAGCAGCGACAGCTGATCGAGCTGATGCCCGAACAGCAGCAGCGCCGGCGGCACCAGCACCAGCGCGTTGCCCAGCATGCGCCACAGGTGCGACGCGGTGAGGCGCGCCATGGCGTCGGCCGCGATCAGCAGGCTCAGCGCCATCGTCAGCCAGCAGCCGCTGCCCCAAGAGGTGCGCGCCAGGCGCGACCCCTCCTGCGCCAGGCGTTCGGCGGCCTGCCCACTGATCCAGAAGGCCAGCGTCAACACCCCGCAGGCGGCCAGCGCCGCCAGCAGCGCCCGCCCCCGCGTCGGCGGCAACAGGCTGAGGATCGCCAATGCCGCCAGCGGCAACAGCAGCCACAGCGCCGGGCCGTGCAGCAGGGAGAACAAGGAGAGGCTTTTGCCCGACAACAGGCGATTGGGGGCATAACTGAGGAACGGCAGGCCGAACGCGGCCAGCAGCAACAGCATGAACAGCGTCAACAAGACGCGATGTTTTACGGCGATAGTCAAAGAAACGCTCCGGCTCCCTCGGTTAACCCCCTCTCCCGACGGCAGAGGGGGCACCTCGGCATTATCCCTTAACAAACCCTTTCTCTTTCAGGTAAGCGGCCGCCACCTGTTTGGCGTCCTGGCCTTCCACGGCGATCTGCGCGTTGAGCTTTTGCAGCGTCGGCCCGTCCAGTGAGGCGAACACCGGCTTCAGCAGCTCAGGCAGATTGGCGTGCGCTTTCAGCGCCGCTTCGCGCACGATCGGCGCCGGCGCGTATATCGGCTGTACCCCTTTCGGGTCCGCCAAGGTCTGCAACCCCAGCGCCGCTACCGGGCCATCGGTGCCGTAGGCCATCGCCGCGTTGACGCCGGAGGTCTGCTCCGCCGCCGCCTTGATGGTCACCGCCGTATCACCGCCGGCCAGGGACAGCAGCTGATCCTGATTCAGTTTGAAACCGTAGGCGCTCTGGAACGCCGGCAGCGCATCCGGCCGTTCGATAAATTCCGCCGAGGCCGCCAGCTTGAACTTGCCGCCACCGTTGATCCACTTGCCGAGATCCGACAGCGTTTTCAGATGATTGGCCTCCGCCACGTCCTGGCGAATAGCGATGGTCCAGGTGTTGTTGGCCGGCGCCGCGTCCAGCCAGACGATTTTGTTTTTGTCGTAGTCGAGCTGTTTCACTTTCTCGAAGCCGGCCTGGGCGTTCTTCCACGCCGGATCTTTCTCATCGGAGAAGAAAAACGCGCCGTTGCCGGTGTACTCCGGGTAGATGTCGATCTCACCGGAGGTGATGGCGCCGCGCAGCACCTTGGTGGTGCCGAGCTGCAGCTTGTTGGTGGTCTTGATGCCGTTGGCTTCCAGCACCTGCACGATGATGTTGCCGAGCAGCGAACCTTCGGTATCGATCTTGGAGCCGACGCGCACCGAGTCGGCCGCCTGCGCCAGGCCGCCGGTGGCCAGCAGAGCCAGCACGACGGCAAAGGAACGTCCGCGTGATAAGGTGATTGCCATACTTTTCCTCTGGTTATACGTTTTCCGGCTCATGGGCCAGTTAGGTTGGAAAATCCTGAGAAACGCGCTTCCAGCGCGCAATAAATTTTTCCGTCGGCAGGGCATCGCCTTCCCCCTGCGGTTCATCGGCGCGCAACGGATGCACGCCAACGTCGATCGGCGTCAGGGCGTAATCGCGCAGCCACTCGCCGTAGCCTTGCGTGACAAATCCCTGACTGCGCCGCTGATACGCCTCGCGCTCCGCCAGATAGACGTCGCGCAAACCATACCAGGGCAGGCCGGGCAGATCGTGATGCACTAAATGGTAGTTCAAATTGAGAAACAACAGCCGCCACGGCCAGCCCGCCTCATTAATAATAGAACGTGCCTGCGGTGCGTCCACGGCGCGGTGCTCAAAAAACGATCTCACCTTGGTCAGCGCCAACGCCGGATAGCTGATGGCCAACAGGTAAAACGCCGTGCCGATACCCTGCATCTGCAACCAGTGCAGCAGTACCGCCAACAGCGACAGGTGCGCTAACCACCTCGCCCAGGCGCGCCACTCCCCTCCGGCGAGCGCTTTCACCGCCCCGGCCAGGGTCGCGGCAATATCCAGCGCCGGGCCGAGGAGCACCCGGCCGATCAGCGTATTGCGCACCGCGGCCAACAGCGGCAACAGGCGGGGATAACGCCGCCACTGCGCGGCGCTGAAGTAATAGCTTTCGGGATCTTCGTGCGGATCGGTCAGGTGGTCGTTGCGGTGGTGGCGCAGATGCGAATCGCGATACAGCCCATAGGGATACCACACCGCCAGCGGCAACAGGCCGAACAGCTGATTGACGCGCGGCCAGCGCGTCGGGTGGCCGTGGATCAGCTCGTGTTGCAACGACAGGTACCAGGTGGTCAGGAGGATCAGCAGCGGTGCGCCAAGCCACGGGCCCAGCGCCTGCCAAGAATACGCCACGCCGAACCAGCCGCCGTACACCGCCGCCATGATCCCCCAGGTGGGCAGCTCCAGCCGCCAATGCCGGCGCCGATAAAGCTGCCTGATTCGTTCGCGCTGTTCGGGGTGCAAATAGTGGGCGTGGGACATGCTGCGGCTCGCGGTAAGAGATTTTCTCTCAGTATCCGTGAGCCGTTGCGGCGTTCAAAATAACGAAAATGGCAAAGCTAAGTGAAAATTCAGCGGGTTGCGTACGCGGCCTGCGGCTCACACGCCACCGGGAAATTCACCGAGTTGGCGATAAAGCACAGGTGATGCGCCTTCTCGTGAAGCTGTTGCGCCAGCTGCAGATCGTCGCCATCGCGCACCGTGACCTGCGGCCGCAGCGTCACCGAGGTGAAAAAGCCGCCGCGCGCGGCGTCTTCGCGCATCACGCCCACGGCATCGTCCTGATAGGCCAGCACCGAAATCCCCGAGGTGGCGCACAGATGCAGGTACCATAATTTGTGGCAAGCGCTGAGCGATGCCACCAGCAAATCCTCCGGATTCCAGCGCGTCGCGTCACCGCGGAAGGCCGGATCGGCTGAGCCGGCGATATCTGCCTTGCCCACGGCGCCGATCAGGTGATCGCGTCCATAAGCGCGATAATCTTCCGTGCCTGCGCCCAGATTCCCCTGCCAGGTCACCGAGACCTGATAATGATGCTCGCCTTTCATGTCTTTTGCTCCCGTTGGCCGGCCAATGAAAAATTGTCTGGGTGCATGCCCGGAGAACACTATTGGCGGAAAAGCGTGAATACGCAAACGGCGAAACGAGAAAAAACGGGCCGCGCAGGCGGCCCGTCGGTCACATCCCTTCAGGGAACGAAATCGAGCACCACGGCGTTGAACAGCGCGTACTCGGTGGCGTTGGCCATCGGCGGAAACTGCGCGTGCTGCACCGCCGCGCTGGCCGCCGCACACAGGGGCGCATCGCCCCTCACGATCTTGCTGCTCACCAGCTTGCCGTCCGGCCGCAGCCGTATGCTGATGGTGCAGCGTTGGCCGCGCGCGTGTTCCGGCAAACGCAGCTCGCGGCTCACCGCGTTATGCACCCGCACCGGATAGCTGAGCGGCATCGCAGTCTGCGCCTCGGCCTGCGGCCCCGGCAACGGGGTGCCGGCCTGATGGCCGGCCCCCGCGCCGCAGCCGCTCAACAACAACAGCGCCAACAGGCTTAGTGTCTTTTTCATTCCCGATGTCCTTATTGGGGATTAATCTTTATCGAGCGCCCTTACTGCGCCGCTGGGTAAGCCTCACCGTCATCCGCGTAACGCTGCAGGCGCTCGCGCCACCACTTGGCCGCCAGGCCGCTGGCGCTTTCACGCCAGCCGAAATAGGCAGCGTCGCTGCAGCGCTCAGATTCAACGCGTTTCGCTACCAGTTCGCCGCTGTTCAGGTAAGGTTCCGCCAGAGAACGCGGCAGATAGCCACAGCCCAGCCCGGCCAACTGCGCCTGCAGTTTGGCGTCAAAGCCGAAGACCGTCAGCGTATCCTGTTCTTCCAGCAGGTTCAGGCTCTGCGGCGCGTTGACGCGCGAGGTATCGCGCACCACCACCGCCCGGTGCTGACGGATCTCATCCTTCGGCAACGGTTCCGGCAGCGCCGCCAGCGGATGCTGCGGCGCGACGGCGAACACGTAATCCAGCTGCCCCAGGCGGCTGAACGCATAGCCCACCCGCGACGGCGGCTCGCAAATGGCGCCGATGATAATGTCGGCGCAACCGTAAACCAGCGACTCCCAGGAACCGGCCAGCACCTCGTGGCTGAAACGCAGCCGGGTATGGTGATGCTGCCGATAGAACTCGTCGATCAGCGGCAACAGGCGGGCAAACGGGAAGGAGGCGTCGATCCCGAGCGTGATCTCGCTTTCCCAGCCGTTCTCCACGTAGCGCGCCTGCTGTTCCAGATCCTGCGCCGCGCGCAGCAACACCCGCCCTTTTTCCAGCATCAGCTTGCCGGTATCGGTGAACTTCGCCCGATGGCCGGAGCGGTCCAGCAGGGTGATGTCGAGATCGTTCTCGAGCTTTTGCACCATATAGCTCAGTGCCGAAGGGGTTTTAAACAGTGCGGCGGCCGCGGCGGCGAAAGATCCGTGCCGGTCCAGCGCGTCCAAAATCAGCAGCGCTTCCAGGTTTAATCTCATGCTTTCTCCCGTGTATAAAAAAACTCAACAAGTCGGCAAAAATTCTGCGGTATCTTTGAAATCGCCCTCTGCCTACCATGGGTTTTATCGGCGTTACACTCATCAGATGTTCAACCGAAATATCACTGGGAAGGTAAATTATGTCCAAGTTTCAACTGCTTGATAAAGACAATTCCGCACTGATTTTTATCGATCATCAACCACAAATGGCCTTCGGCGTGGCTAATATTGATCGTCAGCAACTGAAAAACAACGTTGTTGGTTTGGCGAAGGCAGGCAAGATTTTCAACGTCCCCACCCTTTTCACCTCGGTCGAAACCGAAAGCTTCAGCGGCTATATCTGGCCGGAACTGCTGGCGGTACACCCTGAAATCACCCCGATTGAACGTACCTCGATGAACTCCTGGGAAGACGCGGCCTTCGTCAAAGCCGTGGAAGCCACTGGCCGCAAAAAGCTGGTGATCTCCGCGCTGTGGACCGAAGTCTGCCTGACCTTCCCAGCGCTGATGGCGCTGGAAGCCGGCTATGAAGTGTATGTGGTGACCGACACCTCCGGCGGCACCTCCGTCGATGCGCACGAACGCTCGATCGATCGCATGGTGCAGGCCGGCGCCGTACCGGTGACCTGGCAACAGGTGCTGCTGGAGTACCAACGCGACTGGGCACGCAAAGACACCTACGACGCGGTGATGGCGCTGGTGCGCGAACACAGCGGCGCGTACGGCATGGGCGTCGACTACGCTTACACTATGGTGCACCACGCACCGGCCCGCACGGTGAAATAATTCCCCTTGCCCCGGCCCCGCGCCGGGGTATTTTCAGGAGTCGGTTTTATGGCCCATCCGCAGCATGTCACGCTGGTGATCACCCACCGTTTGGCGCCGGGGAACGAGCAGGCCTATGAGGCCTGGCTGAACCGCATCATGCCGAACGCCGCGGGCTTCACCGGCCATCTGGGCGTCAACGTCATCCGCCCATCCGACAGCGAACAGGCCTATACGGTGCTGGTCCGCTTCGACAATGTCGACAATCTCTACCGCTGGCTCAACTCGCCGCTGCGCAAGCAATACATCGAAGAAGTCACTCCGTTGTTGCTGGAGAACGACCATATCGAGATCCGCCCCGGCGCGGAGTTCTGGTTTACCCCACCCAACCCCAACGTGCGCCAGCCGCCCCAGTGGAAGCAGTTCATCATCACCCTGCTGGTGATCTTCCCTTCCACCAATCTGGTGCCCTGGTTTTGGGGGCTGGCGCTGCCGCAGCTGGACGGCACGCTGCTCGGCCATTTTCTCAATGACGCCACCGTGGTCGCCCTGGTGGTGTACCTGTGGATGCCCATCGTGACTCGCGTCTTTCATCAATGGCTGATCCGCCGCTAGGCGGTTCGCCGGGAGAATGTTATGAACCACCACGCTTCATTGATCATCACCAACGGCAAATTTCACACCGTCGATCGCCAAAATCCTACCGCACAGGCGGTCGCCATCCGCGACGGCAAGTTTATGGCGGTCGGCAGCGAAGCCGAAGTCATGCAACACGCCGGGCCGGAAACCCAGGTGATCGATCTGCACGGCCACACCGCCATTCCGGGCCTGAACGACTCGCACCTGCACCTGATCCGCGGCGGCCTGAACTACAACCTGGAGCTGCGCTGGGAAGGCGTGCCTTCGCTGGCCGACGCGCTGCGCATGTTGAAAGAGCAGGCGCTGCGCACGCCGAGCCCGCAATGGGTGCGGGTGGTCGGCGGCTGGACCGAGTTCCAGTTTGCCGAACGCCGCATGCCGACGCTGGACGAAATCAACCAGGCGGCGCCGGACACGCCGGTATTTATTCTGCATCTCTACGATCGCGCGCTGCTCAACCGCGCGGCGCTGAAAGTGGTCGGCTACACCAAAGACACGCCGAACCCGCCGGGCGGGGAGATCCAGCGCGACGCCAACGGCAACCCGACCGGCATGCTGATCGCCAAACCCAACGCCATGATCCTGTACGCCACGCTGGCGAAAGGGCCGAAGCTGCCGCTGGAACAGCAGGTCAACTCCACCCGCCAGTTCATGCGTGAGCTGAACCGCCTCGGCCTCACCAGCGCCATCGACGCCGGCGGCGGTTTCCAGAACTACCCGGAGGATTATCAGGTGATCGCCGAGCTGCACGAGAAAAAGCAGCTGACCATCCGTATCGCCTATAACCTGTTCACCCAGCGGCCGAAGCAGGAACTGGAAGACTTCGAGCTGTGGACTGATATGCTCAAGCCAGGCCAGGGCACCGATTTCTATCGCCACAACGGCGCCGGCGAGATGCTGGTGTTTTCCGCCGCCGACTTCGAAGACTTCCTGCAGCCGCGCCCGGATCTGCCGCCGGGCACCGAAGACGAGCTGGAGCGGGTGGTGCGCCATTTGGTCGAGCACCGCTGGCCGTTCCGCCTGCACGCCACCTATGACGAGTCCATCAGCCGCATGCTGGACGTGTTCGAGAAGGTGAACCGCGACATTCCGTTCAACGGGCTGCACTGGCTATTCGACCACGCCGAAACCATTACCGAACGCAATATCGAACGGGTCAAGGCGCTGGGCGGCGGCATTGCGGTGCAGCATCGCATGGCGTTCCAGGGCGAATATTTCGCCGATCGCTACGGCATCGAAGCCACCAAACATACGCCGCCGGTAGCGAAAATGCTGGCGGCTGAGCTGCCGGTCGGGCTGGGCACCGACGCCACCCGCGTCGCCAGCTACAACCCGTGGACGGCGCTGTACTGGCTGGTCTCCGGCCGCACCGTCGGCGGCATGGCGATGTACGACGACAGCGCCCGTCTGGATCGCGAAACGGCGCTGATGCTGTGGACGCAAGGGAGCGCCTGGTTCTCCACCGAACAGGGCAAGAAAGGCCAGATCAAGGTCGGTCAGTTGGCGGATATGGCGGTGCTGTCGCAGGACTATTTCAGCGTGCCGGAAGAGCAGATCAAAGGCATCGAGTCGGTGATGACGGTGGTGGATGGCAAAGTGGTCTACGCCGCTGGCAGCTTCTCGCCGCTGGCGCCACCGCCGCTACCGGTGCTGCCGGAGTGGTCACCGGTCACCCAAGTGCCGGGCCATTACCGCTCCGCGCCGCCGTCGGCGGCAGCCCGCGTCGGGGTCGTGAGCCAGGCGCACCAGTGCTGCGGCCCGTGCGGCGTACACGCGCATCAGCATGACATTGCGCGCCGCTCCAGCATCCCGGTGTCGGACGAGAATGCCTTCTGGGGCGCGTTCGGCTGTTCGTGCTTCTCGTTCTAAGTTGCCAGCCCAGCAACTTATTACGTAACTAGCTTAATAAGATACTAAGTTAGTAAAGTAGCAAATTAATGGCGCTGTCCGCGGAGAGCGCCATTTTATTGTCAATCGCGGTTGATCTCCAGCCAGCACCGCTGCTCGGCGGAGGCGGCTATCGCATCCAGCACGCAAGACACCTTCCAGCCTTCTTCAAAGTCCGGCCACATGCGATCGCCCGCGGCGATGCCGTTGACCAGATCGCGGATCTCCACCGTCTTCTGATCGTTAAAACCAATGCCGTGCCCGGCGCTGATGCAAAACGCCGCATAGTCCGGGTGCTTCGGCCCCACCAGCAGCGTCTTGAACCCCTGCCGCTCCACCGGTTCATCGTGCCGATACAGCTTCAGCTCCGCCATCCGTTCCTGGGTATAGCTCAGCGTGCCTTTAGTGCCGGTGACCACATAGGTCAGCCCCATCTTGCGCCCGCAGGCGATGCGCGACGTTTCGATCGTGCCCATCGCCCCGCCGGCGAAACGCAGCAGTGCACTGGCCTGATCTTCGTTTTCCACCGGCAGCAGGCGCGCCGGGTCTTGCGGGTCCGGGCGCTGCTTGATCACGGTCTGCATATCGCCAGAGACCGCCACGATATCGCCCACCAGGTAGTGCGCCATATTGACGATATGCGCCGCCAGATCCCCCAACGCGCCCAGCCCGGCGCTGGCGCGGCGGCAGTGCCAGTCGATCGGCGTGCGCGGGTCGGCCAGGTAATCCTCATTGTGGGTGCCGTAAAAATGCACCACCTCGCCGATTTCGCCGTTGGCGATGATCTCGCGCGCCAGCTGGCTGGTCGGGTTCTTCATGTAGTTGAAACCGACCAGCGTTTTCACGCCCTTGGCGCGGGCGGCCTGCACCATCTCCGCCGCGTCGGCGGCGTCCAGCGCCAGCGGTTTTTCCGAATATACGTGCTTGCCGTGGCGGATCGCCTCCAGCGCCATCTCTTTGTGCAAGAAATTAGGGGCGCAGATGTCTACCACGTCGATCGCCGGATCGGCCACCAGCTGCCGCCAGTCGCCGGTCGAACGCGCAAAGCCGAACTCGGCCGCGCGCTGCGCCGCCAGCTCGGGCGTCACCTCCGCCAGCATCTCCAGCACCAGATCCCCTTTAAGGGGAAATACCGTGGGGGCCTGCGCATAAGCGATAGCGTGACAACGCCCGATATAGCCGGTGCCGATTAACCCAACGCGTACCTGTTTCATCATTTTCTCCCGTGACCGAAATTCTGTGTAGAACCAGGCGCGGCTCAATGAAACGCGCCGATTGATAACGGGTTTATATGGAATATAAATTTCAATAACAAGCACGCGGGAAAATAAAGTTCATATTCGTGATGCCGTTCATGAAACGTTGACGGGATGATGCAATGAGGAAAGCCCGGACGCGGCTGGTCGTATCCGGACGGGATAAAATGAACCATTTATTTCATATTACGGCAAACCGTTGGCACCGTGTTGCACGTAGCCAGGGCGTTGCAGCAGGCGCTGCTGATAGGCCGCCAGCGCCGCATAATTCGGCCGCTCGAACGGCGTCATCAGCCAGCGGTTCAGCGACAGCCCCAGCACCACGTCCGCCAGCGTGAAGGTAGCGCCGGCGGCATAAGGGCCGTGCTGCGCCAAATGCCTGTCCAGCAGCCCCATCAGCCGATTCCACTCGCGTTCGGCGGCGGCCAGGCTGGCGGCATCCTGATAATCCGCATGCCCACGTACCCGCGACATGAACACATAGCGCCAGGCGCCGTTCAGATCGGTGGCCTGCCAGTCCATCCACATCTCCACCGCCGCGCGCGCGCCGGGTTCCTGCGGCAGCAGATCGCGGCGCCCTTCCCGCCCCACCAGATAGCGGCAAATGGTGTTCGACTCCCACAGCACCCGCTCGCCGTCAATCAGCACCGGCACCAGGCCGTTGGGATTCAGCGCCAGAAACGCCGGCTCCTGCGTGGAGCGAAAGCCGCTGCCCCAGTCTTCCCGTTCCAGCGTCAGCCCCAGCTCCTGACAGGTCCATAACACTTTGCGCACGTTGATTGATGAAGCCTTGCCCAAGACTCTCAGCATCGGTTTTCCTCTTATCTATTCTTTCCAGAAAGGTTTACATCCTTCACGCAGCGCTTCTGCACGCGACAAACCAATATCGATCAGCCGCGCATCGTCCAGCAATAATAATTCTTTTCGCGTCCTGTAGCGTTGCAGATACAGACGCCAGCGTGACCCACCGAATGAGCGCCGCCGCGGCGCGCCAGTAAACAGAGCCATCTTGTTATTCTCCCTGATGTTTTCGCGTTGCAGTCATCATGCTCGCCGAGAGAAAAACAATACAGATTCACGCTGGCGCTATTTTTTTCATACAGCTGCACCAAAAAACCCACTGAATGGTTTACTTTGAAAGCATCTGTACCGGTTTTTTAATTCTTACCGCCGATGAGAGGCCTCTGTATGACACGCTACGCCACGCTGGCCGCCATTCTCAGCCAACGCATTCAGCAAGGGTTGTATCCGGCCGGCCATCGCCTGCCTTCGGTGCGCGCATTGAGCCAGGAGCACGGCGTCAGCATCAGCACGGTGCAGCAAGCCTACCGGCTGCTCGAGGAACAGCGCCTGGTGGAAGCGCGGCCGAAGTCGGGCTACTTCGTGCATACGCGGCGCGCGCAGGCCGAGCTGCCCGCTATGACGGCGCCGGTGCAGCGGCCGGTGGACATTTCGCAATGGGAGCAGGTGCTGGAGCTGGTGCGCAGCCGGCCGCGCGAAGGCCTGATCCAACTGGGGCGCGGCATGCCGGACGTCGCCGAGCCGACGATGAAACCGCTGATTGTCGCCCTGCGCAACGCCGCCCGCCACGGCGACCTGCGCAGCCTTTATTACGACAGCATTCAGGGCGTGACCGCGCTGCGTGAACAGGTCGCTCGTCTGCTGCTGGATTCCGGCTGCCATATCAGTGCCGATCAGTTGCTGATCACCACCGGTTGCCAGGAAGCGATCTCCGCCGGGCTGCGCGCCGTTTGCCAACCCGGCGACATCGTGGCGGTCGATTCCCCCTGCTTCCACGGCACCATGCAAACGCTGAAGGGATTGGGCATCAAAGCGCTGGAAATCCCCACCGATCCGCTCACCGGCGTCAGCCTGGCCGCGCTGGAGATGGCCCTTGAACAATGGCCGATCAAGGCCATTCTGCTGACGCCCAACTGCAACAACCCGCTGGGCTACATCATGCCCGACGCCCATAAACAGCGGCTGCTGACGCTGGCGCAACGCCACGATGCGGCGATCATCGAGGATGACGTTTACGGCGACATCGCCTATCACTACCCGCGGCCGCGCACCATCAAGTCGTTCGACGACGACGGCCGCGTGCTGCTGTGTAGCTCGTTTTCCAAAACGCTGGCGCCGGGACTGCGCGTGGGCTGGATCGCGCCCGGCCGCTATCTGGAGCGGGTGCTACACATGAAGTTCATCGGCTCCGGCGCCACCGCCACCCAGCCGCAGCTGGCGATCGCCGAATTTATCCGCAGCGGGCACTATCTGCAGCACCTGCGGCGCATGCGCGCCCGCTACCAGCAGAACCGCGATCGCATGACCGATCTGATCCTGAAACACTTCCCGGTCAGCACCCGCGTCAGCCGGCCGCGCGGCGGTTTTATGCTGTGGATCGAATTGGACGAGGCGTTCGACACCCTGCGGCTGAACCGCCATCTCGAGCAGCAAGGCGTACAAATCGCCGTCGGCAGCATTTTTTCCGCCGCCGGCAAGTACCGCAACTGTCTGCGCATCAACTATGCGCCGACGCTGACGACGGAGATCGAACAGGCGGTACAACGGGTCGGCGCCACCATCCAGGCGCTGATGCCGGCCGGCAGTTTGGCGCAATCAGATTAAATCTTGACGCGATCGGATTATCGGCGCACGGACAGGCTGTTTTAGAGTAAGGCCTTCTCTTATCACTGGCAGGCAACAACCATGAGCAGCGATCAAATTCCGGTTTCCAACGCGTTGGCGGTGCGCCTCGCGGCGCAAGGCGTCGATCTCGAACGGGTCGGTCAGTTAGCCGGCTTGCCCGCCGGGCTGCTCAGCGAGCGGCGCGTAAAAGTGCGGTTGACCACCCACCAGTTCTTCGCCGTCTGGCGCGCCCTCGCCCAACTGAGCGACGATCCCGCCTTTGGTCTGCGGCTGGGCGGCGACGTCGCGCCGGAGCATTACGATATCGCGTCAGTCGCCGCACTGCACTCCGCCACGATGGGCGAGGCCCTGCGTAAAGTCGCGCGCTACAAACGGTTGGTGTGCCCGGAAGAACTGATGCTGGAGGAAGATGGCGACAGCGTTCGGCTGCATACGCGTTGGACGATGATCGAGGACCCTACGCCGGAATTGCTGATAGACACCATGTTCGCCTCTATCACCACCCTGTGCCGCCGTGGCACCGGTTTACCGCTGCAGCCCAAGGCGCTTGAGGTGACCCGCCGTCGCGATCCCCACTCGCCGCTGTTGCGCCACTTCGGCTGCCCGGTGCGATTCGATGCGCCGCAGGACGTGCTGGTGTTCGATCGCGCGCTGATGCGGCAGCCGCTCATCACTTATGATCAGGACATGTTGGCGCAGCTGCTGCCGGAGCTGGAGGCCGAGTTGGCCGAGGTGTGCGCCGAGCAAAACTTACCGATGCAGGTGATGGCGATCCTCGGCCGCAGCATGCGCGGCCAGCGCCCCAGCGTCAACAGCGTGGCCGCGGAGCTCTATCTCAGCCCGCGCACGCTGCAGCGCCGTCTGCAACGGCACGGCTACAGCTACCAGCAGCTGCTGGACAAAACTCGCCATCGTACCGCCTGCCGCTTGTTGGCGGATACCGATCTCGAGCCGGGCGAAATCGCCTTTGTGCTGGGATTCGAAGAGCTGAATTCGTTCAGCCGCGCCTTTATTCAGTGGGAAGCGCTGACGCCCAGCCGCTGGCGCACTCAGCGTGCAGCCGACCATCGGGAGGACAGAGCATGAAAGTGATTATCTTCGGCGCCAGCGGCATGGTGGGCCAGGGCGCGCTGCGAGAATGCCTGCGCGATCCGCGGGTCAGCGAAGTGCTCAGCATCGGCCGGCGCCCGTTGGCGCAGAGCCACGCCAAACTGCGCCAGCTTTCTGTGCCCGATCTGCGTGATCTGTCGGCGCTGGAGCCGCAGCTCGCCGGCTACGACGCCTGTTTCTTCTGCCTGGGGATTTCGTCCGCCGGCCTGAGCGAAGCCGAGTATCGCGCGGTGACTTACGATCTGACGCTGGCCGCCGCCCGCCCGCTGGCGAGGCTGAATCCGACGATGGTCTTCCTCTACGTTTCCGGCGTCGGCACCGACAGCAGCGAACGCGGCCGCAGCATGTGGGCCAGGGTCAAGGGCGCCACCGAAAACGCGCTGCTGGCGCTGCCGTTCCACGCGGTGATGTTCCGCCCCGGCGCCATTGTGCCGCTGCACGGCATTCGCTCCAAAGTCCGTACATACGATCTGATTTATCGGCTGTTCAAACCGCTGTGGCTCGGCGCATTGCGGCTGTTTCCCTCGCAGGTGAGCAGCACCGAACGAATCGGGCTGGCGATGCTGGCGGTGGCGCGCCGGGAAACCGCCTTGCGCATCCTGGAGCCGCCGCAGATCAATCAACTGGCGACGCGCTGAAATACCGTCATCAACCGCGCCGCCGCCAATACGCCGCCACCCGGCGGCGCAGATGCTCGATGCCCTGCGGATGCTCAATAAACTGCGCCACCGGCATCATCCGCCAGCGCTGGCCTTCGTCGCCAAAGCGAATGGCGGCGATCTGCGCCGGGGCGATCTCGCCGGCCATAAACCAGGTCGGCGGGGAGCCGGGCAGAACGCCATCGTAGCGCCGCCGCCAGACAACCTGACATTCCGCGATCGTCACGCCGAACTCTTCCTGCGTTTCCCGCTGCACGCACTGCAGCGGCGTTTCGCCGTTTTCCCGCCCGCCGCCAGGCAGATCCCATTGACCGGGCCATGGAATGCCCGGCTTGTCGTCCCGTTGGTAAACCAGCAAGCGATCGTCGCACAGCAGCGCGATCTTGGCCCCGCCAAACGCCTCGTCCGTCATGATTTCTCCGCTCCCGGCCCATCGCCTTTGACCGAACATCATACTTCATCCCCGCGCGGCCTGGTGTATAGTGAAAATCCGTTTTCACAACAGGCGAACAATAACGATGAACTCTCCGTTTCTGGTGACTCCCCAATGGCTTGCGCAACATATCAACGATGAAAATCTGGTGGTGATCGACGTTCGGATGTCGCCGGTGGGGCTAACGCCGAAAAAGGACATGCTTGCCGAGTTCGAACGCGGCCATATCCCCGGCGCGGTCTATTTTGATATCGACGACGTGGCGGACAAAAACACCGCGCTGCCGCACATGCTGCCGACGGCGGCGGAGTTTGGCGCGGCGGTGGGCAAACTGGGCATCAGCGAGCGCGATACCCTGGTGATTTACGACGAGGGCAACCAGTTCTCCGCACCGCGCGGCTGGTGGACCTTCCGCAATTTCGGCGCCGAGCATGTTTACGTACTGGACGAAGGGCTGAACGGCTGGACCGCGCTGGGGCAAGCGCTGGCAACCGGCCCGGCGCAGCCTGCCCCGCAGACGTTCAACGCCCGGTTCAACGCCGACGCGGTGGTGGATATGCGGCAAGTGGAACAGGCGCTAGGCACGCCGGTGCAAATTCTCGACGCGCGCGCCGCGCCGCGTTTCCATGCCGAAGCGCCGGAGCCGCGTCCCGGCCTGCACCGCGGCCACATTCCGGGCAGCATCAACATTCCGTACGGCGAGCTGCTGGAGAACGGCCGTTTCAAATCGCTGGAGGCACTGCGCCAAACCTTCAGCGACAAGGGGGTGGACATCAACGGCCCGATCATCACCAGCTGCGGCTCCGGCGTGACGGCGGCGGTGCTGGCGTTTGGCTTGTTGTCGCTCGGCGCGCCGCAGGTCAAGCTGTATGACGGTGCCTGGAGCGAATGGGGCCAGCTGAGCGGCAAGCAGCCAATCGCCCAAGATTAGGTTTCGATCCGCTCGACCACGATCTGCGCCAGCCGCTGCACGGCGGCCGAAGGCTGATCCTCGGCGCGGTGCAGCACCACGCCGAGTTGGCCAAGAGCGGGCAGCAGATCGGGGGCCAGCGGTGACAGGCCGGGCGGTAAGCCCGCCGCCGTGCGCACCGTGACGCCCAACCCGGCGCTCACCGCCGCCCAAACGCCATTCAGGCTGCGGCTGGTAAAGGCGATGCGCCAGGGAATACCGGCGCGATCCAGCGCCTGCGTCGCCGCGCTGCGCATCAGACAGGGCGCGTCGAACATCACCAACGGCAAGGGCTCATCCCCTTCTCGCCACGGCGCCAGCGCGAAGCCGGGCGAGGCGATCCAGTGCAGCTGCCGCTGCCCCAGCGCCTTATGAAACGGCGTGCTCAAACCGCCATCCCACGCCAGCGACAGATCCAGCTGGCCTTTCAGCACCCAGTCGATCAGCTCGGCATTGCGGGCGATGCGCGCCTCGATGCGCACCTTCGGATTGGCGCGCGCGAAGCTGCCCAACACCTGCGGCAGAAACGTCTCGCCGAAATCCTCCTGCAACCCCAGCCGCACCGTGCCCTGCAGATCCAACCCGCGCACCGCGGCGGCGGCTTCGTCATTGAGCTCCAGCAGACGGCGCGCGTAGCCGAGCAGGGTTTCCCCCGCCTCGGTCATCACCATGCCGCGCCCAGCCTTGCGCAGGATCGGCGCGCCGACCTGCTGTTCCAGCTTTTTCAGGTGGGCGCTGACCGCCGACGTCGAACGCCCCAGCCGTTCAGCCGCCTTGGCGAAGCTGCCCAGCTCGACGCCGGTGACGAAGCTGCGCAAATCCTCGAGATCGAACGTTATTCGCCCCATGCTGACCGTCCTGATTTTTTGAACCATCAATCAAAATAATACCGATTTTACTGATAAAGATGGCGTGTCACGCTCTCCGGGTCAATGTCTTTCCGGAGAATCCTTATGCTCGCGATGCAATACCGTTTCACCCTGCCCGTCGATTACGACATGGCGATCGTCCGCCGCCGTATCGCCGATGTCGGTCACCGGCTCGACGCCTGTCCGCAGCTGATCGTCAAAGCCTATTTGTACGCGCAGTGCAGCGAAGGCAGCGCCGAAAATCTCTACGCCCCCTTCTACCTGTGGAACAGCAGCGCCGGCATGAGCGACTTCCTGACCGGCGAAGGTTTCAAGGGCCTCAGTCAGGCGTTCGGCTGGCCGCGCGTCAATCACTGGCTGCCGTGGCTGACGCATTTCGATCGCCCTCATTTGGCCGAGGCCGCCTGGGCGACCTGTCAGGAGCAGATTATCGCCCCCTACAGCGATCTGCCTGCGCTGCGGCGGCAACAGCAGGCGGCGCCCGGCGCGCTGGCCTCCATCGTGGCGTTCGATCCCGCCGAGTGGCGATTAGTGCGGCTGGATGTCTGGCGTGCCCCCCCGCAGGCACAGCCGCAAAACCGCCAACTGTTCCGCGTCGGCCATCTGTCTGCCCCCTTTGACCACACTGCGCCGCGGGTTGACAGCCAAACTTGATATTGATAATCATTATCAACATTAAACATTCATTTGCGGCTCGCGGGATGCGGGCCGCTCTCCGGGGTCAACCGTCATGTCGTCATCACCAATCACACCTTACGCCACCACCTGCTGCATCGTGGGAGGCGGCCCCGCCGGGCTGATGCTCGGCTATCTGCTGGCGCGGGCGGGGATCGACGTGACGGTGCTGGAGAAGCACGCCGACTTCCTGCGCGATTTTCGCGGTGACACCATTCACCCGTCGACGCTGGAAGTCATGCATCAACTGGGCCTGCTCGACGAACTGCTGACGCTGCCGCATCAGCGCGCGGAATCTCTGCACGCCGAAGTCGCCGGGCGCGACATCAAGCTGGCGGATTTCACCCGCCTGCCGACGCGCTGCAAATTTATCGCCTTTATGCCGCAGTGGGAGTTCCTCAACTTTTTGGCCCAGCAGGCCGCCGCCTTCCCCAACTTCAGGCTGCTGACCTCAACGCAGGTTCACCAGTTGCTGTACGACCGCGGCCAGGTGTGCGGCGTGCTGGCCGACACGCCGGAAGGCCCGATCCGCGTGCGCAGCCAGTTGGTGGTCGGCACCGACGGCCGCAACTCGGTGGTGCGCGAACAGGCGGCGCTCAGCAGCCGATCCTTCGGCGCGCCGCGCGACGTAGTGTGGATGAAGCTCAGCAAGCAGCCGGGCGATCCGGCTTGGTCGATGGGCCACACCGGGCCGAAGCAAAACTTCATAATGATCGATCGCGGCGACTACTGGCAGTGCGGCTACTCGATCGATAAAGGCAGCTTCGACGCGATCCGCCGCAGCGGCCTGGAGAAATTTTTGCTGCACCTCGCCGAGGTGGCGCCATTCCAGGACGATCGCCTGCAGGAGATCGTCGAGTGGGATCAGGTGAAGCTGCTGAGCATCCGCATCGATCGTCTGGATCGCTGGGCCAAACCGGGGGTGCTGTGCATCGGCGACGCCGCGCACGCCATGTCACCGATCGGAGGCGTGGGCGTCAACCTGGCGATTCAGGACGCTGTGGCCGCCGCCAACGCCCTGATCCCGCCGCTGCGCCAGCATCGGCTGCAGCTGAAGCATCTGCTGAGCGTGCAGCGCCGGCGCGAATTCCCCACTCGCGCCATCCAGTTTTTGCAGATCAAAATGAGCCAGCGCAAGCCGGGCGAACGCCGCGCGGCGGGCGGCTCGCGCTTGATCGCCCGCGTCGGCAACAGCCGCTGGCTGCCGCGCCTGTTCGGCCGCATCATCGGCCTGGGTTTTCGCCGTGAAACGCCGCGGCATCTGTCCAACGAAACCTGCCCGCCGGAATAGCATTGGTGATTTTTTCATCGCGCCGTATAATGGTTAAATCGAACGATTTAATTAACTGGAGCGATTAAATGTACGCACTCACCGCGAACGAGGCCAAAACCCAATTCGGCGATTTGCTGCTCAAGGCGCAGCGTGAACCGGTGCAAATCAATCGCAACGGCAAACCGGTCGCCGTCGTCATGTCTGTAGAAGATTACCAGGCGCTGGAAGATCTCAAATTAAGTGCACTGCAGCAAAAAATCGCGCAGGCTACCGCCGAGGAAGACGCCGGTAAGGCGGTAGACGGCGATGCCTTCTTCAACCGTCTGCTCACCGATGAAACAGACTGAGATGCCCGCGTTTCGCCTCACCCCGCAGGCCCAACAAGATCTGCTGGCTATTCGTCATTTCACCATCGAGCACTGGGGCCAAGCGCAATCTCGCCGCTATCTTGAGCAGTTGAGAGAGGTCATGCATCATTTGGCAGATATGCCGGAAGCGGGTAAAGCTCACTTCCACGATCTGGGCGAAGAGATACGCAGTTTTCCTTACGCCAGCCATAGGATCTACTACCGCAACCGCCCTGCCGGCATCACCGTTCTCGCCATTCTGCATCAGGCGATGGTGCCTCACCGGCATCTGGAACAACGGCTGTAATTTTTCTTACTCAAAGGGGCACTGATGTTCACCGTTCGTCAGGCATTGCTGGAAGATTTAACCCTGGTGCGCGATATCGGCATCCGCACCTATCGCGCGCACTTCGGTGAGCTGTGGCACTACCCGCACGAGCTGGAGGCCTTTTTGGCCGAGGATTTTTCCGTCTCCGCGCTGGAACAGACGCTGCGCGATCCCGACGTGTGCTGGCTGTTAGCCTATGAGAATGACGCCCTCGTCGGCTATGCGCGGCTCAACGTCGACAGCCTGCTGGCGCCAACCGAGCACATCGGCGCAGAGCTGCAGAAAATCTATTTCCTGCCGGGCCATGCCGGCAATGGCTATGGCCAGCGCCTGTTCGAACAGGTGCAACAGCGGGCCATCGAGCGCCGGCAAAAGACGCTGTGGCTGGAGGTGCTGCAACGCAACACCGGCGCCCAACGCTTTTATCAGCGCCAGGGATTGAGCATTTGTGGCGAGACCTGCTACACCAGCGCCCAAGGCTCGATAGGCATCTGGTATATGAGCAAGGCGCTGTAACCGCGCCCCGCTCCGCCGTCGTTTAGCGCGGCTCCCGCTGCAGCATCAGGAACAGCAAGGCAAACGCATTGGGCGCCAGGTAGATCAGCGCCCCCAGCTGCACCGCCAGCGGATCCTTCTTGGCCTGCCAGGCCATAAACCAGTCGCCGGCGACCACCATAAAGCCGACGCCCCACACCGCAATTGCGCAAAGCGCCCCCAGCATCGCCCAGGCTTTGCCCTTGGCGAAAGCGGCGTAAGAGCCTTTCAATCGCCCGATCATCAACGCCACGCCCGCCGTCGCGAATAGGCCGGCCAGCGTTTCCAGCGCGGTGATGACCGCCAACCCCAACATGCAGGCCCAGTCGGCGCTGATCGCGCGCCACATCAGCCCCGGCGTTTGATAAGTATCCTGCATGGCGAGCAGCGGCCCCACCGCATTGCGCGCGATGCCGGCGAAATCCGCCGTATTGTTCAACAGGCTAAACAGCCCCCACAGGGCCGGAAACAGGGACAGGACGATGCAACCGAAGCGTGACACAGTGATTTCGTTCATGAATTATCCTTAATGAATAAACGGGTGGCTCCCGTCCTCATGACGGGACCGCTATTGAGATCCTGATAGTTTGACGCGCACAATGTAAGAACTAATCTTACAATGACGCAGCATAGCCGAAAGTGAGGAGGAACAATGGGCAGAACACTAACGGTAGATCTGGGTGACGAACTGCGTAGCTTCGTCGAAGACCTGGTGGCCAGCGGCGATTACCGAACGCCCAGCGAAGTCATCCGCGAATCCGTGCGCACTTTGCGCGAACGTACCGCCGCCTCAAAACTGGAAGAGCTTAGGCGCTTGATCGCCGAAGGAGAGAACAGCGGCGAAGCCGTCGAATGGGATCGTGATGTGTTCATGGAAAGAATACGGAGCAAAGCAAAAGGATGCGCAGGAGAGTAACCGTTCGTCCAAAAGCGCTGGACGATATGGAAGAGATCTATTTTACGGGTTGGCGCACTTTGGCTTGCAGGTGGCCGAAGATTATCTGCGCCGCCTGCATCAGGCTTTCGATAACCTTAGCCACCACCAACTCGGCAAAAACATCGATGCAATCGGCCCCGGCCTATGGGTATTGCCCGTCGCCAACCACCTGATTTATTTTCGACAGCACAGGCGGGAGGTGAATATCATCAGAGTGCTGCATCATTCCCGCGATCCGCTCAGCCAATCCTTTTTCAGCTGACCCAACGTTAAATCGCCACCAGCGCGCGGACGCCGTCCTGTTCCATAGCGCTGCCGGCGCCGCGCTGCACGATGCTGCCGCGCGACATCACCAGATAGCTGTCCGCCAGGTCGGCGGCGAAGTCATAGAACTGCTCCACCAGCAGGATCGCCATATCGCCCCGCGCCGCCAGCTGTTTGATCACCGCGCCGATCTCCTTGATCACCGAAGGTTGGATCCCTTCCGTCGGTTCGTCGAGGATCAACAGCTGCGGTCGGCAGGCCAGCGCCCGGCCGATCGCCAGCTGCTGTTGCTGCCCGCCGGAAAGATCGCCGCCGCGCCGATCCTTCATATGCCGCAGCACAGGAAACAGTTCATAGATCGGATCCGGCACCGCGCGCGCGTCGGCGCCGGAAAAACGCGCCAGCCCCATCAGCAGATTTTCCTCCACCGTCAGGCGCGGGAAAATCTCCCGCCCCTGCGGCACATAGGCGATGCCCGCCTGCACCCGCTGATGCGGCTTTTTACCGGTGATGGTTTCGCCCCGCCAACGGACGCTGCCGCTACGCGCCGGGATCAGCCCCATCAGGCATTTCAGCAGCGTGGTCTTGCCCACGCCATTGCGCCCCAGCAGGCAGGTCACCTCGCCGATGCGCGCCTCGAACGACAGGCCGCGCAGAATGTGGCTGCCGCCGTAATACTGATTCAATTCCTCTACCTGCAGCATGATTACGCCTCCTCAGCGCCCCAGATATACCTCAATCACCCGTTCATCGGCCTGCACCTGCGCCAGCGATCCTTCCGCCAGCACCTGTCCCTGATGCAGCACCGTCACGCGATCGGCAATGGTTTCCACAAACCCCATGTCGTGCTCCACCACCATCAGCGAATGCTTGCCCGCCAGCTCGCGGAACAGTTCGGCGGTGTAGTCGGTTTCGGCGTCGGTCATGCCGGCCGCCGGCTCGTCGAGCAGCAGCAGGTGCGGCTCCTGCACCAGCAGCATGCCGATCTCGAGAAACTGTTTCTGCCCGTGGGACAGCAGCCCGGCGGGCCGGTGGCGCTCATGCCCCAGCCGCAGGGTCTTCAGCATCTCGTCGATGCGGTCGCGCTGCTCGCTGCTTAGGCGGGCGCGCAGGCAGGCCCACACCGACTTACGGGTTTTCTGCGCGATCTCCAGATTTTCGAACACCGTCAGCGCCTCGAACACCGTCGGTTTTTGAAACTTGCGGCCGATGCCGGCGTGGGCGATCTGCATCGGCGCCAGCCGGGTCAGATCGACGGTCTGATCGTAAAACACCCTGCCGCTGTCCGGCCGGGTTTTGCCGGTGATCACATCCATCAGCGTGGTCTTGCCGGCGCCGTTGGGGCCGATCACGCAGCGCAGTTCGCCGACGCCAATGCGCAACGACAGATCGGTCAGCGCGCGAAAACCGTCGAAGCTGACGTTGACGTTGTCGAGCTGCAGCACCGGATCGGTTTGCTGCCGGTATTTGTCCGCCGGCAGCGGATGAGTAAACAGTTCGTCGGTCACTTGCATCACCTTCATGAGGATTTCCTTCGACGCAGCAGGCCAATCACCCCTTTGGGCAGAAACAACGTGACGACGATAAACATCAGGCCGAGGAAAAACTGCCAGTATTCGGGAATGGCCATGGTGAACCAGCTCTTGGCGCCGTTGACGATGCCGGCGCCGAGCAGCGGCCCCACCAGGGTGCCGCGCCCGCCGAGGGCGACCCAAATGGCGGCCTCGATCGAGTTGGTCGGCGACATTTCGCCGGGGTTGATGATGCCGACCTGCGGCACATAGAGCGCGCCGGCCAGCCCGCACAGCACCGCCGACAGCGTCCAGACGAACAGCTTGAAGCCCTTCGGATCGTAGCCGCAGAAGGTCAGGCGGTTTTCCGCATCGCGCACCGCGGTCAGCACCCGGCCGAACTTGCTGCGCGCCAGCGCAAAGCCGATGGCCAGGCTGGCGGCCAGCAGCAGCACCGTCGCCAGGAACAGCGCCACCCGCGTGCCGGCGGCGGTGATGGGAAAGCCGAGCAGCGTAGTGAAACCGGTAAAGCCGTTATTGCCGCCGAAACCGGTCTCGTTGCGAAAGAACAGCAGCATGCCGGCATAGGTCAGCGCCTGGGTCATGATCGAGAAGTACACCCCTTTGATTTTCGAGCGAAAGGCGAAGTAGCCGAACAGGAAAGCCAACAGGCCCGGCACCAGCACGATCAGGCACAGCGCCCAGGCGAAATGCTGGGTGCCGCTCCAGAACCACGGCAGCTCGTTCCAGGAGAGGAACGCCATAAACGCCGGCAGCCCGTCGCCCGCCGCCTGCCGCATCAGGTACATGCCCATGGCGTAGCCGCCGAGCGCGAAGAACAGCCCGTGGCCGAGCGACAGCAGCCCGGCATAGCCCCACACCAGATCGAGCGCCACCGCCACCACCGCGTAGCACAGGATCTTGCCCGCCAGCGTCAGGGTATAGGTGGACACCGCCAGCGGATGATCCGCCGGCAACAACGTCATGAACGGCATGACCAGCAGCGCCAGCAACGCCAGCCCGCCGATGCTCAACGCCAGCCGGGGCGCTTTCTGCACGCCGGTTACGGTCAATGGTTGGCTCATCAGTCAATCACCCTGCCCTTAAGGGCGAACAGCCCCTGCGGACGCTTTTGAATAAACAGAACGATCAGCACCAGGATCAGGATCTTGCCCAACACGGCGCCGATCTGCGGCTCGAGGATCTTGTTGACGATGCCGAGGCCGAAGGCCGCCGCCACCGTCCCCGCCAGCTGGCCGACGCCGCCGAGCACCACCACCAGGAACGAATCGATGATGTAACCTTGCCCCAGCTCCGGCCCAACGTTGCCCAACTGCGACAGCGCCACCCCGCCGAGCCCGGCGATGCCGGATCCCAACCCGAAGGCCAGCATGTCCACCCGCCCGGTGGGCACGCCGCAGCAGGCCGCCATCGCGCGGTTTTGCGTCACCGCGCGCACGTTCATGCCGAGCCGGGTTTTGTTCAGCAGCAGCCAGGTCAACGCCAGCACCAGCAGCACGAACACGATCACCGCGATGCGGTTCCACGGCAGCACCAGGTTCGGCAACAGCTGCACCCCGCCCGACAGCCACGCCGGGTTGGCGACCTCGACGTTCTGCGCGCCGAACAGCACCCGCACCAGCTGGATCAGCACCAGGCTGATGCCCCAGGTGGCCAGCAGGGTTTCCAGCGGCCGGCCGTACAGGTGGCGGATCACCGTACGCTCAAGCGCCATGCCGATCCCGGCGGTGATGGCGAACGCCACCGGCAGCGCCGCCAGCGGGTAGAGCGCCAGCCACTGCGGCGCAAATTGCTGAAACAGCCCCTGCACCAGATAGGCGGAATAGGCGCCGAGCATCAGCATTTCGCCGTGCGCCATATTGATGACGCCGAGCAGGCCGTAGGTGATCGCCAGGCCGAGCGCCGCCAGCAGCAGGATCGAACCGAGCGACAGGCCGCTGAACGCCTGGCCGAGCAGATCGCCGATCATCAGGCGGTGCTGCACGCGCTGCAGGCTGCGCTGCGCCTCGGCGCGCACCGCGGCGTCCGGCTCATTGGCCGCATCGGTCAAGGCTTGCAGCCGCGCGCGGGTTTCCGGCTCGCCCGATTCCCCCAGCAGCCGCACCGCATTGAAGCGCACCTGCGGGCTGGCATCGGCCAATTGCAGGTTCGCCAGCGCAATGCTCAGCGCGTCGCGTACCTGCGGGTCTTTCTCCTGCGCCAGCCGCCGGGTCAACAGCGGCAACTGCTCGCCCTGCGCCTCGCGCTGCAGCGCGGTCGCCGCCTGCAGCCGCACCGCCGCGTCCGCGCTGACCAACCGCTGCGCCGACAACGCGTTGGCAATCAGAATGCGCAGCCGGTTGTTCAGCCACACTTTCTTCGGCTCGCCAACCGGGGCCGCCTCACCTTCAAGCGGCAGATAGCGGTCGCCCTGGCGGATAAAGGCGCGCTTCGCCTCGTCGATCGCCACGGTTTCCTGCTGCAGCCCCTGCAGCAGCGGCAGGCGCGCGGCGTCCGGCTCGGCCGCCCACGCCTGCAGCAGTTTGGCCTGCTGCGCGCGATTGGCCGCAGCGAACTCATCGGCCGGCCCGGCCTGCGCCAGCAGGGGCCAGGCGCACAGCAGCCACAGCCCGGCGCGCAGAGAGGATAAAAACGGAGATTGCATCAGCTGCCTCTTCTGTTGGGCCGGCGCGCGTCGAGCCGCGCCGGCGCTGAGTGACGTTACTTGCCGCCTTTCACCGGGTAATCCGGTTTTTTGTCGTTGCCGGCGATATACGGACTCCACGGCTGCGCGCGCACCGGCGCTTCGGTCTGCCACACCACGTTGAACTGCCCGTTGCCCTCGATTTCGCCGATCATCACCGGTTTGTGCAGGTGGTGATTGGTCTTGTCCATGGTCAGCGTGAAGCCCGACGGCGCGGCGAAGGTTTGCCCGGCCATCGCCGCGCGCACCTTATCGACATCGGTAGTGCCGGCTTTTTCCACCGCCTGCGCCCACATGTGGAGGCCGACGTAGGTGGCCTCCATCGGATCGTTGGTCACCGCGGTGGCGTAATTCGGCAGATTGTGCGCCTTGGCGTAGGCTTTCCACTGGCTGACAAACTGTTTGTTGGTCGGGTTATCCAGCGATTCGAAGTAGTTCCAGGCCGCCAGGTTGCCCACCAGCGGTTTGGTGTCGATGCCGCGCAGCTCCTCCTCGCCGACCGAGAAGGCGATCACCGGCACGTCCGTGGCCTTGACGCCCTGGTTGGCGAGTTCTTTGTAGAACGGCACGTTGGAATCGCCGTTGATGGTGGAGATCACCGCAGTGTTGCCGCCGGCGGCGAACTTCTTGATGTTGGCGACGATGGTCTGGTAATCGCTGTAGCCGAACGGCGTATAGACCTCTTCGATATCCTTGTCCTGCACGCCTTTGCTGTGCAGGAAGGCGCGCAGGATCTTGTTGGTGGTGCGCGGATAGACGTAATCGGTGCCCAACAGGAAGAAGCGCTTGGCGCCGCCACCGTCCTCGCTCAGCAGGTATTCCACCGCCGGGATCGCCTGCTGGTTCGGCGCCGCGCCGGTGTAGAACACGTTCGGCGACATCTCTTCGCCTTCGTATTGCACCGGATAGAACAACAGTCCGTTCAGCTCCTCAAACACCGGCAGCACCGACTTGCGCGACACCGAAGTCCAGCAGCCGAACACCGCCGCCACCTTGTCCTGGCTCAGCAGCTGGCGCGCCTTTTCGGCGAACAGCGGCCAGTTGGAGGCCGGATCCACCACCACCGGCTCCAGCTTTTTGCCGAGCACCCCACCTTTGGCGTTGATCTCGTCGATGGTCATCAGCGCCACATCCTTGAGCGGCGTCTCGGAAATCGCCATGGTGCCAGAGAGCGAACTCAGAATACCGACCTTGATGGTGTCGGCGGCCTGCGCGCTCCAGGCCAGGCCCAGGCCGACAGCGGCGGCGGACAGCGCAAAAGCTTTGATAAAACGACGACGTTGCATAGTTCAAACTCCTGATGTGTGTGAAATCAAAATCGTTACGCCGAGCGCGCGGGCGGCTGAGCCCGCGCCTGGTGCAACATGTGCAGCGTTATTTTTCGCACTTCTGCCTTGCTGACGGCGATATGCTCGCCGAGCAGCGTTTGCGCCTCCCCGCTTTGCCGCCGCAGGATCGCCTGCAAAATGGCGGCGTGCTCGCGGTAGGTGGCGTCCACCCGCGCCTGCTGGGTGAAATCCAGCCGGCGAATGATGCGGATCTTTTCGGTCAGCTCGCGGTGGATGCGCGCCATTTCGCCGTTGCCCGCCGCGGCCACCAACGCCTGATGAAACTGCTCATCGTGCTGCGACACCGCCTTGCCGTCCGCCAGACGCGGCGCTTCGGTCCAAAAACGGCTCAGTGCCGCCAGCGCGTCCGGCGTTTCCCCGGCCGGGCGTTCGCACAGCCGTTTCACCGCCTCTTGCTCCAACACGATGCGCAGGTCGTACAGCTCTTCGAAGTAGGCGAAGTCGAACGGCCGCACCTGCCAGCCGCTGCGAAACAGCACCTCGACATAGCCTTCACGCTCGAGTCGAAACAGCGCCTGGCGCACCGGCGTGCGGCTGGCCGCCATGCGCTGCGCCACGTCGCTTTCGCTGAAGCGATCGCCTGGCAGCAGGCGAAACTCGAAGATGTCGGCCTTGAGCTGCAGATAAATGCGCTCCGCCAGCCCCTCCGGCCGCGCCTTGTGCTCTCCGTTGGTGATTTGCATCATCGCTCCTCCGTTCAGACCGCCTTTTCCAGCCACAGCAGGGCGTCGCCCGGCCCGACCGGCCGCCCCTGCCGGCAGCTGATGCGTTTAACGATCCCGGCGCGCGGTGCGGTGACCGCCAGCTCCATTTTCATCGCCTCGACCACGATCAGCGGCTGCCCGGCCGCCACCGCCTGCCCCGGTTCCACCAGGATCTTCCACACGCTGCCGTTCAGATCGGCGCTGACCCGATCGCCGTCGATGGCGTCTTCTTCCTCCGGCGGCAACAGCTGCGCCTCGGCCTCGTCGTCATCGCTGCGCCAGCGCGCCACTTCGGCGCTGAACGCCTGCTGCTGGCGATGCTGGAAGTCGGCGATCGCCTCGGCGTTGTCGGCCAGGAAACGGGTATAGGCGGCGAAGTCGAATTCGCTTTCTTCGATGCGCACCTGCATGCGCCCTTCACGGAACGCTTCGCGCTGCTCGTCCAGTTCTTGCTCGCTGACCGGGTAGAAGCGCACCTGATCGAAGAAGCGCAGCAGCCAGGGCTCACCGGCGGTGAACTGCGGGTTTTTGAGGAATTTGTTCCAGATCGGCAGCGTGCGCCCCACCAGCTGGTAACCGCCCGGCGAGTCCATGCCGTAGATGCACATGTACATGCCGCCGATGCCGACCGTCCCTTCGGCGGTGTGGGTGCGCGCCGGGTTGTATTTGGAGCTCAGCAGGCGATGGCGCGGATCGAGCGGCACCGCGCAGGGTGCGCCGAGGTAGACGTCTCCCAAACCGAGGATCAGGTAGCTGGCGTCGAACAGAATGTCGCGCACCTGCTCGCGTCGGCTCAGGCCGTTGATGCGCTGAATGAAATCGACGTTGTTCGGCAGCCAGGGCGCCGAGGCGCGCACCGTCTGTTGATAACGATCCACCGCCCCCAGCGTGGCCGAATCTTCGAACGCCATCGGTAGCCACACGGTGCGCGTCGGCACCTTCAGGCGGCTGACGTCCCCCAGTGCCCGTTCACGCGCCAGCAGGCGCTCTAGCAGATCGGCCTGGCTTATCCGCCGGCTGTCGTAGCGGATCTGCAGCGAACGCACGCCCGGCGCCAGCTCCGCCACGCCCGGTATCGCCTCCTCTCGCAGCGACTGCATCAGCAGATGAATGCGCAGCCGCAGCGCCAGATCGAGCACGTTGTCGCCGTACTCCATCAGGATGTAACCGTCCCCCGCCTGGCGATACGCCACCGCCGGGCGCCCGTCCGCCGCCGGCAGCGCCGCCAGTACCGCGGCGGAAACGGTCTCCGCCGGGGCCAGATCCGGCGGCGGCAGGGTGATGGCCTTCACCGCCGCCAGCGCTTCGATGCTGCCAAGCTGCGCCTGCTCCAGCGACTGCGCCTGGCGAAAGCCGATCGGATGGAACCGGATGCGGTCGCCCGACTTCACCTGCCCCACTTTCCACAGCTCGGCCTTGGCGATGGTCACCGGACAGACGAAGCCGCCGAGGCTCGGCCCGTCACGGGTCAGGATCACCGGGAAGTCGCCGGTGAAGTTGATGGCGCCGATGGCGTACTCGCAGTCGTGCACGTTGGAAGGATGCAAACCGGCCTCGCCGCCGTCCTCCCGCGCCCACTCGGGCTTCGGCCCCGCCAGGCGCACCCCGAGGCGGTTGGAGTTGTAATGCACCTGCCAGTCGGTGGCGAAAAAGGCCTCTATCGATTCAGCGGTGAAAAAGTCCGGCGCGCCGTGCGGCCCGTACAGCACGCCGATGTGCCACTGGTCGCCGTAGTGCGGGATCAGGCTGTCGTCCATCGCCTGCGGCGCGGCGATCGGCGCCGGCGTAGTGCTGGCCGCCAGCGCCGGTTGGGCGATCGCCAGCATGTCCGCCACCCGCAAGGTGCGCCCGGCGTGGCCGCCGAACTGGCCCAGCGCGAAGGTGGAGCGGCTGCCGAGATACACCGGCACGTCAAAGCCGTTGCGTACCGCCAGATAGGTGCGGCAGCCTTGCGTAGCACGCCCCAGCGTCAATACCTGCCCGGCCCGCACCGCGATCGGCCGCCAGTAGGCGACCGCCTCGCCATCCAGATCGGCCGGGCAGCTCGCGCCCGTCAGCGCGAGGGTGGCGTCGCAGTGAAAGCGCAGCGTCGGCCCCTGCAGGGTAAACTCCAACCCGGCGGCCGCCGGGTGGTTGCCGACGATGCGGTTGGCCAGCCGAAACGCGAAGTCGTCCATCGGGCCGGACGGCGGCACGCCGATGTCCCAATAGCCGAGGCGGCCGGGATAATCCTGCACGCTGCTGTAGGTACCGGGTTGCAGCACTTCGAGGCAGTGCGGCTGGAAACGCACATCGTCCAGCAGGCGCGTCCAGACGTCGCCGCGCTGAAATTGCGGCGTGGCGATCACCTGCCGCAGATAGTCGAGGTTGGTGGCGATGCCGTGCAAACGGGTCGCCGCCAACGCCACGCGCAATTTTTCCAGCGCCTGCGCCCGATCGGCGCCGTGCACGATCAGCTTGGCGATCATCGGGTCGTAAAACGCCGACACTTCGCTGCCGGTCGCCACCCAACCGTCGAGGCGCACGTCGTCAGGGAAATGCACCTCGGTCAGCACGCCGGGGCTGGGCTGGAAGTTTTTCAGCGGATCTTCGGCGTAGAGGCGCACTTCGATCGCCGCGCCCTGCGGCGCGCGTTGCAACGCCGCCCAATCCAGCGCGTCGCCCGCCGCCACCTGCAGCATGCATGCGATCAGATCCAGGCCGGTGACCATTTCTGTAACCGGGTGCTCGACCTGTAAGCGGGTGTTCACTTCCAGGAAATAAAACTCGTCGCGCGCGGCGTCATAGATAAATTCTACGGTGCCGGCGCTGCGGTAATTCACCGACTCGCCCAGCGCCACCGCCGCCCGGTGCAGCGCCTGGCGGGTCGCCGCCGGCAGATGCGGCGCCGGGGTTTCCTCCACCACCTTTTGGTTGCGCCGCTGCAGCGAACAGTCGCGCTCGCCGAGCGCCGCCACCCGCCCCTGGCCGTCGCCGAAAATCTGCACCTCGACGTGGCGCGCCCGATCGACGAAGCGTTCGATAAAGGCGCCGGCGTCGCGGAAGAACTGCTCTCCCAGCCGTTTGACGCTGTCGTACGCGTCGCGCAGCGCCGCCTCGTCGTCACAGCGCGTCAGACCGATGCCGCCACCGCCGGCGGTGCTTTTCAGCATCACCGGGTAGCCGATGCGCGCAGCGGCCGAGACCGCCTGCTCAACGCTCTCCAGCAAGCCGGTGCCCGGCGTCATCGGCACCCCGGCCAACGCCGCCAGCTCGCGCGCCCGGTGCTTGAGGCCGAACTCGCGCATCTGCGCCGCCGTCGGGCCGATAAAGGCGATGCCCGCCGCCTCGCAGGCGTCGGCAAACTCGGCGCTCTCGGACAAAAAGCCGTAGCCGGGGTAGATCGCCTGCGCGCCGGTGGCCGCGGCCGCCGCGAGGATCTTGTCGATGCGCAGGTAGCTGTCGGCGGCCTTGTCGCCGCCAAGCGCCACCGCCCTGTCGGCCTCGGCGACGTGCGGCGCATTGCGGTCGGCGTCGGAATAGACCGCCACGCTGGTTACGCCCAGGCGTTTCAGGGTGCGAATGGCGCGGCAGGCGATTTCGCCGCGGTTAGCGATCAGTACGGTAGTAAACATGTTCATGCCCCCTTAACGCTGGCGAGATAGTCGCGCCAGCCGCCAAACTCAGTGATATCCGTCGCGTCTTCCAGCGCCCAGGCTTCGCAGATAAACCCCTTCACCCGCCGGCCGTCCGCCAGCAGCAGCGTGCCGATGCCCAATGGCGCCGGAATTTCCGCCACAAACTCGCCGAAACGGGCCAGCGGGATGTCCCACAGCTCAACGCGGATCGCCGCCCCCTGCGCCGCGCGCGCCAGCCCCGGCTTCGGCGGCTCGGTATCGGCCAGCGCATACAGGCGATAGCAGGGGGCGGTAGCGGTTTGCTCCACCTGCACCGCGTCGCGCTGTGTCAGCTGGACGTTGAGCGGCATGCCGCTAAGGTGAGCGCCCACTACCGCCAGACGCACGTGCCCTGTGGACGGCGCAGGCACAGGCTGCGGCGGCAATGCCCGGCCGATAGCGCCGAGCGGCAAGGCGCTTTGCCGTTGCCAGCGCAGGCCAAACGCCGCCAACGCCCGGTCATGCCAGGCGGGCGCAATCAGGGTGATGCCCGCCGGTAGACCGTCTTCGCGCTGCGGCCCCGGCAGCGCCAGCGCGCTCAGATCGGCCAGGTTGGTGAAATTGGTGTAAGTGCCGAATTGCGAATTGAACAGCACCGGCTCCTGCGCCATCTCCGCCAGGGTGCGAATAGTGGGCGCGGTCGGCACCACCAGCGCGTCGAACGGCGCCAGCCGCTGGGCGATTTGCCGCGCCAGCTCGGCGCGCAGGTATTCCGCCTTGTAGGCGTCGCAGGCGCTGTAGCCGAGGCCGTTGCCGACGATGCCGCGCACCACCGGATCGATGGCCTGCGGGCTCGCTTCCAGCACCTGCTCAATGGCTACCGTGCGCTCCGCCACCCAGGGGCCGTAATACAGCTGTTCCGCCAGAGTGCGAAACGGCGCGAAATCGAGGGGTTCCAGCGTGGCGCCGCCCGCCTGCAGCTGCGCCAGCGCACGGTGAAACGCCCGCTCGGCCTGAACGTCGCCGAAAAACTCCAGCTGGGCGGGAACGGCGAAACGCGGTGCGGCGGGGATATCCGCCGGCGCGGTATGCGGATCGGCACGGGAATACGGGTCTGCCGCGTCAAAGCCGCTCGCCAACTCCGTCACCTGCGCGGCGTCGGCCACGGTCAGCGCGAAGACCGACACCGTATCGTTCAACCGACAGGCCGGCACCACGCCGCGGTTGGACAACCGCCCCTTGGTCGGCTTCAGCCCGACGATGTTGTTGAACCCGGCGGGCACGCGCCCCGAACCGGCGGTGTCGGTGCCGAGCGCGAACGGCACCAGGCCGCGTGCCACCACCGAGGCGGAGCCGGAGCTGGAACCGCCGCTGACGTAGCGGCTGTCGAAGCTGTTGACCACCGCGCCATACGGTGAGCGAGTGCCTACCAACCCGGTAGCGAACTGGTCGAGGTTGGTTTTACCGAGGGCGATCGCCCCGGCGGCGCGCAGGCGGGCGACCACGGTGGCGTCCGCCGCGGCCTGATAGGTGAACGCCGGGCAGGCGGCGCTGGTCGGCCAGCCGCCGACGTCGATATTGTCTTTGATGGCGAAGGGCACGCCGAACAGCGGCAGGCGGCTGAGATCGCCGGCGACTGCTTCCAGCCTTTGCGCCAGCTGTTGATACTGCTGCTCGCGCTGCGCCGGCGTGGCGAGATACAGCCAGGCGTTATCGTCTGGGCTCAGCCCGGCGACCAACGTTTCGATCGTCGCACTGACGCAGGCAAGGCGCTCGCCCGCCGGGCGGGTTTGGTAATGGTGTTGCCATTCACTGAGGGTAAAACCGCACGCTACAACAGATTCGCTCATCGGCTGAATTCCATCTGGTACACAAGATGGGATTCAACAGAGCAACCGGCGTGCCAATTTTTAATCTCATGATTTCAATGAATTATAATTAAAACTTATGACAGCGACGACGAACGGGCTGCACCAGCGGCGCGCAGCGGAAGAACAAAAAGAGTGCAATAAGGGGATGATGCAGAGGAAAATCGGGGCGACGACACTCGCCGCCCCGGAGGCCGATGTGGATAGGTCAACCGTCAACCGCAAGCTCAGCACCTACCATGTGGTGAGCGCTACCCTTCTCCAGGTATTGGCCGCCGTGCAAATATAAAAGAACGTGGAGTCTGCCGACCATTGGCCTATTTTACCGGGCGCAACGGCCGAAGCGGGGACAGCAACTCTGACACCTACAGGATCTCCGTTCACGTTCGCTGAATCATAAATATTCAACACTTTTATGTGGCCGGAGGAGAATTGGTTATTCGGCCCACCAATAGGATAAGCGCCGTTACCGGCCGGATAGATGCCATTATCCGCAACCGTTAACTGCTTGGTGTACAACCCGCTCCATTTAAATGAGGGTTGTCCTAAGGCGGTCGCGATATCCTTCTGCGGCGAAAAATCCGCCGGGGAGATGGACACGCCGCTGCTGGTCGTATTGTTATTAGCGCCAAGCGTAAACTTAGGTGAAAAACTAATTAAAGAAGCCCCGTCCTGAGCCAACCTGACGCCCGGTTCAAACCCCTGAAGGTTATTGCCTGGAGAAATGCCGCCAAAGTAATGGTAGCTGGTACTCCCTCCTTTGGCGGCATAGAACAGGTTATCGGATTCGCCCTTGATGCCATGGAAAATCGCCGGATAAGCGCCATGGCTGGCCCTGTCCGCCAAGGACCACGGAAGTTGCCTAGGAGCCATATCGGCGATTGCCGCGTTGGCGAATCTTGTCGTATTGCTCAGCATGTTATCAAACACAAATGCCGCCGCGATGCCGTTTACCGGTTCTGCAGCCACATTGTAAGTGGTATTACTCACATTATAGAAACCGCCTCGACATTCAAAAGTGCTTCCATCACTCTGAAGAATAGTTTCACCTTCGCAAGTAAACTGCCCCAGGATGTTATCGGTGTTGGTTCGGGTGAGTTTAATCGCCGTAGCGCCGACGCCACCGAACAGGTGGATATAGCAGAAACCGTTGTACCACGTTGCTCTGTTGGCGTTTCCTCTCAGCTCCAGCCCCACGCCGGCATCCGTATTTGTGCCACCATCGCCCGGATTGCCGGAGACTTTGATCTGACATTGAATTTCATGGAACCCCACGCCGTGGAAGGAGCTATCCCCGCCATTGCTCTCCATCAATATGTTGGACAGGCCGCGGTGGAACCGGCAAGAGTGAAAACTGACGAACTCGGTAAACGCACCGGCATAGCCGTTCAACAGATGTAAGTTCACAAAAAACTTCATAATCAGCAATCTTTCATGCCGCATGAAACAGGAACCATTGATCCGATAGCCGGTGCCCGTATATAACGCGCCCTTGGCCGGCGTAATCGTCACATCGCTGATATATCTGTTGGTATGGATCCCGGAACCGCCTTTCGACTCAAAACACGCATGATCATTAGACGTCGGCTTAAAGAAGAATTTCGTACTAATCCAATTTTCGCCCTCTATCGCAATGCCTTTATCTCCGGTGTAGTTTTCTCCCCCTAAATTTAAGGTATCTGTAATGTAATAGTTACCGGCAGGAACATAGAGCTTCTTGCAGCCTTGGCTAATCGCATAAGCGATAGCCTGTTTAAACGCCTGCGTATCATCCGTACCAACGCCAGCTGTATCATTCCAATCGCCCTTCGCGCCGAACATCTGAGGGGTAATGTGGGGCACGCCTTCATTCGGGAAGGAATACTGAATGAGTTGATTGCCCGTTACCCCTGCAATCGTAGAGAGAATCGGTTTAAAAGCGCAATCCCAGACGTTCTTGCCAATGAGAGTCGTTTCGTCAAATGCCCCGCCTAACTCCAGCGCCCGAGCAGGCGCAGCAAGCTTAATCACATTCCCTTCAATAATGGCGTTTTTCCCATTCAAAAAGCGGATATAGCCAAAATCAGAGTCCGTGACCCGGTTGCCGGAAAACACCGTACGGTCGCCATAGAGCTTGATCCATACCTGGCTGCTGGCCCACCCGGAGTTGGTTATCTTGTTACCGGTCATCACGCAGCTATTGGCGAACAGAGCGACCTTACAGTTATTGATAATATTGCCTGAAAGGGTCGCCTCCGTTGCGGCAATGCCATTGAAGGCCGACGTCGTGGAGGTACCACAGTAATTTAAAAAGTTATCTGCGATAACAGACTCCGCGACAGAAATATCGTTATTGCCGTGATAATCGATGCCATTCTCAACGGTATCTTCAACGTGATTCCCAATAATTCGTGAATTATTCGTAGAGATTTTGGTGGGGTTATTTACTAAGGAATAGTCTATCTGAATGCCGAACCTTTCGATCGTTTTGATGTAGTTATTAGAGATATTAATGTCACTGATTCCACCCAGCGAAATGCCATAGCTGGTATTAACAATATGGTTATTGGCAACGGTCAGGTTAGTGAATGAATGAGGCGTGCCGGTCACTTCATTATTCAATGTCACCCCGCCCCCTCTTTGCGTATGCCCGGCCCCAGCGGGTTTAGCGGGTTTATGTCCATCATGAATATGATTGTTCACAATCAAGATGTCATAAGCATCTCGGTTCACGCCCGTTTTCAGCAAGATCCCGTCACCCTGATGATTCGTCAGTTCGTTATTCTGGATTGTAATATGGCGTCCGCCACGAACGGCGATAGGTTCTTCACCCAGATCTTTAAGTAAATTGTTCTCAAGGGTAACTGACGTACAGTCAGAAAGGCCCAAAGCATCGGTATGCATGCTGATGACGCAATTTCTCACGGTGAAGTTTTCACAACGGGTGAAAGCCATGCCGGTACACGCGCGAGTGGCATACCACCAAATAGGATCTGCATCTTTCTGAGTCACCTTTCTCGTGATCCTCAGATCTTCCACGATGAAATTCGACTGTTCCACGGTATTAAAAATATTGATTTGAGGCGTATCGTCATCCAGGTGAATTTCACCACCGCCATAAATATGGCAGTTGCTGGGGATCTGTAGAGGCTGCCAAGCCGAACCCAACGTCAACCGATAGACATTCGCCATTCTGACCTGGCGTTTTTTCATCGAGTTAGCGGCGTCAATCGCCACTTTAGCGAACATGGCGCTGACGGCATCTCTATCGTCAGCCAGGCCATCGCCTACGGCGCCGAACTGTTCAGGGGTATATTCAGCGAATTCGCCGCCGTCATTGACCTGAGCGGCGGCATTTTTTGTGTTGAACTGTGGATCTTCTTTTGACATTTGAGCCATTGAATTACTCCTCTGGATTTTACGTTTCAATCGACATTGAACGAACCCTAGAAAAGTAAACGGACGGGCGGCTCGCCCTCCATCGATGACGGGTGGCTGAGGGCCAGTACAACAACGGCGAGCGGGAGAGCGGCAATAAAAAAGGCGCAACCTTGCGATTGCGCCTGATGTTCGGTGAACGCTGCGCGTTACTCGCCGCGAACGCGCTGCGCCAACCCTTTGAGGAAGTAGCGCAGCATCTGATCGCCGCACGGGCGGTAGTTCTTGGTGCCCTCTTTGCGGAACAGCGCGCTCAGCTCCGGCTTGGAGATGCGGAAGTCCACCGCGGTGAAAATCTGATGCATGTCGGTGTCTTTCAGCTCGAACGCCACGCGCAGCTTTTTCAGCACCAGGTTATTGGTGATCGGCAGTTCAACCGCCGGCGCCGGGAACTTGTCGTCCTTGCCGCGCTTGAAGAACACCAGGCCGTTGAGGAAGTGCGCCATCACTTCGTCAGGGCACTTCTCGTAGCCCGGCTCGCCTTCTTTGATCACGTAAGCGTCCATCGCCGACACCGCCACCTCGAAATCGTCCAGTTTGATAATCTCGACCATTTTGGCGTTGTTAATGCTCAGCATATAGCGCACGCTGCGCAGCACGTCGTTGTTCATCATGGGATTGCATTGCCTTTACTTGTCTAACGGGGACGTGCGCACATTGCGAAACGAAATGACTGCCACACACCTTGAATGTGCGGCAGTATAGGGATCGGCAAGGGGTTTCTCAATCGATTTGGCTTTTTTGCTGATACAGCGGGATGTCTTCGCCGATGATGTACTTGTTGCGCAGCATCGACGAGACCTTGTCCATGATCATCACCACCACCACCAGGATCAGGGTGATGAACATCACCACGTCCCAGTTCCACAGCCGCATGTTCTCCGCGTACACCAGGCCGATGCCGCCGGCGCCGACGAAGCCCAGCACCGCCGCTGAGCGGGTGTTGGACTCGATCTGGTACAGGCTGAGCGCCAGGAAGGTGGGGAACGATTGGGTGAAGATGCCGTAGCGGTGCTTCTGCAACCCGTTGGCGCCCACCGCCGTCAGGCCGCGGCTGGGGGACTTGTCCACCGCCTCGTGCCCTTCGGCGTACAGTTTGCCCAGCAGCCCGACGTCCTGCATCACGATCGCCAACACCCCGGCCAGCGGCCCCATGCCGACGGCGCGCACGAAGATCAGCCCCCAGATCGCCATGTCGATACCGCGCAGCACGTCCAGCAAGCGACGCACCAGCACGGAGATCGGCCGCAGCAGCGGCGTCGACATCACGTTGCGCGCGGCGAAAAACGACAGCGGCAGCGCGATCAGCGACGCGGTAATGGTGCCGGCGAACACGATGGCGATAGTAATGCCGATCTGCTGGAAGTAGTACATGAACGGCCAGTTGGCGAAGTCGTGCCAGACGAACATGCGCAGGAAATAGCGCCCCAGCTGCTGGCAGCCGTTGATAAACTGCGGCCAGCTAATGCCGAAGACCAGGAAGAAGAACACGTAATACAGCACGATCGCCAGTGCGATCAGGCCGACGGTGCGCAGGTAGCGCCCCTGCTGCGCGAAGATCGCCGGATGCTGCTGTTTCAACTGGTGCAGCGTTTCCGCCGATGCCGGAGTGCCCGCTATCATTTTGCCCCCTCCACCACGCGCTTGCGCAGCTCGCCCGACACATAGTCGAGCACGGAAACCACCACGATGATCAGCAGCAGCGTCATGCTGACCTGATCGTAGCGGTCGAGTTTAATGTTGGTCATCAGCTCCTGGCCGATGCCGCCCGCCCCCACCAGCCCCAAAATGGTCGACTGACGGAAGTTGATCTCCAGCCGCATGAAGCTGTAGGAGAGAAACACCGGCTTCACCTGCGGCCACAGGCCGAAGCGCATGCGCTGCAGCGGCGTGGCGCCACAGGCCGCCAGCCCGCGCACCGGTTTGTTGGAGGCGGTTTCGATCGATTCATAGAACAGTTTGGTCAGGCTGCCGATGGTGTGCAGCGCCAGCGCCAGGAAGCCGGGAATGGCGCCGATGCCGAACGCCATCACGAACATCACCGCCCACGCCAGCTCCGGCATGGTGCGCAAGAACGCCACCAGCGTGCGGATTGCCAGCCGCACCGAGGCCGGGGTATAGGTATTGCCGGCCGCCAGAAACGCCAGCACGGTCGCCACCAGCACCGAAAAAATGGTCGCCGCCAGCGCCAGCTGCAGGGTCTCCCAGATCAGCGGCAGCTGGATGTTCAGGCGGTAACCCCAATAGGCCAGCGAACCTTCGGTGCGCCCATCGGCGAACAGCAGGTGCCAGTGCAGCGTCGGCACGGTTTCGGCCAGGTAGTCGAAGAAGTGCGGAATAGACACCCAGACGGTGTGCAGGTTGAACTCGGCGAGGTTGCCGGCGCCCAGGTACAGCACCACCAGCCCGAGCGACCACAGCAGCGCTTCGCGTTTTTGCTTGCTGCGGATCCGTTGGTAATAGTGTGCGAAATCGGTATTCAAAGCAGGTCTTCCATCTTGATGGAACAAGGGGTTCAGCACGCTGAACCCCTTCATTCGGACGGCCGAGGCAGCCGGGAATTAACGGTCGCCTTTGGTCAGCTCGCGCTTCATATCGATGATGGTCTGGTATTCCGCCAGGGTAGTGTCGCCGATGTGCTGTTTGCCGCCCATCGCTTTGATAAAGCACTGGTGATCGTCTTTATCCAGCTTCTTGATGGCGGTGACCACTTTGGCTTTGAAGTCGGCCGGCAGCGAGTTGCTCACCAGGATCGGGCCGTTCGGGATCAGCGGCGACTGCCAGATGATGCGGATCTGTTTCATCAGGTCCGGGTGATCCATGCGGATCATGCGGGTGAACGCGCCGCTGGTGTAGCCGGTGTTGTAGTCGCCGATCATCGACGCCCAGGTCACCGCGCCTTCGAACTGGCCGTTCAGCACGCCAAGGATATCCTGCTCGTGGCCGCCGGAGAAGGTGACGCTGGAGAAGGTGTTGTTGTATTTGTTGTCGACCGTGCCGCCGAACAGCTTTTTAAACGCCTGATTCGGGATCAGGAAGCCGGAGGTGGAATCCGGATCGGCGAAGCCGATGGCCTTGCCCTTCAGATCTTCCAGTTTCTGGTACGGGCTGCCGGCCTTCACCACCACCACCGAGTGGTAGCCGCGCGACTGGTCGACGTCGTCGACCGCGATGCCGACGATGTCCACCGCTTTCGGATCCTTGATGTAGACCGAAGCGAACGATGACGGCGACATGCTCAGCACCAGGTCAATCTTGCCGCCCAGCAGGCCCTGGATCACGCCGGAATAGTCGGACGAGTTGCGCAGCTTGGTATCGACATTCAGTTCCTTGTCCAGGAACTGCTTCACGCACTGGTTATCGCCGATCTGCTGGGTGGCGTTCTGGCCGCCGAGAATGCCCAGGTTCAGCTCTTTCGGCGCATCCGCTGCGGCAGCATTAAATACCATCATCGCGCCGGCCATCAGGGTGGTCAGACTCAATACTTTTTTCATTAGGTGTGCCTTGTGTGTAAAGGTAAAGGGTAAAGGTCAAAAGTGCTTCAATGGATCTGATTGGCTTCTTCGCCATACAGCTGGTGCAGGATCCGTTCGTTCAGTTGCGAAGGATGCCCGTCAAACACGATCTTCCCGTGGGCGATGCCGATCACCCGCGAGCAATACTCTTTCACCAGTTCGACCGAGTGCAGGTTCACCATCACCGCGATGCCGTCTTCGCTGATTTTCTGCAGCGCGTCCATGATGCGGCGGGTGTTTTTCGGATCGAGCGACGCGACCGGCTCATCGGCCAGCAGGATTTGCGGGTTTTGCATCAGCGCGCGGCAGATGGCGACGCGCTGCATCTGGCCGCCGGAGAGGTGCTCGGCGCGCTGCAGCGCGTGCGGCAGCATGTTGAGCCACTGCAACAGCTCGATGGCGCGAGCGCGGTCGGCGTCATCGAACAGTTTGAAGAAGGATTTCAGGGTGGAGGTGTGGCTCAGGCGCCCCAGCAGCACGTTGGTCATCACGTCCAGCCGCGGCACCAGGCAGAAGTCCTGGAAGATCATGCCGCAGCGCGCGCGCCATTGGCGCATCTGGCGGCCGGCAAGCTGGGCGATATCCTGCGCTACGCCATCGTCTTCGAAGTGCAGCATCTCGCCGCAGCTGGAAGGAATGGTGCCGTTGAGGGTATGCAGCAGCGTGGACTTGCCTGCGCCGGAGCGGCCGATCACCGCCACGAACTCGCCGGCGTGCAGATCGAAATTGATGTCATCCAGCACGCGCTGCTGCGCTTTATAGGCCTTGCCGAGTCCCTTTACCGATAATACTTTGCGAGATGCGGCGGCGTGCTGCCCTGGAAAGTCGTGCTGTGCCAATTTTAACAGTGCCTGAGCCATATGATTTCTCTGGTTTCAGTGGCTAATCATTATGGGCACCTATTAACGGATAAGTTTATGACAGTGGGATGATCGTTTTATGGCCGGGGCGTGACGCGTGCCGCCCCGGCGTGCGCATCATTCCAGGCTAAAGAAGTCCAGCCCCAGCGCCATCTTGACCTGCTGCAGCGTCTGCTGGCTGACCTGATGCGCGCGGCGGGTGCCGTGCTGCAGGATACGCGTTAGCTCGCCTTTATCGGCAATGAATTCGGCGCGGCGGGTGCGGATCGGCTCGAGCAGGCTCTGCAGGCAATCCTCCAGCAGCCGTTTGATTTTCACGTCCCCCAACCCGCCGCGCCGATAGTGCGCCTTCAGCTCCGCCACCAGTGCGGCGTCTTCGCAGAAGGCGTCCAGATAGGTGAACACCATGTTGCCCTCCACCCGGCCGGGATCGCTGACGTTGAGATGGCCAGGATCGGTGAACATGCTCATCACCGCCTTGTGAACCTCGTCGGCGCCGGCGCCAAGCGGGATGGCGTTGCCGCGCGATTTCGACATCTTGCCCTGCCCGTCCAGCCCCGGCAGACGCCCGACGTTGCTCAACAGCGGCTGACACTCCGTTAATATCGGTTGGCCAACGATGTGGTTGAAGCGCCGCACGATCTCGTTGGTTTGCTCCAGCATCGGCAGCTGATCCTCGCCGACCGGCACGTGGGTGGCGCCGAAGGCGGTGATGTCCGCCGCCTGGCTGACCGGATAGATCAGAAAACCGGCCGGCAGGCTGCGGGCGAAATCCTTCTCGGCGATTTCGTTTTTCACCGTCGGGTTGCGTTCCAGCCGCGCCACGCTGACCAGATTGAGGTAGTACATCGTCAGCTCGGCCAACGCCGGCAGCGCCGACTGCAGGCAGATCGTGGTCTTGTGCGGATCGATGCCGACCGCCAGATAGTCGGCCACCACGTTGAGCACGTTGGCGCTGATTTTTTGCGGGTTGTTGCCGTTGTCGGTCAGGCCCTGCAGATCCGCCACCATCACCGTTTGGTTATGCTGGTGCTGCAGTTCGACGCGTTGGCGCAGCGAGCCGACAAAGTGACCTAAATGCAGTGGGCCGGTAGCGCGATCGCCGGTAAGAATGGTGTAGCTCATGACAGTGCTCCTGAAGGTCTGTAGACCGCCGGATCAACGCCACAAAAGATAATGCCGCCAAACCGGCGGCATTAAAAAGAGATGTGAATACTCGTGCCGCCTCAGAAGAGGCGCCACCATGACTGATTGTGGGTGGAGTGCATCGATATATTCATGCCATCAAGGTATACCCGCAGCGGCAATGCGTCAATAGCCCGCCGCCGGCGCGTAAGAAGGCGTTACACTCCGGCATTTGCGTTCCTGGCCCGGCGCGCTAGGGTAAAACCTTCAACCTGAAAAAGGAGCGCATGATGAAGATCGGATTTGCCGGACTGGGTGGGATGGGCAGCGCCATGGCAACTAACCTGGTGCAGGCGGGCTTCGCGTTGACGGTATGGAACCGCTCGCCGCAGGCGGCGCAGCCGCTGGTAAACGCCGGCGCGCGACAGGCCGAACGGCCAGAACAGTTGGCCGATGCCGACGTGCTGATCACCATGCTGGCCGACGATGCCGCCACGCAACAGGTGGTGGTGGACAGCGGATTGCTGCAGCGGATGAAACCGGGCGCGCTGCATATCAATATGGCGACCATCTCGGTCGAGCTCGCCAAACGCCTGACGACGCTGCATGCGGAACACGGCATCGGCTATCTCGCCGCACCGGTGCTGGGGCGGATCGACGTGGCCGCCGCCGGCAAGCTGAATATTCTGGCAGCCGGCGATAGCGAACGGCTGAAGCAAGCGCAGCCGCTGTTCGATGCCCTCGGCCAGAAAACCTGGCACTTCGGCGCCGACCCGGCGCAGGCCAACGTGGTCAAAATCGCCACCAACTTTACGCTGGCCAGCGCCATTGAAGCGATGGCGGAAGGCAGCGCGCTGGTGCGCAACTACGGCGTTTCCGGCGCCGACTACCTGCAGATGCTGAGCAGCACCGTCTTCGCCGCCCCGGCTTACCAGGGCTATGGTGCGCTGATCGCCGCCGAGAAGTATTCACCCGCCGGATTCCGGCTGGCGCTGGGGCTGAAGGACGTCGGGCTGGCGCTGGCCGCCGGCGCCGACAGCCATACGCCGATGCCGTTCGCCGGAGTGCTGAAGGACAACTTCCTCGACGCGATGGCGCAGGGGGATGCGGATCTGGACTGGGCCGCGCTGGCCAAGGTGGCGGCGCGGCGGGCGGGCCTGAAATAACGAACGGGGGCGCTGGCCCCCGTTTTCCGTTCTCAGAACACGATGTCCGCTGCGGGCACGGCGCGGATCGGCACGCCGAAGCTGTCGATATTCGACAGCGTCTCGTTATGGTGGGTACGGATCAGCAGGCCGTCGGCATAGGATTTGTCGTGGCAGGTGTGGGCATCCGCCGCCAGCGTCACCGGATAGCCGTGCGCCGCGGCGCTGCGCACCGTGGAATCGATGCAAAACGGCGTGGAGTAACCGCAAACCACCAACTGCGATACGCCGTTGGCGATCAGCAACGCGCCAAGCGAAGTGCGCAGGAACGAGTCCGGCGTGGTTTTATCCACCCGATGGTCGCTTGGCGCCACCTTCAGCGCCGCGAGCACTTGCCAGGCGGCGCTGCCGTGCGGCAGCTCGTCGTCCGGCGTATGGTGCTGAATGACGACAACCGGCACGCCCGCCCGGCGGGCGCGCTCGCTCAGCTGATTAATGCGCGTAACGGTGCCCGTGGCATCCGCCGGCGGCGGCGTAAACAATCCTTCCTGCACATCGATAATCAACAGCGCGGTGGTCATGGCGGCTCCCGAAGATTAAGCCGCGTCAGCACACCGGCTGGCGCGGGCGGAAAATATGATCGACGCCCTGCTCACGCAACCGGTTCACCAGATCGTGCCCGCCGTTCGGCGTGGCGTGCGCCAGCTGGCGCTCGGCGGTAAACACCGGGCTGGCCCAAAACAGGTTCACCGGGTCGCCGTACTGCTGCGGCAGAGTCAGGTGCGCGTGATGCGGGTAGAAGGACGACGATAAAATATAGCCCTCGTAGCCCAGCGGCGCCACGTCCGACTCCAGCGTATGCCCTTCGCCGATCCAGGTCAGCCGCGCCCAAGGCGCGTGCGCGAAACCGGCCAGCGCGCTGGCCATCTGCACCGCGTTGTCTTCGGTCATGTATTGGCTGTCGATGGCGATCGCCATCTCCATGCGGCGATAGCGCGAAGCCTCGTCGTTGAACAGAATCTCCACCCACGGCATCGGCCGAATGCTGACGCCCATGGTGAGGAAGTAATAGATGCCGTCGCGCTCGTGCTGGGTGATGGCCATCGGCGGCCACTTGCCCTGATCGATGGCGTAGTATTTTACCGAAGGGCCGAAATGCGGCTCATAGCGCGCCTGAAAATCGCGCTGCATCTTCGGCCACGGGTTGCCCTCTTCACGCTGCCAGCTGCGCCAAAACTGGCGGGTGCTTTCCGCCTGCGCATATTGCGTGTTGGTCGAGGCCGAGCCGAGCGGATAGGCCAACGGGCTCTCCTTGATGCAGCTGGCCGAATAGCACACCGAATGGTCGATATACAGGCTCCAACCGGGGATCACCGCCAGCAGCTGGCCGTAATACCACAGGGCCGCGCCGTCGTCGCTTTCGCTCCACACCACCATCAACCCTTCCGGGTTCAGCGGCGCTTCCCCTTCCAGGTTGCGGCAAAATTCCGCCGCCAGCATCGGCGGCTGCCCCTGCTCCAGCGCGGCGCGATCTTCCTGCAGCGGCGCGGCGGCCAGATTGCGCAGCCAACAGGCGCGCACCTGATAGCGATCGCTGTAGGCTTCGGCGGGATAGATATAAAAATAGGCTGCCCGGTGATCTTGCTGAACCACCGCGACCAGCGTCTGGTTCTCATTGCTGACTTCAGCAAGTACGTATGACTCGTTCATATCACCTCAATAGGGTCAGGGCGCGGCAGAATCGGCTGCGCGCAAAAAATGGAATGTGGCTTTGCCCCCAAGTGTAAAACGCATTACTGGCCGGATCACCCGTAAAAGTCTCAAAAGCGGCCGTAAACGAAGATAAACAAAGACTAATTATAGCGGCTGTGGCTCATGACGGCCGAGTAATGCGCCTCACCGCGCGCTGATAGGAACCGTTGCGCATCGACGCGCCCAGCACTTTGCCGAGGCCTGCGGCCCCCGTTCGCACCAGCCGCCGCCGCAGTGCGCCCGGATGAAAGCCGAACTGCCGCTGCGCCCAATCGGGCAACAGATCGATGCCTGCCTGCATCACCACCCCGCCGAGCGGGCGCGCCAATGCGCTAGGTGCCGGCGCTTTCAGCAGAATGCGCGCCACCTCTTGCGTGCGTTCATCGCAGACCAGCTGCGGCCGCATCGCCTGCAGGTACTCTTCGACCTCCGCGCAGGACTGAGGAATGGCGGTCGCCCCCAGCGCGGCGGCCACGCGCGCCGCTTCGCGGTAGTATTGATCCTGCAAATCGCGGGAAAGATGCGGGTTACGGTAGCGCAGGTGGCTGGCCAGAAAACGGCTGCTCTCCGCCACGTGCACCCAGGTGAGCAGCGCCGGATCGCTGGCGGCATAAGGCGTGCCGTCGCTGCCGACGCCGGTCACCCGCAGATGGATGGCTTTGACTTTGGCGATCAGCCGCTCCGCCTCGGCGGTCGGGCCGAAGGTGGTGACCGACACGAACTGGCTGGTGCGGCGCAGGCGGCCAATCATATCGTCGCGGAAGTTGGAGTGATCCCATACGCCGGCCAGCGCCAACGGGTGCAGCATTTGCAACAGCAAGGCGCTGACGCCGCCGCACAGCATCGGGGTGAAATCGCGGTGTACCTGCCAGATGACCGACTGCGGGCCGAACAGCCCCGGATCGCCGGGCGGATTCTCAAAATCGACGCCGCCGAGCGCCAACCCGGTCAGGCTGAGCACCTGTTTTTCTATCGCTGCGCGTACCGCTTCCATCCTGCCGCCCTCTTGCTCATTCAGCGGCCAGTGTATCACGCGGCGAGCGCCTCATTGCGCCCTGCGGCGGTTGAAAGCATTAACTTACTGAATTACAGTTGTTATACCGCTTGCAACCAGGCGGGCCTATTCGATCCACTGCAGAGGCGCTTTGCAGGGCGTTAACCCACGTTAATTCGGCACTAACCCCACAAAACCTCTATCTAGTTTCTTTTCCTTCAACTTAGATAGCAGAGAGTTCGATGATTACCATCAGAGCACGCGCGGCGGAAGACAACGCGCAATTGGCAGATATCTGGCTGCGTTCGGTGCGCGCCACTCACCACTTTTTAACCGAAGACAACATCGCACAGCTGTTCCCGCTGGTGCTGAACGACTACCTGCCGGCGGTCAACGTTTGGGTGGCCGAAGAGCGGCCGGGGCATCCCTGCGGCTTTATCGGTCTGAACGGCAACAAGGTGGAGATGCTGTTTATCGACGCCGATCAGCGCGGCAAAGGGGTGGGCAAAGCGCTGCTGACCCACGCGGAAACGCTGCACGATGAGCTGCAGCTGGACGTGAACGAGCAAAATCCGCAGGCCAGCGGCTTCTACCGTCACTACGGTTTTGTCATCACCGGCCGCTCGCCGCTCGACGGCCAGGGCAACCCGTTCCCGCTGCTGCACATGAAGCTGGAAAAACGCTAGCCCTCCACCGGCCGCCCAGCGGCCGGTTTTCTCCCCCCATGACGCCCGCCGTTTAATATATCAAATCAGAATAAGTAATAGATTTTACATTCTTCCTGTCACTATCAACCCTCGGTAGGATTGCCCGGTATTCACCCGCAACAGAGGTTCCGTCCGCCACTTCCCGCCGGGTTGTGCCCCGCTGAAAAGCCGAACGATCCCTGTCCGGCGCAACGCGCTCCGGACGGAATGCTGTGATGTATCGATAAGGATCCGCTTCGTTATGATCGTTCTTTCGAACGTTTGCAAAACTTTTGACAGCGCACAGGGCCGCGTCGTGGCAGTTGACGACGTCAGTCTGGCGATAGAGGCCGGGCAAATTTACGGCATCATCGGCTACAGCGGCGCCGGGAAAAGCACGCTGATCCGCCTGCTCAACGGCCTGGAAACGCCCACCAGCGGCCGCATTGACGTGGGCGGTTTCGATATCGCCCGCGCCAAAGGGAGCCATCTGCGCCAGGCGCGCCTGAAAATCAGCATGGTGTTTCAACACTTCAACCTGCTGTGGTCGCGCACCGTCAGCCAAAACATCGCTTTTTCCATGCAGATCGCCGGCGTGCCCAAGGCGCAGATTGCGCCGCGCGTGGCGGAACTGATCGCGCTGGTCGGCCTGCAGGGGCGCGAAAACGCCTATCCGTCGCAGCTCAGCGGCGGCCAGAAACAGCGCGTCGGCATCGCCCGCGCGCTGGCCAATAACCCGAGCGTGCTGCTGTGCGACGAGGCCACCTCGGCGCTCGATCCGCAAACCACCGACGCCATTCTCGACCTGCTGCTGGACATCAATCGCCAGCTGAAATTGACCATCGTGCTGATCACCCACGAGATGCACGTGGTGCGCAAAATCTGCCACCGCGTGGCGGTAATGGAAAACGGCCGCATCGTCGAAGAAGGCCCGGTGCTTGACGTGTTCACCCGGCCACAGCAGCCGATCACCCGGCAATTCGTCAAACAGGTGTCGCAGTATGCGGACACGGAAGAGAGCTTCAATCCGCTGCTCACCGCTCATCTGCCGGGGGCGATTTTCAAGCTGACCTTCGTGGGCGTGCAAACCCATCAGGCGGTGATCTCCGAAGTGATCCGGCGCTACGCCCTGACCGTCAACATTCTGCACGGCAAGATCAGCCACACCCTCAACGGTTCGTTCGGCGAACTGTACATTCACGCCGAAGGCAACGAACAACACGTCGCCGACATGCTCAGCCTGCTGCACGAAAGAGATATCGCCGTCGAGGTTATCCAACATGATTGAATCCCTGTTCCCCCACCTGCGCCTGGACCAACTGTGGGACGCCACCTGGGAAACGCTGTACATGACCGGCATCGCCGGTTTGGCCACGCTGGTGCTGGGCATCGTGCTCGGCGTGCTGCTGTTTTTAACCTCGAAGGGCCAGTTGCTGCAGAACCGGGCGGTCTACTCGCTGATCTCCGTACTGGTCAACGTCTTCCGCTCCATTCCGTTCATCATTCTGATCGTGCTGCTGATCCCGTTCACCAAGTCGCTGATCGGCACCATTCTCGGTGCGGACGCCGCCCTGCCGGCGCTGATCGTCGGCGCCGCGCCGTTCTACGCCCGGCTGGTGGAGATCGCGCTGCGCGAGGTCGATAAAGGGGTAATCGAAGCGGCGCGCTCGATGGGCGCCAAAAACCGCACCCTGATTTTCCGCGTATTGCTGCCGGAGAGCTCGCCGGCGCTGGTTTCCGGCATCACCGTCACCCTGATCGCACTGGTGAGCTACACCGCGATGGCCGGGGTGATCGGCGCCGGTGGCCTGGGCAACCTGGCCTATCTGGAAGGCTTCCAACGCAACCACAGTGACGTGACGCTGGTGGCGACGCTGACGATCCTGCTGATCGTTTTCGTCATTCAGTTCATTGGCGACACCCTGACAAGAACGCTCGATAAACGTTAATTAACCAAGGAAAACGATGATGAAAAAGCACCTACTGATGTTGGCTTTCGCCTCTGTCGCCACCCTCGCCTCTTACGGCGCCGCCGCGGCGACCAAGCTGGTGGTCGGCGCCTCCAACGTGCCGCACGCCGAGATCCTCGAACAGGCCAAACCGATACTGGCGAAGGAAGGCATCGATCTGCAGATCAAGCGCTTCCAGGATTACATTCTGCCGAACACCGCCTTGGCCAGCCACGACATCGACGCCAACTACTTCCAGCACGTGCCTTACCTGAACTCGGTGCTGAAAGACCACGCCGACGACAAGAGCTACGACTTCGTCAGCGCCGGCGCGATCCATATTGAGCCTATCGGCATCTACTCGAAGAAGTACAAGAGCCTGAAAGATCTGCCGGAAAACGGCAAAATCATCATGCGCGACGCGGTGGCGGAAGAAGGCCGTATTCTGTCAATCTTTGAGCAGCAAGGCGTGATCAAGCTGAAACCCGGGGTGAGCAAGGTGGACGCGCGCATCACCGACGTGGTGGAAAACCCGAAACACCTGAAGTTCCAGGCGAACGTTGAAGGCGCGCTGCTGCCGCAGATGTACAACAACAACGAAGGTGACGCGGTGGTGATCAACGCCAACTACGCCATCGACGCCGGGCTGAATCCGACCAAGGATCCAATCGCGGTCGAAAGCGGCGAAAACAACCCGTACGCCAACATCATCACCGTGCACAAAGCCGACGTGAACAAGCCGGAGATCGTGGCGCTGGTGAAGGTGCTGCACTCCAAGCCGATTCAGGACTTTATCCGCGAGAAATACCAGGGCGCGGTGATCCCGGTCAACCAGTAGTAGGTTATACGGCCCGGTGAAAACCGGGCCTGTTGTTACACCTTATTGCCAATCTGGCTGAGCCGCGGCCACACCAGCATCAGCGCCTCCAGCAACCGCAACAGATCGCTCCGGCTTGCCCCTTCTCGCGCCTGCACCGACATGCCTTCAATGGTGCAAATGACGTATTTCGCCAGCAGCGCAGTATCGGTTTTCGCCAGCAATTCGCCCTGCTGCACCTTGCGATCGAAGCAGACTTTCAGCGCCGCTTCCTGGGCATGATGTTTTTTGCGCAGCATCTGGGCGACGTCGTCGGAAGCGGACGACAGTGCCGCGGAGGCGCACACCATAAAACAGCCTGACGGCGTATCGGGGTCGGTAAACACTTCGACGGAAGAGCGCACGTAGGCCTCGACGATCTCGGCCACCGGCACATCCTGTTCCAACAGCTGGTTGGTGCAGGTGGTGTATTTTTGCAGATAGCGTTCCACCGCCGCGCGGAACATCCCCTCTTTGTTGCCGAATTCCGCATACAGCGTCGGCGCCTTGGCGCCGGTCACTTCCACCAGATCGGCCAGCGAGGTGGCTTCATAACCGTGCCGCCAGAACAGATCGAGCGCGCTTTCCAGCGCCCGGTCGCGATCAAATTGTTTTGGTCTGCCACGGCTTTTCTTGCCGCAGACCGCTTCATTGATGCTCATCGTTCCTCTCCTATCCCGCTCCACGGCAGGCTTAGCACAAATAACTTAACGATCATTATAAAAAAATATTGCGCGCTCGTCGAGAACCGATTAGCATTTAGTTATCGATCGTTAAGATAATTTAACGAAGCAGATTAAAACCCTCTATTGACCGTTATCGGAAAGGAATTAACATCATGAAAAACTTAAAATTAACCTTAGCAGCTCTCACTCTGGCCAGCGTTTCCTTCGGCAGCTTCGCCGCCGATTTAGTCCAGAACCAACCGGCAGACCAGCAGAAAGTGGGCGTTATCACCGTCAGCGGCGCATCCGATCTGACCTCGCTGGAAAACAGCCTGGCCGCCAAAGCCGATCAGGCCGGTGCAAAATCCTTCCGCATCATCGGTGCCGGCGGTAACAACCAGCTGCATGGCACCGCAGAAATCTATCAATAACAAAGTATTAAGCCAACTGATTGCCTGTCCTTTTGCTCACAACGCCAGGGCGTAAAAAAATTAATTAACGAGCATTAAAAAAATACTTGCAATCCGTCAAACCGGCATCTAACATTAAATTATCGATCGTTAATCAATTTAACGACCTTACAAAACAAACATCGTAAAGAACAAAGATAGGAAATAAGACCATGAAAAACCTGAAAATGACCATCGCAGCCATCGCACTGGCTTCCGTCTCCTTCGGCAGCTTCGCCGCCGATCTGGTTAACGCACAACCCGCCGACCTGCAAAAAGCCGGCGTCGTCACCGTCAGCGGTGCGTCCGACCTGAGCAGCCTGGAAAACAAACTGGCGGCCAAAGCCGACGCGGCGGGCGCCAAATCCTTCCAGATCATCGCCACCACCGGTGACAACAAACTGCACGGTACCGCGATCATCTACAATTAATGGCCAGATAGGCAATCGTGCAAAAGGGCGGCTCAGGCCGCCTTTTGTTTGTTTTGACGCCAACATTCTGTTGTAAGCTGTAGCCACCTTTTCTTGCTGAGCCGAGCAACGCCATGACTCCCCTGCTGTTTCACAAATATCACGGCCTGGGCAACGACTACCTGGTCTGCCACCGTTCGGTCGCCGATCGTCTGAGCCAGGAACAGATCCGCCTGTTGTGCCACCCGCATTACGGCATCGGTTCCGACGGCCTGCTGATCGACAGCGGTGACGCCGTCAATCCCACCCTGCGCATCATCAACCCGGACGGCTCCGAAGCGGAGAAAAGCGGCAACGGCCTGCGTATCTACGCGCGCTATCTGTTTGACAACGAGCGCGTAGGGCATCAGCCGTTTCTGGTGCACACCGCCGGCGGCGACGTGCGTTGCCAGGTGGCGGAAGACGCGCATCAGATAACCGTGGAGATGGGGCGCGCCAATTTCAGCCCGGCGGCGCTGCCGGCCTTGATCGATCTGCCGGAGGCGCTGAACTATCCGCTGCCCCTGAGGGAGGAGACGTTAAGCGTTTCGCTGGTGTCGATGGGTAACCCGCACTGCGTGGTGCCGGTGGAAAAACTAGATCTGGCGCAGGTGCATCGGCTCGGACCGCTGATTGAACGCCATCCGCTGTTCCCGAAACGCACCAATGTACAACTGGTGGAAGTGGTCGATCGCCAGACGCTGCGCATCGGCATCTGGGAGCGCGGCGCCGGCTTTACCCTCGCCTCCGGCAGCAGCAGCTGCGCCGCCGCCAGCGTGATGCGCAAGTTGGGACGAGTCGGCGATCGGGTTAGCGTGCGGATGCCGGGCGGCGAACTGCAGATCGCCTTCAGCGGCGATTTTCAGGTCAGCATGCGCGGGCCGGTGCATAAAATCGCCACCCTGACGCTGGACGAAGACTGCTTTGCCGGCGGCGCGGGGCTGTTTACGGGATCCACCCCAGCAGCCTGAACCACAGATAGTCCAACGGCACCAGCAGTGCGAAGCTGAGCGCAGCCAACAGCAGGCACAGCTTTAGCCCTTCGCGCGCCGGCACTTTGCCCATCCCCATCGCCACCACGATCGGCGAGGCCTGATACGGCAGCAGCGGGGTGGCATAACCGATCACCTGGGTCATCAACACCGTCAGCAGCGGCAGGCCGCTGCCCGCGGACAGCGCCTGCGCCAGCGGGGTAAACAGCGCCGGCACGCCGTTGGCGGTCACCACGAAATTCAACAGCGCGGTGACCCCCACCAGCGAACCGAATGCGGTAAACGGCTTGCCGTGCAGATCCGGCATCATCGCCAGCAGCGCGCCACCCAACCGATCGCCGAGCCCCGAGTGGCTGACCAATGCGGTCAGCCCCAGGATCCCCGCCACGTAAATGCAGGTGCGCACGTTAACGCCGGCGGCGAACTGTTCGCCGTTGAGAAAACCGATGCGCGGCAGCAGGCAGACGCAGGCCGCTGCCAACCCTATCCAGGCCGGGGCGATGCCGTGCCAGCTGTCGGTCATCCACAGCAACACCGTCATGCCCAACAGCGCGATCAGTCGCCACTCGGCGGCACTGAGCGGCGTTTGCCCCGCCTCGGCCACCACCGGTTGCGGCCGCGCCCGGAACAGGCCGCAGATGCACAACGTCAACAATGCGCCTTTGGCCCCCCCGAGCACCGGGGCATGCAACAGCAGATAAGAGAGATAGGCGAAGTGGCTGCCGTAGGCGCTTTCCGCCGCGCCGCTCATCACCAGGTTGGGCACGTTGGCCGGCAAAATGCTGGCGGAGAGCTGGAAGGTGCCGAACCCCACCGCCAGCGCCAAACCGATGCGGCCGCGCGAGCCTTCCGCCAGACCTGCGCGATCGGCCAACGCCATGACGATCGGCATCAGCAGCGTAATCCGCCCCATGTTCGAGGGCATGACAAACGCCAACGCGTAGCTTATCGCCACCACGCCGCCCACCAGGCGCGGCCAGGAACCGGCCAGATGCGGCAAGAGGCGGTTGGCCAGGCGATCCGCCAAGCCGGTGCTGCGGATGGCGCTGCCCAACACGAAACCGCTGAGCACCAGCCAGAATGCGGAGGACGCGAAACCGGAAAAGGTCACCGCGGCGGGCGCCAGCTGCAATACCATCACCGCCGCAAAGAACAGCAGCGCGACCAAATACTCCGGCAAGCGGGCGCTGGCCCATAGCGCGATGACCACCAGCGTGACCAGCGCGGACAGCGCCATCGGATCCCCCAACATAGTTTCCTCCCTGATAAAACGTTGTGATTGTTATCAAACGGTTAACAGGGTGACACAAGGCGCAGGCGTTAACCTTGAAACCGCTCACATATCGTCGTTCTGCAGATTTTTCAGCATGCACACATTACAGCCGTGGTGGCCGGTATGGCCGCGCCGTTCCGTCAACAGCGTGAAACCCAGCGCGTAATACAGCCCAATCGCCTCTTTCAACTGTTCGGTGGTTTCCAGATAGCAATAGCGATACCCTGCCGCCCGCGCCGCCTTCAGCGCCTGCACCACCATATAGCGCGCCATGCCCAACCCACGCACACCGGGTTTGAAGAACAGTTTTTGCAGTTCGCAATAGCCGGGCTCTTCGCCGGCCAGCGGCGCCATGCCGACGCCCCCCACCACCTGCCCGTCCCGCTCCAGCACCCAGTAGCGGCCGCCGTTGTCGTGATACAGGCCGGTCAGTCGATCGAGATCCGGATCGTGCAGGCTGACCCCTTCCATCTTGTCCATGCCGTACTCGCGAAACACGTCGCGAATGATCGCCGCCATCGCCGCATCGTCGCGCGCGGCGATCGGCCGCACCCGCAGGTTGGCGTTGCGCTGTTTGCGCGCGCTGCGCAGCGCCGCGGTCATCTTTTTCATCGCCGCAGTGGTGCTCGCCAGCTCATCGTCATCCAACTGCGCCAGCGCCGCCTGCATAAAACCGTCGGCGTCGCTCTCGATGCCGGCCAGCGCCTTGCCGCCCTGTTTACTCAGCCGATGCAGGTTGTGCCGCTTGTCATCCGGATGATCCACCGTTTCTATCACGCCGGCGGCGACCAGGCTGCGCAGCGCCCGGCTGGCGCTGGCCTTGTCGATGCAAAGTCGGGCCGCCAGCTCGGTGACGCCCAGCGGCTGCTCGCTGACTTCGATCATCAGATGGATCTGCAGCGGCGAAAAGCGCGAGCCGTTGCTCTGCTTGTTCAACATGCCGAATTCTCTGACCAAACTGCGCGCCAATGCTCTGAAATCCCTGATGTTCACGGCGTTATGCTCCCTTGTACTTCCACCTTCACGCTGCGTTGGATGGATTATTGGTTGATAGTGTTACCTAATTTAGAACATAACGATAACGCATAAACAATTGCGAATGAATAACCAACGGGGCATCTGAATATGTCAAAACATTTCATTAACCAGAATTTAAAACCATTTAATTGATTATTTTAAAAACTTAAATACAAATTAATATTTAAAATTAAAATAAAAAACCAATAAAAATGAGAGTAAAAACATCAAAATTTGACATAACAAAAAACAAAGCAAATATCTATTTGAAAAATAGTTAATAAAAACTAAAACGTGAAAACTTGATAGCAGCAACTTAATCGCTATCCCGTCAATATCGGTTACATATTTACGCCTGCCTTCGCGCGCCCCCCTACGCCATTGTCCCTTTTGCCAAAAGTAGCCCATGCTTTAACTGCTCCTTTCCTTCTGGCTAACCGGGACGCTGGCTCATGACGAAAAAAACCACCCTGCTGCAATTCTTCCACTGGTACTACCCCGACGGCGGCAAACTGTGGCAGGAGGCCGCCGAGCGCGCCCCGCACCTTGCCGAACTGGGCATCACCGATCTGTGGCTACCCCCCGCCTGCAAGGGCGCTTCCGGCGGCTACTCCGTCGGCTACGACACCTACGATCTGTTCGATCTGGGCGAATTTGACCAGAAAGGCAGCGTGGCCACCAAATACGGCGACAAGGCGGCGCTGGAACATGCCGCCACTACGCTGCGCGAACACGGCGTGGGGGTGATCTACGACGTGGTGTTCAACCACAAGCTCGGCGCGGACGAAAAAGAACGGGTACACGTGTTCAAGGTGGACGCCAACAACCGCAACGACATCAACGACCAGGGCTTCGACGCGCTGGCCTACACCCGCTTCACCTTTCCCGGCCGCCAGGGCGTGCATTCCGAGTTTATCTGGGATTACAAATGCTTCAGCGGCGTCGATTACGTTGAGCAGCCGGACGACAAAGGGGTGTTTAAAATCGCCAACGACTACGGCGACGACGGCTGGAACGATCAGGTCGACGACGAGAAAGGCAACTATGACTATCTGATGGGCGCCGACGTGGAGTTCCGCAATACCGCCGTGACGGAGGAGCTCAAATACTGGGCGCGCTGGCTGCTGGACACGCTGCCGTGCGACGGCTTCCGCCTCGACGCCGCCAAACACATCCCCGCCTGGTTTTTCAAAGAGTGGGCGGATCACGTGCGCGACAGCGCGCAGCGCGACCTGTTTATCGTTGCCGAATACTGGTCGCACGATCTCGGCGCGCTGCAACAATACATCGAGTTGGTGGACGGCAAGGTGATGCTGTTCGACGTAGCGCTGCACCTGAAGTTTCATCAGGCGTCGAAACAGGGCGACGGCTTCGACATGGCGCAGATCTTCACCGATACCCTGACCGCCGCCGATCCGGCCCACGCGGTGACGCTGGTCGCCAACCACGATACCCAGCCGCTGCAATCGCTGGAGGCGCCGGTGGAACCCTGGTTCAAACCGCTGGCCTACGCGCTGATCCTGCTGCGCGAACAGGGCGTGCCCTGCGTGTTTTACCCCGACCTGTATGGCGCCAGCTACCGCGACAAGGGGCGCGACGGCGGCGAGTACCAGATTGACATGCCGGCGATCCCGGAGCTGGAGAAGCTGATCGCCGCCCGCCAGCGTTTCGCCAACGGCCCGCAAACCGACTACTTCGACGACAGCCACTGCGTGGCCTTCAGCCGCGCCGGCACCGCCGAGGCCCCCGGCTGCGTGGTGGTGCTGACCAACGGCGGCGAGAGCGGCAAGACCGTCGCACTGGGCGCCGATTTGGCGCACACCGCCTGGCGCGATTTCCTCGGCAACCGTCAGGAGGAAATCACCACCGACGACCAGGGCAGCGCCCATTTCCCGGTCAACGCCGGCAGCGTCAGCGTCTGGGTGCCGGCCGCCAGCCTGTGAGTACCCGCCGCTGCGCAATGATGCCGCGGCGGCAAAACTAATGTTTACCTTTCGGGTCTAACTTACGCTATCAACTGCGCAAGCCATTCACACCGGAGCCTAAATAGGGTACAAGGCTGCATGAAAATTCCAAAACGACTCCAGCCGCTGGTTGATGACGGGTTAATCGACGACGTCATCCGCCGGTTGAAAAGCGGCAAAGAAGCCGACGTGTTTATCGTGCGCTGCGGCGATGAGATCCGCTGCGCCAAAGTGTACAAAGAGGCCGAGAAGCGCAACTTCAAGCAGGCCGTCCACTATCAGGAAGGGCGCAAGGTGCGCAACAGCCGCAACGCGCGCGCCATGAGCAAAGGCTCCAAATTCGGCCGCCAGCAGCAGGAAGAAGCCTGGCAAAACACCGAAGTGGACGCGCTGTATCTGCTGGCCAAGGCCGGTGTGCGGGTGCCGCAGCCGGATATCTGCCTGGACGGCGTGTTGCTGATGGAGCTGATCACCGACGAAGAAGGCCTGGTGGCGCCGCGCCTGAGCGATGTCATCCTGACGCCGGAACAGGCGCGGGCCGATCACGCCCTGATGATGAACTACGCGGTGCGCATGCTGTGCGCCGGGCTGGTGCACGGCGATCTGTCGGAATTCAATGTGCTGATGGATAAAGACGGGCCGGTGATCATCGATCTGCCGCAGGTGGTGGACGCCGCCGCCAACAACCACGCCAAAAGCATGTTCGAGCGCGATATCAACAATTTGGCGGAATATTATGGCCAATTCGCGCCGGAACTGCGCGACAGCCAATACGCCAAAGAGATTTGGGCGCTGTATCAGGAAGGCAATCTGACGCCGGACAGCGCCCTCAGCGGCCGGTTCAGCGAAATCCAGAAGCGCGCCGATGTCGGCTCGGTGCTGGAAGAGATCCAGGCCGCCAGCGAGGAACACCAGCGCCGCATCATGGCGCGCAACGCGGAAGAGTAACGCGCCGCGCTATTCGACGCGAAACACGTCCGGCCGCTGCGGCGTCGCGGCCTCGTGATAAATATCCCCCAGATAGCCGGCGATCTCCTCTTCGCGCAGATCGGCCGGCAGCACGATATCGTGGCTGGGGGCATACTTGCGCTCCGGCAGCGTCACGCGGAACAGCCGCCACTCATCCCCGATGCGCTTCACGCCCAGCAGACGGCCGAACACGTTAAAAATCATCATCCGCCATTCCCCCTCTCGTCGCTTTCAGGCTATAACACTGTGATGCCACCGCAGTGAAAAGGAAAGCGTATGAGTGAAAAAACGCCGCAGTTCTGGCGCGATCCGCAGTTGCCGTTCGTCGAAGCCCGCGCCATCGCGGATGGCCGCCAGGCGTGTTACAGCCTGCACAGCCACGAATTCTTTTCCATCGGTGCCATCACCGGCGGCGTCAGCACCTATGTCAACGGCGAGCGGCGCATGCAGGTTAGCGCCGGCGATCTGGTTGTCATCAACCCGCAGCAGGCGCATGCCTGTAATCCGATCGCCGACCGCCGTTGGTCATACATCATGTTCTATCTCGATCTCGCCTGGATCGGCGCGCTGCAGCAGGAGCTGCTCGGGGGCGAAGGCGAGCGTTTTGTTCCCTTCAGCCAGCCGCACAGCCGCGATCCGGCGCTGTTCCACGGCCTGAATCGGCTTTATGCGCTGCTGACGGATCCGCTGTGCAGCGCGCTGGAAAAACAGATCGCCATGGTGGAGTATTTCAGCGCCCTGCAGCTCGGGCTGGGCAGCGGCCGCCAGCCGGAGACACCGCCGCATGCCCGGCTGGAAGCGGCGGCGGCGTTTATCGACGCGCACTGCACCCGGCCGCTGACGCTGGACGATATTTGCCGCGCCGCCGCGCTCTCGCCCTCTTACCTGATCCGCGCCTTCCGCCAGCGTTACGGCATGACGCCGCACGCTTATCTGGTCAATCGCCGCGTGCAGCACGGCCATCGGCTATTGAAAAGCGGCCTGCCGATCGCCGCGGCCGCCAGCGAAAGCGGCTTTGCCGATCAGGCGCACTTTCAGCGCACCTTCAAACAGCTGCTGGCCGCCACGCCCGGCCAGTATCAAAAACCCTCCGCCAACAGATAGCAGGCGCTGGCCGCCAGCAACGCCGCCATCACGCGGTTGAAACGCTGTACGTTGCGCGCCTGCCTGAGCAGGCCGCGCAGCATCGCACCAACATAGGCCCAGCAGGCCACCGAGGCATAGCAAATCACGAAGTAGAGCCCGGCGAATTGCCACAGCAGCCGGATGTCGCCGTCGCCGACAAAAGCGCCGAGGCTGGCCACCGACGCCAACCATGCCTTGGGATTCAGCCATTGCATCAGCGCGCCGTACCAACAGGAAGGCGCCTGCGCCGCGCCGTTGCCCAGCCTGCCGTCGTCAAACGCCAGCCGGTAGGCCATAAACAGCAGGAAGGCCACGCCGGCCCACTGAATCAAGCGCGTCAACGCCGGCCACAGGATCAGCAGCTGGTGCATGCCCAATCCCAGCAGTAACAGCAACAGGGTAAACCCCAGCGTGGCGCCGAATACGTGACGCTGGGTCGCGCCAAAGCCGAATTGCGCCCCGGCGCTCAATGCGACGATGTTGACCGGGCCGGGGGTGATGGAGGCCGCCAGCGCAAACGCGGCCATGGAAATGTAGATATTCATGATGGGCACCTGAGAAAATATTCACAGGTGCCAGAGTGCCGGGCCGCGCCGACAACGTATTGAACAGAATTGCCCTGTTCAATTTAGCGCACGGCGACGGCCCGGCGGCGCGGCAGCCCAAAGGTGTTGACCGCCATGCCGGCCAGCACCAGCAATGCGCCGCCGAACTGCGCCGGCGACAGCGCTTCGTCCAGCAGCAGCCAGGCGGCGAACAGCCCGACCAACGGTACCAGCAGCGTCAACGGCGCGACGCGCCAGGTTTCGTAGCGCCCCAGCAGGCTGCCCCACACAGAATAACCGAACAGCGTGGCGGCGAACGCCAGATAGGCAATCGCCAGCCAGGTGCCGACCTGCACATGGCTCAGGCTGGCGAGCACCACCTGCGGGCCGTCGAACAGCCAGCTGCAGACCAGGAACGGCACGACCGGGATCGGCGCGCTCCACACCACCAGCGACAAAATGTTGCGCTGCGGGAAACCGGCCAGGATCTTCTTGTTGGTCAGGTTGCCCAGCGCCCAGGAAAACGCCGCCGCCAGGGTCAGCAGCAGGCCCGCCAGGGGGACCGCGCCGCTGCCCGGCTTATGCAGGCTGGCCTGCGCCAGCACCAGCATGCCGCCGCTGGCGATAGCAATGCCGACGAAATGGTTGACGCGCAGCTTTTCGCCCATCAGGACGACACCCAACAGCAGGGTGAAGAACACCTGCGCCTGCAGCACCAGCGAGGCCAGCCCCGCCGGCATGCCCACCTTGATGGCGACGAACAAAAACGCGAACTGCGCGAAGCTCATGGTCATGCCGTACAGCAACAGCCATTTCCACGGGATCGTCGGGCGCGGAATAAAGAAGATCGCCGGCAGCGCCACCAGCAAAAAGCGCATCCCAGCCAGCAGAAACGGGGGCATGCCCTGTAAACCGAACTTGATGACGACGAAATTCACACCCCAGATCACCACCACCAACAGCGCCAACAGCCGATCGCGCAATGTCATCCTCGCCCCGCTTATCCCATTGAAAATTCGCTTTACCTTGCAGATTACAACCAAACCGGGGACATGGACACCGGCAAACGCCGGCGCTTATTCCGGCATCAGACCGATAAAGGTGGTTTTCTTGCGCGGGCCGGTCATCAGCGCCTCCAGCTTCTCTACGCACTGCAGGTAGTGCGGGGTCTGCTTGTGCGCCGCCACCGCCTGCTCGTCGCGATAGGCTTCGTAGATGTAAAACCGCGTCGGAATATGCTCATCCTGCAGCACGTCGAAGCGCAGGTTGCCCGGCTCTTCGATCGCCCCCAGATGATTGGCGCGGAAAACGTCGATAAATTCGTCGATTTTGTCCTGTTTAACGTTGATCTCTACCAATGTGACGTGCATGACAGCTCCTTGTTTGAACGGCGCGCCGTAGCATGGCGCTTTCCAACCATAGGTTCATTCCCGTCGATTGCCCTGCCGCAACGGCAATTTTGCCGCCTGGCTCACAAATCGCACCGGCGATGCCCACCCCACCCCCGGCGAGGGAAGACGGCGGCATCTATAGTTAACACTCCTCCCCCTGAGAGCATAGGCTATGGATAACTACTTGATGGCGCTGGATGCAGGAACAGGCAGCATTCGCGCCGTGATCTTCAATTTGGCGGGTAACCAGATCGCGCACAGCCAGGCGGAGTGGCAACACCTGGCGGTGCCGGGCGTACCCGGCTCAATGGAGTTTGACCTCACCCGCAACTGGCAGCTGGCCTGCCAGTGCATCCGCCAGGCAATGCAACGCGCTGGATTGAGCGCTCAGGCGATCCGCGCGGTGGCCTGCTGCTCGATGCGCGAAGGCATCGTTCTGTACGATCGCAACGGCGTGCCGATCTGGGCCTGTGCCAACGTCGATGCGCGCGCCAGCCATGAGGTCAGTGAACTGAAAGAGCTGCACAACCACGGCTTCGAACGCGAGGTGTATCAATACTCCGGCCAGACGCTGGCGCTGAGCGCCATGCCGCGCCTGCTATGGCTGGCGCACCACCGCCCGGACATCTATCGCCAGGCGGCGACGCTGACCATGATCAGCGACTGGCTGGCCAACATGCTGAGCGGCGAGCTGGCGGTCGATCCTTCCAACGCCGGCACCACCGGCATGCTGGATCTGAGCAGCCGTGACTGGCGGCCGGCGCTGCTCGATATGGCCGGGCTGCGCGCCGATATTCTGTCGCCGGTGAAAGAGACCGGCAGCGTGCTGGGGTGCGTCACCGAACAGGCGGCGCAGGAAAGCGGGCTGCTGCGCGGCACCCCGGTGGTGATGGGCGGCGGCGACGTGCAGCTCGGCAGCCTGGGGCTTGGCATCGTGCGCGCCGGGCAGACGGCGGTGCTCGGCGGCACCTTCTGGCAGCAAATCGTCAACCTGCCGGAGCCGGCCATCGATCCGGAGATGAACATCCGCATCAACCCTCACGTCATTCCCGGCATGGCGCAGGCAGAATCCATCAGCTTCTTTACCGGCCTGACCATGCGCTGGTTCCGCGACGCGTTCTGCGCCGAAGAGAAACTGCTGGCGGAGCGGCTGGGCGTCGATGCCTATAGCCTGCTGGAAGAGATGGCGGCCAGAGTGCCGCCGGGCGCCTACGGCGTGATGCCCATCTTTTCCGACGCCATGCATTTCAAAACCTGGTATCACGCGGCGCCGTCGTTCATCAACATGTCTATCGATCCGGAGCGCTGCAACAAACAGACGCTGTTCCGCGCGCTGGAGGAGAATGCCGCCATCGTCTCCGCCTGCAATCTGGAGCAGATCGCCGCCTTCTCCGGCGTGCAGGCGCGCTCGCTGGTGTTCGCCGGCGGCGGTGCCAAGGGCAAACTGTGGAGTCAGATCCTCAGCGACGTCACCGGGCTGACGGTGCGGGTACCGGTGGTGAAAGAGGCCACCGCGCTGGGCTGCGCGATCGCCGCCGGCGTCGGCGCCGGGTTATACGAGTCGCTGGCCGAAACCGGCGAGCGATTGGTGCGCTGGGAGCGCGAGCATCAGCCGGACATGACCCACCACGCGCTGTATCAGGAACAGAAAGAAACCTGGCGGCGGGTCTACGCCGATCAGCTGACGCTGGTGGACAACGGCCTGACCACCTCGCTGTGGAAAGCGCCGGGGCTATAAGCGCCACGCGGCATTCGGTCATAACCTTATGCCGTTTTATTCCTTTCTCTTAGGCGCGGCGCGAGCCGCGTTTTCACTCGCCGCCGCGATTGTTTCCCTTCAGAAACAGTGTAACCACCGCAGATGGATTTATCTGCGCCTTCGGCCTGCCGTAGATTGTGACTTTGATCACGCCGCGCCCCGAGCGCGGCCTGCGCATTCACCTGAGACGAGCGGCATTATGCTGAATAATAAAGATAACTCTGCATTATCCCCGTGGCCGGCGATCTTTTCGCTGACGGTCGCCTGTTTTGTCATGGTCACCACCGAGTTCTTGCCGATCGGCCTGCTGACCAACATCGCCCCTTCACTTGGCGTCAGCACCGGCACCGCCGGGCTGATGGTCACCATGCCCGGCATCGTAGCTGCGGTGGCCGCTCCCGCATTGAGCCTGATTTCCGGCCGTCTGGATCGGCGTTTACTGATGCTGGGGCTGTCGCTGCTGCTGATGGTGTCCAACCTGGTGGCGGCGCTGGCCGTCAACTTCCCGATGATGCTGCTGGGCCGCGTGCTGCTGGGCATCTGCGTCGGCGGTTTCTGGTCGTTTGCCGCCAACTACGGCCGCCATCTGGTGCCGGAAGCCAGCCAGGGCCGCGCCACCGCGCTGATCCTCAGCGGCATCTCGGTCGGCGCGGTGTGCGGCGTGCCGGCCGGGGCGCTGATCGGCGATCTGTTCGGCTGGCGCGCCGCCTTCTTCGGCGGTGCGGCATTGGCGGTCGGCGTGCTGTTGGCGCAGCTGCGTTTGCTGACCTCGGTACCACCGTCCCGGCCGGTCACACCGCGCGATCTGGTACTGCCGCTGCGCCTGCCGATGGCGCGCATCGGCCTGATCGCCATCGTGCTGTTGTTCATCGGCCACTTCGCCGCCTACACCTACCTGCGGCCCCTGCTGCAGCAGGTGTTCGTCCTCAGCCCATCGGCTATCTCACTGCAGCTGTTGGCCTATGGCGCCATCGGCCTGCTGGGCACCTTCCTCGGCGAGCGTCTGGGGGAATACAGCCTGCGCGCCACCTTTATTCTGATCGCCGCCATGCTGGCGGGCATTTTGATCGTTTCGCCGCTGCTCAGCGGCCTCGCCGGCGCCACGCTGATGGTGCTGGTATGGGGGCTGGCCTTTGGCGCCGTGCCGGTCTGCGCCACCAACTGGATGTTCGCCGCCGTGCCGCAGGCGCCGGAAGCCGGTCAGGCGCTATTGGTGTGCGTCATCCAGATCGCGCTGGCTTCCGGCGCCCTGCTGGGCGGCGAGGTGGTGGACTGGCAGGGCGTCAGCAGCGCCATGCTGTTCGGCGGCGCGCTGATCCTTTCCGCCACGCTGGTATTCGGCCTCAGCTTGCGCTCCGGCACGATTGGCGCTAAACAGTGTTAATCATTATCTATCTGCAGAAACATGCCCCGGCCGTCGCCGGGGCATGGCGTTGAGAACCTATGGACCATCATTTGCTCGCTATCCGGGTATTTAACCGCGTGGTGGAAACCGGCGGCTTTACCCGCGCCGCCGAGTCGCTGGGCATGCCGAAAGCGACGGTCACCAAGCTGATCCAGAATCTGGAGGATCACCTGCAGACCAAGCTGTTCCAGCGCACCACCCGCAGCGTGTCGGTCACCCGCGAAGGTGAATGCTATTACCAGAATACGGTGAAATGGCTGGCGGATTTGGAGCAGATGGAGGGCTGCCTGACCGAATCGCAAAGCTCTCCGCAGGGCGTGCTGCGTATCGACACCGGCGGTGGCACCGCACGTCGCTTACTGCTGCCGGCACTGCCCGACTTTCTGGCACGCTATCCGCAGATACAGATCGATCTGAGCGTCGGCGACCGCGTGATCGATCTGATCAGCGACAGCACCGACTGCGTGATCCGCAGCGGTCCGTTGGCCGACTCCAGCCTGATCGCCCGGCGCCTGTTCGATTTGGACTGGGTCAGCTGCGCCACCCCAGCCTACCTGGCGCTTCACGGTACGCCGCGCCACCCGTGCGATCTGGAACAGGGTTTTCCGATGGTGCACTATCGCCACCCGCTTAACGACCGCATCCACCCGCAGCGCTATGCCGAACACGGCAAAGAGATCGCCATTCAACAGCGTTCCCCGGTCAGCATCAATGAAGGCAACGCGCTGCTGGCGGCGAGCCTGGCCGGATTGGGCATCATCCAGATCTATCGGTTTATGGCGCAGCCGCACCTCGACAGCGGCGAGCTGGTCAGTCTGCTGCACGATTGGCAGCCGCCGCCGGAGCAAATGTACGTGGTCTACCCGTCCAATCGCCACCTCAGCGGCAAGCTGCGGGCGTTTATCGACTGGGCGGTGGAGACGTTTGACAGCGGCAAGATGAGCCGCACGTTGTAGCCGCACGCAGTGTGGTATTATTTGCCGCATAGTGATTCACGACGGACAACCACCATGGCCTATATCCCCAAAAACTATGCGAAGCTGGAAACCGGCTACCGCGAAAAAGCGCTGAAACTGTTCCCCTGGGTGTGCGGGCGCTGCTCACGCGAATTCGTCTATTCCAACCTGCGCGAACTGACGGTGCACCATATCGATCACGATCACAGCAACAACCCCGAAGACGGCAGCAACTGGGAAATGCTGTGCCTGTATTGTCACGACCACGAGCACTCGAAATACACCGAGGCCGATCAATACGGTTCAACGGTGGTGGCCGGTGAAGACGCTCAGAAAGATATCGGCGTCGCCACCCACAACCCGTTCGCCAACCTGAAGGCGATGATGAAGAAGTAACGCCATCGACAGCTTAATGAGTCACTAACTTATTAAGCTGTTAAATTAACAAAAAATCTCTTCCGTTCCGCCACTTCCCAGAGAATTCCTACTTACCCACCCGGCCGATTCACCGCAAAATAAGCTGCGCAGTTAACAACATACTGGCTTGGCAAGCCGCCGCAGTTGGTGCATATTGTTCGCGAGTTGTTCTTGTTAACCTGTTTGATTATCAACCTAATAAGCATATTAACTTAATAAGTTATCAGCTTAATAACTTGAGAGATGGCAGCATGATTGTCCTGATTGGCTCGCAAAAAGGCGGCGTCGGCAAGTCGACGAAAGCGGTGAACATCGCCGGGTATCTGATTCTTAAGCAAGGCAAGACGGCGATCATCGTCGATGCCGACGACCAGAAATCGATCATGACCTGGTACAACGACCGTCAGAACGTCGAGGGGCTGCCGCACATTCCGGTGGTGGCCGCGTCGGGTAAAATCAAGGAAACGCTGCTGGAGCTCGATCGCCATTACGACTACGTGATCGTCGACACCGCCGGCCGCGACAGCGCCGAACTGCGCTCCGGCCTGCTGGCCGCCGATCTGTTCCTCTCGCCGCTGCGCCCTTCGCAGATGGATCTCGACACCATTGGCTATCTGTCGGAGATGTTCTCCACCGCGCAGGAATACAACGAGAAGGTCAAAGGCTACATCGTATTGAACATGTGCCCGACCAATATCTTCATTAATGAAGCCAACGAAGCGGCGCAGGTGCTGAGCGAATACCCGGAGTTCACCCTGGTGAGCAACCGCCTGTGCGACCGCAAGATTTACCGTGACGCCTGGGGTGAAGCCATCACCGTGCACGAGGCGAACAACGAAAAGGCGCAGAGCGAAATTGAATGCCTGGTGAAAGAGGTGATCCTGTGAAAAAACGCACCCCCACCCACCGCATGTCGGAAGACGAATTCATCAACAGCGCCACCTCGCACACGCTGCCGGTCGCGGCACCCGCGCCAGAAGCCAAACCGGCCGGCCGCAAGCGCACCTATAAGGCGATCTCCGTCAGCCTGACGGACAACCACATTGAGGCTATCGATGAAGTGATCGTGCAGGCGGCGCGCAACGGCATCGTGCGCATCACCCGTTCCGACATCATCAAACTGGCGATCGACGGATTGGCGGAGAAAAGCGAAGCGCAACTGCTGGCGCTGCTGAAAAAGCTCTGACCTCAGGACAACCGCCGGCTGGCCAAACCGGCGGCTGCCGTTACACCGACGAGAACTCGCGTGGGAACGGCATAGTACGATAGGTTTTACCGGTGGCCTTATGCAGCGCGCTGGCTATCGCCGGGGCGACCACCGCAGTCGATACTTCCCCGCATCCCTGCGGTGCACGCGCGCTATCGAGCACCACGACCTCCACCTTGGGCATTTCGGCGATCGCGAGCAGCGGATAGCGATCGAAATTCCCTTCCACCACGCCGCCCCGTTCAAAATGCAGCTCGCTGTGCAGACAGGTGGTCAGCGCAAAGCCGATGCCGCCCTCTACGTTGGCACGCACCAGGTTCGGGTTTATCACCTTGCCACAGTCAATCGCACATACCGCGCGCAGCACCCGTAGTCGCCCCCCCTGGATGGCGATTTCAACCACCAAACCGACGTAGGTGGTGAAAGCGTTATTGCGGCCGACCCAAATATTGCACGCCATACCGCGATAAACGCCCAGCGGCGGCTCATGCTGCCAACCGGCCGCCGCCGCGGTGGCGTCCAGGACGCGCAACGCTTCCGGGCTGTCCTGCAACAGATGCCGCCGATACGAATATTCGTCCCGGTTGGCCTTATGGCTGAGTTCGCTGATAAAGCTTTCCAAAAAGAACAGACTGGCGACGCTGCCGACACCGCGCAGATAGCTCAGGGAGATCGGCTGTTCGACGATGCCGGCCTCCACCTTCAGGTGTGGGATGCGATACGGCGTGCTGTAAACGCACTCCACCATACTTTCATCCCATCCCCCGGCCTCATTGACCGTTTCGCGCCGCATTTGCCAGAAGAGAGACTGCCCGGCATAGCGCGCCCACAGCGCCTGCGGGTAGCCGTTTTCATCCAACAGCGCCCGATAATGGCTGATGCAGGCCGGACGATAGTATTCATGCCGCATGTCGATCTCGCGCGGATAGATCACTTTGACCGGTTTCCCCACCGCCCGGGAGGCGGCGGTAGCATGCATCACGGCATCCGGCAGATATTTGCGCCCAAAGCTGCCTCCCAGATAGGTCGTATTCACCACCACATCCGTCGGCTTCAGCCCGAACATTTTCGCCAGAACGTTGCGTACCATGTCCTGGCCCTGGAAAGGGCCCCAGGTTTCGATACGGCCCTCGCCGTAATGGCTGGTGGCATTGCAAGGCTCCAGGGTGGCGTGCGCCACATAAGGTGCGCTGTAACGCGCCTCATGCAAGCGTGAACCTTGTTCAGCGCCACGAATCAACGCCGACGCCTCGCCGCGATCGACCGCCGGCACCAGCGTATCGCCATCCAGCATCGCCAGATTCTCTGCCGCAATCGCACTATCGGTCAGCGCTTTTCCTGTGCCCGGCAGCCAGTCGACCTCCAGCAAATCCGCCGCCTTTTTGGCCTGCCAGTAGCTCGCCGCCACCACGATCACCGTATTGAGCGACATATCGTGATCCAATCCGACCATGTTGTTCATCGACCACTGCCGGGTCAGCACCAGATCCACCACGCCCGGCATGGCCCGAATCTGCCGTTCATTGCGCACGGCGACCAGCTTTCCGCTGAGATCGGGCACCATCCAGGGGACGCCGATCAGCATCTCCGGCAAGTCGATATCGATACCGTAAATCGCACTGCCGTCCACTTTCTCCGGCGTATCGACCCGCAACAGCGGCTTGCCAATGACACTCTCTCGCTCTTGCGCCTCACTCTTTAAACCAGGCTGCGGATCCAAAGGCAGCTCGGCGGCATAGCGCACCAGATCGCCGTAGGCGACCTTGCGCTGTCCGCCTTTCTCAAGCACCCAGCCTTTCTCCGTGCGGCACTGCGCCGGTGAAAGCGCGAAATGTTTTGCGCCGGCCCGCAGAAAAAAATCTCTCGCCTGTGCGCCGGCCAGCCGGGCACGCTGATAAAATTTGGTCATGGAGGTTGAGGCGGCGACAAACTGTGCGAAAGCCTCGCCCCCGGCAACCTGACGGTAAGCGTCACGGCCGGTGACGAATTTCACCGTCACCTGCGCCCAATCGGCATCCATCTCCGCCGCCACCACTTCGGCTAGGCCGGTGTAAATCCCCTGCCCGACCTCACATTGCGACACGCCGATAACGATGCGCCCATCGCGATCGATCCAGATCCAATCGTTCAATTCATGCTGACCGTCCGGTGGCGCCACGTCCTGTGAAACCACGGCCGCCAGGCTGCGCGTCGATATCGGCAGCAGCATGGCGGCCACTGCCAACGCGCTGCCTTTTATCAAGGCTCTGCGGGTGATCGCCATACTCAAGATCCTCCCTTGTCCGCGGCGCGGTGCACCGCCGCACGGATCCGGTGGTAGGTGGCGCAGCGGCACAGATTGGTCAGGCCCGCATCTATCTGCCGATCGTCCGGCCTCGGGTGTTCCGCCAGCAGCGCGCTGACCGCCATGATCATGCCTGATTGGCAGTAGCCGCACTGCGGCACATCCTCCGCAATCCAGGCCTGCTGCACCGGATGACGGCGATCGAGGGACAGCCCTTCGATGGTGGTCACCTGCCGATCGCGCACCAATTGCAGCGGATAGCAACATGAACGCACTGCCTTACCGTCGACATGTACCGTACAGGCGCCACAGGCGCCAATACCGCAGCCGAACTTGGTGCCGGTTAACTTAAAATGTTCTCGGACCACCCACAGCAGCGGCGTATCCGGCTCGCCGTTAAATTCGACCGCCTGGCCGTTCAAATTGAACTTCATGCCATCCTCTCTTGGATCAATGCTTCACCCGACGTTTCACCCACGCCCCAATGACGATCAATACCAGCAATACGCCGCCCCAGAACACATAAGGCAATGACGTAATCAACAACGGTTTTTCACCGCCCGCCCGCTGCAGAGCCACTTGCTCCGGCGTTATCCTGACCGCCGGATTGCCGAATTGCTGCAATACGTAATTGCCCAACTCGGCCAGTTGCCGGTCATCCAGGCTATCGGCGAACCCCGGCATCCAGGTCTGCAGCGTCTCCCCCTGGCGCTGCACGCCATGCAGCATCACCATGATCAGGTTATTGGCCTGCTCGCTGCCTACGGTGGAGTTGTGCGTCAAAGAAGGGAAATGGCCGTCGTAAGCCCCCTCGCCGCCCAGGCGATGGCAGCTGGCGCAGGCAGCGGCATACAGCGCCTGCCCAGCAGGGTCGCCTTGGCCACCTCCCTGATAGTGATAGGCCGCTTTCGTTCCTTGTACGGTGACGATCGGCGGCGTTTGTTTAAGCCAATCGGCGATGGCATCGAGATCGTCGTCACTCAGGAAACGCAGGCTATGCTCCACCGCCTCCGCCATGCCGCCGGCCGCCTGGGCTTTGTCATTGCGCCCGGTACGCAGATACTGCACCAATTCTTCCCGGCTCCAGCCACCGATGCCGCTCACAGGATCCGAGGTGATATTCGGCGCGATCCAACCGCCTGCCTCCCCGCCCGCCAGGTAGCGATCGTCGCGTTCAGCCATCATCCCATTACGTGGGCTGTGACACGCCGAGCAATGCCCCAGCACATCCACCAGATAGCGACCACGCGTCTTCTTCTCGTCTGCATCGACGGGCGTTTTTTTCAGAAACAGCCAGTTCCAGCCGTGGATCGCATAACGCCAGGAAAAAGGGAACCTCAGTTGGGCCTCAGGCACCGCACGATCGACCGGTGCGACCCCGGCCATAAAATAGCGATACAACGCGCGCAGATCGTCATCGCTCAACCCCTGATAAGCGGTATAGGGCATGGCGGGATACAAGGGTTGACCGTCCCGCCGAATGCCCTGCGTTAAGGCGCGGCGAAACTCCGGTTCACTGTAGTCGCCAATGCCGGTTCCTTTGGCGGGCGTGATATTACTGGCGATGATGTCGCCCATCGGCGAAGCGATGGCATAACCGCCGACATAGGGGGCGTCCTGTTGGGCGCTGCCGCGGTGACAAGCCGCGCAATCTGCGGCGGTAGCCAGGTATTTTCCCCGTGCGATGACCTGTTGGTCATTCTGGCTGGCGAAGACCGAGCAGGAGAAGATCCCCAACGCGATAACGCACCGCTGTTGTGCTCTCCGCCAGCGGCCGTTCACGCTTCACCTTCCGGCTTCATCGCCCCCGCTCGCTCCTCCGCCAACAGCGCAAACTCGTCCGGCAACAGATTGTCCTGTTCGAGCATCGCTATCGCGTTATGTTTGATGCCAAACAATACGCGGTAAAAAGCCTCCAGATCGTCGGCCGAAATACCGCTAAGCAGCTTTTGCCGCGCCTGTTGGCTGGAATGATCCAACTGCGCCAGCATCTCCTGCCCGGCCTCGGTCATTCTCACGCCTTTGGCGCGCTTATCTTCGGACAGAGCATCGCGAGCGATAAGCCGATTTTTTTCCAGAAACAGCAGCGCGCGCGACATCGTCGAGACTTCGGCGTTCAAATGCTGCGAAACGTCTTTCAACGTGCAGCCCTCCCCCAAGTCGGCAATCGCACTCAGCGCCAGCCAATGCGGGCGCGTCAGATTGGTCATTTTCACCGACTGGTCCATCGCCGTGCGCCACAGGCGATTGGTCACATCCAGATGGATGCCCAGCGCAGCAGGGAGTTTACGTGGTTGTGGCATATCGGATTACTCTCGATTATTTATTTGCTTGTGCAAACAAATAGTAGATCGAACATGAGAACAGGATCAAGCAGATGAGGGAAAATAAAGTAAAAACGAGTTAATACACTTGGTTAGTTCGTATCGCACGGCATACGCTCCCCCACGACGGGGAGCGATAAGAAAAATTCAGTTCCCCGCCACCTTGCACCGGTAGTCCTGAATTTCACCGGCCGAGCCCAGGTTGAGATCGGTCAACTTCAAACGGTTTGCCAACAGCAGCATCTCGCCCTGTGGGCTGACCGCCAGCGCCAGGCCATAATTGCCGATGCTGTCGCCCTGCTCGACCACATAGTTGTGCAGTAAACGGAAAGGATCTTCCTGAGTTAAATCGGTGCCCGCCAATTTTCTGGCCAGATATTGGTGGCCGACCAATTTCACCGCCAGCGGGCGCCACTGTTGATCTAATTGCTCCGCCTGCTGCCCCAGCGCGTTATAGACATCCTGACGCAGGCAGGCAACGTGAATATGCAGCTGATTCTGAGAGCGACCATATTCCGAATTGACCGCCAGAGAAAGCCACGCATCTTTTAGCGGTTTACCCAACTCGCTGGATATATGTTCCCGGTTATTCCACGCCTGGGCGAAATAAGGCGGCGCGTGCTCCGTCTGCAATGCCGGGCTCTCGATGCCGCTGACCTTTTCGGTTGGCATCACCAGATCGTGATAGGGGCCTTTGCTGTCCTTAAACAGCACATAATCCTCGGTTAAATCAACCTTTAAGCAGGGCGCCGGATCGTGGTTCTGCTGCTGATTGGGCACGCACTGTTGGCTGACGATTTGCCACAGCGCATTCGGATTGCCGCGCCCGAAGAACCACCACAGCACCGCCGCCAGCAGCAAAATGACAAGCAAAATAATTAATAGTCTGAAAAGTCTTTTCATCGCGACGCCCTGTTTATCTATTCCATACCGAAAGGAGCGCCAGCATAAACCAAGGCTCTGGCATCGACCAGAATATTATCCTTAATGTCACCTTTCATTGACGTCTTGTTAGCAATGGATAATTAAAAATAAGCCTCCACCTGAGTAATTTAAGGTAAATTAATACCGCAGGTTGAATATGAGTGTGATATAAGCAGCCGGGACTCTCTTTATATAAGGAACCGATAAGATGCCAACGATGGGCAAATCCCTCCATTACCTCGACGTAGGGTCGGGCTTTCCGTTGCTGCTGGGCCACAGCTATCTGTTCGATCTGAATATGTGGGCGCCGCAGTTTGAAGCGCTGGCTAAACGCTACCGCCTGATCGTGCCGGATCTCTGGGGCCACGGCGATTCACCGGCGCTGCCGCCCGGGCGAAACAGCCTGTCGGATATCGCCGCCGACCATTTGGCGCTGATGGATCGTTTGGATATCGAAGAGTTCGGCATCGTCGGCCTGTCCGTCGGCGGCATGTGGGGCGCCGAACTGGCGGCGCTGGCGCCGGAGCGGGTGAAAGTGCTGGCGCTGCTGGACAGCTACCTGGGCGACGAAACCCCAGAAGCGCGGCAGCGCTATATGGGCATGTTGGCCGCCGTGGAGCAGGCCGGCGCCATCACGTCGCCCCTGCTGGAACATGTCGCGTCGCTGTTTTATTCCGATGATGTCCCCGATGCCTTATTGCAATCGCTGTTGTGTCAGCTCCAGAGCCTGCCTGCCGATCGCCTGCGCGAGAGCATCGTACCGCTGGGCCGGATGATCTTTGGCCGCCCCGACAAGCTGGCGCTGCTGGAACACATCACCGCCGCCAGCATCGTCATTACCGGCGCACAGGATAAACCGCGCCCACCGGCAGAGGGCCAGCGCATGGCGGATCTTCTCGGCTGCCAACATGTGCTGATCCCCAACGCCGGGCATATCAGTAACAAGGAAAACCCGGCGGCGGTCAACGAAACGCTGCTGGCATTTCTGGCTGAAAACACCACGCCGCTGTTCTGGTAAGATTCTCCGGGCCGCCAGGCCCGGCGAGTCATTCCGTACGCCGCATAAATCCGTGTCGGCTCAGTATGCCCTGCCCTTGTTCGCTCAAGATAAATGCGGCCAACCGCTGCGCACCGTCATCCAACAGGCATAAACCATAATCCGCCTCGATATCCAACGGTGGCGCCAGCGGCCGCACCGCCAACGCCGGGTAGGCCGCCAACGCCGGAGCATAGCTGGCGTAGCCGAGAAAAATATCTGCCTGCCCGCCGGCTATCAGATATTCCGCCGCCAGTCGGCCTGCCGGCACCGGGGCAGAATCTATCCCGCCGACTAACGGTAACGCCCGCCGGCGTAGCGCTTCCCCCTGCCCCGGCCAGTATTGCTCGCAGCGTTCAAAAAGCTGCAGCGCATAATCGCCGGAAGGATCCGCTCCCGGTGTCGAAGTGGCCAGCCGCCAGCGCGGATCGCACAATACCTCAGGAAGCGGACGCTCAGTTAATGCCGGCACGTTGCGAACCGTCACGCAGAGCCGATTGCGCGCAAAAACCTGCACCGCCCCCGCCATCCCGAGATCCGCCAACCTTTGCGGGTGCGCCACGTTGGCCGAGGCGAACAGCTGTGGCCGCTCGCCGTTCTCTATCCGTTGGCGCAACAACCCCGCCGGGCCGAATTCCGCCGAAACCTTTTGCCCGGTGTCGCGCTGAAATGCCGACAGCAGCGGCGTAAACGCCAGCCGCAGGCTGCCGGCGGCAAACAGCAGGATATCACTCATCATGTCGCTCCAATTGGCTGCGATACAGCGGCACCAGCGTCGCGTAGCGGCGGCCCGCCACCGTCAGCGGCACCCGTTCGATCGCTAGGCCGAACAAGGGTGACAGGGAATGTGCCGTTAACACCTCGCGGCAGGCACCGAGCTGGCTGCGCCCTTCCTTGCCCAGCAGCAAAGCCCGATCCGCCACCGCATGTGCATGGTTGGGCTGATGCGTGGAGAACACCACCGCCAACTGCTGTTCCCGCGCCAGGCGCGCCATCAGACTCAATACCCGATCCTGGTAGTGCAGATCCAGCGCCGAAGTCGGTTCATCCAGAATCAACACCTCGCAGCGCATCGCCAATGCGCGGGCGATCATCACCAACTGGCGTTGGCCGCCGGATAGGCTGCCAAACTCACGCTCTGCCAGGTGCTGTAAATCCAACGACTGCAACGCTTCTCTGGCCAGCCGATGATCCTTGGCTGACGGTGAACGGAACAGGCCAACATGGCGTGCTCGCCCCATCAACACGATATCCAGCACCCGATAGGCAAACGGCGGCGAAAAGTGCTGCGGGACAAAGCCTATCTCGCCGCGGCGCTCAATCTCGCCGGATTGCGGCGTCAGGCTGCCTAACAGCAGCTGCAGCAGCGTGCTTTTACCGCGCCCATTCGGGCCCAATACCGCCAGCACTTCACCGCGCCGCAGCTGAATATCCAGGTGTTGGAACAGCGGGGGCCCGCCAGGCCAGGCAAAACTCACGCCCTTGGCGGCCAATAACGTGTCAGTCATGCCAGCCTCTCACTTGCGCGCGGCGCAGCAGCAGTGCGAACAATGGCGCGCCAATCAGCGCAGTCAAAATGCCCAGCGGGATTTCGCTGCTGCTCAACGTGCGCGCCAAATCGTCGATCAACAGCATGTACAGGGCGCCCAGGCAAAGCGAAGCCGGCAACAGGCGCCGGTGATCCGGCCCCACCAGTCGTCTTGCGACGTGCGGGATCACCAAGCCGACCCACCCGATGCTGCCGCTGACCGCCACCTGAGCGGCCACGATGGCGGCACACAGCGTCAGTATCAGCCAGCGGGTACGCTCAACGTTGATGCCGAGCGCACCGGCATCTTCATCGCCTAACGACAGCAGATTGATGCGCCAGCGCAGCGCCAGCAGCAGACCGCCGGCCAACAGTAAAGGTAAAAACAGCATCAGCAGCTTTTGCCGATCGGCGGTGGCAAAGCTGCCGAGCAGCCAAAACACGATGCTCGGCAGCTTCTCTTCGGTATCCGCCAGATATTGCATCAGGCTAACGCAGGCGGAGAAAAAACCGCTGAGGATCACCCCCGCCAGTACCAACGAGAGAATATTGCGCCGTGCAATGACGCTGGTGAGGGTGAAAATCAACAGCAGTGCCGCCATGCCGAAAACAAAAGCCGACAGCAGCAGCGCCGCCAACGGCAGGCTGAGCAGGATAGCCAGCGTACCGCCAAAGGCCGCGCCGGAAGACACGCCGATAATATGCGGATCGACCAGCGGATTGCGAAAGACGCCTTGCAAAGCCGCGCCACACAGGGCCAGCGCCGCGCCGGCGCCCATCGCCAACAGCACCCGCGGCAAGCGCACCCCCAGGATCACCTGGCGTTGGACAGCATCGATGCCGGCATAATGCTGCCCGGTGAGCGGCTCCAGCAAAATCATCAGGCTGTGCGTAATCGGCACCTGAAAGCGGCCAACGCCGAGCGAAAACAGCGCGCAGCAAAGCGTCAGCAGCGCCAGCCAACCCAGCTTCATTGCCCGCTCTGGCAACAGGTGGCGCGGTAATAGCGTTGATAGTAAGTATCGACCCGCTGCTGCAGATGGATATCGGCAAAACGCTGCGGGTAAAGTTTTTTCGCCATCCACAACTCACCCAACGCCATCGCCTCCGGCATCGGATATCCCCAGGCCTTGGCGTACTCCGGCATCAGGTAGACCCGCTTATTCTTCACCGCGTCAATCGGCTGCCACTGCGGTGACGTCAGGATCTGTTTCACCACGTCCGGGTAGCGTTCTTGCACGAAAATCACCGCCGGATCCCACTTCAGGACATCCTCGATAGAAACCTGTTTAAACCCCTGGATCTCTTTCGCCGCCACGTTGAGCGCACCCGCGTGCCGCATCATCAACCCGGTATATTTGCCGGCACCGTAGGTGGTGAGATCGGGGTTGGCCATATACACCCGCACCCGCCGATCGTCCGGCAGCGTGCCCAGCCGTTCGGCGACCAGGGCACGCTGCTGAGTGACGTCCTTAATCAGCGCTTCGGCCTGAGGCTGACGCTCCATCACCTCGCCAATCAGCCGAATACCGTCCTGCAGCCCCAGCGTATAGGCCCGATCTTCATCGCTCAGTTGAGGGTTCATTTTGCCCGCCTGATCGGCCGCCTCGCGGCGCAGCGAGATAGCCACCACCGGAATGCCCACCCGTTCGATCTGTGCAATCATTTCCGGCGGCGCATAGTTGGCCACAAACACCACCTGTGGATGCAGGCCGAGCAGGCTTTCAATATTCACCGAAGTCAGATCGCCCGGCATCGGCAGGGTTGCCAGCGTCGGTGCCAGCCGCAGGTAGTTTGGCCCCAGCTGCTTTTTCCAACTGCTAAGCACGCCGACCACCTGCGGCATCGCATCAAGCTGCACCAATAGGTTCAGCGTCTGGTGTTGCAACACCACGGCACGGGTAATGTGATCGGGCAGCGTGACCTGACGGTTGAGCTGATCGGTGACCTGGCGATCCGCCAGGGCGGCGGTAGAGAACAACGCGAGCGCCAGCATCAGGCGCGGGAGAAAGTTAAACATGGCAGTGACCGGTTGATTATCGTTATATATCTAATAATATAGCGATGGGCATGGCGAAACAATCAGCGAGATCAAACCCTATGCCATGTATGCAGGAAGAAAAACGAGGAGATAACGATGGGAAAGAAGCGGATCCGCCGGAACGCCGGCAGATCCTGAGCACCAGAACGAGCGCGTGAAAAGCGCTTATTGGCCGATAGACGTCAGGCCCTGGCGGATCCCTTCGTCAGCCTGCTGGCACCACGCCTGCAGCCCCTGCGGCGCTTCCTTCTCCAACGCGACCACTTTGCCGTCGTCGTTCAGCACATTGCCTTCACGGCCCATCGCTTCACGCTTGTCGCCATCGCGGGTATCAACGCCGCCCGGAATAGCCGCCACGTAGGCCACCATTTTCTTGGCGTTGTCGATACTCTCCGCTTTCAGGAAACCTTTATCGACGCAGTAGGACATCAGCCCGGCGGTATTACGCGTGATGTCATAGACGTTCTTCAACGCGGCAGGATCCATCCCTTCGGCATTGGCGGTGTTAAACAGGCCCAGAGTCGCGGCAATCATGCCGGTCAGAATGCTCTTTTTCATTGTTATCTCGTTTTAATAATGAAGTAGTTAATTTTTAATTATTCACAAAAAAATGTGAATGCCGGTACGATATAACGGCGCCCTAGATTAACACAACACTAACGCGTTAATAACTGTGGTTAAGTTAGCGCCTAATAAAATAAAAACGCATGGTGGGGTTATTGCCTCCTCCCGGCGTCAGTTTTTTACGTTCGACATTGACCGCGCTCAATTCAAATTTAAAATAGTCTCATCATGGAATTATTCGTAACGAAATCGTTGGCCCGCGGTCAATCACGTTCCGCACTTTGCCAACCCGCCCCGGCGTGGCATAGCCTGTTAAGACGCGCCATGCCATAGTGGAAGGGGATTCGCTTGAACCCTTCCGTCCGGCCGCCGCAATGCGACGATAAAACCCTTCTCGATATCACGATGAATTTATATCTTTATCCGGCGGTGCTTATTGCGTACCGCTTGGGCATCTTTGAGTTTATTGCTCAGCCCCCCGCAGCCTGGCCAATATATGCACTCAGGCCAATCTGGAAAGACGCCCAGCGGAAACGTTGGCCATGGCGCTATTGGCATTGAAATTGATCGCCAGAGACGGCGATACATTCTCTCTCTAGCCGGAAGCGGAAACCTTTTTGTTAAAAAACAACCCGCATTACTTCGGTTATTTTTGGGATTTGATGATTGAAAACAGCGAGATTTTCTCGCTGAAAAACCTGGAAAACGCCATCAGAAAAAATACCTCGCCGATCTACGACGAGCAGGAGCTGTTCGAAGCGCATACGCTCGACGCCGACAGAATGCGGCGTTTTACCCACGCCATACCCAGCCTGAGCGTGGGATCGGCCAGCGTTTGGCCGCGCTGCCCCCCCTCGCTCGGCGCTGGATATCGCCGACCAACTGCTCGACGTCGGCGTCGGGCCTGCTCAATTACTGCCGTCGCTCGGCTACTACAGCATCGTGACGGCGCAAAAAACCCAGGCTTAGCGGTTCACCGAACGCGCCATGCGGCTGTAGGTGTGGCGCACGCCGCGAATCGCCACGCTGTAGGCGAAGATGTTTTCCGGCAGCGCCAGCCCCAGATAGCCGGTATCGCCGATATGGTGCAGGTCCGCGCCGGCCATTTTGCTCATCAGCGCAATCTGCCGCACGGTCTGCACGTCGGCCCCCTCTTGCGAGGTGCCGATCGCCGTCATCGCCAGCGCTCCCTGCCGCTGGGCATAGGCGATCAGCGCCGCCACTTTTTCCTGCGACATGCCGGGAATGGTGCCCGGCGCCGGCAATAGCACGATATCCGCACCGTTCTCCACGAACAGCGCGATGTCCTGCTCGCCGATCAGCTGGCTGCCGCTTTCGCGCACAATGCCGGCGCCGTGCATTTTGCCGGTCACCAGCACCATCTCGTCGCCCACTTCATCACGAATCGCTTTCAGCGCGGCGGCGATCGCCTGATTGCTGACGCCGTTGTTCGGGTTGCCGGTCAGCACCAGCATGCGCGCACCGAGCTGATACAGCTTGCGGGCATTCTCGGCGGTGGCGGCGCGGCCCGCCGTCATCTGCCAGAAGTCGTTATGTTCGGTGGCGAAAGCCGGATCGACGGCCTCCAGGTTCACCCCGATCACCCGCCCGGTCAGGCGCTGCAGCGTGCGCAGCGCCTCCTGCGGCGACACGTCGGCGGGCAGGCCCGCGATATGCGGACGATCGACGTCGAACAGGTTCAACAGCAGCAGGTCGGCGCCCTGGCTGGCCGCCAGTTCGGCGTTGGTGACGTTATTGAGCAGCGGCTGAGTGACCGCGATGGTTTCGCTGACCAAGATGCGCCCTTCGCTGGCGCGGATGGCATAGAGCAGATCGGCTTTGCCGATATCGGCCAGATCGCTGGCGCTGCAGTCCAGATAGCGTTTCATGAGGCAAGCTCCGGTGACGTTAGCGGAAAGGGATGGATGCCCCCTCTCCCACCGCAGTGAAAGAGGGGGAAAAGGTTACTTCAGCGTAAAGCTTTGCGCCTGCACGTTGTCGGAATCCAGGCCGACGAACACGTTGAATTTGCCCGGCTCCGCCCCCCATTTCAGGCTGGCGTTGTAGAACTTCAGATCGTCTTCGCTAATCGGCAGCTCAACCTGCTGCGACTGACCGGCCTTCAGCGTCACTTTCTTGAAGTTGCGCAGCTCTTTCACCGGGCGGCTGACCGAGGCGGTCACGTCCTGCAGATACAGCTGCACCACCGTGGCGCCGTCGTACTTGCCGGTATTCTTCAGCGTGACGCTGGCGGTTAACTTGCCGTTGCGCGCCATCGTCGGGCTGGACAATTTCAGGTCCGACAGGCTGAAGGTGGTGTAGCTCAGGCCGTAGCCGAACGGATACAGCGGGCCGTTCGGCGAATCGAAGTAGCGCGAGGTGTACTTGCCCGGATTCTCCTTGCCGAACGGCCGACCGGTGTTCAGGTGGTTGTAGTACATTGGGATCTGGCCGACCGAGCGCGGGAAGGTCATCGGCAGCTTGCCCGACGGGTTGTAATCGCCGAACAGCACGTCCGCCACCGCGTTGCCGCCCTCGGTGCCGCTGTACCAGGTTTCCAGCATCGCGTCCGCCTGCTCGCTCTCCCAGCTCAGCGCCAGCGGCCGGCCGTTCATCAGCACCAGCACCAGCGGCTTGCCGGTGGCTTTCAGCGCGGCAATCAGATCGCGTTGGCTCTGCGGGATCGTGATGTCGGCGCGGCTGGAGGCCTCGTGCGCCATGCCCTGCGATTCCCCCACCACCGCCACCACCACGTCGGCCTTGTTCGCCGCCTGTACCGCTTCGTCGATCATTTGCTGCGGCGAACGGGTATCGAACGCCACCGCCGGCTCATACTCGTTCAAATAGTCGATGATGCCTTTATCCTGCGTGACGTTGGCGCCCTTGGCGTACAGAATGCGCGCCTTGTCGCCCACCCCCCGCTCCAGCCCCTCACGCAGGGTGACCGACTGTTTGACCACCCCGGCGGCCGACCAACTGCCCATCACGTCACGCTGGCTGTCGGCCATCGGCCCGACCAGCGCGATGGTCGCCTGCTTGCTCAGCGGCAGCGTCTGCTTATCGTTCTTCAGCAGCACCATCGTCTTGCGCGCCACCACCCGCGCTTCGGCGCGGTGCAGGCGGCTTTCGGCGTTGGTGTCCTGCGGATCGGAACCCGCCGGGCCCAGATGCACGTAAGGATTGGTGAACAGCCCCATGTCGTATTTGGTGTTCAGCACGTCGCGGCAGGCGCGGTCGATATCGCTTTCAGGCACCAGCCCGTCTTTCACCAGGCCCGGCAGGTATTTGTCGTAAAACTCGTCGCTCATGCTCATGTCGACGCCGGAGGTGATCGCCAGCCGCACCGCGTCGCGCGCATCGGCGGCCACGCCGTGTTTAATCAGCTCTTTGATCGCGCCGTGGTCGCTGATGGTGATGCCTTTAAAGCCCCACTGCTCGCGCAGCAGATCTTTCAGCAGCCACGGGTTGGCGGTGGCCGGCACGCCGTTGATCGCGTTGAGCGACACCATCACCCCGCCGCTGCCGGCGTCCACCGCCGCTTTGTAAGGCGGCAGATAGTCCTGATGCATGCGCAGCGGGCTCATGTCGACGGTGTTGTAATCGCGGCCGCCTTCGACGGCGCCGTACAATGCAAAGTGCTTGACGCTGGCCATCACCGAACCGGGTTTGGCCGGATCGCCGTTCTGGAAACCGTCGACCATCACCTTGGCGATTTTCGAGACCAGCCAGGTGTCTTCGCCGAAGCCTTCGGAGACCCGGCCCCAGCGCGGATCGCGGGTGATATCGACCATCGGCGCGAAGGTCATGTTCAGGCCGTCGTCGCTGGCCTCTTGTGCCGCGACCCTGGCGCTGAGCGCGATGGCTTCCAGATCGAAGCTGGCCGCCAGCCCCAGGCTGATCGGGAACACGGTGCGCTGGCCGTGCACCACGTCATAGGCAAAGAACAACGGGATTTTCAGGCGGCTGAGCTGCATCGCCTGATCTTGCATCACCCGGATATCCGGCCGGGTGACGGTATTGAAGATGGCGCCGATCTGCCCTTTGCGAATTCCCTCGCGGATCGCTTCTTTCGGGTTATCCGGCCCGACGCTGATCAGCCGCAGCTGGCCGATCTTCTCTTCCAGCGTCATCTGCTTCATCAAATTGGACACGAAGGCGTCGCGCTGCTGGGCGTGAATGCCCTGCGTTATCGGCGTTTCCTGCGCAAAAGCCGGACTGAGGGCCAGACCGGACAACATACTCACCACACAAAGCCATTTCATCTTGTTTTATCTCAGGCGTGTTTCCGCCGCTAAAGCCGCGGGGTTTAATCGGAGTGAAGAAACAGTTTGCCACACTCTGTTTCATCGCCAAGGGAATTCGCATCGCTAATGTTTACAAAGCATTACAGGTCATCGGCAGGTAATTCTGTAGCCGGGCGCGGCTGTCGGCGGCCTCCGCCGCCAGAAAATCGACCAGCGCGGTTAACGTCGGCGGCGCCACCGTGCGTTCAGGATAGACCAAATAATAGGCCGCGCCGCTGCTGACGCAGAGCGGGAACGGCGTCACGATACGCTGCGCCTGAATATCCTCCTCCAGCAGGCACAGATCGCCGATGGCGATGCCAAACCCCTGCAGCGCGGCGCTCATCGCCAGATCGAGGGTATCAAAATGCTGGGCCTTGCCGGACGGCAACGCATCGGCGCCCGCTGCCTTCAGCCAGCGCAGCCAGTCGCGCCGATCGCGCGTCGGGTGCAGCAGGGTTTTGTCCGTCAAGTCCGTCAGCCGAGGCGTCGGCGGCAGAAATGTCGGCGTGCAGACCGGCGTGAGGATTTCATCGAACAGCAGATGCGCGGTCAGCTTTTTACCCGGCGGCCGGCCGAATACCACCGCGGCGTCAAACTGCTCGGTACTGAAATCCAGGCCGTGCGACACCGAAGCGGTCAGCTCGATATGCATGTCCGGCCGTTCATTTTGCAGGCGAATAATGCGCGGCAGCACCCAACGCATGGCGCAGGTCGGGCATTTGATGCGCAGCGCCCCTGGCGGGGCGGCGGCCCGCGTCAGGGCTTCATCCAACTGCCCCAGCGCTTGCTGCACCGGCGCCAGCAGCTGCGCGCCCTGCGGCGTCAGCGCCAAACCGCGCGCCTGACGGCTGAACAGCGGATAGCCCAGACGCTGTTCCAGCCCGAGAATTTGCCGGCTGACCGCCCCCTGCGTCAGGTGCAGCTGCCGGGCGGCATGGGTAAAGTTGAGGCGTTGCGCCACCACCACAAAGGTTTTCAATACGTCGAGCGACGGCAGGGATATCGGCATAGCGTGCCTCGATTAGGTATGATCGTAGTGCATGGCAAGTATGACAAACTTTCCCTTGTCCGCCTACGCCGGCTGATGCTTAATCGCTCAACACTTCCCTGTTTGCCTGGAGCCCATCATGCAGAGCGCCTGCTCACCCCGCTCGAAGCTGCCGGACGTCGGCATCACCATCTTCACCGTCATTGGCCAACTCAGCGCCGAACATCAGGCCCTCAACCTGTCGCAGGGCGCGCCCAATTTCGCCGGAGACCCACAGCTGATCGAGGCAACGGCACAAGCCATGCGCGCAGGTCATAACCAATACGCGCCGATGAGCGGCGTGGCGGCATTACGTGCTGCTCTGGCGGAAAAAGCTGAACGATTGTATGGCGCGCGCTATGACGCCGACGAAGAAATCACGGTGATCGCCAGCGCCAGCGAAGGGCTGTACTCGGCGATCAGCGCGCTGGTGCATCCCGGCGACGAGGTGATCTATTTCGAACCGGCGTTCGACAGCTATGCGCCGATCGTGCGCCTGCAGGGCGCCACGCCGGTGGCGATCAAACTGTCGCTGCAGGATTTTCGCGTCGACTGGGACGAAGTGGCCGCCGCCATCAACGGCAAAACGCGCATGATCATCGTCAACACGCCGCACAACCCGACCGGCTCGGTGTTCGACGCGCAGGATATCGACCGCCTGACCGCCCTGACCCGCGACACCGACATCGTGATCCTGTCCGACGAGGTCTACGAGCACGTGGTGTTCGACGGCGATATTCACCACAGCATGGCGCGCTATCCGCAGTTGGCCGAACGCAGCGTGATCGTGTCGTCGTTCGGTAAAACCTACCACGTCACCGGCTGGCGCGTTGGCTATTGCCTGGCGCCGGCGGCGTTGATGGACGAGATCCGCAAGGTGCACCAGTTCATGGTGTTCTCCGCCGATACGCCGATGCAGCACGCCTTCGCCGCCGCGCTCGCCAACCCGCAGAGTTACCTGGGGCTGGCGGCGTTTTACCAACAAAAGCGCGATCTGCTGGCCAGCGCCCTGCAGGATTCGCGCTTTGAGCTGCTGCCCAGCCGCGGCAGCTTCTTCATGCTGGCCCGCTTTAGCGGCTTCAGCCACGAAAGCGACAATGATTTCGCCGTGCGCTTGATCCGCGAAGCGAAGGTGGCGACGATCCCGCTGTCGGCGTTCTACAGCGACGGCACCGATACCGGCCTTATTCGGCTGAGTTTTTCCAAAGATAACGAGACCCTGCTGGAAGGCGCGCGCCGTCTGAGCCAGGTGTAATTTTTTGTCCGACCATGGGAAAGGGGCACTGCCTATGAAAGCTTTAAAAACGCTGTTCGCCGCCGGATGCCTGCTGGCCGCCGGCTCTTCTCTGGCGGCGGAAAACAGCCTGCGCTTCGGTCTGGAAGCGCTGTATCCGCCGTTCGAATCCAAATCCGCCAGCGGCAAACTGGAAGGGTTCGACATCGAGCTGGGCGACGCGGTGTGCGCCGCCGCACAGTTGAAATGCAGCTGGGTGGAAACCTCGTTCGACAGCCTGATCCCGGCGCTGCAGGCGCGCAAGTTCGACGCCATCAACTCGGCGATGAACGTGACCGAACAGCGGCGCCAGGCGATCGCCTTTACCGACGCCATCTATCAGGTGCCGAACCGCCTGATCGCCAAGGCCGACAGCGGCCTGCTACCGGACGCCAAAGCGCTGGCAGGCAAACACGTGGGCGTGCTGCAAGGCTCGATTCAGGAGATTTACGCCAAAACCCATTGGGCGCCGGCGGGCGTGGACGTGGTGTCTTATCAGGATCAGAATCAGGTTTACCTTGACCTGGCGGCCGGTCGGCTCGACGCCACGCTGGTGATGGCACCGTCGGGGCAAAGCGGCTTCCTGTCGCAGCCGGACGGCAAGGGCTTCGCCTTCGTCGGCGAGGCGGTGCGCGACGACAAGATCCTCGGTGAAGGCATTGCCTTCGGCCTGCGTAAAGGGGATGAGGCGCTGAAGAAGAAACTGGATGCCGCCATCGCCAAAGTGAAACAGCAAGGCACAGTGGCGGCGCTGTCGAAGAAGTATTTCGGCGATATCGACGTGACGGTGAAGTGATGGACGGGGGCGGCACCGCCGCCCCCTGCCGCGTTTAGCGATCGAACACCGAACTGTTCAGCGCGCGATCCTGCTGGTGGCGCTCCAGCGCCAATTCGATCAGGCGCGTGATCAGCGCCTGGTAGCTGACGCCGCTGGCGGCCCACAGCTTGGGATACATGCTGATGTTGGTGAAGCCCGGCAGCGTGTTGATCTCGTTGATCACCACCTGGTTATCCGGCGTCAGGAACACATCCACCCGCGCCAGCCCGAAGCACTCCAGCGCGCGGAACGCCTTCAGCGCCACCTCACGGATGTGGTCGCTCACTTCCGGCGCGATCGCCGCCGGCACCACCACCTGAGCACCCTGCTCATTGATGTATTTGGTGTCGTAGGAGTAGAAAGCGTCGCTCAGCACGATCTCGCCGCACACGCTGGCCTGCGGATCGTCGTTCCCCAGCACCGCGCACTCGATCTCGCGGCCGACGATCGCCGACTCCACCAGCACTTTGTGATCGAAGCTGAAGGCCAGTGCCACCGCCGCGTCAAACTCGGCGCGGTTTTCCACCTTGCTGACCCCGACCGACGAGCCCTGGTTGGCCGGCTTGACGAACAGCGGCAGGCCTAGGCGCTCGCTCAGTTGCTCAAACGTGAACCCGGCGCGGTTGGCGCGGGTCAGGGTGACGAAAGGCGCCACCGCCAGCCCGGCGTCGCGCAGCAGGCGCTTGGTCACGTCTTTATCCATGCTGACCGCCGAGCCGAGCACGCCGGCGCCGACGAACGGCATATTGGCCATGCGCAGCAGCCCCTGCAGCGAGCCGTCTTCCCCCAGCGTGCCGTGTACGATCGGGAAAATGACGTCGAGCTGGCCCAGCGCACCGGCGCTACCCGCTTCGATCAGCTGCTGTTTTTCCTGGCCCGGGATCAGCGCCACGTTCTTGTTCGAGCGGTTCAGCGCGATCAGCGCCGGGTTCTCGGCGTTGAGCAGGTAGTTGGAGGCGTCGTTGATGTGCCACTGCCCCTGTTTGTCGATCCCCAGCAGCGTGACGTCAAACTTCTCTTTGTCGATTGCATCCACAATGTTTTTGGCCGACTGCAGCGACACCTCATGCTCCGCCGATTTACCGCCAAAAATCACCCCAACACGTAGTTTAGTCACGCCTTAAATCCTTCTGAAAAAATCATGGCAAAAAAGTCGTTCATCACAATAAACGCATTGCCTGGCGGCGGCAATCGTTGTTGCCAGAATCTTCTTACGCCACGGAATGCCACATCGCGACCATCCTAAACGTATACACTTCATATATTGTTTACTTATGGAGACGCCGATGGGCATCGTAAAAATTTCGGACGCGCTGCATGACGATCTGCGCCTCGCCAGCCTGACCATGACGCGTTCGATCAACGCGCAGGCCGAGTACTGGATCAAGATTGGCATGTTGGCGGAGTTCCATCCGGAACTGACTTACCCGCAACTGGTAAAAAAAATGATGAAAGATAACGCGCTGACGCTGAAGGAGATTGTCGGGTGAAAGAGATTGTGATTAAAACGCCGGAAGAGATTGCCAAAATGCGCCATTCCGGCGCCCTGCTGGCCAAAGTCTTTGCTATGCTCGATGAGGTCATCGTCGAAGGCATCTCCACCATGGAGATCAACGACCGCGCCGAGGCGTTTATCGTCGAAGAACTGAAATCGCGCCCGGCCAGCAAGGGGCAGTATGATTTCCCCTATGTGCTCAACACCTCAATCGACGATGTGGTGTGCCACGGGGTGCCGTCGGCCAGCAAAATCCTGCGTTCCGGTATGATTGTCAACGTAGATATCACGCTGGAAAACGGCGGCTACATCGCCGACTCCAGCAAGATGTACTGCATCGGCCAGGTGACGCCGCTGGCCAAACGGCTGGTGAACAACGTCTATGAATCGATGTGGCAGGGCATTCGCGCGGTGAAACCGGGCGCCACCCTGGGTGATATCGGCCACGCCATCCAGCGGCATGCCGAGCAGGCCGGCTACAGCATCGTGCGGGAGTATTGCGGCCACGGCATCGGCCGCGACATGCACGAAGAGCCGGCGGTATTGCACTACGGTCAACCCGGCAGCGGTCTGGTGCTGCAAGAGGGCATGGTGTTCACCATCGAGCCGATGATCAACCAGGGCGACCGCCGCATCAAGCAGAAGAAGGACGGCTGGACCGTGGTGACGCGCGACAAAAAACTGTCGGCGCAGTGGGAACATACCGTGGCGGTCACCGCCGACGGCGTGGAGATTCTGACGCTGCGCGACGAAGAGCGCCGCGCCAGCTACGCCGAACGCGACTAAATACGCAAGCCATTAGCTTAACAAGCTGATAGCTTAATAAGTTATTCACTTGATAACCTCTTAGCTTATGTGCGGCACTCCGGCGCCGCGGTTAAAGCGACGGAGATGACAGGGAGACAGGCAGTATGCAGTCAGGCAATCAGACGTTTATCAATCAGCTCAAAGACATCGTCGGCGGCCCGCAACTGTTGACCGGCGATCGCAACACCGAGCGGTATCGCAAGGGGTTCCGCTCCGGCGAAGGCCAGGCGCTGGCGGTGGTGTTTCCCACTAGCCTGCTGCAGCTGTGGCGCATTTTGCAGGCCTGCGTGGCTGCTGACAAAATCGTCATTATGCAGGCCGCCAATACCGGCCTGACCGAAGGGTCAACCCCCAGCGGCAACGACTATGACCGCGACATCGTCATCGTCAGCACTCTGCGCCTCGATCATATTCAGGTGCTGGACAACGGCAAGCAGGTGGTCGGCTTCCCCGGCAGCACCCTGCACCACCTCGAGAAATTGCTCAAACCCTACGGCCGCGAACCGCATTCGGTGATCGGCTCCTCCTGCATCGGCGCCTCGGTGATCGGCGGCGTATGCAACAACTCCGGCGGCTCGCTGGTGAAACGCGGCCCGGCCTATACCGAAATGGCGCTGTACGCCCAGTTAGGGGAAGACGGCCAGCTGCGCCTGGTGAACCATCTGGGCATCCGGCTTGGCGACACGCCGGAAGAGATCCTCACCCGGTTAGAAAAAGGCGACTATCGCCCGACAGACGTCGAGTACGGCGAGTTGCGCGCCTCGGATAACGAATACGCCAGCCGGGTGCGCGACGTCGATGCCGACACCCCTTCCCGCTTCAACGCCGACAAACGCCGCCTGTACGAAGCTTCCGGCTGCGCCGGCAAGCTGGCGGTGTTCGCGGTGCGGCTCGACACCTTCGAGAAAGAAGGCAAAGAGCAGGTGTTCTATATCGGCACCAACCACACCGCGGTGCTGACCGAACTGCGCCGCCACATGCTGAGCAAATTCGAAAACCTGCCGGTGGCCGGTGAATACATGCACCGCGATATCTTCGACATCGCCGAGGTGTACGGCAAAGACACCTTCATGATGATCGACAAGCTCGGCACCGATCAGATGCCGCGCTTCTTCACCCTGAAAGGCCGCATGGATGCCAGCCTCAACAAGCTGCCGCTGCTGCCGCACAACCTGACCGATCGGCTGATGCAGGGCCTGAGCCATCTGGCACCGAGCCACCTGCCGAAGCGCATGAAGGAATACCGCGAACGTTTCGAACACCACCTGCTGCTGAAGATGGCCGGCCCCGGCGTAGACGAAGCACAGCGCTATCTGACCGACTATTTCGCCCAGGCCGAAGGCGCCTTCTTCGCCTGCACGCCTGACGAAGGCAAAAAGGCCTTCCTGCACCGCTTCGCCGCCGCCGGTGCCGCCGTGCGCTACCACGCGGTGCACGCCGACAAGGTGGAGGATATTCTGGCGCTGGATATCGCCCTGCGCCGCAACGACACCGACTGGTTTGAAACGCTGCCGCCGGAAATCGACAGCCAGCTGGTGCATAAGCTGTATTACGGCCACTTTATGTGCCACGTCTTCCATCAGGACTACGTGGTGAAAAAAGGCGTGGACAGCCATGCGCTGAAAGAAAAGATGCTCGAGATCCTCAACCGGCGCGGCGCCGAGTACCCGGCGGAGCATAACGTTGGCCACCTGTACCACGCCAAACCGGATCTGCAAACGTTCTACCGCACCGCCGATCCAACCAACAGCTTCAACCCTGGCATCGGCAAAACCAGCAAACGCAAAGGCTGGGCCGAAGACCCCCGCTAAACGCCTCACGATCGGCCCGCCGCCGCACCCGGCGCGGGCCTCCTCTGCCCTACCTGCCTCATCGCGATCTTTCTGCGCCTTTAAAGATGCATTTTTATTGCAACTTATAAAATTCCCGATTACCATTCACCCCATCATCGCAAATGAGAATTAATTACAAAGCTGTCATGACGGATACATGACATCCGCCGTGGCATTCACCGCGAAGTTAATGAGAAGGAACCTACCATGAGTCAAACCCTCGATTCCGCCCAGCTGCTGGCCGCGCTCGATAAAGTGATGGTGATCTCCACCACCGATCTGCAGGGCACCATCACCTACGTCAATGACCTGTTCTGTCAACTGACCGGTTTTTCCCGGGAAGAGCTGGTGGGCCAGCCCCACAGCATCGTGCGCCACCCTTCCGTGCCGAAAGCCGTTTACAAAGCGATGTGGGACACCATCAAGGCGGGCGGTATCTGGACCGGCATCATTCCGAACGTCGGCAAGGGCGGCGTGCTGTACGTGGTCGACACCACGGTGCAGCCGCTGTATGACGCCCAGGGCAATATCGAGGCCTATATCAGCATCCGCCGCGTGATCAACGATCTGATGACCGACTTCGAATCGGTGGAATTCGCCAAAGAACAGTTCGACAACCACTACGACAAGTAACCGCTATGGCCGACATCATCGAACGCATCCTGATTGGTTACGGTTCGGAGTCGGGCAACGCCCGGGCGCTGGCGATGCGCCTGGGCGAGCAAAGCAGCCTGCAACCCTACCGCCCCATGGTTAAAGAACTCAACGCCATCCAGCCCGCCGATGTGGGCGAGCGTGACATCCTGTTGATCGTCTCGAGCTCATTTGGCGACGGCGAACCGCCCGCCAACGCCGAGCGTTTTTCCGACGCGCTGGCGCAATGGCCGGATCCCCCCGGTTGCGCTACGCCATCTTTGGTCTCGGCGACACCGCGTACCCGCATTTCTGCGGCTTCACGCAGGCGCTGGATGCGCGCCTGACGCAATACGGCGCCCGCGCCATCGTCAATCGCGTCGACGCCGACGTTAACTTCGAACCGTTCTTCACCACCTGGCTGACGACGCTGGGTAAGGTGCTGGCCGGCGATGCCCAGGCGGGTCGCGACTTGCATCTGCGCGTGACCGCCTACGGTGAAGACCATGCGTTCAGCGCCGCCCTCCTCGAACGACGGCCGCTCAGCGCTCGCACGCCGCAAGCCTGGCATCTGCGGCTGAATATCGCCGGCAGCGGCATCGTTTACCGGGCGGGAGATACCGTCTATCTGTTGCCGGAGAACGACGAAGGATTATTGTCCCGGCTGGCAGACTGGCTCGGCAGGCCGGAGGCCGTCGACGCGCTGCGGCGCCGGGAGCTGCGCCAGCTCAGCAAAACGACGCTGCGCGAACTGGCGCAGTTGGCCGACAGCGAAGAGCTCAAAGGCCTGCTGAAGATCCGTCAGCGCAAAGCCCTGGAGAGTTATCTGTACGGCGCCGATCTGCTGGACGTGCTGCACGATTTTTGCCCGCCGAACGCGATCACGCTGGAGAACCTGTTGGCGCTGCTGCCCGTTTGCCTACCGCGCGCCTACTCCATCGCTTCGGCAACGCGGGAAGAGAGCCTCGATCTGTGCGTTCGCGACGTGCGTTATGAACGCGGCGGCCGCACGCGGCGCGGCACGGCAACCGGCTGGCTGCTCAAGCATCCCGGTCCTTTCCGCCTTTTCTGCCGCGCCAACCCCGGCTTTTACCTGCCGCGCGACACCGCCTTGCCTGTGCTGCTTATCGGTACCGGTACCGGCATCGCACCGTTGATTGGCTTGCTGCGCGAAATGGCCGCCCAGGGCGAACGGCGTGAAACCGTCCTGATCTTCGGTGAGAAAAGGCGCGATGAAGACTTCCTGTATGGCGAGGAGTTGGTCACGCTGAACGCGACGGGCGTACTCACACGGCTCATCACGGCATTCTCGCGCGACGCCGCCGACAAGTATTACGTGCAACACGCCATCGACGATCGCGCCGATGTCGTCAGCGGCCTGCTGCAGCGGGGCGCGCATGTCTACCTGTGCGGCAATCGTCAGTATCTGGAACATGCCGTAGCGACGGCGCTGGAGCAAGCCTGCGGGGCGGAAAACCTGTGGCAGACGCTGATTGAGCAGCAGCGCCTGCACCTGGAACTCTATTGAGACAGGGCGGCGTTCACCGCTCCGCGCGCAGCAGCAAGGAGACGATGAACGCGCCCCCCAGCCCCGCCGTAATGATGCCGATGGGCAGCTCCTGATGGGGGATCAGGCTGCGGCTGAGCATGTCGCCGCCGGTCAGCAGCATCGCCCCCAGCAGGCCGCACATCGGCACGGACAAGCGATGGCGCACGCCCACCAGGCGCCGGGCCAGATAAGGCACCATCAGCCCGACAAACCCAATCACGCCCGTCAGCGAAACGAGAAACGCCGTAGACAATGCGCAGCACAGAAAGATCTCGGTGCGCAGGCGCGCCACATTGACCCCCATCGAATGGGCGGTTTGCTCGCCCGCCAGCAGCGCATCCAGCGCCCGCCAACGCAGCGCCGTAAACCCGGCCAGCAGCACAAAACTCGCCAGCGGAATGAACAGATTATCCCAACGCGCCAACCCCAGCCCGCCCAGCGACCAGAACAACACCGAACCGGCCGCCCGCTGATCGCCGGAAAACACCAGGTAGCTGGTGAGCGCGCTGAACAAAAACGAGACCGCCAGACCGCAGACGATCAGCTGCTCGGCGCGCCTGACCCGGCTGACGCGAAACAGGATCATCACCGCCATCGCCGACAAAATACCGCCGGCGAAAGCGGACAGCGGCAACGTCAGCGCGCCCAGCGCATCGCCAAAGCGCGTGATGACCAGCACCGCGCCGGCGGAGGCGCCGGAGGAGAGCCCAAACAAAAAAGGATCGGCCAGCTCATTGCGGGTGGTGGTCTGCAGCAGCGCGCCGGTCATCGCCAGCCCGGCGCCGGTTAACGCCGCTAACAAGGCCCTGGGCACCCGCAGTTGCACGACGATGGTGTCCAGCATGCCGGAAAGCGGCGCCGAACCGAGCCCTAACGCCGCAAACGCCTGTCGCCATGACAACGCGACGCTGCCCAACTGCAGGCTCCAGATCATTAGCCCGCACAACACTGACAGCGCCAGCGGTGCGAGCAGCATAAACCGCCGGGTCGGCAAATTCATTCAGCCTCCGGCGCGTACAGCGCCCGCGCCAGCTTTTCCACCGCGCCGATGTTGGCCGGCCCCGGCGTCAGCTCCGCATACTGCAGTTTCAGATAACGGTGGTGCCGTACGGCGGGGGTCAATTTCATCAACGGGTGAGACTCGAGGAAGCGCCGCAGCGCATCGGCGCCTGACCCGGTCTGGTAATCCAGCAGAATAATGAAGTCGGGCTCGGCCGCCGCCACCGCTTCCCAGGACGCCGTCGTCCAGCTCGCCGGCAAATCGTCCATCACGTTGCGGCCGCCCGCCGCTTCGACGATCGCCGTCGGCATAGCGTATCTGCCGCTGGTGAAAGGCTTCTCCTCCCCCGAGTCATAGACGAACACTTTAAGCGGCGGCTGGCCCGCCGGCCTGGCGGGAAGCGCAGCCAACCGGCGCTGCCAGCCCGCAACCAGCGCGGTGGCCTCTTGCTGCTTGCCGAAAATCTTGCCGAGCTTCAGCTCATCGTCATACAGCAGGTTCATATCGGCCTTTTGCGGCCGCCCGCCGGCCTGTACGCAGCTCTCGCTCAGCACCAGCGTTTTGATGCCGAACGGGGCGAGCGTCTCCGGTGTGACGTCACCGCCGATCTTCATGCCGTAATTCCAGCCGGCGAAGAAGAAATCCGGCTGCGCTGCCAGCAGCGTTTCCAGAGCAGGATATTTCGGCGCCAGTTCGGGAATGGCGCCCATCGCGGCCTTGAAGTCGGGCGTCAGTTTGTACCAGCCGGTGATGCCGGTCAGCCCGACAATGCGATCCTGCAAATGGAGCGCAAAGGCCATCTCGGCCATATTGATGTCGTTGATGACGGCGCGTTGCGGCGCCTGGTTGAAGGTGACCGGCGTACCGCAGCTTTCTACGGTGACGGGAAATTTTTCGGCCGCCGCCGCCCCGCCGGCCAGCAGCAGGAGCAGGGGGAATACGCGTGTGTTCATGTTTCTCTCTGGTTTATCAAGCGCAATGGGGAACGTCAAAAATACGCAGCGTTTTCCCGCTGACGGGGTGCGCCACCTTGAAACTGTTCATGCCGAACACCGGCAGAATCACCGGGGTCTGCAACACCGCCTCGGGCGTACCACAGGCTACCTGGCGGCTTTCGTTGAGCACCAGGATCCGATCGGCAAACGCCTCTGCCACGGGCAAATCGTGCAGCACTGCAATCACGGCAATGTCTTTATTTTTCACTAACGACAGCAGCGCCGAGCGCCCGGGCGGATCGAGGTGATTGGTCGGTTCATCCAGCAACAACAGATCGGGAGACTGCGCCAACGCCCGGGCCAGTGCAGCACGCTGACGCTGACCGCCCGAGAGCCGCCCCAACGGGCGGTGCCTGAGCGGCGCCAGCCCGGTTTCCCCGATGGCCTCGTCAACAATGCGCTTTCCCGTCGCAGAGCGTTCGCCATGCGGTAAACGGCCCAACGCCACGTAGTCCTCAACCGACAGCCGCAAATCCGGCAGATCGTTTTGTGCCAGAAAGGCGATGCTTCTGGCACGTTCCGCCGCCGACCACTCGGACAAGGCGCGCCCTCGCCAGTAAATGCCGCCGCTGTCCGGCCGCGTTTCGCCGATCAGGGCGCGCAACAGGCTGGACTTGCCGCTGCCGTTAGGGCCGATCACCGCCAGCTTTTCACTGGAACGGAGCGCGAAATGGATGTTGTCGAGTATCAATGCCCCGCCGTGGCCGGTCAGGCTAACTCCATCAACGCGGAGGGTGTCGTGAATTGAATTCATTATGCGTTAATTGTTATATTATAACATATCAATATTTTTACCACGATTCCGCGCCTTCTGCAAAAGCGAATCGCAACCTCTTTTGCCGCACGCGCTGCGTGCCGCGAGACTGGGAGCAAGCCGCGCCCCTGCGTCAACACTGCGCGGCAAAAGCAACATAGCACACCTTTTAATTAATGATAATGATTTTCATTATCATTTGAATCATTGTGATTTCCGATTGCACGCACCGCTGAACTTGGTTATGTTTGAAGCGATTAGTTTTATTTCCGGTTTGCAGGAACCCCTATGACTCCGTTGGCGCACAGCACAGATCCGACTCTTACGACCGCTCCGGCCGTCGTTTTGCTGTGTGCTTCCTCTGCCCCACCCGCCGTTTCCTCTGTCGTTTCAGCGGTTGCCGCTTACCCGCCACGCATTGTGGTTGTGCGCTAAGCCACACCGACTTTTACCTCCGGCTTATTGATCTGTTGCGTTCAGGCGTAGACCGCCGCGCGCGCCGGAGCCTGTAATTTTCACGACAGGTGAAATTGATATGCGATTACCTTCTCTCTGGGCCAATGCCGGCCTGGCTACGCTGTTCGTCCTGCTTTGGAGCAGCGGCGCGATCTTCTCCCGTTGGGGGTTGGAGCACGCCTCCGCCTTCGCTTTTCTGTTCTTCCGCTGCGCCATCGCGCTGGCGGTGCTGTTGGTCATCGGCCTGTGGCAGCGCCAGTGTCTCCCCGCCCCCGGCACCCGCTGGCGCGTCGTGCTGATCGGCGTGCTGATGATCGGCAGCTATCAAATCTGCTATCTGCTGGCGCTGGAACAAGGTATTACGCCCGGCGTGCTGGCGACGCTGCTCGGCGTACAGCCGATCCTCACCCAGTTCATCACCGAGCGGCGTTGCACCGGGCTGCGGGCACTCGGCCTGGCGCTGGCGATGGTCGGGCTGACGCTGGTGGTGTACCAAAGCCTGATGGTGGCCCACTTCTCGCTGAGCGGCATGCTGTTCGCCTTTATCGCGCTGGGCTGCATGACCGCCGGCACCCTGCTGCAAAAAGGCATGACGCAGCCGCCGCTGGCGGTCTTGCCGCTGCAGTATGCCGTCGGATTATTGATGTGTACGCTGGCACTGCCGTTTGAGCCGCTGCGGGTCGAATGGCGGCCGGCGTTCGTGCTGCCGCTGCTGTGGATGGCGGTGGTGATCTCGGTGCTGGCGACGTTCTTGCTGTATCGCCTTATCCAGCGCGGCAATCTGGTGCAGGTGACCAGCCTGTTCTACCTGATCCCGGCGGTGACCGCCCTGCTGGATTACCTGCTGCTCGGCCACGCGCTAGCAGCGCTGAGCCTGCTGGGCATGGCGGGCATCGTGCTCGGCGTGATGCTGGTTTTCCGCCGCGCATAAAAGCAAAAGCCCCCGCGCCGTTCCACCGGCGCGGGGGCAACAACAGCCGTTAACTCAGAACAACCAGGAACCGTACCCCCACAGCAGCACCGTCACCCCAAGCAGCAGCTCGAGCAACAGAATGCCGATGGCGAAGGTCGAGCTGGAGAAGATGAACCCTTCCTTACTGTCGATATTCAGGAAGTGCGGGATCCCCAGATTCAGCAGATAGCCCGAATAGCACAGGCCGATAATGCCGACAAACAGACACAGCCAGACGACCGGATAGAGCGCCACTACCCCGCTGAGGAACATCGGGGTCGCCACGTAGCCGGCGAACACCATGCAGCGGTGCAGGCTGGGGCGCGATTCATAACGCCGCGCCATCCAGTGAATGACTTTCCCCATGGCCGCTACGCCCGCCAGCATCAGCAGGTAGAACGCCACGGCGGTATAAAACGCGGTAAACATGTCGAGCCTGATGGCATGTCCCTCGCCGGAGAGCCAGCCCAACTGGGTGGTGCCGATAAAGGCGCAGACCACCGGGATGGCTGCCAAGAGCAACACGTGATGGGTGTATAGGTGCGAGACGCTTTCATTCTCGCTTTTGATCTGTTCGAACTCGGCGCTGGGATGCGCCAGAAGTCCCCAAACATGACTGACCATGAGACACCTCCTATCTCGCCGTAGGCCGCGATCGGCGAACGAATTTCACACCTCCGACGGACTGCTACCCGTGCGAGGATTGCGGCCACGGGGCTCTCTCCCCTGTACTAATTATAGTCTTTCGGCGAAAAAACGTGCGGAAAGCGCAACGCCGCAGCGCTTTGTCTTATACTCCCACCATAAAAACCAGGCTGCGAGGAAGGTCATGTCATCCGTAATCACCACCCGTCAGGCGGGGATCGTCGACGTCGACGCCGGGCGCAACGTTACCGTTGTCGAGCCCTGCAATCTTTACGGCTGCCGGCTCGGCGACGATGTCTTCGTCGGCCCGTTCGTCGAGATCCAGCGCCACGTCAGCATCGGCGCGCGCAGTAAAATTCAGTCGCACAGCTTTATCTGCGAATACGTCACCCTCGGCGAAGCGTGCTTTGTCGGCCACGGCGTTACCTTCGCCAACGATCTGTTCCGGGACGGCGCGCCCAACGCCGATCCGGCCAGTTGGGGGCGCACGCGCATCGGCGATCGGGTGTCCATCGGCTCCGGCGCCACGATCCTGGCGGTAGAGATCTGCAACGACGCGGTGATCGGCGCCGGGGCGGTGGTGACCCGCGATATCACCCGCAAGGGGATCTACGCCGGCAACCCGGCGCGTCTGCTGCGGGAGCTGCCGTAATGAACCCGGCCATCCGCATCGCGGCCATTGAGGCGTTGCCCGACGATTATCTGGCCCGCGGCGATTTCAGCTTCACCATCGCCTGTTACGCCCTGCCGCAGTTCGACAGCCCGGTGGACAGCTGGCCAACCCGCCCGGTGGCGCCATTTCGCAAACGGTATCCGCTGGCGCCGTTCGCCAACGAAGACAGCGTGACCTTCCTGGCGTATCGTCAGAACGACGCCGTTGGCCATATCACGCTGAGCAAAAACTGGAACGGTTACACCCTGATCGACGAGATCGCCGTCAGCGCTCATGCGCGCCGTCAGGGCATCGCCGGGGCACTGCTGGACTGCGCCAAACGGTGGGCGCGGCAGCAGGAAACCTCAGGTATGATGCTCGAAACGCAGAACAACAATCTGGCGGCCTGCCGCTGTTACCAGCATTACGGGTTTATCCTCGGCGGCATCGACCGTTTGCTGTACCGCGCCGAACCGGAGATCGCCGATCACGAAATCGCGCTGTTCTGGTATTTGCCGTTCAATAGCGAAATCGGTTACTGATTTATCGATTGCCATTGAGGTGATGTTTACTTTTTAACCCCTACCATCGGATGAGAACTGTTATCACTTACTCTGATAAGCCAGCGACACCCAGGGAGGGCCGTATGAACAAGAACAAGGCTGTTTTACTGATGTTAGCTATCGCTATGAGCGGATGCGCCGAACGCTCCACCGCCGTCTCCCCCGCGACGCCGCCGACCGACGTCACCGTTTCGCCGCCGGGCGTGCAGCCGGAGATGGACGCCAGCACCCGCAGCAAGCTGCGTGAGATCCTCGCGCTGCGCGCCGGTTGGCCCGCCGCGCAGCCGCATGGTCGCACCGTCGATTTGATTTCGCGCGAGTTTCTCGGCACGCCGTATCTCGCCAACCGTCTGATCGGTTCGCAGAACACGCCCGAGCAGCTGGTGATCGACTTCCGCGGACTGGATTGCTTCACCTACATCGATTATGTGGAAGCGCTCAGCACCGCCCGCAGCGAAGCCGAGTTCGTTCAGCGCCTGGTAGACATTCGCTACGTCGACGGCAACATCGCCTTCCCGCAGCGCAAACACTTCTTCACCGACTGGGCGCAGCGGCCGAAAAAAGTGGCCGAAGACATCACCGCCCAGCTCAGCCCGCACGCCGTCAGCCTCGTGAAAAACCTCAATCAAAAGGCGGACGGCAGCAGCTACCTGCCCGGCTTGCCCAACGTGCAGCGCAGCGTCACCTACATTCCCAGCGACAACGTCGACGACAAGGTGCTGGCCCAGCTGCGCACCGGCGACTACATCGGTATTTACACCAACCTCGCCGGGCTGGACGTGACCCACACCGGCATCTTCGTGATGACCGACCATGGCCCGGTGCTGCGCAACGCCTCCTCGCGCAAGGCCAACATGCAGGTCGTCGACTCACCCTTTATGGATTACGTGATGGCTACGCCGGGCATCGTGGTGCTGCGTTCGCTCAGCCGATAATCACCGCCGCATAACGGCTATAAGCTATAGCCGTTTATGCTGAACGAGCGTTTGACTTCGCCGGCGGTTCAGGCTTAGCTGTAAGGACAAAAACCAACTGATTTTATTGTTTTTTTCAGGGAGACTTCGATGACCTTACGCTGGCGTATCACCCCTCTGGCGGCGGCCTTCGCCGCCGTATTGGCGCTTCAGGGCTGCGATCAAAAAACCGACCAAAACCATATCAAAGTCGGCGTCATCAACGGCGCGGAACAGGACGTGGCGGAAGTCGCCAGGCAGGTGGCGAAAGAGAAATACGGGCTGGACGTCGAGCTGGTCGGCTTCAGCGGTTCGCTGCTGCCGAACGACGCCACCGACAAAGGCGAACTGGACGCCAACGTGTTTCAGCACCGCCCGTTCCTCGAACAGCAAAACAAAGATCACGGCTATAAGCTGGTGGCGGTCGGCAATACCTTCGTGTTCCCGATGGCCGGCTACTCCAAAAAGATAAAATCGCTGAAAGAACTGCCGGACGGCGCGGTGATCGCCATCCCGCTCGATCCGACCAACCTGGGGCGCGCCCTGCTGCTGCTGGAAAAAACCGGGCTGATTAGCCTGAAGCCTGGCAAAGGGTTGCTGCCCACCGCGCTGGATATCAGCGCCAACCCGCATCATTACCAGATCATGGAGCTGGAAGGTGCGCAGCTGCCGCACGTGTTAGACGATCCGAAAGTCACCGTCGCCGTCATCAGCACCACCTACATCAACCAGACCGGCCTGTCGCCGACCAAAAACGGCATCTTCATCGAGGATAAGGACTCGCCGTACACCAACATCATCGTCACCCGCGAAGACAACAAGGACGCGCCAAACGTACAGAACTTCATCAAGGCCTATGAGTCGGACGAAGTCGCCAAAGCCGCCGAGAAAATCTTCAACGGCGGCGCGGTGAAAGGCTGGTAAATTCGGCCACCATCAAGGCGGATTCTGCGCACGAATCCGCAATATTTCACTTTCATTCCCCGTTTCCTTACGCCACACCTTTCTCTAAAAGCAAAACGCCCGCATGCTCATTCCTCCATAACACGGATTGTTCACAACAAAGGAGTGTATCGATGCCGATCAAATTTGCCCCCAAGGTCGGGGAAATTCTCGAGTGCAACTATGGCAACTATCCCCTATCAGTCTGCCAACCGCATGAAGCCGGCTTTTATGATGGCCACATTCCACCAGAAATGGTGAAGAACCGTTTAGTTGTTGTGTTAAACGGCAAAATTAACGGCAACGCCTGCATTATCGTACCGCTGTCGACCACCAGAGATTCGAACAAGATCGAACGGGGATTGCACATCGAAATCACGCGTGAACTCATCGAAGATATGAGATTCCTTCATCCGCAAACGCGCTGGGCAAAGGGCGATCTGGTGCAGCAAGTCAGCCGCCAACGGCTGAACAGAGCCCGTAAAGAGAGAGGCTTTCTTACCCAGTGTCTGTCGCGCGAGCTTGTTGCTGACATACAACGCGCCGTCATTAAGTCGATCAATGCCAAAAATATGCTGTTCTGACCAGTACGCTGTTGTTGACAAAACAGACAAATCAGGTGAAATTGTCGCCGTAGCCGATAAAGGCCCTTATGCTATACCCTCCCTTTCAGGGACCTGCGAAGCCCAGCCATCCAGCTGGGCTTTTGCCTCTCTGGCGCCTACCGATTTTTAAAACGTCATCTTTTCTTCCCGCTCTTGACCCTTACGTGGCGTCAGGCTTTAGTATCCCGGCACGCACAAGGGAGGAGCTACATATGTTATTGAAAGTCGGCGAACTGGCGCGCCGTTCCGGCATTACCGTTCGCACACTGCATCACTATGACAGCATTGGTTTGCTGGTCCCTTCTGCGCGTTCCGACGCTGGTTATCGTTTATACAACCGGGCTGACATCACCCGCTTGCACCACATCCAGGCGCTGCGCCGGATGGGCGTTTCGCTGGCGGAAGTCGGGGCAATTCTCGCGCGTTCAGGGCCAGCGCTTCCGGCGGTGATTGAGCAGCAGATCGCCATGTTGGAGCAGCAGTTGGCACAGATCGCCGCATTGCGCGGCCGGCTGCAGCACATGCATGCCCAACTTTCCGCCGGGCACGAACCGGAACTGAACGACTGGCTGACTACGTTGGAGTTAATGACCATGTACGATAAATACTTTACCGCCGATGAGCTGATGCAACTACCATTCTACCAAGCTGATCCCACCCGCAATCAGGAATGGGCTGCATTGGTGAGCAGCGTGGGACAACTGATGGCGGAAGGCATCGAACCTCAGGCGCCACAGGCTCAGGCGATGGCACGCCGCTGGATGCTGATGCTGGAACGCGACACCGCCGGCAACCCGGCCTTTCTCACCCGGCTTAACGCCATGCACGCCGACGAACCGTCGATGCGCGAACAGACCGGCATTACACCGACGATGACGGACTACATCACCCGCGCCTTTGCCGAAACCAAGCTGGCTGTCTATCAAAAATACCTGTCGGTGGAAGAGTACGCCTACGTGCGTCAACACTATTTCACCCGCCTGCAGGAGTGGCCGGCTCTGATCGCTCAATTCCATCAAGCAATGAACGACGGCATACCTGCCGATTCGCCGGAGGCGGTGCGATTGGCGGCCGATTGGCTGGCGCTGTTCCAATCCTATGCCGGCACCAACCCGGCGACGCAGATGAAGATCCGTGAAGCGATGGAACGGGAACCCTCGCTGACCGAGGGCACCTGGCTGACTCCGCCGTTGCTGGCCTATCTGCGCCAGGCCGTGGCCCGGCTGATGCGCGGCTGAATAGCTCATAGGATTTTCTTATCTCACCATAAGAAAACCCGATTTATCCCGGCGGCGAGCGGCGCGCATAATGGCGTTTATCTGCTGATTTCCAAGGTAAACAGGCATTACCATGACGCTCTCCGCTCCCGTACTCAGCCTCCTCGATGCCACGCCGGACGATATGGCCGCCGTGCTGCAAATTTACACTCACCACGTGCTGTACGGTGCCGCCTCGTTTGAAGAACAGCCGCCGACCTTGGCGGAAATGCAGCTGCGGCTAGGCAAGGTGCGGGAAGCCGGGTTGCCCTGGCTGGTGGCGAAAAGCGAAGGCCGTGTTATGGGCTACTGCTATGCCACACCATATCGCCCCCGGCCGGCCTATCGCTTTACCGTAGAAGACTCGGTGTATATCGCCGAAGGGCAACAGGGGAAAGGCGTCGGCAAGGCGCTGCTGAGCGCGCTGATCGCCCGCTGCGAGCAAGGCCCCTGGCGCCAGATGCTGGCGATCGTCGGTGATTCCGCCGCCAACCGCGGTTCGTTGGCGCTGCACCAGTCGCTCGGCTTTACCAGCGCCGGAACGTTAAAGGCCGTGGGGTTCAAACTGGGGGAATGGCGTGACACGCAGATTATGCAGCGCGCGCTGGGTGACGGCGACAATCGGCATCCTTGAATGCATGGCGACGCACGATAGGAAGTTAGCGTCTATAGTGAAGAGGGATTTCATTGAGTTAGCGCCAATCGCGCACGCCATCTAACCGGTAAGGGAGAAGTGAATGAAAATTATTCTGTGGATTGTCGCCATCATCTTCATCGTGGGTTTGTTGACGATTACCGGCGTTCTCAAACTGATCTTTTAATCCGTCTCATACGTCCCGCCCCTTCCGGGGCGAGACTTTTCATCATGCCTTGAAACGCGTGCGTACCGCGCCCAGCGCCGACACCACCGCCAGCACCACGCCGCCGGCCACCAGCCCGAATGCCACGTTCAGCAGTGCCGGAACCACACCCTGCAAAAGATGGCCAAACGTCGGCACCACGGTGGTGTACGAGGCCCAGTCTTCGAACAGGTGATGCACCGGCGGCAGGCCGTGGGTCAGGATGCCGCCGCCGACCATAAACATGGCAACAGTGCCGACGATCGACAGCGTTTTCATCAGATAAGGCGCGGCGCGCACGATGCCGCCGCCGAGGGAGCGCGCCACTGCGCTGCGTTTGCGGCTCAGATACAGCCCCAGATCGTCCAGCCGAACGATGCCGGCGACGATGCCGTACACGCCGAGCGTCATCACAACGGCGATGCCGCACAAGACGATCACCTGCTGGCTAAAGGTGGCGCCGGCGACGGTGCCCAAGGTAATGGCGATAATCTCGGCGGACAGCACGAAGTCGGTGCGTATTGCCCCCTTCACCTTGCGCTTCTCATAAGCCGCGGCGTCCTCATTGGCGCCGGGCCCGTCCGATTTTTCCTCCTGCGCCGCCTTGCCGTGGCTCAGGCTGTGAAACACCTTTTCGAACCCTTCGTAACACAGATAGGCGCCGCCCACCATCAGCAGCGGCGTAATCGCCCAGGGCGCGAAGGCGCTGATCAGCAGCGCCAGCGGCACCAGGATCGCCTTGTTGATCAGCGAGCCTTTGGCGACGCTCCACACCACCGGCAGCTCGCGGTCGGCTTTAACGCCGGTGACCTGCTGCGCGTTGAGCGCCAGATCGTCCCCCAGCACCCCGGCGGTTTTTTTCGCCGCCATCTTGCTCATTAACGAGACATCGTCCAGCAACGAGGCAATGTCGTCGATGAGGGTAAGTAAGCTACTTCCTGCCAAAATGATTCATCCTTTTCATATTCACGGGCCATTCTATGTTTAGCATAGCGGTAAAGCATCATGAAAGGATATGGGAGGATCTCGGAAAATGCCGGGCGGGCGATTGCCGCCCGGCGCCGGCGTTAAAGCGCTACGCTGCCCAGGATGAAGGTGACGGTAATCACCGACAGCAGCGTCGTCCAGGTGATGATGGAGGCCATCGCTTCATGATCGCCCCCCATTTGCCGCGCCAGGATATAGGCGTTGCCGGCACAAGGCACGGCGGAGTAGAGAATGGCGATGCTGGCCGGCACGCCGGTGGCGCCGAAATAGTGCACCAGCGCAATGGTAATCAGCGGCATGGCCACCAGTTTCAGCACGGTCGCATAAGAGATGGAAACCAGCTTGCGAATATGCATGCTGACGATCAACCCTGCGCCGACCGACATCAGGCTCAGCGGCGTGGCGGCGTTGGAGAGATATACGAACAGCTGTTTAAGCGCGCCGGTGATGTGCAGGTTGCACAGGTTCATCAGCACCCCGAACAACGCGCCGATGATCAGCGGGTTTTTCGTCAGCGCCAGCAGCGCGCCGCTCAGGCTTTTCTTGCTGCCGGTGCCGTAATGGTTCATCACCAACACGCTCATGATGTTGGTCAGAATGATCATATAGGCCACGAAGAAACCGGACAGCGCCACCCCCTCGCTGCCGAACAGCGATTGCGACAGCGCGATGAATACATAAGAGTTATATCTGACTCCGCCCTGAAAAATGGAGGTAAACAGATCGGCCGACGTATTGAAAAACAGTTTGCCAACGAAAATAATCAACGCGATGGCCAGCGTGGAAACTATGGTCGCCACAACGGGATAAAAGCTGTCCGCGCCGCTAAAATCCGCCTCGCTGATATCCAATATCAACAGCGCCGGAAAAAACAGGTAATAAACGAATTTGTCTGAAAAGCCCCAAAATACGGCAACGTCTTTAACATAGAGCTTTGACAAATAGCCCAGCACGATTAACAAAAAAATCGGCAATATAGAAAGAAAAACGTTCAGCATGAATAATAACCTTAAATCGAGAAAATGCGCTCTTCAACCTGATTGAGGTTGCGGTGATTCCACAAGCTTGCCGAAATGAAGACGCGTTGCACCCAGCGTAACGGCGTATCTCTTTCATCGAAAGATGGCGTGAATTTATCGCGTGAATGCAGCGCAAAACGGTTATCGATATACACCAAATCGCCCGGGCAAATATCGATGCTGATGGCATTTTCTTTCACCAGCCCGTAGAAACGCTCCAGCGCGGCTTCCGCTCGCGGCGTGCTGGCGGCAATCATGCCGGGATAGAAAACGGCGCTCACATCCGGCAGAACATGGTTTTGCGAAATCAGCGGCACCAGCGCGGTTTCTTCGCGCCCGGCCTGCGTGGACTGGCGCCAACGGTATGGCAGCTTGATGCTGTACAGCGGGCTGGCCAGCGTTTCGACGTCCTCGCGGCTCAGTTGAGCGATAGCCAAACGCGAATCGGAGATACGCGTCATCGGGCTGTGCGGATCGCGGCGCACGCCGGCCAACAGCAACCCCATCGGCGAGACGTTGAACTGCTCCAGGTGTTTCAGGGCCGCATTTTCAATATGGAAATCCAATTCAACATCGAACCCCAGACCGGTATATTCTTTTTTGGCTTCGCGTTTGGGGATCAGATTATTAATCAGTTCTTTCCCTTCGAAATACATCGAATAGGGTTCACCAATTAGCGAAGAGATGCCGACCAACAGGTTTTCACTGATATTCCCTGATTTGGCCGAAGGCGTATATTGGTTCGGACAATGGGAAAAGAACACTTCTTTATCCACCGGCACATTTTTTAAAATAAGATAAGGCCGTGGTTTGATTGACGCCTTTTGCTGGCTTAATGCAGCGCTTAATCTGTGGGGTAAGTGGGTGATCATGGCCGAACGTATAGCGTGAATATACGCATCACCGCCGGCGGGATCGTAAGCAATTTTATCTAATGCCGAAAATAACTCGTTTCTTTCCTGATCCGTCAATTGAAAGACGTTTTGGTAATCCATCCTGAGCATTCCTTGACAATAAGAATATCATTAGCAAGCCTAATGAAAGCGGCAGGATGTTAACATTATGCAATCAAATTCATAAAGATTTATTAACTAATTTCGTGATCTTAATCACCACTCCTCCGTCCAGTTAGCGGTGGAGAAGAAGTGATTAATAAACAAACAGCTACGCGCATACGTCTCAATCGGATGCGATAGCGAATACGCCCGAGAGATAGCGCAGGACATGACCGTGGGCCTCAAATACGCACGATAAATGCGTGCTGCCCTCAAGCAAGCCAAAGGCAACATGCGCACTGCCATGCTGTTCAACGAAACGCTGCATCGCTTGCGCATTGAACAACTCGTCCTGCGCGGCCGCCAGCAGCAAAGTCGGTAATCGCAGCGCCGCCAGTTGCTTGGCCGGGGCGCGAGGCGTCAAGGCGTTAGCCATATTGACACTGTATTGGCAGACAAAATCGGGGGCGGCGGCCAGCACGGCTGGGGGAAAATTCAGGCTGACCGCCCGGGATTGCCCGAACCATCGCCCACCGCTGAGCGCATTGGCGACAAACGGCCATTGGCGCACCTGAGCAAAACGGGCCGCCGCCGCCAGATCGCGGGCCATCCCGGAAAATGGACCCAGCTCGGGCGCCAGCATGATCAGGCTGTCCGCCTGCTGTTCGCCAGGGTAACGGGTCAAGTAGTTGAGCAACATGCCGGCGCCGCTCGAATGGCCAAGCAGGTGTCTGCGCGCCAGCGGAAACCGGCGGCGCATTTCTGCCAGGATGATATCGACATCGCGCCAAATACGCTCAGGCCGCTCAACCGTCCCCCGCTCTCCCCTGGAATCACCATGTCCGCGGATATCTACCAGACACACCGCGAGCGTCGGCTCGGCGGCCAGCTGGCGCGCAAGGACGTCATACCCGGCGGCGCTGTTAACCCCGCCGCCGTGATACACCACCATCACGTCTGCACTCGCGGCAGTTTGCCGATACAGGCGATAGCTCAATCCCTCAACGCGACCGGACAACATCTCCACATGCCCGCCCGGCCACTCGCCGTAAGACTTCGCTTGCTCAACATAGCGGTCAAAATCAATCAAAGCGCACCTTTCCATGAATATTGTCGGTATTTCCTACGGCAAAGCTCCTCGCCAAAATGGTTATAACAATATGAAATAACAGCAGTAATTACCATTCTTTTGCACATTCTCCCTTAGCGTCAGGGCAGATCGCCCGCCGGCACATTGAGCTGCCAGGAAAGGCCGAAACGATCGTTGAGCCAGCCGAAACGGGCGCTGAAGCCGTAGTCATCGAGCGGCATCAGCACCTTGCCGCCCTCCGCCAGCCGGTGGAACGCCCGCTCCAACGCTTCTTCGTTAGGCAGGTTGATGAACAGCGACACCGCCGGGGTGAAGCTAAAGTCATGGCTGATCGGGCTGTCGATAAACACCAAGTTCTGCCGATCGAAATCGATGGCAGCATGCTTGATCAATCGCCGGCCGTCCGGCGTCGGGTCGTAATGCTGTACCTGCATGAGCCGAAAACGCTCGAACACCTGGCTGTAGAGATCGATCGCCCGCTGCGCCTCTCCCTGGAACATGACAAAGGTCGAAACCTGACTCATAACATCCCCTCCGGCAAACGTTGTGGTATTAATGGAGGATAGCGGATTACCGTTGAAGCGGCGGAAAGGAGCAACCATGAGCATCATTCATCGCCTGGCGCAGCCGGACGATCTCAACGGCCTGTTAGCCTTGTATCGCGAGCTGCGCCCGCAGGACGCGCCGCTGCGCGCCGACGATGCGCGCCGAACCCTGCAACGCCTGTTGGACGATCCGGCGATCCGTCTGGTGGTGGCGGCGAAAGAAGATCACCCGATCGCCACCTGCATGCTGGCGCTGATCCCGGGGCTGGCGCACCAGGCGCAGCCGTTCGGCGTCATCGAACACGTGGTGACGGCGGAGCCCTACCGCGGCCACGGCGTGGCGCTCGCCATGATCGAATACGCGCTGCAGCTGGCCTGGCGAAAAGGCTGTTACAAGGTGATGCTGTTGTCGGGGCAGCAACGCACCGGCGCGCACCAGCTCTACCTGAAAGCGGGCTTCGACGGCGATCGCGAGCGGGGATTTGTCATCAGACGGCCCGAGGGCCGATAGCGGCCCGCCGCAAACGGGCGGACCGCCAGGCGGGTCATTCGGTGGCGTTTTTCGCCAGGCTGGCGTCTTTTTGGCGACGATAGTCGCGGGCGGCGGCCGGGATCGGCGTCACCTTGCCGGTTTCGATCCAGCTGCGCAGACGGTTGGCGTCGGCGAAGTGGGTATATTTGCCGAAGGCGTCCAGCACCACCAGCGACACCGAGCGGTTACCGATCATGGTGCGCATCGCCAGGCAGTGCCCCGCCTGGTTGGTGAAGCCGGTCTTGGTCAGCTGAATGTTCCATTTCGGGTTGTACACCAGGTGGTTGGTGTTGCGGAACGGCAGCGTGTAGTTGGGATCCTTGAAGCTGGCCATGCGTTCGGTGGTGGTACTGAGCTGGCCGATCAACGGGTATTGTTTGGTGGCGATCAGCAGCTTGGTCAGATCGCGCGCCGTCGACACGTTATGAATAGAGAGCCCGGTCGGTTCCACATAATGGGTATTGGTCATGCCGAGCGCCCTGGCCTTGGCGTTCATCGCTTTGATGAAGGCGTTGTAGCCCCCCGGATAGTGGTGCGCCAGGCTGGCGGCCGCGCGGTTTTCCGACGACATCAGCGCGAGCAGCAGCATGTCCTTGCGGCTGATTTCGCTGTTCAGCCGTACCCGCGAATACACCCCTTTCATCTCCGGCGTCTGGTGGATGTCCACTGACAGCATCTCGTCGAGCGGCAGGTGCGCGTCCAGCGTGACCATGGCGGTCATCAGCTTGGTGATCGAGGCGATCGGCACCACTTCATCCGGGTTGCGCGCGTACATCACCTTATGGGTTTGCATATCGACAACCATCGCGCTGCCGGAGGCCAGCTCCGGCTGGGTGGCGTGTACGGCGGCGGCGTTGTCGCTGGCCAGCGCGCGTGGCGCAAAGCCTGCGCCCGCCTGCAAAGCGAGCAGAGTCAGAACCAAAACACGTATTTTCACAGGCATTACTCTGAAATGGGGGCTTGAATTCAGCGAATTATATGTGAGGGTTCAGCGCTTGGCACTGGGATTGTATGGCGGATTTGTGACAAATTCTGTCGGCCGAAAAACGACGCAGCCCGCGGGCGCTCTGGGATGAACGCCCGCGTCGAAAAAGTTACAGCGCCGGCTGCCAGGCCGACTGCGGCAGCAGGTACAGCCCCGGCGTTTGCCGCGCCCCGGCACCGACGATATGGCCGATGCCGGCCGCCATTACCGCCAGCGTCACGTCGAAGGCGTTGAGGCTGTCGCCATAGCCGGCGGTCAGGTTGAACATCGAGCCGTTGGCCAGCAAATAGACCGTCTTTTCATTCAGTTGGTAAGCGTTCACATAAGGCATTGGCTCGTGGTGCGGCAAGCCCTTGAGGAAGCCGACGTCGATCTCTTCCGCCACGTGGCCGACGTTGAGGATAAACACGCCGTCCTGCGCCAGTTGCAGATGCTGCGCCGAGAGCACGTTTTTCGCGCCGGTCGCGGTGGCGATCACGTCCGCCTGCGCGACGGCGCTCGCCAGATCCACCACCTGCCAGCCGTCATAACGCGCCTGCAGCGCACGCGCCGGATCGATTTCCGCCACCATCACCTGGCCGCCGTACGCCCTGGCCGCCGCCGCCGTCCCCTGCCCAACCAGGCCGTAGCCGATCACCAGCACGCGCTTTTCGTGCAGCGTCAAATGGGTGGTCTGGAAGAAAGTGTGCCAGGCGGTCAGCCCAACCATATGCCGATTGTGCAACCCCTCTTTCACCGGCAGATCGTCCCAGTTGAAGATCGGGTAGCGCGGCGCCACGCCGTTTAACCGGCTGATGCCCGATCCGGTGGCCTCCAACCCGGCGACGATCTGTGGGCCGCTCGGCGACTGGTGCAGACGGGTGGTCAGATCCGCCCCCATTTCGCACAGGTGGGTCGGCCGCCAGGCCAGCGCGCGATCGAAAGATTCCGACCATTCGCCGACGCTCATGTCACGCCAGGCGTAAGCCTGCGCGCCGCGCCGTTCCAGCCAGGCCACTACGTCGTTCTGTACCGTGGTGGGATTACAGGTGGTCAGGAAGATCGACGCGCCCTTGTCCAGCAGGCCGGCCACCAGCGGCGCCATTTTCAGATCCAGGTGCATATTGCACGCCAGCCGCACCCCATGCAGGTCCGGCAACGCTGCCACCGCCGCCCGGGTGCGCGGCATATGGCGCGTCGCCCAGCTCAATTCGCTCTCAAAATCCTGATACATCCGTTGCTCCTCTGGTGTGCCCCGCCGCCAGGCGTGGCAAAAAAATTATCCCGCGCGGCCGAGCCGGCGGATCGCCTGCGGCGACAGGCCAAATACGCGGATAAATGCCCGCCTCATGCGCTCCGGATCGCTGAACCCCACCAAGCGGGCGATCGCCTCCAGCGGCTCGGCGCTCTCTTCGATGCGCACCCTGGCCGCCTCCACCCGCAGCTGCTCGATGACCTTGGCCGGCGTCTGCCCGGTTTCGGCGCGGAACAGCCGACCGAACTGCCGCTCGCTCAGGCAGGCGGCGTCGGCCAGATCCGCCACCGACAGCGGCAGGTGCAAATGTTCGCGCGCGAACGACAGCGCTGCACGCATGCGATCCGACGACGGATTCAGCGCCAGCAGCAGCGAGTACTGCGACTGCCCGCCGGGGCGTCGGTGGTAGACCACCAGCTGCCGCGCCACGGCCGCCGCCAGGGTGGCGCCCAGATCGTCTTCGATCAGCGCCAACGCCAGATCGATGCCGGCACTGATGCCGGCCGAGGTCCAGATATCGCCATCGCGAATGAAAATGCGGTTGCTGTCGACACGGATACGCGGATAACTCTGCTGCAATCGCGCCGCGTGATACCAGTGGGTGGTGGCGCGCTTGCCGTCCAGCAAGCCGCAGGCCGCCAGAATAAACGCGCCGGTGCACACGCTGGCGATGCGGCGCGCACGCCGGCTGTGGGTTGTCAGGAACCCCGTCAGCGCCGGTGACTGCGCCGCCATCACGTTGCCGCTGCCGCCAGCCACCACCAGCGTATCGAAACGCTCGTCACCGCATGGCTGCGTGGCGATCTCCACCCCGGCCGAGCTGGCGACCATGCCACCCTGCGGCGAAATCGCCACGCAGCGGTAGGCCGGCGGATCGGTAAACTGGTTGACGTTATCGAACGCCGCCAGCGGGCCGGCAAAGTCCAGCAGGTTGAAACCGGGAAAGACCACAAAACCGATCGTTTTCATGATGGCGCTTTTTGAGGGTTATCTGTCATATCAGCCAAAAACAGGGCGGCTATTATGGCCCAGGTCCAACGATAAAAATGAGGCGAATGTCATGTCTGAACCACTCGTGATTGTATTTCCCATCTATCAAGGCGTCACCCAACTCGACTTCACCGGCCCGCTGCAGTTTCTGCGCCGCATGCCGGGCGCGGAAATCATCGTCGCTTCGGTAGACGGCGCGGATGTCGAATCGGAAGGCTTGCACTTCACTCAGCTGCGCCCGCTGCCGGAGATCGCGCGCTGCGACGTGCTGTGCGTGCCGGGCGGCAGCGGCTGCACCCAGGCATTACAGGATGAAGCATTCATGCGGCAAATCCGTCGGCTGGGCACCGATGCTCGCTACCTGACCTCGGTGTGTACCGGTTCGCTGATCCTAGCCGCCGCCGGGTTATTGCTGGGTAAACGCGCCGCCTGCCACTGGTCTATGCGCGATAGCCTGAAGCTGTTCGGCGCCATACCCAGCGCTGCTCGCGTAGAACGCGACGGCAACGTAATCAGCGGCGGCGGCGTCACCGCCGGCATCGATTTCGCGCTGGCGCTGATCGCCGAACTGCACGGCGAAGACACCGCTCAGACGATCCAACTTTATCTGGAATACGCCCCGGCCCCGCCGTTCGAGGGCGGCACGCCGGAACTGGCCCCGCCGCACATTTACGCCAAGGTACAGGCACAAATGGCGGAAAGCCTGGCGCGGCGCAGAGCGTTGGTGGCCCAAATCGCCCAAGGCTAGCGATCGGGCGTATACTTGCCCTTATGCGTCAGCCACATAAGGAGTAAGGAATGACCGATTTGGCCCACTACATTACGGACTACGGTTACTGGGCGTTGTTTATCGGCTGCCTGGCGGAAGGGGAGACCATCACGCTGCTGGGCGGCATCGCCGCCCACGAAGGGCTGCTGCACTGGCCGTGGGTGATCGCGGTGGTGGCGCTGGGCGGCATGATGGGAGACCAGTTGCTGTACTTCGCCGGCCGCCGGTTTGAAGGCCGCGTCATCTCGCGGCTCAAGGGACAGGAAAAGCGCATCGCGCGCGCCAGAAGGCTGATCGCTCGCCACCCGATGCTGTTCGTTATCGGGGTGCGCTTTATGTACGGTTTCCGCATCATCGGCCCGGTGCTGATCGGCGCCAGCCGCCTGCCGCCGTCGCGCTTCGTACCGCTCAATATCCTCGGCGCTATTTTATGGGCGACGATCTTCGTCATGCTCGGTTATTTTGGTGGCCAGGCGATCGAACGCTTCGTTACCGGCTTCGACAAAAAACTCTCCGGCCTGCTGTTTGTCGCGCTGGCGATCGCCGCCATCCTGCTGGTGCGTTTCTGGTGGCGTAAACGCCACCCGGAGTAAGCAAACGCAGCGGGCGTCAGCTTTCCTGCGGCGCCGTGCGCATCAGCTCGACCAGCTCGCGCGCCGCCTTGTCCAACGGGCGGTTCTTCAGCCAGATCAAATGCATCGGCAAGCGCAGTTCGTTCTTGGTATTTTTGAATTTCAGCCGCACCAGCCGCCCCTGCGCCAGCAGCGGCTCGGCCAGCGACAGCGGGAAATTTCCCCACCCCAGCCCCGCCTCCACCATGTTCAGCGCCATCGGTAGGCTGTCGGTGCGCCAATACGCCTCCGCCACCTGCGGACGCAGATCGCCGATCGGCAGATCGCGGCTGGCCACCATGATCTGCCGCACGTTGACCAGATCTTCGAGAAACAGCTCACCCGCCGCGCCGTCCAGCGCCGGATGCTGCGGCGACAGCATCGCCACCAGCGATTCCGCGCCGACGAAGTGAAACTGTTCCGCGCTGTTGACGTTCAGCCCGCCGAACGCCAGACAAACGCCGATGCGCTCCTGATGCAGCATGTGCAGCACGTCGTCCTGCGGCGCGCTGAGCACTTCAATGTTCAGCAGCGGATAACGCTGCGACAGCGTTTTCACCGCCGCCAGCAGGCCGGCGCCGTTAATATCCGACGCCACGCCGATCGAAAGCCGGCTCTCCAGCCCCTGGGATAGCTCGATGGCGTGCACCTGCAGCTGCTTGAGCTGCCCGGCGATCAGGCGGGCGTGCGGCGCCAGGGCCAACGCCAGCGCGGTCGGCGTCGGTTCACGGTGAGAACGGTCGAACAAGGCGAAACCGAGCTCCGCCTCCATGTTGGCGATGCCCATGCTGACCGCAGACGGTACGCGCCGCAACGCGCGGGCGGCGGCGGAAAATGAGCCGCGGTCGAGCACCGCCAAAAACAGTTCGATGTTGTCGCTGGAAAAATTCATCGCTCAACCTGTCAGAAAAACTGACAGCTCCTGACTTTTTCTATCAATATGATTGACGTTATCTTAGCCGCCGTCGCCACAGAGGCAACTAAAAACAGATCGGGAGAAAACGATGCAAGGCGTCAAACGCAAACTGGTGTATGTCACCGCTTATGAAATCATCGGCATGGCGATCTCGGCGCTGGGGCTGGCGCTGCTGTCGGGCCATGCGCCAAGCAGCACCGGGCCGCTGGCGGTGGTGATCACCACCATCGCGGTAAGCTGGAACTTTATTTACAACTATTTATTCGAGTGGTGGGAAAGCCGCCAGGTGTCGCGCACCCGCACGCTCAAACGCCGCATTTTGCACGCCGTCGGCTTTCAGCTGACGCTGGTGGTGTATCTGATCCCGCTGATCGCCTGGTGGATGGGCATCACGCTGTGGCAGGCGCTGCTGCTGGATATGGCGCTGATCGTCATCATTCCTTGCTACACCTTCCTGTTTAACTGGGCGTTCGACAAGCTGTTCGGCCTGCCGGCTTCGGCTCTGCCGGCCGGTGAATCCGCCTAAGCCTGCTCCTCGTCCGATTCGCCTGCGCACGCTCATTGCCGCGCAGGCGCCATCGCTTTATTTTCCGCCCGCCTTCCCCCCTCACGCGAAATAACCTCCAAATCCCTTTAATTTGCACGGTAATTATTATTCTGTGATTTCAATCACTTTTATCGTTCGATATTTCCGTGTTGATAATGAGACTCATCTTACTGAATAATATGCGCTTTTGTTTTCAGTTTAAAAAATACACACCATTGTTCACACTTTGTACGCAGGTTTTTTTGCCACATTTATCGGGAAACGGTAGCATGCCACGCCGTTATTTAATGGCGGCTGTATACACAATAAACAGCGGAATGATGCCACGACCTCATTCTCATTACGATTGTTAATGGCAATCGTTTGCTCTGCAGCTCAGAGCGGGGTTCATCATAGACAGGTAAACAGGACGGATAATGCACTCACAAAAAAAGTCGGCGGATGACAAACACGCCGCCAGAAGACGCTGGCTAGACTCTCATGAATCCGGGTATCACAAAAGCATGGGCAACCGGCAAATCCAAATGATCGCCATCGGTGGCTCTATCGGTACCGGCTTATTCCTCGGTACCGGCGGCCGTCTCGAGTTGGCCGGGCCGGCGCTGGCACTGGTCTACCTGGTGTGCGGGATTTTCTCTTTCTTCATCCTGCGCGCGCTGGGCGAACTGGTGCTGCATCGCCCTTCCAGCGGCAGCTTCGTTTCTTACGCCCGCGAGTTTCTCGGTGAGAAAGCCTCTTACGTCGCCGGCTGGATGTATTTCCTCAACTGGGCGATGACCGGCATCGTCGACATCACCGCGGTGGCGCTATATATGCACTACTGGGGCACCTTTGCCGACGTGCCGCAGTGGCTGTTTGCCCTCGGCGCGCTCGGCATCGTCGCCACCATGAACATGATCGGCGTGAAGTGGTTCGCCGAGATGGAGTTCTGGTTCGCGCTGATCAAGGTCGTCGCTATCGCGCTGTTCCTGATTGTCGGCGTCGTCTTCCTCGGCACCGGCACCCCGGTCGCCGGCCACACCACCGGCATGCACCTGATCACCGAAAACGGCGGCATGTTCCCGCACGGCCTGCTGCCGGCGCTGGTGCTGGTGCAAGGGGTGATCTTCGCCTTCGCCGGCATCGAGCTTATCGGCACCGCCGCCGGCGAGTGTAAAGATCCGGCTAAAATGATGCCCAAAGCGATCAACAGCGTGATCTGGCGTATCGGTCTGTTCTACGTCGGCTCCGTGGTGCTGCTGGTGCTGCTGCTGCCGTGGAACGCCTATCAGGCCGGCCAAAGCCCGTTCGTGACCTTCTTCAGCAAGCTGGGCGTGCCTTACATCGGCACCATCATGAACATCGTGGTGTTGACCGCCGCGCTGTCCAGCCTCAACTCCGGCCTCTATTCCACCGGCCGCATCCTGCGTTCACTGGCGATGGGCGGCTCCGCGCCGAAGCTGATGGCTAAAATGAGCAGCCAGCAGGTGCCTTACGCCGGCATCCTGGTTACCTGCGGCATCTACGTGATCGGCGTGGTGCTCAACTACCTGGTGCCGTCGCGGGTTTTCGAGATCGTGCTAAACATCGCTTCGCTGGGCATCATCGCCTCCTGGGCGTTTATCATCGTTTGCCAGATGCGCCTGCGCAAAGCCGTGCGCGAAGGCCGTGCGCAGCCGGTATCGTTCAGAATGCCGGGCGCGCCGTTCACCTCCTGGCTGACGCTGGCGTTCCTGCTGGTCGTCGTCGTGATGATGGCGTTCGATTATCCGAACGGCACCTGGACCATCGCCACCATTCCGGTGCTGGCGGTGCTGCTGACGCTGGGCTGGTTCGGCCTGCGCAAGCGCGCGCAGGAAGTGAAGCGGGAGCAGCAGGCTCACGAAGAGCAGAACCCGCACTGAATCGACAAACCGCCCTCCGGGGCGGTTTTTTTATCCGCTATAACCGGCCGTAAAACGTCATTCTGGCGCTTTCCGACAGCATGACATCCGGCTGCGCATTGTAGGCCAGCACCACCAGCATGCGCGTGGTGTCGCCTTCGGTCGGCGTCACCCGGTGCATGGCGTTGCGCCCGCGAAACAGCACTAAATCCCCCTCCTCCATCGCCAGCTGTTTGACCGCCCGCTCACCGTCCAGCACCTGCGTGACCCCGGCATAGTTCATCTCGCCGCGGTCGGCATCGCGCAGGTTCTCCACGTATTCGAAACGGCCGCCCCCCTGCGGTTTCTGGATCAGCAGCGTGATGGCGAACGAGGAGTTGTCAAAATGCCAGCCCAGCTCCTGACCGGTGTGGGCGTAATGCAGGTTGATCGACGACAGCCGATCGGCGTAGGGATACAGCTGCGCCTCATCCAACACCGCGCAGAGAAACTCGCGAAACGCCGGAGCATCGTACAGCGCACGCAGCGGCGACTGCGATGGGATATCCTCGTCGGTAATGCAGCCCTTGGATGACACCACCAGCCGGTTGCGCGCATGGTCGGCCGGCAGCGCGTCGTCCTGCGGCCGTAGATACACGTTGTGTTTGCTGCTGGCGTAAAACGCCGCGTGGTGCTGTTCGGCGCCTTCCAGCCTTACCGTCGCCAGCGCGGCGGGGCGCAGAAATCCCGGCAGCACCAGCGCGCCGGCGCGCGCCAGCGTTTGCCTGCAACGGGCGCGGAATGCGGCGTCGTCGATGGGATGGGCGGACAGATCGATAATATCGGCAAGTTGCGGCATGACGTTCCCCTCGTGTGCGATAGCCGGATGCTTCTCACTGTAGCGAATGGCGCATTGCCGCCATAACAAAAATACGTTATGGATAAGCTAACGAATTCTTAGCGATAGTCCTGCCCATGCCGCCACCGTCCCGTGCTCGCCTGCCCAAGCTGAGCGCCATTCTGGCGTTCGAAACCGCCGCTCGCACCGGCAGCCTGGCCCGTGCGGCGGATGTGCTGGCGCTGACCGCCGCCGCCGTCAGCCAGCAAATCCGCCAGCTCGAACAGCATCTGGGCATCACGCTGTTCATTCGCGCCAAAAGCGGCGTCACGCTGACCGAACAGGGCGCGGACTACCTGGCCTACGTGCAGGAGGCGTTCGAAACGCTGCGCGTGGCGCAGCAGCACGTCGAACGCCAGCGCGGCAAACAGGCGCTGACGGTGTTCGCCCTGCCGGCGCTGGCGTCTAAATGGCTGAATCCGGCGCTGGGCGACTGGCTGGCGCAGTGCCCCGACGGCGATTTGCGGCTGCACGCCACCCATGCGGCGGTCGATTTCGCCCATTCGGCGGCGGATTTCGCCCTGTGCTTCGGCGATCAGGATTACCCGCTGCTGGAAAAGGTGCAGCTGTTTCAGGATTGGGTGCAGCCGGTGTGCAGCCCGGCGCTGCGCGAGTGCGGCGACTGGACGCAGCTGCCGCTGATCCACGTCGACTGGGGCAAGGAGAGCCAGTTTTTGCCGGGCTGGCACGAGTGGTTCACCGCCGCCGATCGGCCGCCGCCGCCGCGGCGCGGGCTAACCTATAACCTGACGTCACTGGCCATCGACGCCGCCGTGCAAGGGCGCGGGGTGCTGCTCGGCCAGCGGCGGCTGATCGCCCGTGAACTGGCGGAAGGCCAGCTGGTCACCCTGGCCGAACCGGCGCTGCGGCTCAGCAAACCCTACTACGTAGTTTACCCGCCGCGCACGCTGGAAAAACCCGGCGCAGCGGCGTTTCTGGCCTGGTTGCAAACCCTCGTATCTACAGACCAAACCTGAACCCCGGCGGCGATGTTTGCTGGCGTCAGGCACAACCCTGAACGCTTAAGCCTCTCACCTCAGCCTGTTAATTTATCTCTGCCGACCGGGATCGCGAACCGATTCGCCCTTCGGCCACAATGTCATTTCCCTATGCCGCCGCCCCTGCAATCGCCATATTGCATCGGCCTCTTATTGTCCAAAACGAGGGCTATTCCATGATTTCATTAAATGATTACGCCAACCTGCGCAGCTATGCCGGTAGCGAAACCGCGGTGATGCTCGAAAACCGCTACCATCACGGCGTATTTACCCGAGACGATACGGATACCACCAGCCAGGACAACGGCGTCACCCTGCTCGTCGACGCGCAAAACCGCCGCTGGAAGCGCATCATCAATGACGGCGATTACAGCATCGATTGGTGGCACCTGCCGGGCGATGAACTGGATTACTCGCTGACCATTACCCGCGCGTGCAACTTCTTGCAGGTCAAAGGCGAAGAGTGGTGGCAGTTGCCTATCCCAACGACCCCGGCGGGGATTACTCTGGTTGGCCCCGGCGGCGTTCGCTCTTGTAAAACCACCGCGAACCTGAAGCTGTGGAAAAACGCCGTCGATTTTAAGGGCACCATTCTGGACTTCAGCGGCGCCACCAACATCGAGTGCGTACGCGTGCAATATTCGCTGGGAGCGCCGGCGATTTATAACCTGCGCATCGTGGGTGCCCCTGGCGCGGCGGCCAACCTGCGCGGCCTGTGCGTCTACAGCGATGCCTCAAACATGCACGGCCTGCCGGCCTGCCAACTGCTGGTGCAAAACGTCTGGCTGACCAACCTGTATAAAGGCATCGTCTTTGGCAATAACGCCTATATTCAGAGCTGGCATAGCATCATGGTGCGCGGCTGCTTCTGGCCGATCTGGTCTGAAACCACCGCTAACGCCGGCGAAAAAATCGTCTTCTACAAATGCCTGTTCGGCGACAGCAGAAACTATTATCAGGGGGTGCATGCCTTGGCCTTCCGCGATTGTTCATTCGACTACAGCGGCTTTAGCAATGAAACCGAACAGTTGGCCAATACCGACTATGGTTTGTTCGACCTTAAGGGCGGCACGCTGGACTTCAAAAATTGCCACTTCGAATGGGGCAACGCCAATTGCCGCAACTACCGGCCGGTCTTTACCAGCAACAACGGCGGTACGGTAAAAATCAAAGACAGCCAATGGCACAGCGTGATGACCAACAACACCGATGCCGGCAGCAACGTGCCCTACCAATACGTCGAGTATTTCTTCTTCGATAAGTCCAGCGATCTGAGCGGAAAATGTTATATCGACGGTTTCGATCTGGTGAACGCCGACATTAAAAAAGGCTGGTCCAACAACCATATTGAGATGAAAAAGATCGTCGCGCCCGGCTACATCAACATGTGGCGCCTGCTCTATCTGGGCGATGGCGTCAACCATCTGCCGGAGCCGAGCTGGAAAGAGAGCGGCGCGCTGGCATTGAATAACGTCTATGCCTTCGGCGGCGCACGCCTCTCGCAAACGGAGACCGCCGATCTGGCGGTGACGCTGCAAAACGGCGTGCTGACCGCCACCACCAAAACGGCGACGACAACGGACAAACGCGTCGAGATCTACTTCCCAATCGCGAAAAACGATCTGGTACTGTGGCGCGCCACGCTGGCAAACCTGAAAGGCCAGAGCAGCCTTGATGTCACCATCGGCACTTACCAAGGCAAGTATGTCCTGAATGGCGATGCCGGCGTCACTACCCTACTTGAAAAAGCTTGCCAGTGGGGGCGCACCGGCACGGTAACGCCGGCCGCTTCGGCAACGATGACCTCGGATCGCATCACTGCGCTTAACTCGTCGGAATATTTGCCGTTGCCTGAGGGCTATGTCAATTATGCCCGCATCGCCATCGTGCTGAAAAACTTTGTCGGCAGCGCCGCTCAGCCCACCTCGGTGGACATCACCCAACTGTTGTGTCAAAAGATCGACATCGTCTCCCGCAACCCGCGTAAATCCTGGTAACCGAACGGGCCCCGTCAGGGGCCTGTTTGCCATTAACGCGCGGTATAACCGCCGTCGATGCTGTAAAACGCGCCGGTGGTGAAACTGCTGTCGTCCGAAAGCAGGAAAGCCACCGTTTTCGCCACCTCTTCCCGCGTCGCCATCCTCCCCAGCGGGTGCGAAGCGGCCATCTGCGCCCGCGCCGGCGCTGGCAGTTTCCCCATCGCTGGCGTGTCCACATAGCCCGGCCCGACGGCATTAACGCGCACGCCGCGCGTGGCGAATTCCAGCGCCGCCGAGCGCGTCAGGCCCAGCACGCCATGCTTGGCGGCGGTATAAGGTGCAATCCCGGCAATGCCCACCACGCCGTTGGCGGAAGAGAGGTTCACCACCGCCCCGCCGCCGCCGGCGACGATCGCCGGCAGGCCGTACTTCATGCCGAAAAACGTGCCGCTCAGGCAGGTGGCGATCACCTCGTGCCAATCTTCGACCGCGTACCGATCGATATCCACCTCGTGCGGGCCGGTGATCCCGGCGTTGTTGACCAGTAGATGCAGCGCGCCGCAGCGCCGCACGATCTCTTCAATACCCTGCCGCACCGACGGCGCATCGCGCACGTCCATCCGCAACGTCATCACCCGTCGGCCGTCGGGATCGAGCCGCGCGGCGGCGGCGGCGAGAGGCACTGCGTGGCGGCCGGTCATCACCACCGTGGCGCCGCGCCGAAACAGCTCGGCGGCGATCGCTTCGCCAATGCCGGTGGACGCGCCGGTCACCAGCGCCACCCGATGTTTGAAATCTTGCATAGCCGTTCTCCTGCAACGTTGAACTCAGGGGAACAGGCTAGCGCCGGCAAGTGACAGTTTGCGGCAGCAGCGATGTCCAACACGACGAGAAGTAAAGGTATAACCATTATCAATATTTTAGATATACGATGGAAATAAATTGCATAACCATTTTATTTTCATCATTAAATATGGAAATCGCGCCAGCCATGACGACGAAACCCATTATAACTTTTTATATATTAGTTAGATTAAACCCCTATTTTCCTCGCTGTCATAAAACTGTCATAGATAAATGCATCTTAACTTATCGGAGCATTTATCATGGCAAATACTCGCATTATCGCTACCATCGGCCCCGCTTCTCGCCACATAAACACCTTGGCAGCGCTGGAAAAAGCTGGCATGTCCGTCGCCCGATTGAACGGTTCGCACAACACGCTCGACTGGCATGCGGAAACCATCGCGCTGCTGCGTAAAACGTTGCCGGATACGCCGGTGCTGCTGGACATTCCCGGTAGAAAAATCCGCACATTGCAATTGAAACACGAACCCTCGTTCACTAAAGGGCAAACGTTGATCCTCACGACCGATACTTCGCATAACGGGGAGGAAAAAGTCCCGGTGGGGTATGGCCGGTTGCATGAACGGCTGACGGTGGGAGATAAGGTTTTCGCCGATGATGGCACCCTCTCGTTCCAGGTCGTCAACATCATCGATCGGGACATCCATCTGCAGGCCGACATGGACGGCCAACTAAAAAGCCGCAAAGGTATCAATGTGCCTGGCATCGATCTCGGGCAGGCGCTGATAACGGAGAAAGACCGCGACATGATCGCCTTCGCCAAAGCGCATCAAGTGGACTACATCGGCATCAGCTTCGTCGAAAGCGCCGCACATATCAACGCAATCAGAGCGCTGATCGGAAGCGATACGCCCCGCATCGTGGCGAAAGTGGAAAACAGCGGCGGCATAGAACATCTGGAGGAAGTCATCGCCGCCGCCGACGTTATCATGATCGATCGCGGCGATCTGGCGGTGGAAACCTCGATCGACCACGTTTCCCTCTACCAAAAACAGATCCTCCGTGCCGCCTCCCACGCGGGCAAACCCACCATCGTGGCGACGGAATTGCTGCACAGCATGATAGAGAACCCGCTGCCAACCAAAGCGGAGGTCAGCGACATCACCAACGCGGTGCTGGACGGCGCCGCGGCGGTGATGCTTTCCGGTGAGACCGCCGTAGGACGTTATCCGCTGGAGGCCGTTGCCCGCATCGCCAGCGTAGCCCAGTTGGCGGAACAGCATTTGGCGCATGCCCCCCACTCATCTCCCCCTGCACAGGCCGACGATATTCGACAGGCTATCGGCGCCCTTACCCGCGCCTTGCCGATCTCCCGGGTGGTGGTTTTTTCTCGCACGGGTTACAGCGTGCGCATCGCCGCCATGGCCAACATCGGCATCCCAATCGTCGCATTCGGCAACGATGCGGCGACGGTGCGCAGTTGGAATATGCTGCCGGGTATCACCGGCCTGACATTGCCTCGGATCGATCTGACACAACCGGCAACCGAACGTTTGGCACTGAACGTCCTGTCAGACAATGGATTGATAAATCGGCATGATGTTTTGCTGCTGGTCAGCGCCCAGCAAGACAATCAGCATATCAGCGGTAATATCTTGCGCACGCTCAGCGCCGAGGCCTACCTGCACTCTGACGCGGCGCAGGAGCTTCACCGGAACGAAGAGGTGGCATGATGGATAATCATGCGTTGTTCTATCTGGTGATTGCGCTATTTGCCGTAATCCAATCGGTTTTCGGCATGGGCATATTGGTGTTCGGTACGCCGACGCTCTTGATGCTGGGCGTTGATTTCTCCTCTGTACTTGGGCTGCTGCTGCCGTCGTCGGTGCTGATCTCTCTGACGCAGACGCTTGGTGCCCGCCGCATTGCTTTTCCCGCTCGTGAAAAGATCAATATGCTGATTTGCGCCATTTTCGTCATTCTGGCGCTGAGCCTGGTTTTGCATTCGACGGTGAAAGTGAATGTCGATCTGCTGGTGGGGGCTATCCTGCTGTTTTCCGCCTTGATGCGCTTTCGCCTGTCACTGCAAGAAACATTGAAACGTTACCTCGGCAAACATCAGCGCGCTTATATCGCGATCATGGGCCTGATACATGGCGTCACCAACATGGGTGGCGCCTTGCTGGCACTCTACGCTGCCGCCAGCCATCGAGAGAAACTGGAGATAAGAACCACCGTCTCCCGTTACTACCTGATGTTCGGTTTAATTCAATTGGCCACGCTGGCCAGCATTAAATGGCAAGCTCTGAGCCTCGACGGTTTCACCGCGGCACCGCTGGCTCTGCTTGTGTATCTGGTCGTCGGCAATCTGCTGTTCAAGAGAGCTAGCGCTCCCGTTTATGAAAAAATGGTGACCGGCTTTATTGCCTTCTATGGCGTGGTCGTCCTCACTAAAGGCTATTTATAGGATCACCATGGCGACGACTCTCTTTTCTCTGATTCCGGTGATATTTTTAATCGCAATGGGATTCACACTACGGCACAAGAACCTGATCGATCGGGCTTTCTGGCTGCCCTGCGAAAAGCTGAATTACTTTTATCTCTTCCCGGCGCTGATGTTTATCCAGGTCGGCAAAGCCGACCTCAGCCAGTTTCCAGTGCGGCCGATTGCCCTGTCTGTGCTGGGCGCCGTCTTGATTGGCGCCTTGTCATTGTACCTCTGGCGAATCTGGCTAAAACAGCCCGGGCCGGTTTTCTCTTCGGTCATACAGGGCGCTCTGCGCCCCAATACCTACATCGGGGTTGCCGCAGCGGCGGCGACTTTCGGCCACACCGGCCTGACGGTGACCTCCATCAGCATCGCCGTCGCCATCCCGCTGTTGAACGTGGCCTCGATTGTCGTACTGATGCATTACGGCCAGGGTACCCGCCCCGGCGGCAAACAGATCGCCAAAGCGCTGGGGAAAAACCCGGTGATCCTTTCGGTCTTGGCCGGTCTGGCCTTCAACGCCAGTGACTTGTCGCTTGGCGCGGCGCTGGAGAACATTCTCACTATTCTCGGCGGCGCCTCTCTGCCATTGGGGTTGCTGGCGGTCGGCGCAGGGCTGGATATACAGGCGGCGCGTACGGCGCAGGGCCCCGTCCTACAATCGACCTTCGTCAAGTTGTTGCTGGTACCGCTATTGACGCTGGGAATCGGCATCGCCCTGGGCATCTCCGGCCCGGTGTTGGCGACTATCGTCCTGTTTAACGCCTTACCCTGTACACCTTCCGCCTACATCATGGCGAAACTGCTGGGCGGCGATTATCGCTTGTCGGCCGGCATCATCACGATTCAAACGCTACTGGCGGCGGTCACCATTCCTGTTATTTTGCTGCTGACCCAGTTTTCAGCTCATCCAGCTTAAGATGGGCCTCATACCTCTGCCACAACGTGTCGAACCAGCCGTCGTTTCCATAACGACGGTTGAGGCGTTCGACAGCTTCTGCGCACTGTCGGCGGGCCAGGGCCAACAGGCCGGCCTCGCCCGCCGATAAAACGGCCAATAAACGCGCCATTTCCACCAGATAGTGACGGGCAAAGGAGACATCGTAATCGGTAATGCTCCTGCTGTTGTCAATCAAGTCGCACAGTTTGATGGTCTGCGCTTCCGCGCAGGCCTGCGCGCTGTGCTGCAGATTGGCATTTTTACGGTGCAGACGCTCACCGCCATAGCTGCGAGGCTGCACGTCGGTCAACATTTCCACATAACGCTCGACCGTCGGGCCGAATTCTCGCCGGATATCCGCCAGGGTCACCGCCGTATCTTCTACCGTATCATGCAGCCAGGCAGCGGCGACCATTTCTGGCGTCGGCTTGGCTCGCTGCAGCAGAACCACCACCGCTGCAGGATGCACGATATACGGCTCCCCGGTGAACTTGCGCCGCTGATTGCAGGCATGGTGAGCTTCATTGGCAAATCGCTGCGCTTTCAAGGTTAAATCCATACTTACTCCTTATCCATTTCGATTCAGTGTACGGCAGCAATGCTGCACATCTGAGTCGATTTGGTTATGAGTTATGCCGACAACGCAGCACGTAATGCGCTCACAAACGCCGCAAAGCCCGCTATTTTATGCCTACTTTTTCTCATGCGAGACACCCTGTGGATACCCAACGCTACCTGCAGCATATCGGCTTTACCGGCGGCGCCCGCCCTGACCTCCCCACGTTGCAACAGCTGCACCATCGCCACATGCTGAGCGTCCCGTTCGAGAACCTGAGCATTATTTATCATCAGGGTATTCAGCTGACGCCGGAGGCGCTGTTCAGCAAGGTGGTCGAGCGTAACCGCGGCGGTTTCTGTTATGAGCTGAACACGCTGTTTGCCCTGCTGCTGCGGGAGATCGGTTTCAAGGTGAGCTTCATCTCCGGCGAGATCCGCGCGCGCGACGGCCATTTCGGCCCGCCCTACGACCATCTGGCGCTGCGGGTGGATCTGGCGGGGCAGGCCTGGCTGGTGGACGTCGGTTTCGGCGATTCCTTCCTGACGCCGCTCAAAATCGTCGCCGCCGAGCCGCAACCGCAGGCCAGCGGCACTTTCCACCTGGAGCGGGAAGGCGAGTATTACCTGCTGGAGCGCCGCAACGGCGACCAACGCTCGCATGCCAAAACCCTGTATCGCTTTACCGTTCAGCCGCGCGAATTGCCTGAGTTCGACGAGATGTGCCACTTCCACAGCACCTCGCCGCAGTCGCATTTCACCCAACGTCTGGTGTGCTCACGGCCGACGGAGCACGGCCGGGTGACCCTCAGCGACATGAAGCTGATCGTGACCGAAGATCACCAGCGCCACGAAACGACGCTGCATTCGGAAGAGGAACGCCGCGCCGCGCTGTGGCAGCATTTCGCCATCGATTTGGATCGTTGACGACGCCGGTGGCGCCCTTTTATTACGATTCTGTTACATCGATTGCATAACCGCGCTTGGCTGATTGCCAGCACCGCGGCGGCAGGCATCATAGGGTCATGATTCGGCAACAGAGTGCGAAAATGATCCGTGTGATACTGGTGGATGACCATGTGGTGGTGCGCTCCGGCTTTGCGCAATTGCTCAGCCTCGAGGACGATATCGACGTGGTGGGGCAATACAGCAGCGCGGCGGCGGCCTGGCTGGCATTGCTGCGCGACGACGTCAGCGTCGCGGTGATGGACATCGCCATGCCGGATGAAAACGGCCTAAGCCTGTTGAAACGCCTGCGGGCGCAGAAGCCGCAGTTCCGCGCAATCATCCTCAGCATCTATGACTCACCCACCTTCGTGCAGAGCGCGCTGGACGCCGGCGCCAGCGGCTATCTGACCAAACGCTGCGGGCCGGAAGAACTGGTGCAGGCGGTGCGCTCCGTCGAGATGGGCGGCCATTACCTGTGCGCCGACGCGCTGCGAGCGCTGCGCGGCGGCGAGCAGCCGGCCACGGCGCTGGAAGTGCTGACCCCGCGCGAGCGTGAAATATTCGATCTGCTGGTCAGAGGCGACAGCGTAAAGGAGATCGCTTTCAAGCTCGATCTCAGCCATAAAACGGTACACGTACATCGCGCCAACGTCCTGGGCAAGCTGCAGTGCAACAGCACCATTGAGCTGGTGCATTTCGCCCTCGAACATCAGCTGCTGGCGGGGCATTGATGTCACTCCGCTCACGGCGCTGGGTTATCTCGCTGTTTATCCTGTTGGCCTGGGGCAGTGGCTGGCTGATGCTGTGGACGCTCGGCTTCTATCTGACCCACAACGGCAATCAGGCAGCGCTGTTTCTGTCTCACGGCGTCTATCTCGCGCTGCTGATCTTGCTGGCGCGCCGCTATTGGCCCGCTCTGATAATACCGCCGGTGCTGCTGCTGTTCTGGCTGCACGGCGAACGCCTGCTGAGCGGCTACGGCCTGCTGGCCGCGCCGTTCATCACCCTGCTCCCGGCCGCGCTCGCGCAGCGATTCTGGCGCCGTTTTCCGCTCTACTGGCAGCGGCTGACGCTGCTGCTGGCTACCGTGACCGCCGCCTCGCTGCTCAATACCGCCCTGCTGTCGCCTTTCGCGCACAGCCCGGCGATGTTGCTCGGCCTGGCGTCGTTTACCGGCGGCGTTTTGCTGACCCCGTTCGTCTACCTGATCTTTGAATTTCTGCGCCAACAGCACCGTTACCACCTGCTGGGGCTGGACACCACCAATCCGCCGCTGCGCGCCTCCTTAATCATCTGGTGCAGCCTGTTTTTCGTTATCGGCATCGGTACGCAGATGGTGCTATCGCCGGAAATCGAGCGCCTGCTGCTGATCGTGGTGTTTTTGCCGAACGTGGTGATGGCGTGGAAGTTCGGTTGGCAGGGCGGCGTGTTGTCCGGCCTGCTCGGCAGCATGATGATCACCCTCGCCCGGCAGGTCGGCGTGGGGTTCGGCAATCTGGTCGAGCTGGAAATCTTTCTGGCGACGCAGGCGCTGCTCGGCATCGGCCTGGGCATCGCCATCAGCCGCCAGCAACACCTGGCGCAAAACCTGCACCATTATCGCCGACGCCTGGAAGAAGAGCTGGCGGCGCGGCGGGCGCTGACCGAAAAACTGATCCACACCGAAGAAGACACGCGAAAAAACCTGGCGCGCGAGCTGCACGATGAAATCGGCCAGAACATCACCGCGATTCAAATCCAGTCGCAGCTGGTCAAGCGGGCGCGCGATCCGGCGCAAACCCAGGCCGCCGCGAACCAGATAGCCGATCTCGCCCGGCGCATTCATCACTCCACGCGCCAGCTGCTGCGCCAGCTTCGCCCGCCCGCGCTGGACGAGCTGGCGTTCAAAGACGCGCTTCACCACCTGCTGAATGAATTCGCCTTTAGCGAACGGGGCATCCGTTGCCATTTCGACTACCGACTCATCGACACGCCCGCCGGCGAGACGGTGCGCTTCACCCTCTACCGGCTGCTGCAAGAGCTGCTCAACAACGTGTGCAAACACGCCGAAGCCAGCGAAGTCGCCATCGTCTTGTATCAACAGGGTGAGCTTTTGCACCTCGAGGTGCGGGACAACGGCATCGGCATCCGTGCGGACAAGGAGCCTGGCTTCGGCATTCAGGGGATGCGCGAACGGGTCAGCGCACTCGGCGGCGAACTGACGCTGGAAACGCAGCGCGGCACCCGGGTAATTGTTAACCTGCCCACAAATTTGCAACAAACCGCCGACTAACTAGGAAAAAGTCTTAGCCACTCCGGACTTTCTCTCATCCCCTTTCCCTTTCACCTTCTTATAGTCAGCACCAGGGAGGCGGCTATGCAAGCACGCTCGGCATCTGAAATCGATCATCGTTACCGCGCGCTGCGCCCGCGACTGCTGCTGTATATGGTCATCGGGTACGCCGCCTTTTACCTGACGCGCAAAAGCGTGAATTACGTGCTGCCGGCGCTGCAAACGGATTTGGGGCTGGATAAAGGGGACATTGGCCTGCTCGGCTCGCTGTTTTATCTGAGCTACGGCCTGTCGAAATTCGCCGCCGGGTTGTGGCACGACGGCCATGGGCAGCGCGGGTTTATGGGGATCGGCCTGTTCGCCACCGGTTTGCTGAACGTGGCGTTCGCCTTCGGCGAATCGCTGACGCTGCTGCTGGCGGTCTGGGCGCTGAACGGCTTCTTTCAGGGCTGGGGCTGGCCGCCCTGCGCGCGGCTGCTGACCCACTGGTATTCGCGCAATGAGCGTGGCTTCTGGTGGGGCTGCTGGAATATGTCGATCAACCTCGGCGGCGCGATCGTGCCGTTGATCAGCGCCTTCGCCGCCCAGCGCTGGGGCTGGCAGGCGGCGATGTTGATCCCGGGGGCCGTCAGCATGGTGCTGGGCATCTGGCTCACGCGGCAGCTGACAGGCACGCCGCAGGAAGAAGGCCTGCCGTCGGTCGGCCAGTGGCGCCACGATCCGCTGGAGCTGCGCCAGGAACAGCAAAGCCCGCCGATGGGGCTGTGGCAGATGTTGCGCACCACGATGCTGAAGAACCCGATGATCTGGCTGCTCGGCGTCTCTTACGTGCTGGTCTACCTGATCCGCATCGCGTTGAACGACTGGGGCAACCTGTGGCTGACGGAAAGCCACGGCGTCAACCTGCTCAGCGCCAATGCGACGGTGATGCTGTTCGAGATAGGCGGCCTGCTCGGTGCGCTGTTCGCCGGCTGGGGTTCGGATGTGCTGTTCGGCGGGCAGCGCGCGCCGATGATTTTGCTGTTCACGCTCGGGCTGATGGTTTCCGTCGCCGCGCTGTGGCTGGCGCCGGTGCATCACTACGCGCTGCTGGCGGGCTGTTTTTTCGCGGTGGGCTTCTTTGTCTTCGGCCCACAGATGCTGATTGGCCTCGCCGCCGTGGAATGCGGGCACAAAGGCGCCGCGGGCTCCATCACCGGCTTTCTCGGCCTGTTCGCCTATCTGGGGGCGGCGCTGGCGGGCTGGCCGCTGTCGCGGGTTATCGAAGGCTATGGCTGGTCAGGCATGTTCAGTTTGCTGTCGATCGCCGCCGTTCTTATGGGTTTATTGCTGATGCCGCTGCTGATGGCGAGCGTTACCACCTCTACCGAGAGAAGGATAAAACAATGAAAAAAACGTGGGTCACTACCCTGATAGCATCCGGCATCGCACTGGCCACGCTGAGCGGCGCCGCGCACGCCAAGGGCCGCCTGGTGGTTTACTGCAGCGCCACCAATGAAATGTGCGAAGCGGAAACCAAAGCCTTCGGCGAGAAATATGACGTGAAAACCGCGTTTATCCGCAACGGTTCCGGCAGCACGCTGGCAAAAGTGGACGCCGAGAAGAAGAACCCGCAGGCGGACGTCTGGTACGGCGGCACGCTCGATCCGCAATCCCAGGCCGGTGAAATGGGGCTGCTGCAACCGTACAAATCGCCCAACCTCGAACAAGTCATGACGCAATTCCGCGATCCAGCCAAGCTGAAAGGCAACTACTCCTCGGCGGTCTACGTCGGCATTCTCGGCTTTGGCGTCAATACCCAGCGCCTGAAAGAGAAAAACCTGCCGGTGCCCAAGTGCTGGAAAGACCTGACCAAACCGGAATACAAAGGCGAGATTCAAATCGCCGATCCGCAAAGTTCCGGCACCGCCTACACCGCGCTGGCGACCTTTGCCCAACTGTGGGGAGACGATCAGGCGTTCGATTACCTCAAGCAGCTGAACGCCAACGTTTCGCAGTACACCAAGTCCGGCATTGCCCCGGCGCGCAACGCCGCCCGCGGTGAAACGGCGATCGGCATCGGTTTCCTGCATGACTACTCGCTCGAAAAAGAACAGGGCGCGCCGCTTGAGCTGATCTCGCCGTGTGAAGGCACCGGCTACGAAATCGGCGGCGTCAGCATCCTCAAAGGCGCGCGCAACCTCGATAACGCCAAACTGTTCGTGGACTGGGTGCTGTCGAAAGAGGCGCAGGAGCTGGCGTGGAAGAAAGGCAAATCCTATCAGATCCTGACCAACACCACCGCCGATACCTCGCCGAACTCGCTGAAGCTCGACGATCTGAAACTGATCAACTACGACATGGACAAGTACGGCTCGACCGAGGTCCGCAAGGCGCTGATCAATAAATGGGTCAGCGAAGTCAAGATGGGTAAATAAACCCACATTCTGCGCCTGTTGCCGGGTAAGCTTCACGCCTTACCCGGCCTGAACATCCGGGAAACTTATGTCACATACACATGCACTCCATCTCGTGAAAAAACGAGATGCGATATTCCTTTGGGTTTTGCTTGGCTGGCTGGCGTTCGCCCTGCTGCCGAGCTGGAGCCTGGATTACGGCCTGCTGGAATCCACCGGCGATGAAATCCTCGCGGCCTACGGCTGGTCACACCGCAATATCAGCTGGCTTTGGTGCCTGCTGCCGAGCCTGCTGCTGCTTCGCCCCTACGCCGCGGCGGGCCGTGAGCAGCGGCGCCGCCACGCGTTCGATGCCGGCTGGGCGCTGCTGTGCATGGCCTTTATCGTCGTCAGCGCCACGGTGGCGGGACGCGGCTTAGGCTACGCCACCCTGGTGCAATTGACCTCGCTGGGCGCCATCATGACGCTGGCGCTGACCCGCCTCGACTGGCTGGGTGGCGACCGTTTCGTTATCGGTGCGCTGGTCACCATCGTGGCGCTGATCGGCGTCTTCATCGTCTGGCCGAGCATCGCGATTTTCATTCCGATGTTCACCGACCAGACGGGGGCATTCGCGCCGCTGGCGTTTATGAACGTGCTGTCGCAGGCGCATATCGTTCAGGTGATCCTCAACTCCATCGCCCTGTCGATCGCGGTGGGCGCCGGCTGCACCTTCTTCGGCCTGGTGCTGGCGATTTACACCACCCGCATCGCCAAGCGCAGCGCCATTATCGGCCGCATCTTCTCCATCCTGCCCATCGTCACGCCGCCGTTCGTCGTCGGCCTGGGCGTCACGCTGATGATGGGGCGTTCCGGCTACGTCACCGAGTGGATGGTGGCCTGGTTCGGCCTGACCAACACCAACTGGCTGTACGGTTTTACCGGCATCTGGCTGGCGCAGGTGCTGGCGTTCACCCCGATGGCGTTCATGATCCTCGACGGCGCGATCAAGACCATTCATCCTTCGCTGGAAGAGGCCTCCTACACCCTGCGCGCCAGCCGTTGGCAAACCTTTAACGGCGTGTTCGTGCCGCTGCTGAAACCGGCGCTGGCCAACGCGTTTCTGATCGTGGTGGTGCAATCGCTGGCCGACTTCAGCAACCCGCTGGTGCTCGGCGGCAACTTCGACGTGCTGGCGACGCAAATCTATTTCTACATCACCGGCTCGCAGCTCGACTATCAGGCCGCCAGCACTCTCGGCGCCTTCCTGCTGCTGTTCTCGCTGCTGGTGTTCTGCATCCAGTACCTGTGGATCGGCAAGCGTTCCTACGTCACCGTGTCCGGCAAATCCTACCGCGGCGACGTACAGCCGCTGCCGGTCACGCTGGTGTGGGGCGTGATCGCGTTGCTGGCGGTGTGGATAGCCTTTAACGCCCTGCTCTACGGCAGCATTTTCTACGGCAGCTTCACCGTCAACTGGGGGGTGGATTACACGCTGACGCTGGATAACTTCATCAAGCTGTTCGGCCAGGGCATGAGCGACGGCGCGTGGCCTTCGCTGCTCGACACGCTGCTGTACGCCGGGATCGCCGCGCCGATCACCGCCGCCTTCGGCCTGCTGATCGCCTGGATCGTGGTGCGCCAGCAGTTCAAGGGCAAAAAGACCATCGAGTTCACCACCATGCTGTGCTTTGCGGTGCCGGGCACCGTGGCGGGCGTCTCTTACATTCTCGCCTTTAACAGCGCGCCGGTGTACCTCACCGGGACGGCCGCCATCGTGATTATCTCGATGGTGATGCGCAACGTGCCGGTGGGCATTCGCGCCGGGATCGCCGGGCTGGGCCAGATAGACAAATCGCTGGACGAAGCCTCGCTCAGCCTGCGCGCCGGCTCGCTGCGCACCATCACGCACATCCTGCTGCCGCTGCTGCGCCCGGCGATCCTGTCGGCGCTGATCTACAGCTTCGTGCGCGCCATCACTACCGTCAGCGCCATCGTCTTCCTGGTCACCCCCGATACCCGCGTGGCCACCGCCTACATCCTCAACCGCGTGGAAGACGGCGAATACGGCGTGGCGATCGCCTACGGTTCAATTCTGATCGTGGTGATGCTGGCGATTATTTTCCTCTTTGACTGGCTGATCGGTGAGGCACGCATCTCCCGTTCAAAAGCCAAAAACCAGGCGTAATGGAGCCCATGATGAGCCAGAAAAATTTCGTTGAACTGCGTAACGTCTCCAAACGGTTCGGCAGCAACACGGTAATCGATAACATCACGCTCACCATCCCACGGGGGCAAATGGTGACGCTGCTCGGCCCTTCCGGCTGCGGCAAGACCACCATTTTGCGCCTGGTCGCCGGGCTGGAGAAACCGAGCGACGGGCAGATATTCATTGATGGTGAAGACGTTACCCATCGTTCCATCCAGCAGCGTGACATCTGCATGGTGTTTCAGTCTTATGCCCTGTTCCCGCATATGTCGCTGGGGGAGAACGTCGGCTATGGGCTGAAGATGCTCGGCATTCCGCGCGCCGAAGTGAAAGCGCGCGTGCAGGAAGCGCTGGCGATGGTGGATCTGGCGGGGTTCGACGATCGCTATGTCGATCAGATCTCCGGCGGCCAACAGCAGCGCGTGGCGCTGGCGCGCGCGCTGATCCTCAAGCCGAAAGTGCTGCTGTTCGACGAGCCGTTGAGCAATCTCGACGCCAACCTGCGCCGCAGCATGCGCGAAAAGATCCGCGAGCTGCAAAAGCAGTTTGATATCACTTCGCTGTACGTTACCCACGATCAGAGCGAGGCTTTCGCGGTCTCCGACACCGTGCTGGTGATGAACAAGGGCCATATCATGCAGATGGGCTCGCCGCAGGATCTCTATCGGCAGCCGGCGTCGCGCTTTATGGCGAGCTTTATGGGGGACGCTAACCTGTTCCCGGCCAACTTCAGCGCCGATCATGTCGATATCAGCGGCTATCGCCTGCCGCGCCCCGCCCACTTTGCCGCCCAGGGCACCGGCACGGTGGGCGTGCGACCGGAGGCGATCACGTTGAGTGAGCATGGCGATGAAAGCCAGCGCTGCGTGATCCAACATGTCGCCTACATGGGGCCGCAGTATGAGGTGACGGTGGCATGGCACGGGCAGCAGATTTTGCTGCAGGTTAACGCCACCCGCCTGCAGCCGAACGTCGGCGAGCACTATTATCTGGAAATTCATCCCTACGGCATGTTTATGCTGGCGGACGCGGCATAATAAGCATCACCCTTAAGCGTTAGAATAACGGTCATTCCGTATGGAATGACCGAAAATAACTGCCAAAAAAAACCGTATTTATCTATTTTTACAATTCCACCCAAGTCCTTGTTCAGCCGAGAAATAAATACATCCGCATTCATTAAAAAATAACCAATAAGGCCACCGAGGGTGATATTTTTATTTGGATAGGGTAAGCTTAATCCCGCAGTCGAAATTATTTAACGGCCGACTCAAGGAGAAATTCATGAGCAACAATGCAAACGCACAGGCGCAGCTGGATAATTTACGCAACGTCGCTTCCCAGCTGAAGGAAATGCGCCACTATGCGCAGGCGAATACCGAGACGCTCTCCGCACACTGGCTGGCCTTCGATCAGGGGGAATGCAAAAATAAGGCGTTCGCCGAAGCCATTAACGATCTGTTGAATAAACAGGGCGCCTGCCTGGAAGGGCTGGAAAAAACCATTCAGGATATCGAGATAGAATTAAATCGTCTTGATAAAGCCGCCTGATAATACATATTTAAATAAACCCGCCGCGCGCGGGTTTATTTTTAGCTGCGGCAGATGACACGCGCAATATCCCCTGACGTCGTCAGCGCGCGTATTTCGCTGAACAGTTCGGTAGCTTCGTCATATTCTTTACGCAAATAGCCCAGCCACTGTTTGATGCGCGCCACGTGATACAGACCGGTGTCGCCCTGCTTTTCCAGATGGACGTATTTTTGCAGCAGCTCAACCACCTGCGGCCAGGGCATACGCGGTTCGTTATACTTCACCACCCGGCTCAGGTTCGGCACGTTGAGCGCGCCGCGCCCCAGCATGATGGCGTCGCAGCCGGTCGCCTGCAGGCAATCCTGCGCGCTCTGGTAATCCCAGATCTCGCCGTTGGCGACAACCGGGATGCTCAGCCGCTGACGGATCTCACCGATCGCCGCCCAGTTGATGCGATCCGCCTTGTAACCGTCCTCTTTGGTGCGGCCGTGCACCGTCAGTTCGCTGGCGCCCGCCTGCTGCACCGCATCGGCGATTTCAAAGCTGCGGCTGGAGGAATCCCAGCCCAGACGCACCTTCACCGTGACCGGCAGATGGGCCGGCACCGCAGCGCGCATCGCCTTGGCGCCCTGGTAGATCAATTCCGGATCTTTGAGCAGCGTCGCCCCGCCGCCGCTGCCGTTCACCAGCTTGGACGGGCAGCCGCAGTTGAGATCGACGCCGTAAGAGCCCAGCTCTACCGCACGCGCGGCGTTCTCCGCCAGCCACTGTGGGTACTGCCCCAGCAGCTGTACCCGCACCTGCGTGCCCGACGGCGTGCGGCTGGCGTGACGCAGCTCCGGGCACAGCCGGTAGAACGACTTGGCCGGCAGCAGCTGATCGACCACGCGCAAAAATTCGGTGATGCACAGATCGTAGTCGTTCACTTCGGTGAGCAACTCACGCACCAAAGAGTCGAGAACGCCCTCCATCGGAGCCAATAATACGCGCATGACCAATCCCAGCTAAAAAAAGACCCGCAATGATACGGGTGAATGCCCGCGCCAGACAAGCCTCTGCGGGCATTAAAAATGCCGTCAGCCTAGCCGGCGAATCGGTTGACCCGCGAGGAACGCCGCTATGTCCTCGACCGCCTCGGTGAAGTAGGCGCGATAGTTGTCGTCCGCCACGTAACCCACATGCGGCGTCGCCAGCACGTTGGGCAATTGACGAAACGCATCGTCGGCCGGCAGCGGCTCCGTCTCGAACACGTCCAGCCCGGCGCCGGCAATCTTCCGCTGTTGCAGCACGTCCACCAGCGCCACCCGATCGACGATCCCCGCGCGCGAGGTGTTGATCAGGTAAGCAGTGGGCTTCATCGCCATCAATTCGTCGCGCCCCACCAACCCGCGGCTGCGATCGCTCAGCACCAAGTGAATGGAGACAAAATCGCTCTGCTCAAACAGCGCCCGCTTGGACGGCGCCAGCAAAGCGCCCTCCTGCGCCGCCCGTTCCGCCGTCAGGTTCTGGCTCCAGGCCAGCACCCGCATGCCGAACGCCTGTGCCACCTTGGCCATTTGGCCGCCGATCTTGCCCAACCCCAGCAGCCCCAGCGTCTTGCCCTGCAGGGTGACGCCGAGATCCCGTTGCCACGGACCGTTGTTTTGCAGCCCGACGCTTTCCGGCACGATATGCTTCGCCAACCCGAGCAGCAGCGCCCAGGTCAGCTCCATCGGCGCCGCCGAGCGCGGCGTGGTGCCGCATACCACCACGCCGCGCTCGGCGGCGGCGGCCAAATCGATAGAAGCGTTGCGCATGCCGGAGGTGATCAGCAGCTTCAGCTTCGGTAGCCGCGCCAGCAGCGAGGCAGTCATCGGCGTGCGTTCGCGCATGATGACCAGAATGTCGCACTCCTGCAGATGCACCGCCAGCTCCGTCTCATCGGTAAAGTGCGCGCTGATGGCGGACACCTCCACCCGATCGGCCAGCGCCGACCAGTCCGCCATCTTGAGCGCCACCTGCTGGTAATCATCGAGAATTGCGCACTTCAATTTCATCTCCGTCTCCTGGAATGTAGGGTTAGCCACCGTCCAGCCTAGTACGAAAATGCCGTTCCGCCAGGCAAAAAAAAGCCGCCCGTATCGGCGGCTTACTCTTTGAGCAATCAGGCTTATTCGGCCGGTTTGCGACTACGTGGACGACGCGAGGCCGGCGCGCCGGAACGGCGTTGACCGTCCCCCTGCGGGCGAGCGTTACCGTTACCGTTGCCACGGTTTTCACGCTGGCCGCCGTTCGCGTTACCGCTGCGCTGACCGCCGCCGTTACCGGAACGCTGGCCACCGCCGTTGCCGCGCGGCGCGCCGCGTCCGCCGCCCTGGCGGCCGTTGATGATCGGCTCCGCCTTGATGGTCGGATCCGGCTCGTAGCCCGGCAGCGCAATGCGCGGAATTTCACGCTTCAGCAGACGCTCGATGTCGCGCAGCAGCTTGTGTTCATCCACGCACACCAGCGAGATAGCTTCACCGGTGCGTTCCGCGCGGCCGGTGCGGCCGATGCGGTGCACGTAGTCTTCCGGCACGTTAGGCAGCTCGTAGTTCACCACGTGCGGCAGCTGGTCGATATCCAGACCGCGCGCCGCGATATCGGTTGCCACCAGCACGCGGATGCGGCCATCTTTGAAATCGGCCAGCGCACGGGTACGGGCGCCCTGGCTCTTGTTGCCGTGGATCGCCGCAGCGGTGATGCCGTCTTTGTTCAGCTGTTCCGCCAGGTGGTTGGCGCCGTGCTTGGTGCGGGTAAAGACCAGCACCTGTTTCCAGTCGCCTTCGCCGATCATCTGCGACAGCAGTTCCCGCTTACGCTTCTTGTCGACGAAGTGCACGCTCTGCTCGATCTGCTCGGACGCGGTATTGCGGCGCGCCACTTCCACCGAGGCCGGGTTATGCAGCAGTTTGTTGGCCAGCGCCTTGATGTCGTCGGAGAAGGTTGCGGAGAACAGCAGGTTCTGGCGCTTGGCCGGCAGCTTGGCCAGCACGCGACGGATGTCGTGGATAAAGCCCATGTCCAGCATGCGGTCCGCTTCGTCCAGCACCAGAATTTCGATTTTGGACAGGTCAACCGCGTTCTGATGTTCCAGATCCAGCAGACGGCCCGGCGTCGCCACCAGGATATCGACGCCGCCGCGCAGCTTCATCATCTGCGGGTTGATGCTCACGCCGCCAAACACCACCAGCGAACGCAGGCGCAGGTGTTTGCTGTAGGCCTCGACGTTTTCGCCGATCTGCGCCGCCAGCTCACGGGTTGGCGTCAGGATCAGCGCGCGCACCGGGCGACGGCCTTTGACCGGATGGTCATGCTTGCTCAGCAGCTGCAACAGCGGCAGGGTAAAACCGGCGGTTTTACCGGTGCCGGTCTGGGCGCTGGCCATCAGGTCACGACCTTCCAGCACGACAGGGATAGCCTGACGCTGGATTGGCGTCGGTTCGCGATAGCCCTGTTCTTCAACAGCGCGCACAATTTCAGCACTTAAGCCGAGGGTTTCAAATGACATAAAGAGAAAAACTCCAGATCCCCCCTAACCTAACGGTGTTCGGTGCAGTTTCCTGGGAGGATGATCAGACGGGGCATTAAGCATGACCACGAGGGATTGGCACAAACTGCAGTGCACCAGGCGCCGATTGTAACAGAAGTCGCGCAATAAAAAGCACTTTTACGCACCTAGAGCACAATCTGCCGTAAATTCAGCATTGTCTGAAGCCGATCACATAACTCATTGTGGTTAGCGGTTGCGTTTTAGACAATCTGGCATAAAGTTAATCATATGATTGATTAACTTCGAGCGTGACCCATGCCAGCTTCCGTCCCTCATCAGGCCGCCGGCCGGGCGCGCGGCGAGCAAACGCGCCGGCAACTGCTCGCCGCGGCAACCGAACTGTTCGGTGAATATGGCCTGGAAGGCGCCACCACGCGCGACATCGCCCAGCGCGCCGGCCAGAACATCGCCGCCATCACCTACTACTTCAGCTCCAAAGAGGGGCTGTACCTGGCCGTGGCGCAGTCGCTCGCCGATTTCATTCAGCAGGCGTTCGCCCCGCTGGTCGCGGAAGTCGATCGCTTCCGGCAAGAACCAGCCGCACAACGGTCATCTGACGCGGCGCTGCGCTTGTTGCAACGTGGCCTGTTGGCCTTCAGCGAGCTGATGACCCAACCGCACACGCTGAACCTGAGCAAAATCATGTCGCGCGAACAGCTCGCCCCGACCGAGGCCTATCCGCTGATCCACAGCCAGGTGATCGCGCCGATGCACGAGCGGCTGTGCCGCCTGCTGTCGGCCGCCACCGGCATCGACGAACACGCCCCCCGCCTCGTATTGCATACCCATGCGCTGATCGGCGAGGTGCTGTCGTTCCGCGTGGCGCGCGAAACTATCCGCCGTCAGGCAGGTTGGCAAGACATTGGCGAGGGCGAAGCGGCGCAAATCGCGGCGGTACTGAGCGAACATATTGAGATTCTGGTTACTGGGCTGCGCCAACGTCATGGCGCGTAAATTCAGGCAGGGAGTGTTATGAACAAAAAACGCAGTGCCTTGATCGTGTTGTTAATTCTGCTGATCGCGGCCGTCGCATACGGGGTTTGGCATTACCAGCAGCAGCAGGATCGGCCGCTGACGCTGTACGGCAACGTCGATATCCGCACGGTCAACCTCGGCTTTCGCGTCGACGGCCGCCTGGCGTCGCTGACGGTGGATGAAGGCGATACCGTTCAGCCGGGCCAGCTGCTCGGCAAACTGGACGATGCTCCCTACCGCAACGCGCTGCAACAGGCCGAAGCCAACGTCGGCAGCGCGCGCGCCAAACTGTCGCTGCTGCAGGCCGGCTACCGCAGCGAAGAGATAGCCCAGGTGCAGTCAGAAATGGCGCAGCGCCAGTCCGCCTTCACCTATGCCGACAGTTTCCTGAAGCGCCAGCAGGGGCTGTGGGCGAAAAACGCCACCTCCGCCGACGCGCTGGAGGATGCGCGCACCGCCCGCAATCAGGCGCAGGCCAACCTGCAGGCGGCGAAGGACAAGCTGTCGCAATACCGCAGCGGCAACCGCCCGCAAGAGATTGAACAGGCCAAGGCCGACGTGGCGCAAAGCGAAGCGGCGCTGGCGCAGGCGCAGTTGAACCTGCAAGACGCCACGCTGATCTCCCCTTCCGCCGGCACGGTGCTGACCCGCGCGGTGGAGCCGGGCACCATGCTCGGCGCCGGCGGCACGGTGTTCACCCTGTCGCTGACCCGGCCGGTGTGGGTGCGCGCCTACGTCAACGAGACCAGCCTAAACCAGGTGGTACCCGGCACCGAGCTGGAGATCTACACCGACGGTCGCCCCGACAAGCCTTACCACGGCAAGATCGGTTTCGTCTCGCCGACCGCGGAATTCACGCCGAAAAGCGTTGAAACGCCGGACCTGCGCACCGATCTGGTATACCGCCTGCGGGTGATCGTCACCGACGCCGACGACGCGCTGCGCCAGGGCATGCCGGTCACCCTACGCTTCGCCAAACCCTGAGGCCGGCCATGGAACAGGCGCACACCATCGAGTTGGAAGGGCTGGAAAAGCGCTTCCCGTCGCTTGAGAAACCGGCGGTCGCCAGCCTGACCACCACCCTGCGCAGCGGCGCGGTCATTGGGCTGGTCGGCCCGGACGGCGCCGGTAAAACTACCCTGCTGCGCATGCTGGCCGGGCTGCTGCAGCCCAGCAGCGGCAAGCTGCGGGTCGCCGGGCTGGATCCGATCGCCCAGGATCGTCAACTGCACGCGATCCTCGGCTATATGCCGCAGAAGTTCGGGCTGTATGAGGATCTGACGGTGATGGAGAACCTGACGCTGTACGCCGATCTGCGCGGCGTCACCGGCGATCTTCGCCGCCAGACCTTCGAACGGCTGCTGAAATTCACCGACCTGACCCGCTTCACTGAGCGCCTGGCGGGCAAGCTGTCCGGCGGCATGAAGCAGAAACTCGGCCTGGCCTGCACGCTGGTGGGTGAACCTCAGGTGCTGTTGCTGGATGAACCGGGCGTCGGCGTCGATCCGATCTCGCGCCGCGAGCTGTGGCGCATGGTGCACGAGCTGGCCAACGACGGCATGTTGATCCTGTGGAGCACCTCTTATCTCGATGAAGCCGAGCAGTGCCGCGAAGTGCTGCTGCTCAACGAGGGCGAGCTGCTGTTCAGCGGCGCGCCGCAGGATCTGACTCGCCGTATGGCCGGGCGCACGGTGTTGATCGCCGCGCCCCCCGGCAGCCATCGATCGTTGCTGCAGCGGGCGATCTGCCTGCCGGCGGTCACCGACGGCGTGATCCAGGGCAAGTACCTGCGCCTGATCCTGAAAGAAGGCGAAGATCACCGGCAGCTACTGCAGGCGCTGGATCTGCCGGACGCCGAACTGAACGAAGCGGATCCGCGCTTCGAGGATGCGTTTATCGATCTGCTCGGCGGTGGCCCCAACCATCGCTCGGCGCTGGCGGAGATCATGCCGACCGTTGACGGAGAAAGTGGTGAAACGGTGATCGAAGCGGTGCAGTTGACCAAGAAATTCGGCGATTTCGCCGCCACCGATCACGTCGATTTTCAGGTGCGGCGCGGCGAAATTTTCGGCCTGCTCGGCCCGAATGGCGCCGGCAAGTCCACCACCTTCAAAATGATGTGCGGTCTGCTGGTGCCATCCGGCGGCAAGGCGCTGGTGTTGGGCATGGATCTGAAAACCAGTTCCGGCAAGGCGCGCCAACGCCTCGGTTACATGGCGCAAAAGTTCTCGCTGTACGGCAACCTGACGGTGGCGCAGAACCTGAAGTTCTTCTCCGGCGTCTACGGCCTGAGCGGCAAGGCGCAGCGCAAAAAAATCGACGAGATGTCCCACGCCTTCAACTTCGCGCCGATCCTCGATCAAACGCCGGACGCGCTGCCGCTCGGCTTCAAGCAGCGCCTGGCGCTGGCCTGCGCGCTGATGCACGAACCGGATATTCTGTTCCTCGACGAACCGACTTCCGGCGTCGATCCGCTGACGCGGCGCGAGTTCTGGTTGCACATCAACGGCATGGTCGACAAGGGCGTCACGGTGATGGTGACCACCCACTTTATGGACGAAGCGGAGTACTGCGACCGCATCGGCCTGGTGTATCGCGGCAAGATCATCGCCGCCGGCACGCCGGACGATCTCAAACAGCAGGTGGCGCGCGACGACAATCCCAACCCCTCGATGGAGCAGGCGTTTATCGAGCTGGTTCAGGGCTACGACGAGGAGGAATCACGGTGAGCGATAACCGTACCCTCATCGACGACGGCGGCTTCTCCTGGCGCCGACTGCGCGCGCTGTGCCTGAAGGAAACGCGGCAGATACTGCGCGATCCCAGCAGCGGCCTGATCGCCTTCGTTATCCCGCTGATGCTGCTGTTCATCTTCGGCTACGGCATCAACCTGGACTCCAGCAAGCTGCATCTGGGCATTCTGATGGAGCAACAGAGCGAAGACGCGCGCGATCTGGCCCAGGCGTTTGCCGGTTCGCCCTATATCGAACCAACCATCAGCGACAACCGCCAACAGCTGATCCAGCAGATGCAGGCCGGCACGATACGCGGCCTGGTGGTGATCCCGGTGGATTTCGACCAGCGCATGGCGCGCCCGCACGACAGCGCCCCTGTCCAGGTGATCACCGACGGCAGCGAGCCGAACACCGCCAACTTCGTGCAGGGCTATGCCCAGGGCGTATGGCAAGTTTGGCAGCAGCAGCGCGCCGCCGATCGGGGGAGCAGCGACAAGCCGCTGATTGACGTGCAGATGCGCTACTGGTTCAACCCGGCGGCCATCAGCCGGCACTACATCATCCCCGGCGCCATCACCATCATCATGACGGTGATCGGCGCCATTCTCACCTCGCTGGTGATCGCCCGCGAATGGGAGCGCGGCACCATGGAAGCCCTGCTGTCCACCCAGGTGACGCGCAGCGAGCTGCTGCTCTCCAAGCTGATCCCATATTACTTCCTCGGCATGATCGCCATGGCGCTGTGCATGGCGGTGGCGGTGTGGGTGCTCGGCGTGCCCTATCGCGGTTCGCTGCCGATCCTGCTGCTGATCAGCAGCCTGTTCCTCGCCAGCACCCTCGGCATGGGCCTGCTGATCTCCACCCTCACCCGCAACCAGTTCAATGCGGCGATGGTGGCGCTGAACGCCGCCTTCCTGCCGTCGATCATGCTGTCCGGCTTCATCTTCCAGATCGACAGCATGCCAGCCATCGTGCGCGCGGTGACCTACATCATTCCGGCGCGCTACTTCGTCAGCACGCTGCAAACGCTGTTCCTGGCGGGTAACGTCGGCACCGTGCTGGTGATCAATCTGTTGTTCCTGATTGCTTCCGCCGTGGTGTTCATCGGCCTGACGGCCTGGAAAACCCAGCGCCGGCTGGATTGAGGAGAAAGAGCGATGTTTCATCGTCTGTTGACGCTCATCATCAAGGAAATGCAGGCGCTGCTGCGCGATCCGCAAACCCGTGCCATTTTAATCATGCCGGTGATCCTGCAGGTGCTGCTGTTCCCGTTCGCCGCGACGCTGGAAGTCACCAACGCCACCATCGCGGTCTACAGCGAAGACAGCGGCCAGGCCTCGGTGGAGTTGACCCAGCGCTTCGCCAAGGCCAAGGCCTTTCAACACGTGCTGCTGCTGCGCAGCCCGCAGGAGATAAAGACCACCATCGATAACCAACGGGCGCTGCTGCTGATCCGCTTCCCGGCGCAGTTCTCGCGCGATATCGCCACCGGCAACACCGCGCCGCTGCAGCTGCTGCTCGACGGGCGCAACTCCAACAGCGCGCAGATCGCCGCCAACTACGTACAGCAGATCGTGCAGGAATATCAGAAGGAGCTGCTCGGCAACCGCGCCAAACCCAACAACAGCGAGCTGGTGGTGCGCAACTGGTATAACCCGAATCTGGACTACAAATGGTTCGTGGTGCCGTCGCTGATCGCCATGATCACCACCATCGGCGTGCTGATCGTCACCTCGCTGTCGGTGGCGCGCGAACGCGAACAGGGCACGCTGGAACAGCTGCTGGTCTCGCCGCTCACCACCTGGCAGATCTTTATCGGCAAGGCGGTGCCGGCGCTGATCGTCGCCAGCTTCCAGGCCAGCATCGTGCTGTTGATCGGCATCTTCCTGTATCAGATCCCGTTCGCTGGATCGCTGCTGCTGTTCTACGCCACCATGTTGATCTACGGGCTGTCGCTGGTGGGTTTCGGCCTGCTGATCTCGTCGCTGTGCGCCACTCAGCAGCAGGCGTTTATCGGCGTGTTCGTGTTCATGATGCCGGCGATCCTGCTCTCAGGTTACGTCTCGCCGGTGGAGAATATGCCGGTGTGGCTGCAGGATCTGACCTGGGTGAACCCGATACGCCACTTCACCGACATCACCAAGCAGATCTACCTGAAGGACGCCAGCTTCAGCATTATCTGGCGCAGCCTGTGGCCGCTGCTGGTGATCACCGCCACCACCGGCAGCGCCGCCTACGCGCTGTTCCGCCGCAAGATCGCATAAAAAAAGCTCTGCATGTCACATGCAGAGCTTTTTGATCGCCAGATACCCTAAGGCTTGAAAGACAAGGGATTTAGCGGCGGTTGCCGAAAATGCGCAGCAACATCAGGAACAGGTTGATGAAGTCGAGATACAGCGTCAGCGCGCCGACGATGGCGTACTTGCGGAAGCTGTCTTTATCATCGGCGTTCAGCTGCTCACCCATCGCCTTGAGTTTTTGCGTGTCGTAGGCGGTCAGACCGACGAACACCACCACCCCGATGTAGGTAATCGCCCACATCAGCGCGGTGCTTTTCAGCCAGATGTTCACCAGCGAAGCCAGCACGATGCCGATCAGCGCCATGAACAACATGCTGCCGAAGCCGCTCAGATCGCGCTTGGTGGTGTAGCCGTACAGGCTCATCGCGCCGAACATGCCGGCGGTGACTACGAAAGTGCTGGCGATCGAGCTGTAGGTGTAGGCGATGAAGATGCTCGACAGCGTCAGCCCGGTCAGCGCCGAGTACAGCATGAACAGCGAGGTGGCCACCGCGCCGCTCAGGCGGTTGACCATGCCGGAAATCACGAACACCAGCGCCAACTGGGCGATGATCAGACCGAAGAAGGTGATCTGGCTGGAGAAGATGAAGTTGAGGATCGCGGGCGTATTGGCCGCATACCAGGAAACGAACGCCGTCAGCAGCAGACCGCAGGTCATCCAGCCGTAAACCTGCGCCATGTAGGCCTGAATGCCGCTGTTGGCACGTTCGACGATTGAACCATTAGAGCGTGGATATCGGTCCATGACGGTTACCTTTTGCGTTATAAACAAGATTCCGAAGCCCCGCGAACGGGGCTTCGCCTGCTATAAGCGTACCACAGAATAGGCCGCGCGAAAGCGGCAAAGGTCTTGATTTGTTTCCGCTGTTGACGCGTTATTTAGCCGCGTCGTGCCAGCGTTGCGCGGCCTCGCGATCGCTGTCGCGAGCGTCCACCCAACGATCACCCTGGCCCGTGGCTTCGCGCTTCCAGAACGGGGCGCGGGTCTTCAGATAGTCCATGATGAATTCGCTGGCGGCGAACGCCATGCTGCGGTGTGCGCCGGTCACGCCGACGAACACGATCTCGTCGCCGGGATACAGCGCACCGACGCGGTGGATCACCGTCACGCGCTGCAGCGGCCAACGGCTGCGCGCCTCGGCCACGATCTCCGCCAGCGCCTTCTCGGTCATGCCGGGGTAGTGTTCCAGCGTCAGCGCGCTGACGTCGTCCCCAAGGTTATGGTTGCGCACCTTGCCGGTGAAGGTCACCACCGCGCCATCGGCGTCGCACTGCGCCAGCCACTGGTACTCATCGCCGACGTTGAACGGCGCTTCGCCCACGCGAATGCGGGTATTTTCCATGCTTACCCCCCGGTAACCGGCGGGAAGAAGGCCACTTCATCGCCGGCGCGTAGCGGGTGATCCGCCGCCACCAGCGACTGATTGACCGCCGCCAACAGCTTGCCGGATTCCAGCGCCAGCGCCCAGCGATCGCCGCGCGCACACAGCGCCTGGCGCAGCGCCTCGACGGTCGGGTAATCCGCCGGCATCGACAGCGCGCCGGTGCCCACCAGTTCGCGCACCTGCGCGAAGAAAAGAATATCGATCATGCGTTCACCTTAAAATCACCGGATTTGCCGCCGCTTTTCGCCAGCAGGCGCACCGGGCCGATCACCATGTCTTTCTGTACCGCTTTGCACATGTCATAGATGGTCAATGCCGCCACCGAGGCGGCGGTCAGCGCTTCCATCTCGACGCCGGTTTTGCCGGTCAGCCGGCAGCAGGTTTCGATGCGTACCCGGCTGTGCTCCGTTTGCGCCTCTAGCTGCACTTCGACTTTGCTCAACATCAGCGGGTGGCACAGCGGGATCAGTTCCCAGGTGCGTTTGGCCGCCTGAATGCCGGCGATGCGCGCCGTGGCGAACACGTCGCCCTTGTGATGGCTGCCGTCGACGATCATCGCCAGCGTGGCGGGCAACATCTCGACGAAGGCTTCGGCGCGCGCCTCGCGCACCGTTTCGGCCTTGGCGGATACGTCGACCATATGGGCTTCGCCGGCGGCGTTAATGTGGGTTAGCTGTGTCATGACTCAGGGCTTCTTCAAATGGGGCTGGAAGTTGCACGGGCGATGGCGCGCGTCCAACTGCTCTTCGATAATCCGCTCCCAGGCGGTGCGGCAGGCGCGGGTGGAGCCCGGCATGGCGAAAATCACCGTGCGGTTCGCCAGGCCGGCCAGCGCGCGCGACTGGATCGTCGCGGTGCCGATCTCTTCGTACGACACCATGCGGAACAGTTCGCCGAACCCTTCCACCTCTCTGTCGAACAGCGGCAACAGCGCTTCCGGCGTGTTGTCGCGCGCGGTAAAACCAGTGCCGCCGGTGATCAGCACCGCCTGCACGTTGTCATCGGCGATCCACGCGGAAACCCGTGCGCGGATCTGGTAAATGTCATCTTTGACGATGGCGCGATCCACCACCTGATGGCCGGCTTCCTGCGCCGCGTCCTGCAGATATTGGCCGGAGGTGTCTTCCGCCGCGCCGCGGCTGTCGGACACGGTCAGGATGGCGATATGCGCCGGAATAAACTCGCTGCTCGCATGGCTCATGGTTCAATAAGCTCCTATTGGCTGTCAGCCGCCGATAAACGACAGGTTCTGGGTGATCCCGCTGTTGCCCTGATGCAGGAAATGGGTCTGCTTCTTGCTCAGCAGCCCACTCTGGATGCGCGCCTTCAGCGCGTCGAGCTGGCCGTCATCCGCCAGCAGATCGCGCAGAGGCACCCCCTGCTCGCCGAACAGACACAGGTGCAGATTGCCGATGGAAGAAACGCGCAGCCGGTTGCAGCTGGCGCAGAAATCTTTTTCATACGGCATGATAAGACCCACCTCACCCTGGTAGTCCGGGTGGCTGAACACCTGCGCCGGACCGTCGCTGCGACCGCGCGCCTGGCGCTGCCAGCCCTGCTGCTCCAACTGCCGGCGAATCACTTCGCCGGAAACGTGGTGTTTGCGAAACAGCTCGCCGCCCTCGCCGGTTTCCATCAGTTCGATAAAGCGCAGCTGGATCGGCCGATCCTTGATCCAGGCGAGAAAGGCGCCAAGTTGCTGGTGATTGACGTCGCGCATCAGCACCGCGTTGACCTTGACCTTGCTGAAACCGGCGCTGAAGGCGGCGTCGATGCCGTCCATCACCTGGCGGAACTTGTCCTGGCCGGTGATGGCGTGAAACTGGCGGGGATCCAGGCTGTCGACGCTGACGTTGATCGCCGTCAGACCGGCGTCACGCCAGGCGGCGACGTCGCGCGCCAGACGGTAGCCGTTAGTGGTGACCGCCAGGGTACGGATGGCCGGGTTTTCCCGCACGGCGGCGATGATCTCGGTAAAATCGCGGCGCAGCGAAGGCTCGCCGCCGGTCAGGCGCACCTTTTCGGTGCCCAGTTCGGCAAACGCGCGGCTGACGCGGCGGATTTCATCCAGCGACAGGAAGCTTTTCGGGCTGCCGCTCGGCTTGTAGCCGTCGGGCAGACAATAGGTGCAACGAAAGTTGCACACGTCGGTGATCGACAAACGCAGGTAATAGAACTTGCGCTCATAAGCATCAATGAGTTGCGGTACCATAACACCTTTCCAAAGTCGGGAGATGCGAGCGTTTCCCCTCTGCACCCTGGTGGCTAACTTCGCCACGGCCCAGGCGCCATATCGTTCCGGATGAACAACGTAGGCGCAGGGGCTAGGAGTTTGATTTCTCTTCCCGCTACCTTGAGTAGCCGGAATGAAACCGTGGTTTTCAGCAGAATTCTAGCGCTAATCGGCAACGATAGCCAACGCGTTAATTCGCTATATAATTGCCTATACAGCGTTTTTAGACGCCGCCTATTCGGGTAAACCATGATAAACATCGCTTGCGTGGACGAATTGACCAGAATCACGCAAATGACACTCTTTATCGCGTTTTTATGCCGGATCCGCTACCTTATGCGGGCAGTTCAGACCCTTTGTAAGGAAATTTATGCGTAATCGTACCCTGGCCGATCTCGACCGCGTGGTGGCGTTGGGCGGCGGACACGGCCTGGGCCGTGTGATGTCGGCCCTGTCGTCCTTAGGCTCCCGCCTGACCGGCATCGTCACCACCACCGACAACGGCGGTTCCACCGGCCGCATCCGCCGTTCGGAAGGCGGCATTGCCTGGGGCGATACCCGCAACTGTCTCAACCAGCTGATCACCGAACCGAGCGTCGCCTCGGCGATGTTCGAATACCGTTTCAGCGGCAACGGCGAACTGGCCGGCCATAACCTGGGCAACCTGATGCTGAAAGCGCTGGATCACCTGAGCGTGCGCCCGCTGGAAGCGATCAATCTGGTGCGCAGCTTGCTGAAGGTGGACGCGGCGCTGATCCCGATGTCGGAGCAGCCGGTGGATTTGATGGCGCACGATCACGAAGGCAATCACGTTTACGGTGAAGTGAATGTCGATCAACTGGCCCACATGCCGCAGGAGCTGATGCTGTCGCCCCCGGTCAACGCCACGCGCGAAGCGCTGGACGCCATCGCACAGGCCGACGTGATCCTGATCGGGCCGGGCAGCTTCCTCACCAGCCTGATGCCGCTGCTGCTGCTGGACGATCTCACCCAGGCGCTGCGCCGCAGCAGCGCCAGCATGATCTATATCGGCAACCTCGGCCGCGAGCTGAGCGTGGCCGCCGCGGCGCTGTCGTTAAAGGATAAGCTGACGCTGATGGAAGAGAAGATCGGCCGCCGGATGATCGATGCGCTGATCGTCGGCCCGGCGGTGGATGCCAGTGAAGTGCAGGATCGGGTGGTGATTCAGCAACCGCTGGAAGCGAGCGACATCCCCTACCGCCACGATCGCCAGCTGCTGCGCCAGGCGCTGGATCACGCGCTGGTGGAGCTGGCCGCGCACCGCTGACCGAATTTAACCGTCTCGCCCGCGCAGCCAGGGATTATCGCTGGCTGGGGCGGGATGGCTGACCATATCGATATACAGATCTTCCACCTCTTTGCGCGCCCAGGGCGTGCGACGCAAAAACTTCAGGCTGGACTTGATGCTCGGATCGCTGCGGAAGCAGTTGATGCGAATGCGCGCGCCCAGTTCGGACCAACCATAGTGATCCACCAGTTTATTCAGCAGTTGCTCCAGCGTTACGCCGTGCAGCGGGTCTTTAGACTGGTGTTGGCTCATGTTCGGTACTCTTCGTGGTCAAATCGGGCCGCACACCATAACAGCTTTGGCGCGGCCGACAAGGAATTTTGACGCCCACGGCGCGGGCGCCGTCCAACGGTCAGGAAATCGCGATGAACTGCTCGCGCAGCTGGTGGATTTCGTCGCGCAGCGCAGCCGCCTGCTCGAACTCCAGGTTTTGCGCGTGGGTGTACATCTGCGCTTCCAGATCGCGAATTTTCTGATCCAGCGCTTTCGGCGTGAGGTTCTGCAGCTGAGCGCCGCCCTCCACCGCCTTGCCCTTGCCTTTGCTCTTGGTGCGGTTGACCGGTTGGCCGATCTGCAGAATGTCGCCGATCTTCTTGTTCAGCCCCTGCGGCACGATGCCGTTGGCTTCGTTGTAGGCCTGCTGCTTGGCGCGGCGCCGCTCGGTTTCACCGATCGCCTTGGCCATCGAATCGGTGATGCGATCGCCATACAGGATCGCCTTGCCGTTCAGGTTACGTGCCGCGCGGCCGATGGTCTGGATCAGCGAACGCTCGGAACGCAGGAAGCCTTCCTTGTCGGCGTCCAGAATCGCCACCAGCGACACCTCAGGCATGTCGAGCCCCTCACGCAACAGGTTGATGCCCACCAGCACGTCGAACTCGCCCAGACGCAGGTCACGGATGATTTCGACCCGTTCCACGGTATCGATGTCCGAGTGCAGGTAGCGCACGCGCTCGCCATGCTCTTCCAGGTATTCGGTCAGGTCTTCCGCCATGCGTTTAGTCAGGGTGGTCACCAGCACGCGCTCGTTGATCGTCGCGCGCTTGCGGATCTCGGAGAGCAGATCGTCCACCTGGGTGGCGACCGGTCGCACTTCCACGATCGGATCCAGCAACCCGGTCGGCCGCACCACCTGATCGATCAGATCGCCGCCGGATTTCTCCAGCTCATATTTGCCCGGCGTCGCGGAAACATAGATGGTCTGCGGCGCCAGCGCCTCGAACTCCTCGAAGCGCAGCGGGCGGTTGTCCAGCGCCGACGGCAAACGGAAGCCGTACTCCACCAGCGTTTCCTTGCGCGCGCGGTCGCCCTTGAACATCGCGCCGATCTGCGGAATGGTCACGTGGGATTCGTCGACCACCAGCAGGCCGTCCGCCGGCAGGTAGTCGAACAGCGTCGGCGGCGGCTCGCCCTCGGCGCGCCCGGACAGATAGCGCGAGTAGTTTTCGATGCCCGAGCAGTAACCCAGCTCGTTCATCATCTCCAGATCGAACTGGGTGCGCTGCGTCAGGCGCTGCTCTTCCAGCAGCTTGCTGTTGGCCAGCAGCACCTTGCGGCGGTCCGCCAGATCAACCTTGATCTCTTCCATCGCCTGCATGATCCGCTCACGCGGCGTCACGTAGTGCGATTTCGGGTAGATGGTAAAACGCGGCACCACCTGCTCAATCTGCCCGGTCAGCGGATCGAACAGCGACAGCCGTTCCACTTCTTCATCGAACAGTTCGACGCGCAGCGCCAGCTCGTCTGATTCCGCCGGGAAGATATCGATCACCTCGCCGCGCACGCGGAAGGTGGCGCGCTGGAAAGCCTGATCGTTGCGGGAATACTGCAGCTCCGCCAGGCGGCGCAAAATGGATCGCTGATCGATGATCATGCCCTGAGTCAGGTGCAGCATCATCTTCAGGTAAAGATCCGGATCGCCCAGGCCGTAGATCGCCGACACCGACGCCACCACCACCACGTCGCGCCGCTCCAGCAGTGCCTTGGTGGCGGAAAGACGCATCTGCTCGATGTGCTCGTTCACCGAAGCATCTTTTTCAATGAAGGTGTCGGAGCTGGGCACGTAGGCTTCCGGCTGGTAGTAGTCGTAGTAGGAGACGAAGTACTCCACCGCATTCTCCGGGAAAAACGCTTTCATTTCACCGTACAGCTGCGCCGCCAGCGTCTTGTTCGGCGCCAGTACCATGGTCGGCCGATTCAGATCGGCTATCACGTTGGCGATAGTGAACGTCTTGCCCGAACCGGTAACCCCCAGCAGCGTCTGGTGCGCCAGGCCGTCTTCCAGCCCCTCTTCCAGCTTGCGGATGGCTTCCGGCTGATCGCCGGCCGGTTTGAACTCGGAATGCAGTTTGAAAAGTTTACTCATTGCTCGGCTACCCTGTGGAGATGCGCGCGCTCAGGCGGCCAGCCGGCTCTGCGCCGGATATGGCCCCTAATTATGGAAAGTGTCGGCGATTTGCGCCAGTGCCCATGATACTGGATATAAAACCAGCTTCAAGCGGATTCGTCGCTGCACCCGGCACTGCGGCAATGTCATTGCACCGTGACGTTACAGCCGGGTGACATTTTTATTGTCAATAACAGATTTATCCCCAGAACTTGCCGCGAATTAACTTATTGATAGCACCGCGTCGAAAAATCATACATAGAGACCTGATCAATACCCCTGCGTCTTGATTTTAGTTAATATATTGATATATAAAAGTTTTAATAAAAAGACGAGAATGCGGGCAAAGCGAACAGAACCCGCGTCCGCTCTCGCTTTACAGCGTTTTTCTAAATCTAATACACAAGGTTATCCACAGGAATAGTGGATAACTCTCACCGTCCCGCCCGGGGCGGGAGTTACGGAAAGAAAGCTTTTCGCCCTTTACACCCGCTAAAATGGCTTTTTTAGTTATTTTTTCATAAAAATATCGCTTTGTTTATGCCGATTAATACTAAAAATCCCCATTGCCAAAATCGCATCGGCCCCTTTCTCGCGGATCGCTCTTGACGGCGGCACAATGCCTTGCACCATGTCCTCACCAAAGGGCACCACATGAGTGCAAAAAACGTCCGGGTTAACTTCTCGGCGTATTTTCAGGCCACCGCGGCAGAGCGCATCAGGCCTGGCAGAGGGTTAACAAAGCGATAACATCCCCCCTTTTCGGCCAGTAGCAAAACTGGCCTGGGAGTTGCTTTATCTTTCAGCGTGCGAACGAGGCGCGACAGCATAATGCGCTGCCGAATGCGGCGTGCAACCGCCGCCTGGCTACCCCTCGTAAAAGCGCGAGAACGACACCAAGTCGTCATAAACGTCGTTTTTCACGACATACTGACTGTCTTTCCGTCCACCGCAGACATTGCTCAGGTGAATCGGATGGACGGCATTTTGTTCCAGACATTGCCACACTCGGGAAATCAACCGCCAATGCGGCCTTTGTTGCACCCCACCAACGAGTGGATGGGCGCCTGTGTCTATGAGGAGAATGCCAAATGCTGAGCCTGAGATCGGTCAATCAATTTTACGGGCAAAATCATACCCTGTGGGACATCAACCTGGAGCTGCCGCGCGGCCAGTGTACCGTGCTGCTTGGGCGCAACGGCGTGGGCAAGACCACGCTGGTCAATTGCATCATGGGGCATGTGCCGGTGGTGAGCGGCAGCATGACCTGGCAGCCCGCGGATCAGCCGCCGCAAAATCTGCTGCTGCAACCGATGGAGCGCCGCGCCGCACTCGGCATCAGCCTCGTCCCGCAAGGGCGGCAACTCTTCTCGCAGCTGAGCGTGGAGGAGAATCTGCAGGTGGCGCAGATGGCCGGGCGCGGTGCCCCTCGCCGCATTCCGCCGCTGATCTACAGCCTGTTTCCCAATTTGCGCCAGATGCGTACCCGCCGCGCCGGCGATCTGTGCGAAGGCGCTCAACGCCAGTTGGCGATCGGTCGTGCGCTGGCGCAGGAGCCGGCGCTGCTGATCCTCGACGAACCGACGACGGGCGTGCCCCCTTCAATCGCCGCCGACATCGGCAACGTGATCCGCAGGCTCAACTATGAGTTGGGCATGACCATTTTACTGGTAGAGCATCAGCTGCCGTTCGTGCGCCGGGTGGCGGATCGTTTTTGTCTGTTGGATAGCGGTCGCACCGTGGCGCACGGCGCGCTGGCGCAGCTGGATGAGGCGCTGATCGGCGCCGGGCTGGCGGGACAGGAAGGAAGATGAGGGGGAGTCCCCCTCATGGGGCGTTTGTTTATAGCAGGCTGATATCCAGATACTCCCCCAGCGGCGCCCGTTCGGCCTGCGGCAGGTGCGGTATTTCGCCCAGCAGCGGCGCGGGCAGCATGCGGCGCAGCGTGGCCAGGTATTCCTGATGCCGCCGCCCCGGGGGCGCCACGTCGTTGGCGATCCAACCGGCCAGCGTCAACCCCGCCTGTTGCACCGCCAGCGCCGTCAGCACTGCGTGGTTGATGCAGCCCAGTTTAATGCCCACCACCAGGATCACCGGCAATTGTTCCTGCTGCACCCAGTCGGCGAAGGTGTACTCCGCCGACAGCGGAGTAAACCACCCGCCGGCGCCTTCGACCAGCACCCAGTCGGCGCGCTGCTCCAGCCGGCGCAGGCCGTCGGACAGCCGCGCCGCGTCGATCGGCCGACCTTCATCGGCGCTGACGATATGCGGCGAGGTCGGTTCGGCAAAAACGTAAGGGTTCACTTCGTCGTAACGGAGCGCCACGCCGCTGTTGGCTTGCAGCGCCAGCGCGTCGCCGTTGCGCAGCCCCTCGGCGGTCATCTCGCTGCCGGAGGCCACCGGCTTATAGCCGGCGCTGCGGTAGCCCGCCCGGTTGGCGGCCTGCAACAAGGCGCTGCTGGCAACGGTCTTCCCCACCTCGGTGTCGGTGCCGGTCACGAACCAACGTTTAATCACGATAAATCACTCCATAAGCCAGATGATAGCTGAGGGGGAACTGCCCCTGCCGGCACGGGTAAGCCGCCTGCAACGCGGCGAGACGGCCTCGCGACATCAGGCCGCCCTCGCGCCCCTGATGCAGATGCGTCGCCCCGATGCCCTTGAGCGAACGCATCAGCGTCATCACGTCCGGGTAGTTCAGGGTGCGTAACTCCGTGACCAGCTCGTGCCGGTATTCAGCACAGGCGGCGCGGATCTGCGCCAGCGGCAGGAAGGCGTTCACGTGGCGCTCGCCGTCCACCTGTTGCCAGGCGTCCCCCAATTCCTGCAGCGATCCCGCCGCCAACGTGGAAAACAGGATCACGCCGCCGGGGCGGGTCACGCGATACAGCTCCGCCAGCGCGGCGGGCAGATCGCTGCACCACTGCACCACCAGGCTGCTGAAACAGATGTCCATCGCCGCATCGGGCAGCGGTACCTGTTCGATATCGCCCAGCAGATAATGGTGCGCCGCCTGCCGTTGGCGGGCGACCTCCAGCATGCCCGGCGCCAAATCGAGCGCGGTCACCTGCTTGCCGCGCTCGCGCCACAGGCGGCTGAAATAGCCGGTGCCGCAGCCGGCATCCAGCAGCTGCTCGCCCGGATGGGGACTCCCCATCCCCAGTAAGCGCTCGCCAACATCACGCTGCAGCGCGGCGGCGGCGTCGTAGCTGCCGGCCGCGCGGCTGAAGGCCGAGGCGACCGCCTGTTTGTTCACCGTGTCATTGGCTGACGTCATTCAGCACCTCCAGCAGGCGATCGATATCCTGCGGCTGATGCGCCGCCGTCAGGGTAATGCGTAGCCGCGCGCCGCCCGGCGGCACCGTCGGCGGGCGAATGGCGCTCACCCACAGTCCGCACTCGCGCAGGCGGGTCGCCAGATCGAGCGCGCGCTGATTATCCCCCACCAGCAGCGGCTGGATGGCGGTGTCGGAATCCGTCAGGGTCAGCGCCAGCGGCGCCGCGCCCTGACGGAAACGCCGAATGTTGTCCTGCAGCCGGGCGCGCAGTTCATCGCCCTCGCGAATGCAGGCCAGCGCCGCCTGCAGCGCGCAGGCCTGCGCCGGCGGCATTGCGGTGCTGTAGATTAGATGGCGGGCGAACTGCAGCAGATACTCGGCGGTCGCCTCATCGCACAGCACTGCTGCGCCGCTGACGCCGAACGCCTTGCCGAAGGTCGCCACCAGCAGTTCAGGGCGCACGCCCTGCTGCCAGCAGCTGCCGCGGCCTTGCTCACCGCGCACGCCGACGCCGTGGGCATCGTCCACCATCAGCCAGGCGCCCGCCGCACGGGTTAAGCGATGCAGCTCCGCCAACGGTGCGCCGTCGCCGTCCATGCTGAACACCCCTTCGGTCACCGCCAGCCGCTGCCCGTCGCAGGGTTTGGCCAGCAGATCCGCCAAGGCCTGCGGCTGATTGTGCTGGAACCGGCGCAGCTCGGCCGGCGACTGCGCCGCCGCCTCCAGCAGCGAGGCGTGGCTGAGGCGATCGGCCAAAATGCGATCGCCCTTCTGCATCAACGCCGCCAGCACCGCCTGATTGGCGGCATAGCCGGAGATGAACAGCAGCGCGCGCGGATAGCCGAGCCACGCCGCCAGTTGCTCTTCCAGCGCCTGATGCGCCACGCTAAAGCCGGTGACGTGGCCCGACCCGCCGCTGCCGACGCCGTAACGCTGCGCGCCCTGCTGCCAGGCGGCGATCACCCGCGCATCCTGGCTCAGCCCCAGATAGTCGTTGCCCGAGAAGTTCAGATAGAGACGATCGCCGAGCCGGATCTGGCGGCCGTTGCCGCCCTCGGTGGTCTGTCGCCGACGGTAGGCGGCGTTGAGACGCCGTTCTGCCAGCGCCTGTTCGATACGTTGTTGCCAGCTCATCACAGCGCCGCGTTGTAAAACTCGGCGGTATCGGCGTTCAGCAGCTGCTTAGCCAGCACCTGCTGTTGCTGGTTGTCGCCATGTTCGGTGGCGGTCTGCTGCGGGTTCAGCCCCAGCTTGCGGAACAGCTGCAGATCCTTGTCTTCTTCCGGGTTCGGCGTGGTCAGCAGCTTGCAACCGTAGAAGATCGAGTTGGCGCCGGCCATAAAGCACATCGCCTGCGTCTGTTCGTTCATCTGTTCACGGCCGGCGGAAAGGCGGACATAAGAGGACGGCATCATGATGCGCGCTACCGCGATGGTGCGGATGAAATCGAACGGATCGACGTCGTCGTTATCCGCCAGCGGCGTGCCTTTTACCTTCACCAACATGTTGATCGGCACGCTCTCCGGCGGTTTCGGCAGGTTAGCCAGCTGCACCAGCAACCCGGCGCGATCGCGCACCGTTTCCCCCAGCCCGACGATGCCGCCGGAGCACACTTTGATGCCGGCGTCGCGCACCTTGTCGAGCGTATCCAGGCGTTCCTGGTAGCTGCGGGTGGTGATGATGCTGCCGTAGAACTCCGGCGAGGTGTCGAGGTTATGGTTGTAGTAATCCAGCCCGGCCTCCGCCAGCCGTTCAGCCTGAGTGCCGTCAAGCGTGCCCAGCGTCATGCAGGTTTCCATGCCCATCGCTTTCACGCCCTGCACCATCTGCTGCAGATAAGGCATATCGCGCTCGTGCGGGTTCTTCCACGCCGCGCCCATGCAAAAACGGGTCGAGCCGTTCGCTCTGGCCTTGCGTGCCGATTCCAGCACCTGCTCGACCTGCATCAACCGCTCCGACTCCAGGCCGGTCTTGTAGCGTGAGCTCTGCGGGCAGTATTTACAGTCTTCCGGGCAAGCGCCGGTCTTGATCGACAGCAGCGTGCTGACCTGCACCTGACGCGGGTCGAAGTGCTGGCGGTGTACGGTTTGCGCTTCGAACAGCAGTTCCAGCAGCGGTTTATCAAACAGGGCCTGGGCTTGCCCTACTGTCCAGTGAATGCGGTCGGCCATCATGGCGTCTCCAAAACGAAAAAGTGTCGCCAGTTTAAATATTGTGGATATACTGTCAACCAATCTTAATTCAATTTGGTTTACAAGTATGTCTGTGACCGCTTCCGACCTAGCGTTTGACCAACGCCATATCTGGCACCCCTACACCTCCATGAGCCGCCCGTTACCCTGTTACCCGATCGAATCGGCCAGCGGCGTCGAACTGCAGCTGGCGGACGGCCGGCGTCTGGTGGACGGCATGTCCTCCTGGTGGGCGGCGATCCACGGTTACAACCATCCGCACCTGAATCAGGCCGCCAGCCAGCAGTTGGAGAAGATGTCACACGTGATGTTCGGCGGTATTACCCATCCGTCCGCCATCTCGTTGTGCCGTCGGCTGGTGGAAATGACGCCAGAGGCGCTGCAGTGCGTGTTCCTGGCAGACTCCGGTTCGGTGGCGGTGGAAGTGTCGTTGAAGATGGCGCTGCAGTACTGGCAGGCGCGCGGCGAGCGCCGGCAGCGCATCCTGACGCTGCGCCACGGCTATCACGGCGATACCTTCGGCGCGATGTCGGTCTGCGATCCGGACAACTCGATGCACAGCCTCTATCAGGGCTATCTGGCGCCGCACCTGTTCGCGACCGCGCCGCAGTGCCGCTTCGACGAAGAATGGCGTGAAGAAGATATTGCACCGTTCGCCGCGCTGCTGGAGCAGCACGCCGGTGAAGTGGCGGCGGTGATCCTGGAACCGGTGGTGCAAGGCGCCGGCGGCATGCGCATCTACCACCCAACCTACCTCAAGCGGGTGCGCGAGCTGTGCGATCGCCATCGGGTGCTGCTGATCGCCGACGAGATCGCCACCGGCTTCGGCCGCACCGGCAAGCTGTTCGCCTGCGAGCACGCGCAGGTGGTGCCGGACATTCTCTGCCTGGGCAAGGCGCTGACCGGCGGTTACATGACCCTGTCCGCCACCCTGACCACCCGCCATGTGGCGGAAACCATCAGCAACGGCGCGGCCGGCTGTTTTATGCACGGCCCGACCTTTATGGGCAATCCGTTGGCCTGCGCGGTGGCGGACGCCAGCATGGCGCTGCTGGCGGAAAATCGCTGGCAGGCGCAGGTGAGCGCCATCGAAGCCCAGCTGAAACAGGAACTGCTGCCGTTGGCGGCGCTGCCGAAGGTGGCGGACGTGCGGGTGCTGGGGGCGATTGGCGTGGTGGAAATGCGCGAACCGGTGAATGTCGCCGAGCTGCAGCGCGGGTTCGTCGAGCGCGGGGTATGGATCCGGCCGTTCGGCAAGCTGATTTACCTGATGCCGCCTTACATCATCGAAGCGGAACAGCTCAGCCGCCTGACCGCCGCCGTGGCCGCCGCCGCGCGTTAATGCCTTACCAATGCTGGTCCAGATAGCGGGCCAGCAACCCCAGACACAGCAGCCAGAGTAAAATGATCATCGCCGCCGCCATGCGGCCGGTGGGGTTGTCGACGCGTTTTTGCGCCTTCTCGCGCAGCTCGGCCATCAGCGGCTTGGGGATCAGGCGAACCGCCAGCATGATGCCCAACGGCACGATGATCACATCGTCCAGATAGCCCAACACCGGAATAAAATCCGGGATCAAATCGATCGGCGAGATCGCATAGCCGGCCACCAGCAGCGCGATCAGCTTGACGTACCACGGGGTGCGCTTATCACGGGCGGCCAGCCACAGCGCGTAAATATCGCGCTTGATGCCTTTGGCCCAACGGCGCAGCCAGCCGAACCACGGCGTGCGTTTTTTCAGTGAAATCATGATTACTTCATATAAGAACGTAAAACGGTCATCAATTGCTCGATGTCCTGCTCGCGCTGCTGCGGCGTAGCGTCCGCGGCAGCCAGATGTTCGCGCACATGCCCTTCCAGCACCTGCGCCATCAAACCGTTGACCGCGCCGCGCACCGCCGCGATCTGCTGCAGAACAGCCGAACATTCGCCGCCGCTCTCCAGCGCGCGTTCCAGCGCTTCGGCCTGCCCTTTAATGCGGCGCACCCGCGCCAACAGCTTCTTTTGATCTCTGTGGGTATGGCTCATCATTTCCGCCTGATTGTTATTTACTATACTGGGGTATAGTATATTTCAGCACACTATCTTTTGCTGAGGAACTTCACCATGACGTCTCACGCGCCCGTTTTGCACCGCGAACACAGCCACGTTTTTGACGATGGTAACCCATTGGCCGAAAGAAACACCAGATGGGCGGTGATACTCACCGCCAGTATGATGGCTATCGAGATCGCCGGCGGCTGGCTGTTTAACTCGATGGCGCTGCTGGCCGACGGCTGGCACATGAGTTCGCACGCGCTGGCGCTGGGCCTGTCGGTGCTGGCTTACGGCGCCGCACGCCGGCTGGCCAAAGATCGCCGCTTTAGCCTCGGCACCTGGAAGATCGAAGTGCTGGCCGGTTACACCAGCGCGGTGTTGTTGGTGCTGGTGGCGGCGCTGATGCTGTTTCAGTCTGGGCAGCGGCTGCTGAATCCCAGCCCGATTCATTACAACGAAGCCATCGCCATCGGCGCGATCGGGCTGGCCGTCAACCTGCTCTGCGCCTGGCTGTTGCGCGGTGGCGGCCATCATCATCATCACGGGGATGACCACGACGACACTCATCATGACCTCAACCTGCGTTCCGCCTATGTTCACGTGCTCGCCGACGCCGCCACCTCGGTACTGACGCTCATCGCGCTGTTCGGCGGTAAGCTTTGGGGCGCCGCCTGGCTCGATCCGCTGATGGGCATCGTCGGCGCGGTGATGGTGGCCGCCTGGGCCTATAGCCTGATGCGCGATAGCGGAAAGATTTTGCTGGATGCCGAAATGGACGCCCCCGTGGCGCAAGACATCCGCCAGGCCCTGGCCGCTTCCGGCCACGCGCTCACGCTGACCGATCTGCATGTAGGCCGCATCGGCAAAGGAAAATATCATTGCGTCCTCGCCCTGAGCAGCGCCGATCGCGCCCTCACCGCCGATCGGGTGCGCCAACTGTTGGCCACGCATCCCGAACTGGTGCATGTCACTGTCGAGATCAACCGTCCGCCGTTGGCGCAAGGGGTTGTATTGTTCCACCGAAAAGATCTAGCTTAAGGGTCCGCGTTTATCGACAACTGGGAGTCATTATGGCTTTTCGTTTGTACAGCAACGATCTGCAGGACGGCGGCACAATGCCGCAGACGCAGGTCTTCAACGGCATGGGCTACCACGGCGATAACCTGTCGCCGCACCTGGCCTGGGACGGCGTGCCCGCCGGCACCAAGAGCTTCGTCGTCACCCTGTACGATCCCGATGCCCCGACCGGCTCTGGCTGGTGGCACTGGGTGGTGGCCAATATTCCGGCCGACGTGCGTGAGCTGCCGCAGGGCGCAGGCTCCGGTAAAGCGCCGCTGCCGAGCGCCGCGCTGCAAACCCGTACCGACTTCGGCTCGACCGGTTACGGCGGCGCAGCGCCGCCGAATGGCGAAAGCCACCGCTATCAGTTCACCGTGCATGCGCTGGACGTAGAAAGCATTGAGGTGGATGAAGGTTCCAGCGGCGCGCTGGTGGGCTTTAACGTGCATTTCCACAGCCTCGGCAGCGCCACGCTGACAGTGATGTTCAACTGATCTCCCACCCATAAAAAAGCGCGGCTCAACCGAACCGCGCTTTTTCCATACTCGTCTGACCGCCGAATTACTTCGCCAGCACGCTGACCCACATCGGGCCTTTGCCCACCGGATAACGTGCCAGCGTGGTCAGCTCGCCGCTGGCCTGGTCAATTTCATGCACCGCGATGTGATCGGACTTCTGGCCGGACGAAATCACGAAGCGGCCGCTGTGATCGATATTGAAACCGCGCGGCTGCGTTTCGGTCGGATAATAGCCGACCACGCTCAGCGTGCCGCCGTCTTCGGAAACGCTGAAGAGGGTCAGAATGCTGGCGGTGCGATCGCTGGTGTACAGGAAACGGCCGTTCGGCGTGATATGAATGTCCGCCGCCCAGCGGGTGCCGTCGAAGTCGGCCGGCATGATATCCAGCGTCTGCGTCACGGTGTATTTGCCGCCGTTTTCCGAAATGGCCAGCACGTCCACCGTGCCGTTCAGCTCATTGACGCAGTAAGCGAACTTATCGTTGTGGTGGAATGCCATATGGCGCGGACCGGCGCCGGCGGCGATAGCCACCGCCTCCTGCACGTGCGGCGTCAGCTGGCCCGCCAGGCTCAGGTTGAACAGGCGGATGCGGTCCTCTTTCAGACACGGCACCAGCACCAGTTGGTTGGTCGGGTCGATGTTCGCCGAGTGCGGCGCGTTCAGGCCGTCAATCTGCTGAATAGGCGCCGTCACCACGCCGTCGTGGCCGATCGGGCTGATGCTGGCGCAGTTGCCGCTGTAGGAGGCGGAGAACAGGTAACGCCCCTGCAGATCGGTGGAGATATGGGTCGGGCTGCCCGGCAACGGCGCCATGCCCGCCTGCTGCAGCGTGCCGTCCGCCTCGATACGGTAGCTGACGATGCCGAACGCCGGACGCACGCCGACGTACAGGTGGGTCTTGTCCGGATGAAGGGTCATCGGCTGCACCTGGCCCGGCACGTCAACGGTTTGCAGCAGCGCCAGCGCGCCGGCGTCGTCCAACTGCCAGACGTGGATCTGCTGGCTCTCCGGGCTGGCGACATAAACGATTTGCTTCATGTGTTCTCCTTGCAAAGGGTAAAAGAGGAACCGGTTTCAGGCCGTTCGATTGCTCCTAGCTTACCGCACATCCGTCGCATGGCAACCCTGCTTAGCACCGGATGTTCACGCGGTTTTCTCCGTTGGCTATCCGGTGTACCATCGGATTAATTTTATGGCTAACGATAACGAGAACCCTATGAGCTACCGCGTCATCGCCCTCGATCTTGACGGCACCCTGCTGGACAATCAAAAACGCATCTTACCGCAGTCGCTGGAAGCGCTGGCGCAGGCGCGCGCCGCCGGCGTCCAGGTGGTGGTGGTCACCGGCCGCCATCACGTCGCCATCCATCCGTTCTACCAGGCGCTGCAGATAGACACGCCGGCCATCTGCTGCAACGGCACCTACCTGTATGATTTTCAGCAGAAAAAGGTGCTGGCCGCCGATCCGCTGGCGAAAGATCAGGCCAAACAGGTGCTGCAGATGCTCAAACAGACCGACATTCACGGGCTGATGTACGTTGACGACGCCATGCTGTATCAGGAACCGAGCGGCCACGTGACCCGCTCGCTGGCCTGGGCCGAAACCCTGCCGGCGGCACAGCGCCCAACGCTGCTGCAGGTCGGCAGCCTGGCGCAGGCGGCCGACGACGCGCAGGCGATCTGGAAATTCGCCACCTCGCACGCCGATATTCCGGCGCTGCGCGAGTTTGCCGACACGGTGGAGAAAGAGCTGGGGCTAGCGTGCGAATGGTCCTGGCACGATCAGGTGGATATCGCCAAAGGCGGCAACAGCAAAGGCAAGCGCCTGCGCCAATGGGTGGAATCGCAGGGACTGAGCATGGATCAGGTGGTGGCGTTCGGCGACAACTACAATGATATCAGCATGCTGGAAGCGGTCGGTTTGGGCGTGGCGATGGGCAACGCCGATGACGCGATCAAGGAACGCGCCGATCTGGTGATCGCCGATAACCTGCAGCCGGGCATCGCCGAGGTGATCCGCACCCGCGTACTCTAGTCTTTTCGCCCTCCCGCCGGGAGGGCCTGTCTTAGCGGCTCTCGCGGCTGATCGACACGCTCTTCACCTGCGCGTACAGCCACTGCCCGGGGCGGATCGCCAGTTCGTCTCGCGCCCACGGCGTGATGCGCGCCCACAGCACGTGTTCCCCGACCGCCAGCTTCACTTCCACCTGCCCGCCCACGTCCAGACACTCGCTGACCTTGGCCGGCAACACGTTGCGAATGCTGCTGTTGACCGGCGGTTGCAGCACCAGCGAGACGTCGGCGGCGTTGATACGAATGCGCAGTTGGGTGCCCAGTTCGGCGTCGATGCCGCTGACCCACAGCCGCTGATCGCCGAGCGCCAGCGCGGTCATGGCATAGCGTTGATGATGCTCAATCACGCTGACGCGCAGCACGCTGCTCTGATCTTCACGCTGCAGCCACGGCCGCAGCGCGCTGCTGGCCCAGACGGCTTCCAGCCCGCCGAACGCGCGCACCTCGCCGCGATCCAGCACCATCACCTGCTCGGCCAGACGCAGGATCTCGTCCAGGCTGTGGCTGACGTAGAGGATAGGGATGTTGACGTCCTGCGCCAGCCGCTCCAGATACGGCAGCAGCTCGCGTTTGCGCGGCAGATCGAGCGAGGCCAGCGGTTCGTCCATCAGCAGCAGTTCCGGCGCGGTCAGCAGCGCGCGGCCGATCGCCACCCGCTGTTTTTCACCGCCGGAGAGCGTCAGCGGCAGCCGATTGAGCAGTGGCCCGATGCCCAACAGCTCGACAATGGTATTGAACTGCGCGCGCATGCCGGCCGCCATGCCGTACTGCAGGTTGCCGCGCACCCGATAATGCGGGAACAGGCGCGCATCCTGAAATACATAGCCGATACGGCGCTTTTCCGGCGGCAGGCAGAGACCGGTAGCGGTATCCACCAGCGTGCGGCCATTGAGCGCGATACGCCCCTGTTGCAAACGGGTCAGGCCGCCGATGGCGTTGATCAATGAAGTTTTACCCGCGCCGGACAGGCCGAAAATCGCGGTGATGCCCTGCGCCGGCAAATCGGCGCGGACGTTGAGATTAAGGTCGCCCAGCTGCTGCGAGAAATCCAGCTCCAGCATTTACCCCCCCATCCGTTTGCGGCCCCAGCGGGCCAGCCATTCGGACACCATCAGGGAAGTCAGCGACAGCACGATGGCGATCGCGCACAGACGCGCGGCGGCGGCTTCCGCCCCCGGCGTTTCGATCAGCGTATACATCGCCAGCGGAATGGTGCGGGTTTCACCGGGAATGTTGGAGACAAAGGTGATGGTGGCGCCGAACTCCCCCAGCGAACGGGCAAAGGCCAGCACCACGCCGACAATGACGCCGGGCAGCGACAGCGGCAGCGTGATGGTGAAAAACACCCGCCACGGGTTGGCGCCCAGCGTGCGCGCCGCCTGCTCCAGCCGGGTATCCACCGCCTCCAGCGCCAGCCGGATGGCACGCACCATCAGCGGAAACGCCACCACCGCCGATGCCAGCGCGGCGCCGCGCCAGCTAAAGCTGAAGCTGAAGCCGAACCAGTCGTACAGCCACTCGCCGATGACGCCGCGCCGCCCCATGGCGATCAGCAGCAAATAGCCGACCACCACCGGCGGCAGCACCAGGGGCAGGTGAATGACGCCGTCCAGCAGCGCCTTGCCGGGAAAGCGGCAACGCACCAGCACCCAGGCCATCAGAATGCCGAACGGCAGGCTGCAGACCACCGCCAAACCGGAGACTTTCAGGCTCAGCTCAACCGCCTGCCACTCGTACTCACTCAGGATCATTTACGCGGGGTGAATCCATAATGTTCAAAAATAGCGGCCGCTTCCGGGCCCTTCAGATAGGTATAGAAAGCGCTGACCGTCGGATTTTGACGATCTTTCACCATCGCCATCGGATATTCAACCGGTTTGTGGCTGTCTTCCGGGAACACGCCTACCACTTTCACCTTGTCGCTGGCGACCGCGTCGGAGCCGTAGACGATGCCGAGCGGCGCTTCACCGCGCTCCACCAGCGCCATCGCGCTGCGCACGTTGTTGGCGCGCGCCAGTTTCGGCTCCAGCGCGCGCCAGGCGCCCAGATGCTCCAGCGCCTCTTTGGCGTAGATGCCGGCCGGCACGTGATCCGGATCGCCCACCGCCAGGCGGCCGCCGCTGAGCAACTTGGCCCAGTCGGTCTGCTTGTCGATGGCGATCTTGTCTTGTTTATCGCTCTTGGCGGCGATCAGCACCAGCTCGTTGCCCAGCAGCGTGTAACGGGTGTCTTTCACCATCTGCTGCTTGTCGATGGCGTAATCCATCCACTGCTGATCGGCGGAGATGAACAGATCGGCCGGGGCGCCCTGCTCAATTTGGCGCGCCAGCGTAGAAGACGACGCGAAGGAGGAAACCACCTGCACGTCCTTGCCTTTTTGATATTGGGTGGCGATGTCCTGCAGCGCGTTGGTCAGCGACGCGGCGGCGAACACGGTGATCTTTTCCGCCGCCGAGGCCTGAGCCACCAGGCCCGATGCCAAAACGATCCCGCCAACCCATTGGGTCCATTGCTGTTTCATTGTTTTTCTCCGCAAGTTAACGTGCATTATCACTCTTCGTTATATAAAAAATAATATAACGTGGCGCGAAAGCTTGTCATGCGGTTTATCGGCAAAGCGTGAGATAACTTGAGGAATGCCCGCCGGGCGATGCCGACGGGTATCGGGATAGGGAACGGTCAGTGCTGGGTGCGGTTTTCTTTCGAACGGCCCACTTTGGAGAAGACGTTGAACACTTCGCCAAAACCGTAGATCAGACCGAGAATGAGCGCCATGACCACCGGCACCATCACCACGGCGAATAACAGACTTTTCAATAATTCCAACATGATAGCCTCGCTTAACTGCCCATTGAGCGGCAAATGCCTTTCACCGCATATCGGGTTATTCTAACCCAAAAAAATCGCTAAAACCGGAGTTATTTTAGCCAGCGAGGCGAAATTGTGATCGGCCAAACGTGCCCTTTTGACCGATCTCATCCTGCCGCGGGGTAATAGATCAGCGGCGGCGCATAGCCTTCGGGCGCCGCCAGCCGGGCCTCCACCCCGTATACCGCGCGAATGTGCTCCGGCGTCAGCGCCTGCTGCGGCGTGCCCGCCGCACAGATCCCGCCCCGCTGCAGCAGCGCGACCCGATCGCAATAACAGGCCGCCAGATTCAGATCGTGCAGCGTCACCACCACGCTGAGCTTCAGCCGCCGCAGCAATGCCATAAACTGCTGCTGATGAGCGATATCCAGGTGGTTGGCGGGTTCGTCCAGCAGCAGCCACGGCGTTTGCTGCGCCAGCGCGCGCGCCAGGTGCACCCGCTGCTGTTCACCGCCGGACAGCCGCTGCCAATCGCGATCGGCCAGGTGGCTGATGCCCACCTGCTCCATCGCCTGCCCGGCGAGGCGGCGATCCTCGGTACCAAAACCGCGCCAGCGGCCGATATGGGCCAGACGCCCCAACAATACTGCCTCCTTCACCGGCAGCGCGAAGGTGCCGGGGGCGGATTGCTCGAGAAAAGCGATGCGCCTGGCGCGTTCCCGCGCGGAAAACGCGGCGATCTCGCGCCCTTCCAGCCAAACGCGGCCGCCGGCGGCGGGCTGCAGCCCGGCCAACAGCTTGAGCAGCGTGGATTTACCGCTGCCGTTGACGCCGAGCACGCCGGTGATCTCACCGGGCAAGGCGCAGAAACTGAGGTTTTCCAGCACCGTGCGCGCGCCCACTCGCCAACTTACCCCCTCGGCGCACAGACCGGATTGCGTTTTTTCAACCGTCATGCATTGACCTTCCGATACAGCAACAGCAGGAATACCGGCACTCCCAATAGCGCCGTCAACACGCCGACCGGCAGTTCGCGCGGAGCAAACAGCGTTCTGGCCAGCGTGTCCGCCGCCACGGCGAACAAAGCGCCGCACAGCGCGCTGGCCGGCAACAGCTGACGATGCCGCGAGCCGACCAGCCGCCGGGCGACGTGCGGCACCGTCAACCCGATAAACCCCACCGCGCCGCTGAACGCGACGATCGCCGCCGTTAGCGCGGTGGTCGCCACATACAGCAGCAGCTTCAGCGGGGCCACCGCCACCCCCAGCGAAGCGGCGGTCACGCCGCCGAACGCCAGCGCGTCCAGCTCACCCGCCCGCAGCCAGCAAAGCAGCAGCGTCGCCGCCAGCGCCAGCCCGCACAGCCCGACCTGTGGCCAGCGCGCGTCGCTGAACGATCCCAGCAGCCAGAACATCACGCCGCGCGTGGCGTTGGCGTCTGCCTGCCAGAGGGTGATCAGCGAAGTCAGTGCGGAGAGCAGTTGCGTCACCGCCACCCCGGCCAGAATAAACAGCGTGGGCTCCCCCTGCAGCGAACGCCCGGCCAGCAACATCACCAGCGCAAACGCCCCCAGCGCGCCGCTAAACGCCCCGCCGGACACCGACAGCAGGCCGCCCCCCAGCCCCAATACCAGCACCGTCACCGCCCCCACGCCCGCGCCGGAGGAGATCCCCAGCACCCAGGGATCGGCCAGCGGGTTGCGGGTCAGCGACTGCAGCACGGTGCCCGCCAACGCCAGCCCGGCGCCGGCCAGCGCCGCCAGCAGCGCGCGCGGCATCCGCAGCGACCAGATGATGCGCTGATACACCTCGGCATCGGTCGCCGCACCGCCGCTGACGCCGCATACGATGCGCCAGGCGTCGTGCCACGCGATCGGCGCAGGCCCCGACAAGGTGGCGCTCAGCAGGGCCATCGGCAGCGCCGCCGCCAGCAACAGCAACCAGCCGGCCTCACGGCCGGGCAGTAACCGCCGGCTCATGCTATTTCCAGCCTGCGATCACATAGTCGTCCAACAGCTGCCACACCGTCCCCGCCTCGCTGAAACCGGCCTGCCTGAGGGCCGCGAGCTGGAAATCCACCGGCGTCGGCGGCGGCACCGGGCGGCCGGCGAATAGCGCCTCACGCTCGGCCTGATAAGCGGCCAACGCCGGCAATTGCAGCGCGCCGGCGAACCAGCGATCCCAATCCTCGACGCCGTTGTCCCAGGCGCGTTGCTGGGTCTGCTCATCGTGCCGCTCGGCCAACGCCTTCAGCCGTGGCTGACGGTGGTCATAGCGCTGATGATCGGCATTGAGGAATACGCCGCCGTCGGCCAACAGCCCGGCGACGTTGCGGTACAGCGCCAGTTGCTGCTCCGGCATCAGCCAGTGCAGCGCCGTGCTGGACACCGCCGCCTGCGGCGCGGGGCCGGACAGCGCGGAAAAACAGGCAGGATCCGCCAGATCGGCCTGAAAAATGCGGATCCGATCGCCATACTCCGCCAGTGCGCCGCGCGCCACCGCCAGCAGCAACGGATCGAGATCGATAGCGGTTACCCTGGCCTGCGGAAAGCGCTGCAAAATGCGCAGGCTCAGCGATCCCGGACCACAGGCTAGATCCACCACGTGAAAATCCTGGCCGGCGGCCAGCGCCAGCACCTCCAGCTGGGCGTTAAAACGCGCTTCCCGCTCGGCGATGTAGGCCGCCTGCTGGCGATCCCAGGAGTCCAGCAGCGAAGATAATGAAACGGCAGTCATATCAAGGTTCCTTGTTGGAAAAAGTCGCAGCCTGCGGCGGCAAGGCCGCCAGGCCTCGAATCAAACGGCCCAGCGCCGCCACGGTGCGGGCGGAAGGGTCCATGTCGTAACCGGGGAGGATCACGTAGCGCCGCTGACGCACGGCGCGCAGCGTAGCGGTCAGCGGGTGATGCTCCAGAAAGGCGATCTTGTCGGCCGCGCTGTCCCCGAAGCCGCCGCGCGGCAGATCGCCAAGCACGATCGCATCCGGATCGCGGGCGGCGATAACCTCCCAGGATACCGTCGGCCACAGCTCGGGCCGATCGCCGAACAGGTTCTCGCTGCCGACGCTTCGGCTCAGCAAACCTGGTGCGCCGCAGCAGCCCGCCACGTAGGGCGTCTGCGTGCCGGCATACCACCACAGCAGACGTAAATGCGGCAGCGGCGCGCGCTGCGCCTCAAACGCCTGGAGTTGCCCACGTAGCCGCGCGATCGGCGCTTCACCGCCGCGGCTGACGTTGAAAATGCGCGCCAGCTCCCGCAGCTCGGTGAAGATGTCTTCAAACGTCAGCGCAGCGGCGATCGCGCTTTGCTGGCCGCTGCAGGCGCCGGGAGAGAGGTAAGTGCCGATGCCCCATTCCGCCAGCCGCGTCCGATCGGGCGTTTCCGGGCTGTGCAGCCAGTAATAGCTGGCCGAATAGACAAAATCCGGCCGCATCAGCAGCAACGCTTCCGCCGTGGGCGGCGCCGGGCTGGTGGGCGCCCGCAGCGCATCGGCCGACGCCGTCGGCGCGGGATCGCGCATGCGGTCATACCCGACCACGCCGATTGCACGGGCGGCCAGCCCCAGCGCCAGCAGGTTTTCCAGCGCCGGATTGGCATAAACCAGCACCCGCTGCGGCGGCTGCGGGTAATCGCGCGTGACCCCGCAATTTTGCAGGCTGACGCTATCGGCACGCAGCGGCACGCCCCCGCCCAACCCCAGGGCGCACAACAACAGGCAAAGCCGGCGTTTCACGCCGTCAGAACCTGACCGACACGAAGGTTTCATAGCTGCGCGGCGGCGCGATCAGCGCCTGATCCGGGTAGGTGCGCTGATAGGCGTACAGCTGGTTGGTGGCGTTGCGAATGCGGAAACCGACATCGACGATCGGCGTCAGCTGATAATCCGCCGCCAGATCGAGCGTGGTGTACGAGCGCATCTTGCGCTGGTTGGCGTCGTCGTTATAACTGCTGCCGACGTAGCGCAGCGAAGAAGCCAGCCCCAGGCGCGCCGTCGCCTGATAATGCACGCTGAGGTTGGCGGTCCAGTCCGGGATATAGGCCGGGCGATTGCCGTTGTAGCTGCGCAGCGGGCTACCGCCGCGATAGTCGTCGTAGCGGGCGTGCGTGTAGGCGGCGTTGCCGGCCAGCTCCCAACGATCGTCGGGACGCAGCACCACGCCAAGCTCGATGCCGCGCGACGTCTGCCTACCTACCGCGTTCAACGCATCCGGCCGCTGCGCGTCGGGCACAAACAGGTTGTCCTTGCGCAGTTCGTACAGCGCCAGCGTCGCCTCTCCCTTGTTATCCCAAAACTGCCCTTTGGCGCCGGCCTCCCACTGGCGCGCTCGCGTCAGCGGCAGATCGGTCTGCGTCGGGCTGAGGAAGAACAGATCGTTGCCCGGCTCCTGGCCGGTGGTGTAGTTGGCGTAAAGCGTGAGGTTATCGGTCAGTGCATAGCTGGGGCCCAGGCTCCAGGTGCTGAAAACGTAGGTGCGCGCGCGGCTCTCTTCCTGCGGCCCCTGGAAGCGCCAATCCATGTTCATATGGTTGTAGCGCAGCTGGCCCAGCAGCGCTAAACGCTCGGTCAGGCTGAAGCGGTCTTCAAGAAAGGCGGCGTACTGATTCTGAGTGACGTGGCGCACCGGCGCACGCTGGCTGGCAGTGCCCTGAGCGAACGGCTCTCTGGGCGGCGCGCCGAGCGGCACGTCCTCGGAGCCGGGGAAACCGTTGGAGTAGTACTGAAAATGCCGCTTGCTCAGATCGAAGCCGACCAGTAACCGATTATCGAAACCGGCGATAGCGCGATCGAACACCAGCGAACTGCGGTTGCCGATCAGATCGTCGTCGTGCGCCAGAGCGCCGAAAGAGTCGCGGTTGACGTCGCCGGGCCGGGCCGCCGCCGCGACGCGGAAACGCTCGACGTTGCGCCATTCGCGAAAGCCGCTGTAGTAATAGAATTGGTTATGCCACTCCACTTCGGGCGTCATAAACCAGTCCAGACTGGCCTGAAATGCGGTGGCGTTGCTCTGGATACGGCTGTCGGTCAGGTTGTTGTAATTGATGTCGCGCAGCTCGCCGGCAATGCGCCCATTCAGCAGCGGCGTGCCGTAGTAAGGGTTGTTGGTGCGGTTGAGCATGCGGTCCAGGCTCAGCGTCAGCAACGCTTCGTCCGTCAATTTAAACAGCAGCGAGCCGGAAACCCGCTTCTGCCGATCGCGTTCATACTGCACGTTGCTGCCGCTGTCGTTGCCGCTGACGTCCAACCGGTACGCCACCGCATCGTCCACCAGCGCGCCGCCGGCCCCCAGATGCAGACGCTGGCTGCGGTAGCTGCCGAAGCCATAATCAAGCTCAACCGGCTGGCGGCTGAAGGTTGGCCGCCGCGAGATCAGGTTGACGCTGCCGCCCGCGGCGCTCAGCCCGTTCAATGCAGACCCCGGCCCGCGCAGTACCTCGATGCTGTCGTAATGCGCCGGATCGCCCAGTTGCAGCGTGCTGCCGGGCATCTCTACGCCGTTATACAGCCAGGCGATCGGCCGAAAACCGCGTGCGGAAAAGTTGTTGGACAACGTTGGCGAAGCGACGCCGGACAGACCGGTGGCGTGCTCGACGGCGGCGGCCAGCGAGCGATCGCCCCGCTGTTGGATCGCCCGCGCGCTGATGATATCGACGCTGCGCGGCGTCTCCCGAGCGCTCAGCCCGAGCTGTGACGCGCTGCGGCTCACGGCGTTCAACGCATCGTAACGCCCGGCGGGGGCTGCCGCCTCCACGGTGAGATGTTCTTCACATCCCGTGGCATTGCGGGCTTTATCGCAGTCGGCGGCGAAAGCCAGCGGCGCCGCCAGTGCACCGCCGACCCAGGCGGCGGCGAGGCATAAAGATTTCCTGGGCGCGTGAAGGCGCCGGCGTGTCGTACTCATATGGAGCATCCCTGTGGTGAAATAAAAATCGGCCGCAGCCGGAATAAAGCTTTATCGTTTCTTGTTATGTTATATTATTACAATATTGCAATACCAGTCTTTATTGCCCCGCTCTCCCACGCACGGCGTTTGGCGCTTTGCCGCCAAATCGGCGACAATAAGATTTTTGCTGCCGACAGGATGTGCGCAATGCAGGCCGAAATTCTTCTGACTCTCAAACTCCAGCAAAAGCTGTTCGCCGATCCGCGCCGCATCGCGCTGCTGAAACAGGTGCAGCACACCGGCTCCATCAGCCAGGGCGCCAAACTGGCGGGCATCAGCTACAAAAGCGCCTGGGACGCCATCAATGAGATGAACCAACTGGCGGAACACACGGTGGTGGACCGCGCCACCGGCGGCAAAGGCGGCGGCGGCGCGCAGCTGACGCACTACGGCCAACGGTTGATCCAGCTGTACGATCTGCTGGGCCAGGTGCAGCAAAAGGCCTTCGACGTGTTGCAGCAGGACGATCTGCCGCTCGACAGCCTGCTGGCGGCCATCTCGCGCTTCTCGCTGCAAACCAGCGCGCGCAATCAGTTCTTCGGCACCGTGATCGAACGCGATCATCAGCAGGTGCAGCAGCACCTGGCGATTTTGTTGAACGACGGCACCACTCGCCTGACGGCGGCCATCACCCAGCAAAGCGCCGACCGGCTGCAACTGGTGCCCGGCAAAGAGGTGCTGGCGCTGATCAAAGCGCCCTGGGTGCGGTTAAGCATCGAGACGGGGGAGCATACCGGTGCGGATAACGCGCTGGCGGGCGTGGTAGCCGGCATTCAGCCGGGGGCCGAACACAGCGAGGTGCTGGTGACGCTGGCGGGGGGCGAAACCCTGTGCGCCACCCTGACGACGGCGGAGTTACAGCGCCTGCAGCTGAGCGTCGGTACCGCCGTACACGCCCTGTTCAACGCCGACCACGTGATTGTCGCCACGTTGTGTTAAGCGCAACGTAACGTTGCGTTTTTGCTGATTGACATCACCGTGCAATGCGCCTATTTCTAAGGCAAATAATTGCAAAAAAAGGAACAGGTGATGTCATCGTTGCACATTTCGCAAGGTTCATTCCGCTTAAGCGATACCCGTACCCTGACGCTGGATACACTGGCGATCCAGGCCGGCGACAGCTGGGCCTTCGTCGGCGCCAACGGCAGCGGCAAATCCGCCCTGGCGCGCGCGCTGGCCGACGAACTGGTTCTGCTGAGCGGTGAACGCCGCAGCGACTTTCAGCATGCGGTGCGCATCTCCTTCGAACAGCTGCAAAAAATGGTCAGCGACGAGTGGCAACGCAACAACACCGACCTGCTCAGCGCGGACGAGGACGATACCGGCCGCACCGCGGCGGAGATCATTCAGGAAGAGGTGAAAGACGCCGCGCGCTGTGAGCGGCTAGCCGCGCAGTTCGGCATCACCGCCCTGCTGACCCGCCGCTTTAAATACCTCTCCACCGGCGAAACGCGCAAGACCCTGCTGTGCCGGGCGCTGATGCCCGAGCCTGACCTGCTGATCCTCGACGAACCCTTCGACGGGCTGGACGTGCACTCGCGCGCACAGCTCGCCGCGTTGCTGAGCGAGCTTTCCTCCCAGGGCCAGACCGTGGTGCTGGTGCTCAACCGGTTCGACGAAATACCGGATTTTGTCCGGCAGGTGGGCGTGCTGGCGGACTGCACCCTAACCAGCCGCGGGCCGCGCAGCCAGGTGATGGCGGACGCGCTGGTGGCGCAGCTGGCGCACAGCGAAAACCTCAGCGGGCTGGCGCTGCCGGAAACCGAGGATCCGACGCAAAAAGTAGCCCTGCCGACGGACCGGCCGCTGATCGTCCTGCGCGACGGCGTGGTCAGCTATAACGATCGGCCGATCCTCAATCACCTCAACTGGCAGGTTAACCCCGGCGAGCACTGGCAAATCATCGGCCCGAACGGCGCCGGAAAATCCACGCTGCTCAGCTTGATCACCGGCGATCATCCACAGGGCTACAGCAACGATCTGACGCTGTTCGGCCGCCGTCGCGGCAGCGGGGAAACCATCTGGGAGATCAAGCGCCATATCGGCTACGTCAGCAGCAGTCTGCATCTGGATTATCGCGTCAACACCAGCGTGCGCAACGTGGTGCTGTCGGGGTTCTTCGATTCGATCGGCATTTATCAGGCGGTCTCGGATCGTCAGCGGCAGCTGACCGAGCAATGGCTGGCGCTGCTCGGGCTCGACGGCGCGCGCGGTGATGCCCCGTTCCATAGCCTTTCCTGGGGCCAACAGCGGCTGGCGCTGATCGCCCGTGCGCTGGTGAAACACCCGGCGCTGCTGATCCTCGACGAACCGCTGCAAGGGCTGGATCCGCTCAATCGCCAGCTGGTGCGCCGCTTCATCGACGTGCTGATCGGCCAGGGCGCCACCCAGTTGCTGTTCGTTTCGCACCATGCCGAAGACGCGCCGCAGTGCATCACTCACCGTCTCAGCTTCGTGCCCGACGGCGAGGGCGGCTACGGCTATCAACACCAGCAGCTGGAGGCGGCCTCCGCCTGAAACGCGGCGTAAACATATCCGGCAACACTTCACCGCAGCACATCACATTTGGCCTTTTATCATAGAAAGAAAGAAGGCCATTTTCTGGAGACGCCATGTCCGCTGCGTTGATTATCATCGACCTGATCGAGGATCTGATCGGGCCCAAAGGGCGCGCCAACCACTGCCGTGAACAGGTGGTGGCAACCCACCTGCTCGCTAACGTCAATGCCGCCACGGCCTATGCCCGGGTGCGAAAAATTCCGGTGATCTGGGTGCGGGTGGGATTCGCCGACGATTATCATGATATCCCGCCCCACTCGCCGTTGTTCAACCATCTCAAGCAGATCGGTGCGCTGCGGCTAAATGGCCCGGGCTGCCGCTGGGTGCCCGAACTGTATCAGGAAGAGACCGATCTGCAGTTTGAAAAAACGGCGGTTAGCGCCTTCTCCGGTAACAATTTGTTAGCCTGGCTGCGGCAACATCGGTGCCACCATTTGCTGCTGGCGGGCATCAGCACGCCGCTCGCCATCGAAAGCACCGCGCGTCAGGCGCACGACGCCGGCTTTCAGGTGACCGTACTGCACGATCTGTGCGCAGCCCCTACGCAGGAGATCCACCAGCAGAGTCTGGATACATTGCAAAACCTGGCCGAAATCACCCGTTCGCAGGCATGGATGAAAGGCTGACCCGCATCGCCGCCGATCGTGTGGGCCGGCATCATGCACGAATGCATCACTGCCCCGACCTTTAGCGTCATCCTGGTGTGCTACTATCCGCTCTAGCGCTCAATTTCGCCATCATCGCACGCCGCAAAGGCGCTGAGCGCCGTGTACATATTTTAAAGGGACATATTATGTGGGGCGTACTGGCTGCTTCGTTATTTTTCTTGCCGTTTAACCGGCTGATAGCCTGGGTGATCCTGGCCGCCTCGGCGGGTATGGGGCTTTATCATGGGGTACTGACGCCGCTCAGCCTGAGTTATCTGCTGGCGATCGTAGCGCTAGCGGGGTTGCGTCACCATTTTCGCGCGCAGCGCAATCTGGCGATCGCGCTCGAAGGGTTGGTGGTCGCCGGCTGCGTGGCGCTGTTCTTGCATCTGGTGCCGGGCATCCACAACCAGCTGATGATCGACGGCGAAAGAGCCGGCCCGCTCAGCGCGCCGTTCACCATGTATTACAACTTCGATAAGGCGATGGTGCCCTTCCTGCTGTTCGCCTGCTTGCCCACGCTGTTTTCCGCCGAACCCGGCGGCAACGCCGGCAAAGTGGGCTGGATTGCGCTGCTGCTGGCCGTGCCGGCGCTGTTGCTGCTGGCCGTGGCGCTGGGCGGCTTAAAAATCGAGCTGCATGCGCCCGCCTGGATCCTGCCTTTCGTGATGGCGAACCTGTTCTTCGTCTGCATGGCCGAGGAAGCGCTGTTTCGCGGCTACCTGCAACAGCGCCTCAGCCAGTGGCTAGGCGCCTGGCCGGCGCTGATCGTCGCCTCCCTGGTGTTCGGCGCCGCACATTTGGCGGGCGGTATGCTGATGGTGATCTTCGCGACGCTGGCCGGGGTGATCTACGGCCTGGCGTGGATGTGGAGCGGCCGTCTGTGGGTGCCGATTCTGTTCCATTTCGGGCTTAATCTGACCCATCTGCTGTTCTTCACCTACCCGCTGTATCAGCATTCTTAACGGCTGACGCCGGCAGAGAGCCCCTTTCTGCCGGCTGGTCGGGTGAAAACGCTATCACTAGCACCTCACCGTATGACCTCAATCATGCCGCCCCCTGCTTTTCTCCGCCCGTACAGTGCTTTTCAATGAAGTGTAAACGATTCCATTTTTCGCGTTAGATCACCTTTTTACCGTCGCGAGCGTGCTATCTTTTTGCGCAATGACTTCTCCCTGTTCAGCAACGGGCGTATTAAAACGGTAATTGGAAGCGATTACACCCTTGTCGACGCCAAGAAGGAACCGTATGACGGAATTTAACCCTATCGACCATCCGCACCGCCGCTTTAACCCGCTGAGCGGCCAGTGGGTGCTGGTCTCACCGCACCGCGCCAAGCGCCCCTGGCAGGGCCAGCAGGAGACTGTCCCCACGGAAATGCTGCCGGCGCACGATCCCGACTGTTTCCTGTGCCCGGGCAACGCGCGCGTCACCGGCGATCGCAATCCGGAATATCGCGGCACCTATGTCTTTACCAACGATTTCGCCGCACTGATGAGCGATACGCCGCCGGCGCCCGACAGCCACGATCCGCTGATGCGCAGCCAGAGCGCGCGCGGCGTCAGCCGGGTGATCTGCTTCTCTCCCGATCACAGCAAGACTCTGCCCGAACTGACGCTGCCGGCGCTGGAGCAGGTGGTCACCACCTGGCAGGCGCAAACCGAGGAGCTGGGCAAGCACTACCCCTGGGTGCAATTGTTCGAAAACAAAGGCGCGGCGATGGGCTGCTCCAACCCGCACCCGCACGGGCAGGTCTGGGCCAACAGTTTTCTGCCAAACGAGGCCGAGCGCGAAGATCGCCTGCAACACGACTATTTCCGGGAACATGCCTCCCCGCTGCTGCTGGATTATGCGCAGCGCGAGCTGGCCGCAGGCGAACGCATCGTGGTGAACACCGAACACTGGCTGGCGGTGGTGCCCTACTGGGCCGCCTGGCCGTTTGAAACGCTGCTGCTGCCGAAAACGGCGGTGCAGCGCATCACCGATCTCAGCGCGGCGCAGAGCCGCGATCTGGCGCTGGCGCTGAAGAAGCTGACCAGCCGCTACGACAACCTGTTCCAGTGTTCTTTCCCCTATTCGATGGGATGGCACGGCGCGCCGTTCAACGGCGCCGACAACCGACACTGGCAGCTGCACGCCCATTTCTATCCGCCGCTGCTGCGTTCAGCCAGCGTGCGTAAATTTATGGTCGGTTACGAGATGCTGGCGGAAACCCAGCGCGATCTGACCGCCGAACAGGCCGCAGAGCGTTTGCGCGCCGTCAGCGATATTCATTACCGTGAAGCCGGAGCCCAAGCATGAGCCTGAAACCGCTTACCCATTCCCTGTTTACCGAACACTTCGGCTACGCGCCGGCGTTGACCATCCAGGCGCCGGGGCGGGTGAATTTGATCGGCGAGCATACCGATTACAACGACGGCTTCGTGTTGCCCTGCGCCATCGATTACCAAACCGTCATCGCCTGCGCCAAGCGCGACGACCGCCAGATCCGCGTACTGGCCGCCGATTATCAGAATCAGCAGGATCAATTCTCGCTCGACGAGCCGATCGTCAACCACCCCGATCAGCGCTGGTCCGACTATGTGCGCGGCGTGGTGAAACATCTTCAGCGACGCAACCCCGATTTCGGCGGCGCGGATCTGGTGATCGCCGGCAATGTGCCGCAGGGCGCGGGGCTCAGCTCCTCCGCCGCGCTGGAAGTGGCGGTAGGCCAGGCGCTGCAGGCGCTCTATCAGCTGCCGCTGGACGGCGTGGCGCTGGCGCTGAACGGCCAGGAGGCGGAAAACCAGTTCGTCGGCTGCAACTGCGGCATCATGGACCAGCTGATCTCCGCGCTCGGCCGGCGCGACAGCGCTCTGCTGATCGACTGCCGCTCGCTGGAGACCCGTGCGGTGCCGATGCCGGACAGCGTCGCGGTGGTGATCATCAACTCCAATGTGCAGCGCGGGCTGGTGGACAGCGAGTACAACACCCGCCGCAAACAGTGTGAAGAAGCGGCTCGGTTCTTCGGCGTCAAGGCGCTGCGTGACGTCAGCCCGGAACAGTTTGAAGCACGTCAACATCAGTTGGATCCGTTGGTGGCCAAACGCGCGCGCCATGTCATCAGCGAGAATGCCCGCACGCTGGCGGCGGCCGATGCGCTGGCGGCCGGCGATCTGCAACGCATGGGCCGGCTGATGGCGGAGTCCCACGCCTCGATGCGTGACGACTTCGAAATCACCGTGGCGCCAATCGATCGGTTGGTCGAGATTGTCAAAGCGACGATCGGCTCGCGCGGTGGCGTGCGCATGACCGGCGGCGGCTTTGGCGGTTGCATCGTCGCGCTGATGCCACAGGATCTCGTGGAGACGGTGCGTGCCGCCGTGGCGCACGAGTATCCGCGGCAAACCGGCGGATTACAGGAAACGTTCTATGTCTGCCAGGCTTCGCAGGGGGCCGGTACATGCTGACGATGAGCACGGCAGCGGCGCCCGATGGGGAGCCTTATCAGCTGACGCAGCTGCAAAACGCCGCCGGCATGACGGTGACGCTGATGGACTGGGGCGCCACCTGGCTGTCCGCCGTCTTGCCGCTCAAATCCGGTGAAAAACGCGAACTGCTGCTCGGCTGCCGCAGCCCGGCAGACTACCCGCGTCAGGGCGCCTATCTGGGCGCCACCGTCGGCCGTTACGCCAACCGCATCGCCAACGCCAGCCTGCCCATCGATGGGACTCCCCATGCGCTGGCCGCCAATCAGGGCGTCCACCAGCTGCACGGCGGCCCCGACGGTTTTCATGCCCGCCGCTGGCGCCGGGTCCAGCAGGATGCGCAACAGGTCTGCTATGCGCTGCACTCGGCGGAGGGCGATCAGGGTTTCCCCGGCAATCTCGACGTGCAGGTCTGCTACCGTCTGACCCCGGATAATCGTTTGGAAATCAGCTATCTGGCACAGGTCGATCGCCCCTGCCCGGTCAACCTGACCAACCACGCCTATTTCAATCTGGACGGCGCCGGCACCGACGCCCGCGCCCAGCGGCTGCAGCTGTTCGCCGATCGCTATCTGCCCGTCGACGCCGAGGGCATTCCCTGCGCCGATCTGACGCCGGTGGACGACAGCGGCATGGATTTTCGTCAGCCGAAAACGCTGCTGCAGGATTTCCTGCGCGATCGCGACCAGCAGCGGGTAAAAGGCTACGATCACGCATTCTTGCTGCACCGCACCTGCGGCGCGCTGGAGAGCCCGGCAGCCCATTTGTGGTCCGCCGACGGCCAGGTGCAAATGAGCGTGTTCACCGACGCGCCTGCACTGCAACTCTACAGCGGCAATTTTCTGGCCGGCACGCCGGCGCGCGATGGCGGCAGCTACGCCAACCATGCCGGCGTGGCGCTGGAGAGCGAGTTTTTGCCGGACAGCCCGCACCATCCCGAGTGGCCGCAGCCGGACTGCTGGCTGCAACCGGGGAGTCGCTACCGCAGCGCCACGCATTATCAGTTTTATCCTATCTGACCCGCTACGCCCCTCGCCGTGCGGCCGGGGGCAATTTGTTATAAATGCTTACCTTTTAGCGCTATCCCCCTACCGGCGCCCACCTTCCCTTATTCCAAAGCGCGCACTACACTCAGGCTACCGTGATAAGCACAACGCCTTGTGCAACGTCACCATTTTCGGCCGATGGCGGCCAATCAATAGCTGAAGGAACACCTATGCGTCTGATTACTGCACTTACATTGCTGGCGGGCTTAATGCTGAGCACCAATCTGATGGCGGCCGACGCGACGACGGCGACGAAAACGCCTTCTCCGGCGCAGGCCGCCCAACAGAAACGCATGACCGATTGCAACCAGCAGGCATCCACCAAATCGCTGAAAGGCGCCGATCGCTCCACCTTCATGAGCACCTGTCTGAAATCCGAAGGCTCCGCCGCGGCGGGCAAAACCCTGACGCCGCAGCAGCAGAAAATGAAAAGCTGCAACGCCGACGCCAAGACCAAGGATCTGAAGGGCGACGCGCGTAAAACCTTCATGAGCAACTGCCTGAAAAAATCGGCCTGATTTCCCCCACGCCACGGCGCGCCCGGAGCGATTTCGGCGCGCCGTTTCCCCCTCACAGCGCCAGCCTGAACGATTCAGCTTTTTCCTTTCGCCAGCCCTTACTTTGCGGCAAGAAATTGGCTATGGTTAGACACTATCGATTGCCGAGCCCCGGCCCGCGGCAATATAATGATTTTCGTTATCATTGAAATGTCAGATTATTAAGGAGTTAAGCTATGGCTGTAACTAAGCTGGTTCTGGTGCGTCACGGCGAAAGCCAGTGGAACCAAGAAAACCGCTTCACCGGTTGGTATGATGTTGATCTGTCCGACAAGGGCCGCACCGAAGCGAAAGCCGCAGGCAAGCTGTTGAAAGAAGAAGGTTTCACTTTCGACTTCGCTTACACCTCCGTACTGAAGCGCGCGATCCACACCCTGTGGAACATCCTCGACGAGCTGGATCAGGCCTGGTTGCCAACCGAAAAATCCTGGAAGCTGAACGAACGTCACTACGGTGCGCTGCAGGGTCTGAACAAAGCCGAAACCGCTGAAAAATACGGCGACGAGCAGGTGAAGCAATGGCGTCGCGGCTTCGCGGTGACCCCACCTGAGCTGACCAAAGAAGACGAACGTTACCCTGGCCACGATCCGCGCTACGCCTCCCTGACCGAACAAGAGCTGCCGCTGACCGAGAGCCTGGCGCTGACCATCGATCGCGTTATCCCTTACTGGGACGAAGAGATCCTGCCACGCATCAAGAGCGGCGAGCGCGTGATCGTTGCAGCACACGGCAACTCGCTGCGCGCGCTGGTGAAATACCTGGATAACCTGAGCGAAGACGAAATCCTCGAACTGAACATCCCAACCGGCGTGCCGTTGGTGTATGAGTTCGATGAGAACTTCAAGCCAACCAAACGTTACTACCTGGGTAACGCCGACGAAATCGCTGCAAAAGCGGCCGCCGTGGCGAACCAGGGTAAAGCGAAGTAATTTCGCCCGTTAACGAAAAAGCCCCCGGTGAAAACCGGGGGCTTTTTTATTACTGTCGCGGCTGCTGCGCCATCGCCTCATTCACCGCGTCCAGCCGTTCCTGCATCGCCGGATGGGTGCTGAGCCAGGCCGGCAGCGCCCAGTCATCGGTCTTTTCTCGTTCAGGCGCCTGCGCCAACGCGCGATAGATCGCCGCCATTTCCGCCAGCGAACGCCCCTGGCGCTGCATTTCCGCTATCGCAAACGCATCGGCCTCACGCTCCATCCCGCGAGAAAACTGCATCTCATTCACGAAGGACGCGGACTGCAGCAACGTGTCGCCGATGCCGCTGACGTCACCCGTCATCCACATCAGCGTCAACGCCACCAGTGACGAACGCACCAGCATGCGCATCGGATGACGATAAGCGTGATGCCCCATTTCGTGCAGCATCACCGCCGCCAAGCCATCGTCGTTTTTCGACAAAGTGACCAGCTCATCGCTGAGCACCAGCGTGCCGTCTGGCAACATAAAGGCGTTCGGCGCACCGGGCGCCGCCATCAACTTCAGCGACAGCGGCGTGCGCTCCTGGCGCATCTCAGGCGGCGTCACCTGCCGGAACAGCTGTTGCAACGCCTGCTGCCTCTCGACCGGGAGTGCGGAGGGCGCGAAGCCGCTCTGGTCCAAAAACGTCTGTGTATGCTCGCCCAGCGTCTGTTCCACCGAGGTGGGGATGCGCATGGCGATCTCGCTGCTCGCCCACGGCAGCACCACGTAAACGTAAGCCACTACCGCCAGCAGCGTCATCAGCAGCGCTAAGGCAACGCCGCGTTTATGGCGTTCCAGGCGATGTACCCACCCCGGCGAACGGCGCTGATAGAACCAGCGGCGAAAGGCCGCATCGTCATCCGGCACAAAGCGCGCACCGTCGCTAAAGGTGAGCGTCAGCGGAATATTGCCCAGCGCGGCAGAAACGGTGATGTCCGCCAGCGGGATGTAACGCTGTTCATCCTGCCGCTGCAGCGTCACGCCTTCGCCGCTTTCGTTCACCAGTAAACGGGCCGCCTCACGTGCGGCCCGCCCCGGCAATTGATAAGCGCCTTCAAGGATCATCGGCGCCTCAGAAGCTGCCGCCCAGATCCAGCGCCTGCACCGCTTCTTCGGCCACCGCGCTGTTGGCAGTTTCCTGATGCGCAGTAATGTTCAGCAGCGCCAAATCGCCTTCAACCGCCGTGCAGGCCGCCAGATAACGGGCATGGCGCACTTCCGCCACCGGCGCCGCCAAACCGAGCGAGAACAGGGTAATCAGGGTATTGGTGATCAACAATCCCATGTACGGCATCGTTTTCATTGAGGAATGCAGCTTGATGTCGCCGTTCAGCCTTGCCTGGTTAAACAGGTAGTTGCGTTGGGCGACAACCTGGTAACTGCTGGCCACCAGGGCGCCGATCAGCAGCACCACCATCATCAGCAGCAGGCTGCTGATATTGTCCAGCACCAGCACATCAATGGCTTCATTGGTCAACATGCCCATCAACACCATCTGATAGAGGGTAAAGAAGAACGAACCGATGCACACCAGCGCGACCAACATGAACGGCAGGAATATGAGCTGGCCAACCAAGGAAAATTTGATAAAGGCCGATTTCTTCAGTTCGGCAATAAACGGTGTCTTCCCGAAAAACAGGTTATTAACGTACAAGTCATGCTGCAGTGCGCTAATAATGCCGTTTACCGCCGCAAATGCCGGCACGGCCAAAATCAGCGTCAGCACCAGCATAAAAGCAATGGCGTTGATGCTGCCAAGACCGCTGCCAATGCCGAGCAAGACGATCAGACCGACATACAGCCCGATAATCAGCAATAACGGGCAGAACAGTAAAGCCCAATAGGCGCGCCCGGTGCGGCAGACATAATTAAAACGCACGCCGCGATAGCTCGACATAATCGCATTGTAACGCCAGCTGCGGATAACGATCCACGGCAACAGGGCAAGCAACACCAGCAAAGCCAGCAGCCCCAGCAGAGGCGTTATCGCCAGCAAGATATAAAACACGATGATGCCGCCGATCACCAACAGCCGCCCTTTCAGAATTTGCAGCGGTTGTGCATGATAATCGAAACGATCGCCGTCCAATTCCGTGTTGCCGTAAAAATAGCGACGACGACGCACCGTCGCCCAGGCGGAATAGATGCCCAGGGTCAGAGCCGTCAATAACGCGTTGACTAACCAAATAGCGAAGTACTCACCACCTTTCCCATGGAATTTAATCCGGTGCAGCCCCAGCGGCTGCGAGGTATTACTTGTCATAATTCTTTCGTCCTGAAAGGAATAGGTCATACCACTCCCCGCTTATTCGTCATGCGGAGTTTGTGGAATAAAAAAGCGTCTTATATAAGCACAATGCCGAGAGCGGTGACAATTATTCTTTTATTAAATAGGAATAATGCGAAGACGGTCGCTTAATGATTTAATAAGCCTATTAACTGTAGGCCTTAAATTGACAGGAGATATAAAAATTTAAGATAAATAGAAAAGGGCCCGCTGGCGAGCCCTTCTTTACGCGATTAACCGCGGCGCGCTTTCACCGCCGCCGCCAGATCGCGCAGCACGGTTTCGGTATCCTGCCAGCCGATGCAGCCGTCGGTGACGCTCTTGCCGTAAACCAGCGGTTCGCCGCTTTCGAGGCTCTGGTTGCCTTCCACCAGATGGCTTTCGATCATCACGCCGATAATCGCTTTTTCACCGCCGCCAATTTGCCCGCAAACATCGGCGCTCACGTCCATCTGCTTTTTGAACTGTTTGCTGCTGTTGGCATGGCTGAAGTCGATCATCACCTGCGCCGGCAGCCCGGCTTTGCTCAGACCGGCTTTGACGTCCTTCACGTGCGCCGCGCTGTAGTTCGGCTCTTTGCCGCCGCGCAGGATAATGTGGCAGTCGCCGTTGCCGCTGGTGTTAACAATCGCCGAGTGGCCCCATTTAGTCACCGAGAGGAAGCAGTGCGGCGCGCCGGCGGCGTTGATAGCGTCGATCGCCACCTTGATGGTGCCGTCGGTGCCATTCTTGAAGCCAACCGGGCAAGAGAGGCCGGAAGCCAGTTCACGGTGCACCTGCGATTCCGTGGTGCGCGCGCCGATGGCACCCCAGCTCATCAGATCCGCCAGGTACTGCGGCGTGATCATGTCGAGGAATTCGCCGGCGGCCGGCAGGCCGCTGTCGTTAATCTCCACCAGCAGCTTGCGCGCCAGGCGCAGGCCGTCGTTGATGTTGAAGCTGTTGTCCATTTGCGGATCGTTGATCAGGCCTTTCCAGCCCACGGTGGTGCGCGGTTTTTCGAAGTACACGCGCATCACCACTTCCAGCTCGCCGCTCAGTTCTTCACGCAGCGCCAGCAGGCGCCCCGCGTACTCTTTGGCGGCTTGGGTATCATGGATGGAGCAAGGGCCAATCACCACCAGCAGGCGATCGTCGCTGCCGCGGAGGATATTGTGAATTGCGCTGCGGGCCTGGGACACCGTCTTTGCCGCGCGTTCAGTGGCCGGGAATTTCTCCAGCAAAGCCACCGGCGGCAGGAGTTCCTTAATATCATTAATGCGTAAATCGTCGTTTTGGTAATTCATAGCTTTTCCATTCGGTATCGTGGGGTATTTCGCAGTGCGTAACGGTGTAGATCCCAACAATCTAGCCTGTGAGAATGGCGCTGTAAATCACCTTTGCCCCCCACCGCTGGAACCGCCAAATTAACAGCAGATTGTGCTGTTTCATCTGGCGAGCGCAGAGCCTCCTTTTTCGCTATGCTAGCGATCAGAATATAAAGTGACCCGAGTTGAACATGCCCTCTCTGCTATTAGTTGATGACCACCCGGTGGTTCATGTCGCACTGGAAGCGGCGCTAATGAAATCATCCCGCCCCTACCGCCTGCAGGCGGCACAGGATGACGTACAGGCGCTGGCCCTGCTGGCCGAGGCCGCTTTTGGCCTGGTGATCCTGGATATCGGCCTGCCGCAGGCCGACGGGCTGCAGCTGTTGAAAAAAATCCGCCGCCGCTATCCGCAACAAAAAATCCTGATCTATACCGCGCAGGAAGCCGATGTCTATGCGCGCATGGCGCATGCCGCCGGCGCCGACGGTTTCGTCAATAAAGGCAGCTCGCTGGCGGAGTTGGTGCAGGCGATCGAGCAGGTGCTGGACGGTGAAACCCGCTTCCCCGCCGCCGCGCTGGCCGAAGAGCCGCCGACGGCGGACGGCGGGCAGCTCACCCCTAAGGAGCTCGAGGTGCTGGGCTTGCTGAGCCAGGGGCTGTCCAACCTGCAGATCGCCGACCGGCTGCACATCAGCAACAAGACCGTCAGCACGCACAAAAAAAACATCCAGCGTAAAACCGGCGCCGGCAACCTGCTGGAGCTGGTGGCGGTGTTTAAAGAGCTGGCGCCATGATGCGCCGCGCCCTGCTGCTGCTGATCCTGTGGTGCGGCCTGGCGCAGGCGGCGGAGCCGGTGCGCTATCAGTTGGTCAGCAACCTGAATACCCCCGAGAACATGCTGATCGTCGGCGAGAAAAATCCCTGGCGCGATCGCACGCTGCGCGTCGGCATCATCAGTGAGAACACCAGCCCATACAACATCATCGTGGACGACGATCTGTATGGGCTGAACGCCGACTACCTCGGCTATATTCAGCAGGTGACCGGCATCCGCTTCGCCATTTACGGCTTCGCCGACCTGACGCAGCTGGAGCAGGCGCTGCACGACGGCAAGGTCGATCTGCTGTACGGCATCCCGCAGAGTGAAGCGCTGCACGGGCTGGAGATCTCTCAGCCCTACTACGTCAGCAATCTGCGCGTATTGCGCGATCGCAGCAACGATCGGCCGGTGATGCTCAATTCCGCCAACGCCCGCGTCGCGATCGGCGCGCTGACCGACATGCAGTCCGGCGGCGCCCTGCAGGCGGTGGCATCGCAGATCCAGCGCTACGACAACAACCTGCAGGCGGTCTATTCGCTGCTCAACGGCAGCAGCGACTACTTTATCGCCGACGAGGCCAGCGCCAGCTTTATCATCGACCAGCTGCAGCTCGGCCAGCTCTATCAGATTGAAAGCAACGAGAACCTGGGCAACCTCTCCTTCGTGTTCGCCGCCGCCGATCCGCGCCTGATAGACACGCTGGACACCGCCATCGCCGACGCGCCGATGGAGCTGATGAATGCCCTGCAGAGCCGCTGGAGCAAAAAGATCCCCAGCTACCTCGACACCGGCAATGCCGATCTGACGGCGATGGAGAAAAACTGGGTGGCGAGCCACCGCGTGGTTTACTACGCCGCCATCGAGAACAACTTCCCGTTCGCCTACCGCGGCTCCGACGGCCAGCCGCGTGGCTACGCCATCGACATTCTCAACATCATCGCGCAAAACACCGGACTGCGTTTCGCGCCGCTGTGGGCGCGCAACGCCGAGCAGGCCGATGAGCTGGTGCAGTCCGGCCAGGCCAGCTTCCGCGCCGCCCTGCCGCTGGCGCGCGGCGTCAAGGCGCGCTACGGCGCCAGCATGCCGATCCACCGTTCGCTGTGGGGCGTTTACGTCGGCCAATACGCCAACGGAATCTCAACCTGGAGCGATTTGGCCGGTAAGCGCATCGGCGTGCTGCAGGGCGATTTGGCGCAGGGGCTGGTACCGGAACAGGAGCAGACCGTCAGCTTCGCCGACAGCAAGTCGATGTACGACGCGCTGGCCAACGGCCAGTTGGATGCGCTGGTGGATAACGTCATTTCCGCCAACTTTTTGGCGCTGTCGCGCTATTCCGGCGCCATCAAACTGGCCTTCGCCGCCAACAATATCCCCTATCCGGTGGCCTTCGGCGTGCGTCGCGATCAGACGCTGCTACTGGCAATCCTCGATAAGAACCTGATGCAGATCCCGGCGGACACCCTGCAATCGCTGCGCGACGAGTGGATCGTCGATCGCAGCAACCTGATCGATGCGGTGAACGATAACCGCATGCCACCGCAGACTACCTGGCTGCTGGCGCTGCTGGCCGCCGCCACCGTGCTGCTGTTGGCGCTGACGCTGCGCCGTTTCATGCTGCAGCGCCGTGAAAAACGCGAACGCGAAGAGCTCGAGCAGGCGCGCCGCCGCGCCGAAGCGGAAAACCGCATGAAGAGCAAATTCCTCGCCACCGTCAGCCACGAGTTGCGCACGCCGATGCACGCCATCCTCGGCCTGCTGGAACTGGAGCTCAAACGCCAACCCGCGCAGGAAGGCCTGCCGGTGATATACAGCTCGGCCTCTTCGCTGCTCAACCTGCTCAACGACCTGCAGGATCACGCTCGGCTGGAAACCGGTTCGCTGACGCTGGCGCCGAAACCGGTGGCGCTGCGCCCCTGGGTCGCGCGCATCGACGCCCTCTACCGGCCGCTGATCGGCGAACGGCCGTTGACGCTGAGCGTAGTGGCGGATCCGGCGCTGCCGGAGGCGGTGATTATTGATGGTGAGCGTTTACTTCAGGTGGCTAATAACTTGATAAACAACGCGATAAAGTTCACGCCGCGCGGCACCATTCAGGTCGAGGTCGGCTGGCACGCGCAGGATGAGCGGCAGGGGGAATTGCATCTGACGGTGAACGACAGCGGCTGCGGCATCGCCGCCGATGAGATAGGCAAGCTGTTCCAACCGTTTTACCGTGCACGCGGCGCGCAACGCATCTCGGTGCAGGGCACCGGTTTGGGGCTGTCGATCTGCAAAGAAATCGTCGAACAGATGGGCGGCCGTATCGAACTGCACTCGCAGCCGGGCGTCGGTACCCGTGTCAAGGTCGCGATACCGGTCGAGCTGAGCGGCGCGCTGCCGGCTGTCGCCCCGGCAGAGCGCACTTTTGATCTGCCGTCTTCCGCCTTACGTACCGCGCTGATCGACGATCATCCCACCAATCTGTTGCTGATGGAACGCCAGCTGCGCCACTTCGGATTACAGCCGGCCCGCTTCGAACAAGGCTATGCGCTGCTGAAGGCCCAGCGCCGACAGCCGTTCGATCTGCTGTTTATCGACTATAACATGCCGCGCCCGGACGGCCTGACGCTGGCCAGACTGATCCGACGCGACGAACAGCGGCTGCAGCGCCCGCCTTGCCGCATCGTGCTCTGCTCGGCAGACGTGCAGGAGTTTACCCGCATCCCGCCGGGGCTGGTGGCGATCGACCACTTCCTGACCAAACCGATTTCACTGGCGGCGATCGGCCAGGTATTGGCTCAACAGCCGCAGGCTCAGGAAGAAAAGTCAGTCCTTACTGACCTGCGGCAAACGCTGGCCGAAATGGCGGGTGGCGATCGCGCCATGCTGCAGCGGCTGGCGCAGACGCTCGGCGATACGCTGCGGCAAGACCGGCAGCGGCTCGCGGACGCCGTCGACGCGCACGACTGGCCGCGCCTGGAGCAGGCGGCGCACCGCATCAAGGGCAGCCTGCTGATGCTGCAGCTGCCGGAAGCCGCGCAGCTGTGCCAGCAGCTGGTGGATACCGCACGTCGGGGCGAGCTTGCCGCCGCCGCTTATACTAAATTAAAGGCGTTAGTGGCGCAGATAGAACCGGAGCTGGACGCTCTGCTCGCCGCCGCCCCCTCTTTCGCTATGCATAAGGATGAATAATGTCGGACACTCCACACGTACACCTGCCGAAAGACAGTAATAGTAAACGCCTACTGACCGCTTTTTTAGTCACCGCGGTCTTTATGGTGGCCGAGGTGGTCGGCGGCCTGTTGTCCGGCTCGCTGGCGCTGTTAGCCGATGCCGGGCACATGCTGACCGATGCCGCCGCGCTGTTGGTGGCGCTGATGGCGGTGCACTTTTCCCAGCGCAAGCCCAACGCGCGCCACACCTTCGGCTATCTGCGCCTGACCACCCTGGCGGCCTTCCTCAACGCCGCGGCGCTGCTGGTGATCGTGGTATTCATCCTGTGGGAGGCGATACGGCGTTTCTTCGAACCACAGCCGGTGATGGGTACTCCGATGCTGATCATCGCCATAGCGGGGCTGCTGGCGAACCTGTTCGCCTTCTGGCTGCTGCATCGCGGCAGCGAAGAGAAAAATATCAACGTGAGGGCGGCCGCGCTGCATGTGTTGGGCGACCTGCTCGGCTCGGTGGGCGCCATCGTCGCCGCCATCGTCATTCTCGCCACCGGCTGGACGCCGATTGACCCGATCCTGTCGGTGCTGGTCTCCTGCCTGGTACTGCGCAGCGCCTGGCGGCTGCTGAAGGAGAGCTTCCACGAGCTGCTGGAAGGCACGCCGCAGGAGGTCGACATCGCCAAGCTGCAAAAAGACCTGTGCCTGAATATCCCGGAAGTGCGCAACATCCACCACGTACACGTCTGGCAGATTGGCGACCAGAAGCTGATGACGCTGCATGCGCAGGTGATCCCGCCGCATGACCACGATGGGCTGTTGCAACGCATTCAGGCTTATCTGTTGGAACACTACAAAATTGGCCACGTGACCATTCAGATGGAATACCAGCACTGCGAGACGCCGGACTGCGGTATCAACCGGGCGCCGGAGCCGAGTGAACACTCACATGCCGAAGCGCATTCCCATCTGGGACATCGCCACTAAGCCAAGAGGGCGCCACCACGGCGCCCTCTGCGTTGTTACGGTGCGGAAGAGAGCGGATTGGAACGGTTGCGCCCAGCGCTCTTGATCCACAGCCAGGAGCCGTTCAGGGCGATCAGCGTCAGAATGACGTACTCCAGCGCCATCGCGTACACCCCTTGGTAGGCGAAGATCGCCACGCTGATGACATCAATAACCACCCACAGCAGCCAGTTTTCCACGTATTTGCGCGTCATCAGGATCATCGCCACGATGGAGAGCACCATCATCGCCGAATCCCAGAACGGGAAGGCGTCCGGCTGCAGCGTCGGCATCTGTACGTTCAGCCCCAGCCCTTGCATCACCGCCACCGCAACCTGCGTCAGCCAGGCGAACACGCGGTCGATGTTGAAGGTCATCAGGCCGATGCCGATGACGCAGACCGCCGCCCAGGCCAACGCTTTCGGCAGCGGCAGCCAGCGGATCTGCAGCTCGGCCTGATTATCCTGGGTCTGGCGGCTCCAGGCATACCAACCGTAAATATTGGCGCCGAAGAAAAACAGCTGCAGCAGCAGGCTGGCGTACAGCTGGATCTGGAAGAAAATCACCGCGAACAGCGTGACGTTGATCAGGCCGAACAGGTAGTTGATGATTTTTTCCTTGCTGGCGTACCAGATGCACAGCAACCCGAACAATGTGCCGATAGCTTCGATCCACGACAGATCGTAACCGCCTGCACCAAGCGGAATGTGCACCAGAATATTGCTGGTACTGAAGAAGCTCATGAAGTCATCCTTTTAAACGGTTAAGCGTTGCCTTTAACCTGCATCTTAAGCTGAGCGGCGAAATCCAGCATGCGATTCAGCGGCACCAGCGCCTTCTCACGCAGCGCGGCGTCCACGTGGATCTCATGCTGCGCGCCCCCCTGCTCCAGCCCTTCGGCAATTGCCTTCAGGCCATTCATCGCCATCCACGGGCAATGCGCGCAGCTGCGGCAGGTCGCGCCTTCTCCGGCGGTCGGTGCTTCGAATAACTCTTTGTCCGGGCAGGCCTGCTGCATCTTGTAAAAGATACCGCGATCGGTGGCGACAATCAGCTGTTGATGCGGCAATGTTTTCGCCGCCTGGATCAGTTGGCTGGTAGAGCCCACCGCATCCGCCAGCTCGACCACCGCCTGAGGCGATTCGGGATGCACCAGGATCGCCGCCTGCGGATAAAGCGCCTTCATGCGCCGCAGCGCCTGGGTCTTGAACTCGTCATGGACAATGCAGGCGCCTTGCCAACACAACACGTCAGCGCCGGTCTGCTTCTGCACGTAGCTGCCGAGATGACGATCCGGCGCCCAGATGATCTTCTCGCCCAGGCTATCCAGATGCTCGATCAATTCGACGGCGATGCTGGAGGTCACCACCCAGTCAGCGCGCGCTTTGACCGCCGCCGAAGTGTTCGCATAGACCACCACGGTGCGATCGGGATGGCTGTCGCAAAACGCATGAAACTCCTCTTCCGGGCAGCCCAGATCCAGCGAACATTCGGCAAACAGCGTCGGCATCAGCACCTGCTTTTCCGGGCTGAGGATTTTGGCGGTTTCCCCCATGAAACGCACGCCGGCCACCAACAGCGTGGAAGCCGGATGGGCGCTGCCGAAGCGCGCCATTTCCAGCGAATCCGCCACGCAGCCGCCGGTTTCTTCCGCCAGCGCCTGGATTTCCGGATCGGTATAATAGTGGGCGACCATCACCGCATTGCGCTGCTTGAGCAGGGTTTTGATCTTCTCGCGATAAAAGGCTTTTTCGGCTACGTCCAGCGGTACCGGTTTAGGCGGGAAGGGATACACCGCCGCATTGACATCAAACATTTCACTCATCGCTGCAATCTCATGCTAGGCTGGGCGCCTGCCGCGTGAATATCGCCTACCGCAACGCCCTTCGTTTTATATACTAAACAAAATACCTAAAATCGCGCGAAAAGTCCGCTGATATTTTCAATTTTGCGCACTCAATGTTTAATAGATTAAAAACATAGGCATTAACCGCGCAGTTCACAGCGGATTAACAGCCTGAGGAGAACGTATAGCCGTTCAGAAAAGAGCGGGATGATAGTCGGTGTCGTGTTGAAACGAGAAAGCAGCGGATTCAGATTGCGGTGATGCGGATACGAAAAAAGCGCCCAAAGGCGCTTTTTTCTGAATGGGTGGGTCGTGCAGGATTGATTCGGCCTTTGGCCTCACCCTACGGGCAACGCTGCGCGTTGTCATATCGCTACGCGATGCTCGAACCTGAGCGCAGGATCTCACCCGCACGACTCAGTGGGCTATATCAGCAAGAAGATAAAGGTAGAGTCAGGTGGGCGCAGATGCGAAAAAAGCGCCAAAAGGCGCTTTTTTCTGAATTGGTGGGTCGTGCAGGATTGATTCGGCCTGTGACCTCACCCTACGGGCAACGCTGCGCGTTGTCGTATCGCTGCTGCGCGATGCTCGAACCTGAACGCAGGATCTCACCCGCACGACTCAGAAGGCTATGTCAGCAAGAAGATAAAGGTAGAGTCAGGTGGCGCAGATGCGAAAAAAGCGCCAAAAGGCGCTTTTTTCTGAATTGGTGGGTCGTGCAGGATTGATTCGGCCTGTGGCCTCACCCTACGGGCAACGCTGCGCGTTGTCGTATCGCTGCGCGATGCTCGAACCTGAACGCAGGATCTCACCCGCACGACTCAGAGGGCTATGTCAGCAAGAAGATAAAGGTAGAGTCAGGTGGCGCAGATGCGAAAAAAGCGCCAAAAGGCGCTTTTTTCTGAATTGGTGGGTCGTGCAGGATTCGAACCTGCGACCAATTGATTAAAAGTCAACTGCTCTACCAACTGAGCTAACGACCCGCAGTGTGGTGGGTGATGACGGGCTCGAACCGCCGACCCCCTCCGTGTAAAGGAGATGCTCTACCAACTGAGCTAATCACCCACTGCTGTGGTACTGCTATTTTCACTCTCAAAGAGTGGTGGGTCGTGCAGGATTCGAACCTGCGACCAATTGATTAAAAGTCAACTGCTCTACCAACTGAGCTAACGACCCACTGATGTGGTTTACTGCTGATGGCGAATAGGTTATTGGAACCGACTCGCGGAAAACAAGGATGGGGATGTTCAGGACAACTCGACGGGTACTCGACTCGGACCTTTACTTGCCACATCAAACCGATTCTGAAGCTGCCATTCTTAAAGAATGGTGGGTCGTGCAGGATAACTCGGCCTTTGGCCTCGCCCTTGCGGGCCATCACCGGAGTGATGTTGTCTCGCTGCGCGAGACTCGAACCTTTACGGTTCTCATCCTTTACGATTCTCTATCGCAGCCATTCGCGAAGAATGGTGGGTCGTGCAGGATTCGAACCTGCGACCAATTGATTAAAAGTCAACTGCTCTACCAACTGAGCTAACGACCCATAACAGTGGTGGGTGATGACGGGCTCGAACCGCCGACCCCCTCCGTGTAAAGGAGATGCTCTACCAACTGAGCTAATCACCCACTGTTGTGGTTACTGCTACTTCAGAAATTGGTGGGTCGTGCAGGATGACTCGGCCTTTAGCCTCGCCCTGACGGGCCATCACTTCGTGATGTTATCCTTCCCGATTCCACTTCATTTCTTGCTTCAAAATTGGTGGGTCGTGCAGGATTCGAACCTGCGACCAATTGATTAAAAGTCAACTGCTCTACCAACTGAGCTAACGACCCAATTTCCCTGCCGCTTTAACATCTTGCAAGATGTCTTGGCAACGGCGGCATATATTACTAATTTATCTTGGCAGCGCAACCTAAATTTTTTACCGATGCGTTCAACTGCTTGTTCTTCACGCGAATAAGCCCAGAAATCGGTCAAATCGACTAACTTCTGGGCTCATTTTTCTGACTGTTAACCGCCTACGCGACTTTTCGCCTGTTTGGCCGCCGCACTGGTTGGGTATTGTTTAATCACCTGCTGGAACACGGCTTTGGCTTTATCGGCCTGCCCTTTCTCCTGCATGATGATACCCACCTTGTACATGGCGTCCGGCGCCTTCGGTGATTTAGCGTAATTCTTCACCACCACCGCAAAATAGTAGGCCGCGTCGTCTTTTTTACCCTTGTTGTAGAACAACTGACCCAGCCAATAGTTGGCGTTGGGCTGATAGGTAGACTTCGGGTACTGTTTTACGAAGGACTGAAAGGCAGAAATCGCCTGGTCATACTGTTTTTTTTCCAGCGCCAGAGAAACAGCGGCGTTGTAGTCGCTGTTCTCATCACCGCCGCTCGGCGTTGCAGACGCGGCTGCAGGCGCGCTGCTGCCCGCATCGGAAGATGCGCCTGCGGCTGCCCCACCGGCAGCGCCCGCGGCCGCAGAGGCGCTCTGAGCGCCGCCCTGGCTGAGGCTATCCATCTGCTGATAGATTTGCTTCTGGCGTTCAACCACCTGATTCAACTGATACTGACTTTCCTGGATTTGCCCACGGAGAGAATCAATGTCGCGTTGGTTATCAGAGAGTTGTTGCTGGAGTTGGTTTAAAAGCTGGCCTTGAGCATTGCTGATGCGCTCAAGCGAGGTGACGCGGTCTTCGACCGAGCCGGAGCCGACATTACTGATTGGCGCTTGGGCAGTAGCGGCCCAGGGGGCCGCTACGCCAACCAGTAACGACAGACTCAACAGGTGACGTCTGAAGTTACTGTTCATGCGATTCTCTTAGTAAACCAGAACGGCACGACGGTTTTTAGCATAAGCCGCTTCGTCGTGGCCCAGTACTGCTGGTTTTTCTTTACCGTAAGAAACGATAGAGATCTGGTCAGCGGAAACGCCTTTACCCTGCAGGTACATTTTAACGGCGTTAGCACGGCGCTCACCCAGAGCGATGTTGTATTCCGGCGTGCCGCGTTCGTCAGCATGGCCTTCAACGGTCACTTTGTAAGACGGGTTGTTACGCAGGAATGCAGCGTGCGCGTCCAGCATCTGAGCGAATTCGGAGCTAACGTCATACTTGTCCAGGCCGAAGTAAACGATGTTGTTCTTCTGCAGTTCTTGCATCTGCAGACGAGCTTGTTCTTCGGAAGACAGGTTGCTGCTGCCGTTTTCCATACCAGTGCCAGCGCCCATACCAGATTGGTCGTTGTTCGCGCTTTTGTTAGAACTACAAGCTGCTACAGCCAGAACTGGCAGTGCCAGCAGAAGCCCTTTCAGCACTTTGTTCAGTTGCATTTCTTTGATCCTTTTATAGTTTGCCATACATATTTACACATGCATCACAGATACGGCGACCAGGCAGGGAATTTGACCTGTCCATCAGTTGCCGGAAGACGCGCTTTGAAACGCCCATCAGTTGACACCAACTGCAGCACGGAGCCCATACCTTGCGTGGAGCTATAGATCACCATGGTGCCGTTTGGCGCAATACTAGGCGTTTCATCCAGGAAGGTGCCGGTCAAAACCTGAACGGCGCCCGATCCAAGATCTTGTTTGGCGATGTGTTGTGCACCACTGTTGGTGCTCACCATCACCAGGAATTTACCGTCGGAGCTGACTTCAGAATCCTGGTTCTGAGAGCCTTCCCACGTCAGACGCTGTGCGGCACCGCCGCTGGCGCTGATTTTATAAATCTGCGGACGCCCGCCCTGGTCGGAGGTAAACGCCAGCGACTGGCCATCCGGGAACCAGGTCGGTTCGGTGTTGTTGTTGCGACCATCGGTCAGCTGCGTGATTTGGCCGGAGCCGAGGTTCATCACGTACAGGTTCAGGCTGCCGCTCTTGGACAGCGCGAACGCCAGCCTGCTGCCGTCCGGAGAGAACGCCGGCGCACCGTTGTGGCGCGGGAACGAGGCGATCTGGCGGATAGCGCCGTTAGCCAGGGTCTGTACCACCAGCGCGGAACGGCCGCTCTCGAAGGTCACGTAAGCCAGTTTGCTGCCGTCCGGCGACCAGGCCGGCGACATCAGCGGCTCAGGCGAACGGTGCACCGTGAACTGGTTGTAACCGTCGTAATCCGCTACGCGCAGCTCATACGGGAATTTCCCCCCGTTGGTCTGCACGACGTAGGCGATACGGGTACGGAACGCGCCCTTGATGCCGGTCAGCTTCTCGAACACTTCGTCGCTGGCGGTATGGGCAGAATAACGCAACCACTGTTTGGTCACTTTATACTGGTTCTGCGCCAATACGGTGCCCGGCGAACCCGAGGTGTCCACCAGCTGGTAGGAGATCAGGTAGCTGCCGTCGGCGCCAGGCTGAACCTGGCCGACAACCACGGCGTCGATGCCCAATGCAGTCCATGCCGCCGGCGTCACTTCAGACGCGGAGGTCGGTTGCTGCGGCATGCGCGCCACGTCGATCGGGTTGAATTTGCCGCTGTTGCGCAGATCCGCGCCGACAATCTTGCCGATATCTTCCGGCGGCGTGCCTGGGCCCGCCCACTTAAACGGCACCACGCCAATCGGGCGAGCGGAGTCGACCCCTTGGGTGATTTCAATGCGAACTTCCGCGTGCAACACGGACGCCCACAGAATTAAAAAACCTAGCGCTACTCGAAATGCCTGCTTCATCTCATCTCCCTTATCCAGGCGGGATGCCTGCGATAAATTAGCAGAATTTTAACAAACCAACTTACGTAAAACTACATAATCCCTGTTGGTTACCTTAGTACATCCCTGTGATCTTACTCAGTCAATCAACCGTTATTGTGGCTTGAATTCAAGGATAGAATTCTTAAAGTGCTGATAAACGGCATCGCTCGGCGGCTTCGGTATATGCGCCAACTTGGCGGCAGACACCGCTGCCTGACACAGAGCAGGATCGCCCCCCGCCGCTTGTACGCTTATCAGCAGGCCGTCCGGCGCCAGCTTGATACGCAGGTCGCAGGTTTTGCCGGCGAACGAACTGGCGTCATAGAACTTGCTCTGAATCGCCCCTTGGATCTGCCCCATATAACCGCTGATATCCGCCCCGCTGGCCCCAGCCGCTTTGGCATTGCCCTGCCCGGCCGGTTTACCGTCACCTTTCGATTTAGCACCGCCGCCTTTCGGCGCGTTCTTGCCGTCCGCCAGGCCGCCAAAGATATCGTCGACTTCCGCCGATTGCTTCGCAGCCTCGGCGGCGGCCTTCTTCTTGGCGTCCGCAGCGGCTTTCTTGGCAGCGGCTGCTTTCTCGGCGGCAGCTTTCTTCTCCGCTTCAGCGGCGGCCTTCTTCTCGGCTTCCGCTGCGGCTTTTTTATCGGCTTCAGCAGCCGCTTTCTTCTCCGCGGCCTCTGCGGCTTTTTGCTCTGCGGCGGCAGCCGCGGCTTTCTTCGCCTCTTCCGCCTGTTTCTTGGCGGCGGCAGCGGCGGCCGCTTCTTTCTTGGCTTCCGCTTCGGCTTTCTTCTGCGCGTCCGCCTGTGCCTTGGCGACCTTTTCCGCTTCGGCCTTCGCCTTGGCGGCGGCGGCTTCGGCGACCTTCTGTTGCTCTTTAGCCTTGGCTGCGGCGGCTTCCGCCGCTTTTTGCTGCTCGGCGGCCTGCTTCTGCTGCTCCGCTGCCTTCTGCTGTTGCTCAGCCTGCGCTTTGGCGTCCTGCGCAGCTTTCTCCTGCGCCGCCAAACGCTCTTTCTCCAGCTCCTTCAGGCGCTGTTGCTGCTCCGCCTGCTTCTGCTGAAGCTCTTCGGCCTGTTGCTCCGCCTTTTTCTGGCGCTGCTTCTCGGCACGCTGCGCATCGTTGCTCTGCTGCTGCTGGCGGTTGTATTGCTCCACCACCGCGCCAGGATCGACCATCACTGCACCCACCACGGTGCCATCACCGCCACCGCCGGCGCCCATGTCGACCTTTTCCTGCAGCGATCCCCAAATCAGCAGGGCAATCAATATGAAGTGCAGAACGACCGAAACAATAACGGCGCGGTTCAGCTTATCGTTTTGCTCAGTTGCCTTTACCAAAATAGATTCCCAAAAACTGGTGTTGCTTATACGGGGTTCCTGGGCCACAGCGCAGGAACCGGGTTGCCGTTCGCCTTACGGTCAGATCGGCTGGGTCATCAGCCCCACGGAAGCCACGCCCGCCTGATGGAGAATATTCAATGCCTTGATAATCTCATCGTAAGGGACTTCCTTCGCACCGCCGATCAAAAAGACCGTTTTCGGGTTAGCCGCCAAACGCGACTTGGCTTCGGCCGCGACTTGTTCAGGCGGCAGCAGCTCCATACGGTTGTGATCCACCACCAGGGTGTATTGACCTACGCCGGAAACCTCAAGGATCACCGGCGGATTGTCATCGCTGGACACCGTTTTGGAATCGGTGGCGTCCGGCAGGTCAACCTCCACGCTCTGCGTGATGATTGGCGCGGTTGCCATAAAGATCAGCAGCAGCACCAGCAACACGTCGAGCAGCGGAACGATGTTAATTTCGGACTTCAGCTCGCGCCGACTACGTCCACGTACTCTCGCCATGCTACCTCCTACTTATTTGCTGTCGCTGGAGAAGGCCTGACGATGCAGAATAGCGGTGAACTCTTCCATAAAGTTGTCGTAATTCTGCTCAAGCTTGTTGACGCGCTGGTTGAGACGGTTGTAGGCCATTACCGCCGGGATAGCGGCGAACAGACCGATCGCGGTGGCGATCAGCGCTTCGGCGATACCCGGCGCTACCATCTGCAGCGTGGCTTGTTTCACCGCGCCCAGCGCGATAAAGGCGTGCATGATCCCCCACACGGTGCCGAACAGGCCGATGTACGGGCTGATCGAACCGACGGTGCCGAGGAACGGAATATGGGTTTCCAGCGTTTCCAGCTCGCGGTTCATCGAAATGCGCATCGCGCGCGACGCCCCTTCGATCACCGACTCCGGCGCATGGTTGTTGGCGCGGTGCAGGCGGGCGAACTCTTTGAAGCCGGAATGGAAGATCTGCTCGGAACCGGTCAGGCTATCGCGACGCGCCTGACTTTCCTGGTACAGACGGGAAAGCTCGATACCGGACCAGAATTTGTCTTCAAAGGCTTCGGCGTCACGCGTCGCCGCATTGAGGATGCGGGTGCGCTGAATGATGATCGCCCAAGAAGCTACCGAGAAGCATATCAAAATCAACATGATAAGCTTAACCAGCAGGCTCGCCTTCAAGAATAAATCTAGGATGTTCATGTCAGTCACTGCTTAAACTCCGCGACAATAGACTTAGGAAGCGCTCTTGGCTTCATTTGGTGTGGATCAATACAGGCAATCAGGACATCTGCCTGGCTCAGTAGGGCCCCGTCAGAATTGACAATGCGTTGAGCAAACGTGAGAGAAGCCCCGCGCAGACAGGTGATTTCGCTCTGGACCTCCAGTTGCTCGTCGAGACGAGCCGGAGCCAGATAATCCACCGTCATGCGCCGGACGACAAAAGCGACTTGTTCACTGAGCAGCTGCTGTTGATGAAAGTTGTGCTGACGCAGCATCTCTGTGCGCGCTCTTTCAAAAAAGGCGACGTAGCGGGCGTGATAGACCACACCACTGGCATCGGTATCCTCGTAGTAAACGCGAACCGGCCATCGAAACAACGTATTACTCACTCTACTTCCCAGCAATGCAATTTAACGCTGCTACTATACGCAAGACGGATCGGGTTGGGAATGGGTTACAAGATGGGAATGAAAATAATTATGGGCCGTGAGGGCCCATAACAAGGGGACATCGGGGAGATTATAAAGAAACGTAAAGTAATCCTGCGAACAAGATCACAATGGCGGGAAGCGGCGCGAAAAAAGCGCGCCAGACGCTGCGCTGCGGGCGGAATCCGAAACCGTGGATCACCCCGGCGCACACCGCCCAAATCAGCAACAGCCCTTCCCAAATCTCCAGCGAGCTGGTTTTGGCGGCGAAACGCGTCGGATCCCAGAACACGCACCCCGCCAAAATCAACGCCAGCACCAGGGAAAGGGCCCGGATCGGGCCCTTGTCGGTGACAGCGTACAGCTTGTCAATCACGGACGAGCTCATCACTTACCGTCTTGCTGAGCTTTGGTCGCTTCGCTCTGCTCAAGCGCCAGCGCCGTGATAATGCCGAAGGCGCAGGCAAGAAGCGTTCCGAGAATCCAGGCAAAATACCACATGGTTTAGCTCCTTATCCTTAGTACAGCGAATGCTTGTTGTTTTCGATGTAGTTCTTGTCGAGGCGACCGAACATTTTGTAGTACGACCAGCTGGTGTACGCCAAAACGATAGGCACGAAGATCGCAGCCACGACGGTCATCACTTTCAGCGTCAACAGGCTCGAGGTCGCATCCCACATGGTCAGGCTGACGTTAGGCACAGTGCTCGACGGCATCACGAACGGGAACATGGTGACCCCGGCGGTGAGGATGACGCAGGCGATGGTCAACGACGAGGTGACGAACGCCAGCGCGCCCTTCTCCAGACGCGAGAACAGGATGGTGAACAACGGCAGCACCACGCCCAGCGCAGGCAAGGCCCACAGCAGCGGATACTTGTTGAAGTTGATCAGCCAAGCACCGGCCTGATGCGCCACTTCTTTACGCATCGGGTTGGATTCCGCCAGGGTGTCCAGCGCCGACGTCACGACGAAGCCGTCGATGCCTTTCACCAGCCATACGCCCGCCAGCAGGAAACATACCGCCATGATCAGCGTCGCGATCTGTGCCGCAGCGCGTGAACGCAGGTGGATCTCGCCGGTGGTGCGCATTTGCAGGTAGGTCGCGCCCTGGGTGACCAGCATGGTCAGGCTGACCACGCCCGCCAACAGACCGAACGGGTTCAGCAGTTGGAAGAAGTTGCCGGTGTAGAACAGGCGCATGTACTCGTCCATGTGGAACGGCACGCCCTGCAGCAGGTTACCGAACGCCACACCGAATACCACTGCAGGCACGAAGGAGCCGATGAAGATGCCCCAGTCCCACATGTTGCGCCAGCGGCTGCTCTCCAGCTTGGAACGGTAGTCGAAACCGACCGGGCGGAAGAACAAGGCGGCCAGCACCAGGATCATGGCGACGTAGAAGCCGGAGAAGGCCGCTGCGTAGACCATCGGCCAGGCGGCGAACAGCGCGCCGCCGGCGGTGATCAGCCACACCTGGTTACCGTCCCAGTGCGGAGCGATGGAGTTGATCATCACCCGGCGCTCGGTGTCGGTTTTGCCGATGATGCGCACCAGAATGCCGACGCCCATGTCGAAACCGTCGGTGACGGCGAAGCCGATCAGCAGAACGCCAACCAGGACCCACCAAATAAATCGCAGTACTTCATAGTCAAACATACGTGGACTCCTGTTTAGCGCGCTTCCTGCACGGCGGCAGTCGGTTGTTCAAAGTGATAGCGGCCGGTTTTCAGGCTGCTTGGACCCAGACGCGCAAACTTGAACATCAGGTACAATTCAGCCACCAGGAACAGGGTGTACAAGCCGCAGATCAGCCCCATCGAGAACAGAATGTCGCCCGCAGTCAGCGAAGAGTTGGCGACCGCCGTCGGCAGCACCTCACCAATCGCCCACGGTTGACGGCCGTACTCCGCCACGAACCAACCGGACTCGATCGCGATCCAAGGCAGCGGCAAACCGTACAGCGCGGCGCGGTGCAGCCATTTTTTCTGGCCGATGCGGCCGCGGATCACGTTCCAGAACGACAGGCCGATGATCAACAGCATGATCACGCCACAGGCCACCATGATGCGGAAGGCGAAGTACAGCGGCGCCACGCGCGGAATGGAGTCCTTGGTCGCCAGCTGGATTTGCGCTTCCGTCGCGTCGGTGACGTTCGGGGTATAGCGCTTCAGCAGCATGCCGTAGCCCAGGTCTTGCTTGGTTTTGTTGAATTCGGCACGCACCGCAGGATCGGTATTGCCGCCGCGCAGCTCTTCCAGCAGCTGGTAGGCTTTCATCCCGTTGCGGATGCGCACTTCATGCTGCGCCATCAGATCTTTCAGGCCGGTGACCTGAGTGTCCGTGGAGCGGGTGGCGATCAGGCCAAGCGCATACGGGATCTGAATAGAGAAGGAGTTTTCCATCTTGTCCTGATCGGGAATGCCGAACAGGGTGAAGGACGCCGGTGCCGGCTGGGTGTCCCATTCCGCTTCGATAGCGGCCAGTTTGGTTTTCTGCACGTCGCCCATTTCGTAGCCGGATTCATCACCCAGAACGATAACGGACAGAATGGCAGCCATACCGAAGCTGGCAGCGATGGCGAAGGAGCGCTTGGCAAAGGCGATGTCGCGGCCTTTCAGCAGGTAGTAGGAGCTGATGCCCAGAACGAACATCGCGCCGCAGGTGTAGCCGGAAGCCACGGTGTGAACGAATTTCACCTGCGCAACCGGGTTAAGCACCAGTTCGGAGAAGCTGACCATCTCCATGCGCATGGTTTCGAAGTTGAAATCCGAAGCGATCGGGTTCTGCATCCAGCCGTTGGCGACCAGGATCCACAGCGCGGACAGGTTGGAGCCGAGAGCCACGAACCAGGTTACCGCCATGTGCTGCACCTTGCTCAGACGATCCCAGCCGAAGAAGAACAGGCCGACCAGCGTCGATTCAAGGAAGAACGCCATCAGACCTTCGATAGCCAGAGGGGCCCCGAAGATATCGCCGACGTAGTGAGAGAAATACGACCAGTTAGTCCCGAACTGGAACTCCATGGTCAAACCGGTGGCCACACCCAGAGCAAAGTTAATCGCAAATAACTTTCCCCAGAATTTGGTCATGTCTTTATAAATTTGTTTGCCAGACAGGACATATACCGTTTCCATAATTGCCAGCAAGAACGCCATACCGAGCGTTAATGGGACAAATAAGAAATGGTACATCGCCGTTAAAGCAAACTGTAAGCGCGACAGTTCGACAATATCAAACATCTTGACTCCTTGCTCCTCGCAGGAAGACTCCGACACGCGGTTATCGGCACGCTTCTTTCAAAGCTGCCAGTAACGCCCCGCAGTGAATGCCCTTAAACACAACAAATTTGATCCAGCTTCTCCGCTTTCAACCGCACACTCGGCCAATAGCCCCTCGGGCCCTCGACAAGCACGCCACTGAAAACCGACAACGGGTAACAAATGCAACAAGATCAACCATCCATAATCACAACATGGATGATACTCGCCCAATCCCACACAATAAATAGGTTTTTACGTGACGTGGGTTAGACTTTTGGTTACAGGTCAAATCTTAGCCGAAAGAGGTACTTCGGGCTAATTTGATCTGAGACAATTTAAGCCTATCCGCATCTTATTTCCATATTCATCAGCACATTTCGCATAATTTTCTTAGGGTCATGTTGCGCAATGGTTTAATTGTTTTTTAATGATATTTTTGTGTTAAATAAATGTAATTTAAAAGAGCCGCCATTGTATTATTACGCGCTTATTATGCGACATAATTAACCTTTTATTTCCAATAAGCCGTGACAGTGATAGCAGTCACAAAACAACAAATCTCTCTCCAATATTAGTCTATTTCTCGCGATGGGATCGTAAAGGTTGCGATTTTGTAGCAAAATGACCACTAATGTTAAAATTACATTGAGTGACAATAACTTATGAAAAAAATCATCTTTGCCTCTGCATTGGGACTCTCGGGAAACGTCATGGCCGCCGAAACGGTAAATATCACCTTGCTGGGTACTTCCGATCTGCACGGCACTTTCGTGCCCTGGGACTACGCCAGCGACACGGAAAATCTGGCGGGCAGCCTGAGCCAGATAGCCACTCAGGTCAAACAGGTGCGGGCCGAGCAGCCCAACCTGATCCTGGTGGACGCCGGCGACACCATTCAGGGCAATTTCGTCGAAACCTTCAAGCATGAGGCCGTCAGCCCGATGATGCTGGGCCTCAACGCGCTCAATTATGATGTCTGGGTGATGGGTAACCACGAGTTCGACTTCGGCCTGCCGGTACTGGCTACGCCGCTCAAGCAGTTCAAAGGCGCGGCGCTGGCGGGCAATATCGTCTGGGACAACGGCAAGCCTTACCTGCCGGCCTACACCATCGTCGAACGCCAGGGCGTGAAAATTGGCATTATCGGTATGGATACGCCGATGACCGCCGAATTCGCCAAGGGCACCGATCGCATCAAAGGGCTGAACTTCACCGATCCGGTGCAGGCGGTGAAACAGGTCATCAGGCAAATCGACGGCCAGGTCGACGCCATCGTGCTGGTGGCGCATATGGGCATCGACAACGAGAACCAGCGCCCCGGCACCGGCGTGGCCGACATCGCCAACGCCAACCCGGAGCTGGCGGCGATCGTCGCCGGCCACATGCATGTGAAGATCGATAAAGCGGTGGTTAATGGCGTCATCATCACCGAGCCGGATAAATACGGCCGCGCACTGTCGCGCATCGACCTGCAGTTTGAACACCGCGACGGCAAATTCACGCTGATCGACAAAAACAGCTACACCTACCCGATCAAAGGGCTGGCGCCGGACAGCGCCATGCAAGCGCTCTACCAGCCGTACCATGACATTTTGCGCGCCAACGCCAACCGGGTCGTGGCGAAGCTGAGCGGCAGCGATCTGGTGCCCGCCGACGAGTTTCGCGGCATTCCTCAGGTACACGTGCAGGATACCGGCATCAGCGCGCTGTTCCAGCAGGCCGCCCGCCACTATGCGCCGCTGGCGCAGGTGATCGCCCTGCAGATCGACAACGATCGCGCCAAATTGGACGTCGGCGACATCAAGGCCAAGGATATCGCCTTTAACTACCAATACGCCGGCGGCGAGATCACCGTGTATCAGCTCAACGGCAAAGCGCTTAAACGCTACATGGAGTGGTCCGCCGACTATTTCAATCAGCTGCAGCCTGGCGACGTCACCTACAGCTTTAACCCGGCGCGGCGATCGTCCAAATATTCCACCAACGATTTCTTCGACGGCGTCACTTACACCATCGATCTGCGCCAGCCCGCCGGTTCGCGCATCGTCGATCTGCGTCTGGCGGACGGCACGCCGGTCACCGACGACATGCCGATCCGCCTGGGCATGAACAGTTACCGCATGGGCCACCTGACGCAAAAGGGCGGCGCGCTGGAGGGGCAATCCTTCCCGGTGCTGTTTGACAGCAAAGCGCAATACGGTGAAGAAGAAGGCACTATTCGCCACCTGGCTCTGCGCTACCTGACGGAAGTGAAACACGGCCAGTATCAGGGCGTGACGCCGCAGCGCTGGAAGCTGGTCGGCCTGGAGGGGTACGAACCGCAGCGGGCGATCGTCAAACGGTTGCTCAATGAAGGCGTTATCCAAGTGCCGACCACCGACGATGGCCGCTACACCAACGTCGCCTCGATCAACGTCAAAGACGCGCTGTTCCGCAACGCCGACGATTACCGCACCGCCCTCACCTCGCTGGAAAAACAGCGGCAAACTACCGTGGATCCGGTACAACAGCGCCGCCTGCAGGATCGGATCGCGCTGATCAAAGCACTCAACGATTTCTGATCTTCGCCCATAAAAAAGGCCACCCAATGGGTGGCCAAACATGTCGAGATATTATTATTTCGTACTAAGATCTTAGCGCTTCAGCACCGCTTTTACCGCGTCGCCGATGTCCGCCAGGCTGCGAACGGTTTTCACGCCCGCCGCTTCCAGCGCAGCAAACTTCTCGTCCGCCGTGCCTTTGCCGCCTGCGATGATGGCGCCCGCGTGGCCCATACGCTTGCCTTTCGGCGCGGTTACGCCGGCGATGTAGCCGACAACCGGTTTGGTGACGTGTTCTTTGATGTAAGCTGCCGCTTCTTCTTCAGCGCTGCCGCCGATCTCACCGATCATCACGATCGCTTCGGTCTGCGGATCCTGTTGGAACATCTTCAGGATATCGATGAAGTTGGAGCCCGGGATCGGGTCGCCGCCGATACCCACGCAGGTGGACTGGCCCAGACCGGCATCGGTGGTTTGTTTCACCGCTTCATAGGTCAGGGTACCGGAGCGGGAAACGATGCCCACTTTGCCCGGCAGGTGGATGTGGCCAGGCATGATGCCGATTTTGCACTCGCCCGGGGTGATCACGCCAGGGCAGTTCGGCCCGATCATGCGCACACCGGCTTCGTCCAGCTTCACTTTCACGGTCAGCATATCCAGGGTCGGGATGCCTTCGGTGATGGTGATGATCAGTTTGATGCCGGCATCGATCGCTTCCAGGATGGAGTCTTTGCAGAACGGCGCTGGAACGTAGATGACCGAGGCAGTCGCGCCGGTCGCTTCAACCGCTTCGCGCACGGTGTTGAACACCGGCAGACCCAGATGCTGAGTGCCACCTTTGCCCGGGGTGACGCCGCCAACCATTTTGGTGCCGTAAGCGATAGCTTGTTCGGAGTGGAAAGTCCCCTGGCTACCGGTGAAGCCCTGGCAAATTACTTTGGTGTTTTTATCGATTAAGATGGACATTATTTACCCTCCACTGCTGCAACAACTTGCTGAGCCGCATCAGTCAGGCTGGTCGCAGCAATGATATTCAGGCCGCTGTCCGCCAGTTTCTTGGCGCCCAGTTCGGCATTGTTCCCTTCCAGGCGCACCACGACCGGGACGTTAACGCCCACTTCGGCCACTGCGCCGATGATGCCGTCGGCGATCAGATCGCAACGTACGATACCACCGAAGATGTTAACCAGAACCGCTTTCACCTTGTCATCGGACAGGATGATTTTGAACGCTTCGGTCACGCGCTCTTTGGTCGCGCCGCCGCCAACGTCCAGGAAGTTGGCCGGTTCGCCGCCGTGCAGTTTAACGATGTCCATAGTGCCCATCGCCAGACCGGCGCCGTTAACCATGCAGCCGATGTTACCGTCGAGGGCAACGTAGTTCAGCTCCCACTGAGCAGCACGGGATTCGCGCTCGTCTTCCTGCGAAGGGTCACGCATTTCACGCAGTTCCGGCTGGCGGAACAGGGCGTTACCGTCGGCGCCCAGTTTGCCGTCCAGGCACACCAGATCGCCCTGCTTGGTGATCACCAGCGGGTTGATCTCAACCATCGCCAGATCGCGCTCCAGGAACAGCGTCGCCAGGCCCATGAAGATCTTGGCGAACTGGCTGACTTGCTTACCGGTCAGACCCAGTTTGAAGGCCAGCTCACGGCCCTGATAGGGCTGTGGACCCGCCAGCGGATCGATGGTCATTTTGTGGATCAGTTCTGGGGTTTCTTCCGCCACCTTCTCGATTTCCACGCCGCCTTCGGTAGACGCCATGAACACCACGCGACGGGTAGAACGATCCACTACCGCGCCCAGGTACAGCTCTTTATCGATGTCGGTCGCCGCTTCTACCAGGATCTGGTGAACCGGCTGGCCCAGCGCGTCAGTCTGGTAAGTCACCAGACGCTTGCCCAACCAGGCTTCCGCGAAAGCACGGATATCTTCTTTGCTGTTGACGACTTTAACGCCGCCCGCTTTACCACGGCCGCCAGCATGAACCTGACATTTCACCACCCACGGGCCGGAGCCGATTTTGGATGCGGCTTCTTCTGCTTCACGCGGAGTGGTACAGGCGTAACCGGTTGGTGCCGGCATGCCATACCGAGCAAACAGCTGTTTTGCCTGATATTCGTGTAAATTCATGATGTTCTATCCATTCAGTTCTGAAGGTTTTTAGCCGGACCATTATTACGCGGTAAACCGCATGGTTTTCCGGCCACATAGCACAGAGTGCGGGCGCGGCACGCCGCGCCCGGCAAGGGTTACTAGACGTCCAGCAGCAGACGAGCCGGATCTTCCAGCATCTCTTTGACCGTCACCAGATAGCCGACGGATTCTTTACCGTCGATCAGGCGGTGGTCATAAGACAGCGCCAGATACATCATCGGCTGGATCACCACCTGACCATTGACCGCCATTGGGCGATCTTTGATGGCGTGCATGCCCAGGATGGCGCTCTGCGGCGGGTTGATGATCGGGGTAGACATCAGGGAGCCGAATACGCCGCCGTTGGTAATGGTGAAGTTACCGCCGGTCAGCTCTTCAACGGTCAGTTTGCCGTCGCGGCCCTTAACGGCCAGCTCTTTGATTTTCTTCTCGATGTCAGCCATGCTCATGGCGTCTACATCGCGCAGTACCGGAGTCACCAGGCCGCGCGGGGTAGAAACCGCGATGCTGATGTCGAAGTAGTTGTGGTAAACCACGTCGGAACCGTCGATCGACGCGTTCACTTCCGGGAAGCGCTTCAGCGCTTCAACCACGGCCTTGATGTAGAAGGACATGAAGCCCAGACGCACGCCGTGGCGCTTCTCGAAGGCTTCGCCGTACTGCTTGCGCAGGTCCATGATCGGCTGCATGTTGATTTCGTTGAAGGTGGTCAGCATCGCGGTGCTGTTCTTCGCCTCCAGCAGACGCTCGGCAACGCGTTTGCGCAGGCGGGTCATCGGCACGCGTTTTTCGCTGCGGCCGGCCAGAACAGGCTGCGGTGCGGCTTCAGCGGCGGCGGCCGGTTTGGCAGCGGCGCCGCCTTTGGCCAGGTGCGCTTCCACGTCTTCACGCGTGATGCGGCCACCCACACCGGTGCCTTTGATGGCGCCAGCATCGAGATCGTGTTCAGCAATCAGGCGGCGAATCGCCGGGCTGAGCGCGTCATTGCTTTCTTCTTCCAGGCTCGCGGTAGCGCGCTGTGCAGGCGTGGCTTCTTTCTCTTGGCTCTTCTCAGCGGTCGGCTTGCCGGAGCTGTCGCCCGGACGGATGCGGCCGAGCAGCTGGCGAGACAGCACGGTCGCGCCCTCTTCTTCCACGATAGCATCGAGAATACCCGCTTCACTGGCCGGCACTTCCAACACCACTTTGTCGGTTTCGATTTCAACCAGGACTTCATCACGCTGCACGCTGTCGCCCGGTTTTTTGTGCCAGGTGGCTACGGTCGCATCGGCAACCGATTCAGGAAGGTCAGGAACCAGAATATCTACGCTACTCATTTAGCTTTCCCTTAAGTTTTTTATCATCTGCTTGCCGGCCCTCGGCCAGCAAGCGAGCGAACATTAGTCAATATTCAGCGCGTCGTTCACCAGAGCCTGCTGCTGCTTCTGGTGTACGGACATATAGCCCACCGCCGGAGAGGCGGAGGCCGGACGTCCTGCGTAACGTAAAGAAGCCCCGAACGGCACCACTTCACGGAAGTTGTGTTGGCTGCAGTACCAGGCGCCCTGGTTCAGCGGCTCTTCCTGACACCAGACGAAATCATGCACGTGCGAGTATTGTTCCAGCACGGCCTGCACGGCCTGATGCGGGAACGGATACAGCTGCTCGATACGCACGATGGCCACGTCTTTCTGCTCGTTCTTGCGACGCTGTTCCAGCAGGTCGTAGTAGACCTTGCCGGAGCACAGCACGACGCGCTTGACCGCTTTCGGATCCAAGTCGTCGATCTCGCCGATCGCCGGCAGGAAGGTGCCGTTGGCCAGCTCGTCCAGCGAAGAAATCGCCAGCGGGTGACGCAGCAGCGACTTCGGCGACATCACCACCAGCGGACGGCGCATACCGCGCAGCGCCTGACGACGCAGCATATGGTAAACCTGCGCCGGCGTAGACGGGACGCACACCTGCATGTTCTGCTCTGCGCACAGCTGCAGATAGCGTTCCAGACGCGCGGAAGAGTGCTCAGGGCCCTGGCCTTCATAGCCGTGCGGCAGCAGCATCACCAGGCCGCACATACGGCCCCATTTTTGCTCGCCGGAGCTGATGAACTGGTCGATAACGACCTGTGCGCCGTTGGCGAAGTCACCGAACTGCGCTTCCCAGATGGTCAGCGTGCGCGGTTCCGCCGTGGCGTAGCCGTATTCGAACGCCAGCACCGCCTCTTCAGACAGCACGGAGTCCCAGACCTTGAATTCGCCCTGGCCGCTGTGAATATTCGCCAGCGGAACATAGACGGAACCGTTTTTCTGGTTGTGCACCACCGCGTGACGGTGGAAGAAGGTGCCGCGGCCGGCGTCTTCACCGGAGATGCGGATCGGGATGCCTTCATCCGCCATAGTCGCGTAAGCCAGCGTTTCGGCAGCGCCCCAGTCGAACGGCTTGTTGCCCGACGCCATCTCGGCGCGGTCAGCGTAGATTTTCGCCACGCGCGACTGCATTTCAATCGCTTCCGGCACGGTGCTGATGCGACGTGCCAGCTCTTGCAGGCGCTTCATCTCAACCTTGCTCGGGTACTCCTCGTCCCACTCATGGTTCAGATACGGTGACCAGGTGAAGGAGTGCAGGTTCATCGGACGCCACTCTTCAACCACGCAATCGCCGCGGTCGAGCGCGTCGCGGTACAGGTTGACCATTTCCGTGGCATCTTCCAGACTGGCCACTTTCTGCTCGGTCAGCACGTCAGCGTAGATTTTGCGCGGCGTAGGGTGTTTCTTGATCTTCTGATACATCACCGGCTGGGTAGCGCTCGGCTCGTCGGCCTCGTTGTGCCCATGGCGACGGTAGCAGACCAGATCGATCATCACGTCACGCTTAAAGGTGTTACGGAAATCCAACGCCAGGCGGGTGACGAAGGCCACGGCCTCCGGATCGTCCGCGTTAACGTGGAAGATCGGCGACTGAACCATTTTGGCGATGTCGGTGCAGTATTCGGTAGAGCGCGCATCCAGCGGGTTGGAGGTGGTGAAGCCAACCTGGTTGTTGATGACGATACGCACGGTGCCGCCCACTTCGTAACCGCGAGCCTGAGACATGTTCAGGGTTTCCTGAACCACGCCCTGGCCGGTGATGGCGGCGTCGCCGTGGATGGTGATCGGCAGCACCATGTTGCTGCGCGCTTCGTCCAGACGATCGCGACGGGCACGTACCGAGCCCATGACCACCGGGCTGACGATCTCCAGGTGCGACGGGTTGAACGCCAGCGCCAGGTGAACCATGCCGCCTTCGGTTTCCACGTCGGAAGAGAAGCCCTGGTGATATTTCACGTCACCGGTGCCGAGGTGTTCTTTATGCTTACCGGCGAATTCGTCGAACAGATCGGCCGGCTTTTTGCCCAGCACGTTGATCAGCACGTTCAGACGGCCGCGGTGGGCCATGCCCAACACCACTTCGCGCGTGCCGTTCTTACCGGCGTGGCGCACCATCTCTTTCAGCATCGGCACCAACGCGTCGCCGCCTTCCAGCGAGAAGCGTTTGGCGCCCGGGAATTTGGCGCCCAGGTAGCGTTCCAGGCCTTCCGCCGCAGTCAGCTCGTTCAGGAAACGGCGTTTTTCGTCGGCGGTAAAGCTGGCGCGCCCCACCACCGATTCGATGCGCTGCTGGATCCAGCGTTTCTCTTCGGTGTTGGTGATATGCATGTACTCAGCACCGATCGACCCGCAATAGGTCTGCTTCAGCGCGGCGTACAGATCGCCCAGCTTCATGGTTTCTTTGCCGATGGCGAAAGAGCCCACGTTGAAGGTTTCCTGGAAATCGGCTTCGGTCAGGTTGTGGTAAGCGGGATCAAGGTCAGGAACTTGCTCGCGCTGCCACAGGCCGAGCGGATCGAGGTTGGCATGCTGATGCCCGCGGAAGCGGAAGGCGTTGATCAGCTGCAGTACCTTGACCTGTTTGGCGTCGGTTTCCGGATCGGTGATGGTGGTATTGTAGCGCGCGGAGTCTTTCGCCAGGCGGCGGAAGTAGTCGCGCGTTTGAGAGTGAAGCTGATCGGGTTTGACACCCGCGGTTGGTAGCTGTTGAAAAATGGAACGCCAGCTATCTTCAACGGAACCCGGATCGGTTAAGAAGTCTTCATAGAGCTGTTCTATGTAAGACTGGTTCGCGCCCGCCAGATAGGAGGAATCCAGCCAGGCCTTCATTGCGCCGTTCTGCATCATGATCCCTTAAGCTTTGAAGCTTTAGTTTTCGCCGTGGTTAACATAATTACCGTGATGAATACGGTTTGCCGTAAAACGGTTCACTCGACGTACTTGCGGCCATGACGGCCCGATACGTTCTGTTATGGACCTTGCGGTCCCTTACAAGGAACCTCTAAAAACCGGCGGAAGAACCAGGCTGCATAGCGCCGCAGCCGCGGGTCAGTTTTTAGAGGTTCCCTCCCCTATGGGATGTGCGCCGGAAAAGAGCCCGGCGCAGCATCTCATTCCGTTTATGCGCCGCGTTGCAGCAGCATGGACTTGATATGCCCGATCGCACGCGTCGGGTTCAAGCCTTTAGGACATACACTGACACAATTCATAATGCTATGGCAGCGGAAAACACTAAAAGCGTCGTCCAGATCATCTAAACGTTCTTGCGTTTCCGTGTCACGGCTGTCGATCAGGAAGCGATACGCCGCCAACAGACCGGCTGGGCCAATGAACTTGTCCGGGTTCCACCAGAACGATGGGCAAGAGGTCGAGCAGCAGGCGCACAGGATGCACTCGTACAGACCGTCCAGCTTGGCGCGTTGGTCCGGCGACTGCAGGTGCTCGCGCGCCGGCGGGTTCTTGCCGTCGTTCAGCAGGTATGGCTTGATCTTTTCATACTGGGTATAGAACTGGCCCATATCCACCACCAGATCGCGCACCACCGGCAGGCCCGGCAGCGGACGGATCACGATCTTGCCGTTGCCTTTGCGCAGCGACGAAATCGGGGTGATGCACGCCAGGCCGTTTTTACCGTTCATGTTCAGGCCATCGGAACCGCATACGCCTTCACGGCATGAGCGACGGAACGACAGGGTCGGGTCTTTTTCTTTCAACTGGATCAACGCATCCAGCAGCATCATGTCGCGACCTTCTTCCGCTTCCAGGGTGTAATCCTGCATGTGCGGCGCGTCATCGACATCCGGGTTGTAGCGATAAATGGAAAATTCGAGTTTCATCTGTCGATCTCCGCAATTAGTAAGAACGCACTTTCGGCGGGAATGCCGGGCGCAGCTTCGGTTGCATGTTCACTTCACGACGCGTCATGCTTTCCGATTGCGGCAGATACAGCGAATGGCACAGCCAGTTGGCGTCATCGCGTTCCGGGTAGTCGAAGCGGCTGTGTGCGCCACGGCTCTCGGTACGGAAGTTGGCCGACACAGCGGTGGAATACGCGGTCTCCATCAGGTTATCCAACTCCAGGCACTCGATGCGCTGGGTGTTGAACTCGCTGGAGGTATCGTCCAGGCGTGCGTTCTTCAGACGTTCACGGATCACTTTCAGTTCTTCCAGGCCCTTGGCCATCGCATCGCCTTCACGGAATACCGAGAAGTTGTGCTGCATGCAAGACTGCAGCGCTTTGCGAATTTCGACCGGGTCTTCACCGGAACGGGTGTTGTTCCAACGGTTCAGACGGTCCAACGAGGCTTCCACGTCGGAGTCGCTGGCGTCACGGCTCACGCCCTGCTCTTCCAGCGATTCCTGCAGGTGCATGCCGGCGGAACGGCCGAACACCACCAGGTCGAGCAGCGAGTTGCCGCCCAGGCGGTTGGCGCCGTGCACCGATACGCAGGCGATTTCGCCCACGGCGAACAGCCCCGGGATCACCACGTCTTCACCCTTCTCGTTCACGGTCAGCGCCTGGCCGGTCACCTTGGTCGGAATGCCGCCCATCATATAGTGACAGGTTGGGATAACCGGGATCGGCTCTTTCACCGGATCGACGTGCGCGAAGGTGCGGGACAGCTCCAGAATGCCCGGCAGACGGGATTCCAGTACCTCTTTGCCCAGGTGATCCAGCTTCAGCTTGGCGTGCGGGCCCCAAGGACCGTCGCAACCGCGGCCTTCGCGGATTTCGATCATGATCGAACGGGCAACCACGTCGCGGCCCGCCAGATCTTTGGCATTCGGCGCATAACGCTCCATGAAGCGCTCGCCGTGTTTGTTCAGCAAGTAACCGCCTTCGCCGCGGCAGCCTTCAGTCACCAGTACGCCCGCGCCAGCGATGCCGGTCGGGTGGAACTGCCACATTTCCATGTCCTGCACCGGCACGCCAGCGCGCAGCGCCATGCCGACACCGTCGCCGGTGTTGATGTGGGCGTTGGTGGTGGACTGATAAATACGGCCTGCGCCGCCGGTCGCCAGCACGGTGGCCTTGGCTTTGAAGTAAACCACTTCACCGGTTTCGATGCAGATAGCCGTGGTGCCGACCACCGCGCCATCCTGGTTTTTCACCAGATCGAGCGCATACCACTCGGAGAAGATGGTGGTGTGGTTTTTCAGGTTCTGTTGGTACAGGGTGTGCAACAGCGCGTGACCGGTACGGTCGGCTGCGGCTGCGGTACGCGCCGCCTGCTCGCCGCCGAAGTTCAGCGACTGGCCGCCGAACGGGCGCTGATAAATGCGGCCGTCGTCCAGACGAGAGAACGGCAGGCCCATGTGTTCCAGTTCCAGAATTGCTTCCGGGCCGGTTTTACACATATATTCGATGGCGTCCTGGTCACCGATATAGTCGGACCCTTTCACCGTGTCGTACATATGCCATTCCCAGTTGTCCTCGTGGCTGTTGCCCAGCGCGACGGTAATGCCGCCCTGTGCAGACACGGTATGGGAACGGGTCGGGAAAACTTTGGACAGCAGGGCACAGGTCGAGCCCGCTTGGGAAATTTGCAGCGCGGCACGCATGCCCGCACCGCCGGCGCCGATTACGACGGCATCAAACTCTCTGACTGGCAGTTTCATTTAAGCACCCCACACTACGATTGTTCCGTACAGTAAATAGACCAGCAACGCGACCACGACAGCCAGCTGCAACACCAGGCGAACCGCCAGCGGCTTGACGTAGTCCGTCAGCACCTGCCACAGCCCGATCCAGGCGTGCACCAGAATCGACAGCAAGGTCAGCAGAGTGAACACTTTCGTAATGGAAGTGGCGAAGAAACCGCGCCAAATGTCATAAGTGAGTTCCGGAGCCGTGACGAAAAAGCCCAGGATATACAGGACGTACAGGGTGATGATGATCGCGGAAGCACGCAGCAGCAGCCAATCGTGCACGCCGTTGCGCCCTAATGCAGAAACGTTGTTTACCATACGAGGACTCCAGCCAGAACTGACAGCACGACGGTCAGACCGATCGCCACCTGGGCGGAACGGGTACCGGCGGCCAAACTCTCTTCGATGTAGCCAAAATCCATTAACAAGTGACGGATGCCACCGCAAATGTGATAGGCCAGCGCCGTGAGGATGCCCCAGAATATGAATTTGACGATGAAGCTATTCATGATGGCGGCCGCCTGCAGGAACCCCTCTTGGGAAGAGAGTGACAGGCCCAGCAGCCAGAGGAGGATACCCACGGCAACGAAGGTAATTACGCCAGAGACTCGGTGTAAGATAGACGCTATCGCAGTTACGGGGAACCGGATCGTTTGCAGATCCAAGTTGACAGGTCGTTGTTTTTTCACGTATTTGCCCACACAGCTCTTATTATTTTCCTTCCTCCGGGCCTGGGCGGGGATCAGACAGCGTTAAGAGCCTAAAACCCTTACACGTCACGCGCTCAAACATCAACATCCTCTGTGCTCAAACGGCGCGCATTTATAACGCTGGGTGCTCCTACTTCAGGGTAATCCGGAGACCTGGCGGCAGTATAGGAGGATCACATTCTGATTACAATTCTCATACAACCGCTTTGATAACATTTCCCCCGAACAGTGATTCAGATCACGGATTTCACAATTAGTGCAAAATTAATTATCTGATTTGACAAGAGATCAACATTTCCATTACATATAGGGGCACAAACGGTCCTATGATGCGCTATGGGTCAGCAGATACACTTCCTCCCGGGTTCGAGTTATGCAACAGTGTATTTGGCGAACCTATCCCAATAGACGTTGTTTCCCGCTCGAGTTTGCCGGCGTCAAAAGCAAATAAAGCACATAAAAACAGATTATTGGGATAGGTTCACATCTCTTCGAACAGCTCATAGGTAAGATTAACAGACTATAACGAATTACTCTGAATCGTTAACAACTGGTCACCCGTCTCGTTCGCCTGGTCAGCACTCTGTACCCTACCCGCGCACAGTTGCGCAGTCGCTCACAGAGTTAGCGTCCGCACCATTTTTTGCGGGCAACCTGCAGAGATTTAAGGTATTTCAGTTGTTAGTGGTTTTTTAAAATAAGGCGCTAAGGAGACAGTAAATGACTGATAAGAAAGCGACGCTAACCATTAACGACAGCGAAGCTCCGATCGAACTGGGCGTATTGACACCGACACTGGGCCCTGATGTCCTCGATGTCCGCGCTCTGGGTTCCAAAGGTTATTTCACATTTGATCCCGGCTTTACCTCCACCGCTTCTTGCGAATCCAAGATTACCTTCATCGACGGCGACAAAGGCGTGCTGCTGCACCGCGGCTTCCCTATCGAGCAGCTGGCGAAAGAATCTTCCTACCTGGAAGTGTGCTACATCCTGCTGTACGGCGAGACCCCAACGCCGGAAGAGTTCGAAACCTTCAAGACGACCGTAACCCGTCACACCATGATCCACGACCAGATCACCCATCTGTTCCGTGGCTTCCGTCGCGACTCGCACCCGATGGCGGTGCTGTGCGGCGTGACCGGTGCGCTGGCGGCGTTCTACCACGATGCGCTGGACGTCAACAACGAACGTCACCGCGAAATCACCGCGTTCCGTCTGCTGTCCAAAATGCCGACCGTGGCCGCGATGTGCTACAAATACTCCCTGGGCCAGCCGTTCGTTTACCCGCGCAACGATCTGTCCTATGCCGGCAACTTCCTGCACATGATGTTCGCCACCCCGTGCGAAGAGTACGTGGTGAACCCGGTGCTGGAACGCGCCATGGACCGCATCCTGATCCTGCACGCCGACCATGAGCAGAACGCCTCTACCTCGACCGTGCGCACCGCCGGCTCTTCCGGCGCCAACCCGTTCGCCTGCATCGCGGCCGGTATCGCCTCCCTGTGGGGGCCGGCACACGGCGGCGCCAACGAAGCGGCGCTGAAAATGCTGGAAGAGATCAAGACCGTCGAGCACATTCCAGAGTTCATCAAGCGCGCCAAGGACAAGAACGACTCCTTCCGCCTGATGGGCTTCGGCCACCGCGTGTACAAGAACTACGATCCGCGCGCCACCGTGATGCGCGAAACCTGTCACGAAGTGCTGAAAGAGCTGAACAAGAAGGACGACAACCTGCTGCAGGTCGCGATGGAGCTGGAACACATCGCGCTGAACGACCCGTACTTCATCGAGAAGAAACTGTACCCGAACGTCGACTTCTACTCAGGCATCATCCTGAAGGCGATGGGCATTCCTTCTTCCATGTTCACCGTGATCTTCGCCATCGCACGCACCATCGGCTGGATCGCCCACTGGAACGAAATGCACGACGAAGGCATCAAAATTGCCCGTCCGCGTCAGCTGTACACCGGCTATGCCGAGCGTGATTTCAAATCCCAGCTGAAAAACAAGTAAGCCGCCGCTTTCCTGGCTGAAACCGCACAGCGCCGCCCCTTCGGGCGGCGTTTTTTTGTATGCAAAAACCCCCAGCTAGGCTGGGGGTTCCGTAAAGCTTTCAGCTTTGAGCCAGTTATAAAGACCCCTTTTGATTTGTTAAAACAGTTTGCGGTCTGGCAACTGCGAACGTTCAACAAGAAATCAAAAGGGGGTCCCTATGAGGGACGAAAAGAGCTTAGCGCACACGCGCTGGAACTGTAAATATCACATAGTATTTGCGCCGAAGTACCGAAGACAGGTGTTCTACGGGGAAAAGCGCAGAGCAATTGGCAGTATCTTAAGAAAGCTTTGTGAATGGAAAAGCGTGAATATTCTGGAGGCGGAATGTTGTGTGGATCACATCCATATGCTTCTGGAAATTCCCCCCAAGATGAGTGTATCGGGGTTTATGGGGTATCTGAAGGGCAAGAGCAGCCTGATGCTTTATGAGCAGTTTGGGGATTTGAAGTTCAAATACCGTAACAGGGAGTTTTGGTGTCGAGGGTATTACGTTGATACGGTGGGTAAAAATACAGCCAAGATACAAGAATACATAAAGCACCAACTGGAAGAGGATAAGATGGGTGAGCAGTTGTCGATCCCCTATCCAGGTAGCCCGTTTACGGGTCGGAAGTAACCGATAGAAGCAAATGTCAGATCGCGATGCGCCTGTTAGGGCGCAGCTGGCAAGAGAGCCTTATAGGCGCATATGAAAAACCTCCGGCTATGCCGGAGGATATTTATTTGGTTATTTCTGGCAGCCCGGGCACCAATAAAACGGCCGCGATGACAGCTCGGTGCGCACAATCATCGCGCCGCAGCGTTCGCAAGGCTCACCGCTGCGATGAAATACCTTGAAGCGAAACAGCGCGCCGTGATGCCGGTTGTCATCCGCCTGCCCGCGCGTCTGGTAGGAAAGGCGCGGCACTGCCAGCAACGCCTCCGCCAGACGGCGCAGCGCCTCTGGCGTCAGATCCTGCGGTTTATGCTGCGGCGCCAGTTCGGCCTGCCACAGGATTTCGGCACGCAGATAATTGCCCAATCCGGCAAGAAATGCCTGGTCGAGCAGCATGCCGCTCAGCTGCCTACGGCGAAAACGCGGCGTCAGCAACCGCTCCGCCACGGCGTCTACCGTCAGCGACATGTCCAACACGTCAGGGCCGATGCGTTGTAAAAACGGGTGTTGTTCTACCTCCTCGCGCGGCCCGACGGTAATGTCGGAAGCGCTGTAGAGCAATATCGCGCTGCGGGCGGTTTCCAGTCGCACCCGCAGATCGCGTTTGGTCTCCGGCGTCTCTCCTGCCGCCGCCACTTTCCACACGCCATACAGCTGGTTATGGCTGTACATCGTCAGCCCATTGGAGAAATGGGTCAGCAGCGCCTTGCCGCGCGGCTCGATGGCGACGATACGCTCGCCGATCAGACGCTGGCGATAGTGTTTCAACTGAGGAAAAGCGAAATCGACGGCGGTCAACGGCTGATCGATCACCGCCGCCGCCAGTTTGTCCGCCGCCCGGCGAATCTCCGGTCCTTCCGGCATAGACCACTCCTTGCGTAGACCCGGCGCAGCCCGGTGCGCCGGGAGTGTTCTTGATTAATGCGTTGCGCCACCCACCACTTTCAGATCGTGTTCCACCTGCAAAGCGATGGAAACGGCCAGCTCCAGCGCAAACAGCACCGTCGAAGCCGCCATGCTCGGCGCACCGGGGTGGGCCGCCGCCTGTTCCGGCAGGTACGGAATATGGATAAAGCCGCCCTTCACCTCACGCTGGCCGCTCAAACGGTGCAGCAGCCCATACATCACATGGTTGCACACGTAGGTGCCGGCAGTCTGCGAAACGGCGGCCGGAATGCCGGCCTCGCGCATCGAACTGACCATCGCCTTGATCGGCAAGGTGCTGAAATAGGCCGCCGGGCCGCCGGCGACGATCGGCTCGTCCACCGGCTGCTGCCCCTGATTGTCGGGAATGCGCGCATCGTCGACGTTGATCGCCACCCGTTCAATCGTGATATCGGTGCGGCCGCCGGCCTGGCCGATAGCCAGCACCATCACCGGCTGCACCTCATCGATCGCCGCATTGAGCGCCTCCAGCGCCGCGCCGAACACGCACGGCAGCTGGCGCGCCACGATGCGCGTGCCGACCAGCTCCATATCATTGAGCTGCTTCACCACTTCCCAGGAGGGGTTAAGGCGTTCTCCGCCAAACGGCTCAAAGCCGGTAATCAATACTTTTTGCATCCTTACTCCTACAGGAACATCAGGAAATACAGCAGGAACACGTTAACCAACAGCAACAGCACGCCGGTCGGCACCTGCGCCTTGATCACCGCATTCTTGTCCGGCAACTCCAGCAGCGCCGCCGGCACGATGTTGAAGTTCGCCGCCATCGGCGTCATCAGGGTGCCGCAATAGCCGGAGAACATACCGATCGCCGCCATCACCGCCGGGTTGCCGCCATGCTGCAATACCAGGATCGGAATGCCTATGCCGGCGGTAACGATCGGGAAAGCGGCGAAGGCGTTGCCCATCACCATGGTCAGCACCGCCATACCGATAGCGTAGACCGCCACGGCGATAAAGCGGTTATCGACCGCCAGATACTCCTGGGTCAAATGCGAGATCGCAGTGCCAACGCCGGCGACGGTAAACAGCAGACCCAGCGTGGCGAGGATCTGCGGCAGAATGAACGCCCAGCCGATCGAATCCAGCAGGCGCCGCGCTTCCTGCACCGGCTGCAACGCCTTCTCATGGGTCATTTTCACCGCGATCGCCAGACCGATCAGGCAGCCGACGGTCATCGAGAACAGCGTGATCAGCGTCGCGTGGTTACCGCTGCCGAACACCGCGCTTTGCAACGCCGGAATGTTGTTGAACAGCAGCACGCCGATCACCGTCACCACCGGGATCGCCAGTGCGGGGATAAACAGCTTGTTGCCCAAACGCTTGGCGCTGGCCTCGCGCTCCTGCGGCGTCCGCTGGTGATAGCTGCCGAGGCGCACGCCGCCGAAGCCGGCAATCAGGGCCATCACCACCACCACCGCGCCAACGATGATGTGCAGCATGCGTTTTTCGTTGCTGCCCTCGCCGAGCACGTCGCCCAGCAGGCGGTAAGTCCAGTCGCCGACCAGGAATACCAGGCCGTACAGCCCCCAAAACAGCCCGGTGGTGATGCGGCGCGGGTTGGCGCGATCGCGGAAGGACATCACCGCCACAATCAGCAGCACCGCGCCGGCCAGCCAGTAGAGATATTGTTGCTGGAAGTTCATCGCGCCTCCCCCTTCGCCTGCAGCGCCGCCTGATTCAGCTGCGCCAGCTCGGCGCTCAGCTGCTTATCCATCCGATACAGCCGGAACGCGTGGATCAGGAAAGCGAAAATGGCGGTCGGAATGCCCCACAGCGCGATATGCAGCGGCTCGGTCTGAATGCCGCCGGACTCCAGCATAAAGTTATGCATGAAGATGATCGCGCCGAAGGCCACGAAGATATCCTCACCGAAGAACAGCCCGACGTTGTCGGTCGCGGCCGACATGGCGCGCAGGCGGTGGCGCGTACGCTCCGGCAGTTCGCCATAGCGGTTTTCCGTTGCCCCTTCCGCCATCGGCGCCAGCAGCGGCCGCACCATTTGCGGGTGCCCGCCCAGGCTGGTCAGCCCCATCGCCGCGGTGATCTCGCGCACGAACAGGTACACGATCAGCAAACGGCCGGCGGTGGCGCTTTTGATCTTGGCGATCCACGCCTGCGCCCGCTCTTTCAGCCCGTGGCGCTCCAGCAGGCCGATCACCGCCAGCGGCAGCAGCAGGATCAGCGGCAGGTTGCGGGTGTTGAGAAAGCCCTCGCCGAGCTTTTCCAGAATGACGTCCAGCGGCATCAGCGCCGCCAAACCGGTGATGATACCGGCGGCGATCACCACCAGCACCGGGTTGAAACGCAATACAAACCCGACCACGATGGCGGCGATGCCGATCAGTGGCCAGAGATTCACAGCCTGTTCCATAGTCTTCCCTCGATATTTTCTAATAGTTTTTTGCTTGTGATGTTGTGTCTTGCTTTACGGCTTTATTGCTCCGCGCTGACGCGAATACCCTGTTGAACAAAACTGTCCCGCAGCTTGCGCGCATACGCCAGCGCATGCTCGCCGTCCCCGTGCAGGCAGACAGTTTCCGCCTGAACGGCGGCCCAGACGCCATCCACGCTGCGCACCCGGTGATGGCGCACCATCTCCAGCGTTTGCGCCAGCGCCTGTTCGTCATCCTCGATCAATGCCCCCGGCAAACCGCGCGGCACCAGCGTGCCGTCGGCCTGATAACCGCGATCGGCGAACACCTCCTGCCGGGTGGTCAGACCGAGCCGTTGCCCGGCGCGGATCAGCTCGCTGCCGGCCAGCCCCACCAGCCGCAGCGCCGGATCGACCGCCTGCACCGCCCGGGCGATCGCTTCCGCCAGCGCCGGTTCAACCGCCGCCTGGTTATACAGCATGCCATGCGGCTTAACATGTACCATCACTCCCCCCTCAGCGCGGGCGATCGCCGCCAGCGCTCCGAGCTGATACACCACCTGCGCGTACACCGTTTCCGGCGGCAGCTGCATGCGGGTGCGGCCGAAGTTCTCCCGATCGGGAAAACTCGGATGGGCGCCGATCGCCACGCCGTACTGCAATGCCCAGCGCACCGATTGACGCATGGTCTGCGCATCGCCGGCGTGGAAGCCGCAGGCGATGTTGGCCGAGCTCACCAATTGCAACAGCGCCTGATCGTTGGCGCAGCCTTCGCCGAGATCGGCGTTCAAATCAACGATCATGTAACCCCCAGGCAATCTGTCGAAGGAAGAGATCCTGCTCGGCTTTGGCGCGCTGCGCCTCCGTCAGTGAGCAGAGAACGAAGTGGATCGGTTCGCCGAGACGGATCTGCGCCAAGTGGTAGAGATCGGCTTCGATCACGCAGGCAATACGCGGGTAACCGCCGGTGGTTTGCGCATCGGCCATCAGCACGATCGGCTGGCCGTTATGCGGCACCTGCACCACGCCGGGCATCAGGCCATGCGACAGCATCTCGCGGTCGGTGGTGCGCTCCAGCGGCGTACCGCCGTGCAGGCGGTAGCCCATGCGGTTGCTCTGCGGGCTGAGCTGCCAGGCGGTGCGCCAAAACGTATCCTGCGCCTCTTCGCTGAATTCGGCGTACTCCGGCCCCGGCAGCGCGCGGATGCGGTTGGTGAACAGCAGCTGTTTCACGCCGCAGCGATGTTGTGGTTGAGCGGCTGATTTGCCCAGCGGCAGCCGATCGCCGTCCTTCAGGTTACGGCCTTCGTGGCCGCCAAAGGCGGCTTTCATGTCGGTGCTGCACGAGCCCAGCATTTCCGGCACGGCGATACCGCCCGAGATCGCCAGGTAGCTGCGCATGCCGCGTTTCGGCGTGCCCAGCGCCAGCCGCTGCCCCTTTTTCACCGGGTAGCGCCAGCCGGTCCACAGCGGCTTGCCGTCCAGCTGCGCGTCGCAGCCGGCGCCGGTCAGGGCAATCCAGCCAGAGCGGGTAAACTCGGCGCTGAACTGGCCGAGCGTGATCTCCAGCCCGGCGGCCTCCGGCGCGTTGCCCACCAGCAGGTTGGCGATCTTCAGCGCCGGTTGATCCAAGGCCCCGCCGGTGCTGATGCCCAGGCGGCGGAATCCCTCGCGGCCCAAATCCTGCACCGTGGTATAGATGCCGGCACGCAGAATAATCAGCATACGCCCTCCTTCTGCGGCACGAAGCGCACGCTATCGCCCGGGCGCAGCAGCGTCGGCGGCATTTCATGCGGATTGAACAACGCCAGCGGCGTGCGGCCAATCAGTTGCCAACCGCCGGGTGTCACCAGCGGATAGATGCCGGTCTGGCCGCCGCCGATGCCGACGGAGCCGGCCGCCACCGCCAGACGCGGTTCGGCGCGGCGCGGCGTCGCCAATTTTTCCGGCATGCCGCCCAAATAGGAGAAGCCCGGCTGAAAGCCGAGGAAATAGACCACATAGGCCGCCGCCGCGTGGCATTCCACCACCTGCCGCGGGGTCATGCCGGTATGGCGCGCCACGTCATCCAGATCGGGGCCTTGCTCCCCGCCGTAGACCACCGGAATATCCACCTGGCGCGACTCCGGCGTCAGGCGCTCTTTGCTTTCCCAACCCTGCTGCAGCAACGCAAGCATCGCTTCGGCGTCGGCCTGCGGCGTATGCAGCAACAGCGTCAGGTTGTTCATCCCCGGCACCACTTCCCGCACGTCGGGGTGGTGATTCAGCTTTTCCGCCAGCGCCCAGATGCGCTGCTGGCTCGGTAAGGTCACCGGCGGCGACAGTTCAAGCACTACCGCTCTTTCACCCAACAGGTAATAACGTGCTTGTTGCACCCTTATTCTCCTTATTATTATCGCGATGAAAAACACACCAGTTATGCGTGACGCGGCCCCGGCTGTCAATAGAACGCAACCATAAGGAAAATAAGGAAATAGCGCGATAAAAGGATTCAGCCGGCGCACAGGCCGGGCTGGATCCGGGGAAGAAAAAAATCAGGCGGGATTCGGGATATCGATAAAGGTCACATCAAAGCCGTGGTGCTGGGCCAGCCAGTCCCCCAACGCTTTCACGCCACCGCGCTCGGTCGCATGGTGACCGGCGGCGAAGAAATGCACGCCCATTTCGCGCGCGCTATGAATGGTCTGTTCAGACACTTCACCGCTGATGAACGCATCGACGCCGAAGCGCGCCGCGCTGTCGATAAAGCCCTGGCCACCGCCGGTGCACCAGGCCACCCGGCGAATGTGCTCAGGCGCGTTATCGCCGCAGTGCAGCACCGCGCGCCCCAGCCGGCTTTCGATACGCTGCTGCAGCGCCTCGCCGGTCAGCGGCTGTTCAAATTCGCCGTGTGGCACCAGCGGCTCGACGTCGCCAATCACCCGAATGCCCAGCGCCTGCGCCAGCTGCGCGTTGTTACCCAGCACCGGATGCGCGTCCAGCGGCAGGTGGTAGCCGTACAGGTTAATATCGTGAGTCAACAGCGTTTTCAGACGATTGCGCTTCATGCCGCGCACCGCCGGCGCCTCATTTTTCCAGAAATAGCCGTGGTGCACGATAATCGCGTCGGCCTGATGCGCCACCGCGGCATCCAGCAGCGCCTGACAGGCGGTGACGCCGGTCACGATGCGCTGCACGTGCGGGCGGCCTTCTACCTGCAATCCGTTAGGGGCGTAGTCCTGAAACGCCGCGGCGTTCAGTTCCGTATTGATCAGTTGTTCCAGATCGAGGTTACGCATTCTCTTCTCTCTTCATAGTCAAAATGTCTGCCGGTCGCCCTGCGCCATCAGGATGAATTTCACGCCCAGATCGTTGCCCTGCGCCAGCTGCTGCGCAATGGCGGCGCGCGTGTCTTCGCCCTGCTTCAGGCTGGGCTTGATGTGGCTGATCACCACCGGCAGACCGTTCAGCGAACCTTCACCGCCGCTGTACTGCGTCAGGTTCTTCAACTCCTTCAGCAGCCAGGCCGGCGTCAAATGGCCGTACAGATGTTTATCCTCCATCCCATTGGGGTACGAGGTTTCGATAATCATGCCTTTGAGCTTTTTCTGCTCGACAAGCGGCCCCAGCGTGCGCCAGACGGTATCGAGATCGCGTGATTGCTCCACCTTATCCGGCCCGGTATCGCCGAAGTAGGCGAAGAACTCGCTGCCGTTGGAAATCAGCAGCATCGACGACGGGTAGCGATCGTGGCTAAGCGGGTACATCACGCCGGTCAACCCGGTCAGGCCGAGGGTAAAGCGCTGCTGCGGCCGCACCGTTTGCAGCCGGTAAGTGCCCAGCCGCGAACCGTTGCCGGCGTCGGTAAAGTTCGGCCAGGCCTTCCAGTTGAAGTAGTGATTACGCAGGGTCAGCACGGTGTCCGCCTGGGCGTAAACGGTTTTTTTATTGTCCTCGGGCGAGCCGACGATCAGCCCCGCCACGTGGTCCAGATGGCCGTGGCTGATAAAGTAACTGCCGATCAACTGCCGGAACACATAGCCCTGCGGCGTGTAAGGCGCGGCCAGCTCGGGGGTCACCTGCGGGAAACTGCCCTTCTCCAACCCTTTGGCGATGCCCGGTAGCAGCGAGCCGGCGTCCAGCGCCACATACTGCGGCTGATTATCGCTGCGGATCAGATAAGAGGTCAGGTTGCCGTCGCTAACGCCGCCGTCGACGCCCAGCGCCACCACGTCAAAGCCGGCTATCGCCAGCGCCGAATAGCCGCTCAGGCACAGGGCCAGCACCTTTTTCATCATTGCGTCGCTCCTTGCAGTTGCCTCAAGACTCTCCCCGTTTCGCCGCCTCGAACGCCGCCAACGTCTCCATGCGGGCTTGTTTGTGATCGACGATCGGCAGCGGGTAGTTCAGCGTGCATCGCTGCTTTTCCGCCCAGCGATGGGGATGATGGATGTCATTGTCGGGCACATCCGCCAGTTCCGGCAACCATTTACGGATAAAAGTGCCTTGTGGATCAAAACGTTCACCCTGGGTGGTCGGGTTGAAGATGCGGAAATACGGCGCGGCGTCGGTGCCGGTGGAGGCCGCCCACTGCCAGCCGCCGTTGTTGGCCGCCAGATCCCCGTCCAGCAGTTGCGACATGAAATAGCGCTCCCCGGCGCGCCAGTCGATCAGCAGATCTTTCACCAGAAAACTGGCGCTGATCATGCGCAGCCGGTTGTGCATCCAGCCGGTGGCATTCAGTTGGCGCATGGCGGCATCGACGATCGGATAACCGGTTTCGCCCCGCTGCCAGGCCTGCAGCTTCGCCGCGTCATCGCACCAGCGCACCTTGTCCGTCCAGGCGATAAACGGCCGATGGCGACACAGCTCGGGATAGGCCACCAGCAGATGGCGGTAGAACTCGCGCCAAATCAGCTCGTTCAGCCAGACGAAAGCGCCGCTCTCGCGATCTTCCAGCAACTGCGGGCATTCGGCGCGCAGGCGGTTGAAGCACTGGCGCGGCGACAGCGCACCGATCGCCAGATAGGGCGACAGGCTGCTGGTGCCGGCGATGGCGGGCAGATCGCGCTGCCGAAGGTAATCCTGCACCTGCTCACGACAAAAGGCGCGCAGCCGCTGCAGCGCGGCCTCCTCGCCGGCGGGATAGTCATCCCCAATTTCCGCCGCGGGATAATCGAACGCCGCCGGCGCCTCAGGCGCAGGCAACGCGCCCTCGGCACGGATCTTCGGCGCCGGCAGGCAGCTCACGTCGGACTCGGTCAGGCGCTGAATAAAGGCGTTGCGAAACGGCGTATAAACCTTGTACATCTCGCCGCCGCCGGTGAGCACGCTGCCCGGCGGCAACAGCAGGCTGTCATCAAAACTGTGGCACGTTACCCGGTCGCTCAATCGCTGTTCCAACTGCTCATCGCGGCGCCGTTCATTCAGTTCGTACTGGCGGTTGTAAAACAGCACGTCCACCTGCATCCGCTCGCAATAGTCCGCCAGCCAGTCGATCGACGCGGCAAAGTCCGCACAGGCATGGCAATGCAGCGCAATGCCCTTTTGCGCCAGCGCCTGTTGCACCGCCTGCAGGCTGGCGTGGATCAGCGCCGCCTGCCGCGGCGCCATCTCATGTTGCCGCCACTGCTCCGGTGTGGCGATAAACACCGCCAGCACCCGGGCTTTCGGATCGCTGCAGGCGGCGTGCAGGGCTTTGTTGTCGGTGATACGCAGATCGTTACGCAACCAGACCAGATGCGTGGTCATAAAACTCCTTGTCAATCAATGGCCGTAACGCAAACGCAGCGCCTCCGGGTAAGGTTCGAAATAGCGTTGTTCCGCCAGATAGCGATCGGGGTATTCCGCCATGTAATGCTTGAGCAGCGCGATCGGCGCCAGCAGCGGCTGCATGCCCTGCCGGTAGCGATCGATCAGGTGCGCCAGCTCCTGGCGCTGCGCCGCGCTAAGCTGACGACGGAAGTAGCCCTGCACGTGCATTAACACGTTGGTGTGGTTGCGCCGCGTCGCTTTGTGCGCCAACAGCGCCATCAGGCGGCTGCGGTATTCCACGGCGAAGGCCTCCAGCGAGTCCCAGCGGTGAATATCGGCGACGAAGCGCCCCAGCTCGCGGTACGCCGGCTGCGAATGCGCCAGCAGCGACAGCTTGTAGCGGCTGTGAAACGCGATCAGCCCGCCGCGGGTCAGCCCCTGACGCCACAGCATGTTCAACTCATACAGCGCGTACACTCGCTCGATAAAGTTTTCCCGCAGCGCCGCATCCTGCAATCGTCCATCTTCTTCCACCGGCAGCCACGGCATCTGACGCAGCAGCTCGGCGGTAAACAGCCCAACGCCGTTTTTACGCGAGTCCTTGCCGTTCTCGCTGTAGACCCGCACCCGTTCCAGGCCGCAGCTCGGCGACTTGGCGCAGACGATATAGCCGCACAGGTGCTGCAACGCGGCCACGCGCTGCGCTGAGAAACTGCGCATCTCCTCGGTCAGATCCACGCCGGCGTCGTTGCTGTAGCGCATCGCCGGCCACGGCTGCGCCTGTTTCACCAGGCGCAGCGCCGGGCGCGGCGTGGGCAGGCCGATCGCCATTTCCGGGCAAACGGGCTCAAAGCGCACATAGGGCGCCAACTGTTCCACCGCAAAAGCCAGCCGCTTGTGGCCACCGTCGAAACGCACCGCGTCGCCCAGTAAACAGGCGCTGATGCCGATAGGGATCTTGTCGCTCATACCGCTCTCCCATGTTGTTGACCGATGAGGAAAGTGTAGAAGAATGGCTTGCCAAATACGACCTTGCGCTTGATAGGGGTGGCCAGAGGCATAAAAAAACCCCCGCCACAGGGCGAGGGTTTTTTCGTGAATCGGCAGCGACTCAGTAGAAATCGCAGGACGCCAGTTCCGCCTGCTGCAGCCAGACCGGCTTATCGCTGGTTTTTGACCAGACGCGGTGCAGGTAGCTGTAAAAACGCCCGCGATCGCTGCGGAACAGCATCACCGGCAGGGCCAAAATGCCCGCGATAACCACTGCGCTGCGGCGCAGGAGAATCCGATGCAGTGAATAAGCGTGATAGGTCGTAGACATGCGAACCTCCTTAAAAACGCCTGCCGTTGATTTGTCAGGGAAAACGGCGTGGGCGTATCAAATGAACAATCGGTAATTTGGTAACTGAGCAAAATTTTAGCGCACTTGATGAAAGTTTACTACTCATCCGACCACTAAATCGCACAAAAAATCGCTAATCACCGCAGCGATTCGTAATTTTGTTACAGTCAGGTTAATTTTTAACTAATCATGGGTTACATTGTGGTTATTATCCGGTTCCTGCTTCCACGCCTCTGCCCTTGCTTATTCACTCATCAGGCGCAATCTCGCCACCGCCCTGATGGTTGAAATGCTGAATTTCCGCTGAAATTTCAGTCATTTTTATACTTTTTTTACACCCGCCCGTGCGATTTTTTCATCTTCTTTCTACCCCGCTCCCTACACTGCCTCTATCAAAAACAACACCTCTGGAGGTGTCCCGTGAGTTTCAGCGTTATTGGTGGTGCGCTGTTGGTTCTGCTGCTGTTGGCCTATTTGGTCTACGCCCTGTTTAACGCGGAGGATTTCTGATGGCGGCTTCAGCCTTTTTACTGATCGCCAGCTTCCTGCTGGTGCTTCTGCTGCTGGCCCGGCCGCTGGGCGGTTTTATGGCGCGCCTGATCGAAGGTGAGCCGCTGCCTGCGCTGCGCGGGGTGGAAGCCGGCGTCTGGCGCGCCTGCGGCATCCGCGCCACCGAGATGAACTGGTGGCAGTACGCGCTGGCGATCCTGGCGTTCAACCTGCTCGGCCTGGCGTTGCTGTTCGTCCTGCTGATGACGCAGGGCTCGCTGCCGCTCAACCCGCAAGGCTTCCCGGGCCTCTCCTGGGATCTGGCGCTCAACACCGCCGTCAGCTTCGTCACCAACACCAACTGGCAGGCCTACAGCGGTGAAAGCACTCTCAGCTATTTCAGCCAGATGGCCGGACTGGCGGTGCAGAACTTCGTCTCCGCCTCCACCGGCATCGCCGTGGCCTTTGCGCTGATCCGCGCCTTTACCCGCCGCGCCGGCAAGACCGTCGGCAACGCCTGGGCCGATCTATTCCGCATCACGCTGTATGTGCTGCTGCCGATCGCGCTGCTGATCGCTCTGTTCTTCGTCAGCCAGGGCACGCTGCAAAACTTCCTGCCTTACCTGCACGTCACCACGCTCGAAGGTGCGCAGCAGACGCTGCCGATGGGGCCAGTGGCCTCGCAGGAAGCGATCAAGATGCTCGGCACCAACGGCGGCGGCTTCTTCGGCGCCAACTCGGCGCACCCGTTCGAGAACCCAACCGTGCTGACCAACTTCGTGCAGATGCTGGCCATCTTCCTGATCCCCTGCGCGCTGTGCTTCTCCTTCGGCCAGTTGGCCGGTGAAAACCGTCAGGGCCACGCGCTGATCTGGGCGATGGCGCTGATCTTCGTGGTGGCGGTGGTGGTGGTGATGGTCGCCGAGCTGGCGGGCAACCCGCACCTGAGCGCGCTGGGCGCCGACAGCAACATCAATATGGAAGGCAAAGAGTCGCGCTTCGGCATTCTCGCCACCAGCCTGTTCTCGGTGGTGACCACCGCCGCGTCCTGCGGGGCGGTCAACGCCATGCACGACTCCTTCACCGCGCTGGGCGGCATGGTACCGATGTGGCTGATGCAGATCGGTGAAGTGGTGTTCGGCGGCGTAGGCTCCGGCCTGTACGGCATGCTGCTGTTCGTACTGCTGACGGTATTTATCGCCGGCCTGATGATCGGCCGCACCCCGGAATATCTGGGCAAGAAAATCGACGTTTACGACATGAAGATGACCGCGCTGGCGATCCTGGTCACGCCGACGCTGGTGTTGCTGGGCAGCGCGCTGGCCATCGGCACCGACGCGGGCCGCGCCGGCATCCTCAACCCGGGCGCTCACGGCTTCAGCGAAGTGCTGTACGCCCTGTCCTCCGCCGCCAACAACAACGGCAGCGCCTTCGCCGGGTTGAGCGTCAATACGCCGTTTTACAACCTGCTGCTGGCCTTCGCCATGTTCGTCGGCCGCTTCGGGGTGATCCTGCCGGTGCTGGCGATCGCCGGTTCGCTGAGCGCCAAACAACGCCAGCCGGCGGGCAACGGCACCCTGCCGACCTATGGGCCGCTGTTTATCGGCCTGCTGATCGGCACCGTATTGCTGGTGGGTGCACTGACCTTCGTGCCGGCGCTGGCGCTAGGCCCGGTGGCCGAGCATTTGCAGCTTTGGTTGGCAAACTAACCGACGTCACAGAGAGAGAATAAGAGATGACTCGCAAACAACGCGCGCTGTTTGAACCGGCTCTGGTGCGCACCGCGCTGATCGATGCGGTGAAAAAACTGGATCCTCGCGTTCAATGGCGCAACCCGGTGATGTTCGTGGTGTATATCGGCAGCCTGCTGACCACCGCCATCTGGCTGGCGATCCTCGCCGGCCAAACCGACGGTGCCGCCGCCTTTACCGGCAGCGTCGCCCTGTGGTTGTGGTTCACCGTGCTGTTCGCCAACTTCGCCGAGGCGCTGGCCGAAGGCCGCAGCAAGGCCCAGGCGGAAAGCCTGAAAGGCACCAAGAAAACCAGCTGGGCGAAAAAGCTGGCCGGCCCGCGCCGCGACGGCGCCACGGAGAAAGTGGCCGCCGAAAGCCTGCGCAAAGGCGATATCGTACTGGTGGAAGCCGGCGATACCGTCCCGTGCGACGGCGAAGTGCTGGAAGGCGGCGCCTCGGTAGATGAAAGCGCCATCACCGGCGAATCCGCCCCGGTGATCCGCGAATCCGGCGGGGACTTCTCCTCGGTCACCGGCGGCACCCGCGTGCTGTCCGACTGGCTGGTGGTACAGTGCAGCGTCAACCCGGGGGAAACCTTCCTCGATCGCATGATCGCCATGGTGGAAGGCGCCAAGCGCCGCAAAACGCCGAACGAGATCGCGCTGACTATTCTGCTGGTGGCGCTGACCATCGTGTTCGTCCTGGCCACCGCCACCCTGTTCCCGTTCTCGCAATACAGCGTGGAAGCGGCCGGCAGCGGCAGCGTGGTCACCATCACCGTGCTGGTCGCCTTGCTGGTTTGCCTGATCCCCACCACCATCGGTGGCCTGCTGTCCGCCATCGGCGTGGCCGGGATGAGCCGCATGCTCGGCGCCAACGTGATCGCCACCAGCGGCCGCGCGGTGGAAGCCGCCGGCGACGTGGACGTGCTTCTGCTGGATAAAACCGGCACCATCACGCTGGGCAACCGCCAGGCTTCAGAGTTCCTGCCGGCGCCGGGCGTGAAAGAGCAAGAGCTGGCGGACGCCGCGCAGCTGGCCTCGCTGGCGGACGAAACGCCGGAAGGCCGCAGCATCGTGGTGCTGGCCAAACAGCGCTTCAACCTGCGCGAACGCGATCTGCAGGCGCTGAACGCCACCTTCGTGCCCTTCTCCGCCCAGACCCGCATGAGCGGCGTCAACGTGCAGGAGCGCATGATCCGTAAAGGCGCAGTGGATGCCATTCGCCGTCACGTCGAAACCAATCAGGGGCACTTCCCGCGGGCGGTGGACGATCTGGTGGAAAGCGTGGCGCGCACCGGCGGCACGCCGCTGGTGGTGGCGGAAGGCGCCCGAGTGCTGGGCGTGGTGGCGCTGAAGGATATCGTCAAGGGCGGCATCAAGGAACGCTTCAATGAGCTGCGCAAGATGGGCATCAAAACGGTGATGATCACCGGCGATAACCCGCTGACCGCGGCGGCGATCGCCGCCGAAGCCGGGGTGGACGACTTCCTGTCGGAAGCCACGCCGGAAGCCAAGCTGGCGCTGATCCGCCAGTATCAGGCGGAAGGCCGTCTGGTGGCGATGACCGGCGACGGCACCAACGACGCCCCGGCGCTGGCGCAGGCCGATGTGGCGGTGGCGATGAACTCCGGCACCCAGGCCGCCAAAGAGGCGGGCAACATGGTCGATCTGGATTCCAACCCGACCAAGCTGATCGAAGTGGTACACATCGGCAAACAGATGCTGATGACGCGCGGCTCGCTGACCACCTTCAGCATCGCCAACGACGTGGCCAAATACTTCGCCATTATTCCGGCGGCGTTCGCGGCCACCTATCCGCAGCTGAACGCGCTGAACGTGATGCACCTGCACTCCCCTGCCTCCGCCATCATGTCGGCGGTGATCTTCAACGCCCTGGTGATTGTGTTCCTGATCCCGCTGGCGTTGAAAGGGGTGAGTTACAAACCGATGAGCGCCGCGGCCTTGCTGCGCCGCAACCTGTGGCTGTACGGGGTCGGCGGCCTGCTGGTGCCGTTCGTCGGCATCAAACTGATCGACCTGATCCTGGTCGCGCTGCACGTCGCCGGTTAACCATTGAGGGAAATGAACATGACGTATTTACGACCTGCGCTGGTGATGCTGATCCTGCTGACGTTGATCACCGGCATCGCCTATCCGCTGCTGACCACCGGGCTGGCGCAGCTGCTGTTTTCGGGCGCGGCCAACGGTTCGCTGCTGTACCAGGGCGACAAGGCGGTCGGCTCCGCACTGATCGGCCAGAACTTCACGCGCGCCGACTATTTCTGGGGCCGCCCATCGGCCACCGGCGATTCGGCCTATAATTCGCTGGCCTCCGCCGGCAGCAACCTGGCGGCCACCAACCCGGCGCTGGATAAGGCTATCGCCGAGCGCGCAGCGCAGCTGCGCCAGGCCAATCCTGCGATGAGCGGCCCGATCCCGGTCGATCTGCTGACCGCCTCCGGCAGTGGGTTGGATCCGCAGATCTCGATCGCCGCGGCGCGGTATCAGCTGGCGCGGGTCGCGGCGGCGCGTCATTTGCCGCCGAAACAGGTCGCCAAACTGATCGAAGACAACACCGATCGGGCCACGCCCAACTTCATGGGCGAATCGGTGGTGAACGTGTTGAAGCTGAACCTGGCGCTGGATGCGTTGAAGTAACGCGCCGTATTCAGCATAGTGATAGGGTTCGGCATGCCGAACCCCTTTTTGCTTGGTAACACAAGGAATTGTCATGGTCGAAGAAGAACAGCAGCGTCCCGATCCCGACAGCCTGCTGGCGCTGGCCAATGAAAAACCGCGCGGCCGGTTGAAGGTATTCTTCGGCGCCTGCGCCGGCGTCGGCAAGACCTACGCCATGCTGCAGGAGGCCCAGCGCTTGCGCGCTCAGGGGCTGGACGTGTTGGTCGGCGTGGTGGAAACCCACGGCCGCAGCGAGACCGCCGCCCTGCTCGACGGCCTGGCGCTGCTGCCGCAAAAGCGCATCCAGCATCGTGGGCGACTGGTGCAGGAATTCGACCTCGACGCCGCGTTGGCGCGCCACCCAGCGCTGATCCTGATGGACGAACTGGCGCACAGCAACGCCCACGGTTCGCGCCACCCCAAACGCTGGCAGGATGTGGAAGAGCTGCTGGACGCCGGCATCGACGTGCTGACGACCGTCAACGTGCAACATTTGGAAAGTCTGAACGACGTGGTGGGCGGCGTGACCGGCGTGCGGGTGCGCGAAACGGTGCCCGACCACGTGTTTGACGAGGCCAGCGAAGTGGTGCTGGTCGATCTGCCGCCGGACGATCTGCGCCGACGGCTGCACGAAGGCAAAGTGTATATTCCCGGCCAAGCCGAGCGCGCCATCGAGCACTTCTTCCGCAAAGGTAACCTGATCGCCCTGCGCGAGCTGGCGCTGCGCCGCACCGCCGATCGGGTCGATGACCAGATGCGCGAATTTCGTGACACTCAGGGGCGCGAGAAAGTGTGGCACACCCGCGACAGCATTCTGCTGTGCGTCGGCCACAACAGCGGCAACGAAAAGCTGGTACGCATCGCCGCCCGGCTGGCGGCGCGGCTTGGCTGCCACTGGCATGCGGTCTATGTGGAAACCCCCAAGCTGCACCGGCTGCCGGAAAACCAGCGCCGCGCCATTCTGCGCGCGCTGCGGCTGGCGCAGGAACTGGGTGCCGAAACCGCTACCCTGGCCGATCCGTCCGAAGAGCGTGCGGTGCTGCGCTACGCCCGCGAACATAACCTCGGCAAAATCATCATCGGCCGCCGCAGCGAGCAGCGCTGGAAGCTGCGCGGCAGCTTCGCCGATCGCCTCGGCCGGCTGGGCCCGGATCTCGATCTGGTGATCGTCGCGCTGGAGAGCGACGCCGCACAGCCGCCGCCGGGCAAGGAGCACGACGGCCGCAGCTTCAATGAGAAATGGCGCATGCAGCTGCGCGGCTGCGCGGTGGCGGTGGCGCTGTGCGCGCTGATCACCCTGCTCTCGCAGTGGCTGCTGCCGGGCTTCGATCAGGCCAACCTGGTGATGGTCTACCTGCTCGGCGTGGCGATCGTCGCACTGTTCTTCGGCCGCTGGCCATCGGTGCTGGCAGCGGTGATCAACGTCGCCAGTTTCGATCTGTTCTTCGTTCAGCCCGAATGGTCGTTCGCCGTCAGCGATATGCAGTATCTGCTGACCTTCGGCGTGATGCTCGCCGTCGGCATCATCATCGGCAACCTGACCGCCGGGGTGCGTTATCAGGCCCGGGTGGCGCGCTATCGCGAGCAGCGGGCGCGCCATCTGTACGAAATGTCGCGCGGGCTGAGCCGCGCTCTGACCGTGGCCGACATCGCCAACACCAGCCGTCATTTCCTCTCCAGCAGCTTCCAGGCGAAAACCGTGCTGCTGCTGCCGCAGGAAGGCGGCCGGCTGCAGCAAATGGTCGGCGAGGAAGGCGGGCTGCTGTCGGTAGACGAAGCCATCGCGCGCTGGAGTTTCGATAAAGGCTTGCCGGCCGGCGCCGGCACCGACACCCTGCCCGGCGTGCCTTACCAACTTCTACCGCTCAATACCCCCAAGCAGACCTTCGGCCTGTTGGCGATCGAGCCCAATAACCTGCGCCAGCTGATGGTGCCGGAACAGCAGCGGTTGCTGCAAACCTTCGCAGTGCTGATCGCCAGCGCGCTGGAACGGCTGCACCTGGCGCGCAGCGCCGAAGAAGCCAAGCTGGACGCCGAACGCGAACAGCTGCGCAACTCGCTGCTGGCGGCGCTGTCGCACGATCTGCGCACGCCGCTGACCGTGCTGTTCGGTCAGGCGGAAATCCTCACGCTGGACCTGGCGGCCGAAGGTTCCAATCACGCCACCCAGGCCAGCCAGATCCGCCAGCAGGTGCTGAGCACCACCCGGCTGGTGAACAACCTGCTGGATATGGCGCGCATCCAATCCGGCGGTTTCAGCCTGCGCAAAGAGTGGCAGTCGCTGGAAGAGATCGTCGGCGCCTCGCTGCACATGCTGGAGCCGCTGCTCAGCCAGCATCCGATCGTGGTCGAGCTGCCGCCGGAACAGATCCTGGTCAACTGCGACGGTAGCCTGCTGGAGCGGGTGTTCACCAACCTGTTGGAAAACGCCAATAAATACGCCGGCGCCGAGGCCACCATCGGCATTCGCGCCCGCACGCTGCCCGAGTGGCTGGAAGTCGAGGTCTGGGATAACGGCCCCGGCATCCCCGCCGATCAGCTGCAGCTGATTTTCGACAAGTTTTCACGCGGCAATAAAGAGTCGGCAATCCCCGGTGTCGGCTTGGGGTTAGCGATTTGCCGTGCCATTATTGAAGTGCATGATGGCCGCATCTGGGCGGAAAACGGCGCCAACGGCGGTGCCAGCTTCCGCTTCGTGCTGCCGCTGGAAAAACCGCCCGAGATCGACGGCAACGCCTTCGATCTGTAATCAACGCAGGGGAAACGTGAGCATAACGCCAACCAACATTCTGATTGTTGAAGATGAAAAAGAGATCCGCCGCTTCGTGCGCACCGCACTGGAGAGCGAAGGCCTGCGAGTATTTGAAAGTGAAACGCTGCAGCGCGGGTTGATTGAAGCCGGCACGCGCAAACCGGATCTGATCATCCTGGATTTGGGCTTGCCGGACGGTGACGGGCTGAGCTACATCCGCGATCTGCGGCAGTGGAGCGCCATTCCAGTGATCGTGCTGTCGGCGCGCAACGCCGAAGAGGACAAGATCGCCGCGCTGGATGCCGGCGCCGACGACTACCTCAGCAAACCGTTCGGCATCGGCGAGCTGCTGGCGCGGGTGCGGGTCGCACTGCGCCGCCACTCAGCTAACCAACAGGAAAGCCCGCTGGTGAGCTTTTCGGCGATTACCGTCGATCTGGTGAATCGCCGGGTGCTGCGCAACGACGAAGATCTGCATCTGACGCCGATCGAGTTTCGCCTGCTGGCGGAGCTGCTGGCCAACGCCGGCAAGGTGATCACCCAACGCCAGCTGTTGAGCCACGTCTGGGGGCCGAACTACGTGGAGCACAGCCACTATCTGCGCATCTACATGGGCCATTTGCGGCAGAAGCTCGAAGCCGATCCGGCCCGGCCCAAACACCTGCTGACCGAAACCGGCGTCGGCTATCGCTTCATGCCTTAACCCCGGTGGGCGCGGTTTGCCGCGCCTTTACGCCGCCGAGCCCTTCTTCAATCCGACCATAAATTCCTTAAACGCCTCGCGCAGCGGAGCGAACACCGGGTGTTTGCGGTTTTCGATCATCACTTCGGAGAACAGCTTCAATCCTACGGCGAAGGCCGCGCTCTGCTCGGGGCCGAAGTTCAGATCGTCACGCGCCCGAATGCGCTCGACGATCTCGAGAATATCGTCGTGGTTGGTCACCTCAAAACTCAGCGGTGCTTTCTCGACGGGGTTGCCCTGGCGATCGCTCAGGGCTTCAACGGTAATGTTAAAACGGTGGCCGGGCATCAGTTCTTCTCCTGCTGCGTGGGTTGAATATGCATTTCGCTTTCGATCGCCGCCACGGCGGTCAGCAACGCAGCGTTGATGCGCTCCACCTGCTGCGGCGTGAGATCGGCGCGCATCACGTTGCCGCGCAGCAGGCTGCGCAGACGGTTCATGGCGTCGTAGATGCCTTCCGCCAGGTTGCCGTGCCGATGATGCTCGCGGCCGGCGCCCGCCAGGCGCGCCAGAATGACGTCAACCACCTGTTGATGCTTTTGCAGCTCGCCCTCGCCCGCCGCGGTGATGCGGTAGCTTTTGCGGCCGTTGCCGGTGGTGAGCGGTTCGAGGAAGTCCTGCTCTTCCAGCAGCGTCAGCGTGGGGTAAATCACCCCCGGGCTCGGCACGTACAGGCCGGATGACGCTTCCTCGATCGCCTTGATCAATTCGTACCCGTGGCTGGGCTTGCGCGCCACCAGCGCCAGCAGCACCAGGCGCAGATCGCCGTGTTCGAACAGACGATGACGCCCGCCCCGGCCACCGCGCCCACCTCGGCCGTGCTCTTCGCCTTCGCCGCCGAAGTGATGGCGTCCGCCGCGATGACGGCGGCCCTCTTCGCACTCATGATGGTGGTGGTGATGCCGGTGTAAACCTAATCGATGAAACATAGGGTGATACCTCGCTTTAACAGTGAACATCAATACGAGGTTGTTTAGATATATCTAAACAGCGTCGATAGCGCTAATCTAGATCGATATATCTAAATGCGCAAGCACGTACCGTGAAAAAGATATATCTAAATTACAGGCATAAAAAAAGCGCTGTAAAAACAGCGCTTTTTATCCATCAAGAAAAGCGATTACTTGGCGGAAGCCAGCACTTCGCTGACGATCTCGACCGCTTCGTGCTCAATCTTCTCGCGGTGTTCCGCCCCGAGGAAGCTCTCGCAGTAGATCTTGTAAGCCTCTTCAGTGCCGGAAGGACGGGCCGCGAACCAACCATTGTCAGTCATCACTTTCAAGCCGCCGATCGACGCGCCGTTGCCCGGCGCCGCGGTCAGACGTGCGGTGATCGGATCCCCGCCCAGCGTACTGGCCTTGACCATCTCCGGCGACAGTTTGGACAGCGCCGCTTTCTGCGCATGGGTTGCCGGCGCCTGGATGCGGTTGTAGCTCGGCGCGCCGAAGCGCTTGGCCAGATCGTCATAATGATGCTGCGGGTTCTCACCGGTTACCGCGGTGATTTCAGCCGCCAGCAGGCACATGATGATACCGTCTTTGTCGGTCGACCACGGCTGGCCGTTGAAGCGCAGGAACGAGGCCCCGGCGCTTTCTTCGCCGCCGAAGCCCAGGCTGCCGTTGAACAGGCCGTCCACGAACCACTTGAAGCCGACCGGCACTTCCACCAGCTTGCGCCCCAGGTCAGCCACCACGCGGTCGATCATCGCGCTGGATACCAGCGTTTTACCTACCGCCACATCGGCGCCCCACTGCGGGCGATGTTGGAACAGGTAGTTGATGGCTACCGCCAGATAGTGGTTCGGGTTCATCAGGCCCTTCGGCGTGACGATGCCGTGACGGTCGTAATCCGGATCGTTGGCGAACGCCAGATCGAATTTGTCGCGCAGCGCCAGCAGGCCGGCCATCGCCGACTCGGACGAGCAGTCCATGCGGATGATGCCGTCATGGTCCAGGTGCATAAAGCGGAAGGTCTGATCGATGGAGTCGTTCACCAGAGTCAGATCCAGCTTGTAGTGTTCCGCCACCCGCTGCCAATAGGCGATGCCGGAGCCGCCGAGCGGATCCACGCCCAGCTTCAGGCCGGCGCGTTGAATGGCCGGCATGTCGACCACGTCAACCAGGCCTTCGACATAAGGCTGCACCAGATCTTTGGCATGCAGGTGGCCGCTGTTCCAGGCCTTATCCAGCGACTGACGCTGAACGCCTTTCAACTGCTGCGCCAGCAGTTCGTTGGCGCGCTTCTCGATCACCGACGTCAGGTTGGTGTCAGCCGGGCCGCCGTTCGGCGGATTGTATTTGATACCGCCATCTTCCGGCGGGTTATGGGACGGCGTAATGACGATGCCGTCGGCCTGAGCGCCGCCGCGGCGGTTGTGGCACAGAATGGCGTGCGATACCGCCGGCGTTGGCGTGAAGCCGTTGTTTTCCTGCACGATCACATCGACGCCGTTGGCGGTCAGCACTTCCAGCACGGAAATGAAGGCCGGCTCGGACAGTGCATGGGTGTCTTTGCCCACGTAGCACGGGCCGGTAGTGCCTTGCTGATAACGAACTTCGGCGATCGCCTGAGCGATGGCGAGGATGTGCGCTTCGTTGAAGCTGTGGCGCTGCGCGCTGCCGCGGTGGCCGGAGGTACCAAACTTCACCGCATGTGCGGCATTGCCGGCTTCCGGTTGCAGCACATAGTACTGCGACGTCAGCTGGGCTACGTTGATCAGATCGCTTTGGCGGGCGGGCTGCCCGGCACGTGGATTATTCGCCATCGACATATCTCCCTCATCCCTGTCGGTGACCGGGCAAATACGTCGCGCACGGCCATCATGACGGGCTGTTCGCTAAATTAGACGGTACCGCAAACTTTCTCGATCAGTTCCGCCGGGAACTGCATCGCCTGCATGATGTGTTCGATCATGCTGCGCTTGCGGCCGGTATTGGTATTGGTGATCACCCAGTAAGGGGTGCCCGGTACATGCTTCGGCTTGGTGTGCGTGCCGTTGGCCAGCAGAGTCTGCTGATCGCCGGCGAAATAGGTGCGGGTACGGCCGGTCAACGCCTCGGTAGCGGCGGCGAAACCGGCGGCATCGAGGGTGTACAGCGTGGACAGCACCAGCATGAAACGGTTGACCGCTTTGTTCTGCTCGGCGTATTCATCCGACAGCAGCAGTTCACGCACGGCGCGTACGCGATCGCGCGGACGCTGAGCCGGCACCGCTTTTTCCAGCTCGACGGACTGTGACGCACTGGCGGCAGGCAACGCGCGCACCGGTTGCCCGGCGGTGAATTTCAACATGCGGCGTAAAATATCGGACGCGCTTTCACCGATGTGTTGCGTGTGGCTGGCAATATAACGGTAAAGCTCTTCGTCGACTTCAATAGTTTTCATCTTTATCCAATACTGTTTTTTCTACTTAGAACCTGAAGCCAGATCCTGCATTCAAGCCATGGGATTATAAGGTTAAAAGCGCTGGGGCGAACACAACAATGTGCCTCCGGACGGCAAATGCAGACTAATACCTATAGCCGGCACTGCCAAGCCCGCGCCGCGAAAATTCCGCATGATTCATCGTGCGATTCAATCATGATACCCTAATCTGAATCTCTCTCAGTATGAACTTCGCCATGAAATTACATTATCAACTGCTGGCCGCCGAGTCAGACGCGCTGCCGGTGCTGCTGATCCACGGGCTGTTCGGCAATCTGGACAACCTGGGCGTGCTGGCGCGCGATCTGCATAAACAGCACAGTGTGATCAAGGTCGATCTGCGCAACCACGGCCTCTCCCCGCGCGCCGACGACATGAACTACCCCGCCATGGCGCAGGATCTGCTGGCGCTGCTCGACGAACTGCAGCTGGAAAAAGCGATCGTCATCGGCCATTCGATGGGCGGCAAAGCGGCGATGGCGCTGACCGCCATCGCGCCCGAGCGCATCGCCAGGCTGATCGTCATCGACGTCGCGCCCGTGGATTACCAAACCCGCCGCCACGACGAGATCTTCGCCGCGCTGAAGGCCGTCAGCGCCGCCGGCATTACCCAGCGCCAGGCGGCTGCCCAACTGATGCGCGACTACCTGCAGGAAGAAGGCGTGATCCAGTTCCTGCTGAAGTCCTTCCACAACGGTGAATGGCGCTTCAACCTGCCGGTACTGATCGAACGCTACGCAGACATTACCGGCTGGCAGGAAGTCCCGGCCTGGCCGCATCCGACTCTGTTCATTCGCGGCGGCCTGTCGCCGTACGTGCAGGACAGCTACCGTGCGGATATCGCCCGCCAGTTCCCGCAGGCCCGCGCACACGTCGTCGCCGGCACCGGCCATTGGGTGCACGCCGAAAAACCGGAAGCGGTGCTGCGCGCCATCCACCGTTTCCTCGGCGAAGCCTGAAAAACGCACTCACCTGGCGAAAAAACGCGCTAAAGATAACGGCTTAGCGCGTTTAGCCCGCAGTTAGGCATTGTCGCCGCTCCATCTGCTGGGGTAATATGGCGCGCTATAATTTTGCCGCCGCGCCAGCGCGTTCGCGAACGCCGGTTCGGAGGTGAATTTGGGTTAGGGTTTATTGGCCCGAAGTGTGTTAACCGATGCCTCCGGAAGCGTGCGAGCGCTTTTTGATGCAAACTCCCTTGCAGTACCGCTACCTATGGCAAAAGAACAAACGGATCGCACGACGCTGGATCTGTTCGCAGATGAACGCCGTCCGGGGCGCCCGAAAACCAACCCGCTTTCCCGCGATGAACAGCTTAGAATCAATAAGCGCAATCAGTTACGGCGCGATAAAGTGCGTGGATTGCGACGCGTAGAGCTGAAAATCAACGCGGACGCGGTGGATGCCCTGAACAAACTGGCGGAACAGCGCAACATCAGCCGCAGCGAACTCATCGAGCAGATGCTGTTGGCACAACTGGCGGAAGAACAGCCGGAACATTGATCTCTTCGGCCGCACGCGCGGCGCGGCGTTAAGGACAACGCCGGATCGACCCCGCTTTTCTTCATTCTCCGGCATCGCATAAATGCGATAAAACCCCGGCGCCACTTTCTGGCATGATACGCATTTACCGGTAAGAGACTGCGCCTGTCGGCGCCCGCCCCGGAGGCGAAAGGCTCTTGCCATGGCATCATTTTAATCGGCGTCAGCGGCGGCAGTGCTGGCATCGAGTAATGCAATTACTTGAATTTAAAGGTTATACGCGATATGGCTACTGTAGGCATTTTCTTTGGCAGCGACACTGGCAATACCGAAAACATTGCCAAAATGATCCAGAAAATTCTCCAGAAACAGTTTGGCGACGACGTCTCTGAAGTGCATGACATCGCTAAAAGCAGCAAAGAAGACCTGGAAGGGTTCGATATCCTGCTGCTGGGTATCCCGACCTGGTACTACGGTGAAGCGCAGTGTGACTGGGATGATTTCTTCCCGACGCTGGAAGAAGTCGACTTCAACGGCAAACTGGTGGCGCTGTTCGGCTGCGGCGACCAGGAAGACTACGCGGAATACTTCTGTGACGCGATGGGCACCATCCGCGACATCATCGAACCGCGCGGCGCGGCCATCGTGGGCCACTGGCCGACCAAAGGCTACCACTTCGAGGCCTCCAAAGGTCTGGCGGACGACGATCACTTCATCGGTCTGGCGATCGACGAAGACCGTCAGCCGGAGCTGACCAACGAGCGCGTGGACGCTTGGGTCAAACAGATTGTCGAAGAGCTGAGCCTGGCCGATATCGTCGGCTAAACCCCGGCACTGGCGAAAGGTTGAACAAAGGCCCTGTAAAGTGCATAGTGTGCCGACAGGGCCGTCATCGGCAACAGGGATTGCTGCGATAGAAGCTACAGATTTGTAACTTCCCACCCCGTCACGGTAGACTGAGATATCGGTTTATCCCATCCATCAAGGCGTTGCATGCAAAACATGCAATAGTGCAATTATATCTTTGTTAACAACCGGCGGTTTCCATTTAGTACAACCGGTTCTATAATGAGACGCATTAACTCTTTGTGCCGACCGATGCCACAGGCGAGTACGCCTCAACTTGATTAGCATAGTAACAGGACTGAATTCGCATGACCGACAACAACATCGCATTGAAGAAGGCCGGCTTAAAAGTCACGCTTCCGCGACTCAAAATCCTGGAAGTACTGCAAAATCCGGAATGCCATCACGTCAGTGCGGAAGATTTGTACAAAAAACTGATTGATATGGGCGAAGAGATCGGGCTGGCAACGGTTTATCGCGTACTGAACCAGTTTGACGATGCGGGCATTGTGACACGTCACAATTTCGAAGGCGGCAAGTCCGTGTTCGAGCTGACCCAACAGCATCACCACGATCACCTGATTTGCCTGGACTGCGGCAAAGTGATCGAATTCAGCGACGAATCCATCGAAGTGCGCCAGCGTGATATCGCCAAGCAGCACGGTATCAAGCTCACCAACCACAGCCTGTACCTGTACGGCCACTGTGAAACCGGTGACTGCCGCGAAGACGAAACGCTGCACGACAAGAAGTAAGCCCTGACCGGCTATGAAAAACCGCCTCACACCGAGGCGGTTTTTTTATGCCCGCCGTACAGCAGACAAAAAAATCCCCGGACAAGCCGGGGGAAAATCATGTCATGAAATATCACAATTGCAGCGGCACAGCGACTCCACGTACTACTCTCACTACAACGTCCGCCCTACGCCGACACGCGTGGGCGAACGCATTCCCCCTTCGTTATACGGCCGCCGCCAGGGCAGCGGGCCGTTGCACCGGGCTTAGACCTTCTCGGCGCGGCTGTAGCGTTTGCCGTCCGGGCTGACCGAACGCACCTGCACTTCACCGGAGATCGCCGGCTTGGCCTTGGCATCATAGCGCTGCCACTGCTTGCCACCGTCGGTGGAGTACTCGATGCCCAACCCCGGCAGCGCGATATTCGCCTCCAGCTTGCCGCCCGCTACGCGTGCGCCCGGTACCGGCAGACGGTAAGCGACGCCGCCCTTGTCCAGCTTGGCCAGTTCACGCTGGCCCAGGATATTGGCAAAGCGCAGCCAGTCTTTCTCCAGCGTCTTGGTATCGACAAAGTGGGTTTCCCCGCCTTTGTATTCGCGGCCGGCACGATAGTCCTGCTCCCAACCGGCGCGGTGCCAGGCGCGTTCTGCCACCGAGAGCGCGCGCGGGAAGATCATGTATTCCATCTGCGGGTCGGTGCGCTGGGTTTCGCTCCACAGCTGAGCGGACAGCCCGTAGGCGCCCGGCCACGGCTTGTCGCTCTTGGCGTTGAAGTGGTTGCCATCGCGATCGACCGAGGTTTCCGCATTCTGCGGCATGTTGTCCGGCGCGAAGCTGAACACCTTGCGTTCGTCGCTGAAGCGGGTACCCCAGTAGTAACCGCGCTCGTCCGGGTTCACCTCGTAAGGGAAGTCCATATAGACGTAGTCCGGGTTGGAGACCACCACTTCATACCCTTTATTGGCCCAGTCGTTAACGCTATCGAAACCGCCCCAATACAGGGTGTCCCAGAAGTTGACGCCCACGCGCGAGGTGGCGAACGCCTTCGAACTCTCGGCGTCTTTCAGGCCGTCTTGCCAGGCCTGCATTCTGTCGATGCCGTGCGCTTTCACCAACTTGCTGACCTCTTGACCAAAGTAGCTCGGCAGGTGCTCCATGTCGGCCACTTTGCCCTCTTTGATCATCACCTGGCACACCTGAGACTTGGCCCACGGCTTGTCTTCATTGCTCTGGTCAATGATGCCTTTACCCGGTTCCGGTTTCGCCTTGTCGGTGTAGCCGGCGCCCAGGCGGATGTTTTTCGCTTCGTCGCCGCCGAAGTGCCAGGTCTTGATCGGCTGGCCGGCTTCTTTATGCATCTGGGCAATCTCGCCAATCACCTTGTCGACAAAGCGCTGGGAGGAATCCAGGCACGGGTTCAGGTAACTCTGACGGTTAAAGAACTGCACGGAGGTGGTATTGGAGGTATCGGTCGGATCCACCAGGCGGAACTCGTTGGCCTCCTGCTCTTTGCCGGCGGCATGCAGTTTCTTGTAGCGCGCTTCCATCGAGACCACCGCCGCGCGGGCGTGCGCCGGCATGTCGATCTCCGGGATCACCTCAATCTGGCGCGCCTGGGCGTATTTGATGATGTCGATGTAGTCCTGACGAGTGAAGAAACCGCCGTAGACATCCGGCCCCTGGCCGTACTGCGGCAACAGGCAGGTGGTTTCGCTCAGATCGTGGCAGCGCTGGCCGCCGACTTCCGTCAGCTCCGGCAAACCGGGGATCTCAATACGCCAACCTTCGTCATCGCTCAGGTGGAAGTGGAATTTGTTGAGCTTGTAAGCCGCCATCTGATCCAACAGGCGCAGCACCGCATCCTTCTTATGGAAGTTACGCGCCACGTCGAGGAAAATGCCGCGATACTGGAAGCGCGGCGCGTCGCTGGCGTCGAGCGTAGCGATCTTGCCGCTGCCGTCGCTCGGCACTAACGACAGGATAGACTGCAGCCCGTAGAACACCCCGGCCTGATCGAAGCCGATCACCCGCGCCTCTTTCTTGCCAATTTTCAGCTCATAGGCGCCCGGCACCGCCATCGCGCCTTTAAATTTGCCCGGCTGGATGTCGGTTTTGATCGGGTAACCGTTGGCCTGAACCGGCACGCCCAGCAGCGCGAAGCGCTGGTTGACGACGTCCGCCGCCGGCTTAACCAGCGTGCTCAGATCCGGCGATACCCCTTTGCGCAGATCGACGTCCTGCGCGTGAACCTTCACCTGCATCGGCGTCGGCACGATCTGGCCGCGCAGCGCACCGGCAGGCAGCGTCTGCAGATCGGCATTGCTGACAAAGCGCGAAGCCGGCGTCATCAGAATGTTTTTGTCGTCCTTGGTGCGCTTCCACTGGTCGCCGGTGAACGGCGCCACAAACTGATCCAGGTTTTCGGTGTCGGTATTCGCCAGCATTTTCGGCTTAGCGTCGCCGGAGGTGGCATACCAGCGCGGCAGGAAGTCGTTTCTGAACAGCTGCCAATATTCGGCGACCACCGGGATTTCCACCGCCTTACCGGCCGGGAAGCCGCTGAATTTGGCGGTCGGCTCCAGCTTGTACAGATCGCCGGTGAGGTGAGCGATCTTGAACTGGTCGTTGTCTACCCGCAGGGTCTGGCGCGGGCTGTGGAAATAGATGACCCAGTCTTTGCCGTCGATCGCCTGGCCGTCGTTGCTGAGGGTGAACAACACCCGGTTGCAAGAGGCCCAGTCAGCGCCCAGCGCCGCGCAATCCACGCCGTTTTCGCCGGCGCGGTTATCCAGCATTTTCACGTTCAGCTTCAGCTGGCTAAGCTGATCCACCAGCTGTTGATCGGCCATGGCGCTCCCCATGCCGCCCAGGAATCCCATCGTTGCCGTCAAGGCGGCAAGCGCGCTCAGTTTGAATGCGTTCATCTTCTTATCCTTCTTAATTATTGTTATCGCGAATTTCTTGCCACAGCTTGCCGCACTTGGCGTCGTAAGCCTGACCGTTACCGCTGTGCACCGCCATAATGCAGTTCTGATAATCCATCACCCGCACCGTTTCCTGCGCGGCGAACTGCTGGTGCTGCTTCTCTTGTTTCAGCACGTTCAGCACCGCCTTACAGGGCTGCAGACGCTCCGGCGAGCCTTCGGCAGTGTTGATGCAGGCGCTGTAAGCCTGCTTCAACTTGGCGTCTTCCGGCGGCGCGGTGGGTTGCGCGCAGGCGCTCAGGGCCGCAGCGGCCGCCAACATCAGCATGATTTTTTTCATCGTTGAATTCCCTTAACTGCCCCGGCGGCGAGGCCGGGGAACGCATCAGAAGATGGTGAATGGCGCGATGACCATGAACTTGACGTCTTTCTCGTCCTGGAAGATGTTGCCGTAACCGCCGCCCCAGCTCGGGATGTTGGTGTGGTTGTCATACTGGGTGTAGTGCAGTTTGATCAGGGTGCCCTTGGCGCGCCCTTCCTGGATGGTATACATCGCGTCCAGGCTCCAGGCGCTCTCTTTCAGGCGCTGGCTCTGATCGTAGATCGGGTTGGTGCTCGGCTTGGCGTCCCAGGCGTAAACGTAGGAGCCGCCGACCGCCATGCCCGGCAGGTTCCAGTTGCTGAGGTCATACATCACGCCGGCGTACACCGCTTTCTCGCCGTTGGCGTTAAAGTCGGAGCGGTTATCCCACCACACGTCCAAACGACCGTTGGACGAAGCGTAGGTCGGGGTCATGCGCTGCAGGAAGAAGCCCTGGTTGCCTTCCGCCTTGACCATGGTGCCTTCCAGACGCCAGTTGAACTGCCCGGTGGTGTAACCGAAGGTCAGCGCCTGCAGCCAGGCCAGACCGTCGTAGATGCTGTTCGGATCGTTCTTGTCGCTGATGCGGTCTTCCGCACCGTAGAACTGGTAACTGGTGGTCAGCGGGTTGCCCAGCAGATCGAATTTGTAAGACGCCTTGGTGAAGTATTGATTCACATACCCCTGTGCCTGGCCGAAGGCAGCTTCCAGCACCAAATCGTTTTTGAAATCGTACTTGGCGCCCAGCGAGTGCAGGTAGGAGACACGGGTTTTCTTATCGTTCTGGCGGAAGTCATCCACCTCGATATGCCACGGCGCCTTGTATTTGTCGGCCCACATGTAGGAGAAGCTCAACGCGCCGGCATCGCCGTAATCGAACTTGGCGCCGGCTTCAGCCCCCTGATAGGTGCCCGGCATAAAGCTCCAGTGCGGCGCCAGCAGGGTTTGGCCGCTCGGCTGAATATAGCCTGCGCGCGCCCAGACCGGGCCGTATTTGAATTTGGCGGCGGCTTTGTACAGGCTCACGCCGCCTTTGTCACCGGAATAGTCTTCGTCGTAGGTACGGTTTTTAGAGGAGAACGCGATCTCGTTCGGGTGGCCGCTGGCGCTGGATTCCGCCAGCTCGATGGCGGTAAAGGCGCCGACGTCCAGACCGAACATGTCCCAGGCGTAGCCCGACGCGAAATCCAGGCTCAGGTTGGCGGTGGAGTGCGACAGATTGGTGGTGTATTGGTTGTAATCCTTGCTGTCCGGATTGAGATCTTTACGGTCGCGCTCACGTTGCCAGTAATAAATGCCGCCGGTCAGCGTGGAATCATCGATAAACCCTGCGGCTTTCGCCTCAGGCGCCATGGCAAACCCTGTTCCCAACAGCGCGCCCGCGACTGCGAGCGCCAGCGTTTTACGCTGAGCACCGTGCGTACCCATAGTGAAATTCCTCTTTGACTTAACTTAAAAGTTGCAGCCGCCTGTGTTCACCACTGCCCTGCACGACTGCCAATAAAAAACCCGAACGGGTAAAAAATATTGCCGACGAGATGTTATTCCCACAGCACTAATTGCTACAGACAGACTATTTTTCGCGACGCGAATTATCAAATGAAAAATGCGGAAGATTTGTCAAAGTATGACAAGGAGCACATATCAGTGATATTTTGTTACGCCGGCGATCATGGAAGGTGTCGAATAAAAAATTCAATTAAATCAGAATAAATTGAGATACAAGGTCAACCAGAGACGATTAATGGTTTCAGCCTGACTAAATTCGTCAGGCAGACGATAAAAATTGAGAGCGCTCTCTAAATGAAATTAATTCGCATCACGAATATATAAGTGAAAATTAAGATTAGTAAAGCCAATATCAGAAAACTTATGGCCTCACGCGCTGCGATTAATTAAACGCAGCCCAGATAAATGTGAGAGGAATAGATTATTCACTAAATCGCAGGTATAAAAAAGCGCGGCCTAAGCCGCGCTGATTCATTAATTTTCGAGGCTAATAAGATTAGCCTTCGATTTTCGCCCAGGTGTCACGCAGGCCGACGGTGCGGTTAAACACCAGATGCTCGGCCGACGAGTAACGGTTGTCGGCGCAGAAGTAGCCTTCACGCTCGAACTGGTAGGCTTTCTCCGGCTGTGCGGCCGCCAGGCTCGGCTCAACGAAGCCGTGCTTGATCACCAGCGATTCCGGGTTGATGGTGGAGAGGAAGTCCTCCGCCGCGCCCGGGTTAGGCACGCTGAACAGGCGATCGTACAGGCGAATTTCCGCCGGCAGCGCGTGCGCCGCAGACACCCAGTGGATCACGCCCTTCACCTTGCGGCCGTCGGCAGGATCTTTGCTCAGCGTTTCCGCATCGTAGCTGCAGAAGATGGTGGTGATCTCGCCCGCTTCGTCCTTCTCGACGCGCTCGGCCTTGATCACGTACGCATTGCGCAGACGCACTTCTTTGCCCAGCACCAGACGCTTGTACTGCTTGTTGGCTTCCTCGCGGAAGTCGGCGCGATCGATATAGATTTCGCGGCTGAACGGCACATCGCGGCTGCCCATTTCCGGTTTGTTCGGGTGGTTAGGCATGGTGACCATTTCCACCGCATCGCCCATGTTCTCGATGACGATTTTCACCGGATCCAGCACCGCCATGGCGCGCGGGGCGTTCTCGTTCAGATCGTCACGGATGCAGGATTCCAGCGCCACCATCTCGACGTTGTTGTCTTGCTTGGTCACGCCGATGCGCAGGCAAAACTCGCGGATAGAGGCGGCGGTATAACCGCGACGGCGCAGACCGGAAACGGTCGGCATACGCGGATCGTCCCAGCCCTCAACGATCTTCTCGGCCACCAACTGGTGCAGCTTGCGCTTCGACATGATGGCGTATTCGAGGTTGAGGCGCGAAAACTCGTACTGACGCGGGTGGCAAGGAATGGTGATGTTATCCAGCACCCAGTCATACAGACGGCGGTTATCCTGGAATTCCAGAGTACACAGCGAGTGGGTGATCCCTTCCAGCGCATCGGAAATGCAGTGGGTGAAATCGTACATCGGATAGATGCACCATTTATTGCCGGTCTGGTGGTGTTCGGCGAACTTGATGCGGTACAGCACCGGATCGCGCATCACGATAAACGGCGAAGCCATATCGATCTTGGCGCGCAGGCAGGCGGCGCCTTCGGCAAACTCGCCGTTGCGCATCTTCTCGAACAGCGCCAGGTTCTCTTCCACGCTGCGATCGCGGTACGGGCTGTCTTTGCCCGGCGCGGTCAGCGTGCCGCGATATTCACGGATCTGCTCCGGCGACAGCTCATCGACGTAGGCCAGGCCCTTGGAGATCAGCTCAACCGCATACTGATGCAGCTGATCGAAATAGTCTGAGGAGTAACGAACGTTGCCGCTCCACTCAAAGCCCAGCCACTCCACGTCGTGCTTGATTGACTCCACGAACTCGATGTCTTCTTTCACCGGGTTGGTGTCATCGAAACGCAGGTTGCACTGGCCCTGATAGTCCTTGGCGATGCCGAAGTTCAGGCAGATGGACTTGGCGTGGCCGATATGCAGATAGCCGTTAGGCTCCGGCGGGAAGCGGGTATGTACCGACGTGTGTTTCCCCGACGCCAGGTCTTCATCGACGATCTGACGGATAAAATTGGTTGGGCGGGCTTCAGCCTCACTCATTTCACTGTTCCTCAATGCAAAGCGCTACACATAACCGCCTATGATCCAACAAGCCACGTCTGGAAACAACCGTTTGTTTCACGAAAAATGCGGCGCGTTGCACCATCGGCGCGCAGCGCACCGCCATGGGGCGAAACGGAATAAAAAAAGCGGGAAGAGATCGCTCTCTTCCCGCCAAGTCGGGGCAAACTCCGCCATGATGCGTGACCGGCCCCGGATACTACTCAGGTAAAAACGGCCTTACTTTTGGATCTCGTACAGCTTGGTCTGACCGGCGACCACCGAGCCGCTGGCCAGCGCCGCCAGGCCGGCGTAGTCGTCAGCGTTGCTGACCACCACCGGGCTTATCATCGAGCGCGCGTTAGCGTTCAGGTAATCCAGATCCAGTTCCAGAATCGGTTGACCGGCTTTCACTTCCGCGCCCTCTTCCACCAGGCGTTTGAAGCCCTGGCCTTCCAGCGCGACGGTGTCGATCCCCATGTGTACCACGACCTCAGCGCCCTTGTCGGTTTCCAGGCAGAACGCGTGGTTGGTATTGAAGATTTTCACCACGGTGCCATCCGCCGGCGCCACCACGATCTTGTCGGTCGGGCGAATCGCCAGGCCGTCACCGACCGCCTTGCTGGCGAAAGCTTCGTCCGGCACCTGATCGAGCGCCACGACTTCACCCGTCACCGGCGCCACCAGCGTTTCAAACGCGACTTTCGGTGCGTTCGGCACCGCCTGCGGTTTGACTTCCGCGGCAGGGGCCGCCGCCGGAGCCGCCACAGCCGCTACCGGGCCGGCCGCAATTACGTTGCGCATTGCGCTGGCAATCAGCTCGGCACGGGTGCCGACGATCACTTGTACGCTCTGCTTGTTCAGACGAATAACGCCCGACGCACCAAGGCGTTTCGCCAATGCGTCGTTCACCAGCGCAGAGTCCTTCACGTTCAAACGCAGGCGGGTGATGCAGGCGTCGATGCCGGTCAGGTTGTCGGAGCCGCCGATCGCGCCAACGTAGCGACGGGCCAGCGTGGTGGTTTCGTTCTCGTCTTTACCGGCGCTGCTGTTGACGTTGACGTCATAACCGTCGGTTTCGTCACCGGCAACCGCCAGCTCGCGGCCCGGGGTCATCAGGTTGAACTTGTTGATGGTGAAGCGGAACACCACATAGTAGATAACGAAGAACACCAGGCCCTGCGGGATCAGCATGTACCAGTGGGTCGCCAGCGGGTTACGCACCCACAGCATCATATCCACCAGGCCGGCGCTGAAACCGAAGCCTGAAATCCAATGCATGTTAGCGGCGATGAACACCGAGATACCGGTCAGTACGGCGTGGATCACGTACAGCACCGGTGCCACGAACATGAAGGAGAACTCCAGCGGTTCGGTGATGCCGGTAAAGAAGGCAGCGAATGCCCCTGCCATCATGATCCCCAGCACCTTCGCCTTATTCTCAGGACGCGCGCAGTGATAGATGGCCAGCGCCGCGCCCGGCAGACCGAACATCATGATCGGGAAGAAGCCCGCCTGATAACGGCCGGTGATGCCAACAACCGCTTTACCCGCGTCAATCGACTGCTGGCCGCCGAGGAAGTTAGGGATATCGTTGATGCCGGCCACGTCGAACCAGAACACCGAGTTCAGCGCGTGGTGCAAGCCGACCGGGATCAGCAGGCGGTTGAAGAAGGCATAGATACCCGCGCCGACGGAGCCCAATTTTTGGATGTGTTCGCCGAAGCTCACCAGAGCGCCGAACACGACCGGCCAGACGAACATCAGGATGTAAGCGACCAGGATCATCAGGAAGGAAATGAGGATCGGCACCAAACGGCGGCCGCTGAAGAACGACAGCGCCTTAGGCAACTCGACACCGCTGAAGCGGTTGTACACTTCGGCGGAGATGATACCCACCAGAATACCAACGAACTGGTTCTCAATCTTGCCGAACGCGGCAGGCACCTGATCGAGCGGGATCTTCTGAATCATCGACACGGCGGCCGGTGAACAGAGGGTCGTCAGCACCAAGAAACCGACGAAACCGGTCAGTGCGGCAGAGCCGTCCTTATCTTTGGACATGCCGTAGGCGACACCAACGGCGAACAACACCGCCATATGATCGATAATCGCAGAGCCAGACTTAATCAATAAGGCAGCGAAAGCGTTGTCGCCGCCCCAACCAACAGGGTCAATCCAGTACCCGACGCCCATCAAGATGGCGGCGGCGGGCAGCGTGGCGACCGGCACCATCAGCGCCCGTCCCACCTTTTGCAAATAACTAAGAATGTTCACCTTTTCCCCCTATGTTGTCCGCGGACGGACCCTATTAGTAGTTTATTTGGAGCTCTCACTACCTTTTTAGAAACAATGCTTGGCACGTATCACTCATGCCGAGTGTAAAAAATTTATTTTGTATCGCAAATTAAAACCTCCTTTTTTGTGATAAATATCACCAAAAAGTAGTCTTTCCCTCCCAGATTGCTGGCCATCACACAAAACTTATTTTATCATTCAAAAAATCAACCGGACGGACGATTCACGCGAGAATCATAAAGCTGGGTTACGCTTAGGACTCCCGCAGGCCCGTACAGTATAGCTTTAGTTTACTTATCCCAAGAGGTGTTAGATGAGACTTATCCCACTGAAAGATACCGCACAAGTCGGCAAATGGGCCGCGCGTCATATCGTTCAACGCATCAACGCATTCAAGCCAACCGCAGAGCGCCCGTTTGTCCTCGGCCTGCCTACCGGCGGCACGCCGCTGGAAGCCTACAAACATCTGATTGCGATGCACAAAGCAGGTGAAGTAAGCTTTAAGCATGTTGTGACTTTCAACATGGACGAGTACGTTGGCCTGCCGCAGGAACACCCGGAAAGCTACCACACCTTCATGTACCGCAACTTCTTTGACCACGTTGATATCCCTCGTGAAAATATCAACCTGCTGAACGGCAACGCCGCGGATGTCGACGCCGAGTGCCGCCAGTACGAAGAGAAGATCAAATCTTACGGCAAAATTAACCTGTTCATGGGCGGCGTGGGTATCGACGGCCATATCGCGTTCAACGAGCCGGCTTCGTCCCTGGCTTCGCGCACCCGCATCAAAACGCTGACCGAAGACACCCGCATCGCCAACTCGCGCTTCTTCGGCGGCGACGTCAGCCTGGTGCCGAAATATGCGTTGACCGTCGGCGTGGGCACGCTGCTGGATGCCGAAGAAGTGATGATCCTGGTGACCGGCCATGCCAAGGCACAGGCGCTGGAAGCCGCAGTGGAAGGCAACATCAACCACATGTGGACCATCAGCTGCCTGCAGCTGCACGCCAAAGCGGTGGTGGTGTGCGACGAACCGGCCACCATGGAACTGAAAGTCAAAACCGTCAAATATTTCCGCGAGTTAGAAGCGGAAAGCGTGAAAAGTCTTTAATCTTTGCAGGGGGCTACGATGTTCGCTTTAACCCACGGCCGAATCTATACCGGCCACGACGTACTTGATGACCATGCAGTCATTATCGCTGATGGGCTGATCGAGAGAGTCTGCCCGGTGGCTGAATTGCCCGCCGGCATCGAAACGCGCGACCTGGGTGGCGCCATCCTGGCCCCCGGGCTCATTGACGTGCAGCTGAACGGCTGCGGCGGCGTCCAGTTCAACGATTCGCTGGAAGCAATCTCGGAAGAAACGCTGGAGATCATGCAGCGCGCCAACGAGAAATCCGGCTGCACCAGCTATCTGCCGACGCTGATCACCAGCAGCGACGAATTCATGAAGCACAGCGTCGACGTGATGCGCGCTTATCTGAAAAAGCACCAAAACCAGGCGTTGGGCCTGCACCTGGAGGGGCCGTACCTCAGCCCGGTAAAAAAAGGCACTCACAACCCGGCGTTCATTCGCAAGCCAACGCAGGACATGATCGATTACCTGTGCGCCAACGCCGACGTGATCACCAAGGTGACGCTGGCACCGGAAATGGTTGAGCCGCACGTTATTAAACAGCTGACCGAGGCCGGCATCGTGGTCTCCGCCGGCCACTCGAATGCCACCTACGATCAGGCGCGCACCGGCTTCGCCGCCGGCATCAGCTTCGCCACCCACCTGTACAACGCCATGCCGTATATCACCGGCCGCGAACCGGGGCTGATGGGGGCGATCTTCGATACGCCAGAGGTCTATACCGGCATCATCGCCGACGGCCATCACGTAGCCTGGGCGAGTATCCGTAACGCCAAACGCCTGAAAGGTGATAAATTGGTCTTGGTCACCGACGCGACCGCACCGGCGGGTGCAGATATTGACCAATTTATTTTCGCCGGTAAAACAATATACTATCGGGATGGGCTGTGCGTGGATGAGAACGGCACCCTGAGCGGTTCCGCGCTGACCATGATCGAAGCGGTGCAAAACAGCGTCGAGCATATCGGCATCGCGCTGGACGAAGCGCTGCGCATGGCGACGCTGTATCCGGCGCGCGCCATTGGCGTCGATCACCGTCTGGGCACCCTCGAAGCCGGCAAGGTGGCTAACCTGACCGCCTTCACCCGTGATTTCAAGATCACCAAAACGCTCGTTAACGGTAACGAGGTTTAATTCAATGAACAGCGAGTAACATTATTGATGAGCACTGGCGGACAAGCACAAATAGGGAACGTTGACTTAGTCAAACAACTTAACGGCGCAGCAGTTTACCGCCTGATCGACCAGCAGGGCCCGATCTCGCGCATTCAAATTGCCGAACTCAGCCAGCTTGCTCCCGCCAGCGTCACCAAAATTACTCGCCAGTTGCTGGAGCGCGGGCTGATCAAAGAAGTCGATCAGCAAGCCTCCACCGGCGGCCGCCGCGCGATCTCCATCGTGTCGGAAACCCGTCATTTCCATACCGTCGCGGTGCGTCTCGGCCGCCACGACGCCACCATCACCCTGTATGACATGAGCGGTAAATCGCTCAGCGAAGAACACTATCCGCTGCCGGAACGCACCCAGGAAACGCTGGAGAATGCGCTGTTCGCCGCCATCGCCCAATTCATCGATGCTAACCAGCGCCGCCTGCGCGAGCTGATCGCCATCGCGGTGATCCTGCCCGGCCTGGTGGATCCGGCGCTGGGCGTGGTGCGCTATATGCCGCACATCAGCGTCAGCAACTGGGCGCTGGTGGACAACCTGCAGCAGCGCTTCAACGTCACCAGTTTCGTCGGCCACGACATCCGCAGCCTGGCGCTGGCGGAGCACTACTTCGGCGCCACCCGCGACTGCGAAGACTCGATTCTGGTGCGCCTGCACCGCGGCACCGGCGCCGGCATCATCGTCAACGGGCAGATTTTTCTCGGCAACAACGGCAACGTCGGCGAGATCGGCCATATCCAGATCGATCCGCTGGGGGAACGCTGCCACTGCGGCAACTTCGGCTGCCTGGAAACCGTGGCCGCCAACGCCGCGATCGAACAGCGCGTGCGCCAGTTGCTGAGCCAGGGCTACCCGAGCAAACTGACGCTGGAAGACTGCGGCATCAACGCCATCTGCAAGGCCGCCAACCGCGGCGATCTGCTGGCCAGCGAAGTGATCGAACACGTCGGCCGCTATCTGGGCAAGGCGGTGGCCATCGCCATCAACCTGTTCAATCCGCAGAAGGTGGTGATCGCCGGTGAGATCACCGAAGCGGACAAGGTGCTGCTGCCGGCGATCCAGAGCTGCATCAATACCCAGGTGCTGAAGGACTTCCGCAAAAATCTGCCGGTGGTGACCTCCGAACTCAATCATCGCTCGGCGATCGGCGCTTTCGCCCTGGCCAAACGCGCGATGCTCAACGGCGTGCTCTTGCAGCGATTGCTGGAAAGCTGATCCGCCGCTTCTGGCAGGTGTGTTATCGTCACCTCTTGCCTGCCGTAATCATGAGAAACAGCGACAAATGAAAATCAAAAACGTTATATGCGATATCGACGGCGTGCTGCTGCATGACAATACGCCGGTGCCCGGCGCCGATCTGTTCCTGGCGCGCATCCAGGAACAAGGCATGCCGCTGGTGGTGCTGACCAACTACCCGTCACAGACCGCGCAGGATCTGGCGAACCGCTTCGCCGCCGCCGGGCTGGAAGTGCCGGAGAGCGCGTTCTATACCTCGGCGATGGCCACCGCCGATTTCCTGCGCCGCCAGGAAGGCAAAAAGGCCTACGTGGTCGGTGAAGGCGCCCTTATCCATGAGCTGTACAAAGCCGGTTTCACCATCACCGACATCAACCCGGATTTCGTGATCGTCGGTGAAACCCGCTCTTACAACTGGGACATGATGCACAAAGCCGCCTATTTCGTGAGCAATGGGGCGCGCTTTATCGCCACCAACCCGGATAGCCACGGCCACGGCTTCTCGCCGGCCTGCGGCGCACTGTGTGCCCCCATCGAGAAGATCACCGGCCGCAAGCCGTTTTACGTCGGCAAGCCCAGCCCGTGGATCATTCGCGCCGCACTGAACAAAATGCAGGCGCACTCGGAAGAAACGGTGATCGTCGGCGACAACCTGCGTACCGACATCCTGGCGGGCTTCCAGGCGGGCCTGGAAACCGTTCTGGTACTGTCCGGTGTCTCCACGCTGAGCGACATCGAAACCATGCCGTTCCGCCCGAGCTATGTCTACCCTTCCGTCGCCGATATCACTATCTTCTGATGCGGCCATGGCGGCCGCCCGGCCGCCATTATTTCCTTCTCCCTCAGCGTCAGTTTGAATTTAATTCGTTCATGGCAGCAAAAGGTTTCAGCCTGCCTGCATTAAAAATCCTCATTATAACTTTACGCCCCGCCAATAGCTGATATTGCCGGCGAGCGGAAAACCCTTACCCCTTATCAATGAGGCTACCATGAGCACAAATAACATTATTAATGCCGTCGCCGTCGATGATGCGGCCATTATGCCGTCTATCGCCAATAAAAAGATCCTGATGGGTTTCTGGCACAACTGGGCCGCCGGCGTCAGTGACGGCTATCAGCAAGGCCAGTTCACCAATATGAACCTGACCGACATTCCCGCCGAGTACAACGTGGTGGCCGTCGCCTTTATGAAAGGCCAGGGCATCCCGACCTTCAAACCTTACAACCTGTCCGACGCCGAGTTTCGCCGCCAGGTAGGCGTGCTGAACAGCCAGGGCCGCGCGGTGCTGATCTCCCTCGGCGGCGCAGACGCGCATATCGAGCTGAAAACCGGCGACGAAGACAAGCTGAAAGACGAGATTATTCGCCTGGTGGAAGTCTATGGCTTCGACGGCCTGGATATCGATCTGGAACAGGCGGCGATCGGCGCCGCCAATAATAAAACCGTCTTGCCTGCGGCGCTGAAAAAAGTAAAAGACCATTACGCCGCCCAGGGGAAAAACTTTATTATCAGCATGGCGCCGGAATTCCCATATTTACGCACCAACGGCACCTACCTGGATTATATTAACGCCCTCGAAGGCTATTACGACTTTATCGCGCCGCAATATTATAACCAGGGTGGCGACGGTATTTGGGTGGATGAACTCAACGCCTGGATCACGCAGAATAACGACGCCATGAAAGAGGACTTCCTCTACTACCTGACGGAAAGCCTGGTTACCGGCACCCGCGGCTATGCGAAGATCCCGGCGGCGAAATTCGTCATCGGCCTGCCGAGCAACAACGATGCCGCCGCCACCGGCTACGTGGTCAACAAACAGGCGGTGTATAACGCTTTCTCGCGTCTCGACGCCAAAAACCTGTCGATCAAGGGCCTGATGACCTGGTCAATCAACTGGGATAACGGCAAGAGCAAAGCCGGCGTCGCCTACAATTGGGAGTTCAAAACCCGCTATGCGCCGCTGATTCAGGGCGGCGTCACCCCGCCGCCGGGAAAGCCTAATGCGCCGACGGCGCTGACGGTCTCCGAGCTGAGCGCCACCTCGCTGAAACTGAGCTGGGCCGCCGCCACCGGCGCCTCACCGATCGCCAGCTACACCGTCTACCGCAACGGCAACCCGATCGGCCAAACCGCCGGTCTGTCGCTGGCCGACAGCGGTCTGACGCCGGCAACCCAGTACAGCTACTTCGTTACCGCGACCGACACCCTGGGCAATACCTCCCTGCCGAGCAGTGCGCTGGCGGTCAAAACCGCCAACGACGGCACGCCGCCCGATCCGGGCGCGCCCGAATGGCAGAACAACCACAGCTACAAAGCCGGCGACGTCGTGAGTTATAAAGGCAAGAAATACACCTGTATTCAGGCGCACACCTCCAATGCCGGCTGGACGCCGGATGCCGCGTTCACCCTCTGGCAGCTCATCGCCTAATCGCTAATCGATTGCCGGTCAAACTGGCCGGCAATCCCGCCATCACGCTAAAAATTGCATAATCGACAATTTTTTACGCCAATAACTGAAAATCCGTTAAAAACCTCAGCCACGCAAACAACTATTTCTCAGCGCATGGCTAAAACGCTTGCATCCTCCGCAGCTTTTGGCGCATTTTCATAACCACAGCGCAGCAAAACCGCGTTATCGCTGATAAATCGGCAATGCTGCCCATAACAGTAAAAACAACATCACAGTCATAAAAGCCCGTTAGGAGAGTTGTATGTGTTCTATTTTCGGTGTGCTCGATCTGAAGTCCGATCCCGTTGAACTGCGTAAGAAAGCGCTGGAGCTGTCACGTCTGATGCGCCACCGCGGCCCGGATTGGTCCGGCGTTTACGCCAGCGACAAAGCCATTTTGGCCCACGAACGCCTGTCGATCGTCGACGTCAACAACGGCGCTCAACCGCTGTACAACGCTGCGCACACCCACGTTTTGGCGGTCAACGGCGAAATTTACAACCACCAGGCGCTGCGCCAACAGCTGAGCGACCGCTATGCGTTCCAGACCGGTTCCGACTGTGAAGTAATCCTGGCGCTGTATCAGGAGAAAGGACCGGACTTCCTCGACGATCTGCAAGGCATGTTCGCTTTTGCCCTGTATGACACTGAAAAAGACGCCTACCTGATCGGCCGCGATCACCTGGGCATCATCCCGCTGTACATGGGCCATGACGAACACGGCAACCTGTACGTTGCCTCGGAAATGAAAGCGCTGGTGCCGGTGTGCCGCACCATCAAGGAATTCCCGGCCGGCAGCTACCTGTGGAGCCAGGACGGTGAGATCCGCGAATATTATCGCCGCGACTGGTTCGATTACGACAGCGTCAAGGACAACGTGACCGACGCCGCCGCCCTGCGCACCGCGCTGGAAGAGTCGGTGAAAAGCCACCTGATGTCCGACGTACCCTACGGCGTGCTGCTGTCGGGCGGGCTGGATTCCTCGGTCATCTCGGCGATCACCAAGAAGTACGCTGCGCGCCGCGTGGAAGATCAGGAACGCAGCGAGGCCTGGTGGCCGCAGCTGCACTCCTTCGCCGTCGGGCTGGAAGGCTCGCCGGATCTGCGCGCCGCGCAAGAGGTGGCTAACCACCTGGGCACCGTGCACCATGAGATCCACTTCACCGTGCAGGAAGGGCTGGACGCCATCCGCGACGTGATTTATCACATCGAAACCTACGACGTCACCACCATTCGCGCCTCGACGCCGATGTACCTGATGTCGCGCAAAATCAAGGCGATGGGCATCAAGATGGTGCTTTCCGGCGAAGGCGCGGACGAAGTGTTCGGCGGCTACCTGTACTTCCATAAGGCGCCGGACGCCCGCGAATTCCACGAAGAGACCGTGCGCAAACTGCTGGCGCTGCACATGTTCGACTGCGCGCGCGCCAACAAGGCGATGTCCGCCTGGGGCGTCGAAGCCCGCGTGCCGTTCCTGGACAAGAAATTCCTCGACGTGGCGATGCGCATCAACCCGAAAGATAAAATGTGCGGCAACGGCAAAATGGAAAAACACATCGTTCGCGAATGTTTCGAGTCCTATTTGCCCGCCAGCGTGGCCTGGCGCCAGAAAGAGCAGTTCTCCGACGGCGTCGGCTATAGCTGGATCGACACGTTAAAAGAGGTGGCTGCGCAGCAAATTAGCGATCAACAGCTCGAAACCGCGCGTTTCCGCTTCCCGTACAACACGCCAACGTCGAAAGAAGGCTACCTGTACCGCGAAATCTTCGAAGAGCTGTTCCCGCTGCCGAGCGCCGCCGAATGCGTACCGGGCGGCCCGTCCGTCGCCTGCTCGTCCGCCAAGGCCATCGAGTGGGATGAATCGTTCAAGAAGATGGACGATCCTTCCGGCCGCGCCGTTGGCGTGCACCAGGCCGCCTATAAATAATTGCGCGGCATTTCCCTCAGGGCGGGCCTTTTGGCCCGCCTTTTTGTTGCCTTTTCCCCCCGCCAACTACCTGAATTGCCGATTTTATCGCCATAATGTTCACAACCCAGACAAACGGCGCTTCCGGGCGCTTTTTCGGGAAAAAACTTGTTGACGCAAATCGGTCATATACGCATAATGCGCCCCGCAACGCCGATGAAGGCAAAGCAAAAAAAGAGGGCTACGTAGCTCAGCTGGTTAGAGCACATCACTCATAATGATGGGGTCACAGGTTCGAATCCCGTCGTAGCCACCATCTCTTTTTTGTATTTGCGGGAGTGGCGAAATTGGTAGACGCACCAGATTTAGGTTCTGGCGCCGCAAGGTGTGCGAGTTCAAGTCTCGCCTCCCGCACCATTTCTCTTCATCGTCGGCGCAGTATGTTGATGGGGTATCGCCAAGCGGTAAGGCACCGGTTTTTGATACCGGCATTCCCTGGTTCGAATCCAGGTACCCCAGCCATATTCTTTCGGGAATGGGGTTTCAACATAAGATTTGTTTGCAGGTGGGGTATCGCCAAGCGGTAAGGCACCGGTTTTTGATACCGGCATTCCCTGGTTCGAATCCAGGTACCCCAGCCATAACAAACTGCTTGCAAATCAAAGAAGTAAAAAGTAACATCGGCTACGTAGCTCAGCTGGTTAGAGCACATCACTCATAATGATGGGGTCACAGGTTCAAATCCCGTCGTAGCCACCATAATTGGGGTGTCGCCAAGCGGTAAGGCTCTGGTTTCTGATACCAGCATACCCAGGTTCGAATCCTGGCACCCCAGCCATATTTAGAAAAGCCCGCTTCGGCGGGCTTTTTGCTGTCTGGCGTTCGGCCAATCCTAACGGGCCCAGCCACCGCTGAGCCCTGTCGGTTACAATCCCAACGCGTACTTCAACGCATGCTCTTTCAGCTTGCCCGCCCGCTGCGCGGCCATCAGCGCCAGATTGCGCGCGACGTTCAGCGGCGCCAGGTTATTGCTGAAGGCGGTATAAAACAGATCCATGCCGCTCTGCATCAGCAGATTGTCGGTGCGACGGCGACGCTGATAACGCAACAGTACCGCCTCGCCGCTCCAGTCTTCTCCCTGATCCCGCGCCTCGCTCAACACATTCAACAAGGCATCCACATCGCGATACCCCAGATTGACGCCCTGCCCGGCCAGCGGGTTGATGGTATGCGCGGCATCCCCCACCAGCGCCAGCCCCGGCAGCACGTAGCGCTGCGCATGACGCCGCGTCAGCGGGAACGATCCGGCAGCGTGCACCTTGACCGGGCCCAGTCGCGTCGGAAAAGCGGTAGCGATTTCGCGCTCCAGCTGCGCCGGCGGCATCGCCTGCAGTTGGCGAATGCGCTGCGGGCTGTCATACCACACCAGCGACGCCCAGCTGTCGTACAGCGGCAGGAAGGCGCGGGGCCCGGACGGGAAGAAGCGCTGCCAGGTCACATCCTGCTGCGGCGCGCCGGTATCGACGGTGATCAACATGCACGCCTGACGATATTGCCAGCCGTTGGTGCCGATCGCCGCCAGCTTGCGCACCTGCGAGTTGGCCCCGTCGGCACCGACAACCAGCCGCGCTTGCAGCGTCTCGCCGCTGTCCAGCGTCAGCTGCCAGGCATTGTCCGCCCGCTGCAGCGATTGCAGCCTGGCGGGGCACAGCAGCGTCAGGTTGGCGCACTGCGCGAACTGTTGCCACAGCCCCAGCTGCAGAATGCGGTTTTCCACCATAAAGCCCAGCTCGGGCAGCCCCAGGGACACCGCGTCGAACGCCACGCGCGACGACGCCCACTCCCAGGTCTCCAGCCGGCGATACGGCGCCGTACGCATCGCCGTCACGGCCTGCCAGGTGCCGAGCTGTTTCAGCAGCCCCACCGAGGTGCAGCCGATCGCGGAAATGCGCAGGTCCGGCGGGCTTTGCGCCTCGAACGCCTGCGGCGCCTGATGTTCCAGCAACGCCACCGACCAGCCCGCCTGCGCCAGCCCCAGGGCCGCCGCCGCGCCGACCATGCCGCCACCCACCACCACCGCGTCATACCGATTTTGAGATGTCTTCATATTGGCTATGTTTTCTATGTGAATGCTCGCCATCCCACCCGACATGGCGTTTTGCGCAGTGTACCGGATTTTCGCTTCGGCTTCAGGTTGCGTGCCATTTTCCCCCGCGCTGGTCACAACGGCGGCAAATGATTACAATACGCGCCCTGCATGTCGCGTAACGCAACTTTCGCTCCGCACTGAGTAATGGCAAGTCAATGACGAAAAAACTACATATCAAAACCTGGGGCTGCCAGATGAATGAGTACGATTCATCGAAAATGGCCGACCTGTTGAACAGCACGCACGGCTTCGAGTGGACCGACAACGCCGAGGAAGCGGACGTGCTGTTGCTGAACACCTGCTCGATCCGTGAAAAAGCGCAGGAGAAAGTTTTCGCCATGCTGGGGCGCTGGCGCTTGCTGAAAGAGAAGAACCCGTCTGTCATCATCGGCGTCGGCGGTTGCGTGGCCTCGCAAGAAGGCGAACTGATCCGCAGCCGCGCGCCTTGCGTCGACGTGGTATTCGGCCCGCAGACCCTGCACCGCCTGCCGGAAATGATCAATCACGTTCAGGGCACCCGCAGCCCGGTGGTCGATATCAGCTTCCCGGAGATCGAAAAATTCGACCGCCTGCCGGAGCCGCGCGCCGAAGGCCCGACCGCCTTCGTGTCGATCATGGAAGGCTGCAACAAATACTGCACTTTCTGCGTGGTGCCTTACACCCGCGGCGAGGAAGTGAGCCGCCCGAGCGACGACGTGCTGTTCGAAATCGCCCAGCTGGCGGCGCAGGGCGTGCGCGAGGTCAACCTGCTCGGCCAAAACGTCAACGCTTACCGCGGCGCGACGCATGACGGCGATATCTGCTCGTTCGCCGAACTGCTGCGCCTGGTGGCGGCCATCGACGGCATCGATCGCATTCGCTTCACCACCAGCCACCCGATCGAGTTCACCGACGACATTATCGCGGTGTACGAAGACACGCCGGAGCTGGTCAGCTTCCTGCATCTGCCGGTGCAGAGCGGTTCGGACCGCATCCTGACCATGATGAAACGCGCGCACACCGCGCTGGAGTATAAGGCGATTATCCGCAAGCTGCGCAAGGCGCGGCCGGCCATCCAGCTCAGCTCCGATTTCATCGTCGGTTTCCCGGGCGAAAGCCAGGCCGACTTCGAACAGACCATGAACCTGATCGCCGACGTCAACTTCGACGTCAGCTTCAGCTTCATCTATTCGTCGCGCCCCGGTACGCCGGCGGCGGACATGGTCGACGACGTCAGCGAAGAAGAGAAAAAGCAGCGGCTGTACATTCTGCAGGATCGCATCAACCAGCAGGCGCTGCAGTTCAGCCGTCGCATGCTCGGCACCGTCCAGCGCATTCTGGTGGAGGGCACCTCGCGTAAAAGCGTGATGGAGCTGGCCGGGCGCACGGAGTGCAACCGTGTGGTAAACTTCGAAGGCACGCCCGACATGATCGGCCAATTTGTCGACGTGGAAATTACCGAGGTGCTGACCAACACCCTGCGTGGCGCAGTGGTGCGCACCGAACAGCAGATGGATCTGCGCGTACATGAATCCCCGCAGTCGGTGATCGCCCGTACCCGCAAAGAAAACGCGCTGGGCGTCGGCATTTACCAGCCCTGACGCCGCGGCGGCCGCCTTATCGCCGCCCGTTCGCGCTACTCCTTACCGTTTCTCCGCCGGGCGTCCGCGCCCGGTGATGTTCTTTTTTTATTTTTTTATTGTTGAAGAGGCGACATAACATGCAACTCCCACACTGCCCGAAGTGCAACTCCGAATACACCTACCAGGACAATGCCCTGTTCATCTGCCCTGAGTGCGCCCACGAGTGGAGCGACAGCGCCCCGGCGGAAGATCAGGACGCGCTGATCGTCAAAGACGCCAACGGCAACCTGCTGGCGGACGGCGACGCGGTCACCGTGATCAAGGATCTGAAGGTCAAAGGCAGCTCCTCGATGCTGAAGATCGGCACCAAGGTGAAAAACATTCGCCTGGTGGAAGGCGATCACAACATCGACTGCAAAATCGACGGTTTCGGCCCGATGAAGCTGAAATCCGAGTTCGTGAAAAAGAACTGATTCCCAGCGGCCTTGTTCTGTGATGACGCGGCGGGCTTTGCGCCCCGCCGCGTTTTTTCCTTATCTTCCCTTGAATTCCGCCGACGGCGCACAGATAGATCAGCGGTAAACTTGCGCCGTTGCGGCGCACCATGAATAATTCAAGAAAGAGAGTATTCAGGCTCGCCCTGAACGCGCGCGTCCCGGACGCGCTATGTGACATCAACCAGGCCCGATGTGACCTAGAGGAATAGTTTGAACGTCGCAACACAAGAAATTTTGTTAGAGCCCGCAGACAACAAGCGTTTGCTCAGCCTGTGCGGCCCGTTTGATGACAACATCAAGCAACTCGAGCGCCGATTGGGCATCGAAATCAATCGCCGCGACAACCGTTTCAAGCTGGTCGGCAAAAACCTGTGCGTGGTTGCCGCCGCCGATATCCTGCGCCATCTGTACGTGGATACCGCGCCGATTCGCGGCGTGATCCCGGATATCGATCCGGAGCAAATCCATCTGGCGATCAAAGAGAGTCGGGTGCTGGAACAGGTGGCGGACAGCGTGCCGGATTACGGCAAGGCGGTCACCATCAAAACCAAGCGCGGTATGGTGAAACCGCGCACGCCTAACCAGGCGCAGTACATCGCCAATATTCTCGATCACGACATCACCTTCGGCATCGGCCCGGCGGGCACCGGCAAAACCTACCTGGCGGTCGCCGCTGCGGTGGATGCGCTGGAACGCCAGGAAATTCGCCGCATACTGCTGACCCGCCCTGCGGTCGAAGCCGGCGAAAAGCTGGGCTTCCTGCCCGGCGATCTGAGCCAGAAGGTCGATCCTTATCTGCGCCCGTTGTACGACGCCCTGTTCGAAATGCTGGGCTTCGAGCGCGTGGAGAAGCTCATCGAACGCAATGTGATCGAAGTCGCGCCGCTGGCCTATATGCGCGGCCGCACGCTGAACGACGCCTTTATCATCCTGGATGAGAGCCAGAACACCACCATCGAGCAGATGAAGATGTTCCTGACACGCATCGGCTTCAACTCGAAGGCGGTCATCACCGGCGACGTCACCCAGATCGACCTGCCGCGCAACCAGAAATCCGGCCTGCGCCATGCGGTGGAAGTGCTGTCGGACGTGGAGGAGCTGAGCTTCAACTTCTTCCACAGCGAAGACGTGGTGCGCCACCCGGTGGTGGCCCGCGTGGTCATCGCCTATGAGGCCTGGGAAGCCGCCGAACAGAAACGCAAAGACGCGATTGCCGAGCAACGTAAGCGCGAGGCGCTCGCCGCCTCCGAGCAGGAGACACCATGAGTCAGGTGATTTTGGATCTGCAGATTGCCTGTGAAAGCAGCGACGGCCTGCCGGATGAGGCCACCTTCCAGCGCTGGCTGGAAGGCGTGCTGCCGCAATTTCAGGAAGAGGCCGAGGTCACCGTGCGTCTGGTGGACGAAGCGGAAAGCCACGAGCTGAACCTGACCTACCGCGGCAAAGACAAGCCGACCAACGTGCTCTCTTTCCCGTTCGAAGCCCCGCCGGGCATCGAGCTGCCGCTGCTCGGCGATCTGATCATCTGCCGCCAGGTGGTTGAGCAGGAAGCGATTGAGCAAGGCAAAACGCTGGAGGCCCACTGGGCGCATATGGTTGTCCACGGCAGCCTCCATCTGCTAGGGTATGACCACATCGAAGACGATGAAGCCGAAGAAATGGAGTCTTTGGAAACCGAAATCATGCACGGACTGGGTTATCCTGATCCGTACCTGGCGGAAAAAGACCCCGTCTGACGTCAGCCGTTTACCCCACAGCCCCCATGCGGGGCTGTCGCTGACGCCCCTTAACTCTGACATGAGTGACAGTAACTAAAACGCCATGAGCGACGACCATTCACAAAGCAATGACAGCCCCAGTCCCAAGAAGGGGTTCTTTACTCTTATCCTTAACCAGCTGTTCCACGGCGAGCCCAAAAACCGTGGCGATCTGGTCGAGCTGATCCGTGATTCCGAACAAAACGACCTGATCGATCCCGATACCCGCGACATGCTGGAAGGCGTGATGGATATCGCCGAACAGCGCGTGCGCGACATCATGATCCCCCGCTCCCAGATGGTGACGCTCAAGCGCAACCAGACGCTGGAAGAGTGCCTGGACGTGATTATCGACTCCGCCCACTCGCGCTTCCCGGTAATCAGCGAAGATAAAGATCACATCGAAGGCATCCTGATGGCCAAGGATCTGCTGCCGTTCATGCGCGCAGACTCCGAGCCGTTCAGCATCGACAAAGTGCTGCGCACCGCGGTGGTGGTGCCGGAAAGCAAGCGCGTCGACCGGATGCTGAAAGAGTTTCGCTCCCAGCGCTATCACATGGCGATTGTCATTGACGAATTCGGCGGCGTGTCCGGCCTGGTCACCATCGAAGATATCCTGGAGCTGATCGTCGGCGAGATTGAAGACGAATACGACGACGAAGACGATCTGGATATCCGCCAGCTCAGCCGCCACATGTACACCGTGCGCGCGCTGGCGCCGATCGAAGACTTCAACGACGCCTTCGGCACCCATTTCAGCGACGACGAGGTCGATACCATCGGCGGTCTGGTGATGCAGGCCTTCGGCCACCTGCCGGCGCGCGGGGAAACCATTGAAATCGAAGGTTACCTATTTAAAGTTGCCATGGCAGACAGTCGACGTATCATCCAGGTTCATGTAAAAATTCCGGACGACTCTCCACCACCGAAACTGGAAGATTAAATCCAACATGGCTAAAGCCTCATTACTTGAACGCCAGTGGGTTCGCGCCCTGCTGGCGCTGTTGTCAGGTGCCGGCGGGACGCTGGCGTTCTCGCCCTACGATTTCTGGCCCGCGGCCATCGTCTCCCTGTTCGGCCTGCTGGCCGTTACCCTCAATCGCACCACCAAACAGTCTGCCCTGCTCGGCTTTGTCTGGGGCTTCGGGTTGTTCGGCAGCGGGATCAACTGGGTGTATGTCAGCATCGCCGATTTCGGCGGCATGCCCTTCGCCGTCAACATCTTCCTGGTGGCGCTGCTCGCCGCTTACCTGTCGCTGTATACCGGGCTGTTCGCCGGGCTGCTGACGCGCCTGTGGCCGGCCACCCGCTGGTGGCGGCTGGCCATCGCCGCGCCGGTGCTGTGGCAGGTGACCGAATTCCTGCGCGGCTGGGTGCTGACCGGCTTCCCGTGGCTGCAGTTCGGCTATAGCCAGATCAACGGCCCGCTGAAAGGCATCGCGCCGCTGCTGGGCGTCGACGCCATCACCTTTGTGCTGATGGCCATCGCCGGCCTGCTGGTGTACGCCGTCAATCAGCGCCGTCTCTCGGCAGCCGTGATTGCCGCCGCGCTGCTGCTGTTGCCGTGGCCGCTGCGCCAGCTGCAGTGGTTTACCCCGCAGCCGGAGAAAGCGGTGAACGTCGCCATGGTGCAAGGCAACATCGCTCAATCGATGAAATGGGATCCGAAAGCGCTGGTCAGCACGCTGCAAACCTATCTGGACGAAACCCGTCCCTACATGGGCAAGGCGCCGATCGTCATCTGGCCGGAATCCGCCATTCCGGATTATGAAGCCAATCAGAACGGCTTCCTGACGATGATGGACGACCTGATGCGGGCGAAGAACAGCAGCCTGATCACCGGCATCGTCGACGTGCGTGCCACGCCGCAGGGCCAGCAAATCTACAACAGTGCCATCGTGCTCGGTGAACCGACGCCGTACAGTTACCCGGCCAACGATCGCTACAACAAGCACCACCTGGTACCGTTCGGCGAGTTCGTGCCGCTCGAGACGCTGCTGCGGCCCCTGGCGCCGTTCTTCGACCTGCCGATGTCCTCCTTCAGCCGCGGCGACTACGTACAACCGCAGCTCAGCGTACGCGGCTACAACCTGACGGCGGCCATCTGCTACGAAATCGTGTTGGGCCAGCAGGTGCGCGATAACTTCCGCCCGGACACCAACTTCCTGCTGACCATCTCCAACGATGCCTGGTTCGGCCACTCCATCGGCCCGTGGCAGCACTTCCAGATGGCACGCATGCGGGCGCTGGAGCTCGGCCGACCGCTGCTGCGCAGCACCAATAACGGCGTCACCGCCGCGGTGGACGCGAATGGCGAGGTGATCGCCGAGATCCCGCAGTTCACCCGTCAGGTACTCGAAGTGAAAGTCACGCCGACCACCGGCTTCACGCCTTATGCGCGCTTCGGCGCCACGCCGCTGTGGGTGATGACCCTGTTGCTGGGCGGCTGGGCGCTGATATTGGGCCTGCGCCGCAAATAGCCCTCTTCGTCGGGGCGCACCCGCTGCGCCCCGCTTTCCCGTCAAATCTTCCCTCAGTCAGAAAACGCCGTTAAATCAACGCGGCTGGCACACTCCTTGCTTTTATCTATGGCGACATCGCGCGCCGGTTTACTTTTGCTGACGTTTTGTCGCACCTGCGCACATTTTGGGTGCATTGAACGCACCGCATGGGTGCGCCGGCGTTTTGTTGCATTGATTTGGTGCGCGCGGCGTCTCAAAAAATGAAACATTTTAGTTTCAAGGTGTTCACAATCGGTTATTTTTTAACAGCGTTCAGTTCATAAGACTATCTTTATAACTTGAGCAATAAACAGTCGATTTAACCTGACGCTCTTTAGTCAGAGCCACAACAACAGTAAAGGAGTTGGACCATGCAAATGCGTAAATTGGCGTTATCGTTACTGCTGCTCGGTGCGGCAGGTAGCGTGGCGCACGCGGAAGACCTGACCGGTACGCTGAAGAAAATCAAAGACAATGGCGTGATCGTTGTCGGCCACCGCGAATCGTCAGTGCCGTTCTCCTACTACGACAACCAACAAAAAGTTGTGGGCTACTCTCAGGACTACTCCAACCAAATCGTTGAAGCCGTTAAGAAAAAGCTGAATGCACCGAATCTGCAGGTGAAAATGCTGCCGATTACCTCGCAGAACCGCATCCCGCTGCTGCAAAACGGCACCTATGATTTCGAGTGCGGCTCCACCACCAATAACCTCGAGCGCCAGAAACAGGCCGCCTTCTCCGACACCATTTTCGTGGTCGGCACCCGCTTGCTGGTGAAAAAAGGCTCCGACATCAAAGACTTTAAAGACCTGGCCGGCAAACCGGTGGTGGTCACCTCCGGCACCACCTCTGAAGTGCTGCTGAACAAGCTGAACGACAGCGGCAAGATGAACATGCGCATCATCAGCGCCAAAGACCACGGCGACTCCTTCCGCACTCTGGAAAGCGGCCGCGCGGTGGCCTTCATGATGGACGACGCCCTGCTGGCGGGCGAGCGCGCCAAGGCCAAGAAGCCGGATCAGTGGGAAATCATCGGCACACCGCAGTCGAAAGAAGCCTACGGCTGCATGCTGCGTAAAGACGATCCTGCGTTCAAGAAACTGGTCGATGACACTATCGCCCAGGCGCAAACCTCCGGCGAAGCGGCCAAGTGGTTTGATAAATGGTTCAAGCAGCCGATTCCACCGAAAAACCTCAACATGAACTTCGAACTGTCGGACGACATGAAGCAGCTGTTCAAAGAACCTAACGACAAGGCATTGAACTAAATAGAATGACAGCCGGGGCGGCCGCCAGGCCAAACCGGCCCAGTTGATGACTGGGACAGACAGGTATGAGGGGGGCCGTTCCCCTCCCTCATTTTCCCCAAGGCGCATCACCGACATCCGCACACAATAAGCCAGCCAGACTGGCCGCGCGGCGATCGGCGCTCATCAAGTCATCAATCTTCGGCGCTCTGCGCCCGTTTACCGGAGTTTGTTATGTCAATAGATTGGAACTGGGGTATCTTCCTGCAGCAGGCCCCGTTTGGGAACACCACTTACCTCGGCTGGATCTGGTCCGGCTTTCAGGTCACGGTGGCCCTCTCCGTCTGTGCATGGATTATCGCTTTCTTCGTCGGTTCGCTGTTCGGTATCTTGCGTACCGTACCCAACCGCTTTCTTTCCGCCCTCGGCACCTGTTACGTCGAACTGTTCCGCAACGTGCCGCTGATCGTGCAATTCTTTACCTGGTATCTGGTGATCCCCGAGCTGCTGCCGGCCAATATCGGCACCTGGTTTAAAAGCGAGCTGGATCCCAACGTGCAGTTCTTCGTCTCTTCCATGCTTTGCCTGGGATTGTTTACCGCCGCCCGCGTTTGCGAACAGGTGCGCGCCGCCATCCAGTCCCTGCCGCGCGGCCAGAAAGCGGCCGGGCTGGCGATGGGCCTGACGCTGCCGCAAACCTACCGCTACGTGTTGCTGCCGAACGCCTACCGGGTGATCGTGCCGCCGATGACCTCGGAGATGCTCAACCTGGTCAAAAACTCCGCCATCGCCTCTACCATCGGGCTGGTGGACATGGCCGCGCAGGCCGGCAAGCTGTTGGATTACTCCGCACACGCCTATGAATCCTTTACCGCCATCACGCTGGCTTATATCGGCATCAACGCCGTTATCATGCTGTTTATGCGTCTGGTCGAAAAGAAAGTGCAGTTGCCTGGCAACCTGGGGAGTAAATAATGTACGAATTTGACTGGGCGTCGATCGTCCCAAGCTTCCCGTTTCTGCTGCAGGGTATGGTAATCACGCTGAAGATCACCGTGACCGCCATCGTGGTCGGCATTCTGTGGGGTACCGTGCTGGCGGTGATGCGCCTGTCGCCGTTCAAACCGATCAGCTGGTTCGCCACCCTGTACGTCAACCTGTTCCGCTCGGTGCCGCTGGTGATGGTGCTGCTGTGGTTCTACCTGGTGGTTCCAAGCTTATTACAACAGGTTCTAGGCTTATCGCCGAAAACCGATATTCGCCTGATCTCGGCTATGGTAGCCTTTTCCCTGTTTGAAGCGGCCTATTACTCGGAAATCATCCGCGCCGGCATCATCAGCATCTCGCGCGGCCAATCCTCCGCCGCGCTGGCGCTGGGCATGACCCATTGGCAATCCATGCGGTTGGTGATCCTGCCGCAGGCGTTCCGCGCCATGGTGCCGCTGCTGCTGACCCAGGGCATCGTCCTGTTCCAGGATACCTCGCTGGTTTACGTACTGAGCCTGGCCGACTTCTTCCGCACCGCGTCGACCATCGGCGAACGCGACGGCACCCAGGTTGAAATGATCCTGTTCGCCGGCTTTGTCTATTTTGTTATCAGCCTCGCCGCCTCGGCGCTGGTAAGCTATTTGAAGAAAAGGACTGTTTGATGATATCCCTGAAAAATGTTTCTAAGTGGTACGGTCACTTTCAGGTGTTGACCGATTGCACCACCGAAGTGAAAAAGGCGAAGTGGTCGTCGTCTGCGGTCCTTCAGGTTCCGGCAAGTCCACCCTGATCAAAACCGTCAACGGCCTCGAGCCGATCCAGCAGGGCAATATCCTGGTGAACGGCACGCCGGTCAACGACAAGAAAACCAACCTGGCGCAGCTGCGTGCCAAGGTAGGCATGGTGTTCCAACACTTTGAGCTGTTCCCGCACCTGTCTATCATCGACAACCTGACGCTGGCGCAGGTGAAAGTGCTCAAGCGCGACAAATCCGCCTCACGCGAGAAGGGTCTGAAGCTGCTGGAGCGCGTCGGCCTCTCCGCCCATGCCAACAAGTTCCCCGGTCAGCTGTCCGGCGGCCAGCAGCAGCGCGTCGCCATCGCCCGTGCGCTGTGCATGGATCCTATCGCCATGCTGTTCGATGAGCCGACCTCTGCGCTCGATCCGGAAATGATCAACGAAGTGCTGGACGTGATGGTCGAACTGGCGAACGAAGGCATGACCATGATGGTGGTAACCCACGAAATGGGCTTCGCCCGCAAGGTGGCGAATCGAGTGATCTTTATGGACGAAGGCAAAATCGTCGAAGACCGCAACAAAGACGATTTCTTCAACAACCCCGAGTCCGATCGCGCCAAGGATTTTCTGGCCAAGATCCTGCACTAAACGCTCTGCCTATGCGCCCCGCCAGGGGCGCATCTTTTCCCCCGGCACTAAAAGCGCTTGTTTCTCCCCGGTTTTGATCCGATGCTCGCTGGATAACAAACAGAGGAGAAAGAACATGCCCCGCCCTATTATCATCGATTGCGATCCCGGCCTCGACGACGCCATCGCGCTGGCTATGGCGCTGCGTTCGTCAGAACTGGACATCAAAGCCATCACCACCTCCGCCGGCAACCAGACGCCGGAGAAAACCCTGCATAACGCGCTGGGCCTGTTGACCCTGATGCAGCGCGAGGACATACCGGTCGCCGCCGGCGCCAGCGGCCCGCTGATGCGCGAACTGGTGATCGCCGACTATGTCCACGGCAAAACCGGCATGGGCAACACCCACCTGCCGACGCCGACAATCAAACCCGATCCCCGCGGCGCCGTCGAGCTGATCGCCGACTTGCTGCGCGCCAGCCCGCAGCCGATAACCCTGGTGGTGACCGGCCCGATGACCAATATCGCCCTGCTGCTGGCCCAGCATGCCGAGCTGAAAAGCCATATCGAACGCATCGTATTCATGGGCGGCGGTATGAACGCCGGCAATACTACGCCTGTCGCGGAGTTCAACATCTTCGTCGATCCCGAAGCCGCCGAAATGGTGCTGAAATCCGGGGTGCCGCTGACCATGGCCGGGCTGAACGTCACCCATCAAGCGCTGGTGTTGCCGCAGGATATCGAGCGCATTCGCCAGATAGACAATCCGGTCGCGCAGGCGGTCGCGGAGATGCTCGATTTTTACCTGCCGCTGTACCTCAGCCATCCGCGCGGCCTGCCCGGCGCTGCGATGCACGATCCCTGCACCATCGCCTGGCTGCTGGCGCCGCAGCTGTTCACCGGCGTAGAACGCTGGGTCGGTGTGGAGACCAAAGGGGAATACACCGTCGGCATGACGGTGGTGGACTATTTCCAGCAAACCGGCAACGCGGCCAACGTGGAAGTGCTGACCAGCATCAACCGCGAGGGTTTTATCGATCTGCTGGCCGAGCGCCTGGCGCGTTATTGATCCCATCGGGGCGCGCTCGCGCCCCTCATTCAACTTTTTTGATTTAACTCAGCGAATTTTTGCGCTATCACTGTTGATGGCTTGCCTCTACCATGCGTTTACACCGACTGACATCGTCACCGATTAAACTTCGCCTGGAGATAAGCCAATGAGCCGCGTACTGGTCCTGAAATCAAGTATTCTGGGTGAATATTCCCAGTCTGGAAAATTAGTCGATTTTTTTGTTGAACAATGGCATGAAGCTCACCCAGAAGACACGTTCACCGTGCGCGACTTGGCTAACCCAACGCTGCCGGAGCTGGATGGCGAAGTGATGGCTGGCTTTACCGCCGGCGACAACCCGCTGACGCCGCATCAGCAGAGCACCCTGGCGCTTTCCGATGAGCTGATTGCCGAGCTGAAGTCGCACGACACGCTGATCATCAGCGCCCCGATGTACAACTTCAACATCCCGACGCAGCTGAAAATCTACTTCGATCTGATCGCCCGCGCCGGTCAGACGTTCCGCTACACCTCCGCCGGTGCCGAAGGGCTGGTGACGGGCAAGAAAGCGATCGTCATCTCCAGCCGCGGCGGCATCCACGCCGACACGCCGACGGATCTGATCACGCCGTACGTGAAGCTGTTCCTGGGCTTTATCGGCATCACCGACGTTGAATTCGTACTGGCGGAAGGCTTCGCCTACGGCCCGGAAGCGGCGGAGAAAGCCGCCCAGGACAGCCGCGTCGCGGTCGCGCAGAAAATCCCGGCCGGCGTCGCCGTACCGGCCAGCGCACCGGCGCAGGCGCAAGCCGCCCCAGCAGCCGTCAGCGGCGGTTTCCTGAGCAACCTGCTGAAGAAACTGTTCCGTTAAACGCCGGCCTTAGTGTTCCCCGCCCTGGCGGGGAACGTCATCAAGGCTCAAACGGCCGACGCTGGAACTGGTCGTGACCGCATTTCGGGCAAAGCGGCAGCACCTCCGGCGTGTAAAACGCCAGATGGTAGTGACACTGCTCGCACACCAGATTGCCCAACCCCACCACTTCACCGCTGTGATAAACGCCGTGATGGCTGACATCCTTGAACACTTCACGCCACTCCAGCTGGGTTTTGTCGGTGATATCCGCCAGTTCCTGCCACAGGCTCTCTTTGATCACCCGCATAAACACGCTGTCGGTAAACTCGTCCCGGCTTTCCTGATAGCTGCGGGCGAACTCTTCCAGATCGCGCCGCACCGCCTGCGTCACCTGCCGCACCTCGTCGCGGGTCAGATCTTCGGCCTCGTTCAACCGCCGCTCCGCGCTGGCCACCAGTTCGTCGATATCGCGTTCACCGTTTTTCAGGCGTTCGGTCAGTGATGCCACCAATTCGCGGTAATACTGAGCAACCTTGTTCATAGACTCTCCTCGATAAACGCTGCGCCGGGCTTGGCTGTAGGGATACCCCTAAGCTACTTGTTCTTATTTTAGCCGTAAATGACTGATGTCACTTGGCAAGACGCGGGATCCGCAGGTTGTGAGCCGCGTCATGGCGGCGTTTTTTTTAAATGCGCCGAGTCAGGCGCTTGGAGTTGTTGCCGAGAGGTCTTATCAGCTATGCTATGCGGATCTACGAATACTAAATGTTCATTGCGTTGCCTCTGACCGGGGCAACGGTTTACACCTACAGGACCACCGGCCGCCATGCAAGAGCAATACCGTCCAGAAGACATAGAATCGAACGTACAGCTTCACTGGCAAGAGAAGCAGACTTTCAAAGTTACCGAAGACGACAGCAAGGAAAAGTACTACTGCCTATCCATGCTGCCTTACCCGTCCGGCCGACTGCACATGGGCCACGTTCGTAACTACACTATCGGCGACGTGATCTCGCGCTATCAGCGCATGCTGGGTAAAAACGTACTGCAGCCGATCGGCTGGGATGCGTTCGGCCTGCCGGCGGAAGGTGCGGCGGTGAAAAACAACACCGCACCGGCCCCGTGGACCTACGACAACATCGAATACATGAAGAACCAGCTGAAACTGCTGGGCTTCGGCTACGACTGGGATCGCGAAATCGCTACCTGCCAGCCGGAATACTACCGCTGGGAACAGTGGTTCTTCACCAAGCTGTATGAAAAAGGCCTGGTCTACAAGAAGACCTCGGCGGTGAACTGGTGTCCGCACGATCTGACCGTGCTGGCCAACGAACAGGTTATCGACGGCTGCTGCTGGCGCTGCGACACCAAGGTCGAGCGTAAAGAGATCCCGCAGTGGTTCATCAAAATCACCGCTTACGCCGATCAGCTGCTGAACGATCTGGACACGCTGGAAAGCTGGCCGGAGCAGGTGAAAACCATGCAGCGCAACTGGATTGGCCGCTCCGAAGGCGTGGAAATCACCTTCGACGTGGCGGACAGCGAAGAGAAGCTGACGGTTTACACCACCCGTCCCGACACCTTCATGGGCGCCACCTACGTGGCGGTCGCCGCGGGCCACCCGCTGGCGCAACAGGGCGCGCGCAACAATCCGGCGCTGACCGACTTCATCGACGAATGCCGCAACACCAAAGTGGCCGAAGCCGAAATGGCGACGATGGAGAAGAAAGGCATGCCAACCGGCCTGTTCGTTGTCCACCCGCTGAGCGGCGAGAAGCTGCCGGTGTGGGTCGCCAACTTCGTGCTGATGGAATACGGCACCGGCGCCGTGATGGCGGTACCGGCGCACGACCAGCGCGACTGGGAATTCGCCACCAAATACGATTTGCCGATCAAACCGGTGATCCTGAACCTCGACGGCAGCCAACCTGACGTGAGCGCCGAAGCGATGACCGACAAAGGCGCGCTGTTCAACTCCGGCGAGTTTGACGGTCTGGACAACGAAGCCGGCTTTAACGCCATCGCCGACAAACTGGTCGCCAAGGGCGTGGGCCAGCGCAAGGTCAACTACCGTCTGCGCGACTGGGGCGTCTCCCGTCAGCGTTACTGGGGCGCGCCAATCCCGATGGTGACGCTGGAAGACGGCACCGTGATGCCGACGCCGGAAGATCAGCTGCCGGTGATCTTGCCGGAAGACGTGGTCATGGACGGCATCACCAGCCCGATCAAGGCCGACCCTGAGTGGGCGAAGACCACCGTTGACGGCCAGCCGGCGCTGCGTGAAACCGACACCTTCGACACCTTTATGGAGTCTTCCTGGTACTACGCGCGCTATACCTGCCCGCAGTACGACCAGGGCATGCTGGATCCGGCCGCCGCCAACTACTGGCTGCCGGTCGATCAATATATCGGCGGTATCGAACACGCCATCATGCACCTGATGTACTTCCGCTTCTTCCACAAGCTGATGCGCGATGCGGGCCTGGTGGATTCCGACGAGCCGGCCAAGCGCCTGCTGTGTCAGGGCATGGTGCTGGCCGACGCCTTCTACTACACCGGCAACAGCGGCGAGCGCGTCTGGGTATCTCCGGTTGACGCCACGGTCGAGCGCGACGACAAGGGCCGCATCATCAAGGCCACCGATCCGCAAGGCCGTGAACTGGTCTATGCTGGCATGAGCAAAATGTCGAAGTCGAAGAACAACGGCATCGACCCGCAGGAAATGGTGGAAAAATACGGCGCGGACACCGTGCGTCTGTTCATGATGTTCGCTTCACCGGCAGAAATGACGCTGGAGTGGCAGGAATCCGGCGTGGAAGGGGCTAACCGCTTCCTGAAACGCGTGTGGAAACTGGCCTACGATCACGTGGCAAAAGGCGCGGTACAGCCGCTGGATGTGGCGTCGCTGAACGAAGATCAGAAAGCGCTGCGCCGCGATCTGCACAAAACCATCGCCAAGGTGACCGACGATATCGGCCGCCGTCAGACCTTCAACACCGCGATCGCCGCCGTGATGGAGCTGATGAACAAGCTGGCCCGCGCGCCGCAGGAGAGCGAGCAGGATCGCGCGCTGCTGCAGGAAGCGCTGCTGGCCGTGGTTCGCATGCTGTATCCGTTCACCCCGCACGTGTGCTTCACCCTGTGGCAGGCGCTGGGCGGCGAAGGCGACGTGGACACCGCGCCATGGCCGGTTGCCGACGAACAGGCGATGGTCGAGGACTCCAAGCTGGTGGTGGTGCAGGTGAACGGCAAGGTTCGCGCTAAAATCACCGTATCTGCCGATGCGACCGAAGAGCAAGTGCGCGCGCGCGCTGCCGAAGAGCATCTGGTGGCTAAATATCTGGACGGCGTCACGATTCGCAAAGTGATCTACGTTCCGGGCAAACTGCTTAACCTGGTTGTGGGTTAACACAAGGAGGAGTTGTGCGACAACGTATTCTGACGCTGTTGCTGGGGTTGGCGGTGCTGGTCACCGCCGGCTGCGGTTTTCACCTGCGTGGCACCACGCAGGTGCCTAATGAAATGAAAACGCTGATCCTGGACAGTTCGGATCCTTACGGACCATTGACGCGCGCGGTGCGTGAGCAGCTGCGTTTGAACGCCGTGACCATCGTCAGCGATCCGAAGCGTAAAGACGTGCCTTCTCTGCGCATCGTCGGCGCGACGGAAAGCCAGGATACCGCCTCGATCTTCCAGGACGGTAAAACCGCCGAGTACCAGCTGGTGCTGACCGTGCAGGCCCAGGTGCTGCTCCCGGGCCACGACCTGTACCCGCTGTCGGTAAAAGTGTTCCGTTCGTTCTTCGACAACCCGCTGACCGCGCTGGCCAAAGACTCCGAGCAGGAGATCATTCGCCAGGAAATGCGTGAGCAGGCGGCGCAACAGCTGGTGCGCAAACTGCTGACCGTGCACGCGGCGGAAGAAGAAAACCGGCAGAAAGCCGCTGCCGTCGGCGAACGAGCGGCAAGCCAAACCGCACAATGATCCGCATTTATCCGGAACAACTTGCCGCGCAGCTCCGAGAGGGGCTGCGCGCTTGTTATTTATTGAGCGGCAATGAACCGCTACTGCTGCAGGAAAGCCAGGATCTGCTCCGGCAGGCTGCGCAACAGCAGCAGTTCAGCGAGCACTACAGCATTTCCCTCGACGCCCATACCGACTGGGACGCCATCTTCGGCATCTGCCAGGCGATGAGCCTGTTCGCCAGCCGCCAGACGCTGCTGCTGATCTTCCCGGAAAACGGCCCGACGGCGCCGATCGGCGAACAGCTGACCAAGCTTGCCACGCTGCTGCACGAGGATATTCTGCTGATCCTGCGCGGCCCGCGCCTCACCAAAGCGCAGGAAAACAGCGCCTGGTTCAAGGCGCTCAGCCCACACGGCGCCCTCGTCAGTTGCCAGACGCCGGAACAGGCACAGCTGCCGCGCTGGGTCGCCACGCGCGCCAAGGCGATGAAGCTGGAATTGGACGACGCGGCCAATCAGCTGTTGTGCTACTGCTACGAAGGCAACCTGCTGGCGCTGTCGCAGGCGCTGGAGCGGCTGTCGCTGCTGCACCCGGACGGCAAACTCACGCTGCCGCGCGTCGAACAGGCGGTGAACGACGCCGCCCACTTCACGCCGTTCCACTGGCTGGATGCCCTGCTGGCCGGCAAAAGCAAGCGCGCCTGGCATATCTTGCAGCAGCTGCAGCAAGAGGACGTGGAGCCGGTGATCCTGCTGCGCACCTTACAGCGCGAACTGCTGCTGTTGCTGACGCTGCAGCGCCGCATGGCGTCCGCGCCGCTGCGCACGCTGTTCGATCAGCACAAGGTTTGGCAGAACCGCCGCCCGCTGGTGACCCAGGCGCTGCAACGCCTGTCCGGCGCCCAGCTGCAGCAAGCGGTACAGCTGCTGACGCAAATCGAGCTGACTCTTAAGCAGGACTATGGCCAGTCGGTCTGGCCGGAACTGGAAACCCTGTCGATGCTGCTGTGCGGCAAACCCCTGGCCACGAGTTTTAGCGATGCCCACTAATCCGGAACACCCCACCGTTTTGCACGCGCTGTTCGGCGGCACCTTCGATCCGATCCACTATGGCCACCTGCGGCCGGTGGAGGCGTTGGCCGCCGAAGTGGGCCTGAATCGCGTCACGCTGCTGCCTAACCACGTGCCGCCGCACCGCCCGCAGCCGGAGGCCAATGCGCAGCAACGCTTGAAGATGGTCGAGCTGGCGATCGCCGGCAACCCGCTGTTTGCGGTCGACGATCGCGAACTGCACCGCACTACCCCCTCCTACACCATCGAGACGTTGGAAACGATTCGTAAAGAGCGTGGCGCCGCCCAGCCGCTGGCGTTTATTATTGGCCAGGACTCGCTGCTGACATTGCATAAATGGCACCGCTGGCAGGCGCTGTTGGACGTCTGCCACCTGCTGGTGTTGGCGCGCCCGGGCTATAACGATCGCATGGACACGCCGGAACTGCAGCAGTGGCTGGAACGCCATCGCACCGTCGATCCGGCGCAGCTCAGTCGTCGCCCGCACGGCCACATCTATTTGGCCGATACGCCGGAATTGGAAATTTCCGCCACCGAGATCCGCCAGCGCCGCCATCAGGGCCTCAACTGCGACGACCTGCTGCCACGCCCGGTGCAGCGCTATATCGAGTTGCAGGGTTTATATCGCTAGCGAAAGGTGCGTGATATACTGCGCCGCTATTTTTCAGGTATCCGCTGAAAACCCCGGAAACCTTAGCTGGCCGGGCAGTCACCAGTTAGCTGGCTTTCAGCGGCAGCCTGCCGAAATCATTATCCGGTTACGCCGCAGCGTGCGCATATTGCCCGCTGCAGTCGACTGAACAGAACACACCCGAGGGGGAACCTTTGCAAGGTAAAGCGCTCCAAGATTTCGTCATCGATAAAATCGATGACCTGAAAGGCCAAGACATTATCGCTCTGGACGTACAGGGCAAATCCAGCATCACCGATTGCATGATCATCTGCACCGGCACATCGACTCGCCACGTGATGTCGATCGCCAACCACGTGGTACAGGAATCCCGTGCCGTAGGCATGGAGCTGTTTGGCATGAAAGGCCAGGAAGCCTCCGACTGGATCGTAGTCGATCTGGGCGAAGTGATCGTGCACGTGATGCAGGAAGAGAGCCGTCGCCTGTACGAGCTGGAAAAACTCTGGAGCTAAGCGGTGAAACTGCAATTGGTGGCGGTCGGCACCAAAATGCCAGACTGGGTGCAAACCGGCTTTATGGATTACCTGCACCGCTTTCCCAAAGATATGCCGTTTGAGCTGACCGAGATCCCGGCGGGCAAACGCGGCAAAAACGCCGACATCAAGCGCATTCTGGACAAGGAAGGCGAACAGATGCTGGCGGCGGTGGGCAAAGGCAACCGCATCGTTACGCTGGATATCCCAGGCACGCCGTGGGAAACGCCGCAGCTGGCGCAGCAGCTTGAGCGCTGGAAGCAGGATGGCCGCAACGTCAGCCTGCTGATCGGCGGCCCGGAAGGGCTGGCGCCCGCCTGCAAAGCCGCTGCCGAGCAGAGCTGGTCGCTTTCTCCGTTGACGCTGCCGCATCCTTTGGTGCGCGTCCTGGTGGCCGAAAGCCTCTACCGCGCCTGGAGTATTACAACAAATCATCCTTACCACCGGGAATAGCCGGTGGTGACCGTGACAGAGTGAAATAAAGCAGCGGGATGAAAATAGAACGTAACCCTTTTCGCGACTATACGGCTGAATCCGCCCTGTTTGTACGCCGCGCCCTGGTGGCGTTCCTGGTCATCCTGGTGCTGTCCGGCATCCTGATCGCCAACCTGTATAATCTGCAAGTGGTCCGCGTCGAGGATTACCGCACCCGCTCCAACGAAAACCGCATCAAGCTGGTGCCCATCGCGCCCAGCCGCGGCATTATCTACGATCGCAACGGCACCCCGCTGGCACTCAACCGCACCATTTATCAGCTGGAGCTGATGCCGGAGAAGGTTGACGATCTCAAAGCCACGCTGCAGGCGCTGCGCACGGTGGTCGATCTGACCGACGACGACATCACCAATTTCGAAAAAGAGCGCAAGCGTTCGCGTCGTTTCGTCTCCATTCCGGTGAAAACCGCGCTAACCGAGGTGCAGGTCGCCCGCTTTGCGGTCAATCAGTTCCGCTTCCCCGGCGTGGAAGTAAAAGGCTACCAGCGCCGCTACTACCCCTACGGTTCCGCCCTCACCCACGTCACCGGCTATGTGTCGAAGATCAACGACCGCGACGTCGAACGCCTGGATAAAGACGGCAAGCTGGCCAACTACGCCGCCACCCACGATATCGGCAAGCTGGGCATCGAACGCTATTACGAAGACACGCTGCACGGCAAAACCGGCTATGAAGAGGTCGAGGTCAACAACCGTGGCCGGGTGATCCGCCAATTGCACGAACAGCCGCCTTCCGCCGGTCAGGACGTTTACCTGACGCTCGATCTTGATTTGCAGCGCTATATCGAGCAGCTGCTGGTCGGCAGCCGCGCCGCGGTGGTGGTGAGCGATCCACGCACCGGCGCCATCCTGGCGATGGTGTCCAACCCGAGTTACGATCCAAACCTGTTCGTCGACGGCATTTCCAGCAAGGACTACCAGGGGCTGTTGAACGATCCGAATCGCCCGCTGATCAACCGCGCCACGCAGGGGGTCTATCCGCCTGCATCAACGGTGAAGCCTTACATCGCGGTGTCGGCGCTGAGCGCCGGAGTGATCACCAAAAACACCGTGGTGTTCGATCCCGGTTGGTGGCAACTGCCCGGCTCGGAAAAACGCTTCCGCGACTGGAAAAAATGGGGCCACGGCCGCCTGAACGTCACCAAGGCGCTGGAAGAGTCCGCAGATACCTATTTCTATCAGGTCGCCTATGACATGGGGATCGATCGGCTGTCGACCTGGCTGACCAAATTCGGTTACGGCCAGTACACCGGCATCGATCTGTCCGAAGAACGATCCGGCCTAATGCCGACGCGCGAGTGGAAGCTGAAACGCTATAAAAAGCCGTGGTATCAGGGCGACACCATTCCGGTGGGTATCGGCCAGGGTTACTGGACCGCCACGCCGATCCAGATGGCCAAAGCACTGAACACCCTGATCAACGACGGCACCGTCAAAACGCCGCACCTGCTGCAGAGTACCCGCGTCAACGGCGCGCTGGTGCCGTTCAAACAGGAAGAGAGCACGCAGATCGGCGATATTCACTCCGGCTTCTGGGAAATCGCCAAAGACGGCATGTATGGTGTGGCCAACCGTCCGAACGGGACGGCGCGCAAATACTTTGCGGACGCACCTTATAAAGCCGCGGCGAAATCGGGTACCGCACAGGTATTCGGCTATGAAACCTACAACGCCCACAAACTGGCGGAGCACCTGCGCGATCACAAACTGATGACCGCCTTCGCACCGTTCAACAATCCGACGGTGTCGGTCGCCATCATTCTGGAAAACGGCGGCTCCGGTCCGGCGGTGGGAACCATCACCCGCCAGATCCTCGACCACATTCTGCTGGGCGACAACAATACGCAATTGCCAAGCGAGGCCCCGCTGCCGCCTGGCGTAGAAGGTGACTAAGGTAGAACATGACTGAAAGCCAACAAAAAGGCTCGATCTGGACCAAAATCCACATCGACCCGACGTTCCTGCTGCTGATCCTGGCCCTGTTGGTCTACAGCGCCTTCGTGATGTGGAGCGCCAGCGGCCAGGACATCGGCATGATGGAGCGCAAGATCGGGCAGATCGTCATGGGGCTGATCGTGATGGCCGTCATGGCGCAAATCCCGCCACGCGTGTACGAAAGCTGGGCGCCCTATCTGTATATTTTCTGCGTGATTTTGCTGATCCTCGTGGACGCCTTCGGCCAGATAAGTAAAGGCGCGCAGCGCTGGCTGGATCTCGGCGTGGTGCGCTTCCAGCCGTCGGAAATCGCCAAGATCGCCGTGCCGCTGATGGTGGCGCGCTTTATGAACCGCGATGTCTGCCCGCCTTCGCTGAAAAACACCGCCATCGCGCTGGTGCTGATCTTCCTGCCAACGCTGCTGGTGGCCGCGCAGCCAGATCTGGGCACCTCGATCCTGATCGCCGCCTCCGGCCTGTTCGTGCTGTTCCTGTCGGGCATGAGCTGGAAATTGATCGCCGTCGCCGCCGTCGCACTGGCGGCCTTTATCCCGGTGCTGTGGTTCTTCCTGATGCACGGCTATCAGCGCGACCGCGTCATGATGCTGCTCGATCCGGAGAGCGACCCACTCGGCGCCGGCTATCACATCATTCAATCCAAGATAGCCATCGGCTCCGGCGGCCTGTCCGGCAAGGGCTGGCTGCACGGCACCCAGTCGCAGCTGGAGTTTCTGCCGGAGCGCCATACCGACTTTATCTTCGCCGTGTTGGCCGAAGAGCTGGGGCTGATCGGGGTATTGGTGCTGCTGGCGCTCTACCTGCTGGTGATCATTCGCGGGCTGATGATCGCCGCCAAGGCGCAAACCACCTTCGGCCGCGTCATGGTCGGCGGCTTGATGCTGATTTTGTTCGTTTATGTCTTTGTTAACATCGGTATGGTCAGTGGCATTTTGCCGGTAGTTGGCGTACCTTTGCCTCTGGTCAGTTACGGGGGTTCGGCGCTGATAGTATTGATGGCCGGTTTCGGCATCATCATGTCGATCCACACGCATCGGAAAATGCTGTCTAAAAGTTTATAAGAGGTGAGTAATGCGTAAGGAATGGCTTTGGATCGGCGTCGCGGCGGTGTTGCTCTCCGCCTGTACCGCCCCGACCACGGAACAGCAAGCCCCTCCGCAGCCGTACAACGGCCCGGTGGTGGAGATCGGTGGCGTCGAGCCTCAATATGAACCCTATAACCCTAATAACATGCAGGATTATAAGGTTAATGGCGATACTTACCGCATCGTAAAAGATCCGCAGAACTTCTCGCAGACCGGCCTGGCGGCCTGGTATGGCGAAGAAGCCAACGGCAACACCACGGCGCTGGGCGAGCAGTTCGACCCCAACGGTCTGACTGCGGCGCACCCGACCTTACCGATCCCAAGCTATGTGCGCGTCACTAACCTGGCCAATGGCCGTCAGTTGGTGGTGCGCGTCAACGATCGCGGGCCTTACACCAAGGGCCGTATTATCGATCTGTCGAAAGCCGCCGCCGATCGCCTCAACCTGTCGAACAACACCAAGGTCAAAGTCGATTTCATCAACGTGGCGCCGGACGGCACGCTGAGCGGCCCAGGCACCATCGGTACCATCGTGGCGAAGCAGAGCTATGCCCTGCCGTCGCGCCCGGATCTCGGCGCCAGCGGCATGGGCACCCCCATCCAACAGGACGTGCCGGTCGCCAGTGGCGCGGCGGTACGCCCGATCGATAACAGCACCCTGCGCACCGACGACGACAACGCCCCAGCAACCGGCGGCAACGCCGGTAGCGGCCGCAGCGGTTTCCTCGGCGCGCCAAGCGCATTGCCGGCCGGCGTGCTGGAAGGTTCGGAGCCTGAAGCCGCCGCCGTGGCTGCACCGGTCGCGGCCGGCGCCGCAGCTGCCGGCATGGCTGCCGCTTCCTCCTCCGGCGGTTACGTGGTACAGGTCGGTGCGCTGAGCAGCGCCGAGCGTGCCCAGAGCTGGCAGCAAAGCCTGAGCCAACAGTTTGGCGTCCCGGGCAAAGTGGCGGCCAACGGCAACGTTTATCGCGTCCAGCTCGGCCCGTTCAGCAGCCGTCAGCAGGCGGCCCAGCTGCAGCAACGCCTGGCGAGCGAAGCGCAACAACAGTCTTTCGTTACTGCTGCACCCTGAGCATTAAGCCCGGTGGGCATTCACGGCCGATAAGCGGTTATTTAGCTGAAACATTTTCTTGCAGCTAAAAGGGCACTAACCGCAATTAGTCAGATGAATGGGTAATGCCTGCCGGGATCGCATCTGCTATAGTGTGGCTCGTTTTTTAACTTTACTTTCACGGATGTTGTAGTCCCGATCATGAAACAAGTAACTTCTTTTCGCTTAATCAAAAGCATCGCCCTCGGCACCGTTATCGCAATGAGCGCAGCCTCCGTTGCGCACGCCGATGACGTTAACATCAAAACCATGATCCCAGGTGTCCCGCAGATCGATGCGGAAGCGTACATCCTGATTGATTACAACTCCGGCAAGGTGCTGGCCGAGATGAACGCCGATGCGCGTCGCGATCCGGCCAGCCTGACCAAAATGATGACCAGCTACGTCATCGGCCAGGCGCTGAAAGCGGGTAAAATCGGCCAGGACGATCTGGTGACCGTCGGCCAGGACGCCTGGGCGACCGGCAACCCGGTGTTCAAAGGCTCCTCGCTGATGTTCCTGAAGCCGGGCGATCGCGTGCCGGTCTCCAAACTGACCCGCGGCATCAACCTGCAGTCCGGTAACGACGCCTGCGTGGCGATGGCCGACTACGTCGCCGGCAGCCAGGACGCGTTCGTTAACCTGATGAACACCTACGTCAGCAAGCTGGGCCTGCAGAACACTCACTTCCAGACGGTACACGGCCTGGATGCCCAGGGCCAGTACAGTTCGGCGCGCGACATGGCGCTGATCGGCCAGGCGCTGATCCGCGACGTGCCGGAAGAGTACGCGATCTACAAAGAAAAAGAGTTCACCTTCAACAATATCCGCCAGATGAACCGCAACGGTCTGCTGTGGGATAACAGCCTGAACGTCGACGGCATCAAAACCGGCCATACCGACGCGGCGGGTTACAACCTGGTGGCTTCGGCGACCGAAGGCCAAATGCGCCTGATCTCCGCCGTGATGGGCGGCCGCACCTACAAAGGCCGTGAAGCCGAAAGCAAGAAACTGCTGACCTGGGGCTTCCGCTTCTTCGAAACCGTGGCGCCGCTGAAAGTCGGTAAAGAGTTCGCCTCCGAGCCTGTCTGGTTCGGCGATGCCGACCGCGTTGAGCTCGGCGTGGACAAAGACGTCTACCTGACCATTCCGCGCGGCCGCATGAAAGATCTGAAGGCCAGCTACGTGCTGAACACGCCGGAAATTCACGCGCCGCTGGCGAAAAACCAGGTGGTGGGCAGCATCAACTTCCAGCTGGACGGCAAAACCATCGATCAGCGCCCGCTGGTGGTGATGAACGAAGTGAAAGAAGGCGGTTTCTTCAGCCGCATCGTGGACTACATCAAACTGATGTTCCACCACTGGTTCGGTTAACGGTTGAAACGGGCGAAATTGCCCCCATATACTGAATAACATTAACTCCCGCCCCGGCGGGAGTTATAATTTATAGATTAGCTAGCACTCTGGAGCGCACGCACATGCAAAAAACTAAACTGAACGAACTGCTCGAATTCCCTTGCTCGTTTACCTACAAGGTGATGGGCCTGGCGCAGCCTGAGCTGGTTGACCAGGTAGTTGAAGTGGTGCAGCGCCATGCGCCGGGCGATTACAACCCGCAGGTCAAGCCAAGCAGCAAAGGCAACTACCACTCCGTCTCCATCACCATCAATGCCACTCACATCGAGCAGGTCGAAACCCTGTACGAAGAGTTAGGCAACATTGAAATTGTTCGCATGGTGCTGTAATTCCAGCATAAACCCCTGCTTATCAACCCGGGATGGCGCAGCGTCTTCCCGGGTTGCGCATTTTTGGTCAGCGAAAGGCTGGCCGCAAGCCGGAGCGCCCGGTATAATGGCTTTACCACTTCTGTAACCTGACGATGACTCTTTTGCAACCAGACAAGATCATTTTGCGTCAGCTGGGGTTGCAGCCCTACGCGCCTGTATCCCAAGCCATGCATAACTTCACCGACAGTCGTACCGAGACTACGCCGGACGAACTGTGGCTGGTACAGCATCACCCGGTGTTCACCCAAGGCCAGGCCGGCAAAGCCGAGCATGTGCTGATGCCCGGTGATATCCCGGTGGTCCAGAGCGATCGCGGCGGCCAGGTGACCTACCACGGCCCGGGTCAGCAGGTGATGTACGTGATGGTCGATCTGAAACGCAACAAGGTCGGCGTGCGTCAATTGGTCACGGCGATAGAAGATACGGTTATCAACACCCTCGCCCACTTTCGCCTCGCATCGCGCGCCCGTCCGGATGCGCCTGGCGTGTATGTGGGGGAGCAGAAAATCTGTTCGTTGGGTTTGCGGATCCGCAAAGGCAGCTCATTCCACGGCCTGGCCCTGAATGTGGCGATGGATCTCAGCCCCTTCCAACGCATCAACCCTTGCGGTTACGCCGGCATGCAGATGACGCAGGTCAGCGCGCTGGCGCCCGGCGTTGGCCTTGAAGACATACACCCAATCCTGGTACAGGAATTTGTTCATTTACTCGGCTACCAGACGGTCGAGCTTCGTAACTGGAACCTGCACGATTATGAGTAAACCAATTCAGATGGAACGCGGCGTCAAATACCGCGATGCTGACAAAATGGCGCTGATCCCGGTCAAAACGGTGGTCACCGAACGGCAGGAGCTGTTGCGTAAACCCGAGTGGATGAAGATCAAACTGCCTGCCGACTCAACGCGCATTCAGGGCATCAAAGCCGCGATGCGTAAAAACGGCCTGCACTCCGTCTGTGAGGAAGCCTCGTGCCCTAACCTGTCCGAGTGTTTCAACCACGGTACCGCCACCTTTATGATCCTCGGCGCTATCTGCACCCGCCGCTGCCCGTTCTGCGACGTGGCCCACGGCCGCCCGATCGCGCCAGACGCTAACGAGCCGGAAAAGCTGGCGCAAACCATCGCCGACATGGCGCTGCGTTACGTGGTGATCACCTCGGTTGACCGCGACGACCTGCGCGACGGCGGTGCTCAGCACTTTGCCGACTGCATCTCGGCCATCCGCGCCAAGAGTCCGAACATCAAAATTGAAACGCTGGTGCCGGACTTCCGCGGCCGTATGGATCGCGCTCTGGAGATCCTCACCGCCACGCCGCCGGACGTGTTTAACCACAACCTGGAAAACGTGCCGCGCGTCTACCGCCAGGTGCGCCCGGGCGCCAACTATGAGTGGTCGCTGAAGCTGCTGGAGCGCTTTAAAGAAGCTCACCCGGATATCCCGACCAAATCCGGCCTGATGGTCGGCCTGGGCGAAACCAACGCGGAAATCGTTGAAGTGATGCGCGATCTGCGTCGCCACGGCGTGACCATGCTGACGCTGGGCCAGTACCTGCAGCCGAGCCGTCACCACCTGCCGGTGCAGCGCTACGTCAGCCCGGCCGAGTTTGACGAGATGAAAGAAGAAGCGATGGCGATGGGCTTCACCCACGCCGCCTGCGGCCCGTTCGTGCGTTCGTCTTACCACGCCGATCTGCAGGCCAAAGGAATGGAAGTGAAATAACGCGTAATAGTTTGTTACGCTAAAGACGGCGGAAACGCCAAAAAACGGATGTCCGCAAGGCATCCGTTTTTTATTGCGCGCAGTCAGACGGAATTAAACGTCTTTCTTTTCGACGCTCTGCTGAGCGGACTGGCTCTCGGCGGTGCTGTTGCCGGCGGCCGGCGGCGTGCTGTCGTCGCCCACCGCTTTTTTAAAGCCTTTCAGCGCCGCGCCAAGATCGGCGCCGAGCGTGCGCAGTTTGCTGGTGCCGAACAGTAAAATCACCAACACCGCAATCACCAGAAGTTTGGTAATGCTGATACCTTCCATACTCACCTTCTTATCATAGAGCGCTGTGTGAACAGCGAGAAAAACTGACCTTGCCTGCGAATATTTAGCGACTTTCCTTCGGCTCACACAACCGCAACATGTAACAGAGTGAGATCCGTTGCAGGAATGTCACGCAACCTCGCGGCGTGAATCCCAGACTATTCTTAGTTTATCACCCGCATGATACGCTGCCGTGATACTCATCAGGGAGATGCCGGATGTATATTGCCCCATCCATTTTCGATGCCCGAAAATCCGGCCTCAGCTTCGCCAAACGCACCTATCTGCCCCGCGTCGCCGGTCTGGGGCTCGGATTTATCTGCGTTTGCGCCGCGCTCTATCCCTTGGCTCCGCCCGCGGCGGTCTGGCTATTGCTGGCCTTTCACGGCTTTCTCTGGCCGCATCTGGCCTATCGCCTGGCCTACCGCGCCAAAGATCCGTTCAAAGCCGAGATCCGCAACCTCTTGATCGACTCCGCCTTCGGCGGCTTCTGGGCAGCGATGATGGCGTTCAACGCGCTGCCCGCCATCGTCATCCTGTCGATGATGAGCATGAACAACATCGCTTCGGCCGGCAAAGCGCTGTTTGTCAAAGGATTGGCGATTCAATTGGCCACGGCGATGCTCACCGGCGCGCTGCTCGGCTTCCCGTTTCATCCATACAGCACGCCGCTGCAAGTCTATCTGTGCCTGCCGATGATCTACCTTTATCCGACGTTGCTGGGGCTGGTGACCTACCGCACCGCCAAACGGCTGGCGGAAAAAAAACAGGAGCTGCAACACATCAGCACCCGCGATGGGCTGACCGGCTTATATAACCGTCGCCACTGGGAACATCTTCTGCATCGCCAGTTCGATAGCTGCCGCCGCTACCAGGACAACGCCACGCTGATCCTGATGGACATCGACCGCTTCAAAACCATCAACGACACCTTCGGCCATGCGCTGGGGGATGAAGCCCTGGCGGTATTGGCGGAAGAGCTGCTGATCGGCTTGCGCAACGTGGATATCGTCGGGCGCTACGGCGGCGATGAGTTTGGCGCGGTGCTGCCGAACACTAACGCCGAACAGGCGGAAATCGTCCTGCACCGCATCCAGCAGCGGCTGGACGCGGTCAGTTTCAAGGAGGCGCCGCAGCTGCGGCTGCAGATCAGCGCAGGCATCGCTAACTACCACCCCGCGCTGGGCGGCTATCTTGACTGGCTGAAAGCGGCCGACGGTGCGCTCTATCGGGCGAAGCATAATGGCCGCAACCGGCTGGAAACGGCAGTGCCGCCAGGGGAGTAACTTACTGACTTAATAACTTGGCAAAATACTTCGGCGCTTCGACAAAGCCTTCGCGCCGGTAAAACGTATGCGCTCGCTCGCGGCGACTGTGGCAATGGACCTCTAACCGATCGCAGCCGCGACGGTGCGCCAGCGCCTCGCCCTCCGCCAGCAGCCGCCGGCCTACGCCCGCGCCGCGCGCTCGGTCATCGACGCAAAAATAGCTGATGCGGCCAATGTCGCCGGCCAACGCCAGCTGCGGCAGGAAATGCAGCGACAACACGCCCAACACCTGCTCCCCGTCCGTCGCCACCAGCAGCGCCTCATCCGGATGCGCCAACAGTTGCTGCATGCGCTGCGTCAGAAACGCCTCGGTGCCGGGATAATCCAACGCCGTCATTAATTCGGCGATAGCATGGCGATCGCTCAGGCGCGCCGTTCTGATTTGCATAGGGTGACCTCGCAGAGTGTCGATACTACAAAATAGATGGCGTTAGGTGTAACATCCACCGGGTACGGCAAAAAAGGCCGTGCGGCACGCTGGAGATGACATTCCTCCCTAACCGCCTTCACAGGCTGATGATGTCTACGTAACCTCTCGGAGAGAGGCGCGTAGCGTTACGCCTGTCCCTTTCCGAGTCCCGTGAATTTCTCTGATTGAAAGGTAGTTGCCCCATGTTGAGTTCTTTACTGGCCGTATTTATCGGCGGCGGCGTCGGCAGCGTTTTGCGCTGGGCGGTAAGCATGAAAATGAATCCGCTGAATGCCCACATTCCGCTCGGTACGCTGATGGTCAATCTGATCGGTGGTTTTATCATCGGTCTGGCGATGGCGATTTTCACCCGCATGACGCATCTGGATCCCACCTGGAAATTACTGATTACCACCGGATTCTGCGGCGGCCTGACTACCTTCTCCACCTTTTCGCTGGAGGTGGTATACCTGATGCAAGATGGCCGCTTCGGCTGGGCGCTGGCCAACATGCTGCTCAACCTGGCCGGCTCGCTGGCGATGACGCTGCTGGCCTTTATGCTGGTGATGTGGCTCAACGGGCGCTAAGCCCTTAATGTTTCCTTAATCTTGCATGCGCATAATCTCATCCAGTACTCCTGACTGGATGAGAAACCGCTATGTTTAGCCTGCCGAAAACCGCCGCCGAAGCGATTGCCATTGCGCTGTGCGTCCTGATCGTCGCCGCCTTTATCAAATCCTATCTGTTCGCTTAAGCGCCCTTACCCGCAGCACGCGTTCATCTTGCGTCTTTCCGGCCGTTTACACTACAATTGAGAATGAACGTTCACACCCAAAAATGTGAACCCGGCTCACGCGTAGCAAAGGATCGGGCAGATGCTCTCCCCCAACGACAGTAAACAGGCCAAGGTGCAGGCGCGCCGCGATCAGATCGTCGAAGCGGCGAAAATCAGTTTCCGCCGCCACGGCTTCCACGCCGCCAGCATGGCGGAGATCGCCCAAGGCTCGCAGCTCAGTGTCGGTCAAATCTATCGTTATTTCGCCAATAAAGACGCGATTATCGAAGAGATCGTCAACCGCATCATCACTAACAAGATGCAGCGGCTGGAAAACCTTGGCGATCACATCAACCTGATCGCCGGTACGTTGGCGGCGCGCACGCTGTTTCAGCAGCCGGGCGAGAGCGAAACCGATCACATGCTGATGCTGGAAGTGACCGCCGAGGCCACGCGCAACCCGGTGGTGGCCAAACTGCTCAGCGATGCGGAAGCGCGGCTGTTTCGCCACGTGTGCCACAATCTGCAGCGGCTGTATCCCCATTTCAGCGCGGAGGAGATCGCCGCCCGGGTGGAATTTATCGCCGTCATGAGCGAAGGCACCGGTTACCGTATCCTTACCACGCAAAAAGCCGATGCGTCCCTGCTGCGCGATCTGTATCAGCAGGCCATTTCTCACCTGTTCAGGAAACTCTAATCTCCCATGACCAAACACTTAGCCAGACAGCGTCTGGTGTACGCCGTCGTGCTTGGCCTGCTGGCCGCGCTGGGGCCGCTGTGCACCGATCTCTACCTGCCCGCCCTGCCGGAAATGGCGGGTGAGCTGAATACCTCTACCGCCGCCGCGCAGCTCAGCCTGACCACCGGGTTGCTCGGCCTGGGCGTCGGCCAGCTGATTTTCGGCCCTTACAGCGACAAACTGGGCCGCATGCGCCCGCTGCTGCTGTCGCTGATCCTGCTGCTGGGCGCTTCGCTGTGGTGTGCCCTCGCGCCCAGCATCGACCAACTGCTGATCGCCCGCCTACTCCAGGGCATCGCCGGCGCCGGCGGCGCGGTGATTTCCCGCGCCATTGCTCGCGATCTGTACGCCGGCCATGAGCTGACCCGTTTCTTCGCCTTGCTGATGCTGGTTAACGGCCTGGCGCCGATCGTCGCACCGGTGCTGGGCGGCGTGATGCTGCAGGTAATGAATTGGCGCGGTATCTTCGGCGTGCTGGCGGCCATCGCCGTGCTGCTGTTCAGCCTGTCGGCGCTGAAGCTGCGCGAATCCCTGCCGATCGAGCGCCGCAGCCAGGGCGGTATCCTGGCGATGCTGATGTCGCTCGGCGGGTTGCTGACCCAGCGCTATTTCATGGGCCTGTGCCTGACACAGGGCTTCGTGATGGCCGGCATGTTCGCCTATATCGGCGCCTCGCCTTTCGTCTTGCAGCAGATCTACGGCCTCAGCCCGCAGATGTTCAGCCTATGCTTCGCCATTAACGGCGTCGGCTTGATCATTGCGGCACAGCTGGCCAGCCGTCTCAGTGCGCGTTGGGGGGAACGCAGGGTGTTGAGGGGCGGGTTAACGCTGGCGGCCGTCGCGTCGCTGTTGCTGCTGTTGGCCGCCGCGCTGCATGCGCCGCTGGTCGTGTTGCTGGTGCCGCTGTTCTTCTCGGTAGCGGTGATCGGCATCGTCGGCCCGACCGCCTCTTCGCTGGCGATGCAAAGCCAGGGAGACAAAGCGGGCAGCGCCTCGGCCTTGATCGGCGTGTGCATGTTCGCCCTCGGCGCCTGCGCCGTGCCGCTCACCGGGCTGGGCGGCACCTCGGGCCTGTCGATGGCGCTGACCATCGTCGGCTGTTACGCCATCGCCATCCTGCTGTTCGGCCTGTTGGCCCGCCGCAACGACGCATAACGCGCCCAATAAAAAACCCGCTCAATGAGCGGGTTTTAAGAAATTCAGCTACGCAGCTTAGATAGCAGTAACGTTAGCGGCAGATGGGCCCTTGGCACCGTTCGTGATTTCAAATTCTACACGCTGGCCTTCAGCAAGCGTTTTGAAACCGTTGCTAACGATGGCAGAGAAGTGGACGAAAACGTCCTTGCTACCATCTTCCGGAGTAATGAAACCGAAGCCTTTGGATTCATTAAACCACTTAACGCTACCTTTAATCTTAGACATCAAACTTACCTTTAACGTGAATGAAAGACACAAAACCTGTGTCGATTACAGTACAGCAAGCAGGCAGGATTTTGTCCACCACCGCGATCACAGAAATCCGATAAAGAGTGAAAAAATCCGTGTTGTCCGGTGTAAATGGATTGCACCGGTTGCGATACGTTACCGTTCCAGGCCAAACCTCTCCCTGCGCCGGCGAACAACGAGCGAACGCCCAAACTCGCCCGCTTCCCCCAGCGTTGACGCCCCCATGCAGACGCAATCGCTATGAAATATAACCAGATGGTCTTTTTGCTTCGGCGGTCCCTGCACTAGGGTTAGGGTTTATTTCCCACTGTGAGCCAAGCCTATGACCAGCCAATTGGCAGACAAAATCATCGCCTATCGGCGTGAGCTGCACCAAAACCCGGAACTTTCCAATCACGAATTCGCCACCACCGCCCGGCTGACCCGCTGGCTGGAAGAGGCAGGCATCCGTCTGCTGCCGCTGGCGCTGAAAACCGGCGTCGTGGCGGAGATCGGCAGCGGCAAGGGGCCGATTATCGCGCTGCGCGGCGACATTGATGCCCTGCCGATCGACGAAATCGCCGACGTGCCCTTCAGCTCGCAAAACAGCGGCGTAATGCACGCCTGCGGCCACGACTTTCACACCTCGGTGATGCTCGGCGCCGCGCACCTGCTCAAAGCGCGTGAGGCCGAGCTGCCCGGCACGGTGCGCATCTTCTTCCAGCCGGCGGAAGAGACCTTCAACGGCGCCCGGCACCTGATCGACGCCGGCGCGCTGGATAACGTTGCAGCGGTATTTGGCCTGCATAACGCGCCGGAGCTGCCCACCGGCACCTTCGCCACCCGCGCCGGGCCGTTCTACGCCAACGTCGATCGCTTCCAGATCCTCATCACCGGCAAAGGCGCCCACGCCGCCAAACCGGAACAGGGCGTCGATACCATCGTCACCGCCAGCCAGATCGTCGGCGCGCTGCAGACGCTGCCCAGCCGCAGCTTCAGCTCGCTGGAATCGCTGGTGGTGAGCGTGACGCGCATCGAAGGCGGCAATACCTGGAACGTGCTGCCGCAAACCGTGGAGCTGGAAGGCACGGTGCGCACCCACAGCGACGCGGTGCGCCGCCAGGTGCCTGATAAAATTCGCCAGGTGATCGACGGCGTTGCCGCCGCGCTCGGCGCGCAGGCCGAACTCCACTGGCAACCGGGGCCGCCGGCGGTGATCAACGACGCCCATTGGGCGGCGTTCAGCAAAACCGTCGCCGCCGAGGCCGGCTACCGGGTCGAAGAGGCGGAGCTGCAAATGGGGGGTGAAGATTTCGCGCTGTATCTGCATCACGTGCCGGGCGTCTTCGTCAGCATCGGCTCCGCCAGCGAGTTCGGCCTGCATCATCCGCGTTTCAATCCCGATGAACGCGCCCTGTTCCCCGCGGCACAATATTTTACGCTGCTGGCGGAACGCACGCTGCAACAGCTCACTACCGCGCCAGAAAAAGCCCTCAGCAACGCCTGAATAACGTGAAATAGTATTTCCCCGACGCCGCAGATACCGCGCCGGGGATTATTATTTTCGCTCGCCGTGATATTTGCAGTTTTCAACATTTGAATATGCTGTTTTGTTGTTTTACATCCCGTTGCCGCTCATCAATAGTGGACACATCAGACACCGCGCGCCTTTGCGGCGCATGACAGGATAATCACGATGAGCGACAACGCGAATAATCAACGGCAATTACGGCTGGGCGCCATTCTGCACGGCGCATCGGGAAATATGTCCGCCTGGCGCCACCCGGATGCCACCGCCGACGCCAGCATCAACCTCGAATTTAATATCGCCTCGGCGAAAAAAGCCGAACAGGGGAAATTCGATTTCGTCTTCGTCGCCGATGGCTTATATATCAACGAAAAATCCATTCCGCATTTTCTTAATCGTTTCGAACCGCTCACCCTGCTGGCCGCGCTGGCCGCCGCCACCGATAAAATCGGCCTGGTAGGCACCCTTTCCACCTCTTACAGCGATCCGTTCACCGTCGCCCGCCAGTTCGCCAGCCTCGACCACCTGAGCAACGGCCGCGCCGGCTGGAACGTGGTGACGTCGCCGCTGGAAGGCTCGGCCAAAAACTTCTCGCGCGCCGAACACCCGGAACACAGCCTGCGTTACCGCATCGCCGGCGAATTTCTCGACGTCGCCAAAGGGCTGTGGGATTCCTGGGAAGACGATGCCTTTGTGCGCAACAAGGCTAGCGGCGAATTCTTCCGCACCGGCAAGCTACACACCCTCAATCACCAGGGAGAGTTCTTCTCGGTGCAGGGGCCGCTGAACATCGGCCGCACGCCGCAGGGGCGCCCGATCCTGTTCCAGGCCGGCGCCTCCGAAGACGGCAAACGGCTGGCGGCTCAACACGCCGATGCGATCTTCACCCATCACGACACGCTGGAACAAGCGCAGGATTTTTATCAGGACGTGAAGCGGCAGCTGGTGGAACAGGGGCGCGAGCCGGACGACCTGCGCATCTTCCAGGGCGTCAGCGTGATCGTCGGCGACGACGACGCGGACGTCGAGCGCCAGTACCAGGAGACCGCCCGCCTGGTCAGCATTGAGAACGCCCTCAACTATCTTGGCCGCTACTTCGAGCATTACGACTTTTCCCGCCATCCGCTGGACGCCCCCTTCCCGGACATCGGCGATCTGGGGCAAAACAGCTTCCGCAGCACTACCGACGCCATCAAGCTCAGCGCCCGCGAACGTAACCTCACGCTGCGCCAGGTGGCGCTGGAAGCCGCCTCGCCGCGCCCGGTGTTCAGCGGCACGCCGGAAGCGGTGGCGGACGGTCTGCAACGCTGGTTCGACGGTGAAGCCGCCGACGGTTTCATCATCAGCGGCGGTACGCCCAGCGCCTTCGGCCACTTCGTCGATCGGGTGGTACCCATCCTGCAACAGCGTGGCCTGTTCCGTCAGGCGTACCACGGCGATACGCTGCGCGAGCACCTGGGCCTGAAGCGCCCGTTGAACAGATTCACCCAATAATAAGATCGTTTTCAGGGATATCCGCTATGCAGAAAACCGTTACCGCCGCCCTCGTGGCGGCCTTGCTGAGCCTGACCGGCGCCGCGCAGGCGGGCACCGGCATCGATTTACAGGCCAATGAAATCCCGATCCACGCGCCGAAAAACCCGCAGGCGATCGCCAAACTGCCGGCCGATTTCCACTTCGTGAAGCCGGGCCAATTCACCGTTGCAATCGCCGCGCTCAACACGCCGCCGCTGGCGCTGTTCGCCGCCGATAACCGGCGGCTGATCGGCAGCGAAGTGGATATCGCGCAGCTGGTGGCCGACAGCCTGGGGCTTGAATTAAACGTGGTGCAAACCTCGTGGGAAGACTGGCCGCTGGGGGTGGTTTCCGGCAAATATGACGCAGCCATCACCAACGTCACCGTCACCAAAGAGCGCAAAACCCGCTTCGACTTTGCCACCTACCGCATCGATTCGCTCGGCTTTTACGTCAAAACCGGCGGCAAGATCGCGACGATCAAACAGCCTGCCGATATCGCCGGATTAAAGATCATCGTTGGCTCCGGCACCAATCAGGAAGCAATTTTGCTGGCGTGGGACAAACAGAACCGGCAGCAGGGGCTCAAACCCTTCCAGCCGATCTACGTGACCGACGATGCGGCCGCCACGCTGGCGATCCAGTCCGGCCGCGCCGACGCCTACTTCGGGCCGAACGTGCTGGGCGCCTATAAAGCGGCGCTGAACGGCCGCACCCGGCTGGCGGGCACGGTGGAAGGCGGTTGGCCCAAGGCGGCACACATCGCCGTCACCACCCGTAAAGGCAACGGCCTGGTGCAGGCGGTGAACGAAGCGCTGAACGGCACGATCCGCGGCGGGCAGTACGATCGGGTGCTCAACCGCTGGGGCGAGAGCGTCGAACGCCTTGCGCAGTCGGAAATCAACCCGCCCGGCCTGGGCGATTAGGAGCGCGCGATGACGCAAGACACTTTCATTCAGACGCTGCCGACCGACCCACTGATCGCCCCGGTGATCGAGGGGCTGTTCGGCGAATATCGCCAGCGTTACGGCGACTATTTTGGTGACCAGGAACCGGAAGCGCTGGATCTGTACGCGCCGCCGCAAGGGGCCTTCATCGTGCTGCTGCGCGCCGGTGCGCCGATTGCCATGGGCGCCTTCAAACGCTATGACGCACAGACCGCCGAGCTGAAGCGCATCTGGACGCGAGGCGATCTGCGCCGCCAGGGCCTGGCACAGCGGGTGTTGCAGCAGTTGGAAACGCTGGCGTTGGCGCAAGGATATCGCCAGCTCTATCTGACCACCGGCTTTCGCCAGCCCGAAGCGGTGGGCCTGTATCTGAACAACGGGTATCAGCCGCAGTTCGATCCCACCGTCGACAGCGAGGTTTACAGCCGCCCGCCCTACGATGGCCGCCTGCCGTTCCGCAAAAGCCTGATTGCAGAGGATGCGTGTTGTTGCGCGTCGGAAAGGAAAATCGCCTAAGGCCCCTTTATCTGTATCAGGAGACATGACATGTCCAAACAAGAAGTCTTGAAAGTGGTGCCCGCCCGCTATCCGCTGCGGCTGATCGGCGCGCTGTTTTCGCTGTTTATTCTGGCCGCCATCGTACAATCGGTGGCGGGTAACGCGCGCTGGGAATGGGGCGTGTTCGCCGAGTGGTTCTTCGCGCCGGCGGTACTGGCGGGGCTGGGGCAAACCCTGCTGCTGACGCTGCTCGGTACGCTGTTCAGCATCCTGTTCGGCACCCTGTTGGCGCTGGCGCGCCTGTCGCGCTCCTACCTGCTGGCGTCGCTGGCCTGGGGCTATATCTGGCTGTTTCGCTCTCTGCCGCTGATCCTGGTGCTGATCATTCTGTACAACTTCTCCTATCTGTATGACGCCATCTCGCTGGGCATTCCCTTCACCTCCGTGGTGTTCGCCAGCTTTCCCACCATCGACATTCTCGGCCAGTTCGCCGTGGCGGTGCTGGGCCTGACGCTGGTGCAGTCCGCCTACACCGCCGAGATCATCCGCGGCGGCATCCTGGGCGTGGATTACGGCCAGCACGAGGCGGCGGCGGCGCTGGGCCTGCCGGGCTATCGTCGCACCTTCCGTATCATTCTGCCGCAGGCACTGCGCTCCATTATTCCGACCGGCTTCAACGAGATCATCAGCCTGGCGAAAGGCACCTCAATCGTTTACGTGCTGGCGCTGCCGGAGCTGTTTTACACCATTCAGGTTATCTATAACCGCACCCAGCAGGTGATACCGCTGCTGATGGTCGCCACCGTCTGGTACCTGTTCATCACCACCGCGCTGTCGGTGATCCAATACTATATCGAGCGCTATTTCGCCCGGGGCGCGGTGCGCGAACTGCCGCCGACGCCCTGGCAGAAACTGGCCGGCTGGCTAAAACGTTAGGAGACCCACATGTCTGAAGCCATTGATTATTATGCCTTGCCCGAGCAGCCGGTACGCAATCTCACCCCGGTGCCGGCACGCGGCCTGATCGAAATCAGCAACGTCAGCAAGTTCTTCGGCAAACACAAGGCGCTGGACGACGTCAGCCTGACGCTGCAGCCGGGCACCGTTACCGTGATCCTCGGCCCTTCCGGCTCCGGCAAATCGACGCTGCTGCGGGCGATCAACCACCTGGAGCGCGTCGACGAGGGCTTTATCCGCATCGACGGCGACTACGTCGGCTACCGCCGCAAGGGCAACCGGCTGTACGAGCTGAAGGAAAAGGCCATCCTCCGGCAGCGCATCAACGTCGGCTATGTGTTCCAGAATTTCAATCTGTTCCCGCACCTGACGGTGCTGGAAAACATCATCGAAGCGCCGGTGGTGCACAAAATTCACTCCCGTGAGCGGGCTAAGGCGGTCGCCTATGAGCTGCTGGATACCGTCGGACTGCGCCACAAGGCGGATGCCTACCCGCGCCACCTCTCCGGCGGCCAACAGCAGCGCATCGCCATCGCGCGCGCGCTGGCGCTGAACCCGAAGGTAATCCTGTTCGATGAGCCGACCTCCGCGCTCGATCCCGAGCTGGTCGGCGAAGTGCTGGACGTGATTAAAGGGTTGGCGGATCTGGGTGTCACGCTGGTGGTGGTCACGCATGAAATCGGCTTTGCGCGCGAAGCGGCGGATCGGGTGGTGTTTATGGTCGACGGGCAGATCGTCGAACAGGGCGACGCCAGGCAGGTGCTGTCCCAACCGCAGCATCCGCGCACCGTTAACTTCCTCAACAAAGTGCTGTGATCGTCGGGGCGCCGTGGCGCCCCGCACCTGAGCCGCTTATAGGCCGGCGAAACGCCGCTTCTCGGCGGCGAAATCCAGCGGGCGGATCCCCTGCTGGTTTTTATCCTCGTCGGTCAGCAACGCCGGCGGAATAAACCAGGTCACCTCGAACAGCAGTCCGTCCGGATCGTGACCATAAATGCTTTTGTGCACGCCATGATCCTCTTCCAGCCCGAGAATACCGCGTTCGGCCAACTGGTGACGAATGCGCTCCAGCTCTTCCAGACTGTCCACCTCCCAGGCCAGATGGTACAGCCCGGCCGGTGGCTCATGCTCCGCCGGCGGCTCGTTGTTGGCGCGAAACACCCCGGCGCGCTGCTGGCCCAGATTCTTGCTGAACAGCGCCAAATCGTGATCGTTTTCCGAATCGGCGGCCTGGGTAAATACCGCGCGATCGGGGCTGTCGGACGGCTTCAGCTTGAAGCCCAAGACCTGATGATAAAAGTCGGCGCTCTGCCGCACATCGCTGACATACAGCACGGCGTGATTGAGACGTTTGATGCCCATCGATATTCCTTTTTCGCATTGAATGAAGTCAGCATGAACATAGCATGTGGCCAGGAAGCCGCTAAATGCCGTTATCGCATGACTAAATGCCGCCCGCGCAATCTGTCGCTGCAAGGCATTCCGCGCTATCATAAGCGCTGTATTGAACCCTTTTGTGAGAATAGCGATGAACGGCAAGATAACGACTTTTTTTGAAGACAAAGGCTTCGGCTTTATTACCGACGAGAACGGAGAAAATCGTTATTTTCACGTGATTAAAGTGCAGAATCCGGAGCTGATTAAGAAAAACGCGGCGGTCACCTTCGAGCCAACCAACAACACCAAAGGCCCGTCGGCTTATGCGGTAAAAGTGTTGGCGCCCAGCAAATACATCATCATCGCCAATGAAAGAATCAAGATCACCAGCATCAAGTCTTTTAATACCTTCACCAAGGAAGTGCCGGTCAAAGCCGACGTGGATAAAGAGAACACCGTGCTGTCGGTCGGCCTGCTGATGAACCGCATTCGCCCACAGTCCGAAGATCAGGCGCAGACCATGCAAACGCTGCGCATGCTGACCATTACCACCTTCCAGAACACCACCCATACCTTCTCCGAGCACGAGATCGATATGGATGAAACCATCAAGGCGCTGAAAAGCCTGTAAATATCTGCGTACGGAAAATAACCAACGAAATTTGTCGTTGCCTGTGTTAGCGTGAGTTTTCACCTGACACAGGCTATTGATATGTCCGATTCCAGCAGCGTCAAAGGTTTTATCAACCGCTCCACCCAAATCGTCTGCCCTAAATGCGGCTATGTTACCCGGCAAAAATGCGCAGCAATGCTGCAAGATGTGATACTGATTTGCCCTAATTGCGAAACCCGCTTCGAGCCCAGGCAAGGCTGAAAACGGTTAACGGAACAGGATATGCTCGACGCTGTTGCCGTTGATCACGTTGAACGACTCCACCCGATTACGCCCCTGCGATTTGGCGCGATACAGCGCGATATCCGCCATATTCATCAGCTGTTCCAACGATTTCACCTCATTCATCGCCAGGCTGGCGACGCCGACGCTGATGGTGATTTTCAACGTCTGCTTGCCTTCCGCCTGCAGCTCCGTCTGCTCCACCAGCCGGCGCAAATGTTCCCCCAGCGCCACGCCCTGCGCCGCCAGCGCGCGCGGCAGCATGATAGCAAACTCTTCCCCGCCCAAGCGGCCGAACAGCTGATCGTGACGCAGCTCGCGCCGCACGATGTGCGCGAACGACGCCAAAACCTGATCGCCGGCGCTGTGGCCGTGCGTATCGTTGATCTGCTTGAAATGATCAATGTCGATCAGCAGCAGCGACACCGCCTCTTTGGAACGGTGTTTATGCTCCAGCAACTCGCCCGCTTTGCGGGTCATCGCGCTGCGCGCCAGCACCCCGGTCAGAAAATCGTGGTTGGCACTGTGCTCCAGACGTCGCATCAGCTTGCGGTTGGCGGCGATGGAGCTGGCGAGGATCAGCGGCCCCATCACCAGCATGGCGATGCCCAATCGGGCGGACATCAGGGTATCGAGGAAGGCGTTGTGGTTGTTCGGCGTTTCATAAAGCACCAGGTTGGCAGAAATGCTGCTGATCTCGGTCATGCCGGTCAACAACGTCAGCAACGTCACGGGGAACAGCGGGTAGCGTACCGCGCACCACAGCAGCGCCGGGATCGGGAAGGCGATGGCGCCCGGCCCGCCGATATAGACGCTGAACGCCAGCGACAGCAGCAACGCCAGCAACGGCAGGCAGCCTTTCAGGCGCCAACGTACCTGCATGCGCAGCAGTTGCTTCAGCCGCGGCGCCGCCATCAGCACCGGCAACAGCAGCAAGGTCGTCGAGAATTGCTCACTGAACCAAGCCAGCCAGGCGATCACCACCGTGTTGTTATAGAGGCTATCATTACGCAGCACCGACAGCGTCGACGCCACCGCCGCGCCGGCCAAACTGGCGCTGAACATATAGAGTATCGCCTGGGGCTTGCCCATGCGCCGTTGAGATTGTGGCAGCATCAGCATGATGCCGTAACCGACGGCGATCAGCGACATGTTGCAGGCGTTCAGCCACAGCGCCAGAGACCAACCTTCGCCGGTGCTGAGATCGGCGGCGACCATGCCCAGATAGGTGGTAAGCCAGCCGAGCGGCGTGCCGTAAATGGGTTTGCGCAGCAGCAGACCGAGCAGAATCGCATTCACTGGCCAAAATAAGGAAAGCGAGCCAATCGGCCGGCTAAGAATACCCACCAGGGAAAGCAAAAAAGCCAGCATGAAAAGATTGATCAGCTGAACCGTTAGCGGCAGGCCATGCCTGGCGTTTATTCTGGCGTTCATCGCCTTGCCCATATTTTGCTAATAACCAGAATAATAATGTGCATACTCTCTCGCCCGGCCAGTGAGGGATAGTCAACCCGGATTTCAACCAAAAAAGCCAGACAAATCAATAATAAAAAACGTTAACATTTAATTAACAGACTTTTCTTAGCCCCGTTCGGCTGCGGCGGGCACACCCGCGTAGCGTCAGCAAATAATGGCTACTCTGCTGTCAGCATAGCGCATAGCGTAATAGGTCGCCGACGGCGTCAATTACATTAATAAGCTTGTGGTTATTGGTCGTTGAATGATGTTTGAATAACTGCGCGATTATTTTCCTGCAACTGGGCCGCCCGTGCAATAACAACCCAAAAAAAGCCCGCATGAAGCGGGCTTGCTTGAACAACAGCAAATCGACAGTTACAACACGGCCATGCCTTGCATGCCCGTGTTGCCACGCAGTATAGCGGTGAAAGCTTAAGCAGACCTTAGCAACAAAAAACCCGGCCTAGGAACCGGGAATATTTGTACGAAATGCAGTGTTAGCCCAAGCAGGCTAATAACATTTCGCAGCCTACACGCCAATTGTGCAGAGAAAATGAACGCGGCATCCGTTCAACCGCACCGCCACCCCATCTACACGGCAAGGCCTTACGCCAGTTTGGCGGCAAAGCCCGCTACGCGCTGGCCATAGAGCTTGGCGGTCGCCAGATCGCCCGACAGCATCTCATCCACGCCGGCATCCGCCGGGGTCTGCACCAGCAGCCCCACCGAACCGCCCAGGTTATTGACGTCGGTACGCTGCGCCGATTTGGTGTTGGCCGGCAGCAGCCCCAGACTGACCCACAGGCCGCCATGTTGCGAAGCCAGCGTCTGCAGCGCGATCAACGTGACCTGCTTGTCGCCGTTCAGGCTGGCGCTGTTGGTAAAGCCGCCGAACACTTTGTCCTGCCACTTGCGGCCGAACCAGGCTTTGGAGCTCGCGTCGGCGAATTTCTTGAACTGCCAGGACGGGCCGCCCATATAGGTCGGCGAGCCAAAGATGATGGCGTCCGCCTCATCCAACGTCTGCCAGGCTTCGTCGCTGATGTCACCGTTCTGATCGATGGCGATCAGTTCCGCCCCCGCACCTTCCGCCACGACTTTCGCCAAACGCTCGGTATGGCCGTAGCCGGAATGAAACACCACTACTGTCTTCGCCATAGAAATTCTCCACTCATTGCACAAAGGCACCGACGGCGCCCCCTCTCGCGTTCAATCTAATCAAGCGCGCAGCGGCTGAATACCGAATAAAACTGACGGTGTTATTCAAAAAAATCGCGTTACGCACCGCCGGGTATGCGCAGATAAAAAAAATCCCGCACAAGGCGGGATAAACTTAACAGGGATGGGGTAATACACTACAGGGAATGGATAACACACAACATCATCGGGTAGAGCTACAGTACCAATCCCAATGTATAGAACTGTCATCCCCGCGTAAGTTTGCTCGGCCAGATGTAACGCCGAATGGGAAATATGACATTTTGCTCAACGCACCACGAACAGGCGCGATTCGAAACCGCCGCTCTTGAAGGTGCCGGTATTGACCCACCCTGTCGGCGAACGGCCGAAGTCCTGATTGAAATCCCCGCCGCTGACCAGCCAGACCCGGCGATGGCCTTTCGATAAAACGCTGAGCTTATCGACATAGGTCTGCGCCGCTCGATCGTGGAAAAAGGTACCGAAGCCATAGGCATTGGGCTTGCCCGAAATGCCGTTGGGCCTGGCCGGGGTATACAACAGGGCGCGATAGCCCTGCTTGTTGTAATACACGTAGCTCAGGTAGTTGAACATGTTGCTGACCACCACCGCATCGTTAGGCTGATAGTGGCTGTTGATGTAGTGCACCATCACTTTGAACTCATCTTTCTCGACCGGGTAGTCGTTACGCACGCCGCAGCCGAACAGCAAACTGAAGAACAGCAGCAAAGAAATCCCGCGCACCCGGCTTTTCGTGCCGGCGATCAGCACGCCCAACACCAGCGGAATGCCCAGCGCGGCCGAATAGAGGTAGCGATCGACAAACAGCGGCGAGCGCCAGGAAATGGCGAATACCAACGTCACCGGGATCAGAATGCCGCCGAGCAGCAGCAGCGAGAATGTTCTCGGCGTCTCCCGCCGCCACAGTAGCAATGAACATAAGGCGATAAACATCGCCGGCAGCAGCCAGAGAATGACCGTCGGATAATTGCTGCCATCATGCCCAGTGAGAAAACGCCAATACATCGCCGGCAGATCGCCCCAGGAAACCTGAGGGATCCAACCGACGTCGCCGCCGACCCGCAGCTCGGCGATATGCGCCAGCAGATTGAACAGCACCAGCAGCCAGGGAATGTAGGCCACCCCGATCGCCACATTGGCCAGCCACCACGCCGGCTGCTTGATGTAACGTACGCCTTCGCGGCGGCACGACAGCGCCAGCAGCACCAGCCAGTGAGCGATCAGCGTAAAAATCGTGAAGTAGTGGGTATAAAAGCTCAGCGTCATCAACAGCGCATACAGCGCCAGATAGCGGCGGTTATCCGGTGTTTTCAGCCATTTCGCCAGCACCATGGCGGCGGCGATCGCCAGCATCCCCATCAGCGCGTACATGCGCGCCTCCTGGCTGTAACGCACCGCCATCGGCATGATTGCCATCAGCCACCCCGCTATCAGCGCCGCCCGCTCATTGGTCAACCAACGGGTAAAACGCATCGCCAGCGCCACCGTCATTACGCCGAACACCAGGCTCAGCGAGCGGGCCGCCATGATGCCGTCGCCAAACAGCGCCATCCAGCCATGCAGCAACAGGTAATAAAGCGGCGGGTGAACATCGAAAGAAGCGTGGTACAGCAAAGCGCCCACGTCATAGCGGCTGGTCAGTACGCTGGAGGCTTCATCGCACCAAAAATACCGATCTGATAAGGAAATAAATCGCACGATCGCCGAAAACGCCACGATCGCCAACGCGTAATGTTTGTAACCGATGCCCTTTAAGCCGTTGTTGCTCAAAGAAACATTCGATACCTGCTGCAGTGACATAACGGCATTCCGCCCAAGAGAACCACACCGTGTGGAGACGCAGCGTCATCATTGCCGACGGCGGGTAAATGGCGGGTAAATCAGTGCGAAAAAGTCGGTGCAATCACCGCGGCGCCGCACGGCCCTCAGCGGATTTCAACGCTGATATCCGGGTAGGCTTTCTCCCCGTCGCTGAGGTAATGCCCCAACGCCCGGTAAGCCATGACGTACAGCACGGCGGCGGCGCACAGGCACAGCAAGGTCACGAGCAGGAATCTGGATTTGCGCACGATAGGCTCCATGGGGAAATTTTCGCCTATTGTAGCGCGGCAAAATAAACGAAAGTTCAATTGCCGGCGGGTCAAGCGCCTCGCACTCACTCGGCGAGGCGGCTTCATCTCATTTCTTCAACATGTAGATAAACGAATCGACGGTTTCGCCGCCGGCGGTGGAGACGCTGACCGCCACCCGTTCATACCCCTCACCTTCGAACGCATCGATAGTCGGCCAGTGGTTGACGAGATTAGCTGAACGGAACAGAAAACCGTTCACGCGATTGCCGCTGTTATCCAACACGATGCCTGGGTAGCCCATCTCGGCGCCCCAGCCTTCGTTAAGCAGCGATCCGCCGACGCTGCCTTCTTCCCAGCTGCCGCCGATGGCTTCCATAATGTGCGCGTTGGGTCTGCCCGGCCCCAGGGTGCCGTAAACGAATAAGCTTTGCATGTTGCTCTCTGCCACTGACTAAAAGTTAGCGAACGAACATAGCATGGCGCTCAATGGCGAGCCAACGAGAGTATGGATTACGCAGTCGAATTTTTGAGGGAACAAGTCGGGGGGAAGAAAATCAAGGAAGTAATGGCACGCCCTATAGGATTCGAACCTATGACCTACGGCTTAGAAGGCCGTTGCTCTATCCAACTGAGCTAAGGGCGCATTGAGATGCGGCAACCTGTGGTTGCGGGTTGCGATTATACGGTCAGAGGTTAGCGAGTCAATGCCTTTTCATGACGTTACGGCGGCGACGGCGCTTTATGGCGTTTTTTCCGCCAGCGCCCGCGCTATGTTACGGTGCGCCAGGCCGACCGCGGTATCGCCTGGTGTGCGCTCAGCCTCTTGCCGCCCACCGCCCCGCCGCAGACAAAGGCGCGTAGACTGTACCACTGCGGCAATATCCCCCCAATCGGCATGCTCAACCACCTGCATATTGCAGGTCGCTTCCCCCCTTTCCCCCAATGCGGAGTCAGGGCGTGCGCTGTTTAAGGATGCCTGGCTCCACGGCGCCCAAGCCAGCAATAGCGCGCAACCTCCCCATGCGCTGCCGTTCATGCGCACAGCTTCCGCCACAGCGCGCTCAGGCGCGCCCGCCACGACGGCGCTGCCTGGTGCTGGCCGAGCTGATGCAGCGCGGTGAGTTGCGCACTGCCCGCCGGATGCCGTGAAGAATCGAACACCGTCTCCCCTACGTGTTTAGGCTCCGCCGGTTGCTGATCAGGTTGATGATGCAACGGATAAAGCCGGGTTATCGCTCTCATGATCCTGCCCTCTTTCGCCCTGTGTATGGCCCCAGCGTATGCAAATGCAGGTAAAAATGGCGTAGAGGATCCTGAGGCCGATATAAAAAAAGCGTAAATCGCCGTCGGCAACGGCGGCGAGGGTGATTCTGCGCCTGACAGCGCGCTCAGCTTCTGCCAGAATAGCGGCATCCCCGCTTTTCTTAATTGATGGATTTCCACACTGATGTCAGCAAAGATTATTGATGGTAAAACGATTGCGCAGCAGGTTAGAAACGAAGTGGCTGAGCAAGTGAAACAACGTCTGGCGGCCGGCAAGCGCGCCCCAGGGCTGGCGGTTGTGTTGGTCGGCGAGAATCCGGCTTCGCAAATTTACGTCGCCAGCAAGCGCCGCGCCTGCGATGAAGTCGGCTTCCTTTCCCGCTCCTACGACCTGCCCGCTGCCACCAGTGAAGCCGAGCTGCTGGCGTTGATCGACCAGCTGAACGCCGACGCAGAAATCGACGGCATTCTGGTGCAGCTGCCGCTGCCGGCCGGCATCGATAACGTCAAGGTGCTGGAACGCATCCACCCGGACAAAGACGTCGACGGCTTCCACCCGTACAACGTCGGCCGCCTGTGCCAGCGCGCGCCTAAGCTGCGACCGTGCACGCCGCGCGGCATCGTTACCCTACTGGAGCGTTATAACATCGATACCTACGGCCTGAATGCCGTGGTGGTCGGCGCGTCCAACATCGTCGGTCGCCCGATGAGCATGGAGCTGCTGCTGGCCGGCTGCACCACCACCGTCACCCACCGCTTCACCAAGAATCTGCGTCATCACGTCGAGAACGCCGATCTGCTGGTGGTGGCGGTCGGCAAACCGGGCTTCATTCCGGGCGACTGGATCAAACCGGGCGCCATCGTGGTGGACGTCGGCATCAACCGCTTGGAAAGCGGTAAAGTGGTGGGCGACGTCGATTTCGACGCCGCCAGCGAGCGCGCCGCCTACATCACCCCGGTGCCGGGTGGCGTTGGCCCGATGACCGTTGCTACACTGATCCAAAATACCTTGCAGGCCTGCGAGGAATATCACGACGTTCAACCTAAATAAGTAAGGCAGTATGGAAATTTTCAATCTGGACAATCATCCCCACGTCGAACTGTGCGATCTGCTGAAGTTCCAGGGCTGGTGTGAAAGCGGCGGCGCCGCCAAAGAAGTGATCGCCGAAGGGCGGGTGAAAGTCGACGGCAAGGTCGAAACCCGCAAACGCTGCAAGATCGTCGCCGATCAGGTAGTGGAGTTCAACGGCGGCAAGGTCATGGTTAAACCCTAACCCGCAGCCATAGAAAAAGGCGCTGAATTCAGCGCCTTTTTTGTTTTTCCCTGCGGCCGGATTACTTACGGCGCCAGGTGGTGCCCTGCGGGCCGTCTTCCAGCACGATGTTCATCTCGTTCAACCGATCGCGAGCGGCATCCGCCAGCGCCCAATCCTTCGCGGCGCGCGCTTCGTTACGCTGTTTGATCAGCGCTTCAATCTCCGCCACTTCGCCGTCGTCAACCTGAGCGCCCCCTTGCAGGAACTGCTCCGGCTCCTGCTGCAGCAGGCCGAGCACGTTCGCCAGCTTGCGCAGTTCCGCCGCCATGCCGTTGGCCGCCGCCATGTCTTCACCCTTGAGGCGGTTAACTTCGCGCGCCAGATCGAACAGCGCCGAGTAGGCTTCCGGGGTGTTGAAGTCGTCGTCCATCGCTTCGCGGAAGCGGGCTTCGAACGCTTCGCCGCCGGCCGGTGCGGCGTCGGCATCGGTGCCGCGCAGCGCGGTATAGAGGCGCTCCAGCGCGGTGCGCGCCTGTTTGAGGTTCTCTTCGCTGTAGTTCAGCTGGCTGCGATAGTGGCCGGACATCAGGAAGTAACGCACCGTCTCCGCATCGTAATGGCCGAGCACGTCGCGGATGGTGAAGAAGTTATCCAGCGATTTGGACATCTTCTCTCTGTCGATCATCACCATGCCGGAGTGCATCCAGTAATTGACGTACGGCCCGTCGTGGGCGCAGCTCGACTGTGCGATCTCGTTCTCGTGGTGCGGGAACATCAGATCGGAACCGCCGCCGTGAATGTCAAAGTGGGTGCCCAGCTGCTTGCAGTTCATGGCGGAGCATTCGATGTGCCAGCCTGGACGGCCCGGCCCCCACGGCGACTGCCAGCTCGGCTCGCCCGGCTTGGACATCTTCCACAGCACGAAATCCATCGGGTTGCGCTTCACGTCGTCGATTTCCACGCGCGCGCCGGCCTGCAGCTGATCCAGATCCTGGCGCGACAGCAGCCCGTATTGCGGATCGCTGTCGATGGAGAACATCACGTCGCCGTTGCTGGCCACATAGGCGTGATCGCGATCGATCAGGCGCTGGGTGATCTCGATGATCTCGGCGATATGCTGGGTCGCGCGCGGCTCTTGATCCGGGCGGTCGATCAGCAGCGCGTCGAAGTCGGCGTGCATTTCCGCCAGCATGCGTTCGGTCAGCTGGTCGCAGGTTTCATGATTTTCCGCCGCGCGGCGGATGATTTTGTCGTCCACGTCGGTGACGTTGCGCACGTAGTTCAGCGAATAGCCGAGGTAGCGCAGGTAACGCGCCACCACGTCGAAAGCGACAAAGGTACGACCGTGGCCGATGTGACACAGGTCATAGATGGTTACCCCGCACACGTACATGCCCACTTTCCCGGCATGAATGGGTTTGAATTCCTCTTTTTGACGACTCAGGGTATTAAAAATCTTTAGCATCGGGAGATTCCGTGGTGTGCGTGATAACAAAAAAGATAACCGGGCTTCAGGTTTCCGCCCGGTAGCGTATTGAAACCTGAAGCCTGATCTATTGCAAGGTTAAGGCCATGCTTTGCTGGCTTCACGCGAAGAAAACGCGCAAAATTCGGCGGTCAGCGCAATTGTTATAATATAACATAAACACAATTACCACAGACAGTGCACGGTTGAGCCGCTGCTGACTCGCTAGGGCGGATATGTTATAAGGGCGGTCTGAATGTTCACTCGCTTTACGTGACGTCTCACTTCACCTTGTTAGGATTAAAACTATGGTTACTTTCCACACCAATCACGGCGATATCGTTATCAAGACCTTTGCTGACAAAGCGCCGGTTACCGTTGAAAACTTCCTGAACTACTGCCGCGCCGGTTTCTACGACAACACCATCTTCCACCGTGTGATCAACGGCTTCATGATCCAGGGCGGCGGTTTCGAGCCGGGCATGAACCAGAAAGCGACCAACGCGACTATCAAGAACGAAGCCAACAACGGTCTGAAAAACACCATCGGCACCCTGGCAATGGCACGTACCAACGATCCGCACTCCGCCACCGCACAGTTCTTCATCAACGTGGCTGACAACGACTTCCTGAACTTCCGCGGCGAAAACGCGCAAGGTTGGGGCTACTGCGTGTTTGCAGAAGTGGTTGAAGGCATGGACGTGGTCAACAAGATCAAAGGCGTGAAAACCGGCCGCAGCGGCATGCACCAGGACGTACCGGTAGAAGACGTCGTGATCAACAGCGTGACCGTCAGCGAGTAATCGCGGCTGCATGAGTACGCTGTTCATCGCAGATCTGCACTTGTGCGCACAGGAACCGGCAATCACTGCCGGTTTTCTGCGTTTTTTACGGCGCGAAGCGGTGCACGCCGACGCGCTGTACATCCTCGGCGACCTGTTTGAAGCCTGGATCGGCGACGACGATCCCGAGCCGCTGCATGCGGAGATCGCCGCGGCGCTGAAAGCGCTGCAACAGGCCGGTGTGCCCTGCTATTTCATCCACGGCAACCGCGATTTTCTGCTCGGCAAACGCTTCGCCCGCGCCAGCGGCATGCAGCTGCTGCCGGAAGAAAAAGTGCTGGAGCTGTACGGCCGCAGGATCCTGATCCTGCACGGCGACACCCTGTGCACTGACGATCAAGCCTATCAGCAATTCCGTCGTAAAGTGCACAACCCGCTGATTCAAAAACTGTTCCTCGCGATGCCGCTGCGCTGGCGACTGAAGATCGCCGCCAAGATGCGCGCCCGCAGCCAGCAATCCAACCAGTACAAGTCGGACGCCATCATGGACGTCAACCCGCAGGCGGTCGAGCAAACCATGCTGCGCCACGACGTGCACTGGATGATCCACGGCCATACCCATCGCCCGGCGGTGCACCGGCTGGCATTGAGCAACGGCGAAGCCCATCGCGCGGTGCTGGGTGCCTGGCACGTCGAAGGATCGATGATCAAAGTCAGCGCCGACGCCGTCGAGCTGATCTCATTCCCATTCTGAATTCCGCACTGGCGCGCGAGTAAAAATTCGCGCTTTCGCCGGTGAAAACCGGCGACGCAACCGTTTTCCTCGCCGTGCGCTCATGGTATGCTCTACGCCCTCATTCGGCCCTCAGCCGACGCCAGAAAAATCACAGGAGCCTTACACCCATGGGAGCCAACGCCGCTTCAGCCGCCACTACCGGGGCTAAAATCGCAATTGTAATGGGATCGAAAAGTGACTGGGCCACCATGCAGTTCGCCGCCGAAGTCCTGACCCAGCTCGATGTCCCCTTCCATGTCGAAGTCGTTTCCGCTCACCGCACGCCGGACAAGCTGTTCAGCTTCGCCGAGCAGGCTGCCGCCAACGGCTTTGACGTGATCATCGCCGGCGCCGGCGGTGCGGCGCACCTGCCGGGCATGCTGGCGGCGAAAACCCTGGTGCCGGTGCTGGGTGTGCCGGTGCAAAGCGCCGCGCTGAGCGGCGTAGACAGCCTGTACTCCATCGTACAGATGCCGCGCGGCATTCCGGTGGGCACGCTGGCGATCGGCAAAGCCGGCGCCGCCAACGCCGGGCTGCTGGCGATGCAGATCCTGGCGCTGCACGACGCCGCGCTGGCGCAGCGTTTGGCGGACTGGCGTCAGGCGCAGACCGAAGACGTCTTGAACCACCCCGATCCGCGGGAGGACGCATGAAGCCGGTTTGCGTACTGGGCAACGGTCAACTGGGGCGCATGCTGCGCCAGGCCGGCGAACCGCTGGGCATCGCCGTCTACCCTGTCGGCATCGATGCCGAACCTGAAGCGGTGCCGTATCAGAACAGCGTCATTACCGCCGAGATCGAACGCTGGCCAGAAACCGCGCTGACGCGCGAGCTGGCGACCCACAGCGCCTTCGTCAACCGTGACATCTTCCCGCGTCTGGCGGATCGCCTGACGCAAAAACAGCTGCTCGACCAGCTCGGCCTGGCGACCGCGCCGTGGCAGCTGCTGGCGAGCGCCGCCGAATGGCCGCAGGTGTTCGCTGCGCTGGGCGAGCTGGCGATCGTCAAACGCCGGGTCGGCGGCTATGACGGCCGCGGCCAATGGCGCTTGCGCCCGGGCCAGGAAGCCGAACTGCCGGCCGACGCCTATGGCGAGTGCATCGTCGAGCAAGGCATCAATTTCTCCGGCGAAGTGTCGCTGGTGGGCGCGCGCGGCCACGACGGCCGTTCGGTATTCTACCCGCTGACCCACAACCTGCATGAAGACGGCATCCTGCGCACCAGCGTGGCGCTGCCGCAGCCCAACCCGGCACTGCAGCAACAGGCCGAGCAGATGCTGGCGGCGATCCTGAACGAGCTGAACTACGTCGGCGTGATGGCGATGGAGTGCTTTATCGTCGGCGATCGGCTGCTGATCAACGAACTGGCGCCGCGCGTGCACAACAGCGGCCACTGGACGCAAAACGGCGCGTCCATCAGCCAGTTCGAATTGCACCTGCGCGCGATTCTCGGCCTGCCGCTGCCGCAGCCGGTGGTGAGCACGCCGTCGGTGATGGTCAACCTGATCGGCACCGCCGTCAACGAACAGTGGCTGTCGCTGCCGCTGGTGCATCTGCACTGGTATGAGAAAGAGGTGCGCCCGGGCCGCAAGGTCGGCCACCTCAATCTGAACGACCCGAGCGCCGCCGATCTGCGCCAGGCGCTGCAGGCGCTGGCACCGCTGCTGCCAGGTGAATACCAAAGCGGGCTGGCCTGGACACAGCAGAAGCTGGCTTAACGGTTTATACCGCCGAAAAGAAGAAGGTTCAGCCCAGGCTGAACCTTTTTTTTGCCGCAAAGATCAACGCGAGCCGATGTTGCGCAACGGTTTGCCGGCCATCAGATTGCGTTCAATATGTTCCAGAGAAATATTTTTCGTTTCCGGGATCAGCGCCAGCGTGATGAAAACAAACAGCACGTTAAGCCCCGCATAGACCCAAAAGGTGTGAGCGCTACCCAACGAATTCAGCATGGTCAGGAATGTCGCCCCCACGATCATATTGGCGATCCAGTTAGTGGCGGTGGAACAGGTGATGCCGAAATCGCGGCCTTTCAATGGCTGGATCTCTGAGCACAGCACCCAAATCAGCGGGCCGGCACTCATGGCAAAGCCGACGATAAACATCAGCAGCATGACGATGGCGAAATATTGCTCCGCCGCCGAGTTCATGCCGATGTTCATCATGGTTCCCAGCGCCCCCATGCCGACGGCCATCACGATAAACCCAAGGATCAAAGTGGGCTTGCGGCCCCAGCGGTCTACCAGCCCAATAGCGATAAAGGTGGCCAGCACGTTGACCAGACCGACGATCACCGTGCCCCACATCTGCTGTTCCGTACTGGCGAAGCCCGCCAGACCGAAAATCTTCGGCGCGTAATACATGGTGACGTTCATCCCGGTGAACTGCTGCATCACCTGAAGAAGAATGCCAAGGAAAACCGCGCGGCGGAAATTTTTATTGCCTTTGAACAACGCCCAACCGCTTTGCTTCAGTTTGAGGCTTTCACGAATTTCATTCAGTTCATACTGCGCCTGGGCACTGCTGTCGCGCAGCTTCTCCAACACCTGACGCGCCTGCTCATGACGATTGCGCGAAGCCAACCACCGCGGGCTGTCAGGTAAAAAGAACACGCCGACCAACAACAGCCCGGCCGGGATGGTGATGACGCCCAACATCCAGCGCCAGGCACCGGTATAGCTGAATGCCGTATCAGACAGGTAAGCGGCCAGAATGCCGATGGTGATCATCAATTGATACATCGAGATCATGCTGCCACGGATTTTCTCCGGCGCGATTTCAGAAAGATAAATCGGCGCGGTATAAGAAGCGATCCCCACCGCCAATCCCAGCAGAATACGTGAAACGATCAACACCTCCACGTTGGGGGCGAACGCAGAACACAGCGATCCCGCCACGAAGAGGATAGCGCCGATCATCAAACTGTATTTGCGCCCCAGCCGGAAGTTCATCCAACCGCTGCCGATAGCGCCGACGGCGGCGCCAAACATCATTGAGCTGACCACCCACTCCTGCTGAGAGCTGGTGATCTGAAAAGTCTCGGTAATAAACGGCAGGGCGCCGGCGATCACGCCGATATCAAGACCGAACAGCAGGCCGGCCAAGGCGGCTAAAAAACAGACGAAAAAAGTCATGCCGACATGAGTCGGGCTTTTCTCCGCCGGTGTCACTTTGACGGTATCGCTCATACAGCCTCCAGGAGAAAACGGTCATCAGTGTGCGACATGATAGGAGGCAATGCGTCGAAGATAAGTGAGTGCGATCACATTAGTGAAAACGGTTACATTCCATTAAAAATGGATATGCTGTTTTTCAAGGTGGATAAAGTCGCTTAATTTATGCATAACCCTATAAATTAATGCATAAAATAGGCGAAACCGACCTGATATCCGTTGCACCGATTATCAAAGGTAGCCGTATTGACACAACATAAATGTAATCGATTTCACTCAAGGTAGGCATGAAGAGGAATAGCACCAGTAACGCGCCCAAGAAAAACGGCAGGCCCGGCCACGCTTGGCGGCAACGGACCTGCGACAGCAAGATCAGCCCTCATAACTGCGGAACAGCGCCCGGCCGCGCAGCAGGCGCACGCCCAGCCAGCCGCCGCACAGCGACAGCAGCAGCGCGCTGGCCAGCGGCAGCGCCCACCACAGCACCGGCGTCGGCGTCCACGGGAAGTCAAACACCCGGCTCTGCAGCAGCCACAGCGCCGCCTCGGCGCCTACCGCCGCCGCGATGCCCGCCACCAGCCCCAGCAGGGCGAACTCGCACCACAGCGTGCGGCGCAGCAGCCGTTTGCCGGCCCCCAGCGTGCGGTACACCACCAGCTCCTGGCGGCGCTGACGCATGCCGACCTGCACCTGTGCCAGCAGCAGTAGGCCGCCGCACAGCACCACCAGAACCACCATCACCTCCAGCGCGCGGCTGACCTGTTGCAGCACGCCGCCGACCTGTTTCAGGATCGCGCCGATGTCCAGCAGGCTGAGCGTTGGGAACTGGCGGTTGAGCTGGGTCAGCATCTGGCCGTCGCCGTCGTAGCGGAAGCTGGTGAGCCAGGTCTGCGGCTGGCCGTCCAGCGCGCCCGGCGGGAAGATAAAGTAAAAGTTCGGCTTCAGGCTTTCCCAATCCACCTGGCGCAGGCTGGTGACTTTGGCGCTGAACGCCTGGGTATCGCCGCTGAAGGTCAGCGTGTCGCCCAGCGTGATCTTCAGCCGCCCGGCGATACCTTCATCCATCGAGACTTCGCCGCTTTTCGGCGGCCAATTGCCCGCCACCAACGGATTGTGATCCGGCAGTTCGGCCAGCCAGGTCAGGTTCAGCTCACGGTTCACCGCCTCGCCGCCCGGATCGTCTTCATGCACCCGTTCGGTCGCCACCTGCTGGTTTATCTCGGTCAGGCGCACCCGGACGATCGGGTAATAGGTTTCCGGTTTGATCTGGTGCTGCTGCAGGAAGGTTTTCACCTGCGGCACCTGCGCCTCGGTCATGTTGAGCAGGAAATAGTTCGGGCTGTCCGGCGGCAGCTGTTGCTGCCAGCGTTCGAGCAGATCGCCGCGCAGCACCAACAGCAGCGCCAGCAGCATGAACGACAGCGAGAACGCCGCCAGCTGGCTGATGGTCACCCACGGCTGATGCAGCAGGCGGTTGACCGCCAGCCGCAACGCCAGGCTCTTGAGCGTGATGCGGCGCAGCAGCAACAGGCTGCCCCAGCCGATGCCGCCCAGCAGCAGCGCCAGTACCGCCATACCCGCCAGGATCGCCCACAGCAGCGTGCTGGCCCCCATCAGCGTCACCAACAGCGCCACCACGATCGCCACCGTCACCGGCAGGAAGTAGCGCAGCGGCCAGACGTTGGCCACCACATCGCGGCGCAGCACCCGCAGCGGCTGGGTAGCCAGCAGTTGGCGATACGGCCGCAACCCGACCAGCAGCGAAATCAGCACCAGCGCGCCGAGCGCCCACAGCCACGGCCAGGCGCCGGCGGCGGGCAATGCAGCCGGCAACACCGGTTTCAGCAGGCGAATCAGCAGCGCTTCGAACGCCAGCCCGATCGCCCCGCCGCACACCGCCGCCAGCGCCATCACCGCCAGCCACTGGCCGACGATCAATTTACGCAGCGCGCCGCGCCCGGCACCAAGAGTTTTCAGCACCGCAATCAGATCGTAGCGGCTGCGGCAATAGTGGCTCATCGCCACCGCCACGGCAGCGATCGACAACAGCAGCGTCAGCAGAGCCGACAGCAGCAGGAACTGTTGGGAGCGCTGCAGCGACTTGCCGAGCGCGCTGCCGGACTCCTGTAGCCCGAACCAACGCTGATCCGGCGTCAACTGCGGCGTCAACCGCGCTTCGTAACGCTGAATATCCGGCTCGGCGCCGGCGAACATGTAGCGGTAGGTCAGCCGGCTGCCCGGCTGCACCGCGCCGGTCTTATCGACGTCCGCCAGGTTGATCATGATGCGCGGCGCGGTCTGGAACGGGTTGAAGCCGGCGTCCGGCTCCTGAATGATTTCACCGGCGATGCGCAGCGTGGTGTCGCCCACCTCGAGCGAATCCCCCACTTTCACGTTCAGCAGCGCCAGCAAACGCGGTGCCACCAGCACGCTGCCCGGTTCGGGCTGGATGTTGGCCGGGCGCGTTTCCAGCTTGCCGTACAGCGGATAGGCCAAATCGGTGGCTTTCACGTCCGCCAGCTGCGGCCGATCGCCGGCATAGGTCATGGTGGTGAACGACAGCTGACGACTCACCTTCAGCCCCTGTTGCTGCGCGTCCAGCAGCCAGCCTTCCGGCACCGGATGCGCGCTGCGCAACACCCGATCGCCGGCGATAAAGTCACGGCTCTGCTGGCTGAGCCCTTTGTCCATGCGATCGCTGATGCTGCCCAGCGCCAGCACGCAGGCCACGGAGAGCGTCAACGCCAACCAAACGATCAGCAGCGACGGCGAGCGCCATTCGCGCCAGAACCAGCGCCAGATCATGCTTCCTCCCACAGCTTGCCTTCACGCAGCCGCAGCCGCCGCTGGCAGCGCGCCGCCAGGGTTTCGTCATGGGTCACCAGGATCAGGGTAGTGTCAAAATCGCGGTTGAGGGAAAACAGCAGGTCGGCGATGCGATCGCCGGTCTGACGATCGAGGTTGCCGGTCGGTTCATCGGCGAACAGCACCCGCGGTCGGCCGCTGAAGGCGCGCGCCAGCGCCACGCGCTGCTGCTCGCCGCCGGACAGCTGCGCCGGCAGGTGATCGAGCCGTTTCCCCAATCCCAGCTGTTCCAGCAACTGCACCGCCTGCTCGCGGCTCTGTCTGTCGCTCTCGCCGCGCAACAGCGCCGGCAGCTGCACGTTCTCCAGCGCGTTCAGCGTCGGCACCAGCATGAACGACTGAAACACGAAGCCGACATTCCTGGCGCGCAGCGCGGCGCGCCCCTCTTCGTCCAGCGCGGTCAGCGACTCGCCGAGCAAGCGCACCTCGCCTTCGCTGCCGTCATCCAGCCCGGCCAAAATGCCCAGCAAGGTCGATTTCCCCGATCCGGATTCGCCGATCAGGGCGATCGTCTGCGCGGGTTTGACAAGCAGCTCGACTCCGGTAAGGATGGTGAGCTGATGCTCACCCTGACCAACGTGTTTACTAAGATGATGAACTTCAAGAACGTTTTCCGCTGGCATCTTCCCTTCCTTTTGCTGTTGGGATTATTCAGTTTACGCGCTGCCGCCGCCGATACCTTGTTGATTTTGGGCGACAGTTTAAGCGCCGGCTACCGCCTGCCGATCGAGCGGGCGTGGCCGACGCTGTTGGCCGAACAGTGGCAGAAAAAATCGGGCGCGCCGCAGCTGGTCAACGCCAGCATCAGCGGCGACACCGCCGCGCAGGGGCTGGCGCGTCTGCCCGCGCTGCTGAAACAGCATCAGCCGCGCTGGGTGCTGATCGAGCTGGGCGCCAACGACGGCCTGCGCGGCTTCCCGGCGCAGGACGTACAGCGCGATCTCGGCCAAATCATCACGTTGGTGCAGCAAGCCGGCGCGCAGCCGCTGCTGATGCAGATCCGCATCCCGCCGAACTACGGCCGCCGCTATACTGAAGCGTTCAGCGCCGTCTACCCGGCGCTGGCCAAACAGTTCAACATTCCGCTGCTGCCGTTCTATATGGAACAGGTGGTGGTGAAGCCGGAATGGATGCAGGATGACGGATTGCATCCCAATGGGGACGCCCAGCCGTTTATCGCCACCTGGATGGCGGAGCGCCTGGAGCCTCTAGTAAAGCATGAGTCTCACTAAATTAGGGTCGTACACTAGGTAAAGTTATGCAAAAAGCGGTATTGATAACCGGCTGTTCCAGCGGGATAGGCTTGATTGCGGCGCAGGATCTGCGCAACCGCGGCTACCGGGTGCTGGCTGCCTGCCGCAAACCGCAGGACGTGGAAAACATGCGCCAGCTCGGGCTGGAAGGCATCGAGCTGGATCTGGACGACAGCGCCAGCGTCGAGCGCGCCGCCGCCGAGGTGATCGCGCTGACCGACGGCCGCCTGTACGGCCTGTTCAATAACGGCGGTTTCGGCGTTTACGGCCCGCTCAGCCGTATTTCGCGCAGCCAGCTGGAGCGGCAATTCGCCACCAACCTGTTCGGCACCCACCAACTGACCCAACTGTTGTTGCCCGCGATGTTGCCGCACGGCGAAGGGCGCATTATTCAGACCAGTTCGGTGATGGGCCTGGTTTCCAGCGCCGGGCGCGGCGCCTACGCCGCCAGCAAGTTCGCGCTGGAAGCCTGGTCGGACGCGCTGCGCATGGAGCTGCACGGCAGCGGCATTCAGGTCAGCCTGATCGAACCGGGGCCGATCTCCACCCACTTTAGCCAGAACGTCAACCAGGCGCAGAGCGACAAACCGGTGCACAATCCCGGCATCGCCAAGCGCCTGACGCTGCCGCCGGAGGCCATTCTGCCCAAACTGCGCCACGCGCTGGAAAGCCCGCGCGCCAAACTGCGCTATCCGGTCACCCTGCTGGCGCACGCGATGAGCGTGCTGCGCCGCATTTTGCCGGGCCGCTGTCTGGATTGGCTGCTGCGCAGCAACGCTTAATTCGCCCGACGGGGTTGAAGAATGGCGGCGCGCCCCCATCTACACCCCATGGCTCCGCACGATCAGAGAGAAAAAAGATGCTAGCTCAAGCTGTTGTTGATATTAACGAAACTAACCTGCACCAGACGCTGGAACAGTCGATGTCCATTCCGGTGCTGTTCTACTTCTGGTCCGAGCGCAGCCAACACTGCCTGCAGCTCACGCCGGTGCTGGACAAGCTGGCGGCGGAATACGCCGGTCAGTTCATTCTGGCCAAGGTGGACTGCGACGCCGAACAGATGATCGCCTCCCAATTCGGGCTGCGTTCGATTCCGACGGTCTACCTGTTTAAAGACGGTCAGCCGGTCGATGGCTTCCAGGGCCCGCAGCCGGAAGAAGCGATCCGCGACTTGCTGCAGCGTTTCCTGCCGAAGGAAGAAGATCTGAAACTGGCGCAGGCGCAAGAATTGCTGGCCGCCGGCAACGCCGCCGAAGCGCTGCCGCTGCTGAAAGACGCCTGGCAGAGCAGCCAGCAGCGCAGCGACATCGGTCTGACGTTGGCCGAAACCCAGATCGCCCTCAGCCGCAGCGAAGATGCCGAAGCTGTGCTGGCGACCATCCCGCTGCAGGATCGCGATACCCGCTATCAGGGCCTGGTGGCGCAGATTGAACTGTTGAAGCAGGCGGCGGACACGCCGGAAATCCAGCAGCTGCAACAACAGGTGCAGCAGCAGCCGGACAACGTCGAACTGGCGGTGCAGCTGGCGCTGCAGCTGCATCAGGTCGGGCGTAACGAAGAAGCGCTGGAACTGCTGATGGGGCATCTGAAGAAAGATCTGGCCGCCGCCAACGGCAGCGCGCGCAAAACCCTGATGGACATTCTGGCCGCGCTCGGCACCGGCGACGCGCTGGCCGCTAAATATCGCCGCCAGCTGTACTCCCTGCTGTACTGATATCCGTCATACTTGAAGCTGCATCCAGGCGGCAAATGTGAAAAGCCCTGGGAGCTTAGATAACTAAGTGACCAGGGCTCGAACGTGCAGCCAGCTTGAAATATGACGGGGATTAGCGATAGACCCGCACCCCGCCCTCCACGCCCGCCGGGCTGAACAACACCTGCCACAGCTGAATGTTGCGCGAACGGAACGCGCCGGCGCAGGCGTTCAGGTAATAGGTGAACATGCGTTCGAAGCGCTCGGAATAACCGCCCATCAGATCCGGCCACGCCCGTTTGAAATTCTCCAGCCAGGCCATCAGCGTGCGATCGTAATCGGCGCCAAAGTTGTGCCAATCCTCCATCACGAAACGCCCTTCGCTGGCCTCGGCGATATGCCGCACCGAAGGCAGGCAGCCGTTGGGGAAGATGTATTTGTCTATCCAGGCGTCGACGTTGAGATCGGTTTGATTGGAACCGATAGTGTGCAGCAGGAACAGACCGTCGGGCTTCAGGTTGCGCGCCGCGACGCTGAAATAGGTGTCGTAGTTTTTCGGCCCGACGTGCTCGAACATGCCGACCGACACGATGCGATCAAACTGACGATCCAGATCGCGGTAATCCTGCAGCAAGATCTCGACGTCCAGCCCGGCGCAGCGTGCCTGCGCCAGCTTCTGCTGCTCGGCCGAAATGGTCACGCCGTGCACCGAGACGCCGTAGTTTTGCGCCGCAAACTGCGCCAATCCGCCCCAGCCGCAACCGATATCCAGCAGCGTCATGCCCGGTTTCAACTGCAGTTTTTCGCAGATCATCCTGAGCTTGGCCTGCTGCGCCTGCTCCAGCGTCTGCGCCTCTTTCCAGTAGCCGCAGGAGTATTGCATATAAGGATCGAGCATCGCCCGGAACAGGTCGTTGCCGATGTCGTAGTGCTCTTTGCCCACCTGCCAGGCACGCTTGCGCGATTGGCGATTGAACAGCCGGGCATAGGCGATGCGCGCGATGTCGCTCAGGCTTTTCGGCAACCGTTCATCGACGCCGGCCTGCAGAATGCGGGTGAACAGCATGTCCAGCCGTTCGCACTCCCACCAGCCGTCCATATAGCTTTCGCCGAAGCCGAGCGAGCCTTCCTGCAAAATGCGTTTGAACAGCGCCGGGTTATGCACCCGGATATCCCAGGCGCGCGGGCCGTTGATGGCGACGCCGGCTTCCGCCAACATCTCCTCCACAATGCGATACCAACGATCCTTCTTCTGGGCGAGTTCATCAACACTGAGCGAATCCATAACAATCCTTGGCCGAAATGTCATTTCAAAAAGCATAGTCGCAAATAAAAATGACAACTTTTTGACGGTAAATACAGGGGGTGTTTTTACTCTAGCCAAGGCGAGCAACAGCATGAAATGAATAAAAATTATTGAAATCATGCCATTTAGGCATACTTATTTTTCAGCTGTGCCACACTTGTCGTGACAACACTCTGTTCCAGACGCGGGATCCACCGCTCGCGGGTTGCGTCAGCGCCCTGGATTAAGTCGCGGTATCAGTAGGCATTTTTCCGGCGCTGACGTAATATCTGTTTACATATGTCTGACAGGAGGTTTGCATGCTTACTTTTATTCCCATCGTGATCGTCGTCGCGCTGATTGTGGTGTTCGCCGGCGTCAAAATTGTGCCGCAGGGGTTCCAATGGACGGTAGAACGCTTCGGCCGCTACACCAAAACGCTGATGCCGGGGCTGAACCTGGTGGTGCCGTTCATGGACCGCATCGGCCGCAAAATCAACATGATGGAGCAGGTGCTGGATATCCCTTCCCAAGAGGTGATTTCCCGCGATAACGCCAACGTCGCCATCGACGCGGTGTGCTTCATCCAGGTGGTCGATCCGGCGCGCGCCGCCTACGAGGTTAGCAACCTCGAACAGGCGATCGTCAACCTGACCATGACCAACTTCCGCACCGTGCTCGGCTCGATGGAGCTCGACGAAATGCTGTCGCAGCGCGACAGCATCAACAGCCGCCTGCTGCACATCGTCGATGAAGCGACCAATCCTTGGGGGGTGAAAATCACCCGTATCGAGATCCGCGACGTGCGGCCGCCGGCGGAACTGATCGCCTCGATGAACGCCCAGATGAAGGCCGAGCGCACCAAGCGCGCCGACATTCTGGAGGCAGAGGGGGTGCGTCAGGCGGCCATTCTGCGCGCCGAGGGGGAGAAACAATCGCAGATCCTGAAGGCCGAGGGCGAACGCCAGTCGGCGTTCCTGCAGGCGGAAGCGCGTGAACGCGCCGCCGAGGCCGAGGCGCGCGCCACCCAGCTGGTATCCGACGCCATCGCCAGCGGCAACATTCAGGCGGTGAACTACTTCGTGGCGCAGAAATACACCGACGCGCTGCAAAAGATTGGTTCCTCCAACAACAGCAAAGTGGTGATGATGCCGCTGGACGCCAGCAGCCTGCTCGGCTCGATCGGCGGCATTACCGAATTGCTGAAAGAAAGCAAAGGCAAATAATCATGCTCGAACTGATCGCGGCGAATCCGCTGTGGTTCTGGCTCTCTCTCGGGGGCGTGTTGCTGGCGGCGGAAATGCTCGGCGCCGGCGGCTACCTGCTGTGGAGCGGTGTGGCGGCGCTGTTGGTCGGCGCCCTGATCTGGCTACTGCCGCCGCTTTCCTGGGCATGGCAAGGCATGATCTTCGCCGTCCTGACCGTCGTCGTCGCTTACCTGTGGTGGTACTGGCTGCGTCGGCGCCCGGCAGCCGCATCCGGCGGGTCGCCGGTGCTCAACCAGCGCAACCGCCAGCTGATCGGCACCCGCGCCACGCTGACGGAGCCGATGCACAACGGTATGGGGCGCATTAATATCGGCGACAGCAGCTGGCGCGCGCAGGCGGCGGAAGATCTGCCCGCCGGCACCGAGGTGGAAGTGGTGGCGGTGGAAGGGGTCACGCTGGTGATCCGCGCCATCAGCCGTTAATTAGAACGACAACACCCCGCCAGGTTATTGATGATGGGGCACTCCGCCCCCTCATCGCCCGGGCATTGTTCCGCCAGCGTCAGCAGGCGCTGGCGCATGTTCCCCAGCTCGCTGATGTGCTTTTCGATCTCCGCCACCTTCTGCAGCGTGCGCGCCTTCACGTCGGCGCTGTGGCGGGCCGGATCGTTGAACAACGCCACCAGTTCGCGGCACTCGTCCAGGTTGAAGCCCACCTGCCGCGCCTGACGCAGCAGCGTCAGCTCTTCGACATGCTTGGCGGAATAGTGGCGGTAACCGTTGTCGCTGCGGATCGGGGCGGTAATCAGCGCTTTCTCTTCGTAAAAACGAATCGTCTTGCTGGTTAACCCGGTTTTTTTCGCGACGTCGCTAATATTCATTTCCCCTCCTTGACCTTACCCTTGCTGGAAGGTTTAAGCTCCATTCTTAGTGAAAACAGGTCCGGCGGTCAACCTTTAAACACCGCCCTTTAAGCAAGGAGTTCAATCATGTCACACACCACTATGCTGGCATTGCAGGGGCTGTCCTGCATGAACTGCGCACAGCGGGTGAAAAAAGCCCTGGAAAGCCGCAGCGATGTCGAACAGGCGGAGGTTAACGTCCATTACGCCAAAGTGACCGGCGAAGCGCCGGACAGCGCGCTGATCGACAGCGTGATCGCCGCCGGTTATCAGGCAGAAGTCGCGCCGCGCGCCGACACCGAACTGCAGCTGAGCGGTCTGAGCTGCATGCACTGCGTCGGCAGCACCCGCAAGGCGCTGGAAGCGGTGCCGGAGGTGTTCGCCGCCGAGGTCGAGATCGACAGCGCGAAAGTGTACGGCGATGCCGATCCGCAGGCGCTGATCGCCGCGGTGGAACATGCCGGTTATCACGCCAGCGTGGCGGGTGCCGTCGTCCCAAAAACTGAGCCGTTGACTGACGCAACACCTTCGTTGCCGGACGTTCAGCCAGCGGCGCAGCCTCCCCTTCCGGCAACCGACAACGCGGACGACAGCGTACAGCTGCTGCTCAGCGGCATGACCTGCGCCAGCTGTGTCAATAAAGTGCAGCATGCGCTGCAAAGCGTCCCCGGCGTTGAACACGCGCGCGTCAACCTGGCGGAGCGCAGTGCGCTGGTCACCGGCGCCGCCGATGCGCAGGCACTGGTAGCGGCGGTGGAAAAAGCCGGCTACGGTGCCGAGATGATTCAGGACGAGACAGAACGTCGCGAACGCCAACAGCAGACCGCACGCGCCAACATGAAGCGCTTTAGCTGGCAGGCGGCGCTGGGGCTGGCGTTGGGTATCCCGCTGATGGCCTGGGGGCTGTTCGGCGGCAGCATGACGCTGACGCCGGAAACCCAGCGCCCCTGGCTGCTGGTCGGCGTCATCACCCTGGCGGTGATGGTGTTTGCCGGCGGGCACTTCTACCGCAACGCCTGGCGCGCGCTGATGAACGGCAGCGCCACCATGGATACCCTGGTGGCACTCGGCACCGGCGCCGCCTGGCTTTACTCGATCGCCGTCAACATTTGGCCCGATTTCTTCCCGACGGAAGCGCGCCACCTCTATTACGAGGCCAGCGCGATGATCATCGGTTTGATCAACCTCGGCCATGCGCTGGAGCAGCGCGCTCGTCAGCGTTCTTCACAGGCGCTGGAGCGGTTACTGGATCTGACACCGCCCACCGCGCGGCTGGTGACCGACGACGGCGAACGCGATATCCCGCTGGCGGAGGTGCAGCTCGGCATGACGCTGCGGCTGACCACCGGCGATCGCGTGCCGGTCGACGGTGAAATCGTGCAGGGCGAAGTCTGGCTCGATGAAGCGATGCTGACCGGCGAAGCGGTGCCACAGCAGAAAGGCCCCGGCGATACGGTGCATGCCGGGACGGTGGTCGACGACGGCAGCGTGCTGTTCCGCGCCGCCGCCATCGGTAGCCAAACCACGCTGGCGCGCATCATCAAACTGGTGCGTCAGGCGCAGAGCAGTAAACCGGCGATTGGCCAGTTGGCTGACCGCGTCTCGGCGGTGTTCGTGCCGGCGGTGGTGGCGATCGCCCTGTTCAGCGCAGCGATGTGGTACTTCTTCGGCCCGCAGCCGCAGCTGGTCTATACGCTGGTGATCGCCACTACGGTGCTGATCATTGCCTGCCCGTGCGCATTGGGCCTGGCAACGCCGATGTCGATCATCTCCGGCGTCGGCCGCGCGGCGGAGTTCGGCGTGCTGGTTCGCGACGCCGACGCCCTGCAACAGGCCAGCCAGTTGGACACCCTGGTGTTCGACAAAACCGGCACCCTGACCGAAGGGAAACCGCAGGTGGTGGAGATCCTGACCTTCAATCAGGTCAGCGAGCAGCAGGCGATCGGCTGGGCCGCCGCGCTGGAACAAGGCTCCAACCACCCGCTGGCGCGCGCCATCATGGAACGCGCCGCCGGGCAAACGCTGCCGCAGGTGGCGCAGTTCCGCACCCTGCGCGGCGCCGGGGTCAGCGGGGAGATCGACGGCGCGCAGTTGCTGCTGGGTAACGCCGCGCTGCTGGAACAGCATCAGGTCGCGACCGCCGAACTGGATGCGCCGATGCGCGCCCAGGCCGAACGCGGCGTGACGCCGGTGCTGCTGGCCGTTGACGGTAAACCGGCCGCGCTGTTCGCCATTCGCGATCCGCTACGCGAGGACAGCGTCGCGGCGCTGCAGCGCCTGCACCAGCAGGGATATCAGCTGGTGATGCTGACCGGCGACAACCCGGTGACCGCCAACGCCATCGCCAAAGAGGCCGGTATCGATCGGGTGATTGCCGGCGTGCTGCCGGACGGCAAAGCGGCGGCGATCAAACAGCTGCAGGCGCAGGGCCAACGCGTGGCGATGGTCGGCGACGGCATCAACGACGCCCCGGCGCTGGCGCAGGCCGACGTGGGCATCGCGATGGGCGGCGGCAGCGACATCGCCATCGAGACCGCTGCCATCACCCTGATGCGCCACAGCCTGAATGGCGTAGCGGATGCAGTGGAGCTGTCGAAGGCCACGCTGCGCAACATGAAGCAGAACCTGTTCGGCGCCTTTATCTATAATACGCTGGGCATTCCAATCGCCGCCGGCGTGCTCTACCCGCTGACCGGCACACTGCTCAGCCCGGTGGTGGCGGGTGCCGCAATGGCGCTGTCGTCGATTACCGTAGTCAGCAACGCCAACCGGCTGCTGCGTTTTAAACCCAGGAAGTAAGCTCCGGGGCGCCGTCAAGGCGCCCCGCTGTTTTCCGGGCTTCCCTGCGCGGCAGATAGCGTTTAGCATGAATGACGATTTTCCCTTGCCTTGCACGCGAAAACGCGCACCCGTTATTCAGGAGCCACGCCGTATGGGTCAACTGTTACGCCACCTCGCCGCCTTTCTCGGCCTGATCTCGCCCAAAAGTTACGCTTATCCGGCGCTGGACATCACCCTGCCGGGCGAACGTCGGCTGCATCTGGTGGGCAGCATCCATATGGGCACCGTCGATATGTCGCCGCTGCCGCCCCGGCTGGCCGCCCGGCTGCAACAGGCCGACGCGCTGATCGTCGAAGCCGATATCACCGGCGCCGCCTCCCCTTTCGACCACGCCGAACAGCAGCCGGAGCTGGAACAGCGCCTGTCCGCCGAAGAGTATCAACAGCTGCTGGCGCTGTGCCACGAACTGGGCGCCGATCCGCACGCCTTCGCCACCCTGCCCGGCTGGCAGGTGGCGCTGATGATGCAGGCGCGGCAGGCTCAGCGTCTGGGGCTGCGCGCAGAGTACGGCGTAGATTATCAGCTGCTGCAGGCCGCCCGGGCGCAGGACAAACCGGTGATCGAACTTGAAGGGGCGCAGCAGCAGTTGGCAATGCTGGAACAGCTGCCGGAAGGCGGCATCGCACTGCTGCGCGATACGCTGGAACACTGGCATACCAACGCGCGGCTGCTGCAAACCATGGTGAGCTGGTGGCTGGACGCCAAACCGCGCGGCACGCTGGACACGCTGCCGGCCACCTTCAGCGCTGGGCTGTACGACGTGCTGATGCATCAGCGCAATCGCGACTGGCGGCGTCAGCTGGAGGCGCTGCCGGCCGGGGACTATGTGGTGGCGGTTGGCGCATTGCACCTGTATGGCGAGGATAACCTGCCGGCGATGCTGCAGCCACAGGGGTAAAAAAGTGGCCAATATCGCTATTGGCCAGTCAAAGAGGAATTTCTTGTATTCTAGTTATACGCATAGCAACCGTGTTAACGGTTACAGTAAACAGGGTAGCAACCCGGTGAATATCTTGGCAACCCGCTTTATGTAACAGCCGCTCAGGTTGCCGGGCAGGTTGGATTTTTGTATTTTTAAGGCTGGTTATCACCCCTTCCCCGCTGGGGACATTTTGGACAACACATCATGACGCCCGCAGTCGTTCTGCTTGAGAAACAAAAGGTCGCCTTCACCCTCCATCCTTATCACCACGACAGCGACGAAACCAACTTCGGCGATGAGGCGGTGAGAAAGCTGGGGCTGGATGCCGATCGGGTTTACAAAACCTTGCTGGTGGCGCTGAACGGCGACGCCAAACACCTGGCGGTGGCGGTCACGCCGGTCGCCACCCAGCTGGATCTGAAAAAGGTTGCCCGCGCCCTCGGCGCCAAAAAGGCCGAGATGGCCGATCCGCAGCTGGCGCAGCGCGTCACCGGGTATCTGGTGGGCGGCATCAGCCCGCTGGGGCAGAAAAAACGGCTGCCGACGGTGATCGACAGCCCGGCGCAAGCGTTCGCCACCATCTACGTTTCCGGCGGCAAACGCGGGCTGGACATCGAGCTGGCCGCCGCCGATCTGTGCCGCCTGCTGGCCGGCAGCTTCGCCGACATCGCCAAACGCGACTGACGACGCGTACTCAGCGGCACACCACCGTGGCGTCACAGGCTGCCAGCGTCTCCACCAGGCGGTCCTCCAGCGCCTTCACCTCCGCGCCGGGCACCAGATAGTTGTTGCTGATAATGGCGAACGCCAGCGGCCGCCCGGTCGCCGAATCGACATAGCCGCTGAGCGACGAGACCCCGGTCATGGAGCCGCTCTTGGCGTGGGCGCGGCCCGCCGCCGCCGTCTTCACCATACGGCTCTGCAGCGTGCCGCCCACCAGCAACCCCGGCTGGCCCGCGACGGGCAAAGCGCGATACCAGTCGGCGAACCACGGCTGTTTCCTGGCCGCCAGCAGCAGCAGTGTCAGCTGCTGCGCCGTGATCTGGTTCATGCGCGACAGCCCGGAACCGTCCACCTGACGGTACGCGCCGGCCTCGATGCCCTGGCTTTGCACAAACTGGCCGATCGCCTGCAGGCCGGCGGCCCAATCCCCCTTACCCTGCGTCTTGCGGCCCATCGCTTTGGTCAGTACCTCACCGTAACCGTTATTGGACACTTTCAGGAAGGTGACGATCAGGCGGGAGAGCGGCGGCGAGTTTTTTTGCGCCAGCAGCTGTGCGCCGGCCGGCGTCACCCCCTCTTCAGCATTACCGTGCAGGGTAATGCCGTGCGCGCGCAGGGCATTTTGCAGTAAGGCACCAACCACGCGGGTGGGTTGATCGACAGTGATCAATCGCGAACGAGCCTCCGCCTGCGCGGCAATGGTGCCGCTGACCACAACCCAGTTACTGCCCGGTTGGCGTTCGAACGTCAGTGCGGTGTCGCCGCCGGTGCTGGTACGGTTGACCAGCGTCACCGCGTCATTGGCGGGATAGAAGCTCACCCGCCCCGGCGCACCGGCGCGGGCGCCCGGTTGCACATCCACCCGCACCACGTTGATATCGCCGCCGGGGGTAAAGGCGTAGTTTAGCGCCGAGATCGGTGCAGCGAAGGCAAAGGGTTCATCGTCCCAGCTCCAGCCGGCGCCGAATGGCGTTTGATCGAACGCGCTGGCGTCCAGGATCAGCCGCCCATGAATCTGGCGAACGCCGCGCTGCGCCAGCGTGGCGGCGAAGGTGTCGAGATCGTCAGGATGCAACGTCGGATCGCCGCTGCCCTGCAGATAGAGATCCCCCTGCAAGGTGTTGCCGCGCTGTTCACCGGTGGTCAGCAGCCGGGTTTCAAACCGGTAATCCGCCCCCAGCACGCCGAACGCCGCCAGAGAAGTGAACATCTTCATGTTGGAAGCCGGCGCCAAACGCTGCTCCGCGTGCGCCTGATAAAGCACGGTGCCGCTCTCGGCATCGCGCACCATCACGCCGCTCGACGCCCCAACCAGCGCCTTGTCCTGGCCGAGGGCCGCCAGCGCCTGGCTAAGCGTTTGCTCATGACCTTGGCCGGATGACGAACACCCCGCCAGCGCCAGGATGGCGGGCAGCAGCCAGCCTGCGGTTTTCAACATGTCATCTTCCTGTTTGCGTTATCAAAACCAAATTGTCGCTCAGGCTATCATTGGAAGGCAGCGGTGGCGAGAATGTCCGCCCCGTTTATCATTCAGCTACGCGCAGGCAACGCCAAACGACGCTCGTTGTGCGCCACCCGCCACGCCAACAGCAGCACGCAGAGACTGCAGAGCGACAGCACGGCACCCAGGTGCAGCGACAGCCCCGCCAGCACCAGGCCACCGCCGAGCATCAGGTAATACATCAGGCCAAGGATGGCGCCGGCAGTGCCCATGCAGTCTTTATAATGGCGCAGCGCGCGCGCCAGAATATTGGGAATGGCGATGCCGTACGCCATCACCACCAGCATCATCGGCAGAACAAACCACAAGGTCCCTTCCAGCAGCAATACCAGCAGGCCGCCGGTCAGCGACAGCGCGCAGGCCAGCATCAACAGTGCGGGGAACAGCCAGCGTTTGCCGATCAAAAACTTGTTGATCGCCGCGCCGATACCCACTCCGACCGCCAATACCAAACCGGTATAACCGAACCACTGCGCCGGCAATCCCAACGCTGAGAAGTGGAATGGCGCCAGTTGGTAATAGCTGAACATGCAAATATTGAACAACGCCACCAACAGCGCACTGAGCCAAATATCCCCGTCCTTGATCATCCGCCCCAGCGTGCCGAAAAATGAACTCTTCACCACCTGTTGCGGACGCGTCTCCGGCAGTTGCCAACCGGCATAGCCCAACAACAGCGCCGCCAACAGCGCCAAACCGCCGAACACCCCCTGATAGCCCCAATAGTAAGTCAGCACTGCGCCGCTCAACACGCCAACCGCCGGACTGATCGCCATGGCGATCCCCATCACCGAGAACACCCGCGCCAACTCATAACCGTCGAAGCGATCGCGAATCGCCGTTTGCGTCCCGACCGAACCGACCGCCGCGCCAAAGGCGGCCAGCACACGCGCCGCCAGCAGCACGCTGAAGCTGTCGCTGAACAGCGCGATGATAGAAGCCAGCAGATAGAGCGTCAGCCCGGCCAAAATGGTGGGACGGCGTCCGATGACGTCGCACATCCGCCCCCATACCACCACGCCGAGCGCAAAAGCGAAAAAGTAACAAGAGAGCGTTTGCGCCGCCATCTCCGCACTGACCCGGAAACCGTGCGCAATGTGCGTCAATGCCGGGCTGTAGATGGTCTCCACCACCTGGGGAAACATCATCATCGACGTCGCCAACGTCAGCGTCAGTTTACGTTGCATAACAGATCCTGTAGCCAAGAATAGGCTGCACAAGGTAGCATCAGCTCCCCGGTGCCGATTACAATATAAAAGACAATAAATTTACAAAATCGGACATACTATGGCGTGGCTTCAGGCGCAGGACAGTTTTAATCCGGATACGCTCGACAACGGGGTACTCGGGATCGCCGCCGAACTGGCGCAGCACGACTCGGGCACGCATTGGCATGACAGGGGGCAGTTGCTGTTCTGTCAGCAAGGCAGCATGCGCATCACGCTCAACCAAAGCATCTGTATGCTGCCGCCGGGCAGAGTCGCCTGGATCCCGCCGCAGGTGGCTCACCGCGTTCAGGTCAACGGCGTCGTCGGTTACCGTTCGCTTTATCTCGACGCCGATCGCTATGCCTGTCTGCCTGCGCAGCTTGCCGTACTGACAGCCTCGCCGCTGCTGCGCGAGGTGTTGGAACGCATCGCGTCCGCCGCTTTCGACACCGACTGGCAGCACGGGCCTCACGCCAATATTCTGGCGGTCTGCCTCGACGAGATCGCCGCCGCACCGCGCGAACTGACGTTGCTGCCGCTGCCCAGCGACCGGCGCCTGCGCCATCTGGCCAATCTGGACATGCTTCCGCCGCTGCACGAGCTATCGCGCTATAGCGGCGCTTCCGAGAAAACCATCAGCCGGATTTTCCGCCGTGAAACCGGTCTCAGTTATCAACAGTGGCGTCAGCAATGGCGCCTGATCAAAGCGATAGAGATGTTGGCCGCAGGGCTGAGCCAATCCGAGGTCGCCGGCCAGCTGGCGTTTTCCAGCGACAGCGCCTTCGCCACTTTTTTCAAGAATATGATGGGTTGCCCAGCGAGGGCGTATATGGAGAGACGAAAGTAAGACGCCGTCTAAAACGGCAACGCCGACAGAAGGCGTTGATGGAGAGGAGGCTCGCGAAGGCGGGCACGGCGCCCCCGCGACAAGCGAGAACGCCGTTCCGCTACACCTCTATCGATAGACGATCTCGCCCTTTGGCTCGTAGGCCGCCGCATCCAGCGGCGAGTGTTTCTCGATGTACTGCTTCAGCACTTCGGCATCGATAAAGCCGGTGTTGACGTAGCTCGGCAGCCCGTCCAGCTTCGGATAGCCGTCGCCGCCCAGCGCATTGAAGTTCAGTGTCGCCATGCGGTAGGTTTTATCCGCCTGCAGCGGCTGGCCGTTAATCTTCACCTCGCTGACGCCCTTGCCGTCCGCCACTAGGCTGACGTTGGCGAACTGGGCGTAGGCGCCGGAGTCCGGCTTCATGTTGGCCACCACCGCCAGATACTGTTCAACCTCACGGCCTTTCATATCGACATGCACCAACGTGTTGCCAAACGGCTGCACCTTGAGCACGTTCTTGTAGGTGATATCGCCGCTTTCAATCGAATCGCGCACCCCGCCGCCGCTCATCACGGCGAAGTCGGCGTCGGCGCGCTCCCTCTGCGCCGCCAGCATCACCCGAGCCAGGTTGGTCTGCACGAAGCGCACCTTGCTGCGATCGCCTTCAAGCTTGCCGTTGACGCTGCCGATCTTCACGCCCAGCTGCGCCTTGCCCTTATCCTGGAACGGCGTCAGCAGCTTCATCATGGTCGGATCTTCCGCAATCTGCTGGGTGTAGTACACCCGCTCGCTGGTGCCGTCCGCCTTCTCCACCTTCTTCTTCAGGTTTACCGGGATCAGCTGATAATGCACCAGCTTCAGCTCGCCGTTGCGGAATTCGAAGTCGGCGCGACCCACGTATTTCCCCCACTCATGCGCTTGCACGATCCAGGTGCCGTTCTGGCGATCCGGCGAGCACGGCGTGCCCGGCACATAATCCACCTGTTTGCGGTTGTCGCCGGCCATACACACCGGATCCTGTGAGTGGCCGCCGACGATCATGTCGAGATATCCGGCCGGCAGGCTGCGCGCCATCTCCACGTCGCCCGGCGCGTTCGAGCCGTGTTCGCCGTTATCGTAGTGCCCCATGTGGGTGGCGGCGATAATCACGTCCGGCTTCTCGTCCTTGCGCAGTTGCTCCACCACCTGCTTCGCTTCCTGCGCCGGCACGCGGAACTCCATGTCGGTGAAGTACTCCGGGTTGCCAATCTTAGCAGTGTCGTCGGTCGTCAGGCCGATAACGGCAATCTTGATGCCCTGCTTGTCGAACAAGGCGTAAGGCTTGAACAGGCGTTGGCCGGTGCTTTTCTGATAGATATTGGCGGACAGCAGCGGGAAAGTTGCCCATTTCTCCTGCTGGCGCAGTACGCTCAGCGGGTTGTCGAATTCGTGGTTGCCGATCGCCATCGCGTCATAGCCCACCAGGTTCATGCCGCGGAAGTCCGGCTCGGCGTCCTGCAAATCCGATTCCGGCACGCCGGTGTTGATATCGCCGCCGGACAGCAACAGCAGGCTGCCGCCCTGCGCCGCCACTTCCTGACGAATGCCGTCCACCAGCGTTTTCTGCGCGCCCAGACCGTATTCGCCGTGATCGTTCTGCCAGAAGTGACCGTGATGATCGTTGGTATGCAGAATGGTGATGGCGTAGGTCTTATCCTTTTCCCAGGCACTGGCGGCCCCCGACAGCAACGTCAGGGAAACGGCCAGCGCGCATGCGGTGGTTTTCAGCGAAAAACGCATGGCGGATCTCCGTGTATTCAATAGCTTTTATGATGAGGGCGGAATTGTAGCGCGAATTAATGACAGCTGATTTCAAATTTTTGCGATGTGAGTCTGATTATTTCAGATATGGTAAAAATTGGGCGCCCTGCCTAAGATGTCATCTCTGTGCTCAACAACTTCTCAGGCTAATAATAATATGACCGACAGTAGCCAAAGCGCGATGCCGCCCGCCAAGGGCAGTGCGGTGAAGGGAACCGCCTTCTCCATCCTTGGCGCCATCAGCGTGTCTCACCTGCTCAACGATATGATCCAGTCGCTGATCCTGGCGATCTACCCGATCCTGCAAGCCGATTTCCACCTCAGTTTCGTGCAGATCGGCATGATCACCCTGACCTATCAGCTAACCGCCTCGCTGCTGCAGCCGCTGATCGGGTATTACACCGATAAACACCCGCAGCCTTACTCGTTGCCGATCGGCATGGGCTTTACCCTGTCCGGCCTGCTGCTGCTGTCGGTGGCGAGCACCTTCCCGCTGGTGCTGCTGGCGGCGGCGCTGGTGGGCACCGGCTCATCGGTCTTCCACCCGGAATCCTCGCGCGTGGCGCGCATGGCCTCCGGCGGACGACACGGCCTGGCGCAGTCGCTGTTCCAGGTCGGCGGCAACTTCGGCAGCTCGCTCGGCCCGCTGCTGGCCGCGCTGATCATCGCGCCTTACGGCAAAGGCAACGTCGCCTGGTTCACGCTGGCGGCACTGCTGGCGATCGTGGTATTGCTGCAGGTCAGCAAGTGGTATCAACATCAGCACCGGGCAACTAAAGGGCAGCCGAAAAGCCCGTCGATGCTGAAACCGCTGCCAAAACGTACCATTGCCTACTCGCTGGGCATTCTTCTGGTGCTAATTTTCTCCAAATACTTCTACTTGGCCAGCATTAGCAGCTATTACACCTTTTATCTGATACATAAGTTCGGCGTTTCAGTGCAGAATGCGCAAATTCATCTGTTCGCCTTCCTGTTCGCAGTAGCGGCTGGCACCATTATCGGCGGGCCTCTTGGCGATAAGATAGGCCGTAAATACGTTATTTGGGGCTCTATTCTCGGCGCTGCGCCATTTACCCTTGTTTTACCCTATGCATCACTCTATTGGACCGGCATTTTAACGGTGATCATTGGAGTTATTCTCGCCTCGGCGTTCTCCGCCATTCTGGTCTACGCTCAGGAGCTTATCCCCGGTAAAGTCGGCATGGTTTCCGGCTTATTCTTCGGTTTTGCTTTCGGTATGGGCGGGTTAGGCGCGGCAGTTCTTGGTTATGTCGCCGATTTAACCAGTATCGAACTGGTCTACCAAATCTGTGCTTTCCTACCGCTGATCGGCATTATTACCGCGCTACTGCCCAATATGGAGCATAAACCGCAATAACCCCGCGAACCGCCCGGATGAAATTATTTATTCATCCGGGTTATCCTACGGATAAATCAATGTTATTTGGCTTATCTGACACAAAACTCCCTTATTGCCCCGCCTTAAGTGAAATCCTCTGCTTTTTTACAAAAAAGGCCAAATTAGCCAAGCAAGCCGCGAACAAATGCAATAAACTAAATGTATCTTTTCGTAACTTTGTTGCGTTTCTCCCGTGCCGCGATGCATAGCCAGAAGGAGTATGGATGCATAATTCAACACCGCTCATTACCACCATCGTCGGAGGGTTAGTACTCGCCTTCCTCCTCGGCATGCTGGCGAACCGCCTGCGCATCTCCCCTCTGGTGGGGTATCTGGCCGCAGGGGTACTCGCCGGCCCGTTCACCCCCGGTTTCGTTGCTGATACCTCACTGGCGCCGGAACTGGCGGAAATCGGCGTTATCCTGTTGATGTTCGGTGTTGGCCTGCACTTCTCTTTGAAAGACCTCCTCGCAGTAAAATCTATCGCCATACCCGGCGCCGTGGCGCAGATAGCCGTCGCTACCCTGCTCGGCATGGGGCTGTCCAAGCTGCTCGGCTGGGATCTGATCTCCGGGCTGGTGTTCGGCCTCTGTCTCTCCACCGCCAGCACCGTGGTGCTGCTGCGCGCGCTGGAGGAACGGCAGCTGATCGACAGCCAGCGCGGGCAAATCGCCATCGGCTGGCTGATCGTCGAAGATTTGGCGATGGTGCTGACGCTGGTGTTACTGCCGGCCTTCGGCAACATGCTGGGCAACAACAACGCCAGCAGCGGCCAACTGCTGATGGAGCTGGCGCTGACCATCGGCAAGGTCATCGCCTTCATCGCGCTGATGATCGTGGTCGGCCGCCGTCTGGTACCGTGGATCCTGTCGAAAACCGCCAGCACCGGCTCGCGCGAACTGTTCACCCTGGCGGTATTGGCGCTGGCGCTCGGCATCGCCTACGGCGCGGTGAAACTGTTCGACGTCTCCTTCGCCCTGGGCGCCTTCTTCGCCGGCATGGTGCTGAACGAGTCCGAACTGAGCCACCGCGCGGCGCACGATACCCTGCCGCTGCGCGACGCGTTCGCGGTGCTGTTCTTCGTCTCGGTCGGCATGCTGTTCGATCCGATGATCGTGATTAACGAACCGCTGGCGGTGCTGGCGACGCTGGCGATCATCGTGTTCGGCAAATCCGCCGCTGCGTTCCTGCTGGTGAAAATGTTCGGCCACTCCAAGCGCACCGCGCTGACCATCTCCGCCAGCCTGGCACAGATCGGCGAGTTCGCCTTTATTCTGGCGGGCCTCGGCATCACGCTCGGCATGATGTCGGAACACGGTCGCAATCTGGTGCTGGCAGGCGCTATCCTGTCGATCATGCTCAACCCGCTGTTGTTCACCCTGCTGGAGCGCTATCTGGCCAAGACCGAAACCATCGAAGAGCAAATCCTCGAAGAGGCGGTGGAAGAAGAGAAGCAGATCCCGGTAGAGATGTGCAACCATGCGCTGGTGGTCGGCTACGGCCGCGTCGGCAGCCTGCTGGGCGGCAAACTGGCCGAGGCGGGCATTCCGCTGGTGGTGATCGAAAACTCCCGCCCGCGGGTGGAAGCGCTGCGCGAGCAAGGCATCAAGACGGTGTTGGGCAACGCCGCCAATCCGGAAGTGATGGATCTGGCGCGGCTCGACTGCGCACGCTGGCTGCTGCTGACTATCCCCAACGGCTATGAGGCCGGCGAGATCGTCGCCTCGGCGCGCGCCAAGCGCCCGAACATCGAGATCATCGCCCGCGCCCACTACGACGACGAGGTGGCCTACATCACCGATCGCGGCGCCAATCAGGTAGTGATGGGCGAACGGGAGATCGCCAACAGCATGCTGAACATCCTGCAGCTGGACACCCTGAGCGAAGAAGAAAAAATGGGCGGCTGCCCGATCTGAAACGCCCCGCGCGCACAAAAAAAGGTCCGGCATGCCGGACCTTTTCTTTTTGTATGCAAAAACCCCCAGCTAGGCTGGGGGTTCCGTAAAGCTTTCAGCTTTGAGCCAGTTATAAAGACCCCTTTTGATTTGTTAAAACAGTTTGCGGTCTGGCAACTGCGAACGTTCAACAAGAAATCAAAAGGGGGTCCCTATGAGGGACGAAAAGAGCTTAGCGCACACGCGCTGGAACTGTAAATATCACATAGTATTTGCGCCGAAGTACCGAAGACAGGTGTTCTACGGGGAAAAGCGCAGAGCAATTGGCAGTATCTTAAGAAAGCTTTGTGAATGGAAAAGCGTGAATATTCTGGAGGCGGAATGTTGTGTGGATCACATCCATATGCTTCTGGAAATTCCCCCCAAGATGAGTGTATCGGGGTTTATGGGGTATCTGAAGGGCAAGAGCAGCCTGATGCTTTATGAGCAGTTTGGGGATTTGAAGTTCAAATACCGTAACAGGGAGTTTTGGTGTCGAGGGTATTACGTTGATACGGTGGGTAAAAATACAGCCAAGATACAAGAATACATAAAGCACCAACTGGAAGAGGATAAGATGGGTGAGCAGTTGTCGATCCCCTATCCAGGTAGCCCGTTTACGGGTCGGAAGTAACCGATAGAAGCAAATGTCAGATCGCGATGCGCCTGTTAGGGCGCAGCTGGCAAGAGAGCCTTATAGGCGCATATGAAAAACCTCCGGCTATGCCGGAGGATATTTATTCAGCGGGTTAACGCTCCCAGTAAGACTCTTCCAGGCTGTCTTCGCGCTCCGGCAGGCCGCGAGTGAGGCGCGGCGAATGCTGGTTCAACACCTGGTAGCTGACGCGGTTGGCGTATTTGCACACCTGCGCCAATGAGGAGTATGTCAGGTAACTGCGCACGTGCTTGCTGGAATTCGGCACGTTATGGCGGTGATAGCCGTTGGCGGCGATATCGTGCAGCAACGCCGACAGTGCGCCGTCGCCGGCGCCGTTGGTGTTCATGATCCTCTCGGGGCCGCCCATATAAGGCGCGATGTGCGAATAAACGCGCAGCGGATTTTCACAGTGTTCGCGGCGCATGGCGCGGCTGAATTCGTAGCGGTTGAACTCGGCGATATGCCCCGGCAGCAGCGGGTGCTGGGTCTGGCGCTTGTTGGCTTCTTCGGTGTAACCCGCCATATACAGGCCGTTCGGCCCGGCGGTGCACAGCACCAGATCCACCCACTCCAGCGCCATGTCCGAGGCGGTCAGCGGATCGCTCAGCCCGGTCAGCTCCAGCGCTTCGTCTTCATTCATCGCCAGAATCGTCACGTTTTCCTTCAGGAAGTCGCGCCACCACTGCGGGTTGTCGGCGATCACGTACTTGGTGCCCAGCGTCAACACCACCGGCACGTCGTGTTTTTTGGCATATTCGATCGCCTGCAGGGTGGCGGCCTTCATCGGCTCCCCCTCCTTACAGCGCACCAGATAAGAGCTCAGCACCAGCGCCGACGCGCCGGCGATCACCTCTTCAGGAATGCTTTCCGGGCGCAGCTGGTTCATTTGGCCAGGGTTGATGGCGAAGGTGCGCTCGCCGCTTTCCCCGATCAGCGTGAAGCAGCGGCCGATGGCGCCGTCTACGCCCTGCAGATAGTTGAGATCGGTACGGCTGGAGGTATTGCACAGATAACGGTAGGCGTAGCTGCCGATTTTCACGTTGCTGCACATCACGCCGAGCAGCACCGAGCGATCGTCCGCCAGCACCGAATAGTTGTGCATGGTGTTACCGATGGTGCCGCCGGCGAACTGATGGGTAACCAGGTTGTTTTCGTTCAGTTCCTGATACAGCGCCTCGGCGACGTCGTCTTCGATCACCAGAGAGTGGCCCAGGCTCAGGCCGTAGCGCTGGACAAAAGCGTCGTCCACTTTCGCCTCGATATCCACCAGCGTCTGATCGATGCCGACGATATACGAGGTGCTGATTTCACTTTCGGGCTGAGCCTGCTGCAGAAGCGGATCGCGGGCGCTCACCGGGAAATAGTGTTTGGACTTGCGTTTACCAGGAAATTTCATGTGATTGGCGGTGGTGACGGTTTAACAAGCGGAGAATGTTAACACATCCCCGCCCGATCACGATGCATCTAATAGACAGATTATGGATGATTACAGGCGCTGCGCCACCAGCTGCTGCATCATATCGATATGCGCCGGCTCGTCGTTCAACGCCGAGATATATTCAAACTTCTCGCCGCCGGCCTTGAGGAAGATCTCGCGGTTCTGTTCTTTGATCTCTTCCAGCGTTTCCAGGCAGTCCGCCGAGAAACCGGGGCAAATCAGCTGAATGTGCTTCACGCCCTGCGCCGGCAGCCCCTTCAGGGTCTCATCGGTGTATGGCGTCAGCCACGGCTCGCGGCCAAAGCGCGATTGGTACGTCATCATCACGCGCTCCGGCGCCAGCGGCAGCGTGGCGCTCAGCGCACGCAGCGTATCCTCGCAGCGCTGCGGGTAGTCGTCGCCCAGGCGCGCATAGCGTTTGGGGATGCCGTGGAACGACAACACCAGCCGATCCGGCTGGCCGTGCTCGGCGAACGAGCGCTCCACGCTTTGCTGCAGCGCGGCGATATAGGCCGGGTGTTCGGCGTAATCGCGGATGAAGGCCACCGACGGCAAGCGGCGATAGCCTTTCAGCACTCGCGCTACGCCATCCCATACCGCCGCGCTGGTGGAACAGGAGTATTGCGGGTAGAGCGGCAGCACCACCAGGTTGGTCACACCTTGCGCCAGCAGCTTGTCGATGGCTTCCGCCAAACTTGGCGAGCCGTAGCTCATTCCCAGCTCCACCGGCGTATTCGGCATGCGCGCCGCCAGCGCCCGCTGTTGGCGGCGGCTGTATACCAGCAGCGGCGAGCCTTCTTCCATCCACACCGACTGATAGAGCTTCGCCACGCGCGGCGAGCGGATCGGCAGGATCGCGCCGTTGAGGATCGGCCACCAGATCAGCGGCGCCGTGTCGACCACGCGATCGTCACTGAGGAATTCCTTCAGATAGCGTTTGACCGCCGACGAGGTCGGCGCATCTGGTGTGCCCAGGTTCACCAGCAATACGCCGTGTTTCTCTTGCTTCATCTCAGTTCCCCTCATTTCCTTTCCGGCCGGCATTCCGTTCTGGGTCGGGATGTCAGCAGCCATTAATGCCGGCTATTGTAACGGAAAAGTCCTGCGTCGGAACCGATAACAGCAACAGGCTATCCCTGTGGGCTTCCCCCTTGCGCCAGTTGCCATACCGCCGCCACGTTGCGCGCCGTCACCTGCAGATTGCGATCGGCGTCCGCCAGCGCTTCTTCCAGCGTCACGATGCGATCGAGCACCGAAAACGCCGCATCGATGCCGTGTTGATGCACCACCGAATAATCCGGCGTCAGGCTGCCGGCGATGGCGATCACCGGCACGCCGTGACGCTTGGCCACTCGCGCCACGCCGATCGGCGTTTTGCCGTGGATCGACTGGCTGTCCAGCCGCCCTTCGCCGGTGATCACCAAGTCGGCATCGCGCACCGCTTCATCCAGGCGCAGGGTTTCGGTGACAATCTCGATGCCCGGCCGCAAGCGCGCTTCGAGCATGCCAAGCAGCGCCGCCCCCATGCCGCCCGCCGCGCCCGCCCCTGGCTGGGTCAGCACGGCGCGGCCGGTTTCCCGCTCCAGCAGTTCACCATAGTGATGCAGCGCCGCATCGAGCTGGGCCACCATCTCCGGCGTCGCCCCCTTCTGCGGCCCGAACACCGCCGACGCGCCCTTTTCGCCGCACAGCGGGTTATCCACGTCGCAGGCGGCGGTTACGCTCACCCGTTGCCAACGCGCGTCCAGCCCGGCGAGATCGAGATGCACCAGCTGCGCCAGTGCCGCACCGCCCACCGGCAGCGGCCGGCGATCCTTATCCAGCAATTTAACGCCCAGCGCCTGCATCATCCCAGCGCCGCCGTCGTTGGTGGCGCTGCCGCCGATGCCGAGAATGATCGCCTTCACGCCGCGCTCCAGCGCCGCCAGCATCAGCTCACCGGTGCCGTAACTGGTGGTGATGCGCGGATCGCGCCGGTTGGGCGGCGCCAAATGCAGCCCGGAAGCGGCGGCCATTTCAATCACCGCGGTTTCGCCGTCGCCCAGCAGGCCATAAAATCCCAACACCGGCTCCCCCAGCGGCCCGGTGACCGTCACCTGGACGATTTCGCCGCCGGTGGCCGCCACCATCGACTCCACTGTGCCTTCGCCGCCGTCCGCCATCGGCAGCTTCACGTAGTGCGCCTGCGGGTAAATTTGGCGGAATCCCCGCTCGATGGCGTCAGCGACGCCGAGCGCGCTCAGGCTCTCTTTGAAAGAATCCGGGGCAATAACCACTTTTTTCAGCGTTTTCATCACTGTTCCTTATCCCGCCAGGTTAAATACGCCAAACATCAGCGCCGAGATTGCCGCAATGGTGAACCCCACCAGCGTTTCATACGGCAGCAGCTTCAGCCGCTCGTGCACCGCCATATTGACGCTGCCGCCGGTGGCGTGGAAGAAGCTGCCGTGCGGCAGGTGATCCAGCACCGTGGCGCCCGCATGGATCATCGCCGCACCGGCCAATCCGCTCACCCCCAGCTCGAGCAGCGTGGAGCTGAACACCCCGGAAGCCACGGCGGTGCCGGCGGTGGTCGAGGCGGTCGCCATCGACATCAGCGCGCCGGACAGCGGCGCCAGCAGCCAGGCCGGTAGCCCGGTGTGCGTCAAACCGTTAATCAAGACATCCTTCAGCGCCGAGTTGGCGATAATGCCCGCCAGCGTGCCGGTGCCGAGCAGCATAATCGCCACCGGCGCCATGCGCGACAGACCGGAAACCATAAACTGATTGCACTGGCGGATGCGCCCCATCAGCAGCGCGCCCGCCAACCCGCCAGCAGGCAGCGCGATCAGCGGATCGACGGCGATACCGGCGATCGGCCGCAGCGACAGCAGCAGGATCGCCACCAGCGGCGCGCTGATCGCCGCAGCGAAGCCCGGCCGCGCCCCTTCGGCATGCTGAGTCAGCTCTTCAGCCATCACCCTGCCGCCTTTATCGCTCAGGCGGCGCGCCAGCAGATAGGCCACCACCAGGCCGCACAGCCCCGGCACGATGCCGGCCATCATCACCGAAGTGAGCGGCACGTGGAAGTTGTCCGCCGCCGCGATGGTGTTCGGGTTGGGAGACATCACGTTGCCGGCCTTGCCGCCGCCGATCATCGCCAGCAGGATCGCCGCGCGTGAAATGCCAGCCCTCTGGGCGATCGACAGCGCGATCGGCGCGACGGTGATCACCGCCACATCGATAAACACCCCCACCGCCGTCAGGATCAGTGTAGCCACCGCCAGCGCCAGCAGCGCGCGGGTTTCGCCCACTTTGCGCACGATGGTTTCGGCGATGGTGTGCGCCGCGCCGGATTCGATCAGCACCCCGGCCAATACCCCCGCCGCCAGAATGCGCATCACGGCGTTGGTGATGCCCTGCGCCCCGCCGATCATCAGCGTTACGGTCTGCACCAGATCGGCGCCGCCGCACAGCCCGCCCGCCAGCGCGCCGGCAATCATGCCGTAAGCCGGCGGCACCTTGCGTAGAATCAGGACGATGGCGACGGCTAACGCCACCAGCGCTCCCAGAGTGGATACGGTTGTCATTGTTGTTTTCTCCGTGGTTGATGTGCAGGCCAACATATCCCGCGCGCCCGGCGTTGACCTGAGGGGAAACAACAAAAAATTGCCGAAGGAACGGCGCGAAATTTGTGGGTTGGCACAACTCAGTCGTGCATCAGCATGCCGATATACAACCGCAGAGCGTCGGTTAATTTATTGATTTTCATGCCAGTTATGGCTTCGATGCGCTGCAGGCGGTAGCGCAGGGTATTGACGTGAATATGCAGCTGCGCGGCGGCCTGCGTCTGATCACAATTCTGCGAAAAATAGTGACGCAGCGTGGCGCGCAGCACGCCTTTTTCATCCTGTTCGCCCAGCGTCCGCCAGGGGCGCCCCAGCTCTTGCGCTCGCCAGTCCTCCCCGAGATCGCACAGCAGCGACGGCAGCGGATAGTCGTGGTAGAACAGCGTGGCGTGACGCAGTTTCAGGCGCTGCGCCATTGCCTGGGTGGCACGCGCCGTCAGGCTGGAACGGTAGGCGCTTTGCGGATCGTCATAAAAACCGCCGACGATCAGCCGCACCCGAAAGCGGTGTTTTAGCTGGTTTTGCAAACGCTGCGCCTGCTGGCGCTCCAGCTTCAAACTCCATTCGCCCTGAGCCATGCAGGCCGGGCGCAACAGGGTCATTTCATTGAAGCCGGTAATGGCGATCAACGCGTCGCGCTGGGTGGCCTCCAGCTCCGCCAACAGCTCACGCAGCAGGTGCGGCTGCGCCTCTTGCAGCTCGACGATCCAGACGATGCGCGCCTGGCGCAGATCCAATCCCAGATACGCCGCCATCGCCTCCAGCGACGCCGTGTTCGGCTGCGGTTGCAGCAGCTGATTCGCCAGCTCTTCCCGGTAACGTTTTTCCCACTGGTGCTGATCCAGCAGCGCCGCCTGCTCCACCATCATCTCCGCCGCCATCTTCACCAGCTCGGCATAGGCGCGCACCTCGGCCGGCTCGCCGGAGATGCCGATCACCCCCACCCGCTGATTGCGAAAGCTGAACGGCAGGTTGATGCCGGGCCGCACGCCCTTCAGGTGTTCGGCGGTGGCGCGGTCGATTTCCACCACCCGGTTCTCCGCCAGCGCCAGCACCGCGCCTTCATGACGCTGGAACAGGCGCTGCGGGTTGCCGGAGGCGATGATCACGCCGTTGCTGTCCATCACGTTGACGGAATGGCTGATGATGCCCATCGCCCGCTGGACGATCTGGCGCGCGGTGGCTTCCGCCAGAAGATTGGTTTGTCTGAGCATGCCCGGCTCCCTGCTGAGGGTGAAAACGCAGGCTTGTTATACGCCATTTGGCGCGGGCGATTAACGGGCACGGCCGCAACAAGCTGCCGCGATCACAATTTGGCGGGAAAACGGCAAAAAAAACGCCGGACCACAGGCCCGGCGTCATGCACTGCCAGTTTGCTATCAACCGAGGATAGTCGCCAGCTCTGCGCTCACTTCGGCCACCTTGCGGGTGCCGTCGATTTTGCGGTATTGGGTGTTGCCCGCTGCCGCTTCTTTGCTGTAGTAAGAGATCAGCGGCGCGGTCATCTGATGGTATTCCACCAGGCGCTTGCGCACGGTCTCTTCCTGATCGTCCTTGCGCGTGGTCAGCTCTTCGCCGGTCACGTCGTCTTTGCCTTCCACCTGCGGCGGGTTGAACTTCACGTGGTAGACGCGGCCGGACGGCGCGTGTACGCGGCGGCCAACGATGCGGTCAACGATCAGCTCGTCCGGCACGTCGAACTCCAGCACGAAGTCCACGTTGATGCCGGCTTCTTTCATCGCGTCAGCCTGCGGAATGGTGCGTGGGAAGCCGTCCAGCAGGAAGCCCTTGCGGCAATCTTCCTGCGTGATGCGCTCTTTGACCAGCGCGATCACCAGCTCATCGGTCACCAGCTTGCCGGCGTCCATGATCTCTTTCGCCTGCTTGCCCAGTTCACTGCCGGCCTTCACGGCTGCGCGCAACATGTCACCGGTGGAGATTTGCGGAATGCCGTATTTCTCCATGATGAATTGAGCCTGAGTACCTTTACCAGCGCCCGGAGCGCCCAGCAGAATGATACGCATTGCGTAAATCCCCTTGCTATGTAGTTTTTATAAAATTGCGAAAACGCTCAACGATACCATTTCAGGGGGGGCAGGCTCAAGGCGCGCGAAGGAAATCGATTGCGGAATGTGCAAAAAAACGGACGAACAAAAGGCAAGAAAAAGCGGGGAAAAACCGGAAATACGCCCCTAACGGTGCCGTTAAGGGCGCATATCTTCAGCTTTTAAGCGGACAGCAACTTATTCATGCGACGGATGAACAAGTTCGGATCCTCCAGCGTGCCGCGTTCAGCCAGCAGCGCCTGATCCAATAACAGGTCGATCCATTCGGCGAAATGTTCGTTATCGCCCACGTCGGATGCTCGTTTGACCAGCGCATGCTCGGGATTAAGCTCGAAAATGTACTTCACTTCCGGCGCCTGCTGACCGGCGGCGGCGAACAGCTTGGCCATCTGGGTGCTCATTTCGTCGGCGTCGGTCACCACGATCGCCGGCGTATCGGTCAGGCGGTGCGTCAGGCGTACATCCTTCACACGCTCGCCCAGCAGGGTTTTCACACGTTCGATGAACGGTTCCAACTGCTTCTCGGCCGCCTTCTGCTCTTCGGTTTCATCCGCCAGTTTATCCAGCGTTTCATCCGCTTTGCTGACCGACTGGAACGGCTTGCCGTCGAACTCGGTCAGGTAGCTCATCATCCACTCGTCGATGCGATCGGACAACAGCAACACTTCGATGCCTTTCTTGCGGAACAGCTCCAGATGCGGGCTGCTCTTGGCGGCGGCGTAGCTGTCGGCGGTGATGTAGTAAATCTTTTCCTGCCCTTCCGCCATGCGGCCGACGTACTCTTCCAGCGACACGGTCTGCGCCGAGCTGTCGCCGTGGGTGGTCGCGAAGCGCAGCAGTTTGGCGATCGCTTCCTGGTTGCCGTTGTCTTCCGCCGGGCCTTCTTTCAGCACCAGACCGAACTGCTGCCAGAATTTCTGGTAGCCTTCGGCGTCGTCTTTGGCCAGCTTATCCAGCATCTGCAGCACACGCTTGGTCAGCGCACCGCGCAGGTTCTGCGTCACACGGCTGTCTTGCAGGATCTCGCGCGACACGTTCAGCGGCAGATCGTTGGAATCGATCAGGCCGCGCACGAAGCGCAGGTAGTTCGGCATGAACTGCTCGGCGTCGTCCATGATGAACACGCGCTGCACGTACAGCTTCAGGCCGTGCTTGTGATCGCGGTTCCACATGTCCCACGGCGCCTGCGCCGGGATATACAGCAGGCTGGTGTACTCCTGCTTGCCTTCCACCCGGTTATGGCTCCAGCTCAGCGGATCGGTGAAGTCATGGGCGATGTGCTTGTAGAACTCTTTGTACTCTTCGTCGGTGACGTCAGCCTTGCTGCGGGTCCACAGGGCCTGCGCCTTGTTGATCTTCTCCCAGGTGACGGTGCCGTCTTCTTCGTTCTTGCTTTCGATCTCTACCGGCAGGGCGATGTGATCGGAATATTTGCCGATCACCGAGCGCAAGCGCCAGGCGTCGAGGTACTCATCTTCACCTTCGCGCAGATGCAGGGTGATTTCGGTGCCGCGGGTCTCTTTGGTGATGTCGGCGATGGTGTAGTCGCCTTCACCGGCGGACTCCCAGAACACGCCTTCGTCATCGGCGGCGCCGGCAGCGCGGGTGCGCACGGTCACTTTGTCCGCCACGATGAACGCCGAGTAGAAACCGACGCCGAACTGGCCGATCAGCTGGCTGTCTTTCGCCTGATCTGAACCGATGGATTCCAGGAACGCTTTGGTGCCCGATTTGGCGATGGTGCCGAGGTTTTCGATCACTTCTTCGCGGCACATGCCGATACCGTTGTCGGCGATGGTCAGGGTGCGCTGCTCTTTATCGAAGGACAAGCGCACGCGCAGCTCGCCGTCGCCGGCATACAGTTCTGGCGCGGACAGGGCGCGGAAGCGCAGCTTGTCGGCGGCGTCAGAGGCGTTGGAAATCAGCTCGCGCAGGAAAATTTCTTTGTTGGAGTACAGCGAATGGATCATCAAATGAAGCAGCTGTTTTACTTCAGACTGGAACCCGCGGGTTTCTTGACCTTTCATACTCATTGATTACCTCAAAAGACAATGGCTACCAAAATCGAACAATGAGGATCAGATGAGGGTCAGGGTCTTGTTTTTCAAGCGGACGGCGGGAAATTTTTGGCAAAAAAACGACGGGGCCGAGTGGCCCCGTCCGGGAAAACATCAGAACTTGATGGCGTGACGCCCGGCCAGCGAATGCGACAGCGTGGTGCCGTCGACCATCTCCAACTCGCCGCCCACCGGTACGCCGTGGGCGATGCGGCTGGCGAGCACGCCATACTGGCCGCACATCTCGGCGATGTAGTTGGCAGTCGCTTCCCCTTCCACCGTCGGGTTGGTGGCGAGGATCACTTCGGTGATGCTTTCCTTTTCCAGCCGTTGCTCCAGGCGATCGAGACCGATATCCCCCGGCCCGATGCCATCTAGCGGCGACAGATGGCCCATCAGCACAAAGTAGCGCCCGGCGAACTGGCCGGTCTGCTCGATGGCGTGAATATCCGCCGGGCTTTCCACCACACAAATCTGGCCGTTTTGCTGACGGCGCGGATTGGCGCAGATGGTGCAGATGTCCTGCTCGGTGAAGGTGCGGCAGTCGGCGCAGTGGCCGATTTCCGACATCGCGCGCGTCAACGCCTGCGCCAGGCGCATGCCGCCGCTGCGATCGCGCTGCAGCAACTGAAACGCCATGCGCTGCGCCGATTTCGGGCCGACGCCCGGCAGGCAGCGCAGCGCCTCCATCAGGGATTCAAGGAGCGGGCTGGTTTGCATCAGAACGGCATCTTGAAGCCAGGCGGCAACTGCATGCCGCTGGAAACGGAGGCCATTTTCTCTTTCTGAGTCTCTTCGATGCGGCGCGCGGCGTCGTTAAACGCGGCGGCGATCAGATCTTCCAGCATGTCTTTGTCATCTTCCATCAGGCTAGGATCGATCTCCACGCGGCGGCAGTTGTGTGCGCCGTTGATGGTGACTTTCACCAGGCCTGCGCCAGACTCGCCGGTCACTTCCAATTTGGCGACTTCTTCCTGCATCTGCTGCATTTTTTCTTGCATTTGCTGGGCTTGCTTCATCAGGTTGCCCAGACCGCCTTTACCAAACATAGTCGTCTCTCGTCGCTAGGGCCGCGCACCTCGCGCGGCGTTTAAAGGGGGCGGATACTCTCTTCATCCAGATCCGCGTCGAAGAACCGGCACAGCGTCTGGATATGGGTATCCGCAACGATGGACTGGCGCGCCTGCGCCAGCTTTTCTTCATAGATGGCTTGTCGCCACTCCAGCGGGGTGCGCTCCGCCGGATTATCGTCCTCCACCACGGTCAGCTCAACCGGGCTGCCGTACAGCTCGCCGAGCGCTTCGGCCAGCGTCTTCTGCGCCGAAGGCGAATTCAGATGGCGCTGCGAAGACCGCAGATGGAGGTTAATCTTGCCCGGTTCCGGCTGCTGCTTGAAGGCGTTCAACGCCAGCTGCTGCACCAGTTTCGGGATCTTGAGCTTATCGATTTCCGCCGCCCAGGCGTCGCGCTCCAGCGATTCCACCACCAGCTTGGCGGCCAGCTCCGGCGTTTTCTCGTGCTCCAACGCCGTGCGCAGCGCTTTCGGCGTCGCCAACGGTTCCGGCGCCGCTTCCGGCTCGGTCTGCGCGCGCCAGCGATAGGCTTCCGGCTTCGCCGGTTTTTCCGGCACCTTCTTCTCCGCCAGGCGCTGCTGGCTACGCTCGGTCACGGAAGCCAAACGCCCCAGCGCCGAGTTTGCCGGCCGCGCTATTCCTGGCGCCGCCGGCTCATTCTTTTTTGGTGTGGATGCTCCCTGCTGCCGTTGCAGCTGGGACCGCGCTTTCAACAGCTGGGCGGTGGCATCCGGTAAAGGGGTCGATGATTGTCGCTGCGACGCGGCCGGCTGCCCTAACGGGGGCGGCGCGTCCTGAAACTGCGGCGGCTGTGGCGATGTGGCCTGCTGCGGTTGCGCCATCGGCGCCGGCGCGGTCTGCACCAACGCCACCGGCTCCGGGATCACCGCTTTCGGGTGAAACGCCAGCGCACGCAGCAGGGTCATCTCAACCCCCATGCGACGATCCGGCGCATAGGCCAGCTCTTTGCGGCCCACCAACAGCGTTTGGTAATAGAGTTGCACATCGGCCGGCGGCAGAGTGCGCGCCAGCTCACGCAGCCGTTGTTCTACGGCGGCGTAGTGGTTGTCGAGCATCGAAGGCAGCAGTTGCACCATCGCAATGCGGTGCAGCAACGCCAGCGTCTCCACCAGCAGGTTTTCCCAGTCCACGCCGCGCGAAGCGGCCTGCGCGACCTGCGCCATCACCTTTTCGCCGTCGGCGCTGACCAGCGCTTCGAGGATCGCCAGCGGCTGCTCGTCATCGAGCGTGCCGAGCATCTGGCTGACGGTGGCGGCGGTCACCTGCCCCTGCCCCATGGCGATCGCCTGATCGGTCAGGCTCAGCGCATCGCGCATGCTGCCGTCGGCGGCGCGCGCCAGCAGTTGCAGCGCGCGGGCGTCGCTGGTGATCTGCTCCGCCGTCAGCACCGTTTCCAGCTGCTGACGGATCTGATCGACGTCCAGCGCTTTGAGGTGAAACTGCAGGCAGCGGGAAAGAATGGTCACCGGCAATTTTTGCGGATCGGTGGTGGCCAACAGGAATTTCACGTGCGATGGCGGCTCTTCCAGCGTCTTCAGCAACGCGTTGAAGCTGTGGCGCGAGAGCATGTGCACTTCATCGATCAGGTAGACCTTGAAGCGGCCGCGCGCCGGCGCGTACTGAACGTTGTCCAGCAGATCGCGGGTATCTTCCACCTTGGTTCGGGAAGCGGCGTCGATCTCGATCAGATCGACGAAACGCCCCTGTTCGATCTCACGGCAGTTGTCGCATTGGCCGCACGGCGTGGCGGTGATGCCGGTTTCACAGTTCAGGCCTTTGGCCAGCAGGCGGGCGATGGTGGTTTTCCCCACGCCGCGGGTGCCCGAGAACAGATAGGCGTGATGGATCCGCCCCAGCGAGAGGCCGTTGGCCAGCGCGGTCAGGACATGTTCCTGGCCGACCACGTCTGCGAACGTTTGAGGGCGCCACTTACGGGCGAGAACCTGATAGCTCATTAATACCGGAGAAGTCGAGTAATCTGGAGGGTCATGCTAACACAGCCCCGCGGCGATCCGCGAGGCCGTTGTGCCCAAGGGGCGATGCCGCATCAATGGCCGGCGAAGTCCACCAGGCAGTAGCAGTCGATACCCAGCTTGTTCAGACGCGCTTCCCCGCCCAGATCCGGCAGGTTGATGATGAACGCGGCGTCTTTTACTTCACCGCCCAGGCGGCGGATCAGTTTGGTGGTCGCTTCGATGGTGCCGCCGGTCGCCAGCAGATCGTCCACCACCAGCACTTTGTCACCCGCGGTGATGGCGTCGGTGTGGATCTCCAGCTTGTCGGTACCGTACTCCAGCTCATAGCTTTCGCTGAGCGTGGCACGCGGCAGTTTGCCCGGTTTGCGCACCGGCACGAAACCGACGCCCAGCGCCAGCGCGACGGGCGCACCGAACAGGAAACCACGCGCTTCGGTACCCACCACCTTGGTCACGCCCGCTTCGCGATAGCGCTCAACCAGCAGCTCGATGCTGGCGGCGTAGGCCAACGGGTTTTCCAGCAGGCTGGTCACGTCGCGGAACAGGATGCCCGGCTTCGGATAATCCGGGATGGTTTTGATACTGTCTTTAATAAACTGAAGCTGCTGCGCAGTAGCGGTCATAATTGTTGCCTGATAAAGCTGCCTGAAAACCGGCGCGCCGCTCACCCGCCGCCTCTGGGTGAAACACACCGGAGAAGGAATGGCAGGCGATCCGCGCACGAAAACGCCCAAATCTATGCAAACTGGCGGACAAATGCAACCAGCGGCGCACAATCAGCGCTGTTTTTGTTGCGACAGGTCAATAACCGGCAGGCGCAGCATAAAGGTCAGCAAAATAGCCAACATCAGCAGCAACAGACCGCGCACCCACCAGATTTTCACCAGCCACAGCGAACAGGCGAAGGTCAGCACGATCACTAGCACCGCCTTCCACTTCGCTCCCGGCGGCAGCGCGCGATGCTGCTGCCAGTGGCGCAGATAAGGGCCAAACCAGGAACGGTACAGCAGCCAGTGATGAAAGCGCGGCGAAGAGCGGGCGAAGCACCAGGCAGCCAACAGCAGGAACGGCGTGGTCGGCAACAGCGGCAGCACCACGCCCAACGTCGCCAGCACCACCGCCAGCCAGCCCAAAATGATCAATAACCCTCGCTTCATGCGGCTCTTCGCTCCTCAATCGGTTGCGGCTTACTGTAGCATCGGCGCCGCGCCGGCGGAATATGCATGCGGCGCTTGTTTCAGGGCGGCATCGCGGGCAAGCTTACGCCTGTTGAAATCAAGAGGGAGCTTATGTGAGCACTCAGCGTCTATTACAGGTGTTGGCGCAGCAGATCGCGGCGCTGGCGGCCGAAGTCACTCCGCGCGGCGACGCCCCGATCCCGCAGGCGCGGTTCGACGTCGCCCTGTTCGCCAACCGCGGCACGCGGCTGCGCGACTACCTGGCCGAGGTGGAGAAAAACTTCGCCCAGCTGCAAAACGCCGCTAACGACAGCCGCGCCAGCCAGGTGGCCTTTCTGGCCGAAAAACTGGTTGCCCAAATCTCTGCCCTGCAGCGCGAGCTGGCAACCCAGGCGCTACGGCGCAAGAATCAGCCGAAGGAAGCCCCCGAGGCCGATCTGTACCACAAGCTGGCCGAGCACCAGGATTACGAACGCCGGCTGATCGCCATGATTCAGGATCGGGAAAGCCTGCTGGGGCGCCAGACCACACTGGCGGCGCAGCAAAAGCTGCAGCACGAGCTGGCGGCGCTGGAGGGGAGACTGATGCGCTGCCGTCAGGCGCTGGCGCGCATCGAGCGCAATATCGAGCGCAAAGAAAACGGTTTTTGAAGATTTATCACAATATTTTAATGATTATTCCCGGTTGCGCGCCGGGTTCACTATACTCTGGCGAGACACGAGTTTTTCATCCCATTAATTAATAAGCGCAGGTGCTATGTCTCTGGAAAATGCCTCACCCGAACTGCAGCTGGCGGTAGACTTGATTTACCTGCTGGAATGCAACGAGATCGATCCGGCTACCGCGTTGGCAGCACTGGATATCGTCAAACGGGATTATCAGGAAAAGCTGCAGCGCGCCGGCGTCACCTCTCCCTATCTGCCTGCCGGACAGTAACCAGGGACAGCACCGCTGTCCCTTCCATCTTTCAACGCACATCAGCCCGCCGTCTGGCCGCCTTCATCCGGCGAGAGCGTTCTTTTCACTTCCTGCACTTCATTGCCCTGCTGGTTATGCAGATACACCTCCAGCTGATTGAAGGCAATGTCGATGTCGTTTTCCCGGCACAAGCGGTCGATTGAGCGGTTCAGTTCGTCCACCGTGTAGCTGCGATCGCGCAGTTCCCGCACATAGAGCCGCAGTTCGTGATCCAGCGTGCTGGCGCCGAAGTTGAGGAAGAACACCTGCGGTTCGGGATCGGTCATCACCCGCGGGTTGTCGTGCGCCGCCTGCAGCAGCACCTTTTTCACCTTGTCGAGATCGGAACCGTAGGCCACGCCCACCTTGATCAGCACGCGGGTGATGGTGTCGGACAGTGACCAGTTGATCAGCCGCTCGGTGACGAACGCCTTGTTCGGAATGATCACCTCTTTACGGTCGAAGTCGGTAATGGTGGTGGCGCGAATGCGGATCTTGCTGACCGAACCGGAGAAGGTGCCGATGGTGATGGTATCGCCGATGCGGATCGGGCGTTCGAACAGAATGATCAGGCCGGAGACGAAGTTGGCGAAGATCTCCTGCAGGCCAAAGCCCAGCCCGACCGTCAGACCGGCGGCCAGCCATTGCAGTTTGTCCCAGGATACGCCGAGCGATCCCAGCGCAACCACGGCGCCCACGGCGGTAATCAGGTAAGTGAGCACGGTGGTGATGGCATAAGACGCCCCCTGCCGCAGCTGCAGCCGCGACAGCACCACCACCTCCAGCAGGCCGGGCAAGTTGCGGGTGAGCACATAAGCGACGATCACCGCGGCGATCGCCACCATCATGTTACCCAGCGTCACCGCCTGCGACACGCTGCTGCCCGCTACGGTGCTGGTGTAATGCCACAGCGTGATGCTGTCCAGATAAGCGATGACCGTCACCAGATCCGACCAAATGGCGTAGAAGGCGCTGGCGAAGATGGCGAACAGCACCAGGGTGGTCAGGCGCAGCGACTGCTGGTTGATCTGATCGAGCGCTAGCGGCGGCTCTTCCACCACCGCTTCGCCGCCTTCGGCCCCCTCTTTCACCACGTTTTGCCGCCGCGCCAGCGCGCGCCGGTAGGCCAAACGCCGCGCCGCCACGCTCAGGCCGCGCAGGGCAGTCAGATACACGATATTCCACAGGAAGAACAGATACAGGCTGTCTATCCAGCGGCTGGCCAGCCGCAGCGTGGTATAGAAGTAACCGGCGAACATCAGCCCCAGCAGGATCAGCGGTGTGGCTGCAAGCGCGGTCACCACCACCAGCCGCACGGCATGCGAGCCCTTTTCACGCCAGCTGTCGCGGCACAGCGGGAACACCAGCACCGCAAGCAGCGCCAGCGTCAACATCACCACGATCTGGCCGATGACGTCTTCCACCAGACGCAGCGGCGCTTTCTCGCCCAATACCGACCAGAAGATCAGCGGCTGCAGCGCCAGCCCCAGCCGCAGCGTCTGGCGGCGGTAATGCGCGCACAGGTTAGCGCCGAAGTTGAAATGCCGCTCGGCGATGCCGCCCGGTTTCAGCATGCGATAGCTGAAGCCGAACACCAGCCACGACAACGCCAGCTGCTGCGACAACGCCCAAATAAAGTCGCTGATACCCAAATCCGCGCGATACATCCAGAAACCGACGCCGAGCAGCAGCGCGGCGCCAGGCAACACCTTCAGCAAGGTCAGCGCGATGGCCTTCGGCGTGTGCAGCTGGCCGTCGCGCTTCAGTTGCCCCACGTCGTTGGCCAGCTTTTGCAAATGACTGTCGATCAACCGGTAGCGCCAGCGCAATACCCCGATCGCCAACAGCAACGGGATCAGGAACACCAGCGCATTCAAGCCGCCCTGCAATAGCTTGCCGCCGTCGAATTTGATATCGAGCCCGGCGAGCTGATCGCGCACCGCCTCCGGCATTGCCTTCAGCCACGCCAGATCGACCGGCTTGTTGCTGTTGACCCAGAAAATCTGTTGGGTCAGCGTATCCTGCAGCGAGCCGTAGACGCTGGTGAGCTGCTGTTGGTTGATCTGCAGGTTGATCGACAGCGACAGCTGGTTGCTGAGCTGCTTGTTCAGCTGATCCAGCAGTTCGCGGCGCATGTCGACAATCTCGTTCAGCGCGTCGATCACTTCCGGGCCGGCCTTTTCCTTGCTCTCTGCCACCAGCTGATTGATGTAATCTTCGCCCTTGAACAGATCGTCGCGTTGCTGATTGATATCGAACTGCTCCAGCCGCAGATCGGCGATGCGCGTGTCTATATCAGCCAGCAGCGTGCCCTGCGGCAGGCTCTGCTGCTGCTGATACAGAATGCGCGACAGCACCAGGCTGCCCTTCAGCACCTGGATCTGCTCTTTCAGGTTACGTTCCGCCTGCAGACCGCGATCGAGCCAGTTTTTGACCCGAATATTCTGCTGGAACAGGGTGTTGCTCTCTTCGGTGGCGGCAATCAGCTGTTGGCTCAACTGTCGGTTGACGTCCAGCTGCTTGCTGACCAGCTGATCGTGCTGGATATCGGTGGCGTCTTCCGGGTTCTGCGCCTCTTTGGCGGTTTTTTCAGACAGCGTCAGGCGCTTGCTGTTGACGAGCTCCTGCAGCAGCTGCACCGACCGATCCAGCGCATCGATATGTGCCGTGGTGTAATCACGCTGTTTTTGCAGCAGATCTTGTAGCGTGGTGTTGGCTTCCAGGCTCTTGCGCTGCAGCTCCAACTGCGCGTTGAGCAGCGCCTGTTCGGTGGCCAGCATGACCTGCTGGCTATTGCGCAGCGAATCTTGCCCCGGCGTCTGGCCGCTGAGCTGGCTGCGGATCTCCTGCAGGCGCTGCGAAGCGGCGTACATGGTGCTCTGCACCCGTTCAGGCTGGGTTTGCAGCGACACCAGTTGGCTGTTGTAGGTCGAGAGGCTCTCCTGCGCGCTTTGCAGCTCGTCGAGCGTTTGATACAGCCGGCTTTCCAGCTGGCGCAGCGACAGCGGCAACAGCGCGGCGCGCGCGGCCGCGTTGTCCGTCGGCTGCTTCAGCGCATCCAGTTCGGCGGTGACCTGATTGAGCTTCGCCGGCGCCTGCTGCACCTGCTGTTTAAGCTGTGCGACGTCTTGCCGGTTGCGCTCGATGGCATCCAGCAGTTCCAGCGTGCGGGTCAAATCCTGCTGGGAGAGCTTTTCGACCGGCGTCAGGGCTTTTTGTTTGTTCAGCGTTTCCAGCTGGCTTTGCACTTCGCTGCGCTGCGGCAGATCGCCGTTCAGCGCCGCCTGTGCCGGCAAGCAACACGCAAAAATCAGGAAAAAGAGTGTCACGGCGGCGATGCGCCGCCGGCATGCGCCGACAAACGAGAGCGGCGCCAGAGAAGGCAGAGTCAACCAGCGATGCATGATTTGGCTTCGGATCGGTAAAGAAGCCTGAAGATTATCACGACCGCCGGCGGGCAACGAACAACAAAAACGTTGCCGGTGATGTCTCGTTGTCGCGAAATCAGAAAGTCAGCACTTTCTCCGCCGCCAGCGTCCACTGCGCCAGCTCGACCAAGGTGCCGATCGCCACGCCGTCCGCCAGCGGCAAGCGGCTGACGCCGCGCGCGTCGGCGCAGGTCTTGCACAGCTTGACCGGCACCTGCTGCGCGGTGAGGATCTCCAGCATCTGCTGCAGATGGTACCCTTCGTGCGGCTGCTGTCCGGCCAGCCCGGCCACCACCGCGTCGGACATCAGAAACAGCCGCAGGTCGAGGCTGCTCTGCTGCTCTTTCATGGCGATGGCCAACCGCAGCGCATTGAACAAGGATTCATGGCCATAGGCGGCGCCATTGGCAATAAGAACAACTGATGACATGAAATCTCTCCTTATAAAGGAAGGCGGTCGGCGTCAGGCGTCACCGCGTTGGGTTTGAGGCGCAAGGTGGGGCAAAACTGCAGCATCTCCAAAAACGCGTCCACCAGCGCTTCGGCTTCGGCCCGCAGATCGAAACTTTCCGGCATAAACAGCCAGTTTTCCATCAGGCCGGTGATATAACCGCGCAGGATGATCGCCGCACGGCGGGTATGTAAATCGGCGGGCAATTGCCCGTGGTGAATGCAGTTATACAGCACCGCTTCGATGCGTTCATAGCCGGCGAGGTACAGCACCTTGCGCGAATCCAGCAGCGGCATCATTTCACCGACAAACTCGCATTTGTGGAATATAATTTCCATCAACGCCCGCCTACGGCCGTCTTCAACCGTAGACGTCAGAATGTAAATCAGAATTTCTCGGATAACCCGCAGTGGATTATCGGGAAACTTTGCCTGATACTCTGTTTCGAGCTGGTCAATTTTCGGCTCGGTAGATTCCCAAACTTCATTAAACAGGTCTACCTTATTCTTGAAGTGCCAGTAGATGGCTCCACGCGTAACCCCGGCAGCGGTGGCAATATCTGTCAGTGACGTTGCAGCAACGCCACGTTCAGAGAACTCTCTCACCGCAGCATCAAGGATTTGCTGTCGGGTTTCTTGCGCCTGCTGTTTGGTTTTTCGTGCCATGGCATTGTTATTTAGGGGGAGTGTGATTTACATACATTCGCGAATGTATGTACCATAGCACGCACATATAATTAACGCAGCAATGGGTTTTAAAGCTTGTGATCCATTGATCATTTTGAAATCGGACACTTGAGGTTTTTCTATGAACAAAAACAGAGGGTTAACGCCTCTGGCGGCCGTTCTGATGCTTTCAGGCAGCTTAGTGCTAACAGGATGTAACGATAAAGAAACCCAACAGCAAGGCGCCCAACAACAGGCGCCTGAAGTGGGCGTAGTCACCTTGAAGGCTGAGCCTCTCAACATTACTACCGATCTTCCTGGCCGCACCGCTGCGTATCGTATCGCCGAAGTTCGCCCTCAGGTCAGCGGCATCATCCTGAAGCGCAACTTCGTTGAAGGCAGCGATATCAAGGCCGGGACGTCTCTGTACCAAATCGATCCCGCAACCTATCAAGCCAGCTACGACAGCGCGAAAGGCGATTTGGCCAAAGCACAGGCCAGCGCTTCCATCGCACGCGTGACGGTAAACCGCTACAAGCCATTGCTGGGCACGAGCTACATCAGTAAACAGGACTACGACAACGCCGTCTCCACGCTGCAGCAGGCGGACGCCGCCGTCGTGGCCGCCAAGGCCGCCGTGGAAACCGCGCGCATCAACCTGGCGTACACCAAGGTGACCTCTCCGATCTCCGGCCGCATCGGCAAGTCCGCCGTGACCGAAGGCGCACTGGTCAGCAACGGCCAGGCAACCGCACTGTCTACCGTGCAGCAGCTGGATCCGATGTATGTCGACGTCACCCAGTCAAGCACTGATTTCCTGCGCCTGAAGCAAGAGCTGGCCAGCGGCGCGCTGAAGCAGGAAAACGGCAAGGCAAAAGTGAAACTGATGCTGGAAAACGGCACCGAATACGCGCAGGAAGGCACGCTGGAGTTCTCTGACGTCACCGTCGATGAAACCACTGGCTCCATCACCATTCGCGCCCTGTTCCCTAACCCGAACGATACGCTGTTGCCGGGCATGTTCGTACGCGCCCGTCTGGACGAAGGCGTGCGCAGCGATGCGCTGCTGGTGCCTCAGCAAGGCGTTACCCGCAACCCGCGCGGCGACGCGACGGCGTTGGTGGTAGGGGCAGACGACAAAGTTGAACTGCGCACGCTGAAGGCCGACCAGGCGATCGGCGACAAATGGCTGGTTACCGATGGCCTGAAATCCGGCGATCGCGTGATCGTCTCCGGCCTGATGAAAGTGCATCCGGGCGCGCAGGTAAAAGTGCAGGAAGTTGACACTCAGGCGCAAAAACAGCCGCAGTCTGAAGCGCAGAAGTCATAAAAAGGAGCCTGTAATACATGGCTAAGTTCTTTATAGATCGCCCGATTTTCGCCTGGGTAATCGCCATCATCGTCATGTTGGCGGGGGTGCTTGCAATAATGAAACTGCCAATCGCGCAGTATCCCACTATTGCACCGCCGGCGGTGAGTATTTCCGCCAACTACCCGGGCGCAGATGCCAAAACGGTGCAGGATACCGTCACGCAGATTATCGAACAGAACATGAACGGTATCGATAACCTGATGTACATGTCCTCCACCAGTGATTCCTCTGGTAGCGTCACCATTACCCTGACGTTTGATTCCGGCACCGATCCTGACATCGCGCAGGTTCAGGTTCAGAACAAACTGTCGTTGGCCACCCCGTTGCTGCCGCAAGAAGTTCAGCAACAGGGCCTGAAAGTAGAAAAATCCAGCAGCAGCTTCCTGATGGTGGCCGGCTTCGTTTCCGACGATCCGAACATGACTCAGGACGATATTGCGGACTACGTGGCGTCCAACATCAAGGACCCGATCAGCCGTTCGTCCGGCGTGGGTGAAGTGCAGCTGTTCGGTGCCCAGTACGCGATGCGTATCTGGCTGGATCCGAACAAGCTGAACAACTTCCAGCTGACGACCACGGACGTGACCTCCGCCATCACCGAGCAGAACAACCAGATCGCCGCAGGCCAGCTGGGCGGCCTGCCGCCGGTGCCGGGGCAGCAGTTGAACGCCTCGATCATCGCGCAGACCCGTCTGACTTCGCCGGAAGAGTTCGGCAAGATCCTGCTGAAAGTGAATACCGACGGTTCTCAGGTACGCCTGCGCGACGTCGCTCACATCGAGCGCGGCGCGGAAAGCTATGCCGTTACCGCTCGCTACAACGGCAAGCCTGCCGCCGGCCTGGGTATCAAACTGGCGACCGGCGCCAACGCCTTGAACACTGCCAAAGGTGTGAAAGACGAGCTGGCCAAGATGGCGCCATTCTTCCCGCAAGGGATGAAAGTGGTTTATCCGTACGACACCACCCCATTCGTTAAAATCTCCATCAACGAAGTGGTGAAAACGCTGATCGAAGCCATCATCCTGGTCTTCCTGGTGATGTATCTGTTCCTGCAGAACTTCCGCGCGACGCTGATCCCAACCATCGCGGTGCCGGTAGTACTGCTGGGGACCTTTGCGATCCTCGCCGCGTTCGGCTTCTCGATAAACACCCTGACGATGTTCGGCATGGTGTTGGCGATCGGCCTGCTGGTGGATGACGCCATCGTGGTGGTGGAAAACGTCGAGCGCGTCATGTCCGAAGAGGGGCTGCCGCCGAAAGAAGCTACCCGTAAATCGATGGGCCAGATCCAGGGCGCGCTGGTGGGTATCGCCATGGTGCTGTCGGCGGTATTCGTGCCGATGGCGTTCTTCGGCGGTTCAACCGGCGCCATCTATCGCCAGTTCTCGATCACCATCGTGTCCGCGATGGCGTTGTCGGTGCTGGTGGCCTTGATCCTGACGCCGGCGCTGTGCGCCACCCTACTCAAACCGATCCCGAAAGGCGATCACGGGGTTAAAACAGGCTTCTTCGGCTGGTTTAACCGCATGTTCGAGAAGAGCACGCATCACTATACCGACAGCGTGGGCAACATCCTGCGCAGCACCGGCCGCTATCTGATCATCTACCTGTTGATCGTGGTTGGCATGGGCCTGCTGTTCCTGCGCCTGCCTTCCTCGTTCCTGCCGGACGAAGATCAGGGCATCCTGTTGACCATGGTGCAGTTGCCTGCCGGTGCCACCGAGTCCCGTACCAACAAAGTGCTGGAAGAAGTCTCCGACTACTTCCTGAACAAGGAAAAGGACAACGTGGTTTCGGTGTTTACCGTCGCGGGCTTCGGCTTCAACGGTAACGGCCAGAACAACGGCCTGGCATTCGTCAGCCTGAAAGACTGGGGTGAGCGTCCAGGGGCCGGGAACAAGGTCGAGGCGATCGCGGGCCGTGCCATGGGTGCCTTCTCGCAGATTAAAGAAGGCCTGGTGTTCCCGTTCAACCTGCCGGCGATCATCGAACTCGGTACCGCAACCGGCTTCGACTTCGAGCTGATTGACCAGGGTGGCCTGGGGCACGAAAAACTGACCGAAGCGCGTAACCAGCTGTTGGGCATGGTTGCTCAGCATCCGGACGTGCTGGTGGGTGTGCGCCCGAACGGCCTGGAAGATACACCGCAGTTCAAACTGATCGTCGATCAGGAGAAAGCCAAGGCGCTGGGCGTCAGCATCACTACCATCAACAGCACGCTGAGCACCGCCCTGGGTGGTTCGTACGTCAACGACTTCATCGACCGCGGTCGTGTGAAGAAGGTGTATGTACAGGCCGACGCGCCGTTCCGTATGCTGCCGGAAGACATCAACAAGTGGTACGTGCGCGGTACCAGCGGCCAGATGGTGCCATTCTCCGCCTTCTCTTCGGCGAAGTGGGAATACGGCTCACCGCGTCTGGAACGCTATAACGGCCTGCCGTCGATGGAAATTCTGGGCCAGGCCGCACCGGGCAAGAGTACCGGTGAAGCGATGAACCTGATGGAACAGCTGGCATCCAAACTGCCAAGTGGCATCGGTTACGACTGGACCGGTATGTCCTATCAGGAACGTCTGTCGGGCAACCAGGCGCCGGCGCTATACGCCATCTCGATTCTGGTGGTGTTCCTGTGTCTGGCAGCGCTGTATGAAAGCTGGTCCGTGCCGTTCTCGGTCATGCTGGTATTGCCGCTGGGGGTTATCGGGGCGTTGCTGGCCGCGACGATGCGCGGCATGAACAACGACGTGTACTTCCAGGTGGGGCTGCTGACCACCATAGGTCTATCGGCGAAGAACGCCATCCTGATCGTTGAGTTCGCCAAGGATCTGATGGAGAAAGAAGGCAAAGGTCTGATCGAAGCGACGTTGGAAGCGGTGCGTATGCGTTTGCGTCCAATCCTCATGACATCTCTGGCCTTCATCCTCGGGGTTCTGCCGCTGGTTATCAGCAGCGGCGCAGGCTCCGGCGCACAGAACGCGGTAGGTACCGGCGTAATGGGCGGGATGATCACCGCCACCGTCTTGGCGATCTTCTTCGTGCCGGTGTTCTTCGTGGTGGTTCGCCGCCGCTTCAGCAAGAAGAACGAAGACCTGGAACACAGCCATCCGGTAGAACACCACTGATCGCTCAGTGAAGGGATCTCTACCCGATAACCGAAAAGGCCGCGCATGCGGCCTTTTTCTTTTGCTTCAGTTGCTTAATGCAAACCGTTCTCATTAATTCACTTTTGTGTGCAATTTGCGCTTGATCGCGATGCCAGGTCGGCGCATAATTATTGTTATAGTATAACATTACACGAGAGAGCCATTATGAAACCCGGCATCCACCCCGATTACCGCACCGTGGTGTTCCACGACGTCAGCGCCAATGCCTACTTCAAAGTGGGATCGACCATCAAAACCGATCGCACCATCGAACTGGACGGCGAAAGCTGGCCGTATGTCACCCTTGACGTCTCTTCTGCTTCGCATCCGTATTACACCGGCAAGCAGAAAGACTATTCCAAAGAAGGCAGCACGGCGCGCTTCCAGCAGCGCTTTGGCCGCTTTATCGGCAATAAGTAACAAGGAAATCCCATGCAGGTATTGAGTTCATTGCGTTCGGCGAAAAACCGCCACCCGGATTGCAAAGTCGTGCGTCGTCGTGGCCGCATCTATGTGATCTGTAAAAGCAATCCGCGATTCAAAGCGGTACAGGGACGTAAGAAAAAGCGTTAACTCCAAAGTGTCATCTGTCGCAAAGCCCCGTTGCTGCTCAACGGGGCTTTTTTTTTACGGCGAGAAAGTACCTGCAAGCCGTCCCCCGCCGGCAGGCGGGGGCGGAGATTACTTCATGCTGCTCAGCAGCGCGTCGACATTGTGCTTGAACGCCTGCTCATAGGTGGCCGCCGGGCCGCCCGCGCGGGAGAGCGCTTCAGGGTACAGCTCGCCGCCCGCCTTGGCGCCGGTGGCGGCGGCGATCTGTTTCACCAACCGCGGATCGGTCTGATTTTCGATAAAGTAAGCGTTGACCTTTTCCTGTTTGATTTGCTTGATCAGATTGGCCACGTCGCTGGCGCTGGCTTCGGCCTCGGTGGAAAACCCGACCGGGGCAAGGAAGGTGACGCCATACTCTTGCCCAAAGTAGCCAAACGCATCATGGCTGGTCAGCACCTTACGTTTCTGTGGTGGCACTGCGGCGAACTGGGTTTTGGCCCACTGGTCCAGCTTTTGCAGCTGCTGAATGTATCCGGCTCCGCGCTGGCGAAAATAGTTGGCATCCTCGGGATCGGCGGCAATCAGGGCGTTCATCACGTTAGTGGCGTACTGTACGCCGTTTTTCATGCTGTTCCAGGCGTGAGGATCGGTAATCGGTTTGCCGTCCTCTTCCATCTGGCGGGTACTGATCCCCTGTGAAGCGGTGATCACCTGCCCTTTATAACCCGAAGCGCTGACCAAGCGATCGATCCACCCTTCCAGCCCCAGACCGCTGACGAACACCACATCAGCCTGAGCCAGCTTCTTGCCGTCCTGCGGCGAAGGCTCGAAGCTGTGCGGATCGCCATCCGGCCCCACCAGCGTGCTGACCTTGACGTGATCGCCGCCCACCTCTTTGACGATATCACCCAGAATGGAAAAGCTGGCGACGGCGTCGACGGTCTTCGCCATCGCCCATGGGCTGGCCAGCAGAGCAGCAACCGCCAGCGATATAGGTAAACGTTTCATACTTTCTCCTTGCAAATGGCACTTCTCAACGGCGCGCGAAGGCGCAAATGCCTCCGCGCGTTCCAAACAGGATCGAGACGAAAAAGATGACGCTGGCGCTGAGCACGATCGCCGGGCCGGCAGGCAACGACGCGTAATAGGACCACACCAGCCCAATCACGCTGGACAGCGCGCCGATACCCATCGCCGTCGCCAGCGTCTGCGGCAGATTGCGCGCCCAGAAGCGCGCGCTGGCGGCGGGCAGCATCATCAGCCCCACCGACATCAGGGTGCCGAGGATCTGGAATCCTGCCACCAGATTGACCACAACCAGCGCCAGAAATAGGCCGTGGATCAGCGCCAACCGGCGCGGGGCGTTGACGCGCAGAAAAGTGACGTCGAAGGATTCGATCACTAACGCGCGGTACAGCGCCGCCAATGCCAGCAGCGAAACCGAGGCGATCGCACCGACCATCAGCATGGCCTGCGCATCCACCGCCAAAATCGAACCGAACAGCACGTGCAGCAGATCCACGCTGGAACCGCGCAGCGAGACCAGCGTGACCCCCAGCGCCAGTGACCCCAGATAGAACCCGGCGAAGCTGGCATCTTCTTTTAACGGCGTGCGGCGGCTCACCAGGCCGGACAGCATCGCCACCGCCAACCCGGCGATAAAACCGCCCACCCCCATCGCCACCAGCGACATGCCGGAGATCAGATAACCGATCGCCGCGCCCGGCAACACCGCGTGGGACAATGCGTCCCCGACCAGGCTCATGCGGCGCAGCAGCAGAAACACGCCCAGCGGGGCGGCGCTGAGCGACAACGCCAGACAGGCCATGAGCGCGCGGCGCATAAAACCGAAAGAGAGGAAAGGATCGATAAGCCCATGCAACAACATCATGGCGCCACCGCCCGCAGATCCGGCTGCCGTTCGGCGGCGTGATACCTCGGCACCTGTTCCAGCACCCGCTTGGCCGCGCCCCAGTGGCAAGCCTGCGGCGTCAGCAACAGTACCTGTGAAAAATGCTCGGCGACCATCGACATATCGTGCAGCACGGCGATCACCGTTTTCCCCTGCCGGTGCAGTTGTGCAATCACCTGCAGCAAAATTTGCGTGGTGGCGCTGTCGATACCGGTGAAAGGTTCATCCAGCAAAATCAGCGGCGCCTGTTGGACCAGCAGGCGCGCAAACAACCCCCTCTGCAGCTGGCCGCCGGACAGTTCACCCACCGGAGTGTGCGCCAGCGCGCTCATGCCAACGCTCGCCAACGCCTCGTTGACCTGGCTCGCCGCACGCTTGCTCATGCCGCCGAACATGCCACTTTGCGGCCAACAGCCCATCGCCACCAGATCGCTTACCGCAATCGGGAATTGCCGATCCAGCTCCGCCTGTTGCGGTAGATAAGCTCTGCGCGGCGGCTTTCCGCCGATAAAACTCAGGCTGCCGCCCAGCGGCGGCAACAATCCGGCGAAGGTTTTCAGCAGCGTCGACTTACCTGCCCCGTTGACGCCCACCACCGCGGTGAGCGATCCGGCGGTAAACTGCCCGCTCAGCGGCGGGAAAAGCGGCGTGGCGCCATAGCCTATCGCCAGCTGACGCAAGGTAATCATGGCAGCGACACCGCCCAGAAGATGCCGAGCCACAGCAGGGCCAGCAGCATAACGGCACCTGCGCAACGCGCGGCAGCAGAGGTGGTGAACAACGAATTCAGTGACGGCGTGGCGTCATGTTGCGAAGTGGGAGTCAATGTCGTAGCCAAAAATGATGGGTTTATAGTTATAATATAACATCACATACACTGTCGCATCTCAAGCTATGGCGCGACAATAATGCAACGGAACGTAACAATCTCTCGCGCAGCGGCACTTTCCCCCCAAGCTTCCTTATCAAATCCAGGGATATTCCCATTCGGTTGAAATGTTGGCGTAAGGTAAAGAACAGCGGTAAATCGAAAAATTTACCGACGAGGGAGGAAAAGGAGTAAGATAAGCAGATAACATTGCTGTTGGCCGAGATTAATGCTTGTTACCCTTGCCTGTAACCTGGATGTCAACGCACTTTCTGTTAACAAATTAAAGAAAGTGATTAATGACAATATAGCGGAGTTAGTGCCTGCGCTGACCAGCGGACTCAGTTTTTATTCTGAAAGCGCACGCTATGCCGAAGATTCATTAGAAATACTTGATATAGTGCAACAGGGTGGTAGCGATTATTCAATGAGTTATCGTTATAAGTGGGGCATTTTTAATGCCTGCCTGGATATCAACAGCGAAGACACTCTCAGCGATAGCGTCCGGTTCCGTGTGACAGAACGGGGTTTAATCTTCGACATCATTGATAACTCACGTCCATCTACAGCGGATGAATTGTAAGTTTACGTAATAACTACAGGCCAAACGCGAAAAAATGATTTATATTCACTTTACGGGAAGTTTATTTAAAGACCGTTAAGCTGCCTCCGTCCATGATGTAAATCAGCTTACTCACATAGTGTTATCACACCGCAATTAAGACTTACGGAGGGGATGATATGGATGAGTATTCGCCTAAGCGACACGACATTGCTCAGCTCAAATTCTTGTGCGAAAATTTGTATGATGAAGGTATCGCTACCCTGGGAGACAGTCATCATGGGTGGGTCAACGATCCGACGTCCTCCGTCAACCTGCAGCTTAATGAGTTGATCGAACATATCGCTTCGTTTGTGATGAGCTATAAAATTAAATACATGGACGAATCTGACCTGTCGGAGTTAGTCGAAGAATATCTCGATGATACCTATACGCTGTTCAGCAGTTACGGTATCAATGATTCCGACCTGCGCCGCTGGCAAAAAACCAAGGCGAGATTATTCAGAATGTTCTCAGGAGAGGACATCTGTACGACAATGAAAACTTAAGGGATAATTATTCCCGAGCTATTTTTACGGTTATTAAACTAAAGGCCACCATGACTAAAACCGACTATCTGATGCGTTTACGTAAATGCACCACGATTGATACTCTCGAACGTGTTATTGAGAAAAATAAGTACGAGCTTTCCGATGATGAACTGGAGCTGTTTTACTCAGCGGCCGATCACCGTCTGGCAGAGCTCACCATGAACAAACTGTATGACAAAATCCCCACCTCCGTTTGGAAATATGTCAGATAATCAGACCCCCAACGCGTTGAGCCGATGCTTTTATCGGCTTCAATGTTCAAGCTGAATACGTACTTTTCCTATTGACAGTAAAACTTCATTTGCACTCCCCCTTTCAATAATAATATTGCCTGGAAGCAATTTTCTTTTTAAATCGAGACAGGTTACGCCATCGCCCCCTCATTATGCTTGCATCCAGAACCGCTAATTCATTATCCAAAAGAATTGAGGGCGGGAAGAAAAGAAATGCCTTGTCGCTCTGCCTGATGACAGAAAGGGATAATCGATGAGTAGAAGAGAAACGGCAAAAGTGCGGATTGGCGAAGGCCAAATGGGTGGGGACCCTGCCAGCTACATCCCGGCACACACGTCACCTGCTGCGGCTGCTTCCTTCCGGACCTGACCGAGTTCACAAGTTAGTGTTGCGGGAGAACCAACAGGGCCCCCATTGACGGCTTCTGTACTCCGAAGCGGTGGGCATTATCGGCGATGCCCCGCCAAATAGCAAGCCAACCGGGGCTAACCGCTGTTTTCTTACCCACCTGCACTGTGGCACACTCTTCGCCTGGGTTTTGACTCGCGCAGGAACAGCAATATGCAACCAGAAGACGCCTCTTTCAGCCAGCGGGTATTCCACATCGTGGCCGCCATTCCTTACGGCAAAGTCACCACCTACGGCGAAGTCGCCCGGCTGGCCGGTTCACCGCGCGCCGCGCGCCAGGTTGGCGGCGTGCTGCGGCGTTTGCCGGAAGGCAGCGCGCTGCCCTGGCACCGGGTGATCAACCGGCACGGACAGATCTCGCAGCAGGGGGAGGATTTTCAACGGCAACAGCAGGCACTGCTGGCGGAAGGGATTATTTTCGGCCCGCACAGCACGGTCGATTTCGAGCGCTACGGCTGGCGCTGGTAAAACAAAACAGCCTTTGGCCGAAGCGCAAAGGCTGTTGATTTCATCTTGCTGTACCGCAGGAAATTTACTGCATGGCGGTTGGCGCAGCCTGAATCGGCACACCCTGAACCGGAACCAGCAGCAGATCGGCGCGGGTACCGTTGCGGTTAACCACTTCCTGGATAGTGTCGGTAATAAACATCAGTCGCCCGTTGACCGTCACCGCCGCGCTCAGAATGATACGCGCATTCGGTTGGATGTCGGACGGATTGTACGGTAGCGTAAAGTTGAATGGCGCCTGTTGCCCTTCAGTACGTATCGCGCGCTGTGCAATCACTTTGGACGGTGCATCCGCCAGCGAGGCGTCAGAGAGGGTGACCGTCAGTACGGCGTCCGGCGGCAGCGCAATACGCTGACGTATATTAACCGAACCTGTCACCGCCGGGCCTTGAATCTGCGTTTGCGCAGCCGCCGGATTACCGGCCGCCTGTGTAGGCACATCAGCACTCTTTTGCGCGCATCCTGCCAGCGTGATCGTCAGTGCCGCGGCACCGCCTACGATTTGCCAGAGTTTCATGGATCGGTCTCCTTTTTTATTATCAACATGTTGGTGGCTTTCACCACCGCACTTATTAAACCTAGCACAAAACACTGATAAATCCACTTTACCCCGCCTATTAATCACTTAAACAGCCCAGGGCGCCCACGATTAAGAGCATTCTCATCGGCCCTGTAATGCAAAATGTTGACGCCACGCCGTGATATTCCGCACACTGCGCAAAATGATTATTAGAAAGGTAACAATTTTATGAGCCAGGCATTGCAAAACCTCCTTGATCTGCTGGATCTGGAGAAAATCGAAGAAGGGCTGTTTCGCGGCCAAAGCGAAGATCTGGGGCTGCGCCAGGTGTTCGGTGGACAGGTTGTCGGCCAGGCGCTCTACGCCGCCAAGCAGACGGTGCCGGACGAGCGCAGCGTGCACTCGTTCCACAGCTACTTCCTGCGCCCGGGCGACAGCAGCAAACCCATCGTTTACGACGTAGAAACCCTGCGCGACGGCAACAGCTTCAGCGCCCGTCGCGTCAGCGCTATTCAGCACGGCAAACCTATTTTCTATATGACCGCCTCTTTCCAAAGCCCGGAAACCGGTTTCGAGCACCAGAACCTGATGCCGGACGTGCCGCCTCCAGAAGGGCTGCTGTCCGAGTCAGAGATCGCCCAGAAGCTGGCGCATATGCTGCCGGAAAAAGTACGCGAAAAATTTATCGGCCAGAAGCCGATCGAAATGCGCCCGGTGAAATTCCACAATCCGTTGAAAGGCAGCGTGGAAGAGCCGCATCGCTACGTGTGGTTCCGTGCCAACGGCAGCATGCCGGACGATCAGCGCATCCACCAATATCTGCTGGGCTACGCGTCGGACTTTAACTTCCTGCCGACGGCGCTGCAGCCACACGGCGTCGGCTTCCTCGAGCCGGGCATGCAGGTGGCCACCATTGACCACTCAATGTGGTTCCACCGTCCGTTCCGTATGGATGACTGGTTGCTGTACGCGGTGGAGAGCTCCTCCGCCTCCGGCGCACGGGGCTTTGTGCGCGGCCAGATCTACACTCGCGACGGAGTACTGGTCGCCACCACCGTGCAGGAAGGGGTGATTCGCCAGCGCGACGCCTAATCCGCAATATAAAGTAAGGGGAGATGTTTCCATCGCCCCTTTTTGCTTCATCATTATTTTAGTCTTTCGCGCACTGCCCTGCTTCGAGTCTTATTGGTTGTAGGCGCTCTCGCCGTGGCTGTTGACATCCAGCCCTTCGCGCTCCTGCTCTTCCGGTACTCTCAGCCCCACCATCGCGCCCGCAATCTTGAAGGCGATAAAGGCGGCGACGCTTGACCACACCAGCGTAATCACGACGCTCAGCAGCTGGATCCACACCTGATGGCCCATCGTCACGCCTTCGGCATAGCCGGTGCCACCGAGGGAAGAAGCGGTGAACACGCCGGTCAGCAGACAGCCGACAATGCCGCACACCCCGTGCACGCCGAACACGTCGCAGGTGTCGTCCACTTTCAGCCATTTCTTCAACGTCACGACGCCCCACAGGCCGGCAACGCCGCCTACCAGGCCGATGATCAACGCCCCACCCACGCCCACGGTGCCCGCCGCCGGCGTCACCGCAACCAGCCCGGCGATCATGCCGGAGCAGGCGCCCAGCAGCGAAGGCTTGCCGCGCAGCCCCCACTCTGCGAAGGTCCAGGAGAGAATGGCGCCCGCGGTAGCCACCACCGTGTTGAGGAATGCCAGGGCCGCGATGCCGTTGGCCGCGCTGGCGGAACCGGCGTTGAAACCGAACCAGCCGATATACAGGATGGACGCCCCGGTAAACACCATCGGCAGGTTGTGCGGTTTGAACGCCTCTTTACCGAAGCCGGCGCGTTTGCCGAGCAGATAGGCGCCGATCAGCCCCGCGCTGGCGGCGTTGATGTGTACCACGGTGCCGCCGGCGAAGTCCAGCGCGCCGTCGGTGGCCAGATAGCCACCGCCCCACACCATGTGCGCGATCGGCAGGTAAGACAGGGTGAACCACAGGATCGCGAAGATCAGCACCGCCGAGAAGCGAATGCGTTCGGCGAAGCCCCCCACCACCAGCGCCACGGTAATGCAGGCGAAGGAGGCTTGGAAAGCGACGTGGATCATCTGGCTGATGCTGCCAGTGACGCTGTCGATGCCGATGCCTTTCAGCATCGCCGTCTCGAATCCGCCGAACACCGCATTGCCTTCGCTGAACGCCAGGCTGTAGCCATACAGCACCCACAGCACGCAGACCAGCGCGAAGGTGACGGTGACCTGCGTCAGCATCGACAGCACGTTTTTGCCGCGCAGCAGGCCGCCGTAAAACAGCGCGATGCCCGGCAGCGTCATGAACAGCACCAACGCGGTGCAGATCATCATAAAGGCGTTGTCGGCCTTATCGGCGACCGCCGGGGCGGCCAGGGCCAAAGAAGGAACCAGGGTTACCGAACTCAGGCCCAACATGGATAACAGTCTTTTCATTATCAATCCATCCCCATTGCTTAACTGAGTTCGTGGTTACAGTGCCGATTCGTCGGTTTCGCCGGTGCGAATGCGGATCACGCGTTGCAATTCGGCAACGAAAATTTTGCCGTCGCCGATTTTGCCGGTATAGGCGGCTTTGCTAATCACATCAACCACTTCATCCAACTGATCGTCGGCGATAGCGATATCGATTTTGACCTTGGGCAAGAAATTGACGTTATATTCGGCGCCGCGATACAGCTCGGCATGCCCCTTCTGGCGGCCAAAGCCCTTCACTTCGGTTACGGTCAACCCCTGAATGCCCACGGAGGACAGAGCCTCGCGCACATCCTCCAGCTTGAACGGTTTGATTACCACGGTCACCAGCTTCATATTGCCCCTCCACGAATTAAGCCCAAACTCACCCCTGGTACGCGTCATATGTAGCAAAGGCTGTGCCAAATTTAATTTTGCATGACGATTCAGCGGATTAGCGCACACGCGGGCGCCGCCGCGACGCAGCGCAGCGCCGATACCTTGAATGGGTTAAATAATGCGCACTGATTTGGTGCACATCGCGTCGAAAAAGTGCAGAAAGGGGGCATGGCACAGGCGGGTTGCCTGCTTGTGGTGCGTGGGAAAGAAACAAGGGCCGCGATCGCGGCCCCTGGGATCAGGCGGGTTGACTCTCCTCGCGCACCGCTTCCGCCAACTGCTCGCCCGCCAGCTGCAGCTGATACATCTGGTAGTAGCGCCCCTGCTGCGCCAGCAGCTGTTGATGGTTGCCCTGCTCCACCGCGTGGCCACGATGCAGCACCAGAATGGAATCGGCATCGACGATGGTTGAGAGGCGGTGGGCGATCACCACCAGCGTGGTGTGCTCGCGGATCGCACGCAGCGCCCGCTGGATCGCCTGTTCGGTGCCCGAGTCGATATTGGCAGTCGCCTCGTCGAGAATCAAAATCTGCGGCGCCTGCACCAAGACCCGCGCCATCGCCAGCAGCTGTTTCTGCCCGACCGACAGGTTATTGCCCTGCTCCCCCAGGCGGGTGTGGATACCCTGCGGGAAGCCGCGCACCAGACTCGCCAACTGCACCGTTTCCAGCGCCCGCCAAACGGCGTCTTCCTCGATGTTACGCCCCAACGTGACGTTGGCCAGTACCGAATCGGCGATCACCACCGGATCCTGCTGCACCATCGCTACACCCTGACGCAGCGTGCGGTGCGACAGGCTGGATATCGGGCGTCCATCGAGACGCACTTCCCCCTCGCTGACCGGGTAATAGCCCATCAGCAAGTTGGCCAAGGTGCTCTTGCCGCTGCCGGTATGTCCGACCAGCGCCACGAAGCCGCGTGAGGGCACCGCCAGCGAAATATGCTGCAGCACCTTTTTGTCCGCACGGTAAGCGAAGCTCAGATCGGTGATGTCGATGCGGCCACCGGCCAGAGGACGATCGTCGGCACCGTAACTCTGCTGGCTGCGATCCATCAGCTCGAAAATGCGTTCGCCGGCCACCACCGCCTGCTGCAGGATCGACTGCTGTGACGTCAGCTCGATCAGCGGTTCATTCAGGCGCCCCAGGTAGTTGATGAAGGCGTAGAGGACGCCGACGCCAATCACGCCCTCGCCGCTGAAGCCGAACAGCATCAACAGGCCGCACAGCACCAGCGCCGAAAACAGGCTGAGCAGCGGCCGCAGCAGAAAACCGTCGAGCCGCAGGGTCTGCATGCGCGCAAGATAATGCGACTGGCTGGCGGCGCTCATGCGCTCGCCGAAGCGCACCTGCTGGCGGAACTGCTGAATCACGCCCATGCCGTTGATCACTTCGTTGAAACCGTCGTTGATGTCCGCCAGATAACTGCGCACCCGGCGCACAATCGGCGTGCTGTAGTATTGATAGATGCCCATCACCACGAACACCGCCGGGAAGATGCAGATAGCCACCAGCGCCATGCGCCAGTCGAGGCTGAACATCGCCACCAGCATGGCGCCGATCAGCGCGGCGCTTTTCAGCACCGTGGAGACCACCATCACGTACAGATCCTTGATCACTTCGGTGTCGTTGGTAACGCGCGAGATCAATTGCCCGACCGGTTGTGTGTCAAAGGCGCTGAGCGGTTGGCGCAGCGCGGCGTCCATCACGTCGGTACGCAACCGCTGCACCACGCCCACCGCCGCCTGGTTGAACAACAGCGCCTGGAAGTAGTGCAGCGCCGCCGCCAGCAACTCCAGCAGAATGTAGGCCGCCGCCAGCCCGCCGACAATCATCAACGGCAGTTGCCCTTTGGCGACGTAATTATCGATAAAATAGCTGACCAGGATCGGCCCAGCAACTTCCGCCGCCGCCGCTATCCACAGCATCAGCACCGCCAGCCCCAGCGGTTTGCGGTACGGCGAGCCGTAGGCCAGCAGCCGCTTCAGCGTCGGCCACAGCTTTTGCACTTTATTCATTGGCCAACGCCTCCTCGCCGTTTTCCGGCGCTTCGTCCAGCGCCGCTTCCAGCTGCTGATAACGGTACATATCGCGATACCAGCCCGGCTGCGCCGCCAGCGCCGCCGGATCGCCGCGCTGTGCAACGCCACCGTGCTGCATCACCAAGATTTCGCTGGCCTCGGTCAATGCCGACAGCCGGTGCGCGCTGATGATCACCGTGCGATCTTGCCCCCAGCTGCGCAGGTTGTGCAGGATTTGGTGTTCGGTACGGCCGTCCACCGCCGACAGCGCGTCATCGAGGATCAAGATCTCTGCATCCAGCAGCAGCGCACGCGCAATGGAGATGCGCTGTTTCTGCCCGCCCGACAACATCACGCCGCGTTCGCCCACCTCGGTGTCATAGCCCTGCGGCAACCGCAAAATGTCCTCATGGACGCTGGCCAGCCGCGCTGCCTGTTCGATCTGCGCCTGCGTCGCGCCCGGATGGCCCAGCGCGATGTTGTTCGCCACGGTATCGGAGAACAGGAACGGCGTTTGGCTCACCACCGACAGTCGCGAACGCCAGTCGTCAAGTTTGACCTGCGGCAACGGCAGGCCGTGATAGCGGATCTGCCCTTGGTCGACGTCGAACTGACGCTGGATCAGCGACAACAGCGTCGATTTACCGGCCCCGGTCGGCCCGCACAGCCCCAGCATTTGCCCTGGTTTCAGCGTCACCGCCACATCGTGCAGCGCCGGATGTGGGTTTTCCGGGTAGTGGAACGCGCGGATATCTACGTCCAGCACGCCGCGCCCGGCCGGCAGCGCCTGTGGGCCATCCTGCACCGCCGGCGCCTCATCAAGCAGGCTGCGGATGCGGCTGTAGGCCGCGCTGCCGCGTTCGACGATGTTGAACATCCAGGCCAGTGCCAGCATCGGCCAGATCATCAGGCCGAGATACATCACAAAGCTGGTCAGTTGCCCGAGCGTCAGCGAACCGTTCACCACCATCCAGCTGCCGCCGCCAATGGCCAGCAGGTTAGACGCACCGATGGCGATATAAATGGTCGGATCGAAGCGCGCATCCACCCGCGCCACGTGCATGTTCTTGGCCCCGGTCTGCGCCGCCACCTCGGCGAAGCGGTTGGATTGGTGATCTTCCAGCCCGAAGGCCTTGATCATGCGGATGCTGGTCATGCTTTCCTGCGCCTGATCGTTCAGGCTGGAAAACGCCGCCTGTGCCGATTTAAAGCGCTGGTGCAGCTGATCGCCGTAATATTTGATGGCGATCGCCATCAACGGCATCGGGATCAACGCCAGCACTGTCAGTTGCCAGCTGATTTGGGTGCTCATCACCACCAACACCACCAACCCCATCACCAGCGAATCCACCAGCGTCAGCACGCCTTCACCGGCGGCGAATACCACGCGATCCACGTCGTTGGTGGCGCGCGCCATCAGATCGCCAGTGCGGTGACGCAGGTAAAACGCGGGGTTTTGCCGGCTGAGCTGACGGTAAAAGTTTTCGCGCAGCTCGACCGCGAGCTGGTAGGACGCGCCGAACAGCAACACCCGCCACACATAGCGCAGCAGGTAAACGACGATCGCGGTACCGATCATCAACCCGAGCCAGGCCATCAGCACGCCGGTGGACATCTGTTTTTCGGTGACGCCGTCCACGATGATGCCGACCAGCTTAGGCGGCAGCAGTTGCAGGATGGCGATGACGATCAGCAGCACCACCGCCCCGAGGTAGCGGCGCCACTCCCGGCGGAAGTACCAGCCGATTTGAGCAAATAATCTCACGCAGTTTGATTCCAGGGTTTTATGGGATTTGTCTCTTTTTCTGCTTCAGCAGAGCAGGATACCACCGTTGAGCCGCCCGTCCGGTGAACTTTTCACTCCGGCACCGGCAGCGCGGTGGTGTATTTGATTTTTTCCATGGCAAAGCTCGAGGTGACGTCGATGAGGCCCGGTACGCCGTTCACCAGACGCTTATAAAAGCCGTCGTAGCTTTTCATGTCCGCCACTTCGACCTGCATCAGGTAGTCGTACTCTCCCGCCATGCGGTAAAACGCCAGCACCTCGGGCATCTGGCTGGTCAGCTGCACAAAAGCCTGATACCACTCGCTGCTGTGCTGCTGGGTTTTGATCAGCACGAACGCCGTCAGCCCCAGGCCGAGCTTTTCATTATCCAGCAAGGCCACCCGACCGCGGATATAGCCCTCGTCTTCCAGACGCTTCAGGCGTTTCCAGCACGGCGTCGAGGTCAAATTGACCGCATCCGCCAGCGCCTGCAGCGACTGGGTGCAATCTTGCTGCAGCATGCACAGCAGCTTACGGTCTGTTTTATCTAACATAGCGGCCACCAGGAGAAAAATTTTCTCTCATTAGGCGATTAAACAGGAAAAATGGCAATCCTTTTTTCCCGCCGACAGGCTATGCTACGCCATAAATCAGCCCCCTATTCTGAGGCCAAATCATGACAAACTCTTGGGTAAAATATGCTATCGGTGAAATAGAAGCGGATTTTCAACGCTCCGCCGATACGCACCTGATTCGCCTGAACCTGCCGGCGTTTCCTGGCATCTGCCTGTACCTGAAAGATGAGAGCACCCACCCGACCGGCAGCCTGAAACACCGCCTGGCGCGCTCGCTGTTCCTTTACGGCCTGTGCAACGGCTGGATCACCGAGAACACCACCATCATCGAGGCCTCTTCCGGCAGCACCGCGGTGTCCGAAGCCTACTTCGCTCGCCTGATCGGCCTGCCGTTCATCGCGGTGATGCCGTCCTGCACCGCGCGCCGCAAGGTGGAACAGATCGCCTTTTACGGCGGCCGCTGTCACTTCGTCGATCACGCCGCCCAGATCTACGCCGCCTCCGAACTGCTGGCGAAAGAGCTGAACGGCCACTATATGGATCAGTTCACCTACGCCGAGCGCGCCACCGACTGGCGCGGCAACAACAACATCGCCGACAGCATCTTCCGCCAGATGGCGCGCGAACCCTTCCCGGTGCCGAAACACATCGTAATGAGCGCCGGCACCGGCGGCACCTCCGCCACGCTGGGGCGCTACATCCGCTATCAGGGGCACGACACCCGGTTGACGGTGGTCGATCCGGAAAACTCGGTGTTCTATGACTGCTTCCACCACGGCGATCGCACCCTGATCGGCAGCTGCGGCAGCCGTATCGAAGGCATCGGCCGCCCACGCGCCGAGCCGTCGTTCATCCCATCGGTGGTCGACAACATGCTGCGCGTGCCGGATGCTGCCAGCGTCGCCACCATTCACTGGCTGGAAGGCGTGCTGGGCCGCAAGGTTGGCGCCTCTACCGGCACCAACGTTTGGGGTGCGCTGCAGTTGGCGAAGCAGATGCGGGAAAACGGCGAGCAAGGATCGATCGTCACCCTGCTGTGCGACAGCGGCGAGCGTTACCTGGATACCTATTACAACCCGGAATGGGTCAGCAACAACATCGGCGATCTGCAGCCGTATCTGGCGCAGCTGGCGGATTTGTAACGCCAGGCGTTAGGTAAAAAAAAAGCCGGGTAGTCATACCCGGCCGGCTGTAAGGAGAACCTCATTCTTCGGGGGAATAGGTGAGGCAAGGTGAACGCAGCCAATGTTGTAAATAGTGGGCCACCGCCTGTTGCTGGCAATGGCCGATAACCGGTAGCTGCGGCAGCAGGGATTTCAGCTGCGGCAGGGCGTTGCCCATCACCACGCCGTGCCCCACCGCCCCCAGCATCTCTTTGTCGTTCATTGCGTCGCCGAACGCCATGCAGTCGGCCATCGTCAGCCCCAGATGGCGGCTCAGCCGGTCCAGCGCCGTACCCTTGTTGCAACCGAGCGGCAACACCTCCAGGCAGTCGTAGGCGGAAAAGCACAGATCGGCCTCACCACCCAGCTGTGCCCGCAGCTGCACCTGCAAGGCCAGCAATTCCTCATGCGGCGCGACAAAACACACCTTGCTGTTGCCGAACGCCGGCAGGCGGCGCACGTCGGCCAACTGAAAACGAAAGCCGCTCAGGTGATGCGCCCGCAGCATCTCTTCCGGCACGGGGAATTCGGTCAGCCAACCTTCGTCGCGGAACACATGCATGCTGGCGCAGGTGCGCCAATGATGATGCAGCACCTCTTCGGCGACCGCCGCCGGCAGATCGGTAGCATGCAGCTGTTGGCCGCGGTTGTCATACACCCGCGTGCCATTGCCGGTGATCAGGTAGCCCTGCAGCCCCAGCTGCGCCATGATCGGTTGCGCATCGAGGTAGTGCCGTCCGGTGGCGAACGTCACCACCATCTCCCGTTCCACCAGCTGGTTCAGCACCGCCAGCGTTTCCGGGCCAACCCGGTGATCCGGCATCAACAGCGTGCCGTCCATATCGAAAGCTGCCAGGCGATACATAGAGACCTCTGAATGTGAACGCGATTACAATCACTGCAGTATGGGATGGCATTTGCGGAAGTAATAGTGAACAATTTGAGAAAACTGTTCCGGATTTCTACTCATGCGCCTGGTTCACCGTCTCAGCCAATATCAACGCCTGTACCATCAGCTCGGCAGCGCGCCGGTCGCCGTGACCATCGGCGAACTGGCGGCGATGTTCTACTGCAGCGAGCGGCACGCCCGCACGCTGGTGCAACAGCTGCAGGATCAAGGCTGGTTGAGCTGGCATTCGCAGCCCGGCCGTGGCAAACGCGCTCGCCTGCACTGCCTGAAAACCCCGGATGAACTGCGCGCGCAGCTACTGCAACAGCTACTGCAACAGGGCAACCATCAGGGGGCGCTGGAGATGGCGCAACTCGATCCGCAGCACCTGCAGGATCTGCTCAGCCCGCACCTCGGCGGGCAATGGCAGGCCGGCAGCCCGACGCTGCGCATTCCCTATTACCGCACGCTGGAAGCGCTCGACCCGCTCACGCTGACCGGCCGCGCCGAACAACATCTGGTGTCGACCCTGCACGCCGGGCTGACGCGCCTGGTGACCGGTAACCCGGAACCGCAGCCCGATCTGGCGCACCACTGGCAGATTGACGATCGCGGCCTGCGCTGGCGCTTCTTTCTGCGCAGCCAGCTGCGCTGGCACAACGGTGAACCGCTGACCGGCCACCAGCTGCTGCAAACGCTGGAAAAACTGCAGCTCCACCCGCGTAGCCAACCCAGCTTGGCCAACGTCGCGAACATCAGCCTGCCGCATCCGCTGTGCATTCAGTTTGATCTGCAGTTGCCGGACTATTGGCTGGCCCACCGGCTGGCGGAGCTGCCTTGTCTGATGACCCATCCGGAGCTGCCGGCCATCGGCGCCGGCCCGTTCAAACTGACGTTGAATGAACCGCAGCTGGTGCGGCTAGAACAGCACGCCGGTTACCATCTGCAGCATCCGTATCTGGACACCATCGAATACTGGATCACCCCCGATCTGCCCACCGCCGGCGCCGACGCCAGCTGCCAGCATCCGGTGCGCATCACCATCGGTCAGCAAGACGATTTGGCGCAGGCCCGGCCGGTACAGCGCAGCATGAGCCTGGGCTGGTGTTATTTGGCGCTGAACCTGCGCCACGGCGTGCTGAGCGAAGCCCAGGGGCAAAAGCTGCTGATGCTGATCCAGCAGTCAGGCCTGCTGAACCATCTGCCGATCCCCAACAGCGTGATCACCCCCAGCCATGAAATGCTGCCCGGCTGGCGCATTCCCAGCCAACAGATTGAAGAAGATGTCCCCCTGCCTGCCCGGCTGACGCTGCTGTATCGGCCACCGGTCGAGCTGGAAACGGTGACGGTCGCGCTGCAACAGCTGTTGGCGCAGCACGGCTGCGAGCTGGAGGTGCGCTACTACGCCGGCAAGCGCTGGCAAAGCGAGGAACAGATCGCCCAGGCAGACCTGCTGTTGGCGGACAACCTGATCGGCGAAGCGCCTGAGGCGACGCTGGAGAGCTGGCTGCGGCAGGATACGCTGTGGCGCGGCATCCTGACGGAAAGCCGCTGGCAGCAGCAACAGGAGACGCTGCAGCAGATCCAGCAGCTGCAGGCGCAGCAACCGCGCTTCGAGCGGCTGCAGGCCTATTACCAACGGCTGATGGCCGCCGCCATCATCACGCCGCTGTTCCACTACCAGTATCAGATCAGCGCGCCGCCGCGCATGCATGGCGTGACGCTGACCGCGCACGGCTGGTTCGATTTTTGCCAGGCGTGGCTGCCGCCGCCGGTGGACGACGCACCGACCTGAGCCGAACCGCCCTGCGCCTGGCGGCCCTTTCTGCTACTATTGTCGCCGCAACGCAATTTTTATCCTGCCGCCCGAATGTGTATCGGGAATGGCCAAAGTCCAAAAAGGTGATTTTATGAAGCGCGCGGTTGTCGTTTTCAGCGGTGGACAAGACTCCACGACCTGCTTGATCCAGGCATTGCAACAGTATGACGAAGTTCACTGCGTCACGTTCGATTATGGCCAGCGCCATCGCGCCGAGATTGAAGTGGCTCAAGAGCTGTCGGTGGCCCTCGGCGCCAAAGCGCACAAGGTGCTGGACGTAACGCTGCTCAATGAGCTGGCCGTCAGCAGCCTGACGCGCGACAATATTCCGGTTCCCGCCTACGATCCCAACCAGAAAAACGCGCTGCCGAGCACCTTCGTGCCGGGCCGCAATATCCTGTTCCTGACGCTGGCGGCGATCTACGCCTACCAGGTGGAAGCGGAAGCGGTGATCACCGGCGTATGTGAAACCGATTTCTCCGGCTACCCGGATTGCCGCGACGAGTTCGTTAAAGCGCTGAACAAAGCGGTGGTGCTGGGCATCGCCCGCGATATCCGCTTCGAAACGCCGCTGATGTGGCTGAACAAGGCCGAGACCTGGGCGCTGGCGGATTATTACCACCAGTTGGATCGCGTGCGGCAGGATACGCTGACCTGTTACAACGGCATCAAGGGTGACGGCTGTGGTGAATGCGCTGCCTGCAACCTGCGCGCCAATGGCCTGATGCAGTACCAGGCCAACCAGGCGGAAGTGATGGCGGCGTTGAAACAGAAGGCCGCTCTGGCCTGAGGCAGTGACGGCGGCAACCTCTGCCGCCCGTGAGTTTACTGCGGGTTTTCCTTCAGCGTGAGCGCCTCCAGGTGCTCGCGCAATTCGCCTTCAATAGGCAGCGCCCGCTGCGTTTTCAGATCGACGCACACGAAAGTCAGCAGCGCGTCGGCCACCGACGTCCCCGCCGGATCCTGCGTCACCTTTTGGCTCAGCACCCCGCTCTTGCCGTTGAGCTGCACCATCTGGCTGTCGATACGCAGCTTATCCCCCAATACTGCCGGGCTGCGGTAATTGATATTGATGTTCACCACGATGAAAGCGATGTTGTTTTCCGTCATCCAGCGGAACCCGGCCTCGTTTTCCAGCCACTCCCAGCGCGCCTCTTCCAGAAACTCCAGATAGCGGGCGTTGTTAACGTGCTGGTAAACATCAAGGTGATAACCGCGAACTTTGATAAAGGTTTGCATAGGGAACGATCGCTCCTGCCTGGTGATTACAGAAAGAGGGAGCCGCAGAGGCTCCCTCGCCCGTTTGGTCAACGCGCCAAACTGGTAAGACCTGTAAAATGTAGCAGAGGAGTCACGGCCTCAGCGGCATTTTGCCACGCAGCCGCGACCGGGATCACATTTTCAGTCGGGTGCGATTCTTCTCAAACAGCGCCGGCCCGATGCCCGGCACCTCCTGCAGTTGCTCAACCTGGGTGAACGGCCCGTTCTGTTCGCGGTAGCGCACGATGCCTTCCGCCTTCTTCAGACCGACGCCGCTCAGGGCGGCAGCCAGCTGTTCGGCGGTGGCCTGATTGATGCTGACCGCCGCCTCTTCGGTTGCCTTGGTCATCACCGATTGCCCGCCATTGCCCGCCGGTGTTGAGAGCATCGGCGCCGGCGCATCGGCTTTATCTACCGCGGCGGCTGGCCCCGCGAGGCATAACAACAGCGCGGTCAGCACCGCTTTGACGTGATGACGGTAACCTGATAACGCTTTTTTCTCTGTATGTTGCATGCTGTATCCTCCTTGTGTGTGACAGCACGGCTACCTTGCCGCGGCGGCGGATATTCAGCAATCGGCGGATATCAGATGTGGAAAAGGCCGCGAAAGCGGCCTTTGTTTGTTGCACTGCGTTGCAGAAAAATGCGGCGATTACTGCGGCTGTTGCTCAGCGGCGCCCATTTTGATTTTGGCTTCTTTACGCAGGCTCGCCAGCAGCGAATCGAAGGAAACGCCGGTCGCGCCCTCTTCCATCTTGCCGACGAAGGTTTTCATTTCGTCTTCCGGCAGCGTGCCTGGCTTCACCGCATCGAGTGCGATCAGCACCACGTTGTCCTGGCGATCCTGCGACATGCCGTACACCGGTTTGCCATCCTGCGGGTGCGGCAGCGCGAACACGCTCTCCACCAGCTGGCTGTCTTCCGGCGCGCGCGCCATCTTCTGCACGGCGCCAAAGCTCAGGCCGGCGGCTTTCATCGCCTCGTCGCCCTTGCCCTGCTTCAGCTCAACCAGCAGCTTCTCGCCCTGCAGCTTCGCTGCCTGCAGCGCCTTGTTGCGCTTCACCAGATCTGCCACGCGGTCTTTGACCTGGTCGAACGGCTCGATGCCTTCCGGCTTGTGGCCACTCACGCGCACCACGAAGGCGCGGTCGCCGTCTACGGTGATAACGTCAGAGTTGCTGCCCGGCGCGCCGTTCTCGCCGATCAGCGAGCCGTCGAAGATCGCCTGCACGACCGGCTTGAAGTTCAGCGCGGCGGGAATGTTGTCGCGGGTGAACCAGTCGCTTTGCGCCGCTTTCACGCCGGCCGCTTCTTCAGCCGAGGCCAGTGATTCGTTGTCGCTGGTCGCCGCTTCGCTCACCTTCTGCTGCAGCGCGTAATACGCGTCTACCGCTTTCTCCTGCTGCACCTGCTTGGCGATAGCATCATGCACTTCGCTCAGCGGTTTCAGTTTCTCAGGTTCGATGTCGTTCAAACGCACGATCAGGAAGCCGACAGAGGATTTCACCACGCCGGACAGCTGCCCTTTCTCGGTCAGGTTAGCCTGTTTCAGCTCGTCGGCGGTGGTTTCCGGCTCCAGCCAACCCAGCTCACCGCCGGTACGGCGTGAGATGATGTCGGTGGATTTCTCTTTCGCCAGGGTGGCGAAATCGGCACCCTTCTTCAGCTCGTCCAGCGCCGCGTTGGCTTCCGCCTCGGATTTCAGCTGGATCACGCTGTAGTTTTTACGCTCCGGCTGGCCATAGCTGCTCTTGTGCTGGTCATAGTAAGCGCTGATGTCCTCTTCGCTCACTTTCACCTTGTCCTGCATGGACGCGGCGTCCAGCGGGATATAGCTCACCTTCACCTGCTCCGGAGCGATGAAGCTGTTTTTATTCTGATCGTAATACGCCTTCAGTTCGTCGTCGCCGGCGCTCTGTTTCGCCTGCAGCGCTTTCAAATCGATGGTCGCCAGGCGCACGTCGCGCTCCTGCAGCACCAACGCCGCCATCGCTTGCGATTCGGACGGCAGCACAAAGCCGGAATCGCCGAAGGCCTGGATCACCTGCTGATTGACCAATTGCTGACGCATCGACTGCGCGAAATTGTCGGCGGTGTAGCCCATGCGGCCGATCAGGTCGAGGTATTTGGCGTTATCAAACTGGCCGTTGGTCTGGAAGTAAGGCGCCTTGCGGATGGCGTCCTTGATCTGATCGTCGCTGACCGTCAGGCCCAGTTTCTTGGCGTACTGGTCGAGCAGCATGTTGTCGATCAACTGGGACAACACCTGACGGCGCATCTGCTGCATGTAGCCTTCGTTGCCGGCCAGCGCGGAGAACTGGTCACCCAGTTGCTGCTGCATGCGGCTACGCTCGCTTTGGAAAGCCTGTTCCAGCTGAGCGCGTTCGATCGTCTGACCATTTACTTTCGCAGCATAATCGCCGGAGCCGCCGATCAGGTAGTTACCCACCCCGGTCAGAACGAATGACAGGATGATCAGGGCCAGGATGATTTTGAGCACGACGTGATTGGCAGCCGCGCGTAAATTGTCCATCATAGTGTGACAACACTCCGCTGTGATGTGGATTAACAACCCTTGTGCAGGCGCGTTCCCTGCGACAAAAATAAAAAAAGCGCATCAGTCCGATGCGCCTTGTATCTTACCTTACCAGCACCGCTGCGTCAGGTGATTGTTTATTACAAAACCCTGTTACGCTAAACGGTTAGACGCTAAATCAGTTTACAGCGTCTTTCAGCGCTTTCCCTGCACGGAAGGCCGGTACTTTGGCTGCCGCGATTTTGATCTCTTTACCGGTCTGCGGGTTGCGGCCGGTACGAGCCGAACGTTCACGTACGGTGAAGGAACCGAAACCTACCAGAGCCACGTCATCCCCTGCTTTCAGAGAGTCGGTAACGGAAGCGATTACTGCGTCTAAAGCACGTCCCGCTGCCGCTTTGGAAATATCAGCACCTGCGGCAATCTTGTCGATCAGTTGTGACTTATTCACTCTATCATCCCCTCTAGAATTCTATCGTCGCACCGAAAAATCCCTACGGTTGCGACAGCGCAGCTGTTATATCAATCCCATCGAACCTTGGCAAGCCACCGACTGGGTGGCAAAACGCGGGCCGACAGAGATCTAACTTAGCGGTACAAAAAAATACTGGCAAGTCCGAAATGGCTTGCCAGTATAAGTTTTATCAATGGTTTTTGCGATTCGTCACTATTTTGCCGCTACCGGCAGTGCGCCGAAGGCCGGGTTTTGTAACGCAATGTTCAAAACTTCATCGATTCGCTGCACCGGATGAATCTCCAGATCGGCGATAACATTGTCCGGGATCTCTTCCAAATCGCGCTTGTTCTCGTAAGGGATCAGCACGGTTTTGATGCCGCCGCGATGCGCCGCCAACAGCTTCTCTTTCAGGCCGCCGATCGGCAACACCTGGCCGCGCAGCGTGATCTCGCCGGTCATCGCCACATCGGCGCGTACCGGGTTGCCGGTCAGGCAGGAGACGAGCGCGGTGCACATCGCGATACCGGCGCTCGGGCCGTCTTTCGGCGTCGCCCCTTCAGGCACGTGCACGTGGATGTCGCGTTTCTCGTAGAAATCGGCGTTGATGCCCAATTTCTCCGCGCGCGCACGCACCACGGTCAGCGCCGCCTGAATCGATTCCTGCATCACCTCACCCAGGGAACCGGTGTAGGTCAGCTTGCCTTTGCCCGGCACGCAGGCGGTTTCGATGGTCAGCAGATCGCCGCCCACTTCCGTCCACGCCAGCCCGGTGACTTCGCCCACGCGGTTTTCGGTATCCGCACGGCCGTAATCGACGCGCTGCACGCCCAGGTAATCCTTCAGGTTGTCGCCGTTGATCTCGATATGCTTGAGCTTCTTGTCCATCAGCAACGTTTTCACCGCTTTACGGCACAGCTTGGAGATTTCACGCTCCAGGCTACGCACCCCGGCTTCGCGGGTGTAGAAGCGAATGATGCCGATGATGGCGCTGTCGTCGACCGTCAGCTCGCCTTTTTTCAGCGCGTTGCGCTCAAGCTGCTTCGGCAGCAGGTGCTGCTTGGCGATGTTGAGCTTCTCGTCCTCGGTGTAACCCGACAGGCGGATCACTTCCATACGGTCCAGCAGCGGCGCAGGAATGTTCATCGAGTTCGAGGTGGCAACGAACATCACGTCGGACAGATCGTAATCGACTTCCAGGTAGTGGTCGTTGAACGCCACGTTCTGTTCCGGATCCAGCACCTCCAGCAGAGCGGAAGCCGGATCGCCGCGCATGTCGGAAGACATCTTGTCGATCTCATCCAGCAGGAACAGCGGGTTCTTCACCCCAACCTTAGCCATCTTCTGGATCAGTTTGCCTGGCATCGAACCGATGTAGGTACGACGGTGACCGCGGATTTCCGCTTCGTCACGCACGCCGCCCAGCGCCATGCGCACGTACTGGCGACCGGTCGCTTTGGCGATCGACTGCCCCAGTGAGGTTTTACCCACGCCCGGTGGCCCCACCAGACACAGGATCGGCCCCTTGATTTTGCTGACGCGGCTCTGAACCGCGAGGTACTCGAGGATGCGATCCTTGACGCGCTCAAGGCCGTAGTGATCGGTATCGAGCACTTCCTGCGCCTTGTTCAGGTCTTTTTTCACCTTGCTGCGCGCATTCCACGGCACCTGCAGCATCCAGTCGATGTAGCCGCGCACCACGGTCGCTTCCGCCGACATCGGCGACATCATCTTCAGCTTTTGCAGTTCCGCTTCGGTTTTCTCGCGCGCCTCTTTCGGCATTTTCGCCGCATCGATCTTGCGCTTCAGCGCTTCGTGCTCGTCCGGCGCGTCGTCCATTTCGCCCAGTTCTTTCTGAATCGCCTTCATCTGCTCATTCAGATAGTACTCGCGCTGGCTCTTCTCCATCTGCTTCTTGACGCGGTTGCGGATACGTTTCTCAACCTGCAGCAGGTCGATCTCCGATTCCATCATCGCCATCAGGTATTCCAGACGCTCGGTGATGTCGGACATCTCGAGCACCGACTGCTTGTCGCTGAGTTTCAGCGGCATGTGGGCAGCGATGGTGTCCGCCAGGCGCGCGGCGTCGTCGATGCTGTTCAGTGAGGTCAGCACCTCCGGCGGGATTTTTTTGTTCAGCTTGATATAGCCTTCAAACTGATTGATCGCGGTGCGCACCAGCACTTCCTGCTCGCGCTCGTCGATCGATGGCGACTCCAGGTATTCCGCCTGCGCGGCGAAATGCTCACCGCTGTCGGACAGCGTAGTGATGCGCGCGCGCTGCAGCCCCTCGACCAGCACTTTTACCGTGCCGTCCGGCAGCTTCAGCATCTGCAGGATCGACGCTACGGTGCCAACCGAGAACAAGTCGTTAATGCCAGGTTCATCCGTTGAGGCCTCTTTCTGTGCCACCAGCATGATCTTCTTATCGTGATCCATTGCGGCTTCGAGGCACCGAATCGATTTTTCCCGGCCAACAAATAACGGGATCACCATGTGCGGATAAACCACCACGTCGCGCAATGGCAGGACGGGGATTTCAATGCGTTCGGAACGCTCAGGGTTCATAGAGCTCTCTCTTAGTTTAATTTCCGCCAGGTTGAGGGGGAATCTCATGAGACGCAAGCATCTAACGTTTCATAAAATCTGGTTAATGAGTATATGGGGATGAATCTCTTACATTCAACGGCAAGAATGCAGGAAAAAGAAATGGGGGATGAAATCCCCCATTTTGCTGATAACGCTCTGGTTTGACTGGCTAATTATTCGCCAGATGCCTGGGCTTCCGGCTTGCCGTAAATCAGCAGCGGCTTGGATTGGCCGGCGATCACCGACTCGTCGATCACCACTTTGTCTACGCTGTCCATCGACGGCAGATCGTACATGGTGTCGAGCAGCGCGCCTTCCACGATGGAACGCAGGCCGCGGGCGCCGGTTTTGCGCGCCATGGCTTTCTTGGCGATGGCGTTCAGCGCTTCGTCACGGAACTCCAGCTCCACGCCTTCCAGGTTGAACAGCGCCTGATACTGCTTGGTCAGGGCGTTCTTCGGCTCTTTCAGGATCTGAATCAGCGCGTCTTCGCTCAGTTCGCTCAGGGTCGCCACGACTGGCAAACGGCCGATGAACTCAGGGATCAGCCCGAATTTGATCAGGTCTTCCGGTTCGGCCTGCAGCAGCAGTTCGCCTTCGGTCGCCTTCTCGGACTCGCCCTTGACGGTCGCGCCGAAGCCGATGCCGGAGCCGGTGTTGACGCGCTGACCGATCACCTTATCCAGGCCGGCAAATGCGCCGCCGCAGATAAACAGGATCTTGGAGGTATCGACCTGCAGGAACTCCTGCTGCGGATGCTTGCGCCCGCCCTGCGGCGGAACCGCGGCGATGGTGCCTTCAATCAGCTTCAGCAGCGCCTGCTGCACGCCTTCACCCGAGACGTCACGCGTGATCGACGGGTTGTCGGACTTGCGGGAAATCTTATCGATTTCATCGATATAAACGATGCCGCGCTGCGCTTTTTGCACGTCATAGTCACATTTTTGCAACAGCTTCTGGATAATATTTTCCACGTCCTCGCCCACGTAACCGGCTTCGGTCAGCGTGGTGGCGTCGGCCATGGTGAACGGCACGTCCAGGAAACGCGCCAGCGTTTCCGCCAGCAGGGTTTTACCGCTGCCGGTCGGGCCGATCAGCAAGATGTTGCTCTTGCCCAACTCGATACCGTTGCTGGTATCGCCGTTGCGCAGGCGTTTGTAGTGGTTATACACCGCAACCGCCAGCACTTTCTTCGCCTGCTCCTGGCCGATGACGTAGTCATCCAGGTGGTGGCGAATTTCGTGCGGCGTCGGCAGCGCACTGCGCTCACGATGCGGGGCAACTTCTTTAATCTCTTCGCGAATAATGTCGTTACACAGATCGACACATTCATCGCAGATATACACTGACGGCCCGGCAATCAGCTTACGCACTTCATGCTGGCTTTTGCCGCAAAAAGAGCAGTACAGCAGCTTTCCTGAACCGTCTTTGCGCTTATCTGTCATCAGTCAAACCTCTTCTTTAGTCTTGTCCCGCAGGAAAATCACGGCGGCAGTGCGCCCAAACTCATATCGGGAACGCCGAGGGGCTACAACAGAGCGAGCCCCTGCCCACTCTGATTACTATAGTCCATCGGCGCCGCGTGGTTCTAGCTGCGGTGTGTCAGAATGCCGTCAACCAGGCCGTATTCCACGGCTTCTTCCGCGGTCATAAAGCGATCGCGCTCGGTGTCGCGTTCGATCTGCTCCAGCGGCTGGCCAGTATGCTCGGCCATCAGTTCGTTCATGCGCGCTTTCACCTTGAGGATTTCACGCGCGTGGATTTCGATGTCCGTCGCCTGGCCCTGGTAGCCGCCCAGCGGCTGGTGAATCATCACGCGCGAGTTCGGCAGGCAGAAACGCTTGCCTTTGGCGCCGGCGGTCAGCAGGAAGGAGCCCATCGAGCACGCCTGGCCCATACAGATGGTGCTGACGTCCGGCTTGATGAACTTCATGGTGTCGTAAATCGACATGCCCGCGGTAATTACCCCACCCGGCGAGTTGATGTAGAGGTAAATGTCTTTTTCCGGGCTTTCCGCTTCGAGGAACAGCATTTGCGCCACGATCAGGTTGGCCATGTGATCTTCCACCTGGCCGGTCAGGAAAATGATGCGCTCTTTCAGCAGGCGGGAATAGATGTCGTAAGAACGCTCCCCGCGTGAAGTCTGCTCTACCACCATCGGCACCAGCGCCATGTTCGGTGCAAATTGATCTCGTTCGCCACTGTATGACATTACCGTCTCCTAATAGAAATTGCCTTGGCGGCCAGGGTGTCACCCTAATACGCCGATTCTACTTGAGAACGGCCATGATGACTATGCTCAAGCATTCGACCCGCGCCACACGTACCCGACGGTTATTTCATCCCGCGCACTTTGGCAAACAGCCCCAGAATTATTCTTTACAGATTGGGGGAGCCCGGCGCGATTTCAAGCCCAGAGGCCGATTTTCTCCGCGCGCCGAAAACGATGCCGTTAATCTGACCGTTATCATGCCAGCCAGTTCCCCAGGCAACAGGGTAAATATAGTGCATATTGCCCCGTTTAACCTGAGATTAATCAGCAACGTGGCAAAAAGAAAAGCCCGCAACCTGAGGTTGCGGGCTTTTTCATCGTGCGCCGGTTCGCCAGGCGAAACCGGGGGCGCCGTTCATTGCGCCCGGCACGCCGGCATTACGCCTGTTGAGTCTGGTTCATCAGCTCGCTGAAGGTAGTGGCTTTTTCTGTCACTTTCGCTTTTGCCAGCAGGGCTTCAACCGCTTGCTCTTCCAGAGCCACGTTGCGCATGTTGTTCATCAGCTCTTTGTTTTTGCTGTAGAACTCGATGACTTCGCTTGGATCTTCGTAGGCAGAAGCCATTTCTTCGATCAGCGTCTTCACGCGGTCTTCGTCAGCTTTCAGATCGTTGGTGCTGATCACTTCGCCCAGCAGCAGGCCAACCACTACGCGGCGTTTCGCTTGCTCTTCGAACAGCTCGCGTGGCAGTTCCAGCGCTTGCTTCTCGTTGCCGCCGAAACGCTGTGCAGCCTGACGACGCAGTACGTCGATTTCGCCGTCGATCAGGGCAGCTGGTACGTCGATTTCGTTCGCGCTCACCAGGCCATCGATCGCCTGAGACTTGATGCGGTTACGCACGGCGCCTTTCAGCTCGCGCTCCATGTTCTTGCGAACTTCGGTGCGCAGGCCGGCAACGGAACCATCCGCCACGCCGAAACGCTTGATGAACTCTTCGGTCAGTTCCGGCAGTTCGCGCTCTTCAACTTTCTTCAGCACGATAGCGAATTTGGCCGCTTTGCCCTTCAGATTTTCCGCGTGGTAATCTTCCGGGAAGTTCACGTCGATGGAGAACTCTTCGCCCGCTTTGTGACCGACCAGACCTTCTTCGAAGCCTGGGATCATGCGGCCCTGGCCCATTGCCAGCACGAAGTCGGACGCTTTGCCGCCTTCGAACTCTTCACCGTCGATAGAACCGGTGAAGTCAACGGTCACGCGATCTTCAGCTTCCGCTGCGCGATCGGTTTCTTTCCAGGTCGCCTGCTGCTTGCGCAGGGTGTCCAGCATCGCGTCGACGTCTTCGTCGTTCACTTCGACCACAGGTTTTTCAACTTCGATGTTTTCCAGGCCTTTCAGCTCAACTTCTGGATACACTTCGAATTCAACGGCGAAAGTGAAGTCTTCACCTTCTTTGTACTCGCCCGGCACGTAGTTTGGTGCGCCGGCCGGATTAATCTTTTCTTTGATGATCGCATCAACGAAGCTGCGCTGCATCGCTTCGCCCAGCACGTCCTGACGAACAGAAGCGCCGTAACGCTGTTCCACGATGTTCATCGGCACTTTGCCTTTGCGGAAGCCGTCGATACGCACGCTTTTCGCTGCGTTGATCAGCTCTTTCTTCACCGCCTGCTTGATAGTATCAGCCGGTACAGTAATAGAGAGACGGCGCCCAAGGCCTTGAGTGGTTTCTACTGAAACTTGCATCTTGTTACCTCAAAAAAATCACAGTGCTCGGTCAACTCCGTTCCAAGAACCAGGACGGCTACAGATAAGAACCGAGTTCCCTGATGACAGAAGCGTCCCGAAACCATTCCGGAAAAATAAGACGCGACATTATAGCGGCGCATGCGTGGCGAGTCGAGGAAAGCTAGGCGGCGCAGGCGCGCTAAAACTCACACTTTTGCCGATTCGATCGCCAAAAGGCCGCCAAAACAGACCGAACGTTGGCCACATTGCGCGTCGGCCGTGTCGTCGTCAAAAACAGAAACGGCCCGCAGGCCGTTTCAAAATTCGTCAGTAGTAATACCCTAATTCAAGGGCAAAGTTCCACTGATACCTGAAAATTTCCCCCTCAGGCCAGCGTCCCAGCGCCGCGGCACGGCGGCGAGGCCGGCACGGTATCCTGCAACCCTTCCCACTCCTTGAGCGTATAGGTGTGCAGCGCCAGCGCGTGTACGCCGTCCGCCAGCTCCTCCGACAGCACGCCGTAGATGGAACGGTGGCGCGTCAAAAAACGTTCGCCGACGAAGCGATCGCTGACCAATACCACTTTGAAATGGCTTTCTGAACCCGCCGGAACGTTATGACGATAGCTTTCATCAACGACTTCCAGATACGCGGGCTCAAACGCCGCCCTTAACTTTGCTTCTATTTGCTCGCGAATCATAGGATCTCCTTACAACACCGGCAGAGGACCGTGCCCATCTAGTTCAATATTAGCCGGTTTTCCCCCGTTTAGACCATCGCAGGGACAAATTTCTCTTTTCTGCGGTCAAATGATGAGCGCTATCCCCGTCGCTTGGGGGATTATCCGATTGAGCGGGACAAAAAAGCGTGTTTTTATCAACGGCAGGTAAAAATTTGTCACTCTGGCGCCTTCCGCGCTTCCACCGCACGGCGGCGATGCTATGATGTCGGCAATTTGTTGTCGGCTATCCCACTCTGATTATTGCTAAATCCATCGAGAATGAGACAGAAAACATGTTAAAGAAACTTTGTCTTCCTTTGCTGGCCGCCCTGCTGCTGGCCGGCTGCGCAACCAGCAGCAACACCCTGAACGTCACGCCGAAAATCGTTCTGCCGCAGCAGGATCCTACCCTGCAGGGCATCACCGTCAGCATCAACGGTGCGGATCAGCGTACCGACCAGGCGCTGGCCAAGGTAAACCGCGACGGCCAGCTGGTCACGCTGACGCCATCGCGCGATCTGCGTTTCCTGCTGCAGGAAGTGCTGGAGAAACAGATGGGCGCACGCGGCTACATGATCGGCGCCGACGGCCCGGTGGCGCTGCAGATCGTCGTCAATAACCTGTACGCGGACGTCTCCGAAGGCAACCTGCGCTACAACATCACCACCAAAGCCGACATCTCGATCATCGCCCAGGCGAAGAACGGCAACAAGCAGGTGAAGAATTACCGCTCGACCTATAACGTGCAGGGCGCCTTCACGGCGACCAACGAGAAGATCACCGACGCCGTCAACTCCGTGCTGGGCGACGTGATCGCCGACATGGCACAGGACACCAGCGTCAACGATTTCATCAAGCAAAACGCGCGCTAATCACCGCACCTTGCGCCGCCCGGCGGATCGGGCGGCGCAGACAGGGAACTCATGTCGAAACACTATCTGAACATCTTCACCCAGCGTAACTCCGCCATTCTGCTGCTGCTGGGCTTCGCGTCGGGTCTGCCGCTGGCATTGACCTCCGGCACGCTGCAAGCCTGGATGACCGTCGAAAATATCGATCTGAAAACCATCGGCATCTTCTCGCTGGTGGGCCAGGCCTATGTCTTCAAATTCCTCTGGTCGCCGTTCATGGACCGCTATACCCCGCCGTTCCTTGGACGGCGCCGCGGTTGGCTGCTGATCAGCCAGTTACTGCTGGTGGTCGCGATCGTGGCGATGGGCTTCATGCAACCCGCGCAGCACCTGTGGTGGCTGGCGGCGTTGGCGGTGCTGGTGGCGTTCTGCTCCGCCTCGCAAGATATCGTGTTCGACGCTTATAAAACCGACCTGCTGAAAGCCGAAGAGCGCGGCACGGGTGCGGCGATATCGGTACTGGGTTATCGGCTGGCGATGCTGGTTTCCGGCGGCCTGGCGCTGTGGCTGGCGGATCGCTATTTCGGCTGGCAAGCCACCTACTGGCTGATGGCCGGGTTGATGCTGATCGGCGTGGCCGCCACACTGCTGGCGCCGGAGCCGGACGAAAGCATCCCGGCGCCGCGCACTATGGAACAGGCGGTCGTCGCGCCGCTGCGCGATTTCTTCGGCCGCAACAACGCCTGGCTGATCCTGCTGCTGATCGTGATGTATAAAATGGGCGACGCCTTCGCCGGCAGCCTGAGCACCACGTTCCTGATCCGCGGCGTGGGGTTCGACGCTGGTGAAGTCGGGCTGGTGAACAAAACCCTCGGCCTGTTCGCTACCATCGTCGGCGCCCTGTTCGGCGGTGTGCTGATGCAGCGTCTCAGCCTGTTCCGTGCGCTGATGCTGTTCGGCGTCCTGCAGGCAGTCTCCAACCTCGGGTATTGGATCCTGGCGGTGACCGACAAGAGTCTGCTCACCATGGGCAGCGCCATCTTCCTCGAAAACCTGTGTGGCGGCATGGGCACCGCGGCCTTCGTGGCACTGCTGATGACGCTGTGCAACCGCTCGTTCTCCGCCACTCAGTTCGCGCTGCTGTCGGCGTTGTCCGCCGTAGGACGTGTCTATGTCGGCCCGATCGCCGGCTGGTTCGTCGAAGCCCATGGTTGGCCGCTGTTCTATCTGTTCTCGATCGCCGCCGCCCTGCCGGGCTTGCTGTTGCTCGGCATCTGCCGCCAGACGCTGGAACACACCCAGCAGCATGGTGACTTTATGCCGCGCACCGAGTTTTCAGAATCTTACCGTTGGGCTCTGCGCTTGCTGACGCTAGGCTGTTCGTTGCTGGGTCTGTGGTTGCTGTTGCTGATCGCCAATGCGCTGGACTGGGCACAGGCACCGCTGTTGGCCGATCGGCTGCTGCAGGTCGGCGCCGCGCTGAGCCTGCTCGGCGTCGCAATGGGCAGCACGCTGGATTACCTGGCGTTGCGCCGCACCCGTTTGGCATAACCTGACCGGCCGGCGATTTCGCCGGCCGAAAAAAAAGCGATCCGAGGGTATATTTATTTCGCTAAAAAAAGATAATCGGCGCGGAAATTATTTTTTTATCCGACTGCGGCGCTCGGAAATAAAATTAAATTCACCTTTAAGACACAATTATTTTACATTAAATAAACCTTTTCTGCGTATTTCCCCGCCGCGCATTTCTTCGCCAAATTCATCATACCTTTAGTTTTCCTTAACATACGGGCTGCTCGTCACGATTCAGCGTGCCAACGCGTTGTTGTCATTAGTAAATTGTCACGCAGGGTTACATCTGTGACCCCCTTAACAGAAAGTGTCAACAAGCCGCTGACACTCCCTTAAGCATGTTTACAGTACTGCAACCTTCCCGTAAAATGCCCGCACACATGAAACGACAATTGAGCCTTTGTTATTGAGGTCGTTAGATGAGACTTAAGAAATACAATAAAAGTATTGGGATGCTGTCATTAATCGCAGCCACTGTATTGCTCAGTGGTTGCGATATGGTTTTGATGAATCCCAAAGGAGCAATTGGTGTTGAGCAACGGACACTGATTATCACTGCAATCGCGTTGATGTTGATCGTGGTGGTGCCAGTTATCTTCATGGCGTTCGCCTTTGCCTGGAAGTATCGCGCTTCCAACAAAGACGCCAAGTACAGTCCGAACTGGGCCCACTCCAACAAGATCGAAGCGGTCGTCTGGACCATTCCTATCATTATCATCGCCATCCTTGGCACCATTACCTGGAAGACTACCCACGAACTCGACCCGTTCAAGCCGATTGTCACCGACAAGAAGCCGATGACGATCGAAGTGGTGTCGCTCGACTGGAAATGGCTGTTCATCTACCCGGAACAAGGCATTGCGACCGTTAATGAGCTGGCTTTCCCGAAAGATGTTCCAGTCGAATTCAAGATCACCTCTAACTCGGTAATGAACTCGTTCTTTATCCCGCAGTTGGGTGGACAGATTTATGCGATGGCCGGCATGCAGACCAAACTGCACCTGATCGGCAACGAAGCCGGTGCCTACAAGGGCATCTCCAGCAGCTATAGCGGCGCAGGCTTCTCCGGTATGAAATTCACCGCGATCGTTACCCCGACCGAAGGCGACTTCGATCAGTGGGTGGCCAAGGTGAAGGCATCGTCTAAAAACCTGAACACCACCGACGACTTTAACAAACTGGCAGAGCCGAGTGAAAACAACCCGGTTGAGTACTTTGCCGCTGTCAAACCGAATTTGTTCAAAGAAACAATTGCCAAATTCATGGGCGACATGGATATGCACAAGGGCGCTGGCGCGCACGAAGGCATGGACATGAGCCAAGGTATGGACATGGGTGAACATGCTGCTCACGCCGGAGCCGAGGAATAACTGATGTTGGGAAAATTAACACTTGATGCGGTTCCGTACCACGAACCGATCATCATGGTCACCGTAGCCGCAATTATTGTCGGGGGCCTGGCAGTGCTGGCGCTGCTGACCTATTTCGGCAAATGGAAGTGGCTGTGGAGCGAATGGCTGACTTCGGTCGACCATAAAAAAATTGGTATCATGTACATCGTCGTGGCGATGGTCATGCTGCTGCGCGGCTTCGCCGACGCCATCATGATGCGTAGCCAGCAGGCGTTGGCGTCCGCCGGCGAAGCCGGGTTCCTGCCGCCGCACCACTACGACCAAATCTTCACCGCGCACGGCGTTATCATGATCTTCTTCATGGCGATGCCTTTCGTGGTCGGCCTGATGAACGTCGTGGTACCGCTGCAAATCGGTGCGCGCGACGTTGCCTTCCCGTTCCTGAACTCCCTGAGCTTCTGGTTCTTCGTGGTGGGCGTTGTGCTGATCAACATCTCCCTGGGGGTCGGTGAGTTCGCTCAGACCGGTTGGCTGGCGTATCCGCCGCTGTCGGGTAAAGAGTACAGTCCTGGCGTCGGGGTCGATTACTGGATCTGGAGTCTGCAGATTTCCGGTCTGGGTACCCTGCTGACCGGCGTGAACTTCTTCGCCACCATCCTGAAGATGCGCGCCCCTGGCATGCCTCTGATGAAGATGCCGGTGTTCACCTGGGCGGCACTGTGTACTAACGTCCTGATCATCGTTTCTTTCCCAATTCTGACCGTCACCATCGCGCTGCTGACCCTGGATCGCTATCTGGGCACCCATTTCTTCACCAATGATATGGGCGGCAACATGATGATGTACATCAACCTGATTTGGGCCTGGGGTCACCCAGAGGTGTATATCCTGGTTCTGCCGGTGTTCGGCGTGTTCTCCGAAGTCACCGCAACCTTCTCCAGAAAACGCCTGTTCGGCTATACCTCACTGGTATGGGCAACCATCGCGATTACCGTTCTGTCGTTCATCGTCTGGCTGCACCACTTCTTCACCATGGGGTCCGGCGCGAACGTTAACGCCTTCTTCGGTATCGCCACCATGATCATTTCCATCCCGACCGGGGTGAAAATCTTCAACTGGCTGTTCACCATGTATCAGGGCCGTATCAAGCTCAACTCCGCGATGCTGTGGACCGTTGGCTTCATCATCACCTTCTCCGTGGGTGGTATGACCGGCGTTCTGCTGGCGGTACCGGGCGCGAACTTCGTGCTGCACAACAGCCTGTTCCTGATCGCTCACTTCCACAACGTCATCATCGGCGGCGTGGTGTTCGGTTGCTTCGCGGGCCTGACCTACTGGTTCCCGAAATCCTTCGGCTTCACGCTGAACGAAAAATGGGGCATCCGCGCGTTCTGGTTCTGGATCATCGGCTTCTTCACCGCCTTCATGCCGCTGTACGCATTGGGCTTTATGGGCATGACCCGTCGTATCAGCCAGAACATCAACCCTGAGTTCCACCCTCTGCTGCTGGTTGCAGCCGGCGGTGCGGCGCTGATCGCCTGCGGCATCCTGTGCCAGCTGACCCAGATCTTCGTCAGTATCCGTGACCGCGAACAGAACCGCGATCTGACCGGTGACCCATGGGGTGCTCGTACTCTGGAGTGGTCAACCTCGTCTCCACCGCCGTTCTATAACTTTGCCGTAGTGCCACAGATCCATGACCGTGATGAGTTCTGGGACATGAAAGAAAAAGGCGAAGCGTATAAGAAACCGGCTAAATACGAACCGATTCATATGCCTAAGAACACCGGCGCCGGCGTTATCATCGCCTTCTTCAGCCTGGTATTCGGTTTCGCAATGATTTGGGAAATCTGGTGGATGGCTCTGGCCGGCTTCATCGGTATGATCGTTGTCTGGATCGGCAAGAGCTTCGATCACGATGTTGACTACTATGTGCAGGTTGATGAAATCGAGCGCATTGAGAACCAACACTACGAACAAATCCGTAAAGCAGGCGTGAACCATGTCAACTGAAACTCTGACCAATCATAACGCAGCCCATGCAGAGCATGGGCACCACGACGCAGGAGAGACCAAAGTCTTCGGATTCTGGATCTACCTGATGAGCGACTGTATTTTGTTTGCGAGCTTGTTCGCGACTTATGCAGTCCTGGTGAACGGGACCGCTGGCGGTCCCTCAGGCAAAGACATCTTCGACCTGAAGTTTGTCCTGGTCGAAACTTTCCTGCTGTTGTTCAGCTCCATCACCTACGGCATGGCGATGATCGCCATGAACAAAGGTAAAGTTGGCGGTGTAAACACCTGGTTGTTCCTGACCTTCCTGTTTGGTCTGGGCTTCGTGGCGATGGAAATCTATGAATTCCATCACCTGATCGCCGAAGGCTTCGGTCCGGATCGCAGCGCGTTCCTGTCCAGCTTCTTCGCGCTGGTCGGCACCCACGGTCTGCACGTGACTTCTGGCCTGATTTGGATCATCGTGCTGATGATTCAGGTGAGCAAGTTCGGCCTGACCGCGACCAACAAAACCCGCCTGATGTGCCTGAGCCTGTTCTGGCACTTCCTGGACGTGGTCTGGATCTGCGTATTTACCGTTGTCTACCTGCTGGGGGTTATGTAATGAGCCATTCATCCCATGAAACCTCTCACGGCGGCGCAAGCCACGGCAGCGTGAAGTCATACCTGATCGGCTTTATCCTGTCGATCATCCTGACGGTAATTCCATTTGCGATGGTAATGAACGGCTCCGCCTCTCATTCCACCATCCTGGCGGTTGTTGTCGGTATGGCGGTTATCCAGGTGATTGTTCACCTGGTTTACTTCCTGCACATGAACACCTCATCGGAAGAGCGCTGGAACCTGGTGGCATTGCTGTTCACCGCTATGATCATCGGTATCGTTGTTGTAGGTTCACTCTGGATTATGTACAACCTCAACATCAATATGATGGTCGATTAAGAGCTGAGCTGCACGTGATGATTAAGCAATACCTGCAAGTCACTAAACCAGGAATTATTTTCGGCAATTTAATTTCTGTCGTCGGGGGATTCCTGCTCGCTTCCAAAGGGAGCATCGACTATCCCCTGTTTCTCGCCACCCTGGTGGGTGTCTCGTTGGTGGTCGCGTCGGGCTGTGTGTTTAACAACTACATCGACCGCGACATCGACAAGAAAATGGAGAGAACGAAGAATCGGGTGCTGGTAAAAGGCCTGATCGCGCCGAGTGTCACCCTGGTTTATGCGACCGCTTTGGGTATTGTGGGCTTTGCGTTGCTGTATATCGCAGCCAACCCGCTGGCCATGTGGCTGGCGGTGATGGGCTTCGTGGTTTATGTCGGCGTTTACAGCCTGTACATGAAACGCCACTCGGTCTACGGCACGCTGATCGGCAGCCTGTCGGGCGCCGCGCCGCCGGTTATCGGCTACTGCGCGGTGACCAACGAGTTCGACGCCGGCGCGTTGATCCTGCTGGCTATCTTTAGCCTGTGGCAGATGCCGCATTCTTATGCGATCGCTATCTTCCGCTTTAAAGATTACCAGGCGGCCAACATTCCGGTGCTGCCGGTGGTGAAAGGCATTTCCGTCGCCAAGAACCACATCACGGTCTACATCCTGGCATTTATGATCGCCACGCTGATGCTGACCCTGGTTGGTTATGCCGGCTACAAGTACCTGATCGTCGCTGCGGCGGTGAGCGTATGGTGGCTGGGCATGGCGCTGCGCGGTTACAAGACCGAAAACGACAGCGTCTGGGCGCGTAAACTGTTCGTGTTCTCCATCGTCGCCATCACCTCGCTGAGCGTGATGATGTCGATCGACTTCAGCGCCACGGCGGCGCCTGAAGCGCTGGTGACCTACGTTTGGTAAGCCAAATCATCTGTGAATGGGCCGCTTTTGCGGCCCATTTTATTTGTCACGCCAAAAAGCGGCCAAACTGTAATATCTGTTAAACAACATTCGATTTACCCCCCCTGCCCTGCACACTAAAATGACGCAGCTTTACAGAAATCATGCCATCAGGCGCTGTCGCAACGTCTGATGGCATGGTTTTTACCGAGGTTTGATGTGAACGATAATTCAATGACCCCGCAGGAGCGCCGCGCCACCTGGGGATTGGGCACCGTATTCTCCCTGCGCATGCTCGGCATGTTTATGGTACTGCCGGTGCTGACCACCTACGGCATGGCGCTCAACGGCGCCAGCGAAGCGCTGATCGGCATCGCCATCGGCATTTACGGCCTGGCACAGGCGGTATTTCAGATCCCGTTCGGCCTGGTGTCCGATCGCATAGGCCGCAAGCCGCTGATCGTCGGCGGCCTACTGATCTTTGCCCTCGGCAGCGTGATCGCCGCCGTCACTGACTCTATCTGGGGCGTGATCCTCGGCCGCGCGTTGCAAGGCTCCGGCGCCATCGCCGCCGCGGTAATGGCGCTGCTCTCCGATCTGACCCGCGAGCAGAACCGCACCAAAGCGATGGCGTTCATCGGCGTCAGCTTCGGTATCACCTTCGCCATCGCCATGGTTCTGGGCCCCATCATCACCCATGCCTTGGGCCTGCATGCGTTGTTCTGGATGATCGCCGTGCTGGCGCTGGCCGGCATCGTCATCACTCTGGCAGTAGTACCTTCCGCCGATACCCATCTGCTGAACCGCGAGTCCAGCATCGTGCGCGGCAGCTTCCGCAAAGTGCTGAGCAACTCGCGCCTGCTGAAGCTCAACTTCGGCATCATGTGCCTGCATATCCTGCTGATGTCGAGCTTCGTGGCGCTGCCGCTAGCGATGGAGAAAGCCGGGCTGGCGGCCAGCGAACACTGGATCGTCTACCTGGTGACCATGCTGGTGTCGTTCGCCGCCGTGGTGCCGTTCATCATCTATGCCGAAAAATATCGCCGCATGAAGCAGGTGTTTATGGGCTGCGTGGCGGTGCTGTTTTGCGCCGAAGTGCTGCTGTGGCTCTCCGGCGCTCATCTATGGGGCATCATCGCCGGCGTGCAGCTGTTCTTCATGGCCTTCAACGTGATGGAAGCCATTCTGCCTTCACTGATCAGCAAAGAATCACCGGCCGGCTACAAGGGCACCGCGATGGGGGTCTACTCCACCAGCCAGTTTATCGGCGTGGCGATCGGCGGCAGCCTCGGAGGCTGGCTGTACGGTTTGCAGGGGGCGGGCTTGGTGTTTATCGCCGGCGCCGTGCTGGCCGCAGTCTGGTTCCTGGTCAGCAGCACCATGAAAGAGCCGCCGTATGTCAGCAGCCTGCGCATTACGCTGTCGGAACTGGCGGTGAAGGATTCGGCGCTGGAAAGCCGCCTGAAGGCACAGCCCGGTGTGGCCGAGGCGATCGTCGTGCCGGAAGAGCGCAGCGCCTACGTCAAGGTGGATACTAAGCAGACCAATCGCGGTCAGCTGGAAGCGCTGGTCAATTCGCTGTAAAGAATCAGGGCCGGCAATGCCGGCCCCGTAGAGATTAATCGCGGAAGTTCTTGAACTGGAACGGCTGCCCCAGATCGCCGCCGCGCACCAGCGCCATCACGCTCTGCAAATCGTCGCGTGACTTGCCGGTCACCCGTACTTCTTCACCCTGGATCTGCGCCTGCACCTTCAGCTTGCTGTCTTTGATCAGCTTGACGATTTTCTTCGCCACAGAGGTTTCAATCCCCTGCTTCAGCTTGGCTTCCACGCTGTAGGTTTTGCCGCTGTGGGTAAACTCTTCCGGGATCTCCAGCGCAGCGCCGTCGATGCTGCGCTTGCTCAGCTTTTCGCGCAGAATGTCGAGCAGCTGTTGCACCTGGAAATCAGACTCGGTGGCAACCTTGATGCTTTGGTCTTTCTCGTTTAGCTCAAAGCTGGCCGGCACGTTGCGAAAATCCCAGCGGGTACCGAGATCGCGGGTAGCGTTCTCAACGGCGTTACGCACTTCCTGCATATCAATTTCGGAAACGATGTCGAAAGATGGCATACTTCTTCCTCCTGAATGAGTGCCTAATAGCTTAGGCGATTTTGATGCCGAGCATGATAACCGCTTTGCCGCCTCAGACAAAATCTGCTGAACGCACGCAGGGATAGCGCTTCGGGCTGCCATAAAGCCTATAGTTAATTCACGGTAATTGAGCGGTATTCCCGTGTTTCCAAGGAGACTGAATGAAAATAACCATTCTTGGTTGCGGCGCGCTCGGACAACTGTGGCTCTCCCGGCTGTATCAGCAGGGCCACGATGTACAGGGATGGCTAAGAGTGCCACAGCCTTTTTGCGCAGTGAACGTGATAGAGCCGGAAGGCGTCTCGTTCAATCGCAATTTGCCCACCAACGATCCGGAGCATCTTGCGCAAAGCGAGCTGCTGCTGGTGACGCTAAAAGCCTGGCAGGTGTCCAGCGCGGTCAGCACGCTGCTGCCGAAGCTGAACCCCCACTGTGCTATTTTGCTGCTGCACAACGGCATGGGCACCCAGGAAGAGCTGCCGCCGAACGGCCAGCCGATCCTGCAGGGCACCACCACCCACGCTGCGCGCCACGAAGGCAGCACCATTATCCACGTCGCCACCGGCATCACTCACATCGGCCCAACCTCGCCGGCCGCCCAACACCTCAGCCACCTGGCGGAAGTGCTGCATCAGGCGCTGCCTGACGTCGCCTGGCACAACAATATCGCCTCGGCCAACTGGCGCAAGCTGGCGGTCAACTGCGTGATCAACCCGCTGACGGCGCTGTACGGCTGCCGCAACGGCGACCTGCAGCGTTACCCGGAACAGATCGAAACGCTGTGCCGTGAAGTCGCCAGCGTGATGGCGATGGAGGGCTACCACACCTCCTGTGAAGGCCTGATGCAATACGTGATGGACGTGATCCACAGCACCGCCGACAACATTTCGTCGATGCTGCAGGACATCCGCAGCCAGCGGCACACCGAGATCGACTACATCACCGGTTACCTGCTGCGCCGCGCGCGCAGCCACGGCCTCACGCTGCCGGAGAATGCGCGGCTGTTTGAATTGATTAAACGAAAGGAAAATGAATATGAGCGTATCGGCGCTGGTCTGCCTGGCACCTGGTAGCGAAGAAACCGAAGCCGTCACCGCCATCGATCTGCTGGTGCGGGCGGGCGTAAAAGTCACTACCGCCAGCGTTGCCGGCGACGGCGAGCTGACTATCGTCTGTTCGCGCGGCGTCAAGCTGCTGGCCGACGCGCCGCTGGTGGCGATCGTCGATGAGCCGTTCGACGCCATCGTGCTGCCCGGCGGCCTGAAAGGCGCGGAATGCTTCCGCGACAGCCCGCTGCTGGTGGAGAAGGTGCGGCAAATGCATCTGCAGGGCAACATCGTCGCCGCCATCTGCGCGGCGCCGGCGCTGGTGCTGCAACACCACTATCTGTTCCCGATCGGCAACATGACCGGCTTCCCGGGCCTGAAAGACCAGATACCGGCGGATAAATGGATGGAGCGCCGCGTGGTGTACGATGCCCGCGTCAACCTGCTCACCAGCCAGGGGCCGGGCACCGCGATGGAGTTCGCGCTGAAGCTGATAGACCTGCTGCTTGGTAAAGCCAAGGCGGCGGAGATCGCCGCGCAGCTGGTGCTGATCCCGGGGATGTACGACTTCCGCGACTGAGCGGCTTGCCGATAAAAAAAGGGCTGAACATCGGTTCAGCCCTTCTCGTTGATGCCGCTCCGTGCGTTACGGGCGATAAACCTTCACGTTGTTGAAGCCCTGCTCCAACAGGTACAGCGCCTGCAGGCGGCTCATCACGCCGCGCTCGCAGTACAGCAGGTAGGTTTTGCTCTGGTCCAGATTACCAAACTGGGTGCTCAGCTTGTAGAACGGCAGCGCTTTCACTTCAACCTGTTCCAGCTGCAGCGGTTTCTCTTCCTGCTCGTCGTTGGAGCGGATATCCAGGATCACCTCGTCGGCGCCAAAGGCCGCGACGGTTTCCACCTCGGTCACCTGTTCCTGCGTCTGTTCGGCGATAGAGCGGATATCAACGTTCTTCGCCTCGCTCACCACGCGGTCAAGAATGCTGAAATCGAAGTGGCTCTCTTCCTCTTCGATCTTGGCCTTGACGGCTTTTACCGTCGGGCTCTTCGAAATCACACCGCAATATTCCGGCATGGTTTTGGCGAAGTCTTCAGTGCCGATTTCGCGCGCCAGCTTGATGATGTGCTCTTTATCGTGCGAGATCAGCGGACGCAGGATCAAGGTATCGGACGCATTGTCGATCAAGCGCAGGTTGGTCAGCGTCTGGCTGGAGACCTGCCCCAGCGCCTCACCGGTCACCAGCGCCTGCACGCCGTAGCGTTCGGCCACTTGCGAAGCGGCGCGCACCATCATGCGCTTGAGCACCACGCCCATCTGGCCGTCGTCGACCTTCTCCAGGATCTCGCCCACCACCGGCTCGAAGTCGATAGCGACGAAGCGCACCTTGTGCGAACTGGCGAAGCGATTCCAGAGATAATGTGCCACCTGCTTCACGCCGATCTCGTGCGCAGCGCCGCCCAGGTTGAAGAAGCAGAAGTGCACGCGGCAACCGCGACGCATCAACATATAGCTGGAGACGCCCGAGTCGAAACCGCCGGAAATCAACGACAGTACGTCTTCCTGGGTGCCGACCGGGTAACCACCGATGCCTTCGAGGCGGCGTTTGACCAGCATCAGCTTGTCGTCTTCAATCTCCAGATTTACCGTGACCTGCGGGCGGCTAAGGTTAACGCGCGCGCTCTCGATATGCTGGTTCAGGCCGCCGCCGACGTAGCGCTCTACGTCCTGCGAATTGAACGCCTGCTTGCCGCGGCGCTTGACGCGCACGCAGAAGGTTTTGCCTTCCAACTGGGCGCGGTAGGCTTCCAGCGTCTGCTCGAAGATGTGGTGGATGTCGGTATAAGCGCGGTCTTCCACTTCCAAAATATGGTGGATGCCGGGAATGCGCGTCAGGGCGTCGGCGATGATCGGCCGCTGGTTTTCATCTTTGGCGCGAACTTCGATATGATCCCAGTGACGGACGACCGCCAGCGTTTCATCATACTGCTTCAGGACGTTGCGAATATTGGTCGAGAGAATCTTGATAAAGCGCAAGCGCACAGATTGGCTCTTGATGGTGATTTCCGGGAACAATTTAATGATAAACTTCATGGCGGTCTTTGTTGTCAGATAAGAATTACGGCGCGGAGTATATCACCATATCGCCGTGCTCTGCGCACAAAACCACACATGAGCGCCATGATTTGCTAATCAAGATCCGCTAGGATAGGCTCTGGCGCCACGGTTCACATGATGACGTAAAAAGAAAATTATGCCGAAAAAACCAGCACAATCAGCCAGTACAGAGCAAACTGCCAGCTTTGAAAGCGCCCTCGGCGAGCTGGAAAGCATCGTGACGCGTCTGGAGTCAGGCGAATTGCCGCTGGAAGACGCGCTGAACGAGTTCGAACGTGGCGTACAGCTGGCGCGTCAAGGCCAGCAGAAACTGCAACAGGCGGAACAGCGTGTGCAGATACTCCTTAACGACAGCGCCGACGATGCGGCGCTGACGCCTTTTACACCGGATACCGAGTAACCGACATGTCTGAGATCGCCCCATCGGCCGCTTTTGCCGATCAAATGCAGATTTTCCGCCAGCGTGCCGATCGCGCGCTGTTGGACTTCATCGCCCCGCTGCCGTTCAACGACGGCAACATGGTGGCGGCGATGCGTCACGGCGCCTTGCTGGGCGGCAAGCGCCTGCGGCCGTTCCTGGTCTACACCACCGGCCAGATGTTCGGCGTGTCGCTGACCAACCTGGACGCGCCGGCGGCAGCGGTGGAATGCATACACGCCTACTCGCTGATCCACGACGATCTGCCGGCGATGGACGACGACGATCTGCGCCGCGGCCAGCCGACCTGCCACATTAAATTCGGCGAAGCCAACGCGATCCTGGCCGGCGATGCGCTGCAAACGCTGGCGTTTTCGATCCTGGCCGATGCCGAAATGCCTGACGTGGCGTTGCGCGATCGGCTGGCGATGGTCTCCGAACTGGCGACCGCCAGCGGCGTAGCCGGCATGTGCGGCGGCCAATCACTGGATCTGGAAGCCGAAGGCAAGCGCGTCGATCTGCAGGCGCTAGAGCAGATCCACCGCCACAAAACCGGCGCGCTGATCCGCGCGGCGGTGCGCTTGGGCGCGCTGAGCGCCGGCGAAGCCGGGCGAGCGGCGCTGCCGCAGCTGGATCGTTACGCCGCCGCGGTCGGCCTGGCGTTCCAGGTTCAGGATGACATTTTGGACGTTGTCGGCGAGACTGAGAAAATCGGCAAGCGCCAGGGAGCGGACCAACAACACGGAAAGAGTACCTACCCGGCGTTACTCGGGCTTGACAGCGCGAAAGCAAAAGCGTGGGATCTCTATCAGGAAGCATTAGCTGCATTGGACACTTTGGCAGCGCAATCTTATAACACAGCGCCATTGCGAGCGTTAGCCAGCTTCATTATTGAACGCGACAATTAACGTGTGACGTTAACTCCTCTGATATGAGTATCGAATGAGTCTTGATATAGCCAAATACCCAACCCTGGCGCTAGCGGAAAACCCCGAGGAACTCCGCTCGCTGCCCAAAGAGAGCTTGCCGAAGCTGTGCGATGAGCTGCGGCAATACCTGCTGAACAGCGTCAGTCGTTCCAGCGGCCACTTTGCCTCCGGGCTGGGTACCGTCGAACTGACGGTGGCGTTGCATTTCGTCTACAACACGCCGTTCGATCATCTGGTGTGGGACGTCGGCCACCAGGCCTACCCGCACAAAATTCTGACCGGTCGTCGCGACCGCATCGCCACCATTCGGCAAAAGAACGGCCTGCATCCGTTCCCGTGGCGCGCCGAAAGCGAATACGACGTGCTGTCGGTCGGCCACTCATCGACCTCGATCAGCGCCGGCCTCGGCATGGCGGTGGCGGCAGAGCGTGAAGGCAAAGGCCGCCGCACGGTGTGTGTGATCGGCGACGGCGCCATTACCGCCGGCATGGCGTTCGAAGCGATGAACCACGCCGGCGACATCAATCCGGACATGCTGGTGGTGCTGAACGACAACGAGATGTCGATCTCGGAAAACGTCGGCGCGCTGAACAATCACCTGGCGCAGCTGCTGTCCGGCAAGCTTTACTCCACCCTGCGCGAAGGCGGCAAGAAAGTGCTGGCCGGCGTGCCGCCGATCAAGGAGCTGGTGAAACGCACCGAAGAGCACCTGAAAGGCATGGTGGTGCCGGGTACGCTGTTCGAAGAGCTGGGCTTCAACTACATCGGCCCGGTAGACGGGCACGACGTACAGGGCCTGGTCGCCACGTTGAAAAACATGCGCGATCTGAAAGGCCCACAGCTGTTGCACATCATGACCAAGAAAGGCCGTGGTTACGCGCCGGCGGAGAAGGATCCGATCAGCTTCCACGCGGTGCCGAAGTTCGATCCCGCCAGCGGCACGCTGCCGAAAAGCGCCGGAGGTCTGCCGACCTATTCGAAAATCTTCGGCGACTGGCTGTGTGAAACCGCCGCCAAAGACAGCTCGCTGATGGCGATCACGCCGGCGATGCGCGAAGGCTCCGGCATGGTGCAGTTCTCTCGCGACTACCCGCAGCAATATTTCGACGTGGCGATCGCCGAGCAGCACGCGGTCACTTTCGCCGCCGGGCTGGCGATCGGCGGCTACAAGCCGGTGGTGGCGATCTATTCCACCTTCCTGCAACGCGCCTACGATCAGCTGATCCATGATGTGGCGATCCAAAACCTGCCGGTGATGTTCGCCATCGATCGCGGCGGCATCGTCGGCGCCGACGGCCAGACCCATCAGGGGGCGTTCGATCTGTCGTTCATGCGCTGCATCCCGACCATGGTGATCATGACGCCAAGCGACGAGAACGAATGCCGGCAGATGCTGTATACCGGCTATCACTATAACGATGGCCCGAGCGCCGTGCGCTATCCGCGCGGCACCGGCACCGGCGCTGCGCTGGAGCCGCTCAGCCTGCTGCCGATCGGCAAAGGCGTGGTGCGCCGTCAGGGGGAAAAGATCGCCATTCTCAACTTCGGCACCCTGCTGCCGGAGGCCGCGCAAGCGGCGGAAGCGCTCAACGCCACGCTGGTCGACATGCGCTTCGTCAAACCGCTGGACGAGCAGTTGGTGCTCGAACTGGCCGCCAGCCATGAAACGCTGGTCACGCTGGAAGAGAACGCGATCATGGGCGGCGCCGGTAGCGGCGTTAACGAACTGCTGATGGCCAAACGCCGCCCGGTGCCGGTGCTGAACCTCGGCCTGCCGGACAGCTTCGTCTCGCAGGGCAGCCAGGAAGAGCTGCGTGCCGATCTGGGGCTGGACGCCGCCGGCATTCAGCGCCAAATCGAAACCTGGCTGGCGCAGTAATCAGCCCCCGCGCCTGAAAAAACGCCTCCGCCCTCGGGGGCGTTTTCGTTTCCGCCCTTCGGGATCCGCGCTACAGTTACTGTCTGAGCTGTGAATGGGAGGCAAGCATGAAGTACCTAAAACTGGGCAACACCGATCTGAACGTCTCGCGCATCTGCCTGGGTTGCATGACCTACGGCGAACCGAACCGCGGCAATCACGCCTGGACGCTGCCTGAAGAGAGTAGCCGTCCGCTGCTGAAACAGGCGCTGGAAGCCGGCATCAACTTTTTCGACACCGCCAACAGCTATTCCGACGGCAGCAGCGAGGAGATCCTCGGCCGGGCGCTGCGCGACTATGCGCGCCGCGAGGAGGTGGTGATCGCCACCAAGGTGTATTTCCCGCTGAGCAACCTGGAGCGCGGTTTGTCGCGCGCCAAGATCATGCAATCCATCGACGACAGCCTGCGGCGCCTGGGCACCGACTATGTCGATTTGCTGCAAATCCATCGCTGGGATTACGAAACGCCGCTGGAAGAGACGCTGGAAGCGCTGCACGACGTGGTGAAAGCCGGTAAGGCGCGATACATCGGCGCCTCCTCGATGTACGCCTGGCAGTTCGCCAAAGCGCTGTATACCGCCGATCTGCACGGCTGGACGCGCTTCGTCAGCATGCAGGATCAATACAACCTGATCCAGCGCGAAGAAGAGCGCGAGATGCACCCGCTGTGCGCCGCCGAAGGCATCGCCGTGCTGCCGTGGAGCCCGCTGGCGCGCGGCCGCCTGACCCGCCCCTGGGGCGAAACCACCGCGCGGCTGGTTTCCGACCAGTTCGGCAAGAGCCTGTACGAGGAAACCGAAGGCATTGACGCCATTATCGCCGAGCGCGTCGCCAGCCTCGCCGACGAACGCGGCGTGCCACGCGCGCAGATCGCGCTGGCCTGGCTGCTGAACAAGCCGGCAGTCAGCGCGCCGATCGTCGGCGCTTCGCGCAGCGAACAGCTGGACGACGCCATCGCCGCAGTCGATTTGAGTTTGTCGCCGCAAGAGGTGGCGGAACTGGAGACGGCTTACGTGCCGCATCGGGTGACAGGGTTTGAATAAAGAGAAGCGGGCGCGAAGAAGCGCGCCCGTTGTCAGAACAGCCCGATCGGCCAGTGGTGCCCAATCAGGTAGATGATGCCGGCGGACAGCACGCCGGCGATAATATCGTCGACCATAATACCCATGCCGCCATGCACGTTGCGGTCGAACCAGCGGATCGGCCACGGCTTCCACATATCCAGAATGCGGAAGATGACGAAACCGGCGGCGACCCAGCGCCAATCGTTGACCGGCAACGCCATCAGCGTGATCCACATGCCGACGAACTCGTCCCAGACGATGCTGCCGTGATCGTGCACCTTCATGTCTTTTGCCGTGCGATGGCAAATATAGACACCGATGCAAATGCTGAACATCACCGCCAGCGAGTAAAGCTGCCACGGCAGTTGGATCAGCAGCAGCCAGAACGGGATCGCCGCCAGCGATCCCATGGTGCCCGGCATCACCGGCGACAAACCGCTGCCAAAACCGGTGGCCAGCAGGTGCCATGGATTGCTCATCCGCAGCCGGCGCTTGGCTTCATCCATCGGTGCCCGGCTCCGCGTTGAAATGATCGAAGCCGGCCCAGTCCAGCTCTACCGCCTCATCGTCGCGATAATAGCGAATACCTTCAGACAGCGGGCCAATTTGGCCGATACAGGTGTAGTCGGCTCCGAGGTGGCTCAGCGCCACTTCCAGCGCACCGCGGTTGATCTCCGGCACGGTGAAGCACAGCTCGTAATCTTCGCCGCCCGCCAGCGCCCAACGCAGCGCCTGCTCGGCATCGGCGTGGCTGCTCAGCGCCTGCGACATCGGCAGCTCGTCCAGTACGATGCGTGCGCCACAGTCGCTGGCCTTCAGGATATGCTTCAGATCGGAAATCAGGCCATCGGAGATGTCGATCGCCGAGCTGGCCAGATCGCGCAGCGCCTGCCCCTGCAACACCCGCGGCTGCGGCCGCAGATGACGAGCGACCAGATAATCGCGCGCCGCCGCATCCGTCACCGCCAGGCGATCCTGCAGGATCGCCAGACCGGCGGCGCTGTCGCCCAGCGTGCCGGTCACATAGATCCAGTCGCCGATGCGCGCGCCGCTGCGGGTCAGCGCCCGGCCGGCCGGGATCAGCCCCTGAATGGTCAACGTCATGCTCAGCGGGCCGCGCGTGGTATCGCCGCCAATCAGCTGCATGCCGTAATAGTTGAGCTGATCGAACAGGCTGTCGCTGAAGGCCTTCAGCCACGGCTCGTTCACCTCCGGCAGGGTCAGGGCCAGCGAGAGCCACGCAGGATCGGCGCCCATCGCCGCCAGATCGCTCAGATTGACCGCCAGCGCCTTGTAACCGAGATCGGCCGGATCGATGTCCGGCAGGAAGTGAATGCCCGCCACCAGTGTATCGGTACTGACGGCCACCAGCTGTTTTTCCGGCACTGCCAGCAGTGCGCAGTCATCTCCAATGCCCAACTGTACATCCCGGCGCACGCGCTTAAACCGGTCAAAATAGCGGGCAATGAGGTCAAATTCGCCGCATGCCATATCGATATTCCACTAGAAGAAATTAAGGCCGGGAATGCCGGCCTTAATGTTTTACTTTTTCTTGCGAAGGGTTGGCGCCACTTTATCCAGCACCCCGTTCACAAACTTGTGGCTGTCTTCCGCGCCGAAGGTTTTCGCCAGCTCGATCGCTTCGTTAATCGCCACCTTATAAGGGACATCCTCGCGCATTTTCAGTTCAAACAGCGCGACGCGCAGCACCGCGCGCTCCACCTGGCCCAGCTCTTCGAGCTGACGCGACAGGTAAGGCGCCATCAGTTCGTCCAGCATACCTGCATTCACTGCCGCGCCGGACAGCAACTCGCGAAAATAGGCGACGTCAACATCTTTGACATCCTGCTCCGTCAGGAACTGGTGTTCAACATCGGCAAGGTCGTTTTTAGACAACTGCCAAGAGTAAAGCGCTTGAACAGCGCACTCACGAGCGCGGCGACGAGCAGCAGGTTTCACGGAATTCCCCTTAACTAAATTCAGGCTTTAATAGCTTTGATAACATTAATCATTTCAAGTGCGGTCAGCGCGGCTTCAGCGCCCTTGTTGCCCGCTTTGGTGCCGGCGCGTTCGATCGCCTGTTCGATGCTTTCGGTGGTCAGCACGCCAAAGGCAACCGGTATTTCGGCATTCATCGCAACGTTGCCGATGCCGGAGCTGGCTTCGCCCGCTACATATTCGAAGTGCGCGGTGCCCCCACGGATAACGGTGCCCAGCGCGATAACCGCGTCGTATTTGCCGGTTTTGGCCAATACGCTCGCCGTCAGCGGCAGCTCGTAAGCGCCCGGGACCCAGACAACGGTGATGTTGTCGTCAGCAACCTGACCAATGCGTTTCAGCGCGTCGATAGCACCTTCCAGCAGGCTGTCGTTGATGAAATTGTTAAAACGTGCAATTGCGATCGCCACACGGGCATTTGGAGTAGCAACAACACCTTCGATAACTTTCATGGGCTTTCCTTAAAAATGGGTTCAATACCCCGCAGGGGGGCGGATTCTATCATATTCTTTCATCGCCTGCGCGGCGCTTTTGTAAAACCGGCGCGCGGGCGCGAGATTCAGTGTTTCGCTCGCAGGCGCAAACGCAGATCGGGGCCAACCTGACGCACGTCACTAAAGACGAATTCCGGCGCGTCGGCCAGCCGTTCCAGGCCCGGCAGATGACACAGGCCACGGCCATTATCGCCCAACAGTTTCGGCGCGATGTACAAAATGAGCTCATCCACCAGGCCAGCCTGCAGCAGCGCGCCGGCCAGCGTTGCGCCCGCCTCTACCCAGATTGAATTCACCTGGCGCTTGGCCAACAGCATCATCATCACCACCAGATCGATGCCGCCGCCGTGCGCCGGGCAGATAAACTGTTCGACCTCTTGCGGCCAGGCCTGTTCATCCGCCTGCAGGCGCGCCAGCCAGGTAGCGCCCGGCTGCTGCACCACGCGGTGCTGCGGGGTAATGCGATTTTGGCTGTCGAGCAGGATGCGCAGCGGCTGGCGCAGATTTTCGCGCGGATAGAGGCGCTGCGTCTCGGCGTCCAGCTCATCCCAACGCACCGTCAGCGACGGATCGTCCGCCAGCACGGTGGCGCTGGTGCTGAGAATGGCGGCGCTCTGCGCGCGCAGGCGCTGCACGTCCTGACGCGCTTCGGGTGAGGTGATCCACTGGCTTTCGCCGGAGGCCATCGCCGTGCGGCCGTCCAGCGACGCGCCCAGCTTCAGCTGCACATAGGGGAAACCGGTGCGCATGCGTTTGAGGAAGCCCAGGTTGACCGCTTCGGCCTCGGCCAGCATCAGGCCATGACGGACTTCGACGCCGGCTTGCTGCAGCTTGTACAAGCCGCGCCCCGCCACCTGAGGATTGGGATCTTGCATCGCCGCGACCACCCGCGTCACGCCGGCGGCCACCAGCGCATCGGCGCAGGGCGGCGTGCGGCCGTGGTGACTGCACGGTTCGAGCGTGACATAGGCAGTGGCGCCGCGCGCCTTGTCGCCCGCCATGCGCAGCGCGTGCACTTCCGCATGCGGCTCGCCGGCGCGCAGATGATAGCCTTCACCGACAATTTCGCCGTCGCGCACGATAACGCAGCCGACGTTCGGATTGGGCGCGGTGGTGAAACGCCCCAGCCGCGCCAGTTCGAAGGCGCGCGCCATGTAAAATTCGTCGTGATGCATGAAAGATCCTTTAGTCTTGCAGGCGGGCAATCTCTTCACCGAACTCGCGCACGTCTTCGAAGCTGCGATACACCGACGCGAAGCGAATGTAGGCCACCTTATCCAGCTTTTTCAGCGCGTCCATCACCAGATTGCCGACTAACTTGGTCGGCACTTCGCGTTCGCCGGTGGCGCGCAGTTGGGATTTGATATGATTAAGGGCGTTTTCCACATCGTCCGAGCTGACCGGGCGCTTTTCCAGCGCTTTCAGCATGCCGCGACGCAGTTTGTCTTCGTTGAACGGCTCGCGCACCTCATCGCTTTTAATCACTCGCGGCATCACCAGCTCGGCCACCTCGAAGGTGGTGAAGCGTTCATTGCATACCAGACACTGGCGGCGGCGGCGCACTTGCGAACCGTCCCCCACCAGGCGGGAATCGATGACTTTGGTATCAACGGCGGCGCAGAAAGGGCAATGCATAACACGTCCTGATAAACGTTTTTTATAGATAAATGCAGTTTAACCCGAAGTGCAGCCACAACAAAGGGCGGCGGCCATTTGTTGCGACAGGCGGCGGGAAGGTGGCAGCGATATGACTTTCACCACTATGCGGACTAAGCTTGATAGCAGGAGACTCAGCATAGGAAATCGCCGTCATGACAACCTGTTACCCTAAAATCGCCCTGCTCGCCGCCGCCATTTTGCTGGCGGGCTGCGCGCACAACACCGCCGTGCCTCAGCTGCGCCATCAGGTCGCCGCGCTGAACCAGAAAGTGAGCGTACTGACCGACCAAACCACCGCACTAGAGCGGCAGAATTTGCTCAATCAGCACTCCGACAATGGCGTCTACCTGCTGCCGGCGGCTCGAAGCGCTGCCCGTTTGCAGAGCAGCATCGGCGAACTGAGCGTTTCGCTGAGCCACATCAAGAGCGAGGCCAACGGCACGCAGGCGCAGCTGCATGTGCGCATCCTCTCACAGGCTACGCTGCCGCCGTTCAACGCGGTGGTGGAATGGGGTCAACTGGATGAGGCCACCGGCCGGCCGCTGACCGCCGAAGCACTGTCGCAACCGATCGCCAGCGCCGACTCGCTGCTGCCGAAACCCGGTCAGGACTTCGAGCTACGCTTCAGCGGCCTGACGCCGGAACAGCTCGGCTATATCCGTCTGCACAGTCTGGTGGCCACCGCCCAACCGGCGGTGGTGCAGCAACGCTGAAACCCAAAGCAAAAAAAAGGAGCGCCATTGGCGCTCCTTCTCATTTCGCTGAATACTGCGGCGGTTAAGGCAGAATTGAAGGCTGATCCGCGCCCTCTTTTTCCACTTTTTGCTGCAGCATGTGCTCGCGTTTCATCCCCAGCTTCAACGCCAGCGCGGACGCGACGTAGATGGAGGAAACGGTACCGATCGACACGCCGATCAGCATCGCCAGCGAGAAGCCTTGCAGCATCGCGCCACCGAAGATGTACAGCATCAGCACCACCATCAGGGTAGTACCGGAAGTCATCAGCGTACGGCTCAGCGTCTGGGTCAACGACACGTTCATGATCTCGTAAGGCGTACCGCGGCGGATCTTGCGGAAGTTCTCACGAATACGGTCGGAGACCACGATGCTGTCGTTCAGCGAGTAACCGATAACCGACATCAGGGAAGCGACGATGGTCAGGTCAATCTCGATGTGGAACAGCGACAGCACGCCCAACGTGATGATCACGTCGTGCGCCAGCGCGATAACCGCCCCCAGCGCCAGGCGCCATTCGAAGCGGAAACCGACGTAGATCAGGATACAGATCAACGCCACCAGCAGCGCCATGCCGCCGGTTTGCGCCAGCTCGCTGCCCACGCTCGGGCCGACGAACTCGATGCGCTTCACGGTGGCGTTTTTATCCACCGAGTCGTTGATCACGCCGATCACCTTGTTGCCCAGTTCCTGGCCTGCGGTGCCGGTCGCCGGTGGCATGCGCACCATCACGTCGCGGCTGCTGCCGAAGTTCTGGATGATCGGATCCTGGAACCCGGCCTTCTCCAGCGTATCGCGCATCAGGTCAAGGTTAGCCGGCTTCTCCAGGTTGATTTCAATCACCGTACCGCCGGTGAAATCCAGACCCCAGTTAAACCCGCGCACCGACATGGTGACGATCGACGCGACCAACAGCAGCAACGAGATGCCGAAGGCCAAATAGTCCCAGCGCATAAAGTCGTAGACTTTACGGCCGTAGTTGAGTTGCTCAACAGTATAATCCTGTGCCACAACGCACTCCTCAGATAGACAGCTTGTTAATGCGTTTGCCGCCGTAAAGCAGGTTGACGATGGCACGGGTACCGACAATCGCGGTGAACATGGACGTCGCCACACCGATCGCGGTGGTGATCGCAAAGCCTTTGATCGAACCGGTGCCGACTGCGTACAGGATGACCGCGGTGATCAGCGTGGTGATGTTGGCGTCGACGATACTGGAGAACGCGCCTTTATAGCCCTCATGGATTGCCTGCTGAACGGACCGGCCATTCTTCAGCTCTTCCTTGATACGTTCGTTAATCAGTACGTTGGCGTCGACCGCCACCGCCAGCGTCAACACGATCCCGGCAATGCCCGGCATGGTCAGCGTCGCCCCCGGCAACAGGGACATCACGCCGACGATCAGCACCAGGTTGGCGACCAGCGCCGTGGTGGCGATCACGCCGAACTTACGGTACCAGACCACCATGAAGACGATGGACGCCACCAGGCCCCACAGACAGGCTTCCAGACCTTGGGTAATGTTCTGCTGACCCAGGGTTGGACCGATGGTGCGCTCTTCAACGATCTGAATCGGCGCGATCAGCGCACCCGCACGCAACAGCAGCGAAAGCTGACGCGCTTCGTTCGGGTTGCCGATACCGGTGATGCGGAAGCTGTTGCCCAGACGCGACTGAATGTTCGCCACGTTGATCACTTCTTCCTGTTTCACCAGCACCGCACGGCCGTTGGCGTCTTTCTTACCGCTGTCCTTATACTCCACGAACAGGGTCGCCATCGGCTTGCCGATGTTGTCCTTGGTGAAGTTGGACATCGACGTGCCGCCGGCGCTATCCAGCGAGATGTTAACCTGCGGCTGGTTGTATTCGTCGGTGCTCGAGGTGGAGTCGGTGATGTGGTCACCGGTCAGGATCACGCGCTTGTACAGCACGATCGGCTGGCCGTCGCGGGTATATTTCACCTCGGAATCGCCCGGCACGCGGCCGTTGGCCGCCGCGGTGGCGTCCGCATTGGTGTTCACCAGACGGAATTCGAGGGTCGCGGTGGCGCCCAGAATTTCTTTGGCGCGCGCGGTGTCCTGAATGCCCGGCAGCTCGACCACGATGCGGTCGGCGCCCTGGCGCTGCACCAGCGGTTCGGCGACGCCGAGCTGGTTGACGCGGTTACGCAGGATAGTGATGTTCTGCTGGACGGCGTATTCACGCGCTTCGCTCAGACGGGCGTCCGTCAGGTTCGCTTTCATGGTGTTGGCGCCGTTGGCGGACAGCACCAGATCGCGCTGACGCGGGCCGATGTAGCTGATGGCCTGGTCGCGAGCCGCATCGTCACGGAAGCGAACTTCCACGCCGTTGTTGTCCAGCTTGCGGATAGACGCGTAAGGAATGCCCTTCTCGCGCAGCTCGCTGCGCAGGGTATCCATGGTCTGTTCCTGCAGCTTGCTCAACGCGGTGTCCATGTCCACTTCCATCAGGAAGTGCACGCCGCCGCGCAGGTCCAGGCCGAGTTTCATCGGTTCTGCGCCCAGCATGGCCAGCCAGGTCGGCGTGGCCGGCGCCAGGTTCAGCGCCACGACGAATTTGTCACCCAGCTCGGTCACCAGCGCTTCGCGGGCGCGCAGCTGAACGTCAGGATCTTTAAAGCGAGCCAGGATAGCGCCATTTTCCAGCGCAATCGACTTGCTCGCGATGTTGTCTTTTTCTAATACGGTACGGACCTGGTCCAGCGTAGTTTCACTGGCGGCGACGCCGCGCGCGCCAGTGATTTGTACGGCCGGATCCTCACCGTAGATGTTGGGAAGCGCATAAAGCAGACCGACGAGGATCACGACGATCAACATCAGATACTTCCACAAAGGATAACGGTTTAGCACGGCAATTCCCTTCGGGAAAAAAGATTACAGGGCCTTCATGGTACCTTTCGGCAGAACGGCCGCCACGAAGTCACGCTTGATCATCACTTCCGTGGTGTCGTTCAGCGCGATGGCGATGATGCCGGTGTCGGCCACTTTGGTCACACGACCGATCAGGCCGCCGGTGGTCAGCACTTCGTCGCCTTTACCGATGGAGTCCATCAGCTTCTTGTGATCTTTCGCGCGTTTCTGCTGTGGGCGCAGGATCATGAAGTAGAAGATCAGGCCGAACACCACCAGCATAATGATCAGAGAGTACGGGCTTCCCTGAGCCGGAGCCCCTGCGGATGCGACGGCGTCAGAAATGAAAAAGCTCATTGAAATTCCCTCATTAAGTTATCAATTATTAGATCAAGCGTTTAAAGGCGGAATCGGCTTGCCGATCCGACCATAGAAATCCGCAACAAACTGCTCTAATTTACCCTCTTCGATAGCCTGGCGTAAACCCGCCATCAGGCGCTGGTAGTGACGCAGGTTATGAATTGTGTTCAGTCGAGCACCCAATATTTCGTTGCAACGGTCGAGATGGTGCAAGTAGGCGCGGCTGTAATGGCGACACGTGTAGCAATCACAGTCCTTATCCAGCGGAGAAGTATCATCCTTGTGCTTGGCATTACGGATTTTTACCACACCGTCAGTCACGAACAAATGGCCGTTGCGGGCGTTGCGGGTCGGCATGACGCAGTCGAACATGTCGATGCCGCGGCGCACGCCTTCCACCAAATCTTCCGGCTTGCCGACGCCCATCAAATAGCGTGGCTTATCTTCCGGAATTTGCGGGCAAACGTGTTCAAGAATGCGATGCATATCCTCTTTCGGCTCGCCTACAGCCAAGCCGCCCACAGCGTACCCGTCAAAGCCGATATCCACCAGCCCTTTGACGGAAACATCACGTAAATCTTCGTAAACGCCGCCCTGAATGATGCCGAACAGCGCATTTTTATTTTCCAGCTCGTCGAAACGCTGGCGGCTGCGCTGCGCCCAACGCAGCGACATTTCCATCGAACGCTTGGCGTAGTCCCAGTCGGCCGGGTACGGCGTGCATTCGTCGAAGATCATCACGATGTCGGAACCCAGGTCATACTGGATTTCCATCGATTTTTCCGGGCTCAGGAACACCTTGTCGCCGTTGATCGGGTTGCGGAAGTACACGCCTTCCTCTTTGATCTTGCGCATCGCCCCCAGGCTGAACACCTGAAAACCGCCGGAGTCGGTGAGGATCGGGCCCGGCCACTGCATGAAATCATGCAGATCGCCGTGCAGCTTCATGATCTCCTGGCCAGGGCGCAGCCACAGGTGGAAGGTGTTGCCCAGCAGGATCTGCGCGCCGGTTTCTTTCACTTCTTCCGGCGTCATGCCCTTGACCGTGCCGTAGGTGCCGACCGGCATAAAGGCCGGGGTTTCCACCACGCCGCGGTCGAAAATCAGGCGGCCGCGGCGTGCGCGGCCATCGGTAGTTTGTAGTTCGTACTTCACAAAGCCTCCAGCATCAGAGAAACAGTCTGATGTCGTTGAAACGGGGCCGCGCCGTGGGCGCAGCCCGGGAAATTAACCGCCGACGGACTCGTTTTCCGCCTGCGGATTACGGCTGATGAACATCGCATCGCCATAGCTGAAAAAGCGGTACTGCTCGGCCACCGCCTGCTGATAGGCGTTCATGGTATTTTTGTAGCCGGCGAAGGCCGACACCAGCATGATCAAGGTCGATTCCGGCAGGTGGAAATTGGTCACCAGCGCGTCGATCACCTGGTAGTGATAGCCCGGATAGATAAAGATGCTGGTGTCGCCGAAGAACGGCGCAATCAGCGCCTCTTTGCTGGCCGCAGCGGCGCTTTCCAGCGAACGCACCGAGGTGGTGCCCACCGCCACGACGCGCTTGCCGCGCGCTTTGCAGGCCAGTACCGCATCCACCACCTCCTGCGGCACTTCGGCGTATTCGGCGTGCATCACGTGATCTTCGATGGTTTCCACGCGCACCGGCTGGAAGGTGCCGGCGCCGACGTGCAGCGTCACGAACGCCATTTCCACGCCTTTGGCGCGCAGCGCCGCCAGCAGCGGTTCGTCGAAGTGCAGGCCGGCGGTCGGCGCGGCGACCGCGCCCGGTTTCTCGCTGTAGACCGTCTGATACAGCTCACGGTCGGCGTCTTCATCCGGGCGAGCGATATAAGGCGGCAGCGGCATGTGGCCGGCCGCGTTGAGAAGGGTGAATACATCGCGTTCGTCGTTGAAGCGCAGCTCGAACAGCGTCTCGTGGCGCGCCACCATGGTAGCGGCGATGCTCTCATCATCCCCCAACAGCAGCTCGGCGCCCGGCTTGGGCGCTTTCGACGCGCGCACGTGCGCCAGCACGCGATGGTCGTCCAGCACGCGCTCCACCAGCACTTCTATCTTGCCACCGCTGACCTTGCGGCCGAACATGCGCGCCGGGATCACGCGGGTATTGTTGAACACCAGCAGGTCGCCGGCTTCCAGCTTATCCAGCAGATCGGTGAATACGCCGTGCGTCAGCGCCCCGCTCGGCCCGTCCAGCTGCAGCAGGCGGCATGCGCTGCGCTCGGCCTGGGGATAGTGGGCAATCAGGGATTCGGGAAGTTCAAACGAAAAATCAGCGACGCGCATGGGTATTCACTTCTTCAATTTATGGCTGGTTGGTAAAAAACAGGCGGCCTAGTCTAAAGCCGGGGGCGGTCAGCGGCAAGAAATAAGGAGGATTTGCCTGACTTCGGGTATAGTTGAGGGATGAATTTTCTCGCTCATCTTCACCTGGCCATGCTGGCGGACAGCTCGCTGCTGGGCAACCTGCTGGCCGATTTCGTGCGTGGCAACCCCGCCGCCGACTACCAGCCCGACGTGGTGGCCGGCATCATGATGCACCGTCGCGTCGACGTGCTGACCGACAGCCTGCCGCAGGTCAAAGCCTGCCGCGACTATTTCAGCGCCCCCTACCGCCGCGTGGCGCCGATCACCCTCGACGTGGTGTGGGACCATTTTTTGGCGCGCCACTGGCAGCAGTTGGAGCCCTCACGCGACCTGCACCAGTTTACCCAGGAAGCCCGCAGCCAGATCGAACCTTACCTGCCGCTCACGCCGCCACGCTTTCAGAACCTGAACGGCTATCTGTGGCCGGAACGCTGGCTGGAACGCTACGCCGAATTGCCGTTCATCGCCCGGGTATTGCAGGGCATGGCCAGCCGCCGTCCGCGCCTCGATGCCCTGGCAGGCTCGTTCGCCGACGTCGAGCGACACTATCATCAGCTTGAAACACAATTCTGGCAGTTTTATCCACAAATGATGCAGCAGGCGAAGGAAAAAACGCTCTGAGGTCAAGCTCAAGCGTTTGAAATTGCAGCGCCTTGCAAGAATTTACGCTTTGCCGCTTGCCCTTTTGTGGGAAAAGGTTATTTTTAAAGCCTGTCAAATTTAATTAATGAATTTAATAGGTAAAAGCTATCTCATCGATTGGTCTTTTGCCCTTTATTCGCCAAGTCGTGGCCCCTATACTGGCCCTTGTTTTTACATCCACCCTTTAACACCTATTACAGGAGTAATTATGGTCCTGGTAACTCGTCAAGCCCCTGACTTCACTGCAGCTGCCGTACTGGGTAGCGGCGAAATCGTTGAAAACTTCAACCTGAAGAAGCACCTGAACGGTAAACCAGCCGTGCTGTTCTTCTGGCCAATGGACTTCACCTTCGTATGCCCTTCCGAGCTGATCGCTTTCGATCACCGCTATGAAGAGTTCCAGAAGCGTGGCGTTGAAGTGGTTGGCGTTTCCTTCGACTCAGAATTCGTCCACAACGCATGGCGTAAAACCCCTGTCGACAAAGGCGGCATCGGTGAAGTGAAATACGCAATGGTTGCTGACGTTAAGCGTGAAATCCAGAAAGCTTACGGCATCGAACACCCGGAAGCTGGCGTTGCGCTGCGCGGCTCCTTCCTGATCGACAAAGACGGCATCGTGCGTGCTCAGGTTGTTAACGACCTGCCAATCGGCCGTAACATCGACGAAATGATCCGTACCGTTGACGCGCTGCAATTCCACGAAGAGCACGGTGAAGTGTGCCCGGCTCAGTGGGAAAAAGGCAAAGCAGGTATGGGCGCTTCCCCAGACGGCGTGGCAAAATACCTGTCTGAAAACGCTGCCAAGCTGTAATTTCAGCCTGATAGTGAATCAACCGGCCCACGCGGCCGGTTTTTTTATGCCCCTTTTTGGGGCAGACCGCCCGCCTTCAGTGCTTTATTTCCCTGTTTCCGCTCACATTTCCCGCCCAGTTCGCCGCGTGAATGCCCATCTGCGGCTACTATCAATAACGCTGGCTCGCGCTTTGCAAGCGAACAGCGGCAAGCAAACACAACACAATAAAAAACTGACAGGGTAGGAATAACTATGTTTTTACAGAAATGGAGCAAACCCCTGACCATGGCGGCGCTGCTGGTCAGCGGCAGCCTGTATGCGGCATCCAACCCAGCGGTGGAAGCCAAAAACGGCATGGTGGTCACCTCGCAGCATCTGGCTTCGCAGGTCGGGGTGGATATCCTGAAGATGGGCGGCAACGCCATCGACGCCGCCGTGGCGGTCGGCTATGCGCAAGCGGTGGTGAACCCCTGCTGCGGCAACATCGGCGGCGGCGGCTTTATGAGCGTCCACCTGGCGGACGGCACCGACACCTTCATCAACTTCCGCGAAACCGCGCCGGCGGCGGCCAGCGCCAACATGTATCTGGATGCCGACGGCAAGGTGAAGAAAGACGCCAGCCTGTACGGCTATTTGGCGGCGGGCGTGCCTGGCACCGTGCTGGGGATGGAAACCGCGCGTGAGAAGTACGGCAAACTGAGCCGTGAACAGGTGCTGGCGCCGGCGATCAGGCTGGCGCGCGAAGGCTTTGTGCTGACCCGCGCCGACACCGATATTCTCGACACCACCGTCGCACGCTTCAAACAGGATCCCGAGTCGGCCAAAATCTTCCTGCGCCCGGACGGCAGCCCGCTGCAGCCGGGGGACAAACTGGTGCAAACCGATCTGGCCAACACGCTGGAAGCCATCGCCAAAGGGGGAACCGACGCCTTCTATAAAGGCAAGATCCCACAGGCGGTGGAGGCAGCGGCCAAACAGGGCGGCGGCATTTTGACCGCCGCCGACTTCGCCAACTATAAAGTCACCGAAACCCCGCCGATCACCTGCAGCTATCGCGGCTACAAATTCGTGTCGGCGCCGCCTCCCAGCTCCGGTGGCGTGACGCTGTGCGAAATCCTCAACGTGGTGGAAGGCTATGACCTGAAAAGCATGGGCTTCAACTCGGCGGCGGCCATTCACACCATGACCGAAGCGATGCGCCATGCCTACATGGACCGCAACACCTACCTCGGCGACCCGGAATTCATCAAGAACCCGATCGACCGGCTGGTGAGCAAGAGCTACGCCGAGCAGATCCGCAAGAAAATCGTCGCGGACAAGGCCACGCCGTCGGAAAACGTACAGCCCGGCATGGAACCGCATGAGAAGCCGGAAACCACCCATTATTCGATCGTCGACCACGACGGCAACGCGGTCTCCACCACCTATACCGTCAACGGCCGCTTCGGCGCCGTGGTGATCGCACCGGGCACCGGCTTCTTCCTCAACGACGAGATGGACGACTTCACGGTGAAAGTGGGCGAGAAAAACCTGTACGGGCTGGTGCAGGGCACCGCCAACAGCATTGCCCCCGGTAAGCGCCCACTATCGTCGATGAGCCCGACGCTGGTGACCAAGGACAACAAGATCTTTATGGTGCTGGGCTCGCCGGGCGGCTCACGCATCATCACCATTACCCTGCAGACCGCGTTGAACGTGATCGACCACGGTATGGCGCCGCAGGAAGCGGTGGACGCACCGCGCATCCATCACCAATGGTTGCCGGATGAGGTGTACTACGAACAGCGCGGCGTTTCCGCCGATACGCTGAAGCTGCTGAGCGGCATGGGCTATAAGATGGTCGAGCAAACGCCATGGGGCGCCGCCGAACTGATTCTGGTCGGTTTGCCGGGCGCGGCGGGCGTCAGCCCGGCCAACTCCGGCAACGATTCGGCGGTTTCCGGCAAAGTGCGCGAAGGTTACCTGTACGGCGCCAACGACGTGCGTCGCCCGGCAGGCTCCGCGGTCGGTTACTGATGTAAACGCCTACTCACCTTGATCGCGGGGGCCTTACGGCCCCCGCAGTTCCCTTAGCCTTCATACCGCCACACGGTGGCCGACTCTTCCGCCAGCTGCAGGCGCAGCCCGCCGGCCGTTTCGCTCAACTCTCCCCGCCCTTCCACACGCCGCCACGGGCCGCGCGCCAACAGCGGGTTGTGCGGCAGCTGCGCCTGGCCGCTGCCGTCGCGCTGCAGCGCCACCAACACCTGCTCCTGCTGATACAGACGCACGAACACCAGCGTTTCTCCGCTGGCGTACAGCACCTGACAGCCGCCGCGACGCAGCGCCAGGCTCTGTTTACGCAGCGCCGCCATGCGCTGGAACAGCGCCAGCAGCGGCCGATCCCAGTCACCGACGTCCCACGGGAACGGCTTGCGGCAGAACGGATCGTTGCCGCCGTCCAGGCCAATCTCATCGCCGTAATAGAGACAAGGCACGCCGATCCAGCTCAGCAACCACACCGCCGCCATCTGCATGCGCGCCGCGTTCCCCTGCAACAGCGTGAGGAAACGCGCGGTATCGTGGCTGTCCAGCTGATTGAACTGGATCAGCTGGCGGCCGTGCGGCAGCCCCGCGCGGTAGCCGTCCATCCACTGCGCGCACCCGGCGGCGTCCAGCCGCACCGGGTGATAGGCCACGTCCAGCCCCGCCAAGAACGCCCGCACTGGCAGCGCAAAGCCCATGTAGTTCATCGCCGCATCCTCCACGCCGGCGTGCAGCCAGCGGCGCGCGTCGCCGAAGTGTTCGCCCAATACGTAGGCCTGCGGATTCTCCTGCTTCACCGCCTGATAGATGCCAGCCAGGTGGTGCAGGTTGCCGGTGGCACCGCCGTTCTCCCCCAGCATGTGCACCACGTCCAGCCGCCAACCGTCGATGCTGTACGGCGGGCGCAGCCAGTGGCGCACCACGCTGCCTTCCCCGCGATAGATCGCTTCCGCCACCTGCGGCTCGGCGAAGTTGAGCTTCGGCAGGCTGGCGTTGCCCTTCCAGTCGAGCGCGCGGCCGTCCGGGTAAAAGTTGAACCAGCCGCGATACGGTGAATCGGGGTGGTGACAGGCGCCGTTTTCGCCCTGGCGATGGCGGTCGAACCACGGATGCGAGTCACCGGTGTGGTTGAATACCCCGTCCAGCACCAGTTTCATGCCCACCTTGTGAGTGCTCACTCGCAAACGCTGCAGCGCCGCGTTGCCGCCAAAGTGCGGATCGACCTGGTAATAGTCCTCGGTATCGTACTTATGCACGCTCGGCGCGGTAAAAATCGGGTTCAGATACAGCGCGGTCACGCCCAGCTGCTGCAAATACGGCAGTTTGGCGCAGATGCCGTCCAGATCGCCGCCGTAAAAGGTCGAGGCGGCGTGACGATCCTCCAGCGGATGCTGCCAGTCGCGCCGAATCACCTCGGCACCGGCCGCGTGATGGCGGTAGCTGCCGCTTTGGATGCCGTGCTCGCCGCCGCTGCTGGCGAAGCGATCGGGGAAAATCTGGTAGAACAGCTGATCCGCCACCCACTCGGGGCCATGGTCGGGCTCGTCGACGGCGAACTGCGCCAGCTGGCCCGGCGGCGTTGGCGACCAGCCCTGCGGGCCGAACCACTGCTGGCGATCGGCCCACAGCAGCTTGAAGCAGTAACGCCGCGTCGGCTCGCCCTCATTCAGCGTAAGGCTGGCCTGGTAGCGCCGCATCCCCTCGTGGCGCTGCGCTTTCATCACCAGCAGCCACTCTTCGTTGTCCGGTTCGGCGCGCAAAAACACCCGTTCCGGCAGTTCATCCCCCTGTAACCACAGCGTGATATCCAAACGTTGCCCTTGCTTCACCACAAAAGGCGGGACCGGTTGATGCCAGGCGTTAAGCATACTGTTTCTCCTGCTGTACCAAACGAAATCGACGGCGTTCTTCAAGAAGCGAACAATGCCACGTTAAGTGCAACTCCCCCTCCTCTCTGGCCGCAAAACCCAGGGATGAGCCGGGGGGCGGAGACCGAAAAATAACGCTAACTCGATGTAAAAAAAGGTAAACAGGCACAAATCCTTCACGTTACCCCTTAGGCTAACGCGTTTTGAGCTTACAGGATATTTTTTGCGCATTTTTTAAGGAGCGGTAATGCAACAACAGATAACGCGCTGGCTGGAACAGTTTGGTTTGGAATTCGGCGGAGTGATGTCGCTGTTGATGGTATTGGGGTTGATTGTCCTGATCTCGGTGGTGATCCACCTGGTGCTGCACCGGGTGGTGTTGGCCGCCCTTCAGCGCCGCGGCCAGCAATCGCAGCGCGTCTGGCAACAGGCCATCACCCAATACAAACTGTTCCAGCGCGTGGCGCTGCTGCTGCAAGGGGTGATCATCAGCATCCAGGCGACGCTGTGGCTGCAGAGCGGCAGCCAGACTCAGGCGGTGATCGTTACCGCCGCGCAGGTGTGGATACTCGCCTTCACCCTGCTGTCGCTGTTCTCGCTGCTGGATACGCTGCTGGCGCTGCTGCGCCAAAGCCCGATTTCCAATCAGCTGCCGCTGCGCGGCATTTTCCAGGGCCTGAAACTGGTGGCGGCGATCCTGATCGGCATCATGATCGTCTCGCTGCTGATGGGCAAATCGCCGCTGTTGCTGCTCAGCGGCCTGGGCGCCATGACGGCGGTTCTGATGTTGGTGTTCAAGGATCCGATCCTCGGGCTGGTGGCCGGCATTCAGCTCTCCGCCAACGACATGCTAAAGATCGGCGACTGGCTGGAAATGCCGAAATACGGCGCCGACGGCGCGGTCACCGACATCGGCCTGACCACGGTCAAAGTGCGTAACTGGGACAACACCGTCACCACTATTCCTACCTACGCGCTGATCTCCGACTCGTTCAAGAACTGGCGGTCGATGTCGGAATCCGGCGGGCGCCGCATCAAGCGCAGCCTGAATATCGACACCGGCAGCGTGCACTTCCTGTCGGAAGAGGAACAGCGCCGCCTGCAGCGCAACCCGCTGCTGCACAGCTACCTGAACGTCAAGACCCAGGAGCTGAGCCAGCATAACCAGGAGATCGCCGTCGATCTGGCCTCGCCGCTCAACGGCCGCCGCCTGACCAACCTCGGCACGCTGCGCGCCTATCTGGAAGCCTACCTGCGCGCTCACCCGCGCATTCACCAGAATATGACGCTGATGGTGCGCCAGCTGGCGCCGACGCCGGAAGGCCTGCCGCTGGAAATCTACGCCTTCACCAACACTACGGTCTGGGCGGAGTACGAAAGCATTCAGGCGGATATTTTCGACCATATCCTGGCGGTGATCGACGAGTTCGGCCTGCGCGTGCATCAAACGCCAACCGGCAACGACCTGCGCGGCATGCTGCAACAAAGCGCGAACGCTTCCTGACGTCGGCTGACGTAATTGTGTCTGCTGGTAATTATTCTCTTTCAATTACCAGCAGATATCTCCATCCCCTTCTTTTCCCCGGCGAAAACGGCGTTAATGCGCCATCACCTTCACTACCAAGAGGGAAAGCCCTTGCTGAAACGGTTACGTCACCGGCTGTTTACCCTGCTGGCCACCCTGCTGTTTATCGGCTGCCTGCACAGCGCGTCGCTGGATGAAAGCCGCATGCCCCGCAATCTGCAACCTTCGCTGAGTGCGCTCAGCAGCAACCTGCAAGACATTCGCGAAGTGCTGGCGCGCTGCGCCGGCGAGGAGGAAGAGGAACGGCTGAACGACGGCGGCGTACGCATCGAAGCGCGCGCCGCCGGGGATGAGGAAGCGGAGGACAAGCGCCAGGTATGATGGGTTAAAAAACGCCCCATTTTGTTGCACTATACGCAACACCCAACTATGATGCGTATAGCGCAACACTCATGGAGCCATCAGGATGATAAGAAGCTTCAAGCATAAGGGACTCAAAAAGTTTTTCGAAACCGGTTCAACAGCAGGTATCGACGCCCAGCAGGCGAAAAAAATCGCGCTGCGGCTGAGCGTGCTGGATTTGGCGAAAGTGATTGATGACGTGGATCTGCCGGTTTTTTCTTGCACCCGCTAACGGGTGCTCGCCACGGGCAATGGTCCGTCACCGTGACCGGTAACTGGCGCATCACGTTTGAACTGGTCGAGGGTGATGTTTATATCGTGAATTATGAGGACTATCACTAATGAACCGCATGCATAATCCTCCTCATCCTGGAGAATTGATCAAAGAAACCATGGAAACGCTGAATCTCAGCGCGCGCGCGCTGGCTAAAGCGCTGGACGTCGCGCCCTCCACGGTTCAACGCCTGATCAGCGGAAAGTCCGATATTTCGCCGGAAATGGCCATCCGCCTGTCCATCGTGATAGGCAGCTCCGAACAGGTTTGGATGGGCATGCAGGATGCTTACGATCTGTGGCAGGCCAGGCAGTGCATCGACGTTTCGAAACTGCGCAAGCTGGACTTCGCTTAACGCCTGCCCCTAAAAAAACACCGGCCTCAGCCGGTGTTTTTCCATTTAGTCTTGCTGCGTCGCCAACGGCGCGCGTTTTTTCTGATGGTTGACCTTGAACCAGTACCCCGCCAACAGCAACACCACCCAAACCAGGCCGGCGTACAACGAGACACGCGTGGTTGGGAAGTAACCGATCAGACCGATGATGAACACCAGGAACACGATCGCCACCACCGAGGTGAATACCCCACCGCGTAGTGGGAACGCCAGCTGTTTCACCTGCTCTTTGCTCAGGCTGCGGCGGAAGGCAATTTGCGAGAACAGGATCATGATCCACACCCACACGGTGGCGAAAGTCGCCAGGGAGGCGATCACCAGGAACACACTCTCCGGCATGATGTAGTTGAGGTATACCGCCAGCAGCAGCGCCAGCATCATCACCACCACCGTCACCCAGGGAATACCGCGTTTCGACACCTTGCTGAACATTTTCGGCGCGTGGCCCTGCTCAGCCATGCCGTGCAGCATGCGGCCGACGCCGAACACGTCGCTGTTGATCGCCGACAGCGACGCGGTAATCACCACGAAGTTGAGAATGCCCGCCGCCACGGTGATGCCCATATGCTGGAAGGTCAGCACGAACGGGCTGCCGTTGGTGCCCACCTGGTTCCACGGGTAGATAGACATAATGACGAACAGCGTGCCGACGTAGAACACCAGAATGCGCCACGGCACCGAGTTGATGGCTTTGGGAATCGATTTTTTCGGATCTTTGGCTTCGCCGGCGGTGATGCCGATGATTTCAATGCCGCCGTAAGCGAACATCACCAGCTGCAGCGACAGGATCATGCCGATAAAGCCGTTGCTGAAGAAGCCGCCGTTCGACCACAGGTTATGAATACCGGTCGGTTGCCCGCCGTTGCCGATGCCCCAGATGATGATGCCGATGCCGGCTGCGATCATGATGATGATGGTGGCGACCTTGAAGAACGAGAACCAGAATTCCAGCTCGCCGAACACCTTGACGCTCATCAGGTTGATGGCGCCAATGATCAGCACCACGCTCAGCACCCAGATCCAGTGCGGCACTTCCGGGAACCAGACCCCCATATAGATGCCGAAGGCGGTCACGTCGGCGATGGCGACAATCAGGATTTCAAAGCAGTAAGTCCAGCCGGTGATGTAACCCGCCATCGGGCCGAGGTAGTCCTGCGCGTAGCGGGAAAATGAGCTGGCCTGCGGGTTGTTGACCGACATCTCCCCCAATGCGCGCATGATGATAAAGGCCACGATGCCGCCGATCAGGTAAGCCAGCAGCACGCTCGGGCCGGCCATTTTGATGGCGTCCGCCGAGCCGTAGAACAACCCGGTGCCGATGGCTGACCCCAACGCCATAAAGCGGATATGACGCGTGCTGAGGCCGCGTTTCAGCTTATTGTCGGGGACAGTGGTGGGTGACTGTTGTTGCATGAAAATGACCCATAGTTTTAAACGTAAAAAAGCCACGGACATGTCCGTGGCCCTAGATTAAGCCGGGGGATTATCAGTGCGCGGTCACTTGGGAACGCGTGCACACCCGATCATAAATCGCGACCAGCGCCAGCATCAGCAGCGAAGGCGGCAACCATGCCAACCCCTGCTCCGCCAGCGGCAGGTGAGTGGTCCAGGCCGGCAGCAGCTGCTGGAAGCTGGACGCTTTCACCGCGTCAAGGATACCAAACAACAGGCTGACAAGCATCACCGGCGCGATGATGCGCGGCGCGCTGTGCCACCAACGCAGGGTGAAGCTCAGCACCACCAGCACGATGCACGGCGGGTAAATCGCGGTCAGCACCGGAATGGAGATCTGGATCAGGTGGCTCAGGCCGAGGTTGGACACCACCATCGAGAACAGGCCCAGGATAAACACCAGCGTCTTGTACGAGAACGGCAGATATTGCGCGAAGAACTCGGCGCAGGCGCAGGTCAGGCCTACCGCGGTCACCATGCAGGCGATGAAGATCAGCGCCGCCAGGAAGAAGCTGCCCAAACCGCCGAAGGTGTTCTGAACGTAAGCGTGCAGGATCACCGCGCCGTTGGTGGCGTCAGGCACCAGCGCGCCGCTGCCAGAGCCTAGCTTGAACAGGCTCAGGTAAACCAGCGTCAGGCCCACGCCGGCGATCAAACCGGCCAGAATGGTGTAACGAGTCAACAGACCGGCGTCTTTCACGCCGCGTGAACGCGCCGCGTTGACGATAACGATACCGAATACCAGCGCCCCCAGCGTATCCATGGTCAGATAGCCGTTAACGAAGCCAGAGGAGAAAGGCACGCTCTGGTAAGCCGCCGTCGCCGGGATCGGCGCGCCGGCAGGCCACAGCAGCGCGGCGATGCCCAGTACGGCCAGCGCCACGATCTTCAGCGGCGCCAGCACGTGGCCGACGGTATCGAGCAGACGGCCCGGATACAGGGAGATGCCGATCACTAGCGCGAAGTACACCAGGCTATAGATGAACAGCGGCATGGCGCCGTCGCCGGTCAGCGGGGCAATGCCCACTTCAAAGGATACGGTGGCGGTGCGCGGCGTGGCGAACAGCGGGCCGACGGCCAGGTAGCAGACGGTCGCCAGCAGCAGGCCGGCGCCGCGGCCGATCGGCGAACTGAGGGCGTCGATGCCGCCGCCGACGCGCGCCAACGCGATGACGGTGATGACCGGCAGACCCACGGCGGTGATCAGGAAGCCCAGCGCTGCGGTCCAGACGTGTTCACCGGACTGCAAGCCGACCATCGGCGGGAAGATGATGTTCCCGGCCCCAACGAATAAGGCAAAGGTCATGAAACCCAGTGCCAGGATATCTTTTGACGTTAAACGATGACTCATACGATGTCGTGTTGCCTGTTCAAATGAAAAAAATGGTCCGATAGCGTGGTGGCGTAACGCCCCACCCGGTTGCCGGCATGCCCTAACGTTGCAGCGCCAAATAAGCACCCTAAACGCAGTCGATCCGGCGTTTATGTCCCTATTCGAAAGTGGCCGCTCATGAAGATGGGCAAAATTTTAGGAGTTATAAAAATGGAGGTTTAATCCGACAACGAGGGCTAAGGTAAACGTTTATAGCGCTTCAAGGCAAGACGCACGGCGAAAAGCAGAGCTATCGACCATATAAACTTTAGCCACCAGTCGATCATATTGGCTATCAATAAATATACACTACATGATTTGTATCATTTTTGAACAGCAGATTCACGAAACGTGAAGCATATATCACTTTACCGCGCGAAAACGCCAATATAAGCCCGATTTTCGCGTGGCACGAGCTTCGTTTGGCCGTGAAAAAAGGCGAAAATTACGTCGCATTTTGTCGGTTATTTCATCACGGCCGGCGCGAGCGGTGGCAACCCAAGCGCCTGACGGGTCTTCTGCAGGGCGCCCGGCGGCAGCGGCAGATAGCCGTCGTGATTGACCAGGCTCTGCCCGGCAGTCGACAGCACGCGGTCGAGGAACGCGGCGGTCAGCGGCTCCAGCGGTTGATTAGGGGCTTTGTTGATGTAGATATACAGATAGCGCGACAGCGGGTAGCGATCGTTGCGCACGTTGGCGGCGGTAGGCGCAACATAGTCCTCTCCCGACTCCGCCAACGGCAGCAGCCGCACGCCGCTGGCGCGAAAACCGATGCTGGCGTAGCCGATGCCGTTGAGCGAACCGGCCACCGCCTGCACCACCGAGGCTGAACCGGGCAGCTCATTGACGCGCGGCATAAAATCGCCGCCGCACAGCGCACGCAGTTTGAAATAGCCGTAGGTGCCGGACGCCGAGTTGCGGCCGAAACGCTGCAGCGAACGCGTCGCCCAGTCGCCACTCAGCCCCAGCTCGCCCCAGCGCGTCAGCGGTTTGCTTTCGCCGCAGCGCCGGGTGGCGGAGAAAATGCGATCGAGCTGCTGCAGATTGAGGCCGCGCAGCGGGTTGTCCTGATGCACCAACACCACCAGCGCATCCACCGCTACCGGCACCGCCAGCGGCGCATAGCCGTAACGGTGTTCGAACGCCGAAACCTCGGCGGCCTTCATCGGCCGGCTCATCGGGCCCAGCTGCGCGGCGCCCGCCGCCAACGCGGTCGGCGCGGTCGACGATCCGGCGGCCTGGATCTGCAGGTTAACGTTGGGATAATGCTGGCTGAAATCCTGCGCCCATAGCGCCATCAGATTCGCCAGGGTGTCGGAACCGACGCTGGACAGGTTGCCCGCCAGCATGCCGTCGGGCTGCGCCAGCGCGCCGCGCCCGGCCAGCAGCGCCAGGCAAAGCAACAGCCCTCGGGTTATTCGGGTCATACCGGTGTCTCGCGTTAATTTTTCACCGCATTCTCTGATAAAGCGGCGGGAACAATCAACCGATTGGGTAAGGTAAAGATAAAGCGGGTGCCGATCCCCGGTTCGCTGAGGATCTCCAGCCGCGCATCGTGATGGCTGAGCGCGTGTTTGACAATCGCCAGCCCCAGCCCGCTGCCGCCGGTCTGGCGCGAACGGGCCTTGTCGACGCGGTAAAAACGCTCGGTCAGGCGCGGCAGGTGCTCGGCGGCGATGCCCGGCCCGTTGTCGCTGACCTGGAACTGCGCGCCGTGCGCCGTCTGCTGCCAGCTCACTTCGATGTGGGTACCCTTCGGCGTGTGGTTGACCGCGTTGTACACCAGGTTAGACACCGCGCTGCGCAACTGATCTTCATTACCGAACACGTTGAGCTGCTCGTTAACCCGGAAGGTGATCTCATGATTGCCGCCGCTCAGCGACTGCGCCTCGCGCTGCAACACCCGCAGCATCAGCGGGATATCCACGCGCTCGTTCATGTCGACATTGGGCGCCGCCTCGATGCGCGACAGTGTCAGCAGTTGCTTGACCAGCCCGTCCATCCGGCGGGTCTGCTCTTGCATGGTGCTAAGCGCCTTGCTGCGCAGCGAACCGTCCTGCTCTTCGTCGCCCATCATCTCCAGGTAGCCCTGCAGCACCGTCAGCGGCGTGCGCAGCTCATGGCTGACGTTGGCGAAGAAGTTGCGCCGTGCGCCCTCCAGTTGGCGCATCTGGGTGACGTCGCGCGCCACCATCAGCAACTGCCCTTCGGAATACGGCATCACGCGGAATTCGACGTAGTGTTCGTTGTTCAACTGCAGCGTCAGCGGACGTGAAAACTCCTGCTGTTGCAGATAGTGGCTGAATTCCGGATAGCGCAGCAGGTTAAGGATGTGCTGGCCGTTGTCTTCCGGCCAGCGGAAGCCGAGCAGATGCTGCGCCAGCCCGTTGCACCAGAAGATATTGCCCTCGACGGTGGTCATCACCACCGCGTCAGGCAACGATTCGGCCCCGCTGCGAAAGCGCTTGATCAGCAGCGCCAGCTCGCGCCGGCGGCGGCGATTGCGCTGCTGCATCTGATACAGGCCATAGAACAGCGGCTCCCAGCTCCAGCGGCCGGGCGGCGGCGTCATGCTGCGGTCAATCCACAGCCAATGGGAGAGTTTGAGCTGGTTGTAGAAATTCCACACCAGCGCAGCCAGCGCGGAGGCCAGCAGAAACCAGGGCAGATAACCGAAAATCAGCCCCAGCAGTAAGGCGGGCAAACAAAAAAGAGCCAGCTCCAGAGCCAGCCTCTTCCACGACAGACGTTCTAACACGGCATATTCTCCAGCGCAGCGCGATCAGTAGCGCGTTGAGAACCGGTAGCCGGTGCCCCGAACGGTTTGAACCATTTTATCATGCCCACTGGTTTCTAACGCTTTGCGGAGCCGACGGATATGCACGTCAACGGTACGGTCTTCCACATAAACGTTAGTGCCCCAGACGTGATTAAGCAACTGCTCACGGCTATAAACCCGCTCCGGGTGGGTCATAAAGAAGTGCAGCAGCTTGAACTCGGTCGGCCCCATGTCCAACGCCTGATCGTTCGCCATCACGCGGTGGGAGGACGGGTCCAGGCTCAGGCCTTGCATTTCAATCACTTCTTCCACCGCCATCGGTGAAATGCGGCGCATGACCGCCTTGATGCGCGCCACCAGCTCCTTGGGCGAGAACGGCTTGGTAATGTAATCATCCGCCCCCACTTCCAGGCCGCGCACGCGGTCTTCCTCTTCCCCGCGCGCGGTCAGCATCATGACCGGAATATCGCGGGTCAGCGCTTCGCGCTTCATATGTTTGATAAACTGAATGCCGGAACCGCCGGGCAACATCCAGTCAAGCAACACCAAATCAGGGAACGGCTCAGACAGACGCGTCACGGCGCTGTCATAATCCTCGGCTTCCAACGGTTGGTAACCATTTTGTTCCAACACAAAGCACACCATCTCACGGATCGGCGCTTCGTCTTCCACCACCAGTATGCGTCTTGCCATCGTCAATCCTGCCAATGTGTTAGCGACTTTTCGGGCGCCATTATGCGTCAGTTTTGTGACACTTTTATGAAAAAAACCGGCTGTTATAGGCAGTAAGCATAGCGATTATTTCCCGCAGTAAAGAAAAATCATCCGGTTGTCATCATCATTGCGCCGGGACAGCCGCCGCCGCGGCCTTTATAATCATCGCCATTATCTTTGCATCCGGGAGTGTCATGCGCCTGATCCACACCTCTGACTGGCACCTTGGCCAGTACTTTTTCACCAAAAGCCGCGCCGCCGAGCACCAGGCTTTTCTGAACTGGCTGATCGAACAGATCGAACAGCAACAGGTGGATGCGCTGATCGTCGCCGGGGATCTGTTCGATACCGGCTCACCACCCAGCTATGCCCGCGAGCTGTACAACCGCTTCGTGGTGGAACTACAGCGCACCGGCTGCCAGTTGGTCGTGTTGGGCGGCAACCACGATTCGGTGGCGACGCTGAACGAATCGCGGGAACTGCTCTCCTGCCTGAACACCACGGTGATCGCGAGCGCGCAAGGCGCGGCCGAACAGCAGATCGTGGTGCTTAACCAGCGCGACGGCCAGCCGGGCGCGGTGCTGTGCGCCATCCCGTTCCTACGGCCGCGCGATCTGCTTACCAGCCGCGCCGGCGAATCCGGCGCGCAGAAACAGCAGGCGCTGCAGGAAGCCATCGCCGAACATTATCAGACGCTGTATCAGGCGGCCTGCGAGCGCCGCGACCAGCTGGGCTTGCCGCTGCCGATCGTCGCCACCGGCCACCTGACCACCGTCGGCGTCACCACCTCCGACTCGGTGCGCGACATCTATATCGGCACTCTGGACGCCTTCCCGGCGCAGGCCTTCCCGCCCGCCGATTACATCGCGCTCGGCCACATTCACCGCGCGCAGAACGTCGCCAAGTCAGAGCATATTCGCTATAGCGGCTCACCGATCCCGCTCAGCTTCGATGAGCTGGGCAAAGCCAAAAGCGTCTTCCTGGTCGATTTCGCCGACGGAGCCCTCCAGCAGGTAGATGCGTTAACGATCCCGCAGTTCCAGCCCATGCAGCTGATCAAAGGGGATCTGGCCGAGATCGAACGGCAACTGCAGCAATTTGCCGACTATGCCGGCGAGCTGCCGGTGTGGCTGGATATCGAAGTGGCGACGCAGGACTACCTCAGCGATATTCAGCGCCGCATCCAACTGATGGCGGATGAGCTGCCGGTGGAAGTGGTGCTGTTGCGGCGCAGCAAAGAGCAGCGCCGCCAGGCAATCGCGCAGCAGGATAAGGAAACGCTGAACGAACTGAGCGTCAACGAGGTGTTCGAACGGCGCCTGGCGCAGGAGGCCGACATGCCCGAAGCACGCCAACGGCGGATGCACCAACTGTTCCGCCAGGTGGTCGATGCGGTGCAGCACAATCCTGAGGAGACCAACCCATGAAGATCCTCAGCCTGCGGTTAAAAAACCTCAACTCGCTGCAGGGCGAATGGAAAATTGACTTCACCGCCGAGCCGTTCGCCAGCAACGGCCTGTTCGCCATTACCGGCCCGACCGGTGCGGGCAAAACCACCCTGCTGGACGCCATTTGCCTGGCGCTGTACCACCAGACGCCGCGCCTCAACGTCACGCCGAGCCAGAATGAACTGATGACCCGCCACACCGCCGAATCGCTGGCGGAGGTCGAATTCGAGGTCAAGGGCGTCGGCTATCGCGCCTTCTGGAGCCAGCGCCGCGCCAAGAATGCGCCGGACGGCAATCTGCAGGCGCCGAAGGTCGAATTGGCGCGCCGCGAGGACGGCAAGATCCTGGCGGACAAGGTGCGCGACAAGCTGGAGCTTACCGCAACCATCACCGGGCTGGACTTTGGCCGCTTCACCAAATCGATGATGCTGTCTCAGGGGCAGTTCGCCGCCTTCCTCAATGCCGATGCCAACGATCGCGCCGAACTGCTGGAAGAGCTGACCGGCACCGAAATCTACGGGCGACTGTCCGAACAGGTGTTCGAGTCGCACAAGCAGGCCAAAACCGACCTGGATGGGTTACACCAACGCGCCAGCGGCATCGAACTGCTGAACGACGAGCAGCGCCAGTCTCTGACCGAACAGCTGACGGCGCTGAGCGCGCAGGAAATCGCCCTCGGCGAGCAAACCCAGCGACAGCAACAGGCGCTGAGCTGGCTGCAGCAATGGCAACGCCTCCGGCAACAGCAAGGCGAGGGTCAACGGCGGCTGGAAACCGCCCAGCGCGAGCAGGCGGAGGCCGCCCCGCAGCTGCAGCAGCTGGCGCTCAGCGAACCGGCCGAGAAATTGCGGCCGCTGCGCGGCGAACGCGATCGCTGCCGCGCCGAACTGCAGACGATACAACAGCAGGCAGCCCAGCTGACGCAGCAACAGGAACAGCACTCGGCGCAGCTGGCGCCGCTGCAGCAGGCGGTGGAAAAAGCCCGCCTGGCGCAGCAAACCCATGCCGAGTATATGCAGCAGCAGCAACAGCTGATCGATGAGCAAGTCGCTCCGCTCGACCACCAAATAGCCCAACTGCAGTCGACACAGGCCGAGCGACGACAGGCCGCCGATGCCGCCGCGCAGCAGTGCGCCCAGCAGCAAACTACGCTGGAGCAGCTCACCGCTCAGCGCAGCCAGCTGACGGCACAGGGCGCACTACATCAGCAGCAGTTGAACGCGCTGAACGAAGCGCTGGCCGTTCAACAACAGCAGCAACAGGCGCTGGAGGCGCAAACGCCGTTGGCCCCGCTGCGCCAACGCCTGAGCGCCCTGGCGGATCTGCGCCCGACGCGCCAGCAGCTGTTTACTCTATCCTCTTTGTCGCAGCAAATCGTTAAACGGCTGGAACAACAGCGGCAAGAGCTAAACATCGGTCAACATGAACTGACCCAGTTGGAGCCACAGCTAGAACTCATCCGTCAGCAATTTAAGCAGCAGAAAGCACACCAGGCCGATGTTGAAAAAACCTATGCGCTGGAACAACGGATCGTGGGTCTGGAGGCCGAGCGCGCCCGTTTGCAACCCGGCGCCCCCTGCCCGCTGTGCGGCTCATGCGAGCACCCGGCGGTAGAACAATATCAAGAGGTAAAACTGTCAGAAACTGCGCAACGTCTGGAGCAAATGAAAGTCCAGACCGAAGCATTGCAAAAACAAGGCGTCGAGCTGCGAGCCCGTTACGACAACCTGCAACAGCAGTTGCAGCGCCAACAGCAAACCATCGCGCAGGATGAACAGCAGTTGGCTGCCCAACAGCAGCAGTGGCAGCAGCTCAGCGCACCGCTGGCGTTCGACTTTACGCTGGCGGAGAGCGAGCGACTCAGCGCCTGGCTGAGCGGTTGCGACGATGAAGAGCGGCGCGGGCAGCACGCGCTGCAGCAGCATGAACAGGCGGCGCAGGCAGTACAACAGGCAAAAGACGCGCTCGCCGCTCTGCAAACGCAGCAGCAGCAGGCGCAGCAACAGCTGGCGCTGCTCGAAGAGCGCTTTACGCTGCTGCAGAAAACCTATGCCGACAGCCTGCAACAGCAGCAAGACCTGCAACAACGCTGGCAGGAAGGCGAGAAAACTCTCGCAGAGCGGCGCGCGCAGCGGCTGGCGCTGTTCGGCGAACAGCGGGTCGCCGAGGTACGGGAACAGCTGCGCGCCAAACAAACCGCCTGTGAACAGGCCAGCTTACAGGCCGCCGAGCAGTGGCAAAAGGCGCAGGAACTGCGCGAGCGCCTGACCGGCCAGCAGGCCGGGTTACAACAACAGCACACCCAGATGCAGGAGCGGCTGCAGCAGGCGCAGCAGCAGTGGCAGCAGGCGCTGGCCGACAGCGAATTCGCTGATGAAACCGCCTTCACCGCCGCGCTGCTGGACGACACACTGCGCCGCGAATTGCAGCAGCGTAGAGAGCAACTGCAACAGCGGCAGGTAGAGGCCGCGGCCCTGCTGACGCAGGCGACGCAAACGCTGGAGCAGCATCGGCTGAACCGCCCTGAGGGGGTGGATGAAGCCAACACGGATCTCGACGCGCTCACCCAATCGCTGGCCGAGTTGGCACAGCAGTTGAAAACGTTGCAGCTGCGCCAGGGTGAACTGCGCAACCAGTTGGAAAGCGACGCCGCCCGTCGCCTTAATCAGCAGGCGCTGTTCGAGCAGATCGCCCGCAGTCAGCAAGACTACGACGACTGGAGCTACCTCAACCAGCTGATCGGCTCGAAAGAAGGCGACAAGTTCCGCCGCTTCGCTCAGGGGTTAACGCTCGATCATCTGGTCTATCTGGCTAACCAGCAACTCGGCCGGCTGCATGGGCGCTACCTGCTGCAGCGCAAAACCAGCGATGCGCTGGAGCTGCAGGTGGTGGACACCTGGCAGGCGGACGCGCTGCGCGATACCCGCACCCTGTCCGGCGGTGAGAGCTTCCTGGTCAGCCTGGCGCTGGCGCTGGCGTTGTCCGATCTGGTCAGCCACAAAACCAGCATCGACTCGCTGTTCCTCGACGAAGGCTTCGGCACGCTAGACGCCGAAACCCTCGATACCGCGCTGGATGCGCTGGACAGCCTGAATGCCTCCGGCAAAACCATCGGCGTGATCAGCCACGTCGAGGCGATGAAAGAACGTATTCCGGTGCAGATCAAGGTGAAAAAGGTCAACGGGCTCGGCGTCAGCCGGCTGGAGGCGCATTTCAGGCTGGAATGATCCCGCGGCGCGCGGCGCAGAAGTGTGACCGCGGCGGCACTCCGCAGTGAAAAGCGTTGAGCCGCGGCGGGCACGGGTTATTATGCCAACATAATAGGATTGTTACTGTATCCCCTCCGCCGCTCAGGGCCGCAGGGAAGAAACATAAAATACAGGCAAAACCTGACACCCGGGATCGCTTCCGGGCGTCAGGTTTTTTCGTTTTCAGGATGCTGAAACACCGGGAAAAACCATGAAAATCGCTAAAATACTCAATAATAACGTGGTGATTACGCTGGACGACCGTCAGGAAGAGACGGTGGTGATGGGAAAAGGAATCGGCTTTAAAAAGAAGCCCGGCGATACGCTGGACGAAAGCCTGATCGAAAAGGTATTCACCCATAACGGCGGAGAAACCGCCGAGCGCTATAAAGAGCTGCTCGCCGAGATCCCATTAGCCTGCGTCACCACCGCCGACAAGATCATTACTCTCGCCCGCGAACGCCTGCCGGGCAAGTTGCATAACATCGTCTACATCACGCTGACCGATCACATCCACTTCGCCCTGCAGCGCCATGCGCAAGGGCTGGATATCAAAAATGCGTTGCTGTGGGAGATTAAAAAGCTCTATCCGGCCGAGTTCGCCGTCGGGCTGGAGGCGCTGGCCCTGATCGCCCAACGGCTGGACACCGCGTTGCCGGAGGACGAAGCCGGATTTATCGCCCTACACCTGGTCAACGCCCAGCTTAACGACGAGATGCACAACACGCTGCATATTACCCGCGTGATGCAAGAGATCCTCAACCTGGTCAAATACCATTTCCGCTTTGATTACAACGAGGAATCCCTGAGCTACCACCGTTTCGTCACCCATTTGAAATTCTTCGCCCAGCGCCTGCTGGGGAAAAACTACGTCGACAGCGACGACGACTCGCTCTATCAGGTGGTGAAAGAGAAGTACCGCGAGTCATTCGCCTGCGCCGGTAAGATCAACCGCCACATCGAAAAGCACTATCAGCATCAGCTCACCACGGAAGAGATGATGTTTCTGACCATTCATATCGAACGGGTGCGCAGCGAAAGCGAGGAAAAGCCGGCTTAACGGCGAGCGTCGGCTACCCGCACGCCGTACTGCGGAAACACCGCGTCGGCGGAGATCAGCGTCAGCCCTTCGGCCTGCGCCTGTGCGATCAGCATGCGATCGAAAGGATCCTGATGATAGGGCGGCAACTGCCCGGCCTGTTGGCAGTGAAAGGCGTCCATCGGCAGCGACAGAAATTCCTCGGCCTCGATGATCGCAAAGATATCTTCCGGCAGCGCCAGTTTGCCCAGCGCCTGCTTGATCGAGATCTCCCAAATGCTGGCCGCGCTGACGTACACCGCATTGCCCGGATCGGCGATCTGCCTTTTGGCGTTCGCGCCCAAGCAGGCGTCATCGATCAGCCACCACAGCAACGCGTGGGTATCCAGCAACAGGCGCTTCATGCATCGCCCTCAAACAACGCCGCAATGGCCGCATCCTCGGCGTTGAAATCCGCCGGCACGGTGAACTTGCCCTTGGCGGCGCCAGGGCGGCGCGCTTCCCCCTTGATGGCGACCAGCTGTACGTACGGCTTCCCTGCTTTTGCAATAATCACGGTTTCTCCCTCCGCGGCTCTGTCCGCCAACTGGCTCAGATTGGATTTGGCTTCGTGCATATTGGCCTGAATCGGCATACGCGTCCTCCTTAGCTAAGTTAGCTAAATCATAAAACGCCGTCCAGTTTTTGTACAGGGAAGGGTTTAAAGCGCGAGCAGCCTCGCGCTTTGCTGCAACGTTTAGCGCTGCTGTTGCGGCCACAGCCAGGCCGCACCGCGTACGCCGCTGGAGTCGCCGTGAACCGCCTTGCGGATCGGCGTTTCACACTCGCCGCCAAATACCCAACTTTTCACCCGCTGCGGCACCGTGCGGTACAGGCGATCCACGTTGCTCATGCCGCCGCCGAGCACCACCACGTCCGGATCCAGCATGTTGATCACGTGCGCCAGCGATTTCGCCAACCGCATTTCGTAGCGAACGATCGCCTGCTCCGCCAGCGCATCGCCCCGCTCGCTCAGCGCCATGATCTCATGCCCTTGCAGCGCGTTGCCGCTCAGGCGCGCATAGTCGGTAGCGAAACCGGTGCCGGAAATAAAGGTTTCGATGCAGCCCGGCTTGCCGCAGTAACACGGCACGTCGCGAGCGTAACGCAGCTCATCGTCATCCTGCCACGGCAGCGGGTTGTGGCCCCACTCGCCGGCGATGCCATTGCCGCCAGAATGCGCCTGGCCGCTCAGCGCCACGCCGGCGCCGCAGCCGGTGCCGATAATGACCGCGAACACCGTTTTCGCGCCAGCGCCTGCGCCGTCGGTAGCTTCCGACACCGCCAGGCAGTTGGCGTCGTTGGCGATACGCACCTCGCGCGCCAGCAGCGCCGACAGATCCTTGTCCAGCGGTTGGCCGTTGAGCCATACCGAGTTGGCGTTCTTCACCCGCCCGGTAAACGGCGACAGCGTGCCGGGAATGCCGATCCCGACCGATCCCAATTCGCCGGTATGATCTTCCGCCAGCTTCACCAGCCCGGCGATCGCCGCCAGGGTTTGCCCATAGTCATGGCGCGGCGTGGCGATGCGATGGCGAAACAGCTCCCGCCCGTCGTCCGCCAACGCAATCACTTCAATTTTCGTCCCACCCAAGTCGATGCCAATGCGCACGTATTTTTCTCCTCGATGCCACGTAGCGTTGCCACAGCCTAATGTAAGCGCGCAGATGAATCACCTGTTTCCCACCCTCCACCCCGCCCTTTCTCGGTGCGTAAAGCAACGCAATTCGGAGAGAATGGGGCGATTTTTCAGCGTCAATTCGTTATCATGCCGCCCTGCTTTTGACGAATCAGCGTGCCGAGCGCACGCCCAGCCAGGGATAACATTATGCTGTGGTTTAAGAATTTGATGGTTTACCGTTTGAGCCGCGAAGTGGCGTTAAACGCGGATGAAATGGAAAAACAACTCAGCGCGTTCGCCTTCACGCCGTGCGGCAGCCAGGACATGGCGAAGACTGGCTGGGTCTCCCCGATGGGCTCGCACAGCGATGCGCTGACGCACGCGGTCAACGGCCAGATCGTCATCTGCGCGCGCAAGGAAGAGAAAATCCTGCCGTCGCCGGTCATCAAGCAAGAGCTGCAGGCCAAGATTGAGCGCCTGGAGGCGGAACAACACCGCAAACTGAAGAAAACCGAGAAAGACGCGCTGAAGGACGAAGTGCTGCACAGCCTGCTGCCGCGCGCGTTCAGCCGCTTCAACCAGACCTTCATGTGGATCGACACCGTCAACGATCTGATCATGGTCGATGCCGCCAGTGCCAAACGCGCCGAAGATACGCTGGCGCTGCTGCGCAAGAGCCTCGGCTCGCTGCCGGTGGTGCCGCTGACGATGGAAAGCCCGATCGAACTGACGCTGACCGAATGGGTGCGTTCCGGCGAGATGCCGGCCGGCTTCGCCATTCAGGATGAAGCGGAATTGAAAGCGATTCTGGAAGAAGGCGGCGTGATCCGCTGCAAGAAACAGAATCTGATCAGTGACGAAATCGCGGTGCATATCGAAGCCGGCAAGCTGGTGACCAAGCTGGCGGTGGATTGGCAGGAGCGCATTCAGCTGATGCTGTCGGACGACGGCTCGCTCAAGCGCCTGAAGTTCGCCGACACGCTGCGCGAGCAGAACGACGACATCGATCGCGACGACTTCGCCCAGCGCTTTGACGCCGACTTTATCCTGATGACCAGCGAGCTGGCGGCGTTGATCAAAAACACCATCGAAGCGCTCGGCGGCGAAGCCCAGCGTTAATCCCGCCGCAGAAACGACCAGGGCCCAGCCTTCGCTGAGCCCTGCGTTCCCCTAACGAGCAACGTTTATTTGCTCAGATAGCGGCACAGATAGGCGGTCGCGTCGGCCACCTGCAGGTTGAACTCGCTGTGCCCCGGCACGAAGAACTTCTCACCCGGCGTAAACACCTGCCAGTCCGGCGCCCCTGGCAGCAGCACTTTCAGCGCCCCGGTGATCACCGTCATTTCTTCCGGTTGCGCGGTGGAGAAGGTGTATTCGCCCTCTTCCATCACGCCCACGCTGGTAAGACCGATGCTGCTACTGTCAAAACCGATAGACTTCACTTTTCCGGCAAAATACTCATTCACTTTCAGCATAGACTGGCACCCGCGTAATCATCTTGATGGAAAATCCATATTGGGGGATTGCGGTTGATCTGTCACTGGTTTTTCGCGCGAAATGCGATCGCGGCGCAGAGTAAAACGCTGCCGGGCTTCTCACCGGCAGTCAGGGCTGCTGAAGCCCAGGGAGATCCAGGGGCGCAAAGCGCCTGAGACCGCGTCGAGCGGTAACTTTTCGCTATTTGAATCAGTCGACTAACTCTGCAGCCAGCTTGGCGACCAGTACGTTCGACAACAACACTGGCACCGACAGACGCGCCTGCAAAAAGGCGCGGTGACGCTGGTGATAACCGATGCAGTCTAGCACCACCACCTCCGCCCCCTGCCGCAGCAGTGCGCAAGCCGCCTGCTCCAGCGCGGCATCATCTGCCAGATAGGGGCTGGCGACGGCATAGCTCGGCGGCGTCGCCAGCTGCCGCCATTTACGCGCCTGCTGCTCAACCTGTTCCGCCATCGGCACCACGATGCCGACGCGGTGTGCGCCGACGATCGCGGAGATCAACGGCGGAATAATGCGATCCGGCTCCAGCAACAGCGCCTGTTCCGCCTGCAATTCGCCGAATTCGCCGGTGCACAGCAGCAGGATCACCTGGCACCCCGCCGCCTCCAACTCGCGGATCCTCTGCTGCAACCTGCTTTCAACGCGAGCGGCACAGAGCGTCACCTGCGTGCCGTCCAACAGGCGCGACACCAGCAGCTTATCGCCCTGTTGCGGCGCATAACGCTCGGCGATCTGCCCGGCATCCAGGCCGTCCAGCAAACCGACGTGCCTCACCCGCTCCGCCGGCAGATAAGCAGACAGCAGCGGCATGATATCGCTGCGCGGCGCCTGACCGAGGGTCAGCGTGGCGAATGAAGCCGTCATGGATCTATCTCCTTTTTTGCAGGTGGCTCAGACTGCCGTACAGCGCCAGCAGCTGGCCGTATTCGGCAGCATCGTAGAACCGGCAGGTGCCGCGGCCGAATTCTTTGGCGACTTCCACCGCGAATTTGGCCGCCAGCGCGATGTCCGTTTCGTGGCTGGCGCCGGTGCCGCAGCCCGGCACCACCGATTCGCTGCAAATCGCCACGCCGACCACCGGCGCCGCAGTAGCGGTCGAGGGCTGCAGGATGCTGTTGAGGTGATGCACGCCGTTGCCATAAGGGGTGATATCCTGCGTGGTGATCGGGAAGGTCACCGCCGGGCGGCCGCTGGTCATCTCCATGATGCGCAGCAGATCTTCCGCCACCCGCAGGATGTAGCCCTCTTTCACCGTCGGCGACAGCGCATAGCCTTTGTGGTTGATGATGCGATTGCCCTTGGTGGTATCGATCGACAGGATGGCGTCAGCCTCCGGCACCACTTCATTATCGTTCATCGTCACGTCATCGATCGGCGAATCCATAAAATCGACCGGATCGTGCGGCCGGGTCGGCGCGTTCGGGCAAATATGAGTGGTGACGATCACATCGCCCGGCAGCGTGTCGCCCTTACGCTGCATCTCTGCCAGCTTCAGCGCGGCGGCAATGGCGGCGATCGCGCCGTCGCCGTCAGACACCAGCCCGATACGCGTCGGCCGCGCGCCGATGCCGCCCAGGCGGCCGATAATGCCCAGCGTCGGCGCCGCACCGCCAGCGAATTGGCCTGCGCTACCGGGGATCTCGATGCGCACGAAATCGGTACCGCCCTTCGGCCCGTCGGCGCGCAAGGTGCTGGCCCGGATCGCCGGGTAAGGCGCAAACAGATCGACGACGTCCTGGCCGCTGACGAATGCGCTATCAATCAATTCAAAAACCTGCAGCGTTTGTTGCAAACTCATGGTCGTTTTACCTCACCAATGTCATCGGCAGGGGCTATTTGCCCTTGCTGGAAAAAATCGAGCTGAAGAAGTTGTAGAGCGCGTCGCCGGCGATAAACCCGGCCGCCATGATCTCCATCGGTGTGCGGCCACGATCGCCCCAACGGCGCAGGATCGCCACGCGCAGCGCGATACCCACCAGCACCGCCCACCCGGCCAAGGCGTTATTGATCAGCAGACCGGTCGCCAGCAACACGCCGAGCTGGCGCTTAGGGCCGCCGATCAGCTGTACCACGGCGCCGGGGATCGCCCAGATCAAAAGGCTCCAGGCGATGCCCGGCTGCGCACCGGCCTCGATGGTCTTCGCGTAAACGCGCGCGACCGGCGGGATCAGGTCCTGCAGGAAATAGCTGTGATAAGAGAGGTAAACCACCGGAATGGCGATGAGGAAGGCAATCAGCGCCGCAAACAGCTGAATGCGGCGCCCCAGCAGCTCCTGCCGCAGATCCTCGCCGTAGCCACGCAGGATGAAGCCGGCTTTCAAATCAAAGCCCATGTCGGCGAAGGCCGGCCCGGTGGCGGCGGTAAAACCGGTCAGGATGCACAACGCCAGCGGTGGGAAACCGATCAGGATACCGACGATCAGGGTGATCAACGCCACCGCGAACGCCGGAAACCAGCCGGAGTGCATGGCGGCGATACCGACGATCAGCTCATGAACGAAAGCGGCGAACGCCGCGTATATCACGAACAGCGCCAACATCGGCAGCGACATCTCGCTGAACAGCCCGCCGATCAGAGCCAAAAACGCGGCGATGGCGATGTAGCCGACCGCGCCCAGGCCGAGCGCTTTGCTTACCGCACTGTCCGGTTGGGTATAACCAGCGCTATCGGCGCGGCGGCTGCGGATCACCTGCGCAACCTGGATCAGCGCCACCAGGCCGGCGCCGACCATCACGCCGTGCGGAATAAAATGGGCATTGATATCGAAACCGGCCACCGGATCGGCGTAAGCCCGCAACAATAACCCGACGCCAAACATGCTCAGCGCCCAGATATTGCCGATAAAGGCGGTGCCGAAGGCCGCCATGGGGATCTTGAGCATTGATCCGGCGATACCTACCCCTATGCCCACCACCAAAAGCCAGGCCTGCTTGCCGCCGCGATCGCCGGCTTTAATCGCTTCCGCGGCGGCGACGCCGGGCGGCCAGGCATTGGCGGCGGGGAACACTTTGGTATCGAACAGGCGATAAAGCAGATAGGCGTCAAGCAACATCGCCGCCGCCACGCCGCAGAACATCGGTAAAATAAGCTGCGGTTGCCCCATCACGTAAGGCACCGCAATCGGCATCAGCAGACAATTGGCCGCGCCGAAGGTGGCAGAGGAGATCACCGTCTGCGCCAGGTTCTGAGTGTGCACCGAGCGGTAGCGTTGGAACATTTTCAGCGGAATGCGTGCCAACAGCATGGCAATCAGCGCACCGATGATCGAGGTGTTGGGCGTCACGCCCAGCGTGGTGATCAGCTGAACGCCGATGATCGCCCCCACCACCGAAAGTAACGCCATGACCAACAGCGTGCCGGCCTCTTTTAGCGGATTATTTGATTTCATGCTTGGTTTCCCTGAATATTTCCTGCTGCGTGGCGGAAATAACGCCAAACGATAGCTCGCCGCGGCAGTTCCATTATTTGGAACTACCGGTGTCACAACGTGATTATTTTCTTATTCAGCCTGTCTATTTCTTACCAATAAAATACGGTGAAATATAATTAATGAGTTCCCTGGTGTCGGCGCTCGTTAATTATGATGCAACACGATAGCTCAGGCGCGTTATTTGATCTGCTGCCAATAATCATCGCCATATTTTTCCGCCAGTTGGCGGCTGACTGCGGTTAATTCGGCCAAGACTTCCGGTACAAACGGCTGCTCCTCGCCCTGCGAGGGGAAGGACAGGCACAACCCCACCGTCTCGCTGCCGTGCTTGTTCACCAGCGCGGTCGCCAGCGAACTGATGCTGTTCAAGGTTTCATTGCGCGCCAGCGACCATCCCTGACGCCTCACCTGCTGCAACGTCTGCAACAGCGCATCCAACGTTTGCGGCGCATTGGGCGAAGTCGCCCGGTAACCGCCGGCGTAACGCGCCCGAACCTGCTCGTCGCTTTCACGCGCCAGTATCGCCCGGCCGACCGAGGTTTCCGCCGCCGGCGAACGGTAACCCGCCGGGGTGACCACCTGCAAAAAGTGGCGGCCGGGAAACATGCGCATCACCATGATCTCCTGCCCTTCCAATATCGAAAGGTAGCCGGTACACGCTGTCTGGCGGCACAGCTGCGCCATACTGGCCGCCAGGTTGTCCACCAGCGGCATCGACAGATAGTGGCTGGATGCCGCCAGCAACAGCGCGCCGATGTGATAACGCCGGCTATCGGGATCGCGCTCCAGCATGCCCTGATTTTCCATGGTCTGCAGCAGGCGCGATACCGTGCTTTTCGGCAGCGCCAATTGCTCAACCACGTCGCTGAATGCAATACCCGGTTGGCCATGCATCACACGTTGTTGAGAAAAGAGTTTTAATACCGCAGCGGCATTTTCCAGCGTTGTCATGATCCGCCTTGTTCCACTATATGGAACTCAGTTCCTGTTTTATAATTAAAAACTAAAACCCGAACTCCGCAGCGTCAAGCTGTTTATTTTTTGTCAGCCGCAAAATAAAAGGCATTCGTGCTTTTCAAATGAAAATATTGCGTAGAACGCCGACTTATCCGCGTCGAATAAAATAACGATACGCTCTGAAAATAATGAACAGCAGGACAAGCTGCTGAAAAATGATTTTCTCAGGAGGAGATATTGCCGCGGCTCAGAAACCCGCGCCGCGCAAACTGAAATCGATCGGCAACGTCAATTCCACCGTGCCGTTGACGTAGGCGTCCGCCGGCGGCGTGGGCAGCGGCGAAGCGCGTTTGACCAGCGCCTGGATTTCGCGATCCAGCGACGGCAACCCGGCGCTGCTGACCAGCGTCACCGCCAGCACATGGCCCTGCCTGTCCAACGTGAAACGCACCTGCCCGACGCCCTGGCGCTTTAGCCGCAATGCGTCTTTGGGGTAACGTTTAAAACGATTCAGGCGGCCGCTGATGCGGCTGCGCCAGTTGTCCACCCCCGCCTGAGCATAGGGCGTCAGGCGAGTTTGCGGCGCGGCCGTTTTATCCGCCCGGCCCGGCGGTGGCGCACCGACGCTTTGCTCCTGAACCTTCGGCGGCGCGATCGTTTTCTCCTGCGGCGGTGTGCGCGGCAGGGGGGGAGTCTTCACCGGCTTGGGCGGTTTTTTCTGCTTCGGCGGTACGGCGATGTTCGGCCGCACGGCTTCAGGCACCTTCACCGTCGGCAAGGGTTCCGGCGGCGCCGGCGGTTCAACCTGAGGCGGCGGCGTCCTTTGCCCCGGCGGTTGTTTTACCTCGGCCGGGGCCTGCGGTGCGGCGGCCATCACCACCATGACCGCCGGCGGCGGCACCCACGCCGGCGCGGCCTTGTCTCGCCAGGGCCAGAACAGCGCCACAACCAGCAGGTGCAGTGCCAGCACCAGCACCAGGCAACGGCGCCAGGGCATGACGGCACCGGGTGCGGCGAAAGGCAGCGGCGAAACCGACATGCTCACTCTTCCGTCAGCGCCAGATGAAGGCGATCGGTCAGCGGTTTGAACAGGTAGTTCATCATCGAACGCTCGCCGGTGCGGATGAAGCCTTCGACCGGCATCCCCGGGCGGATCTCCAACCCGTTCAGGCGTTGCAGCCCCGCTTCGCTGACCTTGGCGCGCACGCTGTAATAGGGCGCGCCGCTTTTCTCGTCGGTCAGGCGATCGGCCCCGACCAGCGTCACCTCGCCCTCGACGCGCGGCGTGGTGCTTTGGTTGAACGCCGAGAACAACAGTTCGACCGGCAGCCCTACCTGCACCTTGTCGATCAGTTCGACCGGGATACGCGCCTCCACCTGCAGCCCCCGATCGCTGGGCACGATCTCCATCAGTTGCTGACCGGCGCCGATCACGCCGCCTTCGGTGAACACGCTCAGCCCCACCACGGTGCCCGCCACCGGCGCTTTCACCTGCGTATGGCCCAAATCGGCCTCCGCCTTGGCCAGGCGGTTATCCAGTTCGTCCAGCTTCATCCGCACCTCGGCCAGCTGGCTACTGACCTCTTTCTGATACTCTTCCCGCCGCTGGATCGCCCGCAGCTTCAGCTCCAGTATTTGGCGGCCCAGGCGGCCGATATTGCCGGTGTCCTCGGACGCCTGGCCATCAATCTGCGCATACTGTCCTTCCAGATCCAGCAGCCGATTGCGCGCCACATACCCCTGCGCAGCCAGCTTGCGCATACCGCTCAGTTGCTCCTGCAACATGGCCTTTTGCCGTTGCTTGCTGGCGTAAGACTGACGGATCCCTTCCAGCATCGCCTGCGATCCGGCAATGCTCTCCGCGATCGCCGCCAGCTCACTCTGCAGCGCCGCTCGGCGGCTGGTGAACAGCTGCTGCTGCAGCAGCATCAACGACATCACCTCTGGCTCCTCCCGCCGCGCCTGCAGCAATGCCGGGAAAGCGATCGCCTGCAGGCCGTCGCGTTCGGCCTGCAGCCGCGCCCGCTGCGCGGCGTTGCTCAACTGCTGGCTGCGCAGCGCATCGCGCTGGGTGCGGCTGTCGACGGTATCCATCAGCAACAGCACCTGCCCGGCGCGAACCCGGTCGCCTTCATGCACTTGAATTTGCGACACTACGCCGCCGCTCGGGTGCTGCACCGCCTTACGGTTGCCGGCCACCACCACGCTGCCGGAAACCGGCACGCCTTTGTCCAGCGGCGCCAACAGCCCCCACAGCAGGAAGCCGCCAAACCCCAACAGCACCAGCCAGCCGCCGAGCCGCAGATGGCGCCCTTCGTCGAACTGTCGGGAAAGGGCGTCGATATCGCCGGGGATCACACTCTGATTGCTCATACTTTTCGTTCACCGCTGGCCGTTTTGGCAAAGTTGGCGTAGTTGACGTTGAAGCCGCCGCTGCTGCGGCCGACGTTGGCCGGTACGGCTGCAGGCGCAAAACCAGGCAGTTTCTTCAGGATGGCGTCGCTGGGGCCGAAGTGCTGCACCTGGCCGGCGGCCAGCACCAGCAATTTGTCGGTGGTCGCCAGGATCGCCGGTTTGTGGGTCACCAACACGATGGTGGTGCCGCGCGTCTTCAGCGCTTCGATCGCCCGCTGCAGCGCCTCTTCCCCTTCACGATCGAGGTTGGCATTCGGTTCGTCCAACACCACCAACGCCGGAGAGTCATACAGCGCGCGCGCCAGCGCCACCCGCTGACGCTGGCCGCCGGACAGGCCGCTGCCGCCCTCGCCCAGCTCGGTTTCATACCCTTTGGGCAAATGCAGGATCAATTGGTGCACGCCGGCCAGCGCGGCGGCGGCCACCACCTTCTCGGCGTCAACCTGGCCAAAGCGGGCGATGTTTTCCGTTAGGGTACCGGCGAACAGCTGGATATCCTGCGGCAAATAGCCGATATGCGGCCCCAGCTGCTGTTTATCCCACTGCCGGATATCCGCGCCGTCCAGCCGCACGTCGCCGCTGAGCGGCGTCAGCGCGCCGACCAGTTGGCGCATCAGCAACGTTTTGCCGGAGCCGGATGCGCCAATGACGCCCAGCACCTCGCCGGCCTCCAGACGAAAACTGACGCCGTGCAGTACCGGTGCGCTCCCGCCGGGCGCGCTGGCGGCCAGCTGATTCACGGTCAATGTCCCGTTGGGCGCCGGCAGCGGCAGGCTCGCCGCCCGCGGCGGATTAGCGGCCAACATCACCTCCAGCCGTTGCAGGGACTGGCGCGCCGACGACCACTGTTTCCAGGCGCCGATCAGCTGATCGATCGGCCCCAGCACCCTGCCGATCAGGATCGATCCGGCGATCATCATGCCCGGCGTAATGTCGCCGTTCACCGCCAGCAGCGCGCCGCAGCCCAACATCAGCGACTGCAATGCCAGCCGCACGGTTTTCGACCAGGCGGTGACGGCGGCGATTTTCTCGCTGGCGCGGTTCTGCAACAGCAGGAACTGCTGATGCTGCCGCAGCCAGCGCAGGCGCAAGTCGGTCAGCATCCCCATGGCGGCGATAGCTTCGGCATTACGCAGGTTGCCGTTGGCCTGCTGCGTGGCGCTCAGCGCGACCCGGCCGGCCTCCGCGAGCGGCGCCTGCGACACCCGCTGGTTGAGCCAGGCCAGCAGCACCAGCACGATCACTCCGGCGCTGGCCAACGCGCCAAGCCAGGGGTGGAGCAGAAACACCACCAGCAGATAAACCGGGAACCAGGGGGCATCGAAAAAGGCGAACAGCGCATTGCCGGTGGCAAATTGGCGCAGGTTGGTCAGATCGTTCAGCGCCTGCCCCGCCAGCGGGTTGCCGGTTTTCAGATTGGTTTCGAAGGCGGCGTCGTAGACCCGCTGATTCAGGCGCATATCCATCTGGGCGCCGAGGCGGATCACCACCTGGCTGCGCACCCACTCCAGCAGCCCCATAAACAGGTAAAGACCGACCACCATCAGGGTCAGCATCGCCAGCGTCATGCGGTTGCCCGACGGCAACACGCGATCGTAGACCTGCAGCATGTACAGCGCCGGTGCCAGCATCAACAGGTTGATCACCGCGGTAAACAGCGCGATGCCCCAAAATCCGCGCCGGTATGCGGCCAGCACGCTCATCACTTCTCCGCGCCTGACGGCGTTTTTCATGGCGTTTTCCATCGGCTAAAAACGAGAAAATGCCCGCCGGGGCGCACGGCGCCGGCGGGCAAACAGCCGCAATCAGGCCGCCAGCAGTTCCGGGCTGTCGGCGTGCTGCACGCCCACCGCCGTCGCCGCCGCCACCTGATCGAAGGTGGAATTGACGCTCAGGCCGTAGTCGTCGAGGATGCCGTTCAGCGCGGTTTCCAGCGCGCCGGTATCGCCGGACATCAGACCGTACACCACCTGGTGCACCACGCCATCGTGGCCCTGCGCCTGCAGGCTGCTGAGGTTCAGGCCGCCGAAGCTGACGTCAGGCACCTGAATGCTGTACGGCGATGTATCGCCACCGCTCAAACCGTCGCCGAACGACAGGGAATCCAGCTGGCCGTACAGGGTATGCGCCGGTTCATTGAACAGCGTGTAGGTCAGGTTGCCACCCGCCACGACCGACGTGACATGGTTGTCCGTACTGGTCACGGCATATTGGCTACCAGACAACCGGCCGCCGTAGAAGCCACCGCTGTTGGAGTCGGTGACGTTACCGTTGGTATGGTTGATATCACCAAATGTCGAAGCCCATTGGCCCAGATAGTCATGAATGCTGTAACCGCCAAAGCTGCTGTCATAGTTAACTGAAAATGCCATTTCTCTATCTCCATTGATGAACGGCGCCCCTTGCGAGGCTGCCCTTGTGCTCAAGGATGAGCAACGCCCTTTTACTGCTTAAAAACGGTATTCCACCCCGCCCTGTACGGTGCGGCCGCGCCCGAGGGTATTAGCCAGCGTCTCGCCGTAGCTAACGACATAGGCGCGGTTAGTCAGGTTCTCCACCGAGCCGCGCAGCGTCAGGCTGTCGGTCAGCTTGTAGCTGGCGTACAGATCGAACAGGGTGTACTTCGGCCAGTCGGCCAGGTACGGGTAATTGGACGGCACCGAACTGTCCTGATAGCCCGGCGCAAAGCGCACGGTCACCCCGGCGTCCAGCTTGCGATCGAAGGCGCGGCCGCCCAGCGTCACCGAACCGCGATCGCCTGGCAGGTAGGCGGCGGAGCCGAACTGCGTCCCCCCGTCACACGTGACGAAGTCATTGGAAGCGGCATCCGGCTCAACATAGAAGTTGCCGCGGCGCGATCCATCGCCGTAGCGCAGACGCCCTCCCAACCAGGCCTTGTTCGAGCAGAACTCGTTTTTGCCGATCATGTGGGTATAGGTCAGGTCGGCGTAGAACACCCCGGCGTCATAGTTGAGCTGGTACTCCAGCCCGCGGAAGCGGGTTTTCGACAGGTTGTTGACGTAAGCAGCATTGCCGATGCTCGGCTGCACCAGCCCCGGTTTATTGCGGTCTATCGCCAGGTTGATGTAGTTATCCACTTTGGTATCGAAGTAGGCCACCTTCGCCACCAACCGATCGCCCTCAAACCACAGATCCGGCTGCTGCACATTGAACCCGACTTCCCAGGCGCGCGAGCGCTCGGGCTGCAGGAACGGGTTGGGGTATTGCGTGGATGAACTGTGCGCGCTGCCGTTGGTCAGCGTTTCGGTGATCGCCGGCGGCCGCCAGGATTTGCCGTAGGTGGTATACAGCTCCAGCCACTCCACGCCGGGGCGTACCGCCACCGCCAGCGTTGGCGACAGCTTGCCCTGATCGCGATCCACGTCCCAATCTTCGCGGGTGGTGGTTGAACAGCCGGTCAGACGCAACGCTTTGCAAGGATTGTCAATCGTGTAGCGTTGCCCATCCTTGGCCAAATCCGGATAGCTCAGGCCGGTCTGGCCGCGCAGGCGATAGCGGTCGTAACGCAGCCCGCCCTCCAACGTCAGCCAGCCGTCGTAGTCGTAGGTCAGGTTGGCGAACAGGCTGGCGACCGAACGGTTGCCGGCCGGCGTCACCCCTTCCATGCCTTGGCGGGAAGAGTCGCTGGTTGCCTTGTCGTAATAAAACTCCAGCCCGTAGTTGGCGCGGAAGTCATGCCCCGGCGCCAGGCTGAAGCGCGAGGTATTTTGCGCCTGCGCGCCGTAGGTACGCAGGCGGGTACGCGTCGCGTAGCCGTTGTCCAGCAGCGAGCTGGTGCTGTAAGTATCGCTGTCATCCTGAGTATCGACGTAATACAGCTTGGCCTGAAAATCGAGCCAGTCGACGTCTTCCGGCGCCAGGCTGTAATCAAACGCCGCGTTGCGCGCCATCACGTCGCTGTAACCGGTGCGCTTCCAGCCCAGTTCATAGGGCGGGCGGGTGCCCAGGTTGGTCAACGTGCCGGCGATCGGCGACGCGGTCTGGGTCTGCAAATAGCTCAGCTGCAGGCGTTGGTTGGCGGGCAGATTCCAGCCCACCTTGGCCAGCCGCGAGTGCATACGGTAATTTGTGTCGGGGATTTTGTTGTTCTTGATGCTCTCGGCGTAGCGATCGTAATTGCCGGTGTCGTTATTGATGCGAATGTTACCGATATCGCCCTTGTTGCCGGGCCAATAGTCGCCGAGGTGGCGTTCGCTGGCAGCCAGCAGGATATCGCCGGTTTCGTTGCCCAATGCCAGTACGCCGCTGCCGATGAAGTGGGTGCCGTTATCGCCGGTGCTGGCGTGCAGCTTGCCGCCCAGCTCTTTGCCCGGCGCCAGGAAATCGCTCGCGCTGACGGTATTGAAGGTGGCAATGCCGCCGAGCGTGCCGGCGCTGCCCATGCCGCCGGTGGTGCCCTTGTCGATAGTCACGCCGGACAGCAGTTCGGAATCGATGTACATGGTGCCATTACGCTGGCCATGGCCGCTCTTTTGAAAATTCTGCCGCATGCCGTCGATATTCATGTTCACCCGGCCATAGTCTTGTATGCCGCGGATGTTGACCGACAGCGCAGGATCTTGCTGGCTGACGCTGGAATAGGCTCCCGTAGTCTGCTCCAGAATATCGGCCGCGTGTCGCGCCGGGCGGTTGTCCATCTGTTCGCGGCTGATGACGCTGACCGAGCGCGGTTCGTCGTAAACCCAATCGTTGGCGTTGATGCCGCTGGCACCCAGCACCGTCAGGCTATCCAACGCCAGCGCGCCACCGTCGCCGTTTGCCGCTGGCAACCGGCTCAATACGATCTGCCCCTGCGGCTGCAGGCGGAAAGCCACCGGATTGTTGCCAATCAAGCGCCGCAGGCCCTGTTCAACGCTCATGCTGCCGTTCAGCGCCGCCGCCTGCATGCCGTCGAGCTTCACCTCGTCGAAAAATACCTGCATATCGGCCTGCTCGGCGAAGCGCAACATGGCGCTCTGCAGCGGCTGCGCCGCAATGTTGAAATTCTTTTGCTGTGCGGCCTGCGCGCTGCTCGCATCAGCCTGGGCGGCGAGCGCTACCGCCGGCTGAGTCAGCATCATCGCCGCCAGCGCGGCGCGTACCGCCGTGGCCAATCGGCCGGCCGGCGTGGTTCCCTTGTGAATAAACATGCGTGTGTGTTCCACCCGAAAGAATGCCAAACTAAGTGATAATGGAAATCAATCTCGTTTAAACATAAGGACGTTCCGGGAGGCAAAAACCCGTAAAGATTTTTTACAGAAAGTGAAAATAACGGCGAAGCGGGCATCCCGGCCCGCCTTGGCCGCTCAGTAAAGCAATGTGATGCCGGGGAGATTCAGTTGGCGGGCGGAGAGTTCCTGACGAATGGCGCCGACGCCGTCGTCGAGTTTATTGAGCGCGAACACGCCGCTCACCGTGCGCGCTCTTAGCGCGGGATTGACCGCCACGATGCGGGTTTCGCGATAGCGATTGAGCTGCGCGAGCGCCTGCGTCAGCGGTTGGCGGTCGATCACCAGCCAGCCGCGCCGCCAGGCGTCATCGCCGGCCGTTTGCCTCGTCAGCCACAGCAGGCCGCTGCGGTAATGCGCCGCCTGACGTTGCGCGACCACCAGCGAGCGCTCGCCGTGCTCGAGCGTCACCCGCACGCTGTGCTGATGCACGCTGACGTCGACGCCCTGTTCAGTGCGCGCCACGCTGAACTCGGTGCCCAGCGCCTGGGTGACACCGTTTTTCGCTTCCACCCTGAACGGACGGCTTTCCGCCCCGCCCAACGGCGCGACGATAAAATAGGCGGCGCCGCTCAGCAGCCGCACCTTGCGCTCATCTGCGGAATACGCCAGCGCGATCGCGCTGCCGCTGTCCAGCGCCACCCGGCTGCCGTCCGGCAAAGCAACTTCGCGCACCTCACCGCGAACGGTTTGATAATCGGCCTGCAGGCCGATCCACAGATCCGGCCCGCGATAAACGCCGAATGAAACGGCGAGCGCCACCGCCGCTGCCACCGCCCAGCGGGGCCATCGATGGCGAGAGGGCGTTTTCAGCGCCGCCACCTGCGGTTGTAACGCCTGCCGCTGCTCAGGCGGCAGTTGCCCAAGCGTCGTCCACAGCAGGCGAGCCTGACGCAGCGCCGCCGGATGCTGCGGATCGGCGGCCAGCCAGGCGTCCAACGCTCGCCGCCGATCGGCCGGCAGCGCCCCTTCGGCCAGACTCACGGCCCAGGCGGCCGCCTGCTGTCGCGCCTGTGCGGTTAGCGGTTTCATAATGGCATAGACCTCTGTTTTTTCTGGTTATAGGTTAAGACGTCTGAGCGCGGATAAACCCGTAAAAAAATTGCCATTATTGTTCTTCCATCCGCGCCATCAGCCGCTCGAGGGCGCTGGCCAGGTGTTTTTCCACCGTGCTGAGCGACACGCCCAGCTGCGCCGCCACCTGCGCCTGGGTCAGGCCATCGAGCCGGTTAAGGCGGAAAATCTGCTGCGTGCGCGGCGGCATGTCCGCTAGCGCCTGCTGCAACAGCTGCAGCAATTGGCTATCGATCGCCCGTTGTTCAAGCGCCGGTTCACCGGAGGGATACTGCGCCAGAATGTCGTCTTCGACCGCTTCGGTCTGCCGCCGCTGCTGCTGGCGCACATGGTCGAGCATCAGGTTTTTGGCGGTTTTGTACAGGTAGGCTTCGATATCGAGAATGTTACCCTGCGGATATTGCTCGGTAAGGCGGGTAAAACTTTCCTGCGCCAAATCCGCGGCCAGCTGAGGGTCGCGCAGTTTGGCGTTCAAATAGGCTTGCAGCGGCCGCATATGGCGCAGAAACAGCGCCTGCAACTCGGAATTGGACATCTCTTTTCCCAGAAGTGAAACACCCAATAGGGGCGATAAAAATCACATAAATGATTATCATTATCAATATTGTTCTGGGAAATATATGCTAACGCCGGGGATAAACAGGAAACCGGCCTGGCGCCGGTTTCCGCTGTGCAGCAGGTCAGAGCTCTAGCGCCTCGTCTTCATAGCGGTGCTTGGCGTCGAGCGCTTCCTGCTCGGTTTCATGTTCACTGAGCAGCGTATTCGGCTCAATGTCGTCGGTGCGCACTTCAAAACGGCGCAGATGCAGGTTCGGGTCGCCCCGAAACACCTCAACGACGCGGGCGCTCCGTGGATAAGCAGGTTGATCATTTTCGCGCATGCCGTTCTCCCGTGTGTTTCACACAGTAGCAAGTATAGCAGCCGCCCTCATTCCGGCACGCGCGAGCCAAGATCGCGATCGCCGGGGGCGCCCGCCAACAGCTCGGTCAGTTCGTCGCAGGCGCAAATGCGGCCTTCACGCACGGTGAAGTGCGCCAGCACCCGCACGCGGCTGCGGGTACCGTCGCGCTTTTCCACCTCGACCAGATGGTGGGTCAGCACTGCCTCGCCCTGCTCCGCCGCCGCGATCACGCTCAGCGTCATGCGGCGGGTTTGCCGTTTCAGCAGCGCCATATGTTGCTCAAACTGCGCGAAGTTCAGCACCTTGCCATCCACCTGCTGGCGGTAGTCTGCGCTGAAACGGGCAGCGAGCTGCGTCGGCCGATGCTCCGGGCTGGCGACGACCTGCTGCAGCGTATCGAGCACCAGGTTCAGTGGGGTAACTTGAGTCATCACGTTTCTCCGAAATAGGGTGAACGGCGATCCTATCCCGGCCAGACGATGGCATAATAACCACATCAAGACTTTCAATAACGTTAAACGGCCAACATGACGCAGATCCGCAGCCAACGCCTTCAGCATGAAAAAAAGCACCTGACGCCCTGGCACCGGCACGAAGGCGGCCAGATCTATCTCTTGACGCGTGGCATGCTGGCAATGGAACTCCCGGGCCGGCAATGGGCGATCACCGGCGGTACGCTGGGCTGGCTGCCGCCGGGATGCGCCCATCAGGCGCTGGCCTGCGGCGACGTAGCGGGCTGGAGTCTGTATCTGCCGGGGGAAAGCGTGCCGGAGATGCCGCCGCAGCCGCAGCTGTTCACGGCCTCTGCGCTGTTGCAGGCCCTGGTGGAGCGTATCGCACAGTTCCCCGCCGGCCCACTGAGTGCGCCGCAACGGCGGCTGCTGCAGGTGCTGCTGGATGAAATGCACGCGGCAAGCCGCGCGCCGTTGCAATTGCCGCTGCCGCAGGACGCCCGGTTGCTGAACATCGCCCGGGCGCTGCTGAACGATCCCGCCAGCCTGCGCAGCCAGCGCGACTGGGCCGACTGGGCCGGGCTCAGCCCGCGCACCCTGAGCCGCCGCTTTGTGCAGGAAACCGGCATCAGCTTCGCGCTGTGGCGCCAGCAGGCGCGGGTATTGCGTTCACTGGAGGGATTATCACGCGGCGCAGCGGTCGCCGAAGTGGCCGACACCTGTGGTTACGACAACGTCAGCGCCTACATCGCCGCCTTTCGCCGCCGCTTCGGCGTCACGCCCGGGGCGTACTTTGCGGCCGCTCGGCAAACGGAATAGGAAAACGGGCGCCCAGCGCCCGAAGAGAAGAAAGGGTTATTTCACCGTCTCACGCGGCAGCACCGCGAGGATTTGCTCCACCACCCGCTGCGGATCGGCGGCGCCGTCCATCACGTAATGCGCGGCATCCTGATACAGCGCTTCACGCGCGGCCAGCACCTCGAGCATCTCTTCGGCGATCGGCCTGCCGGTGAGCGTCGGGCGCTGCGCATCTTCCGGGTACTCTTCCAACCGCTGCGCCAGCACGCTGGCCGGCGCGCGCAGGTAGATAACGGTGCCATGCTGGCGCATAAACTGACGGTTCTCCTCCGCCAGGATCGCCCCGCCGCCGGTGGCAACTACAGTTGACGGCTTGGTCACAGCTTGCAACGCGATGGTCTCTCGGCGACGAAACCCCAGCCAGCCCTCGCGCTCGACCATTTCCGCCACGCTCATCTGCGCCGCTTGCTGCATAAACAGATCGGTATCGACAAACTGATAGCCCAACGCCAGCGCCAATGCGCTGCCTACCGTGGTCTTGCCGGCTCCGCGAGCGCCTATCATGAACAGGGTTTGTGTCATTACGGGTTGTCCCTTATGCGGTGACTTGAGTGCATTGCATACCAAAATACCGAGCGGGTGCGATGGCGTGGTGGCTGCATCATACCCTGCCCGCTCTGTATTTCAATATTTACGATAGTGTAAATTCCATGGCACAGCGACTGCCGACGGCAAAGCCGTGCGCCAGATCCTCATCCAGGTGCCGCCGCAGGGCGACCGTGAGCCGCGCGTCGTCGAGCGGCCGGAATCCCAGCCGCCGGTAGTAGGGCGCATTCCACGGCACATCAATGAAGGTGGTGAGCGTCAGGCGAGTGGCGCCCTGCCGTTTGGCTTCTTCCGCCACCGCGCCGATCAGGCGGCGGCCGACGCCCTGCCGTTGCCAGGCAGCGGCGACCGATAATTCGGCGACATGCCAGTCTTCCCCCTGAGCCAACACGGCGATAAAACCGGCGCACTCACCGTTGTCGCTTTCCGCCAGCCATTCACGGCGCTCGGCGATAAACGCGGCGTGCTGTTTCGGGGCCATCACCTCGCCTTCGGCGATAAAGCGCCATTCCGGCTGCTGGCGAAACAGCTGCGCCGCCGAACGTTCAACCGCCATCAGATGCGCGATATCTCGCTGCTGCGCCAAACGGATCTGCAGGCTCATGAGTTCTCCTTAACGTTGGGGCGGTTATTTAAACAAATTCCACCGCCCGTGGCTCAGAAATCGATACTGCCGCGCAGCACCACCTCACGCGGCTCTCCCACCGCCACGCGCAGATTGCCACCGCTGGACGGATAGTAGGTTTTATCGAACAGGTTCTTCACGTTCAGCTGCCATTTCACCCGATAGCCGTTGATCGGCATGGTGTAAGCGGCGAACGCATCGGCAACGGTGTAGTTATCCAGGTAGAAGCTGTTGGCGGCGTCGCCCGGGCGCCGGCCCACGTAGCGCGCGCCGGCGCCGATACGCACCTCATCTCCGCTGTACAGGCCCAGGCTGCCGAGGTTCTGGGTCAGGAACAGCGAGGCGGTATGGCGCGCCACGTTGGTCATCTCTTTCCCCTTGTTGTCCGGATCGTCCACCACGCGGGCATCGGTATACGCATAGGAACCGATCAGGCTCAGCGAGTCGGTGATATTGCCGGCCACGTCCAGCTCCACGCCCTGCGAACGCACGCGCCCGGCGGTGCGCGTCACGGTTTCGCCCTCCACCAGCTCATTGACCATGACGTTACGCTTGGTGATGTCGAACAGCGCCAGCGTGCCGGTAACGCCGTTCGGCAACGCCAGCTTGCCGCCGACTTCCCACGACTTGCCCTGCTCCGGCGGCAGCGAATCAATTTGGGTGGCGATGGAAGAGTTCGGCTTGAACGACTCGGTATAGCTGCTGTACAGCGACACGTAAGGCGTCAGCTTGTAGACCACCCCGGCGCGCGGCACCAGCTTGCCATCCGAGCTGTCGGTGTTGGTCTGGAACGGCCGTCCCTTGCCGGCATAGACGTCGAAAGCGTCGTAACGCAGCCCGCCCATCACCAGCCATTTATCAGTCAATTGGATAGAATCCTGCATAAACCAACCGTAGCTGGTGAGGTTTTCCCGCTGGTCGCTGTCTTTGGCGCTGACCGCGGTCGACGGCGGCATCAGGCCGTATACCGGATGATAGATATTGAAATCGCTGTTCTTTTTACCGCGGATCATGTCGCCGCGGTAGGTACGGTTATCTTCAAAATCGAAGCCGTACAGCATCTGGTGGTTGATGCTGCCCCAGTCCACGTCGCCATTGAGCGTCAGCTGCACCGCGTTGGCGTGGCTGACGGCGTTGGCGGTCGAGTCGGCCTGGCGGCTCAACACGCCGGTCACCGGGTTCAGCGCCGTGGCGCGCGCCTGGTTGTCACTGTAGCTGTTGCGGCTGTAGGCGTAGGTCAGCGAGCTTTTCCAGCGCTCGTTGAGCGTTTGATCGATCTGCAGGGTAATGCTGTCCTGATCGCCGCGGGTAGCGTTATAGGCTTCGTCGAAACGGCGATCGCGCGGCGTATTCACCGGTTTGCCGGTGCGCGAATCGATAATGGTGCCGCGATCGAACGGCACCAGATATTCCATATGCTCGTAGGCCAAGCGCACGGTGGTGTTCTCGCCGTACCACATCAGCGAGGGCGCGATCACCGTCTGGCGGTTGCGGCCGAAGTTGCGCCAGTAGTCGGTTTCATCGTGATCGACGATCATGCGATAGGCGAATCCCGACGTGCCGAGCGGCCCGGTCACGTCGAGCTGGCCGCCGCCGCCGTTGAAGCTGCTGCCCCAACCTTCCACGTGGGTATGTTGCTGCAGCTGGGGCTTTTTGGTGATCATATTGATCATCCCGCCCGGCTCGCCCATGCCATACAGCATCGAGGCCGGCCCCTTGAGCACCTCCACCCGCTCGGTGGTCGGCGTAAAGTTGCGAGCCTGCACCGAGCGCACGCCATCGCGCAGAATAGAGCCGTCGCGGTTATCGCCAAAGCCGCGTTTCATGACCGCGTCCTGAGTGCCGCCCAGCGTGTTGGCCTGGGTAATGCCGCTGACGTTGTACAGCGCTTCGTCCAGGCTGCTGACCGCCTGATCGGTAATCACCTGCTGCGGCACCACGTCGATCGCCTGCGGCACATTCAGCAGGTTGGTTTCGCTGCGGGTGCCGGTGACGCTGGTCAACGGCTGATAGCTCTGCACACCGTCGGCGTCTTTGCGGCCAATCACCGTCAGGCTTTCTTCTTTCGACGCGACTTTTTCCGCCGCCCACGTCGGCAATGTTGCGCAGGCCGCCAAAGGCAATGCGCACCACAAGCCGCGCTTGTTGTTATTCATTATCTAACTGACTCCAATAGGTCCCTGAAAAAGGTAACGGCAAAAACTGCTGATACAGCTGTTGGAAGGTCTGCTGCGGGTTGATGTCGGCGAACAGATCCGGATAAAACGCTTTGGCGAATACCTCGACCAGCACCACGTGGTACGGGCTGAGGTAAAAGTTGTGCCAGACGCTCCAGGCGCGGTGGTTTTTCACCGCCTGCAGGCTGGCCAGCATCGGCTGTTTGGCGATCAGCCGGCGGAAGCTGTCGGCGGCCTCCAGTGGGCCGACCTGCGGCCCGAGGCGCAGATCGGACAGCCGTTTGCCTTGCGGGCCGGCCATGCCGGTGGCGAGGTATACGTCGGGATTGGCGCTCAGAATGGTTTCCGGGTTCAGTTCGCCATACACCCCTTTGACGCTGGCGTTGGCGATGTTGTCGCCGCCGGCGAAGGTCAGCAGATCGCCAAGGTTGCCGTGTGCGGCGGTGGTGCAACAGGTATCGCGCCGCCCCAGATGCAGGTGCAGCATCACTTTGGGCTTCGCCCCCTGATAGCCCGCCAGCCGTTGCTGAACCACCGCCATATGCTGCTGATAAAACGCGATGAACTGCTCGGCGCGCTGCTGGCGATTGAGCACTTCGCCCAGCAGCCGCACGCTCGGCACGGTGTTGTTCAGCAGATCGATACGCAGATCGACGTAGATCACCGCCACGCCGGCCTTGTTCAGCGCGGAAACCAGCAGATCGTTGTCGCCGTCTTCACGCGCGTAGCGCGCCAGGATCACCAGATCCGGCTTCAGCTGCAGCAGGCTTTCGATGTTGACCTGGCGGAAATTATTGCCGCTGATAATGGGGATCGCGGCGATCTGCGGGAACTTCTGCGTATAGCGTTGCCAGCTTTGCGCATCGAAACGCGCCAGATCCGCCGGCCAGCCGACGATGCGCTGCGCCGGGTTGCCCGGCTCCAGCAGCGCCAGCGTATACAACATGCGGCTCTCCCCCACCACGATGCGCTGCGGATTGTCCGGCACCACAACCTGACGGCCGGTGATATCGGTCACCGTCTTCGCCTGGGCGGAGAACACGCCGAACCACAGAGAAAGCAGCAGTAAAATGAGGAAATTGCGCATGATTGAGCCGAAAGGGGGAAATAATGTGCGCATGATAATCACTCTCATTAACACTTGCAATCCTGCGCCGCCATTGCCAAAAGAAATCCGGGAAACGGCGCCGGGCGCGCGGCAAACACGGCGAAACCGCTAAAATAACGGCTTTAAAAAGTTAAAAAAATGGCGGGGAAATCGGTTAAATAGAACGGGGAAACAGCTAAAAACCGGGAGACCTCCATGACTCAACGCATCATTCCGCTGTCGGATTGCCCGCAGTTTGCCGATGTGTGCGCCGCCTGGGCCTTCGGCCAATGGGGCTCACAGCGTGGCGGTTCGCTGGAGCGCACCCAGTTGCGCTTCGCCCACTGCAGCCGGCCAAGCGACGATCACCTGACGCTGATGATGATCGACGGCGATCGTCCGGTGGGCATGGCCAGCCTGTGGCCCAGCGACGATCATCAGCGCCAGGATCTCACCCCATGGCTGGCCGGCGTCTTCGTGCATCCCGATCACCGCCGCAAGGGCATCGCCCACCGTCTTGAGATGGCCATCGTCGAGGCGGCGCGGCAACGCCATCACTCGGTTTTGCATCTCATCACCGACAAATCGGAAGCGCTGTACGCCGGCTGGGGTTGGCATCCCGTGGAACGCCGGCGGCAGCATGACGAAGAAGTGGTAGTAATGGCGAAAACGCTGTAGCTAACGCGGCGTACAGACATACACCAGCGCCGGCGGGAAGTTGCGCACCACCCGCAGGCGCTTCCAGTGAAAATAGCGGGACAGCAATTTTTCCGACAGGTGGCTGTATTGAAACAACACCAGCGTGCCGTTGCGCGCCAGCAGCCGCTGCCGGGCCTGCTGAAGAATGCGCACGCTGATCCTGACCGGGATCGACAGCAGCGGCAGGCAGGAAAACACCACGTCGTAATCCGTGGCCATTTGGGTCGCCGAATGGGGCATCACCTGCAGCCGCCGATCGTCTATCCCCCGCAGCCGATGCACGAAATGCGGTTGAATTTCGAAAGCCTCCAGCGCCGCATCGGCGCGCATCCGCCCCAGGATGCGTTTGGTCAGTACGCCGTCCGCCGCGCCCAGCTCCGCGATCGACAGCGCACGGGTCCATTCAATCTGGTTCAGCATCGCCTGGCACAGCCACGGGGAAGAAGGCGCCAGCGTACCGACGGTGCGCGGTGAAGCCATAAATTGCTGCAGGTAAGCGAAGTGATTCATCAGTTGCAGCCGGGTCGCATTTAACATTGAGGCCTCCTTGGGTTAAGCCCCCAATGTGAGCCGAATTTCTTAAGTAATCATTAACATGATTCCGAAAGCGGCAGACACAGTTGTAATAAAATGCGACCTCAGCCACGACGGCACAAAGAAAAACGGTCGTAATAATGACCTGAAAATAAGCCGTTTATGCGCCGACTGTTCAGATAATTATTACGACCGTTTATTTTATTGGCCACGTTGCCGTGGCCAGAGAGTAACAATCAACGCTTAGCGATAAATTTCCGCATTGCCGCGCCAGTTACTGGAGTCCCCGGGGGTGTCCAGGCCGATAATGCGGTAATGGCTGGCGCCGTCCGCCGCGGCTTTTTCTTTCAGGGCGGTGATGGCGTCATGCGGTGAGCCGCTAATGCCGGAAACCGACACGACGCCGATGCTTTGCAGATTGGCGGCCTGCTCGCTGTTGACCTGTTTCACCGACGACAGCGGCGCGGCGAAAGTGGAGAAGGAAGCGGCGGCGATCAATACGGCTGCGATGCTTGGGATAAGTTTCATGATTGACTCCAGGTGTTCTTGTTTATTAGCTCGTTGTCAGTGATGTTAATTATCCGCTAGCCAATGAAAACGGACGTCATGCAACGTAAAGAACATCAATCATTGTGAGGAGAATAAGGAGGATATGAGTGCGAGTGTGTATTTTCAGGCAGGAATGACTTTATTGAGTTCACCTTACCCCTATTTGATGAACAATTAAAGACAGGGCGAAAGAAAGAACGCACGCCGCCGCTATTTAAGATTTTTTACCCGCCGAGGCGCGCTGAGCTACGCTGATTTTGTGGCTTACCCTTTTAAGGAAGAACGCTTATGTCGCAAAACCTGCTGCGCGTGCGTGACGGTCAGGGCGCGTCGGTCTCATTCTCCGAACTGCTGTTCGATCTGATCTACGTTTTCGCCGTGACCCAACTTTCCCACTATCTGTTGCATCACCTGACGCTGACCGGCGCGCTGGAAACCCTGCTGCTGTGGTTCGCCGTCTGGCTGGCCTGGCAATACACCGCCTGGGTCACCAACTGGTTCAATCCCGATACCCGTCAGATCCGCCTGCTGCTGTTCGCGATCATGCTGCTAGGGCTGTTCGCCGCCGCCGCGCTGCCACAGGCGTTTGGCGAACGCGGTCTGATCTTCGCGCTGTTCTACGTCGCCATTCAGGTTGGCCGCTCCGTCACGGTGCTACGCCTGCTGGCGCCCGATCATCCGTTAAAACAAAACTTTCGCCGCATTCTCGGTTGGCTGTGCATCTCCGCCGTCTTCTGGATCGTCGGTGGGCTGGCAGAAGGCAATGCCCGCCTGGCGCTGTGGGCGATCGCCGTCTTGTGCGAATACGTCTCGCCGATGTTCGGCTTCCGTTTACCGGTCCTGGGGCGCTCGGACAGCAGCAGCGAATGGACCATCGAAGGCCACCATCTGGCAGAACGTTGCCAGCTGTTCGTGATCGTGGCGCTGGGAGAAACCATTCTGATCACCGGCGCTACCCTAAGCGAGATGGAAAGCTGGAGTCTGCCGGTGCTCATCGCCTCGCTGGTGGCCTTTCTCGGCAGCCTGGCGATGTGGTGGGTTTACTTCGACACCAGCAGCAAAGCCGGCAGCCACGCCATCAGCCAGGCGGAAAACCCCGGCCAACTGGGCGCTTATTTCCATTATGTGCACGTCGCGCTGGTGGGGGCGATCATCGTCTGCGCCGTGGCCAACGAGCTGGTGATCGCCCATCCCGACGGCCGCATCCAACACGCCACGGCGGCGGTGCTGCTGCTCGGCCCGGCGATTTACCTGTTCGCCAACGCGCTGTACAAACGGCTGGTGTATCACCGTTTTCCGCTGTCGCACCTGGTTGGGCTGCTGGCGCTGGCGGTATTGGCCCCGATCGCCTATTTAACCGATCTGCTGATGGTCAATGGCCTGACGACGCTGATCATGGTGATGGTGGCGGTGTGGGAGAGCATCTCGCGCGGCAGAGCGCCGCAGCAGCATGCGGAAGCCTGACACAAACGGGGGCGCTATCGCCCCCGCTATGAGATTGATGACAAACCTCATGCCATTGCCGGGTTTGCAAAGAGCAGCGGATAAAAAACAAGGAAAATCAATTTATTGATTTTCGGCTGATGGCCACAAAGGAGGAAAAACCACGTTTTTTCCTCCTTTGTCAACGGTCTGACGGGGGCGCTATCGCCCCCCTATCTCGGTCACTTCAAGGGTTGCGGCAAGGTGAGCACCCAAAGCTCACTCAGCGATTCCGGCTGCTCCAGAGGGCGCAATTCGATGCGGGCGTCGGTTTTGTCGCCGTCGAGGCTCAACCGCCCTCCTTTCTCCAGCTGATAGTCACCGATTTTCTTGCTCTTTGGCGACGCATCCACCAGCTTGGCCTGCAAACCGAAATCGTTGTCATTGATCACCGCCAGCGTGCGATCGTCGATCAGCGCCAACCCTTCCGCTTTCTCCTGGCGCCAACCCAACTGACGCAGATCCGCCACTTCCCGTTTCTGCGCCAGCTTCACGCCGCGTTTAGCCAGATCTTTCGCATCATCGAACTCCAGCGCTTTACCCTGGCCGTCAAACGCGCTCAGATCGCTGGCCTGCGCGAGATCCACCAGATAGATCTTGTTGATCATCGTCTTTTCTTTACCGGTTCCCTGTTCAATCAACAGGATGCGCTGGTTGTCCAATGCCACGACATCGCCAATTTTGGCGTCTTTGGCTTTTTTATAGCTGTCGATATCGATGGGATAGCCGTACATCGCGGTTTTGCCACTGCGCGGATCGAAGCTCACCAGCCGGGTAAACTGCGCCTTGTTTTTGCTTTTGCCGTCGACATCCAGCGTGCTCTGCACTGCCGCCAGAATGCGCCCATCCGGCATCCGGGTCAGCCCCTCAAAACCGCGGTTAGGCTGGCGCCACTTCAGGATGTTCGGTAACCCGCTCGCCACCGCCTGCTCGCCGGCCTGCGGCGTTGGGCCATATTTGGCGAGGATTTTACCTTTGCCGTCGACATGGATCAGAAACGGGCCGTACTCATCGCACAGCCAATAACCGCCGTTACCGTCACCGATGATGCCTTCGGTATCCAACCCGCGGCGATCGCCGGACAGCGGTTGCAGCGCGTCGTTCAACGCCACTTCGTTCGTGGAACCAATCAGCTCACTCGGCAGCGGCAGCCCGCTAATCGGCCCTTTTTCGTCATGCAAGGGCCGCGCATTCTCGGCCACGGCCTTGCCGCCGCCGATACGAATGTCCATCAACAGAGGCGTGAATTGCGGATTGGCGAAAATCTTGGCCTCTTGCTTGCCTACCGCCGGGGCATCGGCATTCGGGCCGCGATCGGTCAGCGTCGTCAGCACCAAATCGTCGCCCTGCTTCTTGTTGAACATCAACCCGGAGCCGATCCCCACCGGCAACCCCTGTGGGAAATGCTTGGCGAACGCCCCCTGATAGGCGACGCGTTCCCCACCGGGGAAGCCGACCATATAACGCGCCACCTCAATGTCGGCAGCGTGGGCCAATAGAGGAAACAGTGAAGCCAACAGCAGGGAGAGCGATTTTATTTTCATATTTGTTACCCGAGGTTAAATGAAGCGTTGTCAGGCAGAAGACGATATTAATTTAGCATGACACTTAGATGACAATAGGCAATTCGTCAAATGCACATCAGGCAATAAGGTTGGCTGGCAAATAGAAATTAGCAATTAACCTGAGCGTATTGAATGGAGAAAACCGCTGGAAAAAACCGCCCGGAAATAACCCGTCATTTTGCTTAGGGTAAATTCTGATAACAAAGATAAAAAAATCGGCAAACGCGCGTCAACACGGCGAAAAACGGTGTTTTTCTCATAGACAAAATAAAATACCAGGGATTTAATACCGCCGTTATTCAAGGTGCATTAAGAAAATTCTATAGAATATCTGCATGAACTGAAAAAGCTGTTCTATAGTTTTTAGTGCTAACGCCCGTTAGTCAATTCCGCAGGATGGAATCTATGTCAAAGCGACTTTTTGCTGAATTTTTTGGCACATTTTGGTTGGTGTTTGGTGGTTGTGGTAGCGCAGTATTAGCAGCGGCATTCCCACAACTGGGTATTGGTTTCCTCGGCGTCGCGCTCGCTTTCGGTCTGACCGTGGTGACGATGGCCTATGCCGTCGGCCATATTTCCGGCGGGCACTTTAACCCGGCGATCACCGTCGGCTTATTCGCCGGCGGCCGTTTCGCGGCGAAAGACGTGATCCCTTACGTGATCGCACAGGTGATCGGCGGTATCGCCGCAGCGGCGGTGCTGTATCTGATCGCCAGCGGCAAAGCCGGTTTCGACGCCACCGCGGGCGGTTTCGCCTCCAACGGTTACGGCGAACACTCACCGGGCGGTTATTCTCTGCAATCAGCCATCGTGATTGAGCTGGTGCTGACGGCCTTCTTCCTGATCGTTATTCATGGCGTAACCGACAAGCGCGCGCCGGCAGGCTTTGCCCCGCTGGCGATCGGCCTGACGCTGACGCTGATCCACCTGATCAGCATCCCGGTGACCAACACCTCCGTTAACCCGGCGCGCAGCACCGGCGTAGCGATCTTCCAGGGCACCTGGGCGCTGCAGCAGCTGTGGGTGTTCTGGCTGGTGCCGCTGGTCGGCGGCATTATCGGCGGCCTGATCTACCGCTGCCTGCTGGAAGACAAAAAATAAGCGTATCGCAGTCGATCGCGTTTCACGGGGCAGCCTTCATCGGCTGCCCCGTTGCTTTCAGCCCTTCGTCACTTCAAACATCATGATATCGCTGGTAAAAGAGCCATCCAGCTGAATCGCGAAATGCTCCGCCACCTCTTGCGACACGCTTTGCTGCAGCGCGCGGATCGCGGTGACGAAATGCGCCGGGGTGCGCATGCGCGCCACCCAGCTGTCGAACTCCAGCATCAACCGATCCGACGTCACCTCACGCACCACCAGCCCGGCTTCGGTCAATAACGCCAGCCACTCGCCTGGCGCATAGTTGCGCACATGCGAGGTATCACGCAGCACTTCCACGGTTTGCAGGTAGATATCCAGCAGCGGATGCCCCGGCGAGACCACGTCCATAAAGATCGCGCTGCCGCCCGGTTTGAGCACCCGCCTGACCTCACGCAGCGCCTGGCCGACATCGTGCCAGTGGTGCGCCGAATAGCGGCTGATGACCAGATCGAAGCTGGCGTCCTCAAACGGCAAAGACTCCGCCACGCCTTGCTGCAGCTGAATGTTACCCAGGCCTTTTTCCGCCGCCGCCTGCTTCACCACCGCCAGCATTTGCGCCGACAGATCGTAGGCCACCACCTGCGCCACCCTGGCCGCCGCGGTGAAGCTGGCATGCCCGGCGCCGCAGCCCAAATCGAGCAGACGCGCGTCGGCATGCGGCGCCAGTAACTGCGCGAGGCGTTGCAAATCCTTGCCCTGCGCATGTACCGCGCTGGTTAAGTAGGCGTTGGCCTGCTCGCCGAACTGCCGGTCTACCGCGTTTTTATGGCTGTTGCTGTTGCTCATGTTTGCTCCTGTTATTATCCGGCTTGCGCCTGTGCCTGAAGGCTTTTCGGCTACTATAATCAGGCTACTATACGGGTACAATATGAGCAGTTATCCTGGTATAAATAGGTACCACGCTATGTCATCAGAAGCCTTATCCGGGCCAAAAGCCCTCGGCGCATTTCTGCGCGCGCACCGCGAACGCATCACGCCGGAAATGATCGGCCTGCCTAGCTCTTCGCGCCGCCGCACCAGCGGCCTGCGCCGCGAAGAACTGGCGCAAATCAGCGGCATCAGCGCCACCTGGTATACCTGGATCGAACAGGGCCGCGAGGTGTCTATTTCCCCCTATACGCTGGCACGCATCGCCAAAGCGCTGCGGCTCGGCCCGGCCGAACGCCACTACCTGTTTACCCTGGCGCGCATCGCCGATCCCGAGCAGGAAGCGCACCGCGAAACCGCCAACGACGCGGTGCTGCAAAGCGTGCATCAGATGACGGTGCCCTGCTATCTACTGGACGTGACCTGGAACGTCGTCGCCTGGAACCCGCAGGCGGCGGCGCTGTTCCGCGGCTGGCTGGATGTGGCCAACAGCCCCAACCTGCTGCACTTCATGTTCTTCCACCCGTTGGCGAAAACGCTGGTCAGCGATTGGGAGGAACGCGCTCGCCGCGTGGTGGCCGAGTTTCGCGCCGAGACCAGCCATCATCAAAATACCGAAGAGATGCGCGCCTTCGTGCGCAACATGACGCACAACAGCGCGGACTTTAATCACTGGTGGAAGCAACATGACGTGATGGCGCGCGAAGGCGGCGAAAGAGCGTTCGAACATCCTCAGCAAGGCGCACTGCGCTATCGCCAACTCACCTTCCATCCGGCGGAGCACGCCGGTCTGAAGCTGGTGATGCTGATCCCGCTGCCGCAATTGGTAACAAATTCATAGGCAGGTTTACCCGCCATTTATTTATTGGTTCATGTAAACGCGCTAGGGTGATTGTTACCGATGATAGTCATCATCCAGCAACGTTATTTATCTCCCGAGGTACGCCTATGCAATCCGAAGAACAACGCCTTATCGATGGTCTGTTTGGCCGCCTGAAAGAAGCCGAGACCAAGACGGGCCCACGGGATCTCCAGGCAGAGCAGCAAATCAACCAGCATATTCGCGAGCAGCCTTCCGCCCCTTATTACATGGCGCAGGCGATGATCATTCAGGAAGCAGCGCTCAAGCAGATGGACCAGCGGGTCAAAGATCTGGAAGCCCAGGTCGCGCAGCTGCAGCAAACCGCCCACGGCCAGCAAAGCAGCGGCGGTTTCCTGGCCGGTCTGTTTGGCGGCGGCAGCCGCACGCCAAGCCCGCGCGAACAGTATCAGGCGCAGCAGCAAAATACGGCGGCCTGGAACAACGCGCAGCAACAGCCTCAGCAACCGGCCTATGCCCAACCGCAGCAGGCGGCGCCTTCACGTGCCGGAGGCTTCCTGGGCGGCGCCTTGCAAACGGCGGCGGGCGTCGCCGGCGGCGTGGTATTGGCCGACATGCTGACCGGCATGTTCCGCCATTCGCAGCCGCAGGAAATCGTGAATATTATCGAAGAAACCCCGGCGCCGCTGGACGACAGCGCGATGCGCAATTTCGACGCCTCCAACAACCTTGATACCTTCAACAACGGCGACGGTGGCAGCTTCCTGAACCAGGACAACGGCTTCCAGAACGCCAACTATCAGGACGACACGGACTACACCGACGACGATTACAGCGACGACGACGACTCCTTCCTGTAATGCCCTCTCCCCCTCTCACCCGCAGAGGGGGATTTCCCGTTTCGCCAATCTGGTCTACAGTGAACACTGTTCATTTATCCAGCGGAGAGAAACGATGACAAGCTTTAATCCTTCCACCCCTTTCTTCAGCGAACGCCTGCAGATGCGCCCACCGGTAATGGCGGACCTCGCACGTTTCTACGCCATCTTTGGCGATCCGCAAACGCAGCGTTTCAATCCCGCCGGCCCACTCACCAGCGAAGCGCAGGCCGCATCGGCGCTGCACGAGAGGATTGCCGGGTGGCAACAACACGGTCACGGTTCCTGGGCGATCGCTCTGCGCGAACGGCCGGATTGGATTATCGGCTTTGGCGGATTGTCCCGGAAACCGCTCGGGGCGCAGCGCACCGTGAACCTCGGCTATCGCTTCGATACTCGCGTCTGGGGCATGGGATTGGCCACCGAGATGGCGCGGGCTTCGCTGCAATACGGTTTTGTCGGATTGGCGCTGGAGGAGATTTCCGCCATTGTACGTGCGGAGAATCAGGCCTCGTGGCGAGTATTGGAAAAGGTCGGTTTACGGCGGGTGGATACGCTGGATGACGTGCCCGGCGCAGCGCCGAGCCTGGTGTATACGCTAAAGCGCGGCGACTATCAGGGTTGATCGTCGCTGATTTTGGCCAACGCCATGCGGTAAGATTTGACCTTCTGACGCTTTTTCAACCAGGTGGTGGTAGACACGATGAACACCGCGCCCGACATCGCCAACACGCCGGTCGGGTGGCCGTAAAACACCATCAAGGCAAAGTACACGGCGGAAACGATCGCCACCCATTTCGCCGTATTGCCCATGTCGTTCTTCTCCTGGGTCAAACGGCGGATGTGCTCTTCTTCACTGATTCCCATACGCGCTCCTTGTTGGCTGAACGTTCCATTATATGGAGCTGGAGTGTTGATATTTCAAGCGGTTGGATGGTAAAGAAGCGTAAAGCTCAGGCCGGCGGTTCCTGCCGCCGGGGCAGATAACGCCCGGGCTGATCGGTGCCCGGCAGGCCGGTGCCGTCGTTGCGGCCAAACAGCCGGTAGCGATTGCCGGCGACCGCATCATAGACCTTGTCCGCCAGTCGCGGCGGCAGGTAACGCGCCAGCGCCAGTACGCGGTACGGCCACCCCACTTGACGCAGCGCCTGAAACAACGCCGCCGAACGTAGCCAACAGCGCCCCTGCTCAACATAGACCACGGAATCGAAACGATCGGTAGGCAATCCCAGCGCCTGCAGGATCGCCTGCCCTTCGGCGGATTGCACCGTCGCCAACAGAATGCGCCGCTGCCGATCGGCGCGAATAAGATACCTCACCAGCCCGTGACACAGATTACATTCGCCGTCGAACAACAGCGCGCGATCGCCGGGCTGGAGATAAGGCAGATGTGATAAAGGGGTCATCCCGCCTCCCGAAAAACGCTCGCCTTAGCCTAACGCGCCTAGCGCGCCCAGGCCAGAGCGGGATGACAGGGCGTGTTAAGGCGCGGGCGGTGCGTCAGGCACCGCCACTACCGCGACGCGTACCTCGTAATGTTTGGCGCTGCCCGCCGGGATCACCGCCGTCAGTTTGTTGATGGTTTCCACCGGATTGTCGCTGGCCGAGGTGGCGCAGAACAGCTCGCCGCCGTGGCAGAACCCCGGCTTGGGCGGGTGCCCGCCCGGGAAAGGCGGCATGCGCATCGGTTCACCCGCCACAGGCGGCAACGCTTTGGCCGCAGGCGCCTCGGGGGCAGACATCGCGCTCGCGCTGAATAACAGCGCCATGCCCATGCAGGGCAGCGCCAGGATCTTGATTGCTTGTTTCATTGAATTAGCCTCATTTGCCGGGTTCGGGATTACGCTACCCCGCCCCCGGCCCATGAGAAAGCCGCTTTTCGCTACCTTTTCGCCCCGCTGCGCTTTGCTTACATCCCGCGTCTAACGTGATGAAAGGCGAAAGGTTGGGTAAAGGGCCGTCGCGTTACTTGCCGTTCGTCAGCGTGTTGTAGCTGGTCATCAGATTGCGGTAGTCCGGGATATGGTTGGAGAACAGCGCGCCCAGCCCTTCGATGTCATTGCGCCAGTCGCGGTGCAGCTCGCAGGCGACGCCGAACCAGGTCATCAACTGCGCGCCGGCGGCCTCCATGCGGCTCCAGGCCGACTGACGCGTCAACTCATTGAAGGTGCCGGAGGCGTCGGTCACCACAAAGACCTCGAAACCTTCATTGAGCGCCGACAGCGCCGGGAATGCCACGCACACTTCGGTTACTACGCCGGCGATGATCAGTTGCTTGCGGCCGGTGGCTTTTACTGCCTTGACGAAGTCGTCGTTGTCCCAGGCGTTGATCTGGCCAGGGCGAGGAATGAAGGGAGCATCGGGGAATTGGGCTTTCAGTTCCGGCACCAGCGGGCCGTTGGGGCCGTTTTCGAAACTGGTGGTAAGAATGGTCGGCAGGTTGAAGTATTTCGCTAAATCACCCAGCGCCAGCACGTTGTTTTTAAACCGATCGGGATCGATATCACGCACCAGCGAAAGCAGCCCTGCCTGATGATCCACCAGCAATACGGCGGCCTGGTCTTTGTCGAGGCGCTTGTAGTTTGCAGTCATGGTTTTACTCCTGTGGGGTTGAAGTTGCGGATGAAACGCCCCGCCTGGCGGCGGGGCGTTGAGGTTTAAGTGTAGCGCCTGAGCCGGGGAACACGGCCCGCCCCAGGCGCCAAAGTTCAACCGGCGCTCGCTTCGGCGTTCATGCTGCCGAACTTACCGCTGTTGAAATCGCGGAACGCCTGCTGGATTTCCGCGTCGCTGTTCATGACGAACGGGCCGTAGCCGACGATAGGCTCATCGATCGGTTCGCCGCTCAGCACCAGCAGTGCGACGTCGTTGTTGGCTTCGATGGTGATCGAATCCCCCGCCCGGTCGAAACGCACCATTTGGGTTTCGCGCACCACGTCTTCGCCGTTGACCAGGATCGCACCGTGCAACATCACCAGCGCCAGCGTATGGCCTTCTTTCACCGTCAGCGTGGTGGTATGGCCGGCATTCAGCTTCATGTCCCACACGTTGAGCGGGCTGAAAGTGCGTGCCGGGCCGGCGTGGCCGCCAAAGTCACCGGCAATCACCCGCACCTGCCCGGCGCCGTCCGCCAGCGGAACCACCGGAATATCGGCGTTCAGCAGCGTCTGGTAACCCGGCTCGGCCATTTTGTCCTTGGCCGGCAGGTTAACCCACAGCTGCACCATTTCCATGGTGCCGCCCTTGCGCGAGAAGTCCCGAGAATGGAACTCTTCGTGCAGAATGCCGGAGGCGGCGGTCATCCACTGGACGTCGCCGGGGCCAATCACCCCACCGCTGCCGGTCGAGTCGCGGTGTTCCACTTCGCCCTGATAGACGATGGTCACCGTTTCAAACCCGCGATGCGGGTGCTGACCCACGCCACGAGTGCCGGAGGCGGAGCGGAATTTGGTGGGCGCTGCGTGATCCAGCAGCAAGAACGGGCTCATTTCCGCCCCCAAATCGTTATAAGAGAACAGCGAATTCACCAGGAAACCGTTACCGACCCAATGTGCTTCCGGGCTGTTGTGAATACCGAGGATTTTTTTCATCTTGAACTCCCGTTTCAGACCTCACGGCCTTAAGTTGATGTCAGAAGTTTAATCCGCCGGGGTTTGCTGCAGTAGTAGGCAAGATGTACACTCAGCGTTCTACTGATAGAACGATAAGGGATGCGATGCTGACCGATCTGAACGACCTGTTTTTCTTCGCCAGCGTGGTCGATCACCAGGGATTCGCCCCCGCCGGCCGGGCGCTGGGCATTCCCAAATCCAAGCTCAGCCGCCGCGTGGCGCTGCTGGAAGAGCGGTTGGGCGTGCGCCTGATCCAGCGCTCGACGCGACGCTTCTCGGTGACCGAGCTCGGCCAAACCTATTACGCGCACTGCAAGGCGATGCTGGTGGAAGCGGAAGCGGCGCAGCAAGCGATCGAGCAGACCCGCGCCGAGCCCTGCGGCACGGTGCGCATGTCCTGCCCGGTGGCGATCTTGCACACCCGCGTCGGCAGCATGGTGGCAGCTTTTATGGCCGATTACCCCAAGGTGACGGTGCATCTGGAAGCCACCAACCGCCGGGTGGACGTGGTGGGGGAAGGGTTGGATCTGGCGATCCGCGTACGGCCGCCGCCGCTGGAGGACAGCGATCTGGTGCTGAAGATCCTCGCGCAGCGCACCTGGTGCGTCGCCGCCAGCCCGGCGCTGGTGCGCACCCTCGGGCCGGCGCAAACGCCGGAAGACCTGCGTAAATACCCGACGCTCGATCTCGGCCCGGCGCGTGCTCAGCACCAATGGCGGCTGACCGGCCCGCAGGGTGAACGGGTGGAGTGGGAACACACGCCGCGGCTGGTCACCGACGACATGCTGATGCTGCGTACCGCCGCCATCGCCGGCGCCGGCATCGTTCAGCTACCGGCGATGATGATGCGCGACGACATGCTGCGCGGCGAGCTGGTGCAACTGTTGCCGGGCTGGCAGCCACAGGGCGGCGTGGTGCACGCAGTCTACCCGTCGCGCCGCGGCCTGCTGCCGGCAGTGCGGCTGCTGCTCGACTATCTGGGGGAGCAGTTCGCCAGCATTGAAGAAGAGTGATCAGGCGGTGATTTCGATCGCGTTGCCATCCGGATCGCGAATGACGGCCTCGTAGAAGCCGTCGCCGGTCCAGCGCGGCGCGGACAGCAAAATGCCCTCCTGCTGTGCGCGCTGCGCCAACCGATCGACCTGCCGCTCATCCCCCAGCGACAGCGCGATGTGCGCCCAACCGACCCGCTCCTCCTGCGCCTGCGCCGGCAGCAACGTCGGCACGCACATGATCTCCAGCGACGGCCCGGCCGCCAGGCTGACGAAGCGGGAAACGAACCCCGGCCGGTTGCGGCTGACATACTCCTCCCCCGCTTCACCGTTGAAATAACGCTGCCAGAACGCCAGCTGCGCGTCGATGTCATGGGTCCACAGAGCAACATGGGCTATTTTCATCATCATTCTCCGATCGATAAATCGCTGTGCCAGATCTGGCCGCCGCCTTGCGCCACCTGCAACTCAAGCTGCGGGTGCGCGCCGCGCGCCGTCACCAGATGATCTACCCGCCCGGCGGGCAGGAAGGGGTAAGGGGCATAGGTATTGAGTTTGTCGCGGGTGCACAGCACCGCCACGCTGCCGGCGCGCGTCAGCAAGCGCTTTTTGAACGTGGCGTCCTGATAGCTCAATGCGGAAAAGCCACCGGCCGGGTCGTAGGCGCAAATGCCGGTGAACACCAGATCGAAATGGAACCCGTCTATCTCTTCCGCCGCCTTGGCGTCCACGCAGCCGCCGACCTGCGCATCCAGTTCGCCGCCGATCAGGATGGTGCGGATCCCCGGGCGTTCCAGCATTTTGCCGGCGATGCTCAACGCATTAGTTACCACCGTCAAACGCCGATCGCGTGGCAACAGCTCTGCCAGATACAGGTGGGAGCTGCCGGCATCGAGGAAGATCAGCTGTTCTTCGCCGATCACCCCCAGCGCGGTCTGCGCCAACGCCAGCTTCTCATCGCCGCTGAGGGCAATGCGCGCCGTCATGGGGCCTTCGGCCGGGGTCGGCGCCAGCGCACCGCCATAGATGCGTTTGCACAGGTTCTGCGCCGCCAACTGGCGCAGATCGCGGCGGATGGTCGCTTCGGTGGTATTCAGCCGCTGCGCCATCTCCAGGGCCAGCACCCGCCCCTGTTGGCGAAGCGTGTCGAGAATGGCCTGATGGCGCTCATTGGGTAACAGTTTGGACATCGCGGGGATCCGGTGGCGCTAAAGTGATCATAAATGTACACAAACGTATATAATCGAACAATCACTTTTTTGGTAACACTCGAGCGGCAGTGCTCGTCTAGACTGAAAGTGACATCACCAATAAGGGATTATGACGCGATGACCTCCGCCGTGCTTTATACGCTGTTTCCCGCCGCAGCCACCGTCGTCGGCGCAGCGGTGGCGCTCTATCGCCGCCCCGGTGACGCCGCAATGCGCGTCATCCATCACTTTACCGCCGGCATCGTTTTCGCCGCCGCCGCCACCGAAATCCTGCCCGATCTCAAGCAGCAGTCGCCTGTGGCGGTGTTGCTGGGCGGCGCTGCGGGGGTGCTGTTAATGCTGCTGGTTCGGCGGCTGGGTGAAAAAGCGCAGGGGCCGGTCGGTTTTATCGCCGCGGTCGGCGTCGATATCTTTATCGATGGGCTGGTGCTGGGCATTGCCTTCGCGGCCGGCGCCAAAGCCGGCCTGCTGTTGACGCTGGCGTTAACGCTGGAAGTGCTGTTCCTCGGATTATCGATCGTCGGCGATTTGAAAGACTTTCTCGGCAGGCGGCTGCGTGCCATGGCGGCGATAGTCGGCCTGGCGCTGCTGCTGCCCATCGGTGGCCTGCTGGGGGCGCCGGTGGCCATGCTGGGCACATTTTGGCTGACCGCCTTTTTGGCCTTTGGCCTGATCGCCCTGCTCTACCTGGTGACCGAGGAGTTGCTGGTCGAAGCGCATGAGGGCGGGAAAGAGACACCGTTCGCCACCGCGATGTTCTTTGCCGGCTTCCTGCTACTGTTGCTGCTAGAGGAAGGTTTGGGGTAAAAAAACGGGAATTTCATGGCGCATGCCGCCCGATGGCAACGCTTTGGCTATACTGTGGCAAGCGAAGTTACCGCAGACGTAACGGCTTGGGCGTAAAGGGAAAACGATGTTATTGACGATCGCAAGGTGGCTGTTTCAACTCCCCGGGAAGCTGTTCGGGCTGATTTTCAAAAATCGCCTGAGGATATTTTTGTTCTTCATGCTGGTTGCCATCGCGGTGCTCGGCGCCAAGCGCTATCTGCGCGCCCACCAGTATGACGACGAGTTCAGCCTCGCCGCCCCCGCCGATTACAACCGCGCAATAAAGCGCGAAATGCCGCTGCGCGAAGCGCGTGAACAGTGCGGTGGGCCGTTGCACGACAATGCCGGCCAGCCGTGGCCCGCCTCAGCCGGTTATCTGCATCAGCCGACCAGGCTGCCCGCGACCGGTCTGCATCGGCTGACGCTGGATAATCAGGGCAACGATTTCGCGGTGCTGGTCAAGCTGGAAACGCCGGCGGCGCCGCAGCAGCTGGCGGAAGTCTTTATTCCGCCCGCTGGCAGCTTCGAGGTAAAAATCAATGCGGACGCGGAACACGTGATGAAAATCAAGAACATCAAGACCGGCTGCATGTTCCGCTCCAGGTCATTCAACCTGGATAAACAGCGCGATTGGCGCATGCCGCTGACGCTACAGAAGAACGGCAGTCTGCAGCTGCAATCTATAGGCGACCGCCAATTCTGATCGGGCGCCGGGCAGAAAGAGCCGGCGCCGCGAGGATTACTTTTTCACCGGGTGATCGCGCCGGAACAGCTCCCAGCTTTCAATTTCCTGCCCACTCGGCAAGGTACAGGTGGAATACTGGCCTGCCGCATTCTCTTTGGCGTTCAGCTTGCCGCCGATTTTGGTGCAATACACGTCGGCCGGGTTCGCCATGCCGATCGGTTTCACCTGCGGCGGTGGTGGCGCCTCGTTGGATTTCACGGAACACCCCTGCAACATCGTCATCCCTGCCAGCAGGGAAAGCATCAACGTTTTTTTCATTTTTTCAGCTTATGCAAAAACGAACGGCGGAGCGCTCCGCCGTTCGCTCATCATGAAATAAAGGATTTGCCCTGTTTCAGCACCAGATCGCAGGCTTTTTGCTTCACCTTCTCGGTGATCTGCGAGGTGCCCAGGCTGTTCAGATCCAGACTCTTGCCTTCGCCGGTCTGCAGCAAGCCGCCCAGGCCCTGCTGATAATCCTGGCTCTTGGCGTTTTCGGTGCTGGTGATGCCCAGCTTGCTGAGCAGCTGATCTTTCACCCCTTCGGCGCCGTTAGCCGACAGCACGTTGTTTTTCACGCAGTACTGCAGGATACCGGCGGCATTGGTCATGCTGCTGGAGCTCAGCGCCTTGTCGCCGCCGTTCAGCAGACCGGTCAACGAGGAGAGTGACATGCCGCTGCTGCTATCGCCGCCCGACTTGCTCAGTTCACCCGCCGCGCTGCTGAGGGAATCCATCAGCCCGGCGGCCTGGGAGGCACCGCTGGCCAGGGTAGCGGACAGCGCCAAGGCCAGCAGTAAACGATGTTTGGTGATCATAGTGGTGAAACTCCTGTAATAACGGCATGCGATCGGCGCAGCGCGCCGGGATATCCTTCCGACGCCGCCGGCGGCGACAAGTTCCTTTTATCTCGCCACCGCGCCATTTTTCGGAATTCAGGAAATTTAGAACTGCCAGCGCAGCCAGGCGAAGAACACGTTGCCGTTGTTATAGGTACCGGGAATGTAGGTCGCCTGGAACGTCAGCCGCTGATAGCCGATAGAGGCCAGCGGCAGCGGCGCCGGAATAGGGATGTATTTCCAGTTGTCGCGCGCGGTGACGCTGGCGGTGAAGCCCAGCCCCAGGCGGAAATCCTTGTCATCCAGCGGGCGCCAGATCTTCTCGTAGGCGTAACCACCGATCGGCTCCCATTTGTTGAAGGAGTCCTTGAACGCCATGATGTAGATGCCGTGCCAGTCACCGTCGCTGTCGTAGCGGGAGATGCCGTAACCGGCGCCCCACGGGCGCTCGTTGTACTTATCGATATGTTCATCATCGTAAGTCCAACGGTTGTGCCAGGTGATGGCCGGGATATAGAGATCGTGGTTAGGCGAGTTGTTCCAGGTCTCCGCCACGTTATCGGTAAAACGCTGCCATAGACCCGGTTTTTCAGCCTGTGCGGTATTGCCACTTTCTGTACCAACCTCAGCGTAAGAAGGCAGTGCAGGAAATATCAACGCCAGAGAACATGCCAAAAGAGTCCGTTTGAGAAACATCGTAAAGCTCCTGTAAAAATACGGCCGCAGATTCTTACCGATAGCCCAGGCAAGATCAAGCTGTATCTAATTTATCCAACGCCCGTTGTGCTTTGGTTAAGTTTAGCACCGGAATATTCCCAATAATTTTTAACAGGTTGCACCGGTTTCCCCTATGCTATCGCCTTTAGGAGGGCAAAACCGTGGGAAAAGTCCGCTTTGTCGTTCGCTACTCGCGGGCCAGGTGCTTGACCAATACATCGACATCGAGGCGGTTCACAAATTCCAGAGAATATGAGGAATAGAGGCCGAACAGGCGGTTTTGGTGCCCGACCACCACCAGATCGATGCCAGCCTGATGAATGAAATCGCTCACGTCCTTAAAGCGCCGGATGGTGACGATTTCCTTGACCGCAACCGGCGCCTCGACGGCGCTCACCAGCCGGCTCAGCATCGCCTTGGCGGCGATCACCTCCTGCGCCTGGCGATCTTTGACCAGCGCATCGCTGCCGTACTCCAGCTCGGCGTAGTCGGCGTTAAGGTGGCCGACGGTGAGGGCAATCGGCAGCCCGCGCACCATCGCCACCGTTTGACGCAGCAACGGCAGCCCGTCACGCTCATCATGAATCAGTACCAGAATATGTCGATAGCTTTTCATCGCAGTTCCCCCCACAGGCCAGTACCGCGGGGACATCATCCCCTCTGGTAGGTATACGCCATCTGCGCGCACGTAGAGAAAAGTTTACGTATCACTTCCTACGGAATGTGATGGCCACCACGTTATATTAATGCCCGTGACGGCACATTTTAGCGCCGGCCCGACGTGGCGCGCACTGCAGGCCCGTAAAGCAAAGCTGACGAAAAAAGGCGGACAAAAAACGATCGTTGTTAATTTTTTGTTTTTGATTGGTTACAAGGTGGTTTCATGAAATAAGCGTGCGGCGGATCACCAAAATCCCCCTTTACGCCAGGTTCTGCTTTTCTTTCCCAGGCAAAAAGCGTTACGCCACCCGATGGGATTTAACGCGGCGTCAAAAGTACCGGATGACTCACCCTGCATCACGATAAATGCCAATGCGCCGCCGCTTCTCTAGCGATATACCGACAATGAAAAATACCGTCTCTTTCCAATATCCAATACCCCTACTTTTTATGTATTACTCAATCGCGTAAAGCGCCGAATACAAACCGCCTATTCACCGGCCGCCCCCCTTATCTTGAACAAGCTGAGACTTTAAATAACTGTTAATGCTAACGACACAACATCGCCAGCAATTTATTTTTGCTGATTTTCGCCTGACAAAATAAAGATAAATAATCCGGAGCAATCAATGAAAATAACTATCGGGTCATTCATTCTGCAACAGCTTCACGCCCTGAACGTCGATCGTATTTATGGCGTGCCCGGCGACTATAACCTCAGCCTGCTGGAGCTGCTGGAAAACGACGAGCGGCTGGCGTTTGTCGGCAACTGCAATGAATTGAACGCCTCCTACGCCGCAGACGGTTACGCCCGCATGAAAGGCGCCGGCGCGCTGATCGTCACCTACGGCGTCGGCGATCTGGCCGCGCTGTCCGGCATCGCCGGGGCCTATGCCGAATCTTCGCCGGTTATCTGCATCGCCGGCACGCCGCCGCTGCATGCGATGAAGAATCATCAGCTCTTGCACCATACCCTGGGCGATGGGAATTTCGACAACGTCATGAACTGCTTTAAACAATTCACCGTCGCTCAGGCTCTGATCACGCCGGAAAATGCCGCACAAGAAATACCACGCGTTATTTCCCGTGCCTGGATAGAGAAGAAACCGGTGTATTTACAGCTGCCGTCGGATATTTGCGATGTGGAAATTGAAATCGCCGCGGCGGCGACGGCACCGCAATTACCGGCCAGCGATAAATACAATGTGCAATTAGCGGCGATGGCGCTGTTAACCAAAATCAAACGCGCACAGCGCCCAATCATGTTGGTCGATCAAATGGTGGATCGCTACCAGTTGCAGCAGTTGGTCATCGCGGTCGCTCACCGCTTCGCCATTCCGCTGACCAATATGCCCACCGCCAAATGCATTATCCCGGAAAACACCGCCGGTTGGATGGGCGGCTACAGCGGCAATCTGTCGCGCCCCGAACTGTATGAACACATGGCCCACTCGGACTGCGTGCTGAGCTTCGGCGTACGTCTGGTAGACTCCACCACCGGCTATTTCTCGCAGCAAATTCCCGCCGCCGCTCAGGTGGATATTCAGCCGTTTTCGATGAAACTGGACAACACCTCCTACCCAGCGGTAGCGACGGCGGATCTGCTGCAGGCACTGCTGGATCTGAGCGAAGACGCGCCGGCGCAGCGTTTATCACCGCTGGCCGATCCCCGTGAGAAGCTGGCGACGCCGAGCGACGCGCCTATCGACCAGGCCTATCTGTGGAGACGCATCCAACGCTTCATCCAGGCGGATGACGTGGTAGTGGTGGAAAACGGCACCTCAGGCGCGGCCATCGGCGGCATGCGCATGCCAGGGGGCGTCAAGGTGGTCAACCAACCGATTTGGGGCTCGATCGGTTATACCCTGCCGGCGCTGCTCGGCACCCTGATGGCGGCGCCGGAGCGCCGCCACCTGCTGTTCATCGGCGACGGCTCCTTCCAGCTCACCGCGCAGGAAGTGTCTACCCTGCTGCGCTGCGAGCAAAAGCCGATCATCTTCCTGATCAACAACGACGGCTACACCATTGAACGCTATATCCTCGGCGAAAACTCGTCTTACAACGACATCAGCCCGTGGGACTACGCCAAACTGCCGGCGGTATTGAATACCCAGGCGCAGCCGTTCAGCGTGGCGGTGGAAACCACGCAACAGCTGGAAATGGCCCTGGAACACGCCTCGCGGCAGGATCGGCTGGCGTTTATCGAGGTGAAAGTGCCGATGATGGACACGCCGCCGGTGATGAAAGAGTTCTGTAACCGCTGCAACAGCTTTAACTTTGGCCTGACCAACCCGCGTCGCAGCGCCTGATGCGCGATCGCGCCGCCGGTGGTTCAGGAAACCGGCGGCGTTTTTTTATGCCGTTACCCGCCGGCGCGCGCCATGCAGCGCTGGCGGCGTTCGTCCACCCGCTTGGCGAACCAGGCGGTGGTCAGCTTGCGGGTGATTTTCGGGCTCTCCAACTGGATACCCGGCAGCATCTCACGCGGCAGCTTGCCGCCCGCCAGCGCATAGACCTTCTTATACAGCTCGGTGTCGGCAAAGCCGGCCGTGTCGCCTTTCTCCAGCGCCCGGCGAATGGCGCTGTCGCTCATGTTCAGGCGCTTGCCGAGCGTGCGCACCGCCAGCTCGGTCGAACCGGGCTTGTCGCTGCCGAAATCGATAAGATCGCCGTCCAGCGCCAGCGGAATGGCGCTCGCCCGGCTGACCGCGTTTTGGAACGCCGCGTTGCGGCTGGCGTACCAGCCGGCGTTGAAGTCGGCGAAGCGGTAAATCGGCCGGCTGTAATCGGCCGGGTACCCCAGCAAATGCATAATGCCGAAGTACATACCGCCGCGCCGGCTGAAAACTTCGCGGCGAATCGAGCCGTCGACCGGATAAGGGTACCCTTTGGCGTGCACCTCGGCGAAGGCGATGCTCACCTGCATCGGGCCGCCGGTATGTACCGGATTTAAATGGCCGAACAGCTTCTGCCCCATCGGCACGCGGTCGATCATGTCATCGAAGATATCGCTCAGATCCTTCTCGGTGCGCACCTTATCCAGCCGCTCGCTGTAGCTCTGGCCGTTCGACGACGAAATCTTCAATGCGGTGTGCACCAAAAAGTTCGGGATATGCATCTGATCGGCGCGGCGGTCGATCTCCTTCCAAGCGATCTTCGGCAGCCCCGGCACCTGCGGGTTAGCCTGGAACGTCGACTCCTGTTCGGTCACCGCCAGCACCGAACACAGGTTCTCATCGCTCGGCTCGATGCCCTGCGCGGCGAAGGCGGCGGTAATATCGGTAGCCCAGCCCTGCCGATCGCCGGCGTTAGCCGGGATCAGCGTCATCAGTCGGGCTTTGACGTCGGCGGGGCGCGCCGCCGGTGCCGTGGTGGTGGTTTTGCTGGTACAGCCCGCCAGCGCCAGCAGCGCGGCCAGGCTTAGCAAACGGAAGGGCATCGGGTGGAATAAACGAAGTATCGGCATCTTTTCCCTGAACGTGATGACATGAACAGCACTGAAATTAGCCCAGCCGCCGCGCACAATCCAGTATAAATATACCCGTTCCGCCGCACAGGTGGGCCGGGAAATACCCAACAACGCAGGGAGAACAAAATGATCGAACTCAAAGAAATGACGGCGCAGGAACTGGATCACTACCGTAAATACGGGGTAAAGGCTTACGCAGACGATTTGGCGCGTTCGTTTCAGCTCAGCCAGGAACACGCGTTGATCGAGGCCGAAGCCAATTTCAAACGAGGGCTGGCGATGCCCGGCCAACGGTTGGTATGCGCGAGGCTGCCGAATGTCGAGGACAGCATCGCCACCGTCTGGTACGCCATTGAGCAACGAACCTTCGGTAAGCAGCTGTTTATCTATGATTTTGAAGTGACGCACGCCTGGCGTGGCAAAGGCTATGGCGAGCGGGTACTAAATGCGGTGCTGGACGCGGCGAGAGCACAGGGGGCGGAATATGCCGAACTGACGGTGTTCAACGATAATCCGACGGCCGCGCGCCTGTATTCCAAGTTAGGTTTCGATGCGGTCACCACCCGTATGCGCCGCCGTTTGTAGCAATAGGTTTGCGAAGCTCGGGATTTTCAAATGACGAATAAAGATGTATTTTATATGCATCATATAAATCACTTTGCTTGCCCAGCCAAAGGAGCCCCCTATGGAGCAGCAGCTGCTTTGCTATAAAACCCTGCCAGAATGGAACAGCGACACGCTGCCGGCGGCCTTCCGCCAGCGCCACAACACCCAGAGCGGCACCTGGGCGAAGCTCACCGTACTGAGCGGGAACCTGACGTTCGCCATGATGACCGAAGACGGCGCCACCACCGAGACCTGGCAGTTCAGCCCCGAAAGCCAGCCGCCGTTTATCGCACCGCAGCAGTGGCATCGCATCGTTTCCTTTTCGGACGACATGACCTGCCGGCTGGCGTTTTACTGCACGCCGGAAGATTACTACCACAAGAAATACGAACTGACGCGCACCCACTCCGAAGTGATCGAAGCGGCGGCGCGCATCGCGCCGGGCAAGGCGCTGGATCTGGGCTGCGGCGGCGGGCGCAATTCGCTCTATCTCAATCTGAAAGGTTTCGACGTCACCGCCTGGGACAAGCACGCGCCGTCGATAGCCCGCCTCAATCAGATCGTCGACGCCGAGCAGCTGACCCGCCTGAGTGCCGGGGTGCAGGATCTCAATACCCATCGCTTCAGCGGCGACTACGACTTCATCCTGTCCACCGTGGTAATGATGTTCCTCGAGCGGCAGCAGATCCCGCCTATCGTGCAAAACATGCAGGACAGCACCGTGCGCGGCGGCCATAACCTGATCGTGGCGGCGATGGATACCGAGGATTATCCCTGCCCGCTGCCGTTCCCGTTCACCTTCAGCCCGGGTGAGCTGAAGCATTATTATCGCGACTGGGAGATCCTCAAATACAACGAGGACGTCGGCCAACTGCACAAGACCGACGCCAACGGCAACCGCATCTCGCTGCGCTTCGCCACCCTGCTAGCGCGCAAGCTATAGCGCGTCGTGAAAGATCACCCCCAGCGTGTGGCGTTGGCCGGCGCGTATCCGGCTGACGCCGTGGCGCAGATTGACCCGATAGTAGCCTTTCACTCCCGCCACCGGCCGATGATGCACGGCGAACACCACGGCGTCGCCCTGCTGCAGCGGCACCACCTCCGGCCGGCTCTGCATCCGCGGCCGCTGTTCGGTCAGCACGAATTCGCCGCCGGTGAAATCCCGCTCGGGGACGGAGAGCAAAAATGCCACCTGCAGCGGAAACACCCGCTCGCCGTACAGATCCTGATGCAGGCAGTTGTAATCTCCCGCTTCGTAACGCAACAGCAGCGGCGTCGGCCGCCGTTGGCCGGCCCGGTGGCATTCGGCCAGGTAAACCTCATGGTCGGCGGGATAACGCACCGCCAGGCCCAATAAGGCGTTCCAACGGTTGGCCACCGGCGCCAGCCGCGCATACATCAGGCTGCGCGCTTCGGCCACCGGCGACGGCAGCGGATAGGTGAAATAGCGGTACTCGCCGCGGCCAAAACCGTGCTTCTCCATCACGACGCGGCTGCGGAAGTGCGCATCCTGCGGGTAGAGCGCCGCCAGCTCGCGGCACAGCTCTTGGCTGAGCACGCTGGGCAACCGCGCGCAACCTTGCGTATCGAGTTCGCACTCGATGGCCGCCCAGTCCAATTCGGCCAGCCGCGCCGCCAGCGCGCCGCTCATCGCTGCGCCTCTTTTTCCAGCAAGGCTTTCTTGCGCTCGACGCCCCAGCGATAGCCGGACAAGGCGCCGTCGTTGCGCACCACCCGGTGACAGGGGATCGCCACCGCCAGCACGTTGGCGGCGCAGGCGCCGGCCACCGCGCGCACCGCTTTGGGCGCCCCGATGCGCCGAGCGATATCGGCATAGCTGACGGTTTCGCCGACCGGTATCGCCTGCAGCGCCCGCCAGACCCGCTGTTGAAACGCGGTGCCGCGAATATCCAGCGGCAGCGCCAACCCGTTCTCCGGCGCTTCAATCAGGCCCACCACCTGCGCCATCAGCGCTTCATACTGCGCGTCGCCGCCGATCAGCTCGGCGTTGGGGAATTTGTCCTGCAGATCCTGCACCAGCTGCTGCGCATCGTCCCCCAGCAGAATGGCGCAGATGCCCACCTCGCTCTGCGCCGCCAGGATCTCGCCCAGCGAACAGCGCCCGACGGCGAAATGAATGCGCATGCCTTTGCCGCCGGCTCGGTAGGCCTTCGGCGTCATGCCCAGCGCGGCGTTGGCTTGTTGGTAGAAGCGGCCGTTGGCGCCATAGCCGGCGTCGAAGATCGCGTCGGTCACCGTTTCCTGCTGCGTAAGGCCGGTGCGCAAGCGTTGGCTGCGCTGCGCGTCGGCGTAGCCTTTCGGCGTCAGGCCGGTGATCGCTTTGAACAGCCGGTGGAAATGGTATTGGCTCAACCCGACGTGGCGCGCCAGCGTCTGCAGCGACGGCGCTTTCTCCGCCCGTTCGATATAGCGGCAGGCCTCGGCTATCTGCCGCGCATGCTGTTCCGTCAACGGCGTCAGCCCCTGCCGGCAGCGTTTGCAGGGCCGATAGCCCGCCGCTTCCGCCTGTTCGGCATCGTCGAACAGCTCCACGTTTTGCCGATTCGGCTGACGTGACGGGCAAGAAGGCGAGCAATACACGCCGGTGGTTTTCACCGCGTAGATAAAGCGGCCGTCGGCGTGCTTGTCGCGGCTGACGATCGCCAGCCAGCGCGGATCGGCGCTGTCGATTACGTTTTTCATCATCCGTTCCTCACTGCGGTTTCGATGTTAACCAGCATAGTGACGGGCCGTTGGCGAAACACGCCGACTCTTGCTTTTTAATTCGGCGCCGACGTTTTCAACAATGTTTCGACAATTTTTAACCAACAACATGAAGTTTATTACGTTGCCAACCCGGTTGCACGGCGTTAGGATCGCGGCCGGCCACGGGCGTGGCCAGTGTTTCTGCCTGTTAGTTGCGCGCATGGAGAGGTTATTGTGTTAGAGAGTTTTGGCGTCCTGAATTTATGGACCTATTTGGCCGGGGTGGTCTTCATCATCATTCTGCCGGGGCCGAATACGCTGTACGTGCTGAAAACCGGCATATCGCGCGGCGTGCGCGCCGGCTATACCGCGGCGCTGGGCGTGTTTATCGGCGATGCGATCCTGATCTTTTGCGCCTATATCGGCGTGGCTTCGCTGATCCGCACCACGCCGTTCCTGTTTACCCTGGTGCGTTTTCTCGGCGCGATTTACCTGCTGTTCCTTGGCGCAAAAATCCTCTACGCCACCTTCGTGCAGAAGGCGCAGGCGCAACAGCAACAGATTGAGGGCGGCCACAGCATTCTGCGCAAATCGCTGACGCTGAGCCTGACCAACCCGAAAGCTATTCTGTTTTACGTGTCGTTCTTCGTGCAGTTCATCGATTTCAACTACGCGCACACCGGGCTGTCGTTCACCATTCTGGCGCTGATCCTTGAAGCCGTCAGCTTTATCTACATGAGCACGCTGATCTTCTCCGGCGCGATGCTGGCGCATTTCTTCAACCACAAGAAAGGCCTGGCGAAGCTCGGCAACGGCCTGATCGGCCTGCTGTTCCTCGGTTTCGCCACCCGTCTGGCGACCCTGAGCTCGTGATCCCTCCCGGCCGGCGCCCGCCGGCCTCGGTTTACCCTTCCGTCACGGCAAAATGACACGCAGGACAAACCGAATGTCAGGCAGACCAAAGCCGCCGCTTTCCCGCTGATCTAGACTTGCAGGGTTAACGATAACCTGATGAGCCTGATCGGAGGATGTATGTCTGACAATACCGTAGCCGTGCTGGATAGCGTATCGCGTTTTCTCGATCGTCAGCATGGGCTGTATATCGACGGCCAGTGGCGCGCGTCCGCCGCGGAAGGCCGCCTGGCGGTGTATAACCCCGCCAATGGGCAGCAGATCGCCACCACCGCCGACGCCAATGAACACGACGTCGCACTGGCGGTGCAGTCCGCCCACAAAGCCTTCAGTGAAGGCGTCTGGGCGCAGCGTCTGCCGGTCGAGCGCGAGCGTATCCTGCTGCGCTTCGCCGATCTGGTGGAGCAGCACGCCGAAGAGCTGGCGCAGCTCGAAACCCTGGAGCAGGGCAAATCCATCAACATCGCCCGCGCTTTCGAAGTCGGCAGCACCCTGAACTGGATGCGTTACACCGCCGGGCTGGCGACAAAAATCACCGGTCAAACGCTGGACGTCTCTATTCCGATGCCGCCGGGCGCCAAATATCAGGTTTATACCCGTAAAGAGCCGATCGGCGTGGTCGCCGGCATCGTGCCCTGGAACTTCCCGCTGATGATCGGCATGTGGAAAGTGATGCCGGCGCTGGCCGCGGGCTGCTCCATCGTCATCAAGCCGTCGGAAACCACCCCGCTCACCCTGCTGCGCATCGCCGAGCTGGCGAGCGAAGCCGGCGTGCCGCCGGGCGTGTTCAACGTGGTCACCGGCCGCGGCACCGTGTGCGGCAAAGCGCTGACCGAACATCCACTGATCGCCAAAGTCAGCTTTACCGGCTCCACCCCGGTGGGCAAAAGCATCGCGCGCGCGGCGGCGGATCGCCTGACCCGCGTGACGCTGGAGCTGGGCGGCAAAAACCCGGCCATCGTGCTGAAAGATGCCGATCCGCAGCAGGTGATCGAAGGCCTGATGCTTGGCAGCTTCCTCAATCAGGGGCAGGTATGCGCCGCCAGCTCGCGAATTTATATTGAAGCGCCGATTTATGATCGGTTGGTGGCCGGATTCGAACAGGCGGTGAAATCGCTGTCGGTCGGGCCGGGGATGGATACCGGCGCGCAAATCAACCCGCTGGTGTCGCTCGCGCACCGCAACAAGGTGGCGGCCTACCTGGACGACGCCCGGGCGAAAAACGCTGAGCTTATCGGCGGCGCGGCCGGGCCGGACGCCAACGGCTTCTACATTCCGCCGACGCTGGTGATCAACCCGGACGATCGGCTGAACCTGACGCGCGAGGAAGTGTTCGGCCCGGTGGTCAACCTGATTCGGGTGGCGAGCGCCGAAGAGGCCTTGAGCAAAGCCAACGACACCGACTTCGGGCTGACCGCCAGCCTGTGGACCACCAGCCTGCAGCAGGCGATGGCGCTGACGCCGCGCATTCAGGCCGGCACCGTGTGGGTCAACACCCATACGCTGATCGATCCGAATATGCCGTTCGGCGGATTTAAACAGTCGGGCAGCGGCCGTGACTTCGGCCCGGATTGGCTGGATGCCTACACCGAATCGAAATCGGTCTGCATCCGCTATTGAGTGAAGCGGCGCGGGCCTGGCCCGCGCCCTGACTTACTGATACTGCCGACGGTATTCGCTCGGCGACATGCCGAAACGCTGCTTGAAAGCGGTCGAGAAATGGCTGTGATCGGTGAAGCCCCAGTCGAGGCCGACGCCGGCCAGTTTTTCCTGCCCGGCGGCGCTGCGCAGCGCCTGCGCGCACAGATCCAGCCTGCGGTTCCTGATGTACTGCGCCACCACCATCCCCTGACGGGCGAACACCCGATACAGGCTGCGTAACGACACCCCCAACTCGGCCGCCACCCACTCAGGGCGCAGCTGCGCCGACTGAATATGCCTGTCGATCAATGCCAGCGCCTTGTCGAAGACCGGTTGCTGCCCCTCCGGGCGCGCCTGTTCGAGCGCCAGCGCCGGGCGCAGCAACGCCGCCAGCGCATTCAGCACCGCCTCGCTTTCCGCCGCGGCAAGCTGAGGATCCTGCATACTGCTCAGCACCAGCTGGCGGCTGAGGCGCACCGCGCTGAGCTCAGCCCCGAGACGCTGGGCGCAAGGCGGCGGCACCGGCAGGCAGCCGCGCGGCAACAGCAGAGAGATTTGGCGCGAATCGCGCTGGAAGGTAAAGCTACTGGGGCGTGAGGCGTCGATCAGCGTCATGTCGCCGGGAGAGAGCACCGTTTGGCGATCGCCCTGCTCCATCAACGCGCTGCCGCGCAGCTGGAAAACGGTGAAAAAGTGCGCACCGTCACTGCGGGCGATCTCGCTCGGCGTGCGGTACAGCCGGGCCTGAGACACGTCGACCACGCTCAGACGCAGGGCATGAGCGCGAAACTCCTGCATCGCCCCGCTGAAGCCGGGCCCCAGCGTTTTTGCGCAGAATCGGCCGCAGGCGGTGTTGATTTTCCCCAGCCACTCTTCAAAGCCGGCGTCCCGGAGCGTTGCCAATGCCGTCATGATCTCTCCCTTCAAACGCCGGCGGTGCTGCGCCGTTGAACAGAAAAACACCATAACAATCCGTTAACACACAATCAATGGCGAACGGGGGATTTGGCGTCGCGATCACAGATCATCGGGCGCTGTCATTCATCCGCCACGAAACCGTCATCTCATCGTCACAGGCCTCGCCAAAAATACAGGCTGATCTCCCCTTCACGTTGACACCCTGGACATGACCCGATGAAATCGTTGCAAAAATCCGTTTTAGCGCTGTGTTTGTTTACCACCAGCGCCCTGGCCGCGTTCCACGCGCAGGCGGCAGAGGAAGCCCAACCGTTCACCACCGCGCAGCAGGTGGATCTGACCCACATCCTGCCGCCGCCGCCGGCCAACGACTCGGCGCAGACCCAGCGCGAACTGCGGGAAGTGCTCGACATGCAGCAGAAACGCACGCCGGAAATGGCCAGCCAGGCCAAGGCGGATGCGGAAGAGAACGTCTGGGTGTACAGCAACGTGATGGGGCCGAAGTTCAACGCCAAAGCGCTGCCGGCCGTGAGCGCCTTCTTCGATCGCATCGTCGCGACCGAAGCGGCGGTGGTGGATCCGGCGAAAGATTTCTGGAAGCGCCCGCGCCCGCATATGCTGGACAGCCGCATCGAGCCGATCGTCAAGCGCTCCAGCTCCGGCTCCTGGCCTTCCGGCCACACCACGCTGGGCACGCTGATGGGCATCACCTTAGCCAATATGGTGCCGGAAAAGCGCGCCGCCATCATGACGCGCGCCTGGCAATACGGTGACAACCGAGTAGTGGCAGGGATCCACTATCCTTCCGATATCGAGATGGGCCGCATCGCCGGCAGCGTCATCAGCCAGCAGCTTTCACAGCAGCAGGATTTCCAGCAGCAGTACCGGCAAGCGCGCGACGAGCTGCGCCAGGCGCTGGATTTGCCTGCGGATAAATAGACCCGGCGGCTAACACCGGGCCCTGACGGCCCGGTTTACGGCTGTTTGTCCAACAGGTAACGCACCACCGCGGCGTACTCTTTGGCGTAGCCTTCAACGCTGGTGCTGGCCATGCCGGCATTGTCTATCTTGTATTTGCCTGCCACGTAGAACGACGGGGTGCCGCGCACCTCGAATGCTTTCACCGCTTCGTTCTGCTTGGCGATCAATCCTTTGACCAGCAGGCTGTGGCGCGCGTTTTCATAGGTAGCGACATCGATGCCGGCCGCCGTAAACACCCGCTGAATATCGTCGGCGCCGTTGACGGCGCGCTGTTTCTGCACCGCGTCGAACATCGCCCCTTCAATCTTGTCTTCCACGCCCAGCACCGTCGCCACCGCCCAGGCTTCGGTCAGCTCATTGCCCAGTTTGCCCATCAGGCTGACGTGATATTTGGTGACTTTCTCACCGGCGGGCAGCGCCTGCGCCACGGTACTGCCTACGCGATAGGTCTCGGCGAACTGATAGCAAGGGCCGCAGTAGAAGGAGAAGAACTCCACCACCGCCGGCGCGGCGGCCACCGGCTTATCCAGCCGGGTGTATTGCTCGCCCGCACGGTAATCCGCGGCCTGAACCGCAGGCAGCGCCAACATCAATACGACGGCGGCGGCGAACGAACGCTTAACTTTTGCCAACATAAACACTCCTGGTTTCATCTATGAACATCGTCCTTAGCGGCGGTTTTTATAATCAAATAACCGCCAGAAGACCAGTTTTTATTACCTTCTATTTGTGAGGGATTATGTTCAGCGCCCTTCGTAACCGTCCCAGTAGGCGCCTACCGCCTCTTGCGAGAGCACCTGGCGGCGCTTAGGATTGTCGGCGCTGCTGTAGGCGCGATTAATGAAAATGGTTTTGTGTTCCATGTTCTGCTGGAACTCCGCGCTGGCCAGATAATCGGCCTTTTTCTGCGCCTCGCTGCGCGCCACGCCCGCCACGCGATCCTTTTTCCCCCATTGGTAGAACTGTTCGAACATCGGCACGGCGTTTTTAATGCTGCCGTTCACATCAGTGCGGAATTGCGGATCGAAGTCGTCGCGCGTTTGATAAATGTAGTGCTTGGCATGCTGCTCGGCGCTGCTGAGGTGATGGGTGCAGGCGCTGAGCGCCAACAGCGGCAACAACAACGCCGCGCTTTTCAGTCTTTTCATGTCGTCTGTCCCTGTCAGTGAGGAAGGTTCCTTTAGCGCCACGAGCATAGCGCCGCCACCCGGCAAACGTCAAACGACAAAAAACGCATCACATTGTTTTATATTAATATTATATACACTGATTGGTATTCATTGCCTGAAACACTATGCTTTAACAGAACAGGGTAAACACTCACCGACAGCGAGGCGGCCAATGAAACCGATCGACAAAAACGTGGGGGAGTACGACCTCACGGCGGAAAAAAAAGCGGGCATGATCACCGGCACCATCCGCGGCGAACTGCCGGACAGCGACGCCAATCTGCCGCTGCTGCCCTTCTCCGGCACTTTCGCCGGCCCCAGCGTGGCCGAAGCCATCGCCGATATTCAGCAACAGTTCCCCGACATCGAACCGGCGATTATCGACGATTTGCGCGAGGAACTGCTGAAGGCCGGGTTCTAATCCGGATCGCGGTGCCGCACGAACGGACTGTAGACCGGCGCGCCGGGCTTCAACGCCAGATCGGCGTCAAAATCTTCATTGCGATTGAACGGCACCGCCGGCCAGGTGGAAAACGCGTTCAAACCGTCCCGGTACGTCTGTGTCACCTGTGCCAAAGCGACATTTTGCGCCTCCAGAGCTTCGCCCGCCAACCCGCCGCGCACGCCATAGACCAGGAACGGCTCCAGCACGCTAAAGCCGATATAGTGCAGCGCATGCATGATTGGCCACAGCATCAGCCGCATATCGCCGTCGCGCCCGTTCGGCGCGCAGGCCTGTGCGGAAGCGCCGGCGGTCACGGTCAGCAGCGCCCGCTTACCGCACATCACGCCGTTCTCATGGCGGTGGCGGCTGTCGTAGATCCCGCCGTAAACGAACACCCGATCCATCCAGCCCTTGATGATGGCCGGCGCGCCGAACCACCAGAAAGGGAACTGCAGCACCAGCGTATCCGCCCAGCGCAACAGCTCGATATGCCGCTGGATCTCCGCCGGCAGCGCCTGGATCGTCCAGTGATGGCGCTGCTCCTGCATCGCATCGAACCGGTCCACCTGCTTTCTGCTGGGGTAATGGCCGGCGCCCTCGCGCGGATCAAACCCCTCCTGATACAGATCGACCGTTTTCACCTGATGCCCCTGCGCCAGCCAGGCCTGCCGCGCCTGTTCGGCCAAATGGGCATTGAAAGAATGCGGCTCGGGGTGAGCCAGCACAATCAGCACGTTCATCCTGTGTCTCCCGTTGTAAGGTGGTGCTGTTATGCTGTGGCTTTATCGTCCCCTTGGCAATTACGCACCTGAAGGTAACCCCCAATGGCTTATCCCGGCGACGTCTATTCGAGCAAGTGTTCCGCACGCGATGCGCTGGCGCTGATTTCCGGCAAGTGGGTGATGCTGATCCTGCCTGCGCTGGCGCAGCGCCCGATGCGCAACGGCGAGCTGCTGCGCCGCATCGACGGCATTTCGCAGAAGGTGCTGACGCAAACGCTGCGCCAGCTGGAACGCAACGGGCTGCTCGAACGGCTAGATTTAAGTGAAAAGAATCAGGCGCATGTTGAATACCGGCTCAGCGCCGTCGCCTGCTCGCTGGTCGAGACGCTGGCGGCGCTGGACCGATGGGCGGAATACCATTTCCCCGAGCTGGACGCCGCCCGCGAGCGCTATGATGCCGACCGCGGGCGCGAGACCGATTAAAGCGGTTTGGCCCGCAGCGTCTCGCCGCTGCGCACGAAGTTGCCGGCCCCCAGATGATGAATGGTGTGCAGATCCGCATTGGCGGCGGTGAAGTTCCAGCGCCCTTGCTGGAACACCCGCTCGTCCGCTGCCGCGCTCAACACCTCGCCGAAGCAGGTGTCGTATTTTTCCTGTGCGCCGCTTTCCGGCAATAAGCGGCACTCCAGCCACGCCACGCAACCCTGTTCGATCAGCGGCACCTGCAGCGTGGCGCTCGGCGCTGCGGCGATGTGAAAGCGGGCAAACTTGTCTTCATCCAGCCCGGACACACTGCCAACCGCGTAGGTGGCGTCGATGAACATGGCCGCCGGCACGCAAATGCCGAATGCGCCGCTCTCCTCGATCATTTGCCGGCTGTGCGCCCCTTTGTCCACCACAATGGCGATGCGCGGCGGGCTGAACTCCACCGGCATCGACCAGGCGGCGGCCATCACGTTGCGTTTGGCGCCGTCGTGGCTGCGGCTGGTGATCAATACCGTCGGGCCGTGGTTCAGCAGGCGGCTGGCGTGTTCGAGGGCGACAGGACGAAAGTGGCTCATCGGGAAATCCTTGCGAGTGACTGATTGTCCCGCAGTGTAGATCTGCGCTGCGGCGGCAGGCAACGCGGGGCGCACAGAATGCGCAGGTGAGACGCTTGTTCCCCGTCTCGCCATCCGTTATCTATAGTTAGATCAATTCGCCGGTAACGGCCCACTCCACCTGAGGATCTTGCCTTGACGTTTTTAAAACACCCTATCGCCGGATTGGTGCTGGCCGGCTGCGGCCTGCTGTCGGCGGGCGGCGCGCTGGCCGCTTCCGATGCGCTGGTGTACTGCACCGTCGCCTCGCCGGAATCGTTCAACCCGCAGCTCTCCAGCTCCGGGCCGACCTTTATCGCCACCTCGCAGGTGCTGTACAACCGCTTGGTGACGCTGCGCGAAAGCGATAAAACCCCGGCCCCGTCGCTGGCCACCGAGTGGAGCGTCAGCCCGGACGGCAAGACCTATACCTTTACCCTGCGCCAGGGCGTGAAATTCAACAGCAACAAATACTTCACCCCGACACGCGACTTCAACGCCGAAGACGTGGTGTTCACCGTGATGCGGCAGAAGGATCCCGCTAACCCTTATCACAAGGTCTCCGGCGGCAACTATGAATACTTCACCGACATGGGCCTGGATAAGCTGATCACCAAGGTGGAAGCGGTGGACGAGCATCACGTGCGCTTCACGCTGAGCCAGCCCAACGCCGCCTTCGTCGCTGACTGGGCGATGGATTTCGCCTCGATCCTGTCCGCCGAATACGCCGACGCCATGCTGAAAAAGGGCACGCCGGAATACGTCGACAACTGGCCGATCGGCACCGGGCCGTTTGCGCTGCAGCAGTACAAGCAGGATTCGCTGATCCGCTACATCGCCAACCCGCACTACTGGCAGGGCGAAGTGGCCAGCAAGCACCTCATCTTCTCCATCACGCCGGATCCGCAAACCCGGCTGGCCAAGCTGAAAACCAACGAATGCCAGATCATCCCCGCGCCGCTGCCGGAACAGTTCGCCGCCATCAAGGCCGACGGCAACCTGCAGCTGCACGACATTACCGGGCTGAACGTCGGCTATCTGGCGTTCAACACCCAGAAAAAACCGTTCGACAACCTGCTGGTGCGTCAGGCGTTGAGCTACGCGGTGGACAAGAAAGCGATCGTCGCCGCGGTGTTCAAAGACAGCGGCACGCCGGCCAATTCACTGCTGCCGCCGGGCATGCTGGGCTACAACGACAAACTGCCGGAGTACGCCTACGATCCGCAGAAGGCGCGCGCGCTGCTGAAGCAGGCCGGGCTGGAACAGGGCTTTGAAACCGACATCTGGTCGATGCCGGTACAGCGCCCTTACAACCCGAACTCCAAGCGCATCGCCGAGATGATCCAGAGCGACTGGGCGAAGGTGGGCGTGAAGGCCAAGATCGTCACCTGGGAGTGGGGGCAGTATCTGGCCGGGCTGCGCAAAGGCGAGCAACAGAGCGCGCTGTACGGCTGGGTCTCGGACAACGGCGATCCGGACAACTTCGCCACCCTGCTCGGCTGCGCCGGCGTGCAGAGCGGCGCCAACGTGGCACGCTGGTGCGATAAGGATTATGACCGGCTGATCCAGCAGGCGATCCAGGAGAACCAGCCGCAGGCGCGCGCCAAGCTGTATCAACAGGCGCAGGTGATCTTCGCCAAACAGGCGCCGTGGCTGCCGCTGGCCACCGGCAAAGTGTTCTACGCCACCCGCAGCAACCTGAGCGGCTATGTGGTGGACGTGAACGGCAGCGATTTCGCCAAGGCCAAATTGAACTGATCTTAGGCGCCGCAGCGCGGACTGCGGCGCAACCCGCTTCATCGCTTAATAAGCTGCCAGCCTCTGAACCTATCATTATTAACTTCATAACTTACGGCGCTCACCTATCACCAGACGCATATCCCACTAAACCAATAGCTTAATAAGCGAGCTGAACCTGGCGTTTTGCCTAAATTGCGCGCACGCGCTTTCCTCCGATGTAACATTTCGTTACCATCGACCCACAGACCCTTTAACATCAAAAGGTAACCCGGTGCAGAACACCTACATGCCGTGGCAAATTCGCCTGCACTGGCTGGTGGCGATCCTGCTGGTCATCACCTGTGTCACCATCGAGCTGCGGAGCTTTGCCGAACCGGGCAGCGCCCCTTGGTACGTGCTGGTTGTCACCCACTTCAGCTGCGGCGTAACGGTATTTGCGCTGATGATCGCCCGCCTGTTCCTGCGCTGGCGCCACCCCTCGCCCGCCATCGCGCCCAAACCGCCGAAGTGGCAAACCGGCTTGGCGCACCTGACGCACACCCTGATCTACCTGCTGCTGCTGACGCTGCCGGTGCTGGGGGTCTATTCGCGCTATCTAGGGGGTAAGGAGTGGTTTCTGTTCGGCCTGCCGATGCCGTTCGCCGACGTGGCCGATCGGCCGCAGGCGCGGGCGATTATCGGCTGGCACAAAACGCTGGCGTCATTCGGCTACTGGCTGATCGGCCTGCATACCGCCGCCGCACTATTCCACCACTATATCGTCAAGGACAATGCGCTGGTGCGCATGCTGCCACTGATGAAAAAGCGCTGACCATCCGGCGCCAGGGATGAATTTTCGGGCCACGCCTGCTGACAGGGAATGATATGCAAACCCAATTTTTTCATGTGACCGTCGAGCAATGCGCTTGCCAACAGACGGCGCCCGACAATCTGGTGAGGATCATCGCCTCCGGCCAGACGTTCTTTTTTTATCGCGATGACTTCAGCGACAGCGAAAATCTGCTGGCCAGGCTCGCTGCCGGCGATCGGGTGAAGATCGGCGCCCACCGCCTGCGGGACGGCAGCTACTGGCTGCACTGGCTGCTGCACGGCACGAAAGGCCGGCTGGAGCCTGACAGAACGCTGAAATATAAGCTGAAATACTTCGCCCTGCTGCTGCTGGGCGCGGCGCTGGCCGGCGGTTTCCCGGCGGCCTTTTTCATCATGGACCGGGAAGATTCCTGGCTGACCATCGTCCTGTTCTTTATCGCCATCATCGCCGGCCTTATCGGCATCGGCATGGTGCTGTTCGTCGGTTCGGAGCTCCTGTTGATTGCGCACCGCGGCCGCAGGCGCCTGCTCAGAGCGCTGGATCGCGTGCTGCAGGGGCAAGACGTCACGCCGCCCGGCTCGCTCAGCCTGAAAATCCCCGGCATCAGATACCGGGCCGTCCGCGCAGACGCCGCGCCAGTGCCCGCAATGCCACAAACCGAGTTCCCCCTCCCCGAGGGCGTCGAGGCCTCCAGCATAGAGACGGTCAACGCCCTGAGCTACGAACTCTGCCACTATGAGATCCCGCGGCAGGTGCAGTATTTGGACACTTATGCGTGGCGTCAGAAGGAGACGCACTTCGCGTTGACGACCCGCGCGCTCAACGTCCCCAATACCAAACTGCACCCGGTATTTCGTCGGCAACATCCGCTTTTCATCGCCAAAGGCGATCCGCTGCAGGTGCTGTATTGCGAGAACGACACCGTCCCCGAGTTGCCGACGGTGCGTGGGATCATCAATCATCGCGATCGCCAAACCTATCTCATCGGCGGCAGCCGCTACTTCACCGAAGCCGGCCTTAACCTGTGCGCGCGCGTTGTCTTCATTTTTGGGGCAATCGTGGCGTGTTTTGTGCTCGGCATGACGGTGGTGGATAACGCCGATACCCCGGCGGGCTTTTACCTGGATGCCTGGACCCTGAAGCGCCTCGGCAGTGAATTGCCGCCGATTATTCTGCTGCTGATGCTGATGGTCAGCGGCCTGGCGCTGCTGATCGAGGGTTTCGCCCAGATCTGTCGCCTGTACTCTTTTGACCAGCACCGCACGTTTAAAACGTTTAAATACCTGCGAAATCTGCGCCGCAGGTTGTGGCGGCAGGCTCAGGTGACGGAGCTGAAATGATGACGTTAGCGCTTTATAAAAGACCCCTTATTATCCTGACGCTGTTTTTAGCCAGCGCGCTGGGCGTCTATTTGCTCGCCCCTGAGCAACGCTATGCGCAGTGGCAATGGACTCGGGGCGACCAGGCGTTGCCGACGATAGCCCGTTACGATCTCATCCACAGCTACCCGGCGCCGGACGGCGCCCTGCTGCTCACCAGCAAAAGAAGTGAAGACCGCGCGTACAATAGCTTTTACGGTTGGGCGGCCAACTACCTCAGCCAGGTGCTGTTTGCCGGCCCAAAAGGGTTACAAATGCTGGGGGAACTCGACGACTTGATCCACGATGCGGTTTGCGGCGAGCAGGAGTGCGTGCTTTTTCTCTCTGAGGGCCGCAGGCTGGTTGATGTGCAACGGGGTACCATCGGGGCGCTGATCCCCTGGCCGGAGGGCGACGACAACCGGCCTTCCTTTGTCGGCGGCAAACTGGTGGCGCAACCGGGAAAACGCGCGCTGTATCTCATCAGCACCGAAGGCGTATTCTACAGCCCGGACTTCGGCGCCCATTGGCGGCAGACGCTGGATCTGCCGGCGCTGCTGGACGCGCGGCAGCTGCTGGGCTTTGAGCGCGGCGAGGAGGAGTCACCGACGGCTTACGCCTCCGGTAAGCGCAAATCCGTACCCGAGATATTCACCGCCATTGATGGCGACCGCGTGCATTTCTGGATGAACCCGGTGCTCGGATCTGGCGCGTTACACATCGCCGTTAACGGTAAAACCGGCGAGGTGATTGAAATGCATTGGCTGCTGGTGCGCGTGGAGGAAAGCGCGCAAGCCCCGGACGGCGGCATCTACCTGATCGCACAAACGCTGGACAGAGGGCTGTATCAGCTTCTGCGTTATCAATCCGACGGGCAGTTGAAGGTGCTGCTGGAGACCGGCGATAAATCGCTGTATCAGCTCTGGGCGGGCAACGATAAGCTGGTCGCCCAAACGGATAACGGCGATGCGCGTCTTTCGCTGATTTTCGATCTGCGCTCATCCGACGTGCACTACCGACAGCCGTTGGAGTACCGGTACAACGGGCGCGACGACGCGCGCCAAACCGTGATCGAACCAGAAAGCCACTATGACGATGACGGGGAGATCCCGGCGCTGCCCTACTTCGTTCGCTATCGCTCCACCACGCCGTGAACATAAGGAACTTGCCATGCTGTTAGGTTATGGCGCCGGCGCCGCCGGCCTGCTGGCGCTGTTATTGGCCCTGCTGCTCGCCGGCATCCTGCTCGCCTGGTGGGGCTGGCGCTACGCCGCCGCCCGCTGCGGCCGCCCGCGCCCGCCGCTTTCCTGGGGCGGCTATCTGTTGGCCTCGGCGCTGGCGATCTACCCGGTGGCGTTCGCGCTGATGCTGATCGGCATGGCCATCCAGGACATCAAGAGCCAGCGGGCGGAAGATCGTTGGAATCAACGCAGCTACTTGACGCTCGACGAGGCAAAGCCGTTCGGTGAAACGACGCTGCCGAAAGGCAGTTGGGTAAACCGCCAGGAGCCACGCCTGCCCGGCACCGAAGACAGCCCTATCACGATGAACGGCGTGACCGCCGTGCGTTTTCCTCAGCCGCAGAGCGTGGCCGGCGTGCCGATCATCGCCTTCGAGGTTTTACCGCCGGTGATGGAGCTGGCAGGTGCGCACACCTTTACCCGCCCGAGCGGCCAAAGGGTGCACTGCGAAGCGGGTTGGCTGGTCTCTTTCTCTTTACCGCCGGATAAGCCGACCCCGCAGTGGGAGGAGTGGCAGGCCGGGCTGCCTGCGGCGGCGTTTCGGCCCAGCGACTGGATCTTTAGGGAGTGCTTCTCCGGCAGCCCGATCGCGGTGCTGACCTTGCACGACGGCGAAGTCAGGGTGCTGCCTTAAGCCTTACGCCGCGGCGTTGGGCAAGCGCACGGTCACGCGGTTGTTGGCCGTTGGCAACTGCAGCGGCGTTTCCTGCCAACTCACCGCGATAACCAATACCGGCGGGGCCGGCACGCGCGGCTCACGCCCGCCTGGCCCCACGCTGTAGGCATCCCACTCAATCACAAACACCCCGCCGTCTTGCGGCTCGACCCGCTCGACGAAAAAGGTGGTGTCCGAACCGCGCCCGCCCGCCGGTTTATGCGCATACGAGAGCAGGCTGAACCACTCGCCGGCGAAGTAGAGATGGTATAGGCCATCGACGATATGCTCGCCGCGGAACTGGCAGCCGCCGACGCTCAAACCGTCACCCGCCGGGGATTCCGCCACGCGTTCGAGATCGCGCACGAAGCGATCGGTCGGCCGGTTATCCAGCAACAGTTCATAAGGCGGCGTGTGCAGCAGCGCGGCAGGATCGTCCGCCAGGCGCAGATTCGCCGGCAACATCAAGCGCGCCGCCAGCACCCGGCCGTTGGGCAAGGCGATCTCCAGACGATCGGCCGGATCCTCTGTCCACGGCGGCACCCACAGACCGCGCACAAGGTGCAACGGCGTGGCCTCCGCCTGCCGACACCTCGCCCGCAGCCGCGCCAGCGCCTCGGCGGAGCCGGCGGCCAGCGCGTCCTGCTCGCGATCGGTCAATGCCGGCAGCGCATACATCGCCCGGGCAGCAGGCTCGTAGACCGTCAGCCCCTCACCCTCGCGGCCGCGGGTCGGGATCAGGCGCAGCTTGCCACCCTCCACGTCCTGCGGCGCCGCACAGGCGCCATGAACAATCGCCCCGTCACGCAGCAGCAGCGTCCAAAAACTGGGGCCGCCCATGCCCAGCTCCCCCACGCCGCCAATCTGCCGATCGCTGTCGCCGGCGTGCGCCATTTCAATCGGCTGCGAATGCCAGTCGGTTTTGCGCCACTCTGCGGCCTCTTCGGGGTCTTGCACGCCTTTAGCGGCGTACTTCACCCATTGCAGCACGGCAAACAGCGCGATGCACAGCACGCCGAAAATCGGGTGATCCTGCCAAATCAACCCCCAACCGACGATCAAAAAGGCCCAGGCGGCCATGGCGATATCCTTTTCCACGAGAAAACCGCCTGATTCTAGCGCAGGAAACGCAAAGGGTTGAAGCCTATGCCATGAATAATTAGCCGTTAAATAGAAAGATAATAATTTCAGCGTTATTTCTGTGACTACAAAGATCACATAAATAACGCTTCAAAGAGTGATTTGAACGTAGAAAAGACAACTCCCTGTATCTCAATGCAATATTCGCAACCCTATTAAAAACCAAAAGATAAAAGGGAAAAAAAACTGCAGTAATTTGTGCATATTCTAAACATTGACTATGTTTATACATACTCTTTATATGCAGGTAAACAGACTGAAAAACAAAAGAGAAAGGCTCCCAATATAATTAAACAAACCTCGCATGCCGCGTGGGTGAAACGCTATTAATTATAAAAATTCCGAGGGTATTTTATCTCCGCGGAACGGGTCACTTTGCATTTTATCGGGCCAATAGGCTACACACCGCAATTAATACCATTATTAGCATTCCGGAGACCGACAATGAAAATCGTTACGGGCATTATCCTTACCTCTGTGGCCGCCTTCAGCGGCGCGGCTTACGCGGCCGATGCGCAGCCTACCACAGGCAGCGCGGAAGTGACGCTGGAACACGTGCACGCCGTGATGGAAAACGGCAGCCCGGCGCCACAGCACGACGCCGCCTGCCAAAAAGAACTTTCCATGCCGGAATCGAAATATATCGGCATGAAGGTTAAAACCGATTACAGCATCAACAGCAGCACCATGATGATGTCGGCCAAATCGATGTTCCCATCGCCAAATGACAAACAGCCTATGGAACTGACGGTCGATCTCTCCGCGCTGGGCCTGGCGGATGTGTATGCCTTCGGCGCCTTTAAACCGGCCGCGCTGCCGCAGGCCTATATTTATTTCACCATCGACAAGGATTTTAAAGATCCGGTCAGCACCTTTATGATCATCAACCAAGGCAAGCAATATAACTGCGTCATTTCCAGCTCGAATAAAATGATGAGTAAAGAGATGCGCGGCAAGATGATGATGAAGAAACAGTAGCGGAATGAAAAACGGCGCTTCCCGCAACAGGAAGCGCCGTCAGCAAAGCCTTAAATCAGACCAGGATTGTATTTCTGGTTGAACTTCTCTTCCGATTGGAACAGATAAATAATGCCTTCGATAAAGCCGACAATTGCCGGGATCCCCGTCCAGCAGAACAGCAGGTAGAACAGCCCCCACCACTTCATCCCCAGGTAAAACTTGTGAATGCCCAGCCCACCCAGGAAGATGGCCAGCAGGGCCGCCGCGAGCTTGTCTTTTCTGCTCATAGTGCACTTCTCCTTACTTCTCACCGAACCACCGGCATGCCTAAAAACGGATGCCGCTCCACAGAGCGCCGCATCGCAATGCTTGAGGAGAAAACATTCCCCATCAAGACTCAACAGGGGTAATTATAACAGTGATTAATTAAACGGTTGTTTAACCGGCAAAAAGGTAAGCAAAGGGAATCTGAAGGAGAGATGGTGCCGATAATAGGAGTCGAACCTACGACCTTCGCATTACGAATGCGCTGCTCTACCAACTGAGCTATATCGGCATCGAGCCGGGCCTGCGGGGCAAGCCGGAAGTGCGTTGAACAAGGTAGACCTGCGCGCGAAATGAGTCAATAGCCGCCGGGGCGTTTGGTTGTTTTGCAAGCAACCAGACTGTCGTGCAGACCCTCTTTTCCAAAAACAATCAGGGCGCAGCATGCTGCGCCCCGACCTCTTTATGACCGCAATGCGGCCTTAGCTGCGCACCAGATCGTCGCCGTAGCCAATCCACTTGTAGGTGGTCAGCGCATCCAGGCCCATCGGGCCGCGGGCGTGCAGTTTCTGGGTGCTCACCGCCACTTCCGCGCCCAGGCCGAACTGGCCGCCGTCGGTGAAGCGGGTGCTGGCGTTGACGTACACCGCCGAGGAGTCCACCGCGCGCACGAAGTGCTCGGCGCTGCTCAGCGAGCGGGTGAGGATCGCGTCGGAGTGGTTGGTGCCGTGGGTGCGGATGTGGTCGATAGCCTGATCGATATCGTCCACCAGCAATACGTTCAGATCCAGAGACAACCATTCGTCGTCGTAATCCTCCGCATTCACCGGCACCACCGTCGCCGGGCCGCCCTGCAGCAGCGGCAGCGCGTTTTCCGCCGCGTGCAGCGTCACGCCCGCCGCCGCCATTTTGGCGCTCAGCGCCGGCAGGAACTCGGCGGCGATGCTGCGGTTCACCAGCAGCGTCTCCAGCGAGTTACAGGCGCTCGGGCGCTGGATCTTGGCGTTTTCAATCACCGTCAGCGCCTTGTCGAAATCGACGTCGGCGTCCACGTAGGTGTGGCACACGCCGATGCCGCCGGTGATCACCGGGATGGTCGATTGCTCGCGGCACAGCTTGTGCAGGCCGGCGCCGCCGCGCGGGATCAGCATGTCGACATAGCGATCCAGGCGCAGCAGTTCTTTCACCAGCGCGCGATCCGGGCTGTCGATCGCCTGCACCGCCGCCGCCGGCAGGCCGCACTGTTCCAGCGCCTGCTGGATCACTTTCACCGTCGCCTGGTTGGTGTTGTGCGTCTCTTTCCCGCCGCGCAGGATCACCGCGTTGCCGGTTTTCAGGCACAGGCTGGCGACGTCGATGGTGACGTTCGGCCGCGCCTCGTAAATCACGCCGATCACGCCGAGCGGCACCCGGCGGCGCTCCAGCTTCAGCCCGCTGTCCAGCAGGTTGCCGTCCAGCACGTGGCCGACCGGATCGTTCAGGCGGCATACCTGGCGCACGTCGTTGGCGATCGCCGCCAGCCGCGCCGGGGTCAACAGCAGGCGGTCGAGCAGCGCTTCGCTCATGCCGGTGGCGCGCGCCTGCGCCATGTCTTGTTCATTCGCCAGCAGGATCGCTTCACTGTTGGCTTCCAGCCTGTCGGCCATCACCGACAGCACCTGATTTTTCTTCGCCGTGCTCAGCACCGCCAGCTGCCAGGAGGCCTGCTTGGCGGCCTTCCCCATCTGCTCCAGCATGCTCACTCCTTAACTGACAATCATATCGTCGCGGTGCACTGCCACCGGACCGTATTCATAACCGAGGATCTCGCTGATTTCCTGCGAGTGGTGCCCGGCGATCATGCGCATCGCGTCGCTGTTGTAGCGGCTGACGCCGTGCGCCAGATCGCGCCCCGCCTGGTTGCGGATGCGGATTACTTCGCCGCGCGAGAAGTCGCCCTTCACTTCGCGGATGCCTTTCGGCAGCAGCGAGCTGCCGCGCGCCATCATCGCTTCCACCGCGCCATCGTCGACGGTGATTTCACCGGCCGGCGGCGCGCCGAAGATCCAGCGCTTGCGGTTTTCCAGCGGGGTTTCCAGCGCGTGGAAACGGGTGCCCACCGGTTTGCCTTCGATCACGTCCGCCACCACGCCCGGCTTGCTGCCCGCGGCGATCACTACGTCGATGCCGGCGCGGCAGGCCACGTCGGCCGCCTGCAGCTTGGTGCCCATGCCGCCGGTGCCCAGACCGGAGACGCTGTCGCCGGCGATGGCGCGCAGCGCGTCGTCAATGCCGTGCACTTCACGGATCAGTTCGGCCTGCGGGTTGTTGCGCGGATCGGCGGTGTAGAGGCCCTGCTGATCGGTCAGCAGCAGCAGTTTGTCGGCGCCGGCCAAAATGGCCGCCAGCGCCGACAGGTTATCGTTGTCGCCCACCTTGATTTCGGCGGTGGCGACGGCGTCGTTCTCATTGATTACCGGCACGATGCGGTTATCCAGCAGCGCCGTCATGGTGTCGCGCGCGTTGAGGAAGCGCTCGCGGTCCTCCAGATCGGCACGCGTCAGCAGCATCTGCCCGACGTGAATGCCGTAAATGGAGAACAGCTGTTCCCACAGCTGGATCAGCCGGCTCTGCCCTACCGCTGCCAGCAGCTGCTTGGAGGCGATGGTGGCGGGCAGCTCGGGGTAGCCCAGGTGTTCGCGCCCGGCGGCGATGGCGCCGGAAGTGACGATGACAATGCGGTGGCCCGCGGCGTGTTGCTGCGCACATTGGCGCACCAATTCGACAATGTGGGCGCGGTTCAGACGCAGCGATCCGCCGGTCAACACGCTGGTGCCCAATTTCACAACCAATGTCTGGCTGCCGTTCATAGTATTTCTGCCGTGTGTAATGATGAGAAGAAGAGTGCAAAGGTCTTTGTAACAGGAGAGACGCGTTATGCCAACAGGCACAACGCGAAATCAGCACAATACGTGGTCAAACGGGGTCAGGCGGAGAGTTTGATCAGTTTTTCTTTGAAATCGTCGGCGGGTTCCAGCCCCAGTTCCATGGTCGCCAGCAGCTCGCCCAGGCGGCGATGGAAGTCGCGCAGGGTGTCTTCCAGCTTGGCGTTTACTTCATCATCCTTAATGTTTTGCGCCGTCCAGTCGCCTTCCTTGTCGAACAGGCCGAATTGGTACGAATAGGTGAAGCGCGCCTCTTCCGCCTGCAGCTCCATCCACCAGCCCCAGAACTCACGCTTCTCCGGAGCGGGCTTTACATTGACGCAGACGGCCAAACAATCAAAGAAAAAACGGTCGTTTTCACATTGCCCTTCACGCAGGTACGGCCCCAAGCTGGCAAAACGTTTCATTAGTCGGCTTTTAGGGTGACCACTCGGTAACGTCATTCTCTAACCTCCTCAATGTAGACCACTCTTTTTAACAAACTGTTAAAATTTAGCAACTAATTAACGCATTTTGTCCCTCAGCCAACCGGACATCTGCAGCAACGCCCGGTGGAAGCTGTCGTAAACCGGGGTGCGCGGGATGGCGACCAGCTTGCCGCTCACCGAGGAGGTGACGATCAGCTGCGACTCCTCTTTCGGGCTGAGTGTATCGCGCTCCCAGTAGCCGGAGATCATCGGCGTTGGGCAACGGCGCCCCAGCAGCCCCTGCATTTTCAGCGAGTAGCTGTTCAGCTCCACCTTCAGCACGTTGTCCGAGGCGTTAGCCATGCCCATGCGGCTGGCCAGCACGTCCATATACATGTCCGGCACGTTCAACTGGGTGCTGCTGTCGCACAGCAGGCGATGCACCACCGGCCCCAGGCAGGCTACGCCGCGCAGCCGCTGAGGCTCCAGATAGGCCAGCCGCACCGCCACGTTGGCGCCGAAGCGGAAGCCGAAGGCGCTCACCCGCTGATGATCCACCCACGGCACCGAGGCCAGCTGGATCAGCACCTGTTGGTGCAGGTAGCTGGAGTCCTGCGTCAGCTTCCATTTGCACGAAGAACCGATCGACGGCATATCGAGCGTCAGCATGGCGATGCCGTGCGGCGCCAGGTAGTCGCGGAACAGGCGATGATAGTCGGTCTGCAGCGTATCGAGGCTGCCGCACATCAGCACCGTCGGGAACGGCGCCTCGCCCTTCTCCGGCATGTGCAGGAAACCGGTGACGCTGCCGCCGCCTTCGATGCGGAACTCCAGCTCTTTCAGCTGATACGGCAGCAACAGCGCCGCCTCTTCGTAAGCGCGGTTGGCGAGCATCTCCGCCTGTTCGGCCAGCTCGTCGCCCTTCAGGTGCGGGTAACCGGCGATGCTGTACAGGCTCGCGGCCTTCAGCCAGTACTCGCCGCCGAGCAGCGGATCCTGCTGTTCCGTCGCCCGCTGCTGCCACTGCATGCCCTGATGGATCCACTCGTAGATCCAGTTGCCGTTGCGGTAGCCCACCACGGTATCCAGCCGCTGCGGATTGCTGCGTTCGGCGTCAGAGGCAGCGATGCGCGCCAACACTTCGTGGATTTCGATCGGGCTGACGCCGCGCCAAGCCCACAGCAGCGGGTTCAGCATGCGGTACCAGCTACCGGTGGTGTCGCCCTCCAATGCGGAATGCATGGCGGCGCTCACTTTGTTGCGCGCGCGCAGCACCAGCGTCGAGGTTTCAGGGTGTTTGAATTTGGGCTTGAAAAGAATTTCAGAAAGGTTGGCCTGTGCCATGGTAACAACAGCCTCCGTAAATCTGGCGATAGGCCGCAAAAGGCCTACTTAACTGGAGGTAGTGTACCTAACTCTGGCGGGATAAACCAAGATAACGCAAACGCCCGGCATAACCGGGCGTTGGGCTGGAACTGGCTGGACTTAGCGACCGCCGATCGGGGGAACGAAGCTGACGCCCATGTCCCACGGCTGTTCGATCCAGGTATCCTGCGGGATGTCGACTTCGTAGTCGTCCACCAGCGGACGGCCCGCCGGCTTGGCGAAGATGGTGACGAAATGCGCTTTCGGGTACATGTCGCGGATCGCTTTCGCGGTGCCGCCGGTATCCACCAGATCGTCCACCACGATGAAGCCTTCACCGTCGCCTTCGGCGCGCTTGAGCACTTTCATTTCGCGTTGGTTGTCATGGTCATAGCTGGAAATGCAGACGGTATCCACATAGCGGATGCCCAGTTCGCGCGCCAGCAGGCCCGCCGGTACCAGACCGCCGCGGCTTACGGCAATGATGCCTGTCCATTTGTCGGCAGGCAGCAGGCGGTGCGCCAGCTTGCGTGCGTGCATTTGCAGCATATCCCAGGTAACAACGTATTTTTCGCTCATAGAATCGTGTCCCAGCCGGCGGTGAAGCGGCTTATTTGTAGTTCAGGGGAAAAAAGGTTGCGCGAGATTATAGAGACTGGCCGCGTTGAATTCCAGCTGTACCGAGGAAAACCTCGCGATTTCCGCCGGGCGGCTTTTCGGTGATTGATGCTGAAAAAGCGAGCGTTCCCGCAGCGAAGCCATGTGATCAAGCGCTTAAACCGCACAATACGGGGGGCGCACCGCCGGAAATAAAGTGATATTCTCTGACGATCGTGCCACGACGCACAGATACCCGCTCACCTTAACCGCGCGGCATGCCCGTCCTGTCGGAGCCTGCCGTCACAGGAGACTTATAGTGTCTGAATTGTCTCAGCTTTCGCCACAGCCGCTGTGGGATATTTTCGCCAAGATCTGTTCTATCCCGCACCCTTCTTATCATGAAGAAGCGCTGGCGCAGCACATCCTCACCTGGGCCAAAGAAAAGAACCTGCACGCCGAGCGTGATCAGGTCGGCAATATCCTGCTGCGCAAACCGGCCACCAAAGGCATGGAAAACCGCAAGCCGGTCGCACTGCAGGCGCACCTGGACATGGTGCCGCAAAAGAATAACGACACCGTGCACGACTTCGCCAAGGATCCGATCCAGCCTTATATCGCCGGCGAGTGGGTGAAAGCACGCGGCACCACGCTGGGCGCCGACAACGGCATCGGCATGGCCTCCGCCCTGGCGGTGCTGGCCGACGACAGCGTTGAGCACGGCCCGCTGGAAGTGCTGCTGACCATGACCGAAGAAGCGGGTATGGACGGCGCCTTCGGGCTGCAGCCGAACTGGCTGCAGGCGGATATCCTGATCAATACCGATTCCGAAGAAGAAGGCGAAATCTACATGGGTTGCGCCGGCGGTATCGACTTCATCACCACCCTGCCGCTGCAGCGCGAAGCGGTGCCGGCCGGTTACCAAACCCTGAAGCTGACCCTCAAGGGCCTGAAAGGCGGCCATTCCGGCGCCGAGATCCACGTCGGGCTGGGCAACGCCAACAAACTGCTGGCGCGCTTCCTGTTCGCCCATGCGGCGGCGCTGAACCTGCGCGTGCTGGACCTGAACGGCGGCACCCTGCGCAACGCCATCCCGCGTGAAGCCTCCGCGGTGGTAGCGGTGCCGGCGGACAAGGCCGACGTACTGAAAGCGCTGAGCCAGGAGTTCCTGGCCGTGCTGCAGAACGAACTCTCCGCCAAAGAGAAGAACATCACCGTGCTGTTGGAGCCGACCACCAGCGCTTCGCTGGCGCTGAGCGCCGACAGCCAGCAGCGCTTCCTGGCGCTGCTGAACGGCACGCCGAACGGCGTGATCCGCATGAGCGACGCGGTGAAAGGCGTGGTGGAAACCTCGCTGAACGTCGGCGTGGTCACCACCAGCGAAAACGAAGCGGAAATCATCTGCCTGATCCGCTCCCTGATCGACAGTGGCAAAGACTACGTGGTCGAGATGCTGACCGCGTTGGGCCAGCTGGCCGGCGCTAAAGTGGCGCCGAAGGGCGGCTACCCGGGCTGGCAGCCGGACGCCGACTCGCCGGTGATGCACCTGGTGCGCGAGCTGTATCAGGATCTGTTCGACAAGACGCCGAACATCATGGTGATCCACGCCGGTCTGGAATGCGGTCTGTTCAAAAAGCCATATCCAAACATGGACATGGTATCGATCGGGCCAACCATCACCGGCCCGCATTCGCCGGATGAGCAGGTGCATATCGAAAGCGTCGGCCTGTATTGGAAGCTGCTGACCTCGTTGCTGAAAGCAATCCCTGAGCGCGCGTAATCTGCACGCTTAACGCAAAAAGCCGGCGACCGCCGGCTTTTTTATTCCCACGACAGCGCCAGCTGCCGCTCCAGCTGCGGATCGAGCAGCGTCACATGCAACCCCACCAGCCGCACGCCGCGCCCTTCGCGCCGCTCGCGCCACGCCTGCCGCGCCACCTCCAGCAAATCCTGCCGGTTCAGCACCGGGAACACGTGCTCCTGGGTGGTTTGCTGAAAATCCTGAAACTTCAGCTTCACGCCCTGCCGGGCGATGTGCAGATCCGGCTTCACCTTGCGCAGCCGCATCTCCAGCTCGGGATAGAGTTTGTCGATAATCAGCGTTTCGCAGTCTTCCCAGTCGTGAATATCCTCCGCCAGCGTGCGCTCCACCCCCACCGATTTGCGCAGCCGCTCAGGAGAGATTTCGCGCCGATCGATGCCCTGACAGCGCTCCCACAGCACCCGGCCGAACTTGCCGAAGCGCTTGAGCAGCTGCGCCAAATCGTATTGCTGCACGTCGGCGCAGGTGATAAGCCCCACTTCCTCCAGCCGCTTGGCGGTCACCTTGCCGACGCCGGGGATCTTGCTGAGCGGCAGCTGCTGCAAAAACGCCGGCACCTGCGCCGGCGTGATCACGTATTGCCCGTTCGGCTTGTTCATCTCGGAGGCGATTTTAGCGAGAAACTTGATTGGCGCGATGCCGGCCGACGCGGTGAGGTCCAGCTCGGCGGCGATCGCCTGACGGATTTCCTGGGCGATCAGCGTCGCCGAACCGTTGCATTGCGGGCTGTCGGTCACGTCGAGGTAGGCCTCGTCGAGCGAAAGCGGCTCGATCAACGAGGTATAGCGGGCGAAGATTTCGCGGATGTGCAGCGAAGCTTCTTTGTAGGCCGCCATGCGCCCCGGCAGCAGGGTGAGATGCGGGCACAGTTTGAGCGCCATCGCCGTGGACATGGCACTGTGCACGCCGTAGCGCCGCGCCGGGTAGTTGGCGGTGCTGATCACCCCGCGGCGATCGGCACTACCGCCAATCGCCAGCGGGATATCGCGCAGGCTGGGATCGTCGCGCATCTCCACTGCCGCGAAGAAGCAGTCCATATCGACATGAATGATTTTACGCATCGCACCCTCCAACAATACTGTATAAGTATACAGCCAGGTACCAAAAGCTCAAGGCCGCAGAGCTCGAGGAAAGCGGCGTTTCTGACAGATATTTCCGCGTTGTTAAAAAAGCTTAATTTTTCAATAGTATGATTTCCGCCATCCCGTGCGGCTCACCACAACGATAACGACAAGGTACCCTACATGATCAGATTTTCTCATTTGCTGCTGGCTTCCGCGCTGTCGCTGAGCGCGCTGGCGGCCAGCGCCGCCGCCGGTCATGCGCCGGCGATCGTCGCCCATCGCGGCGGCACCGCCGATGCGCCGGAAAACACTCGCATCGCCATCGAAACCGCGCTGAAAAACGGCGCCGACGCCATCTGGATCACCCTGCAAGCATCCAAAGACGGCATCATCGTGCTGTATCGCCCCTCGGACCTGAAAGCGCTGACCAACCGGCAGGGTCCTGTTTCTGCCTATACCGCCGCGCAGCTAGCCGAGACCGACGCCGGTTGGGCCTTCGCCAAGGGTGACGCACACCCGTTCCGCGGCCAGGGTATCGGCATTCCACGGCTCGACGACGTGCTTAAAGCGTTTCCGCACGTCACTTTTTATCTGGACATCAAATCCCCGGACGCCGATCCGGCGCAGTTTGGCCAAACGCTGCTGGCGACGTTGCAAAGCACCGACAGCCTGAACCGCATCCGCGTCTACTCTACCGACGCCAAATACCTGCAGGCGCTGCCGCCGGCCATCCCGCGCTTTGAAAGCCGCGACGAAACCCGCACGCTGCTGGCCAACGTCACCATGGCGCACCAGTGCGACGTCAAACCGGACAACCGGCAGCCGCGCTGGTACGGGCTGGAGCTGAAGCGCGAGGTGGAAGTGGTGGAGAAATATACCCTCGGCGAAGGGCGTTCGAAGGCGTTTCTGACCTGGGATAAAGAGTCGATGGACTGTTTCCGCTCGCAGGGCCCGGCGCACATTATCCTGTTCGGCGTCAACTCGCCGCAGGAATATCAGCAGGCGCTGGCGCTGGGCGCTGACGGCGTGATGGTCAACTCGCCGGCCGAGGCGAAAAGCTTCCGCAAGGCGAAATAAAAAACCCGGCCAAGGCCGGGTTTTCGCTACAGAATACGGTGCTTTTCCAACTGCTCGCGCCGCTGCGCCGCTTTGGCTTCGCGCTTTTTGCGCGCATCGCACGGCTCCGGGCAGTCGCAGACTTTCTCCATGCCCAGCGCGGTGATGCCGCCGCAGCTGCCCTGCAGGCTTTTGCGTTTGAACACATAGCCCAGCGACATGCCGCCGACGATCAGCAGAAACAACACGAAAGTAGCGGCGAATACCGTCAACATAGCAACCTCACGAACGCTTTTTCAGATAGGGCTTGAACGCGTCTGAGTAACGCTCCTCAAACCCGTCGGCGGTTTTCACGATCATGAACACCGGGATACCGAGCAGGTTGGCCAGCGCCAGGCCGCGCTCCGGCCCCATCACGTTCAGGCCGGTGGACAGGCCGTCGGCGGTCATGCAGGTCGGGCTCAGCACGGTGATCGACACCAAACGGTGGTGAATGGGTCGGCCGGTGACCGGATCGATGGTGTGCGAATAGCGCACCCCGTCCTGCTCGAAGTAGTTGCGATAGTCACCCGAGGTAGCGATCGACATCTCCCCCGGCTGGATCACCAGCTGCGCCTGCTGTTGCGTACCGGCGGTCGGGCGCTCGATGGCGATGCGCCACGGCTTTTGCTCGCCGTTATGCCCGCGCGTGCGCACCTCGCCGCCGATATCCACCATGTAGTTCTTCACATGCCGGGACTGCAGATATTCCGCCACCACGTCCACGCCATACCCTTTGGCGATCGACGACAGATCGACGTACAGCTCGGAGATGTTTTTCACCAGCGCGTTGCCCTGCACCGACAGTTTGTCGGCGCCGGTCCAGGCGCGGCGGTGCGCCAGTTCCGCCTCGCTCGGCACTTTGTCCGGCCGCCCTTCCGGGCCGAAGCCCCACAGGTTGACCAGCGGCCCGACGGTCACGTCCAGCGCGCCGTCGGTGACGCGGTTGATGCGCAGCGCTTCGCGCACCACTTCGGCGGTGGCCGGCGAAACCGGGAACGGCCGGTCAATGTCGCGGTTGGCATTGAAGCGGCTCAGCTCGGAATCCGGCCGGTAGGTGGACATCTGATCGTTCACCTGCTCCAGCCGTTTGTCGATCTCCGCCTGCATCTCGCGCGCCGACGGCGTATCTTCGCCGGTCACGTAACGGATCGAATACGAGGTGCCCATGGTTTTACCCATCAGGTCCACCTGTTCCGGCCCGCAGCCGGTCAGCAGCAGGGTGGCGCTCAGCGCCACACCCGTCAGCCAGTTCTTCATCGCCAATGCGCGCAATTTAGCCACCAAAGTCATCCAGCATGATGTTTTCGTCTTCGACGCCCAGATCTTTGAGCATCTTGATCACCGCGGCGTTCATCATCGGCGGCCCGCACATGTAAAACTCGCAGTCCTCCGGAGCCGGGTGGTTCCTCAGGTAGTTCTCCAGCAGAACATTATGGATAAAGCCGGTGTAGCCGGTCCAGTTATCTTCCGGCTGCGGATCCGACAGCGCCACGTGCCAGGTGAAGTTTTCGTTCTCCGCCTGCAGCTGGTTGAAGTCGTCTTCATAGAACATCTCGCGCAGCGAACGCGCGCCGTACCAGAAGGTGATCTTGCGCTTCGAGTTCAGGCGCTTGAGCTGGTCGAAGATGTGCGAACGCATCGGCGCCATGCCCGCGCCGCCGCCGATGAAGATCATTTCGGCGTCGGTGTCCTTGGCGAAGAACTCGCCGAACGGCCCGGAGATGGTCACCTTATCACCGGCTTTCAGCGACCAGATATAGGAAGACATGATGCCCGGCGGCACGTCCGGATTGTTCGGCGGCGGCGTGGCGATACGCACGTTGAGCATGATGATGCCCTTCTCTTCCGGGTAGTTGGCCATCGAGTAGGCGCGCACCGTGGTGTCGTTCACCGTCGAGCGGTAGCGGAACAGGTTGAACTTGTCCCAGTCGCCGCGATACTCCTGCGGCACGTCGAAGTCGGCGTAGCTGATGTCGTGCGCCGGTGCTTCGATCTGGATAAAGCCGCCCGCGCGGAACGGCACGTCCTCGCCATCGGGGATCTTCAGCTTCAGCTCTTTGATAAAGGTGGCTTTGTTATCGTTGGAGATAACCTCGCACTCCCATTTCTTCACGCCGAAGATCTCTTCCGGCAGCTCGATCTTCAGGTTCTGCTTCACGTTCACCTGGCACGCCAGGCGGCACCCTTCTTTCGCTTCGCGCTTGTTGATGTGCGAAAGCTCGGTCGGCAGGATATCGCCGCCGCCCTCTTTGATCACCACCCGGCACTGGCCGCAGGAACCGCCGCCGCCGCAGGCCGAGGAGACGAAGATCCCCTGGCTGGAGAGCACGTTGAGCAGCTTGTCGCCCGCCGGCGCATGGAAGCTCTTATCCAGATCGCCGTTGATTTCCACCGCGATGTCGCCGGTGTTCACCAGCTTCGATTTGGCGAACAGGATCAGCAACACCAGCACCATCACGATGGTGGTGAACATTGCTACGCCTAAAATAATTTCCATAAATTCTTCCCGCCTTTACAACTGAACACCGGAGAAGGACATGAAGCCCAGCGCCATCAGTCCGGTGGTGATAAAGGTAATGCCCAGGCCGCGCAGCCCTGCCGGCACGTTGGCATACTTGAGTTTTTCGCGGATCCCCGCCATGGCGACGATCGCCAGCATCCAGCCGGTGCCGGAACCAAAGCCGTACACCACCGACTCGGCGAAGTTATAGTCGCGCTGCACCATGAAGGACACGCCGCCAAAGATGGCGCAGTTCACGGTGATGAGCGGCAGGAAGATGCCGAGCGCGTTATACAGCGACGGGAAGAAGCGATCGAGGATCATCTCCAAAATCTGTACCAGCGCCGCGATCACGCCGATGAAGGTGATGAAGTTGAGGAAGCTCAGATCGACGCCTTCCACCAGCGCGCCGTCGCGCAGGATCAGGTTGTAGACCAGGTTGTTCACCGGCACCGAAATGCCGAGCACGATGGTCACCGCGATGCCCAGGCCAAAGGCGGTCGAGACCTTCTTCGACACCGCCAGGAAGGTACACATCCCGAGGAAGAACGCCAGCGCCATGTTCTCGACGAACACCGCGCGCACAAACAGGCTGATATAGTGTTCCATCGGCCTTTACTCCTTTTCGATCTGCGCCGGCTTCAGGGTGCGCAGCACCCAGATCAGCAGGCCGATGATGAAGAACGCGCTCGGCGCAAGCAGGAACAGGCCGTTCGGCTGGTACCAGCCGCCGTTCTGCACCGTTTCCAGCACCGGGACGCCGAACAGCTTGCCGGAGCCAATCAGCTCGCGCAGGAAACCGACCAGCACCAGGATCACCCCGTAACCCAGCCCGTTGCCGATGCCGTCCATAAAGCTCTCGATCGGCGGCGATTTCATGGCGTAGGCTTCGGCGCGCCCCATCACGATGCAGTTGGTGATGATAAGGCCGACGAACACCGACAGCTGCTTGGAGATCTCGAACGCATAAGCGCGCAGCAGCTGATCGACCACGATCACCAGCGAGGCGATGATCGCCATCTGCACGATGATGCGCACGCTGTTGGGAATATGGTGACGGATCAGCGAGATGAAGAAGCTGGAGAACGCGGTCACCAGCGTCACCGCAATGGTCATCACCACCGCCGTCTCCAGCTTGGTGGTCACCGCCAACGCAGAACAGACGCCCAACACCTGCAGGGCGATCGGGTTATTGTCGAACAGCGGCCCCAGCAGGACCCGCTTTATCTCTTTGGAATCAGCCATTTTTCAGCGCTCCTTCACGAACTTTTTTCAGGAACGGGCCGAAGCCGTGCTCGCCCAACCAGAAATCAAACGTATGCTGCACACCGTTGGAGGTCAGCGTGGCGCCGGATAGGCCGTCCACTCCGTGCACATCCCCCTGACGTGCGCCGCCTTTCACCACGCGGATCGCCGGCTGGCCGTTGTCGTCGAACAGCTGTTTACCGACCCACTGCTGGCGCCAGGACGGATTCTCGACCTCACCGCCCAGCCCTGGGGTTTCCCCCTGGTCGTAGTAGGTGATGCCCTTGACCGTATTGCCGTCGTTATCCAGCGCCACGAAGGCGTACATCATCGACCACAGGCCGGTGCCGTATACCGGCAGCACAAGCTTGTTCACCTGGCCGCTTTCGTCGCGCACCAGGTAGATTTCAGCCTGGTTGCTACGGCGTTTGATACCGGCCGGATCGTCGCCCGCGGGCAACGCCACGCTTTTGGCGTCGTCGCGCAGCGCGGCGCCCAGATCGAACGCCGCCGCCTTGCCGGCGACAAACTCGCCGCTGTTCAGATCCACCAGGCGCGGTTCGATGCGCTCGCTGTACAGACGCTTGACCTGCTCGCTCTCCATTTTCGGCTGCAACAGGCCGGCTACGTCGAGAATATTGCGCTGCTTATCGAGCAGCTTTTGCTCCTGCTGTTTGGACTTCAGGCCAACGGCGGAGCCCGCCACCACCACTGAACACACCAGACACAGCAGCAGCACTACCAGCAGCGTTTTACCGATGCCGTCGTTTTTCGCTTCATTCGCCACGGGCTTTTCTCCGCTTGATGTTGGCCTGCACCACCAGGTAATCGAACAGCGGTGCGAACAGGTTGGCGAACAGGATCGCCAGCATCATGCCTTCCGGATAGGCGGGGTTGACCACCCGGATCAGCACGCACATCACGCCGATCAGAATGCCGTACCACCATTTCCCCTTATTGGTGAAGGAGGCGGAAACCGGGTCGGTCGCCATAAAGATCATGCCGAAGGCGAAGCCGCCCAGCACCAGATGCCAGTACCACGGCATGGCGAACATCGGGTTGGTGTCCGAACCGATGGCGTTGAACAACAGTGCAGAAGCCACCATGCCGAGCATCACGCCGGCGACGATGCGCCAGGAGGCCACGCGGCCGAACAGGATAATCGCCCCGCCGATCAGGATCATCAGCGTGGAGACTTCACCGATGGAGCCGGGAATGTTGCCGAGGAAGGCGTCCAGCCAACTGATGGACTGGCCGGTGGCCACGTTGCTCAGGCTGTGCGCCCCGCCTGCACTCCACTGCGCCAGCGGCGTCGCGCCGGAGAAACCGTCCGCGGAGGTCCACACCAAATCGCCGGAGATCTGCGCCGGATAGGCGAAGAACAGGAAGGCGCGGCCGGCCAGCGCCGGGTTGAGGAAGTTGCGCCCGGTGCCGCCGAAGATCTCTTTGGCCACCACCACGCCGAAGGTGATGCCCAGCGCGGCCTGCCACAGCGGCAGGGTCGGCGGCACGATCAGCGCAAACAGGATTGAAGTGACGAAGAAACCTTCGTTGACCTCATGCTTGCGGATGATGGCGAACAGCACTTCCCAGAAACCGCCGACGACGAACACCACGGCGTATATCGGCAGGAAGTAACAGGCGCCCAGCACCATCTTGCTGACCCAGCCGGCGTCGGCCGCCAGCGAGGCGCCTAGCCACTGCGCCAGACGATAATGCCAGTCGCCCGCCAGCACCTGTTGCAGCGCGTCGCCGCTGTACAGATGGTGCAGCGCCGGGATCGCCTGCTGGCCAACGTTGTACATGCCCCAGAACATCGCCGGGAACACCGCCAGCCACACCAGGATCATCATGCGTTTCAAATCGATGGCGTCGCGCACGTGCGAAGCGCCGCGCGTCACCGTGCCGGGGGTATAAAACACCGTGGTGGTCGCTTCATACAGCGGGTACCACTTTTCCAGTTTGCCGCCCGGCGTGAAGTGATGCTCTATCTTCTCAAAATAATTCTTCAGGCCCATCGGTTATCCTTCCTGCTCAATCTTGGTCAGCACCTCGCGCAGCACCGGCGCGTACTCATACTTGCCGGGGCAAACGAAGGTGCACAACGCCAGATCTTCCTCGTCCAGCTCCAGGCAGCCCAGCGCCTGCGCACTGTCGCTGTCGCCCGCCAGCAAATCGCGCAGCAGCAGCGTCGGCAAAATGTCCAGCGGCATCACCCGCTCGTAGTTGCCGATCGGCACCATGGCGCGTTCGCCGCCGTTAGTGGTGGTCGAGAAGGCGAACAGTTTGTTCTTCAGGAAGTGGCCCAGCGTGGTGCGGGTAATGGAGAACTTGTTCGGCGACGGCACGATCCAGCCGAACAGCTCTTTGTCGCGCCCTTCTTCCAGCACCGACACCTGCGAGTGGAAACGGCCGAGCCAGGCGTTCGGCCCAGCGGCGTGCATGCCGTTCAGCACCGAACCGGAGATCACCCGGTTCTCGCCGTCTTTCAGGCGGCCGGCGGTCAGCTCCTCGAGGCTGGCCCCCAGGCGGGTGCGCAGCAGCGCCGGCTGCGCCACCTGCGGCCCGGCCAGCGCCACGACCCGGCGGGTATCGAGCTTACCGGTGGTGAACAGCGTGCCGATGGCGATGACGTCCTGGTAGCCGATGTGCCAAACGATTTTCTTCAGGCTAACCGGTTCAAGGAAGTGAATGTGGGTGCCCACCAGCCCGGCGGGATGCGGGCCGGCAAATTCGCTGTAGGCGATCTGCGGGCCGCTCTGCTGGCCAACGGAGGCGCCGGCGGCGTGACATACGTGCACCTTGCCCGCCGTCAGGCGTGCCAAGACCACCAGCCCGGCGTTGAACGCCGCCTGCTGCTCGGCGATGATCACCTGCGGATCGGCGGCCAACGGTTGGGTATCCATCGCGGTGACGAAAATGGCGCGCGGTTCGCTGCCGGGGCTTGGCGTTTTACTGAACGGGCGGGTGCGCAGTGCGGTCCACAGGCCACTGGCGATCAGTTCGCTCTCGACCTGTTCGCGTGGCAACTGGGCCAATTCCCCCTGCGGGTAGTGCGCAAACTCGAGCTGATCGTCGCCGCCGTTTTCCAGCGCAATCACCACCGATTGCAATACGCGCCGCTCGCCGCGGTTAATCGCGACGATGCGGCCGCTGGCGGGAGCCGTGAAGAAAACCCCGGGGTTTTTCTTATCTTCGAACAACGCCTGGCCTTTCTTAACGGTATCGCCTTCCTGCACCAGCATGGAGGGGCGCATTCCGACATACTCTTCCCCAAGCAGGGCGACATGCTGAATGTTCGGGCCATCTTGGATCGCCTGAACCGGGGCTCCGGCTATCGGCAGATCTAACCCTTTTCTGATCTTAATCATAGGATTTATACGATGTAGTTGGGTTTACACGTCTGCCCGGCCCCAGAGGCGGGTGCTGACGATGCCAGGATTGCCGGGCAGTGCGCACAACGGCACGCCCAACATGAACTTTCTCGCAGTGAAAAACTGGGGTAACGCGCATTCCCTTGAGTCCCCCTTTCCGTTGTTTGCGCGACAGTCGATGTGTTAACGGCATGTAGCCAAATAACCATCAAAACGGCCGGGTTATATGCAATAACTCTTGCCGCTTCAATCGCCACAGCGCGTTAAATTGAAGAGAGAATATTAACATTGTTCGCAACATTGTTCTGCGTTACGTCGTGACTTGGGTCAAGCAAACGCAATTAAATTTCGCCTGTTTTTCACTACTTATCGTTAAAATCTGCCGGTCATTTCACTTTTATCGAGCTTTGTCGTTTTTTTATACATATCACGTATTGCTAAAAATAAACGCGCTGGTAATCTGGCGGTGTTTTGCAGCAGTAAAAACAATAATCAGTGGCATGTTGGCCAACCTCAATTGCGCCGGCAGATAAATATAAGCAGGAATAATAATGAGCAAAATCGCGCTGTTGTTTGCGATGCTTGTTTCTATGCCGATGATCACGGCCTGCAGCGCCAGCGAGCAGGTACCCGAAGCACCGGTAGTTAAACAGCAATTATTGGGTTCGCCGGTCTATATTCAGATCTTCAAAGAGGAACGCAAGCTGGAATTGTATGCCAAAATGGGCAATGAATTCCGCCTGGTCAACACGTTCCCGATCTGTAATTTCTCCGGCGGGCTGGGTCCTAAACGTCGTGAAGGCGACTTTAAAAGTCCGGAAGGCTTTTATAGCGTTGACGCACGCCATCTGAAACCCGACAGCAAGTATTATCGGGCGATCAATATCGGTTTCCCTAACGATTACGATAAATCGCAGGGCTATTCCGGCGCTTATCTGATGATCCACGGCGAATGTAAATCGATCGGCTGTTACGCGATGACCAACACCTATATGGATGAGATCTATCGCTACGTCGAAGCCGCCTTTGCCTATGGCCAAAGCCGCGTCGATATCAGCATTTATCCGTTCCGCATGACCGAGCAAAACCTCAAGCGCCATGCGTCATCCAGCTATATCGCCTTCTGGCGCCAGCTGAAGCCGGGTTACGATTACTTCGCGAAGAACCACCAGCCGCCGATGATGACCGTAGACAACGGCCAGTATGTGCTGGGTCAACCGTTGATGAGCAGCGGCCAGATGACGCAGTACGCGTCAGCCAGCCCGACGCCCAACACCAATCCCTTCGCTCAGAACAAGCCGCTCACCGAAGTGAAATAACGCGAACTCGCCTGGCTCAATCTTGTGCCAGGTTTCGTTGGCGGTCAGCGGTTGGGTGGCGATCACCGTGACCACATCGTTCGGTGTGGTCTGCTGCTGAAAATCGATCTCCACATCCTGATCCAGTAACGTCGCCTTACCGAACGGCGCGCGGCGCGTGATCCAATACAGGTTGGTGGAGCAATAGGCCATCACGAAGCGCCCGTCCGACAACAGCATGTTGAACACCCCTTTCTTGCGCAGCTGGCTCGCCAACAGGCCGATATAGCGGAAGACCGCCGGCCATTGGCTCGGGGTGCGCGGGTATTTCAGCGCCAGCTGATGCAGCAGCCAGCAGAACGCGTATTCGCTGTCGGTCTGGCCGACCGGGCGGAACGTGCCGGTATCCAGCTGACGATAGCCTTTTAATTGGCCGTTGTGCGCGTAGGTCCAGTTGCGGCCCCACAGTTCACGGGTGAACGGATGGGTGTTTTCCAGCGCCACTTCGCCGCGGTTGGCCTGGCGAATATGGGACACCACCGCGCAGGACTTGATCGGATAGTCCTGCACCAGGCGGGCGATCGGCGAGTTGAAGCTCGGCTGCGGATCCTTGAATGTGCGGCAGCCGTTCCCTTCATAGAAGGTAATGCCCCAGCCATCCTTATGCGGCCCGGTGCGGCCGCCGCGCTGTACCAGGCCGGTAAAGCTGAAGCAGATATCGGTCGGTACGTTTGCGCTCATCCCGAGCAGTTCACACATCGCCAGCACTCCTTAACCACACTGACACAGGCTGTGCGGACGCACCATGCGGCGTCCGCCGTCTTATTCATGGGGAGCCGCAGCTCCCCGAAGGCTATCAAGCCTTAACCATCTCTTTTTCGATCAGCTGAATCAAGATGTGAATCGCTTTGATGTGGATTTCCTGAATGCGGTCGGCGTAGCCGAAGTGCGGCACGCGAATTTCCACATCGGCGGAACCCGCCATCTTGCCGCCGTCCTTGCCGGTCAGGGTGATCACTTTCATCCCCTTGGCACGCGCCGCGTCGATGGCCTTGATGATGTTGCCGGAGTTACCGGAAGTAGAAATGCCCAGCAGCACGTCGCCTTCGCGGCCCACCGCTTCCACATAGCGCGAGAACACATACTCATAACCGAAGTCGTTGCTGACGCAGGACAGGTGGCTCACGTCCGAGATGGCAATTGCCGGGTAGCCCGGGCGGTTTTCACGGTAGCGGCCGGTCAGCTCTTCGGCGAAGTGCATCGCGTCGCAATGGGAACCGCCGTTGCCGCAGGAAATCACTTTACCGCCGGCTTTGAAGGAATCCGCCAGCAGCACCGCCGCACGTTGGATGGCGTCGATGTTGGCGTCGTCATTGATAAATTTCGCCAGGGTATCAGCTGCTTCGTTCAGTTCACTGCGAATAAGGTCGTGGTACATGAGGAACCTCTTGTTATCGTCAAATCTTCCGCTTCGCAGTGTACCGGATCGCGGAAACAGCGAGAAGCATTCTCAGCCAAACAGCGCGCCAGTTAAGGAAGCGGAGAGGTTTTTGATGATTGGTGCTGTCAGTTTGTGACCTGAGTTGTAATTAAACTGTAAACGCATTGATAAAAATTCTGCCTTGTACTAAAACCTATTACATACACACAACAGGTCAGACCTCTTACTACTTCGGAGCTTCTTATGATGGTTCTTAGTATCGTCGTTTTCCTGGCTCTCCTCGGCGTGGTGTTCTACCACCGAGTGAACCTTACCCTCAGCAGCCTGATCCTGGTGGCGTACACTGCCGCCATGGGTGCTATCGGCCTGTGGAGCTTCTGGCTGTTGCTGCCGCTGGCGATCGTGCTGCTGCCGCTGAACCTTTCCTCTGTACGCCGTTCCCTGCTCTCCGCGCCGGCGCTGCGCGCCTTCCGCAAGGTGATGCCGCCGATGTCCACCACCGAGAAGGAAGCGATCGACGCCGGTACCACCTGGTGGGAAGGCGATCTGTTCCGCGGCGCGCCGGACTGGAACAAGCTGCACAGCTACCCGAAACCGCGCCTGACGGAAGAAGAGCAGGCGTTTATCGACGGCCCGGTGGAAGAAGCCTGCCGCATGGCCAACGACTTCCAGATCACCCACGAACTGGCCGATCTGCCGCCTGAACTCTGGGCGTACCTGAAAGAACACCGTTTCTTCGCGATGATCATCAAGAAAGAGTACGGCGGTCTGGAATTCTCACCTTACGCTCAGGCGATGGTGCTGCAAAAACTGGCCGGCGTTTCCGGCATCCTGGCGATCACCGTCGGCGTGCCAAACTCCCTCGGCCCGGGCGAACTGCTGCAGCACTACGGTACCGAAGAACAGAAAAACCACTATCTGCCGGGCCTGGCGCGCGGCGACGAAATTCCTTGCTTCGCGCTGACCAGCCCGGAAGCGGGTTCCGATGCCGGCGCGATCCCGGACGTGGGCACCGTGTGCATGGGCGAATGGCAAGGCAAGCAGGTACTGGGCATGCGCCTGACCTGGAACAAGCGCTACATCACGCTGGCGCCGGTCGCTACCGTACTGGGCCTAGCGTTCAAACTGCATGACCCGAATCGCCTGCTGAGCGACAACGAATCCCCGGGCATCACCTGTGCGCTGATCCCAACCAGCACGCCGGGCGTGGAAATCGGCAACCGTCACTTCCCGCTGAACGTGCCGTTCCAGAACGGCCCAACCCGCGGCACCGACGTGTTCGTGCCGATCGATTACATCATCGGCGGCCCGAAAATGGCCGGCCAGGGCTGGCGCATGCTGGTTGAATGCCTGTCGGTCGGTCGCGGCATCACCCTGCCGTCCAACTCTACCGGCAGCCTGAAATCCATCGCCCTGGCGACCGGCGCCTACGCGCACATTCGCCGTCAGTTCAAGATCTCCATCGGCAAGATGGAGGGGATCGAAGAGCCGCTGGCACGCATCGCCGGCAACACCTATGTGATGGACGCCGCCGCTTCGCTGATCACCTACGCGCTGGTGCAGGGCGAGAAACCGGCCGTGCTGTCGGCCATCGTCAAATACCACTGTACACACCGCGGCCAGCAGTCGATCGTTGACGCCATGGACATCGCCGGCGGTAAAGGCATCATGCTGGGCGAATCCAACTTCCTGGCTCGAGCCTATCAGGGCGCACCGATCGCCATCACGGTGGAAGGCGCGAACATCCTGACCCGCACCATGATGATCTTCGGCCAGGGCGCAATCCGCTGCCATCCTTATGTGCTGGATGAAATGGCAGCGGCACAGAACAACGATCTGAACGCCTTCGATAAATCGCTGTTCGGCCACCTGGGCCACGTCGGCAGCAACAAGGTACGCAGCTTCTGGCTGGGCCTGACCAACGGCCGCACCAGCGCCACGCCGACCAAGGATGCGACCCGTCGTTACTATCAGCAGTTGAACCGCCTGAGCGCCAACCTGGCGCTGCTGTCGGACGTTTCCATGGGCGTGCTGGGCGGCAGCCTGAAGCGCCGTGAGCGCATCTCCGCTCGCCTGGGGGATATCCTCAGCCAGATGTATTTGGCTTCCGCCGTGCTGAAACGCTTTGACGACGAAGGCCGTCAGAAAGAAGATCTGCCGCTGGTGCATTGGGGCGTGCAAGACAGCCTGCATAAAGCCGAACAGGCGCTGGATGACCTGCTGCGCAACTTCCCGAACCGCTTTATCGCTGGCGCGATGCGCTTCGTGGTCTTCCCGTTCGGCCGCGTGCATACCGCACCGTCCGATCGCCTGGATCACCAGTTGGCCAAGATCCTGCAGGTGCCTTCCGCCACCCGCAGCCGCCTGGGGCGCGGTCAGTACCTGACGCCGAGCGAACATAACCCAATCGGCCTGCTGGAAGCGGCGCTGGCCGACGTGATGGCCGCCGAGCCGATTCACGAACGTCTGTGCAAGGCAGCCGGCAAAAACCTGCCGTTCACCCGTCTGGATCGTTTGGCGGAACGCGCGCTGGAAGAAGGCAAGATCAGCGCCGACGAAGCGAAGATCCTGGTGAAAGCCGAAGAGAGCCGTCTGCGCTCCATCAACGTGGACGACTTTGCACCGGATGCGCTGGCGGCCGCTAAGCCGGAAAAGCCGGCGGCGCAGTCTAAGCGCCAACAGCAGACCGAAGCGGCTTAACGCCAATTCCCACTCCACGCATCCAAGGGGCGATCATCATCGCCCCTTTTTCTTTTCTTGCACCACAAACTGCGCACCGCGCCGCAGGTTGGCGCAACGGCAGATTTCATGGGAAGGAAGTTCGAGTAGACTGCGCAGCGGGTGCTCTGGATCTTTCTGTCCGGAGCCTTGGCAAAGGAGAGAAAGAGAAAGGCCCCGAGTCGATATTATCAACCCGAGGCCACTCTGATGCCAAGCAACATCAGGTTAGCCTCTTACCCGCCGCAAGGCAAGGATAGGGAGGTCAAAAATGCAGCAAAAACGGGTCGTACTTAAACTGGTGATCGTCTGTATGACGCTGATCGCGTTCATCTGGCTAACCCGCGGTTCGCTGTGCGAACTGCGCATCAGGTTGGGAGACTCGGAGGTTGCGGCCACTTTGGCTTACGAATCCGAACGGTAAGGCAACCCAACGGCGGGGTTCGCCCCGCCCGTTGGCTGATAATGTCAGGCAGGATCCACGAGCACCCGCCTTTTCAGCCCTGCTGGCGAATACGCGCCAACAGCGCATCGATATGCTCGATCTGCGGCGCATTGACGATCAGCGTGCGCCCCAATCCCAGGGCGTGACGCTGACAGTCGAGGCGCATGTCGGCGTCGGCGATGCTGTCCAGATCGGCGACGTGCGCCAGGCCGATGGTGCGCCGGATCAGTTCGGTGCCACAGTACCCTACTGCGTCAGCCCAGACCTGCTGCAGGAACTGCTCGGCGTAACCCGGCGTCGCCAGCGCCGCATCGCGGCTTTGCTGATGGCACAGCGCCAGGAAGCGATCGGCGAAAATCAGCCACAGCTCGCGCACATCCTGCAGGCGCTGCTCGCGTCCGGCGGCGGCATCGCGCGGCCCGAACAGCCCCGGCTGGCCACAATAGTTGAGCAGCAAGTTGCCTAACGCAGTGCCGACATCGAAACCGATCGGGCCGTAGAAACCGAATTCAGCGTCGATCGCTTTCAACCGCCCTTCCGCCACGAAAATTGAACCACTGTGAATATCGCCGTGCAGCAGCGCCTCCGCTTTGCTGAGGAAACGATGTTTCAGGCCGGCGACCGCCAGCTTCAGCGGCGCATCCTCACGCAGCGCCTGCACCTGCGGCAACAGCGCCGCCTCGAACTGATTGCGCTCATGGTCGGTATAGGGGTCGGTAAAGAACAGATCTTCGGTGATCTGGCACAGCTCGGGGTTGGTGAAACGGCTGACTTCCGCCTTCTTCTGCTGCGCCGACTGATAAAAATCGGAGGTGTGAAACAGCGTCTGCGCCAGGTATTCCGCCAGTTGCCCAGCCGCCAGCGGGTGATAGTTCCCCTGCACCAGTTCACTGCGCCAGATGCGATGATCGGAGAGATCTTCCTGCACCATCACCGCCAATTCGGGATCGTGATGCAAGACTTTTACCGTATGCCTTGGGCAGAAACTGCCGTGGACCAGCAGCGTTTCCGCTTCGATGCGCGCCCGATCCAACGTCAGCGGCCAGGATTCGCCCACGCAGCGCACGTAGGGCAGCGCCTGTTTGACGATCACCCGACTCACGCCTTCGCGATCGCGGATCTTGAACACCAGGTTCAGGTTGCCGTCACCGATCTCGTCGGCGCTCACCAGCGCCTGCGGTTCGGCCACCTGCCCGTATTGGCGGGCATATTCAACGGCATCGGCAGCCGTAAACGTACGATAAAGCGACATTCCCCAACCCCTCTGTTCTCTCTCACTGACCCAGCGACTCTGATTATTTAGACGTAAAAGCATTTGGACGTCTATACATCTGGAAGTCATGTTGGCAGAATAGCGTTTCAGATGCAATAACCACGCAACAAGGAATTAACCGCCGATGCAAGCGCTTAACACCACCAGTTTGACCCTGCGAGATAACCGCCTTTGGATCCTCGATCAGCAAGCTCTGCCGCAGGAAAAGCGGTGGCGGGCCTGCGACAGCGTGGAAGAGTTGGTCGGGCACATTCACAGCCTGCGGGTGCGCGGCGCGCCGCTGATTGGGCTGTCCGCCAGCCTGCTGTTGGCGCTGCTGGCGGAACGCGGTCTGCCGCGCGCCGAGCTGGAACAGGCGCTGCACACGCTGCGCGCCGCGCGCCCGACGGCGGTTAACCTGATGAACAATCTGGATCGCATGAAGCTGGCGCTGGCGGAGCCTGACTGGGCGCCGGCAATGGTGAACGAAGCGCTGCGGCTGGTGGAGGAAGATCGCCGGCTGTGCGATCGCATCGCCGATCACGGCGCTGGGCTGGTCAAGCCCGGCAGCCGCCTGCTGACCCACTGCAATACCGGCGGGTTGGCCACCGCCGGCGTCGGCACCGCCATCGGGGTGCTGCTGCGCGCCCACCAGCAGGGCAAAGTGCAACAGGTGTGGGTCGATGAAACCCGGCCGCTGCTGCAGGGCGGTCGTCTGACCGCCTGGGAACTGGGCGAGCTGGGCATTCCCTATCGTCTGATCTGCGATTCGATGGCCGCCAGCCTGATGGCGCAGGGCCAGGTCGATGCGGTGTGGGTCGGCGCGGATCGCATCGCCGCCAACGGCGACGTCGCCAACAAGATTGGCACCTACAGCCTGGCGGTGCTGGCGCACTATCACGGCATCCCGTTCTACGTGGCCGCCCCGCACACCACCCACGATCCGCACTGTCCGGACGGCGCCGCCATCCCGATCGAGCAACGCGCGGCGGCCGAAGTCACCGGCGTTTCAGGCAGCTTCGGCGCCTGCCAGTGGGCGCCGAACGAGGCACCGGTGTACAATCCGGCGTTCGATGTCACGCCGGCGAAGCTTATCAGCGGGTGGGTGTTCGACAGCGGCGTGATCACGCCGCAACAGGTTGAAGCGGGGATTTTCCAGCGGGCGCTGGGATAACGCCCGCCGATTGACGATCAGTCCAAACGCGGATAGGCATCGGCGATCGTGTCGCCGGTGAAATGCGCCACCCAGCCTTCCGGGTTGTCAAATACCCGGATCGCGGTAAAGTGCGGCGCCGAGCCCATATCGAACCAGTGACGGGTGTTGGCCGGCACCGAGATCAGATCGTTCTTTTCGCACAGGATCTGGAAGATCTTGCCGTCCAGATGCAGGCAAAACAGCCCCGCCCCTTCAACGAAAAAGCGCACTTCATCCTCGCCGTGCGTGTGTTCGGACAGGAATTTTTCGCGCAGCGCCTGACGCTGCTCGTGGTCCGGCCGCATGCTGATCACGTCCCAACTCTGGTAGCCCTTTTCCGCCACCAGCCGGTCGATCTCATGCTGGTAGGCGGCGATCACTGCCTCCGGCTGCGGGTTGTCGCCCAGCTCGCGATCCGCCTGCCAGCGCTCAAAGCGCACGCCGATTTGCGCCAGCTGGCGCTGGATCTCCTGCGCGTCGCGGCTCTGCCACAGCGGCTGCTGCGGCGCTTTATCGCTGAAAATGGTCAATCCACTCATGAGACGAACTCCCCTAAATCGATACGATCAAAACGGTTAACCTGCGGATGCCGGCTTTGCTCGTCCGCCTCATCGCGGATCAGCTGGCAGGTATGCCAGCCGGCGGCCTGCGCGGCGTCCAGCTCCTGGTGAATATCGGACAGGAACAGCAGCTCGTCGGGCGCGATGCCGATAGCCTGCGCGATGTTGCGGTACGACGCGGTTTCGCGCTTGGCGCCGACGTGCGTATCGAAATAGCCGCTGAACAGCGGCTGCAGATCGCCCGCGTCGCTGTGGCCGAACAGCAGCTTCTGCGCTTCCACCGAACCGGAGGAATAGACGTAAAGCTTCACTCCCTGCCGCTGCCAGGCGGCCAACTGCCCGGCGACTTCCGGGTACAGATGCCCGCGGAAGTCGCCCTCGCGATAGCCGCTGCGCCAGATGATGCCCTGCAGCGCCTTGAGCGCGGTGGATTTGCGATCTTCATCCATAAAGCGGTACAGGGCGGCGATCAGCGCGTCGAGATCTGCCTGCGGCTGGTCAATTTCAGCGCGCAGCGCCGCCAGCGGCGCGGCGACTTCGCTCTCAGCGGCATGGCGGCGCACAAAATCCGCCAGCCGTTCGCGGGCATAGGGAAACAGTACCTGATGCACAAAGCGAATATCGCTGGTGGTGCCTTCAATATCGGTCACGATAGCGCGGATCATTTCGCCTCCAGTAAGCGGCGTTGCAGTTCACACTGGAACAGGAATTCCAGCCCTTCGAGATGGCGGCGGGCTTCCGCTACCTGGCTTCCCCAGCAATAGAGACCGTGGCCGCGCACCAGAAAACCGTACTGCAGTGGCGTGGCCTCGGCATAGGCCGCCACACGCGCCGCCAACCGGGGGATATCCTGATCGTTATCAAAAATGGGGATCGCCACACTGTCCAGGTGGCTGCGCTGGCCGGCCAGCGACTTCTGCATTTCGTATCCCTGCAGCACCAGCGCATCGCCGCGTTCCACCCGCGACAGTACGGTAGCGTTGACGGAATGGGTATGCAGCACCGCGCCGATGTGCGCAGACAGGCGGTAGAGCAGCGTATGCAGCCCGGTCTCCGCCGACGGCGTGCGGCCGCTCGGCACATGATTGTCGGCGATATCCACCCGCAGAAAATCGGCGGCGCTCAGGCTGCCCTTGTCTTTGCCGGACTCGGTGACCAGGCACTGACGTTCGTCGAGGCGCAGCGACATGTTGCCGCCGGTCGCCGGGCACCAGCCTTTGTCGCCAATCCAGTGGCAGGCCGCCAGCAATGCGGTAAATTGCGGATTATCCGTCATTATTATCATTTCCCGTTCGGTAAGGCGGCCGGCAGATGAAACTTTGCCTGCCGCGTGGCGGGCTAAGCACTTTTTCGCATTTAGCCATCTAAGCGTCTTGATTGCCAAATACTAGCATCGTGTTATATTGACGGCAATATAAGCGCCTGGAGTATTCACCTGCTATGAGCACTTCCGCATTGATTCCCGAAAGTAAACTGCCTGCCCTGGGCACCACCATCTTTACCCAAATGAGCGCGCTAGCGCAGCAGCATCAGGCGATCAACCTGTCTCAGGGCTTCCCTGATTTCGACGGGCCGGACTACCTGAAAGAACGCTTGGCCTGGCACGTCGCCCAGGGCGCCAACCAATATGCGCCGATGACCGGGGTGGCGCCGCTGCGCGAAGCCATCGCCGACAAAACCGCCGAGCTGTATGGCTGGCAGCCGGACGCCGCTGCTGAAGTGACCGTCACCGCCGGCGCCACCGAAGCGCTGTTCGCCGCCATCAGCGCGCTGGTGCGCCCCGGCGATGAGGTGGTCTGCTTCGATCCCAGCTACGATAGCTATGCGCCGGCGGTGACGCTGGCCGGCGGCGTACTCAAACGCCTCGCCCTGCAGCCGCCCGCGTTTGCCGTGGATTGGCAACAGTTCGCCGCCGCGCTGTCGCCGCGCACCCGCCTGGTGATCGTCAACACGCCGCACAACCCGTCCGCCACCGCCTGGCAGGCGGAAGATATGCAGCAGCTGTGGCACGCCATTGCAGAACGCGAAATCTACGTGCTCAGCGACGAAGTCTACGAACACATCTGCTTCGCCAAAGGCGGCCACGCCAGCGTGTTGGCCCACCCGCAGCTGCGCCAACGGGCGATCGCGGTGTCCTCCTTCGGTAAAACCTTCCACATGACCGGCTGGAAAGTGGGTTACTGCGTGGCGCCCGCCGCGCTGAGCGCCGAGGTGCGTAAGGTGCATCAATACCTGACCTTTTCGGTCAACACCCCGGCGCAGCTGGCGCTAGCGGATAGCCTGCGTGCCGAGCCGGAGCACTGGCGGCAGTTGCCGGCGTTCTATCGCGCCAAGCGCGATCGCTTTGTGCAGGCGCTGGCGCGCAGCCGACTGGAAATTTTACCCTGCGCGGGTACATACTTCTTGCTGGCGGACTACAGCGCCATCTCCGATCTGGACGATGTGGCGTTCTGCCATTGGTTAACCGAGCACGTGGGCGTGGCGGCCATTCCGCTGTCGGTCTTCTGTGCCGATCCTTTCCCCCATAAATTGATCCGGCTGTGCTTCGCTAAACAGGACGCCACGCTGGATGCAGCTGCGGAGCGGTTATGTCGACTTTAAAAATTACCCTGTTGCAGCAACCTCTGGTCTGGCGCGACGGCCTCGCTAACCTGGCCGCCTTCGACGCGTTGCTGGCGCCGATCGCCGGGCGCGATCTCATCGTTTTGCCGGAAATGTTCACCACCGGTTTTGCCATGGATGCCGGCGAGAGCGCCCTGCCCGAACAGCAGGTGATCGACTGGCTGCGCGGTTGGGCGGTGAAAAGCCACGCGTTAATCGGCGGCAGCGTGGCGCTGAAAACGCCCGAAGGCGCGGTCAACCGCTTCCTGCTGGTAGAGCCGGGCGGCCAGGTGCATGCCTATGATAAACGCCACCTGTTCCGCATGGCCGGCGAACACCTGCATTACCAGGCCGGCAACCGGCGTGAAATCTTCGAGTGGCGCGGCTGGCGCATCCTGCCGCAGATCTGCTACGACCTGCGTTTCCCGGTCTGGGCGCGCTATCAGCAGGATTACGATCTGGCGCTGTACGTCGCCAATTGGCCGGCGCCGCGCAGCCACCATTGGCAAACGCTGCTGACGGCGCGGGCGATTGAGAATCAGGTGTATGTGGCGGGCTGCAACCGGGTGGGCGAAGATCCTAACGGACTGAGCTACAGCGGAGACAGCTTAATCATCAGCCCTCAGGGCGAGATCCTGGCGGATGCGGAACCCGGCGCGGCCACGCGCCTGGACGCCGAGCTGTCGCTGGAAACCCTGCAGAGCTACCGCAGCGCCTTCCCGGCCTGGCGCGATGCCGACAGCTTTCTGCGTCTCGACTGATTAAACACGCTCCCAGCCGGCGATTAGCGCGTCGATCTTCGGCAGAGAGATAAAGACTCCGCGCCGATGCCGGAAAAGGACGGCTCGTTCAGCACCAATAGGCCATGAAGTTGACGGTGGAGCGATCCAGATCGCGTTCGCCAATCAGGTAACGCCGCAGCGTTTTCACCGCAGAAGATTCGGCCGCCACCCAGGCATAAAAAGCGTTGCTGCCGGCCGCCCGCTCCCACAGCACCTCATCGCTCAGGCTGCTTTCCGCCAGTGACTGCGCCTGTGCGCACGCCGATGCGGGGATATCCACCCGCTGGCGCACCGCTTCCACCAGCAGCGTACCGTGTGCCAGCTGGCGGCCGACGTCACGCGGCAGCCAGTAGACCTCGGCGAACGGGAAATGCGCCAAATCCAGGCAATCCCCCGCCACCGGCACCTCAAAAAACGCCTGCACCCGCGGCGGATTGGCCTGCTGCGCCAGCTGTTCCAGAATCGCCATCGCCGCCGGCACCGCCGTCTCATCGGCGATCAGCAACGCCTGTTGCAACTGCGCCGGCGGCGCCCATTCGTAACCGCCGCTGTCGCCGTCGAAGTCACCGTTGGGGGCGACCGTTTGAATCGTGTCTCCGGGTTCGGCATGGGTCGCCCAGGCGGAAGCCGGGCCGTTCACGCCATGCAACACGAACTCGACGTCCATCTGATTCTGCTCGCGGCGCAGCGCACGCAACGTATAGGTGCGCATCACCGGACGCTGTTCTTTGGGGATCGCCATGTAATCGCCGTACCAGTCAGAGCTGTTGACCAACTGCGGGATCTTGCCGTCCGCCGCCGGGAACAACAGTTTGATGCGCTGGTCCGGCGCTTCGAGCTTCATCCGATGAATATCCGCACCTTCAAACACGCAGCGCACCAGCGAAGATGAAATCAGCGTTTTGCTTTTCAAGGTGATATCAAAAATTCTGTAGCTGGCGGACATGTTCTCGATTCTCCGGCAACGGCTGTCGCTTGTGCGTATGGCCGATCGGCTGCCGTGTTGACGGCGTGGGGTGCTCGATCGCGCAGCGGGCAAAATGTTAATAAAACTAATTAATTACGTTAATGTATCGCAAAAAATCATATCACGATTTTATTGATAACAAGAAACGTTATTGATAAAAGAAGCATTCTCAAAAAAACACAATAACAATATCACCAGGAAATAACGATGAAACGCAAACACCTTTGGGTATTGAACCCTTGTCTGCTGGCAATGCTTGCGCCGGCGGCTTGGGCTGAAGATCAGAAAGCCGGCACCGAAGAGCAGATGGTGGTCTCCGCCAGCCGTTCGCACCGCAGCACGGCGGAAATGGCACAGACCACTTGGATTATTGAAAGCCAGGAGATCGAACAGCAGGTTCAGGGCGGTAAAGAGATCAAGGACATGTTGGCGCAGTTGATCCCCGGCATGGACGTCAGCGGTCAGGGCCGTACCAACTATGGCATGAATATGCGCGGCCGCTCGATGATGGTGATGATTGACGGCGTACGCCTGAATTCATCGCGCAGCGACAGCCGCCAGTTGGATTCGATCGATCCATTCAATATCGATCATATCGAGGTGATTTCCGGCGCGACCTCGCTGTACGGCGGCGGCAGCACCGGCGGCCTGATCAATATCGTCACCAAAAAAGGGCAACAGGAACAGCAGGTCGAGTTGCAGGTCGGCGGTAAAACCGGCTTTGGCGGCCATCACGATCACGACGAGAACGTGGCGGCGGCGGTCAGCGGCGGCAACGACAACGCCTCTGGGCGCCTGTCCGTTTCTTACCAGCGCTATGGCGGCTGGTATGACGGCAAAGGCAATGAGGTACTGATCGACAATACCCAAACCGGCCTGCAGTATTCCGATCGCCTCGACGTCATGGGCACCGGCACCCTCAACATCGACGATCATCAACAGCTGCAGCTGACCACCCAATACTACAAAAGCCAATCCGACGGCGATCACGGCCTGTTCCTGGGAGAGAACTTTGCGGCGGTGACGGGCAACGCCAAGGCATATAACAGCGGTAACTTAAATTCCGACCGCATCCCCGGTACCGAACGCCACCTGATCAACCTGCAGTATTCCAACACTGATTTCCTCGGCCAGGATTTGGTGGCGCAGGTCTACTACCGCGACGAAACGTTGACCTTCTACCCGTTCCCGACGCTGGCGGGCAAAGCGCCGAACTATTACGTCAACAGCATTGGTGCTTCGCAGCAAAAAACCGATTTCTACGGCGGCAAGCTGACGTTAAACAGCAAACCTGTCGACGCACTGACGCTGACTTACGGCATTGACGCCGAGCATGAAAGCTTCAACGCCAATCAGCAGTTCTTTAACCTGGCGAAGGCTCAGCAGTCCGGCGGCATGACGCTGGAGAACGCTTACAGCACCGGCCGCTACCCGAGCTATACCACCAGCAACCTGGCGTCGTTCCTGCAGGCCAGTTACGACATTAATCCCATTTTCACCCTGAGCGGCGGCGTGCGTTACCAGTACACCGAAAACAAGATCGACGACTTCGTCGGTTATAACCAGCAGCAGGCGATCGCCACCGGCGCCGCGACATCCGCCGACGCTATACCGGGCGGGAAAACCGACTACAACAACGCGCTGTTCAACGCCGGCCTGTTGGCACATCTGACCGAGCGCCAGCAAACCTGGTTCAACTTCTCTCAGGGCTTCGAGATCCCGGATCCGGGCAAATATTACGGTAACGGCACCTACACGTTGAACGGCGGCCATTACCAGTTGTTGAAGAGCGTCAACGTCGGCGATTCCAAGCTGGAAGGCATCAAGGTCAATGCCTACGAGCTGGGCTGGCGCTATACCGGCGATAACCTGCGCACGCAAATCGCCGCCTACTACTCGCTGTCCGACAAGAGCATCGCTATCAACAAAACCGACATGACCATTAACGTCAATGCGGATAAGCGCCGTATCTATGGGGTGGAAGGCGCGGTGGACTACTTCTTTGAAGACAGCAACTGGAGCGCCGGCACCAACTTCAACGTTATCCGTTCCGAAACCAAGGTCAACGGCGAATGGAAGAAGCTGGTGGTCGATACCGCCAGCCCATCGAAAGTCACCGCTTATGTCGGCTGGGCGCCGGGCGACTGGAATCTGCGCTTACAGTCGCAGCAAACCTTCGATGTGTCGGACGACGGCGATTACACCAAGGCCAACTCCACCCAAGGCCGCAAAATCGATGGCTACAACACCCTCGATTTTCTCGGCAGCTATACCCTGCCGGTAGGGAAAATCAGCTTCAGCGTGGAAAACCTGCTGGACAAGGAATACACCACCGTTTGGGGCCAACGCGCGCCGATCCTGTACAGCCCGACCTACGGCTCGCCTGAGCTGTACAGCTATAAGGGCCGTGGACGCACCTTCGGTTTGAACTACTCGGTGTTGTTCTGAGGAATAAGGGGCCGGTCTGCCGGCCCCGTTCATTGGGCCGTACCGTTTTGCCGAGAGCAGAAACGACGAAGCCCTGAGTTATCGCTAACTCAGGGCTTCTGAATAGTGGCGGAACGGACGGGGCTCGAACCCGCGACCCCCTGCGTGACAGGCAGGTATTCTAACCAACTGAACTACCGCTCCGCGCCATTCCCTCTTGCGGGGGAACGAGGCGCATATTACGGACGCCTCTCGGTTCCGTCAACGCCTTTTTCTCACCAAATGAACCGTTTGCACAGTTTTTCAACGAAGGTTCATCCGGTGCGTTTTTTTTCGTGCAAAAATGCCGTTACTCGGCCGGCGCACCGCGCCACAGGCAGCTGCCGCCCTTTTTCGCCACCAGATCCAGACGCGCCTCGTGCGCCTTCACTTCTTCGTCGCTGGCGTAGACCACTTTCATCGCCGTCGCCGGGCGGACGATGCGCTGAATTTCTTGCGCGGCGTCGTTTTGCTGGGTATCACCTTCCATCTGGAACGCTATCGAGGTCTGACCGCCGGTCATCGCCAGATAGACTTCCGCCAGGATCTCGGCATCGAGCAATGCGCCGTGCAGCGTACGCTTGCTGTTGTCTATCTCATAACGGCTGCACAAGGCATCGAGGTTGTTGCGCTTGCCCGGGAACAGGCGGCGCGCCATCAGCAGGCTGTCGGTGATGGTGCAGAAGGTCTCGGTCTTCGGGATGCCCTGCTGCAACATGCGGAATTCGTGATCCATAAAGCCGATATCGAACGCCGCGTTATGGATCACCAGCTCGCCGCCGCGGATAAAGTCGAGGAATTCGTCGGCAACCTGATCGAAGGTCGGCTTGTCGGCCAGGAAGTCATCGCTGATGCCGTGTACGCCGTACGCTTCCGGATCCACCAGCCGATCCGGCTTGATGTAAACGTGGAAGTTGCGCCCGGTCAGGCGGCGGTTAATCACCTCCACCGCACCGATTTCAATGATACGGTGCCCTTCGTAGTGCACCCCAAGCTTGTTCATACCGGTGGTTTCGGTATCGAGGACAATCTGTCTGGTGGTTGTAGAGATCATATTGCAGTGCTCACAGCGCTCGTTTATGTCAGACTTGGCTTTTATAAAACTGATAGGAAGAGTCTACCAGAGATGCTCAAACAGGTAGAAATTTTCACCGACGGCTCCTGCCTTGGCAACCCCGGCCCCGGTGGCTACGGCGCGATATTACGCTATAAGCAAACGGAAAAAACCTTCAGCGAGGGTTTTCGTCTGACCACCAATAACCGCATGGAAATGATGGCGGCGATCGTGGCGCTGGAAGCGCTGACCGTGCCCTGCGCCGTGACGCTCAGCACCGACAGCCAGTATGTGCGCCAGGGCATCACCAGTTGGATCCATAACTGGAAGAAGCGCGGCTGGAAAACCGCCGACAAAAAGCCGGTCAAGAATGTCGATCTGTGGCAGCGGTTGGATCTGGCCATTCAGCGCCACGAGGTGAAATGGGAATGGGTCAAAGGCCACGCCGGCCATCCGGAGAACGAACGTTGTGACGTGCTGGCGCGCGAAGCGGCCGGTAAGCCGACGCAAGAAGACGTCGGTTACCAACCGGAAGCCTAAGGCAGCTTGCGATAGCTCTTGGTCGCGCCCACCGCGCGGCTAAGAGACGGCTTTCTCGCCCCCAGTTTCATCGGCGTAGGCGTTAGCGGCAAGGTGCGTTTGCGCGCCACAATCACGCTCATGCAGCCCAGCGCTGGCAAATGGGTACATAAAAACTTGCCGCCCTTGCGGTGCCACGGCAGCACGTGAAAACGCGACTGATGCAGCACCTCATAATTCAGCAGGCTGAGCCAATCCAACAGCCGCATCTGGGTAAACATGCGGCTGACATAGGGCTGGCGATGACGCAACCCGGGCACCAGCTTGCCCAATCCCAGCAGGCTGAACGGATTGAAGCTGCTGATAACCAACCAGCCGTCGTCGATCAATATCCTGTCCACCTCACGCAGCATGCGGTGCGGATCGTCCGCATAGGACAGCGTATGCGCCAACAGGCAGGCATCCACCGACTTGGCGGCGAACGGCAGTTGATAGGCATCGGCGATCACCTGCAGCCCGTCCCCCTCCAGCCCTACGTTGACCTGATGGGAAATCGCACATTTGTCCGTGGCCAGCTCGGCGCTGAGCATGCCCATCTTCAGCAGATGGAAACCGAACAGCTTGGGCCACCAGGGTTGCAACTGCCGCTCGAGCGCTTCACGATAGTACTCCCCCCACGGCAGCTCAGCCCAGGACTGCGGGCCGGTGAGCTTTTGTAGAGTATGGGCTGGTTTCATGATTTATTATCTTCTTTCAAGCCGTTGCCAACGAGAGGTACACCATGAATCTTATCAGCATTCCCGCCTTCCAGGACAATTACATTTGGTTATTGGATGACCGACAGGGGCGCTGCATTATCGTCGATCCGGGTGAAGCGCAGCCGGTACTCGAAGCGTTGCAGCGCCTGCAGCTGGCGCCGGCGGCGATCCTGCTGACCCACCATCATCACGATCACGTCGGCGGCGTGGCGCAAATCGTAGCGAAGTATCCCGGGCTGGCCGTCTATGGGCCGCAAGAAACCGCGGACAAAGGCGCCAACCACATCGTCCGCGACGGCGACACCTTTGACATCGATGGCCGCCAATACAGGACTATCGCCGTTCCCGGCCATACGTTGGGCCATGTGGCATTCTATAGTGCCCCTTATCTGTTCTGCGGTGACACCATTTTCTCCGCCGGCTGCGGCAGGCTGTTTGAAGGCACCGCCAAACAAATGTACGACTCATTTCAACAACTCGCGCAACTTCCCGATAACACCTTAATTTGCTGCGCGCATGAATATACTCTTTCTAATCTTAAGTTTGCGCGGGCTATTTTGCCGGAAGATCGAGAGATTGAAACATATCAACAACATGTTGAAGCGTTAAGGGCAAAAGGCCAAGCCAGTGTGCCGACCACGTTGCAATTAGAGCGCAAAATTAACCTGTTTTTACGTTGCCATGACGCTGATTTACAAAAGAAATTAGGCTTTAATTCACCACCGGAAAGCCTTCATTCAGTTTTTTCCGAATTACGCCTGCGGAAAGATAACTTCTAAGCTTTTAGTTGTGTTATTTGGCGAAGCAAAGTATTATTGCTCGTCTTTTAAGCAACTACATTGACACACACATGAAGGCTAAAGCGATATTTCTCGCCTCAGTCTTGCTAGTGGGTTGCCAGTCGTCCAGGCAGGACGCACCGGCGCCAGAACAGCATGCACAGAGTTTGTCTTCGGCTGGTCAAGATGGTGAAGCAGGAGAGTACACAGCAAATGGCCGAGCGAGCTCGGCGCGGTGGTTGGATAACAACAGTCCCGCCGCGCAACAGGACCTGTGGAACTTCATTAGCGACGAGCTGAAGATGGAGGTTCCGGAAAATTCCCGGATCCGTGATCAGAAAAGAAAGTACTTAAAAAGTAAGAGCTATCTCCACGATGTAACATTACGGGCAGAGCCGTACATGTACTGGATAGTCGGGCAGATTAAGAAACGTAATATGCCGATGGAACTGGTACTGCTACCCATAGTGGAGAGCGCTTTTGACCCACACGCCACGTCAAGTGCCAACGCCGCAGGGCTATGGCAAATCGTGCCGCAAACGGGTCGCAATTATGGTTTGAAAAACAATCAGTGGTATGACGGTCGACGCGATGTCGTCGCCTCGACAACCGCTGCGCTTAACATGATGCAGCGCTTGAACCGCATGTTTAACGGCGACTGGTTACTGACCGTAGCCGCCTATAACAGTGGTGAAGGCCGCGTGATGCAAGCGGTGAAGGCAAACAAACGCCAGGGTAAGCCAACCAATTTCTGGGCATTGTCGCTTCCGCGTGAAACGTCAATCTATGTCCCGAAAATGCTGGCACTGAGCGACATCATCAAGAACAGCAAGAAATACGGCGTGAAACTCCCGAAAACGGATGAAACCCGTGCGCTGGCTCGTATCGATGTCGGGCAGCAGATCCAGCTAACTCAGGCGGCTGAGATGGCAGGGCTTTCAGTCACCAAGATGAAAGCGTATAACCCAGGCTACAAAAAAGGCGTTACGGCACCCAACGGGCCCCATTACATCATGGTTCCCAAAGGGCATGCCGATCAGCTGAAAGACTCGCTGGCCGATGGCCAGATCGCCGTGACTCAACCAACGACGCAGTTGGCGAAGAACAGCGGTTTGTCCGGTGGCAGTTCGTATAAAGTGCGCTCCGGCGACACCTTATCGGGCATTGCCAAGCGGCTGAACGTTAAGACCAGCGATTTGCAGAGTTGGAACAACTTACGCGCCAAGAGCGCCATAAAAGTTGGGCAAACCCTGCAAGTGGCCAGCAATACTGGCAGTAACAGCAGTATCACCTACCAGGTTCGTAAAGGTGATTCGCTCGCCAGTATCGCACGTCGTCACGGCGTCGATATTAACGACGTGATGCGTTGGAATTCAACGCTCGCCAAAGGCAACCTACAGCCAGGTCTGAAGCTGACCCTGTTTGTCGGCAACAAGATGACGCCGGATACTTAAATGTTCGGCACAAAAAAAGCACCCCTCGGGGTGCTTTTTTATTACCTGCGGTTCACCATACCGGCGAGTCTTTCTCCGGATGAAACTCCACCAACAACGGATTGTGATCCGACGCGCTGGTCACCAGCACCGACGCCTCTATGACCCCAAGATTGCGGTAAAACACGAAGTCCAGCGGACGGCCAAAAGCCTTGCGACGGTGATCGTCGGTGAAGCTCACTTCGCGCAGCGCCATTTCGCCGGCGAAGTCATACAGCGCATTGATGCGCTTGCGGCTCCAGGCGTTGAAATCCCCCGCCATAATCACCGGCCCCCGGTGACTGGCGATTTGTTCGCCTATCGGCCCCAACTGCTTGCTGTAGACGTCGACGCCCAGGCTAAAGTTCACCGCATGGATGTTCACCACCATCAACAGTTCACCGTTGTACAGCGGATAAACGGTGATCAGGGCCGACTTAGAAAGCCGCAGCAGGGGCTCTCGCTCGCGCAGCGGGCAGCAGTAAACAGGATGAGCGGCCGCCAGCGTCATCACGCCGGAAGGATGCTGCGGCAGCACAAAGGCCGGTACCTGATCGGCCGCCAGGTAGTTGGCAGTAGCGTAGCTCACCAGTTCCGGCGTGGTTTGCGCCTCTTGCAACAACACCAGCTGCGCGTCTTTGCCATGGTTTTTCAGCACCGAAAGCCAGTCGGCTCGCTGCTGTTTGAAAATATTCCACACCATAACGCGCAAGGCGCCGGTCGTCGGCAGCGCCGCCCCTGGCGGCAACGGCTGGTTAACGGCGCCAGGAAAGATTCGCTCAACTGGCTGACCTGCAACATACCTCATTGCATAAGTTCGTTTCGGCACGCGATTCGCCTATTACCCATTAACATGAAAACTGGCGATGAACACTCGCCAACGATGAATTGATTATACGCCTACCCCGCATAGAGGGCATGGCTTTTGCGGGCATCACCTTTTCAGTTATAGGGGCCACCTGCAGCGATTTCAATCTTCTGACGGTATAGCTGTGTAAAGACAGGGAGTAATAGGTGAAAAATGCGAAAAGGCCCGCAAAATGCGGGCCAGACAACAATGATTTTGTGTATCAAGCCGTTTGCAGCTGAGACTTTTTATCCAGGCGGCCGCTGAGGCTAACCAGCAACAGTGCAACTACCACGATCAGCGCGCCAATCCAGGGGGTCTGCGCCAGCCCCAGTGAAGCGACGGTCTGACCGCCAATCACCGAACCGAGCGCAATACCGATGTTGAACGCCGCGATATTGAGACCGGACGCCACATCTACCGCATTTGGCGTGTATTGCGCGGCTTTCTGCACCACATAGACCTGCAGCCCCGGCACGTTGCCGAAAGCGAACACGCCCATCGCAATCACCGTCAGCAAAGCGGCAATACTGTGGCTGGCGGTAAACTGAAACACCAGTAACAAAACAGCCAGCGCGGCAAAGATAAAGCTCAACGCACGCACCGCCCCATGGCGATCGGCCAGCTTGCCCCCCCAGATGTTACCCACCGCCACCGCGACACCATAAGCCAACAGTATCCAGCTCACGGTCGGAGCAGAGAAGCCCGCCAGTTCCTGCATCATTGGCGCAAGGAAGGTAAAGGTCGTGAAGACCCCACCGTATCCCAATGCGGTAATTGCGTAAATCAGCAGCAGACGAGGATGGGTCAGTACTTTCATCTGTTCCCGCACGCCGGCGCTGCCCTGGTTCTTGATATTGTTCGGCACCAGAATAATGCTGGCCACCGTAGCGACCGCGCCAATCAGAGAAACGGCCAGGAAGGTTTCACGCCAGCCAAACTGCTGGCCGATGAACGTCCCTAACGGTACGCCGGTCACCAGCGCCACCGTCAGGCCGCCAAACATGATGGCGATGGCGGAAGCCGCCTTCTCTTTCGCCACCAGGCTCGTCGCGATAGTGGAGCCGATAGAGAAGAACACGCCGTGCGCCAGGCCGGTCAACAACCGGGCAATCACCAGCGATTCATAGCTGGGTGATTGCCAGGCCAACAGGTTACCGAGAGTGAACAGCACCATCAGGCCAACCAGCAGCAGCTTGCGCGGTATACGGCTGGTCAGGGCCGTCAGCACCGGCGCGCCAATGGCCACGCCGAGGGCATAGATAGTCACCAGCAATCCAGCGGACGGTACGGTCACCCCAATCTGCTCCGCGATAGTCGGGATCAACCCAACAATCACGAACTCGGTCGTGCCGATAGCAAAAGCGCTGATGGTTAAGGCAAGTAATGCGAGTGGCATTTTTTACTCCGAAATAGCATTCAAGTTGATGACGGCTATTATCTGCCTATGCTTAAATGATAAAAATGCTCAAAATTTCAAATTAACTTTGCTATAGGAGCAAAAATGAAAGCAAACTCAGACGAGCTGATCACCTTTGTCACCGTAGTGGAAAGCGGCAGTTTCAGCCGGGCGGCCGAACGCCTGGAACAAGCGAACTCCGTAGTCAGCCGAACGGTAAAAAAACTGGAAAGCAAACTGGGCGTGACGTTGCTTAACCGCACCACGCGCCAAATCAGCCTGACTCAGGAAGGAGAGAATTACTTTCGCCAGGTGCAGAAGGTACTGAACGACATGGCCGCGGCGGAAAATGCGCTGATGGAAAGCCGCCAGCGTCCGCAAGGTCTGCTGCGCGTCGACGCGGCAACGCCGGTGGTGCTGCACATGCTGACGCCTTTAGTGGCGGAGTTCCGCGAACGTTATCCTGAAATGTCGTTATCGTTGGTGTCTTCGGAAAACTTTATCAACTTGATCGAGCGAAAAGTGGATATCGCAATCCGCGTAGGCGAACTGACCGATTCCACACTGAAAGCGCGCAAACTGATGACCAGCTACCGGCATGTGCTAGCCTCTCCCGCCTATCTGGCTCAACACGGCACGCCGCTAACGGTAGAAGATCTTGAACATCACTGCTGCATCGGCTTCAACGACCTTCCCAGCTTGAACCGCTGGCCACTGGCTTGCTCAGATGGCAGCCAGTTGGAAATCACCCCAGGCTTGACGACCAATAGCGGAGAAACCCAGCGCCATCTCTGTCTGCATGGCAACGGTATCGCCTGCCTGTCGGACTTTATGAGCGACGAAGATATCAAACGTGGAGATTTGGTCCCGATTCTGGTGGAAGCGACACTGCCGGTCGCCATGCCGATCAACGCGGTTTATTACAGCGACAGCGCCGTCAGCAACCGTCTGCGCAGTTTTATTGATTTTGTGAGTGAATACCTGAAACGATAAAAAAGGCGCCCCGATGGACGCCTTATGCTGACTACTGCGAGGAATGATTAATCCCAGTTTGGCGCCAGACCTTCTGGGCTAACCAGACGGCCGTTGCACTCCAGTGCGGCAATCTGCGCCATATCTTCGTCGGTCAGCGTCAGTTGCTGCGCCAACAGGTTGCTCGCCAGGTTTTCACGCTTGGTCGAAGAAGGAATAACCGCATAACCCAGCTTCAATGCCCAAGCCAGGACAACCTGTGCTGGGGTCGCATTGTGACGAGCAGCAATGCTTTTGATCGTTTCGTCCTGCAGCGCTTTGCCGTAGGCCAACGTCATGTAAGAGGTGATGGCGATGCCGTGCTGCTGCGCAAATTCTACCACTTTGCGGTTCTGCAAGAACGGTGACAGCTCGATTTGGTTGGTGGCGATTTCATCGGCGCCAATCGCGTCAATCGCTTGCTGCATCAAGTCGATGGTGAAGTTAGATACGCCGATTTGGCGGGTCAGCCCCAGCTTTTTCGCTTCCAGCAGCTCAGCCATAAATTCGGCAACCGGCACTTCGTCGTTGGGTGACGGCCAGTGGATCAGCGTCAGATCAACGTAGGACGTTTGCAGTTTTTTCAGGCTTTCTTGCAGGCTTGGGATCAGCGCGCCTTTCGCCAGGTTTGCGATCCAAATCTTGGTGGTGATGAACAGGTCTTCACGTTTCACGCCGCTGGCAGCGATAGCCTGGCCAACAGCCGCTTCGTTTTCATAGATCTGTGCAGTATCAATAGTGCGATAGCCCAGCTCGAGTGCGGTGCTGACAGAATCGATAACAACCTGATCCTGAAGGCGGAAAGTACCTAAACCAAATGCAGGGATGCTCATAATGTTTTCTCTCATTAATGGGTAGATGTGGTATGAGGAGGATTATGGCAACTTTTTTAATGATCAAAAACGCCTGGTTCGGCATAAGACTTTTGATCTAAAGGCAACAATATGGGGAGTAAGGCGGTAAGGAAGGACAATTCCGGCCTGAAAATCGCAAAATATAGATATGAAAAAGCCCTGAGTCAGAGACTCAGGGCTTATCAATTAAGTGGCGGAACGGACGGGGCTCGAACCCGCGACCCCCTGCGTGACAGGCAGGTATTCTAACCAACTGAACTACCGCTCCACCGATTCTTTTACGTTGCATCTCTCGATGCCGGCAAATTCGCGCTTTGCGATTTGCGCATTACCAGTCGTCACACTGATAACGTTTATTTGATGCCTGGCAGTGTCCTACTCTCGCATGGGGAGACCCCACACTACCATCGGCGCTACGGCGTTTCACTTCTGAGTTCGGCATGGGGTCAGGTGGGACCACCGCGCTATTGCCGCCAGGCAAATTCTGTTTCATTCCAACCGCCTCACTCCCGTGAAGCCATCAGAACCAATCTCGGAACTTCGCTGAAAATCTCTCTAAAAACACCTTCGGTGTTGTAAGGTTAAGCCTCACGGATCATTAGTACTGGTTAGCTCAATGCATCGCTGCACTTACACACCCAGCCTATCAACGTCTTAGTCTTAAACGTTCCTTCAGGGGCCTTAAAGGCCCAGGGAAGACTCATCTTGAGGCAAGTTTCGCGCTTAGATGCTTTCAGCGCTTATCTTTTCCGCACTTAGCTACCGGGCAATGCCATTGGCATGACAACCCGAACACCAGTGGTGCGTTCACTCCGGTCCTCTCGTACTAGGAGCAACCCCTCTCAATCTTCCAACGCCCACGGCAGATAGGGACCGAACTGTCTCACGACGTTCTAAACCCAGCTCGCGTACCACTTTAAATGGCGAACAGCCATACCCTTGGGACCTACTTCAGCCCCAGGATGTGATGAGCCGACATCGAGGTGCCAAACACCGCCGTCGATATGAACTCTTGGGCGGTATCAGCCTGTTATCCCCGGAGTACCTTTTATCCGTTGAGCGATGGCCCTTCCATTCAGAACCACCGGATCACTAAGACCTACTTTCGTACCTGCTCGAGCCGTCACTCTCGCAGTCAAGCTAGCTTATGCCTTTGCACTAACCTCACGATGTCCGACCGTGATTAGCTAACCTTCGTGCTCCTCCGTTACTCTTTGGGAGGAGACCGCCCCAGTCAAACTACCCACCAGACACTGTCCTCACCCCAGATTATGGGGCCGAGTTAGAACATCAAACATTAAAGGGTGGTATTTCAAGGATGGCTCCACGCAGACTGGCGTCCACGCTTCAAAGCCTCCCACCTATCCTACACATCAAGGCTCAATGTTCAGTGTCAAGCTATAGTAAAGGTTCACGGGGTCTTTCCGTCTTGCCGCGGGTACACTGCATCTTCACAGCGAGTTCAATTTCACTGAGTCTCGGGTGGAGACAGCCTGGCCATCATTACGCCATTCGTGCAGGTCGGAACTTACCCGACAAGGAATTTCGCTACCTTAGGACCGTTATAGTTACGGCCGCCGTTTACTGGGGCTTCGATCAAGAGCTTCGCCTTGCGGCTGACCCCATCAATTAACCTTCCAGCACCGGGCAGGCGTCACACCGTATACGTCCACTTTCGTGTTTGCACAGTGCTGTGTTTTTATTAAACAGTTGCAGCCAGCTGGTATCTTCGACTGGCTTCAGCTCCATCCGCGAGGGACTTCACCTACATGCCAGCGTGCCTTCTCCCGAAGTTACGGCACCATTTTGCCTAGTTCCTTCACCCGAGTTCTCTCAAGCGCCTTGGTATTCTCTACCTGACCACCTGTGTCGGTTTGGGGTACGATTTGATGTTACCTGGAGCTTAGAGGCTTTTCCTGGAAGCAGGGCATCAACTACTTCTGCACCGTAGTGCATCGTCATCACGCCTCAGGGTTAGTATGCAACCGGATTTACCAGGTCACACCCCCTACACGCTTAAACCGGGACAACCGTCGCCCGGCTAGCCTAGCCTTCTCCGTCCCCCCTTCGCAGTAACACCAAGTACAGGAATATTAACCTGTTTCCCATCGACTACGCTTTTCAGCCTCGCCTTAGGGGTCGACTCACCCTGCCCCGATTAACGTTGGACAGGAACCCTTGGTCTTCCGGCGAGCGGGCTTTTCACCCGCTTTATCGTTACTTATGTCAGCATTCGCACTTCTGATACCTCCAGCAACCCTCACAGGCCACCTTCAACGGCTTACAGAACGCTCCCCTACCCAACAACGCCTAAGCGTCGCTGCCGCAGCTTCGGTGCATGGTTTAGCCCCGTTACATCTTCCGCGCAGGCCGACTCGACCAGTGAGCTATTACGCTTTCTTTAAATGATGGCTGCTTCTAAGCCAACATCCTGGCTGTCTATGCCTTCCCACATCGTTTCCCACTTAACCATGACTTTGGGACCTTAGCTGGCGGTCTGGGTTGTTTCCCTCTTCACGACGGACGTTAGCACCCGCCGTGTGTCTCCCGTGATAACATTCTTCGGTATTCGGAGTTTGCATCGGTTTGGTAAGCCGGGATGGCCCCCTAGCCGAAACAGTGCTCTACCCCCGAAGATGAGTTCACGAGGCGCTACCTAAATAGCTTTCGGGGAGAACCAGCTATCTCCCGGTTTGATTGGCCTTTCACCCCCAGCCACAAGTCATCCGCTAATTTTTCAACATTAGTCGGTTCGGTCCTCCAGTTAGTGTTACCCAACCTTCAACCTGCCCATGGCTAGATCACCGGGTTTCGGGTCTATACCTTGCAACTATTCGCCCAGTTAAGACTCGGTTTCCCTACGGCTCCCCTATACGGTTAACCTTGCTACAAAATATAAGTCGCTGACCCATTATACAAAAGGTACGCAGTCACACCACGAAGGTGCTCCCACTGCTTGTACGTACACGGTTTCAGGTTCTATTTCACTCCCCTCGCCGGGGTTCTTTTCGCCTTTCCCTCACGGTACTGGTTCACTATCGGTCAGTCAGGAGTATTTAGCCTTGGAGGATGGTCCCCCCATATTCAGACAGGATGTCACGTGTCCCGCCCTACTCATCGAACTCACGACCTGTGCATTTTAGTGTACGGGGCTATCACCCTTTGCTGCGCGACTTTCCAGACGCTTCCACTAACACACAAGCCGATTCAGGTTCTGGGCTCCTCCCCGTTCGCTCGCCGCTACTGGGGGAATCTCGGTTGATTTCTTTTCCTCGGGGTACTTAGATGTTTCAGTTCCCCCGGTTCGCCTCATGCCACTATGTATTCATGACATGATAGTGTGTCGAAACACACTGGGTTTCCCCATTCGGGTATCGCCGGTTATAACGGTTCATATCACCTTACCGACGCTTTTCGCAGATTAGCACGCCCTTCATCGCCTCTGACTGCCTAGGCATCCACCGTGTACGCTTAGTCACTTAACCTCACAACCCGAAGATGTTTCCATCGTTCGTGCTGCAAACATTTGAGAGACTCTATGACAGGTTACTCTTCATCCCAGTACATCTACGGAGGGATAAATTTCAGCCGTCATGTTTCAATTTTCAGCTTGTTCCAGATTGTTAAAGAGCAATATCTTAAACATGACTCGCAAGTCATCTTTAAGATTTTTTCGGTTATCGCTAACCGGTGATAATGTCTTTCACTCATTATCGGAATGGCGTCCCCAAGGGGATTCGAACCCCTGTTACAGCCGTGAAAGGGCAGTGTCCTAGGCCTCTAGACGATGGGGACCCGAAATTGGCTTATCGAATCACCGATTCGATAATTTCGGGTAAAGGTGAGATTTTTCGTGAAAAATCGAGCGCCATTGTCGTTTGTCACTGCACTGGACAGTCACAAATCTCCCGGCACTTACCTATACCACAAGGTTTTGTTTGCTCATTACTTTTTCATCAGACAATCTGTGTGAGCACGCCACTCGAAGCAATATCTTTAGGTAAGGAGGTGATCCAACCGCAGGTTCCCCTACGGTTACCTTGTTACGACTTCACCCCAGTCATGAATCACAAAGTGGTAAGCGCCCTCCCGAAGGTTAAGCTACCTACTTCTTTTGCAACCCACTCCCATGGTGTGACGGGCGGTGTGTACAAGGCCCGGGAACGTATTCACCGTAGCATTCTGATCTACGATTACTAGCGATTCCGACTTCATGGAGTCGAGTTGCAGACTCCAATCCGGACTACGACATACTTTATGAGGTCCGCTTGCTCTCGCGAGGTCGCTTCTCTTTGTATATGCCATTGTAGCACGTGTGTAGCCCTACTCGTAAGGGCCATGATGACTTGACGTCATCCCCACCTTCCTCCAGTTTATCACTGGCAGTCTCCTTTGAGTTCCCGGCCGAACCGCTGGCAACAAAGGATAAGGGTTGCGCTCGTTGCGGGACTTAACCCAACATTTCACAACACGAGCTGACGACAGCCATGCAGCACCTGTCTCAGAGTTCCCGAAGGCACCAAAGCATCTCTGCTAAGTTCTCTGGATGTCAAGAGTAGGTAAGGTTCTTCGCGTTGCATCGAATTAAACCACATGCTCCACCGCTTGTGCGGGCCCCCGTCAATTCATTTGAGTTTTAACCTTGCGGCCGTACTCCCCAGGCGGTCGATTTAACGCGTTAGCTCCGGAAGCCACGCCTCAAGGGCACAACCTCCAAATCGACATCGTTTACAGCGTGGACTACCAGGGTATCTAATCCTGTTTGCTCCCCACGCTTTCGCACCTGAGCGTCAGTCTTCGTCCAGGGGGCCGCCTTCGCCACCGGTATTCCTCCAGATCTCTACGCATTTCACCGCTACACCTGGAATTCTACCCCCCTCTACGAGACTCTAGCTTGCCAGTTTCAAATGCAGTTCCCAGGTTGAGCCCGGGGATTTCACATCTGACTTAACAAACCGCCTGCGTGCGCTTTACGCCCAGTAATTCCGATTAACGCTTGCACCCTCCGTATTACCGCGGCTGCTGGCACGGAGTTAGCCGGTGCTTCTTCTGCGAGTAACGTCAATTGATGAACGTATTAAGTTCACCACCTTCCTCCTCGCTGAAAGTGCTTTACAACCCGAAGGCCTTCTTCACACACGCGGCATGGCTGCATCAGGCTTGCGCCCATTGTGCAATATTCCCCACTGCTGCCTCCCGTAGGAGTCTGGACCGTGTCTCAGTTCCAGTGTGGCTGGTCATCCTCTCAGACCAGCTAGGGATCGTCGCCTAGGTGAGCCATTACCCCACCTACTAGCTAATCCCATCTGGGCACATCTGATGGCAAGAGGCCCGAAGGTCCCCCTCTTTGGTCTTGCGACGTTATGCGGTATTAGCTACCGTTTCCAGTAGTTATCCCCCTCCATCAGGCAGTTTCCCAGACATTACTCACCCGTCCGCCGCTCGTCACCCAGGGAGCAAGCTCCCCTGTGCTACCGCTCGACTTGCATGTGTTAAGCCTGCCGCCAGCGTTCAATCTGAGCCATGATCAAACTCTTCAATTAAAAGCTTGATTTGCTTCCACTCGAGAAGCGATGCTCAAAGATTTACTGCATGAATTTTACTTCAGTTAGTCACTCTTCAAGACTTGATATTTTTTTGCATCCGAAGATGCTGGATATCGTCTTGTGGAGTGCCCACACAGATTGTCTGATAAATTGTTAAAGAGCAGTGCCGAGAAACTCATCGGCGCGGGCTGCGTATATTACGCTTTTCGCCCTGAGAGTCAAGCGTTTATTTCGCTTTCTTCTCGCTGACCCGGCGGCTTGTCAGTCGTTGTTCCCGGTCAGTGGAGGCGCATTATAGGGAGTTCTCGGCGGGCCGCAACCCCTAAATGCAAAAAACTTTTCAAGCGTTCAAATAATCACCAAAAACGCCTTTTTAGGATGTTTATTAGTCAGAAAATACCGGTTTTAGCACAGTAATAGCGGCAAACCCTGTAAACAGGGACAAACGAAGGTAAAGAAAAGGGAGCGGCCACCCGCTCCCTTTCATCTTTATTACGCTTAATTGCCGTTATTGGCGTGCAACGATATGGTCGTTTTCCACATCCAGCGTTACCAGCTTGCCGGGGATCAGCTTGCCAGACAGGATTTGCTGCGCCAGCGGGTTCTCGATCTCCTGCTGAATAGCACGCTTCAACGGACGCGCACCATACACAGGGTCGTAACCGGTTTTGCTCAACAGAGCCAGGGCCGGTTCGGTCATGGTCACTTCGTAACCGCGCTCTTCCAAACGCTTATACAGACGCGACAGCTGAATCTTGGCGATCGCGGCAATGTGTTTCTCGCCCAGCGGGTGGAACACCACCACTTCGTCGATACGGTTGATGAACTCCGGACGGAAGTGGTGACTCACCATCTCCATCACCGACTCTTTCATCTGCGCGTAGTTCATCTGACCGAAATGCTCCTGGATCAGATCGGACCCCAGGTTGGACGTCATGATCACCACAGTATTGCGGAAATCGACGGTACGGCCTTGACCATCGGTCAGGCGGCCGTCATCCAACACCTGCAACAGAATATTGAACACGTCCGGATGCGCTTTCTCGACTTCATCCAGCAGAATCACCGAATAAGGCCGGCGACGTACGGCTTCCGTCAGGTAGCCGCCCTCTTCATAACCGACATAACCTGGAGGCGCACCGACCAGACGCGACACGGAGTGTTTCTCCATAAACTCGGACATATCGATACGCACCATAGCGTCGTCGCTGTCGAACAGGAACGAAGCCAGTGCCTTGCAGAGCTCGGTTTTCCCCACCCCGGTCGGGCCGAGGAACAGGAACGAACCGATCGGCCGATTAGGATCGGACAGCCCCGCACGGCTGCGGCGGATCGCATTGGAGACCGCGCTGACCGCTTCGTCTTGGCCAATCACTCGCGAATGCAGTTCTTGCTCCAGGCGCAGCAGCTTGTCGCGCTCACCTTCCAGCATTCTGGCCACCGGGATCCCGGTGGCACGCGCCAGCACTTCAGCAATCTCCGCATCGGTCACCCGGTTACGCAACAGCTTCATGCTCTTGCCTTCGGCCTGCGTAGCGGCGGCGAGCTGTTTCTCCAGCTCAGGGATCTTGCCGTACTGCAGTTCCGACATCCGCCCCAGATCGCCGACGCGGCGCGCCTGCTCCAGGGTGATTTTGGCCTGCTCGAGTTCAGCCTTGATGTTCTGGGTGCCGGAGAGCGACGCTTTTTCCGCCTTCCACTCTTCTTCCAGCTCAGAATATTCGCGCTCTTTCTGCCCCAGCTCATCGCTGAGCATGTCCAGGCGTTTCTTGCTGGCGTCGTCAGACTCTTTATTCAGCGCCTGCTGTTCCAGCTTCAATTGGATGATGCGGCGCTCAAGCCTGTCGAGCGACTCCGGCTTAGAGTCCATCTGCATGCGAATGCTGGACGCCGCTTCGTCGATAAGGTCAATAGCCTTGTCCGGCAATTGACGATCGGCGATATAGCGGTGCGAAAGCGTTGCCGCCGCCACGATGGCCGGGTCGGTGATTTGCACGTGGTGGTGCAGTTCATAACGCTCTTTCAGGCCGCGCAGGATAGCGATGGTGTCTTCCACGCTCGGCTCCGCCACATACACTTTCTGGAAACGACGTTCGAGCGCCGCATCCTTCTCTATATATTGACGATACTCGTCGAGCGTAGTCGCGCCAACGCAGTGCAGCTCGCCGCGCGCCAGCGCCGGCTTCAGCATGTTGCCTGCATCCATCGCGCCATCCGCCTTACCGGCGCCGACCATGGTGTGCAATTCGTCGATAAACAGGATAACGCTGCCTTCCTGCTTGGCCAGATCGTTGAGCACGCCTTTCAGACGCTCTTCAAACTCGCCGCGATATTTGGCCCCGGCGATCAAGGCGCCCATATCGAGGGACAATACGCGCTTGTGCTTCAGCCCTTCCGGCACTTCGCCGTTGATGATGCGCTGCGCCAGGCCTTCGACGATGGCGGTTTTACCCACGCCAGGCTCGCCGATCAGCACCGGGTTGTTTTTGGTACGACGTTGCAGCACCTGGATGGTGCGGCGGATCTCTTCGTCACGGCCGATCACCGGATCAAGCTTGCCCTGCTCGGCGCGCTCGGTCAGATCGATCGTGTATTTCTTCAATGCTTGCCGTTGGTCTTCGGCGCCTTGATCTTCCACGCTGTCACCGCCTCTCATTTGTTCAATGGCTTTGCTGATTTTGTCGGCCGTCGCGCCGGCCGCTTTCAACAAGTCGGTCAACGAGCCGCGGTCTTCCAGCACCGCAAGCACAAACAGCTCGGAAGAAATGAATTTGTCCGCGCGCTTCTGCGCCAGCTTGTCGCACAGGTTCAGGACGCGCACCAGCTCGTGGGACGGTTGAACGTCGCCACCGGTGCCTTCTACCTGCGGTAAACGGGACAGTGCCTGTTCGATTTCGGTGCGCACACGCCCGGCATCGATACCTGCGGAAGTTAATAGTGGACGAACCGTGCCCCCTTCCTGATTGAGCAGGGCGCTCATCAGATGTAGCGGTTCAATAAACTGGTTGTCGTGCCCAAGGGCTAGTGACTGGGCATCGGCGAGGGCAAGCTGGAATTTGTTGGTAAGACGATCCAGACGCATAACACCTCCAAGATGGGTCGAAATTGCTACTGGAGATTAAATGAGGTCATCCCTCAAATTTTCAAGGTTATCTCGACGCTAAATTTTCGGTACAACGCCATGCGTCGTTGGATCGTCCTAATTCAATAGGTTATATCAGCCAGATTAAACTTGCCAGACGTCCGGTTATTCCGTCGCGTCGATAGGAGAAAAAATGGCTCGTTTCGTTAACCGTGCAGCGATCGCCACCATAGATGGCCTGAACGCCTGCACGCAACAAGCGTTGGCGAGCCAGCAGGTAGATATTAGCCAAAAACTTATCGCCGTGCGGGGTAAATGCCGCTGCAGCTTCAGCATCTTCCGCCATGAAAGCGGCCCGCACCTCTGGCCCGACCTCAAACTGCTGCGGACCGATCGCCGGCCCCAGCCAGGCGCTAATCTGGCTCGGTGCGGCGCTGAACGCCGCCACGGTTTGCTCCAGCACGCCGTGGCACAATCCGCGCCAGCCGGCGTGGGCGGCAGCCACTTCGTCACCGTGCTGCGAGCAGAACAACACCGGCAGACAATCCGCCGTCATCACGGCACACACCTGCCCCGGCACATTGCTGTACACCGCATCCGCCCGCAAATCGGCAGGTGCTTTCCCCGTCAACGTCACCACGCGAGTGCCGTGCACCTGCTCGAGCCACACCGGCATCTGCGGCAAACCGGCGGCGATAACCAATCGTTCCCGATTGCGTGTCACCGCTTGCTCCTCGTCACCGACGTGGGTGCCGAGGTTCAGCGAGTCATAAGGCGGCAGGCTGACGCCGCCGCCGCGCGTGGTACTGCAAGCTTTAACGCCGGGAGGCAACGGCCAGTCAGGCAGAATGAGCGAGCTCATTACCAGTCCATCTGATCTTTGAATTCTTCGGTGTCCGCCTTCAGCGCGTTGATCAGATCAACCATGTCCTGCGGCAGCGGCGCATGCCACTCCATCTGGATGCCGCTGATCGGATGATACAAACGCAGCATGGTGGCGTGCAGCGCCTGACGGTCAAAGCCGCGCAGCGTGCTGATGAAGGCTTCCGAAGCACCTTTCGGCGGACGTGGACGGCCGCCGTACAGCGGATCGCCCACCAGCGGATGGCTGATATAGGCCATGTGCACGCGGATCTGGTGAGTACGGCCGGTTTCCAGGCGCAGGCGCAGGCGAGTATGCGCACGGAAGTGTTCCATGATGCGGTAGTGCGTTACCGCCGGCTTACCCATCGGGTGCACCGCCATGTGGGTACGCTTGGTGGAATGGCGCGCGATAGGCTCTTCTACCGTACCGCCGGCGGTCATGGTACCGATCGCCACCGCTTCGTATTCACGGGTGATTTCACGCGCCTGCAGCGCCTCCACCAGCCGGGTTTGCGCCGGCACGGTTTTCGCCACCACCATCAGGCCGGTGGTGTCTTTATCCAGACGGTGCACGATGCCGGCACGCGGCACGTCGGCAATTTCCGGGTAGTGATACAACAGCGCATTGAGCACCGTACCATCCGGGTTACCGGCGCCGGGATGCACCACCAAATCGCGCGGCTTGTTGATCACCAGGATGTCGCTGTCTTCATAGACAATATCCAGCGCGATATCCTGTGGCTCCCAACGCGCCTCTTCTTCAATCTGTGCATCGATGGCGACTGTCTCTCCGCCCAGCACCTTCTCTTTCGGTTTGTTTGACGTTTTGCCATTGACCTTCACCCGATCGCCCAGGATCCACTCTTTTATGCGAGATCGTGAATAATCAGGGAACAATTCGGCCAAAGCCTGATCTAAACGTTGTCCGAGTTGAGATTCGGCCACCGTTGCGGTGAGTTGTACTTGTTGTGCCATATGCAGCTTCTTCGTTAACGTTGGGTTTTCACGGCGATGCCGTTTAATATAATGTGCTATTGTACCTGGTCTTTGTCGGGAGCTTAACGGACAGTCTCCCGGAATAACACCCTGAGGATAATCAAAACGTCATGACGCGTATGAAATATCTGGTGGCGGCAGCCACGTTGAGCCTGGCGCTGGCAGGTTGCTCCACATCCAAGGATGCGGTTCCCGACAACCCACCTTCGGAAATCTATGCTACCGCGCAGCAAAAACTGCAGGACGGTAACTTCAAGGGCGCGATTACGCAACTCGAAGCGTTAGATAACCGCTATCCTTTCGGGCCGTATTCCCAGCAGGTCCAGCTGGATTTGATTTACGCCTACTATAAGGCCGCCGACTTGCCGATGGCTCAGGCATCCATCGATCGCTTCATGCGTCTGAACCCGACGCACCCGAACATCGATTACGTGATGTACATGCGCGGCCTGACCGACATGGCGCTCGATGACAGCGCGCTGCAGGGCTTCTTCGGGGTTGACCGTTCTGACCGCGATCCTCAGCACGCTCGCGCTGCGTTCCGCGACTTCAGCCAGTTGATTCAGCAATACCCGAACAGCCAATACGCGACCGACGCCAACAAGCGTTTGGTGTATTTGAAAGACCGCTTGGCCAAGTATGAGCTTTCGGTGGCGGAATACTACACTAAACGCGGTGCTTACGTCGCGGTCGTTAATCGCGCCGAACAGATGTTGCGTGAATTCCCGGATACCAAAGCGACGCACGACGTGTTGCCGCTGATGGAAAATGCCTACAAGCAGCTGCAGCTGAACGGCCAGGCTGACAAAGTGGCCAAAGTGATCGCCGCCAACCCGCAATAAGCGCGCGTCGGTAACGGCAGAAAAACAAAACGGCAGCCTCGGCTGCCGTTTTCATTGTAAGCCTTAAACCACCTCCTAAGGAGGTGGTGATTGAACCTGTGAGGCTCTAGCCTGAAGGAAACCCATGCCGGAATATTCCAGCTTACTCACCACAAGTAAGAAGGAAATCACCAACATGGGTTTATACAGGAGTTCATCACATGTGTTCTGGCGTTGCAAATACCACCTGGTTTGGACGCCGAAGTATCGATTTAAAATCCTCCGCGACAAGGTGGGCAAAGAGCTCTACCGAACAATTTATATCCTCTGCAACATGAAGGACTGTGAAGTTCTTGAGCTAAATATTCAGCCAGATCATGTGCATCTGGTCGTGATAGTCCCCCCGAAGCTATCGATTTCGACGTTGATGGGCGTCCTGAAAGGACGCAGTGCAATCCGGCTTTACAATCGTTTCCCACATATACGAAAGAAGTTGTGGGGCAATCATTTTTGGGCAAGGGGATACTTTGTCGATACGGTAGGAGTAAACGAAGAAATCATCAGGCGATACGTGAAGTATCAGGATAAGAAGGACCAAGAGATCGAACAGCAGATGGAGTTGTTGCAGGATTAACTCGAAAATTGCCCCCTTTTAGGGGGCGTCATGTAAAGCCACCTCCTCAGGAGGTGGTCTTTTACTGGCGTCGACCGGGTTTTCACTGGAAAAATACACAAGTAAAAACACGGTGTTAGCTAGCGCTCCTCACCGGTCAACTCATCGATAATGCGCCATCCGGCGGCAACTCTCAAGCATTAGATAGCCAATTCAAATGCTGAATCACAGATTGAACTAACTTTGCAAAAAGTGACAAAAAATCGTGATTTACATCACGCATTTAAACAAAAAGCGGGGTATGCTGGGTTCACCAAGACGGAAAGACAGAGAGGTAAGTTATATGACATTGAACATTACCAGCAAACAAATGGATATCACTCCCGCAATCCGCAATCACGTCGAAGACCGTCTCACCAAACTGGAAAAATGGCAGACCCAGCTGATAAACCCACATATCGTCTTATCTAAAGAACCGCAGGGGTTTGTCGCCGACGCTACCATTACCACGCCTAACGGCCCGCTGGTCGCCAGCGCCAAACATGATGACATGTACACCGCCGTTAATGAGCTGATCGCCAAGCTGGAACGCCAGTTGAACAAGGTGCAGCATAAAGGCGAAGCGCGCCGCTGCAATGCCAGCGTGAAAGACATCGTGCCGGAAGTCACGCAAGAGCAGGAATAACCGTCCGACAGCGATTGCCGCATCAAACGCGCCCGAGGGCGCGTTTTTTGTCGGGTATTTTTGTTGACGGGGTAAAAGCCAGCGGTTACTTTAAAACCTGTTCGCATTAACCTTAGGTAGACCATGCCACGCACACCGTTTTTCTTCGCATTCTTTTTTACCTTCCCCTGACTGGGAGGCGTTTCGTCGTGTAAGAAAGAATGCGAAGACGAACAACAAAGCCTCCTGGAAACAGGAGGCTTTTTTTATGGCTGTTTTACAACGAATAAGAACTGAAGGCGGAAGCTGATTATGACTGACAACCCGTTATTGGTGCTGCGCGAGCGCATCAGCGCACTGGACTTGAAACTGTTGGCCCTGCTGGCGGAACGCCGTGAGCTGGCGATCGAAGTCGGCAAGACCAAGCTGCACTCTCATCGCCCGATCCGCGATAAAGAGCGCGAGCGCGATCTGCTGGATGCGCTGATCGCCGCCGCCAAGCCTTACGACCTGGACGGCTTTTACGTCACCCGCCTGTTTCAACTGATCATCGAAGATTCCGTCCTGACCCAGCAGGCGTTGCTACAGCACCAGCTCAACCCCGTCAGCCAACATTCCGCCCGCATCGCCTTCCTCGGCCCAAAAGGCTCTTACTCACATCTGGCAGCACGCCAATACGCTGCCCGCCACTTCGATCAGCTGATCGAATGCGGCTGCCAGAAGTTTCAGGATATCTTCACCCAGGTGGAAACCGGCCAGGCGGACTATGCGATTCTGCCTATCGAGAACACCAGCTCCGGGTCGATTAACGAGGTGTACGATCTGCTGCAGCACACCAGCCTGTCGATCGTCGGCGAACTGACCAACCCGATCAACCACTGCGTTCTGATTGCCGGCGACAGCGATCTGAGCCAGATTGAAACCGTCTACAGCCACCCGCAACCGTTCCAGCAGTGCAGTCAGTTCCTGAACCGCTTCCCACACTGGAAAATCGAATACACTGAAAGCACAGCGGCCGCGATGGAGAAAGTCGCCAAGCTGAATTCGCCGAAGGTGGCTGCTCTGGGCAGCGAAGCCGGCGGCGCACTGTATGGGCTGCAGGTGCTGGAACACAACCTCGCCAACCAGCAGCAGAACATCACCCGTTTTATCGTCCTGGCGCGCAAAGCGATCGACGTCTCCGAACAGGTGCCGGCCAAAACCACGCTGATCATGGCGACCGGCCAACAATCCGGCGCACTGGTCGAAGCGCTGCTGGTACTGCGCGACAACGGCATCATCATGACCAAGCTGGAGTCACGCCCGATCAACGGCAATCCGTGGGAAGAGATGTTTTATATCGATGTGCAGGCCAACCTACGCGCCGAGGCGATGCAAAAAGCGCTGCGCGATCTGACGCCAATCACCCGCTCGCTGAAGGTGCTGGGCTGTTACCCGAGCGACACCGTGGTGCCGGTCAACCCATCCTGAAACCATAAAAAAGGGTTCGGCTTGGCCGAACCCTTTACGTTTACTGCCCGCGTTTCACTGCCGGCTGTCGTTAGCCTGCCGCAACAGCGTGCGGCTCTCCACCAGAAAGCGCTGGGCGTAATCGCCGAACCAATGCTCTACCTTGCGGAAGCTATCGATAAACGCCTGTTTGTCGCCATGCTCCAACAGCTTGATCGCCTCGCCGAAGCGCTGGTAGTAACGCTTAATCAGCGCCACGTTTTCTTCCGACGACATGATGATGTCAGCGTACAGCTGCGGATCCTGCGCGAACAGGCGGCCAACCATCGCCAGCTCCAGCCGGTAGATCGGCGAGGAGAGCGCCAGCAGCTGCTCCAGTTGCACGTTCTCTTCCGCCAGGTGCAGCCCGTAGGCGAAGGTGGCGAAGTGCCGCAGCGCCTGAATAAACGCCATATTCTGATCGTGTTCGACCGCGCTGATACGATGCAGCCGCGCCCCCCACACCTGCAGCTGTTCAAGCAGCCATTGGTAAGCCTCCGGTTGGCGGCCATCGCAGTAAACCACCACCTGCTTCGCCACGCTGCCCACGTCCGGACCAAACATCGGATGCAACCCCACCACCGGGCCGCTGTGCGCCGCCAACATCGCATGCAGCGGACGATTCTTCACCGACGCCAAATCCACCAGAATACAGTCGTCAGGCAACGGCGGCAGGCGGCTTATCACCTGCTCGGTCACGTGGATCGGCACGCTGACGATCACCATACCGGCATCCGCCAACAGCTGTTCCGCCTGCGGCCAATCTTCCTGATCCAATACCCTGACCTGATAACCCGACAGCGTCAGCAGACGGTTGAACAGCCGGCCCATCTGGCCGTTGCCGCCGATGATGACGATCGGCCGCAGCTGCGGGCACAGAGTTTTAAAACCTTTATCGTTCTCGCTGACGTACGATTCGCGCATCACACGGCGCAAGACGTCCTCGATCAAATCCGGCGGCACGCCGAGGTTTTCCGCCTCCTGGCGGCGCGAGGCCAGCATCGCCGCCTCGCGCTCCGGCACATAAACCGGTAAACCGTGGCGGCTTTTCACCTCCCCCACTTCCGCTACCAGATGCAGGCGTTTCGCCAGCAGATCCAGCAACGCTTTGTCCACCTCGTCGATTTGATCGCGCAGCGCGGTCAGTTCTGCCACCATAACTTACTTTTCTCCCGTGCGTGCCTTCAGCGCAGCGCCGAGTTCCTGATGCATGTGGCGCAGCAGCGTTTCCGTCCTCTCCCAGTCGATGCAGGCGTCGGTGACGGATACGCCGTAACGCATGTCAGCACGCGGCTGTTCGGAAGACTGATTGCCCTCATGCAGATGGCTCTCCAGCATAATGCCGGTAATCGAGCGGTTACCCGCTTTAATCTGCTCCACCACGGACTCGGCCACCGCCGGCTGACGGCGATAGTCTTTATTCGAGTTGCCATGGCTGCAATCTATCATCAAGGACGGATGGAGTCCCGCCTCGAGCATCTGTTTTTCACAGGCCGCAACGTGCTCGGCGCTGTAGTTCGGGGTTTTACCGCCGCGCAGGATCACGTGCCCGTCCGGATTGCCCTGAGTCTGCAGCAAGCAAACCTGGCCCGCCTGGTTGATGCCGACGAAGCGGTGCGGCATAGCGGCGGCGCGCATGGCATTGATGGCGGTACCCAGGCTGCCGTCGGTGCCGTTTTTGAACCCGACCGGCATCGACAGGCCAGAAGCCATTTCACGGTGGGTCTGCGATTCGGTGGTACGCGCACCGATCGCCGACCAGCTGAACAAGTCCCCCAGGTACTGCGGGCTGTTCGGATCCAACGCTTCGGTAGCCAACGGCAAGCCCATGCCCACCAGATCCAGCAACAGGCGACGCGCGATATGCAAGCCTGCTTCAACGTCAAACGAACCGTCCATGTACGGATCGTTGATCAAACCTTTCCAGCCGACAGTGGTTCTGGGTTTTTCAAAATAAACGCGCATAACGATATACAGCTGATCGCTCAAGTCAGCCGCCAGGGTTTTCAAACGACGGGCGTAGTCCAGTGCCGCATCCGGATCGTGGATCGAACAAGGCCCACACACGACCAACAGGCGATGATCGCGCCCCTGCAAAATGTTGGCGATGGTGTTACGCGCGGTGGCGATTTCATTTTCGTCGTCGGCGCTGAGCGGGAACTGGTTCTTCAGCTCCTCCGGCGTGATGAGAACCTGTTCTGCACTGATGTGTACGTTATTGAGCGCGTCTTTTTGCATGATGCTATTCCTGTCGTTTGGCGTTATGCGTTGAAATGGAACATTGAGCGTTTCAGGGCTCTACCCTATCACGATATGTAAAGTTTTCAATCCAATTTCCGTAAATAAAAAATTACCATAATTTCTCTTATGAGATAACATGCATAAACACATCAAGAAAATACAATAAAAACAAACAAATTCAATTAAATAATAAATTCACAAGCGCCTCAAAACGCACCTATTCGCCTTCCCGGCGAAAGCCCCAAATCGTAAACATATATGTACAACTTGTTTTACAATCAAGATACGCCGCCCGTCTCGGCGCCAACGAACGGGCAGGCGCGGATACCGTCAGACTCAGCACGAAATGCCGCCGAAAGCGATGAATTTCAGTAGAAGAAAAGCGAATAAATGAGGAATAAAAATTAAAAACTTAAGCTAATAGCGGCTATTTTTGTCGCTGAAATGAACCGATATAATGTGACCGTCATCAACAATAACCACCCTTAACAACTGGATCCAAGATGCTCTCTTCTCGCGCTCGTCGCGCTTTTCCGCTGTATATTTGCTGCTTAACGACTTTCACCAGTGTTTCAGCCTTTGCCGACAATACGCTTTTCACCGCGATGGACGATCCGGCCACCGCCAAGAAACCATTCGAAGGCAACGTGCAGGCGGGCTACAACGCCCAGTCAGGCAACTCGCAGAGCTCCACCCTGCTTGCCAACACCAACATGACCTGGTTCAACAGCGACGCGGCGTACAGCCTGTGGGGGGCGGCTAACAACACCACCTCCTCCAACGTGCGCTCGTCCGAAAAATACCAGGCCGGTGGCCGAACGCGCTATAACCTGACCGATCGCAACTACCTGTTCGGCCAGGCCAGCTGGCTGAGCGACCGTTTCAACGGTTACGACTCACGCTCCACGCTGACCGGCGGCTACGGCCGTCAACTCCTCAACGGGCCGCTTAGCGATCTGCGGGTGGAATTCGGTCCCGGCGTGCGCCATGACGAATACCATGGCGGCGGCCGCTCGACCAAAGGGTTGGCCTATGGCGCGGCCAACTATTCCTATCAGCTGACCGACAACACCAAGTTCATTCAGGGCGTTTCCGCACTGGCGAACGAAGAAACCACGCTGAACTCGGAAAGCGCGTTGAACGTGGCGATCAACGATCGCTTCTCGCTGCGCGTGGCTTACACCGTGACCTACAACAGCAAACCGCCGGCCTCGGCGCCGAAGAACACCGACACGACGACCTCAGTCACGCTGGTCTACGGCCTGTAATTTCCCCCCAATATTTCTCAAAGCCCATCATTGATGGGCTTTTTTTATGCCTGCCGCCCTCTTTTGCACAATCTGCTAAAAATATTCACCCCACCCATTGACGACTTTAGCAAATAGCTTAATACTGTATGCATATACAGTAATTATTATACAGCCTCGGAGCATGATGGATTTCGATAGAGAGTGGCCAGAAACGCATCGATAGCCGCCACAGCTCCCGAGAGACTGTAAACAAAGCGAGCATAAGCTATGGAGAAAATCACCTCATTCATCACCTACGCCATGGCGTTGTTTCTCGCCTGGCTCGGCAAGCTGTCACCGCAGGACATTGCCTTTCTAGTCGGTGCGGCGGTAGGCATCGGCACGTTTCTGGTGAACTGGTACTACCGACGTAAAAGCCTGCAGATCTTGAAGGCTATTGAACGCAATGCGGCATCACGGAGGAAAATTTACGATGAATGCAATCGTTAAGCACTGCAGCGTCGCCACCGTTTTGGCCATCGCCGTGCTATTGCCGTCATTTGGCGAGCTGCAAACCTCAGAAGCCGGCCTCAGGCTGATCGCCGATCTCGAAGGCTGCCGCCTGTCGCCTTACCAGTGTAGCGCCGGGGTGTGGACACAGGGCATTGGACACACTGCCGGCGTCATCCCAGACAAGATGATAGATGAACGCAAAGCCGCGGTGGATTTGGTAGACGATGTTCGCCGCACCGAACGCGGCATGGCCGCTTGCCTGCCGCATACGCTCTCGCAACAAACCTATGACGCAGTGATCGCCTTCGCCTTCAATGTGGGCGTCGGCGCAGCCTGCCACTCTACGCTGGTCGCGCTGCTGCAACAGCGCCAGTGGCGGCAGGCCTGCGATCAGTTACCACGCTGGATTTACGTAAACGGAAAGAAAAATAAGGGGCTGGAACAGCGACGCGCCATGGAACGCGCACTGTGCTTGCAGGGGATTGCCTCATCATGACGAGTTCGCTCGCCAAAGGGTGATGCCACAACAATTTCACTTAATTTGTTCAAGGGGGTTCTTATGATGCACTGTCCACTATGCGGTCACGTGGCCCACACTCGCTCCAGCCGCTATCTGAGCGAGTCGACCAAAGAGCGTTACCATCAATGCCGCAACATCAATTGCAGCTGCACGTTCGCCACGCACGAGTCCGTCGCGCGGGTGATCGTCAAACCTGGCGATGACATTATCCCGGCGCAGCCTCACCCGCCGGAGAGTCAGCATAAACAAAGCGCCGCGGCGCTATAATGCAAAAAGCCTGCTTATGCAGGCTTTATTATGTTGGCGGCGCGCAGACGAAATCTCGCAAATGTAACCAGTCGAGATTTAAGATAAAAAAAGGGGTTGGCATAATGCCAACCCCTGATAACTATTAACTTTTGGATGCAGCGTTAGCCAACGCGGTTCAGACGCTCTTTGATACGAGCAGCCTTACCAGTACGCTCACGCAGGTAGTACAGTTTAGCTTTACGAACGGCACCACGACGTTTCACAGCAATGCTGTCGATTACTGGGGAGTGAGTCTGGAATACGCGCTCAACACCTTCGCCGTTGGAAATCTTACGAACAGTGAATGCAGAGTGCAGACCGCGGTTACGGATAGCGATAACCACGCCCTCGAATGCCTGCAGACGTTTTTTGCTACCTTCAACGACCCATACCTTCACTTCCACGGAATCACCCGGACGGAATGCAGGTACGTCTTGTTTCATCTGCTCTTGTTCAAGTTGCTTAATAATGTTGCTCATAATATGTCTCTTACCCTAGGTAAACTGATATATCGGTCCCGTCTGTTGTCAGACGTTTCCTTCATAGTCCTGTTGCCTGGCCTGATGTTCCCGTTGGAACTCAGCCAGCAACACCGCTTGCTCGTCAGTCAGAGCTAGGCTTTCTAGAAGTTCAGGTCTTCTAAGCCAGGTTCGGCCCAGCGACTGCTTTAAGCGCCAACGACGTATCTCGGCATGGTTACCCGACAGCAGAACTGGCGGTACCTCCATCCCTTCCAACACCTCTGGGCGGGTATAGTGCGGGCAGTCCAGCAATCCGTCGGCGAAGGAGTCTTCCTCCGCTGAGGCCTGATGGCCCAGCACACCCGGTATGAAACGGGCGACTGAATCAATCAGGGTCATTGCCGGCAGTTCCCCGCCGCTGAGAACGTAATCGCCGATTGACCATTCTTCGTCAATTTCGGCTTGGATTACGCGCTCGTCTATCCCTTCGTAACGGCCGCATACCAGAATCATCTTCTGATTGGCCGCCAGTTCGCACACGCCGGTTTGATCCAGCTTGCGCCCCTGAGGTGACAGATAAATCACCTTTGCTCCCTCGCCTGCCGCTGCTTTCGCCGCATGAATGGCTTCCCGTAAAGGTTGCACCATCATCAGCATTCCCGGGCCGCCGCCGTAAGGGCGATCGTCCACGGTACGATGCCGGTCGTAGGTGAAGTCGCGAGGACTCCAACACTGCACGCTCAGCAGGCCATTTTTTACTGCCCGGCCAGTCACCCCGTAATCGGTGATAGCGCGGAACATCTCAGGAAACAGGCTTACAATACCGATGAACACAAGCCAATCCCCTTACCGTTATTCCACTTGCTTCGACCGTTTGATCCGGGGGTCAAAAACCAGGATCCCAATCTGCCTCAATCACGCGGGCAGTGAGATCGACTTTCTTGATAACCTGCCCATGAAGAAACGGAATCAACCGCTCCTTCATGCCGAACGCATCTTTCAGGTTCGCTTTCACAACCATCACATCGTTCGAGCCGGTTTCCATCATATCGATGACTTTACCCAGCTCGTAGCCGGCGGTGGTGACTACCTGGCAGCCCATCAGGTCTTTCCAGTAGTAATCGTCACCCTCCAGCGGAGGAAGTTGCTCAGAATCCACCATAATCTCGCGATTAGTCAGCAGATTCGCCGCGTCCCGATCGTCAATGCCTTTGACCTTGATGATCAGATCCTGACTGTGGCGCTTCCAGTCTTCCAACTCGATATGCTGCCACTGACCCGCCTGCTGGATAAACCACGGCTGATAGTCAAAAATGCTTTCGGCGTTCTCGGTGGATGAAAACACTCTGAGCCAACCACGAATGCCGTAAGCGGACCCCATTTTACCGAGTACAATCGGCTGCTTAGGCGCTACCGGTTTGAGTTGCTTGCTCATTGCCACCACCGCGACAGATTAAGCTGCTTTCTTAGCGTCTTTGATCAGCGCGTGAACGCGATCAGAAACGGTTGCACCCAAACCAACCCAGTGCTCGATGCGGTCCAGGTCCAGACGCAGTGCTTCAGCCTGACCGGAAGCGATCGGGTTGAAGAAGCCAACGCGCTCGATGAAACGACCATCACGAGCGTTGCGGCTGTCGGTCACTACTACTTGATAGAACGGACGCTTTTTAGCGCCGCCACGTGCCAAACGAATTGTTACCATAACATCCTCTTTAGTTAATAAAACAGCCGGGCCCCATTGAGGGACGGGGCCCGGTTGCAATATAAAAAGCCCGAAAATTTTACTCATTTTGGCGCAAAAAGCAATCTAAAGCGTCGATCGCAGGGGACAACTTTTGCAGCCTGTCAAATTTCGGGCGGTTTTCACCGCGAACGGCGAATGCTGAAAGCGCCCGCACTCAGCGTGCGGAGGCCCATCAGCGGCCTGGGAAGCCCGGTGGCATCATACCTTTCATGCCGCGCATCATCTTCGCCATACCGCCTTTCTTCATCTTCTTCATCATACGCTGCATTTCGTCGAACTGCTTCAGCAAGCGGTTGACGTCCTGCACCTGCATGCCGGCCCCCATCGCGATGCGGCGCTTGCGCGAGCCCTTGATGATTTCAGGTTTGGCGCGCTCTTTCAGCGTCATCGAGTTGATGATCGCCTCCATGCGCACCAGCACTTTGTCGTCCATCTGCGATTTGACGTTGTCCGGCAGTTGGCCCGCGCCCGGCAGCTTGCTCAACATGTTGGCCATACCGCCCATGTTGCGCATCTGCTTGAGCTGCTCCAGGAAGTCGGTCAGATCGAAACCGTCGCCCTTCTTCAGCTTGTTGGCCAGTTTCTCCGCCTGCTCGCGGTCGACCTTGCTTTCGATATCTTCGATCAGTGACAGCACGTCGCCCATGCCCAGGATGCGTGATGCCACGCGATCCGGGTAGAACGGCTCCAGCGCTTCGGTCTTCTCGCCCACGCCGAGGAATTTGATCGGCTTGCCGGTGATATGGCGGATGGACAATGCGGCACCGCCGCGCGCGTCGCCGTCGACCTTGGTCAGCACCACGCCGGTCAGCGGCAGCGCTTCGTTAAACGCCTTGGCGGTATTGGCGGCGTCCTGGCCGGTCATGGCGTCAACCACGAACAGGGTTTCCACCGGCTTGATCGCCGCATGCACCTGTTTGATCTCGTCCATCATCGCTTCGTCAACGTGCAGACGGCCGGCGGTATCGACGATCAGTACGTCGTAGAATTTCAGCTTGGCCTGTTGCAGCGCGCGATTGACGATGTCGATCGGTTTTTCTTTGACGTCAGACGGGAAGAAATCGATGCCGACACCTTCCGCCAGCGTTTCCAGCTGTTTGATCGCCGCTGGGCGATAAACGTCCGCGGAAACCACCAACACTTTCTTCTTCTGTTTTTCTTTCAGGAACTTGCCGAGCTTACCGACGCTGGTGGTTTTACCGGCGCCCTGCAGGCCCGCCATCAGCACCACCGCCGGCGGCTGGGCCGCCAGATTCAGCTCGGTGTTGACTTCGCCCATCGCGGCGATCAGCTCGCCCTTGACGATCTTGACGAACTCCTGCCCCGGCGTCAGGCTCTTGTTGACTTCATGACCAACCGCGCTCTCTTTGACGCGGTTGATGAAGTCGCGCACCACCGGCAGCGCAACGTCCGCTTCCAGCAATGCCATACGCACTTCACGCAGGGTTTCCTTGATATTCTCTTCGGTCAGCCGCCCGCGGCCGCTGATATTGCGCAACGTGCGCGACAATCGATCGGTTAAATTTTCAAACATCGTCTCATGCTCAACGTGTAATGACAGGCCGCTCCGGCGACACAATTGCGCCGATGATAACACGAAGCGCGCAGGATCTCTGCCTCAGCGTTGGAGATAGGTTGGAGTGAAACGCGCGCAACGTTATACTGACACTCCTATTAACCACGCCGAAGCAAAATTAAACGCTATGCCAGTTTTCTCCATTGTGGCTTTGATGGCCTACCTGCTCAGCCTTGGACTGATCATTCCCAGCTTGTTGCGGAAGAACAGCGCATACCGTCGACTGGCCCTCGTCTCGGCGGTGGTGGCGCTGATTTGCCACGCCATCGCGCTGCAGCAGCGCATCTTTGACGTCAGCGCCGGGCAGAATCTCAGCCTGCTGAACATTGGTTCTATCGTCAGCCTGATCATCTGCTCGGTGATGACCTTCGTCGCTTCGCGCGACCGCGGCTGGTTCCTGCTGCCGATCGTCTACAGCTTCGCGATGATCAACCTGGCCTTCGCCAGCTTTATGCCCGGCGAGTTTATCACTCACCTGGAGGCCAGCCCGGAATTGATGGTGCATATCGGTCTGGCGCTGTTCTCTTACGCCACCCTGATCATCGCTGCACTCTACGCCTTGCAGCTCGCCTGGCTCGACTACCTGTTGAAAAACAAGAAGCTGACCTTCAGCGCCGACATGCCGCCGCTGATGAGCATCGAGCGCAAGATGTTCCATATCACCCAGATCGGCGTGGTGCTGCTGACGCTCACCCTGTGTACCGGCCTGCTGTACATGGATAACCTGTTCAGCAAAGAGAACGTGCATAAAGCCGTGCTGTCGATCATGGCCTGGTTCGTGTATATCGTGCTGTTGTGGGGCCATTACCATGAAGGCTGGCGCGGCCGCCGCGTCGTCTGGTTCAGCTTCGCCGGCGCCTTCCTGCTGACGCTCGCCTATTTCGGCAGCCGTCTGATTCAGCAGGTGATGGTGCGCTAGGCCAGCCTGGCTCAATTCTCCCTCTCTATAAGGAATACTGCATTGGAGCATGTGTCGACGGGGACCCTCATCATTATCCTGGTGATCATGATCGTGGTCTCCGCTTACTTCTCCGCCTCCGAAACCGGCATGATGACGCTCAACCGTTATCGCCTGCGTCATCTGTCCAAACAGGGCAACCGCTCGGCGCGTCGGGTGGAGAAGCTGCTGCAAAAACCGGATCGGCTGATCGGCCTGGTGCTGATCGGCAACAACCTGGTCAACATCCTCGCCTCGGCGCTGGCGACCATCGTCGGCATGCGGCTGTATGGCGATCTCGGCGTGGCGATCGCGACCGGCATACTGACCTTCGCCGTGCTGCTGTTCGCCGAAGTGCTGCCGAAGACCTTCGCCGCCCTCTATCCGGAACGTATTGCCTTCCCCAGCAGCGTCCTGCTGGCCCCGTTGCAAAAGGTGATGTTCCCGCTGGTCTGGCTGCTCAACGGCATCACCAGCCTGACCTTGCGCCTGTTCGGCATTCGCACCAACGTGCGCATCAGCGACGCCGTCAGCAAGGATGAGCTGCGCACCATCGTGCGCGAATCCCAGTCGCAGATCTCCCGCCGCAATCAGGACATGCTGATCTCGGTGCTGGATCTGGAAAAGGTGACGGTCAACGACATCATGGTGCCGCGCACCGAGATCGTCGGCATCGACGTCAACGACGACTGGAAGTCGATCATGCGCCAGCTGACCCACTCGCCACACGGCCGCATCGTGCTGTATCGCAGCTCGTTGGACGATGCGATCGGCATGCTGCGCGTGCGCGAAGCCTATCGCCTGATGACCGAGAAAAAAGAGTTCAACAAAGAGAACCTGCTGCGCGCCGCCGACGAGATTTATTTCGTGCCGGAAGGCACGCCGCTCAACGTGCAGTTGGTGAAGTTCCAGCGCAATAAAGAGAAGGTCGGCATCGTGGTCGACGAGTACGGCGACATTCAGGGCCTGGTTACGGTGGAAGACATCCTCGAGGAGATCGTCGGCGACTTCACCACCTCGATGTCACCGACGCTGGCGGAAGAAGTCACGCCGCAGAGCGACGGTTCGGTCTTGATCGACGGCACCGCCAACGTACGGGAGCTGAACAAAGCCTTCAACTGGACCTTGCCGGCCAATGAAGCCCGTACCGTCAACGGTATGCTGCTGGAAGAACTGGAAGAGATCCCCGAAATCGGCACACGGGTGCGTATCGGCCATTACGATATCGACATTCTCGACGTACAGGGCAACATGATCAAACAGGTGCGAGTCACGCCGATCACCTCGCTGCAGTCCAGCGTCGGCCATCACTGACCGCCGGCCAGAACGTAAAAAAGACGCGAAATCGCGTCTTTTTTGTTTCTGCGGGAAACGTACGGTCAGATATGCAGCTCCTGCAGCTTCTCTTTCGGCAGCGCCAGCTCGTCGTTGTGGTTAACCACCACGTCGTTATCCAGGATGTGCTTGGCGATCTCCTGCGCTTCTTCCAGCGAGTGCATATGGTAAGTGCCGCACTGGTATTCGTTCAGCTCAGGGATCTTGCGCTGGTCGGTCACTTTCAGCACGTCGGCCATTGCCGCTTTCCAGGCATCGGCAACGCGCTGCTCTTCCGGCACGCCGATCAGGCTCATGTAGAAACCGGTACGACAGCCCATCGGGGAGATGTCGATAATCTCCACGCCCTGGCCGTTCAGGTGGTCACGCATAAAACCGGCGAACAGGTGCTCCAGCGTGTGAATGCCGCGCTCGGGCATCACTTCCAGGTTCGGGCGGCAAAAGCGCAGATCAAACACCGTGATGGTATCGCCATGAGGCGTTTTCATGGTTTTTGCAACGCGGACAGCCGGAGCTGCCATACGGGTATGATCGACGGTAAAGCTATCCAGCAATGGCATTTCGCTACCTCCTCGTAAAAGAGCATTTATTTCGAAACTTTTTTTCCTAACCGGGAAACCTTTTCCAACCCTGCGAGTCTGAGTATGTGAAAGACGCGCATTTGTTATCATCATCCCTGTCATCAGAGATGCATATTTGGCCACATTGATGTGGCCTTTTTCTTTTTCAGCTTCCGCCGTTTTGCTTCAGGAACGCTTCAAAGCTTAGCGTATCATTGGCTTCTATGTCGCGTTGGCGCTGCCACGAGGCTTCCCGCTCTTTATCCAGCTCGGCCTCATTGAGGATTTCCAACGGTTCTTCCAGCAACGTCTGGCGATACTGCTCCGCCAGCTGCAGACCGACGCGCCCAGTGCCTTCCGCCTTCATCGCCTTCAGAATGCGCGCGGAGAAGGTCAGCTCAGGATCGTCGAACGCGGCGACCAGCTCATCGCACACCTGCTGGTATTGACGATTGCCGGCTTCGCCGTCCAACACTTCAGCTACCCGACGCAGATCGGCGAACAGCGCCTTACCCACTTTTTCCAGCGGCTCATGGCTGGCACCACAGCCGATGCCGATGGTCTGGCCCGGCTTGCGCCCTTCGAGGATCACCCGGTTCCAGTTCTTGCGCGTGCACAGCAGTTCATCGCTGCTCATCTCCGGCGCATCGGCCAGCGCGCACCACACCAGGAACAGATCCAGGAAACGCGCCTGCACCGCATCCACGCCGATCGGCGAGAACGGGTTGATATCCAGAGAACGCACTTCGATGTATTCGATACCGCCGCGCAGCAACGCGTCTGACGGTGTCTCGCCGCTTTGGGTCACGCGCTTCGGCCGGATCGGCGCATACAGCTCGTTCTCGATTTGCAGCACGTTGCTGTTCAGCTGCAGGTAGCGATCACCCTCTTTCACGCCCAGCTTGGCGAACTCTTCGGAAGGCGTAGCGATCGCCCGCTTCAGACCGGCCACATAGCTGTGCAGATCGTTGAAGGTGATGCCCAAATTGCTCTGCGACTTGTTGGTGTAGCCCAGGTCGCTCAGACGCAGCGAGGTGGCGTACGGCAGGTAGCACATCCCCTGCTCGGTGCGCTCGAACGGCAGATTGGTCTCGCGCCCTTTGAGGAACGAAGAACAAATGGCCGGCGATGCGCCGAACAGATACGGGATCACCCAGCCGAAACGATAATAGTTGCGGATCAGGCGGAAATACCCCGCCGAGATCTGCTCTTTACCGCTTTCTGCGTCCTGCACGCCGGCCCAGGCCTGCCAAAATTCCAGCGGCAGCGAGAAGTTGTAGTGCACACCGGAAATAGTCTGCATCAGCGCGCCATAGCGATTCTTCAGCCCTTCACGGTACAGCGTCTTCATGCGGCCGATGTTCGACGAACCGAACTGCGCCAGCTCGATGTCCTGCTCGGCTTCGATAAAACACGGCATGCTGAGCGGCCACATGCGCTCATCGCCAATGTTGCGCGCCACGTAGCGATGAATATCGCGCAGGAACGTCAGCAGGTGATCGATATTGTCATCAACCGGCGTAATAAACTCTAACAGCGCCTCGGCGAAGTCCGTGGTGATCCAGTGGTGCGTCAATGCCGCCCCCAGCTTTTCCGGATGCCCGGTGGTCGCCAAGGTGCCGTTCGGCGTGACTCGCAGCGTTTCACGCTCGATGCCGCGACGAATGCCTTTTAATGCCTGAGGATGGGCTTCCAACCAAGAAAGCGCCTGTGATACGTCCGGGATCAAATTGACCTCCCGCTTCTAAAAACAATAACTCGTAAGCATACTGAATCCGCACCCGAGAGAATATTGAGTTATATTCACTTGGTTACTGCCACCAGGCAATGCCCTGTACCGTTATCATAGCCAAAACGATGTAACGCAGCGCCTTTCCGATACACAGAAACAGCGCGACAGAGCCCCAGGGCATGCGCAGCCAACCTGCCAACACGCACAACAAATCGCCCACCACCGGCACCCAGCTGAGCAACAGCGCAGCCGGGCCGAAGCGTTGCAGCCACCCGAGCGCCGTTGCCAGCCCCCGCTGTGGTTTCAACGCCGGTAACAGGCGCCCGATAATGACATTGGTCAAGCCGCCCAGCGTGTTGCCCAAGGTCGCGGCCAATACCAGCAATTCCGGCGAGACGCGACTCTGGGTCAGCAAGGCGACCAGAACGATTTCTGAATTTCCCGGCAGCAGCGTCGCACTGAGGAAGCTACTGCCAAATAACGATATTACGGCTAGCGTACTACTCACAGCGTGCGGACGTCTACCACAGCCATACCGGCACTTTTCGCCGCCTGAATGCCAAATTCGGCATCTTCAAACACCACGCATTTTTCCGGCGGCACGCCGATCAGTTCAGCACAGCGTAAGAAGGTATCCGGCTCCGGTTTATGGCGCTGTACGTCGTCCGCGCCGACGATCGCGTCGAAGCAGTCGAACAGGCCGAGATGACGCAGCAGCATTTCAGCCATGCGGTGCTCGCTGCCGGTACCGACCGCCATCGGACGGCGGCCGTGATAGGACTTCACCACCTCGATCAGCGGCAATGGACGCACGCTATCCAGCAGCATCGCTTCCACCGCGCGGGTTTTCTCCGCCGCCAGGTGATGGGGATCGAGGTCGGCCTGATGGCTGGCGATAATCGCCTGAGCGATGCGCCAGGTCGGCGAACCGCTCAGCGCCACCATGGCCGTTTCATCAAACGTCATGCCATAACGGGACAGCACTTCATGCCACGCTTTACGGTGCGTTGGCTCGGTGTCCAGAATCGTGCCGTCCATGTCGAAAATAAGACCCTGATAGCGGTCGTACATCGTTACTCCATGATCGTTGAGGAAAGAAAACTACTTTAGCGTAAAGCCGATGGGTTGTCGCTGACTGCGTCATAGCGGAATGTGCTGTGCCTAATCGTGCACAAAGGGGAAAGGGGGGGAGATAGATAAAGGCTGAAAAGCGAAAAACCCGCCGAGGCGGGTTTCTCTTAGATGGTGCATCCAGGAGGATTCGAACCTCCGACCGCTCGGTTCGTAGCCGAGTACTCTATCCAGCTGAGCTATGGATGCATGTCTATTTTTTACTGCTTGCCTGCTTCGCTAACGAAACACGACAGAAAGAATGGTGCATCCAGGAGGATTCGAACCTCCGACCGCTCGGTTCGTAGCCGAGTACTCTATCCAGCTGAGCTATGGATGCACAGGAATTCTTTTTTGATACCGTATGGTACGTTGTTACTACCCCACCATACTGCAAAATATGGTGCATCCAGGAGGATTACTCGGCGCTAGCGCCTCGCCCTACGGGCCATTGCTTAAGCAATGTTATCCTCCTTCGAGCACTTTCTTGCTCGTCACCTGTCTGAAACTCTCGCTTCGCGACACATGAGGAAAATATGGTGCATCCAGGAGGATTCGAACCTCCGACCGCTCGGTTCGTAGCCGAGTACTCTATCCAGCTGAGCTATGGATGCAAATGGCGGTGAGGCGGGGATTCGAACCCCGGATGCAGCTTTTGACCGCATACTCCCTTAGCAGGGGAGCGCCTTCAGCCTCTCGGCCACCTCACCATACGCTTCTTTCGAATTGTGCCTAACTTGCTTTGGAGAAGCTCATCGGCACTGCGTGGCGCACATATTACTTTCTCCGACTTTTAAGTCAAACAATTTTTCCCAACTCATGCGCGTTTGCACAATTCACACCCAACATGGGCGATTTCACGGCAAAAAGGGCGTTTTATCAACAGGCAACCGTAGCGTCTGTGGCAACAAAGCAGAAAACTAACCGGGAAAATAATCACGAAAAAGAGAGGGGAGAACGAAAGAAGTGGGTAAAACGATGCAGTAGCGTCTCGTCTGGCAACGAGACGCTGCTTCGGAATCAGTAAGTCGTCTGCTGAGACTTCTCTGCCTGAATGCGCTGATAGATTTCTTCACGGTGAACCGAAACCTCTTTGGGGGCATTCACACCAATACGCACCTGGTTGCCTTTTACCCCTAGCACAGTGACCGTAACCTCATCGCCAATCATGAGGGTTTCACCAACTCGACGAGTCAGAATTAACATTCTTTGCTCCTTGAAAGATTAAAAGAGTCGGGTCTCTCAGTTTCCCCGTCATTATCCATCATATGTGGTGAAAACGTAAGCCGCGCAATCCACAATAAGTGTAAGCAGACTTGGTCCCACCTCAGATAATGGTAAGTTTAGCCGACCTGAAAAACTTTGTTCCCGCAATTGTAACTAAATTGTGTTAGCACAGTATGAAAACGCCATAATCAACAAAGTATTATGGCGTTTGTGCGTGCTATTTATTTATGTTCACAGCTTCGAGGCCACCCAGGCTTCTACGCTGTTTAACGCCGCTGGCAGGGCGTTGATATCCGTCCCCCCCGCCATCGCCATATCAGGGCGACCACCGCCCTTGCCGCCGACCTGCTGCGCCACGTTGCCGATCAACTCGCCGGCTTTCACGCGGTCAGTCAGATCCTTGGTCACGCCCGCGACCAGGCTGACTTTGTCATCAGCCGTCGTCGCCAACACGATAATGGCCGAACCCAATTGATTTTTCAGGTCATCCACCATAGTGCGCAGCATTTTGGCTTCGACATTGTCCAACTGGCTGACCAACAGCTTCACGCCGTTAACCACTTTCGCCTGACTGGACAGCGACGCGCTTTCCTGCGCCGCCTGCTGATCTTTCAGTTGCTGCAGTTCTTTTTCCAGCACGCGGGTGCGATCGAGCACCGAGCGCACTTTATCGGTCAGGTTGTTGCTATCGCCCTTCACCAACTGCGCAACGTCTTGCAACAAATCGCTTTGCTGATGCAGCGTAGCTATAGCGCCAGCACCAGTTACCGCTTCAATACGGCGAATGCCCGCCGCGGTGCCCGACTCGCTCAGAATGCGGAACAGGCCGATATCGCCGGTGCGGCTGGCGTGGGTGCCGCCGCACAGCTCGGTGGAGAAGTCGCCCATGGTCAGCACGCGAACGTTGTCGTCGTACTTCTCACCGAACAGCGCCATCGCACCCTTCTCTTTGGCATCTTCCAACGCCATCAGCTCGGTCTGCACCGGCAGGTTACGACGCACCTGCTGGTTAACCAGATCTTCCACCGCGCGAATTTGTTCCGGCTTCATCGCTTCGAAATGCGAGAAGTCGAAGCGCAGGTATTTGTCGTTAACCAGAGAGCCTTTCTGCGCAACGTGCTCGCCCAACGTTTGGCGCAGCGCAGCGTGTAGCAGGTGGGTCGCGGAGTGGTTCAGGCGGATGCTGTTGCGGCGCTCAGTGTCGATCTGCGCGTCCACGCGATCGTTCAGCTTCAGCGAACCTTGCGCCAGCTTGCCTTGATGGCCGATAGCCTGACCGTATTTCTGGGTGTCGTTGACCACAAACTCGGCGCCTGCGGTTTTCAGCACGCCTTTATCGCCGACCTGGCCGCCGGATTCACCGTAGAACGGCGTCTCGTCCAGCACCACCACCGCCTCTTCGCCAGCGTTGATCTGATCGACCGGCTGGCCGTCGCGGAACAGCGCAATGACCATCGCCTGCTGCTCGTCGTGATCGTAGCCGCTGAACTGGCTGCTGCCGTCCACACGGATCAGGCTGTTGTAGTCGGCGCCGAAACCGCTGGATTCGCGCGCGCGGCGGCGCTGTGCTTCCATCGCCTCTTCAAAGCCCGCTTCGTCGACTTTCAGACCGCGCTCGCGGCAGACGTCAGCGGTCAGGTCCACCGGGAAGCCGTAGGTATCGTACAGACGGAAAGCGGTTTCGCCGTCCAGGGTATCGCCCTGCAGCTTGGCCAGCTCTTCGTCCAGCAGCGCCAGACCACGCTCCAGCGTACGGGCAAACTGCTCTTCTTCGGTTTTCAGCACCTGCTCCACCAGCGACTGCTGGCGTTTCAGTTCATCGGCCGCCGGGCCCATCACTTCGATCAGCGGCGCCACCAGCTTGTAGAAGAAGGTGTCTTTCGCGCCCAGCATGTTGCCATGGCGGATCGCACGACGAATGATGCGACGCAGCACGTAGCCGCGGTTTTCGTTAGACGGGATCACGCCGTCAGACACCAGGAAGGCGCAGGAACGGATGTGGTCGGCGATAACGCGCAGAGATTTATTGTCCAGATCGGTCGCACCGGTCACTTTCGCCACGGCGGCAATCAGGGTGCGGAACAGGTCGATCTCATAGTTGGAGTTCACATGCTGCAACACCGCCGCGATGCGTTCCAGGCCCATACCGGTATCCACCGAAGGTTTCGGCAGCGGCAACATGGTGCCGTCGGACTGACGGTTGAACTGCATGAAAACGATGTTCCAGATCTCGATGTAGCGATCGCCGTCTTCTTCCGGGCTGCCCGGAGGACCACCCCAAATGTGATCGCCGTGATCGTAGAAAATCTCGGTGCACGGGCCGCATGGGCCGGTATCGCCCATCTGCCAGAAGTTATCAGAAGCGAAAGGCGCGCCCTTGTTGTCGCCGATGCGGATAATGCGCTCGGCCGGTACGCCGATTTGCTTCTGCCAGATGTCGAATGCTTCGTCATCGGTTTCATACACGGTGACCCACAGTCGCTCTTTCGGCAGGTTGAACCAGTTTTCACCGGTCAGCAGTTCCCACGCGTAGCTGATCGCGTCGTGCTTGAAGTAATCGCCGAAGCTGAAGTTGCCCAGCATTTCAAAGAAGGTGTGGTGACGAGCGGTATACCCGACGTTTTCCAGGTCGTTATGCTTGCCGCCTGCGCGCACGCAGCGCTGCGAGGTGGTGGCGCGGGAATAGGCGCGTTTGTCGAGCCCCAGGAAAACATCCTTAAATTGGTTCATGCCGGCATTGGTAAACAGCAATGTCGGATCATTGTTAGGCACCAGGGAGCTGCTTGCTACAACCTGATGACCCTTACTATGAAAGAAATCGAGAAACGCTTGACGGATCTCAGCGGTGCTCTTGCTCATAATTTTCCTGGAAAGGCTAGAATAACGACACGTGAGCCGGTGGCGCGTCATCCCGACGATGACAACCAGCTCACGAACAAAAAGTGGGGATAAGATAAATTTTCTTCAGAGGGAAGTAAAACCCCGTGTGCGCTCATTGCGCAAAATCACGGTAAATTGACTGAATTTCTTCCTGGAAAAAGCCGCGATAGAGCAGATAACGCTGCACTTTGGCTTTCTCTTTCCAGTCGGTTGGCAACGCATCGCCAAATTTTCGCTGCGCCACCTGTTTTGCCTGTTCGCACCAGTCGATATCGCATTCCGCCAGCGCGTCCTGCACCAGCGCTTTATCCACGCCCTTTTGCATCAGTTCGCTGCGGATGCGCTGCGCACCATAGCCTTTGCGGCTGCGGCTGCCGATGTAACTGTGGGCGAAACGCGTATCGTCCAGCCAGTTGTGCTGGTAACAGTAGCCGATGACCTGTTCGATCAGCGCGGGATCCACCGGCTCTTCGGCCACCGTCGGCGATGTCGACGCATGTGGCCCCTTGCCGCCAAACCGGGCTTTCGCCACAAACGGCTGCGCCGCAAGTTTGCGGCGCAGTTCAGCTTCACTATGATCGCGTTGCGACAGCAGGCGCATGGCGCGGCTTAGCAAGTCATTCATCATTTGAGCCTGAATTCAGGGGATGTGCGCCACATAAACGGCGGCGCACATCTTCAGCGATTAAAACTGCTCGCTGGTTTCCGCTTCGTCATCTTCGAAGTCGTCACCGGTGGCAGCCACCAGCTCACCGCCGCTGTGCAGCAGCAGGTCGCGCAGTTTCTTATCCAGCTCGGCGGCGATAGCCGGGTTTTCTTTCAGGAAGTTACAGGCGTTAGCCTTGCCCTGACCGATCTTCTCGCCGTTATAGCTGTACCAGGCGCCGGCTTTTTCGATCATCTTGTGCTTCACGCCCAGATCGACCAGCTCACCACGGCTGTTGATGCCTTCGCCGTACATGATTTGGAATTCAGCTTGTTTGAACGGCGCAGCGATTTTGTTCTTCACCACTTTCACGCGGGTTTCGCTGCCCACCACTTCGTCGCCCTCTTTGATGGCGCCGATACGACGGATATCCAGGCGTACCGAAGCGTAGAACTTCAGGGCGTTACCACCGGTGGTGGTTTCCGGGTTGCCGAACATCACACCGATCTTCATACGGATCTGGTTGATGAAGATCAGCAGGGTATTGGCGTTTTTCAGGTTGCCGGCCAGCTTACGCATCGCCTGGCTCATCATGCGCGCCGCCAGACCCATGTGCGAATCGCCGATTTCACCTTCGATTTCCGCCTTCGGCGTCAACGCCGCCACGGAATCGACGATGATGACGTCAACCGCGCCGGAGCGGGTCAGCGCATCACAGATTTCCAGCGCCTGCTCGCCGGTGTCCGGCTGGGAGCACAGCAGGTTGTCGATATCAACGCCCAGCTTTTTCGCATAGATAGGATCCAGCGCATGCTCAGCATCAATGAACGCACAGGTTTTGCCTTCGCGCTGCGCAGCGGCGATCACCTGCAGCGTCAGGGTAGTTTTACCGGACGATTCCGGGCCGTAGATTTCGACGATGCGGCCCATCGGCAGGCCGCCGGCGCCCAGAGCGATATCGAGTGACAGTGAGCCGGTGGAGATCGTTTCCACGTCCATGGAGCGGTCTTCACCCAGGCGCATGATGGAGCCTTTGCCGAACTGTTTCTCAATCTGGCCCAGTGCCGCAGCTAACGCCTTTTGCTTGTTCTCATCAATAGCCATTTTTGCTCCTTCGTTTCGCAATGCCGGTGTTACCCCACACTGCCACTGAATGTATGTTGTGCAGGAAATGTCACTAATTATACTGTATGGTCATACAGTATCAAGCCTAATTTACAAAAATTCGTCGATGGCGGTTTGCAGCGCGAAAATCGTCGCCTGCAGCCGCACCGCATCGCGGTCGCCCTCGAATTGCATCTTGCGCGACAGCCCCCGGCCATCGCTGCCGGCGAAACCGAACCACACGGTGCCGACCGGCTTTTCCGCGCTGCCGCCGTCCGGGCCGGCGATGCCGCTCACCGACAGCGCCAGATCGGCCTGCGCCGCCCGCAGCGCCCCTATCGCCATCTCGCGCACCACCTCTTCGCTGACCGCGCCGTGCGCCGCCAACGTCGCTTCGCTCACCCCCAGCAGGTCATGCTTTGCCGCATTGCTGTAGGTGACGAAACCGCGATCGAAATAGGCGGAGCTGCCGGCGATATCGGTAATGGCCTTGGCGATCCCCCCCCCGGTGCAGGATTCCGCACAGGTGATCCAGCGGCCCTGAGCCTTCAGTTTCTCCCCTGCCAGCACGCTGAGCTGACGCAGTTGGTTTTCACTCATAATCCCTCCCTCGCGAATTCAGGTATATGCGCCCGATAGTAGCATTTATCAAGGCGCTGCAGCGGCTGGCGCGCAGAAATGCGCAGCGCCTCGCAGGAGGTGCGGTTTTAAGCGCCCAGCCAAGCTGCTAGTATCAAAAGAAGCGCCCCATCGAGCGGCGGCGCACCAGCACAAGGAACATCACGGAGGCGGCACGCTGCGGCGGCGGCCTCAGGGCGCACCAGAAGAGATTAGGATGATAGCGTGAAAAAAACGTTGGGCGTATTTTTGCCGTTGTACACCACCACCCTGCTGCTGCTGTTGGGCTCGGGCCTGCTCACCACCTACGTCTCGCTGCGGCTGACCTCCATCCACGTCAGCAGCGCGTTGATCGGCGCTATCATCGCCGCCAACTACATCGGGTTGGTGATCGGCGGCAAGGTCGGCCACTTTCTCATCGCCCGCGTCGGGCATATCCGCGCCTACGTGGCCTGCGCCGGCATCATCACCGCCGCGGTGCTGGGGCACGGCCTGACGGAGTTCATTCCCGCCTGGGTCGCGCTGCGTCTGGTGATCGGGCTGTGCATGATGTGCCAGTATATGGTGCTGGAAAGCTGGCTGAACGACCAGGCGGAATCCAACCAGCGCGGCATGGTGTTCGGCTTCTATATGGCGGCGACCTATCTCGGCATGTCGCTGGGCCAGATCGTGCTGATGCTGCAAAGCAATCTGGGCATCACCACGCTGCTGGTGATCGCACTGTGTTTCGCGCTATGTCTGGTGCCGATCGCTCTCACCACCCGCACCAATGCGCGCCACATGTCGCCGGCCCCGATGGAGCTGCGTTACTTTGTCGGCGCCATTCCCAAGGTGCTGGCCACCACGTTGGTGATCGGCATGGTGGTGGGCTCGTTTTACGGCCTGGCGCCGGTCTACGCCAGCCTGCAATCCTTAACCACTCAGCAAACCGGCCTGTTCATGGCGCTGGCCATCTTCGCCGGGTTGGTGGCGCAGTTCCCGCTCAGTTGGCTGTCGGATCGCTATAACCGCCCGTTGCTGATGCGCTTCAACGCCATTTTGCTGATCGTGGCGGCGCTGCCGCTGGCGCTGCTGCCGCACATCGATTTCCCGCTGCTGCTGGCGGTGGGGTTCGTCGTCAGCATGCTGCAGTTTACGCTCTATCCGCTGGTGGTGGCATTGGCCAACGATCTGATCGAGCCGGAGCGCCGCGTCTCGCTGGCCGCCTGTCTGCTGATGGCGTTCGGCGTCGGCGCCAGCATCGGGCCGTTGGCGGTCGGCGCACTGATCGAGCCGCTTGGCGGCAATATCCTGTACGCCTTCTTCGCTCTGTGCGGCGTACTGCTGGCGGCCCTCGGCCGTACGGCGAAAGCGGAGGAACCGCAGCTGGCACAGGACGCGCCGGTGCCGCACATTGCGCTGCCAGACAGCCTCGCCAGTTCACCGCTGTCGCCGGCGCTCAATCCGACCTTCGATGAGCAGATCATTCACGACACCATGCCGCCGCCGGAAGCGGCGCCCGATGTCGAGGAGCCACAGCCCGAAGAACAGGAGGAGGAACCCTTGCCTCAGGGAGCCGATCCGCAAGAGGACACCGGCCTGAAAAAGGCGCACGCCATGCTGTAAACGGTGGTGCTACAGATCCTGGAAGGAGCCCAGCATAAAACCGCGTTCGGCGATCGCCGCTTTCAGCGTCGGCGCGGTCAACACATCCAGCTCGACGAGCCGCGGGTGGCAGTATTTGCTCTGCAGGATCGTCGCATCGAGGAACGCCGGGTGGCACATCATTTCCAATGACTCGGCGCCCTGCGCGTCGGCGCGTGCCAACCTCTGCAGGAACAAGGCTTCGGAAATCGTTTCACCGTAGAATCCCGCGTCAAACGCGTCGGTGCTGTAGGGCGTCTGCAACGCAATACCGCGCCGTTTCGCCTCTTCGCGATCGAGGCGCAGCGGCAGACCCTGTGCCTGTGCAAACGCCTCCACCAGCGGGTAAATCTGCGGCTGCATATGCACATGGTGGTGGCTGTCGATATGCGTTGGCGCCCTGCCGAACAGCGTCACAAACCGCGTGAACTGGCGCTGCAGCTCCTCCTGAATCTCGTCCAGCTGCAGCTCGCCGGCCTCGGCGCGGCCCCACAGCCATTTGCCCAGCTCGCCATGCTCATTGACCAGCGAAGGCATGGCGCCCAGCGGCCTGCCATGGGTCAAAACGAAATGCAGCCCGATCGGCAACCCCGGATATTGCCGGCTGAGCGCCGCCGCGTGCTGGGCGCCGCCGCCGTTCACCATCGCCGTGGTGGAGGAAACGACGCCATGCTGATACGCCTCGACGACGCCGTAGTTCTGTCCTTTGCTCAGGCCGAAGTCGTCGGCATTCACGATCAGTAGTTTTTCCATAATGGCTCCCGCAGGATGAATTTTCGGCAAGGAAAAGCCGACCGACCGGCGCGGCATTCCCCTTCTCGAAGGTAAAAATCGAATGATTAACCGGCCGGCGACCTAAAGCTCATCGGCATATCGGCGTTAATACTGATCGGGAGCGGCCCTAAAGAGGGCCGTAACACTTTTTTCGGTAGTTGCCTGGGGTCACGTCGGTGAGCCGCTTGAAGTTTTTAATGAACAGACTGACGTCGCCATAGCCAGAATCAAAGGCGATATCGGAAACCGAATAGTTGGTGACCTCCAGCTGCGTCTTGGCGAAGTTGATGCGGATCTCGTTGATCACCTGCATCGGCGTCTTCTGGTAGTAGCGCCGCATCGCCCGGGTCAGATATTCCTGGGTTTTCCCCGACAGCGCCACCATGTTCGCCAACGCCCTTTCGCCGAACATCGCCTTGTCATGCATGCCGGCGAGGGTGTTCTTCAGCCACTGCGGGATATCATCGCCGCCGTCATTGTCTTCTTTATAGTGACGAATACGGCTGATCACATAGAAAGTCAGCGTTTCGAGAAATTCGGCGAAGTCATCCTCGCGAAACTGTGGCGAACTCACCACCGACTCGATGTAGGCCAAGAACTCGCTTCTCAGGCTGTAGGCTTGCGAGGCGACAAAGCAACGCGGCAGCTGCTGCAAATAGTGCTCTTCAAAGAACGCTTTGCTGACCGCCACGTTGAAGATTTTCGTCGCGCCGAACTCGTAAAAGCTCTGGTGGTAGGAGCCGATAGGGATAAAGACGAAATCCCCGCGTTCCAGCAGCACCCGCTTGCCGTTGATCTCCTGATAACATTTGCCGCTCAGCACGATGGTGAACTCGTAATAATCGTGCTGATGCAGCCCGGTGGCGCTTTCCACCTTGTTGTAGATAAACAGGTGAAAATCTTTGCAGTTAAAGAAATCCTGCTCGCGAATCAGCTTCACGTCGTTGGCACTCAGCGAAATTCGGTTATCGGACACGGCACCGGCCTCCCGTTAGTCAAACCCGTTGCGTCTGGCCGCCTCGGCAAACCAGTAGCCGCTTTTCTTGATGGTGCGGCGCTGATCTGCCCGATCCAAGCGCACCAGCCCATAACGATTCTTGTAGGCATTCAGCCAGGACCAGCAGTCGATAAAGGTCCACAGATGATAGCCCTTGCACTGCGAGCCTTCCGCCAGCGCGCGGTGCAGCCACTTCAGATGCTCGCGAATAAAGTCGATGCGGTAATCGTCCTCCACCCGCCCATCGGCGCCGATAAACGCCTCTTCGCCCTCGACGCCCATGCCGTTTTCGGAAATATAACAAGGCAGATTGCCGTAGTTCTCTTTCAGATCCATCAGGATGTCGTACAGCCCCTTCTCGTAGATCTCCCAGCCGCGGTGCGGATTGATTTTGCGGCCCGGCATTGCATAGTAACTGAACAAATCCTCCGGCGATGCGATCGGCCCCTCGGCACGACGCCCCGCTTTCGCCTGTACCCTGCGCGGCTGGTAGTAATTGATGCCGAGGATATCCACCACGCCGCCTTCGATCAGTTGCGCATCCTGCGGCTCGCAGTAGGGCATCAGCCCATGGCGCTCCAGCAAGTGCAGCAACGCCGCCGGATAACGCCCTTTGGCAACCGGATCGAGGAAACTGCGGTTGAGCAGCAGATCGGCGTCGTATGCGGCCTGCCGATCCTCCGGCGCGTCGGAGCGCGGATAGGTCGGGCTCAGATTCAGAATAATGCCGATGCTCCCCGGCAGCCCGCGCGCTCTGAAACGCTGCACCGCCATGGCGTGCGCCAGTACGCTGTGATACGCCACGGTGATCGCCCGTTTGAAATCCACCACGCAAGGGTAATGCAGGTCATTCAGGTAACCGGCCTCCACCGGCACGATCGGCTCGTTGAAGGTGAACCAGTGGGTGATCCGATCGCCAAACAGACCGAAGCAGATGTCGGCATAACGCGCATAGGCTTCGACCACTGCCCGGTTTTCCCAGCCGCCGCGCTGCTGCATGCACAGCGGCATATCGAAGTGATAGAGATTGATAAACGGGGTGATGCCCTGCGCCAGCAGCTCGTCGATCATCGCGTTATAGAAGGCCACCGCCTGCGGGTTCACCTCGCCGTCGCCGTCCGGGATCAGCCGCGACCACGAAATCGAGGTTCTGAAGGTATTGTGGCCCAGCGTTTTGAGCAGCCCGATATCGGTACGGAAATGGTCGTAAAAGGTCGAGGCCTCGGCCGGCCCCACCCGATCGTGAAAGCGCTCGGGCGCGATCTCGTACCAATAATCGAAGATATTGCGGCTCTTGCCGTCCCGCGCTGCCGCACCTTCAGACTGCGGCGCGGAGGTGGCGCTGCCCCACCAGAACCCGTCGGCAAATTGATATTCCATACTCGTGTCCCTCGCGGGGCGGCCGCGCCGCCCCGTTCCACAGTTAGAATTTCAGCGCCTTGGCGATGTCTTCTTCGCTTTCCGTCGCCGCGTCGATCTGGCTCTGCGCCTTGTTGGAGATCGCCACGAACGGCAGATAAATCACGGTGGCGACCGCCAGGTTGAACAGGCTCAGCAACATGGCCATGATGCTGCCGTTGGTGTTGAAGAACGCCCCCAAGCCGACCGGCATGGTCCAGGGCGCAATGTTGGTAATCGGCGGGATCAGCCCGGAGTAATAAGCCAGCGAGGTGATAATGGTCAGTACCGGTTGCACCAGGATGAACGGAATGAACATCACCGGGTTCATGATCACCGGCAGGCCGAACAGAATCGGTTCGTTGATCTGGAAGATGCCGGACGGCGTCGCCAGCTTGGCGACCTGGCGGTAATCTTCGCGGCGCGAGGCGATGAAGATGGCGATAATCAGACCCAGCGTCGAGCCGGTGCCGCCAAGGTAGATGTAGGAGTCGACGAACGGTTTCGCCCACATATGGAACTCTTTGCCGGCGGCCACCGCCGCTTCGACCGAACCGTATTTGTTGTACAGCTCCACGTTTTCCAGCGCGAACGGCGTCATGATGCCGCTGTCCAGCGCCGCCAGCGCCATGGAGCCGTGCACCCCGAAGAACCACAGCAGCGAGGAGAACAGCACGTACACCCAGCCCACCACGCTGCCCATCTTGGCCAGCGGTGCCGAGATGCCGTCCATGATGATCTGGTGGAAGTTGGTGCCCCAGTGCGCCAGCGCGAACGCCACCAGCCCCATGATGGAGAGGATGATAAAGCCGGGGATCAGCGCTGAGAAGGAGCGCGACACCGAAGCCGGCACGCTGTCCGGCAAGCTGATCACCCAGTTGCGCCGCACGATGAAAGCAAACATCTCAGCCACCGCCAGCCCGATCACCATACCGGAAATGATGTTGGCGCCGCCCAGCCAATTGGCGCCCACCGCATAGGCCTCGCCGACGTTGAACGGCGTGACGGTCATGAAGGCCGCCACCGCCAGCAGCGCCGAGGCCAGTGGATCGACCTTGCGCTCTTCGGCCAACGCCATGCTGATAAAGAACGGCGTCATCAGGGACATGATCCCTAGCGTACCGTTATAAACGCTGCCACCAATGCTCTTCAGGCTATTCAGCGTCTCGATGGTGGAGGCGTCCAACCTTACACCCAACGAATAGAAAAACGATCCCTCGCCGAAGCTCAGGAACACGTTGTTGATCAACACGAACATCGCCCCGGTCAAGGTCAGCGGCATCAGGCGGATAAAGCCGTTCTTGATGGCGTTGACATGGGGCTGCTTACCGATTTTTACGGCGAAAGGCAGGATAACCTTCTCGAGCGAGGCAATGAGGGTATTCACGGCGGCCTCCTGTTATTGATTGGCTTTCTTGATGGCGGCCACCGCGGCCTTCAGTACGCCCAGCCCATCGACCTTGCCGTACAACAGCGGATCGATGACTTCAACAGGTTTATTGGGCAGCTGTTTCTGCACTTCCGGCAGGGTGTAGGCGATCTGCGGCCCCAGCAGGATCAGATCCGCTTCAACGCCTTTCTCCGCGGCCAGCGCTTCCGGATAGGCGGCGATGATCACCGGCACTTCATATTTTTCGGCCTGCGCCTTCATTTTCGATACCAACAGGGAAGTGGACATACCGGCAGAACAAAACAGATAGATTTTTTTCTTTTCCATACCAAGCACCTCAGATAATCAAAAAAACCCGGTGTTATTTGTATGCCAGATGCAATCACGATTGCTTCACGCACATTCCTTATGAAAATTTCCGTCACGTTGCCCTGGTTACAGACAGTATACGGAGCATGAAAAACGGATCGGTAAGCCAAGAGGATAGAGAACCGTCTCTCATTGACCTGATGGATTGACCCTCTTCACATTTTGCACAAAAAAATAGTGTGACCGGGCTCTCAAATAACCGCTAAAAACTCAGAATATTCTTAATAAATAATCAAATAACAATTATAAACAGCAAGTTATGAACTCGCTGAGAATTTAAGAGGTTATTTGCGCCTGAACAAACGGCGAGGGAATAAAAATAGTTCAAGCTTGATTCGGCTGCTGCCATCCGAACGCGACGGCAGCAGGCGAAGAGGATTACATGGGCAGACGCAGCAACTCGATCACCGTGGCCAGCGCCACGGAATGGTTCCTGCGGTTGGGGTAATAGAGGTAAAAACCGGGAAACGGCGCGCACCAGTCGGCCAGCACCCGCCGCAGCCGCCCGCTCGCCAGGTATTCTTCCACCTCCTGCTCGATGGCAAAAGCGATGCCGACGTTCGCCAGCGCCGCCTGCACCATCATCCTGCCGTCATCGAGTATCAACGGGCTGTTAACCGCCACAGAAAATCGCTGCTCCCCCTGCTGAAAAGCCCATTTGTAGCGCTCGCCTGAAGAGGCTTTGCGCCAACCGATGCAACGGTGCTGCAGTAAATCCCGCGGATGCGTCGGCTCGCCGTGCCGCTGAAAATAGTCCGGCGTGGCGACGATGGCGAAACGCAGATCCGGTGTCAGGCGCACCGCGCGCATATCGTTATGCAGGTCCTCACCGAGCCGGATGCCGGCGTCAAAACCTTGCTCGACGATATTGGCGAACCCCTCGTCCGCCACCACTTCCAGCGTAATGCCGGGGTATTCGCTGGCCAACCGCCCCAGATGCGGCACGATGGCGAGATCGATCGCCGAACGCGGCGCGTTGATGCGCACCAGGCCGCGCGGCCCTTCGCGAAACGCATTCAGGCTCTCGAGCGCGGCGTCGATGTCGGTAAAAGCCGGCACCAGCTGCGCCAGCAGATGCTCTCCGGCCTCCGTCGGCGAGACGTTGCGGGTGGTGCGGTTCAGCAGGCGAATGCCCACCTGCGCCTCCAGTTCGCGCAGGGTGTGGGTCAGCGTCGGCGGCGTCACGCCCAATCGGGCGGCGGCGCGGCGGAAGCTGCGTTCACTGGCGATAGCCACGAAGGCCGCCAGGCCGGACAGTTCGGGTTTCTTCATGCTATTGATATAAATTATCTAATAGTGAGATAAATTTTTAGCGGATAGTTATCCGTCATCTAACAACATAGCATTGCGATCGAACCCATTACCAGGTATCGATGCGATGATTAATGCTACAGCTCCAACCCATGAAACGCCGCGCCGTCTGGCGGGCAAAGTCGTACTGGTGAGCGGCGGCGGCACCGGCATCGGCCGCGCCGCCGCGCTGGCCTATGCCCGCGAAGGCGCCAACGTGGCGCTGGCCGGCCGGCGCGCGGCGGAGATCGAAGCCACGGCGCGCGATATCGCGCTAGCCGGCGGTGACGCCCTGCCCATCGTGACCGACGTCTCCCAAGAAGACGATATCCGCCGGCTACTCGCCGCGGTGACCGCCCACTACGGCCGGCTCGACGTCGCTTTCAACAACGCCGGCATCATCGGCAACTTCGCCCCCATCACCGAACAGAGCAGCGAGGATTTTGACCGGGTGATTGCCATTAACCTCAGAGGCGTCTGGCTGGCGATGAAATACGAGATTGAAACCTTCCTGGCTCAGCGGTCGGGCGGCGTGATCATCAACACCTCCTCCTGGCTGACCCACGGCGCGCTGGCCGGCTCATCCAGCTACTCCGCCAGCAAAGGCGCGCTCGATGCGATGATCCGCGCGGTGGCGCTCGAATACAGCGGCCAGGGCATCCGCGTCAACAACATCAACCCCGGCATCATCGACACGCCGATGGCGCGCGGCAGCGTGGCCGACAGCGCGGCGTTCGCGCCCTTTATCGCCCATACGCCCGCCGGCCGCTTGGGCGAATCGGAAGACATCGGCGATGTGGCGCTGTGGTTGGCGACGGACGAGGCCCGCTTCATCACCGGCCAAAGCCTGCTGGTGGACGGCGGTTACACCATCGCCGGCATGCGTTGAGGAGACGATGCCATGAACTACGTTCGGCTTGGCGACAGCGGCCTGCAGGTGTCCCGCCTCTGCCTGGGTTGCATGACCTACGGCGATCCGGCCTGGCGGCCCTGGGTGCTGAAAGAAGATGAAGCGCGCCCCTTTATCCGCGAGGCGCTGGAAGCGGGCATCAATTTTTTCGATACCGCCAACATTTACTCCGGCGGAGAAAGCGAGCGCATTCTCGGCCGCGCGCTGAAGGCGTTCGCCCGCCGTGAAGACGTGGTGATCGCCACCAAGGCCTACTTTCCGATGGACGCGCAGCCGAACAGCCGAGGGCTGTCGCGCAAGCACCTGCTGCACAGCGTCGACGCCTCTTTGCAGCGGCTGGGGACGGATTACCTCGATCTGTTTGTGCTGCACCGCTTCGACACCGAAACGCCGATCGAAGAAACCACCGATACCCTCGACAGCCTGGTGCGGGCGGGCAAGATCCGCTATCTCGGTGCCTCCTCGCTGCACGCCTGGCGCCTGATGAAAATGCTGGCCTTTCAACGTCAGCACCGCCTGGCGCCGTTTATTTCGCTGCAGAGCCAATACAACCTGGTGACGCGTGAAGATGAAGAGGAGCTGATCCCGCTGTGTCTGGAGGAGGGGCTCAGCCTGACGCCCTGGTCGCCGCTGGCCCGCGGCGTGCTGGCCGGCTCCGGCAACGCCGGCACGCTGCGCGCCGCCACCGACGAACAGGCGCCCCGTTGGTACGGCGGCAGAAACGAAGTGGAACGCACCGTCGCGGCGGTCGCGGAGGTGGCGGCCACGCGCGGCGTTCCACCGGCGCAGATCGCGCTGGCCTGGCTGCTGGCCAAACCCGGCGTGGCGTCGCCGCTGGTGGGCATGTCCAAGCCGCACCATCTGCAGGATGCGCTGGCAGCGCTCACCCTCAGGCTATCGCCGGAAGACCTCGCCGCGCTGGAGGCGCCAATGGCACAGGCTGCCCGCCCCGATCGCTGGTAGCCCCTTTTCCGTCATTCCAGGAGAGAAGACATGTCATATGCGCTTACCGCGCGAGCAGCGTTGTTCACCCTCGCCGCCGCACTCCCCCTGACCACTCCGGCGCAGGCCGCCGCCAATACCCACTGCGCCGAAAGCAGCATGACGCTGCCGCCCGGCGCGCTTTATCCCAACGGCATCGCCCGCGCGGCGGACGGCTCGCTGTATGTCGGCCTGATCACCAGCGGCAACGTGCTGCGCAAGCGGCCGGGTAAAGCGTGGGAAACCTTTTTCCCTGGCGCTGACACGGTGTTCGCCTCAAACGCGCTGCGGCTGGACGAACGGCGCGGGTTGCTGTGGGGCAATTCGCCGGACTTCCTTTCCGGCGGCAAAACGCGGGCCAACCGCATCTATGCGCTGAATGTCGCCGATGGCACGCTCAACCGCAGCCTGGCGCTGCCGACGGGGGAAATGGGCAACGATATCGTGCTCGGCGCAGACGGTACGGTGTACGTGACAGAAACCCGAGGCGGCGGCATCCTGCGCCTGCGGCCGGGCGAAGCGGCATTCAGTACGCGGTTTCAGGATGCGCGATTGGCGGCCCCCAGCGGGCTGGGCGCCGCCGGGATCGTGCTGCTCGACGATCGGCTGATGGCTGTCGCCAATTTCGGCACCGGTAAGCTTTATACCCTCAGCTATAACGATCCGCAGCCGCAGCTGACGGAAATGCAGCTGCCGCGCCTGATTGAAAACCCGGACGGAATGGGATTGGCGCCGGACGGCGCGCTGATCGTGCTGGAAAACGGGATCCAGAGCGGCCAAGGGCGGATCCTGCGGATCCCGTCACCCAAGGCGGCAGGCATGCACCAGCTTGAGGTCTTGCGCGAAGGCATGGAATCGCCGGTTAACCTGACTATCACCCCGCAAGGCTGCGCCTTCGTCAGCGAGTCGCGCATCCGCCACCGTCTGCTGCCCGGCCATGAAACCGAAGTGCCCGACAGTTTCCGCCTCTATCAACTGCCCCTGCCTCTCACCGCCGCGCAATAATCTCTCCACCACCACTGCGGGCGGCGACACTTGCGTTGTTGCCCGCAGGCGAACGACAATCTCGCTGCGTTACAAACCGGCCTTGCGCAGCGCTTCCCATTTTTACCTGTGACAGCCGATTGCCCGCTGGGCTAGTATAAGCGTCTGTGCAAACCTCGGGTTTGAGCGCGCCGTTTGGCGTTTTGATGATTTGATTTGCGCCGCTCGCCAAGCGCTAAAGGGGGGCGGCGCCTGCTGAAACAATGTGATAGCGAATGACGACAATGAAAATCACAGTTCCCTTTACATTCAATGGATTGGAAAAATAATCGCATGAATAGCACCGATAAACTCGATTCGCACACGCCGATGATGCAGCAGTACCTGCGCCTCAAGGCCCAGCATCCTGAAATCCTGCTGTTCTACCGCATGGGCGACTTCTACGAGCTGTTTTACGATGACGCCAAGCGCGCTTCCCAACTGCTGGATATCTCGCTGACCAAACGCGGCGCTTCGGCGGGTGAACCGATCCCGATGGCCGGCGTGCCGCACCACGCGGTGGAGAACTACCTGGCCAAGCTGGTGCAGCTCGGCGAGTCCGTCGCCATCTGCGAACAGATCGGCGATCCGGCCACCAGCAAAGGGCCGGTCGAGCGCAAAGTGGTGCGTATCGTCACCCCCGGTACCATCACCGACGAAGCGCTGCTGCAAGAACGCCAGGACAACCTGCTGGCGGCGATCTGGCAGGATGCGCGCGGCTTCGGTTATGCCACGCTGGACGTCAGCTCCGGCCGCTTCCGCGTCGCCGAGCCGCAGGATTTGGAAACCATGGCTGCCGAGCTGCAGCGCACCAATCCAGCCGAGCTGCTCTACCCGGAAACCTTCGAACAAATGGCGCTGATCGAACAACGCCACGGCCTGCGCCGCCGCCCGCTGTGGGAATTCGAACTGGAGACCGCACGCCAACAGCTCAACCTGCAGTTCGGTACCCGCGATCTGACCGGCTTCGGCGTCGAGCAGGCGCACCAGGCGCTGCGCGCCGCCGGCTGTCTGCTGCAGTACGTCAAAGATACTCAGCGTACTTCGCTGCCGCACATTCGCGGCATCACCATGGAGCGTCAGCAGGACGGCATCATCATGGACGCCGCCACCCGCCGCAACCTGGAGCTGACGCAGAGTCTGTCCGGCGGCAGCGACAACACGCTGGCGGCGATCCTCGATCGCACAGTCACGCCGATGGGCAGCCGCATGCTGAAACGCTGGCTGCACATGCCGACCCGAGACATCAAGGTGCTGACCGCCCGCCAACAGGCGATCGGCGCATTGCAGGAGCTGTTCGCCGATCTGCAGCCTTCGCTGCGCCAGGTGGGCGATCAGGAGCGAATTTTGGCGCGCCTGGCGCTGCGTACCGCGCGTCCGCGCGATCTGGCGCGCATGCGTCATGCTTTCCAGCAATTGCCGGACATCCGCGCGCTGCTGCAAGACGTGGACACCCCGCACGTGCAGCAGCTGCTGGCGCAGGTGGGCCAGTTCGACGAGCTGCGCGAGCTGCTTGAACGCGCGGTGATTGAATCGCCGCCGGTATTGGTGCGCGACGGCGGCGTGATCGCCCCCGGTTACAACAGCGAGCTGGACGAGTGGCGCGCGCTGGCCGATGGCGCCAGCGACTACCTCGACCGGCTGGAGATCCGCGAGCGTGAAAAGCTGGGGCTGGACACGCTCAAGGTCGGTTTTAACGGCGTACACGGCTACTACATTCAGGTGAGCCGCGGCCAAAGCCATCTGGTGCCGATCCACTATGTGCGCCGCCAGACGTTGAAAAACGCCGAGCGCTACATCATCCCGGAATTGAAAGAGTACGAAGACAAAGTGCTCACCTCCAAGGGCAAGGCGTTGGCGATCGAGAAAAGCCTGTACGACGAACTGTTCGATCTGCTGCTGCCGCACCTGGCGGAGCTGCAGCAGAGCGCCGCCGCACTGGCCGAGCTGGACGTGCTGGCCAACCTGGCCGAGCGCGCCGATACCCTGAACTACGCTTGCCCGACCATGAGTGAGCAGCCGGGGATCCGCATTACCGAAGGCCGCCACCCGGTGGTGGAGCAGGTGCTGAGCGAACCGTTTATCTCCAACCCGCTCACCCTGTCGCCGCAGCGCCGCATGCTGATCATTACCGGCCCGAACATGGGCGGTAAAAGCACCTATATGCGGCAAACGGCGCTGATCGTGCTGATGGCGCACATCGGCAGTTACGTGCCGGCCACCAAGGCCACCATCGGCCCGGTGGATCGCATCTTCACCCGCGTCGGCGCGGCGGACGATCTGGCTTCCGGCCGCTCCACCTTCATGGTGGAGATGACCGAAACCGCCAACATCCTGCACAACGCCACCGAGCACAGCCTGGTGTTGATGGATGAAATCGGCCGCGGCACCTCCACCTACGACGGCCTGTCGCTGGCCTGGGCCTGCGCCGAGAACCTGGCTAACCGCATCAAGGCGATGACGCTGTTCGCCACACACTACTTCGAACTGACGACGCTGCCGGAGAAAATGGAAGGCGTGGTCAACGTGCATCTGGACGCGCTCGAACATGGCGACACCATCGCCTTCATGCACAGCGTGCAGGACGGTGCCGCCAGCAAAAGCTATGGCCTGGCGGTCGCCGCACTGGCCGGCGTGCCGCGCGACGTCATCAAGCGCGCCCGCCAGAAGCTGCGCGAGCTGGAGTCTATCTCCAGCCACACCGCATCGGGCAGCGTCGATGCCACCCAGATGACGCTGTTGCAGGAAGAGACCTCGCCGGCGGTTGAAGCCCTGGAAGCGCTGGATCCGGATTCCCTGTCGCCGCGCCAGGCGCTGGAATGGATCTACCGGCTGAAAAATATGGTGTAGTCAGGCGCCAGACGCAGGCATAAAAAAACGGTGAGCATAATGCTCACCGTTTTTATTTGATGCGGTTCAACAACCGGCGTTATTCGCGGAACAGCGCCTCAATGCTCAGGCCCTGCATCTGCAGAATCTCACGCAGACGGCGCAGACCTTCAACCTGAATCTGACGGACGCGCTCGCGCGTCAGGCCAATCTCCCGGCCTACGTCTTCCAGCGTCGCCGCTTCATAGCCCAGCAGGCCGAAACGACGCGCCAACACTTCACGCTGTTTGGCGTTCAGTTCGAACAACCATTTGACGATGCTTTGTTTCATATCATCGTCTTGCGTGGTGTCTTCAGGCCCGTTGTCCTTCTCGTCGGCCAGAATGTCCAGCAGCGCTTTCTCCGAATCCCCGCCCAGCGGCGTATCCACCGAGGTGATGCGCTCATTCAGGCGCAGCATGCGGCTGACATCATCCACCGGCTTGTCGAGTTGCTCGGCAATCTCTTCAGCGCTCGGTTCATGATCCAGTTTATGGGAAAGCTCACGCGCGGTGCGCAGATAGACATTCAGTTCTTTGACGATATGGATAGGCAAACGAATAGTACGGGTTTGGTTCATGATCGCCCGTTCAATCGTCTGACGGATCCACCAGGTTGCATAAGTGGAGAAGCGGAAACCGCGTTCCGGGTCGAATTTTTCCACTGCGCGAATCAAACCGAGGTTACCCTCTTCGATCAGATCCAGCAGCGCCAGACCACGGTTGCTGTAGCGGCGGGCGATTTTCACCACCAGCCGCAGGTTGCTTTCAATCATGCGACGGCGGGACGGCACGTCACCGCGCAGAGCACGCCGCGCAAAATAGACTTCTTCCTCTGCGGTCAGCAGAGGTGAATAACCGATCTCACCCAGATAGAGCTGCGTCGCATCCAATACGCGTTGCGTAACGCCTTGAGACAACAGCTCTTCTTCCGCTAAATCGTTCTCGCTGGTCTCTTCTTCTACCAGCGCTTTTTCATCAAACGACTCGGCCTCAGCTCCATTCTCGTCGAAATCCGCATCATCATGTAACTCGTTAACTTTCAGCGTATTTTGGCTCATATGCTGCTCCTACCCGTGATACCGCGAGCAGAATCTCAGCGTATTCTGCCCAATCTATCGCTGCGGAAGATAACGCAGCGGGTTTACGGATTTCCCCTTGTAACGAATTTCAAAATGCAAACGTACTGAACTGGTACCGGTGCTACCCATGGTGGCTATTTTTTGACCCGCCTTCACTTCTTGTTGTTCCCGGACCAGCATTGTGTCGTTATGAGCGTAGGCGCTCAGGTAATCATCATTATGTTTGATGATGATTAGATTACCGTAACCCCGTAAAGCGTTGCCTGCATACACTACGCGACCATCGGCGGTAGCGAAGATAGGCTGCCCACGAGAACCGGCGATATCGACACCTTTATTCCCACCTTCTGATGAGGAAAAGTTATCAATAACCTTACCGTCAGTCGGCCATCTCCAGGTACTGACCGGAGCGCTGTTGCTGACGGTGCTGCTCACGGGTGGAGCGGCTTCCGGCGCGGTAACAGGCGCAGTCGCGGTCCCAACCGCTGCGGCACCTGCTGCAGGTAACATCTTACCTACATTCTGTTTACCCGAGTTTTCAGAATACGCGTTAGTTGATTGAGAATCAACCGTTGCCGTCTGGATCTGGGCGCTGGAAGGTGGCTTCGGAACGCCGCCTTTGGTCGCGTCTGTCGTCGCCAACATGCCGCCGCCGCCGTTGGCAGAACCATTACCAAGCTGAATGGTTTGACCAACATTCAGGCTGTATGGCTCGGGAATATTGTTGCGCTGAGCCAGGTCGCGGAAATCATTGCCGGTGATCCAGGCGATGTAAAACAGCGTGTCGCCGCGCTTGACCGTATAAGTTTCACCGCCGCTGTAGCTCCCTTTTGGGATGGCGTTATAACTACGATTATAGACAATGCGGCCCTCTGGGCTGGCCTGCTGCACTCCGCCATTATTATTGCCGGATGGAACGGCGCCGCCGCCCACACTGCTGATAGGGGCCGACGTCGAGGCCGTATTCGTACAACCCGCCAACCACAAACTTACCATCGTACACACCGCTACCCGGCGTAACGTAATCATTGGGCTTCCCGTGCTCATGCTTCCCCCATGACAGCAATATCAGTGATATATCCAAAATACCCTTTACATCGTAGCCGAGCTTTTGCCACTTCCCAGTTTCTGCGATGTAAAGGCGCCGCCGGCCGATCCCTGAACGCCAGGTCATCTCCCGCCGGAGCATCAAAACGCGCGCCAATGCTAACCACATTGGCGTCGCCGCACCATAAGACAACTACGTAGAAAGGCCAATTCTAGTGAAAATTAGCCTGATTGGAACGAGAAAACCTTATCCGCACGTGATGAAAGTGCAACAGATTTTGCAGACGGTCGAAAAATCAGACAATCGCTAGGCCAATTCGCCTTTCACCAACGGCACAAAGCGCACCGCTTCTACCGCATCGACCACGAAATCGTTGCCATGACGCTGAATGCGTTTGAGGGTTTGGGCCTGCTCGCCCACCGGCAACACCAAAATGCCGCCGTCGTCCAGCTGCTCCACCAGCGCCTGCGGGATCTCCGGCGGCGCGGCAGTGACGATGATCGCATCGAATGGGCCGCGCGACGCCCAGCCCTGCCAGCCGTCGCCGTGGCGAGTGGAAACATTATGAAGATCGAGCTGCTTCAGGCGGCGCTTGGCCTGCCACTGTAGCCCCTTGATGCGCTCGACAGAACAAACGTGTTGCACCAGATGCGCCAGGATGGCGGTTTGATAACCGGAACCGGTGCCGATCTCCAGCACTCTTGAGGTGGGCTTCAGATTCAGCAGCTCGGTCATCCGCGCCACCATATAAGGCTGAGAAATGGTCTGGCCAGAGCCGATCGGTAATGCAGTGTTTTCGTAGGCTTTGTGATCCAGCGCTTCGTCGACAAAACGCTCGCGCGGCACCGCCTCGATCGCTCTCAGCAGCTTTTCGTCCCGGATCCCTTGCTGACGCAGCTGCGTCAGCAATGTTTGCATACGCTTGTTCACCATTCCCCGCTAACCTCTGCCTTGGTTAACCATGTTGTCACGACTTCCTGCGCCGCGTAGGCGGTCAAATCCACCTGTAGCGGCGTGATCGCCACATAGCCTTGTTCCACCGCCGCAAAGTCGGTATCCGGCCCGACATCAAATTTATCACCAGGCGGCCCGATCCAGTAGAGATTTTGTCCACGCGGATCCTGCTGGCAGAAGACCTTATCGGCAGGATGACGGCTGCCACAGCGAGTGACGCGCATGCCTTTGATCTCCGCCAGCGGCAAATCCGGCACGTTGATATTCAGGATTTTTCCGGTGCGTAACGGTTCACGCTGCAGCGCACGCAGGATGCGGCAGGTAATGGCCGCTGCGGTTGCGTAGTGTTGGTGACCGTTCAGAGACACCGCCAGTGCGGGCAGCCCCAGGTGCCGGCCCTCCATCGCCGCCGCGACGGTGCCGGAATAGATGACGTCATCACCTAAATTCGGTCCGGCGTTAATGCCGGAGACGACGATATCCGGCGCCGGGCGCATCAATGCGTTGACGCCAAGATAAACGCAGTCGGTCGGCGTCCCCTGCAGCACCGCGATATCGCCGTTGGCCAGCGTCTGCGTGCGCAGCGGCGACTCCAGCGTCAAGGCGTTGGAAGAACCGCTGCGGTTACGATCCGGCGCCACGACCTGCACCTCGGCGAACTCCCGCAGCGCCGCCGCCAGCACCTGAATGCCCGGGGCGCTAACGCCGTCATCGTTACTCAGCAATATCCGCATCACTGTTATCCTGCTGCATGATTTCGCGAACTACGCTGGTGGCGAAGCTGCCTGCTGGCAGCCAGAAGCGCAGTTCCACGGTAACGTCATCCCACCAGTTCCACTGCAAATTTTGCGGCTGCAACAGCAGGGCCCGACGAGCGGGGTCGACACGCTCGCGCTTTAAAAGCGTAAGCAATTCCGGTTGTTCCGCCAAGCATTGTTGTTCAAAAGCCAAGGCTTTGCCGGCGGTGCCTGGCTCACCGTCGCCCGGCAACGCCGCGGTGACAACCAACTCGCCGGCATCCAGCCGTTGCTGCAACGTCTCCAGCTCATCGGCCTTGGCGACGAACCAACTGCCGCGGCCGCTCAACTGCAGGGCGTCCCCCTCCAGCACGGTGCGCTGCAGGCCGTCGGCCAGGCGCCGGCCGACTATCAGATTGAACAGCGCGCTGCGGCTGGCGGAAAGGTAGAAGCTGCGTTTGCTGCGCTCTTTGACGCGGATTTCGTCGTTTGCCCAGCGACGCGCCATCACCAGATTGTTGCCGCCGCGGCCGAAGCGCTGGCTGCCGAAATAGTTTGGCACGCCCTGCGCGGCGATAGCCTGCAGACGGTTTTCCACGTCCTGACGATCGGAAATGTGGCGCAGCACCAGCGTAAAGTGGTTACCCTTCAGGTTGCCGATGCGCATTTTGCGCAGGTGGCGGGCGAACGAGAGCACCTCGCAGCCTTCCAGCGCAAACTGTGAGAAATCCGGCGTGTCCTTGCCCGGCATATGCAGGCAGAACCACTGTTCGGTCACCGCGTGGCGATCCTTCAAGCCGGCATAGCTGACGGAACGGGCGTGAATACCGGCGAAGCGCGCCAGATAGTCGGCCACGAACTGGGTATTGCAGCCGTTTTTACGGATGTTCACCAGCACGTGCTCGCCTTCGCCGTCCGGCGCAAAGCCCAGGTCTTCCACCACCACGAAATCTTCCGGATTGGCTTTCAACACCCCGGTGCTCTGCGGCCGGCCATGCAGCCAGGTCAGATTCGCCATATCCATGCGGTTATTCCTTAATCAGCAAGGCGACCGCTTCGCACGCGATGCCCTCGCCGCGCCCGGTGAAGCCGAGCTGCTCGGTGGTCGTGGCCTTCACGTTGACGTCATCCATATGGCACTGCAGATCTTCCGCCAGGAAGACGCGCATCTGCGGGATGTGCGGCGCCATTTTCGGCGCCTGAGCGATAATCGTGATATCGAGGTTACCGAGGCGGTATCCTTTGGCGCGGATACGTTTCCAGGCTTCGCGCAGCAGCTCGCGGCTGTCCGCGCCCTTGAAAGCCGGATCGGTATCGGGGAACAGCTTGCCGATATCGCCCAGCGCCGCAGCGCCCAGCAAGGCGTCGGTCGCGGCGTGCAGAGCAACGTCGCCGTCGGAATGGGCCAGCAAACCTTTGTCGTAAGGGATGCGAACGCCACCGATCACCAACGGGCCTTCGCCGCCGAATTTATGTACGTCAAAACCGTGACCGATACGCATGGTGCGCTCCTTAATTGTCTAACTGAGTCAAATAGAACGCCGCCAGCGCCAAATCCTCCGGCCGCGTTACTTTAATGTTGTCCGCCCGGCCGGCGATCAGCTGCGGATGATAACCGCAATGCTCCAGCGCCGAGGCTTCGTCGGTGACGTTAGCGCCTTCATCCAGCGCGCGCTGCAGGCACTGCTTGAGCAGCGGCAGCGGAAACAGCTGCGGCGTCAGCGCATGCCACAGATCCTGCCGTTCGACGGTGTGGGCGATGGTGTCGCGGCCAGGTTCGGCGCGTTTCATGGTGTCACGCACCGGCGCGGCAAGAATGCCGCCGACCTTGCTGTGTGCGGTGATCGCCAGCAGGCGCTCGAGATCGTCGGCGTGCAGGCAGGGGCGCGCAGCGTCATGCACCAGCACCCAGTCCGCATCGCCCGCGAGCTTCAGCCCGGCCATCACCGAATCAGCGCGCTGTTTGCCGCCCTGAGTGACGGTCACCCGCGGATCCTGGGCGATGGGCAGCCGTTCGAACTGGCGATCTTCCGGGCTAATCGCCACGATCACCCGTTCAATGCGCGGGTGGCGCAACAGGGCATGGATAGCGTGTTCGACGATGCTGTGCCGGCCGATGGTTAAATATTGCTTCGGGCATTCCGCCTGCATGCGGCTGCCGATACCGGCAGCGGGCAGGACGGCAATCACCGAGGGAAAGGTGCCTGCGGAGTGATTCATGCGTTATTTTTGTGCGTTATTTTGCGAGGAAGACGCCGCGTTGCGTCTGGATTGGTCAGGAACCAGACGATAGAAAGTCTCACCGGGCTTGATCATGCCCAGCTCATTACGCGCTCGCTCTTCGATCGCTTCCTGACCGCCGTTCAAATCATCGATTTCGGCAAACAGCTGATCGTTACGCGCTTTCAACTTGGCGTTACTGCCCTGTTGGACCGCAACGTCTTCATTGACTCGCACGTAATCGTGAATACCATTTTTGCCCAGCCACAGTGAATACTGTAACCAACCGAGCAATGCCAGCAATAGCAGCGTAAGTTTTCCCATCTCCGCCCCCTGAAAAACCGACCAATCATCCCACAACTTCTCGTTGGACTCCACACTGAGAGCGGCATTTCAGCGCCAAATTCAGAATACGGATGAAGGATTCCCGACTTTATCGCCTAATTCCGCCGCGAAAGCGGTAAAAAAAGCCCCTTTTGCCCGGCATGCGCGACGCATTTTCCGATGAGACATACACTGCCCTCCCCCCATTATGCAGCAAGAACCACTGCATCGCCGCTTGCTGACCCATCGCTTACGCCAAAGCAACGTCAAAAGTGAATATTTAACACCATAGAAAGAATAATCCTCATGCAGTGGTTGCACTTTCATTCATTGAAGCTTATTTTTATGCATTCATAGTGCATAAATAATTCCAATATATAACCATTCATTATCGGGGATCGCGATGTTAAAACGTTTAGTTCTGATCGGCGCCTGCCTGGCCGCCACCTTCTCCACCGCCGCGTTAGCGGCTGAAACGACCTACGTCGTCGGCTCCGGCGGCACCTATCGGCCGTTCGAGTTTGAAAACAGCCAAAAGCAGCTGGAAGGTTTCGACATCGACATCATCAAAGCGGTGGCCAAAGCCGAAGGCTTCCAAATCAAACTGATCAATACGCCGTGGGAGGGGATCTTCGCCACGTTGAATTCCGGCGATCGCGACATCATCATTTCCGGCATCACCATCACCGACAAGCGCAAGCAAATGGTTGATTTCTCGGCGCCTTACTTCCCGGCCGAACAGGCTATCGTGGTGCCGCAAGACTCGACGGTGGACTCCATCGCCGCGCTGAAGGCGCTGAAGGTCGGCGTGGTGAACTCCAGCACCGGCGACATCGTGGTGTCCGACGTGCTGGGTAAAAACAGCACCGCCATCAAGCGCTTCGACAATACCCCGCTGATGCTGCAGGAGCTGTATGAAGACGGCATCGGCGCGGCGGTCGGCGACGTCGGCGTGGCCAAGTTCTATATCAAAACCCACCCTGAGAAAGCCTTCAAGTTGGTGCCCGACGCCAAGTTTGAGCGCCAGTATTTCGGCATCGCCGTCGCCAAAGGCAACGATGAGCTACGCAACAAAATCAACGCCGGCCTGAAGAAAATCGTCGCCGACGGCACCTACGCCAAGATCTACCAAACCTGGTTCGACAGCAACGTACCGACGCTGCCGGCGGAATAATGCCCTGCCGCCGGCGCCCGCATGGGCGTCGGCGCGCCACCGTTTCAGCCTACCAAGAAGGAACACCCTTTGAACTTCCGCTGGGAGATCATCCAGGAATACGCGCCGTTGTTTATGGAAGGCGCCTGGATGACCATCAAATGCACCATTATCTGCGTGCTGCTGGGCACCACCTGGGGCTTGATCCTCGGGCTGGGCCGCTTGGCGCAGGCGCCGCACGGCATCTGGAAACCCATCCTGCATTACGGCGTTCAGTGGCCGGTACGCATTTACATCAGCGCCTTTCGCGGCACGCCGCTGTTCGTACAAATCATGGTCGTGCATTTCGCTCTGGTGCCGCTGTTCATCAATCCGCGCGACGGCCTGTTGGTCACCAGCGGCCTGATGAGCGTCGATTTCGCCCGTGCTCTGCGCGCCGACTACGGTGCCTTTCTTTCCTGCGTGGTGGCGATCACGCTCAACGCCGGCGCCTATGTGTCGGAGATCTTCCGCGCCGGGATCCAATCGATCGATCGCGGCCAGATGGAGGCTTCGCGTTCGCTGGGCATGAGCTACGGCAAGACCATGCGACAGGTTATCTTGCCGCAGGCCTTCCGCCGCATGCTGCCGCCGCTGGGCAACAACGCCATCGCGATCGTCAAGGATTCGTCGCTGGCCTCCGCCATCGGCCTGGCGGATCTGGCCTATGCCGCCCGTACCGTCTCCGGCGCCTACGCCACTTACTGGGAGCCCTATCTGACCATTTCGCTGGTCTATTGGGTCATCACCTTCCTGCTCTCGCTGCTGGTGCAACACATGGAAAAGAGGTTCGGTAAAAGTGATTCGCGTACATAACCTGCAAAAACAGTTCGGCGAGAGCCACGTGCTGCGCGGCATTTCCTGTCAGATCGCCGCCAATGAAGTGGTGTGCGTCATCGGCCCTTCCGGCTCAGGGAAGAGCACCTTCCTGCGCTGCATCAACGCGCTGGAAACGCTCTCCGGCGGCGAGATCGAGGTGAATGGCTTCGCCGTCCACGATCAGAAAACCGACCTGAACAAAATGCGTGAAAGCGTGGGCATGGTATTTCAGCGCTTCAACCTGTTCCCGCACATGACGGTGTTGGAAAACATCATCATGGCACCGGTAAGCGTGAAGAAACTGCCGCGCGCCGAAGCCATTACGCAAGCTGAACAGCTGCTGCGCAAGGTCGGCCTGCTCGACAAGATTGACGCCTACCCCAACAGCCTGTCCGGCGGCCAGCAGCAGCGGGTGGCGATCGCCCGCGCGCTGGCGATGGAGCCGAAGATCATGCTGTTCGACGAACCGACCTCCGCGCTCGATCCGGAGCTGGTGGGCGAAGTATTGGCAGTGATGAAATCGCTGGCCCACGAGGGCATGACCATGGTGGTCGTCACGCATGAGATGGGCTTTGCCCGCGAGGTGGCCGACCGGGTGCTGTTTATCGATCAGGGGATCATTCAGGAGGAAGGCGCACCGCAGCAGATCTTCAGCCATCCGACTAATCCGCGCACTCAGGCATTTCTAAGCAAAGTTTTGTAACCTTCGGCACCGCTTTGCAATCCTTCGGGCGCCGGCATCGGCGCCCGCTCCCTCACCACCCGGTCAGGAAGCTGAACACCAGCCAAAACAGGCACAGCACAATGGTGCCGGTCAACAGCAGCGTCAAGATCAGACGACCGCGCAGCAGCATGCTGAGGGTGATGCCGATCAACACCGACAGCGGCATCAGCGCCAGGAAGAATGGCCAAGTATAAAGCAGGAAAAACAGCGTGTTGGAACCGTAAACCAGAAACGGCAACGCGAACGCCAGCCAGTAGAAAACAAAGCCGCTGACGCCGCCCAGGAAAGAATAAGAAGGCTCCTCTCTCTCCTGTTTTGATTGCTTGGCGTCGATCAAGATAGGCGTGACATTTTGCATAGTGATCCCTGGTTATTCGGCTCGCTCTGCGGCGGCTTAGAGTAAAAAGCGCATGGCGAAAAACGCCACACGCTTTTTTTGAATTCAGGGTTTGATAATAGCCTGACCACGCAACACGTCTAACAATTGCGCAATCAAATTTGTTACCAATTGTTGGCCATCAAGGTGGATTTCCGGCTGCTGCGGCGCCTCGTAAACCGCGTCGATACCGGTGAAATTGCGCAGCTCGCCGGCGCGCGCTTTCTTATACAATCCCTTCGGATCGCGCGCCTCGCAGATCGCCAACGGCGTATCGACAAACACCTCGATAAAGCGATCGTCGCCGAGCATCTCGCGCACCATTTGCCGCTCGGCGCGGTGCGGCGAAATGAACGCGGTCAGCACCACCAGCCCGGCGTCCACCATCAGCTTGGCCACTTCCCCCACCCGGCGAATGTTCTCGCGCCGATCCTCGTCGGAGAAGCCGAGATCGCGGCACAGGCCATGGCGCACGTTATCGCCGTCCAGCAGGTAGGTGCTGACGCCGAGCCCATGCAGCGCCTGCTCCAGCGTGCCGGCGACGGTGGATTTGCCCGAGCCGGACAGCCCGGTAAACCACAGCACCGCGCCGCGATGGCCGTTGCGCGCTTCGCGATCCGCGCGCGTCACCGCGTGCGGATGCCAAACCACATTTTCGTCGTCCGGCCCGGTCGCCCTCAGTTCAACGGCCACCTTATCGGCCACCGAGCAGATCGCGCGCGCCCCAGTGCGGGAAGTGCTTGCGCACCAGCGCATTCAGCTCCAGCTCGAAGGCGCTGAATTCGCCGCGCGCCGCCGATGCGGCCTGCAGCGTCTCACGCACCAGACCGGCACCAACCGTCACGTTGCTCATGCGATCGATAAAGATCAGCCCGCCGGTGTCGTGATTGTTCTGGTAGCTGTCCAGCACCAGCGGTTCGTCGAAGGTCAGTTCCACCAATCCGATGCCGTTGAGCGGCAACGTGTCGGCCGGATGCTGCGTCAGCGTATTGATCTCCACCTGATGACGGATGCTCTCCACGCGTGCGCGGGTCTTTTTACCGGCGATCTTGATGTCGTAGCTCTGGCCCGGCACCAACGGCTGCTCGGCCATCCATACTACGTCCACCAGCGCGCTCTGCGCCGCCTGCAGACTTTCGCCGGCGTCGACCAGCAGATCGCCCCGGCTGATGTCCACTTCATCCTTCAGCACCAGCGTAATCGCCTCGCCCGGCACCGCTTCTTGCAGATCGCCGTCGAAGGTCACGATGCGCGCCACGCTGGACTCCACACCGGAAGGCAGCACTTTGACCCGTTGCCCCACCCGCACCACGCCGGCAGACAGCGTGCCGGCATAGCCGCGAAAATCGAGGTTCGGGCGGTTGACGTACTGCACCGGGAAACGCAGCGGCTGGTTTTCTCGCTCGCTGATCACGTCAACGCTCTCCAGCACTTCCAGCAGCGTCGGGCCGCTGTACCACGGCATATGGGCGCTTTCGCTCGCCACGTTGTCGCCGTCCAGCGCCGACAGCGGCACAAATTTGATGTCCAGGTCGCCTGGCAGCTGCTGGGCGAAGGTCAGGTAATCCTGTTTGAACTGCTCGAACACCGCTTCCTGATAGTCCACCAGATCCATCTTGTTCACCGCGACCACCAGATGGCGAATGCCCAGCAGGGTCGCGATAAAGCTGTGGCGGCGAGTCTGATCCAGCACCCCTTTGCGAGCGTCGATCAGCAGGATCGCTAGATCGCAGGTCGAGGCGCCGGTGGCCATGTTGCGGGTGTACTGCTCATGCCCCGGGGTATCGGCGATGATAAACTTGCGTTTTTCGGTCGAGAAGTAGCGATAGGCCACGTCGATGGTGATGCCTTGTTCGCGCTCGGCCTGCAGGCCGTCCACCAGCAGCGCCAGATCGAGCTTCTCGCCCTGGGTGCCGATGCGTTTGCTGTCGCTGTGCAGCGTCGACAGCTGATCCTCGTAGATCTGGCGGGTATCGTGCAGCAGGCGGCCGATCAGGGTGCTTTTGCCGTCGTCGACGCTGCCGCAGGTCAGAAAGCGCAGCAGGCTCTTGTGCTGCTGCGCGTGCAGATAGGACTCGACGCCGCCCTGGTCAGCGATTTGTTGTGCAATTGCGTTGTTCATCCGGCGGCTCCTTAGAAATACCCTTGACGCTTTTTCAGCTCCATCGAGCCGGACTGATCGCGATCGATCATCCGCCCCTGGCGTTCACTGGTGGTGGAGACCAGCATTTCTTCGATGATCTCCGGCAGGGTTTGCGCCTGCGAGTCCACCGCGCCGGTCAGCGGCCAGCACCCCAGGGTGCGGAAACGCACCATGCGCTGGCTGATCACTTCGCCCGGCTGCAGATCGATGCGATCGTCGTCCACCATCATCAGCATGCCGTCGCGCTCCACCACCGGGCGTGGTTTCGCCAGGTACAGCGGCACGATGTCGATCTTTTCCAGGAAGATGTACTGCCAGATATCCAGCTCGGTCCAGTTCGACAGCGGGAAGACGCGGATGCTCTCCCCTTTGTTGATCTGGCCGTTGTAGTTGTGCCACAGCTCCGGCCGCTGGTTTTTCGGATCCCAGCGGTGGAAGCGATCGCGGAACGAATAGATGCGCTCTTTGGCGCGCGATTTCTCCTCGTCGCGCCGCGCACCGCCGAAGGCGGCGTCGAAACCGTACTTGTTCAGCGCCTGCTTCAGGCCCTCGGTCTTCATGATGTCGGTATGCTTGGCGCTGCCGTGCACGAACGGGTTAATGCCCATCGCCACCCCTTCCGGGTTTTTATGCACCAGCAGCTCGAAGCCGTACTCCTTCGCGGTGCGATCGCGGAATTCGTACATTTCGCGGAATTTCCAGCCGGTATCGACGTGCAGCAGCGGGAACGGCAGCGTGCCGGGGAAGAACGCCTTGCGCGCCAGATGCAGCATCACGGAAGAGTCTTTGCCGATGGAATACAGCATCACCGGGTTGGCGAATTCAGCGGCGACTTCACGGATGATATGGATACTCTCCGCCTCCAATTGCCGCAAATGAGTGAGTCGTTTTTCGTCCATAACAGGTCCTTAAAAGCCTTGCCTATGCCAAATTCACGACGGCCGGGCGCGCTGCCCCTTCCGTCTGCGATTGATGCCCGAACCAGGCGATTTGATGGTGCAGTTCCACCACTTCGCCGATCACCAACAGCGCCGGCAGCGGCGCCTGTTGGGCCAGGTGTTCCAGTTGTTCCAGCGTGCCGATCTGCACCTGCTGATCGGCGCGCGTGCCGCGGCTGATCACCGCCACCGGCGTCGCGGCAGCGCGACCGTGGGCGATCAGCCGCTGGCTAATGTCCGCCGCCTTCATCGTGCCCATGTAGATAGCCAACGTCTGCCGCGCCCGAGCCAGATCGGCCCAGTCCAGGCCATCGCCGTCGGGGCGGCAGTGGCCGGTGATAAAGGTCACGCTCTGCGCGTGGTCGCGGTGCGTCAGCGGAATGCCGGCGTAGGCGGTCGCCCCCGCGGCGGCCGTGACCCCCGGCACCACCTGGAAAGGAATGCCGGCGGCGGCGGCCACCTGCAGCTCTTCGCCGCCGCGGCCAAAGATGAACGGATCGCCACCCTTGAGGCGCACCACGCGTTTGCCCTGCTGCGCCAGTTCCACCAGCAGCCGATTGGTCTCCTCCTGGATCACCGAGTGCGCGCCGGCGCGCTTGCCCACGCAGATGCGTTCGGCGTCACGGCGCACCAGATCGAGGATTTCGCCGCTGACCAGATGGTCATACAGCACCACGTCCGCCTGCTGCATCACCTGCAGCCCACGCAGGGTCAACAGCCCCACGTCGCCCGGCCCGGCGCCCACCAGAGCGATCTCGCCCTGCGCGCCTTCATCGCCTGCGGCGAAGCGGTGTAAATCCTGCTCCAGCTGGCGTTCCGCCTGCGCCGTCTGGCCGTTGGCCACCAGCGTGGCGAAACGACCGCCAAAGGTTTTCTCCCAGAAACGGCGACGCTCGCCAATCGAGGCCAGCCGCTGTTTGACCTGGCCGCGCCAGCGGCCCGCCACCTGCGCCATCTGCCCCAAACTGGCGGGTAGCAACGCCTCCAGCTTTTCGCGCAGCAACCGCGCCAGCACCGGCGCCTGGCCGCTGGACGATACGGCCACCACCAGCGGCGAGCGATCGATGATCGACGGGAAGATGAACGAACAACGCGGCTGATCGTCCACCACGTTGGCCAACACCCGGCGTTTATCCGCCTCGGCGAACACCGCGGCGTTCAGCGCGTTGTCGTCCGTGGCGGCGATCGCCAGAAACACGTCGTCCAGCTGCTGCGGATCAAAGCTTTTCCCCAGCCAGAGCACCTGCCCTTGCTGACGTTGTTGTTCCAGTTCCGGTGAGAGCGACTGCGCAACTATCCGTATTTCAGCCCCGGCGCGCTGAAGCAGATCGACTTTGCGCGCCGCCACGTCACCGCCGCCAACGACCAGTACCGGACGTTGTTTCAGGTCGGCGAATATTGGTAGATAGTCCACAACAGCCTTTTCATATAACAGAAAGATAGTGTGACTATACGGGCTGAGATTTAGCCTCTGAAATGACGAAAAGGAATGATTAGTTCCTTTATGGAATATAGGCCGCAACGCCGAAGGCAAACGGTGATACTCACGACAGCAGTTTGCGCGTTGACGCGAAAATTAAGAGACAGGGAAATTGTGTAATGCCGCCCGGCGTCTCATACTGGGTGCCGAAGAAAAATGATCGGCAGCGCCGATAGCAAAGAAGGATTTTTCGGTATGTTTTCCCGTTTTTACCTGAAGACCAGCCTGCTGGCCCTCGCACTCGGCGGCGTCTTCAGCGTGTGTGCCGCACAGCCCGTAAAAGACGCGCCAATGGGCCGTTTCGCCGCCGAACAGACCCGCCACATCGCCACTTACTTCCCCGGCCGCATGGCGGGCAGCCCGGCCGAATTGCTCACCGCCGACTACCTGAAGCAGCAATTCAGCAAGATGGGTTACCAAAGCGATATTCGCAGCGTCAATACGCGCTATCTCTACACCAGCAAAGACGGCAAGAAGAACTGGAACAACGTCACCGCCAGCTCGGTGATCGCCGCCCGCAACGGCGACAGCCCGAAACAAATCGTGGTCGTCGCCCACTTCGACACCTATACGCCGCAGAGCGACGAGGATCTGGATAACAACCTCGGTGGCTTGACGCTGCAGGGCGTCGACGACAACGCCTCCGGCATCGGCGTAATGCTGGAACTGGCGGAACGCCTGAAGAACATCCCCACCGCCTACGGCCTGCGCTTCGTCGCCACCAGCGCCGAAGAGCTCGGTTCGCTGGGGGCGCAGAACTACCTGCAGCGAATGAGTGCGGAAGAGAAAAGCAACACCGTGCTGGTGATCAATCTCGACAGCCTGATCACTGGCGATCGGCTGTACTTCAACGCCGGGCGCAACACGCCGCCGCAGATGGCGAAGCGCTCCCGCGATCGCGCGCTGGATATCGCCCATCGCTACGGCATCGCCGCCGCCACCAATCCAGGCAGCGCACAGCATCCGCAGGGCACCGGCTGCTGCTCCGATCAAGATGTGTTCGATGCCGCAGGCATCCCGGTATTGTCGGTAGAGGCCACCAACTGGTCGTTGGGGGAGAAGGACGGCTATCAGCAGCGCGCCGTCAGCCCGCACTTCCCGCAGGGCATCACCTGGCACCGCCCGCAATACGACAACCTGCAGTATCTGGATCGCTATCTGCCGGGGCGGATCGACAAACGCAGCCGCGACAGCGTGCAGATCCTGCTGCCGCTGATCAAAGAGTTGGCGCAGGCGCACCCGCCGAAAGCACAAAAGAAAAAGTAGCCTACAAAAAAACAGGGCCCAGCATTGCTGAGCCCTGTCGGGTGATTCGCCTCTTTTAGCCTTCGTGCAGACCGCACTCGCGCTTCAGGCCGAAGAAACGCGTCTCTTCCTCACTCATGCCCGGCTCCCATTTCTGGGTGGTGTGGGTATCGCCTACCGACAGGTAGCCCTGTTCCCACAGCGGGTGATAACTCAGCCCGTGTTCGGTCAGATACTGGTAAATCTTGCGGTTGTCCCAGTCGATGATCGGCAGGATCTTGAACACCCCACGCTGCACCGCCAGCACCGGCAGATTGGCGCGGCTACCGGACTGCTCGCGCCGCAGACCGGCGAACCAGCTCTGCGCCCCCAGCGTCTCCAGCGCGCGGTTCATCGGCTCAACCTTGTTGATCTGGTTGTACTTTTCAATCCCTTCCACGCCCTGTTCCCACAGCTTGCCATAGCGCGCCTCTTGCCAGGCGGGAGACTGTTCGGCGCGGAACACCTGCAGATTCAGCTTCAGCTGGTCGGTCAGTTGATCGATAAAGCGATAGGTTTCCGGGAACAGGTAACCGGTGTCGGTCAGGATCACCGGGATATCCGGCCGGATGCGCGTCACCAGGTGCAGACATACCGCCGCCTGAATGCCGAAACTGGACGAGAGTACGAACTCGCCGGGCAGATGCTCCAGCGCCCATGCAACGCGCTGTTCGGCGCTGAGGGTCTCCAGTTGGCCGTTGACTACCGCCAATGCCAGCGCCTGCCCAGATTTGGGCAACGCGTTCAGCGCCGCCAGATCGAATTCAGCCATGTTGTCTCTCCTGATGCTTGAAATTACCTGCGCGGCCCCTCTGCCCAGAGGCCGCCCGGCCTCACTCCCAGAAATCTCGCGCCGGATCCAGCACCGGTTTGACGATGCCCGCACGCACGGTGAAGTCGCCGAAGCCTTCGCCGCCGTTGCGCTCCTCCGCCCAGCGCCCCACCAACAGGTCGATCTCGTTCAGGATCTCGTCTTCGTTGATGTTCTCGCGGTACATGCGCGGAATGCGCGTGCCTTCACGGTTGCCGCCCAAATGCAGGTTATAACGGCCGACCGCCTTGCCCACCAGCCCCAGCTCCGCCAGCAGCGCGCGGCCGCAGCCGTTCGGGCAGCCGGTAATGCGCAGCACGATATGCTCGTCGCCCACCCCGTGCCGATGCATGATCCCCTCCACCTTGGTGACGAACTGCGGCAGGAAGCGCTCGGCCTCCGCCATCGCCAGCGGGCAGGTCGGGAACGACACGCAGGCCATCGAATTCTTGCGTTGCTCGCTGATCTCGTCGTCGATCAGGCCATGATCGCGCGCTAGGGCTTCGATCTTCGCCTTCTCGCTTTCCGGCACGCCGGCGATGATCACGTTTTGGTTCGCCGTCAGACGGAAGTCACCTTTATGGATCTTGGCGATCTCCGCCATGCCGGTCTTCAGCGGGCGCCCCGGATAGTCCAGCAGGCGGCCGTTCTCGATAAACAGCGTCAGGTGCCATTGATCGTCGATGCCCTTCACCCAACCGATGCGATCGCCGCGGCCGGTGAATTCATACGGCCGGATCGGCGCGAAAGTAATGCCGGCGCGCTTTTCCACTTCGGCGCGGAAAACATCTACCCCGACGCGCTCCAGCGTGTATTTGGTCTTGGCGTTCTTGCGATCGGTGCGGTTGCCCCAGTCGCGCTGCGTGGTCACCACCGCTTCCGCTACCGCCAGCGTATGTTCGAGCGGAATGTAGCCGAACTCGCTGGCCTGGCGCGCGTAGGTTTTCTTGTTGCCGTGTTCGATGGACAGCCCGCCGCCCACCAGCAGGTTGAAGCCTACCAGCTTGCCATTTTCGGCGATCGCCACAAAGTTCATGTCGTTGGCGTGCAGATCGACATCGTTCTGTGGCGGGATCACCACCGTGGTTTTAAATTTGCGCGGCAGGTAGGTCGGCCCCAGAATCGGTTCTTCGTCGGTGGTGGCCACCTTTTCCTGATCCAGCCACACCTCGGCGTAGGCGCGGGTGCGCGGCAGCAGGTGTTCGGAGATCTTCTTCGCCCACTCGTAGGCTTCCTGATGCAGCTCGGACTCCACCGGGTTGGAGGTGCACAGCACGTTGCGGTTCACGTCGTTGGCGGTCGCCAGCGCGTCCAGCCCCAGGCGGTTCAGCAGCTGGTGCACCGGTTTGACGTTGCCTTTCAGGATGCCGTGAAACTGGAACGTCTGGCGGTTGGTGATGCGAATGCTGCCGTACAGCGTGCTCTCCTGCGCGAACTTGTCGATGCCCAGCCACTGCTGCGGGCTGATGATGCCGCCCGGCAGGCGACAGCGCAGCATCATGGCGTGGCGCGGCTCCAGCTTCTGCTCGGCGCGTTCGGCACGAATGTCACGGTCATCCTGCTGGTACATGCCGTGAAAACGGATCAGCAGGAAGTTGTCGCCGTTGAAGCCGCCGGTCAGGCCGTCGTTCAAATCTTCGGCGATGGTGCCACGCAGGAAGTTGCTTTCCTTCTTCATGCGCTCCGCATCGGCCAGTTTGCCTTCGACTACCAAAGGCCCGGGGTGTTTATCACTCATCAGTAAACATCTCGCTGATAACGGCGCTCAAGGCGCAGCTCACTTAAAAATTCATCCGCCTGCTCGGTATCCATGCCACCGTGCTCGGCCACCAGTTCCAGTAATGTGTTTTCCACGTCTTTCGCCATGCGATTGGCATCGCCGCAGACGTAAATGTGCGCGCCTTCCTGAATCCAGCGCCACACTTCTGCGCCCTGTTCGCGCAGTTTGTCTTGTACGTATATTTTATGTTGCTGGTCGCGGGACCAGGCCAGATCGATGCGGGTCAGCAGGCCGTCTTTCACGTAGCGCTGCCATTCGACCTGGTACAGGAAATCTTCGGTAAAGTGCGGGTTGCCGAAGAACAGCCAGTTCTTGCCGCCGGCGCCGTCGGCGTCGCGCTGCTGCATAAAGGCGCGGAACGGCGCGATGCCGGTGCCCGGGCCAATCATGATCACCGGCGCCTCCGGATTGGCCGGCAGGCGGAAGTTGTCGTTGTGCTCGATAAACACCCGCACGTCACCGTCTTCCTCCAGGCGATCCGCCAGGAAGCCGGAGGCGCCGCCGCTGCGGGCGCGCCCGTCGATGTCGTAACGCACCACGCCCACGGTGATGTGCACTTCGCTTTCGTTCTCCGCCTGCGAAGAGGCGATGGAGTACAGGCGCGGCGTCAGCGGACGCAGCAGCCCGACCAGCTGTTCGGCGCTCAGATCCGCCGGCGCCTGGCGCACCATGTCGACGATCGGCGTGTTGTGCGCATACTGCTGTAGCGCAGCCTTATCCGCCAACAGACCGATCAGCGTTTCGTCGCGCGACAGCGCGGCGTATTTATCGACGATCGGCGTGGTGTTCTGCGTCAGTTCGAAATGGCTGCGCAGCGCCTGCGCCAGCGGCAGGGTCTTCCCTTCCACCTCGACCGGCTCGTCGCCTTTCAGCCACAACAGCTGCACCAGTTCGTCCACCAGCGCCGGATCGTTGTCGAACCATACGCCGAGCGCATCGCCCGGCTGATAGCGCAGGCCGGAGTCGCCCAGATCGATCTCGATATGGCGCACGTCTTTATCCGACGCGCGGCCGGTAATTTTCTGCTTGACCGCCAGTTGGGCGGTGAGCGGTTGTTCCTTGCTGTACGGACTGCTGTCGATCAGGTCAACCGCGCCGCTGGCCAACACGCCCGGCGCAGCGCTTTCCGCCGGTGCGCGCGCCTTCAGCACCGACACCACCTGTTTGCGCCAGGCGGCGGCCAGCTCCTGGTACTCCACGTCGGCATCTACGCGCTCCACCAGGCGCTCGGCACCCAGCTCGGCCAGCTTGCCGTCGAAATCTTTACCTGACTGGCAGAAATTCTCATAAGAGGTGTCGCCTAACCCGAACACCGCAAACGCGGTGTCATTGAGCTTCGGCGCCTTCTTCGAGAACAGGAATTTATGCAGCGCCACCGCTTCTTCCGCCGGTTCGCCTTCCCCTTGTGTGGAGGCGACGATCACCAACAGGCGCTCTTGCGCTATCTGTTTGAACTTGTAGTCGCCGGCGCTGACCAACGTGGCGCTCAGATTGGCGGCCAACAGATCGTCGCGCAACTGCTCCGCCAGGCGGCGCGCATTGCCGGTCTGCGAAGCGGAAATGATGGTGATGGCGGCCGCAGCCGCAGGGGCGGCAGGCGCAATGGCCACGGCTCCGGGCTGTTGATTGACCATGCCCCAAAAATAACCGGACAGCCACGCCAGCTGCGTCGGCGAATAGTCGCCGATCGTCGCCTGTAAGCGCGCCAGCTGTTCGGGCGTCAGCGGGAGCAAAGATGTTGGAGGAGCCTGAGTCGTCATTGCTGTACTTATTTCCTATACTTAGCGCCTTTCCTGCCAGGCGCGCGCCAGTGCCAGTCGCTGTCTCTTCGCTGCGTCGGGTGTGCGGAAAAGATCAGGAGAGTTTGTAAGGTTACCGAGCAGAATAGCAACGATTAAATAAGGGATAGCAATAAATCATAACCAAAATGACTAAGCTGTTTTTCTGGTAAGGGATAACGCTTAAACCGTTAAACAAAGTTTTTTATCCAGATGAAAATAAAGCACTTTTTTTCATCATTTTTTCACCGTTCAACATTTCGGCTCATAACCCCAGCCGATAGGTGCCGCAGACACCAAACAAAAAAAGTGTTAACCGGGTGCGTTTGCCGTGGCGGTAGACCATAACGGTATAAATGGCAAGCAGGCGCGCTTTCCGGTACTATGCGGCGGTTTTTGAGTCAATGAGGCCGTAATAATGGCAACCACGCTGTTTAAAGATTTTCAGTTTGAAGCCGCACACCGTTTGCCGCATGTACCGGAGGGCCACAAATGCGGCCGTCTGCATGGGCATTCGTTTATGGTGCGTCTGGAAGTGACCGGTGACGTGGATCCCCACACCGGTTGGGTGATGGATTTCGCCGAGCTCAAGGCTGTGTTTTCCCCGATCTGGGAGCGGCTGGATCACCATTATCTGAACGATATTCCAGGATTGGAAAATCCCACCAGCGAAGTGCTCGCCGCCTGGATTTGGCAGCAGCTCAAGCCCCAGTTACCGGAACTGACTGCGGTGATGGTGAAAGAGACCTGTACGGCGGGATGCGTATATAAAGGTTGATGCCGTGAGGGTATGTGCAGATACCCTCACACTACCTCGCCTTGCAGATCCAGGCGCCGCGCCACCCAGGGCCTTTCCGACAGGCTCAGCACCATTCCCCCGCGATAGACAAACGTTTTGCTCTCGCCATCCTCAATGAACGCCGTCTCGTTTTCCATCGCCCGATAGCCGGCGCCGGTATAGTACTTTTCGCTTACCGCAAACAGTATGGAATACGCGATCCCTTTACTGCGCAAATAGTCATGCGCCTTCACCAGCATGTTTGCGGCCACGCCGCGGCGCCGATGCGTTTGTGCCACGGCCACCAGCCCGATGATGCCGATCACCTCGGTCTCACCGTCAATCAACACCGGCCGCTTATGCACCGCCAATTGGCCGACGATCACCTCGCCTTCCGCGGCGGTCACCAGGCAAACCGGCACCTGCCGCCGATAAAATCCGTCGGTTATCTCGGGGAAAGCGTCGGACAACAGCGAGCGAATCGACCGCAATTCCGCTTCCGTCACCGCCTCGAATGCACGCGATACAATTTTCACCGTAACTCCCGTCCCGTTCGAAGGCCTGCGGCCAATAAAAAACTCAGGCGATATTCAGATATTTGTGGGTCTGCATCGACAGCCGCCAATTGCGCGCAATGCAGGTTTCGATGCACAGGCGGGTCGCCTCTTCTTTCTGGCTGATCGGTTGCAGCGCGATAATCCGCGCCTTGTCATCCTGCAACGTCGCCAGCAGCGCATCCAGCGCCTCGATGTCGCGCTCGCGCGCCACCGGATGCTTCACCTCGTCAGCGCGCCGCAGCGCCTGATCCAGCACCTTCATGCCGCCGCGCATATTCACCTTGGGCGAAACCGTCACCCAGGTGTTGGCGGAGCAGCGAATTTCGTGGGTGCCGCTGGTCTCAATCTGGCAACGGTAGCCGTGCTGTTCGAACAGCTCGGTCAGCGGCGCCAGATCGTAAATGCAGGGTTCGCCGCCGGTGATCACCACATGACGCGCGGTGTAGCCTTGTTGGCGCATCACCGCCAACAGCTGCTCGGCGCTGGCATTGCCCCAGGCGTCGCTCTCTTCTGTTTTGACCAGGATCCGTTGCAGGTCGACTTCCCGATGGGCTTCCTTTTCCCAGGTATGTTTGGTATCGCACCAACTGCACCCTACCGGGCAGCCCTGCAGGCGGATGAAAATGGCCGGCACGCCGGTGAAAAAGCCTTCGCCCTGCAAGGTTTGGAACATCTCGTTGATCGGGTACTGCATCGGTTTCTCAATCTGGAAAAGTAAAAAGCGATTATCGCAGATTCCGGCCCGGCGACCAAACGGCCAAAATTGTATTAAATTTTATCCTCCGCGCCGCCATCAGCATATCTCACCGCCAATGGCGTTCATTTAATTTGTTAACCGGTCTTTGGCCTTTCATCGGCGGTGCAACCTGCTCCACAGAAAACAACACGCAGTTAACAAATAAGATAATTATATTTGACATAAAGCGCTGACGCGCAGATGTATATACAAGCAAACACAAGCCGAGCGCCAGTTTCGGCCACGTTCCATCACGACTACATCTGCGTTTAGAGGGTGCCATGACTCATTCCACCAGCGAGTTAAACATTCAACAGGCCATCGACGACAGCAAGTTTTCGCTGTTTCACTGGACCCTGATCATTCTCGGATTCCTGATCCTCGCCATCGACGGTTTCGATACCGCCGCCATGGGCTATATCGCCCCCTCGGTCGCCAAAGACTGGGGCATCGTCAAACAGGATCTGGGGCCGGTGCTGAGCGCCGCGCTGCTGGGGCTGTCGCTCGGCGCGCTGATCGCCGGGCCGATCTCCGACCGCATCGGCCGCAAGCGCGTGCTGGTGTTTTCCTGCCTGTTCTTCGGCCTGTCGAGTTTGGCCACCGCCTACGCCGGTTCGCTCAACAGCCTGACGCTGTGGCGCTTCCTCACCGGCCTCGGGCTGGGGGCGGCGATGCCCAACGCCATTACCTTGATCTCCGAATACGCGCCGCAGCGCTGCCGTTCGCTGGCGATCAACACCATGTACTGCGGCTTTCCGCTGGGCGCGGCCGGCGGCGGCGCCATTTCATCGTGGCTGATCCCGAGCTACGGCTGGCACAGTGTGCTGCTGCTCGGCGCCATTGCGCCGCTGGTATTGACGGTTCTGCTGATCCTGCTGCTGCCGGAGTCGGTTAAATATATGGTTAACCGCGGCCAGGATGCGGCGAAGATCAAGCGCATCGCGCAGCGCTTCGTTAGCCGGAGCCTCGACGGCGTGACGCGTTTTTATCTGTACGAAGAGAAGCTGGCGCAGACCAAGACCAGCGTCGGCCTGCTGTTCAGCCGCCCTTACCTGCTCGGCACGCTGATGCTGTGGCTGACCTACTTTATGGGGCTGGTGATCTACTACGTGTTGCTGAGCTGGATGCCAATCCTGATGCAGGGATTGGGCTATCAGTTGGAGCAATCGGCGATGCTCACCTCGCTGTTCACCTTCGGCGGCACGCTGGGCATCCTGGTGGCCGGCTGGTTGATGGACCGCTGGAATGCGCACAAAGTGGTCTCGAGCGGCTTTGTCGTCACCGCCCTGCTGATCGTGGCGATGGCCACCGAGGATAAACAGATCGTGCTGCTAGGCGCCTTCATCTTCCTGATGGGCGTCACCATGAACGGCGCGCAGTCCGGGCTGCAAACGCTGGCGGCGACATTCTACCCGACCCACAGCCGCGCCACCGGCATCGCCTGGATGCAGGGCATCGGCCGCTTCGGCGGCGTCGCCGGCACCATGATGGGCGCCCAACTGCTGGCCATGCAGTGGGAAGTGCAGAGCATCCTGATGTTCCTGTGCGTGCCGGCGCTGATCGCCGCCATCGCCACGGTGTGCAAGATGAGCCGCAAACCGACGCTGCAGCCGGCCGCCTGACCCTTGCAAGCCCGCCCACGGCGGGCTTTCTTCCTTCGGTGATAGGGCTTTTTTATCCTGCGCCGTCAACTGTAATCAGACTGTAAAAATATTGTGACTAGCCGCCCAAAAATGAGTCAATTTTAATTCATTTTTGCCGAACAGCTCACTTTTCTCCGGCTTTCCGTACGTGAGACCGGCGATAAAAAATCTCATATCAAACTGATATAAAAAGAAAATAACTTTTTCTTATGCCACTTTTCAGCGGCAACTGGTCAGTGTTGCATATGCTTGTACATACAAGTATATGTTAATAAGCCCTACGCATTGTTATGCCGTGGTACTCATCCCCACCGCGGCATGGAATCTGCACCGATACTGTTTGAGGAAACTGCTGTGACTACAAATAACAAAGTTCGCAATGTCGATGTACGCGCGCCACGCGGCACACAATTAAACGCAAAAAGCTGGCTGACCGAAGCGCCGTTACGCATGCTGATGAACAACCTCGATCCTGAAGTTGCGGAGAACCCACACGAGCTGGTGGTGTACGGCGGCATCGGCCGCGCCGCGCGCGACTGGGATTGCTACGACAAGATCGTCGAAACCCTGAAAACGCTGGAAGAAGACGAAACCCTGCTGGTGCAGTCCGGCAAACCGGTCGGCGTCTTCAAAACCCACAGCAACGCGCCGCGCGTGCTGATCGCCAACTCCAACCTGGTGCCGCACTGGGCAACCTGGGAACACTTCAACGAGCTGGACGCCAAAGGCCTGGCGATGTACGGCCAGATGACCGCCGGCAGCTGGATCTACATCGGCAGCCAGGGCATCGTTCAGGGCACCTATGAAACCTTCGTTGAAGCGGGCCGCCAGCACTACGACGGCAGCCTGCAGGGGCGCTGGGTGCTGACCGCCGGTCTGGGCGGCATGGGCGGCGCGCAGCCGCTGGCCGCGACGCTGGCGGGCGCCTGCTCGCTGAACATCGAATGTCAGCAGAGCCGCATCGATTTCCGTCTGAAAACCCGCTACGTCGATGAGCAGGCCAAAGATCTGGACGACGCGCTGGCCCGCATCAAGAAATACACCTCAGAAGGCAAAGCCATCTCTATCGCTCTGTGCGGCAACGCGGCGGAAATCCTGCCTGAGCTGGTGCGCCGCGGCGTGCGCCCGGACATGGTCACCGACCAGACCAGCGCCCACGATCCGCTGAACGGCTACCTGCCGAAGGGCTGGAGCTGGGAAGAGTATCGCCAGCGCGCGCAAACCGAGCCGGCCAAAGTGGTCGCCGCCGCCAAGCAGTCGATGGCCGATCACGTCAAAGCCATGCTGGCGTTCCAGCAGATGGGCGTGCCAACCTTCGACTACGGCAACAATATTCGCCAGATGGCGAAAGAAACCGGCGTCGACAACGCCTTCGACTTCCCGGGCTTCGTGCCGGCCTACATCCGTCCGCTGTTCTGCCGCGGTATCGGGCCGTTCCGCTGGGCGGCGCTGTCCGGCGATCCGCAGGACATCTACAAAACCGACGCCATGGTGAAAGAGCTGATCCCGGATGACGAACACCTGCACCGCTGGCTGGACATGGCGCGCGAGCGCATCAGCTTCCAGGGCCTGCCGGCGCGCATCTGCTGGGTTGGCCTCGGCCAGCGCGCCAAGCTGGGCCTGGCGTTCAACGAGATGGTGCGCCGCGGCGAACTGTCCGCCCCGATCGTCATCGGCCGCGACCACCTGGATTCCGGCTCCGTTTCCAGCCCGAACCGTGAAACCGAAGCGATGAAAGACGGTTCCGATGCGGTTTCCGACTGGCCGCTGCTGAACGCCCTGCTGAACACCGCCAGCGGCGCCACCTGGGTTTCCCTGCACCACGGCGGCGGCGTCGGCATGGGCTTCTCCCAACACTCCGGCATGGTGATCGTCTGCGACGGCACCGACGAGGCCGCCGAGCGCATCGCCCGCGTCTTGCACAATGACCCGGCTACCGGGGTCATGCGTCACGCCGACGCCGGTTACGATATCGCTATCGACTGCGCCTGCGAGCAAGGCCTGAACCTGCCGATGGTTGCCGCGACCCAAGGAGAAAAAGCATGAAAGCGCTGACTATTCGCCCAGGCAAACTGACGCTGGCCCAGCTACGCGACGTGTATCAACACCCGGTGACGCTGACGCTGGACGACAACGCCTACGGCCCTATCCAGCAGAGCGTGGCCTGCGTGGAACGCATCGTTGAAGAAAACCGCACCACTTACGGCATCAACACCGGGTTTGGCCTACTGGCTTCGACCCGCATCGCCCGCGACGATCTGGAAAACCTGCAGCGTTCGATCGTGCTGTCACACGCCGCCGGCGTGGGCGAGCCGACCGACGACAACCTGGTGCGCCTGATCATGGTGCTGAAGATCAACAGCCTGTCGCGCGGCTTCTCCGGCATTCGTCTGGAAGTCATTCAGGCGCTGATCGCGCTGGTCAACGCCGAAGTTTATCCGCATATTCCGCTGAAAGGCTCAGTCGGCGCCTCCGGCGACCTGGCGCCGCTGGCGCACATGAGCCTGGTGTTGCTGGGCGAAGGCCAGGCGCGCCATCAGGGCCAATGGCTGCCGGCGACCGAAGCGCTGGCCAAAGCCGGCCTGAAACCGCTGACGCTGGCGGCGAAAGAGGGCCTGGCGCTGCTGAACGGCACCCAAGTCTCCGCCGCCTTCGCGCTGCGCGGCCTGTTCGATGCCGAAGATCTGTTCGCCGCTGCGACCGTGGCGGGCAGTCTGACGGTGGAAGCGGCGCTGGGCTCTCGCAGCCCGTTCGATGCGCGTATCCACGAGGTGCGCGGCCAGCGCGGCCAGATCGACGCCGCCCTCGCCTATCGCCACCTGCTCGGCGCGCGCAGCGAAGTCTCCGACTCGCACCGCAACTGTGAAAAAGTGCAGGATCCTTACTCCCTGCGCTGCCAGCCACAGGTGATGGGCGCCTGCCTGACGCAGATCCGCCAGGCAGCCGAGGTGCTGGAAATCGAAGCCAACGCCGTCTCCGATAACCCGCTGGTGTTCGCCGAACAGGGCGACGTGCTGTCCGGCGGCAACTTCCACGCCGAACCGGTAGCGATGGCCGCCGATAACCTGGCGCTGGCGTTTGCCGAAATCGGTTCGCTGTCCGAACGCCGCATCTCGCTGATGATGGACAAACACATGTCGCAACTGCCGCCGTTCCTGGTGGAAAACGGCGGCGTGAACTCCGGCTTCATGATCGCCCAGGTCACCGCCGCGGCGCTGGCCAGCGAAAACAAAGCGCTGGCGCATCCGTCGAGCGTCGACAGCATCCCGACCTCCGCCAACCAGGAAGACCACGTCTCCATGGCGCCGGCCGCCGGTCGCCGCCTGTGGAGCATGGCGGACAACGTGCGCGGCATTCTGGCGGTCGAATGGCTGGCCGCCTGCCAGGGCCTGGATTTCCGCAACGGCCTGAAGACCTCGGAAGGTCTGGAGCAGGCGCGCCGTCTGCTGCGCGAGCATGTCAGTTTCTACGACAAGGATCGTTTCTTCGCCCCCGACATTGAAGCCGCCAGCCAACTTTTGGCGGCCGGTCACCTGACATCGCTGCTGCCTGCGGCGCTGCTGCCTAGCCAGGCATAATCATCACACACTGAATCACGCAGTTTGTTCTGCCCCGCCGGGTGCATTCCACCCGGCGCGGGCAGCGCGTGCCTGTTCGGCAAACACTTAACGGGAAACAACATGCGTAACGAAACGACACAACTCAGACGCGGACTAAACGCGCGGCATATCCGTTTCATGGCTCTCGGCTCGGCGATCGGCACCGGCCTGTTCTATGGCTCCGCCGGCGCCATCCAGCTGGCCGGCCCGGCCGTGCTGCTGGCCTACCTGGTGGGCGGCGCGGCGGTGTTCATGGTGATGCGCGCGCTGGGTGAAATGGCGGTACACCAGCCGGTTTCCGGCTCGTTCGGCCACTACGCCAGCCACTACCTCGGCCCGCTGGCCGGGTTCCTCACCGGCTGGACCTACACCTTTGAAATGGTGATCGTCGCCCTGGCGGACGTCACCGCCTTCGGCATCTATATGGGGCTGTGGTTCCCGGACGTCGCTCAGTGGGTTTGGGTGCTCAGCATCATCCTGTTTATTGGCGCGCTCAACCTGTGCAGCGTCAAGGTCTTCGGCGAGCTGGAGTTCTGGCTGTCGCTGGTCAAGGTCGCCGCCATCGTGGCGATGATCGTCGGCGGTGCGGCGGTGATGCTGTTCGGTTTCGGGCAAACCCAACACGCCACCGGTATCAGCAACCTGTGGCAACACGGCGGCTTTATGCCTAACGGCTTCGGCGGCGTGGTCGCGTCATTAGCGGTGGTGATGTTCGCCTTCGGCGGCATCGAGATCATCGGCATTACCGCCAGCGAGGCGAAAGACCCCGCCAAAGTGCTGCCGAAGGCGATCAACGCCGTACCGGTGCGCATCCTGCTGTTTTACGTGCTGACGCTGACGGTGCTGATGGCGATCTATCCGTGGAACAGTATCGGCCAGAACGGCAGCCCGTTCGTCGAGATTTTCAGCAACCTTGGCATCAGTTCCGCCGCCAACGTGCTGAACGTGGTGGTGATCACCGCGGCCATTTCGGCCATCAACAGCGACATCTTCGGCGCCGGCCGCATGATGTACGGCATGGCGCAGGACGGCCAGGCGCCGCGCAGCTTCACCAAACTGACCGCCAGCGGCGTGCCGTGGATGACGGTGCTGGTGATGTCAGTCGCCCTGCTGCTGGCGGTGGTGCTCAACTACCTGATCCCGGAGAAGGTCTTCATGATCATCGCCTCGATCGCCACCTTCGCCACCGTCTGGGTGTGGCTGATGATCCTGCTGTCGCAGATCGTCATGCGCCGCACGCTGTCGCCGGAAGAAACTCGTCAGTTGAGCTTCCCGGTGCCGTGGTGGCCGGTGGCGCCGGCATTGGCGACCGCCTTTATGGCGTTCGTCATCGGCCTGCTCGGCTACTTCGAAGAGAGCCGCATCGCGCTGTACGTCGGGCTGGTGTGGATCGCTTTACTCACCGTGGCTTACTGGCTGTGGGTGCGCAAAAAAGGCGGCGGCTCGCCGGTGACCGCGGCGACGCAACAGATGTAACGCCCGCTGTTGATAAAACCCGCTGCAGCGGGTTTTTTTATTGCGCTTGCGCCAGCGCCTGCAGGATATCGGCCTGCAGATCGTCAAACGCCTCCAGCCCGGCGGACAGCCGCACCAGCCCCTCGCTGATGTGGTGCCGTTTCCGCTCTTCCGGCGTGTAGGCCGAGTGCGTCATGCTGGCCGGGTGTTGCGCCAGGCTTTCGCAATCGCCCAGGCTGACCGCGCGCAAAATGAGCTGCAGCGCATTGAGGAAGCGAATGCCTGCACGCATGCCGCCCCGCAGTTCAAACGCCAGCATGCCGCCGGGGCGCGCCATTTGCCGCTGCGCCAACGCATGCTGCGGGAAGTTCGCCAGGCCGGGGTAATACACCCGCTCGACCGCCGGATGCTCCGCCAACATCTCTGCCAGGCGCTGCGCGTTATCGCAATGACGATCCATGCGCAGCGGCAAGGTTTTCATCCCACGCAGCACCAGCGCGGCATCCTGCGCCGACAGTACCGCCCCGTTCATGTCCTTTAGCCCCTCCAGACGGATCGCCTCGGCCAACGCCTGGCGCGTCACCGCTATCCCGGCCAAGAGATCGCCGTGCCCGCCGAGGTACTTGGTCGCCGAGTGCACCACGATATCGGCACCTAACGCCAAGGGCCGCTGTAGATAGGGCGTGCAGTAGGTGTTGTCCACCAGCAGCAGCGCCTGATGCCGATGGGCAATCTCCGCTACGGCGGCGATATCGACCAAGCGCATATTGGGATTGGCCGGGGTTTCGCAATACACCAGTCGGGTATGCGGACCCATGGCCGACGCTAGCCGCTCCGGCCGGGTCAGGTCAACGTGGGTTATCTTGACGCCGAAGCGTGCCAAGCCATGATGAAAGTAGCTGAAGGTACAGCCATAGACGGTTTCATCGACAATCAGCTCATCGCCCGGTCTGAGCAGCGTCCAGCAACACGCGGTGATCGCCCCCATACCGGAAGCGAACGCCACCGCCGCCTCCCCCTCCTCCAGGTTGGCGATGCGTTGCTCGAGCAGGGTTAACGTCGGATTGGCGATGCGCGAATAAAAGTACCCCGGCTCGGTGCCGGCAAAGCAGGCACCGCCGTATTCCGCGGTGGGAAAAGCAAACGTAGAGCTCATAAACACCGGCGGAGACAGTGCCCCCTGATACCGCTGCGGATCGTAGCCGTAATGAATAGCCCGGGTGGCAAAGTCGTGGCCAACTGCTGTAGCGGACATAACACAACTCCTTACCTGAGTGGGTGAAGCTTAATTCGTTGATTCATCCGAAAGGGCCGGCGGCAATGCGCTGTCTCGCGTGCGCTGGCCGATGATTTGTAAAGTACGCAGCAGCAGCGTCAACCCCAGCAGGGTATCCGGCTGCTTCAGCAAGGCGTACAGCGCGCGAAAACTGGCCGGCGGAGGATTCAATTGCAGCTCGCTGTGCGCCATCTGCAACGCAGTCCCCCCTCCCAACCGACCGTAACCAGCCCTTCAAACACGCCGGCCAGTTTCTCCACCAGCGCGTTGTCGGCGATATCCACCACGTCCGACAACAGCGACAACAGATCGACCACGTTATCCAACCGCCCGCCCGCCAGCAGCGGCTGCAATTTCTCGAGCAACGCCGCCAATGATTGCAGGTCCGCCGCATGCACCGTGCTTTCCGTCATATCAGCCCCCTTACCGTGGCCCAGTAAAGGCCGCGGTTAAACCCATTACGCAGCATGCCGCCTACCTTGGTGGCGGGCGTCGGCAGTACGTCATGCCGGTAGTCGTAGACCAGCGGCATGCCGGCATTCAGCCCCATTTGCGCGACCGCCTGCACCTTGCCATCGTAATGGCTCACGGGCTGGCCCAGCCGCATTTCCGCCACGATGTTGTCGGCAATGACCGGCGCCTGATTATGGCAAGAGCCGCCGGCCTTGCTGACCGGCAAATCCACGGTATCGCCGATCACATATACGCCCTGCTGGCCGTAGACCTGCAGCGTTTGATGATCGGTTGGCAGCCAGCCTTCGCCGTTTTGACTCTCGCTCAACCCGGTATTGCGCACCGCCTCGACTGCGCGAATCGGCGGCGTTGCCATCAGAATGTCGAACGGCTGTTCTTCCCCTTCGGCGGAATAGGCGATGTTACGCTGGGCGTCTACCCGGCTGAGGGTAAACCCACGCTGGTGGCGAATGTCGCGCGCGGCAAAAATGGCGGGCAGCGCTTCGCCGGTCGGCCGCTGCAAAAACAGGCAGTTGCGCAGCAGTTGGGAAATGGTCGGGTAGGTGTACACAATCTCTACCGCCTTGCGCACGCCGCGCCGCCGCAGGTAGTCGTCCAGCATCAAGGTGGTTTCGATCGGCGCAATGCCGCACTGATGGGGCACGTTGGGCGTTTCGGGGAAGGACACGGTGATGAAAATTCGGCCTTTTTCGATCGTCGCCAGCTTATGCGCCAGCCGCCTGGCGGCCTGATACTGATAAAAATGATCGCCCGCCTGCGCCAATCCTTCGATGCGTTCTGGCCAAGGGACACAGCCGGTAGCAAAGACCAGAAAGTCATAGGAATAAATTTTACCGCTTTGCGTAGCTATACTTCGCTGTTTTAAATCGAAAGATTGCGCTTTATCAACAATAAACTGTATTTCAGGCCGCAATAAACTCCGCTGTGAACGCGTGAGCTCTTGCTTGAAAAAAGCATTGAACGCCACATACATAAACGCCGGCTTGTAATAATGCAGCGGCGAATCCGATATCATTAATAACTCGACTTTATTATTAATAATCTCTTGGTGTAATTTTGCGGCCAATAAATTGGCCAGGATGGTGCCGCCGGTTCCACCGCCGATAATGATGATTCGCTGTCGCATCAAGCCCCCGCTCAACCGGCCAGCAAGCCGGCAGTATTAAGGTATGGTGATGATGAAGTTCTACGGCAGAACGGCGAGAAATAAACTGCCTTATTGGCAGTCTAGTAACGAATAGTTATAAAGCAAATAAAATGGGAATATAAAAACGGGAAAGAGAGATATCGGAATAAATTTACCCCGTTAAAAACTACCGTTTTTAATAAATAACTACTGGTTAATATATCGGTTATAGCCACAAAAAAACCCGCCGCAGCGGGTTTTTATTTAACAACCGAATCGGTCGAACTTACTGGCCTTTAACTTCTTTCAGGCCGTTGAATGGCGCACGGTCACCCAGCGCTTCTTCGATACGGATCAGTTGGTTGTATTTAGCAACGCGGTCAGAACGGCTCATGGAGCCGGTTTTGATCTGGCCAGCCGCAGTCCCTACCGCTAGGTCGGCGATGGTCGCGTCTTCGGTTTCACCGGAACGGTGAGAGATCACCGCGGTGTAACCAGCGTCTTTCGCCATCTTGATTGCAGCCAGCGTTTCGGTCAGAGAACCGATCTGGTTGAACTTGATCAGGATGGAGTTAGCGATGCCTTTCTCGATGCCTTCTTTCAGGATCTTGGTGTTGGTCACGAACAGATCGTCGCCCACCAGCTGGATTTTGTCGCCCAGCACTTTGGTCTGGTAAGCGAAGCCCGCCCAGTCGGATTCATCCAGGCCGTCTTCGATAGACACGATTGGGTACTGTTTGGTCAGCTCTTCCAGGAAGTGAGTGAACTCTTCGGAAGTGAAGGCTTTGTTGCCTTCGCCGGCCAGCACGTATTTACCGTCTTTGTAGAATTCGGAAGCCGCACAGTCCATCGCCAGCGTCACGTCTTTGCCCAGCTCATAGCCCGCCGCTTTTACCGCTTCAGCGATAACCGCCAGCGCTTCGGCGTTGGAACCCAGGTTTGGCGCATAGCCGCCTTCGTCGCCCACGGCGGTGTTCATGCCTTTGGCTTTCAGAACTTTCGCCAGGTGGTGGAACACTTCAGAACCGATGCGCACCGCTTCTTTCAGGGTCTTCGCGCCAACCGGCTGAATCATGAATTCCTGAATGTCGACGTTGTTGTCAGCGTGCTCGCCGCCGTTGATGATGTTCATCATCGGCAGTGGCATGGAGAATTTGCCTGGGGTGCCGTTCAGCTCAGCGATGTGCTCATACAGCGGCATGCCTTTAGAGGCTGCGGCCGCTTTCGCTGCTGCCAGGGAAACCGCCAGAATGGCGTTGGCGCCGAAGTTGGATTTGTTTTCGGTGCCGTCCAGATCGATCATGATCTTGTCGATGTTCGCCTGGTCTTTGGCATCTTTACCCAGTACTGCCTGAGCAATCGGACCGTTTACTGCAGCAACGGCTTTCAGTACGCCTTTACCCAGGAAACGAGACTTGTCACCGTCACGCAGTTCCAGCGCTTCGCGGGAACCGGTAGAAGCACCTGACGGCGCAGCAGCCAAGCCGACGAAACCGCCTTCCAGATGAACTTCGGCTTCAACAGTCGGGTTACCGCGGGAGTCGATGATTTCACGACCGATGACTTTAACGATTTTGGACATTAGGTTTTCCTCAGTACAAGTTAAACTAAAACTCCAGACAAACAGCGCGCGGTTCTCACCGCGCGCCGCCCACCAAATATTTTATTTCACCTGGCGCTTCTGATGCTCGCCTGCGGCTTTCACGAAGCCGGCGAACAGCGGATGCCCATCACGCGGCGTAGACGTAAATTCCGGGTGGAACTGACAGGCTACAAACCACGGGTGATTCGGCAGTTCAATGATCTCGACCAGCTTGTTGTCGGCGGAACGGCCGGCGACACGCAGCCCTGCGGCTTCGATCTGCTTCAACAGCATGTTGTTAACTTCGTAACGGTGACGATGACGCTCGACAATGGTCGGTTCGCCGTACAGCTGACGCACCAGGCTGTTGTCGCTCAGGTTGCACTGTTGGCCACCTACGCGCATCGTGCCGCCCAAATCGCTTTCTTCGCTGCGCACTTCGACGTTGCCGTCTTCGTCGCGCCATTCGGTGATCAACGCCACCACCGGGTACTTACAGTCTGGCATAAACTCGGTGGAGTTGGCGTTTTCCATGCCGGCCACGTTGCGAGCGAACTCCATCAACGCCACCTGCATGCCCAGGCAAATGCCCAGGTAAGGAATGTTGTTCTCGCGCGCATAGCGTGCGGTCATCACTTTGCCTTCCACGCCGCGGTAGCCGAAGCCGCCCGGGATCAGGATCGCATCCAGCCCTTTCAGCACTTCCACGCCGCGGGTTTCTACGTCCTGCGAGTCGATCAGCTTGATGTTCACGGTCAGACGGTTTTTCAGCCCGCCGTGTTTCAGCGCTTCGATCACCGACTTGTAGGCATCCGGCAGCTCAACGTATTTGCCGACCATTCCGATGGTCACTTCGCCGCCCGGATTGGCTTCTTCGTAGATCACCTGTTCCCATTCGGCCAGGTTGGCTTCCGGTGCGTTCAAGCTGAATCGTTTACAAATATAATCGTCCAGCCCCTGAGATTTCAATAGGCCTGGGATTTTATAAATAGAATCAACGTCTTTCAGAGAGATAACCGCTTTTTCCGGCACGTTACAGAAAAGCGCGATTTTCGCGCGTTCGTTAGCAGGAACCGCGCGATCGGAACGGCAAATCAGCACATCAGGCTGAATACCGATGGAAAGCAGCTCTTTTACGGAATGCTGGGTCGGCTTGGTTTTCACTTCGCCCGCCGCCGCCATGTAAGGCACCAGCGTCAGGTGCATGTACAGGGTGTGCTCGCGGCCCACTTCCACCGCCATCTGACGGATGGCTTCGAGGAACGGCAGCGATTCGATATCGCCGACGGTGCCGCCGATTTCCACCAGCACCACATCGTGGCCTTCGCCGCCTTCGATGATGCGTTCTTTGATCGCGTTGGTGATGTGCGGAATGACCTGCACGGTCGCGCCCAGATAGTCGCCGCGGCGTTCTTTACGCAGCACGTCGGAGTAGATGCGGCCGGTGGTGAAGTTGTTGCGACGCGACATTTTGGTGCGGATGAAGCGCTCGTAGTGACCCAAATCCAGATCGGTTTCTGCGCCGTCTTCGGTGACGAAAACTTCCCCATGCTGAATCGGGCTCATGGTGCCCGGATCCACGTTGATGTACGGGTCCAGTTTCATGATGGTAACGTTGAGGCCACGGGCTTCAAGAATAGCCGCCAGAGAGGCTGCGGCAATGCCTTTACCCAGAGAGGATACGACCCCGCCGGTCACAAAAATATAATTAGTTGTCATGCTGAACCTGAGAGTTTAGGTTTAAAGACGATGGAAGAACCAGGACGGGAAAGTAGTATACCCGAACCTCTCCTGACCTACAAACGATCGTTTTGCTGTCCATCATCTCGGCCGCCCTCCCGTGTTCATCAGGGTTTACTCCGCCGGCGCCGCATAAACCCTCTAGGAAATACAAAGAGTTAGCGGAGAAAATTTCTTTTTACCGCCCCTATCGAGCGATAAAACGCCTTAGATTTCAGTTTGTTGGCCTTTTGCTGCCGACGGCAGCCCTGCGCCTGTGACCTGACCGTAAGCTTAACCGTTTCAGCCTGAGTGAACCTTGTTTGCGATCAACATTGTCGTTGCAGCGATTCAACTTTCCTTGCGCTTCACCTGCCGCCAGGCGTCTTCCATCTGCTCCAGCGTGGCGTCTTCAAGCCGCAGCCCGCGTTGCTGGACGATCGCCTCCACCTCCCGGAAGCGGCGTTCGAACTTGCGGTTCGCCGCCTGCAGCGCGTTCTCGGCCTTGTGGCCCAAATGGCGCGACAGGTTCACGGTGGCGAACAGCAGATCACCGATCTCCTCTTCCAGCTTGCTCTCATCGACCACCGCCTGGCGGGCTTCGTGCATCACTTCGTCGATCTCTTCATACACTTTGTCCAGCACCGGCCCCAGCGTGTTCCAGTCGAAGCCGACCGAGGCGCAGCGTTTTTGGATCTTGTGCGCCTTCATCAACGCCGGCAGCGCCTGTGGAATGTCGTCCAGCACCGAGTGCAGCGCTTTTTCGGCGCGCTCGCCGGCCTTCAGCTGCTCCCAGCGCGCCGCCACGGCTTCGCTGTCTCCGCCCTCGGCGTCGCCGAAGATGTGCGGATGTCGGCGCTCCAGCTTGTCGCTGATGGCGGTGCACACCTCATCAAAATCGAACAGCCCCTGCTCCTGCCCCATCTGGGCGTAGAACACCACCTGAAACAGCAAGTCGCCCAGCTCGTCGCGCAGATCGGCGTAGTCCTGCCGTTCGATGGCGTCCAGCACTTCGTAAGTCTCTTCCAACGTATAAGGCGCAATGGTGGCGAAGGTTTGCTTGCGGTCCCACGAGCAGCCGAGCTGCGGGTCGCGCAGCGTTTTCATGATGTTCAGCAGACGCTGCAGCGGAGTGGATTGGGTCATAAAAAATCTCTGAGAAAGAATGGGGGCGCAGGGGAGCGCCCGCAGAGTTCATGGATTTCGGGCCGCATCCGCTATCGATACGGCCCGAAAGGCGATATGGGCTTAGTTGCCGTGCAAACGCTTGGCGTCTATCACGTCCGGCAGCTGATTCAATTTCGCCAGTACCCGGCTCAACACCTGCTGGTTGTAGATTTCGATATCCATGTCGATAGTGGCCAACTGCTTCTTGGTATCGCTGCGGCTGGCGACGCCCAGCACGTTGACCTTTTCGTTGGCCAGAATGGTGGTGATATCGCGCAGCAGCCCGCTGCGATCGTTGGCCATCACGCGCACCACCAGCGAATAACCGCTGGAGTAGCTTTCGCCCCACACCGCATCGACGATGCGCTCCGGCGCATGCGATTGCAGATCGACCAGCTGATCGCAGTCCGCACGGTGGATCGAAATACCGCGCCCCTGGGTAATAAAACCGACGATGTCGTCGCCCGGGATCGGCTGGCAGCAGCGGGCGATGTGGTGCATCAGGTTGCCCACGCCCTCCACCACCACGCGGCCGTTATCCTTGTTGCGGGTCGGCGGCGGCGCTTTCTGCTGCACCAGCTGGCGCAGCGCCTCGCGATCCTGCTCTTCGGCGCTCGGCTTGTTGAACTTGCCCTGTAGGTAATTCACCATCTGGTTCAGGCGAATGTCCCCGCCGCCGATCGCCGCCAACACCTCGTCCAGCGAGTTCATGTTGTAGCGCGGGATCAACAGCTTCTCAGCCTCTTTCAGGCTGATGCCGAGATGCTCCAGTTCGTTGTCCAGCATCTGGCGGCCGGCGAGAATGTTCTTGTCGCGATCCTGCTTGCGGAACCAGTTGTGGATCTTCGAGCGCCCGCGGCTGGTGGTCACGTAGCCCAGGTTCGGGTTCAGCCAGTCGCGGCTCGGGTTTGGCTGTTTCTGGGTGATGATCTCAATCTGATCGCCCATCTTCAGCTGATAGGTAAACGGCACGATGCGGCCGCCGATCTTGGCGCCGATGCAGCGGTGACCGACGTCGCTGTGAATGTGGTAAGCGAAATCGAGCGGCGTGGAGCCGGCCGGCAGATCCACCACGTCGCCTTTCGGGGTAAACACATAGACCCGATCGTCGAACACCTGGCTGCGCACTTCGTCGAGCATTTCGCCGGAGTCCGCCATCTCTTCCTGCCAGGCGATGAGCTTACGCAGCCAGGCGATGCGCTCTTCGTAGCCGGAGCGCACGGTCACCCCCGCGCCCTCTTTGTACTTCCAGTGTGCGGCCACGCCCAGCTCGGCGTCTTCATGCATTTGCCGGGTGCGGATCTGAATCTCGACGGTTTTGCCGCGCGGCCCCAGCACCACGGTGTGGATCGACTGGTAGCCGTTGGGTTTCGGGTTGGCGACGTAGTCGTCGAACTCGTCCGGCAGGTGGCGGAAGTGGGTATGCACGATGCCCAACGCCGCGTAGCAATCCTGTAGACGCTCCGCCACGATGCGCACCGCGCGCACGTCGAACAGTTCGTCAAACGCCAGGTGCTTTTTCTGCATCTTGCGCCAGATGCTGTAGATGTGTTTCGGCCGGCCGTAAATCTCCACCCGAATGCCTTCTTTGGCCATCTCGGCGCGCAGCCCGGCGACGAAGTCGTCGATGAACTGTTCGCGATCGATGCGGCGCTCATGCAACAGCTTGGCGATGCGCTTGTATTCTTCCGGGTGCAGGTAGCGGAAGCAGAAATCTTCCAGCTCCCACTTCAGTTGGCCGATGCCGAGCCGGTTAGCCAGCGGGGCGTAGATGTTGGAACACTCTTTCGCCGCCAACACGCGTTCGTCTTCCGGCGCGTCTTTCACCTCGCGCAGGTGGGCGATACGTTCCGCCAGCTTGATGACCACGCAGCGGAAATCCTCCACCATCGCCAACAGCATGCGGCGCACGTTGTCGACCTGTTCGGAGGCCATCGAGTCGTTTTGGGTGGCTTTCAGTTGACGAATGGCGTCCATGTCGCGCACGCCGTGCACCAGCGCGACGATGCCATTGCCGAACGCTTCGGTCAGGGTCTCTTCCTGCACGATGCCGGCGTCCACCAGCGGGAACAGCAGCGCGGCGCGCATACTGTCGTTGTCCATGCTCAGCGTCGAGAGGATTTCCACCATCTCCAGGCCGCGCCACAGCAGCAGCGAGGCGTCGGGATGGTTTTGGGTCTGCTGCTCACAATAACGCCAGGTTGCGGCCAATCGCTCACATGACTGCGGGTTAGGTAGCCCCAAGCCGGCGATCCACTCATCGAGAGCGAACTCACCCGCCGTATTCAGATGTGCACTTCTTACCGCAACCATAACTTCTCCCTACTTTGCAGCGACCTCTGGCGCGCGCTCGTTGATAAACAGCGCCATTGATTCAAGATGCCCCGTGTGCGGAAACATATCCAACATCCGCACGCGCGCAAGACGATAACCGGCGTTCAACAGCACTTTGCTGTCGCGAGCCAGCGTGGTGGGGTTACAGGAAACATACACCACCCGCGCCGGCGCCAGTTTTACAATGTGTGACATCACCCCGGCCGCACCGGCGCGGGCGGGATCCAGCATCACCTTATCAAACCCTTGTGCTGCCCAAGGTTGCCGCTCAACGTCGTCCTCCAGATTCTCATGGAAGAACGACGCATTATTCAGCTTATTCTTATGTGCATTATATTGCCCATTCGCTACCAGCGTGGCAACACCTTCGATGCCCACCACCGCAGCGGCGCGGCGCGCCAGCGGCAGGGTGAAATTCCCCATGCCGCAGAACAGGTCCAGCACCCGATCATTGGGTTGAATGTCGAGCCATTCAAGGGCCTGCGCCACCATTTGTTGGTTTACGGCGTCATTGACCTGAATAAAGTCGCGCGGACTGAAGTCTAAGCGTAGCCCGTCAACCTGATAATACGGCGTTTCACCGCACAGTTTTTCCACGCGGTCGCTGTCCGGCGCCAGATAAACAGCGACGTTTTCCCGCTCGCCAAACGCCAACAGCGCCTGGCGATCTGCCTCTTTCAGGGCATCGAGATGGCGCAGCACCAGCAGCGGGCCGTTATCCGCCAGCACCAGCTCCACATGCCCCAGCCGCCGCACCGCCTGCAGCCCGCTCAGGCAGGCGCGCACCGGCGCCAGCAGCTGTTCCAGCTCCGGGCGCAGCACCGGGCAGTGCTCCACCGCTACCAGCTCGCTGGAGGCCGCCTGTCGAAACCCCATCATCAGGCGCTGCAGCTTCGGCTGCCACGCCAGGCTCAGGCGGGCGCGGCGGCGATAGCCGTATTCCGGGCCGGCGATCACCGGTTCCTGCTGCGGGGTCACCCCGGTTTCGCGGGCGATCATGCGCACCAGCGCCGCCGCCTTGCTCTGCTGCTGCAGCGCCTCATCCGCATGCTGCTGCTGGCAGCCGCCGCACACGCCGAAATGCGGGCAGCGCGGTGCCACCCGCTGCGGGCTGCGGCTCAGCAGGCGCTTGAGCTTGCCTTTGGCGAACTGGCGCTTGTCTTCGGTCAGCTGGATTTCCGCCTGCTCGCCCGGCAATACGCCCGGCACGAACACCGCTTTGCCGTCGTGGCGCGCCACGCCCTGGCCGAAAGGATCGAGATTGCTCACCGTCACGGTGAAGATTTGTGAGCTCTGCCGGGTCGTCACGCGGCGTTTGGGAGAGTAGAATTGCGCCATATTTGTCGATTGTGTGCTGGTTCATTAAGCTAGTGTCAGCTGTCAATTCTCCCACATTGGAATCCCATGACCAAATACAGCCTGCGTGCGCGCATGATGATCCTGATTCTGGCCCCGACCTTGCTGATTGGTTTGCTGCTCAGCACCTTCTTCGTGGTGCACCGCTATAACGAGCTGCAGGAGCAATTGGTCGACGCCGGCGCCAGCATCATCGAGCCGCTGGCGGTGGCCAGCGAGTACGGCATGACGTTCCGCAGCCGCGAATCGGTCAGGCAGTTGGTCAGCCTGTTGCACCGCCGCCATTCGGACATCGTGCGTTCGATCACCGTGTTCGATGCGCAGAACAATTTGTTCGTCACCTCCAATTATCATCACAACTTCGCTCAGCTGCAGCTGCCGAAAGGCGTGCCGTTGCCCACCGAGCTGATGCTCACCCGACGCGGCGATTCGCTGATCCTCCGCACGCCGATCCTGTCGGAAAATCAGTATCCGGATGAAACCGCCGACGGCGGCAGCCACCCCGACAACAACCTGGGCTATGTGGCGATCGAGCTGGATCTGCAGTCGGTGCGGTTGCAGCAATATAAAGAGGTGTTCGTCTCCACCCTGCTGCTGTTGCTGTGCATGTGTATCGCCATCCTGTTTGCTTACCGGCTGATGCGCGACGTGACCGGCCCGATCCGCAACATGGTGAACACCGTCGACCGCATCCGCCGCGGCCAGCTCGACAGCCGCGTGGAGGGCTACATGCTCGGCGAGCTGCACATGCTGAAGAACGGCATCAACTCGATGGCGATGTCGCTTACCGCCTATCACGAAGAGATGCAGCAGAACATCGATCAGGCCACCTCCGACCTGCGTGAAACGCTGGAGCAGATGGAGATCCAGAACGTCGAGCTGGATTTGGCGAAAAAACGCGCGCAGGAGGCAGCGCGCATCAAGTCCGAATTCCTGGCCAACATGTCGCACGAGCTGCGTACCCCGCTCAACGGCGTGATCGGTTTTACCCGCCAGATGCTGAAAACCGATCTGAGCGCAACCCAAACCGATTATTTGCAGACCATCGAACGCTCGGCCAACAACCTGCTGACCATCATCAACGATGTGCTGGACTTCTCCAAGCTGGAGGCCGGCAAACTGGTGCTGGAGCATATTCCGTTCGCCCTGCGCGAAACGCTGGACGAAGTGGTGGTGCTGCTGGCCCCCAGCGCCCACGACAAAGGGCTGGAGCTGACGCTGGATGTGCACAACGACGTGCCGGAGCAGGTGATCGGCGACTCGCTGCGCCTGCAGCAAATCATCACCAACCTGCTGGGGAACGCCATCAAGTTCACCGAAACCGGCAATATCGATATCCGCGTCGAGCTGCGCAAACAGTTGGATCGCCGGGTGGAAGTGGAAGTGCAGATCCACGACACCGGCATCGGCATCTCCGAACGCCAGCAGTCACAGCTGTTCCAGGCGTTCCGTCAGGCGGATGCCAGCATCTCCCGCCGCCACGGCGGCACCGGGCTGGGGCTGGTGATCACGCAAAAGCTGGTGAAGGAGATGGGCGGCGACATCTGCTTCCACAGCCAGCTGAATCGCGGCTCGACCTTCTGGTTCCACATCACGCTGGATCTGAACGAGGGCATGCTGTCGCTGGCGCCGAGCCTGCCGGATCTGAACGGCAAAACGCTGGCCTATATCGAGTCCAACCCGACGGCGGCACAGGCGACGCTCAACATGCTCAGCGTCACGCAGCTGGTGATCACCCACTCGCCGACGCTGGGCCAGCTGCCGTCAGGCCATTACGATTTCCTGCTGGCCGGCGTGCCGATCCCGTTCCGCGACAACATGGCGCAGCATCAGGACAAATTGTTGGCCTCGCTGAAGCTGGCCGATCGGGTGATTCTGGCGCTGCCGTGCCAGGCGCAGATCGACGCCGAACTGCTCAAGCAACAAGGTGCGCTTGGCTGCCTGATCAAGCCTATCACCAGCACGCGTCTGTTCCCGCTGCTGAGAATGGAGACGCCCGATCGGCTCGCCGCCCCACCTGAGCGTAAACGTCTGCCGCTGACGGTGATGGCGGTGGACGACAACCCGGCCAACCTGAAGCTGATCGGCACGCTGCTGGGCGAACAGGTGGAAAAAACGCTGCTGTGCGAGAGCGGTGAGGAAGCGCTGGCGCTGGCGCGCAACAACGTGCTGGATCTGATCCTGATGGACATTCAAATGCCGAAGATGGACGGCATTCACGCCAGCGAACTGATCCGCCAACTGCCGCACCACAACTCTACGCCGATCGTCGCCGTCACTGCCCATGCCGCCAGCGGCGAACGCGAGCATCTGCTGCAGGCCGGGATGGACGACTACCTGGCCAAGCCGATCGACGAGAAAATGCTGACCCGCGTGCTGTCGCGCTACCACAGCGGCGACGTGGAAAGCGCCGTCGCCGACGATGCCCCGCTGTCGCTCGACTGGCCGCTGGCGCTGCGCCAGGCGGCCAATAAACCGGATCTGGCGCGCGATCTGCTGCAAATGCTGCTCGATTTCCTGCCGCAGGTGCGCGAACGGGTGCAGGCGCTGCTCGAGGGGCAACACGACGACGAGATCCTCGACCTGGTCCATAAGCTGCACGGCAGCTGCAGCTACAGCGGCGTGCCGCGCCTCAAGCAGCTGTGTTTCTACCTCGAGCGGCAGCTGCGCCAGGGCATCACCAACGACGAACTGGAGCCGGAGTGGCTGGAGCTGTTGGATGAGATTGAACTGGTGATCCACGCGGCGCGCGCGCATCTGGCGCAACCGGCCTGAATCCTCAGGCCATAATGCAAAAAGGCACGCCGTAGCGTGCCTTTGTTGCTTTTAGCGCCTGACGTTTATCACTGCGCCAGCAGGTACAGTTGGCTATCGCCACGCTGAATATTCAACGCCAGCACCGACGGTTTGCTGTCGAGGATTTTACGCAGCTCGCCCAGGTTCTGGATCGGCTGTTGGTTCACGCCCAGGATCACGTCGCCCTTTTTCAAGCCGATGCGCGCGGCGGCGCTGCCGGCTTTCACGCTGTCGACCTTGACGCCTTTCACGTTGCCAACCTGAGTATTGCTCAGCTCGGCGCCTTCAATGCCGGTGTAGATATTGCCCGAGGCCACCTGGGTCTGCGCGCTTTGCTCCAGCGTGACGTCAATCGTTACCGGCTTGCCGTCGCGAATAATGCCCAGCGACATCTTGCTGCCGACCGGCAGCGTGCCGATCTCCGCCCGGAACGAGGCGAAGCTGGAGATGGCCTTGCCGTTCATGGTGACGATCACGTCGCCGGCCTTGATGCCCGCCTTCGCGGCGGAAGATTTCGGCATTACCTGGCTGACGAAGGCCCCGCGCTGCGCATCGACCTTCATCGCCTTGGCCAGCTCAGAGTTCAGCTCGGTGCCCATGATACCCAGCTCGCCGCGTTTCACCTGGCCATACTCGACCATTTGCGCCGTCAGGTTTTTCACCATGTTGCTCGGAATAGCGAAGCCGATACCGATATTGCCGCCGTCCGGCGCCAGGATCGCGGTGTTGATGCCGATCAGCTCGCCGTTCAGGTTAACCAGCGCGCCGCCGGAGTTACCGCGGTTGATCGCCGCATCGGTCTGGATAAAGTTTTCGTAGTTTTCGATGTTCAGGCCGCTGCGCCCCAGGGCGGACACGATGCCCGAGGTGGCGGTTTCACCCAACCCGTACGGGTTGCCGATCGCCACGGTGTAATCGCCGACGCGCAGCTGATCGGAGTCCGCCATCTTGATCGCCGTCAGGTTCTTGAAGTCTTTCAGCTGGATCAACGCGATATCGGAACGCGGATCCTTGCCGATCACTTTGGCGTCGAAGCGGCGTCCGTCGCTCAGCTGCACCTGGATCTTGTTGGCGTTGTCCACCACGTGGTTATTGGTCACCACATAGCCCTTGGTGGCATCGATGACCACCCCGGCGCCCAGCGCCTGGAATTTCTGCTGCGTGCCCTGCGGCTGGCCATCCGGCCCTGGCTGTTCACCGCCCTGACACATCGGCGAGCCCTGGAACGGCGAACCGTCCTGGCAGAACGGCGAATCCTCACCGAAGAACTGTTGGAACTGCTGCGGCATGCGCGGCGTATTGACCGTGGTGCTGCCCTCAACGTTAATGCTCACGACGGAAGGCATCACCTTCTCCAGCATCGGTGCCAGGCTCGGCAGCTGTTGGGTGCTGGAAGAGGCGGTTTCAGCGGCGCTGGCCGTCGCCGGGCCCATCGCCATACCGATACTGAATGCCAGTGCGCTCAGAACTAATGCGGTTTTTTTCATCTGTGTGTCTCTTATAAAGTCGTTCAAAAAGAATGGCCGTCTTGCGTGCTTATTCAGAGTTAATTAATAGCCCGAAGTTCCGGCACAGATGATTGGCAATAGTAAACAAATATTGTCCGTCTTTACAAAACTCGAGACAGCCAACCGGTTGGAATTGCTGGCAATTATTCTTCAGCTCAATTATTCCGCCGCCATCAATCGACGATATTCATCATAGGCGTACAGGTCGGTCATTCCGCTGATATAGTCCTGCAATAAACGCGCGCGGAAATAATATTCCCGAATGGCTTGCTGCTCCGGCGATAAATGCTGCAGCCCTTCTACCGCCTCCGCATACGCTAGCCGATGCTTGGTGGACAGCTTGTGGAACAGGCGTGTTTCAATCGGATAAGCGCGATGGCTGTCCTCGCGCACCAGCTGGCTGAAGTCCGCCAGCGACATCGCCAACAGCGGGCTGTAAATGTCCAGCAGGCCGCTGATCACCCGATAGCCTTGCAGCTCGAGCTGCTCGACCTCAGGGTGGTTGAACACGTGCTTGAACGCCACATTTTTAAATATCTTCAGTAGCCGATAGGCCGGGCTGGAATCCTCCAGCAGCGCCTGATTGAAATTGCCCTGATAAACCGCGTCCAGATTGTCGATAAAGCGCTGCGCCGCATGCGGCACCAGCCGCGCCACGGTAAACACCCGCAGATACATGAAGAACTGATCTTCCGCGCTGCGCCGCGCGCCGCCGCGATCGATCTTGCGAAACGCGCTGGCGACGGTCTTGTCGAACAGATCGCCCGGCACCACCTCGCCCCACTCCTGAATCAGGTGCTGATACAGCTGCTCGACGGTGAAAATGCTCTTCTCCACCGCGTCTTCCAGATCGGCCACGCAGTACGAGATATCGTCGGCGGCCTCCATAATATAGGTCAGCGGGAAACGATCGAACTCGCCCATGTGCAGCTCGCGCCGCAACCGATCGACGAAGGCCTCTTCCGCCAGATAGTAGCCGGGCTTTTTCATCAGGTAACTGTGGCTGGCAGGGATGTCGCTCGCCCAGTAGGCCGGGCGGGTGTATTTCAAAATGCAGCCGACCTGCGCGTAGGTCAGGTTGAGCTTGAGCAGGCTGTACACCATGCGGATCGCCTGAGCGTTGCCCTCGAAGTGGCTGAGATCCTGACGGATCCGGCTGCGCAGCCGGTTCAGATCGCCCTCCCCTTCATGCAGGCGCAGCGTCGCCACCTGGCAGCGATCGTGGCTGCCCGGCTCGCTGCCGCAGCTGGCGGGATCGAGCCGCTGGGCGAACCAGTCGTTGATCGCCGACTCGCCGAAGTGTCCGAACGGCGGATTACCGATGTCGTGCATCAGGCAGGCCATTTCCACGATGCTTTCAAACGGATCGAGCAGCCGGGTCAAGCCGAGCTCATCAATTCTCCCCGCCTGTTTGAAGCGATTGAGGATCTCTTTGGCGATGTGGCGCCCAACCTGCTGCACCTCCATCGAGTGCGTCAGGCGGCTGCGCACCGCCGCGTTGCGTTCCAGCGGAAACACCTGGGTTTTTTGCTGCAGACGGCGAATGGCGGCCGAGTTGACGATGCGCCCGCGATCGCTCTCGAACTGCCGCACGATGTCGTACTCTTCCTCGGCCTCGATCGGTTTGCTGAAAGGCCGTTGGAAGCTGATTTTTTGCTTGAAGTCGATCCCGGACATCTGTTTCTCCGCCGTTGCGCCCTGCCCCCGTGATAACAATTCCCGGCAGCGGATGCAACGCATTATCTCTGATACACAGCCATGATAGACTATGCCGCAATTCTCACGGCCAATCAGCGAGTGTTATTTATGAAAGTAGGCATCATCGGCGCAATGGAGCAGGAAGTCACCCTGCTGCGCGATCAAATCGAAAACCGTCAAACCATCCAGCGCGCGGGCTGCGAAATCTACACCGGCCAGATCGGCGGCGTTGACGTGGCCTTGCTGAAATCTGGCATCGGCAAAGTCTCTGCGGCCATGGGCACCACCCTGCTACTGGAACACTGCAGCCCGGATCTGGTGATCAACACCGGTTCCGCCGGCGGCCTGGCCAGCACCCTGCGCGTGGGCGATATCGTGGTGTCGGAAGAAGTGCGCTACCACGACGCCGACGTCACCGCCTTCGGCTACGAGCCGGGCCAGATGGCCGGCTGCCCGGCGGCGTTCGTCGCCGACGACGCGCTGATCGCGCTGGCGGAAAGCTGCATCAAACAGCTGGATCTGCACGCGGTGCGCGGCCTGATCTGCAGCGGTGACGCCTTCATCAACGGCGCCGAGCCGCTGGCGCGCATCCGCGCCACTTTCCCGCGCGTCGCCGCCGTGGAAATGGAAGCCGCGGCGATCGCCCACGTCTGCCATCTGTTCGGCACGCCGTTCGTGGTGGTGCGCGCCATTTCCGACGTCGCCGACAGCGAGTCGCACATGAGCTTTGACGAGTTCCTGGTGGTAGCGGCCAAGCAGTCTACGCTGATGGTCAATGCCATGCTGCAAACCCTGGCCAAGCGCGGTTGATGTGAGGCTGCGCTTCACCTCGATGCTCTGTCTGTTGGCGCTCTGGCTGGCCCTGCCGGTCGGCGCCGCCCAGCGGGTGATTAGCCTGGCGCCCAACGCCACCGAGCTCGCCTATGCCGCCGGCATGGGCGAGGTGCTGGTGGCGGCGAGCGCCTATTCCGATTACCCGCCGCAGGCCGCCAAGCTGGAGCAGGTGGCCTCCTGGCAGGGCATCAACCTGGAGCGGGTGCTGGCGCTCAAGCCGGACCTGATCCTCGCCTGGCGCGGCGGCAATCCGCAGCGCGTGCTGGATCAGATCGCCGCGTTCGGCATCCCGATCTTCTATGCGGACGCCGACAACCTCGGGGGGATCGCCGGCTTGCTGGATAAGCTGGCGCAATACAGCCCGCACCCGGATCAGGCGCATCAGGCGGCAGACGACCTTCGCCGCCAGTTCGCCGCTCTCAAGCAACAATACGCCGCTAACTCACCACGGCGCGTGCTGCTGCAGTTCGGCACCCAGCCGCTGTTCACCAGCTCCGGCGCCACATTGCAAAGCCAGGTGCTGGCGCTGTGCGGCGGGCAGAACGTCTTCGCCGATAGCCGCACCCCTTGGCCGCAGATCAGCCGCGAGCAGGTGCTGGCGCGTCAGCCGCAGGCCATCGTCATCACCGGCGGCGCGAAAGAGGCCGCCAATGTGAAAGCCTTCTGGGCGCCGCAGCTGCAGGTGCCGGTGATCGCGCTGAACGAAGACTGGTTCAATCGCGGCGGGCCGCGGCTGCTGTTGGCGGCGCAGCAGCTGTGCCGCCAGCTGGCGGAGATCCGCTGATGCTGGTGTTCTGGTTGGATATTCTCGGCACGGCGGTGTTCGCCGTCTCCGGCGTACTGTTAGCCGGCAAGCTGCGCATGGATCCGTTCGGCGTACTGGTATTGGGCGTGGTCACTGCGGTCGGCGGCGGTACCATCCGCGATATGGCGCTGGCCAACGGCCCGGTGTTCTGGGTCAAGGATCCCACCGATCTGGTGGTGGCGATGATCACCTGCGTATTGACGCTGCTGCTGGTGCGCCAGCCGCGCCGCCTGCCGAAATGGGTGCTGCCGGTGCTCGACGCCGTCGGGCTGGCGGTGTTCGTCGGCATCGGCGTCAACAAGGCTTTCGCGGCCGGCACCGGCCCGCTGGTGGCGATCTGCATGGGAGTGATCACCGGCGTCGGCGGCGGCATTATCCGCGACGTGTTGGCGCGCGAGATCCCGATGATCCTGCGCACCGAAATTTACGCCACCGCCTGCATCATCGGCGGCATCGTGCACGCTACGGCGTTTTACACCTTCCACATGCCGCTGCAACAGGCCATGATGCTGGGCATGATCATCACGCTGGCCATTCGGCTGGCGGCCATCCGCTGGCACCTCAAGCTGCCCGCCTTTATTCTCGAACGCTGAGCCGTCGCCCTGCGGGGCGACGCGTGGCAACGCCGCACCGGGTGATTTATTAGACTAAAAACGGGTCTGGTGTTGTTATTTTCGTCCAAAAAATAGCGTAGTGTCGATGTAAAATTCTGTTACCCGCAGGTTAATCCCTTCCCCACGCTGTTAAAACTTTTTAACTTTTTGCCGATAAGTCATCACAAGATGGCTTACGGATGACTATTCCCGCAATGATGAAAAAAATTCTGCTTGCCTGCTGTGGCGCCCTGCTGAGTGGCGCCGCGTATGCCGATGCCGTCAGCGGCCAGATCGGCGTTACCCTGACCATTGAACCGCAATGCGCCGTGCGCCTCGAAGCCGCCGTCCCCCAGGCCGAATGCAGCCACGCGACGGCGCAGCCGAAGATCATCCGCAACCCACCGACGCAGCAGAACGGTGCGGAAGTGATCCTCGTGGAATGGTAATGGTAGGTATAAAAAAAACCCGCCGGCCTAAGGCGAGCGGGTTGATGTTCTGACAGGCAAACTCAGATGCTAAACGACGAACCGCAACCGCAGGTGGTTTTGGCATTCGGGTTGGTCACCACGAAGCGCGACCCTTCCAGCCCTTCGGTGTAGTCCACCGAACCGCCGACCAGATACTGCAGGCTCATCGGATCGACCACCAGCGCCACGCCCTGCTTCTCGATGGTCATGTCGCCATCGTTGACCTTGTCGTCAAAAGTGAAGCCGTACTGGAATCCGCTGCAGCCGCCGCCGGTAATGTAAACCCGCAACTTCAGGTTCGGGTTTTCTTCGTCAGCAATCAGGAACTTAACCTTGTTTGCTGCTGCCTCGGTAAATTGCAGGGGCAGTGCCGTTTGATCACTCATACTCTTTACTCCCAACATTGTTCAGCATCAGATCGCGACTATGGCTGCCTGATTAATATTAACGATTATCCGATACCTGAGTGTTGCGTTCAAGTATTCACCGCATTTGTTGTATTTTCTTTACCTGTTTTCTCCGCCGCTTCCCGTGCCAGCTGCGCCTCCTGCCTTTGCAGGGTGCGAGCCAAGATCGATGAATACAGCGGCTTGCCGCCGAGCAGCTGCGCCACTACCGTGGCGCCGAGGCAGGTGATGATCATCGGTAAAATCAGCTGGTAGTTGTCGGTCATTTCCAGCACCAGCACGATACCGGTCAACGGGGCCCGCACCGTGGCGGCGAACAGCGCCCCCATACCGGCGATGGCGAAGGTGCCCGCTTCGATGCCGTATTGCGGGAACAGATGCGCCCCCGCCAGCCCGAAGGCGGTGCCGAACAGCGTGCCCAGCGCCAGCATCGGCGCAAAGATGCCACCCGGCGCGCCGGAACCGAAGCACAGCAGCGTGGTGAAGATGCGGGTAATGAAGATAAACATCAACATGCCGACGCTGTAATTGCCCGCCGCGGCGATCGGGATCAGCCCAAAGCCGCCGCCCGCCGCCTCTGGCTGAATCAACCCCAGAATGCCACACACGCCGCCGAGCAACCCACCCATCAACAAGATATTGCGCATTCTGCCGCCGTGCAGGCGCGCGAACATGTCTTGGGTGCGGAAGATCAGCGCGTTGAACCCCACGCCCACCGCGCCGAATATCGCCCCCAGCACCAGATAGAGCCACAGGGTGTTGATGGGCGCCGAAGAAAGTTTGTCGACCGCGATCACCGAGCCCTGGCCGTTAAACAGCTGGTACACCACGCTCGACATGATAACGCCGATAAACACCGCTTTAATCGAGATCAGGTTGTAGCGAAACTGCGGCCGCATCTCTTCGATGATAAACAGAATGCCGGCCAGCGGCGCGTTGAACGCGGCGGACAGCCCGGCGGCGGCCCCGGTCGCCAGCAGCGAATGACGCGCCTCGGCGCCGCGAATGCGCAGCACGTCCAATACCATGCGCCCGACGTTGCCGCCCATTTGCACCGTGGGCCCTTCGCGCCCCAGCACCATGCCCGCCCCCAGCGTGCCCATGCCGCCGATGAATTTCACCGGTATCACACGCCACCAGCGCACCGGCCGCAGCTCCTCCAGCGCGCCTTCGATCTCCGGAATGCCCGAGCCGCCCGCCTCAGGCGCAAAGCGCCGCACCAGGTAATAGCCCAGCGCCGCCAGCGCGGCGGACAGGATAAACGCCAGCGGCCACACCAGGATCCAGGAGTCGGCGACCTGCGCCAGCGAAGCCAGCCGCTGCTGCTGCACCCACTCCACCGCTTTATCGAAGGCCACGCCAAGCAAACCAGCCAGCGTCCCCACCAGCGCGGCCATCAACAAGATCGCCACCGGCGTTTTATCGCGGCGGATAAACTGGCGCACCGCATCGCTGCGGCTAAGGCGCGGGCTCAACGTCCCGACGGGCTGTGAGTGTGATTCTGTCATCGCGAATAATTCGTCAGGTAATTTGTAATACAAATAGGCAGGGCGATAATTCTACCCCAACCCGGCGGCGGGCGCTGCCGTTAATGGTATCTGACTGTGATCGTTTCATAACGCGGCGCTCTCCTCTAGAATAGCGCGGTCAAATCATTCAAAAGAGAATCCAGGAGCCGATTTATGAGCCTACACAGCAAGTCCGAAAGTCTGTACGCCCAGGCGCAACAGTTGATCCCCGGCGGGGTAAACTCTCCGGTGCGTGCATTCACCGGCGTAGGCGGTGTGCCGCTGTTTATCGAGCGCGCAGACGGGGCTTACCTGTTCGATGCCGACGGCAAGGCCTATATCGACTATGTCGGTTCCTGGGGGCCGATGGTGCTGGGGCATAACCACCCGGCGATCCGCGACGCGGTGATCGAAGCGGCGCAGCGCGGCCTGAGCTTCGGCGCGCCGACCGAGATGGAAGTCAAAATGGCGCAGCTGGTCACCGAGCTGGTGCCGACGATGGATATGGTGCGCATGGTGAACTCGGGCACCGAAGCCACCATGAGCGCCATCCGCCTGGCGCGCGGCTACACCAACCGCGATAAAATCATCAAGTTCGAAGGCTGCTACCACGGCCACGCCGACTGCCTGCTGGTGAAAGCCGGCTCCGGCGCGCTGACCCTCGGCCAGCCGAACTCACCGGGCGTGCCAGCCGACTTCGCTAAACACACCCTGACCTGCACCTATAACGATCTGGATTCGGTGCGCGCCGCCTTCGAACAGTACCCGTCAGAGATCGCCTGTATCATCGTCGAGCCGGTCGCCGGCAACATGAACTGCGTGCCGCCGCTGCCGGAATTCCTGCCGGGCCTGCGCGCCCTGTGCGACAAGTACGGCGCGCTCTTGATCATCGACGAAGTGATGACTGGCTTCCGCGTGGCGCTGGCCGGCGCGCAGTCCTATTACGACGTTGAGCCGGATCTGACCTGCCTCGGCAAAATCATCGGCGGGGGTATGCCGGTGGGCGCCTTCGGCGGCCGTCGCGATGTGATGGAGGCGCTGGCGCCGACCGGTCCGGTCTACCAGGCGGGCACCCTGTCCGGCAACCCGATCGCCATGGCGGCGGGCTACGCTTGCCTGACCGAAGTGTCGCAGGTTGGCGTGCACCAGACGCTGACCGAACTGACCGAGATGCTGGCCGCAGGCCTGCTGCATGCGGCGCAGGAAGAGAATATCCCGTTGGTGGTCAACAACGTCGGCGGCATGTTCGGCCTGTTCTTCACCGACGCGCCGGCGGTCACCTGCTACCAGGACGTGATGCAGTGCGACGTGGAACGCTTCAAGCGCTTCTTCCACCTGATGTTGGAAGAAGGGGTGTATCTGGCACCGTCCGCCTTCGAAGCGGGCTTCATGTCCGTGGCGCACAGCAAGGAAGACATCCAGCGCACCATCGACGCCGCGCGTCGCTGCTTCGCCAAGCTGTAATCCCGGCCGGATGGCCAGAAAAATGGGCGCCTCGGCGCCCGTTTTGTTTTTCGCTGCGGTTTACAGCAGCGTGCCGTAAATGGTCAACAGCGCCACCACCACCACGATGATCATCGTCACCTTGCGCGCCAGCGTCACCGCCGCGCGCGGCGTTTGCACCGGATCCATATGCGGATCGCGCGCCAGCGAGAACTGCGCCAGCCGCGTCAACACCTGATACGACGACGAATGCCGATCCCCCAGCGAGGCGAACCAAGCCGGCAGCGCCCGCTCGCCGTGGCCAAACAGCGCATAGGCCACCCCGGCCAAACGCACCGGGATCCAGTCCAGCCAGTTCAGCAGATGATCGATGCCCGACTGCGAACGCTCCAGCGGCGTATTGTGGCGCGCCAGCCAGGTTTGATAGGCGCGCAGGAAGGCATATCCCGCCAGCGCGATCGGCCCGTACGGCCCAAAGACCACGAACCAGAACAGCGGCGCCAGGTAATAGCGGAAGTTGATCCACAGCAGCGCGTTTTGCAGCTCGCGCAGGCGCAGCTCCTCACTGCAGTCCACCGGCAAGCCGTGGATCAACGCCAGCTCTTCCGCCATCTGATCGCTGGCATGGGTATCCCCCTGCCGCGCCGCTTTCAGGTAGGCGCGGTAGTGTTTGCGCTTGATGCCGGCGCCGACGCACAGCAGATCGATGACGATCCACAGCAGCAGCGTCACCACGCCAAAGAATAACCCGTGCGACAACCACAGAACGCCCCAGACGACAACCATCCAGGCGGCGGTCATCGCCAGCGTCTGCGCCAGCGAAACCCGATGCAGCCGCTGAAATACCACTTCGAGGCGATGATCCAGCTGCCAGTGTTCCCCCAGCTTGAACAGGCGCTCCCAGGCCAAAACCAGCAACAGCGTAAACAGCGTCATTAGCGATTCCTCTCCCTTTTTCTTGTTTCAAGCATAGCGTCGGCGGGCGCGCCGCGTTGTTCCAGAGATGCCAGATAGCGATCCCAATCGAACGCCGGCCCGGGATCGGTTTTGCGGCCGGGGGCGATATCGCAATGCCCGGCGATATGCGCCGCCAACGGCGGATAATGTTCGGCCAGCAGCGCGGTGACCGCCTGCAGCGTGCGATATTGCGCCTCGGTGTAGGCTAACTGGTCGGTGCCTTCCAGCTCGATGCCGATGGAGAAATCGTTGCACCGTTCGCGCCCCTGATACAGAGAAACGCCCGCGTGCCACGCGCGCTGGTCGAAGGGCACATACTGCACGATCTCCCCATCGCGGCGGATCAGGCAGTGCGCAGACACTCGCAGCTGATGGATCTCGGCGAAATAAGGGTGCTGCGCGGGATCGAGCGTGCCGGTGAACAGCTGGTCGATATAGGGGCCACCGAATTCGCCGGGCGGCAGGCTGATGTTATGGATGACCAGCAGCGAGGGCGGCTCGTCATCCGGGCGACGATCGCAGTGCGGCGAAACCACTCGCGTCACCCCGGCAATCCAGCCATTTTCCAACTGCATCAGACACCTCTCTGCGGTGGTACTTATTCCTGCAACAGAGTAGCATGTTCCCCTACGATCTAACCGTCCATTTCGGAGTTTTCCATGCCGACACGCCGCTACAGTGCCGACCGTCGCCGTACCGAGCTTCTTGAACGTATTGAAAGTGATATTCCCTATTCCGTCGCCCAGGCGCTGCGCGAAGACCTGGGAGGTGAAGTTGACGCCGGGCGCGATATTACCGCGCAATTGTTACCGGCGGACAAGCAGGCCGAAGCCACCGTCATTACCCGCGAAGCCGGCGTGTTCTGTGGCCGCCGCTGGCTGAACGAAGTCTTTATTCAGTTGGGCAACCAGGTGCAGGTGGAGTGGCTGGTGGCAGACGGCGACCGTCTGATACCGAACCAACCGCTTTGCCGGCTGCGCGGCCCTGCGCGGGTGCTGTTGACCGGCGAGCGCACCGCGCTGAACTTCGTGCAGATGCTCTCCGGCGTGGCGACCGAGGTCAGCCGCTATGTGGCTCTGCTGGAAGGCACCCAGACTCGCCTGCTCGATACCCGCAAGACCTTGCCCGGCCTGCGCACCGCGTTGAAATATGCCGTACTGTGCGGGGGCGGCAGCAACCACCGGCTGGGGCTGTCCGATGCCTTCCTGATCAAGGAAAACCACATCATCGCCTCCGGCTCGATCAAAAACGCGGTGGAAAAAGCCTTCTGGCTGCACGCCGACGTGCCGGTGGAAGTGGAAGTCGAATCGCTTGATGAACTGCAGCAGGCGCTGGACGCCGGCGCCGACATCATCATGCTGGACAACTTCAGCGTCGAGATGATGCGTCAGGCGGTCGCCCAAACCCAGGGCCGCGCCCAGTTGGAGGTATCCGGCAACGTCACCAGCGAGACGCTGCGCACCTTCGCCGAGACCGGCGTGGATTACATTTCGGTCGGCGCGCTGACCAAACATGTGACCGCGCTCGATCTGTCGATGCGCTTCAAATGATCCCCTCGCCCCCGGCCGCCGCCGGGGGCGTTACCGCAGATTTGCGAAGCCCCTCGCACCGTTTTTCCCTCCGCTGCAAACGGCATCATTACTGATGGAAGCACGCCGAGAAACGCGTAAAACCCGCTCGCCGTTCCCCCGCGCAAACCGCTACCGTTGTTTTCCACACCCTTATGGAGGAAACAACGCATGGAAACGCAACGCGGCTTTAGCCTGATCGAACTGATGGTGGTGATCGCCATCATCGCCATCCTCAGCGCCATCGGCATTCCCGCCTACCAGCGCTACATCCAGAAAGCGGCGATGACCGACATGCTGCAAACCATGGCGCCGTATAAACTGGCGGTCGAACTGTGCGTGCTGGATGAAGGCGCGCCCGCCGGCTGTGACGCTGGCAGCAAAGGCATTCCCACCGGCGGCGCGTCGCGTTACGTCAGCGGGGTGAAAGTCGTTAAAGGCGTCATCACGCTGACTGGCGCCCAAACGCTGCAGGGGCTGGCGGTGGCGTTAACCCCCAAATCGAACGCAGATGGGCTGACCCACTGGACCCGGCTGTGCAGCAGCGAAAACGCGACGCTGGTTGAGGTGTGCCGGGAAGTCTTCCGCTTCGACGACGCAGCGGAGTAGCAGCGATGAACGCGCAAATCAGCGAAGAGGTTCACACCCTGTGTCGGCGCTATCAGGCGCTGGCGCTGAGCGAAGACCCGACCACCCTGACGGTCGCGCTCAGCGAAGAAGCGCCGCAGGGGCTGCTGGCGGCGCTGCGTTTCGCCACCGGCAAACGCATCCATCTGGAACAATGGCCGGCGGCCAGGTTGGAGCTGGCGCTGAATCAGCACCACGAGCCGCTCTCGGCACCGCTGGCGGCCGAAGAGGACACAACCGATATCGCCTACCCCGACGACGGCGATGCGCCGGTGGTACAGTTCATCAACCAGACGCTGCGCCTGGCCATTCAGCGCCGCGCCTCGGACATCCACTTCGAGCCCTTTCGGCAGCATTTTCGCATTCGTCTGCGCATCGACGGCGTGCTGCAAACCCTCGCCTCACCGCCGCCGCAGCTGACCGCGCGCCTCATCGCCCGGCTGAAGATCCTCGGCCAGTTGGATATCGCCGAGCGCCGTCAGCCTCAGGACGGGCAGCTCAGCCTGACGCTGGACAGCGCGCGCTATGCCATGCGTATCGCCACCCTGCCGACGCTGCACGGCGAAAAGGTGGTGCTGCGCGTCCAGCAGGGTGAGCAGCAGGAGCTGCCGCTGGATAAACTGGGCATGAGCCGGGCGGATCTGGCGCGCTACGCGACGGCGCTGGCCTGCCCGCAAGGGTTAATCCTGGTGACCGGCCCGACCGGCAGCGGCAAGACGGTGACGCTGTACAGCGGTCTGCGCCAGTTGAACGATGCGCAAAGCAACCTATGCAGCGTCGAGGATCCGGTCGAGATCCCGCTGTTCGGCATTAATCAGACCCAGATCAACGCCAAAACCGAGCTGAGCTTCGCCCGGGTGCTGCGCGCCCTGCTGCGCCAGGATCCGGACGTCATCATGATCGGCGAGATCCGCGATACGGAAACCGCCGAGATCGCGGTCAAGGCCGCGCAAACTGGCCACCTGGTGCTGTCAACGCTGCATACCAACTCCACTGGCGAAACCCTGACGCGGCTGATGCACATGGGGATCCCCGGCTACCTGCTCGCCGGCTGCCTGAAGCTGATCGTCGCGCAGCGGTTGGTGCGCAGGCTGTGCCGCCACTGCCGCTATCCGCAAAGCCAGCCGACGCATTTTCCCACCGCTATCTGGCCAGAACCGCTGACCGCCTGGCGCGCCGACGGCTGCGAGCACTGCTTCGGCGGCTACTATGGGCGCATCGGCGTGTATGAGCTGTTGGCCATTACGCCGGAAATACAGGCGGCGCTGCTGGCGAACGCTGCTCCTAGCCTGCTGGCGAATATCGCCCGTGAGCAGGGGCAGCTTTCGCTGCTGCAGGCCGGGCTGACTCTGGCCGCCGAAGGCACGACCTCGCTGGAAGAACTGTATCGCGTGATCGACGTCGTCCAGCTCGGCGCAACCACGTCATGAAAGCACGCCGCCTGTTTCTGTGGCAGGCTTTCGACGCTCAGGGCGCCTTACGCCGCGGCGAACTGATGAGCGAAGAAAAACGGCAGGTGAGCCGATTACTGATTGAGCAAGGCATGCAACCGTGCCGAATCGGGCACGGCAAACGCGTTACGCCCGGTCAATGGCGTGGAGAACCCTTAATCCACTTCACCCGCCAGCTCGCCACTCTGCTGCAGGCGGGGTTGCCGCTGGTCGATGCGCTGCAGTTGCTGGCAGCAGAGCATCCTTCGGCAGCCTGGCGCTGCCTGCTGCGCCAGCTGGCCGACCAGGTGCGCGAAGGGCAACCGCTTTCCGAAACCCTCGCCGAACAACCGGGGATTTTTCCCCTGATCTACCGCCAGCTGATCGCCATCGGCGAACTGACCGGTAACCTCGATCGCTGCTGCCTGCAGCTGGCACAACAGCAAGAAGCCCAGCTGCTGCTGCGCCGCAAGGTGACCAAGGCGCTGCGGTATCCCCTCTTCATCTGTGCGGTGGCGCTGCTGGTCAGCGTGCTGATGCTGGTGATGGTGCTGCCAGAATTCGCCAAGGTTTATCAATCGTTCGATGCGCCACTGCCCTGGTTTACCCAAGGGCTATTGAAGTTGTCCGCGCTGCTGATCGCCGTTGGCCCCTATTTGGCGCTGCTGCTCGGCGCATCGCTGTTCGGCTACTGCCGCTGGCTGCATCCGCGCCCGCCGTGGCGCAGACGTGAACAGGCACTCTTGCTTCGCCTGCCGCTGATCGCCCGGCTGGTGAGCGGCGGCGCGCTGAGCCAAACATTTCGCATCCTGACCATGACCCAACGCGCCGGGCTGACGCTGGTGGAAGGCTTGAGCGCGGCGGCGCTGGCGGCTGACCATCTGCTGTACCGACAGGCGCTGGAGCAGGTGCGACGGCAGATCGCCGAAGGAGAAGCCTTTCATCATGCCATGGGCCTGCAACCGCTGTTTCCGCCGCTGTGCCGGCAGTTGGTGCGGGTGGGCGAAGAGTCCGGTTCGCTGGACGCCTTGCTGGATAAATTGGCGCAGTGGTATGAACGGCAGACGCACGAGCTGGCCGATACGCTGGCGCAAACGCTGGAGCCGCTGCTGATGCTGGTGGTGGGCGGGATTGTCGGCGCTTTGGTGATCGCCATGTACCTGCCTATCTTTCAACTGGGCAGCGTGTTGGGATAAAGGGAAGAGGATAGCGGGCGCCGCGGTGTGCTGCGCCCGAATGCAAGCTGTGGCTTATTTGCTGCCGAAGACGCGGTTTTCCTGCTCTGCCACGCGGATAAAGGTGGTGCGCTTGGTCAGCTCTTTCAAACGCTCGGCGCCGACGTAGGTGCAGGCGGAACGCAGACCACCGAGGATATCGCGCACGGTAAACTCCACCTCGCCCCTCAGCGGCAGCTTGACGGTTTTCCCTTCGGCCGCGCGATACTCCGCTACGCCGCCGACATGGCGCTTCATCGCTGACTCGGAGCTCATGCCGTAGAACAGCATGAACTTCTCGCCTTTCTCTTCCACCACGGTGCCTTCGCACTCGTCGTGGCCGGCCAGCATGCCACCCAGCATCACGAAGTCCGCGCCGCCACCGAAGGCTTTGGCGACATCGCCCGGCACCGAGCAGCCGCCGTCGCTGACAATTTGGCCGCCCAGCCCATGGGCCGCATCGGCGCATTCGATCACCGCCGACAGCTGCGGGTAGCCCACGCCGGTTTTCACGCGGGTGGTGCATACCGATCCCGGCCCGATGCCGACTTTAACGATGTCGGCGCCGGAGAGGATCAACTCTTCCACCATCTCGCCGGTCACTACGTTGCCGGCGCAGATCACGTGATTCGGGCAGGCTTCGCGCGCTTTCTGCAAGAAGGCGACGAAGTGTTCAGAGTAACCGTTGGCCACGTCGATACAGATGAATTTCAGCGCCGGAGACAGGGCCAGGATCTGCTGCATTTTGGTGAAGTCGGCTTCGGAAGTGCCGGTGGACACCATCACGTGGCGCAGCACCGATTCCGGCATGCGCTGCACGAAATCAGCCCATTGCTCGACGCTGTAATGTTTGTGTACGGCGGTGAGAACATCGAAAGAAGCCAGGGCCTCGGCCATGCGGAAGGTACCCACTGTGTCCATGTTGGCGGCGATAATCGGCACGCCGGACCAGCTGCAACCTGAATGCTTGAAGGTAAACTGACGTTCCAGTTCAACCTCGGAACGGCTTTTCAGCGTGGAGCGCTTAGGGCGGATCAACACGTCTTTAAAACCCAACTTCAAATCTTCTTCAATACGCATGACTTATGATTTCCTGGTTAATGGCGACGGATCGCAAGGAGGATGTTCGAACCTCTGCCCGACGGCTTTCCCGTGGCGCGGAAAGATGACGGCGAGATTAATGCCAGTTCCAGTGACGTTATAATACGCGCTAATAATCGCCGAACAAGACTGCGAATTCGCCTTTATTTACGCTACAATCCGACAAATTTACCTGCATAATCGCAGTGTGATTGCCCGCTCATTTCTGCCGTGCCGCTGCGCTTTTTCTCGCCGCCCGAACGGGGCCGAGGCGCAAGCGCCGCCTGCCGACTTGCACTTCTGCGCGATCGCTTTATGATTCGTCTATTATTTTTTTATGAACATCGGATGCACCTAACACCATGGCCTACATTGTTGCGTTGACCGGGGGCATAGGCAGCGGCAAAACGACCGTTGCGAACGCCTTTGCGCGCCACGGCGCAGCCATTGTCGATGCCGACGTGATCGCCCGTCAGGTCGTTGAGCCGGGCACCCCTGCTCTGGCCGCGATCGCCGAGCGATTTGGTAATGAAATGTTGCTGCCGGACGGCGCGCTCAACCGCGCTGCTCTGCGTCAGCGCATCTTCAGCCACCCCGATGATAAAACCTGGCTGAACCAACTACTGCATCCGCTGATACACCGCGAGACCCAACGCCAACTGGCGCAGGCGGCCAGCCCGTACGCGCTGTGGGTCGTGCCGCTGCTGGTGGAAAACGGCCTGCAGGATCGCGCCGATCGGGTGCTGGTGATCGACGTCGACACCGAAACCCAGTTGGCTCGCACCATCGCGCGCGACGGCATCAGCCGCGAGCAAGCGCAGAGCATTCTCGCCGCCCAGGCCACGCGCCAGCAGCGCCTCGCCGTGGCGGATGACATTATTGACAACAGCGGCGCCGCTCAGGGGATAGAGCCACGGGTCGCCGCACTGCATCGTCGCTACCTTGAACTGGCGGCAACAGCGCCCCAACAGGATTAAACTGCATGAGTGATGTTTCCCCAACCGTTCTCTTTGAACACCCGCTGAACGAAAAAATGCGCACCTGGCTGCGCATCGAGTTTTTACTGCAACAGCTGCACGGCCAGCGCGCCCTGAGCGAAACCGCCATCGCCCTTACCTTTTTCCGCACCGTCTCCGATTTGCTGGACGTGCTGGAGCGCGGCGAAGTGCGCACCGAACTGCTCAAAGAGCTGGAGCGACAGCAGCAAAAACTGTTGGCCTGGGCCGATGTGCCGGGCGTGGATATGGCGCTGATCGATCAGTTGCGAGGCCAGTTGAAGTCGCGCTCATCGGCGCTGATGGCGGCGCCGCGCCTCGGTCAGGCGCTGCGTGAAGACCGGCTGATCGGCCTGGTGCGCCAGCGGCTGAACATTCCCGGCGGCTGCTGCAGCTTCGATCTGCCAACCCTGCACATGTGGATGCACGCGCCGCAGCAGGATCGCGACGCCGACGTCGCCGCCTGGCTGCAGTCGTTGGATCCGCTGAACCAGGCGCTGATCATGGTGCTGGATCTGATCCGTCAGTCGGGGCCGTTCCGCAATCAAATCAGCCTGAACGGCTTTTTCCAGGACAACGCCGAAGGGGCGGATCTGCTACGCCTGCGCCTCCATCTGGCGCCGCAGCTTTATCCGCAGATTTCTGGCCACAAGACGCGTTATGCCATTCGTTTCCTGCCGCTGGACAGCGAAAATGGCGTGGTGCCTGAACGCCTGACGTTCGAATTGGCCTGTTGTTGAACTCATGAAAGCAAGCCTTCTCAGCACTGACAGAAGGCGTAAGGAACCGTTATGACGACCGTAGTGAAATGCCCAACCTGTGGCACCGGCGTGGTTTGGGGTGAAGTCAGCCCGTTCCGGCCGTTTTGCAGCAAGCGCTGCCAGCTGATTGATCTTGGCGAGTGGGCCGATGAAGAGAAGCGCATTCCGAGCAACAGCGATCTGTCGGAAAGCGAAGACTGGAGCGAACTCGACGACCGCTAGTCGCCGGTTGAAGGCCTGGCGGACGCCAGGCCAATCTTGTTATTGCGCGGCGTTAGCCTGCGCCACCAGCAGTTGAATAATGCCGACGTTGGCTTCCGGGAACTCGTCTTCACGCAGATCGGCCTGTTTTACCCAGCGCATCGGCTGCCCTTCACGGCCAAACGGCTCGCCCGCCCAACGCTCCACCAGATAAAAATTCAGTGTCACGATGCGATCGCTGAAACGATGCTCCACCACCTCCAACAGTTCGGCACGTTCGGCTTCGATACCGGTCTCTTCACGCAACTCGCGGCTCAGGGCCTGTTCCGGCGTCTCACCCGGTTCGATCTTGCCGCCGGGAAACTCCCAAAATCCGGCCATGTGCGTGTCAGCGGCGCGGCGGGTAATAAAGATCTCCCGTTGAGCATTGCGGATGATGCCCACGGCGATATTCAGATGTTTCATCTCACCCTCCTGATGGGTGCCAAAAAACAGGGGCTCAGCAAGCTGAACCCCTGGGTGTTATCGGTTAACCGCAGCCGGCATTACTGCAGGCGGCCGTGACACTGCTTGTATTTCTTGCCGGAACCGCATGGGCAAGGATCGTTGCGGCCCACTTTGCGCTCGGCGGTCGCCGGCGCGTTCGGATCTTCGGTCACCAGCGCGTTCTCGTCGTGGTGGCTCAGCTGTTGCTGCTGCGCCAGGCGCTCAGCCTCTTCACGACGCTGCTGTTCCAGCGCTTCCACTTCTTCCGGCATCCGCACCTGTACCTTGCTCAGCACGCTGATCACTTCATATTTCAGCGATTCCAGCATGGTGGCGAACATGTTGAAGGATTCGCGCTTGTACTCCTGCTTCGGATCCTTCTGCGCATAGCCGCGCAGGTGGATGCCCTGACGCAGGTAGTCCATCGCCGCCAGGTGCTCTTTCCACAGGGAATCCAGCGTCTGCAGCATCACGCCCTTCTCGAAGTTGCGCATCATTTCGCTGCCGACCACGTCTTCCTTACGCAGGTACTGCTCTTTGGCGTTCTCCAGAATACGTTCGCGCAGCGTCTCTTCGTGCAGCTCCGGCTCTTTGTCCAGCCACTGGGCAATTGGCATCTCCAGATCGAAGTCGTTCTTCAGGCGCTCTTCCAGCCCCTGAATGTCCCACTCTTCTTCCAGCGACTGCGGCGTGATGTAGTTGTCGATGGTGCTCTTGAACACGTCCTCGCGGATGCTGGCGATGGTTTCGCTCACGTCGGACACGTCCAGCAATTCGTTACGCTGGCTGTAGATAGCGCGGCGCTGATCGTTGGCGACATCGTCGTATTCCAGCAGCTGCTTACGGATATCGAAGTTGCGGCTCTCCACCTTGCGCTGAGCGTTGGCAATCGCCTTGGTCACCCACGGGTGCTCAATCGCCTCGCCTTCTTTCATACCCAGTTTACGCATCATGCCAGACACGCGATCCGAGGCGAAGATACGCATCAGGGCATCTTCCATCGACAGGTAGAAGCGGGATGAACCGGCGTCGCCCTGACGACCGGAACGGCCGCGCAGCTGGTTATCGATACGGCGCGATTCATGGCGCTCGGTGCCGATGATATGCAGGCCGCCCGCAGCCAGCACCGCATCGTGGCGCACTTTCCAGGCGGCTTTGATGGCTTCAATTTGCTCTTCTGTCGGTTCTTCCAGCAGCGCCACTTCGGCCTGCCAGCTGCCGCCCAGCACGATATCGGTACCACGGCCCGCCATGTTGGTGGCGATGGTCACCGCACCGCTCTGACCCGCCTGGGCGACGATGTCCGCCTCCATGGCGTGGAATTTGGCGTTCAGCACCTTGTGCTCGATACCCGCTTTGGTCAGCTCATGGGAAACCACTTCGGATTTCTCGATTGAGATGGTACCCACCAGCACCGGCTGGCCTTTGGCGGTACGCTCGCGGATGTCTTCGATGATGGCACCGATCTTCTCTTTCTCGGTCATGTACACCAGATCCGGCATATCCTTACGGATCATCGGACGGTTGGTTGGCACCACGATGGTGTCCAGCTTGTAGATCGAGCTGAATTCGAAGGCTTCGGTATCGGCGGTACCGGTCATCCCGGCCAGCTTCTCGTACAGACGGAAGTAGTTCTGGAAGGTAATCGAAGCCAGCGTCTGGTTCTCGTTCTGGATCTCCACGCCTTCTTTGGCTTCCACCGCCTGGTGCAAACCGTCGGACCAGCGGCGGCCCTGCATGGTACGGCCGGTGTGCTCATCGACGATGATCACTTCGCCGTCTTTCACGATGTAGTCCACGTCGCGGGTAAACAGCACGTGGGCACGCAGCGCGGCGGTAACGTGGTGCATCAGCATGATGTTGGTCGGCGAGTACAGCGATTCGCCTTCATCCATGATGCCAGCTTCCACCAGCATCTCTTCGATCAGGATCAGGCCGCGTTCGGTCAGGTGGACCTGACGCGCCTTCTCATCCACCGAGAAGTGCCCTTCACCCTTGAAGGTGTCGGAGTCTTCTTTTTCCTGGCGGATCAGTTTAGGGATCAGCTTGTTGACCTTGATGTACATCTCGGAGCTGTCTTCTGCCGGGCCGGAGATGATCAGCGGCGTACGCGCTTCATCGATCAGGATGGAGTCCACCTCATCCACCAGCGCATAGTGCAGTTTGCGCTGCACGCGCTCTTCCGGGCTGAACGCCATGTTGTCGCGCAGGTAGTCGAAGCCGTATTCGTTGTTGGTGCCGTAGGTGATGTCGGCGGCGTAAGCTTCACGCTTGGCCGGCGCCGGCATGCCCGGCAGGTTAATACCGATGCTCAGGCCGAGGAACTCGAACAACGGACGGTTGTTTTCGGCGTCACGCTGAGCCAGATAGTCGTTGACGGTCACGACGTGCACGCCGCGGCCGCTCAGGGCGTTCAGATAAGCCGGCAGCGTCGCGGTCAGGGTTTTACCTTCACCGGTGCGCATCTCGGCGATGCAGCGATCGTTCAGCACCATGCCGCCCAGCAGCTGCACGTCGAAGTGACGCATGCCGAACACGCGCTTGCTCGCCTCACGCACCACGGCGAAGGCTTCCGGGATCAGGCTGTCCAACGACTCGCCTTTCTCCAGGCGCGCGCGGAACTCGTTGGTTTTCGCTTTCAGCTCGTCATCGGACAGTTTTTCCATGTCCGGTTCCATGCGGTTGATCTGCTCAACCACTTTGCGCATGCGGCGCAGGGTACGATCGTTACGGCTGCCAAAAACTTTGGTTAATAATTTCACTAACATGATGTTTGATATCTCTGTCATGACGGCCGAGCACGGCAGTCAACTTGCTATTATTTATGGTTTTTGTGCCCGAAGGGCGAAGTCAGACGAGTGCGGCGGGCCCGGCACGAATGCCTTGCACCTGCGCCACCCACAGGCCGGTCTGATGCCGTGCCAGCGTTGGCAACACCTCAAGGTGGGTGTGACGAATGATGGTCGGCGGCTTCGGCTCGTGCGTCAGCAGCGCGTTGAGAGTAGAAAGCAGCGCCAGTTGCGCCACTTGCAAAGGGGGTTCCGCTTCGGCTTCGCTCTCCTGCACCCGCGCATAAACCGCCTGCGGCGCCAGCGCGAAAGAGAGGTGACGAATGACGGTGCGCAGCGCATGTTGCTGCCAATAATCTACGCTGAAGGTAGGACGGCGATGTGCGTCCTGCAGCAGGGCCAGGCTATTGAAGGTGCCGTTGGCCGAATTTTGCCGGTTAAGGCTGGACGATGTGCTCGGCAGTGCGGCCTGATCGGGGGCGCCGGACAAATTGGAAGGTGCGCCAAGCGTGGCCGCAACCATCCCTAACAGGAGATGGGGCCAGAAATAACGTCTGCCAAATTGTCGCCAACGATTTAGAATACCGATCACGAGTTTATAATCCGCCGGAGCCCATTATGCGCGATAGCCGTCCACAATTATTAGATGTCCTGTTCGACGACGCGTCTGCCGGCAGCAAAGGGCCGCTGCAAAACGTCCAGCAACGCGCGGTGGCGCTGCTCAAGCTTAACCGTGCAGTGAAGGGCCTGTTGCCCGCTCCCCTGCATCCCTGGTGCCGCGTCGCGAATTTCCGACAGGGTATTTTAGTGCTCGAAACGGCAAATGCCAGTTGGATGATGCGCTTGCGCTACGAACAACCCGCTTTGCTGTCTGCACTACGAGCGCAAATTCTACCATCATTGTCGTCGATCGACATCAGGATTAATCCGGCCTTGATGGCGAAAGGCAGCAACCAGGTGCAAAACGCCGAAAAAGCGCCGGAAAAACCCGTGCCAATGCGGCATTTGAGTCTGGAAAGTGCGGAGGAACTGAGAGGATTGGCAAGCCGTAGCCCGGAGAAGCTGCGCAAAATATTGGAACGGCTGGCTGCATTGGCCGGAGAGAGTACCAACACAACCAGTCGTGATAAGTAATCAGCGACACGAACTGCAAAACACCCGACAGCCGGCATCACACCATCGCGAGCCTGAATTCTCAGGCTCTCAGGGGATGCGCCTGCCGTTATTCGCAGGCGAGGAATTCAGACCTTACGCCAATACGGTAGACGGTGCCTTGAATGCCAATGGCATTTCGGCTTCGTCCTGGAAGGTCACGTATTCCCACGCTTCCTGCTTGGCCAACACGGCCTGCAGCAGTTTGTTGTTCAGCGCGTGGCCAGACTTGAACGCGGTGAACGCGCCAATGATGTTGTGGCCGCACATGAACAGGTCGCCGATGGCGTCCAGCATTTTGTGACGTACGAATTCGTCTTCGAAACGCAGACCGTCTTCGTTCAGCACGCGGTAATCATCTACCACGATGGCGCAATCGAAACTGCCGCCCAAGGCCAGGCCACGGGACTGCAGGTATTCGATGTCACGCATAAACCCGAAGGTGCGCGCGCGGCTGATTTGACGCACGAACGACTCAGCCGAGAAATCAAGGCGATAGCGCTGAGAGCTGGCGTCGATAGCCGGGTGGTTGAAATCGATGGTGAAGTCCAGGCGGAACCCGTTATGCGGGGACAGCTCGGCCCATTTATCGCCATCTTCAACACGCACAGTCTCTTTCAGACGCAGGAATTTCTTCGCCGAGTTCAGTTCTTCGATGCCGGCATCCAGCAGCAAGAACACGAACGGACTGGCGCTGCCGTCCATGATTGGGATTTCAGCGGCGTCGACTTCAATGACGATGTTGTCGATGCCCAGCCCAGCCAGCGCGGCGTTGAGGTGCTCAACGGTCGAAATACGCACGTCATGCTCATTCACCAGGCAAGTACAGAGCATGGTATCACGCACGGATTTTGCATCAGCCGGAAAATCAACCGGTGGATTCAAGTCAGTGCGACGATAGATGACCCCGGTATTAGCCGGCGCTGGGCGCATTGTCAGCGTGACTTTCTTGCCGGTATGCAAACCGACGCCAGTCGCCTGAACAATACGTTTTAATGTCCTTTGTTTGATCATCGTTTTATCTCGCAATGTTATCCATCCTACCAGCCAAGCATACAGCATGGCTGGCGGGACAGTTTAGCACAAAGAGCGGAGATTCCAAATTCTCAGGATATTCTTAGTCTGCCTGCTTACGCAGGAAGGCTGGAATATCAAGATAGTCGGGCTCTTTATTCGGCTGCGCAGCTTGGTCGTTGACCACCTTCGCGGCAGGTTTCACTTCCTGCGGCAGAGGCGACATGCCGTGCTGCTGATAACGGTGATCCATCACCGGCTGGCTGGCCTGCTTATTGGTCACCAGGGTGATTTCAGGACGCTTGTCCATACCGATACCGGTTGCAACCACGGTTACGCGCAGTTCGTCGTTCATTTCCGGATCCAGCGAGGTACCGATAACCACGGTAGCGTTGTCGGAAGCGAACGCGCGGATGGTGTTACCCACGGTTTCGAACTCATCCAGACGCAGGTCGAAGCCAGCGGTAATGTTGACCAACACGCCGCGCGCGCCGGACAGGTCGATGTCTTCCAGCAGTGGGCTGGAGATCGCCATTTCGGCCGCTTCTTCGGCGCGGTCTTCACCGCAAGCCACGCCGGAACCCATCATCGCGTAGCCCATTTCGGACATCACGGTGCGCACGTCGGCGAAGTCGACGTTCATCAGGCCCGGACGGGTGATCAGCTCGGCGATACCCTGCACGGCGCCTTTCAGCACGTCGTTGGCCGCGCCGAACGCGTCCAGCAGGGAAATGCCGCGACCCAGAACTTTCAACAGCTTGTCGTTCGGGATAGTGATCAGCGAGTCCACGTGTTTGGACAGCTCAGCGATACCCTGCTCCGCGAATGCCATGCGCTTCTTGCCTTCGAAGTTGAAAGGCTTGGTCACCACGGCCACGGTCAGAATACCCAAATCTTTAGCCACTTCAGCCACCACTGGCGCTGCACCGGTACCGGTACCGCCGCCCATGCCGGCTGCGATGAAGACCATGTCTGCGCCGTCCAGCGCTGCGCGCAGGGCTTCGCGGTCTTCTTCCGCTGAATTGCGACCCACTTCAGGGTTCGCGCCCGCACCCAGACCTTTGGTAATACCGCTACCAATCTGGATGGTTTGGCCAACCGCCGTTTTGCGGAGCGCCTGGGCGTCCGTGTTCACAGCGAAGAATTCAACACCTTCGATGCGCTCGCGCACCATGTGTTCAACGGCGTTGCCACCGCCGCCGCCGACGCCGATGACTTTAATCACCGCGTCATTGGTTAGTTCCATTGGTTCAAACATAGTTTCTCTCCGTTTTGTGCCTGTCGCTGCGAGATCATAAAAAGATTACTCAGCATGATCTCTTTGTTGAAACATTAAAACTCTTTTCTCAGCCAGCTATTGATGCGTTTAAACCAATTGCCCACCGAGGCGCGTTTTTCTACTTCTGTCTCACCGCTCAGGTGAGACTCTTTTCCATAGTGCAGCAGACCTACCGCCGTCGAGTAGTAAGGCTCCTGCGCATAATCCGTCAGACCCGTGATGTTCAAGGGTTGGCCGATGCGTACCTGGGTATGGAACACCCGTTGCGCACAGGCTGCCAGGCCATCAATCTGGGCGGCGCCACCGGTCAGCACGATACCGGCCGCCAGATGATGCTTCACCCCTTGCTGACGCAGTTGCTCCTGCAATTGCAAAATTTCATCGTTAACCAGATTCAACAGTTCGGTGTAGCGTGGCTCAATGACTTCAGCCAGCGTCTGTCTTTGCAGACTGCGCGGAGGACGTCCCCCGACGCTAGGCACCTCTACATTCTCATCCTTGCTAACAATCGACCCAAGCGCACAGCCGTGTCGAACTTTAATCGCTTCCGCGTCGGTCGGCGGCGTGCCGAAGGCGTAAGCGATATCGCTGGTGACCACGTTCCCGGCGTAGGGGATCACTTTGGTGTGGCGCAGCGCACCGCCGGTGTACACCGCCATATCCATGGTGCCGCCGCCGATATCCACCACGCAAACGCCGAGTTCGCGTTCATCTTCGGTCAGCACCGCGTAGCTCGCGGCCAGACCGGCGAAAATAAGTTGGTCAACTTTCAAGCCGCAACGTTCCACGGCCTTGACGATGTTCTTCGCCATATCGTTATGGCAGGTAATCAGATGCACCTTGGCCTGCATGCGCACGCCGGACAGCCCAACCGGGTTTTTGATGCCTTCCTGATAATCGATGGCGTATTCCTGAGGAATCACGTGCAGGATGCGGTGTTCGTCGCGCACGCGCACCGATTTGGCGGTGTGCACCACATTCTCCACGTCGTCCTGCGTCACTTCCTCTTCCGAGATCGGCACCATGCCGATTTCGTTCTGGCAGCTGATGTGTTTGCCCGACAGCGCCAGGTACACCGACGAGATCTGGCAGTCCGCCATCAGCTCGGCCTGATCGATGGCGCGCTGTACGCACTTCACCACCGACTCCAGGTCGTTTACGCCGCCCTTATCCATGCCGCGAGACGGGCAGCTGCCCACCCCGATAATGTTGACCATGCCATCGGGCAGAACTTCCCCTACCAATGCGGAGACTTTTGCAGTACCGATCTCCAGTCCAACTACCAGTTTTCTGTCCGTCGACTTGATCATTGTTGTTTTGCCTGTGCCTGATTCTGTTGCTGATTACTGTTTTGCTGACCGCCAAGCGCCTGCGGATCGACCAACACCGGAGCCCACCCTACCGAAGCGCCGGACTCGTAGCGCAGATCGACATAGCTGACACGCTTGCTCTCCGCCTGCCCCTGCTGCTGCAATACCGGGTAAAGCTCAATAAACCGCTGCAAACGCCCGTTGCGGTCATCACGCCCCAGCTCAAGCCGGACATCGTTGTCCAGCGCCAGCTGCCAGGAATGGCGCGCGGTCATCGCCGCCATTTTCAGCGTATACTTGCTGGCCGCCAACGTGGCGCTCATCGCCCGATAGCCCTCCAGCACATCCTGCTCGCTCCCTTCCGGCCCGTAGAGCAGCGGCAACTTCTGCTTGCCCGCCCGCTCCGCCGGCACGCTGAACGCTTTACCCTCGGCGTCCACCATGTGCAAATCGTTCCAGCGCGCCACCGGGACGTACTCCACCAGATGGATCTTCAGCTCATCCGGCCATTGTTTGCGCACGCTGGCCTGCTTGATCCACGGCAGACGTTCGATCTGCTGCTGGATGACGTCCACATCCTGCGTCATAAAGGTACCGGGTGCGCCCAGCGCCAGGATCGCCTGACGAATATCATCGTTGGTGGTGTAGTGGCGTTCGCCGGTCACCACCAGCCTTGAGAGCGGCAGGCGACTGGCGTCTTTCATCCAGCCAAGCACCGCCCAACCGCTCCACACGACCGTTCCCAACACCATCAGCAGGAAAATCATTCCCGCCAACTGGGTTCCATTGCTGCGGCGCGGGCCGTTATCCACCTCGCGATCGCGCGCATTCAGGGCAGCTTGCGACATATCAGTCGGCCAACTCCAAAATTCTCGCCACTAGCTGCGAGAAGCTTAATCCAAACTGGCGCGCCGCCATCGGCACCAGGCTATGACTGGTCATGCCCGGAGAGGTGTTCACCTCAAGCAGATAGAAGCTGCCATCGCTGTCTTGCATCACGTCGACGCGGCCCCAGCCGCTGCAGTCCAGACCGCGGTAGGCGCGCAGCGCCAACGCCGCCATCTCGGCTTCCTGCTCGGCGCTCAAACCGCTCGGGCAGAAGTACTGCGTATCGTCCGAAATGTACTTGGCCTGGTAGTCGTAAAACACGCCGGCCGGCTGGATACGGATCGACGGCAACACCTGGTCGCCCAGCATTGCCACCGTGTATTCCGGCCCGCTCAACCACTTCTCCACCAGCACATCGTCGTCATGGCGGAAGGCTTCTTCCAGCGCCGCTGCCAACGCCGCGCTTTCGGTGACCTTGCTCATGCCGACGCTGGAGCCTTCACGGCTCGGCTTGACGATCACCGGCAGGCCGAGATCCGCCACGCGCGCCAGCAGCGCCGCTTTTTCGGCGCCGAAGTACAGCTGGTGATTCAGCGCCACGTAAGGCGCCACCGGCAAGCCCATCGACTGCCACACCATCTTGGTGCGCCATTTGTCCATGGTCAGCGCCGAGGCCATCACGCCGCTGCCGGTATAAGGCAGCTCGAGGAACTCCAGCAGCCCCTGCAGGGTGCCGTCCTCGCCGCCGCGGCCGTGCAGCGCGATAAACACTTTGGTGAACCCTTGATCTTTCAGCTGGGTCACCGGGAAATCGCGGGTATCGACGCCGTGCGCATCGATGCCGGCTTCGCGCAACCCGGCCAGCACCGCGGCGCCGGACTGCAGAGAAACGTCACGTTCAGCGGAGGTGCCGCCCAGCAGAACTGCAACTTTATCAGCCATGGTGCTCCTCCTCTTTCTTCGGCGGCTGCAGCTTCAGCTCGGCCAGTTTACGGGCGATTTTGCCCACGTTGCCGGCGCCTTGCACCAGCACCAGGTCTTCATCCTGCAGCAGCTGCGCCAGCGTTTCCGGCACGGTATCGGCATCGGAAACCAGGATCGGATCCAGCTTGCCGCGGCTGCGGATGGTGCGGCACAGCGAGCGGCTGTCCGCGCCCGGGATCGGCGCTTCACCGGCGGCGTACACGTCAAGCATCAGCAGCACATCCACCTGCGACAGCACGTTGGCGAAATCGTCGTACAGATCGCGAGTACGCGTGTAGCGGTGCGGCTGGAAGATCATCACCAGACGCTTGTCCGGCCAGCCGGCGCGCGCCGCTTTCAGCGTGGCGTCCACTTCGGTCGGATGGTGGCCATAATCGTCCACCAGCATCGCGCTGCCCGCTTTGCCGTTGACCGGCTCCAGCGGAAACTCGCCGAGGAAATCGAAGCGGCGCCCAGTGCCCTGGAAGCCCGCCAGCGCGCGCAGGATATCTTCGTCGTCGATGCCTTCTTCGGTCGCTACCGCCACCGCCGCCGCTGCGTTCAACGCATTGTGGCGGCCCGGCGCGTTCAGCGTCACCGTCAGCAACGGTTTGTCCTGACGGCTCAGGGTAAAGTGCCCCTGCGGCCCAATCTGCCGGTAGTCTTCGATGCGCACGTCGGCATCTTCACTGAAGCCGTAGGTGGTGATATGGCGACCCACGCGCGGCAACAGCTCGCGCACCACCGGATCGTCGATGCACATCACTGCGCGGCCATAGAACGGCAGGTTGTGCAAGAAATTGATAAACGTCTGTTTCAGGTTCTCGAAGTCGCCCTGGTAGGTGTCCATGTGGTCGGCTTCGATGTTGGTGACCACGGCCACCATCGGCTGCAGATGCAGGAACGACGCATCGCTCTCATCCGCTTCCGCGATCAGATAACGGCTGGACCCCAGTCGTGCGTGGGTCCCCGCCGCCTTCACCAGCCCGCCGTTGACGAAGGTCGGGTCCAGGCGGGCTTCGGCGTAAATGCTCGAGACCATCGCCGTGGTGGTGGTTTTGCCGTGCGTGCCGGCGATAGCGATACCGTGGCGAAAACGCATCAGCTCCGCCAGCATTTCAGCGCGGCGGATCACCGGGATGCGCGCTTCACGAGCGGCGACGATCTCCGGGTTGTCGGCGGAGATGGCGGTAGACACCACCACCACGCTCGCATCCAACACGTTTTCCGGACGGTGATTGAAATAAATCGTCGCCCCGAGCGCGCTCAACTGTTGGGTGACCGGATTCGGCGCCAGGTCGGAGCCGCTGATCTGATACCCTTCGTTTGCCAACACTTCGGCGATACCACCCATGCCGGCACCACCGATGCCGACAAAGTGAATGTGCCGGACGCGACGCATCTCGGGCACGATAGTACGTAGTTTCGCCAGTTGTTGTGTATTCATCACTCTCTCTAATCCGGATCCGGTACCCCGGCCCTACATCACATTGCTTTTATTCAGGTTCGGCGCGCCGAACCCCTGCACTCGTTACTTGGCGAGCCGCACCAGCTCCGCCGCCACGCGCTCGGTGGCATCCGGAATGGCGACCGCACGCGCTTTCTCGGCCATGGCCAGCAGCGTCTTGCGATCCCAACTCGCCAGCAGTTCGGCCACCACATCGGCGTTAAACTGCGGCTGTTCGATAATCTTCGCCGCGCCGGCTTCTTCCAGCGGACGCGCGTTCCAGTACTGCTGACGATCCTTGTGCATAAACGGCACGAAGATCGCCGGCAGCCCTGCCGCCGCGATTTCACTGACGGTCAACGCGCCGGAGCGGCAGACCACCACGTCGGCCCAGGCATAGGCGGCGGCCATGTCGTCGATGAACTCGGTCACTTTGTGCTGCGTCTGCCCTACCCTTTCGTAGTCGCGCAGCACCGTTTCCAGCGCGCCCTTGCCAACCTGATGCCAGAGCGTAATTCTATCGCCCAAACGCGCCGCGACTTCAGGAACTGTCTGATTCAGCACGCGGGCGCCCTGACTTCCGCCAATCACCAGCACGCGGATCGGGCCTTCGCGCCCTTGCAACCGCTCTGCCGGCAGTGGCAGCGCCAACACGTCGGTACGCACCGGGTTGCCCACCACCTCGGCGTTCGGGAACGCGCCGGGGAAGGCCTGCATCACTTTGGCGGCGATGCGCGCCAGCCAGCGGTTGGTCAAACCGGCGATGCCGTTCTGCTCGTGCAGCACCACCGGGATGCCGCACTGCCAGGCTGCCAGGCCGCCGGGACCGGAGACGTAACCGCCCATTCCCAGCACCACATCCGGCTGATAGCTGCGCATAATGGCTTTTGCCTGACGCACCGCCTGCCAGATCCGCAGCGGTGCGGTCAATTGAGCCTTCAGGCCCTTGCCGCGCAGGCCGGAGATGCGGATAAAATCGATCTCGATCCCGTGCTTCGGCACCAGATCGGCTTCCATTCGGTCTGCGGTTCCGAGCCAGCGCACCTGCCAGCCCTGCGCCATCAGATGATGCGCGACCGCCAGCCCCGGGAACACGTGCCCGCCGGTACCGCCTGCCATCACCATTAAACGCTTAGGTTTCCCGCTCATCCCTTACCTCTTCACAAACGCCTGAGCCTTGGTCAGGCGCGTTTCATAATCAATTCGCAGCAACAGCACGATCGCCGTCGACATAATCAGCAAGCTCGAACCGCCGTAACTGATCAGCGGCAGCGTCAGACCTTTGGTCGGCAGCATGCCCGCGGCGGCGCCGACGTTAACCAGCGCCTGGAAGCTGAACCACACGCCGATCGCGCAGGCCAGGAAGCCGGAGAAGCGTTGGTCGATCTCCAGCGCGCGGCGCCCGATGGACATCGCGCGAAAAGCGACGAAGAATACCATTAACAGGGCTAAAACCACACCGATATAGCCCAGTTCTTCCCCCAAAATGGAGAAGATGAAGTCGGTGTGTGCCTCTGGCAAATACTCCAGTTTCTGCACCGAGTTGCCGAGCCCCTGCCCCCAGAACTCGCCGCGGCCGAACGCCATCAGCGACTGGGTCAGCTGGTAGCCGCTGCCGAACGGGTCGGCCCACGGGTTCCAGAACGACGTCACGCGGCGCATACGGTACGGTTCCGCGATGATCAGCAGCACCACGGCGAACACGCCGGAGCCGATGATCGCCAGGAACTGCCACATTTTCGCACCGGCCAGGAACAGCATTGCCAGCGTGGTGATGAACAGCACCACCACGGTACCGAGGTCCGGCTGCGCCAGCAGCAGCACCGCCAGCACCACCATCACGCCCATCGGCTTGCAGAAGCCCCAGAAGTTGCTGCGCACCTCTTCCACCTTGCGCACCAGATAGCTCGCCAGGTAGCAGAACAGCGACAGCTTGGACAGCTCCGCGGGCTGAATACGCAGCGGGCCGAGTGCGATCCAACGCGAGGCCCCGTTTACCGAGCTCCCCACCACCAGGACGATCAGCAGCATCACGATCGACATCAGCAGCATCACGTTGCTGTAGCGCTGCCAAATTTCCATCGGGATGCGCAGCGTCACCAGCGACAGGCCGAACGCCAGGCCGAGGTACAGCGCGTCACGTTTGGCGAACAGGAACGGATCGTCCGCCAGGCGTTGGCCGATCGGCATCGAGGCCGAGGTCACCATCACGAAGCCGATGATCGCCAAGCCGAAGGTCAACCACAGCAGGGTGCGATCGTACAGCACCATGTTGACCGCGTCGTTGTCGCGCGCGCCGGTCACCCAGTCTTTCAGCCGTTCTGTCAGCCCGAAGTTCGGCAAGCGTAGTTTCATCCGCCAAGCTCCTGCGCCAGGCGGGCGAACTCATCGCCGCGCACTTCAAAATTACGGAACTGATCGAGGCTGGCGCAGGCCGGCGACAACAGCACCATATCGCCGGGCTGTACGCGGCCGGCGATGGTGCGCATCGCCTGCTCCATGGTCTCGGTCAACGTCGCCACTTCCGGCCGCAGCTGTGCCAGCTGAGCGCCGTCACGGCCAAAACAATACAGACGCACGTTGTCGCCCTGCAGATAGCGCGCCAGCGGCGAGAAATCGGCGGACTTGCCGTCGCCGCCCAGCAGCAGATGCAGCGTGCCGTCCACCTGCAGGCCGTTCAGCGCCGCTTCGGTGCTGCCGACGTTGGTGGCTTTGGAATCGTTGATCCAACGCACGCCGTTGTGCTCCCAGGCTAGCTGGAAGCGGTGCGCCAGGCCGGTGAAGGTGGTCAGCGCCTTCAGGCTGGACGCACGCGGGATATTGACCGCATCCGCCAACGCCAGCGCCGCCAGGGCGTTGGTGTAATTGTGGCGGCCGGTCAGCTTCATTTCGCGCGTATTCAGCACCTTCTCACCGCGCACCCGCAGCCAGGTTTCCCCCTGCTGGCGGTTCAAGTGATAGTCGCCTACGTCCGCGCCGAAGCTGACACAGCGTTCGTCGGCGCCGCGCACCGGCATGGTCAGCGCGTCGTCCGCGTTCACCACGCACACCGCGGCGTTTTCATAGACGCGCAGCTTGGCGCCGCGATACTGCTGCAGGCCGAACGGATAACGATCCATATGATCTTCGGTCACGTTCAGGATGGTCGCCGCCGCCGCCCGCAGGCTATACGTCGTTTCCAGCTGGAAGCTGGACAGCTCCAGCACGTAAAGCTGACATTCCTGACGCAACAGGCTCAGCGCCGGCAGGCCGATATTGCCGCCCACGCCCACCGCCCAACCGGCGGCTTTCGCCATCTCGCCCACCAGGGTGGTGACGGTGCTCTTGCCGTTGGAGCCGGTAATCGCCACGATCGGCGCCTGCGCCTCGCGGCAGAACAGTTCGACGTCGCCGACGATTTCGACGCCGGCGTCAGCCGCGGCGCTCAATGCCGGGGTCGCCAGCGCGACGCCCGGGCTGGCGACGATCAGATCCGCCGCCAGCAGCCAGTCTTGATTCAGATCGCCCAGATGGCGCTCCACGCTTTCAGGCAGTTTGTCCAACCCTGGCGGCGCGATACGGGTATCCATCACGCGCGGCGTCACGCCGCGCGCCATGAAGAAATCGACACAGGACAGGCCGGTGAGGCCCAACCCGATGATGACGACTTTTCTACCCTGATAGTCTGCCATGATTAACGCACCTTCAGCGTTGCCAGGCCAATCAGCACCAGCATCAGCGAAATGATCCAGAAGCGCACGATCACGCGCGGTTCCGGCCAGCCTTTCAATTCATAGTGGTGGTGAATCGGCGCCATGCGGAAAATGCGTTGTCCGCGCAGCTTGAACGATCCCACCTGCAGGATCACCGACAGCGTCTCTACCACGAACACGCCGCCCATGATCACCAGCAAGAACTCCTGGCGCAGCAGCACCGCGATGGTGCCCAGCGCGCCGCCCAGCGCCAGCGAACCGACGTCGCCCATAAACACCTGAGCCGGGTAGGTATTGAACCACAGGAACCCGAGGCCGGCGCCGACGATGGCGGTGCAGACGATCACCAACTCACCGGCATGACGCAGATACGGAATGTGCAGGTAGTTGGCGAAGTTCATATTACCGGTCGCCCAGGCCACCAGCGCGAAGCCGGCCGCCACGAATACCGTCGGCATGATCGCCAGGCCGTCCAGGCCGTCGGTCAGGTTAACCGCGTTGCTGGTGCCGACGATGACGAAATAGGCCAGCAGGATGTACAGCAGGCCCAGCTGCGGCATCACGTCCTTAAAGAACGGCACAACCAGCTCGGTGGCTGGCGTGTCTTTTCCTACGGCGTACATGGCGAATGCGACAATCAGCGCAATCACCGATTGCCAGAAATACTTCCAGCGGGCGATCAGCCCTTTGGTGTCCTTACGCACCACCTTGCGGTAGTCGTCAACGAAGCCGACGATGCCGTAACCCACCAGCACAAACAGCACGCACCAGACATATGGGTTGGACGGGTAGGCCCACATCAGCACCGAAATGGTGATGGAGGTCAGGATCATGATGCCGCCCATGGTCGGCGTGCCGCGCTTGCTGAAGTGCGACTCGGGGCCGTCGTTGCGCACCACCTGACCGAAGGACATTTCTTGCAGGCGCTTGATCACCCGCGGGCCCATCCACAGTGACAGGAACAGCGCGGTCAGCAGGCTGACAATGGCTCGGAACGTCAGATAAGAAAAGACGTTGAAGCCTGAGTAATACTTGACCAAATGTTCGGCCAGCCAAACTAACATGGTGCTTTCTCCTGTAACGCGCGTACTACCTGCTCCATTGCGGCACTACGTGAACCTTTGATTAACACGGTGATGACCGCATGTTCCGACAGTAATTCCGCCACGCGCGCGATCACTGCTGTCTTGTCCTGATAATGTTCGCCGTTGCCGGAGGCTTCGCTCAGCACGCGGCTCAACCCGCCGACGCTGATCACTTTATCGACCCCGGCCAGGCGGGCGGCTTCACCCACCTGACGGTGGCACTCTTCCGCTTCTGCGCCCAGCTCGGCCATATCGCCGACCACCATCACGCGGTAGCCCGGCATTTCCGCCAGCACCTGCGCCGCCGCGGTCATCGACCCGACGTTGGCGTTATAGCTGTCGTCCAGCAGCAGCTTGCCTTCGGCCAGCGCCACCGGGAACAAGCGCCCCGGCACCGCCTGCAATTGTTTCAACCCCTGACGCACCGCTTCGAGCGTCGCGCCCACCGACATCGCCAGCGCCGTGGCCGCCAGCGCGTTGGCCACGTTGTGGCGCCCCGGCAGCGGCAGTGCGATCTCGGCGGTGCCGAACGGGCTGTGCAGCGTGAACTGCGTACCTGCGCCATTCACCCGCACGTTGTCCGCGAAGAAGTCCACACCTTCGGCGGCCTGCGGCGAGAAGCGCCAGACGGTTTTGCCGACCAGCATGCTCTGCCAGTGCGGCCAATCGTTGTTATCGGCGTTGATGATCGCCACGCCGTCGGCCGGCAGGCCGGTAAAGATTTCACCTTTCGCCTGAGCGACGCCGGCCAGCGAGCCGAAGCCTTCCAGGTGCGCCGCCGCCAGGTTATTCACCAAAGCGGTCTGCGGACGCGTCAATGCGGTGGTGTAAGCGATTTCGCCAATGTGGTTAGCGCCCAGCTCTATCACGGCAAAATCATGCTGCGGCTCCAGACGCAACAGCGTCAGCGGCACGCCGATGTCGTTATTGAAGTTACCGGCGGTATACAGCACTTCGCCGCATTCACGCAGAATGGCGGCGGTCATTTCTTTCACCGATGTCTTGCCCGAGGAGCCGGTCAGCGCCACCACGCGCGCCGGCACCTGCTGACGCACCCAGGCGCCAAGCTGCCCCAGCGCCAAACGGGTGTCTTCCACCACCAGCTGCGGCACGTCCACCAATAAGCGCTTACTGACCAGCAATGCCCCGGCGCCTGCGGCTACGGCATCCGCCGCGAAGTCGTGAGCGTCGAAACGCTCACCTTTCAGCGCCACAAACAGGCAACCGGCGGTCACCTTGCGGGTGTCTGTCGTCACCTCGACAATTTGGCAATCGGCGCCGATCGGTTCAGCGCTCAATACCTCAGCCAGTGTCTGAAGAGAGACAGGGATCATGCCAGCACCCCCAGCAGTCGGGCGACCGTCGTGCGGTCGGAGTAATCCAGGCGGCGGTTGCCCACCAGCTGATAATCTTCATGGCCCTTGCCCGCCACCAACACCACATCCTGCGCCTGCGCTTGCATGATGGCGCTGGTTACCGCTTCGGCGCGGCCGTGGATCACCAGCGCCTGCCCGGCGTCCAGCAATCCGGTCAGGATGTCGTTGATAATTGCGCGCGGCTCTTCGGTACGCGGGTTGTCATCGGTGATCACCACGCGATCGGCGAACTGCTCGGCAATACCGCCCATCAGCGGACGCTTGCCCTTGTCGCGATCGCCGCCGCAGCCGAAGACGCACCACAGCTGCCCCTGGCAGTGCAAGCGCGCGGCTTCCAGCGCTTTCTCCAGCGCATCCGGCGTGTGGGCGTAATCCACCACCACCGTCGGTTTGCCCGGCGCGTTAAACACTTCCATGCGGCCGCAGACCGGCTGCAGACGGCTGCCGGTTTCCACCAGCGCCTCCAGCGGATAGCCCAGCGACAGCAGCGTGGCCAAGGCCAACAGCAGGTTGCTGACGTTGAAAGCGCCCATCAGGCGGCTTTCGATCTCGCCGTCGCCCCAGCTGGAGCTGAAACGAACGGTGGCGCCGTTGTCGTGATAATCGACCGCCGTGGTTTTCAGCCAGCGGCCGTGGCCGCCCGGCTGCAGGTTGCCCTGCATCGTCACCGCCACCGCATCCGGCAGCTTGCCGAGCCAGCGCTGACCGACTTCATCGTCGGCGTTGATGATCGCCTGCCCCACGCTGTGGGCGGCGAACAGCGACCATTTGGCCGCCTCGTAATTGGCCATGTCACCGTGGTAATCCAGGTGATCGCGGCTCAGGTTGGTGAAGACCGCCGCGGCGAACGGCAGCGCCGCCACCCGGTGTTGCACCAGACCGTGGGAAGAAACTTCCATCGCGGCGAAGGTCGCGCCCTGTTCCGCCAACTCGTTTAATACGTGTTGAACATCCACCGCAGAACCGGTGGTATTCTCGGTCGGACACACCTGGCCCAGCAGGCCGTTGCCGACGGTGCCCATCACCGCGCTGGTTTCGCCCAGCAGTTGGCTCCACTGCGCCAACAGCTGCGTAGTGGTGGTTTTGCCGTTGGTGCCGGTCACGCCGACCAGACGCAGACGCTCGCCCGGCTGGTGGTAAAAACGCCCGGCCAGCGCGGAAAGGCGCTGGTTCAGTTGGCTCAGGTAGATCACCGGCACGCCGTGCATCTCAACGATGGCGCCGTCTTCGGCCTGACCGTCAGCTTCGGCGATCACGGCGGCGACGCCCTGCGCAATGGCCTGCGGAATATAGCGGCGTCCATCCGTTTGATGGCCAACCACGGCGACAAACAGATCCCCGGCAGCCGCCACACGGCTGTCTAATGTCATTTCCCGCAGCGCGCGCCCGGGCGCCGTCGGCACCCACGGGGCGAGTAAGTCGCGCAAATTACGATCTGCCACCTGAACCCTCTTTCTTGTTAATCACTAATTCGCTTTTGTCACCGGTGGGCAACGCGTCAGGCTCGACGTTCATGGTGCGCAATACGCCGCCCATGATGGCGCCGAACACCGGCGCGGAGATTGCGCCACCATAGTATTTCCCACCCTGCGGGTCGTTGATGACGACCACCAGGGCAAAACGGGGGTTACTTGCCGGCGCGACGCCGGCGGTATAAGCGATGTATCGGTTGACGTATTTGCCGTCCGGGCCCACTTTTTTCGCGGTACCGGTTTTGATGGCGATACGGTATCCCTTGATGGCGGCTTTCACGCCGCCGCCGCCCGGCAAGGCCACGCTTTCCATCATGTGCACCACGGTGCGCACCAGAGGTTCAGGGAAAACGCGTTCGCCGGCGACCGGAGGGTCAACCTTGGTGATCGACAATGGGCGATACACGCCCAGACTGCCGATCGTTGCATAGACTCGCGCCAACTGTAACGGAGTTACCATCAGCCCGTAGCCGAAAGAGAAGGTGGCCCTCTCTATGTCAGACCACCGTTGTTTTTTTGGGTATATGCCACTGCTTTCTCCGACCAGCCCCAAATTGGTCGCTTTTCCCAGCCCAAAACGAGAGTAAGTATCTACTAACGCTGAGGACGGCATCGCTAACGCCAGCTTTGAAACACCGACGTTACTCGACTTCTGCAAGATCCCGGTCAATGACAGCTCCGAGTACCGCGCCACGTCTTTGATCTCGTGGCCCTGAATGCGATACGGGATGGTGTTCAGCACGCTGTTTTCTCTCACCACGCCGTTTTGCAGCGCGGTCATCACCACCATCGGCTTCACGGTTGAACCGGGTTCAAAAATATCGGTGATAGCACGGTTACGCATGGTCTCTTTCGGCGTACCGGCCATGTTGTTCGGGTTGTAAGACGGGCTGTTGGCCATCGCCAGCACTTCGCCGGTGTTCACGTCGATCAGCACCGCAGTGCCCGATTCGGCCTTGTTGAACGCCACCGCGTTGTTCAGCTCGCGATACACCAGCGCCTGCAGGCGCTCATCGACGCTCAGCACCAGGTTGTGCGCAGCCTGGCTGTCGACGGAGGAGATATCTTCGATCACCCGGCCGAAGCGGTCCTTACGCACCGTTCTCTCGCCCGGTTGCCCGGTCAGCCAGCGGTCGAAGCTCTTCTCGACGCCTTCGATGCCTTGCCCGTCGATGTTGGTCACACCGATGATGTGCGACGTCACCTGCCCCGCCGGGTAGTACCGGCGCGACTCCTGCCGCAGGTAGATCCCCGGCAGCTTGAGTTTGTGGATGTAGTCGCCAATCGCCGGGTTCACCTGGCGCGCCAGATAAACGAAGCGCCCTTTCGGGTTGGCGTTGATGCGGTTGGAAAGCTGGTCCAGCGGGATGTTGAGCGCATCGGAAAGCGCTTTCCAACGGCTGTCCAGCGTGATGCCGCCGCGCTCGTTCAGCTCTTTCGGATCCGCCCACACCGCATTGACCGGCACGCTGACCGCCAACGGACGGCCGGCGCGATCGCTGATCATGCCCCGCGCGGTCGGCACTTCCTGCACGCGCAGCGAACGCATGTCGCCTTCTTTCACCAGACGATCGGGGTTGATGACCTGCAGGTACGCGACGCGCAGCATCAGGCCAACCATCGCCAGCAAAATGCAGCCGCACAGCAACGCAAAACGCCAGCTGACAAAGCTGGCCTGATCTTCCTGGCGTCTCAACTTACCGGGGCGCGCTGCTTTCATGCGTTTCCTTTCTACTCCGTGTCATTATTCCGGTTAAACCATTCATTGTTTAACGATGATATTTTCCTGCGATGGATCAACATGTTGCATCTGCAGTTTTTCTGTCGCGATACGTTCAACCCGGCTGTGATCGCCGAGGGCGTTCTCTTCTAAAATCAGGTTGCGCCACTCGATATCCAGCGCATCACGCTCCAGAACCAGCTGTTCGCGCTCGGCGGTCAGCAGGCGGGTGCGGTGCGCGGTGGTCACCACGAAAACCGCGGAGACCAGTGACGCAATCAGTAAAATCATGGGGATCTTGGCGTTGCGCAGCAGATCGCCGCCAATCACCCCGACCAGGCCGTGACGTTCGTTGCCGATCACGCGGGCATCCTCTCAGCAATACGCAGCACCGAGCTGCGCGCACGCGGGTTGTCCGCCACTTCCGCTTCCGACGGCATCATTTTGCCCAGCGCTTTCAGCGTTCGTCCGCCCATGCTGCGCAGTTGCTCTTCGGTCAACGGAATGCCCGCCGGCACCTGAGCGCCGCGGCTGTGGTGACGCATAAAGCGTTTGACGATGCGGTCTTCCAGCGAATGGAAACTTATGATCGACAAACGGCCCTGTGGGGCCAGCACTTCCAGCGCGCCGTCGAGCGCACGCTCGATCTCTTCCAGCTCGCTGTTGATATAGATGCGGATCGCCTGGAAGCTGCGCGTCGCCGGATGCTTGTGCTTTTCACGGAACGGGCTGGCATCGGCAATCAGATCCGCCAACTCTTTGGTGCGCGTCATCGGCTCCACGCGGTTTCTTTCGACGATGGCGCGTGCGATGCGCTTGGCGAAACGCTCTTCGCCAAAGGTTTTCAGCACCCAGGCGATATCGTCCGCCTCGGCCTTCATCAGCCAATCCGCGGCGGACAGGCCGGTGGACGGATCCATGCGCATGTCCAGCGGACCGTCGCGCATAAAGGAGAACCCGCGCTCTGCGTCGTCAAGCTGCGGCGAGGAAACGCCCAGATCGAGCAGAACGCCGTCGATCTTGCCGACCAGTTCGCGCTCCCGCACATAGTGCGACAACTCGGAAAATGGGCCGTGTACGATGGTAAAACGGGGATCTTCAATAGATTTGGCGGCTGCAATCGCCTGAGGGTCACGGTCAATTGCCAGCAAGCGCCCTTCCGGCCCCAGCTGGGACAGAATCAGACGAGAATGGCCACCGCGACCAAAAGTACCGTCGATATATATGCCGTTGCTGCGGATGTTGAGGCCGTTGACGGCTTCGTCCAGCAGGACGGTGGTGTGTTTATAGTTTTCCAACATGCTTATAGCGACAAGTCCTGTAGCCGCTCAGACAACGGTTCCTGAGTCGACTGTTCAGCGTCAATATCATCCTTGACTTGTTGATACCAGGTCTGTTCATCCCACAGTTCAAACTTGTTGAACTGACCGACCAGCATCACTTCTTTTGTGAGCCCGGCGTGTTGCCGCAGCGTATTGGCAAGCAGCAAACGACCGGCACTATCCATCTGACACTCACTGGCATGCCCCAACAGCAGGCGCTGAACGCGGCGCTCGGCGGGATTCATGCTCGACAGACGTGATAATTTTTGTTCAATAATTTCCCATTCGGGCAAAGGATAAAGCAGCAGGCAGGGCTGATGGAGGTCAATGGTACAGACCATTTGGCCTTGCGATTCCTCGTTGAGCAATTCCCGATATCGGGTAGGTACGGCGAGCCGCCCTTTGCTGTCGAGGTTGACCATCGTCGCTCCACGGAACATTCCTGAGCTACCCCTTAGTGACCGTTTTCACCACTTTACCCCACAAATTCCCACACAATGGAGTTTACGGAGGGTATGAAAACCTTGTCAAGCCAGAGCGCCAGCGCTTTGGCAATATTTCTCTGGTCATTTTGGGAGCTGACTCGCGAAAGAAACTCTGATTATTCGACGATTAAAAATTAACACCATGATAAACGGAGAGAATTTTCTAAGCGGAAAGAATCTGATTAAAAACCTGACGAACTGGCGATTAATTAACTCATTACTTCCTTCTGCAAGCCATGTCTCATTTTTCAGCTCGGCAATCTCAGGGCTGTAACCGCTGCCGCCCCGCGCCCGCCAAGGCTCAGCGCCTGGCGAATCGACCGAAGAATAAGGCCATAACCCCTTGAGTTAATAACGCTCAATCGTTATTCACCGTGAAACTGCGCGCTATTTTACTTCAATTTGTCCCGCCATGATGAGAGCACGATAAAAATAAATGGCTCGGATATTACGAGCAGAAGTAATTTCGATTTAAATCAATTTGGTAAGATTATTCCCAAAATACCTGTTTACAATTATGGTTTCATTTTCTTACACCTTTATTTCCACAATTTTTGCCGGAAAAAAACCTCTTCAAACACCAAAAATCGCAACTGCATGTTTTTAATGAATTTATTTAAATTCACCGATTTTAATCTCCCTGTCCCATCCAGTGCCCCTGTTCTGCGGGACAAAAACCGAACAAATGTTAAAAATAAAAATTTAAATCCAGTTAAAAAACACAATACAGATTAGTACACTATATGAAGCGCAAAAAACCAGAACTAACAACTGCAAATAAATAATTTAACAGAACATTAACCAAAAAAAAGGAGAGAGTGCATGCTTTCGCCCGCCCCTCACTGGCGTAGCGCCGCTGCCGATACGTTCGCACTGGTGGTGTACTGCTTTATCGCCGGCATGGCGATAGAAGTGTTGATCTCCGGCATGAGCTTCCAGCAATCCCTCTCTTCGCGCCTGCTGTCGATCCCGGTCAACATCCTGATCGCCTGGCCTTATGGCCGCTATCGCGATCTGTTTATCCGCACGGCACGCCGCTGCCCGCGCGGCCAATTCCTACTGCGCAACCTCGCCGATCTGCTGGCTTACGTCAGTTTCCAGTCGCCGGTTTATGCCGCCATTCTGTGGAGCGTGGGCGCCGACGGCCAACAAATGCTGGCGGCGGTGACCAGCAATGCGCTGGTCTCCATGGCGATGGGCGTGGTGTATGGCTATTTCCTGGAATATTGCCGACGGCTGTTTCGGGTCGCGGGTTACGTCTAAACCAGGAGCCCGACAACGCGGGCTCCTGTAGAGCGGCCTATTTGCGGCTCAGGCTACCGCGGCGGAACAGATTACGGCGGATCCGCGTCAGTCCCGGTTTGGGTTTACGCGGTTCGTCCAGGCTGGCCAACACCAGCTCCAGCACGCGTTCGGCCACGTCGCGATGGCGCTGCGCTACCGCGAGCACCGGGCACTCCAGAAAATCCAACAGCTCATGGTCGCCGAAGGTGGCAATCGCCAGATCGGTCGGCAAACGGCCGCGTTGCTTCAGCGTCACGTCCATCACGCCCTGCAATAAAGAGAACGACGTGGTGAACAGCGCCTGCGGCATCGGGTGCGTTTTCAGCCATTCGGCAAACAGCGCGCCGGCGGCCTCACGCTCATAGCTGTTGGCGTACAGATAATCGACATGGCGAGGATCCTCTTGCCAGGCCTGACGGAAGCCCTGCTCACGCAGGAAGCTGACCGAAAGCTCCGGCAAGGCGCCCAGGTACAGTACCGACTCCGCCGGGAAGGTGCGCAGCTCCTGCGCCAGCGCAAAGGCATCTTCCTCGTCGGCCCCGACGACGCTGATGAAATGCTCGCGATCCAACGCGCGGTCCAGTGCGATGATCGGCAGCGGGTCGTTGGCCCAGCGTTGATAGAAGGGGTGCTCCGGCGGCAAGGCGGTGGAAACGATGATGGCGTCCACCTGACGCTGCAGCAAGTGCTCGATACAGCGCATTTCGTTGTCCGGCTGATCTTCGGAACAGGCGATCAGCAATTGATAACCACGCTGGCGCGCCTGGCGTTCCAGGTAGTTGGCGATGCGGGTATAGCTGGTATTTTCCAGATCCGGGATCACCAGACCGATAGAACGGGTGCGCCCAGCGCGCAGCCCTGCCGCGACGGCATTCGGGTGGTAGTTATGCTCCCTGACCACGGCCATCACTTTCTCGACGGTTTTATCGCTGACACGATACTGCTTCGCCTTGCCGTTGATGACATAACTGGCCGTCGTGCGCGAAACGCCCGCGAGACGCGCGATTTCATCCAGTTTCACATTAACCCCTTAATGACGCTGAAAATAGAAGTGAAGGCTGTGCTCGGATTAACCATGACATCCCGTGCGGTTATTCAATCCAGCCTCTGCGATCTAACAGCAGAAAACACTACCTAGCAACCGCTTTTGCCGAAAGGTGCCAGCAATCGGGCAAAAAAATGCCGAAAAACAAAGGGCGCAGCCATGCCGCGCCCCGATTATTCGCCACTAAACCGCGCTCAGCGCATGATTTTGTCGCCGCGCGACACGCCGACCACGCCGGAACGCGCCACTTCCACAATCTCCGCCACTTCACGCACCGCGCTCAGGAAGGCGTCGAGCTTGTCGCTGGTGCCGGCCAGCTGTACCGTGTACAGCGTCGCCGTCACATCGACGATCTGGCCGCGGAAAATGTCGGCGCAGCGCTTCACTTCTTCACGGCCATAACCGCTGGCCTGCAGCTTCACCAGCATGATCTCGCGCTCGACGTGAGCGCCTTGCACCAGCTCGCTGACGCGCAGCACGTCCACCAGCTTGTGCAGCTGTTTCTCAATCTGCTCCAGCACTTTCTCGTCGCCGACGGTCTGGATAGTCATGCGCGACAGCGTCGGATCGTCGGTCGGCGCCACCGTCAGGCTTTCAATGTTATAACCGCGCTGGGAGAACAGCCCGACCACGCGCGACAAGGCGCCGGATTCGTTTTCCAGCAAGACAGATAAAATACGGCGCATGATCAGGTCCTCTCCGTTTTGCTAAGCCACATTTCGTCCATGCTTCCGCCGCGGATCTGCATCGGGTAAACATGTTCGGTTTCATCGACGGTCACGTCGACGAACACCAGCCGCTCTTTTTCCGCCAGCGCCTGCGCCAGCTTGCTTTCCAGCTCATCCGGCGTGCGGATGGCGATGCCGACATGGCCGTAAGCCTCGGCCAGCTTGACGAAGTCCGGCAGCGAATCCATGTAAGACTGCGAATGGCGGCCGGAATAAATCATGTCCTGCCACTGCTTCACCATGCCCAGATAACGGTTATTGAGGTTCACCACCACCACCGGCAGGTTATATTGCAGCGCAGTGGACAGCTCCTGAATATTCATCTGAATGCTGCCGTCGCCGGTCACGCACACCACGGTTTCTTCCGGCAGCGCCAGCTTGACGCCCAATGCCGCCGGCAGGCCGAAGCCCATGGTGCCGAGGCCGCCGGAGTTGATCCAGCGGCGCGGTTTGTCGAACGGATAATAGAGCGCGGCGAACATCTGGTGCTGGCCCACGTCCGAGGTGACGTAGGCGTCGCCTTTGGTCAGGCGGTGCAGGGTTTCGATCACCGCCTGCGGCTTGATGGTGCCGCTGTGCTTGTCGTAACCCAGGCAGTCGCGGGCACGCCACTGCTCGATAGACTGCCACCAGTCGCGCAGCGCATCGTGATCCTGCGCTTTCTCATCCTGCGCCAGCAGCTCCAGCATTTGAACCAACACCTGCTTGGCATCGCCGACGATCGGAATATCGGCGTCCACCGTTTTGGAGATCGAAGTCGGATCGATATCAATGTGCAGCACGGTGGCGTCCGGGCAGTATTTAGCCAGATTGTTGGTGGTGCGATCGTCGAAGCGCACGCCTACGGCGAAGATCACGTCGGCATGGTGCATGGTTTTGTTGGCTTCATAGGTTCCGTGCATGCCGAGCATACCGACGCTCTGACGATGGGTGCCGGGGAAAGCGCCCAATCCCATCAGGCTGCTGGTTACCGGCAGGTTCAGCTGCTCCGCCAACGACAGTAATTCAGCTTCACAACCGGCGTTGATCGCGCCACCGCCGACGTACATCACCGGCTTTTTGGCCGCCAGAATGGTTTGTAACGCGCGTTTGATCTGCCCGCGGTGGCCCTGCACCGTCGGGTTATAAGAACGCATGCTCACGTCCTGCGGGTAGGCATAAGGCATCCGCACCGCCGGACCGACAATATCTTTCGGCAGATCGATCACTACCGGGCCGGGGCGGCCGCTGGAGGCCAGGTAAAAGGCCTTCTTCAACACCGCCGGGATGTCTTCGGTGCGTTTTACCAGGAAGCTGTGCTTCACCACCGGACGCGAAATCCCCACCATATCGCACTCCTGGAAGGCGTCGTAGCCGATCAGCGAGCTGGGCACCTGTCCCGACAGCACCACCATCGGGATCGAATCCATATAGGCGGTGGCAATACCGGTAATGGCATTGGTGGCGCCGGGGCCGGAGGTCACCAGCACCACGCCCACTTCACCGGTGGCGCGCGCGTAGCCGTCGGCCATGTGCACCGCCCCCTGCTCGTGGCGCACCAGAATATGATCGATCCCTCCGACCGTATGCAGGGCGTCGTAGATATCGAGCACTGCCCCGCCGGGGTAGCCGAATACATGCTTAACGCCCTGATCGATCAACGATCGGACGACCATCTCGGCTCCTGACAACATCTCCATGGGTTTGCCTCCAGGCTTGCTTATTCTTCTCTGGCGCCGGAACGTAGCGCCTGCTGCGGGGCAATGCCCCTAAATTTTTATGGGTTGTCGCTATCGAATTAACATAACGTCAGAAGATGGGGCAGGCAAACGGCAAAATGGCTTAACAGCGGCGGGGTTATTGCCAAGCGGCTGGAGATCGCGGCTTTATAAAAACAATGCGCTAGCCCCAGAGGCGTCAGGCTAGGCATTGTTTCGAACAGAGGGAAAATTACAGAACTAAATCAGGCGAGGTATATGCCGTTTTTTTCGCCGGACGCGCGATCCGGCGGCGGCGTCAAGCCCGTTCCTGGTACATTGAGTCGATTTCACGCTGATAGCGCTGCAGGATCACTTTGCGGCGCAGCTTCAGCGTTGGCGTCAGCTCTCCCAGCTCCATGGAAAAGGCCGCCGGCAGCAGAGTGAACTTCTTCACCTGTTCGAAGCGCGCCAGCTCCTTTTGCATCTCGCGCAGACGCTTTTCGAACATCTCGAGGATCTCGCCGTTGCGCAGCAGTTCCAGACGATCTTGGTACTTCAGGTTGACTGACTTCGCGTACTCTTCCAGCGACTCAAAGCACGGCACGATCAGCGCGGAAACGAACTTGCGCGCATCGGCGATGATCGCCACCTGTTCGATAAAACGGTCCTGCGCCAGCGTACCTTCCAGCATCTGCGGCGCGATGTATTTGCCGCCGGAGGTTTTCATCAAATCCTTCAGGCGCTCAGTGATGAACAGATTGCCCTCTTCATCGATCGCCCCGGCATCGCCGGTTTTCAGCCAGCCGTCTGCGGTAAAGGTCGCGGCGGTTTCCAATGGCTTGTTGAAATAGCCGCGCATCACGATCGGCCCTCGCACCTGGATTTCATTTTCTTCACCGATGCGCACCTCGACCTCCGGCAGCGGTTTGCCGATGGAGCCGAAACGGAAATGCCCTTCTTCCCAGCAGGACACGGTCGCACAGGTTTCGGTCATGCCGTAGCCGTACTTGATGTTGACGCCCATCGCCTGGAAGAACAGGATCACATTGTCATCCAGCTTGGCACCCGCCGCCGGTAGAAAGCGCACCCGGCCGCCGAGGATACCGCGCAGCTTGCTCAATACCAGCTTGTCGGCCCAGCGATGGGAGAGTTCGAACAGTTTGCCCAACGGTTTGCCGGCCCGCTCCTGCAGGAACTTGCGCTCCCCGCAGACGATCGCCCAGTGGAACAGCGCGCGGCGCAGCCAAGGGGCGCGCGCCACTTTTTCATGCACCGCGCTGAAAATCTTCTCGTAGAAACGCGGTACCGCGCACATCAGCGTCGGGCGGACCTGCCCCATCGCTTCCCGCACCCAGTCGGTGTTCGGCAGGAAGACGTTCTGCGCGCCGGAATGCATCACAAAGAAGCTCCAGGCACGCTCGAACACGTGCGACAGCGGCAGGAAACTGAGCGACACATCTTCTTCGCCGACCGTCAGCCTTTCATCATGCAGGTAGAGCTGCGCCGCCAGATTGCGGTAGTCCAGCATCACCCCCTTAGGCTCACCGGTGGTGCCCGAGGTATAGATCAGGGTGAAGAGATCCTGAAGGTCGCACTCTTCAATGCGCTGCCGACGTTGAACGATAAAAGCCGCCGGATCGGCGGCACGCTCGAAGGCGCTCAGATGCTGTGCGATCTCGCAGCCGCGCAGATCGGCATCCTCGTCAAACACGATAATATGGCGCAGCTGTGGGCAAACGCCGCGCAGCGCGATGGCGGCGTCAAGCTGCGCCTGCTCCCCGACGAACAGTATACGGATGTCGGCGTCGTTGGTGACGAACGCCGCCTGCGCCGGCGTATTGGTGGAATACAGCGGCACGCTGACGCCGCGCAGATGCAGGATAGCGAGATCGGCCAACGACCAGGCTATGCCGTTATTGGCGAATATACCGATGCGCTCTTGCACTTCGGCCCCAAGGGCCAACAGCCCGGCGGCAATGCGATCGATGCGGGTGGCAGCCTCTCCCCAGGTCAGTTGAAACTCGCCGTTGGGCGACCATTGGCGAAAAGCTGTGCGATTGGCTCGATGGGTGATTTGATGCTGTATACGATGGATCAAATGGTATTGCAGCAGATTAGTGATCATAGTGCTCTAAGCCTGAAATGAATCATACAGTTAAGCCTGAACGACGCCTTGCGGCCCTCATCTCAGCTTACACGTGTTTACTTTTTTCCGCGCAGTCTACCTACTCTCAGGCAGAGGGAAAAGTGATTTCAGCGTAGAAGTGTGAGCCAAAACTCAGGCCGGCTTTCGCGCTTTCATGGGTTGGACAGAACGGGAAAGAAAAGGTTGGGTGGCGGCAATAAAACGCGGCCCATCCGGGCCGCCGCATCGAATTAGTTTAAAATACCAGCCGAAAAGTAAAAATCAGAATATTAATTTATATTAATTATTTTTGGTAAACGAACCAACCCACCCTGAAAATAAGTTATTTTATCGCCGCAAAACCAAGAAACATCTTAATAAAAACCCAGATAGTTCTTAGCTTTTATCATGAGAAAAAAACGATCAGTTGAATATTATTTTTGTATGACCCCATTTTTTATCGCGTTACTTTGGGTTACCGGCCTCAATCAGAACGGATTTCATCCACTGGTGGCCTTTATCCCGCTCGGAGGATTCATGCCAGGAGAGATAGCAAGTGGCTTTATTATCGTTGCCACATAAAGGAACCGACTTTATTTTCAACGCTTCCGTCTGTTGCCGCACCAGCCAGGCGGGCGCAATCGCCACCATGTCCGTTTGCGACACCATATTCAACACGCTGTAGAGATCCGTGCACTGTTGTGTCACGGTGCGCAGCATCGGTTCCTCTAAATAAAAAGGTTTACTGAAAGAACCAAAACTTTCCAGAGAAACTGCCGCGTGCTGTTCGGCCAACATTTTCTCCGGCGTCACCTCCTCCCCTATTCGCAGGTGCGCCTGCGCGACCGCCAGCACCAATTCGTCGTCAAACATCGCCAAACTGCGAAACTCTGCCGATTCGAAACGGCTGTAGCCGATGACAAACTCGACGTCCTGATAACGCAATTGATGTTCGATATTATTGTTAATGTATGACTTTATTTGCAGGTTAAGCTGCGGCGCGATCTGTTTGACGTGATTGATTATTCCGGCGCCCAGACGTAAATCGAGCGGGCTGCACAGCGACAAGGAGAACGCTCGCGTGCTGGTCAGCGGCTCAAACTCAGATCCCGGCAACTCATTTTGCACCAGCTGCAGCGCTTGCCGCACCGGCCCGAATAACTGCCTGGCGCGCATGGTGGGCTGGATCCCGCGCCCGCAGCGCACGAACAGTTCATCGTTGAACATCACCTTCAGGCGCGCCACCGCGTTACTCACCGCCGGCTGCGACATCCCCAAAGAATTAGCGGCTCGCGTAATATTTTGCATTTGCATCACGGCGTCAAACACCGTCAGCAAATTAAGATCGACGCTGCGCAAATGAATGTCCGCCGGCTCTTTGACCATGGCGATTTCTGAATCATATTCAGCCATATTTCACTCCACTAAATCCTGTGTAGATAATCTAATCCTTATGCTCGAAAAACAATGAAACGCCGCATTGTCTTATCTTTGCACGACAAATCCTGCTATTACCGTCATGAGCCGATAAAAAACCTCGTGTTATCGACACGATATAAGTCGTATATGGAATGCATGTCAGTCACTTATCCCGTCAGCAGGAAGAATGCTACCTGGGTGGTACCAACAATTAGGTATTAACAATGATTAATACAATTAAACAACGTAACCGCACTGTATGAGACAAACTATAAAAACACATCATAAGCAATCAAACCATCTAAAAACACCGCTCACTTTGTGTAAAATCGCATTATTTTGTTATATTATGACTAAAACAATCAATTAATCATATGAATCCAATTTCAATCATTTGAATTAAAAATGTTATTTTATTGCCTCCCGTGATTAATCTCTCTTAATTTTCATCACAAATCTTAACCCAACAAAATCCAGAAGCAATTAGCGCAGTCTCTATTCGATTCGTTTATGCTAAGCAACGCGCAAACTGCGCCCCACTTTTTCTCTAGAGCACCGCATTTTTACCGAATGTTCCTCTGTTTGGCCACTTAGCCGGTGCATTGTCCCCGCATTCAATCAGGTGTTGACATCGCCAGGCCAATCACGTATCAAATTAGGCAGACACCCAATTTAAGAGAAGCTGAACCCTTATGATCCGTACCCACCGTCTACTAGGCCTACTACTCAACGCATCTTGTTTGCGCGGTATGCCTGTGGATGAAGTTCGGAGCTGACTCAGCCGATCACCCATAAGAAACCCGCGCTACTGCGCGGGTTTTTTTTTGCCCGCTTAGCGTGAAATCAACACGATAAGGAATGCACCGATGAGCCAACAAGTCATTATTTTCGATACCACGCTGCGTGACGGCGAACAGGCATTGCAGGCCAGCCTGAGCGTAAAAGAGAAGATTCAGATTGCGCTGGCGCTGGAAAGAATGGGCGTTGACGTGATGGAAGTCGGCTTCCCGGTCTCTTCGCCGGGCGACTTCGAATCGGTGCAAACCATCGCGCGCCAGATCAAGAACAGTCGCGTCTGCGGCCTGGCCCGCTGCGTGGACAAAGACATCGACGTGGCCGCCGAAGCGCTGCGCGTCGCTGAAGCGTTCCGCATCCACGTGTTCCTGGCCACCTCCACCCTGCATATCGAATCGAAGCTGAAGCGCTCGTTCGACGAAGTGTTGGAGATGGCGGTGCGCTCGGTCAAACGCGCCCGCAACTACACCGACGACGTAGAGTTCTCCTGTGAAGACGCCGGCCGCACGCCGATCGACAATCTGTGCCGCGTGGTCGAAGCCGCCATCAACGCCGGCGCCACCACCATCAATATTCCGGACACCGTCGGCTACACCACGCCGAACCAGTTCGGCGGCATCATCACCACCTTGTATGACCGCGTGCCGAACATCGACAAAGCCATCATCTCCGTACACTGCCACGACGATTTGGGCATGGCGGTCGGCAACTCCATCGCTGCGGTACAGGCCGGCGCCCGTCAGGTGGAAGGCACCCTGAACGGCATCGGTGAACGCGCCGGCAACTGTTCGCTGGAAGAGGTGATCATGGCGATTAAAGTGCGCCAGGACATCATGAACGTGCACACCAACATCAATCATCAGGAAATCTTCCGCACCAGCCAGATCGTCAGCCAGCTGTGCAACATGCCGATCCCGGCCAACAAGGCGATCGTCGGCTCCAACGCCTTCGCCCACTCCTCCGGGATTCACCAGGACGGCGTGCTGAAGAACCGCGAAAACTACGAAATCATGACTCCGCAGTCGATCGGCCTGAAAGACGTGCAGTTGAACCTGACCTCCCGCTCCGGCCGCGCGGCGGTGAAACACCGCATGGAAGAGATGGGCTACCAGGAGCAGGACTACAACCTGGATACCCTGTACGCCGCCTTCCTGAAGCTGGCCGACAAAAAAGGCCAGGTGTTCGACTATGACCTGGAGGCGCTGGCCTTCATCAATAAACAGCAGGAAGAGCCGGAGCACTTCAGCCTGGGCTACTTCAGCGTGCAGTCCGGCAGCAGCATCATGGCCACCGCCTCGGTGAAACTGATCTGCGGCGGCGAAGAGAAAGCCGAAGCCGCCACCGGCAACGGCCCGGTCGATGCGGTCTATCAGGCGATCAATCGCATCACCGATTACCCGATCGAGCTGGTGAAGTACCAGTTGACCGCCAAGGGCCATGGCCGCGACGCGCTGGGCCAGGTGGATATCGTCGTCTCTTACAACGGCCGCCGCTTCCACGGCGTAGGCCTGGCGACCGACATCGTCGAATCCTCTGCCAAGGCAATGGTGCACGTGTTGAACAATATTTGGCGCTCACAGCAGGTAGAAAAAGAAAAGCAGCGCCTGCAGCAAAACAAACATCAAAATAATCAGGAAACGGTGTGAACATGACGAAGACTTATCACATTGCCGTCTTGCCCGGAGACGGCATCGGCCCGGAAGTAATGGCTCAGGCGCGCAAAGTATTGGACGCGGTGCGTCAACGCTTTGATATTCGCATCACCACCGCCGAGTACGACGTCGGCGGCATCGCCATCGATCGCCACGGCAGCCCGTTGCCGGCGGCGACCGTCGCCGGCTGCGAGCAGGCCGACGCCATCCTGTTCGGCTCGGTGGGCGGCCCGAAATGGGAACACCTACCGCCGGCCGAGCAGCCGGAACGCGGCGCGCTGTTGCCGCTGCGCAAGCACTTCAAACTGTTCAGCAACCTGCGCCCGGCCCGCCTGTATCAAGGGCTGGAGGCATTCTGCCCGCTGCGCGCCGACATCGCCGCCCGCGGCTTCGACATTCTGTGCGTGCGCGAACTGACCGGTGGCATCTACTTCGGCCAACCGAAGGGCCGCGAAGGCCAGGGCATGCAGGAGCGCGCTTTCGATACCGAGGTGTATCACCGTTTCGAGATTGAACGCATCGCACGCATCGCCTTCGAATCCGCCCGCAAGCGCCGCCACAAGGTGACGTCGATCGACAAGGCCAACGTACTGCAAAGCTCCATCCTGTGGCGTGAAGTGGTCAATCAGGTTGCCAAGGATTACCCGGACGTGTCGCTGTCGCACATGTATATCGACAACGCCACCATGCAGCTGATCAAGGATCCGTCCCAATTCGACGTGCTGCTGTGCTCCAACCTGTTCGGCGACATCCTGTCCGACGAATGCGCGATGATCACCGGCTCGATGGGCATGTTGCCATCCGCCAGCCTGAACGAGCAAGGCTTCGGCCTGTACGAACCGGCGGGCGGTTCCGCGCCGGATATTGCAGGCAAAGGCATCGCCAACCCAATTGCGCAGATCCTGTCCGCCACCCTGCTGCTGCGTTACAGCCTGGGCGCCGATGAAGCGGCCGACGCCGTGGAGCGCGCCATCAACCAGGCGTTGGAACAGGGCTACCGCACCGCCGATCTGGCCGGTGACGGCAAAGCCGTCAGCACCGATGAAATGGGCGACATCATCGCTCGCTTTGTAGCTCAGGGGGCATAACATGGCCAAGACCTTATATCAGAAGCTGTACGACGCCCACGTGGTGTACGAAGCGCCGAACGAAACGCCGTTGCTGTATATCGACCGTCACCTGGTGCACGAAGTCACCTCGCCGCAGGCGTTCGACGGCCTGCGCGCCATGGGCCGCAAGGTACGCCAGCCCGGCAAAACCTTCGCCACCATGGATCACAACGTGTCGACCCAGACCAAAGACATCAACGCCAGCGGCGAGATGGCACGTATCCAGATGCAGGAGTTGATCAAGAACTGCGCGGAATTCGGCGTTTCGTTGTATGACCTGAATCACCCCTTCCAGGGCATCGTGCACGTGATCGGGCCTGAGCAAGGCATGACGCTGCCGGGCATGACCATCGTCTGCGGCGACTCGCACACCGCCACCCACGGCGCTTTCGGCTCGCTGGCGTTCGGCATCGGCACCTCCGAAGTGGAACACGTGCTGGCGACCCAGACTCTGAAGCAGGGCCGGGCCAAAACCATGAAGATTGAAGTCACCGGCGACGCCGCCGAGGGCATCACCGCCAAAGACATCGTGCTGGCGGTGATCGGCAAAACCGGCAGCGCCGGCGGCACCGGCCACGTGGTGGAGTTCTGCGGCAAGGCGATCGAAGCGTTGAGCATGGAAGGCCGCATGACCCTGTGCAACATGGCGATCGAAATGGGCGCCAAAGCCGGCTTAGTGGCGCCGGACGACACCACCTTCGCCTACCTGAAGGGGCGCCAGTTCGCGCCAACCGGCGAAAACTGGGAGCAGGCGGTCGCTTACTGGCGCACGTTGAAGTCCGACGCCGACGCCCAGTTCGATACCGTGGTGACGCTGCGCGCCGAAGAGATCGCGCCGCAGGTCACCTGGGGCACCAACCCCGGCCAGGTGATCGCCGTCAATCAGGCGATCCCGGCGCCGGAATCGTTCAACGATCCGGTCGAGCGCGCCTCCGCCGAGAAAGCGCTGGCCTACATGGATTTGAAGCCGGGCATCAAATTGACCGACGTGCCGATCGACAAAGTGTTCATCGGCTCCTGCACCAACTCCCGCATCGAAGATCTGCGCGCGGCGGCGGCGATCGCCAAAGGGCGCAAGGTCGCCAGCGGCGTGCAGGCCATCGTGGTGCCGGGATCCGGCCCGGTGAAGGCCCAGGCGGAAGCCGAAGGGTTGGACAAAATCTTTATCGAAGCCGGTTTCGAATGGCGTTTGCCGGGTTGCTCAATGTGTCTGGCGATGAACAACGACCGTCTGAATCCGGGCGAGCGCTGCGCATCCACCAGCAACCGTAATTTTGAAGGGCGTCAGGGCCGCGGTGGGCGCACCCACCTGGTCAGCCCGGCGATGGCCGCCGCGGCCGCCGTCGCCGGTCACTTCGCCGACATCCGTGATATTCACTAAGGGGCTAACGTGGCTAAATTTACTCAACATACCGGCTTAGTGGTGCCTTTGGATGCGGCCAACGTCGACACCGACGCCATTATTCCCAAGCAGTTCTTACAGAAGGTCACCCGCACCGGTTTCGGCCAGCATCTGTTCAACGACTGGCGCTTCCTCGACGATGCCGGCCAGCAACCGAACCCGGCGTTCGTGCTGAACAAACCGCGCTATAAAGGCGCCAGCATCCTGTTGGCGCGGGAGAACTTCGGCTGCGGCTCCTCGCGCGAACACGCCCCTTGGGCGCTGACCGACTACGGGGTCAAAGTGGTGATCGCGCCGAGCTTCGCCGATATCTTCTACGGCAACTCATTTAACAACCAGCTGTTGCCGGTAACGCTGAGCGAGCAGCAGGTGGATGAACTGTTCAAACTGGTAGACGCCAACGAAGGGACGGAGTTCGTGGTGGATCTGGAGAACCAGACGGTCAACGCCGGCGGCAAAAGCTATCCGTTCGAAATCGACAGCTTCCGCCGCCACTGCATGATCAACGGGCTGGACAGCATCGGCCTGACGCTGCAGCACGAAGCGGACATCTCCCGCTACGAAGCGCAGCAGCCGGCGTTTCTGAATTAATCCCCTTCACCCGCCGCCCGGCGGGTGAATTTTTTCCTCACCAGTAGCCCAGCAGCTTCCACCACGCCCCGCCGATCAGCATCCAGATCAGCAGGTTAACCACACTCATCACCCATCCCGCTTTCCACCATTCTCCCAGCGTCACATAGCCGGAGCCAAAGATGATCGGCGCGGTGCCGGTGCCGTAATGCGTCAGCGACATCATCAGCGAAGAAGAAAACGCCAGGATCAGGCCCAGCAGCGCCGGTGGCGCGCCAAGCGCGATGCCGGCGGCGAAGAAGGCGGCGAACATCGCCGTCACGTGCGCGGTGGTGCTGGCGAAGAAATAGTGCGAATACAAGTAGATGAGAGTCAGCAAGATCGTACCGCCCACCCAGCTCATACCCATATGGTCAATGCCGTTGCCCACGGTCTGCGACAGCCAGCCGATCAGCCCCAGCTTGCCGAGGAAACTGGCCATCATCACCAGCGCCGAGAACCACACCACGGTGTCCCAGGCCCCTTTATGCTTCAGCACATCCTCCCAGCTCAGCACGCCGGTGGCCAGCAGCACCGCCAAGCCGATCAGCGCCGCGGTGGTGGGATTGACCGCCAGCGCCGGGCCGAAGATCATCGCCGGAATGCCGGCCCACAGTATCAGCAACAGCGCGAACACCCCGAGGGTAATTTTTTCCGGCAGCGTCACCGGCCCCAACGCCTGCAGTTTTTCGCGCGCGAAGCGCGGCGCGTCCGGGGTGCTTTTCACCTCCGGCGGATACAACAGGTAGATGACCAGCGGCATCACGAGCAGCGAACACAGCCCCGGGACCAGGGCGGCAATCGCCCACATCGACCAGGACAGCTCGAAGCTGCCATGGGTGCCTTTGGCGATCAGGCTGACGATCAATGGGTTAGGCGCAGTGGCGGTGATAAACATCGCCGAGGTGACCGGGTTGATGTTGTAGTTCACCAGCGACAGGTAGCGGCCGATCTTGCCGGAGGTATTGAGCTCCGGTTTTGAACCGAAACTGTCGGCGATCGATTTCATGATCGGGTGAATGATGCCGCCGCCGCGCGCGGTGTTGCTCGGCGTCACCGGCGCCAGCGTGGTTTCCGCCAGCGTCAGCGCATAGGCGATGCCCAGCGTTTTTTTGCCGAACAGCGAAATAAAATAGTAGCCGATGCGCGCGCCCAGCCCGGTTTTGTTCAGGCTGAGGGAGATCATGATCGAAAAGCCGATCAGCCAGATCAGCTGGTTGGAAAAACCGCTGAGTGCATCGTCCAGCGCGGCGCCCGGCTTGCCGGGATTGGTGACGCCGGTCACCGCCACCAGGGCGATGGCGATCACTGAGACCGCGCCAATCGGCATCGCTTTGCCGATAATGGCGATGATGGTGCCGATAAACAGCGCCAGCAGCTGCCAGGCGTTGGGCGCAACGCCCTCCGGTACGGGAATGAGGAACCAGATAATCAGCGTGGCGGCCAGGGCGCACAAGGAAGGAAGCGGTTTGAGCGGTGTGAGTTTATCCATAACGTTCCCACTGTTCTAAACAACAAGGCGGCATCTCAATAGCGAGACGGGCGTGGGCGCAACGATCGCGCTCCATATGCCTTCAGCTTGGGCGTCCGCTTCAGCCTTCTCAATGACTTGCATCAAGAATGCCGTCGTTTAACCTCACACTTCACGCACTTGGGCGCTCATCCCGAGCGCCGCCAGCGCCAACAGCGCCGCCATCCAATACACCGAGCCATGACCGAGGTTCTCCACCAGTGCGCCCTGCAGCACCCCGGCCAGGATCACCCCGGTCGAGATACTGTTGGTGAACAGCGTGGTGGCGGCGCCCGGTCGGCCCGGCATCAAATCCTGAAAATAGAGCATGCCGATACCGGCGACGATACCGATAAACACCGCGTTGAGCAGCTGCAGCGCGATCAGGGCCGGCTTGCTCTCCAGTACCGTCAGCCCGAGGTAAAACAGCACGCCTGCCACCACCGCCAGCAGCATCATGTTGCGCTTGCCGAAACGTTTGACGTAGTAACCGGCCAGCAGCATCGCCGGGATCTCCAGCCCGGCGGCGGTACCCATCAACACCCCGGCCAACCCTTCCGGCAGGCCGAGATCGGCGGTGATATACAGCGGCATATCGATGATATACAAGGTGTTGCAGGTCCACATCAGCATTGAGGCGATGAACAGCAGCCGCACGTCGCGATTGCGCCAGGCACTGGCGGGCGCGATCGGCGCAGACACCCCACCCTGCAGCCCCTCATTTTCCGCCGCGCGCGGCACCGAAGGCAGCATAAACCCCACCAGCAGCACGCAAACCGCGAAGGTGGCGGCGGCGATCAGGAACATCACGGTGAATCCGTAGTTCAGCGCCAACGCAAACGACAGCGGCGGGCCGATCACCCACGCCAGCGAAAGCTGGGCGCGCATCACCGAGCTGAACATCACCACTTCACGCGCCTCGCTATCGGCATATTCCCGCGCCAGCGCGAAGATCTGCGGCATGGCGGTGTTGGCAACGGCGGACATCAGCACCCCGGCGGTGATCAGCGTCAGGTAGTCGCGGTTAAAGGCGAACAACAGGCAGTTACCGACCGCCATCAGGCAGCACAGCAGGATCAGCCTGCGGCGATCGCCGCGGGTGTCGGAACGTTTGGCCAGCAGGAAGCTGACGACGATGCCGGCCACCGCGTTGGCGGTGTAAAACAGCCCGACCCACAGCGGCCGCACCTTAACTTCGGTGGTCAGAAACAGGCTGAGCGTCGGCGTCAGCAATGCGCCGGCGATGCCGGAGAGAAAAGCGATCAGTAGGAATGCGGCAAAGATGGGGTTAATGCGCAGTGACAACCGGCTCAGGCGTTGCATATCGTCTTCCCTGACCTCAAAGCAGAAGAAAGAACCTTAGGCCACGGCAAGAAAAATGCAAGCGCATCGCCATGTCCATGCATAAAAAAACCAGTGGGTTGCCCCACTGGCTGGTGAAACAGCACCATTACTCAGAAACTTGTTGCCGCAGCCCCTACAGGTGCTCGCGATATTGCTTATCGGTCATCTCTTTGATGTCCCATTGCGTCAGGTGTGCCAACATCGCCAGCCGCGCCTGTTCGGGCACCACGCTCAGCCAGTCGGCGCGTTGACGGCGCACCGCGCTGAAATAGCGCTGATAGAACTGTTTGGATAAGAAAGCTTTCATGATTACGCCCTCCCCTTTCATTGATGAAAATTATCGGCGTAATATAGGGAAAGAAAAATTGACGAGTTGAGGCGGGAGCGTTCCTCTTTTATGTCCACGTCCAGATTGCAGCAACAGTTCATCCGCCTGTGGCAGCGCTGCCACGGTGAAACCACCGACACCACCCTGCAGGATCTGGCGGAGGTGCTCAGCTGCTCGCGGCGCCACGTGCGCTCCCTGCTGAGCGCCATGCAGCGGGAAGGCTGGCTCACCTGGCAGGCGGAGTCGGGGCGCGGCAAGCGTTCACGGTTAACCTTCCACTACACCGGCCTGGCGCTGCAGCAACAGCGGGCCGAGGAGCTGTTGGAACAGGATCGCATCGATCAGTTGGTGCAGCTGGTGGGCGACAAAAACGTGGTGCGCCAAATGCTGCTGTCGCAGCTGGGGCGCAGCTTCCGCCAGGGTAAACACATCCTGCGGGTGCTCTACTACCGGCAGTTGTACAACCTGCTGCCCGGCTCGGCGCTGCGGCGTTCGGAAACCCATTTGGCGCGCCAGATCTTCAACGGCCTGACGCGCATAAATGAGGAAAACGGGGAACTGGAGTCCGATCTGTCCCACCATTGGCAGCCGCTGACGCCCTTGCACTGGCGGTTTTACCTGCGCCCGGCGATCCATTTTCATCACGGCCGCGAGCTGGAGATGGCAGACGTCATCACTTCCCTCTCGCGTCTGACCTCGCAACCGCTGTTCTCACATATCGAAAGCGTCACCTCGCCGACGCCGTTCGTTATCGACGTGCATCTGCGCAGCCCCGACCACTGGCTACCCTGGCTGCTGGGCAGCGTGCAGGCCATGATCCTGCCGCGCGAATGGCGCGAACTGCCGGACTTCGCCCGCCATCCGGTCGGCACCGGCCCCTACCGCGTGGTGCGCAATCTTCCCAGCCAGATGAAGATCCACGCCTTCGACGACTATTTCGGCTACCGGGCGCTGATCGACGAGGTGAACATCTGGGTGCTGCCGGAGTTCTCCGAAGAGCTGGTGCACTCCGGCGTGCAGCTGCAGGGCGATGAAACCGGCAAAAACGAACTGGAAAGCCGACTGGAAGAGGGCTGTTATTTCTTGCTGTTCGATCAGCGTTCCACGTTGGCCGCCGACCCCGCCATTCGCAGCTGGCTGTGCGAATTGATCAACCCCATTTCATTGCTGAGCCACGCCGGGCCGCTCTACCAGCGCTATTGGTCGCCGGCATACGGCCTGCTGCCGCGCTGGCACCACAACCGCACGCTGGCGCAGCAACCCAAACCGGCGGGGCTGACTGAACTGACGATGACCCACTTCAATGAGCATTCGGAGTTTCACGCCATTCGCCAGGCGATCGAACCGCTGTTGGCGCAGCACGGCATCCGCCTGATCGTACAAAGCGTGGATTACGCCACCTGGCACCAGGGCGACGCGCGCAGCGATCTGTGGCTCGGCAGCGCCAACTTCTATCTGCCGCTGGAGTTTTCGCTGTTCGCCACGCTGTACGAACTGCCGCTGATGCAGCACTGCATGAACGAGGATCTGGCGCAGGACGCGGAGTTATGGCGCGCCAACCGCTTGCCGCTGGCGGAGTTTTGCCAGCGGCTAGTCAGCAACCACCAGCTACATCCGCTGTTCCACCACTGGCTGCAGCTGCACGGCCAGCGCAGCATGCGCGGCGTGCGAATGAACACCCTCGGCTGGTTCGACTTCAAATCCGCCTGGTTTGCCCCGCCGGAGGCATAAGCGCCTTTCGCCCGGGTCGGTTAATCTTTACAATAGCGCCGTCTCAACGGGGTGCGGTGAGTCGGGCCGTGTGCATAAGCCCGATTTTCCGCTGAGAGCACACCCGTCGAACCTGATCCGGTCAATACCGGCGGAGGGATTTGAGCCCAGCGAACCGGCGACGCCGCCTCGCCCCCTCAGATACCCTTGCCCCCTTATTTTTCAGGAGTGCAACGTGGTCAAAAAATATCTGCCCTGCTTATTGCTGCTATGCGCCGCGCCGGTGTTCGCCAAGCCGACGCTGACGGTTTACACCTACGATTCCTTTGCCGCCGACTGGGGCCCTGGCCCGGCGGTAAAAAAAGCCTTCGAAGCCGAGTGCGACTGTGAGCTGAAGTTCGTGGCGCTGGAAGACGGCGTCTCACTGCTCAACCGCCTGCGCATGGAAGGCAAGAACAGCGCCGCCGACGTGGTGCTGGGGCTGGACAACAACCTGTTGCAGGCGGCGCAGCAAACCGGCCTGTTCGCGCCGAGCGGCGTCGACACCGCCAAACTGACGGTGCCGGGCGGCTGGCAGGATACGACCTTCGTGCCTTACGACTACGGGTACTTCGCCTTCGTCTACAACAAAGAAAAACTGAAGAATCCACCGAAGAGCCTGCAGGAGCTGATCAGCAGCGATCGCGACTGGAAGGTGATTTACGAAGATCCGCGCACCAGCACGCCGGGCCTCGGCCTGCTGCTGTGGATGCAAAAAGTGTATGCCGACAAGGCGCCGGCCGCCTGGCAGCAATTGGCGAAGAAGACCGTCACCGTCACCAAAGGTTGGAGCGAGGCCTACGGCCTGTTCCTAAAAGGCGAAGGCGATCTGGTGCTCAGCTACACCACTTCTCCCGCCTATCACCTGATCGCAGAGAAAAAAGACCTTTACGCCGCCGCCACGTTCAGCGAAGGCCACTACCTGCAGGTGGAAGTGGCGGGCAAGCTGAAGGCCGCCAAACAGCCTGAGCTGGCCGAGCGTTTCATGCGGTTCATGGTGACGCCGGCGTTCCAGAACACCATCCCGACCGGCAACTGGATGTATCCGGTGATCAACACCCCGCTGCCCGTCGGCTTTGAGCAGATGAACGTGCCGCAGACCGCGCTGCAATACAGCGCCGAAGAGGTGGCCACACAACGCGGCGGTTGGATCCGGGCATGGCAAACCGCCGTCAGCCGCTGATCCCCCGCTGGCTCTGGCCGGGGCTGCTGGCCGCCGGCGTGATCCTGCTGGTCGCCGCACTGGCGATGGGCTCGCTGTGGCGCCATGCGCCGGACAGCGACTGGCGCGGCCTGTGGCAGGACAGCTACTTGTGGCACGTGGTGCGCTTCACCTTCTGGCAGGCGCTGCTGTCAGCGCTGATTTCGGTGCTGCCCGCCGTTCTGCTGGCGCGTGCGCTCTATCGCCGCCGTTTCCCCGGCCGGCAGCTGTTGCTGCGGCTGTGCGCCATGACGCTGGTGCTGCCGGTGCTGGTGGCGGTGTTCGGCCTGCTCAGCGTCTATGGGCGCCAGGGCTGGCTGGCGACGCTGTGCGGCTGGCTGGGCGTCGAATATGGCTTCTCGCCCTACGGGCTGCAGGGCATTCTGCTGGCGCACCTGTTCTTTAACCTGCCACTGGCCGCCCGCCTGTTGCTGCAGGCGCTGGAGAACATTCCGGTGGAGCAACGCCAACTGGCCGCCCAACTGGGTATGAGCGGCTGGCAGCAGTTCCGCTTCGTCGAATGGCCGGCGCTGCGCCGCCAGATCCTGCCGAGCGGCGCGTTGATCTTCATGCTGTGTTTCGCCAGCTTCGCCACCGTGCTGTCGCTGGGCGGCGGACCGCAGGCCACCACCATCGAACTGGCGATCTACCAGGCGCTGAGTTACGACTACGATCTGGGCCGCGCCGCCATGCTGGCGCTGATCCAGTTAAGCTGTTGTCTGGGGCTGGTTTTGATCAGCCAGCGCCTGAGCCAGGTGCTGCAGGTGGGCCATACCCACGCCCAGCGCTGGCGCAACCCGGAAGACAGCCGGTGGCGGCGCATCAGCGATTTTCTGCTGATCGCCGCCGCGCTGCTGCTGCTGCTGCCGCCCCTGCTGGCGGTGATCGCCGACGGCGCCAATCAGGCCGTCGTCAGCGTGCTGCGCCAGCCGGTGCTGTGGCAGGCGCTGTTCACGTCGCTGCGCATCGCCCTCGGCGCCGGGCTATTGTGCGTGGCGCTCACGATGATGCTGCTGTGGAGCAGCCGCGAGCTGAAGCTGCGACAGCAACTGCGCGGCGGCCAGGCGCTGGAGCTGAGCGGCATGGTGATCCTGGCGATGCCGGGCATCGTGCTGGCCACTGGCTTCTTCCTGCTGCTGAGCGATACGATCGGGCTGCCGCAGTCGCCCTATGCGCTGGTGATCCTCACCAATGCGCTGATGGCGGTGCCCTATGCGCTGAAGGTGTTGGAGAACCCGATGCGCGACCTCGCCGAACGTTACAACCCGCTGTGCCTGTCGCTGGATATCCGCGGTTGGCAGCGGCTGCGGCTGATCGAACTACGCGCCCTGCGCCGCCCGCTGGCGCAGGCGCTGGCCTTCGCCTGCGTGCTGTCGATCGGCGATTTCGGCGTGGTCGCCTTGTTTGGCAATGAGCATTTCCGTACCCTGCCTTTTTACCTGTATCAGCAGATTGGCGCCTACCGCAGCAACGACGGGGCGGTGACCGCGCTGCTGCTGCTGCTGCTGTGCTTCCTGCTGTTTACCCTGATCGAACGCTTACCGGGGCGCCATGCTGACGCTTGAAAAACTGACCTACCTGTATGAACACCTGCCGATGCGCTTTGATCTGCGCATCCAGCCGGGCGAGCGCGTCGCGGTGCTCGGCCCCAGCGGCGCCGGTAAAAGCACCCTACTGAGCCTGATCGCCGGTTTTCTGCCGGCGGCCAGCGGCCGGCTGCTGCTGAACGGCGAAGATCATACCGCCACGCCGCCGGCCAAACGGCCGGTGTCGATGCTGTTTCAGGAGAACAACCTGTTCGCGCACCTGACGGTGGCGCAGAACATCGGGTTGGGGTTGGATCCCGGTCTGCGCTTGACTGCGCAGCAGCGTCAACAGCGAGAACACATCGCCCGTCAGGTCGGCCTGGAAGAACACCTGGAGCGCCTGCCGTCGCAGCTTTCCGGCGGCCAGCGTCAGCGCGCCGCGCTGGCGCGCTGTTTGATTCGCCAACGGCCGATCCTGCTGCTCGACGAGCCCTTCTCGGCGCTCGATCCGGCGCTGCGCAACGAGATGTTGCAGCTGCTGCAGACGGTGTGCGAACAGCGTAATCTGACGCTGCTGATGGTGTCGCACAATCTCGACGACGCCGCACGCATCGCACCGCGCACGCTGCTGGTGGTCGACGGCCGCATCTACTACGACGGCCCGACGCAGGCCCTGCTGGACGGCAGCGCACCGGAAGCGCGCGTGTTGGGCATTTCGGGTAAAGCGTGATCTGACGCGCGTTTTTTATGCTGCGCCAATAAACCTGTTGTGCGAATTTTGCGCCTGTGTTTTTATAAAAACCTGACTTTTTTTACTGATGATAAGGTTCCCTGTGATCGCATCCTCGCTGACTTCGACCCTACTAGTTACCGCGCTACCAGCCGCGGTGGTCGTCGTGCGTGTGGTGGTGGTCGTCGGCAATGCGCCGTAGGGTCCGAATCAACGCATCGATTCCCAAACCCCGCCGGCGCAAACCGGGCGGGGTTTCTTGTTTTAGCACCCTGCCCAGCAAAGCTCACCGGCCTTGAGAAAGGACAGGAACATGGCAACTTCGGGCACGCCTCAACCGAGTACCCGCTTTACCGGCGCACAATTGATCGTTCATTTGCTGGAGCGTCAGGGCATCACCACCGTCGCCGGCATCCCCGGCGGTGCGGCGCTGCCGCTGTATGACGCGCTGAGCCAAAGCACCCGCATTCACCACGTGCTGGCGCGCCACGAACAGGGCGCGGGCTTTATGGCGCAAGGCATGGCGCGCGCCAACGGCAAGGCGGCGGTGTGCATCGCCTCTAGCGGGCCGGGCGCCACCAACCTGGTCACCGCTATCGCCGACGCCAAGCTCGACTCCATTCCGCTGGTGTGCATCACCGGTCAGGTGCCCTCCTCGATGATCGGCACTGACGCCTTCCAGGAAGTGGATACCTACGGCATTTCCATTCCGATCACCAAGCACAACCATCTGGTGCGCGATATCCGCGAGCTGCCGCAGGTGATTGGCGACGCGTTCCGCATCGCCGAGTCCGGCCGCCCCGGCCCGGTCTGGATCGATGTGCCGAAAGACGTGCAAACCGCCACCATTACCCTGGAAGAACTGCCGCCGATCGCCGTGCCGGACGCCGCTCCGAGCTTCGATCCGGCGCAGGTTTCTCAGGCCGCCACGATGATCAATCAGGCGAAACGCCCGATCCTCTACCTGGGCGGCGGCATCATCTGCGCCGACGCTCACCGCCAGGCGGTGGAACTGGCCGAGCGCGCCGGTCTGCCTACCACCATGACGCTGATGGCGCTGGGCGCGATGCCGGTGGAACACCCGCTGTCGCTGGGCATGCTGGGCATGCACGCGGCGCGCAGCACCAACTTCATTCTGCAGGAGGCCGATCTGCTGATCGTGCTGGGCGCACGCTTCGACGATCGGGCAATCGGCAAAACCGAGCAGTTCTGCCCTAACGCCGCCATCATTCACGTGGATATCGACCGCGCCGAGCTGGGCAAGGTCAAACAGGCCAACGTGGCAATCCATGCCGACGTCGGCCAGGTGCTGGAACAGCTGCTGCCGCAGATCGACACGCAGCCACGCAGCGCATGGCTGAACACCGTCAACGACCTGAAACGCGAATTCCCGTTCAACATGCCGAACGCCGACGATCCGCTGAGCCATTACGGCCTGGTGCTGGCCGCCGCGCGCTGCGTGGACGACAGCGCCATCATCACCACCGACGTGGGCCAGCATCAGATGTGGGTTGCGCAGGCCTATCCGCTGAGCCGGCCGCGCCAGTGGCTGACGTCGGGCGGCCTGGGCACCATGGGCTTCGGTCTGCCGGCGGCGATCGGCGCGGCGTTGGCAGAGCCCGAGCGCAAAGTACTGTGCTTCTCCGGCGACGGCAGCCTGATGATGAACATTCAGGAAATGGCCACCGCGGTCGAGCACGATTTGGACGTGAAAATCATTTTGATGAACAACCAGGCATTGGGGCTGGTGCACCAGCAGCAAACCCTGTTCTACCAACAGCGCATCTTCGCCGCCGCCTATCCGAAGCGTACCGACTTTCTGAAAATCGCCGCCGGATTCGGGCTGGATACCTGCGATCTGAATGCTGCGGAAGATCCGCAGGCGGCGCTGGCCGAGGCGATCCAGCGCCCAGGCCCTTGCCTGATCCACGCGCTGATCGATATCAACGAAAAAGTATTCCCGATGGTGCCGCCGGGCGCCGCCAACATCGACATGATTGGAGAATAAGCCATGCTGCAACCACAAGATAAACCCCAGGTGATCCTGGAGCTGGCCGTGCGCAACCATCCCGGCGTCATGTCGCACGTTTGTGGGTTGTTCGCCCGCCGCGCGTTCAACGTCGAAGGCATTCTGTGTCTGCCGCTGAAGGACGGCCAGCAGAGCCGCATTTGGCTATTGGTCGCCGACGATCAGCGGCTGGAGCAAATGATAAGCCAGGTAGAAAAGCTGGAAGACGTGCTGCAGGTGAAGCGCCACAGCGAAGACGTGCGGGTATTTGAACAGCTGGAAGCCTTCTTCCAGTGATACGAAGGGGGCTTACGCCCCCGCAATCATTGCCCGGCCAGCACTTTCCACAGCAGGTGCCGGTACACCGGCATCAGCGGCTGTTGGCTCAGCAGATAGCCGACCGCCAACGCCGCCAGCCAACTCAATCCGCACACCACGCGCAGCCGCAGCGGCGTCAGCCAACGGCTCAGCCGATCGGCGTTGCGCTTGCCCTCACGCCACCAGCGCCAGCTCAGCCACACCGCCAGCCAGAGGGTAAGCGCCGCAGCGAGCAGCAACCACTTGAACATCGCGCTGTTGGCGCCGGCGGGGATATCGATCGCCACCCCCGCCAGAATGCCGGGGAAGAAATAGACCGGCGGCCAGGTCAGGCAACCGATGATGTTCGGCAACGCAAACTTGTACGGCGGCAAATCGAGCATGCCGGCCACCATCGGCACCAGCGGGCGCGTCGGGCCAACGAAACGACCGATCAAAATGGTCGCCATGCTGTGCTGGTGCAAGGCATGTTCGGTTTTGTCGAGCAATGCTTTGTTCTTTTTCAGGAACGACCAGCGGTGCAAGGGCCCCTTAAAAGCGCGGCCGACGAAATAGGAGATCCAGTCGCCGAGCAGGCAGCCGACGATGCCCGCCGCCCAGGCGTAGTAAAAATCCACCTTGCCGCTGCCGATCAGCGCACCGATGCTGGCCATCATCACCGTGCCGGGCAGCAGCAGCCCCACCAGCGCTAGCGACTCGAGAAAAGCGACCAGCAGAACGACCATCAGGGTGAAAGCCAGTGACTGGGTGATCAAATCTTGTAAATAGGCTTCCATTACACCTCTGCGGATTATTCGGACCAAACGGGGCGGAGGATTTTCCAGCGCCGCCGCTGGCGAGTCAATCGATGAATTGTATGCGTATTTGGCAACGCGCGCGGCGATGGACAATCACTGTATAAAAACCCATGCTATAATATATCTATATTAGCGCCAAAACCGACATCACGCTGAACGTCGCGCACGCCGCCCGGTGGAAAACGAAGGGGTTATGACAGCACTGCAACAGGGGTTCCTGCTCACTCGCCACTGGCGCGACACGTCCGCCGGCACCGAGGTCGAATTTTGGCTGGCGACCGACGCAGGCCCGCGCCAACTGCGCTTGCCGCCGCAGACCTCGGTGGCGTTTATCCCCGCCGAACAAAGGCAGCGCGCGGAACTGCTGCTGCGTGAAGAGCGGCAGGTGGAACTGAAACCGCTGGCGCTGACGGATTTTCATCACCGCCCGATGCTGGGGCTGTACTGCCGCCAGCACCGTCAGCTCATCAAGCTGGAAAAGCTGCTGCGGGAAGGCGGCGTTGCGGTCTATGAAGCCGACATTCGCCCGCCCGAGCGCTACCTGATGGAACGCTTCATTACCGCGCCGGTGTGGTTCAACGGCCAGGGCAACGGCGATGGACCGTTGCTCAGCGGCCAGATGAAGCCGGCGCCGGACTACCGCCCGGCGCTCAGGCTGGTGTCGCTGGATATCGAAACCACCGCCCACGGCGAGCTTTACTCCATCGCGCTGGAAGGCTGTGGCCAGCGGCAGGTCTACATGCTGGGGCCGGCCAACGGCGGCGATGAGCCGCTGGATTTCGATCTGGAATACTGCGCCAGCCGCCCTCAACTGCTGGAACGGCTGAACGCGTGGCTGGAGCGTCACGATCCCGACGCCATCATCGGCTGGAACCTGGTGCAGTTCGATCTGCGGGTGCTGCAAAAGCACGCCGAGCGCTACCAAATCCCGCTGCGGCTAGGGCGCGGCGGCAACCTGCTGGAATGGCGCGAGCATGGCTTCAAGCAGAATCACTTTTTCGCCGCCGCCGCCGGCCGCCTGATCATCGACGGCATCGAGGCGCTGAAATCCGCCACCTGGAATTTTCCCTCCTTCAGCCTGGAATACGTTTCGCAGGAACTGCTGGGCGAAGGCAAGGCTATCGACAACCCTTATCAGCGCATGGCGGAGATCGACCGACGCTTCGCCGAAGACAAGCCGGCGCTGGCCCGTTACAACCTGAAGGACTGCGAGCTGGTGACGCGCATCTTCGCCAAGGCCGATCTACTCAACTTCCTGCTGGAGCGCGCCACCGTCACCGGGTTGGCGGCCGATCGCAGCGGCGGATCGGTGGCGGCCTTCAGCCACCTCTATATGCCGCGCATGCATCGCCTGGGCTTTGTTGCCCCCAACCTCGGCGAACAGCCGGAGGAGCACAGCCCCGGCGGCTTTGTGATGGACTCCCAGCCCGGCCTGTACGATTCGGTGCTGGTACTGGACTATAAAAGCCTGTACCCGTCGATCATCCGCACCTTCCTGATCGATCCGGTCGGATTGGTGGAAGGCATGCGCCACCCCAGCGACGCCGATTCGGTGCCCGGCTTTCGCAACGCCCGCTTCTCGCGCAACAAACACTGCCTGCCGGCGATCGTCGAACAGATCTGGCAGGGGCGCGAGGCCGCCAAGCGCCAACACAACAAGCCCCTGTCGCAGGCGTTGAAGATCATCATGAACGCGCTGTACGGCGTGCTGGGATCGAGCGGCTGCCGCTTCTTCGATCCGCGGCTGGCGTCGTCGATCACCCTGCGCGGCCACGAGATCATGCGCCAAACCCGCGAGCTGATCGAAGCCGAAGGCTATCAGGTGATCTACGGCGACACCGACTCCACCTTCGTCTGGCTGAAACAGCCGCATGACGAGCAACAGGCGGCGCAGATCGGCCGGGCGCTGGTGCAACGGGTCAACGCCTGGTGGCAGCAGCATCTGCAGCAGCAGTTCGGGCTGGAGAACGCGCTGGAGCTGGAGTTCGAAACCCACTATTCCCGCTTCCTGATGCCGACCATTCGCGGCGCCGAGCAGGGCAGCAAGAAACGCTACGCCGGCCTGATCGCGCGTGCCGACGGCCAGGAAGAAATGGTGTACAAAGGCCTGGAAACGGTGCGCACCGACTGGACGCCGCTGGCGCAGCAGTTCCAGCAGCAGCTCTATCAGCGCATCTTCAAACAACAGCCCTACCAGGACTATGTGCGCGACTACGTCGGCAAAACCCTGAACGGCGACTTCGACGATCAATTGGTGTACCGCAAACGGCTGCGCAGAAAGCTCGAGGACTATCAGCGCAACGTGCCGCCGCACGCCCGCGCCGCGCGCATCGCCGACGACTACAACCGCAGCCAGGGGCGGCCGCTGCAGTATCAAAACGGCGGCTGGATCAGCTACGTGATGACCGTCGCCGGGCCGGAACCGCTGGAAACCCGTCATTCGCCCATCGACTATCAGCATTACCTCGAACGCCAGCTGCAACCGGTGGCAGACGCTATACTCCCTTTCTTGCACGACGATTTCACTACGCTGGTCACCGGGCAGATGGGGCTGTTTTGAGATTGCGCCAGGTTAAGAAAAATCATCCGGTTTTGCAGGTGACGAACGCGCCGCCTTCCATTACCATAGCGCCCTTCCCAAAACTGAACCACGCTTAGCCCTGCCGTCTCGCGACGTCTGCATGGCGTGAACGGCTATTGCCCGTCAAATTTAAAACAAACCGGGATTAACCGATGTTCAGTACAGGTGCCGCGGCCCTTCCCGCCCGGTAACAAGACTTACTTACAAAGAATCGAGCCGACAATATATGCCTTTTACTCTTGGTCAACGCTGGATCAGCGACACGGAAAGCGAATTAGGACTGGGCACCGTCGTGGCGCTGGACGCGCGCATGGTTACCCTGCTTTTCCCCGCCACCGGTGAAAACCGCCTCTATGCCAGAAATGATTCGCCGATCACCCGCGTGATGTTCAACCCGGGCGATACCGTCAGCAGCCACGAGGGATGGCAGCTGCAGGTGGAAGAGGTGAAAGAGGAAAACGGTCTGTTGACCTATATCGGCACCCGCCTGGACACCCAGGAAAGCGGCGTGGCGATGCGCGAAGTGCTGCTGGACAGCAAACTGACCTTCAGCAAGCCGCAGGATCGCCTGTTCGCCGGCCAAATCGACCGCATGGATCGTTTCGCGCTGCGTTTTCGCGCCCGCAAATACCAGAGCGAGCAGTATCGCCTGCCGTTCGCCGGCCTGCGCGGCATGCGCGCCAGCCTGATCCCGCACCAGCTGCACATCGCTCATGAAGTCGGCCAGCGCCATGCGCCGCGCGTTCTGCTGGCGGACGAAGTCGGCCTCGGCAAAACCATCGAAGCCGGCATGATCATCCACCAGCAACTGCTGGCGGGCCGCGCCGAACGCGTGCTGATCGTGGTGCCGGAAACGCTGCAGCACCAGTGGCTGGTGGAGATGATGCGCCGCTTCAACCTCTACTTCTCGCTGTTCGACGACAGCCGCTACGCCGAAGCCAAGCTCGACAGCAGCAACCCGTTCGAGACCGAACAGCTGGTGATCTGCTCGCTGGACTTCGTGCGCCGCAACAAGCAGCGCCTGGAAGAACTGGCGGACGCCCAGTGGGATCTGCTGGTGGTCGATGAAGCGCACCACCTGGCCTGGAGCGAAGAAGCGCCGAGCCGCGAATATCAGGTGATCGAACAGCTGGCCGAGCATATCCCTGGCGTGCTGCTGCTGACCGCCACCCCGGAACAGCTGGGCCAACAGAGCCACTTTGCGCGCCTGCGCCTGCTCGATCCGAACCGTTTCCACGACTACGGCGAGTTCGTCGCCGAACAGCAGAAATACCGTCCGGTGGCCGACGCCGTCACCCTGCTGCTGAGCGGTGAACGCCTGGCCGACGACAAGCTGAACCTGCTGGGCGAGCTGATCGACGAGCAGGACATCGAACCGCTGCTCAAAGCGGCCAACAGCGAAGGCGACAACGCCGAGCAGGCGCGCCAGGAGCTGGTGGCCATGCTGATGGATCGCCACGGCACCAGCCGCGTGCTGTTCCGCAACACCCGCAACGGCGTGAAGGGCTTCCCGCACCGCAACCTGCACCAGATCAAGCTGCCGTTGCCAACCCAGTATCAGACCGCGATCAAAGTGTCCGGCATCATGGGCGCCAAGAAATCCGTCGAAGCGCGCGCGCGCGACATGCTGTACCCGGAGCAGATCTACCAAGAATTCGAAGGCGAAAACGCCACCTGGTGGAACTTCGACCCGCGCGTCGAATGGTTGCTGGATTACCTGCTGGCCAACCGTAACGAAAAAGTGCTGGTGATCTGCGCCAAAGCCGACACCGCGCTGCAGCTGGAGCAGGTGCTGCGCGAACGTGAAGCGATCCGCGCCGCGGTGTTCCACGAAGGGCTGTCGATCATCGAGCGCGACCGCGCCGCCGCCTACTTCGCCTCCGAAGAGGAAGGCGCGCAGGTGCTGCTGTGTTCCGAGATCGGCTCCGAAGGCCGCAACTTCCAGTTCGCCAGCCAGCTGGTGATGTTCGATCTGCCGTTCAACCCGGATCTGCTGGAACAGCGTATCGGCCGTCTGGACCGTATCGGCCAGATGCACGATATCCAAATCATGGTGCCTTACCTGGAGCACACCGCACAGGCGGTGCTGGGCCGCTGGTTCCACGAAGGGCTCGACGCCTTCGAACACACCTGCCCGACCGGCCGCACCATCTACGACAGCTGCTACGAGCAGTTGATCGGCTATCTGGCCGCGCCGACCGAGCAGGAAGGCCTGGACGAATTCATCCACGCCTGCCGCCAGCAGCACGATCAGTTGAAAGCGCAGCTGGAACAAGGCCGCGACCGTCTGCTGGAGATGCACTCCAACGGCGGCGACAAAGCCCAGGCGCTGGCCGCCGCCATCGCCGAGCAGGATAACGACGTCAACCTGGTAGGCTTCGCGCTCAACCTGTTCGACATTGTCGGCATCAATCAGGAAGACCGCAGCGACAGCCTGATCGTGCTGACGCCGTCCGACCATATGCTGGTGCCGGACTTCCCGGGCCTGCCGCAGGACGGCTGCACCGTGACCTTCGACCGCGATCAGGCGCTGTCGCGCGAAGACGCGCAGTTCGTCAGCTGGGAGCACCCGATCATCCGCAATGGCCTGGATCTGATCCTGTCCGGCGATACCGGCAGCTGCGCGGTGTCCCTGTTGAAAAACAAAACGCTGCCGGTTGGCACCCTGCTGGTGGAACTGGTCTATGTGGTGGAGGCCCAGGCGCCGAAACACCTGCAGCTGACCCGCTTCCTGCCACCGACGCCGATCCGCATGCTGATGGATCGCAAGGGCACCAACCTGGCGGCGCAGGTCGAGTTCGAAAGCTTCAACCGCCAGTTGAACGCGGTCAACCGCCACACCTCCAGCAAGCTGGTCAATGCCGTGCAACAAGACGTGCACGCCATGCTGCAGCAGGCGGAAAGCCTGGTGGAAGCGCAGGCGCGCCAGCTTATCGAACAGGCGAAGCAAGAGGCGGACGACAAGCTGAGCGCAGAGCTGGCGCGTCTGGAAGCGCTGAAGGCGGTCAACCCGAACATCCGCGACGACGAAGTCGAGACGCTGGAGTTCAACCGCCGTCAGGTGCTGGCCAACCTCAATGAAGCCGGCTGGCGTCTCGACGCCATTCGACTGGTGGTGGTCACCCACCAATAACCGGCGCGATGCGGGGAGGCCACCGTCTCCCCGTTCGGCCCTTTTCGCGGAGCCAAGATGGAACCCTACAATCCCCCGCAGGACCCGCTGCACATCCTGTATCAGGATGAACACATCATGGTGGTCAACAAGCCCAGCGGCTTGCTGTCGGTACCCGGCCGCGCCCCGGAAAACAAAGACAGCCTGATGACCCGCATTCAGGCCGATCATCCGGCCGCCGAATCGGTGCACCGGCTGGATATGGCCACGAGCGGGGTGATCGTGGTGGCGCTCAACAAGGCCGCCGAGCGTGAGCTGAAGCGTCAATTTCGCGAACGCGAACCGAAGAAATCCTATATCGCCCGCGTTTGGGGACATATGGCGCATGATGAAGGGTTAGTGGATTTGCCGCTGATCTGCGACTGGCCGAACCGGCCGCTGCAAAAAGTGTGTTTTGACACCGGCAAAGCGGCGCAGACGGAATATCGGGTGCTGTCGCGCGACGCCGACGGCAGCACCCGCGTGAAGCTGACGCCGATCACCGGCCGCTCGCACCAGCTGCGGGTGCACATGCTGGCGCTGGGACACCCGATCCTCGGCGACGGTTTCTATGCCCCGCCGGAAGCCAAAGCGATGGCGCCGCGGCTGCAGCTGCACGCGCAGGAGTTGCGCATCACCCACCCCGCCTTCCAGACGCCGATGCACTTTCGCGCCGAGCCGGATTTCTGAGCCCCATGTTAAACGGGCCCGGCATGCCGGGCCCGCTTGCATCGCTTATTTAAAACCTTTCTCGCGTTTGATCAGGTCGTACGCCGCCTGTATCTCCTGCGCTTTCTGCTTGGCCATTTCCATCATCTCCGGCGGCAAGCCTTTCGCCACCAGCTTATCCGGATGGTGTTCGCTCATCAGCTTGCGGTAGGCGCGTTTGATGGTGGCGGCATCGTCGCTGCTGCGCACGCCAAGCACCTTGCACGCATCGTCGAGCGTCGGGCCGCGCTGAGCCTGCTGATAGCCGCCCTGCGAATACCCGCCCTGCTGACCGCCGCCGAACTGACGCCCGCCCTCCATCATGCTGAGGAACTGATCGAACTGCGCGCGCGAAATGCCCAGCTCTTCGGCGATGACATACAGCACCTGACGTTCGTTCGGGTGCAGCGAGCCGTCGGCGAACGCCGCCTGTATCTGAATTTCCAGAAACATCCGAATCAGATCGAAGCGGCCGAAACAGATACTGCGGAACTGCTGCAGCGTCTCACGCAGCGGGAACTGGCTCTGTTTGCCCTCGCGGAACGCCTGCTGCGCCGCGGTGCGCGCTTCGCCGTGCAGCTGAAGGCGATCCATAAACAGGCTGGCGATCTGAATATCCGCCTCGGTGACGCGTCCTTTGGATTTGGTCAGGTGGCCCATCACCTGAAAAGTGGTGCGGAAAAACAGCGTTTGCCGCGTTTGCTGGTCGGTGAAAAACCCCCGACTGCGCTTGTTGCTGCGCGCCGTATCGATCATATGACCGATAATCAGCCCCAGAACTACACCCCAGAATCCCGCGCCAGACCAGATGGCGACGATGACGCCGAGCAGTTTTCCCCAATACTGCATATACTCCTCAATTATCATGCCGAAAGCCGCCCGCTCTCCTCCGTTTCAGGAAAGGGCGCAGGCGATTTTTCCTAGAATTTGGATTATCATACCTGTCATTTATCTTTGCGCCTAACGACGACGCAAGTAAACGGCTGGATTTAGCACTAGCGCAACGCAGATGAGTAATATAGTCTCTGACCGTTTGCCGGACACGACGCCTCTGATGACGGAACACCAAAACCGCGTATGAAAAAAAGTTTCCCAACACTGCTGGCCACGATGATTTGGACGGCACTCTACAGTCAGCATGCGCTGGCTGATCTGGCCGAGCAATGCATGCTTGGCGTTCCCGTTTACGACAAGCCTTTGGTCAGCGGCGATCCGAACAGCCAGCCGGTGACCATCAATGCCGATGACTCGCGCGCCGACTACCCGAAAAGCGCTCTGTTCAGCGGCAACGTGCATATCGAGCAGGGTAACAGCACCCTGACCGCCAAAGAAGTTGAGCTGAACCAGACGGAAAACCCCGGCCAGACTGATCCGGTGCGCACCGTCACCGCTACCGGCGACGTGCACTACAGCGACAATCAGATCAAACTGAAAGGCCCGAAGGCCTGGTCGAACCTGAATACCAAAGATACCGACGTCTATGAAGGCGACTACCAGATGGTAGGCCGTCAGGGTCGCGGCGACGCCGACAAGATGAAAATGCGCGGCGCCAACCGTTACACCATCCTGGAAAACGGCACCTTTACCTCCTGCCTGCCGGGCGACGACAGCTGGAGCGTGGTCGGTTCCGAAGTGATCCACGATCGCGAAGAGCAGGTGGCGGAAATCTGGAACGCCCGCTTCCGCATCGGCGGCGTGCCGGTGTTCTACAGCCCGTACCTGCAATTGCCGGTCGGCGACAAGCGCCGTTCCGGCTTCCTGATCCCGAACGCCAAGTACGGCAGCAACAATGGCTTCGAGTTCATGTTGCCGTACTATTGGAACATCGCGCCGAACTACGACGCCACCATCACGCCGCACTATATGTCCAAGCGCGGCCTGCAGTGGCAGACCGAGTTCCGTTATCTGGTGCAGCCGGGCCTCGGCCTGATGGAGTTCGACTGGCTGCCGGACGACAAGGAATACGGCAAAGATCATGACGACAACAAACGCTGGCTGTTCTACTGGAACCATAACGGCGTCATGGATCAGGTATGGCGCTTCAACGTCGACTACACCAAGGTCAGCGATTCCAAATACTTCACCGATCTGGACTCCAAATACGGTTCCACCACCGACGGCTACGCCACGCAGAAATTCAGCCTCGGCTACGCCAACGAAAACTGGAACGCCACGCTGAGCTCCAAGCAGTTCCAGATCTACGACGACACCGATCGTTCACAGTCGGACTCGTATAAAGTTCAGCCGCAGCTGGACCTGAACTACTACAAGAACGACCTCGGCCCGTTCGACTTCCATATTTACGGCCAGGCGGCCAAGTTCACCAGCGTCAACCCATATAGCCCTGACGCCACCCGTCTGCACATGGAGCCGACGCTGAGTCTGCCGCTCACTAACGGCTGGGCCAGCCTGAACACCGAAGCCAAGGTGATGGCGACCCACTACCAGCAGGATATTCCTGACGGTTTCGCTGCCAACTACCAGAGCCGCAAAAACGCTGCCGCGCCGGAGCTCGATGATTCGGTCAACCGCGTACTGCCGCAGTTCAAAGTCGACGGCAAGCTGGTGTTCGAGAGGCCGATGATCTGGGCCGAGGGCGCTACCCAGACGCTGGAGCCGCGCGTGCAGTACCTGTATGTGCCGTACCGCGACCAGAGCAACATCTACACCTACGACACCACGCTGCTGCAGACCGACTACTCCGGCCTGTTCCGCGATCGCACCTACAGCGGCCTGGATCGCATCGCTTCGCAGAACCGCGTCTCTACCGGTTTGACCACCCGCATTTATGATGACGCCCTGGTTGAACGTTTTAACGCTTCCGTGGGTCAAATCTACTACTTCAGCCGTTCGCGTACCGGTGACCAGATGACCGGTTACGACAACAACGACGATACCGGCAGCGTAGCCTGGGCCGGCGATACCTATTGGAAAATCGACGATCGTTGGGGCCTGCGCGGCGGCCTGCAGTACGACACCCGCCTGAACAGCGTCTCGCTGGGCAACGGCGTGGTGGAATACCGCCAGGACGCCGAGCGCGTGGTGCAGTTGAACTACCGTTACGCCACGCCGGAATATATCCAGACGGCGTTGAACACCAAAACGGTTCCGGCCTTCCAGGACGGCATCTCGCAGGTGGGCATCACCGGCAGTTGGCCGATCGCCGATCGTTGGGCGGTGGTCGGGGCGTACTACTACGACACCCGCGCCAAACAATCCGCCGATCAGTTGGTGGGGCTGAAGTACAACACCTGCTGCTGGGCGGTGACGCTGGGCTATGAGCGCAAGATCACCGACTGGAACAACAGCAACAATACCAGCGTTTACGACAACAGAGTTTCGTTCAACGTCGAACTGCGCGGCCTGAGCAGCGATCATAGTCTCGGCTCCGCAGAAATGCTGCGCTCCGGCATTCTGCCGTATCAGCGCGCATTCTGACGCTTTGCAACACTTTGAAAACGAGAACTTTCACCCGCATTTGCGGATTACATAATGGGAAATGTATGAAGAACTGGAGAACGCTTATTCTCGGATTGGTGGTTTGCGCCAATGCCGCGTTCGCAGCACCCCAAGAAGTGGATAAAGTCGCCGCCGTCGTGGATAACGGCGTGGTACTCGAAAGCGACGTCAACGGTCTGTTGCAGTCAGTCAAGCTCAACGCCCAGCAGGCCGGCCAGCAACTGCCGGACGACAAGACGCTGCGCCATCAGATCATCGAACGCCTGATCATGGATAACATCCAGCTGCAGATGGCCAAGAAAATGGGCATCACCGTGTCCGATGCCGATCTGGACAAGGCGATCGCCAACATCGCCGCGCAAAACAAGATGAGCGTCGATCAGCTGCGCAGCCGCCTGTCGTACGAAGGGTTGAACTACAACACCTACCGCGCGCAGATCCGCAAAGAGATGCTGATCTCCGAAGTGCGTAACAACGAAGTGCGCCGCCGCGTCACCATCCTGCCACAGGAAGTGGACGCACTGGCCAAACAGGTGGGCGCACAGAACGGCAGCGACACCGAAATGAACATCAGCCACATCCTGATCCCGCTGCCGGAAAACCCGTCGCAGCAGCAGGTCGACAAAGCCGAAGAGCTGGCCAAACGTCTGGTGGGTGAGATCAACAGCGGCGCCGACTTCGGCAAGCTGGCGATCACCTACTCCGCCGACTCTCAGGCGCTGAAAGGCGGCAACATGGGCTGGGGCAAACTGCAAGAAATCCCGACCCTGTTCGCGGAACGTCTGGTGAGCGCCAAGAAAGGCGACGTCGTCGGCCCAATCCGTTCCGGCGTCGGCTTCCACATCCTGAAAGTGAACGACATTCGCGGCGCCAGCCAGTCGGTGTCGGTCACCGAAGTGCACGCCCGTCACATCCTGCTGAAACCTTCAGTGGTGCTGACCGACGACCAGGCTCGCGCCAAACTGCAATCCGTGGCGGAAGCGATCAAGAGCGGCCGCGCCAAGTTTGCCGACGAAGCCAAACAGCTGTCGCAAGATCCGGGTTCTGCGATGCAAGGCGGCGATCTGGGCTGGGCTTCCCCGGACATCTACGATCCGGCCTTCCGCGATGCGTTGCTAAAGCTGAGCAAGGGTGAAATCAGCGCGCCGGTCCACTCCTCCTTCGGTTGGCACCTGATCCAGCTGCTGGATACCCGTCAGGTGGATAAGACCGACGCTGCGCAAAAAGACCGTGCTTACCGTATGCTGTTCAACCGTAAGTTCGCTGAAGAAGCGCAGACCTGGATGCAGGAACAGCGCGCCCAGGCTTACGTGAAGATCCTCGATGGCAGCGATGCACAGCAATAAACGCGTCGTCATTACCCCCGGCGAACCCGCCGGGGTGGGGCCGGATTTGGTAGCCGCGCTGGCGCAACAGGATTGGCCTGTTGAGCTGGTGGTGTGCGCCGATCCGGCCCTGCTGCTTGAACGCGCCAAGCGTATGGGCCTGCCGCTGACGCTGCGCGACTACCAGCCGCAGCAACCGGCCGAAGCGCAACGCGCCGGCACGCTGACCGTGCTGCCGGTCCCGCTCGCTCACCCGGTTACCGCCGGTGAGTTGAACGTCGGCAACAGCGCCTACGTGGTGGAAACCCTGGCGCGCGCCTGCGACGGCTGCCTGAACGGCGAGTTCGCGGCGCTGATCACCGGCCCGGTGAACAAGGGCGTGATCAACGACGCCGGCGTGCCGTTTATCGGCCATACCGAATTCTTTGCCGATCGCAGCCGCTGCGATCGCGTGGTGATGATGCTCGCGACCGAAGAGCTGCGCGTGGCGCTGGCGACCACCCACCTGCCGCTGCTGGCGGTGCCGGGCGCCATCACGCAGCAGAGCCTATTCGAAGTCATTCGCATCCTCGACCACGATCTGAAAACCAAATTTGGCATCGCCCAGCCGCACATTTACGTCTGCGGTCTGAATCCCCACGCCGGGGAAGGCGGCCATATGGGGCGCGAAGAGATAGACACCATCATCCCGGCGCTCGACGCGCTGCGCGCTGACGGCATCCATCTTGTCGGCCCGCTGCCGGCGGACACCCTGTTCCAGCCCAAATATCTGCAAGATGCCGATGCGGTGCTGGCGATGTATCACGATCAGGGGCTGCCGGTGCTAAAATACCAAGGGTTCGGCCGCGCGGTGAATATCACCCTCGGTTTGCCTTTCATACGCACCTCGGTCGACCACGGTACCGCTCTGGAACTGGCCGGCACCGGCACCGCCGATGTCGGCAGTTTCCAAACGGCCCTGAATCTCGCCATTAAAATGATAATTAATTGTAATGAATAACAGAGTCCACCAAGGGCACTTTGCCCGCAAACGCTTTGGACAAAACTTTTTAACCGATCAGTTTGTCATCGATAGCATTGTCTCCGCCATTCACCCGCAGCCGGGCGAAGCGGTGGTCGAGATCGGCCCCGGCCTCGGCGCCTTGACCGAGCCGGTCGGCGCGCGCATGGACCGCATGACGGTGATCGAACTGGACCGCGATCTGGCCACCCGGCTGGAGAACCACCCGCGGCTGAAAGACAAGCTGACCATCCACCAGCAGGACGCCATGACGGTGAATTTCGCCGAACTGGCCGAGGAAGCTGGCCAACCGCTGCGCGTATTTGGTAACCTGCCGTACAATATTTCGACGCCGCTGATGTTCCACCTTTTCAGCTATACTCAGGCAATCCGCGACATGCACTTTATGTTGCAAAAAGAGGTGGTCAACCGTCTGGTGGCCGGTCCGAACAGCAAGGCCTACGGGCGTTTGACCGTGATGGCGCAGTACTACTGCAACGTCATTCCGGTGCTGGAAGTGCCGCCGACCGCGTTCGCGCCGCCGCCGAAGGTCGATTCCGCCGTGGTGCGTCTGGTGCCGCACACCGAGCTGCCGAACCCGGTGGGCGACGTGCGCATGCTGAGCCGCATCACCACGCAGGCATTCAACCAGCGGCGGAAAACCATCCGCAATAGCCTGGGCGACCTGTTCACGCCGGAGCAGCTGACGGAGCTGGGCGTCGATCCTTCGCTCAGAGCAGAAAATATTTCTGTGGCGCAGTACTGCAAGCTGGCGAACTGGCTGTCAGCCAATCCGGCGCCGCAGCAATAAGGAGTTGTTGTCATGATTGATTCGCCCCGCGTGTGTATTCAGGTTCAGAGCATCTATGTGGAATCACAGTCGATCCCTGAAGAAGAGCGTTACGTCTTCGCCTATACCATCACCATCCGCAATCTGGGGCGGACCGACGTGCAACTGTTGGGCCGTTACTGGCTGATCACCAACAGCAACGGCCGTCAGACCGAAGTCCAGGGCGAAGGCGTGATCGGCGAACAGCCCGTCATTCCGCCCGGTGGCGAGTTTCAGTACACCAGCGGCGCCATTCTGGAAACGCCGCTGGGCACCATGGAAGGCCATTACGAAATGGTGGACCATCAGGGTCAGCCGTTCCGCACCGCTATTCCCGTGTTCCGCTTAGCCATTCCAACGCTGATCCATTAACTATGTCGACATACCTTATCGGCGACGTTCACGGCTGTTTCGATGAACTGAAGTCGCTGCTGGCTCAGGCTGCTTTCGATCCCGAGCGCGATCAACTGTGGCTGACCGGCGATCTGGTGGCGCGCGGCCCCGCCTCGCTGGACGTGCTGCGCTATGTGCGCTCGCTCGGCCCGGCGGTGCGCATGGTGCTGGGCAACCACGATCTGCACCTGCTGGCGGTCTACGCCGGCATCAGCCGCAACAAACCCAAAGATCGCATCACCCCGCTGCTGGAAGCGCCGGACGCCGACGAGCTGATCAACTGGCTGCGTCGCCAGCCGGTGCTGCAGGTGGATGATGAGCAAAAGCTGGTGATGGCGCACGCCGGTATCACCCCTCAGTGGGATATCGACACCGCGAAAATGTGCGCGCGCGAAGTGGAAGCGGTATTGAGCAGCGACAGCTACCCGCTGTTTCTCGACGCCATGTACGGCGACATGCCGAACAACTGGGCGCCGGAGCTGAGCGGCCTGGCGCGCCTGCGTTTCAGCACCAATGCGCTGACGCGCATGCGCTACTGCTTCCCCAACGGCCAGCTCGACATGATCTGCAAAGATGCGCCGGGCAGCGCGCCGGCGCCGCTGAAACCGTGGTTCGAGCTGCCGCGCCTGGTGGATCCGGAATACACCATCATCTTCGGCCACTGGGCCTCGCTGGAAGGCAAGGGTACGCCGGAGGGCGTGATCGGGCTGGATACCGGCTGCTGCTGGGGCGGCGATCTGACGATGCTGCGCTGGGAAGACCGCCGTTACTTCACGCAGCCCGCCAATCGCGGCGAAGCGCCTGACCACGCCGGCAGATTAGCCGCATCCTGAAACGATAAAGGCGGCCCGGTGGCCGCCTTTGTTCTGTATTGATTGCCGCCTTACGCTCCAATCACTCCGCCATCTTCACGCGTGATCATCAACACCGATGAACGCGGGCGCGGGCTGTTGTTCGGGAAGTGCGAATCGCCCTCTTCTCCCGGATGCTGTACGTTGACGAACATCGTCTTGTAGTCCGGGGTGAAGGTGATGCCGGTCAGTTCGCAGGACTTTGGCCCCACCATGAAACGGCGGATCTCGCCGCTGACCGGATCGCCCACCAGCATCTGGTTGTTGCCCTGCCCGACGTAATCGCCCTTGTTGCTGTACTTGCCATCGGTGAGGATCCACAGGCGGCCGGCGCGATCGAAGCCCAGCCCGTCCGGGCTGTTGAAGGTATTTTCCGCCGTGATATTCGGCGTGCCGCGGTTGACGCCTTCGGGGTGGGCGATCGGGTTGCCGCACAACGCATAGATGTCCCAGGCGAAGACGTCGGCGGTGGCGTCGCCGCCCTCGTCCCAGCGAATGATTTGGCCGTAGATATTGTTCGGTCGCGGGTTGGCGGCGTTCAACGGCATCCCTTCCTCGCCGCGCTTGCTGTTGTTGGTCAGCGTGCAGTACGCGCGCCCGTCATGCGGGTTGACCGCGATCCACTCAGGGCGATCCATCTTGGTGGCGCCGACCTGCTGCGCCGCCTTGCGGGCGAAGATCAGCACTTCGGCCTCGTCGCGGAAGCCGTTCTCCGGCGTCAGGCCGTTCTTGCCGAACTCGAGCGCAATCCAGCGCCCTTTGCCCTTCAGCGGCGTGCCGGCTTCGTCGCCGTCGAACTGCGCCACGTACAGCGTTCCCTCGTCCAGCAGCGTGCGATTGTTGGCCGGATTGGCGGCGTCGACCACGCCTTTGGAAACGTACTTATAGATATGTTCACCGCGCTCGTCGTCGCCCATATACACCACCAGACGGCCGTCTTTGGCCACGGTCACCGCCGCGTTTTCATGTTTGAAGCGGCCGAGCGCGGTGTGCTTGATGGGCGTCGAGGTCGGATTCAACGGATCGATCTCGACGATCCAGCCGTGGCGGTTGAATTCGTTGGGATTCTTCGCCACATCGAAGCGTTCGTCATAGTCCGGCCAGTTGCGCTCCGGTTCGTTGACCTTCAGCGTGTAGCGCTTCTGTTCCGGCGTGGTTCGATAATCGGCCTGACGGGTGCCGAAATAGGTGTCGAAGTTTTCCTCGCAGGTCAGGTAGGTGCCCCACGGCGTCTTGCCGTTGGCGCAATTGCCGAACGTGCCCAGCACCTTGCGGCCGCTCGGATCGGCGGCGGTCTGCAACAGCGGATGTCCGGCGGCCGGGCCGCTGAATTGCATCTCGCTGTTGGCGGTGATGCGGCGGTTATAGCGCGACGGGCGCTCCACCGCCCAGCGCTGGCCGTCGCCGACCCGCTTGACCGCGACAATGGAGACGCCATGCGCCGCCTGCGATTTGCGCACCTCTTCCAGGCTGGTGGCCTTGGCGCCGCCGTGGGCGAACAGGTACTGCTCGTTAACGTATTCGTTATTGATGGCCATCACGCCGTGATTGTCATCGATAGGGAAGAAGCTCATGCCATCGTTGTTGTCGCCAAACTGTTTTTCCTGATCGGCGGCGCTGTTGTTGCCCTGCGGATCGAAGGCCGGCGCGCCGTCCACCAGCGGCTCGCCCCAGGAGATCAGCACCTCGGCGCGGTAGCCTGGCGCTATCGTCACTTCATCGGCGGTGGACGCGGCGATGCCCCGGAAACCCAGCAGCGTGTTCGGCGGCAGATCCTCGGCTAACGCCTCGGCGGAGACCGACCAGATGCCGCCGCCGAGAAAACCGGCCAGGCCGACGGCGCCGGCGCTGCCGAGCAGCAGCTTGCGGCGAGTGGGATCGATCAGGCGGTCGGCGTCTAATTGCTCAATTTGCTTGGTCATAACGTAGTTACCTTTTTAGTTATGGCGCCGCGGTCAAGATTCACCAGAGTTGCCGTGGCGCTCGGAGTTGGGCTTCATACTAATCAGGTAATGTGACGGAAAGGTTACGAATGACCGGCGCAAAAAGACCGGGGGCGCAATTGCTTGCGCCCCCGGGGATAGCTGGCTAACGCGCTGAAATCAGCGGCGCTGCAGGATTTCGAAGCAGTAGCTGTGCGAATTCAGCTCGTCGGCGTCGTGGAATTCGCTGAACGTGGTTTCCCACTCGTCCGGCTCGTAATCCGGGAAGTGAGTATCGCCGCCGACTTCGGCGTCGATGTGCGTCAGGTACAGGCGATCGGCGCGCGGCAGCAGCTGGGTATAGATGCGCCCACCGCCGATCACCATCACTTCTTCCACCTCACCCGCGGCGGCCAGCGCCTCATCCAGCGAGGTCACCCAAGTCACCCCGGCGGCATTGCCTGGGCGGCTGCTCAAAACGATATTGTGGCGGCCCGGCAGCGGGCGGCCGATGGACTCGAAGGTCTTGCGGCCCATAATAACCGGCTTATTCAACGTGTTGCGTTTAAACCACGCCAGGTCCGCCGGCAGGTGCCACGGCATGGCGTTTTCCATGCCAATAACGCGATCCGCCGCCAAGGCAGCGATCAGGCTGATAATCATTGTTTAACCCTGTGTAGGCAGCAAAATTGGTGACACTATACGTAAAGGCCTGAGTGCCGTCGATAGGCTAATCAAGCAAGATGAATATATAAGATAGCTCTTATCAGCATATCTAATAACCAACGATCGCCCGCCGGGAAATTTCACACGCCGGGGCGTTTGCGATACAGCCACAGGCCCGGTAACGACAGGCCGATCGACAACGCGCCGACGATGAAACTGGCCTTGAGGAAGTTGGTGATCATGGTCTCCATCAAGGCTTCGCTGTAGCCAAGATGCGAGATCTCTACCACAGTTATCATCGCGGTATAGGCGGAAATGCCGGGGAACATCGGGATCACCGCCGCCACGGTGAATACCTTCGGATGCGCCAACAGCCAGCGCGACCAGTAGATGCCGATGATACCGATCAGGATCGCCGCCAGCAGCGACGCCCACTCGATATTCATGCCAGCGTGCATCATCAACATGCGCGAGCCGCGCCCGATTGCCCCGAGCAACGCGCAATAGCGCAGCGCACGCAGCGGTACGTTGAACACCATAGCGAAGCCCAGCGCCGGTACCGCCGCCAACAGCATCTCCTGCAACAATGCCCACAGCAGATTCATGACCACCCCCGCAGATCCCACAGCGACATCGCCATCACCACCCCGATGCAGGTCGCCAGCGTCAGCAGGCTGGCCATCGCCCAGCGCGCCAGCCCGGTGTTGACGTGCCCCTTAAACATATCGACCACTGCGTTGATCAGCGGGAAGCCCGGCACCAGCAACAGCACGCTGGCGGCCATCGCCACGCTCGAGGTCTCTTTAAACGCCGGTAGGCGCAGCAGCAGCCCAGATATCGACGTAGCGACAAACGCCGTCAGGCAAAAATTGATCAGCGGATTCATCTGGCGGGCGGTGAGGATCTGGCGCACCAGCATCGCCGCGCCGCTGGCGATAAAGGTCACCAAAAAGGCGTCGCCGCCGCCGCCGTTGAGCATGCTGAAACATCCACAGGACAGGCCCACCATCAGCACCACCAGCCAGCGCGGGTAGCGCAGCGGCCGGATCCTTTCAAAGCGACGCGCCACGTCGTGCGCATCCGCCAGGCGATGCTCGGCGAGGATCACGATATGCTGCACTTCGGTCACCACCTGCATATTGATGCCGCGATCGACATTCTTGCGGGTGGTGGTCAGGCAGGCGCCGTGGCTGAGGGTGGTCAACACCACCGCATTGGCGGAGATTGAACTTTCCACGCTGTCCATCCCCAGCGCCAACCCCAGGCGGGTCGACAGCTGTTCCACCACCGTGCTCTCGGCGCCGTGCTGCAACAGCAGCAGCGCGCATTGAATGCACAAGCGGGTAATTTCACGCTGTTGCCGGTGCGGCTCCGGCCTCTCTGTGGCGGTAGTCTGCTGCATGGTGCTCCGTCGCTGGCGGTAGATGAATTATTATCATAGAGCCTAACAATACCTCATTGGGTTGATGCGCATCAGAGGAAGCGGCGTTATTATCGCCAGAACTCTGTCTTTTGCGCGAGACGCTCCCATGCTTGAAACTTCGCTGTTCGTCGCCGGCATTGCCGCCCTCGGCATGCTCTCCCCCGGCCCGGATTTTTTCCTGGTGATCAAAAACGCCGCCCGCTATCCTCGGCTAGCCGCCATGATGACCGCATTCGGCGTGATATGCGGTGTCGCCACCCACATGTCCTACTGCGTCGCCGGGCTGGCGGTGGTGATCACCACCACGCCGTGGCTGTTTAACCTGCTGAAATACGCCGGGGCGGTCTATCTGGTGTGGATCGGCATCCAGGCGCTGCTGTCGCGCGGCGGCGGCAAAATGAACGTCAGCAATCTGCCGCAGCAGCAGGTCAGCCTGAAGAGCGCCTTTGCGCAAGGCTACCTGTGCAACCTGCTGAACCCGAAAGCCACCCTGTTCTTCCTGGCGGTATTTACCCAGGTGCTGCAGATCGATTCCGGCCTGGGCGACAAGCTGTGGTACGCGGGGATTATTCTCGGCCTGTCGGTCATCTGGTGGCCGCTGCTGGTGTTCCTGATCCAAAGCGGGCCGGTGCGCCGCGGGCTGGAAAAGACGCAGAAGGTCGTCGACAAATTGCTGGGCGGCATGCTGATCGCCTTAGGGATCAAGGTCGCGTTGAGCTAAGCAAAAAAACGGGGCGCCATTACGGCGCCCCTGCTGTTATCCTTTGGCTTCCACCACCTCATCTTCCGGCGCCTTGCCGTCGATACTGCCGCGCCAGCCGGTCTGCTGCACCCGCGACAGCCGATTCTGATCCTGCTCGATGGCCGCACTGAGCATCTCCTTGGCTCGCTGCAGGCTGGCGATACGGAATTCAGTATCCTGATAATTCTCCAGCGTGTCTTCCAGCATCTTCAGGTTATAGCGGCGGAACGTGTCCGCCTTCTCGCGCGCCTCATAGGCGTCCAGCCCCAGCAGTTCCAGCGTTTCACGGCCGATGCGCAGCGAGCTTTCGAAAGTTTCGCGCTCCGGTTTTTCCACCCCTAGCTGCCGCAGCTGATACCAGTGATCGACGTCGCGCGCCCGCGCCACCACCTTCAGATGCGGGAAGTGCTGCCTGGCCAGCTCGGTTAACGCCAGGCTGTCTTCCACATCGTCGATGGCGTTGATCAGCACCTTGGCGTGAGCGGCGCCGGCGGCCTCCAGCAGATCGGCCCGCGTGGCGTCGCCGTAAAACACCTTGGTGTCGAATTTGCGCAGCGTTTCAATATGGTCCGGATCGTGATCCAGTACCACGGTGTGCACGCCGTTGGCCAACAGCAAACGGCCGGCGATCTGGCCGAAACGGCCGAAGCCGGCAATGATCACGCTGGCATTCTCGTCGTCGATGACGTCAGCCGGGCGCTCCTCTTTCGGCGCATTTTTTTCCAGCTGCGCGGCGATCACCAACAACAGCGGCGTGGCCGCCATCGACAGCGCTACCGCCAGCGTCAGCGATTTGGCCCATTCGACCGGCAATACGCCGGCCAGCTGCGCGGCGCTGAAAATCACAAAGGCAAACTCACTGCCCTGGCCCAGCAGAATGGCGAACAGGCCGCGCTGGCGCTTCGGCACCCCGAGCAGCGGCCCAATCAGCCACAGCAGCGCCGCCTTGATCAACATAAAGCCCAGCAGCAGCGAGGCGATCAGCAGCGGGTGATGGAACAGGGTGCCGAAGTCAATCGACATGCCAACGCCGATAAAGAACAGCCCCAGCAGCAACCCCTTGAACGGCTGAATATCGCTCTCCAGCGCGTGACGGTATTCCGAGCTCGCCAGCAGTACCCCGGCGAGGAACGCCCCCATCGCCATCGACAGTCCGGCCATCTCCAGCAGGATGCCAAAACCGAACACCAGGAACAGCGCCACGGCGCTGAACACCTCGCGCATGCCCGAACGGGCGACAAAGTGCAGCAGCGGGCGGGTGACGTAGCGGCCGAGCAGCACCACCATCGTCAACGCGCCCACCACCTTGGCCGCCGACAGTACGAAAGCGCCCAGCGTGGTGGTGGCGCCGCTGCTGGCGAGCAGCGGGATCATCGCCACCAGCGGGATCGCCGCGATATCCTGGAACAGCAGCACCGCAAACGCACTGCGGCCGATTGGCGACGGCGTCAAATTACGTTCGCTCATCGCCTGCATGGCGATGGCGGTAGATGAAAGCGCCAGCGTCAAACCGATCAGCAGCGCCACCTTCCAGTTGAGGCCGAGGAAGTAACAGAAGGCGCTCAGCGCCAGGCCACAGCCCACCATTTGGATGCTGCCGCCGCCGAACACCGAGGCGCGCAGCGTCCACAGCCGCTTGGGATCCAGCTCCAGGCCGATGATAAACAGCATCAGCACCACGCCGATCTCGGCGAAGGTCAGGATCGACTCGGCATCCGACACCAGCTTCAGCCCCCAGGGGCCGATAATACAGCCGGCGATCAGGTAGCCAAGCACCGAGCCCAGCCCCAGTCGCACCGCGATCGGCACGAACAGCGCCGCGGAGCCGAGGTAGATCAGTCCCTCGATCATCATGTGATGGTTATCCATGGCTGGCCTCCCGGGTTTCCGCTTCGGCATGTTCCATCAGGTAGTCAACCAACCGCTGGCGGTAGGCTTCGCCGGCGGCGAGCAGCGCCGGCTCGTTGCAGGTAAAGGTGTTGTGCACGGCGAAATAAGGTTGCCAGTTCATGCCGCAATAGATCGCCGTAGCCTGCAGCGGCTGCGCCAGCGTAGCGAAGTTAGGAAAGTCGCCCAGCTCGAAGTGGTGCTCGTCGCCGCCGCTGGTCACTGCCCACAGGCAGTCTTTACCCACCAGCGCATTGCCGTCGTGGCCGTAGGCCCAGCCGTGCTCCAGCACTTTGTCGATCCACAGCTTCAACAGCGGCGGGAAGCTGTACCACTGCATCGGATGCTGCAGCACCACCAGGTCGGCGCGCTCCAGCGCCTGTTGCTCGGCGTTGATATCGATATTGAAATCGGGGTACAGCTCATACAGCGAGCGCACCTCTACCTCGGGGAGATCCCTCACCGCCTGCAGCAGGCGCTGATTGGCATGCGAATGCCGGGGATACGGGTGAGCATAAATTATCAGAATCATTGTTATCGTCGTTCCTTCGTTTCTTGCCAATACACCAAGCATATACCAATCACACAGAGTGACAGTTTGCCCACTGATTGATAGCGGAAATTTTTAACACCAGCCGACAAATTCGCTGAATAAAAAAAGGCGCTGCATCTGCAGCGCCCTGGCATAACGTTCTCGCGCGGTTATTTGCCGATACGCGCGTGCATTTCCTGCACCGAAGTCACCTGCTCGGTCGGATCCGCTTTCAGCGCCATCGCGGTGGCAAAGCCGCCGTTCAGCGTGGTGTCGTAGTGCACCTTGTACTGCAGGGCGCTGCGGCGAATCAGCTTGGAGTCCTCAATCGCCTGGCGGCCTGCCGTGGTGTTGACGATGTAGGTGTACTCGCCGTTCTTGATACGGTCTTGAATATGCGGACGCCCTTCGTGCACCTTGTTGACCAGACGCGGGTTGATGCCCGCTTCGCCCAGCACCACCGCGGTGCCGTGGGTGGCATCCAACTCGAAGCCCTGCTTCAGCAGGCTGGCGGCCAAATCGACCACGCGGGCTTTATCGCCTTCGCGCACCGACAGCAGCGCGCGGCCCTGCTTCTTCATGCCCGAGTTGCTGCCCAGCATCGCTTTGGAGAAGGCTTCCGCGAAGGTGCGGCCTACGCCCATCACTTCCCCGGTAGAGCGCATTTCCGGCCCCAGAATCGGGTCGACGCCCGGGAATTTGTTGAACGGCAGCACCACTTCTTTCACCGAGTAGTACGGCGGGATAATTTCTTCGGTCACGCCCTGCTCAACCAGCGTTTTGCCCGCCATCACGCGCGCGGCCACTTTGGCCAGCGGCACGCCGGTCGCTTTGGACACGAACGGCACGGTACGCGCGGCGCGCGGGTTGACTTCAATCAGGTAGACTTCGTTGTCTTTCACCGCGAACTGCACGTTCATCAGACCGCGCACCTGCAGCTCGAACGCCAGTTTTTCCACCTGGCGACGCATCACGTCCTGAATTTCCTGGCTCAGGGTGTACGCCGGCAGTGAGCACGCGGAGTCGCCGGAGTGCACGCCCGCCTGCTCGATGTGCTCCATGATGCCGCCAATCAGCACGCGCTCGCCGTCGCAGATAGCATCGACGTCCACTTCCACCGCGTCGTCCAGGAAGCGGTCCAGCAACACCGGCGCATCGTTGGACACGCTGACCGCGGTCTGGAAATAACGGCGCAGGTCGGTTTCGTCATAGACGATTTCCATCGCCCGGCCGCCCAGCACGTAGGAAGGACGCACTACCAGCGGATAGCCGATGCCCGCCGCCTTCTCGACCGCCTGCTCGATGGCGGTAACGGTGGCGTTGGCCGGCTGCTTCAGGCCCAGGCGGTTGACCGCCTGCTGGAAGCGTTCGCGGTCTTCGGCACGGTCGATGGCGTCCGGGCTGGTACCGATGATCGGCACGCCTGCGGCTTCCAGCTCACGCGCCAGCTTCAGCGGGGTCTGGCCGCCGTACTGTACGATAACGCCTTTTGGTTTCTCGATGCGCACGATTTCCAGCACGTCTTCCAGGGTCACCGGCTCAAAGTACAGGCGGTCCGAGGTGTCGTAGTCGGTGGAGACGGTTTCCGGGTTACAGTTGACCATGATGGTCTCGTAACCGTCTTCGCGCAGCGCCAGAGAGGCGTGCACGCAGCAGTAGTCAAACTCGATGCCTTGGCCGATACGGTTCGGCCCGCCGCCCAACACCATCACTTTCGGCCGGTCGTTGGTCGGGTTGGACTCGCACTCTTCTTCATAGGTGGAGTACATGTAGGCGGTGTCGGTGGCGAATTCCGCCGCGCAGGTATCCACGCGCTTGTACACCGGATGCAGACCGTGGCTGTGACGCAGCTTGCGAATTTCGCTCTCGGCGACACCGGCTAGCTTGGCCAGACGCGCATCGGCGAAGCCCTTGCGCTTCAACGTGCGCAGGAAGTCTTTGTCCAGGCCATTGATGCCCGCTTCGGCTACCTGCTCTTCCAGGCGCACCAGCTCTTCAATCTGCACCAGGAACCAGCGATCGACGTTGGTCAGGTTGAAGACGCCGTCGACCGACAGACCGGCGCGGAAGGCGTCGGCGATGTACCAGATGCGGTCGGAACCGGCGTCTTTCAGCTCGCGGCGGATTTTGGTCAGCGCTTCCGGATCGTCCAGGCTCACTTTCGGATCGAAGCCGGTGGCGCCCACTTCCAGACCGCGCAGCGCTTTCTGCAGCGACTCCTGCTGGGTGCGGCCGATGGCCATCACTTCGCCGACCGACTTCATCTGGGTAGTCAGGCGATCGTTGGCGCCGGCGAACTTCTCGAAGTTGAAGCGCGGGATCTTGGTCACGACGTAGTCGATGGACGGCTCGAACGACGCCGGAGTGCGGCCGCCGGTGATGTCGTTCATCAGCTCATCGAGGGTATAGCCCACCGCCAGTTTGGCGGCGATCTTAGCGATCGGGAAGCCGGTGGCTTTCGACGCCAGCGCCGAAGAGCGCGACACGCGCGGGTTCATCTCGATGACGATCAGGCGGCCGGTTTTCGGGTTAACCGAGAACTGCACGTTGGAACCGCCGGTTTCAACGCCGATCTCACGCAGCACCGCCATCGAGGCGTTGCGCATGATTTGGTATTCCTTGTCGGTCAGGGTCTGGGCCGGCGCAACGGTGATCGAGTCGCCGGTGTGGATGCCCATGGCGTCGAAGTTTTCGATGGAGCAAACGATGATGCAGTTGTCGTTCTTATCACGCACCACTTCCATCTCGTACTCTTTCCAACCGATCAGCGATTCGTCGATCAGCAGCTCGTTGGTCGGCGACAGGTCCAGACCGCGTTCGCAGATCTCTTCGAACTCTTCGCGGTTGTAGGCGATGCCGCCGCCGGTGCCGCCCATGGTAAAGGAAGGACGGATAATGCACGGGAAGCCGACGTCAGCGGCTACCGCCAGCGCTTCTTCCATGGTGTGCGCGATGCCGGAACGCGCGGTATCCAAACCGATTTTCTTCATCGCCACGTCGAAACGGCGGCGGTCTTCGGCCTTGTCGATGGCATCGGCGGTCGCGCCGATCATGGTGACGCCGAACTCGGCCAGCACGCCCTGACGCTCCAGCTCCAGCGCGCAGTTCAGCGCCGTCTGGCCGCCCATGGTCGGCAGCACCGCATCCGGGCGCTCTTTTTCAATGATCTTGCGCACCACTTCCCAGTGGATCGGCTCAATGTAGGTCGCGTCGGCCATCTCCGGGTCGGTCATGATGGTCGCCGGGTTGGAGTTGACCAGAATGACGCGGTAGCCCTCTTCGCGCAGCGCTTTACACGCCTGGGCGCCCGAGTAGTCGAACTCACACGCCTGGCCGATAACGATCGGACCCGCGCCGAGGATCAGGATGCTTTTTATGTCTGTACGTTTTGGCATTTTTTACTGCTCCTGATTATTTGGCGTTAGAACGGTAAGTCTCAATCAGTTCGATAAAGTGATCGAACAGCGGCGCGGCGTCGTGCGGGCCTGGGCTGGCTTCCGGGTGCCCCTGGAAGCTGAACGCCGCCTTGTCGGTGCGGTGAATGCCCTGCACCGTGTGGTCGAACAGCGATTTGTGCGTCACGCGCAGATTCGCCGGCAGGTTGTTTTCATCTACCGCAAAGCCGTGGTTCTGCGCGGTGATCATCACCGTGTTGTTGTCCAGATCCTTCACCGGGTGGTTGCCGCCGTGGTGGCCGAGCTTCATCTTCATGGTTTTCGCCCCGCTGGCCAGCGCCAGCAGCTGGTGGCCCAGGCAGATGCCGAACACCGGAATGTCGGTTTCCAGGAACTGTTTGATGGCGGCGATGGCGTAGTCGCACGGCTCCGGGTCGCCCGGGCCGTTGGACAGGAAGATGCCGTCCGGATTCATTTTCAGCACTTCGTCGGCTGGGGTCTGCGCCGGCACCACGGTCAGGCGGCAGCCGCGATCCACCAGCATGCGCAAGATGTTGCGCTTGGCGCCGTAGTCGTAAGCCACCACGTGGAACGGCAGTTCCGCGGCGGTTTTGGCTTCCGGCAGATCGCCTTCAAGCGTCCAGCTGCCTTGCTGCCAGCTGTAGGCCTCTTGAGTGGTGACCTCTTTCGCCAAATCCATGCCCTTCAACCCCGGGAAGCCTTGCGCCTTGGCCAGGGCCAGCGCGGCGTCCGGCGAATCGGCGGCAACGATGCAGCCGTTCTGGGCGCCTTTTTCGCGCAGCAGGCGGGTCAATTTACGGGTATCGATATCGGCGATCGCCACGATGTTGTGACGCTTGAGGTAGTCGGACAGGCTTTCTTCACTGCGGTAGTTGCTGGCGATCAGCGGGAGGTCACGAATGACGAGGCCTTGGGCGTGTACTGCGGAGGATTCTTCGTCGGAAGCATTGGTGCCGACATTGCCGATATGAGGATAAGTAAGAGTAACGATCTGGCGGGAATAGGAAGGATCAGTGAGGATTTCTTGATAACCGGTCATCGACGTATTGAAGACCACTTCCCCCACTGCCGTTCCCTCTGCCCCGATGGCCCGACCGTGGAATTGGGTTCCGTCTTCCAGAACCAATAGCGCTGACTTTATCAAAACATCCTCCGAGGAATAATCAATCACAATATTTGCATATTAATTCAGATATCGCGATCTAAATCAATGCAAAAACCGTCCGCGAGGCCAATTTTTGGCAAATTGGGCGCATTTTAATGATGAGTGCCTGGCTTGTCTACCCAAACCGCCATTTTTTGTTTTATTTTTGCAGTTCTCGGCGCTCATGCGGCGTGAGCGGCGATAAAAACACAGAAAACCGGGGCTAGGAAACGGTTGCGGGGAAGAATGACGGAAAACGCGGCCAGAATGGGACGAAAAAGACGCTAAAAAAGCTGTAAGCGGAAAAAACGGAGGTAATCAGCAGGATAAACACATAAAAACAACCACTTCAATGACAAAGCAAACAAAACATAATATTTATCATGTTAAAAAAAAGGACAATAAAATTATTGCCCTATTATCATAGCATTATGATCAACACAACCACATCACGATGGTATTCAATTTAGTTATATCTGGTCCAAACTTAGCACATCGCGCATATCAAATAGGCCTTTATCCCGGTTATGCAACCAGGAAGCCGCGCGCACCGCGCCGCTGGCAAAAGTCATACGGCTGGAGGCCTTATGGGTGATTTCCACCCGTTCACCGATGTCGGCGAACATCGCGGTGTGCTCGCCGACGATGTCGCCGGCGCGAATGGTGGCAAAGCCGATGCTTTTCGGATCGCGTTCGCCGGTATGGCCTTCGCGCGCATAGACCGCACAGCTTTTCAGATCGCGCCCCAGCGCGCCGGCGATCGCTTCGCCCATGGCCAACGCCGTGCCCGACGGCGCATCCACTTTGTGGCGATGGTGCGCCTCAACGATTTCGATATCGGTATAGTCGCCCATCACCTGCGCGGCCTTCTCAAGCAGTTTCAGCACCAGGTTGACGCCGACGCTGAAGTTGGCGGCGAACACGATGCCGATATGCTGCGCCGCATCGCGGATCGCCTGCTTGCCGGCGTCATCAAAGCCGGTGGTACCAATCACCATCGCCTTATGGTGCGCCATGCAAAATTCCAGGTAGCCCAGGGTGCTTTCAGGGCGGGTGAAGTCGATCAGAATGTCGAACTCGCTCGCCACGTTATCCAGACTGTCGCTCACCTTGACGCCCAGCGCGCCGATGCCCGCCAGCTCGCCGGCGTCGACGCCGATCAGGCTTGAACCCGGGCGCGACAGCGCCGCTCCCACCACCACGCCTTCCGCCTGCTGCACCGCCTGGATCAACTGACGGCCCATCCGGCCGCCGGCGCCCGCAATCGCAATGCGGATTTGTGAATCACTCATGCTTGCTCTCTTCTTGTTTTGACGCCTATCCCATTAGGCTATCGATTCAGGGTAACCGTCCCACTTCAGCGTCGCCAGAGGATTCATTTCATAATTAGAAAATTATGATATTCCCCCGCTTTCATCAGCGGCGCTGTCGTGAGATTAACATTCAACCGATTTGGCGGCCTGCGACGATTGTACATAATCATGCAGTTTCCATGGCAAGAAAATGCAGAAAAAAGGCGCCGAAAACGGCGCCTGGGGAAAGGAACACTGCGAGGTCAGGCGGTAATGGCGGCCACTTCGTTGGCGATCGCCGTAAGCGCATCGTGGCGGGCATAGTCCTCACGCACCAGCGCTGCGCGTTGCCGATAGATCGGCTGCTGCAGAATACGCGACGCCGCCGCCAGGATCTGTTCTGCGCTCGGCGTGCTGGTGTGCAGACTGATGCCGCAGCCGGCGGCCACCACGCGCGCGGCAGCCTCCAGCTTGTCCTCGCCGGTGCCGGCGACAATCAGCGGCACGCCGCTGTCCAGCGCATAGTTGATCGAGCCGTAACCGCCGTTGGTGATCAGCAGCGCCGCCTGCGGTAACCAGTGTTCGAAGGAGATGAACGCCCGCACTCGGGCGTTGTCCGGCAACGCGTCCATCAGCCCTTCGGTCGCTCGCCCGCCGGTGGTGGCCAACACCCGCACCGGCAGATGCGCCAGCGCCTGCAGCGTCGGCACGATCAGCTGATGCAGATCGACATTGGCCAGCGTGCCCTGAGACACGATCACCAGCGGCCGACGATCGTCCTCCTCCCACAGCGCCTCTTCCGCGGCCGGTTGACCACCGCTGCGCAGCGGCCCGACGAAGCGCACACCGCTCGGCAGGTCGTCGCGCTCATATTCCAGCGCCGTGGTGGCCAACTGCAGGAAACGCTCGCAGCCGCCGATCAGCGCATCGGTAAACGGGCGATTCAGCGGCCGCCCGCCCGCTTGCACCAGCGCGGCATCAAAGCTTTGCTGCACCTCATCAAGCAACACCCGCGTCGCTTCATCCACCAATTGCTCGCGGGTCAGCGCCCGCGGCAGCAGCGCCGGCGGGATGCGCGGGCCATAGAAAATGGCGTCGCGCGAAGAATACGACAGCGGCGTGACGCCGATCCCGAAGACCGGCGGCCGTTCGGCGGACTGCAGCAGCGGCAGCACGCCGTAGAAGCAGTTCTCCACCATCAGCAGATCGGTCTTTTCGGCGGCGATGGCCGCACGCAGCTGACGATCCAACAGCGGGATCGGCGCGGCGAAGAAATCTTTCAGCGCCAGCGCCATCTGCGCATTGCCCGGCGGCAGCGCGGCGCGCTCGGGGAAATGCTCCTCCAGGTGGCGATAGTCGAAATCCACCTGCGCGTCGAACGGCACGAAGCTCGCCCCAGCCGCTTCGGCGCGTTCGCGGAACAGCGCGCCGGTCATCACCCGCACCTGATGCCCTTGGGCAATCAGGTGGCGAGCGATGGCCAACATCGGGTAGACGTGCCCCGGAGTGGCGACCGCCGCCATCAGTATCCTTGCCATAATGCTCCTTTACGCTTCTGCGTTTGCCGGCTTCAGCGCCAGATTGGCGCACACCGGGTTGCTCTGAATATGCACGCGCTGCAAATGACGCGCGGAACGGGCGGTAAAGCCCTCACGGCCGTGCAGCAGCGAGAAATTGTCCGCCACCACCACGTCGCCCTGTTGCCACTGATGGGCATAATAGTGACGCGGATCGTACAGGTGCTGCTGCAGAGTGTGATGGAACTGTTCCTGCTGTTGTTCCGGCACGCCGTGATATTCCAGCGCATGCTGGTTGAGGAATTTTTTCCCCTCCGTCGGCGGTTCATTGTAGCGCATGATCAAGCCCCTGCCGTTCGGGTGCTGCACCACCAACGGCGAACAGACTTCTCCGCCGTAATGCACCACCTGCTTGATGCGGTAGGTGATCGACACCGACAGCCACTGATCCAGCAACGTTTCGTCCGCATTGGCCAGCAACCGCGTGGTATCGACGAAGGTAGTGCACCCGCCTTCGTCCTGCGACGGCGCCGCCACGCAGTGGAACAGCTGGAACTCGGGGATGGTCGGCTTATACATGCCATCCCAATGCAGCGGGACGTAGCTGCTGTCGAAAATATGATCCTTGGCGTCAGGATGTTCCTTCACGTCCAGCACCGCGCCGAACGGCCACATCATGATCTCGCCCCACTGCTCGGCGTAGCGCGTCAGAACCTCCCCATCGCTGAAACCGGAGTCGAATCCGCGCAGCACCAGCAAGTGGTGCTCCTGCGCCAGCGCTCGCAGCGCCGCCACCGGTAGCTCGCCGATCTTTTGCCCCGGATGCTGCGGCGTCAGGATCGCGCCGAACGGGGTATTCGGTTGGATATGGCAATTAAGCGGTTGGTTGTTCATCAGTATTCTCCTTGCATCGAATGTGCTGCTCACACGGCAACGTGCCGTCAAAAACGCGCCCGTCAGGATTTCGGGCGCAAAAGCATGCAGCGGCCTCAGGCCATCTGCGGTTGTTCGATCAGGTAATGGCTCGGCGTGCCGCGGATCTCTACCAGCTCGCCGTCCAGGCTCTGCGCGTCTTTACGTTTCATCAGCACGAACTGGCCGTTCACGTTGGCTGCCACGCCGTGCCACGGCGTCAGCCAGTCGTCTTTGGTCGGCATCATGTGGATACCCATTTTCAGACTGTCGACCGGCTGCGGGTGAATCGACAGACGGATCGCCGCCGGGAAGTGCTGCGCCAGCAGATTGCCCCAGGCCCAGCTGCGCTGGATCACGCCGCAAGCGCGCTGTTTGGCGTCTTTCTGCAGCGCGGCGTTGGAACCGCTGTAGCCCGGCAGTTGGCTGTCTTCATACAGGAAGCGCGTGATGGCGCGGTACAGCAAGAGGCCCTGTTCGTCCTGCATCAGTTGCTGTTTGATCGCCTCTTCCGATTCGGCATAGCCCTCCACCAACAATCGGCGCAGCAGATCATAATCATCGGTATGCTCCGCCAGGCCTTTGACATCGCCGAGGTTGAACACGCTCAGGTATGTCGCGCCCACTTCATGCAGCAGGCTTTCAATCTCGCGCTGATAGTGGTTGATCGCGTCGTCGCTGACGCGGATCAGATCGCCGAACACGTGACCGTCGGAGCAGATAACGATATGCGCCCCCGGCGGGTAATAGAGCTGAATGCGCTGGCACAGCGAGTTGAGGAAGATCAACGACAGCCGCTCCGCCATGTCCGGCACCGCACCGATCACCTTGTTGGTGTTGGGCGACTTGGTCGGGAAGGCCGGCAGCACGAATTCGATACGTTGCTCGTTTTCGATGAATGCCCGAATGCGCGGCAATTGCACCTGAGTGACCCGCCGTTCTTCTTCGGCGATCGAGGTGTCGTCGCCGGGGAAACGGCGGCGGTATTGCAATAATTCACGTAGGATCTTTAACGATATTTCTTCTTTCTGAGCGCTGTCCACAATGAGCTCCTGTTGCGATGTGGCGCGGGTGTATTATTGATAAGCGCAATAAGATTTATCAAAAAGAGAAAAAATCTCTGCAAAATAATAATCAGCCCGGCGTTTATATGCTTCAGGCAATATAGAAGAGATGGTGCTATATTATTAGCCCGTATAATTCACAATCTTGGTTAAGTTGTGCTTAACAAACTATGAGCAATATTTTAAAACGCATGGCCATTTTCTCAAAAGTGGTCGATTGCGGCGCATTCAGCATGGCGGCAAAAGAATTGGGCATGACGACCTCCGCCGTCAGCCAACATATTCGCCAGCTGGAGGAACATCTGGGCATTCAATTACTGTTGCGATCGACGCGTTCATTGAGTCTGACCGAAGCAGGATTGTGTTTTTATGAAGATTGCCTGCTGATGATCCACGCAGCCGAACGTGGCCAACAACGGATCGCCGCGCTGCGTGGCGAGCTGGTCGGCGAACTGCGTGTCGCCACCTCCACTGAATTCGCCACCCACTATCTGGTGCCGGCGCTGCAAAGCTTCCTCGATGAACACCCGCAGCTTACGCTGCGACTGGAAATCCACGATGAGAAGATAGACCTCATCACGCAACGCATCGATCTGGCGATACGTGGCGGCGTGCTGGCCGACTCCAGCTACGTTTCCACGCGGCTGGCGCGCTGCCGTGAAGTGTTATGCGCCTCACCGGCCTACCTGGCACACCACGGCGTGCCGGATTCACCGCAGGCGCTGAGCCATCACCACTGGGTCACCTTTACACCGCTCGGCAACCCGCAGTTTGTCCGTCTTATCCATCGCGACGGCGGCGAACACCGCATGCGTATGACGGGGCGTTTGTTCACCAACAGCGGTATGGCGATGAAGGAGTTGGCGCTGACCGGCAAGGGGATCATTCGCAATTTCTTCGCCAACGTTGAACGTGAATTGCGCAGCGGTGAGCTGATTGAAATATTGCCCGATTGGCGGTTACCGGAAATTAATTGCTATGCCATTATGCCGCGCAGGGAGATCCAGCCATTAAAAGTCAGACGGTTGCTGGAACATATGAAACTCTATTTGCAGGAGAAGGGATTAACGGCCGTAGAACATATTCGACAGGAATAAAATAAGAAACATCTGCAACATCCATTATTGTAATTATTGTAATCACTTTGCCAACACCGGGCCTCATTTAGATTGCAGCCTAATGATATTCTGATTAATGACTTTTCGCCAGCCTTTATAATTAAATACACCGCCGTTATTTCAAATACTCAGAATAAATTTGACTTTAGTTAGCAGAAAATTTGAATATGCATGGCATGTTATTTTTAACGCGGCACGATTCCAAAAAAAACGGGAAGCCTAAGCTCCCCGCAGTCATCCGCCGGCGCATGTCAGTCAATCTGACGAACGTCCACCCGCAGCTCTTTAGGCACTTCAAACACGATGTTCTCTTCACGCCCGCTGATTTCATGCACGTCCAGGCCGCCCAGCGCTTTCAGGCGAGAAATCACCTCCTGCACCAGCACGTCCGGTGCCGAGGCGCCGGCGGTAACGCCGATATTGCGCGCTTCGCTCAGCCAGCTCTCCTGAATATCCGCCGCCGAATCGATCAGATAAGCCGGTTTGCCCACGCGCTGCGCCAGTTCAGCCAGACGGTTAGAGTTGGAAGAGTTCTTTGACCCCACCACCAGCACCACATCCGCATCGCCTGCCAGGTTACGCACCGCTTCCTGACGGTTGGTGGTGGCGTAGCAAATGTCATCCTTACGCGGACCGATAATGCTCGGGAAGCGCTGACGCAGCGCGTCAATCACGTCCGAGGTATCATCAACCGACAGCGTGGTCTGCGTCATGAAGCACAGATTGCTTTCGTCTTTCACCTGCAGCTTCCACACGTCTTCCGGCGATTCGACCAGGTACATGCCGCCCTTCGGGTTGCTGTACTGGCCCATGGTGCCTTCCACCTCCGGATGACCGGCATGGCCAATCAGAATCGCTTCGGTGCCGCGGCGGCTGGCGCGCGCCACTTCCATATGCACCTTGGTCACCAATGGGCAAGTGGCGTCGAACAACATGGTCAGATCGCGCGCCTTGGCTTCGGCGCGTACCGCCTGAGACACGCCGTGCGCCGAGAAGATCAGGATAGAACCGTCCGGCACTTCGGCGATCTCTTCGATAAACACGGCGCCCCGCTCACGCAGGCTGTCAACCACGTAGCGGTTGTGCACCACTTCATGCCGTACGTAGATCGGCGCGCCATACAGCTCCAGCGCACGTTCCACGATGCTGATCGCACGATCAACCCCGGCGCAGAAGCCACGCGGGTTAGCCAGCAATATTTGCATGCGTCTCCTCCTGCTGCGGATCGATCTCCAGCACTTCAATGTCGAAGGTCACCGGATGGCCCGCCAGCGGATGGTTGAAATCGACGGTGATTGAATCCTCCGCCACCGCGCGCACCACGCCCGGCATTTCGCTGCCGTCGATGGCGGTAAACAGCATGATGGTACCCACGTCCGGCACGCCGGTTTCCGCGAAGTCGCGGCGCGAGAAGAACTGGACCAGATCCGGGTTCTCCGCGCCGAACGCCGCTTCCGGCTGCAGGGTAAAGGCACACTTGTCGCCCGCTCGCAGGCCGAGCAGTTGCGCTTCCAGCGGCGCCGACAGGCTGCCGTCACCCAGACGGAACAGCGCCGGTTTGCCGCTGCTGCGGGTAGATTCGGCGGTCGAACCGTCTTCCAGTTTCAGCGTAAAGTGAACCAGCACTGCGCTGTCACTGATAACCTGAGCCGTCATATTACTCACCTTTACTCTTTGCGCCTTTGTTCGCCGGCGACAGGAAACCTTCCAGCACGATCATCGCCGCACCCACGCAGATAAAGCTGTCCGCCAGATTGAAGGTCGGGTAGTGCCAGTCACCGACGTAGAAGTCGATGAAATCGACCACAAAACCGTGCCACAGGCGATCGAACAGGTTGCCCAACGCCCCACCGATGATGAAGGCGTAGGCGATGTTGTTCAGCTTCTGCTGCGCCGCGCTGCGGTACATCATCACCAGCAGCACCGCGACGATGGCGATGGCGATGCCGGCGAAGAACCAGCGCTGCCAACCGCCGTGATCGGCCAGGAAGCTGAACGCAGCGCCGTAGTTGCGCGCGTAAAACAGGTTGAACGACGGGATCAACGGCTGGGACTGGCCCAGCGTAAAGTTAGCGAGGATCCACTGCTTGCTGCCGAAATCCAGCGCCAGCACCGCCACTACAACCCACAGCCAACGCAGGCCGGTCGAACAAATTGGTTTACTCATCAGGCGCGAGTTCTCAGGCAAAGTTACGCTTCTCGCCGTCACCGGCGACGTTGCTCACACAGCGGCCGCAGATGTCTGCGTGCTCCGCCACCAGACCGATATCGGTGGTGTAATGCCAGCAGCGCGGGCACTTCTCACCTGGCGCCGTGCTGAAGGCGATCTTCAGCCCTTTCAGCAGCTCGGAGGCCTGCGCGTCGGCCGGCGCATCCGCCAATGGCGCAACGCTTGCCGCGGAGGTCAGCAGCACAAAGCGTAGCTCATCCTGCAGGCTGTTCAGGCGAGCCGCTAGCTCGCTGTCGGCATACAGCGTCACCGCCGCTTCCAGCGAACCACCGAGGCGTTTGTCGGCACGCGCCTGCTCCAGCACCTTGTTCACTTCGCCGCGCACTTTCAGCAGCTCAGCCCAGAAAGCGTCGTTCATCGGCTCGCCTTCCGCCAGCCCGAACAGGCCGTCGTACCACTCTTCGGTGAACACGTACTGCGCGCGTTTGCCCGGCATGAAGCCCCAGATCTCGTCTGCGGTGAACGACATGATCGGCGCCATCCAGCGCACCAGCGCTTCCATGATGTGATACAGCGCGGTCTGGCAGCTGCGGCGGGCGACGCTGTCGCTCTTGGCGGTGTACTGGCGATCCTTGATGATATCCAGGTAGAAGGAGCCCATCTCGACCGAACAGAACTGCATCAGACGCTGCACCACTTCATGGAAATCGTAGTTGGCGTAAGCCTGTTCGATATCCTGCTGCGCCGCCAGCGCGCGGCCGACCGCCCAGCGATCCAGCACCACCATGTCTTCAGGCGCCACGCAGTCGGTGCTCGGCTCGAACCCGTTCAGGTTGGCCAGCAGGAAGCGCGCGGTGTTGCGGATGCGGCGGTAAGAGTCGGCGGAACGCTTGAGGATCTCGTCGGATACCGCGATCTCGCCGGTGTAATCGGTCGACGCCACCCACAGACGCAGAATGTCGCCGCCGAGCTTGTTCATCACGTCCTGCGGGCTGACGGTGTTGCCGATCGACTTGGACATCTTGCGGCCCTGGCCGTCGACGGTGAAGCCGTGAGTCAGCACTTCCTTGTAAGGCGCCTTGCCCTTCATCGCGGTGGAGATCATCAGCGATGACATGAACCAGCCGCGGTGTTGGTCGGAGCCTTCCAGATACATGTCGGCGCCGTGGCCGTTGAATTCAGGGCGCACATCGACAACAGAGGCGTGGGTAGAACCGGAATCGAACCACACGTCCAGCGTATCCGGCACTTTCACGTAGTCGGCGGCTTCCGCGCCGAGGATGTCGGCCGCGTCCAGATCCCACCAGGCCTGAATGCCGTCTTGCTCGACGCGCTTGGCCACTTCTTCCATCAGCTCAACGGTGCGCGGGTGCAGCTGCTCGGTCTCTTTGTGCACGAACAGCGACATCGGCACGCCCCAGGTGCGCTGACGCGAGATGCACCAGTCCGGGCGGTTGGCGACCATCATTTCGATGCGCGCCTGGCCCCAATCCGGGATCCACTGCACGCCCTTAATCTCTTCCAGCGACTGCTGACGCAGGCCTTTCTGATCCATGCTGATGAACCATTGCGGCGTGGCGCGGAAGATGATCGGCGTCTTGTGGCGCCAGCAGCACGGATAGCTGTGCAAGAACTTCTCGACGTGCAGCAGCGCGCCTTTGTCACGCAGCAGATCGACGATCAGATCGTTGGCCTTGAAAACGAACTTGCCGTCCAGCAGCGGGTAGGTGCCGGTCAGGTAGCAGCCGTTCGGCCCTACCGGGTTGGCCACTTCCAGGCCGTATTTCTGGCCGATCACGAAGTCGTCCGGGCCGTGGCCTGGCGCGGTGTGCACCGCACCGGTACCGGCGTCCAGCGTCACGTGCTCGCCGAGGATCGCCGGCACGTCGAAGTCCATGAACGGATGTTTGAAGCGCAACAGCTCCAGATCGGCGCCTTTGCAGCTGCCCAGCACCGTCCACTCGGTGATGCCGGCGCGTTTCATCACGCTTTCCACCAGTTCGGCCGCCAGGATCAGGCACTGGCCGTCAACCTGCACCAGTTGATAGGTGAAGTCCGGGTGCAGCGAGATCGCCCGGTTGGCCGGCAGGGTCCACGGGGTGGTGGTCCAGATAACCAGCGAGATGGCGCCGTTGAAGTGGCTCACGCCAAACTTGGCCGCCACGGCAGCCGCGTCGGCCGCATGGAAGGTCACGTCGATAGACGGCGAAGTCTTGTCGTAGTACTCCACTTCCGCTTCCGCCAGCGATGAGCCGCAGTCGGTGCACCAGTGAACCGGCTTGGCGCCTTTCAGCAGGTGGCCGTTGCTGATGATCTTGCCCAGCGCGCGGATAATGTTGGCTTCGGTTTTGAAATCCATGGTCAGGTAGGGACGATCCCAGTCGCCCAGCACGCCCAGGCGGATGAAGTCCTTCTTCTGGCCTTCAACCTGCTCGGCCGCGTACTCGCGGCACTTCTGGCGGAACTCGGCCGCCGTCAGCTTCTCGCCCGGTTTGCCGTACAGCTGTTCCACCTTCAGTTCGATCGGCAGGCCGTGGCAATCCCAACCCGGCACATAAGGCGAGTCGAAGCCGGCCATCCCTTTCGACTTGATGATAATGTCTTTGAGAATCTTGTTAACCGAGTGACCAATGTGAATGCTGCCGTTCGCATACGGAGGGCCGTCATGCAAAATGAAGGTTTTTTTGCCCTTTTTGGCAGTACGAATAATCCCGTACAGATCCTGTTCATACCAACGTTGCAGCATGCCAGGTTCGCGCTTGGCGAGATCGCCGCGCATCGGGAACCCTGTTTCCGGCAAGTTCAGGGTATTCTTGTAGTCACTCATTAGATTCTCGGTTCCGTTTTCGGCTATAGAGATTAAACCGGTGTCTGTAGCCCGAAGAACTTCCGGGCCGTCACCACATCATTGGCGATTTGCTGCTTCAGGGCATCGAGCGAAGCAAACCGTTGTTCATTGCGCAATTTTGCGCGGAGCACCACCTCAATATGGCGCCCGTAAAGATCCATTGTGACATCCAGCAGATGCACTTCCAGCTGCTGGCGCACGCCGGCGACGGTCGGGCGCGTGCCGATGTTGGCCACGCCCGGCAGCGGCTGCGGCCCCAGGCCGTACACCTCCACCGCATACACCCCTTTCACCGGCGCCACCAGGCGCTTGAGCGGCAGGTTGGCGGTCGGGAAGCCGATGGTGCGGCCCAGCTCATCGCCGTGCACCACGCGCCCGGAGATGCTGTACGGGTGGCCCAACAGGGTCTCCGCCAGCGGCAGATCGTCCTCGCTCAGCGCAGTGCGGATCGCCGTACTGCTGATGCGCCGGTCGCCTTCGCGGAAGGTCGGGGTGCTGACCACGTCGAAGCCGTACTCTTTTCCGGCCTGCTGCAATAGCGGAAAATCGCCCTGACGCCCGGCGCCAAAGCGAAAATCATCCCCCACCATCAGGAATTTGACGCCGAGCTTCTCCACCAGCAGCTCGGCGACGAACGCCTGCGCGGTGTTGGCGGCAAAACGCGGATCGAACTTGACGCACAGCAGGTAATCAACGCCCGCCTGCGCCAGGTAGTTGGCCTTGTCGCGCAGGCGCGTCAAACGGGCCGGCGCCTTGTCTGCGGCGAACATCTCCAGCGGCTGCGGCTCAAAGATCATGACCATCACCGGCAGCCCGAGGCGTTGCCCTTGTTGCTTCAACTGCTCCAGCAGCGCCTGATGACCGCGGTGTACGCCGTCAAAGTTGCCGATGGTGAGCACGCAACCATGGTGGCGCGCCCGGATATTGTGAATGCCGCGAATTAGCTCCATAGCTGGCTCAAAACAGTGGAAATCGGCGGATTATACCTTGTACAGCCGGTAAGGTTAACCCGCGATTGGTGCCTTTATGTAATAGACATACCATACCGGAGATAATCTGCGCGTGAAACGGCTTCACCGCAGTTTATCCCGCGCCGCCGGGCCGATTCTCGACCGCGGCCAACGGCTTGCGCCCGCCGCGGCAAATCATTGGCGAATTTTCTCGCGAAACACTGTATTCCCAAGAGCGAAGCTGGTAAAATCCTGCGCCATCACAACGTAGCGAGTGCCGCCTGTACAAACGGCGCTTATTTGCACAAATCCATTGACAAACGAAGGCTAAAAGGGCATATTCCTCGGCCTTTGAATTGTCCTCAATAGAATATATTTGGGAGTTGGACCTTGGCTAATATCAAATCAGCTAAGAAACGCGCCGTACAGTCTGAGAAACGCCGCAAGCATAACGCAAGCCGTCGCTCAATGGTGCGTACCTTCATCAAGAAGGTAGACGCAGCTATCGCAGCTGGCGACAAAGAAGCAGCACAAAATGCATTCCTGGTAATGCAGCCACTGGTGGACCGTCAGGCAGCTAAAGGCCTGATCCACAAAAACAAAGCAGCGCGTCATAAGTCAAACCTGACTGCACGCATCAACGCAATGCAGTAAGCATTTCGTTATCTGCTTGATAAAAAAACCGGCTCAGGCCGGTTTTTTTACGCCCTGCGTTCAGTGAACCGCTAGCAGGAAAACAGCGCCGAGAAGTCTTTGTTGCAGACGCGCTGCACCGCCGGATGCTGGATCATGCGCTCGGCGAAGATGATGTAATACTCCTCCTGCACGCTGTCTATACGTCCAATCTCCACCACGTTATCATCGTTGTAGGTATCCTGCGCATACAGCGTCGGCGCCACGAAGATCGCGTTGTGGTACATGCCGAAAGCCTTCATCAGCGCCGCATCGTCGAACTCGCCCAGAATCTCCACCTGGATGCCCTGCGTATTGAACCAGTTGAGCAGTTTGCGCCCCAGCATCGAACGGCGGCCGGGGATCAGCAACTTACGCTGCTCCAGGCAGGCCGGGAACGGCAACTCCGGCGCCGGCTGGCGACAGAAGAAGCTGATGCCGCACTCGCCCAGCTTCAGCGAGAACAGCCCTTCCTGCTGGCTGGAGTCCACCGGGCAATCCGACAGGATCATATCCAGCTTGTGCTGGCTGAGCTGCTCCAGCAGCATCTCGTGCGTCGATTCAAAACAACGCAGGTGGATCTGTTCGTTGTCCACCACCACCGCCGTTTCCAACACCTGGCTGACCAGGCGCTTCGACAGCGCGTCCGCCACGCCGACGTCGAACAGCAGATTCGACTCTTTGCGATAGTTGACGATATCCAGCATTTCCTGGCTGAGCATAAACATCTTGTCAGCATAGCGGAACACCAACTGCCCCAGCTCCGAAGGCACCAACCCGCGCCCCTGGCGTTTGAACAGCTTGCCGTCCAACCGCTCTTCCAGCGCCTTGATCTGGCCGGTGATGGTCTGCGGCGTCAGAAACAACGCTTCAGCGGCGCCGACCACGGAACCGGCCTTGCAGACCTGCCAGAAATAGTAAAGGTGATTAAAGTTGATATGCGACATCCTCACGAGCGGCTCTCCTTAACAACGTTTCGCAGCGGCAAACGGTGTGCCGTGACGAGCGACAAACTTCCTTTCCCTGCTTCAGACAACGTATAGCCCCATTAGTCCCAACGAAGAACGGCCGAAGCTGCACATATTTTATACCGTACAGCTCCGACCAGCCATTTTATTATGTGCCCTTACCGGGCACATTCAGGATTAACGTACGCGCGGCAACGCCAGACGCAGCAATCCATACCCTACCACCGCCGCAGCCGTCGAGCCCAACAGGATCCCCAGACGGGAATAGGTGCTGAGCGCCATATCCGCCTCGCCGAACGCCAGCGAGGCGATAAAAATCGACATGGTGAAACCAATACCGCAAAGCACCGAAACGGCAAATACCTGTTTGAAGCCGATGCCTTCAGGCAAACGGGCGATGCCCATTTTTACCGCCAGCAGGCTGAAGAGGAAAATCCCCAGCGGCTTACCGATAAACAAGCCAGCCGCAATCCCGACCGGCAGCAGCGACGTCAATCCTTCCAGCGATACGCCCTGCAAAGAGACCCCGGCGTTAGCGAAAGCGAACAGCGGCAGGATCATAAACGCGACCCACGGGTGCAGCTCATGCTCCAGCGTTTCCGATGGCGATGGCCCCTTCTTGACGTTCAGCGGGATCATAAAGCCGACGATCACCCCGGCCAACGTCGCGTGCACCCCGGACTTGAGGATCGCCACCCACAACACCAGGCCAACCATCATATACAGCGAGGTTTTTCCCACGCCACGCCAGTTCATCACCGCCAGCAGCACCGTCGCCGCCGCTGCCACGCCCAGCGCCACCATCGACACTTCGTGGGTGTAGAACAGCGCGATGATGATAATCACGCCCAGGTCATCGATGATCGCCAACGCCAGCAGGAATACTTTCAGGCTAGTCGGCACGCGGTTGCCCAGCAGCGCCATTACGCCCAGCGCGAAGGCGATATCGGTCGCCGCCGGGATTGCCCAACCCTGGCGAGTGACTTCATCCGCGCCGTTGAAAAGCAGGTAAATCAGCGCCGGCGCCAGCATGCCGCCCAGTGCGGCGATCGCCGGAAATACCGCCTTGTCACGCCCGGACAGCGAGCCTTGCATCAGCTCGCGCTTGACCTCGAGCCCCACCACCAGGAAGAAGATGGCCATCAGGCCGTCGTTGATCCACAGCAGCAGCGGCTTGGCGATCTCCAGCGAAGCAATTTTCACCATCACCGGCAGGTTAAGAAATGCCTGATAGATCCCCTGCGCCGGGCTGTTGGCCATGATCAGTGCGACGATCGCCGCCGCGATCAGAATGATGCCGCCCGCGGCTTCCTGACGTAAAAATTGACGAATGATGTTGGTCACAGTACGTCTCTCCAAATCTGTGCAGGACGTAGTGCCCTGCGAACCACAGTCATGAAGTGAGTATAGAGGGCGTTTTAGTTCGAAAAAATAAGTTTATAAATGCTAAATAACTCGAAAAAACCGATCAAAAGCACGAGTAAATCACATTATTCTTAGGGAATGAGCGTTATAGCACGCAAATAAAAACCCCGGGCAAATGCCCGGGGTTCTAACATAAACCAACAGAAACAGAAGGTTAACGAGTCAGGTCGTCAAAGAACTTTTTCACCCCGTCGAAGAAGCTCTTCGAGCGCGGGCTGTTCTTGTCGCCGGATGGGCCGCCCAGGCTCTCTTCCAGCTCACGCAACAGTTGCTTCTGCTTGTCGTTCAGATTGACCGGTGTTTCCACCACTACGCGGCACAGCAGGTCGCCCTGGCTGCCCCCACGCACCGATTTCACACCCTTGCCGCGCATGCGGAACAGCTTGCCGGTTTGGGTCTCCGAAGGCACCTTCAGTTTCACCCGGCCATCCAGCGTCGGCACTTCAATCTCGCCGCCCAGCGCTGCCATGGCGAAGTTGATCGGCACTTCACAGTACAGGTTGTTGCCTTCACGCTCGAAGATCGGGTGCGCCTTCACCTGCACCTGAACGTACAGATCGCCCGCCGGTGCGCCGTGCTCGCCGGCTTCGCCTTCACCCGCCAGGCGGATGCGGTCGCCAGTATCGACGCCGGCCGGAATTTTCACCGACAGCGTTTTGGATTTCTCAACCCGGCCGTGGCCGTGGCACTTGTTGCACGGATCTTTGATGATCTGGCCGCGGCCATGGCAGTGTGGACACGCCTGCTGCACGGTGAAGAAGCCCTGACGCATTTGCACCTGGCCTTGACCGTGACAGGTTGGGCAGGTGACCGGTGAACTGCCCGGCTTGGCGCCGCTGCCGTGGCAGACGTCGCACTCTTCCAGCGTCGGGATGCGGATCTCTTTGGTGACGCCACGTACCGCTTCCTCGAGGGTCAGCTCCATGTTATAGCGCAGATCGGAACCGCGGCTGGCGCGCTGACGGCGGCCTCCGCCGAAGATATCGCCAAACACGTCGCCAAAGATATCGCTGAAGTCGGCACCGCCGCCAAAGCCGCCGCCGCCCATGCCGCCCTGTTCAAAGGCCGCGTGGCCATACTGGTCGTAGGCCGCGCGTTTCTGGTCGTCGGTCAGGACTTCGTAAGCTTCTTTAACTTCTTTAAACTTGGTTTCGGCGTCTTGTTCCTGGTTGCGGTCAGGATGGTATTTCATCGCCAGGCGTTTATACGCCTTTTTGATCTCACGTTCATCCGCCGTCTTGCTGACGCCGAGAATCTCGTAATAGTCTTTCTTCGCCATTCTTTCGCTTACCCTTAACATGCGTGCACGGGCGCAGAGTTGCCTCGACGCCCGTGCTGGTTTCCGGTAGCGGCATCTCGGCCGCCCCGTGCCCGCTTAAGGGCGATTATTTTTTGTCTTTAACTTCTTCGAACTCAGCGTCAACCACGTCGTCGTCTTTCTGCGCCGCGTTGTCCGCGCCGGCGTCAGCACCCTGCTGAGCCTGCTGCGCCTGAGCCATTTCCAGCAGCTTGCCGGAAACCTGCACCAGCGCCTGAGTCTTCGCTTCGATCTCGGCTTTATCTTCGCCTTTCACCGCCGCTTCCAGATCTTTCAGCGCCGCTTCGATCGCCGTTTTATCTTCCGCCGGCAGTTTGTCGCCCGCTTCTTCCAGCTGCTTGCGAGTACCGTGGATCAGGTGATCCGCCTGGTTACGCGTCTGTACCAGCTCTTCGAACTTGCGGTCAGCTTCAGCGTTCAGCTCGGCATCGCGCACCATTTTCTGGATTTCGTCTTCGTTCAGGCCAGAAGACGCCTTGATGGTGATCTTCTGCTCACGACCGGTGTTCTTGTCTTTGGCAGACACGTGCAGGATGCCGTCGGCATCGATATCGAAGGTCACTTCGATCTGCGCCATGCCGCGCGGTGCCGCCTGGATGCCGTCCAGGTTGAACTGGCCCAGAGATTTGTTATCGCTGGCGCGCTTACGCTCACCCTGCAGCACGTGGATGGTTACTGCAGACTGGTTGTCTTCCGCAGTAGAGAACACCTGGCTGTGCTTGGTCGGGATCGTGGTGTTTTTGGTGATCAGCGGCGTCATCACGCTGCCCATGGTTTCGATACCCAGCGACAGCGGGGTCACGTCCAGCAGCAGAACGTCCTTCACATCACCGGCCAACACGCCGCCCTGTACCGCAGCGCCTACGGCAACCGCTTCGTCCGGGTTCACGTCTTTACGCGGTTCTTTGCCGAAGAAGTCTGCGACTTTCTTCTGCACCATTGGCATACGGGTCTGGCCGCCCACCAGGATCACGTCCTGGATGTCGGAAACCGACAGGCCTGCGTCTTTCAGCGCCACTTTCAGCGGCTCGATAGAACGCGCAACCAGATCTTCAACCAGAGACTCGAGTTTGGCGCGAGTCACTTTGATGTTCATGTGTTTTGGACCGGTCGCGTCTGCAGTGATGTACGGCAGGTTAACGTCGGTCTGCTGAGCGGAAGACAGTTCAATCTTCGCTTTCTCAGCGGCTTCTTTCAGGCGCTGCATCGCCAGCGGATCGTTGCGCAGATCGATACCCTGATCTTTCTTGAACTCTTCCACCAGGTAGTTGATCAGACGGCTGTCGAAGTCTTCGCCACCCAGGTGGGTGTCACCGTTGGTCGCCAGCACTTCAAAGGTTTTTTCGCCGTCAACGTCGTCGATTTCGATGATAGAGATATCGAAAGTACCGCCGCCCAGGTCATAAACCGCGATGGTGCGGTTGCCGACTTCTTTGTCCAGGCCGTAGGCCAGGGCCGCAGCGGTCGGTTCGTTGATGATGCGTTTGACTTCCAGACCCGCGATGCGGCCGGCGTCTTTGGTCGCCTGACGCTGGGCGTCGTTGAAGTAAGCCGGTACGGTGATAACCGCTTCAGTTACCGGTTCGCCCAGGTAATCTTCCGCCGTTTTCTTCATTTTTTTCAGCACTTCCGCAGAGATCTGCGGCGGAGCCATTTTCTGGCCTTTCACTTCCAGCCAGGCGTCGCCGTTGTCGGCTTCGACGATTTTGTACGGCATGATCGCTTTGTCGCGCTGCGCTTCTTCATCCTGGAAGCGGCGACCGATCAGGCGCTTGATGGCGAACAGGGTGTTTTCAGGGTTGGTCACTGCCTGACGCTTAGCCGGCTGGCCAACCAGAGTTTCACCGTCCTGGGTATATGCGATAATAGAAGGAGTGGTGCGGTCGCCCTCGGCGTTTTCCAGCACGCGTGCCTTGGCACCATCCATAATTGCTACGCAAGAGTTGGTAGTACCCAGGTCGATACCAATAATTTTGCCCATCTAAACGTCTCCACTAAAAAATTCATAATCAGTCAGGTTGCTAACCTATATGCGGGCGATTTTTTGCTTTTCAACTGCCCGATATCTCAGTGCGACCCGCGGTTAGCAGCTGCGGTTGCAAATAAGATGGGGCCATCCCGTCCGGCATCAAGGGGCAAGGCGAAAAAAATTTCTTTTTTTATCGTCATTCAGATCATTGTTTCCGGCTGCGGGGATCATTATGATGCGCGCGCTCTGGTGGAAAACTTCGATTTTTTGGCCATTCAGACCATTTATGATTTTACTTCGCTGTTTCCGTTAATTTTCTGTTATCGCAGAGGACTTATGCACACCAACAAGTTGGCGAATCCCGGCCCTCTCGGCCTGATGGGCTTCGGGATGACCACCGTCTTGCTGAACCTGCACAACGCGGGCTTTTTCCCACTGAACTCCGCCATCATCAGCATGGGGATTTTCTTCGGTGGCCTGGCCCAGATCCTGGCCGGTCTGCTGGAGTACAAGAAGGGCAACACCTTCGGCATGACGGCGTTCACCGCCTACGGCAGCTTCTGGCTGAGCCTGGTCGGCCTGCTGCTGCTGCCGCGTCTGGGCCTTGCTGAAGCCACCGAGGCGCACGTGCTGGGCATCTACCTGGCGCTGTGGGGCGTCTTCACCCTGTTCATGTTCTTCGGCACCCTGGCCGCCAACCGCGTGCTGCAGTTCGTGTTCGCCAGCCTCACGCTGCTGTTCGCCCTGCTGGCCGTCGGCAACATCACCGGCAATCACGCGCTGCTGACCTTCGCCGGTTATGAGGGCATCATCTGCGGTGCCAGCGCCATTTACCTGGCGATGGCCGAAGTGCTCAACGAGCAATACGGCCGCACCGTGCTGCCAATTGGCGAGCCGGCTCCGGCCCGCGTCGCGGCCTCGCCGGTCACGGCGTAATCGCCCTTCCCTGACGAAAAAGCCCTGCAGTGCAGGGCTTTTTTTTAGCTGTAGGAATCGGCTCGCCGCTCGCCGGCTTCGCTGTTCAGGTCGCGATGCAGGTAGACGCCGAGCAGCAGCCCGATGAGCGACAGCGCCAGCACATAGTAAGCGGGCGCTAACGGGGTCAATTTCATGATCAACGTCACAAAAATAGGGGTTAAACCGCCAAAAATAGCGTACGAGACGTTATATGAGAACGAGATGCCGGTAAACCGCACTTCCGCCGGGAAGGCCCGCACCATCACATACGGCACGGCCCCCACCACGCCTACGCTGAAGCCCACCAGCGCATAGCAGGCGAACAACATTTCCGGGCGCACGCTCACCGTTTGATAGAACAGCCAGCTGCAGCCGGCCAGCAGCACACTGCCGACCACCAGCGTTTTGCTGGCGCCGAAGCGATCGGCCGACAAACCGGCGACAATGCAGCCGGCGATCAGCATGATGGTGGCGATACTGTTGGCCTGCAGCGTCAAAGCCGGCGCAATGGCGAACTGTTTTTGCAGATAGGTTGGGGTCATCAGGATCACCACCACGATACCCGCAGAGAGCAGCCAGGTCAGCAGCATCGACACCACCACTTCCCGTTTGTGATTGAGCACCACCGATTTCAGCGGCAGCTCTTCGGCCAGCGCTTTACGCGCCTGCATCTCGATAAAGATTGGCGTTTCCTGCAGCCAGCGGCGCAGGTACATCGCCACCAAGCCGAACATGCCACCCAACAGGAAAGGAATACGCCAGCCGCCGCCGGCGATGCTCTGCGGGCTGAGCATGGTGTTGATCACCGTCGCCACCACCGAACCCAGCAAGATGCCTACCGTCAACCCGGCGGTCAGCGTGCCGCAGGCGAAGCCGATGCGCCGGCGCGGCACGTGTTCGGCGACGAAGACCCAGGCGCCCGGCACCTCACCGCCGATCGCCGCGCCTTGCAGCACGCGCATCAACAGCAGCAGCAGCGGCGCGGCGATGCCGATGCTGGCGTAGGTCGGCAGCAGACCCATCGCCAGCGTCGGCAACGCCATCAGCAGAATGCTCAGGGTAAACATCTTTTTGCGGCCGACCAGATCGCCGAAGTGCGCCATCACGATGCCGCCCAGCGGGCGGGCAAGATAGCCGGCGGCGAAGATGCCGAAGGTTTGCACCAGCCGCAGCCACTCCGGCATGTCCGCCGGGAAGAACAGATCGCCGACCACGGCGGCGAAGAACACGAAGATGATGAAGTCGTAAAACTCCAGCGCGCCGCCCAACGCGGCCAACGTCAGCGTTTTGTAGTCTTGCCGGTTCAGCCGGCGATTATTGTCGTGAGGCATAGGGCACCGTCGGTAAAGGCTGTAAAAATAAAAGCCGCAGGCTTTCTGTAAAAGAATCCTTACTATAACGGCAAATTATTTTCACACCAGACGGACTGAAGCCGATCTCGCAGAACGCTGAAATTTAGAGGTTTATCTCGCGACGCGCGCTCTTTGGCCGAAATGCTGCTACCACCGCGGCGTGCGTTTCGACGTAAGGCCCGTCGAGCAGTTGAATGCAATAAGGCACGCTGGCGAAGATGCCGTGCACCACCGCATTGCCCTGCTCATCCTTTACCCCTTCCAGCGTTTCCTTGATCGACTTCGGTTGGCCGGGCAAGTTGATGATCAGCGCCTGCTTGCGGATCGCTCCCACCTGGCGAGAAAGAATTGCCGTTGGCACATAGTGTAGGCTGATCTGACGCATTTGCTCGCCGAAGCCGGGCATCACGCGATCGGCGATCGCCAGCGTGGCGTCGGGGGTGACGTCGCGACGCGCCGGCCCGGTGCCGCCGGTGGTCAGCACCAGATGGCAGCCCATTTCGTCCACCAGCTCACACAGCGTTTGTTCAATTTGCGTCTGCTCATCGGGGATCAGCCGGGTTTCCAGTTTGAACGGCGTCGCCAGCGCGCCGGCCAGCCACTCCTCCAGCGCCGGAATGCCTTTATCCTGGTAAACGCCGCCGGAAGCGCGGTCAGAAACGGAAACCAAACCAATACGTAAAATATCCATGCGTAACCTCTACAGCCTGATGGGGTCCGAACGGGTTCGTCTCCCGTTCTGTTGTCATTGCCGAGAGTATAAGGGCTTCCCCCGCCGGCGGGAGCGTCGGGCATAAAAAAAGGTGGCCTGAGCCACCTTTTTACTGCGCGATCTGCAGGAATTACAGCAGGTCGGCGATCATTTTTTCCAGTTTACCCTGGTCTACGGCGAACTTGCGGATGCCGTCGGTCAGTTTCTCAACCGCCATCGGATCCTGGTTGTGCTGCCAGTAGAACTCAGGTTCGGTCAGTGCGGCAGGACGCGCCTTCACTTCACCGGTGTAAGACAGTTTGCGCTCCAGCGCGCCTTCGCTCTCCGCCAGCTCTTTCAGCAGCGCAGGCGCGATGGTCAGGCGGTCGCAGCCGGCCAGTTCGATGATTTCGCCGACGTTACGGAAGCTGGCGCCCATCACCACGGTGTTGTAACCGTGCTGTTTGTAGTACTGGTAAATTTCGGTCACGGAGATCACGCCCGGATCTTCGTGCGGGGCGAACTCTTTCTTGTCGCCGTTGGCTTTGTACCAGTCGAGGATACGGCCAACGAACGGCGAGATCAGGTAAACGCCGGCTTCGGCACAGGCGCGAGCCTGAGCGAAGGAGAACAGCAGCGTCAGGTTACAGTTGATGCCTTCTTTCTCCAGCTGCTCCGCCGCGCGGATGCCCTGCCAGGTCGAGGCCAGTTTGATCAGAATGCGATCGTTGCTGATGCCGGCTTCGTTGTACAGCTTGATCAGGCGCTTGGCCTTGGCCACGCTGGCAACGGTGTCGTAAGACAGACGCGCGTCAACCTCGGTGGAGATGCGGCCCGGAACCAGTTTGAGGATCTCCAGACCGATGTTGACTGCCAGCTTGTCGGCGGCGTCGGCGATCTGCTGCTCGCGATCGCTGCTCTGGCCGCGCGCCCAGGCGATGGCTTCGTCAATCAGTTTGCGGTATTCAGGAATTTGGGCTGCATTGAGGATCAGCGAAGGGTTGGTTGTGGCGTCCTGCGGTTGATACAGCTTCATTGCCGCGATATCACCCGTATCTGCAACCACTGTAGTCAGCTGGCGCAGGGAAGTTAATTTGTCGGTCATGTTGGCATTATCTCATCGTTTGTGCATGAACTTTTGGCATTGTTCAACCATGCCCTGCCCTGATAATAACATGCGCCAAGCCCGGCGCAAGGCTGGAAAACCGCGGCGCGCAAGCATCTGTTTTATCCTTGGGCGAGCAACCGTTTACGCCGATATCTTTCGCCATAACCGAGCGGATGGAAAGGCAATAACGTGCTATCGCCCGAATAAATTATGTTAAATTCGAAAAAATTGATGCAATTCGTCCGCTAATCTGCGAAAAATCTTAATCGACTGACGCCGGACCGATTCCAGCTAAGCTCTTGTAAAAAATAGGCCAATGTTTTTCACCTGCGGTGGATGCTGCCAGGTGCGCATGACATTTCGATAAGAGGAGGGATCCCTTGACGGACCTGATGAATTTTATAAACAACATTTTGTGGGGGTCAGTGCTGATTTATCTGTTGCTCGGCACCGGCATCTACTTCACGTTGCGTACCCGCTTTATCCAGCTTCGCCACTTCAGCCACATGTTCTCGGTGTTGAAAAACAGCAATAAAAGCGACAGCGCCGGCATCTCCTCTTTTCAGGCGCTCTGTACCACGCTGGCGGCGCGCGTCGGCACCGGTAACCTGACCGGCGTCGCCATTGCCCTCACCGCCGGCGGCCCCGGCGCCATCTTCTGGATGTGGGTGGTGGCGTTTATCGGCATGGCCACCTCCTTTGTGGAAAGCTCGCTGGCTCAGCTCTACAAAACCAAAGACGATAACGGCAACTACCGCGGTGGCCCGGCCTATTACATGGAAAAAGGTCTCGGCATGCGCTGGATGGGCGTGCTGTTCTCCATCTTCCTGATCATCGCGTTCGGTCTGGTGTTCAACGCCGTACAGGCCAACTCCATCGCCCAGGCCTCCGCCGTCGCCTTCCATTTGCAGCCGCTGCACGTCGGCATCGGCCTGGTGTTGCTGAGCGGCGTGGTGATCTTCGGCGGCATCCGTTCCATCGCCAAAGTGGCCGAACTGGTGGTGCCGCTGATGGCCGGCGCCTACCTGCTGTTGGCTCTCTGGGTGATTGGCCATAACATCGAACACATGCCGGCGATCTTGGCGCTGATCTTCAAAAGCGCCTTCGGCCTGCAGGAAGCCGCGGCCGGCGCCGTCGGTTACGGTATTTCCCAGGCGATGACTCAGGGCGTGCAGCGTGGCCTGTTCTCCAACGAAGCCGGCATGGGCTCGGCGCCCAACGCGGCGGCGTCCGCCTCGCCTTATCCGCCGCATCCGGCTTCGCAAGGCTATGTGCAAATGCTCGGGGTGTTTATCGATACCATCGTCATCTGCAGCGCCACCGCGGCGATCATCCTCTCTTCCGGCATACTCGATCAGCCGACCGACAGCATCAGCGGCATCGATCTGACGCAGCGCGCGCTGTCGACTGCCGTCGGCAGTTGGGGAGCGCCGTTCGTCGCCATCGCCATCTTCTTCTTCGCGTTCACCTCGATTATCGCCAACTATGCCTATGCCGAAAGCAACCTGGTGTTTCTCGAGCACAACCACCCGGGCGGCCTGCTGATTTTCCGCTGCGTGGCGCTGGGCATGGTGATGTTCGGCGCGCTGGCGGAGCTGCCGCTGGTGTGGAAAATGGCGGATACCTCCATGGCGCTAATGGCGATCACCAACCTGACGGCGATCCTGTTGCTGTCGCGGGTGGCGCTGAAACTGGCCGACGACTACCATCGCCAACGCCGCCTGGGCAAACTGCCAACCTTCGACGCCACCCGATTCCCGGAGCTGAAATCGCAGCTGGAGCCGGGCGTGTGGGACGATCAAAAGCCGCCGCGCTGAGTTTTCCGGGGCGCCTGCGATACGCGCCCCGCCTATTGGACCGATTGCCCCTTTTTCCCGCGCTTTTTGCTACAGTATCCGCACTTGGATAAACAGGATCTGGCCATGCTCGTTATTATTTCCCCTGCAAAAACGCTCGATTACGAAAGCCCGCTGGCGACAGAACGCTTCACGCAGCCCGAACTGCTGGACAAGTCGAAACAGCTGATCAAAATTTGCCGCGAGCTGACGCCGGCGCAAATCGCCAGCCTGATGAGCATCAGCGACAAGCTGGCCGGGCTGAACGCCGCGCGCTTTAGCGAGTGGCAACCGACATTTACCCCGGACAATGCCCGTCAGGCGCTGCTGGCGTTCAAGGGAGACGTTTACACCGGCCTGCAGGCGCAGGATTTCAACGAAGCCGATTTCGACTTCGCCCAGCAGCATCTGCGCATGCTGTCCGGCCTGTATGGCGTGCTGCGCCCGCTCGATCTGATGATGCCGTACCGGCTGGAGATGGGCATCAAGCTGGAAAACCCGAAAGGCAAAGACCTGTACAGCTTCTGGGGCGATCAGATCACCAAAAAGCTCAACGAAGCGCTGGAGCAACAGGGCGATGACGTGGTGGTCAATCTGGCGTCCGACGAGTATTTCAAGGCGGTGAAGCCAGCCAAACTGCACGGCGCGCTGATCAAACCGGTGTTCCTCGACGAGAAGAACGGCAAGTACAAGGTCATCAGTTTCTACGCCAAGAAAGCGCGCGGGTTGATGAGCCGCTTTATCATCAAGAACCGCCTGACGCGCAGCGAACAGTTGGTGGACTTCAACCTGGAAGGCTACGCCTTCGACGAAGCCGCCTCGCAAGGCAATGAACTGGTGTTCAAACGCCCGGAGCAGGCATAAAAAAAAGCCGTCGCAAGACGGCTTTCGCATTTTAGCCTGCCGAACTTCAGGCCGGCAGCCCCATCAGGAACGTGCGCAGCTCGCCGAAGTTGGCCGGCAGCGTGTGCGACAGCAGCGGCAGCTCAGCCCGCAGCGCCAGCGCTTTCGGCAACGGCAGCTCCTGGCCGAGGATCGCTTCCACACTCTCTTTAAACTTGGCCGGATGCGCGGTGCCGAGGAACAGGCCGAACTCCCCTTCCTGCAGCTGATCGCGCAGCGCACGGTAGGCGATGGCCGCGTGCGGTTCGGAGATATAGCCCAGCTCGGCCAGCTCACGCATCGTGTCTTTGGTGGTCTCGTCGCTGACCGCCGCGTGACCCAGCTCCTTCAACTGCCAGACCTTGCGACGGAACAGCTCTTCCACGCGCGGCCAGTTGTTCGGCTGGCTGACGTCCATGGCGTTGGACAGCGTCGCGACCGTGGCGTGCGGCTGCCACTGGCCGCTGGTCAGGAAGCGCGGCACGGTGTCGTTGGCGTTGGTGGCGGCGATGAAGCGCTTCACCGGCAGGCCCAGCGATTTGGCCAGCAGCCCGGCGGTCAGATCGCCGAAGTTGCCGCTCGGCACCGAAATCACCAGCTGATTGCGCGCTTCCTGCGGCAGCTGCGCCACCGCTTCGAAGTAGTAGCAGATCTGCGCCAGCAAACGGCTGATGTTAATCGAGTTGGCCGAGTTCAGGTGCAGCGCGTCTTTCAATTCCTGATCGTCAAACGCCTGCTTCACCAGCGCCTGACAGGCGTCGAAGTCACCGTCGATCGCCACGGTGTGAATGTTGCCGCCCAGGGTGCAGAACAGCTTTTCCTGCAGCGGGCTGATTTTGCCCTGCGGATAGAGGATCACCACCCGTACGTTTTTCAGGCCGTAGAAGGCGTGCGCCACGGCGGCGCCGGTGTCGCCGGAGGTGGCGGTCAAAATGGTCACCGGCTGATCGCCGGCCACTTCCGCCAGCATCTGCGCCATAAAGCGGCCGCCGAAGTCTTTGAACGCCAGCGTCGGGCCGTGGAACAGCTCCAGGCAGGAGACGTCTTCCGTCACTTTCGCCACCGGCGCCGGGAACTCAAAGGCGGCCTGTACGCGTTTCTTCAGCGCCGCTTCCGGCACCTCTTCGCCGATAAAGGCCGACAGAATGCGGCTGCTGCGGGTGACAAAATCCTGCTCCAGCAGGTGGTCGATCTCGGTCAGTTCGAACGCCGGCAGCTCCAGCGGGAAGAACAGCCCCTGCTGCTTGCCCAGGCCTTGTTTGATCGCCTGCGCGAAGCTGACCTGCTCGTTGTGATCCTTAAGGTTGTACAGTTTCATGCGTTATCCCAGTAGTCGAGCGCCTGCGGTATCCAGACGGCAAATATGAACAAAACCTTCGTCGTTTTGCAGATAGTGTTGTTGCAGCCAGGCGGCCATGCGCTGCGCGGTGGCGCCGTCGTTGCAGACGGCGAACAGCGTCGGGCCGGAGCCGGAGATGCCGCAGGCCAGCGCGCCGATGTCCTGCGCCGCCTTGCGGGCTTCGGCGAAGCCCGGCAGCAGCCGGGTGCGGTACGGTTCGGCGATCACGTCCTGCATCAATTTGGCGGCCAGCTGCGGCTGCCGGGTATGGCAGGCGTGAATAAAGCCGGCCAGGTAGCGGCCGTGGCTGATGCAATCCTGACGACGGTATTGCGCGGGTAAAATGGCGCGCGCTTCGGCGGTGGACACTTTGATGCCCGGATAGGCCATAACCCACAGCCAATCGTCGAAGCACGGCACCTCCTGGCTGATAATGCCTTCTTCTTCCAGCATCAGCTGCAGGCCGCCCAAATAGCATGGCGCCACGTTGTCGTAATGCACGCTGCCGGAAATGCGCCCTTCCAGCTCGCCCATCAGGCCGAGCAGCGTCGTCTCATCCAACGGACGATCGCAGAATTCGTTCATCGCCATCAGCCCGGCGACCACCGAACAGGCGCTGGAACCCAACCCCGATCCGATCGGCATGTTCTTTTCCAACCGCATCGCCACCGGCACTTCGCGGCCGATCTCCTGGCAGAAGCGCTCCCAGCATTGATAAACGATGTTCTCTTTCGGCTCGGCCGGCAGCTTGCTGACGAAGCGCCCGGCATTCTGCAAACTGAACGTCTCGGCAGCTTCGACGCTGACGCAGTCGCCCAGCAGCGTGCCGTCGATCGGCGAAACCGCCGCGCCCAGCACATCGAAACCGACGCTGACGTTACCGATCGAGGCCGGTGCATACACCTTAACCATATTAAACTCCCAACTTCCATGACAGTGTGCGCAGCAGATCGGCGAACACGCCCGCTGCGGTCACATCGTTACCGGCGCCGTAGCCGCGCAGCACCAGCGGCAACGGCTGATAGTAGCGGCTGTAGAAGGCCAGCGCGTTCTCGCCGTTCTTCACTTTATACAACGGATCGTTGCCGTCCACCGCCTCGATGCGCACCTTGCAGCGCCCTTCGTCGATCAGGCCGACATAGCGCAGCACCTTGCCTTGCTCGGCGGCGTTGGCCACGTTGCGCGCGAATTCTTTATCCAGCTCCGGCAGCCGCGCCAGGAACTGATCCACATCGCCCGACGCGTCGAAGGACGGCGGCAGCACCGCCTCAACCTCGATATCGCTCAACTCCAGTTTGTAACCGGCCTCGCGCGCCAGGATCAGCAGCTTGCGCGCCACGTCCATACCGGACAGATCGTCGCGCGGATCCGGCTCGGTGTAGCCGTTGGCCCTGGCCTGCAGGGTCGCGGCCGACAGCGACATCCCTTCGTCCAGCTTGCCGAAGATAAAGGACAGCGACCCGGACAGAATGCCGGAGAAACGCACCAGCTCATCGCCGGCGTTCAGCAGGTTTTGCAGGTTCTCAATCACCGGCAAACCGGCGCCAACGTTGGTGTCGTAGAGGAACTTGCGGTGCGAGCCGGCAGCGGCCGCGCGCAGTTGCTGATAATAGTTCATCGACGAGGTGTTGGCCTTTTTGTTCGGCGTCACCACGTGGAAACCGTCCGCCAGGAAGTCCACGTATTGATCGGCCACCGCCTGGCTGGAGGTACAGTCGACGATCACCGGGTTCAGCAGGTGATACTCCTTCACCAAACGAATCAGGCGGCCGAGATTGAACGGCTCCTGCGCGCCGGCCAGCTCGTCGCGCCAGCTGTCCAGCGCGATGCCGTGCACGTTGGTCAGCATCACGCGCGAGTTGGCGATGCCGCACACCCGCAGATCGATATGTTTTTGCTTCAGCCACGGCTGCTGGCGATAGATCTGCTCGATCAGCGCCCCGCCGACGCCGCCGACGCCGATGACGAACACTTCGATCACCTGATCGGTGTTGAACAGCATCTGGTGGCTGACGCGCACGCCGGTGGTGGCGGAGTCATTGCTGACCACCACCGAAATTGAACGCTCGGAAGAGCCCTGGGCGATGGCGACAATATTGATGTTGGCGCGCGCCAGCGCGGAGAAGAAGCGCGCGGAGATGCCACGCAGGGTGCGCATGCCGTCGCCGACCACCGAGATAATCGCCAGGCGTTCCATGACGTCCAGCGGATCCAGCACGCCGTCTTTCAGCTCCAGGTAGAATTCCTCCTCCAGCGCCCGGCGGGCGCGCTGCAGTTCACCCTGCGGCACGCAGAAGCTGATGCTGTATTCGGAAGAGGATTGGGTGATCAACACCACCGAAATGCCGGCGCGCGACATCACGGCGAACACCCGCGCGGCCATGCCGACCATGCCTTTCATGCCCGGGCCGGAGACGTTGATCATCGCCATGTTGTTCAGGTTGGTAATGCCTTTGACCGGCATCGCGTCATCGGTGCTGTCTTTGCCGATCAGCGTGCCGGGGGCTTGCGGGTTAGAGGTGTTTTTAATCAGGCAAGGGATTTGGAACTGGGCAATCGGTGTGATGGTGCGAGGGTGCAGCACTTTGGCGCCGAAGTAGGAGAGCTCCATCGCCTCCTGGTACGACATCGATTTCAGCAGCCTGGCGTCCGGTACGGTGCGTGGATCGCAGGTATACACACCATCGACGTCGGTCCAGATTTCGCAACAGTCGGCGCGCAGGCAGGCGGCCAGCACCGCGGCGGAATAGTCGGAGCCGTTGCGGCCCAACACCACCAGCTCGCCCTTGTCGTTACCGGCGGTGAAACCGGCCATCAGCACGATGTGGTCGGCCGGGATCGCCGCGGCGGCGATGCGTAGCGTGGACTCGGCGATGTCCACGGTAGACTCCAGGTAGTGGCCCTGCGCCAGCAGCTTCTCCACCGGGTTGATCACCGTGACCGGATAGCCCTTGGCGCGGAACACCCCTTCCATGATGGCGATGGAGAGTTTTTCGCCGCGGCAGATGATCGCCGCGTTCACGCTGTCCGGGCACTGCCCCAGCAACGAGACGCCGTGCAGCACCTGCTTGAGTTGCGCGAACTCCTGATCGACCACGCCTTTCAGGCGATCGTATTCAAAGCCCGGCAGCGCCTGCGCCAGGCCGCTCAGCAGATCGGCAAAGATCCGCTCGGCGTCGCTGATATTCGGCAGAATGTCCTGACCCGCCACCGTCTTGTCGATCATCGCCACCAGATGGTTGGTGATCTTTGCGGGGGCGGACAAGACCGTGGCCACCTGTCCCTGACGCGCGTTACTTTCCATGATGTCGGCGACGCGCAGAAAACGTTCCGCATTCGCTACCGAGGTTCCGCCAAATTTCAGCACTCGCATGTGTCATCTCTCCGAATTTAAGCCGAAAAAAAAGCCCGCACTGATTAGGTGCGGGCTTTTTTCTGTGTTTCCTGTGCGCGTCAGCCCGCCCCGTTACCTGTGGTATCGGTGGTGGTAATAATTGTGGTTTTCAGGCTGATGTTGCGCATGTTGTCTGTCTGTCTCATGAAATACTCTGTCCCCTCTATTGGTTAAAGCAATCGCTATCCCAAGTCAAACTATTTCTTTTTTTTGCTTATTTTCCGTTCAGCGGCGACATTGCGCGATATCGGAGGTGAAAAGCAAAACGACAGAACAAAAAAACAACTTAAAGCCGATTTACTAGTGGATCACGCTGGGTAACCGTCTGATGGAGCCGCTATCACTTGGCGAGTTTTTTTTCGATGTCGTGCAGCAGCGTATGCAACATCGCCGTGTCTCGCTGTTGCAACGCCCCGAGGCGCTGATGCAGCCAATCGCGCAATTTTTGGTCATCGCCGACATCCAAAGCGTTCAACAAGGCATCGGCGCGGTGGCGCAGCGCTTTGAGTTGCCCTTCCGACGCCACCTTTTCCTGCGGCGTGCTGACGCCCATCAGGCTCGCCAACTGGTAGCAGTACACCATCACCGCCTGGCCCAGGTTAAGCGACGGGTAGTCCGCCTGCATCGGCACGCCGGTCAGCAAATCTGCCAGCGCCAGCTCTTCGTTGGTCAGGCCGGAATCTTCGCGGCCGAACACCAGCGCGGCCTGGCCGACCCACTGCTTACGCTCACTCAGCTGTTCCAGCAGCTCAGGCGGCGTGCAGTAGTAGTGAAAACGCGCGCGGCTGCGGGCGGTGGTGGCGACCGTGAAGTCTACATCCGCCAGCGCCTGTTCCAACGTGGCGAACGTTTGCACGCCGTCGAGGATCTCGCCGGCCCCGTGTGCCACCCAGCGTGCAGCCGGCTGCAGGTGCGCCTCGCTGTCGACGATGCGCAACGAAGCGAAGCCCATGGTTTTCATCGCGCGCGCCGCCGCGCCGACGTTTTCCGGCCGCGCCGGAGCCACTAAAACAATATGAAGCTGCATCACTCTTCCACCGAAGGCGGGCCTGCGCTTTTGACGGTATCGCAGCGCCCGCTTATATTTACAATTGCGTAACAATAAACGCGTTAATAGCAACAAACAAGATTAAACGGCTCGTTGAGCTAATAAATCCGCCGTAACAGTCATTATTCATGCTTATGTTTTACTGTATTTATTTATCAATGAGTTAAAACAAGACGATGATCAATAAGCGAATAATTGTATCCTATCGGGCCCGATAATGCTGAATCGTTCACAGAATTTGAGGTTCTGTGACTTAAACTGGCATTTCTGTAAGTGTTTTTCACAAATCTGTTAACGTGCTACAATTGAATTTGATATATGTCAACAAAGCGTAGTTTTGTTGGGTGATGAATTCGGCACGCGCTGTTATATTGCTGTTAATGGGGTTAGGATATGCGCCGATTTGGCACCCCAGGGGTTGTAGGGAACAGCATCCCCACCAGGCTAGCGATCTTGTTGACATGAGATGGAAAGTGCATCAAGAACGAGTTTACGTACTTTAGTCATTTGCTGAGAGGGAACGTGGCGCTATCTCTGCCCTCCTCTAAGAAAACAGAGACTTCTGTACTTCCTATTTTCTATTTTGTTGGCAATTTTAGGTAGCAAATATGCAGACCCCGCACATTCTGATTGTCGAAGACGAGTTAGTCACTCGTAACACCCTGAAGAGCATTTTCGAGGCGGAAGGCTACATTGTTCATGAAGCCAATGATGGTGCAGAGATGCACAATATCCTGTCTGAAAATGATATCAATCTGGTCATCATGGACATCAACCTGCCAGGCAAAAACGGCCTGCTGTTGGCGCGCGAACTGCGTGAACAGGCCAGCGTCGCCTTGATGTTCCTGACCGGCCGCGATAACGAAGTGGATAAGATCCTCGGCCTGGAAATCGGCGCCGACGATTACATCACCAAGCCGTTCAACCCGCGTGAGCTGACTATCCGCGCACGTAACCTGCTGTCGCGCACCATGAATCTGGGCAGCCTGGGCGAAGAGCGCCGCCTGGTCGAGAGCTACAAGTTCAACGGGTGGGAACTGGACATCAACAGCCGCTCGCTGATCAGCCCGGCCGGCGAACAGTACAAACTGCCGCGCAGTGAATTCCGCGCCATGCTGCACTTCTGCGAAAACCCGGGCAAGATCCAATCCCGCGGCGAACTGCTGAAGAAGATGACCGGTCGCGAACTGAAGCCACATGACCGCACCGTGGACGTCACCATCCGTCGCATTCGCAAACACTTCGAATCGACGCCGGACACGCCGGAAATCATCGCCACCATTCACGGCGAAGGCTACCGCTTCTGCGGCGAGCTGGAAGAGTAACTCCCGCCTGCCGTCATGAAAACGGGGTTCAGCATGCTGAACCCCGTTTTTTTTATTTCGTCTCAGCCCACGGCATGATCGGCACCGCGCTCAGCGCATTTTTCGGCGAGCCATCGATCACCTTGTCGGAATAGCTCAGGTAGATCAGTGAATTGCGCTTGGCGTCGTAGAAGCGCACCACCTGCAGTTTCTTGAACACCAGCGAAGTGCGTTTCTGGAACACCACATCGCCTTCCGCCTTGCCGTTTTTGATCTTGTCGCTCAGCTCTATAGGCCCGACCTGCTGGCAGGAAATGGCCGCGTCGGCGGTGTCTTCCGCCAGCCCCAGGCCGCCTTTGATGCCGCCGGTTTTGGCGCGGCTGATATAACAAGTTACATTTTTAACATCCGGATCGTCGAACGCTTCGACCACGATTTTGTGGTCCGGTCCCAACAATTTAAACACCGTATCAACGGAACCCACTTGCTCCGCCTGTGCGCTTCCCACGGTTGCGCAAACCAAACCGAATAAAAATATCCAGCTTTTTTTCATTTACTTAACTCCGATATAACCTTGCCGCAAAAATAGGTTCGGCGATCGCCATTATTTATGTCTAAGCTCACGGAATCGGTTTTATACGGGTCCGCACCGTCCGTTTTAGCACAGAGCGTGACAAAAATCTTTGAGAGTCGCGGAGTAAAAAAGTTGCTATGATGCGGCGTCGTTATTTCTTTGCGCCCACTACGGTGTACCCCAATCCAACTCTGGCGCGGCATGCGCAGCAGAGGCAAAGAGTGCAACGCATAATGGCTCATGGATCGGTCTGATAGCGCAGCACCAGCGTGACGAATCAACAGTTCGGGTTCCTACCCCCAAGCTTTACGAGGAAGATCTATGGATCAAGCCGGTATCATTCGTGATCTGCTTAGCTGGCTGGAAAGCCATTTGGACCAACCCTTGTCGCTGGATAACGTGGCGGCCAAGGCCGGCTACTCCAAATGGCATCTGCAACGGATGTTCAAAGATATTACCGGTAATGCCATCGGTGCTTACATCCGGGCAAGGAGACTGTCCAAAGCCGCCGTCGCGCTGCGTCTGACCAGCCGGCCGATTTTGGATATCGCCCTGCAATATCGTTTCGACTCGCAGCAGACCTTCACCCGCGCCTTCAAAAAACAGTTTGCGCAAACGCCGGCGCTGTACCGCCGCGCCGAGGACTGGAATGCGTTCGGCATCTGTCCGCCGATCCGTCTGGGGGCCTTCACTCTGCCGCAGCCGGAATTCGTCTCGCTGCCAGACAAACACCTGGTCGGCCTGACCCAAAGCTACTCCTGTACGCTGGAACAGATCACCACCGTGCGCACTGAACTGCGCTCGCAGTTCTGGCGTCAGTTCCTCGGTGACGTCGAAACCCTGCCGCCAGTGCTGTACGGGCTGCACCACTCGCGCCCAAGCCAGGAGAAGGACGACGAACAGGAAGTGCTGTATACCACGGCGCTGGAGCCGGATCAGGTGCCTGACAAGGTACAGGAAGGCCAGCCGCTGGTGTTGCCGGGCGGTGAGTTTGCGATGTTCAGCTACGAAGGGCCAACCGAGAACCTGCAAGACTTTATTCTGACGGTGTACGGCACCTGCCTACCGGCGCTCCAGCTGACGCGCCGCAAAGGGCACGACATCGAACGCTTCTACCCGAAAGGCGAGCGCCGTCCGCATCAGGCGCCTATCGAGATCAAGTGCGATTACCTGATCCCGATTCGGCGTTAACGCTGCAGTTCGTCCAACGCGGGCATGTCCAGGTGCGTGACATCGCCCGCCGTTTCCACGATCCAGCCGGAAGCCAGCCACGGGCTCTGCTGATGATCGACGCGCGACAGTGAGCAGTTGCGCAAGCGCAAGCGGCGTTCCGCATAGGCCGGCAGCCCCAGCACCGTACTGATCAAACACCCCAAAGCGATGCCATGACTGACGAGCAGCGGCTTGCTGCCTTCCGGCAGCATCAGGCAGCTCTCCAGCGCGGCGCGCATGCGCTCGCCGAGTTCCTCCATGGATTCGCCTTGAGGGATACGGCCGTCAGGAGTACCATCGACCATCTGTTTGCGCCACTGCTCTTCCTGCGGCGTCAAACTGTCGATCAGGCGTTCTTCCAGAACCCCCATGTGCAGCTCACGCAAACGCGGATCGCCAATCACTTCGCAGCCACAGGCTTCGGCGATGATTTGCGCGGTGCGGCGCGTGCGCCCCAGATCGCTGGTAATGATGTGCGTAATGCCTTCTTTGCTGACCCGCCTGGCGACCAGACGGGCCTGGTGTTCACCCATGGCGGTTAACGGGCTGTCGGACTGACCCTGGATGCGGCGAGCCGCGTTCCATTCCGTTTCGCCATGGCGAACGAGGTATACCTGTAACATTTTTGTTTTCCGTTATACTGCGTGAAATTTGCGTTTATCCCCGGCCCGGCGGCGCTTTTGCCGCTGCCCGGCGTATCGGCCAGAAGGATATCAAACCCGTTATGTACCATGTTGTCGCTGCAACTACCAACCCGGCAAAGATCAAGGCTATTCAACTCGCCTTCGATGACGTCTTTGGCGCGGGCCAATACCGCATTGAATCCGTTGACGTCGCCAGCGGCGTCTCGCTGCAGCCGATAGGCAACCACGAAACCCGCACCGGTTCGCGTCAACGCGTCATGGAAGCGCGCCAGGTCAGGCCCGAGGCCGATTTTTGGGTCGGCGTGGAAGCCGGGATTGAAGAGAATATGACCTTCGCCTGGATGACCATCGAGAACCCGCACATCCGTGGCGAATCCCGCTCGGCGAGCCTGATGCTGCCGGAAGTCATCTTACAAGGTATTCGCGCCGGTCGCGAATTGGGCAGCGAAATGGCGGCGATCACCGGCAACGCCGAGGTGAAACGTCAGGGCGGCGCCATCGGCGTCTTCACCGACGGCCGGCTGAGCCGCACCAGCGTTTACCACCAGGCGCTGCTGCTGGCGCTGGTGCCGTTCCACAACGCCATCTATCAGCAATAACGCTGAGTCTGCTAGGGCGCGTCGTGCAGCAACTGCTGCTCAAGCCACTGCTTCAGCGCGGGTGAAGCCGCTTTCAGGCTGTTAGAACCGCGGGTGATGGTGGCGATCCCCGCGCCCAGTTCATTTTTCAGCTCGCGCTGGCTCATCTCGCCGCGCATCAATTCCTGAATGATCCGCACCCGGGTGCCCAGCGCGGTGCGCTCGTCCGGCGTCAACATCAGCTGCAACAGCGGTTGATGAAGTTCTTGCGCAAACGAATTCTGCAGCAGCGCGACGAAGCGCAGCCAATCCTCATTGCCTTGTTCTGAAAGAGCGGGGTCGTTTAACGATAATTGCGTCATGGCAGCCACCATACTATTTAACTAGTACAGCAGCATACCATAGGGCCGTCAAAATCAATAACGTCTCTGCCACTCGGCGTCGGTCAGCACCTTGGCCGGCCGGTGCGTCAGATAACGGTAAAACGCATCATAAGCCAGCACGTTCTTGACGTAGCCGCGGGTTTCAGAGAACGGAATGCTTTCGATGAACGCCACCGGATCGATCCGCCCCGCGCTGTTGCCCAGCCAGGTATTCACCCGCGACGGGCCGGCATTATAGGCGGCGCTCGACAGAATGCGGTTGCGGCCGAACTGCTGATAGACCGACTCCAGATAGCTGGTGCCGATGGTGATATTGGTCTGCGGATCGAACAGTTGGCTCGGGCCGACATAGCCGGGAATATTGAACATCTGCACCGTATGCTGCGCGGTGCGCGGCATCACCTGCATCAGGCCGGCGGCACCGACCGGCGACTGCGCCTTCGGATTCCAGGCGCTCTCCTGGCGCGCGATCGCCATCGCATAGCTGCTGGTGATCCCCTTGTCATCGGTGGCGCGGCGGAACTCCTGTGGCCAAGCGACCGGGAAGCGTTCCTCCAGATGATCCCACAGCTTGCCGACGATGGTCGCCTGCACGCTCAGATCGGCCCATTTTTGCTCAAAGGCGTAGCGCGCCAGTGCCTCTTGTTCCGGCCGGCTGCGGCTAGCGACGTAGGAGCCCCATTCGCTGCGGGCCAGGTTGTCCATATTCCAGTACATCAGCTCGCGTACCCGGGCGACCTCCGGCCCGTCGACCAGCGACGTGCGCGGCTTGGCCGCCACCGCCACCATCACTGGATAAGTGGCGTTCAGCTTCTGCGCCGCCACCATCGGATAGAAACCGCGTTCGGTCATCAGGTTGCGCAACATCTCCTCACCTTCGGCGCGTTTGCCTTCGTCCATCAGCTGACTGGCGCGCCAGTAGCGCCACTCATCCTTGTTGCGCGACGCTTCCGGCAGACGGGCCAGCCAGGTCGCGACGCCCTGCCGATCGCCGTTACCCAGCGCCATGCGCACCCGGCGCTCCAGCAGCGAAGGCGAACGGCTGCGCAGAATCACCTGATCGCGCCACTGCGCCTGTTCATAGGTAGCGTCGCTGCCCATCAGGCGCCAGGCCACCGACTCTTCCAGCCCCAGCCGCTCGTCGTCGCTCATTTTCTGCAGCCGCGCGAGCGTCGGGATCATCGCCCGCGCGTTTTCCACATCCTGCCGCGCCAGGCGTTCAAAGGCGATGCCGGTGGCGGCACGGGTAAAGTCGGTCGGCCCTACGCTGCGGGCGAAGGCTTCCACGGTGGTCGGATCGTTTTGCAAGCGCACCAGGGCGTTGCCCATGGTTTGATAGTCGGCCGGCAGTTGGCTGTAAAGGTTGCTGACCAGCGAGCTGTTGCCCTCTTTCAGCGCCAGCTTCATACGCGCCAGAATATCCAGCGGCGTTTGCTTGCCTGCGCCGCGCCAGACGCTGAACAGCCGATCGCAGGCGCTCGGCAACGTTTTGCCGTTCAACCACAGTTCATCGGCGCCGCTCCAGGCCGCCTGCTGGTCGCCGGTAGCCCATTTGGCGTAGTAATAGTTGCAGCGCGCCGCCATCGGTTTGGGCGGCTGTGGGCTGAAGGCCAGCAGGGTGCGCCAGTCTTCGCGCCGCGCCAGCTCATTGACGAAGCGCGGCGCCAGCGATTTCGCCGGCGGCAGCGTCGGGTTGCGCTTGATAAAGTCGTTCACCTCGGAGAACCCCGCCTGGCTAAGATCCTGTGTCAGCTCGCGGTATTCCAGGTAAGGATAAAGCGGATAATCACGCAGCGTCGGCATCAGCTGCGCCACCACGTCCATCTGATTGCCGTCCCACGCCTGTTTGATCTGCTGGTAGCGCTGACGTTGCGCATCCAGAGAATCCGCCAGCGCCGCGCCTGAAAACGTCGTCAGGCACAGCCCCATTGCCAACAGCCGTCGCTTGTCCACCTTGACCATCCTCGCTCTTTCCTCACTGGTTGTACCGAGGGAGCCGCCCAGCCCCCCGGTGACCGCCGCGCACGGCGCCGCGGGACAAAATAAAGCCGGGCGCACGGCCCGGACGCAGATATCTACCATAGACAGCGCAATCGCTTATCCATTCAATACTGTAGAAGAAGAAGTGTATCGCCATGACGGGAGCCAGGTAAAAAACGTTTACTTTGACTGACAAATCAGGTCGCCGGGATATTTCCAGTTACCGGATTTTTATTAACCGGCCCGGTGTTTATGAAAGAAGTAAAATGCTTTTTAATTATTAGCTATCACATTATTTCATTTGAGACATGAGCCCGCCGTTGCGCAAATCGCCTGACAGCTGGCCAAACGCGCCAACTTTGCAGAAAAGCGGTGGCAAACCCGGGTAGGCATTTTTATACTATCAAAAATAAGTAGGATAATTCCGAGAAAACAGCACATAAAGCGCCCAACGAAGACATCTTATAATACAATCCGCGCCAATTATGGGTTAGATAGTGTTCATTAGGCAGTGCGACTGACAGCTTTCAGCAAAACGATAGTCTCTTCAAGCGGGCCGGATTTTTCCTTGTCAGGCCACGGCCTGCGGGCGGTGGATCAGGCCGGAATGGCGGGTGAAGATGGCGAATAAGACCGCGATAGCAATGCGTTGCGCAAAAAGCCCCGAGCCGGGCTTCCTTGGCGCACGCCTGAATATCGGTCGCCTGCTGCTGATCGTTTTGTTAGCGCTGCTGACGTTGTCCGGGCCTGCGCACGCCGCCGATGATCCCTATCAAAAGCGCACGCACGCCGTGACGACCGTGGTGGTAGGCATCATCAGCTACGCCCGCTGGTCGCGTGAACCCAATCCGATCCGCTTGTGCGTGACCGCGCCCACCCAGTATGCCGAAGGGCTGTTCGATCCGATCCTGCTGAGCGCGCCGCGCCCGATTAAAGCCGAGCGCGTGCCGTTCGACAGCCCAACGCTGAGTACCGGCTGCGATGTCATCTACTTAGGGAACATCACCGCCGCGCAGAGACAAAATTTCATGCAGCGCATTTCCGGCAACTCCATTCTCAGCATCAGCGAAAACGATAGCGAATGCTCCGCCGGCAGCGCTTTTTGCCTGCAGATCGATGGGGACCAGGCCAGTTTCAAGGTCAACCTGGACGCTCTGGCGCGCAGCGGCGTGCGCGTTCACCCCAACGTGCTGCAGCTGGCACGCAAACAGGCGCCGCCGCTATGAGGCTGTTGCGTAGAAACCGCTCCGGCAATGCGCGCCCGACGCTGGGCCGAGTGCTGCAGCGGGTGCATCTTGGGCTGGCGCTGATCGCCGTCGGCACCGCCGGCATCTTTTTGACGCTGGTGGCGCTGTTTGCGCTGCGCGCCTATGCCAATCACAACCTGCACCTGATCGCGCGCTCCATCAGCTATACCGTCGAAGCCGCCGTAGTGTTTGAAGATCGCACTGCCGCGCGCGAGGCGCTGATGCTGATCGCCTCCAACGAAGAGGTATCGGACGTGCGGATCCTCGACAACAACGGCAAGATGCTAGCCAACTGGCGCCATCCCACCGATGGGCCGCTGCATGGCCTTGAGCAGATCGTCGCGCACTGGGCGCTGCCCGAGCCGGTCATTCTGCCTATCACCCACGAGGGCAAGCAGGTCGGTCAGGTCTGGCTGAGCGGTAACGGCGGCAGCCTGCTGCGTTTCCTGTTGCGCGGCATGGTCGGCATGATCGCCTGCCTGGTGCTCAGCACCCTGTGCGCCCTGGTGTTGTCGCGCCGTATGCTGGTCGGCATCGTCAGTTCGCTGGACGACATCGCCAATGTGGCGCATGCGGTGCGCCGCGATCGCACCTTCGGCCTGCGGGTGCCGTCGGCGCCTATCGCCGAGTTGCATGAGCTCAGCAATGATTTCAACGGCTTGCTCGACGAGCTGGAGGCCTGGCAGGCCCATCTGAAGCAGGAGAACGACTCGCTGGCGCACCGGGCAACGCACGACAGCCTGACCGGTTTGCCGAACCGCGCCTTCTTCGAAGGGCGACTGAGCCGGGCGCTGGGCGATATCGAATCGCCGGCGAAATTGGCGGTGCTGTTTATCGACGGCGATCGTTTCAAGGAGGTGAACGACAGTTACGGCCACGCCGCAGGCGATGCGGTGCTGACCACCATTGCCGGGCGCATTCGCGCGCAGCTGCGCGAAACCGATCTGGTCGCACGCCTGGGAGGGGATGAATTCGCCGTGCTGCTGGCGCCGGTACACGGCACGGAAGATGTCTTGCAGATCGCTGACAACATCATCGACTGCATGACGCAACCGGTCATTTTGCCGAACGACGAGACGGTCATTACCTCTCTGAGTATCGGTATTGCGCTGTACCCTGATCACGCGTCAACGCCTCAGGGTCTTTTGCACGAAGCTGACGATGCGATGTATCAGGCAAAGCATCGTTATAACGGAGGCTGGCGGCTGGCTATACATAAATAAGAGCCCCGGCTATAACACTTGAACTAGGGATTTTGACTATGATACAGCAACTGTTTAAAGGTCGTTTTTCACTGCTGGCGATAACGTTCGTCGCCCTGCTGGCGCTCGCCGGCTGCCAGAGCAAACCGCAGGGCCTGACGCCCGAGCAGGTTGCGCTGCTGCAATCGCAGGGCTTCAAACTGACCGATAACGGCTGGGAGTTCGGCCTGTCGGATAAAGTACTGTTCGGCAACAATATCGGCAAGCTGAACCCGGAAAGCACCGAGACGGTGCAGAAGATGGGCCGTGCGCTGCTGAGCGTCGGCATCACCAAGTTCCGCCTGGACGGCCATACCGACAACTACGGTGAAGACAGCTACAACGACCAGCTATCCCTGCGCCGCGCCGATGCGGTGGCCGATCTGCTGGCCAGCGTCGGCATTCCGCGCGCCAATATCGAAACTCGCGGCATGGGCAAACGCGACCCCGTTGCCGATAACCGCACCTCCAGCGGCCGCGCGGAAAACCGCCGCGTCGCGATCGTCGTCACGCCATAAGCCACCAATATGCGCCTTTATCGGCGCATAAACGGTTATACTTAGCGATCGCTGAGCGATGTCTGGGATCCGAGATCGAAACGGGCTACACTCATGCCGCCAGACATCCTATAAATACTGATATAGAGAGGCTTAGAGCAACGTGGCTCAATACGTCTATACCATGCACCGCGTCGGCAAGGTAGTACCGCCGAAGCGTCATATTTTGAAAAACATCTCCCTGAGCTTCTTCCCTGGGGCAAAAATCGGCGTACTGGGCCTGAACGGCGCCGGTAAGTCCACCCTGCTGCGCATCATGGCCGGCATCGATACCGATATCGAAGGGGAAGCGCGCCCGCAACCGGGCATCAAGATCGGTTATCTGCCGCAGGAGCCGCAGCTTAACCTCGAACACACCGTGCGTGAATCGGTGGAAGAAGCGCTGGCGGAAGTGGTCGGCGCGCTGAAACGCCTGGACGAAGTGTACGCGCTGTACGCGGAAGAAGGCGCAGACTTCGACAAGCTGGCCGCCGAACAGGGCCGCCTGGAAGAGATCATTCAGGCGCACGACGGTCACAACCTCAACGCCCAACTGGAACGCGCCGCCGATGCGCTGCGCCTGCCGGACTGGGACGCCAAAATCGCCCACCTGTCCGGGGGTGAACGCCGCCGCGTCGCGCTGTGCCGCCTGCTGCTGGAAAAACCGGACATGCTGCTGCTGGACGAACCGACCAACCACCTGGACGCCGAGTCCGTGGCCTGGCTGGAACGCTTCCTGCACGACTTCGAAGGCACCGTGGTGGCGATCACCCACGACCGTTACTTCCTGGATAACGTGGCCGGCTGGATCCTCGAACTGGACCGCGGCGAAGGCATCCCGTGGGAAGGCAACTACTCGTCCTGGCTGGAGCAGAAAGACGCGCGTCTGGCGCAGGAAGCGTCCGCCGAAGCCGCTCGTCGCAAGTCGATCGAGAAAGAGCTGGAGTGGGTGCGTCAGGGTGCCAAAGGCCGTCAGTCCAAAGGCAAGGCCCGTTTGGCCCGCTTCGAAGAGCTGAACAACACCGAATACCAGAAACGTAACGAAACCAACGAACTGTTCATCCCACCTGGCGCGCGCCTGGGCGATAAAGTGGTCGAAGTCAGCAACCTGCGCAAGTCCTACGGCGACCGCCTGCTGATCGATGACCTGTCGTTCTCGGTGCCTAAAGGGGCAATCGTCGGCATCATTGGCCCGAACGGCGCGGGTAAATCCACGCTGTTCCGCATGATGTCCGGTCAGGAGCAGCCTGACTCCGGCAGCATCGTGTTGGGCGATACCGTCAAGCTGGCGTCCGTCGATCAGTTCCGCGACAGCATGGACGGTTCGAAAACCGTGTGGGAAGAAGTCTCCGGCGGGCAGGACATCATGCGCATCGGCAACACCGAGATGCCGAGCCGTGCCTATGTCGGCCGCTTCAACTTCAAGGGCGTCGATCAGGGCAAACGCGTGGGCGAGCTGTCCGGCGGTGAGCGTGGCCGTCTGCACCTGGCCAAGCTGCTGCAGGTTGGCGGCAACGTGCTGCTGCTCGATGAACCGACCAACGACCTGGATATCGAAACCTTGCGCGCACTGGAAAACGCCCTGCTGGAATTCCCTGGCTGCGCCATGGTGATCTCGCACGACCGTTGGTTCCTCGACCGTATCGCCACCCACATCCTGGACTACCAGGACGAGGGCAAGGTGGAATTCTTCGAAGGCAACTTCACCGAGTACGAAGAGTACAAGAAGCGTACGCTGGGCGCCGACGCGCTCGAGCCGCACCGCATCAAGTACAAGAAGATCGCCAAGTAATACCCAAGGCGCCGCATGCGGCGCCTTTTTTACTCCCGCGCCAGCTCGCGCGCGTAGTCGTCGAACGCCGGATGCTGCAGCACCACATCGATGAAACAGGCCAGCGCCGGGGAATTCAGCTTGCGGCTCGGGTAGACCAGATACAGCTCGTTCCCTTCCGCACGCCACGCCGGCAACACCTCCACCAACAGCTTCTGCGCCACCACCTCGCGGCTGAGAAACGCCGGCAGCAGCGTGATGCCGGCACCGGCAATGGCACATTCGCGTGCATACAGCAGGTTGTCGGTGGTGTGCGCCAGCGGCAGCTGCCAGCGGTAATAATCGTCGCCGCAGCGCAGGTTCCAGGCCGTCCAAGCCCGATGGGCGATGCAACGATGCTGCTGCAGTTGCTGCGGGTGTTCGATCGGCGGATGCTGCGCCAGATAGGACGGCGCAGCCAACAGATAGCGCGGCGCGTACCCGAGGCGGCGGCCGATCAGTGAAGAATCCTGCGGCTTGCCGGTACGCAGTGCGGCGTCGTAACCTTCCTGCACCAGATCCACCATGGCGTCGGACACCGACACCTCCAGCGAAACGTCCGGGTACTGGCGCTGAAAATCCGCCGCCAGCCGCGCCACCAGGGTTGCCCCTAGCCCGGCAGGCGTCGAGATGCGCAGGCGGCCGCTCGGGTTATCGCGCAGCCGCTGCAGCGCCAGATCGGCGCGTTCGGCGGCGGACATCATCGCCTGACAATGCTCCAGATAACGCTCACCGGCGAAGGTCAGGTTCAGCTGGCGCGTGGTGCGATTGAGCAATCGCAGCCCCAGCGTTTGTTCGAGCTGGCTGATACGCTGGCTGACGCTGGACTTCGGCAGCCCGACGCGCTGCGCGGCGGCGGTAAAACTGCCGCACTCCGCCACCAGCGCGAACAGCGCCATGTCCTGCAGCTGTTTGAATTCCATTGTTCACCTTAAACGAACACTCCGTTAGATATTGTCCATCTTATCACCCCACTGCTGCGGGTCTACACTGGAGGCATCATTTGAAAGGAGTACAATCATGTCGATAAAAGCCATTGCCGTAGACCCGCAGAACCCCGCCGGTTTCATCGAAATCTCACCGGAGATGCCGGTACCCGGTCAGTACGATCTGTTGGTGGAAGTGAAAGCGGCGTCGGTCAATCCGGTGGACACCAAAGTGCACGCCGGTCTGCAGAAAAGCGGCCTGCAGCAGCCACGCGTCCTTGGCTGGGACGCCAGCGGCATCGTGGTGGGCGTGGGCAGCAGCGTCAGCGGCTTCAAGCCCGGCGATGAAGTGTGGTACGCCGGCGACATCACCCGGCCCGGCAGCAACAGCAGCCACCAGCTGATCGACTCACGCATCGCCGCTCACAAACCGCGCAGCCTGAACTGGGCCGAGTCCGCCGCCATGCCGCTCACCGCCCTCACCGCCTGGGAAGCGCTGTTCGAACACCTGAACATTCAGGACGCGCCGGAGCACAAGACGCTGCTGATCATCGGCGGCGCCGGCGGTGTCGGCTCGCTGGCCATTCCGCTGGCCGCATTGCGCAGCAAGGTGAAAGTAATCGCTACCGCATCAAGACCGGAATCCGCCGCCTGGTGCCGTGAGCGCGGCGCCGATCTGGTGGTGGATTACCGCGATCTGAAGGGCAACCTGGCGCAGCAGGGCATCGAGCAGGTGGATTACATCCTGTGTCTGAACGACACCGACGGCCACTGGCCGGCGATGGCCGAGCTGGTCGCGCCGCTCGGCCATATCTGCACCATCGTCGAGAACGCGCAGCCGTTGGATCAAAACGCGCTGAAGCTGAAAAGCGCCGCACTGCACTGGGAATTCATGTTCACCCGCAGCATGTTCACCACCCCGGACATCGCGCAACAGGGCAAGATCCTGCAGCAAGTGGCGCAGCTGCTGGACGAGGGCAAGCTGAGCACCACGCTGAGCGAAACCCTGCACGGGCTGTCGGTAGACACGCTGACCGCCGCACATCAACAGCTACTCGGCGGCCACATGCAAGGCAAGCTGGTTATCGCTTACTAAGTTCGCATCGCGGCGGCGTTCTGCGCCGCCGTTATTGCGGACGAACGAAACCGACGCACAGCGTTTGCTCATCGGCCTGCGGATCGGCGCGGAAGGTCAGCGTCTGCTGCCAGTCGAGGCGCAGTTTCGGCCAGTGGGCCAGCTCCCCGCCGAAATCGCTATGCGCGCAGTCTTCACCCAACCGCCCGAACAGGGCGACGCCGTGCTGCGCAATCTGCGGATAGCTGATGTTGACGTTGTAGATATTCGGCCGCGTATGATTGGACCAGCGCGTAATGGTCTGCGGCCGGGAACCGGCGTACACCGTCATCCACTGCGACAGGTATTCGCCGCCGACGTAGCGTAGGTCGACGCCATACCGCTCCCGCCACAGCCGCTCCACCCCGGCGCTGAACGCCTTGATACCCACCATCTTCTGGCCGGCGTTGCGCACGTTGCCCAGCATCACCGCGGCATACCCCAGATAGACCGCCAGCGCTGCGCACATCAGCCCGAGGGTCGCCGCGCGCAGCGAACGCACCGGCGGCTGACGCACGCAACCGACCAGCAGCGCGGGCGCCAGCATGAAGAACGGCTGCAGCCATTCGGTCAGCCGGCCGCCGACGTTGAAAGAGAACCAGAAGGTAATGATGCCGAGCGGCAACAGGTAGACCCACAGCAACACCCGCATCGGCAAGGCCGATGGCCAGGCCAGCACCGCCCCGCTGCGCCGCAGGATCCCCCACAGCACCAGCGACGGATAAAACACCAGCAGCAGCGACTGCAGCATGTCGAGATTGAGCTGCATCTTGATCTGCGAATCCACCCACTTAAAGGCGGCAAAGTCGTGGTTCCACAGCCAGAACACGTTCGGCAGCACCAGCGCCAACCAGATCGCCACCGCTAGATAGAACTGCGGCTGGCGGTAGCAGCGGCGGATCTGCGGTACGAACAGCGTCGACAGCGCCGCGAAATAGACGAAGGCGAAGGTCGAGTACTTCGCCATCATCGCCAGCCCGGCGGCCAATGCGAAGGCCGGCCACCAGTTGGCCGAACGCGAGATCGCCAGGTGGAAGAACAGCGCCATCCACGGCCACAGCATCACCAACAGGTAGTTGTCGTTGTAGGGAATGATGTCGAAATTGATGATGCCGGACAGGTTGAGCGTCAGCAGCGCCATCCAGGCCAGCGAGGTGCTGCCGCTCAGGCGGCGCGCCAATAGCCAGACGCCCAACATGCCGATGGCGATGGCGATGAAGTGGCCGCCGTACCAGTAAACGTTCAGCGGCAGCCACGAGAGCCCGATCGCCGGCTGCATCGCCGCACCGACCAACCAAGGATTTTTCGGTGAGCCCCACTCGCCGTTGAGGCCCCAGTTGAGCGCCTCAACGGCGTCGTAAGGCAGGGTAGGATCGAGATGAACGGTCAGCAGCGTCCAGGCTGCGGCATAGCAGACCAACCAGAGAGCGAGTAAGCGATAAGACATGACTTCTTCTGAGCGTTATTGTAAAGAAAATCTTAACTTAGTCGCTGTCGAATGAACCATGTTTAAACAAGCCGTTAAATGTGCGCCCGGGCGGCCGTTTCTGCCGCCGCGATCGCACATTACGCTAATTTCCCTCAGCCTGCGGCGTGGCGATGGGCGGGCGCATTCGCCAGCCGGCCGGCGTCCGCCGCCAGCAGTTGTTGCACCAGCTCGACGCAGCGCAGGAAGCGCTCTTCGTAATCGCTGGACTCAACGTGCACGTACTCGATGTTGTTGGCGCGCAGCATCTCCTCCAGCAGGCGCTGGAACGCCAGGCGATCGGCGCTGCTGCCGAGGCTGCGCAGGCCGTCCGCCACCCACGGCGTGTTGTTTTCCAGCAGGATCACCAGATCGAAACGGTATTCGTCGATCAGCGCCTGCACGAAGGGGTGTTCACGCCCTTCGTACTTTTTGCAAAACGCCTGCGTAGTCACGAAATCGGTATCGATAAACGCCACCTTGTTGGCATATTTGACTGCGAAGTCCACGTATTGCGCCTGCCCGAGGGCAATTTTGTCGTAGTCGGAGTACTGCAGCGCCATCTCGTCGCCGCCCAGGTGCGAAAACACGTAATCGCGGCCATATTCCCAGGCGCTGGTGGTGTTGAAGATGTTGGCCAGCTTGTTGACCAGCGTCGACTTGCCGCTCGACTCACCGCCGAGGATCGCCACGGTGCGCACGAAGAACGGCTTCACCTCGGTCGGGATGTAATCCCAATAGCGGAACGGATCCTGGCGGATCTGATTGCCGCTGATGTTCATGAACGACCGTTCGGGATCGACCAAAATGGTTTCGATGCCCAGATGCTCGCGGTAGCGCGGCGCATCCTGCGCTTCGCTGGAATAGATAAAGCTCGGCACGATGCCCTTCTGTTCCATAAAGGCCTTCATGCCGTCGCTCCACACGTTCCAGCCGTGCGGATAGGGTTCGATACCCTGCTCGTCGAACGAGTGGATATGGATGTTTTTCTGGTACTTGAAGGTCTGCAGCAGCCAGCGCAGGCGATCGCTGACCGTCGGCTGTTGCGACATCGAACTGTTCTCGAACAGCTCGCGGTCGCGCGGTTCGTCGTGGCACAAAATAACGTGCAACTCGTCCACCTGGCTGCAGGCGCGCTGGATCAGATAGATGTGGCCGGTGTGCAGCGGGTAAAATTTACCAAACACTACGCCGACTTTAACCTCTTTGCGCGGGAACTCCAGCCCGAGAAAACGGTGCAGCGCCTCGAGCTTTTGCGCGCTCGGGCTTTTGATTTTGTCGTTCAACAGCTGGCTCAGATAGCCCTTGGTCATGCCGCTGGCATCCGCCACCTGCTGCAGAGTACAACCCTTTTGCTTGATGGACGTCTTCAGGTAATCAAATTGCGGCATGGCCACCTCCGTTTAATATGCTAAACAAAATAGCATATCTTGCTCGCCGTCAGCGACATTAATAAAACTCTTCCAGCACGTCCAGCGCGTCCGCCAGCTTCTTGACCCCGAACACCTGCATGTTGGCCGGCGGCTTCTTCGGCATATTGCCGTGCGGCACGATGGCGCGCTTGAAGCCGTGCTTGGCCGCTTCGGAGATGCGCTCCTGGCCGCTCGGCACCGGGCGGATCTCCCCCGCCAGCCCCACTTCGCCGAACACCACCAGATCGTTCGGCAGCGGCCGATCGCGCAGGCTCGAGACCAGCGACATCAGCAGCGCCAGATCGGCGCTGGTCTCGCTGACCTTCACCCCGCCGACCACGTTGACGAACACGTCCTGATCCGACATCTGCAGCCCGCCATGCCGGTGCAGCACCGCCAGCAGGATTGCCAACCGATTCTGCTCCAGGCCCACCGCCACGCGGCGCGGGTTGGACATCATCGAGTGATCCACCAGCGCCTGGATCTCCACCAGCAGCGGCCGGGTACCTTCCCACACCACCATCACCGAGCTGCCGGAAGTGACTTCATCACCGCGGCTAAGGAAGATTGCCGAAGGGTTGCTGACTTCGCGCAGCCCCTGTTCGGTCATGGCAAACACGCCCAGCTCGTTGACCGCGCCGAAGCGGTTCTTGTGGCTGCGCAGGGTACGGAAGCGGGAATCGGCGTCACCATCCAACAGCACCGAACAGTCGATGCAGTGTTCCAGCACTTTTGGCCCGGCCAGCGAGCCATCTTTGGTGACGTGCCCGACCATCACGATCGCCACGCCGCGCGTCTTGGCGAAGCGCGTCAGATAGGCGGCGGTTTCCCGCACCTGCGCCACGCTGCCCGGCGAAGACTGAATGTCCGCCATGTGCATCACCTGAATCGAGTCGATCACCATCAGCTTCGGCTGCTCCTGCTCAGCGATCAGGCAGATCTGCTCGATGCTGGTTTCCGACAGCATGTTCAGGCCGCCGGTCGGCAGCCCCAGACGGTGAGCACGCATCGCCACCTGCTGCAGCGATTCCTCGCCGGTGACGTACAGGGTTTTCATCTGTTCGGACAGTTTGCACAACACCTGCAGCAACAGGGTACTTTTGCCGGCGCCGGGGTTGCCGCCGATCAGAATGGCGCTGCCGGGCACCACGCCGCCGCCCAGCACGCGGTCGAACTCGAGAAAGCCGGTGGTGAAGCGCGGCAGCGCCTCAAGGCTGATTTCCGACAGCTTCTGCACTTTGCTGACGCCGGCGTCGCCGGCATAGCCGCTGAGGCGATCGTTGCGCGCCGCAGCAGGCGACGCGGCCAAACGCACTTCCGTGATGGTGTTCCAGGCATGGCAGGCACTGCACTGCCCCTGCCAACGCGGATAGTCCGCCCCGCACTCATTGCACACAAATGCCCGTTTTGCCGCTTTTGCCACGTCTTACCTCAATCTTTCGTTATCGCACTTCGTGTTTCAGGCTGCCGGTGAGAATACACAGCACGCCCATCAGATCCGCATGCCGGATCGCCACCTGCGCTTTTTCATACACTTTCGGCTTGGCGTGGTAGGCGATGCCCAACCCCGCCGCCTGCATCATTTTCAAATCGTTGGCGCCGTCGCCGATGGCCACGGTCTGCGCCAGCGGGATCTCCAGCTTCTCCGCCAGCCGCAGCAGCGTATCGGCTTTGAACTGTGCGTCCACCACTGGCCCCAACACTTCGCCGGTCAGCTTGCCGTCGCGGATCTCCAGCTCGTTGGCCGCCGCCGCCACCAGCCGCAGCCGGTTGCGCAGGTATTCGGCGTAGTAGGTGAAACCGCCGGAGGCGATCGCCACATGCCAGCCCATCGCCTGCAGCTTACCCACCAGGCTGGTCAGCCCCGGCATCAACGGCAGTTCGTCGCGCACCTGCTTGAGGATATTGGCGTCAGCCCCTTTCAGCGTGCCGACGCGCTGGCGCAGGCTGGCGGTAAAATCCAGTTCGCCGCGCATCGCGCGTTCGGTGACTTCCGCCACCTGCTCGCCGACGCCCGCCAGCTTGGCGATCTCATCAATGCACTCGATCTCGATCGCCGTCGAATCCATATCCATCACCAGCAGCCCCGGCGTGCGCAGGTGCGGGATTTTGCCGAGCGGCGCCACATCCAGCCCGCTCTCCGCCGCCAGCAGCTTGGCGCGCGGCGTCAAGGTTCCCGCCAGCCGCACCACCTGATAATCGTCCACGCCCCAGGCGGTGACGATCACCATCGCCGCGCCCAGCTTGCGTTGGAATTGGGTAATGCGCGCCTTGTCCAGCTTTCTGCCATATAACAGCCACCCGGTATTACCCGCCCGGTAGTCCAGCGGCATCACTTCGTCGCCGCTGAGCGAAAGGGGAAGACCCGGCCATTGAGAGATCTCCGCCGGAAGATCGCAATAGGTCAGACTGTTTGACATCATTGACTCCTGAATGGACAAAAACGCTGCATGATAAAACGACGCATCAAGCTATCCTATCGCCAGCGGTTCTGGCAACATAAAGTGTCCCCGATGCCCAAGGAACCTGCATGGCTCGCGCTAAACTGAAATTTCGCCTGCACCGCACCGCTATTATCCTGATTTGCCTGGCTTTGCTGGTGCTGCTGATGCAGGGCGCCTCTTATTTTAGCCTGAGTCACCAAATGGCGCGATCCGAGCAGGTGGAAGAGCTGGCGCAGACGCTGACCAAACAGGTCGCCTACAGCCTGGCGCCGCTGCTGGACGACGACGGCAACACCCCGCGCATCGACGCCATCCTCAAGCAGCTCACCGATCACAGCCGCATTCTCGACGTCAGCGTGTATCAGCAGGATGGCACGCTGGTCTCCCACGCCGGGGAACAGATAAGTATACGCGATCGCCTGTCGCTCGACGGCAAGCGCGCCGGCAGCTATTTCAACCACCAGTTGGTCGAATCCATTCAGGGCAAAGACGGCCCGATCGGCTTTATCCGCATCACCCTCGACACCCACGTGCTGGCGACCGAATCCAAGCAGGTGGACAACACCACCAACCTGCTGCGCCTGATGATCCTGCTGGCGCTGGCGATCGGCATCATTCTGGCGCGCACCCTGCTGCAACACCGCCGCAGCCGCTGGCAGCAGTCGCCGTACCTGTTGACCGCCAACACGCCGTTGGCAGAAGGCAATACGGTGGAAGACGACGAAGAGGATGCGCCGGAGACAAAGCAGGAAGCGCCGAAGAAGGAATAACTCAGGCCAGGCGTTGAATGCGTTCGTGCCGTTTTCTTGTCCTTTCGGTGAATAGATTGTCCGTAACAACGGGATCCACAACCAATTGAAAGGTAAAGCGTTAGCCAAAAATGGCCGTGCGGAATGAATAGATTGACAGGCGGGCGCCATGACGACGCCCGCCGCGGTATTACGCTTTGTCGCCCAGCAGCACGGATTCCAGCGCGATAACGATCATTTCGTTAAAGGTGGTCTGGCGTTCCGCCGCCGTGGTCGCTTCGTGACGCAGGATGTGGTCGGACACGGTGCAAATGGTCAGTGCCTTACAGCCGAACTCTTCGTACAGCTCCGCCGCCACGCCGTAGATGCCGGCCGCTTCCATTTCCACGCCCAGGATGCCGTACTTCTTCATCACCTGGAACATGTCCGGATCCGGGGTGTAGAACAGGTCGGCGGAGAAGATGTTGCCCACGCGCGCCGGGATGCCCTGCGCCGCCGCCGCGTCGACCGCGTTGCGCACCATGTCGAAGTCGGCGATCGCCGCGTAGTCGTTGTCCTTGAAGCGCAGACGGTTCACCTTGGAGTCGGTGCACGCGCCCATGCCGATCACCACGTCGCGCAGTTTGATATCGTCACGCACCGCGCCGCAGGAACCGACGCGAATGATCTTCTTCACGCCGAATTCGGCGATCAGCTCGCGCGCATAGATGGAGCAGGACGGGATGCCCATACCGTGGCCCATCACGGAGATGCGGCGGCCTTTGTAGGTGCCGGTGAAGCCCAACATGCCGCGCACGTTGTTCACTTCCACCGCGCCTTCCAGGAAGGTTTCGGCGATGTATTTTGCGCGCAGCGGGTCGCCCGGCATCAGTACTACGTCAGCGAAATCACCCATCTCAGCATTAATGTGCGGCGTAGCCATAATTTTCTTCCTTTAGAAATCTTATTTAATAAAAACGTCAAACATCTAAGCCTTGAATGTCGAGTTGCAGCCAGGCAGCTAGCGGGTGAATCCCCAGGAGCTTACTTGAGTAAGCGACTGGGGTTCACGCGTGAAGCTAACAACGCTACGGCTTGAAAGACAGGGCTTAGAACAGGGTCTTACCGTAATCCATCGGCGACAGGCCAAAGTAATTGGCGACGGTCTGGCCGATGTCGGCGAAGGTCTCGCGGTGGCCCAGCGAGCCCGGTTTCACTTTCGGGCCGTAAACCAGCACCGGGATGTGCTCGCGGGTGTGGTCGGTGCCCGGCCAGGTTGGGTCGCAGCCGTGGTCGGCGGTGAAGATGATGATGTCTTCGTCTTTCACCAGCTTCAGCAGCTCCGGCAGGCGGCGGTCGAACAGCTCCAGCGCGGCGGCGTAGCCCGCCACGTCGCGGCGGTGGCCGTAAGAGGAGTCGAAGTCCACGAAGTTGGTGAACACAATGGTGTTATCGCCGGCCTTTTCCATTTCAATCAGGGTCGCGTCAAACAGCGCATCGATGCCGGTCGCCTTCACCTTCTTGGTGATGCCAACGTTGGCGTAGATGTCGGCGATTTTACCGATCGACACCACTTCGCCGCCCTTCTCGTCCACCAGCTTTTTCAGCACGGTCGGCGCCGGCGGCTCTACCGCCAGATCGTGACGGTTGCCGGTGCGCTGGAAGTGGCCCGGCTTATCGCCGACGAACGGACGCGCGATCACGCGACCGATGTTGTAACCGCCTTCGGTCAGCTCTTCACGCGCAATTTCGCACAGCTCATACAGACGATCCAGGCCGAAGGTTTCTTCATGGCAGGCGATCTGGAACACCGAGTCAGCGGAGGTGTAGAAAATCGGCTTGCCGGTTTTCATGTGCTCTTCGCCCAGTTGATCGAGGATCACGGTGCCGGATGAGTGGCAGTTGCCCAGGTAGCCCGGCAGCTTGGCGCGTTCGACCAGTTTGTCCAGCAGCGCCTGCGGGAAGCTGTTGTGCTCGTCCTTGAAGTAACCCCAGTCGAACAGCACCGGCACGCCGGCGATTTCCCAGTGGCCCGACGGCGTGTCTTTACCGGAAGAGAGTTCGCTGGCGTAAGCGTAAGCACCGATGATATCGGCGTTGCGATCCAGCCCCTGCGGGAAGTTGCCGGTGGACTCTTCCGCCGCTTTGCCAAGGCCCAGACGGCTCAGGTTAGGCAGCGTCAGAGGGCCCTGGCGGCCCACGTTGGCCTCACCACGCGCGCAAACTTCGGCAATATGGCCCAGGGTGTCAGAACCCCGATCGCCAAAACGTTCGGCGTCTTCGCTGGCACCGATACCGAAGGAGTCCAATACCATAATAAATGTACGTTTCATCTGTGCTCTCCTGCGTGTTCTCACGCTTTGGACGGCCGCGAAAAAGCCGCGGTCGTTCCTGATTCTTGGGTTATTCCGTGATGCGCTTATACACCACCGGCGTCGCTTCCGGCGCCTTGTCGCTCAGCGTCATTGCGCTGCGCACCGCATCGGCCGCCAGCTGCCAGCTCTCTTCATCGTTGGCGTGGATCATCGCCAGCGGTTGCTGGGTATCCACCTTATCGCCCAGGCGCGCCACCTCGGTCAGGCCAACGCTGTAGTCGATGGCGTCGCTTGCCCGGCGACGGCCGCCGCCCAGCGACACCACCGCCATACCCAGCGCACGGGTATCCATGGCGCTGATGATGCCCGGCTTTTCAGCATACACCGGCTTGCTCAGCGTTGCCGCCGGCAGATAGCTATCATAACGTTCGACGAAGTCTATCGGCCCTTGCTGCGCCGCCACCATGCGGCCAAACACCTCAGCCGCTTTGCCGTTGTCCAGCACCGCCTGCAGTTTGGCGCGCGCATCGGCCTCGTCTTGCGCCAGGCCGCCGGACAGCAGCATCTCCACGCACAGCGCCAGCGTCACTTCCAGCAGGCGCGGGTTGCGGTATTCGCCGGTCAGGAAGCGCACCGCTTCGCGCACTTCCACCGCGTTGCCGGCGCTGGAAGCCAGCACCTGGTTCATGTCGGTCAGCAGCGCGGTGGTCTTGCAGCCCGCGCCGTTGGCCACGCCGACGATCGCCTGCGCCAAATCTTGCGACAGGGCATAGGTCGGCATAAAGGCGCCCGAGCCCACCTTCACGTCCATCACCAGCGCATCCAGCCCTTCCGCCAGCTTCTTGGCCAGAATGGAGGCGGTGATCAGCGGGATCGAATCCACGGTGGCGGTGATATCGCGGGTGGCGTAGAAACGTTTGTCCGCCGGCGCCAGCGAGCTGGTCTGGCCGATGATCGCCACGCCGACGTCCTGAATAATTTTGCGAAAGGCGTTATCGTCCGGGAAAATATTGAAGCCCGGAATGGCTTCCAGCTTGTCCAGCGTGCCGCCGGTATGCCCCAGGCCGCGGCCGGAGATCATCGGCACATAGCCGCCGCAGGCCGCCACCATCGGGCCGAGCATCAGCGAGGTCACGTCGCCCACGCCGCCGGTCGAATGCTTGTCGACGATAGGGCCGTTCAGCGCCAGGCTCTTCCAGTCCAGCACGGTGCCGGAATCGCGCATCGCCATGGTGAGCGCCACGCGCTCCGGCATGCTCATGTCATGGAAATAAATGGTCATCGCCAGCGCGGCGATCTGCCCTTCCGACACCACGTTGTCGCGAATGCCGTTGATGAAGAAGCGGATTTCCGCTTCGCTTAACGGCTGGCCGTCGCGTTTCTTACGAATAATTTCTTGAGCCAGGAACAAGGCATCCCCCTGTGTCGCCGAGAGTCGGTGCAGACGGGCGCGCCTGGCGCCCGCCAACGAAATCGATCAGTAACCGCCGCCGGCGGTCTGGGTCTGGTGGCCCAGCGCAGTCAGCAAGCTGGCCAGCAGGCTGGAAGCGCCAAAGCGGAAATGCCGCGCGTCGGCCCACCCCTCGCCCAGAATACGATCGGCAAGTTGCAGATAATGCAGCGCGTCTTCCGCGGTGCGCACGCCGCCGGCCGGCTTGAAGCCCACGGTCTTCGCCACGCCCATATCGCGGATCACCGACATCATCAGCTCGGCGCTCTCCAGGGTGGCGTTGACCGGCACCTTGCCGGTGGAGGTCTTGATAAAGTCAGCCCCGGCCTTGATGGCGATCTCGGACGCTTTGCGGATCAGATCGGCCTGCTTCAGCTCACCGGTTTCGACGATCACTTTCAGCAGCACGTTGGCCGCCTGGCATGCCTGCTTGCACTGTTTCACCAGCTCGAAGCCGACCTGTTCGTTGCCGGCGATCAGCGCGCGGTAAGGGAACACCACGTCCACTTCATCCGCGCCATAGGCGATGGCCGCGCGGGTTTCCGCCAGCGCGATGTCGATATCGTCGTTGCCATGCGGGAAGTTGGTCACGGTGGCGATACGGATGTCCGGCGTGCCTTGCTCGCGCAGCGCCTTACGCGCCACCGGGATAAAACGCGGGTAGATGCAGATGGCCGCCGTGTGGCCGGCCGGGCTGTTGGCCTGACGACAGAGGGCGATCACTTTCTCGTCGGTGTCATCATCATTCAGCGTGGTTAAATCCATCAAGTTCAGCGCACGTTGCGCTGCTGCGGTTAATTCGGTCATAAAACTCTCCAACTGAGTACCTGGGTGTTGGCGAGCGGACTTGGTTCCATGAAGATAGCGCAGGGGAACGGCGTTCCCGCGGCGGCAACTGAGATCCTTCTCACCGCACATGGCCACCCGCCTTGCGGCCGGCCAGTAATAGCTATTTGAACACGAATGCCGAGGGCGATTCGCGTTCATCGTCACACTATATGAAATATCACTGTAACAGACCGGAATTATATGTGAAGAACATCACAAAATAACGCGATATCGTTCACAAATTCGCTAAAGAAGCGGCTGAAGATCGCGGGTGCGACAAACACCCACGTTGCTTAGAGTATAGGCGGAGTCCCGCGATCGGTCGCGCCGTCGCGGGCTCCGTGAAGGCTTACAGCGCCAGGAAGAAACCGGCGATGGTGGCGCTCATCAGGTTGGACAGCGTGCCCGCCGCCACGGCTTTCAGACCGAAGCGCGCGATGTCATGGCGACGGTTGGGCGCCATGCTGCCCAAACCGCCCAGCAGGATCGCCACCGAGGAGAGGTTGGCGAAACCGCACAGCGCAAAGGAGATGATCGCCTTGGTGTGCGTTGACAGCACCTGCAGGCCTTCTGCCGCCACCACATCGTCCGGGCGCAGATAGGCGCCGAAGTTCATGTAGGCGACAAACTCGTTGACGATGATCTTCTGGCCGATAAACGAACCGGCGGTCATCGCTTCACTCCACGGCACGCCGATCAGGAAGGCGATCGGTGAGAACACCCAACCGAGGATCAGTTCGAGCGACAGCTGCGGGTAATCGAACCAGCCGCCGATGCCGCCGAGAATGCCGTTGAGCAAGGCGATCAGCGCGATAAACGCCAGCAGCATCGCACCGACGTTCAGCGCCAGCTGCATGCCGGAGGCCGCGCCGGAAGCCGCCGCGTCGATCACGTTGGCCGGACGCTCTTCTTCGGCGATCAGCTTCATCGCATCGTCTTTATCGTGGGTCTGCTCGGTTTCCGGCACCATCAGCTTGGCGAACAGCAGCCCGCCCGGCGCGGCCATGAAGGACGCGGCGATCAGGTATTCCAACGGTACGCCCATCTGCGCGTACCCCGCCAACACCGAACCGGCCACCGAGGCCAGGCCGCCGCACATCACGGCGAACAGTTCTGACTGGCTCATGGTGGCGATATACGGGCGCACCACCAGCGGCGCTTCGGTCTGGCCAACGAAAATGTTGGCGGTCGCCGACAGCGATTCGGTGCGCGAGGTGCCCAGCAGCTTGTGCAGGCCGCCGCCCAGCACGCGGATCACCAACTGCATGATGCCGAGGTAGTACAGCACCGCAATCAGCGAGGAGAAGAACACGATCACCGGCAGAACGCGCAGCGCGAACACGAAGCCGCCGCCGCCGAACACTTCGAACATCTTGTCGGACACCAGCCCGCCGAAGATGAACGAAATGCCCTGATTGCCGTAGGCGATAACGTTTGCCACGCCGTTAGACATACTGCCGAGGATGCTGCGGCCCAGCGGCACGTAGAGCACCAGCGCGCCGATGCCGATCTGAATGATGAACGCCCACACGACGGTGCGCAATTTGATGGCCCGGCGGTTGCTGGAGAGCAGCACCGCAATGGCGATCAGCACCGCCATGCCAACCAGACTCATGATGAGTTGCATGCAAAGTTTCCCTGTTGCAAAAAATAAAATACATCCCTGCTCATGAAGAGAGGTCTGCTATTGGAGAGTTTCGGGGGGATTATACTGAGCGAGGTCACCCTCGCACCGATTTATGTCACAAATGTATACAACGAGACGCAAATGAAAATCTTATAACGTGATACAAGTCACGTTATGTTGACTTCAATTTGGCATGGCGAACAGCGTTTGGGTATTGCGTTGCAGGTGGGCGGCGATCTCGTCGGCCGGCTCCGGCCGCAGTTCACACAGCGTCTGAAACACCTCGGCGGCGCGCTCGGGGCGATTCGGTTGCCCCTGATAGCCGGCCAGCGGCATGTCCGGCGCATCGGTCTCCAGCAGCAACGCCTCTAGCGGCAGCTGCGCCATCACGCCGCGCGTTTTCTGCGCCCGCTCATAAGTGATGGTGCCGCCCACGCCGATGTAATAGCCGAGGCGAATAAACGCCTGCGCCTGCGACAGGCTACCGGCAAAGCCGTGCACCACACCGCGACGCGGCAGCTGCATGCGCCGCAGCGCGGCGGCCAACTGATCGTGGGTGCGGCGCGAATGCAGGATCACCGGCAGGTCATACTGTTTCGCCAGCTTCAACTGGGCCAGCAGCAGGCTTTGCTGCCGCTCGAACTGTGGGTTGTCCATATACAGATCGAGCCCGATCTCCCCCACCGCCACCAGCTTGTGCGGCCGCTCGGCCAACAGCATCGCCAACTGTTCCAACTGAGGCTCATGATGCTGCGCGATATACAGCGGGTGCAGACCCAGCGCGGCGAACAGCGGCGCGTGATCCTGCGCCAGCCGCAGCACCCGCGCGAAGCGATCGGCAGTGACCGTCGGGACGATGATGCGCTGCACGCCGGCGCTTGCCGCCCGCGCCAGGCTCTCGGCTTCATGCCCGGTAAAGGGCGGGAAATCGAAATGGCAGTGGGTGTCAGTAAAGGCGTAACTCACAGCGCCCCCCCTTCACCCGGCGGCAGATCGCCCGGCAGGATGATTTTCGGCGCCGCTACCGCCGCCTCCGGCTGCGCCGCCCGCTCGGTGGGCATGGCGATGTCGGTCACGATCGGCGAAGGTATTCTGACGTTCTCCGGCTGGATCAGGCGGCGCGACAACGCTTTTCGCACCTTGATGCCGTCGGGCTCCGGCTGTGCCATCCACTGGCCGACGGTGGCCAGAAAGTAGCGGCCACAGCGGCGCCCCAGGTGATAATCCTGATTGAGCGCTCCCAATCGGCTGCCCAGCGCATTGCTGGCCAGCGGCTTCGGCGGGAAGATCTCGAAGATGCGCAGCTTGCCCGGCGGCTTTTCGATAAAGCGCTGGATGCGGTGATAGCTTTGCTCGTGATGCTGCAGGATGCGCACCATCTGCTGCAGGCTGCTGTCGCTCAGCCAATGCTCCATGCGCTTCATCCACTGCGGGGTGTAGTACATCTGCGAAGGCACGGTGCGGATCACCACGATAGTGTCAGCGCCGCGGCGATAGGCCTCTTCCACCGGGATCGCATCACTGATGCCGCCGTCCTGATAGCTGACGCCGTCCAGCTCCACGCCCTGGCGATAGAAGCCGGGAATGGCGCTGGATGCCTTGATGGCCGGCAGCCAGCGTTCGCGCTGCGCAGGCAGATAGGTCGGCTCGAAATCGTCGCTGCGGCAGGCGCACAGTAAGAATTCGCGCCCGTCGGTAAAATGCTGTTCCGCCACGTCCATCGCCAGCGGCATCTGAGCCGCCGCCGTATCAACCAGCCAATCGAGATCGATCAGATGCCCGCCACGCACGAAGCGCAGCGGATTGAAGAACTGTGCCGAAGTGGTGTAACGGGTGATCACCCGGCGCGCGTAGCCCATCTGCCCGCAGATATAGGCAGACAGATTCTGAGCGCCGGCCGATGTGCCGATCAGCAGATCGAAAGGGTTAAAGCCCGCGCGCTGAAACTCGTCCAGCACGCCGGCGGTGAAAATGCCGCGCTGGCCGCCGCCTTCGCAGACCAGCGCCATTTTGCCTGGCCGAAAGGGTTTAGACGCCAGCGGTTCTATATTGCCGAGCGTGATGGGTATTCTGTATCCCAACTTGGCATCCTCAGTGAGACGTTTTCTCCGAGGATACCGCGTCTCGCTCTCTTCCGTAATCCTCTTGCAGTACGCCGGCGAGGAAATCGTTGCTGCCGGCCAGCCAGGCGCAATCGCTGCCGGACCATTCGGCCCACGCCTGCCATACCTGGCCTTTCAGCTGTTTCCAGCGCCCGACGATGATGTCACTGTTCATGTCCGGCCCTCCCCGACGTGAGAAAAGGAGTTAAGCTTTGTTACAGTTTACGGGAAAATGCCGGCCGGCTAAGGGCGCCGGCGGCCGGTGAACAGGCTGACCAGGAACAGGATGATGCCGACGACGAACACGATTTTAGCCGCCCAGGCGGCGGTGCCCGCCAGCGAACCGAACCCCAGTGCCGCAGCGATAAGCGCGATAACTAAAAAGATAATGCCCCAACGAAACATAAGCTTCTCCTTACCATTGTGAAAAAATTCGCTGCCGTCTACCGCCCCGACAACGGGACATCGACGGCAAATCAGTTTCTTTTTTTGGTGGTACACGTCGGGCCGCCTTGACGGCCCGACAGATGCGGCTTGTTGTTACTTGTTACGGGCGCCTGGCGGGATTACTGCTTAACCACCAGGTCGTTTTTCACGCTTTTCACGCCATCGATAGCCTTGGCGATGCTTTCGGCACGCTCAGACTGCGCCTGCGTTTTCACTTCACCGGAAAGCTGCACCACGCCATCGGTGGTTTCCACTTTCACATTGCGCGACGGCACGATGTCATCGGCCAGCAGCTTGGCTTTCAGCTCACTGGTGGTGGCGGTGTCGCCGGCATACGATTTGATCGATTGATTGGCTTCATCTTTCACATGCAGCTTGTCGCTAACGGTTTTGACGCCTTCCACCTTGCCGGCAACCGCAACTGCATGCTCCGCCTGCGCCTGGCTGCCGACAAACCCGCTCAGGATCACGGTGCCTTTTTCGGTTTTCACCGAAATGTCAGTGCTTTTGATGGTCTTATCGTCCACCAACGCACTTTTAACTTTAGCCGTTATCGCGCTGTCATCCATGTAACCGTCAACTTTTTTCATGGAGCTATCGATTTTGGCACCGGCACTGTCCGCGGCGTTAGACGCCTTGTTGAGCAGACTGTCTTCGGCTAGCGCAGTGCCGCTCACCAAAGCAGAACCCAAAACAACAGCCATCAGCGAGTGTGCAAATTTGGTCTTTTTCATCGATCTCTTCCTTTTGTTGGGGGCCCGCAGCGCCAGAGTGCCGGAACCCTTCAGCCACCTTCACGCGGCCTCTCGGTAAATACTTCATCATCGCTATACGATTAAGCGTTCACGATAGGAATATTGCAACAGCCGTGCCAACTCAATAAACACCTTTAAAATCAAGCAAAAGAAGCGTTGAGCCGGATTTTTAATCAAAAAACTGTCGCCTATTGACGACAGACTAAGTGACACGAAACGGTAAAATAGTCATCTCATTGATATTTAAGGAAACAGACTGTCTCCTATCGGCAACACATCAGAATAACTCACCAAACAATCAGCGTATTGCAGTGATTTACTCTCAAGCAATGTGCGGACATCTCGTTAAAGATAGACCATGCGGCGGAAAACGCAGGCCAATCGCGTCTCGCCTTGGCGATGTCGATTCGCAGGATAAAATATGAGGAAGTTTTATTAATTAGCGGAGTGAGAATACGGGGAGCTGGCAGGGCGCACCGGGCGCCCTGCAGAGTTATCAGTGTTCGCGGGTTTTGCGGAAGGTCACGTCAGGATAGCGTTCCTGCGTCAGGTTGAGGTTCACCATGGTCGGCGCGATGTAGGACAGGTTGTCCCCACCGTCCAGCGCCAGGTTGATCTCGTTCTTGCGCTTGAACTCTTCGAACTTCTTCACGTCGTCGCACTCAACCCAGCGCGCCGTCGACACGTTGACCGACTCATACAGCGCTTCCACGTTGTACTCGCTCTTCAAACGCGCCACGACCACGTCGAACTGCAGCACGCCGACCGCACCGACGATCAGATCGTTGTTGGCGATCGGGCGGAACACCTGCACCGCGCCCTCTTCGGACAACTGCACCAACCCCTTCAACAGCTGTTTCTGCTTCAGCGGATCGCGCAGGCGAATGCGGCGGAACAGTTCCGGCGCGAAGTTCGGGATGCCGGTGAACTTCATGTCTTCGCCCTGGGTGAAAGTATCGCCGATCTGAATGGTGCCGTGGTTGTGCAGACCGATGATGTCGCCCGGGTAGGCTTCTTCCACGTGCGAACGGTCACCGGCCATAAAGGTCAGCGCGTCGGAGATCACCACGTCTTTGCCGGTGCGCACCTGGCGCAGCTTCATGCCTTTCTCGTAACGGCCGGACACCACGCGCATAAAGGCCACGCGGTCGCGGTGCTTCGGATCCATGTTGGCCTGGATCTTGAACACGAAACCGGTGAATTTCTCTTCCGCCGCCGTTACTTCACGGGTGTCGGTTTTACGCGGCATCGGCGCCGGCGCCCAGGCCACCAGGCCGTCCAGCATATGATCCACGCCGAAGTTGCCGAGTGCGGTACCGAAGAACACCGGCGTCAGCTCGCCGCTCAGGAAGGCCTCCTGATCGAACTCGTGGGAAGCGCCCTGCACCAGTTCCAACTCATCGCGCAGCTGCGCCGCCAGATCTTCGCCCACGGCGATATCCAGTTCCGGGTTGTTCAGGCCTTTGACGATGCGCACTTCCTGAATGGTGTGGCCTTTACCGGTCTGGTACAGGTAGGTTTCATCCTTGTACAGGTGGTAAACGCCTTTGAACAGCTTGCCGCAGCCGATCGGCCAGGTGATAGGCGAACAGGCGATTTTCAGTTCGCGTTCGACTTCGTCCATCACCTCCATCGGATCGCGGATGTCGCGGTCCAGCTTGTTCATGAAGGTCAGGATCGGCGTGTCGCGCAGACGGGTGACTTCCATCAGCTTGCGGGTACGATCCTCAACGCCCTTGGCGGCGTCGATCACCATCAGACAGCAGTCCACGGCGGTCAGGGTGCGATACGTATCTTCGGAGAAGTCTTCGTGCCCCGGGGTATCCAGCAGGTTGACCAGGCTGTCGCGATACGGGAACTGCATCACCGAGGTGGTGATCGAGATCCCACGCTGCTTTTCCATTTCCATCCAGTCGGATTTGGCGTGCTGGCTGGAGCCGCGGCCTTTTACCGTACCGGCGGTCTGGATCGCCTGTCCGAACAGCAGCACTTTTTCGGTAATGGTGGTTTTACCGGCATCGGGGTGCGAGATGATGGCGAAAGTTCTTCTTTTGGAGACTTCGCGGGCAAATTCACTAGGAGACATGGTTTTCAGGTTCTACGGTTAGTCCGCCCTGCGACATCATCAGAACGCGCCGATCGCGGCGCCGGGCAAAGCGGTGAATAAAAGATAACAGCCGGGCATTTTCGCTGATTTGCCAACCGGTGACAATCAATGGATCCGATTTCCCGCTAACGCAGGCGGAAATCGGGAGACAAAGCGGCCCAATGCTGGCGCAATACCGATTTGTGATCGTCCGCCATCGGCAGCTCTTCCAATAAGGCCGGCCACAAATTTCGCGCCTTGTCGATGGCATCCACCAGGTGCACCCGTATCGCAGACCAGGGAATATCGACCCGTTCAGCCCAGCGTTCGAAGGTTTGCATTGAGATCCTATCCCAGCGCTTTTCCTTCGCCATATTGAGCGCAGCCTCAGACTCACCAGGAATATAAGCCAACGTAGTGACGATGTCATAAGCGGGAGAAAGCCGAATATCAGTCTGGTTTGGATAGAACATGGACCAATTTTTTACGTGCGCATCGCCATTGGCGAGCAAAATATTCGCCAACAGACGGCGCGCCATTTGCTGCACATCCGCTAAAGATTCACTGCCATACTCATAGAGATAAGCCGCTATTTGATCGTAATTTTTGCCGCGGTATTTATCGTGCGCGTAAATCTCGAATATCTGGGCAAAATCTTCTGCATGCACTCGCCCGCTTTCGCTGCGGTCAAAACGACGGGTGGCATAAGCATAGGGTTCATCCGCCAAGCGAATATCAGGCAAGTGTTCAAGTCGTGTCAGTTCAACCAGCTCAATATCAGGAATATCCACGCCGATGGCTTGCGCCAAACGCATTGCCGTATATTCATTTTCAGGGAGATGACGATGAACCGTTGAAGGCGTTTTAATGATCCAGCTATCAGCGCCCACCTGAGAAGAAATGTTGAAGCGGTCCTCTTTGCGCACAGAGGAAAATTTCATTTGTACCCCTGCCAGAGAAAACTTTTGCGCCTCCATCCCAACATCAATTTGCACGGCTTCCAACTCGCCGCGCGACCTTAACGCCCAGGCGGGTATGTCACTGGCAGCCAACGGCCGTGCTTCAAGCGCTCCCGGCAAGTTTCCACCGGCCCAGGCAATTAAAGGAAACTCCTCATTCACATGGGCTTTCAACGACTGTGCCACCCAAGCGCGCAGTGCGCCTTCGGGTAACAAGTTGGATAAAACGGGCGGCAGACGCTGCGATGACTGTAAAACTTGCTCAAGATACCCCGCGTGCGCCTTCTGCCTGAGCGTAAACAAAGGACGAACACGCTCCGGCAAAGCGAGGTAGTGTGGATCAAACGTCAGGATGTTTCTGCCGCCGCTGTAATGCGCCAGCACGCCAACACGCACGCCATGCAATATCAAGGCTAATGCCTGTACCGATTCAACCTGTCGCAGCCCTTTCATCAGCTAGTCCTCGAGATCTTTCAGTTTTTTTTCAAAATCCTGCGGCTTACCGACTTCCGGTGCGCTACTCACTTCCTGTTGCAGCAGGCACTCCACATCACGGGCAGACTTTTTTGGCACGATGACATATTCCAAATTCATCGCCGCCAATATTCGTAGCAACGTGCTTACCCGCATATCGCTCCCCGCTTCAATACGCTGATATTGCTGTTGGGTCATGCCAATCTTCATTAAAAAGTCTTTTTGACTCCAACCCAACTCACTGCGTTTTTCTTTCAGCAACGCTGATATTTCGGATAGTTTTCTCATCCGCGCCTCCAAACAACGCATTGATTGTCTCACCAGCAATAAACAACAAATTAGTTGTCGAGACAGTGAAAAACAACTTTTTTGATGTAAATTAATGAAGAAACAACTTTTTAGTTGTAAAAGGGAATGCAAACAATAAACAGGATGTTTTAGATTACCCCAGCGGCAGCGCCATCACGATCGCGTCTTCGCGGCCGTGGGCGCTCGGGTAATAATTGCGGCGCACGGTGACCTCGTTGAAACCGAGATCTTCATACAGCGCGATCGCCGCCTGGTTGGAGGCGCGGACTTCCAGCCACAGCGTAACCACGCCGCGGCTCTCCAGCTGTTCGATCACCGCGTTGAGCAGCAGGCGGCCAAAGCCCCGGCGCTGATACTGCGGATGGATGGCGATGTTGAACAGCGTGGCTTCGTCCAGCACGATCTGCGTGATGGCGAACCCCGCCATCGCCCCGTCGGCGCTCAGCTTCAGGTTAAGGTAGCGATCGCCCTGATTGCTGGCGAAGGTGGTTTCCGTCCAGGGAAAAGCGTGGCTGGCTTGCTCAATGTTGAAGGCCGTGGCCAGGTCGGCCGCCGTCAGGGTAGAAATCGTGTTCATGATGACAAATCTGCTGCCAGAGGGCGCGTTTGGCCCCCGCGTCTTGGGAAAGCTCGGCCAGCGCCGGGCTGTGTAGCTGCGCGCCGGCGACCGCGAGCGGTTCCGTCACGCCCAGCCGCCAACTGTTGCATGCGGTCTCTTCAGGCAGCATCGCCACCTGTTCCGGCGTCAGGCTGTAGGTTTGCGCCGGCGTCAGCCCCAGGCTGCGCAGCACGTCGCAAAACAGCGGATCGTCGGGCGCCGGCAGCGTCTGCGCCACCACCAGCAGGCGCGCCTCGGGCGGCAGACTGACCGCCACTTCGCCCTGCAACACGCTCGGGCGGCGCAATGTCCACTGCGTAATACCCAGTTGTTGTAACAGCCAGTCGCGTTTTGATGCCATGCCGATTCCTACCCGTTGTGGTGCGCCATGCCTGCCATGCGCCGCGCTATGCTAACAAACCCGCGCAGCCCGCGCCAACAAACCCGTCGAACATATCGCCACAAAGCTCTATAATCCCCGGTCTCATTTCCAGGAGCCAATATCTGATGTCTGCATTAACCCCCGCCAGTGAAGTCATGCTGCGCCACAGTGATGAATTTATCGAACGCCGCGTGCTGTTTGCCGGCGACCTGCAGGACAGCCTGCCGGCCCAATTCGAGGCCGCGGACGTGCGCGTCCACACTCAGCAATACCATCACTGGCAGTTACTGAACCGGACGATGGGCGATAACGTGCAGTTCGGTTTGACCGTCGATCCCGCTTTCGTCGCCGACTGCGACACGCTGGTTTACTACTGGCCGAAGAGCAAGCAGGAAGCGCAATTCCAGCTGTGCAACCTCCTGGCGCTGCTGCCGGTGGGCGCGGACGTGTTCGTGGTCGGTGAAAACCGCAGCGGCGTGCGCAGCGCCGAGCCAACGCTGGAAGGCCACGTCACGCTGGTGAAAATCGACAGTGCGCGCCGCTGCGGCCTGTATCATGGCCGCCTGGACGCGCAGACCGAGTTCGACCTGAACGACTGGTGGGACAGCTATCAGCTGCACGATCTGGAAGTGAAAACGCTGCCGGGCGTGTTCAGCCGCGACGGTCTGGACGTCGGCAGCTCGCTGCTGCTGTCGACGCTGGAAAAACACATGAAAGGCAAGGTGCTGGACATCGGCTGCGGCGCCGGCGTCATGGCCTCGGTAATGTCCAAGCTGTCGCCGAAGGTAAAACTGACCCTCAGCGACGTCAACGCCGCCGCGGTGGAATCCAGCCGCGCAACGCTGGCCGCCAACGGCATCGAAGGCGAAGTGATCGTCAGCAACGTTTACTCCGACATCACCGGCCGTTTCGACATGATCATCTCCAACCCGCCGTTCCACGACGGGCTGCAGACCAGCCTGACCGCTGCTGAAACCCTGATCCGCGGCGCGGTGAAGCACCTGCCGATCGGCGGCAGGCTGCGCATCGTCGCCAACGCCTTCCTGCCGTACCCGGACATTCTGGACGCCACCTTCGGCAGCCACGAAGTGCTGGCGCAGAACGGCCGCTTCAAGGTGTATCAGGCCACCGTCGGCCGCCCGCCGCGCGCGCCGAAGAAGAAATAATTCGCCGTTGGCGGAAAACGACAGAGCGCGGCCTGAGGCCGCGCTTTTTTTTAGCCGTTGATATAGGTCATCGACTCGGCGCCGTAGCGTTCGCCGGCCGCCGCACTCAGTGGGAACACCGCGTCGATCGCCGCCAGCTCAGCCGCGCTCAGCGTTATCTCCGCCGCCGCGACGTTCTCTTCCAGGTAGCGACGGCGTTTGGTGCCGGGGATCGGCACGATGTGCTCGCCCTGCGCCAACACCCAGGCCAGCGCCAGCTGCGAAGGTTTGACGCCCTTCTGCGCCGCCAGCTCGCCCACCTTCTCCACCAGCGCCAGGTTGCGGGCGAAGTTTTCCCCCTGGAAACGCGGGTTGCCTCGGCGGAAATCGTCCTCGGCCAGATCCTCCGGCCGCCGGATAGCCCCGGTGAGGAAACCGCGCCCTAACGGGCTGTAAGGCACAAAGCCGATGCCCAGGCGCTCACAGGCCGCCAGCACGCCCTGCTCGGCGTCGCGCGTCCACAGTGAATACTCGGTCTGCAGCGCCGTGATCGGATGTACCTTGTGCGCCCGCTCCAGCGTGGCCACCGACGCCTCACTCAGGCCGATATGGCGGATCTTGCCTTCGCGGATCAGATCCGCCATCGTGCCGACGACGTCTTCGATCGGCACTTGCGGATCGACCCGGTGCTGATAATAGGAATAATTTAGCAAGTTCAACTAATTGATATTAGTTATAAAAATTCAAATACCAATATCAACTACACACACAACTACACCAATAAAACCACGCCAGCGTAACAAGTACAAAATCTCCCCAATCTCACTTTCCTTTGCCTCCGACCTCCCACCAAAAAAGATTTACCGTAAAACTGTGCACCCTCTTCACCCTTTTGATTTATTATTTACATTCAATATCTTACCAGATTAACACTCTCCACCTGACCCTTCACAGCCCTTCACCGCGCAGTGCAGAGCGCAGCATGACACGTTTTGACATCGGTACTAACACATCCGTGAGCCTCACCCCGTTCGGGGCCGCCGCAAGCGTCGGTAAAAACGGCCCGCGGCGGCTCAATCTTCATCCGCCAAAGAGTTGCCCGGTCGTCACCACATCAATGGCCCCCGATGGCTTGCCGTCAGCACCAAAGTAGCGGTCATTGCGACACACTTTTTCTTTCGTGTCACAGTATATCCCGTTCGCAAACGTAAACGCCGTGCGATCAAACGCCCCCTGCGCGTCCAGTTGCGCACCTTTCTTCTTGCCCAGATAGCGGGCCGTCAGCGCCGTTGATACCCCCTGCGCATTCGCACAAAAATACGCATCGCATACCACGCCCTTCGCGGGTGAGTGCAACGACTTCGTCGCGGCATGCGTCCCCAGAGCAACCAGCATCAGCGCCCCGGCCATCAAACCCCGTTGCACGTAAACGTTCATCGTTTCGTCTCTCTTCCGTGTCAAAAAAATCAACCCTGTCGCGTTGTCAGCGCAATGCGGTCTCTCAAGGCGTCTCCGACATCCCCTGCGCAGGCCACGACGTCAATGGCCACTGGGTCAGCTCGACAAGTGAGCCCCCTGTCGCACACATCTGACGGCCAAACAGCAATCGCAATGCCCCGCCGGGTAAATTCAACGCCGCCATCAACGGTGTGATGCAGTTGTGCGCATGCTCAATGTCTCTCTCTTCCCAGGCCAATGGCGCAGCGACCGCCTCGCCCGGCGCCAGCGTGACCCACGCCACGGACGGATGGTCGGGGTATTGCGCCCCGACAAGACGCTGCTCGCCGTCCCCGCCATAGAACGTCAGGGGCGGCAACACGTTCATCTGGCAGGCTTGCGCCCCCAGATTACGCAGTACCAACAACACCTCCGCGGGCCCACCCTGCCGGTCCACAAACTGCGCCTCCAGTTGATGGGCGGTACACGCCCCGTCCGGCCAGGCGGCAAGCACTGGCCTGGCCACCAGGCCTGTCAGTATCCAGACCAGGATGGGAGGAAAAAGGGTAACATGTCGTCTCATACAAGGCTCTCATCAGCAGGTGTTATCGACGTCGGCACTAACAACAAGGTGCGTGACGTGTCGACGCGCCCGTTGCAGGCAAGAGAAATTCATGGCGCCGGCCTCCCTGAACACGCCTGTCGCTCTGCGGGAGACGGGCGTACTCTCAAGACCAGACATCACTGCATGCCGGTCACAAAACCACCAAAGCCCTCGGCAGACGGGTTCGTTGCCGCAGTGTCCAGGTCACCGTCAAATACCGTTGCACAGCACGCCGACAGGCAACGCGTCCTGCAACGGCGACATCAGCGGCAAAGTTGCGTCCTTGAGCCAAACATGATTAAACCGCATGGCATTCGCCGCCGTATAAAGCACGGTATGACGAATATTGCGGTGCCCAAGATAATCCTGTATCAACCGCGTATCGTTCCCCCGCTCCGCAAGGTTATATCCACAGGCATGGCGCAACATATGCGGATGCAGCGACAGCGGCAAACCCGCGCGTTCGCCATAACGCCGCAGTAGCTGGTAAAACCGTTGTCGTGACAATCGCGTCCCGCGCTGGGACAAAAATAACCAGGGCTGATGTTGTCCCGCAAGCGACTGCCGTTCGGTAAGCCAGACCTGCAACGCCGCATTCTCCTCCGGCAACAAGGGATGACTGGTACTCATCCCGCCCTTGAGTCGGGCGATGTAAATCTTCCTGGATAGGGGGTCGTAATCCGTGAGTCGCAATGCCGTCAGCTCACTCACCCTGAGACCATGCAGAAATGCCATGCTGACCATACAATAATCACGAACAGAAACCCTATCCTTGGTAATGGTTTTCAGTAAACTGTTTATTTCATCCCCGGTTAAATATTTGCGTTTCATCACTGCCTCGCCGTTTAGGATTAGTCTTATAGCGGTCCGACCAGTGAAGGTAACAGGGATGATTTTATTTTAAATACTTTTTTACAAAATATCACATAACCCAGACAGGCATCACAAACTCCATGCAAACAACACAATGCATATCATAAACTTATCTTATAAAACCTTGCAGTTAACAAGGCTAAAACACGGTAAACTCAGCACGAAAAAGACGCGCCCATCACGCTCAGTTATCAACATATTGCATAATAACAATGCTTCTCGGATACCCTTCCCGATACCGAATAACTACTCGATTTCCAATCCTGAGCGCATCCATATAATAGGGTGAAACGATAACATCCTTTAATACGTGATACCCTTCGCCCTTGACCGAAAAAGCAAGCTGTAATTGCACCGACACCTTTCCCACAATCACCTGTCTCTTATGCGGTGTGGCATTCACAATCAGCGCCCGGGCCTCCTTGCCATGTTTCATAATGGCCTGATTTTCTCGGCCCGCACGGCAGGTATTCCATATTCCCATCATGACCAGCAACATCAACACCAGGGTAAGGACCACATTTGACCAAAGCGCGACATTGACCATACCCACACCATTCCCCTTCACGCAATCGTCGTCAGGGCGCTCACAAACGCACTGTAATCGCTCTTGAGAGAGAGAAGAGTGCTGGTAAGCGTTTTATTACCGCTGACAAATTCAAGATGGTTATCATGTTTTGATAATTTAAACGGCGTGTTACTGATGGAGAACATGCCCATCGAAACACTCGACGCCGTAAAGCTTACAGATGAGCCGGTAAAACTGACCGAGCTGCCGGTAACGCTTTCCGAGGCACCCGTCATGCTGAAAGAGTGACCGGTAAAGCTTTCGCTGTGCCCTTTGCCGGTAGTGGCCTTTTGATTGGGCGCATCCAGGGTGATTTTCGTGGCGCTTTTGATGTTCACATCCGCATCAGACAGGATGTTAATGGTACCCGCCACCGACTTCGTCCATTCCCCCGTCGTGTCCTCGCGCTCGTTGCCGGTTATCTTTTTTTTTGCATCCCCGACGATGTCAATGGACCGGCCCCCCTCGCTGATGATTATCGTTTGGCCACCGGCGTGTATCTTCAGCGTCTGGCCACCGGTGGTGACGGTGGTTGTTTGCCCGTCCCGGTATTCCTCAACCAGTTCACCGTCAATGATAACGGTCTGCTTGCCGTGCACCGTGGTCGTGCTGTCCCCTGTGACCTCTCGGTTATCACCGCCCGCCGCGATATCAACCTGCCGCCCCTTGGCGATACGGACGTGCTGGCGCTCATCGAACGTGTAACTGTCTTCACCCTTCACCCGCGTGGTCCGCGCCCCCTCGATATTCACTGTCAGGTCACGCTCGGTACTCATGTTCATGTCACGTTCGGCGTGCATGTCAAACGTCTCGCGCCCCGGTGCATCGTCAAATACCAAGAAGCTGCCGTTCTCGGGGGTTCCGCCCGCAGAACGCGTCATGAAGCCCATTTTGGTCGCATCCGCCGGCAAGTCCCACGGCGGCATGCTGTCCTGGTTATACACGCGGCCGGTGACGATGGGGCGGTCCGGGTCACCGTTGATAAAGTCGACGATAACCTCTTCGCCGACACGGGGTACCTGGAGACTGCCATACCCCCATCCGGCCCAGGCACTGGACACGCGCACCCAGCAGGCGGCCTCGTCATTGCCGGGGGCGTGATGGCGGTCCCAGCGGAACTTGAGTTTGACGCGCCCGTATTCATCGGTCCAGATGGCCTGCCCCTGCGGCCCCACCACCTCCGCCGTCTGCGGCCCGTATGTCCGCGGCCAGGCCGTTTGCCGGGCAGGGCGCCAGTGCAGGGCCGCCGGGTGAGCGGTAAAGGCCGTGCGATGCACCGGTGTCGCCGCTTCGTCATCCTGACTGTAATAACCGGCCTCACTGAAAAAATACTCCGCGCCGCTGACGATATAGGTCCGGTTATCTTCCGGGCGCGCCGCCCGCGTCAGGGTAAAGGCATGCCCTGGCGCCATGCCCAGCGACGGGGTTTCCCCCGACATCTGCGCTTGCATGCAGGCGAGTTCCTGCTGGCGAATTCGACTGTAAAATGCCCCGTCGTCATGCCGGGTATACCGCCCCGGCCAGTCAAACACGACCGCATCCTGCTGGCCGCCAGAGGCGGGATTTTGTCTCGCCTGCAGCAGGCTGGCACGCGGCCGGCGAAAATCATAGTCGTCGGTCAGATACAGCGACGCGGACATCGTCTCGAACACCCGCCAGTGTGCAATCCCCAACTCGGGGACATCGGTCACCGCCTCGTCAACACACGGGAAGGTGGCAAACCCCCTGAGCGCCTCGTGCTGCTCGGGTGCATCAGCCAGCACCAGCGTGTGTTTCCCGTTATCGTGCAGGAAGTAGTAATAGATACCTTCATGCTCCATCAGGCGGCTGATAAAATCGAAGTCGCTTTCCTGATATTGCACGCAATACTCCCAACACCGATAATCCCAGCTCAGGCGGTTCTCAAACGCAATATTCTGCTCACGCAAGAGGGTGGTGATGATGTCCGGCACGCTTTTCTCTTGCCATATCCGGCAATCCCGTCCCTGCCCCAGAGACCACAAGGCGGGTTTAACGGTAAGGGTATAGCGGTCATAGCGGTCGTTCCTGCCCCGCCCCTTGACCTCAACCCGCGTCATGATGCCCGACAAATAGCGTGGTGGGCACTGAGGGGTTTGGCGACATTCCACCGTCAGGGTGTGCCCCAGCAGTTTCTTGGGGTCGACAGGACGAGTTTCGCAAAGCACGTCGACATGGAAGGTGTACAGCGATGACAGGGCTTCCTTGCCGGTCAATGATTGAAAAAGAAAGGGGGTATCATCAAGCGAAGTATGGACCGTTATCATTCTGTTCATCGTGTTTTCTCCATGAAGCTCTCACATCACCGACGTCATCACCTCAGTGAAAAATCAAACACCAGGACGCCGTTATCGTCACTGAGCAGGGGCGCCACAAATTGCTTGAACGCGTCATGGGCCTCATCGTAGTCCCCCTCTGTATCTACCAGAGGTTTGCCCACGTAATAATTGCGGTCACCTTCCGACTTAAAGGTCACAATAAATCCCTGTTCAAATCCGCCATCCACCCCTTCCCCACTGTTTTGCACACCCTCAACAATAGAGAGAATATAAGGTGTATCGGCCCCCGGCCGTATTGAGCGCTTGAGCGATAAAAACCGACCCGTCACCGCATCTCGCTGTGCTTGCGTGACGGTTTTTTTATATTTAAACAGCACGATATGTTTTAAAAGCCCAGGCTTGTAGTCACCCGCAGTAAATACATCACTGCCGACGGATTGGCGCTGCTGAATCAATTTATCGCCCATGGCCGCATTCTCCTCCCAAGGAAAAGCATGAATACCGACAAAAAAAGCAAAAAATAACAACAACCCGATTATCATTACCTTAATCACTCACCCGCTCCGTTTGGTATTCTTGTCAGAAGCAACATTCACCGTCGAGGATGTCATAAAAAAATGTCGCCCCAAAAGGAGCGACCAGCTAAAAAACCAGGCAGTAAGGGGGAGCGCAAAGGAATACACATTTCACATCATCCACGAAGGATAGATTAACATTCCTAACGGGAGAGGATTATTGTCAACTGTTTTTCAAATATACCGCTATTTACTCCAGGCGTTTTTCCCTCGTGCGGCCACGGCAATATCAGGTTCGAAACACACGGGTCAAATGACGGCTCAATACGCAACAGACACTCACAAAAAGAATATTCACTGTCGGCGTGATGAGCAAACCAATGGCCGCTGTCGAGGTCGATGGAGCAATAAACACGTCGTAATAAGTCTTACCATCCAATGCCAGTGCCCCCCAGGCCCCTATCATCGCCCCTGCGTTGTGGCGCATGGACACAAAACACGCCAGGGTGATTAAATACGGTGTCATTGACAACGCCAACAAGGCCAATGAGGATCCGATGTGCGCGATATCAATACCCCCCGTGAAGAAAATATCCCCATGAAGCAGGCAGGCGAAGCCGTTAACGGCCATAAAGGCATATCGGTACCCTTGACGCGAAGATTGCACCCTGTAGCCCTCCTTTACCTCGACAGATGTTCGCAAAACAAAAGGTGCCGTCACGGCGGCGCGAGAACACAAACGGCGCCGCCGCAGGCATTAAAAGCGATAGCTGGCGCTCATGAAGGCTATCCCCGCCAGCGCCTTGTCCACCAACGGGCTGTCGGCCGCATCCCCCGCCAAGCGGTACGCTTCGCCGCCGGCCTGGAAGGACCACGACGGCGACCACTGGTAATTCAGGGCCAGTCTGGCGGTGAACTGCTTCATCCCCGCCTTCGGCCGGTAGGCCGCAAAGTGGGTCCGAGCCGCCTGCTGCGGCGACACCCCGAAGTAACCCCGCTGGTACCCGCCGTTGGCCCAGGTCGCGAACACATTGCCCTCCAGCGTCACCTGGTCATTTATCGCGTAATCCCGCATCACGCCAAAGTCCACGTACGCCGTACGTCCCAGGTCCTCACCGCCGTAATGGCGCTCGCGGGTCGCGCTCATGCCCTTCACGTAAACGCGTACCGGGTTCATCAGGTAGCTCAACTCCAGACCGACCTCCGGCGAACCGCCCAGGTCACTCATCCCGCGCAGATGGTCATCGTGACTGCCGAGCCCGCTGATACGCTCCTTGCGGCCATAGTCATAATCCATCAGCAATGCCACCCCAAACGGCGACGGGACCGGCAGGTCCCAGCGCGCGCCACGGATAACCCCCAGCGTGAACGCGCCCCAGTTGTCCGTTTTTACGTGCCCTTCCAGGTCATACAACGGCAAGGCCACATAGTGAGAGGCCCCCTGATAGGCCGGTGCCACGGCAAGGCCGGCCCCCACGCTCACCGAGGTATCCCCATCGGCCATCGCCGCCTGACTCAGCGGCGACAGGGTCCCCCCCAACACCAGGGCTGCCAGCATGGTGTAACGTGCACAGTGTTTCATCGAGTGTTTCTCCATCATCATTAGTTGTGTGTTGTTTCATGACCTGCCGCCGCACCGCCGTTGGCCCGGGGAGGCGGTGGCCGGGCCGCGGCTCGGGGGCGCCAAAAGGCCGCCAGGATAACCATCGCGACCAGACCCCATGCCGCGAGGCACCCAAGCGCGACGCCCCACCAGGTGCAGCGAACGCCAGGCAGTCGCCGCCGCCCCCTCTTGCCCTCTTCCTCCACCTTCCGTGCCGTCATGTCCCCCTCCTTTGTCGCGGCGGCCAAATGGCCGTGCCAGCACGCCGTACCACCGCCTCAATACCCCTGATGAGACGCCATCACCGAATAGCGGGTGCCAGCACCAGCGCCGCATGCGCAATGCGGGAGATCCACTCCCCCAACGCATCCGGGCCGCCAGCCCGATACCAGACCACCAGGCACAGCGCCATCACCCCGCCCCCCATCAACCACCGCCCCCCGCCTGGCGGGAGGCGGCGCAACCGACACCAGTGCGCCCGCCAGCCCGTTCGCCCTGAAGGGGAATGCGGACAACGCAAGGCAACCAGCAAGGCGGACATCACTGCGGATATCACGGCAAGTTCCCTCTCGCGCCACCGATAAACCAACGCCGCAATGCCGGTAACGGCGCCGTATCCGTACCGTCGGGGGGAGCCTGAGGTGTCAGATGCACCGGCGTCTCCGACACCGGGAGCCCCTCTATCCGCGGTTTTGCGATAATGTGCAGATAACGCAGGCGCCCGCCGCTGGATGCACGGGAATAAAACTGGCGACTCGCGATACGGTCCGGGCGCGCACGCCGGATGTAAGACATCACATCCCCCGCGCGGCGTAACTCGAGATGAAATGCCTTCGCCAGCTCTTCGCGACAAAAAGGCCGCCGCAATCGCCATCCCCAAACCGCCACCGCCTGATACAGCGGGACCGTCGCGGCCAGCTGCAACCCGGCTGGCAGATGATATTCGCCGTAGGTGGATTGACGCTCAGGCCCGGCCGTACCGTGATGCCCCTTGCTAACCCCTGCTGCCATACCCCATCTTCCTCCTGCAAGCCGCCGGGTTATTCCCGACGCCGAAGACATAGCCCACCACTCCCACCGGCGTCACTGGCCGAACGGCGACATTATTAAGCGCAGAAGACGGCTTCCCCGTTTTCTGCGCGCCGATATGGGACGGATTGATCTGCGCCCACGCAAGCCTGTCCACACAAGGCGACACAGACCAAACCGATACTGACGTTGCTCATGAGCGACCTCCCTTTTTATTCAAACGCGTCGCCATTCATGACGCCGGAATATAGCCTGAGCCACGCTCAACTTTCTGTTGTAACCGCGCACCACAACACATGGCGCTGATGCTGTCTTTCCACTGTCAGGTGATGGTGCCTGGCGACGACGAGTCGCCAGGCACGCTCAATAAGCCTGCCCTGTTCGCCGTGACGGTTGACTTATTTTGTTGTATTAACATCACTATTTCCCTGAAAGAACGCGCCACACCAAGAGCGGCGAATAGTGACTCGCTTTCGGTTGTGCTTCCCTTGATAAGCAACCAAGGCACTATGAGCAAAACAAATACACCACACGGGCTATTACCGATAAGAATCGCTCCCGCGACGTTTATTTCCCATCGAACACCGTACAACGTCGACCGGCCATTCCGACCTGAATCATTCAGACGAGCCGAAATAAACCAATAAATGTCCACCATGAAATGAGAAAAGGAAATAACAAAAATCAACCAATCACATTAAAAATAGCAAGCAGAAGCCTCAACACCAAGATATCAAACAGCCCTCAGCCAAGACGTTCAGTTATGCAAACAAGATATTTTCCATAAAAAACGAAGCACCCTTCTTATTTTAATAAAGGCCAGCATTGCCCCATCCAACGCTCAAATATGCGTTCTATCCAAGATAAACCTGCATTAATAAAGAGGGTCTCAACGCAAAAAAAAATAGCCACCTTGTGGAAAACAGAAAATTCCCCTTATCCCCTTAGTTGCAAATAACGAGCCCCCCGTTGTCACACAACCAATATCAACAGCGTCGAAGAGATAACAAGGGGCTTCACATCACCCATACCAGGAACCCCAGCAACAGCGCCCATATCGCAAGGCTCACGATGACCACGCTCAACCACACGAATCGACAACTCAACACGCCCAATTTTCGGCATCGACGTCGCCACGCCCTGCCGCTCCACACACTTTGCATTCTCCCACTCCCCTCTCCAGCTGCATCATCACATCGGTCGCATAATGCCCCAACCGAAGCGCCACTCGCCAAATTGCCGCTCAGAATACGTGCCATTTTCCCCGAAAATAATGCGTGTTCGCTCTTACGCCCGCTGACAGCGCTTTTGGCAAAACAGCGCCCTCGCCTCGCACCAGTCACGCTCACCGTCCGTCACCGCCAGCTCCCCGCTGGCCTGCCAGTAGCGTACCGCCTCATCGAACCCCCCTTCCCGCTCCAGAATTGCGGCCTGCTCCTGCAGCGCACGTGAACGTTCTCGTGGTGTTGACATGGCATGCATGACCGGCAATGGCGTGTCCATGTCGCAAGCGCCTTTCCCTGAACCGTTCCTCATCCCTGCTCTCCCTTCGGCACATCATCACTGCCCTCCCACGTCGGCAATAACACCACGCTCAGCCCGGGCGATAACATTGGGTCTCGGTGGGGCGTGGTCAGCGCATATCGTACCGGTGGTTTTTCTTTCATCCCTTTTCCTCTATTTGTGTACATTTATCTCTACATATCGGCCGGAGCTGGCGCAACAAGGCCGCCAGCCCTGAGGCCCGGAACTTTAACAACGCACTATGCCGCTGCGCGTACAGCGTTTTCGACTTACGGCGTTGCTGCCATGCCTGCTGAGGGATGGGTATTTCCAACAACGTGTTGGACATCACTCTGCGCTCACAGGGCGACAACAACAGCGCCGGCATCTGCGGCAACCCTTCGTCCTTCCCCGCCTGCAACAATGTCCCCTCTGACCACACGATCCGCTGTAACAACGCCAGTGGGCTGCGCACACTGATGATCCGAAGCGGTAAGTGGATGCCGCAACATATCAGGGCCTGGCGCACTACGTTATTGACTTCAAATGGGGAAAGCACAATCAGGCGTTCCACCCCGGCGAGAGCCAGTGCTTCGTCATCCAATTGCAGCAGTTGTTGTAACGCCTGCGCCGGATATCTCGACAACCGCACAATCAGGCAATGTTTTGGGCCGGGTGCGCCACGCGGGTTGCCCCTGTTTTCTTTCATCGCCGCCAACGCCCTTTCGACCCGTTCATAGGCGTCAACGGGAGCCGCTCCCCGGGCCGTCGTTGGCGGGGTCAGAAGGGATTGCAGTCCCAGTCGCCCGTAAGGACAGGGATCGACGACGGTAATCAGCCCATTGGGCGAGAGAGGCCCGCGAATGCCCGTTATCGTCCCTTGACAGTACAACCCGTTTTTATCAAGCCTCACAACCTTCCCTCCCCTTGGCCTTTTCAGATGCGCCTTGATGCTTATTACCGCGGCGACAGCCCATACAACTGCAGCACAATCAGCACCAGCACCACCCAACCAGCCCCCTGGAACGCCGACAAGACGGCCAACTCCATCAGGGTCTGTGCCCCCTTACGTCCGGCATTAAACAACGCAATCAGCACCAGCGCCCCGGCCCCCACAACCAGCAAACTGCGCGTCCAGTCAGAGGCCAGTAGACCAGCAGCACAGAGCCAGCCCCCTGCGCCCCCCAGGCCTAACCCTATGCGTACCGTGCCCTCCACGGCCATATCGCCGCGTATAAAGCGCCAAACCCCAGGGATAAACCTCGCCGGGCACGGCTTAACAACCGCATTCGGTGACAGCAATAACATGCCACCCAGCAACAGCACGCTCAGACTCAGCCACAGTAACCACGACCACATCCCCATCGTCATCCTCCATCATTTCTCTGCCCGCCTTTATCCTGCGCGGGCCCCTCTTTCAAGATAAGGGGCGTCGTAAAAACCACTGGCGCAACCGTTGCTGCGCCTGTTCACGTTCTGCGGTACTCCCGCGTAGCCGCACTGTCGTTTGCGAGGACGTTGTTTCAGCAACAGACTGTTCCGGTGTGGCTATCGCCAAAATACGCAGGCAATAGCCCTGACCCTTCATCAGGGACAGGCATTTGCAGGTCACCCGGGGCGCACCGTTGAGCAAATAACGCATAATCTCCAATGCCCGGCGCGTATCGAGCTGGAAAGCCTGGCAAATCATCTCCCGTGACAGGGGTTTTCCCATCACCAACCCAAAGTGCGCCACCGCCAGATAGAGCGGCATGGGCGGGAGATGGTCGAGGCACGCCGGCAGCACGTAGCTCTCGTGATTGGATTGGCGTGGCGCAACACGCCGGCCGGCGCTGGCCGTATCGTCGGAAGAGGGAAGAGGGGGCGTAGTTTGGCGTGTATTATCTTGTTGCGTCATGTTTTACTCCTTTATATTGCTTGATAACCACCCGCGATGGCGGACTGACTTCCTTCAGTGAATAAAATAATAAAAACACGTGTGCAGCCTATTGACATGAGAAGTAAAATGCTTGCGAACGGCAATAAAGCAACCGATTAGTGGGCGGCCAATTAGAGGATTGCGGCCCCTGTCTTAAATATAATCGGGCTACTATTCCACGGATGACACCTGCAAAAACCAGGCTTGCCATCGTGTGACTTGTTTTTCAATCCCATCCAACTGACTTGTTAATTGCATAAATGAACCGTGTGAAATGAAACGCATATCCCAGCCTACCGTCAACAAACCACGAGCAATAACCAATTGCGTTCGAACTTGCCCCAGAGAATCGCCCGACAAGAGCCGCTGCTCTGCATTATTCTTATCTAAATAGTTAGCCGTAATGACGCCTTTTATACAGGTCGTTATAGTTTGCAATATGACATCTCCCGTCGTTATTTTAAACGAGCGAGGAAGATGCTTATGCACAATCCAATATGCTTTGTAAAACCTCAATAAATCATCATAGACCTTAGGATGCTTAAATATGGCTTTCACGTCATCACTCTCAGAAAAAATCAACTATGAGCTTTTACTGTGCGTCGTAAAAATGGGAAAGAGCATACATAAATCGCTAAACACAGAAACAATATCCCAAACATGCCGAGCGTTGGCGCAAGAAATCAGCACCCACTGTTACGAACCTTCCATTTATTCACGTTTCGCTGTAACAGATCCAAAACTGAGAGAAATCTATGCCCCTTCATTTCGTGACAGACTTGTGCAATGCTGGCTTGTGCACCACATCAATCCCTATGTCGAGCGCATACTCATTGATGATACATTCGCAAACAGGAAAGGCAAAGGTACGCTGGCTGCCGTGCAAAGAGTTCAACGATTCATGCGTCAACCTGACCACGAGTATTACCTTCAGTTAGATATTCAGAATTTTTTTAACTCGATACCGCGCAATCCATTACTTGCCCAATGTAAATCTATCACGCAGCGCTACCTATCAGAAAGCCCCCTCTATGAAACACTGAATTTTATTTTAGAACGGTGTATTCTTCACCCCGTGGCGCAATGCACGTGGACCCTTTCTGGTGACAGGAAATTACTCAGTACGATTCCCCCGCACAAAACCTTGCTTGGCGCAGGGCGTGACAAAGGGCTCCCGTTGGGGTCTTCAGCAAGTCAAATGTTCGCCAACTTATGGCTGAGTCCCCTGGACCATTTCATCAAGCACTCACTTAAAGCTAAAGGCTATGTTCGTTATATGGACGATTTGTTTTTACTCGGCCACTCATCAAAAACAATGTCCCAATGGCGAACGCTTATTGCGTCATACTGCACAAACGAATTGAATCTCACTTTACATCCTACAAAACAAAGCATTCAAAAGTGCTGTCAAGGCGCAGATTATTTAGGGTATCGCGTTTATCCCCACCATCTCCACATGAGAAATCGTAACGTTCACCGATTCATTTATCGACTCGATTTCTTTAATCAGCTACTGTCGGGGGGCCTCACTAAGCACTCGCGTACAGATTCTGAAACCTTCACGCGAAATTGGGCGGTTTATCATGACGGTGTCCCCATCACACCGTCATATGCACTGCTCACTCAAATCCAGTCCGTCATTAATAGCTATCTTGGTATGATGCAACACACGCAACATTGGCGCCTTCGCAAGCAAATATGGCATCGTCATGCCGGCTTGCTAAAAATATGGCTTATTCCGGCTGATGCCAACTATGGTGCCGTGCGTATTAAAAAATACTGTAAACAAGACTGGATTATGCAGCAGTGCAGAAGGTAAGAACACCCTGCCGACACGCCACGTTGTTGCTGTTGCTGTCGTTGTTGTTGTTGACGTTGCCCGTGGTCAGGTTGACGTTGTAGTGGTTACCGCTACTGTTGGCCTCGGACGTCCAGGTGTTGTTGCTACTCGGGAAGCCCGAGCCTAACTCACGCCCGGCGCTCACTTACCCACCCTCTTGATATCAGCTTACCCTCTTTCGAAGTTCGCCCCATTGTAACGCCCTCACCGATAGGAGGCCGTGGGGTGGGTCGGTCTTCTTTCATGGCATATTTCTGTTACGCCTTGGCGATACAGACCCTAATGCACCCTCTGCACCACTGCTCAATCCCGTCTCCATGACTCATTCATTAATAAATTACGCCCCGCTTTTTTCTTTATTGCGGCAATAAATCCCGCATCAACCGCTGCGGGGAAAGCCTCGGGCTGCCAGGATGCCAAAAAACGACAGCATTCAACATCAAGTAAAATCTGCACGCCTTCATTGCCGCGCTCAATATCCCGTTCCGTTATTTTATGTGCAACCTCATCCCACCAAACGCGATATTTATCCCTATCTATATCATAGCAGCCGCATTCATGCCCCCACGCCACTTCAACAGCATCGGGAAACATTTTATTTAACTGTGATTCGGGAAATCCTCCATACAATACGCGACGGCCATTTAAATTTTTAAACGTTCTACTGAGGATATTCAATGTGGGGTATGCACTATGAACCAACGTATAGAGTGACTCTTCATAGCAGCGCAGGAACATTCCCTCCCTTAATAAGGTTATTTTACCTTGTCTCGCGCTGAGCGCCAATTTTTCTCCGATATTCATGCTGACTCCTTTGTCGTGATCGACCGACCCCAAAGGGTCGGTCGAGGGAAAACCAAAAAACCAAGGTTAAAATCTAAAAGCTAAAAATTAAAGACCCTGCCGACACGCCACGTAGAGGCTGCCGCTGTCGTTGAAGTTGCTGACGTTGCCCGTGGTCAGGTTGACGTAGTAGTGGCTACCGCTACTGCCGGCCTCGGACGTCCAGGTGAGGCCGCTACTCGGGAAGCCCGAGCCTGTGTACGTGGTCAGATTGCCCCACTCGCTCCACAGAGAGCCTAACTCGCCGCGGCTGTTTAGCAGACCGGAGATGCCTTGCGACCCACCGAGTTGCGCGATGCCCGGCAACGCGGCACCCTGGCTGTTGCAATAGGCGTCGGCCGCTGACCAGTTCAGCACTGTTGACCCATTGTTGATGTACCAGTCGTTCAATGTGAAGGTGTACGCAAATGCCTTGCTCGCATCCGCCTTCGACGTGGCCGTGATGGTGACCGGGGTGCTGTTCCCTTTTGCGGTGAACGTCACCACCCCATTGGGGTCAACCGGTGCCCAGCTTGAGGCGCTGGAGGTCCAGGTGTAATCGTCCGGCTGACCACCGTTCAATTGCACCGTGAACTTCGCGCCGGTGAACCCGGTTTTCGGGAACCCCGCGTCCTTCGCGAAGGTGTAGTTGTTCACCAGGATGTCCTGTACGTCGGTCGCGACAGTGGCCACGTTAACGGTATCACTCAGGCCGCTTATCGGCGTCCCGTTGATACGCGGCACCACCGTATAGCTGCCCGCGGCCGTACTGGTCATCGTGGCCGTGTAGTTGCCGTTACCCGCATCCGTCGTCGTGCTCAGCGATGCGGTCGCTGCTGGCGTGGCTGCGAACGTCACGTTGGTCAGACCGGTGATGGCGTTGCCGTAACTGTCCTGGAGGTGCAGGGTCAGCGTGGTGCTGTCCTGGCCGTCCGGGATGATGGCGCTCGGGTCGGCACTGAACGTCGACTTGGTGGCGTCCGGGGTGGTCCCTGCCGTCAGCGTCACCGTGTCAGACAAGCTGCCCACCGCAGCACTGTTGTTGAACGGCGTGACGGTGTAAGTCCCCGCCAGCGTCCCGCTCAGGGTTGCCGTGTAGGTGCCGTTGCCCGCATTGGTGGTCGTGCTCACCGTGATACCGCTGGTCGGCACGTTGCCGCTCGCGTCCTTGACCACGAACGTTACCGCAGTCAGGTCGGTGATAGGGTTGCCCTTCTTGTCCTTCGCCGTGAACGTCAGCGTCGACGTCGCAGCGTTGTCCGCCGCAATGCTCTTCGGCGCCGCCGCTATCGTCGAGTTGCCCTGACCGGCGTCCGGCGTCTCATCCGCCTTCAGCTCAATCTTATCGTTCATGTTGCCCACTGCGCTGCCGTCGTACTGCGGTATCACCGTGTACTCCCCGGCCTTTTCACCGGTCAGTGTCGCCGTGTACGTGCCCGGCGGGGTGATTTCCGTTGCAGGCGAGACGGTAATGGTCCCCGCCGGCGCCAGATTGCCATCCTTGTCCACCACCTTGAAGGTGATGTCGTCAGCAATGCCCGGGATTGGGTTGTTGTTGCTGTCCTTCGCCTCGAACGTAATGGTCGCGCTGTCCACGCCATTCGCCGTGATGCTGTCCTTGTTGATGCCGATGGTCGAGTTGGTGCCACTCGGGGTGGTCCCTGCCGTCAGCGTCACCGTGTCAGACAATGCCCCCACCGCGACACTGTTGTTGAACGGCGTGACGGTGTAGACCCCCGCCAGCGTCCCGCTCAGGGTTGCCGTGTAGGTGCCGTTGCCCGCATTGGTGGTCGTGCTCACCGTGATACCGCTGGTCGGCACGTTGCCGCTCGCGTCCTTGACCACGAACGTTACCGCAGTCAGGTCGGTGATAGGGTTGCCCTTCTTGTCCTTCGCCGTGAACGTCAGCGTCGACGTCGCAGCGTTGTCCGCCGCAATGCTCTTCGGCGCCGCCGCTATCGTCGAGTTGCCCTGACCGGCGTCCGGCGTCTCATCCGCCTTCAGCTCAATCTTATCGTTCATGTCGCCCACTGCACTGTTGTTGTACTGCGGTATCACCGTGTACTCCCCGGCCTTTTCACCGGTCAGTGTCGCCGTGTACGTGCCCGGCGGGGTGATTTCCGTTGCAGGCGAGACGGTAATGGTCCCCGCCGGCGCCAGATTGCCATCCTTGTCCACCACCTTGAAGGTGATGTCGTCAGCAATGCCCGGGATTGGGTTGTTGTTGCTGTCCTTCGCCTCGAACGTAATGGTCGCGCTGTCCACGCCATTCGCCGTGATGCTGTCCTTGTTGATGCCGATGGTCGAGTTGGTGCCACTCGGGGTGGTCCCTGCCGTCAGCGTCACCGTGTCAGACAATGCCCCCACCGCGACACTGTTGTTGAACGGCGTGACGGTGTAGACCCCCGCCAGCGTCCCGCTCAGGGTTGCCGTGTAGGTGCCGTTGCCCGCATTGGTGGTCGTGCTCACCGTGATACCGCTGGTCGGCACGTTGCCGCTCGCGTCCTTGACCACGAACGTTACCGCAGTCAGGTCGGTGATAGGGTTGCCCTTCTTGTCCTTCGCCGTGAACGTCAGCGTCGACGTCGCAGCGTTGTCCGCCGCAATGCTCTTCGGCGCCGCCGCTATCGTCGAGTTGCCCTGACCGGCGTCCGGCGTCTCATCCGCCTTCAGCTCAATCTTATCGTTCATGTTGCCCACTGCGCTGCCGTCGTACTGCGGTATCACCGTGTACTCCCCGGCCTTTTCACCGGTCAGTGTCGCCGTGTACGTGCCCGGCGGGGTGATTTCCGTTGCCTTCGAGACGGTAATGGTCCCCGCCGGCGCCGGATTGCCATCCTTGTCCACCACCTGGAAGGTGATGTCGTCAGCAATGCCCGGGATTGGGTTGTTGTTGCTGTCCTTCGCCTCGAACGTAATGGTCGCGCTGTCCACGCCATTCGCCGTGATGCTGCCCTTGTTGATGTCAATGGTCGAGTTGGTCGAGCTCGGTGCCACGCCGCTGATAACCACCCGGGCCGGGTCAAGTTTCACATCACCCACCGTTGGCGTCAGGACAACCGTCTCTTTGTCCGTCCCGGCGGTCACTGTCACCGTGTAGACGCCGGCAGCCGTCTTGTCCACCGCCGAGACCGTGGCAGACTTCAGCGTGCCGACGGTCATGTGAATGTCCGCCTGCGGCAGGTCCACCGCATTACCTTTCGCATCCTTGACGCTCAGTGTCAGTACCTGCGTACTCTTTCCGTCCGCCGACAGCGTACTGTTGAGCGGCGTAAAGGTACTGGTCTTCTCATCGATATCCGGGGTGTGCACGCTGACCTGCGTCTCGCTCGCACCGGAGCGATTGCCCTTTTTGTCCACCGCCACACCGCTGACGGTGTAGTTGTTCACCCCCTGAGTGAACTGGTAGTCCGGCAACACCACGCTGTATGCCAGCGGGCCGTCCTGTACGATTTTACCGCCGGCGGCCAGCAATGCTGGCGCCGACCAGTCAATGCGGTCCACGCCGTTGCTGCTGTTGACGGTCACGCCCAGAGATTTTTTCTCCCCGGCGTAGCCGGTGACCAGCGGTGCCGTACGCAGGCTGATAGCCTCTTTCTTGCGGTACTCCAGGATGATGTTGTTGTTACGCTCAACCAGGTCATGCCGGCTGCCTGCCAGGCTGCGCATCGCCTGCACCGCATCCGGGTTGACCTGCTGCTGCCACGGCACGCCCAGTTGATAGCGCATTTCCACGCCAAAGCGGGTATCGTTCTCGCTCCCCTTACCCTGGCGCTGCTCGGCGCTGAGCGACACCAGTGGCACAGGCGTATACTCAAGGCCCAGCGTAAAGGCGTGCGGGTCTTTCTGGCGCTTGTCTTTGCCGAACAGCCCCACTTCATCGCCGTAATACTGCTCGTACACCAGCTTGCCGCCCAGCTGCGGCAGCGCCGGCAGCCACGCCTGCGCGCGGATATCCCAGCCATTGGCCGGTCGCTCTTCGTACGTACCTTCATCCAGGTCAGGCGAGTCCTTCCAGTTGGTCAGGCGCATGTAGCTGTTGGCCCCCAACTTCAGGTAGTCACGCCAGTACTCCACCCCCACCCCCATCCGCGAATGCGCGCGAGACAGGTCATGATCAAGGAAGGTGTTGCCGCCCAGCATCCAGCCGTCATTATACCAGCGCACCCCAAGGCCCACGTTGGCCTGTGTGCGACTGTCCGTGCGATGAAAACTTCCCTGAGTGAAGGCCAGCCAGTCCTGCTGTTCATAGAGCGGAATAAGCAGGTCGAACTGCGAGTTTTTCATCGAGAAATGCTGGTCGACATCCAGTTGCACGCGCGCGGTGCCGAACTGGCTCATCCATGCCTGCACCTCCTTCGTGGCCTCGCCCATGGCCATGCCGCGCGCCATCGATGCAACCGCCTCCCCATTGGGGTTGTTGGCCAGGAAATTCCCGGCCTGCGATGCCACACCGGCCACCCGCGCCGCCTGTGCGTCACCGTTCGGCTGAACGGGTGCCGCGCCATTCCCGACCTGGAGGGGTGCCGCCGGCACATCCAGTTCGTCGCCGGCCTTCAGGTGGTCAAACCCGTGCGCAAAACTGCGGAACTGATTGAGCTTGCGCAGCTCCGCCTGACTGATGTTGTATTTTTTGGCGACCGTCGCCACCGTTTCGCCCGTCGTCAGCGTATAGGCCTGCGTCTGCGCAGGCGCAGACTTCTGCAGAAGGCTGCTCGCAGCCGCTATCGTCGGGGTAAAGCTCACTGCCAGCGGGAAGCAGGCCTGGATACCGATGTTTATCCAGGTCAGCGCTCGCCACCGACGCAAAGAGACGTCCGTAGGTTTGCTTTTCATTATTTTCACCAATGGAATGTAAGTGTTGTTCAAAGGACTTCCCTGTGGTCAAGCCCTCTCGTTTTTTGTCGCTGCTTGCGAAAAACCCTGTTTTGCGCACCGCCCGGCGGCCAACCCCTGGCTCAGGACGGCGCGTGCCCCTCCCTTTTGTTCACCACTCCGTCGCCTGACCGCCTGTCGGGTGCAGGGCGGGCAAGCACATTACCGCGGGCCGTCATGGCTACCGCACGACCCGGCGCGAGGCGGGGTCGTATTGCGCAGCGATGGACAGCCCCGCCCTTTGCTGGAAAAACACGCAAAGAACTTTACAATTAGGACCATTTTGACTAGTCAACAGAAGGGATGGTGGGAATTGGGTTTGATAGAGAAAAATATCGAAATGAATAACTTTATTGACACAAGGGACTAAAATGGCAGCAAAACGCACGGCGCACCCGCCATTCCGTCCTTGGGTGCGTCACCATTAGCGCGCGTCAACAGGCCCGTTAACGGACCGGGCGCCAGCCAATGCGATGGATGGATGTCATTGAAAAGTAAGAGGAGGTAAAAAATATTGAACTTTTTTAGGTGGGCGGTGTGGTTTTTTTCAACGATTTACATATACTACTTTACACTTTGGTCCTAACTGACCACTCTTTCGCTTGTTTTTTGCGCGATGCCATACCCCTTCGAACCGTTCTGCATTGCTCGCCGTATACCGTACCGTATGCCGAATGTTCTTATGCCCCAGGTAGTCCTGTATCAACCGCGTATCAATACCCCGGTCGGCCAACGCAAATCCGCAGGCATGGCGCAACATGTGCGGGTGTGACTCCACGGAAATACCGGCTGCCTTGCCCAACTGACTGATGATTTGGTACACCCGCTGTCGCGTCAGCGGGTTCCCCTGCCGCGACAGGAACAACCAGTCGCTGTCTGCCCCGCGCAAAGACGCCCGCACCGCCAGCCAGGCCCTGATGACCCGCAGTTCGTCCTTCAGTAGCGGATGGTTGGTGGAAAACCCGTTTTTTATTCGCCGGATATACAGACAGCGCCCCCGCAAGTCCAAATCAGACAGACGCACGCCGCAGGCCTCGCTGACGCGAAAGCCGTGGATAAAACTCATGTAAATCAAGCAATAATCCCGCTCGGCGTTCTCACCCTCCCTTGCCTGTTGCAACAGCCGCTCCACTTCGGACTGCGTCAAATACCTCCGCTGGCCCATACCACCTCGTTATAAAACAAAAATAATAAACCTCAGAAAATACCGACATTTTCCACTATAAAAAAAGCAAACGTGAAAGGATAAGTCTGAATCACGGGACCGTCAGTTGCCAAACGTGCCTTTGTTTCAAAAAAAATCCGTGAAAACCCCTGTGTCACAGAGGCGATATCGGCACGACCTCGTCCCCTTCGCCCGCCGTGAGATATCAGCCTCAAGCCAAAACGAAAAAACCGGCCGAAGCCGGTTGGGTGAGCGCTTGTCGTTATAGGGGGGGGCAGCCAGACGCTGCCCGGAGGAATGCCCTGGTGTGGCGGACTGTCTTGTTCGCCACCACTATAGGCGGCGTGATGATTGAGCGTCCAATGGGTTCGGCAGATCAATACGCAGCCATTGATCGGCGCGGCCGATCGTCGCCTTGCCTTGTGCCTGTTACGCCTCGCATTTTGGCAGCCAGTCGACGTCACAGTCATCATTCAGCCGCAGGTTGGTCTGGATCCCCAGCTTGGTGCGGCGCTTGAGCAGCGTGTGCTCATACTCTTTCAGCGTCTGCGGTACCGCCAGCCCAAACGCCGTCAGGTTCATCACGTGCTGATAGCCCCGTGCCGCCATAAACGACAGGTAGGCGTGATACAGATAGCGGCGCGGGTTCGGCGGGGTGATGTTGGCATTGCCTATCATCATCCCTTCCGGGGTGCCGAGCACCGTCAGGTAGCCGCAAAAATCAACCAGCGGGTCAGCCTGGCGCTTGATGGTCAGCGCTTCGTCCGAGCTTTGCTGCGCCTGGAGCAGGGTGCGGGCCTCGTTCGGGTTGGCGAAGCGCTGCATCAGGTGACGCACAATCACCGCCAGCTCATTAGTAATTTTGTCCAACAGCTGCGGGTCGCGTTCGGCCAGCGGTATCGTCTCCGGGAAGGTGAGTATCACCCGCCGCCGGGAGACGCCGCCACTGCGGTCGCTGAACTGCATCGGGTTGTTGTTGACCGCCAAAATCACCGCCGGGATGTGGGCGGCGTAGGCGTCGCGGTATTTCGGGTCAATAGCCACCGCATCACCGCCGGTGATGGCCTTGATACCCGCCCCGTCGCCGCTCCACTTTTCCTGGTCAGGCAGGATAATCAGCGAGTAGCCGACCACCGAGGCCCGCTCGCGCGCCGACTCCAGGTTGTCGATGGTGGCGGAAGTGGTGTTATCGGCTCCCGCCAACAGCCGGGCAATGGCCGCCATTACGCTCTTGCCGCTGCCGCCGGGGCCGGTCACTTCTAAGAACAGCTGCCAGTCGTAGCGGTTGGCCAACACCATAAAGAGCGCCGCGAGGATGCGCTCCTGTTTATCGTGGTTGCCCCCGGCGGCCCGCGTCAGCCAGTGCCAGAAGTGCGGTGCATGGTCGGCCAGGTTCTCCCCGGCACGCGGCGGCGTGTAGTCTACGCTGTTGACGGTGCGCAGCCAGTGCGCTTGCCGGTGGGCGCTAAACTGCCCGCTGACGGTATCAAAGACGCCGTTGCGAAAACCAATCAACCGGCGGGCCGGGTCGCCCATCTGCGGCACCATCAGTTTGAGGGTGTCCAGGATGCTGTTGATACCGGCGGCGGAGAACGGCGCGCGCACCTTCTGGAACAGCGCGGCAATTTCCCGGCTCAGTTGCCGGTGTGGCAGCACCTGCCAGGCGCCGCGCGCATAGCGGCACAGCTCTTCCCCCACCGGCGGCACCGCCAGGGTATTGCCGTAGTGCTCGGCCAGCAGTTCGGCCTTCTCGCTGGCGCTCATGGCTTTGAGGTCTGCATCGCTCAGCGTGTCGAACGGGCTGTGCTGCGGCGGCTGGCTGAGCGCCCGGAGCTGCGCGCGCGTGGCCTCAACTCCCTGATTACAGTAGACGTCGTTCCAGTCGCCCTCTGTGGGTGGCAGTGCCGGAGTGCCGCCGGTGAGTGTGGCCGCCTCGGCGGCGCGGGTCTGCCCGGTGCCGCTGCGGTCATTATCGGCCGCCAGCAGCAACCGTGCATCCGGGTAGTGGCTGCGCAGCTGCTCTGCCACCGCCGCCAGGTTGTTGGCGCTCAGCGCCACGCACACCGTCTCACCGGTCAGGCGGTGCACGGTAAGGCCGGTGGCATAGCCTTCGGTGAGCCAGATAACCGCGTTGTCCGGGCCGCAGAGAGTGTGGCAGGCGGCTTTCACCTGCCCGCCTGCCAGCATACACTTGTCACCGGCGGCGTTAATCAGCTGTACGTTAACCACTTCTCCCCCGGCATTGTACAGCGGCAGCAGCAGGTCACCGGGCTGGAAGGTTATTCCGCCAACGCGCAGCGGCTGGCCCTGCAAGGTCAGGGCGTCCACCTCCGGCCAGCCTTTGGCGCTCAGATAGGCATTGTCGGTCTGAGGTTGCGCGGCAGCCACCAGAGCCTGTGCCTGCCTGGCGGCCTTGCGCTGGGCCTCAGCCTTGTCTTGCCCGCCGCCCTTCTGTGAGGCATGGCCGCTCTCAGCGGCCGGTGGCAAGGCGCTGGTGCTATTCCCCATCACGGCGGCCACCTGCTCGGCGGCGGCCCGGGCAGACAGCGCCAGGGCTTTTTCCACCAGATTGAGGCCGTCACCGGCCCCACACTGATTGCAGAACCAGGTGCCGCGCCCATCTTGGTTGTCGAAACGGAAGCGGTCTTTGCCGCCACAGGTCGGGCACGGCTGCGGCTTGCCGTTCGGCTGCAAGGCAATGCCGAGGGCCGGGAGTATCACCGGCCACTGGCCGGTGGCGGTGCGTACGGTCTGGGAAACGAACTGGGCGCTCATGGTCTTCTCCTCAGTGTACGGTGGCGTGCTGTGCCGCCGACAGGCGCTCGCAGCACAGTTCGTCCATCATCTTTTTCCCCAGCGCGGTCAGGCGCGGTGCGGCCACCAGAACGTCCGGCTGCACCATGTCGCTCAACATGGTGCACGCCATGTCCATGCCATCCTCTGCGCCGTACTGACGCACAAAATGCCCTTCCAGACGCAGGGCAATCGTCATCTGCAGCTCGTCCAGCGTGTACCCCAGGCTCACCCGGTAAAAGGCGCAGGTATCCAGATAGGCTTGCGCCACGGCGCGGCGGAAAACGGCGGTACGGACTTCAATCGGTAAACAGGATGCAGTGTTCATGCGGCGGTGGCCTCCATGCGTGCAAGAATTTGGGTTTCACAGGTGTTGACGACGTGGCCGAGCTGGTCAGTCAGCAAAGCAATGACCGAAGCAAACGATGCCTGTTGCGCGGCATCGGGGCGCTGCCCGCCGAGGTCGAGGGTGTCCAGCAGGTCGAGGAACAGCACGCCGGTGGCGTGCGCATGCTGGAGACGCAGAAAATCGGCATGCGGGATAGGGTAATGAGTATCGCGGTAATAACGGTCGGCCAGGGTGTTCATGCTGCCGCCTTAACCGGCAGACGACCGGCAAAGGACAACACGTAGTCACGGGCCAGCAGGCGGCGGGCGTTGCGCTCAGAATCCGCCACGGTGCGCACGATGCGCGGTGAAGCCGTCAGCGCAGAACGGCGCACGGCCGCAAACAAAAAGCAGAATGTCGAGTGAGTCGGGGTGAGGGTCGTCGCCATGGTGGCAGCCTCCAATAAGTATTGGTTATTGCTACCACCGAAGTTCTCACGCAAGGGTGGTAGCCCAGACGGGGGTGAGAAACCGGCCTTATTGGAAACCGGCCAGCCCGAAGGCTGCCCCGCCTGAGCCACCATTGATTGACTGCTGCGATAGCATAACATCCACCGCGCAAAAAATGAGCGCACTAAGGCCACGACATAAAAAAACACGCCTGGCGCGTGTTGTGTCGCCAATAAGTAACTCGGGTTCTCACGCCCGGCTGCCGATTGTGCGGCAGCGGGAGGACTATAGCGCAGGGCCGGACGTGAGGGCAAGCCGTAAGACGCCCCCGGACGTTCAATCGATCGCATTGTGATCAATCACGTCATCAACATGGAACTGACTCATTTCGGTCAGGCGGTTCGTCAGACGAATAACGCCGTGTTTATCGCTGCGGTGGTCCGGCAAAACGATATCCGGGTGCTTGCGCTGCAACAAAATAGCTTCCGCCACAAACCGGGCGTCATTGTCGCTCAGGGTAAAACTGTGCCGACCGAGGGTTAGCTGCATCACTCGGCACTCCCCTGATGACGGTTGGCAATACGTTCGTCCATCCACTGCTCGACCTCGGAGGCCAGCCAGGCGACGTTTTTACCGCCGAGAGAGAGACCTGAGCCGGGAACTGCCGGCGGCTCATCATCTCGTACACGGTGGAGCGGGACAGACCGGTGGTGTAAAGCACTTCCGGCAGACGGATAAAGCGCTCGCGCGGGATGTGACCACCAGGAATAACCGGCGACGGGGTAGATGGAGTAGGGGCGGAAACGGTCAACATAAAAACGCTACCTCTTTGTGTCCGGCCAACGCTGGCCGGGACTGTGTGAACTTCGGTAGCGCCCTATTATGTGAAGATTTACCGGGGTGGCAACAAGGTGTTGTTGTGTGGTGAAACAGATTTTGTGCTTACTTTCAATCAAGTGGACAACGCTGGCCGATATTGACCTTTATTGGCATTTATTGACCTTTGTTGGCAAACCGGCCGAAAAGCCTGAGCGATGAATGGGCGGTTGATTAATCGGGAAAAACCGCCAAATACCGGCTCGCCAGGGAAAAGGCCTCGCGAGAGCCGGTGAACAGGCGTGAACACCGGGTGAACGGATACAGCGACCACTCTTCACCCCACTACCTACTGATTTATCTCTACTTTTTTATTTTGGTGAACAGTATGAAGAGTGAGTAATAAAACTAAAAACGCTCTGATGTGATTATCGGCAGCGCGCGGTACATCTCCCCCCGTCAGAAACGGCCTTCGGTCACCGGTTTGCGGTGACGCACGACAACGCCAGGTGCAACGCCCTTTCGCCCCGTCATCAAAAAGGGCTTTTTTTCTGGCTAGCGGGTGTCAAATTGCGCGTGCATGCATAGGGTGCATGATTTTGCATGCGGATAAATGCAGGTTTTATCCCCCGCCGCCCCAGCAGTGGCGCGGCCTGCGGCCTCTCATGCAGGTGCATGAAAAGCGACACACAAAGCGCGCAGGCGAGGCGGGGGTAGCATTGCGCGCCAAGGGGTTTTAACGATTTATTGGTGGTGAGACTGGCGAGCAAGGCCCGCGATAAAATCGGCGTACCACTGCAACATGTCACGACGCTTCTCAAGGTACTGCGCATGGTTGTAGGTACCGCGAATGGCGTTCTTGTCCACGTGGGCGAGCTGCATCTCTATCCAGGCGGTATTGAAGTCCTGCTCATGCAACACCGTGGACATCATGTGCCTGAAGCCGTGGCCGGTGAGCCGACCGTGATAACCGATGCGCTTGAGGAGCTGGTTGATACACGCATCACTCATCGGCTTATTCACATCCGCTCGTCCCGGGAAGACATAGCGATAATGGCCCGTGTAAGCTTTTAGCTCGTTCAGGATGGCCACCACCTGCGTCGATAGCGGCACGAGATGAGCCCGGCGCATCTTCATACGCGCCAACGGGATCTCCCAGAGGGCATTATCCAGATCAATCTCCTGCCACTGCGCCATGCGCAACTCAACGCCCCTGACTCCGGTCAACATCAGTAACTTCGTCGCCAACTTCCCCAACAAGCTGCCAGAGTATCCCTCAAGTGCCGTCAAGAAATCGGGAAATTCATCGACAGTCAAGAACGGATAGTGTGTCGTATTGGGTCCAGGTAAAACACTGGAGAGATCTGCGGCCGGGTTATATTCAGCACGCCCCGTCGCGATGGCATAGCGAAAAACCTCACCGCAGCGCTGCCTGACCTTGCGCATTTTATCCAGCGCTCCACGCGCCTCAATCTTGCGAAGCACGGTGAGCAGCTCAAGTGGCTTTATCGTCGATATAGCACGTTGCCCCAGAGAGGGGAAAATATCGAGGCAGAAGGCACGCATGATCTCCGCAGCATAACCCGCCGACCATGTCGCCAATTTTGACCGGTGCCACTCTTTCGCGATCGCTTCAAAGGTGTTCGCATCCCCGTATAGCTGCGCCAGCTTTTTCTCTTTACGGAGTGCGCTGGGGTTCTGCCCCTCGGCAACCTGCCTTCTGGCTTCATCGCGTTTTGACCGGGCGTCGGCCAACGAAACAGCGGGATAGACGCCAAATGAAATCATCTTGGGCTTACCGGCAAAGCGGTAACGAAAGCGCCAGCTTTTACTGCCGTTGGGCTCAATCAGAAGAGACAATCCTAATCCATCGCTCAGCGTGTAAGGTTTAGGGGCAGGTTTAGCATTACGGATTTGTAAGTTGTTAAGTCGCATGTGTATAGGAATTTAAGATCGAACTCGGGTACACGCAATTCTACACACACCTGATACCGGATTCCACAGGACAGCGCCGGACACTCACGGACATAATCAACAACCAATACGTTGTTATTTAATATTTTTTTGGATGATTGCGGACGTTACAGGAAGAGGGAGTGGTGCCGATAATAAAGATCGATCTCCTCCACGCCCAAGCGCCGCAGGCTGCCCTCGACGGAGCGCCGGATATACTCGGGGCGGCTGCTGACGCCGCGCGCCGAAGGATCCGCCGGATCGCGCAGGATGCCGAACTTGGTGGCCAGGAACACCTGTTGCCGTTTGCCTTTGATCGCTTCCCCCACCAGCGCTTCGTTGGTGTGCGGGCCATACATGTCGGCGGTGTCGAGCAGCGTGACGCCCAGCTCCAGCGCCCGGTGCAGCGTGGCGATGGCTTCTTGCCGATCGGCGCCGGTGGAGTAGAAGTCGCTCATGCCCATGCATCCCAGCCCCAGGGCGGAGACGACGGGACCGTGGGAACCCAGTTTACGTTGTTGCATTGTGCTGCCCTCATGCGGTGAATGGATAACGCAGCAAAGTCTGGTTGTTTACACTACAAAGATAAATAATGCAGATTGCACATCACTGTTCAACAATCACCAACAATCCGGAGTGGACATGGATCAGGTTCAAGCCATGCGCATTTTTACCCGCATCGTCGAACTGGGCAGCTTCAGCCGGGCGGCCGAACGCCTGCAGCTGCCGCGCGCCACGGTCAGCAACGCGTTAAAACGGCTGGAGCAGCGGCTGGGCGTTCGCCTGCTGATCCGCACCACCCGCCAGGTACAGGTGACCAGCGAAGGCAGCCTCTACTATCAACGCTGCGTGCAGTTGCTGGGGGCACTGGAGGAGGCGGACACGCTGTTCAGTCACCATAAGCTGCAGCCGTCCGGCAAGGTGCGCATCGATATGCCCCATTCGCTGGCGCGCCAGATCGTCATTCCGGCGTTGGACGACTTTTACCAGCGTTATCCCGACATCACCCTGGCGCTGGGTGCCAACGACACCCACGTCGATCTGTTGCGCGAAGGCGTTGACTGCGTGCTGCGCGCCTGGGAAACCGAAGACGACAGCCTGGTGGCGCGGCGCATCGCCCAGTTGCCACAGATCACCTGCGCTTCCCCCGCTTACCTGCAGGCCTGCGGCACGCCGCTCGACATCGATAGCCTGGCGCCGCACCGCGCGGTGGGGTATTTTTCGCTGGCCAGCAACCGCGATTACCCGCTGGAGTTCTGCCGCGGCGGCAAGCTGGAACTACGCGAACTCCCCGCCCGGCTGAGCGTCAGCGGCGCCGACGCCTATATCGCCGGCGCGCGAGCCGGCATGGGATTGATACAGGCGGCGCGCTATTCGCTTGCCCCCTGGCTGGAACAGGGCGAACTGGTGGAAGTGTTGGCGGACACGCCGCCCCCGCCGATGCCGATTTACATCATGTATCCGCCTGGCCGTTTCCTGGCGCCACGGGTCAGGGTGTTGATTGATTGGCTGATTTGGCTGTTTGACCAGCAGAAAAGCGGCGATATGGCTGTTTTTCCAGCAAACACCCGCAAAGCGGGGAAATAACTGTTGACGTGCCCGCCAAAATCTCTAGAATTCGCCTCCGTGGTAACGTTACTCCGGTAATGTTTCTGGTACGCGAAGGTGGCGGAATTGGTAGACGCGCTAGCTTCAGGTGTTAGTGTCCTTACGGACGTGAGGGTTCAAGTCCCTCTCTTCGCACCAAATAACCACATGATTTATATTGCACTCAGCATCGATGCGAAGGTGGCGGAATTGGTAGACGCGCTAGCTTCAGGTGTTAGTGTTCTTACGGACGTGAGGGTTCAAGTCCCTCTCTTCGCACCACGCTGGCGACGTAATATAAATCAAAGCAACAACATCGACTGTGCGAAGGTGGCGGAATTGGTAGACGCGCTAGCTTCAGGTGTTAGTGTCCTTACGGACGTGAGGGTTCAAGTCCCTCTCTTCGCACCAATTGATGATCTCTCCGGTAGTCTCCCCGAAAAAATCCCAACGCATTGATGAATCACACGCTAAAGCGTGGTTTTGCCGTTTCGGGCGTTTCACCCGAAGCTGAAGTTTAGGCTGACAGCCGCCAGGCCGCCCGCCAGCGCCATACAGGAAGGCAGCAGCAGATAGTGCCGCAGCCGGCTGTTGAACAGCATCACCAGCGTGGCCAACATCGCTATCACGATCAGGGTGCGCAACTGCAGCATATCCAGGTTAATCAGGGCCAACAGCGGCATCAACGCACAAGGCAGCAAAACGCCCCAGGCGCTGGCCAGGCGATCGCCGAGGCACCAACTGACGCCCCACAGCCCGCACGCGGCAATCATGGCAGTGAGCATGACAACCCTCCCCAAGTGATAATGATAACCAATATCATATAACACTTTTTTGGCCGCCGCATCATTTTCACTGCGCTGACCAAACTCAGATGACACCAGCAGGAAAAAATGATAATTTGACATAAGAAAATTCCTAGTCCTGTTTGCATGATAATAATCACAATCCTCAACCATGCAATTCAAGTGGATATTCGCGCCAAGGGAATGCTTCTCAACCTTAATTATTCGACAGAACGACTTTGCAAAGAGTGACCTCCGTATGAACGCCCGTTCTTATCAGGAATTACTGAACAGCAAGCAGCGCCTGGCATTATTTCTTTTTCTGATAATGAATGCCGCCTCTTCCGTATTTACATTATTGTTCCCTTTTAGGGATACGCCCGCATTTACCCTACCTTTATTATGTATACCGCTATTTTGTCTGGTAGCAGCGCTATTTTCTCTGCAAACGCCACGTAAATATTTGTGCAAACTCAACCTGTTCTCCAGCGTGCTTGGCCTGCTGTGGGCCGCACATATTTACGTTAAAAGTCAATATTGCTTGCCGAATAACCAAGATTTTTTATTAATTAGTTTGTTCAGCATCTTTTTTATCAGCGCTATTTCTCTGACGGATAACTTTACCGCCTTTTGTTTACACGCCGTGCCTTCCGCAATGGTGATCCTGGCTTTAGACGGCATGCATAATACCCTGCGGATATTATTCACCACGCTATTACCTATTATCGCTTTCTCCATTCATCACCTGATGTTGAAACGCAGTGAAATCTTTACCCACGCGCTGGTGGCCAACCTGTATAACGAGCGGGACAAATTCAATAATTTGAGCATGCTCGATCCCCTGACCGGCCTTTATAACCGGCGTGGCCTGGAAAATAAGATCACTATGCTGCTGGAACCGCAAACCGGCCGCCACTACGTGCTGCTGCTGGATATCGACCACTTCAAGGTCTACAACGACAGCTACGGCCACGCCATGGGCGACCGGGCTCTGGTGCAGGTAGCGGTCGCCATTCGCGATGCGGTGCGTTCGCGCGACATCGTGGTGCGTTACGGCGGGGAAGAGTTTTTGGTGCTGCTGACCAACGTGCACGAAGGCTACGCGGCGCAACTGGCCGAACGGGTGCGCCAGCGGGTGGCGGAGCTGAACATCCCGCACGGCGCCAGTCCGCAGCACAGCGGCACGCTGACGCTCAGCGCCGGCATCTCCGCGCTGGAAAAACTGGACATCGAATCGGCGATAGGCGCGGCCGACGCCGCGCTCTATCTGGCGAAGCACAGCGGCCGCAACAATATTCAGCTGGCGCAAAACGTCGAGCCCGCTGCCGTTCACTCTTAAGCCGCCGTGGTAACGGCGCGGCGGCTGACATCAACACTTATACGGCTATACGGCGGTGGAACGCAGCCCGTTCAGCAACAGATTCAAACTGACCAAGGCTTGTTCCAGCCCCACGTCTTTTTCCGGATGATGGGCGACCCACAGCGCGGCATCCATCAGGCCGCCGTTGATTAAATGCGCCAGCGATTCCGGCTCGGCGACGGCGATGCGCCGCTGCGCCATCAAGGCCTGCAATGCACCCGTCATCCAGCTGATGCACGCCAGCTTGCTGGCCCGCAGATATTCAGCTCCCAGCACCGAAGGTGAATCACGCAACAGAATGCGTTGCGCTTGCGGCTCCGTCATCATGATCAGATAACCGCGGCAACGCGCCGCAAAAGCCTCCCAGTCATCCGCAGTACTCGCGGTTATGTCAGCCAGATGCGCATCCATCTCCGCGTCTATCGCCTGCACCACCGCCAGGAACAGCCCCTTTTTATCGCCAAAATGGTGATAGAGCGCGCCGCGCGTCAGGCCGGCCTGGGCGGTGAGATCATCCATCACCGTCTCGGCATACCCCACGCTGCCAAACTGCCGGCGGGCCGCCGCCACCAGCTTTTGTCGGGTTTCTTCAATCATTTCGGTGCGCGCTTTACGTGCCATGGGTCCACTCCGCCTCGTTATTGATGACGTTATAATTGACATACGCCATGTATGTCAATTAACGTAACATACGTGGCGTATGTCAATGATGGACATTGAGCGAATACCGAGCCGCCAACATTCCGGAGCCCTTTCCATGGCAAATCCTTATTTCAAACTGTTCAACGCCCCGGGCAGCAAGGCGTTTTCCTCTGCCGGGCTGATCGCGCGCCTGCCGGTCTCGATGACCGGTATCGGCATCATCACCATGCTCTCGCAGGTACGCGGTTCCTATTGGCTGGCGGGCGCGGTGGCAGCGACGTTCGCCTTTTCCATGGCGCTGCTTGCGCCGCAAATCGCGCGCGCGGCGGATCGTCACGGCCAAAGCCGCGTGTTGCCGTATGCCACCGGGATCAGCGCGATCGCCCTGCTGCTGCTGTTGCTCTGCACCCACTATCGGGCGCCAGACTGGACTCTGTTTGTCTTCGCCGCGCTCGCGGGCGGCATGCCCAGCATCTCCGCGATGGTCAGGGCCCGCTGGAGCGAAATTTATCGCGGCACGCCACAGCTGCACACGGCATTTTCATTCGAGTCCGTATTGGACGAGGTGGCCTTTATCGTCGGCCCACCGATCGCCGTGGGGCTTAGCGTTTCACTCTTCCCAGAGGCCGGCCCTCTGGTGGCCGCGCTGCTTCTGGTGGCGGGCGTTGCGGCATTCGCCGCGCAAAAAAGCACCCAGCCCCCGGTTTACGCCCACAATAACCAGCGGCAGCGCGCCATCCTGACCATGCCGTCGATGCAGATCCTGGTGCTGGCGCTGATCGCCCTCGGCACCATCGTCGGCACCGTGGACGTCATCAGCGTGGCCTTCGCCGAGCAGCAAGGGCAGCCGGCCGCCGCCAGCATCGTACTGTCGGTTTACGCGTTCGGCTCCTGCCTGGCCGGGCTGATTTTCGGCGCAATGAAGATCCCCGTCCCCTTGCCTCGTCTGTTCTTATACGCGGCGTTCGCCACCGCTTTCACCACCTTGCCGCTGCTGTGGGTGCACAATGTCTTAACGCTGGCGGCGGCGATGTTTGTCGCCGGATTGTTTTTTGCGCCGACCATGATCGTTGCCATGGGGCTGGTTGAAAACATCGTGCCGCCCTCCCGGCTGACGGAAGGATTGACCTGGATGGTCACCGGCCTGGGGATAGGCGTGGCACTCGGCGCAGCCCTGGCGGGCCTGGCGATCGACGCTGCGGGGATAACGGCCGGCTTTGGCGTTACGCTCACGGCCGGCCTGGTCGTACTGCTGGTGGCGGCCGGCGGCTACCGCTTAATGCGGCGAACGCTGGCCTTGAAAGCGGCGTGAATCGCCCGCGCTAAGCGGTTTCCCAAATCGCCTTGCCCTGCCAGCGCCGTTCGATCGCCGTCAGAAACAGTTTCACCTTGGGGGAGAGATGGCGCCGGCTGGGATAGACGGCGCAGATCGGCGGCCCCGGGCGACAATAGCGCTCCAGCACCGGCACCAGCGTGCCGGCCGCAATCTGCTCGCCGACCAGAAACGCCCCCACCTGGCACAGACCCGCCCCGGCAACGGCGGCATCCCGCAAGGCCTCGACGTTGTTGAAGCGCATCCGGCCGCGCACCGGCTGTTCGTGCAGTTGGCCGTTAACTCGATAGCGCCAGGGCGCCGGCAATCCCTGGTGGCTGAAGACCAGCGTCTCGTGATCGCCCAACGCCTCCGGCGTTGCAGGCGTGCCGTAGCGCGCCAGATAGTCCGGCGCCGCGCAAGTGATTAGGCGATGCGGCGCGAGCACTCGCCGCACCAGCCGGCTGTCGTCGCTGCCGCCGACCCGGATAGCTACGTCGATGCCGTCGCGCACCAGATCGCTGTAATCGTCGGAGAAGCTGACGTCGGCGTCCACCTCCGGCCACTGTGCCAAAAACTCCCGTAAAATCGGCAGGATATGCAACCGCCCCAGCGAGACCGGCAGATCCAGCCGCAGCCGCCCGCGCGGGGTTTGCCGCCGGGTATTGAGCGCCGTTTCCGCCTCTTCGGCCTGCGACAGGATGCGCTGCGCATACTCGTAAAACACCGCGCCGTCTTCGGTCAGGCTGACGCTGCGCGTGGTGCGCTGCAGCAGCCGGGTCGCCAATCGCGCCTCCAATCGGTTCACGCATTTGCCCGCCGCCGATCGGGAGATGCCCAGCCTCTCGGCCGCCAGCGTGAAGCTGCAGGCGTCGGCGACGCGGATGAACACCAGCAGGTCAGTCAGGTTATCCAACGGCATAGACGGTAAATTAGCCACGATTTGTCCCCAATGTTGCGCAATCAGGCCAGTTTATCAGCCATTTTGGCGCGGATACACTGAGGTTATTCATCTGTTGGGAGGGTCCTTATGAATGCCTTACACGCCGACGGCGGCGCAAAACCCTGGCTGGCGACCTTCGCGGTCAGCCTGTCCACCTTTACCGTCGTCACCGCAGAAATGCTGCCCGTCGGGCTGCTGACTCCGATCGTCAGCACCTTGAACGCATCGATAGGCCGTGCCGGGCTGCTGATTTCCCTGCCGGCCCTGTTCGCCGCGCTGTTCGCCCCGCTGGTGGTGCTGGGCGCCCGGCGCACGGATCGCCGCAGCCTGTTGGTGGGCTTTCTGCTGCTGCTGATCGCCGCTAACCTGCTGGCCGCCGCTGCCACCTCCCTGGCCCTGCTGTTCGCCGCGCGCATCCTGCTGGGCTTTTGCATCGGCGGTATCTGGGCCATCGCCGGCGGGTTGGCGGAACGCCTGGTGCCGCCGGCCTCCGTCGGATTGGCGCTGTCCGTCATCTTCGGTGGCGTAGCGGCGGCCTCGGTGTTCGGCGTGCCACTCGGGGTGTTCCTCGGCGAAGCGCTGGGTTGGCGCATGGCGTTTCTGGCCGTCGCCGTCCTGGCGGCGCTGGCCCTGCTGTTGCTGCTGTGCGTGCTGCCGTCGCTGCCGGTCACGCAGGCGATAAGCTGGCGGTCGTTCACCGCGCAGCGCGCGAATCGCCGACTGCTCCTTGGGCTGCTGCTGACGTTTCTGCTGGTCGCCGGCCACTTTATGGCTTACACCTTTGTTCGCCCGCTGTTGCAGACGGTCGCCGGCATCGAGGGCCGCTGGGTGGGGCCGCTGCTGTTCGCCTACGGCGTCGCCGGTATCGCCGGGAATTTCATCGCCGGCCAGGCCGCCGCCAAACGGCTGCGCCGCACTCTGGCGCTGATCGCCCTCGGGCTGGCGCTCGCCGTCCTGCTGCTGCCGCTGCTGGGCCACGCGCCGCTGAGCGGCAGTGCCTTCCTCCTGCTGTGGGGCATCGCCTACGGCGGCGTTTCCGTTTCACTGATGGCATGGATGCTCAAGGCGGCCCCCGACGCGGTAGAGGTCGCCTCTTCTCTGTATATCGCGCTGTTTAATCTGGCGATTTCCTGCGGTTCGCTGGCGGGTGGGCTGGTGGTGGACACCGGAGGCCTGACGATAAACGGCGTGCTGTCCGGCATGGTGCTGCTATTGGCGTTGGCGATCCTGATACGAACCCGCCCGCAGGCGCTGGCAACGGCGGCGAAGGCCGATTCGCCGCCGGGTTGAATCAGGCGCGGCGCTGCCGCAGGCCGTAAACTAGCACCACCGCGAAGCACAGCAGCGGCAGCAGATAAGAGAGCGCGGTGCTGTAACGATCGGCCAGCGCCCCCATAAAGTACGGCATGATGGCGCCGCCGACGATCGCCATGATCATAAAGGAGCTGGCGCGCTTGGTGTGTTTACCCAAATTTTTCACCCCCAGGGCGAAAATGGTCGGGAACATGATCGACATAAAGAAGAACACCGCGATCAGCGCCACTACCGATACGCCGTCGACGCTCAGCATCACCACGCCGCACAGCGCGATGTTGATCAGCGCATAGGCCGCCAGCAGCGTCGCCGGTTTGACTCGCCCCATCAGCCAGGTGCTGAAGAAGCGTCCGACCATAAAGCAGATCATGGCGATCGACAGCAGGTAAGAGGCGCTCTGGTTAGACACCTCGCGCCAGTGCTCGGTGGCGTAGTTGATGAAGAACGCCCCGACGCCCACCTGCGCCGCCACGTAGAAGAACTGTGTGATAACCCCGCCGACGAAATGCGGATGCTGCCACAATCCTTGCGCTATCACGCCGTGCACCGGTTTTTCCTCTTCGCGGATCGCCGGCAGCCGTGTGCGGCTGAACAACAGCGCGATCAGCAGCACCAGCGCGGCGATCGCCACATAGGTCATCTTCACCGCGCTCTGATCGCCGCCGCCGGTGGACTGGCTGGCGGAGAAGAACAGCGTGCCGCCGATCAGCGGGCCGATAAACTGCCCGAGGCCGTTGAACGACTGGGCCAGGTTGAGCCGCCGTTCGGCGCCCTGCGCATCGCCCAGCACCGTGGCGTACGGGTTGGCCGCCGTTTCCAGGCAGCCCAGGCCGCTGGCGATAACGAACAGCGCGAACAGGAATACGCCGAAGCTGTTGGCCGACGCCGCCGGCACGAACAGCAGCGCCCCCAGCGCATACAGGCACAGCCCGACCAGAATGCCCGCCTTATAGCCCTTGCGATCCATAAAGTACCCGGCGGGCAGCGCCACCAGGAAATAGGCGCCGAAATAGGCCGCCTGCAGCAGCCCCGACTGCGCCTTGGTGACGTGCAACGTCTCCTGAAAATGTTTGTTCAATACGTCCAGCAGGCCATAAGACAGCCCCCACATGAAGAACAGGCTGGTGACCAGGATAAAGGCCCAGCGCAGATTGGCGGTCACGGGGACGCCCGGCTGCGCGGAGGCCGCACTTTTTTCAGCAAGCATGGTGATACCCTCGTATCGTCTGGCGATGATGATGTTGGCGTTATTGCTGTTGCAGAGAGAAAATCCGCGCCATTTCCACCCATTTTTCGCCCTGCGGCGTCCAGGGGGTGGTGGCCTGGTAGTGCCACATCAGCGCTTCCCATCGCTGTACTTCGGGGTTGTTCAGGCTGGCGGCGTCAAAACGCGCGGCGTCGAAATCGGCGCTGACCTCCACGATCATGAACAGCCGGGTGCCCAACCGGTAAATCTCCATGTCCAGAATGCCGTGCTCGCGCAAATGCGCGGCGATGCCCGGCCAGATGCGCTGATGATGCTGCTGGTACTCCGCAATCAGCGCCGGTGAGTCAATCAGATCGAGCGCCTGGCAGAAACGGCGCCGCCCTGCCGCCGCGCCGCTCACGTCAGCGCCCGATCGAGATGCAGGTAGCCGCCGTCCACCGACAGCCACTGCCCGGTGGTGTGCGATGACCGCGACGACAGCAAAAACGCCACGGTATCGGCAATCTCCTGCGGCGTGGTCATGCGCTGCCCGAGCGGAATGCGCGCGGTGATTTTCTCCATCTGCCGCTGCGGTTCGGCGAAGGTGTTGAGCCAGCGCTGGTACTGCGGGGTGATCACCTCCGCCGGCACCACCGCGTTCACCCGCACCCCGTCATGGCGCAGCGACACCGCCCATTCGCGCGTCAGCGCCAGCACCGCGCCCTTGGCGGCGGTGTAGCCGCTGGTGCCCCCCTGCCCGCTGAGCGCGGTCTTGGAGGCGATGTTGACGATGGCGCCCCGGCTTTCCTGCAGCGCCGCCTGGCACAGGTGCGCCATCAGGTAGTAGTGCACCAAGTTCTTCTCCAGCGATCCGACGAACGCTTCACGCCCCGCCTCCAGCCCGACGCCGTCATTGACCCCGGCGTTGTTCACCAGTCCGTCGATGCGGCCGAAGGTCGCCAGCGTCTGGCTGACCGCCCGGCGGCAGGCCACCTCGTCGCACAATTCGGTGAGGATCACCTCGGTGCGCGGCTGCAGCCGCTGCAAATCGGCCAGCAGCGCCGCTTCCGGCGCGGCGTTGGTGACCAGCACCGGGATCGCCCCCTCCTCGGCCAGCACATGAGCAATCGCCGCGCCGATGCCGGCACCGCCGCCGGTGACCAACACCACCTTATCTTGCAGATACAGATCCATAACCAGACTCCGTTAAACCGTAAATTCGCCAGGCGGTGCCGCCCCAAATCGCCGCCTGCTCGGCGGCCCCCAGCGTCGACAGCGCCCGTTCGCACAGTTGCACCACCTGGCGGTAGTCGCCGGCCAGCAGGCACACCGGCCAGTCGGAGCCGAACATCAGCCGCTCCGGGCCGAACGCCTCCAGCGCGGCGTCGAAGAACGGCAGCAGTTCTTCCGCCCGCCACCGGCCGCCCGGCGCCTCGGTGATCAGCCCCGATAGCTTGCAGGCCACGTGCGGCAGCGCCGCCAGCGGCCGGATTTGCTGCGCCCAGTGCCGCACGCCGCGCGCGATGTCCGGCTTGCCGAGGTGATCCAGCACCAGCCAGTGTTCGTCATGGCGGGCGGCGAACGCCGCCGCGGCCGCCAGATGCCGATGCGTCACCAGGATCTCGTACACATACCCGGCGCGCTGCAGCGTTTGCATGCCGCGTTCCACCTCCGGCCGCGCCAACCAGGCCGCCGGATCCGCTTCGTCCTGCACCTGATGGCGCACCCCGCGCAGCGCGCTGTAAGGCCGCAAGGCCTCCAGGCGCTGCGCCAGCTGCGGCGCGGCGATATCCAGCCAGCCCACCACGCCGCATACGCCCTCGCTCTGCTCAGCCAGCGCCAGCAGGGTCAGCGTCTCGTCCTCGCTGGGGCGCGCCTGCACCGCCAGCGCGCCGTCGAAACCGTGTTCCTGCAACAGCGGCCGCAGCCGGGGCGGATCGAAATCCTGCCGCAGCACCCGCATCCGCTCGTCGATCCACGGGTAGTGCCGTGGGTGATAGCGCCAGTAGTGCTGATGCGCGTCGATGCGCGGCATGCGATCCTCCCGCCTCACCCGCGGAACCGATACTGCTCGATCGACGACGGATGCATCTCGATCGAATAGCCGGGACGGCTCGGCGGCATGTAGGCCGCGCCGTTGATCACGCAGGGATCGACAAAGTGTTCATGCAAATGATCGACGTACTCGATCACCCGGCCTTCGTGGGTGCCGGCGATGCACAGGTAGTCGATCATCGACAGGTGCTGCACGTACTCGCACAGCCCGACGCCGCCAGCGTGCGGGCAGACCGGCAGCTGGTATTTGGCCGCCATCAGCATCACCGCCAGCACTTCGTTGACGCCGCCGAGACGGCAGGCGTCGATCTGCACCACGTCTACCGCGCCGCGCATGATGAACTGCTTGAACATGATGCGGTTCTGACACATCTCACCGGTGGCCACCTTGACCGGCGCCACCCCTTCGCGGATGCGGCGATGCCCTTCCACGTCGTCCGGGCTGGTCGGCTCTTCGATAAACCAGGGTTTGGCGAACGCCAGATGCTTCACCCACGGAATGGCTTCGTCCACTTCCCACACCTGGTTGGCGTCGATCATCAGCCGGCGATCTGGGCCGATCACCTCGCGGGCGATGCGCACCCGGCGGATGTCGTCTTCCAGATCGCGCCCGACCTTCAGCTTCAGGTAGGAGAAACCGGCGTCGACCGCTTCCTGGCACAGGCGGCGCAGCTTGTCGTCCGGGTAGCCCAGCCAGCCGGCGGAGGTGGTGTAACAGGGATACCCCTCCTGCAGCAGCCGCTCCAGGCGCCGTTCTTTGCCCTCGGCCCGCTGTTTCAGCAGCGCCAGCGCTTCCTGCGGCGTGATGCAGTCGGTGATGTAACGGAAGTCGATGCAGCGCACCAGCTCCTCCGGCGTCATCTCCGCCACCAGCCGCCACACCGGCTTGCCGACCGATTTGGCCCACAGATCCCACACCGCGTTGACCACCGCGCCGGTCGCCAGGTGAATGGCGCCTTTGTCCGGCCCGATCCAGCGCAGCTGGCTGTCGCTGGTGAAGCGCCGCCAGAAGGCGCCCATATCGGCGGCGATCGTCTCCAGCCGCTCACCGACGATCTGATGCTCCAGCGCGCGGATCGCCGCGCAGCAGATCTCGTTGCCGCGGCCGATGGTGAACGTCAGTCCGTGGCCGCTGAGATCCGCGCGATCGGTCTCCAGGATCACGTAGGCGGCGGAATAGTCGGGATCCGGATTCATGGCGTCGGATCCGTCCAGCCCCAGCGACGTGGGGAAACGAATGTCTTCAACCCGCAGTGCGGTAATGGTGGTCATGGCGGCGCTCCCGGTTAAGCCTGTACGGTTTGCTGGCGCTGTTCGCCCAGCCCTTCAATGCCCAGACGCATCGTCTGGCCCGCCCGCAGGTAGATGGGCTGCGGTTTCTGCCCCATGCCGACGCCCGGCGGCGTGCCGGTGGAGATCACGTCGCCCGGCTGCAGGCTCATAAAGCGGCTGAGGTAGCTGACGATCTGCGGAATGCGGAAGATCATGGTGCTGGTGTTGCCGTCCTGATAGCGCTTGCCGTCCACCTCCAGCCACAGGTTCAGGCTGTGCGGATCGGCGATTTCGTCGGCGGTCACCAGCCAGGGGCCGATCGGCCCAAAGGTGTCGCAGCCTTTGCCCTTGTCCCAGGTGCCGCCGCGCTCAATTTGATATTCGCGTTCTGAGACGTCGTTGATCACGCAATAACCGGCGACGTGGCGCATCGCATCCGCTTCGCTGATGTAGCGCCCGCCCAGGCCGATCACCACGCCCAGCTCCACTTCCCAGTCGGTTTTCTGCGATCCGCGCGGGATCTCCACCCGGTCGTAGGGGCCGACCACCGCGCTGGTCCATTTGTTGAACACCACCGGTTCCTCAGGAATGGCCGCACCGGTCTCCGCCGCGTGATCGGCGTAATTCAGGCCGATGCAGATGAACTTGCCGATGCCGCCGACGCAGGCGCCGAGACGCGGCTGCCCCTCGACCAGCGGCAATGCGGCGCTGTCCAGCGCGCGCAGTTTGGCGAGCGACACCGGCGATAACGCGGCGCCGCCCACGTCGGCGATATGCTGCGACAGATCGCGCAGGCGGCCCTGCTCATCCAACATGCCGGGGCGCTCTTGCCCGGGTTCCCCATAACGTAAAAGTTTCATGCGTTCCTCTCTCAAAAATGGCGGCTCAGTTGCTCCAGCCACCGTCGATGATCTGCACCGTGCCGGTGGTGTACGAACTGGCGTCGGAGGCCAGATACAGCGCCAATTGGGCGATTTCCTCGGTGGTGCCGATGCGCCCGATCGGCTGACGGGCGACGAACGCCTGATACACCTCTTGCTCGCTGCGCCCCTGTTCGCGCGCCTGCTCGGCGATGCGCTGGCGCAGCGACGGCGATTCCACCGTGCCGGGGCAAATGGCGTTGCAGCGGATGCCCTGGGTGACGTAATCCGCCGCCACCGAGCGCGTCAGGCCGATCACCGCCGCCTTGCTGGCGCCGTAGGCGAAGCGGTTCGGCACCCCTTTCACGCTTGAGGCCACCGAGGACATGTTGATGATCGAGCCTTTGCCGCGCGCCAACATGCCCGGCAGGAAGGCGCGGATCATGCGGAACATCGCGGTCACGTTGAGATCGAGCGCGAACGCCCACTGATCCTCGCTGCAATCGAGGATCGATCCGCTGTGCACCACGCCGGCGCAGTTGAACAACACGTCGATCGGGCCGATCGCTTCCGCCGCCGCCGCAATGGCGGCCGGATCGGTGACGTTCAGCGTCAGCGCGCGGATCCCGGCGGAGCCCTGCAGGCGCTCGAGGTTGATGTCGCTGGCGATCACTTCAGCGCCGGCGGCGGCGAACAGCCTGGCGGTGGTAAAACCGATCCCTTGCCCGGCGGCGGTGATCAGTACGCGTTTCCCGGTTAAATCCATCTTGACTCCTCGGCCTAAAGGTCTAATGGTCAGGCCAATAAAGGCGGTTAAAGGTCAGGCCTCTAACATGACAAAAGACGCTTTACGCGTTATCGTTGGGGGAAGAAGTTAATAAAAACAGCCTTGAAACCGCATTTCAATTAACCATTTTTTTACACTTGAATAACAATTACTCAAGCGCCTTATCGCATAATTGTGCGCCAAATCACTGAACGCCGAATCGTCAAAGGTCAAAAATGCCGATTACCCGACTGGAAAACCCAAGAATTTACAGACAGATAGCTGACCAACTCAAACGTCTGATCGAAAATAACGAATTTCCGCCGGGCAGCCGTCTGCCCTCGGAGCGCGATCTCGCCCAGCAATTGCAGGTCAGCCGCGCGTCAGTGCGCGAGGCGCTGATCGCGCTGGAAGTGATCGGCCTGGTAGACGTCAAGGTCGGCAACGGGGTGATCGTGCGCTCGCCAACGCCGCTGGCGCCGTCGCAGGAGCCGGTGATGGCCCAAGCCGGCCGCAACCAGTGGGCGGAGATCGACGACGAACTGAACATCGAGCTGGATTTCAACGCCGAGTTGCCGCCGTTTTCTCTGCTGCAAACCCGCCTGCTGATCGAACCGGAGACCGCCGCGCTGGCCGCGCGCCACGCCACCGACGAAGAGCTGGCGGGTATCCGCGCCGCCTATGAACAGAACTGCCGCGATAACCGCGCCGGTTCCGCCACCCACCCCGGCGATCGGCTGTTCCACATCCGCATCGCCCAGGCCAGCGGCAACCCGGCCTATGCGTTCATCATCGGCCACCTGCTCGGCCACCGTTACGGCAGCATGTTCCGCGTGCTGCAGCGCCACTATACGCCGGACGACATGCCGCACCGCTCCGAGCTGGAACACCGGGCGATCCTGGCGGCGATCGAAGCGCGCGACGTGCGCGGCGCCCGCAAGGCGATGAAGGCGCACCTGGACGAAGTGATCGCCATTTTCGCCCGCGCGCAGTAGGCCGCCGGCGGTGAAAAAATTTTATCGCCACCGCTCTTTTTTCTACATGCAGCCGGGGCCTGGGGGCATTACACTGGGCGACGAATAAGCCCTTTCCCCGCTGCATTGTTAAATGGATAACGACCGTTGAAGAACTCTGTCTCCGCTTTATTGCTGGCGCTGGGCCTGTGCGCCGCGCCGCTGGCCGTGCAGGCCGCGCCCCCGCAGCTGGCTTCGCAAATCGTCGACCAGTATGCCGAACATATTTTCTACAACAGCGGCGCCACCGGCATGGCGCTGGTGGTGATCGACGGCAATCAGGTGGTTAACCGCAGCTTCGGCGACACCAAGCCCGGCAACAACCTGCGCCCGCGCCCGGATTCGCTGATCCGCATCGCGTCGATCACCAAGCTGATGACCAGTGAAGTGATGGTAAAAATGGCGGCGGCAGGCCAGGTCAAACTGACCGATCCGCTGCGCAAGTACGCTCCCAAAGGCGCCTATGTGCCGGCTTACAACGCCGGCCAGCCGATCACGTTATTGAACCTGGCCACCCACACCAGCGCGCTGCCGCGCGAGCAGCCGGGCAAGAAGCCGCCTAAAACGCCGGTGTTCACCTGGCCGACCAAGGCCCAGCGCTGGCAGTGGCTGGCGCATGCCAACATCACGACGCCGCCGGGCGTGCACGCCGCGTATTCCAACCTGGCGTACGATCTGCTGGCCGATGCGCTGTCGCGCGCCGCGGGCAAGCCTTATAACGCGCTGCTGAAAGAGAAAATCACCGCGCCGCTCGGCATGGTGGATACCACGCTGACGCCGAGCCCTGAACAGTGTTCGCGCCTGATGGTGGCGGCGGCCGGCCCGAGTGCCTGCCGCGACACCACCGCCGCGGCCGGCAGCGGCGGCGTCTACTCCACCCCGCGCGACATGCAGCGCTGGATGCAGCAGTTCCTCTCCTCCAGCGCCAGCGGCCCGCGCAAAGCCACCGCCGCCAGCGAACAAACCATGTACTTCCAGCGCCACGATCTGGTGTCGCTGAAGGGCATGGACGTGCCGGGGCAAGCAGATGCGCTGGGGTTAGGCTGGGTGTATATGGCGCCGAAGGACGGGCTGCCGGGCATCATTCAGAAGACCGGCGGCGGCGGCGGGTTCATCACCTACATGGCGATGATCCCGGCGAAAAATGTCGGGGTGTTCGTGGTGGTGACCCGTTCGGAGCTGAGTAAGTTCACCAACATGAGCGATCCGGTCAACCGCCTGGTGAGCGATCTGGCGGCCAACAAGAGTTGATATGTGGGGCGCAGCTGGCTGCGCCCCCACGTCTCAGGCCAGCACCGCCATCTGATGGATCACCGGATGGAAGTTGCGCTTGAAGTAGATCAGGCCGTTGCCGGCTTCGCTCAGCGCGATCTGCTTGATCTGCACCAGGTACATCTGGTGGGTACCGATGCTCTGAATCTGCTCGATTTCCCCTTCCAGGCTGGCCAGGGTATTGCGCAGCACCGGCTGCCCCAGTGCGCCAAGCTGCCACTCTTCCAGCCGGAAACGATCTTCCATGCTGACGCCGGTCATGCCGGCGAAGTGGCGCGCCATCAGCTCCTGCTCGTGGTTGAGCACGTTGACGCACAGCCTGCGGTTTTCCTGAAACACCGGGTTCATCGCGCTGTTGCGGTTGATGCACACCAGCAGCGTCGGCGGCGTATCGGTTACCGAGCACACCGCCGTGGCGGTGATGCCGCAGCGCCCCGCCGGGCCGTCAGTGGTGACGATATTCACCGCCGCCGACAGGCTGGCCATGGCGTCGCGAAAGCGCAGCCGCTGTTCATTTTCCTGAGACATACAACCTCCTCCTGAATTACTTCAGCAGATTATCCAACTGATTAATATCGTCATTGTTCCGCAGGTGCGGCACCTTCCAGCCGTGCTGATCGTAATCGGCCAGGCACTTGTCGACCATCTGCATCATGCGATCCATATTGCCGGATCCCTGCGCATGGCGCAGGCACTGCAGGCGGATCTCATCCTGGCTGCCGGCATAGTTGATCTCATACAGCTCGTGGCGCCCGCCGAACTCACTGCCGATCGCGTCCCACATCAGCTTGAGGATCTTGATGCGCTCGACGTGATCCATGCCGTCCGATCCGCGCACGTAGCGCGCCAGGTACTTGTCGATCTCCGGGTTGTTCATGTCGCGCACGCTGGACGGCAGGTAGATCAGGCCGCTGGTGACGTTCTTCTCGATGATGTGTTTCACCTTGGTGTAGGCCATCGGCGCCATCACGCGGTAGGTTTGCAGCGCGGCGGAATCCGGCAGGTAGGCGCCGTTTTCCCATTGCGTGGCTTCGGCGCACATCGCGTCGCTCAGCGACCAGAACAGGTTGCGCCAGGCCACCACTTCGCCCAGATCGGCCTGCACGCCGCGGAACTCCAGCACGCCGGTGCACGAGAGGCTCTTTTGCAACAGCGCGGTGATGAAATCCATCTTCACCGCCAGGCGCACGCAGGCCTGCAGCGGGAACAGCCGGGCGAAACCGCCCTGGGTGCTCCAGCGGCGGCAGCGGTCGAAATCGCGGTAGATCAGCACGTTTTCCCACGGGATCAGCACATGATCCATGATCAGGATCGCGTCGTTCTCGTCGAAGCGGCTGGTGAGCGGATAGTCAAACGGCGATCCGGTGGCGCCGGCCACCAGCTCGTAGGAGGCGCGCGAAATCAGCTTCACTCCTTCGGCGTCCATCGGCGCCACGAACATCAGCGCGAAGTCCGGATTATCGCCCATCACCTGCGCCGAACCGAAGCCGATGAAGTTGTAGTGGGTCAACGCCGAGTTGGTAGCCACCACTTTGGCGCCGCTGACCACGATGCCGGCGTCAGTTTCTTTCTCCACCTGAATGTAGACGTCCTTCACCTCATTGACCGGCTTATGACGATCGATCGGCGGGTTGACGATGGCGTGGTTGAAATAGAGCCCGGTTTCCTGAATGCGTTTGTACCAGTGGCGCGCGTTATCGGCGAACTGGCCGTAGAACTCCGGATAAGCGCCCAGCGCGCAGCCGAAGGCCGCCTTATAATCCGGCGTGCGCCCCATCCAGCCGTAGCTTTGGCGTGACCAGTCGGCGATGGCGTCACGCTGCTGGCGCATCTCTTCCGGGCTGCGGGCGTAGCGGAAGAATTTGTGGGTATAGCCGCCGTTGCCGGTGTCGGTATTCCAGCACAGGCGATCCTGGCTGGCCGGATCGTGCAGCGCGTCGTACAGCTGGCCGACCGACGCCGCCGCATTGCGGAACGCCGGGTGGGTGGTGACGTCTTTTACGCGTTCGCCGTAAATGTAGATTTCGCGGCTATCCTGCAAACTTTTCAGGTATTCGGCGCCGGTGAACGGGCGTTTGCTGTCGGCACGAAAGTCTTCTGGTTTCATCGGGTCTTCCTCGTCATCGGCATTTTTCAGGCCGTGGAGTCGGCCATTTGTTAAAATAATGTTTTCTTTTGGTTGCTTAATTGAAGCTGCCAAAGCCGGTTTCGAGAAGAGACTTTTGCGGCAATCGCCGGTACTTTTCAGGTCAGTTTGCCGCTTTCGCGGCAAACTGTGATCGCGGTTACGAAAGGGCGTGTTGCGCCGCGCGGTAGGTCGAGGGGGAACAGCCTTCCAGCCGATTGAAAAAACGGGCGAAATAGGCCGGATCCTTGAAGCCGAGGCTGTAAGCGGTTTCATGCACCGTGCAGGCGCTGAACAGCAGCATGCGCTTGGCCTCGCGCAGCAGCCGATCGAAAATCAGCCGTTTGGGCGGCCGGTTTGCGAAGCGCCGACACAGGTCGTTGAGCCGCGATTCAGTCACCCCCAACGCCTGCGCATACTCCGGCACCGGCAGATGCTCGCGAAAACGCTCGTCCACCATCTTGTTAAACCGTTGAAACAGCTGCAGTTCGCCGCGCACGCCGCTGTTGGCGCTGTCTTCCAGCGCGGTGTTGCGCAGCAGCAGCGTGAACACCGCCTGCGCCAACAGCGCCAGCGTCTGTTCGCGCCCGGCCAGGTTCTGCGCGAACTCGCGGCGGATCAGCGCCCAGTAGTGGCTGAGCGCCGTCAGCTCCTGCGGCGCATCGGCCAGCGACAGGCAGATGCCCGGCATGTCCAGCGCCAGGTTGCTGCCGGGGTACAGGCGCTCCAGCAGCGGCCAAATCAGCTCCTGGCGCACCGTCAGCACGTGGCCGTCGCTGTCCGGTTCGGTGAAGAACGCATGCGGCACCGACGGCGGCGTGAGGATGAACAGCGGCGCCTGCACCGAATAGTGCTGATCGTCGAGCTGCAGCTCTATCTTGCCGGTCTCCAGGAAATGCACCTGGAAGAAGCAGTCGTGCCAGTGCACCTGCATGTCGCGGCCGAAGAATGCCGCCAGCCCGGCGAAGGTTTCGTAGTGCACCTCGTCGGCGGCGTAGCGCGCGTCATACTCTTTGCAAATATCGATGTTGGCGATAAAGCCGGTACTTTTCCGCACCTCATGACCTCCTGCAATCATGCCCACTTGCGCATCAAGGCGTCGCTCTCGGGCGCGAATCCTTCATCGGAATGCGCCACACCAGCACGGCGCCGACGATCAACAGCGCCGAAACGAAATACAGCCCGGAGTTGAAGCTGCCGGTCAGATCCTTGAACCAGCCGATCAGCAGCGGGCTGAGCGCCGATCCGATGTTGCCGGTGGCGTTGATCACCGCGATCCCCACCGCCCGCGCTTCCAGGCTGATCGACTGATCCGGCGTGGTCCAGAAGATCGCCATGGCGGTAAAGGAGCCAACCGAGGCCATCACGATCCCCAGCAGTTGGATCAGGCTGTGATCGGTGGCGGACGCCAACAGCCAGCCGGCGGCGGCGAACAGGTACGGCAGCGCGGTGTGATGCTTGCGCTCCTGCAGCCTGTCGGATCGTTTGCTCCACCACACCATGCCGGCGATGGTGCAGATCTGCGGGATCGCCGCCAGAATGCCGATCGTCACGTTGCTGCTGCCCTGGTTGAAGCTCTGCAGGATCTGCGGCGTCCAGATGTTGATCGCGCTCAGGGTGTTGGTCAGGCAGAAATAGGCCAGCGTGTACATCAGCACGATCGGCGTGCAGATCTCACGCCACAGGCTGCGCTGCTGCAGCGCGCGGTGGCTGCTCGGCCCGTTGGGCTGCACCAGCTGCAGCTTGTCGGCCTCCATCATCGCCTTCAGGCTGGCTTTTTCCTCGTCGGTCAGCCACTTGGCCTTGGCCGGGGTGTCATCGAGGTAGAACCACACCACCACGCCCAGCAGCACCGATGGAATGCCTTCCAGCAGGAACAGCCACTGCCAGCCCTTCAGGTTCATCACCCCGTCCAGCGCCAGGATATAGCCGGAGACCAGCGAGCCGATCGCCATGGTCACCGGCATGGCGATCATGAACAGCGCGTTGGCGCGGGCGCGGTAAAACGCCGGGAACCAGTAGGTGAGGTACACCAGAATGCCCGGCAGGAAGCCGGCCTCGGTGATGCCGACAATCATGCGCAGCACGTACAGACTGGTCGGCCCGGTAGCGAACATGGTGCAGGTGGAGGCAATGCCCCACAGCACCATGATGGTGGCGATCCAGCGCCGCGCACCGACCCGGCTCAGCATCATGTTGCTCGGTATGCCAAAGATCACGTAGGTGACATAGAACAACGTCGCCGCCAGCCCGAACATGGTCGAGCTGAGGCCGAGATCTTTGCCCATCGTCAGCCCGGCGAAGCCGATGTTGATACGATCGAGGAAAGAGAAAACAAACAACACGAACAGGAAAATGATCAGGCGCCGAAACAACTTTTTAATCACCGATTGCTCGGCGGCGGTTAACGCTTTATGTTGCTGCGCCGGGTTGGCCGGCGGCAGCGAATCGACGTGGTTCATGGTTCAGTAGACTCCCGATGAAGGCGCTTGCGCCCCGCCCTGTTTGAACTCATCCGCCAGGGCTTCCGCCGCCCGCGCCAGCAGGGTGGTGTCCACCCCCACCGCGACGAACAGCGCGCCGGCCTCCAGATAGCGCTGCGCCAGCGCCTTGTTGGCCATCAAAATGCCCGGCGCCTTGCCGGCGGCGCGGATACGCGCGATGGCGTCGTCGATGGTGCGCTGCACCTCCGGGTGCTGCGGATTACCGGCAAAGCCCATGTCGGCGCTGAGATCCGCCGGGCCGATAAACACGCCGTCCACCCCTTCCACCTGCAAAATGGCGTCGAGGTTTTTCACCGCTTCGCGGGTTTCAATTTGCACCAGCACGCACATCTGCTCATCGGCCTGCTGCAGGTAATCGGGCACCCGGTTCCAGCGTGAGGCGCGCGCCAGGGCGCTGCCGACGCCGCGCACGCCGTGCGGCGGATAGCGCGTGGCGCGCACCGCGTCGCGCGCCTGTTCGGCATTCTGAATCATCGGGATCAATAAGGTTTGCGCGCCGACGTCCAGCAGTTGCTTGATGATCACCGCGTCGTTCCACGGCGGGCGCACCACCGGCTGGCTCGGGTAAGGCGCGACCGCCTGCAGCTGCCCCAGCACCGTTTGCACGTTGTTGGGCGCATGTTCGCCGTCGATCAGCAGCCAGTCGAAACCGGCGCCGGCCAGCAGCTCGGCGCTGTAGCTGCTGCACAGCCCGAGCCACAGCCCGATCTGCGGGCGTTTTTCCTGCAGCGCTCGCTTGAAGTGGTTGGTTAACATCGCATTCTCCCTGACAAGCGGGCGCGGCGCGTGGCCCCCGCCCGATTATTGCGGCCCGGTTCGCCGAGCCGGCTTATTAGACGAAGCGGCAGCTGATGCAGCCCATCGGGCCGTAATCGACGTGGAAAGTATCACCGCGCCGCGCCGGCACCGGCCGGGTGAAGGAACCGCCGAGGATCACCTGCCCCGCTTCCAGCTCCACCTCATACGGCGCCAGCTTGTTGGCCAGCCAGGCCACACCGTTGGCCGGATGATTGAGCACCGCCGCCGCCACGCCGGACTCTTCAATCACGCCGTTGCGGTACAGCAGCGCGGAGATCCAGCGCAGATCCAGCGCATCCGGCTTGATTGGCCGCCCGCCCATCACCACCCCGGCGTTGGCGGCGTTGTCGGAGATGGTGTCGAACACCTTGCGCGGCCGCTGCGTCTCGGGATCGACGTTGTGGCTGCGCGCGTCGATGATCTCCAGCGCCGGAATGACGTAGTCGGTGGCGTTGTAGACGTCGAACAGCGTGCAGTTCGGCCCGCGCAGCGGCTTGGCCAGCACGAACGCCAGTTCCACCTCCACCCGCGGCACGATAAAGCGGTCGATCGGAATGTCGCTGCCGTCGTTGAAGAACATGTCGTCCAGCAGCGCGCCGTAGTCCGGCTCGGTGATCTGCGAGCTCACCTGCATGGCGCGCGACGTCAGGCCGATCTTGTGGCCTTTGAGCGTGCGCCCCTCGGCGATCTTCAGCGCCACCCACTGCCGCTGAATGGCATAGGCGTCTTCAATGGTGATCTCGGGATGATCGAGCGACAGCGCGCGGATCTGCTCACGACTCTTTTCCGCCTGGTGCAGGCGCTGCACGGCGCGGTTAACCTGCTCTTTATCCAGCATTTACGACCCCTTATTCACGCCTTGTTGAACAGCGCGTGGACATTGTTCTGTTTGTAATTCAGCACCGGATCCAGCTCTTCCATGGTGAAAGAGAGCGCCAGGTAACGCTGCGCCATCAGCGCGGCAAAGTGTTCCTTGATCAGCGCAAACAGCATCTCGCCCACCTGCTGCCGGCTTTCCAGACTGCGGCCGTGGCCGATCTTCAGCGTCATGTGCACGAAGGCGTAATCCTGCTTGCCGTCGGCCATCTGCCAGGTATCGAGCCAGATGGCGCGGCTGCGCACGCCGGCCAGCGGGAAGATGCCGGTCGCCGCCAGCGCCTCGTTGACCTTGGCGAACAGGGTGGGCAAATCCGCCTCGCGGCGGATGTTGTCGGTACATTCAGCGTAAAAATGGGGCATAGCGTTCTCCAGACGGCGCATAGACGCAGGCAAGGCCCGCGCAGCGGCATTTACAGCGTATTGCCAAGTTTGAAACCTTTTTCCGTATCGCCCTCGCGGGTATAGGAAAAACCGTCTGCGCCGATGGTAACGGCCATTTCGCTGGGCGCACTGCGCTCGATGACCGGCTGCGGCTGCCCATCGAGATCCAGCACCAGCGATCCTTCGGTGTACCAGCTCGGCACCACCGGATTGCCCCACCAGTCGCGGCGCTGGTTGTCATGTACGTCCCAGGTCACGGTCGGGTTGTCCGGATCGCCGGTGTAGTAATCCTGCGTGTAGATTTCCACCCGGTGGCCATCGGGATCGCGCAGGTAGAGATAGAACGCGTTGGAGACGCCGTGGCGACCAGGGCCGCGTTCGATCAAATCGGATTTGCGCAGCGCGCCGAGCTTGTCGCAGATGGCCAAAATGTTGTGCTTTTCATGGGTGGCGAAGGCGATGTGGTGCATGCGCGGCCCGGCGCCGCCGGTCATCGCGGTATCGTGCACCGTCGCCTTGCGGCGCATCCAGGCCGCGTAAACCACGCCGTCTTCATCGCGGATGTCTTCCGTCACGCGGAAGCCCAGCCCCTGGATGTATTCCACGGCGCGCGGCACGTCAGGGGTGATTTGGTTAAAGTGGTCGAGGCGCACCAGCGCGCCCGGCGTATACAGATCGTAGCGCCAGGCCAGACGCTCGACGTGCTGCACGTCGTAGAAAAACTCATACGGAAAACCGAGCGGATCCTCTACCCGCACCGCATCGCCGATGCCTTTGGCGAACCCGTTCACCCGACGCTCGGTACGGCAGCCAAGCGCCTTGAAATACGCTTCGGCGCGATCGACGTCTTCCGGCGTGCGCACGCGGAAAGCAAACGCCGCCACGGCGGCGACCGGGCCTTCGCGCAGCACCAGGTTATGGTGAATAAACTCCTCCATCGAACGCAGATAGAGGGTTTTATCCTCTTCGGCGGTCACGACCAGGCCGAGGATATCGACGTAAAATTCGCGTGCGGCTTTAAGGTTCGTGACCTGAATTTCCATGTAGGCACAGCGCACGACGTCGGGAGCAGGGACAGCATCAGTGGTAAGTTTTGTCGTCATTGTTCTCATCTCTTTCGTTATTATTGTGGCCTGAGGCTCAAACGCCCCATTTCGGGATCGGGTGGTTGCCCATGGAAATGCACACGTTCTTCATTTCGGCGAATACTTCGAAGCTGTATTCGCCGCCTTCGCGGCCGGTGCCGGAGGCTTTCACGCCGCCGAACGGTTGGCGCAGATCGCGTACGTTTTGGGTGTTGACGAAAACCATGCCGGCTTCGATGCCGCGGGCCAGGCGCAGAACCTTGCTCACATCCTGCGTCCAGATGTACGACGCCAGGCCGTACTCCACGTCGTTGGCCATGCGCAGGCCGTCTTCTTCCGACTTGAACGGCAGCAGGCAGGCCACCGGCCCGAAAATCTCCTCCTGCGCCACGCGCATCCGGTTATCGACATCCGCCAGCACCGTCGGGCGCAGGAAGTTGCCGTGGCTCAAACCGGCCGGTTTGTCCGGGCCGCCGGCCAGCAGGGTTGCCCCTTCTTCCACCCCGAGGCGGATATAGCCGGAGACTTTTTCCCAGTGCTGCGGGCTGATCAGCGCCCCCACCTGGGTGTTGGGATCTTGCGGATCGCCCACGCGCAGACGGTTGGCGCGCTCGGCGAAGCGTTTGACGAATTCCGGGTAGATGCTCTCCTGAATGAAGATGCGCGAACCGGCGGTGCAGCGTTCACCGTTGATTGAGAAGATGGTGAATAGCGCGGCGTCGAGCGCCCGCTCGATGTCCGCGTCTTCAAAGATCAGCACCGGCGACTTGCCGCCCAGTTCCATGGAGAATTTCTTCAGCCCGGCGCTTTCGATGATGCGGCGGCCGGTGGCGGTGCCGCCGGTGAAGGAAACCGCGCGCACGTCTTTATGGCGCACCAGCGCGTCGCCGGCAGTGGCGCCGTAGCCCTGCACCACATTCAGCACCCCGGCCGGGATGCCGGCCTCCAGCGCCAGCTCGCCCAGGCGGTCGGCGGTCAGCGGCGACAGTTCGGACATCTTCAGCACCGCGGTGTTGCCCAGCGCCAGGCAAGGCGCGGTTTTCCAGGTGGCGGTCATGAACGGCACGTTCCACGGCGATACCAGCGCACACACCCCCACCGGCTGCACCAGCGTGTAGTTGAGCATCTTGTCGTCCACCGGGTAGGTCTTGCCGTTCATCTGCTGGCACACCTCGGCGAAGAACTCGAAGTTGTGCGAGGCGCGCGGGATCAGCACGTTTTTGGTCTGGTGGATCGGCAGGCCGGTGTCGGCGGTTTCCAGTTCGGCGATCTGCGGCACGTTCTGGTCAATCAGCTCCCCCAGGCGGCGCATCAGGCGCGCGCGCTCTTTCATCGGCGTGTTGGCCCATTTGGGGAACGCCTCTTTCGCTGCCGCCACCGCCTGGTCGATCTCCAACTGACCGCCGGAAGCCACCTCCGCCAGCACCTCGCCGTTCGCCGGGTTGGTGGTGGTGAAGTACTCTTTGCTGGCGACGTTCTTGCCGTTGATCCAGTGGTTGATGGTTTTCATCGCAGGCTCTCCTCGTAATCTTTTTCACTGATAATGTGGTTAACCAGACGGCCGATGCCCTCGATCTCCACCACCACTTCATCGCCCGGCTGCACGTCGGCCAGCCCTTTCGGCGTGCCGGTGGCGATCATGTCGCCCGGCTGCAGCGTCATGAATTCGCTCAGGTAGGCGATCAGGAACGGAATGTCGAAAATCATGTCGGCGGTGCTGCCGCGCTGGCGCAGCTCGCCGTTGACATAGGTGCCGAGCGCCAGCCGGTGCGGATCGGCGACATCGTCGCGATCGACGATATACGGCCCGATCGGCGTCAGGGTGTCGCGGCTCTTCACCCGCAGATTTGGCCGGTAGTAGTTCTCCAGGTAATCGCGGATGGCGTAGTCGTTACACAGGGTGTAACCCGCCACGTACTCCATGGCGTGCTCACGGCTGACGTTGCGCGCGGTCTTGCCGATCACCGCCACCAGCTCGGCTTCGTAATGCATGTACTCCACGCCGGCCGGGCGTACCGACACCTGACGGTGCCCGGTCAGGGTGTTCGGCGCCTTGAGGAACACCAGCGGTTCTTCCGGCGCCTTGAATTCCAGCTCGCTGGCGTGGTCGGCATAGTTCAGCCCCAAGGCGAACACCGTGCCCTGCGCCGGCGGCAGCCATTCCACTTCGCGCTCCTGCAGCACCTCGCCGTTCGGCAGCGTGACGCGCAGCTGGTCATCCACCTGCACGTTGAAGACCTGGCCATGATGGCGAATACGAGCATGTTTCATGATGCGGCTCCTGCCTGGGTGACGCGGTTGGTCAGAGTGGGCAGGCCGGCGGCACGCACCGTCACCTCATCTCCCGGTTTGATCTCCACCCGCTGGTGCGGGGTGCCGATCAGCACCGCATCGCCCGGCTGCAGAGTGATGAAATCGCTGATGGCGGCGATCAGTTCCGGCACCGAGCGCACCAGATCGGCGGTGGACCAGCGATCCCGCTCCACGCCGTTGATCTCGGTGACGATCTCCAGCCGATCGGCAGTCGCCAGCTGGCCGATCTCCCCCAGCGGGCAGAACCCGTCGCGGCATTTGGCCTTGATCGCCGGGCGGTAAAAGCTGCTTTCCGGCAGGCTGACGTCGTTGGCCAGTGCGTAACCGGCCAGATAACGGCCCACCTGCGCCGCCGGCACCTTGCGTGCGGTGTCGCCGATGATCACCGCCAGCGTGCCGCCGCTTTGCACGGTTTCACCGGCCGGAAACGGGATCGCCCCGCCGTTGGCGAGGTGGGTGTTGCGCGGTTTGATAAACCACACCGGGGTTTTGGGCGGGGTTTGATACGGTGGCTGGTGAAACGCCTGATCCCAGGCGTCCAGTTGGCTGCGGTGGTTCAGCGCAACGGAAAATACGGTGCCTTTCATGCGAACTCCTCCAATGGCAAAACATGACAACCGGCATTCATTAATATATTAATGATTACTTTTATACGCTGTGCAGCTTTTACGCAACGCGCTTGGAGTGATTTGTGATCGTGATAACAAAATATTCACAAACAACGAACATTAGCGTGATTATTCAGCGTATTAATCATTTTTCTCGCCATTTTTCGCTGCGCCGCGCATTTTTGCTTTATCCCTGCGGGCAACTTTGGCTACTATTAAGTTATTAACAAAATCGGGCCTGCGGGGTAATAGCCCTGCGGTAAGCGCCGTGACAACGAACACCTTGATAGCTAAGGCCAAACTTATGCATGAATCGTTAACCATCGCCCTGCTGCAGGCGCGCGAAACCGCCATGGGGTTCTTTCGCCCGATCCTGAAAAGCCACAACCTGACCGAGCAGCAGTGGCGCATCATCCGCGTGCTGGCCAACAGCCGCTCGATCGAATTCCACGAACTGGCGGCGGAAACCTGCATCCTGCGCCCCAGCCTGACCGGCATTCTGTCGCGCATGGAGCGTGATAAGCTGATATTCCGCCTCAAGCCGGTCAACGATCAGCGCAAGCTGTACGTGTCGCTGACCCAGCAGGGTCAGGATCTGTATGAAGTGGCGCGCCACCAGGTGGAACAGGGCTACGCCGAGATTGAAGCCGCTTTCTCGCGGCAAAAAATGGATCAGTTGATGACGCTGCTGGACGAGCTGATCACCCTGGGCGACAGCCTGCCTGCCAACGTCACCGCGCATCCCGCCAAGCAGTGATTTAACCCACCGGAATGCTCAAATTAATTGGCGTTGCAGCCAACAACGCTGCAGCGTCAAGTAAGCAGAGAATTCGTTTCCGGCAACAGCGCGCCGCCGTCCACCACCAGCGTCTGGCCGGTGATGTAGGCCGCCGCCGGCGAGGCGAGAAACACCATCGCCGCGGCGATGTCTGCCGGTTCCCCCAGCCGCCCGAGCGGCACTGAGGCGGCGATCGCCTGATTCACCTGCGCGTCGCCCAGGTTGGCCATCGCCGGCGTGCGGATCATCCCCGGCTCCACGCCGTTGACGCGAATGTTCTCCGCCGCCAGCTCCAGCGCCGCCGCGCGAATAAACCCGTTCACCCCGGCCTTGGAGGCGGCATAGTGCGCCAGCCCCGGGTAGGCTACCCGCGGGCCGGTCACCGACGAGGTCACCAGAATGCAGCCCCCGCCCCGGTGGCGCATCCACGGCAGCGCCGCCTGCGCCAGAAAGAACGGCGCCATCAGATTGACGCTCAGCGTGCGTTGCAACAGGGCCGCGTCGATGGCGGCGAACGGCGTCAGCGGAAAATAGGCGGCGTTGTGGATCACCACGTCCAGCCGTTGGTGCCGCTCGCCCACCGCCGCCACCAACTCGGCAATCTGCCCCGGCTCGGCCAGATCGCAGGCCAGCGCCTGTACGCTCAGCCCTTCGTCCCGCAGCGTTTGCGCCGCCGCCTGCGCCTGCGGCAGCTGTACGTCCGCGATCGTCACCTCGGCGCCCAGCCGGGCAAAGGCGCTGACGATCGCCAGCCCAATGCCCTGAGCGCCGCCAGTCACCAGCACCGTCTGCCCCGCGAAGGCATCAGCCGCATAGGTTGCGCTCATCGGCCTATCCTCGCGGGTGGTGCGTGGTGTTCAGCACCTGAGCGTGGGCGCCGACCGCAAAGTTGCTCAGCGCGCTGAAATCGCTGCCCTGATAGCCGAGGATCTTGCCGTCGGTGCGCATGCCCTGCAGATCGATCATCACCACGCCCAGCGTCGGGATGATCTTCTCGCGCCAGACGAACAGATAAAGCTGCTCCGCCACCTTCACGTAGTGGCAGCGATCGACGTCCGCCAGCCCTTTCTCCACCCCGTCCAGACACTGCCAGGCGTAGAAGTTGTCGTTCAGGTAGATGTGCTCGTACCGCTCGGTCGGGCTGTAGGTGTACATATTGCGCATGCCGATCAGCTCGTCGGTAAAGCCCGGCGGTGCCGCGTCGGCGTCGTCCAGCGTGCCGAAGCGGAATTCGGCCTCAACCGCGGTCAGCGGCAGCCCCTGCTCCACCCGGCTGAAGGCATCGAGCCGCGTCTGCGCTTCGTCCGGCAGTTGGCCGTATACCGCAGTGAAGTTGCCTTGATTACGGTCGCATACCAGCGTAATGCTGGCGTTGGCGCGGGTAGGATCGAGAAAATCGATGAACAACACGCCAGGGCGAATGCTGGTAGCGCGATAGGCGACGCCGCGCCGCTCCCCCCACTCCAGCGTCTGCTCGTCGGTAAACCGACAGCGCTGCGTCGCACCGTCGCTAAAACGCAGCGTCAGCATGGTGCCCGCCAGGCCGTGCTGGCGTTCCAACGTATTGCTGTGCGGCGCAAAGCCTTCCGCCAGCGCGCCAACCTGAATGAATACCGCTTCTGAACTCATGGAAATGCTCCTTACAGGGAAGTGAAAGCCAGGGTCGGCACATCGACGATGGTGGAGCCGCCGTCGGCCACCAGCGCCGCGCCGGTTATGATTGAAGCTTCGCTGGAACAGAGGAAACGGCAGACGCGGGCGATCTCCTCGGCGCTGGCCGGCCGGCGCAGCGGTACGTCGCGACAGACCATTTGGTAGGCCTGCTCCAGCGAAATCTGATGGGCGTCCATCAGCAGTTGCATCTCTTCGTCCGCCATCGGCGTGGTCACCCAGCCCGGACACACCGCGTTGGCGCGCACGCCCAGCGGGCCATAGTCGCGGGCGATGGAGCGCATCAGCCCGATCAGCGCATGTTTGGCGGTAACGTAGCCGCAGACCTCCGGCCCGGCGGCCAGCGAAGCGATCGAGGCCACGAACAGCAGGTTGCCGCCGCTTTTAATCAGCTCCGGCAGGCAGGCGCGCGCACTGGCGAAAGCGCTGTTGAGGTTGCTGTCCATCGCCCCTTGCCATTGCGCGTCGGTCATCTCGGTGATGCGCTTGAAGCCCATGCCGCCGGCGCTGCCGATCAGACAGTCGATGCGCCCGGCGTCGCCCAGAATCGCCGGCAGCAGCGTGTGGTTCCAGCTCTCGCCGCTGGCGGCGTCGCCCACCAAAGCCTGCGCGCCGATCTCTTGCGCCAGCGCCGCCAACGGTTCCGGGCGGCGGCCGATGATGAACACCCGATCGCCCTGCGCCGCCAGTAGACGGGCGCAGGCGGCGCCGACGCCGGTGCCGCCGCCGGTAATCACAACCACTCTATTCATGATTCAGCTTCTCCATCAGTTGGCCGATCATCAGCAGGCTGCTCAACAGCAGCCGCCGCTGTTCGGCATCCAGCCGCAGATAGCGGCGGCCGGCCGGCAAACGGCTGACCACCTCCGACGCGGCAAAATGCTCGATATCCACCTGCCAGCGCCCGTCGTTCACCGTCAGCCGCACGCGGCGAAAATCCAGCTGCGCCAGCGTCTCGCCGATCTGCGGGTAGCGCTGCAGCCCTTCCAGCACTCGCTGCGCGGCTGCATGGCGTTGGCGCAACAGATAGCGCACCCCGCGCCGCCGCAGCCAGCCGCCGGTCACCACGTCCAGCGTCAGCGGAGGCTGCGCTGCGCATGCGCCCTGCAACCGAAAACGGTGGCTGACGATATGCGCCATAAACAGCCCCTGCACCTGTTCGCCGATCTCGATCTGCGGCCCCTGCGGCAGCGTCAGCCGCAGCAGGCCCGGCGCCAGGCGTTCGCACGCGTAGGGTTCCAGATTGCGCGCCAGACGATCCAGCGCGGCGCCCGGCCGATAGCCCGACGGCGCGCGCCGCCAGGCGCGATTAAGTGAGGGAAGTAAGCCGATCAAACTGCGCCTCCTCGTTTTCACCCTTGGCAAATGCGTTCTCCAGCACCTGCTCGACCGGCACCGGCTTGAACGGGTTCACTTTCTGCACGCACAGCGTCCAGAACAGCGCATAGGCGGCGGTCAGGCCGATCATCCAGCCGAAGGGAATGTAGATATCGCTCGGGTTCATCCCCGGCGGCGTGATGTAGACGATGGCCAGCACGATGCCGACGCTGGAGACGATTTGCGGCAGTGGGAACCACGGCGATTTATAGGCGCGCGGCAGGTCGGGGCGGCGCACGCGCAGGATCACCACCGAACAGGTCACCAGCAGGTAGGCCACGCCCCAGGCGCACACCGCCGCCAGCACCAGCGGAATGATCCTGTCGAGGTTGCCCTGAATGGCGAAGGCGTGTACGCAGGGGATCAGGACCGCCACCAAAATGCCGACCACCGGCGTTTTAAAGCGCGGGTGCAGATAAGCGAACATGCGCGGCAGCGCGCCGTCCAGCGCCATGCCGTACAGAATGCGCGGCACCGCCGCCATCAGCGTGTTGATGGTCGCCGCGCCCGCCAACAGCAGGCCGACGCCCAGCCAGTATTTGCCGAACTGGCCCATCACCTGGCCGGCGAACGCCGGGATGGCCATCGGCGTTTCCAGCAGGCGCGTGCCGCTGGCGGCGTCGATCACCACGTTTTCCACCTGATGGCTGAGCGCCGCGCCATACAGCGCCATGCACACCGCCACGCCGCACAGCCCGAGCGCCATCGCGCGCGGGATCACCCGATCGCAGCGTTTGATCTCCGGCGCCATCGGCGTCACCAGCTCACAGCCGACGAACATGAACATCGCCATACCGATCAGGCTGAACACCGCGAACGGATCGCTCAGGCTCAGCGTGCTGCCGAACCAGCCCTCAAGCGGCACCGCATGCGGCGACAGCAGCCCAACGATGCCGAAAATCACCAGCGTGCTCCACATGGCGAAGGTCAGCACGATCTCCGCCTTGCCGAAGGCCTCGATGCCGAACGCATTGAGCAGGCCAAACACGACAACCAGCCCGACGCCGACCATCCAGGAGGCGTTGTGGCTTTCCATCAGGGTGTTGAGGTGCTCGAAGTTCACCAGCGCCATGATGCCGGAAAGAATGGTCTCGGCGGTGCCGGCGAAGATATGCACGATCAGGTAGGCCGACAGCGCGCCGGTGATGGCGAAAAAGCGCCCCATGCCGCAGGAGATGTAGTCGTAAACCGAACCGGAGGTCGGCAGCAGCGACGCCGCTTCGGAGAAGGTGGTGAGCTGCGCCTGCATCATGATGAAGGCGATCAGCATCGCCAGCGCGAAGGTGTCGCCGCCGATGCCGAAGCCGCTGGTGACCGTCAGGATCACCGGGCTGGCCATGATCACCCCGACCGAACTGGCCAGGGTGGTGGGAAAGCCGACCTTGCCTCTAGCCAGGTGGGCGTGCAACCGCGACGACAGGTTCATGGTTATTTCCTCTTATAGTTTTGGCCTGATGCATGCAGGTGCTTGCAGGTTTTTCACCGCCAGCGGCGGTAATCTCACTATAGAGAGGAAAGGAAAATGCTGACTATCGTCCTTAAGGACGAGACAGTTTCAACCTGCGGCGGCGCTCACGGCGGCGCGCCATTGCATCGCCCCCTGCGGGCTGCGCGGGTAGGCGCGCAGCGGCGCCAGCAGCGCGGAAAAGAAGGCGTAATAACCGGCACACAGCCGGTTATAGCGATCTTCGCCCACATGCGCCGGGCAGCCGCCCTGGCAGACGCTTTTCACGCTGCAGCGTTGGCACTCGCGGCGCAGGCTCTTGTTTTTACCGAACGGCATCTCCGCCGCCCTTGCCGCCAGGGTGGCGAGCGGCGTGTGGCGATCGGCATGGCCGAGCAGATGCTGCGCATTGATCAGATGATCGCAGGCGTAAAGCCGCCCGTCCGGCTCCATCACCAGATTGCCGCCGCAGCGTTCGGCGTGCACGCAGCTGGGGCTGACGTGGGTGAAATACTGCGCGTAGACCTGTTCGATGTTCATCACGAAGACCTGGCCGATATGCCCGCGGCTGCGCCAGCGGCGATATACCGCCAGCATAAAGCGCCCCCAGTTGGCGGCGCTCAGTCCGTAACCGGCGGTGGGCGCATCCCCTTCCAGCATCAGCGGCTGAAACTGCAGATAACGCGCCCCGATCGCCACCGCATGATCGTAGATCGCCTCGGCGCGATCCGCGACGCCGTCGTGCACCACCATCAGCAGGTTGAAGTCGATCTGATGGCGCTGCAACAACGCAATGCCGCGCAGCGCGGCGTCATAGCTGGCGCCGCCGCGCTTGTCCGGCCGGTGGGCGTCCTGCACCTCGCGATCGCCGTCCAGGCTGACGCCGAGGATAAAGTGATGTTGCCGGAACAGCCGGCACCAGGCGTCGTTCAGCAGAGTGCCGTTGGTCTGCAGGCTGTTGCTGATCCGCACGCCCGGCGGCGCATAGCGGCGCTGCAACGCCAGCGCCCGCTTGTAAAAACCGATCCCCGCCAGCAGCGGCTCACCGCCCTGCCAGACGAAGTTGATCTCGCGGCTGTAACGCGGCTGGGCGGCGATGTAGCTGCGGATAAATTCCGCCAGCAGGTCGTCGTCCATCTTGCGCGTCCGTTCTTCCTGGCGCTGCGGATAGTAGCAGTAGCGGCAACCCAGGTTGCAGCCGGCGCCGATCGGCTTCACCAGCAAATGAAAAGGCGCCGCCGCGCGCGGTTCGCTCTCCACCGGGATCTGCTGCGCACGCAGCTGGGCCAGGTTCATGGTGCCGCCTGCGGCAACGGTTTGTGGGTCTGCGGATCCAAGCCGATGTAGTCACCGGTGCTGGCGTCAACGCCGAGGTAGTCGATCGCTGCGCCTTTAGCTTCAATAATCATGCTCTGCTGCGCAAAGCGGCGATACGCCTCGCTCAGCCGTTTGACTTGATCCGGGTTGGCGGCGGCCAGATCGCGCGTCTCCAGCGGATCGTCATGCAGGTTGAACAGCCCCCACGGCGCCATCTGCGCCGTCGGCCCGGCCTTCACCAACCGCCGCAGCTTCCAGATGCCGTCTACATAGGCGGCCTGGTTATGCAACTCCACGCCGTAGGTCGCGCGCGGCACACCGTCGGCCTCGCCGCTGAAATAGCGCTTGAAGCTGACGCCGACCATCGGCAGCGTCGGTTTGGCCTTCAGCGGTTTGTTGGCGTCGATGCCGGCATAGTCATACAACGTCGGGGCGATGTCATACACCGCCATCGGCGTGCGGTCGATGCCGCCGCGCCCCTTCAGCCGCGGCGCGGAGATGATGAAATCGGTATTGATGCCGCCCTGTGCGCTGGTGGTTTTGTGGTAGTTGGCGTACGGCGCATTGCTGACGTTGGCCCAGTGCGGCCCGTAAGAGATGAACGATCCCTTGCGGCCGAGGTTGGCGTAACTGTTGTCGAACTGCCGCCAATACTCCGGCTTCGAGCCGTAGTAGAAGCCGCTGGCCGGGTTAGCGCCGTTGTCGGTGGCGAACACGATCACCGTATTTTGGTCACGGCCGGTCTGCTTCAGGGTGTTCAGCACCGCGCCGACCTGATCGTCCATATAGGCAATCATCGCCGCGTATACCTGCATGGTCTTGGCTTCATATTTTTGCTGCTCGGGCGTCAGCGCGTTCCAGGCCTGATCCAACGCCAGCGTCGGCATCGGCGTGCGATCGGAAATCAACCCCAGCGCCTTCAGGCGCTGAATGCGCTGCTGATAGGCCTGCTGATAGCCGGCGTCGTATTTGCCGTCGAATTTAGCGATCCAGTCATCCGGCGCCTGCAATGGATCGTGCGGCGCGGTGAACGCCAGATAGGCGAAGACGGGCTGATTCTGCGGTGTATCGCGGATCCACTGTTCCAGCTGATCGGCATAGGCCTTGCTGGAGTAGAAATCTTTGGGCAACGACACGCGTTTGCCGTTCAGGGTGTAGAAGGTGTGGAACGCCTCCACGGTGCCCAGCGGTTTCGCATCGTCGAAATGGCTGGTGCCGCCGCCCATGAAGGCGAAGGCGCGCTCGAAGCCGCGATCGGTCGGTTTGGCGCCGTCGACATAGCCCAGGTGCCATTTGCCCGCCATCATGGTGGCGTACCCCGCATCGCGAAAGCGCTCCGGCAATGTGGTCACGCGGTCGGTCAGCCGCATTTCATAGCCCGGCTGTGCCGCGGTGCTCTCATACCACCACATGCCGCCCATGCCGGCCTGCTGGTTGGTGTTGCCGGTCATCAACATCGACCGCGCCGGCGCCGACATCGGCGAGGTGTAGTACTGGCTCATGCGCACGCCCCGCTCGGCCAGCGCCTGCAGGTTGGGGGTCGGTATCTCGCCGCCGAACGGGCTGATGTCGGAGTAGCCCATGTCGTCCACCAGAATGATCAGCACATTGGGGCGATCGGCGTCCGCCCCCTGTGCCAGGCCCGATAAGGCACCGCTCAACGCCACCGCCAACGTTTTTTTCTGCATCGTTCGTTCCCCGTATGGTCATGCGGACTGAACAACCCGACGCCTCAGCCCGAGAAAGGTCATCATTTTTTCGTCTTATACGTTTGGCGCCGCCTGGCGCTATCTTCAATTCGCAGTGTAGGAAGCGGTGGAAAAGCCTGGCTATCGTTCTTAAGAACGAGGGACGGCGACGGTCGCGCCGGTTGTAGCACGCGCAGAGCGGCGAGGGCCTCGCCCAGGCAAGCATTGAAAAGCGCTGTAAATTCAGCGGGAAAAGCGGCGGACTATTTCATTAACCTATTAATGAAAATCGCGAAAAATCCGCCCTAAAAAGCCCTGATAAACGCAGTGTCATCTTGTTATTTATGTGTTTTATTGCAATCGGCCTCACGTTGTTAATATGTTTTTATTGTGTTGCCAAATTGCTACAACTATGCTTGTATCGTTCATATATTGACCGCCAACATTCTCCAGATTGAACGATAAAGGGAGGAACACGAATCATGCACAGCACCGCATCCGATGCCTTTATCAACAGTTGTTTGGCGACCATTACGCACCTGATCCCGGTGTCCGCCGGGGTGTTTTATCTGGTCGATCGCGACCTGCGGCCGGATCACTACATCCTGCACGGCATGCCCGATAAAACGCACCAGCAGTACCTGAACCACTTCCAGCAGATAGATCCGCTGCAGCCGGCCAATTTCCATCGCCAGGACATCACCATGGTCGGCATGAGCCCGGCGGCGATCGCCGGCAACCGCCGCTATTACCACGACTTTATGTTGCCGAACGACATGCGCGACATGACGGAGATCTTCATCCGCCAACGCAAACGCATCGTCGCCGGGGTATCGCTGATCCGCGATACGCCGTTTACCGAAGTGGAACGCGGCCGCCTGCGCGCGGTGCTGCCGCTGATCGAGCTGGCGACGCGCGATCTGCTGCCCGACGGCGAGGCGCAGCTGTTGACCGCCAAAGAGCAAGAGATCGTCAACCTGGTGCGCGAAGGCGCCAGCAATAAGCGCATCGCCCTGAAGCTGGGCATTTCGCTGTCCACGGTGAAAACCCATATGCGCAATATTTTCGCCAAAACCGACGTGGTGAACCGCACCGAACTGGTCGCCGGCGGCTTTCTCGCCCACGGTTAACGCCCGATAACGGCCGCCGCTGCCGACGGCCGGAAAATAACGCCAAAACGTATTCGCCATTTATGGCGCGGCCTCCCCCTGCCCGCAATCGGGCCGGGCGGGATATTTCATCGTCACTCAACGCTTGGGGAAAAGGTTTATGTCCAGTGATTCGGTTTCCGCGCCCGCCGTCGGCGCGGCGCTCCCCTGCCCGCCGCGGCTGTTGACCGCCATTATCGTCTTCGCCGCCATCGCGCCGGGCATTCTGATGACCGCCCCCGCCGTGGCCGCCCAGCTCGCTACTCAGTGGCAGCTCGGCCCGGCGCAAATCGGCCACCTGTTCTCCACCGAACTCGGCGCCATGAGCCTGGCCACGCTGCCGGCGTGGTGGTGGATCGGGCGCATCAACTGGCGGCGGGTCGCTACGCTGTCGGCGCTGGTGTTTATCGCCGGCAACCTGGCTTCGGCGCTGGTGCAAGATTTTACCTTGCTGCTACCGCTGCGCTTTATCGCCTCGCTGGCGGGCGGCACCCTGATGATCCTGTGCATCACCTGCGCTGCCGGCACCGCCAATCCCAGCCGCGTCTATGCCTTCTGGGTGCTCGGCCAGCTGGTGCTGGGCGCGGTCGGGCTGCTGGTGCTGCCACCGCTGTTTGCGCACTTCGGCCTGATGGCGGTCTACCTGATTTTGGCCGCCATCATGCTGTGCTGCCTGCCGCTCATCCCGGCGTTCCCCAACGGTTTCACCGCCGCCCGCACCGCCCGCAGCGGCCCCGCCGCCTCGATGGCGCGCAAGCTGTGCGCCGTGCTGGCGGTGCTGACCTTTTACATCAGCCTGAGCGCGGTCTGGACCTTTATCGGCGGCATCGCCGCCGGCGCCGGGCTGTCGCCGGCCCACAGCGGCCAGGTGCTGGCCGTCGCCACCTTGCTCGGCATCGTCGGCGCGGGGGCCGCGGCGCTGATCGGCGCGCGCTTCGGCGGCGGACGCCTGATCGTGCTGGGGTACGCCCTGCTGCTGGCCAGCGTGGCGCTGCTGACGGGCCAGCCCCTGCTCCTGCGCTTCGCCCTGGCCGCCCTGCTGTTCAAATTCACCTGGACCTTCGTGCTGCCGTTCATTCTGGCGCGGGTCGCCGGGCTGGATAACGACGGCAAGCTGATGAACGGCATCAACCTGGTGATCGGCGGCGGCATGGCCATCGGCCCGACGCTGGCCGGCTCTCTGATCGAATCTTCCGGCGGTTTCAACGCCTTGCTGTTCGGCGCGCTGGGCTGCGCGCTGCTGTCGCTGCTGTTGATTTCGCTGGCTTCACCGCGCGCACCGCGCCGTATAACAGGAGGAGAAAGGTGAAAAGAACAACCGGTTTCTTGTTTGATGAACGCTGTTTCTGGCACAGCACCGGCCTGCACGCCACCACCCTGCCGGTCGGCGGCTGGGTGCAACCGCCCTCGGGCGCCGGCCATGCCGAATCGCCGGAAACCAAACGGCGTATGAAGAACCTGATGGACGTATCCGGCCTGTCGCGCCAGCTCACCCTGCTGAGCGCCGAACCGGCGACGGAAGAAGACCTGCTGCGCATCCACCCCGCCCACTACCTGCAGCGCTTCAAACAGGTGAGCGACAGCGGCGGCGGCCTGCTGGGGGAGGAAGCGCCGCTGGGGCCGGGCAGCTATGAAATCGCCAAACTCTCCGCCGGGCTGGCCTGCGCGGCGGTGGAGGCGGTGCTGCAGGGCGAACTGGATAATGCCTATGCGCTGTCGCGCCCGCCGGGCCACCACTGCCTGCCGGATCAATCGATGGGCTTCTGCTTCCTGGCCAATATTCCCATCGCCATCGAGCGCGCCAAGGCCCGCTACGGCCTCGGCAAAGTCGCGGTGCTCGACTGGGACGTGCACCACGGCAACGGCACCCAGCACATCTATTGGCAGCGCGGCGACGTGCTGACGCTGTCGCTGCATCAGGACGGCTGCTTCCCGGCGGGCTATTCCGGCGAGCAGGATCGCGGCGAAGGCGACGGGGCGGGCTGCAACGTTAACGTGCCGATGCTGGCCGGCGCCGGCGACAACGGCTACCTGCACGCCATGCGGCGCCTCATCATCCCGGCGCTGGAAAAATTCGAGCCGGAGCTGATCATCGTCGCCTGCGGTTACGACGCCAACGCCCTCGATCCGCTGGCGCGCATGCAGCTGCACAGCGACAGCTTCCGCGCCATGACCGCGCTGGTGCAGGAGGCCGCCGACCGGCTGTGCGGCGGCAAACTGGTGATGGTGCATGAAGGCGGCTACGCCGAATCCTACGTACCGTTCTGCGGGCTGGCGGTGATGGAACAGCTAAGCGGCGTGCGCACTGAAGTGCAGGATCCGCTGCTGACGTTCATCCAACAGCAGCAGCCGCGCGACGCCTTCAACCGCTTCCAGCGCGAAACGCTCGACGAGCTGGCGCGCCAGTTCGGCCTGTAATCCCCTCTCTGCGGGCGCCGCACCCGGCGCCCCTGACAACCTCGCTGCCAGCCGCTACGCTGAAGGGCAACCCTACCACCATGAGAACAATAACATGTCCGAACAAACCGTCAGCTTTATCAAAGGCCGTCACGGCGACATCGCCGTGCACGACTGGGGAAACGACAAGCCGCGCTATCTGGCGCTGCTGGTGCACGGCTACGGCGAGCACCTCGGCCGCTATCAATACGTGGCGCGCACGCTGCAGGCGCAGGGCGCGCGGGTGTTCGGCCCCGACCATCTCGGCCACGGCCTGTCGCAGGGCGAGCGCGTGCTGATCGAAGATTATGACGCCGTGGTCGACGACGTGCAGCGCGTGGTCAGCCATTTCCGGCAGCAATACCCCACCTTGCCGCTGGTGGTGATCGGCCACTCGATGGGCGGCATGATCGCCACCCGCTACGTGCAGCGCCATGGCGAGGAGGTACGCGCGCTGGTGCTGTCCGGCCCGCTGCTCGGCGACAGAACGGCGATTTCCGATCTGGCTGAACTGCCGACGATCCCCGACGCGCCGCTGGATACCGCCACTCTGGCGCGCGATCCGGCGGTTGGCGCGGCGTATCAGGAAGATCCGCTGGTGTGGCACGGGCCGTTCAAGCGTCCCACCCTGCGCGCCATGCAGCGGATCCTCGCCGCCATCAACGCCGGGCCGGGCTTCGGCGCGCTGCCCACGCTGTGGATCCATGGCGACGACGATCGGTTAGTGCTGATGAGCGAAACGCAAACCGCGCTCGATCGTCTGCACGGCGACGATTTCGAACGGATGATCAATGCGGGCGGGCGGCACGAGAGCTTTAACGAAACCAATAAGGATCAGATCCTCAAGCGGGTGACTGATTTTATTACGCGGGCGTTAGGCTAAGGCGCTCCCCCTCGGCATTCAGCCTGCTGAGGGGGGCATGACGGCGTCAGCCTTCGACGATGGCGAGGTAGTGTTTGACGAAGCGATCCGAGGTGATGTCCCAGCGCACCGGGGTGCCTTTCTCGACGAACCAGGAATCGCCGGCCTGATACTGCACCGATTCGCCGGTGCGTTCGTTGGTCAGGGTCGCACTGCCTTCCCACACCGTGGCGTGCTCGGCGAACGGATACTCCATCACGAAGCTGCCGCGGGTGCAGCTGAACACGCCGCAGTTCAGGTTGTCGGTCGGTTCGCCGAAGATGCTGGCCACGCCGACGTTTGGCGTGCCGGCGATCACCGTGGCGCCCAGGTTGCTGACGCTGCCGATCTCCAGCAGTTCTGGCAGCGGTTGTTTAAGCAATAACGGTTTCATGTGATTCTCCTCTGAGGGTTAACGGCGGCCTTTCCAGTAGCCGGATGTCTGGTGCCAAACCTTACCGGCGGTGGTCATCACCCGCCGCAGCTTGTCCTTGCCGAAGATGTTGACGTGCGGGATCGAGCTCATCAGATCGTACCGATCGGATCCTTCGCTCATGCCCTCCGCCAGCACCTTGCACACGATGTGGCTCGGCGTCACGCCGAAGCCGGAGTAGCCCTGCACGTAAAACACGTTGTCGCGATCCGGCAGCGTGCCGATCTGCGGGAACAGGTTGGCGCTGCAGCACAGCGGACCGCCCCAGGCCAGATCGATCTTCACGTCTTTCAGGTACGGGAACACCTTCAGCATCAGGTTGCGGTTCCAGGCCTTGAGATCCGACGGGAAATATTCGATCAGGCGGGTGGCGCTGCCGAACAGCAGCCGGTTCTCGTTGGTCACCCGGTAATAATCGATCACCGGGCGGATGTCGCTGTAGGCGCCGCGGATCGGGCTGATCTGACGGATCAGATCGTCAGACAGCGGCTCGGTGGCCAGCTGGAAGGCGTAGGTATTGATGGTCTTGCGGTAGATCTGCGGCTCCATGCCGTTGAGGAAGCCGTTGCAGGCCCACAGCATCTTGTTGGCGCGCACAGAGCCCATGGCGGTGCGCACCGTAATGCGCGGGCCATACTCCACGTTGAGCACGCTGCTGTTCTCAAAGATTTTCACCCCGTAGCCGCTCAGCGCCTTGGCCTCGCCCAGCAGCAGGTTGAGCGAATGCACGTGGCCGCCGCCCATGTGCTTCAGCGCGCAGGTGTAGGCGTCTGAGCCCACGACCTGCTTCACCTCCGCTCCGGTGTAGAGCTCAATCTCCTCCTGCGGCGCTACCGCCTTGAACTCCTTCAGCCAGCCGCGCAGGGTCTTCTCCTGGCGCGCGTTGCTGCCGAGATAGCCGTAGCCGAAGCAGAAGTCGGCGTCGATGTCATATTTCTTGATGCGCTCGCGGATAATGCCGGCGCCGAGGTTACTGATTTTGAAGATGGTTTCCAGCCCGGCCGGGCCAACGTGGCGCTTGATCTTCTCCAGATCGTGGCCGATGCCGGCCATCACCTGGCCGCCGTTGCGCCCGGTGCCGCCGTAACCCAGATAGCGGCCTTCGAGAATGGCGATGTTGGTGATGCCCTTCTCCGCCAGCTCCAGCGCGGTGTTGATGCCGGAGAAGCCGCCGCCGATGATCACCACGTCGACGTCCAGATCCTCTTCCAGCGTCGGGAAGCGCAGATCGTATTTTTTGGTCGCCGCGTAGTAGGTTAAGGACTCGATTTCGTTGTTCACTGCCGCACTCCCGATTGCCTATGCCATGACATCGGATTATCGGGAGCAGTGGGATCGTTCGCTATGTCCCCTTAGGGACATTCGCTACAAAAAATTAACATTCACGCGCTGCGCCGCTGCGGGGCGGTCAGCAGCAGGCTAAACAACTCGGCCTGAGAGCCGATGTTCAGCTTGCCGTAGATGTTCTTGCGGTGATTTTTTACCGTGCCGAGGCTGATGAACAGCCGGTCGGCAATCTGCTGCGAAACGCAGCCGGCGAGGATCAGATCGACGATCTCGCGCTCGCGCGGCGTCAGCAGATAGCGCGCCTGGGCGCCGTCATCGTTCACCGTCGCGGCCTCGGCCGGTGCCGCCACCACTTCGCCGTGCAGCCGCGCCACGCTTTTCACCAGCGTCAGCGCACTGCGCAGATCCGCCCGCTGCGGATAGCGTACCGCCACCGTGCGGCGCACCGAGCCGAAGAATACCCCCAGCCCGCGCTCCGGCGTCAGCTGCAGCAGCACGCCGGCCTCGTCGTGCCAGCCGGTCTTGCGATAAAAATTACGGTAATAATCGCTGTGATAAAACCCGCAGGGTGCCAGCTGGCGCAGCGTGAGCACCTCGCCTTCGCCGCCGTCGCTCAGCGCGCGGTAAAACGGATCCTGCAGGTAGGCGCCCTGTTGGTAGATCTGATTGACCGCATCGCTGTTTTCCCGCTCGGTTTTGATCAGGCAGCGCGGCGGCCGGCCGCGTTCGAAGGCATAGACGATGGCGTTGTCGAAGGCGAAAAATCCCTCCAGCCAATTCAACAGGCTGGGATAAAAACGCGGGCTAGCCACCGCATCGATCACCGCAGACAAGCGTTCAACCTGAATTTCCATACCCGCCTCGCCATTATTAACACATTAACAATCTACCGATTTCGGATGGGGTTGGCCGCACGACGGCCGGTACTGTTAAAAAAAGCACCCAAAACGCCGAAATGCAAGAACGCGATCGTTTACATGTTAAACAACTCACAGGTTGCCGCGGCGGGGAAAGCGGTGGCCGCTCCGCGCCCGCTGGCTTATGCTGTGGCATCGCGCTCTGCAACGTCGTCAAGGAGATCTCATGTCCGTCAGCCACATCATCGCCAATCGCCAGACCTGGTTCGGCCACGGCAGCATCCAGCAGCTGCCGCCGCTGCTGCTTGCCGACCCGCAGCCGACGCTGCTGTTCAGCTGTCGATCTTTTCTCAACGGCCCGGTGTATGCCGGCCTGCGCGAATCGCTGACGCCGCTGCTTATCGGCACGGAGATCGTCAGCCACGAGGCGTCGCCGCAGGAAATAGACGCCTGGGTGGCGCGCTGGCGCGGCCAGGCGCGGCGCGTAGTGGCCATCGGCGGCGGCAGCGTGCTGGACGCCGCCAAGGCGTTCTCCGCGCTGGTGGAGCATCCGCTGCCGACGCTGCGCTATATGGAAAAGGTGGGCGACAGCAAAATCAGCGGCGCCACCCTGCCGCTGATCGCCATTCCTACCACCGCCGGCACCGGCAGCGAGGTGACGCAGAACGCGGTGATCACCGACACCCAGGTCAGCAAAGTGAAGGCCTCGCTGCGCCACAATAACTTCGTGCCGCATACCGCCATTCTCGATCCGCAGCTGCTGGCGGGCGCGCCGGACAAAGTGTTGGCCTACTGCGCTATCGACGCCTTCACCCACCTGTTCGAGGCCTATCTGTCGAAAACCGCCGGCGCCATGACGCGCGACATGTCGCTGAACGGCATACGCCACTTCCTCGCCGCCTGGCCGGCGCTCAACCGCAGCGATGCGGCGCGCGAAGCGATTATGCAAGCTTCGTACCTCGGCGGGCTGACGCTGAGCGCCGCCGGGCTGGGGGTCATTCACGGCATCGCCGGCGAGATCGGCGCGCTGCGCGACTACCACCACGGCCAAGTCTGTGGCCGCCTGCTGCTGCCGTTCCTCGCCCTGCTGGAAACCAGCGAACAGCCGCAGCAACGCGCGCTGATGGCCGAGCTGGCCGCGCGCCTGTACCCGCACTGGCAGGGCAGCCCGGAGAGCTACCTGACCGATTTCATCACCCGCCACGCCATTGCGCCGTTCTGGCAGGACGATTTGCCGATTTCCGGCCAGGAATTGGCGGTGGCGCTGGAGAAATCCAACAGCAAGAATTCCTGGATCGACTATGCGCCGGCGCAGCGGCAACGGATGATCGAAGAGGCGTTTCGCGTCGAATGATTATATAATCAGATCAACGCACTAGCAGGAGTTAAGAAAATGGGCATCATCGGCTGGATCTTCGCCGGCATCGCGGTCGGCATCCTGGTCGGCGCGCTGATCAGGATCTTCGGCAAGAAGAAAGAGCAGTAAGCGTCACGCTGTTCCGTGGGCCGCCAGCAGGCACTCATGGAACAGCTTCACCACCCGCTGCGGCACCGGCGAGCGGCGCAGCACGCTGGAGTATTCACAGTGATAGCGGAACAGCGCCGGTTTGATCGCCCGCATCATATTCTGCGCCACGAAAAACGCCGCGTAGTGATCAGGCAAAAAGCCGACGTATTTGCCGGACAGGATCAGCGTGGCGATCGACTCCTGCGCAAACCCCGTCGCCTTGCGATGCAAATGTTGCTGCAGGCTCAGTTCCATATTCGGCGAATGATAGCCTAATCCGGCGAAGGCATAATTGTGCAGCAGATCCCAATTTAATGTTTCATGGGGGCCGGAAAATAATTCATGCTGCGCGCCGCAATATAAGAACATCCTCTCACTGAATAACGAATGATAAGATAAACTTTCCGCGCTGCGGTGCATGGGAATAACGCCAACCTGAAATTGCCCGTCAATGACGCCGCGTTCAATGGTATTAATCGGCTCCACGTACATTTGCAAAGAAACCTCCGGCGCACGCTCGCTGAATAACGCGATGGCCCGGCCGATCTGCGCCTGCGGATTGCTGACCGTATGGTCGAATATCGCCACGTGCAGCTGCCCGCCCATGCGCTGATGCACCTCGTCCACCCCGCGCCGGAACGCCTCGGTGGCCGCCAGCAGGTTGACCGTTTCCTGGTAGATCAACAGCCCCTCGTCGGTAACCGCAAAACCCTCGCGCCCGCGCTGGCACAGCGTCAGGCCCAGCCGCTGCTCCAGATCCTTGATGTGCTTGCTGATGGTCGACAGGCTGATATTCAGCTCCAGTTCGGCGGCGCTCATGCCGCCGCAGTCGACCACGGCCTTGAATACCCGCAGCAAACGCAGATCCATATCCGACAATTGCCCTAACAGCGCGCGCTTTTTTACTTGCATAAAACCTTAAGTAAGTTTCGACATATGATTATTCACAGTAGAGAACAAGCGGTACATAGTCAATTTCGCACAACAATTCGTTAACAACTCATTTTATTTAATTAATCGCACTTATTTTCCTGCCCGGAGGAAAACATGGCCGCTGAAAATTATTCGCTTAATCGTCTCGATGCCGAAGGGTTAGAGGCCCATTGGATGCCTTTTACCGGCAACCGTAATTTTAAAGCGCAGCCGCGCATCATTACTCAGGCCGCAGGGGCGTATTACACCAGCCACGACGGCAGAAAGATTTTCGACGGCCTGTCCGGATTGTGGTGCTGCGGATTGGGGCACGGCCGGCAGGAAATCACCGACGCCGCCCAGCGCCAGCTGGCGACGCTGGATTACTCGCCGGCGTTTCAGTTCGGCCACCCGCTGTCGTTCGAGCTGGCCAACAAAATCAAGGCGCTGACGCCGGCGGGGCTGGATTACGTGTTCTTCACCGGCTCCGGCTCGGAAGCGGCGGACACCTCGCTGAAAATGGCGCGCGCTTACTGGCGCGCCAAAGGCCAGGCGGGCAAAACCTGCTTTATCGGCCGGGAAAAGGGCTATCACGGCGTTAACTTCGGCGGCATCTCGGTCGGCGGCATCGCCGGCAACCGCAAGACGTTCGGCGCCGGCGCCGAGGCGGACCACCTGCCGCACACCCTGCTGGCCGGCAACGCCTTTTCGCGCGGCATGCCGCAACAGGGGGCGGAGCTGGCGGAAGAGCTCAACCGCATCATCGCGCTGCGCGACGCCTCGACGATCGCCGCGGTGATCGTCGAACCGTTCTCCGGCTCCGCCGGGGTGATCGTGCCGCCGGTCGGCTACTTGCAGCGCCTGCGCGAAATCTGTACCCAGCATGACATCCTGCTGATCTTCGACGAAGTGATCACCGCCTTCGGCCGCTGCGGTGCGATGACCGGCGCCGAGGCGTTCGGCGTCACGCCGGACATCATGAACATCGCCAAACAGGTGACCAACGGCGCGCAGCCGATGGGCGCGGTGGTGGTACGGCCGGAGATTTATCACACCTTCATGAACGGCGGCGAGCCGGACTACCAGCTCGAATTCCCGCACGGCTACACCTACTCCGCCCATCCGGTCAGCTGCGCGGTCGCGCTGGCGACGCTGGACATCCTGCAGCGCGAACAGATGGTGGAGCGCGTACAGGCGCTGGCGCCCTACTTCGAGCGCGCGGTGCACAGCCTGCAGGGGGCCAAACACGTCGCCGACATTCGCAATATCGGCCTGGCGGCCGGCATCACGCTGGCGGCGCGGCCCGGCGAGCCGGCGCGGCGCCCCTTCGAGGCGGCGATGCGCTGCTGGGAAAGCGGATTTTACGTGCGCTACGGCGGCGACACCCTGCAGCTGGCACCGCCGTTCATCAGCAGCGAAGCGCAGATCGATGCGCTGATCAACGCCGTGGGCGACGCCCTCAACGCCACCGAATAAGGAGAGAACCATGACCATCACCCATTGGATCAACGGCGAGCCCGCCGCCGGCGGCGAACGCAGCCAGCCGGTTTACGACCCGGCCACCGGCCAATCGGCGCAGGAGGTGCAGTTGGCCGACCGCGCCACGGTGGAGCGCGCCATCGCCGCCGCCGAACAGGCTTATCCCGCCTGGCGCGATACCCCTCCGCTGAAGCGCGCGCGCATCATGATGAAGCTCAAGGATCTGCTGGAGCAACACGCCGACGCCATCTGCCAGTTAATCACCGCCGAGCACGGCAAGGTGCTCAGCGACGCCCTGGGCGAACTGCAGCGCGGCATTGAGAATATCGAATACGCCAGCTATGTGCCGGAACTGCTGAAGGGTGAACACAGCAAAGAGGCAGGCCCGGGCATCGACAGCTGGAGCGAGTTTCAGCCGCTGGGGGTGGTGGCGGGCATCACCCCGTTCAACTTCCCGGCGATGGTGCCGCTGTGGATGTGGCCAATGGCGGTCGCCTGCGGCAACACCTTCGTGCTGAAACCTTCCGAGCGAGTGCCTTCCGCCGCGCTGTATATCGCCCGGCTGGCGGCGGAAGCCGGGCTGCCACCGGGGGTGCTCAACGTGGTCAACGGCGACCGCGAAGCGGTGGAGACGCTGCTGCATGACGGGCGCGTCAAAGCGATCAGCTTCGTCGGTTCGACGCCGGTGGCGGAGCATATCTATCACACCGGCTGCGGCCAGAACAAACGGGTGCAGGCGCTGGGCGGCGCCAAAAACCACGCGGTGGTGCTGCCGGACGCCGATATCCCCGGCGCGGTCGGCGCGCTGATGGGCGCGGCGTTCGGCTCGTGCGGCCAGCGCTGCATGGCCATCCCGCTGGTGGTGGCGGTGGGCGACGACACCGCCGACGCGCTGATCGCCGGGCTGCGGCAACAGATGGCCGCCATGCGCGTCGGCCCCGGCAGCGACAACCGCAACGACATGGGGCCGCTGGTGACCCAGCAGCATTATCAGAAGGTGAAAGGCTATATCGAGCAGGGCGTAGCCGAAGGCGCCGAGCTGCTGGTGGACGGCCGCGAGCTGAGCGTGATCGGCGCCGACGGCCGCCCCAGCCAGGGGTATTTCCTCGGCCCGACGCTGTTCGATCGCGTGACGCCCGGCATGCGCATCTATCAGGAGGAGATCTTCGGCCCGGTGCTCGGCGTGGTGCGCGCGGCCTCGCTGCCGGAGGCGATGGCCTTGATCGACGCCCACGAATACGGCAACGGCACCTGCCTGTTCACCCGCGACGGCGAAGCGGCGCACCACTTTTCCAGCCGTATTCAGGTCGGCATGGTGGGGATCAACGTGGCGCTGCCTGTGCCGGTGGCCTACCACTCGTTCGGCGGCTGGAAGCGCTCGCTGTTTGGCGATCTGCACGCCTACGGCCCGGACGCCGTCAGGTTCTACACCAAACGCAAGACCGTGACCCAGCGCTGGCCGGCCTCCGGCGATGCCCGCCGCGCCAGCTTCAGCTTCCCGTCGGGGCAGGGGTAACACATAAGAACAATAAACTTCCGGGGAGCAACGCTCCCCGGCATTTAGCGCGCTCCATTTGATTCCTGCGTACAGCCTGTGCAGCAAAACAATAACTCACTCACACGTTAATGGAGTCGTTATCCCATGAAAGAGTCCGCCCCTGAACACACCTTCAAAGGCAATCTCAGCGTCCTCGACGTGGTGATGATCACCGCGTCCGGCGTGACGCCGGCCAGTTCGATCTTCGTTATCGCGCCGCTGGCGATCGCCAACGCCGGCAGCGGCGCCTTTCTGTCGTTTCTGATCGCCGCCTGCGTCGCCGCCGCCATCGCGCTGTGCTATGCCGAGCTCGGCGCCGCACACCCCAGCGCCGGCGGTGAATACAGCATCATCAAGCGCCTGTTCGGCACCCTGTGCGGGTTGCAGACCTACCTGTTTATCCTCAGCGCCTCGCTGTTCGTGCCGGCGGTACTGGCCACCGGCGCAGTGCCTTACCTGAACACCGCGCTGGGCACCCAGTTCGACGCCTCGACCGCCGGCATGCTCACCGTGCTGGTCGGTGGTATCTGCGCCATTTTCAACATCAAAGCCAACGCCCTGCTGACCGGCGCCTTCCTGGTGGTGGAAGTGGCGGTGCTGGCGCTGATCGCCTGGCTCGGCTTCAGCCACCCGCATCAAAGTACAGAGATCCTCACCGCGCCGGTGATGCTGGACGCGCAGGGCAGCCTGGCGCCGGTGTCGCTGCCGCTGATCGTCGCCATGGTCGGGGTCGCGCTGTTCTCCTACAACGGCTACGGCGCGGCGGTGTACATGGCGGAAGACATGCGCGAACAGGGCAGGCCGATGGCGATCGCGATCATGCTGACGCTGGTCATCGTGGTGCTGGTGGAACTGGTGCCGTTCACCGCCCTGCTGATCGGCTCGCCGTCGCTGACGGAGATGGCCAAACAGGCCGATCCGGTCGGCTACGTGGTCACCCAGCTCGGCGGCCCGACGCTGGCGCGGGTGGTGAGTGGCGCAATCTATCTGTCGGTGTTCAACGCCATTATCGCCATCGTGGCGCAGTTCAGCCGCATGATGTTCGCCAGCGGACGTGACGGCTTCTGGCTGCCGGCGTTCAACCGGGCGCTGAAAATCATCCACCCGCGTTTCGGCACCCCCTGGATCGCCACCCTGCTGTTCGGCGTGCCGTCGGCGCTGCTGGCGTTTTGCTCCGATCTCGAATCGCTGACCTCGTTCACCGTGATCCTGCTGCTGCTGGTGTACATCATTATGGCGGTGGCAGCGCTGATCAGTCGCCGTCGCCGCCACTTCCACCACCCGTACCTGATGCCGCTGTGGCCGCTGCCGGTGGTGGTGGCGCTGCTGTGCTGCCTGTACGTGCTGTGGACGATTTTGATCGCCAGCAGCCTGAAAGACTTTATTATCATTGCCGGCATCATCGGCTTCGGGTTGGCGCTGAACCATCTGCGCGGCCGCCAGACGGCGCCCCTCGCCGCCCCCTCAATAGAAGGAGAATAACCATGACGCAGCGCGCTCAGAATCTGGGCATCATCATCGGCCAGGGCACGCCCGGCCCGCTGAACGCCATCACCGACGTGCCCGGCGTGCGCGTCGGCCATGCCAGCATTCATGCCGACTTGGCGGACGGGCGCAGCGTGCGCACCGGCGTGACGGTGATCGAACCGCGCCCCGGCTCCGCCCGCCACGCGCCCTGCTTCGCCGGCGTGCACGTGCTGAACGGCAACGGCGACGCCACCGGCCTGGAATGGGTGCGCGAAGCGGGCCTGCTGACCAGCCCGATCGCCTTCACCAACACCCACAGCGTGGGCGTGGTGCGCGATGCGCTGATCGCGCTGGAGCGTGAAGCGCTGCCCGCAGGCGACAACGCGGTGTATTGGAATATGCCGGTGGTGATGGAAACCTTCGATGGCCTGCTCAACGACATCAACGGCTTTCACGTCAAGGCCGAGCACGTGCGCGAGGCGCAGCAGGCGGCCCAGGGCGGCTTGCCGCAGGAAGGCGCGGTCGGCGGCGGCAGCGGCATGATCTGCCATGAATTCAAAGGCGGCAGCGGCACCGCCTCGCGCCGCTTGCCTGCCGATCAAGGCGGCTGGACGGTGGGCGCTATCGTGCAGGCCAACCACGGCAAGCGCGAGTCGCTGCTGGTCGGCGGTTACCCGGTGGGCCGGCATCTGAGGCATATCCCCTCGCCGTTCACGCCGCAGTTGCCGCATCCCGGCATGGGCTCCATCGTGGTGGCGCTGGCGACCGACGCGCCGCTGCTGCCGCACCAGTGCGCGCGGCTGGCGCAGCGCGCCAGCATCGGCATCGCCCGCACCGGCGGCGGCACCGAGGATTCGAGCGGCGATATCTTTATCGCCTTCGCCACCGGCAACGACGGCCTGCCGCCCGCCGACTACGCCAATAAAGGCGATTTCACCACACCGCTGCGCATGGTGAACAACGACTACATTTCGGCGCTGTTCGCCGCGGCGGCGGAAGCGGTGGAAGAGGCGATCGTCAATGCGCTGCTGGCGGCCAATACCGTCAGCGGCAACGGCCATCGGGCGGAAGGGTTAAGCGCCGAACAGCTGGTGACGGCGCTGGAGAAGGCCGGCTGGCGGCGATAAACAACGCGGGGCGCGGGTTAACGCGCCCTGACCGTCAGGATTCGCCGCCCGGTTTAGGCGTCGGGTAGTCGTAATCCAGCCGCAACGGTTCGGCGTAGACGCTGTTCCACAGCTGTTGGTACAGCTGGTCCAACCGCCCGCTCATCGCCGCGCTGTGCATCACCAGCTCCAGATTGCGCGAGTTGTCCAGATAGCCGCCGGTCCAGTTGCTGGTGCCCACCCAGGCAATCTCATCGTCGATGGTCATCAGCTTGCTGTGGATCACGCGGGCAAACGGAATGAAACCGCTGCTGGCCGGCGGAATGGTCACCACCTTGATCTGCACGTTCGGCACCAGCGCCAGGCTCTTCAGCCAGGCGATATCCGGCTTTTTGGTGTTCCAGTTGGCCACCATCAGCTCGATCTGCACGCCGCGCGCCGCCGCGCCGCGCAGCGCGTTGTCGATCACCGCGTAGAAGGGGCGGCTGCGCTCCGGGCCAAACGACAACGGCGCGTAGTCCATCACCTGCACCCGCACCCGCCGTTTGGCGCCGGCCAGCAGGCGCGGCAACTCGGCCTGCGAATCGAGCACGCCCGCCGGGTTGTAGGCCCGCGGGCTGGCCACCAGATAGTTGCCCTGCGGCTGCGCCGTCGGCGGCGAATCGGGCAACGCCGGCACCGGCTTATCCTGCGCCAACAGCGCCTGCGCCCGCCAGTCCTGTTCGAAGATCGCCTGGATCTGCCCCACCACTTTAGCATCGCTGATGCGCAGCCCGGTTTCGTGAATATGCTCCAACGCGCGCCAGTCGAAATTCTGGCTGCCGACAAACGCCTGCTCGCCGTCCACCAGCAGATATTTGGCGTGCAGGATGCCGCCGCTCAGCTTCTGGTAAGGAATGATGCGCAGCTCCAGATTGGGGATCGTCTTCAGCTGTTCCAGCGTTTCGGCGGTAGAAATGCGAATGCCCTTCTCTTCCACCAAAAAGCGGATTTTCACCCCGCGCTCACCGGCCGCCTTCAGGTACTGCAGCACGCCGTCCAGCAGCGAACCGTCCTGATTCGCCACGTAAAACTGCCCCAGGTCGATGCGGGTTTTCGCCGCGTCGAACATCTCGCGCCACACCTCGGCGGTGTTGCGCAGGTCGTCGGCCTGCAGCGCGGTTTCCACCGGCGCGGTGTACACCAGCTCATAGCCGGGAATCGCAAAACGCGCCGCAGCGCTCTGGCTCAACATCAACAAACAACCGCTCCACAATGCCGCATAAAGGCGGCCGAGCGGCCGCCGTACTGGATGGCCATTAGGCATAGCGCGGCGCTCCGCTGTCAACCCATTGTTCGCCGCTGCCGTTCTCCGGGCGGCTGGTCGGCTGACCGGCGCGGATCAGCAGCACCTTCAGCAGCTCGTTGATGCGCTCCATGCGGCTCTGCAGGAAGTTGTTGGCCACCAGGCACAGCAGCGCGATGGCGATGCCGAGGCCAGTGGCGTACAGCGCGGTGCCCATCCCGGCCGACACCAGGCTCGGCTCGGACACCCCCGAGGCGGCCAGCGCCTTGAAGGTTTCGATGATCCCCATCACCGTGCCGAGCAACCCCAGCAGCGGCGCGGCGGTGACCACGGTTTCCAGCAGCCACAGGCCGCGCGCCATCGGCGGCTTGCTCAGCAGGTACTGGGCGTCGATCAGATCGCCGATCGCCTCGCGGTCGCCGGCGCGGTGCTTCTGCGCCAATACCGGCGCGATCACCGCCATCGGCAGGCTGTTGCGCTGGGTCAGCTCGTCCGGCAGATCGGCGGCGCGGCGTACGTCCGGCGTCAGCGCCTGCTCCAGCCGGCGCGCCTGGCGTTGGGTATAGGCGAAGTACAGCGTGCGTTCGATGATGATCACCAGCGCGATCGCCAACGCGGCGTACATCACGTAGAAAATAATGTCGTGCAACAGATTGGCGTCCATACAGGGCTCCTCTTCCCCGCCGCCGGGCAGGCGGCGGGGGTATTCAGTTAAAAGGTGGCTTCCAGCGAGACGCTGAAGGTGCGTTCTTCGCCGACGTTGTAATACGGCGTGCTGGCCTTCACGCCGCCGTACGGCGCCGCGTTGAAGGTGGTGGTGCGCACCGAGGTCAGGTATTCCTTGTCAAACAGGTTACTGATGCCAAAGCGCAGCGCGGCGCTTTTGACGATTTTCTTGTCCACGGGCAGATGCACCCCCGCCGCCAGATCGAACACCGTGCGGCCGCCGATCTTCTCGTCGTTGGTCAGATCGCCGTAGAACGCACTGACGTACTTGCCGCTGACGCTGCCGTAATACAGCCCGTCGTCATAACCCAACGTCATGTTCAGCAGGTTTTTCGGCACGTTCGGCACTTCTTTGCCGGAGGTCGGCAGCGGCTGCCCGCCGTTGCTGACGATGTCGCTCTTCTGCTTCGATTGGGTATAGGTATATGAGGTGTAGTAGTTGAAGTTATGCGGCAGTTGGCCGCTCCACTCCAGCTCCAGCCCTTTGTTCTCCACATTGCCGATGTTCATCATCTCGTAATCGCCGGCCGAGTTGGTGGTGGAGATCTGGCGATCGCTGTAGCGCATGTAGAACAGCGTGGCGCTCAGCAGCATGTCCTCTTGCTGGAAACGCCAGCCCAGTTCGTGGTTCCAGCTGAGTTCCGGCTTGGTGCTGAGCGAGTCGCCGACGTTGTACAGCACGTAGTTTGGCGGCGTGCGCATGTTGCGCGTCAGGTTGTAGAACACCTGGTTTTCCTGGTTCACCTTATAGCTGGCGCTGAAGTTCGGCAGGAATTCGTGATAGGTGGCTTTGCGCTTCTCCGGCACGTTGTACAGGCTGCCGCGGTTGTCCCCTTTGCGCTCCACGTACTGATAGGCCAGGCCGCCGACGAAGGTCCAGTCCGGCGTGGCGAACCAGGTGTCCTGCAGCCACACCTTCTGCGCCGGGGTGATGGTGTACTGGTTGCGCCCCTGCACCGTATTGCCGTTGGCGTCCTTCACCTGATCGGATCCGCCCGGTTTGCCCGAGATTTGCGCCGGATTGCCATCATCTTTGATGCTGATGAACGGTTGGGTCTGCAGCTGGCGCGCGCGCTCGTACCAGTAACCGATGTCCAGGCTGTGCTGATCGTTGATGTCCCACTTCAGCTTGGTGGTGATGCCCGGCCGCCAGGTTTGGGTCCACGACGGGCGGTAATAGGTGTTGGACTGCAGGTTGCTGAGGTCATACTGCCCGGCCTTGTCCGACGTGCTGGACAGCACCGAGGCCGTCTGGCCGTTGAAGCTGCCGCCGTTGCCCCAGTAGTAATACGGTTGCAGAGTCAGCGACAGGTTATCGCGCAGCTGCAGCTTCTGGGTGAACGACAGCGTGAAGGTTTCGAACGGGTTGCGTTCAATCTTGTAGTACTTGTTCAACTGCCCTTTGCTGTTGTACTCCGGTGTGGTGACGTAGTCGGTGTCACGGCCGTCGTTTTGGAACTGCGCCTTGCTCAGAGTGTTGTAGTTGGTGTTGTTCTGGCGGTTGTACTTCATCACCAGGTTGCTGCTGTTGCCGTTGCCGTCTTCGTACAGCGAGTTCATCTCGAACTTGTCGGAATACAGTCGCCCCTCGCCGCGCCACTTCTTCGCCTCGGTGTGCGAATAAGAGAGCCAGTTGCTGAAGCCGTTGTACTCGCCGGTCTCCAGGCGGGCAAAGGTTTTGCTCAGGCTGTTGCTGCCCAGCGTTTGCTTGACGAAACCGCCGAAGTCTTTCGCCGGGCGGCGCGTCACCAGGCCGATGTTGCCGCCGCTGGAGCCGATGTGCGGGCCGTCCGCTTCGGAAGACCCTTGGGTGACGAACACCTCCTCCAGGTTTTCCGCATCGCCGAGCAGGTTCGGGTATACCGCGTAGTTGCCGGAGTCGTTGATCGGAATGCCGTCCATCGACAGGCCGATCTGATCCGAGTTCATGCCGCGCATGGTGTAGTCCACGCCGCTCAGGCCGCTGGCGTCGTTGCTGTTGACGTTCAGGCCCGGCGTGTATTTCAGCTTGTCGATGGCGTTGGCCGCCGACGGCATTTTGTCCATCGCCTCTTTGGTGACGGTAGAACGCGCCTTGGCGCTGTCATCCTGCACCATCATGCCGCCGCCGAGCGACTGCCCCTTGACGCTGATGGTGCCGACATCGGTGGCGTCGGCCGCCAGCGCGACGCCCGGCAGCATCGCCGACATCACCGCCAGATAGATCCCAGAACGATTAAACGATTTCATTGTGTGCATCCCATAAAAATCAAACGATTAACCCTTGCGCTAAGGCGCCTGATAATTGAACGTCGCGGTAAATCTTTTGGTTGTTTGCCCGGCGAATGCCTCGCTCGGGAACGGCTTTACTGAACTGATGCTTTGCAAGCTGCCCATCGCCGCGCGGTTCAGCAGCATGCTGGCGGCTTTGTTGGCGATGCCGGAAGAGAGCACCCGCCCGCTGCGATCGACCTCCAGCCACACTTCGACGTTGCCCTGCGGGCGCTCGAGCGAGGCCTGACGCCCGCTTGGGTAGCGCTTGCGCTGTTCCAGCTCGCGGCGCAAGGCCAGCAGATAGCCGTTTTCAATCGCCTGAGCGTTCACCTTCGGCGCCGCGGGGGCGGCCGGTGCGGGCTGCGCCGCCGGTTTGCTGACCAGCGCGCGCGGCGCGGCGGGCGCCGGCGTCGGTTTAGGTTTCTCTACCGGTTTGGCTTTCTCTTTTACCGGCTTGGGCTTCGGCTTCGGCTGCGGTTTCGGCACCGGCTTGGCTTCCACGATCGGTTCCGGCGCCGGCACCACCGGTTCGGGGATCGGCTCCGGCTCGGGCGGCGGCGGTTCGGGCTGAGGTTCCGGCGGCGTTTCCGGTTGAGGTTCAGGCGCCGGTTCAGGCTCCACCAGCGCCAGTTCGATAGCAGTTTCGTCGTAGCGCGGCTGGATCTTCAGCGCCGCCTGCTGGCTGGCGAACAGCAGGCAACCGGCGACAATCAGCGCCGGCAGCCAGCTGAAAAGATGACGTGAGCGATAGAGCAGATACATGTCACAGCTTCCGTGTCGCGATGGAGACGGAGAAGAAACCGCCCTGGCGCAGGTTGTCCATAACCGCCACCAGCCGCTCGACCGCCACGCCCTTGTCGCTGTTGACGATGATGGTGGTGGTCTGGTTGGCCTGCTGCTGTTGCTTGAGCGTAGTGACCAACGCGCCGAGCGCGATCGGCTGGCCATCCAGCTGCAGCTGTTCGTCGGCCCCCAGCGTGATAATCGCTTTCTTCTGCGGTTTCAGCTGCTGCGCACTGCCGGCGGACGGCAGCTGCGTTTTCAGCCCGAGCGCCGGAATGACGTTCAGGCTAATCAAGACGAAAAACACCAATAAAAACATCATCACGTCGATCATCGGGATCAGTTCGATGTGCGCTTTGTTCTTTTTCGGTTCGTTCCAGTTACGCATAACACTCCCTCCCAAAAGCGAAGCAGCCAATATAGGAGGGGTATGTTTACCTTTTGTTACGCTTGTGTGATCTTATTTTCACAGTGTGGTTTTTTTGCGAGAATTTTTTCAATGGCAGGCGATAAGGGAGAAGATATAACTTATTAATTAGCGATAGTTTTTAATGGAATAATTGCGATGGGGTATTTCAGAGAGCCAAAGCCAGAGAGGATAATGTGAGAATAGTGACAGCCCAAACGGTCACTACAACAAGACCTCAAGCCCGTGCTTACGTACGATCGAAAGCAGCTTCAGCGACACGCCGCCGGGCCGTTTCACCCCCGTCTCCCACTTCTGTATGGTCGACACGCTGGTATTCAGATAACGGGCAAAAACCGGTTGGCTTAAACGTAAATGCTCACGCAAGGCTTTGATCTCTTGGGGCTGCAACATCTCGACCGGAGCAAGGCAAGACTCGTCGAAACTGCGTAGGGTTTCCAGAGAAATGGCGCCAGTACGATGCAATCCTTCAGCCGCGCTGTGAATCGCCTCAAAGGCCGGACTCCGAAACGTTTTTTCCTTCTTCATGGCAAATCTCCATCCATTCGTTCTTTACGACCAAGGATTGGAGCATTTCGTCGCTCAACGCGCCAAAATGCACCGCCAACTTGCGAAAAGCTTGCAATTCCGCCCCAGAGATATTGGCCTGGACCTGCTTGGCAAACAAAAAAACATACACCCAATGCCGACCGTTTTTCGCTAATACCAACGCACGGTCCCGATTGTGATTAAGACGTTTTTTAAATACACCACCGCCTAAATCCACAGCCAAACCCCGTTGTACATCGTGTACCGCCCGACATAATGCCTTATCGGTAATGCCGTGCGCCTGAGCCTTCTTGCTAAACCAACGAGTTTTAAATGTACGCATTGCAATGACTTCCCCATGAAACATAGCACTGAGTGAAACACTTTTCCAGAGCATTCCTTCTCGCCAGCATCACCTCAAACGTCGATGATGGCCACCATGGGAAACCCGATTTGCATGATGGCGCGCATCATGACTTCTTTCTGTGCAATGCTGAGGGCATCATTGCGAACGCACACGCAACAACATGTTTTACAAGCATAAAAAAAGACGCCCGCAGGCGTCTTCTTGGCATTTTCACTGAGGCCGGAAGGCTTTCAGTTCACTTTCACCGGCATACCGGAACGGGCCTTGATCGCCGCGTCCACTTCGCTCTGGTTAACACCGGCGTCCATCAGCACTTTGCCGACTGGCGCGGAAATGGTCAGCGGCACCGGATCTTTCGATTGCAGCTGCTCTTCGTTGGCCGACAGCGGGTTGTGCACTTCCACGTAGCGCGAGCCGTCCGGTTCGACGGTGGCTTTCATCGGTTCATTGATGAACTGCACGCGGGTGCCGACCGGCACGTTTTCGAACAGGTACTTGATGTCGTCGGCGCGCAGACGCACGCAGCCGTGGCTCACGCGCAGGCCGATGCCGAAGTTGGCGTTGGTGCCGTGGATGGCATACAGGCGGCCAACATACAGCGCATACAGCCCCATCGGGTTGTCCGGGCCGGCCGGGAACACCGCAGGCAGGATTTCGCCGTCAGCCGCGTATTCGGCGCGCATTTTGGCGGTCGGCGTCCAGGTTGGGCCGTCTTTCTTGCGCTGCACGGTGGTGGTCCAGTTCAGCGGGGTGTCTTTACCCAGCTGGCCGATGCCGATCGGCAGCACCACGACGGTGTTGGAACCTTTCGGGTAGTAGTACAGACGCATTTCGGCGCTGTTGATGATGATGCCTTCACGCGGCGCGTCCGGCAGGATCAGCTGCTGCGGGATGGTCAGGGTGCTGCCGGCCTTCGGCAGGAACGGATCCACGCCCGGGTTGGCCTCCAGCATGTTGCTCAGCCCCATCTGATACTGGGCGGCAAAGCTTTCCAGCGGCAGCTTGCTGTCTTCCGGTACGGTGATTTGGATATTCTCGCCCACCAAACGGCTGTCTTTTGGCGGCAACGGGTAAACGACGGCGAAGGCAGCCTGGCTGAAAGCAACCAGTGCCGTAAACAGGGTTAATAACGCGCGAATGCTCATTTTCATCTTCGTGTTGGTCAAGGCCACTGGCGATTAGGGATATCGGTTTCTACGGCCACTTTACCCCGTTGAATTTCAGCCGACAGCCAACGGCGCTGCGGCCTGAAAAGCCAGGGGGGTTTGACCGGATGCGCATTATATGTGCACATCAATCAAAGTGTGAACCATTACCGATGTAATATCGCAATTTTTTGTAACCTGACGCGCCACGAAGGCGATTTTTTGCGAGAACCGCCGCCTAACTGGCGGCGGCCAACGCTTCCCCCCGCCGAATGGGGATCAGATATTCACAGCGGATCGCCGCGCCGCCGAGCGGGCAACAGCCCTCCTGCGCCGGGTAGAAACGCTCGATATCCTGCCCCGGCCGGCGGATGGCGTTCATCTGCGGCATGGCAGTGTCATACAATCGGACAATAAAGTTTTGTAACCCTTCCGCCTGCCCCTGATAGGTGAAACGGGCATACTCTCCCTGTTCGATAGTCACCCGCTCCCCCATCGCCCCTTCGTCCGGCAAAGCGGCGGTATACGCCATACGCGGATAGCCCCGGCGTTGCCTGTCGACCTCCAGGCTGGTGAGGCCGTACACCACCTCCGGCAGCGCCTGCGGCCGCAGCAGTTGCCGCCAGGCATGGCGGCGCAGCTCGCACTTGGAGTCCGCCAACTGCCCCAGCGTGAAGCTGCGGCGCTGGGTGTTGCCCACCAGCTGCATGGCGGGCAGCGTCACGATGTCGGCCTGCGGCAACGGCGCTTCGGTCAGCCGCAGCGGCGGCTGCAGGCCATAGCTCGACCAATCCTGGCTGCGGCGATAGCTGGCCGGCGGCAAACCGAATTGCTTGCGGAAGCAGCGGGTGAAGGTCTGCTGTGAATCGAACTGGTAAGTATCGGCGATGCAGGCCACGCTGGTGCCGGTCAGGCGCAGTTCGCGCGCGGCGGCGGTCAGCCTTCTGCGGCGCGCGTAAGTGCCGAGAATATGGCCGGTATGCTGCTTGAATATCCGCTGCAAATGCCACTTGGAGTAGCCGGACTTGGCGGCAATGTCGTCCAGCGTCAGCGGCTGATCCAGGCTCTGCTCGATCCAGGCCAGCAGCTGTTCAATCACCTGTTGCTGGTGCATGGTATTCCCCTTATTTGCTCAGTAATGTCTGCGCCAGCATCCGGCCTGTGGCTTCATCGGTGGCCACCAGTATCGGATAACCCCAGAATTTGGCGCCGTATTCGGCGAATTCTTCCGCCGCCGCGCGTTTGGCGTCATCCGGCTCCAGCATGATCATGCCTTTCACCCACTGCTTCAGCGCCTCGCGGTTATCGCGTTTCCACAGCGCCACCAGGGTGCGGGCATCGCGATCGTGCTCTTCACCTTCATCGCCGACGCTGCGGTCGGTCATCAAGACAAAGGGTTCGGCGCGCGCCAACAGCGCGCTGAATTCAGCCAGCTCGGCCTGGGTATCGCGCCCGTTTCGGCGCATCCACACCAGCGGAAAAGTGGCGGTATCGAGTGACATAATCAGTTTCCTCGCGAAAGGGTTTTAGGACTGGCGCTTACTTTATCGGCACCGACGCTAGACCACATTGCGCAATCAGGACATAATACTTTTCAATTCCGCCAAATTGAGAATTATTCTCATGAAAGTACAGATCCCTCGCCGCAATCTCGATATCGATCAGGTGCCGCGCCCGCTGTTCGCCGTACAGAGTTCCACTATCGAACAGGACTGGGAAGTCGAGCCGCACCGTCATCAAAAGGCGCAGCTGATCTATACCGTGCGCGGCATGATCCGCTGCGAAGTGGAAAACGGCCTGTGGCTGGTGCCACCGCAGTGCGCGCTGTGGATGCCGGGCAACGTGTTGCACAACGCCCAGGGCGCCGGCTCGACCGAGGCTTACTGCCTGTTCGTCGATCAACACGTCGTCGCCGGCTTGCCGCAGAGTTGCTGCACGCTGTCGGTCTCGCCGCTGCTGCGCGAGCTGCTGCTGCAGGCCAGCACCTTCGAACCGCTCTACGACGAACAGGGCGCCGAAGGGCGCCTGACGGCGGTACTGCTGGATCAGCTGGTGGCCGCGCCGATCGAGAATCTGCACCTGCCAGTATCAGACGACGCGCGCATCCGGCAGTTGACCGAAGGCATGCTGAGCTGCCCAGCGGACAAATCCACCCTCGGGCAGTGGGCGCAGCGCATCGGCATGAGCGAGCGCTCCCTCAGCCGCACCTTGCAACAGCAGATGGGCATGAGCTTCGGCCACTGGCGGCGCCAGCTGCACGTGATGCTGGCGCTACAGCGCTTGACGCAGGGCGAGAGCGTACAGACGGTGGCGCTGGATCTGGGCTACGAAAGCGCCAGCGGCTTCGTCACCATGTTCAGAAAGGCGGTGGGCAAACCGCCGGCGCGTTATCTGGCGGAGCGCAACGCCTCCGGGCAACCCCTGGGCGGCGCGATCAGCATGTGAACGGCCGGCGTATGCCGGCCTGGCAAGAGGCGGATCAGAAGTCGTAGAACACCGTAATCCAGGTGGAGTCCGGCTCGTTGTCGCTGCTGTTGGCCAGCGTGCGCTCCACATACACCGACAGACCGTAACCAATGGTGGTGCCCGCGCCAAGGTAAACGTGGTTGGCGTGATACGCCTCGTCACCCTTCAGCCGCAGCGAGTCCGCCGCCACGTAAGGCTGGATCGATTTGAGGAACGGCTTGTCGATATTGAAGGTGTAACCGACAAAACCTTCCAGCCCGTAGCCGTCACCGGCGAAGAAGTGCGACAGTGTGCGCTGGCGGGTGCTCGGCACATAGTCTTTGTAATAGCTGGCGGTGCCAACGATGTACCAGTTGTTCGGCTGCCAGGTCAACGCGGTGCCGGACAGCTGCTGGTGATAATCCTTTTCGCTGTACAGATTGTCTTTGATCTTCGCATCGGTATAACTGTAGGCCGCGCTGAAGGTGAAGTCTTTCGTCACCTTGTAATCGAAGCCCAACCCACCTCCGCCCTTGCGGCGGTAAATCAGGTTATCCGCAGTGTGCAGATCGTCTTCCGGCAATAAATAGTTGGCATACAGCGTCACCGGCCCGAAATCATTGGTGTACTTGATGCTGTTTTTCGGTTTATTGCCGCCGTCGTAGTCGCCGGAAATACCGATACCGGTGCCGCCCGCATGGCCATCGTTATCCCAGACGTCGCTTTTGATGCCGACCACCGAATAATAGATGCCGTATTGATGGCCGTAGGTGAGGGTGCCGTAACGATCGTCCTTGAAACCGGCGTACAGCTGGCGCTGATAGTCGCGCTTGCCGTCTTCGTTATAGTGCCCGTCCCAGCTGAGCGCGTGCGCAAGATCCACGCCCCACTCGTAATAGCCGATGATCGAGGTGTCCTGCGTCAGCGCATAGTCGCCGCTGAAGCGAAAACGCGTGCCGCCGTCGTGGCCGTTTTTGTCATAGCCCGGCTCCGGGCCGTTATTGAAGATCCACTCGGGGCGAATGCTGCCGCCCACCTTTAAACTGAGCGGCGCCAGCAACACATTGCTCTGCGGGTTTTTATCCAGAATGGTGATCTCGGCCTGTGCGCCGGCGGATAACGCCGACAGCAAGACGCCGCCAATGAATATTGGCGTTGTATTTTTTCTCATTATTACCCCTGCCCGAAAAAATTATTGTTATAAACACGGTGGTCTTAAGCCACGCGGAAATAATTACCCGATGTAAACAGCGCACGCAAGATATAAAAATTCACGTCATAATCTGCCATTATTCCAGGTTGGCTTTATTTTCAGCATAAACGTGTTCATCTGTAACGCGAAGAAAAACAATGTAATAAGCGCAGCACGAAATAAACCAATCCGCATCTTTTATCCAAAATAACCCGGCGTGATTATCCGGGAATAAAGATAGCAAATAACAAATAAATATTATTGCCGCAGGTAAACCGTCACGCAGGGGAATTAACTAAAGGCGGGAAATAACGACGGAGCGCGTTGCGCGCTCCGGGAGAGAGAATTCACTACTGCGCCAGCCAGCCGCCGTCCATGTTCCAGGCGGCGCCGCGCACCTGCGCCGCCGCGTCGCTGCACAGGAACAGCGCCAGCTCGCCGAGCTGCTCAGGCGTGACGAACGCTTGCGAAGGCTGCTTCTCCGCCAACAGCTCATCGCATGCCTGCTGCGGATCGGTCCCGGCGGCAATGCGTTTGTCGATCTGCTGCTGCACCAGCGGCGTCAACACCCAGCCGGGGCAGATGGCGTTGCAGGTGACAGGCGTGCGCGCGGTCTCCAGCGCCAGCGTCTTGGTCAGCCCCACCACGCCGTGCTTGGCCGCCACATAGGCCGACTTGTCTTTCGACGCCACCAGCCCGTGCACCGACGCCACGTTGATGATGCGCCCCCAGTTGCGCTCGCGCATCCCCGGCAGCGCCAATCGGCAGGTATGGAACACCGCCGACAGGTTGATGGCGAGAATGGCGTTCCATTTCTCCACCGGGAACTGATCCAGCGGCGCCACGTGCTGAATGCCGGCGTTGTTCACCAGAATATCCACGCCGCCGAACTCGCGTTCGGCATAGTGCATCATGTCCGCTATCTGGCCCGCATCGCCGAGATCGGCGCCGTGATACCCCGGCACGGCGCCCAGCTGCGCGACCTGCGCTTGCGCCTGCTCCACGTCGCCGAAGCCGTTGAGGATCACGCGTGCGCCGGCGGCGGCCAGCACGGATGCTATCCCGAGGCCGATGCCGCTGGTCGAGCCGGTCACCAGCGCGGTTTTGCCTTGTACACTCATGGTATCGCTCCTTTAAACAATGCCGGTCAGGTAGAACACGCCGATCACGAACAGCACCGCGGCGCTCTTGATCAGGGTGATGGCGAAGATGCCGCCATAGGCCTGCCGGTGGCTGAGGCCGGTGATCGCCAGCAGGGTGATCACCGCGCCGTTGTGCGGCAAGGTGTCCATGCCGCCGCTGGCCATCGAGGCCACCCGGTGCAGCACCTCCAGCGGAATGTGTGCCGCATGGGCAGCGGCGATAAAGCTGTCGGACATCGCCGCCAGCGCAATGCTCATGCCGCCGGAGGCCGATCCGGTGATGCCGGCCAGCAGGGTGACGCTGATCGCTTCGTTCAGCAGCGGGTTGGGGATTGCCGACAGCGCCTGCGACAGCACCAAAAAGCCCGGCAGCGCGGCGATCACCGCGCCGAAGCCGTATTCGGAGGCGGTGTTCATCGCCGCCAGGATCGCGCCGCCGACCGCCGTCTTGCTGCCTTCCGCCAGCCGGCCGCGAATATTGCGAAAGCCGAACACCACCACCAGCAGAATACCCGACACCAGCGCCGCTTCCACCGCCCAGATGGCGGTGATCTTCGCCACATCGGTGGTGATCGGCTTGGCCAGCCCCGGCAGCGTCAGGTCGTGGCTGGCGCCGTACCACTGCGGGATCCAATGGGTGAAGCCAAGGTTGAATACCCCGACCAAAATCAGCGGCAGGATGGCGATCAGCGGGTTCGGCAGGTTGATGTCGTCCGGGGTTTCCGGCTCGTTCAGCAGATCGGTACCGTAACCCTCCCCCTTCAGCTGCGCCTTGCGCCGCTGGCGTTCAAGATACAGCAAACCGACCGCGATGATGAACAGCGAGCCGATCAGCCCCAGCCAGGGCGCAGCCCAGGCATTGGTGCCGAAGAAACTGGTCGGGATGATGTTTTGGATCTGCGGCGTGCCGGGCAAGGCGTCCATGGTGAAGGAGAAGGCGCCGAGCGCTACGGTGGCCGGGATCAGCCGCTTGGGGATGCCGCTCTGGCGGAACAGCTCGGCGGCGAACGGATAGACCGCGAACGCCACCACGAACAGCGACACCCCGCCGTAGGTCAACAGCGCGCACACCAGCACGATCACCGGAATGGCGTGGCGTCGGCCGAGAATACGGATCGCCGCCGCGACGATCGAACGGGAGAAGCCGGACAGCTCGATCAGCTTGCCGAACACCGCCCCCAGCAAGAACACCGGGAAGTAGAGCTTCACGAAGCCGACCATCTTTTCCATAAACAGCCCGGTGAAGGTCGGCGCCACCGCGCCGGGATCGGTCAACAGCACCGCGCCCAGCGCGGCGATCGGGGCGAACAAAATCACGCTGTAGCCGCGGTAGGCGGCCAGCATCAGTAATCCCAGTGCTGCCAGGGCAATCAAAACGCTCATCAGGCACCTCGCTATCGTTGTTATTGTCAGGTACGGCGTGCGAAATTACGGTTTCAGCGCAAAGCGCAGCTGATGCGCCCGTCGCCGTTGGATGCGTTCCCTGCGCGCTTCATCCCAAAGATAAAATCCCTGGCCGCTGCGCTGGCCGATATCGCCGCGCTGCAGCCGCTGTTCCACCAGCGCCATCATCTCGTCGCCGGTCGCCAGTTCCGGGAACAGGTGGCGGGCGATGTCCGCCACCGTCCCCAGCCCGGTCATGTCGGCGGCCTCCAGCGGGCCGACCATGGCGTAGCGCCGCCCCAGCGAGGCGCGCATCACCTGATCCACCACTTCAGCGCTGGCGATGCCGCTGTGGACGATGTGCAGCGCCTCGCGCAGCACCGCAAACTGCAGCCTGTTGCCGACAAACCCCGGCGCGGCGCGTTCCAGCAGCACCGCCTCCAGCGCCATCCCGCCGAGCAGCGCCTGCACCGCCGCCAGATGGCGCGGATCGGTGGCGCGGCCGGGCACGATCTCCACCAGCGGGATCAGGTGCGGCGGGTGCCAGAAGTGGGCGATCAGCAGCCGCTGCGGATGGGTCATGCGCGCCGCCAGCTCGTCCGGCGGCAGGCCGCTGGTGTTGCTGGCAATCACCGCGTCGTCGGCGATCAGCCTCTCCAATTGCTCATACAGCGCGTGCTTCAGCTCGAGCCGTTCCGGGATCGCCTCGATAAGCAGCCGGGCGCGCGCCACGCCATTCAGATCGCCGGTCACGCGCAGGCGCGCCAGCGCCGCGTCGCGCTCACCGCGATCAAACTGCCCAACGTCGCTCAGCTCGGCCAGAATGCCGCTCGCCACTGCCGACGCTTCCTCCCGGCGCTGCGGATCCGGTTCATACAGCAGCACCTCATGGCCGTGGCGAATAAAGTGGGTGGCGATGCCCACCCCCATCAGCCCGGCGCCCAGTACCGCATAGTCAGATGACTGCATCGTGCCTTCCTCGGTTGTTTACGGGCGCTCTACCGCCAGCGCCACGCCCTGCCCGCCGCCGATGCACAGCATCGCCAGCCCCTTGTTCACCTCGCGGCGCTGCATTTCGTACAGCAGCGACACCAAAATGCGGCAGCCGGACGCGCCGATCGGATGCCCCAGCGCGATCGCCCCGCCGTTGACGTTGACCCGCACCGCCTCCCAGCCCAGTTCTTTGCCCACCGCCAGCGCCTGCGCGGCGAAGGCTTCGTTGGCTTCGATCAGATCGACTTCCTCCAGCCGCCAGCCGGCTTTTTCCAGACAGCGGCGCGCGGCCGGCGCCGGGCCGATGCCCATGATCGCCGGATCGACGCCCGAAGACGCGTAACCGGCGATGCGCGCCAGCACCGGCAAGCGCAGTGCGGCGGCTTTTTCCGCGCTCATCAGCAGCACCACGGCGGCACCGTCGTTGAGCGACGAGGCGTTGCCGGCGGTCACCGTGCCTTCCTTGCGAAACGCCGGGCGCAGCCGCGCCAGCGCCTCCAGGCTGGTGTCGCGCGGCTGTTCGTCGTGCTTAACAAGCAACGCTTCGCCCTTCGGCTTCGGCACCGTCACCGGCGTAATCTCCTGCGCAAAACGCCCGGCCTGCTGCGCCGCCTGCGCCTTCTGCTGCGAGCGCAGCGCGAACCGGTCTTGTTCTTCCCTGCTGATGGCGTATTTCTCCGCCAGGTTCTCGGCGGTGATGCCCATGTGGTAGTCGTTGAAGGCGTCCCACAGGCCATCGTGGATCACGCTGTCCACCATCTGCGCGTGACCGAGGCGCAGGCCGACGCGCGCGCCGGCCATCAGGTAAGGCGACTGGCTCATGCTCTCCTGGCCGCCGGCGATCACCGCGTCGGCGTCGCCGCTGCGGATCGCCTGCACCGCTAGATGCACCGCCTTCAAACCGGAGCCGCACACCTTGTTGATGGTCAGCGCCGGCGTCGTCACGGGCAGCCCGGCATTCAGCGCGGTCTGGCGCGCCGGATTCTGCCCGCAGCCGGCGGTCAGCACCTGGCCGAGGATCACTTCATCGATCTGCTGCGGCGCCACGCCGCTTTGCGCCAGCAGCCCCTGCACCGCCGCCGTGCCCAGTTCCACCGCCGTCAGCGGCGCCAGCGCGCCGTGAAAACTGCCGACCGGCGTGCGCGTCGCCGCCACAATCACCACTTCACGTTGTTGCACATTCATCTCCCGTTTCAGAAACGCATTTCCGGCACATGCTCCGGCACGATCAGCCGGCCGGCGGTTTTGGCGACAATCTCCGCCACGCTGACGCCGGGCGCGCGTTCGCGCAGCACGAAGGCGCCGTCTTCTATTTCCAGATAGGCCAGATCGGTCAATACTTTGCGGATGCAGTTGGCCCCGGTCAGCGGCAGCGTGCAGCGCGGCAGCAGCTTGGACTCGCCGCCCTTCGAGGCGTGGGTCATCACCACGATGATGTTCTCCGCCCCCGCCACCAGATCCATCGCGCCGCCCATGCCCTTGACCATCTTGCCGGGGATCATCCACGAGGCGATGTTGCCCTCGACGTCCACTTCAAACGCCCCCAGTACGGTCAGATCGACGTGGCCGCCGCGGATCATGGCGAACGACTGCGCCGAATCGAAGATCGACGCGCCGAGGCGCGCGGTGACCGTCTGCTTGCCGGCGTTGATCATGTCGGCGTCCAGCTGCTGCTCGGTCGGGAACTCGCCCATCCCCAGCAGGCCGTTTTCCGACTGCAGCATCACGTCCATGCCCGCCGGCACGTAGTTGGCCACCAGCGTCGGGATGCCGATGCCCAGGTTGACGTAGTAACCGTCCCTCAGCTCTTGCGCCACGCGCTGCGCCATTTGTTCACGGGTAAGCATGCGAATTCTCCTTATGCCCGCAGGGTGCGTTGTTCGATACGCTTTTCGAAGGTGCCCTGAATCAGCCGATCGACGTAGATGCCGGGGGTGTGGATCGCCGCCGGATCCAGCTCGCCCGGTACGACGATCTCTTCCACTTCCACCACCGTGATGCGCCCGGCGGTCGCCATCAGCGGATTGAAGTTCTGCGCGGTGTGGCGGTAGATGACGTTGCCGAAGTGATCGGCCTTCCAGCCTTTCACGATGGCGAAATCGCCGGTGATGGCGGTTTCCATGATGTAGGGGCGGCCGTTGAACTCGCGCACCTCTTTGCCTTCGGCGATCGGCGTGCCGTAACCGGTGGCGGTGAAGAACGCCGGGATGCCGGCGCCGCCGGCGCGGATCTTCTCCGCCAGCGTGCCCTGCGGCGTGAGATCCACCTCCAGCTCGCCGCTGAGCGCCTGCTGCTCGAACAGCGCGTTTTCGCCGACGTACGATCCCACCACCTTGCGGATCTGATGGGTTTCCAGCAGCCGCCCGAGACCGAACCCGTCGACGCCGCAGTTGTTGGAGACCACAGTCAACCCGCGCACGCCGCGCCGGCGGATCTCTTCGATCAGATTTTCCGGGATGCCGCACAGGCCAAAGCCGCCCGCCAGCACCGTCATGTTGTCCGTCAGGCCTGCCAGCGCTTCCTGGTAGCTGCCGACGCGTTTGTCGAGCCCTGCCATATCGTTGCCCCTGCATGTTGCGGCGCAGGGCGAAATGCCCTGGCTTGCGTGAGGGCATCTTCAGGTCACAAAAATGATTTGTTAATTTTGTTTTTATGCCGCATTCATTTAGAATTTTTATTAATCAGTCGTTAACCGACAATTAACAAAGAGTTAACGAAAGCCAAAATGAAAATGAGCATCAAACAGTTACGCGCGTTTTTAGCGGTAGCTCACACTCTGAATTTCGCCCAGGCCAGCGAGCGGCTGAATATTTCTCAGCCGGCGCTCAGCCTGGCGATCCGTGGGCTGGAAGACGCGCTGGGCGGGCCGCTGCTGCTGCGCACCACCCGCCGGGTGACGCTGACGCCGGAGGGGGAAACCTTCTTTCCGATGGCGCGCCAACTGCTGGCGGATTGGGATAACGCGGAAGAGGCGATGCGCCAGCGCTTCACCCTGCAGATGGGCAAGGTGGCGATCGCCGCCATGCCGTCGTTCGCCGGCAACCCGCTGCCGCCGATCCTCAAGGCGTTTCGCGATCGCTACGCCGGCATCAACGTGGCGGTGCACGACGTCATCAACGAGCAGGTGTTTGAAATGATCCGCGAAGGGCGGGTAGAGATGGGCATCGCCTTCGAGCCGGAGCCGAGCGACACCCTGCACTTTACCCCGCTGTGCCGCGATCGCTTTCTGGCGGTGGTGCCGGAGGATTCGTCGCTGGCGCACAAGGCGCAGGTGAGCTGGAAGGAGCTGCTGACGCTGGATTTCATCACCCTGCAGCGGCCATCGGCGGTGCGGCTGCTGCTGGAGCAGGAGCTGGCCCGCAGCGGTCGAACGCTGGAGGTGGCGTTTGAGAGCCACCAGCTGGTGACGGTCGGGCGCATGGTGGCCAACGGCCTCGGCGCCAGCGCGGTGCCGGCGCTGTGCGAGCAACAGATGGATGAGCTGGGAGCGGTCTGCGTGCCGCTGATCGGCCCGATCATCGAACGGCGCGTGGGCCTGATCCGCCTGGCGCAGCACCAACTCTCTTCCGCCGCGCAGGCGCTGGCGACGGTAATCGAACGGGAGATGGCGGGGAGTGGCGGGCAGCCTGCGCTTAAACCGTAAACCCGACGTGCTTGCCGCCCGGCAGTTCAATGTCCAGGCGCAGCGTGCCGCCCATCGCTTCCACGTAGCCACCAACTACAGCGGCATTATTGGGCCAGACATCAAAAAACGCTATGAATGGGTATTGCGAGCTTTCCTGAAAAATCCAAAGAACCGGAACACCTTATTATGACAAGACGTTATCTCTCTTTGCTGCGCGTACTGCTACTGAACGGCTGTCAATCCACTCAGCCCTGGTACCATCCGTTGGATGTCTCGCTCAAAGACAATCAACCTTGCTTTGCCGTGCCTATCAACAGCGTTCGCAGCGGCGACAAACTGCAAAACCGGGGAGTGATCGTCTCACGACAGGAACAACAGCAATGGCATATCGTCTGGACCTCACCAGAAATCACTCCGTTGCCTGACCTGAAACCGGGACAATGCGTCACCTATCCGCAAGTAAACTGGGCAGCGGGAGAATACTCAGTCTTGCTCGGCATCTCGATGAATAACGACACGGAAAGGCGTAAATACATGAAAAAATTCAACTTAAGAATTAATCCCAAGGGAGAAATACAGCTACAGTAAGGAGACTGGGATTATTTATTCCCCCTCCACCGCCTGCACCGCCGCCTTCTGCGTGGCGCGCTGATATAAGCACAGCTCCCTGCCCGGCTGGTTTTTCATAAACGGCTGCGGGTAGCGCCCACCGATAAACAGCGCCGAATAGCCGACGTCGTCACCGTAGTGAATAATCTCCCCTTCCACCCTGGCGTTTTTTAGCCCGCTGGCTTTCAGGCAGGCGGCGCGCATCGCCCGTTCGCTCTCGGCCCACGCCTGTGGGGAAGACGCGGTGGCGTGGAACGCGGCCAGCGCGGCGATAAGCAGCCCTATTCTCTTCATCGTTATCTCTCCTTCTACGGCCCATCTCGCCAGTATAGACCGTGCCGCCCCGGCCAACCCGCCGCGCTCTTTACGGCATTTTTATTCCGCGCCCCGTTAACGTTACGGCGTTTTTACAGACAGTTTTTGCCGCCGCAGATACCCTTTTCACATCGCCGCTATGGCCTCACAAGAGAGTTGTCTCATGCATTTATCCCTGCCTCTGGCCGTGACCGGTCTTCGTTCTGGAGCGCGCCATGCATTCTAATATCATCGGCTTCAATCCTCTGCTGGCGGAGCTGCCCACATCGCCGACGCGCACCTTCCGCAAAGAGCTGGAACACTACCTGCAGCGCTATCCGGATACCGAACAGCTGGATATTTATCTGCACGATCTGAACGGCCAGCTGCGCGGCAAGCGCCTGCCGATCGCCGAAGCCTTTGGGCTGGAAAAAGGCTGCTACTTCCCGCTGTCGATCTACGCCCTGGATCTGCACGGCAGGGTGATTGAAGAAAGCGGGCTGGGGCAACGGGCGGGCGAGCCGGATCGGCTGTGCCTGCCGGTGCCCGGCACGCTGCGCCCCTGCGCGCGCGATCCCGAACGCCACGCCCAGCTGCTGCTGACGATGCAAAACGCCGACGGCGGCGCCTGCGAGCTGGAGCCGCGCGTGGTGCTGCAACGGGTGCTGAAGCGCCTGCACGAGCGCAACTGCTTCCCGGTGGTGGCGGCCGAACTGGAGTTCTACCTGCAGGATCCGCAGCGCCCCGCCGAGGCGGAAGCCTGCCCGACGCAGAGCTTCGCGGTGGATGCGCCCGAGCGCCACCATGCGCTGCTGAGCGACATCGAACGGCACGCGCGGCTGCAAAGCCTGCCGCTGACCGGCGTGGTGGCCGAAGCCGCTTCCGGCCAGTACGAGCTGAACCTGCATCACAGCCGGCGCGTGCTGGAAGCCTGCGACCAGATCATGGCGCTGAAACGCCTGACGCGGCAGATTGCCGAGCAGCATCACCAGCACGCCTGCTTTATGGCCAAGCCCTGCGCCCACGCCGCCGGCAGCGGGCTACATTTCCATATCAGCTTGCAGGACGAGCACGGCGAGAACCTGCTGACCGGCGCGCCGGGCGAACTGAGCGATAACATGCAGCAGGCGATGGCGGGCATGCTGGCGCTGATGCCGGCATCGATGGCGATCCTGGCGCCCAACATCAACGCGTTTCGCCGCTTCCGCCCCGGCATGCACGTGCCGCTGCGCGCCTCCTGGGGCCACAACAACCGCACGGTGGCGCTGCGCCTGCCCTGCGCCGACAGCGCCAACCAGCGTATCGAATACCGCCTGGCCGGCGCCGACGCCAACCCTTATCTGGCGCTGGCGGTGATGCTCGGCGGCCTGTTGCACGGGCTGGAACACCCGCTGCCGCTGCCGCCCGCCGCCAACGGCTGCGAGAGCGATAACGCCGCGCCCTTGCCGCTCGGCCAGCAGGAGGCGCTGGCGCTGTTCCGCCACAGCGATCCGCTGCGTGAGCTGCTCGGCCCGGCGTTCTGTACCCTGTGGCACACCTGCAAAAGCGCCGAGCTGCGCCGCTTCGAGGAACAGGTCACCGCCGCCGAACTCGGCTGGATGCTGTAACCGACCTCCGATTCGTTAACCTAAGGATAATCATGAACATGCAACCGCAACGGGCGTCCGTGCAGCCGCTGCTCTGCTGGCGCAAAGGCGTTTTTCATATCAGCACCGATCGGCAGTTGTTGGATATCGACGCGATCCAGCGTTTCCTCAGCCTGCAGGATCGGGCGGCGGCGGAGCGCCTGGTACACCACGGCCTGTGCTTCGGGCTATACCGCAAGCGCCACCTGCTCGGTTTCGCCCGCATGGTGACCGACTACGCCACCTTCGCCTCGGTGAGCGAACTGTTCGTCAGCGCCGAGTACCGCGGCGTCGGGCTGGGAAGCTGGCTGGCGCGCTGCTGCCTGGCGCACCCGGCTTTGCGCGGCCTGCGCGTCACGCTGCCCGCTCTGCAAGCGCCCTGGCGCGCCGATGGTTCGGCGCACGCCCTGCGCGCCCTTCACTGATAAGGAGACCCTCATGTCTCGTTTGGTGCTGATTTCCAACAAGCAGTGCGACGGCAAGGATCTGGCCTGCGCCGGCCAGACGCTGGCGGCCGACGCCGAACCGGGGCTGTGGCTCGGCTGGAACGGCGACGTGCAGAATTTCGCGCAGCGCCCGATCAGTTGCCGCCAACGTGCCGGTTATGATCAGGTGACCTTCCCGCTGTCGATCGAAGAGTTCCGCCGCCACTATCAGGGCTACTACCACGACGGCCTGTGGCCGGTGTTCCACAACCAGCCGGAGAAGGCGCACTTCACGCCGGAAAACTACCGCGCCTACCGGCAGCTGAATCGCCGTTTCGCCGATATCGCCTGCGAACACCTGTGCCCGGGCGACATCGTCTGCATCGACGATTACCAACTGCTGCCCTGCGCCCAGGCGCTGAAGGAACAAGGGCTGCTGAACGACTGCGCGTTCTTCTTCCACCTGCCGTTTCCGTCGGCGGCGCTGCTGCGGCGCATCCCGGAACATCGCCAGTTGATCGCGTCGCTGCTGTTCTACGATTTGATCGGTTTTACCACCACCGACGATCGCAACGCCTTTCTCAGCTGCCTGGCGGGCGAATTCCCGCTGGAGATGCTGCCCGACGATCAGATCCAGGCCAACGGGCATCTGTTCGCCACCGGCATTTTCCCCGCCGGCATCAACGGCAGGCAGGTTTATTGATTTACGGCGGTGCGCCCCCTTCGGGCGCGCCGTTTTATTTCGCCGTGATTTATTTTCACCGTATTTACCGCCATCAAAATAGGTTATTTTATTTTCTGAATATAGCGATTAAAAAATGAATATTCATCCTGTTACATATCAACCGTAAAAACCCTACGCCGCTAATTGCTTTTTATTAGCAAAACACATTACCCTCTCCGGGCCATATTTAAACCGAGGAGGGCCCTATGGGCGATGAAAGTTTTAGTTTTATGCTAATGCTATTGGGCACCTTTCAGTAATGCCATCCACGTTGCATTCTGAAAGATACGGAATGCGGCAACCGCTCCCCTTCTGACGGCCTTTCCCGCTCTGCCTGCCCGCCCATCGCCCCGCTGCGAAAACAACGTTTGTCTCAACCGCTGTGGCGGTATTTATCTGATGTCGCCGGGCCTATTACCCGAGCGGCGACGGATTTCTTATGGGAAAAATAAGGTATTGCGTTATGCAAAATAACCGGGGTACATCTATTTTCAGAAAGTCTTATTTAAATGACTTTATCGTTATCGCCATCGGCGTTTTCTTCATTGCCTTTTTTATTCGCGCGTGGGGCGACATGCACGGCGACTTCAATGAACAAAACGTCTCTGCCATTAGTCTCGATGCCTGGAACCTGCTTTATTATTCGCTCAGAACCAGCATGCGTTTTCTCCTCGGCATGGCCTGGTCGCTGCTGTTTTCTGTGGTGTTCGCCGTGCTGGCCGCGCGCTATGCGCCGCTGCGCCGGGTGATCCTGCCCTTCGTCAACTTTATGGAGTCGGTGCCGCTGGTGGGGTTCCTGACCTTCACGACCGTGTACTTTCTCAACCTCTACCCGCACAGCGTGATGGGGCTGGAGTGCACCGCCATCTTCGCGGTGTTTACCGGCCAGGCCTGGAACATGATGCTGACGCTGTATCAGACGCTGCGCATCGTGCCCAAGGAGCTGGATGAAGCCGCCCGCAGCTTCAATTACAACCCGTGGCAACGCTTCTGGCGGCTGGAGTTCATCTATTCGGTGCCGGGCCTGCTGTGGAACGCCATGGTGTCGCAATCCGCCGCCTGGTTCGCCCTGGTGGCCTCCGAAGCCATTCCGGTCGGCGATCGCTCGGTCGAACTGCCCGGCGTCGGCTCCTATATCGCCGAAGCGCTGGCGCAGCAGAACGTGCCGGCGATCCTGTATGCGATCGTCGCGCTGGCCGCCAACATCGTGCTGCTCGATCAGCTGGTTTTCCGCCCGCTGGTGCGTTACACCGCCCGCTTCAAATACGAAGACGTCACCGCCAATCGCCCACTCGGCAATCCGTGGTTTTACAACAGCCTGGCCTTCTCGCACGTCGGCGCGGCGCTCGGCCGCACGCTGCGCGCGCTGGCTGACCTGTGGCTGTTCAAGCTGCCGCGGCTGTGGTACGCCCTCGGCCTGCACCGCCTGTTTCGCCTCGCCGCCAAAGGCAATTGGCTGTGGCGCAGCCTGTGGTATCTCGGCGTGGTGCTGGCCTGCGTCTGGTTCGGTTACCGGCTGTGGGAATACTTCCCCAAACAGTACTTCGCCATGCTGCCGGAGTGGATGCTGCTTACCACCGCGCGCGTGGCTGCGGCCATGCTGCTCAGCGTGGCGATCTTCACGCCGCTGGGGGTGTGGATCGGCCTGAATCCACGGCTGGTGAAGATCTTCCAGCCGATCATCCAGATCCTGGCGGCCATTCCGCCCAACATTTTCTACCCGCTGATCGCCGCCTTCATCGCCATTTATCACCAGGATCTCGGCTGGTGGGCCATTCCGATGATCATGCTGGGCACCCAGTGGTACGTGTTGTTCAACGTGATCGCCGGCGTTTCCGCCATTCCAACGCAGATCACCGAGGTCAGCGAAACCTTCGGCCTGCGCCGTTTGCGCTGGTGGCGCTACTACATGCTGCCGGCGATCTTCCCCTACATCGTGACGGGCATCATCTCCGCCGCCGGCGGCGCCTGGAACAGCGCCATCGCCGCCGAGGTGATCCAGTGGGGCAGCACCACCCTCAGCGCCACCGGGCTGGGCGCGTTCATTTCCGTCGTCACCGACGCCGGCAAGAACCCGGAGTCTGCGCTGGGCTGCGCCGCCATGTGCGCGCTGGTGGCGCTGTGCATCATCTTCGTCTGGCAACCGCTGTATCGCATCGCGGAAACCAAATTCAAATATGACTGATCAAGGGGGAACAACATGCTGACTCAAGAGGTAATTATCAGCGCCCGCCGGCTGAACAAGACGTTTATCGGCGAAAACAAGCGCCCCACCCCCGTGCTGCGCGACGTGTCGCTGACCGTGCACGCCGGCGAGTTCGTCACCATTCTGGGGCAATCCGGTTCGGGTAAGTCCACGCTGCTGCGCATGCTGGCCGGGCTGATCCCGCCGGACAGCGGCACGCTCACCCTGGCGGGCAAACCGGTCTGCGGCCCGAGCGCCAACGCCGGCATGGTGTTTCAATCCTACGCGCTCTACCCCTGGCTGACGGTGTACGACAACATCGCCTTCGGGCTGCTGGCGCAACGGCTGCCGCCGCAGACGATCGCCGAGCGGCTGGGGGCGCTGCTGCGCCTGGTGGGCCTGACCGGCTATGAGCACGCCTGGCCGCGCGAGCTCTCGGGCGGCATGCGCCAGCGCGTGGGCTTCGCCCGGGCGTTGGCGGTAGAGCCCGATGTCTTGCTGCTGGACGAGCCCTTCTCCGCCCTCGATATCTTTACCGCGCAAAAACTACGCAGCGATCTGCTGGCGCTGTGGGGAGACAACCGGCTGCGCACGCGCGCCATGGTGATGGTGACCCACGACGTCGAAGAGGCGGTGCTGATGTCCGATCGGGTGCTGATCCTGGACGCGACCAGCAAACGGATCGATGACGAATTCAGCGTCAATATCCCGCGTGCGGCGCGCAACCGGGAAAGCCTGCGGCACCTCACCGATCGGATCCGCAGCTGCCTATACAAAAAAATCGCGCAAGCGCAATCGGCCGGTTAACGGCCCTGTTTTCATCCACTTGGGGAACTGAAATGAACCATAAAAGCGTGCTGATGACGCTGATCATCCTGCTGCCGGCCGCCGCCGCCGGCGCGGAAATCATCAATAAAGACGGCAATAAACTGGATCTGTACGGCCAGCTGAACGGCGTGCATTACTTCAGCAGCGACGCCGACAATAACGGCGACCGCTCCTATACCCGCTTCGGTTTCAAAGGCGAGACGCAGATCGCCGACGGGCTGACAGGGTATGGCCAATGGGAATATCAGGCGGGGCTCGATCAGCCGGAAAGCGCCGGGCCGGGCAATAGCTATACCCGGCTGGGCTTCGCCGGGCTGACGTTCGGCCACTGGGGCAGCCTGGACTACGGCCGCAACTACGGCCTGCTGTATGACGTGGCCGGCTGGACGGACGTGCTGCCTGAATTCGGCAACGACAGCTACGAAGCGGCCGACAACTTTATGACCGGCCGCGCCAACGGCCTGCTGACCTACCACAACCGCAGCCTGGGCGGCCTGGTCGACGGCCTGGATCTCGGCCTGCAATATCAGGGGAAGAATCGGGGGGACGACGCTCAAAGGGCGAAGGATATCCAGACGCAAAACGGCGATGGCTACGCCTTTTCCGCCACCTACGACACCGGCGTGGGGCTCAACGTTGGCGGCGCCTACGCCAACTCTGCGCGCACGCTGGCGCAACAGCGCTTCGGCCTGGCTGACGGCGATCGCGCCCGGGCCTGGACCCTGGGGCTGAAATACGACCAGGACAACCTCTACCTGGCGGCCAGCTACGCGCGCACTGAGAACATGACCTACGTCGACGGCGATCGCTACGCCGGCTTCGCCCCCCGCGCGGACGCCGTCGAGGCGGTCGCGCAGTATCACTTCGATTCCGGCGTCACGCCCTCGGTAGCCTACCTGCAAACGCGCGGCCGTAACCTGCCCGGCATCGGCGACGCCGATCTGGTCAAATACCTGGATCTGGCGCTGAACTACAGCTTCAACGCCAATATGTCGACCTACGTGGAGTACAAGCTCAACCTGCTGCAACGGCAGAACGCCGTCGGCGCCGGCGCCGACGACATTGTCGAAACCGGCATCATGTATCAGTTCTGACCCGATACCGGCCGCAGCGCGCGCTGCGGCCGGTTCATTATTTGTCTTGCGCCCGCCCTGTTATTCTCTCGTTTAATTCAGGTTTATATTTCCATAAAATAACGCCTATATTCATTCTCATGATTTTCGTTGACACCCCGTTTAATAAATAAAGAAAAACTTTCCCGCATTCATATTAAATTACATTTTGCCGCGATAATTCCGCCTAACCACATTGAATCACAGGCAATATCACGCGTATTATGGCCACACGAAAAATAACGGGGAAATGATATGGACGGCGACAGTTGGTTGTTTATTTTATTGTTGGAATCGCTGAGGTCACAGGAGCAATAGTCATCCCATTGCATCCTGAAAGTGTCAGGATATGCGTCAGTTACCACATCCCTTCGCTTTACCCCTTCAGCACATGGCCTGCGCGTACGCCGCTCCGGCGCGCCTGACAGGCTAATCCTTCCAGCATACGCTTATTAACAGTCCGATAACGCTCAGGCTTATTTGCGCTCGCATTTATTTTACCCCTGCGCGGCGATAACTATCGGCCATTTTTCCATGCTCATATTTTTAATTGAGTGGAGAAACATCATGATGGTAAAAAAAACCACGCTGCTGACGGTTAATAACGTCAGCAAAAGCGTTCAGCCTACCGGTAAAGAAAAACGCCTGGTGCTGAATGAAATCAACCTGCGTCTCTACGATAACGAGGTCGTCAGCATTTTGGGGCAGTCCGGCTCGGGCAAATCCACCCTGCTGCGCATACTTTCCGGCCTGATCGCGCCGGATCTGGGCACCGTGATGCTGGGGGATAAAAAAGTCTCGGGGCCGAATCCGCAGATCAACATGGTGTTCCAGACCTTCGCCATTTTCCCGTGGCTTAACGTCTATCAAAATATCGCCTTCGGGCTGCAGGCGCAGGATCTGCCGCCGCAGGTGGTCGAAACCCAGACGCTGAAAATGCTCGATCTGGTCGGTCTCGCGCCCTACCGCGACGCCTACCCGCGCGAGCTTTCCGGCGGCATGCGCCAACGGGTCGGCTTTGCGCGCGCGCTGGCGGTAGAACCGATGCTGCTGTTGCTGGACGAGCCGTTTTCCGCGCTGGACGTCTATACCGGCGAACACCTGCGCAGCGATCTGCTGCGCATCTGGAGCACGCGCCAGATCAAAACCCGCTCCATCGTGCTGGTGACCCACAGCGTAGAGGAAGCGGTGATGATGTCTGACCGCGTCCTCCTGCTGGGCGCCGGCACCCTCGACGGCTGCTATCACATCGCGCAGCGCCGCGAGACGCGCACCCGCGAGGGGATGCAGCCGCTGACGGACAAAATCAGCGAGACGCTCAGCCGGCAGATCGCCGCCTCGCACTGAGCGCCGCCCTGGCCTGGCGGGACGGGTCCCGCCAACTTAACTACCTGTTTATCAAGAGTTACCCCGCCACGGGTGGCTCATGATAAGCGGATAATACATCGAGTTATTATCATGCATTTCATTCATACACTGCTGACGCTGCTGACCGCGTCCGTCCTGGGCGCCGCCATCGGCTACGAAAGACAATTCCGCCAGCGCACCGCCGGGCTGCGCACCAATACGCTGGTGGCCACCAGCGCGGCGATCTTCGTCCACCTGGCCATGACCATCGACGGCAGCGGCGGCGCGGTGCGCGTCATCTCCTACGTGGTCTCCGGCGTCGGCTTTCTCGGCGCCGGGGCCATCATGAAAGAAGGGATGAACATCCGCGGCCTGAACACCGCCGCCACGCTCTGGGGCTCCGCGGCGGTTGGCGCCTGCGCCGGCTGCGGCCTGTACGGCGATGCGCTGGCCGCCACGCTGTTCGTGCTCGCCGCCAACACCCTGCTGCGCCCGCTGGTCAATATGGTCAACAAACAGCCCTTCAATGACGTTAACGGCGAATCCACCTACCAGATTTGCGTCATTGCCTTCGAGCATGAACAGCGTGAAGCGCTGGCCAAATTCAAACAGGTGCTGCAAGGAGAAAACTGCTTTATCTCGCATCTGGATATCGAACCCTTTGGCGACGACGACGTGGAGATCACCGCCACGCTGATGCCGGCCTCCGTCACCACGCCGGTGCTCGACCAGACCATCAATAAACTGCTGAACGACAGCATGATGAAACAGGCCTATTACAGCCGCATCGCCGGCTCCGGCTAATGCCGTTCACTTCCAGGGAGATCCACCATGAAAACCATGCCAAAACTGGCTCATCTGACGATGTTCAAAGACATCGTTCACTGCGGAAGTTTGCACGATGCCGCGAAAAAACTGGCCGTCTCGCAACCGACGCTCAGCCGGGTGCTCAAAGAGCTGGAAATGTCCATCGGCGCGCGGTTGCTGGAGCGCAGCAACCGCGGCGTGCGCCTGACGGCGGTCGGCGAGCTGTTTTACCGGCGGATAGACGCCGCCACCAATCAGTTGCTCAGCGCGTTTGACGAGCTGCGCGGCATGAGCGCCGGCGGCGAGAAGCGCCTGCGGGTGGGGATGAGCGTCGATCCGCTGCTGTGCTACCTGCCCCAGGTGCTCGAAGGCTTCAACCGCCGCTACCCGCATACCCGGGTGACGGTGGTGGAAGACGGCCCGGAAGGCCTGCTCGCCCGGCTGAGAAACTGCGAACTGGATTTGGCGGTCAGCAGCCTGAACGGCGCGGCGGGCGGCGCCGATCTGGCCATGCAGGCGCTGAAGAGCGAGCGCTTCTCGCTCTATCAAGGGGGCAACCTGACCGCCGCCGGGCAGCCGCCGGCCGAAGCCAAATGGGTGGTGCCGCGCTCCTGCTCGGTGGGGCACGCCGCCATCCGCGAGATCGCCGAGCGTTACACGCCGCACGGCCAGATCGTCGAGACCGACTCCTTTCTGGCGACCTGGTGCCTGGTCAGGCAGCAGGGCTATATCGCGCTGCTGAGCGATCGGGTGGTCGAGCACTACGCCCCGCAGCTGCACCTGCAGAAAATCCCGACGCACGAGATCGACATCAGCGCGCGCTTTTATGTCTTTACCCGCCATGAGCCGGCCACGCCGCCGCTCAGCGCCGCCTTTATCCACCTGCTGCAAACCCTGCAAACGGGTTGAACGCTCAGGCCGCCGCCCGCTGGCGCTCCAGTTCGCGCACCAGCGGGATCACTTCGCGGCCGAAGTACTCCACCTCTTCCTGGAAGTGCAGAAATGCCAGCAACAGCAGATCCACCCCGGCGTCTTTCAACGCGATGATGCGCTCGGCGATCTGCTGCGGCGTGCCGATCAGGTTGGTTTTAAACCCGTCGTTATACTGCACCAAATCTTCGAAGGTGGATTTGGCCCAGTTGCCCTCGCCTTCGGGCGAAGCCGCCCCGGCGTTTTTCACCTCGTGCCCGAAGCCCTGCACCGCCTCCGGGTTGGCGTGATCGATGATCTCCTGCAGCACCGCCTGCGCCGCCTGTTCGCTCTCGCGGGCGATGACGAAACCGTTCACCCCCACCTTCACCCGATGGTGATTGGCCTGCGCCTTGCTCTGGATGTCCTCCACCTGCCGGCGAATGCCCTCCACGCTGTTGCCGTTGGTGAAATACCAGTCCGAGACCCGCGCAGCCATGTCGCGCGCCGCACGTGAGCTGCCGCCCTGGAAAATTTCCGGCAACGGCGCCAGCGGCTTCGGCTTCAGCGAGTAGTCGCGGAAACGGTAGAAATCGCCGGCGAAGGTGAAGCTGGGCTCAGTCCAGATGCCGCGCAGGCAGCGGATAAACTCTTCCGAACGCAGGTAGCGCTCCTCATGATCCAGCCACGGCTCGCCGATGGCCTTGAACTCGCCGCGGAACCAGCCGCTGACAATGTTCACCGCGATGCGCGCGTTGGAAAGATGGCTGATGGTGGCGATCTGTTTGGCCGCCAGCGTGGGGTTCCACGGCCCCGGCAGCAGCGCAGCGATCACCTTCAGCTTCTCGGTAGAATCCAGCAGCGCCTGCGAAAACGACACCGACTCGTGCTGGTTTTCCGCGCCGTAACCGGCGGTGAAGCGGATCTGGGTAAGCGCGTAGTCGAAACCGGCGCGCTCGGCGATCTGCGCCAGCTTGCGGTTATAACCGATGTCCCAACCGGTGCGCTGCGGGATATTGCTGATCACCAGGCCGCCGGAAACGTTCGGCACCCAGTAGGCGAACTGAATCGGCTGCTGCGAGTGGTTTGCTGCTGACATGCTTCTCTCCCTCTGACCGTCGGCGCCGTTATGCGGCGCGCATATAACCATTATTGATTTCCAAATATTGAAAACCTTGTTTTGGTTATAAATCCGATAGCAGAATGCGTGCCAACCGCCGCGTTAAGGCATCTGGCTGATAAACCGAAGGTTTAAAGCCGGCGGGTTAAAGCGGGTGCTGCATTGGCAACAGCGGCTGGCGGGCGACTGTTGGTTCTGCAACAAACCGCTCACCCCGCCAATCCAACCGTTCACCCGGCGGATCTGACCGCTGAGCGAAATACGCCTGTCTTCCCCCCTTACCCCCGGCGATGATGAGCTGTTCCTAAACCCGCCTTACCTCGGGAAAGACGCTACGGCTCACCGCGCCACTCTGACATCTCTTACAAGCGGATGAGTTCATTCATATTTTGCAGACTGGAATTAAGGATACCTCATGAAACGAGAGGGGATTTTAAAGCACATTCCGTGGATGCTGCTGGGGATACTCGGCGCAGCCTGCCTCGGCGTGGTGGCGCTGCGCCGCGGCGAACACATCAGCGCGCTGTGGATCGTCGTCGCTTCGGTGGCGGTGTATCTGGTGGCCTACCGCTACTACAGCCTGTACATCGCCACCAAGGTGATGAAGCTGGACGCCGGCCGCGCCACCCCGGCGGTGGTCAACAACGACGGCCTGAACTACGTGCCGACCAACAAGAACGTGCTGTTCGGCCACCACTTCGCCGCCATCGCCGGCGCCGGGCCGCTGGTGGGGCCGGTGCTGGCCGCGCAGGTCGGCTACCTGCCCGGCACGCTGTGGCTGCTGGGCGGCGTGGTGCTGGCGGGGGCGGTGCAGGACTTTATGGTGCTGTTCATCTCCTCGCGCCGCAACGGTGCCTCGCTCGGTGAGATCATCAAAAAAGAGATGGGGCCGATACCGGGCACCATCGCGCTGTTCGGCTGCTTCCTGATCATGATCATCATCCTGGCGGTGCTGGCGCTGATCGTGGTGAAAGCGCTGGCGGAAAGCCCGTGGGGCGTGTTCACCGTCTGCTCCACCGTGCCGATCGCGCTGTTTATGGGCATCTACATGCGCTACCTGCGCCCCGGCCGCGTGGGTGAAGTGTCAATCATCGGCATCGTGCTGCTGGTGGCCGCCATCTGGTTCGGCGGCGTAGTGGCGCACGACCCGTACTGGGGCCCGGCGCTGACCTTTAAAGACACCACCATCACCTTCACGCTGATCGGCTACGCCTTTGTCTCCGCCCTGCTGCCGGTGTGGCTGATCCTGGCGCCGCGCGACTACCTGGCCACCTTCCTGAAAATCGGCGTGATCGTCGGGCTGGCGATCGGCATCGTGATCCTCAACCCTGAGCTGAAAATGCCGGCGGTCACCCAGTTCGTCGACGGCACCGGCCCGGTGTGGAAAGGTACCCTGTTCCCGTTCCTGTTCATCACCATCGCCTGCGGCGCGGTCTCCGGCTTCCACGCGCTGATCGCCTCCGGCACCACGCCGAAGCTGCTGGCCAATGAGACCGACGCGCGCTTTATCGGCTACGGCGCGATGCTGATGGAGTCCTTCGTCGCCATCATGGCGCTGGTGGCGGCTTCCATCATCGAGCCGGGCCTGTACTTCGCCATGAACACCCCGCCGGCGTCGCTGGGCATCACCATGCCGGATCTGCACCGCCTGGGCACCGAAGACGCGCCGATGATCATGGCTTCGCTGAAGGACGTGACCGTGCATGCGGCGGCGGCGGTCAGCTCCTGGGGCTTCGTCATCAGCCCGGAACAGATCCTGCAGACCGCCACCGACATCGGCGAACCTTCGGTGCTGAACCGCGCCGGCGGCGCGCCAACGCTGGCGGTGGGCATCGCCCACGTGTTCCACCAGATCATTCCGGGCGCCAATATGGGCTTCTGGTATCACTTCGGCATTCTGTTCGAGGCGCTGTTCATCCTGACCGCGCTGGACGCCGGCACCCGCTCCGGCCGCTTTATGCTGCAGGATCTGCTCGGCAACTTCGTGCCGTTCCTGAAGAAAACCGACTCGCTGGTGGCCGGCATCATCGGCACCGCCGGCTGCGTCGGGCTGTGGGGCTACCTGCTGTATCAGGGCGTGGTGGATCCGCTCGGCGGCGTGAAGAGCCTGTGGCCGCTGTTCGGCATCTCCAACCAGATGCTGGCCGCCGTGGCACTGGTGCTGGGCACCGTGGTGCTGATTAAGATGAAGCGCACCCAATACATCTGGGTGACCGTGCTGCCGGCGGTGTGGCTGCTGATTTGCACCACCTACGCGCTGGGGCTGAAGCTGTTCAGCGACAACCCGCAGTTGGAAGGCTTCTTCTTCCTGGCCGGCGAGTACAAACGCAAAATAGCCGAGGGCGGCGCCGAGCTGAGCGCCCAGCAGATCGCCAACATGAACCACATCGTGATAAACAACTACACCAACGCCGGGCTGAGCATTCTGTTCCTGCTGGTGGTGTACAGCATCATCTTCTACGGGGTGAAAACCGCGATGGCGGCGCACAAAAACCCGAAACGCACCGACCAGGAAACGCCTTACGTGCCGGTGCCGCAGGCCGCGCCCGCCGACGGCGTAACTGAGGGGGAGGTCAAAGTTTCGACCCAGCATTGATGTGATTTAACGGATACCCTGCATAATAAACGTTAAGTAGTACCCAAAGCCGCACGGCCTGCGTATCGCAAGATGCCAGGCGTGCGGCGCGATGCAATAGAGATACCCGGGGCGACCCGGAGGTGGGGCATCCCTGCGGGAACCCCATCCCCCGGCTTCCCCTAATATCAGGCTAAAGCAAGCGCTGTAGTGATGCAGGGTAAAGTTGGAGAAGGCTTATGTTCGGAAATCTCGGCCAGGCGGGGAAGTACCTCGGGCAGGCGGCGCGCATGTTGGTGGGCGTGCCTGACTACGATACCTACGTCCAGCACATGAAAGACAACCACCCGGACAAGCCGGTGATGACCTATAAAGAATTTTTCCGCGAGCGCCAGCAAGCGCGCTACGGCGGCGACGGCAAAGGCGGCATGCGCTGCTGTTAACCCGCAGTCACAAGGACCCGTATGAAACCCATTGCAGTCACCATCCTGACCGGCTTTTTGGGCGCCGGCAAAACCACCCTGCTGCGCCACATCCTGAACGCCGAACACGGCTATAAAATCGCGGTCATCGAGAACGAGTTCGGCGAAGTGCCGATCGACGATGCGCTGATCGGCGATCGTGCCAGCCGCATCACCACGTTGAGTAACGGCTGCATCTGCTGCAGCAAGTCCAACGAACTGGCGGACGCGCTGCTGGATCTGCTGGACGGCGTCGACAGCGGCCAGCTGGCGTTCGACCGGCTGATCATCGAATGCACCGGCATGGCCGATCCCGGCCCGATTACCCAGACCTTTTTCTCGCACGAGATCCTGTGCGAGCGCTTCCTGCTGGACGGCATCATCACCCTGGTGGACGCGGCGCACGCCGAGCAGCAGCTGAGCCAGTTCAGCATCGCCCAGGCGCAGGTGGGCTACGCCGACCGCCTCCTGCTGACCAAAACCGACGTGGCGCCGGACTGCGAGGCGCTGATCCAGCGGCTGCAGCGGATGAACGCCCGCGCGCCGGTGTATAAGGTGACTCACGGCGATATCGATCTGAGCGTGCTGTTCGACATCGAAGGCTTTACGCTGAACGACAAACTGAACCTGACGCCGCCGGCCCCGCTGTTCCGCCGCATCCCGCAGCCGCAGAGCGGCATCCGCTCAATTGTCGTGACGCTGGAGCGCCCGCTGCCGCTGATGCAAATCTCCGACGTGATGGAAGGCCTGCTGCTGGAATACGCCGACAACCTGCTGCGCTACAAAGGCATACTGTCCATCGAAGACGAGCCGCGCCGCCTGCTGTTCCAGGGCGTACAGCGGCTGTATAACGCCGACTGGGATCGGGAGTGGCTGCCGGAGGAAGAGCGCAAGAGTACGCTGGTGTTTATCGGCGTGGCTCTGCCGGAGGAGGAGATTCGGGGAAGGATTGGTGGGTTGGGGTAAGGGCGAAAAACCGCGTCCATGGGGCACGCTGACGCATCGCAACGCGCTGCGCTTTAGCGACATCGCCGTGTTGGCATGCTAAAATATGACCAATAATGGAGGATGCCCCATGACCCAAAGAGCCATCGTTAGTGTTGCCAGCTATGTTCATCAACTGGCTAAAGACCATGAAATTACACATTCCCGCGACGGCATGAGCCGTATGGCGGTGGCCATTACCGGCCTGGCTGACGACGCTGTCGAATTGGATGAAGTGGAACAATTACTGGTTAACCTTAAACGAAAAGGTATCCTGACCAAATCTGAAATTCTCAGCCTTCAGGGGCGTTATTTCCGCGAACAGAGGGCCGTTCGCAAGAAATTCAAAGCATGATGTTTGATCCTTTCGGCGATTTTGATGCCAACGGCTATTTGCAAAATAGCCTGAAGCTTAAAGATCCCGATGAAATAAAAAAGGCAGAACATCTTTCATTCGAATTAAGCATCGAAGACGCCCTCAGCTACCTCGCCCAAACGCAGCGCATAGGCTACCCGTCTATTCTGAAAGTTCACGAAATCCTGTTCTCTGGCTTCTATCCTTGGGCGGGAAAGGACAGAAACACGCTGGTCCCCCATCTTGCCGTCTTCAAAGGCTCAAAGAACGAACCGCGCCATACGGTCTTCGAACGTCCTGATTCTATCCGCAGGGCCGTTGATTATGCGCTGCGGCTTGCAGCAGACGAACAACGCTTCAGGGAACGGCCAGGGGAAGTCATGGGATTATTGGCTTTCGCGCATCCCTTTCTGGACGGCAACGGCCGCACGATTTTGTTAGTTTTCATGGAGCTCAGCTTCCGTGCCGGGTTCAGCATTAATTGGGCAGAAACGAATAAGCATGACTACCTTCAGGCCTTGACTGACGAGATAAACGCCCCCGCTCAGAGACATCTCGACCAATATCTGCAACCTTTTGTCATCAACATAGCCAGCCGCGATGATTGGCCAACCATCATCGGTGGAATAAAAGGCCTGGATGGTTTAGATAAAGAAAATATCTCCTACGGCAGCATGGACGATCCCGAAGTACAGAAAATTTATATGACTTACCGTGGCGAACAGTAAGCCAACCCTACCGTTTTACCCCTTTTGAAAATGCGGCCCCGCCGCTACCGACTCGCGCTCGATCAGGCTGGCCGGGAAGCTGGGGCGCTTGCTCAGCTCGCCGCCGTCCAGCATCGACAGCAGGCGGTTGATGGTCTCCTGGATCATCTCGGTGACCGGCATCTTCATGCTCGACAGCGACGGCACGGTATAGGGCGCCAGCGGGATGTCGTCGAAGCCGATGACTGATACCGCCTCCGGCACCGCCACGCCGCGCTCCGCCAGCCGCTTCATCGCGCCGATGGCCATTTCGTCGTTGCCGGCGACGATGGCGCTGAACGGCTGCCCGCCGGCCAGCAGCGCATCGACCGCCGCCACGCCGCTTTGCGCGTGCCATTTCCCTTCGACGATCAACGCCTCGTTAACCGCAATGCCCTGCTGCGCCAGCGCGGACTTGTAGCCGGAAAGCCGCTCCAGCCCGGTGGGGGAATCGAGCGAGCCGGTGATAAAGGCAATGTCGCGATGGCCGCGCGCGATCAGGTGCGCCACCGCCGCCGCGCCGGCGGCGTGCTGATCGCTGAAGATGCAGTAGCTGTCGTTCAGCCGCAGCCGCCGGTTGATCACCAGAATCGGCTGGCGGTGTTGGGAGACGATCTCGTCCATTTCCGCGATCGACAGAAAACGCGGATAGATGATCACCCCGTCGCAGCGCAGATCCAGCAAAAACTGAATGGCGGCACGCTCCTCTTCGGCGGTGTGCTTGCCGTCCGCCAGGATCAGTTGGCGGCCGTTCGCCTCCATGATGCGCGCCGACTGCGCCATCAGTTCGCTGAAATAGTTGCCGCTGTAGAGGGTATTGGTGACCACCAGGCCGAGGGTTTGGGTGGTATTGGTCGCCAGGCTGCGCGCCAGCAGGTTGGGCCGATAGCCGGTTTCCGCGATGGCTTTATCCACCAATGCGCGTTTCTCCTCGCTGACATAGCCGCTGCCGGACAAAACGCGCGACACCGTCGCCTTTGAAACGCCGGCCTTTTTCGCCACCTCGAGTATCGTTGCCATCTGTGCGCCGCCAAAATCCATGGGTTCAGCGCAGTCTACCCAAGACGCCCGGCGTTTGGAACGCTTTCGCGCCCCTGCGCGCCTGTGCGCACTGACCTCTGACGATCCAGATCACGAAAACGCAACGCCAAAAATCATAGTTCTTGCCAACTACAAAACACCAATACATGATTTTGTGAAACCGGTTTCTTATGGGCGTTTCATACGGATGGAACGACGGATCGCCCAGGCAGTAAATATTCGCCTTTGGGCTACCCGAATTGCTATCTGAGAGACGACACGCCATGCCGAAGAACTACGCAGAGATCTCGCACGCCATCGTGGCCGCCCTGGGCGGCGCGGGCAATATCGAGGCCGTGACCCACTGCATGACCCGCCTGAGATTCGTGGTGAAAGACAAAGCGCGGATCGACACGCCGGCGCTGAAGGCCATCGACGGCGTGCTGGGCGTGGTGCACAGCGGCGAGCAGTGCCAGGTGATCATCGGCAACGAGGTGGCCAAGGCCTATCAGGCGGTGCTGGCGCTCGGCATGCCGGGCGCGGCGGCCCCCGCCGCCCCGGTGAAACGCAAGCTCACCCTGAAGGGCATCGGCGCCGGCATTCTCGACGCGCTGGTGGGCACCATGTCGCCCCTGATCCCCGCCATCATCGGCGGCTCGATGGTGAAGCTGCTAGCGATGATCCTGGATATGGCCGGCGTATTCGAGAAAGGCTCCTCGACCCTCGTCATCCTCAATGTGATCGGCGACGGCGCGTTCTTCTTCCTGCCGGTGATGGTCGCCGCCTCGGCGGCGCTGAAGTTCAAAACCAACATGTCATTGGCGATCGCCATCGCCGGGGTGCTGGTGCATCCCAACTTTATCGATCTGATGGCCAAGGCGGCGCAGGGCCAGGCGGTGGAATTCGCCTTCATCCCGGTGACTGCGGTGAAATACACCTACACGGTGATCCCGGCGCTGGTGATGACCTGGATCCTGTCGCACATCGAACGCGGGGTGGATCGCATCACCCCGGCGGTGACCAAGAACTTCCTCAAGCCGATGCTGATCGTGCTGATCGCCGCGCCGATCGCCATTCTGCTTATCGGCCCGCTCGGCATCTGGATCGGCAGCGGCATCTCTGCGCTGGTCTACACCGTGCACGGCTACCTGGGCTGGCTTTCCGTGGCCATCATGGGGGCGATTTGGCCGCTGCTGGTGATCACCGGCATGCACCGGGTATTCACCCCGACCATCATCCAGACCATCGCCGAGACCGGCAAAGAGGGCATGGTGATGCCTTCGGAGATCGGCGCCAACCTGTCGCTGGGCGGCGCTTCGCTGGCGGTGGCGCTGAAAACCAAGAACCGCGAACTGCGCCAGACCGCGCTGGCCGCCGCGGCCTCCGCCATCGTGGCGGGGATTTCCGAACCGGCGCTGTACGGCGTGGCGGTGCGCCTGAAGCGGCCGCTGGTCGCCAGCCTGATCAGCGGCTTCGTCTGTGGCGCGGTCGCCGGCATCGGCGGGCTGGCCAGCCATTCGATGGCCTCGCCCGGGCTGTTCACCAGCGTGCAGTTCTTCGATCCGGCCAACCCGATGAGCATCGTGTGGGTGGTGGCGGTGATGGCGCTCTCGGTGGTGCTGTCGTTCGCGCTCACGCTGATGCTGGGCTTCGAGGATCTGCCGGAAAACGCCGCCGCGCCCGGCCAAACCGCACCGGCGGCGAACGCCGCCAGCGCAACGCATTGAGACACTAGAGGATTGCATGTCCGATTCAACATTCCCTAAAGGATTTTTATGGGGCGGCGCTTTGGCCGCCAACCAGGCGGAAGGCGGCTATCGCGAGGGCGGCAAAGGGCTGACTACCGTCGATATGATCCCGCACGGCCCGCACCGCATGGCGGTCAAATTCGGGCTGGAGAAGCGCTTTAGCCTGCGCGACGACGAGTTTTACCCCAGCCACGACGCCATCGATTTCTACCACCGCTACCGCGACGACATCGCGCTGATGGCGGAGATGGGCTTTACCGTGTTCCGCACCTCCATCGCCTGGAGTCGGATTTACCCCAACGGCGACGAGCTGACGCCCAACCCCGAAGGCATCGCCTTCTACCGCAGCCTGTTCGAAGAATGCCGCCAATACGGCATCGAGCCGCTGGTGACCCTGTGCCACTTCGACGTGCCGATGCACCTGGTGACCGAATACGGCTCCTGGCGCAGCCGCAGGATGGTGGAGTTCTTCACCCGCTACGCCCGCACCTGCTTCGAAGCCTTCGACGGGCTGGTGAAATACTGGCTCACCTTCAACGAGATCAACATCCTGCTGCACAGCCCGTTCTCCGGCGCGGGGCTGGTGTTTGAAGCGGACGAAAACCCCGAACAGGTGAAATACCAGGCCGCGCACCACGAACTGGTGGCCAGCGCGCTGGCGACGCGCATCGCCCACGAAGTGAACCCCGCCAACCAGGTGGGCTGCATGCTGGCCGGCGGCAACTTCTACCCGTGGTCCAGCAAGCCGGAAGACGTGTGGGCCGCGCTGGAGAAAGACCGCGAGAACCTGTTCTTTATCGACGTGCAGGCGCGCGGCGCTTACCCCTCCTACGCTGCCCGCGTCTTCCGCGAGAAAGGCGTCAGCATCGTCATGGAACCGGAAGACGCCGACATCCTGAAGCACACCGTCGACTTCGTCTCCTTCAGCTACTACGCCTCGCGCTGCGCCTCCGCCGACATGAACGACAACAACAGCAGCGCCGCCAACGTGGTGAAATCGCTGGCGAACCCGCACCTGCCGCGCAGCGACTGGGGCTGGGGCATCGATCCGCTGGGGCTGCGCATCACCATGAACATGATGTACGACCGCTACCAAAAGCCGCTGTTCCTGGTGGAAAACGGCCTGGGCGCACACGACGAGTTCAATGCAGCAGGCGAGATTGAGGACGACTACCGCATCAGCTACCTGCGCGAACACATCCGCGCCATGGCCGACGCCATCGCCGACGGCGTGCCGGTGCTGGGTTACACCACCTGGGGCTGCATCGACCTGGTGGCCGCCTCGACCGGCGAAATGAGCAAGCGCTACGGCTTTGTCTACGTCGACCGCGACGACCAGGGCAACGGCACCCTCGCCCGCACCCGCAAGAAATCGTTCTGGTGGTATAAGAAAGTGATCGCCAGCAATGGGGGGGATTTGGGGTAATGGGGAAGTTCTAACCAAGAACGAATGGAGCTTGTGGCCTGACTACATATCCCCACTGCAAACATAGTCAGGCCAACTGAGAGTCTGAACACCGCTGTTGATAAACTCTGGCAACCAACTTAAGGAATCACCATCTTTCTTTCTAAGACCGCACTCCCAGATTTCGAAGACTCGCCATCCAGCGTCAAGCAGTTGCATCTTGACGCGAATATCGCGTTGTTTATTCGATGCAAGTTTTTTAGTCCAAAACTCTGTGCGAGTAGCCGGAGTCGTAGCATAACGACATCCTTCATGGCGATGCCAAAAACAGCCATGCACAAAGATGCACAATTTGTGCTTGGGAAGAACCAGATCGGGTTTTCCGGGTAAATCTGCAACGTGCAGTCTGAATCGAAAAGCTTTCGCATGTAAGTACTTACGTACGAAAATTTCCGGCCGCGTATTCTTGTTTTTGATGCCTGACATCATTCTAGAGCGTGTTTTTTGGTCGACGACATCCATGATTACTTCCCGTTTGCGCCTCTTCCTGGTATCCTGGTTACCTTATTAAAACTACAAAAAGAACTCATGAGTACAACTTCATTACCGATTCCAATAGTAGATCTTTTTGCCGGACCTGGTGGCTTGGGTGAAGGCTTCTCTTCGTTGAAAAACGGGACCGCGTTCCAGATCGCAGTTTCAGCTGAAAAGGATCCTATTGCTCACCAAACTCTCCGTCTCCGAGCCTTCTATCGATTACTCTGTAGTAGTAGACCAAGCAAACTGGGTGATTACTATCGCTTTTGCAATGGCCAAGCCGAAAAACCATACAGCTGTGAAACAGAAGATCTTTGGCATAAAGCCGGTAAAGAAGCTATGTGCATAGAAATTGGCAGCGTTGATGGAAATGCTACTCTTGATGCTTCAATTAAAGCAGCATTAGATAAACGCCCCACTGAAGAACCCTGGGTGTTAATTGGTGGGCCGCCTTGCCAAGCGTATTCACTGGTAGGTAGAGCCAGAAACAAAGGTAACGCTGATTACAAGGCAGAAGATGATCATCGCCATTTTCTCTATCGTGAATACTTGAGGATCATACAAAACTATCAACCGGATATTTTTGTCATGGAGAATGTTAAAGGAATTCTCTCGTCGACCATAAATGGCAAAAAAATATTCCATGAAATCCTGAAAGACCTCGCCAATCCAAATGCTGCCTTGAGTGCAGAGAAAAAAGGTCAGCGCTATCACATAGTGTCACTCGTCAGCGATCAAGTGTTTAGTGATGGTGATGATCCGAGTCAGCTGGATCTAACGAAATATATCATTCGTGCCGAAGACTTTGGCATACCTCAGGCTCGCCATAGAGTCATTTTGTTAGGGGTAAGGGAAGATCGCTATCAAGACAAGTTGCCCAAGTTGTCCTGCCAAAACTCAGTATCCGTCAAAGATGCTATTGGGGGTCTCCCTGCCTTGAGAAGTTTGTTAAGCAAAGAGAGGGACTCCAATGCGTTGTGGGAAGAGCGGGTTGGCAAGGAACTGCAAACACTGGCAGAAGCTGCATTAACATCTGATGATACCGTGAAAATTTTAGCTCCTTATCTGCAAAAAACCTCAGCCAGTATCGGCTGCGTCTTGACTACAGGAAGTATAAGGCTGCCTAAAAAAACCGGTTCTTCTGGACAAACTGGACACGACTACCTAGATAAATGGTTATTAGACCCTCACCTGAATGTGTGGCTTAACCATGAAACTCGTGGCCATCGCATAGACGATTTGGGTCGTTACGGTTATGCCGCAACTTTCGCGTCTATCTACAACCGATCGCCCAAGGGACATAAGGAATTTAATTTGCCACGACTAGCCCCTGCCCATAAGAACTGGGAGTCAGGCAAGTTTTCGGACCGATTTAGAGTACAAATCAAAGATAATCCTTCGACAACGATTACCAGCCACATTTCCAAGGATGGACACTATTTCATCCATTATGACCCGGTACAATGCAGAAGTTTGACTGTGCGAGAAGCTGCTCGGCTACAGACTTTCCCAGACAACTACTTTTTCCAGGGTGGTCGTACCCAACAGTACCACCAGGTTGGGAATGCCGTACCACCACTACTAGCAAATAAAATAGCCAAAATAGTTTCTGAAATTCTGAACAACTGAATATTATATAGATGATAATGTAAATGTTATAGATCCAAACGCTGGCTCTATAACATTTTTTCAACCATCTCGGCTCCACCAACGGAAAAGATATCAATCAAAATAATTTAGATTAAAATAATTACCATTGCAATGATGACCTCTATAACTCCCCTCTCGCTGTAGAGTTATAATCAAGTCCCCATGTTTGTATAGATTTTTTAACACTCAAAATGGGTATTAAAACGGTTATATCTTATACACAGATAAACCGTACCTCTTATTCATAAAAAGCCTAAAATTGATTTTCTTCAACCAATTGGTAACATAAAGTGTAAGGTTTACCATTTCTAACCCATATGAATGAAGGTATTATAGAGCAACAATTCATGGTTTTAGTTTGGATTTCGCCTCTAGTCCATTTTGGTGTGACTTGCCAGTTTATACCGTATTTTTAAACTAAAACCTCTTTTGGGCCCCTCACCGAATCTCCATAAGGAAACAGGTAACATGCAGGAACAACGACACCCCAGAACAAACGGAAATGTTGCCAGAATGAACCGGTATCTACCTTTTTCGGTTTCACATGAGCAGATATACGAGGAATATCAAACAGATGAAGATTCTCTATCGTTAGATACCGAGGCCCTAAAATATATTCTTTCAGCACTACATGCAGGAGCTCGGTGTATCGTACTTACAGGTGATGCCGGCCATGGAAAAACACATTTATGCCGTAAGTTACTCAGTAATTACTTGGGCTACGGGGCTGCAGAAAGCAGGAAACTGCTACTAACTCAGTGTGATGGGAGGTCTATCATTCCCCCTATTGAGCCCAGTACCCAAACCGCTCTAAGGATTCACAAAGACTTCTCGGAGATAGACCCTGACAGTGCGGCAAAATTCCTAGAAAAGTACGGTAACTCTCAGGGAGAGTCTCTAGTGCTTTGTGCAAATGAAGGTCGGCTACGTGCTATTATTAGCTCACAATCAGCTGACAAGGTTTGCGTCGAACTCAGGCACCTCTTTAAACAAACCTTTGAGACTGGCCTCTCATCCACTGATAACCATCTACACATCGTCAATCTTAATTTCCAGTCAATTGCTGCCCATAAACTCAATGGCTCCGAAAGTTTAGTGAGAAGAACCTTGGGGCACTGGATCGGAGATGGCAGACGCTGGACATCCAGCTGTAATTCCTGCTCTTTAGAACTTACCTGCCCAATCCGTAAAAACAGGGAACTGCTAGGAGATGATGGCACAAACTCTCATATCCGCATTAATAAATTAGAGAGATTCTTCTCAACAGTCGAACGATTGGGACATGTTATAACCATCCGTGAAATGTTGATGCTGATCGCCTATATCGTTACAGGCGGACTAACTTGTGAGGATGTTAGGAGAAAAAATAGCCGATCACCGGAACTAGGATGGCAAAGTGAGTATGCGTTCTATAACCTACTTTTTTGTCGCCCTACAGAAATTCCAGAAGATAGACTTTTCAGAGGAATCCCCATCCTAGAGGACATTTCTAAATTGGATCCAGGTAAAATTGCACGACGTTCGGTCGATGAAAAATTACTGAATGGAGAAGAAGTTTATCCAACGGGTCAATTAGACTTATTGTACAGTATCACTATTGGTAACAATAAAAAGATTATCGATGCCGCAAATGGAATAGATGAAGTAATCGGCACGCCACAAAGCCGAACCGACCTGTCAAGAGAGGCTGAATATATAAAACGGGTCGTTGCCGGTCTTAGAAGACGCTCATTTTTTGATGGCAATAATGATACTAAGGATATGCTTTCACGATTAGGCTTCAAGTATGGAGACGATTTTCTAGAAATGCTCGAAGGTGAGATGAAACCACAAGCAAAACTTAGGATGAAAAATCTTGTAGTTGCAGGATTACATGGTATTCAAGGGCTTCGCCTCTCATCGACAGCAACAACATTATTTTTAGTTGACCCTGCCTTCGGAAGAGCAAGTGCAGATGCTGCAATCATTGCCCGCCAGATTCCCATTCGAGATATTAGTTTACTCTCGGAAAAAGCCGCATGGGGTAGCCAAGAAACGAAATGGTTACTTACAGATTCTGTTGATTGGTTGGATAGAAGAATAGTTATCCGTATAGATGATAAAACCGAAGAACCACTTAATATTGCCCTCGACTTGATGGCATTCGAGTGTGTTATTCGTTCAGCATCAGGTTTCATCTCCGAAGGTTTCTATGCCCACCAGATGAAGAGAATTAGAGCTTTTCTAGGAAAACTGGCAGAACGAGGCCGCACCGGCAGCGCACAAATATCCTTATTTATGAATGGGAAAGTCAGCACTGTATCCCTAGATATGGGCGTCATCCAAGTGAGCGGAGGAGCTTAATTTAAATGTCAGATATAAAGGCACCAGTTGTTTCATTAAAGGTCTTTGGGGGGGTATTCGATATCGACGGTGCCGGGCAATATCCCGGCATCGAGTTACTCAACTTTGTTATTTGCTCACCTGGTGGACTAGAGCCAACGGAAGGTAAAATATTAATTCAACGTGTAGCACATGATTTTTCGAGAAGACTCATTCGTGATGAAACATTACCCGAAGAAGAAAAACGGAATGTTCTCTTGGACATGCATTCGGAGCAAGCAATATCAAAGCTTCTCAGGTCATTAGAATTAGAACTCCCTAATTTAGTAAAATCTAAGAGTTGGGAAAGGACACACTTCTTCCCCTTTACTAAGTCGTTAGTGCATTGGGATGCAAGAACGAGAAGGGGTAAAGAGCAAATACTATTAGAGAGAAGATATTTCCGTGGTGCGGGGACATATGCATTTATTATATTGAGAACAGATAAGGACCTGAACCGTCTCGAACGAATTCGAAAAGGATTCCAATGTCTCTACCCAAATAATGATGAATCACCACTCGAAATGCTCGCAAAGACTCTACAAGATGCTGGTATAGCTGATAAAAAACCTGTTGCCGATGAAGTGGCATTCTCAACCTCGACTGAACTGATACATGATGATTGGGAAGAGCTTTATCGTAAGGGGGTAGATAATATTCTCAGTTATCATTCTGCTTCCGTAGTTGATCGCGTTCGTTCCTTAGTGACTTGGACAGGAATATGGTCGGTAATAATGATGGCTGGTCGAGCAGAAGCTATTATCACATGCAATAGATCCGGATTCATTCTGGATTGTGCTAATACACATCCTCAGCTTAGAAGAGCATCACAAAAGAATTATAAAAACCAATTAAGTAATATAGACAAAGCTGCAACATTGAAAGCAACTGAGTTAGGGGGTGAATTAAGTACTCAACAGTTGGGGAAAATTAGAGGTTTTTTTGGCAATACAGTCGTTTCATGCGGTATAGGGAATGCTTGGAAAGGACGAAGACATTTTACACTACGTCTCGAATCGATAGATGCCTTGGTTATGGCTGGCATTCCTTGTGGAAAAGAGATCGAGTTTGAACACTTCATGACTGACTGGTTATATCATCATTGCCGCCTAATTATTGGAAGGAACGCAGCTAGTTCTGAGAATCTTCTCAACGATCTTGATGCAACTATATTTGAAGAAAACGAACGTTCACTAGCAGAGCAGATGCTTACCGCCGGAATGCTCAGGATGTACTCTGATGCAACACGGATGGTTTCTTATGGGGGTGATAAATGAATAGTTGGATTTTAGCGTCAGTTGCTGTCGAGCTTGTAGCTAATTCTTTTGAAAGCGAAGCGAATTCTAAACACCGATGTTTCCGAGTAAAAAACCTTCTCAAAGAAGAAGCTCAGCAATTTGTCAAACTGTGGGAAAAACGCGCAAATTCCATTGAGCTAGAGGATGTAAAGCTTATTGCTGCAAGTTCCTTGGGTGGAGAGATTCCCTCTTCTTATATTGCTGAAGAAGGTAAGTCTATAACCTTCTATCGTAATCACAACGAATCCGGGCTTGTTTATTTAGAAACAGAAGATCAGAGTGATGCCCAAGGGCTTCAAAATTTTTTCACTCTCAGAGATAGCAACTTTCTTGATGCCAGTTTTGACACTGCGGCCGGCAGTTACAACTCAGTATTTAAACTAATATCAGCAATGGCTTGGAAAAGTTTAGGCAAAACCAGTGAACCCCCTTCGATGATGCTCTCGCGGCTTGAGGAAATTATCAAGCTCATCCATCCAGAAATCGAACCGATCCCGGTGCGTAAGTTCATCAAATACAGCTATAATGTGGCTCTGGATTGGAGTAATGATGAACATGCTGTTGATGAAGAAAAAGCTAATGAATTGATAGGTAGCCTATTATGGCATCTAGATATATTTCCAGATCGGAATTGGCGTGATGCAGATTCAGAAGGGAAATCACGCCGACGACTAGAATTGAATTCACGCTACTCTGACCTACGAACAACAAATGGTGAAGCTGATCCATTAGCTTTAATCGAGCTTATTAAGCGGAAACAATTTATTAATAAAAATGGTGACAAGTACCCTATCAAGGAGAATGGTATATGGCGAAGCCTTTGCGAAAAATATGTTAATAATCAAACGAATGATACACTTTCCCAGATTCCATACGGAATTTTTATGCAGCTTTTCCAAAAAGACAGTGCTGGAATACAATTAGGAGAAAGAGTCCGCTTAGAACTTGAGCACTCAAACACCGAAAGATTATCTGAATTGGAAGAAATGGATGTTATCCATGGGCTGAATCAGAAACAACAACCAGATGCCGAACGATTTCTGTCAACTGTCGCCAAAGAAGGACTCACCGCTTTAGCAGATCTCATCAGCTTGCGGACACGACGGATGATCGAGCGAGTTGCTTACCCTAGACCTCACGAATGTGAGAATCCTATCGTAGAAACAGTGAGGCAACTTCAGCGCTTTAAACAATCTACTGATAATGGAAATATCGTAACTATAAGTATAGAGTTCGCAGGGGACAGGGATGTGTTAACGCCTTCAGTAGGGCTGTTCAGTTTCCTCTATGGTTCAACGTTAAAAACCATATCAGAAGCAAGCCAAGCTGCTGATTGTCAGTATGAATTTACGGTCGATAATGTGCTTTTCCTTCCTAAAAAACCTTTAAATTCATTCTGTTCGATAGGTTCGGAAGACGACGTAAACGATGAAATTAACTGGGAACCAGTTCCTTTGCGCTGGATTGCAAGGAATGAATCCGGAGAGATTGTCGACATCTCTGATGTGGCTAATTGGCGACCAAGCTCTATACAACATATGGTCCTCTTCTGGCTATTATTGGCAGAGCCAGACTCTCCCAGTATAAAAGGAATAGGTGGCTGCTTAGCCAGTGATGAAATAAAGTTGAACGGCACTCACTGGCTTATTCCATTTGTTATGGGAACGACCAATGTAGCTAATATCCCAACAGATAAAAAATATATATCCATAGGGCACAATGCAATTACTGATCAATTCATTAATTCAAAATACGAGCTTCACGAAAATATAATCTCTGAGGGTTTATCCATTGATGCTATAAATACTCACTTTGATCGCTGGTCCACTCTTTTGAAAGAGGTTAGAGACACATTTGTACCAAATGGCATCCGAATTCCAATTATCGACTCCATCTTAATGGCAGATTCAATTTCATTCAGTGATACCGACAGGATCTACTTCCCCACCCATCCTCTCAAACTTCGTTGGATATCTAGCTATTTAGATGAATCTCGGAAACTTTTATTCAACTCTCTATCAAATTCATTAGGTTTCGCAGGCCAAGATGGTGAACCTTACCTCGATTGGTTGGAAAGACGCTGTCCACGAGAGATACCACCCGTAGCAATAAATACTGATGGTGAACTACTTTACGCAAGATCTGAAACCGCATGGTTCGAACACTTTGCAAAACTTGAAAATGGTAGCCAAGGATTTGGTGATGATCAAGAAGCTCTATCAGCAATTTGCGCCAAAGTTTGTAGCTATGTAGATGCCCATCCATATAAGAAAGATGGTCTTTCAATATTACTTATTTTACCTCCTTCAGATCTTACTGCATCAGAACTCATTGAACATCTTTTCCGAACTACACTCAAAGGAGGCAGCGTGGAGCTTACAATTGCGGCTCCTAGAATTAGATGGGAAAAAATTGCTAAGGCAGTAGAAAGCACCGGAGTCTCAAACACTCTTGAAAGGCGAAAAAAACTTTTTCCTGCCCAAAATGTTACGTTTATCGAATTCGATACAGGTTCATCTCTGGAAACAGCAATTTCAGAATGTAATTTCGATATTGGTATTGTAATGAACGTACTTGATAGAGCTATGCAACCTCAACATAACACGGAACCTCTTACACAAGAGCCAGGCCAATTCGATGTTCTTTTTGACCGAACAACGAGGATAGATTCAACCGGGGAAGATGGAGCAACGTCCATTGTGATGAGACCTCGAGCGCCTGACCTCGCTCTCGACTCTTGGGGAACCCTTGTAGTTCGTTCAAATCGTTGCCGACCAATATCTCCATTGCAACCAGAAAATACAGACTTCATTGAGTTACGCCTCAATTTTTCTGGACTGGCATCTTTATTCAATACAATGCATCAACATTGTCATTGGGTTATCACATTGGAGCGGCATATTTCACGTCGCCAGATTGAATCAATTGAAGCTGGTGCCCCTGATGTTCTGAGTATACAAGATGGCATAGGAGCTAATGGACTTGGGACTCTTGTTGTATCTTCTCGAGCCGGGCGTGTTTTAGTCGAGTCAAGGCTATCTAGAAAACTACGAAAATTAGTTCATAATGCCGAGCAGGCAGATAATTTGGAGCATCTTGCATCTGTCATCTATGATGAGACTCGCTGGACCTCCCCACACCTTGCTCTAAACGCAATGGGAGTTTCACGAGTTACTGAAGAGATTCTCGGCCTAGCCGTCGCAAGAGCTTTAGCTGATCAAATGTATCCGCTCCCGAATAGCGAAGGTTTCGCAGTATGGATAAGTCTCGATGAGCATGTCGAATGGTTTGGAGGCAGAGGCTCTACTCGTGCCGATATGTGCCGCCTCACCTTCTCCATGGACGAGTCTGAACATGTTGGATTGGACGTACTAGTAATTGAGGGGAAACTAAGACAGTCATTCGATCCACACGGAATTCAACAAGCCAAGCAGACTCGTCAATTTATGGCTGATATTTTAGACACTGAAGGGGGAAATAACTCTCTATCCAAAATAGATGGGAAATTCTGGAGAGAAAAAGTATTTTCCGCAATTGATATGTGTGCTGACCAAGCTCGTATTACTTTTAGTCATATAGGCTCTAGAACGGATGAAAGTAATGGTAGTTTGCTCGCACATATAAGAACTATGTTTAGAAATGGTACTTACTCTCTAAAATCATTAAACTCGATGTACTCCATTTGTCTTTGGGAAAATCAATCTCATGAAATTGAATATCAAAGAGTTGATGACGTTATGGTAGTCCGTACAACTAATTTACACATCCTCCCTTTATTAAGAAAATCTTCTTTAAATGTTCCTGTTAATGACCTTACTTTGAGCTCTATCCAAGATAATCATTTAATAGCTAATGATACATCTCAAAATCCTAACAATGTAGGCCTAGAGCATCAAGAAATTAAAACATTGAATAATGCTACTGTCGCTGAAGCATCCTCATCTGTCAAAAGAGTCTCGATGTCGCGTGAGCAAGTACAAAGGATGTATGAGGAAATTTTATCCTGCTTTGATGCTTATGGAATTTCTGTTCAATCCGCCAAGCTTGAGGATAAACCCATTATCGAAGGGCCTGCATCCATTCTTTTCAAAGTTAGGCCTAGACCAGGCGTAGATCCCAAAAAAATCTACGAAAAAGCAGATGCATTAAAGCTACATCTTCAACTTGAAAACGAGCAGTCTGTTTACTTCGGAATTGATAAAGGTTATGTAACTATTGATGTACCTAAATCTGAAGAACAGCGTTATTTTGTTGATGCACATGATATCTGGTCTGATTGGCAGAGGCCACTTGAAGCCCTTGCGACTCCTCTTGGAGAAGATCGTTTTGGACAAGTGGTTGATTTAAATTTCTCATCATCAAATTCACCGCATCTACTAATCGGCGGAACCACAGGTAGCGGTAAATCAGAAGCTCTAAATACCATTCTGTATGGACTAGTGAAATTTTACTCCAAGGAAGAATTAAGATTACTTCTCGTTGATCCCAAAGGCACTGAACTAAATATGTTCGCCCATTTCGCTCACCTAGAAGGTGCTATTGGTTGGGATGATCAAGATGCAATCACACTTCTGACAAATGCTGTTGATGAGATGGAAAGAAGATATAGTGCATTCAAGGAAAAAAAGGTCCGCACTCTTTCTGAGTTCAATAAAATATCCTCGCAGCAAAATAAAATCCCTTGGTGGATCATCGTACTCGACGAATATGCAGACTTGACGAGTGATCCTCAAATGAAAAAAGAGATTGAAAACCAACTCAAAAGACTTGCTCAGAAGGCTCGTGCATCCGGTATACATATAATCATTGCCACACAAAAACCTAGTGGAGATGTGATAAGCACAAATTTGCGCGCCAACCTCCCCGCTCAACTTGCTTTAAGAGTTAAAAGTGGGATAGAAAGTCGAGTAATTATGGATGAAACAGGGGCCGAATCTTTAAATGGCAAAGGCGATGCCTATCTAAAATCCGAAGGCCGTATAAAAAGAGTACAGTGTGCTCGAGTCTCTCCTGATAAATCGGAGTAAAATAATTGGGGCTGGCATTAAATTGCCAGCACACTTAAAAAGAAAATTCTGGCATAATAAATATCTCCCAAGGTGTGCTATCTACTCTGCACCCCAGACTCCAATTACAACAACAAATCTCTGTAAACCCATCTAGCCTATTTCATATGGATGCATCCAGAATGTAGTCACTTTACTGCGGTAAAATCCGCTGTCAGGATTGGAACCCTGACTTCTTCAATACTGAAAAGACTTGTGTTTTTTCAGTGCCTAAGTACACACTCAGTACGTGTGTAAGCACACCCGTTTTAATTCCACGCACTTTTTGAGATTTCCAGATTTTCAGCAATCAGCCGACACTCTTCCGGCGTCAGATTATTCAGGGATTCATGAGGCCGTTCGCTGTTGTATTCCTTCAGCCAACGCTCTGTGATTTCCCGTGCCTCGTTCCGTGTTCTTAATAGATAAAAATGTCCGGTACGTTCGGTTGAACCGTTCGATAAAGGAATTCTTGACGGTACGTCCGGCTTCGCCAGATTTCAGAACGATAATGATCTGGTGTTCGGTAAATCGAGCTTTGCGCATGGCGACCTCCTCAGGGGGCATAATCAGTATGTCGGAAGATCTCTAAAGTGAATGGTTCGTTTTGCAGGGATATTTACAGTAGCAGCGGCAGGCAGATTCCAGGCACAAAAAAACCACCTTTCGGTGGCTTCTTGTTCGCGCGGTACTTAATGGTGCCGAAGGCCGGACTCGAACCGGCACGTATCTCTACGGTTGATTTTGAATCAACTGCGTCTACCGATTTCGCCACTTCGGCACTGAAGTAGTATGCGGAAAACGGGTGAATTATACCTTCCCGCGACCAGCACGCAACACTTATCCGTTGTTCAATGAGTTAAGTGTCGAAAAAACCGCCGCAACGCGCGTTTGCACGCCCCCTCTTCCCGCTGTGCGCCCTTCCCAACCACGTTGATGATGAGCATACTGCATTGCAACGAGCATCCTGGCTCAGTCACCACGCTCACACGATGTCGTCCGATGCCAGGTTCCAGCATCGTTGCACAGAGCAATGATGGCTCCTGTGCCGTACGTCACTCACTCCCACCAGCCAGAACCGCTCGCCCAGCTAGCGAAACAGGTTCAGGAGCCCGGTACGCCGCAGGCCGCAACCGCCTCCCCCATCACTACTGCCTCACCCAGCGCCTAGCAAAAACAATATAATCCCCAGCCGCAATGACAATGCTGCAAATAATTTCATACTCATGTGTCAGCCAATAAAGAATGAGGTTGCGTAACATTCCGAGAACACTATTTTTTCATTGGTAAATATCAGGCGGGAAATATAAATAGAGGAATAACGCCATCAAAAAAGAGACGTTATTTTTAGCTGGATGGGCTTCGGACTAAAAACACCAAGAAATAGCGTGCATACGTAACAAAATAGCAACTCAAGGCGTAAAAACCAGCTGAGAACACTTGCCTCTGCGGAGTTAATAGCTTTAAGATGGTGCAAGAAAATTTTCCCTGGTGTTGGCCAATATTGGCAACCTGGCCCTATGCGGTCAGGTTTTTTTTTGTATTTTTTATCAAAACATTACCGGGAAAGTGTATCGCCTTAAGGGGTGGGAAACCAGTTAGACTAAAGTACAGTCCCTTACTAGACCTTTATAAGTTCATGCAGGTTATTATTTCACATCGCAGAGATCGGAGCCGATACGCTATTGCAGCCTTCACGTTAATCGCCACGCGGCCAACTCAATACCGATTTAACGCCCGTCATTTCCCGAATCGAAAGACGCTGTTCGCCAGCCGATATTTTCTCCCTTTAGACGTATCCCGCTGATGAGTTCTGCGCAGTCGTTGCCTCAGTATTCCACGGGCTAGCTAGCCCGTCACTCCACCGGTTTAATCAGTCGCAGCTCCATCCCCAGGCGCACGGCATGTCGGGCATTCGTGACCCCCAACTTTTTGACGACGTTGGACATATGAAACTTGATGGTGCCGGTCTTTATGCCCAGGATCATCGCCGTTTCCTGGTAGGTTTTACCCACGCTGGCCCAATAGAGGATTTCGTTTTCCCTGTCGGTAAAGCGGGCGTTACGCTCCAGGGTCGCAGCGTTTTTTGCTGATAGTGGTGACAGCGCCAGGTACGACTCATGGATTGAGGCCAGCAATACCGAAATATCGCCTTTACGATCGGTGAGCGCCTGGATGGCTTCCGCTCTCTGCTCAAGGTTGAAGGCAAAGGAAAGCGTGACGAGATTATCGTTATAATCGTGCAGCACGAAGGTATAGCCGTGCGTTACGCCAAACTCGCGGGCCTGTTCGAACAGTTCGGGAAAGTGCAGCCCCGCGTCGGCCATGATTTGCTCGTCCCAGGCGAACGGGGTCAGGCGGTTGCGGGCGGTAAGCACCACCGGATCAATGTACTGCAACCCCTGCTCTTGATACTTTTTTACCCATTCACTCGGGTAGTTGGTGACGCCAAAGATGCAGGCAATGTCTTTTTTGGATAACACCACATACGCCCACAGGAGATCGCCCAACTCCCCAAGTGCCGCTTCCAGGCGCTTGCCGATAATGTTGCTGAGATTATATTCGTCTTCCATTGGCTGCCCTCCCTCTCCCTGCATTGCCGCTGAAGTGACTATAACACGACAAAAACCGCAGGCGGGGACATGCCGCACCAACAAAAAAGGCGCGGCCCCACGGCCACGCCTTTCTTCACTACCGATCGCCCCGCTACTTGCGTTTGAGCAGCATATACACGCTGATCAGCAGGAACAGCATGCTCGGCAGCAGCGCGCCCAGCACCGGCGGCATGCTGTAGACCATGCTCAGCGGGCCGAAGATCTGATCCAGCACGTAGAACAGGAAGCCGAAGCTGATGCCGGTCACCACGCGGATACCCATCGGCACGCTGCGCAGCGGGCCGAAGATGAACGACAGCGCCATCAGCATCATCACCGCCACCGACAGCGGCGAGAAGATTTTGCTCCACATATTGAGCTGGTAACGGTTGGATTCCTGGCCGCTCTGCTTCAGGTACTTCACGTAGTTGTGCAGCCCACTGATGGAGAGCGAATCCGGATCCAGCGCCACCACGCCCAGCTTGTCCGGGGTCAGATTGGTTTTCCATTCGCCGGTCAGCGTCTGGGTGCCGGTCACCTGTTTCGGGTTGGTCAGATCCGAGGTGTCCACCTGCGAAAGCTGCCACAGGCCGTTCTCGAAGCTGGCGGTGGCGGCATAACGCACCGTCTCCAGGCGACGCTGATCGTTGAAGTGGTAGATGTTCACGCCGGAGAGTTCTTTGTCGCCGGAGACGCGCTCGATGTAGATGAAGTCGTTGCCGTCCTTCGCCCACAGCCCGCTCTTGGTGGAGAGCAGCGAGCCGCCGTACATCTGCTGGGCGCGGTAGTTGCGCGCCATCTGCTCGCCCTGCGGCGCTACCCACTCGCCGATCGCCATGGTCAGCAGCACCAGCGGAATGGCGGTTTTCATCACCGAGCCGGCGATCTGCAGGCGGGTAAAGCCGGAAGCCTGCATCACCACCAGTTCGCTGCGCGTCGCCAGTTGGCCCAGGCCGAGCAGCGCGCCAAGCAGCGCCGCCATCGGGAAAAAGATCTCGATGTCTTTCGGCACGCTCAGCAGGGTGTACATGCCGGCGCTCAGCGCGGTGTACTCGCCCTGGCCGACCTTGCGCAGCTGATCGACGAACTTGATGATGCCGGACAGCGACACCAGCATGAACAGCGTCATGATGATGGTGTTGAAAATCGTTTTACCGATATACCGGTCTAATACGCCAAACATCAGGCCGCTCCTCTCAGGCGTGCGCGCAGCTTACGCATCGGCACGGTATCCCACAGGTTCAGCGCCAGCGCGATCGCGAAGTAAACGCCGTTAACCAGCCACAGCCACAGCATCGGATCCAGCTTGCCCTTGCCGGCGTTGGAGCGCAGCGAGGTCTGCAGCAGGAAGAAGATCAGATACAGCAGGATGGCCGGCAGCATGCTCAGCACGCGGCCCTGGCGCGGGTTCACCACGCTGAGCGGCACCACCAGCAGCGCCATCAGCGCCACCGAGACCACCAGCGTCAGGCGCCAGTGCAGCTCGGCGCGCGCGTCCGGATCGTCGGACTCCCACAGCGTCTGCATCGACATCTGTTCGGATTCGGTGTTATCCGCCGCCACGGTGCGGTGGCCAATCACCGCCTTGTAGTCGGTGAAGTCGGTAATGCGGAAGTCGCGCAGCAGCGCGGTGCCTTCAAAGCGGGTACCCTTGTCGAGCGTCACCACCTGCGAGCCGTCTTTCTGCTGCACGATGTTGCCGTGCTCGGCCACCACCACCGACGGGCGTTGGTTGCCGTTCGGCCGCAGCTGCGCCAGGAACACGTCGTTGAAGGTGCTGCCCTTCACGTTGCCGATAAACAGCACTGCGTTGCCGTCCTGCGAGGGTTTGAACTGCCCTTCCGCCAGCCCGGCGATGCTCGGGTTGGCCTTGGCTTCGTTCACCACCACATCCTGATAGCGCGAGGCCCAGGGGCCGGCCCAAAACACGTTCACCGCCGCGACCGCAGAGGTGAGCAGCGCCAGGATCATGGCGGCGATAATCAGGGTGCGTTTGCCCAGCCCGCAGGCGTGCATGACGGTGATTTCGCTCTCGGTATACAACCGCCCAAGCGTCATCAGCAAGCCGAGAAACAGGCTCAAAGGCAGGATGAGCTGCGCCATTTTCGGCACGCCCAACGCGAGCAGAGAGAGTACTAAGTTTGTCGGGATATTGCCGTCCACCGCGTCGCCCAACACCCTGACCAAATTCTGACAAAAGAAGATCAGAAGCAGGATGAACAGGATGGCGATTTGGCTCTTGAGCGTTTCCCGTACCAGATATCTTATGATGATCACGCTTATTACGCCTGTGAAAACTTGTCTTTTTGCAGGAAAATCGATAATTTCATCGTTAATCCGCCATTTATTCTCATCATATGGCAACCTTCACAGCTAAAATAGTATTACAACATCAAGCCGTTTGGGTGTCCTATAGGAACTTGCTTATAGTCGCCAAAACAGAGCAATTTATGCCGTTCAGGTTAACATAATTCGTTAACTCAAATGGCAGGAGATCGTTACGGAGTCGGTTATTCTAGCCGTAGCGTCCGCCTTTGTCTTTAAGATTCAGGAGAGTGCATGGAGTTCAGTGTAAAAAGCGGTAGCCCGGAAAAACAGCGCAGTGCCTGTATTGTAGTCGGCGTTTTCGAACCGCGCCGCCTGTCCCCTATCGCAGAACAACTCGACAAAATCAGTGATGGTTATATCAGCGCATTGCTGCGCCGTGGCGAACTGGAAGGCAAGGTCGGGCAGACGCTGCTACTGCACCATGTGCCCAACATTCTCTCCGAGCGCATCCTGCTGATCGGCTGCGGCAAAGAGCGCGAGCTCGATGAGCGCCAATACAAGCAGGTGATCCAGAAAACCATCAATACCCTCAACGACACCGGCTCGATGGAAGCGGTCTGCTTCCTGACCGAGCTGCACGTGAAAGGCCGCAATACCTACTGGAAAGTGCGTCAGGCGGTGGAAACCGCCAAAGAGACGCTCTACACCTTCGATCAGCTGAAAAGCAACAAGGTGGAACCGCGTCGTCCGCTGCGCAAAATGGTGTTCAACGTGCCGACCCGCCGTGAGCTCACCAGCGGCGAGCGCGCTATCCAGCACGGCCTGGCGGTGGCTTCCGGCATCAAGGCGGCCAAAGATCTCGGCAACATGCCGCCGAACATCTGTAACGCCGGCTACCTGGCCTCGCAGGCCCGTCAGTTGGCGGACGCCTTCAGCACCAACATCACCACCCGCGTCATCGGCGAACAGCAGATGAAAGAGCTGGGCATGAACGCCTATCTGGCGGTCGGCGCCGGTTCGCAGAACGAATCATTGATGTCGGTGATGGAATATAAGGGCAACCCAAATCCGGACGCTAAGCCGATCGTGCTGGTAGGCAAAGGGCTGACCTTCGACTCCGGCGGCATCTCGATCAAACCGGCCGACGGCATGGACGAGATGAAATACGACATGTGCGGCGCGGCGACCGTGTACGGCGTGATGCGCGTGGTGGCGGAGCTGAACCTGCCGCTGAACGTGATCGGCGTGCTGGCCGGCTGTGAAAACATGCCGGGCGGCCGGGCGTATCGTCCGGGCGACGTGCTGACCACCATGTCCGGCCAGACCGTCGAGGTGCTCAACACCGACGCCGAAGGCCGCCTGGTGCTGTGCGACACCCTGACCTACGTCGAGCGCTTCGAACCGGAGCTGGTGATCGACATCGCCACCCTGACCGGCGCCTGCGTGATCGCCTTGGGCCACCACATCACCGGCCTGATGTCGAACCACAACCCGCTGGCGCACGAGCTGCTGGGCGCTTCCGAGCAGGCCGGCGACCGCGCCTGGCGCCTGCCGATGGCCGACGAGTACTACGAGCAGTTGGACTCCAACTTCGCCGACATGGCGAACATCGGTGGCCGCCCTGGTGGCGCCATCACCGCCGCCTGCTTCCTGTCGCGCTTCACCCGCAAGTACACCTGGGCACACCTGGATATCGCCGGCACCGCCTGGCGCTCCGGTAAAGCCAAGGGCGCGACCGGCCGCCCGGTGGCGCTGCTGTCGCAGTTCCTGCTCAACCGTGCAGGTCTGAACGGCGACGATTAAATCTGAGCGGTAATTCAGGTATAATCCCAAGGGGCACAGCATGCTGTGCCCCTACATTTTTTTATCGGCAGCGGTGGATCCTTAATGAAACAGGCGACGTTTTATTTGCTCGACAACGCGGAACCGTCAGGCGCGCTCAGCGCCCATGAGGCCGTGGCCTGCGCCGTTGCTGCCAACGGCTTCCGCGCCGGCAAGCGGGTGCTGATCGCCTGCGAGAGCCAGGAGCAGGCCCAGCGGCTGGACGAAGCGCTGTGGCAGCGCGAGCCGCATGAATTCGTGCCGCACAACCTGGCCGGCGAAGGGCCGCACTACGGCGCGCCGGTGGAACTGTGCTGGCCCGGCAAGCGCGGCAACGCCCCGCGCGATCTGCTGATCGCCCTGCTGCCGCAGTTTGCCGATTTTGCTACCGCTTTCCATGAAGTGGTAGACTTCGTTCCTTACGAAGACACTCTGAAACAGTTGGCGCGCGACCGTTACAAGGCCTATCGCAGCGTCGGCTTCCATTTGACCACGGCTACGCCGCCAACTCACTGAATACGATAAAGAATGGAAAAGACAAACAGTCAGCTCGACACCGCATACGACCCAAAACAGATCGAACAGAAGCTGTACGATCACTGGGAGAATCAGGGTTACTTCAAGCCGAACGGCGACACCAGCCAGGAAAGCTTCTGCATCATGATCCCGCCGCCGAACGTCACTGGCAGCCTGCACATGGGCCACGCGTTCCAGCAGACCATCATGGACACCATGATTCGCTATCAGCGCATGCAGGGTAAAAACACCCTGTGGCAGGCGGGCACCGACCACGCCGGCATCGCCACCCAGATGGTGGTGGAGCGCAAGATCGCCGCGGAAGAAGGCAAAACCCGCCACGACTACGGCCGTGACGCGTTCATCGACAAAATCTGGCAGTGGAAGGCGGAATCCGGCGGCACCATCACCCGCCAGATGCGCCGTCTGGGCAACTCCGTGGACTGGGAGCGCGAGCGCTTCACCATGGACGAAGGCCTGTCGAACGCGGTGCGCGAAGTGTTTGTCCGTCTGCACAAAGAAGACCTGATCTACCGCGGCAAGCGCCTGGTGAACTGGGATCCGAAGCTGCGCACCGCCATCTCCGATCTGGAAGTGGAAAACCGCGAGTCCAAAGGTTCCATGTGGCACCTGCGCTACCCGCTGGCCGACGGCGCGAAAACCGCCGAGGGCAAAGACTATCTGGTGGTCGCCACCACCCGTCCGGAAACCGTACTGGGCGATACCGGCGTGGCCGTCAACCCGGAAGATCCACGCTATAAAGACCTGATCGGCAAAGAGATCATTCTGCCGCTGGTCGGCCGCCGCATCCGCATCGTCGGCGACGAACACGCCGATATGGAAAAAGGCACCGGCTGCGTGAAGATCACCCCGGCGCACGATTTCAACGACTACGAAGTCGGCAAACGCCACGGCCTGCCGATGATCAACATTCTGACCTTCGACGGCGACATCCGTCAGGAAGCGGAAGTGTTCAACACCCTGGGCGAAGTCTGCACCGACTACTGCAACGAGATCCCGGCCGAGTTCCGCGGCCTGGAGCGCTTCGCCGCGCGTAAAGCGGTGGTTGCCGCCTTCGATCAGTTGGGCCTGCTGGATGAGGTCAAACCGCACGACCTGACGGTGCCTTACGGCGACCGCGGCGGCGTGGTGATCGAGCCGATGCTGACCGACCAATGGTACGTGCGCACCGCGCCGCTGGCCAAAGTGGCGGTGGAAGCGGTCGAACAGGGTGACATCCAGTTCGTGCCGAAGCAGTACGAAAATATGTATTTCAGCTGGATGCGCGACATTCAGGACTGGTGCATCTCGCGTCAGCTGTGGTGGGGCCACCGCATCCCGGCCTGGTACGACGTGAACGGCAAAGTCTACGTGGGCCGCAGCGAAGAAGAAGTGCGCAGCGAGAACAACCTGGGCGCCGACGTAGTGCTGACCCAGGACGAAGACGTGCTGGACACCTGGTTCTCGTCCGGCCTGTGGACCTTCTCCACCCTGGGCTGGCCGGAGCAGACCGAGGCGCTGAAAACCTTCCACCCGACCAGCGTGATGGTCAGCGGCTTCGACATCATCTTCTTCTGGATCGCGCGCATGATCATGCTGACCATGCACTTCATCAAGGATGAAAACGGCAAGCCGCAGGTGCCGTTCAAGACCGTCTACATGACCGGCCTTATCCGCGACGACGAAGGCCAGAAGATGTCCAAGTCGAAAGGAAACGTGATCGACCCGCTGGACATGGTCGACGGCATCTCGCTGGAAGATCTGCTGGAAAAACGCACCGGCAACATGATGCAGCCACAGCTGGCGGAGAAAATCCGCAAGCGCACCGAGAAGCAGTTCCCGAACGGCATCGAGCCGCACGGCACCGACGCCCTGCGCTTCACCCTGGCGGCGCTGGCTTCGACCGGCCGCGACATCAACTGGGACATGAAGCGCCTGGAAGGCTACCGCAACTTCTGTAACAAGCTGTGGAACGCCAGCCGCTTCGTGCTGATGAACACCGAAGCGCACGACTGCGGCTTCAACGGCGGCGAGAAAGTGCTGTCGCTGGCGGATCGCTGGATCCTGGCTGAATTCAACCGCACGGTGAAAGCCTACCGCGAAGCGCTGGACACCTACCGCTTCGATCTGGCGGCCAACATCCTGTACGAATTCACCTGGAACCAGTTCTGCGACTGGTATCTGGAGCTGACCAAGCCGGTGGTGAGCAACGGCAGCGAAGCGGAACAGCGCGGCACCCGCCACACGCTGATCACCGTGCTGGAAGCGCTGCTGCGCCTGGCGCACCCGATCATTCCGTTCATCACCGAAACCATCTGGCAGCGCGTGAAGCCGCTGACCGGCACGACCGCAGACACCATCATGCTGCAGCCGTTCCCGGCCTACGACGCCGCGCTGGAAGACGAGCAGGCGCTGAACGATCTGGAGTGGATCAAGCAAACCATCATCGCCGTGCGCAACATCCGCGCCGAGATGAACATCGCGCCTAGCAAAACGCTAGACGTGCTGCTGCGCAACTGCAGCGCCGACGCCCAGCGCCGCGTGCAGGAGAACCAAAGCTTTATCGCCCGTCTGGCGCGCCTGGAATCCATCGCGCTGCTGCCAGCCGGTGAGAAAGGCCCGGTCTCCGTCACCAAGCTGGTGGACGGCGCCGAGTTGCTGATCCCGATGGCCGGCTTCATCGACAAGGACGCCGAGATCGCGCGTCTGGCCAAAGAGATGGGTAAACTGGATGCGGAAATCGCTTCGATCGAAGGCAAGCTGGCGAACGAAGGCTTCGTGGCGCGCGCGCCGGAGGCGGTGGTTGCCAAAGAACGCGATCGTCTGGCGGCCTGCAAAGAAGGCAAAGTGAAGCTGCAGGAACAGCAGGCGACCATCGCCGCACTGTAATCCACCGGCTCACGCCAACGCCTGAAAACAGCGGGGTCTTCCCCGCTGTTTTTTTATCGCCGTTGCATCCGGGCCGGGTTAGATGTTATTACAAGATATTACTGCTGCAGGGACGCCGCCGGGAAATAATCCCCGGCGCGTTTCGTGCTGCGATAAAAACGAAAAACGAACGTGGTCTCTTTCAATGGCGAGTGTAAACATGACAACAGCAACCCCGGCGCGCCTGCTGGTGCGCCCCATCACGGCGGAAGACAATCCCGCCATTGCTCACGTCATTCGCGAAGTCTCCGCCGAGCACGGCCTGACGGCGGATAAAGGCTATACCGTCTCCGATCCCAATCTGGACGCCCTGTATCAGCTCTACAGCCTGCCGCGCAGCGCTTACTGGGTGATCGAGGTGGACGGCCAGGTCGCCGGCGGCGGCGGCATCGCGCCGCTGCAGGGCGGCGCAGACGATATTTGCGAATTGCAGAAGATGTATTTCCTGCCGGTGTTGCGCGGCAAAGGATTGGCGAAACGCCTGGCGCTACAGGCGCTGGATTTCGCCCGCCAGCACGGCTTCCGCTGTTGTTACCTCGAGACCACCGCCAGCCTGACGCAGGCCGTCGCACTGTACGAACACCTGGGCTTCGAACACATCGACCACGCGATGGGCGCCACCGGCCACGTCGATTGCGAAGTCACCATGCTGAAAACGCTGTAATCGTCCCCCGTATCTCTATCATGGCACAGCGTGCTGCGCCATTTTATTAATATCGCAATCAATCAGTAAAACTCGCTATAACGCCGTTTTTCAAGCAGATAAACTGACGTTAAAAACCATGATGTAAATTTAATGTGAAGTTCGTTAATAAATTAACGATCGCAAATTGACCGTTTTTCCCCCCGCGCTACTCTGCCAGTATCCCAATCGCGCACGGAGAGCTGTCATGTCGGAAAATACCTTTGATTACATCATCGTCGGCGCCGGTTCCGCCGGCTGCGTGCTGGCGGCGCAGCTGATCCGCCGCACCCAGGCGCGGGTGCTGCTGCTGGAAGCCGGCGGCGACGACAATAACCTGTTTATCAAGATGCCGGCCGGGGTGGCCAAGATCATCGCCAAAAAAAGCTGGCCCTACGAGACGGAACCGGAACCTCATGCAAATAACCGCCGCATGCAGATCGCGCAGGGCAAGGTGCTGGGCGGCAGCAGTTCGGTCAACGGTATGATCTACCTGCGCGGCCAGCCGCAGGACTACGACGACTGGGCCGAACGCTACGGCTGCACCGGCTGGAGCTACCGGGAGGTGCTGCCCTACTTCAAACGCGCCGAGGCCAATGAAAGCCTGTCCGACGACTACCACGGCGCCGACGGGCTGCTGCCGGTCAGCGAAAACCGCTACCGCCACCCGCTGAGCATGGCGTTTATCCGCGCCGGCCAGGAGCTGAACCTGCCCTATCGCAACGACTTCAACGGCGACAGCCAGCACGGCGTCGGTTTCTACCAAACCACCACCCACAACGGCGAACGCGCCAGCACCGCCCGCACCTACCTGAAGGCGGTGCGGGACGAACGGCGGCTGGTGGTGAAACTGAACGCCCTGGCGCATCGGCTGACCTTCGAGGGCAACGTCGCCACCGGCGTGGTCTACAGCCAGAACGGCGGCGCGGAAGTCACCGCGCGCGCCACCAAAGAGGTGATCGTCAGCGCCGGCGCGGTCGGTTCGCCGAAGCTGCTGATGCTGTCCGGCATCGGCCCGCGCGACCACCTGCAGCAGCTGGGCATCGAGGTGCGGGCGGATCTGCCGGTGGGCAAAAACTTCCACGACCATCTGCACATGTCGATCAACGTCAGCACCCGCGAGCCGATCAGCCTGTTCGGCGCCGATCGCGGCCTGCAGGCGCTGAGCCACGGCGCGCAGTGGCTGGCGTTTCGCAGCGGCGTGCTCTCATCCAACGTGCTGGAAGGCGCCGCCTTCACCGACAGCCAGGGCGACGGCCGGCCGGACGTGCAGATCCACTTCCTGCCGCTGCTGGACAGCTGGGACGACGTGCCCGGCGAGCCGCTGCCGAACATTCACGGCTTCACGCTCAAGGTCGGCTACCTGCAGCCGAAGGCGCGCGGCGAAGTGCAGCTGCGCAGCAGCAACCCGCGCGATCCGGTCAAGCTGCACGCCAACTACCTCGGCCACCCGGACGATCTGGCCGGCAGCGTGCGCGCGGTGAAGTTCGGCCTGGATTTCCTGCAAACCGCGGCGCTGAAGCCGCTGATCAAAGACCTGCTGATGCCGCAGCCGGAGTGGACACGCAACGAAGCTCAGCTGGAAGAGTTCGTGCGCAACTTCTGCAAGACGGTGTATCACCCGGTGGGCAGTTGCCGCATGGGGCCGTCGCCACAGGACGCGGTGACCGATCCGCAGCTGCGGGTGCACGGTTTTGAACGGCTGCGGGTGATCGACTGCTCGGTGATGCCGCAGCTCACCAGCGGCAACACCAATGCGCCGACCATCATGCTGGCGGAAAAGGCGGTGGATCTGTTGCTGGGCGCGCCGCAGTAAGGGCGCGCTTCAACGTCAGGCGGCGGCGGGCACGCCGCTGTGGAAACGCAGCTCGCTGTCCGGCGACAGGATCAGCTCAGCTTCGAGGCGGCCGAAATGCGCCACCCGTTCGCTGATGTCGCCGCCGGCGATCTGCTCGGCCAATGTCAGGTAGTCCTGGTAATGCCGCGCTTCGGATCGCAGCAGCGAAACGTAAAAGCGGTTCAGCTCATCGTCCAGGTGCGGCGCCAGTTTGGCGAAGCGTTCGCAGGATCGCGCTTCGATGTAGGCGCCACAGATCAGTTTGTCGATCAGCGTCGCCGGATCGTGAGTGCGGATCTCGCGGATCATCCCCTTGGCGTAGCGGCTGGCGGTGATCTTACGATATGGGATCCCGCGTGCCTGCATGATCTCCAGCACCTGCGAGAAGTGATGCAGCTCTTCCTTGATCAACAGCACCATGCGATCCGCCAGATCCTGGCCGTAGGCCGAGCCGTTTTTCGGTAGGATCTTGCGGGTGAACTGGCCTTGGCGGAACAGCGTGTCGGGCGCGCCCTGCGCTTCGTGCAGAAACGCCTCGTAGGGCCGCAGCAGCGCCAACAGCGCGTCGCCGCTCTCTTTGTCCGCCACATAGCGGCGGATCAGCCACATGCCGGTCTGCGCGGCCTTCAGCTCGCACACCAGGTGGTCGGTCAGCAACAGCTGCAGGTTTTCCGGACGGCGCGCGGCGTCGATCCAGGCGTCGGGAGTTTCACAGTGCAGGAAGCTTAAAATCGGGGCTAACAGGGATTGGTATGTCATCGGCTTCATTGCCCTATGTATTTCAAGTTGCAGCTAGGCGGCCAGCTCACTCATCCCCAGGAGCTTACTCAGGTAAGTGACTGGGGTGAGAGAGTGCAGCCAACAACGCTGCAGCTTGAAAGACGACGGGGATATCAGGGGCCGGCGAGAACCGGCCCATGTGAATAAGCGGGGTTAATCAGTGGCGTTTGCCGTCGTCGTCTTCGTCGATGTAGTCGCCGTCTTCGTCATCCTCACCGTCTTCACCGTTCGGATCTTCGAAGTAGGTGCCCCAGCCGTCGTAGTTGACGCCGCAGCGCTCCGCCAGCGCCACCAGCTGTTCTACCTGAGCGTCGATCAGCTCGGCGTTCAGGCCGACTTCGCTGATCACGTCGCAGCACATCACCATCGAACCGTCTTCCACTTCCAGCTCTTCGGCGTCGGTCACTTCGTAGCCCAGCTTGAAGGCTTCAACGGCGGCCTGCTCCAGAACCTCAAATTTCTCGGCGGACAGATGGTGCTCGATGGTGTAGAGCGCGTCCGGATCGCTGCCGTCTTCCAGCAGTTCTTCGATGATCAGGCGGGTCTCTTCACGTTGTTCTTCCAGCAATTCGCGGTTTGCCATGCCTATATCCTCAAGTCAAATGGCCTTCATTCCTTCTATTTTCACACACCGCCGACATTGCTTCCACGATAAACGTGAAAGATTTCCTCGCTGGGGTTGAAATTGAATATTCATACATATAAAGTGAATTTTAATTCAATTACACAATCAGGGAATCGGACTATGAGCACCGGCAATGCGTTCTACCAACGTCACTTTCTGAGGTTAATGGATTTCACCCCCGCCGAGCTGCAGGCGCTGCTGCGGCTTTCGGCCGATCTGAAACAGGCCAAGAAGCAGGGGCAGGAACAGCGCCGGCTGCAGGGCAAAAACATTGCGCTCATCTTCGAAAAAGACTCGACCCGCACGCGATGCTCTTTCGAAGTTGCCGCATTCGATCAGGGTGCGCAGGTGACCTATCTCGGTCCAAGCGGCAGCCAGGTCGGCCATAAAGAGTCGATGAAAGACACCGCCCGGGTGCTGGGCCGCCTGTACGACGGTATTCAATACCGCGGCTACGGCCAGGCGCTGGTAGAAACCCTGGCGCAGCACGCCGGCGTGCCGGTGTGGAACGGCCTGACCGACGAGTTCCACCCCACCCAATTGCTGGCGGATCTGCTCACCGTGCAGGAACACCTGCCGGGCAAGGCGCTGAGTGAGGTGAAGCTGGCGTACGTCGGCGATGCGCGCAACAACATGGGCAACACGCTGCTGGAAGCCGCCGCGCTGGCGGGTATGGATCTGCGGCTGGTGGCGCCGAAGGCCTGCTGGCCGCAGCCGGAGCTGGTGGCCGAATGCCAGGCGCTGGCGCAGCAAACCGGCGCGAAACTCACCCTGACCGAAGACATCGCCGAAGGGGTGCAAGACGCCGACTTCCTCTACACCGACGTGTGGGTGTCGATGGGTGAACCGAAAGAGACCTGGCAGGAACGTATCGCGCTGCTGCGGCCGTATCAGGTCAACATGGCGATGCTGAAGCTGACCGGCAACCCGAACGTGAAGTTCCTGCACTGCCTGCCGGCTTTCCACGACGACCAAACCACGCTCGGCAAGCAGATGGCGCAGCAGTACGACCTGCACGGCGGCATGGAAGTGACCGACGAGGTGTTCGAATCGGCGCACAGCGTGGTGTTCGATCAGGCGGAAAACCGGCTGCACACCATCAAGGCGGTGCTGGTCGCCACGCTGAGCGAAACCCTCTGACACGCCTCCCCCTCCGCCCTGGCGCCCCCGGCCAGGGCGGCTAATATATTCCTGGAATATCAAATAGCGGATTGACCTTTGCCCGCCGCCGGCAAAGGTTCTACCGTGACAGGCCGACGGCGCCCGCGCCATAAAAACCAACGATAACAAACCGTTCTCAGCGCCGCCTTGCGGCGCCTTCAGGGGATACACACCGATGAAAACCAAACTCTTGCCGCTGTTCCTGCTCGCCGCCCTGCCCGCCGCCGCGTTAGCCGCCACGCCGCCGAATACGCTGGTAGTGGTGCAATCGCTGGATGACATCGTCAGCCTCGATCCGGCGGAAGCCAACGAACTCTCCAGCATCCAGACGGTGCCCAGCCTGTATCAGCGGCTGGTGCAGGCGGATCGCGACGATCCAGCCAAGGTGGCGCCGGTGCTGGCGGAAAGCTGGCAGGGCGATGCGGCGGCTAAAACGCTGACGGTGAAACTGCGGCCGCAGGCGGCGTTTGCCTCCGGCAATCCGCTGACCGCCGACGACGTGATCTTCTCTTACAGCCGCGCGGTGAAAATGAACAAGTCGCCGGCGTTCATCCTCAACGTGCTCGGCTGGCAGCCGGACAACATCGACGCGCAGCTGAAGAAGATCGACGACCATACCGTGCAGCTGCGCTGGACGGCGGACGTCAGCCCGGCGGTGGCGCTGAATATCCTCTCGACGCCGATCGCCTCGATCGTCGACAGCAAGGCGGCGCTGGCCAACGTCAAAGACGGCGACTTCGGCAACGCCTGGCTGAAAATGCACTCCGCCGGCAGCGGCCCGTTCAAGATGCGCGTCTATCAGCCGCATCAGGCGATCGTGCTGGATGCCAACCCCACCTCGCCGGGCGACAAGCCGCAGCTGAAAAACATCATCATTAAAAACGTACCGGATCCGGCCACCCGCCGCCTGCTGATCCAGCAGGGCGACGCTGATATCGCCCGCGAACTCGGCGCCGATCAGACCGACACGCTGAAGAACCAGCCGGGCGTCAAGGTGCTGGAGATCCCGTCCGCCGAGCAAAACTACCTGGTGTTCAACACCGGCAACGGCGCCAATCCGCTGCTGAACAACCCGGCCTTCTGGGAAGCGGCGCGCTATCTGGTGGATTATCAGGGCATCACGAAGGATCTGCTGAAGGGCCAATACTTCGTGCACCAGAGCTTCCTGCCGGTCGGGCTGCCGGGCGCGCTGGAGACCAACCCATTCAGCTACGATCCGGCTAAAGCGAAAGCCATCCTGGCCAAGGCGGGCATCACCCACGCCGCCTTTACGCTGGACGTAGAGAACAAACCGCAGTTCATCACCATCGCGCAGGCGCTGCAGGGCAGCTTCGCCGCCGCCGGTGTGAAGATCGAACTGCTGCCGGCCGCGGGCAGCCAGGTTTACTCACGCGTGCGCGCCAGGCAGCATCAGGCGGCGATCCGGCTGTGGATCCCGGATTACTTCGACGCCCACTCCAACGCCAGCGCCTTCGCCTACAACGACGGCAAAAGCAGCACGGTGGCCGGGCTGAACGGCTGGCAGATCCCGCAGTTGAATAAGCAGACGCTGGCGGCGCTGGCCGAAGCCGATCCAGCCAAGCGCCGCGCGCTGTACACCGCCATGCAGCAGGAGCTGCAGCGCAGTTCGCCGTACGTGTTTATTGATCAGGCTAAAACCGAAGTGGTGCTGCGCGACAACGTCAAAGGCTATCAACAAGGGTTGAACGCCGACATGGTCTACTACGATCGCGTCAGCAAATAGCCGGCGAGCGGCCATCGCCGGCCAATCGATTGCGGGGCGGCAAAAAACGGCGTTTTAACGCTTGCAGTGGCGAAAAGCGCGAGTATAATGCGCCACAATTTGCCAGGAGAAAGCATGAAAAACGACGTTTGTTTTGTTAGCCGCAATCGACAAAACCGACTGCCTATCGGCGGCCAGCTGCCGTTGTTTCTCCTGTTGCTAAACCGATCTTTTCAAGCCCCTCATTGAGGGGCTTTTTTTTGCCTTAAAAAGTCCCGCGCCACGGGCACGCGTCGAGGAGGAGTGAAAAATGGCCAACCCGCTGTATCACAAACACATCATCTCTATTAACGATCTCAGCCGCGAGGATCTGGAGCTGGTGCTGCGCACCGCCGCCGGTCTGAAAGCCAACCCGCAGCCGGAGCTGTTGAAACACAAGGTGATCGCCAGCTGCTTCTTTGAAGCCTCGACCCGTACCCGCCTGTCGTTCGAAACCTCGATGCACCGCCTCGGCGCCTCGGTGGTCGGTTTCGCCGACGGCAGCAACACCTCGCTCGGCAAGAAAGGCGAAACCCTGGCCGACACCATCTCGGTGATCAGCACCTATGTGGACGCCATCGTGATGCGCCATCCGCAGGAAGGCGCAGCGCGCATGGCCTCGGAGTTCTCCGGCAACGTGCCGGTGCTCAACGCCGGCGACGGCGCCAACCAGCACCCGACCCAGACCCTGCTGGATCTGTTCACCATCCAGGAAACCCAGGGGCGCCTGAGCAACCTCAGCATCGCCATGGTCGGCGACCTGAAATACGGCCGCACCGTGCACTCGCTCACCCAGGCGCTGGCCAAATTCGAAGGCAACCGCTTCTACTTCATTGCCCCGGACGCGCTGGCGATGCCGGCCTACATACTGAAAATGCTGGAAGAGAAAGGCATCGAGTACAGCCTGCACAGCAGCATTGAAGAAGTGGTGCCGGAGCTGGATATTCTCTACATGACCCGGGTGCAGAAAGAGCGCCTCGATCCTTCCGAGTACGCCAACGTGAAGGCGCAGTTCGTGCTGCGCGCCGCGGATCTGACCGGCGCGCGCACCAACCTTAAGGTGCTGCACCCGCTGCCGCGCATCGACGAGATCGCCACCGACGTGGATAAAACGCCGCACGCTTACTACTTCCAGCAGGCGGGCAACGGCATCTTCGCCCGTCAGGCGCTGCTGGCGCTGGTGCTCAACGCAGATTTGGCTCTTTAAGGGGGAACCGCCATGACTCACGACAACAAACTGCAGGTCGAAGCGATCAAATGCGGCACGGTGATCGACCACATTCCGGCGCAGATCGGTTTCAAGCTGCTGACGCTGTTCAAGCTGACCGCCACCGACCAGCGCATCACCATCGGCCTGAACCTGCCCTCCAACGAGCTGGGCCGCAAGGATCTGATCAAGATCGAGAACACCTTCCTGACCGAGCAGCAGGCTAACCAGCTGGCGATGTACGCGCCGAAGGCCACGGTAAACCGCATCGACAACTATGAAGTGGTACGCAAGCTGACCCTCAGCCTGCCGGACCACATCGACGGCGTGCTGACCTGCCCGAACGGCAACTGCATCAGCCGCAGCGAGCCGGTGGCGTCGAGCTTCAGCGTCAAATCGCGCGGCGGCGAAGTGCACCTGAAATGCCGCTACTGCGAAAAAGAGTTCGAGCATCAGGTGGTACTGCAGGCAGACTAAGCCCGGCATGGGCGCCGGGAGATGGCGCTGTCATTCTCCCGGTGACGCCCTATAATGGGACCTCTGAAAATTACTCTACCCACGTTGCTACCCACCGAATTTTACGCTGCGGCCGACCGCGCGGCGGCGTGAAAGACAACGGGTCTATCAGGAGAAAACATGTCACGTAATATCAGCACTGAACTCGCCCCGGCAGCCATTGGTCCTTACGTGCAGGGCGTTGATCTGGGCAGCATGATCATCACTTCCGGCCAGATCCCGGTCGATCCGAAAACCGGCGCCGTCGCCGACGACGTCGCCGCACAGGCGCGCCAGTCGCTGGAAAACGTTAAAGCGATCGTCGAAGCCGCCGGCCTGATCGTTGCCGACATCGTGAAAACCACCGTATTCGTGAAAGACCTGAACGACTTCGCCACCGTCAACGCCGCGTACGAAGCCTTCTTCACCGAGCACAGCGCGCCGTTCCCGGCCCGCTCTTGCGTAGAAGTGGCGCGTCTGCCGAAAGACGTGAAGATCGAAATCGAAGCCATCGCCGTGCGTCGTTAATCGACACGCATGCGAATCACGGCCAGTGCAGACTGGCCGTTTTTATTGATAATCATTTTATTAACCCAATTAATTTATAGCGATAGCGTAATATCGTTCACATTTACAATTCCTCAATAAAAATACGCCTATAATTGTTTTTCACCCGGCCGGGTCATTGCTGTTTCATTTCGTTCACTTCGTGAATAATGACAGGAGATAACCATGGCACCTAGCGTATTGGATTATTTTATCCAACAAGTTTCCCGTTATCCGGAAAAAACCGCCGTCGTCGGCGATAATAAACACCTGACCTACCGTCAATTGGATGAAACCAGCAGCGCACTGTGCGCGCTGTTGCTACGGCGGGGCGTGGCGCCCGACAGCTATGTGCCGCTCGTCACGCTGCGCACGCCGGAAATGCTGATCGGTATGTTGGCGATCGTCAAAGCCGGCGCAGGCTATATTCCCATCGACGCCCGTTACCCGGAAAAAAGAATACAGGATATCGTCACGCAAAGCGGTTCCCCTTTAATACTCGCTAGCAACGCGACGATAGCGCTTTCGGAAAATAACTTCAGCGAGGATATTATTTATATTGATAATATATCAACTTCTTCGCAGGAGAATATAACGTTAATTTCTCCGTCCCCCGATGCCATCGTTTATCTCATTTTCACTTCAGGCACCACCGGCAAACCGAAAGGTGTGCTGATAGAACATCAGTCACTGCTGAATTTAATTCTCTGGCATAACAAGCAATTCGCCATGGATGCCGAAAGTCGTTCTACGCTGATCGCCGGCTTGAGTTTCGACGTCGCGCAATGGGAGATCTGGTCGCCTCTGACCAGCGGCGGCACATTGTATCTCCCCCCGGAAGACGCTCGCCTGCAGCCGGAAGTCCTGCTGGCCTACTTTGCCGAACAGGGCATTACCCACGCCAGCCTGCCCGCCGTACTGGTTGCCGAAGTGGTCGGCGCGCCGCAACCGGCCAATCTGGCGCTGCGGTATCTGTTCAGCTCAGGGGAGAAACTTCATCCGGTCGATCTGCGCGGCATCGATTATTCATTGATCGACTACTACGGCCCGACGGAAGCCACCATATTCGCCACCTGCAACCGGGTGGCTTGCGCCACGCAAAACCCGCCCGCCAGCATTGGGCGGCCCATCGGCGATACCGAAATCTTCATCCTCGATGACCAACTGCAGCCCGTGATCGGCGATCGCCCCGGCGAGCTGTATATCAGCGGTCGCTGTCTGGCCCGTGGCTACCTGAACAATCCGGCGTTGACCGCCGAGCGCTTCATCACCCCGCCTCACTTCGCCGGATTGCGCCTGTACCGCAGCGGCGATCGGGCTCGTTGGCTGGCGGATGGCCGCATTCAATATCTGGGCCGTATCGACGATCAGGTCAAAATCCGCGGCAATCGCATTGAACTGGGCGAAATCGAAAACGCCATGCTGCAGGTTGCGGGCGTCCGTAAAGCGGTGGCCGCCGTGGCAATGGCTGACGATCCGCTGGGCAAGAAAATCGTGGCGTTTCTGATCGCGGAGAGTGACAGCGAAAACGTGACCGCACGCGTCCGACAGAAACTGAAAGAAACGCTGCCCACCGCATTTCTGCCCGCCGATTATCGTTTACTGGAACACATGCCGCTGAACAACAACGGCAAGATCGACAAAGCGGCTCTGTTGGCGCATTACCAACCGGTCAGCGTCAGTGTCGGCGTTGCGCAGCCGCTGACCGCCGACCAGCGCGTCGTCGCCGATCTCTGGCGCTCGCTGCTGAAAGTGGAACAGCCCGCAGCCGACGATGATTTTTTCTCGCTGGGCGGCCATTCGCTGTTGGCGGCCAAACTGATGGCGGCGCTGGCCGAGGCATTTGCCGTCGAGACTTCGGTGCACGACATCTATGAATATCCCACTCTGGGCGCCCTGGCGCAGGCACTGGCACAACGCAGAGACCGGCAACCGACACAGCGGCAAGGCGAAGCGCGTGCCTTGCAGGATGATGTTTATTTGCCGTCGGATCTCGTCATCGATCCGACGTTCGATCCGCGGCAAATCAGCGCGCCGCGCGCCATTTTGCTGACCGGCGCCACCGGCTTCGTCGGCGCGCATCTGTTGGCCGATCTGCTGCGCACCACCGACGCCGAGCTGTACTGTCTGGTGCGCGACGGCGCCAAACTGCCGCCGAGACAGCGGCTGGAGGCGGTGCTGCAGCGCTACCGGATCGCGCTGAACGCCAGCCAGCACGCACGCATTCATATCGTGCCTGGCAACGTAGCGGAACACGACTTTTCGCTGACGCCGGCGGCCTACAGGGCGTTAAGCCGAGATATCGATCTGATTTACCATTCGGCCAGCGCGGTGAATTTTATCCAGCCTTACGCCTACATGAAGCGCGACAACGTGCAGGGCCTGCGGGAAATCATTCGCTTCGCGGCGCATAGCCGCACCAAGCCGCTGATGCTGCTGTCGACCATCTCCGTATACAGCTGGGGGCATCTGCACACCGGCAAGCGGGTGATGCGGGAAAGCGACGATATCGACCAAAACCTGCCGGCGGTCAGCCGCGATATCGGCTACGTGCGCAGCAAATGGGTGATGGAGAAAATTGCCGATTTGGCGGCGGCGCAAGGCCTGCCGCTGATGACCTTCCGCCTGGGCTACGCCACCTGCCACAGCCGTACCGGCGTCAACGCCGATTATCAATGGTGGGGACGGCTGGTGAAAACCTGCATCAGCAGCGGCACGGTGCCGGATTTACGGGATATGCGCGAAGGGTTGACCACGGTGGATTACATGACCCGGGCCATCGCCCACGTCTCTCGCAATCCGCAGGCGCTGGGGCAGAAATTCAACCTGATCCATCAAGGTGACAATAATCTGACGCTGCGTGAGTTTTTCAGCCTGCTGGAGCGCGAGTTCGGTTATCGTTTTCGTCCCTTGCCCTTCGCACAGTGGCGGGCCCAATGGGAAAACGACAGCGACGCGCCGCTGTACCCGCTGCTCAGCCTGTTCAAGGATCCTATGGTGGACGAGCTATCGACGGTGGAGCTCTATCAAGACACCTATCGGTGGGACTGCAGCAACCTGCAACGCTTCCTGCAGGGCAGCGGTATCGATGAGCCGCGCTTCACCCGCCAGCTGCTGCTGAATTACCTGCAGCACGCCATCGGGTATGCGCCGCTGTCGCTACAGGCGTAATGAAACCGGGGCTCAACTGGCCGAGCCCCGTCACCCTCACTCCGTTTTAAGCCCCCGCAGCAGCGCCTCCAGCGGGTACACCGCGGCAATCACCACTTCGTCGCGCGTCTGCGCCGCCGCATCCAGCCGGCGCTGCGCTTGTTCGGCCTCGGCCCGGCTCAGCGGTTTGTCCTGCTGATGGCGATCCAGCAGCGTTAACCCCAATGCGGCCAGGGCATCGACGTCCTGCGCCACCGGCGCCAGCTCCCGCAGCGTGCGGTTGCCCGCGATCGCCGTTTGCAGCGCCGCGCCGTTCGCCTGCCAGCGCTGCAGCCGTTCGCGCAGCGCCTGCGCCGCCGCCTTATCGCGCTTATCCTTCAGCAAAGCCGCAACCTGGGCATGCATGTCACGCACCGCGCCGCTCTCCGGCGGCAGCGCATCGGCAAAGCGGTTCAGCGGTTCGAACTGGTGATAGTTGCCGGCCTGGAACTTCAGGTGCTGGCGGGTGTAATACTGCGCCGGTTCCACCGCCTCGGCCAGGATCTGCAGCGGCGCGATCTGCACGCTGTTGCTCAGCCGGGTGAATTCGCGCGCCGTTTCCGCGTGCTGCTGCAGGCCGACCGACACCACCGACCAGGCGTCGATCGCCGCCAGCCGCCGGTACATGTTGTTCTCATCGGTGACGTCCTGCGCCGACCACAGCCGCTCCGCCACCGCGAAGGCGCGCGGCCACAGCTTGAGATCGATCAGCGGCGCGCGCACGTTTTCCGCCCACAGCGCCGCTTCCCCGCCGAGAATATTGGCCTGCCCTTTCTCGTCCGGCACCACCGGCATCTTGCCCGCCGGCGTCGCCGCCAGCTTGTCGCCGCTGGTGGGGTAACGCACGTTGCCGACCAGCGTATAGCCGCTGAGCTTGTCCTGCTGCAGCGTGACCACCGGCCGCGTATCGCCCATCCAGGTATCGACGCGGAACGTCACCTGCTGCGGCGTGCGCCAGACGATGTCGTGCACCGCGCGGCGCGACTTGCCGTTGAAATCGATAAAGCCGCGCCAGCCCTGCTTGCCCTCGATCAGCGTGAAGCTGCCCTCCACCGCGCTACCCTTCAGACGCGGCATGCTGAAACGCCAGCTTTGCGCCTGCTCGCCGGGTTGCACCGCCGTCTCAACCCCCAGCGGCTGCGGCAGAATTTCATTGCGGTAGTGATAGGCGGTGCTTTGCGGCTGATCGAGGTAGAAACCGGTGGAGAGGATGCCCTGATAGCCGTCCTGCGCGCTGGCGCCCAGCGAGTCTTGCCCCTGCCAGGATTGAATGACGATCGAGCGCGGCAGCGACGGATGGTAGATCTCGTCCCAACCGACCATCTGCCGCTGGTGCTTCTCGAGGATCTTTTCCAGCTTCTGGTTGAAGTAGGCCTGCAGCGCATGGGTATCCGCCAGCCCGTTCTGCTGCATAAACGCCTGAATCGACGGCGATGCCCGCCACTGGCTGGCGTCCACTTCGTCGCCGCCGATGTGCAGATAAGGATCGGGGAAGATCGCCGCCAGCTCGCCGACGATCGCATCGACAAACTGATACACCTCGTCGCGGGTTGGATCGAGCGTCGGCTTATGCACGCCCCACTCGCGCTCCATGCGATACGGCCCCGGCGCGCTCATCAGATCGGGATAGGCCACCGCGATGCTGGAGGCGTGCCCCGGCATGTCGATCTCCGGCACCACGCGAATGCCGCGCGCCGTGGCGTAAGCCACCACCTGCCGCATTTGCTCACGGGTGTAAAACAGGCCGTCGCTGGCCTGCTGCTGCAATTTGGGGTAATGCTCGGAGGCGAAGCGCCAGCCCTGATCGTCGGTCAGGTGCCAGTGGAATACGTTGAGCTTGGCCGCCGCCATGCCGTCAAGCTGGCGCAGAATGTCCGGCAGCGGCAGGAAATGGCGCGCCGAATCCAGCAGCACGCCGCGCCACGGAAAACGCGGCACGTCGCGAATATCCACCAATGGCAGGAAAGTGTTTTGCCCGTCGGTCTGCAGCAGCTGCAGCAGGGTCTCCATGCCGCGCAGCGCGCCAAAGCGAGTGTTGGCGGTCAGCGTGGCGCCCTGCGGCGTGACCGCCAGCCGGTAGCTCTCATCGCTGCCCGGCAGCGGCTGCGCCGCCACCCGGTCCTTGATCACCACTTTGATCGCCGCGCCGTTTGCTTCTTCCCTCAGCGCCAGCGTCCAGCCGGTCTGCAACTCGATGCGCTGGCGCCAGCGCGGCAGCGCGTCGCCCAAATCATCACCCTGCAGCGTCAGAGACAATCGGCGATCCAGCACCAGCTTGCCCGCCGGTTGCGTCACTTCCACCTGCTGCGGCCAGGGCATCAGCGGCAAATCACCCGCCGGCTGCGCCAGCGCGCCGCAAGAAAACCATAACGATGAAGCCAGTAGCGTATAACGGAAAGGTCTGTGCATCGGAAATTCCTCAGAGGAAAAACATCAATAAAAACAGCCAACGCTGTAGATAAAGACTCAGCACAGAACAGATGTCCAACCGTTGCGGTGAAAAAGCGGACGGGATCACAGTTGCCCCCTCCCGGCCGGAGGGGGCGAACGGGTTATTGCCAGCCGTAGCGGCGCACGAACCAGCCTTTCACGCACTGGGTCAGCACCATGTAACCGGCGAGGATCAGCACCAGCCACGGGAAGTAACCGAGCGGCAGCGCCTGCAGCTGCAGGAAGCCGGCCAGCGGCGAGAACACCAGGCCGATGCCGGTGGCGATCACCGCCAGCGTCATGATGCACAGCGGCCAGGACGGGCGGCTCTGGATAAACGGAATTTTGCGCGTGCGGATCATGTGCACGATCAGCGTTTGCGACAGCAGCCCTTCCACGAACCAGCCGGACTGGAACAGCGTCTGCATTTCCGGCGTGTTGGCCTTGAATACCCACCACATCAGGCTGAAGGTCAGCACGTCGAAGATCGAACTGATCGGCCCAAAGAACACCATAAATCGCCCCAGATCGGCGGAGTTCCAGCGCTGCGGCTGGGTGATCTGATCGTCATCGACGTTATCGAACGGGATGGCGATCTGCGAGATGTCGTACATCAGGTTCTGAATCAACAGGTGCAGCGGCAACATCGGCAGGAACGGCAGGAAGGCGCTGGCGATCAGCACGCTGAACACGTTGCCGAAGTTGGAGCTGGCGGTCATCTTGATGTATTTCAGCATGTTGGCGAAGGTGCGGCGCCCTTCGATCACCCCCTGCTCCAGCACCATCAGGCTTTTTTCCAGCAGGATGATGTCCGCCGCTTCCTTGGCGATATCCACCGCCGAATCGACGGAGATGCCGATATCTGCCGCGCGCAGCGCCGGCGCGTCGTTGATGCCGTCGCCCATAAAGCCCACCACGTGCCCCTGGCGGCGCAGCAGTTTGACGATGCGCTCCTTGTGCAGCGGCGTCAGCTTGGCGAACACCGTGGTGCGCGCCGCCGCCTGCGCCAGCTGCTCGTCGTCCATCTGCTCGATCTCGCTGCCGCGCAGCAGATGATCGGCCTCGAGCCCGACGTCACGGCACACTTTGGCGGCCACCAGTTCGTTGTCGCCGGTGAGGATCTTCACCGTGACGCCGTTCTGTTTCAGCGCCGCCAGCGCCGGCGCGGTGCTTTCCTTCGGCGGATCGAGGAAGGCGACGTAGCCTTCGAGGATCAGATCCGACTCGTCCGCCACGCCGTATTCATGGGTTTGCGCCGGCAGGATCTTGTTGGCCACCGCCACCACCCGCAGCCCCTGCTGGTTGAGATCGTCGGTGATGCGGCGGATCCTCGCCAGCAGCGCCTCGCTCAGCGGGATAACCTCGTCTTCGTGGCGCACGTGGCTGCAAATCGCCAGCATCTCTTCCAGCGCGCCCTTGCACACCAGCTCGTGATACTCGTTGTCTTTGGCCACCACCACCGACATGCGGCGGCGCACGAAGTCGAACGGGATCTCATCCACCTTGCGGTAGTTTTGCAGCGCCTGCGGCTGCTGATTTTGCTCCGCGCAGCTCAGCACCGCCACGTCGAGCAGGTTTTTCAGCCCGGTCTGGTAGAAGCTGTTCAACCAGGCGTAGCGCAGCACCCGCTCGCTGCTGGCACCGAACACATCGGTGTGGCGCTCCAGTACGATCTTGTCCTGGGTCAGGGTGCCGGTCTTGTCGGTGCACAGAATGTCCATCGCGCCGAAGTTCTGGATGGCGTCCAGGCGTTTGACGATCACCTTCTGGCGCGACAGCTTCACCGCCCCTTTGGCCAGCGTCGACGTGACGATCATCGGCAGCATTTCCGGCGTCAACCCGACCGCCACCGACAGCGCGAACAGCGCCGCCTCCCACCAGTCGCCCTTGGTGTAGCCGTTGATCAGCAGCACGATCGGCGTCATCACCAGCATAAAGCGGATCAGCAGCCAGCTGACCTTGCTGATACCGCTCTGGAAGGCGTTCGGCTGCTCATCCTGGCTGGTGACGCGCTGCGCCAACTGGCCGAAATAGGTGCCGCCGCCGGTGCCAATCACCATCGCCAGCGCGGTGCCGCTGACTACGTTGGTGCCCATGAAGCACAGGTTCTGGCAGTCGAGCGGATCGGCCGCCAACGCCTGCGGCGCCGCGGATTTTTCCACCGGCAGCGATTCACCGGTCAGCGCCGCCTGGCTGATGAACAGATCCTTGGCCGACAGCACGCGCAGATCCGCCGGGATCATGTCGCCGGCCGCCAGCTTGATGATGTCGCCCGGCACCAGCTGCGCGATCGGCAGCTCCACGTGCTCACTCTTGCCGGTGAGCGCATCGCTGCGGATCACCGTGGCGGTGTTGCTCACCATGGCCTTCAGTGCGTCGGCCGCCCGGTTGGATCGTGCCTCCTGGATGAAGTTCAGCAGCGTGGAGATCAGCACCATCAGCGCGATCACCAAGGCGCCGGTGAGATCCTCGGTGGCGTAAGAAATCATGCCGAGCGCGGTCAGCAGCAGGTTGAACGGGTTGCGGTAGCAGTGCCAGAGGTGTTGCCACCAGGCCTCTTTCTGCTGATCGTCGATGACGTTCTCGCCGCAGCGCTGGCGCACCTGCTCCGCCTCATGGGCGGTAATGCCTTCCGGGTGGCTGTGGAAACGCTCAAACAGCTGCATCGTTTCTGCGGCGGCGCATGCCAGCCGCTGCTGAGCCAGGCCGGCCGGCATATCGCGCGCAGCGCCGCCGACGCTGTCCAGCAGACTGTCGCGACGCACCAAACGGCGCGGGAGGCCGCGGGCGAACAGGCCCAGCAGCTGGCGGGGGAGTTTTTTCAGTTTCATGGTTCGCACCTCGTCGCCCGGTGCCTCACGGCAGCGGGTAAACGGGGATCGTCATCGGCCGGGCGGATGGCGGGTGCGCCAAAAAGCCTCTGCCAACGCAGATCCTTATTCTTTTTTTCAGCAGCAGGAGCGAACGACGAAGCGCGCGCTACCGGTTACCGTGATGTACTTCACCGGTAAAACAGCAGCGCCAGGCGGAGAGGTTTTACCGGAGAACCGAGTGAGTGTCTAAAGCAGTCGGGTCGGGGTCCATATGGGGGATCACCTCCGGTAAAGGGAAAACAGAGCGGCAGGAGCGGCCGTTCAGCGCAGTGCAACAATCCCGTTTTGCATCAAGATCCGCGTCGGAAAATGAGCTATGCTGACGGGCATTGTTTTACAGGCCGTTATGTTACGCCTGTCCACTTCAACGAAAAGTAAACCATGCAAAACCGGCTGACCATCAAGGACATCGCACGCCTGAGCGGCGTAGGTAAATCCACCGTCTCACGCGTGTTGAACAATGAAGGCAGCGTGAGCCCGCAAACCCGTGAACGGGTGGAAGCGGTGATCCGTCAGCAAGGGTTTACCCCCTCCAAGTCGGCGCGCGCCATGCGCGGCCAGAGCGACAAAGTGGTGGGCATCATCGTTTCCCGTCTCGATTCGCCGTCGGAAAACCAGGCGGTGCGCACCATGCTGCCGTTGCTGTACCAGCAGGGCTTCGATCCGATCGTGATGGAGAGCCAGTTCGAAACCCGCCTGGTTCAGGAGCATCTGCACGTACTGCATCAGCGCAACGTCGACGGCGTGATCCTGTTTGGCTTCACCGGCCTGACCGCGGCGATGCTCAAGCCGTGGCAGGAAAAAATGGTGGTGATGGTGCGCGAATACGACGGCTTCTCGTCCGTCTGCTACGACGACGCCGGCGCGGTGAACCTGCTGATGGATCGCCTGTATCGGCAAGGGCATCGGCATATCGGCTATCTGGGGGTGCAGCTCAGCGACGCCACCACCGGCCAACGCCGCTACCAGGCCTATCTCGACGCCTGTGAACGCCTCACGCTCACGCCGCGCGCCACGCTGGGCGAGCTGAGCTACCAGAGCGGTTTCCAGCACGCCGCCGAAGTGATTGACGCGCACACCAGCGCGCTGGTTTGCGCCTCCGACAGCATCGCCCTGGGGGCGATCAAATACCTGCAACAACAGCCGACGCGCGCCATCCAGGTATGCGCCATCGGCAACACCCCGCTGCTCAGCTTCCTGTTCCCCGATACCCTGTCGGTCGAGTTCGGCTACGGCAGCGCCGGCCTGCTGGCGGCGCAGCAGCTGCTGGCACAGCTCAGCGGCGAACAGGGGATCCGCCGCCTGGTGGTGCCCAGCAAACTTTCCTGATTAGAAGTTGACCATTTTTTGTCATTTTGTGATCCTCGCCCCAAACCGGGAACGTTCCCATTTCATTCAAAAAGCCGAGTGGCTAAGCTTTGATCATTACTCAGTCAACACCTCTGCAGGTATCCCATAATGAGCAAAGTAAAACAGCAGGATATTGATCGCCTGATTGTTTTGGTCGGCGGCCGCGAGAACATCGCCACCGTCAGCCATTGCATTACCCGGCTGCGTTTCGTCCTCAATGACCCCAGCAAGGCCAGCCCCAAAGAAATCGAAGAGCTGCCGATGGTCAAAGGCTGCTTCACCAACGCCGGGCAGTTCCAGGTGGTGATCGGCACCGACGTCGGCGACTACTATCAGGCGCTGATTGCCAGCACCGGCGTCAACGAGGCCGACAAAGAACAGGCCAAGGTAGCCGCGCGCCAGAACATGACCTGGACCGAGCGCACCATCTCCCACTTCGCCGAGATCTTCTTCCCGCTGCTGCCGGCGCTGATCAGCGGCGGTCTGATCCTCGGCTTCCGCAACGTGATCGGCGACATCCCTATGTCCGGCGGCCAAACGCTGGCGCAGATGCACCCGGCGTGGAAAACCATTTACGACTTCCTGTGGCTGCTGGGTGAAGCGATCTTCATGTTCCTGCCGGTGGCTATCTGCTGGTCGACGGTGAAAAAGATGGGCGGCACGCCGGTGCTCGGCATCGTGCTGGGCGTCACCCTGGTGTCGCCGCAGCTGATGAACTCCTACCTGCTCGGCCAGCAAACGCCGGAAGTGTGGAACTTCGGCTGGTTCGTGATCCAGAAAGTGGGCTATCAGGCGCAGGTGATCCCGTCGATCCTGGCGGGCATGGCGCTGGGCTGGATCGAAACCCGGCTGAAAAAGATCGTCCCCGACTATCTCTATCTGGTGGTGGTGCCGGTGGTTTCGCTGCTGCTGGCAGTGTTCCTGGCGCACGCGCTGATCGGGCCGTTCGGCCGCATGATCGGCGATGGGGTTGCCTGGGCGGTGAAAGCGGTGATGACCGGCAGCTTCGCCCCGGTGGGCGCCGCGCTGTTCGGCTTCCTGTATGCGCCGCTGGTGATCACCGGCGTGCACCAGACCACGCTGGCCATCGACATGCAGATGATCCAGAGCATGGGCGGCACCCCGGTATGGCCGCTGATTGCGCTGTCCAACATCGCGCAGGCCTCAGCGGTGCTCGGCATCATCATCATCAGTCGCAAGGCCAACGAGCGTGAAATCTCAGTGCCGGCCGCGATCTCCGCCTACCTCGGCGTGACCGAACCGGCGATGTACGGCATCAATCTCAAATACCGCTTCCCGATGCTGTGCGCGATGATCGGCTCCGCGATCGCCGGCCTTATCTGCGGGCTGGACGGCGTGATGGCCAACGGCATCGGCGTCGGCGGCCTGCCGGGCATTCTGTCTATCAAGCCGCAGTTCTGGCTGATTTACTCGCTGGCGATTCTGGTGGCGATCGTCATCCCGCTGGTGCTGACCATCATGGTCTACAAACGCAAGGCCGCCCGCGGCGAGCTGCCGGTTTAATTGACGCAAAATACGCAACATGAATGTAGGGGCTGGAAATACCCTATAGCTTTCGAGCTGCAGCTAGGCGGCAAGGGTACAAATCCCCAGGAGCTTACTCAAGTAAGTGACTGGGGTGCAGCGCCAGCAGCCAACAACGCTGCGGTTTGAAAGATGAAGGGTACAGGCCCGTTGTCACGATTCAAAGGTATTGAACTATGAGCAACCCAACCCCCTGGTGGCAGAACGGCGTCATCTACCAAATTTATCCGAAGAGTTTTCAGGACAGCACCGGCAACGGCTACGGCGATTTGGCCGGGGTGACCCGGCGGCTGGACTATCTGCAGGAACTGGGCGTCGACGCCATCTGGCTGACGCCGGTCTACGTATCGCCGCAGGTGGACAACGGCTATGACGTGGCGGACTACTGCGCCATCGATCCGGCTTACGGCAGCATGGCGGACTTCGAGCAGCTGCTCGCCGCCGCCCACCGGCGCGGCATCCGCATCGTGATGGACATGGTGTTCAACCACACCTCGACCGAGCACCCGTGGTTCAAGGCCGCGCAGGATCGCCACAGCCCGTATCGTCAGTTCTATGTCTGGCGCAACGGCGAAGGCGATACACCGCCGAACAACTGGCGCTCCAAGTTCGGCGGCAACGCCTGGCAGTGGCACGCCGACAGCGGCCAGTACTATCTGCACCTGTTCGCCGCCGAGCAGGCGGATCTCAACTGGGAACACCCACCGGTGCGGGAAGAGCTGAAGAAAGTGTGTCAGTTCTGGGCGGACAAAGGCGTCGACGGCCTGCGCCTCGACGTGATCAACCTGGTGTCCAAACAGCAGGACTTCCCGTCCGACAGCCTGGGCGACGGCCGCCGCTTCTACACCGACGGCCCGCGCATCCACGAGTTCCTGCAGGAGATGAGCCGCGAGGTGTTTCAGCCGCGCGGCCTGATGACGGTGGGCGAGATGTCTTCCACCACGCTTGAGCATTGCCAGCAGTACGCGGCGCAGAGCGGCGAAGAGCTGTCGATGACCTTCAACTTCCACCACCTGAAGGTGGACTACGCCAACGGCGAAAAATGGACGCGGGCGGCGCCGGATTACGTGGAACTGAAGCAGATCTTCCGCCACTGGCAGCAAGGGATGCATAACCGCGCCTGGAACGCGCTGTTCTGGTGTAACCACGATCAGCCGCGCATCGTGTCGCGCTTCGGCGATGAAGGCGCACTCCGGGTGCCGGCCGCCAAAATGCTGGCGATGGTGCTGCACGGCATGCAGGGCACGCCTTATATCTATCAGGGCGAAGAACTCGGCATGACCAACCCCGGCTTCCGCGCCATCGAGCAGTATCGCGACGTGGAAAGCCTGAACATGTACGCCGAACTGCGCGCCCAGGGCCGCAGCGACGCCGAGCTGCTGGCGATCCTGGCCGACAAATCGCGCGACAACGGCCGCACGCCGATGCAGTGGAGCGCCGCACCGCACGCCGGTTTCACCACCGGCACGCCGTGGATCGGCTGCGCCGAGAACTACCCGCAGATCAATGCCGACGCGGCGCTGGCCGATCTCGACTCGGTGTTTTATGCCTACCGCCAGCTGATCACCCTGCGCAAGCAGTATCCGCTGCTGACCCACGGCGACTATCAGGATCTGGCGCCGGATCACCCGGCGCTGTGGTGCTACCAGCGCAGCTGGAACGGCCAGCGCCTGCTGGTGGTGGCCAACCTGAACCGCGAGCCGCTGGCCTGGGCGGCGGAGGGTGTGGAAGCCTCCGCGCAGTGGCGCCCGCTGATGAGCAACTACGCCGATTCGGCAGACCAGCCGCAGGCGCTGACGCTGCGGCCGTTCGAAGCGGTGTGGTGGCTGCTCGAAGACTAACCCCGCAGGGCGCGGCGAGCGCTGCGCCCTACCATTTCCCCAGCAGCGCCACCACGCCGGCGGCCTCTTGCGCCAGGCGTTCGTCGCTCATGTCGAATACGCCCTGCACCAAATGCGGCGGCAGGTAATCCATGCCGGTCAGGTTGGCCATGGCGTGGAACGGCAGCAGCAGATCCTGCACCGGATAACGGTTGTACCCTTCCGCCGTATAAGCCTGCGCGTTACCGCCGGTGCTCACCACCAGCTGCAACGGCTTGCCGTGCAGTTTAGTGCCCTCGCTGCCGTAGGCGAAACCGTAGGTTAATACCGCATCCTGCCATTCGCTGAGGATCGCCGGCGAGCTGTACCAGTAAAACGGGAACAGCATCACTACCGCATCGTGGCTCTGCAGCAACTCCTGTTCACGCGCCACGTCGATGCGGTAATCCGGGTACGCGCGGATCAGCTCATGTACGGTCACGTTAGGCAGCGTGCGTACGGCCTCGATCAGCGCCTGGTTAATGCGTGACTCGTCGGGGGTGCGGTGGGCGGTTAACACTAAAATGCGTGGCATAACGATTCCTCGGTCATAAGAAGATGAGGGCATTTTTCCATTTCCGCCGCTTCGGGTGTAGGCTGTTAGAGGTCACTTCAATTTCAACCGAAAGTATCAACCACTATGTCGCTGCCCTTTGACGTGCATCGCCTGTTGCCGGCCTTCCTCGCCGCCGCGCAGGCGCAAAATTTCTCCGCCGCCGCCCGCCAGCTGGGCGTGACGCCGGCGGCGGTCAGCAAAAACATCCGCGCGCTGGAAGAGAAGCTGGCGCTGCGGCTGTTTCAGCGCAACACCCACAACGTGTTGCTGACCGACGAGGGCAAAGCGCTGCTGGCACAGGTAGCGCCGCTGTGGCAGGCGTTGGCGGCGACGCTGGAAAGCGCCGGCGGCGAACGGCAGGCGCCTGCCGGCGTGGTGCGCGTCACGATGATCCCCGGCTTCGGCCGCCAGATGCTGATGCCGTTGATCCCGCAATTTCTGGCACGCTACCCGCAGATCGATCTCGATCTGTCGCTGGATGCCCGGGTGGTGAATCTGGTGGGCGAAGGTTTCGACGTCGGCATCGGCAGCCGGGTCGATCCCGACAGCCGGCTGGTGGCCCGCCCGCTCTACCCGATGCACATGGTGCTGGCGGCATCGCCGGACTATCTGGCGCGGCGCGGTGAACCGCAAACGCCGCACGATCTGCTGCGGCACGACTGCCTGCTGCACCGCAACCCGGCCAACGGCCGCCACGTCAAATGGCAGCTGCGCCATCAGGGCGAAACGCTGGCGCTGGATCTGAACGGCCGGCTGGTGGTCAGCCGCCCGGAGATGTTGCTGGATGCGGCGCTGGCCGGGCTCGGCATCGTCAACCTGGCGCACTGGTACGTCGAGAAACACTTCGTGCAGGGCACGCTGCGGCCGGTGCTGGCGGAATGCTGGCCGCGCCCGGTGCAGCTGTGGCTCTATTACGCTTCGGCGGATCTGCCGCCGCGGGTGCGCGTCTGGGTCGATTTTCTGCTGGAACATTTTCGCGATCGGCCAACCGGCGATTGACGTCTGTTCAGCTTGCACACGCTCTTCCGTTTTCCTTGTTCTACATCAAAAGAATCGCGCCAATATCTATATATAGTGCATTAAGAATTGCGAACACCTATATATAGTAGTTATCCACAAAATCATCCACACGCCGCCACAGCCCTTGCGCGCTGCGGCTTTGCCCTGTGGATAAGCGAAATTTGACGGTTGCTCGCCATGCCAGGCGGGTATGAACGCTCCCTCGGGGAACAAGGAGTACAACGTGAAACCAGTAGTGATTAAGCGGGACGGTTGCCAGGTACCTTTTGACGAAGCGCGCATCGCGCAGGCCATCGAGCGCGCCGCGCTGGCGGTGGGCGTGGTCGATGCCGACTACTGCGCTACCGTCGCCCGCGTGGTCGCTCAGCGCATGGAGCTGCAGCCGCGCGTCGATATCCACGAGATCCAGCAGGCGGTGGAAAACCAGCTGATGGCCGGTGAATACAAACAGCTGGCGCGCGCCTATATCGAATACCGCCACGATCGCGACGTGGCGCGCGAGCTGCGCGGCCGCCTGAACCAGGAAATTCGCGGCCTGGTCGAGCAAAGCAACCGCGCGCTGCTGAACGAGAACGCCAACAAGGACAGCAAGGTGATCCCCACCCAGCGCGACCTGTTGGCGGGCATCGTCGCCAAACACTACGCCAAGCAGCACATCCTGCCGCGCGACGTGGTGCTGGCCCATGAACGCGGCGAAATTCACTACCACGATCTCGACTACTCGCCGTTCTTCCCGATGTTCAACTGCATGCTGATCGATCTGAAAGGCATGCTGACCAACGGCTTCAAGATGGGCAACGCCGAGATTGAGCCGCCGAAGTCGATCTCCACCGCCACCGCCGTGACCGCGCAGATCATCGCCCAGGTCGCCAGCCATATTTATGGCGGCACCACCATCAACCGCATCGATGAAATCCTGGCGCCGTTCGTCGACGAGAGCTTCCGCAAACACCTGCAGGTGGCGGAAGCGTGGCAGATCCCGGATGCCAAAGGCTATGCCATGGCGCGTACCGAGAAAGAGTGTTACGACGCCTTCCAGTCGCTGGAGTACGAGGTCAACACCCTGCACACCGCCAACGGCCAGACGCCGTTCGTCACCTTCGGCTTCGGCCTTGGCACCAGCTGGGAGTCGCGCCTGATCCAGCGCTCAATCCTGAAAAACCGCATCGCCGGGCTGGGCAAAAACCGCAAGACCGCCGTGTTCCCCAAGCTGGTGTTCGCCATCCGCGACGGCCTCAACCACCAGTACGGCGATCCGAACTACGACATCAAGCAGCTGGCGCTGGAGTGCGCCAGCAAGCGCATGTACCCGGACATCCTCAACTACGATCAGGTGGTGAAGGTCACCGGCTCGTTCAAAACGCCGATGGGCTGCCGCAGCTTCCTCGGCACCTACGAGCAGGACGGCGAGCTGGTGCACGACGGCCGCAACAACATCGGCGTCATCAGCCTCAACCTGCCGCGCATCGCGCTGGAGGCGATGGGCGATGAGTCGCGCTTCTGGGCGCTGTTGGATCAGCGCCTGCAGCTGGCGAAAAAGGCGCTGATGACGCGCATCGCCCGGCTGGAAGGCATCAAGGCGCGGGTGGCGCCAATCTTGTACATGGAAGGCGCCTGCGGCGTGCGGCTCAAGGCCGACGACAATATCGCGGATATCTTCAAGAATGGCCGCGCCTCGATTTCGCTGGGCTACATCGGCCTGCACGAGACCATCAATGCGCTGTTCGGCGGCAAAAACCACGTGTATGACGACGAGGCGCTGCGCGCCAAAGCGGTGGCGATCGTCGCGCGGCTGCGCGCCGCCGTCGACGCCTGGAAAAACGAGACCGGCTACGGCTTCAGCCTCTACAGCACGCCGAGCGAAAACCTGTGCGATCGCTTCTGCCGGCTGGACACCGCCGATTTCGGCGTGGTGCCGGGCGTCACCGACAAGGGCTATTACACCAACAGCTTCCACCTCGACGTGGAGAAGAAGGTCAATCCGTACGACAAGCTGGACTTCGAAGCGCCCTACCCGCCGTTGGCCAGCGGCGGCTTCATCTGCTACGGCGAGTACCCGAACCTGCAGCACAACCTGAAGGCGCTGGAAGACGTGTGGGACTACAGCTACACCCGGGTGCCTTACTACGGCACCAACACGCCGATCGACGAGTGCTACGAATGCGGCTTCACCGGTGAATTCTCCTGCACCAGCAAAGGCTTCACCTGCCCGAAATGCGGCAACCACGACTCGGCCAAGGTCTCGGTCACCCGCCGGGTGTGCGGCTATCTCGGCAGCCCCGATGCCCGGCCGTTCAACGCCGGCAAGCAGGAAGAGGTGAAACGCCGGGTGAAACACCTCGGCAACGGGCAGCTCGGCTGAAAAGCGCCGTGCAGCCTAGGCAGAAGCCTGTTCATCAGGCGTGATTGTCACAGCCAGTTTGCCTTCGGCCAGCGCACACCAACCGCAGCGTACACGCAGTACGTGAGGATTGGGAGCCCTGCCCGGAGGCAAAATGGCCAGTAAAATAGCCTGATGGGCAGGCCTCACATGAATTATCACCAGTATTACCCGATCGACGTCGTCAACGGCCCCGGCACCCGCTGCACGCTGTTTGTCGCCGGCTGCGTGCACCAGTGCTCCGGTTGCTACAACAAAAGCACCTGGCGGCTCAACTCCGGCCAGCCGTTTACCCCAGCGCTGGAAGACCGCATCATCGCCGACCTGAACGATACGCGCGTGCCGCGCCAGGGGCTGTCGCTCTCCGGCGGCGATCCGCTGCACCCGGCCAACGTGCCGAGCATCTTGCAACTGGTGAAACGGGTACGCGCCGAATGCCCCGGCAAGGATATCTGGCTGTGGACCGGCTACCGGCTGGCGGAGCTGGACGCACAGCAAATGCAGGTGGTGGACAGGATCAACGTGCTGATCGACGGCAAGTTCGTGCAAGATTTGAAAGACCCAGCGCTGATTTGGCGCGGCAGCAGCAATCAGGTGGTGCATAGGTTGCGATGAGCTGATAGTGCATATTTCAACATGTGTTAGCTCTAGCTTGACTTCGCGCAGCTAGGGCACAGAGCCAATCTGACAGGCGGATCTGTGCCAAAAGCAGACGTTATTAACACTGTGGTGCGTTAATAATGTAGGGTAGAACAGCTCCCAGAGCTTTATACAAAAATAAAAGAGTTATTATTTCTGTTCAACCTCAACTTTTTCGACAACAAAGCCATCTTTGCGGAAAAAATCCAAAACTCGTTCAATGTTACCTATACCCCATTGATTGGATATGACTATTATTTCACCTGACTCGAGCTCAATAAGATCATCGTCATTCATATGGTATCTATTCTTTCTCTCATCACTAATACATTCAGCTAAAGCTATCGTACGATTTTTTATGACTCCAAATAATTTTTCCCTCAGTTCATCGAAATTAGCAGGATTATTCTTCTCTATCCAATCAGTAAAGATCTCCAAAGCAAGATTCCTTTTATTTAGGACAAGTCCTTTGTATCTATAACTTGAGTAATCCTTTTCTGATTTTTTAGAGTTGGCAATCTGCTCTATACGCTTCTCTCTAAATCTAACTTGGTATTCGTTCAGCTCGGGGACCGGTATTATCTGTTCAGCATTAATTAGAACCTCACCTTTAAAATTATAAGGTGTAATTTTCACGCAGCTAATATCAACACCTTTATCTCTTAACCAAATCGCCGTAGTAGTAAGTTCCTTACTAAATCCAGCCGATGCTAATATAACTCTTATATCTTTACCAAAGTCGACAAGCTCCGTATCTGGAAGCTCAACAAAGTCTAGTATTTTTTCTTTAGCATCAATATCAATATTATTTTTAGAAAGGTAGTCCTGATAATACTCACATGCTTTAGAAAAACTCATAGTAGATATCATCGCCGCATATCTTAATGCTTGGAGTTCCATATGAGCACCAAACTCATCACGTTTTAATTCTATTACTACAAGGTTTGCCTGTTTATCAATAGCTAATATGTCAATCCTTCTCCGACTATCTTCCCAGTCAGAAAATTCTTCGGCTATGACAAGACAATCGGGTGCCAATATGGTGATGTTATTTTTAATTGCCGCTTGCAAATCATAACGTTCTTGCAATCCCTCAATAGAAAATGAGGTTCTCTCTAAAGGTGTCAATATTTTGTTGGAAATATTATATAATGCCACAAAAACTCCTTTTTAAACCTAACTGAATATCACTAAATAAACCGTCAATTATCACCTCTTCTTATTAAGAAGATACCTCTAGTGTGACTTGTGCGCCAATGAAAAACTCACGTATTCTCCCTGCTAAAAGCCGCCTGGCAGTTCTATCTATAGACGCTGCCAGCCCAACCCTGAACGAATCCTCCTCAAAACTCTCGCCAATAACGCCCCCGGATTTTCTTCTTGAATAAAGCCATTCGTTTTTCTACCTCCGAATGGCTGAGATAAACCGCGGTGCCGTTTCTTAAGCGTTCAAGGGCGGCATCCACCCTTTCACGCAGCGCTTGCTCCAACAACATCGCCTCTACGTCCATTTCAGGTTTATTTCGCTGTTCCATTTCCATCTCCTCCGTTGAGACAGCACCGAGTCACAAATCCGTTACACCAACCCCATCCCCACCACGCCGGTCAGTACGCCGCACAGCACCACCAGCGCCGCCGTCAGGCACAGCGCCCGGGCGGAGAAGGCCTTGTTGAGCATCAACAGCGAAGGCAGGCTGACCGCCGGCAGGGTCATCAGCAGCGCCAGCGCCGGGCCTGCGCCCATGCCCGCTAGCATCATGGTCTGCACGATCGGGATCTCCGCCGCGGTGGGGATAACGAACAGGCAGCCGACGATCGCCAGGCCGATGATCCACAGCAGGCTATTGTCGACGGCGCCGTCGGCGTGCGGGAACAGCCAGACCCGCGCAGCGCCCAGCGCCAGCACCGCCAGTACGTAGATCGGGATGGTCGACCAAAACAGCGCCCACAGCGCTTTGCCCCAGCGGGCGAGAAACGGCCGTTCGTCGCTCTGCGCCGTCATCACCGGCGGCTGCGGCGCGGCGGGCTGCGGGTCCTGGGCGGTTACGCGCTGCACCAGCCAGGCGATGCCCAGCACCATCACCACGCCCGCCACCAGACGGATGGCGGCGAACGGCCAACCGAGCACAAACCCCATAAACACCAGCGTCGCCGGGTTCAATACCGGGTTGGCGAGCCAAAAGGCCAGCGCGGCGCCGCTGGATACCGACTGGCGGCGCATGCCGGCGGCAACCGGCGCGGCGCAGCAGGTGCACATCATGCCCGGCAGCGCGATCAGCGCCCCCAGCACGGTGCCGGAAAAACGCCGGTGGCCGAGCGTGCGCGCCAGCCAGTCGCGCGGGATCAGCACCTGCACCAGCGAACCTAACAACACCCCGAGCAGCGCCGCCTTCCACACCGCGGTGAAGTAGACCAGCGCGTACTGCCAGGCCGCCAGCCAGGGGCTCGCGGCGCCGTCGGCCAGGATCGATTTGCCGATCGAGTGGCTGTCCGCCGCCACGAAGGCCTTGCCGTAGTAAGGCTGCCATTTGACGTAGTAGAGGCCGACGGCCACCACCAGCAGAAACAGGATCGGTTTCCACAGCGGCCAGGCGCGTGGGGCGGGTTCAGGGGCGTTCAGAGGTTGCGGCATGGTAGCGGCCAGAGTCAGTCAACAGAGGCGCCAGCATAGCGCGCCGTCGCCGCCCGTGCACGCCTGGGCTGTCCTAAATAGTTCATCTGTTCGCCACCGAGGCGTAACGCGATTGTCATCTGCGCCCGGCACCATGATGCCAACTTGAAAACCACAGGGTAGACGCCCGATGAAACGCACCGCTTCCGCCTTCATCGCACAGCCATCGGTATGACGAGGTTTTTATTATGATGGAGTTATCTAGACATCCGACCACTTACCCCACCCGCTATCAGCAGATCGCCGCGCAGCTGGAACAGGAGCTGCGCACGCAGTACCGCTGCGGCGACTACCTGCCTTCGGAACAGCAGCTGGCCGAGCGTTACCAGGTCAATCGCCACACCCTGCGCCGCGCGGTGGATCAGCTGGTAGAGCGCGGCTGGCTGCAGCGCCGCCACGGCGTCGGCATTCTGGTGCTGATGCGGCCTTACGACTACCCGCTGCACGCCAACACCCGCTTCAGCCAGAACCTGTTCGAGCAGGGCAGCCACCCCACCAGTGAGCGCTTACTCGCTGTCTTGCGCCCGTGCAATGGGCATGTCGCCAGCGCGCTCTCGCGTGAAGAAGGCGAAATGGTGATCCACCTGCGCACCCTGCGCCGGGTCAACGGCGTGCCGATGAGCGTGATCGACCACTATCTGCCCGATCTGGACTGGTGGCCGGCGCTGCAGCAGTTCCACAGCGGTTCGCTGCACCAGTTTATCGAACAGCACCTGCAGCAGCCGCTGACCCGCCGCCAGACGCGCATCAGCGCGCGCCGCGCGCAGGCCAAAGAGAGCCGGCTGCTAGAGATCGCCACCCACGCGCCGCTGCTGTGCGTGCGCACCCTTAACGTCCGCAGCGGCGGCGAAGACGTGGCGGAATACTCCGTCAGCCTGGCCCGCGCCGACATGATTGAACTGACGATGGAGCACTGAATGCAAGCCTTAGAGTCGAGACAACGCTGGATGTCGGTGCTGGCGCACAGCCGGCCCGAGCAGCTGCGCAGCCACTGGCAGGCGCTGAACCTCAGCCCGGGTTACCGCAGCATCCGCGCGCCGGAGATCGGCCTGGCCCAGCTGCAGGGGCGCATGGGCGCCACCGGCCGCCGCTTCGTGTTGGGGGACATGACGGTCACCCGCGCGGTGGTGCAGCTGGACAACGGCGGCTACGGCTACAGCTATATCGCCGGGCGCGACAAGGCGCACGCCGAGCTGTGCGCGCTGGCCGATGCGCTGCTGCAACAACCGGAACACGGCGAACGCCTGCAACAACAGCTGATCGCGCCGCTGGCCGCGCTGCAGCACGAGCAGCGCCAGCTGCGCGCCCGGGCGATCGCCGCCAGCCGGGTGGACTTCTTTACGCTGGTGCGAGGGGATTAAGCCATGAGTTTATTGACCGGTTTTGAACAACCGATAGACCAATCGCAGCACGCTTTCCGTTTGATTCTTAAAGCCTTGAGCGAACCGGGCCATCGGGTGACGCTGCCGTCCGGCCCGGCCTGGGCGCCGCTGAACGCCGCCAGCACCGCCGCGCTGCTGACGCTGGCCGATCAGGAAACGCCGCTGCAGCTGTGCGCTGCGCTCAAAAGTGAGCAAGTGCTAACAAACATTCGTTTTCACAGCGGCGCGCCGCTGGCCGCCACGGCGCAGGAGGTCTGTTTTGCCCTGTTCGATGAGCACGTGCAGGCCGCCGATCTGCAGGCGTTGCCGCACGGCACGGAAATCTCGCCGGAATGCGGCGCCACGGTGGTGGTGCAGCTTGCTGAGCTGGAGAACGGCGCTGCGCTGCGCCTGACCGGCCCCGGCATCGAGAGCCAACGCCTGATTGCGCCGCGTCTGCCGCCGGCGCTGCTCGATTACCTGGTCAACCGCCCGCAGCGCTTCCCGCTGGGGCTGGATATTTTGCTGACCTGCGGCGATCGCCTGCTGGCGATCCCGCGGACCACCCGCGTGGAGGTGTGCTGATGTACGTAGCGGTAAAAGGGGGCGAAAAAGCCATTGAGGCCGCCCATCAGCTGCAGGAACAGCTGCGGCGCGGCGACGAGGCGCTGCCGGCGATCGGCGCGGAACACATCGAACAGCAGCTGGGGCTGGCGGTGGATCGGGTGATGACCGAAGGCGGCATCTACGATCGCGAGCTGGCGGCGCTGGCCATCAAACAGGCCAGCGGCGATCTGGTGGAGGCGATCTTCCTGCTGCGCGCCTATCGCACCACCCTGCCGCGCCTGGCGGTCAGCGAGCCGCTGGCCAGCGAAAGCATGCGGCTGGAGCGGCGCATCTCGGCGGTTTACAAGGACTTGCCCGGCGGGCAGGTGCTGGGGCCGACCTACGACTACACCCACCGGCTGCTGGACTTCGCGCTGCTGGCAGAAGGCGAGGCGCCGCGCGCGCCGCAGGCCGACGAACCGCTGCCGGACAACTGCAGCCACGTGTTCGATCTGTTGTGTCGCCAGCAGCTGGCGCGGGAGGAACAGGACGACGGCAGCGCGCCGGACGACATCACCCGCAACCCGCCGGTTTACCCCTGTTCGCGCTCGGCGCGCCTGCAGCAGCTGGTGCGCGGCGACGAAGGTTTTCTGCTGGCGCTCGGCTACGCCACCCAGCGCGGCTACGGCCGCAACCACCCGTTCGCCGGCGAGATCCGCACCGGCCACGTTTCGGTGGAGATCGTGCCTGAAGAGCTCGGTTTCGCCATCGATATCGGCGAAATCCTGCTGACCGAGTGCGAAATGGTCAACGGCTTCGTCGATCCAAAGGACCATCCGCCGCACTTCACCCGCGGTTACGGGCTGGTATTCGGCCGCGCCGAACGTAAGGCGATGGCGATGGCGTTGGTGGACCGCGCATTGCAAAGCCCCGACTACGGCGAAGGCGTCGCCGGCCCGGCGCAGGACGAAGAGTTCGTGCTGGCCCACGCCGACAACGTCGAGGCCGCCGGCTTCGTCTCCCATCTCAAGCTGCCGCACTACGTCGACTTCCAGGCCGAATTGGAACTGCTCAAGCGGCTGCGGCAGGAATACAGCGAGCGTCAGGAGGCCCGCGATGAGTGAAGTATTGACCGGCTATAACCTCGGCTATCTGGACGAGCAGACCAAGCGCATGATCCGCCGCGCCATCCTCAAGGCGGTGGCGATCCCCGGCTATCAGGTGCCGTTCGGCGGCCGCGAGATGCCGATGCCCTACGGCTGGGGCACCGGCGGCATCCAGCTCACCGCCAGCGTTATCGGCCGCGCCGACGTGCTGAAGGTGATCGACCAGGGCGCCGACGACACCACCAACGCGGTGTCGATCCGCCGCTTCTTCCAGCGCGTCGCCGGGGTGGAAACCACCGAACGCACGCCGGAGGCTACGCTGATCCAAACCCGTCACCGCATTCCGGAAACGGCGCTGCGCGAAGACCAGATCCTGATCTATCAGGTGCCGATCCCGGAGCCGCTGCGCTTTATCGAACCGCGCGAAACCGAGACCCGCAAGATGCACGCGCTGGAGGAGTACGGCGTGATGCAGGTGAAGCTGTATGAAGACATCGCGCGCTACGGCCATATCGCCACCACCTACGCCTACCCGGTGAAGGTCAACGATCGCTACGTGATGGATCCGTCGCCGATCCCGAAATTCGACAACCCGAAAATGCACATGATGCCGGCGCTGCAGCTGTTCGGCGCCGGGCGCGAGAAACGCATCTACGCCCTGCCGCCGTTTACCAAGGTGGAGAGCCTGGACTTCGACGACCATCCGTTCAGCGTGCAGCAGTGGGACGAACCCTGCGCGCTGTGCGGCTCGCGCCACAGCTACCTGGACGAGGTGGTGCTCGACGATCAAGGCAACCGCATGTTCGTCTGTTCGGACACCGACTACTGCCGGCAGCAGCTGGCGCAATCTTCGCAAGAGGCGCAGCACTGATGACTTCCACCCCTTTGAGCACCACCCCGCTGCTGTCGGTGAACCGGCTCACCCACCTGTACGCCCCCGGCAAGGGCTTCAGCGACGTGTCGTTCGACATCTACCCCGGTGAAGTGCTGGGCATCGTCGGCGAATCCGGCTCCGGCAAAACCACGCTGCTGAAGTCGATCTCGGCGCGGCTGGCGCCGCAGCGCGGGCAGATCCTTTACCGCCCGCAGGCGGGCCAGGAACACGATCTGTACGCCATGGCGGAGAGCGATCGCCGCCGCTTGCTGCGCACCGACTGGGGCGTGGTGCACCAGCACCCGCTCGACGGGCTGCGGCCGCAGGTCTCCGCCGGCGGCAACATCGGCGAGCGGCTGATGGCCATCGGCCAGCGCCACTATGGCGACATTCGCCGCCAGGCCGGCCAGTGGCTGGAAGACGTCGAAATCCCGCTGTCGCGCCTCGACGATCTGCCGACCACCTTCTCCGGCGGCATGCAGCAGCGGCTGCAGATCGCCCGCAATCTGGTCACCCACCCCAAGCTGGTGTTTATGGATGAGCCGACCGGCGGGCTGGACGTATCGGTGCAGGCGCGCCTGCTCGATCTGCTGCGCAACCTGGTGGTGGAAATGCAGCTGGCAGCGGTGATCGTCACCCACGATCTCGGCGTGGCGCGGCTGCTGGCCCACCGTCTGCTGGTGATGAAACAGGGCGAAGTGGTGGAGAGCGGCCTGACCGACCGAGTACTGGACGATCCGCACCATCCTTACACCCAGCTGCTGGTTTCTTCGGTGCTGTCGTAACCCAAGGCGATAACAGATGACTATGCAAATCCGAGTTGAACATCTCAGTAAAACCTTTGTGCTGCATCAGCAGTACGGCACCCGCCTGCCGGTGCTGCACGACGCCAACCTGACGGTCCACGGCGGCGAATGCGTGGTGCTGCACGGCCACTCCGGCAGCGGCAAATCCACCCTGCTGCGTTCGCTGTACGCCAACTACCTGCCGGACAGTGGCCATATCTGGATCCACCACCAGGGCGACTGGCTGGACATGGTCAGCGCCGATGCGCGCCAAATTCTGGCGGTGCGCCGCCATACGCTGGGCTGGGTCAGCCAGTTCCTGCGGGTGATCCCACGCATCAGCGCGCTGGAGGTGGTGATGCAGCCGCTGCTGGAACAGGGCGTCGAGCGCGCCGAGTGCCGCGACCGCGCCGAAGCGCTGCTCGCTGCGCTCAACGTGCCGCCGCGCCTGTGGCCGCTGGCGCCGTCCACCTTCTCCGGCGGCGAGCAGCAGCGGGTGAACATCGCGCGCGGCTTTATCGTCGATTACCCCATTCTGTTGCTGGATGAACCGACCGCCTCGCTCGACAGCCGCAACAGCGCGGCGGTGGTGCAGCTTATCGAACGCGCCAAGGCGCGCGGCGCGGCGATCGTCGGCATTTTTCATGATGAAGGCGTCCGCCAACAGGTCGCCGACCGGCTTTATGATATGCAGGCGCCACAGGCGCTGGAGGCCCTCTGATGATCGTCAATAACGTTAAGCTGGTGCTGGATGACCAGGTGGTGCAAGGCTCGCTGGAGATGCAGGACGGCGTGATCCGCAGCTTCGCCGACGGCCCGAGCCGGCTGCCGCAGGCGCTGGACGGCGACGGCGGCTGGCTGCTACCGGGGCTGATCGAGCTGCACACCGACAACCTGGACAAGTTCTTCACCCCGCGCCCGAACGTCGACTGGCCGGCCCATTCGGCGATGAGCAGCCACGATGCGCTGATGGTGGCCAACGGCATCACCACGGTGCTGGACGCGGTGGCGATCGGCGACGTGCGCGACGGCGGCCACCGGCTGGAAAACCTGCAAAAGATGATCGACGCGGTGATCCACAGCCAGCGCGCCGGGGTGAACCGCGCCGAGCACCGGCTGCATCTGCGCTGCGAGCTGCCGCACGAGAGCACCCTGCCGCTGTTCGAACAGCTGATGGACAAGCCGGGCGTGTCGCTGGTGTCGCTGATGGACCATTCGCCGGGCCAGCGCCAGTTCGCCTCGCGCGAAAAGTACCGCGAATATTATCAGGGCAAATACCACCTCAACGACCAGCAGATGGGCGAGTACGAGGAGCAGCAGGTCGCCCTGTCCGCCCGCTGGGCCGCGCCGAACCGCGAGGCGATCGCCGCCCACTGCCGCGCACGCCGCATCTCGCTGGCCAGCCATGACGACGCCACCGCCGCGCACGTGGCCGAATCCTGCGCGCTGGGCAGCGCCATCGCCGAGTTCCCCACCACCGAGGCGGCCGCCCGCGCCTCGCACCAGCAGGGCCTGCAAGTGCTGATGGGCGCGCCGAACATCGTGCGCGGCGGTTCGCACTCCGGCAACGTGGCGGCGCACCACCTGGCGGCGCTGGGGGTGCTGGATATTCTCTCTTCCGATTATTACCCGGCCAGCCTGCTGGACGCGGCGTTTCGCCTCGCGGCAGACGAGCGCAACGCCTACGATCTGCCCCAGGCGGTGCGCATGATCACCCGCAACCCGGCACGGGCGCTGGATCTGCAGGATCGCGGCTCCCTCGCCGAAGGGCTGCGGGCGGATCTGGTGCTGGCGCGGCCGCACGGCGAGCACGTTTATGTGCAGAACGTGTGGCGCCAGGGCAGGCAGGTGTTCTGATGGCGCGGCTCATCTATCTGATGGGGCCTTCCGGCGCAGGCAAAGACAGCCTGCTGGCCGCACTGCGGGCCGACGCCGACCGCGCGCCGCTGGTGGCGCACCGTTACATCACCCGGCCGGCAGATGCCGGCTGCGAGAATCACATCGCGCTGAGCGAACCCGAATTTCTGCGCCGCCGCGCCAAGGGGCTGTTCGCGCTCGACTGGCAGGCCCACCAGCAGCACTACGCGTTCGGGATCGAAGTGGATCTTTGGCTGCTGCAGGGGATCGACGTGGCGGTCAACGGTTCGCGCGCCCACCTGCCGCAGGCGCAGCAGCGCTACGGTGCGCAGCTGCTGCCGGTATGCCTGCAGGTCAACGCCGCGATCCTGCGCCGGCGCCTGCAGGATCGCGGACGGGAAAGCGCTGAACAGATCGAGCAGCGGCTGGCGCGGGCGGCGGAATATCAGCAGAGTCTGCCCGCCGGCTGCCGGGTGCTGCACAACGACGGCCCACTCGACGATACCTTGGCGGCGCTGCTGGCGCTGCTGCCTACCGCCACCCGAGAAGCTCAGGATGCGACGCCATGAACGACTTTGCCCAGCCGAAAATCGGCGACAACGTGACCCTTAACCGCACCCGGCTCGGCCAGTATGTGCATCTGGCCGACGATGCGATCCTGGAAGAGGTGGAGATGGGGGACTACTCCTACACCGCCGGGCACAACCAGATCTTTTACGCCACAATCGGCAAGTTCGTCTCCATCGCCTCCTATGCGCGCATCAATCCCGGCAATCACCCGACCTACCAGCGCATCGCGCAGCACCACTTCACCTATCGCGCTTCCGAATACGGGCTGGGGGAAGACGACGCAGCATTCTTCGACTGGCGGCGCGAGCACCACGTCACCGTCGGCCACGACGTGTGGATCGGCCATAACGCCATCCTGATGCCGGGCGTCAGCGTCGGCAACGGCGCGGTGATCGGCAGCGCGGCGGTAGTCACCAAGGACGTGGAGCCTTACAGCATCGTCGCCGGCGTGGCGGCCAAAAAGATCGGCATGCGCTTCGACGATGCGCTGATAGAGCGTATCGAACGCAGCCAGTGGTGGCTCTGGGATCACGCCACGCTGCAGGCGCGGCTGGCGGATTTTCGCGACATCCACCGCTTTGCCCAGAAGTACCTTTAACGGAGGGGGGAGCGATGCACCTGACCTTTCTCGGCACCGGCGGCGCGCAGCAGGTGCCGGTGTTCGGCTGCGACTGCCTGAGCTGCCAACGGGCGCGGCGCGAGCCGGCATTTCGGCGGCGCGCGTGCAGCGCCATGCTCAACTATCAGGGGGAAACGACCTTATTGGATGCAGGATTGCCGGCTTTGGAGCGGCGATTTTCGGCGGGGCAAATTCAACGTTTTTTACTGACACATTACCACATGGATCACGTTCAGGGGTTATTTCCTTTGCGTTGGGGGTGCGGAAATTCCATTCCGGTGTATGGCCCGCCGGATGAACAGGGCTGCGACGACCTGTTCAAACACCCCGGCATTCTGGCGTTTCAGCCGCCGCTGGCGCCCTTCACCACCGTCGAGCTGGGCGGCATGCGCATCACCCCGCTGCCGCTGCAACACTCCAAACTGACCCACGGCTATCTGATCCAGGCGGCGGGCGCTGCGCTGGCCTACCTGACCGACACCGTCGGCCTGCCGCCGGCCACCGCCGACTATCTGCAGAACGTGGCGCTGGATCTGCTGGTGCTCGACTGCAGCCTGCCGCCTCAGCCGCAGGTGCCGCGCAACCACAACGACCTGACCCGTGCGCAGGAGACGCAGCGGTTGCTGCAGCCCAAGCGCACGCTGCTGACGCACATCAGCCATCATCTCGATCGATGGCTGCTGGACAACGAACTGCCCGCCGGGCTGGAGCTGGCGTTCGATCACCTCAGCGTCAGCCTCGGTAGCAGTGCAGCCGATCCGACTCCAGCACCCTGATCCCTTCGCCCGGCGTGAACGCCTGCTGCAGCAGCGTTTGCGCCACGTCTTTGGCGGAGACCGCGCGCCATTTGCCGGGCAGCAGCCTGAACAGCGGCAGCGTGAGGCGCTCCATCAGGCGCGGCGCGGGGCGATCCCCCACCAGCATGGAAGGCCGCACCAGCGTCAGGCGCGGCCAGTGCTGTTCGCGCAGCGCCTGCTCCATCTCGCCTTTGGTGCGGTTATACAGGAAGGTGGAATCCGCGTTGGCGCCCAGCGCGCTTACCACCAGACAGTGCTGCGCCCCCAACCGGCGGCCAGTCAGCGCGCTCTCCACCACCAGTTGGTAATCGACGTAGCGGAAGGCATCGGCGCTGCCCGCCGCCCGGCGGGTAGTGCCCAAGCAGCAGAACACCAGATCGACCGGCTGCTGCAGGCTACTCAGCAGCTCGAACAGCGCGTCGCCGACCGGATTGGTCAGCTTGCCGTGCGGCGGCAGCGGCGTGCGCGTCGGCGCCACGATGGCCGTTATCTGCGGATCGCTTTGCAACAACTGCAGCAACTCGCGCCCCACCAGCCCGGTTGCGCCGACTAACAGTGCTCGCGCCATGCAATCTCCCGTTGTAATCAATACGTCGACTTAAAGTATAGACCGCGCCCAATGCAGCTTCTTGCCGAAGCCGAGGGTGTTGTCGGTCATCTTCACCTCGTGCAGATCCAGCCGCCATACCGAGGCCTTCATCGCCCTGGCGATCGGGAAGCGCTTGCAGTAACGCGCGCGCGCCGCCTCGGCTTCTTCACCGCTCAGCAGCACCGCCTCGGCGCGGTATTGCACGCCGCGGATCAGCGCGATGCTTTTCGGCTTCGGCGCGATGGTGCCGACCACCCGGCCGTTGTTCAGCATCAGCCCGCCGTGGCGGGTGTGCGGTTCGGTCATCAGCCACAGCGCCATCGTCGCGGCGTCGAACACGTAAAAACAGTTGGCGCACCACATGTCGAGGCCGTCGCCGGCGCACAGCGTTAAGACGTGTTGCTTGCCGATGAAATCCGCAATCTGTTGCCGTTGTTCTGAGGTATTCAAGGTTACTCGCCTCCCGGTTCACTCACTTCATCTTACCCTGCGTTGTTGAGGCGAGTCACAAATAACGATAATCATCAAAAATCACACATGAATATAAACACAACAATAATGAATTTTTATTTATTTTTGCATAAAGCAGATTGATAACATAAAAAACACAAGGCGGATTTATTTGATCGTTATGTAGCCGGTTATTTGACCGCTTTTTTTATTCCTTTCCGAGCGCCATTGAAATTAAGCGCTTAAGGGCCGCGAGCATTAGCAATTCATTTACATGCCAACCTCTGGACCCGGATGATACTTATGCAATTCATTGCATAACAGGTGAATAGTTATTTATAAACACCGGCATTTATGTGACTTTCATCACGATTTTTAGCCCACCTTGCGTTAAAATAGCGCCATCTTTTCACTCAGCAAGGTGGATTAGAAAATGGAAAACAATAACCGAAAAATGGCGCACATCAGGCGCACAACCCATATTATGATGATGGCTCATCGCAGCTGCTTTAGTTTCGCATTCTTCAACTACAGATAACCCTCCCCCTCGCTCTTACGCCGTTGATAAGAGTGTCATTGCGTTTTATTTATTCTCCGCACGCCGGTGATAATATCTCTTTCTCGCTAACCGGGAAGGACACGCAATTCATTTTTAATTTCGGCCAAGCGCATCCAAGCTAAATAAAACAGCGAACACAGTTAATGCCTTTCGGCATCACTGGGTTCTCGCACACCTTTATTTTCGTGAAGGCGTTAACGGCAAATGGAATTATTTGCCGGCGGAATGCCTTTGCCTGAAGAATGAGAAAAATGAAAAAATTAAAAATTGCCGCCAACACCCAAACCCTCGGCTGCTTTGAAACTGAACGCGACATCGTCGATGTGCACCACAGCGATTTCAATGACGTCGCCGCCATTGTGCTGTCGGTAGACGACGTCACGCAAGGCATGGTGGCGCGCATCGAAGAACACGGCCTGAACATTCCGCTGTTCGTCGCCGTCTGCTGCGAAGAAGAGCTGGATAACGCCGTCTTGCCGGCGCTGCACGGTGTGTTTGAACTGTGCGGCAAGAATACCCAGTTCTACGGCAAACAGCTGGAGGCCGCCGCCGCCAAATATGAGAGCGAGCTGCTGCCGCCGTTCTTCAACACGCTGACGCAGTATGTGGAAATGGGCAACGCCACCTTCGCCTGCCCCGGCCACCAGGGCGGCGAGTTCTTCCGCAAACACCCAGCGGGCCGCCAGTTCTTCGACTTCTACGGCGAAACGCTTTTCCGCTCCGACATGTGCAACGCCGACGTCAAACTGGGCGATCTGTTGATCCACGAAGGCGCGCCTTGCGCCGCGCAGCAGCACGCCGCCAAGGTGTTCAACGCCGACAAGACCTACTTCGTGCTCAACGGCACCTCGGCCTCGAACAAGGTGGCGACCAACGCCCTGCTGACGCGCGGCGATCTGGTGCTGTTCGACCGTAACAACCATAAATCCAACCACCACGGTGCATTGATCCAGGCCGGCGCCACGCCGGTTTATCTGGAAACCGCGCGCAACCCGTTCGGCTTTATCGGCGGCATCGACGCGCACTGCTTCGACGAGCGCTACCTGCGCCAACAGATCCGCGAAGTGGCGCCGGAACGCGCCAACGAAGCCCGCCCGTTCCGCCTGGCGATCATCCAGCTCGGCACCTACGACGGCACCATCTACAACGCCCGCCAGGTGGTCGACAAGATTGGCCACCTGTGCGATTACATCCTGTTCGACTCCGCCTGGGTGGGCTATGAGCAATTCATTCCGATGATGAAAGACTGCTCGCCGCTGCTGCTGGAGCTGAACGAGAACGATCCCGGCATCATCGTCACCCAGTCGGTGCACAAACAGCAGGCTGGCTTCTCGCAAACCTCGCAGATCCACAAAAAAGACAAGCACATCAAGGGACAGAGCCGCTACTGCAACCACAAGCGCTTCAACAACGCCTTTATGCTGCACGCCTCCACCAGCCCGTTCTATCCGCTGTTCGCCGCGCTGGACGTCAACGCCAAGATGCACGAGGGCAAGAGCGGCCAACGCCTGTGGCAAGAATGTGTGCGCGTGGGCATCGAAGCGCGCAAAATGCTGCTGGACACCTGCACGATGATCAAACCGTTCGTGCCGGATCAGATCGACGGCAAGCCGTGGCAGGCCTATGACACCGCGGCGATGGCCAACGATCTGCGCTTCTTCAACTTCGTGCCCGGCGAGAAATGGCACGCCTTTGAAGGCTATGCCGAATCGCAGTATTTCGTCGATCCGTGCAAACTGCTGCTCACCACGCCGGGCATCGATACCGCGACCGGCAGCTACAGCGAGTTCGGCATTCCGGCGACCATTCTGGCCAACTACCTGCGCGAAAACGGCATCGTGCCGGAAAAATGCGATCTCAACTCGATCCTGTTCCTGCTGACGCCGGCGGAAGACATCGCCAAGATGCAGCACCTGGTGGCCCTGATCGCCCGCTTCGAGAAGCACATCGAGCAAAACTCCCTGCTCAGCGAGGTGCTGCCTGCGGTCTATAAAAACCACCAGCAGCGCTACAAAAACTACACCATCCGCCAGCTGTGCCAGGAAATGCACGATCTTTACGTCAGCTATGACGTTAAAGAGCTGCAAAAAGAGATGTTCCGCAAAAGTTATTTCCCGCGCGTGGTAATGAATCCGCAGGATGCCAATACCGAGTTCGTACGCGGCAATGTGGAATTGGTGTCGCTGGCCAAGGCCGAGGGCCGCATCGCCGCCGAGGGCGCCCTGCCTTACCCACCAGGCGTGCTGTGCGTGGTGCCCGGTGAAATTTGGGGCGGCGCCGCGCAGCGTTATTTCCTGGCACTGGAAGAAGGCATCAATTTATTGCCAGGATTCGCGCCGGAATTACAGGGCGTTTATATCCAACAGGATGAGGACGGCTGGAACCGTGCTTACGGCTACGTCATGAAAAATTAATCACCTTACGGGGCGGCGATGATTCCCGCCGCCCGGATCGCATCCTAAAAGAGAAAATGATCATGAGTAAGTCCAATAATAAAATGGGGGTCGTGCAATTAACGATCCTGACCGCCGTGAATATGATGGGTTCCGGCATAATTATGCTGCCGACCAAGCTGGCCGAAGTGGGCACGATTTCGATCGTTTCCTGGCTGGTGACCGCTGTCGGCTCGATGGCGCTGGCCTACGCCTTCGCCAAATGCGGCATGTTCAGCCGTAAATCCGGCGGCATGGGCGGCTACGCCGAATACGCCTTCGGTAAATCCGGCAACTTCATGGCGAACTACACCTACGGCGTTTCGCTGCTGATCGCCAATATCGCCATCGCCATTTCCGCCGTCGGCTACGGCACCGAGCTGTTCGACACCACGCTCAGCCCGCTCGGGATCTGTATCGCCACCATCGGCGTGCTGTGGCTGGCGACCGTCGCTAACTTCGGCGGCGCGCGCATCACCGGCAAAATCAGCGGCATCACCGTCTGGGGCGTGATCATTCCGGTGGTGGGCATCTCGGTCATCGGCTGGTACTGGTTCAGCGGCAGCGCCTACGTCGCCGCCTGGAACCCGCATCAGGTGCCGACCTTCGAAGCCATCGGCGCCTCGATCTCAATGACCCTGTGGGCGTTCCTGGGGCTGGAATCCGCCTGCGCCAACACCGACGTGGTGGAAAACCCGGAGCGCAACGTGCCGATCGCCGTACTGGGCGGCACCCTCAGCGCGGCGGTGATCTATATCATTTCGACCAACGTGATCGCCGGCATCGTGCCGAACATGGATCTGGCCAACTCCACCGCCCCGTTCGGGCTGGCGTTCTCCCACATGTTCAACCCGACGGTCGGCAAGATCATCATGGCGTTGATGGTCATGTCCTGCGTCGGCTCGCTGCTCGGCTGGCAGTTCACCATCGCTCAGGTGTTCAAATCCTCCGCCGACAGCGGCTTCTTCCCGAAAATTTTCTCCAAGCTGAGCAAGGCCGACGCGCCGGTTAAAGGCATGCTGACCATCGTCGTCATCCAGAGTGGTTTGTCTCTGATGACCATCAGCCCGTCGCTGAACAAGCAGTTCAACGTGCTGGTGAACCTGGCGGTGGTGACCAACATCATCCCTTACATCCTGTCGATGGCGGCGCTGGTCATTATTCAGAAAGTGGCGAAGGTGCCGGACAACAAGGCGCGCATCGCCAATATCATCGCCGGCATTGGCGCGCTGTACAGCTTCTATGCGCTCTACAGCTCCGGTGAAGAAGCGATGATGTGGGGCGCCATCGCCACCTTCCTCGGCTGGACGCTGTACGGTATCGTCTCGCCGCGCTTCGAGCTGGCGGGAAAAAAGGGGTAAAGCGGTAAGGCTCCGGCGGCCGGGGATGGGATTGTGATGGCGAACATGCCATCATACGCCGACCCTGGCCACCGAAACGGCGTACGATGACCGACACTACCCCCACTCCCTGGCACCTCTACATGCTGCGTTTACCGAGCGGCATGCTGTATACCGGCATCACCACCGACGTGGCGCGCCGACTGGCACAGCACCAAGCCGGCAAAGGCGCCAAGGCGCTGCGCGGTAAAGGGGAACTGACATTGGCGTTTCACTGCCAGGTGGGGGATCGCTCAACGGCGCTGAAGCTGGAATACCGCGTCAAACAGCTGAGCAAAATACAAAAAGAGCGGCTGGTGAATCACCCGCCGCTGTCGTTGGAGTATCTATTGCCGGTCGTTAAAAGCGATTAAACGGCGCCGAAAAAGCCACTTCGCCGCTGACGCCATTCAGGGCGTCTTCCGCCAGCGGATACACCTGGAACGCGCTTTCCGTGTCCGGCCAGCGGCAGTTCAGGCCATAGGTGGCGGCCGGTTTAAAGCCGAAGCGGCCGTAGTAGGCCGGATCGCCCAGCACCACCACCGCGGCGTAGCTGAATTCGTTCAGCGAATCCAGGCCTTCGTACACCAGCTTTTCAGCCAGCCCCTGGCGGCGCAGGCTTTCGTCTACCGCCAGCGGCGCCAGCGCCACCCATTGGCGGTCTTCGCCGGCCACGTCTACCGGGCTGAACGCGGCGTAACCCACTACCCCGCCTTCGTCGTCAGTGGCGACCACGCCCAGCGTCAGCAGGCCGTCTTCGCGCAGCTGCTGCACCAGATCGGCTTCGTCGTCGCGGCCAAAGGCGCGGCGCAGCAAGGTGTCGATGCCCGCCGCGTCTACCGGGATCTCTACGCGGATCAGCATGATACCACCACACGGGAAGCCGACGCCGTGCCCTCCTGCAACCCTGCTTCGACAAAATCAGCCAACTGCAACAGCCCCATGCGCAGCGGCGCAGGCATGCTTTCCAGCTCGATGGCGTCCATCAAATTTTTCACATACAGGCCCAATTCGGTATCCCCTTCAATCTGCAGCCGACGCTGAAAGAACAGCGTATCCGGATCTTGCTTGCGCGCCGCGATCAGGATCAGATCGTTGGCGTCGCCGCTGAAGCTGACGTCCGCTTCGGCGTGCTGGCTGACCACCAGTTTGTCGTTTGCTACCGTCATAAACCATTGTAGCGCCAGATCGCGAACTTCGATCTTCAGCCAACGCGATTCGAGAAACTCCAGATCCCCATCTGCCAATGCCTGGCGGAACTGCCAGCTCAGCACCTGTTGCAGCAGCTGACGCTGCAGAGCGAACGGCGTGAATTTCAGCGGGATGCGCAGCAGCGACGGCCCCTGGCGCACAAGGCGTGCTCGTAGTTGTTCCAACACGGTCATCCACTCCTTTTAATACGGACTACCGCTATTTTGCCACACTGACGCGCGGCTTCAGCGGTCTATATCAACAAATAGTGCATTTCACCGCCATGTTTATCAATACGCCATAAGCTGCCTCAAATCAAAACCTGTGTGTGCCCCATTGCCTAAAATGACCTCCCCGATTCGCATTTGCCGGCGGAACACCGCCGCCGGCAACCTTTAAAGACAGCGTGCGCCCGGCCGGGCGCACGGCTAAGCCAGGATAAATCTATGGAGCTGCTTTGTCCCGCCGGCAACCTGCCGGCCCTGAAGGCCGCGGTGGATAACGGCGCCGATGCCGTTTACATCGGTCTGAAAGACGATACCAACGCGCGCCACTTCGCCGGCCTCAACTTCACCGAGAAAAAGCTGCAGGAAGCGGTCGATTACGTGCATCGCCACGGCCGCAAACTGCATATCGCCATCAACACCTTCGCCCATCCCGACGGCTACGCCCGCTGGCAGCGCGCGGTGGATATGGCGGCCCAATTGGGCGCCGACGCCCTGATTCTGGCGGATCTGGCGATGCTGGAATACGCCGCCCAACGCTATCCGCAGTTGGAACGCCACGTTTCGGTGCAGGCTTCCGCCACCAACGAGGAAGCGATCCGTTTTTACCAGCGCAACTTCGAGGTCGGCCGGGTGGTGCTGCCGCGCGTGCTGTCGATGCATCAGGTGAAACAGCTGGCGCGCACCAGCCCGGTGCCGCTGGAAGTGTTCGCCTTCGGCAGCCTGTGCATCATGGCCGAGGGGCGCTGCTACCTCTCCTCCTACCTGACCGGCGAGTCGCCGAACACCGTCGGCGCCTGTTCGCCGGCGCGTTTCGTGCGCTGGCAGCAAACCCCGCAGGGCATGGAGTCACGCCTGAACGACGTGCTGATCGACCGCTACCAGGACCATGAAAACGCCGGTTACCCGACGCTGTGCAAGGGCCGCTATCTGGTGGACGACGTGCGCTACCACGCGCTGGAAGAGCCCACCAGCCTCAATACGTTGGAGCTGCTGCCGGAGCTGCTGGCCGCCAACATTGCCTCGGTGAAGATCGAAGGCCGCCAGCGCAGCCCGGCTTACGTCAGCCAGGTGGCACGCGTCTGGCGCCAGGCGATCGACCGTTGCCAGGCCGATCCGGCCGCCTACCGCGCCGACGCCGCCTGGATGGAGACGCTGGGCGCGATGTCCGAGGGCACCCAGACCACGCTGGGCGCCTATCACCGCAAATGGCAGTAGCCGGAGGAAACATGAAATACGCACTGGGGCCGGTACTCTACTACTGGCCGAAAAACGACATCGCGGCGTTCTATCAGCAGGCGGCGGAGAGTAACGCCGACATCATTTATCTCGGCGAGAGCGTCTGCACCAAGCGGCGCGAGATGAAGGTCGGCGATTGGCTGGCACTGGCGCGCGACATCGCCCGCAGCGGCAAGCAGGTGGTGATCTCCACGCTGGCGCTGCTGCAGGCGCCGTCCGAACTGAATGAGCTGAAACGCTATGTGGAGAACGGCGAGTTCCTGTTTGAAGCTAACGATCTGGGCGCAGTGAACATGGCGGCGGAACGCGGTCTGCCGTTCGTCGCCGGCCATGCGCTGAACTGCTACAACGCCTATACTCTGCGCCTGCTGCGCCGCCAGGGCATGATGCGCTGGTGCATGCCGGTCGAGCTGTCACGCGATTGGCTGGCCAATCTGCTGACGCAGTGCGACGAGCTGGGCTTCCGCCACGACTTCGAGGTGGAGGTGCTGAGCTACGGCCATCTGCCGCTGGCCTATTCGGCGCGCTGCTTCACCGCCCGCTCGGAAAACCGCGGCAAGGACGAGTGCGAAACCTGCTGCATCAAGTATCCGCAGGGTCGCATGATGCGCTCCCAGGAACAGCAGCAGGTGTTCGTACTCAACGGCATCCAGACCATGAGCGGTTACTGCTACAACCTCGGCAACGAGCTGCCAAGCATGCAGGGGCTGGTGGACATCGTGCGACTGTCGCCGCAGGGCGCCGAGACGCTGGCACAGATCGATGCCTTCCGCGCCAACGAGCGCGGCGAGCAGCCGCTGGCCTTGACCGACCACGCCGACTGCAACGGCTACTGGCGCCGCGTGGCGGGGTTGGAGTTGGTGGGGTGATCCTCGCTCCCCTCCTCACCGAGGGGAGTTTTCAATCAACTCGCCCGCCGTTTCCTGAACATCCCGCGCAGCGCCACGCTGTTGCGCAAGAAGCCGACACCGAAGCCCAGCAGGGTGTAGACCACGCCGAGCACCAGCATCATCATCACGTCGCCCCACACTTCATTCAGCGACAGCCCCATCTGGTTGACGCCGGCGATCGCCTTGGTGCCCCAGGTGGAGGGAATGCTGTACGAGATGGCGCGCACCCAGGCCGGCATCGACTGCAGCGGCCAGATAGTGCCGGACAGGTAGAAGACCGGCGTCGTGATGAACGCCAGCGTCAGGTAGATCATCTCGACGCTGCGCAGGCACTCGGTCACCAGCTTGCCCAGCCCCAATACCGCCAGCAGGAACGGGAAGGTCAGCAGCAGCAGTTCGGCGATGTTCGCCGTCTGCCGATAGCCCAAGACCCACGGCCACAGCACGAACAGCACGATCGACAGGAACAGCCAGATCGGCAGCAGCGCCGTCAGCCCGCCGAGGTGCGCCGCCAGCGGCGCTTTGCCGCCGGGCATGCTCTTCATGGCGATATTGACGCGGATACAGGCGATCAGCAGCGAGTGCTGCAACAGCATCACCAACAGGCCGGGAAAGATGATCGCCGCGAAGCTGATGCCGGGGTTAAACACGTCCAGCGTTTGCCCCAGTATCGGCGTCAGCAGTATCTGCGCCTGCCGTTCGCTGAAACCGCTGCGCAGCAGCAGTCCGTTGTTGTACTCCGTCAACAGCTGCTGATAGGCCGCCACCACGTCCTGTTGGATCTGGCCGTTGGCCAGACGGTTGGTGGCGTCGCCGTACACCGGCACCACGATGTTCTGCCCGCTGAGGATCTTCTTCTCCAGATCCACCGGCATGATGATCACCGCAAACAGCTTGCGCCAGCTGAGATCGCGCTGTGCCTGTTCCAGGCTGTCGTAGGTTTCAATCGCTATCTTGGAGGTGGCGTCCAGTTGGCGGATCAGCTGGCGGCTGGCGGTACTGTGGTCCTGATCGACCACCCCCACCGGCAGATCCCACACCGTGCGGTTGGCGTACACCAGGCTCATGATGCACAGCGACAGGATCAGCATCAGCCACACCGGCCGCTCCAGCATGCCGAGCAGCACCTTAACGAAGGTTTGCCAATAGAGCTTCATCCGGCCTCCCCCTCTTTTGCCAGCCGCGCCGGCAGGCGATTACGCACCAGCAGCGCGGCCACCAGCGGATAGACCGCCAGCAGCGCGCACACGCTGAAGATGGCGCTGGCGTGCACCTGCCGCAGGAACACGTCGAACATCGCGTACAGCGCGTGGGTCAGCGGTTCGATGTTGGAAATGATGCGCGCCGGCAGCGGCATCGACAGCTCAGGCACCGCCATGCCGGAGAAGGTCATCGCGATACTGACCAAAATACCAATCAGGCTGTAGGCGGTGATGGTGCTGCCGGTAAAGGTGTACAGCAGCAGGCCGATGCTCTGCGCCGCCATCACGTAGAACAGGCCGATCATCAGCATAAACAGCGGATTGCCGCTGACGCGGGCGTCAAAGATGCCCACCAGCGCCGCGATCTCCACCATCAGCAGGGTGGTGAAACACAGCGTGTACGGTGCCAGCTTGCCGAGCAGCGCCAGGCTGAACGGCTTGGCCTGCAGCAGCGACTTGCTGCGCGCCAGCACGTAGATCATGCAGGTCACCGCGAACAGCTGCAGCAGGTGGATGGTGGCGGCGAACTGCTGGTAATAGATATAGCTGCCGCTGGCGTTGAACAGGCTGCCGTAGGAGAGCGTCACGTCCGCCAACGGCGGCAGCGTTTTACCCATCTCGGTGGCGATGATGCTGCGGGTGCTGGCGTTGATTTCGTTCATCAGGCCGCCGAAGTCCTGAGTGGAGTACAGCCCGGCGCCGTAGAACAACGCATTGTAGTACATCACCACGCTCGGCTGTTTGCCCGACAGCGCGTTGGCCTCAAGATCCGGCGGGATATACAGCAACGCGTAATCCTGCGCGCTGCGCAGGCGGCTCAGCGACTCCGGCAGCCCGCCGCCATATGCCTCGACGTGGGCGTGCGAGCCGGCGTCCAGCCGACGCGTCAGCGATTTGGACAGCGGGCTGTGATCGCTGTCCACCACCGAGACCGGCAGATCGAGCAGCGTGCCTTCGGAGAAGTTGCTGCTGATCAGCGCAAACAGGATCAGTGGAAAGATCCAGCTCAGCCAGTGCACCACCGGGCTGCGAAAGGCGACGCGACACTCTTTGTCGAACGCGTGACTGAAGCAGCGCCAGCCGGCCCTTACTCTTTCCATTGCCATAAGGTGCTCATCCCCGGACGCAGGCCGTCCACCGGCTGTGACGGATACAGGCGCACTTCGAAGGTTTTCAGGTCGAAGTCGCCGGTGGCGCGGGTGGCGCGTTTGGTGGCGTAATCCCCCAGCGGCGCGATGTAGCGCACCTCGGTGTCGATCATTTTGTCCTTCAGCGCCGGCACCCGCAGCGTGACCTTGTCGCCTTTGCGCACGTGGGCGAGGATGTCTTCACGCAGGTTAAACACGAAGTAGGCGTCCGGCACCCGGATCAACGTCACCAGCGGGCTGCCGGCGTTCAGCAATTCGCCCACTTCGGCCGGGATCGGCCCCACTTCGCCGTCTACCGGCGCTTTCACCTGCAGATCGTCGCTCTGCGCCTGGATCTGCAGCAGGTTCTCTTCCGCCGCCCGCAGCGCCGCCGCATATTGCTGCCGCTGCTCGACGCGGTCGCCGTTGATGCCTTCATCCAGATTGGCCTTGGCGGCCTGCACCTGTTGGAAGGCGGTGTCGCGCGACCGGCGCGAAGCGTCCAGCTCGGACTTCGAGATATAGCCCTTGCCGGCCACGCTCAGGTTCCGGTTGTAGTCGTTTTGCGCATTGCGGTACTGCGCCTCGGCCTGCGCCAGGTTGGCGCGCAGGTTGCGGATGCTCTCTTCACGGGTGCCGTGCAGCGACAGCTCAAGCTGCGCCTTGGCCTCGTCGCGCGTCGCCTGCGCGGAACGCAGCTGCGCCATCAGTTCGGGGCTATCGAGTTGAATGATCAGTTGGCCGCTTTTCACGTCGTCGCCGCGTTCGATCAGGCGTTCAACGACCCGGCCTTTCGCCTTGGATGCGACGATCACTTCGGGGGCATCCACTTCACCCTGCAGCAACAGATCCTGATTGTGCGCGCGGAACAGGATCGCCAATGCGATCGCCGCCAACATCAGCAACAGGGTAAACAGCGTCTTTTTTTTCATTATGTCAGCTCCCGGAACGGTAAGCGGCGGGCGGGGATCATCATTTCCATGTCTCAAATTGCTCCAAAAAACACCATTGCTCTCATGAGGATATCACAAGCACATATCTCCTCTTTTATAACTATAAATTGGATTATGCTTTTAACACTAAAAAGCATCTTTTTTCGGCTTTTTGGTATGCAGACTCCTGCAATCGCCCTTTAAGCGATCCACTCTCTGATGGACGATGTCATGACTGAACACACTGCGGTACCGCTGTCGGTACTGGATTTATCGCCAATCCCGCAAGGGGCCAAGGCACGCGACGCTTTCCACTGTTCGCTGGATTTGGCGCAGCACGCCGAACGCTGGGGCTACCAGCGCTACTGGCTGGCCGAGCACCACAACATGACCGGCATCGGTAGCGCCGCCACCTCAGTGCTGCTGGGCTATCTGGCCGCCGGCACCCAAAGCATTCGCCTCGGCTCCGGCGGTGTGATGCTGCCGAACCATGCGCCGCTGGTGATTGCCGAGCAGTTCGGCACGCTGGAGTCGCTCTACCCAGGGCGCATCGATTTGGGGTTGGGCCGAGCGCCCGGCACCGATCAGCGCACCATGATGGCGCTGCGCCGCCACCTGTCCGGCGACGTGGATACCTTCCCGCGCGACGTGCAGGAACTGCAAAACTATTTCTGCGATGCGCAGCCCGGCCAGCCGGTGCAGGCGGTGCCGGGCCAGGGGCTGCACGTGCCGCTCTGGCTGCTCGGTTCCAGCCTCTACAGCGCGCAGCTGGCGGCACAGCTCGGCCTGCCGTTCGCCTTCGCCTCGCACTTCGCCCCGGATATGCTGTTCCAGGCGCTGCAGCTGTACCGCGAGAACTTCAAACCGTCCAAACAGCTGGCGCAGCCGCACGCTATGGTATGCGTCAACGTGATCGCCGCCGAGAGCGATAGCGATGCGCGCTTCCTGTTCAGCTCGATGCAGCAGCAGTTCATCAATCTGCGCCGCGGTTCGCCCGGCCCGCTGCCGCCGCCGGTGGATAACATTCACGCGTTGTGGACCGCCGGCGAGCAATACGGCGTCGAGCAGGCGCTGCGGATGTCGATCGTCGGCGATGAAAAAACGGTGCGCCACGGGCTGCAAACGCTGCTGCGTGAAACCGATGCCGACGAGATCATGGTCAACGGCCAGATTTTCGATCACCAGGCGCGGCTGCGTTCGTTCGAGATTGTTGCCGGCGTGAAGGGCGACATCGTGAAGGGATAAAAAGCGAAAAGGCGGTGGGGAACCCCACCGCCTCGGCGTTAACGCTGGATCAGGTAGCGGATGGTCGGCCCGTCCTGCTGGATATCCAGCACCTTATAGCCATGGTTGCGCGCATCGAGCGGGATGTTGTTGATCGACTGCGGGCAATCGCTGATCACTTCCAGGATCTCCCCCGGTTTCAGCTGCGGCATCGCCTCCAGCGTCGCCACTGCCGGGTACGGGCAAGGCTCACCCAGCATGTCCAGCCGGTAGTCCGGCACTATCGTCGTCTCTTTCATGACATGCTCCTCAAGTTCACCACTTGCGCCTCAGGCCGGGCGCGGAAAAAGCGTTTCTCCCACCACAGCATGGCGGCGAAGGCCAGCGCCAGCAGCAGATAGGTCACCAGCAGGCCACCGACCGGGCCGAAGGTGTCGAGCAGGTTGATTTTGTCGTAGTCGGTCGCCAGCGCCGGCGCCAGATCGTCCCAGTAATAGGCCAGCAGCGTAGCGCCGATGATGTTGCCCAGCCCCACCCACCAGTAGTGCACCTGCCCTTCCACCGCGCGGTACATCCAGCCGGTTTCGCAACCGCCGGCCAGCACGATGCCGAAGCCGAACAGCAAGCCGCCCAGCACCGCATTCGGGCCGGCCCACATGATCTTCGGCGCCACGCCGAGCTGCACGTAGCTGAAGATGCCGATGGCGCTCACCGCCATGCCGATGATGATGGCTTTCGCCATGTGAGTGCGGCCGGTGATCCACAGATCGCGGAACGCCGAGGTGAAGCAGATCTGCGCGCGTTCGATCAACAAACCGAAGCCGATACCGAACAGCATGGCGATACCGAGCTTCGGCGCATCGAACAGCGTCCACAGCGACCAGGCCACCGCCAGGCCGAAGACCGCCATGCCCAGCCGGAAGCGGCGGCGCGCCTGCTCAGGCTTCTGCGTCAACGGCGCGGCGGACTTCACCTTTTGCAATTTGACCGGGATGCGGAACATCGGCAACAGCGTGAATTTGGCGCCGAAGTAGGAGCCGGCGGCGGTCGCCAGCGCGAAGAACCAGGCATGCAGCGAGAACTGCGGGATGCCGGTGAAAAACGCTGCCAGGTTACAGCCCATCGCCAGGCGCGCGCCGAAACCGGCGATGATGCCGCCCAGCAGCGCCTGTACGATGCGAATGCGGTGCTGCGGCTGGCGCAGCTTGATGTTGTTGGCCCACAGCGCGGCGGCGATGCAGCCGGCGAACATGCCGATGATCATGCGCCCGTCGATGCGTTCCAGCGGCGTGCCCTGCAGGCCGATAACCTTGAAATAGCCCCACTGCTCGGGGTGCAGGCCGAACCACTGCAGCACATGGCCGCCCCAGCGGGTGAATTCCCCGGTCACCGCCCAGAAGGTGCCGGTCATGCCGAAGTAGTAGGTAGAAAGGATCCCGGCAGCGATCACCGCCGGCAGCGGCGCCCAAAAGCGCACCAGGTATTGAGATTTGAACTGCTGCCAACTCATGGCATCTCCCGTGCATATCATCCATAAGAAAAAACCTTATGAATGATACGCCATTCAGGGGCGTTTGACGGCAATTTTCAGGCATAAAAAAACCAGCCCGCAGGCTGGTTTTTCAGAGTGCTTCACCGCGAACGGTGAATCAGCGATTACGCGTCGCCGAAACGACGACGTGGTGCTGCCGGTGCGCTGTCATCACGGCGTGGCGCCGGCTTGCCGTCACGGTTGTAGTTACCGCCACGACGCTCGCCGCCGTTACCGCCTTCGCGACGTTCTCCGAAGGAACGACGTGGGCCGCCTTCGCGACGTTCACCGTTGAACGGACGGCCGTTACCGTTGCCACGACGCTCGCCACTGCTGCCACCGTCACGACGCTCGCGACGTTCGAACGGCTGTGCATCGCCCAACAGCTGCATGTTCATCGGCTTGTTCAGGATGCGAGTGCGAGTGAAGTGATTCAGGATCTCGCCCGGCATGCCTTTTGGCAGCTCGATGGTGGAGTGGGAAGCAAACAGCTTGATGTTACCGATGTAACGGCTGCTGATGTCGCCTTCGTTAGCGATAGCACCAACGATATGACGGACTTCAACGCCATCGTCACGGCCCACTTCGATACGGTACAGCTGCATTTCGCCAACGTCACGACGTTCACGACGCGGACGGTCGCCGTCACGGCTATCGCGGCTGTCGCGACGGTCGCCACGATCACCGCGACGATCGTCACGGTCGTTGAACTCGCGGCGCTGGCGCGGTTTGAAGACCGGATCCGGCGGCAGGATCAGCGGACGTTCGCCCTGAGCCATTTTCAGCAGCGCTGCGGCCAGGGTTTCCATATCCAGCTCTTCTTCCGGCTGCAGTTTGGTCAGCAGTGCGCGGTACAGATCCAGATCGCTGCTTTCCAGCTGCTGCTGAACTTTCGCGGCGAACTTGGCCAGACGACGCTCGCCCAGCAGTTCTGCGTTTGGCAGCTCCACTTCAGGGATGGTCAGCTTCATGGTGCGTTCGATGTTGCGCAGCAGGCGGCGTTCGCGGTTTTCCACGAACAGCAGCGCACGGCCGGCGCGACCCGCACGGCCGGTACGGCCGATACGGTGAACGTAAGACTCGGAGTCCATCGGGATGTCATAGTTGACAACCAGGCTGATGCGCTCAACGTCCAGGCCACGGGCCGCAACGTCGGTCGCGATCAGGATATCCAGACGACCGTCTTTCAGGCGCTCCAGGGTCTGCTCACGCAGCGCCTGATTCATGTCGCCGTTCAGCGCGGCGCTGCTATAACCGCTGCGCTCCAGCGCTTCGGCCACTTCCAGGGTCGCGTTCTTGGTACGGACGAAGATGATCGCCGCGTCAAAGTCTTCGGCTTCCAGGAAACGCACCAGCGCTTCGTTTTTACGCATGCCGTAGACCGACCAGTAGCTCTGGCTGATGTCCGGACGGGTAGTCACGCTGGACTGGATGCGCACTTCCTGCGGCTCTTTCATGAAGCGGCGGGTAATGCGACGGATCGCTTCCGGCATGGTGGCGGAGAACAGCGCGGTCTGATGTTCAGCCGGGATCTCAGCCATGATGGTTTCTACGTCTTCGATAAAGCCCATGCGCAGCATTTCGTCGGCTTCATCCAGCACCAGACCGCTCAGGTTAGAGAGGTTCAGGGTGCCGCGCTTCAGGTGGTCCAGTAGACGACCTGGGGTACCCACAACGATTTGCGGGCCCTGGCGCAGAGCGCGCAGCTGTACGTCGTAACGCTGGCCGCCGTACAGGGCTACCACGTTGACGCCGTTCATGTGTTTGGAGAAATCGGTCATCGCTTCGGCAACCTGAACCGCCAGTTCGCGGGTCGGTGCCAGCACCAGGATCTGAGGTGCTTTCAGGTCTGCCTGCAGGTTGTGCAGCAGCGGCAGCGAGAACGCTGCGGTTTTACCACTACCGGTCTGTGCCATGCCCAGCACGTCGCGGCCGTTCAACAGGTGAGGAATACACTCAGCCTGGATCGGAGATGGTTTTTCATAGCCCAGATCGTTCAGGGCGGAAATGATTGGAGCAGACAGCCCCAGATCAGCAAAAGAGGTTTCAAACTCAGTCGTCATGTACACGTGCCTCATTAATAATGGCAGCCAGTCTACATAACTCGTCGAGAAAATTTTCAGTCATTTTCATTGAAAAGTGTGAACCGGCTCAAATTAGATTATAAAACGAACAAAAAAGCCCTCGCCCGTTAAGGCGATAACTTTGGTTAAAAACCAATGTTCATCAGGCTGATAGGTGTTCGTCAGCTATTGCTGGTCCGATTCCGATAGGTCGTCTTGCTCTTGGCCCAAAAGCGCCAATTCCAACAATGCATAGCGGTGCTCAACGAAGTTGTGAACGTTGTTAGACACCGTCAGTTTGAACAGCGCCGAAGCGGTGTCCTTGTCCCCCAGACTCAGGTAGTGTTTACCCAAATAGAAGTCAGTTTCACTGAGATGCTCAGCGAGCGAAGTGTTATCCGTTGCATCTGCCTTGAGGCGTTCCATCAGCGTTTTTTCGCTGATCTTGCCCAGGTAGAATTCGACAATATTCCATCCCCATTGCCCTCTGTCCGATTTGTCATAGCGCTGCTGAAGCGCTACTTCGGCCTTCTTGGGATCGATTTCTCGCTCCACCAGATACAGCCATAACGAACGGAAGGGATCGTTTGGGTCGTCTTGATAAAACGCCTGCAGATCATCCTGCGCCAACGGGAAGCGGCCGCCATAATACAGTGCGATGCCCCGGTTTAAACGCGCGTAATTGTAAGTTGGATCAAGCTCTAGTACAGAATCAAACGCTTCATAGGCAGCATCAAAATTGCCTGCCTGCGTTAAGTAAATGCCCAGGTAGTTGAAAACTTCCGGCATGTCGGGACGTATCGCCAGCGCCTGCGAGAAATCATTGCGCGCTAATGCACGTAACCCGAGGCTATCATACAGCACACCGCGCTCATATAAAAGCTGTGCGCGTTCGTCATCCGTCAGTGCCCGGCTGGCAAGAATTTGTTCCATGCGCGCCAGGATCACTTCCTGCTGCAACGTAGGCTGCAACGGGATTGCCAAAACTTCGTCTTTACGCCAATCATGGTTGCTGCATCCTGCCAGCATGAGTGCTGTCGCAACGTAACACCAGCGCAAGAAAGGCTTCATTTCCCACTCCCGAAGACAAACATTGGATGAACGTCCTGTCCTCCGTTTGCTAAAACGCGGGTATCCTACCCGCGCGATACGAACAGCTCCCAACCCCATGGCGGGGAGCTGTAAAACTATCTATACAGTTATTCTGCTTCAGGCGCAGGTGAACCTGCTTCCGGCGCCATCGCTTCTTTGATGCTCAGACGCACGCGGCCCTGACGGTCAACTTCCAGTACCTTAACCGGCACTTCCTGACCCATCTGCAGATAGTCGGTCACTTTCTCAACGCGCTTGTCGGCGATCTGAGAAATGTGCACCAGACCTTCTTTACCACCGCCGATAGCGACGAATGCGCCGAAATCAACGATACGGGTCACTTTACCCTGGTAGATACGGCCCACTTCGATCTCTGCCGTGATCTCTTCGATACGACGGATAGCGAATTTCGCCTTCTCACCGTCGGTCGCAGCGATTTTAACTGTACCATCATCTTCAATTTCGATGGTAGTGCCAGTCTCTTCGGTCAGTGCGCGGATAACGGAACCGCCCTTACCGATCACGTCTTTGATTTTATCCGGGTTGATGCGGATAGTATGAATACGCGGTGCGAATTCGGAGATATCGCCGCGTGGGGAGCTGATAGCCTGTTCCATCACGCCCAGGATGTGCAGACGCGCGCCCTTGGCCTGGTTCAGAGCCACCTGCATGATCTCGCGGGTGATGCCTTCGATTTTGATGTCCATCTGCAGCGCGGTGATACCGTCGCGGCTACCGGCCACTTTGAAGTCCATGTCGCCCAGGTGATCTTCGTCACCCAGAATGTCGGACAGAACCACAAAGTTATCGGCTTCTTTCACCAGGCCCATCGCGATACCCGCAACGGCAGCCTTGATTGGCACACCGGCGTCCATCAGCGCCAGAGATGCGCCGCACACGGAAGCCATGGAAGAAGAACCGTTGGATTCGGTGATTTCAGACACGACGCGAACCGTGTACGGGAAATCTTCCGGTTTAGGCATCATAGCCAATACGCCGCGTTTCGCCAGGCGACCGTGACCGATTTCACGACGCTTAGGAGAACCGACCATGCCGGTTTCGCCTACGGAGTACGGAGGGAAGTTGTAGTGGAACAGGAAGCTGTCGGTCTTCTCGCCCATCAGCTCGTCCAGGTTCTGTGCGTCGCGCGCGGTACCCAGGGTCGCGGTAACCAGCGCCTGAGTTTCGCCACGGGTGAACAGCGCGGAACCGTGGGTGCGCGGCAGTACGCCGGTGCGCACGTCCAGGCCACGGATCATGTCTTTTTCACGGCCGTCGATACGCGGCTCGCCACGCAGTACGCGGCTACGCACCACGTTCTTCTCGACGTTGCCCAGGATGTCCTGGATTTCGCCGGCGTCCAGCGTTTCGTCCTGCGCCAGCAGGGTTTCAACCACGCTGTCTTTGATCGCGTCAACCTGAGCGTAACGCTCTTGTTTTTCGGTGATGTGGTAAGCGTCGCCCAGGCGAGCTTCGGCCAGTTCAGCCACGCGCGCGTGCAGCGCTTCGTTGACCGCAGGGGCCTGCCAATCCCACTTCGGCTTGCCGGCTTCGGCAACCAGGGAGTTGATGTTTTCGATAACCACTTGCTGCTGGTCGTGGCCGAACACCACGGCGCCCAGCATCTGATCTTCGCTCAGCACTTCCGCTTCGGATTCAACCATCAGCACCGCGCCTGCAGTACCGGCAACCACCAAATCCAGACGGCTTTCTTTCAGCTCGTCAGTTGTCGGGTTCAGCACATACTGATCGTTGATGTAACCTACGCGCGCTGCGCCGATTGGGCCGTTGAACGGAATACCGGACAGGCTCAGGGCGGCAGAGGCGCCGATCATCGCAACGATGTCCGGGTTCACCTGCGGGTTAACGGAAACCACGGTCGCGATCACCTGAACTTCGTTCAGGAAGCTGTCCGGGAACAGTGGACGGATCGGACGGTCGATCAGACGGGAAGTCAGGGTCTCGCCTTCGCTCGGACGGCCTTCGCGACGGAAGAAGCTGCCCGGGATGCGGCCGGCGGCGTAAGTACGCTCTTGGTAGTTAACGGTCAGCGGGAAGAAGCTCTGGCCCGGCTTGGCTTTTTTCTGGCCAACGACGGTAACGAATACGGCGGTGTCATCCATGCTCACCATAACGGCGGCGGTGGCCTGACGAGCCATCATACCGGTTTCGATGGTGACGGTATGCTGGCCATACTGGAATTTGCGAATGATCGGTGTCAGCAAAATTATATCCTTGATTAGCGGCGCGCAATCGCATTGACGACTCGACACGCCTGTGACTCGATTTGCCTTCTCACTACATCCTCGCGACTAATGACAATCCTTATCTCAGGCAGGAGATAAAGCCTCTCATTAGCCGCGCGAACCTCTGTAACGGAAGAACCTGTTTGGAAACATCAGTAATACATTAACCTGATTTGCTTATGCTTCCTAGAAGAAAGGGGCCAAAATAGGCCCCTTTCCACTGAAACTTGCTAGATTAGCGACGCAGACCCAGACGCTCGATCAGGCTGGTGTAACGTGCTACATCTTTACGCTTCAGGTAGTCCAGCAGCTTACGACGCTGAGAAACCATACGCAGCAGACCACGACGGCTGTGGTGATCTTTTTTGTGCTCGGAGAAGTGGCCTTGCAGATGGTTGATCTGCGCAGTCAGCAGGGCAACCTGAACTTCGGTAGAACCGCTGTCGTTAGTACCACGACCGAAATCAGCTACGATTTGAGCTTTAGCTTCAACACTTAGAGACATTGTAATACTCCAGATTATAGATAATAAAAACAGGCGCCGATCTCTAATTCAGCAACCCAATGCATAAGCTGCGCCATTCTACTCTTAGCGCAGTGCGATCGCAAGGCGACGCAGTGCCCCGCCGTCAGTCGAAATGCTCGACCACCAGGCGGCGCGGCGCCACGCGACCATCCTCGGCGATGTCGCCAACGCCGATGAATTTTCGCTCTTCACCCTCGGTGATACGCACCAGGCCGGAAGCCGGCGCGCCGGCGACTTGCACCGGTTGCCCCTGCTTGACGTAACCCGCAACCACCGGCAGCAAATTCACTTCCGGATAGTTCTCAACCGGGCTGTCCATCGGCATCAGCAGCGGATCGAGCAGCTCGCCGGGCGCGATTTCTTGTTCCTGCGCCTGCGCCAGCAAAGCGTTCAGCTGTTCCAGCGTCACCATGCGCGCAATCGGATAAGTCGCCACCTGCAGGCGGCGCAGATAGATCACGTGCGCGCCGCAGCCCAGCAGCTCGCCGAGATCGTCGGTGATGGTGCGGATGTAGGTGCCTTTCGAGCAGTGGATCTCCAGCTCCAGCTCATCCCCTTCCCAGCGGATAAACTGCATCTCGTACACCGTGATGCTGCGCGCTTCGCGCGGCACTTCAATCCCCTGGCGCGCATACTCGTAGAGTTTCTTGCCCTGGTATTTCAACGCCGAATACATCGACGGCACCTGCTGGATGTCGCCGCGGAAGGTGTCCAGCGCCGCGTCGAGCTGCGCCTGGGTAAAATTCACCGGGCGCTCCTGCACGATCTGGCCGTCGGCGTCGGAGGTATCGGTACGCTGCCCCAGCTTGGCGATCACCCGATAGCGCTTGTCGGAATCGAGCAGGTATTGCGAAAACTTGGTCGCTTCGCCCAGGCAAATAGGCAGCATGCCGGTCGCCAACGGATCGAGCGCGCCGGTATGGCCCGCTCGGTTGGCGTTGTACAGACGTTTTACTTTTTGCAGCGCATCGTTGGACGACAACCCCTGCGGCTTGTCCAGCAACAGCACGCCGTGGATGTCACGGCCGCGGCGACGAGGGCGACTCATTAATCCTCCTTGTCATCGCCTGAGGCGGAACGGCGCTCGGCGTCGTTCTTCACCACGTTGGTCACCAGGTTGGACATGCGCATGCCTTCCACCAGGGAGTTGTCGTAAGCGAATGTCAGCTCCGGCACCACGCGCAGGCGCATCGCTTTGCCCAGCAGGGTACGGATATAGCCGGAAGCGTCCTGCAACGCTTTGATGCCGTTGGTGACCAGATCCGGATCGTGGTTCTCGGTCAGCACGTTCAGGAAGGTGACGTAAACCTTGGCATACGCCAGGTCGCGGGACACTTCCACGCCGGAAACGGTCGCCATGCCGACGCGCGGATCTTTAACTTCACGCTGCAGAATGATCGCAATCTCTTTCTGCATCTCTTGCGCCACGCGTTGACCGCGGCTGAATTCTTTTGCCATTTTGGATTCTCCAGACAAATCGGGGGGCACAAAGGCCCCCCGTAAACAGATATAAGCAGATGTGCAATCGTTAAGCGATGGTGCGTTGGATCTCAATGATTTCGAACACTTCGATCATGTCGCCGACGCGCACGTCGTTATAGTTCTTAACGCCGATACCACATTCCATGCCGTTACGGACTTCGTTAACGTCATCTTTGAAGCGGCGCAGGGATTCCAGCTCGCCTTCATAGATAACCACGTTGTCGCGCAGTACGCGGATTGGGTTGTGACGCTTGATGGTCCCTTCGGTAACCATACAGCCGGCGATAGCGCCGAACTTAGGCGATTTGAACACGTCGCGCACTTCGGCCAGGCCGATGATCTGCTGCTTGTATTCCGGCGCCAGCATACCGCTCATCGCCTGCTTCACTTCGTCGATCAGGTTATAGATCACGGAGTAGTAACGCAGATCCAGGCTTTCCGCTTCGATCACGCGGCGCGCAGAAGCGTCGGCACGCACGTTGAAGCCCAGGATGATGGCGTTGGAAGCCGCAGCCAGCGTCGCGTCGGTTTCGGTGATCCCACCTACGCCGGAGCCGACAATCTTCACCTTCACTTCGTCGGTAGAGAGTTTCAGCAGCGAGTCGCTGATCGCTTCGCAAGAACCCTGCACATCGGACTTCAGTACGATGTTCAGCTCAGACACTTCGCCGTCGGTCATGTTGGCGAACATGTTTTCCAGCTTGGACTTCTGCTGACGCGCCAGTTTGACTTCGCGGAACTTGCCCTGACGATACAGCGCCACTTCACGCGCTTTCTTCTCATCGCGCACCACGGTCGCTTCGTCACCCGCTGCAGGCACGCTGGACAGACCCAGGATTTCCACAGGGATAGACGGACCGGCAGAGGTCACTTCACGGCCCAACTCGTCACGCATCGCACGCACACGGCCGTATTCGAAGCCGCACAGGACGATGTCGCCCTTGTTCAGCGTACCTTCCTGAACCAGTACGGTAGCCACTGGGCCACGGCCTTTATCCAGGAAGGACTCGATCACTACGCCGCTCGCCATGCCGCTGCGTACCGCTTTCAGTTCCAGAACTTCGGCCTGCAGCAGGATAGCCTGCAGCAGCTCGTCGATACCGGTACCGGCTTTCGCGGACACGTGAACGAACTGCGCTTCGCCGCCCCACTCTTCCGGCATAACGCCGTACTGAGACAGTTCCTGCTTAACGCGGTCCGGATCGGCTTCCGGCTTGTCGATTTTGTTCACCGCAACCACCAACGGCACCTGCGCCGCTTTCGCGTGCTGGATAGCTTCGATGGTCTGTGGCATCACGCCGTCGTCGGCCGCCACCACCAGAACCACGATGTCAGTCGCCTGAGCACCACGAGCACGCATCGAGGTAAACGCGGCGTGGCCCGGGGTGTCCAGGAAGGTGATCATGCCGTTCTCGGTTTCTACATGGTAGGCACCGATGTGCTGGGTAATGCCGCCGGCTTCGCCCGCCGCCACTTTGGTGGAGCGGATGTAGTCCAGCAGAGAGGTTTTACCGTGGTCAACGTGGCCCATGATGGTCACGACCGGCGCGCGCGGCTCAGCCGCAGCGCCCGTATCACGGTCGCTCATCAGCGCTTCTTCCAGCTCGTTTTCACGACGCAGAATAACTTTGTGGCCCATCTCTTCGGCAACCAGCTGTGCGGTTTCCTGGTCGATAACCTGGTTGATGGTGGCCATCGCGCCCAGCTTCATCATCACTTTGATGACCTGAGAACCTTTTACCGCCATCTTGTTGGCCAGCTCGGCCACGGTGATGGTTTCACCGATCACCACGTCACGGTTAACCACCTGCGCCGGCTTGTTGAAGCCCTGCTGCAGAGCGCTAGGCTTGCGTTTACCTTTACCGCCACGGGTAACGGCACGCGCTTCTTCGCGATCCGCTTTGGATTCGGACAGCTTGTTGCCTTTCTTCTGCTTGGTCGCTTTGCCGCCGCGGGTGCGGCTACGACGATCGCCTTCAACTTTGGCGTCGTTTTCGTCTTCTGCGGCACGCGCATGCTGAGAGGTGGTCACGTGATAGTCGGCACTTTCAACCGCAGCGCTTGCCGCGTCGGCCTGGGCCCACTTCTCGCCGTTCTCTTCGGCCATGCGACGGGCTTCTTCCGCCACGCGCTTGGCTTCCTCTTCAACCTTGCGGCGCACTTCCTCTTCCGCTTTACGTTTCAGTTCAGCGGCTTCGGCTTCACGGCGTGCTTTTTCCGCCTGAGCTGGCTTGGTCATTTCGTCGGTATGTTGATTGGTCACTTTTTCTTTTTCCGCTGAATTACGCTTAGCAATCTCCGCGGCCTCACGTTTGGCTTGCTCTTCGGCTGCGCGCTTCGCTTCCGCTTCGCGTTTTGCGAGCTCTTCCGCTTCGCGCCGTGCCTGCTCTTCCGCTTCACGCTGTGCCTGCTCTGCCGCTTCAGCCAACTGGGCTTCCTGCGTATCGCGATTTACATAAGTGCGTTTCTTGCGGACCTCAATTTGCACCGATTTACTTTTACCGCCGGTGCTCGGGATATTCAAGGTGCTGCGCGTTTTGCGCTGCAAAGTGAGTTTACCTGGCGCGCTGCCGTGTTCACGGTTCAGGTGCGCCAGCAATGTTTCTTTTTCTTGCTGGGTAACAGAGTCCGACTCGGACTTGTTGATCCCTGCATCAGCAAACTGCTGTACCAGGCGATCAACCGGAGTCTGAATCTCTGCTGCCAGCGATTTTACGGTTACATCTGTCGTCATGCTGTTCCTTCCTGCTACAGTTATTACGCGTTGTCGCCAAACCAACAGATATTGCGTGCAGCCATGATCAGCTCACCGGCTTGCTCATCGCTAAGCCCTTCAATATCAGCCAGATCGTCAACACCCTGCTCGGCAAGATCTTCCAGCGTACAAACCCCACGCGCGGCCAGTTTAAAGGCCATGCTGCGCTCAAGACCCGGCAGGTTGAGCAAATCGTCGGCCGGTTTGTTGTCGCCCAGGCTTTCTTCTTGTGCCAGGGCCAGCGTGGTCAATGCAGCTTTGGCGCGTTCGCGCAATGCTTCAACCGTATCTTCATCCAGACCGTCGATTTCCAACAGCTCTTTGATCGGTACGTAGGCCAGCTCTTCCAGCGTGGAGAAGCCTTCTTCAACCAGTACGGTGGCGAAATCTTCGTCGATATCAAGATACTTGGTGAAGGTATCAATAGCGGCATGAGCCTCGGCCTGGTGCTTGGCCTGCAGGTCGTCCGCCGTCATCACGTTCAGTTCCCAACGATCGTCGCCGCGGTGTTGTTTCAGCAGCTGGGAAGCCAAACGCACGTTTTGGCCGTTACGGCCGATCGCCTGTGCCAGGTTGCTGGCTTCAACGGCGATATCCATGGTGCAGTTATCTTCGTCTACCACGATCGACGCGACGTCGGCCGGCGCCATGGCGTTGATGACGAATTGCGCGGGGTTATCATCCCACAGGATGATGTCGATGCGTTCGCCGCCGAGCTCGCTCGACACGGCCTGAACGCGCGCACCGCGCATACCTACGCAGGCGCCGACCGGGTCGATGCGCTTGTCGTTGGTTTTCACTGCAATTTTCGCGCGAGAGCCTGGATCGCGGGCTGCCGCTTTAATTTCGATCACTTCTTCGCCGATTTCCGGCACTTCGATGCGGAACAGTTCTTTCAGCATTTCCGAGCTGGAACGGCTGACGAACAGCTGCGCGCCGCGAGCTTCAGGACGCACGGCGTACAGTACGCCGCGAATGCGATCGCCCGGACGGAAGTTTTCGCGCGGCAGCATGTCTTCACGGCCAATCACCGCTTCGGCGTTGTTGCCCAGATCCAGCGCGATGCTGTCACGGTTCACTTTCTTCACCACGCCGGTGACGATCTCACCTTCGTGTTCACGGAAAGCGTCGACCACCATCGCACGCTCGGCTTCACGTACTTTCTGCACGATAACCTGCTTGGCGGTTTGGGTGGTGATACGGTCAAAGGTCACAGATTCGATCTGATCTTCGACGTAGCCGCCGAGCTCGATGCTCGGATCTTCAAACTGAGCGGCTTCCAGCGTGATTTCACGCGTCGGCTGAGTCACTTCGTCTACGGCGACCCAACGGCGGAAGGTGTCGAAATCGCCGGTTCTACGGTCAATGCTGACGCGCACGTCGATTTCCTGCTCGTATTTTTTCTTGGTTGCGGTGGCTAATGCAGTTTCCAGCGCTTCGAAAATCTTCTCGCGCGGAAGGGATTTTTCATTGGAAACTGCTTCAACAACAGCCAGAATCTCTTTGTTCATCCTAGTTGCCTCTTCCAAACTTTAAAAGTGGGGTACCAGGTTCGCTTTCTGGATGTTGCTCAGCGCGAACACTTCATCTTTCCCTTCCACAGTAACCGTGATCATCTCGCCTTCGACAGACTTGATAATACCCTGCCACTTGCGACGGTTCTGTACCGCCATGCGCAGGACCAGGCTGACTTCTTCACCGAGGTAACGCGTATAGTGTTCTGCGGTGAACATCGGGCGATCAAGGCCAGGAGAGGAGACTTCCAAGTTGTAAGCGACCGTGATTGGATCTTCGACGTCCAATACAGCGCTGACCTGGTGGCTGACATCAGCGCAATCATCAACATTGATGCCGTTATCACTATCAATATAGATGCGGAGCGTCGATTGGCGCGCACGAATGAATTCGATGCCTACAAGCTCAAAGCCCAACGCTTCTACGGGTGCCGAAAGCATCTCTGTTAACTGTTGCTCTAATGTGGACAAGCCCACCCCCAAGACATAAAAAAAGGGCTAAATAGCCCAGTGATTCTGTTGCCAAATAACAAAAAACCCCGAAAAATCGGGGCTTTATGCAACTGGACCCTGTTTGCCGCTAGGCGGCCTCGGTACAACTTTCGAGCAAGTGTCATTTTCAAATGTTGATCGAGAAAAGCGGATTTCAATCGAAAAGTGTATTTGAAAATAAACACTTAAAGGAAAGTGGTTGCGGGGGCCGGATTTGAACCGACGACCTTCGGGTTATGAGCCCGACGAGCTACCAGGCTGCTCCACCCCGCGTCCGAAAACGTGGCAAATACTACGCCGATAATCGCAAAATTGCAAGTTATCTCTGGGATTTGGTACCGAGGATGGGACTCGAACCCACAAGCCCGTTAGGGCACTACCACCTCAAGGTAGCGTGTCTACCAATTCCACCACCTCGGTACTGATTCTTACTGCTAACGGCCGTTGTTCCTTCGAGTTCACAACCACCGTTTACAAACTTTTTGCGGCTTACTGCGGGATGTCGCTGCTCGGCTTAGCTGGTGCTGCCGGCGCGGTCGTCTGCTCAGTTTTCACTGGCTGACCCAGGTTTTCCCACTCGCTGCCTTTCTTGCTTTGGTTGCTGCTGAGGTTGCCCAGAATCAGGCTGATGACGAAGAACAGCGTCGCCAGCACAGCAGTCATGCGGGTCATAAAGTTACCGGAACCACTCGAACCGAACAATGTGCCTGATGCACCTGCTCCGAAAGAGGCTCCCATATCAGCGCCTTTACCTTGCTGTAGCATAATCAGAGCAACCAGCCCGATTGAGATCAGCAGGAAAATTACCAGAAGAGCTTCGTACATAGTAGTACCCGTATCCTTGCGGCCTCACCGCATGCCAAATGCTTCACACTCATCAAGCAGGCGTTTTTACAAACTGCCTACTGAAGCGGGTGTGAATACTAACCAAAGCCGCCAACCCACGCAAGGGCAATTTGCTGCCGCCGGCGCGTTTGCGGAAAAAAACGCCAACAATCATCTATTCGGGCTCAGCGATGCCAAGCCCGATAGCTAACTGTCTGTTTTAACCTGCTGATTTCACCGCATCGGCGATGCGATGCGCCAGCGCGGTCACCTGCTGCTCGTCCTCGCCTTCCACCATCACGCGGATCAACGGCTCGGTGCCCGATTTACGCAGCAGCACCCGGCCACGGCCGGCCAACTCGGTTTCCACCTGCTCGGTGACCTTACGCACCGCTTCAGACTCCAGCGGATTATGCTCGCCGGCGAAGCGGACATTGACCAGGATCTGCGGCAGCAGCTTCATGCCGCTGCACAGGTCATGCAGGCTCATGTGGTTGCGCACCATGGCAGTCAGCACCTGCAGCCCGGCCACGATGCCGTCGCCGGTGGTGGTTTTGTCCAGCAGGATCACATGGCCGGAGTTTTCCGCACCGATGCGCCAGCCCAGTTCCTGCAGTTTCTCCAGCACGTAACGGTCGCCCACTTTGGCGCGAGCGAACGGAATACCCAGCTGTTTCAGCGCCAGCTCCAGCCCCATATTACTCATCAGGGTACCGACCGCGCCGCCGCGCAGCTGCCCCTGACGCAGGCCTTCGCGGGCGATGATGTACAGGATCTGATCGCCATCCACCTTGTTGCCGAGGTGATCCACCATCATCACGCGGTCGCCGTCGCCGTCAAACGCCAGGCCAACGTGCGCTTTTTCCTGCAGCACGCGCTCCTGCAGCTGACGCACGTCGGTAGCACCGCATTTTTCGTTGATATTCATACCGTCCGGCTCAACACCGATGGCGATCACCGTGGCGCCCAGTTCGCGCAGCACGCTCGGCGCAATGTGGTAAGTCGCCCCGTTGGCGCAGTCGACCACGATTTTCAGCCCCTTCAGGCTCAGCTCGCTCGGGAAGGTACCTTTGCAGAATTCGATGTAACGGCCGGCGGCGTCGATGATACGGCTGGCTTTACCCAGCTCGGCGGACTCCACGCAGGTCAGCGGTTTTTCCATCTCGGCTTCAATTGCCTCTTCGACGTTGTCCGGCAGTTTGGCGCCGTCGATTGAGAAGAACTTGATACCGTTGTCATAGAACGGGTTATGCGAAGCGGAAATGACAATGCCAGCTTCGGCGCGGAAGGTACGCGTCAGGTAGGCCACCGCCGGCGTGGGCATCGGCCCGGTGAAGGAGGCGGACAATCCAGCGGCCGCCAGACCGGCTTCCAGAGCGGACTCCAGCATATAGCCGGAGATGCGCGTATCCTTACCGATGATGATCTTGCGGGAACCGTGACGCGCCAGCACTTTACCGGCCGCCCAGCCCAGCTTCAGCACGAAGTCCGGCGTGATGGGGCTGTCCCCGACCTTGCCACGGATGCCGTCGGTGCCAAAATATTTGCGCTCGCTCATGTCTCTACTGTCCCTTAGCTGAAAGTGTTGCCTCGACGACACGCATCGCCTCGACGGTTTCTTTAACGTCATGCACTCTGACAATCTGCGCACCCTGCATCGCCGCGATCACCGCGCAGGCCACGCTGCCGATAACCCGTTGATCCGGCGGCACGTTCAGCAGTTGCCCAATCATCGATTTACGCGACATGCCGACCAATAGCGGCAAACCGAAACGATGAAACTCCGACAACCGTGCCAGAAGCTGATAGTTGTGCGCCAAATTTTTACCGAAACCGAAGCCTGGGTCGAGCAGCAATTTCTGATTTGTTATCCCCACCTCGTTACAGCGCTGAATATGATGCTCGAAAAACGCCTGAACATCGGCAATCAGGTCATCGTAATGCGGCGCCTGCTGCATGGTGCGCGGCTGCCCTTGCATATGCATTAGACAGACCGGCAGACCGCTTTCCGCCGCCGCCGCCAGGGCACCCGGCTCCTGCAGCGAACGAATGTCGTTAATCAGATGTGCGCCTGCATGCGCCGATTCGCGGATCACGCCCGCTTTCGAGGTATCGACCGAGATGAAGACTTCGAAGCGCTGCGCCAGCGCTTCCACCACCGGCACGACCCGTTCCAATTCTTCCTCTTCACTCACCTCAGCTGCCCCCGGCCTTGTCGATTCGCCGCCGATATCAATCATCGTGGCGCCGGCCGAAATCAGCGCATGCGCATGTACCAGCGCCTGGTTCAGGGTGTTGTGGCGGCCGCCGTCGGAAAACGAATCCGGCGTCACGTTGAGGATGCCCATCACCTGCGGATGGGAGAGATTGAGCGTCATGTCTCGCACGGTTAACTGCATGGTTGGTCCACCTTACTGTTGCCTGGTTCACTGCCCGCCGGGCAAAAAAAACCCCGGCGTACCGGGGTTTGACGTTATTACACAGCCGCTGTTACTTGTCGAGCTGTTCGGACATGGTGTTGCCCGGCGTTGGGGTGCGCGGCTCATCTACCGGCGTCGGGGCTTTCGGAGTGCCACCGTTGTCGGAGCTGTTGCCTTTGTTCGCATCGTCCCAGCCCGCTGGCGGACGCACGTCTTTGCGGTTCATCAGATCGTCGATCTGCGGCGCATCGATAGTTTCATACTTCATCAGCGCATCCTTCATCGAATGCAGGATGTCCATATTTTCCATCAACAGCGAACGAGCACGCGTGTAGTTACGTTCGATCAGCGACTTCACTTCCTGGTCGATGATACGCGCGGTTTCATCCGACATGTGCTTCGCCTTGGCCACGGAACGGCCCAGGAACACTTCACCCTCTTCTTCCGCATACAGCAGCGGCCCCAGCTTCTCGGAGAAGCCCCATTGGGTCACCATGTTGCGGGCAATGGAGGTCGCCACTTTAATGTCGTTCGACGCACCGGTAGAGACTTTTTCCGGCCCGTAGATGATCTCTTCCGCCAGACGACCGCCGTACAGGGTGGAGATTTGGCTCTCCAGCTTCTGACGGCTGGCGCTGATCGCATCCCCTTCCGGCAGGAAGAAGGTCACACCGAGCGCCCGACCACGAGGAATGATGGTGACCTTGTGTACCGGATCGTGTTCAGGAACCAGGCGGCCAATGATGGCGTGGCCCGCTTCGTGATACGCGGTCGACTCTTTCTGCGCTTCGGTCATCACCATGGAGCGACGTTCCGCACCCATCATGATCTTGTCTTTGGCTTTTTCAAACTCCACCATAGACACCACGCGCTTGTTGCCGCGGGCGGCGAACAGCGCCGCTTCGTTGACCAGGTTGGCCAGGTCGGCACCGGAGAAGCCCGGCGTACCGCGCGCAATGACGGAGGCGTCGATGTCGGCAGCCAACGGCACGCGGCGCATGTGCACCTTCAGGATCTGCTCACGGCCACGCACATCCGGCAGCCCGACCACGACCTGACGGTCGAAACGGCCCGGGCGCAGCAGCGCAGGGTCAAGCACGTCTGGACGGTTGGTCGCCGCGATGACGATGATGCCCTCGTTGCCTTCGAAACCGTCCATCTCAACCAGCATCTGGTTCAGGGTCTGCTCACGCTCATCGTGACCGCCACCCAGGCCGGCGCCACGCTGGCGACCGACGGCGTCGATTTCATCGATGAAGATGATGCACGGCGCAGCTTTCTTCGCTTGTTCGAACATGTCGCGCACGCGGGATGCACCCACGCCGACGAACATTTCGACGAAGTCGGAACCGGAAATGGTGAAGAACGGTACCTTCGCTTCGCCGGCGATCGCTTTCGCCAACAGCGTTTTACCGGTCCCCGGCGGGCCAACCATCAGCACGCCTTTCGGGATCTTGCCGCCCAGCTTCTGGAAACGGCTCGGTTCGCGCAGGTATTCCACCAGTTCGCTCACCTCTTCTTTCGCTTCGTCACAACCGGCGACATCGGCGAAAGTGGTCTTGATCTGGTCTTCCGTCAGCATGCGGGCCTTGCTCTTGCCGAAGGACATCGCGCCCTTGCCGCCGCCGCCCTGCATTTGCCGCATAAAGAAGATCCAGACCCCGATCAGCAACAGCATCGGGAACCAAGAGATAAAGATAGAAGCCAGCAGGCTCGGCTCTTCAGGCGGCTCGCCGACAACTTTCACATTCTTCGTTAACAACGTATCCAGCAACTTAGGATCGTTGACAGGGATGTAGGTCGTGTATTTGTTACTGTCTTTCTTGGTAACGTTAATTTCACGTCCGTTGATTCGCGCTTCGCGAACCTGGTCCTGGGTCAGTTCGGACATGAAGGTAGAGTAATCCACCCTACGGCCATTCGACTCGCTGGGCCCAAAGCTCTGGAATACAGACATCAACACTACCGCGATGACTAACCAGAGAATTAGGTTTTTCGCCATGTCACTCAAGGGATTAACCTCATCTTACAACTGTGTTAACAAACAGCGTTAGGGTACTACAGTTTGCGCCCTGTCGCTACAATGTACACTTCGCGCGAACGGGCGCGGGAAGCGTCTGGCTTACGAATCTTAACCTTCGTAAACAGGGAGCGAATTTCCCGTAGGTACTCGTCAAAGCCATCTCCCTGGAACACCTTCACCAGGAAACTTCCGCCTGGTGCGAGGACATCACGACACATATCCAGCGCCAACTCCACCAGATACATCGACCTTGGAATATCGACCGCCGGGGTGCCACTCATATTCGGGGCCATATCGGACATGACCACCTGAACCTTACTCTCGCCTACTCGTTCCAACAGCGCCTTCAGCACCAGTTCATCACGAAAATCGCCCTGAAGGAAATCGACGCCAACGATAGGATCCATTGGCAAAATATCACAGGCGATGATGCGCCCGGTACCGCCGATTTGGGTGACCACATACTGCGACCAGCCGCCCGGTGCGGCGCCCAGATCAACCACGGTCATTCCCGGTTTGAACAGTTTGTCGCTCTGCTGTATTTCATCAAGTTTAAACCAGGCACGGGAACGCAGTCCCTTTTTCTGCGCCTGCTGCACATATTTATCGCTAAAGTGTTCTTGTAACCAGCGACTGGAGCTAGCCGAACGCTTTTTATTAGCCATCTCGTTTTCCAACTATCATAAAAAGAGTCTTATGTCAGGGTCGCTGCTCACGTAGACTCACACCGGTGAAGACCGATTTGGTGATATACATGAGATGGCGGTAGAATGTACCGTTTTCAATCCCAACTTAAGCAAAAAAGACAATGAATCTGAATAATAAACAAAAACAGCACCTGAAAGGCCTGGCGCATCCGTTAAAACCGGTGGTAATGCTGGGCAATAACGGTCTTACCGAAGGGGTGCTGGCTGAAATTGAACAGGCTCTGGAGCATCATGAGCTGATCAAGGTAAAAATCGCCGCTGAAGATCGCGAAACCAAAACCCTGATCGCCGACGCTATCGTGCGTGAAACGGGCGCCTGCAATGTGCAAGTTATCGGCAGTACGCTTATTCTTTACCGCCCGTCGAAAGAGCGCAAGATCAGTCTACCGCGTTAATAACCATCAGGTTAACGAAAAGGTGCCATGCGCCTGACGAAGATAAAAGGCCGCTTGCGGCCTTTTTCCTATCTTTACAAAACGTTGGCGCATTAATGACCAACGGCCTCGATCAGAGATACTCGACCTTCAGGATCTCGTATTCCACGTCGCCGCCGGGGGTTTTGATCACCACCACGTCGTCTTGCTCTTTGCCGATCAGGCCGCGCGCCATCGGCGAGTTTACCGAAATCAGATTTTTCTTGAAATCGGCCTCATCGTCGCCAACGATGCGGTAAGTCACTTCTTCTTCACTGTCCAGATTCATCACCGATACGGTGGCACCGAAGATCACCCGGCCGGTGTTCGGCATCTTGGTGATATCGATCACCTGAGCATTGGACAGCTTGGCTTCGATTTCCTGAATGCGGCCTTCGCAGAAACCCTGCTGTTCACGGGCGGCATGGTACTCGGCATTCTCTTTCAAATCGCCGTGCTCACGGGCGTCAGCGATATCCGCAATGATTTTCGGGCGGCGCACGCTTTTCAGATATTCGAGCTCTTCGCGCAGTTTTTCAGCGCCAAACAAGGTCATCGGAATTTGGTTCATCGTATAAATACCTCTAAATCTTTCCTGTTCAAATAACCGTCATCCTGACGTATTCGTATGAAAACACGGTTGGCATACCGCCACCCGCCTCCAGGCGACAAACAAAAGAAACCTGACTCGGAACGAGGCCCAAGCCAAGATTGGTTTTGCATTTTGATACGCATTTTAGCCTAGAGTTCCTTGAGGGTCATCGTTTACTTTTTCCCTGATTGCACCGTAGTATGACGGCACGTTATCCAGCTGTTATCCCGAGATTATGCGTTTTTCACGAATTGTCAGTGCATTGGCTTGCGCATTTGTTCTGAATGCGAATGCGGCCCCGGTTGAAGAGTACACACAATATCTGCCTGATGGGGCCAACCTTGCCCTGGTCGTTCAGAAAATCGGTGCCGGCGCGCCGACGATCGATTATCACTCTCAGCAGATGGCGCTGCCGGCCAGTACCCAAAAAGTGCTGACCGCGCTGGCGGCCTTGCTGCAACTCGGGCCCGATTACCGTTTCACCACCACGCTGGAGAGCCAGGGCGATATCCGCGATGGCGTGCTGCGCGGCAACCTGATCGCCCGCTTCAGCGGCGATCCGACCTTCAAGCGCCAGAGCCTGCGCAATATGGTGGCCGTCCTGAAGAAACAGGGCGTGCGCCAAATCAGCGGCGACGTGCTGGTCGATACCTCGGTCTTCGCCAGCCATGACAAGGCGCCCGGCTGGCCGTGGAACGATCTGACGCAGTGCTTCAGCGCGCCGCCGGCCGCCGCCATCGTCGATCGCAATTGTTTCTCGGTCTCGCTGTACAGCGCGCCGAATCCGGGCGACATGGCGTTTATCCGCGTCGCCTCCTATTATCCAGTCAATATGTTTAGCCAGGTGCGCACCCTGGCGCGCGGCTCAGCAGACGCGCAGTACTGCGAGCTGGACGTGGTGCCGGGCGAACTGAACCGCTTTACCCTGACCGGCTGCCTGACGCAACGCAGCGAACCGCTGCCGCTGGCCTTCGCCATCCAGGACGGCGCCAGCTATGCGGGCGCAATCCTGAAAGACGAACTGACCCAGGCCGGTATCCAGATCGACGGGCACTTGAAACGCCAGACGCGTCCCGGCATCACCGGCACGGTGATCGCGCAAACTCAGTCGGCGCCGCTGCACGATCTGTTGAAGATCATGCTGAAGAAATCGGACAACATGATCGCCGATACCGTCTTCCGCACCATCGGCCACGAGCGCTTCGGCGTACCGGGCACCTGGCGAGCGGGCTCCGATGCAGTGCGGCAGGTGCTGCGCCAGAAGGCCGGCATCGATCTGGGCAATACCATTATCGCCGACGGTTCCGGCCTGTCGCGCCACAACCTGCTGGCGCCGGCGACTATGATGCAGGCGCTGCAGTACATCGCTCAGCACGACAACGAGCTGAACTTCATCTCGATGCTGCCGCTGTCCGGCTATGATGGCACCCTGCGCTACCGCGGCGGCCTGCACGAAGCCGGCGTCGACGGCAAGGTGTCGGCCAAGACCGGTGCACTGCAGGGCGTCTACAACCTGGCGGGCTTCATCACGACCGCCAGCGGCCAGCGCATGGCCTTCGTGCAGTATCTCTCCGGCTACGCCGTGCCGCCAGAAGATCAGAAACAGCGCCGCGCGCCGCTGGTGCGCTTCGAAAGCCGCCTGTATCGGGACATTTACCAAAACAACTGAGGATCGTCATGAAGCTGCTGGTCGTTGAGGATGATGAACTGTTGCAACAGGGGCTGGCACTGGCGCTGACCGGCGAAGGTTACGTCTGCGACTGCGCCGCCACGGCGGCGGAGGCCAACAGCCTACTCATCACCAGCCAATACAGCATGGTGATCCTGGATCTCGGTCTGCCGGACATGGACGGCGCCGCACTGCTGCGGCAGTGGCGCCGCCAGCAGATCGATCTGCCGGTGCTGATCCTGACCGCCCGTGATGCCCTGGAAGATCGCGTCGACGGGCTGGATGCCGGCGCCGACGACTACCTGGTCAAACCCTTCGCGCTGGTTGAGCTGCAGGCGCGCGTGCGCGCCCTTCTGCGGCGCTACCAGGGCCACAGCGACAATCTGATGCAGGTGGATGACCTGCAGTTGAACCTCTCCAGCCAGCAGGTCTACCTGCAGCAACAGCCGGTGGAGGTTACGCCGAAAGAGTTTGCCATTCTGGCGCGTCTTATCATGCGTGCCGGGCAGACGGTCAATCGTGAACTCCTGCAGCAGGATCTCTACACCTGGCAGGACGACCTGGGTTCCAACACGCTGGAGGTGCACATCCACAACCTGCGCCGCAAACTGGGCAAGGATCGCATCCGCACCGTGCGCGGCATCGGCTATCGCCTGGAACCCTCGTCATGATCAGCATGCGCCGCCGCCTGCTGCTGATGCTGGCGCTGATCCTGCTGGTCACACAACTCATCAGCGCCTTCTGGCTGTGGCACGAAAGCCAGGAGCAGATCAGTTTCCTGGTGGATGAAACCCTGTCCGCCAAAGTGCGTACCGAGCGCGTCGATACCGAGATCGCCGAGGCCATCGCGTCGCTGCTGGCGCCTTCGCTGATCATGATGGTCGTCACGCTGCTGGCGTCGTTTTGGGCCATCAGCTGGATCATCCGCCCGCTAAACCAATTGCAGCAGCGGCTGGAAAAGCGCTCTGCCGATAACCTGACGCCGCTGCCAATCACCAGCGACAGCCAGGAAATGGTAGCGGTCACCAATGCACTCAATCAGCTGTTCTCACGGCTGGATAACACCATTCAACAGGAACGCCTGTTCACTGCCGACGCCGCCCACGAGCTGCGCACGCCGCTGGCCGGCATCCGCCTGCACCTGGAACTGATGGAAAAGCAGGGCGTCCAGGGCAGCCAGGCGCTGATCGCCCGCATCGATCAACTGATGCACACCGTCGAGCAGTTGCTGATGCTGTCGCGCGCCGGGCAAGACTTCGCCAGCGGCCATTATCAGCATTTCGATTGGGTGGCCGATGTGATCCAACCGCTGCGCGAAGAACTCGACGAAATGACCGCCCAACGCGGACAGACGCTGGATTGGCAATTGCCGGCCGTCGCCGCGGTGAACGGCGATCCGGTGCTGCTGCGGTTGCTGCTGCGCAACCTGGTCGAAAATGCCCACCGTTACGGCCCGGAAGGCGGCGCGATACAGGTGCGATTAACGCCGCAAGACAGCGGCTATCTGCTGCAGGTCATCGACGATGGCCCGGGTATCAAGGAAGAGATGGTTGGGGAGCTGACGCAGGCGTTTCGCCGCATGGATCAACGCTACGGCGGCAGCGGACTGGGCCTGAATATCGTGATCCGCATCGCGCAACTGCACCAGGGGCGATTGACGCTGGAAAACCGCCGCGATGCGCGCGGCCTGAACGCCCAGTGCTGGTTGCCGGAAAAGGCGCTCAAATAACAAGGGCCCAGCGTTGCTGAGCCCTTTATCACCGAATTACTTCTGGTAAATGATTTCGACGCCTTCGTCGTCGTCTTCGTCCCAGTCGTCATCCCAGTCATCTTCCGCTTCGGCTTCCACCTCCGCGATTTGCTCGCGGTGGTAGTCATCCCACATGAATTCGACTTTTTCCGGCGCGCTTTCTTCGATCGCCATCGCTTTCGGCTGAGTGTTGATGAAGTTCATCACGTCCCAGCACAGCGCGTTGACGCCTTCGCGGTTGGCGGCGGAGATCATGTAGTACTTCCCTTCCCAACCCATGCCTTCCACAATCGCTTTGGCGCGTTCGGCAGCTTCTTCCTCACCAATCACATCAATTTTGTTGAACACCAGCCAGCGTGGCTTCTGCGCCAGATTTTCGCTGTATTGGTTCAACTCGTTGATGATCACTTTGGCGTTTTCCACCGGATCGGTTTCGTCGATCGGCGCGATGTCCACCAGGTGCAACAGCACGCGGCAACGCTCCAGGTGTTTCAGGAAGCGAATCCCCAGGCCCGCCCCTTCGGAGGCCCCCTCGATCAACCCCGGAATGTCGGCAACCACAAAGCTCTGCTCGTGGTCCATACGCACCACGCCCAGGCTCGGTACCAGCGTGGTGAACGGATAATCGGCCACCTTAGGTTTGGCAGCAGACACCGCGCGGATGAAGGTCGATTTACCGGCGTTCGGCAGCCCCAGCATGCCCACATCGGCCAGCAGCAACAGCTCCAGCAACAGGTCACGCGCTTCGCCCGCGGTACCCAGCGTCTTCTGACGCGGCGCGCGGTTGACCGAAGATTTGAAACGGGTGTTGCCCAGACCGTGCCAGCCGCCTTTGGCGACCATCAGCTTCTGCTCGTGACGCGTCATGTCGCCGAGGATCTCGCCGGTGCCCTGATCCTTCACGCGCGTGCCGACCGGCACCTTGATGATGACGTCTTTACCGCGTTTGCCGGTACAGTCGCGGCTCTGGCCATTCTGGCCGCGCTCGGCGCGGAAAGACTTCTCAAAGCGGTAGTCGATCAGGGTGTTGAGGTTCTCATCCGCCAGCAGGTAAACGTCGCCGCCGTCACCGCCGTCACCGCCGTCAGGCCCACCGTTCGGGATATATTTTTCGCGGCGGAAGCTGACGCACCCGTTGCCGCCGTCGCCTGCAACGACCAGAATCGCTGCTTCATCTACAAACTTCATTTACCGTCTCCGTAAATCATTCACCGGGCTGCTTCAAAGGAGCAACCAGGGGGGGTTCTGCCCGTCGCGGCCACCACCGGTGACCAATTGCGGAAAACATGGCGCCCGCCACAACCACAAACGCACCCACATAGCCGACGACGTTCAGCGTCGGCGCAGCGAATGCCTGGGGCCAGACCAGCGCCAATAAATCTGAAAACAGCAGGGTAAACAGCGGGGTCAGCGTCACCAACGCGCTCACCTGCGCCGCCTGCCAGCGTGCCATCGCCTCTGCCAGTGCGCCGTAGCCGATCAGCGTGTTGGCGCCGCAAAATAGCAGACACGCCAATTGCCAGCCGCTCAGCTGGAAAATCACCTCGGGTTTGGCCAGAGGGAACAACGCTATCGCACATAAAGTGTACAACATAACCAGGATCTGCGGCGAAGCCAGTCGGCGCAGCAACACCTTTTGCGCCACGCCGTAGCTCACCCAAACCATCGCCGCGCATACGCCCAGCATGACGCCCAGCGTATAGTCCGTCAGCCGGGTGAAGATCTCTATCAAACTGACGTTGAAAAACAGCATCAGTCCGCAAATCAGCATCAGGGCGCCAATAACCTGGGTGATGCGCATACGTTCTTTTAAAATCAGCACGCTGGCGAACATCATGCCCACCGGCGACAGCTGGCCAATCACCTGCGACGCCGTCGGGCTCAGGTATTGCAGCGAGGAGCTGAAGAACACAAAGTTGCCTAGCAGCCCCGCCGTCGCGATCGCCAACAGCAGCAGCCAACGCGGCTGGCGGAACATCGTCAGCCGCGGCAGCTTGCCGCGTACCGCGAGGATCACGCCCAAACCGATGGCGGCCATGGTAAAGCGATACCAGACAACGGTAAACGGCTCCATCACGACCAACACTTCTTTCATCGCGATCGGCAACGCGCCCCAGCAAACCGCCGTGGTTAACGCCAGAGAAATGCCAACGCCGACCTGCTGCTTCGTATCCATATCACCTTCGCCAACGCTGACGGGCCTGCCCTCAGGCAACCCATAAATGTAAAAAGCCCCGCAACGAATTGCGGGGCTTACATCTATTTCGTAAGGCTCGAAAAATTATTCAGCTTCGATGCTGATGAATTTACGATTGCTCGGGCCTTTAACTTCGAATTTGACTTTACCGTCTTTCAAAGCAAACAGAGTGTGGTCTTTGCCGCAACCCACGTTGGTACCAGCGTGGAATTTGGTGCCGCGCTGACGAACGATGATGCTGCCTGCCAGTACTGCTTCGCCGCCAAAGCGTTTTACGCCCAGACGTTTAGCTTCTGAATCGCGACCGTTACGAGTCGAGCCGCCAGCCTTTTTGTGTGCCATTAATCCGCTCTCCTAACTTAAGCGCTGATGCCGGTGATTTTAACGTCAGTGAACCACTGACGGTGGCCCTGCTGCTTACGGTGGTGTTTACGACGACGAAACTTAACAATTTTAATTTTCTCGCCACGACCGTGAGCAACAACTTCAGCTTTGATCTTGCCGCCATCGACGAAAGGAACGCCGATTTTGATATCTTCGCCATTAGCGATCATCAGAATCTGGTCAAACTCAACCGCTTCACCAGTTGCGATGTCCAGCTTTTCCAAGCGAACGGTCTGACCTTCGCTTACTCGGTGTTGTTTACCACCACTTTGGAAAACCGCGTACATATAAAACTCCGCTTTCCGCGTGCCCGACTGTGTTAGTTCAGAGCGCGCTATAAATATTCACAATAGGGCGCGAATTCTACGCAAAAAAGCAGCGTATGACAAGAGCAGAATAAGACCAGAACAAGAAAAAAGAAGAAAAAAAGCGCAGTTTCTTTCGTGGCGTTTATCTGAACCGTTTTTCAAGTACAATCATAGGGACAGTTACCGCCATGTACCGATGTGAGCAGCGATCTCAACGCGGTGAAGAGAAACACAGCTGAAAAAAACACAATGAACCTAGAGCAAATTACCGAGTTAACCGCGCAAGATATGGCGGCCGTGAACGCAACAATTCTCGAACAGCTGAATTCCGATGTCACGCTCATCAATCAGCTTGGCTATTACATTATCAGCGGTGGCGGTAAGCGCATCCGGCCGATGATCGCCGTCCTGGCGGCGCGGGCGTTGGGCTATGAAGGCAACAAGCACGTCACCGTCGCCGCCCTGATCGAATTCATTCATACCGCCACGCTGCTGCATGACGACGTCGTCGACGAATCGGACATGCGCCGCGGCAAAGCCACCGCCAACGCGGCGTTCGGCAACGCCGCCAGCGTGCTGGTCGGCGACTTTATCTATACCCGCGCCTTCCAGATGATGACCAGCCTGGAATCCCTGCGCGTGCTGGCGCTGATGTCGGAGGCGGTCAACGTCATCGCCGAAGGCGAAGTGCTGCAGTTGATGAATGTGCACGATCCCGACATCAGCGAAGAAAGCTATATGCGGGTGATCTACAGCAAAACCGCCCGTCTGTTTGAGGCGGCGGCGCAATCGTCGGCGATCCTGTCCGGCGCCAGCGCCGAACAAGAGAAGGCGCTGCAAGATTATGGCCGCTACCTCGGCACCGCTTTCCAGCTGATCGACGATCTGCTCGACTACAGCGCCGACGGCAGCACCCTGGGCAAAAACACCGGCGACGATCTGAACGAAGGGAAGCCGACCCTGCCGCTGCTGCACGCGATGCACAACGGCGACGACGCCCAGCGTGACATGATCCGTGGCGCAATTGAGCAAGGCAACGGCCGTCATTTGTTGGAGCCGGTACTGCAGGCGATGCAGCAATGCGGTTCGCTGGAATACACCCGCCAACGCGCCGAGGAAGAGGCCGACAAGGCGATCGCCGCGCTGCAGGTGTTGCCGGCATCGGAGCACCGCACGGCGCTGGAAGGCCTGGCCCATTTAGCGGTGCAACGCGATTTTTAAGAAATCGCGATTTCGCAATACACTCATCAGGCCCGCGTACGCGGGCCTGCTTAGGTATTGCTCTCTTCGTCGATACGCGCCAGCAGACCGCCAATCCCTTCCCGCATCAGGAAAGCCACCATTTTCTCGCGCTCGCTCTCCGTCAAATGGTAGTAATACTCGATCCAGACCGCCAACGGATCCTGGCGTTCTACGTCATAGGCCGCCCCGTCTTCCTTCAGCACCAGCAGGTTACGCACACCTGAAGGCAGGCTATCGATATGGTATTCCAACGCTTTTCCCTGCACGCCTTTACGCCTGCGGCTGATCCAGCCTTCGCGCCGGGCCATCAAATTGATTCCCTGTGGTGAGGAGGGTAATCCTGCGATGCCTGTCAGTTCCTTGGCGGCAAACCACTCGTTTTTCATGGCCATCATCTCTGGGCAATAGTGGGCAACGTCATTTTTGGAAATTACCTGGGTATTTTTTAGGAAATTTAATGGTATTCTGGTTTCCGAATAAACGTTTCACGTTGTTCAAACGCTTAACTTTGACTCGTTAGTTATACCACTAACGCAACTTTGGCTAATCAGAAAAGGAATGTAAACATGAATTCAAGGAACCCAGATTGGCACCCGGCAGATATCATCGCGGCGCTACGCAAGCAGGGCACCACGCTGGCGGCGGTGTCGCGCAAGGCCGGATTGAGCTCATCGACGCTGGCCAATGCGCTGTCGCGCCCGTGGCCGAAGGGGGAATGGCTGATCGCCGAAGCGATAGGCATTCACCCATCGGAGATCTGGCCAAGCCGTTATTACGATCCGCACAGCGATTGCCTGCTGGATCGCAAAGCACGCATCAAGTCGTGAACGCGGAACAAAAAAAACCGCCGGAACAGCGTCCGGCGGCGTTTATCGGCTGACTCTCGGTATCGATCAGTTATTGATGAACTTCTCGCCCAGTTCGATATCTTTGTGCAGCACGTCCAGCATCTCGTTCAGCGCTTTCTGCTCGAAGGCGCTCAGGGTGCCGATATCTTTACGCTCTTCAACGCCGTTCTTGCCCAGCACCAGCGGCTGCGCGAAGAAGCGAGCGTATTTGCCGTCGCCTTCAACGTAAGCGCATTCCACAACGCCTTTCTCGCCCTGCAGCGCACGCACCAGAGACAGACCGAAACGTGCCGCCGCCTGGCCCATGGACAGCGTTGCAGACCCGCCGCCGGCTTTGGCTTCTACCACTTCGGTACCGGCGTTCTGAATGCGTTTGGTCAGATCCGCCACTTCCTGATCGGTGAAGCTCACGCCAGGGATCTGCGACAGCAGAGGCAGAATGGTCACGCCAGAGTGGCCGCCGATAACCGGCACGTTCAGCTCTTCCGGCTGCTTGCCTTTCAGCTCGGCCACGAAGGTGTTGGAACGGATGATATCCAGCGAAGTCACGCCGAACAGTTTGTTCTTGTCGTAAACGCCGGCTTTTTTCAGCACTTCCGCCGCGATAGCGACCGTGGTGTTAACCGGGTTGGTGATGATGCCGATGCAGGCTTTCGGGCAGGTTTTCGCCACTTGCTCAATCAGGTTACGCACGATACCGGCGTTAACGTTGAACAGATCAGAGCGATCCATGCCTGGCTTACGGGCCACACCGGCGGAAATCAGCACCACGTCCGCACCGTGCAGAGCCGGGGTCGCGTCTTCGCCGCTGAAGCCTTTGATTTTAACTGCGGTTGGGATGTGGCTTAAGTCGACGGCAACGCCTGGGGTAACGGGGGCAATGTCGTAGAGAGAGAGTTCAGAACCTGAAGGAAGCTGGGTTTTGAGTAGAAGGGCGAGGGCCTGGCCGATACCGCCAGCAGCACCGAGAACTGCAACTTTCATCCTATACTCCTTTATTATCTTAAATATATAAAGCGCCGTGAATGTGTTGGTTACGAACCTTGAGTCATTACACCTTTCAAAACAATAAATTAGTCAATTCTTGCCTGCAGGTGTAATAAAACGGCCGCTGTCGCGCCCATTTTAGATTAAATCGCTTGCGCATGAAGGGCATAGCGCACACTAATCAAAAATAGTGCGAGGTTATTCACGAGCAAGTTAACCGGCCGTTACATTACACCCTTACGCAACATCAGAACAACATCATTTTAATAACATTTTATTTACCACCGTAGGCCGATTTTCCGTCGTCAAAAGGGCATATTCATCGCGGCCGGATTTTGTTAAAATGCCGCCCTTTCCTCGCCGCCCGGTCTTTTTTATTTTCTTTGGGGCGGCCTTTGTTGCATAAAAATTCATCTATATGCATAATCATGACTTCCACTATCAACATTCCACGGTGCAAAATGCGTAATCCCGCAAAACAGGAAGATCTGATCAAGACGTTCAAAGCGTTATTGAAAGAAGAAAAATTCAGTTCTCAAGGCGAGATCGTTTTGGCGCTGCAAGAAGAAGGCTTCGAAAACATTAACCAATCCAAAGTATCGCGCATGCTGACCAAGTTCGGCGCGGTACGTACGCGCAATGCCAAAATGGAAATGGTGTATTGCCTTCCTGCCGAACTCGGCGTGCCGACCACCACCAGCCCGTTGAAGAATCTGGTGCTGGACGTCGACCATAACGACGCCGTCGTGGTGATCCATACCAGCCCGGGCGCCGCGCAGCTGATCGCCCGCCTGCTCGACTCACTGGGTAAATCCCAGGGCATCCTCGGCACGATTGCCGGCGACGATACCATTTTCGTCACCCCGTCCAGCGGCTTTACCGCTCAGAAGCTGCATGAAGCGATCCTGGGCGTGTTTGAGCAAGAGCTGTGAAACCTGGCGCTAACAAAGTGCGGCTACCTTCCGCATTTTGTTAGCGCTTCTTTAACCCTCGCGTTACCTCCCCGGCCTTTAACCGCGTTTAACACTGCTTTTTTATCCCGCAACAACACATTTCCATGACATCGCCATGTAACCAGCAGTACCCACTGTGATCTTCCGCACTTTTGGTTAAAAGCACTTACCTTATTGAAATTACATAAATTTAACATCAAAAGATCGTTTTATGAGCGTTTTTTATTCCTTACAGTTATAAAAAATAAGGATCATAAGGTTAAAGTTTCACTAGCAACTGTTAGCGAACTATTAATTTTTCGCGTTACTAGCTGTATACTCATTTTCGTGAACTGAATCACAGTTCGTTGGAACTGATAAAAGAATACGATGAGGTGAGATAATGAAAATTAAAGCTACCGTTGCAACCCTGAGCGTTCTGTCCATGCTTTCATTTGGTGCATTCGCAGCACAATCTGTTGATGCAACCCAGGCCGCACAACTGCAACCCGCCGGTGTGATCACCGTGAGTGGCGTCGCCGCTGCGCCTTCCGACATTCGCCAGGCACTGTCTGACAAAGCTGACGCCAAAGGGGCGACCGCTTACCGCGTGATCGAAGCGCGCAACGACGGCAACTTCCACGCGACCGCTGAAATCTACAAATAAGTAACGACATTACCCGGCAACGGGCAATACATCTCTGGAATCAAACGCTGTCATAACGGCCTTCAAGAATAAAAATCGCTGCCAAGCCCTTCCAGGCGGTTATGACCAAGGATCGCTATCATGAACATGAAAACTACTCTTGCTGCACTCGGTCTGCTGTCCGTCATCTCCTTCGGCGCATCTGCCGCCCAGTTGGTGACTAACGATCAGACCGCCAATCTGCAATCTATCGGCACCATTACCGTCAGCGGTATCGACGGCGCACCGACCGACATTCGCCAGGCGCTGTCGGAGAAAGCCGACGCTAAAGGCGCGACCGCCTACCGCGTGATCGAAGCGCGTAACGAAGGCAACTACCACGCCACCGCCGAGATTTACAAATAACAACTCTGGGAACGGCTTTGCAGAGCTGATTACCCTCGTCACTGCCACTGCCGAGTTCTGACGCAAACGCCGATTTCCCAGAGACCCTCTCGTCGTCCTATCCGACGAACCCCGTTGCCCTCGCTCGCGAGGGCTTTTTTATGGGCGTAAAAAAGGCCGCAAATGCGGCCCTTAGAGTGGCTTATGCTACTGAACAATCAGTAGGTCACCTTCGGCTCCTGCTTTTTCGCCAGCGCGTCCAGCAGGCGATCGTGAATGCCGCCAAAACCGCCGTTGCTCATCACCAGAATGTGGTCGCCCGGCTGTGCGGTTTTCACCACCATGTCCACCAGCGTGTCGAGATCCGCGCTCCAGTGCGCCGGCTGCACACAGGCATCAGCCACTTCCGCTACCTGCCATGGAATGTGATGCGGCTGGAACAGGAACACTTCGTCGGCGCGGCCGAGCGAAGGCGCCAGATCGTTTTTGCTGATGCCCATTTTCATGGTGTTGGATCGCGGTTCCAGCACCGCCAGAATGCGCGCCGTGCCGCCGACCTTGCCGCGCAACGCGGCCAGGGTGGCCAGGATCGCGGTCGGGTGGTGCGCGAAGTCGTCGTAAACCGTGACGCCGTTGGCTTCGCCACGCAGCTCCAGGCGGCGGCGGGCGTTGATGAAATCGCCCAACGCGCGGCAGGCGTCCGCCGGCTGCACGCCAACGTGGCGAGTCGCGGCGATGGCCATCAGGCCGTTATGCATGTTGTGCTCGCCCACCAGCGCCCAGTTCACTTCGCCGACCTGCTCGCCGTCGAGGAACACCGCGTAATGACTGGCGTCCGGCGTCAGCTTCTGCGCACGCCAGGTCCCCTCTTCGCCCACCAGCTCCTGTTCGCTCCAGCAGCCCATCGCCATCACCTGCTTCAGGTGGCTGTCGTTGTCCGGCAGGATGATCTTGCCTTTGCCCGGCACCAGGCGCACCAAGTGGTGGAACTGTTTCTGGATGGCTTTCAGATCGTCGAAGATATCGGCGTGGTCGAACTCCAGGTTGTTCATGATCAGCGTGCGCGGGCTGTAGTGCACGAACTTGGAGCGCTTGTCGAAGAACGCGCAGTCATACTCGTCGGCCTCGATCACGAAGAACGGGCTGCCGCCGAGGCGCGCCGAGACGTCGAAGTTGCCCGGCACGCCGCCGATGACGAAGCCCGGCTGGTAGCCGCAGGCTTCGAGGATCCAGGTCGCCATGCCGGCGGTGGTAGTTTTACCGTGGGTGCCGGCGACCGCCAGTACCCAGCGATCGCGCAACACGGCGTCGTGCAGCCACTGCGGGCCGGAAACGTAAGGGATGCCACGCTCCAGCACCGCCTCCACGCACGGGTTGCCGCGCGTCATGGCGTTGCCGATGATCACCAGATCCGGCGCCGGATCCAACTGGGCTGGATCATAACCCTGAATAAGATCGATCCCCTGGTTCTCCAGCAGCGTGCTCATCGGCGGATAGACGTTGGCGTCCGAACCGGTGACGTCATGCCCCAGTGAACGCGCCAGCATCGCCAGCCCGCCCATAAAGGTGCCACAGATCCCAAGAATGTGAATGCGCATAGGTTTCTCATGTGAGTGCATCGAATGTCGGCATATTCTAACGCTCAGAATCGTCCAGAAGAAATGGATTTGCCTATGAATGGCGCGCATCTTTGGGCTACACTGCTCGCGAAAACGTTGGCGGTTTGTTAACAGGCCGCTATCCATCCGTAGATTCAGGGATTGTGTCATGAAAACGTTAGGCGAATTTATCGTCGAGAAACAGCACGACTTCTCGCACGCCACCGGCGAGCTGACCGCGTTACTTTCTGCCATTAAACTGGGCGCCAAAATCATCCACCGCGACATCAACAAGGCTGGCCTGGTTGATATTCTGGGGACCAGCGGGGTGTCCAACGTACAGGGCGAAGTTCAGATGAAACTGGACCTGTACGCGAACGAAAAACTGAAAGCGGCGTTGAAAGCGCGTGGTGAAGTTGCGGGTATCGCTTCCGAAGAAGAAGATGAAATCGTGATATTCGACGGCGAGCGTGCTGAAAATGCCAAGTATGTCGTATTGATGGATCCGTTGGACGGTTCGTCCAACATCGATGTCAACGTCTCGGTCGGTACGATTTTCTCTATCTACCGTCGCATCACGCCGGTCGGCACGCCGGTGACCGAAGAAGACTTCCTGCAGCCGGGCAGCGCCCAGGTCGCAGCGGGTTATGTGGTTTACGGTTCGTCCACCATGCTGGTGTACACCACCGGTTACGGCGTCCACGCCTTTACTTACGACCCGTCTCTGGGCGTATTCTGCCTCTCCCACGAGAAAGTACGCTTCCCGGCGAGCGGCAACATGTATTCCATCAACGAAGGCAACTACATCAAGTTCCCTCTCGGCGTGAAGAAATACATCAAGTACTGCCAAGAGCAGGATGAAGCGACGCAGCGCCCTTACACCTCGCGCTACATCGGTTCTCTGGTGGCGGACTTCCACCGCAACCTGCTGAAAGGCGGCATCTACATCTACCCAAGCACCGCCAGCCATCCGCAAGGCAAGCTGCGCCTGCTGTACGAATGCAACCCGATGGCGTTCCTGGCCGAACAGGCCGGCGGTAAAGCCAGCGACGGCAAAAACCGCATTCTGGACATCACGCCGGTGAAACTGCACCAGCGCGCGCCATTCTTCGTCGGCACCAAGTCGATGGTAGAAGACGCAGAACGCTTCATCGCCGAAAACCCGGACGAGTAACGTGTTTCTGGCAAGGGTTCGGCACCGCGCCGAACCCTTATCGCCTTACAGCTTGAACGCCGCCATGCTCTGCGCCAGCAGCTGAGCCTGATCTTCCAGCGAGCGCGTTGCCGCCGCAGACTCTTCCACCAGCGCCGCATTCTGCTGCGCCACCTGATCCATCTGCGCCACCGCCAGGTTTACCTGTTCGATACCGCTGCTTTGTTCGCGCGTCGCCGCCGAGATCTCACGCATCAACGCCGTCACCCGGCCCACTTCACCGGTGATGCCGCTCATGGTCTGCGCGGCCGACTCCACCATCTGTTCGCCTTCCTGCACCCGGTTCTGCGACGCTTCAATCAGCCCTTTAATCTCTTTCGCCGACTGGGCGCTACGCTGCGCCAGACTGCGCACTTCACCGGCCACCACCGCGAAACCGCGGCCTTGCTCGCCGGCACGCGCCGCTTCCACCGCCGCGTTCAGCGCCAGGATATTGGTCTGGAAGGCGATGCCGTCCATCACGCTGATGATGTCGGCGATGCGGCGCGAACTGTCGGTGATCGCCTGCATCTTGCTCATCACCTGGCTGACCACGTCACTGCCCTGGTTGGCGATATCGGACACGCTCAGCGCCAGTTGGTTGGCCTGCTCGCAGTTCTCGGCGTTCATTTTCACCGTCGAAGTCAGCTGTTCCATGCTGGCGGCGGTCTCTTCCAGCGAAGCGGCCGACTCTTCGGTACGCTGCGCCAGATGCAGGTTACCGGCCGCCAGTTCGCGTGAACCGGTATCGATCTGGCTGCTGGCATCGCGCACTTTGCTGACCGAACTGGCCAACGCCTGCTGCATACGCTGCATCGCCCGCACCAGGCGGCCCATCTCGGTATCACCCTCACCGCGGATCTCATGGGTCAGATCGCCGCCGGCGATGTGTTCCAACTGCGCGATGGACTCGTCCAACGGGCGCAAAATGATCACGCGCAGCGCGAACCAGGCCAGCACCGCCAGCAGCACGCTGAGCAGGCCCGCCACCACGATCAACGAGATCTTGGTGCTGGCGTTGTTTTCCGCGTCATACACCTGCTTTTCGCCGAGCTTCATGGCAAAGCTGCGGAAATCGCTGAGATCCTTTTCAAACGCGATGCTCAGCGCAGAGATGCGGGTCTCCTGAATATGGTAATACTCATCGATTTTGCCGGCCTTGATGGCGGCAGCCATCGGCTTCACGCCCTGCTCGAGGTAGGCGCGATAGCTGTTTTGCAGACGATTGGAGAGTTCGCGGCCACGATCGGTCACGGTGCCAACGCCGACAAAGCGCGCCATTTCCTTGTTTGACTGATCGAGGTAACCGTAGATGCGGCCCACGGTGGCGTCGGACACATCGATCTGGCCGATCTCCCGTTGGCGCACCGCCAACGAAGCGGCGGTTCGGGCGCGCAGCGTCAGGTTGGAGCTGTTGGCCAGCGAGCCCAGCTCTTCACCGAGGATCTGGTTCAAGGTATGGATCGAGCGCGATCCTTCGTTAATCGCGTTGACGCCAATAACGCTGACCATGATCAGCAACATGGTCATCAGGCTCAGCAGGGCGATCAGCCCAGCCTTCACCGTAATCTTTTTTAGCATGAGTTCTTCCCGGCTTCAGAAATTGTGAGATCAGACGTAGTAGGGGTGGCAAAACGCGGAGCCAGCTTTGCTGGCTCATTATTGTTTGTTGAAGTTATCGGCAGGCGAAGGCAAAACTTCATGCCGCGGCGGGATTAATCTGGAAATTATCCCTGCGCCGGCACACTGGGTTTTCGACGATGAAAAGGGCAGGAAATCGCAAAAGAGTCCGCTATAATAGCCGCCACTCCATTTCTGGTTTGATGATTAAAGGAAACCGACATGAGCTTGAATCTGGTCCCTGCTGGCAAAGACCTGCCGGAAGACATCTACGTAGTAATCGAAATCCCGGCCAACGCCGATCCAATCAAATACGAAATCGACAAAGAAACCGGCGCGCTGTTCGTTGACCGTTTCATGTCCACCGCGATGTTCTACCCGTGCAACTACGGCTACATCAACCACACCCTGTCTCTGGACGGTGACCCGGTTGACGTGCTGGTCCCAACCCCATACCCGCTGCAGCCGGGCTCCGTGATCCGCTGCCGTCCGGTTGGCGTACTGAAGATGACCGACGAAGCCGGTGAAGACGCCAAGCTGGTTGCGGTACCACACAGCAAGCTGACCAAAGAGTACGATCACGTGAAAGACGTGAACGACCTGCCGGAACTGCTGAAAGCCCAGATCGCTCACTTCTTCGAGCACTACAAAGATCTGGAAAAAGGCAAATGGGTGAAAGTGGAAGGCTGGGCAGACGCTGCCGCGGCTAAAGCGGAAATCATCGCCTCCTTCGAACGCGCTGCCAAGAAGTAATTCCAGCCGCCGTCCGATGAAAAAACACCGCTCATTGAGCGGTGTTTTTTTTCTTACTGTTCTTCGAGACGCTTCAGCCAGTCACCGCTGGTAATTCGCGGGTAACCGTCCACGCTGTGTTTGTACAGGTAGATCCACGCACTCCCATAAGGCGTCTGAATCAGCTCGCGCTTATAGTCCTTGGTGTTGCTTTTCAGTTCGTCCAGCTCTGCCAGAATCGATGAGTTAATACGATACACCTCGCAATGTATCGTGCCCTCTCCAGGGATCGCCGCCGGGTAATGGCCCAGATTATAAATCTGATAGCCTTCGAGCTCGTGCTCGCCGAGCCATTGGGCGTTGGTCATCCAATGGCTGTTTCCCTGTTTGCGCCGTAAACTGCCGTAGACAATTATTCGCATCGCTAAAACTCAAACTGATAGAGCAAATCTAATGCCTGGTCGAGACCAGACACCGCTTCAAGATACAACTTAGGCATCAGGCGATAACGCAACGTCAGCGTGGCCAGCGAGTCGAAAATGCCCACCCCATATTTTACTTGTAAGCCTGGGAGGACATAGCCGCTCACGACAACCTGGGAATTGTCGCCAACCCCTTGAGTGTCCAGAGCCAAATTACTCACGCCGAATGCCTCGCCGATTTTACCCACAAGTTGACCACTTTGTGCAACCCCCATGCCGATTAACATCGACGTCATGGCGTTGCCGTCGGCGCCGGAGCTGCTCAAGCCCTGGCCGCGCAGCAGATAAGACAAGGCTTCCTGTTGCGATTTGGCCGGATCGGAGAACACTTCCAGCTTCGGTGCATCCGCCAGGCCGGTCACGCGCACGCCAGCAGTCACGTCGTCCTCGGTGGATTCCGGGTTGCGGATCGCTTCGATATTGAGCAGCGGCTGATCCGGCGGGCCGGAGAACATCAGCTGCCCTTTACGCACGATCAAATCCTGACCATAAGCATGGAAGCGACCGGAAGGGATGTCAATCTGGCCGTTGAGGCCCAGCCCTTTCTTGTCCTGCACCACCTTCAGATCGCCCTTCAAGCGGGCTTTCAGGCCGAAGGCGTCCAGCCGCACGTCGTTGCCGACGTGGATCATCAGGTTGCTGTTGATCGGGATCGAGGCGGTCTTCGGCTGAATCGGCTTCAGCTGATCGTCCAGCATCACCTCGTCGGAAGAGACGCCCACCGCGCTTTCCGGCAGCTCCTGCACCGTAATGCGCGCCCAAGGGATATCGACCTTGCCGTTGAGCGAGAACAGCTGCGGCGTGGCTTCGAACACCAGATCCGGCGACACGTCGATGCGGATCATCGGCGGCACCGTCACCCGCAGCTTGTCGCCCTTGGCGGCAATGCGCGCACGCCAGGCGTTGATGTCACGCCAGTCTGCATCGCCCGCCAGATTCAGCTGGCCGCGGGTGGTGCTGAGCAGCCCCTCCAGCGTCGAGGTCATGCCATTGAAATTCACCGCCAGCCGCGCGTCGGTCATATCGAACGGCATCCAGTGCCCCTGCACCTTCGCCCGATCCAACGCCAGACGCCCGAACACCAGCGGCTTCTGCGCGCTGCCGCCCAGACGCAGGTTGGCGTTCAGCATGCCCGCTGCACTTTCGCCCTTCATCAGCGCCGGGTTGATCAGCGCCAGCGAGATGTTGGTGATATTGACGTTGCCGCTGATGGTGCGCCGCACCTGCGGATCCACCACCTGGATATTGCCGTCAAACTGGCCGTTGTTGGTCAGTTTGATCCGCCAGTCGGCCTGCGCGCGGCCGTTGTTCAGGCCGGCGTTGAGGGTCAGCGTATCGAAAGCGATAGGCAGCGCGTTGCCCTGCACCTGCTGTACCACCTTGACGCCGTTGCCGGCCAGCGTGACTTTCGCCTCCGGCAGCGCGCCGCCTGGTTTCCAGCTGACGTCGGCCCGGCCGGTGAACACGCCGCTCAGGGCGGTTTCCGGGCCGAGAAACGGCTTGATCATCGCCAGGTCGAACCGATTGAGCACCACGCTAGCCTGGCCGCTCTGGCCGGCTTCAATGGTCTTCGGCACGCACAGCTCGGCGTTCGGGTTCTGCCAACAGTGCGGCCCGATGCTGATTTTCTGCGCGGTGTTCAGGTAATCCAGCGCGATGGCGCGCGTCAGGCGCCACTCCCCTACCGGCGTATCGAAGCGGGTATTGTTCAAATTGCCGCGCCAGCGCTGCTGCTGACGATCGAAGCTGCCCTGCAGCGCCAGCTGGCCGGAGACCGGTTTGCCGTCAATCTTCAACTGCAGCTGATGCTGCTTCTCGCTGCCTTTGGCGTCGAGGGTCAGCAGGCTGACTTCCAGCGCGTCCTGCTTCAGCTGCTCGACGCGTACCGCCAACTGCCCCTGGACCTGATCCGTGGAGCGCACGTCGCCGTCTATTTTCACGCGGTTGATGCGCAGCGCCTGCCACTGCAAGCCGGAGGCGGTCAAATCCGCCAGCAGCTGCGGCGCCTGCAGATTGCCGCGCAGTTTCAACAGCCCTTTGGCGGTGCCGCCCAGGCCCGGCAGCGCGCCGTCCAGACGCGGCGCGTCGATGTTGGCGTCCAGGTTCCAGCTTTTCTCATCCAGCTGCCCTTTGACGTTCAGCTGGTTGCGCCCCAGCGTCAGATCGATGCCGGGGATTTTCCACTGCCCGGCGGCGTTGCCGCTCAGCGTACCGCGCGCCGTGACCTTGTTCTGCTTCACGTTGCCGTCCAGCTGCAGCACCGGCACCTGCAGCTGCCAGCTGCCGCCGTGCAGGCTGCCGCGCGTGGTGATCTTGCCATCCAGCTTCGCCGGCCATTCCGGCCACTGCTTGGCGGTATTGATGCCGCTCAGCGTCAATTGCGAGTTCCAGCTGATGGCCTTGCTCCAGTCCACCAGCGCAGTGAGATCGGTATTGCCCTGCAGCGCCGCCAGCCGCAGGCGCTCCAGCTTGAACTGCTCAACGTTGCCTTTGCCGTCCAGCGTCAGCACCGCCGGCGGCAGATCCTGGCCTTTCAGATTGGCGCGTGTCGACAGCGCATAGTCGGTCGCCTTGCCGTTAAAGCGCAGGCGAAAATCGTTGACCTGGTACTGCGCCTCGCCGCTCAGCGGCCATTTCAGCTGTTTGCTCTGCAACGTCAGCGCCAGCGGCAGGCCGGCTTCGGCCAGCCGGGTTTGCACATCGAGCTGGGCGCCGACCGGGCCGGACAGGTTCAGCGCGACCTTCAGCTCATCACGCAACCCGCCACCGATGTTCAGCTTCACCTTCTCGCCCTTCAGCGGTTCGATGTTCAGCGCGCTGTTGGCGGTCAGGGCCACCGGCCAGTCGCCGGTCAGGGTCGCCTGCCCCTGCACCGACAGCGTGCCCTGCGGCGACTTCACGTCGAAGTTGTCCAGTTGGATATGCTGATCCTGCGTGCTGGCCTGCAGCAACAGACTCGTGATCAGCACGTCGGTATCGCCGGTCAAGCGCAGCTGTTCGCCGCTGATCTCTTTGACGGTGATATCCAGCGGCAGGCGGATGTCCGGCAGATCCGGCAACAGCGGTTTGGCGAACAGTTCCTTCAGCGTTTCGCCGAGCGGCTTCTCTTCCGGCTGCGGCGCCGGTTTCGCCGCGTCGGTAACCTGCTCACCGACCTTTTTCGCTACCTCAACCGCCGGTTGCACCGCTTCCGGCAACGGATTTTGCGGCGTTTTCGGCAAGGCGATCAGCAACGAGCCGATCTTGGTTGGCATCAGCGTCAGCGCGCGCTCTTGCCACTGTGCGCCGGTGCGGAACTCGGCCAGAGAAATGGCGGTGTCGTCGACGGTGACCTTGATGTTGTTCAGCGCCAACAGGCGCAGGGTGATCGGATAAGGGGTGCTGAGATTGGTGGTCGGCTCACTGCTCTCCTCCACCGGCGTGGAGGGCGCCATCTCTTTGGTGTTCACCGCCACGTCCACGTCCTGAGCGGTCAAGGCGTTGACGCACAGCGAGCTGCGTTTAAAGCAGGAGAGATCGAGGGACAGATGGAATTGCCCAGCGTTGACCGTCACGCCCGGCATCTGATACTTCACGCCCTTCAGCGTCAGATCGCGCCAGCCGCCGCTGACGCCGGCGATCTCCAGCCCCGGCACCCAGCGCGCCGCGCCGTTGATGACCATATGCAAACCGGTGGTAGTGCCCACCAGAAAGGCCAGCCCGCCGATCAGCAACAGCAGGACGACCAGAAATCCGAGACAAATCTTTTTAACCAGGCTCATAGTTCAGGCCCCAAACCGATGTAGAACTGCATCCCGTGAGTGTCCTTGTCTCCCACGGGCGCGGCGATATCCAACTTCACCGGCCCCACCGGCGACTGCCAGCGCACGCCGACACCGGCGCCGGTCTTGAAGTTGCTTTTCTTGATATCGTTCACCGCTTCACCGGAATCGACGAACATTGCCCCCCACCATTTGCCGGTCACGTTGTATTGATACTCCAGCGAGCCGGTCAGCATCTTGGAGGCGCCGGTCAGCTTGCCATCGTCGCCGCGCGGCGAAATGTCTTTGTACTTGTAGCCGCGAATGCTGCGGTCACCGCCGGCGAAGAAGCGCAAATCCGGCGGCACCTTGTCGAAGTCGTTGGTTTCTATCCATCCCACCTGCCCGCGCGCCACGAAACGATGCTTGTCGGCAAGCGTGCGGATCCAGACGTTTTGCGCCTGCATCAGCGCGAAGTCCACGCCGGAGCCCCAGGTGGTGTCGGACACGTCGATGGAGTAGCGTTGGCTGTCGCCCCAGGTCGGCATCAGGCCACCGCGTGAACGGGTGCGGTTGAAGCTGACGCCAGGGTACAACAGCATGGTAGTGTTGCTGACGTTGCCCTGGGTAAAGTTATCCCAGCGCCAGGTCAGGTTGATCGCCCGCTGCCAGCCGCTGGAGAGATCCCAGTTGCGCGAGGCCACCACTTTGGAGGTCACGGATTTGGTGTCGTTAAGATCGACGTTCTTGAGCCCGCCCTGCAGCAGGTAATACTGCTCCAGCGGATTCTTCAGCAGCGGGATCTTATAGGTCAGATCCAGTTGCTGCTCCGGCGCCGACACGCTGGCGCTGGTTTCCAGGCTGTGGCCGCGATCGTTGAGCCAGGGCTTTTTCCAGGTGCCTTTCACCCGCGGGCCGACGTCGGTGGAGTAACCGATACCGGTTTCGATGGTATTGCGCGTACGCGGCGTTACCAGCGCGTCCAACGGCAAAATCTTGTTCTCTTTGGCATCGTTGAAATCAGGGGACACCACCACCGAGTTGAACCAGTTGGTAGCGGACAAACGGCGGTTCAGCTCGGCCAAATCCTCCGAACTGTAGTAATCCCCCTGATGAAAGGGCACCAGATTTTGCAGATAGTCTTCGCGGATTTGCGAACCGGTGAATTTCACCTTGCCGAAGCGGTAACGTTCGCCGCTGTTGAAATCGATGTCCCAAAACGCCTTGTGCAGATCTTCGGCCACGCCGAGCTGGCTTTTGGTCATGTCGGCGTCGAAATAGCCTTTGCGCAGCGCCAGGCCGGTGAGCGAGCCTTTGAAACTGTCATACTTGCCGTGGTTGAGGATCTCGCCGATGGTCGGCCGCCCCTTCTTTACCAGCGTCAGGTAGTCTTCATCGGTCTTCGCGCCGCCCTCCAGCACGATATTGGCGCCGGCGATACGCACCGGCTCGCCCGGATTGACCTTGGCATGCAGCACCGGGCGCGACATTCCCGGTCGGTCGTCCAGCGTAAACTCGATGGTCGGCTGGTAATAGCCGAGCGCGCGCAGCCCCTGGCGCACCGCCTCATCCACCCGCGCGCGGAAGCGGCCGTCGGTGCCGACCTCTTCAGGCGTGATCGACGACAGCCGCACTCGGACGTTTTTTTCCAACTCTCCGCTTAACCCCTCCACCTGCAGCCGCACGTTCGCCGCATAGGCCGCAGGTGCCGCAAGCAACACAGATATCAAGCACATGACCGGGTACTTTGGCACGTGTTCTCCTTATTGATTTTACTTTCCTGTTATGGTGTTTGCTCCGGGGCCAGGGCAGACTCCGCGCTATCATGACGGCAGCCCTCTTCAACCTTATTCCGGACGCCACCCGCCGCGCTTTGCCACCGCCGCGCAACAGGCGAATTCTTCACTTTTGGCGCTCAAAATACTGCGTTAAGCTTATACAAAATCCAACTTGCCACTTATTGTGGGCAAAGACGCGGTGAGATACAACCGAACCGCCGCCATGTAGGGTCAATTCTTACTGTGACAACAGGAGTCAACCGTGGTGCCATTTTTTGATAAATCACAAACCGTCGATAAGGCAAGCGCGCTGCCTGGCCGCACCACGCCAATGCCTGTCGCAACGCTCAACGTGGTCACCGAACACTCGATGACCCAGGTGCCGGCAGGCATGGAAGTGGCGATCTTCGCCATGGGCTGTTTCTGGGGCGTCGAGCGTCTGTTCTGGCAGCAGCCGGGCGTCTACAGCACCGCCGCCGGCTACAGCGGCGGCTATACGCCGAACCCGACCTACCGCGAAGTGTGCAGCGGCCAGACCGGCCACGCCGAAGTGGTGCGCGTGGTGTTCGATCCGCAGGTCGTCAGCTACAAACAGCTGCTGCAGGTATTCTGGGAAAATCACGATCCGGCGCAGGGCATGCGCCAGGGCGGCGACGTCGGCACTCAGTACCGCTCGGCGATTTATACGCTGAGCCCAGAGCAGCAGGCCGAGGCGGAAAGCAGCCTGCAACGCTTCCAGCAGGCGATGGACGCGGCGGGCGACAAGCGCGTCATCACCACCGAGATCGCGCCGGCGCTGCCGTTCTATTATGCGGAAGACGATCATCAGCAGTACCTGTTCAAAAACCCGGAAGGTTACTGCGGGCTGGGCGGCATCGGCGTTTGCCTGCCGCCGCAGGGCTGATTTGATGCCGGCCGGCGGCACTTTTTTAACCGCTGGCGGCCCCTGTGGGGCAACTGCTATACTATGCGGGCCGCTTCTGCGGCCCGATAGCTTCCCTTCTGGTTGTTATCGCTGCTTTTTTTACTATGTACTACCCTTCCTCAAGAGCGCCGTCATCCCGTCGGCACGTATGGATAGATTATGTTAAACAGTATTTTACTGATTCTTTTTCTGATCGCGGTGAGTGCGTTCTTCTCACTGTCGGAAATCTCTCTGGCCGCCTCGCGCAAGATCAAACTGAAGCTGATGGCCGACGAAGGTAACGTCAACGCCGCCAGAGTGCTCAAGCTGCAAGAAACCCCAGGCATCTTCTTCACCGTGGTGCAGATCGGCCTGAACGCCGTGGCCATCCTCGGCGGTATCGTCGGCGACGCGGCTTTCTCTCCCACCTTCAAGGTGTTGTTCGATCGCTTCCTGTCGCCTGAACTGGCAGAACAGGTCAGCTTCATCTGCTCCTTCGTGCTGGTGACCAGCCTGTTTATCCTGTTCGCCGATTTGACCCCGAAGCGCATCGGTATGATTGCACCAGAGACGGTCGCCGTCCGGATCATCAACCCGATGCGTTTCTCCATCATGATCTTCCGCCCGCTGGTGTGGTTCTTCAACGGCATGGCCAACCTGATCTTCCGCATGTTCAAGCTGCCGATGGTGCGTAAGGACGATATCACCTCCGATGACATCTACGCGGTGGTGGAAGCCGGCGCCCTGGCGGGCGTGCTGCGCAAGCAGGAGCACGAGCTGATTGAAAACGTGTTCGAGCTGGAATCGCGCACCGTGCCGTCTTCGATGACCTCACGCGAAAGCGTGGTGTACTTCGATCTGCGCGAAAGCGAAGAGAGCATCAAGGAGAAGGTCTCGACCCATCCGCACTCCAAGTTCCTGGTGTGCGACGGCCATATCGATCAGGTGGTGGGTTACGTCGATTCCAAAGACCTGCTGAACCGCGTGCTGGGCAACCAGAGCCTGGTGCTGAGCAGCGGCGTGCAGATCCGCTCGGCGCTGATCGTGCCGGATACGCTGACGCTGTCCGAAGCGCTGGAAAGCTTCAAAACCGCCGGCGAAGACTTCGCGGTGATCCTCAATGAATATGCGTTGGTGGTGGGCATCATCACCCTTAACGACGTGATGACCACGCTGATGGGCGATCTGGTCGGCCAGGGCCAGGAAGAACAGATCGTGGCGCGCGACGAAAGCTCATGGTTGATTGAAGGCGGCACGCCGATCGACGACGTGATGCGCGTGCTGGACATCGACGAATTCCCGCAGGCGGGCAACTACGAGACCATCGGCGGCTTTATGATGTATATGCTGCGCAAGATCCCGAAACGCACCGACTTCGTCAAATACGCCGGCTACAAGTTCGAGGTGGTGGATATCGACAGCTACAAGATAGACCAGCTGCTGGTCACCCGGCTGAGCGACAAACCGGCGGCGGTGCTGCCGAAAGCGCCAGACGACACCCCGGCGGCCTGACGGCGCGAAGGACAGAAACATCAGCGGCCCCATCGGGGCCGCATTTTTTTACCGCTGTCAGCGAGGTGTTCACCCCATCTCGGTCTGCAACAGCAGCACCTGACGGTTCACTTCAGACATCACGCTGAAATGGCGCTTGTCGCGAATCTTCGGCGGCAGGATTTTCCCTTCGTCGAATTCAAATGCGCCTACGTCCTTGATATACAGCCTTCCGCGAAACAGGGTCTTGACGTACTTTGCCACTTTCAAAGGGTTATAACGCTGGAAGATTCTCATTCTTTTACGCTCCTCCCGTTGATCCATGCGCTCAGCGAGCCGCCAAAGGTGGCAGCCTCGAAATTCAGAACGCAACTTGATTGCATGTAGTAGACCCAGTAAAGACCAGAACGTTCACTTCTGCCTGGTTATCTACGCTGGATTTACACTTTTTGACAGAATTGTATATGATAATTTATAACGTTTTCAGGATATCCCTTCAAAATCTGATGATTAGCGAACCAAGGGAAAATCTGCGATCCGGTTAACAGGACAGACCTCTTATCACATCCTATGCTTTAGGCTGTCGAAGTGCTGTCGCACAAATTCCCCCCATTACAAGGAGAAAGCATGAAAACAAGTCGCATGCTGATGGTATCCCTGCTGCTCGCCCCGCTTTTCGCTTCCGCGCACAACTTCCAGCTCCAGCAGCGCGTAGCGCCGGTTGGCGTCAGCGACAAAGGAGAGCTCAACTACGCTGACGGTAATTTTAGCTACCAAAACTGGAACAGCGCGCAGCTCAGTGGAAAAGTGCGAGTGATACAACATATTGCCGGCCGCAGCTCCGCCAAAGACATGAACGACCCACTGATTGAAGCGATCAAGAAAGCGAAGCTACCACACGATCGTTACCAAACGACGACAATCGTCAACACCGACGATGCCCTGATGGGCACCGCGATGTTCGTGCGCAGCAGCATTGAAGACAGCAAGAAGGAGTTCCCGTGGTCGCAGTTTATCGTCGACAGCGACGGTAACGTGCGCAAGGCCTGGGATTTGCAGCCGAAAGGCTCAGCCATCGTGGTGCTGGATAAGCAAGGGCGCATTCAGTTTGCTAAAGACGGCGCGCTGACGCCGGAAGAGGTGCAGCAGGTGATATCCAAACTGCACCAGCTGTTGGCGAACTAACTCAGAACAGCGACACCCGGAAGCCGGGGTTGAGGAAAGATTCACGCGGGGTATAGAGCAACGGCTTGCCCTGCCAATCGTGAATTTGCGCCCCGGCAGCCACCGCCACCGCATGCCCTGCGGCGGTATCCCAAATGTTGGTCGGCCCAAAGCGCGGATAAAGCTGCGCCTTGCCTTCCGCCACCAGGCAAAACTTCAGCGAGGAACCGACGGACACGGTCTGGTGCTCGCCCAGTTGCTGAAGGTAATCTTTCAGTTCGTCGTCGATATGCGAGCGGCTCACCACCACCAGCGGCGGATGCGCGTTGCTGACGCCGATCGCCTGCCGCACGCCCTTCTCTTCTTTCCAGGCCTTGCCGCGCTCCGCCAGATACAACACGCCGATCGCCGGGGCATACACCACGCCCATCACCGCCTGCCCGTCTTCAATCAGGGCGATATTGACCGTGAACTCGCCGTTGCGGTGCAAAAACTCTTTGGTGCCGTCCAACGGATCGACCAACCAGTAGCGCGTCCAGTTGCGGCGCTCTTCCCACGCCGGCGGATCCTCTTCCGACAGCAGCGGCACCTCCGGCGTCAGGGCCGCCAGGCCGCGCTTGATGATGTGATGCGCCGCCAGATCGGCCGCCGTCACCGGTGAGTCATCTTTTTTCTGTGCGACATCAAGCGGTTGTTCACCGTCGTACACCGCCATGATCGCCGCCCCCGCCTCGCGGGACAGTTGGCAAATTCGCTCTAACATCATGCACCTCAACTCTGCATCTCCGTGGGAAATTTCCCTCTGTCTCTGCTAGCAGACTAGTTTTTTTTACGCCGAATATCCATCTCAACCGGCTAAGCCACGGGAAATCCTCAGATCTTGTTGGGCACAACTGTGAACTTCCCCGCGTTACCTGCTCCCGTTTTCTGCCACACTTCACAGTTTACTGTGGCAAGCAGTGTTAATTACATTTCCCTCTGCGATAACACTCGAATAATGGAATGGAGAGAACCCCAAATGATGAAGCATCCACTGACGCTGTCCGCGCTTGCGCTGCTGGTGTGCGCCTCGGCGCAGGCGGCGACCGTCGATCTGCGCGTGCTGGAAACCACCGATCTGCACAGCAACATGATGGACTTCGATTACTACAAGGACACGCCGACCGACAAATTCGGCCTGGTGCGCACCGCCAGCCTGATCCAACAGGCGCGCCAGCAGGCCGCCAACGCGGTGTTGGTGGACAACGGCGACATCATTCAGGGCAGCCCGCTCGGCGACTACATGGCAGCCAAGGGGCTGAAACCGGGTGACGTGCACCCGGTCTATAAGGCGATGAACACGCTGGACTATGTGGTCGGCAACATCGGCAACCATGAGTTCAACTACGGGCTGGACTATCTGAAGAACGCCATCGCCGGCGCCAAATTCCCGTATATCAACGCCAACGTCATCGACGCCAAAACGCAAAAACCGCTGTTCACGCCGTACATCATCGTCGATACGCCGGTGAAAGACCGTGACGGCAAGGCGCATACGCTGCGCATCGGCTATATCGGCTTCGTGCCGCCGCAGATCCTGGTGTGGGACAAAGCCAACCTGCAGGGCAAGGTGACGGTGGACGACATCACCGCCACCGCCAAGCGCTACGTGCCGCAAATGCGTAAACAGGGCGCCGATCTGGTGGTGGCGATCCCGCATTCCGGGCTGTCCAGCGAGCCTTACAAGGTAATGGCGGAGAACTCAGTCTACTACCTCAGCCAGGTGCCGGGCATCGACGCCATCATGTTCGGTCACGCCCATGCGGTGTTCCCGAGCAAAGACTTCGCCAACATCAAAGGCGCGGATATCGACAAAGGCCTGCTGAACGGCGTACCGGCGGTGATGCCGGGCCAATGGGGCGATCATCTCGGCGTGGTCGATCTGCAGCTCAACAACGATAACGGCAGTTGGAAAGTGACCGCCGCCAAAGCGGAAGCACGGCCGATCTACGATAAAGAGAACAAGACATCGCTGGCGGCGGAAGATGCCGCGCTGGTGAAAGTGTTGGCGGACGATCACAAAGGCACGCGCGAGTTCGTCAGCCAGCCGATCGGTAAATCCGACGGCAACATGTACAGCTACCTGGCGCTGGTGCAGGACGATCCGACGGTGCAGATCGTCAACAATGCGCAGAAGGCCTACGTCGAACATTACATCCAGGGCGATCCGGACCTGGCCGATCTGCCGGTGCTGTCGGCGGCGGCGCCGTTCAAGGTCGGCGGCCGCAAGAACGATCCCGCCAGCTACGTCGAAGTGGAAAAAGGCCAGCTCACCTTCCGCAACGCCGCCGATCTCTATCTCTACCCCAATACGCTGGTGGTGGTGAAGGCCAGCGGCAAAGAGGTGAAAGAGTGGCTGGAGTGCTCCGCCGGCCAGTTCAACCAGATCGACGTCAACAGCGCCAAGCCGCAGGGCTTGATCAACTGGGACGGCTTCCGCACCTATAACTTCGACGTGATCGACGGCGTCAACTACCAGATCGACGTCAGCCAGCCGGCGCGTTACGACGGCGAATGCCAGCTGATCAACGAGAAGGCGGAGCGTATCAAACAGCTGACCTTTAACGGCAAGCCTATCGATCCGAACGCCACCTTCCTGGTTGCCACCAACAACTATCGCGCCTACGGCGGCAAGTTTGCCGGCACCGGCGACAAACATATCGCCTTCGCTTCGCCGGATGAAAACCGCTCGGTGCTGGCGACCTACATCAGCGCCGAAACCCAGCGGCATGGCGCGGTGCGTCCGCAGGCGGACAACAATTGGCGTTTGGCTAACTTCAGCAGCAAGCAGCCGCTGGATATTCGCTTCGAGACCTCGCCTTCGGACAAAGCGACGGCGTTTATCAAAGAGCACGCCCAATACCCGATGACCGCCGAAGGCAATGACCGTATCGGTTTCGCGGTCTATCGCATCGATTTAAGCGCGAAATAATCACCAGGCCGGGGCACTCCCCCGGCCATCACCTCTATTTTCCCGCTGGCGCGCCCTTTAAATTGCATTTAAAATACATGTTATAAAATTCCTTCGTTTAAAGAGGCACTACCATGGATTACCGCAATCAATCCCTTGGCGCGCTCGCTATGGCCATTCCCCGGGCATCCCGCCTGTTTCGCCAGCATCAGCTGGATTTCTGCTGCGGCGGCCGGCAATCGCTGGCACGCGCCGCCGAGCGCAAAGGGCTGGATATCGACAGACTGGAAAACGAACTGGCCGCCCTGGCCGCCACACCGGAGCAGAGTCGGGACTGGCGCACGGCGCCGCTCGGTGAAGTAATTGATTACATTCTGCCGCGCTTTCATCAGCGGCACCGCGAGCAGTTGGCCGAACTGGTGCTGATGGCGGAAAAAGTCGAACGCGTGCATGGCGACAAACCCACCTGCCCGCGCGGACTGGCGAAGCAGCTGAACCTGATCCGCCTGGATCTGGAGAATCACATGATGAAAGAGGAACAGATCCTGTTCCCGCTGATCAAACAAGGCATGGGGCCGCAGGCCGCCGGACCGATCTCAGTGATGGAACATGAGCATGACGAGGCGGGTGAGCAATTGGAGGTGGTGAAGTTCCTCACCGATAACGTGACGCCGCCGGAGGGCGCCTGCACCACCTGGCGGGCGCTGTACAACGGCATCGACGAGTTCATCGGCGATCTGATGGAGCACATCAGCCTGGAAAACAACCTGCTGTTCCCGCGCGCGCTGAGCGGCGCATAAAACAAGGGCGCCATAAAGGCGCCCAGAGCAATCTTCGGTAGGATTACAGGATTTCCAGCAGCTCGACGTCGAACACCAGCGCGCTGAACGGCGGGATGGACGCGCCTGCGCCACGTTCGCCGTAGGCCAGGTTGTGCGGGATATACAGCTGCCATTTGGAACCGACCGGCATCAGGGTCAGCGCTTCAATCCAGCCTGGGATCACGCCGCTGACCGGGAATTCTGCCGGCTGGCCGCGCTCGACCGAGCTGTCGAACACGTCGCCGTTGATCAGACGACCGGTGTAGTGCACACGCACGCGATCCTGACGGGACGGGATCGGGCCGTTGCCCTGCTCCAGTACGGAGAACTGCAGGCCGGACTCGGTCAGCGTCACGTCGTCGCGCTTGGCGTTGTCGTCCAGGAATTTCTGGCCTTCAACGGCCATCGCCTGCTGGCGCTCGCGGCGCACCGCATCCGCACGCTCGTGGATTTCACGCAGCGCACGGTGCACCACGTCTACCGGAACCGCCGGGGCATTCCCTTCCAGCGCGTCGCGCAGACCCGCCAGCAAAGCTTCCGGTTGCAAACCTTCCAGCCCGGACTCTTGCAGCTGCTGGCCGACCTGTAAACCAATCCCGTAACTTGCTTGCGCTTCAACGCTGTCAAAAGAAGGGGTTGTCATGGGGTTTTCCTTAAGTCTGTAAAAAGTCGAAAGCGCAGCATAACAGCGCGTCAATGCCGGGTAAAATCTTGTGTGGAGAATGATGACTTTTGTCGTAGAAAAAGAAACAATAACCTTCTGTTAACGCCCGCAGCCGCAAACCCCGGCCCTGCCGCTCAGCCGCCTTTCACTTCAATCAGTTAGCGGACTATACTGAAAGCAGGATATCGGGCAGGCAACGCGCTTGCCGCGCCGCGCTCATTATTACGCCGTCGAAGAGAGGTCACCATGGGCAGAATCGCGCCCAGGAGAAGGAAAACCACCCGCATCTACCAGCCGCTGCTGCGCACCTGGCTGAACGTCAGCCAGCGCCTGAAACCGGGCGCCGCACCCACGTCTGAAGGCGCGGAACCGCCATCGGAGCCACCGTCGGCCAACGATAAAATGCAGCAGCTCAAAGCGCTGCTGGCCAAAGTCTGGCATCTGCCGGACCGTTTCCATTGGATGGAGCCGCTGCCCTACTTTCACCGCCGCTGGGTGCTGATCTTTGGCATCATTCTGCTGTTGGCGTTGCTGTGGCCCTATTCGCCCGAAAGACAGCCGTTCCCGGTCTCCCACCAAGAAACCAGCGTGCCACTGCAGGCCGATCTGCAAAACGACGGCGGTACCACTTCAGCCAACGAACCGACGCCGGCGGGCAACTGGCAGCGTTACCAAATCCAGCCAGGCCAGACCCTGGCCCAGCTGTTTCGCGATAACAATCTGCCGGTAAATGAAGTGTTTGCCATGGCGCAGGTGGAAGGCGGCGACAAGCCGCTGAGCAACATGAAAGCCGGCCAGGAAGTGCGCATCGAACGCGACGCTAACGGCGTGATTAACGCGCTGTCAGTCACCACCGTGGACAACAGCCAGGCGCTGTTCCGCCGCCAGGCCGACGGCAGCTACCGCCGGGAACGCTAATCCCTACAGCTGCGCCAGCAAAAACTCGCGCAGCACCACGCCCTGGTTGTGCTCGGTGTCCTTGCTGCCATACAGCAGCGTCAGCGTTTTCCCCTGCCGTAAGAGCGCCACCAGCGGCTGCCAGGCGTCGTTGGTAGCCAGCTGTTGGCGGTAACGCTCTTCGAAGACTGTCCACTGGTCGGTATGCTGATGGAACCACTTGCGCAGTTCGTCATCCGGCGCCACCTGTTTCAGCCACTGCACGCCCGTCAGCCGCTCCTTGCTGATACCGCGCGGCCATAGCCGGTCTATCAGATAACAGTGTTCCGGCGCCGGCGCGCTGAAGTCATAAACCCGCTGCAGCATAATCTTTGCCATCGCTCGCTCTCCTTTTCATCCCGTCTTCAAGCGTAGCGCGTTTTGCCGGGCGCAGAAAAGCAAAACGCCAGCGCGAGGCTGGCGTTTTAACCGGGTTAACAGCAGCGTAAATTACGCTTCTGCAACCACAACTACATTCAGCTGTGCGAACACGTCACTGTGTACCTGGAAGTGCACTTCGTGCTCACCAGTGGTACGCAGAACGCCGTTCGGCAGACGAACTTCGCTCTTGGCAACTTCAACGCCTGCCGCAGTCACTGCGTCAGCGATGTCGCGGGTGCCGATAGAGCCGAACAGTTTACCTTCGTCGCCAGATTTGGAAGCGATGGTCACTGAACCCAGTTCGTTGATCTTGGTTGCGCGAGCTTCAGCAGCAGCCAGAACGTCAGCCAGTTTGGCTTCCAGTTCAGCACGGCGTGCTTCGAAGAACTCAACGTTTTTCTTGGTAGCAGGAACAGCTTTGCCCTGTGGTACCAGGAAGTTACGAGCGTAGCCCGCTTTAACGTTAACTTGATCACCCAGGCTGCCCAGGTTTGCTACTTTATCAAGCAGAATAACTTGCATTACCTTATCCTCTCAAAGTCGTTAATGGACAGTGGCCGATTACTGATGACGATCAGTGTACGGCAACAAAGACAGGTAGCGCGCGCGCTTGATAGCACGGGCCAGCTGGCGCTGATATTTTGCACGAGTACCGGTGATACGGCTCGGTACAATTTTACCACTTTCGGTGATGTAGTTTTTCAGCGTAGCGATGTCTTTATAGTCAATCTCTTGAACGCCTTCCGCGGTGAAACGGCAGAACTTGCGACGACGGAAATAACGTGCCATTTGGCTAGTCTCCAGAATCTATCAATTCAATCTGCTCGGCATGCAGAACCAATTTGCTCAGCCCGTTGCGCCCTTGATGGCAGCTTACAAAGCCTTGCACGGTAATCTGACTGCCGACCGTTAATCTTTGAGTTAGTGCTTGTGACTGTTGTCCGCTGACAACCACGGGCATTCGGCACCATGCTTGTCTGCTGAATCCGGCTTCCATCTGCTGCGAACGGTGCTCTAGCACAAATTGGCAGTGCGGTATCCCGGAAGGACTCACTTTTCGAACCGGCGCCTTGCACACAGTGCCCGACAAGACCAGACGATTAGCCGTCACGACGGCAATTACTCTTCAGAATCCCCAGCATCTGCATCATCTGCGGTTTCGTTAGCGAAGTCTTCGCGGCGATCGCCACGACGTTCGTCTTTCGCTTTAACCATCGGAGATGCTTCAGTTACCGCGTGCTTAACGCGCATAACCATGCTGCGGATAACGGCGTCGTTGAAGCGGAAGTTAGTTTCCAGCTCATCGATCGCTTCCTGCGGCGCTTCAACGTTCAGCAGAACGTAGTGAGCTTTGTGCAGTTTGTTGATCGGATAAGCCAGCTGACGGCGGCCCCAGTCTTCCAGACGGTGAATCTGACCTTGCGCGTTAGTGATGGTAGCACTGTAACGCTCGATCATGCCCGGAACCTGTTCGCTTTGGTCAGGATGGACCATAAAAACGATTTCGTAATGACGCATCGAATTGCTCCTTACGGATTATTCAGCCTCCTGTCAGGGTCAACCGCGGCCCATGGAAGCAAGGAACGTGTTTAGTGTGCGGCTGAAAAATGACGCGTAATCATACTGACGCAGGGCGGGAAACTCAAGGACTGCGTGGGTTTTATTCGCGTTAATGCGAGGCGCTATGGGAAATAGCACGATTTGCTCGTGGGTGAACCTATGTACGCCGATCCATGGGTTTCAAAAATCTTTCAATGAAATCAGCGCTGAGTCACAAATCTATTTCATTTTTTTTGAAAGAGGTCATCAAAACACCCCACTTTTTAATCCGCAGTAACGGACTAAAATTAACCATATCCGCCGCAGACAGCGCGACGAAAAAGATTTCAGGTTATTCAATGCAGATAAATGACTTTTTGCCGCAGCGCCACTCGCTGTCAGGCCGTAACGGCAAAGGGTTAAGAGAGGCACTATGAAACGCATTATTCTCGCGACGGCGCTGGCCGCCCTGTTCTCCGCCAACGTGATGGCCGCGACGGAGATTAGCTCGCACCAGGCCGATCAACGCCAGAGCGTTGGCTTCGTCACCCTGAACCAGAACGTGGTTTCGCCGGATGACGCCAGCAGCCAGGTCAGTAAAATCGCCGATCAACGCGGCGCGACCTCTTATCGCATCATCGCCCTGCACGAACCGGGCGACAACAGCACGATGCACGTCAGCGCCGAGCTGTACCGCTAAAAAGACGCGCCACGCCAGGGAAATCCCCAGGGCTTCATCAGAAAGCCCGCTCAATCCTCGCCGGAGCGCCGCTTGTCGGGCGCTCCACTTTCTCACCTGTCACAGCTTGAGCAACGCCGGCGCGCTGAACGCTTTGCCCGGATTGTGCAATTGCAGCGCCATCCGCAGATAGTTTGTCCGCGTTTGCAGCAGCTCGGCGCTTTGCGTCAGCGTCACCCGCTGCTCGAAGGAGAGCGTACCGGCCGCCGCGGTGTGAGTGGCCGCCGCTTTCGGCGCGAAGGCAAACAGCGCCGTCAGGTTTTGCACCGTCTGCGCGGTGATGCGCGACAGCGGATCCGCCTTGTTTTGCCGCACCTTGCCGTCGGCTGCCCCCAACATCTCGCTGAAGGCCGCTGAGTTAAGATCGGCGCGCACTTTCATCGTTCCCACCAGCCCGCGCGCTGTCTCGGCCGTATTGCTGATACCCTTTATCATGCTCTCCGCTCCTTGCTGCCCTGAAAGAATTCACGCTGACATTCTCCTCCGCCATGCGTCAAACAATGACCGAAACAGCCCGCAGAGAGCGGCGCAATTCCACGCATCGCGCCCGGATGCGTATTACAGCTCGCGGAGGAAGAAATCGGTGGTAGCGGACAGCGCCAGCGGCGTGATGCGGTGCTTCACGCCCGGCTCGACGAGCGACGTCAAGCGGCCATCTGCGCCTTGCTGCCGCAGTTCAGCCGCCAAACGCAGGCTGTCCGCCGCCGGCACCACGTCGTCCGTCTCGCCGTGCCACAGCAGCAGCGGCCGCCCGGCGATCGTCTCCAAACGCCCTTCCAGCTCATACTCCGCCAACACGGCGGTGCGCGCCGCAAACGCCGCCGGCGAGAGTGCCTCGCCCTCTTCGCCCAACGGCGGATACAGCGTTTGCGCCAGCGCACGGTAATAGCCTGAGCCCATCAGGCTGGCGGCCACCCGGACCCACGGAAAGCGCGCGAAGGCGCCCAGCGCGGTCATGCCGCCCATTGAGGCGCCGGCGACGCCAATGCGGCCGTCGACGATCAGGCCAAGCCGCTCGAAATGCGCCTTGATCTGCGGCAGTTCGTCGATATTGCTGCGCAGGATCTCCCAGAATGACGCCAGGCGCTGCGCCTCATCGCCGTCGAATCGCTCGCCGTGCCGATCGGCATCCGGCAACACCGCCCGAAAACCGGCACGCGCCAGCGCATAGGCGAAGTAGGCGTACACCTCTTTCGACGAGGTATAACCATGACAGAAGAACACCGTCGGCAGCGGCCGATGATACTGCCCCGCCGGCACCGCATGGATCACCGCGATATCGCCCACTCGCTCGTCATGAATTTCGATCATCCGTTCATCCTCACTCCACCTGTTGGCCTTAATCATGACAAACTTGCGCGAAGCAGCGTTAGCTCAATCTGTTACAGCTTATATTGCGTTACACTGAAGCCATCGCACCGGCTCTTTCGAGGTCACCATGACGCTAGTCCGCACACTCATCGCCCTGACGCTGGCCGCACAGCTTTCCGCCTGCGGCATCATGACCACCACGCCGAAACCGCCACCGCCCCCCACCGCACAGGCGCAGGAGATCGTCCGCGCGCAGACCGCCGCACTGGCGAAAATGGGCACCATCACCGCCGTGGTGCGCGGCAGTCCGATGGACGTGGAAGCGGAGATCCAACGCAAGGCCACCGCCGCCGGCGCCCGTTATTACGTGATCATCATGAACAGCGAAACCGTCGTGCCGGGCCAATGGTATTCCCAGGCGATCCTGTATCGTTAAGGCGGGGATTTTTTAAGCAGATTTACACTGGCTTTGCACTGGCTGAAGAAGGGTGTTGCACACTGAGGGACAGCATGCCGCATGTTGCGGGTGTCGATTCAGGATCTGACGAAGGGGAACGCCATGAAACGCTCCACCGCACTCACCTCCCTCTTGCTTTCCATGGGATTGCTCAGCACCGGCGCACAGTCCGCCGAGCTGGCGCCCGCCGATCGCGTGACGCCGCTCAGTGAAATCGCCGAGATCACTTTCAACGATCTGCCCGGTTCGCCGCAGGAAGCGGAACTGGCCATTGCCCGCACCGCCGACCAACACGGCGCCAGCTATTACCGCATCCTGCGGATGGAAGAACAGGCGCACCCGCTTGGCTGGCGCGCCTCCGCCATCTTATACCTTTAATAGCTCATGCAAGCCGCATTCAACACGCCGCCGCTAACGGAGACGCCCCCCAGGAAAATCCCGGCGGCCAGGTGATTCGCTTCGATCTTTTCGCTGATGCGCGGCATGTAGATCTTCACGGCGGCGAACAGCAGCAGTTGCACCACCAGCGCCACCACGCCCCACAGCAGGTAATCCAGCAGGCTAATCGAGTTGATCGCCGCGCTGGCCAGCGGGATCACATACCCCAGGCAGGCGCCGATGAAAGCAAAGGCGGCGGATTGATTATCAGCCTTGATCAGCGCCCATTCATCGTGCGGGGTGATACGGGTATAGACGAACAGAAACACCAAAATCATGGCGAAGCCGCTGAAGAAGTAAGAGGCAAACGCCGCCAACGCGCTGAGAATATCCATGTGCATTTTCCTGTCAGAGTGAGGCTGAATTAAAAAGGTTTTCGCCGCCGGGCGCCACCCTTTTCCCTAACCGCCGATGGCGCGACTCAGCAGCAGTTCGCACACTTCGGCCGACAGCAGGCTCTCGCCACGGTGATCCAGCGTCATATGACACCAGGCGTCGGCGATCTGCGGGCTGGCGTGCTGCAGCAGCTGCGCGGCGCAGCACAGGTCGAACAGCTGCTGGGTCAGCAGCCGCCCCATCTCTTCACGCGGTTGCCGGGCACGCTGCTGCCACTGCCGCCAGGCGCGATCGAACAACCGATTCTGGCCGCGCACCGGCTGCAGCTCGAACTGCAACATCTCGAGCGCGCCCGGCAGTTTGTGCAGGCTGCGCAACACGTCCAGACACATGATGTTGCCAGAGCCCTCCCAGATGCTGTTCACCGGCATTTCACGGTACAGGCGCGGCAGTTCACTCTCCTCGCAGTAACCGATGCCGCCCAGCACCTCCATCGCCTCGGCGATGAACGGCATGCCCTGGCGGCAAATGCTGTATTTGGCCGCCGGCGTCAGCAGACGGCTGTAGATCAGTTCGCCTTCATTGCTGCGGCTTTCCCAGGCGCGAGCCAGCCGGAACAGCAACGCGGTATGCCCTTCCAGCCGCAGCGCCATGCGCGCCAAGACCTGGCGCATCAGCGGTTGTTCTATCAACAGCTTGCCGAACGCCTGCCGCTGCAGCGCATGGTACAGCGCCACCGACAGCCCGCGGCGCATCAGGCCGTGGCTGCCCAACGAACAGTCGAAACGGGTCAGGCCGCCCATCTTCAGGATATGCCGCACGCCGTCGCCCTCATCGCCCAGCAGCCAGGCCGTGGCATCCTGAAACTCCACCTCGCTGCTGGCGTTGGAGCGGTTGCCCAGCTTGTCTTTCAACCGCTCAAGGCGAATGGCGTTGCGGCTGCCGTCCGGCAAAATGCGCGGCAGGAAGAAGCAGGACAGCCCGCCTTCGGCCTGCGCCAGCACCAGGTGCGCATCGCTCTGCGGCACCGAGAAGAACCACTTGTGCCCCACCAGCCGGTAGGCTTCGCCCGGCCCGCGCGCGCCGAGCGGCGTGGCGGTGGTGGTATTGCTCAAGACATCGGAGCCGCCCTGTTTCTCCGTCATGCCCATGCCGATCAGCAGGCCGCGCTTTTGCCCGCCCGGCAGCAGGTGAGCGTCATAACGGTCCGACAGCAGCGGCGTCAGCCAGGAGCGAAACTCGGCCGGTAAAGCCTGCAGCAACAGCGGCGTGGCGCCGAAGGTCATGGTCACCGGGCACAGCGTGCCGGCCTCGACCTGCGCATGCAGCATAAAGCGCGCGGCGCGCGCCACGAAGGAACCGATGCGCGCATCCTCCTGCCAGGGCAGGTTGTGCACCCGATTGGCGATCAGGCCCTGCATCAGAATATGCCAGGCGGGGTGAAAGCGAACGTCGTCCAGCCGCTGGCCAGTGGCGTCGTAGCGCAACAGTTCCGGCGGGTTGGCGTTAGCCAGCCGCCCCAGCTCCAGCGACTCCTGGGTACCGAGCTGCTGGCCCAGCGAGGCCAATACCTCGGCGTCCCAACCGCCTTGTTCACGCTGCAACGCTTCGCGCAGCGGCGTATCGGAGAGAAACAGGTTGCTGTTGCCCAGCGGCTTGGGTTGGTTAAAAACGGTGTGCGTAGTCCAGACCATGAGAGTGCTCCCTGAAAAAAGCGTCAGGGATAAGTATGGTCGGCGCAGAGATTTCTGCCGCAGGCGGGATCACAAGAGGGGGAATTAACGGGGGCACGGGGCCCCCGTCAGAAGAATCAGCCGCGCTGACGCACCGCTTCGAACAGGCAGATGCCGGTGGCGACCGACACGTTCAGCGAAGAGACGGTGCCGGCCATCGGGATGCTGATCAGCTCGTCGCAGTGTTCGCGAGTCAGGCGACGCATGCCTTCGCCTTCCGCGCCCATCACCAGCGCCATCGGGCCGGTCATTTTGCTCTGATACAGCGTATGGTCGGCTTCGCCGGCGGTGCCCACCACCCAGACATTCATCTCTTGCAGCAGACGCAGCGTACGTGCCAGGTTGGTCACGCGGATCAACGGCACGTTTTCGGCGGCACCACAGGCCACTTTCTTGGCGGTGGCGTTCAGCTGGGCGGAACGGTCGCGCGGCACGATCACCGCGTGCACGCCGGCTGCGTCGGCGCTGCGCAGGCAGGCACCGAGATTGTGCGGGTCGGTCACGCCGTCCAGCACCAGCAGGAACGGGGTCGCCACGCTTTCCAGCAGGCCCGGCAGATCGTTCTCCTGATACTGACGCCCTTCGCGCACCCGGGCGATGATCCCCTGGTGCACCGCGCCTTCAACCTTGTCATCCAGCCATTGGCGGTTCGCCACCTGGATCACGATGCCGGTCGCTTCCAGCTCGGCGATCAGCGGTTGCAGACGGCGATCTTCGCGGCCTTTCAGGATAAACACTTCCAGGAAGCGTTGCGGATCGCGCTCTAACAGGGCTTTGACGGCGTGGATGCCGTAAATAATTTCGCTCATGATGCTCTTTTAAATTCGTGCGGCCGGCGATAACCGGCCGATGATAACGATGTGCGGCAGGTTAAGCCTGCTCGGCACCTTTCTTCTTGGCTGCGCGTTTGGCTTTGGTCGCCGCCGCGATTTTCCGCGTTTTGTCGGACGCTTTCTTGGCTTTCTTTTTCGCCTTCTTCACGTTGTCCGCAGGCTTGGTGTCATCCTGCTTGCGGAAGGCGCTGTCCGGTTCGAAGTTGGCCGGCGGTTTGCCGCCGCGGCGCTTGCCGCGCCCCGCGCTACCGTTGTCGCGCAGCGTGCGCTGGCCGCCCTTCTTGGCGCGATCGCGCTCGGTTTTGCCTTCACCGCGCGCTTTGCGGGTGCTGGATACCAGCGCGAAGTCGATCTTGCGCTCGTCCATATGCACCGCATCCACGCGGATCTCCACCGTATCTCCCAGGCGATAGACCGTGCCAGAAGATTCGCCGATCAGGCGCTGGCCGATATTATCGTAGCGATAGTAATCATTATCCAGCGTTGATACGTGCACCAGCCCGTCGATAAACAGATCGTTCAGGCGTACGAAGAAGCCGAAGCCGGTCACGCTGGAGATGATGCCGCTGAACACTTCACCGACGTGATCCTGCATGAAGTCGCACTTCAGCCAGTCGGCGACGTTGCGCGTCGCTTCGTCCGCGCGGCGCTCAGTCATCGAACAGTGTTCGCCCAGCTGCAGCATCTCTTCGAATTCGCTGTGCCAGCCGCCGGTCGGCGTCCAGCGCTCTTTCGGCTCGCCGTGTTCTTTGGCCAGCTGATATTTGATCGCGCGGTGCAGCGCCAGATCCGGATAACGACGGATAGGCGAGGTGAAGTGGCCGTAAGACGCCAGCGCCAGGCCGAAGTGGCCGCGGTTTTCCGGATCGTAAATCGCCTGCTTCATCGAGCGCAGCAACATGGTTTGCAGCATTTCGTGGTCAGGGCGCTCGGACACTTCATCCATCAGCACCGCATAGTCCTTCGGCTGCGGCTTGTTGCCGCCGCCCAGCGTCAGCCCCAGCTCGCTCAGCACGCTGCGCAGCGCGGAGATGTGGTCATCACTCGGACGATCGTGCACGCGGTACAGCGCCGGCTCGTTGCGTTTCTCGACGAAGCGCGCGGCCGCCACGTTGGCCATGATCATGCACTCTTCGATCAGCTTGTGGGCGTCGTTGCGCACCGTCGGCTCCACGCGCTCGATGCGGCGTTCGGCGTTGAAGATGAATTTGGCTTCTTCGGTTTCAAACGCGATGCCGCCGCGCTCGGCGCGCGCCTTATCCAGCACCTTATACATCGTGTGCAGCTCTTCCAGGTGCTTGACCAGCGGGTGGTAATGCTCGCGCAGCTCCTGATCGCCCTGCAGAATGTGCCACACCTTGTTATAGGTCAGGCGGGCGTGCGAGCTCATCACCGCCTCGTAGAATTTGGCCGTGGACAGGCGCCCCTGGGCAGAGATGGTCATCTCGCATACCATGCACAGGCGATCGACCTGTGGGTTCAGGGAGCACAGTCCGTTGGACAGCACTTCCGGCAGCATCGGGATCACCTGCGACGGGAAGTAGACCGAGTTGCCACGGCTGCGCGCTTCGTCATCCAGCGCGGTGCGTGGACGCACATAGTAGCTGACGTCGGCGATCGCGACCCACAGGCGCCAGCCGCCGCCGCGTTTTTTCTCGCAGTACACGGCGTCGTCGAAGTCGCGCGCATCTTCACCGTCGATGGTGACCAACGGCAGTTTGCGCAGATCGACGCGGCCCTTCTTGGCCGCTTCCGGCACCTGCTCGCTGAGATCGGCCACCTGCTTTTCCACCTGCGGCGGCCAGGTATGCGGGATCTCATGGGTGCGCAGCGCGATGTCCACCGCCATGCTGGTGCCCATTTTGTCGCCGAGGATCTCGACGATCTTGCCGACCGCCTTAGTACGGCGGGTCGGGCGCTGAGTCAGCTCCACCACCACCATAAAGCCCATGCGCGCGCCGCTGACGCTGTCGGCTGGGATCAGAATATCGAAGCTCAGACGGCTGTCGTCCGGCACCACGAAGCCGGTACCGGCGTCCATGAAGAAGCGGCCGACAATCTGGCTGGTTTTCGGCACCAGCACGCGCACGATGCGCGCTTCGCGGCGCCCTTTACGGTCCGCACCCAGCGCCTGCGCCAGCACCACATCACCGTGGATCGCCATTTTCATCTGTTCGGCAGACAGGTACAGATCGTCTTTGCTGCCTTCAACGCGCAGGAAGCCGTAGCCGTCGCGGTGGCCGATCACCGTGCCGCGCAGCAGATCCAAACGCTCCGGCAGCGCATAGCACTGGCGGCGGGTAAACACTAACTGGCCATCGCGCTCCATGGCGCGCAGGCGGCGACGCAGCGCTTCCAGCTGCTCTTCACCGCTGAGGCCCAATTCGTTGCCCAGTTCTTCGCGACTGGCCGGCGTTTCTCGTTTCGCCAAATGGGCCAGGATATATTCACGGCTGGGGATAGGGGATTCGTATTTTTCTGCTTCTCGTTCCAGGAATGGATCTTGTGACATTGCGGTTCCTCCGTTGTCATCAGCAGGATGACGTTGAGCCTTGTCTTCTCAACGTCGTTTTATTCGACAAGCAATAGCTTGTAGAGCGGCGGATTGTCTTCGACCATGTCGGCCAACGTATGCTTATCCAGCTCTTCAAGGAAATTCTGTACGCCCTGTTGGAGCACCTGCTTCAATCGGCAGGCAGGGGTGATGTGGCAAAAATCACTGCTGCAGTTAACCAGCGCAAGCGGCTCCAGCGCCCGCACGACGTCACCGAGGCGAATGCTCTCGGCCGGTTTACCCAAACGAATGCCGCCATGCTTACCGCGCACCGCCGTGACAAAACCGACCCGGCTCAACTGATTGATGATCTTCACCATATGGTTGCGGGACACGCCATAAACCTCAGTCACTTCCGAGATGTTGGTCATCTTGTCCTGCGGCAACGAGGCCATGTAGATCAACGCCCGCAGGCCATAATCAGTAAAACTTGTTAACTGCACATCTTACCTCTGGGTATCACTTTACCCGTCTGATACGCCGCTTTTCGGCGCTATTCAAAAGATTACTCATTGGATAATAAACCAGCCGGAGAGTTCGTCGCTAATTATTTAGCGGATCCCGCGCCCTAAGGCGAGTTTATGAAAGGATTTTTTGACGTGAAACCGCAATCGGAGGGAGTCAGGATAAAAACAAACCGGGACGCGCCCGGTTTGTTTAATGCCGCAAAGCCTGATTATGCGTCGAACGGGTCGCGCAGGATCATGGTTTCGCTGCGGTCCGGGCCAGTAGAGATGATGTCTACCGGTACGCCGGTCACTTCTTCGATGCGCTTGATGTAGTTCAGCGCAGCCTGAGGCAGCTTGCTGTGCTCTTTCACGCCAAAGGTCGTTTCGCTCCAGCCCGGCATGATTTCGTAGATAGGCTCGATGCCTTCCCAACCTTCAGCCGCCAGCGGAGTGGTGTCCACTTCGCGGCCGTCCGGCATGCGGTAGCCCACGCAGATCTTCACTTCTTTCAGGCCGTCCAGGACGTCCAGTTTGGTCAGGCAGAAGCCGGACAGGGAGTTGATCTGCACCGCGCGACGCACCGCTACCGCGTCCAACCAGCCGGTACGACGACGACGGCCGGTGGTGGCGCCGAACTCGTTACCCTGCTTGCACAGGTACTCGCCGGTTTCATCGAACAGTTCGGTTGGGAACGGGCCGGCACCCACGCGAGTGGAGTAGGCTTTCACGATGCCCAGCACGTAGTCCACATAACGCGGGCCAATGCCGGAACCGGTAGCCACGCCGCCGGCGGTGGTGTTGGAAGAGGTCACGTACGGATAAGTACCGTGGTCGATATCCAGCAGGGTGCCCTGAGCGCCTTCGAACATGATCAGGTCGCCACGCTTGCGTGCGCCGTCCAGCAGTTCGGAAACGTCAACCACCATGGCGGTCAGGATGTCGGCGATAGACAGTACGTAGTCCAGCGTCGCCTGATAATCGACGGCTTCAACTTTGTAGTAGTTGACCAGCTGGAAGTTGTGGTAATCGACGATCTCTTTCAGCTTAACGGCGAAGGTTTCTTTATTGAACAGGTCGCTGACGCGCAGGCCGCGACGAGCCACTTTATCTTCGTAAGCCGGGCCAATGCCGCGACCGGTGGTGCCGATCGCTTTCGCGCCGCGCGCTTTCTCACGCGCGTTGTCCAACGCAACGTGGTAAGGCAGGATCAGCGGGCAAGCTTCAGAGAGTAACAGACGTTCGCGTACCGGGATGCCACGCGCTTCGAGTTCACCCATTTCTTTCATCAACGCGTCCGGCGCCAGAACAACACCGTTGCCGATGATGCTGGTGACGTTTTCACGCAGAATACCTGAAGGAATTAAATGAAGGACGGTTTTTTCACCGTTGATTACCAGAGTGTGGCCAGCGTTATGGCCACCTTGGTAGCGCACAACATATTGAGCCCGTTCAGTCAGCAGGTCTACAACCTTGCCTTTACCTTCGTCACCCCATTGGGTGCCCAGTACGACGACGTTCTTACCCATTTTTCAAAATCACCGATTGCTTAAAAATGGATTCTACCACCGTAATTTTCGATTTTCAGCACTTTTAGCATACGATTGCATAAATTTTGGGCTAGACTTTAAAGACCCGTGCGGCCGCTCAACATGTAGTAGATCACGCAGCCCGCAACCACTATTCCACCACCAAATCGCCGCAGCGTCGCGTCCGGCAGCTGCGACATCGCCACAATCATTTTGCGCCAGGCCTGCGGAAACAGCATCGGCCCTAACCCTTCCAGCACCAGGACCAGCCCGAGCGCCAGCCAAATCGTTGAGTTCATGCATCCCCCAAAAACGAGAAAGGGCCCGCGTAAACGGGCCCTCGGTCAGATTGCCTGCCGCGCTTATTTGCGCAGGGTATCAGGCGACTTCATGTAGCGGAAGAAATCGCTGTCCGGGCTCAGTACCAGCACGTCCTGGTTGTCCTTGAAGCTGGCTTCATAGGCACGCAGGCTGCGGATAAAGGCATAGAAGTCCGGATCCTGGCTGAACGCGTTGGCGAACAGTTTAGCCGCTTCGGCATCGCCTTCACCGCGGGTGATACGCGCCTGACGCTCGGCTTCCGCCAAGGTACGGGTCACTTCGTAGTCCGCGCTGGCGCGCAGTTTCTCAGCTTCTTCCTGGCCCTGCGAGCGCAGACGACGGGCTACCGCTTCACGCTCGGCGCGCATACGCTGGTAGATGGCGTCGGACACTTCGGCCGGCAGGTTGATCTGCTTGATACGTACGTCGATCACCTCGATGCCCAACGCCGCCATGCTGTTCGGGTTAACCTGCGGCTGTTTGCCGGTGGTTTCCCGTTCAACGCGCGCCGCCGCAGAGGCGATAGCGTCATCGGCTTCGGTGGTCGCCACTTCTTCGCCGTCACCCACGGTGCCGGTGTTCAGCGCGTCACGCACGTCAGACATCAGCTTGCCGCGCGAGTCGGTCACGATGTCTTTCACGTCCAGACGGCCGATTTCGGAACGCAGACGGTCGCTGAACTTGCGTTTCAGCAGCACTTCGGCCTGGGAGACGTCGCCGCCGCCGGTCGCCAGATAGTAGCGGCTGAAGTCGCTGATGCGCCACTTCAGATAGGAATCGACGATCAGGTCTTTCTTCTCGCTGGTCACGAAGCGATCGGCCTGGTTGTCCATGGTCTGAATACGCGCATCCAGGTTCTTCACGGTCTCAATGAACGGGATCTTGAGGTGCAGACCCGGCGCATACACCAGCGGCTTGTTTTCGCCGTCGCGCAGAACCTTGCCGAAGCGCAGCACGATGCCGCGCTGGCCTTCCTGCACCACGAACAGCGAAGCGTACAGCACCACCAGCACCGCGAGGACAATAACTACAAAAGACTTACGCATTGATTACTCTCTCCCTACGCGAGTGGTGTCGTCACGCTGCGCATTCGCCCGGCGCTGATCCATAATCGAACCGCCGCTGGTACGCGGAGCGCTGCTGTTGGCAGCCGGCGCAGGATTCGGATTGAGGCGAATCAGGCTGGTATCCTTGTTGCCGCTCTCCGTTGCCGCGCCTTGACCGCGCAGCATCTGATCCAGCGGCAGCACCATCAGGTTGTTGCCTTTGTCGCTCACCAACACCTTACGGGTATGGCCCAGCACTTTTTCCATGGTTTCGATATACAGACGCTCGCGAGTAATCTGCGGTGCGGACTTGTATTCCGGCAACAGCTTGGCAAAGCGCGCCACCTCACCCTGAGCTTCCAGGACGGTACGGTCTTTATAAGCCTTGGAGTCTTCCAGCAGACGCTGCGCCTGGCCGTTCGCACGCGGCTGAACTTCGTTGGCGTAAGCTTCCGCTTCACGGATGTATTGCTGCTCGTTCTCACGCGCAGCGATCGCATCGTCGAACGACGCCTTCACCTCTTCCGGTGGACGCGCCGCCTGGAAGTTGACGTCCAGCAACGTGATACCCATGTTGTAAGGACGAATAGTCTCTTCCAACATGCGCTGCGTATCGTTACGCACCACTGTACGGCCTTCGGTCAGGATGCGGTCCATCGAGTATTTGCCGATCACGCCGCGCAGGGCGCTGTCGGTCGCCTGGCTCAGGCTGTCGTCGGCATTGACGACGCTGAACAGGTACGCTTCCGGGTTGGTCACGCGGTACTGCACGTTCATTTCCACGCGCACCACGTTTTCATCGGAGGTCAGCATCACGCCGGACGCCGCCAGCTCGCGCACGGACTCCACGTTCACCGGACGCACGTCATCGATGAAGGTCGGCTTCCAGTTCAGGCCCGGCTGCACCAGGTGGCTGAACTTACCGAAACGCGTCACAACGCCGCGTTCGGCTTCCTTGATGGTGTAGAAGCCGCTGGCGGCCCAGATCACCACCACGGCAACCGCCGCGATACCGATAATGCGGCCGCTGAAGCCCGGACCAGAGGTGCCGGTACCGCCGCTATTGCTGTTGGAGCCTTTGCCCCCGCCGAAACCGCTCAATTTCTTGCTCAGTTTGCGGAAGATATCGTCCAAATCAGGTGGCCCTTGATCACGACCGCCTTTGTTGTTACCGCCAGAGTTGCCGCCATTATTATTGCTGCTCCCCCACGGGTCGCGGTCCTGTCCGTTATTACCGGGCTGATTCCACGCCATGTTTTAGCTCCATATTCTGTGATTGGGTACTTCAGGCTTTCGCGAAGCATAAATGTAACAGGATATGATCATACGATAAAGTCAATCAGGTCCTGTTCTTGCTTGCAGAGACGACGCCATTCGACGATCGGCATTCGCACCACCACGCCAATGCTGCCGTCCTCTTCGTTCCACTCTTTTTCAATCGCCTGAAGCTGGTAAAAACGGCTGCGAAGACGGCCTGCCCGTGGCGGTAAGCGCAATTCGTAATGCGCGATCTCCCCCGATAAGCGCTCCGTCAACGCCTGATACAGCAACGGAATACCCTCTCCGCTGGCGGCGGACAGCCACACCCGGATCGGCAGGTTTTCGTCGTTGCGGTCGATACGCGGCACAAAATCGTCCAGCATATCTATTTTGTTCATCACTAACAGTGTAGGAATTTCATCCGAGTCTATCTCCGCCAGCACGGTGTTCACCGCTTCGATGTTCTCATCAACGCGCGGATCTGCGGCATCGATGACGTGCAGTAGCAAAGACGCCTGGCGCGTTTCCTGCAGCGTCGCCTTGAAGGCGGCCACCAGATCGTGCGGCAGGTGCCGGATAAAGCCTACGGTATCCGCCAACACGGTATCCCCCACGTCCGGCACGTCAATGCGCCGCAACGTAGGATCCAGGGTGGCAAATAGCTGGTCCGCCGCATACACCTCGGCAGACGTTATTCGGTTAAACAGGGTGGATTTGCCGGCGTTGGTGTAGCCCACCAGCGATACGGTCGGCACATCGGCACGGGTCCGCGCGCGTCGGCCTTGTTCACGCTGCTTTTCTACCCGCTCGAGGCGGCGCAGAATCAAGCTGATACGATCGCGCAACAGGCGACGGTCGGTCTCAAGCTGGGTTTCCCCCGGCCCGCGCAGGCCAATCCCCCCTTTTTGCCGCTCCAGGTGCGTCCAACCGCGTACCAGACGCGTGGCGATGTGACGCAACTGCGCCAGCTCCACCTGCAGCTTACCTTCATGGGTGCGGGCACGCTGGGCGAAGATGTCTAAAATCAGCCCGGTGCGATCGATCACCCGGCATTCGCACAGGCGCTCGAGGTTTCTTTCCTGCGCCGGGGAAAGGGAATGATCAAACAGGACAACAGACGCGCCGCTGGCTTTCACCGCATCTGCAATTTCTTCGGCCTTTCCTTCGCCGACAAAGTACTTCGGATGCGGGGCTTTGCGGCTACCAGTCACCACTTGCAAAGCTTCGACACCGGCTGAGGAAACCAACGATTCGAACTCGTTGAGGTCTTCCGTATCTTTGTCTTGCGAGAAATAGATATGAACCAGTACGGCCTGCTCACCGGCTTCATAACGGTCAAACAAGCGTGCAACCTCTCAAACGGACACTCACCGTGAGTTTGGGGGACATAAACAGCCCGCGGCTGCTTATGCTCCCCGTCATGGTTGACTTGCAACGCGCTTTATTCAGCGTCATCGCTTTCCTGCTGCGGCTGTTGCTGCGCAGACGGATTGTTGCCATGGTGATAGTTGCTTGAACCGCCGCTCGGGTTGTTGCTGTGATGCGAAACCGGGCGTGACGGGACGACGGTAGAGATAGCGTGCTTGTACACCATCTGGCTAACCGTGTTCTTCAACAGGATGACAAACTGGTCAAAAGACTCAATCTGGCCTTGCAGCTTAATACCATTCACCAAATAAATAGAAACCGGAACACGTTCACGACGCAATGCGTTCAGGAACGGATCTTGCAAAGATTGCCCCTTAGCCATTCTATCTTTTCCTTATTTGCTTGTTGTTTGTAACTAAGAACCTGTCGGCTCTAAAATAAACGACGTAAAAAATTTGCGCGCTGAATACTCAGCAATTGTACACAATCACCCAACCTATGCACTAACAACCTGTGTCACCGAGTCCAAAGCCTCTCCCGGCTTTTCACTGTCCAACCAATGGACCGACTCCCAACCCCGTAACCAGGTCATCTGACGTTTAGCCAACTGACGTGTTGCGCAAATACCACGATAAACCATCTCATCGTAACTAATTTCACCAGACAAGTATGACCACATCTGGCGGTAACCGACACAGCGAATGGAGGGCAAGTCCGTATGCAAATCACCCCGTGCGAAAAGTGCACGCGCTTCCGTCTCAAAACCCGCCGCCAACATTTGATGGTACCGCAGCTCGATGCGTTGATGGATCAACTCACGGCTGGTCGGCGCTATCGCAAATTGGTGAACTTGATACGGTAACGATTCACCCGAAATTTGAGTCAGTTCCGTTAAAGTTTTACCCGAAATAAAAAAAACTTCCAGTGCTCTGGACAGTCTCTGCGGATCATTCGGATGAATTCTCACTGCCGCGACCGGATCGATCGCCTGCAACTGACGGTGCAGCGCCTCCCAGCCCTGCTCCGCCGCTTGGCGTTCGATGCGCTCGCGCACCGCGGGATCGGCGGAGGGCAGCGGCGACAATCCTTCCAGCAACGCCTTGAAATACAACATGGTGCCGCCGACCAGCAGCGGAATGCGCCCGGCGGCGGTGATATCGGCCATCTCCTTCAGCGCGTCGGCGCGGAACTCCGCGGCCGAGTAAGCTTCGGCGGGATCGCGAATATCGATCAGCCGATGCGGCGCCTGCGCCAATTCTTCGGCGCTCGGCTTGGCGGTGCCGATATCCATGCCGCGGTAAATCAGCGCGGAATCGACGCTGATCAGTTCCACCGGCAGGCGTTCGCGCAGCGCGATCGCCAGCGCGGTCTTGCCTGAGGCGGTCGGCCCCATGATGAAAATAGCCGGGGGACGTGGTGTCATTTCAGTGTTAGTCATGCTTGAGGGCCGCCAGTGCGGCCTGTAAATCAACGGGTTGTAAAAGTCCGCTCGGTGGCGATTTGACCAGCTGCGGGCAAAGTCGTTCAACGTCGGTCAGCAATTGTATCGCTTGCGAGGTGTTCCACTGTTCATGTTCGCTGCCAAGACGGCGAGCGAGCCAGGTGGCCAGCACCGCGGGCGACATCTCCTGATGTTCGGCCAGATAGCCTAACAGTTCGGGTATCAGTTTTTGTAAATTTTGTTGGCGTAATGGTAAAGGCACTGCACGCAGCGTCACACGGCCGTGATCCGTCTGCAGATCCAGCCCCATCATCGTCAGCAGCGCCTGATGCCGTGCAATGGCCGCCGCTTCGTTCTTATCCAACGTCAGCTTGATCGGTATCAGCAGCGGTTGCGGCCGCAGCCCTTCCGTCGGCGGATTGAGCTGCGCCTGGCGCAGCCAGCGTTCGGCCACCGTCAGATTGAGCAACGCAGGCTGCTGGCGCTGTTCAATCAGCGCGTAGCACGGCGGATGGATCATCAGCACCCGGCCAAAGCTGTGTTGTCCGCTCGCCAACGGCGTTTCCACGGCGGCTTTCGCCGGCGGGAACAGCGGCGGCTTGCTCGAAACTTCCGGCGCCGCATCGGCCGGTGGCTCGGTGGCGGGCTGCATCAGTTTGCCATACAGCTCGCCTTCGCGTTTCTGGTAACCGCCCGCCGTTTGCCAACCGGGCTGCGGCGCGCGCTCGCGGACGGCGCCGGCCGATGACGGCGTTTCGCGACGCGGCGCCGGCTGAGAAAAATGGTTGCCGCCGGCGGCGACGCGGTTTTCCTGCTGCCAGACCGGCGCGGGCGCTTCGTCGGGCGTTTCCGCCAGCGGCAGCGACGGTGTCTGACCGGCCTGTTGCAGCACGGTGGTCACCGCCTGGTAGATAAAATCGTGTACCAGCCGCGCCTGATGGAAACGCACCTCGTGCTTGGCGGGATGAACGTTGACGTCCACCTGGTGCGGGTCGACTTCCAGATACAGCACGTAAGCGGGCTGCTGATCGTCTTTTAGCTGATCCTGATAGGCCTGACGAATCGCGTGATTGATCAAGCGATCGCGCATCATGCGGCAATTGACGTAGCAGTATTGCATCTCACCCAGCTGGCGCGCCCCCGCCGGATCCGCCACCCAGCCGCGGATACTCAGATCGCCGTGTTGCCAGTCGATGTTCAGCGCATGCTGTAAAAACGCCGGGCCGCAGATGCTGCCCAAACGGCGTTCGTGCTGGCTCTCTTCTTTCGCCGCCCGGTATTGGCGGATCAGTTTGCCGTTGTGGCTGAGGTTGATCGCCACATCGAAACGCGCCAGCGCGATGCGCCGCACCACTTCATCGATATGGCCGAATTCGGTTTTCTCGGTACGCATGAACTTGCGGCGCGCCGGCGTGTTGTAAAACAAATCCAGCACTTCCAGCGTGCTGCCGACCGGGTGCGCGGCGGGTTTGACCGTCACCGCCTGCTCGCGCCCTTCGGCATAGGCTTGCCACGCCTCGCTTTGTTCGGCGGTGCGCGACGTCAGGGTCAAACGGGAAACCGAGCTGATACTGGCCAGCGCTTCGCCGCGAAAACCGAGGCTGACGATCGCTTCCAGGTCATCGAGCGTGCTGATTTTACTGGTAGCGTGCCGCGCCAGCGCCAGCGCCAAATCGTCCTTGCCGATGCCGCAGCCGTTATCGCGAATGCGGATCAGCTTGGCACCGCCGCGTTCGATATCGATATCGATGCGCGTCGCACCGGCGTCCAGACTGTTTTCCACCAGCTCTTTGACGACCGACGCGGGGCGTTCAACCACCTCTCCGGCGGCGATCTGGTTGGCGAGCTGTGGCGGTAACACCTGGATAGGCATGCTGACTCCTGTAGCGGTGGCGCTAGGCCTGCGGAATGGTCAGCGTCCGGTCCAGCGGCGCGACGTCCGACTTCAGATTATTGACCCGTTTCAGATCGCCGACGCTGACCCCATAACGAGAGGCGATAGAGGACAGCGTGTCCCCGCGGGCCACTTTATGTTTAGACGGCTTCTTCGCCGGCGTTTTCGCCTTGGCGACGGCGGTGACGGCGGCGGTTTTCCCCGCCGGCACCTTCAGACGTTGCCCGACCCACACGCCGTCTTTTTTCAGTTTGTTCAGATCCCGCAGCGCCGCCATGGTCGTGCCGTAGCTGTCGGCGATGCCGGACAGCGTCTCCGCTCGTTTCACCACGTGGATCTGAGTCTTGCCGCTTTCGCTGCGGCTCGCGCCAGCAGAGCTCACGATAGGCTCAGGCTGGCGCACGTCTGGTGTTGAGGTGTTAACCGCCGCTGCGACGTCCAGCGGTCGGTTTTCCACCTTTGGGTCGGCTTGCAGCGGATGCGCCAGGAAGTAGCTGCGCAGGCCGTTATGAATGGCCTTGGCAATCTTCTCCTGATACGCGCTACTGCCCAGCAGCCGCTCCTCCGTGCTATTACTGATAAATCCGGTTTCCACCAGCAGCGAGGGAATATCCGGCGAACGCAATACACCCAGGCTGGCGTGTTCCGGCCGGCGTTTATGCAACGATCCGACGCTCTGCAGCTGCTGCAGCACCTTCACCGCCACATCGTACCCGACGCGTTGCGAGTGGCCGAACTGCAGGTCCAGCACCGCCTGGCTCAGATAAGGATCGGCCTGGCTGTTGGCCAGCAAATCGCCGGCGCCGCCGAGCAACTCAGACTGCTTCTCATGCTGTTCGAGCCAGCCGGCCATTTCGCTGTTGGCGCGGCGATTGGACAGCACCCAGACGGAAGCCCCGCTGGCGCTGCGGTTCGGCGCGGCGTCAGCGTGGATGGAGACCAGCACGTTGGCACCCTGTTTACGCGCAACGTCGGAACGCCCCATCACCGAGATGAAATAGTCGCCGTTACGCGTCAGCACCGGTTTGAACTGCGGATCGGCGTCCAGCATCGCCTGCAGGCGGCGCGCGATGGCGATGGTGACATTCTTTTCTTTCAGCCCGCTCGGGCCAATGGCGCCCGGATCCTGGCCGCCGTGGCCGGCGTCGATCGCTACCACCACCCGATCGCCGGAACCGGCGGAAACGCGGCTACTGCGCGGCGTCACCTCGGTGGCGGTGCCTGCAACCACGGTCTGTTTATTGGTAAACGGATTCGATCCCGTCGGCGCTTTGCGCAGCGGCGGCTCCGGCGCTTCACGCACCGCGACCGGCGCCTGGCGCGGTGGCTGGCTGACCGTGACGGGTGCCTGACGCGGCGGTGGATTGACCGCAACCGGCGCTTTACGCACTACGGTATTGGCACTGCCTTCGGCCGTGATAGTGAACACTACGGTGTGCACGCCGCCGTTCTGGCGGGTGGCGACGCGGGTTTTGGCGCGCTGCGTCAGATCAAACACCAAACGCACGCTCTGAGCGTCTTTCGGCGCGCTGGAGCGAATGCTCTTCACCAGGTTTTGGCCGCTGAAATTGAGCGGCAGGCCGCCGACCTTGCCTTTCTGGTTGACGTCAAGCACCACGCGCTCCGGTCCGTGCAGCGGGAAAAACGCGTAGTCCGGCGGACCATTGAAGCTCACCGACACCGTCGCTTCGCGTTGGGCGTTGGACACTTTGATATCGGACAGCGAGGACGCCGCCAGCGCGTTCAACGCGCCGAGCGGCCCCAGCACGGCGATCAGCATGATGACCGCAAATTTTTTCAACACATGCGTCATTGCAGCATCATCCCTGTGATCCATGAATACGGTCTAACAGCTGGCTGCCGTATGCGGAAATCGCCTCGATCTTCGCCTCTCGCCCCTCGCCCTGATAGCTGAGGTGCAGCGCCAGATCCGGCTCCGGCAGCACGCCAGTGCCCTGCTGCGGCCATTCGACCAGGCAGATGGCGTCTTGCGCGAAGTAATCGCGAATGCCCATAAATTCAAGCTCTTCCGGATCGGCCAGGCGATACAGATCGAAGTGATACACCGCCAGCGGCTGCAAGGCATAGGGTTCCACCAGCGTGTAGGTTGGGCTTTTGACGTTGCCCTGATGCCCCAACGCCTGCAGGAAACCACGGCTGAAGGTGGTTTTACCGGCGCCCAGGTCGCCGTAGAGATAGATGACGCTGGCGCGATCGCAGGCCTTGGCCAAAGTGGTGCCCAAAGCGACAGTCGCTGCCTCGTCCGGCAGAGGTAAAACGAGTTCTTTCATTCGATAAAGTCTATTTTGCCCACTCAGGGTTAACGAAATGAAGGATGTCCGGCAGTAAATCGGTCGCCAACATGCCTCTTGTTCCTTGTCTTTCCGCTACGCGATCGCCGGCCGCGCCGTGTACGACGCAGCCCGCACAGGCGGCATCATACAGCGAGAGCTTTTGCGCCAGCAAACCGCCGATGATGCCCGACAGCACATCGCCCATGCCGCCGGAGGCCATGCCGGCGTTGCCGACGTCGGCGATCGCCATCTGCCCCTGCTCATCGGCGATCAGCGTACCGGCGCCTTTTAGCACCGCCACGCCGCCGTAGCGTGCCGTCAGCTTGCACACGGCAAGTAAGCGATCACTCTCGATGTCGACAGTGCTGCAGCTCAACAGCCGCGCAGCCTCTCCAGGATGCGGAGTCATCACGCGATTCTGCCGTTTCTCGGGATTTAATGCCAGCAAGTTCAGCGCATCGGCGTCCCACAAGGCCGGTTTATCGCTGGTTTGCAGCACGTTCAAGGCGTTTTTGCCCCATTCAGCCTGGCCCAGCCCCGGGCCAATCACCAGCACATCCGCCCATTGCATCGCCTGCCGCAGCGTCGCCTCGTCCAGCGCCTGCGCCATCAGCTCCGGCCGGGCCGCCAGCAGCGGTGCGACGTGCTCAATGTGAGTAAGCACTCGCACCAATCCCGCCCCGCTGCGCAGCGCCGCTTCCGCCGCCATGCGAATGGCGCCACCGAACCCGCGATCGCCGCCCACCAACAGCAGACGGCCATGCTCGCCTTTATGGGCACAGGGACGACGCGGATGCAGCCAGCGCGGTAACACCTCGGCGGTAAGCCGCTGAATCTGCTCCGGTTGCTTCGCCAGCCAATCCGATAAGCCTAGCGTATTCTGATGAAGTTGCCCGACCCAGTCGCGCGCCTGCCCGGTCAGCAAACCCGGCTTGAGGCCAATGAACGTGATGGTGTGCGCGGCACGCACGACCGGGCCCGGCGTCGCGCCACTTTCCGCCAGCAGGCCGGACGGGATATCGAGCGCCACCACCGGCGCCGAATGGCGGTTGACGGCCTCGATCAGCGCGTCGTAGGGCGCACGCGGCGCGCTGCCCAGGCCGGTGCCTAGCAGGCCATCAATGATGAGCGAAACAGACGCCGGCCAGCGGCTGTTCGCCGGCAGAATGTCGCCGCCGGCAGCCAGCCAGGCCTCGCGGGCCGCTGCGGCCTCCGGCGGCAAAGGGCGTGCGCCTTCGCAGGCGATCACCGTCACCTGCACGCCCGCCGCCTTCGCCAAACGCGCCACCACATAGCCGTCGCCGCCGTTGTTGCCGTGGCCACAGAGCACCAGCCAGTGGTTGCAGGAGGGATAAGTGTCGCGCGCCAGTACGTAGGCCGCCTGACCGGCGCGCAGCATTAAATCGTAAAGAGAAAGACCGAGCGAGGCCGCCGCCGCAGGTTCCGAACGACGGATCCAATCCGCAGGCCAGACAGAGTGTGGTAAACTGTCAGCGTATGCTTTTTCACTGTGGCCCGTCATGACGCACCCCCTCGATCTCCATCAACTCGCCCAACATATCAAGCAATGGGGGCAATCGCTAGGATTCCAGCAGGTTGGCATCTGCGATACCGATCTCAGCCTGGAAGAGCCGAAGCTGCAGGCCTGGCTCGACAAACAGTACCACGGCGAGATGGAATGGATGGCGCGCCACGGCATGCTGCGCGCACGCCCTCACGAGCTGTTGCCGGGCACGCTGCGGGTGATCAGCGTGCGCATGAACTACCTGCCGGCCAAGGCGGCGTTCGCCAGCACCCTGCAGAACCCGCAATTGGGCTACGTCAGCCGCTATGCGCTGGGGCGCGATTATCACAAGCTGTTGCGCCAGCGTCTGAAAAAGCTGGGCGATCAGATCCAGGAATACTGCGGCGAGTTGAATTTTCGCCCCTTTGTCGATTCTGCGCCGGTGATGGAGCGCGCGCTGGCCGCCAAAGCGGGCATTGGCTGGGTTGGTAAACACTCACTAATTCTCAACCGTGAAGCCGGGTCGTGGTTTTTCCTCGGCGAACTGCTGATCGACCTGCCATTGCCGGTGGATCAGCCGCAGGAAGAGCAGTGCGGCCGCTGCGTTGCCTGCATCACCACCTGCCCGACCGGCGCCATCGTCGCGCCCTACACCGTCGATGCCCGGCGCTGCATCTCCTACCTAACCATCGAGCTGGAAGGCGCGATCCCGGAAGAATTCCGTCCGCTGCTCGGCAACCGCATCTACGGCTGCGACGACTGCCAGCTGATTTGCCCGTGGAACCGCTTTTCTCAGCTCACCGACGAAGACGATTTCAGCCCCCGCGCCGCGCTGCATGCGCCGCAGCTGCTCGATCTGTTCAACTGGACGGAAGAAAAATTCCTGCGCATCACCGAAGGCTCGGCGATACGCCGCATCGGCCACCTGCGCTGGCTGCGCAATATCGCCGTGGCGCTGGGCAATGCGCCCTACGAGGACAGCATCGTGCTCGCACTGCGCACGCGTTTGGGCCAAGACGCCATGCTGGACGAACATATCCACTGGGCGCTGGCGCAACAGCTCGCTCGCCGCGAAGCGCAGGGTATCGAGGTGCAGACGGCGCAGAAAAAGCGGCTGATACGGGCTGTGGAAAAAGGTTTGCCAAGGGATGCCTGACGGCGTACGCCATTCAGGCGAATCGCCGGAAGACTCACTCTGTGGATTTGTGCATAAAAATAAAAACACGTTGTCTTTCAACTGCAACAAAAAGAGCAAGTGATCGGCATAACGTTTTGGGATAAATAAATAAGCATATAAATCAAATAGATAAATATTTAATTTGTATGACGTTGATTTTTCAGTCAGGCGAGTTTATGTACAGAGGCTGTGGATAACTCTGTTTACAACATTTTTACCAGGCGTGTAAAACGGGACAAAAACCCGCGCCGAATAAGGCGTTGGATTTGAGTTTGAAACGAAGAGAAAATTGGAGCGGGAAACGAGACTCGAACTCGCGACCCCGACCTTGGCAAGGTCGTGCTCTACCAACTGAGCTATTCCCGCATTGAGATGCTTTTGGCATCCGGCCACCAAACACTGGCGTGACCTTTGAATTTTTGGAGCGGGAAACGAGGCTCGAACTCGCGACCTCAACCTTGGCAAGGTTGCGCTCTACCAACTGAGCTATTCCCGCGTCGCATAGGTACTGCTTGATACTGCTTTATTTATTCATCATGCCGCATCGCGACATTGTTGAATTTGGAGCGGGAAACGAGACTCGAACTCGCGACCCCGACCTTGGCAAGGTCGTGCTCTACCAACTGAGCTATTCCCGCCCGGCGTATCGATGGTGGAACGTTACGAAATTCTTCATCGGTACGGGGTGCGCATTATACGAGAAATCCTTTTTGTCGCAAGCCCCTGAAAGCAAAAAAACGCGATTTTTGTTTGATTGCCGATTAAAGCGCCAGATTGGCGAATTAAGCGGCTAAAAACGGCGTTTTTTCCCCGCAGGGGCCGTCATCGCCTTAAAGCTGAATGAAATGTTCGCGGTAATAAGCCAGTTCGGCCACCGATTCACGGATGTCATCCAGCGCCTGATGGGTGCCCTGCTTCTTAAAGCCGCCGAGAATTTCAGGCTTCCAACGGCGCGCCAGCTCCTTCAGCGTGCTGACGTCCAGATAGCGGTAATGGAAGTAGGCCTCCAGCTCCGGCATATAACGGAACAAGAAACGGCGATCCTGGCCCACGCTGTTGCCGCAGATCGGCGATTTGCCGGCCGGTACCCACTGCTGCAGGAAGGCTATCGTTTCCAGCTCAGCGGCGCGATCGTCCTGGCGGCTGGCTTTCACCCGCTCCACCAGCCCGCTGCCGGTATGGGTGCGCACGTTCCACTCGTCCATCAAGGCCAGCTGCTCGTCGGATTGGTGCACGGCGATCACCGGCCCTTCCGCCAGGATGTTCAGGTTGGCGTCGGTGACCAGCGTGGCGATCTCGATAATGCGGTCACGCTCGGGATCCAGCCCGGTCATCTCCAAATCGATCCAAATCAGGTTATTTTCGTTTCCTGTCATGATGTTTCCTGCCTAAAAGCCGAGAGAAAAACGCTGTGCGGACGAGACGACGGGCGCCGCCGGTGGCAACGCGCCGCAGCCGGCGGCTAACAACGGTTATTTAATATAAAATAGCGTGTATCATAGTCTTTTTGGTCGCCATCGGCGACATATACCCTGACGGGTTCAAGGCTGCGCCCGGGGCTAGTCCCTCGCCGCAGCTGTGCGTATACGTAAAGGTATAAAACCGATTCAAGTGAGGCGCAGTGAGTAAGAACAAACTGTCCAAAGGTCAGCAACGCCGCGTGCAGGCGAACCATCAGCGCCGTCTGAAACGCGCTGATAACAAACCGGAACCGGATGATTCCCAACTGGGCGAGCCGCAGGAAGGCGTCGTCATCAGCCGTTTCGGCATGCACGCCGACGTTGAGGCGCCGGATGGCACTCAGCACCGCTGCAATATCCGCCGCACGCTGCGTTCGCTGGTCACCGGCGATCGCGTGGTGTGGCGCCCCGGCCTGGGCACCCATGAAGGGGTAAAAGGCATTGTGGAAGCGGTGCACGAGCGCACCTCGGTGCTGACGCGCCCGGACTTCTACGACGGCGTGAAACCGATCGCCGCCAATATCAATCAGATCGTCATCGTGTCGGCGATCCTGCCCGAGCTGTCGCTGAACATCATCGACCGCTATCTGGTGGCCTGCGAAACGCTCGAAGTCGAGCCGCTGATCGTGCTCAACAAAATTGACCTGCTGGACGCCGAAGCGCGCAAGCTGGTCGACGGCATGATGGATATCTATCGCAAGATTGGCTACCGGGTGCTGGAAGTCTCCAGCCAGACGCGGGAAGGCATGGCGGAATTCGAACAGGCGCTCGCCGGGCGCATCAGCATCTTCGCCGGCCAGTCGGGAGTCGGCAAGTCCAGCCTGCTGAACGCGCTGCTGCCGCCGTCTGAAGAGCAAATTCTGGTAAATCAGGTTTCCGACGTCTCGGGCCTCGGGCAACATACCACCACCGCCGCGCGGCTGTACCATTTCCAGCACGGTGGCGACGTGATCGACTCCCCGGGGGTGCGCGAGTTTGGCCTGTGGCACCTGGAGCCGGAACAAATCACCCGCGGCTTTGTCGAATTCCGTGATTATTTAGGCGGTTGCAAATTCCGCGACTGCCGCCACGATACCGATCCCGGCTGCGCCATCCGCGCGGCGATGGAGAAAGGCGATATCGCGGAAGAGCGTTTCGACAACTATCACCGCATTCTGGAAAGCATGGCTCAGGTGAAGGTTCGCAAGAACTTCACGGACGCCGCAGACTGACACTGACGGGCGAGCATTGACGACGGCGAGGCCCTCGTTACAATGCGCGCCCTTTACCCTGATTCACGAGGTTAACGTGCTGGATAGCATCAAGATTAAACTGCAATATTGGCTACCGAAGCTGGCGCTGACCCGCCTGGCGGGCTGGGGCGCCGACAAACAGGCAGGCTGGCTGACCCAACTGGTGGTCAAAACCTTCGCCCGCTACTACCGCGTGGACATGCAGGAAGCGCAAAACCCGGACCTGACGTCTTACGCCACCTTCAACGACTTCTTCGTGCGCCCGCTGCGCGATGGCGCGCGCCCGATCATCGCCGACGCCAACTGGCTGGCGCTGCCTGCCGATGGCGCCATCAGCCAGCTCGGCCCGATCCGCGAGGATCAAATCTTCCAGGCCAAAGGCCACCACTACAGCCTGGAAGCACTGCTGGCCGGCAACTACCTGTTGGCCGAGCCGTTCCGCAACGGCCTGTTCGCCACTACCTACCTGGCACCGCGCGACTATCACCGCGTACACATGCCGTGCGCCGGCGTACTGCGCGAAATGATCTATGTGCCGGGCGATCTGTTCTCGGTCAACCCGCTCACCGCCGCCAACGTGCCTAACCTGTTCGCTCGCAACGAGCGCGTGATCTGCGTATTCGACACTGACATCGGGCCGATGGTGCAAATCCTGGTCGGCGCCACCATCGTCGGCAGCATCGAAACCATCTGGGCCGGCACCGTCACGCCGCCGCGCGAAGGCATCATCAAACGCTGGACCTACCCGGCCGCCGGCGAAGAAGGCGCCATCGCGCTGGAAAAAGGCGCCGAGATGGGCCGTTTCAAACTCGGCTCCACGGTGATCAACCTGTTTACCGCAGGCAGCGTGCAGTTTGCGCCGCAGCTGCATAACGGCACCGTCACCCGCATGGGTGAGGCCTTCGCCGAAATCCCGGCCGCCGCTGAAACACCACAGACCCCGCTCTAAAGGAATCGACGCCGTGCGCCTGATCATCACGCTTTTGCTCGGTTGCCTGCTGTGGCAACCGGCGCTGGCCGCCCCCGTGCCGACCGAGAACCAGCTCAAACAGGAGCTGAAGCAGGCGGAAAGCAGCAAAAACGCGCCGAATCAGGCGGAAACCACCGAGGCGCTGCAAAGCGCCCTCAACTGGCTGACGGAGCGTAAAGAGTCGCAGACTCGCTCCGAGCAGTATCAGAGGGTGATCGACGATTTCCCGAAGATGACGCAGGAGCTGCGCCGTCAGCTGGTGCTGGAAAGCAACAAGATCCTGCCGAACGGCGACGATCTGCCGGCCGCCGAGCTGGAACAGCAGATTCTGCAAACCAGCAGCCTGCTGCTGGAACAGGCGCGCCTGCTGCAGCAAGAGCAGGATCGCACGCGGGAAATCAGCGATTCGCTCGGCCAGCTGCCGCAGCAGCAGACCGACGCCCGCCGCGCGCTGACCGAAGTGCAGCGCCGTCTGCAGGCGCAGCCCGCCAACCCGACCACCCCGTACGCGCAGGCCGCCCTGGCCCTGCTGCAGACCGAAGCCGCGGCGCGCAAAGCCAAAGTAGACGAGCTGGAGCTGGCGCAGCTGTCGGCCAACAACCGTCAGGAGCTGGCGCGCATGCGCGCCGAGGTCTATAAAAAGCGCCACGAGAAAATAGACATTCAGCTGCAGGCGCTGCGCAACAACCTCAACGCCCAGCGCCAACGCGAAGCGGAACTGGCGCTGGAAAAAACCGAGCAGCTGGCCGAGCAGAACGGCGATTTGCCAAAAAGCCTCAGCCAACAGCTGCAGATCAACCGCGAACTGTCCGCCGCGCTGAACAGCCAGGCGCAGCGCATGGATCTGATTTCATCGCAGCAGCGGCAGGCGGCGGCGCAGACGCTGCAGGTGCGCCAGGCGCTGAGCACCATCATCGAACAGGCCCAGTGGCTCGGCTCGTCGTCGGCGTTAGGGGAAACCCTGCGCGCCCAGGTGGCAACGCTGCCGGAAATGCCCAAGCCGCAACAGCTGGACGGCGACATGGCCCAGCTGCGCGTGCAGCGCCTGCAGTTTGAAAATCAACTGGAAAAACTGTCGCAGCGCGAATTCAAACGCGACGACGGCAGCGCGCTGACCAACCAAGAGCAGCGCATCGTCGATGCTCAGCTGCGCACCCAGCGCGAACTGCTCAACTCGTTGCTGTCCGGTTGCGACACCCAAATCCTCGAGCTGACCAAGCTGAAGGTGGCCAACACCCAGCTGATCGAAGCGTTGAACGAGATCCGCGACGCCACCCACCGCTATCTGTTCTGGGTGCCGGACGTTAATCCGATCAACTTTTCCTACCCGCTCAACGTGGCGCACGATCTGACCCGCGTCCTGTCGCTGGACACGCTGTCGCAGCTCGGCGGCGCCTTCATGATGATGGTGACCAGCCGCGAAACGCTGATCCCGATCTTCGGCGCCCTGCTGCTGGTGATTTTCAGCATCAGTTCGCGCAAGCACTATCACGCCTTCCTCGAGCGCGCCAGCAGCCGCGTCGGCAAGGTGACGCAGGACGAATTCTTCCTGACGGTGCGCACCGTATTCTGGTCGATTCTGGTGGCGATGCCGCTGCCAGTGCTGTGGGCCGCGCTCGGTTACGGCCTGCAGAGCGCCTGGAACTACCCGGTGGCGGAAGCGATCGGCAAAGGGGTGACCGCCACGCTGCCGATCCTGTGGATCTGCATGATCTGCGCCGCCTTCGCCCACCCTCAGGGGCTGTTCATCGTGCACTTCCGCTGGCCGGCGAAGCAGGTTTCGCGCGCCATGCGCTACTACAAGATGTCGATCTGGCTGATCGTGCCGCTGATCATGGCGCTGATCACTTTCGATAGCCTGAAAGAACGCGAGTTCGCCAACACGCTGGGACGGCTGTGCTTCATCCTGCTGTGTCTGGCGCTGGCGCTGGTCACCCACAGCCTGAAGCGCGCCGGTATCCCGCTGTATCTGGATAAAAACGGCTCCGGCGACAACATGCTCAACAGCGCCTTCTGGGGGCTGCTGCTGTCGGCGCCGCTATTGGCAGCACTGGCCTCGACCGTCGGTTACCTCACCACCGCGCAGGCGCTGTTGGCGCGCCTGGAAACCTCGGTAGCGATCTGGTTCCTGCTGCTGGTCATCTACCACATCATCCGCCGCTGGATGCTGATCCAACGGCGGCGCATCGCCTTCGATCGCGCCAAACAGCGCCGCGCCGACATCCTGGCCCAGCGCGCCCGCGGCGAAGACGAAACCTCGCACACCCCGAACAGCACTGAAGGCGCCATCGATCCGGACGATTCGGACTTCGATCTGGACACCATCAGCGCCCAGTCGCTGCGGCTGGTGCGCTCGATCCTGACGCTGATCGCGCTGGTGTCGGTGATCGTGCTGTGGTCGGAGATCCACTCCGCGTTCGCCTTCCTGGAAAACATCTCGCTGTGGGACGTGACCTCGACGGTGAACGGCGTGGAAACCGCCCATCCAATCACTCTCGGCGCGGTTCTGATCGCCATTCTGGTGTTGATCATCACCATGCAGCTGGTGCGCAACCTGCCGGCGCTGCTGGAGTTGGCAGTGCTGCAGCACCTGGATCTGACGCCGGGCACCGGCTACGCCATTACCACCATCACCAAGTACCTGTTGCTGGTGTTCGGCGCGGTGCTCAGCTTCGCCTGGATCGGCATCGAATGGTCGAAACTGCAGTGGGTGGTTACCGCGCTCAGTCTGGGGTTGGGCTTCGGCATGCAGGAGATCTTCTCCAACTTCATCTCCGGCCTGATCATCCTGTTCGAGAAACCGATCCGCATCGGCGACACCGTGACGATCCGCAACCTGACCGGTACCGTCACCAAGATCAACACCCGCGCCACCACCATCTCGGACTGGGACCGCAAAGAGATCATCGTGCCGAACAAAGCCTTCATCACCGAACAGTTCGTCAACTGGTCGCTGTCCGACACCCTGACCCGTGTGGTGCTGACCGTACCGGCGCCGGGCGAAGCCAACAGCGAAGAAGTGACCAAGATCCTGATGAACGCCGCCGAGCGCTGCTCGCTGGTGCTGGATAACCCGGCGCCGGAGGTTTACCTGGTCGATCTGCAACAGGGCATCCAGATCTTCGAGATGCGTATTTACGCCGCCGAGATGGGCCACCGTATGCCGCTGCGTCACGAGATCCACCAGTTGATCTTGGCGGGCTACCGCGAGCACGGCATCACGCTGCCGTACCCGCCGTTCCAGGTGCGCACCGAGACGCTGTCGCGGTTGACCAACAACGGCCGTACGCCGCCGTCCACGCCGGCGCCGAACACCAAGCGCGACGCCGGGGGGCTGTAAGCGTTTCTCGCGATAAAAAAAGGGCCGGCAAATGCCGGCCTTTTTTGCTTTTCTTACCGCCTGAAACTCAGGCGATCCCGACTGGGAAGGCTAAAACTTCGCTCAGGCTCTCGGCGCCCAGCGCCAGCATCACCAGGCGATCCACGCCCAGCGCCACGCCGGAGCATTCCGGCATGCCGTGCTGCAACGCCGCCAACAGGTTGTAGTCGATCGGCTGCTGCGGCAGGCCGCGCTCCGCACGTTTGCGGTTGTCCTGCTCGAAGCGCTGCTGTTGTTCACGGCCGTCGGTCAGCTCGCGGAAACCGTTCGCCAGCTCAATGCCCTTGAAATACACCTCGAAACGCTCCGCCACGCGGTGGTCTTCGGTGCTGATCTCCGCCAGCGCCGCCTGGCTGGCCGGGAAGTGGTACACGAACGCCGGTTTTTCACGGCCGATATGCGGCTCCACGCCCACGGTGAACAGCAGCTGCAACAACGTATCACGGTCTTCTTCGGTATCGGCGATGTTGCTCAGATCGAGTTTGGCTGCCGCTTCACGCAGCTGCGCCTTCTCCGCCGACAGCGGATCGATGTCCAGATGGCGCAGGAACGCCTGCTGATAGGACAGGGTCTCCGCGCTCTCGCAGTCCAGCACCTGTTGCAGCAGATCGTCCACCTCGTTCATCAGGCGGTACATGTCGTAGTGCGGACGGTACCACTCCAGCATGGTGAATTCCGGGTTGTGATGCCGCCCGGCTTCTTCATTGCGGAAGCTGCGCCCCATTTGGTAGATCGGGCCGCTGCCCGCCGCCAACAGGCGCTTCATGTGATATTCCGGGCTGGTCATCATGTATAGCGTCAGGCCCTCTGCCGCCCCCGGCCCGACGAAACGCGTCTCGAACGGGAACAGGTGAACGTCGGTGACCGTCGCCTGGCTCATGGTGGGCGTCTCAACTTCCAGCACGCCACGATCGGCGAAGAAACGCCGGATCTCAGCCAGAATCGCTGCGCGTTTCAACAAATTGGCGATGGGTGCACTAGGCTGCCAGCTTGCCGTTTCGCTCATGGTAATTAACTCCGAAATCAAACAGGGGATGCAGTCTACTCGCATCCTTGCAGCCAAACAAATTCTTCACGATGCACAACCGTCCATAACGCCAATTTCCGATAAATGGGCGGCAAAAGCGCGTTAAAAAGGGTAAAGCAGGCCAAACGCGCAAAAAAACAGGCAAGCCTGTTGGTCGAGCGTTAATCGACAAAACAATCGATCACATCAAATTTCGACTACTTAACTTTAGGTATAGTTAATTCCCCATTATTGGTGGGAGATATCTATCCTTAACCTTTAAGCAACATTAATCGGTTCAATTAGTTAGCACCCGAAGAGTTCGCTAAATTTTAAGCATAGATATTTAACTTGCCGTTCTTAACAAGAACATTGGAGGAATGCAGTGCAAACCTTTAACGCCGATCTTGCCATTATTGGGGCCGGGGGCGCTGGTTTACGTGCAGCAATAGCCGCAGCGGAAGCCAATCCCCAACTGAAAATCGCGCTGATCTCTAAGGTCTATCCGATGCGCAGCCACACGGTCGCCGCCGAGGGGGGCTCCGCCGCCGTCACCCAGGATCACGATACCTTCGACTACCACTTCAACGACACCGTCGCCGGCGGCGACTGGTTGTGCGAGCAGGACGTGGTCGATCACTTCGTGCATCAGTGCCCGCGCGAGATGACCCAGCTTGAGCAATGGGGCTGCCCGTGGAGCCGCAAACCGGACGGGTCGGTCAACGTGCGGCGCTTCGGCGGCATGAAGATCGAACGCACCTGGTTCGCCGCCGACAAGACCGGCTTCCACATGCTGCACACCCTGTTCCAAACCTCGCTGAAATACCCGCAGATCCAACGCTTCGACGAGCACTTCGTGCTGGATATCCTGGTGGATGACGGCCAGGCGCGCGGCCTGGTGGCGCTCAACATGATGGAAGGCACCCGCGTGCAGATCCGCGCCAACGCGGTGGTGATGGCCACCGGCGGCGCCGGGCGCGTTTATCGCTACAACACCAACGGGGGCATCGTTACCGGCGACGGCATGGGCATGGCGTTCCACCACGGCGTACCGCTGCGCGACATGGAGTTCGTGCAGTATCATCCGACCGGCCTGCCCGGTTCCGGCATCCTGATGACCGAGGGCTGTCGCGGCGAAGGTGGCATCCTGGTGAACAAAGACGGCTACCGTTACCTGCAAGACTACGGCATGGGCCCGGAAACCCCGCTGGGCGAGCCGAAGAACAAATACATGGAGCTGGGCCCGCGCGATAAAGTGTCCCAGGCCTTCTGGCATGAATGGCGCGCCGGCCGCACCATCGCCACCCCACGCGGCGACGTGGTCTACCTCGATCTGCGCCACCTGGGCGAGAAAAAGCTGCTGGAGCGGCTGCCGTTCATCTGCGAACTGGCCAAGGCCTACGTCGGCGTCGATCCGGTGAAAGATCCGATCCCGGTGCGCCCTACCGCGCACTACACTATGGGCGGCATTGAAACCGACCAGAACTGTGAAACCCGCATCAAGGGGCTGTTCGCGGTCGGCGAGTGCTCCTCCGTCGGCCTGCACGGCGCCAACCGCCTCGGCTCCAACTCGCTGGCGGAACTGGTAGTGTTCGGCCGCGTCGCCGGTGAACACGCCGCGCGCCGCGCGCTCGAGACCGCGCCGGCCAACGGCAGCGCGCTGGATGCGCAAACCCGCGACGTCGAAACCCGCCTGAGCAACCTGATGAAGCAGGAAGGCAACGAAAACTGGGCGAAGATCCGCGACGAAATGGGGCTGTCGATGGAAGAAGGCTGCGGCATCTACCGCACGCCGGAGCTGATGCAAAAAACCATCGATAAGCTGGCCGAGCTGAAAGAGCGTTTCAAGCGCGTCAACATCACCGACAACACCAGCGTCTTCAATACCGATCTGCTGTACACCATCGAGCTGGGCTATGGCCTGGACGTCGCCGAATGCATGGCGCACTCCGCGTTTAACCGCAAAGAGTCGCGCGGCGCCCACCAGCGCCTGGACGAAGGCTGCACCGAGCGTGACGACGTCAACTTCCTCAAGCATACGCTGGCGTTCCATAACCCGCAGGGCGCGCCGCGTCTCGAATACAGCGACGTGAAAATTACCAAGCTGCCGCCGGCCAAACGCGTCTACGGCGCAGAAGCCGAAGCGCAGGAGAAAAAGAATAAGGAGCAGGCAAATGGCTGAGATGCAAACCCTGAAGATCGACGTCATGCGCTATAACCCGGAAAGCGACGCCGAGCCGCATTTCGTCACTTACGCCGTGCCTTACGACGAACAGACCTCGTTGCTCGATGCGCTGGGCTACATCAAGGATAACCTGGCGCCGGACCTCTCCTACCGCTGGTCTTGCCGCATGGCGATCTGCGGCTCCTGCGGCATGATGGTCAACCGCGTGCCGAAGTTGGCGTGCAAAACCTTCCTGCGCGACTACGTCGGCGGCATGAAGGTTGAAGCGCTGGGCAACTTCCCGATCGAGCGCGATCTGGTGGTCGACATGACCCACTTCATCGAAAGCCTGGAGGCGATCAAACCGTACATCATCGGCAACGATCGCAAACCGGAGGATGGCCCAAACGTGCAGACTCCGGCGCAGATGGCCAAATACCACCAGTTCTCCGGCTGCATCAACTGCGGCCTGTGCTACGCGGCATGCCCGCAGTTCGGCCTCAACCCCGAGTTTATCGGCCCGGCGGCGATCACGCTGGCGCACCGCTATAACCTGGACAACCGCGACCACGGCAAGAAACAGCGCATGCCGCAGCTCAACGGCCAAAACGGCGTCTGGAGCTGCACCTTCGTCGGCTATTGCTCCGAAGTCTGTCCGAAACACGTCGATCCCGCCGCCGCCATCCAGCAGGGCAAGGTGGAGAGCGCCAAAGACTTCATGATCGCCATGTTGAAGCCGCAATAAGGGAGAAAATTGCCATGACAACTCAACGTAAGCCCTATGTGCGCACCATGACGCCCACCTGGTGGCAAAAGCTCGGCTTCTACCGTTTCTACATGCTGCGCGAAGGCACCTCGGTGCTGGCGGTCTGGTTCAGCATCGTGCTGCTCTACGGCGTGTTCGCGCTGAAGGGCGGCGCCGAGAGCTGGGCCGGCTTCGTCGGTTTCTTGCAGAATCCGCTGGTGCTGTTAATCAACGTCGTCGCATTGCTGGCGGCGGCGCTGCACACCAAAACCTGGTTCGATCTGGCGCCGAAGGCCGCCAATATCGTGGTCAACAGCGAGAAAATGGGACCGGGCCCCATCGTGAAAGGGCTGTGGGCCGTCACGATCGTCGTCAGCGTGGTCATCCTGGCCGTGGCCCTGTTCTAATCCGGAGGAAACATGATAAATCAAGCACCTAAACGCTCCGATGAGCCGGTTTTCTGGGGATTGTTCGGCGCTGGCGGCATGTGGGGCGCGATCGTCGCGCCGGCTATCGTGCTGCTGGTCGGCATTCTGCTGCCGCTGGGGCTGTTCCCCGGTGAAGCGCTGGGTTACGAGCGCGTGCTGGCGTTCTGCCAGAGCCTGATCGGCCGCCTGTTCCTGCTGCTGATGATCATTCTGCCGCTGTGGTGCGGCCTGCACCGCATCCACCATGCGATGCACGATCTGAAGATCCACGTGCCGGCCGGCAAGTGGGTGTTCTACGGTCTGGCGGCAATCCTCAGCGTCGTCACCGTCATCGGCGTCGTCACTCTGTAAACCGCTCGGGTGGCCAACGCCCGTTGGCCGCCCTTTTCTCATCGGCTACACTGTTTACTCGCCCCCGGTAAACAGGAGTCACCGATGCGTTTATGGTCAAAGCTTAGCGTCATGCTTTCCGCCCTGCTCTCCGTCGCCTGCAGCGTCTCCCCGCCTAAAGACATCAAGGTCGTGACCCCCTTTGACAGCCAGCGCTATCTCGGTACCTGGTATGAGATCGCTCGTCTGGATCATCGTTTTGAACGCGGTTTGCAGCAGGTGACCGCCCATTACAGCCCGCGCGCCGACGGCGGGCTGAACGTCATCAATCGCGGCTTCAATGCGCAAAAACAGCAATGGCAAGAAAGCGAAGGCAAAGCCTACTTTATCGGTTCACCACAAGTCGCGGCGCTGAAAGTGTCGTTCTTCGGCCCTTTCTATGGCGGCTACAACGTGATTGCCCTGGATCCGGCGTATCGCTACGCGCTGGTTTGCGGCCCGAACCGCGACTATCTGTGGATCCTGTCGCGCACGCCGACGCTTGACGCCGCCGTGCGCGATCGTTTATTGCAGACAGCCAAAGGCTACGGTTTCGCCACCGACAAGCTGATCTGGGTGCAGCAGTCCGCCGATCAGTGACTGCTGAACTTCAGCCCGAGTATGCCGACCACGATCAGGCACAGGCTGATGATGCGCGCGATATTGGTCGATTCGCCCAACAGCACCATGCCCATGATGGCCGCGCCCACCGCGCCGATGCCGGTCCACACCGCGTAGGCGGTGCCGGCGGGCAGCGTTTTCATGGCGTTGGCCAACAGCAACATGCTGACCACCATCGCGGCGATGGTGATGATGCTCGGCGTCAGCCGGGTAAAACCGTGGGTGTATTTCAGACCGATAGCCCAAACCACTTCGAGCAAACCGGCGATAAGCAGAATAATCCAGGCCATGAGACGGCCTCCCTACCACTGGGGTCGTCCCCGATAAAATGACGCGTAAACGGGTCGTCCCGTTTAGCGAGGTGATGCATGACGGGTAACCTCACCCGCACTGCGGCAGGATAGCAGCAGCGTTAACGCTCAGGCAAGGGATAGAAATGTGGCGGCTCTCCGCAGCCGGAACGCCGCCGGGTGGAATGCGGATTATTCCGCGCTGCGCTGAATAGCCTTGCCGCCGGCCTGAATGTCTTCACCCACACCGCGGGTGGTATTGCAGGCGGTCAGCGAGCTCAAAATCATCAAAGAGAAGATCGCGATAATACTTTTCTTCAGCATAAGAAAGTCCTTATTTGTCGTTGATGAAAAAGTACGGCTTTCTAAGCGTAGTCAAAATTGACGGAGGGTGTGGGATCGTGACCGGCTTTGTGGCGCAAATACATCGGGTTAAAGACGGGGATCAGCTGGCCGTGCGGGAGATGGCGCCGCCGAGATGCTGAACGTCTTCGCCGAAGCCGCGAAACGTATTGCAACTGCTGAGGGAGAAAAGGAACAACAGGGAGAGCACGGCCAACAACGTTTTCTTGAACATGCGGATTTTCTGCCAACGAACGGGGATGGGATAAAACAGAGGAACCGCGGGGGTTCCTCTGTTTTGAAACTTATTTAACGCGAGAGACGTATTCGCCAGAGCGAGTGTCAACCTTGATCACTTCGCCGATCTGGACGAACAACGGCACTTTCACCACGGCGCCGGTGCTCAGGGTTGCCGGCTTGCCGCCAGTCCCTGCGGTATCGCCTTTCAGGCCAGGATCGGTATCGGTGATTTCCGCTTCGATGAAGTTCGGCGGCTGAACGGCGATTGGACGGCCATCCCACAGGGTGATGATGCACTCTGCGTTATCCTGCAGCCATTTGGCCGCGTCGCCGACGGTTTTGCCGTCAACCTGATGCTGTTCGAAAGACTCAGGGTGCATGAAGTGGTAGAACTCACCGTCGCTGTACAGGTAGTTCATGTTGGTGTCCATCACGTCTGCGCCTTCGCAAGAATCGGTAGACTTGAAGGTTTTTTCCACGCGGGTGCCGGTCAGCAGACGGCGCATTTTCACGCGCGCAAACGCCTGGCCTTTGCCCGGCTTAACGAACTCACTGGCTTCGACGGCGTAAGGTTCGCCCTCGAACATGATTTTAAGACCCGGACGGAAATCGTTGCTAGAATAAGTCGCCATGATGGCCCTCTGAATATTTGAACTGGTAGCTTAGCCAAAAAAATGGCACACATTATAACCCAAAGTACGGCACATAGAGAAGATTGGTTGCATCAACTCGCCGATGTTATTACCGATCCCGATGAATTACTGCAGCTTTTGTCACTGAATACGCACCCGGAACTGCCGCAGGGGCGCGATGCCCGCCGGCTGTTTGCCCTGCGCGTGCCGCGCGCCTTCGCTGCGCGCATGCGCCCCGGCGATGCCAACGACCCGCTGCTGCGCCAGGTGCTGACCGCCAGAGAGGAGTTCATCAACGCCCCAGGGTTCACCACCGATCCGCTGGATGAACAGCGCAGCGTGGTGCCGGGCCTGCTGCACAAATACCGCAATCGCGCGCTGCTGCTGGTCAAAGGCGGCTGTGCGGTCAACTGCCGTTACTGTTTCCGCCGTCACTTCCCCTATCAGGATAATCAGGGCAACAAGAACAACTGGCGGCAGGCGCTGGATTATATCCGCCAACACCCGGAACTGGACGAGATCATTTTTTCCGGCGGCGATCCGCTGATGGCCAAAGACAGCGAGCTGGAGTGGCTGGTCGGCGAGCTGGAGGCCATTTCGCACCTGAAACGCCTGCGCATTCACACCCGTCTGCCGGTGGTGATCCCGGCGCGCATTACGCCGGCGCTGTGCCGCCTGCTGTCGGCCTCGCGCCTGCAGGTGCTGATGGTCACGCACATCAACCACGCCAACGAAATCGACCGCGAGCTGCAGAGCGCCATGGCCCAGCTGCGCCTCGCCGGCGTCACGCTGCTCAACCAGAGCGTGCTGCTGCGCGACGTCAACGACCATGCCGATACGCTGGCGGCACTCAGCAACGCGCTGTTCGACGCCGGCATCCTGCCCTATTACATCCACGTGCTGGACAAGGTGCAGGGCGCGGCGCACTTCATGGTCAGCGACGATGAAGCGCGCGCCATCATGCAGGCGCTGCTGAGCAAGGTGTCCGGTTATCTGGTACCGCGCCTGACGCGTGAAGTGGGCGGCGAACCGAGCAAAACGCCGATCGACCTGCGCCTGATGCAGGAGTGACGCGCGCCACATGGCCCGATGGAACGAAAAGAGGAATGCCGTGGCATTCCTCTTTTTTATCTCTTTGCGGCTGCGGCCTCAGCGCCTTACGGGCACTTGTAAACCTGGCCGACCATTTTGCTGTCCAGCGGCGCGAAGCTGGAGAGCAGGTTCTGGCTTGGGCTGTTGGCGCCGTAAATGACGTTGCCGCCCATGGCCGCTGCCTTGTTGCGCAGATCGTTGGCCGCACCGCGCATGGAGCTGCCTTCACCGCCGTTGCCGGACAGCCAGTTGCTCTGGGTGCCGGTCACTTCCCCCAGCAGCTGGCATTCCGCCGCCGGCTTGCTGTCGGTGAACTTGATCTGCTGACCCGCAGCGGTCAGTTCATGAGTGGTGCTGCAACCCGCCAGCAGCATCGCTGCCGAAAGACCCAGTAAGGCTTTAATCCGCATCTTGTTCCCCATTCGATGTTGAGAATTACGCAAAATCTTCTACCCGTCGCCTTTCAAGCTGTAGCGTTGTTGACTGCGCTCGCTCACCCCAGTTACTTACTCAAGTAAGCGCCTGGGGACTCACGAGCTGGCCGCCTAGCTACAACTTGAAATTCATAGGGTATATCAGAAAGCGATGCCATCTCTTAAGCATCCGTTGCCGCGCGAGCGGGCCAACGTCTTGAGCGACAGCTGATGACTTACCAGTTTACCAGCTAAATCGCCCCGGGCGGCAAAAATATCATCAAATACAGTGCGGCGGCGTTATACCCAACCGGCAACGGCCGCCGATGCCTGCGCCTCCACGTCGCCCTGGCGCGGTTCCCCCTCCGCCAGTTTGAATACCGCCACCGCCTGCGCCAGCAGGGCCGCCTGTTCCTCCACGCCGACGGCGGTGGTCGCCACCTCCTCCACCAGCGCGGCGTTCTGCTGGGTCACCTGATCCATCTGGGTCACCGCCACCCCGACCTGCTCGACGCCTTTGCTTTGCTCTTCCGACGCATAGGAGATGTTATCCATCAGCGACGTCACCTGGTTCACCGAGCCGACGATGGCATTCATCGTCTCGCCCGCCTGTTCCACCAGCCGCACGCCGGCGGCGATATCGCCGGTTACGCCGTCGACCAGACCGCTGATCTCCTTGGCCGACGTCGCGCAGCGCTGCGCCAGATTGCGCACTTCGCCGGCTACCACCGCAAAACCCCGCCCCTGCTCCCCGGCACGTGCGGCCTCGACGGCGGCGTTCAGCGCCAGAATGTTGGTCTGGAAGGCGATGCCGTCGATCACGCTGGTAATATCCCCCACCTGACGCGCGCTGTCGTTGATCGCCCGCATCTTGTCGATCGCGCTGGCCATCAGCGTTTCGCCGTTGCGGGCAATGCCGGCGGTCTGATTGACCATGCCGGCGGCCTGAGTGGCGTTATCGGCGTTTTGCCGCACCGTGGCGGTAATCTGCTCCATGCTGGCGGCGGTTTCCGTCAGCGCGCTGGCTTGTTCTTCGGTGCGGCTGGAGAGATCGGCGTTGCCGACGGCGATCTCGTGCGTACCGTGGTTGATCGACTCCACACCGTCACGCACCTGCTGCACGGTCGCACTCAGCTCCTGCTGCATCGTCCGTAGGCTGGCGAACAGCATGCCGATCTCATTGTTGTTGCGTACCGCGATCTCGCTGCGTAGATCGCCGCGCCCAACCTTTTGCAAGTGTTCGGCGATCTGGCGCAGCGGCAGAATCAAGCGCCGGCGGAAATCACGCTGCACGGCGACCAGCAGCAGCAGGATCGCCGCCAGGGTGCCGCTCAGCAGGCGGGCGAAGACTTTTTGGGTCTGCTCCGCCTCTTCCACTGCCAGACGGTGGGCGGCCACCGTGGCCCGCATGTAGTCGGCAAACTGGTTATCCAGCCGCTGGCGCACCTGGCGCTTCTCTGTCGCCATGGCGTGCAGCCGCTCGATCAGCGCCGTCTGTGGCGTGTCGGCCAACAGCGTCAGTTCTTGCTTCAGCACCGCCTGCTGCGCCAGGTAAACCTTTTTCATCGCCTCGCCCAGATCCGGGCGCGATACCGTCAGGCCCGGCGTCTCCCAAAACAGGTTGAACGCGACGTCGGCGCTGCGCAGCTCACCGCGCGCCTCATCGATTCCCTGCTGAATATCGGCTCTGCTGGTCTGCGCCCAGCGCTCGAACGCCATGTTGTCGATCAGCGTCTGCGTTTGCAGCAAAGCACGCCAACTGCGGTTAAGCGCCGCTTCCTCGTCGGAGAACGTGCTCATCCTGCCGATGCTGTTGCCGTTTTGCTGCATGAAATAGAAGGCGATGGCGCCGGTTCCCATGGGCATCAAGCCCAGCAGCAACAGCATCATCATCAGCCAGGTGGCTATTTTCATATTTTTCAGCATAAGTCGTCTCCGTTGACAGTCACACCGGCGAGGGGAAATTCCCCGCTCGGTAAGGGCTATATCGGTACGAAACGACAACGGTTTAGGGTAAAAACAAAATAATGCAATTATTCATTCAGTGAACTAATAACAAGCTAAATAAACATTCTTTTTATTGATTTTTAAGCTAAAAAAAACCCCGGTCAGTTGACCGGGGTTCTCAGCACACAAGCGTGTGGGGGATGATTACATCATGCCGCCCATACCGCCCATGCCACCCATACCGCCTGCTGCGCCCAGATCCGGTGCGTCAGCCTTCGGCAGGTCGGTGACCATGCATTCGGTGGTGATCATCAGGCCAGCCACGGAAGCCGCGTACTGCAGAGCAGAACGGGTCACTTTGGTCGGATCCAGGATACCCATCGCGATCATGTCGCCGTATTCTTCAGAGTAAGCGTTGTAGCCGTAGCTGCCTTCGCCCGCTTTCACCTGGTTGGCGATAACGGAAGCTTCTTCACCGGCGTTGACCACGATCTGACGCAGAGGGGCTTCCATTGCGCGCAGCGCAACTTTGATACCCACGTTCTGGTCTTCGTTGTCGCCTTTCAGCGCGGCGATTTTGCCTGCAACGCGGATCAGCGCGACGCCGCCGCCGGCAACCACGCCTTCTTCCACTGCGGCGCGGGTTGCGTGCAGGGCGTCTTCAACGCGGGCTTTCTTCTCTTTCATTTCAACTTCAGTGGCTGCGCCAACCTTGATAACGGCAACGCCGCCGGCCAGTTTCGCTACGCGCTCCTGCAGTTTTTCACGATCGTAGTCAGAGGTCGCTTCTTCGATCTGCTGACGAATTTGAGCAACGCGGCCCTGGATGGTCGCTTCGTCGCCCACGCCATCGATGATGATGGTGGTGTCTTTGTTGATGACAACGCGTTTCGCCTGACCCAGATCTTCCAGGGTGGCTTTTTCCAGTTCCAGACCGATCTCTTCAGAGATAACGGTACCGGCAGTCAGGGTAGCGATGTCCTGCAGCATGGCTTTACGACGGTCGCCGAAGCCAGGCGCCTTAACGGCAGCCACTTTCACGATGCCGCGCATGGTGTTGACCACCAGGGTCGCCAGCGCTTCGCCTTCTACGTCTTCAGCGATGATCAGCAGCGGTTTGCCTGCTTTGGCAACGGCTTCCAGCACCGGCAGCATTTCGCGGATGTTGGAGATCTTCTTGTCGGCCAGCAGGATGAACGGGCTTTCCAGCTCAACAGAACCGGTTTCCGGCTTGTTGATGAAGTATGGAGACAGGTAACCGCGGTCGAACTGCATACCTTCAACCACGTCCAGCTCGTCTTGCAGGCCGGTGCCTTCTTCAACGGTGATAACGCCTTCTTTGCCCACTTTCTCCATCGCTTCCGCGATCAGTTTACCCACGGTTTCGTCGGAGTTGGCGGAGATGGTGCCGACCTGAGCGATAGCTTTGGAATCGGAGCAAGGTACGGACAGTTTTTTCAGTTCTTCAACCGCAGCGACAACCGCTTTGTCGATGCCGCGCTTCAGATCCATCGGGTTCATGCCTGCAGCAACCGCTTTCAGGCCTTCGGTGATGATGGATTGAGCCAGTACGGTTGCAGTGGTGGTGCCGTCGCCCGCCGCGTCGTTCGCTTTGGAGGCCACTTCTTTCACCATCTGTGCGCCCATGTTCTCGAACTTGTCTTCCAGTTCGATTTCACGCGCAACGGAAACGCCGTCTTTGGTGATGGTCGGTGCGCCGAAAGATTTATCCAGCACTACGTTGCGGCCTTTCGGGCCCAGGGTCACTTTTACTGCATCAGCGAGAACATTCACGCCGCGGAGCATTTTCACGCGAGCGTCATTGCCGAATTTTACGTCTTTAGCTGCCATTGGTATTTCCCTTCAACTCGTTCAGTTCAGAAGATAAAGCGCAATTACGCTTCAACAATTGCCAGAATGTCGCTTTCGGACATGATCAACACTTCTTCATTGTCGATCTTCTCTGCTTTCACGCCGTAGCCGTCGTTGAAAATCACGATATCGCCAACTTTCACATCCAGCGGTTGGATGTTGCCGTTTTCCAGCACACGCCCTTTACCCACTGCAACCACTTCACCGCGAGTGGATTTACCCGCAGCAGAGCCAGTCAGGACGATGCCGCCAGCAGATTTTGATTCAACTTCTTTGCGCTTGACGATAACGCGGTCATGCAATGGACGAATACTCATTGAACGCTCTCCTGTAAGAAGGTCTCTATCAGATTTAGGGTTGTACACCGGATGGTTGTTATTACCGGCCTCGTGGCATTTGAGATGGGGGCGTTCCAGCCCCCTTCAAGGGGGCGAACAAAAAAAATTTCGCATTTTTGGTCCGACGAGTGCCGCAGAGATGAAAAACGCGGCCTGAGCCGCGTTTGCTTAACGATCGTGAGGTTTGCGATCCTCGTCCGGGCGGTGTTCCAGCACCGGGCGATCGTCGTCCTTGCGCTGGAATTCGCCGTCGAAGGTATTGCCGTTGGCGGCGTCGCCTCCGGTCCAACCGCCGGGGCGATACACCGACAGGTGCGGCATCAGCTTCAGCGTCAGCGATTTTTGCACCGGCGGCAGCAGCAGCAACAGGCCGAGGAAGTCGGTGAAGAAGCCCGGTATCAGCAGCAGGAAGCCCGCCAGCACCAGCGAAACGCTTTTCACCATTTCCGCCGCCGGGCTTTCGCCGGCCGCCAGTTTTTGCTGCATCTGCACGAAGGTTTTCATGCCCTGATTGCGCACCAGCGAAATGCCGACGCAGGAGCTGAACACCACCAGCAGCAGGGTGACAGCCACGCCGAGCACGGCGGCGACTTTGATAAAGATGGATATTTCTATGTAAGCCAGCAGAAATATCAGCAGTAGCGGTAACCAGCGCACCTGGTTCTCCTATCGGTAGGTAAGGCACGGCCGCCACGGGGCGACGGCGCGAAAAAAGAGGCCGTAAACGGCCGACACCATTACAATGAGGGCATCCCCCCACCATTTCAACCGAGAGCCGGTTTTTATTGCTAAAGTTCACAAACGTGAAAGAAGTCACAGAACCGGAAAAGGGCATATCCTTAAACACCATAAGGTGATCTGGATTCAGTCATTTCTTATCAACCAGCATATGATCTGGGCAGCAACGGGCGATTTGGTTAATCGTTTCACGCCCCAAGCCTTCGGCAACATTAATTTAGGCTGTGCCCTTACTAGCCTTGACCTGACAAATTATTAATTCGGCAGCAACACATAGAGAAGGTTCTCATGTCAAACAACATTCGTATCGAAGAAGACCTGTTAGGAACACGTGAAGTCCCCGCAGACGCTTACTACGGAGTTCACACTCTGCGTGCGATTGAAAACTTCTACATCAGCAACAGCAAAATCAGCGATGTCCCCGAGTTCGTTCGCGGCATGGTGATGGTGAAAAAGGCCGCGGCGATGGCCAACAAAGAACTCAAAACCATCCCACGCAAAATCGCCGACGTGATCATCCAGGCCTGCGACGAGGTGCTGGATAAAGGCAAGTGCATGGATCAGTTCCCGGTGGACGTGTTCCAGGGCGGCGCAGGCACCTCGCTGAACATGAACACCAACGAAGTGCTGGCGAACATCGGCCTGGAGCTGATGGGCCATCAAAAAGGCGAATACCAGTACCTGAACCCGAACGATCACCTCAATAAGTGCCAGTCCACCAACGACGCCTACCCGACCGGGTTCCGCATCGCGGTGTACGCCTCCAACCAGAAACTGATCGACGCCATCAACCAGCTGCGTGAAGGCTTCGATCGCAAGGCGAAAGAGTTCGAAACCATCCTGAAAATGGGCCGCACCCAGCTGCAGGACGCGGTGCCGATGACCCTCGGCCAGGAATTCCACGCCTTCAGCGTGCTGCTGAACGAAGAGACCCGCAACCTGCACCGCACCGCGGAGCTGCTGCTGGAAGTTAACCTGGGCGCCACCGCCATCGGCACCGCGCTCAACACCCCGGAAGGCTATCAGCCGCTGGCGGTGCAAAAACTGGCGGAAGTCAGCGGCCTGCCGGTGGTGCCGGCGGAAGACCTGATCGAAGCCACCTCCGACTGCGGCGCCTACGTGATGGTGCACAGCGCACTCAAACGCCTGGCGGTGAAACTGTCCAAAATCTGTAACGATCTGCGCCTGCTCTCCTCCGGCCCGCGCGCCGGCCTGAACGAAATCAACCTGCCGGAGCTGCAGGCGGGGTCGTCCATCATGCCGGCCAAAGTGAACCCGGTGGTGCCGGAAGTGGTCAATCAGGTGTGTTTCAAGGTGATTGGCAACGACACTTGCGTTACCATGGCGGCCGAAGCGGGCCAGCTGCAGCTGAACGTGATGGAGCCGGTGATCGGCCAGGCGATGTTCGAGTCGATCCACATCCTGACCAACGCCTGCTACAACCTGCTGGAAAAATGCATTAACGGCATCACCGCGAATAAAGAAGTCTGCGAACACTACGTCTTCAACTCGATCGGTATCGTCACCTATCTGAACCCGTTCATCGGCCACCACAACGGTGACATCGTCGGGAAGATCTGCGCCGAAACCGGCAAGAGCGTGCGCGAAGTGGTGCTGGAACGCGGCCTGCTGACCGAAGCCGAGCTGGATGACATCTTCTCCGTGGAGAACCTGATGCACCCGGCCTATAAAGCCAAACGCTATACGGATGAAAATGAACAATAACAGACCTACCCGGTAGCCCTGAAAGGCACGCTAAATCCTCTGGATAGCGTGCCTTTTTACTTTCCGGCGCCCACAAAATTTTAACGTTTGATTTTCAATTTCTCTCATTTTAAGGAGTAAATACTATGCTAGCCGTAGAATTGGTTATCGTTCTGCTGGCCATCTTTTTAGGGGCCAGGTTGGGCGGTATCGGTATCGGGTTCGCGGGGGGGTTGGGCGTTCTGGTCCTGGCGCTGATCGGCGTCAAGCCGGGCAGCATTCCCTTCGACGTGATTTCCATCATCATGGCGGTGATCGCGGCGATCTCCGCGATGCAGGTCGCCGGAGGGATGGATTACCTGGTGCAGCAGACCGAAAAGCTGCTGCGCAAGAACCCCAAGCACATCACCATTCTCGCCCCTATCGTCACCTACTTCCTGACCATCTTCGCCGGCACCGGCAACATCTCGCTCTCGGCGCTGCCGGTGATCGCCGAAGTGGCGAAAGAACAGGGCATCAAGCCTTGCCGCCCGCTGTCGACCGCCGTGGTGTCCGCCCAGATCGCCATCACCGCCTCGCCGATCTCCGCCGCGGTGGTGTACATGTCTTCGGTGATGGAAGGCCACGGCGTCAGCTACCTGCACCTGCTGATGGTGGTGATCCCGTCCACCTTCTGCGCCGTGCTGGTGATGTCGCTGCTGGTGACCTGGCTGTTCGACTCCAAGCTGTCTAACGACCCGGTGTACCTGAAACGCCTGGAAGAGGGTCTGATCACCCTGCGCGGCAACAACGCGCTGGCGATCAAACCGCGCGCCAAAACCTCGGTGCTGCTGTTCCTGCTGGGCGTGCTGTGCGTAGTGGCTTACGCCATCATCAACAGCCCGGGCCTGGGCCTGGTGGCCAAGCCGCTAATGAACACTACCAACGCCATCCTGATCATCATGCTGAGCGTCGCCACGCTGACCACCCTGCTGTGCCGCGTCGACACCGACATGGTGCTGAACTCCAGCACCTTCAAGGCCGGCATGAGCGCCTGTATCTGTATCCTCGGCGTCGCCTGGCTGGGCGATACCTTCGTGCAGGCCAACATCGACTGGATCAAAGAGACGGCCGGCAGCGTCATTCAGGCGCACCCGTGGCTACTGGCGGTGATCTTCTTCTTCTGCTCGGCGCTGCTGTACTCGCAGGCCGCCACCGCCAAGGCGCTGATGCCGATGGCGCTGGCGCTGAACGTGTCGCCGCTGACCGCCGTCGCCTCCTTCGCCGCCGTTTCCGGCCTGTTCATCCTGCCGACCTACCCGACGCTGGTCGCCGCGGTGCAGATGGACGACACCGGCACCACGCGCATCGGCCGCTTCGTGTTCAACCATCCGTTCTTCATTCCCGGCACCATGGGCGTGATCTTCGCGGTGGTATTCGGCTTCCTGCTCGGCAGCGTCATGCTGTAAGGCTTCGACCGGGGCTGCGGCCCCGGTTTTCCTTTTGGCGATAAACTCGCCTTCTAGCCAATCCGCCTTCAGGGTATAGTGCCCATTCGAATCGATGAGAGGGCTGAAGATGTCTGATTGCGAAGCTGTCGTCATACTCTGTACCGCACCCGATGAAGCCAGCGCCCAGGAACTGGCGGCGCGGGTCTTGGGCGATAAGCTGGCGGCCTGCGCCACACTGCTGCCCGGCGCCACCTCGCTGTATTACTGGGAAGGGAAACTGGAACAGGAATACGAAGTGCAGATGCTGTTCAAAAGCGATCGCCGCCGTCAGCAGGCCCTGCTCGACACCCTGAAACAACATCACCCCTACCAGACGCCCGAGTTGCTGGTGCTGCCGGTGATGGCCGGAGATAAAGACTACCTGTTATGGATCAACGCTTCCTTAAACTGATTTTGCTGCTGTGCAGCCTGTTCTTCCTGCCACAGGCGGCGCAGGCTTCGCTGTTCGCGCCGAAAGGCGGCAGCCAGTTCGTGCCTGTCGATCAGGCCTTCGCCTTCGATTTCAAACAGCAGGGCAGCCAGGTAACGCTGAACTGGCAGATCCGCCCCGGCTACTACCTGTATCGCCAGCAGATCAAACTGGTGCCGCAGCAGGCGACGCTCGGCGCGTTTACCCTGCCCGAAGGGGTGAGCCACAAGGACGAGTTCTTCGGCGAAGTGGCGATTTTCAAACAGCAGCTGAATCTGCAGGTGCCGCTGCAACAGGCGGCGGCCAACGCCAGCCTCAGTGTCACCTATCAGGGCTGTGCCGAGGCCGGCTTCTGCTATCCGCCGGAAACCCGAACCATCCCGCTGGATGCGGTCAGCGCCACCGCAGCCGCGCCGCTCTCGGCCGCTGCACCAGTTGAGGCCCCCGCCACACCGGCCAACCTGCCGTTCTCGCCGCTGTGGGCATTGCTGATCGGCATCGGTATCGCCTTCACCCCGTGCGTACTGCCGATGTACCCGCTGATCTCCGGCATCATCCTCGGCCGCGACCGGCCGCAAAGCAGCGGCCGCATTCTGGCGCTGGCGGTGGTTTACGTGCAGGGCATGGCGCTCACCTACACCCTGCTGGGCTTGGTGGTGGCCGCCGCCGGATTGCAGTTCCAGGCGGCGCTGCAGCATCCTTACGTTCTGATTGGCCTGTCGGCGCTGTTCATCGCGCTGGCGCTGTCGATGTTCGGCCTCTATTCCCTGCAGTTGCCCTCGGCGCTGCAAACCCGGCTGGCAAACTGGAGCAACACCCAGCGCGGCGGCTCACTGACCGGCGTGTTCCTGATGGGCGCCCTGGCCGGGCTGATCTGTTCCCCCTGCACCACCGCGCCACTCAGCGCCATCCTGCTGTATATCGCCCAGAGCGGTAATCTGTGGGCCGGCGGCGGCACGCTGTACCTGTACGCGCTGGGAATGGGCATTCCGCTGGTGATCGTCACCCTGTTCGGCAACCGCCTGCTGCCGCGCAGCGGCCCGTGGATGCAGTACGTGAAAGAGGCCTTCGGCTTCGTCATTCTGGCGCTACCGGTGTTCCTGCTGGAGCGGGTGATCGGCGACCTGTGGGGCATGCGCCTATGGAGCCTGCTCGGCCTGGCGTTCTTCAGCTGGGCCTTCGCCCTGAGCCTAAGAAGCGCACGCGGCTGGGCGCGTGCCCTGCAATTGCTGTTGCTGGCGGTGGCGGTGATCGCCGCGCGGCCGCTGCAGGACTGGGCTTTCGGCACCGACCAGGCGCAGCAGGCGGCTCAACCGCATCTGGCCTTTACCCGCATCAACAACGTCGAACAGCTCGATCTCGCGCTGCAACAGGCGCGGGGCAAACCGGTGATGCTGGATCTGTACGCCGACTGGTGCGTAGCTTGCAAAGAGTTCGAGAAATACACCTTCAGCGACGCCGCGGTGCAGGCGAGCCTGGCCAACGCGGTGCTGCTGCAGGCGGACGTCACCGCTAACAGTGCGGAACAGGCGGCGCTGCTGAAGCATCTGCAGGTGCTGGGGCTGCCGACGATCCTGTTCTTCGATCCGGCGGGCCAGGAACTGACAGTACAGCGGGTCACCGGTTTTATGAAGGCGGCAGCCTTCAACGCGCATTTGCAGAAAGTGATGTGATAAATAACACTGAGGTTCTGAACCGAAGAGGAGGAAGCACAAGTGCAACGTGAACACGTCCTTGATACCGCGCTGGGCCTGTTGGAACAACAGGGCCTGGCGACCGCCACATTAGAGATGCTGGCGGAAAAACTCGACGTTCAGCCCGGCGATCTCAAGCGGTTCTGGCCAGATCGCGAAGCGCTGCTGTACGACTGCCTGCGCTACCACGGCCAACAGATCGACACCTGGCGCCGCCAGCTGCTGCTGGACGAGAGCCTGAGCCCGCAGCAAAAGCTGCTGGCGCGCTATGACGTGCTGGCGGAATACGTGCAGCAAGACCGCTACCCCGGCTGCCTGTTTATCGCCGCCTGCAGCTTCTTCCCGGAAACGGATCATCCGATCCACCAACTGGCGGAGCAGCAAAAGCTGACCTCACTGGAGCTGACCCGCGAACTGCTGCGCGACATGGACGCCGACGACGCCGACATGGTGGCACAGCAAATGGAGCTGATTCAGGAAGGCTGCCTGAGCAAACTGCTGGTAAAACGCCAGCTCCAGGACGTATCGGTCGCCAAACGGCTGGCGGAAGACATCTTGCAGGTGGCGCAGTGCCGCCGCAACGGGGCGTTGAGCTGAATCGGCAGGGTTGGCGGCACAGCCAACCCAAGGTGATAGCCAGAACAGGCGCATTTTTTGCGCCCTTTGCCTGAAAAGCCAGCAACCGGAGGTATTTTAACGTCTTTAACGCATAAAGCCGTTGACGGCTTTCGGCCAATACGGTTTAATGCTGCGCGTTGCCCGGATAGCTCAGTCGGTAGAGCAGGGGATTGAAAATCCCCGTGTCCTTGGTTCGATTCCGAGTCCGGGCACCATATTCAGAAGAACCCGCCTATGGCGGGTTTTTCGCTTTCTGGGGTACGGACTCTCCATCGAACTGCGTTCGATTATTCGGCCAAAGGCCTCACCCTACGGGCCAGCGCCGGTTGTCCGAGTCCGGTCGCCCTATTCAGAAGAACCCGCTTATGGCGGTTTTTCGCTTTCTGGGGGTACGGACTCTCCATCGAACTGCGTTCGATTATTCGGCCAAGGGCCTCACCCTGCGGGCCAGCGCTAAAGCGCTATTCAACACGGCACCAGCGCCGGTTGTCCGAGTCCGGTCGCCCTATTTAGAAGAACCCGCCTATGTCGGGTTTTTCGCTTTCTGGGGTACGGACTCTCCATCGAACTGCGTTCGATTATTCGGCCAAAGGAGCTTACACTGCGGGCCAGCGGCATAGGCGAATGCTCCCTTCTCTACTTGCATCCCCCAAAAACGTTGGCGCCAAGGGTAAGCGAATTGCCGCATTCTCGGCATTAGGTGTGAAAGTGGCGACGCTAGACGAGCAATGCCCAATTTCGTTGAGGCGGATACTTACTCTCTGGTAAAAAACGCTACGTCATGCAATGCGTAGCAGCGTCAATGATGACGTCGCAATGCCAACCAACGGGAAGAATGGCCAAGTTCTTGAATAGATAACTGCCTTTTCTTCATCCGCTGCGCATGTTTATAGAATGAATAGATGCTTAAACAGAACAAGAATATCGCGAAATAAAACAAATCCACTTCACCTTTCCCTTGGTGTAGATAATACCCAACGTAAATTACGTACAGCTACCATCACTGCCAACGATAATAATTCACCTAACTTATGATCTGATTCGGAACAACAGGATATTTAATCAACAGTCACAAAAAAAGCAGGGAGGATAACCCTGCTTGTCATTCAAAAATAAATATTACTGGCATAGCGGCGAGTATTTTTTCATAAACGGCGATTCACATATCGCATTCATGACTTCGCCTTTATCTTTTTCTTTAGGCTTGGCGCCTGTGTTGGTGTTGCCCGCACATTGCCCGCCATTTTTCCCTTGACCATTGATGCATTGGCCAAAATCGCTATTGCCGGCGCCGCTGGCGTTGCCATTATTGCCCTGCACGTTCTGATTGCCGTTAAAACCGGCATGTGCATAAGATGCCATCATGATGCAAGCGCCAATAAGTAAAGCCGCTGTCTTTTTCATAATTTTCCCTTTTTGTTATTTAATAAATGAATAAATCGAGAATTAACATTTCCCTGATGGATTTTAATCAGAATCAACTATCCTTTAGCGTTCTAAAGATAACAGACGAGAATAATTATAATTATTCCCCATCACGGTTAGGAATACTCTGCCTCTGGAGATAGTAACCAATACATAAAATCATGGCTGCGGTTTAACATTAGCTTACCCATTACCGAACGCTTATGGCTGTGCACCGTTTTAACGCTCACCCCCATTATTCTGGCGGTTTGCGATTGATCCAACCCGCGCCGCATATAGCCGATAACCTGCCGCTCACGAGGGGTCAGCACCAGTCCGGAAAAATGGCATGCCGGGCCGGGATTGGCCAGGGCATCGGTCAATAGCGTAAACAGCCGTTGTTGATCGTCGGTTCGATAAAGCACTCGCTTCGCTCGCCTAGCAACAAGGGTCTGTCTTTCTTCAATGGTGACGACGTGTGCCCTTGAATAGGCAGTCCAACGCCGGGCGTGCCGGAGCTGCGAGGTCAACACGATGTCGGGCCGCTCATCGCTGCCTGGCCGCAGGAAATGCGCGACTTTATTATACTGCTGCGCATATTTCGCAATGCTTAACCGCAAGCCGGTAGCGAAATAGCGATTTTCGTCATCAATCACAATATTGATCGGTTTCATTCCCTGAGCCTCCTGTAGGCATAGTATTAATTCGTACCGGCGATAACCTTCCGCCGCCCCTTTGTCTCTCGCTTTTACAGTGTATGACTGAAAATAGCGGGTCGTTCAGGCTCACTCCATGACATCGCCAGGTAAGAGAATGCGTATATCACATATGTTCTTTTCGCATTTACCAAATAAGCAGCGACACGGCAATAATCTCATTCACTTGCTCATTGACTAATGACTTATTTAATACACGCGATAGCACATTACTTTATGCCACCTCTACGATGAGCACCACCGAGGCAGAAAACGGGCCCGTATGTGAGGTATTATTATTTTTAAGATCGCCATCGATAAATATCTCTTGCGTACCGGCCCGCACGTTAACAAAACTTTCCAAACTGTTCGCACCCGGGGTTGAATTCCTCACTTTCAGGCTGGCCGTCAGCTTTCCATCCTGGCTGAGTGACATATTCGTCACATTGGAGGCAAACTTGACCCGCACGCTGCTGTCACCGGAGCAGTCAATTTTAAATGAACCACTGGCCTGCCGGCTTACCACGTCGTTGCCGAACGTTCCAAAATTGACCAGGGCATCAGTATCCAGAATATCGCAGCTTGTCGTCAGAGGGATAAGTGGGCTGCAATCGAATCGCCCCGAAGACCCATTCCCAACCGCTGAAGAATTAGAAAAATACAAACATGATCTGAAACCCTCAAGTTCAAAATAGGGACGAATCAGTTCCGTCTTGGCTATGCCAAAGCCGCCACGGTACTTCATCAATGGCACCAGTTCCCCAATAGTTTTGGCTGTTGCTATATTTGTCTTGCAAGTACTGGTCGAACACTGGTTAGGGGGGCGTCGGTCAACCAAGTCAGTGATCAACCTGGCAGTAGCCACAGATCCGTTCGAGGCAATTGGGTAGATAGCGAAAGTGTAACCACATGGGTACGCAGTACTAGTTATCGTGCCATTGCATATATTACTATCGGGTATCGGCCCAATGTCATTTAGCGTGGTGGTGACAAGGAAAGACCCCGGGATCTCCCCTTTTCGTATGATGGTGGTGGCGTTGTGGTATGCGGCATTCGCCGTGCTGACGCTGCAAAAAAACACGATTAAAAATAAAAGAGCACTTTTCATCGAATGACCTTTCATATTATCTCAACAATAGCCACCACAGGCACAGAAAACGGGCCGGTATGCGAGGTATTGTTATTCCTGAGATCACCATCGATAAAGATTTCTCTATTGCCGCCTGGCACTTTGACATAATTCTCGCCCACGCCAGCGATCAGGTCCCTAAACTTCAGGCTGGCGGTCATTCGCCCGTCCTGGCTTAACGGCATATTGGTGACATTGGAATTAAACTTAACGCGTAAGTAAGCCTCGCTGGCACAATTTATCTTGATGGTTCCCGTGGCCTGCCGGGCCGTAAAGTCGCTGCTGAATGAACCAAAGTCAACGATGGCGTTAGTGTCAAGAATATCGCAACTGTTCGTCTTGGGTATTTCGGGGCCACAGCCGAAAGCGCCACTCCATCTACCGTTAATTGCCACACCGAAGCAGAGTCGAAGAGGCCAGCTGCCAACCTGGTTTATATCTCTCGTCGAGTTCGTCCCATTGCGCCCTAAATACCTGACTAACGGCGCGAGCTCCCCCATGGTTTTGGCCGTGCTCGTGCTGGTCTTGCAATCCGCCGTGTTACAGCTGCTGTTGGCCTCAGCCAACGCCACAGAGGCACGTGGTGAGCTCGATAAGGTCATCACCACAGATAACATGCAGTCTCTTTGTCCATAACATGGGTTGGGTTCCTGCGACTCCGGTAAAATACGGAGAAACGTAAAAGAGAGAAAAGCATAGGATCCACTGGTAGGCTCTATACGAGGAATGGCCTCAAAATTAGCGGCGCGGGCCGCATTCATGCCGCCGAAAAATACGATTAGCAATAATAAAAAAATCTTTTTCATCTGGTTACCCTGCCGGAAAAATAGCTTATCCGACCATCGCCAATGGCGAAAATATTCCGCCGGTTAAGTGCCGTCGGTGCGCCTCTTTCCACCGCGTTTATAACGCGGCGGCTTTAATTGCTGCCGCAGCCCGGCACCGGAGCAGTGCAGCTTCGGTGCCGGTCTAACGTTTTACTCATATATGGCGGTCATGGTTGCCGACGCGTTGAAACTCGCCGTAGGTAAACCCGAGTTCGGCTTGCCGATCGGCACGGCGTAAAACTTAGGCGGGTTATTCACATCGGTAACCGCCACCTTGCTCTTAGGCACATAGGTTTTATCCCCGTCCCCCTCGATGATACGCAACCCGAGATTATTAAATGCCGGGATGGGTAGGGCCTGGATCGCGTTGTAGTCGCCCCATGGGACGGTCGTATATTCCAACATCACCTTAAGCTGGCCGCTGCCTGGTGAACCGCCCTCACATCTGATGCCGTAGGGGATCGGCATTTTCTTATAGTCTTTACCATCAATCTTGTTGATCACCACTTCCGCAAAATTAACGCTGACATCGTTACCCTCGTTGAGGGTGCAGTCTGGCGCCGCCACCAGCGTACCGGTAAAGTTCACCTTTATCGCCTGCGCCGCGCCGCTGGCCAGCAATCCCATGCAGGCCAAGGCGGCCAGCCCTGGAATATATTTCATCTTCATCTCCTTATTGAACCTCGACTAATAATGTGGCGGAACTGGAAAAGTTCCCGCCACTCAACTTGGCGCCGCCGCGCTTGACCGGTACGGCATAGAGCAGTGGATAATTGGGATAAAAAAAGTTATGCCACTCGTTCAGCTTTAGCTGCTGGCCATTTTCGAACAGCAGCTTGATCGCCAAATCGTCCTTCTCGCGGGTGCGCAGCAAACCGACGCCAAAATTCGGGCTATCGCCCTGCAATGACACTTTCATATTTCCGTTCGAGCCGGAGGTATCGCCGCTGCAGCTCACGCTATAGGGGATCTTTTTCTTGCCGTAGTCGACGCCGTCAATGTCTGCGATATTCAGTTCGCCGAAGGGCACATCGATATCATTGCCGCCGTTGATTTCACACTTTGGTTTCGCGAGCACTTCACCTTTCACCGTGACATTCACCGTGGCGGCCTGCGCCAGCTGGCCAAAACTCAGCACCGCCAGCAGGGTGAGCGCCGAAGCGGCAGCGGTGCTGGCCGCCAGCGCACGGCCCAGAAGGAGATATTCGCCGCCGATGGCCAGCGTGCGTCGCCCTGTATCGCCCATACCGTCCACCTCAGTCATAGTTCAGCCGGAAATCGATCGCCGCGCGGTAGGCGCCCGCCAACAGCGGCGCACGCGTGCGCTCCGCCATCACATAAAACTGCAGCCCGTTATCGCCCAGCGCCAGCAGCTGCGGCCGGCTGCGGCTGCCCAGCCGCACATCGCGGTTATCCGCATCCAACAGCCGCAGCCCCAGGCCTTCGGCGCCCTGCACCTGCACCAGCTGCGGGTTATCCACATCGGCCGGGGCGGTGAAGCTCACCGTTACTGCCGGCTGGTAGGCATCCCACAACCGGTAACCCAGGCGAGTGTCTCTGATGGCCGCCCCCATGCGCGTGCAGTCACGCAAGCGCAGTTGGAAGGCCACCGGCTGCGTGCGGTTGCCGGGCACTGCCAGGCTGCTCGTGGTGGTTTCACCCAGCCAGATATCCTGGTAGGCCGAAGACATCTCCAGCCGGCAGGCGCCTTCGGTCAGCGCGCCATGCACAAACAGCATGCCGTGGTTACCTGACTCTGCCCGATTCGTCAGCAAAACCAGCGCCAATAACGCCGCCTGGCCTGCCCGTCGCGTTAAAGCGCCTCTCTCCTGGCTGTTGCAGCCGCTATCGATTATTTGCATTAGTTTCCCTGCCGCTTCAACTGATGGAGCGCCGCTGCCGGCGCCGATTATCCTTGCTTCTCAGGCACCACCTGACAATCACCGGTGCCACACTTGAAGGTCAGATCCGGGCGGCCGCCATAGTCATTGACATAAGTCAGCACCGGTGCATTGCCCAGGCCAGTGGCGCCTAACGCCACGCTGCCTTTCGGCGGCACCATCAGCGGTTCAAAACCGGCGGCGGTTTTACCGCTCTTGCTGCTGCGGGCATCGACCAGCGTGATGTAATACGGGGTCGGGTTATTGGCCCTAAAGCCCGCGCCCTGGCGGGTCAGCGTCAACTGCTCTTGCCACGGGCTGTACGCGGCATTTTTGTTCGGCACGATCGCCGCCGGGCGGTAGAACAGCTTGATGCGGGTCTGCAGCGCGATCTGCAGCGTGTTGGCCTTGTTGCTCTTCGGCGGGATCTCGCGCAGGTTGAAGTAGAACAGGCTCTCGCGATCCTGCGGCAGCGCCTTGGCGGCCGGCAGCGCCTGTACCTTGACCTGGCTTTGCGCGCCCGGCTCCACCCGCTGCACCGGCGGCAACACGATCAGCGGGCTGTTGATTTTTTCACCCTGCTCATTCTCCAGCCAGCCCTGAGCCAGATAAGGCAGTTGGGTGTTTTTATTGGTGATGCTCATGCTGGCCGAGTTATCGCCGCCGTTTAAAATCACGCGAGTGCGATCCAGCGCGATAGCGGCCTGCGCCTGGCCGCTCAGCAAGGTGGTGGTTAGCAGGCCGGCTACCGACAGCGTTTTTACAGTGTTGTTTCGCATAATAAGCTTCCATTTGGTCAAAAATTGCATTTACGGGTTTTCCGGGGCATCTGCCTGGCCTTCACTGCCTGCGGCCACGCGCCGGCACGGCAGCAGCAGATCGCTCAGAGCAACATCCGTGCGCAACGCCGGCAGATCGATTTCGCATTGCGCCTTCCCTTCCCAATGCACCGTCATTTGTTCACCGGCTCGGATACCGCTGAGGTAAACGCTGCCGCCGTCATTCACAATCCCGGTCTGCTGCCTGCGGCGGTTGAACACCTCGGCGCCAAACGGCGGCGTGCTGCCGTCCGCCAGGCGGATCACCGCCATCGCTTTCTGGCCGGAAATCACGTTGAAGCGCCGGTAGCCAATGGCCCCTTCGGTGAGCGTCGCCTGCACCACCGACTGCGTCGCTTCAGCCTCGTCCGATAAGTTGGTCAGATCGATGCTCGCCCGGCTGCGGTAAAAGTTGCCGACGTCCGTCACCACCGCTTTGCCAAACATGTTGGTGCGGCTCGTGGCGCCATAGCCACGTACCGGCACCCCGGCCACGCCATCGGTGTCCAGCATCAGGCGGGTACCACCGAAGCTTCCGCTACGGTGCAGCGCCGCCCCCTGGGCGGTAAGCGTGGCCCCGCCCAGCAGGCTCATGCCGAACGCGGAGTACTGGCCCCCCTGATAACTCGCGTTGGCGTCGATACGCGCCGCGTCGCCGTCGTGACTGTAAAACGCGCTGGCGGAGCCGCCGTTGCGCGAGCTGCCGGCGGTCAGCTGATAGTTGTTGTGTTCATCCAACCGTTGGTAGTAGCCCACCCGCTGGTTGTTATTGTTACGGTTCCACGAACTGCTGTAGCTGAGGTTGGTATCTTCTCCCCACGGCACCGTCAGGCTCAGATACATGCCGTCGTCGTTGGTCCCTCTGGACTTGTTGCGATAAGCCGAGAGTGAGGCGCTCAGGTTTTTCCACGATCCCAGGTTGAAATAGCGCGACAGCGCCAGGCTGTAGCGTTCGTCGGTCGGCTTATCCCAGTAAGTCTGGTGGTCGTAGTTGAGATAGGTACTGACCCCCAGATCGCGGAACTGCTTGTTAAAGGTGATGGTGTACATTTCTCGGCTTTTGCCGTTCCGCAAGCCGTGATAACGCGCGTCCAGGTATTCGCTCATGGTCATAAAATTTTCTTCCGAGAAGCGATAACCGGCGAAGGTGATCTGACTGTCGTATTCATCAAAGCTTTTCGAATAGCTCAAACGGTACGAGCCGCCTTTTTTGGTGCCGTCGTCAATCGGCAATCTGGCCCGCGAATATGTGGTATCAAACGACAGCGCGCCGAGCACCAGCAGATCGCGCCCCAGCCCCAGCGACAGCGCGTTATAATCGCCACCGGCGATAGCCCCGCCGTACAGCGACCAACCGTTGCTGACCCCCCAGGAGAATTCACCGGTGGCAAAGGTTGGCCCCTGCACCTGGTGCTCCCAGTTCGACGGCCGACCACCGGCGAACTTGAAGCGCACCATGCCAGGGCGCGTCAGATAAGGAATGCTGGCTGTGTCCACCTGAAACTGCTGCACGCTGCCGTCTTGTTCCTCAACCTTGACGTCCAGCTTGCCCATCACCGAATCGCTCAGATCCTGGATGCGGAACGGCCCGGCGGCGACCTGCGCCTCATACAGCACGCGCCCCTGCTGGCTGATGGTGACTTTGGCGTTGGTTTTGGCGATGCCGGTCACCTCCGGCGCATAGCCGCGCAGGTTGGGCGGCAGCATGTTGTCGTCCGACATCAGGCTGAAGCCGGTAAAGCGGAAGCTGTCGAAGAGGTTGCTCTGCAGCGAATCCTCTCCCAACGCCAGGCGCGCGCCCCACTGCGGCAACGCGCGGAAAGCGTAATAGCGGCTCCAGTCAAACGTTCTCTGGCTCGATTCCCCCGAGCCGGTCTGGTGATTGAGACTGGTCTGCCAATCGGCCCGCAGCCGCCAGGCGCCCAGGTTGGCGCCCACCGCACCATTACCGCCCAGGCGCTGCGTCTGGCCGCCGCCGTTGCTATTCTGCTGCACCTGGCCGTTCAGGTTGTAGTCCAGCAGCAGGCCGGGAATGCCGTTATCCCAGCGCGCCGGCGGATCCCAATCCGGCGAGGAGTACTCTAAATAGGCCTGGGGAATGTTCAGATACAGCGCCGACACCGCCAGATCGCCCCTGGCCTCGATGCCCTTGAGGCTGCTCAGATCCAGGCACTGCTCGTTATGCCACCAGCGCAGCTGCTTGAGAAACTCGGTTTTAAGGCCCAGTTTTTCAACCAGCTCCGGCGAGACGCAGGCCGCACTGCCATCGGGATCGTTTTCCGGCGGATAGAAAACCACCGGCTGCTCATCCAATGGCTGCTTGTTCACCACTACCGTCATGCTGTACTTGCCCGGCATAATAAAGGCGCCTTTGGCAAAGCGGCCGAGATCGATATTTTTACGATCGTTGATATCCAGGATGTCAGTGTTGAACTGAATTGCATCATCCGCCCGTCCCGGCAACGCCAGGCCGCAGAGAGCCAGAGAAATACATATCCCTAATAAACTTAACGGGAGCGCCCCCGATTTAAATTTTCTCGCATCCATGATCCCGCCAACCTTTAACTTATTTATAATCAGTAGTAATCCAATTTAAAACGAATGGCGGAGCGGTAATCCCCTGCGCGCAATACCTGGCTGTTAGCCACCAGCTGCATTGAATAATTCAATCGATAATCTTTTGTTAGGGTATTTTCTATTGACATCGGCACCCCAGGGTAAATATCTGTGCCGATGCTATCGACAATGCGTAACGCCACGCCACGGGCATCGCCGATGACGCCGAAGTTTTTTCCTTCCGCATTACCGTCAAATATCATGCGGAAATGCTGGCGCCCGGTATTGGTACTGTTTTCCCCTGCCAGCCCGCAGTTCACCAGCTTCAGCGTAAAGGGGCGGGTCAGCCCGTGCCCATCACGGGTAATTTGTTCCACCGGCAAAATTTTCATATCGATGGTTTGATCACGGCTGGCCGCTTCAAGGGCGCAGGCCGCGTTGACAATAGCGCCTTCCATATTGACTCTTCCCCAGCCAATAACCGAAGCCGTTGCCGGCATCGTCTGGGCCGTAAAAATCGCGACCAATAGGGAAGGCGCCACTACATTTTTGCCAATAAGGGCCATAGAGATTATCCCTTGCAAACAGGAATCCATTCGGGGAAAAAGCATACGGGCTAGTCCCGCATGCTATAATTATTCAACCTGTCGTAAATCGATTAGTTATAATTTACAATGAAGTTAGCAGTACTGAAGAAGGTACCGGCTTGAATTGGTTTATTTTTATCGTCTCCATTACCACGCAGGTGAGAGGTGAAATTCAGAGTATATTCAGTATCTGCGCCCGCTTTCAGTACACCAATGTTAATTGGCGTACCCAGCTTAACAGTGTCCGCGCCATGAGAGATAACGACACCGGCGTTTTTAGCGGTGCTCATTGGACCGAATTGCAGCATATCGTCTTTAACACCTTTAAGACCGTTGAAAGTGATCGTCATCGCCGTCTCAGTAGGAGCGTCAGGCAAAATACAGTCTCTCAGCACAATATCGAACGGAGTCTTAACAGCGGAATCACGGCCATTCAGCAGGCTGGAGTCGCCGATTTGGCCCATTTTTACAGTTTGCTCAACGCTCTTCTGATCCATTGAACATGCAGCTTTCGCAATAGAACCTTCAAAGTGAACCTTACCGGTGTTAGCTGCCTGGGCCATCAAAGAAGAAGCGCCGAAGGCCAATACCGCTGCAATCATAATTTTGTTCAGTTTCATAGAGATTCCTTACATTCCTTAGTAAGTAGTGGAGAAGAATTAAATCCTTAAAGTCACGCATGCAATGCAGCAGCTTTATTCCTGAGATTCCTGCGCATTGTCTCCGTGGCTAATACGCTGCGTTTCCGCGCCCCGTATCAGTGGAAACAAATTTACACTTAGCGCCTTCCATTTGAAACGTTATGTCGCAAAAATACAAAAACACAGGATTATTATCGATAAAATAATAATTAAATAGATTAAAATAACGATAAATAGGATTTAATTATCAATATTTATATTAAAAAACTTGTAAGCAGATAAACATTTCATTTCAATTACACGAATAAAGAGAAAAATCCTATTGCCCTGCAACTCAAGGGATTGAAAAAAGTACACAGAGGTCTCAGAATAATCTCTCGACAGGAAAGTTGACGGGTAAATAAAATGATTTTCATTATAAATGAGAGCATCCTCTATAACGAGGAGGAAGGCACATTGATGCATGTCGATAATGCCAGCAATAAAATAGCTTTACTGAAGCCGACCAGCAGACTGCTTTCGTTGTTCATCAAGAATAATAACAAGCTGTTGTTGAGAGAGAGGTTGCTTAATGATGTTTGGGTCGATTATGGGCTGAAAGCCTCCAACAATAACTTAAACAATTACGTTTCCGGGTTACGTAAATCACTGGCGCAGTTTGGCGCCGAGGAGATTATCGTCACCTATCCACGTCAGGGGTTTAAATTTATTGCTCGAAACATTCATGAAGCGAATGAAAATAAGGTGGAAATATATAGAGAAGAAAAGCACCGTGAAACGGAAATAGCGTCTACGCCGCCCCCCGGGACTTCTCCCCCCGGCATCCGACGAGCATTACAACGCTTAATAATGATTGCCGCTGCCTGTCTGGTGCCTTTTGCCATCATTGTGCTGTATCAAAACAGCACGCGTATCAGCGTTTATCCACTTGGGAATTACCAAAGCTGCCAGGTGTACAGTATGACTTTAGGTGGAGGAAGCCTGGAGAACATCAAGCAGGTGATACAACAGGCGGGCTTCAATTGCCGTACGCGGGCCGATGTCTATTATTACGCTAACATTCTTAATGAGAGCACTAACCAGGATGAACAGCAGGTCACCTACTGCCCGCGTACCGGTAACAGCCCTTGCATCAATAATTATATAACCGGCAATCAACCTTAATCTTTTCGCTCTTGACACCCAGGGTCAGAGACAACATCGGCCCCCCGGTAATTCTGGGGGGGACCGTTATGCGCCAGTCACGCAGACAAAAAGCGGCGAATGGTTATCAGTAAACAGATAGTGATGCCGATCGATACGCTCGATGCGCAAATGCAGCTGCTGCCCGGCGATAGGCAACCGGCGATTCATATCCTCGCGAACGACAGAGTCCTGCGGCTTGCGGGTATTTTTCGTTACCCACATGGTGTAGTTGCTGCCGCGACGCTGGTAACTCATTTCCACGGAGCGATCGACCACATAACGTGTATCACCATCAAAAAAACTGCCGCTCATCAACATAGTGAGCTGTCGCGCGCCCTCAGGCACGATGCTCACCAGCAGCACACGCTCCATCGCCGCATCTTTATCCTGATTATGCACCCGCATCGACGCCCGGCATTCCGGCACCTGCGGCATAGCGAACAGCACATAAGCGGCGGCGCAACAGCAGGCCAGCGCCGCAAAGACTAACAGCGCGTAACGGTAATGCCATATCCGGTTATTTTTCCAGACTTTCATAGTAGTTCTCGCATTGCGCTTTGCCCGCCGCCATCGCCGTCTGCGGACAATAAAAGAAGTAAGAAGATCGCACGCGTTCTGCGCTGCCTGGTACCACCGACTGGCTGTCGTAATAAAGCAGCGTCGCCGGTTCACTACAGTGAATATGATTTCGTTTATCCAGCAACGTTTGCAAGTGCGCCAAATCCGCCTTGCCGGAACCGGTCTTATGATAAGAAGCGATGAACTTCACCTCACAGCTGCCGATGTTGCCTACGCTTACCGTGCTGATCGGCGCATAGCCGGCGTCCTGCCAGGCCCACAGACCGCTCCCCGCCGCCAACAGCAGCAACGCGGCCAACCCGAGGCGCTTAAATCGCTGCGCTCGCAGCGGCTTGGTCGGCAAGGCGCTTTCTGCAGCCGCCGGGATCGGCGGCTCCGACGAACTCTCCGCCAGGCTGTCCGTCGTCTTCAACGAAGTGGCGGTAAACATAAATCCCTGGCGCGGCAGCGTGACGATAATCTCGTCCTCGCCCAGGGCGGCGAACATCTTGCGCAGGATGGAAATGGTGTTATTGAGGTTATTGCCGGAGGCCACCTGGCCGTGCGCTTCCCATACCTGCGTCAGCAGGGTATCGCGGGAGAGCACCAGGTTATTGTTTCTGACCAATGTGGACAGCAGGCGGTTCAGGGTGGCGGTGAGCGGTTGAGGCGGTAGCTCAGCATTGATATCCACCAACTCTGATCTATCTTCATGATATTTAATCTTATTATTAATTATGTATCTCATTATTCCCCGCTCAAAAAACTAATTAATAATAATTAGCCCTTGTTAAACATGAGAATAGTAGCACACGGCGTGAGTTAAGAAAATTCCTAGAAAAACGCATAAAAAGCTAAATAATCATAAATATAAGAAATAACATTGTGCTGTATCACAGGGTGCCAAACATTTAACTGATGATTATCTATTTCTTATCATGTCGACATTAAAATGCCGCCCGGAAAATACTGGGCGGCACGAGAAGTCGCTATTTTCACTAGGCTTAACGCAACAAGGCTTACTCTTTTAAACGCCGCAGTTGCCTACCCTGCCAGCCACCGAACAGCCACTGGCCGGCTATCGCGCCGAGCAACGCGCAGAACATATCGGACTGCGTGTCCCACGGGTCGCCCTGGGTGCCGAGAAACTCGTCGGCGCCCTGGCCCAGCGCCAGTGCCGCCCACCACTCGATCAACTCATACACCGCGCTGATCGCCAGCGCGATGCAGCACACCACGAAGCCCAGCATCTTGCGGCCCTGCACATAACCGCCGCGCAGCAGGATCTCGCGCGCCGCCAGCGCCGGCACCAATCCCTGGAAGAAATGCCCCAGTTTGTCGTACGGGTTGCGGCCAAGATCCAGCCACTGCTGCACCTCAAAGCCCAGCGGCACGCGAGCATAGCTGTACATGCCGCCGAAAATCAGGATCAGCGCATGGAAGAAAATCAGCGTGTAGAGCAGCGGCGTCAGCGGATAACGGCGATGGGTCAGCCACAGCAACGGCAAAACAATCAATACCGGCGCCACCTCCATCAACCAGGTGGTGCGATCGTAGGGGCTGATGCCGCTGTGGATCAGCGCGGCCAGCAGCAGCAGGGTGATAACGGACAACAACAGCGGTGTGCGTGAAGCAGGCATAACCCACGTTCCTTCGGATCAATAAGGCAATCCACACTTTATACCGCAGATCGCACGGCGAAAAAAAACAGGCTGAGCGTCGCCGCTTCGCCTGTTCGAGGGGGTTTACCCTGCGCGGGATTATTTCAGCGCTACGCGGATCACGTCGTCCGGCGCGGTCGCTTCTTTCTCGCGGCTGGAAGCCTGCTTGACGCTAACGTACAGCGTCTGGCCGTCCGGCGACAGCGCCAGGCTGTTCGGGTGGGTCGGCGTCTTGATGGTGTTCAGCACCTTGTAGCTCTTGGCGTCGATCACGCTCACTTCACCCGCCTGGCGATGGGTCACGTAAACTTCATTGCGCGCCGGGTTGAACAGCACCGCCAGCGATTCCGGCACGTCGATCTTGCTCAGGATGTTGCCGCTGCGGGTATCCACCACCAGCACCTGTGGCTGCTTGGAATCGGTGATGAACGCGCGATGGGTGGCGGTATCCAGGCTGATGTTCAGGAAGAAGTGCTCTTTAGCCTCATCCAGCTTCTTGCGCGACAGCACCTTGTTGCTCTGGGTATCGATGGTCACCAGCTCGCCGTCGGCGTTGGTGACGTACAGGCGCTTGGCGGCGGCGTCCAGCGCCAGGCCGGTGCCGTATTTGCCGGTGTCGGTCACGGTGGCACGCAGGGTCAGATCCTTGCCATCCACCACCCACACCACGCTGGATTCACCCAGCCCGGTAATGTACAGGGTATCGCTGTCGGCATCCGCCACCAGCTCGCGCGGCGCCAGCGGCTTGACGGTCTCAGAGCGCTGGCGCGCGTCCAGCACCAGGCGGCCTTTCACTTCGCCGGTCTTGGCGTCGATGGCGGTCACCGAGTTATTGACGGTGTTACCGAAGAACAGCGTGCCGGTTTTAGCGTTGACGGCGGCGCCAAACGGCTTGATGTCGTTATGAATAATCTGGGTCACGTCCAGCGTGGTCGGATCCAGGCGGTAAACGATACCGCCCTTGTCCAGCTTGCGGCTCTGCGACGTCGCCAGGTAGAGCGCGTTCTCGCTCGGGCTGTAGGCCATTTCATAGGCGCCCTTGCCAACCGGCTTGCGCAGCACTTCCGGCGCAGTCTGCGCCAGCAACGAGTTGGAGAACAGCAGCGTGGACAGCAGCATCAGCGGGAATGCCGCGCGTTTTCCCTTGGTGATCAAAGCATTCATCGAAATCTCCTTATAGAGCCAACGGGGCAGCCGAGCGGCCGCCCTCTCATCGTTATTAAAATCAGGCTTTCTCTTCGGAAAGCAGCGCCCACCAGCTGTCGATGGTCGGGTTGCGCGCCAGCGCGATAAAGTCGATGTCGCCGCGGATCTTGCGCCAGCGGGTCGCCAGCTCCATGATGCGCACCGAATCCAGGCCATAATCGATCAGGTTTTCATCGTTGCCCATGTCTTCGCTGTCTTCGTCCAGCAGCGGCAGGATCTGCTGACGCAGCGCATCGATGCTGGCAATGCCTGCCGCCGGTAACAGCGACGCGGTGGTCACCACCCGGCCGCAGCGGCCGGCGGTATAGCGCAGCGCCATCAGGTGTTCGTCGCGCGAGAAGTCCGCCAGGCCGTCGGCCACCATGAACGGCTGGATGTTGCGCATGAAGGCGTCAATGGCGGTGGTCAGGCAGCCGATGTGCGCATACACGCCGCAGATGATCAGCTGATCGCGGCCGGACTCCTGCAGGATCTCCTGCAGCGGCGAGCGGTGGAAGGCGCTGTAGCGCCATTTCACCAGCACCGTGTCGTCTTCGTCCGGCGCCAGCGCGGCGGTCACCGCCTGCTGCTCAGGGTGCTTGTTCAGGCCCGGCCCCCACATGTCGTTCAACAGCGCGCGGTCTTCATCGCTCTGCTGGTTCGGCTGCGCGGTATAGAACACCGGAATGCCCTGCTGTTTGCAGTAGCGGCGCAGGTTGGCGATGTTCTCCACCACCTGTTTGATCAGCGCGCTGTCTTCGCCCCAGAAATTGAGGAAATACTGCTGCATATCGTGGATCAGCAGCGCGGCGCGCTGCGGTTCTACCTGCCAGGTGACTTTATTTTGCGGCAGTTCGTCCGCCGTCGGCAGCGCGTAGTCATTAAGTTTTGGAATGGCCATCGATTAATCTCCCTGAGCCTGAGTCTGTAGTTGCGCGTCGAGCTGCTGGCGCAGCCGTTTTTTGTCCACTTTGCCGACCGGGGTCAGCGGCAGGCTGTCCACCTGAATAAAGCGATCCGGCAGTTTGAAGTCCGCCACGCCCTGCTCCCGCAGGTGGCGGCGCAGCACCACCGGCTTCAGCGGCGCGTTGGCGATGATATAGGCACAGCTCTTCTCCCCCATCAGCGCGTCCGGCATCGACACCAACGCGGCGTTGATCACGTCCGGGTGACGCAGCAGCAGGTTCTCGATCTCCTCGGCGGCGATCTTCTCCCCGCCGCGATTGATCTGGTCTTTTTGCCGCCCCTGCACGGTGATGTAACCGTCTTCGCTGATGCTGATCAGATCGCCGGAGCAGTAGAAACCGTCAGCGTCGAAGGCGTCGGCGTTGTGCGCCGGGCTCTGGTAGTAACCGCGGAAGGTATAAGGCCCGCGCGTCATCAACCGGCCGACCTCGCCCGCCGGCAACGGATTGCCGTCGTCATCCGCCACCCATACTTCGTCGTCCGGCGACATCGGCCGCCCTTGCGTCGTCAGAATGTGGCGTTCGTCGTCGTCCAGCCGGGTGTAGTTCACCAGCCCTTCCGCCATGCCGAACACCTGCTGCAGTTGGCAGCCGATTTCGTTCTGAATGCGCGCCGCCAGCGTTTCGCCTAGCTTGGCGCCCCCCACCTGCAGCAGTTTCAGGCTGGCAAGTTGGGCATTGCCGCCCCACTCTTCGATCGCCTGCAGCCACAGCGTGACCGCCGGCGGCACCAGCGCCGTCACGTTGATTTGGTGCTGTTCGATCAGGCGGAAGCACTGCGCGGCGTCCGGATCGGCGGCGAACACCACCAGCCCGGCGCCATAAAACACACCCAACACGCCCGGCGAGCTCATCGGGTAGTTGTGCGCCACCGGCAGCGCGCACAGATAGCGGGTCTGCGCGTCGAAACGGCAGATCTCCACGCTGCGGCGAATGCTGTAGTAGTAGTCATTGTGGGTACGCGGGATCAGCTTCGGCGTACCGGTGCTGCCGCCGGAAAGCTGGAAGAACGCCACCTGATCGGCCGCAGAAGGCTGCGCGACGAAACCGTCGCTGGCTTCGTCCAGCCAGGCGGCCAGCGCCAGCTCACCCTCAGGCTGGCTGCGCAGCGCCACAACCCGCAGCGAAGGATGCGCATCGCGGAAGGTATTCAGGAATTGATCGTCGGCATACAGCCCGTGCTGGCGATCGGCGATCAGCAGCGCCGGTTTGATCTGCTCGGCATAGGCATTCAGTTCGCTGCGCTGATGGCTGAACAGCGCGTTGACCGGCGCCACGCCAATCTTCAGCAGCGCGAAGAACACGATATAAAACTCCGCCACGTTGCCCAGCTGGACCAACGCGGTATCGCCGGATTTCACGCCGCGGCGCAGTAAAGCAGCCGCCAGGCGATCGGAGCGCTGCTGCAGCTCGCGGTAGGTCAGGCTGCCCTGGGCATCGATAATCGCCGGGGCGTCGTTGTTGGCCTGGCGGTCGAGGATTTCGGTCAGCGGCTTGTCAGTCCAGTAGCCGCGCTCGCGATAGCGGCTGGCGAACTCCGCCGGCCAGGGGGTAAAGGCAATGCTCATCTTGTCGTTATCCTTGATTCATACCAAAGGCACGCAGAATGGTGCTGAGTTTGGTGCCTGTTTCATGCCATTCAGATTCGGGTGAAGAGTCTTCCACGATGCCGGCGCCGGCGAACAGCCGTACCCGATTGCCGTCAACGGTGCCGCAGCGGATAGTCACAACCCACTCGCCGTTGCCTTCGTCGTCGCACCAACCGACGATGCCGCCGAACAGGCCGCGATCGAACGGCTCCAGCTTGCCGATCAGGGCGTGCGCCTCGGCCGTCGGCATGCCGCACAGCGCCGGCGTCGGGTGCAGCAGGCAGGCCAGCGACAGGGCATTTTCGTCAGGAGACGCCGCCTCGCCGTCGATCGGCGTGGAGAGATGCCACAGCGTCGTGGTGGTCAGCAGTTCAGGGGTGTGCGGCACGTTCAGGTAGCGGCAGCGGCCGGCCAGCACGTCACGCATGCTTTCGGTGACGATGCGATGCTCGTGGCGATCTTTCGCCGAGGCCATCAGCCGCTCCCCCACTTCGCGATCGCGCTGCGGGTCGGCCTCGCGCCGGGCGGAACCGGCCAGCGGGTTGGAATAGAAACGGCCGCCGTCCTGGCGCAGCAGCAGCTCTGGGCTGGCGCCCAACAGCGCGCCCTGCTCCAGCGGCACATGGAAATGGAAACCGTGCGGGTTCTGGGCGAGCACGCGCGCCATTAGCGCATGGCGATCCACCGGCTGGCGCGTTTCGATCTCCAGCAGGCGCGACAAGACCACTTTATCCAGCTCACCGGCCTTCATCGCGTCGACGGCATCGCTGACCATCTTCATAAACGGCTGCTGCGGCGGCAGCTCCGTCACGCCGGCCAGTTCAGGACCGTTCGCCGGCGGCCGAACGCCAGCCATAAAAGCGGCGCGATCGAACCAGCGGCTCTGCTGGGGAATAAACAGCGCCGAAGGCTGCCGGGTATCGAACGGGATGGCGCCGCACAGCAGCGGTTTTTTGATGCCGGCCTGACGGGCTTCGGCAAACGCCTGCCGTACGCTGCGCTGGAACTCGCCGTTCAGATCGGCGCCGTCCGCGGCCGGCAGGCGAATGCGGCTGAAACAACCGGTGGTGGTCAAGCTGCGGAAAGGGGAGGTAAAGAAGAAGCCCGACGCCGGAGAAAAATCAGCGGCGAACCGGTGTTCTTCGCGCTCCTGCATTTCCTTTCGATTGATGTCGTTCACGGCAGTATCCATCGCTTCGCCCTCATCTTTTGAAGTGATAACCAATATAATAATGATTATCATTTGAGTTAATTCCGCGCTAAATTACTCGCCGATATTTGCTATGTCAATAAACGTAAGCACTTCTTTCATTTCGAAATCATGACATAAACGCTGTGGGTTTTACGCATGCCGATGATAAGCATTGCCATTATGTCCCCACAGCGTCGCATTAACGCATCGAGTTACTTTTCACTGGTCGGCTGAGGCTCGTTCTGCGGCTCCGGTTTGTGCAGCGTCACCTGGCGCAAACCGGTCATGGCGAACAGCAACAGGATGCCGAGCACCGCCGCGCCGAAGCCGAAACCGCTGGCGCTCATCGCCGGCAGCATGAAGGCGCCCATCGCCCCCAGCAGCAGTGCGCCCAGCGCATCGCCCACCACGTTCTGCGCCGTCCACAGGCCGTTGATGCGGCCGAGGAAGTTGTCCGGCGTCAGGCTCTGGATCAGGCCGTATTGCAGCAGCGAGTTCAGCGCGCTCAGATAGCCGAACGCCACCAGGCACAGCAACGCCAGGCTGTACCACGGCATCAGGCCGAACAGGCCAATGGCGGCGAATGCCGCGATCGCCGTCAGCAGCATCACCCAGCCGGGGCGCGCCACGTGCGCCACGCGCCCGCTGGTAAACGCGCCGATGGCCGCGCCGAGCGGCACGGCGGCGTACATATAACCGAGGTGGGCAGCGTCGATGTGCCAGCTTTCCGCCATCGCCGGGTACAGTACGCGCACCGCGCTGGCCATGGTCAGCAGCGCGCCGATCAGCGCCACCATGCCGATCACCTTGTTCTGGAACAGGAAGGAGAAGCCGCCCGCCAGCGCGCGCAGCGGGTGTTCACGCGGCTGCGGTGGCGGCATCAGCTGCGGCAGGCTCAGCAACGGCAGCAGCGTCAGCAGGGTGCCGAACGCCGCCAGGCCATAGTTCCAGGCAATGCCCATATGGGCGATCACCAGGCCGCCAATCGCCGGGGAAAGAATCGAGCCGAAGCGCACCGTCAGCATGCTGATGGCGCCCGCCTGCACGATGTTTTCGCGGCCCACCAGCGCCGGCGTGGCCGCCAGCAGCGCCGTCACCCCCACCGCACCGAAGAAACCGTCCCACACCGCCAACAGATAAATGGCCGCCAGCGAAGGCGATGGCAACAGGGCATTGAGACACAGGCCGACGAAGCCGATGCCGCAGGTGGAGCGCGCGAACAGGATCAGCCGGCGCCGCTCATAGCGATCGGCCAATACGCCCCCCATCAGCAGCCCGGCGAACATGCCGCCGCCAGCCAGCGTCACCGCCAGCCCGACCTGCAGGGTGGAACCAGTCAGCGCCTGGATCTGCACCGGGATGGCGATCGCCATCAGCCCCAGCGCCACAATGGAGATAAAGCGCGCGCAGAATACCGCGCGGAAAGCCCGGTTGGTTTTCAGCAGGCTAAAATCAAGCAGGATGGAGGGTTTGCTACTCATCGGTTGTTCACCACATCTTTAAACGGGGATTCTGCAGTTGCGGAGCGCTATGCTAGCACAGATGACGAAATCAATAATGATAATAAAAATCATTGATATTCAATTGTGAGCAACCGCAAGAAACGCCGCCACACGCGGGGTAATCCCCGAGCCTGGCGGCGAGATGACGAGCGCGATTACAGCGTGCGCAAGATCCGGTTCAGCAGCGGCCCCAGCACTTTGAACGACGCCGGCGAAACGATATCGACATGCGCGCAGTCCAGCTCGTGCGCCTGCAGCGCATCGACGTACTGCGACCAGGTCTGCTGCACATCCATCCCTTCCTGCAGCGTACGTTTGGCGACGAACAGCGTCGCCTGGCCATGGAAACGGGCGGTACGCGTGTGCGACAGCAACCGCACCGAATCGGCGTAGTTGGCTTCGATGTTGTCGAACATCGCCGTGCGCGTCTCGCCCAGCGCCGGATCGAGCGTATCCTGCGACACCGCCAGAAACTGCTCGCGCTCGCGCTGCACTTCCTTCAACACGTTGTCGTCCAGCATCACGTCCCAGTTTTGGGTCTCCGGCGGATAAGTATCCAGCAGGCCGAGGAACGCCACCTCTTCGCCGCGCGCCTGCAGCCGGGCGGCGATGCCCTGGGCCAGCGTGCCGCCCAGCGAGTAGCCGATGAAGTGGTACGGCCCGTGCGGCTGGACCTGCAACACCGTCTGCAGGTGGGCATCCACCACCTGATCCATATCTTCGCTCAGCGCCAGCGGGCCATCCGGCCGCGGTGACTGGATACCGACCAGCGACCAGTGCTGATCGAGATAGCGCGGCAATACGCTGAACTGCCAGGAGAAGCCGGACGCCGGGTGCAGACAGAACAGCGTCGGCCCCTCGGTGACGCGCAGCGGCAATACGCTGTCGAAGCCGCTGCGATCGGCCTCTTCCTGCGTGCGATCTTCCGCCAGCAAGACAGCCAGTTGCTCAACGCGCGACGCCACCATCACCTGGCCGACGGACACCGCCTTGCCCAGATCGCGGCGCAGCTCCGCCGCCAGCCGCATCGCCAGCAGCGAATGGCCGCCGAGCGCGAAGAAATCGTCGTCGGCGAACACCTGCTCGCGCTGCAGCAAACGGGCGAACACCGCCGCGATCTCGCTTTCCAGCCCGGCCTGCGGCGGCCGTCCTGCCTTGCGCTCACCGCCCTGCGGCTGCGGCAAGGCCTTGCGATCCAGCTTGCCGTTGGCGCTCAGCGGCAAATCACTCATTTCCACCAGCGCCACCGGTACCATATGCGGCGGCAGACGGTCGGCCAGGGCCGCGCGCAGGGCTTGCGCATCCCAGCTCGCGCCAGGCTGCATCACCAGATAGCCCACCAGCTGGCGCGCATCGCCGCCGGCATCCACCGGCGTGCCCTGCAGCACCAGCGCGTGCGTCACCGCCTGGCGCACGCCCGGCAGCGACAGCAAGGCGTGGTCGATTTCGCTCAGCTCGATACGCTGCCCGCGGATCTTCAGCTGGTCGTCGCTGCGGCCCAAATATTCCACCGTGCCGTCCGGCAGCCAGCGCGCCACGTCGCCGGTGCGGTACATGCGCCCGCCCTCGCCGAACGGATCGGCGACAAAGCGGCTGGCGGTCAGATCCGGCCGGCCCAGGTAGCCGTGCGCCAGCTGCACGCCGGTCAGATACAGATCGCCCGCCACGCCCGGCGGTACCGGCCGCAGGCGCGCGTCCAGAATGCGCAGCCCGGTGTTCCACACCGGCAGACCGATCGGCACGTTGGCGCCGGTCACTTTCGCCAGCGCGTCACCGTAGGCCGGATGCCAGGTCACGTCCACCGCCGCTTCGGTCGGGCCGTAGAGGTTGTGCAACGGCACCGCCGTGCGGCTTTGCCACAGGCGGCACAGCTCCGCCGGCAGCGCTTCGCCGCTGCAGAACACCTGGCGCAGCGCGGCGCAGTTCGCCACCGCCGCGTCGTCGTCCAGTGCGGCCACGAAAGCCGCCAGCATCGACGGCACGAAGTGCATCGTGGTAATGCGGTGTTGTGCGATCAGCTGTTGCAGCTGCTGCGGATCGCGATGCGCCTCCGGCGGCGCCATCACCAGCCGGGCGCCGACCATCAGCGGCCAGAAGAATTCCCACACCGAGACGTCGAAACTGCACGGCGTTTTCTGCAGCACCGCGTCGTCCGCCCCCAGCGGATACTGGTGTTGCATCCACAGTAGGCGGTTGACGATCGCCTGATGGCCGACCAGCACGCCTTTCGGGCGCCCGGTGGAGCCGGAGGTAAAGATGATATAGGCCGCATGGTCCGGCGTCGGGCCCGCGATCGCCACCCCGGCGGCGTGATCGGCCGCCAGCGGCGCGTCATACAGCAAGATTTCGCCCTTGTCGGCGAAACGCGCCTGCTGCGCCGGGTTAGTGATGACCAGCCGGGGCGCGGCGTCTTCCAGCATCATCGCCAGCCGCTCGTCCGGATAACCGGTGTCCAGCGGCAGATAGGCGGCGCCCGCTTCCACGATCGCCATCAACGCCAGCGACAGGAACACCGAACGCGGCAGCGCCACCGCCACGATGTCGCCCGGCCGCACGCCCTGCGCCACCAGCTCGCGCGCCAGCGCCGTAACCTGCTCGCGCGTTTCGCGGTAGGTGAAATTGAAATGCGCATCCGCCAGCGCCGGTGCGTCCGGCGTGGTTTGCGCCTGCTGCGCCAGCAACTGGCTCAGCGTGGTCGCCGGCACCGGGTGCGCCGTGTCGTTGACCCGCGCCAGCAGCGCGTGATCGTCGGCGGTCAGCATATCGGCTTCGCCGATCGGCAACGTTGCCTGCGCGGCGAACTGCGCCAGCAGCAGCGGCAACCGCTGCAGGTGCGCCTGCAGTTCCTGGCGGCTGTAACGCTCGGCGTTGGCCAGCAGCTCCACCTTCAGCTGATGGTGTTCGTCGATAAACAGCGCAATCTCCAGATCGCGCACCGGCCCGGAGGCCAGATCGTGGGTAATGCCTTCGATACCGGCGAAATCCAGCTGGTAATCGAACATTTTGAAGTTGAAGACCGTGCCGTACAGCGGTTCGCCGTCGCCGATGCGGCCCAGATCGCGCTGCACCTGTTCGGCGTCGTAGCGCTGATGGCGGCGCACCGTTTTCAGCTCGCGGCTGATGCGGGTGGCAGCCTCATACAGCGTGGCCTGCGGCTCGAGGTGCATCTCCATCGGCAACACGTTGATCACCGGGCCGGCAGCGCACAGGGCGGCCGATCCGGTGCGGCGCATAAAGATAAAACCGGCGCTGAAGCTCGGTTGGCCGCTCAGGCGCGATACCCACAGCGCCACCAGCGCCACCGCCATATCGGCGGCGTTCAACTTCTGCTGCGCGCCACACTGCACCAGTTCGGCGAAGGCCTGCGGATCGCAGCGCTGTTCCAATCGATGGATGCGCGGCGTGGGCGTTTGCCCAGCCAGCGGCTGCGGGCAGAGCGTGGCCGGCGGCGGCAACTGCCGCGCTTTTTCGAGCCAGAAATCGGCGTCGCGTTGCCAGGCCGGCGCCTGCCGGTAAGCCTGGTATTCCGCAACCACGTCGCTGAACGCCGTAAATGGCGTCGGCTCCAGCGCGTCGCCGCGGCAAAGGTGGGTATAAATCGCCGCCACACGGCGAGCGATGGCGGTGAAGCTGAAACCGTCCACCAGCAGATGGTGATAGCGCTGATACCAGAACCAGCGATCGTCCGCCAGGCGCATCACCACATGGCGATACAGCGGTGCGCCGCTGCCGGCGCGCAGATCGCTCGCCAGATCGATGTCCATCAGCGCACGCGCGGCGGCTTCAGGGTCCGGCGACGTCGTCAGATCGACAAGTTCCGGCTCGTGCACCGCCAGCGCGTCGTCCAGCCATTGCACCGGCACGCCATCGCGTTCCGCAAAACGCAGGCGCAGCATGTCCACCTCGCTCAGGCCCTGGATGATGGCCTGCAGCAGAGGCTCTACGGTGACAGGGCCGTTGAGTTCGATGGCATGTGCGACCGCGTAGGCATTGCGATGCGGTGAGATTTGATCGGCGACCCAGATGCCGGGTTGCGCCGCGACCAACGGCCATTCGCCCGCAAGCGCCGGGCCGCTGAGAGAGTTAGGGGTGTGTGACACTGCTTATTGCTCCCGTGATTACCTGGCGCCGGTCACGCCTCGCGTGCTGCGACCGGCAGAATGTCTTGCCAATGCTGTTCCAGCCATTCGGCGCACGCGGTGTGCGCCGCCGGGCCAAAGACGATCGTCCACTCGGACGGAATGGCGCGGAAATCCGGCCACAAACTGTATTGTTGTTGTACGTTGCGCAGCACCAGGCTGCGCTGCTGTTGATCATCGAACGGATTCAGGCTTTCCATCATGTGTTCCTCGTGCCGTCGCCGATGCCGGGTAAGCGGTGGCGAAAGCGGAAGCCCAGACCGCCTGCAGCCCATCGGTCAGGCCGCTGCGCCAACACAGCGCGTCGTGCCCGCCTTCCACCACCCGGTAGTGCACCCGATGGCCGGCGTCACTCAGGCGCACCGCCATTTCGCCGCTGACCCGGTGCACCAGCTTTTCCTGCGAACCGGCTTCCATAAATACCTTCAGCGCGCCGTGGTTGCCCAAACCGTGCCGTTCCACCTGCTGCATCAGCCAGCAGGCATCGTCGGGAATGCTCGGCAGCTGCAGCATGTCGCGCCGCGGCCACCAGTAGGAACCGGACTGGGTGATCACCGCGCCGAAGCGCTGCGGCCAGCGCAGCCCGGCATACAGGGAAGCCAGGCCGCCAAAGCTTTGCCCCGCCACCACCGTGTCGGCCGGTTTGTCGCTGTGCGGCGCCCAGTCGGCCAGCTGCGGCATCAATTCTTCCTGCACCGCCAGCCAGAAATCGTCCTTGCAGGTTAATTCTCGCGCCCGGTGCGGCAGATCAATGATGTCGATCAGCACATACACCGCTTCCGGCAACGCCCCCTCGCGGGTCAGCTGCATCAGCGGCTCCCAAACCGGCATCTGCTTCGCCCAGAACTGGCCGTCGAGCAGGATCGCGAGCGGGCGCTCGGCCGGCTTACTGTCGCCGGTCGTGTAGATCCAGACATCGCGGCTGTTGCCCAGGCGCTCACTGCACCAGGTATGGCGCTGCAAACGCGCCGGCAGCGGCGGCGTGCAGCGCCCGCTGGCGATCTCATACTCGTCGAACGAGCGCCATACCGGCTGCGGCGGCGCATCCGGCATGTGCAGGCCGGAGACGCTGTGGCCGCTGGCGCTTTGCCAGGAGCGATAAGGGTTGAGCAGATCGGGGGTGGCGCTGGCGAACACCTGATGCCACCAGTGGCGCAGGTTGTGCATGTTGGCGTGCGCATCGTCGCCGCTGAACGCCGGCGGCCGCTCGTCAAAACAGGGGATAAAGCAGTAGCTGCCGCGCCAGGCGCCGCTCAGCTCGGTCTGCCAGTACCACACGTCGGTACCGGCCAAACGCTGCAGGCTTTGCGGCGGATTCGGCTGGTGATGGTCGGTCAGGCAGTTAATGTTAATCCACACGCGACGGTAGGCGGAGGTCAATTCGCATCCCTGAGGATCGCGCCAGAAAAAGGTGGTTCGCCAGCGGCCGTTACCCGCCGGTTCTACCCATGGCGTACCGCGCCGTGCCACCGTCAACCACCACCCTGGACTGCCCGCATTGCTGCTGGCCAATAATCTGCTGCTTTCTGACTGTAGTTCTGTATTCACAACGCCTACCCATTTTGTAGTTGGCGGCACCGGGAACGTCGACTTTTCCCTATCGCCGGCCACCGCCCGAACGCACTGTACGCCAAATACTATTGATAATAATTTGCATTTGCAATAGTGTGTAAGGCTTGGAGATCGTGCTGGTATTGCGCGCAACGGACAGGGATCGGGGATACATCAATGGCATCCCTTGCCGCAGCCGATTTTCTATTTCCGACTACACAAAAACTACAACCGCCCTTCCCCCCGTTCGGCGAGGGATGGCAGCAAGGTAGGACACTCAAATGAAAAGCAAGCTATCACGTTATTCTTTAGCCACTCTTATCGGCTTGGGATTGGGCGCGTCCGCGTTCGCCAACGCCGCGCAGCAGACCGACACCCCCACCACGGAAGAAAACAGCGGCACAGCGGATAAAAAGCCGCGCGGCGAAGACACCATCGTCGTGACCGCCGCCCGGCAGAACCTGCAGGCGCCGGGGGTGTCCACCATCACCGCCGAAGAGATCAAAAAACGCCCGCCGGCGCGCGACATCAGCGAACTGATCCGCACCATGCCCGGGGTTAACCTGACCGGCAACTCCACCAGCGGCCAGCGCGGCAACAATCGCCAGATCGATATCCGCGGCATGGGCCCGGAAAACACCCTGATTCTGATCGACGGCAAACCGGCCTCCAGCCGCAACTCGGTGCGTCAGGGCTGGCGCGGCGAGCGCGACTCGCGCGGCGATACCGCCTGGGTGCCGCCAGAAATGATCGAGCGCATCGAAGTACTGCGCGGCCCTGCCGCAGCGCGCTACGGCAACGGCGCCGCGGGCGGCGTGGTCAACATCATCACCAAGAAGGCCGGTGATGCGCTGCACGGCTCGCTGAACGGCTACTTCAACGTGCCGCAGCACAAGCAGGAAGGCGCCACCAAGCGCACCGACTTCAGCCTGTCCGGCCCGCTGAGCGACTCCCTGAGCTTCCGCCTGTTCGGCGGCTACAGCAAAACGCAGGCCGACGCCTGGGACATTAACGAATCACACAAGTCCGAACGCGTAGGCGCCTACGCCAACAGCCTGCCCGCCGGGCGTGAAGGGGTGGTCGATAAAAACATCGACGCCTTGCTGCACTGGGACTTCGCCCATCTGCAGTCGTTGGAGTTCGAGTACGCCTACGGCCGCCAGGGCAACCTGTATTCTGGCGATACCCAGAACACCAACACCAATGCCCTGGTGCAGAGCAACTACGGCAAAGAGACCAACCGCATCTACCGTGAAACCTTCGGCCTGACCCACCGCGGCGCCTGGGACAACGGCGTGAGCACCAACAACTACGTGCAGTTCGAGCGCACCCGCAACACCCGCCTGAACGAGGGCTTGGCCGGCGGTACCGAAGGCATCTTCGACACCAAAAATACCGGTTTCGGCACCACCAAGCTGGACGACTTCCTGGCGCACAGCGAAGTCAGCGTGCCGTTTGAGCTGGGCGTTTCACAGACCGCCACGCTGGGTACCGAGTGGACCCAACAGCGGATGAAAGACGGCACGTCCACCAGCCAAACGCTGATGGGCGGCACTATTCCCGGCATGGGCAACGGCACGCGCAGCCCTTACGCTTCCGCGCATATCTTCTCGCTGTTCGCCGAAGACAACATCGAGCTGACCGACACCACCATGCTGACGCCGGGTCTGCGTTACGATCTGCATTCAGAATCCGGCAACAACTGGAGCCCGGCGCTGAACCTGTCGCAGGAACTGGGCGACTACTTCACGCTGAAAATGGGCATCGCCCGTTCTTACAAGGCGCCGACCCTGTACCAGACCAACGGCAACTACCTGCTGTACAGCAAAGGCCAAGGGTGTGCGGGCAGCGATGTCAGAAACGGCTGCTACCTGCTCGGTAACGACGATCTGAAGGCGGAAACCAGCGTCAACAAAGAGATCGGGCTGGAGTTCCATAACGAAGGCTGGCTGGCCGGCGTGACCTACTTCCGCAACGATTACCACAACAAGATTGAAGCGGGTAACTCGCGCATCGCCACCAGCAGCACCGGTACGGCGGTCTATCAGTGGGAGAACGTACCGAAAGCGGTCGTACAAGGGCTGGAAGGCTCGTTGAACGTGCCGGTCAGTGAGACCGTCACCTGGAGCAACAACGCCACCTACATGATCGAGAACAAGAACAAGACCACCGGCGATTACCTGTCGGTGATCCCGAAGTTCACCGTCAACTCGACCCTCAGCTGGCAGGCTACGCAGGATCTGTCGATGCAGTCCACCCTGACCTGGTACGGCCGTCAGAAGCCGAAGAAGTACAACTACCAGGGTAAACCGGCCACCGGCGGCGAAACCCGCGAGGTTAGCCCTTACGCCGTCGTCGGCGCCAGTGCGACCTATGACCTGACCAAAAACGTCAGCGTCACTGCCGGCATCGACAACCTGTTCGACAAACGCCAGTTCCGCGCCGGTAACGCGCAGAACGTGGGCGACCCGATTACCGGCGCGATCAACATCGCCGGCGCGGGCGCGGCCACCTACAACGAACCGGGCCGTACCTACTACATGAGCATCAACACCCACTTCTGATGACATGACCCAACGAAAAAGGGGCGCCGCGGCGCCCCTTTTTACTTTCGCTCTCTCGTTACCTGGTGTGCAGCTGAATGCGCACCACGCTTTCCGGCTTGCCGGCCTTGGTGGAAGCGCCGTCGTTTTTCACCGTCACAAACAGCGCGTCACCTTTCGGATCCAACGCCAGGCTGTTAGGGTGCGGCGGCAGGTCTACGGTTTGCAGGCGCTTGAGCGTCTTGGCGTCGAACACCGTCAGCGTCCCGGCGCCATGATCCACGCGTACCCCTTTGCGGTTGGCGACATACAGCCGCTGGCTGCGTTCGTCGAGCAGCAGGCCGATCGGCACCTCATCCGTCAGCTCGCTGGCCAGCACCTTGCCGCTGTCCGCATCCAGCGCAAACACCCGGTGGCCGCTGCTGCGCTTCACGTAGTCGTGCCCCAGATGATGGTTGCGGTAGTCGTCGCGATCGATACCCTGATCGACGCCCAGCAGGCGATTGCTCGCCGGGTCATACACCAGGTTCAGCAGCTGATCGGCCTGCACTTCGTGCGTGGCGGTGATCGCCAGCGTGTCGGCGTTCAGGGTGATCACCTGCCCCTGCATGTTGGAGACGAATACCCGACGGCCCTTCTCATCCAGCGTGATGCCCACCGCGTTGTAGCCGAAGCCCGGGATCACTTTCTCCAGCTTGCCGGCTTTGGTATCGACCACGTACAGCACGCTGTCGACGCCAAAGCCCAGGCCCGGCAGGAACAGACGGCCGCTTTGCGCGTCATACTTGAGCTCGCGGAGGCGGTACAGGTAGTCCTCGGTGATTTTGAATTTCTTCAGCTCCGCCAACAGGAAGTCCAGGCGCTTGCCGCTGATGCCCGCCTGCTTGTAAGCCTGCTCCAGCACCGCTTTGTCCAGCAGCTTGATGCTGCCCAGCGCGTGGTTGGTAGTGGTGTCCACCACCCCGACTTCGCCGTTGAAGGCCTGCGTCAGGTACAGGCGATTGCCCGCGTCGTTCAGCGCCACGCCGAAGCCTTTCACCTGCAGTGGGATCTCTGCCTTGATCGCCAGGGTGTTGGGATCCAGCCGCAGCACGCGGGAGCGCGCCTCTTCCTTCCAGTCCGGCGCGCTGACGAACAGCGCCTGTTGCGAGGTGCTGTAGGCCATCTCCACCACCGTCGACGATAGCGCCTCGCGCTTGATGTCCTGCGGTTTGATGCCGACATCGTCCGCCTGCGCGGCGCCGGCGACCACCAGAGAGGCCGCCACCAGCAGCGACAGTAGCGCGCGCGGGGTTGCTAGGGTTCCAGACATCCTTTTATCTCCTTGAAAATCATGCTTTCGGTTAGAGTGAAACAACGTCATGCCTGCGGCCCGGGCGGCAGCGCCGCCAGAGCGATATCGCCAGCGATGTGCTGCGCAAACTGGGTAAAGACGTGCTGAACGCCATCGGCGATCAGATTGGCCTGCTCCCGGCTGTAGTGGTCCTGACGGTAGGTCATCATCACCCGCAGGGATTTCTTCCCAGCCAGATCGTCTTCCATCACCTCAAACTGCAGGCCGAGCAACGATTCGGCTTTCTCCGGCTCCACCTGACGGTAGGCGATCGTGCTGCCGTCCTGCAGCCGGAACTCGCCGTTCAGCTTGATGCGGCTGTGGATCTGGATGAACACTTCGAACATGTGGTTCTTGCGGTCGGCGTCCACGCCGAACAGCCCTTCTTCCACCAGATCGATCGGAATGTCGGTGTACGGCAGCGAGCCATTGATGGTGTTTTTCACCTGGCTGACCAACCCGGCCACCGTCAGCCCTTCGTCAAAGCGCACGCGGTGCACCACCACGGTGGTGAAATAGCCGACGGTATCGAAGAACTCGGCGTCGTTACGGCCGGAAGTCGAGGTGCCCACCAGCAGATCCGCCGGGCCGCCCAGCAGACGCAGCGCCGAGGTAATCCCGGCATACACCACGTTGAACAGCGACGCGTTGTTGCGGCGGGCGAGCTGATACAGGCCTTCCGCCACGGCAGGATCGACCTCGAACTCCAGCCAGCCGCCGTTGACGTCCGCCGGTGCCGGCACCGCCGGATGGGTGGATGCTTCTTGCCGGAAGATCGGCTGGCCGACCGGCGCGCCGCGCAGCGCATCGAGCCAGTAGTCCAGATGTTGCTGCTGCACCCCGGAGGCCCGCTGCTGCCGGGCGAAAGTGTGGAACTGCGGCGGCTGCCCGCTCCACTGCGGCGCCTGGCCGACGACGCGATGGCGATAGGCGACGCCCAGCTCATCCATCATCAGATTGAGCGACCATTCATCCAGCACCACATGGTGGAACAGCAACGACAGCAGCTGTTGGCCGTTGTCCGCATCGCGCAGCAGCGTGGCGCGCAGCGGCAGCTCGGCGGCCAGATCGAACCGGTGCTGGCCGGCGTCGGCCAACAGGGCGGCGGCATTACCCGCCGGCGTCTCGTGAGAGAAGCGGAACCACTGATAATCCGGCAGTTCTGCGGCCGGCACCACCACCTGCACCACCTCCCCCTGCTGCTCGACGAAGCGTGAACGCAGCACGGTATGGCGAGTCATGACGTCGATAAACGCCTGGTGCAGCGCCGTTTCGTCCACCGCATCGAAGAAGCGCAGAGAGAACGGCAGGTTGAAAATCTCGTCATGGCCGAAGGCTTCATACACCTTCCACAGCGATTCCTGCGCCAGCGACAGCGGCGCCTGCGCCCCCTCATGATCGTCGGCGATGGCTAGCGCGGCATTCGGCTGCGCAACGTTCAGGCGTTTGGCGTAGCCCGCCAGCCCACGCGCCGTCGGATGGCTGAACAGATCGTTAATGTTGATTTCGATCTGATGCAGGCTCAGCAAACGGCCGATCACCCGAGTAGCGACCAGCGAATGGCCGCCGCGATCGAAGAAGTCTTCATCCAGGGTCATTTCCGGCGCCACCAGCGCCTCACGGAACTCCTGCAAAATCAGCGGCGCAACGCTTTCGTCGGCGTCGCCGTTCGCCACCGGCGCGGCCATCGCCGGGGAAACGGCCTCAGCCACCGGCAATGCGACGGCAATTCGCTGCCCGGCCAGGAACGCGCTGAACTGCTCCAGCAGGAAAGGCGCCGCGTGCGGAGACAGGCGCGGGTCGGTGACCAGCTCCAGCGTTAACGCTTCCGCTTCGGGCAAGCCCAATAGCAGCGCCAGTTCAAACGGCGTATGCAGCGGCGGCAGCAACAGGCATTCGGCGTGAACGCCTTCCAGCCGCCACTCTGCGGCCAGATCGTCACGCCAGGCCACCAGCAACTGCGCCCGCTGCGGATCCGGCTGTTCAGCCACGGCCTGCGCCAGCAGCCGCTGCCCGACGTCGCCCTCGCCATGCTGCACGGTCAGGCGCATCAGCGGCGCCGCCGTCAGGCCCAGATCCAGGCCGACGAACTCTGCCGTTTCTGCGGCCGGCACGCACAGCTGCACCGCTTGGCCGCCGGCCTGCGCGGCGACGAACTCGGCAAACCGTGTCGCCACCGCCGCCAGCAAGGCCCGCGGCGTGTCGTTGGCGGGCAACAGCGAGCGATCAATGCGTGTGACCACGCGCGCGCCCACCGGCGGCAACGCTTCAGTACGCTGCGCCGGGCTGCGGTAATCCTGCAGCGAGACCGCCTGGCGCGCCCAGGGCAGCTGTGGCGCCGGGATTTCCGGCAGCTCGACCGGCGCCGCCGCGAAAGGCAGAGGCATCGCATCTCCGTTATAGCGGGCGGACAGCATCGCCGGCAGATGGCGCCACGGCAGCGCTTCCGCCAGGATGTCATGCAATACCACGCCCAAAATCACGTCATCGGCAGGCGTGAGCAACAGCAGGCAGCGCAGCGGCGCTTCGCTTTCCAGTTCAAATGGCGCCGCCTGCACTTGCAGCAGACGACAAATGGCGTGTTGTTCATCCGCCACCTGACGCAGGCTCACCGGCAACGGCGCCGAATCGGCAGCGCGTTTAACCAAACCGTTTTCGTCATCAAAAACGTAACGCACGTTCACGCCCGGCGTTTCCCGCACCAGCGCTTGCAGCGCCGCCGTCAGTTGGGCGATATCCACCTCTCCCGTCAGGCGCCAGGCCAGCGCCCGCTGCCCGCGTGCGTCACCCTGCTGCAGATGGGCAAACCATGCCCGTTCTTCGGCTTCGCTTACCGGCCGCTCGCCGTTCGCCGACGGCGCGCCCAGCGCCTGAAACGCGCTCTCCAGCCGCTGGGCCTCTTCATCGCTCAGAATGCTGTCAAAATCACCGATCACTGCGTTATCTCCTTTGCCCGGCCGTGCCGGGATAGCGCATAAAACGGGGGACATTCGTCCCCCATCATCGCGATAGCGTTAGAAATTCAGCTCAACCGCCGCGCCGACCAGGCGGCCTCGCTGGAGAGTCGCCGTGTAAATGTCATTGCTTCTGACCATCTCACGACGGTCGGAATCAAACAGGTTTTTCGCATACAGCGTGGCGCGACCGTAGTCGAAGGTGTAAGCCAGCTGGGCGTTAGCCGTCCAATAGGAGCCGATGCGCCCGCGCGAGTCGTTGTCGTATTGCGAATAGTAGGAGTCGGTAAACGCCACGTTGCTGCTCAGCTCCCATCCTTTCAGGAACTGATATTTGGCCCCCATGTTGGCGGTGTAAGCCGGTGCGCGCGCCAGCTCATGCCCTTCCACGCCGCTGCCCGAGAACTTCTTGATGTCGGTTTTCAGCAGGCCGAGGTTGCCGAACAGCTCGAAATCCCAGCGCGGCTGCCAGGTGGCGCCGATTTCCGCACCGTAGGTTTCCACCTTGTCGGCGTTGCGGATCACGCTGGAGTTCTCACCCAGCGAGTACGGCAGCTGCATATCTTTGTAATCGTTGTAGAAGATGTTACCTGTCAGCACCACGTTGGCGTCTTTCAGGTGATGGCGGGTGTACAACTCGTAGTTCCAGACATACTCGGAACCGTAGGTGTAGCTGACCACCGGCGTGCCGATCGTGATGCCGCCGCCGCCGGCGTTATAGCCGCGGGCGATCTTGGCACCGTAGGTTTGGGTATCCGTCGGTTTCCAGGCCACGTCCAGCTTCGGCAGGAACACGGTGTAGGTTTCGTCGAAATCGATGCGCACCGCCTGGCTGCCGCCGTCGCGGCGACGGTGTTCGCGTTCCAGGCGGCTGGCGGCAGTCACGTCCACCTGCGGCGTCAGCGCATAGGTCAGCTCGGCGAACGCCGAATGGGTATCGGTTTTATCTTTGAAGGTCGATCCGCCGAAGATGTTGACGAACTCATCCTGCGTGCCGTGGAAGTAACGCAGCCCCGCTAGCCCGTGCAGGCGGCTGTCCGCACCGCCGAAGCGCACCACCGGCTCCACGTGAACTTCCTGGCCGTCGATCTCGGCGTATTGGATGTTGTAAGCGGTCGGACGGTTGATGTTGAAATCGGTATAGATAACGCGGTTTTCAAACGTCAGCGCATCAGAGGCCTCCCAGGCCAGATCCCAGATGGTGCTGTTCATGTTGCTTTTGAACACGGCGCGGCGCGGATCGTGGCGCGGGTTGGTCGGATGCGGCTGCGGGTTGAGGCTTTCGTTCTGTGGCGCGGTGCTGCCGAAGTGGTTAAAGGTCAGCTTGGTGGTCAGATCGCGCAGGCCGGCCGGATTGAACAACAGCTTGGCACGGGCGGTGGTGGCTTCCACTTCGCGTGGATCGCCCACCGGCGCATAGGCCGGCAGATCGGCTTCGCTGCGGCGGCGCTGGCGATCGACGCTGACGCGGAACGCCAGCTGATCTTCCACCAGCGGGCCGGACGCCATGGCGGCCAGCTGTGAAGAGTGCTGGTTGCCGGCCCCGCCCTTGAAGGCGCTTTCCCATTCGAAGGTCGGATCTTTACTGGCCATGACGATGGCGCCGGCGATGGCGTTGCGCCCCTGAATGTAGCTTTGCGGGCCGAGGAACACTTCGACGCGATCCAGATCCCACAGCGACTGTGGGCCGAAAGCCTGTTCGTTATAGGTCAGCGAACGGCCATCCAACGACAGATTGAGGCGCGGACGGGTGCCGCTGAGGAAGGCATTGGCGCCAACGTTCGGGCCGGAACCGTCGATGCCGCGCACGGTCGGCAGTTCGTTGCCGATGCCTAGATCCACCACGTTGGGGGTCATGCGCAGCAGATCGGGGATCTGCACTGCGTCAGGCATCGAGGCGATGCGGTTGCTGTCGAACACCTGCACGCTGGAGCCGGTGTCGAAAATGGAACGTTTGATCTTCTCACCGGTGACCAGCAGCGTTTCCGCGTCCTGGTAGGTTTCGTTGCTCTTGGTTTCCGCCGCGTTGACGTTACCGATCGCCAGTGAACAAACCCCTAAAAATACGGAGGAAAACGCCCCAATGGCTTTCAACCCCGCCTTTTCCCCGTTTCCTACGCTTTCATGCCGTTGAGCCGCAAAATGCTTGCCCATAGATGTCTTCTCCTTTCATCCCAGAGGTGCACAAAATTTGATTTTTTTTTACACAACCTACATCGACACTCACACAGACCATGACGCTGCGGCCTTCCCGGCCTTGCTGTTGCTTATCCCTGCGGCAAACCCATGCCTTTCGCGGCCGGACGGGCGCGGCCCCGTCCACGGCTAAGCCGCCGGCGGAGCGGCCGGCAGCTTGTATAAAAACGTAAAATAATGTTAAGAATGATAATATTTTGCATTTTCTAATGCAAATCATTATCAACAAAGGTGTGAGGCCTGACAAGATAACTGCCAGAAACCCTTATACTTTCGCAGGAAAAACGAGCGCTGCAATAACAAGCAATCATTTCAATGCTAAGAATAATATAGATAAATTATTCACACCCAATGCCCTCACTGCCCGGCGTCGCTAAAACGCCTTATAGATAGCACCCGATCGCCAAATGGATCAAATAATAATAATTTTCATTCCTATTAACATTTGTATATATTCTTGCAGTCTCGTTGGCTGAATCAAAATGGATACCCGATGAAAGCTTTGACCACGATGCAGGCCGCCTATTGGGTAGGCCGACAGTCCGCTCCTCCCCTCGGCGGCATGGCCGCCCACCTGTATGCGGAATTCGACGGCGGCGAGCTGGATACCGCTCGGCTGCGCCAGGCCGTCGAGGCGCTGTACCTGCACCATCCGCTGTTACGCCTGCGCATTACCGACGATGGCCGGCAGACGATCGCGCCTCCCGGCCCTCGGCACGCCTTGCATCTCGACGATTGGCAGCACGCCGATGAAGCAACGCTGGCAGCCGCGCTCGCCGCCAAACGCCAGGCAAAAAGCACCCAGCTGCTGCCGCTGGAACAGGGCGTGCCCTGCGATATCAGCCTGAGCCTGTTGCCGGAAGGGCGCAGCCGCCTGCATGTCGATCTCGACATGATCGCCGGCGATGCCATGAGCTTTCGCCTGTTGATGGAGGATCTGACGGCGTTTTATCACCAGTGCCCACCGGCCCCCTCCGATGACGCACCAGCGGCCTACTTTGATCACCTCGAACGACGCGACGCCGACGAGGCGCTACGCCAGCGGCGCGAACGCGGCCAGCGTTGGTGGCGTGAACGCCTGGCGCAGGTGCCCCCGGCGCCGCGCCTGCTGCGCACGCCGGACCGCTGCCGCAGCGATCGCCTGGCCGTACAGCTGAATGCAGAAGAAAGCCGCGCGCTGGAGAATGTCGCCAAGCGGCACCACACCTCCCTCTCTACGCTGTTTTTAGCGCTGTTCGCACTGGCCGTCGGCCAGGGTTGGAATATGACGCGCTTCCGGCTCAACGTGCCGCTGTTCCACCGCGAAAGCGAACGGGAGGACGCGCATCGTCTTATCGGCGATTTCTCTAACCTGGTGCTGCTCGGCGTGGAGCTGAACCCGACGGAAAACCTGAGCGCTTTCTGCCGGCGCCTGATGGCACAGCTGGCAGAGCTTATCGAACATGCGGATTACCCCGGCGTGAGCGTGATGCGCGATCTGTCGCGCCTGCACGGCAGCCTGCAGCCTTCTCCGGTGGTGTTTACCGCCGGTTTCGGCATCCACGGCAAGACGCTGTTTTCCGAACGGGTCACCGACACCTTCGGCCGTCTCGGCTGGGTCATCTCTCAAGGACCGCAGGTTGCGCTGGATGCGCAGGTCGCCCACGTCGACGACGGCATTCTGATTAACTGGGACGTGCGGCTGGACGCATTCCCCGAGCACGCGCTGCCGCGCCTGCTGGCCTGTTATCGTGCGCTGCTGCACCTGGCCGCACGGCAAACGGAGGCGTTCGATCGCCCGCTGGCACAGCTGTTGGCGCAATGCACACCCGACGCGCTGGCGCAGCAGGCACCGGTGCGCCAGGTGCTGCACCGGCTGCTGGCGCGGGTGGCTCCCGAGGCCAGCTTGCACGACCACGACGATATCCACCGCTTGGCCCTGCCGGATGCTGGGGTGAACGCGCTGCTGACGGTGCTCAACAAATATCTGGCGGCGGCGCTGACGGCGCAGGATCTGGCGGCGCATCCCTCTCCGGCGGCGCTGGCGGCATTGATCTGCCAACGCTCGCCCGAGGCAGGACGGAATGCGAAAACGCTGCTCGCCGCGCTGGCGCCGCAGCACTGAGATTTAATCGGTTAGCGACTATAGGGAAGTACCATGGAGACACCATTAACCGCACTGCAGCAGGCCTATCTTCTGGGCCGCAGCGATCGATGGCCGCTGGGCGGCGTGGCGATGCACGACTTTCGCGAATATCGCGCCCGGCAGCTGGACGTACCGCGCCTTGAAGCGCGCCTGACCGAGCTGGTTCAACACTACCCGGCACTGCGCACCTGCATCGATGTGCCGCGCGGCACGCAGCACGTACGCCCGGAAACCACGCTGCATCTGGATCGCCACGATCTGCGCGCCCTTGATGGCGAAGCGGCGCAGCGCCAGGTCGAACAGCTGCGCGCGCGTTACTCCCACCAGCGCCACGATCCGAGCCAGCCGCTGTGGCGCATCGCCGTGATCCAACTAGCCGAACGGCAGGATCCGACGGGATCGCCGTACGATACGCTGATCTTTACCAGCTTCGATGCCTTGATCCTCGACGGCCAGGGGATCTCCACCGTGATCGCGCGCCTGTTCGACGATCGCCCTCTGACGCCGACCACCGCCACGCTGCCGCCCCCCGCCGCATCGGCGGCGCAGCGCCAGACCGATGCGGCCTACTGGCGCGAAAAGCTGCAGGATGTCACCACCCCGTCGGCGTTGCCGTGGCGCGCCCCGCTCGCCAATCTCACCTCATCACGCTATCGCCGCGCCACCCTGACGTTGCCGCACGACACGGTCAAACAACTCGGCCGTCTGGGATCGCCGCATGCGCTGCTGCGCAACAGCCTGCTCTCGGCGCTGATCCTCGATACGCTGACCCACTGGACCACCGACGGCGAGCTGTGCGTCGGGGTGCCGGTGGCGTTCCCCGCCGCCGACGGCGCCCTGGGCAACGCCTCCAGCTTCGTGGCGGTGCACTATTCGCGCTACGGCGAAGACTTTATCAAGCGCGCGCAAGCCTTGCAGGACGACGTGCTCGGCGCGCTCGATCACCTGGCATTTTCTGGCGTCGATCTGGCGCGGCAATTGCTCGGCCAAAGCCAAGGCGGCCCGGCGCTGCCGGTGATCCTGACCAACTGCCTGGGCTGGGAGACGCTGCCGGCCGAGGCGCCGGTGCGCTTCCACGACGGCCTGACCCAAACGCCGCAGGTCGCCATCGATATCCGCCTGACGCTGGACAGCGAAAAAAACCTGCAGCTGTGCGTAGACTACGCCGAGCAGGCGCTGCAGGGCGAACAGGTAGAAGCGATGCTGGCCGCGTTGCAGCGACGCATCCTGCACAGTTGCCAACGGGCCGACCTGGCGATCGCGCCGCGCGACTTCATCGATCTGGCGCATTACCGCCACAACGACAGCGAAGCGAATTACGCGCCTTATCCTTATCTGGCGCAGCTGGCCGAGCGGCTGTTCGGCGCGCAAGACGGCGGCAATGCGCTGATCTGCGGCGAACAGACGCTGACCTATCGTGAGCTGGGCCAGCGGATCACCACGGCGATCGCCAACCTGCAGAGCCGCGGCGTGCAGCCGGGCAACGTGGTGGCACTGTATCTGCCGCGCAGCCCGGAACAGATCATCTTCAGCCTCGCCTGTGCCCTGCAGGGCGTGATCTGGGTGCCTATCGATATCAACTCGCCGCCGGAACGCACCGCCTACCTGCTGGAGAATTGCCGGCCGACGCTGGTAGTGCACGGCGGCGATCTCGAAACGCCGATCGGCGTGACGCCGGCGACCCTGCTGGCGCAGGCGGATCGCGCACCCGCGCTGCCGGATGAACGGACGCTGGTTGAACGCAGCGCCAGCCAGGCCGCGAGCTACTACCTGTATACCTCCGGCACCACCGGTAAGCCTAAATGCGTGGTGCTTAACAACCGCGCCACCGCCAACGTCGTGCACCAAACCCAACAGCGCTGGAGAGTCACCGCCGACGATGTCTTCATTTCCGTCACGCCGCCGCACCATGACATGTCGATGTTCGATCTGTTCGGTTCGCTGTGCGCCGGCGCCACGCTGGTGCTGCCGGCGCCACATCAGGAAAAGGATGCCATCAGCTGGAACCAACTGGTGGAAAAACATCGGGTCACCCTGTGGTGTTCGGTACCCGCCATTCTGGAGATGCTGCTCACCTGCAAAACGGCCGACAGCCTGCGCTCGCTGCGCCTGGTGGCGCAAGGCGGCGACTATATCAAGCCGGCGACGGTACAAACCCTGCGTACCCTGCACCAGGATCTCGCGCTGTTCTCACTCGGCGGGCCGACCGAAACCACCATCTGGAGCATCTGGCACCCGATCGCCCCACAGGAGAGCGGCACCGTGCCTTACGGCCGCCCGCTGCCGGCTAACCGCTACTTCATCTGCCATGACGACGGCAGCCACTGCCCGGCCGGCGTGGTCGGCCGCATTCACACCGCCGGGGTGAACCTGGCGTTAGGCTATCTGGAGCAGGGGGAGCTGAAGCAGCACGATTTCGTTACCCTCGAAGGACCGGACGGGCAACCGCTGCGCGCTTTCCGCACCGGCGATCAGGGCTATTACCGTGCGGACGGCAACATCATGTTCGCCACCCGGGTGAACGGCTATGTGAAAATCCGCGGCGTGCGCGTCTCGCTGCCGGAAATCGAAGACGTGCTGCGCCGCCATCCGGCGATCCTGGATATGGTAGTGGTGGATTATCCCAGCGGAGAGAACAACGAGGCAGCGCTCGGCGCCCTGTATCTGACCCGCGACGGCAAGCCGCTGCCGCTGTCCGAGATCCGCGCCTTCGCCACCGGCTATCTGCCCTGTACCCATATCCCCACGCGCTTTATCCATGCCGAGGCGCTGCCGCTGTCCGCCAACGGTAAAACCGATCGCCATCGCATCCGCGCCGACCTGAGCCACCAGCAAACCGCGCCGGCGTTGAACGCCTGCGCGGCCCCGCCGCCGAACGCACCGGTGGCGCGCAGCGCCGAGATCCTGACCATTTACTGGCAGGCGATTGGCGTAACGCCGCGCCCGGAATGGGGGGAAGAGACGGCGTTTATCGCCATGGGACTGAAGCTGCCGCATATCAAACAGGTGGCGGCACGCCTCAATGACGCTTTCGGCACCCGTCTGGTAAGCAGTGCGCTCTTGCCATGCAAGAACGCACGCGAAGTGGCGGCTTTGCTGGTCAGCTGAAACCATACCACTCGGGCGGGGACATCCCCCGCCCGCATTTTCTCAGGCGGGTAACGCCGTCAGGGCCGCCAGCGGTTGCTCCCAGGCTTCCTGCTGCAGCGCACGCAACAGAAATTCTTGCAGCGCCTCGCCATAGTCCAACGCATCCTCCGTCGGGAACTGTTCCAGATAAATATCGATATCCACCTGCAGATCGCGGGCGTCGGTGCGGCCGCGATACGTCAGGTTAAAACCGTCGCCCGAGCCGCCGGCCAATACGCTGCGGGTACCGCGACAGCCAGTAAAACGAGGCGCATCGAAGGGTTGCACGTTGATGAAGGGGGAAATAAAGAAGCGCGAGCCCGGATCCACACCGCGATCGGCGGCCAATTGGCGCAGACGGTAGCCGGCGTGGCTGCGCAGCTCCCGCAGCTGTTGCGTCAGCGTGGTGAGAAAGCTCCCCAGCGTCTCCGCTTGCGGCGGTGACACCAGCAGCGGCAGAGTGTTGACCGCCAGCGAAGGCACGTTAGTGGCTGCCTGCCCACGGCGATTCATCGCCGGCATCCACATCGGCAGCGTATCGCCTTGCCGGGCACAGCGCGGCATCACCTGAAACAGCCAGGCCGCCGACAGCGCCACCAGCAAGTCGGGCCAATTGATGCCGCTACGCTCCGCCAACTGCGCAAGAGAGTGCGACACCGCCGCTGGCAGCCGGTGGTGGGTGCTCAGACGCCGTACGCCATAGGCCTCACCGCCCTTGCGCACCGTCGGCAGCACCTGCGACGGCGGCAGATAGGTCTGCCAAAAGCGCCGATCGCGCTCGCATCGCTCAGAATCAGCGTAGGCCAGCTCGGCCTGTTGAAAGACGTCGAAGGCGCCCAGAGGCATACCTGCGCTGCCCTCACCCAGATAGTGCGCATATAACGCGGCGCAGCGGTGTTCGATCAGGGCCATGCCGAAGCCATCAACCAGAATATGGTGCGCACGCACGTACCAGAGGTAGCGCTCCGGCCCCAGCTTGAGCAGCCAGGCTGCGGCTAACGGTTCGCTGTGCAGCGCCCGGCGCTGCGCGATATCTTCGCGCATCAGGTTTTGCGCCGCCTGCCAGGGATCGTCGTGCGTTTGCAGATCGATGCGTTGCAATGGCGGTGTGCGCTGTGGATCGTAACGTAACAGCGGGGGAGAGTCGCCATGCCGCTCACCAAAGCGCAAGGCAAACGCCTGCGTCTCGGCGAGAGTGGTGGCGATCGCCCGGCAGAGCGTCGCTTCCTCTACCGCGCCGCACAGTTCGGTGCAATGTGCGACGGTGGACAGAGTCTGCCCAGGGTGCAAGGTGTGTTCTTCCCAGAAATCAAGCTGCGCTGGCGCCAGCGGCAACCATTCAGAGGCCAAAGCGGTGTCCGACATGTTACCTACCTTTGATAAGCCCGAATAAAGACGCCGAACGGGCGTAACCCCACTGTTCAACGGCTTTTGCGTGTCTCCATACATCATCAAATGAAAATGATAATAACATCTATTATCATTTCTATTAATTTGGTAACACTTTAGATTTTGTTAAGCGGGGATGCAAGTCGCGCTGTAGAGCAGAGAAAAGAAAGTGGCGGGTTGGAGGGCCATAAAAACAAAACGCCCCGGCACAACTGCCTGGGGCGTTTTTAACGTCGGCGATACTCGGTGATTAGGCCTGGTTGGCCGGCTTCACCTTCTGTGCCAGGAACTCCGTTTCGTAGGCCAGCGCCTTCTTGCGATCGAACTGGTGCTCCCACTTGGCGATCACCAGTACCGCCAGTGCGTTGCCCACCACGTTCAGCGCGGTACGCGCCATATCCAGGATACGGTCCACGCCGGCGATGAACGCCAGGCCTTCCAGCGGGATGCCGACGCTGCCCAACGTCGCCAGCAGCACCACGAACGAGACCCCCGGCACGCCGGCGATCCCTTTCGAGGTCACCATCAGCGTCAGCACCAGCACGATCTCCTGCCCCAACGACAGTTCGATGCCGTACAGCTGGGCGATAAAGATAGCGGCGATGCTCTGGTACAGCGTCGAACCATCCAGGTTAAAGGAGTAGCCGGTCGGCACCACGAAGCTAGTGATCGACTTGGGCGCGCCGTAAGCCTCCATCTTTTCGATGATGCGCGGCAGCACCGTTTCCGAGCTGGCGGTGGAATAAGCCAGGATCAGTTCGTCTTTCAGGATGCGGATCAGCGTCCAGATGCGCAGGTTGCACAGCCGGGCGACCGCCCCCAGCACCACCAGGGCGAAGAACGCGATGGCGAAGTATACCAGCAGCACCAGCTTGGCCAGCGGCAGCAGCGAAGCGAAACCGAAGTTGGCTACCGTGACCGAAATCAGACCGAATACCCCGATCGGCGCATAGCGCATGATCATGTGGGTGACTTTGAACATGCTCTCGGACACCGCCTTGAACACCTTCAGCAACGGTTCTTTGGTCTCTTTCGGCAACGACGACAGCCCCAGACCGAACAGCACCGAGAAGAAGATAATCGGCAGCATGTCGCCCTTGGCCATCGACGAGAAGACGTTCGATGGGATCAGCGACAGAATGGTCGCCACCAGACTGTGCGAACCGCTTTGCACCTGTTCGGTGGTTTTCTCATACTGCGAAATGTCCACCGTGGTCAACGTCGACATGTCGATGCCGTGGCCGGGTTGGAATACGTTGGCCAGCGTCAACCCCACCACGATGGCGATGGTGGTGATCACTTCGAAGTAAATAATGGTTTTCAATCCGATGCGGCCCAGCTTTTTCGCATCGCCTACGCCGGCAATACCGACGATCAGCGTGGAAATAACAATCGGCACCACAATCATCTTGATCAGACGAATAAAGATATCACCCGCCGGGCTGAGAATATTGCTGACCAGCCACTCACGAGATTCTGTCTGGTTGTGCAATACCGCGCCAACAATAATACCCAGTACCAACGCGATCAGGATTTGCCAAGCCAGGCTAATTTTTACACTTTTCATACCCAAAAAGTCCTCAAAGACTCTTTGCGCCGTACAAAGTCGCAACACGGCGAAAAGAATACTTAATCATTTATTACAGGCTTATGTTAATTCAGTGGAAGCGTTCACCTGCCCTGGGTGCGACGCAGTATAAATCTGTATCATCCGGGCGGCATGCTCTGCAAGCCTTGATTTGTCAGGGTTGAGCGCTGAATCGAATCACAAAAATTTCGCGTAACTATTTCAAATGGCATAATTGCTTGTTATTAAAAACATAATTTTTCAGATAATGAAGCACATAACCGCGCCGGTGACGTTTTTTTGAACGCGATTAAAATGCGTTATTTTTCGTCCATTCTGCATATTTAGTCCGCACCGAATGTTTATATTTTGTTACTCAAAAGTCAAATAAATGGGAATTGGCCGAGTGACATTTTCACCCATAAATGCAGCGCCATTTTATATTTAGATTAAAAATCGAACGATACCGCAGGATGAATGCCATAGGGTATTTCCCGAGTTTTCATCAGGTATGAAGCATTCATAGAACGTTATTTCACGATGTGCCGTCCATCGTTATATCGCGTTAATACCAACTTCGAATATTAATAGCGAAAAATAATCAAAAAAGATTTATAGCGCGAAATAATGCTGGTCTCTCCCATCCTTATTAAGCGCGAGGCAAATACCCTCGCCTTTTTTTATTCTTTTTTGTTCTTTAGGTAAGTGTTTTTGGTTAAAAACGTGGGTTTATGAGGATTTAAGCGCCAAATAGATAGATATGTCCTGCAAATGCGACAGAACGATTACAAATCAATATCTTTGTTGCGTGATCTGCCGCGCAAAAAAGAAACAAAGAATCGTAGCAAACTATACTTAACCTTCAGTTGACATATCATTAACAACTTCAAGGAGAAAAGCTATGAGCCAACTGCATAAACACGCTATTCCTTCTGCAATTGCAGAACGCGCCCTGATTAATCCGGCACAATACCAACAGTATTATCAACAGTCGGTTCAAGACCCAGAGGCTTTCTGGGGTGAGCATGGCAAAATCCTGGACTGGATCAAACCCTATACCAAAGTCAAAAACACCTCGTTCGATCCGGGCCACGTCAGCATCCGTTGGTTTGAAGACGGCACGTTGAACCTGGCGGCCAACTGTCTGGATCGTCATTTGGCCGAGCGCGGCGACCAGACCGCCATTATCTGGGAAGGCGACGACCCGACCCAATCCAAAAAGGTGACTTACAAACAGCTGCACCATGACGTCTGCCAGTTCGCCAACGTGCTGAAAAAGCTCGGCGTGAAAAAAGGTGACGTGGTGGCTATCTATATGCCGATGGTGCCGGAAGCGGCGGTCGCGATGCTGGCCTGCGCGCGTATCGGCGCCGTACATTCGGTGATCTTCGGCGGCTTCTCACCGGAAGCGGTCGCCGGACGCATTATCGACTCCAACGCCAGGCTGGTGATCACCGCCGATGAAGGCCTGCGCGCCGGCCGTGCCGTGCCGCTGAAAAAGAACGTCGACGATGCGCTGAAAAATCCCGGCGTAGTCAGCGTGGCCAACGTCGTGGTGTTCCAACGCACCGGGAAACCGGGCTACTGGCAGGAAGGGCGCGATCTGTGGTGGCATGAGCTGACCCAGGGCGTCTCCGCCGACTGCCCGCCGGCAGAAGTGAACGCCGAAGATCCGCTGTTTATCCTGTATACCTCCGGTTCGACCGGCAAGCCGAAAGGCGTGCTGCACACCACCGGCGGCTACCTGGTCTACGCCGCGATGACCTTTAAGTATGTGTTCGACTACCACGACGGCGACATCTATTGGTGCACCGCCGACGTGGGCTGGGTCACCGGCCACAGCTATCTGCTGTACGGCCCGCTGGCCTGCGGCGCCACCACGCTGATGTTCGAAGGCGTGCCTAACTATCCGGGCGTTAATCGCCTGTCGCAAGTGATCGACAAGCACCAGGTCAACATTCTGTATACCGCACCGACCGCCATTCGCGCCCTGATGGCCGAAGGCGACAAGGCGATCGAGGGCACACGACGCGATTCGCTGCGTATCATGGGCTCGGTCGGCGAGCCGATCAACCCGGAAGCCTGGGAGTGGTACTACAACAAGATAGGCAATGCAAAGTGCCCGATCGTCGACACCTGGTGGCAAACCGAAACCGGCGGCTTCATGATTACCCCGCTGCCTGGCGCCACCGAGCTGAAAGCCGGGTCTGCTACGCGGCCTTTCTTCGGCGTACAGCCGGCATTGGTCGATAACGTCGGCACACCGCAGGAAGGCGCCTGCGAAGGCAACCTGGTGATCGTCGATTCCTGGCCGGGCCAGGCGCGTACCCTGTTCGGCGATCATGACCGCTTCGAGCAAACCTACTTCTCGACTTTCAAAGGCATGTACTTCAGCGGTGACGGCGCACGCCGCGACGAAGACGGTTACTACTGGATCACCGGCCGCGTCGATGACGTGCTGAACGTCTCCGGCCACCGTCTGGGCACCGCCGAGATTGAGTCCGCGCTGGTATCGCACCCGAAAATCGCCGAAGCGGCAGTGGTCGGCATTCCTCATAACATCAAAGGCCAGGCGATCTACGCCTACATCACGCTGAACCACGGCGAAGAACCGACGCCGGAGCTCTATACCGAAGTGCGCAACTGGGTGCGCAAAGAGATAGGGCCGATCGCCACGCCGGACGTACTGCACTGGACAGATTCGCTGCCCAAAACGCGCTCCGGCAAGATCATGCGGCGTATCCTGCGCAAAATTGCCGCCGGCGACACCAGCAACCTGGGGGATACCTCTACGCTGGCGGATCCGGCCGTCGTCGACAAGCTGTTGGAAGAAAAACAATCAATGAAAGTGCCGTCATAATTTATGCCGCTTCAGGCCGCTCAATCCGGATCACGCACCGTTGAGCGGCCCTGGCGCGGCGTACTCTCTCAATACCGACTGGAGACACTCTGATGAATGACACCATTTATCAAGGGATTGAAGAAAACCCGCGCTTTAAAGAGCTGGTGAGAAAACGCGGCCGGTTCGCCTGGCTGCTTTCACTGATTACGCTGGCGCTGTACGTCGGCTTTATTCTGTTGATCGCCTTCGATCCGCAATGGCTCGGCACGCCGATCGCCGCCGGATCGACCATCACCCGCGGGATCCCGGTCGGCGTCGGGCTGATCGTGATCTCTTTCGTCTTGACCGGGATCTACGTGTTTCGCGCCAACGGCGAATTCGATCGCCTCACCGCAGAGATTCTGCGCGAGGTGAAACAATGAAGCGCTTATTGTCCGCCGCCGCGCTGCTGTTGCTGCCCGGTCTGGCCTGCGCCGACGCCATTGGCGGCGAGGTGCATCGCCAGCCGCTGAACATCCAGGCGATCGTGATGTTTATCCTGTTTGTCGGCGCCACCCTGTACATCACCTACTGGGCTTCCAAACGCACCCGTTCCCGTCAGGATTACTACACCGCGGGCGGGCGCATCACCGGTCTGCAAAACGGGCTGGCGATCGCCGGTGACTTCATGTCCGCCGCCTCGTTCCTCGGTATCTCCGCCCTGGTCTACACCTCGGGCTATGACGGACTGATTTACTCCATCGGCTTCCTCATCGGCTGGCCGATCATTCTGTTCCTGATCGCGGAGCGCTTGCGCAACCTCGGCCGTTATACCTTTGCCGATGTCGCCTCTTACCGTCTGCAGCAGAAACCGATCCGCACCCTCTCGGCCTGCGGCTCGTTGGTGGTGGTGGCGCTGTATCTGATCGCGCAGATGGTCGGCGCCGGCAAGCTGATCCAGCTGCTGTTCGGGCTCAACTACCATGTGGCGGTGATCCTGGTCGGCATCCTGATGGTGCTGTACGTGCTGTTCGGCGGCATGCTGGCCACCACCTGGGTGCAGATCATCAAGGCGGTGCTGCTGCTGGCCGGCGCCAGTTTTATGGCGCTGATGGTGATGAAGTCGGTTAACTTCGACTTCAATACCCTGTTCGCCGAAGCGGTGAAGGTGCATCCGAAAGGCATCGCCATCATGAGCCCCGGTGGTCTGGTGTCCGATCCGATTTCCGCGTTGTCGCTCGGTCTCGCGCTGATGTTCGGCACCGCCGGTCTGCCGCACATCCTGATGCGTTTCTTCACCGTCAGTGACGCCAAGGAAGCGCGCAAGAGCGTGTTCTACGCCACCGGCTTTATCGGTTACTTCTATATTCTGACCTTTATCATCGGCTTCGGCGCCATCTTGCTGGTCAGCGCCAATCCGGCGTTCAAAGACGCCACCGGCGCGCTGCTGGGCGGCACCAATATGGCGGCGGTGCACCTGGCCAATGCCGTTGGCGGCAACTTCTTCCTCGGCTTTATCTCGGCGGTAGCCTTTGCCACCATTCTGGCGGTCGTCGCGGGCCTGACGCTGGCCGGCGCCTCAGCGGTTTCCCACGATCTGTACGCCAGCGTGATGAAAAACGGCAAGGCGACCGAGCGTGACGAGCTGAAGGTCTCCAAGATCACCGTCGTGGTATTGGGCCTGGTTGCTATTGCCCTGGGGATTTTGTTCGAGAAGCAGAATATCGCCTTTATGGTCGGGCTGGCGTTCTCTATCGCTGCCAGCTGTAACTTCCCTATCATCATCCTGTCGATGTACTGGTCGCGTTTGACGACCCGCGGCGCGATGATTGGCGGCTGGCTGGGTCTGTTAACGGCGGTGATTCTGATGATCCTCGGCCCGACGATCTGGGTGCAGATCCTCGGCCATGAAAAACCGATTTACCCGTATGAATACCCGGCGCTGTTCTCGATGATCGTGGCCTTTGTCGGCACCTGGCTGTTCTCGATCACCGACAGCTCGCTGGCCGGGCAGCAGGAGCGGGAACGCTTCCGGGCTCAGTTTGTCCGTTCGCAAACCGGGCTGGGTATCTCTCAGGGCAGCTCGCATTAATCGAATAATAAGTGAAAAAAAGCAAACACACCCTAATCAAAGGCCCTTCGGGGCCTTTTCTCTGGCTGTCTGTCGGAGATAAGCTGGGGAGAGCAGCGCAGCGTAGCTGCGCTTTTTTACGTTTTACGCACAGCAAAAAGCCCTGAACGTCAGTTCAGGGCTTTCGGCTTTATTTGATGCCTGGCAGTGTCCTACTCTCGCATGGGGAGACCCCACACTACCATCGGCGCTACGGCGTTTCACTTCTGAGTTCGGCATGGGGTCAGGTGGGACCACCGCGCTATTGCCGCCAGGCAAATTCTGTTTCATTCCAACCGCCTCACTCCCGTGAAGCCATCAGAACCAATCTCGGAACTTCGCTGAAAATCTCTCTAAAAACACCTTCGGTGTTGTAAGGTTAAGCCTCACGGATCATTAGTACTGGTTAGCTCAATGCATCGCTGCACTTACACACCCAGCCTATCAACGTCTTAGTCTTAAACGTTCCTTCAGGGGCCTTAAAGGCCCAGGGAAGACTCATCTTGAGGCAAGTTTCGCGCTTAGATGCTTTCAGCGCTTATCTTTTCCGCACTTAGCTACCGGGCAATGCCATTGGCATGACAACCCGAACACCAGTGGTGCGTTCACTCCGGTCCTCTCGTACTAGGAGCAACCCCTCTCAATCTTCCAACGCCCACGGCAGATAGGGACCGAACTGTCTCACGACGTTCTAAACCCAGCTCGCGTACCACTTTAAATGGCGAACAGCCATACCCTTGGGACCTACTTCAGCCCCAGGATGTGATGAGCCGACATCGAGGTGCCAAACACCGCCGTCGATATGAACTCTTGGGCGGTATCAGCCTGTTATCCCCGGAGTACCTTTTATCCGTTGAGCGATGGCCCTTCCATTCAGAACCACCGGATCACTAAGACCTACTTTCGTACCTGCTCGAGCCGTCACTCTCGCAGTCAAGCTAGCTTATGCCTTTGCACTAACCTCACGATGTCCGACCGTGATTAGCTAACCTTCGTGCTCCTCCGTTACTCTTTGGGAGGAGACCGCCCCAGTCAAACTACCCACCAGACACTGTCCTCACCCCAGATTATGGGGCCGAGTTAGAACATCAAACATTAAAGGGTGGTATTTCAAGGATGGCTCCACGCAGACTGGCGTCCACGCTTCAAAGCCTCCCACCTATCCTACACATCAAGGCTCAATGTTCAGTGTCAAGCTATAGTAAAGGTTCACGGGGTCTTTCCGTCTTGCCGCGGGTACACTGCATCTTCACAGCGAGTTCAATTTCACTGAGTCTCGGGTGGAGACAGCCTGGCCATCATTACGCCATTCGTGCAGGTCGGAACTTACCCGACAAGGAATTTCGCTACCTTAGGACCGTTATAGTTACGGCCGCCGTTTACTGGGGCTTCGATCAAGAGCTTCGCCTTGCGGCTGACCCCATCAATTAACCTTCCAGCACCGGGCAGGCGTCACACCGTATACGTCCACTTTCGTGTTTGCACAGTGCTGTGTTTTTATTAAACAGTTGCAGCCAGCTGGTATCTTCGACTGGCTTCAGCTCCATCCGCGAGGGACTTCACCTACATGCCAGCGTGCCTTCTCCCGAAGTTACGGCACCATTTTGCCTAGTTCCTTCACCCGAGTTCTCTCAAGCGCCTTGGTATTCTCTACCTGACCACCTGTGTCGGTTTGGGGTACGATTTAATGTTACCTGATGCTTAGAGGATTTTCCTGGAAGCAGGGCATCAACTACTTCTGCACCGTAGTGCATCGTCATCACGCCTCAGGGTTAATATGCAACCGGATTTACCAGGTCACACCCCCTACACGCTTAAACCGGGACAACCGTCGCCCGGCTAGCCTAGCCTTCTCCGTCCCCCCTTCGCAGTAACACCAAGTACAGGAATATTAACCTGTTTCCCATCGACTACGCTTTTCAGCCTCGCCTTAGGGGTCGACTCACCCTGCCCCGATTAACGTTGGACAGGAACCCTTGGTCTTCCGGCGAGCGGGCTTTTCACCCGCTTTATCGTTACTTATGTCAGCATTCGCACTTCTGATACCTCCAGCAACCCTCACAGGCCACCTTCAACGGCTTACAGAACGCTCCCCTACCCAACAACGCCTAAGCGTCGCTGCCGCAGCTTCGGTGCATGGTTTAGCCCCGTTACATCTTCCGCGCAGGCCGACTCGACCAGTGAGCTATTACGCTTTCTTTAAATGATGGCTGCTTCTAAGCCAACATCCTGGCTGTCTATGCCTTCCCACATCGTTTCCCACTTAACCATGACTTTGGGACCTTAGCTGGCGGTCTGGGTTGTTTCCCTCTTCACGACGGACGTTAGCACCCGCCGTGTGTCTCCCGTGATAACATTCTTCGGTATTCGGAGTTTGCATCGGTTTGGTAAGCCGGGATGGCCCCCTAGCCGAAACAGTGCTCTACCCCCGAAGATGAGTTCACGAGGCGCTACCTAAATAGCTTTCGGGGAGAACCAGCTATCTCCCGGTTTGATTGGCCTTTCACCCCCAGCCACAAGTCATCCGCTAATTTTTCAACATTAGTCGGTTCGGTCCTCCAGTTAGTGTTACCCAACCTTCAACCTGCCCATGGCTAGATCACCGGGTTTCGGGTCTATACCTTGCAACTAATCGCCCAGTTAAGACTCGGTTTCCCTACGGCTCCCCTATACGGTTAACCTTGCTACAAAATATAAGTCGCTGACCCATTATACAAAAGGTACGCAGTCACACCACGAAGGTGCTCCCACTGCTTGTACGTACACGGTTTCAGGTTCTATTTCACTCCCCTCGCCGGGGTTCTTTTCGCCTTTCCCTCACGGTACTGGTTCACTATCGGTCAGTCAGGAGTATTTAGCCTTGGAGGATGGTCCCCCCATATTCAGACAGGATGTCACGTGTCCCGCCCTACTCATCGAACTCACGACCTGTGCATTTTAGTGTACGGGGCTATCACCCTTTGCTGCGCGACTTTCCAGACGCTTCCACTAACACACAAGCCGATTCAGGTTCTGGGCTCCTCCCCGTTCGCTCGCCGCTACTGGGGGAATCTCGGTTGATTTCTTTTCCTCGGGGTACTTAGATGTTTCAGTTCCCCCGGTTCGCCTCATGCCACTATGTATTCATGACATGATAGTGTGTCGAAACACACTGGGTTTCCCCATTCGGGTATCGCCGGTTATAACGGTTCATATCACCTTACCGACGCTTTTCGCAGATTAGCACGCCCTTCATCGCCTCTGACTGCCTAGGCATCCACCGTGTACGCTTAGTCACTTAACCTCACAACCCGAAGATGTTTCCATCGTTCGTGCTGCAAACATTTGAGAGACTCTATGACAGGTTACTCTTCATCCCAATACGTCTACGGAGGGATAAATTTCAGCCGTCATGTTTCAATTTTCAGCTTGTTCCAGATTGTTAAAGAGCAAAATACTTCGCAGCATACTGTCGCCAATATACTCTGAAGTATTGAAATACCGGACTATATGGTGGAGCTAAGCGGGATCGAACCGCTGACCTCCTGCGTGCAAGGCAGGCGCTCTCCCAGCTGAGCTATAGCCCCATACAGTCACGTGCAGTACCTTTTCCACTTCGAAGAAGTGGTAGGCCTGAGTGGACTTGAACCACCGACCTCACCCTTATCAGGGGTGCGCTCTAACCACCTGAGCTACAAGCCTATAAAGGTATTTCTGCTCGTTACTTTCTATCAGACAATCTGTGTGAGCACGCCACTCGAACTAATATCTTTAGGTAAGGAGGTGATCCAACCGCAGGTTCCCCTACGGTTACCTTGTTACGACTTCACCCCAGTCATGAATCACAAAGTGGTAAGCGCCCTCCCGAAGGTTAAGCTACCTACTTCTTTTGCAACCCACTCCCATGGTGTGACGGGCGGTGTGTACAAGGCCCGGGAACGTATTCACCGTAGCATTCTGATCTACGATTACTAGCGATTCCGACTTCATGGAGTCGAGTTGCAGACTCCAATCCGGACTACGACATACTTTATGAGGTCCGCTTGCTCTCGCGAGGTCGCTTCTCTTTGTATATGCCATTGTAGCACGTGTGTAGCCCTACTCGTAAGGGCCATGATGACTTGACGTCATCCCCACCTTCCTCCAGTTTATCACTGGCAGTCTCCTTTGAGTTCCCGGCCGAACCGCTGGCAACAAAGGATAAGGGTTGCGCTCGTTGCGGGACTTAACCCAACATTTCACAACACGAGCTGACGACAGCCATGCAGCACCTGTCTCAGAGTTCCCGAAGGCACCAATCCATCTCTGGAAAGTTCTCTGGATGTCAAGAGTAGGTAAGGTTCTTCGCGTTGCATCGAATTAAACCACATGCTCCACCGCTTGTGCGGGCCCCCGTCAATTCATTTGAGTTTTAACCTTGCGGCCGTACTCCCCAGGCGGTCGATTTAACGCGTTAGCTCCGGAAGCCACGCCTCAAGGGCACAACCTCCAAATCGACATCGTTTACAGCGTGGACTACCAGGGTATCTAATCCTGTTTGCTCCCCACGCTTTCGCACCTGAGCGTCAGTCTTCGTCCAGGGGGCCGCCTTCGCCACCGGTATTCCTCCAGATCTCTACGCATTTCACCGCTACACCTGGAATTCTACCCCCCTCTACGAGACTCTAGCTTGCCAGTTTCAAATGCAGTTCCCAGGTTGAGCCCGGGGATTTCACATCTGACTTAACAAACCGCCTGCGTGCGCTTTACGCCCAGTAATTCCGATTAACGCTTGCACCCTCCGTATTACCGCGGCTGCTGGCACGGAGTTAGCCGGTGCTTCTTCTGCGAGTAACGTCAATTGATGAACGTATTAAGTTCACCACCTTCCTCCTCGCTGAAAGTGCTTTACAACCCGAAGGCCTTCTTCACACACGCGGCATGGCTGCATCAGGCTTGCGCCCATTGTGCAATATTCCCCACTGCTGCCTCCCGTAGGAGTCTGGACCGTGTCTCAGTTCCAGTGTGGCTGGTCATCCTCTCAGACCAGCTAGGGATCGTCGCCTAGGTGAGCCATTACCCCACCTACTAGCTAATCCCATCTGGGCACATCTGATGGCAAGAGGCCCGAAGGTCCCCCTCTTTGGTCTTGCGACGTTATGCGGTATTAGCTACCGTTTCCAGTAGTTATCCCCCTCCATCAGGCAGTTTCCCAGACATTACTCACCCGTCCGCCGCTCGTCACCCAGAGAGCAAGCTCTCCTGTGCTACCGCTCGACTTGCATGTGTTAAGCCTGCCGCCAGCGTTCAATCTGAGCCATGATCAAACTCTTCAATTAAAAGCTTGATTTGCTTCCACTCGAGAAGCGATGCTCAAAGATTTACTGCATGAATTTTACTTCAGTTAGTCACTCTTCAAGACTTGATATTTTTTTGCATCCGAAGATGCTGGATATCGTCTTGTGGAGTGCCCACACAGATTGTCTGATAAATTGTTAAAGAGCAGTGAGTTAGGTGCTTTCGCTTGCTAACTCGAGGTGGCGTATATTACGCTTTCCTCTTTCAGAGTCAACCCTAATTTTCAGGATTTTTTCTCTGCGACCCCCGGATACTCTGTGAAGTTGTTCACATGTTCCGTGTCGATGGAGGCGCATTATAGGGAGTTCCTCGCAGGCCGCAACAGGTATTTTCAGCAAAAACGATCGTTCGCTGCATTCCACAGCAAAACCCCGCCTTATACCCACTTGCGCACAGTGTTATCCACAGATGCGATTTGCACGGAAAATTTACGAGCGCCACGCAAACGTTTTCGCTACAATTCCCCGCGACGAAACGATCCCCCTTTTTATGGGGGCGCTACCTGAATATGTGCCTGACCCTCCCTTTATAAGGCAAAAAACCCTTCCTTATAGAGAGAACGAGGTGGACATTCACGTAACGCTCTTTAATTGCGACTCAAAGCCAAGGGATAAAACCATGCAACAACCTCGTCCAATCCGCCGGGCCCTGCTCAGCGTGTCTGACAAAGCCGGTATCGTTGAATTCGCCGAAGCGCTTTCCCAGCGCGGCGTTGAACTGCTCTCCACCGGCGGCACCGCCCGCCTGCTGGCAGACGCCGGTCTGCCCGTTACCGAAGTTTCCGACTACACCGGCTTCCCGGAGATGATGGACGGACGAGTTAAGACCCTGCACCCGAAAGTTCACGGCGGTATCCTCGGCCGCCGCGGCCAGGACGACGCGGTCATGAATCAGCATGACATCCAGCCTATCGACATGGTGGTCGTCAATCTGTACCCGTTCGCCCAAACCGTGGCGCGCCCAGATTGCTCGCTGGAAGACGCGGTCGAAAATATCGATATCGGCGGCCCGACCATGGTGCGCTCCGCCGCCAAGAACCATAAAGACGTCGCCATCGTCGTGAAGAGCAGCGACTACGCCGCCATCATTACCGAGATGGACAACAACGACGGCTCGCTGCGCTATGCCACCCGCTTCGATCTCGCCATCAAAGCCTTCGAACACACCGCCGCCTACGACAGCATGATCGCCAACTACTTCGGCGCGCTGGTGCCGGCGTACCACGGCGAGACCGAACAGCCGTCCGGCCACTTCCCGCGAACCCTGAACCTCAACTACATCAAGAAGCAGGATATGCGTTACGGTGAGAACAGCCACCAGCAGGCCGCCTTCTATATAGAAGAAGAGGTAAAGGAAGCGTCCGTCGCGACCGCCGAGCAGCTGCAGGGCAAAGCGCTGTCCTATAACAACATCGCCGATACCGACGCCGCGCTGGAATGCGTGAAAGAGTTCGCCGAACCGGCCTGCGTGATCGTCAAGCACGCCAACCCTTGCGGCGTGGCGATCGGCGACGACATCCTGGCCGCCTACGAGCGCGCTTACCAAACCGACCCGACTTCCGCCTTCGGCGGCATCATCGCCTTTAACCGCGAGCTGGACGCCGCCACCGCGCAGGCGATCATCAGCCGCCAGTTCGTGGAAGTGATCATCGCGCCAAACGTCACCCAGGAAGCGCGCTCCCTGCTGGCCGCCAAACAGAACGTGCGCGTGCTGGCCTGCGGCCAGTGGCAGCAACGCGTGGCGGGGCTGGACTTCAAGCGCGTCAACGGCGGGCTGCTGGTGCAGGATCGCGATCTCGGCATGGTGACCGCCGCCGATCTGCGCGTGGTATCCGAGCGCCAGCCGACCGAGCAGGAACTGCGTGACGCGCTGTTCTGCTGGAAAGTGGCCAAGTTCGTGAAATCCAACGCCATCGTTTATGCACGTGACAATATGACCATCGGCATAGGCGCCGGCCAGATGAGCCGCGTTTATTCCGCCAAGATCGCCGGCATCAAAGCGAGCGACGAAGGGCTGGAAGTGAAAGGATCCGCCATGGCCTCCGACGCCTTCTTCCCATTCCGCGACGGCATCGATGCCGCAGCGGCAGTCGGCATCACCTGCGTGATCCAGCCGGGCGGCTCAATCCGCGACGACGAAGTGATCGCCGCCGCCAATGAACACGGCATCGCGATGATCTTCACCGACATGCGTCACTTCCGCCATTAATTCCTTTTGCCGCGTGCGCTCCGGCGCACGCCATTCGTGGAGCCCCTGATGAACATTTTGATTATCGGCAACGGCGGGCGCGAGCACGCGCTGGCCTGGAAAGCCGCCCAGTCTCCGCTGGCGGACAAAGTCTACGTTGCGCCGGGCAACGCCGGCACCGCGCTGGAAGCCAATCTGGAGAACGTGGCGATCGCCGCCACCGACATCCCTGCCCTGGTCGCGTTCGCCCAGAGCCATGACATCGGTCTGACCATCGTCGGGCCGGAAGCGCCGCTGGTGATCGGCGTAGTCGACGCCTTCCAGGCCGCCGGTCTGAAAATCTTCGGCCCGTCGCAGGCCGCCGCGCAGCTCGAAGGCTCTAAAGCCTTCACCAAGGATTTCCTGGCGCGCCACCGCATCCCGACCGCCGAATATGAAAACTTTACCGAGGTGGAGCCGGCACTCGCCTATGTGCGCCGCAAAGGCGCACCGATCGTCATCAAAGCCGATGGCCTGGCCGCCGGTAAAGGCGTGATCGTCGCGATGACGCTGCAGGAGGCGGAAGAAGCCGTGCGTGACATGCTGGCCGGCAACGCCTTCGGCGACGCCGGTCATCGCATCGTAGTGGAAGAGTTCCTCGACGGCGAAGAAGCCAGCTTCATCGTGATGGTCGATGGCGAGAACGTGGTGCCGATGGCCACCAGCCAGGACCACAAACGCGTCGGCGACGGCGACACCGGCCCGAACACCGGCGGTATGGGCGCCTACTCTCCGGCGCCAGTTGTAACCGACGAAATCCACCAGCGCGCCATGGACCAGGTGATCTGGCCGACGGTGCGCGGCATGGCGGCGGAAGGCAATACCTACGTCGGCTTCCTGTATGCCGGCCTGATGATCTCCGCCGACGGCCAGCCGAAGGTGATCGAATTCAACTGCCGTTTTGGCGATCCGGAAACTCAGCCGATCATGCTGCGCCTGCGCTCCGATCTGGTGGAGCTGTGCCTGGCGGGTGCCGAAGGCCGCCTGAACGAGAAAAGTTCTGACTGGGACGAACGCCCTGCGCTCGGCGTGGTGCTGGCGGCCGGCGGTTATCCGGGTGATTATCGCAACGGCGAGGTGATCCAGGGGTTACCGCAGCAGGAAAGCGCCGACGGTAAGGTCTTCCACGCCGGTACGCGCCTGCAGGGCGATGACGTCGTCACCAGCGGCGGCCGCGTGCTGTGCGTGACGGCACTGGGCGACACCGTGGCGCAGGCGCAGCAACGCGCCTATCAGCTGGCGGAAGGCATTCAGTGGCCGGGCAGCTTCTGCCGCAAAGATATCGGTTATCGCGCGATTGCGCGCGGCAAGTGATTTGACCTGATAAGGTCATGACAAGAGGCTCCGCGGTGCGGGGCCTTTTTTATAGCTGGTCTTCTTTCGGTTCCCAGCTGCAGAAGTCGTCGTTCGCCACCAGCAGCAGTTCACTGCCTTCCGGCGCTTCCAACCAGGCGACGCTCACCGGCCGGCTGCTGCTGCGGGCGCGTTTTTCGATCCAGCCGATGGCGGTGGCATCCAACCCGGGTTTTAAGCGCTGGCCGTCGCAGGTTTGCACCTCGCCCTGCATCCAACGCCCCTGCAATAATTTGACCTTGCCGGCGCGCAGCGCATTGCTGACCTCGAGGATACGTCGCGCCTGGTATTGGTACAGTGCTATCTCATCGCTGGTCAGCGGTTCGCGGCGTGTCGCCAGCTGGCGCTGCATAAAGCTCACCGTGCCGTCGTCGGCAAAGCGCAGTTGAATGGAGTCTCGATCGCCGTCGGCGTCGTTGCGTTTGATTTGGCGCAGCACGTCGCCCTGATAGGTGTACAACGTAGTGATGGTGCCTGGCCCCCGGTAGGGACTATAGACACTGACCAGCACCTGCGGACGATGTTGCTCATCGTCTTTACGCCACAGGCGTATCACGCCCTGATCGGCCACAAAGCCGCTGGCGGTAAAGCTGGGAATATCGGAATGGAAACTGCAGGCGCTCAGACCGAGGGCGATGCCGGCGGCCATGAGCACCCGACGAGTAAACAAAAGGGGCGCCATCGCCCCTCTGTTTAATCTTTTCACCGAGGCGCGGTCTTATTTAACAGCGTCTTTCAGTGCTTTGCCAGAAACGAACGCAGGCACGTTGGCTGCTGCGATTTTGATTTCTTTGCCAGTCTGTGGGTTGCGGCCAGTGCGCTCGCTACGATGGTTTACTTTGAAAGTACCGAAGCCAACCAATTGTACTGCATCACCTTCTTTCAGAGACTCAGTAATAGCAGCCAGGGTGGATTCCAGAGCCAGTTTAGCTTGTGCTTTGGAAAGGTCAGCCTTGTCCGCGATTACATCAATCAGTTGAGTCTTGTTCATAAGTTATCCTTACAGTGTGTTTATCGTTTGCAAAGCATCGAGTGCGACGGATATGCCGATTGACAGCACTCTCCTGCATACACGCACCGATAGCCACTTTTTTTACGCCCCCCAAATGTAGACCAGACAGGGTGCGGATGTGAAGCCTTAAGGCATGACAAATCAGGCGTTAAATCACGTTTTGCTGCCTTATTGCGCTAAATTTATCCCGATGTTGCTGACACCGGCCTCTCGCAGGTCGGATCGCAGCCCCTTGATCAGGTCTATATCGCGCTCTTCACAGGCGTCCAACAGGCGGAAAATTTCCCATTGAATGTCCCATTCTTCCTCTACCGCAGGCAAACTGCCCAACTCTTCGTCGGTCATTTCCTTACCGGCTTGAGTCATTTCCAACATCGCCACGGTGCGAATCGATGTTTCGCTGATGGCGATGGCGTGCTCCAGCGTCTCCCCGCCGAGCCGCGAATGGATCAGTTCCCCTAATGCGATACAGGCATCTATTGCCGGGTAAACGCCGTAAAGATCGTAATCTTCCGCCGACGGAATCGCCTCTTCCAACTTCTCGAGCTGGCTGTCGAAGTTGACCTTGGCGTCCTTCACCACCAGCGTTTCCCACACCAAATCCAGAATGCGGCGATAAACCGCCGGATCGCCGAACTCGGTCTGTTTGCAGAACATCTGGTAATTCGGGTACATACGCTCGCACAAACTGGCCATAAAGGTCAAATGTTGCCAAGCCTCGTGCCGTTCCAGACGTAAATGAATCGGGTTACGTAGCATGCTTTACTCTCTTACGCGTTATCTGCGGCGCAGTGTACCCGAAATCGCTCATGGCGACACCTCCGGATGCTGCTGCAACCAACGCTGAAACGCCGGGCGCCGCGATGCGATGGCATCAGCCCAACGGGTCGGCTCCGGCAAACGGTAGCCCGCCATACAGCGCTGCACCCACGCCAGCGCGCTGTCGGCGCCCACGCGGTGACCGGTAGAGATGAACAGCGGGTTGCAGCGCGCCTTGCTGCGCCATACCCAGCCCAGCTGTTCACCCTTATCTTCCAACAGTGCCAGCGCGCCGACGGCGGCGTCCAGCGGCGCAAATTTGCCGCACAGGCGCTTCTTGGCCACGCCGATGGTCGGTACATCGACCAGCAGGCCGAAATGGCTGGCGACGCCGAGACGCCGCGGATGCGAAATGCCATGTCCATCGACGAAGATCAACCCCGGCTTTTGCCGCAGCTGAGCCCAGGCGGCCAGCAGCGCCGGGTATTCGCGAAATGACAGGAAACCCGGGATATAAGGCATGACGGTGGCGATACGCGCCACCTGATACTCCACCAGCTCCAGCGACGGATAGCGCAGGATGGCGATGGCGGCGCGCGTCACCGCTCCCTCCTGCTCGAAGCCCACGTCGGCGCCGGCGATGAAGGCCGGCGGTTCGGCCGGCAGATCGTCGTAGCGAATGACTTCAGCCGCGCGCCGCAGCTGTTCGGCGCGCAGGGCCTGCATATCGGTCACATCGAATCCTTAACGGTGGTATTTCGCCGACTGCGCGTGCACCGCCTCGACGAAGGCGCCGGCGTGCTCAGGCGGCACATCCTGATGGATGCCGTGGCCCAGGTTGAACACATGGCCGTTGCCGTGGCCGAAACCGGCCAGAATGGTCTCCACTTCTTCCGCGATGCGCGCCGGGGAAGCATAAAGCATCGACGGATCCATGTTGCCCTGCAGCGCCACTTTATCGCCCACGCGCCGACGCGCGTCGGCGATGTCGGTGGTCCAATCCAGCCCCAGTGCATCGCAGCCGGTGGCAGCCATCGCCTCCAGCCACTGCCCGCCGCCTTTGGTAAACAGCGTCACCGGCACGCGGCGGCCGTCATTCTCACGCAGCAGGCCATCGACGATCTTGTGCATGTAGTGCAACGAGAACTCGCGGTAATCGCGCCCGGTCAACACGCCGCCCCAGGTGTCGAACACCATCACCGACTGCGCGCCGGCCTTGATCTGGGCGTTGAGGTACAGGATCACGCTGTCCGCCAGCTTGTCCAGCAACAGGTGCAGCGTGGCCGGTTCGGCATACATCATCTTCTTCAGCTTGGTGAAGGCCTTGCTGCTGCCGCCCTCAACCATATAGGTAGCCAATGTCCATGGGCTGCCGGAGAAGCCGATCAGCGGCACTTCGCCCTTCAGCTCGCGGCGGATGGTACGCACCGCGTTCATCACATAGCCCAACTCCACTTCTGGATCGAACACCGGCAGTTTGTCGACGTCAGCACGGCAGGTGATGGGTGAGCTGAAACGCGGGCCTTCGCCGGCTTCAAAGTACAGGCCAAGCCCCATGGCGTCGGGAATGGTGAGAATGTCGGAGAACAGAATGGCGGCGTCCAGCGCATAGCGGCGCAGCGGCTGCAGCGTAACCTCACAGGCCAGCTCCGCGTTCTTGCACAGCGACATGAAATCACCGGCCTGGGCGCGGGTCGCCTTGTACTCCGGTAAATAACGACCGGCCTGGCGCATCATCCATACGGGGGTCACATCCACCGGCTGGCGCAACAGCGCGCGCAGGTAGCGATCGTTCTTCAACTCAGTCATTTATGGGGCTCCCTTAATAATCTGCCGGCCATTGTACATTATTCTGCCCGGCACAGCGCCACGGTGTCCTCAATCAACCGGCGCGCCACGGTGCCGGGCGGCGGTAACAGTGGCAGTTGGTCGTAGCGATACCAGCCGGCGTTGAGCAGCTCCTTGGGGTCGTGTCGAAGGTCACCCTGATGGTAATCGGCCATAAAGGCCATCATCAGCGAGTGCGGGAACGGCCAGGGTTGTGAGGTGACGTAACGCAGGTTCTTGATTTCGATATTGCTCTCTTCCATCACTTCGCGCGCTACCGCCTGTTCCAGCGTTTCGCCCACCTCGACGAAGCCGGCCAGCACCGTGTGGATGCCGCCGCGATGGCGCACGTGTTGCGCCAGCAGGATCTGATCGTCGCGCCGAATGGCGACGATCACGCAGGGCGCAATCTGCGGGTAGTACCGCTCTTTGCAGTGGCCGCACAGGCAGGCGCTTTCGGAGCGGCTGAGGTGCATCTCATGGCCGCAGTAGCCGCAATAGCGATGAGAGCGGTAGAAATCCGCCAACTGAACGCCGCGCCCGGCAAGCTGGAACAGACCGCGATCCTGATCCAACAGCTGACGCACCGATCCCATCTCCCGCGGCATCGCCTGGCGCACCAGCCAAACCGGCGCGCCCTCCCATTCACCGATGGTGCGCGCCATGTGGCCCTGCAGCCCGAGGGCGGCGGCCGTCCCCGACGGCAATTCACCGTTCGGTAACCAAAGTTTGCTTTCATGGCTGACAATCCACCAGCCGTTTTCATTGCCCGTTAATGCAAGTTCCATATCGTTGTTGCACAACCTCAGCTTCACTGGCACTCTACAAATCGGCTTTGTTACATTTTAATAACTTACCGGTTACTTTTGTTACTTACACGGAGTCAAACATGCTCAACCGTTTGGAAAGGCTGACTCAGCGCGTTGGCGGTAGTAATGAATTAGTTGATCAATGGCTTCAGGCCCGCAAACAGTTGCTGGTCGCCTACTGCACGCTGGTAGGCCTCAAACCGAATAAAGAAAAGCATACGCCGCTGAATGAAAAAGCGCTGGAGAACTTTTGCCACAACCTGGTGGATTACCTCTCCGCAGGGCATTTTCATATCTATGACAGAATTATCAAACAAGTGGAAGGCGCAGCCAGTCCGAAAATGTCGCTGGCGGTGAACATCTATCCCAAGCTGTGGGCCAATACTGAACAGATCATGGCGTTCCACGATCGCTATACCGAAGTGGATATCGATCAGGAGGTTTGTCTGGAATTCCACCAGGCCTTGTCGGATATCGGCGAAACGCTGGCGGCGCGCTTTGCGCTGGAAGATAAGCTGATCCAGTTGGAAGCAGAAGCCGCGCAGCAACCGCTGCCGGACCAGACGCTGGATCCGGCGCGTTAAAATTTTATAGTTTTTTTTCTTATCCCTCCTATACTGGGGGGCATCTTGTCGGAGTGCCTAGCGCCTGATTTGTTCATCGAATCAGCCAGGCTGAGACCGTTAATTCGGGATCCGCGGAACCTGATCGGGTTAATACCCGCGAAGGGAACAAGAGTAATCTATCGCCACAGGCACGGCCTCCCCCTTGCGGGCGCCCTGCCTTATCGGCCACCATCATTACTCCCTCCGAGCTCCAGACAAGCAACTTTCCCAACCCAACACACTGGTAGGAACTTGCTATGTCTAACATTAATCCACCGCGCGCCCGTAAAGCGCAACGCGAAGCCGCCCAGCAGTTTATCGACACGCTGCAAGGCATGGCTTTCCCAAACTCACGCCGCATCTACCTGCAGGGCTCGCGCCGCGATATCCAGGTGCCGATGCGCGAAATTGAGCTCAGTCCGACCCTGGTCGGCGGCAGCAAAGATAGCCCGCAGTATGAACAGAACGAGGCGATCCCGGTATATGACACCGCGGGCCCCTACGGCGATCCGCAGGCCGAGCTCGATGTGCACGCCGGCCTGGCCAAGCTGCGCGCCGGCTGGATCGACGCGCGCGGCGATACTGCGACCCTGAACGGCGCCAGTTCCGGCTTCACCCAACAGCGGCTGGCGGACGAGGGGCTGGATCACCTGCGCTTCGAACATCTGCCGCTGCCGCGCAAGGCGTTGCCGGGCAAGTGCGTGACCCAGCTGCACTATGCCCGCGCCGGCATCGTCACCCCGGAGATGGAGTTCATCGCCATCCGTGAAAACATGGGGCGCGAACGCATTCGCGGCGAGGTGCTGCGCCACCAGCATCCGGGCCAGGGCTGGGGCGCCAACCTGCCGGACAACATCACGCCGGAGTTCGTGCGCCAGGAAGTGGCCGCCGGCCGCGCCATCATTCCTGCCAACATCAATCACCCGGAGGCGGAGCCGATGATCATCGGCCGCAATTTCCTGGTGAAGGTGAACGCCAATATCGGCAACTCGGCGGTCACGTCGTCGATCGAAGAAGAGGTGGAGAAGCTGGTGTGGGCCACCCGCTGGGGCGCAGACACCGTGATGGATCTCTCCACCGGCCGCTATATTCACGAAACCCGCGAGTGGATCCTGCGCAACAGCCCGGTTCCCATCGGCACCGTGCCTATCTACCAGGCGCTGGAGAAGGTCAACGGCGTGGCGGAAAACCTCACCTGGGCGATGTTCCGCGATACGCTGCTGGAACAGGCGGAACAAGGGGTCGATTACTTCACCATCCACGCCGGCGTGCTGCTGCGCTATGTGCCGATGACCGCCAAACGCCTGACCGGCATCGTGTCGCGCGGTGGCTCGATCATGGCCAAATGGTGCCTGTCGCACCATCAGGAAAACTTCCTCTATCAGCACTTCCGTGAAATCTGCGAGATCTGCGCCGCCTACGACGTTTCGCTGTCGCTCGGCGACGGCCTGCGCCCCGGCTCGATTCAGGACGCCAACGACGAAGCCCAGTTCGCCGAGCTGCATACGCTGGGCGAGCTGACCAAAATCGCCTGGGAATACGACGTGCAGGTGATGATCGAAGGCCCGGGCCATGTGCCGATGCAGATGATCCGCCGCAATATGACCGAAGAGCTGGAACACTGCCACGAAGCGCCGTTCTACACCCTCGGCCCGCTGACCACCGATATCGCCCCGGGCTATGACCATTTCACCTCCGGCATCGGCGCGGCGATGATCGGCTGGTTCGGCTGCGCCATGCTGTGTTACGTCACGCCGAAAGAGCACCTCGGCCTGCCGAACAAAGAAGACGTCAAACAGGGCCTGATCACCTACAAGATCGCCGCCCACGCCGCCGATCTGGCCAAGGGCCATCCGGGCGCGCAGATCCGCGATAACGCCATGTCCAAGGCGCGTTTCGAATTTCGCTGGGAAGATCAGTTCAATCTGGCGCTCGATCCGGCCACCGCGCGCGCCTATCACGACGAAACCCTGCCGCAGGAATCCGGCAAGGTCGCCCACTTCTGCTCAATGTGCGGGCCGAAATTCTGCTCGATGAAGATTTCGCAGGAGGTGCGCGACTACGCCGCCGCCCAGGAGGCCGCCAAGCCGATCGAAGTGCAGCTGACCGGCATGGAGAAAATGTCCGCCGAATTCCGTGCCCGCGGCAGCGAGCTGTATCACAGCGCCGGCACCCTGCAAGAGGAGACAAACAATGACTGATATCACGACCCCCTTCCCGGCAACGCCCCACAAGCTGGGACTCTACCCGGTCGTCAACAGCGTGGAATGGATCGCTCGCCTGCTGGAAGCCGGCGTTACCACGATCCAGCTGCGCATCAAGGATTTGCCTGACGAGCAGGTCGAAGAGGATATCGCCGCCGCCATCGCGCTGGGCCAGCGTTATCAGGCACGGCTGTTCATCAACGACTACTGGCGGCTGGCGATCAAGCATGGCGCCTACGGCGTGCATCTGGGCCAGGAAGATCTCGATACCACCGATCTGGCTGCCATTCACCGCGCCGGGTTGCGGCTCGGCGTGTCCACCCATGACGACGCCGAACTGGCGCGCGCGCTGGCGGTGAAACCGTCCTACATCGCGCTGGGGCACATCTTCCCCACCCAAACCAAAGACATGCCTTCGGCGCCGCAGGGGCTGACGGAGTTGAAACGCCACATCGCCGGCCTGGCGGATTACCCGACGGTGGCGATCGGCGGGATCAGTATCGATCGCGTACCGGCAGTGCTGGCGTGCGGCGTCGGCAGCGTGGCGGTGGTCAGCGCCATCACCCAGGCGCCGGATTGGCGCGCGGCGACGGCCGAGCTGCTGCGGCTGATCGAAGGCGAGGGGTCGAGCGATGCTTAACGATCAGGAATTCCTGCGCTACAGCCGCCAGCTGCTGCTGGAGGACGTCGGCCCGGAAGGCCAGGAGAAACTCAAGCGCGCCACGGTGTTGATCGTCGGTTTGGGCGGGCTCGGTTCCCCGGCTTCGTTGTACCTGGCCGCCGCCGGCGTCGGCACGCTGCTGCTGGCCGACGACGACCAGCTGCACGTTACCAACCTGCAGCGGCAAATCCTCTACCGCAGCGCCGATACCGCCACCGGTAAGGCGGCGCTGGCGCAACGCCACCTGCAGGCGCTGAACCCGTTGGTGGAATCCATCCCGCTGGCGCAACGGCTACAGGGGCAAGCGCTGCGCGACGCGGTCGCCCGCGCCGATCTGGTGCTGGACTGCTGCGACAATATGGCGACCCGTCATGAGGTCAATGCCGCCTGCATCGCCGCCGCCAAGCCGCTGCTCAGCGGCAGCGCGGTCGGTTTCAGCGGCCAGCTGCTGGTGCTCGAGCCGCCCTATGCGCACGGCTGCTACGCCTGCCTGTATCCGGAGCAGGAAGAACCGCAGCGCAACTGCCGCACTGCCGGGGTACTCGGCCCGGTGGTCGGCGTAATCGGCACCCTGCAAGCGCTGGAGGCCATCAAGATGCTGGCCGGCATGCCTTCCTCCCTCAGCGGGAAACTGCGGCTGTTCGACGGTAAGCAGCAGAGCTGGAGCACGCTGCAACTGAGCCAGGCCCGCGCCTGCCCGGTATGCGGAGGCGCAGCATGAAAATCCGGCTGAACGACCAACCGCTTGAGCTGGCGCAGCCGCTCAGCGTCGCCGCCCTGCTGACCCAGTTGGAACGCCACCAGCCGGGCACCGCGCTGGCGATCAACCAAACCATCATCCCACGCGCCGACTGGGCCGACCATCAGGTGCATGACGGTGACGACATTTTGCTGTTTCAAGCGATCGCCGGAGGCTGACATGCTGAAAATCGCCGATACCACTTTTACCTCGCGCCTGTTCACCGGCACCGGCAAGTTCGCCACCCCGGCGTTGATGCTGGAGGCACTGGCGGCCTCCGGCTCACAGCTGGTGACCATGGCCATGAAGCGCGTCGATCTGCGCGGCGGCAACGACGCCATTTTGGCGCCGCTGCAGCAGTTGGGCGTCAGGCTGTTGCCCAACACCTCCGGCGCCAAAACCGCCGCCGAGGCGGTGTTCGCCGCCCGGCTGGCGCGTGAAGCGCTCGGCACCCACTGGGTGAAGCTGGAGATCCATCCCGATGTGAAATACCTGCTGCCTGATCCGATAGAAACGCTGAAAGCGGCGGAAACGCTGGTGAAAGACGGTTTTGTGGTGCTGCCCTACTGCGGCGCCGATCCGGTGCTGTGCAAACGGCTGGAAGAGGTGGGCTGTGCGGCGGTGATGCCGCTCGGTGCGCCTATCGGCTCCAACCGCGGTCTGCGCACCCGTGACTTCCTCGAAATCATCATCGAGCAAGCCAAGGTGCCGGTGGTGGTAGACGCCGGCATCGGCGCGCCAAGCCACGCGCTGGAGGCGATGGAGCTGGGTGCCGACGCGGTGCTGGTGAATACCGCCATTGCCGTGGCGCGCGATCCGGTGCAGATGGCACGGGCGTTTCGCCTGGCGCTGGAGGCCGGCGAGCTGGCACGCAGCGCCGGATTAGGCTCCAGCCAGCGCGGCGCGGTCGCGTCCAGCCCGCTGACCGCTTTTCTCAGCCAGCCAGAGGAGGCGCAATGATGGCCGACGATTTCAGTAGCCGCTGGCAACAGCTGGACTGGGACGACATTACGCTGCGCATCAACGGCAAAACTACGCGCGACGTGGAGCACGCGTTGAACGCCGACAAGCTGACGCGCGACGACTTTATGGCGCTGATCTCCCCCGCGGCCGCGCCGTATCTGGAACCGCTGGCGCAGCGCGCACAGCAGCTGACCCGCCAGCGGTTCGGTAACGTCGTCGGCTTCTATGTGCCGCTGTATCTCTCTAACCTGTGCGCCAACGACTGCACCTACTGCGGCTTTTCGATGAGCAACCGCATCAAGCGCAAAACGCTGGATGCGGCGGAGATCGCACGCGAGTGCGAAGCCATCAAGGCGCTGGGGTTCGAACATCTGTTGCTGGTCACCGGCGAACATCAGACCAAGGTTGGCATGGACTATTTCCGCCAGCACATCCCGGCGATCCGCCGGCACTTCAGCTCGCTGATGATGGAAGTGCAGCCGCTGGCGCAGGAGGAATACGCCGAACTGAAAACGCTGGGCCTGGACGGCGTGCTGGTGTACCAGGAAACCTACCATCCGGCCACCTATCTGCAGCACCACCTGCGCGGCCAGAAGCAGGATTTCCATTGGCGCCTGGCCACGCCGGATCGCCTGGGGCGCGCCGGGATCGACAAGATCGGCCTCGGCGCATTGATCGGTCTGTCCAACAGTTGGCGCACCGACTGCTACCTGCTGGCGGAACATCTGTTCTACCTGCAGCAAACCTACTGGCAGAGCCGCTACTCGATCTCGTTCCCGCGTCTGCGCCCCTGCGCCGGTGGCATTGAACCGGCGTCGATCATGAGCGAGCCTCAACTGGTGCAGCTGATCTGCGCCTTCCGGCTGTTCGCGCCAGACGTTGAGCTGTCGCTGTCTACCCGGGAGTCGCCTTACTTCCGCGATCATATGATCCCGGTGGCGATCAACAGCGTCAGCGCCGGATCCAAGACGCAGCCCGGCGGCTATGCCGATGACGTACCGCCGGAGCTGGAACAGTTCGAACCGCACGACGACCGCACGCCGCAGCAGGTCGCCGAGGCCATCAGCCACGCCGGGCTGCAGCCGGTGTGGAAAGACTGGGACGGTTATCTGGGACGCGGCGCGCAATAAACAGCAACGTTTGCCGCCGTGTGAAGAAAACGCTGGAGCGGCCGCGCAATGCCGAACGGCAGCGCTGGCGCCGGCAAACGCGCCGACTATAGTGGCCTTGCCGACCGCCAAACCCGGCGTCGGCCGGGGCCGTCACCCTCTCGATGGCCCCGCCTTATCCCATCCCGGATCGCGCCGGAGATCCTCTTGCGCGACTCCGGCCCTCGTCCGCGGCAACGCGCATATGCCGTATCGCGGCCTGTAAGGGCGTACGGATAGGTTGTCTTGTCGGTTAATGGGCTGTCAGAAAGATGCGATATCTGCGTTCGGTATTCACTTAGGAGTGATATTCATAGGGCGCTATTGCGGCAGAACAGTGAGGAACGAGGAAAAAAGAAGATACAGCGACGAAGAGAGGTTCGAATGGTCATCCCCGATGCAGCCAATAGCCCTGGTGTTGACCGCAGATTTTTTTGCCGCCTGCTCCCTGCTTACGGACAAGAGCAGGCGGTTTATTTTGTGAGACTGGCACCCCCCCAGGACGCGAATCACACAGTATGTGCGCTAATTAACCACATAAACGATTAAATGTGAATGTCTTTTGAGTGTTTTTTTATTTAGTATCGAGTGTGTTTTGAGTTTGCCAAAGGAAATCAAGCTGATATCACCGCAACCACCGGGGCATCATCTATAATCCAGCACGGGTTCTCGCGCAGGTTTTTCAGCGCTCGCGGTCAACATCAAAAAAGCCAAGGTTGTCATGAAGAAAACGCCAAATTATATCGATGCAATCAGCGCGTTGCTCACTCTGAAAGGAGTTGGCGACAGAAAACATGCCTCCACGATGGCCAACATACTGAACCTTCAGTACAACAGCGCCAAACAAAAACTGGATGGCAAAAGGGGCATCACCCTCGATGAAATCAAAAAGGTTTTTCAGTATTTCAACGAACCGTTTGCCGGCCAAAGGACGCATAACGGCGTCTTTATCATGAACAGCATTCACAAGCGCTGCAACATTGAGGTCGACGAGCGCCCGGCCACGCAAGCAGACAGCGACGAAACCTACGCCTACAAAAAAGACGATCTTTTCATCATCAACACCAACCGGGAACATGCCGCCGATGCCCCACTGTACAAAGTCAACAAGATAGACTTTCTGCCGGCTCCGCGTATCGCGATCCTGGACAATGACAGTGATATTCTCGAATTGTTGAAGAAGATCGCCTGCCGCTACGGCATCGAGACCGAGACCTTTCAAACGGCGGACGCCATGCTGGCCGCACTGGAGCACCAGTCTTTTGAGGCGTTTATTTTGGACTGGCTGTTGGACTTCGGCGAGACTTCCGAACGCGTCGTGAAGAAAATAAAGGACACCCTCGATCCGCATGCCCGCATCATCATTTTGACCGGCCAGCTGAATCACTACGAGAAAAACATCGGCGATATGATTCTGCACTATGACGTGCATCTGGTGGAAAAACCGACCAAACCGCTGATTATCTCTTCGCTGCTGCTGTCGAACTTATTCTTTAATTAGTTTGACCGGGATGCGGATCAAAAACGACGAGCCAACCCCTTCGACGGATTTGACCTTGATGGCGCCTTTCATCGTCGTGACGTAATTTTTGATAATGGTCAGCCCCAGCCCCAATCCCTGTCGCGTTTCCCTTTCCACCCCCTGATTGAACGCCTTATATAATCGTTCCAGATTATCGACGTTAAACCCGATGCCGGTGTCTTTTACCCATAAATACAGATTGCCGTGGTACACCTTCACATTGAGGATAATCGCACCGTGGTGAGTAAATTTGTCCGCGTTGCTGAGCAGATTGGCCAATATTCGGTAGAGCTTATATTTGTCGGAGCAAATCAAACCAACATAGGATGAACGACGCACCACGATGCGATTACCGCGCCCGGCGCTGATACTGGTCATGGCATCGTCCACCACCTCATTCAGACGGAAGGTGGATATATTCACTTTCACCCCCCCCATCTCTAGCCGCGAATAATCCATCACCTCGCGCGTTTGTTCGGTGATCTTATTGCCGTGATAGGAGATCAGGCGAGCTTCTTTTTTCAACTCTTCCTGCGCTAGCTCGTGCTCCATGATATCCGCAGCAATGACGATGGCCTGAGTCGAGCCGGCGATCTCGTGGTAGATGGAAGAGATAAAGATGTTCTTATTCTTGATGATCTCTTTTAACGAGAAGGCATTTCTCAGCACCAGGAACATCATCAGGAACACCAACATCAGCGAAAAGAGGGCAAACATCTCGGCTTTACTCGAGTTGTCCTGGATGATGCCTTTCACTTCGGTAAAGTTTTTAATCTGTATCCGATAAATAATTTCCTGGATATCGACCAGCGTGCCCTCGATATCATCCATATAAGAGAGAATATCCGCCTTGTTTTTCTGCCCCACCAGCAAGCCGGCGGAGAGATCGTCCAACGTGCGGTACTGCTGCTTCAGCAGCGCAACATTCTTGATGAACTCGTCGTCGTAATAAAAAGAGTCGCTGAAGGTCGAACGGCTCTCCAGGATCTGAATCTTCGAGTAAAAGATTTTCTTCTTGATCAGGAAAGCGTCGTAGTCGTTATTTTCACTGAGCAGCAGCGCGGTTTTGGTCCTTTCAAACGCCAGAAAGAGGATCTCGGCCACCGAGTAGTTGTCCAGATTGGGCTCGATCTGCTTATAGCGCTCTTTTACGCCACCGAAGTTAATAGCAATCAACAAAATCAATAAAGAGAAGATGGCAACCAACGCGATAAGAGTACCGATCAGTTTTTTGCTCATCTTATTTCATCTCCAACCGTTTAACTTGCCAGACGGTTTTCGCATTCACATCCAGGTTATTCAGCTCAGCGTAGCCATCGCGCGGATAAATAATGGCGAATGGCCCCAGCTCCCCCACGTCGATCGGCTTACCGCCGCGCAGATAGGCGACAATCACGCGGTATTTAAGCATCTCGTCAATCGGCATCGAGTAGGAGTAATCGTCCCAGGCGAAAGCGCGCACCGACTGGCCTTTCAGATGATAGGCTTTCACCAGCTCGGCAAACTCAACGCCGGTAAACGTATCTTCCGGGGTGAAATTGGTCGAGGTTTTAATCGTGTGCGGCGGCATCGCCTCCAGCATCTGCCGGGTGATTTTGATCTTCTCGCCGTCGAGCGGTTTCAGATAAAAATAGTCAACGGCCGCATACAGCGGCGCGCTAAACAGCGAAAGCAGCAGTAACGTCATCAATCCTTTGATTTTCATCATTCACCCTCTTTGCGTTTCACCAATTCAGCCTGGCCAAATTCATCCTGCCCGACCACGACCCAGCCGTGACGTTGATAAAAGCCTTCGGCCTTGGAGCCGAGATCGGTGGTTAAGTGGATCGCTTCGGCGCCGTGCTCAAACATCCAGTGAGTGACCCGTGCCAGTAAGGCAGAGCCGATCCCCTTAGACTGGTATTCCGGCTTCACGAACAGGCCGCCGATCAGCGGTTCAGGGATGAATAACCCGAAGCCAACGCCGGCATAGTCGTCGCCATACTTGCAGATCCAACCGCCGCCCTGGTTGATGTCCTCCAGCGCCTGTTTGCGCTGCAGATACTGGACCTGATGCGGATGCAGCAGGTTTTCTTCAACGGAAAAGCGGATCTCATACAGGTATGGCAGGTGTTGCGCCGTCAATTTTTCGAAGGTAATGAGGCTGTCCATGTTTCGCACTGTCCTTAATTGTCAGATAAAAAGCGCCGGTCAATTTCTGCTGGAACCATAGTAGCAAAGTTTGTCTTAACCCGGCACGAGGCGAAAAAAAACCGCCCCCGAAGGGGCGGTTTATCTGGCGATGGGCCCGGCGTACCGGGCCCGCGGCGCGGATGACGATTACTCGTCGTCGCTGCCGCCCAGGCCTGCGTTGAGCAGCTCGGCCAGGTTAGCCGTCGCTTCTTCCGCGCTGACTTGCGGAACAACCGGCGCTTCACCCTGAGCACGGCGACGCATACGATCCTGATGATAAGCGTAACCGGTACCGGCTGGGATCAGACGGCCCACGATAACGTTCTCTTTCAGGCCACGCAGTTCATCACGCTTGCCGGCTACGGCAGCTTCGGTCAGAACGCGCGTCGTTTCCTGGAACGATGCAGCGGAGATGAAGGACTCGGTCGCCAAGGAAGCCTTGGTGATACCCAGCAGATCGCGCGAGAAGGTTGCCGCGATTTTACCTTCAGCTTCCAGCTGACGGTTGGCAATCTTGACGCGAGACACTTCAGCCTGCTCGCCTTCCAGGAACTCGGAGCCACCAGCGCTAACGATGGTGCCTTTACGCAGCATCTGACGAACGATAACTTCGATGTGCTTATCGTTAATCTTAACGCCTTGCAGACGGTAAACTTCCTGCACTTCGTTGGTGATGTAGCGGGTAACCGCATGCACGCCACGCAGACGCAGAATGTCGTGCGGAGACTCTGGGCCGTCGGAAACGACGTCACCACGTTCCACCACTTCGCCTTCGAACACGTTGAGCTGACGCCATTTCGGGATCATCTCTTCGTAAGCGTCGCTGCCGTCCAGCGGAGAGATCACCAGGCGACGTTTGCCTTTGGTCTCTTTACCGAACGAGATAATCCCGCTGATTTCAGCCAGGATTGCCGGCTCTTTCGGACGACGTGCTTCGAACAGGTCGGCAACGCGCGGCAGACCACCGGTAATATCCTTGGTACCGCCGGATTCCTGAGGAATACGCGCCAGGGTATCACCCGCACCGATCTGAATGCCGTCTTCCAGCTGAACGATCGCTTTGCCCGGCAGGAAGTATTGAGCAGGCATATCAGTACCTGGGATCAATACGTCTTCGCCCTGAGCGTCAACGATTTTCAGTGCCGGACGCAGGTCTTTACCGCTACCGGTACGCTCTGCGCTGTCCAGTACGACCAGAGAAGACAAACCGGTCAGTTCGTCGGTCTGGCGAGTAATGGTCTGGCCGTCAACCATATCCGCGAAGCGAATGAAGCCGCTGACTTCACTGATGACCGGCATGGTGTGCGGATCCCAGTTAGCAACGGTTTCGCCGCCGTTAACTTCTTCACCGTCGCCTTTGCCCATCACGGCACCGTAAGGCACCTTGTAGCTTTCTTTGGTACGGCCGAATTCGTCGATCAGTTTCAGTTCGGTGTTACGCGAGGTGATCACCAGCTTGCCCGCGGCGTTCATAACGAACTTCACGTTGCTCAGCTTGAGGCTACCCTTGTTTTTCACCTGGATGCTGGATTCAGCAGCCGCACGAGATGCCGCACCACCGATGTGGAACGTACGCATCGTCAGCTGTGTACCCGGCTCACCGATGGACTGTGCCGCGATAACGCCGATGGCTTCACCTTTGTTGATGATGTGGCCACGTGCCAGGTCGCGACCGTAGCAGTTTGCACACACACCAAAGTCGGTTTCACAGCTCACTACGGAACGGACTTTAACGCTGTCGACAGAATTCTCTTCCAACAGGTCACACGCCTTCTCGTTCAGCAGGGTGTTGCGTGGCACCAGAATGTCCGCCGTACCCGGCTTGAGGACGTCTTCTGCCGTCACACGGCCCAGAACGCGTTCACGCAGCGGCTCTTTCACGTCGCCACCTTCGATAACCGGAGTCATCAGGATGCCGTCGTGGGTGCCACAGTCGTCTTCGGTCACAACCAGATCCTGCGCCACGTCAACCAGACGACGGGTCAGATAACCGGAGTTCGCGGTTTTCAGTGCGGTATCCGCCAGACCTTTACGAGCACCGTGGGTGGAGATGAAGTACTGGAGTACGTTCAGACCTTCACGGAAGTTCGCGGTGATTGGCGTTTCGATGATGGAGCCGTCCGGCTTCGCCATCAGGCCACGCATACCGGCCAGCTGACGAATCTGAGCGGCGGAACCACGCGCACCGGAGTCGGCCATCATAAAGATGCTGTTGAAGGAAACTTGCTGTTCCACTTCGCCGTCACGGTTAACCACGTCTTCTACCGACAGGTTTTCCATCATCGCTTTCGCAACGCGTTCGTTCGCTGCAGCCCAGATATCGATCACTTTGTTGTAGCGTTCGCCGGCGGTAACCAGACCAGACTGGAACTGCTCCTGGATCTCGGCAACTTCGGTTTCCGCTTCTTCGATGATCTCCGCTTTCTTGGCCGGGATAACCATGTCGTCGATACCTACGGAAGCGCCTGAACGGGCTGCGTAAGCAAAACCGGTGTACATGATCTGGTCAGCAAAGATAACGGTCGGCTTCAGGCCCAGGATGCGGTAACAGGTGTTCAGCATCTTGGAGATCGCTTTCTTGCCCAAAGGCTGGTTAACGATCGAGTACGGCAGACCTTTCGGTACGATCATCCACAGGATGGCGCGGCCGATGGTGGTGTCGATGATGCTGGTCTGAGAAGTCCATTCGCCTTCGGCGTTTTTGACGTCTTCGGTGATACGCACTTTAACGCGCGCATGCAGAGACGCCAGGCCGGCGCGGTAAACACGCTCAGCTTCTTTGGAACCGTTCAGCACCATGCCTTCGCCCTTGGCGTTAACACAGTCGCGGGTCATGTAGTACAGACCCAGTACAACGTCCTGAGAAGGAACGATGATTGGCTCGCCGTTCGCTGGGGACAGGATGTTGTTGGTAGACATCATCAGCGCACGCGCTTCCAGCTGGGCTTCCAGCGTCAGCGGTACGTGAACAGCCATCTGGTCACCATCGAAGTCGGCGTTATAGGCCGCACAAACCAGCGGGTGCAGCTGGATCGCTTTACCTTCGATCAGAACCGGTTCAAACGCCTGGATACCCAAACGGTGCAGGGTTGGTGCACGGTTCAGCAGTACCGGGTGTTCGCGGATCACTTCGTCCAGGATATCCCAAACGACGGCTTCTTCACGCTCAACCATTTTCTTGGCGGCTTTGATGGTGGTGGCCAGGCCACGCAGCTCCAACTTGCCGTAGATGAACGGTTTGAACAGCTCCAGCGCCATCTTTTTAGGCAGACCGCACTGATGCAGACGCAGGTATGGACCTACGGTGATTACGGAACGGCCGGAGTAGTCAACGCGTTTACCGAGCAGGTTCTGACGGAAACGACCCTGCTTACCTTTGATCATGTCGGCCAAAGATTTCAGAGGACGTTTGTTGGAACCGGTGATGGCACGACCGCGACGGCCGTTATCCAGCAGGGCGTCTACCGCTTCTTGCAGCATACGCTTTTCGTTGCGCACGATGATGTCAGGCGCAGCCAGATCCAGCAGGCGTTTCAGACGGTTGTTACGGTTGATCACGCGGCGATACAGATCGTTCAGATCCGAGGTCGCGAAACGACCGCCATCCAGCGGAACCAGCGGGCGCAGATCCGGCGGCAGTACCGGCAGCACGGTCAGGATCATCCACTCCGGCTTGTTACCGGACTGTACGAACGCTTCCAGCAGCTTGATACGCTTGGTCAACTTCTTGCGCTTGGTTTCGGAGTTGGTTTCGTTCAGCTCTTCACGCAGCTGCTCGCACTCGGCTTCCAGATCCATGTTTTTCAACAGGGCCTGAATAGCTTCCGCACCCATCTTGGCGTCGAATTCGTCACCGAACTCTTCCAGCGCGTCCAGATACTGCTCTTCGGTCAGGATCTGACGACGCTCGAGGTTGGTCATACCGCCTTCGACCACCACATAGGATTCGAAGTACAGTACGCGTTCGATGTCACGCAGCGGCATATCCAGCAGCAAACCGATGCGGGATGGCAGCGATTTCAGGAACCAGATGTGCGCGGTCGGCGAAGCCAGCTCGATGTGGCCCATGCGCTCACGACGCACTTTGGTCTGGGTCACTTCAACGCCGCACTTCTCACAGATCACGCCGCGGTGTTTCAAGCGCTTGTACTTACCGCACAGGCACTCGTAATCTTTTACCGGCCCGAAGATACGGGCGCAGAAAAGGCCGTCACGTTCTGGTTTGAACGTACGGTAGTTAATGGTTTCCGGCTTCTTAACTTCACCGAACGACCACGAACGGATCATGTCTGGCGAGGCCAGAGCAATCTTGATCGCATCAAACTCTTCGGTCTTAGTTTGCGCTTTCAGAAACTTCAATAAGTCTTTCACGGATTGGCTCCTGTCGGAGTTAAACCTGTTGGGTACCCACAACCGCAGTAGGTACCCGTGTGACCTGAACAACCACCCTCAGGCTCCCTTAGGCGGGGAGCCTGAGCCGGAATGACGATTACTCGTCTTCCAGTTCGATGTTGATGCCGAGCGAGCGGATTTCTTTCAACAGTACGTTGAAGGATTCCGGCATGCCTGGCTCCATCCGGTGGTCGCCATCCACGATGTTTTTGTACATCTTGGTACGGCCGTTAACGTCATCCGACTTAACGGTGAGCATTTCCTGCAGGGTATAAGCCGCGCCGTATGCTTCCAGTGCCCACACTTCCATCTCACCGAAGCGTTGACCACCGAACTGCGCTTTACCACCCAGAGGTTGCTGAGTAACCAAGCTGTAAGAACCGGTTGAACGGGCGTGCATTTTATCGTCAACCAGGTGGTTCAGTTTCAGCATGTACATATAGCCAACAGTAACCTGGCGCTCGAATTGCTCACCGGTACGGCCATCGAACAGCGTGATCTGACCGGAGGTCGGGATACCACCCATTTCCAGCAGCTTCTTGATTTCAGTCTCTTTCGCACCGTCAAACACCGGCGTTGCGATCGGCATACCTTTTTTCAGGTTCTCTGCCAGACGCAGCACTTCGTCGTCGCTGAAGGTGTTCAGGTCAACTTTCTGGCAAACGTCGTCGCCCAGATCGTAGGCCTTCTGGATGAACTCACGCAGCTTGGCCACTTCCTGCTGCTGCTTCAGCATCTGGTTGATTTTCTCACCGATGCCTTTCGCAGCCATACCCAGGTGGGTTTCCAGGATCTGACCGATGTTCATACGTGATGGTACGCCCAGCGGGTTCAGTACGATGTCTACCGGCGTGCCGTTTTCATCGTAAGGCATATCTTCGATCGGGTTGATCTTGGAGATAACACCCTTGTTACCGTGGCGGCCCGCCATCTTGTCACCCGGTTGGATCTGACGTTTAACGGCCAGATAAACCTTGACGATTTTCAGCACGCCCGGCGCCAGATCGTCGCCCTGAGTGATCTTACGACGCTTGGCTTCCAGCTTCTTCTCGAAGTCGGATTTCAGTTCGTCGTACTGCTCGGCCAGCTGTTCCAGCTGGTTTTGCTTCTCTTCGTCGGTCAGGCCCAGTTCCAGCCAGCGATCGCGCGGCAGCTTGCTCAGCTTGTCGGCTTCGATGCCACCGGCAACCAGCACCGCGTGGATACGTGCAAACAGGCCGGCTTCCAGGATCTGCAGTTCTTCCGTCAGGTCTTTCTTCGCCTGCTTCAGCTGCATCTCTTCGATTTCCAACGCGCGCTTGTCTTTTTCCACGCCATCACGGGTGAAGACCTGCACGTCGATAACCGTACCGGAAACGCCGTTCGGCACACGCAGAGAAGAGTCTTTAACGTCAGACGCTTTCTCACCGAAGATCGCACGCAGCAGTTTCTCTTCCGGCGTCAGCTGGGTTTCGCCTTTAGGCGTTACCTTACCGACCAGGATGTCACCGCCGGTCACTTCAGCACCGATATACACGATACCGGATTCATCCAGCTTGGAGAGCGCAGCTTCACCCACGTTAGGAATGTCGGCGGTGATCTCTTCAGGCCCCAGCTTGGTGTCGCGAGACACGCACGCCAGTTCCTGGATGTGGATGGTGGTGAAGCGATCTTCCTGCACCACGCGCTCGGAGACCAAGATGGAGTCTTCGAAGTTGTAGCCGTTCCAAGGCATGAACGCTACGCGCATGTTCTGGCCCAGTGCCAGTTCGCCCAGGTCTGTCGATGGGCCATCCGCCAGCACGTCACCGCGCTCGATTGGCTCACCCAGACTCACACACGGCATCTGGTTGATGCAGGTGTTCTGGTTAGAACGGGTGTACTTGGTCAGGTTGTAAATATCGATACCTGCTTCGCCCGGGTACATCTCGTCTTCGTTAACTTTGATAACGATACGGGAAGCATCCACGTACTGGATCACACCGCCGCGTTTGGCAACGGCGGTTACGCCGGAGTCAACCGCTACAGCACGTTCCATACCGGTACCGACCAGCGGCTTGTCAGCGCGCAGGGTTGGTACGGCCTGACGTTGCATGTTCGCACCCATCAATGCACGGTTGGCGTCATCGTGTTCCAGGAATGGAATCAGTGAAGCACCAACGGAAACGACCTGCTGGGTGGATACGTCCATGTAGTCAACCTGGTCGCGGCTGAACAGGCTTGATTCGCCTTTGCTGCGGCAGGTGACCAGGTCTTCTACGAAGCGGCCTTCTTCATCCAGGTTGGAGTTCGCCTGGGCGATAACGAAGTTGCCTTCTTCAATAGCAGACAGGTAGTTGATTTCATCGGTCACCACGCCGTCACGCACGCGGCGGTACGGGGTTTCCAGGAAGCCATACTCGTTAGTCTGTGCGTACACGGACAGGGAGTTGATCAGACCGATGTTTGGACCTTCCGGCGTTTCGATTGGGCACACGCGGCCGTAGTGGGTCGGGTGTACGTCTCGAACTTCAAAGCCGGCGCGCTCACGGGTCAGACCGCCCGGGCCCAGTGCGGAGATACGACGCTTGTGCGTGATCTCGGACAGCGGGTTGTTCTGGTCCATGAACTGGGACAGCTGGCTGGAACCGAAGAACTCTTTCACCGCCGCCGAAATCGGCTTGGCGTTGATCATGTCCTGAGGCATCAGGGTATCCAGATCGCCCAGAGACAGACGCTCTTTCACCGCACGCTCAACACGCACCAGACCTACGCGGAACTGGTTCTCGGCCATTTCGCCGACGGAGCGGATACGACGGTTGCCCAAGTGGTCGATGTCGTCCACTTCGCCCTTGCCGTTACGGATATCGATGAGCTTCTTCATCACTTCGATGATGTCGTCTTTGCTCAGGATGCCCGAACCTTCGATCTCGTCGCGCAGCAGAGAACGGTTGAACTTCATGCGACCCACCGCGGACAGATCGTAGCGGTCTTCGGAGAAGAACAGGTTCTCGAACAGGCTTTCGGCAGCTTCGCGCGTTGGCGGCTCACCAGGGCGCATCATGCGGTAGATTTCTACCAGCGAGCTCAGACGATCGTTGGTCGGATCGACACGCAGCGTTTCAGAGATGTACGCGCCGTGATCCAGATCGTTGGTGAACAGCGTTTCGATGCGCTTGTGGCCAGACTGGCTCAGTTTAGCCAGCAGATCCAGCGACAGCTCCATGTTGGCTGCGCAGATCAGTTCGCCGGTATTGGTATCGATATAGTCTTTCGCGACCACTTTGCCCGCGATGTACTCTACCGGTACTTCAATGCTCTGAATGTCGTCTTTTTCCAGCTGACGGATATGACGAGCGGTGATGCGACGGCCTTTCTCTACGTAGATCTTGCCGTTGGCTTCGATATCGAACGAAGCGGTCTCACCACGCAGGCGCTCTGGCACCAGCTCCATCTGCAGCTTGTTGTCGCGGATTTCGAAGACGATCTTGTCAAAGAACAGGTCGAGGATCTGTTCAGTGGTGTAGTTCAGCGCGCGCAGAATGATGGTCGCAGGCAGTTTGCGGCGACGGTCAATACGCACGAACAGGTTGTCTTTCGGATCGAACTCGAAGTCCAACCATGAACCGCGGTAAGGGATGATGCGTGCGTTGTACAGCACTTTACCCGAAGAGTGGGTTTTACCCTTATCGCTGTCGAAGAATACGCCAGGACTACGGTGCAACTGAGATACGATAACCCTCTCAGTACCGTTGATCACAAAGGTGCCGTTTTCGGTCATGAGCGGAATTTCGCCCATGTAGACTTCTTGTTCCTTGATGTCTTTGACCGTACCTTCAGGCGCTTCGCGCTCATAGATAACCAGGCGCAGTTTTACGCGCAGCGGTGCAGAGAACGTCACACCACGGATCTGGCACTCTTTGACGTCGAAGACCGGCTCACCAAGACGGTAGCTAACGTATTGCAGCTCCGAATTGCCACTGTAGCTCTGGATAGGGAAAACAGAACGGAATGCGGCTTCAAGGCCGTACTGCCCTTCTGGATCTTGCTCGATAAACTTCTGGAACGAGTCAAGCTGGATAGAAAGGAGATATGGTATGTCCAGCACTTGTGGACGTTTACCAAAATCCTTACGAATACGTTTTTTCTCGGTATAGGAGTAAACCATAGGGTTCCTCAGCTCGCTGATCAGTGACCCAATCTGTCCGTCCGATTAGGGACAGTTCATGCAACACCGTTTTGTCGACCGGAAAGCGGGAACACTTTCCGCAATGTCTCTTGCTATCACGCTTAAACCATTTCATCGCGTCTTCCCCCAGAACTCCTGGTAGTGCAAAGACCGCGGTATATTAAGTCGTCAACAGAAACAAACATTGGGAGGCGAAACCAGCAGCCAAACAGTGTGAAACGCTACTGGCGCCCTACAGCGCAAAAAGGCTGGTGACTAAAAAGTCACCAGCCATCAGCCTAAAAGACTAGGCTGCAACCGGAAAGGTTGGCTTATTTAACTTCAACTTCTGCGCCAGCTTCTTCCAGAGATTTTTTCAGAGCTTCTGCGTCATCTTTGCTCACGCCTTCTTTCAGAGCGGCTGGAGCAGATTCAACCAGGTCTTTAGCTTCTTTCAGACCCAGGCCGGTAGCGCCACGTACTGCTTTGATAACAGCAACTTTGTTAGCGCCTGCAGCTTTCAGGATAACGTCGAATTCAGTTTTCTCTTCAGCAGCTTCAGCTGGGCCAGCAGCTACAGCTACAGCAGCAGCAGCAGAAACGCCGAATTTTTCTTCCATAGCGGAAACCAGTTCAACAACGTCCATTACGGACATAGCGGCAACTGCTTCCAGGATTTGGTCTTTAGTGATAGACATAACAATTGTTCCTAAAATTCAGAAATAGTTTAAATACGTTAGCAAAGGCTAAGAAAGAGTGGCTTACGCCGCTTCTTTCTGATCGCGTACTGCAGCCAGAGTGCGAACCAGTTTGCCGGCAGCGGCTTCTTTCATGGTTGCCATCAGGCGTGCGATCGCTTCTTCGTAAGTTGGCAGCGTCGCCAGGCGGTCGATTTGCGCCGCTGGGATCAGCTCACCTTCAAAGGCCGCAGCTTTAACCTCGAATTTTGCATTCGCTTTCGCGAACTCTTTGAACAGACGAGCAGCAGCGCCCGGGTGTTCGTGAGAGAATGCAATCAAGGTTGGACCGACAAACGTGTCTTTCAGGCATTCGAATGGAGTGCCTTCAACTACGCGACGCATCAGGGTGTTGCGAACAACACGCATGTAAACGCCAGCTTCACGACCTGCTTTACGCAGTTCAGTCATTTTATCTACGGTAACGCCGCGGGAATCCGCAACAACCGCAGACAGCGCGCCTTTGGCTACTTCGCTGACTTCAGCAACAATCGCTTGTTTGTCTTGAAGATTTAATGCCATTAGCTTTTTGCTCCTGGATTAGCCGGGGAAAATCCCCCGGAACTCACTTCACTCGGCGCTTTGTAAAACGCCACGCCGAGCGGCTTAACACGGTGAGCAGAATCCAGCAAAGACATTCTTTTATAAAAAAGAAAAATTTTCTTAGGCTCTGTCACCGTCTACGCAGGAAGGATTAAGTATCTTGCGATACACCTGCGGTCTTGGACGGAGGCCTGGATAGGCCAGGCTCCAACCGAAAAATCTTTGTTTTGCCTACGGCATAGCCAGTAGCAAAACCTTGGGGCATAAGATTCTAGACAAATCTCGGCCCCAAGTCAAAGCGATAATCGCAAGTGCGATTAGTTCGCTGCAGCAGACAGACCGCTCTGATCGATAGCAACGCCAGCACCCATGGTGGTGGAGAGGCTAACTTTCTTGATGTACATGCCTTTCGCCTGAGAAGGTTTTGCTTTTTTCAGCGCAACCAGCAGGGCTTCCAGGTTTTCTTTCAGCTTGTCTGCGTCGAAATCAACCTTACCGATAGTGGTATGGATGATGCCGTTTTTGTCGTTACGGTAGCGAACCTGACCAGCTTTAGCGTTTTTCACTGCTTCAGCAACGTTCGGAGTAACGGTACCCACTTTCGGGTTTGGCATCAGGCCGCGTGGACCCAGGATCTGGCCCAGTTGACCTACAACGCGCATTGCATCCGGGGAAGCAATAACAACGTCGAAGTTCATTTCGCCTTTCTTGATCTGGTCAGCCAGATCGTCCATACCTACCAGCTCTGCGCCGGCAGCTTTCGCTGCTTCAGCGTTAGCGCCTTGGGCAAATACGGCAACGCGAACGGAACGACCGGTGCCGTGTGGCAGAACGGTAGCGCCACGAACGTTTTGGTCAGATTTACGAGCGTCGATGCCGAGGTTAACGGCAACGTCAACGCTTTCTACGAATTTAGCGGTGGCCAGCTCTTTCAGCAGAGCAACAGCTTCGGTGATGTCATACTGTTTAGTAGCATCAACTTTGTCACGGATCACGCGCATGCGCTTGGTCAGCTTAGCCATCTCTTAATCCTCCACTACCAGGCCCATGGAACGAGCGGTACCTTCGATGGAGCGAGTCATCGCTTCAACGTCAGAACCAGTCATGTCCGCAGCTTTGGTTTCTGCGATTTCACGTACCTGAGCACGGGTCACTTTACCTACTTTGTCTTTGTTCGGCTTACCGGAACCAGACTTGATACCAGCCGCTTTTTTCAGCAGAACTGCTGCTGGCGGGGTTTTGGTAACGAAAGTGAAGGAGCGATCAGAATAAACGGTGATAACAACCGGAATCGGCAGACCTTTTTCAACGCTGTCAGTCTTAGCGTTGAATGCCTTACAGAATTCCATGATGTTAACGCCCTGCTGACCCAGAGCTGGACCCACTGGTGGGCTCGGGTTCGCCATACCAGCTGCAACTTGCAGCTTGACGTAGGCTTGTACTTTCTTAGCCATTTAAATTTCCTCGGTTTGGGTAGTATCGCCTCGCAAAAGGCTCCCCGTGTTTCACCTCGCCAGACAGGCATCAGGCAAGGCATCTAAAAACAAAAGGCGCGAAATTGTAGTTCAATTTCGCGCCTTTGACAAGCGGCAACGGACCGCTTATTGCTGATTATTCGATCAGCCTTTTTCAACCTGGCTGAAGTCCAGTTCCACCGGCGTTGCACGGCCGAAGATGGAAACGGAAACTTTCAGGCGGCTCTTTTCGTAATCGACTTCTTCGACCACGCCGTTGAAATCGGCAAACGGGCCATCGTTGACGCGCACCAGCTCGCCCGGCTCGAACAGCGTCTTCGGACGCGGTTTGTCACCAACCTGCTGCAGGCGGTTCATGATCGCATCAACTTCTTTATCGCTGATAGGCGCAGGACGGTCAGACGTGCCGCCGATGAACCCCATGACACGCGGTACGCTGCGCACCAGGTGCCAGCTGGCGTCATTCATCACCATCTGCACCAGCACGTAGCCAGGGAAGAATTTACGCTCGCTCTTGCGACGCTGGCCACCACGGATTTCAACCACTTCTTCCGTAGGCACCATCACTTCGCCGAACAGCTCTTCCATATCGTGCAGTTTGATGTGTTCACGCAGCGATTGCGCTACGCGACCTTCAAAACCGGAAAACGCCTGAACGACGTACCAACGTTTTTTTGGAGCTTCAGACATTTTAGAACCTCAGGCCAGTAATAAACGACACCAGACGGACCAGAATACCATCCAGTCCCCACAGAATCAGTGACATCACGGCGGTTACCGCGGCAACGATCAACGTGGTGTGTAGCGTTTCCTGACGAGTTGGCCAAATCACTTTACGTACTTCGGTACGCGCTTCGCGGGCAAACGCAACGGTGGCTTTGCCTTTGGTGGTCATCAGAGCCACTGCACCTGCAACGGCGATGATCAGCACAACTGCCAGCGCGCGCAATGGCAGGCTTAAATCACGGTAGTAATAGTTACCGACAATAGCCACAACCAACAGAACGGCGACGATCAGCCACTTTGCCGCTTCCAGGCCGCGTCCGCTCCCTTGAGCCTCGGTATTCGCACTCATAAACCAACCTGTCACAATGATGATTCAGAACAAACAACTTTGCCTCGCATTGCGAGGCAAACCAAACCGATCGGATACCGCAATAGCAATATCCCGGTGTTTTACGCCATGACGTATTCAGTCAATACGGTTTAAGAGCCCATCTCACCAATGATTATGACTGCAAAATCGCTGATGAGATAGGTTCTAGTTCACAGCGTAGAAAAAGGGCATCAAATGATGCCCTTTTACCGCGTGTCGCGTCAAACTTTATCAGCGATTAAGCGATAACTTTAGCAACAACGCCTGCGCCAACGGTACGGCCGCCTTCACGGATTGCGAAACGCAGACCGTCGTCCATCGCAATTGGGTGAATCAGGGTGACAACCATGTTCACGTTGTCGCCTGGCATTACCATCTCTACGCCTTCTGGCAGTTCGATGGTACCGGTCACGTCAGTGGTACGGAAGTAGAACTGTGGACGGTAGCCTTTGAAGAATGGCGTGTGACGACCACCTTCATCTTTGCTCAGGATGTACACTTCAGATTCGAACTGGGTGTGTGGCTTGATGGAGCCTGGTTTAGCCAGTACCTGACCACGTTCGATTTCTTCACGTTTGATACCACGCAGCAGAACACCTACGTTCTCACCAGCACGGCCTTCGTCCAGCAGTTTGCGGAACATTTCAACGCCAGTACAGGTAGACTTAACGGTGTCTTTGATACCAACGATTTCAACTTCTTCGCCAACTTTGATGATACCGCGCTCAACACGACCGGTAACAACGGTACCACGACCGGAGATGGAGAATACGTCTTCGATTGGCAGCAGGAACGGCTTGTCGATAGCACGCTCTGGCTCTGGGATGTAGCTGTCCAGGGCTTCGGCCAGTTCGATGATTTTCGCTTCCCACTCAGCTTCGCCTTCCAGCGCTTTCAGCGCGGAACCGCGGATCACTGGCAGGTCATCGCCTGGGAAGTCGTACGCGGACAGCAGTTCGCGAACTTCCATTTCTACCAGTTCCAGCAGCTCTTCATCATCAACCATGTCGCATTTGTTCATGAATACGATGATGAAAGGAACGCCAACCTGACGACCCAGCAGGATGTGCTCACGAGTCTGAGGCATTGGGCCGTCAGTCGCAGCTACTACCAGGATCGCGCCGTCCATCTGAGCAGCACCGGTGATCATGTTTTTCACGTAGTCGGCGTGCCCTGGGCAGTCAACGTGCGCGTAGTGACGAGTCGGGGTGTCATACTCAACGTGAGAGGTGTTGATGGTGATACCACGAGCTTTTTCTTCTGGCGCGTTATCGATCTGGTCGAAAGCACGTGCAGAACCGCCGTAGGTTTTAGCCAGAACGGTGGTGATCGCTGCAGTCAGGGTAGTTTTACCGTGGTCAACGTGGCCGATAGTACCGACGTTAACGTGCGGTTTTGTACGTTCAAACTTTTCTTTAGACATCGATTGTCCCTCTAAGACACGGATAAATCGGTGGTATCACCACATCAACCAAGCATTTGCTCGTTGAATCCAGAACAGAAAGAAAATCAGGGGGCGAGAAATTAAGAAGTGGTGCTGATAGGCAGATTCGAACTGCCGACCTCACCCTTACCAAGGGTGCGCTCTACCAACTGAGCTATATCAGCACATCTTGGAGCGGGCAGTGGGAATCGAACCCACATCATCAGCTTGGAAGGCTGAGGTAATAGCCATTATACGATGCCCGCATCCTGGAACTCGGCTACCTGATTTTTCTGTAGAATTTTGGGATGGAGCAGGACTATTCATCACTCGCTTCGCATCCTTCGGGCCGGCTGCGCCTTGCGCTGCACAGCTCGAACCTTGCCGAAGGCTTTCGCCCTCTCCTCCCGCCATCAACCGCTGCGGTATTTATCGCATCTCAGTTAATCGCCGAAGGCAAGATTTGGTGGTGGGGGAAGGATTCGAACCTTCGAAGTCTGTGACGGCAGATTTACAGTCTGCTCCCTTTGGCCGCTCGGGAACCCCACCAGATTTTAACTACTTGTGACTTGAATGGTGCCGGCTACCGGAATCGAACTGGTGACCTACTGATTACAAGTCAGTTGCTCTACCTACTGAGCTAAGCCGGCATCAAGTGCAGCGCATTCTAGGTAGAGCGGACGGCCTATGCAACAAAAAAATTGCTTTACGCGCACTTTCGCTCACAAATCAGTCAATTTTGCATGCTGTCATGCAATTCGCAGCCTGCGGCGTGCAAACATTCATCACTTGCGGCAATCATTCTCTACAATTTTATCCACTTTTTGCAAGCATTGAGAGCCCCTTTCTCCGTGTCGGGCTTCTCAAAACACGTAACCTGCGTCGGTAAACCGTGAGCGGGATCGATGCACCAAAAAGAGGATCGCTGCCCAGGTTCGTGGCGTGAACTACACTTATTGCTCGCTCTTTCGCCGTGGCTATGCCTTTCGTCGTTCTGGCGCAGTTATTGCTTATCTTCATTACCCCCATCTCTGGAGGAATGACCGATGAAAATAGTGCCTATCAACGCCGCTACGCTCCCGATTTATCGCGATGAATTGGCTCGCCTGTTGACCGATGCGGTCACCCACGGTGCTTCAGTGGGCTACGACACCTTAATCCCGCATGAAGACGCCGAGAGTTACTTCCACAGCCTGCGTCCCGCCTTGGCCAAAAGCGAGCTGCTATTGTGGATTGCCCGCGACGAACGCGGCGTCGTTGGCACCGTGCAACTCGAGCTCTGCCAGAAACCGAATGGCCGTAATCGTGCGGAGGTGGTGAAGCTATTGGTGCATAGCCGCGCTCGCCGCAACGGCGTAGGTCTGGCGCTGATGAAGACGTTGGAGCAGGCGGCACTGCAACAGCAGCGCGGGCTATTGTACCTGGATACGCAGGCTGGCTCAGCGGCTGAAGCGCTTTATCGCAGCCTGGGTTATCGCTGTTTGGGCGAGCTACCGGATTATGCAGCGGGCCCCGATGGGCATTATCATCCGACCGTCATTTATTACAAACGTCTATTCACCGTAAACCAACCTTCGCGCGCCATTGCCTGCTAGCCTTCAGGCGGTATCCGGCCCCGATGATACCGCCTTGCAACCCCGCCTTATCAACTGCGCGCCGCTTCGCACAATTGACATAAACTGCTGCCTATCGACAACTTTTGCGAAAAAAGTCTACGCCAAAAACGAAGCTGTCTATAATATGCAGCTTGTTTATTCTCTGGAGTTGGCGTCCGGCGCCTTTCCCAACCTGCGTTAACAGGCAGAATTTGGCTTATGATAAAAAGAGATCAATCTTTAGCAACGCCTTACCTACAGTTCGATCGTACCCAATGGGCTGCGTTGCGAGATTCGGTGCCGCTGACGTTATCGGAAGAAGAGATCGTTAAGCTGAAAGGGATTAACGAAGATCTCTCGTTGGAAGAAGTTGCGCAGATTTATCTGCCGCTGTCACGACTATTGAACTTCTATATCAGTTCCAACCTGCGCCGACAGGCGGTGCTCGAGCAATTCCTCGGCACCGACGGGCAAAAAATTCCCTATGTCATCGGCATCGCCGGCAGCGTAGCCGTAGGTAAGAGCACGACCGCACGTCTGTTGCAGGCGTTGCTGAGCCGCTGGCCGGAACACCGCAGCGTTGAGTTGATCACGACCGACGGCTTCTTGCATCCTAATAAGGTGCTGAACGAACGCGGCCTGATGAAGAAAAAAGGCTTCCCGCAGTCTTACGATATGCATAGCCTGGTGAAATTCGTGTCAGAAGTGAAATCCGGCGCCAAACGCGTTACCGCTCCGGTTTATTCTCATTTAATCTATGACGTTGTACCTGAGGGTAATAAAGTCATCGAGCAACCGGATATTCTGATCCTGGAAGGGCTTAACGTATTGCAAAGCGGTATGGATTACCCGCACGATCCTCATCGCGTATTCGTTTCCGATTTTGTCGACTTCTCCATATATGTCGATGCCCCGGAGACGCTATTGCAAAGCTGGTATATCAATCGTTTCCTGAAATTCCGTCAGGGCGCATTTTCCAATCCCGATTCTTATTTCCATAACTATTCAAAATTGCCGGAACCGGAAGCGATTAATATCGCTACACAATTGTGGAATGAAATTAACGGCTTGAATTTGCAGCAGAATATACTACCTACCCGCGAACGCGCCAGCCTGATCATGACCAAAAGCGCCAACCATGCCGTTGAAAGCGTGCGCTTAAGAAAGTAAGACTACCGATCGCTCAAGGGGACGGTAACGTCCCCTTGGTTGCGCTCGCTATTCTGCACTGCGCAGCGATATCTCTCCGCCGATAAAGGGTTTGATCTCCCCATCTTGTTCCAGCAGCAGTGCCCCCTGCGAATCGATGCCTCGTGCGATGCCTACAATCTGCCGCTCACCAATCAGCAGTTTGACCGGTCTGTCGATAAAATTATCCAACGTGCGCCAACGACCAATGAATGGCCCCAGCCCATCTATCTCGAATTGTTTTAACGACTGCCGCAATTCATTGAGCAAAGTAGCAGTCAGCTCATTACGATCGATGTTAATGCCGGCTTCTTGCAGGTTGATCCAACCTTGGTTGATCCCCCCGGCATTGGTATCCCGCATCGCCAAATTAATGCCAGCACCGATGACCAACTGAGCCGCATCGCCAGTTTTTCCTGTCAACTCGACCAGGATCCCTGCCAATTTGCGATCGTTCAGGTAGAGGTCGTTGGGCCATTTTACTCGCACGTCTTTAGCACCAAGGCGCTGCAAGACCTCCGCCATCACCATGCCGATCACCAGGCTCAGCCCCATCGCCGCAGCTGGCCCCTGTTCCAATCGCCAAAACATCGACAGGTATAAATTGGCGCCAAACGGCGAAATCCACTGGCGCCCACGACGACCACGGCCAGCCAGTTGATACTCAGCGATGCAGGCGTCGCCAGATTGTAGTGTTTCGATACGATCCAGCAAATATTGATTGGTAGAGTCGACTACCGGCAACACGGTAACGCGTTTGTCGTCCAACCCTTTTAGAATGCGTTCCGCCTCCAATAGCGGCATGGGGGCAGGCAAGCTGTACCCTTTGCCAGGCACGGTAAAGACATCCAGCCCCCACTCGCGAATGGTTTGAATATGCTTATTGATCGCAGCACGGCTCATGCCGAGTGACTCACCGAGGTGTTCCCCGGAATGGAATTCGCCGTCGGCCAACAACGCGATCAGTTTTAACGGAACCTTGGTATCTTTCATGACAGCACCGCCACGGCATTCAGCTCACCGGTCGCGCCAATAAAGCGCACCTCAGGCTCCAACCACACACCGAATTTATCGGCCACCGTCTTGCGTACGTGGCGCGCCAGCGCCACCACATCCTGGCTGTGGGCATTGTCGATGTTCACCAGCACCAGCGCCTGCTGGCGGTGTACCGCAGCACCACCGATGCGATATCCTTTCAGCTCGCATTGGTCGATAAGCCAGCCGGCGGCCAGCTTCACCTGACCATCCTGCTGCGGATAATGCGGCATGCCAGGATATTTGGCGACGAGTTCTGCGGCTTTCTCTGCGTTCACCAAAGGATTCTTGAAGAAGCTGCCGGCATTGCCGGTTTCGCGCGGATCGGGCAGCTTGCTGCGACGCATAGCACATACGGATTCAAATACCTGAAGCGGCGTCACCGTGGTGGGCTCCAGCTTGGCCAGATCGCCGTAACTCAATTTGGGTTGCCACTGTTTGTTGAGACGCAGACCCAGCCCGACAATGACATGCCCAGTTTGGAAACGGTGCTTGAAAATGCTTTCCCGGTAGCCAAAACCACACTCGGCAGCCGGGATGCGATCGATAGCGCCGGTAGAGAAGTCCAGCAAATCGACATACTCGCAGACGTCTTTCAATTCGACGCCGTAGGCGCCGATGTTCTGAATAGGGGCGGAACCGGCCAATCCAGGGATCAACGCCAGGTTTTCCAGGCCGCAGATCCCAGCCTGCAGCGTATATTGCACCAGGTCATGCCAATTTTCACCGGAGCTGACGTGGAGATACCAGGCATCGTTATCTTCTCGAACATCGATACCCTTCAACTGATTGACCATTACCGTGCCCGAGAAATCCTCCAGGAACAGCACGTTGCTACCTTCACCGAGAATCAGCAGCGGCTCCTGACGCTTGCGCGTTTGTTGCCACACCTTGAGCATCAGCTCAATTCTATCGGCCATGATCAGGTGCGCTGCGTTGACCGGGAGCGCAAACGTATTGTGGTTTTTTAAAGACGCGCTTTCAGTAGACATAACGTTCAGTACCTATACGGAAATAATCTTTCGCCTAGTCTACTCGATTCGAGGCGTCTGGCTAATATTTGTTTTAATTAACGTGAAATTTATCGAATAATACACTAAAGAATTAAGATTTATCTTTGATATAGCCAGATATTTCTTATCAACACATTAATAAATAGGCATTTTTATTATTTAAATAATAATCTGAAGCTATCAATTATATATTAATCTGGCTATTTCTCTGGCAAAAAACATTATTATTCCTTATAAGAATAAGCTACATATGCCAAAAAGGTATTTTTCAAAGTAATAGATACAGCCAGTATATTTATTTTACGCATAGCAAAAAGCCCTGAACGTCAGTTCAGGGCTTTCGGCTTTATTTGATGCCTGGCAGTGTCCTACTCTCGCATGGGGAGACCCCACACTACCATCGGCGCTACGGCGTTTCACTTCTGAGTTCGGCATGGGGTCAGGTGGGACCACCGCGCTATTGCCGCCAGGCAAATTCTGTTTCATTCCAACCGCCTCACTCCCGTGAAGCCATCAGAACCAATCTCGGAACTTCGCTGAAAATCTCTCTAAAAACACCTTCGGTGTTGTAAGGTTAAGCCTCACGGATCATTAGTACTGGTTAGCTCAATGCATCGCTGCACTTACACACCCAGCCTATCAACGTCTTAGTCTTAAACGTTCCTTCAGGGGCCTTAAAGGCCCAGGGAAGACTCATCTTGAGGCAAGTTTCGCGCTTAGATGCTTTCAGCGCTTATCTTTTCCGCACTTAGCTACCGGGCAATGCCATTGGCATGACAACCCGAACACCAGTGGTGCGTTCACTCCGGTCCTCTCGTACTAGGAGCAACCCCTCTCAATCTTCCAACGCCCACGGCAGATAGGGACCGAACTGTCTCACGACGTTCTAAACCCAGCTCGCGTACCACTTTAAATGGCGAACAGCCATACCCTTGGGACCTACTTCAGCCCCAGGATGTGATGAGCCGACATCGAGGTGCCAAACACCGCCGTCGATATGAACTCTTGGGCGGTATCAGCCTGTTATCCCCGGAGTACCTTTTATCCGTTGAGCGATGGCCCTTCCATTCAGAACCACCGGATCACTAAGACCTACTTTCGTACCTGCTCGAGCCGTCACTCTCGCAGTCAAGCTAGCTTATGCCTTTGCACTAACCTCACGATGTCCGACCGTGATTAGCTAACCTTCGTGCTCCTCCGTTACTCTTTGGGAGGAGACCGCCCCAGTCAAACTACCCACCAGACACTGTCCTCACCCCAGATTATGGGGCCGAGTTAGAACATCAAACATTAAAGGGTGGTATTTCAAGGATGGCTCCACGCAGACTGGCGTCCACGCTTCAAAGCCTCCCACCTATCCTACACATCAAGGCTCAATGTTCAGTGTCAAGCTATAGTAAAGGTTCACGGGGTCTTTCCGTCTTGCCGCGGGTACACTGCATCTTCACAGCGAGTTCAATTTCACTGAGTCTCGGGTGGAGACAGCCTGGCCATCATTACGCCATTCGTGCAGGTCGGAACTTACCCGACAAGGAATTTCGCTACCTTAGGACCGTTATAGTTACGGCCGCCGTTTACTGGGGCTTCGATCAAGAGCTTCGCCTTGCGGCTGACCCCATCAATTAACCTTCCAGCACCGGGCAGGCGTCACACCGTATACGTCCACTTTCGTGTTTGCACAGTGCTGTGTTTTTATTAAACAGTTGCAGCCAGCTGGTATCTTCGACTGGCTTCAGCTCCATCCGCGAGGGACTTCACCTACATGCCAGCGTGCCTTCTCCCGAAGTTACGGCACCATTTTGCCTAGTTCCTTCACCCGAGTTCTCTCAAGCGCCTTGGTATTCTCTACCTGACCACCTGTGTCGGTTTGGGGTACGATTTAATGTTACCTGATGCTTAGAGGATTTTCCTGGAAGCAGGGCATCAACTACTTCTGCACCGTAGTGCATCGTCATCACGCCTCAGGGTTAATATGCAACCGGATTTACCAGGTCACACCCCCTACACGCTTAAACCGGGACAACCGTCGCCCGGCTAGCCTAGCCTTCTCCGTCCCCCCTTCGCAGTAACACCAAGTACAGGAATATTAACCTGTTTCCCATCGACTACGCTTTTCAGCCTCGCCTTAGGGGTCGACTCACCCTGCCCCGATTAACGTTGGACAGGAACCCTTGGTCTTCCGGCGAGCGGGCTTTTCACCCGCTTTATCGTTACTTATGTCAGCATTCGCACTTCTGATACCTCCAGCAACCCTCACAGGCCACCTTCAACGGCTTACAGAACGCTCCCCTACCCAACAACGCCTAAGCGTCGCTGCCGCAGCTTCGGTGCATGGTTTAGCCCCGTTACATCTTCCGCGCAGGCCGACTCGACCAGTGAGCTATTACGCTTTCTTTAAATGATGGCTGCTTCTAAGCCAACATCCTGGCTGTCTATGCCTTCCCACATCGTTTCCCACTTAACCATGACTTTGGGACCTTAGCTGGCGGTCTGGGTTGTTTCCCTCTTCACGACGGACGTTAGCACCCGCCGTGTGTCTCCCGTGATAACATTCTTCGGTATTCGGAGTTTGCATCGGTTTGGTAAGCCGGGATGGCCCCCTAGCCGAAACAGTGCTCTACCCCCGAAGATGAGTTCACGAGGCGCTACCTAAATAGCTTTCGGGGAGAACCAGCTATCTCCCGGTTTGATTGGCCTTTCACCCCCAGCCACAAGTCATCCGCTAATTTTTCAACATTAGTCGGTTCGGTCCTCCAGTTAGTGTTACCCAACCTTCAACCTGCCCATGGCTAGATCACCGGGTTTCGGGTCTATACCTTGCAACTAATCGCCCAGTTAAGACTCGGTTTCCCTACGGCTCCCCTATACGGTTAACCTTGCTACAAAATATAAGTCGCTGACCCATTATACAAAAGGTACGCAGTCACACCACGAAGGTGCTCCCACTGCTTGTACGTACACGGTTTCAGGTTCTATTTCACTCCCCTCGCCGGGGTTCTTTTCGCCTTTCCCTCACGGTACTGGTTCACTATCGGTCAGTCAGGAGTATTTAGCCTTGGAGGATGGTCCCCCCATATTCAGACAGGATGTCACGTGTCCCGCCCTACTCATCGAACTCACGACCTGTGCATTTTAGTGTACGGGGCTATCACCCTTTGCTGCGCGACTTTCCAGACGCTTCCACTAACACACAAGCCGATTCAGGTTCTGGGCTCCTCCCCGTTCGCTCGCCGCTACTGGGGGAATCTCGGTTGATTTCTTTTCCTCGGGGTACTTAGATGTTTCAGTTCCCCCGGTTCGCCTCATGCCACTATGTATTCATGACATGATAGTGTGTCGAAACACACTGGGTTTCCCCATTCGGGTATCGCCGGTTATAACGGTTCATATCACCTTACCGACGCTTTTCGCAGATTAGCACGCCCTTCATCGCCTCTGACTGCCTAGGCATCCACCGTGTACGCTTAGTCACTTAACCTCACAACCCGAAGATGTTTCCATCGTTCGTGCTGCAAACATTTGAGAGACTCTATGACAGGTTACTCTTCATCCCAGTACATCTACGGAGGGATAAATTTCAGCCGTCATGTTTCAATTTTCAGCTTGTTCCAGATTGTTAAAGAGCAATATCTTAAACATGACTCGCAAGTCATCTTTAAGATTTTTTCGGTTATCGCTAACCGGTGATAATGTCTTTCACTCATTATCGGAATGGCGTCCCCAAGGGGATTCGAACCCCTGTTACAGCCGTGAAAGGGCAGTGTCCTAGGCCTCTAGACGATGGGGACACGAAAATCCGATTAAACTGAATAACTTAATCGGTTCGTATCAGCATGAATGACTCATGGCATCAACAGGTAGCGCTTTGCTCGTTACTTTTCATCAGACAATCTGTGTGAGCACGCCACTCGAAGCAATATCTTTAGGTAAGGAGGTGATCCAACCGCAGGTTCCCCTACGGTTACCTTGTTACGACTTCACCCCAGTCATGAATCACAAAGTGGTAAGCGCCCTCCCGAAGGTTAAGCTACCTACTTCTTTTGCAACCCACTCCCATGGTGTGACGGGCGGTGTGTACAAGGCCCGGGAACGTATTCACCGTAGCATTCTGATCTACGATTACTAGCGATTCCGACTTCATGGAGTCGAGTTGCAGACTCCAATCCGGACTACGACATACTTTATGAGGTCCGCTTGCTCTCGCGAGGTCGCTTCTCTTTGTATATGCCATTGTAGCACGTGTGTAGCCCTACTCGTAAGGGCCATGATGACTTGACGTCATCCCCACCTTCCTCCAGTTTATCACTGGCAGTCTCCTTTGAGTTCCCGGCCGAACCGCTGGCAACAAAGGATAAGGGTTGCGCTCGTTGCGGGACTTAACCCAACATTTCACAACACGAGCTGACGACAGCCATGCAGCACCTGTCTCAGAGTTCCCGAAGGCACCAAAGCATCTCTGCTAAGTTCTCTGGATGTCAAGAGTAGGTAAGGTTCTTCGCGTTGCATCGAATTAAACCACATGCTCCACCGCTTGTGCGGGCCCCCGTCAATTCATTTGAGTTTTAACCTTGCGGCCGTACTCCCCAGGCGGTCGATTTAACGCGTTAGCTCCGGAAGCCACGCCTCAAGGGCACAACCTCCAAATCGACATCGTTTACAGCGTGGACTACCAGGGTATCTAATCCTGTTTGCTCCCCACGCTTTCGCACCTGAGCGTCAGTCTTCGTCCAGGGGGCCGCCTTCGCCACCGGTATTCCTCCAGATCTCTACGCATTTCACCGCTACACCTGGAATTCTACCCCCCTCTACGAGACTCTAGCTTGCCAGTTTCAAATGCAGTTCCCAGGTTGAGCCCGGGGATTTCACATCTGACTTAACAAACCGCCTGCGTGCGCTTTACGCCCAGTAATTCCGATTAACGCTTGCACCCTCCGTATTACCGCGGCTGCTGGCACGGAGTTAGCCGGTGCTTCTTCTGCGAGTAACGTCAATTGATGAACGTATTAAGTTCACCACCTTCCTCCTCGCTGAAAGTGCTTTACAACCCGAAGGCCTTCTTCACACACGCGGCATGGCTGCATCAGGCTTGCGCCCATTGTGCAATATTCCCCACTGCTGCCTCCCGTAGGAGTCTGGACCGTGTCTCAGTTCCAGTGTGGCTGGTCATCCTCTCAGACCAGCTAGGGATCGTCGCCTAGGTGAGCCATTACCCCACCTACTAGCTAATCCCATCTGGGCACATCTGATGGCAAGAGGCCCGAAGGTCCCCCTCTTTGGTCTTGCGACGTTATGCGGTATTAGCTACCGTTTCCAGTAGTTATCCCCCTCCATCAGGCAGTTTCCCAGACATTACTCACCCGTCCGCCGCTCGTCACCCAGGGAGCAAGCTCCCCTGTGCTACCGCTCGACTTGCATGTGTTAAGCCTGCCGCCAGCGTTCAATCTGAGCCATGATCAAACTCTTCAATTAAAAGCTTGATTTGCTTCCACTCGAGAAGCGATGCTCAAAGATTTACTGCATGAATTTTACTTCAGTTAGTCACTCTTCAAGACTTGATATTTTTTTGCATCCGAAGATGCTGGATATCGTCTTGTGGAGTGCCCACACAGATTGTCTGATAAATTGTTAAAGAGCAGTGAGTTAGTCGCTTTCGCTTGCTAACTCGAGGTGGCGTATATTACGCTTTTCACCCGGAGAGTCAAGCGTTTATTTCGCTTTTCTCTCGCTGACCCGGCGGCTTGTCAGTCGTTGTTCCCGGTCAGTGGAGGCGCATTATAGGGAGTTCTCGGCGGGCCGCAACCCCTAAATGCAAAAAACTTTTCAAGCGCGGATTTTTTCGGCAAAACGCTGGCCAAACCCGCGTTTTTGTCACTTTTCGTACTGGATCTGGCTAAATTCCTGGGCAAAGCGGTCGACCTGTTGCCAATCTGTGTACTCCACTTCCTTACTGGTATCCGTTTCACCGCCCGTCATACGCATAATGAATTGAATCATGATGCGATCGAACCAGCGATAGCGCGGATAACGCAATGCGCCGGCAAACACCGCGCACTGTTTTGGCTGCCACGGCGAAGCCAACAGGAACTTGCGGGTATAGGCGTTGGTTTGTGGCGAACGCTTTTCCGGTTTGCGCGCGGTCAGGTTGACGGCAAAGAATGCGCTCGGCATCCGATTCAACTGCTCAGCATGACGCTTGACGAATTTATCCAGCGCCGGGTTAAAGTGCCCGTAACGGATAGAAGCGCCGATCATCACCTGCTGATACTGGTTAAGATCGACCTGTTCTGCCTGCAGCAGATCGATCACCTCACAACGCAGCGTGTCCTGCAACTTGCTTGCTATATAAGAAGCGATAGCACGTGTTTGCCCGTCACGGCTCGAATAAAGTATCAATGCCTTCATGGCCTACTCCTTATATCAGGCTTACTCACGCCAGAAGGTTGGCGTGAACAGCACCAGCAATGTAAACACTTCCAGGCGCCCGAACAGCATCGTCACCACCAGGACCCATTTGGCCGCCGCCGGCATCGTGGTGAAGTTATCCGCCACTACGCCCAGACCGGGGCCGAGGTTATTGAGCGTTGCCGTCACTGCGGCGAACGCGGAAAAGTCGTCAACGCCGGTGGCAATGATCGCCAGCATGCTGACGATAAACACCAGCGCATAAGCAGAGAAGAATCCCCACACCGCCTCCAGAATGCGTTCCGGCAGCGCACGGTTGCCCAATTTGATGGTATAGACCGCGTTGGGGTGCACCAGCCTTTTCAACTCGCGCGAACCTTGCAGGTACAGAAGCAGGATACGGATCACCTTCAGGCCGCCGCCGGTCGAGCCGGCGCAACCGCCGATGAACGCCGAGCACAGCAACAACATCGGCAGGAACAGCGGCCACTTGGCGATGCTGTCGGTCGTGAAACCGGCCGTAGTCGCCATCGATACCACCTGGAAGAACGCCTGATTGAGCGTTTCCATACCGCTCTTATAGACGCCATGTCCCCAGAGCACCAACGTACACACCACCACCAACGTCAACTGAACGAAGATAAACATGCGGAATTCAGGATCGCGCCCATACACCTTCAGGCTGCGGCCGCTCAGCAAAGCGAAGTGCAGGCCGTAGTTACAGCCGGAAATCAGCAGGAACACGGCGATGATGGTGTTGATGGTCGGGCTGGCGTAATAACCGATACTGGCGTCGTGGGTAGAAAAACCGCCGATGGCGATGGTCGAGAAACTGTGGCCGATGGCATCGAACACCGACATCCCAGCCCCCCAGAGCGCCAGCGCACAGGCGACGGTCAGCAACACATAGATTAGCCACAGGGTTTTAGCGGTTTCGGCGATGCGTGGACGCATCTTGTTATCTTTCAGCGGCCCGGGCATTTCCGCCCGATACAGCTGCATGCCGCCGACGCCGAGTATCGGCAGTATCGCCACCGCCAACACGATGATCCCCATGCCGCCCATCCATTGCAGCATTTGGCGATAGAAAAGAATAGCCTTCGGCAACGAGTCCAGCCCCACCAGCGTCGTTGCGCCGGTGGTCGTCAATCCCGAGAAGGATTCAAAGAAGGCGTCGGTCAGCGACAAATTGGGCCGTTCCGAAAACAGGAACGGCAATGCCCCCACGCTGCCCAGCACGGTCCAGAACAGCACGACGATCAGGAAGCCTTCACGCGGCTTCAGCTCGTGTTTTTGCTTGCGGTTCGGCCACCACAGCATCAGCCCGATGGTCAGCGCCACGAAGAACGTTTGGCTGAACGCGCGCCCCGCCCCATCGCGATAAATCAATGCCACCAGGCCGGGAATAAACATCGTCCCGGAGAACAGGATGACCAGCAGACCAACGATACGGGTTATGGCGCGAAAATGCATTTCAGCACGATCCTTAGCAATTCAATTGGGAGGAATTATTGCGAAATGGGGGTTAATTGCAAATTACCGCGACTGAGATCACGCAATTTATTCCCAAACAGCTCGACCTCGGTGGCCGGCAACGCCAGATGCAGCACGACGGCGGCACCGTATTCGCCCTGCAGGATCCGACCTGCGGTTTGCTGCAGCAAGTTCTCCACCAGCGCCAACTGCGCATAGTCGCACTGCAAGATATATTCGGCTTCCGGCACCTTTTCTACCAACACCAGCTGCTTCAACGCCTGTTGAACACCGTTGCCATAGGCTTTCACCAGCCCGCCGGTGCCCAACTTGACGCCGCCATAGTAACGAACGACCACGGCGGTCACTTCGCCGATACCGCTGCCCATCAGCTGCGCGAGGATCGGTTTGCCAGCGGTGCCCGACGGTTCTCCATCGTCGGAGAACCCCAGCTGCTGTGAGTCATCGGGGCTACCGGCGACGAAGGCCCAACAATGGTGCCGCGCCGCCGGGTGCTCATCCCGCACCTGCTGAATAAACGCCTTTGCCGCTTCTACCCCGCTGGTTGGCGCCAGCAGGGTGATAAAACGGCTCTTCTTTATTTCTTCGGTAAAGCGGGTTGCTTCCGCCGGTATCGGGTACGGCCGCATCAGGCCAGGTTCAGATCGCGCGTCATGTTCTCGATACGCTTTTCATGGATCACGATGTTGTCTTCGATGCGAATACCGCCATACGGTTTCAGCGCATCGATGCGATCCCAGGCGAAGTGCTGCTTGAACTCACCGCTGCGCCACGGCGCCAACAGAGATTCGATGAAGTACAGACCCGGCTCGATGGTCAACACCATGCCCGGCTGCAACACGCGGGTACAACGCAGGAACGGATACTTGGACGGCGCCGCCAGATGGGTGCCTTGCTCATCCTGCATAAAGCCAGCGGCGTCGTGCACCTGCAGGCCCAACGGATGGCCCAACCCGTGCGGCAGGAACGGCGTGGTGATGCCCGTTTCAACCATCGCCTCTTCGCTGAGGCCATTCACCAGTTTGTGATTCTTGAGCAACTTGGCGATGCGCTGGTGCATCTGCACATGGTAGTCGGTATAGCGCACGCCGGTTTTAATGGTGTCGATCAGCGCCAGCTGTTCACTATTGAGATCTTTCACCAGATGAGCGAACTCGCTGCCGCTTTGCGCCGCATAGGTACGCGTCAGATCGGCGGCGTAGCCGTTATATTCCGCCCCGGCGTCGATCAGAAAACTCAGGGACTCGGCCGGCGGCTGATGATCCAGCTTGGTGTAGTGCAGCACCGAAGCGTGCTCGTTCAACGCCACGATGTTGTCGTAAGGCACATCGGTATCGCGGTGGCCGGTCGCCGTCAGGTAGGCCAGATTGATGTCGAATTCGCTCATGCCGGAGAGGAAGGCCTCATGCGCGGCACGATGGCCGGTTACCGCCGTCTTCTGCGCTTCGCGCATGCAGGCCAGCTCATAGCCGGTTTTAATCGAACGGTGGAAATCCAGGTAGTTCAGCACCGCTTTCGGGTTGATGTTTTCCGAAGGGATGCCGAGATCGCGGGCGCGCTGTTGGGCATAACCGATATAGCCGACACGCTCGCGCTGCGGCGGCAGCTGCTGGGCGATGGCGTCGGCGTTGGCCAGCGGCATCAATTCAAGGGATTTGGTCCAGAAACTGTCCGGCAGCGGCTCTACGCTGTGCCAGTAGTCAACCGGGGAGTAGAACCACAGCTTCGGCTTGTTGACGCCATCTATCCACAACCAGCAGTTCGGCACCGACGTCACCGGCACCCAGGCTTTGAAATGCGCGTTCACTTTGAACGGATAGCTATGGTCGTCCAAAAATACCTTTTGCAGTTCCCCGGAGTGAATCAGCAGCGCATCCAACTTGTTGCGCTCCAGCACTTCGCGCGCGCGTTTTTGCAGCTCTGCCAGGTGGTCGTTATACAAAGAAGCCAGCGTTTCCATCACAGTACCCTTATGCCTTAGCACGAAAGAAGTCATCTTAACACAGCGCTCCGACGCTCCAACCTCATCGCGTTGGGCATGCGGAGCAGCTCGCAATTCCCTGCAAATGCCGTTACATCCGCAGCTTAACCATTAACCAGCCGCCCAAACCGAGCAGCGCTATCGCCAGCGCCCACAGGCCATGGTGTTCCAACAACACCGCACCGGCCGCGGCGACGCCCGCCAGACACTGCTGCAGAAAGCCGCACAGCGCCATCGCATAGGCACCGTACTCTTTGGCGTCGCTGACCGCCATCGCCATGCTGTTGGGAAACAGCACCGCCTGGCCAAAAATGGTCAGGCAATACAGCGCAATGAACAGCGCCATACCGGAAAGGCCGGCCAGGACGCCGCTCCACCACAGCAGCAGGATCGCCGCCGTCGCCAGCGCCACGATGCCGCTGCCGGCCTGCATCAGTTTTTTCCCGCCGAGACGCGCCACCGTACGGTTCACCGTCAGCGCCCCGCTGAAGTAGGCGACGCCGATCACCAGCCCCAGGGCGCCGAACGCCGTGACGTTGAGACCAAACCCCTGCTGCATGACGAACGGACTCACTTCCTGCAGTGTCACCGTGGTGGCAAAACCCAGCCCACCGACGCAGGCCGGCCAAAAAAATCCCGGCCGCCGCAGGATGGCGAAGTAGGTGGCCGCCATCGCCGGACGTGGCCCACGAGCGCGCCCTGCCTCCAGCGGCAGCGTCGCCATCAGCGCCAGAATGGCCAAACCGGTGGCGCCCATCAAGACGAAGCCCATCTGCCAGTGTGAATATTGGCTGAGCAGGCCGCCGACGAACTGGCCGCCGCCCAGCGCGGTGATAAAAGCGATGGAGAGCACCGACAGCCGTCGCGCCAGCTCGTCACCGCTCCAGTTATCCCGCACGATGATACGCGCGATGATCGCCGCACCGCCGGCACCCACGCCCTGCAGCGCACGCAGCGTCAGCAATTGGGCGCCGTTGCTGCACAGCGCCAACAGCCCGCTGCAGCCAATGAAAAGAAACAAAGACAGCGTCAGGGGCGCGCGGCGGCCAAAGCGATCGGCGGCCGCGCCCCAAAACAGCACCGGCAAGGCGGCGCCGATGACGAAGATTGAAATGGACAGCTCGGTGGCACGCCGGCTCATCGCCAGCTCCCGCATCACCGTTGGCAGCGAAGGCAAATACACGGTCGTCGCCATTTGCGCCATAAACACCAACAGACACGCCAGCGCCATGGTTCTGGCGGGAATGCTCCACAAGCCGCTGCGTTTAACACAAGCCGCCTTAGTCATGCGTAACCTCGTCTGAATGTTCATTCGCTGCGAGCAAGTGTATGAGTGCCGACACACTCCAGCAAATGCCGATAGCACATAAAATATAACTTCGTTTCAAATCAAAAAACTAACTTGGCGACATGTGATCCGACCAGCAAATATGCAATCTCTCATTTGCATATTTTTAACATAAAAACCACACTCCTCTTCATCTGGTCATACCAGATCATACGCTGATTCAGGAGATAGACATGCTCTACCAAGGCGAAACATTACAACTGCACTGGCTCGATAACGGCATCGCCGAGCTGGTGTTCAACGCATCAGGCTCGGTCAACAAGCTGGACACCCGCACCGTCGCCAGCCTGGGTGAAGCGCTCACCGTGCTGGAAAACCAACCTGAGCTCAAGGGGTTGCTGCTGCGCTCCTCCAAAGCCGCGTTTATCGTCGGCGCCGATATCACCGAATTCCTTTCTCTGTTCGCCGCACCGGCTGAAAAGCTGCACGAGTGGCTGGTATTCGCCAACAACGTCTTTAACCGGCTGGAAGATTTGCCGGTACCGACCATTTCGGCCATTAACGGCTATGCACTCGGCGGCGGTTGCGAATGCATTCTGGCGACCGATTTCCGCGTCGCCTCACCGGACGCGCGCATCGGCCTGCCGGAAACCAAATTGGGCATCATGCCGGGCTTCGGCGGTTCCGTCCGCCTGCCACGCCTGCTGGGTAACGACAGCGCGCTGGAAATCATCGCCGCCGGCAAAGACGTCAGCGCCAAAGACGCGTTGAAAGTCGGCCTGGTGGATGCGGTGGTAGCACCGGAAAAACTGGCCGAAGCGGCGCTGAAAATGCTGCAACAGGCGATCGACGGCAAGCTGGACTGGCGCGCCGCGCGTCAACCTAAGCTGGAGCCGCTGAAGCTCAGCCCGATCGAAGCGGCAATGAGCTTCACCACCGCCAAAGGCATGGTGCTGCAGACCGCCGGTAAACATTACCCGGCACCGATGACCGCGGTGAAAACCATTGAAGCCGCCGCCAAGCTGGGCCGCGATGAGGCACTGAAACTGGAAACCGCCAGCTTCGTGCCGTTGGCACGATCCAACGAAGCGCGTGCGCTGGTCGGCATCTTCCTTAACGATCAGTTCGTGAAAGGCCAGGCGAAAAAGCTGGCCAAGAATGTGGACGCGCCGAAACAGGCGGCGGTGCTGGGCGCCGGCATCATGGGCGGTGGCATCGCCTACCAATCGGCGCTGAAAGGCGTGCCGGTGATCATGAAGGACATCAGCGACAAATCACTGACGCTGGGCATGAACGAAGCGGCCAAGCTGCTCAATAAGCAGCTGGAACGCGGCAAACTGGATGGCCTGAAAATGGCGCAGGTGCTGTCGACCATTCAACCAACGTTGGACTACGCCGGCATCGAGCGCGCGCAGGTGATCGTCGAAGCGGTCGTGGAGAACCCGAAGGTCAAAGCCGCCGTACTGTCGGAAGTGGAAAACCTGATCGGCGAAGAGACCGTTCTGGCGTCGAACACCTCGACCATTCCGATTAATCACCTGGCAAAATCGTTGAAGCGCCCGCAAAACTTCTGCGGCATGCACTTCTTTAACCCGGTACACCGCATGCCGCTGGTTGAAATCATCCGCGGCGAACAAACCAGCGACGAGACCATTGCCAAAGTGGTGGCCTACGCCAGCCGCATGGGCAAAACGCCGATCGTGGTGAACGACTGCCCGGGCTTCTTCGTCAACCGCGTGCTGTTCCCATACTTCGCCGGTTTCAGCCTGCTGCTGCGCGACGGCGCCGACTTCCGTCAGATCGATAAAGTGATGGAAAAACAGTTCGGTTGGCCGATGGGCCCGGCCTACCTGCTCGACGTGGTGGGCATCGACACCGCACACCACGCGCAAGCGGTAATGGCCGCCGGCTTCCCGGAGCGCATGAGCAAAGACTATCGCGATGCCATTGACGTGATGTTCGACAACCAGCGCTTCGGTCAGAAAAACCAGCTGGGCTTCTACCGCTACAGCCAGGACAACAAAGGTAAGCCGCGCAAGGACAACGACGAGCAGACCGATGCGCTGCTGGCCGAAGTGAGCCAACCGCGCCAGACCATCAGCGACGAAGAGATCGTTGCGCGCATGATGATCCCGATGATCAACGAAGTGGTGCGTTGCCTGGAAGAGAAGATCGTCGCCAGCCCGGCGGAAGCCGATATGGCACTGGTGTACGGTATCGGCTTCCCTCCGTTCCATGGCGGCGCATTCCGCTACCTGGATACGCTCGGCACCGCCAACTACGTTGAGCTGGCCCAGCGTTACGCACACCTCGGCGCCCTGTATCAGGTGCCGGCCGGTCTGCGCGCCAAGGCCGAGCGCAATGAAAGCTACTACCCGGTGGCGACACCGCTGTCCGACGTCGCTACCCGCCAACCGGCATGAGGTCATAAAGATGGAAAACGTAGTTATTGTTGATGCCGTACGCACGCCGATGGGCCGCTCCAAGGGTGGCGCCTTCCGCCAGGTGCGCGCCGAAGATCTCTCCGCTCACCTGATGCGTGAAGTGTTGAGCCGTAACCCGGCGCTGGACGCCGCCGAGATCGATGACATTTACTGGGGCTGCGTGCAGCAGACGCTGGAGCAAGGCTTCAACATCGCCCGCAACGCCGCACTGCTGGCCGAAATCCCGCACCGCGTGCCGGCGGTGACCGTTAACCGCCTGTGCGGCTCTTCGATGCAGGCATTGCACGACGCGGCGCGCGCCATCATGGTTGGCGACGCACACGTCAGCCTGATCGGCGGCGTGGAACACATGGGCCATGTGCCGATGAACCACGGCGTGGATTTCCATCCGGGGCTGAGCCGCAGCGTGGCAAAAGCCGCCGGGATGATGGGGCTGACCGCCGAAATGCTGGCCAAGATGCACAACATCAGCCGCCAGATGCAGGATGAGTTTGCTGCCCGCTCCCACCAGCGCGCACATGCAGCGACGCTGGCGGGTTACTTCAAAAACGAGATCATTCCGACCAACGGCCACGACGCCGACGGCGTGCTGACCCGTTACGATTTCGATGAAGTCATTCGCCCGGAAACCACCGTCGAAAGCCTGTCGGCCCTGCGTCCGGCGTTCGATCCGGTCAACGGCACCGTCACCGCTGGCAGTTCTTCCGCCCTGTCGGACGGCGCTTCCGCCATGCTGCTGATGAGCGAGTCGCGCGCCAAAGCACTCGGTTTGAAGGCCCGCGCCCGCATTCGCTCGATGGCGGTCGTCGGCTGCGATCCTTCCATCATGGGCTACGGCCCGGTGCCGGCCAGCAAGCTGGCGCTGAAACGCGCCGGTCTGAGCGTGCAGGACATCGATCTGTTCGAACTGAACGAAGCGTTCGCCGCCCAGTCGCTGCCGTGCATCAAAGATCTGGGGCTGATGGACAGTATCGACGACAAGATCAACCTGAACGGCGGCGCCATCGCGCTCGGCCACCCGCTGGGCTGTTCAGGCTCCCGCATCTCGACCACCCTGTTGAACAACATGGAACGTCGCGACGCACAGTTCGGTCTGGCGACCATGTGCATCGGCCTGGGCCAGGGCATCGCCACCGTATTTGAACGCGTTTAGCTGTGTCTATCTTGGGATGACCGCGTCACCACTTCAAATCGCGGCATCCCGCCAAGTTTAGTTGCCGTTCTTCCCGCCTGTCAGGGGCGGGTTTTTTATGCCTGAAGTTTGCCGGCGCCCAAATAAAAACGGGGCGACCCTCGGCCACCCCGTTCACTGCGTATCGCCTCGGTCAGATAAACGAAAACGCGTCGCCAAACATATGCGCTTCCTGCGCGCCGCGCTCGGCGCAGAAACGCTCACGGGCGATTTTCGCCATCTCGAAACGCCCGGCGATGTAGATGTCGTGCTCCGCCAGCGTACCGAAATCCTGCAGCACCGCGCTGAGCACGGTACCACTGCGGCCGCGCCATTCGGCTTCCGGCTGCTCGACCACCGGGATCACCTTCAGATTCGGATGCTGCAACGACAGCGCTTCCAGCTCGCTCAAATCGTACAGGTGCTTCAGCTCACGACCGCCCCAGTAGATTGAAATGTCGCGATCGGGCTGCTGCTCCAGCGCGGTCAACAAGATTGAACGCGCGTAAGAGAAACCGGTGCCGCCGGCGATCAGCACCAGCGGACGGCTGCCCTCTTCCCGAAGCCAGGCGTCGCCATGCGGCACGTCAACGGTGATCGCCTGCTCTTTCAGGATGCGATCCATCACCGCCATGGCGTACAGATTCAGCTCCGAAGCACCGATATGCAGCTCGATGTACTCTTGCTGCGTCGGGGTTGATGCCAGCGAGAACGGGCGCTTGTCGCGCTCGTCCATCACCACCATCAGATATTGCCCTGCCTTGAAAGAAAACGGCTGCTCGGGCACCAGACGTACCCGATAAACCGTATCGGTAATGGCCTCTACCGAGGTCACTTTACAGCTCAATATTGTCATGCGTTCCCTCTGTCGGGTCATCAATGCAAAGCTGAGAACAGAGCCTGACGCTACAGCGTCGGTTCCCTGTCACTGAAGATTGCGAGCTCATCCCAGATTTCGTCGACGCGCGCACGTACCTTTTCATCCATCTGAATCGGACGGCCCCATTCGCGATCGGTTTCACCCGGCCATTTATTGGTGGCGTCCAGCCCCATCTTCGAACCCAGACCGGAAACCGGCGAGGCGAAGTCCAGATAGTCGATCGGCGTATTCTCCACCAGAACGGTATCCCTTGCCGGATCCATTCGTGTGGTGATCGCCCAAATTACGTCGTTCCAGTCGCGCGCATTGACGTCGTCATCGCAGACGATAACAAATTTGGTGTACATAAACTGCCGCAGGAACGACCAGACGCCCATCATCACGCGTTTAGCGTGGCCGGCGTACTGTTTTTTCATGGTCACTACCGCCAGGCGGTACGAGCACCCTTCCGGTGGCAGATAGAAATCGACGATTTCCGGGAACTGTTTTTGCAGGATCGGCACGAACACTTCATTCAGCGCCACGCCCAGGATCGCCGGCTCATCCGGCGGGCGGCCGGTATAGGTCGAGTGGTAGATCGCGTTGCGGCGCTGGGTGATGTGGGTGACGGTGAACACCGGGAACTGGTCGATTTCATTGTAGTAACCGGTGTGGTCGCCGTAGGGGCCTTCCGGCGCCATTTCACCCGGCTCGATATAACCTTCCAGCACGATTTCGGCGCTGGCTGGCACTTCCAGATCGTTGGAAAGACACTTGACCACTTCGGTTTTATTGCCGCGCAGCAGCCCGGCAAAGGCATATTCAGACAGGGTATCCGGCACCGGCGTAACCGCACCGAGGATAGTGGCGGGATCGGCGCCCAGCGCCACCGCAACCGGGAAACGCTCGCCGGGGTGCGCCTGGCACCACTCCTGATAATCCAGCGCGCCGCCGCGATGCGACAGCCAGCGCATGATCACTTTATTCTTGCCCAGCACCTGCTGACGATAGATGCCGAGGTTTTGCCGTTCCTTATGCGGGCCACGGGTCACCGTCAGCCCCCAGGTGATCAGCGGCGCGGCGTCTTCCGGCCAGCAGTGCATCACCGGAATACGGCCCAGATCGACATCCTCACCCTGCCATACCTGCTCCTGACAAGGCGCGGACCCCAGCACCTTGGTCGGCATGTTCAGCACCTGCTTGAACTTCGGCATTTTGTCGAACAGATCGCGGAAGCCTTTCGGTGGCTCCGGTTCTTTGAGAAACGCCAGCAGTTTGCCGACTTCGCGCAGCGCGCTGATGTCTTCCTGCCCCATGCCCATCGCCACGCGATTGGCGGTGCCGAACAGGTTGCACAGCACCGGCATGTCGTACCCTTTCGGGTTTTCAAACAGCAATGCCGGGCCGCCTGCCCGCAGGGTGCGATCGGCAATCTCCGTCATTTCCAGGTAAGGATCGATCGGCTGGCTGATGCGTTTTAGTTCCCCTCTCTTCTCCAGCAACGAGAGGAAATCGCGTAAGTCACGGTATTTCATGCTGATCATTATAACGGCCTGTGGGGAGGGCATTATAAGCCCTCTTCACGGTTGTTGCTGCAATTTTGTTAACGCCGCCCGCTGCCGGGTGGCTCTCAGCCGCAGTTGAACGGCACCAGCGCAGCCAGCGCGCGCGTATCCTGATATTCGCGCGTCTCCTCGCCATGGCGGAACACCTTGAAGCCCTGCCCATTAGCGCTGAAGTAACGCAGCGCATTGCCTTCAACATGCAGCAGGCTGCCTTCCCGCAGCGCCACCACCGATTCGCTCGGGTTGATCGCGCAGAACTCCGCCAGGCGCTCGTCACGGGTTTCGCCCATGTGGCCGCTGATGTGCGCGTCGATGTAATGCGGGTTGATCTGTACCGGGAACAGCCCCAGCGCCGACAGCACCACGCTGCAGCGCACCGGCATGTCATTGGTGGTGCGAATGCTCGGCGTGGCCACATTGCAACCGGCGCTCCAGCCGACGTAAGGCACTTCACGCTCGCGCACCGCGCGCTGGATAGGCACGATCAGGCCTTGCTCGTGCAGCATTTGGTTCAGCAACCAGGTATTGCCGCCGCTGACCAAAATGCATTCCGCCTGCGCGATCGCCGCCGCCGGTGAAGCGGCGTGGTGGATGCTGGTGACTTCGATGCCCAGCGTTTGCGCCAGTTCCTGCGCACGCTGGTCGTAGTCGTAACGGATCAGGGCGTAAGGGATAAAGACGGCGGATTTGATGCCACGACGCGCAATCATCGCCAGCAGTTGGCTTTTAGCGTACCCCAGCAGCTCGGCTTCACCAGACAGCTTGCCGTTGCTCAACAGAAACAGCTCCATTTCTTTCTCCCTCGGTCGAAAACGATGAATAGCGTCACAGCCGGTAGCGCAACGCCTTGCCATACTGTGACGGTAACAAATTTTTAGCCCTCTGTTATACCAGCGCCGTATCGATAAGTGTGTGACCCCTCGCTAATAGCCGCAGATTCATAGAGATAGGTGATGTTACACGCTGAAACTTGCATCACTATGTATCCGGAATAGCTTTTGATATGCTTACCGGCTGGCAGAAAGGCATGTGAAACTATGGAATCCTGGTATCTACTTTATTGCAAACGCGGTCAGCTGTTGCGAGCGCAGGAACATCTGGAGCGGCAGCAGGTAAACTGCCTCAGCCCGATCATCACGCTGGAAAAGATCGTGCGTGGTAAGCGCATCGCGGTCAGCGAACCCCTGTTTCCCAACTATCTGTTTGTGGAGTTCGACCCGGAGCGCATTCACACCACCACCATCAGCGCTACCCGTGGCGTCAGCCACTTCGTGCGTTTCGGCACGTTGCCGAGCGTCATCCCGAGCAAGGTGATCGATGAACTGCGCACGCACGCCTGCGAAACCTATGTCGATCCGGAAACCCCACAGCCGGGGGATACTGTTCTGATCGTCGACGGCGTGTTCGAAGGGCTGCAGGCGATCTACACCGAGCCGGACGGCGAGGCGCGTTCCATGTTGTTGCTGAACCTGATCAACAAGCAGGTCAGTCAAAGCATCGACAACCGACAGTTCCAGAAGATGTAATGCAAAAGGCGCCCTCAGGCGCCTTTTTGTTGGCTCATGTTCCGCTTAGCGGCGCATCGCGTCGTCGTGCAGCCACTGGGCGACACGCTTGGCGAAGTAGGTCAGCACGCCGTCGGCGCCGGCGCGTTTGAAGCACATCAACGACTCCATCACCGCAGGTTGCTCCTGCAGCCAGCCGTTCTGAATCGCCGCCATGTGCATGGCGTACTCGCCGGACACTTGATAAGCGAAAGTCGGCACACCGAAGGTATCCTTCACGCGGCGCACCACGTCCAGGTAAGGCATGCCCGGTTTCACCATCACCATGTCCGCACCTTCCTGCAGATCCTGCGCAATCTCCTGCAGCGCTTCGTCACTGTTGGCCGGATCCATCTGATAGGTTTTTTTGTTGCCGCCCTTCAGGTTGCCGCTGGAACCCAGCGCATCGCGGAACGGACCGTAGTAGCAGGAAGCATACTTGGCGGAGTAGGCCATAATCTGGGTATTCACCAAACCCTGCAGTTCCAGACGATCGCGGATCGCCCCGATACGGCCGTCCATCATGTCGCTCGGCGCCACGATTTCTGCGCCTGCTTCGGCATGAGACAGCGCCTGACGCACCAGAATGTCTTTGGTCACGTCGTTAATCACGTAGCCCTGCTCATCGATCACTCCGTCCTGCCCGTGGGTGGTGTAGGGATCGAGCGCGACGTCGGTCAGAATGCCCAGCTCAGGCACCGCGTCTTTCAGCGCGCGCACCGTGCGCTGTACCAGCCCTTCTGGGTTATAGGCTTCTTCCGCATGCAGCGATTTCAGACCCGGTTCGATCACCGGGAACAGGGAGATTACCGGCACGCCGAGTTTGGCGATGGTTTCCGCTTCCTTAATCAGCAGATCGATCGTCATGCGCGATACGCCCGGCATCGAGGCCACTTCTTCCTGGCGGTTACTGCCTTCCATGACAAACACCGGATAAATCAGGTCATTGACCGTCAGTTGGTTCTCGGCGACCAGGCGGCGGCTGAAGTCATGACGGCGCACGCGGCGCATACGACGACCAGGGAAGGTACCCGGAAATGCATAGCTCATAGTTTTCTCCTAGCTCAAACCAGCCGGAATAGCCGGCGGGCGTTCTCATCGGTTTTTTGCCCCAGCCATTGCGGCTCTTCCTGTCGCCAGACGGCGACCTGATGCACGATATGGGGCAGGAAACAGGGTTCGTTGCGGCGAGATGCGGGTTTAGGCTGTAAATCCCGGGGCAACAGATAAGGGGCGTCCGTTTCCAGCAGTAGACGCTCGGCCGGGATCTGCGGCAACAGGGCACGCAACTCCAGGCCGCGCCGCTCGTCGCAGACCCAACCGGTAATCCCGATCGACAGGCCTAGCGACAGGCAGCTTGCTAATTCTTCGGCGGTGCCGGTGAAGCAGTGCACCACGGCCGCGGGCAGTTTATCCAACCACGGCGTCAGTAGCTCGGCAAAACGTGCGTGTGCGTCGCGGCAATGAAGAAACACCGGCAGTGCCAACTCCGCCGCCAGCGCCAGTTGCGCAATGAACGCCGCTTCCTGCTGCTCCGGCGTCGAGAAGTTGCGGTTGAAATCCAGACCGCATTCACCGATCGCCACCACTTCTGGGCCGGCGGCCAGGGCATAAATCTGCTCGGCGCTGTGTACATCCCAGCTGCTGGCGTTATGCGGATGCACACCGGCGGTGGACCAGCAATAGCCCGCATGCTGCTGCGCCAGTTTGGCGGCCTCGCGGCTCTCAGGCAGATCGGTGCCGGTAATCAACATCCCGGTAACACCCGCCGTGCGAGCGCGCTCCACCACGGTCTCGCGGTCTTTGGCGAATTGGCTGCTGGTGAGGTTAACGCCGATATCAAACATGGTTTTTTCCAAAGCAAAAGCCGCCCAATGGGCGGCTTAGCAATCAAGATGGATCAGGGGGCAGGGGGTTCGTCACCCTCGTCTTCTTCTTCCGCCTGTGGACGACGTTTTCCGGTATAGAAGCGAGCGAAGAACACCCCCACTTCAAACAGCAGATACATCGGTATCGCCAACAGGGTTTGCGAGAATACGTCCGGCGGCGTCAACAACATGCCGACCACAAACGCGCCAACCAACACATACGGCCGTTTTTTCTTCAGATCTTCCGGCGAGGTGACGCCACTCCAGCACAGCAGAATGATGGCGACCGGCACTTCGAAAGCGACGCCAAACGCCATAAACAGCGCCATGACGAAATCGAGGTAGTTTTTGATATCGGTCGCAATGGTCACCCCCATTGGCGCGGTCTTGGCGAAGAAACCGAAGGCCAGCGGGAACACGATGAAGTAGGCGAAAGCCATGCCGAGGTAGAACAACAGGCTGCTGGACACCAGCAGCGGCATCATCAGGCGGCGTTCATGCTTGTACAGCGCCGGCGCGATGAATGCCCACACCTGATACAGGATCATCGGCGCAGAGACGAACACCGAGACGATCATGGTCAGCTTGATCGGCGTAAAGAACGGCGACGCCACGTCGGTAGCGATCATGCTCGCCCCGGCCGGCAGCTGCTTGAGCAGCGGCGCAGAGACCAACTGGTAGATGTCGTTGGCGAAAAACACCAGCACCACGAACACCGCCAGCACGCAAATAATCGAGTTAAGCAGCCGCTTGCGCAGCTCTATCAGGTGACTGATAAGGGGTTGGGTATCTTCAACAGCCATGTATTAACGATCGCCACTAGGTTGGTGAGACGCTGGGGTTTTATCCGCAACAGGTTCGACAGGAGCAGGCACGGTTTCCACCGGCGCTTTAGCCGGTTGCGCCGCCACGACGGCTTCAGGTTCCACTGCCGGTTTTGGCACCGCGGCGGGCGCGCTGGCGCTGGTTGCCGCTTCCGCCGGCGTCACGCCGTCGTGCAAAGCTTCCGGATCGATGGCCTGCGGGTTATGAATGGTGTTCGCCAGCTCTTCTTTCTCGCCCCGGTAGGTGCGTTTCAAAGATTCCGTCGCGTCTTTCAGCTCATCCATCGACGCCTTCAACTCCGGTGTCAGGTTCTGCAGGCCGGCCTGTTCGGCTTTTTTCAGGCTGTCCTGCAGCTCCTGCAGCTTCAGTTCCTGAGACAGTTCGTGCTGCACCGAGGCCGCCAGCGAGCGCAGCGCGCGGATCCAGCCCGATACCGTTCTGACCGCAACCGGCAAACGTTCCGGCCCCAGAACAACCAGGCCGATCACCAGCACCAGCAGCAGCTCACTAAACCCAATGTCAAACACGGTTTATACCTGCTCTTTGTTCTTCGACTCTTCCGGTTTCACTTCCGGCTGCTTATCGGTAATAGGCTTGGCCGAGAAGTCAGCATCATCCAGGCTGCTTTTTTCAGCCGTATTGGGGGTCGACGGCGTATCGTCGCCGATCGCTTTTTTGAAGCCCTTGATCGAGGCGCCGAGATCGGAGCCCAGCGTGCGCAGTTTTTTGGTACCGAACAGCAGCACCACGATCACTGCGATGATCAACAATTGCGTAATACTAATACCGCCCATTTTAATTACCTCTAATTTTAAAGGGTCTTTTAAAGCCAGCCCGCATTATAGAGCCGACTTTACCAGAGTAACGAATTAAATCAGGTGGTTCGCTTCCAGCCAATCACCCAGCATACGATGCCGGCGGCCATCATCCAGGCGGGAAACACCTCGATTTGCCCCAGCAGCAACAGCGTGCCGCTTACCAACAGTGTAGCGCCAACGCCGAACAAATAACGTGACTGCCCCTGACGAACCCGCTGAGCCTGCATCTGGTTGGTCAGCTTATCAACGCTTTGTTGCAACAGTTTATGCTGCTGCAGGCTATCGTAAAACAGCTCGGGCAGTTCGGGCAGTTTCTCCGCCCAGAACGGCGCTTTCTCTTTCAACGCACGCACCACGGCGGGAATGCCGACCTGATCGCGCAGCCAGCTCTCGAGGAACGGCTTGGCGGTGGTCCACAGATCCAGCTGCGGGTAGAGCTGACGTCCCAGTCCTTCAACATACAGCAAGGTCTTCTGCAATAACACCAGCTGTGGCTGCACTTCCATATTGAAGCGGCGCGCGGTGTTAAACAGATTCAGCAGCACGTTGCCGAAGGAAATCTCCGCCAGCGGCTTCTCGAAAATCGGTTCGCACACGGTGCGGATAGCAAATTCGAAATCTTCCACGTTGGTGTCACGCGGCACCCAACCGGAGTCGACGTGCAGTTCCGCCACCTTGCGGTAATCGCGGTTGAAGAAGGCGATGAAGTTTTCCGCCAGATAGCGTTTGTCATCCTTGTTCAACGAACCCACGATGCCGCAGTCGATGCCGATGTAGCAGGGATCTTCCGGATGTTCGTAGCTGACGAAAATATTACCGGGATGCATGTCCGCATGGAAGAAGCTGTCGCGGAAGACCTGGGTAAAGAACACCTGAACGCCACGTTCCGCCAACAGTTTCATGTTGGTGCCCTGCTGCTCCAGCGTGGCGATGTCCGAGACCGGAATGCCGTAGATACGCTCCATCACCAACACGCTTTCGCGGCAGTAGTCGGAGTAGACTTCAGGCACGTACAGCATCGGGCTGCCGTCGAAATTGCGACGCAGCTGAATGGCGTTGGCCGCTTCACGCAGCAGATTCAATTCGTCCAGCAGGGTTTTCTCGTACTCGCGTACCACTTCGCGCGGACGCAGGCGGCGGCCGTCCGGCAACAGCTTCGGCACCCAACCGGCCAGCCGGTACATCAAGCGCACATCGGCTTTGATAATCGGCCCGATATCCGGTCGGATCACCTTCAGCACCACTTCCTGGCCGGTGGTTTTCAACCGCGCAGTATGCACCTGCGCGATCGAGGCAGAGGCCAGCGGCTGCTGATCGAAGTCGTCGAACCAGGCTTCCAGCGGGCCGCCCATCGCCAGCTCGATATGCTTGCGCGCCAGCGCACCGTCGAAAGGCGCCACCCGATCCTGCAGCAGCGTCAGCTGATCGGCAATGTGCGGCGGGAACAGATCGCGGCGGGTCGACATCATCTGGCCGAATTTGATCCAGACCGGCCCCAATTCCTGCAGCGCCAGCCGCAGACGTTCGCCCAGCGGTTTGTCCTTGTGCCGATTAGGCATCCAGAACAGCAACCGGCGGCCGAAGCGCAGCGGCAGCGTCAAACGCATTGTCGGGATCAGCTCGTCCAGCCCATAGCTGAGAAAAACGCGGACGATAAAATACAAACGACGCAGTTCGCCTGGGGTCATCGCTTGCCCTCCAACTTATCCATGCGGGCAATCAGCGCTTCCGCGCCGCGGGCGAGCGCATCCACTTCTTCATTGAACCACACCACTTCCAGCGGCCCCGGCGCCAGACGCCACTCTTCAGTCAGCGCCTCAGCCATGTCTTGCTGCCGACGCATCAATCCGGCCTTGAGTAACGAAGCGCCTTTGCCCAGCGCCTGCGTAATGCCCTGAGCGGCGATATCGCCGACATAAGGCGCCAGCCATTCCGCCGGATCCCACTCCGCCAGATCGAGCAGGCCAACCAGCTGTTGCACCACCTGAATATCGCCTTCCACCGTCAATTCGCCGCTGCGCATCAGCACTGGCAACTGCTGGCGATCGCGCAGCTTCAGTAAGGCGGGAATGCGGCTGCGCACGGTGCAATCGGCACTGTCTTCAGACTGCCCCAGCACGTCCACACGCAGTTCGCTGAACATCAGCACCAGCGGTGAAGCCAACTCTTCCAGTTCGATGCGCAGCACCTTGCCCGCCAGGCGTTGGCGAGCGGCTTTCATGCTGCGATCGCGAAACAGCAGGTTATTCAGCGAGGTTTCCAGCGCACCGGTCAGCAGAGGGGTAAACAGCATCGGCATCTCCCTCTCAGAACTTGAAGCCGCGATGCAGGGCGACAATCCCACCGGTCAGGTTGAAATAGGTGACGTTTTCAAAACCGGCGTTGCCCATCATGCCTTTCAGGGTTTCCTGATCGGGGTGCATACGGATCGATTCCGCCAGGTAACGGTAACTGTCCGGATCTTTCACCACCAGCTCGCCGATCTTCGGCAACACATGGAAGGAGTAGGCATCATAAGCCTTGCTCAGCGGAGCCAGCAGCGGCTTGGAGAATTCCAGCACCAACAGGCGCCCGCCCGGCTTCAGCACGCGGAACATCGAGCGCAGCGCTTTGTCTTTGTCGGTCACGTTACGCAGGCCAAAGGAGATGGTGATGCAATCGAAGTAGTTATCTGGGAACGGCAACGCCTCGGCGTTGGCCTGCACGTAATTGATATTGCCGACGATGCCGCGATCGCGCAGCTTCTCCCGCCCCATCTTCAGCATCGAATCGTTGATGTCCGCCAGCACCACCTGCCCCTGCTCGCCGACCATGCGGGAGAACTTGGCCGCCAGGTCGCCGGTACCGCCGGCCAGATCCAGCACGCGCTGCCCACGGCGCACGCCGCTGCAGTCAATGGTGAAACGCTTCCAGATACGATGGATGCCGAACGACATCAGGTCGTTCATCACGTCATACTTTGCCGCTACCGAATGAAAAACGTCCGCCACCATGGCCTGTTTTTCGTCTCTAGCGACGGTGCGAAAACCGAAATCGGTGGTTTCCTGCGGTTGATCTGCCATTGTCCTGCCTGCTATTCAGTCAATTTTGTGTTGATGAGTGTACCAGAAGCCTGGGGAATACCCCACCTCGCCACGGCCTCAGCCGTGCGAAACGAAGCCCGGCTCCCCGGCGGTATCGTCATCGTCTTTCGTCTGCGGCAGCGCGGCGACATCATCGTCGTTCGCCTCTTCCGCGTCATCGTGTTGCGCGCCGGCTTGCTGCGCCAGCAGCGGGTTGATCGGCCGTTTGACCTCAACCCCCAGCGCGCGGAAACCTTCAATTTGGCCGATAAGATTACCACGGCCTTCGCTCAGTTTGTTCATCGCCTGACGATAACTGCCCTGCGCCTTGTCCAGGCTCTGCCCCAGCACGGACATATCGTCCACGAACAGCCGCATCTTGTCATACAGTTTCGCCGCGCGATCGGCGATGCGCTGGGCATTTTGGCTCTGATGCTCATAACGCCACAGGTTGGTGATGGTACGCAGCGCCACCAGCAGCGTGGTCGGGCTGACCAGCATGATGTTGTGCTTGAGCGCTTCGCTGATCAACTCCGGCTCGCGATCGATAGCCAGCAGGAAGGCGGGCTCGACCGGAATGAACATCAGCACATAGTCCAGCGAGCGCAGCCCCGGCAGTTGCTGATAGTCCTTGCGGCCCAGCATGCGGATGTGGCCGCGCAGCGAGGCGATATGTTCGCTCAGCGCCGCCTCGCGCTCCGCCTCATCCTCGCCGTTGAAATAGCGCTCGTAGGCGATCAGCGACATCTTGGCGTCGATCACCACATCCTTGCCCTGCGGCAGGCGTACGATCACATCGGGCTGCATGCGGCTCTGGTGATCCACCCGCACGTTGACCTGCGTTTCATACTCATGCCCTTCGCGCAGGCCAGAGGCTTCCAGCACCCGGCTCAGCACCACCTCGCCCCAGTTGCCCTGCGTTTTGTTGTCGCCTTTCAGCGCCTTGGTGAGGTTGATCGCCTCGCGCGCCATCTGCGCGTTCAACTGCTGCAGATTGCGTATCTCGTGCGTCAGCGTGTGGCGCTCCCGCGCCTCCTGGCCAAAGCTGTCCTGAACCTGGCGGCGGAAACCGTTCAGCTGTTCGCGCAGCGGCAGCAGTAAACGATCCAGGCTTTGCTTATTTTGCTCGTCCACCTTGCGGCCGCTGTGTTCAAAAATGCGGTTGGCGAGATTTTCAAACTGGGTGGTGAGGCGCTGTTCGCTGTTGATCAGCAGGCGTTGCTTCTCCTCCGCCGCCATACGCGTCTCTTCCAGACGGATGGTGACTTCGCGCAGCTCGGCCTCCTGCGCGCTGTTAACCTCGCGCTGGGCGCGCAGCTCCTGATTGAGCAGTTCGCATTCGTTGCGCCAATGATTGAGCTGTTGCAGCTTCTCATGTCCGGCCGCCAGCTGGCTGTGCAGGTTGCGCAGCTCCAGCTCGCTCTGGCGCGACTGCTGTTCGTGGCGCTGCAGGGCCTCCTGCCGCACGGCCGTTTCCTGCTGCGCCTGCTGCAATGCTTGCTCCAGCAACCGCAGTTCGGTTTCATGTTGCGCATTCGTCTGCTGCACCCGCAGACTGGCGATCAGCCACCCCAACAGCATGCCGATCGCGACGCCGCCAATCCCATAAATCAGACTGGTATCCACCCTGCCTCCTGTTGCACCTTGCCGTTCCGGCGTTTCGCACGCCCATTGCCCGTCACGTTAAGGGGAGGCTGTATGGATGTCCAGCCTGATTTTGCCCGCCGCGCACAATATTGCGCGGCGCTACGCAATTTAGCGAGAAATCAGCCCAGCCACTGGCTGAGCCACTTGATGCCGAACGCCCCCGGCGCCAGAATGCCGAACGCCCAGATCATCGCCGACGTGACGTTGGCCAGTTGGAAATAGCGCTGCGGCATGCCGCAAATGCCGCCCACCAGCGGCACCACGGCGCGCAGCGGGCCGAAAAAGCGGCCGATGAAAATGCCCAGCACGCCCCAGCGCTCAAAGAAGGCATGGCCGCGCGCCAGCAGCTGCGGATTGCGCGACAGCGGCCACATATGGGCCACGCGATCCTGATAGTGATAGCCGATCCAGTAAGAGAGCCAGTCGCCGAAAAACGCCCCGGCGGCGGCGGCGACCCAAATCGGCCAAAAGGCGATGCCGCTTTCGCCGATCAGCGCGCCCAGCGCCAGCAGGATCACCGTGGCCGGCAGCAGCAGCGACAAAAACGCCAGCGACTCACCGAACGCCAGGAAGAAGATGATGGGAATGGCCCAGCCTTCGTGCTGACGCACGACGTCACTGACCCAGTTGATAACGTCATTGAGGCTCAATGCAGGGCTCCTGATACGCGATGGTTCGCCGCCTAGGGTAAGCCGGGGCGAGTTAAACCCCGGCTAAACACGCGGCAATTTACTCGAGGTAGAACGCCTGCAGCGCTTCGCGCTGGGCCGCGCCCAGGCCGTATTCCGCTTCCAGCCAGCGGTCAGTGGAGCCGTATTGCTGGCGGATGCAGCCCAGCGCCGTCATCAGGAACTCCTCGCGCGCGCTGAGCACGTAGGCGAATTGCTCCAGCGCCGCCGCATTCAGCTTGATAGACAGCTGATCCAGCATCTGCTCGCGGAAAGTGGCCAGCGTGGTTTCAGTCAGCAGATAGTCTTCCAGCACCGTCGCTTCGTCGGCGCCCAGCGCGAACAGCACCAGCGCCGAACCGACCCCAGTGCGATCCTTGCCGACCGCGCAGTGCTGCACGATCGCGCCGCCGCCAGGGTTGCTCAACAGCTGCGCCAGCCGCTGATAGGCCGCATTGCCGAACGGCAGGCGGCGATACAGCTCCAGCATGAACGCCCGGGCGTCGAAAGCGGCCAGCGTTTCGTTGGTGAGCTTTTCCAGGTTGGCGTTAACTTCGCTGCTCAGCGGGTTAGCCGGCACGTGGTGATAGTCGGCGCCATTCCACAGAATATCCGGTTTGGCCTGCACTTCGTCGGCATCGCGGTAGTCCAGCACGGAACGTACCGGCACTCCAGCGAGGAAAGTGCAGTCGCTTTCCGTCAGCCGTTCGAGAGAACCGGAGCGGAACAGCAGGCCGCGTTTGATGCGGCGCCCGTCGGCCACGCCGTTGCCGCCGAAGTCACGGAAGTTAATGCCGCCGTCGAGCGGCGCAAGCGAAGGATGAAGCAGGATCTGGGCGGTCATAAACGTCCTCGTTGTTTTTGTTATGACAACGCGCGGCAGCCATCGGCGCAGCGCTGAGGAGTATCACCGTAACAGATTCGCCGCGAATGGAAAAACGGGCCGCGTCAGCGGCCCGTTCAGTTCGTTGACAAAGGAGGAAAAAACGCGGTTTTTCCTCCTTTGTGGTCATCAGCCGAAAATCAATGAATTGATTTTCCCTGTTTGTTATCCGCAGCTCTTTGCAAACCCGGCAATGGCATGAGGTTTGTCATCAACCTCAACGGGCCGCGTCAGCGGCCCGTTGAGGGGAGGTGATTACAGCAGACGGCGGGCGGCATCCACCACGATCTGCACCGCTTTGCTTTCCGTGTTTTTCATGGTTTCGGCGTTCGGGATCTCTTGCTGGGTGCGGTTAACGATCACCCCAGCCACCATGCCGGCGCGCAGGCCCTGGCTGGCGCACATGGTCAGCAGCGTGGCGGATTCCATTTCATAGTTCATCACGCCCATCGCCTGCCACTCTTCCATCGAGCCTTTAAAACGGCTGACCACGCGGCCGGAGTAGGTGTCGTAACGTTCCTGGCCCGGGTAGAAAGTATCGGAAGAAGCGGTCACGCCAATGTGGGTGGTCGCGCCGCTGGCCTTGGCCGCTTCCACCAGCGCAGTGGTGCAGGCGAAGTCCGCGACCGCCGGAAACTCCATCGGCGCAAAGTGCAGGCTGGCACCGTCGAGGCGTACCGCCGCCGTAGTCACCAGCACGTCACCGACGTTGATATTGGCCTGAATGGCGCCGGTGGTGCCGATGCGCAGGAAGGTGCGAATGCCCAGCTGCGCCAGCTCTTCCACCGCGATAGAGGTAGACGGGCCGCCGATACCGGTGGAGCAGACGATCACCGCCTTGCCGTCCAGCTCTGCGCGCCAGGTGGTGAATTCACGATGGGAGGCCAGATGCACCGGATTTTCCATCAGCTTGGCAATCTTCTCTACGCGCTGCGGATCGCCCGGCACGATGGCAAGCTGGGCCCCTTGTAAATCGTTCTTGGTGAGGCCGAGATGAAAAACATCAGACTGAGACATACGAGACTCCTCATGGATCATGTTTATTGGGAGGAACAAAAAAGCACTCTACTGAAAATCGCCGCTTAATTTCGTGACGATAGTCACTATGAAAAGAGAAACAAATCACATGCTACATATTTTTTGTGATTTTTATCACGAAAAAAATCACTATGACGCATCCAGAACGCACCGCTAAATCTCAGTCTAGCCGACAAACCTTGCCGCTCCCTGCCCGTTGGTTGCCGACTGAAACTATTTAGCTCATCAATTCGAAATACCCCCATCTTATCGGTTGCTTAGGGACAAAAAAGCCCTCTAACGCACCTTATGGCACTTACGTGGGCCAAAACGCGTAATAACATGATAAAAAGCGCTTAAAAATGCCGCAAAGCCAGATAATTAGCCGTTTTTTATCGACTTGTCCGAAAGTGCGCCACGCAGCGCCAATAATGGGTAATCTTTCCTATAGTTAATCTCAGCGCTTTTTTCTATTGCACGGAGACCGCAATGAAAACCGAACATGTGATGACATTAGAACAGGCTCAGGGGGGATTCGCCCCGGCCGCCGCGCCGTTGGCCGCCTCCGCGATTATCACCGACGAACAGGGCATTCACGCCGGGCAAACGACCATCCCTTCTCAGGGCGACGCGCTGCCGGCCTATGTCGCCAAACCCGCCGACCATAACGGCCCCTTCCCCATCGTGCTGGTGGTACAGGAAATCTTCGGCGTCCATGAGCACATTCAGGATCTGTGCCGTCGCCTGGCCAAGCAGGGCTATCTGGCAATCGCGCCCGAGCTCTATTTCCGTCAGGGCGACGCCAACGACTACACCGATATCGGCGAACTGTTCCAGCAGTTGGTGACCAAGGTGCCGGATCGTCAGGTGCTGTCGGATCTGGATCACGCCGCGCACTGGGCTATCCGCCACGGCGGCGACGCCGGCAAGCTGGCGATCACCGGTTTCTGCTGGGGCGGCCGCATTACCTGGCTGTACGCGGCGCACAACCCGCAGTTGAAGGCGGCGGTCGCCTGGTACGGCAAACTGGTCGGCGAGAAAACGCTGAATTCACCGAAGCATCCGGTCGATGTCGCCACCCACCTGTCAACGCCGGTGCTGGGGCTGTATGGCGGGCAGGACAGCGGCATTCCGCTGGAGACGGTGGAAACCATGCGTCAGGCGATCCGCGCCGCCAACGCCGAGGCCGAAATCGTGGTATATCCTGGCGTCGGGCACGCATTCAACGCCGACTATCGCCCCAGCTACAACGCCGAAGCGGCGGAGGACGGCTGGCAGCGCATGCTGGCGTGGTTCGCCCAGCACGGCGTCAAATAATTTCCCGCGCATAAAAAAGGGCGCCGAAGCGCCCAATCATCACACCAGTAAATCTATAAGCGGCGGTTTACCCGCCGCACGGTATCACGCGTGCTCGCGTAGGCGCTGCGCCGCCAATACCATGTTGGCCAGCGACTGCCGGGTTTCCGGCCAGCCACGGGTTTTCAGGCCGCAATCCGGATTGACCCACAGACGTTCCGCCGGGATGTTCTGCGCCGCTTTACGCAGCAACGCTTCAATCCATTCCACGCTCGGCACGTTCGGCGAGTGGATATCGTAGACACCCGGCCCGATTTCGTTCGGGTATTCGAACTCTTTGAAGGCTTCCAGCAGATCCATATCGGAACGCGAGGTCTCGATAGTGATCACATCGGCGTCCAGCGCGGCGATGGAGTCCATGATGTCGTTGAACTCGCAGTAACACATGTGGGTGTGGATCTGGGTGTCATCCTGCGCCACGGCGGCATTCAGTTTGAAGGCGTCCACCGCCCAATTCAGGTAGGCGGCCCAGTCGGATTGGCGCAGCGGCAGCCCCTCGCGCAGCGCAGGCTCGTCGATCTGGATGATGCCGATACCGGCTTTTTCCAGATCTTCCACCTCGTCGCGCAGCGCCAGCGCAATCTGCTTGGCGATCACTTCGCGGGTCACGTCTTCACGCGGGAACGACCAGCACAGGATGGTCACCGGCCCGGTCAACATGCCTTTTACCGGCTTGTCGGTCAGCGACTGGGCGAATTTGGCCCATTCGACGGTGATGGCTTCCGGGCGGCTGACGTCACCGATGATGACCGGCGGCTTCACGCAGCGGGAGCCGTAGCTCTGCACCCAGCCATTCTGGGTAAACACGAAGCCGTCCAGGTTCTCGCCGAAATATTCCACCATGTCATTGCGCTCGGCTTCACCGTGCACCAGTACGTCAAGCCCGAGGCGCTCCTGCTCGACGATCGCCTGTTTGATGTGCTCACCGATGCTGGTGCGGTAGTTGTTGCCGTCCAAACGGCCCTGTTTGAAGTCCAGACGCAGGCCGCGGATCTCGGTGGTCTGCGGGAACGAACCGATGGTGGTGGTCGGCCAGGCCGGCAGGTTGAAACGCTCGCGCTGCGCCCTGGCGCGCTCGGCGTAAGCGCTGTGGCGTTCGCTGTCCTGCGCGGTGATCGCGGCCAGCCGGCGCTCAACCTGTGGGTTATGCACGCGGCTCGACTGACGGCGGGCGCGGATCGGCGCGCTGTAGGCGTCCAGTTCAGCCTGTTTCGTCGTGTCAGGCGCGTTCAGCGCCGAGCTTAATAGCGCCAGCTCGGCGCATTTTTGCAGCGCGAAGGCGAACCAGCTTTTCACTTCTTCGTCCAGACGGCTTTCCACGCTCAGGTCGATCGGACTGTGCAGCAGTGAACAGGAGGAGCCAATCCACAGCGGGCGGGTGCCCACCAGCGGCTGCAGACGTTCAAACCAGCGGCTCAGATCGGCGCGCCAAACGTTGCGGCCGTTGATCACCCCCAGCGACAGCAGCCAGTCTTGCGGCAATGCGGCGCTCAGCGTGGCGATATCGTCATGACCAGCGACCAGATCGACATGCAGCCCCTGCACCGGCAGCGTGCGAATGGTGTCGAGGTTGTGGCCTACGCTGTCGAAATACGTGGTCAACAGCAGCTTCACCTGCCCCTGCAGCGCGTCGTAAGCCGGTTTGAACGCGTCCAGCCAGGCTTGCGGCAGCTCCAGCACCAGCGCAGGCTCGTCAATTTGCACCCACTCGACGCCGCGCTTCGCCAGCTCGGCCAGCACCTGCTGGTAAACCGGCAGGATCTCTTTCAGCAGCGACAGGCGGTCGAACGGCTCGCCCTTCACTTTCCCTAACCACAGATAAGTCACCGGGCCAAGCAGCACCGGCTTGATGCGATGGCCGAGCGCCAGCGCTTCATCCACTTCGTCCAACAGCTGAGTCCAGCCCAGTTTGAACTGCTGGCCTTGCTGGAATTCGGGCACCATGTAGTGATAGTTGGTGTTAAACCATTTGGTCATTTCCGCCGCGGCCGCCGGCTCGCCGGTCGGTGCGCGGCCACGGCCGATGCGGAACAGCGTGTCCAGATCGATCGAGCCATCCGCATTCTGATGGCGCGCCGGCACGTTGCCCAGCAGCAGGCTGGTGGTCAACACATGATCGTACCAGGCGAAATCGCCGACCGGCACCAAATCCACCCCGGCCTGCTGTTGCTGTTGCCAATGACGAGCGCGCAGCTCGCGGCCAACCGCCAACAGCTCTTCCTGCGTTGAGTTGCCGGCCCAGTAGCTTTCCTGAGCTTTTTTCAGCTCACGTCGTAGCCCAACGCGAGGAAAACCCAGTGTGTGATTCAAAATTGCCATCGTCATATTCCCCATTTAGCCGTCCAGATGTTTACACATCCATAATCAGCAGGTACTGTATTAACCACAAGCGCAATTTATTCACTGTCAATGTGAAGGACTCTCATGATCGAACTGAAACATTTACGGACGCTGCAGGCCCTGCGCAACAGCGGTTCGCTGGCGGGGGCGGCGGCCCAACTTCACCAGACGCAGTCTGCCCTGTCGCACCAGTTCAGCGATCTTGAACAACGTCTGGGCTTCAAGCTGTTCGTGCGCAAGAGCCAGCCCTTGCGCTTCACCGCCCAGGGCGAGATCCTGCTGCAGCTGGCGGAGCAGGTCCTCCCGCAGATCCAACAGGCGCTGCAGGCCTGCCACGAGCCGCATCAGACCACGCTGCGCATCGCCATCGAATGCCACAGCTGCATTCAGTGGCTGACGCCGGCGCTGGACAACTTCCGCCAGCGTTTCCCGCAGGTGGTGATGGACTTCACCTCCGGCGTCACTTTCGATCCGCAGCCGGCCCTGCAACAGGGCGAGCTGGATCTGGTGATGACGTCGGATATTCTGCCGCGCAGCGGCCTGCACTATTCGCCGATGTTCGATTTCGAGGTGCGTCTGGTGCTGGCGCCGGATCATCCGCTCGCCGGCAAGCCGCACATCGAGCCGGAAGACTTGAGCGATGAAACACTGTTGATTTACCCGGTGCAGCGCCAACGGCTGGATATCTGGCGGCATTTCCTGCAGCCGGCGGGCGTCAACCCGGCATTGAAGAACGTCGATAACACGCTGCTGCTGATCCAGATGGTATCGGCGCGGATGGGGATTGCGGCGCTGCCGCACTGGGTGGTGGAGAGTTTCGAACGGCAGGGGCTGGTGGTGACCAAAACCCTGGGTGACGGCCTGTGGAGCCGCCTGTACGCCGCCGTGCGCGACGGTGAACAGCGCCAGGCGGTGACCGAAGCCTTTATCCGCTCGGCCCGCCAGCACGCCTGCGATCATCTGCCGTTCGTGCGCGACGCCGCACGCCCTGGCGCGACCGGCGCCAAAGCGTTGGCGGCCGGCGTATAAACTGCCGGCCCCCGTTTAGCCGAGCTGCTTCGGCGCCACCCAGCGTCGATGCACCCACAGTGAAGCGACGATCACCGCCCCGCCGATGATAAAGCTCGGCCAGTGCGGCTGCTGCTGCCAGATGGCCAGATTGACCAGCAGCCCGGCCGGCACATGCATGTTGTTCATGATGCCGAGCGTGCCGGCATCGACCTGCGTCGCGCCATAGTTCCACATGAAGTAACCCAGTCCCGACGCCACCACGCCCAGCCAGATCAGCACGCCCCACTGCAGGTTGGTGGTTGGCAGCTGCTGCGGGTTACCCCACAGGAACCAGGCCACCACCGCCACCACCGCCGCCCCCAGGTAGAACCAGGAAAAGGCGGTGTGCTGCGGCAAGGGGTGCACTTCCATCAGGCGCTTATAGCCGACCATGCCGATGGCGAAGCTGATATTCGCCGCCTGCACCAACAGCAGCCCCCACCAGAAGTGTTCACTCAGTTGGTGATAGCGAATGATCGCCGCGCCCAGCACCGCCAGCAGCGCGCTGAAGACGTAGCCCCAACGCAGGCGTCGGCCGCTCAGCAAGTCGTAGATCAACGTGATATACAACGGCGTCAACACGGTGAACAGCAGGAATTCGGGTACCGTCAGGTAGAGATAGGCGCGGAAGCTGAACAGGTACATGATGCCCAGCTGGAAGGCCCCCACCAGCATATACAGCAGGATCACCTTGAGTTTGATGTTGCGCCAACGCAGAAACGGCAGAAACACCAGCGCCGCCAGCCCGATGCGCACCAGCGCCGAGAATCCGCTGTCGACGTGGCCCGCCAGGTACTCGCCAATCAGGCTGAAAGAAAATGCCCACAGAATGGTGGTTATAACCAAAAGCAGCACGATGGGTTCACCCTAAAAAGACCGAAAGGGCGATTGTAACGGAAGATGGACGCCTAAGGGGATGAAAGGCAGTTTACATCTGAACAAAAGACAAACTACCGACAAAATTTCACCGTTGGGTTAGGCTTAATAAAAAGGCGAGGTAACCATCATGAAAACGTCTCACATTCTGTTCGCTCTGCTGTTGCTGCCTGGGTTGGCGGCGGCGGCCAACGGCGTAACCGACCTGCGCTCACAGCAGCAGTTACTCAACCAAAACAACCAGCAAGCGCAGCAACAGCGCCTGTTGAACAACCGGCAGATGGATCAACGCCGCCTGCAGCAGCAGCGACAGTTCGACAATCAGCGGCAACAGCTGATGCAAACCACGCCGAACGGCGGGCAGTTGCTGCCTAACAGCAACCAGCCGCGCGATCCGTTCAACCGCACCGCACCGGCGGTGCCGCAGGCGCCGATGCCGGCTATGCCCGCACGCCCATAACGGTGAGGATCAGCGGCGTGGTGATCGCCGCCAGCACGGTAGACATCACCAGGCTGGTGGCGGCCGGGCCGGTGAGCGTATTGAACTGGCGCGACATCAGGTAGACGTTCACCCCCACCGCCATCGATCCAAGTAGCACAACAACGCGGGTTTCCATCGGCGGCAGATCCATCATCCAGGCCAGCAGCCAAATCACTAGCGGCTGCACCAGCAACTTCAGCACGCAGATGGCGCTGCTCAGCTGCCAGCCTTCGCTGATGCGGTACTCGGCAAGCCCCATGCCAAGCACCACCAGCGACAGCGGCGCCGCCACCTGGCCGAGCATGCTGACCGGTCGATCGACGAAGTCCGGCAGCGGCAAGCCGGTCAGGCTAAACAGCGTGCCGGACAAAATGCCGACGATCAGCGGGTTGGTCAGCACGCTGCGCGCGGTTTTAGCGAAACCACTCAACGTCGGCGAGCCGTTGCGCGCCCATTCGATCGACACCGTCACCAGCGTCCACAGGATCAGGCCGTTGAACACCAGCACCAGCGCCACCGACGGGATCGCCGCCTGCCCCAGCATTACGCTGGCGATCGGTAAACCGAGCATCACGTTATTGGAGAAAATACCGCCTAACGCAAACACCGATCCGGCGACGCCATCCAACCGGAAGAGGTGCCGGGCGACCAGGCGGCCAAGCACAAATACGATCAGGCAGCTGCCAAAGAACGCGATCAGCAGCCGGGCGTCGACCGCCGGGCGCTGCGAGAAGTCGCACATCATGCGAAACAGCATGGCGGGCAAGGCGAGGGAAAACACGAAGCGCGTCAGGCCATCGGTGATGCTGGAGGGCCATTTCCCCCAGCGAATCAGCCCATAACCCAATGCGATCAGGACGAACAGCGGTAAAGACAGCACGATCTGGTGCCACAGTGACAGGATAAAGCCAGGCATCGCATTCCTTCCGGTGGTGCGGCGGCAAGGCTTGTCGTCGCGGGATTCATCGGCGCCGGATTAAAAAGCCGGGCCAATCAAATCTATCCGGTCGGTGCAAATGCAGTCAACGCCCCAGTCGAGCAGCAGGCGCGCGCGATCCGGTTGGTTGACGGTATACACCAAAATACGCAGCCCGGCGTCTTTCAACGCTTTCACCCGCTCGGCGGTCAGCGCTTTGTGGTCGATATGCAGCGAGACGCAGTCCAAGCGTTCGGTCAGCTCGCGCCAGTTGTCGTCCCAGGCCTCCAGCAGCAAGCCGCGCGGCAAATCCGGCACGGTGCGCTGCGCCGCCGCCAGCGCTTCTACCGAGAAGGAAGAAAGCAGCGGATCGGTCTGCCCTTGCCACAGCAACCGCGCCGCCAGCGCCACCACCCGGCCGGTTTCATCGTCGCTGCCGGTGGTCGGTTTGATCTCGATATTGGCCATCAGGCCGTGTTCCCGGCAGCGTTCCGCCACCTCCGACAGCAGCGGCAACCGCTCGCCCTTGAAGGCCGAGCTGTACCAGTTGCCGGCGTCCAGCTGCACCAGTTTGTCCCACGGCAGCTCGCCCGCCACGCCCCAACCGTTGCTGGTGCGATCCAGCGTGTCGTCGTGCAGCAGGAAAATTTGCCCGTCCTGCGCCAGCTTGGCGTCGAACTCGATCATCTTGTGGCCGTGGCGCGCGCCGACGTCGATCGCCGCCAGGGTATTTTCCGGCGCCAGAGAACCGCCGCCGCGGTGGGCGACAATATGAGGGTAAGGCCAGGGTCTTGTCATCAATCCATCCGTAATCCGCTGTGGGTGTCAAAGAAGTGCAGCGCCTGAGCAGGCAGCTGCAAATATAGCGTACTGCCCGCCGTCGGCAAGGTTTCATGCGACAGCCGCGCGATCACCCCGTGACCGCCCCACTGGCCGTGCGCCAGATTGTCGGCTCCCAGCAGTTCCAGCGTCTGCAGCTGCAGCGGCACGCCCTGGCCTTGCGCCACCAATTGAATATGCTCCGGCCGAATACCCAGCGTCAACGGCCGCCCCGCCCACTGCGGCTTGGCCGCCGGCAACGGCAGCGTCATGCCGTCCGCCAACAGCAGCTGGCCGCCGTCGGCGCTCAGGGTGCCGGGCAGCAGGTTCATCGCCGGCGAGCCGATAAAGCCGGCGACGAACAGCGAAGCCGGCCGTTGGTACACTTCACTCGGGGTGCCGATCTGCTCTGCCACGCCCTTATTCATCACGATCACCCGCTGCGCCAGCGTCATCGCCTCCACCTGGTCGTGAGTCACGTACAGGCTGGTGGTTTTCAGACGGCGGTGCAGCTGTTGCAGCTCCAGGCGCATCTGCACCCGCAGCTTGGCGTCCAGGTTGGACAGCGGCTCATCGAACAGGAATACCGCCGGTTCGCGCACGATGGCGCGCCCCATCGCCACCCGCTGGCGCTGGCCGCCGGAAAGTTCGCGCGGTTTGCGCTTGAGCAGCGGCTCCAGCTCCAGGATGCGCGCCGCTTCCTCCACCCGCTGGCGGATATGCTCCTTGCCGAAACCGCGGATCTTGAGGCCGTAAGCCATGTTGTCGTACACGCTCATGTGCGGATAGAGCGCGTAGTTCTGGAACACCATCGCGATGCCGCGATCCTTGGGCTCCAGATCGGTCACGCGCCGGGTATCGATATAGATATCGCCGCTGGTAGTGCGCTCCAGCCCGGCCACCATACGCAGCAGCGTAGATTTGCCGCAGCCGGACGGGCCGACCATCACGATGAATTCACCGTCCGCCACGTCGAGGTCGATCTGTTTGATCACCGGCGTTTTACCGTCGTAAGACTTGGTGACCGCCTGTAGTTTTAATCCTGCCATCGTCGTTATTTCTCGCTATCAACCAGACCGCGCACAAACCAGCGCTGCATCAGAAGCACCACCGCCAGCGGTGGCAATAAAGTTAGAATCATCGCCGCCATCACCTGGTTCCACTGGGTCGGCGCGCCGGAGGTGGAGATCATGCTCTTGATGCCCGCCACCGCGGTGCCCATCGAAGCGTCGCTGGTGATCAGGATCGGCCACAGATATTGGTTCCAGCCGTAGATAAAGGTGATGACAAACAGCGCCGCCAGATTGGTTTTCGACAGCGGCAGCACGATGTCCCAGAAGAAACGCATCGGCCCGGCGCCGTCGATGCGCGCCGCCTCCAGCAGCTCATCCGGCAGCGTCATGAAGAACTGGCGCAGCAGGAAGGTAGCGGTGGCCGAGGCCATCAGCGGCAGCGTCAGGCCGGTATAACTGTCCAGCAGGTTGAGGTTGGAGATCACCTCCACCGTCGGGAAAATGCGCACTTCCACCGGCAACATCAGGGTGAGGAAAATCAGCCAGAAAAACAGGCTGCGCAGCGGGAAACGGAAATACACGATGGCGTAAGCCGACAGTACCGACACCGCGATTTTGCCGCAGGTGATCGCCAACGCCATGATCACGCTGTTGAGCAGCAGCAGCGAGAACGGCACCTTGAGGTTGCCCACGCCGCCCTGCCAGATATTGCGAATGTTCTCCCACAGGTGGCCGCCGGGCACCAGCGTCATCGGCACCTGAAACACCTGTTTGTCATCCAGCGTGGCGGCGACAAAGGCCACGTACAGCGGGAACAGCACCACCAGCACGCCGATAACCAGCATCACATGGCTGAAGATGTCCAGCCCGCGTCGATTCTCAATCATTGATAGCGCACCTTACGTTCAACGAAGCGGAACTGGATCACCGTCAGGCCGATCACCAACAGCATCAGGATCACCGACTGTGCGGCGGAGCTGGAGAGGTCCAGCCCGGCGAAGCCTTCGCGGTAGATCTTGTAGATCAACGTGGTGGTGGACTGCACCGGCCCGCCGCCGGTGGCGGCGTCGATCACCGGGAAGGTATCGAAGAAGGCGTACACCAGATTGACCACCAGCAGGAAGAAGCTCACCGGCGCGATCAGCGGCAGCACCAGATGGAAGAAGCGCCGCACCGGGCCGGCGCCGTCGATGGCTGCCGCTTCCACCAGCGAACGCGGGATAGACTGCAGCGCCGCGAGGAAAAACAGGAAGTTATAGCTTATCTGCTGCCATACCGAGGCCAGCACCACCAGGAACATCGCCTGGCCGCTGTTTTGCGCATGGTTCCAGTTATAGCCCAGCCCGTTGAGGAAATGGGTGATCAGCCCCAGGCCGGGGTTGAACAGAAAGATCCACAATACCGCCGCCACCGCCGGCGCCACCGCGTAGGGCAGGATCATCAGCGTGCGATAGAGGCGGCTGCCGCGCAGCACGTAGTCCACCAGCGCGGCGAAGAACAGCGAAACCGCCAGCCCGATGCCCGCCACCAGGAAGCTGAAGATCAGCGTGGTGTAGAACGAGTCGAGGTAGTAAGGATCCTGGAACAGCTGTTTAAAGTTATCCAGCCCGACAAACTGGCTGGAGAGGCCGAACGGATCGAGGCTCTGCACCGAATACCACAGCGCTTCGCCGGCGGGCCATAAAAAGAAGACGGCGGTAATCAGCAGCTGCGGCAGCACCAACGCATAGGGCAACCAGCTGCAGCCGAAACCGGGACGGGAAGATGACATAGCAGTTAAACCATTGATCGGGTAAGGAAGGATCGGCGTGAAGATGCGAGCCCGGTCTGTCGGGCTCGCGACGCAGGGTTACTTGGTCGATGCTTCGAAGCGGCGCAGCAGCACGTCACCGCGCTGTACGGCGGCGTCCAACGCCTGCTGTGGCGTTTTCTTGCCGGTCCACACGCCTTCCAGCTCCTCATCCACCACGCTGCGGATCTGTGGCATGTTGCCCAGGCGCAGGCCCTTGGTGAACGGCAACGGCGGCTTGTTCAGCATCTGGCGAGTGGCGACGTCGGCACCCGGGTTCTTGTCGTAGAAGCCCTGCTGCTTGGTCAGATCGTAAGCCGCGGTGGTGATCGGCAGATAGCCGGTCTTCTGGTGCCATTCGGCCGCGATTTCCGGCTGCGCCAGGTACTGCAGGAACTCGGCCACGCCCTTGTAGGTGGCGGCGTCTTTGCCGTTCATCACCCACAGACTGGCCCCGCCGATGATGGCGTTCTGCGGCGCGTTTTTCGCGTCGGCGTCGTACGGCATCATGCCGACGCCGTAGTTGAATTTGGCGTAGTGCTTGATGTCCGCCAGCGAACCGGAAGAGGCGGTGGTGATGGCGCAGTCGCCGTTATAGAACTTCTCGGTGGATTCGTCTTTGCGGCCAAAGTAGGTAAAGTCGCCCTTCTTGTTCATCGCCTCCAGCAGCGCGATGTGCTTGACCTGCAGCGGTTGGTTGAACTCCAGCTTGGCGTTGGTGCCGCCGAAACCGTTGTTTTCACTGGCGAACGGCACGCCGTGCCAAGCGCTGAAGTTCTCCAGCTGGATCCAACCCTGCCAGCCGCTGGCGTAGCCGCACTTCATGCCGGCCTCACGCAGCTTGGCGGTATCCGCCGCCAGCTCCTGCCAGGTTTTCGGCGGCTGGTCCGGGTTTAGGCCGGCCTTTTTGAAGGCATCTTTGTTGTAGTACAGCACCGGCGTGGAGCTGTTGAACGGCTGCGACAGCAGATGTCCGCTCTTGTTGTCGGTGTAATAGCCGGCCACCGTCGGCACGAACACCGACTCGTCGAAGTTGATGCCGGCCTCTTTAAACACTTCATAGACCGGTTTGATGGCTTTGCTGGCCATCATGGTGGCGGTGCCCACCTCGTAAACCTGCAGGATCGCCGGCGCCTTGCCGGAGCGGTAAGCAGCGATGCCCGCCGCCAGGCTCTGTTCGTAGTTGCCTTTATAAACCGGCACAATCTTGACGTCGCTGTGCGACTGATTGAAGCGATCCGCCAGGGAATCCACTTCCTTACCCAGTTCACCTTCCATTGAATGCCAGAACGGGATTTCTGTCGCCGCCAGCGCCTGAGTGCTGACCGCCAGGGTCAACGCGACGCACAGCGTGGTTTTGCGAATAGCGTAGGTGAGCATGCCTAACTCCTGAAAAAGCTGGTGTAAAAGCGCGTGAGCGAAAAGAATCAGTTTTTTGTTCGGAAGCTAACATGCCATGCGCGGATGACAGAAAAATAACCGTTATATGACAGCCACATGACGGCAAGGTGAAGTGAAGATGGCGGTTTGATGTCGGCGGCGGGCATGGGCTCCGCCGCCGCGAGGATTACAGCGAACGGCGCAGGCGCGCCACCGCTTCTTGCATCTGCTGCTCGGTGGCGGTGGCGAACGACAGGCGGAAGGTTGAACGATCCGGGTTGTCGGAGAAGAAGTATTCCCCCGGCACGAACACCACACCCTGCTGCAAGGTCGTGTTCAGCCATTCGGTAGCGTTGAACGGCTGGCGGAAGCGCGCCCACAGGAACATGCCGCCCTTCGGCTTATCGAAGGTGATGTAGTCGCCCAGCTCCTGCTCCACCAAACCGGCCAGGATCTCGCCCTTTTGCTTGTAAGCGGCGCGGATCTTGTCGATCTGCGCCGGCAGGCGATCCAGGCCGAGATAGCATTCGACGATGCTCTGCGACAACGCGCTGGCGTGCAGATCCGCCGCCTGTTTGATGATCGCCACTTTGTGCAGCAGGAACGGCGGCAGGATCGCCCAGCCCAAGCGCAGGCCCGGCGCCAGGATCTTGGAGAAGGTCGAGGTATAGATGATGTGGTCAGTGTTGCCCAGCACCTGCTGTGACACCTGATGCAGCGTCGGGTGGCGCTCTTCGGTGAAACGCAATTCGCCGTACGGATCGTCTTCGATGATCAGGAAGTTATGTTCAGCAGCCAGCTTCACCAGCAGTTCACGGCGCGCGGCGCTGAGGGTGATGCCGCTGGGGTTGCCGAAGTTCGGCACCACGTACACGCCCTTGATGCGCTGGGTTTTCAGCAGCTCGGCCAGCTCTTCCACCACCATGCCGTCGCTGTCGGACGAGACCGACATGATGTTGGCCTCCGCCAGCTCCAGCGTTTGCAGCGCCGCCAGGTAGGTCGGGCGCTCCACCACGAACACATCGCCGGGATTGACGATGGCGCGCATCACCAAATCCAGTGCCTGCTGTGAGCCGGCGGTGACCATTACCTCTTCCGCGCCAGCGGTGACGCCGCGCTCGGCGCACAGCGCGCAAATGCGCTCACGCAGCAGCGGGCTGCCCTCGGTCAGGCCATACTGGAATGCGCTTTTCGGCTGTTCGGTGATCGCCTGCTGGGTGGCGATGCTCAATCCTTCGAAATCGAACAGCGCATCAGAGGGGATGCCGCCCGCCAGCGAAATGACGTGTTCCATCTTGCTGTGCTTAAGCAATTCACGGATGGCCGAACTTTTTACGTTAACGATGCGCTGCGCGAGTAACCCTTCTGTCTTCATTTCTTCTTCTCGTACCTGATTATTTTAATTCGTAGGGGGGCGGATTAACCGCCCAGATACGCCGACCTCACTGCTTCGTTGGCTAACAATGCAGCCCCCGTATCTTCCAACACCACGCGGCCGTTTTCCAGCACATAACCGCGGTCCGCCAATTTCAGCGCCTGATTGGCGTTTTGCTCCACCAGGAAGATGGTCATGCCCTCTTCCCGCAGTTGCTGAATGATGTCGAAAATCTGCTGGATAATGATCGGCGCCAGCCCCAGCGAGGGCTCGTCGAGCAGCAGCAGCTTCGGCTGACTCATCAGCGCGCGGCCGATGGCCAACATCTGCTGTTCGCCGCCGGACATGGTGCCGGCACGCTGGCTTCGGCGCTCCAGCAGGCGCGGGAACAGCGTGAACACCCGTTCAATGCGCTGTTGATACTGCTGGCGATCGGCGAAGAAGCCGCCCATCGCCAGGTTTTCTTCCACCGTCATGCGCGAGAAGACGCGCCGCCCTTCCGGCACGATCGCCACCGCTTCGCGCATGATGCGCGAGGTTTGCCACTGGGTGATGTCCTGGTCCTGAAAGACGATGCTGCCTTCGCTGGCGCGCGGTTCGCCGCACAAGGTGCCGAGCAACGTGGTTTTACCGGCGCCGTTGGCGCCGATTAACGTCACGATTTCGCCCTGACTTATCGTGAGACTGACCTGATGCAGCGCCTGAATTTTGCCGTAATGGGCGGATACCTGATTGAATGACAACATATTATTCTTCGCCCAAATAAGCCCGGATCACGTCCGGGTTGTTGCGGATCTCCGCCGGTGTGCCCTGCGCCAGCGGCGTGCCCTGATTCACCACGTAAATGCGGTCGGAAATGCCCATCACCAGCTTCATGTCGTGCTCGATCAGCAACACCGAGACCTTATGCCGATCGCGCAGCTCGACGATCAGGTGATCCAGCTCGTCGGTCTCTTTCGGGTTGAGGCCGGCGGCCGGTTCGTCCAGCATCAGCAGCTCCGGCCGGGTCACCATACAGCGGGCGATCTCCAGCCGCCGCTGCTGCCCGTAGGCCAGGTTGCCCGCCGAACGGTTGGCCATCTCCAGCAGGCCGACGCGCTCCAGCCACTCCGCCGCACGCGCCAGCGCCTCAGCTTCGGCGCGGCGGAAGGCCGGAGTTTTCAGCAGCCCGGCGAACACGCCGCTTTTCAGGTGCTGATGCTGCGCCACCAGCAGGTTCTCAATCACCGTCATTTCACGGAACAGCCGCACATGCTGGAAGGTGCGCACCACGCCCATGCGGGCGATGGCCTGCCCCGCCAACCCTTCCAGGTGGCGATCGCGCAATTTGATGGTGCCGCCGGTCGGGCGGTAAAAACCGGTCAGGCAGTTGAACACCGTGGTCTTACCGGCGCCGTTGGGGCCGATCAGCGACACGATTTCGCCTTCGTTCAGCGTCAGCGCCACATTGTTGACCGCCAGTAGCCCGCCGAAACGCATCGACAGGCCCTCTACCTGCAGTAAAGGTTGAACGCTCATGCCTGTTCCCCCTTGCCCGCGTGAATGTCCGCCGCCTGCAGCTTCAACTGCGGCCGTTTCATCGGCAACAGCCCCTGCGGCCGCCAAATCATCATCAGCACCATCAGCGCACCCAGCAGCAACATGCTGTACTCATTCAGATCGCGCATCAGCTCGCGCGACACCACCAGCAGGATTGCCGCCAGAATGACCGCGAACTGCGAGCCCATGCCCCCCAGTACGACGATCGCCAACACGAAGGCCGACTCGACGAAGGTGAAGGATTCCGGGCTGACGAACCCCTGGCGCGCGGCAAACAGCGTGCCGGCAAACCCGGCGAAAGCGGCGCTGATGGTAAAGGCGGTCAGCTTGATGCGCGTCGGGCTGAGGCCCAGCGAGCGGCAGGCGATCTCGTCTTCGCGCAGCGCTTCCCAGGCGCGCCCGAGCGGCATGCGCAGCAGGCGGTTGATGACGAACAGCGTCAGCACCACCAGCAGCAGCGCCACCAGGTACAGGAATACGATGCGATCGCTCGGATCGTATTTCAGGCCGAAGAAGTTATGGAAGGTATCCCAGCCGCCGTCGCGCAGGCTGCGGTTGAACTCCAGGCCGAAGAAGGTCGGTTTCGGGATCTGGCTGATGCCGTTCGGCCCGCCGGTGATCTCGGTATTGTTCAGCAGCAGGATGCGCACGATTTCGCCGAAGCCGAGCGTCACGATCGCCAGATAGTCGCCGCGCAGCCGCAGCACCGGGAAACCGAGCAGGAAGCCGAAAGCGGCGGTGACGATACCCGCCAGCGGCAGGCTCTCCCAAAAGCCGAGGCCGTAATAGTGATTCAGCAGCGCATAGGTGTAGGCGCCGATGGCGTAGAAACCGCCGTAGCCGAGCACCAGCAGACCGGACAAGCCCACCACCACGTTGAGGCCGAGGCCCAGCATCACGTAGATCAGCGTCAGGGTGGCGATATCCACCGTGCCGCGCGAGACCAGGAACGGCCAGGCGACCGCCGCGACGATGAGCAAAGCCGCCAGCAGCTTTTGCCGCGGCGTGGTGCCGTCGAAGCTCGGCAGCACGAACGCCGGGCCGGAGACTTTTTTCAATCCCTGCTGCAGCAGCGGGCGCAACAGCTGGAAGAAAAAGACGATGACGCAGCCGATGCCGATCCACATCCAGCGCACTTCCGCCGCGCCGTGCACCACCAGCTTGGTGCCGTCCAGGCTGAGCTGCATGCCCATCAGGAACGACGCCATCACGAACAGCACCGCCGTGGCGATCAGCGCATTGAGCAGATTGAGTTTCATACTTTCTCAACCTCCGGACGCCCGAGGATGCCGGTCGGCATGATCAGCAGCACCACGATCAGCAGCGCGAACGACACCACGTCTTTGTATTCGGTGCTCAGGTAGGCAGAGGTCAGCGCTTCCGCCACGCCCAGTACCAGGCCGCCAATCATCGCACCGGGAATGCTGCCGATGCCGCCCAGAACCGCGGCGGTGAAGGCTTTCATACCGGCCATAAACCCGATGTAAGGGTTGATGACGCCGTAGAACTGGCCGAGCAACACCCCGGCCACCGCCGCCATCACCGCTCCGATAACGAAGGTCAGCGAGATCACCCGGTCGGTGTTGATGCCCAGCAGGCTGGCCATCTTCAGATCTTCCGCACAGGCGCGGCAGGCGCGGCCCATGCGTGAATAGCGGATAAACAGCGTCAGCGCCAGCATCGCCAGGAAGGTCACGAGCCAGATGGTCAGCTGCATGGTGCTGATGGTGGCGGCGAAGCCGTTGCTTTCTCCCAGCACCCACTGGCCGGTCACCAAGCTAGGCAGCGCCAGATCGCGTGAGCCCTGCGTCAGGCTGACGTAGTTTTGCAGGAATATCGACATGCCGATGGCCGAGATCAGCGCAATCAGGCGCTTGGAGTTGCGCACCGGCTTGTAGGCCACCCGTTCGATGCTCCAGCCGTAGGCACTGGCGATAACGATCGAGACCAGGAACGCGGCGCCGATCAGCAGCCAACCGACGTCGATGCCGAGCATCATCAGGGCGGCGATAACGATAAAGGAGACATAGCTTCCGATCATGTACACCTCGCCGTGGGCGAAGTTGATCATGCCGATGATGCCGTAAACCATGGTGTAACCGATGGCGATCAATGCATAGGTGCTGCCCAACGTTAAACCGTTGAACATCTGCTGCAGAAAATAGAGGAATTGCTCTGACATACTCTGAACCCTTGGCTGCGAAACCCGCCGGCGCAGAACCGGCGGGTAAAGGGAGACGGGGCCGGCAAGCCGGCCCGCCGGGCGCAACAAGCCGCGCCCCACCCTAATCATTATGGCTTATTTGATCGGTGTGGACGTGCCGTTGGCATGCCATTCGAACACGCCGAACTCGAAGCCTTTCAGATCGCCCTTGTCATCCCAGGTCAGCGGCCCCATCACGGTCTCCACCGGCTTGCCGGTTTTCAGATCCTTGACGATGTCCGCCGGCTCCTGGCTGCCGCTGCGCTCCATGCCGGTGGTCAGCGACTGCAGCGCAGCATAGGTGGTCCAGACGAACGGGCCGGTCGGATCCAGCTTCTTGGCTTTCAGCGCATCGACGATCGGCTGGTTAGCAGGCACCTGATCGTAGCGTTTCGGCAGCGTCACCAGCATGCCTTCCGAGGCGGCGCCGGCGATGTTGGACAGCGAGGAGTTGCCCACGCCTTCCGGCCCCATGAAGCGAGTGGTCAACCCGGCCTGCTTGGCCTGACGCAGGATCTGGCCCATTTCCGGGTAGTAACCGCCGAAGTACACGAAGTCGATATTTTCTTTCTTCAGGCGCGCCACCAGGGTGGAGAAGTCTTTGTCGCCGGCGGTGATGCCTTCGAACATCGCCACTTCGGTGCCCTGTTTTTTCAGGCTGTCGCGCACCGAGCGCGCCAGGCCTTCGCCGTATTGCTGCTTGTCGTGCACCACGGCGATGCGCTTCGGCTTGATGTCGCTGAGGATGTATTTGGCGGCGGTCGGGCCCTGATCCGAATCCAGGCCGGTGGTGCGCAGGATCATCTTGTAGCCGCGGGTAGTCAGATCCGCGTTGGTGGCCGCCGGGGTAATCATGATCACGCCTTCGTCTTCATAGATATCGGACGCCGGCTGGGTGGATGAGGAGCACAGGTGGCCGATCACGTAGCGAATACCGTCGTTGATCACCTTGTTGGCGACCGCAACTGCCTGTTTCGGGTCGCAGGCGTCGTCGTATTCCACGCCGACCAGCTTGTCGCCCTTGATGCCGCCCTTGGCGTTGATGTCGGCAATCGCCTGGCGCGCGCCGGTAAACTCCATGTCGCCATACTGCGCGACCGGGCCGGACATTGCCCCGACGATCGCCACCTTGATGTCTTTCGCCATGGCCGCCTGGCTCATGGCCATCGCAATACAACCCGCCAGCAGTGCCTTACCTGTTGTTAATTTCATCCGCAAATCCCCATCTGTCGTTGTGAACGTACCTGTTGTGTTTGCCTGCGCCCGATCGTTATTGACCGCTTTTGTTATAAGTAATAATGATTTAGGCGTTTTGTCGGCATTATTTTCTAATAAGACTTTATTTTTCATGCCATTAAACAGGAATTTTCTTCTGCAAATCAACTTCATCTGGCAGAAACAAGCGGTGTAAACAGGATAAAATTCGAATTAAATCTGCGCTCTTTACCTTGAGGCGTAGTGCGTTGTGCTGGTTAACAATCCGTTTACTAACTATTTACTCGGAAAATGCCCCGTGCAAAAAACATATTGCACAGTAATCGTACAGAAAAACTTACACAACGCTCTGCACAAGATCTATTACACTGTCGACATCATTTAGCTGCGCGGAAATTCTGCATGAAACTGACCATCGAGCGCCTGACCGCGCTGTCCCCGCAAGACCTTATCGACCTCGGTAAAATTTGGCCGCACCAGCAGCCGGAACAGTGGCAAGGCTGGCTGAGCGACGGCAAGGCGCTGTTTGCCGCCCGCTTCAACGAGCGTCTGCTGGGCGCGGTGAAAATTGCGCTGCAGGACGACCGCGCCGAACTACAGGATCTGCTGGTACGCGAAGTGACGCGCCGCCGCGGCGTCGGTCTTTATCTGGTGCAGGATGCACAGCGTCAGCTGCCGCAGGTCGCCCACTGGCAGCTGTCGACCGCCGGCCTGGCGCCGCGTGAACGTGGGGAAGTCGATAACTTCATGCGCGCCTGCGGCTTCGCGCCGCAGGGCGATCTCTGGCAAAAATGAAACGCCGGCTGGCGGCGCTGGTCTTGATTGCGCTGGGGTTGGCGGCCTGGTTCGCCGGGCGCCAGCAGGCGCTGCGCCTGGCCTCAGGCTGGGATCAGCAGGTTTATGTCTGGCAGCGAGTTTGGACGCCGCAGCACGCCGATGCGCTGGCGAGCAGCCGCGATCTGTTCGGCGCGCTGCGGGTGCTGGCGCTGCAGGTGCATCCGCGTGAAGGCTGGCGGGAAATCCCGGCCGATCTCAGCCTGCTGAAGCAGGACGGCCGCCCGCTCTGGCTGGTCGCACGCCTCGACGGCCAGCTGCCGCAACTGGACCAAGAAGCCATTATCCAGCGTCTGCTGGCGATCACCCAACGCTGGCAGGCGGCCGGGCTGCCCGTCACCGGCGTCGAGATCGATCATGACGCCGCCACCGCCCGCCTGCCGGGCTACCAACGCTTTCTACAGCGGCTGCGCCAACGGCTGCCCGCCGCTTTGCAACTCGGCATCACCGCCCTGCCGGCCTGGATCGGCTCACCCAACCTGCCCGGCGTACTGCAACAGGCCGACAGTTCCGTCCTGCAGGTGCACGCGGTGCTCTCGCCGCAGCAGGGGCTGTTTGACGGCCCCTTGGCGCTGCGCTGGGTGCGGCAGTACGCTGCCGCCACACCGAAGCCGTTTCGCGTCGCGCTGCCGGCCTACGGCATGGCGCTGCTGGGGTTTGATGCGCAGGGCGCGCAGGTGGAGAGCGAATCTGCGCTGCGCGTGGCGGGCAACGGCCGCGAGCTGACGGTCGCGCCGCAGCAGATCGCCGATTTTCTGCAAACGCTGGCGCAGCAAACGCCGCCCCGGCTGCGCGGCATTCTCTGGTTCCGCTTGCCGCTGGCGGACGATCGGCGCGCCTGGTCGCTCGCCACGCTGCGAGCGGTGATCGAGCACCGGCCGCTGAACGTCGACTGGCAGGTAAAATTTAGGCCTCAGCCACAGCAAAACGGGCTGTATGATCTGATAATTCATAACAACGGGCCGGTGGATGCCCCGCTGCCGCAAGAGGTGGTCATCCGCGCCGACGACTGCCTGGCGGCGGACGCGGTCGGCAACTACCGGCTGGAATCCGCACCGCAACGGCAACGCTTTATTCGCATCAGCGGCGACCAGCTGCGCGCCGGGCAATCCCGGCCGCTGGGCTGGCTGCGCTGCCAACAACTGACGCCAGGAGGCACCCTTGTCACACCTTGATACGCGCGCGGCACGGAACACCCGCCGCCTTCTTCCGCTGGCCATGCTGATCGGCGCCGCGCTGGCGCTGCCGCTGAACGGCTATGCCTGCGGCCCGGATTTTCCTAACCGGCTGCTGATCGACCGCAACGGCACCCTGCTGTATATGCCGGAGGGCAATTTCGCCTTCGAAGCCGGCCGGCTGGTGCCGATGGATAAACAGTTGCCGCACTGGCAAGCTCCGCCGCCGCCGATGCCGCCGAAACCGATGCCGCAATCGCCGGAAACGATCGCGATCGGTAAAATGCGCGCAGCCAAAACGGTGGAAGAGGCTGACGCCGTCAATACGCAGGGGTTGTCCAACGCCGCGCGTCTCTATCAACTGGGCGCCGTCGCTTTCGCCAGCCACGATCCGCGCGCCACAGACTATTTCCAGCAGGTGCTGAAGCTACCGGCCGCCGAGCAGAGCGACTGGGGACTGCGGGCGCAGTATTCGCTTGGCCGCGTCCTGATGGCTGACCACGGTACACCGGTGAATGAATCCGGTGAAGCAGTTCCCGCCGCCGAGCATCCGCCTAAAGCCGAACTTGAACAGGCGCTGACGGCATTCCAGCAGGTGATCGACCGGGTGAAAAGCGGCGCCGCCGATCCCGAACAGTTGGCATTGAGCAGCCTTGGGCAGCAGGCGCGCATCCACCTGTGGCTGGGTGACGTCGCCCCCGCCGCCCACCTCTATGCGCAACAGGCGGCGCAGGGCGATCCGAACGGCGGGCAGTCGCTGCAGTACGTCTCCAGCCTCCTGGTCAACCCCGACCATTTGTACACGCTGAAACAGATTATCGGCGATCCGTTGATCCAGCAGTTGGTGACCATTGAGCTGTTCGCGCGCAGCGGCAACCTGCAAATGGCGGATACCGACGGCAACGGCCGCTCCGCCCAGATCATCAGCCAGATCCTGACGCTGCTGGACGGCTCAGTGAAAAGCGGCTTCGCCGGCAGCGATCGGCTGGCGGCGTTGGCTTACCGTTCGGGGCAGTACCCGATGGCGGCGAGCCTGCTGAAAAACGCCGGCGACAGCGGCCTGGCGTGGTGGCTGCGCGCGAAAATGGCGCTGCGCGACGGCGACGTGAAAGCCGCCACTGCCGCCTACGCCAAGGCGGCAAGCGCGTTCCCCGCCGACGAAAGCTGGGGTGAACAACGCAACGCCGACTTCGTCGCAGAAACCATCGTGCCCGAGTGCCGGGTGGCCGGCGAACAGGCCATCCTGGCGCTGAACCGCGGCGACTATCTGCAGGCGATGGACCTGCTGTATCGCGGCAAAGCGCTCTACTGGGCCGACGTGGCCGACGTGGCGGAACGGGTGCTGACCGTCGATGAGTTGAAAGGTTTTGTCGATAAGCACGCACCGGCGCCGACGACGCCGCTCAAGCCGGTTAATCCGGACGACTACGGCGGCCAGCAGATCACGCCGGAAGTGCAGCTGCGCGAACTGCTGGCGCGGCGGCTGATGCGCGCCGGACGAGCGCCGGAAGCGCTGGCCTATTTCGATATCCCCAACTACCGGCAAGCGGCGCAGCAGTTCGCCGACGAACTGAAGGCCGCCAAGGACAAATCCGCCGCGCCGCTGACGCGCGCGCAGGCTTACTATCGCGCCGCCAACCTGCTGCGCGCCCAGGGGCTGGAGTTTACCGGGTATGAGATGACGCCGGATTACGCCATCTATGGCGCCGGCTATTCCTATCTGGGGGATGCGTTCGATACTCGCGAGCTGAAGCATAAAAGCTGGATCGACAGCGCAGAAGCGGCGCGCGCCAAGGCGGCGCTACCGGAGGAAGACAACCGTTTCCTGCACTATCGCTGGCAGGCGGTGGGGCTGGCGCAACAGGCGGCCGATCTGCTGCCGCCGAAGAGCCAGGCCTATGCCGCCGTGCTATGTAACGCTGCCAGCTGGGTTATCAAGCGTGATGCCAAAACCGGCCGTGCGCTTTATCAGCGCTATATCAACACCGGCACCCGTTATCCGTGGGCGGCGAAATTCGGCTACGACTGCCCGGCGCCGGACTTCACCGCCGTGGCGCCATAACGCCGAATTTCAGGCACTAAAAAGCCCGGCTTGCCGGGCTTTTTTATCGAATCTCGCATCGACTCAGGCTTCGATCGCCATTTTGAGTTTCTTCATGGCGTTCTTTTCCAGCTGACGCACGCGTTCGGCGGAAACGCCGTACTGATCGGCCAGCTCCTGCAGCGTCGATTTGTTGTCATCATCCAGCCAACGGGCGCGGATGATATGCTGGCTGCGCTCGTCCAGACCTTCCAGCGCATAGGCCAGTTTGTCTGCGGCGTTGCTTTCCCAGTTATCTTCCTCGATGCCTTCGGCGAAGTCCGAGCTTTTGTCCTGCAGGTACAGCACCGGCGCCATCGACTGGCCATCGCGGGCCTCGTCGTCCGGAGTCGGATCGAACGTCATGTCCTGCGCCGCCATGCGAGATTCCATCTCGCGCACGTCTTTGCTGGTTACGCCCAGCTCGCGGGCCACCAGTTCCACTTCGTCCTGGTTGAACCAGCCCAAACGCTGTTTGGTTTTGCGCAGGTTAAAGAACAGCTTGCGCTGCGCTTTGGTGGTCGCCACTTTCACGATGCGCCAGTTGCGCAATACGTACTCGTGGATTTCCGCCTTAATCCAATGCACCGCAAAGGAAACCAGACGCACGCCGACTTCAGGGTTGAAGCGGCGAACGGCTTTCATCAGGCCGATATTGCCTTCCTGAATCAGATCCGCCTGCGGCAGACCATAGCCTGAATAGTTGCGGGCAATATGAGCGACAAAGCGCAGGTGAGACAGGATGAGCTGCTTAGCGGCATCCAGATCGCCCTGATAATGCAGCCGTTCAGCCAGCTCCCGCTCTTCCTCTGCCGTCAGCATCGGATAGGCGTTGGCTGCCCGGATATAGGCTTCCAAGCTACCTTGGGGTACTAAGGCTAAAGTTTGCATTTCTTTGGTCATTCAAACCCTCTCTATGAGAATACAAAATCATGCAGGTGATTATTACAGCGGGGAAATGATTGATTCTACGGCAGTTGCTGAAGCAAAAGCGGTTCCACACGCCGGGCACCTTAACATTTGCTGCAATTTTTGACCGTACTCCGCCCTAAAAGTTCACCCTTTTTTGCAAGCATTGTCGCTGACAATACGTGACGAGGGTGAAGGCCGATAGGGAATTTGTGCGCTAAGAAGAGAGGGGTGGTGCTGACTTCGCTTGAGGTCACTCTTCTCCCGCAACGCGATCAAAAGCAGCAGGAGAAGAGTATACCAAAAAAATCTTACTGTGGTGTAAATCGGCGTAAATGTTGCACCGTCGCCAGCCAGGCGGCGATCCAGCCGATCATCGCGGAGATGATCAGCAGCAACAGCGCCTCATCCCAGCCCAGCCCGTGCAGGGTGAAGGTGGTGCCGAATACCTTGGCGACCCCGACGACCACCGACTCCAGCTGCCACACCAGCGCGCCGGAGAGCACCAGCGACAGCAGCGCGCCGGCAAAGCCCAGCATCGCCCCGCCGTTGAGGAACGGCCGCAGAATAAAGCCGTCGGTAGCGCCGATCAGCTTCATCACGTTGATGGTGTCGCGACGGCTGAAGATGCTCAGACGCACGCTGTTGCCGATCACCAGGAACACCGCCACGATCATCAGCACGCCGATGATCGCCGCGATCTGGCCCGCCAGCCCGGTCAGCGCCGCCAGGCGGGCAAACCAGCTGTCATCCATGCGCACTTCTTCCACGCCCTGCACCGCCGCTACGCGATCGCGCAGGGTGTTGAGGGTGTCCGAACTCTGGAAGCTCATCTTCGGCGTGACGATCGCCACCGCCGGCAACGGGTTCTCTTCCAGCATGTCCAGCGCGCCGCCAAAGCCCGACCAGTTGCGGAACTCGCCGCGCGCTTCTTCACGCGACAGGTAGTTCACCTTCTCCACGCCGGCTTCCGCCTTGATGGCGTCGAGCACTTTCAGCGCCGCGTCGTCATCGAGCGATTTATCCAGGTAGACCGTCAGTTGCGGCGTCGGGTACCACTGGCTGGCCGCGGTGCTGACGTTTTTCCACACGATGTAGCACACGCTCGGCAGCGTCAGGGAGATGGCGATCACCATCACCGTCAGCAGCGTCGCCAACGGCTGGCGCAGCATGTCTTTGATGGCGTTCATCCAGGCGTAACGCCACTGTTCGCGCCAGCCGCCGCGCAGCGCCTTGCTCTTGGCGGTTTTTGCGTTATTGGCCATGGTGAGCGCCCCCCTGCATGCGGCCCTGGCTCAGCGTCAGGATGCGGTAATTGCGACGGGCGATAAGCCCGGTGTCGTGCGTCGCCATCAGTACGGTCACGCCGACGCGGTTGAATTCTTCAAACAGGCGCAGAATGCCTTCCGACAGCGCATCATCCAGGTTACCGGTCGGTTCATCCGCCAGCAGCACCGCCGGCTTGTTCACCACCGCGCGGGCGATGCCCACGCGCTGCTGCTCACCGCCGGACAGCTGAATCGGGAAGTTTTTCGCTTTATCCAGCAAACCGACTTTGTCCAACGCGGCGGAAACGCGGCGGCGGATATCTTCGGTGCTGGCGCCGGCGATGATCAGCGGCATCGCCACGTTGTCATACACCGTGCGATCCAGCAGCAGGTGGTGATCCTGGAAGATCATGCCGATCTGCCGACGCAGGAACGGCACCTCGCGGTTTTTCAAACGGCTGATGTCGTGCCCGCCAAACCAGATGTGGCCGGCGCTGGGCCGTTCGATACCGCAAATCAGTTTCAGCAGGGTACTTTTCCCCGCGCCGGAATGGCCGGTCAGAAACGCCATTTCCGCCGGGCGCAGATGGAAATCAACCCCCTGCAGCGCTTGCCGTCCGCCCAGATAAGCTTTACTGACCTGTTCAAAGCGAATCATCCGTATTAATCCTCTCGGGCAAAAAGTGCCTCAATAAAATCGTCAGCCTTAAACGGCCGCAAATCTTCGATGCCTTCCCCGACGCCGATATAGCGGATCGGGATACCGAACTGATCGGCGATGGCGAAGATCACCCCGCCCTTGGCGGTACCGTCCAGTTTAGTCAGCGTGATGCCGGTTAAGCCCACGGCCTCATTAAATAATTTCGCCTGACTGACCGCATTCTGGCCGGTGCTGGCATCGAGCGTCAGCATAACCTCATGGGGGGCCTGGTCGTCCAGTTTTTTCATGACGCGGACGATCTTCTTCAGCTCTTCCATCAGGTGCGATTTATTCTGCAGACGGCCGGCGGTATCGGCGATCAACACATCGATGCCGCGCGCCTTGGCGGCCTGCACCGCATCGAAGATCACCGAAGCGGAATCCGCGCCGGTATGCTGCGCCACCACCGGAATGCGGTTGCGTTCGCCCCACACCTGCAGCTGCTCCACCGCGGCGGCGCGGAAGGTATCCCCCGCCGCCAGCATCACCGACTTGCCTTCCGCCTGGAACTGACGCGCCAGCTTGCCGATGGTGGTGGTTTTACCCACGCCGTTCACGCCGACCATCAGGATGACATACGGGGTTTTACCGCTGACATCCAGCGGCTGATCGACCTTGGCCAGAATTTCGGACATTTCCTCCTTCAGCTTGCCGTACAGCGCTTCAGCGTCTTTCAGCTGCTTGCGGCTGGCGTGCTGAGTCAGGGAGGTGATGATCTTGCGCGTGGTCTCCACGCCGACGTCGGCGATCAGTAGCTGTTCTTCCAGCTCGTCGAACAGGTCGTCGTCGATCTTTTTACCGCGGAACAGCCCCATAAAGCCGGAACCGAGGTTTTGCTTGGTCTTCAGCAGGCTGCGTTTCAGGCGAGCGAAGAAGCCTTCTTTGGTCGGGCGTTCCTGCTCTTGCGCAGCGGCCGGCACCACAGGTTCAAGCGGCGCTTCTTCCGGCTCCGGTTCAGGTTCGACGATTGGCTCGGGTTCAACGACCGGCTCGGGTTCAACGACCGGCTCAGGCTCGACCACCGGCTCAGGTTCGACGACCGGCTCGGACTCAACCACCGGCTCAGGCTCGACCACCGGCTCAGGTTCGACGACCGGCTCGGACTCAACCACCGGCTCAGGCTCAACCACCGGCTCAGGTTCGACGACCGGCTCAGGCTCGACGACCGGCTCAGGTTCGACGACCGGCTCAGGTTCAACCACCGGTTGCTGCTGCGCCACCACTTGCTCGGTGACGCTGACGATCTCTTCAGCCAACGCTTGCGGCGCCGCCGGATGTTCAGCCGCCGCCGGCAGGTTTTCCGCGATTTGCTCGCCGGCCTGACCGTTATCCCACTCCCCCGGGGTGTCGACGGAGGCGGCAGGTTCAGATTCCTGGGCGGGGAGCTTGTCATCCAGCTTGGCGGCGGCCGGTTCAGCCGGCGTCTCCGCGGCCTGAGGTTCCGCCTGCTCTACCGGCTGCTCAGGTTGCTGTTGCTCTTCTTCCTTTTCCTTCTGGCCAAAGCCCAGCCAGGAGAAAAACCCACGTTTCTTATCTTTTGCCATGTTATGACTCTACTCCGTACCGAAGGCTCGCTTACCCTACATACCTGAAGGATATATGCTGACAATAATCCGCCGAGTCTATCACTTTCCCTCGCGCAGCAACACGCATCCGGCATGCTTTCCGGTGTGAAATCAGACAACAACGTTTTACCGTTCCCCCCGACGCCCGTCACCGGTAGAATAGGGACAACTTTTCGTTAACCTCTGCGGCCCCGCGCCGCAAAAGAAATCAAACAACGCTTATGACAAGACTCTCGCCACGGGCCGCGGCCAAAAAGCCGCCCCAGGCCGCAGCCGGACAGATCCGCATCATCGGCGGCCAATGGCGCGGCCGCAAACTCCCGGTGCCGAACAGCCCGGGGCTGCGCCCCACCACCGATCGGGTACGCGAAACCCTGTTCAACTGGCTGGCGCCGGTGATTCAGGGCGCGCGCTGCCTGGACTGCTTCGCCGGCAGCGGCGCATTAGGGCTGGAAGCGCTGTCGCGCTATGCCGGCAGCGCCACGCTGTTAGAATTCGAGCGGCCGGTGGCGCAGCAACTGGAAAAAAATCTGGCGCTGCTGCAGGGCAAAGGGGTAGTTATCAACACCAACGCGCTGAGCTGGCTGGCGGGCGACGGTCAACCGTTCGACGTGGTGTTCCTCGATCCGCCGTTTCGCAAAGGCCTGCTGGCGGAGACCGTCTTGTTGCTGGAGCAGCGGGGCTGGCTGGCCGACGAGGCCTGGATCTATGTAGAAGCCGAGGCGGAAAGCGCCGCGGCGGACGTGCCTGCCAGCTGGCAGTTGCACCGGGAGAAGGTCGCCGGCCAGGTGGCTTATCGCCTTTATCTTCGTTCGCAAGAGAAAACCGACCATGCTGATTAATCTGGGCCGCCTGCTGATGCTGTGCGTGTGGGGCTTCCTGCTCTCTAACCTGTTCCATCCGTTTCCCAAGCCGCTGAAGTATTTCATCGACGTGGCGCTGTTCTTTATGGTGGTGATGCACGGCCTGCAGCTGGTGCTGTTGAAATCCACCCAGCCGAAGGATCAGCCGATCAGCTACTGGCAAGAGGCCAAGATCTTTATCTTTGGCGTGTTTGAGCTGCTGGCCTGGCAAAAGAAACAGCCGCCCATCAAGAAAAAGTGACCGCTACGGCTGAACGGTGAACGAGACGAAGCGCGTGCCCTGCATGTTTAACGTGCCGTGCGCGCCTTTTTCTATCGGGTTGTACTGCCATTGCTTCAGCCGCAGCGTAATGTCTTCACCGCCCTGGTTCGGGCTGAACACCACCTCGTAATACATCGGCTCGTTGACCAACGGCTCGCGCTGCGGCGCACGGGTCTTGGCGACCGGGAAGCTCCGCTTGTCGCTCACCGTCACCTGCAGACTGCGCATCGGCGCACGATCGTTTTCCGCCTCCTGCTGGCGCTGTTTGAAGTAGCGTTGCGTGGCCAGCACGGCGATCAACGCAATGACGGCGACAAAAAATAACGGTGGCTTACTCATCGGTTTCCCATTTCCTTCACGGCCAAATCGGCGTAAACATAGCATTCTCAAGAAAGCATTGTCGATCGTCGGCAGGCTACCTACACTGAAATAAGAAGTGACATGGGTGACAGTTTGGAGCCGGTGGTTGCGGCTCCCTCCTACATAAGGATGACATCAATGAGTTGGCCGTTCCTTGCCGTATTCTTTTCCGGTTGGCTGTTCGTCGACGCCTCTTACCGCGGGCCGCGCTGGCAGCGTTGGGTGTTCAAACCCGTCACGCTGTTGCTGCTGTTGCTGCTTGCCTGGCAGGCGCCGGTGCTCAGCGCGGCGGGTTATCTGATCGTACTCGGCCTGCTGGCGACGCTGATCGGCGATGCGCTGCTCCTGCTGCCGCGCGAGCGGGTGCTGTACGCCATCGGCGCCTTTTTCCTGTCCCACTTGCTGTACACCCTGAGTTTCGCCAGCCAGATGACGTTCAGTCTGTTCTGGCCGCTGCCGCTGGCGCTGCTGGCGATCGGTGCATTGCTGCTAGCCACCCTTTGGACCCGGCTGGAAGAGATGCGCTGGCCAATCGTCACCTACGTGGCGATGGCGCTGCTGATGGTCTGGCTGGCAGGCGAGCAATATTTCCTGCGCAGCACCGATTTCGGCTTCTCGCTGCTGGCCGGCACCTCGCTGCTGCTGCTGGCCAACGTGGTTTGGCTGCTCAACCGTTACCGCTTCACCTTCCGCGCGGCGGACGCCATCGTGGCTTTCTGTTACTTTTCCGGCCACTTCCTGATCGTGCGTTCGCTCTACCTGTAGAGACCTGCCGCGGGTTCGGCGCGCCGAACCCGTTTCTTCATCAAGCCAGCGCTTTCAACGTCAGGGCATCACCCGCACCCAGCTGATTGCGGTACAGATCGCCGTCGCGCGAGAAGAACGCCAGCGTGCTGCCATCCGCCTGCAGCAGGGCGATGCCGTCCGGCGCCGGGCGCCAGCCCACCACCTCGGCCGCAAATACGCTTTGCAGACAACGCTGCCGATCCACCAGCTGGTAGCCGTTGGTCTCGCTTTGCTCATTGGCCAGAAACTCGATTTGGCATTGCCTTTCGCTGTCGGCTACCTGCCATTGCCCCGCCAGCGACTGCGCGGTCGGCAGCGCCAGACTGCCGGCCATCACCGCACTCGTCACCATCATGCCTCCCGCCGCCAGGGCGGCGCGCGTTAAAGTACCTTTCATACCGGCTCCCACATCACGCCCGGCCGAGACTGCGCCGGGCGCTCCGTTGCTGCGTTACACGATAAAGTCAGTGGCGACGTCTACCTGACCGACGATTTTCACCAGGAAGTCCGGCGCCTGATGCCCCCCGATGTTCACCGACAAATCGGTCACGTTGTTGGACGCGTTGTAGCTCAGCAGCGCTTCACCGGCCGCGCCGCTGAAGTGATCGACGAAGTGAATGAAGTCGCTGCTCTGCGCCTCTTTGTTGAAGAACGACAGATCAATCTTGTCGATCCCTTTCTGGAAGTCGCGGATCCAGTCTGAAGCGCCCGGGGCGGAATCGCTGGCGGCAGAGAACACGAAGATGTCTTTACCGGCACCGCCCCACAGCTCATCCGCCCCGCCGCCGCCGAACAGCACGTCGTTACCCGCGCCGCCTTTCAGCACGTTATTGGCCGCGTTGCCGACGATCACGTCGTTGCCGGAACCGCCAATGGCGTTCTCAATGGTCACACCGGCGGCGATCGACACGTTGCCCTTCAGGCCGCCCACGTCGGAGAACGACTTCTCGTTCAGGTTGATGCGTTGGTTAGCGGTGTAACCGGAGAAATCGAAGGTATCGTTGCCGCCCGCATCCCAGGCCGCAAAGATCACTTTTTGCGAGTTGCTGGTGGTGCTGAGGAAGTCACGACCGGTGTTGGAGTTAAAGCCGTACACGGTGTCGCCGGTGCGGGTCGACAGGTTGGCGCCATACAGGTGCTGAATGGCGGCAATGTCATCCAGCAGCGGAGCCGCGGCGTAATGACCGCCGTTGTCGCCACCGGTATTGGTTTCACTCCAGTAGCTCATCAGGCTGAACTGACGAGTATCTTCCGCGTAAGTGACGTCGCGGTAGGTCGGGTTGCCTTCACCGGCGTTGTAATCGCCCGGGTGGCTCAGGCCCAGTGCATGGCCAATTTCATGGGTGAACGTCTGGCGGCCGTAGTCTTCGGTCGCCGGATGCTTGACGTTGGACTGATTGACGTTGTACCAGGTCTGGCCCCCCAGATCCTGGCCCTGCCAAATGGTGTTCGGCAGGAAGGCGTAGGCCTGGGTGCCGTAATCATAGTGGCCGGGGCGATCCTGGCTGTAGTTGCCGAAGGTGATATTGGCCTTTTGTCCGGCCGCCACTTCGGTGAAGGTGATATTGGCGACGTCGGCCCAGGACTGCAGCGACAGCTTAGCCTGCTGCTGCTGTTCCGCGCTGAACTTGCTCAGCCCGGTGTCGCCGGCGACGTTAGTGGAAGAGAACTTATAATCCGGGAAGGAGAAGGTTAATTTGATCGGCTGGCCAAATACCTTGTAACCGTTCCAGGTTTGGTTCTCGCGGGTAATAAACAGCCCAGCTTGCTCGTTAGAAAATGAATCCTTGCCATTAATCTGAATCCCGTTACCCCGCTCATGATAATGCAGCAGGTCGTCTACAGCATCGTAACCGGTTGTCGCGGCCGCGAGGCTGGATTCAGTAATTTCAATTGCCTTTTTAGTAGATTGCATTGGTTCGATTCCACTCATTACCTGATTGATATCAATCAGACAGATAGACATAACCTCCCCGTAAGCCACGGTTAATGAACCTCAAGCTTGCTGGAAGGGGCTTATGCGCCGTTACCGGCAGTGTGTTAGGTAGAATTAATGCATATATATCAGCAAATAAGATCACCATTAAAAATGGTAATCGATTCCAATTATAGGCAGGACCGTAAAACTGCACATAAAATAATCAACCATTTATTATCGCAACGAAAGTTTGTTATGCTGCTTTTTAGGCTTCTTTACAAAGCAAACGAAACTTGATGAGGATAAGTTGGCACCAAACTTCAATAGCAACGCGGCCTGCAGACTCAAGCGAATCATGCTGGCTTTACTTAGGGGGAAAGGTAAATTTTGCTAAAGCGTTATAGATTAATAACTCTTTATTATTAGGTCGGGCGATTTTTTAGTTTCTATAGGAATATTATTTTCTTATTTAAACTAACGGCAGCGAGCCTTTTCGCCCAAATAGGGGATAAGAAAAGCCGATATATTTAAATTCGCATTATTCATTATTGAATGAATCCCCCTTTTCTACGCCCGAACGCCGTTAGCAATAATTCTCATCCGGCGCTTGACTCTGGAGTGGACTCCAGGGTGTAGAGTCAGCTGAGCAAACCCGTTTAACAGCCCGAAGGGGGACGTTATGCACAATCAGCAAAACCATAATCATCAGGAACATCACCACGCCGAAGGCGGGTGCGGCTGCAACCACAGCCACAGCAAAACGCAGCATGGCTGCAGCAGTGAGCCGAAAAGCGCAGCCGTACAGGCCGAACACGCCCACCATCATCACGATCATGGCGATAGCGGCTGCTGCGCCAGCGCGCCCGACGATCCGGACGAGGAAAGCGACAGGCTGGCCGCCGCTCCCCCTTCCGGCAGCCAACGTTTCAGCTGGAAAGTCACCGGTATGGACTGCCCCAGCTGCGCCAAGAAAATCGAAAATGCCGTCACCGCGCTCCCCGGCGTTGACAGCGCACGCGTATTGTTCGCCACTGAAAAACTGGTGGTCGACGCACAGTCCGATCTCAGCCTGCGGATCCAGGACGCGGTCGCCCAGGCCGGTTTTACCCTGCTCGGCACTCAGACCGCCAAAGATGCCGCGCCAAAAGCCTCGCGCTTCGGCGAATTTGCGCCGCTGCTGTTGTTAACTACCCTGATGGTGGTCAGCTGGGTGCTGGATCGGATTAACCCGGAGCTGGGTCGCATCGCCTTTATCGCCACCACGCTGGTCGGGTTGGCGCCGGTCGCCGCCAAGGCGCTGCGTCTGATTCGCTCCGGCACGCCGTTCGCCATCGAAACGCTGATGAGCGTGGCGGCCATCGGCGCGCTGTTTATTGGCGCCACCGCCGAGGCGGCGATGGTGCTGCTGCTGTTTATGGTCGGCGAGCTGCTGGAATCCTACGCCGCCAACCGTGCGCGGCGCGGGGTGAAGGCGCTGATGGAGCTGGTGCCGGAAGATGCGCTGCTGCTGCAAGGCACGGAACGCAAACGCGTGCCGGTCGCCAGCCTGCGCCCTGGCGATGTGATTGAAATCGCGCCCGGCGGGCGCCTGCCGGCCGACGCCGAGCTGCTCAATCCGTTCGCCAGCTTTGACGAAAGCGCCCTGACCGGCGAATCGGTGCCGGTCGAGCGTCAACAAGGGGAAAAAGTGGCCGCCGGCAGCCTGTCCGTCGATCAGGCGGCACAGATGAAGGTGATTTCCGAGCCCGGCAAAAATGCCATCGACCGCATTTTGCAGCTTATTGAAGAGGCCGAAGAACGCCGCGCGCCGATCGAACGCTTCCTCGATCGCTTCAGCCGCTATTACACCCCAGCCATCATGCTGCTGGCCGTCGCGGTGATCCTGGTACCGCCACTGCTGTTCTCGCAGCCGTGGGAGACCTGGATCTATCGCGGCCTGACGCTGCTGCTGATCGGCTGTCCATGCGCGCTGGTGATCTCGACGCCGGCGGCCATCACATCCGGGCTGGCGGCCGCCACGCGGCGCGGCGCGCTGATTAAAGGCGGCGCGGCGCTGGAGCAACTGGGCCAGATTCAAACCATCGCCTTCGATAAAACCGGCACCCTGACCGAAGGCAAGCCGACGGTCACCGACGTGCTGCCCATCGGCGCGCTGACCGAACAACGGCTGTTGCAGCTTGCCGCCGCGGTAGAGGCCGGTTCACATCACCCGCTGGCGCAAGCGATCATCAACCGCGCCGCCGCAAGCGGGGCTGAGCTGCCGCTGGCGCAGGCGCGCCGCGCGCTGGCCGGCGTCGGTGTGGAAGGGATCGTGGACGGCAAGACCGTGCTGATCAGTGCGCCGGGCAAGCTGGCGCCGGGCCTGCTCGCCACACAATGGCAGAGCCAGGTAGACAAGCTGGAAAACGCCGGTAAAACGGCGGTGGTGGTGCTGGAAGACGGCGCGCCCATCGGCTTGCTGGCGCTGCGTGATACGCTACGCAGCGACGCCAAACAGGCGATAGCCGAACTGAACGCGCTGGGTATTCGCGGCGTGATGCTGACCGGGGATAACCCGCGCGCCGCCGCAGCGATCGCCGGCGAGCTGGGCCTCGACTATCGTGCCGGTCTGTTGCCGGAAGATAAGGTCAGCGCGGTCACCGAACTGAGCGAACTGCGCCCGACGGCGATGATCGGCGACGGCATCAACGACGCCCCGGCGATGAAAGCCTCCAACATCGGCATCGCCATGGGCAGCGGCACCGACGTGGCGCTGGAGACCGCCGACGCCGCCCTGACCCACAACCGACTGGTGGGCGTCGCGGAAATGATCCGCATCTCGCGCGCCACCCACGCCAATATCCGGCAAAACATCACCATCGCGCTGGGGTTGAAAGGGGTCTTCCTGATCACCAGCCTGCTGGGGTTAACCGGGCTGTGGCTGGCGGTGCTGGCCGACTCCGGCGCCACCGCGCTGGTCACCGCCAACGCGCTGCGGCTGTTGAGAAAGCGCAGCTAAGCTCTGAAACAAACACGGGCGCGGCATACCGCGCCCGTTGTCATTTGGGGGAAGGAACTTTTAACTCGGCCGCGCCGCCGTTATACGCCTTTACGCAGCAGATAACGGTATGGCGCCTGCTCGGTCTCCTGCGCCACCAGCGTATGCTCCATAAAGCGGCAGAACCCCGGGATATCGCGGGTGGTAGCCGGATCGTCGGCAATAATCAGCAGCGTTTCGCCGTTGTCCATATGGCGCACGGTTTTACGCACCATCATCACCGGTTCTGGGCAACGCAGCCCCAGCGCGTCGAGCGTCTGGTCTGCCTGGGCAAATAAGTCAGTCATGCAATTTTTCTCGTTCAAAACGATCGGCGAACGCTCGCCGCATCTCATTAGCGCCTAGTTTACGCCGGTAGTTTTTCTGCGCAAGATGCGTTAACGTTTGCGTTAAATTTAACCATTGCATTGGTTGCGCAAACGCGTATCATGCCGCCGCGCAGCGTTTTTTGCTGTTTTGACAAGACACACTGGGTTCCCTCACCCCACTGCTAAAAAGGCTACAACATGTATTCGTTTACCGCACAGCAGCGCTTCACGGCGTTGGTCTGGCTTTCGCTGTTTCATATCGCCATCATTACCTCCAGCAACTACCTGGTGCAGCTGCCGATCACCGTTTTCGGCTTCCATACCACCTGGGGCGCCTTTACCTTCCCGTTTATCTTCCTGGCGACCGATCTGACCGTGCGCATCTTCGGCGCGCCGCTGGCGCGACGTATTATCCTGGCGGTGATGGTGCCGGCGCTGTTCATCTCTTATGTGATCTCCACCGTCACCTATCAGGGAGAATGGCAGGGCTTCGCGGCGCTGAGCAGTTTTAACCTGTTCGTGGCGCGCATCGCCGTGGCCAGCTTTATGGCCTATGTGCTCGGCCAGATCCTCGACGTACACGTGTTTAACCGTCTGCGCCAACGCAGCGCCTGGTGGGTGGCGCCGGCGGCGGCGATGTTCCTCGGCAACATCAGCGATACGCTGGCGTTCTTCTTCATCGCCTTCTACAAGAGCAGCGATCCGTTCATGGCCAACAACTGGGTGGAGATTGCGCTGGTGGATTACAGCTTCAAGGTGATGATCTGCCTGCTGTTCTTCTTGCCGATGTACGGCGTGTTGCTGAACATGCTGCTCAAACGCATCGCGGCGCGCAGCGGCAGCCTGCAGCCGAGCTGAGCCATGCTATTCTGGGCGGCCCTATTCTTTGGAGGCCGCTCATGATCCCCATCGTCCGCACCGCCACGCTCGAAGAAATCCACCGCCTTTACCAACGCATCCCCGAATTCGGCGGCCTGCATAGCCTGGCCGATCTGCAGCGGCGTATCGGCACCGCCCCCGCCAGCCTGTTGATCGCCGAGATAGACGGGCAGCCGGCCGGTTTCAAACTCGGTTATCAACGGCAGGAAACGGTGTTTTACAGCTGGCTGGGTGGCGTGCTGCCGGCATTCCGTCGCCACGGCGTGGCGCAGGCCTTGTTGGCCGAACAGGAACGCTGGGCTCGGGCGCAGGGCTATCGCCAACTGACGGTCAAAACCCGTAACCGGTTCCGCGCCATGCTGACGATGCTGCTCACCCACCACTATCAGATTGTTCAACTGGAAAAGAAAGGCGAAGTGGCTGATTATCGGCTATTACTGGAAAAAAACTTGTGACAACATCTGCCTTGCATTTCAACCTGGAATAGGTTGCGATACGACAGTAAATCCCTACCGGAAAGGAAGAAGGAAGCCCGATGCGTAAAGTAGCGAAATTGATGGGTATCAGCCTGCTGGCGCTTGGCCTCGCGGCCTGCGACGGCAACACCAAAGACACCAAGGCAGCGCCAGACGGCGCGGCAGCCAGCGCGCCGGCCGGGCAGCAGGTGAGCCTGCTGGACGGTAAACTGGCGTTCACCCTGCCGGTCGGCATGGCGGATCAGAGCGGCAAGCTGGGCAACCAGGCCAACAACATGCATGTTTACGCAGACAGCACCGGCCAGCGCGCGGTGATCGTCATCTTGGGCGACAAGACCGCCGACAGCCTGGAGACCCTGGCCAAGCGCCTGGAGAATACCCAGCGCGCGCGTGACGCCAACCTGCAGGTGATCACCAACAAGGCGCTCGACGTCAACGGCGTGCCGCTGCGTCAGCTGGACAGCATCATCACCAGCGGCGGTGAAAAGGCTTATTCTTCCGTCCTGATCGGTTCGCTGAACAACAACATGCTGACCATCCAGGTAACGCTGCCGGCGGACAATCAGCAGCAGGCGCAGACCGAAGCCGAAGGCATCATCTCCACCCTGAAGCTGAAGCAGTAATCCCACAGAGGGCCGGTTTGCCGGCCCTTTCGTTTTTATACCAGCGCCTGCGCCAGCAGGGTGATCGGATGTTCGCAGCGCTTGCTGGTGGACATTTCTATCTGCCATTTGCAGGTTTCGCAGTCGGTCACCACCAGATCCACTCCGCTCTCTTCTATCTGCCGGAACAGCGGCGCGCCGATGCCTTGCGACGTGGCATAGTTCTCCGATTTGAACCCGTAAGTGCCGGCGATGCCGCAGCACTGCGAATCCAGCACCACCAGCTCCAGCCCCGGTATCTGCCGCAGCAGCTCCAGGGTGTAGGCGGTCCAGCCCATCTTCTCCATATGGCAAGGCGTGTGATAAGCCACCCGTAGCGGCGTGCGCTTGAGCGGCAGGCTGCGCCCCTGATTGATCAGGCGATAGAGATAGCGCGTCGCCAGCTCCACCCGATCGCGCACCGCAGTGGTGTCTACGTCCAGCAGATGAGGGTATTCGTCACGCAGGGTGAAGGTGCAGCTCGATGAGGTCGCCACCACCGGAATGCCGCGCTCCAGCACCGTTTCCTGCAGCGATTCGGCATTGACCCTGGCCTGCTTTTTAGCCTGCTCGATAAACCCGTTGGCGATCAGCGGCACGCCGCAGCATTTCTCGCGTTTCAGCAGTTGCACGCCGATATCCAGCGCGTTGAACACCCGGACCAAATCCTTGCCCAGCTGCGGGTGGTTATAGTTGACGAAGCAACCGTGGAAGAATGCCACCTGCTCGGCGTAACGCTGCTGAGCCTGCGCCTGTTGCCGGTACCAGCGGCGGAAGGTGCCGAAGGAATATTTCGGCAGTTCGCGCCGGTGATCGATCTTCAGCGCCTTGTCCAGCAGCTTGCGCACCGGTTTCAACCCGGTGGCGGCGTTGACGATCGGCGCAAACGGCGTCGACAGCGATCCCATGATATCGGTATGGCTGAGGATGGCATCGCGCAGCGTCGGCTTGCTCTGGGCGAAATCGGCGCGGGCGCGCTGAATGATGTCGCCGATTTTGACGTCGGACGGGCAGGCCACTTCACAACGCTTGCAGTTGGTGCAGTATTTCAGCGCTTCGTCGTACAGCGCCGGGTCTTTCAGCCGCAGCCGCTCGCCGTCCGGCCCCGCCTGTTTCGGCCCCGGGTAGAGCGGGTTCACTTTGGCGACCGGGCAGTAAGTGGTGCAGACGGTGCATTTGATGCAGCTTTCAAAGCTGTGGTCCCGATGCAGGCTCATACGTTCTCCTCCGCGGCGATCTGCTGCGCGACGTGCAGCGCGCCGATCAATGACACGCCGGCGCCGCAGCCCTGCTGCAGCGGATCGTAGCCACCGGCGACCGCGCCGATGGCGTACAGGTTGTCGAACGGCACTCCCTGCTTCATCGCCCGCAGCCTGCCGTCGGTACGCACGCCGAACTGCAGGTAAGGCTGCGGCGCGAACAGCTCGCGTCGGCTCCAGTCGGCGCGATCCGCCCGGCTGTGTACGTCCAGCCCAAAGATCGGCTCACGCACCCGGTCGAAATCGGCCACCAGCCCATTGCTGAAGAAGCTGCCGCTGGCCAGCACCACCTGCTGCGCTCGCAGCGGAATATCGCCGTGGTTGCGGGTGTACAAACCGGTGATGCGGCCGGCCTCGCTCTCGGCGCGCAGCACGCTGTCGCCGGGCATGAAAATGCCGCCCAGCTGCTGAAAACGCCGCCGCAGCGCCTGATGCAAGCGCATGCCGGGCACCGAAGGCGGCAACGTCGGCAGCAGTCGGATCGGTTTGCCGACCGCATCCTGCAACACCGCCAGCGACGCATCGTCCTCCAGGCCCAGACAGGCCGGCAGGAAGAGCGCCTCGGCCTCGCCCGCCAGCCGCCGCAGCTCTTCGGCCATCGGCGGCAGGCTTTCCATCAAATCCAGTACCCGGGCGATGTTCACCGCGCGGAACTCACTGGGGTTATTGCGCAATCTGTCCAGCGCCGGCATGTGCAGATAGGCCACGTCCGTCTGCACGCCGAGCTCGCGGCTCAGGGAATCGGCGGCCATCTGCGGCTGGAAGTCGAGGAACCCTTCGATGCCGATCACCGCGATGCGCCGCCACGGCAGTTGGCCGGTCAGCGGCAGCGTCGGGATCGCCTGCGGGCTGAGCCAGGTGGCGCGGCGCGTGCCCAGCGGCGTAATGCGCAGATGGTTATTGGTTCCCTCCCCCTGCAGGTTCAACCCGCAGCGCTCCAGCAGCCGCTGTGCGGCAGCGGACAGCGCCGCCACCCGGCCGGGCCCGATCAGGGCATACGGATGCTGCGGCGCCTGCTGCGCCAGCTGCGACAACGCCGCCAGCGGCATCTCGACCGGCGTGCCGTCCGGCAATCTCGCCAACAGGTCGAGCGAGCCGGAGGAGAAGTAGAGCGCGCTCTGGCCAGAACTGACCACCGCGCAGCGCTTGCCCTGTTCGGCCACGGCAATGGCGCAGCTCAGGCCCGCCAGACCGCCGCCAATCACCACGACGTCAAATCGCATCATCTGCCTCCTGCTCCTGGTCGGCCTGGGCTTCAAGCCCGCATAATCCCTGGTAAACCCAGCTGGTAAATTCGCTCTCGCGCAGCGCATCGCCCCAGGCGATCGGCCGTACGCCTTTCCAGCGTTCGTTGAGGAACTGCGACAGCTGCGCGATGGATTGCTGCGGCGTGCTGACGTTAAAGCGCGTCAGCAGCCCGGCGGCGCGGCAGGCGCAGAGTTCGCCCTGGCAGGTGCCCATGCCGACGCGGGTGCGGCGGCGCAGATCCACCAGGTTATTGACGGTCAGCGAATTGACCGCATAACGCACTTCCCCGGCGGTCACCGCCTCGCATTCGCACACCAGGCTGGTGTCGAGCCGATCGGCCGCCGGCACCTGGCTGGCGCGATCGCCGTGGCGGTAAATCGCCGAACCACGGATGCTGGCGGGCAGTGAAACCACGCTGCGCACCGTTTCCTCCGCCGACTGGCGGGATCCGGGCAACGCGTCCTGCGCGGTGGTGCACGGACGGTTTACGCCAAGCTTTTCGCACACCTTGTCGGTGGCCCACTCCGCCATCAGGCGGTAGGTCATCAGCTTGCCGCCGGTGATGGTGATAAACCCTTCCAGCCCGTCGCGGGCGGCGTGATCGAGCAGCACGATGCCGCGGCTGACGTTGCGCCCGCTGGGATCGTCGTCGCTGGCGACCAGCGGCCGCACCCCGGCATAGGCGCGCAGAATACGGGTCTGCGCCAGGGTGGGCGCCAACAGCGCCCCCTCGCGGATCAGAATGTCCACCTCCTGCGGGGTCACCAGCATGTTGTCAATTTGGTCGTAGTCGATATGGGTCGAGGTGGTGCCGATCAGCGAGATGGTGTCGCCCGGCACCAGGATGTCGGCGTCCGCCGGTTTGCGGCAGCGGTTGATCACCATGTTGTTGATGCGATGGCCGAGGATCAGCAGCGCTCCCTTGGCCGGGAACATGCGAATGCGTAAATCGGCATATTCGGCGATCTGCTGGCCCCAGATACCGGCGGCGTTGACCACCACAGACGCGTGCAGCTCATAGCGCCGCTGATTCTGATGGTCGTAAACGCGCACGCCCGTTACCCGATCGCCGCTGCGCAACAATCCCACCACCTGGTGGTAGGTCAGGATCTGCGCACCGTGCTCGCGCGCGTCCAACATGTTGGCGGCGGTCAGCCGGAAGGGATCGACGGTGCCGTCCGGTACGCGCACCGCGCCGATCAGCGCCGGGTTAGCCGCCGGCTCCAGCCGCAGCGCCAGCTGCGGGTCGATCGCTTCGGCGTCGATATCGGCCTGGCGACAGGCCGCGATAAACTGCTGCTGATAGTCCAGCGAGTCTTGCGGCAAGGTGATGAACAGCCCGTCGGTGCGCTCGATACAGTGATGCGCGATGCGTTTCAGGATGCGGTTTTCTTCGATGCACTCGCGCGCCGACTCGCCGTCGGTCACCGCATAGCGCGCGCCGCTGTGCAATAAACCGTGGTTGCGGCCGGTGGCGCCGGTGGCGATGTCGTGGCGCTCCAGCAAAATGCATCGCAGGCCGCGCCGCGCACAGTCGCGGGCAATGCCTGCGCCGGTGGCGCCGCCGCCGATGATGATCACATCCGTTTCGCCGCCGTCAAAATAGCTGCTCATGTCGCTCCCTCAGGATCGGTAGTTATGAGCCTATTGAGCCACGGTTATTGGGGTCTTTGTTTGATAAGGAACAATAACGAACATAAAACGAAATAAAAATGACCACAAAAAACCATCAATGTGATCATAATCACGATTTTTGGACGTTTTTCTATTTCATAACGTTAACGAATCGCTCAAAATCCGCCGTGGTTTCATGAAAGTGTAACAATTGCGCCATTCGTCACAGCGACACCAGGCGTATTTGATGACAATGGCGCTCGTTATGGAACACAAAAACACCACATTCGATATCCGCTCAATCATCAAATGAACGTAAAAGGTCATATTGATGTGATAACAGATAAAGCCATCGGAGGCGCTCATGTTGAGTATTTTTAAGCCAGCCGCACACATCGCCCGTGTGCCGAGCGATAAGGTAGATCCGCTCTACCGTAAGCTGCGCTGGCAAATTTTCCTGGGGATCTTCTTCGGTTACGCCGCCTACTATCTGGTGCGTAAGAACTTCACCCTGGCCATGCCTTACCTGATCGAACAAGGCTTCAGCCGCGGCGACCTCGGCTTCGCGCTGTCGGGCATCTCTATCGCCTACGGCTTCTCCAAATTCATCATGGGTTCGGTCTCTGACCGTTCCAACCCGCGGGTGTTCCTGCCTGCCGGCCTGATCCTGGCGGCGGCGGTGATGTTGTTCATGGGCTTCGTACCGTGGGCAACTTCCAGCATCGCGGTGATGTTCGTTCTGCTGTTCCTGTGCGGCTGGTTCCAGGGCATGGGTTGGCCGCCGTGCGGCCGCACCATGGTGCACTGGTGGTCGCAGAAAGAACGCGGTGGCATCGTCTCCATCTGGAACTGCGCCCACAACGTGGGTGGCGGCCTGCCGCCGCTGCTGTTCCTGCTGGGCATGGCCTGGTTCAACGACTGGCACGCGGCGCTGTACATGCCGGCCTTCGGCGCCATCCTGGTGGCCCTGATCGCTTTCGCCCTGATGCGCGATACCCCGCAATCCTGCGGCCTGCCGCCGATTGAAGAGTACAAAAACGACTACCCGGACGACTACAGCGAAAAAGACGAAGAAGAGCTGACCGCCAAGCAGATCTTCATGCAGTACATCCTGCCGAACAAGCTGTTATGGTACATCGCTGTCGCCAACGTGTTCGTCTACCTGCTGCGTTACGGCATTCTGGACTGGTCACCGACCTACCTGAAAGAAGTGAAGCACTTCGCGCTGGACAAGTCTTCCTGGGCCTACTTCCTGTATGAATACGCCGGTATCCCGGGCACCCTGCTGTGCGGCTGGATGTCGGACAAAGTGTTCAAAGGCAACCGCGGCGCCACCGGCGTGTTCTTCATGACGCTGGTGACCATCGCCACCGTGGTGTTCTGGATGAACCCGGCCGGTAACCCGACCGTGGACATGATCTGTATGCTGGTCATCGGCTTCCTGATCTACGGCCCGGTGATGCTGATCGGCCTGCACGCGCTGGAGCTGGCGCCGAAGAAAGCCGCCGGCACCGCCGCGGGCTTCACCGGCCTGTTCGGCTACCTGGGCGGCTCGGTTGCGGCCAGCGCCATCGTCGGTTACACCGTAGACTTCTTCGGTTGGGACGGCGGCTTCATGGTGATGATCGGCGGCGGCGTGCTGGCGGTTATCCTGCTGCTGCTGACCATGCTGAACGAGAAGAAACACCACGCGGAAATCGCTGCCGGCAAGCGCGGCTAACCGTCACACGACTTTTGCATGATTTAAAGGCCGCCCTGCGGCCTTTTTACTACCCTGCCCCCAACAACACGGAGAAAACGGAATGCGGACTCAAGTCAAAGCCCTGCTGACAGGGATCATTCTCGCCACCTCAATGGTCAGCGCCGCCCAGGCGGCGGACAAAGTGGTGATCGCCCACCGCGGCGCCAGCGGCTACCTGCCGGAACACACTCTGCCGGCGAAGGCAATGGCCTACGCGCAGGGCGCCGATTACCTCGAACAAGATCTGGTGATGACCAAGGACAACGAGCTGGTGGTGCTGCACGACCATTACCTCGATCGCGTCACCGACGTCGCCGAACGTTTCCCGAACCGCGCACGCAAAGACGGCCGTTATTACGCCATCGACTTTACGCTGGCGGAGATCAAATCGCTGAAGTTCACCGAAGGCTTTGACATCGAAAACGGCAAGAAGGTACAGGGCTACCCTGGCCGCTTCCCGATGGGCAAATCCGACTTCCGCGTCCACACCTTCCAGGAAGAGATCGAGTTCGTGCAGGGTCTGAACCATTCGACCGGCAAAAACATCGGCATCTATCCTGAAATCAAAGCGCCTTGGTTCCACAAGCAGGAAGGCAAAGACATCTCCAGCAAAGTGCTGGCGGTGCTCAAGCAGTACGGCTACACCGGCAAGAACGACAACGTCTACCTGCAGTGCTTCGACGCCAACGAGCTCAAGCGCATCAAGAACGAGCTGGAGCCGAAGCTGGGCATGGATCTGAAGCTGGTGCAGCTGATCGCCTATAACGACTGGCAGGAAACCTACGAGCAGAAAGCCGACGGCAAGTGGGTAGAATACGACTACGACTGGATGTTCAAACCGGGTGCGATGAAGAAAATCGCTCAGTATGCCGACGGTATCGGGCCGGACTACCACATGCTGGTGGTGGCGGATCAATCCAAGCCGGGCCACATCGTGCTGACCGACATGGTGAAAGAAGCGCACGCCAGCAAGCTGGCGGTGCATCCGTTCACCATCCGCGCCGATGCGCTGCCGAAGTACGTGACCGACGTGAACCAACTGTATGACGTGATTTACAACCAGGCCGGCGTCGACGGCGTGTTCACCGACTTCCCGGACAAGGGCGTGCAGTTCCTGCAGAAGCAGGGCCAGCACAAGTAATGCCAAGGGCGCCGCAAGGCGCCCTTGTTATTTCAGAGAAACGGCCTGGTTATTTCAGAGGAACATCTTGCGCAGGTAGTGCGGCACCGCGTTATCGACATTGGAGCCGATCACTTCCAGCTCCGGCAGCATATCCTTCAGGCGCTGATGCGCGTCGCGCATGATGCAGCCCTTGCCGGCCATCGACAGCATCTCCAGATCGTTCATACCGTCGCCGAAGGCGATGCACTCTTGCAGCGTATAGCCGATGATCTTGGCCACTTCTTCCAGCGCATGCCCTTTCGACACGCCGCCCGCCATCACTTCCAGACAGGTCGGGAACGAGAAGCTGACGTTGACCCGATCGCCCCAGCGCGCGTTGATGGCGTCTTCCACCTGCAGCAACCGCTCATGATCTTCACAGGTAAAGTAAACCTTGCAGACGCCGTCGGTTTCCAGCAGGCCCGGCTCAAACAGCTGATATTTGAATACCGACTCCTGGAAGAACTCTTCCTGCTCCGGGCTTTCGCGGTTGATGAACCAGTCATCGTTACGGTAGACGTTGGTGGTGATCTCCGGATCGTCGTGCAGCATGCCGTACAGATCGCGGGCGATATCCTCGTCCAGGTTGTGGCTGAAGATCAGCTCGCCGGCCGTGTTGTGCACCCGCGCGCCGTTGGAGGTGATCATAAAGGCGCTGATCTCCAGACTGTCGCGGATCTGCGCCACGTCGATGTGGTGGCGGCCGGTGGCGAACACGAAATGCACGCCGCGCTGGGTCAGCAACTTCAGCGTTTCTTTGGCGTACGGCGACAGGGTATGGTCGGGAGACAGCAGCGTGCCATCTAAATCGGAAGCGACGACGTGATACATAGCGTTATGTTCTAACCTCTGATGGAGTTGTCGGCGGCAGCGCGCCACCTAAGTGTTGAGCAAAGAAGCGCAGGATTGCGTTCAGTGCTTCGGCGCGCATCGCGTCCCGCTCGAACAGGATCTCATGGCGTGCGCCGTTGATAACCAGCGGGAGCCCCCCTTCGCAAGGGCGCCCCGCGTCTGACAGAGCCTGACAAAAAGCCTGGTGCGAACGGTTGTCAACCACCCGTTCCTCACCGGCTTGCAAAAGCAACAGCGGCGTTGTTATCTCCCCGGCCTGCGCGATAATCTGCCGGCCGGCGCGGATGCTCTCCCGCACCCAATGGTAGGTCGGTCCGCCCACCTGCAGCTCGGGGTAATCGGCGTAATAGCGCAGGCTACGCCGGTAGCGTTCGCGGCTGTGGGTCAACACGTTGACCACATAAGGCAGCGGCCGCCACTGGCCGGTGCCCACCGCGTAGTAGTCGCGGATCGCCGGACGGGTCTTCGCCCAGTCGAGGATGCGGTCGGCCAGCCAGCCCGGCATCGGCAACTGGATGCCGAACATCGGCGCGCAAAACGCCGCCGCATCGAACGCCTGCGGCCGGCGTTGCAGGAACTGCGCCAGGATCGCGCCGCCCATCGAATGCGCCAGCGCGAAGCGCTGCCGGTAACCGCGCGACTCGACTTCGCGCTGCCAAAGCTGCTCGAAATCGTCCACGTAGTCGGCGAAGTTTACCACATGACCGCGGTGCGTATCCGCCAGTAAACGCCCGGAACGCCCTTGGCCGCGATGATCGACGATCACCACGTCGTAACCGCAGTGGAACAGATCGTAGGCCACCTCGGGGTATTTCACGTAGCTTTCGATGCGGCCGGGGCTGACCACCACCACGCGCTGATGCCGCGCGGAACTGAAACGCACAAAGCGGATCGGCACGCCGTCCACGCCGCTGAACTCGCCTTCTTCGCGCTGCCGCCAGAAATCCAGCAGCGGCCCGGTGGCGAAGGCAGCGAACTGCGTTTCACGCGTTAACCAGTCATCGGAGCTGAGAGTGAACGAGGTCATCGAGAGCGTTTTCCCTGTGGGGCCGGCGGAAAATGTGACCGCTGGCACAAGAAATCATACTAGCGTATTGTGATTCAATTCTGACAAAAAACGGCGCCGCCTCGGCGCATTGTGGCACAAAACGACACTTTCAGGGAGCCGAGAACCATGACCTTGGACTGGTGGTTAACCTACCTGCTGACCACGCTTATCCTTAGCCTGTCCCCTGGATCCGGCGCCATCAACACCATGAGCACCGGCATCAGCCACGGCTATCGCGGCGCCGCCGCGTCAATCGCCGGGCTGCAGGTCGGGTTGAGCGCGCACATCGTGCTGGTGGGCATCGGCCTCGGCGCGCTGATATCGCAATCGCTGCTGGCGTTCGAGCTGCTGAAATGGCTGGGCGCCGCCTACCTGGTGTGGCTCGGCATCCAACAATGGCGCGCCGCCGGCGCGCTGGATCTGCATGCGCTGGCGGGCAGCATGCCGCGCCGCCGCCTGTTCCGCCGCGCGGTGCTGGTCAACCTGACCAACCCGAAAAGCATCGTGTTCCTCGCCGCGCTGTTCCCGCAGTTCATCTTGCCCAATCAACCGCAGGCCGAGCAGTACCTGGTGCTCGGCGTCACCACCGTGGTGGTGGATATTCTGGTGATGATCGGTTACGCCACCCTGGCGACGCGCATCGCCGGCTGGCTGAGAACGCCGCGCCAGATGCAGCTGCTTAACCGGGTGTTCGGTTCGCTGTTCATTCTGGTGGCGGGGCTGCTGGCGACCGCCCGCAAAGCCTGACAAAAAAGGCCGGGCATCGCTGCTCGGCCTTGGGCATCTCACCGCCGGTCAGCGGGTAAAGATCAGGTGTAACCCGAAGCCGGTAAACAACACGCCCGCTACCCCGTCTATCCACTTGGCCAACCGCTGATAGCCGCGGCGCATCGCCGGCAGCGCAAACACCACCGCCACCAGGCTGAACCAGACGAAGGTCTCGGCAACGATCAGCAAGAATAGCCCCCAGCGCGCGCCGGCGCCGACGCTGTCGCCGACGAACAGCGAGAACACGCTGCCGAAATAGATCACCGCTTTCGGGTTGGACAAATTGGTCAGGAAGCCGCGAATAAAGCTGCGCCCGGCCTTCGGCAACGCCACCTGGGCCTCCGCCGCCGGCTGCGCTCGTTGCGCCCGCGCGGAACGCAGCAGCTGCCACCCCATCCAGCACAGGTAAATGCCGCCGCCGACCATGATGATCTGATGCAACCAGGCCATCTTCTGCAGGATCAGATGCAGCCCCATCAACGCCACGCCGGCCCATACCACGATGCCGAGCGAAATGCCGACCACGCCCATCATCGCCTCACGGCGCGAGCGGCTGGCGGCGGTTTGCGACACAAAAAAGAAGTCCGGCCCCGGGCTCATCAGCGCAATCAGATGCACCAGCGCCACGGTGAGAAACAGCATCAGCATGATTTATCGCCCTCAGTCTTCATCATTGTCGAGATGGTCGCGGATCATCGCCATAAAGGGCGCGCCGAAACGCTCCAGTTTGCGCTGGCCGACGCCGTTGACGCTCAGCAGATCGCCGGCCTTGATCGGCATCTGTTCGGCCATTTCCAGCAGCGTGGCGTCGTTGAACACCACGTAAGGCGGGATGTTTTCTTCGTCGGCGATCGATTTGCGCAGTTTGCGCAGCTTGGCGAACAGCTTGCGATCGTAATTGCCGCCGTAGGATTTCTGGTTGGCGCTGCTGCGCGACTTCAGGCTCTGAATACGCGGCACCGCCAGCTGCAGCGCCACCTCGCCGCGCAACACCGGACGCGCCGCCTCGGTCAATTGTAGCGCCGAGTGCATGGCGATGTTTTGGGTGATAAAGCCCAGATGGATCAGCTGACGCAGCACGCTGGTCCAGTGTTCGGTGGTTTGATCGCGGCCGATGCCGTACACCGGCAGCTTGTCGTGACCGTATTCACGAATGCGTTGGTTGTTGGAGCCGCGCAGCACTTCCACGATGTACCCGAGGCCAAAGCGCTGGCCGACGCGGTACACGCAGGACAGCGCCTTGCGCGCGTCCTCCAGCCCGTCGTAGCGCTTGGGCGGATCGAGGCAGATGTCGCAGTTGCCGCAGTTCTCGTGCTTGCCTTCGCCGAAGTAGTTGAGCAACACCAGGCGGCGGCAGGTTTGCGCCTCGGCGAACGCGCCCATGGCGTTCAGCTTGTGGCGTTCGATGTCCAGCTGCTGCCCGGCGGGTTTCTCCTCCAGGCAGCGGCGCAGCCAGGCCATGTCGGCCGGATCGTACAGCAGGATGGCTTCGGCCGGCAGGCCGTCACGCCCGGCTCGGCCGGTCTCCTGATAATAGGATTCGATATTGCGCGGGATGTCGAAATGCACCACGAAGCGCACGTTGGGTTTGTTGATGCCCATGCCGAAGGCGACGGTGGCCACCACCACCTGCAGATCGTCGCGCTGGAACGCTTCCTGCACCTGCGCGCGGCGATCGTTGTCCAGCCCGGCGTGGTAGGCACCGACGCTCAGCCCGCGGCTTTGCAGGCGCGCAGCGGTGTCTTCCACCTTGGCGCGGCTGTTGCAATAAATAATGCCGCTCTTACCGCGCTGATCCTGCACGAAGCGCCACAGCTGGTCGAGCGGTTTGAATTTTTCCACCAGCGTGTAGCGGATGTTCGGCCGGTCGAAGCTGCTGACCTGCACCAGCGGATCCTGCAGCGACAGCAGACGCACGATATCGCCGCGGGTGGACTCGTCGGCGGTGGCGGTCAACGCGATCACCGGCATCGACGGGAAGCGCTGTTTCAGTTGGCCCAGCGCGCGATATTCCGGCCGGAAGTCATGGCCCCACTGCGAGATGCAGTGCGCCTCATCCACCGCCAGCATTGCCGGCGGGCAGTGGTCGAGCAGGTTGAGGAAGCTTTCCATCATCAGCCGTTCCGGCGCGATGTACAGCATCTTGATGTTACCGTTGCGGCAGCCGGCCATAACGTCCAGCTGCTCCTCGCGGGTTTGCGTCGAGTTATAGCAGGCGGCGGAAACGCCGTAGGCCAACAGTTGGTCGACCTGGTCCTTCATCAGCGAGATCAGTGGGGAAACGACCAGCGTCAGGCCGTCCATCACCAGCGCCGGGATTTGGTAGCACAACGACTTGCCGCCGCCGGTCGGCATCACCACCAGGCAATCCTGCCCGCCGATCGCGGCGTTGATAATCGTTTGCTGCCCCGGACGGAATTGCTGGTAGCCAAAGGTATCGCGCAATACCTGCTCGGCCAGCAACTCTCTGTTAATCACTGCTGCGGTTGACACACACTTCCCCATTTTTTCATCGGTACACACCCAGCGGGTATGATTACATAATATCGTTCAGCATGACACCAACGCCCACCCGTGTCTGCCGGAAGTTATAGTCGATCAGCGATTCGCCGTAGCCGCTGAATACCTGGGTATAGAAACGCACGTTGCGGGTGATCGGATAGCTCCAGCCCAGCTCCGCGCCGCCGTAGCCGCTGTTCCAGTTATAGTGGCTGTCGACGCTGAACACGCTGTCGCCCCAGGCGTAACCGACCTTCAACCGGTAGTATCCCATGTATTTGGTGATGTCCGGGTTGTCGTCGTTGCTCGAGCTCTCCGAGAAGCGGAACCAGGGCTTGAGATCCACCTGCCAGTTGCCGTTTTGCGCCATCAGCCGCGCATAGCCGCGATTCCAGCTGCGCGACGTCGGATCCGAGCGGCCGTTAGACTGATGGTTAACGCCGATTTCAACATCGCGCAGCGTCCAACCGGCAAAACGGTAATCGGTCGCCCACCCCACGAACAGCTGCGGCTCGTAGTTGGTTTCGCGGAACGGCGAAGACTCGCCGCGGTTGGACAATTGCCACCAGGAGCGCTGAGTATAAGACGCGCCGAGCACCGAGTTGTCGCCGGCAATGCCCCGCCACAGCGGAAACGCCAGGCTAAGTTGGTATTTCACCTCGTCCTTGCGCGCCTTGTCGCCCCAGTTGTACGTCTTGATGGCCTCTTTGTTGATATCACTGGTGTCGGTGTACAGCAGATAATTGGGATCGTAAGGATACAGCGTGAACGGATTCTCGTGCTCCTGCAGCAGGTTGGCGATAATGCTGCCGCGCACCGCCGGCTTATCGTGAATCTGCTGCTCTTTGGCTTCCTCAGCCAATGCCAGCGCCGGCATCAGCAGCGTGGCGGAAACGATCCCTGACAAAATGCGCATAACCTCTCCTCACTCCAACGAAAAAGGGCAAGCCCGGAAAAAATCAGGCCATTTTACACACAAAGGGCGTTTTACCGCAGCGCAGGCCGGTTTTATTGGAATAGTCTGGAAAGCAACAAAGGTTAAGCATAAAATCAACATCTCATTAACCTGGACTGACCAGTTAGCTCCCTTAAAACGCAAAAGAAAAATGGAAACCCGCTATGTCGACCACACCACTGACCCTGGAAGCCGCCCGCCGCAAGATCGGCGAAATCTTTGTCTACCACATGCCGTTCAACCGCGAGCTTGGCCTGGAGCTGCGCCGCTTCGACGATGACTACGTCGAGCTGAGCTTCACCAACCAGCGCAAGCTGGTAGGCAACGCCGCACAGGAAATTCTGCACGGCGGCGTGATCGCCGCGGTGCTCGACGTCGCCGCCGGGCTGGCTTGCGCCGGCGGCGTGCTGACGCGCCTGGAGCCGCTGATCGAAGAAGAGATCGCCGCCAAACTGTCGCGCATGGGCACCATCGATCTGCGCGTCGACTATCTGCGCCCCGGCCGCGGTGAACACTTCGTCGCCTCCGCCAGCGTGCTGCGCAGCGGCAACAAGGTCGCCGTGGCGCGCGTAGAACTGCATAACCACGACGGCCTGCATATCGCGACCGCCACCGCCACCTATCTGGTCGGCTGATGATTGTGTGCGGTGAGCGTCTTCAGTACACTCACCGCATCTTAAGTTCCCCACCAGAGTGACGTCATGGACGCAAAGCAAACGCGTCAGGGCATTTTCTTCGCCCTAGCCGCCTATTTTATGTGGGGCATTGCCCCGGCCTATTTCAAACTGATCCAGCAAGTGTCCGCGGACGAGATCCTCACCCACCGGATCATCTGGTCGTTTTTCTTCATGCTGGCGCTTATCACGCTGGGCCGCAACTGGCCTAAAGTGCGCGCCGCCTGCCAAAACCGCAAACGACTGCTGCTGCTGGCGGTCACCGCGCTGTTGATCGGCGGCAACTGGCTGCTGTTCATCTGGGCGGTGAACAATCACCATATGCTGGAAGCCAGCCTGGGCTACTTCATCAACCCGCTGGTTAACGTGCTGCTGGGGATGCTGTTTCTCGGCGAGCGCTTTCGTCGCATGCAGTGGGTGGCGGTGGCGCTAGCATTCACCGGGGTGCTGGTGCAGCTCTGGCAGTTCGGCTCGTTGCCGATCATCGGTCTGGGGCTGGCGTTCAGCTTCGCTTTCTACGGCCTGCTGCGCAAGAAAATCGCCATCGACGCCCAGACCGGCATGCTGATTGAGACGCTATGGCTGCTGCCGGTGGCGGCCGCCTATCTGTTCCTGTTCGCCGACAGCCCCACCAGCCACCTGAGCGCCAACCCGTGGTCGCTGAACCTGCTGCTGGTCGCCGCCGGCATCGTCACCACCGTACCGCTGCTGTGCTTCACCGCGGCGGCTACCCGGCTGCGCCTGTCGACGCTCGGTTTCTTCCAGTATCTCGGCCCGACGCTGATGTTCCTGCTGGCGGTCACCTTCTACGGTGAGACCATCGGCCAGGACAAGCTGGTGACCTTCGGCTTTATCTGGGCGGCGCTGATCCTGTTCACCCTCGACGCGCTCTACACACAACGCAAGCTGCGCTAAGCCCGGCGCCGCCGGGTTACAGCCAGTTTTTGCGCTTGAAGTACAGGTAAGGGGCCAGGCCGGCCAGGATCATCAGCGTGATGGCGCCCGGGTAGCCGAACGACCATTTCAGTTCCGGCATGAATTCGAAGTTCATGCCGTAGCTGGAGGCCACCAGCGTAGGCGGCAGGAATACCACCGACACCACCGAGAAGATCTTGATGATGCGGTTCTGTTCGATATTGATGAAGCCCATCGCCGCCTGCATCAGGAAGTTCACCTTCTGGAACAGCGATTCGTTGTGCGGCAGCAGGGATTCGATGTCGCGCAGCACTTCACGCGCCTGCTCCAACTGGCCGGTCGGCAAACGCGCCTTGCGCACCAGGAAGTTGAGCGCGCGCTGGGTATCCATCAGACACAAACGCACCTTCCAGCCGATATCTTCCAGCTCCGCCAGCGTCGACAGCGCGGCGTCGTATTCGTCGCCCTGATGCCCTTCCATGATCACCCGGCTGAGCTGTTCCAGATCGCTGTAGATGTTCTCTATCTCGTCCGCCAGCTGTTCAATCTTGGTTTCGAACAAATCCAGCAGCAGTTCGTAGGCGTTGCCTTCGAGCATGGTCTGGTTGCGGGCGCGCATGCGGTACAGGCGAAACGCCGGCAGTTCACGCTCGCGCAGGGTATACAGGCGGCCGTCGCGGATGGTGAAGGCTACCGTGGAGTTGCCGGCGTGATCTTCCGCATCTTCGAAGTAGAAGAAGGAGTGGATATGCAGACCGTCTTCGTCTTCGAAGAAACGGGCGGAGGCTTCGATATCGTCCAGTTCGGGACGCGTCGCCAGGCTTTGTCCCAGCTCATTCTGCACGCGCTCACGCTCGCCCTCTTCCGGCTCGACCAGATCAACCCACAGCGATGACGTGAGATCATCCGAGTCGTCCAGTTCCAGACGGGACAAGCGGCGGTTATCTAATTTAAAAGCGCTCAGCATGTGCCAAAACTCCGTGAAGGTAACGGGTGCGGACAACGCGTTGAAGCACAGAAACAGAGGGGATGCGTATCACCGATTGTTTCAGACCATGAAGAGATCTGACTCATAGCGACACTTTGCGGGGTCGCCGACAACCACGAAGGCTATCAGCAAAAACGGAGAGCCTTAGAAGTTATACCTGCGGCGCAGGATCAGTGAGCCAGTATCTACTGGGTGTGTCCAAGGCGTCTGTCCTCAATGATAATAGTGCGCGCATGTTACGCCGAGAAGAAAAAGCCTGTCAACACGTTAGGCGGGATAATTGCGCAACAAATCATCACGATGATCAATGGCAGAAATGACGCTTAAACCGTACTGAAAAAGTCGCGACGATCGCTTACCGCCACCAAGAATGTTGCTAAGATGACATCACCCTAATGGTACGACAAGCATGCGGATTTAAACGATGAAACAGATTACCGCCCATGAACTGACCGCGATGAGCGAACAGGCCGCCAGCGTGCCCCGCCTGCGCGCGCACCGCACCTTACACGAAGAGCTGAGCGACCCGGTGCAACGACTGGCGATCGCCATGGAGCCCGGCACCTATATCCGCCCGCACCGCCACCCGCAAACCTGGGAGCTGCTGACGCCGCTGCGCGGCCGCTTTGTGGTGCTGCAGTTCAACGATGACGGCGTCGTAACACAGCGCACCCTGCTTGGCGAAGAAACCAAAGTGCTGGAGATGCCGGCCTTTACCTGGCATGCGGTGCTGTCGGTCGATGCCGGCGGCGTGGTGTTCGAAGTGAAGCAGGGCCCGTATCAGGCGCTGACCGAAGAGGACTGCATGCAATGGGCACCGCAGGAAGGCGGCGAAGGCACCGAAGCGGTGATGCGCTGGTATGCCACCGCGCAGGTCGGCGATCGCTACCCTCACTGATAATGAACGATTGCAGGGGCCTGCCCCTGCAACTCTCCCCTCTCTTTATACCGTTTCCAGGCGAGCGTAGGCCGCCACCAGCCACTTGATGCCCTCGCCCGGGAAAGCGATCTGTAACCGGCTGTGCTCGCCGCTGCCTTCCAGATTGACGATGGTGCCTTCGCCAAACTTGGGATGGCGCACGCGCTGGCCCAGCTTGTAGCCGGTATCGTTCTCGCTGATCGGCGTGCCCATGCGGCGGTGATTGACCGGGCGCGATACGCTGGCGCGCAGGCGCACTTCTTCCACACACTCTTCCGGCAGTTCGCCGATAAAGCGCGACGGCCGATGGTAAACCTCTTTGCCGTACAGACGGCGCGTTTCGGCATAGGTCAGCGTCAGTTTCTGCATGGCGCGCGTTACGCCCACATATGCCAGACGGCGCTCCTCCTCCAGACGGCCGCCTTCATCCAGCGACATCTGGCTCGGGAACATGCCTTCTTCCATGCCGACGATAAACACCAGCGGGAACTCCAAGCCCTTGGCCGAGTGCAGGGTCATCAGCTGCACCGCGTCCTGATAGGCGTCGGCCTGACCTTCGCCCGCTTCCAGCGCCGCATGCGACAGGAACGCCTGCAGCGGCATCAGATCCTGATCTTCTTCCTGATAGCTGAACTGACGCGTCGCCGTCACCAGTTCCTCAAGGTTTTCGATACGCGCCTGCCCCTTTTCGCCCTTTTCCTGCTCATACATGATGAACAGCCCGGAGTCGCGGATCACCCGGTCGGTCTGCACGTGCAGCGGCATGTCAGCGGTTTCATGCGCCAGCGACTCCACCAGTTCGATAAAGCGCTGCAGCGCCGACGCGGCGCGGCCGGCCAACACTTTGTCCTGCATCAGCTCGCGCGTCGCCTGCCACAGCGTCAGCTGGCGATCGCGCGCCGCCTGGCGCACCACGTCGAGGGTGCGATCGCCGATGCCGCGCGTCGGGGTGTTGACCACGCGCTCGAAGGCCGCATCGTCGTTGCGGTTGGAAATGAGGCGCAGGTAAGCCAGCGCATCCTTGATTTCCTGGCGTTCGAAGAAGCGCTGGCCACCGTAGATGCGGTACGGCATCGCCGTCTGCAGCAGCGCCTCTTCCAGCACGCGCGACTGGGCGTTGCTGCGGTACAGGATGGCGCAGTCGTTCAGCGCGCCGCCGTTGTCTTGCCAGGTCTTGATGCGGTTGACCACGAAGCGCGCTTCGTCGAGTTCGTTGAAGGCGCAGTAGAGGGAAATCGGCTCGCCTTCGCCGCCTTCGGTCCACAGATTTTTGCCCATGCGCCCGTCGTTGTTGGCGATCAGGGTGTTGGCCGCTTTCAGGATGTTGCTGGTGGAACGGTAGTTCTGCTCCAGGCGGATGGTTTCCGCGCCGGGGAAATCCTTCAGGAAGCGCTGGATGTTTTCCACCTGCGCGCCGCGCCAGCCGTAGATCGACTGGTCATCGTCGCCGACGATCATCACGTTGCTGTTGCCGCCCGCCAGCAGGCGGATCCAGGCGTACTGGATGCTGTTGGTATCCTGGAATTCGTCCACCAGCACGTTGGTGAAACGCTCGCGGTAGTGGTTGAGGATATGCGGCTTGTTCAGCCACAGTTCGTGCGCGCGCAGCAGCAGCTCGGCGAAATCCACCAGCCCGGCGCGATCGCAGGCTTCCTGATAGGCCTGATAGATGCGCAGCCAGGTGGCCTCTACCGGGTTGTTGTAGGTCTCAACGTGCTGTGGGCGTAGGCCCTCGTCTTTCTTGCCGTTGATGTACCACATCGCCTGACGCGGCGGCCACTGTTTCTCGTCGACGTTCAGCGCCTTGATGATGCGCTTGAGCAACCGCAGCTGGTCGTCGCTGTCGAGGATCTGGAAATCCTGCGGCAAGTTGGCCTCCAGGTGGTGGGCGCGCAACAGACGATGCGCCAAGCCGTGGAAGGTGCCGATCCACATGCCGCCCTGGCTGGTGCCGATCAGATGTTCGATACGGTGGCGCATTTCCGCCGCCGCCTTGTTGGTGAAGGTCACCGCCATGATCGAATACGGTGAGCAGTTCTCCACCGACAGCAGCCAGGCGATGCGGTGCACCAGCACCCGCGTCTTGCCGCTGCCCGCTCCGGCCAGAACCAACAGGTTGCTGCGCGGCGCCGCCACGGCTTCACGTTGTTTTTCATTCAGGCTGTCGAGCAGATCGGAGACGTCCATAGGCACCACTAATGGTTAAGGGAAAACCCGCCGGTGACGGGTTTTTCACTGGAAATTTATACAGAGTTCTGGCAGGGATTATAACAATGCTGTCAGCGATGCCAACTGCGAAATCTCAATATGCGGCAGCAAGCGGCTGTCGGCGGCCTGCATCAGGCAGCGTTGCCGATCGTTGATCCAACAGGCCTGCAGCCCCGCGCGCAGCGCGCCGGCCACGTCGGTGGTCAGATCGTCGCCCACGTGCAGGATCTGCTCGGGCGCCACGCCCAGCCGCTCAACGGCCAGGTGGTACATGTCCTGATACGGCTTGGCGCGCCCGTCCGGCCCGGAGCGCAACACGAACTGGAAATAACCGTCCAGGCCGCACAGAGACGGATCGACGTTGCCGTTGGTGATCGCCACCAGCGGGTAGCGCGCGGCCAACGCCTTCAGCGTGGCGTGGGTCGCTTCCGGCACCTCGATGCGGCTGCGCCACAGCGCGAAGTTCTGCATCGCCGCATCGGCCCCGATCGCCGCTTCGGCGTCGCGCAGCCCCTGCCGGCTCAGCGCCAGATGAATGGCGCGCCAGCGCCACTGGGTGACGTCATGGTAGATCTCCGGTTCCTGCTCGCGCAGCTCCTGACGCAGGCGATGAAAATCCGCCGACTGAAAGCTGCTCAGGCCGGGGTGGTAACTCTGCAGGAAGGCCACCGATTGTTGTTCGGTTTGCCGGATCACCGGACGGTTATCATACAGCGTGTCGTCCAGATCGAAAGTCAGCGCCGCCAGCGGGCGCAGCGGGCGATAAAAATGCATCAGGATTTCCCCCGTTTGGCACGCGGATGCGCGGCATCGTACACGTTCGCCAGGTGTTGAAAGTCGAGGTGGGTATAAATTTGCGTGGTGGTCAGGTTGGCGTGGCCGAGCAGCTCCTGCACCGCGCGCAGATCGCCGCTGGACTCCAGCATATGGGTGGCGAAGGAGTGGCGCAGTTTGTGCGGGTGAATATGGCTGTTAACGCCCTGTTTCACGCCCCACTCGGCGAAGCGTTTTTGCACGTTGCGCGTCGAGATGCGCCGCCCCTGATTGGACAGGAACATGGCGTCGTCCTGCGGCCCAAACAGATCGCGCATTGCCAGCCAGTGTTCCAGCCAGGTGACGGCGGTGCGCCCGATCGGCAATTTACGCTCTTTGCTGCCTTTCCCCATCACCCACACCTCGCCGGCGTCCATATCGACATGGCGGCAATCCAGCCCCACCAGCTCGGAGAGGCGCAGGCCGGCGCCGTACATCACCTCCAGCATGGCGCGATCGCGCACCGCCAGCGGATCGTTGAGATCGATCTCCAGCAGTTGGTTCATTTCATCGACATCGATATTTTTAGGCAGATGGCGGCCGCTGCGCGGCGTGCGGATGCCCTTGGCGGGGTTGGCGTGCAGCACGCCCTGGCTGACCAGCCAATCGAGGAAGCTACGCAACGAAGAGAGCCGCAGCGCCAGGCTGGCGGACTGCAGACCGGCGCGTTTGCTGCGCGCCGCCAGCATGCGCACCCGGGCGGCGTCCAGCGCTGCCCAGTCGGTGACGCCGATCTCCTGCGCCAGGCGCATCAGCGCCGCCAGCTGGCGTGAATAGCTGAGCTGCGTCAGCGGGCTGAGTTGCCGTTCTACCTTGAGATAACGCAGAAACGCGTCCACCGGCTGCTGCAGGCTGGGCGCAATCGGCGTCATGCTCGTTCTATCCAGCGTTCCAGCAGCGCCGGCAGCATGCGCGCCAGTTGATTGAGCATCACCGTGCCCATGCCCTGCTGATAGTGTTGCGTATCGCGGCTGCTGAAGATCACCATGCCCAGCTCGCCGTCGTCGCCCAGCATCGACAGCGCCACCGAGCCAATCTGGCCGATCTGTTTGGCCTGCGGCAACAGCAGCAGCAGCTCGGGGCCGTTCAAGCCGCCGAGGTAGTGTTGTTCGCTGCCCAGCCGCTGAATGCGGAACGGCTCGAACGCCGAACGCGTCAGCGCCAGGTGGGTGAAATCGGAAGGCGCGCCGATATTCCAGCGCTCGGCGAACAGCCGAACCGTGGCACCGGCCAAACCGAAGCCGCGCGCCCAGCGCTGCAGCCGGTTGAGCATGTCCTGCAGGCTGTCGGCGGTGGCCAAATCGGCCTGCAGGTGCAGCAACCGGGCGAACAGCCCTTCGTTGGCGCTGGCCTGCTCCATCAACAGCGTGATCTCTTCTTCCAACCGTTCGATGTGATTGCGCTGGCGGGCCAGGTGCCATTCCACCAGCGAAACGGTGCCGCGCACCGGGTGCGGCACGCGCATCTGCTCAACCTGGCGCGCGTTGCGAATAAAGAAATCCGGGTTCTGCAGCAGGTACTGCATCATGGTGTCGTCATCCAGCGCCAGGCCGGCGACGCTCTGTTCTTCTACGCTTTTCATAGATGAATAAATCCGTCATAGACATGGGTTGCCGGACCGGTCATAAACAGCGGATTGCCCGGCCCTTTCCAGCGAATATGCAGGCTGCCGCCCGGCAGTTCTACATGCACCTCTTCTGACAGCAATTCCTGTTGGATCCCCACCGCCACCGCCGCACAGGCGCCGCTGCCGCAGGCCTGCGTTTCACCAGCGCCGCGTTCATAAACGCGCAGCTTGATGTGATCGCGGCTCACCACCTGCATAAAGCCGATGTTGGCCCGTTCCGGGAAGCGTTCATGCCCTTCCAGCACCGGCCCAAGCAGCTCCACCTTGGCAGTTGTGACATCGTCCACCTGCAAAACACAATGCGGGTTACCCATCGACACCACGCCGCACAGCACGGTATGTTCCGCCGCGCGCATGATGTAGGTCTTTTCAGCCTTAGTGGCGCGGAACGGCACCGCCTGCGGGTCGAAATTCGGTTCGCCCATGTTGACGCACACCAGATCGTCGTCGGTGACACTGAGCACCATGCGCCCGGTTTGGGTGCTGACACGGATGTCGCGTTTGTTGGTCAGCCCTTTCAGCCGCACGAAACGCGCGAAGCAACGCGCGCCGTTGCCGCACTGCGCCACTTCGCTGCCGTCGGCGTTAAAAATTCGGTAGTGAAAATCCAGTTCGGGATCGTAAGGCGGTTCTACCACCAGCATCTGGTCAAAGCCGACGCCCAGGTGCCGATCGGCCAACCGGCGGATCAGCTCAGGTGAAAAATAGACATTCTGTGTAACGGCATCGACCACCATAAAGTCGTTGCCCAGACCGTGCATTTTGGAGAACTGCATATCATACTCCGCTATCTGGACGCGCTATCCGTCTTGATGTTGCGGTGGCGCTCGCTACCGCAAACCGGGGTTTACTGGTCAACCATCGACGGTTTTTGCTGAGAGCCAGACTGCTCCTGCTGGTTCTTTTGCACCTGATCGCCCGTTTGCACCGGCGGCTTGGCCGGTTTCTGGCTGGCGGGATCGGCAGGCGGGAAGTAAAGCGGGCCTTTCAGACCGCAGCCGGCGAGGCCGGTAACCAGAACTGCCATCAGCGCATAGCGTAGTTGTTTTTTCATTTGCATTAATGCCTGTAATTCATGCGTCCAAGGTCTCTATAATCGCAGGTGGATCATGAAAAGCAATAGGAATTGAATATGAACGACAGTGAGTTTCACCAGTTGGCCGACCAGCTGATGCTGAATATTGAAGAGACACTGGACGATTTTGACGGCGATGCGGATATCGATTACGAAACCAATGGCGGCGTAATGACGCTGAGCTTCGAAAACGGCACCAAAATCGTCATCAACCGCCAGGAGCCGCTGCATCAGGTGTGGCTCGCCACCAAGGCCGGCGGTTATCACTTCAACTACCGCGACGGCGTTTGGCTATGCGATCGCAGCGGGCAGCCGTTTTATCAGCTGCTCAGCGAAGCGGCCAGCGCGCAGGCCGGCGAGGAACTGCATTTTTCCTGAGGCTAAGCAGGGCTCGGCAACCGAGCCCTTGCGGCGTCAATGCAGCTGGAACTGCTGTTTCAGCGGCTGAGCGGCGCCGTCGGCCACCGTCACGCACAGGCTGGACAGCACGTTGCTGCGGAACGGGATCACCTGCGTGCGACCGTCGAGTTGCACGATCTGATAGAACTGCGGCAGATTGAAGTTGATGAAGCTGGAGCCGTAGGTGAAGCGATCGTGCGACGAGGAGTAGAAGCGGCTGACGTCGCGCACCAGCTCCTCTTTACTGCCCTCGCAGTGGTGATATACCTCCACCCGATTCGACTCATCCAGAATATAGATGTTGAAGCCCTTGTCGTCTGAGGTGTCTTCGAAGAAGAACTGGATGATCCCCTCGCTGGCGAAGCCGTCCACCACCGGCGGCAGATGCACCTGATCGGTTTCCACCTTGATAGACAGGCCGTGCAGCTTGTTGTTGGAGATGGCGCCGTAAAACTCCACCGCATTCTCCAGCTTCTGCACCGACACGCTCAGGCGCTCGAAGAACAGCCCCCAAGTCTGCCCGGCAACGCGCACCGCCTTGAAGCGGCCGGGTTCCAGCCGGGTACTGGACAGGCGCAGCTCGATGCACTCCGACACCAGCTGCTGGATACGGGTGCGGATCAGGCCGCGCAGGTGCTGGCTGTAGCAGAACACTTCCACCGACTCCGGCGGCGCGGCGTCCTGGTGCATTTTGCCGAGAATGGTCTTCAGCGCTTCCAGCACCGACTGCTCGCCGCTGAAATGCAGGGTACGCACTTCGTTCCAGGAGTTGCGATACAGCAGATCGATACTGCCCACCAAACACTGCTGCTGCTGGCCGAAGCTGAACACGTCCAGTTTGCGGAAATCGAAGTGCACCACCTGATTGCGGAAGGCGGCGGTCGGATCGTTTTCCAGATTGACGATGATGGCCAGATGGCGAATTTCGCACGGGCTGTACAGCGCTTTCGGCGTCGGCGCCGGCAGGCGCAGCGGGAAGTGATGAGAAACGTCGGCCACCAGCTCCTGCAGCTTGGCGGTGTCGCACAGGTTGCCGCTCTTGATGTGCAGGCGGGTCTGCGGCGTTAGCAGGCCGTTGAAATAGGCCCAGGCCACCAGCTTGTTCAGGTAGCGGTTATATTCCAGCGGCTGATGGCTGACGATCGAATCCATAGCCGGTGCCTGATTATACAGGTACCAGCCGGTGCGGTTGGCGCGGCCAACCGGCACGTGAATAAAGGTTAAATCGTTTTCCGACAGGTCCGGTGAAATCTGCGGGTTCACCAGCGTCACCTTGCCGGGCAGCGCTTCGAACGCCGCATACAGTTTGCGGGTCAGCACGCCGATATCCTGCGGGCTGGCGCTGACGCTGAGGTTGTTGCGGCGAGCGAAACGGATCAGGTTGCGGTAGCTTTGCATCATCGCGTCGAGCAGTTCGTTATGCGCTTCGCGCACCCGCTCGATTTTCCAGTTGGCGCGGTTATCCAGCATCGCCAGACGCTCTTCGCTCCAGCCCCACTCGCTGACCAATTGGCTGAGGATCTCGCGTCGCCAGCCGACGCAGGCCTTGGCCAGCGACAGCTTTTCACATACTTTCAGGTAAAAACAGCGGCGGGCCAGATCGAGGCGGGTGGTGTCGTTGATGTCGGTCAGGTAGCGGGTCACGCGCTCAAGCATCATGCAGTAGGCATCAAGCCCGAAGCTGACGATCTCACCCTGATGCAGCCGGTGTTTGATGTCCGTCGCCAGCAGTTGGGTATTGGGGTATTCCCAGGAATAGGCTTCCAGCAGCAGGGTCTTCAGCACCGCCTTGTAAGGCGAATCGATGCTCTTGTACAGCTGCCACAGGCTGGCGCCGAAGTACTCTTCCGCCGACAGCGAACTCAGGCCACCGAGATCCAGCCACTCGTTCGGCGTCAGCGCACCCTGCGCGTACAGCGACAGCACGTATTCATCGTAGTGCGCTTCTTCTTCGCCCGGTACCATGTTCCACAGGATGCGTTTGCCAGCCAGGCGCACAGCGGTGCGATAGAATTCATCGAGCAACAGGATGTGCTGCGTCGAGCCGCAGTCTTCGCCACCCAGGCTGCCGCTTTCATTATGGCGGAAGCGGTTTTCGTCGATCAGGAAGAAGCTGACTTCCACCCCCATCGAGGCGGCCCACTTCTCAAGCAGGCTGCATTTTTGCTGCAAACGGGTGCGTTCTTCGTTGTCCAGCCAGGACTGGTGGCAGACCCAGATGTCGAGATCCGAGCTGCAGCTTTGGCCGATAGACGAGGTGCTGCCCATCGAGTAGACGCCGGTGATCGGCAGCTCGCCGCTGGCCGGCTTGTCAAACGGGCTGCCCCATTTGTCTTCTAAATCGTTCAGGTAATCTTGTTGAGTTTCATCAGGCGTGTAGAGGCAAATGCCATGGGGAACGTTACCGTTCAGGTAACCCGGCATCAGCGGGTGGTGGTGGTGCAGTAAGGTGGGCAGCAGACTGTATACCCGTTGAAACGCGGGCTTCATAGCCGCTAGGGCGCGATCGACGCGTAGCTGATTGATCGCATCCAGTCTCTGCTTCAATGTCTCGATGTAGAGGTACAAGACGTCTCGCCTGATTATCCCGGTGTTTAGAAAAAAACCCGTATTCCATAAGCGCCGTTAGTGTAAGAAGAATATTTGGCGACTTATTGCTGGAAACGTGATCAATTTAACACCTTGCTGATTGACCGTAAAGGAGGTAACGCTTCACAATTATTGTAGCGCTTCCCTAAACGATTTACCCGCAGTGTTAACTGCCCCAAAGCACATCACACGTCCCTTTGATTCCGTTGTCCTTTTTCCGCCTCCGGCTTCTTGCACTGACAGTATTGGCTCTCAGTGGTAGGATGGATGGCGAAATATAAAAACGGTAACAAGCATGTTAGACAAAATTATTCGAATTGCCACCCGACAAAGCCCGCTTGCACTCTGGCAAGCACATTATGTGCAGCAACGTCTGATGGCCAGCCATCCCGGCCTGCAGGTCGAGTTGGTGCCGATGGTGACGCGCGGCGACGTTATTCTGGATACGCCGCTGGCGAAAGTCGGCGGTAAAGGCCTGTTTGTTAAAGAACTCGAGCTCGCGCTGCTGGAAGGCCGCGCCGACATCGCCGTGCACTCGATGAAAGACGTGCCGGTCGATTTCCCTGCCGGCCTCGGTTTGACCACCATTTGCGAACGCGAAGATCCGCGCGACGCTTTTGTTTCCAATCGTTTCGCCTCGCTCGATCAGCTGCCGCAGGGCAGCGTGGTCGGCACCTCCAGCCTGCGCCGCCAGTGCCAACTGCGCGAACGCCGCCCGGACCTGATCGTACGCGACCTGCGCGGCAACGTCGGCACTCGCCTGGCCAAGCTGGACAACGGCGACTACGACGCGATTATTCTGGCGGTGGCCGGCCTGAAGCGCCTGGGGCTGGAGCAACGCATCCGCAGCCCGCTGAGTGCCGAAGAGTGCCTGCCGGCGGTCGGCCAGGGTGCGGTCGGCATTGAATGCCGTCTCGACGACAGCGTCACCCGCGCGCTGCTGGCGCCGCTGAACCATGCGGCCACCGAAACCCGCGTGCGCGCCGAGCGGGCGATGAACACCCGCCTGGAAGGCGGCTGCCAGGTGCCGATCGGCAGCTATGCCGAACTGGATGGCGACAGCCTGTGGCTGCGCGCCCTGGTCGGCGCGCCGGACGGCAGCCAGATGGTGCGCGGCGAACGCCGCGGCCCGGCCGCCGAGGCCGAACGGATGGGCGTTGAGCTGGCGGAAGAGTTGCTGGCGCGCGGCGCGCGCGAGATCCTGCGCGAGGTTTATCAGGGAAATCCGCCGGCATGACGATCCTGGTAACCCGCCCATCGCCTTCGGGAGAGCGGTTAGTGAGCCGGCTGCGCGCACTCGGCCGGGTTGCCTATCATGCACCGCTGATCGACTTCGCCCCCGGCAGCGATCTGCCGCAGCTGCCGCAGGCGTTGCAGCAGTTGAACGCCGGCGATCTGGTATTCGTGCTGTCGCAGCATTCGGTGAACTATGCCGATTCGGTCATCGGCCGCGCCGGACTGAGCTGGCCCGCTCACCTGGCCTATTACGCCATTGGCCGTACCACCGGGCTGGCGCTGCACCGCATCAGCAGTTTGCCGGTGGAATACCCGCGCGAGCGCGAGATCAGCGAAACGCTGCTGCTGCTGCCGGCGCTGCAGAAACTGGCGGGCAAACGCGCGCTGATTTTACGCGGCAACGGCGGCCGCGAGTTGCTGGGCACAACGCTGAGCGAGCGCGGCGCCGACGTCAGCTATTATGAATGCTATCAACGCAGCCCGGTGCACTACGACGGCAGCGAGCAAAGCGCCCACTGGCAGCGTGCCGGTGTGGATACGCTGGTGGTGACCAGCGGTGAAATGTTACAACAGCTCTATACTTTAGTTCCTGATTACTATCGTTCTTCATGGCTGCTGCGTTGCCGCCTGGTAGTAGTGAGCGAACGCCTGGCTACCCTCGCCCGGGATTTGGGCTGGCGTACGATTCGGGTAGCTGACAACGCCGATAATGACGCGCTGATCCGCGCGCTACAATAATCTGACTATGGGATGTGCCACTATGACGGAACAAAATACCCCAGCCGCCCCGGTTGAAGAGCCAACCACCGCGGTTGAGAGCTCCCAGCAGCCAGCCGCTGCCAGCCGCAAAGGCAAGAACACCGGCCCGGTGCTCGGCGCGATCGCTATCGTGCTGGTCATCGCCCTCGGTGCGGGCGGCTATTACCACACGCACAAGCAGGCGCAACAGCTGATCGCCGCCAATCAGGCGCTGCAGCAGCAGCTTGAAGGCGTGAAGCAGAGCCAACAGCAGGAAAGAAATGCGCTGGAAGGCCTGCTGCAGCAGCAGGGTAAAACCCTGGACGCCGCCGATCGCGAGCAGGCGAATCTGGCGCGTCAACTGAGCGAGCTGCAGGAAAAAGTGGCGACCATCTCCGGCAGCGACGCCAAAACCTGGCTGCTGGCGCAGGCCGATTTCCTGGTGAAAATGGCCGGCCGCAAGCTGTGGAGCGATCAAGACGTGACCAGCGCCGCCGCGTTGCTGAAAAGCGCCGACGCCAGCCTGGCGGACATGAACGATCCTAGCCTGCTCGACGTGCGCCGCGCCATTACCGAAGACATCAGCACGCTTTCTACGCTGACCCAGGTCGATTACGACGGCATCATCCTCAAGGTCAATCAGCTGTCCAACCAGGTGGATAACCTGCGCCTGGCCGATAACGACACCGACGAAGCGCCGATGGATCAAAACAGCAGCGAGCTCTCCGGCTCGATCGGCGAATGGCGGCAGAACCTGGCCAAGAGCTGGCGCAATTTCATGGCTGACTTCATCACCATCCGCCGTCGCGATACCAGCGCCGAACCGCTGCTGGCGCCGAACCAGGACATCTACCTGCGCGAAAATATCCGTTCGCGCCTGCTGGTGGCCGCACAGGCCATCCCACGCCACCAGAACGAGACCTACAAGCAATCGCTGGAAACCGTCTCCACCTGGGTGCGCGCCTATTTCGACACCACCGATCCGGCGACCAAGGCTTTCCTGGAAGAGCTGGATAACCTGAGCCAACAGTCGATCTCGATGGACGTGCCGGATCAGCTGAAAAGCCAGCCGCTGCTCGAAAAAGTGATGCAGACCCGGGTGCGCAACCTGATGACCCAGTCCCCTGCCGCTCACCAGGAGGGTTAAGCCATGTTACGCGTGCTATTTCTGTTCCTGGTGGTGATCGCCAGCGTGGTGCTCGGGCCGATGTTGGCCGGGCATCAGGGCTACGTGCTGATCCAGACCGATAACTACAATATCGAAACCAGCGTCACCGGCCTGGTGATCATGTTGGTGCTGCTGTTCGTGGTGCTGCTGGCGATCGAGTGGATCCTGCGCCGCATCTTCCGTACCGGCGCCCGCACGCGTGGTTGGTTTATCGGCCGCAAGCGCACCCGCGCGCGCCAGCAAACCAAAGCCGCGCTGATCAAACTGGCGGAAGGCGACTATAAGCAGGTTGAGAAGCTGATGACGCGCAACGCCGATCACGCTGAACAGCCGGTGGTGAACTACCTGCTGGCCGCCGAGGCCGCGCAGCAACGCGGCGATGACTTCCGTACCAATCAATATCTGGAACGCGCCGCCGAAGCCGCCGACACCGATCAGCTGCCGGTGGATATCACCCGGGTTCGCATCCAGCTGGCGCAGGGCGAGAACCACGCCGCGCGCCACGGCGTCGATCGCCTGCTGAACCAGGCGCCGCGCCATCCGGAAGTGCTGCGCCTGGCGGAACAAGCCTATCTGCGCACCGGCGCCTACGCGTCGCTGCTGGAAGTGCTGCCGTCGATGCGTAAAATCGAACTGCACAGCGAAGAGCAGCTGCAGGCGTTGCAGCAGCAGGCTTACATCGGTCTGATGAATCAGGCGATGGCGGACGAAGGCAGTGAAGGCCTGAAGCGCTGGTGGAAAGATCAGAGCCGCAAGACGCGTCACGAGGTGCCGCTGCAAATCGCGATGGTGGAACACCTGATCGAATGCAACGACCACGAGCTGGCGCAGGAGATTGTGCTCGACAGCCTGAAGCGCCAATACGACGAGCGCCTGGTGCTGTTGCTGCCGCGGCTGAAGTCCGGCAACCCCGAGCAGCTTGAGAAAGCGCTGCGTCAGCAGATGAAACAACACGGCGCGACGCCGCTGTTAAACAGCACGCTGGGGCAACTGCTGATGAAGCACGGCGAGTGGCAGCAAGCGGCCGACGCCTTCCGCGAAGCGCTGAAACAGCGTCCGGACGCCTACGATTACGCCTGGCTGGCCGATACGCTGGAGAAACTGCATCGTTCGGATGAAGCGGCGCAGATGCGGCGTGAGGGGCTGATGTTGACGCTGAAACAGAACGGCGGCGAATAACGCCCTGCCCGAGAGAGAAGAGCGCGGCCCCGATGCCGCGCTTTTTTTTGCTCAGGGTTTTTCTGTGGCGCAAAAAAAACACTTGCCGTATGGCAAGTGTATAAAGAAGCAATCAGGTCTAGGACAACAGGGGCGGTGCCTCACTCAACGTTCTGCCCTGAGCGTGATGACGGGTTAGTCATCGTTCTCGTGGGCGATAGGCACCCTAAATCGGCTCTGCGTCATTCCCAGGGTTTATGAAGCCTAAGGCGAACATAAGAGGTGGAATGAGCATCTACGCTATAGATATAGCATTTGGCGTGCCAACTTTTATATTGAGTCCATCCCCATAAGAAAATAGAATTCAAGATATTGAAAATATTGATTTTTATTTAATTCCATCCTTTGCGTTGCAAACCACTTCCTGGCATTCCTTGCCAGCGGCCGTTATCAGGATGTCGCCTCAAAACGACGACTTAAGCCAAAGCCAACTTTATCTTTTTAAATCAATGAATTATTTGTCTCAACCTGACGACAGCGCTGGATGGCGTTGTCGCTGAAAACCAACACGCTTGCCAGCAGAGACAAAATGCCCATCCTTCGATACGCAAAAAACCCGCGCATTGCTGCACGGGCTTGTCGGTATTAGCTTCGTCATGCTGAGAAAACTTGCTCTCATAAACGGCAGATGTAAAAAAACCGACTTGCGTCGGTTTCTTTGAAAGTGGTCGGCGAGAGAGGATTACGCGCATCGTTGATGCGCGCCCTACGGGCCGTTGCTAAAGCAACGTTGTCTCGCTTCGCGAGGCTCGAACCTCCTGCGGAGGTACTCATCCTCATAAACTGCAGGCGTAAAAAAACCGACTTGCGTCGGTTTCTTTGAATGTGGTCGGCGAGAGAGGATTACGCGCATCGTTGATGCGCGCCCTACGGGCCGTTGCTAAAGCAACGTTGTCTCGCTTCGCGAGGCTCGAACCTCCTGCGGAGGTACTCATCCTCATAAACTGCAGGCGTAAAAAAACCGACTTGCGTCGGTTTCTTTGAATGTGGTCGGCGAGAGAGGATTCGAACCTCCGACCCACTGGTCCCAAACCAGTTGCGCTACCAAGCTGCGCTACTCGCCGATTTGTGTTGCTCATACTACCCGATTTATCAGACCGTTGTCCATATAAATCTTATATTTATCAGATATTTTGCGTGGTGCGAAGAGAGGGACTTGAACCCTCACGTCCGTAAGAACACTAACACCTGAAGCTAGCGCGTCTACCAATTCCGCCACCTTCGCACTGTCACAAAATACTGCTAAATCTTCACTTCGTTAGGAAGTGGGGTGGCTAATGGGACTCGAACCCACGACAACTGGAATCACAATCCAGGGCTCTACCAACTGAGCTATAGCCACCATTACTACTTCTTCTTACTCACGCGGTAATATTACCACCGCAGCTCCTGCGCACAAACTTAATGGCGCGCCCGACAGGATTCGAACCTGAGACCTCTGCCTCCGGAGGGCAGCGCTCTATCCAGCTGAGCTACGGGCGCGTAGCGCCGTTGCGGGAGGGGATACTACGGATTTACGCCAATCCTGTCTAGTGCTTTTTCGCAGAAATGTTGCGTTTGATTACGCTTTGCTCACTCCTGCGCAGGAAAGCGCACTCCGTAGCCCCTTTTCACCGTTTATTGCCGCGTTTCTACCCGATTTTCAGCCGGATGATGTTTCTTATGCATACCGAAAGCGAAGTAGCACAGGCTGACGCCGGCTAAGAAAATCGCCCCGACCAGCAGGGAAATTCGCGTATCTGGGTTGATTCCCATGCCGACCAGCACGCAAACCAGAAAAGCGATGGTCAGATAGTTCACATACGGGAACATGATCGACTTAAAGCTGTGGGTTTTGATCGCTTCCTTATGGGCACGGCGGAAATAGAGCTGGCTTATCAGCACCACGAACCACGGCACCATGCCCGGCAGCACGCTGGCGCTGTAGACATACACGAACACCTGCTCCGGATTCGGGATAATGTAGTTCAGCGCGGACCCCACCAACAGACAGGCGATGGTGACGGCAATGCAGTTCACCGGCACACCGCTGGCGGAAAGCTTGGTCAACGCCGCCGGCAGTTGGCGGTTCTTGGCCAGGGCGTACAGCATGCGGCCGCCGCTGTACATGCCGCTGTTGCAACCGGAGAGCGCGGCGGTCAGCACCACAAAGTTGATAATGCCGGCGGCGGCGACGATGCCGATCTTGGCGAAGGTCAGCACAAACGGGCTGCCGGTGGTGCCGATGCCGTTCCACGGGAAGATGGTCACGATGACGAAGATTGCGCCGACATAGAAGATCAGGATGCGCCACAGGATATTGTTGATCGCGCGTTTCAGCGTCACCTGCGGGTTCTTGGCTTCCCCGGCGGTGATGCCTACCAGCTCAACCCCCTGATAGGACGCCACCACGATGCACAGCGCAAACAGGAAGCCTTTCCAGCCACCGGCAAAGAAACCGCCGTGCGCCGTCAGATTGGCGAAACCGATAGGCTCACCGCCGTTGCCGAAACCGAAGAAGATCACCCCCAGCCCCACCAGAATCATCACGATGATGGTGGTGACCTTGATCATGGCGAACCAGAACTCCAGCTCACCGTACAGGCGCACCGCCGCCAGGTTGGCCAGCGCCACCATCGCCACGGCGATCAGTGCAGGCACCCACTGCGGTATTTCCGGGAACCAGAACTGCACATACACCCCGATGGCGGTGATCTCAGAAATACCAACGGCGATCCACATAAACCAGTAGCCCCAGGCGGTCAGGTAACCGAAGTAGGGATTCATGTACTTATGCGCGTAAACGGCAAACGACCCGGCGACCGGCTCGAGGAACAACATCTCCCCCATCGAACGCATAATGAAAAACACGAACAGCCCGGCGATGATGTAAGCCAGCAGCACCGACGGCCCGGCCCATTTCAGCGTACTGGCCGAACCCATAAACAGGCCGACGCCGATGGTGCCCCCCAGAGCGATAAGCTCGATGTGCCGGGCCTCAAGGCCCCGGTGTAGCCCTTGCGGTTTCTCTTTGTGTGCCATAAATCCTCAATAATTTTTCTCGGGTTGTGTTTGCCTGCCGGCCGCTGCCGGTCGTTATTGTCATTATTAAAAGAATAAATCATCCCCTGCCGTTCGGGTTGGCATCAACGGGTAGTCGGAGCGAAGTTACCGTGAGAAGAACATCGTTCAGCGCTGTCGCATCAGGCTTCAGCGGCCGGGGATAATTTCCGGGCGGTATCGTTTCGCATTTCGCCGCTATAAGCAAACCGCAATTTAAAACTTTATGGAATAAATGCGGCTGCGTTTAGGGCTGGGGGTTATAGATATGCGGGAGAAACGTGCAAAAGCAGATTATTGGTACAGCAGACCGGAGCGGAACAGCACTTTCCGCCCCGGATGTAGAGGTTACATCTTGCCGCTGTAGTAGTAGCCGACAAACTTCAACAGCTTCAACTGCCGGCCGATGCGGCTGGGCTGGCTGAGCAGGCGGTAGAGCCACTCCAGACCGAGGTTCTGCCACACCTTGGGCGCACGCTTCACGTGGCCGGTAAAGACGTCGTAGGTGCCGCCCACGCCCATGTACAGCGCCTGCGGATGCACCTTGCGGCAGTCGCGCATCAGGATCTCCTGCTTCGGCGATCCCATCGCCACCGTCACGATAGCGGCACCGCTGGCGCGAATACGCTCGAACAGCGCCTCACGTTGCTCCGGTTTGAAATAGCCATCCTGGCTACCCACCAGGTTGACATTCCACTGGCTGCGCAGCTTTTGCTCGGTTTCCGCCAGCACCTCCGGCTTGCCGCCGACCAGGAAGACCAGCGTGCCTTCACGACCGGCGCGCTGCATCAAGGCTTCCCACAGATCGGCGCCCGCAACGCGCGAAACGTCCGCCGCCGGGTATTTGCGGCGAATCGAGCGCACCATGCTGATGCCGTCGGCGTACTTGTACTCCGCCTCATCCAGCAACGCATGCAGCGCCGGGTCCTCTTCCGCCTTCAGGATCTTTTCCGCGTTCATGGCCACCAGCGTGCCCTGTTTGACCCGGCCGCCGTCGAACAGAAAGTCCATGCAGTGCGCCATATCGCGAAAGCCCCACAGGCTGAAACCGCGCAGCTCATACTGCGGCACCGAAATCTTTGTTTCCATCGTTCTCATTACCCTTACAAAAGACCGTTCACCCGAGGCGGAGACGCCAGCGCGCGGGCGCGCGTCACTCTGGCCTTGATCAGCCCGGCGGTATCGAACAGCCAATACAGCAACTTCGCCAGCACCAGACAGGCGCCGAAAATAATGCAGAAGAACACCACGCGCGACACGAATGAATCCACCCCTTCGCGCGCCAACACAATCATGTTGAACACCGCGCCGAAGCAGAATCCTTGCAGGATAGCCGCCTTATAGCGGTTCGGCTCGGTTTTGCCCAACTCATACAGCCAGTCGAACCACTTGATGATCATGCCCACCAGAATCGCGCCGAGCGGGATAAACAGCGCGCCGCCCATCACCACCAGCGAACCGATCAGCGTCGGGGATATCGCCAGCCCGGAGTGGTTGTTCAGCACTTCCCAGGTGAAATAGTTGGCCGAGTTCAGCACCACGTCCGGCCGGCCCGGCCATAGCCACGTTGGGATAAAGACGTAGAAATCACGCAAGATCGGCGCCAGGCCCTGGAAATCGATCTTGTCGTAATTTTGCAGCAGCAGCGCCAGGTTTTCCCACGGCGAGAAAGTATCGCGGGTCAGATAAAGGAAGGTATAAAACGCTTCCGCGCCGCTGACGTCCAGGCTGTAGCGCTTCAACGCCAGCCAGAACATGCCGACCACACCGAATATGCCCGCCGCCGCCAACATCCACAGCGTGATCCAGCCGCGCACGATACCGATAAACAGGAACAGCGCGAAGGCGATGATGATATTGGCGCGGGTGCCGCCGACGATGACGTAGGTCAGAATGCCGAACGCCGCCGTCGCCACCAGGAACAAGAACCAGGCGCGCAGATCCTGCCGCAGGAAATAGACCACCAGCATCGCCGGAATGAAGAAGTAGAAGAACCGTTTGAGCGCCACGCCGGACACGTCGCTGGAGAAGATCTGGCTGTAGGAATTGAGCTTGAACAGCAGGAAGCCGTTCTGCATGAAGAAGATACCCACGGTCCCGATCGCCACCAGGGCCAGAAGCACCCAGGTCATATGGGTTTCCACCCGGTTCATGGTGAACAGCGCCGCACGCGGCTGAGAGCGGCGCTTGCGCAGCCGGGTCTTGTAGGTGACGTAATAGATGGCGTAAAACGCCGTCGCCGACAGCAAGGCGTACAGCAGAAACTCCACCGGTACCACCTCGACGTCAAACTGAAACACTAGCAGACAGGTCAGCGGGAAGCCGAAATAAAACGTCAGCAAATACAGCAGCGAGAAGAAGACGTTGAAGTTAAAGCGCACGCGCCGAAACTCCTGGTAGGTCAGCGTCAGAATAAACGTCAGGCTGACCAGGTAGACGACGAACAGGCCGCCGAATTGCGCCAACGTCATGAGAGCTCTCCCGCCGCCAGCGCCAGAGCTTGCTGCCAGCCGTCGACATAGTTCGGATTGAAGAAGGCGATCGCCTGTTTATCTACCGCCGCCAGCTGACGCTGCGCTTCGCGCACCACCGCCTCGTCGAGAGAATCGCCGTAGAACAGCACCGGCAGGTGCTGTTCCGCCAAATCCTGCCAGAACGGGTTCTGCCGGCTGAGCACGAAAGGCACGCCAAACTGAATCAGCAGGCACAGGGTGCCTATCCCCTGCTGGCGATTGAAAATGAAATAGCCGAGATCGCAGGCGCGCAGAATATTGAGGTAGTCTTCAAATGCCACCTGCTGCGTGAGCAGCTGCAGATTTTTCTCGCCGAACAGCGGCAATCCGGCGGCACGCACCTGCTCGATGTAAGCGTCGTTATTGGCCGGATAGCCCATCGGCAGGATCACGCGCACGTCGGCGCCGAACTGCTGATGGATCGCCTGCAGTGCTTCGATATGCCGATTGCTGCGATCGCCGGAGTTGCCCACCAGAATCGTCATCGGCCCGGCCAGATTTTTCTCGACGTGAACGTCGGTCAGCGCCGGATCCATGCGGGTCGGGAAGTACAGCAGCGAAGCCGGTACCCGCGCATGGCGCTGCTGGTAGTGAATCACGTCGCCGCGGGTAGCAAATACATTCCCCACCCGCCCCTGGGCAATGCGGCGCAGCAGATAAAACAGCCTGAATTTCCAGCTGGTGGCGTCTTCGTACAGATCGGCGCCCCAAATATGCCAACTGACCTGACGCGCCTTGATCTTGCCGCTCAGCAGCGCCAGCCACAGCCCCGGATTGAACTGGCCGTGCAGGAAGAAGCGTGCAGCGCGATCGGCCTGGGCGCGGGCGATCACCGCCGCCGCCAGACTTTTCTTGTCGGCGTAAGGCTCAATGTTCAGGGCGGGGAAATCCCCCAGTGCCGCCACATCCTTGGCCGCCACCATAAAATGCCGCGTCTGCTCAGCCGGCAGACGCGGCGCCAGCACGTCGTTGAAGAAGCGCAGCACCGTCTGGTTATGATGCGGGATATCGGATCCCAGAACGTGAATCAGTATGGTCATACTCGTCTACGATAAATAAGAAACACGCAGCTACAGAGCGCGAAATACACGATGTAGGTTGCCATATAGGCCTGAGCCGCACCCAGCGCGCCGTGCTGCGGGATCAGCCAGTGCGAGAACAGCGTCAGCAGCAGAAACTGGCTGACTTCCGTCAGGATATAAAAGCGCAGCGACGCTTTAGCGATCACCAGATAGCCGAACACATAAGCCCCGACTTTCAGCACGTCGCCCACCAGTTGCCAGGCAAACAGATCGCGCATGGCGACGAATTTATCCGAGAACAGCAGCCAGATAGCGAAATCGCGCAGCACCCAGACCGTAAAGCTCGCTGCCGCTACCGCCGGCAGCACGAATTTCAGCGAGCGCACGATCTCCCGCGAGATGGCGCCCTTGTCCGTCAGCCGCGACAGCGTCGGCAGCAGATAGACGGTAAACGAGGCGGTGATAAACTGCAGATAGGCATCGGAAATGCTGCTGACGCCTTGCCAGATCCCCACCTCATCCCAGCCGTAATGCGCGGCCAGCAGGTTTCGCATCATGACGTAGGCCACCGGCAGCGTCACCGAGGTGATCAACGCCATGACGGTGAATTTGCCGAGGTTACCGGCCACCCGTTTGTCCCAGCGCAGCGCCAAATAGCGCAGCGGCAGCGTTTTGCGCCGCCACAACATCAGCCCGGCCGGCAGCACCACCAACGCCGGCACCAGCGCCAGCCCCGCCAGCGCGCCTTCATAGCCACCCAGCTTGAAGCACAGGTAATATGCCACCACGCCGATCAGGCTGCCGCCGATCACCGCCAGCGCATTGCCCATCGCGTCGCGATAGCCTTTCAGCACCGCCATGAACAGGTTGGCGTAGGCGATGCCCATCTGAATGAAAGCGACGGCGCGCACCACGCCGACGTAATCGGCATGCCCGAACAGCCCGATGCTGATCGGTTCGGCGGCGAACAGAAACACCAGCGCCAGCAAGGTCGAAAAGCCCAGCACGATGCTCGACGCGGTACCGACCGCCAGGCGCAAACGCTGCGGATCCTGATGGTACTCCGCAACGTATTTGGTTATACCGTTAAAAATACCCGCGCCGGACAGCACGCCCAGCACGGTGATCAACTGGCGAAAGTTACCCGCCTGCCCCACGCCGCTGGGGCCAAACGCTACCGCCAGCAGTTTCACCACCAAGAGCCCCACGCCAATTTTGATCAGCGTGGAGCCGGCGGTCCATATCGATGCTTTTGCCAACGACATATCAGGCAAAGAAGCTCAGGATGGTATTGATTACCGTACGCTGATTGACATCAGACATATTGTAGAACAGCGGCAAGCGCACCAGACGCGCACTTTCCTGCGTGGTGTAACGATCTTCGCCGGCAAAGCGGCCAAACTGTTCGCCGGCCGGGCAGTCATGCAGCGGGATATAGTGGAACACGGCCATGATTTCGGCTTCCTTCAGGTAGTCGATAAAGGCCGTGCGCTCTTCGATATCACGCAGCTTGATATAGAACATGTGCGCGTTATGCACGCAGTCGGCTGGGATGCTCGGCAGTTCGATGCGGCCGGCCTTTGCCAACGACAGGAAGCTGTCGTAGTACTTCTGCCACAGTGCCAAACGGCGCTGGTTGATGCGTTCCGCCACTTCCAGCTGGCCCCACAGGTAAGCGGCCTGCAGGTCAGACATCAAATAGCTGGAACCGATGTCGCGCCAGGTATATTTATCGACCTGGCCACGGAAGAACTGGCTGCGGTTGGTGCCTTTCTCGCGGATGACTTCCGCCCGATCGATCAGGGCCGGATCGTTCACCAGCGTCGCGCCGCCTTCGCCGCCGGCGGTGTAGTTTTTGGTTTCATGGAAGCTGAAGCAGCCGATATGGCCAATGGTGCCCAATGCCTTGCCTTTGTAGGTCGACATCACACCCTGCGCGGCGTCTTCCACCACGAACAGGTTATATTTCTTCGCCAGCGCCATGATGGTATCCATCTCGCAGGCAACGCCGGCATAGTGCACTGGCACAATCGCGCGGGTTTTATCGGTGATCGCCGCTTCGATTTTGGTTTCGTCGATGTTCATGGTGTCCGGGCGCAGGTCGACGAACACCACTTTGGCACCGCGCAGCACAAAGGCGTTGGCGGTTGAAACGAAGGTAAAGCTCGGCATGATCACTTCGTCACCCGGCTGAATATCCAGCAGGATGGCGGCCATTTCCAACGACGCGGTGCAGGAAGGCGTCAACAACACTTTCGCGCTGCCGAAACGCTGTTCCATCCACTGCTGGCAGCGACGGGTAAAGCCGCCGTCGCCGCACAATTTGCCGCTGCCCATGGCAGCCTGCATATATTCCAGTTCAGTGCCAACAACCGGTGGAGCGTTAAATGGAATCATGTCTACCTCTGTATAACCAGTACGCGGTGCTTTCAATCACGGCACCCTGTCGTTGATAGAGTCGTAATGCGGCGATATTGCCTGTCTGGGTCGCGACCCGCAGGCGCTGCATTCCTTGCCGCCGACATTCGGCCAGCGCCGCAGTCATCAGCCGAGTGCCAATGCCCCGGCCTGATACGCCGGGGAAAGCCGCCAGCAGGCCGATACGCATTTCCTGGCCGCCAATGTCACGCAGGCTGACAAATCCCTCTGGCCGCCCCTGTTCGTCCAGCGCCAACAGGCACTGATGATCGAAGGTGCCCAGAACGGCCTTTTCGATCCACAAAGCATAAAACCGGCCGCTGTCATCAGGTTGATACCAGGGGGTACGAAAGCGGCTGACGGTGAACGCCTGAGCCGCCGCGGTGCGCAATGCCGGGATATCGGCTTCTGCCGCCAGGCGGGACGTCTGGGCGACGAAACCCGGTTCAACCACGTGATCATGCTCAAGAGCCAGAACCAGATCGACCTCGCCCTCAACCAGGCGAAATCCCAAATCAGCCAGACCGTCCGCCAACGCAAGGTGCTGAGCGGGGACTTTGGCCTGCACCAAGGCATAAGCCGCCAGATCGGCTTCGGCAAGCGCCGGAGCCGAGGAGGAGAAGCTGAGTTTCGCGCTGTCTAGCGCGAAAAACTCGCTTTCCCACGCCAAAGGCTCAATAGTGGCGTGGACGCACATGCAGCAGATCCAACAGGTACTTACCGTAACCGGTTTTCGACAAGGCGTTGGCGGCACGTTTGAGTCCCTTGTCATCCAGCCAACCGTTGCGCCAGGCAATTTCCTCTAGACAGGCGATTTTAAAGCCCTGGCGTTTTTCTACCGTCTGCACGAAGCTGCTGGCTTCCAGCAGACTGTCGTGAGTCCCGGTGTCCAACCAGGCGAAACCGCGTCCCAACAGCTCGACGGTCAGTTCACCGCGCTCCAGATACATCTGGTTGATGCTGGTGATTTCCAGCTCGCCGCGCTCAGAAGGCTTCACCTGCTTGGCAAACTCCACCACTTGGCTATCGTAGAAGTACAGACCGGTCACCGCCCAATCGGATTTCGGTTTCTTCGGTTTCTCTTCGATCGACAGCGCACGGAAGTTGCCGTCAAACTCCACCACGCCAAAGCGTTCAGGATCCATGACCTGATAACCGAACACGGTGGCCCCTTCGGTGCGGGCCGCGACGGTTTTTAATTTCGGGCTGAAAGATTGGCCGAAGAAGATGTTATCGCCCAACACCAGGCAGCAAGAATCGCCGTTGATAAACTCCTCGCCGATCAGAAACGCCTGCGCCAGACCTTCAGGCTTAGGCTGCGCAGCGTAGCTGAGATTGACGCCGAACTGTTCGCCGTTACCCAACAAACGTTCGAAGGACGGCAGATCTTCCGGGGTCGAGATGATCAAAATGTCGCGGATCCCCGCCAGCATCAGTACCGACATCGGGTAATAGATCATCGGCTTGTCATAAATCGGCAGCAGTTGCTTGGACACGCCACGAGTGATCGGATGCAGACGCGTACCGGAACCGCCAGCCAGAATAATACCTTTCATACTTACTCCAAAAACCGCCGCGCCGCCGCAGAGCGACGCGGCGTTAAATTAATCTGACAACCCTAAACGCTCGCCGGCATAAGAGCCGTCTTGCACCCGGCGCCACCAGGTTTCGTTAGCCAGGTACCAGGCTACCGTCTTGCGAATGCCGCTTTCGAAGGTTTCCTGCGGCCGCCAGCCCAACTCACGATCGATTTTGCCAGCGTCGATGGCATAACGCATGTCGTGGCCCGGGCGATCCTTCACGTAAATGATGAGATCGCGGTAGTTCGCCACGCCTTCTGGTTTGTTTGGCGCCAGTTCCTCCAGCAGATCGCAAATGGTCTGTACCACTTCGATATTCTTGCGCTCGTTGTGGCCACCAATATTGTAAGTTTCGCCCACCACGCCTTCGGTCACGACCTGATAGAGCGCACGCGCGTGATCCTCGACATACAACCAGTCACGCACCTGCGCGCCGTTGCCGTATACCGGCAGCGGTTTGCCGGCTACCGCATTCAGGATCACCAACGGAATTAACTTCTCCGGGAAGTGATAAGGACCGTAGTTATTCGAACAGTTAGTCACGAGGGTCGGCAAACCGTAGGTGCGTAACCAGGCACGCACCAGATGATCGCTCGACGCCTTGGAGGCGGAATACGGACTGCTCGGCGCATAGGGCGTGGTTTCGGTGAACAGATCGTCGGTGCCGTGCAGGTCGCCGTACACTTCGTCGGTGGAGATATGATGGAAACGGAAAGCCAGCTTCTTCTCCGCCGCCAACGGCTGCCAGTAATGGCGCGCCGCTTCCAGCATCGTGTAAGTGCCAACCACGTTAGTCTCGATAAAGGCCGCCGGGCCGTCGATAGAACGATCGACGTGGCTTTCCGCCGCCAGGTGCATCACTACATCCGGTTGATACTGGGCAAATACCCGATCCAACCCGGCGCGATCGCAGATGTCGACCTGCTCAAAAGCATAGCGCTCGCTCTCGGCCACCACCGCCAGCGACTCGAGGTTACCGGCATAAGTCAGCTTATCCACCACCACCACGCTGTCGCCGGTGGCCTCGATGATGTGCCGCACAACTGCGGAGCCAATGAAACCGGCACCACCGGTAACTAAAATACGTTTCAACGCCATACTCCTTTGGTATCAACAACCCATGTTTGTTTTACATCTTCCGGCCGGATGGCCCTGAACTGTTGGTGATCGACCAACATCACGATCACATCGGCCTGCTGCAACGCCTCGGCAATCGGCGTCAACGTCACATGGCCCGCCAGCGACTTCGGCAACTGTTCGACGTTCGGTTCCACCGCCAGCGTTTCGCCGACGTGCCATTCGGCGATCAGGTGCGCCACCTCTACCGCCGGGCTTTCACGCAAATCGTCGATATTCGGCTTGAAGGCCAGGCCGAAACAGGCAATTTTCACCTCGGACGCGCGCTTGTCGGTGGCGGCCAGGCAATCGGCCACCGCCGCTTTCACACGGTCGACCACCCACAGCGGTTTGCCGTCGTTCACCAGGCGTGCGGTGTGGATCAGGCGCGCCTGCTGCGGATTCTGCGCCACGATAAACCACGGATCGACGGCAATGCAGTGACCGCCGACGCCCGGCCCCGGCTGCAGAATATTCACCCGTGGATGGCGGTTTGCCAGGCGGATAAGCTCCCAGACGTTGATCCCCTGCTCGGCGCAAATCAGCGACAGTTCGTTGGCAAAGGCGATATTCACGTCGCGGAAGCTGTTTTCCGTCAGCTTGCACATCTCGGCGGTGCGCGAATTGGTGATCACGCATTCGCCCTCGAGGAAAATCTTGTACAGCGCGCTGGCGCGCTCCGAGCACTTCGGCGTCATGCCGCCGATCACGCGGTCGTTTTGAATCAGCTCCACCATCACCTGCCCCGGCAACACGCGCTCCGGGCAGTAGGCGATATTCACGTCCGCCGCTTCACCCGCGTGCTGCGGGAAGCTGAGATCGCTGCGCGCCTGCGCCAGCCATTCTGCCATTTGTTCGGTGGCGCCCACCGGCGAGGTGGACTCCAGGATCACCAGATCGCCTTTTTTCAGCACCGGCGCCAGCGATTTCGCCGCCGCTTCGACATAGGCCAGATCCGGCTCGTGATCGCCTTTGAACGGGGTAGGCACTGCGATCAGGAACGCATCGGCCGCCCGTGGTTTGGTCACCGCCTGCAGGAACCCGCCGTCGACGGCGTCCTTGACCACTTTATCCAGATCCGGCTCAACGATGTGGATCGCGCCGCGGTTAATGGTATCTACCGCATGTTGGTTAACATCTACACCCACCACTTTTTTCTTGCGGGAGGCAAACGCCGCCGCCGTTGGCAAGCCGATATAACCCAGGCCGATAACCGAAATAGTGTCAAAACTCATAGTTTCACCTGATGATTCTTTAAAGCTTCGAGGATACGCTGACAGGCATGCCCGTCACCGTACGGGTTGTGCGCCCGACTCATCGCGTGATATTCGCTTTCGTCCGTCAACAGCCGGGTCACCGCTTCAACAATTTTGGCCACGTCGGTGCCGACCAGACGCACCGTGCCCGCATCTACCGCCTCCGGGCGTTCGGTGGTGTCGCGCATCACCAGCACCGGTTTGCCTAACGAGGGCGCCTCTTCCTGAATGCCGCCGGAATCGGTCAGGATCATGTAAGCCTGGGTCATCAAATAGACAAACGGCAGATAATCCTGCGGTTCGATCAGCATGACGTTGTCGATACCTTTCAAAATGCGATTCACCGGCTCACTGACGTTTGGATTGAGATGCACCGGATACACCACCTGCACTTCCGGGTGATTGCTGGCGATCTCCGCCAGCGCGCTGCAAATCCGCTCAAAGCCGCCGCCAAAGCTTTCGCGGCGATGGCCGGTGACCAAGATCAGTTTCTTGTCGGCGTCGAGGAACGGGTAACGCTGTGCCAGGCCCGCGCGCAGCGCAGCATCACTCATCACGCGGTCGCGCACCCAGAACAGCGCGTCGATTACCGTATTGCCGGTCACGAAAATGCGGTTGTCCGGCAGCAGCTCGCGCAACAGATTCTGGCGCGAGTTCTCGGTTGGCGCGAAATGGTACATCGCCAGATGGCCGGTCAGTTTGCGGTTGGCCTCTTCCGGCCAGGGAGAATACAGATTGCCGGTACGCAGCCCGGCCTCGACATGCCCAACGGGGATGCGTTGATAGAACGCCGCCAGGCTGGTCGCCAGCGTGGTGGTGGTATCGCCGTGCACCAGCACCACGTCCGGTTTGAAGTCTTCCAGCACCCCTTTCAACCCTTCCAGGATGCGACAGGTGATTTCCGTTAGCCCCTGGCCGGGTTTCATGATGTTCAGGTCGTAATCCGGCGTGATCTCAAACAACCGCAATACCTGATCCAACATCTCACGATGCTGTGCCGTTACGCAGACTCTTGCGTCAAAGGCCTCATCCTGGGCCAGTGCATGTACCAGCGGCGCCATTTTAATGGCTTCAGGTCTGGTGCCGAAAACAGTCAACACTTTCACAGCGAATCTCTTTTGGTCGGTTAATCGCAGGCACCGCCTGCGAATGGGGAGCTCACGCGCCCTGCATCAGATTATTATATTATTTTTTAACTACGCGGCCGACGCGCCAAGGCAACACCCGCGCCAACCAAAGCGCCCATCGCGCCCCACAGAATCAGCCAGAATACCCGGCGTGGGCTGTCACGTTTTACCGGCTCTTCCGGCGTGCGCAAATAACGATAGGTCTGGAACTTCTCATCCAACGTCGGGCCAACGTTCAGCGTCGCCAGCATCGCGCGGTTCTGATCGTAATCCAGATCGTAGGTCGGGCCGGAGGCCTGCAGGCCTTCCAGACGTGCCTGCAGCATTGGCCGGCCCAGCAGGAACAGATCAGAATCCGGCAGTTGCTCGGCCGGAGTGTCGGTTTGCGTGCGGCTAATCCCCTGGCTTTCAGCGATTTTCAGCGCCTGCTGCGTGGTATTCAGCTCGCGCTTGTAAACCGACTCTGCCACCGCTTCCTGACGCTTGACCTGCGCCTTCATCGAGGTGGTGCGAGCGGCCCATGCCCCTTGGATCTCTTCGTTCAGGTGCAGAGCAGCACGGTGGCTGGCGAAAGCCACGTATTGACGCAGCAGGCGGTTGGCGTCCGCGGCGGTTTCCGCCGTCAGCTTCACGCCGTCGTTCGGGACTTTTTTGTCGTCACGCGGCGTGAACAGGATGTTGTTGATCAGCTCGTCGAGCAGCGCCGCATCGGCGCGGGCATCCCCTTCCTGACGTTGCTTGTAATAATCACTCTGCAGCCAGAAATCGCGACGCGTATCGTAAGCCGCCAGTTGCATGATGAACTCATTGTACGCTTCATCCGCGATGCTCGGCTGATCGCCCGCCGCCGCCGGCAACGTGCGCACATCCAGATTGCGCAGGAACTGTTGCTGGGAGTAGTAACCGCCCAGCGCATTCACTGTGGGTTTGTCGGTGATTGCGGTCGCGCTCCATTCTTGCTTAACCAGATAAGAGACGATCAGCGCGACCGCCGCGAACAGCACCGCAATGCCGATTATCCACGGTTTGCCGCGCCACAGGGTGCAGCACAGGCCGCGGATATCGAGTTCGTTATCCACCGCCGGGGTATGCTTGTCAGACGTTGTTTCTGGATTCATCACAGCCAAAAAGCCTCTGGTCTCTGGTTAAGGTACTTGCTTGTTATCGCCCGAACGCCGCAGCCGGCGCTTGATACGCTTAATGTACCGCGCAACCCGCCAGGCGCGCTTGATGCAGTAACCGTACAGGAAGAATGCAAGCAAGAATAATGCCAACATAACCCACTCAGGGATAAAAGTCAGGCGTTCGCCGATCACGCCCACCGCCGCCAGCAATGCGGCCGCCAGGGTGATCAATACGAAAGCCTGCCGTGGCGTAAAGCCGGCGCGCATGATCAGGTGGTGAATATGTTGACGATCGGGAGAGAAGGGGCTCATCCCCTTGCGTAAACGACGATACATGATTGCTATCATGTCCATCAGCGGAATAGCGATGATCCACAGCGCAGTCACCGGGTTAATCGAGTGTGCCTTGCCCTGCGAGCTTTGCAACAGCAGCCAAATGGCGGTAAAGCCGATCAGGGTACTGCCGGCATCCCCCATGAACACCTTATAACGGCGGCCGAGGATGCCGAGGTTGAGCAAAATATAGGGAACGATGGTGGCGATCATCGCAAAGCACCAGAACGCCATCTCATGGTGACCGCTCAGGTACAGCAACAGACCCAGCGCGCCGAAGGAAACGCATGACAGCCCACCCAGCAGGCCATCAATGCCATCGACCATGTTGAAGGCGTTGATCGCCGCCCATACCGCGAACAGCGTCACCAAATAGCCGAACGGCCCCAGCAACATCTCCCAGTCGCCCAGCACATGGCCGAAGCTGCGCAGATACAGACCGGCGAACACCATCATGGCGATGCCGACCAACGCCTGCACCAGGGCGCGGATCTTAACGCTGATGTCAAAACGATCGTCGAGCGCGCCCACAAACACCAGAATGCCGGCGCAGGTGAGGTAAAGCTTGGCGTGCGCGATAGGCTGTTCGGAGATCCAAAATGCGAAGCACAATCCGGCATAAACGGAAATACCGCCGACCAGAGGAATCAGCCCCTGATGGCGTTTGCGATAATTGGGTTTATCTACCAGACCAATACGTTTTGCCGCCTTGCGGGCAACAAAGAGAAAAGCCAAAGAAAACAGGAAAACAAATAGAATTTCAGTACTCATAGTGAGTAAGTTCACAGTTAACAGATCTCTGTAGAAGATAAGGCAGCTTACCACGGGCAATAGCTTGTGCCATCGGCCCCCGCCACCTTTCGGTCATTTCCTATGACAACGGTGATTCATGCCTATTTTCTTCGCATCGGCTGACAAAACGACAGCAGCAAAGCCGACCGACACAACGCCGACCGACAAACAAGATGAATTCTCAATAAGTCGAGGAAACAACTTACTTTTCCATTACTGCTACTTATCGTATCCGCCAAAAGCGAAAAACGCCACGACTAGGCGTGGCGTTCAGCGAATTTTTTAACGAATTATGAGCGTTTCATCATATCGAAGAATTCATCGTTGGTTTTAGTCATCGCCAACTTATTAATGAGGAACTCCATCGCGTCAATCTCACCCATCGGGTGAATGATTTTGCGCAGGATCCACATTTTTTGCAGCTCTTCGGAGGTGGTGAGCAGCTCTTCTTTACGGGTACCGGAGCGGTTGTAATCGATCGCCGGGAATACGCGTTTCTCGGCGATTTTACGCGCCAAGTGCAATTCCATGTTGCCGGTACCTTTAAATTCTTCGTAGATCACTTCGTCCATCTTCGAACCGGTATCAACCAGCGCGGTCGCGATGATGGTCAGGCTGCCGCCCTCTTCCACGTTACGTGCCGCACCGAAGAAACGCTTCGGACGATGCAGGGCGTTGGCGTCCACACCACCGGTCAGCACCTTACCGGAAGCCGGTACCACGGTGTTGTAGGCACGCGCCAGACGGGTGATAGAGTCAAGCAGAATGATCACGTCTTTCTTGTGCTCAACCAGGCGTTTGGCCTTCTCGATTACCATTTCGGCCACTTGCACGTGGCGCGAAGCCGGTTCGTCGAAGGTCGATGCGATCACTTCACCTTTCACCAGGCGCTGCATCTCGGTCACTTCTTCCGGACGTTCGTCGATCAGCAGCACCATCAGCACGCAGTCTGGGTGGTTGTAAGCGATACTCTGCGCAATGTTCTGCAGCAGCATGGTTTTACCGGCTTTCGGCGGTGCCACGATCAGGCCACGCTGGCCGCGGCCAATCGGTGCCGCCAGGTCCAGTACGCGCGCCGTCAGGTCTTCGGTCGAGCCGTTGCCGCGCTCCATCCGCAGACGGGAATTGGCGTGCAGCGGCGTCAAGTTCTCGAACAGGATCTTGCTGCGGGCGTTTTCCGGCTTGTCGTAGTTGACTTCGTTGACTTTCAACAGGGCAAAATAGCGCTCGCCTTCTTTTGGCGGACGAATCTTACCGGAAATGGTGTCACCTGTGCGGAGGTTGAAGCGGCGGATTTGGCTAGGGGATACATAGATGTCGTCGGGACCGGCGAGGTAGGAACTGTCTCCAGAGCGGAGGAAACCGAATCCATCCTGCAATATCTCGAGCACGCCGTCGCCGAAGATATCTTCTCCGCTTTTCGCATGTTGCTTCAGAATGGAGAAGATAATGTCCTGCTTGCGCATGCGGGCAAGGTTTTCCAGCCCCATATTTTCGCCGAGAGTAATCAGCTCAGAAACCGGCGTATTCTTTAATTCGGTAAGATTCATAGTGGTGGGTTCTTAAACTCGGGGTATGTCTCGAACTTGTATCGTGAATGGTATGGCAGCGAGATGCGTGCCTGTTTACTGGACGTTCGATCACCGGGCGCAGAGCCGTCGCGGTAAGAAATGGCTTACATCGGGCGCACGCATTGACGGTTGAAGATCGAAGGTACCTTAAAAATGATTTTTGCAAAACCGTTTGATTGCCAAAACACGGGCTGAGTTCAGTTTACTTTCAACGCCAGTGGTTCGACACAGAGTATAGCTTTAGATTCAAACTCTTTAGATTTAAAACTTCGGGCAAGTTCTATATGCAGTGTGGTTAAACTTAACACGCTTCTTGGCAGGCGTCTAGCGGTGAATTGAACATCACCGCCAGGCACCTGATACTGGGCTTCCCGCTCGATTACAGATTCGCGTTCAGGAAATCTTTGAGCTGACCTTTAGACAACGCGCCAACCTTGGTCGCGGCCACTTCACCGTTCTTGAACAGCAACAGCGTAGGGATGCCACGGATACCGTACTTAGGCGCGGTAGCCGGGTTCTGATCGATATTCAGCTTGGTGATGGTCAGTTTGCCTTCGAACTCTTCGGCAATCTCATCCAGAATCGGAGCAATCATCTTGCACGGCCCACACCATTCAGCCCAGAAATCGACCAGGATCGGCCCTTCCGCATTCAGCACATCGGCTTCGAAGCTGCTGTCAGTCAGGTGAATAATTTTATCGCTCATGTTCTACTCCACAGGATTATGTCTACCTTGTTGGTGTAGCATTAACCAACTCAAGGTGATTTTATTGCACCGCGTTTATTTCAACGGATGTGCTTTCGTAAAGCAATAGTTAGCTGATATTCTACCACACTATGAGCAAAACACACTTGACCGAACAGAAGTTTTCCGACTTCGCCCTGCACCCGTTAGTCCTTGAAGCCCTTGAGAAAAAAGGGTTTCACAATTGCACGCCTATCCAGGCGTTAGCATTGCCGCTCACGCTCTCCGGGCGTGACGTTGCAGGTCAGGCGCAAACCGGTACCGGAAAGACGCTGGCGTTTTTGGCGTCTACTTTTCACTATTTGCTGACTCACCCGGCGAAACAGGATCGCCAGACCAATCAGCCGCGCGCCTTGATCATGGCGCCTACGCGTGAACTGGCGGTGCAAATCCACTCCGATGCTGAAGCGCTCTCCCAGAGCACCGGCCTCAAACTGGGCCTGGCCTACGGCGGCGACGGCTACGACAAACAGCTGAAAGTGCTGGAAAGCGGCGTGGACATTCTGATTGGCACCACCGGCCGTTTAATCGATTACACCAAGCAGAACTATGTCGATCTCGGCGCGATGCAGGTTGTCGTGCTGGATGAAGCCGATCGCATGTACGATCTTGGCTTTATCAAAGACATCCGTTGGCTGTTCCGCCGTATGCCTACGGCCGATCAACGCCTGAACATGCTGTTCTCCGCTACCCTGTCTTATCGCGTACGCGAACTGGCCTTTGAGCAGATGAACAACGCCGAATATGTTGAAGTGGAACCGGAACAGAAAACCGGCCACCGCATTAAAGAAGAGCTGTTCTACCCGTCCAACGAAGAAAAAATGCGTCTGCTGCAGACGCTGATCGAAGAAGAGTGGCCGGATCGCGCCATCATCTTCGCCAACACCAAGCACCGCTGCGAAGACATCTGGGGCCATCTGGCCGCCGACGGTCACCGCGTCGGCCTGCTGACCGGTGACGTGGCGCAGAAAAAACGCCTGCGCATCCTCGACGATTTCACCAAGGGCAACCTGGATATCCTGGTCGCCACCGACGTCGCCGCGCGCGGTCTGCACATTCCCGCCGTCACGCACGTCTTCAACTACGATCTGCCTGACGACTGCGAAGACTACGTGCACCGCATCGGCCGTACCGGCCGAGCAGGCGCCAGCGGCCACTCCATCAGCCTGGCGTGTGAAGAGTACGCGCTCAACCTGCCGGCGATCGAGACCTATATCGACCACAGCATTCCGGTGAGCAAGTACAACAGCGATGCGCTGCTGACCGATCTGCCGGCGCCGAAGCGCCTGTCGCGTCCGCGCGGCGGCAACGGCCCACGTCGCAACTCCGCGCCTCGTCGCGGCGGCGCGCCGCGCAGCAACCGTAAACGCCCGAGCTGATCGCCATGCTCAGCTCCAGCACGCTTTATGCTGCCATCGACCTCGGCTCCAACAGCTTCCACATGTTGGTGGTGCGCGAGGTGGCCGGCAGCATTCAGACTCTGGCGCGGATCAAGCGCAAGGTGCGCCTGGCGGCCGGGCTGGATCAGCACAATCACCTGTCGCATGAGGCCATGCAGCGCGGCTGGCAGTGTCTGCGGCTGTTCTCCGAACGCCTGCAGGACATTCCGCGCGAGCAGATCCGTGTCGTCGCCACCGCCACGCTGCGCCTGGCGTCCAACGCCGATGAGTTCCTGCAGGTCGCCGAGCAAATCCTCGGCTGCCCGGTGCAGGTGATCAGCGGCGAAGAAGAGGCACGGCTGATTTATCACGGCGTCGCGCACACCACCGGCGGGCCGGATCAGCGGCTGGTCGTCGACATCGGCGGCGGCAGCACCGAACTGGTCACCGGCACCGGCGCACAGGCATCGCAGCTGTATAGCCTGTCGATGGGCTGCGTTACCTGGCTGGAGCGCTACTTCAGCGACCGCAACCTCGGGCAAGAAAACTTCGAGCGCGCCGAACAGGCCGCGCGCGAAATGGTGCGGCCGATCGCACCGCAGCTGCGCCAGCAAGGTTGGCAGATCTGCGTCGGCGCTTCCGGCACCGTGCAAGCGCTGCAGGAGATCATGGTGGCGCAAGGCATGGATGAACGCATCACCCTGCCCAAGCTGCGCCAGTTGAAACAGCGTGCCATTCAGTGCGGCAAGCTGGAAGAACTGGAGATCGAAGGGTTGACGCTGGAGCGCGCGCTGGTCTTCCCGAGCGGCCTGTCCATTCTGCTGGCCATTTTCCAGGAGCTCGGCATCGAGAGCATGATGCTGGCCGGCGGAGCGCTGCGTGAAGGCCTGGTTTACGGCATGCTGCATCTGCCGGTGGAGCAGGATATTCGCATCCGCACCATCCGCAACCTGCAGCGCCGTTACCTGATCGATACCGAGCAGGCCGAACGCGTGAGCCAGCTCGCCGCCAATTTCTCGCAGCAGGTCGCCAACGAATGGCAGTTGGACGCACGATGTCGCGAGCTATTGCACAGCGCCAGCCTGATCCACGAACTCGGCCTCAGCGTCGATTTCAAGCAGGCGCCGCAACACGCCGCCTACCTGATCCGCCATCTGGACTTACCCGGCTTTACCCCGGCGCAGAAAAAACTGCTGGCCACCCTGCTGCAAAACCAGAGCAACCCTCTCGACCTGTCGCTGTTGAACCAGCAAAACGCCCTGCCGCCGCGCACCGCGCAGCGTCTGTGCCGCATTTTGCGCCTGGCGATCATCTTCGCCAGCCGCCGCCGCGACGACACGCTGCCGGCGGTGCGTTTACGCGCCAATCAGGACGATGAACTGACGGTGATTTTGCCGCCGGGGTGGCTGGAACAGCATCCGCTGCGCGCCGAGGCGCTGGAGCAGGAAAGCCACTGGCAGAGCTACGTCCACTGGACGCTGCGGTTGGAAGAACAACGTTGAAATGACCAGGGCGCGATGAGCGCCCTGTCTTTTTAATTCCCGCCTTTGGCCTTGGCCAGCTGGGCGCGGATATTGGCCAGATGGCTCTGCCCTTTCTGCATCCGCTCCTGCGGGCTCACCACTTTGCGCTCGGTTTCCCACGCCAAATCGTCCTGCGGCAACTCCAGCAGGAAGCGGCTCGGCTCCGGCCGCACCAGCTCACCGTACTGACGGCGCTCGCGGCACAGGGTGAAGATCAGCTCTTTTTGCGCGCGGGTGATCCCCACATAGGCCAGACGCCGCTCTTCGTCGACATTGTCTTCGTCAATGCTGCTCTGGTGCGGCAGCAGGCCCTCTTCCATGCCCACCAGGAACACGTAAGGGAACTCCAGCCCCTTGGAGGCGTGCAGCGTCATCAGCTGTACCTGATCCAGTTCTTCTTCGCTTTCGCCGCGCTCCATCATGTCGCGCAGGGTGAAGCGCGTCACCACCTGGGTCAGCGTCATCGGCTCGTCCAAATCGTTGCCTTCCAGCATCTCCGTCATCCAACCGAACAGCGTGTTGACGTTCTTCATCCGCATTTCGGCGGCCTTCGGGCTGGTCGAGGTTTCAAACAGCCAGCTTTCATAATCCACGCCGCGGATCAGATCGCGCACCGCCGCCACCGGCTCACGTTCCGCCTGTTGAGCGATGCCGCCCAGCCAATGGGTGAAGCGCTGCAACGATTCCAGCCCGCGCCCGGTCAAGTGCTGGCTCAGCCCCAGATCGAAACTGGCGTGGAATAAACTCTTGTTGCGCTGGTTGGCCCATTCGCCGAGCTTCTGCAGCGTCGCCGGGCCGATCTCGCGCTTGGGGGTATTGACGATGCGCAGGAAGGCGCTGTCGTCCTCCGGGTTGGTCAGCACGCGCAGGTAGGCCAGCAGATCCTTGATCTCGGGGCGCGAGAAGAACGAGGTGCCGCCGGAAATCTTGTACGGAATGCGGTTCTGCATCAGCATCTTTTCAAACACCCGCGACTGGTGGTTGCCGCGGTACAGGATCGCATAGTCGCCGTAGTTGGTCTTTTTCACGAAGTGGTGGGCGATCAGCTCCCCCACCACCCGCTCGGCTTCGTGCTCCTCGTTGTTGGCAGTCACCACTTTCAGCTCTTCACCATACCCCAGCTCGGAAAACAGCCGTTTTTCAAACACGTGCGGGTTATTGGCGATCAGGATATTGGCCGCCTTCAGAATGCGCTCGCTGGAACGGTAGTTTTGCTCCAGTTTGATCACCTGCAGCGCCGGGAAATCCTCCTTCAGCAGCACCAGGTTCTGCGGCCGCGCGCCGCGCCAGGAGTAGATCGACTGGTCATCGTCACCCACCACGGTAAAGCGCGCGCGGTTGCCCACTAACAGCTTCACCAGCTCGTACTGGCTGGTGTTGGTATCCTGGTATTCATCCACCAGCAGGTAGCGGATGCGCTGCTGCCAGCGTTCGCGCACCTCTTCGTTGCGTTGCAACAGCAGCGTAGGCAACAGGATCAGGTCGTCGAAGTCCAGCACGTTGCACGCCCGCATATGGGCGTGGTACAGGCCGTAGCAGTGGGCGAACAGCTTGTCGCGCTCCGAGCGCGCCAGCTCCGCCGCCCGCTGGGGATCGATCAGGTCGTTTTTCCAGTTGGAGATGGTCGAAATCAGCTGCGCCACCAGCGTTTTATCGCTTTCCAGCCACTTTTCGGTCAGCTCTTTCAACAGCGCCAGCTGATCCTGGTCGTCGAACAGCGAGAAGTTGGATTTCATCCCCAACGCCACGTATTCCCGCTTGATGATCTCCAGCCCCAGGGTATGGAAGGTGGAAATCATCAGCCCGCGCGCCTCTTTGCGCCCCAGGGTTTGCGACACGCGCTCTTTCATCTCGCGCGCGGCCTTGTTGGTAAAGGTCACGGCGGCGATGTGCCGCGCCTGGTAGCCGCAGTGGTGGATCAGGTGGGCTATCTTGTTGGTGATAACGCGCGTCTTGCCGGAACCGGCACCGGCCAACACCAGGCAGGGCCCGGTAACGAATTCGACGGCTTGTTGTTGGCTGGGGTTTAATCGCATGGTGCTGGCTTGCTCGGCTGTAAAACGTGGAAGGGAATTGTAGCAGAAAGCGCCGACGAGATTTAGCGGGTATAATCAGCGCAATTTTCGCATCGACAAAGGCAATACCATGGCAAAAACGGCGTGCGCCCTGCACATTCTGGTAGACAATGAAAAGCTGGCCAACGAGCTGCTGGCCAAGCTGAAGCGCGGCGTCAGCTTCGACACGCTGGCGCGCAAATACTCGAGCTGCCCGTCAAAACGCAACGGCGGCTCGCTGGGCGAGTTCAACAAAGGCGCGATGGTGCCGGCGTTCGATAAAGCGGTGTTCAGCATCCCGCTGCTCAAACCTTACGGCCCGGTCAAAACCCAGTTCGGTTACCACATCATCAAGGTGCTGTACCGCAACTGAGGGGGCCTGAGCCCCCCTGCGGCGAATTACTGCGCGCTGGCGTCCGTCGCCGGCGCTGCCACCGCGGCGTCGGCCGGCTTGGCTTCTTCCGTCACCACCGCCGGCGCCGGCATCATGATGCCGTCATAGGTTTCCTGCAGCTGCTTCATGCTCATTTCCGGCTCGCCCTTCGGCTGCATCAGCACTAGCGTCGCCTCCTGAGAAAGCTGCAGCTTCAGCGCCTGATTCAGCGTCTCCAGCGTCAGGCTGGACAGGAACTCCTGGCGCAGCTTCTGATACAGCTCCGGCGCGATATCCACCACCCCGCTCTGTTGCGAGCGCAGACGCTGGCTCATCAGCACATCGGTGTCGGTACGGGCGTAGGTCGCGAACAGCTTGCTCAGCTGATCGTTTTTCTGCGCCAGCAGCGCATCGAATTCTTCTTTCGACAGGCCGTTGTCACGCACGTTGGCCAGCTCGCGGGCAATAAAGCCCAGGCTGCCGTTCAGATTGTTGTTCGGCGTATCCAGATGAATGGCGCACTGCCCTCGTTGATACTGCACGCGGCAGTCAAAGCCCAGATGCAGGCTCTTCTGTTCGCTTTTTTCCAGCGTCTGCTGGAGATGCCAGAACAGCGCCTCGCGGGCGAGATCGCCACGCCAGTAACGAAGCAGGCTCTGCGAATCGCGAATCGGGTGCCACGGCGAATCCCACATGATCGACAGCGTATCCTGTTTCACCTGCTCGCTGATCAGACTCACCGGCTGCTGCGGCAGGGGTGTCAGCGTCGGCATCGGGGCCGGGGTTTCACGTTTGCCTTGCAGCGGCGAGAACGCCTTGTTGATCTGCTCGCCCAGGCTGCGGCTGTCAACCTTGCCGACCACGAACAGCGTCATGGCATCCGGGGTATACCACTGTTGGTAGAATTTCTTCAGCTGCTCGAGGTTGACCGGCCGTTTTGCCGGCTGCGCCGGATCGTGCGCCAGCAGCGTCGAGCCTTTCAGGCGGTAACGCCACCAGACGTCTTGGGTATTAGGCGGGAAAGTGCCGACCGGATTGATGCTGGAATTCATCACCGCATGCACCGTATGCTCGTCGATCGCCAATTTGCCGGTGGTATCCGCCAGCCAGGCCAGCGCTTCTTTCAGCAGGTCGGGCCGGTTGTTCGGCAGGCTGAGGTTATACATGGTGAAATCATACGAGATGATAGCCGGCGGCAGCGGCCGCTCGTTGTCCACGCTCTGCTGCCACAGGGCGCGCAGCTGCGGGGCCGTGAAGCTTTCGCTACGCGCCAACGCCAGCCGCGGCAGCAGATGAGCAAAGCCGGTCTGCTGCGAAGACTCCACCAAAGAGCCGGTATTGACGATCAACCGCAGTTCAACGCGGTCACTCGGCCGCTGCGGCGTATCGAGAATCTGCCATGAAAACCCGTTGGCCAACGCCCCCTGCTGCCAGGCAGGGTCGGGTTGTAGTGCTTCAGCCTGCACGCTGCTACTGGCTGCAGCCAATAGCAACCCACCAACTATAAGATGAATTCTGGTGCCCTGCATGTGAACCCCTACTTAATGACTATCCAATTTCTTATGCAAATGCGTGTATTCCATTCAATGGAATCATAAAAATACGCCCTGAGTTTCACGGTGGGGCGGAAAGCAGAAAGTGTACCACCGTGTTAGACCGCGCGCCTTTGCGGATGTCACTCATTAGAGTGAAAAATAATGGATTGCGGGGTTTTTAATGCAAAAAATCGTTACGAGGCAGGGGGAAGAACCTCACCGGCCGCGGATGCGGCCGGTGATTTACCGCCGATATCAGGCGGAAGGCAGCGTTTTGTCCGCGCCGGTGTTTTTGTTGTTCAGCGTGTCTTTCAGCTGTTTTTCATCCAGCTGGTTACACCATTTTGCCACCACCACGGTCGCCACCCCGTTGCCCACCAAGTTGGTCAACGCACGGGCTTCCGACATGAAGCGGTCGATGCCGAGGATCAGCGCCAGGCCGGCCAGCGGCAGGTGGCCGACGGCGGAGATGGTGGCGGCCAACACGATAAAGCCGCTGCCGGTGACACCCGCCGCCCCTTTGGAGGAGAGCAGCAGCACCACCAGCAGGGTAATCTGATGCATGATGTCCATGTGGGTATTGGTCGCCTGCGCGATAAACACCGCGGCCATGGTCAGGTAGATAGAGGTGCCGTCCAGGTTGAAGGAGTACCCGGTCGGAATAACCAGACCCACCACTGATTTCTTGCAGCCCAGCTTCTCCATTTTATCCAGCATGCGCGGCAGCGCGGATTCGGACGACGAGGTCCCCAGCACGATCAGCAGCTCTTCTTTGATGTAGTTGACGAATTTGAAGATGCTGAAGCCGTTGGCGCGGGCGATGCTGCCCAACACCACCACCACGAACAGGATGCAGGTGATATAGAAGCACACGATCAGTTGGCCGAGTTGCACCAGGGTGCCGACACCGTATTTACCGATGGTAAACGCCATAGCGCCGAAGGCCCCCAGCGGCGCCAGGCGCATGATCATGTTGATGATGCCGAAAATCACCCGTGAGAAGCTGTCGATCACGTTGTAGATCAGCTGCCCTTTGTCGCCCAGACGATGCAGGGCGAAGCCGAACAGTACCGCGAACAGCAGCACCTGAAGAATGTTGCCACTGGCGAACGCGCCGATCACGCTGCCGGGGATGATGTCCAGCAGGAACGGAATGATGCCCTGCTGCTGTGCCTGCTCGGCGTAGACCGCCACCGCCTTGGCGTCCAGCGTACCGGGATCGACGTTCATGCCGGCGCCCGGTTGCACCAGGTTGACGATCACCAGACCGATAATCAGCGCGATGGTGCTGACGATTTCAAAATACAGCAGCGCGATGGCGCCGGTGCGCCCCACCGCCTTCATGCTTTCCATGCCGGCGATGCCGGTCACCACGGTGCAGAAGATCACCGGTGCGATGATCATCTTGATCAGTTTGACGAAGCCATCGCCCAGAGGTTTCATCTCGGCGCCGAGGTCAGGGTAGAAATGGCCAAGCAGGATACCCAGCGTGATCGCCGTCAGTACCTGAAAATAGAGGCTCTTAAAGATCGTTGTTTTCATATGAACATCCTATGGGGGGAAGACACGCACCAGGCAGCAGTCTAAAAATCCAGCCTGTTCATTGCTTGCGCGGAAAATAACACCCACTTAACAACATGGAAATAATTTGTTGCACCCGCCCCTGAGGGTTGATGTGAATTTAAGAGCTGAAACGCGTCAGTCGAGGTGCAAAGCTGAAAATTGCGTAAGCCTTTGTTTGCACTAACGCAAAAGAGGTAGATAAAGAATAGCGATTTTCGGACGGGGAAAAGTACCGGAAAGGTCACGCGGCGCTCACGGCGCCGCGCGGCAAAACTCGGCTTCGAACGCTTCGCGCGGCAGCGGCCGGGCGAACAGGAATCCTTGCCCGCTGCGAATGCCGTGCTGCAGCAGCCAGTCGCGCTGCCCGGCGTTTTCCACGCCTTCGGCCATCACCGGTAACGCCAGCACTTCGGAGATCGAACTGACGATACGCGCCATCGCATCGTCGGCCGGCAGCCCCTGAATGAAGCTGCGGTCGATTTTGATCAAATCGATCGGCAGGGATTTCAACCGGTTCAGGTACTCCAGGCTGGAGTAGCCCATGCCGAAGTCATCTAGCGCGATAGACAATCCCAGATCGTGCAGCTCACGCAGCAGCGCCAGCGCGTGGTCGAGATCGTCGATGCGTACCGTCTCGGTGATCTCCAGCAGCAGCTTGCGCGGATCGATCCGATACTGCGCCAGCAGGTTTTTCAGATGCGGAACAAACGCCTCATGTTGCATCTGAATACCGGAAACGTTGACCGCCAGCGGCAGCGCAATGCCGCGTTGCTGCCAGTCCGCCAGGATGCGGCAGGACTCTTCCAACACCCAGTTGCCGAGAGGCACGATCACACCCAGCTCTTCCGCCAGCGGGATAACGTCGGCCGGCAGGGTATAGCTGCCGTCATACTGCTGCCAACGCAGCAGCGCTTCGGCGCCGATCACCTCGTTGGACTGCATGTCGATCTGCGGCTGCAGGAACAGCGTGAAATGCCGCTGCTCGATGCCGTGCAAGATCTCGCTCTCCTGGGTCAACCGCTTCTGCGTGCGTTCCGTCAGGCTGGGCTCGAAGAACAGGATTTGATTTTTTCCTTCGCGGTGCGCGGACATCATCGCCGAGGTGGCGCTGCGCAGCAGCTGTTCCGCACTCTCCCCCTGATTGAGGTAGTGCGCGATGCCGATACTGGCGTTGGGCCGCAGCGCCAAACCTTCCAGCGTCAACGGCGCGTTGATCTCCGCCATGATACGCCGCGCCAGCTGCATGGCGTGGAACGGCCGCTCGATGCCCTTGGCCAGAATGGCGAATTCGGTATTGCTCAGCTGTGCCAGCACGCCGTTTTCGTCGATGCAGCCGCGCAGCTTCTTCGCCAACGCCAGCAGCAACGCTTCACGCATCGCCGGGCTCATCACGCCAGACGCTTCATGCAGCGTCTCGATGCCGATCACCAACAGGTTAAAACGCTCGGGGCGCAGGCTGGAGGCGATATGCTGTTCCAGCAACGCGTTCAGCAACGCCGGATTTGGCAATTCGGTCACCGGGTGGCGGGTGCTCAGGCGGCTCATGTCGGCATGCGCCTTGGCCAACGTCTGTTGATTGCGGTTGTAGTTGCGCACCAGCAGGCCGAGCTCGTCGTCCTGGTGCAGCGCCGGCAGCATCAGTTGGTGATAGGGCGCTTCGTCCTGCGAGATGTTCTCCAGCTCTTTGGCCATCGCGCGCAGCGGGTGCACCATCAACCGGTTCATGCACCAGGTGATGGCCACCGACAGGATCAGCGCCAGCAGCAGGTAGGTCGACAGCATGGTCGACAAAATGCTGAGGATAAACTGGTACATGCGGAACGAATCGGCCTGCAGCACCAGATAGGCCAGCGGCTGCTGGTTGGCCGGCACCCGTTCCAGCGAATAGAGCGGCACGGAAATTTGGATAGGCAGTTCAAACAGCCGGGCGATCAGCGTCGGCACCGGCCGCTCCGGCGGGAAATTGGCGTGCAGCGCCTGAAACTCGTTCGGCAAGACGATATCCGCCCGACTAAGAATGCCGACCGGCAACAGAGTGTTCAGCACCCTTTTGGCTTCCGGCACGTCCATCCGCAGCACCGCTTCCGCCAGCGGCTGGCGCACGGAGTGAGCGATATTCTCCAGTTGCTGGGCGTAGTCATCCCTGCGCTGCTGCACAAAGTGGAATAACTGGATCACGATAAAGATGCAGATCGTGACCAGCGCCACGCCGGACACTGTCGCCATCTGCTTAATCGTTAACGAACGCCTGACCCGCAAACCTGCTCTCCGTGAAATCGGGCTAAAACAAAAAGGGGGCTGACTCTCACCCGCCCCCTCGAACCGGGCTGAGTATACTCGATCATCGGCTGTTTTTATCTGGCTATGCCGCAGGCAAAACCAAGAAAATCGCGGGTTTCAGTCTTTTCCTAAAGCGAACAAACACGACCCGGACACAGGGTAACAAAACTCCCCGGCGTCCGACACTCCGAATCTTTCCCCTTCCGACTACTTAAAGTCGGCGTAAGGCGTCAGCGGCTGCGGCGGCAAATCGAGATCCCCCTGCCAGCCGGCCAGGGAATAGCGCAGATAAATCAACGCGTGGCTCGGCGTATAGTCCTTCGCCTGTTGAATGTCGATGCCGGCGCCGAGCGTCCAGTGCGAACTGAGACGGCGTTCGACGATTGCCCGCAGGGTATAACCGACGCCGCTTGAGGAGCTGCCGTCCTCGACGGCGAACTTATCGGGCAACGAATCCGGGATCAGCCCCTGCAGTGGATAACGGCGCTGGCTGTCGGTTTTGGAATGGGACAGCGAAACCGAACCGCCCAGCTCCCACGACCAGTTCTCGGTGCGCTGACGGTAGTTGACCGGCAGCGACAGAGACAGATATTGCTGCGGGCTGTAATAGCCGCCCTGCCCCAGCGAATAACCACTCAAATCCTTCTGGTAATGCCACAGCATGGTATTGAGCCCGACGCTCAGGCGGCGATTGTCTTCGTTGATCAGCTTGTAGTAGTAACCGGCCATCAACCGCTGCCGCTGGTTGTCCGCCACATTCTTGCCGGTAATCTGGTGCGCGCTGAGATCGGCCCATACGCCGTTCGCCTCGCCGCGATCGTAGCTGGCGCTCAGGCTGACGCCGGTGGCGCGCACGCCGCCCCAGGTGGTACCGGTGTTCGGATCTTTGGCACCGCCGAACGCCAGCAGCGAGCTGGAGATCGGCCGCCGCGAGGCCGCCAGCGTCCAACCGATGTGGTTCCAGTCGCCGCTGTAGGCCAGGCCGCCGGTCCAGTCGACCACCTCAAAGCCCATCGGCGTCGTGCCGATATCGGCGGCCCAGCGATCGTTTTTCCAGCCGGCCGCCACGCTGGTGCCGGTGGTTTTCTGGTGTTCATCGCCGCGGCACCCTTGCGTGTGGCAGGTGCCGAAGGTTTCGTAGTATTTGCCGCTGCCGTCGGTCGAGAAGCGGCCGGCATCCAGCTGCACGGTGTCGGTGCGCAAGAAGGCGCGCCCGTCATACAGCGGCATGTCCACCTGCAGCATGGTGTCGTGCGCGTTGAAATCGGAAATGCCACCGGTGCCGCTCGAGCGCCAGTAATCGTGATCGAGCGTGACGTTCACGTCTTGCTGTCGATACAGATCCGCGGCGTCGGAGCGGATGCCGCGTTTCAGCCAGTCGTCGCCCGCGTTATTGCGCGTCAAATAAGTGTAGCTGTCATTATCCTGCGGCAGCGTCGGCGTGATGCCGCCGGCCACCATCGCCTGCCGGAAATCCTGCTGCGCCCGCTCAGGCTGTTGCTGAGCCCGCTCCAGACGGGCGGCGTCACGGTAGATCAGCGCCTTGGTCTGCCCGACGGGTTCTGAAGCCGCCGCCGTTTTCAGCCGGCCGAAGAGCGCGTCGGCCTGCTGCGCATCGCCGACCGCACTCCAGGCGTTGGCAACCCGCCGTTGGCTGTTGAGCGAAGCGTCTTGCGGCTGCGGTTCGGTTTTCAGCCGCTGGCGCGCCGCGTCAAGATCTCCCTGCGCCACATAGGCTTCGATCTCGCCCAGCTGCGCATCCGGATTGTTCGGTTCACGGCGTTTCACCCGCTGATAGTCGTCCAGCGCCGCCGCATACTCCCCGCGCGCCAGCGCCCAGTCGGCGAGCAGCAAATCGATGCGCGTGTCCGCCGGCTGCCGGCGCAGATAGGCTTCCGCCGCCGGTTCGTCACCGGCCGCCCGCAGCCCTTCGGCATGCGCGATCGTCGCCTGCATTTTCAGCCGCTGCGCCAGTTCGCGCATGTTGTCGTTCCACTGCGCCGCCGGCAGCGTATTGAGCTGCGCCAGCGCCTGCCGGTCGCGATCGCTGCCGGAAAGATAGAGCGCATAGGCGTAGGTCAGCTGCGGATTGGCGTGCTGGCGCTGCGCCAGCTGCCGGAACAGAGCGTCCGCCTGCTGCGGCTGCCCAGCCTGACGCAGCGCCTGCGCGTAGCGATAGGTCAGCCAGACATCGTCGGGATCCATCGCCTGGGCGCGGCGATAAATTTCCACCGCCTGTTGCCACTGTTGCTGCTGCGCCAGCGTCTCCGCCTGCTGTTTCAACATGTCGAGCCGCAGCCCGTCGAAGGTGCTGCGCAGCTTGGCCTGTTGGCTGCGCGGCAGGCCGCTGAGGTAGGCCAACGCTTTTTCCGGCGACTGCCGTTGATAGATATTCACCAGGCCGCGCAGCGCGCTGCCGTTGCCGGGATCGCGTCGCAGCGCCTGCTGATAAAACCCTTCCGCCGCGGCGTCATCCTTGCTCGCCACCGCCACATCGCCCAGGCCGATAAACGCATCGCCGTCGCTGTCGTCGAGCTGGCGCGCCTGCTGATATTTCTGCCGGGCCAGCGCGAGATTGCCTGCCTTGAGCGCTTTGTCGCCCTCGTCGATCGCCAGCCAGTAGCCGGTGCTCTTGATCAGGCTTTGCCATTTGCCGCTGCCGTAGCCATTCTTGTCGGCGGCCAGCGCCTGGCGAAACAGCTTCAGCGCCTGCGGGCGGTTACCGGCGCGCGAATAGGCCTGGCCGAGCGCGCCCAGCACCTCGGCGTCGTTCGGCGCTGCCGTCAGCGCCTTTTGCAACGCCGGAATGGCCGCCCGGCTGCCACCTTTATCCACCTGCGCCAGGCCGCGCACCCGCGCCTGATAAGCCGGATCGGCCAACAGTTTCTGTTGTCTGGCCAGCTCTTCACGGGCGCGGGTCGCCTGATCGCCGGTATCGAACACGCCGAGGAAGCGGTTGAGCGCCGCCACGCTTTGCGCGTTGACCGGCATCGCTTTGACCTTGTCCAGCCACAGATCGGCGGCATCGCCGCGCCCGGCCGGATCGGCGGCGATCTTCTGCAGCAGTTCATAGGCCTGCGCGTCCTGATTCTGACTGAACAGCATGCGCGCCAGCGACATGCGCAGCGCCACGTTGCCGGAATATTGCTGGTCCAGCGCCTGCAACTGCTTTAACGCCTTCGCCTCCTGCCCCGGCAAACGCGCCACCAGCCGCCAATACTCCACCGCCAGATCGAGCGTCGGCGGCTCGCCGTGGAACAGCGCATCGTACTGCGCCTTGGCCTCCGGCAGCCGGCCGGCGGTCGCCATCAGGCGGGCCTGCTGCAGCTTTTGCCGGGTTTCCGGCTGGGTCAGCAGCATGTTCATTTGCGCCTGGCGATAGGCGCTGGACTGCGGCGCGAGAGTTTTCAGCTTGTCCAACTGCTGTTGCGCCAGCGCCATGTTGCCCTGCCGCAGCGCCAAACGCATGCGCGCGGCGATCACGTCCGGGTTATTCGGATCCATCAGCTCGAGCCGGTACAGCGACTGGCGCACCAGATCGTCCTTGTTGCCGGCCTCGCCAATGCGCACCTGCTCCAGCAGCCACTGCTCCGGGGCCACGGCCTCCGCGGCGCGCGCCTGCGGCAGCATCGCCAGGCTCAGCGGAATCAAATTCAGCCAGTTTATTTTGAAGTTGTGCATTGGCCGTCCCACGAGGGTTGCAATTCACCCTGACGATTAAAGCGATAACGTTGTTGATCCCACCCCTGACCGAACAGCGTCAGCGAGGCGCTGAAATAAGCGTCGTCACCCGGCGGATGTTCGCTGATGCGTTGCCGCTGTGTCGCCAGCGCCTCGGCCTGCGTCGCCAACATCGGCAGCATTGAGGCGGAAAAGCCGACCGGGCCGTCACCGGTGGTTTTGCCGCTGGCGGTATCGGTTTTCTCCGGCGGCACACCCTGTTTGGCGGTGAGCTGCGCCATCGGCTGGAAGCGTGCGAGCAGCGCCGCCTTATGCTCATCGTCGTCCGCCAGCATGCCGGCCCACAGATAGACCCGAATCGCGTCGTAGCTGCCGACGTTCGGCTTGACGGTATCCGGCTGCCAGCCGGTGCCGACTCGCCACACCACCCAGTCCGGTGAGAAGCCGTGCGGCGCGCTGTCCAGCCACAGCCGCTGATTGACCTGGCGCATCGCGCGCCACGGGCCGTTCAGCGCCGCAAAACGCGCCAGCAGCTGCGGCGGCAGGTAGCTGGGGTTCAGCCGCCAGCGATCTTCCGCCACAAACCCGACTTTGCCCGGCAGCAACATCAGGCCCAGGCCGGGGATGTCGGCCACTTCCTCGCGGCCGATGCGTTGCAGCAGCAGCGTTCCCAGGGTTTGATAACGCCGGCTTTTCCACAGGCGGCCGGCTTCGAGCAGGTTATAAGCGATCCACAGATCGGCATCTGACGCCGAGTTGGCGTCCAGCACCTTCCACTGCTTGTCGTCGCTCTCGCCCCACAGCCAGGCGGGCAAACGGGCGCTGAGATCGCCCGCCGCCAGGTTGTTCTCCGTCCAGGCCAACAGCCGATCGAAGGTCGGCCGGTCGTTGGCCACCAGAGCGAAGAACAGGCCGTAACTCTGTCCCTCGGAGGTGGTGATCTTGTTCGGACTGCTCGGATCGATCACCCGCCCCTGCGGGCTGATGTAGAATTGCTTGTACTGTTGCCAGCCCGGCCACTCGCAGACCGCCGCCGCGCTGAACGCACACAGCAGCAGCATGCCGAGCGACAGGCGTTGCAGCATCGCGCTCACCGCCGTCAATCCCGATCTTCAGGCGCCAGACGACGCCGGCTGAAGGCCTTCAGGCCGCGCCACAGCATCAGCCCCAGGATCACCACCAGCACCACCGCGATCACCGCCAGCAGGACCGGATGGGTGGAGAGGGCATACCACAGCCGCTCCCACCACGGCAGGTGGCCGACATAGTAAATATCGCCGACGCGCAGGCTGTTGACCCCTGATTCGCGGATCACCGCCACCGAACCAAACACCGCGGCGCGCTTGCCGCTGTCCAGCAGGGCATTGTTGAGCAGCTCATAGCCGCGCGGGCTGTCCGCCAACAGCGCCACGATGCTGCGCTGGTCGTTGAACGGCGACTGTACGCCGATGATCGCCGACATTGCGCCCTCGGAGCTGACGGTGGTCTTGCTGTCCGGCTTGGTGTCCTCTGCCAGCACTTCCGCACTCGGCAGCGGCGGCTGCCGCGTCGGCTGTTTCACCCAGCTTTGGGTCGCGTCCACCAGCAGACTGATTTTCTTGTCGTCGCGCAGCGCCGGCGGAATGGTGCCGACCATCAGGATGTCGTCGTCGCGATCCTTGGCCTGCGACCAGTCGTCGCTCAGCGTGAAGGCCAGCGCCGGATAACCGGTTTGCGCGCCGATCACACCCAGCGCGTTCAGCAGCGCGCTGACCTGCGCCGGCTGCGGTTTCTGGTTCACCAACACCAGCGTTTGCGACAGATCCGCCAGGCGGCTGAATGGGAAGCCGGCGTTGGCGAAGGCGCGCAGGTCCGGCATCGCCATAAAGTGGCGGTAGCCGGAGAAATCGATGGTAGACGCACCGTCGATCACCGCATGGTTTTGCGTGAAGGAATAGGTTTCGCAGCGCCCTTCCGCGCCGCTGGCCAGCAGCGTGGTGTAGTCAAAGTCAAAACGCAGCTGGTTGGTAGCCCCCAGCCGCAGCGCCGGGATATTGACGTTCTTGTCGGAGTCGAGCAGCCCCTGCGTCAACGGCAGGCGCAGCAGCTGCGCGCCCTGTTCGTGTTCCGGCACCAGCGAGTACGCCTGCACGAACTGGTTGTTCAGGCTGACGCTCAGCCGCGAACCGTCCTGAATGCGCGGCGCGGTATAGCGGTATTTCAGGTGCATATCGATGCCGGTGCTGCGGATCAGGAACAGGTCCGGCGGCAGGTTCATGGTCAGCGAAATCGGGCCAGGCTCGATGCCGCTGGTTTGCAGCTGTTCGGCATATTGCTGCAGCTCGGCGAAGGTCATCGGCCGATCGGTGCGCACCCAGTTCGGCGCGTCGTAAGGCTGGCGCGGCGCGAGCTGTTCCACCTTGTCCACCGTCACGTTCTGGCCGCGGAACAGAATGTTGCCCTGCGCGATGCCCTTCACCGCGGTGATCAAATCGTTGTCGTCACGCCCCTGAATCAACAGCAGTTTGACGTACGGATTGTCGGGGTGGCTGATCATCTCCACCGTCGGGCCGTTGACCGCCGGATAATCGCGCAGGAAATCCGGGCGCTGCGAGTTGGTGGCGAACACCACCGCGTGCTGCGTCGGCAGCGCGTTGTACAGCGTCGGGAAGGATTGCCCGCGCCACTGCGCCTTGCTGCCGAACCAGGAGGCCAGAATACCCGCCGCGCGCTGCTGGGTGAGGTCAGGCTGGCCGGCGAACACCATCGGCAGCGTCAGCGGCCGATTGTCACGGCTGTCGAAGAACGGCTCAGGGAAGTGCGACAGCTCGTTTTTCACCGGCAGCGTCTGGAAACGCAGCTTCAGCGCGCTGGACTTGCTGACGTCGAGCCACAGCGAGGTGCTGGCCGGGTTTTCGCAGATGTTCTGATAATGACCGACGAACACCAGCCGGACGCGGTTAAAATCGGTGATATAGCGCGGATCGATCACCATCTGGATGCGATTGGGCTTGCCCAGTTGCTCTTTGGCGAGGGTAGTTACGCCCATCAGTTCGTCGTTCAGATAGACCTTGACGTGCGACTCCACCGGGATCAGCGCCGGTGACGGCGTAAACTCCATATCGAGCATCGCCTGCGAGACCACCTCATCGCTGCGCACGCCGAATTCGATCTGTCCGTCCGGCCGGGTACCGCGCAGAACAAAGGTGCCCGGCGGCGGCGCTATCTGCGCAAACGACAGCGATACGTCGCGCACCGGCGCATTCGGATCCTGCGGTGCGGTGGCCAGCGGTGGCGCGGTCGCCGTATCGGCCGCCGCGGCGATCGGCGGCTGGGCCGCCACGGTCGGCGCGGTGGCGGTTTCGGCCTGCGACAGGGTACTGATGCCTAAGGCCAGAGCAGTTAACCAGGTTATTTTTCGCGTCATCGTATCATCATCAATGTTGGAGCCTGTTCACCGGGCGAGTGAGCGGGCGGTTGAACTCGCAGCTAACCCACTGTTTCTTGTTGACCCAAGGTCGGATCCCTGCCGACGCCGCGCGGAATAAACGACACGACCCAGGCGGTCAGCGACGTGACCCCGACCAGCAAACCGCGCACCAGCGGCGGCGCGTAGTCCGCCATGCGCACATAGCCCCGGAAGCCCAGCGCCAGCACGTCGCGCAGGCTTTCGATCGGCCGGTCTTCAGGGAACCCGTCCTGCCACAGCGCCCAGGTATCGGCGCGGGCGAAGGTGCACTGAATGAAATCGATGTGTTCACGGGTAGAGAGACTGACCAGACGCACCCCCACCTTGTTGCCGAAGGCGCGCGTCACCACGCAGGGGAAGCTGTACTCCTGCTGGCCACGCTTGAGCAGCAGCGAGGCTTTGTCGCCGTCTTTCAACGCGTTTTCCACTCGCATCTCAATGCCCACGCCGCCGTCGGAGTAATCGCGCAGCGTGCAGGGGTAGAGGTGGCCGTCGGCACGCGCGATCGCCGCCGGCATGGCGATCTCCACGCGGTGCGCCTGACGCACCTGCTTGGCCTCTACCGCCACCGCCACCGCGCCGCCGAGAATGGTCATGTTGTACAGCACCCACACCAGGCTGATGATCACCGTCATCACCTCGTCCGTCGGGCCATAGGCCAGCCGCCAGGCGCCGAACGCCAGCCCGGCCAGGTTAAGGATCACCAGGAACATATAAGGTCGGGTGATCACCCAGTCTACGTGCTCCTCCTCCACCAGTCCGCCCTTGGCGGTGACGTTGAATTTGCCCTTGTGCGGATTGAACAGCGCCACCGTGGTCGGCCGCGCGATATACCAGGCCAGCACCGTTTCATAGATTTCGCTCCAGAACGAATGGCGGTATTTCCCCTGGATACGCGAGTTGGTCAGGCTGGCGTGGATCATGTGTGGCAGCACATAAAGCGCGATCGCCAGCGCCGGCGCGAAGATGATGTAGGCATGCAGCAGCAAAAACGCCAGCGGTGCGGTGAGGAAGATCAGCCGCGGAATGCCCGACAGGAAGTGCAGCATGGCGTTGGCGTAGCACAGGCGCTGCGCCAGTTTCAGCCCCTTGCCCAGCAGCGGGTTGTCGAGCCGGAAGATCTGCACCATGCCGCGCGCCCAGCGAATGCGCTGGCCGATGTGCGCCGACAGGCTTTCGGTCGCCAGCCCGGCAGCCTGCGGAATGCGGATATAGGCCGAGGTATGCCCGCGCCGGTGCAAACGCAGCGAGGTGTGGGCGTCTTCGGTGACGGTTTCCACCGCGATGCCGCCGATCTCGTCCAGCGCGCTGCGGCGCAAGATGGCACAAGAGCCGCAGAAGAAGGTGGCGTCCCACATGTCGTTGCCGTCCTGCACCAGCCCGTAGAACAAGGTGCCCTCGTTGGGCGTCTGGCGGAAACGCCCCAGGTTGCGCTCGAACGGATCCGGCGAGAAGAAGTGGTGCGGGGTCTGCAGCATCGCCAGCTTTTTGTCTTTGAAGAACCAGCCCATGGTCAGCTGCAGGAAAGAGCGCGTCGGCACGTGGTCGCAGTCGAAAATCGCCACGAACTCGCCGGTGGCCTGCTTCAACGCGTTGTTGATGTTGCCGGCCTTGGCATGTTCGTGGGTCGGCCTGGCGATGTATTTCACCCCCACTTCGGCGGCGAACGCACGGAATTCGGGGCGATTACCGTCATCAAGGATATAGATATTCACCTTTTCCTTCGGCCAGTCGATGCCCAGCGCCGCATAGACGGTCGGCTTCACCACCCCGAGGTCCTCATTGTAAGTCGGCACCATCAAATCGATGGTTGGCCAGGTCGCGCTGTCAGCGGGCAACGGCACCGGCTGGCGATTAAGCGGCCAGATAGTCTGGAAATAGCCCAGCACCAGCACCACCCAGGCGTAGGTTTCCGCCACCAACAGCAACAGGCCGCACACCAGGCTAAGTGGATCGTCCCAGTTCAGCGTGGCGGTATAGCGCCACCACAGGTAACGGCAGGAGACGGTCAGCGACAGCACGATCAGCATCAGCGCAGGCAAGCGCCCCGGCACCCGGCGCACCACCATCGCGATCCCCCACAGCAGCACGACGAACACGAATTGCGCCGACAGATCGAACGGTTGCGAGATGCACAGCATGGCGAGGATCGCCGCCAGCACGCCGACCAGAATAAACAGCGCGCGTCGCATGCCGCGGTTCATGCGGCCGAGGCGCTCTACCGAACGCTGTTCCACGCCGGCGTTTTTCAGCCGCTGCGGCAGGCCCTGCAGCCAATCGGCGTAGCGCTGCTGCAGCCGACGCCACCCAGCGAAATAGTCACGCTGCACTGGCGCGCGGCCGCTGCGGAACAGCAGTAGCCACAGGCCCTGCAGCAGATAGCGCAGCGCATCCGCCGGGCGTGGGCGTTCGGCGGACAGATGCGGGAACCAGTAAGCGCGGCCGGTACGCACACGCTGCCAGGCCGGTGATTCAAAGCGCAGCAGCATCCACCCCAGCGCCACCAGCAACGTGGCAAAAAACGCGGTCAGCGCCGACGCGCCGTTGCGGCGATAGCCGCGGTAGCGCGCCTGCACCGCCTGACGCACCGGCGGCACCAGCAGCAGGCTCAGCACCCGGCTCATGGCGCAACACCCCGTTTGAGGTTGATCAGGCACCAGTTGGCCAGCGTCAGCACTTCATCCGCCGCCAGACTCTCGGGGCGGTACTCGCCCAGCGGCTGTTTGACCGCCAGCGCTTCCGCCAGCGCTTCATCGCGGTGGATCACCACCGGCAACAGACCGCTCAGGGTTTGCAGCCACAGCTGATGCAAATCCTGCTGCAGCTGGCTGGCGGAGGAGTAGTGATTGACCAGGAACCGGCAGTCGTTCGGCAGCGTCTGCTGATGGAGCCGTACCTGACAGTTGGCGTCGGGGTTCAACAGCATGAACACGCTGTCGGCTAGCTGCAGCGCCTGCTGCGCCAGAGCGCCGTCCCCGATCGGAACATCTAATAGGATCCAGCGCTGCGGATCGCCGGCGCTCAGTTGGCGCAGGTTGTCGCGCCAGCGTTCGGGCAGCTGCTGACACTGACGCTGCACTTCCAGCCGTTCCGCCGCATTCAGGCGGCCAAACGGCAGAAAATCGAGGTTTTCACAATAACGCAGCGCGCCTTCCTGCCAACCGCCGCCGTCCTGCTCCGCGCGGGCCCAGCCGCGTGCCAGTTCGAACGGCGTGTTGAAATGCAAGCGCAGCAGATTATCCGGCGTGAAATCGATCGCCAACACCGACTCACCCAGCTGCTGCAACGCCCAGGCGAGCGCCGCCGTGACCGACGTCGTCCCCATCCCACCCCGCAGCCCTTGCAGCGCGATCACCGGCATAGATCAATGGCTCCCCGCAGTCTGCGCCAATTCGGCCAACAGTGACCAGCGCGTCATCATGTGCGTTAGCCGCTCCTGCCGCGAAATATCGACATAGCTTAATTTCGGCAATGAAAAAGCCTGGCTGAGCGCCTGCAGGTCATCCTGGCTCTCCCCAGGTGCCGCTGCACGAAAATGGGTAGGTGCGTTATTCATTCTTCCGCCTTGGCGAAAATAGGCTATGTTAATTAACTATAGCAACGATACAAAAAGAGACAGGCAATAAGATGATTCTCAACAAATATTGCCGAATAGCGTCGGATATTTGTTATTGCCAGAGTAAAAATGGCTATCTTTAAATATAAACGCCTTTAGTCGGCTTTCAACGAAAGTAGAACACATCCTATGGCGCACTCTTTTTCTCTAGGCATTCGGCAGATTTGGGAAGAGCTCTCGGTGATGCAGGCTCCGGGGCTCTATTGGATCAATGTCGACAGGCAAAGCGACGCCGCGTTGCTGTGTCGCCAGGTGATCGCCGCCCAGCCGGCCACTCACAAAGTCGCCCTGATCTGCAGCGGCGACAAACCCGAAAGCCTGCTGGCCGAGCTGGCTTCGCCCGCTTTGCAAAAGCTGCCGCTGTATCAATTACCAGAGAAAAAAGCCGCGCTGACGCAGCTGAGCGACGATCTGATGCGCGCCCTGCGGCCGCAGAATCGCTTGCTTATCCTGCTGGCCCACGCCAGCCTGTGGCAAACCTTCACCACCGAAGAGCTGCGCGAGTGGACGCGTACCCTCGCCGCCTGGCTGCGGCGGCAGGGCTGCACGCTGTTGATCCTCAGCCACGGCGGCGGCATCAATAAGCTTAAAGGGCAGCTCAGCGCACAGCATCGTATCCTGAACGGCCTATCCAGCCTGCAATGGCAGCAGGACAGCGCGCAATATCTGGTGAACTGGTGGAGCACCGAAAACGGCATCAACGCCAATCAACTGCTGACGTTGTACGCCGCGCAAGGCGGCTGGCAGGGCGAGGATGAAAATAGTCAACCCTCCCCCACCGCCTTGCGCAGCGACGAAGGTCAGTATCTGGCCGAACGCAGCATTCTGGAGGGCGCGCCGCCGCTGTCCGCCAACTGGCAGCTGTTGGAGAGCAACGACGAACTGGCGCAGCACGGCATGCTGAGACTCTCGGCAACGTTGATTTTCGCGTTGTATCAAAGCGACCAAATCGATCACCTGGCGCACCAGATCCACACCCTGCGACGCAGCCGCGGCAGCGGCCTGAAAATCGCGGTGCGCGAGATGAGCGCCAGCCTGCGCTACAGCGACGAACGGCTGCTGCTGGCCTGCGGCGCCAATCTGATCGTGCCGCACGTCGCGCCGCTGTCGCGTTTTCTCACCATGCTCGAGGGCATCCAGGGGCAGCGTTTCTCACGCCATGTGCCCGCCGACATCGATGCGTTACTGGCCGGTTTACGCCCGCTGCAGCTCAAAGGCTATATGCGGCCGGAGGCGTTCAGCCAGGCGGTGCTTTCGCTGATGGGCAACACGCTGCTGCCTGAGGACGGCAAAGGCGTGATGGTGGCGCTGCGCCCGGCCACCGGCCTACGCGCCGAACAGGCGATGACCCTGTGCCACCTGCGGCGGTTCGGCGATGTGATGACCGTGGTGCAGGGGCGGCTGGTGCTGTTCCTGTCCACCTGCCGCATCAACGATCTGGATACCGCGCTGAAGTTCATCTTCCGGCTGCCGGTGGATGAAGCCTTCAGCAACCGGGTGGTGTGGCACCAGGACGTCGATATCGTTTCGGAAATCAAACGCATGGCCCAGGGGCACTGGCAGCTTTCGGCTACCGGTACCGCCGGCGCCGCGCCGCGCCCCAGCGTGGCGGTGGCCGAGGAACCCGTGGAACGGCGGCAGCCGGTCGCCTTCACGCTGTCGCTTGACCCGCAGGAGGAACCGCATGCTGAACCTTAACGATATCGTGCAACTGATCCTGCTGTGCGCGCTGATCTTCATTCCGCTGGGTTACGCCTTTCACCGGCGTTTTCCGCATTTGCGTCAATACTGGCAAAACCTGTTGTTATCGCCGCGCTATTTGAAATCCGCCGGTTTGTGGGTGCGCACTGGCTCCTCATCTCAGATTAAACGTAAGAAGCAGCCATGAATCGAAACTCGAATACGCAATCCGATAACGCTCTGTGGCGCTACTGGCGTGGGCTGGGTGGCTGGAACCTTTATTTTCTGGCTAAATTCGCCCTGCTGTGGTTCGGCTACCTGAATTTCCACGCGCTGCCGAACCTGGTGTTCATGGCGTTTCTGCTGATGCCGATCCCTTCGCAACGCCTGCATCGCTGGCGCCACTACCTCGCCATCCCGATCGGCATCGCCTTGTTCTACCACGACACCTGGCTGCCGGGCATCAACAGCATTCTTAGCCAGGGGTCGCAGCTAGCCGGCTTCAGCGCCCAGTATCTGCTGGAACTGGTCAACCGCTTTATCAACTGGCAGATGATCGGCGCGGCCTTCGTACTGTTTATCGCCTACCTGTTCGTCGCGCAATGGGTGCGCGTCACCGTATTCACCGTGGCGGCGCTGGTGTGGCTCAATATCGTCAACATTGCCGGGCCGGCGGTCTCACTGCTGCCCGCGACCTCCACAGCCTCGGCCGGCAGCGCCAATACGCCGGCCACGGCCGCGCCGGCGGCGGGGGACGCTGCGCCGGCGGACAGCCTGCCGCCGACCAGCGCCAACCTGACGGCCTACCTGAACCAGTTCTACGACCGGGAAAAAGGCCGCGCCACCGCGTTCCCGACCACCTTGCCCGCCGACGCCCAGCCGTTCGATCTGCTGGTGATCAACATCTGTTCGCTGGCCTGGGCCGATATGGACGCGGTCAACCTGCAGAATCATCCGCTGTGGTCGAAGATGGATATCATGTTCGACAGCTTCAATTCGGCCACCGCCTACAGCGGCCCGGCCTCGATACGGTTGCTGCGCGCCAGCTGCGGCCAGCTTTCGCATCATGATTTGTACCAGCCGGTGAACCAGCAGTGTTACCTATTCGACAACCTGACAAAACTCGGCTTCAAGGAACAGCTGATGCTCGATCACTCCGGGGTGTTCGGCAACTACCTGAAAGAGCTGCGTGAACAGGGCGACATGCAGGCGCCGTTAATGTCGCAGGCCGGCATCGGCAACGAGCTGACGTCGTTCGACGGTGAGCCGATTTATAACGATCTCGAATTGCTGACCCGCTGGCTGGATCAGCAGCAAAAAGGCGGCGACGGCCGCACCGCTACCTTCTTCAACGTCATCCCGCTGCACGACGGCAACCGCTTCGTCGGCGCCAACAAGAGCGCCGACTATCAGCCACGCGCGCAGAAGCTGTTCGATCAGCTGAACACCTTCCTCGATCAGCTGGAAAAATCCGGCCGCAAAGTGGTGGTGGTGATCGTGCCGGAACACGGGGCGGCGTTAGTGGGTGACAAGATGCAGATGTCCGGCCTGCGCGATATCCCCAGCCCGAACATCACCCATACGCCGGTCGGCATCAAACTGGTGGGCATGAAGGCGCCGCATCAGGGCAGTCCACTGCAGATCAAAACGCCGAGCAGCTATCTGGCGCTGTCTGAACTGGTGTCGCGCCTGGTGGACGGCAAGGTCTTCAGCGAATCCAGCGTCGATTGGCAGACACTGACGCAGGCGCTGCCGCAGACCCCGGTCATCTCCGAAAACGACAACGCTATCGTGATGCAATATCAGGGCAAGCCTTACATTCGCCTGAACGGCGGCGACTGGGTGCCTTATCCGCAATAAGCGCGACCTCATCAACCTAAAGCACGCCGCCGGCGTGCTTTTTTATTAGGGTTTTATAATAGAAATGGCGAAACAACTCGACCGACAGAATGTTATTAACAACAAACCGTTGAATTCTATTATTCGATTATTATTTTCATGCGAAGATTCTTAAAAAATAACGATTTGTCAGAATGACGTTAAGGGAATAATTTAAAAAATGAGTTGTCGCGATCGTTTACTGACTAACCCTTTGATTGAGTAATAAAAAACGCCGGCGTGATGCCGGCGTGAATTTAAGCGATGACGTTCGACGCCTTACGCCCCCGGATGTTCGTCCTGATCGACCGCAAAGCAGGCCACCATCTGCTCACCGTACTGTTTGAGCTGCGGCTGCAGCTGTACGCAGGTGCCAAAAGCGCGGCGGCAGCGGGCATTGAACGCACAGCCCGGCGGCGGATTCATCGGGCTGGGCAGCTCGCCGGTCAATTTGATGCGCTCGCGGCGCATATCCGGGTTTAACCGCGGCGTCGCCGACAGCAGCGCCTGAGTGTACGGATGACGCGGGTTGTTGAAGATCGCCTCTTTGCTGCCCTTTTCCACGCAGCGACCGAGGTACATCACCATCACCTCGTCGGCGATGTGTTCCACCACCGACAGATCGTGCGAGATAAACACATAGGACAGCCCCAGCTCCTGCTGCAGATCCATCATCAGGTTCAACACCTGCGCGCGCACCGACACGTCCAATGCCGACACCGGTTCATCGGCGATCACCACGTCCGGATTCAGCATCAGCCCGCGGGCAATGGCGATACGCTGGCGCTGGCCGCCGGAGAACATGTGCGGGTAGCGGTCATAATGCTCGGTCTTCAGGCCGACCTTCGCCATCATCTCCAGCGCTTTTTCCCGCCGTTCGGCGGCGCTGAGCGACGTGTTGATCAACAGCGGCTCCTCGAGGATCTGCCCGACCTTCTTGCGCGGGTTGAGCGATCCGTAAGGATTCTGGAACACGATTTGGATCTTCTGGCGTCGCAGTTTCTCGGCCGAGACGTCCGGCTTCAGCAGATCCTGCCCCTGGTAGTACAGCTCGCCGCCGGTCGGCACTTCGATCATCGTCAGCAGGCGGCCGAGCGTCGATTTGCCGCAGCCCGATTCGCCGACCACCGCCAGCGTTTTGCCGCGCTCCAGGGTGAAGGACACACCGTCGAGCGCCTTGACCAGCCGCTCCGGCGCGAACAGGCCCTTTTTCACCGGGTAATGCTTCTTCAGGTCAATCGCCTGCAGTAAAGGTTGATTCTGGCTCATACGGTCGGCCTCCCCGCATCATCCAGCGGTGTGTGACATTTAACCTGACGGCCGGGAATGCTGCGCAGTTCCGGCTCCTCGTTACGGCAACGCTCGTTGGCGTACGGACAACGCGGATTGAGCAGGCAGCCGGTCGGGCGATCGTATTTGCCCGGCACCACGCCCGGCAGCGAAGCCAACCGCGCCTTGTCGGCGGCAAACTCCGGCAGCGCGCGCAGCAGTGCCTGGGTGTACGGGTGGCGCGGCGCGCGGAAAATCTCCGCCGCCTTGCCGGATTCCACCACCTGGCCGGCGTACATCACGATGATGTGATGCGCGGCTTCCGCCACCAGCGCCAGATCGTGGGTGATCAGCAGCAGCGCCATGTTTTCGCGCTGCTGCAGGTCCAGCAACAGCTCGATGATCTGCGCCTGGATGGTCACGTCGAGCGCAGTCGTCGGCTCATCGGCGATCAGCAGCTTCGGCCGACAGGCGATGGCCATGGCGATCATTACGCGCTGGCTCATGCCGCCGGAAAGCTGGTGCGGGTATACGTCCAGCCGCGAAGCCGGATCCGGAATGCCCACCTGGGTCAGCAGGTCGATAGCACGCTGGCGGCGAGTGCGGCGATTGCCGCCCTGATGCACCTTCAGCGCCTCCATGATCTGATAACCGACGGTATAGCACGGGTTCAGGCTGGTCATCGGATCCTGGAAGATCATCGCCACTTCGGAGCCCACCAGCTGGCGGCGCTCTTTTTCGGAGATCTTGCGCAGATCCTGGCCGTTGAACTCCAGCTTGTCGGCCATCACCTTGCCGGGGAAATCGATCAGGCCCATGATCGCCAGCGAACTGACGGATTTGCCGGAGCCGGATTCACCGACGATGCCGACCACCTGACCTTGCTCCACGCTGTAACTGATGCGGTCTACCGCGCGGAACGGGGTGCCTTCGTCACCGAAGTGCACCGAAAGCTTGTCTACATTCAATAACGCCATCTCTCTCGTCCTCTGTTACTGCTTGAGTTTGGGGTCGAGAGCGTCACGCAAACCGTCCCCCATCAGGTTGAATGCCAGCACCGTCAGCAGGATCGCCACGCCGGGGAAGGTCACCACCCACCAGGCACTTTGCGCGAACTGCAGCACGTCGGAGAGCATGGTGCCCCACTCCGGCGTCGGCGGCTGCGCGCCCATGCCCAGAAAGCCGAGCGCGGCCATGTCCAGAATGGCGTTCGAGAAACCGAGAGAAGCCTGCACGATCAAAGGCGCCAGGCAGTTAGGCAGAATATTGACGAACATCTGGCGCAGTGCGCCGGCGCCCGCCACCCGCGATGCGGTGACGTAGTCGCGGTTGACCTCCACCAGCACCGCCGCGCGCGTCAAACGTACATAGTGCGGCAGGGCGACGAAGGTCAGCGCCAGCGAAGCGTTAACGATCGACGGCCCGAATACCGCCACCAGTACCAGTGCCAGCAGCAGGCTCGGCAGAGCCAGCATGATGTCGACGACGCGCATGATAATCGCGTCCACCACGCCGCCGAAGTAACCGGCCAGCAGGCCGAATATCACGCCCATGATCAGCGACAGCACTACCACCAGGCAGCCGACCAACAGCGACAGCCGTGCACCGTACATCAGGCGCGACAGGACGTCGCGGCCCACGTCGTCGGTGCCGAGGATATATTGCCAGCTGCCACCCTCTTGCCACACCGGCGGCTTGAGCAGAGCATCGCGGAACTGGTCCGCCGGCGCATGCGGCGCCAGCACGCCGGCGCCGAGCGCGATCACCAGCATCAGAACGATATACACCAGGCCGACCACGGCCCCTTTATTGCGCTTGAAATAGTGCCAGAACTCCTGAAACGGGGTCATTGGCTTCGGCGCACCTTTAACTGCAGACTCAGTGATTTGAGACATGAGAGCGCCCCTTATTTCTTGTGGCGAATACGCGGGTTGACCACGCCGTAGAGCACGTCTACCAGCAGGTTAACCAGAATGATCATACAGGCGACCAGCAACACCCCGCCCTGCACCACCGGGTAATCGCGGCGCTGCAGCGCGTCGATCAGCCAGCGGCCCAACCCCGGCCAGGAGAAGATGGTTTCGGTCAGAATGGCGCCGGCCAGCATGGTGCCGACCTGCAGCCCGATCACCGTCACCACCGGCAGCAGCGCGTTGCGCAGCGCGTGGACGACGATCACCCGCATACGGCTCACGCCCTTGGCGCGGGCGGTGCGAATGTAGTCTTCACCCAACACCTCCAGCATCGAGGAACGGGTCATGCGCACGATCACCGCCAGCGGGATGGTGCCCAGCACGATGGCCGGCAGGATCATGTGCATCACCGCGTCGATAAAGTCGCCCGGCTCGCCCCAGATCAGGGTGTCTATCAGCATAAAGCCGGTCAGCGGCTGGCTGTCGTCAAGGAATACCGTGTCGCTGATGCGCCCCGACACCGGCGTCAGGTTAAGCTGCACCGACACCAGCATGATCAGCATCATGCCCCACCAGAAAATTGGCATCGAATAGCCGGTCAGCGAGATGCCCACCGCAGTATGATCGAAGACCGAGCCACGTTTGACCGCCGCCAGCACCCCGACCGGGATGCCTACCAGCACCGCGAAAAGCATCGCGCAGAAGCCCAGCTCCAGCGTAGCCTGAAAGCGCGGAACGAACTCGCTCCAGACGGAGATGCGGCTTTTGAGTGAGGTGCCCAGATCGCCGTGCAGCACGTTGGACACGTAGGAGAAATATTGTTGATAAAGCGGCTTGTCCAGCCCCATTTCCGCCATCAGCTGCGCGTGGCGCTCGGCGGAGATACCGCGTTCCCCGGCCATGATGGTCACCGGGTCGCCGGGGATCATATGGACGAATGCAAAAGTCAGCAATGTAATGCCGATAAACGTTGGGATAACTAACCCCAAACGTCGGAGTATGAACTGCAACATATCCCGAACTCTCTGTATCAATGCCCGGCAGCTCATCGTCCGCCAGGCTTATTAACGCTCACATGCCTTTGAACGATTCGACGGCCATACGCCGGAGACTGGTCAGCAGGGGCGCAAACCTGTTGCGCCCCTGCAAGTCCATTCGTGCGTCTCCGGTAAAGCGGTCGAAATCAGTCTACAGAGACATTCTCGAAGTGATGCTTACCGAGCGGATCCACGACGTAGCCTTTCACTTCCTTACGCACAGGCTCGTACACGGTGGAGTGTGCGACAATCAGCGCCGGAGCCTGATCGTGCATCACCACCTGCGCCTGTTTGTACAGTTCGATGCGCTTGTCGTGGTTGGATTCGGCGCGCGCCGGTTGAATCAGATCTTCAAACGGCTTGTAGCACCAGCGGGAGTAGTTGGAGCCGTCTTTCGCCGCCGCGCAGCTGAACAGCGTGGCGAAGAAGTTATCCGGATCCCCGTTGTCGCCGGTCCAGCCCATCATCACCGTCTGGTGCTCGCCCGCTTTGGCGCGCTTGAGGTATTCACCCCACTCATAGGTCACGATTTTGGCTTTCACGCCGATCTTGGCCCAGTCGGCCTGGATCATTTCCGCCATGCGGCGTGCGTTCGGGTTGTAAGGACGCTGTACCGGCATCGCCCACAGGTCGATGCTGAAACCGTCGGCCATGCCCGCTTCTTTCAGCAACTCTTTCGCCTTGGCCGGATCGTAAGCGTAATCCTGCACCGCGTCGTTATAGCCCCACATGGTTGGCGGGATCAGGTTCTTGGCCGCCTGGCCCGCGCCCTGATAAACCGCGTCGATGATCGCCTGCTTGTTGACCGCCATGGTCAACGCCTGGCGCACCTTCAGGTTATCCAGCGGCTTTTTCTCGACGTTGAACGACAGGTAACCCACGTTCAGGCCCGGCTGTTCCATCAGGTTGATGGACTTGTCTTGCTTCATGCGGGCGATATCGGCCGGGTTCGGGTACGGCATCACCTGACATTCGTTTTTCTGCAGTTTGGCGTAGCGCACGGAGGCGTCAGGCGTGATGGAGAACACCAGGCGATCGATCTTCGGCTTGGTGCCCCAGAAACCGTCGAATGCCTTGTACAGGATCTTGGAGTCTTTCTGGTATTGCAGCAGCTGGAACGGACCGGTGCCGATCGGATTCAGGTCGACTTTCTCCGGCGTGCCGGCTTTCATCATCACGTCGGCGTATTCGGCGGACAGGATGGACGCGAAGTCCATGCCCAGGTCAGCCAGGAACGGCGCCTCCGGGCGGTTCAGCACGAAGCGCACGGTGTTGTCGTCTACTTTTTCAATCTTGGCGATCAGCTTAGGCATGTCCATGCCTTCAAAGTATTCGTAGCTGCCGCCGGACACTTTGTGGTAGGCGTTGTTCGCATCCAACTGGCGCTCAAAGGAGAACACCACGTCGTCGGCGTTGAAATCGCGCGTCGGTTTGAAGTCTTTGTTGCTCTGCCACTTCACGCCTTTGCGCAGGTGGAAGGTGTAGGTTTTGCCGTCTTCGCTGACGTCCCACTTCTCAGCCAGGCCCGGCTGCAGTTCGGTGGTGCCGATTTTGAATTCGACCAGGCGGTTGTAGATCGGTACCGAGCTGGCGTCGTAGGTGGTGCCGGAGGTAAACAGCTGCGGGTTGAACCCTTCCGGGGAACCTTCAGAACAGTAAACCAACGTCTTGGCCTGTACGCTGGCCGCCACGGTCAGCGCGATCAGCCCAATACCGAATTTCAGAATCCCCGATTTACCCAAGGAACGTGTCATCGTTAGTGCTCCATTGTGTGATGTGATGTGTGTAATTGCCGCCAGACCTGTATTTTTTATTGCGTGGCCTGTGCGATCGGCGCCCGAAGGCAGAAGGCGTACGAGGAGAGAATGCCGGATGGAACGCATCGCGGCGGGGACGTCTGAGCGCGTGGAATTCACTCAAACAACTCTCGCTCTTACCCCTGAGGCTATCAAGTTGCCAACTGTTTGGGGTGTCGTCAATATAACCAGTGGGGATTTACGCAGACTGTGAGAAACAGCAAACAAACATAAAAAAAACCTTTTGTTAACAGTTCCAGCATGAAAATTTATGCTAAGCGGCCATTTTTAGCGCATTGGTCTGACCCTAACAAAGTTACTGGTTTTTAACTCCGTTAAAAAACGCCAAAACTTTGTTGCTGAATGATGAATATCTGAACGGTTATTTTTGTGATCGCCGTTAAAGACAGGAGGAAATGCTGAAGGACTACCCAAAAGGGTGAGTCCGATGAGCGCGTTTTGCACCGGGCAGGCCCACAATCTGTGCGGCGTAAAAAAACTTTCGGCTGCGAAAAAGCCGGGGGCGAAAGGATATCCCCCGGCAACGCACTGCAACCGATTATTGAACGCCGGCGCTATTGCCCAGGCTGGCGTTCATGCTGTTAAGAATATCGCCATTGTCCGCGTCGATCTCCCAGGAGAACAGGCCACCTAACTGCTTCTCCAACACGTACTTGCCTTTGGCCTGCACCGAGCGGGCATCGTCGAAGGTGATCAGATCGCCGGTGGAAGGTTTGAACACGTAAGGCGCTTCCGCCGTGGCGTCGTAGGTATACTGCCACTCGCCGCTCATGAACTGGCTGGCGATTTGGCGGTAGTCCACGATGCCGTTCTCCCAGGTGCCTTTTACCGGCCCGGTAGCGGTACCGGTGAACGGAATATTGTTCTGGTAGCCGTTCACCCCGGTCCAGCCGCGGCCATACATGGCGGTGCCGACCACGATCTTGCCCGGCTTGACGCCCTGCGCCAGCAGCGCATTGACGCCGTTCACCGTCGTATAGGCAGTGTCCGGTTTCCAGGCCGGCGCATTCAGCGCGGTCTGATGCCCCAGGTTCTTCAGATCGAAGGCGCCGTAGAAGTCGTAGCTCATCAGGAAGATGTGATCCATCGAGTTCTGTGCGACGTTGTAAGCCACCTTGTCGATCTTGTCCTTGCCGGCGCTGATGGCGGAGGTTAGCTCATACTTGCGGCCGGTTTCCGCCGACAGCTGATCCAGCATCGCCCGCAGCTCTTTCATCAGCAGCACATAGGTTTCCCCGTCTTGCGAGCTGCCCAGGTTAGGGTTAGCGCCTTTGCCGCCCGGGAACTCCCAGTCGATATCCACGCCGTCGAAGAACTTCCAAGTCTGCAGGAACTCTTTCACCGAGCCGACGAAGCGATCGCGCTTCACCTTGTCACCCATGAAGAAGAACGGGTCGGACAGCGTCCAGCCGCCGATCGACGGCAGAATTTTCAGGTCAGGATGCGCCTGCTTCAGCGCCATCAGCTGACCGAAGTTGCCCTTGTAGGGGTCATCCCAGGCGGTCACGCCCTTCTGCGCTTTTTGCAGCGCGGCGAACGGATCGTGGATCGAGACTTTGAAGTCCTCGCGGCCCTGACAGGAGCGCTGCAAGGCCTGGAAACTGCCTTCGATCTCTTTCAGGCTGTCGTTGATGCCATTGCCGCCGCAGATCGGGATAAAGCCGTACAGCAGGTGGGTCAGGTTTTGCGCCGGGATCTTGTCGACGGTGAAATTGCGCCCGTAAACGCCCCACTCGACGAAATAAGAACCGACCACTTTGCCGGAGTTCTGTTTATACGGTTTATTCTTTTCCAGCAGCGGCTCTTTCAACGGCGCCAAATGGCTGCCGTCGGTGTCGGCCACCACAATTTCGGTGGCGTCACTGGCGGTGCAGCCGTCGGCATTGCACAATGCCACCTGCATTTGATAACGGCCGCCTTTATTCACTTTAAAATTCGCCGTACCGGAAGAACCGGTTGAAGGGCCGCTCCACGCCTCTTTGCCATTTAATAAAATTTTTGCCGTCGTGCCCGCGTCGCCATTCCATAAATTCCAGGAGACAGAAACGTCGGCGGCATTTTTTACCTTCACCAGATTATTATAAGCGGTGGCCGCCTGATCGACTTCGACAATGGCGAACTTGGTGTTGCCCCAGGCGATGGTCGGCTTGCCCGGCGCGGCGGCCTGCGCCGCGGAACACAGCGTACTGCCGATCAACAGCGCCAACAGCGGTTTATTAAATTTGCGCATAACTGATTCCTTTATTCCGAGAGGATAAACATAAAAGAGTTAATCGTCGCTACGCATTGCCGAAGCGAAAAAATTCCGCAATAATCCACGAAGATTAACGTTAATAAATAATCACGGTATTTCCCACGCGACGGGAATAAGAGTTCCCGCGTTGTCCATTTAGACTATAGGTAAAAAAAACGTGAAAACAAGAGCGCTATCAATCGGGTTTTATTTGGCAAGCATGAATTTATTTAAACATGAAAATAAGAACCTAATGGGAATAAGGAATGTGAATTAATTAAGCGTAAAGGATAAATATATTTCACGAGGACGGCAGATTGAGGCACGCCATAAAGCGAAGCCGGTCGTAGCGAAGGAGGTACTCATCCTCATAAACTGCAGGCGAAAAAAACCTGCTTTAAAAAGCAGGTTTTTCGAATGGTGGTCGGCGAGAGAGGATTACGCGCATCTTTGATGCGCGCCCTGCGGGCCGTTGCTAAAGCAACGTTGTCTCGCTTCGCGAGGCTCGAACCTCCTGCGGAGGTGCTCATCCTCATAAACTGCAGGCGAAAAAAAACCTGCTTTAAAAAGCAGGTTTTTCGAATGGTGGTCGGCGAGAGAGGATTACGCGCATCTTTGATGCGCGCCCTGCGGGCCGTTGCTAAAGCAACGTTGTCTCGCTTCGCGAGGCTCGAACCTCCTGCGGAGGTACTCATCCTCATAAACTACGGGCGAAAAAAAACCTGCTTTAAAAAGCAGGTTTTTCGAATGGTGGTCGGCGAGAGAGGATTCGAACCTCCGACCCACTGGTCCCAAACCAGTTGCGCTACCAAGCTGCGCTACTCGCCGATGCGGGGCGCATCTTACTGCTGGCGGTTATAGGCGTCAATCACTTTTTTTCCCCTGCATTTCAAGTGATGATAAAAGCGCCATAATGCGCTGCGCCGGGGGCTGCGCAGCGTATTTTACTCAGGCGTTGGCCGGTTTCAGTGCCGGCGTCTGCGCACGCAGGAACGGCAGCAGGAACAGCGCTGACAGGCAAGCGGCGATAGAAATCACCACGAAGAAGCCGTTCCAATGCCAAATCTCCATCACCCGTGCAATCGGGTAGCCGGACAGCGCCGCGCCCAGGTAGGCGAACAGGCCGACGAAACCGGTCGCCGCGCCCGCCGCATCCTTGTGCGAGCACTCCGCCGCCGCCATGCCGATCAGCATCTGCGGGCCAAAGATGAAGAAGCCGATGGCGAAGAAGCAGCAGGCCTGCAGCAGGTAGGTCACGCCCGGCATCAGCCACAGCGCCGCCACCGACAGGAAGATACCGATGGCGAAAATCAGGTTCATCGGGCCGCGGTTGCCGCGGAACAGCTTGTCGGAGCCCCAACCGGCCACCAGTGAACCGATAAAACCGCCCACTTCAAACAGCGAGATGGCCGAGTTGGCGGTCATCAGCGAATAGCCCTTTTCCTGCGTCAGGTAGAGGTTGCCCCAGTCGTTGATCGCGGTGCGCACGATGTACACCAGCACGTAAGAGACCGCCAACAGCCAGATGTACTTGTTGGTCAGCACGTAGCGTTTGATGATCTCGCGGTTGCTCAGCCCCTGGCCTTCCGATTCCTGCACCAGCTCCATGGCGTCGTTACGCCATTTGCCGACGCTCGGCAACCCCAGGGTGGATGGCTTGTCGCGCAGGCGCCAGCACATCAGCAGGCCGAGCACCACGCCGATGATACCGGGAATGATCATGCCGTAACGCCAGCTGAAGTGCAGCGAGATAAAGCCCACCAGCAGCGGGATCAGCGCGCCGCCGACGTTGTGCGAGGTGTTCCAGATCGCCCACCAACTGCCGCGCTCGGAACGCGAATACCAGCTGGTGAGGATTTTGGAGCACGGCGGCCAGCCCCAACCCTGGAAGAAGGCGTTGAGGATCCACAGCGTGCCCAGCATCAGCAGCGACGAGCTGAGGCCGAAGAAGATATTCAGCACCCCGGTCATGATCAGGCCCAACCCCATAAAGTAACGCGGGTTGGAGCGATCGCTGATCATGCCGGAAATGAATTTCGAGCAGCCGTAGGTGATGTAGAACAGCGTGCCGAGGATACCGACGTCGGACATCGTCAGACCCAGATCGCTCAGCATCGCCGGCATGATGAAGTTGAAGCTTTTGCGCGTGAAGTAAAACGCAGCGTAGCCGATGTACATGGTGCACATCAGCTGGATGCGCCAGTATTTGTAGCTGGCGTCGATCTGCCGTTGATCGGTGACCTGCGGCGCGTCCGAGCGACTTTTAAGGAAAGACCACATGTGGAACCTCAGAGGATTGAATAAAGTGCCGCTATGATGCTCCCCGCGCGCGCGGGAGGCTTACGCCGGATTCCCGACGCAGTTAGGAGTTTTTCCTAGTTTTGCGCTTGCTCCGGTGAAACTGTGGGCAAGATCACACTCAAACAGGCGCCCCGCTCCGAGGTGAGCCGCAGGCTGCCGCCAAGGGCGCTGATGCGCTCCTGCATGCCGCGCAGGCCATACCCCGGCTGATGGTTTTCCGCCTCGAAGCCCACGCCGTTGTCGCGGATGGTCAGGGCGATCAGCGGCGCGGCGCCTTTGCGCGGCTGCAGGCGTGCGTCCAGCTCCAGGCGGCTGGCGCCGGCGTGGCGGCACACATTGGTCACCCCTTCCTGACACACCCGGTACAGCGTGATTTTCAGCGTTTCATCCAGCAGCTCGTCCGGTACCTGCCACTGCAGGCTGCTCACCAGCGACGCGTCCTGCGGCAGCGATTCCCGCAGCATCGCCGCCACCGCCGCCGACAGCGGCAGGTTGTTCAGCGCCGCCGGCCACAGCTGGGTCAGCACGTCGTGCACCCCGTCGTAGACCCGCAGCGCCAACGCATCGATGGTGTCGGCGCAGCCGATCACCGCCGGTTCCGGCGCCAGGCGTTTGACGATGCTGGCCTGGGTACGGATCACGGTGATGGTCTGCCCCACTTCATCGTGCAGCTCGCGCGCCACCTCGCGCCGGGTTTGCTCCTCCGCCGTCACCAGCGCCCGCGCCAGCTGGCGGTTCTCCGCCAGCCGCAGCCGCAGCTGTTGATTCAGTTCGCGCTGGCGCTGAATGCCGGCGCCCAGCAGCAGCCCGGTCAGGCTTTGAGCCAGCAGCGACAGCAGCAGATCGCGGTGCGACTCCGGCTGCGGCGGCTCGTTGACCATCAGCGCCACGCCGTTGAGCAGCGTCGCCAACAACGCGCCCTGCCAGCCATAGCGATAAGACATGAACACGATAGGAATGGCCAGGCAGAACGGTGCGAAACGCCGCAGCTCGGCGGCGTTCACCTGCTGCTGCAGCCAGATGCTGAATGCAAACAGCAGCAGATAGCTGGCCAAGTGGCCCAGACGCAGCTCCACCGGCTTGTGGATCAGCCCCGGCTCCAGCGGCACCCAGATTTGGCGTGCCAGATAGTGCCACAACAGCAGGCAGGTCGGCGCGATGGTGAAACCGCCGGTCAGGCCGAGCAGCAGCGCACGGGCGCCTTCGCCGCTCACCAGCTGCCACACCAGCGCCTGCAGCAAGGCGGCGGCGGTGACCACCGCACCCTGCAACAGCGGCCATCGCCATTCGCTGTCGCTCTGCTGATGGCGCAACAGCCACGGCGAGGCCAGCAGGCTGAGCAGCACCGTCAGCACCAGCACCGCCACCGACGCCCACAGCGCCGGGCCGTAACCGAACTGGTCCGCCAGCAGCGCCATCAGCAGCAGGTCGGCCAGCAGGATCCCCGGCCAGAAACGGTACGGGCTCTGCAGCAAAATGCCCATGCGCAGGCCGAACGGGAACAACAGCAGCGCCTGCCAGGGCGGGTCGATCAGCGCGGTGCCGATGCCCCACAGGCAAAACGCGCTGGCGGCATAGATGAAGAACAGCGCCAGCTGGGTGATCAGGCGCTGCGTCACAGGTTCAGCATCCGTCTGGCCAGCTCAACGTTGTTGGTGATGCCCAGCTTGGCGAACAGGTTGGCGCGATGCACATGCACCGTCTTCGGCGACAGCCCCAAGGCGGCGGCGATCTCGCGCACCTCCTGGCCCTGCGCCAGCAATAGCGCGATCTCGCGCTCGCGGCGGGTCAATGGATCCACCTTCACCCGCGCCAACTGCTGCGCGATTTCCGGCATCAGGTAGACGCCGCCGCCGGCGACGGTGCGCACCGCGGTGATCAGATCTTCCGGTTTGCAACGCTTGGAGAGGAAACCGCTGGCGCCCCGTTCCAGCGCCATTTCCACCAGCGCCGGGTTATCGTGCATCGACAGCATCACCACGCGGATGCCGGAGGGAATGTCCGCCAGCAGATCCAGCCCGCTGCCGTCCGGCATCGAAATGTCGCAAATGCAGATTTCCGCCTCCAGCCCCGGCAGGCCGGCGCGCGCCTGCGCCGCGCTGCTGAACTCGCCCACCACCTGAATATCGGCCTCCAGCGACAGCAGCTGCACAAAGCCCGAACGCACAATGTCATGATCGTCGATAAACGCCACGCGCAGGGTCATGGAAATCTCCGGTTAGAAGGGGAAGTGCGCAAGTATACCGTATGCACACACCGGAATAATTGATGAAGAGAATGTATTGGGTGAAATTACCGGGTGCGCAAGGCAGGCACCCGGCGGGAGGGATCACAGACGGGCTGGCGCCGTTTTATCCTGTGGCAGATGGCACCAGTTGTTTTTATCCACGATGCCGCCATCAGGAGACGTGTATCCGAGGCAGCCAAGGAGGGTGTCAAACAGCTCGACATGGCGATGCGTTTTGCCGATGCGCTGCTGCGCCTGCAGCTGCTCAAAGGCGCTGAGGTGCTGCGGGTTTTCGAGGAACTTGTCCGACGCCCACACGATCATCGGCACGCGAAATTGCTCCGGCGGCGCCATTTCGCGCGGCGTGCCGTGCAGGTGCGTATTCTCACCGATCGATTCGCCGTGATCGGCGGCATAGAACACGATGGCCTTCTTGTCCCGCACCTGGTCGATCACATTACTGATAAAGCTGTCGGTATACAGCACCGTATTGTCGAAGGCGTTGATCAACTGGGCCTTGGTGCACGAATCATCCACCCCCATGCACTCCGGCTGATAGCGCGCATAGCTGCGCGGATAGCGCTGCGAGTACAGGTAGTGCGAGCCTTTGGTATGCAGGATCACCAGGTGTTTGCCCTTCGGATAACGCGCCAGCGACTCCTTCATTTCGTCCACCAGCAGCATATCGTCGACCGCCTTACCGTCGTTGCGCTTCTCGGATGCGATCATCTCGCGGAACGAATAGTTGTTCACCTCGGTGTTGTTGTAGAACCACACCTCGCTCTGCATGGCGAACAGCTCGGAAGAGAAGCCCAGATCCTTCAGCACCGCGAACACGTTCTGCTCTTTCAGCGTGCGCTGCGGGTTGTCTTCGGTGCCGCCTTCGCGCACGAACATGCAGCGCAGCGACAGCTTGGTAGCGGTGTCACACGACTCGCCGCGGAACGCCACCAGATTCTTCTCTTTAGACAGCCGCGGCGTGGTATCACGCTCATAGCCCAGCATGCCCATGTGATCCCAGCGCGTGGTCTCACCAATGATGAACACCACGTAGGTATCGTCGATATCCGCCGGTGGTACATAAGTGAAGTGTTTGCCCGGATCGAACATCGTGCTCTGGTCCTGGCTTTCGTCATAGCGGGTGTAGGCAAACAGCCCCAGCGCCGACAGCCAGTTGGACGGCAGATACGAGTGCGCTACCACGCCGCCGTAGCTCGGCAGATCGACGTTGGAGAGCTTCTCTTGCACGCTTTGCTCATCGTCCAGCATGCGCAGCGGCAGCCAGACCAACGCCACCACCGCCAGCAAGACCAGCAGCGGTTTGATGCGATGGCCGGGGGTTTTCAGCTGTTCGATCAGGGTGTAACGCAGGCTGTTTTTCCAGATCAGCAGCAGCGGCAAGGCGCTGAGCGCCACCATCCACAGCACAAAGTGCAGGCCAACCACCTCTTTCGACAGATCGATGTCGGTGGTCATCACCGACACCACGATGCCGTAGCCAATCACCACGTTGAAAAACGTCATGTAGTAGCTGGCAGCCACCGAAATCAACACCAGCAGCGAGGCGACGATGCGATAAAACAGCCGGCCGCCGAGCGATACCAGCCGCATGATGAAGAATGTGAACAGGACGATAGCGATGACTTCCGTCACCGCCGAAATAAGCTTAATCCCCTGAATGCCATGCGCCAACGAATCAAAACGGCGATAGAAAACGGACAGGTTGAGAAAGATGCCGATATAGATCGCTAACAATAACGATAAATTCTGCTGCGATAGCGATTTAACTTTGTTCATGTAACGCGGTGGCTCCGGGGGCGGTGTAGCGGTTCTGACTCAGTCAGACACTGATTGCGGCTTCTGGTTCAGCCAACCGGCAATAAGCGTTATTTTGCGGGTAATAATCAAGAGAATTCTCACAAAACGGACAAAATTTACCGTTTTTTTGAACGATTTTCAGGCAGGGCACGCAAGAAAATGGAGGGACAAACCCTCCATTTTTTCCATATTTCGGCAAAAATCTTACTTAACGTTCAGAGTCACATCGATATTTCCACGGGTAGCGTTGGAGTATGGGCACACCACGTGCGCCTTTTTCACCAGATCTTCCGCCACGCTGCGCTCGATGCCCGGCAGCGAGATATCCAGCTGCACTTCGATGCCGAAGCCGTTCGGGATCTCACCGATGCCGACGGTGCCGTCGATCTTGGCTTCGGCCGGGATTTTGACCTTTTCCTTCGCCGCGACAAACTTCAACGCGCCGAGGAAACAGGCCGAGTAACCGGCAGCGAACAGCTGCTCGGGGTTGGTGACTTCGCCGCCGGCGCCGCCCATCTCTTTCGGCACGCCCAATTTCACGTCCAACACGCCGTCGGAGGAGGTCGCACGGCCGTCGCGGCCGCCGGTTGCGGTGGCGTGAGCGCGGTAAACCACTTTCTCAATAGACATCGTTCATTCCTTCTTGCTGGTTGGCGAGATGACTACGGCTTCCACGAGGTAAAGCCGGTCACATATTTATCTTTTGCGATTAAATCGCGCACTACTTATTTTTGACACTTATTAACCAGTGTAGACCACCCGTGCCGTTCTTGCGTCCGGCGGCGGCGGGTCAAATCTGATCGATCAGGCTGCCGCGCAGCTTTTCCAGCTGCTGTTTGAGCGAGACGATCTCGTCCAGGCTGCAGTCGGTAGCGCACATCACCGCCTCGGGCACCGATTGCGCCCGCTCGCGCAGCGCGCGGCCGGCTTCGGTGAGTGCGATGATCACCTGCCGCTCGTCGGCGGTGGCGCGATAGCGCACCAGCAAACCGGCGGTTTCCAGCCGCTTCAGCAGCGGCGTCAGCGTGGCGGAATCGAGGAACAGCCGCTCACCGATATCCGATACCGTCACCCGATCGCGTTCCCACAACACCATCATCACCAGGTATTGCGGGTAGGTGAGTTCGAGCTGACTCAACAGCTTGCGGTAGACTTTGTGCAGCGCCAGGTTGGCGGAGTACAGGGCGAAACAGAGCTGCTGATCGAGCTGTAGCAGGTTCTTCGCCTTGGGTTGTTCGGTATCGGTGCTTTTCATGTGTACGAATATAGATAGCGCACGATGTAATCGCAAGCTATTTCTTGTGAGATATGCTACCTTTTTTTATGCAGAGGATGCTCGGAGGGAAAGGAAATGACGAACACGCTTGTAGAACGCGCACGCCGCTACGCCACCAAGGCGCATGCGGCCATCGATCAGCGCCGCAAATACACCGACGATCCGTATATCGTCCACCCGCAGGCGGTGATGGAGCTGGTGCGCAGCGTGCCGCACACCGAAGAGATGCTGGCGGCCGCCTGGCTGCATGATACGGTGGAAGACACGCCCACCACCCTCGGCGACATCGACAGCCACTTTGGGCCAAAAGTGGCGGAACTGGTGCGGATGTTGACCAACGTCAGCCACGCCGAGGACGGCAACCGCTTCGAGCGTAAAAACCGCGATCGGCGCCACAGCGCCGGCGCGTCGCCGCAGGCCAAAACCATCAAGCTGGCGGATCTGATCGACAACACCCGCTCGCTGCTGGACTACGACAGCCACTTCGCCCAGACCTACCTGATCGAGAAACAGCGCCTGCTGGAGGTGCTGACCGAAGGCGACCCGACGCTGTGGCGCCAGGCCAGCCATATCGTTGAACAGGGGCTGCTCAGGTTGCAGCAGCCACCGCACAACGTGCCGGCCAGCTGGTTCGAACACGCCCGCCGGCGCTACCGCGAGAGCGACGCGGCCTGATCAGAAGGTCACCACCGTTTTCAACGCCGTCACCCAGGCGTCCTGCGTCTCGCTGACGCCCGCCGGGTGATGCCAGTACTGCAGGCCCGGCTGCAGCTGTAGCCACGGCGTGACGTTAACGCGGTAATACAGCTCCGCCGTCACCGAGTGGCCCGGCACTGGCCGGTAGTTCGGATCGTGATAATCACTGATGCCGCTCATCTGGTTGAGATACCGCTGATTGTCTTTATAGCGGTCGCTCAGTTTCACCACCGAGACGCCGAGCCCCAGCCAGTCGTCCGGCCGCGCATCGAACAGCCCGCGATAGCGAATGCCGGTCGAGGTAGACCAGTGCAGGTAGTTACTGCGCTGATCTCCCAGCCCCAGGCTGTAAAACACGCTCAAGCCGCGGTTGACGTCATCCGCATGGCGCGTCACCTGCTGGTTGAAACCGGTATACAGGAACCAGGTGCGATCGTGGTTGCGATAGCCCTGCGGATCGCTGGCGCCCGGCCCGCCGGACACCCCTTCATAAAGATCGCTCTGGCGCGCGTTGGTGAACAGCACGCCCAGGTTATACACCCCCGGCAGCTGGTTGACGGCGTGGGTTTTCAGCTCCAGCTCCATCGGCAACAGGAAGCCTTTGCTGCCCTTGGTGGACCAACTCCAGGCGTGGCTGCGGCTGGGGGCGCTCGGGTTCTGCTCCATCACCCCGCCCTTAAGCGTCAGGCCATCGGTCAGCTTGTACTGTAGCGTGGTGCCCCAGTAATGCACGTTCCAGTTATACCAGGTCAACGAGTTGGCAGACTTGCCGCCGCACAGCGTCAGCGTCTGAAAATCGCAGGGGATGATCTGATCGAAATCCTGCACCTTGTTCATCATGCCGATGCGCCACTGCAGCCGGCTGTCGAGGAAAGAACGGCTGAAGGTCAACCAACCCAGCCGGGTAATCGACTGTCCGCCATAGCTCTCTTGCGACAGATCGGTCAGGCCGACGCGCGGATCCTGCAGCCGATCGCGGGTCAGGTTGTTGTCATGGTTGCGGTTGACGATATTGCCTTCGATCGCCGCGTCCGGAATGCCGGTCAGCGCCTGCAAATCCTGGCTGAAGGTCAGCGAAAATTGGTCGATATACGACGCCTGTTTATCGTGGTTGTAACCGCCGCCGGCGTTATACGACAGCTGGCTGAGGTAGCCGAGGTTATAGTGGAAGCCATGATCCTCCAGGATCGGCCTGATCCCCAGCATATCCCCCAACAGCCCAGGCTGCGGCGGTTCAAAACCGAGCGCCACCCCTTCCCATTTGGCGGTGGGGGCTTCAACGTCCTTGCCGGTTTGCAGCGTTTCCGCCTGCGCCTGGCTGCACCACAGCGCCAGCGCCGCCAGGGTCATGGAACGAGGTAATAAGCTTTTCATCATTATTATATTTCTCCGCATAACGGCTGACTGCGGGCAACAGCATTCCCTGGGAGAGAATTTCCCATCATGAACAGCAGCGAATAACGTTAGGTTAACGCCCGGCGCTTGCCGCCGGGCTGAAGGGTTACCGTCGGTCTTTCAGACTGGCGCCATTGCTGTGGATCACATCGCGGTACCAGTAGAAACTCTTCTTGCGGCGGCGCTCGAGGCTGCCGTTGCCGGCATCGTCTCTGTCGACGTGAATGAAGCCGTAGCGCTTCGACATTTCGGCCTTCGAGGCGCTGACCAGATCGATCGGCCCCCAGCTGGTGTAGCCCATCACCTCGACGCCGTCGTCGATGGCTTCCGCCACCTGCACCAGATGGTCATTGAGGTAGTTGATGCGGTAGTCGTCGTTGATACTGCCGTCCGCCTCGACGCGGTCTTTGGCGCCCAGCCCGTTCTCGACGATGAACAGCGGCTTCTGATAGCGGTCGTACAGCACGTTGAGCAGGTAACGCAGCCCGATCGGGTCGATTTGCCACCCCCACTCCGAGCTGGCCAAGTGCGGGTTCGGCACCATATCGAGAATGTTGCCGCGCGCCGTCTCGTACTGCTCCGGGTCGGCGGTGACGCAGCCGCTCATGTAATAGCTGAACGAGATGAAGTCGATGGTTTCGCGCAGCGTTTGCCGATCTTCCTCGGTGATCGTCACCTGAATGCCGTTTTCACGGAAAAAGCGCTGCATATAGGCCGGGTAATAGCCGCGCGCCTGCACGTCGCCGAAGAACAGCCAGTCGCGGTTTTGCCGCTGGGTTTCCAGCAGATCTTCCGGCTTGCAGCTCAGCGGGTACAGAATGCCGCCCAGCAGCATGTTGCCGATTTGGCCCTCCGGCACGATCTCGTGACAGGCCTTCACCGCTTTGGCGCTGGCCACCAACTGATGGTGGATCGCCTGATAGACGGCGCTCTTGTCGCTCTCCTGCGGCAGGCCAACCCCGGTGAAGGGCGCGTGCAGCGACATGTTGATTTCGTTGAAGGTCAGCCAGCGTTTGACCTTGTGCTTATAACGTTCGAATACGGTGCGCGCATAGCGCTCGAAGAAATCGATGGTGCGCCGATCGCCCCAGCCGCCGTAGCGCTTCACCAGACCGTAAGGCATCTCATAGTGCGACAGCGTGATCAGCGGCTGAATGCCGTATTTCGCCATCTCGTCGAATAGCCGATCGTAAAACGCCAGCCCGGCTTCGTTCGGCGTCTCTTCGTCGCCCTGTGGAAAAATGCGCGTCCAGGCGATCGAGGTGCGCAGGCACTTGAAGCCCATTTCGGCGAACAGCGCGATGTCCTCCGGGTAACGATGATAGAAATCGATCGCCACGTCCTTGATGCCGCTGTCGCCCGCCGTGCGCGGCGTAATGGCGCCGAAGATGCCCTGCGGCTGCAGATCGGAGGTCGACAGCCCCTTGCCGTCAGCCTGATACGCGCCTTCTACCTGGTTCGCCGCTACCGCGCCGCCCCACAGAAAATGTTGCGGAAACTTGCCGTTCATCGCTTGCTCCTCAATTAACGTAATAAAGTCAGCAGCGGCGCCTGTTCCTGCACCGGAGACAGGCCGCTGGTCAACACGTCCACGTAGTCATCGCTGTTGCTGATGATGATCGGCGTGGTGGTGTCATAGCCGGCGGCATGGATCGCCGCCTGGTCGAACTCGATCAGCAGATCGCCCGGGGCGACCCGCTCGCCTTCCCGCACGTGGGCGGTGAAATGCGCCCCGTCGAGCTTCACGGTATCGATGCCGACGTGGATAAGAATCTCCGCGCCGTCGTCCGATTCGATGCCGATGGCGTGTTTGGTTTTGAACAGCGACGCCACGCTGCCGCTGACCGGCGCCACTACGCGCCCCTGCTGCGGCGCAATCGCCACCCCTTTCCCCAGCAGGCCGCTGGCGAAGGTCGCGTCGTTCACCTGATCCAGCGGCACGATATCGCCGGCGATCGGGCTGAGAATGGCCTGTTTGCGGTTAAGCGGCGCGGCGGCTTCAGGCTGTACCGTCTCTTCCGCCGGTGCGACGCCGAACAGATAGCTGGCCAGCGCGGCGAACACGAACGACAGCAGGGTGCCGCCGATCGCGCCCCATACCGTGGCGTCGATGCCGCCGCCGGGGATAATCTGCGCAAAGGTGAATACGCTCACCAGGCCGAACGAGTAGACCGAGGTATGGAAGTAGCCAATCACCGCACCGCCCAGCGCGCCGCCGATGCAGCCGAAGATGAATGGGCGTTTGTTCGGCAGCGTGACGCCGTACACCGCCGGTTCGGTGATGCCGAAGATCCCGGCGCCGATGGCTGAAGCGGACAGCGCCCGCAGCTTGGCGTCGCGGGTGCGCAGCATCACGCCCAGCGTGGCGCCGACCTGCCCCATCACCGCCGGCAACAGCAGCGGTACCATGGTGTCGCGCCCCAGCACGCTCAGGTTGTTGATCATCAACGGCACCAATCCCCAATGCAGGCCGAAGATCACGCACACCTGCCACATCGCCCCCATAAAGGCGCCGGCAATGATCGGGTTAAAGGCGTAAATGCTCTGATAGCCGTTGGCCAGCAGGTGGCTGAGCCAGGTTGCCGCCGGGCCGATCAGCAGGAAGGTCAAGGGCACGGTGATCGCCAGGCACAGCAGCGGCGTGATGAAATTGCGCAGCGCGCTGTGGATCACCCGGTTAAACAACGGCTCCAGGCGGCAGGACACCCAGGCCGCAAAGATGATCGGGATCACCGACGAGCTGTAGTTGATAAAAGTCAGCGGAATGCCGAAGAAATATTCGCGCACCGCGCCCGGCTGCTGCGCCGCTTCGAACGCCGCCATCATCAGCGGATGCGTCAATGCGCCGCCGATCGCCATGGTGACGAAGGGGTTGCCGCCGAATTTTTTCCCGGCGGTGTAGCCGAGCATGATCGGGAAGAAGTAGAACAGCGAGTCGCTGGCGGCGAACAGCATTTTGAAGGTGCCACCGCTCTCCAGCAGCCAGCCGCAGGCCAGGCTCAGCGCCAGGAAGCCTTTCAGGATCCCCGAAGCGGCCATCACCCCGAGCAGCGGGGTAAAAATGCCGGACACCAGATCGATAAAGCGGCTGAGCAGGTTGTCTTTTTTACCGTCCGCGTCGTCGCTCGGCGCGCCCTCGGCCAATCCGCCGACCCGATTGACCGCGTCGAACACCTCCGCCACGTGGTTGCCCACCACCACCTGGAACTGGCCGCCGCTCTCCACCACCATGATGACGCCCGGGTTTTTCTTCAGCGCTGCCGCGTTGGCGCGATTGTCGTCGCGCAGCTTGAACCGCAGGCGGGTGGCGCAGTGCACCAAGCTTTTCACATTGTCGCGGCCACCGACGCCGGCCAAAATCTCACTGGCTAATGTGTCATATTTCATACGGTTATCCTTAGACTTCGCGTTCTGCCGCTCCCCTCCCCGCACTGGCCTGGCGCCGGGGCGAAATGCGGCGCAAAAAAAAACCTAAACCTCGCGGCCTCTGTCCCATCGGGGAACAGAAACGCGAGGTTTAGGTTTTGCCTGCCGCAGCAGTAACAACCCTAAATCGGTTGAGCTATGACGTTAACACCGTGGATTTTGCCGGGGCAAGGCTTTGCGCCGGCAAATTGCCGAACTGTGATCGCGGGGGCAAAACGGCCTCAATGCGCGAAATAATGCATGCCGCCATCTACCGGGATCACCGCGCCGGTGATATATCGCGCGAGCGGGGAACAAAGAAACGCCGCCAGATAGGCCATATCTTCCGGTTCGCCGAAGTAGCCAATCGGGATATGTTGCGCAATGAACGCCCGGCGCGCTTCATCGCAAGCGTATAAGCGCTCGCGGATCTGTTCACTGTTGATGCGCCCCGGCTGTAACGTATTGACGGTAATCCCCTGCGCAGCCACGTCGCTGGCCAATCCTTTGGCCCACAGATGCAGCGCGCCCTTGGCGGCGCTGGCGGCGCTCAGGCTGCGCGGCTCCATCGATCCGCTGATGTTGATAATCCGGCCCCAGCCTTGCGCCTGCATGGCCGGCAACAGCGCCTGAGTCAACCGCCGGGCCGGTGTGAAGTTCAAAGCAAAGGCGTCATCCCAGCTGCGATCGCTGTCGTTCAGCGTCGTGGGGTGAAACGCACCGACCGCGTTGATCAGAATATCGACTGTCCCCGCCTGGCGCAGCGCCTGCGCCGCCAGCTGGGTTATCGCGTCGGGGTCGGTCACGTCTGCAACGGCTACCCACGGGCGCACCGCCCCTTGCCGTTCAACCTCATCCGCCAGCGCCTGCAGCCGATCACCGCGTCGTGCGGTAGCCACCACCTTGACCCCTTGAGCAGCCAATACCCTGACCATGCCGGCACCGATCCCTTCGCTGGCGCCCGTGACCAATGCCGTACGGTGTTGCAACTGTAGATTCATAAGAAAACCTAACCTAATTTTTCGGTTTTAAAGGGAACGTTCACACATTGAATCACGGCGCGCTCTGTGTGAATATTCCTGAAAATTACGTCGATACCGTGCAGGAATTCACCGATGTTTGACTGGCAGGATTTAAAACACTTCGTGGCGCTGGCACGCAGCGGTTCGTTGTCGGCGGCAGCGCGGGAGCTGGGTTGCGATCACGCCACCGTCGGGCGACGCGTAGCGGCGCTGGAACAGGCGCTCGGCCTGCGTTTGATCGTGCGTCGGCCACGCAGCACGCCCTTGACCCAGGACGGGCAGGCGATTGCCGGGCTGGCGGCGGAGATCGAGGCGCAAAGCCAGGCTATTGCCCGCCATGCGCGCAGCGCCGGCGCAACGCCACAGGCCGGGGTGCGCATCAGTGCGCCGCCGTCGATCGCCGCGCATATTCTCGCGCCGCGCATTGCCGCATTTAACCAGGCTTTTCCACAGATCGTCGTCACGCTGTCGGGTGAATCGGCGCTCGCCGAGCTGGATCGCGGCGAAGCCGACATCGCCGTGCGCATGGTGCGCCCACAGCAACCGGAGCTGTTGACGCAGCGCATCGGCATGATGCGCTACGCGCTGTATGCCGCACCGGAGCACGCGGCTCTGCCCGACGCGGCGCGCCGCTTTCTCGCCTATGACCATCACTATCGGCAGCAGCCGCATCAGCAATGGTTGCTGCAGCTGTTGCAGGGGCGTCCGGTGGTCTTTCAGGCCAGCGATCTGTTTTCACTGCAACAGGCGGCGCGTTCAGGGCTGGGCGCCGCCGTTTTGCCGACGTTCGTCGCCGATGGCGATCCGGAGCTGGTCGCATTGCCAACGGCCAACGCCGCGCCAACGCGTGAGCTTTGGCTGGTGACGTATCCCGATTTGGCGCGCACCGCAGCCGTGCGCGCGGTGATGAATTTCCTGGCCGAAACGCTCGGCAAAACGTGCCCATTGCCGGCATAAAGCATCAGAATGACTAATATAAATACTGGACAAAAGTCACGCAGGGGATTATTACTGGTCAACGCTTAATCGAGAGTAGGGATGGCAGTCACCATGGTGTTGCGTACTGATGTAGGACGGATTCTGATCACCGGCGCCGGCGGCCGGGTAGCCACGGCGTTTCGTCAGGCGATGGGCGATCGCTACCCGCTACGGTTGGCGGAACGGGATGTCAGCCTGCTGCGCGATCGGCAGCCCGGCGACGAAGTCATCAGCTTCAACATCGCCGATCTCGACGCCTGCCGCGCGGCCTGCGCCAATATCGACACCGTGTTGCATCTGGCGGCCGATCCCTCCCCCGATGCCGACTTCTGCGGTTCGTTGATGGACAACAACATTCTGGGCACCTTCAATATCTTCCGCGCGGCGAAAGACGCCGGCTGCCGCCGGGTGGTGTTCGCCAGCAGCGCGCAGGCGGTGGAAGGCTATCCGCTCGACTATCAAATCCGCCCGGATGACGCACCAAAGCCGAAAAACCTGTACGGCGCCAGCAAGGCCTTCGGCGAAGGCATCGCCGCCTACTTCGCCCATCAGGAAGGGCTTTCCGCCCTGTCGGTGCGCATCGCCAACTTCACCACCCTGAGCCGGGGCGAACAGCTTAGCGCCCGCGACATGAGCGCTTTTCTCAGCCATCGCGACGCCGCCGATCTGCTGGAGCGCTGCATTCGTGTCGAAGGGGTGCAATATGCGGTGGTGCACGGGGTTTCCAACAACCGCTACAAACGTTTATCGCTGGAAGAGACCCGACGCCTGCTCGGCTACGCCCCGCAGGACGATGCGTTCAGCCTGCTGGGCTTTGAGTGAGCACGGCGGAGAGTTCCGCCGTGCAGGTACAACTTAGTTGCTGGCGTAGGCCACTTTTTCGGCCTGACGGTGGGTGAACAGCACCAGCAGCAACGCCAATCCGGCAATAATTGCGCCCATCACCGGCACGAAGCTGTATCCCAGCCCGGCGGAGACCACCGCGCCACCGGCGGCGGCGCCCAGCGCATTGCCCAGGTTAAAGGCACCGATGTTGACCGAGGACGACAGGCCCGGCGCTTCGCTGGCGACACGCATCACGCGCATCTGCAGCGGCGGCACCACGGCAAAGGTCGCCGCGCCCCAAATCACCATGCTGACTGCCGCGCCGATTTCACTGCGCGCCAGGAACGGGATCACCAGCATAATGACCACCAACAGCAGCAAGAAGCCCTTCAGCGTCGCGCTCTCGGAACGGTCGGCGAATTTGCCGCCCAGGTAGTTGCCGATGGAGAAACCGACGCCGATCAACACCAGCATGGACGTCACGAACAGCGGCGTCGCATCGGTGATGTGCTGCAATACCGGCGAGATATAGGTATAGAGCGTGAACATCGCGCCCGCGCCCAGCACGGTCGTCAGCAAGGCGGACAGCACCTGCGGGCGTACCAATACCGACAGTTCGCGCTTCACATCCGGGCGCGCGCCGGCGCTGCCTTTCGGCAACGAGAACCACAGACCCAGCATGGCGATCACCCCTAGCCCTGCGGTGGCCAGGAACGACATGCGCCAGCCGATGGTTTCACCCAGCCAGGTCGCGGCAGGCACCCCGCCGATATTGGCGATGGTCAAGCCCATAAACATGGTCGCCACGGCGCTGGCCTGTTTCTCCTTCGGCACCACGCTGGCGGCCACCACGGAACCGAGACCAAAGAACGCGCCGTGGTTCAGGCTGGTGATGATACGCGACAGCATCAGGGTGGTGTAGTCAGGCGCAATGGCCGACAGCACGTTACCCAGGGTAAAGATCGCCATCAGGAAGATCAGCGCGCTTCTGCGCGCCCGGTGCGAGAGCAGCAGCGTCATCAGCGGTGCGCCGACCATCACGCCAACGGCGTAGGCGCTGATCAACATGCCGGCCATCGGGATGGAGACATCCACCCCTTTGGCGATCGTCGGCAGCAACCCCATCGGGGAAAACTCGGTCGTGCCGATGCCGAACGCCCCCACCGCCAGGGCTAATAAGGGAAAGTTAATTTTCATTCAACAACTCCGGTTAACCGCTGCCGAAGCGCGGGAAAGTTAAGATGCCAAAAGTATGACATTGATCACACCAAAGATAAGCAGGCAGGAGGCTAAAAGACTTTTGCGATTTTGTTAAAAATCGTGGGGAAAAACAGCCGCCGACTCTATCTCAGCAACGCACCGACAAGCAATAGCCGCCGTCGCCCGAGCGCACATCGGGTTCATTCGCACCACCTGTGCAAGCCGCCATACCGGCCCATCGGCGGCTACCGCAACTATTGAGCACAGAGCAAAAGTGTTTTGTTATTGTGCGCGTTTTTAGAATTAAACGACGAAATATAATGGCCTCAGTAAAACATCAATGCCCTACGACCTAATTCACATAGAGGGAAGCGCCATGCTTTTTGACTCGTATTCTTTAAACGGTTTATCGCTGAACAATCGCATCGTCATGCCGCCAATGACCCGCTCTCGGGCCGGCGCCGGCGACGTCGCCACCGACATGATGGCTGAATATTATGCCCAGCGCGCCAGCGCCGGGCTGATCGTCAGCGAAGGCACGCAGATCAGCCAGCAGGGCCAGGGTTATGCCTGGACACCCGGCATTTACTCCCCGGAACACATCGCCGGTTGGAAAAAAGTGACCGACGCCGTACATCAGGCCGGCGGCAAGATCTTCGCGCAGCTTTGGCACGTCGGCCGCGTGTCGCATACCATTTTACAGCCTGGCCACGCCGCGCCGGTCTCCTCCTCCGCCATCCAGGCCGACGGGGTCAAGGTGTTCGTGGATGTCGAAGGTCGCGGGCCGGAACATGGCGTGGGTGAAATGGTGCAGCACTCCGCACCGCGCGCCTTAACGCGGGAAGAAATTCCGGCGATCGTTAACGACTACGCTCAGGCGGCACGCAACGCCATCGCCGCCGGTTTCGACGGCGTAGAGCTGCACGGTGCGAATGGTTATCTGATCAATCAGTTTATCGACTCGCGGGAAAACCAGCGCGACGACGAATACGGCGGTTCACTGCAAAATCGCCTGCGTTTCCTGCGGGAAGTCGCGCAGGCGGTAGCGGATGCCATCGGCAAAGAGAAACTGGGCGTGCGCCTGGCGCCGCTGACCACCCTGATGGGCTCGCAGGACGATACCCCGGAAGCCACCTATCTGGCAGCGGCCAGCGTGCTGAACGATATCGGCGCCGCTTACATTCACATCGCCGAAGCGGACTGGGATGATGCCCCGGTGATGCCGGCAGCGTTCAAAGAATCGCTGCGCCTAATTTTCCGCGGCACGCTGATTTACTCGGGCAAATACACGCGTGAACGCGCTGAAGAAGCGCTGGCCAAAGGCTGGGCGGATCTGATCGGCTTCGGTCGCCCGTTCATCGCCAACCCGGATCTGCCCCACCGCCTGCAACACGGGCTGGCGCTGAATGCGCCAATCAAAGAGAAATTCTTCGGCGGCAGCCGGGAAGGCTACACCGATTACCCGACGGTCGGGTAACGATTGCCGACAACGCCGGCTCAAGCCGGCGTTATTTTTTCTGTGCTTCGATCCAGTCGAGAAATCGCATCATTCTGTCGCTAAAATCCGCGTCATTCGCCTCTCCCACCGCGTGCGCTAACCAATAGTCCATTTCACCTCGCTGCTCTGCATAAAGCGCCAACAGCTGTTCGGCATAGTCGGTTAACGTTATCGGCCAGAACGGGCTTCCCTCGGCGCGCAGCATATTGGTGGCTCTGATCAGTTTTCTGGCCGCTTCGCGCTTTAAGCGCCTCTCATCCGATACCGTCCTGGCCTGCAGCAGTTGCTCCCGATAACGCGCCAATACGCGGGGCAAATCGGCATTGACCGCCAACGCGATGCGCCGATCGGGCTGAAACAGCGGAAAAGCGGCGGACAGGTCTTCGCCCCACAGGCAGCGGCAGTGATGCTTCAGCCAAAATCCCCAGGAATCGTGATGCTCCGGCGCCAACGCCTCATCAACGCTGCCGATATCAAAGTCGACCTTGCTCACGATCCGCTGCTCCAGCTGAAAGGCTTGCCGCCACGCCTCAAGGCGCTGTAACGCCTCACTATCGGCTGGCTTGTTGAGCAACAGCGTGATGTCCAGATCGGACACGCCGGGAAGGGCTTCGCCACGCGCGACGCTGCCGTAGAGGTAAATGCTGTGGATGAGTGCCGGGAATTGGCGTGGCAGCCCCGCCGTCAGCGCTTCCAGCAGCGGGATAAAAGCCCGCTGCAGCGGAAATGCCGCCACCGTGGGAATCAGCGCCACCTCATGCCCTCCCGTTGCGCACTTTGCCCGAGCGCATTTCGATGTTCCGCTGCAGTTCGCGCAGCCCGCCGGCCAGGAAGCAGGCTTCCGCCAGCACGAATAGCGGGCCGATGATCAGACCCGTCACGTCGTCCATAAACGCCGGTTTTCGTCCCTCCCAGAAATGCCCGACAAACTGAAACAGCCAGCCGATGACGAAGCCGCCGATGCCGACGCTCAGCCACGCCGCCGTCGACAGCGACGCCACCCAGGCGCCGACCCCGAGGCACAGCAGCAGCAACGCCAACATCATGACGCCAAGGCGCAGGCTCAGCCGCAGGTAATAGAGAGCCGAAACGATAACCACCGCGCAGGCCGGCGAGAACGGCAGCCACCCCGCACCCCATGCCGGCCGGGAGAGCAGCGTCAGCAGGCTGACGACGATCAGGGGGATGCCGATAAAGTGCGTGACGATATTGCGCGCATCACGATGATAGGCGGCGTAAGCGGCAAGTTGATCTTCCAGACTTCGCATGTTGACCTCCGGTATGTACGGCCTTCGTCGCCGAACGCGCGCAGCCGCATGCGGCTGCCCTTACCCATAGCTTAGCGCGGGATCACCAATACCGGTTGGCCAATCTCATCCAGCAGGCCGCGCCTATCTGCCAGAATTATAGAAAGCAATAGAGGTAGATGGATAATATAAAATATAAAATAAAACATCCAAAAACACTAACAAGAAAAAATATCCTCTAAGATAAAACACACCGCCCGCCTTGTTTTATCTTAAAAAAAATATTATTTATAATAATAATAAAATTAAAATGAAAAACATATCAAACATACCGATTAATATAAAATAAAATATAAATAAAAAACTTAAATTAGTATTTACAATAAAAAACAGGATTGTATTATAAGAAGTCACAGTCAAGGAAGGTGTCATGATGATCGTTTATTACCGGGAAAGAATGGCTATTTTAATACCAGAAAACAATCAGCAGATTATTTTAAGGAATAAAGAATTGAAGCTATGGCATTTTCTTATTGAACAGAGCCCTAATGTATCATCAAGAAAAGATCTCGGTATACATATATGGGAAGGGCGTTATGTGACAGATTTCGCCATCAACCAAACGATAAATTCATTGAGAAGAAAGATTGGTGATGCATCACGTGAAATTATCATTACCGTTCCTAAAAAAGGGTATACGATTAATGCAGAGAAGGTCATCATTAAAGTTGATGATGAAACCGAGTTAATACCCAATACGAGCACTGGCACAGCGGAACTGGGGAGCAATTCGGATAATGATTCAAAACATAAAGAAGAGATATCTCCTCACCGATTTAAGAAGACTCGTGAGGTTCACGAAACTGCATCAGAAAAAGCGACATCCAAACGTGATAAAGTGAAAAGAAGCATGCTGATGATAGCCGTATTGATATGCAGCTATATTATAGGCGTTTGGTTTTCCGTAAAAATAAATGAAGATAAAAATGAAGAAACCTTATACCTTGATGGATACAGGATTCACTCTACTGGCGATCGCATAGAATACGTTCACGGTGAAAAAAAAACCGTTTGTTATCGAATGAAGAGCAATATAAATGACAATAAAAAAAGAGACTACCTTACAGAAATCACGACTTGTAAAAATGAAGGTTAAGGGATTATTTTTAATTGCTTGCATATTACTTTTCATCTGTGGAACTCTAAGTTATAAACAATATATTTTAGAATCAATGAGCAATAGTTACCATGGGTTATTATTTCTGGACGGCGAAGAAAAAATAAAGCTAAACCTATACTTAAACAAAGATAGAGAAACCGCCTACATCAGATTGATTCAAAGTGATGGCAATCACTTACGTTATATCACTGCCGAAATGGAACTCAATGCATTGTTAACGCATTCAATAGCCACAGCAAAAGTGGATTTGCATGAGCGAAATATGACAGAGAGCGCATTCAGCTCCGACAGTCGCAATCGTCTGGTATCGGTTTTGTTGCACAAGAACAGCAAACAATATTTTTTGGTTATAAACAAGGATGACTTCTATATTCCAACAGGTAATAATGATATTAATGAACTGATTTTCCTCATTTTTCCTGATAAATGATGCAATTTTATATTTCATTATTAAATATGATATGACGTTTTTTTTATCACTGAGTAGGATACCCCCGGCCTAAACAACACGCTTCAATTAAAAGCGAGTTTTTAGCGTCATAACCATCCTACTAATATATTTAAAGGAATAAAAAATGTTGAAAAATGTAGCTCTGAAAGCGTATGTCTCTATGGCTTGCCGCAACGTCAAAAACGCAGAACAAAACGAGCGTGGCATCACCGCTATCGAATACGCCATCATCGGTGTAGCGATGGCCTCTGCCCTGTTCTTCATCTTTGACAAAGGCGGGTTCATTGAATCCCTGAGCGCGGCATGGAACACCATGGCCACGAAGATCACTGCTTCAGGCAACATCCTGAAGTAATAGTAAACTTTCGTCATATAGCCTTCGACTCTTCGAGGGCTATATTTAAAACCTATATGTTCATAGCGATAATAATCATATCTTTATACATATCACTTAAAGATATCACAGAAAGAAGAATACCTAACGTAGCGCATTTTATGATACTTACGGTGGCATACTGCTATATTTTTTCCCACCCAGGCATTATTGGTGCGGGCCAGGTGCTGATATGGCCGTTTGCCATGCTCTTGGTTGGTATCATTCTTTCGTCTTGCAACATACTGGGGTTTGGCGATACCAAACTGCTGTTCATCACCATGCTGGTGGTGCCGCCGGAACAATACGTTAACGTTATTTACCTGACTGTTTTTATGGGTGGCGTATGGGCAATCTTATGGACATATGCCCTGTCAAAAATTTCGCTGATCAAGCGCTATGATAAAGTAAGGAGCGGCGTACCCTACGCCATCCCTATTTTAATCAGTTTATGTACCTATACGTTTATCGGTGCAGTTTGATAAGGAGCATCTGTGCGCTTTAAATTTATTGCAATAGTCGCACTGCTAACCATGTTAGCCGGCGTAGTAGGTATATACAGCGATAAAGGCAACGAGGACGAGGAAAAGACTAAGAACCTCATAGTGAATAAAAGCCTTATCTATTATACCGCAAAGCATAATATTGATGTGGGTGCCATCGTCACCACGGATGACTTCGCCGAGAAAGAGATAAAATATCCACCAGGCTCGCCCCCCGCCTGGCTAGACACGATTTTTGGCGAAAAGGACTTTCGCGGACTAATGGCGTCCGGCGGCGTGGCATATCAAAATATTGCCTCCGGCGAACGGGCCTCGAAAGATAACCTTGGCAACCTGTTGCAGAAAATCGATTCGAGCTATTCGATATTGCCTATTTCTGTCACCACCGCCAGCCTGAAGAACCCTAACATCGCGGACTTTGGTTTTATCGATCTGTTCCTGGTCTCCAATGATAACAAAGCCTACCGGGACGATCTTTATCAAAAATCGCGCAGCGATAACGGTACCACGGGGAAAGACTACAAGGACACGCGGGTCAAACAGTTCGCCAGCAAGGTGTGGTTCTTTATGGGCAACGGCAACCTCAATAAGCTGCAAAAGTTCGATCAGTCGGGGCTGGTTTCCAGCCTGATGAAAACAACCAGCGGGGAGAATTCGCTGGCGAATGAGGTGCACAGCAACCGGGCCGTCAGCGATGACAAGTCCTCAACGACCATCGTCTATGCCTACTTCAAGCCCGAGGACGTGGATAAAGTCATTCAGGCGCAAATTATGGGGATGTTCTTCATCACGCCCACCAAGGTTCACAATATCAATGAGGGCATCGCCAAAATAAATAACAGCACAAGAGAGATTACCCCGTCAGACATTGTCTCTGGGGCGCCCATTTCGGAAAGGCAAAGCCGCGTGGTTGAAATCAGGGGAGCGCAAAGTGAAATTCGTAAATATTAACAGGCTGGCGGTTTTTCTTATTGTGATGTTAACCGCCAGCTTTAACGCTGCGGCGCTCGACGTGGACATCAATAAAACGACCGATCTTGAGATTGACTTCAGCGTGAAGTCAATCGTCGTTGGCTCACCGGAAATTGCCGACTTCCGGGTGGTCGATGAGAACCACATCTATGTCTTCGGTAAAAAAAGCGGGCAAACCAATCTCTCCGTTAATGGTACCAACGGTGAGAGTCAAACGCTGCTGATCACCGTGAACGATCTGCAAAAGAAATCCGTCATGTTGAATACCTTGCTGATCAGCGAGGGGTTTAAAGACGTGAAGGTCATCGACATGAGCGACTCGCTGCTGGTCAGCGGCCCGGTATTTTCCACTGAAGATGGCGCACGGATCAAGTCGCTGATCGAAGAGTACGTGGATAGCGATCAGGTCAGGTACTCCTTAGTAACCCAAAAAAATCAGCAAATTAAGATCAGGGTTACGGTCGCGGAAGTCTCGAAGGACGTGACGGAAACCCTGGGCATTGACTGGGGGCGGGGCAAGATCAGCACCGGCGTGAGTAACGATCTGACTATCAACAACGGCATCTACAGCAGCCTGGTTAAGGGGTTTAACTTCGACTCTCTGGGCGTAGCCATCAACGCCCTGGCGAAAAACAGCCTGGCTAACGTGCTGACCACGCCAAGTATCACGGTCACCAACGGGAAGACCGCATCATTTCACGGCGGCGGGCAGATACCTATTTTTCAGCGCAGTGAAAATGGCTCAACGGTTGAATGGAAAAACTATGGCGTCATGCTGAACTTTGCACCGGTGATCAATTCGGACTCCTCGATTAGCATGGACGTGAGCGTCGAATCATCTCAGATCGGCGGGTACTATAAATATGAGAACACCGAGCTGCCGACGATTAACGTGCGCAACGTGAAGACCTCAGTACGAATGCGGGATGGAGAGAGCTTCGTCCTCGGCGGACTGATCGACAACAGCCAAACGCAATATGTTAATAAAGTTCCAGGATTTGCCGACATTCCAGTGCTGGGCGCCTTGTTCAAGTCAACCGGGTTCACATCTGGGCGCAGTGAATTAGTCATCTTCGCCACCGTTGAGTATGTCAAACCCGTAGAGAGAAACTACATCAAGCTCCCCTACGCCAAATTCTCCAGCCCGTGGGAAGTCTTTTTCGATCTCGGGCACAGTGATAACAGCATTACCGATGTCTTTGTCAAAGGAGCCGACTATGTCATTAACTAATTCGCTGCTCCTTATTTTTATCTGCCTGGGCTTAAACGGCTGCGCGTTCGAAAGGCAGCCCGACGAAAGAAAGGCGTATTACGTTAAGTTTGTCGGCAACCCCGACCGCACCAAGATGGCAAAGCTTGAAAACTTTGTTTTAAGCAAGAAAATCGGCTCCATCAGCAGCTTGGCGATTATTTATAGCGATAACCACTATGACCGTGCGATCAGGATGCAAGAAGAAATACAGAAACAGTATGGCATTAATGCTGTATTGCAAGAGAGCGTGAACCAGCTTGACGCAAACTATATTGCTATCGGTAACCGGCATAAAACCGAGCGAGGTTGCTATCGGTTCCGGCTCTCTGATTTTAACTGGTACAGCTCCGACGAGCAGGCTCTGGATAACTATTCGGAGCGAGAAGTTTGCTCGACCAATGGTAATGATTTCGCTGAGAGAGCACGTTAATGTTCATAGAAAAACTAAAGAGAAAAAACGAGGCCAAAAAGAAAAAGGCCAGCGTGATTGTTTTAACCAAAACTGAGACTGATTTTTTATCACTCTCAGAACCACTCTCATTGTACGACGTCGATACGATGATCAAGCACATCCCCGCTGGCGACCTGCTGGAGTTTATTAATAACGCCCTGACGGGGAAAAATTATTTTGTGCTGGATGCCCAGAGCTACAGCGAGACTGAAATCGCGGACATCGCCATGATGCTGCGTGGTCGCTATCCCTCCATGCTGATCGGCAACGAGGATTCGATCCAGGCAACGTGGCAGGCTCGCGAGCTGGGGTTCAGCAGCTATTTTACCCGCACCAGTGAGATCCGCCTGCTGCTGCTGGGGATAGTGGAACACTTCGGCTATGTGCGCTCCAGAACCTCTCTGGTGATTGGGTTGTGCAATACCTCGCCTGATATCGACATTAATTATCGCGTTTTTCACGATCTCTGTAACAGCGAAATGATGAAAGGCTATTCAATGCTGTTTGTTAACTGCGACATCGCAAACATTTTCTTTGATGCCGCATTGGGGGTAAAGGCCAATAAAAACACCGTTGAGCACGTGCTGGGCTATGAGAATGAACTGGATACCACCTCGTCCCTGAAACTGGTGATGAAAATAAAAGATCACTTCGACTACGTTTCCTTCAACATTGCCAACGACGAGGCGCACGTTGACAACGTTGACGCCTTCCTCAACGGCGTTGAGAAATTCATCGAATCGCTGGCAAACTCCTATGGATTTATTTTTATTAATATCCCCTACTATTTTCTCACGCTGCACGGCGGAATTAATTTGCTCAATGAGAGCGACATCCGTGTGCTGATGACCAATGGGCAGATCGAGTCTATCTATAACCTTAACTATCTCAAGAACCGAATTGGCTTTAAGCAGGATAAAGGGGAGAAAAGAAGGGACAAGCTGATCTCCATCCGAAAACAGGCCGGTAAGCTGGCAACTGAAATCACGGATAAAGAAATCCACACCAAGCTGGGCATCAAGGTGGACTTCAACAATAACGCCAACCTGCTGGGGGGGTTGTTAACCGCTTTCAACCGTAAGAAAGAAAGCAAAAACATTATAGACAGCATATTTAGGTGATGACATGGATATAAAAACCTATGAAAAAATCAGAAACGCGCTGTTAGAGCAAATAAAAATAGAAAACTATGACAGCTCTGCCACTCATGAAGCGCTGATGAAAATTGAAGAACTGCTCATACCGGCGCTCGATCTGGAAAATATTATATTAACCAGAAGAAAGTTTGATGAGCTGATCAAAAGCTATTATGACGACATCTTCGGGCTGGGGCCCATCGAAGATCTGCTGGCCGATCCCAGCGTTAACGACATCATGGTTAACGGGTGTAAATCCATCTACATCGAACGGGCGGGCAAACTCATCAAGCAAGATTCTCAGTTTAAATCTAATGAGCAGATCCTGCGTATCGCGCAGCGTATTGTTGCGCCGATTGGGCGTCGGGTAGATGAAAGCTCGCCGATGGTCGATGCCCGCCTGGCCGACGGTAGCCGCGTCAACATCATCATTCCGCCCGTGGCCCTAGATGGCTGCACCATCTCCATCCGAAAGTTTAAAGAGGATAAATTAGACCTGATCGACCTGATCAACTTTGGCTCGATGAGTGAGGCGATGGGGCACTACCTGAGCCTGATGGTCAGGGCCAAGGCGAACATCATCATCTCGGGGGGGACGGGTTCAGGGAAAACCACCCTGCTCAATGCAATTTCGAACGAAATCGATGATGGCGACCGCATCGTCACCATCGAAGATGCCGCCGAGCTGCAGCTGCAAAAAGATCACGTCGTGCGCCTGGAGTCGCGCCCTAAGGGTGTTGACGGCGGCGGTGAAGTCTCGATTCGTGACCTGGTGATCAACGCGTTGCGTATGCGCCCAGACCGGATCATCGTGGGCGAGTGTCGTGGCGATGAAACCTTTGAAATGCTTCAGGCCATGAACACCGGCCACGAAGGTTCGCTCTCAACCATTCACGCCAATACGCCAAAAGACGCGCTGGTGCGCCTGGAAAGCATGCTCTCCATGGCGAACTCCAATATCTCGGCCAAAACCATTCGCGGCCAAATATCGCAGGCCGTTGATATTATTATTCAATGCGCAAGGTTGCCCTGCGGCTCGAGGAAGATTACCAACATTACGGAAATCGGCACGCTGGAGGGTGAGGTCATTCAAAGCCAGGACGTGTTCCTGCTCGAAAGGCGAAAAGAGTCGGATACGGTCACGAAGTATGCGCATAAGCAGAATATCGCCTACTCCATTCTGGAATCAAAGGCCGCGTTCGCCGGGCTGCTCCCAGAGCTCAAAGGCATCCTGCATGACTAACCTGACGGGCTTCCTCATCACCCTGCTGCTTCTGCTGCTGATGTTCTCATACGTCAGGCAAAAGGCCGCGAAGAAGAAAAAGTGGGAGAACTTTTTCGGTAAAGCGAAGCCGGCTGAGAAAGAGAAAACAAAGGAAATAAAAAAGCTCATCGGCAAGTCTTACCTACCCGACTTCGTGTTTATTTTTGGCACCAAAAGCCTGGTGATGTCTCTGGTGGTCAGCGGCGGCTACATCCTGTTTTGGTGGTTCTGCTGCCTGACCTTCAGCGCCTCGTCGTTTGCCTATGTATTTGGCACCGTGATCCTGGTAGCTATTTCGTTTGCCGCGTTGTACGGCATCTACCAGAGCCGTTTCAGCGACTATTTCGAAGCACAGTTCCCCTATGCGCTGCGGCTTATCAGCCGCAACCTGGCCGTGGGCCAGACGATATACGCGGCCATTGATGCAGCGGCGGAGAACCTGAGCGATATCATGAAGCGAGAATTTACCCGCATCTCATTCCAACTGAAAAACGGCGTGTCCTTTGATGACATACTCAGCCGGGGTGAGAAAATCTACCCCTATAAAGGCTACTTTGTTTTTAGTTCGTATATTCGTATCTCCATACAAAAAGGCAGCAGTCTGAAAGATACCCTGCTGTCCCTGGCCAATGACCTGGTCGCCGCTCAAGTCATTAAGAAAAAAACCAAGGCGTTAACCTCAGAGGCACGCGGGGCGGCAAAGATCCTGGCGCTTTTACCGCTGCTGATGCTGGTCGTACTCTATAAGTTCGCCTTTTGGAACTTCGTTTACCTCTTCGATGAGCTTTATGGCCGCTACGTGGTGATTTACGTGGTCATTAGCGTCAGCATCGGGTTTTTCATTATTTCACGCATGATTAAGGGAGTTGAACTGTGATTTTCTTTATCTCAACCTCGCTCTTTATCGTCGGCGTTATTGTGTTTATCTGGGGATTAAAGAGCCACAAGAAAGAAGAAGAGTATTATGATAAATTTTACTTTATCGTTTCCTCACACGAGAACCTCGATGACTACCTCAGCCTGAAAAACAGGATTAAAGACCTGTTCTCTTTATTAATGAGAAAGCTATCATTCTACGTTGAAAACAACCTGTCCCATACGGAATACCATGCTCTCATTAATAAGGCAGGATATTACTCGCTGCAAGAAAGCACCCTATTTTATATTTATATCTCTAGCATATTTCTCTTTTCAACTCTGTCCCTAACGCTGTTAGCCTGCCTGGGTAATCTGTCATTCTATGTCATTCCTGTTTTCATGATCGTGTACTACATTGGCTCAAAGATTTATCTCGAGAGAAAACATAAGAACGAGATCAAAAAGTTCAGGATCAACTTCGTCTACTTTCTCGATCTGTGCGCCACCTGTATCAAAACCGGCATGACGCTGACGGCCGCTTTAGAAACCGTTTCCCCGGTGCTCTATCGCTTCTCCGGTCTGTTAGGCAACAGCATGCAGAACTTTTCACGCACGCTGAAATACAGCGATATAAACATCGCCTGCGAAAAGCTCTATGAAGAGGTTCCCCTAAGCGAGGTCAAGGAGTTTATCGCAACCGTGCGTAACTCCGCCCAGTTCGGCGCTGGCATGCAGTCCGGTCTGCAAGAGTTATCTAAAGAGATCCGCCAGTTTCACTTTATAGAAACCGAAGAAAAAATTGGCTCCGTCAACGCCAAGATGGGGATACCGCTCATTCTCTTTATCATGTTCCCGGTTATTGTTGAAATCATTGCTCCTGGCCTGCTACGCGCCATGGGCAGCCTGTCATTGGAGATGATCTCGTAATGAAAAAGTTAGTCCTCACTTCGATAGTCTTTCTTGCTGCCTGCGTCAACGGCACGCCCGATATGTTGAGAAACGATCGGGAAACGGCTCAGCTGGCGGTCCGCGTCGGCGCCTTTGAAAAGGCCAGGGAGATCGCGGTAGATAGTCTGCAAGCGCAACCAGACAATATCGAGACACGCTTCTACCTGGCCGATATCTATTCCAAGATGAATAAATATGATATGGAGGGCCAGGAACTGGAGATTATTCAGGGAAAAATTAGCCGCGCAGATGAGAATTACCCAAGGGTGATTATCGAACTAATGAAGAACAGTCTGATGCGGCATCAATATCAGGAAACTATCTCTCTGTATAAACAGAATTTTGCCGAAGGGAAAATGGCGCTTACCCAAAGCGCCACTATGCGCGGCAAATCGCTGATGTATGCCGCCATTGCCTACTGTAAGCAGAATAAGTATGAAACCTGCATCGCCGAACTGAAGCGCGCCAGAACCTACCTGCCGGGAGACCCGGCGCTGGCCGACAACCTGAAGATTGCACAATACATGGCCAAGGCCAGCACAGGGGATATAGACCCTTCTCTGCTGTATGCCGGCTATAGCAATACGGAATCTAAAGAGATGTATGCCAACCTGATCATGGCGCTGATTCGCGGTGACCAAGAGACCCGCGCCTTTGAGCTGCTCAGCATGCGCTATTCCCGCGAGGATTCCATGACGATCATCAACGATCTTAACGGTATGAAAATCGCAAAATGATAAGTCTATTCACTAGAGTAGGGAGTGAGGAGCGAGGTATCTCAACCATCGAGGCCAGCGTGCTGCTGCCGATCCTCTTTATCATATTGATGATGATTTATGAGGTGCTGAGGTTTCAGAACGATATCTCAATCATTTATTTCAACGAAGAGTTTGCGTCACAGCGCGTCGATCTCTCGTTTTTAGACAACGATGTCGAAAAGATAAATGAAAACTTCCTGGCCGATTTAAAAAAGAGCGGCAGTGAGTTTTATTTCAGCGCGCTGATCTATTCGGAGCCAAAGATAACCTGCTATGAGGATGTCAATATCAAAGTCAGCAAAAAGTGCGGAAAGAAAACCAAGCTGATTAACATCGCCTATCAGATCCAACGTGAATACAGCAGCGATTGGATAAGCGACCTACTGTCTTTCCCACAACAATTTGATCGCGAGGTATTTATCGTCAATGATTACTTCCATTAACAGGCTTGTTGATAAGGAGGATGGCAGCGTCGCCGTTGAAGGCACCTTTGTTACCCTATTCTTGTCCGTGCTGCTGATTTATACCATGCAGCAGGCTTTGGTCATGTCAGTACAGTTTAGTATTAATAAACTGGCCGATCAAATGGTGAATATTATTTCCCATCGTGACAGCCTGTTTGGCAATGCCAATTTAAGCCAAGGCGACGTCGTTAACGTCGCTAAAATGTTTAGCCAGATCAAGAACGGCGGAGAAGCGCCGTTTTTCGACGTTTTCGTTGAGGAAATCGCCTACGCAACGGGGCAATACAGCATGTATAAGCTACCCGGGAGCAAAGAAGGCTGCCAGCTCACCAAGCGGCTGACTGACTATGGCATCGATATCAAAACCTCATTCGGCAAATCTAACTCGGTGTATCGGGTTTCCATCTGTAAAAAAACAGAACCGGGATTATTCTCTAAAAATAAAACGCTGCTGGCAGAAAGTGCCATCCAAATTGGCCATCATCATTAGAAGATAATAATCATGAAGAATAAATTCGAGCGTTTTTTAGGTGATGAACAGGGTGGATTAATGCCGCTGTGGGCGATTGGCGGCATGATGGTGGTGATCTCTATTTTTTGGGTCGAAAACTACTCCTCCACAATCATGGAAAAAACGCGAGAAATGCGGCTGACCTCCGTCGTGACCCGTACCTCGATGGTAGAAAGAGGAACGGTGACCGCCAATGCCGGGCGGCTAGCCGAAGCGACAGGCGCCAATATGAATCAGGCAACCCATGCCTTCTCGGCGGAGCTGCAAGAAACTACGCTGGAAAAGCTTCAGGAGCTAAAAGAAAATAAGCGGATCAGCGAACTGCTCGCGACCACTTCCAACGTCAGTCAAAACACTAACGTTCCCTTCGATGAAATAAACAAAACCATTGGCCTCGACCCAGAGGTCAGGATCTCCACGGCGGATAACGCCGTCAAAGTTTTTAGACCGTTACACGTGATTATCGCCGTCGAGGCCAGCAGTCTTAACCGTGCAAACGTGATGCAGGCGCGGGCGGCGCTAATGAGCTCACTATCCCGCCTGTATGCCGAAGCGCCGGCTACCCGAACGACGGTGATCCCATACTCTTTTCGCGTCAACTCCGGGGGCAAATGCTATACCGGGATCGCCCGGAGCGATGCCTTTTCATTTGTCTGGTGGGAAAGCTTCTTTGCGCAAGATGACTACCTTGCCGAACTGGAAAACCGGCTGAAAAACGCCGAGAACTACCTGGCCAGGCTAAAGGCAGAGATTGAGACCAGTCGTCAAATGGTGGAAAGCACCTTGAACGAGCGTGGCCAATATGACCCCGGCACTCAGCAATATCAGGTCCTGACGCAGTATATTGAATATTATCAACAGCAGATTCAGCTGGGCGAGGAGCAGATCCCTAGCGCCCTTGACAGCGTGACAACGGCTAAAGATAACGTCAAGGCGCAGAAAGAGTGGGTCGAGAACCTCAAACAGCAACAGCAATATATTGATTATTTCCCTCTGGCTAAACACTATGCCAAAAGATATCAGAACTACAGGCTGCTGGAAGACTATCTGGACGACTTTGCCAACTCAGGCATCTTCTCCATTACTAAAAATGACTTTGAGCGTGCCACCAGAGCGACTTACCAAAGTGCGGAATATCTATCCTCCCTCGCGGTCAAACGCGGCGTTTATTTTGGCGATGCCGGCACCTGCCCCGCCAGCACCGTAAAGTATGGCCTGACCTCATCCCAAAATGTGAATAGCGCGCTTTCCGGCATCGACTTTAGCACCAATAAGATTAAAACGCTGGAAGGGCTACTGTGGGCGGGGCGCACCGCGTTTTCTGCCTCTCGCGGCATGGCACGCAACGTCATTATTCTGTTTGCGTCGGACACAAAAGAAGTTATCGATCCCGACGAGGTCACCGGCATCCGACAGAGCTGCGCAGCCATTAAGACCGGCTTTATCAATAATAAGTCGGCCAAGCTGATCGTCGTTACCCAGAATCAGGATGGCCGAGATAAGTTCGAAGAGCTGAGCTGCGCTACCCAGTGGTTCACCGATCCGGGCTATATCAACCTTGAAGATATAAACAACGAATCCACGCCAACGCTGGAAGAGCAATTCAACTTTATCTTCTCGCAAGAATCCACCACCAGGAACATTAACGCACATGAATAAAGTTATAACGATCGCGCTGATGCTGCTCTGCGCCCCTTTTTCCTATGCTAAAAGCAGCGACGAGCTCAATCAGTCCAGCTGCCAAACCGGCCCGATATATGAACGCTTCGGCGACGCAAAACGCCAGGCCGGTCTGCTCCGGTTCGACGGCCGCACCAACGCACGGCTGAGCCGTAGCCAGCTGGTGCAGTATCGATTCGTCACCGTGTTGCACGAGTACCTGGGCACACTGTGCCACCAGGAAAACGCTTACGACGCCAACAGCCTCGGCGCCTTGCTACTGACCAAGGAAAACATCGTCATGAGCCATGTCGGCACGGTGCATTTCGCAAGCGGTAGCGCCCTGGTTGATGAGGCGACGCTGGCGCGTTGCTGCTCGCACATCAGCCAGACGTCCGACTACGACGGCATATTTATTGTCAGCCGCACGGACTCAATAGGCAACGCGAGCCACAACCGAGCACTGTCATATCAACGCGGCTACCGTATCGCCGAGCGCTTACCTCAGGCCAGCCCCATTCACCTGATTGCGCTCGGCGCCAGGCCAGCGCGCAGCGGCCAGAGGCCGATCGCCAACCCCAACGATCGGCGCGCCGACATTTATCTCTATCAGCGCCAGTGAAATCCCCCTCCGGCTTAGCGCGGGATCACCAATACCGGTTGGCCAATCTCATCCAGCAGGCCACGCGTGACGGAGGCGTTCAGCCAGCGCCCCAACGAAGACAGGTGGCGGTGCGAGATGATCAGCAAATCGCAGTTGAACAGCGCCATCTGTTCCGGGATCACCTCGATGGGCGTCCCCGCTGCCAGCAAGCCCTGGGCGTTGAAACCCTGCTGCTTCAGCGCCCGCGTCACCTGACCGACCTGCTTTTCCGCCAGCGCCTCTTCCCGTTGAGCGGCGGGGTACTCCTCGCGCTCATCGCTGTCGAAACGCAGGCCGCTGCGGCTGAGCGTAAAGGCATTGTCTACCACCGTCAGCACGATCACGTCGCCGATGCAGCCTTGCAGGCGCGCCATAAAATCCAGGGCATTGCCGCTGTGTTCAAAGCAGTCCACCGCCAATAACACTCTCTCAATCATAACCATCCTCACTCGCCTGAGTTAAATCGCGCCCTTGAAGTTGGCTTCGCCCTTTTTCCAATACCCCTTGGCAAACAGCGCAGCGCGGGAGATACCCATTTCGTTGATAAAGCGCGCCTTCAGGTACGCGGCAATCTGGTGTTCGCAGGCCAGCCATACCTGCCCTTCGCCGGACGGCAGTTCGCAATGGCTGACGGCCTGCACCAGCGGGCTGTTCATCACGCTGTCAAAATGTCGGGTGCGAATTTGCCAGCTGTTCACCTGCAAAAAGGAATAATCGACATCCTGAATCTCCTGCGCATCGCCCACTTCGGCGAACCACAGCACCGGCAACGGGTCGGACAGCGAGGCGAGAATGGTGCGCATGGCGGGCAACGCGGTCTCATCGCCCAGCAACAGTAGCCAGCGAGTTTGCGGCAACAACCGGAAGCCGCCGGAGCAAGGGCCGGCGAACCCCAGCTTGTCGCCCGGCATCGCGTCGCGCGCCCAGTTCGACGCCGGGCCTTCGCCGTGCAGCACCATATCGATATCGAAAGTGCGGGCGAGTTTGTCGATGCCGCTCAGGGTGTAAGCCCGTCCGGCCAGCGTGTCGCGCCACGGGAAGAACACTTTGACCCAACTGGCCGGCTCCTGCGCGCGCGGATCGGCGATAAACTTATCCACATCGTCGCCGCTCAACGTGATGCGGCGGATCCGGGCGGTGACTTGCCGCACGGCGCTCACCCGGGCCTCCCGTTTGCGGCGGGTGTCTCTTTCCAGCATCTCGTCGACAATCTTATTCAGCGTGTTGTGCATCAGCCTTCTCCTGTGGCGCCGCCGACGGGTAGGTGTGTTCCCAGCCGCCGCCCAGCGCTCGATAGATATTCACCACGGCGATCGCCGTCTCCTCCTCTGAAACAATTTGCGCGGACTGCAGATCCAGCAGCGCACGCTGCGTGCTCAGAACGTGGATAAAATCGCTCGCACCGTTCAGATAGCTGTCGCGCGCCAGCGCAAACGCGTGTCGGTTGGCGGCCAGCGCCTCGGTCAGGTGCGTCTGGCGGCGCTGCTGGGCGCGATAGCCGGAAAGCGCGTCGTCGATCTCGTGCCAGGCGCGCAACACCGTTTGCTGGTAGGCGATGGCCATTTCCTGCTGCCGGTATTCGCTCAGGCGCACCCGTTGGGTGATTTTCCCCCCGTCGAACAGCGGCAAATACAGGGCGGGGCCGATGGCGAAGGTATGCGTGGACCAACTGCCCATATCCGCCAGTGCCAGTGCCTGATAGCCCGCATTGCCGGTCAGCGTGATGCGCGGATAGTAGTCGGCGGTGGCGATGCCGATCTCGGCGGTTGCCTGATGCAAACGCTCCGCCGCTTCGCGAATATCCGGCCTGCGCAGCGCCAGATCCGACGGCACGCCCATCGGCACCGCGCGCGCCAGCGTCGGCAGGGGCTTCGTCGGCGCCAACATCGCTTTCAGCGCGCCCGGCCGCTCGCCCAACAGCAGGCTGATGGCGTTGATCAAGCGTTCCTGCCTATCGAACAGCGTCGGCAGCAGGGCATCCACCTGCGCCAACTGCACCTGCGCCTGATCGACATCCAGTTCGTTGCCCGCGCCGCTCTGATAACGACTTTGCGTCAGCTGCAGCGTGCGCAGCGCCGTGGCGCGGTTTTCCTGCGCCACCGCCAGCTGTTGCTGCGTGGCGCGCAGGCGTAGATAGTCGCTCGCCACCTCCGCCGTCACCGACGTCAGCAGTGCGCGCCGGTTCTCCTGCGAAGCGGCAAAGCCGGCGCGCGCACTTTCCGACGCGCGACGCAGCTTGCCCCACATGTCCAGCTCCCAGGTGGCGCTGGATCCGCCGCGCCAGAGGTTATAATCCGCCTCTCCGCCGTTGCCGGACGGATCCATGCTGCCCACCGAGGTGGCGCGCTGGCGCTGATAGGCGCCGTCCAGGCTCAGATCCGGCATCAGCGCCGCCTCTGTCACGCCCAGCAAGGCGCGGCTTTGCTGCATGCGCGCCGTGGCGAGCTGCAGATCCAGGTTGCCGGCCGCCGCGCGCTGCACCAGTTGCGACAGCGACGCATCGTTGAATATCGACCACCAGGCCACCGGCAGCGCCCCGCCGCCGGCCTGCTCACCCCAGCTCTCGGGCAGCGCGTTCTGCGGCCGAGCGTAGTCCGGCCCTACCGCCCGGCAGCCGCTCAGCGCAATCAACAGCAGCGGGATCACGGCTCTGTTCATTGCAGGCCCCCGTCCAGCGTATTGATGCTGACGTCCGCAGACATGCCGACGCGCAGGGCGCTCAACAAAGCGGCGTGCTCTTTGTTGATATCAAATACAATTTTCACCGGGATGCGCTGAACGATCTTGGTGAAGTTGCCGGTGGCGTTCTCCGGCGCCACGGCCGCGAAACTGACGCCGGAAGCCGGCGCGATGCTGTCCACCTGCCCTTTCAGCGTTTGGCCGGGAAAGGTATCGATATGGATGTCCACCGACTGCCCGTGCGCAATGTTTTCCAACTGGGTTTCCTGGTAGTTGGCGATGATGTACAGCTTGTCCTGCGGCACGATGGCCAGCAGCGCATCGCCCGGTTTGACGAACTCCCCGACCCGCAGGCTTTTCTTGCCGATCACGCCGCCGATCGGCGCGGTGATGCGGGTGTAAGACAGGTTCAGCTCGGCCATCGCTTTCTTCGCCTGCGCCAGCATCAGCTCGGCATCGCTGTCCGCCAGCTTGGCTTGCAGCACCTGCTCCATGTTTCGCGCCGCTTTAAGCGTCGCCTCCGCCTGCGCCACATTGGCGGAAAGCGTGTGCACTCGCGTTGTCGCCTGCTGCGCCGCCTGCTGTGAACCCGCGCCGCTGCTGGCCATTCTCTGGTAGCGGTTCTGCTCCTGGCGCGCAAACGCCAGCTCCGCCTGCGCCGCCTGCCGCTCCGCCTGCGCGGCGGCGATCAGCGCGCTCTGTCGGGTCAGGTTGGCCCTGGCGTCGTCCTGGCGGGCGCGGGCGGATTGCTCCTGCGCCGTCGCCTGCGCCAATGCGACGTTGAATTCACGCGGATCGATCACCGCCAGCAATTCCCCCTGTTTGACCCACTGGTTGTCCCTGACCAACACCTGCGCAATTTCACCGGCAATCTGCGGAGAAATACGCGAGATATCGGCGCGAATATAGGCGTCGTTGGTATTCTGCTGTGTCTCTTTAATAAAGAACTTATTGATTAATAACCCCAGCGTAATGACGGCAACCGCCAATACGGCGACGGCGACTTTCTTGTTAGCCATAAAAGTGACTCCAATTAATATTTATTTCTGATGATAAAATGTCAGGCAGCGACCGAACGCGGCGGATAAATACGGGTCGGCATAACTAAAATCAGCGCGGTCAGTAATAACGCCAGGCCGGCAACCAACAGATAAAGATCGGCGCTGGCCAGCACGTGGCCCTGCCGGGCGGCAAGCTGCGCCAGCTGCTCCGTCGACCCCGATGCGCGGCTGTAGGCCGAGCCGAAGCCGTCGGCGATCGTACCGGCGTGATAATCCCCGCGCTGCCGGCTGAGCAGCGCGATGGCGCCGCCGGCAGCGGTGGCGGCGAAACCTTTCACCGCGTTGAACCAGGCCGCCGCAAACGGCCCGTCGGTCGGCAACAGCCCGCCGGTCGCCTGCATCAGCAACGGGATGATCGCCATCGGTTGAGCGACCGCCTGCAACAGCGCGATGACGCGGAACGTGTCGCCGTTCCATTCCGGCGTCAGCTGAGCCGCCAGCACGCAGGCGGTGGCCATCAACAGCAGGCTGATCGCCAGCACCCAGCGGCAATCCACCCGCGGCGTATTGCAAATTATGGCGACGATCGGCAGCGTAATTAATTGCGGCAATGCGACCCACAGCATTAAGTCGGAGGTTTGTTCCTGACGATAACCCTGAATCGCGGCTAAATATCCCGACGTGATATTAACCAGCGACACCATAATTAACAGCACGCCACCCAGCGTAATTAAGGAGAAAGACAAATTCCTTTTGCTTAATAGCTGCAAATTAAAAAAAGGCAGTGGGTGATACCATTCGTTAATCAGAAATAACGCCAATAATCCGCCGCCGCCCAATAATAAAACGTAGATCAGCGGCGAGTTCAGCCAGTCGAGGCGCTCCCCCTGTGAAATGCCCACCGTCAACATGCCGAGCGCCATGCCGCCGAACAGCAGGCCGCGCCAGTTGAACTGCCGCAGGCGCTCCAGCCGCAACGGATCCTGCGGCAGGCCGTAACCGATGCACACGGCGGCGATCGCCATCAGCGGCAGGTTCCAGTAGAAATACCCGCTCCAGCCCCAGTGAAAGGCAAAGGCGGCGGCGGTAGCGCCCAACGTAGCGCTCCAGGCCGAGACCCAGCCGTAGGCACCCAGCCCCAGCACCTTGATCAGCGGCGGCATAAAACGCAGCACCACCGTCATCAGCATCGGCGGCAACGCGCCGCCGGCGAAGCCCTGCAGGCTGCGCACCGCCAGCAGCACGCCATACTGATCTCCCAACCAGGGCGTCAACAGCCCACCGGCCAGGTAAATGCCGCACATCGTCAACGCCACCCGGCGCAGCGAAAAGGTCGGCCAAAAACAGGGCGTGAACCCGGAACCGATCACAAAGCCGGTGACGTAGCATGTGGTCAGCCAGCTGCCGGCATCGAAGCTCAGCAGCATGCCACCCTGTATATCCGCCAGCGCAAACTTGCTGGCGTTTTCCCCCACGCCGCTGGCCATCACCGCCAAAAACACGCCGAACAACCCCAGCCAGGTACGGCCGTTGATTTCACCGGCGCTGGCGAGCCATCGATTTTTGTGGTGCGGCGTAACAGACACCTCAACCATTCCCCACTCCTGCTGTTTCAGCCTCAATCTTTGTTGTCGTGGGCAGTATCCGGAGTTATTTCGATTGTTTAAAATGAAATGATGTAATTAACTAGTTGCACAAAACGCAACCCATTGAGCGCATCCCCCCCGGAGAGGCCATGCCGCAAAAAATTGATTTCAACCTGATCTATGCGCTGAATCTGCTGCTGGAAGAAGGGAGCGTGAGCGGCGCCGCCGAGAAGATGAATCTGAGCGCGCCGGCAATGAGCCGCATTCTCGGGCGCATCCGCCGGCAGTTCGACGACCCGATCATGGTCAGAGCCGGTAAGCATCTGGTGCCGACGCCGCGTGCGCTGGAGTTGAAACGCCAGCTCGGCGACATCATCGAGCAGGCCACTGCGCTGATCGCACCGAGTGATGCGTTCGAACCCGGCAAGCTGACCAGAACCTTCACCATTCGCGCCAACGATATCTTTATCGGCGCGCTGGCGGGCGGATTGCTGGAGACGCTGCGGGAATCGGCGCCGCTGAGCGGCCTGAAATTCATCGCCGAAAGCGACGGCGAGGATGACGCGCTGCGCAGCGGCAAAGTGGATCTGGTGATCGGTTCCTCACGCGACTGGCACCCGGAAATCAAGACGCAGAGCCTGTTCACCAGCACCTTTCAGGCGCTGGTGCGCCCTGGGCACCCGATCATCGGCCGGGTAACGCCCGAAACCCTGACCCATTACCCGCATATCAGCGTTTCTCGCCGCGGACGCACGCAGGGGCCGATCGACGACGCGCTGCGCGATCTCGGCCTGCAGCGCAACGTCGCCCTGACCCTGCCGGGCTTTCATTCGGCGATGATGCTGACCATGAAATCGGACTTTATCCTGCCGCTGCCGCGCCACGTGCTGCAGGGGGTGAGCAACATCCACCTGCCGTTGGCGGAGCTCGAGCTGCCGCTCGAGCTGGAATCGGTGTTTATCGTCCAGGCCTGGCACCCGCGCCTGGATCGCGATCCGGCGCACCGCTGGCTGCGGCAGACCATCAAGCAGTTCTTTTTGCAGCGGGAGTGAGGGGGTTCGCCGCCCATAATGCCCCCTTCAGCGCATTATGACACTGCCGGCAGGGGCAAGTTTATCGTGATTAACAGCCCTTTGCCGGCCGGCAGACTGGCCTTTATCGTTCCATGATGGGCAGCGCAAATCGCTTTCGCAATGGAGAGCCCGAGCCCGCTGCCGCCGGAATCGCGCGCGCGGGAAGTCTCACCGCGAGTAAAACGCTCAAACATTTGCGGCAAATAATCCTGTGCAACGCCAGGCCCCGTATCTTGAAAAGCCAACACGATTTCCTGTGCGGTCTGTTCGAGACGAATGCACATTCGATCGCCCTGGCTACAATAACGAAGCATATTTTCGATAAGTATGCTGAATACCTGACCTAGTCTGAATTCATCCCCAATAAAATGAAGCGGCCCGCCCTCCTCGATAGAGATGGACATGCCCGCAGCCTCCAACTGAGGTTTGAGCCAGGCGACTCTCTCCTTTAACACGCTATTGATAGTAAAAACGTTTTTACTTAATTTCAATTGGCCCGCACTGGCCAGAGAAAGGAAATACAGATCGTCAGTCAAATAACTCAGGTTTTTTAATTGCGTCATCACCATATTCAGCTGTGCCTGACTCGCAGGAAACACGTTGTCTATCATGCCCTGAAGGCGGCCCATAGCCCCGGTCAACGGTGAACGCAACTCATGGGCCAACGCCACATGCGACGCTTTTATTTCACGCTCGTATAAAGCGAGTTTATTGACCATCTCATTGAAATTTATTGAGAACCTTATTATTTCATCAGGACACGCCTGGACCAGCTCGGCTTGTTGCTTAAAATTTCCCTGAGCCACGGTTTCCGCAACGTCGGTGAGATTTCGGAATTGGGCGGTAAGAGGGCGTGCGATGCGCACGCACATTAACGTTATCAATGGAACGACAACGATCAGGAAAATAAGCAGCCATCCCCAATTTAAAGAAGTCAGCGAAGGTGTACTGTAATCCAGCCCCCAATACGTATCGACGATCTCATGAAACGCCTCTATGTCCAGGCTGGGGTTCTCGCGCAGCACCAAGAATCTTTCGTAAACCGATGCCGGCATTTCATGAATGACATAAAAATACTGGGCAGCAAAAATGCCCCACATCGCCAGAATAATGGTAAAAAGCGTCACGATGGCGACGATGACGATGCGAACAGACACCCAAAACAAAAGAGATTTATTTTTCCTTTTCATGATTTGCAAAACCTATAGCCGACGCCGCGCACATTAAAAATCACGTTATCAACGCCTGCCGCTTCAAGCTTTCGTCTTAGATTATAAACATGCGTATCCACCACTCTTTCGAGCGCATCGCTTTCAGGTAAACATTTTTCAAGTAATAGCTGACGACTCAGTGGCCGTGTCGACGCTTTCATTAACGTACTGAGAATGGAAAATTCGGTTAATGTTAAATCCAGAACATGGGCGCCGTCCTCGCTCGTGATGACTCTCGCTACCATATTAGCGATATCCAGTTCGAGCCTTTCCCAGCGCAATATTTCTTCGCCAGCCAGCTGACTTCCGCCGCTTCGTCTTAACACTGCCTGCACACGTGCCATAACTTCACCGGGGTTATAGGGTTTAACGATATAATCATCCGCACCATAACGAAGAGCGCCAATTTTATCATGAGGTTCCCCCATGGCCGTGATCATGATAACCGGCGTATTCACCTTGCGCCTGAGCGCCGCCAATATTTCCGTTCCATTCATATCAGGCAACATCACATCTAGTAATATGAGATCGGGTTTCCAGGTTAAAGCCGTATTCAAACCAATCAGCCCATTCCCCACCACCGCGACATTATAGCCTTCACGCTTAAGGTAAGCCTCCAGTACATTTGCCGCATCGACATCGTCTTCAATGACTAGAACCCGTTTATTTTGCATCTCATTCCCCTGAAGGATCTTGGCTATTTATTGATTATTCATTGACGGTTAATTGACAAATCATCGGCATACTCCGCCTTGCGTGAACAGTCTTATCATACCGATACACATAATACCGAGGCTCATAATGTTAGAAAAGAAAATCATTAAAAATACGTTGGCTCTGCTGATAATATCCAGCATTCCACCCAGCCATGCAAGTAATAACGATAACAGCGGAACGGCATTTACCGTGAGCCTTGGCGCGGCATCATCGCCTAAATACAGTGGTTCGAATGAGCAAACCTGGGGAGCCGCACCGCAATTTCATTTCCAACAGGATAACTTTTTTGTCGATTCAATGAATGGTGCTGGTTTTCGTTTCCAAAGCGAGAACGGTTTATATTTCATTCCAACGATAGGCTATGATTCAGGGCGAACCGATGAAGATTCAGGTTGGCGTAAGGGCTCTGACGCGCTTAAAGGCATGGGGGATATTTCAGCAACCGTTAACACTGGCTTAGCCTTGGGATGGGCGGTAACGCCATGGTTGGTCTTAGAGGGAAAAGCCACCCTGCCGCTGAGTGATGGCCAGGGGATATCTTACGCGACCTCCGTCGATTTCATTCCTGTTCTGGATGAGGAGGATACCGTCGCGCTAAAAATCAGCGCATTATTTGCAGACTCTCGCTATATGAACACCTGGTACGGCGTTAATAGCACGCAAAGCGCTAATTCGGGTTACTCACGTTATAACAGCTCGGGCGGTTATTACGGTACCGACGTGAGCCTGACGTGGGCGCATCAGTTTACCGAAACCTGGGGTGGATGGGTTGGCATTAACCATACCTGGCTGGGGGATAACGCCGCCAATAGCCCTATCGTTAAACAAAAGGAGGGGACAACGGGAGTCGTGGCAATAAGCTACACGTTCTAAGCCAGTGCAAAAACCTGAAACCGCAAAGTGACGTTCAGAAGAGTAATGGGACTTTAAAGATCCTCCACTCAATAGCTTGCTGTAATTAAAGTTTCATTACTCTTCAACCGACGATTCAGGAAAATTTGACTGATGAAGTTAAAAACTGGGGTTTTAACGCGGTTTTCAAACGCTTTAGTAACGGTTTGAATATATAAAGCCTGGGGGCATTAACGCATTGCGGTACATCATGAGAAGAGCACGACTTGAAATCACAGGTTATTGCTCCTGCTCCGTTGCCGAGTATGGCAATACCGCTTTGAATGCCGGAACATGGGCTTTCATGACAATGAATCGCGGTGATGAATATTGATACCAGTAAAAAGATTAACGACATGGTTTTCACGATGGCTTTCCTCATTACAGTTTAACTGTCTGAATGGTTTATTCACCCAAAATGAAAGCATGCCAAAAAATCATCAACCCAGTGTCAATCCACTGCAAAGAAACGCTCAACATGGCGCCAAAGTGAAAACACCCCGGTCTTCCAGACCCGGATAGCCGGATTAAATATGCAGTTATTCATTTTCTACAAAATGAATCAGACGTTATCAAACCGAGAGTCGATACCGCAAAAACAGGATGAATTTATGTTTCTAAAGATTGCCTATTACCTTTTAACCCTATCATCAACGCTTGCGTTATCCGGCTGCGTTTCGCTTTTCTAATCGTCAGAGGCCTGAATGAAGTCACTCATTTACATTTCTGTTCTGTCATCCATTTTTTTACTCAGCGGCTGTTTATCCATCGGCACGCACCTATTCAATAAGTAGCCGTAATAATCCCTCGCGCAGCCGGACAATCTCATTGTCTGGCTGCAAGATCTCATATCCATCTAGGTGGACGGTCATTTATGCTGCAGAGCTCGGCTAACACAGAAGAACAAGGGAGACGATGATTGGCGGAAGATCACAGGAGTCGCATTTGATAGCCAATTAATTTGAATTTACTCAGTTTTATCAATTTCGATTTTGAACCATGCCCCCTATTATGCCCCCAAATGATTTTGCTTGTAGGGTTTAAGGGGTCAGTTTGGATAACTTCCCATTTATGCTCCATAAAATCTCCTTTTTGATATCTGTCATTTTGCACACAAACACTGTGTTTATATAGTGTTTGATGCTAAACCATCCTCTCAAGCCCGCCAATCAAATGATAATTATTCTCGTCTATACCAAGCGTGACACAAAAAAGCAGCCGCCTGCGACAGCTGTCACACTGACAAATGTGGGTTAATCCCGGCTGCGCGTCCGTTCCCACTCCAGCTTCTGCAACCAGTCATACTCCCGGAGGATATTTTGAAGGGAGAGTAGGGAGCATTAATTTTCAAATTAAACAATTAATTATCTACTTGACGTACGTTTTCGTTCCATTGGCCCTCAAACCCCATTCACCCCAAACCTCCTCTCTGTTTTGTTTGATATACAGCACAACAACCAGCTGGGTTAATGACTTGTAAACTCCTTTAATTCTCGCTAAAAACTGGATATGCATACAGTATTTGTGTGCAATTTCAACAGGAGATGAGTTATGAGTGGTGGTGATGGTAAAGACAGCCGCGGTCCTGGCGGTGGGGTGAATGGTGGGCCGACGGGGCTGGGTGGGGGTGTGGATGCATCCGATCACTCTGGCTGGAGTTCAGAAAACAACCCATGGGGAGGCAAGGATAAGGACACTGGCGGGCATACTGGTGGTGGCAACAATGGTGGGGACAGGGATCCCGCCAACAGTGGCGGCAATGTTAACCCAAGCCTGTTTCCGGAAGCACAAGCGTCTGTCGCTGTGGGGGCACAGTTCAATCTTTCACTGTTCGATGGCGCATGGGGATTCAGCCTACTGAAATCCCAAAAGGTACAATCGTTTATCACAAAATCGATAACCAAAGTGAAAACGCTCGGTATTCCCACGGTAGGCACATTGTGGCGAACTAGTCTGTGGGGATTGGTCGTGGAAGGCATTACGCCAACCAAGATCGCTCCTGATGATATGTCTATGGTGCGACATATTGTGACGACACTCCCTGCGGATTTGGTCACTCAGACGCCGCCGGGCCAACTTCCCACTCAACCGGCAACCCTGGTCAGCGCTCGTATTGCTGACCTCGTTGATGAGGGGCAGCAAAAAGTAGCCGTTGTTCGTTCACCGTCGTTACCGATGAGCGTTCCGGTTGTGGAGGCCAAGCCCACCAAGCGACCGGACGTCTATACGGTAGGAATTGTACCGGGCATGCCTGATATTCATATTCGCGTCAATGCGCCGGCGCCGCCAACCACGGCGAAACCTGTGGACGGTGTTACCGAGATAAATAATGCTGAAGCCAAACCGTTGCCAGCGACGCAACCGGGTGGCAATACGCACGATGGTATCGTGGTGTTCCCTCCAGGCAGTAATCTGCCGCCGGCTTATGTGGCCGTGGTGGAGATCATTCCGCAAAATGAAGTCAATGCACGCGAAGCCGAACGCAAGGCATTTCTGACTTATCAGGATGCACGCCAACGTCGTGAGTCAGTTCAAACGGATGAGTACCGAAAGTCACACAGTTATCAATGGTTGCTGCCTGAACGGACTATCAACCAGCGACAGATTGAGGAAAAGCAGGCTCAAATCACCCTCAATCAGCGAATTGCTGAACGTCAATCTATCCAGGAAGCCAATGCGCGCGCTCGCCGTCAGGCGGGACGAGCCGAACAATTTCATCGTGACGTGGAAAGAACCAATGGCACCATTGCTGCATTAAACGAAGATCTTTCCCGGCTGCGTAAGGAAGAAAAGGATCTAGCGGCTCAGGTTGCTGAATTTGATCGCATTGCCAAAGACAATATGAGCAAAATTCGCGCACGGCAGCCGACCGATCCGGATATTGCTTCGTTGTCACCGCAAGCGCAAGCGGCGTTCTGGCGCAACCAGGCGAAGAAAGAATTCGTTCTTACGGTTGGCGATGGCGATTTGCCCAAATATCCGCCGGTCATGGGCAGCAAACCCAGTCCGCTGTTTCTGGAGCAGACTGCCTACTTCTGGCGTGAAAGCGGGTTTGCTATCAGCAACTATAATTCGGTGGCGACGACGGAGACACTGGAAGCCGGTATCCGTGGCGCGTTTGCCCGGGCCTCGGCGGCGTTGACGAGGACACCTGCGGAAAAACTGTATGCCAACGGGCAGGTCACCACGGCTGAGTTTGCTCAGCTCTCTTTTGTTTTTTCCGAGAGTTTGGACGTGCCGGCATTGACCGTCATGTCATCCCTGGGTGTTGGTCGGTTCGGATTGACGCGAGACGATGTGAGGAATGCGCTCGGCAACTATAATTCGGTGCGGTTACCTTATCGGCTGGTTTCTCGTGAGACGGGGGATGTCGGGGAAGAGAAAATCCACATCAACATCGTTCGCCCTGATGAGCGGAACGTAAAAGGTGCGGTGCCACTAAGGCCACTATCATGGGATGCGGTGAAAAGGGAGTTACGCTTTACCACTGATGACGGTGCTATCTCTCTGACCTGGACACCGGCGAATGACAAGAGCGTATCCGGTTATATTATTACCGTCACGCCGGTTGGTGCGCCTGCAGGCAAGCTTTCGACGGGGGGCAGTGTCGATGTGTCAGGGAAAGGAACGCTGACTGCATTGCCCAATGGTGATGTTCAGCAGATCCATGACTATATTTTGGTTCCACCGGTTGAAAGTGGTCTTGATCCGATTTATGTCATGTTCAACAAACCACGAAAAAAACCGGCCAAGGAGGATAAGCCTGAGCTTGTCAAACCCCGCAAAGGGCTAACAGAATTTGGGCATGATTATCATCGGCCTCCAAAAACAGAGGATATACACGGGCTGGGTGAACTCAAAAAAGGTGAGTCGAAGAATCCAGTTCAGGGGGGAGGAGGCCTTCGAGCACGCTGGTATGGCGACAAGGGCCGTAAATTCTATGAATGGGATTCACGGCACGGCGAGCTGGAGGGATATCGAGCCAGCGACGGTACGCACCTAGGTGCATTTGATCCCACCACCGGCGTACGTACTAAAGAGCCGAGACCTGAACGCAACATTAAAAAGAAATATCTGTAAGGAGAGTTATCATGGGACTAAAATTAAATCTTGTTTGGTTTGAAATTGATTCACGTCAATTTGTAGGGGAAGAATACTCTAAGGACTTTGGGGATGATGGCTCAGTTATCGAAGGCTTAGGGTTGCCATTGGAAGATAATATTAATAATGGTGGGTTCAATGTTGAGCGTGGTTGGATTCCATTGCTTCAACCGTATTTCAAGACAAAAATTTCCCCTGAAAAATTTGCCTACCAGATCTCGTTCGATTATCAGGATGGCAATTGGTAATCTGACATTTTACCCATAACAAATAACGCCCAACAATTGCAATATTGTTGGGTTTTTTTGTTATTAAGATCAATCCCCTAAGAATACCGTATAGTGCAGGAGTGACCCTATTGCGATAACGGATTATGTTTAAAAAACATCCTTACCGTACAATAATTTCCGATCTCCAAACTCCCCCCTTTAAGGTAACACCGTTCACTTAAGATGTTTTGAGTGAACGGGGTACTGGGTTTTTGAGATACGAACGGTCCTCTTTTTGGGCCGTTTTCTCTTTTCTGGCAGGATGAACTGCTTCACATTCTCCCGCATTTTCTTCAGCTTCGTCGGGATTGTCCCCGGTTTTCCCAGTGAGCACCAGATGAGTTCATCCTGGATCAGTCTCATCGCCATCACGAAGCTTATTCGTAACGGAGACACCCTGGCTTCCCGTGCTATCTGGCTCATCTCCATTCTGATCAGATTATAGGCCGTCAACAGACCCCATATTTCCTGATATATTCCGCTCATTTTCTGACTGCGCAACAGCGTGGCTGTACTCAACTGGAACTGTTTCAGCTCGCCGTAGCCGTTTTCTATGCTCCAACGCGCTTGGTACACATAACGCAACGCGTCTGCCGGATACAGCTCCGGAGCGGTCAGAGAGCTGATAAAACCTTTGTAATCAACTGATTCATCTTCATATTCCATTAGTCGGACCTGCCAGTATTCAGGGAGCGAGCTGTCCTGTTTTCGGGCCTGTGGTGAGACCTGCATCTCCACAAGATGATCTCCTTTACCGAACGTTTCCACTACCCGGTATTTCGTGTTCCCTTTCAGGGGAACCAGCCAGTGCGCATCATTCTGTCTACGTTGCCAGTTAATCAGTAACTCTGCTGATAAATAGCAGCGGTCAAACAATGTCAGGCTCTTCGCCTGCGGCGATAACTGCTTCGCGTAGTTGACTTCGCCAGTGTTTGCCGGCCCGAATTTCACGTCATGGATCAACCGGCTGCGCAGCGACATCATGGCGCACAACCTGACCATCGGGTATTCAGTGTGTCTGTCTGGACGATGTTTTATGTACTCAAAATGGTCTGCAAGTTCGGGCGTATCGGGTGTGCGAAAAAGCGTGCCATCAACAGCGAACAGCCGTAGCCCGTGCCAGAGGTCATCCTTATCTTCCTGTTGAGTCCAGTGTCCGGCCGTCAGCGTAAAGAGTTCGCGAAGCGGTTCATCGCTAAGCCGCTGGCGGGCCTGGGCAATAGAGCTGGCAGCCAGAGTCTCACTTTCCTGCGAACCCAGGACGAGGTCGAGTTTTGTCACAACGTCCGTGATGGAGCGGTCGCGGTACAGGCCCATGCCGACAATGAGCCACACCACGAGTTCTGCGGGGAACTTACGCTTACGAATACTGGCTTTATTGGTAGAATCAAGCACCTGAGAAATCCACTCAAGGGAAATGGCACGCTGAAAACAGGAAAGTGAAGCGGGTTCAGCCCATGTCTGTGTATCGTCAAGCCAGGTCGAAAGCATAAAAAAGCCCCATCAGAGAATTGATGAGGCTCTTGTCGTCTACCTACCGGATCGTTCAACCGATCATTTTGCTTAACCGATCGGTGTTACCCTTTAAGGGGGTTTATGGACGCTTTTTGGTGTCTGTTTTCCACTGCAGTAAACCGGCAATATCCTGTTCCCCCGCCGCTTCTTTTAAGCGGCGCTGCTGCTCGGCATACAGGACGTATTCAGCCTGCGCTTTTTCATCTGCCGCTTTCTTACTGACTGTGCCAGCCCCTTGTAGAACGTCACGGTCGTTAAATTGCAGAAACTGATCCAGCTTATCCTGCCAATCACGCAGGAACACCTGTTGACGACGCCGCGCCTGATCTTCAGCGAAATCTAACCACATGTTGACCACGCGATTGAGTTCGCTGACTTCGTCTTGATTGAGGTAATTTTTCGCCACCGTCACGTCGCTTTTGCGCACCTCTTCACCCTTATAGCTGCTCAAGCCCATATGGGGCTGGCTGGCGTCAGCCCGCTGATGGATAAGTTCGGCAGCGGTGTGGCCGGTGCAGGCAAAATGCAGCTTGTTTTGGATTGTTTGGAAAAACAACGTTGTCTCTTTAAGTGACGGCTGATAGTCGGCAGCTAATGCGAAGATCTCCCTAACCCGCAAATAAACCCGACGCTCACTGGCACGGATATCACGGATGCGCTCTAGCATCTCATCAAAGTAATCAGGCACAGCGGATGAACCTACGGGCGGATTTTTAAGCCGCTCGTCATCCATCACGAAGCCTTTGATTAGGTATTCCTGGAGCGTTTGGGTCGCCCACTGGCGAAATTGGGTGCCGCGAGCGGAACGAACACGATAACCGACGGCAAGAATAACGGGCAGACTATAGTGCAGGATATTGCGACTTACCTGACGGCCCCCTTCCTGCTGAACCTGTAAGTAAGACTTACAGGTTGCGTTTTGTTCAAGTTCCGCTTCTTCGTAGATCGCTTTGATGTGCTGCGTAATCGCCTGGGGAGTCACTTGATAAAGATTCGCGATGGTCGCCTGGGGCAGCCACAGCGTTTCTTGCTCAAAACGACATTCAACGCGCACTTCGCCGTCATCGCTGGCAAACATGACAAACTCACCTGCCGGTGATTGGGTTAAGTGCTTGTCTGTCATGTCGCCTCCGCTTTAATCTGACTTACAACGCTGTAATTCGCTTAGTATGCCAGAGAAGCCCATCGAAGCTCATTACTCGATCAACGGTTATTTTCCCAAAAAATGTCTGCGAGGTGAATCGCTCGGATAGGATTTTGTTGAATTCAAGAAAGTGTGGAAAACAGTAATTTGGCGGAAGATCACAGGAGTGACAAAGAAACACTATCCAATTGATATATAATATGTTTTTAATTGGAAAATTTTATTTTATACACCATGATATACACAAATACCACTACATATAATTTTTACTCAACCTCTACAAATCAGCACTGACATAAAAAGATTTATCGAAAAACACGTCACAGTAGTCATAACTAGATTTTATTATTTTAAATCATGTGATTACACAGAGAATAGTTAGTTCAGACTATGCATCACCGTTCACTTTTAGGGAGCTTTGGGATTTGTTCACGAGGAGATCGCAGTGCATCACAATGCCCAGAACTTCGCCGTTCTTGGACTGGCTGATGCAGTCCGCACAGGCATTCCTCGGGAGGTCGTCAGTCGGACATATTCGTGTATAAGCATGAAATCAAATATAGCCCCACGGTATGAGGCGGGGCCTACTAGGCCCCACGGGGTCGCCCTTCGCGATAGCGGTCCAACATGCACGGCGATGGATAAACCCCATTGCGAATACGAGCAAACAAGCCACAGGGAATAAAATCAACCACTTTCGGACTATTTGAACAAAAGCCCATGCCACCCACTATTTTTGTACCCACCGTGGGTTACGTCGCTCGTGCAACTGTGACCTACGCATAGCCACATTCTTCGCGTATAAATTATCCCCCCCCCCGCGCCCGTTACACCACTGGTACGGTTGTGATGGTAGGCCCAGGGCACGGTTACTCGACTAGGGCGGAAAATATGCTCTACCCGTCCAGTCTAGTAGGTACGATGACCACTTTGAACGGGTATTACCCTCAACGAGCACGACGTCGGTTATCTCGCAGGAGCCAACGAGACGGAGTGCCGCCACCACCCACGTTCCCCATGGGACACCCCCCATCCAGGGGCCGGCCTCCCCGCAACGACATCCCTCCACTACAGACATTCAACGAGGGATCGCCATCCAGCCCTAGGCTGTAATCCGTCTTTCACCCTCGACTCCGCCCCTACGGCGGGGCGACGGGGTTATCCTACCATTAGTATGGGGATACCCGTACGACCGCCGCGCCCCGATATTCCCCCGGAGCGGCGTTGGTCACTGTCAGCTTCGACGTCAACGCCACCGTTGTCGCAGACGTAACGTTCGTAGACAACCGGCTTTTCACCCCAGCGCCTAGGACAACTACATCCCCTCCCACGATCTCCACAACGGGCTTGGCACCACAGGAGATAGAACCAACCACGGTGACGGAACCCGAGCCCTGCTGGGGCATCGTCTTGTGGTCGATACTAGTTGGGATATCGAGGTCACACCGAACGGCCGGTGGTAGGGCCTTCTGACAGAACCGATTGCCAGAGTTCGCGACGGTATCAGGGTGCAGCACCCCAAACGGCGTATTGAGGGTGCCCACGCTTGTAGTCTTTACCTGGGTGAAGATCACGCACTCGCCACCCGGCCCCGCGCCGTTGTGACCGTCCCATCCCCCGGTGGCGCACGTGGAGTCAGGAGTTAACTCCCACGAGCTCGTGTTTTTCAGCTCGCACTTACCCGTCACGATTGGAATGTGCCTGGCAAAGGGCCGGACCCAGTGGCACCCACTGAAGGGGTTACCGATAAGGCTGTTCCCGTAGTAGCAATGAATACCCACCGCACGAATCTTAGTTCCTAGCGAGGGATCGGGTTGACCCACGGGCATGATGTCAATGAACACGACACCATCACTATCGTAGAAAACGCTGTTCGAACATTCGCCTTGGCTGCCAGAGGTGCATGAGATAATCCGGGGATTATTAACGTAGGGCCACGCCACAGCGTTCGCCGCGGTGCTCAACGATTGAACTAGAATCAAGAGCGAGAAGGTGTACCAACTCATGAGACGATACCTATCGTGTAATTTATTTAATCAACAGGCAATCACCCCACTTTTCTCAAATGGTGTTTTGCCCATGTCATCCACCGGGCTTCATATTCCCGCACACGGTTATCGGTCTCTGCCTTCGACAGTTTCCTCAAACGTGCTTGCTCATAAAGCCGCGCAATATGTTCCCGATGGTTCTCTATTGCTCTCGGGGCTATCCGGGGCCCTTCGGGGGCATACCATACCCCCAGCCAGTCAAAGCCATTTTCCATTCTCCCCAGTTGTGTTTTATCCGGGTGGGTTTCAAAACCGCCCAAATCGAAAAATTCATACAGCGATTTAATCGTTTTACGTAAATGCCAGCGCGTTTTGGTAAAGAAAATAAAGTCATCCATATATCGGGCATAAAACAGTTCCTCGCGCGTCGCAAAATAAGAGTCAACATGCCTTAATAGGCTGCCGCCAATCATCGGGCTCAGCGCACTGCCGCGACAAATTCCTTTTTCAGGGGTACGGATCTCACCGCCGTCTTCCACGCTGTAATAGAGCCATTGCAGGCACAGGTTGCGGCAAACCGCATCCTGTATATGCCAATGCAATTGTCCGGCCACCTGATGCTTTAAAACATGCCGGTAATAACCCCGGATATCCGTGCGGTAAATATAACGCCATTCCCCACTTTGCCAGGCAGAAGCAACAGATTGCGTCGAACCGCTCACGCCACCGTGCCCTCTCAGGTGATGGCAATGCGCGTTCCTGGGCAATTGATCTTCGACCTGCATCGCCACCCACTTGAGCACCAACGCATCATGCGCCGACCATTGCACCCAACGTTTATTCCGCCGTCGAAAAACCTGCATTGGCGACAGCTGGTATTCCCCTGCCAGTACCCGGTTTAGCCATTGATACTTTTGCCGTGGCCACTTAAAGCGTAAATCCCACACATCCGCATTCGGTGGCGCATGCTGTCGCCGCAGGCACAACCAGCGATACGCCTTATCCCAGTCCTGCGCGGCGCTGTCTTCTTTCTGTATGTTTGTCACTGCCGATTTGCTGTCGCTTACTCATATTCCAGATTGAAAGTGGCGACCGCGCTGAACGCGCCCCGGCCAATCGTCTGGTCGGCTATCGCCAGGGGCTCACCTTGCACATACGCCCTCAGCGCAATGGTGTTGCCCCCGTCCTGCAACAGGGATTTGCCACTCTGGGTATTGAGCGGCAGCGGTTGGGCCGACGGCGTCTCAAATCCGATGGCAATCCCCGTCGCCGCACTGCCGCCATCGATGGCCAACAGGCCCGGCAAGGCTTGATTTTCCGTGCCGGTAAAGGTCACGCTCACCGTCTTGCCCAGCGTCAGGTCGCACTCCTCCAGATGTATCTCGAAGGCTTGCCCGAGAGTGCGCGTGTTCAGGTACAGGTACTTGTCGATAATGGTGCCAAAATCCAGCGTGATTTCTTCATCGCCCGGCGGTATCACACAGGGCTCTGCGACCAGAGCGCCATGCAGGTACAGGTTATTGTCACCCGCGGCCAGCGCCGATAGCGGTGCGGCCATCAACATCGGCACCAACAGCAGGGCACCCACCCGAGAACGTGGATCCCCCGAGGGTTGGCGCCAGCCCGATTCCCCTTTCATGTCGCGCTCCTTATTCATAATCGGCACGCAGCGTGGCCCAGGCCTCAAAGGCCCCTTCGGTCAACGTGGCGCCCGCTTGTTTGATCGGTACCGCCTCCAACCGAGGCGGGTTGGCCAGATTTATCTTCACCGTGCTGTTCGGGGTGAAGGGTTTATCGTTCTGGTACACCCGAATGCCGAGGCTGGCTTTGTCCGTCAACAGGGCTTCACTGTCGAACCCTGCCGCACTGCCGCTCAGGCTGAGCGTCAACGCCCAGTTCCCGCCGGCGGCGCTGTCACAGGTGATTTGGTAGTTCAACCCCTGCCGGTAATTCTCGCCGTCCACCTTATTGATGCCCACCCGATCGCCGAAATCGACCTCCACCTGATTGCCGTCGTTGAGGGTGCAGGGCGGCGGCTCGATCAGGGTGCCGTGAAACGTCATGTCGGCTTCACCGTCTTTGGCCTGTACCGGCGTCATGCCCACCGTCACCCCCCCGGCCAGCAACAGGATCTTTAGTGTTTTGCTCATGCTCCGCTCCCGTTACTGGTAATCCACGGCCATTGTGGCCCCTGCGCTGAACTCGCCGCCCGTCAGGGTTGTGCCGGCCTGTTTTACCGGCACGGCCCACAGTTCGGGCTTGTTCGGATAGGTGAAATTCAGCCAGCTGTTGACGGCCAGTTTGCCGTCGCCCTGGCGCAGTTCGATGCCAAGCCCGGTCTTGTTGGTCTGCAACACCGTCGCGTCGAACGCGGCGCCATTGCCTTTGACCTGCAGCTTCATCGCATTCGTAGTGCCCCCGGTGCACGACAGCGTGTAATTGACCGGCATCTTGTAGTTATCGCCATCCACCCGGGTGGTCATCACATCACCGAACTCCACTTCAACCGGTCGGTCATCGTTTATCACGCAGGGCGGTGGCGCCACCACGGTAACCTTGACGGTGACCGTGGCCGAGGGGGCTGCACAAGCCAGCATCGGCAAGGCCGCCAGCACCCCCGCCAGCGTTCGCTGCAGCGTTACGATCCCATTCATTGCGGCCGCCTCAGTCATAGCTCAGATGAAAATCCACCACGGCCCGATAGCTGCCCGCCATCAGAGCGGCGGGAGTGCGTTCCGGGGTTATCGTGTAGCTCAGCGTATTCTGCCCCGGCGTCAGCAACAGCGGTTTCCCCCTGCTGCCCAGGCGAACGTCTTCCCCCTGCGCATTTTCAAGTCGCAGCCCCAGCCCGGAAACGCCCTGCGCCTTCATCAACTGCGGGTTATCGGCGTCACGCGCCGCACGGAAACTCACCGTGACCGACGGCTGGTTGTCCGCCCAGCTCAGGCCGCCGGTACGCACATCGCGGCTACCGGCCGGGCTGCGCAGGCAATCCTCCAAACGCAGCTCGAATCGGATCGGTTCGCCGCGCGCACCAACCGTTCTCAGGCGCCCCGCCCCCGTCTCACCGAGTGCGACATCCTGATGGGCGCTGGTCATCTCCAGCCGACAGGCGCTCTCGGTTAACGCCCCATGAACGTACAAGGTGCCGTTGGCGCCTTCGACATCCCAGTTGTCCACCGCCGCCTGCGCCGGTGGCAATAACCACATCACTGCCCCCAGCGTTATCGGGGCCATCAGCACCAACCCGAACAACACGCCGTAATACTTCAGCTCAATCGCTCCGCACAGGCCCCGTCGGTGTCTGCCCGTCTCGTGTGTCATGCCCATATTCTTGTCTCCCTTCGCTTGACCGGTACCTGCACCGCCAGACCGTGCTCTGCTACGCTTTCTTCGCCGGTATCACCGTGCATGTGCTGCCGGAGCAACTGAAGCTCAGCTGCGGCCGGCCGCCGTAGTCGTTAACGTAGGTCAGCACCGGGCTGTTACCTGCCTCAGCCGCACTCACCGTCAACGGCAAATTGCCCTTTGGCGGCACCATCATCGGTTCGAAGCTTTTGATCCCCGCGCCATCTTTTTTGGTGGCGGCATCAACCAACGTGACGTAATACGCCGTCGGATTGTTGACCACATACTTGTCGCCCTGCTTGCTCAGGGTCAGTTGCTCCTGCGGCGGCGGCGCATTTTTGTCCATCGCAATGGCGGCCGGGCGGTAGAACAGCTTGATGCGCGTTTGTAGCGCGATTTGCAGCGTATTCGGCTTGGTGCTCTTCGGCGGGATTTCCCGCAGGTTGAAGTAATAGACCGTCTCGCGATCCTGCGGCAGCGTCTTCGCCACGGGCAGCGCCTGGATTTTCACCTGGCTCGGTTTGCCCGGCTCGATGCGCTGAACCGGCGGCAGTACCGTGAGGGGGCTCTGGATTTTGTTGCCCTTGTCGTCTTCAATCCAGCCCTGCGCCAGATAAGGCAGCTGCTTGTTTTGGTTGCTGACGCTCAGGCTCACCGATTTTTGGCTACCATCGAAAATAATCCGCGTGCGATCCAGCGCTATCGCTGCCTGAGCCTGCTGGGCCAGCAAGGCCGCGAGTAGGGCACCGGCCACTGCCGCCGTCGTCAGGGCCTTTTTCCGCACGGACGCAACCGGGCGGCCTTCGTGATGTTGTTTCATGTTCAATTCGCTCTTTCGCATGTTTTCATTCCCGGCCGTAGCGGCCCTCATAGCATTTGGGTTAAATCTGCACGCCGTGTTATCCCTCGGCGCAGCGGTTACGAAGCCGGTTCCGGCTCTGGCGCAACCACTGGCACTGGCACACCCTGCGTCCGCGCGTCAGGCTCTGTGCGCGCCCCCAGCGGATGACAAGGCAACAGCAGCGTATTCATCAGCATGTCTGCCGGCAGCGGCGTTGGCATTCGCACCTCACACTGCGCGCCGCCGTTCCAGTGAACCGTCATGGCATCGCCGGCGTTAATGCCGCTCAGGTAAACACTGCCGCCGTCATTGACGATACCCGTCTCCTGCTTGCGGGCGTTCATTACCGTGGCGCCGAATGGGGGTTCACTGCCGTCGGCCAATTTGATGACCGCCATCGCCTTCTCGCCGGCAATCACGTCGAACTGGCGGTAACCGATAGCGCCTTCGGTGAGCGTGGCCTGCACCACCGACTTCGTGGCTTCGGCGTTATCACCGAGTTTGTTCACATCGATACTCGCCCTGTTGCGGTAATAGCTGTTCACGTCCCCGATGACCGCCTTGCCCCAGGCATTGGTGTTGGTGGTGCTGCCATAGCCCCGCACCGGCACGTCCGCCACCCCCTGCGTGTCAATCAGCATGCGGGTGCCGCCCGGCATCCCGGCCCGATGCAGCGCCCCACCGTTCGCCGTCATCGTCATGCCGCCCTGCATCGACATCCCGAAGGCGCTGTAACGGTTTTCCTGATAACTGGCGTTAGCACTCATGCGCGCCTTATCACCTTCATGGTTGTAATACCCGTTCACATTCACCCCGCTGCGCGAACTGCCGGCCCGCAACTGGTAGTTGTTGTGCTCATCAATTCGGTCGTAATACCCCACCTGATGTGTGGTGTCGTCGCGGTTCACCGTGGTGTTGTAGCTCACCGTTGAGTTATCCCCCCACGGCATCGACAGTGAAAGGTAGGCCCCATCGTCTTTCGTCCCGTTGTATTCATTACGGTACGCCGACAGCGACAGGCTCAGGTTGCGGAACCGGCCCACGTCGAAATAACGCGACAGCGTCAGGTTGTAACGGTCGTTGGCCGGCCGGTCCCAATACGTCTCGTGGCTGTAATTGAGATAGGTACTCAGTCCCCAGTCGCGGAAGTGCTTGTTGAAGGTAATGGTGTACATCTCCTTGCCATTCCCCGTTCGGGTGCCGTAATAACGCGCGTCCAGATACTCGCTCATGCTCATAAAGTCCTGTTCCGAGAAGCGATAGCCGGCAAAGGTCACCTGGCTGTCGTATTCGTCGAAGTTCTTTGAGTAACTGAGCCGATAGGAACCGCCGCTGAGCGTGCCGTCTTCCTGTGGCAACCGCGCCCGCGACTGGGTGGCATCAAACGACAGCGCCCCCAACGCCATCAGGTCACGGCCGATACCCAGTGACAACGCGTTGTAGTCGCCGCCCGCCAGCGCACCGCCGTACAGCGACCATCCGTTGCTCACCCCCCAGGAAAACTCGCCGGTGCCGAACAGCGGGCCGCGCGAATGGTGCTGCCAGTCTGACGGTTTACCCGTCGCCAGCTTGAAGCGTACCGAGCCTGGCCGCGTCAGGTACGGGATGTTCGCGGTATTCACCACGAACTCCTGCACGCCACCGTCCTGCTCTTCCACCCGCACGTTCAGCTCGCCGCTGATCGCATCGTTGATGTCCTGAATGCGGAATGGTCCGGCCGCCACCGTGGTCTCGGACAGCACACGCCCTTGTTGACTGATGGTGACTTTGGCGTTGGTTTTCGCTACTCCCACCACTTCCGGCGCATAACCGCGCAGATTAGGGGGCAGCATGCTGTCGTCCGACACCAGGCTCGCCCCCGTAAAACGGAAGCTGTCGAACATGCCTGAGTCCAGGTAGTTTTCACCCAGCATCAGCTTCGAGCGCAGCGCCGGTATTGCCCGATAGGCGTAATACCGGCTCCAGTCCAGCTGTTTATGGGTCGGTTGCCCGCTCCCCGTTTGATGGTCAAGATTCGCCTGCCAATCGGCACGCAGACGCCATGCGCCCAGGTTGGCGCCCGCCGTACCGTTGCCGCTGAGGCTATAACTGCGCGATCCGTCCCGCTGCTGATGCTGGCTACGCGCATTGACGTTGTAATCGAAGAGCAACCCTGGAATACCCTCATCCCAGCGAGACGGCGGATCCCAGTTCTCGTCGCTGTACTCCAGATAAGCCTGAGGAATGCTCAGGTAAAGAGAGGATGTGGGCAAATCGCCACGCACTTCCATTCCCTGTACGCTGGTCTCGTTCAGACATTCTCCCTCTCGCCACCAGGTCAGGTCTTTCAGCACGCCGGGCTTGAATCCCAGTTGCTCGACCAACTCAGGGCTGAGGCAGGCACGACTGCCATTTGGGTCGCCCTCCGGCGCATAAAATGCAATCTGTTGCTCCGGCAAGTCATTCTTATTAACGTGCACCACCATGCCGTAGGTCCCCGGCATAATGTAGCCACTGCGCGAGAATTGGCTCAGATCGATGTTTTTCCGATCGTTGACATCCAGCACATCGGTATTGAACAGAATATTATCGGCAGCATGGGCGCTTATCACTGAAGTACCCAACGCAAGGGAAATAAACAATCCTAACGAATGCAGAGGTGCAATTTTTCCAAGCGAAGAAAACTCCATGCCATTACCTTATTAGTATAAATAAATCCATTACGCGAGGCGAAAAACAGCACTCTTCCAGCAAGAAATTAAAAATAGTCCAACTTAAATCGGATAGATGATAAATAATCACCTGCTTTTAACGCATGATTATTGGCTACCAATCTCATGGCGTAATTCAATTGGCTGTCGCCGGGAATAATATCCACTGGCGGCATAGCCTTGCCCGGCATTGCGACATTACCCTGGGTATCGATGATTTGCAGCGCCACGCCGGAGGCATCCCCGTTAACACCAAATAACCCGCCATGAGCTTCACCATCAAAAGTAACCTGAAATTTCTTCCAGCCTTCCTTTCCAGGGCGTTCAGTGATGCAGTTGACTAAATCAATGGAAAAAGGTTTGCTGCGACCCTGCCCATCGCGAATAATATCCGATAAGGGTAAAACCCCCATATCAATGGTTTGTTCTCGGCTGTTAACCGCAATAGCACAAGCGGTGTCGATAATGGACCCTTGCATATTTACCCGCCCCCATCCGGCAATGTGCTCGCCGGCTAAAACAGAGAGCACTGGAAAGGAAAACAGGCAAGAAACCACTATAATAACGGTATTATTCGCCCTCATAAAACGCGCTCCATACTTTGTAATATTGTCAAAAAGGCATGCGGAGATACCGCATGCATATACACACATACAGAGAAAACACTTACTTTATGTGGAGTGAGCTTTTAGTTATAAGCCAGTGTAAAATCGGCCACTGCCTGGAATTCACCTTCAGTAATAGACGCGGAAGAAGCGGTATCGCCCTGCATGTAGGCAGCGAAACTCAGCGTGTTGTTACCGTCCTGCAATACTTGCTCTTTCGTTGGCTCGCCCAGTTTGATGATTTCACCATCAGCCTGAGTGATAGCTACGCTGGCGCCTTTAGCCGTGCCGGTAATCCCCAGCAGGCCATTTTTAGCCGCAGATTCCATACCCGTAAAGGTTACCTGCACCTTATTTTTGGTGGCAGGTGAGCCGAACGTGCAGTTCTCCAGGCCAATCGAGAAATTACGTGGGGTAGATTTCCCGCCACTGAGTAAAGCAGCCTTAGAGATTTGCCCCAGCTCAACGGTCTGATCAATAGACTCTGGAGTGATAGAGCAAGGTGCATCAATAATAGAACCGGTGAAGGTGACTTTACCATGTCCTTGATCGGCGGCCTGCACACCAGAAACAGTACCGAATGCCAAAACTGCAGCCATCATGATTTTATTCAATTTCATTTCTACTTTATCCTTAATTAAGGTCTGTCACATTTCCGTTAAGTCGCCATTATTTCGGCACCAAACATACAGAGAAAGAAAGGTGAACATACACCTGTCAACTTGCTACGTTATGGCTACCGGCAACTGGTGAATATAGTAATCACAAAAAAACAAAAAAGATAAATAATCTATTTAATTTAAAAAAATTAGATTAAAAAACCAAATTAAAACAAAAAACACAACACATATAGATTATTAACCTGAATTGAGCCGCATAATTAAACAATAACACCACTTGGCTTTCAACGACATCCGCAATAAAAAACGCCACTCTAAAAACAAGTTGACGGGCAGCCCCCCATCCAATAAATTTTATAAATCTTAAAACAAGATTATTCTTACCTTTAGTTAATCTTAAGATCAAACACCAGAAAGAAAAAATACATCATCATGAAATACATAATAAATTTAATCATCACTTTCGATCCTGACAACCGGCTGTTAATGCTTAGGAATAATGACCAACTCACTATAGGGTTATCCAAACCAGGCAACCGATTGTTAATCGAGCTAGTTAAAAACAATAGAAATGAACTGACGCGCGAAACGCTGATCAAGCACGTCTGGGAGGATTACGGATTCTCTCCGTCCAGCGCCACCTTGAGCAACCATATCAGTGAGTTAAGAAAAGCCTTTGAAGCGCTTGGGGTAAGCAAAGACATTCTGCTTACGGTGCCGAGGGTGGGGTTTAAAATGGATGCAGAAATCCACCCCGAAACTAAACCACCGAAAGAAGATGGATCTGTTGAAATGGTTGCCCCCGCGGTTACCACGAGTGAGCCGGTAAAGCAGCAAAACCTAACGCCTCATCCCACACATTCGGGCCTCAGAGGAACGCTGCAGCGTATGCTGAAACCCGGCCTGGCTCTTATCTTCGCCTTACTCGCCATTGCTGCAGCGATAAAGTTGATGACTCTGCACAGTAATGAAGAGCCAATGCTCATAGGCGTTCAGGATAAATGCAATTTTTATGCCCTGGGTAACAATAAGCCAAGCAGTGAACAGTTTGATCATGCGCGAGAAATGCTCTCCGATGCAAAGATAGACTGTGCGCAGATAAATCGAGACATCTACTATATTGGGGCACGCCCTGCCAATGACAAACTAAAGGTTCACTTTATGGCGGTTTGTACCAAAAGCACCAATATGAGCTATCAAACTTGCAATAACTATAAACTGGTTGAGTAAAGTGACATGAATAGAGTAATCGTCTGGGTATCTATTTTTAGCGTCATTGGCATGGGGCTGTTTTTCTTTTACCTAAACAGTCTTAGCTGGAAACCGTTCCGCTGCGATACTCAAGTGAATTCGAGTATTGCAACAAAGAATGGCAACTGGATTAAGTTTAACGCGAATATAAATGTCATTACCCTTCATAAAGAGCACAGTGAAGTTCTGGTGATAGGCTCCCTTAAAGACAAAAGTGAAAATTACACGATATACAGAACAATTTTCGTCACACATAAACCGGCGGATATAAACGGTTATAGTGTAGCTGTAATCACGAGTGAAAAGCGCAATCCTAAAGACAACGTGCCCGATACACTCTGGCAACATTACGTATTACCAGAAGTTCCAGGCGTTTCCTTCTATCTAGAAACAAAACACCTGAAGGAAAACTCAGTTATCTACAAGCGATTAGATAACCCAATTTTTGTCTGCGCTATAACAGAACAGTAACTCTCACAAAGGTTTAATCGCGTGCCTGGCAAGCGGTTAAACCTCCCCCCTAATCGTACTGAATATCACCATGACTTAACCACCTCACCAACCGATTAATAACAGAAAAAGGAAAGAACAAAACGCTAAAAAAAATAAAAAAACAGAATAAAACCATAATAAAAAACAATGAAAACAATTAAGTTGTGTATCACATCGTTAATTCGCTAGCCTGTCCTCCACACAAACAACACAGTTTTATCAATCCAAAAACACGCTTTTACTACCCACATCAGCCAGGTGGCGATTAGTTCCCTAGCTGACCGTCGACATGCAAAAAAACATTGATGACCAAGGCACTATGAATACTCAGAGCACAGGCAACCCAAAACATGAAAAGCACGCAAAATGCCATCATGAATAAGACACTGAACATCGTCATCATTGACGATGACAAATTTTATACCGCCGGATTAGCGATGGCATTGACCATTTACTTAAAAAACCAAGGCCAGCAAGTAGAGTTTTCCTCCCATCTCGCCTACGGAAAAACGACAGATATCGTTTTTCAGGCAATACGTTGCGGCACTTTGATTGCGCCTGGCAGCGCAATCTGTATGAACAACGATAAACCAGTGTATGTCGCCATCGCTGACAGAAAAGATACCCATTTGCAGCACTTATACCGTAGCGTTAATAAATCTAACATCCTTTATCGACACCAATCGGTAAGCTTACTCTTGCAGCTAATGGAAAACGTCATGCTTTCCCTGCAAAAGACATCGGTAAAAACACAATCTACTTCGGAGAACTTGCAACACTTAGCGCTCACACAACGAGAACGCGAAGTGTTGCATCAACTCAAGCAGGGAAAAACACCTGCCTGCGTAGCCAGCTTCCTGGGTATCAAGGAAAAGACCATCAGCTCGCACAAACGAGCGGCGATGAGAAAATTGAATTTTAAACGAAGTAACGAGCTGTTCCATTGGATGCTGCAAGGCGGTTTAACCTGCCACCAACCGAGAAAAGGAATTTGAACATGAGCCATTCACCCCTATCCATCACGGCGGTATTGATGTGTGTACTGTTGGTCAGCAGTTGCCAGTCCACCAAAATGCCCCAGACAAAATCCGCTTCGGCCAGCACATTGCAGGATGAAAAGGTCAAGCGTGAAACCCAGGATTTAAAGCAGTGCCAACAGAATTTAAGCGCACTGGGGACACTGAAAACGGCGGATTACCCGGCAAAAAAACAGGTGTTCGACAACCTGATGTCCGGCGCTTCGCAATACGCCGGTGTGCGTACCCAGGTCAACGAGCGCACGCAAGAGACCGTTGATGCCCTCTATCGTTATCAGGTGAGCTATCAATGCGCCGAGATTAATCAGGCGTTACTTACCGAACTGGCGAAACGCGGTGGTGCGATAAAATGATCGTCTGGAAACGGTTTACCTACCGTTTTTTGGCCTGTCTGGCGGGAGGGCTGATGCTACCAGCGGCTTCATCGGCGCCAAGCAAGGGTAATGCCGATATTCTGGCTTTGCTGCAGTTTGCCGAGCAATACAGCGAAAAAAGCTACCCGGCTGAAAAAGCCCCTGCCGTACTGGATAGCTCTCGCACAGAAAAACGCCCAACCCAAAGCGTCGAGAAAGGTAAGACTGATAAAAAACCGCCACCTCAACGCGAATCCTGGCGAATTAAGGATAAGGAGATCCAGCAACAGCGCACGGAAATAGCCCAGCTAAAATTACAGCTCTCCCGTCTGCAGCAAAACGCCGTAACGGCAACGCCGGATTGGGCTGCGCTATCACAATTGGCGCAGAGCTTGCGTCAGTCGCTGAGCATGACCCCGACAGAACGCCAGGCGAAAGCCAACCTCTTACAGATACGGCAACAGTGGTATCAGGATCGAGCGGCATTACAACAGCAGTTGTCAAAAGCTAAGTCGGAAAACCAGGCCTTATCGGCGGCAGCCAACCACCAAAAGAATTTGCTGATGGAAGCGGAAAAGCGCGACGTGGTGCTGCGGGAACAGCAAGCTGAATGGCGGTCACAGCGTCAACTGATGCAAACCGAACTGGATGAAACCGTTAAGAAACTGGCAGATACGCGAGCCAACATGGCTTCTTTGCAAGCGCGAAGTCCCCGTCTGGTGACGGCCGATGAGCTCAAAGGCGCACAACCGCGTGAGGATTACGCCGCAGGCATTTCACTGGGAGAGGAAATTCTGCAAATGCAGGAAGAACGGCAGCGTTGGGGAGTGAGAGCGGAGAAGGGAATGCTATTGGCCGGCATTGCAGATGCCTTTGCGGGCAAGCGGATGTTGTCGGATGATGAACTCAATAACACCCTGGCCGCCGCCGAGAAAAAAGTGGTATCCGCAAGAGAAGAAATCAGCGCAACCCAACGGCAAAAAGGTGCGGCCTATCTAAGGGAATTCAAGAAAGATCAGCGTGTTCACCAGGCATCATCCGGATTTTGGTACCGTATCGACTATGCGGGCGATGCGCAGATCCCCGCTACCGCCTCGGTGGATGTGGTGGTAAAAGAAACGCTGGTCGACGGCACCGTGGTGCAAGATATGGAAGCGACTGGTGCCACACTGTCGCAGCCGGTGGCGGATTTCCCACCGTTGTTTAAAGAAGCCATCTCGCTGCTGAAAAACCACGGTACGATGACCCTGGTGGTTCCCCCCGAGCAGGCTTACGGAGATAAAGGCTATCCACCTAAAGTCCCCCCCAACGCCACCATGATTTACACCTTGCGCATAGCGGAGGTATACCCACCCGCTCAGGCTAAAAAACAGCCCTAACCCCAGTCGCCCTGATATCCCTCATGAGTTTAATAGGGTTATCAGGCTGATGCGCAACCTATCAATGACAGATAAAACCCAGCATTGCGATTAATAAAAATTAAATTAAATTAAATTAAATTAAATTACTAACATAAACGCATTCAGAGTAGAGACACCGTCAATATATTATTGAAATAAATATGAATTATAATAATTATTTTTTCAAATTATAAAAATTATGTGATAACGAATCAAGAAAACCATCCTATTGATGTTGACTTTAATGAGGGCAAAAAACATCATTAACGCCACAGATAATTAGAAACTTCAGCACCCGTAATAGACTGGCTATTGAATGCACCACCATTAGCCGACTATACATTTATAGCAGTGATTTCAACCCAGGTTATGTAAAGGGCTATCCGGGCCCATTATTTCTGTTTTCCCTTACGCCTATGCGTAAATATTTCCCTAACCGAGGAGTTGTTATGTCGGACCATCAAGTTACCTGTATCAGAAAATCCGATCGCCAAAACGCGCATGAGCGCATTCAGGCTATTGGCGGCGTCAACGCCGATGGCACCCGCTGGTCACTGCCCCAGGCAGACGCCATTGCCGGGATCGAGGCGGGCACCTGGCGCTTTTGGGTCACCGCAAATGGCCATTCCGTCTGGGTGATTATCTCAACCAGCGCGGCGGGGAATAAATACCTCAAAACGCAAAATGACGGCGAACACCCCAATAACCTGCTCAGCCTGCCGGAATGCCCCTGACGTCACCCGAGTTTCATGAGTGATACGGTGTGTGGGCCCGCTTGCGGCCCATCGCTTCACCCCTTTTTATTATTGGCCGCTGTGGCGTTCTCACACCCGCAGTACAGCGGCCCCCATAGCATAAGGAAATACTATGTACGGTTCCGCTACCGCCAGAAGCCTGCCGGCAGGAAAAAAGCAGCGTATCGCCGATTTATTATCGCAAATTATTGAAACGCTGGATCTCACCAAAACCCAATACGCCAACATCAAAAGCGCCTATAACGGGGTCGGCACCTTCCTGTCTGAAGGCGACGATCCGCTATTGCAAGATGCCGTTATTTACCCGCAGGGCAGCGTGCGGCTCAACACCACCGTTAAGCCCAAAAATGAAGAGCAATACGATATTGACCTGATTTGTTATCTGCCCCATGCCACCCAGGCGGATTATACCGGCGTAATATCGGCCATTCGCCGGCGACTGGAGTCGCATAACACTTATAAAGATCTACTAAGCGATTTACCCCGTGGATTCCGTATCAACTATGCCGGAGATTATCATCTGGATATCACGCCGGGCCGCGAACACACCGGCGCACAACATCCGGGCCAGCCGCTGTGGGTCGTAGATGCGCACACCGCCTGGAAGGAGTCCAACCCCAGCGGCTACGCCGAGTGGTTCGATAGCAGCGCCAGCGTGCAGCCCCTGCGCACCATTCTGGTCATGGATTCCGCCAGCCGCGTGGGCACCGAGGCGCTGCTCCCGCTGCCGGACAGCACCGACAAGAAATTGCTTAATCGCATCGTACAAATTCTCAAACGCCACCGTGACGAATGGGCCGCCGAGCAGGATGATGTCCGGCAGCGCTGCCGCCCGATTTCGGTCATCATCACCACGCTGGCTTGTCATGCCTACAACCACATCATTGCTGACAGGCGCTCCTACGACAACGACCTGGATATTCTGTTAGACGTGCTGGAACTGATGCCGGATTTCATTGTGTCGATACAGGGAGAAATACAGGTCAGCAACCCGCACATGCCGGAGGAAAACTTCGCCGAGAAGTGGAACCGCTCAGAGCAGGATGAGGGGCCTCAGCGCAGTGAAACCTTTTACCAGTGGCATGCCGCGGCCCAGGCGACGTTTAACACCATCGCCGCCAGCGTGGGGGAAGACAACCTGTTCCTGAGCCTCGAAGACGGCTTCGGCAAAAAGCCGGTCGATGTCGTCAGGCAACGTCTGATGGAGCATATGCAGTCGGCCAGAGAACAAGGCAGCCTGCAACTTGATAAGAAAACCGGCGGGCTGATCGCCACCGGCCTCGCCAGCACGGCGGCCCAGGCCGGCGTGCCTAAAAACACCTTCTACGGTGAATAACGTGGTTATCAAGCATCACTGCAAACCGCTGACCCTCGCCCAGCAATATCACGCGTTGAAAGCCGGCAGCCCGTATGAACGGCTGCGCATTATCCATCACGATCGCACCCTGCTATGGGAAGGATGGCTGCAACCCTCGCTGTTCAGCCGCCGCTACAAGGTCGCGATCCGATATAGCCTGCTCACCCCACCGATTTGCGTGGTGACAGAACCGGATCTCTTCGCGTTGGCCGGTACGCGGGCTATTCCGCACCTGTATCCCGCCGATAAGCATATTCCCGGCGCCAGGCTGTGCCTGTTTTTGCCTGGCTCACAGGCCGACAATGGGCTCAGCGAATGGCGCGCCCAGTTAAAAATCAGCGACACGATCATTCCCTGGGCGTCGCTCTGGCTGTTTTATTTTGAACAGTGGCTGCGCACCCGCGACTGGGAAGGCGGCGGCAAGCACCCACGCACCAGCGAGGTTAAAAATGAGCGTTGAACATGAAGGCTTTATCTCGGTCGATATTGAAACTGCCGGGCCCATACCCGGCGTGTGCAGCCTGCTCTCTATTGGCGCCTGCGTCATCGACAACCCGGCGGAACGCTTTTACATTGAAGTGCAGCCGCTGAATCTGCATTACGATCCTGAAGCGCTGGCCGTCACCGGTTTCAATCTGCAGACCCAAATAACCCGCGGCATCGATCCGAAAGCGGCCATGCAGCGATTTGCTCACTGGGTCACCGCGGTCACCGCGGTCACCGACGCCACGAGTAAACCGATTTTCGTCGGTTTCAATGCGGCTTTCGACTGGTCATTCATCAATTACTACTTTCACGTTTATCTCGGCCATAACCCGTTTGGCTTTGCCGCCCTCGATATCAAAGCCCTGTACATGGGGGCCACCGGCAGCCGCTGGCAAGACACCCGCTCCAGCCGTATCGACGCCCAATTTAATCTCAAAAATCACGGCAGCCACAACGCGCTGGATGACGCGCTGTATCAGGCCGAGATGTTTTTGAAGATCAAAGCACACATAAGGGAAAAACGCTGACATGGAAACGGCAAAATATATTCTGATAAAGCTGGTCGACTGGAAAACGCGCCAGCGGAAAATCCAATACCTCATCATGCTGCTTGGCGCCGGGATCCTGAGTGTGAACAACTCGCTGGGGAAGGCGTTAACGCTGGAGAAAGGCGATGCCCGCTTCTCGCTGGCCGTCTCCGAGGGGAATGTCATCACGGACTATTTCATCAATTTCGTGGCGGCATTCATCATTCTGGGGGGATTTGTCTGGCTGCTGGTCGACGCTTACCAGGAGGCTAAAATCACGGTGCGCAAAAAGGTGGTGGTTATCGAAGGGAGAGCGCTGCGGAAAGTCGCGACCACGCCGCTGTATAAAACGGTACCTCGTCATTTCAACGGAAAGATAGACGCATTAACCCTCGATATGACGCAGCGGATGCGGGATGGCGCAATCAGTCACCCGGAAGAGGCCTTTGACGACAATATCAGCACGCTGGCCAGCAATATCGCCACCCGCATTGACGGTATCGATCATCAGGATCTGACACTGGTGTATGGCGGGCAATTGCCGGTTCCGTTCACCTTCTACATTGGCGCCATTCTCGATGACAACGGCCCGGTCTGCGTCTATGACTGGGACCGAGCGCAAGAGGCCTGGCGGCTGATTGACAACAATGCCGATGATGACCGCGCCGATTTTAGCCTGATGGAAAGCCTCGTCACCTCAGCGGCCAAAGATGTGGTGCTGGCGATCTCGGTGTCCTACCAGGCCGACATTGCCGCCATACGCCAAACTTTCCCCACCTACCCGCTGTCACATCTCTCGCTGAACGCCACAACGCTCGGTAATCACTGGTCGCTGTCGAAACAAACCCGGCTGGCGCTGCAATTTATCGAACAGGTCAAAATGCTGACGGCGTGTGGCGCCGAACGCATCCACGTGATTTTGGCCGCCCCCAGCAGCATTGCGCTCAATTTCGGCCGCCGTTATGACAATCGCAATCTGGCGCGGCTCATTGTTTATCAGTATGAGAAAGAACAGCAGCCGGCCTACCCCTGGGGGGTGGTGATGCCGACGCAGGGGCAGCGTCGGGGCGCGGTCGTTAAGCCTCCCGCCGTTCCCTCATCCGACTGACTGTCGGGCAGCCCTGCGATTCAGTACAGCGTCAATAGGGGGGCGAAACGAGGATATAAAAAACCGGCCTGAGCCGGTTTGGGAGCGCTTGTCGTTATGATACCGGCCGCTCTGCGGCCGGGGTAATGCCCTGGTGTTGTTGCGTATTTTTCACTGTCACTATAGGCGGTGCGATGATTGAGCGTCCAATGGATTCGGCAGATCAATAAAGGGCAATTGATCGGCCCGGCCGATCGTCCTGCTCATCGTCACACCGCCCCACACTTCGGCAGCCAGTCCGCTTCGCACTCTTCACTCAATACCACATTGGTCTGCATCCCCAGCCGGGTTTTACGTTTGAGCAGAGTTTTCTCATACTCTCTCAGCGTCTGCGGCACCGCGAGACCAAAGGCCGTCAGGTTCATCACGTGCTGATAGCCCCGTGCCGCCATAAACGACAGGTAGGCGTGATACAGGTAGCGACGCGGATTCGGCGGGGTGATGTTGGCATTGCCTATCATCATGCCTTCCGGGGTGCCGAGCACCGTCAGGTAACCGCAGAAGTCAACCAGCGGGTCGGCCTGGCGTTTGATGGTCAGCGCCTCGTCCGAGCTTTGCTGCGCCTGGAGCAGTGTGCGGGCCTCGTTCGGGTTGGCGAAGCGCTGCATCAGGTGGCGCACGATGACTGCCAGCTCTTGGGTGATTTTGTCCAGCAACTGCGGGTCGCGCTCGATCAGCGGTATCGCGTTCGGGAAGGTAATAATCACTCGTCGCCGGGAGACCCCGCCGCTGCGGTCGCTGAACTGCATCGGGTTGTTGTTGACCGCCAAAATCACCGCCGGGATATGGGCGGCGTAAGCGTCGCGGTATTTCGGGTCGATGGCGACCGCGTCGCCGCCGGTGATGGCCTTGATACCCGCCCCGTCACCGCTCCACTTTTCCTGGTCGGGCAGGAGTATCAGTGAGAAGCCGACCACGCTGGCGCGCTCGCGCGCCGACTCCAGGTTATCGATGGTGGCAGAGGTGGTATTGTCGGCACCGGCCAGCAACCGGGCGATGGCCGCCATCACGCTCTTGCCGCTGCCACCGGGGCCGGTCACTTCGAGGAACAGCTGCCAGTCATAGCGGTTGGCCAGTACCATAAAGAGCGCCGCGAGGATGCGCTCCTGTTTATCGTGGTTGCCCCCGGCGGCCCGCGTCAGCCACTGCCAGAAATGCGGCGCATGGTCGGCCAGGTTCTCCCCGGCACGCGGCGGCGTATAGTCCACGCTGTTGACGGTGCGCAGCCAGTGCTCTTGCCGGTGGGCGCTGAACTGCCCGCTAACGGTATCAAACACTCCGTTACGAAAGCCTATCAACCGGCGGGCCGGGTCGCCCATCTGCGGAACCATCAGCTTGAGGGTGTCCAAAATGCTGTTGATACCGGCGGCGGAGAACGGTGCGCGCACCTTCTGGAACAATGCGGCAATCTCCCGGCTCAGCTGCCGGTGCGGCAGCACCTGCCAGGCGCCACGCGTATAGCGGCACAGCTCTTCCCCCACCGGTGGCACCGCCAGGGTGTTGCCGTAGTGCTCGGCCAGCAGTTCGGCTTTCTCGCTGGCGCTCATGGCTTTCAAATCGGCATCGCTCAGCGTGTCGAACGGGCTGGGCTGCGGCGGCTGGCTGAACGCCCGGAGCTGGGCACGCGTAGCGTCTGCCCCTTCCCGGCCATAAACGTCGTTCCAGTCGCCCTCCGTGGGCGGTAGCGCCGGAGTGCCGCCGGTGAGTGCGGCCGCCTCGGCGGCACGGGTCTGCCCGGTGCCGCTGCGGTCATTATCGGCCGCCAGCAGCAGCCGTGCGTCCGGGTAGTGGCTGCGTACCTGCTCCGCCACGGCCGCCAGGTTGTTGGCGCTGAGCGCCACGCACACCGTCTCACCGGTCAGGCGGTGCACGGTGAGACCGGTGGCGTAGCCTTCGGTGAGCCAGATAACCGCGCTGTCCGGGCCGTTCAGAATGTGGCAGGCGGCTTTCACCTGCCCGCCTGCCAGCATGCGTTTATCACCGTTGGCGTTAATCAGCTGCACGTTGACCACCTCACCCTCGGCATTATGCAGCGGCAACAGCAGGTCGCCGGGGTGGAAGGTGATACCGCCAACGCGCAGCGGTTGCCCCTGCAAGGTCAGGGTTTCTGCCTCCGGCCAGCCTTTGGCGCTCAGATAGGCGTTGCCGGTCTGGGACTGAGCGGCAGCCACCAGAGCCTGTGCCTGTCGCGCGGCCTTGCGCTGGGCCTCGGCCTTGTCTTGTGGTGAATGACCGGCCTTAGCGGCCGGTGGTAAAGTGCTGGCATTATCCCCCATCACGGCAGCCACCTGTTCGGCGGCAGCCCGGGCAGACAGTGACAGGGCCTTTTCCACCAGGTTGAGGCCGTCACCGGCCCCGCACTGATTACAGAACCAGGTGCCGCGTCCGTCCTGATTGTCGAAGCGGAAGCGGTCTTTGCCGCCGCAGGTCGGGCACGGCTGCGGCTTGCCGTTTGGCTGCAAGGCAATGCCGAGGGCCGGGAGTATCACCGGCCAGTGGCCAGTGGCGGTACGTACGGTCTGGGAAACGAACTGGGCGCTCATGGTTTTCTCCTCAGTGTACGGTGGCGTTCTGTGCCGCCGACAGGCGCTCGCAGCACAGCTCGTCCATCATCTTTTGCCCCAGCGCGGTCAGGCGCGGCGCGGCCACCAGAACGTCCGGCTGCACCATATCACTCAGCATGGTGCACGCCATGTCCATGCCATCCTCTGCGCCGTACTGACGCACAAAGTGCCCTTCCAGACGCAGGGCAATCGTCATCTGCAGCTCGTCCAGCGTGTACCCGAGGCTCACCCGGTAAAAGGCGCAGGTGTCCAGATAGGCTTGTGCCACGGCGCGGCGGAAAACGGCGGTACGGACTTCAATCGGTAAACAGGATGCAGTGTTCATGCGGCGGTGGCCTCCATGCGGGCAAGGATTTGGGTTTCACAGGTGTTGACGACGTGGCCGAGCTGGTCGGTCAGCAAGGCAATGACCGAGGCAAACGATGCCTGTTGCACGGCGTCGGGGCGCTGCCCGCCGAGGTCGAGGGTGTCCAGCAGGTCAAGGAACAGCACGCCGGTGGCGTGCGCATGCTGGAGACGCAGAAAATCGGCATGCGGGATTGGGTAATGGGTGTCGCGGTAGTAGCGGTCGGCCAGGGTATTCATGCTGCCGCCTTAACCGGCAGACGACCGGCAAAGGACAACACGTAATCACGGGCCAGCAGGCGGCGGGCGTTGCGTTCGGTATCTGCCACGGTGCGTACAATACGCGGTGAAGCCGTCAGCGCAGACCGGCGCACGGCCGCAAACAAAAAGCAAAATGTCGGGTGAGTCGGGGTGAGGGTCGTAGCCATAACGGCAGCCTCCAAGGTTAGCGAATTACCGCTACCACCGGAGTTCCTACACTCAATGGTGGTAGCCCAGACGGGGGTAGGAATACCGGCAACCTTGGAAACCGGCCAGCCCGAAGGCTGCCCCGCCTGAGCCACCATTGATTGACTGCTGCGGTAGCATAACATCCACCGCGCAAAAAATGAGCGCACTAAGGCTGTGACATAAAAAAACACGCGTGGCGCGTGTTGTGTCGCCAAGATTAAACACGGGTTCCTACGCCCGGCGGCCGATTTTGCGGCAGCGGGAGGACTATAGCGCAGGGCCGGACGTGGGGGCAAGCCGTAAGATGCCCCCGGACGTTCAATCGATTGCATAGTGATCAACAGTCGGTCAGCTGGTCGTTGCGAGTATCGGCCGCCGCGCAGGTCAGCAGCACCGGCCCGGCGCGAAACAGGCGCGGCTCAGCCTGGCGACTCGCCAGACGAATAACGCCGTGTTTTTCACTGCGGTGCTCCGGCAAGACGACGCCAGGCTCTTTACGCTGCAACAGTATAGCTTCCGCCACAAACAGCGCGTCGCGCTCATCAAGGGTGAAATGCTGGCGACCAAAGGTTAGCTGCATCATGCGGCGGCCCCCTGGTGACGGTTAGCGATACGTTCGTCCATCCACTGCTCGACCTCAGAGGCCAGCCAGGCGACGTTTTTACCGCCGAGGGAGAGCTGGGCCGGGAACTGCCGGCGGCTCATCATCTCGTACACGGTGGAGCGGGATAGACCGGTGGTGTAGAGCACTTCCGGCAGGCGGATAAAGCGCTCGCGCGGGGTGTAACTGCCAGGAATAACCGGCGGCGGGGTGGATGGGGTGGGGGTGGAAACGGTCAACATAAAACGCTACCTCTTGGTGTCCGGCCAACGCTGGCCGGGACTGTGTGAACTTCGGTAGCGCCCTATTATGTGAATATTTACCGGAGTGGCAACAAGGCGTTGTTGTGTGGTGGGACAGCTTTTATGCCTATTTTTCAACCAAATGGGCATATAGGTTAATATTGACCTTTATTGGCAAACCTTGGCAAACCTAAAAAATAAACGAGCCATGAATAGCCGTTTATTAATAGGCAGAAACAGGCGTACAAGCACAACCCCAGGCTAGCCAGAGAAAAGGCCCTTCTTAGCCGAGTGAGCAGCAGTGAACACCGGGTGACGAGTGAGGAAATGACTCATCACAGTTTTATTTATTGATTTAACTAATTTTTTATCCAAGTGAACAGTAGTGAAGAGTTTAAAGAAGAACTAGAACCGCAAAGGTGATTTTGCAATCAATATCTGAGGCGGCCAAATAACAAAAACGCAGACGGGAAGAAAGGCGGCGTAAGACCCCATATATGGCCTCGCTATAATGAGATAATCACGCCCGCTTCCATCACGCGCGCCCTATCCTTCCCCAAAAACAGCCTTTTTCCTGGCTAGCGAGTGTCAAAAAACGCGTGCATGCATAAGGTGCATGATTTTGCATACAAGAACATGCATTATTTATCCCCTGCCGCGCCAGCAGCGGCGCGGCCTGCGGCCTCTCATGCACCTGCATGAAAAGTGACACATAAAGCGGGCAGGCGTGGCGGGGGTAGCATTGCGCGCCAAGGGGTTTTAACGATTTATTGGCGGCATTTTCTAGCGAGCAAGGCCCGAGATAAAATCGGCGTACCATTGCAGCATCACACGGCGTTTCTCAAGGTACTGCGCATGGTTGTAGGTACCGCGAATACCGTTCTTGTCCACGTGGGCAAGCTGCATCTCTATCCAGGCAGAGTCAAACCCTTGCTCATGCAAAATAGTAGACATCGTATGCCTGAAACCGTGACCGGTAGCTCGCCCCTTATACCCAAGCAGCTCTATTACCTGATTCACGCTTTCTTTGCTTATGGGTTTCCTACGATTGTTTCGTCCAATGAAAATGTAAGGATAGTGACCTGTGATCGGTTGTAGCTGTTTAAGCAATTCAACCGCCTGAGTAGAGAGCGGTACAATGTGCGGGCGGCGCATTTTCATGCGCTCGGCGGGAATCTCCCAGATACCCCGTTCAAAATCAATTTCCTCCCATGTAGCAAAGCGCATTTCTTGCGTGCGGACGCCGGTCAGCATAACGATCTTCGCTGCATTCTTGGTGATGATGCTGCCGGTATATCCCTCCAAATCCTTAACAAAATAAGGCAGTTCCTCGGCCGAAAGGAACGGGTGATGCTTTTGCTTGGGAACGGCTAATGCGCTGGCCAGATCTGGGGCTGGGTTATATTCTGCCCTACCGGTAATAATGGCGTAGCGGAATACCTCTCCGCAGCGCTGGCGTACCTTACGGGTCTTTTCCAATGCCCCACGCTTCTCAATGCGCCGTAGCACTTCCAGCAGCTCCAAGGGCTTAATTTCTGCAATCGGACGTTGACCAATGTACGGAAACACATCCTGCTCAAAGGTACGCATGATTTCTTCCCTGTAGGCCAGAGTCCACCGGTTAGCCTTGTTCGTGTGCCACTCGCGGCTAATAGCTTCAAAGGAATTCTCAACAGAAAGCTTCCGAGCGAGCTTTTGCGCCTTTTTCTCGGCTACAGGGTCAATGCCATTAGCAACTTGCTTACGGGCCTCTCCGCGCTTTTCTCGCGCGTCGGCCAGCGTTACCAAAGGGTAGGTACCAAAGGACATTAGCTTGGCTTTTCCGGCATAGCGATAGCGAAAACGCCAACCTTTACTCCCGTCAGTGTTGATAAGGAGAGACAGGCCTTGGCCATCGTTGAGGGTGTAGGGCTTTTCCTGCGGCTTGGAACGTCGAATTTGTATGTCAGTTAGGAGCATGTGTATAAGTGGATTCTGTGTATAAAAACATTATACGCACCATTATACACATTTTTCTCGGATTCAGGCGGTAACGCACGGACACCAGCGGACAATAAAACCATATAACAAATTGATTTTATGCATTTTAATGGACTTTTCAGGAACTACCCGGACAATCTTTGGCGGAAGATCACAGGAGTCGAACCTGCCCAGGACCGCTGGCGGCCCCAACCGGATTTGAAGTCCGGCCGCCCCACCGGGGACGAGGATCTTCCTTGGAGAAGAGAAGAAGCAAGGCGCTGATTATAGCGCAGTTTGTTCGTTGCGCTAAGCGGGAAATGGCGGCCGCCGGCGATTCGGCGGCCAGGGGGAGCGCTACTTCAGGAAATCCTTCACGTCCAGCAGGATGAACTCGTTGTCATCCGCCATATTGGGCTGGCGGCTGGAGGAGAACGGGAAGTTATTGTCGTTACCGACGATGATGTGGTTGGCGTCCACCACGTCCACGTTCTCGATGGTGAAGAACGGGAAGGTCAGCACGCCGTCGTTCAGCGGCTTGCGCGCCAGCTTGTTCGGATCCTGAATGTTCATCAGGTCGATATAGCCCAGTTTTTCGACCGGTTTGCCGACGTTGGCGTCCGAGAAGGCGATTTTATACACCCGCTTGAACTTGGCCACCTGGCTGAAGCAGTTGTCGGTCGGCGCGCCGGCGGCGCAGGCTTTATCCGGCGTGCCTTCGCCGTTGTCGCGCTCGATCACCAGCCCGTGGGTGGCGTCGATCATGTTGAAGTCGCCGATGGCGTTCTGGTTGTCTTCCAGCACGTACTGCCAGCTGCGGCCGGTCCAGGCCTGCTGTTTGACGTCGAACTCCAGTACCCGCAGGTAGCGTTTACCGCCGACGTTCTCGAACTGCTCGCCGTCCCACAGCGCCCCTTCCAGCAGCGGGTACAGCTTGCTGCCGTCCGGCGAGGCGGCCATGCCTTCAAAGCCTTTGGAGCGCGCCACCTGGAAGTTCTGCTTGCCGTCCGGCGCGCCCGGCAGGGTCAGCGTCGGGTTGTCCGGCGATTTCACCACCTTGCCGTCTACCTGGGTGTCGAACACTGCCAGCACCTTGCCGTTCAGGTCGGCCTTGATCAGGTAAGGCCCGAACTCTTCACCGATCCACAAGGCATCATCGGCAAACTGGAAGCTTTCCGGATCGAAATCACTGCCGGTCAGATAACGTTTCTCGGTGCTTTCGTTGATGATGTGAAACGGCACCTTTTTATCCGGATCGTGCAGGAACACCGTCTTCAGCGGCGCGACCGTGCCGTCTTTGAAATCGATCTTGTAGTGGTTGAGGTACAGCATGGCGTCCGGGGAGTTGGCCTTGCTGCCGAAGCCGTTGTCGGTCAGCACCCAGTAGGTGCCGTCGGGCATGTGTTTGATGCCGGAGTGGCCCTGCAGCGGCTGGCCGTCGATCGGCAGGCCGAGGCCGGTCAGGCGATCGGCGGATTTGCCCGCCACGCTGCCCAGCTCGGTGACGCGTTTGCCGCTGGTGTATTTGCCGCTCTGCTGCAGATCGCTCGGCGCGTCCTTCGGCGTGGAAACGGCGGATTTCACCGGCAGCAGCGCATGCCCGGCCAGCGTCGCTTGCACCGGCTGCGCGTCGGCCCACAGGTTGGCGCTCAGCGCCATGCAGCCGACCAGCAGCGCCAACCGGGTTTTGGTGTTGTGCATGTCATTGTCCCTTTTCGTTGTTATCGCCCAGAAGTAAAAGCAACGTCACTATAGGGAGCGGCAATGACAGAAATATTATTCGGCGAACGCCCGCCGGTAGCTGTGCGGATGGAAGCGCCAGGTGATGGCGATCAGCACCACCACCAGCAGCGCGTGGATCTGCCAGTCCAGCACGAAGCCGCCGCTGTAGTCGCGCAGCAGGCCGGAAAGGTAAGGCGTGACGCCCGCCAGCAGGAAGCCGACGCCCTGCATGAAGGCCACCAGTCGCCCGGCCGCCGCCGGCTGGTGCAGGTGATCGAGCGCCAGCACCAGGCACAGCGGGAACGCGCCGCCCAGCCCCAGCCCGGAAACCAGCACCCACAGCCACGGCAACGTCTGCGGCAGATAAATCAGGCCGATAAAGCCGATCAGCTGCATCATCAGCGCCAGCAACAGCAGCGGCCGCCGGTCATGATTGCGCGCCAGCGCCGGCAGCAGCAGCGCCCCCACCACCTGGCCAAAGGTCATCAACGCCAGCAGCGAACCGCTGGCCTGCGGCTGCCAGCCGAGCTGCATGTAATACGGCGGCAGCCAGGCGATCAGGCTGGTATAGCCGCCGTTGATCAGGCCGAAATAGGCGCCGAGCAGCCAGGCGCGCCGGTTGCGCAGCAGGCCTGGCCCGCGGTGTTCTCCCGCCGCGCCCAGGCGAGACAGCCCACGGCTGACCGGCCACCAGGCCACTAGCGCCACCAGGGCCGGCAACGCCCACCAGGCCAGCGCGCTGTGCCAGTCGTGCCCTACGCTCATCAGCCACGGGGTGATCGCCGCCCCCAACCCGCCGCCGCCCATCAGCGCCGCCGACCACAGCCCGGCCACCAGCGCCATGCTTTTAAGGAAGTGATGCTTGATGATGCCGGGCATCACCGCCTGGATCACCCCGATACCGAGCCCGCCCAGCACCGCGCTCATCAGCAGTTGCACGCTGCCGGGGGCCAGTTCGCGCCAAAGCGCGCCCAGCCCGATCGCCAGCAGGCTCAACGTCACGGCGCTGCGTTCGCTGAACAGCCGATTGATGGTGCCGCCCGCCAGCGCCATCAGCCCCATCATCAGCACCGGCAGCGTGGTCAACAGCGCCGCGCCGCCAAAACTCAGCCCGGTGGCCTGGCGCAACGTCGGCAGCAACGGGCCGATCGAAGTCAACAGCGGCCGCATGTTCAGGCCGATCAACACCAGCGCCAGCAGCAGAGGGTTGAGCCAGCGGCGCGGGGAAGGTGAATTAACAGAATGATTTAACACGGCATATTCCTGGTACTGCGAAATGAAGAGTGCGGCGTCACAACGCGATCGCCGCAGCGTTGCGTTACTGTAGGCAACGCCGCTAGTATTGGGAAATTAAATAATAAAATAGCCAACAGTGGGAAAATGAATCGCTACCCGATGTTCAATCCGCAGCTGCTGCTCAGCTTCGTCGCCGTGTGCGACAGCAACAGCTTCACCCGCGCCGCAGAGAGGGTGTTTTTGTCGCAGTCCACCGTCAGCCAGCAGGTGCGCCGGCTGGAAGAGATGCTGGGCAAGCCGCTGTTTGAGCGCTCCTCGCATCAGGTGCTGCTGACCGAAGAAGGCGTCAAGCTGTTGAGCTACGCGCGCCGCATTATCGCGCTGAATGAAGAAGCCCACGACGCGCTGACCGGCATCTGGCGCGACGGCGTGCTGCGGATCGGCATGCCGGAGGATTTCGCCGTGCCCACCACCGAGCTGCTGGCCGACTTCAGCCGTGAGCACCCGCACCTGCGGCTGGACGTCGCCAGCGGCCTGAGCGCCGATCTGCACAGCGCCTACGCGCGTGAAGAGCTGGATCTGATCCTGGTGAAACAGCGCCGCCGGCAACCGCCGCGCGCCGCGCGGCCGGAACCGCTGCTGTGGCTGGACAGCCTGGCCTTCCCGGCCATCGAGCAATCGCCGGTGCCGCTGGCGGTGTTTCCGCTCAACGGCCTATACCGCGACGAGCTGTGCCAGGCGCTCGACAACCTCGGCAAACGCTGGCGCATCGGCTACAGCAGCGCCAGCCTGGCGGCGCTGACCGCCGCTTCGGCCGCCGGGCTGGGCGTCACCCTGCTGCCGGCCGGCTGCCGTCTGCCCGCGCACCGGGTGCTGGGCGGAGCCGAAGGATTGCCGCCGATAGACAGCTTCGAACTGGCGCTCTACTACCGCGACGGCGCCCCTGCCGCCACGCTGGCGCTGGCCCAGCGGCTAACGGTGTTTTGCGGGTTGAAATGAGACCGCTTACGCCACTATCTGCGGATATTCGCGCTGCAGCCAGTCGATAATCCGTACCCACAGCGCTTCTGTCTGCTCAAGGCAAGCTTGTACCGCCGCGTCCGTCACCAAGTCGCCGGAATAATCCGCCACGTTGCGCTGTTTTCGCAATGCATCCAGGCAGATCATTGCCTCGCGCGGCAACCCTACAGTGAGCGGCAACGTTTGGATCATGGTCTGGTGATGACCAGGCCTGCTGGTCAGCGTGCGGTATCCTTTGGCTTGCAAAGCGGCATTCGCCATTTGCATGACCGCTTTATATGCCGTGTCGAAACGGCTCTCATTGCTGAGCTGAGTGATACCCGCATCGCGTCGGTTGCGAGCGGCAGCGGCCAGCAGTTTTTTAATCGCCCCCGCGTCAGGCGTTATCACCTCCAGTCCCAGCCCGACCAGATTGTCCAGCGTCATCCTTGTCTCCCGCAATCCAGAGTTGGGGTTTCTGCATAATGTCCTGAATAAACGCGGAGTTCTCGGCCAAAACCGCTCGCCACTCTTCCGGCGAGTACAGTTTGGGGTTAATTTCCCGACCCAGCGTTGCCTGCAGCGGATAAACCGCCTGAATTACATCCGCAAAAGACAGTTTACCGACGATCAGAACATCGATATCACTGGCCGCCGTCGCTTTGCCACTGGCGACGGAACCAAAGATGAAAGCCCGTTCAATGTCCTCCCCAAATCCTGCCAGCACATGCCGTAAGCGCGCAGCCGGGCCGCAGGTCTTGCGGAAAATCGCCGCCAGCTCGGGAAAAATCAGGCAATCGGCGTTAGCCTGATAGCAAATTTGGTTGCCCTGCCGCTTCCTGAGCAAGATGCCGCCTTCAGCCAGCCGGCTCAACTCTTTATGTAAAGTCCCGGCCTGAGTTGCGGTGCGCCGCGCAATTTCTCGCACATGAAACGCCTGCCCGGCTTCAATAAACAGCAGGCTTAGCACTTTTCTACGGTATTCGCTGAACAGTAATTCGAGCATCGGATCGTGCATCACGCTGACCTCAATGTAGCTTTAATGACTACAAATGTAGCCATTAAAGCTACGAAAGAGCAAGCCAAGAGCACCATTCCGCCGGCAGACGCCGATCATTACCAAATCGAATAGTCACCAGTGGCAAATGTCGCTGCCAACCGGTCGGTTCCTCTCCTAAATTGGGGGATATTTTCACTCCCTCACCTCTGGATTAAGGAACCGAACGTGGAAAATCCTCAGCAACCGGGCCGCAGAGCCTTCCTCAGCCAAACCGGCAAACTCACCACCGCCTGCGCGGTGATCGGCCTGACCGGCGGCATGGCGCAGGCCGCTTCGCCTGGCGGCGAGCCGTGTGCGCCAACGCCGATGACCCTGACCGATCGTCACTACTGCCTGAGTGAGGTGCGGCTGGAAGACGGCTTTGAATACGACGGCGAAACGGTGATCGGCACCCGCACCGCGCTGTACACCCTGGAGATCAAAGACGGCAAGATCGCCGCCATTCACGCCGCCAACGCCGCGTTGCCGGCCGGCGTGCCCCGCTATAAGGCGCAGGGCCGGCTGCTGCTGCCGGCATTTCGCGATATGCACATCCACCTGGACAAAACCTTCTACAGCGGCCCGTGGCAGGCGCCGCGCCCGCGCCAGGGCAAAACCATCATGGACATGATCGCGCTGGAGCAGACGCTGATCCCGAAACTGCTGCCCACCTCGCAGCAACGGGCGGAAAACCTGATCGCCTTGCTGCAGTCCAAAGGCAGCACCGTGGCGCGCAGCCATTGCAATATCGATCCGGTCAGCGGCCTGAAAAGCCTGGAGCACCTGCAGCGCGCGCTGGAAAATCACCGGGCGGATTTCAGCTGTGAAATCGTCGCTTTCCCGCAGCACGGGCTGCTGCACTCCAGGGTCGACGCGCTGATGCGCGAAGCGATGCAGATGGGCGTGCAGTACGTCGGCGGGCTGGATCCGACCAACGTCGACGGTGCGATGGAGAAATCGCTCGACGCCATGTTCCAGATCGCCCTCGATACCGGCAAAGGCGTGGATATCCACCTGCATGAAACCAGCCCGGCTGGGGTCGCCGCCATTAACTACATGATCGCCACCGTGGAGAAAAACCCGGCGCTGCGCGGCAAGGTCACCATCAGCCACGCTTTCGCCCTGACCACGCTGACGCCGGGCGAACTGGCGGAAACCGCCACCCGGCTGGCGGCGCAGCAGATCGCCATCGCCTCCACGGTGCCGATCGGCGGCCTGATGATGCCGCTGCCGCAGCTCAGTGAGAAAGGGGTGTTCGTGATGACCGGCACCGACAGCGTGATCGACCACTGGTCGCCTTTCGGCACCGGCGACATCCTGGAGAAGGCCAATCTGTACGCCCAGCTGTACCGCGGTTCCGACGAGTATCACCTGTCGCGTGCCATGGCCATCTCCACCGGTGGCGTGCTGCCGCTGGACGATAAGGGGCAGCGCGCCTGGCCGAAAGCCGGCGATGCCGCCGAGTTCGTATTGGTCAACGCCAGCTGTTCCGCCGAGGCGGTCGCCCGTCTGCCGGCGCGCAGCGCCACCTTCCATCAGGGGCGCCTGGTCGCCGGTCAGGTAAGCAAAGCCTAAGGTCGGTCCGCTGTTGTCATCATGATGGCCGTTTTTGGCCTTCTGCCAGAGTAAGGCGCGGCGCAAGATGGTCGCTACACACACTGATGGAGGGCCGAAAATGTCACAGAGCGCGTTATTGATCATCGATGTCCAGCAATCATTCCAGCACCGTCCATTCTGGCAGGAGGACGATCTGCCGGCGTTTCAACAGGCGCTGACGCGCCTGATCGCAGGCTGCCAACGACACGGCGCAGCGCTGGTCGACGTGCTGCACGTTTCGCCGCAGGGGCCGTTCTCTCTGGCTTCGGGCCATGTGCAGCGCCTGCCGTTCCTCACCCACCAGGCGGATATCACCGTACACAAGCATGTGCACAATGCGCTGACCGAATCCGGCCTCGACGCCTGGCTGCGCGAGCGGGATATCAACCACCTGATCGTCTCCGGCATCCGCACCGAGCAGTGCTGCGAAACCACCTCCCGGGTGGCGTCCGATCTCGGTTATCGGGTGACTTTCGTCACCGAGGCGACGTTAACCTTCCCGATGCGCCATCCCGACGGTGAAGTCTTTACCCCCGCGCAGTTGAAGCGGCATACTGAAACCGTACTGGTCGATCGTTTCGCCCGCATCGCCAGCGTGGATGAGGCGCTGGCGCAACTCGCACAGGAGTAATCATGTCGCAGGCCGTCTATTTTCTGCTGTTGCCCAACGTACTGTCGCTGGACGTCAGCGGCCCGGCGGAAACCCTGCGCCTCGCCGGGCAGTTCAGCCTGCGTTACCTCAGCCCGGCGCCGCAGATCGTCTGCTCCATCGGCATGACGCTGAGCGGCCTGCAGCCGTTGCCCGAGCGCCTGGAAGACGGTGCCATCCTGGTGCTGCCGGGCGTCGGCGATTCGCAGCGCTATTTCGCCGGAGAGGAGGCCGGGCAGGCGCGCCGCTGGCTGGCGACGCTGCGGCCCGATCTGCAGCGGCAGCGCATCACCCTGGTGTGCATCTGTTCCGGCGCGCTGCTGGCGGCGCAGGCCGGGCTGCTCGACGGCTATCAGTGCACCACCCACCACGACGTTATCGAGCGTATCCGCCGGCAGGCGCCGGCGGCGCAGGTGAAAGAGAACCGCATCTTCGTCGAAGATCGCGGCGTCTACACCAGCGCGGGCATCACCACCGGCATCGATTTGGCGCTGCACCTGGTCCACCGCCACTGCGGCTCCGGCCGGGCGCGTGACGTCGCACGCGACATGGTGGTCTATTTCCGCCGCGCCGGCGACGATCCGCAGCTGTCGCCCTGGCTGCGTTACCGCAACCACCTGCACCCGGCGGTGCACCGCGCGCAGGACGTGATGGCCGCCGAGCCGGAAGCCGACTGGTCGGTGCTGCAGGTGGCGGAGAAGGCGCACGTCAGCAGCCGCCATTTGGCGCGGCTGTTTCGCAGCCATGTCGGCATCAGCGTACGGGAATATCATGAGCAGCTACGTTTGGCGGTGGCGCAACAGCGCCTGCAACAAGGGTATGGGTTGGAGAAGGCCGCGCTGGCGGCCGGTTTTTCTTCCGGGCGGCAGCTGCGCCGCGCTCAGCAGCGCCAGCGCTCGCCGCTATGACACCAGCCGGCGGGTATCCAGCCGCTGCAGGCCGACAGACAGCAGCAGGCTGCCCCCCAGCGCCACACCGAACACCCAGAAGATATCCAGCAGCGGGTGGCCGGTGAAATCCAGGTGCCGATTGCGCATCACGTTGACGATAAGGGCGTGAAAACCGTAAATCGCCAGCGAATGGCGGGAAAATACGCTCAGCCAGCCGATCGGCTGCGGCAGACAGTGTTTCACCCACACCAGCAGCGCCACCGCCGCCATAAACACCAGCGGGCCGCTGTAGATGTAGTAGGTATCGGCGAAGTTGCCGTTGATGAACAGCTGATGTTTGGTGCCGCGTGCGATCAGCGCCACGCACAGCGCAAATCCCAACGCCGCCAACCAGCCCACGGCGCGCCCGCGCGCCTCCATCATGCCAATCGCCCGTCCGGCCAACGCATACAGCAGGTAGTAGAAGGTATCGCCGTAGATATACAGGTTAACCGGCAGCAGATGCGCGTTGCCGAAGGTCAGCTTGTCGGTATTCGGGTTAGCGATCGCCGCCAACACCACCAGCGCGGCGGCCAGGTAGCGGCGCGACACCGGTTTGACGCTGATCAGCGGCGACAGCAGGTAAATCACCGCGATAGCGTAGAAAAACCACAGATGATAGAACACCGGCTTTTGCAACATGCCGCGCAGCGACGGCCAGAAACCGATCTTGGTGAAAGCCGCGATGTAGATCAGCGCAATGGCGCTGTAGAACAGAATGCAGCAGACGATGCGGGTGAAATGCCGGCGGCCGGCGCTCTTTTCGCCGAAGAACAGGTAGCCGGAAATCATAAAGAACAGTGGCACCGATACGCGCGACAGCGAGTTCAGCACGTTGGCGATGTCCCAGTTGTGCAACCCTATTGCCGCGCCGTTGGTGACGTAATAGGTGGTGGCGTGGATCATCACCACCATCATGCACGCCATCGCCCGCAGGTTGTCTATCCAGCCGATTTTCTCGCTCAAACGCTCGCCCGATCTTGTGTCATATTGATATGTTAAGAAGAGGTTATCGGGCACGGCGTTCGGCGACAACCCAAAAGCGAAATATCAGAATGCACTTAAACAACACCTTATGATTGCGAAGGTGAACAATTGGCGGCAAAATAGCCGCCATAACTCGCTCAGTTTGCGCTTCCCGCCCTGGCAGTTCCTTTTTCTCTTTTACTATCAGTACAATAATATGAAAACGACATTACCACCTGCGGCACGTTTGGGCCGACAGGCGCTTTTATTCCCTCTTTGTCTGGTGCTGTTCGAGTTCGCCACCTATATCGGCAACGATATGATTCAGCCGGGCATGCTGGCCGTCGTGGCGGATTTCAACGCCGGCGAAGAGTGGGTACCGACCTCGATGACCGCCTATCTGGCCGGCGGCATCTTCCTGCAGTGGCTGCTCGGGCCGCTGTCGGATCGCCGCGGCCGTCGCCCAGTGATGCTGGCCGGGGTGGCGTTCTTTATCGTCTCCTGCCTGGCGATCCTGCTGGTCACCACCATCGAGCAGTTCATCGCCATGCGTTTCCTGCAGGGCATCGGCCTGTGCTTTATCGGCGCGGTCGGCTACGCCACCATCCAGGAGTCGTTTGAAGAATCGGTGTGCATCAAAATCACCGCCCTGATGGCCAACGTGGCGCTGATCGCCCCGCTGCTCGGGCCGCTGGCCGGCGCGGCGCTGATCCACGTCGCGCCGTGGCAGAGCATGTTCGTGCTGTTTGCGGCGCTGGCGGCCATCGCCTTCTACGGCCTGTGGAAAGCCATGCCGGAAACCGCCACGCTGCAGGGCGAGGCGTTTTCCGCCGCCAACCTATGGCGCGACTACCGCCAGGTGTTGGGCAACCGCCGCTTCCTGTGCGGCGCCCTGGCGATCGGTTTCGCCAGCCTGCCGCTGCTGGCCTGGATCGCCCAGTCGCCGGTGATCCTGATCAGCGGTGAGTCGCTGTCGACGCTGGACTACGGCCTGCTGCAGATCCCGGTGTTCGGCGCGCTGATCCTCGGTAACCTGACGCTGGCGCGTCTGACCGGCAAAAACAGCGTGGAGCGCCTGATCAAGCTGGGCGCGGGCCCGATGCTGCTGGGGCTGCTGATCGCCGCGCTGGCGACCCAGTTCTCCAGCCACGCCTACCTGTGGATGACCGCCGGCCTGAGCCTGTACGCCTTCGGCATCGGCCTCGCCAACGCCGGGCTGTACCGCCTGACGCTGTTCTCCAGCAACGTCAGCAAAGGCACCGTGTCCGCCACCATGGGCATGCTGAGCATGATGGTATTTACCGTCGGCATCGAGCTGGCCAAGGTCGCCTACGTCTGGGGCGGCAGCGGGCTGTTCAACCTGTTCAACCTCATCAGCGGCCTGTGCTGGCTGACGCTGGTGGCGCTGTTCCTCGGCAAACGCCGCAACGGCGACCCCACACCGCAGCCGACCGGCGCGGTGTAAACGCGACGATAAAACGCCGGTCCGGTTTCCCGACCGGCGTTTTTTTATGCGGCCTCAGCCGAGCAGCTCCCACAGCGCATACCCCGCTCCCACTACCGCCACCCCCAACAACAGCAACGCCGACAGGACAGAGATCGCCCGCCGCGCGCGCTGCAGCGCCGTTCCCGACAGCAGGGTGATATAGGCCAGCAAGATGGCGAAATCAGCCAGCACCCACAGCGCGGTCAGCAGCGTCAGGCTGGCGCCGACCGAAGGGGTGACGGCGATAAACTGCGGAAAAAAGGCGACGAAGAAGATGATGTCCTTGGGATTGGCGATGCCTACCAGAAAACCGTTTGCGATCGCCGAGCGTTTTTGCGACGGTGCAACGGGCTGCGCATCGGGGGTTCGTGCGGATAAATCCTCATACAGCGAGACGATCGCCATGCGGCCGATAAACAGGCAACCCAGCAGGCCTATCCACTGCAGCAAGCGCATATCCACCGCGAACAGCCCGGTGACAACCAGCGCGGCAATACCGATCAGCAACAAAGAGGCCCCATTGCTGCCCAGCGCGGTCAACAGCGCGCGCCGGGCGCCAAAGCGCGCCGCGGTGTTGGCGACCATCATCACCACCGGCCCTGGCGTGGCGATCAGCAAGAAAATGGCGGCGAAATACGCCGCCAGCAACGACAGGTTCATCTTTATTTCACTCACATTCAGGCGGTTGGCGTCGGATCATTATGATGCCGTAGCCCCCGCCTTGAAAAAGGAGTAATCCTGTCGTTTACTGTGAGCCAGACTCATTCTTAGAGACGCCGCGATGGCCAGTTCCCTTCCGCCGCTTTACGCTCTGCGCGCCTTCGAGAGCGCCGCCCGCACCGGCTCGTTCACGCTGGCCGCCGACGAGCTGCATCTCACCCCCAGCGCCGTCAGCAAGCACATCAAAACGCTGGAGCAGCACTTCGGCTGTCGGCTGTTCCAGCGCAACGGCCCACGCATCGAGGTCACCCCGCAGGGAAAAATCTTCGCCGCCGAGCTGCAGCAAGGGTTTGGCCGCATCGAACAAGCCTGCGAGCTGTTCAGAAGCCACCGCGATCTTCTGCGGATGAAGGCGCCCTCCACCCTGACCCTACGCTGGCTGCTGGACTGCCTGAGCCGATTCCGGCAAACGGCGCAGGCGTTCGAGGTGCAGGCAGCCAGCGTGTGGATGGACATCGACAGCGTGGATTTTTTCAGCGAACCCTACGACTGCGCCATCCTGCTCGGCAACGGCCATTTCGGCGCCAATACCGCCGCCGCCAAGCTGTTCGACGAATGGCTGATCCCAATTTGCGCCCCCGCGCTGCTCGCCGACGCGCAGCGCGATCTCGCCACCTGCCCGCTGATCCATCCTTCGCCCGATCGGCGCGACTGGCGGCGCTGGCTGCAAAAAAGCGGCATCGCAGCCCCGATCGATCTCACACGCGGCCAGGTATTTGATTCACTGGAACAGGGCAACGCGGCGGCCATCGCCGGGCACGGCGTTTCGATCGGCGATCTGGCGCTGAGCCTGCGGACGATTGAGGAGGGGTTATTGGCGCTGCCTTGTGACGCCGCCGTGCGTACCGGCGACGGTTACTATCTGGTTTGGCCGGAAGAATCGGCAAAACGGCCGCTGATCGAACGTTTACAGGCGTTTCTCACCGCCCAAACGCCCGACATCAGCCGGGCCGCCGTCAGGTTTATCGGGTAGGGGACTCGCTACCGAACAGCCCGCCGTCGCGCAGCAGATGCTCGTTGCCCTTGCGGCGGGTAAAGCCGCTGCGATCGAAGAACTCCAGCACCTGTATCGCCAGCTTGCGGCCGACGCCGAGCCGATCGCGGAAGTCGGCGGCGTTGGCGCCCCCGCGCTCCGCATCCAGCTCGCGGATCAGCGCCGCGAACTGATCGATGCGCCGGCTGAGGTAGTAGCGATCCACCACCACCGCCGTCACATGGCCCAGTTGAGCCGCCTTGCGCAGCAGCGCCCGTACCCGGCTCTCTTCCTCGCCCAGTTCGCTCGCCAGATCGCGCACCCACCACGGCTCGTCGCCGAACAGCGGTTCGATGCGCGCCCACAGCGGCGCCTCGTCGGCGCTGAACGCCAGGCCGTGTTCCGGCAAGTGCAGCCAGCCGCGCGTATTGCGCAGCGCGCCGGCCTTCAGCAGCCGATCGATCATCATAAACACCAGCGCTTCCGGCTGCTGAGGCAGCGCCATGCGCCGCAGGCGGGCGCGTCCTAAGCCCAGCTGATCGGCGTGCTGTTGGTGATACTCCGCCAGCACCTGCAGCAGGCGGCTTTCCGCCTGCTGCACCTGATCCTGCGCCAGAGCCCGGTCACCGACGATCAGCAGATCGCGGTTCGCCAGCAGTGCCGCCAGGCCGTCGTCGGTCAACTGACGCGCCCAGGCGAACGCCGCCAGAGACAGCGCGCCCTGCGGCAACTCAAGCGCCAGCGCCCGCACGTCGTCTTGCGCCTGCGCCAAGGCCTGCAGCCATGCCAGATAGTCCGGCTGACGCTTGCCGCGCTTGGGCGCATTCAGCCTGAGCACCCGGGCCGCGCCCAGCGTTTGCCGCGCGCCGATATCGCGCAGCACCAGCCGATCGTTTTCCGCCAGCCACAGCGGGCGATCGAGGATCAGTTCCGCCAGTCCGTCGTTCAGCAGCGAAATGCGCCCGGTGATGTGGCTGGCGGCATGGTGCAGATGCAGCGGCTGCCAATGGCGGATCGGCCGATCCGTCTCCAGCGCCACCAGAATGCGTTCCGCCGCTTCGGGCGGACGCTGCGCCAGCAGCCAATCACCGCGCGCGATCCGCTCTTTATCGACATCGCCGCTGATGTTAAGCGCGATGCGTTGCCCGGCCTGCGCCTGTTCCACGGTTTGATTCTGGGCATGCAGGCCGCGCACCCGCACCGGCGCGTCGGCGCCAGTCAGCCACAGCGAATCCCCCACCTTCACCCGGCCGCCGAGCGCGGTGCCGGTCACCACCAGCCCCGCCCCTTTGACGCTGAACGCACGGTCTACCGCCAGGCGAAAACGGCGCGTCAGCGCGTGCTCGCCGGGCGACAACGCCAGCAAATGCGCGCGCAGCGCCTCGATGCCCTCTCCCGCCGCCGCCGCGGTGACAAACAGCGGCGCATCGGGCCAGCCCTGGCGCGCCAGCTCATCACGCACTTGGCGGCGTACCTCGTCAACACGCGCCGCCTCCACCCGGTCGGCCTTGGTCAGCGCCACCGTCAGCGCCGGGCGCCCGCTCAGGCGCAGGATCGCCAAATGCTCGCGGGTCTGCGCCATCACGCCGTCATCGCAGGCCACCACCAGCAACGCATGGTCGATGCCGCCGACGCCCGCCAGCATATTGGCGAGGAATTTTTCGTGGCCGGGCACGTCGATAAAGCCCAACACCCGGCCGTCCGGCTGCGGCCAGTAGGCGTAGCCCAGATCGATGGTCATGCCGCGGCGCTTCTCTTCCGGCAGGCGATCCGCATTGATCCCCGAGATCGCCTGCAGCAGGGTGGTTTTGCCATGATCGACATGGCCGGCGGTGGCGATGATCATGATGCGCTCAACGCGTCGATCAGCGCCCCTTCATGTTCCAGACAGCGCAGATCCAGCCACAGCCGGCCGTCGCCGAGGCGGCCGATCACCGGCTGCGGCAGGCGGCGCCAGCGCTCAGCCAACGCTTCCAGCGTGGCGCCGCGGCCGTCGCGCGGCGTGAAGGTCAGCGCATAGCTGGGCAGGCGATCCACCGGCAGCGAACCGCTGCCAATCTGCGACCAGCACGGTTCGGCGCGCAGGTCGAAATCGGCGGTGAACCGTGGTCTCAGCGCCGCCAGCAGCCGCTCGGCCGCCTGTTGCATCTCCTGCTGCGGGCGGGTCAGCAGCCGCAGCGTCGGCAGCTGCTCAGCCAGTTTTTCCGGCTGCAGATAGAGCCGCAGCGTGGCCTCCAGGGCCGCCAGCGTCAGCTTGCCGACGCGCAGCGCGCGCTTGAGCGGATGCTGCTGCAGGCGAGCGATCAGCGCCTTTTTGCCGACGATGATGCCGGCCTGCGGGCCACCCAGCAGCTTATCGCCGGAGAACGTCACCAGATCGACGCCGGCGGCCAGCAGCCGCTGCGGCATCGGTTCGGCGGGCAGGCCGTACTGCGCCATATCGATCAGTGAGCCGCTGCCCAGATCGGTAGCGGTCGGCACGCCCTGTTCGGCCCCGAGCAGCGCCAGTTCAGCCTCGTCGACCGCCGCGGTAAAGCCCTGAATGCTGTAGTTGCTGGTGTGCACTTTCATCAACAGGCCAGTCTGCTCGCTGATGGCCTGGCGGTAATCTTTCAGATGGGTGCGGTTGGTGGTGCCGACTTCCACCAATTGGCAGCCGGCCTGACGCATCACGTCGGGAATGCGAAACGCGCCGCCGATTTCCACCAGCTCGCCGCGCGACACCACTACCTCTTTGCCGGGGGCGATCGCCGCCAACATCAGCAATACCGCCGCCGCGTTGTTATTGACGATGCAGGCGTCTTCCGCGCCCGTCAGCCGGCACAGCAGATCCGCCACAGCCCGATCGCGATGACCGCGCCCGGCGCCGTCCAGATCGTACTCCAGCGTCACCGCCTCTCCCATCACCGCGCTGACCGCGTCCTTCACCGGCTGCGCCAGCAGGGCGCGCCCGAGGTTGGTGTGCAGCACGGTGCCGCTGAGGTTGAACACCGGCAATAACGCCGGGCGTTGCTGCCGGGCCAGCTCCGCCCGCAGCGCCTGCGGCCAGTCGCCGCACCAGGCCGGTAAACGTTGCTGTTGCTTGATAGCGTCGCGCGCCTGGGCCTGCAGCCGGCGCAACAGTTCGCCGATCAGCGTCTGGCCATGCTGAGCCACCAGCGGTTCAATCGCGGGTTCACGCAGCAGACGGTCGATGGCGGGCAGTTGACTGTAAAGAAGGTGGGATTCAGTGCTCATGGTCGCTCGGTTTTCAATTTAGACGTATCGGCATAGCAAAACCCCGCCGCGGCGGGGAGAAAAGAACGTTCAGGGCGGTGCCGTGCGGGCGAAACTTTCGCGGGCGAACAGGCGTTCGGCCAGCTTGACCAGCGCCGGACGTTGGACGCACCAGTTGGGCAGAATGTGGCGGAAATTGAGGTAGCCCAACGCGCAGCCGGTGGCGATATCCGCCAGCGTCAGCCGCTCGGCATTGAGCCACGTTTTTTCCTGCGCCAGCGCCTCCAATGCGTCCAGGCCCTGCGTCAGCTTGTCACGCTGGCGCAGCATCCAGTTTTCGTCCTGCTTTTCCGGCGCGCGCCGGCTTTCGCGGAACAGCGTCGCCGCCGCTTCAGTCACGCCGTCCGCCAGTGCCGCCACCCGGCGGACGCGCAGCGCGGTGGCGCGATCGGTCGGCAAAAACGCCGGCTCCACCGTCAGCAGTTCGAGGTATTCGGCCACGATCGGCGAGTCGTAAAACACCTCGCCATCATCGGCGATCAGCACCGGTACTTTGCCGAGCGGGTTCAGTTCCTTCACCCGGCTGCCGGGCTCATACGGCGGATCGTTGACGAATTCAAACGCGATCCCCTTCTCCAGCAGCATCACGGAAATCTTGCGCACAAAGGGGCTGGTGTAACTGCCGATAAGCTTCATCCGGTCTCCTCCGCTTCGTCCTGGCCGCGGCGCAATGCCCTTACTTCACCGCCAGAGTATCGATAATCCGCTGCACCAGCGCCTGATGCACTTCCGGCGTTTTGGCCGGCGACAGCATTTGCAGCGTCACTACTCGCTTGTTGAACACCGTCAACACCAGGGTGGAAACCACCTTTTGCCCGTTGACGGTCTGCTCGGTATCCACCCGGCGAAACTTTTGTTTGCCGACGGTGAAATTCTCTTCTTTGGTGGTCTGGATATTCTGATAGCGCTCGGCCAGCACCGTGATGGCGCTCTGCGTCAGCTCTTTCAGCATTTTGTCGCTGGTGTTGATCTTCATGCCGTCCGGCGGGATCACTTCGGACGAAACCGCGCTCTGGCGCGACTTGCCATCGAGGAAGCGCTGGATGGTGGAGGTACTGTCATTGACGATGCCGCTGTTCAGCGTTTGATCGCTAAAGCCTGGCGGCAACTCGAAGGTGATTTTGCCCTTCTGCAGCGACACGTTCAGCCCCGGCGGCGCGGGCGGGGTTTCTACCGGCGCAGGCGGCGGTGGCGCGGGCTGCGTCACGGTCGGTTTGGTATCCGGTGGCGGCACCGCCGGTTTGGTGTCGTCCTTGTTGTCGCAGGCCGCCAGTCCGATCGCCAGCACAGCGACCGCGGTCAGTTTTGCCAGGGTATTTAACATCGTGGTTCCTTTCGCTTGGCGCGTCATGGCCTAAACGTAGCAACTCGCCCGGGCGAATGCCAGAAGCCCGTTCTTAAATTGCGGGTCCGGCCCCGCGCGAACGGGGCCGGGCGGTTACTCCGCCGGGAACAGGAACGGATTGATGCTGCTGCGGCCGAAGCCTTCCTCTTCCATGCGGGCGTCCAGCACCAGCGAAGCCAGATCGTCGGCCACCGCTTCAACCTGCGGGTCTTTTTCCTGATAGAGGATCTTCAGGTAAGTGCCGCAGTCGCCGCAGCTTTCCGCCTTCACCGCCGCCTGTTCGCTGTCCAGCGACCAGTAGTTGAGATCGCGAGTCTGCTCACAGTTGCTGCACTTCACCCGCACCACGTGCCATTCGCTTTCGCACAGGTTGCAGTGCAGGTAGCGCAGGCCGTTGACGGTGCCGATATGCACCATGCTGGAGACCGGAATGCTGCCGCACACCGGGCAGAACTGACGCTGCTCGCCGTATTCGGCGCGCGCCTTACCGGGGATCAGGCTGGCCATCTGCGCCCAATAGAGCGACAGCGCGGCCCAGAGGAACGGCGCCTTCTCGCTGCCCACCTTGCCGAACTCGCGGTTGAGCAAAGCGTCGGCCATCAGCTCCAGCTCGTGCGCCGAGGCTTTCTCCAGGTTGTCCAGCACCGTCAGAATGTGCTCCGGCGCCTGCGGGCGCAGCTCGGCGATCAGCGACGTCAGCAGCTTGCGCCAGTGCTCGCTGCGCGGGAACACGCTCAGATCGAGCGGCGGTTTGCCGCTGGCGGCGCCCTGCGCCAACGCTTCGCTCAGATCGAGCGCCAGCGGATTATCGTGCAGCGCATGCTGCTGCGCCTGCGCCAGTTCGGCGGCGAAGTTAAGGTAGTCGCCCAGCGGGTTGTCGACCGCCAGCTGACGCAGACGGTCGGCGCGGCGGCTGTACAGGCTTTTCAGGTTGGCGAAAAGTAACGGCGGGATGTTCTCCGCCGTTGTGGACTTCTCACGCTGTGCCCCTAACTGCTCTTTAGGAACGATGCGGATACTCATCAGGGTTTATCTTCCTGTCGTTTCTCGCGGACCTCACGGTACCAGCGCGGATGATGTTTCTTGGCCCAGGCCGCCGGCACCCAGCCTTCCACCATCGCGGTAATGGTGCCTTTTACCCACAATGCGGCGTAAATGTGCACCATAATCACGATGATAAGGCCGACCGCGGCCAGCGAATGCACCAGCAGCGCGATGCGGATCAGCGGGATGGAGAACGACGGCGCAAAATACGGCCGCCAGATCACCACGCCACTGGCCAGCAGCAGCACCAGGCTGATAATCGCCGCCCAGAACACGCACTTCTGGCCGAAATTATAGCGCCCAGTGTCACCCACTTCCTCGTTCATGGCGATTTTGTGGATGTTCTTGGCCCAGACGATATCTTCCCGGTTGATCAGGTTATGCTTCCAGTAGCGCAGGAACATCAGCAGGAACGCGGCAAACATGATCACCCCGACAAACGGGTGCAGAATGCGCGCCAGCTGCGGCGTCCCGAAGATGTTCATCAGCCAGTTGAAGGAGGGGAAGAAGAACCCCAGCCCGCTGATGGCGGCGAACACGAAGCAAAACGCCACGATCCAGTGGTTGATGCGCTCCGGTGCGCTGTAACGCTGAATGGGCTTTTCCTTTCTCATTTGCGCGTCTCCTCGTCGTGCGACTCGTCGTGCTCGTCCTCATCCTCGACGCGGTTAGGCCCGACGCCGACATAGTGGAACACGCTGGCCGCGAAGGTGGCGGCAAAACCGATGGCCGCCAGGGGTTTCCACACGCCCTTCCAGAAGGTCACCGCCGGGCTGATGCTCGGGTTGTCCGGCAAACCGTGGTACAGCTGCGGTTTGTCGGCGTGGTGCAACACGTACATCACGTGCGTGCCGCCCACCCCTGCCGGATCGTACAGACCGGCGTTCTGGTAGCCGCGGGTGTTCAGCTCGCTGACGCGATCCGCCGCCACCTGCTTCATCGCTTCCTTGGTACCGAAGTGAATGGCGCCGGTCGGGCAGGTTTTCACGCAGGCCGGTTCCTGGCCGACGTCCACGCGGTCGACGCACAGGGTGCACTTGTACACCCGGTTGTCGTCCTTGTTCATGCGCGGCACGTCGAACGGGCAGCCGGCGATGCAGTAGCCGCAGCCGATGCAGTGCTCGGATTGGAAGTCGACGATGCCGTTGGCGTACTGAATGATCGCGCCTTCCGACGGACAGGCCTTCAGGCAGCCCGGATCGGCGCAGTGCATGCAGCCATCCTTGCGGATCAGCCATTCCAGCTTGCCGTTTTCCTCCACCTCGGAGAAGCGCATCACCGTCCACGACTTGGCGGTCAGATCGGCGGGGTTATCGTACACCCCGACGTTGTGCCCCACTTCGTCGCGGATGTCGTTCCATTCGGAACAGGCCACCTGACAGGCCTTGCAGCCGATACAGGTGGTGACATCGATCAGTTTGGCCACTTCTTCCTGGTGGTCACGGGCGCGCGGCGCCGGCGTGAAACCATTGGTGGCGGATTTACGAATGATGTCTTGAGATTGCATGGCCATGATTCGTCTCCGTTACACCTTTTCCACGTTGACCAGGAACGCCTTGAACTCCGGCGTTTGCGTATTGGCGTCGCCGACGAACGGCGTCAGCGTGTTGGCGATAAAGCCTTTCTTCGCCACCCCTTCGTAACCCCAGTGGATCGGGATGCCGATGGTGTCGACTTCCTGGCCGTGCACCTGCAGCGTGCGAATACGTTTGGTCACCACCGCCTTGGCCTTGATGTAGCCGCGGTTGGAGCTGACCTTCACGGTATCGCCCTGCTTGATGCCCTTCTTCTCCGCCAGCTTTTCGCCGATCTCCACGAACTGCTCCGGCTGCGCGATGGCGTTCAGCCGCGCGTGCTTGGTCCAGTAGTGGAAGTGCTCGGTCAGACGATAGGTGGTGCCGACGTACGGGAACTTGTCGGATTTGCCCATCGCCGCCAGATCGTCCTTGAACACGCGCGCCGCCGGGTTGGACACCACATTCGGGTGCAGCGGGTTGGTGCCGAGCGGCGTTTCGAACGGCTCGTAGTGTTCAGGGAACGGCCCTTCCGCCATCTTGTCGGTGGCGAACAGGCGGCCCATGCCTTCCGGCTGCATGATGAACGGCCCGACGTCGCTGCCCGGCGCGGCGGTGCTGTAGTCCGGGATATCGGCCCCGACCCACTTGGCGCCGTCCCACTCCAGCAGCTGGCGTTTCGGATCCCACGGTTTCCCCTGCGGATCCGCCGAGGCGCGGTTGTACAGAATGCGGCGGTTGAGCGGCCATGCCCAGGCCCAGCCCAGCGTATTGCCGAGGCCGGACGGATCGGCGTTGTCGCGCCGCGCCATCTGGTTGCCGGCCGGCGTCCAGCTGCCGGCGAAGATCCAGCAACCGCTGGCGGTGGTGCCGTCGTCGCGCAGCTGCGCGAACGAGCTGAGCAGCTCGCCTTTTTTCACCAGCACTTTGCCGTCGGCATCCAGCAGATCCGCCAGCGCCTTGCCGTTGTTCTCCTGCGCCACCTCTTCCGGCGCCGGGTTGTCCGGCGTCAGGTAGTCCCAGGTCATGTTCAGCACCTGTTCAGGCACCGCACCGCCGTCGCGCGCATACATCTCGCGCAGGCGGCTGAAGATGCCCGCCAGGATCTCACCGTCGTTCAGCGCTTCGCCCGGGGCGTCCGCGCCTTTCCAGTGCCACTGCAGCCAGCGGCCGGAGTTGACGATCGAACCGTTCTCTTCGGCGAAGCAGGTGGACGGCAGGCGGAACACTTCGGTCTGGATCTGCGAAGGATCCACCTCGTTGAACTCGCCGTGGTTCTGCCAGAAGTTAGAGGTCTCGGTGTTCAACGGATCGATGGTCACCAGGAACTTCAGCTTGGACAGCGAAGCCACTACCTTGTTTTTGTTCGGGAACGACGCCACCGGGTTAAAGCCCTGGCAGAAGTAGCCGTTGACCTTGCCCTGCGACATCATCTCGAAGTACTGCAGCACGTCGTAGCCCTTGTCCCACTTCGGCAACCAGTCAAAGCCCCAGCTGTTGTCCTTCTGCGCCTTGTCACCGTAGAAGGTCTTCATCATGCTGACGAAGAATTTCGGGTAGTTGCCCCAGTAGTTCACCTGGCCCGGCAGCAGCGCCTTCGGCGTGTTGGCCTTCAGGTAGGTCTCGAGATCGGTCTGTTTCTCCGACGGCAGCGTCAGGTAGCCCGGCAGGCTCTGCGACAGCAGGCCGAGATCGGTCAGCCCCTGGATGTTGGAGTGGCCGCGCAGCGCGTTGACGCCGCCGCCCGCCATGCCCATGTTGCCGAGCAGCAGCTGGATCATCGCCATGGTGCGGATGTTCTGCGCGCCGACCGAGTGCTGAGTCCAGCCCAGGGCGTACAGGAACGAAGCGGTCTTATCCGCGACGCAGGTTTCGGCGATGTATTCGCACACCTTGAGGAAATCGTCCTTCGGCGTGCCGCAGATGTTGGTCACCACGTCAGGCGTGTAGCGGCTCACGTGCTGCTTCAGCAGGTTCCACACGCAGCGCGGATCCTGCAGCGTGACGTCGCGCTTGGCGAAGCCGTTCTCGTCGAACTGGTAGTTCCAGGTGGTTTTGTCGTACTTGCGGTTTTCCGCGTCGTAGCCGCTGAACAAGCCGTCTTCGAAGGCAAAGTCTTCCCGCACCAGCAGGCTGGCGTTGGTGTAGGCCTCGACGTACTCGCGATTAAACTTGTTGTTGGTCATCAGATACAGCAACACGCCCGACAGGAAAGCGATGTCGGTCCCGGAGCGGATCGGCGTGTAGAAGTCCGCCACCGATGCGGTTCGGGTAAAGCGCGGATCGATCACGATCAGCTTGGCATTGTTGTGTATTTTGGCTTCCATCGCCCAGCGGAACCCCACCGGATGCGCTTCCGCCGCATTACCGCCCATGACGATAATCAAATTCGCGTTCTTGATATCAACCCAGTGGTTGGTCATCGCACCGCGACCAAATGTTGGAGCAAGACTTGCTACCGTTGGTCCGTGTCAGACACGCGCCTGGTTGTCTACGGCAAGCATGCCGAGAGCGCGACTAAATTTTTGCGACAGAAAACCGGTTTCGTTGCTGGCGGCCGAGGCGCACAGCATGCCGGTGGTCAGCCAACGGTTGACGGTAACGCCCTGGTCGTTGGTTTTGATGAAGTTGGCATCGCGGTCTTCTTTCACCAGCTTGGCGATGCGGGTAAAGGCGTCGTCCCAGCTGATGCGTTGCCATTTGTCCGACCCCGGCGCCCGGTATTCCGGGTACTTGAGGCGGCTTTCACTGTGGATAAAGTCAACCAGGCCGGCGCCTTTCGGGCAAAGCGCGCCGCGGTTTACCGGGTGATCCGGATCCCCTTCGATATGGAAAATGCTTTCTTTGGCGTTCTTGGCGCCATCACCAAGGCTGTACATCAACAGCCCACAGCCGACGGAACAATACGTACAGGTATTACGGGTCTCACGGGCGCGCAGCAGTTTGTACTGCCGGGTTTCCGCCAACGCCACTTCGGGGGCAAAGCCCAGCGCGGCCACCGTCGTTCCTGCCATACCGCCAGCGCAGATCTTAAAGAACTGCCTTCTGCTGACCTGCATGGGGGTCTCCTTTACTCTCGATTGTCACATTGTTCAAATGCGCCTGCCCCGCTAGCGCGGCAAACGCGAATGTCACTGTTGTTATGCTTGCTACGAACGCCGGCCATATTACCACAGCGTGCTTGTGGTTGTTACACACTCGTGCTCATTCAGTGAACGCATTGGCACATTTCGATACATTTCGACCTTGGCGCTCCCTACAGTATAGAGAGTAACCCACGTGCCGGGGCGATGGCTTGATGCGGCCACCCGCCGCCCTCTTCTATCAGTATGTTAGCGCATCGATTTGTTCATTAACCACACACTTCACAGGGCATTGATAATCATTTTCAATATCATTTAATTAACTATAATGATCCGACTGCTTACGCGGTGCTCGCCCTTTGCGCCGCCCATACACCACTGGAGATGATGATTATGAGTTATTCACTGCCATCCCTGCCGTACGCTTACGACGCACTGGAACCGCATTTCGACAAGCAGACGATGGAAATCCATCACACCAAACACCACCAGACCTACGTTAACAACGCCAACACCGTGCTGGAAGCCTACCCTGAGCTGGCCAAATACAGCGTTGAAGAGCTGATCCAGGATCTGGATAAAGTGCCTGCCGACAAACGCACCTTCATGCGCAACAACGCCGGCGGCCACGCCAACCACAGCTTCTTCTGGAAAAACCTGAAAACCGGCACCACGCTGGGCGGCGATCTGAAAGCGGCCATCGAGCGCGATTTCGGCAGCGTTGAGAAATTCCAGGAAGAGTTCGAGAAAGCCGCAGCCACCCGCTTCGGTTCCGGTTGGGCCTGGCTGGTGCTGAAAGACGGCAAGCTGGCCGTGGTGTCTACCGCCAACCAGGACAGCCCGCTGATGGGCGAAGCCGTCGCCGGCGCTTCCGGTTTCCCAATCATCGGCCTGGACGTGTGGGAACACGCTTACTACCTGAAATACCAGAACAAACGCCCTGACTACATCAAGGCGTTCTGGAACGTGGTCAACTGGGACGAAGCCGCCGCACGCTTCGCCGCGAAGAAGTAATTCGCCCCCGTTGATGAAGATGCCCGCCGCCGGCGGGTATTTTTTTGCCTGAAATCCGCTAAAGTTTGACCACTTCTTGCCGATGGTTTGTTCAATTGACGTTCGCCCGGAGAAGGAAAAACGCTATGGCGGCATTGCAAGCATTAGCAGGAAAGTTCACTCATCTCACCGTAGGTAAAAAGCTCGGCCTCGGCTTCGCGCTGTTGCTGCTGTTGGCGGTCGTCATCGCCGGCACCGGGGCGCAATACCTGCACATCATCGAATCCCGCGCCGATCGCATCGACTTCAGCAACCGGCTGAACGAGGAGATCAACCAGGCCAAATACAACCGCGCCATGTACGGCCAGACCTACCAGCCGGAGTATCTGCAGAACAATCGCGCCAATATCGATAACGCCGTCAAACTGATAGACCAGGGCCAGGCGTTGGACTGGGACGCCCAAAGCCGCAAGGATCTGCAGCGTCTGGTGACGCTGATTGGGGAATATCAGCAACAGCAAAAAATCTTTGAGCAGGCGGTCTCGGCGAAAGACGCGGTGCGCCAGAGCTGGAACATGTCGGAAGTGCAGGCCAGCCTGAGCCAGGTGGAGCGCCAGCTCACCAACGGCGATCTGCAGTTGGCCTTCATTCAACTGAACCAGAAGCTGACCCAGGTGCGCTACGGCGCGCGCGGTCTGTTGCTGAGCCTGAACAAAGAAACCGAAGCGCCGCTGATGGCGGCCATCGACGACGCACGCGACGCGGCCAACGCCCTGAGCCGCCGGGTCAGCGACGCGCAGCGCCCGCAGCTGCAACCGCTGCTGGCCGCCCTGGACGATTACAAAAACCGCATCGCGGCCTACCTGCCGGCCTATGAGCACGAACAGCAGATCAGCCGGCAGCTCGGTGAACGCGCGCATGAGATCGGCACGCTGGTGAACGCCTTTATGCAGGACGAACTGGCGCAGACGCGCAGCAACATCAACCTGGCGCAGCTGCAGATGGGCATCACCACCCTGATCGCCATCATCGCCGGGATACTTATCGCCTGGCGTATCACGCTGCAGATCACCCGTCCGCTGCACAGCACGCTGGCGATGGCGGAACGCATCGCCAGCGGCGATCTGCGCCAGGCGCAGACCAGCACCCGCCGCGACGAGCTGGGACAACTGCTGAACGCGGTGGCGGCGATGAGCCAAAATCTGCGCACCATGATTGAGAAGATCCAGATGGGGGTCAGCCAGGTCTCCACCGCCTCCGCGGAAATCGCCGCCGGCAACACCGATCTCTCCTCCCGCACCGAACAGCAGGCGGCGGCGGTCGAAGAAACCGCGGCCAGCATGGAACAGCTGACCGCCACGGTGAAACAAAACGCCGACAATGCCCATCACGCCAATCAGCTGGCCACCGACGCTTCGCAGACCGCGCAACAGGGCGGCAAGCTGGTGGAGAACGTGGTCAGCACCATGCGCGATATCTCCAGCAGTTCGCAGCGTATCGCTGAAATTACCACCCTGATCAACGGTATTGCCTTCCAGACCAACATCCTGGCGCTCAACGCCGCGGTGGAAGCGGCGCGCGCCGGCGAACAGGGACGCGGCTTCTCGGTGGTCGCCAGCGAAGTGCGCAGCCTGGCGAGCCGCAGCGCCCAAGCGGCCAAGGAGATCGAAGGGCTGATCGCCGAGTCGGTCAGCCGGGTGAAAACCGGCACCGAACTGGTGGAAAGCACCGGCAACACCATGGAACAGATCGTCCGCTCGGTCACCCACGTGCGCGACATCATGGCTGAAATCGCCGCCGCCTCCGATGAGCAGACGCGCGGCATCGCCCAGATTGGCCAGGCGATCGTCGAGATGGATCACACCACCCAGCAGAACGCCGCGCTGGTGGAAGAGTCCGCCGCCGCCGCCGATTCGCTGGAAGAACAGGCCGACATGCTGCTGCAGAGCGTTTCGGTGTTCCGTTTGGCGGAGCAGACCGAACCCACCGCCGTGAAAACCGCCGCGCCGAAAGCGCCTGCCGTAAAAACCGCGGCCGCCAACGCCGCAGCGGAGGAGAACTGGACCACCTTCTGACGCCACGCCCCCGCCCGAGGATTTTCGGGCGGGTTGTTATGTCCCCCTGACACAACTCAGGCTATGCTGAGCCCTCGACGCGAGACACGGAGGCGCACATGCATCACCCAGACGTTTACATCGGCAATATTCAACCCTATGAAGGCGGGCGCCCCAGCGCCATCGCCAAACGCCAGGTGGATGGCGCCATCCGGCTCACGCCGCTCGGCCTGGAAGGCGACGAGCAAGCCGAGAAAAGCTACCACGGCGGGCCGGATCGCGCGCTGTGCCACTACCCGCGCGAGCATTATGCCCACTGGCGCGAACAGTTTCCGGCGCAGGCCGAGCAGTTTTGCGCCCCGGCCTTCGGCGAGAATATCTCCACCGAAGGACTGACCGAACACAATGTGTTTATGGGCGACATCTTCCGCTGGGGCGAAGCGCTGATCCAGGTCACCCAGCCGCGCTCGCCGTGCTTCAAGCTCAACTACCACTTCGCCATCGAGGATATTTCGGTGCTGATGCAGCAAAGCGGCCGCTGCGGCTGGCTGTATCGGGTGGTCTCGCCGGGTGCGGTCAGCGGCGATCGTCCGCTGGAGCTGGCGGCGCGCAACAGCGACGTGTCGGTGGCCGAAGCCATCGCCATCGCCTGGCACATGCCGTTCGACGCGGAACAATATCGCCGCCTGTTGGCGGTGGCCGGCCTCTCCGCCAGCTGGAGCAAGACCATGCTCACGCGGCTTGCCGAAGGGCGCCTCGAGGACTTCAACCGTCGCCTGCTCGGCCGTTGAAATCGCTGGCGGAAAAGATGAAAAACGTGCGCCGAATGCCGCGTTAACCCTCTTCTTCCGCCTATACTGTAGCCGCGTGTTTTTCAGCCAGGAGCCAGGTATATGACCACCCCGACCCATTCGATTCATCACGCCGCCGCCGAGGGCTATCAGGCCAACGCCGATCGCTATGTGAAAGGCCGGCCGGATTACCCGCCGGAAATCGCCGCCTGGCTGCGTGAGTCTATCGGCCTGCACGCCGGCATGACGGTCATCGATCTCGGCGCCGGTACCGGCAAGTTCACTCCGCGCCTGCTGGAAACCGGCGCGCAGGTGATCGCCGTCGAACCGGTGCCGCAAATGCTGGAAAAATTGTCGGCGGCGCTGCCGCAGGTGAAAACGCTGGCGGGCACCGCCGACGCGATCCCGCTACCGGACGAGTCGGTCGATGCCGTGGTGTGCGCCCAGTCCTTCCACTGGTTCGCCACGCCGCAGGCGCTGGCGGAAATCCAGCGTATTCTCAAGCCCGGCGGCAAACTCGGTCTGGTGTGGAACATGCGCGATGCGCGCGTCGGTTGGGTGCGTAAACTGAATCAGATCGTCGACAGCCACGAAGGGGATGCGCCGCGTTTCTATACCGGCGAATGGCGCAAATTCTTCCCGTTCAAAGGCTTTGAACCGCTGCAGGAGCAGGTCTTTATGCTGGGCCACCGCGGCGCGGTGGAGGACGTGATCTACAACCGGGTACGTTCAACCAGCTTTATCGCCGCACTGCCACAGGCGCAACAGGAGCAGGTTATCGAGCGGTTGCGCCAGCTGGTGGCGGAAGAAGAGGAACTGCGGGGCCAGGACACGGTCACCGTGCCCTATCAGACCAAGGCGTATTTCACCACCAAGGTCTGACGCCCGGGGGTTCAGAACGCTTTCTTGGCGTAACCGGTGACCGCTTTCAGGCCCATCTCGCGGCCCAGCGCGGTCATCGGGTGCACCACAATCAGCCCGCGCGCGCTTTTCTTCAGCGCGCCCATATCGGCCTGCTCTTTCTTGGTGATCTCGCGGCTGAACGGCAGCTTGCTCAGCTTCTGCGCTTCGGCGCTCAGCTTCTCGCCACGCACGTCTTTCAGGCGCTCGATCTCCGTCGCCAGTTTCTCTTTTTCTTTGGTGTGCTGCGCGATCAACTCAGGGTTGCCCTGTTGGATCACTGTCGCGTCTTTGTGGTTCAAGGCGTCCAGCAGGTCGCTCAGGCGCTTGATCTCTGCCTTTTCTTTCTCTTTCATGGTCTCTGGCCCGTTGTGCCCAAAATGGCACGCTAATCAATGATACCGGCATTGTAGCAAAAGGCGCGCGCCGTTACCCGTCCTGCGCAATACCGGGCGGCAGGCCGCTCATCTCGCAGGCCTTGGCGCCGAGCCGGGCCAACGCCTGGGTGTAGCGCGCGTTGAACGGGTAGCAGCAGGAGAGCCGCAGCGCATTGCGGTAGCGCCCGCTGGGGGAATACAGGGTGCCCGGCGTCAAACAGATCTGCTCCTCCAACAGCTGGTGGAACAGCGCCACGCTGTCCACGCCGGGAGGGAATTCGACCCAGAACACGAAGCCGCCCGCCGGCTGCGTGGCCAGCGTGCCGCGTGGGAAATGCCGGGCGATCAGCGCCCGCGCCTCGTCGACCTGCGCCGCATAGCGCTTGCGCAGGTTGCGCAAATGGTGATCGTAGCCTCCGCTCTCCAGGAAGGTCGCCAGCGTTTCCGACAGCAGCTGCGACTCGGACATCGACGACACCGCCTTCAGCTTGCGCAACGCCTCGTGAAAACGGCCGCCGCAGATCCAGCCGACGCGAAAATCCGGCGCCAGCGTTTTGGTGAAGCTGGAGCAAAACAGCACCCAGCCGTCGCGATCGAACGCCTTCACCGCCGGCGACAGCGCGCCGCCGAACTGGATCTCGGCATACAGCCCGTCTTCAATCAACGGCACCTGATGATCGTTCATCAGCCGCGCCAGCCGCTTTTTCGCCGCCAGCGGCATGGTGCAACCCAGCGGGTTTTGCACCGTCGGCATGGCGATCACCGCGTTCAGCCGCTTCTCGTTCAATAGCAACTCGAGCGCGTCCAGCGACAGCCCCAGCTGCGGATCGGTGGGGATTTCCAGCGCTTTCAGCCCCAGGCTGGCCAGCAGCGGCAGCAGATAGAAATAGGTTGGCGACTCCAGCCCGACGCAGTCACCCGGTTTGGTGGTGACGCGCAGCGCCAGCTGCAGCGCCTCCATGCAGCCATGGGTCAGCACTACGTCGCCCGGCTCCAGCAACATGCCCAGCGTCATCGAGCGGCGGGCGATCTGCTGGCGCAGCCGTAGGCTGCCGGGCGGCAACGGATACTGCCCGATCAGATCCGGCTGGCGGCGCAGCTGAGAAGACAACATACGCCCCAGCTTGCCGCCGGGATAGAAGTCGCTGGTCTGCGGGCAGGCCAGCGCAATGTTAGTGAAGGCCGGATTTTGCTGGGCGGCGAATACCGTATCGATCAGCGCCAGCACGTCGTCCGCCGGCGGCTCGATACGGCCGCTGGGCGCCGAGGCCATCTTCAGCGCCGGCAGCGTGCTGCGGACATAAAACCCCGACTGCGGTCGCGCTTCGATCAGCCCGCGATCCTCCAGCGTGCGGTAAGCCGACACCACGGTATTGATGCTGACGCGGTGCGTTTGCGCACAGCGCCGCACCGAAGGCAAGCGGTCACCGGGCAGCAGCGTGCCGCGTCGAATGGCCTCGGCCAACGTATCCGCCAGCTGCAGGTAACGGGTATCCGGGGTTTCATCGAGCAAGGTCACAGTTTCTCTCCAAGTAATGGGTACAGTTTACATTTTGCACAACTGTAACCATGACAATATCCGATTTGTGGTTCTGTCACCATCCCATTGCAGCGATTATGCTGATCCTCTCGTTATCACCGTCATTTTCAAGGAACCTGCCATGCTGGACTCCGCCTTTGTCAGCTACGTCACCGTCATGTCGATCACCCCCGGCCCCAACAACCTGCTGCTGGCCTCGTCGGGCGTCAACTTCGGCCTGCGCCGCACCCTGCCGATGCTGTTTGGCATCTGTGTCGGTTGTGCGGTACAGCTGGCGATCATTATCCCGCTGCTGGCGCTGGCGTTGAGCTGGGCCGGCGTCATCCGCCTCCCGCTGGCGGTGATCGGCTGCGCCTATCTGCTGTGGCTGTCATGGAAGCTGTTTCAGGCGGCCTCGCCGGACGCCAAAGAGCAGGCGCAGCCGATGAGCCTGCTCAACGGTGCACTGTTTCAGGCGGTCAACCCCAAAGCCTGGCTGATGGTGATCAACGTGGCGATCCTGTTCACCCCGCGCGAAGGCGCCACCTTCGTCCATACGCTGTCGGTCATCGCCGGTTTCGCGCTGCTGAACCTGCCGTGCGTGCTGCTGTGGGCGGTGCTGGGCGACCGGTTGCGCAACGCGCTGCGAGTGACCTGGAAACTGCGCGCCTTCAACGGCGTGATGTCCGGACTGATGGCCGCCACCGCGCTGTGGCTGTTGTTCGACGAGTGGCGCGCGGCCTTTGCTTAGCCGCGGCCGAGAGGAGAGAGTCGGGAAGGTTGTTTGGCGCCGATGCCGGCGATCAGATCGGTAATGGACAGCACCATGGTGGAGCGCACCATCTGCTGATAGCGCTGGCGCTGCATGGCGATCAGCGCTTCATCCGCCTCGCCCGGCTGCAGGAAGGTCGGCACCGGCGGCAGCGCGGCCACGCAGTGCAGCTCGCCGAACGGCCCGAGAATTTCGTCATCGACGAAGCGGTATTCCGACCCGTCGTGGTTCAGCTCTTCGCGCATCGCCATCAGCAGCTCGGCGTCTTCATATTCGTGGCGGGAAATCACCCCCAGGCCGTACATCAGCTTCAGGCGCACCGACAGCTCCCCCAGCGGGCCGCTGCCGGACAATAGCGGTTCGACGGCATATTTCACCGCGTAGTCATCCTTGCGGAATACCTGCACCACCAGCACGTTGAGCGCTTCCGCCAGCAGCTCTACCGCTGCGATCAGGAAGCTGCGCACCGTTTTGCCCGCGTTCAGCTTTTCCAGAACCTGGTTTTCAAATGCCTGTGCTTCTTCCATCGTCGCTTTTCGAAAGGCGTGGGGAGGGCCGTCGATGCCGAACTCGGGTTGCAGGAGCGCAGCAAGCTGCGCTCGGGTGTTCATCATCACGATTCTACTTGTGCATGGCGTTATACACAGCAACGGCCTCTTCTACAACCTCGCTTTCCGCCGGCAGGCCGGAAATTTGCGCCAGCGCGGCTTTCGGCCCGAGCGTGTTCAGCAGTTCCGCCAACTCCAGCGCCTGCGGATCCTGTTCGCTACGGTAGCTCATGGCGGCGGCGATGCCCTGGATCAGGTTGGCATGCGGCAGGCCGTATTCCAGCGTACCCAGCAGCGGTTTGATCAGGCGATCGCCAGCGCTCAGTTTGCGCAGCGGCTGACGGCCCACGCGCTCGACGTCGTCGTGCAGATACGGGTTTTCGAAGCGGCCGAGGATTTTGTTGATGTAGGCGGCGTGCTTGTCGGCGTCGAAGCCGTAGCGTTTGATCAGCACCGCGCCGCTCTCTTCCATCGCCCCTTTCACCACGCGGCGGATCGCCGGGTCGAGAATGGCGTCACGAATGGTTTGCAGCCCGGCCTGTTGGCCGAGGTAGGCGGTGATGGCGTGACCGGTGTTGAGGGTGAACAGCTTGCGCTCGACGAACGCCATCAGGTTATCGGTCAGCTCCATACCGGCGATCGCCGGAGGCTGGCCTTTGAACTGGGTCTGATCGACGATCCATTCGCTGAAGGTTTCCACCGTCACTTCCAACGGGTCGTTGCTGTCCGCCGGCGGCACAATGCGATCGACCGCCGAATCGACGAAGCCGACATGCTGCTCAGCCCATGCCTGCTCATCCTGCGGCAGCGCGGCGAACACATGCTGTTTCAGCTGGCTGGTGCCGCGCACCATGTTCTCGCAGGCGATGATGTTCAGCGGTTGCACATTGCCCTGCTGATGACGCAGCACCAGCCCTTTGGCGATCGTGCCGGCGATTTTGGCGAGAATTTGCGGGCCAACGGCGGTGGTCACCAGATCCGCTTCGGCGATCAGCGCCACCGCCGCCTCACTGCCGCTGTTGACGGCGCTAACGTTGTTGACGCGCTCCACGCGTTCTTGCTCGCCCACCACGTGCACCGCGTAGCTTTTACGGCTGTTCAGCAGATCCAGCACCGTTTGATTGACGTCGGCGAAGGTCAGTTCAACCCCGGCGTCCGCCAGCAGCTTGCCGATAAAACCGCGGCCGATATTCCCTGCGCCAAAATGTAATGCTTTCATAACTCTACCTTCTTAATGTCGAAGGGTGCAGCAAGCTGCACCCTTTAAAATGATTCTGTTATCCAGCTTTTTTGCCGCCGAGCAGGTCCAGCACTTCCTGGACGCTGGTGGTATTCGCCAGCCGCTCAATCACGCTCTCGTCATCCAGCGCGTTGGTCAGGCTGGTGATCACCTGAATATGCTCGTTGTTGCGCGCGGCGATGCCGATCACCAGGCGAGCCACTTCATCCTCTTCATCGCCGAAGCGCACGCCCTGCGGGTACTGGCAGAACACCACGCCGGTGCGCAGCACCCGGTCTTTGGCCTCGATGGTGCCGTGCGGCACGGCGATCGACTCGCCCAGGTAGGTGGAGGTGAGCTTTTCGCGCTCCAGCATCGCCGGCACGTACTCCGCCTCGACGTAGCCGCCTTTCACCAGCTGCTCGCCGGCGAAACGGATCGCCTGCTCTTTGTCGCTAGCCTGCAGGTTGAGGAACACATTGCTTTCGCTCAGCTTGAACAGGTTCGGTTCCCCGGCTTCGAAGCTGTCGTCCAGCGCGCCCAGCACCTTCTGCTGGTTGTCGGTGGTTTTGTTGACCGCTACCAAACGGTCGACCAGATCGCTGTACAGCTTGCTGTCGAGGAAGTTGGTCAGCGAGATGTGCTGGGCCTGCGGCGCGTGGCGCATCGCGCGCTCGGTCAGATCGCGGTGCGTGATGACCAAATCCACATCGTCCGGCAGGCTGTTGATGGCGCTGTTAGTCACCGAGATGTTCTTCAGCCCGGCGTCCGCCACTTTCTTGCGCAACACCCCGGCGCCCATGGCGCTGGAACCCATGCCCGCATCGCAGGCGACGATGATTTTGCGCACGGTGCTCAGATCGCCGTCGACCGACGCTGGCGCCGCTGCGCCGCCTTTGGACTGCGATTTCATCTCTTGCATGCGGCGGGTCGCGGCTTCCAGATCGTCATCCTCTTTCACTTTGGAGGTTTTCAGCAGGAAAGCGGACACCACGAAGGAGACGGCAAAGGCTGCGCACACCGCCGCAATGTTGGCGAAGTAGGCGCCTTTCGGCGTCATCGCCAGCACCGCCAGGATCGAACCCGGGGAAGCTGGAGAAACCAGGCCGCCGTTCAGCATCGTCAGGGTGAATACGCCGGTCATGCCGCCCAGGATCACCGCCAGCAGCAGACGTGGATTCATCAGCACGTAAGGGAAGTAGATTTCGTGGATGCCGCCCAGGAAGTGAATGATCGCCGCACCGCCGGCGGATTGCTTGGCGCTGCCGCGGCCGAAGAACATGTAGGCCATCAGCACGCCCATGCCCGGGCCTGGGTTGGCTTCAATCAGGAAGAACACCGACTTGCCGGCTTCCGTGGCCTGCTGGATACCCAGCGGCGAGAAGATGCCGTGGTTGATGGCGTTGTTCAGGAACAGGATTTTCGCCGGTTCAACGAAGATGGACGCCAGTGGCAGCAGGTTGTTCTTCACCATCACGTGCACGCCCGCCGCCAGCAGCTTGGAGAGCACCTCCACCAGCGGCCCGATGCCCAGGAAGGCCAGGATCGCCAGCAGCATGCCGATGATGCCGGCGGAGAAGTTGTTCACCAGCATTTCAAAGCCGCTTTTGATCTTGCCGTCCACCCAGCGGTCGAAATGCTTGATAGCCCAGCCACCCAGCGGGCCGGCGATCATCGAGCCGAGGAACATCGGCATGTCGGCACCGACGATGACGCCCATGGTGGTGATGGCACCCACGACGCCGCCGCGATCGCCGCCCACCAGCCGCCCGCCGGTATAACCGATCAGCAGCGGCAGCAGGTAGGTGATCATCGGGCCGACCAGCTTGGCTAAGGTTTCATTCGGCAGCCAGCCGGTTGGAATGAATAGCGCGGTGATAATCCCCCAGGCGATAAAGGCGCCGATGTTGGGCATCACCATGTTGCTCAGGAAGCGGCCAAAGTTTTGCACTTTAACCTTGATGTCTGGTGAAAACATAAAACACACCCCTATTGTTACGCGCTGACAATAGAGCGCGTGATTATTGTTGTGACGATCCAGCCGTGTTGCCGCTGTATGCGAAACGGACTCTATCACGCTGTTTTTGTCACGCGAACTTCACGAATTTTTTGTGATACAAGTCACACACAACACCCCAGCAAACCCTCATTTATAGTGATAAAGATCACATTTATGACGTGTAAAAAAAGCACAGTGAGAAAAAAGTCGCCACAAAACCCCCAATAAAGTGACTATGATCACATTTTTAAATTGGCGTTTTGTTTTTGAATTGTGACATTAGTCACAATTTATTTTTAGCTGCAGCGCCGATCGCAACGCTCTGTTTGATCTTCCCTGTGAGCACTCATCCCGCCGGGAACTAGCGAAGTGATGAATGAAAGAAAACTACATTGCCTAATGAATGGATTAATTGAAGTGTAGTACAGAAGCCTGCGCAATAAACCAGCAAGCTATTGGAAACGCTGAGGGGAAATAAAACAGGCCGGCAATGCCGGCCTGTTTCGCGCCTGGACGCGTTATTATTGCGTCACGCTTTGAATGGTCTTCTGCGCATTCATCAGGTTCTGCTGTTTGGCCACCAGATTCGACATCATGGTGTTGTACTGCGCCACCTGCTGCGCGGTGCGGAACTGCACGCCGTTGTTGTTGAAGCTGACCTGATTGCCCTGGCTCTGCAGGAAATCGCCGACCTGCACCAGATCCTGCACAAAGCTGGCGGTGGTCGGGATCGCCGGCATCAAGGCGTTGGCCGGTGCGGTGACGATTTTGTCATAGGCCTGGTTGTACACCGCCTTCAGATCGTCAGGCTGTTTCAGCGCCGCGTGGGCGGTATCCGCCTGCGATTTGGCCGACTGGATCTGCTGGCCCAGCAGGTTCAACGCCCCGACCGATTGCTGCAGCGCATCGCGTTTGTTCAGATAGTCCTGCGCGGTGCGGATCTGGTTAATCTGATCCAACGCCGGGGTCAGGCTGGCGCCGACCGACTTGGACAGCTGCTGTGAAAAGCCGACCAAAATCGCGTAATCGCCGGCATAGTTGCCGAACTTCTGCTTCTGGTCTTCGCTCAGCGTGGGGATATTCGCCCCGCTGCGCATCACGGTATTCTGTAAGTAATCGATAAATGCTTTGCGCTGTTCCGGCTCTTTATCGCCGCAGGCGGTCAATTGCATGACCACCAACAATGCCAATACCGGTGCCAACCAACGCGCGAAACCTCTGCTCTGGATCCCTACCGCCATGTGACATAACTCCTGTTATAAACCTGCTTTTTCATTGGACTCCGCCCCTTTTTGCGCACTCCGTGCGCCTATAAGAATAGATCAACTGGCGGCGTTCCGATACGCGATTCCGTTTGCGGTGAACATTGTCTCGGCCGGAGGCGGTTGAACATCGTGCGCAAAACGCACTGAGGTTCATTGCCGTCGGCGACCGGACGCTTCAATTTCCCCAAGTCGCCCCCCAAGTCGCCCCCCAAGTCGCCCCCCAAGTCGCCAGGCGACCTTGCCTTCGCACCCAGGAAACGGAAATAAAAAAGGCGCCCGCAGGCGCCTTTTCACAGCACAGAGCCGTTTACTGCAGTACGGAGATATCCGCCACCTGCAGGAACAGTTCACGCAATTTGCTCAGCAGCGTCAGGCGGTTTACGCGCACTTCCGCATCGTCCGCCATTACCATCACGTTGTCGAAGAACGCATCCACCGGCTCACGCAGCGCGGCCAGTTCCACCAGCGCTTCCTGGTAGTTGCCCGCCGCGAAGTACGGCTGCAGCTTGTCGCGCAGCACCACCAGGTGAGTCGCCAGCTGGATCTCCGCCGCGTCCTTCAGCACCGAGGCGCGCACGGTGTCGTTCAGCGTTTCGGTAGACTTCGCCAGAATGTTGGAGACGCGTTTGTTGGCCGCAGCCAGCGCCGCCGCCTCGTCCAGCGTGCGGAAGTGGGATACCGCCTTGACGCGCGCGTCGAAGTCGGCCGGCTTGGTCGGACGGCGCGCCAACACCGCCTGAATGGTATCGACCGCGTGGCCTTCTTCCTGATACCAGGCGCGGAAGCGGCCCAGCATGAATTCCACCACCTCGTCGACCACCTTGGCATTGGTCAGCTTGCTGCCGTACAGGCGCACGGCCTCTTCGGTCAGTGTCTGCAGATCCAGCGGCAGGTTTTTCTCGACGATGATACGCAACACGCCCAGCGCGGCACGGCGCAGCGCAAACGGGTCTTTATCGCCCTTCGGATGCTGACCGATGCCGAAGATGCCGGCCAGGGTGTCCATCTTGTCGGCGATCGCCAGGGAACAGGCCACCAGCGACTGCGGCAGCGCATCGCCGGCGTAGCGCGGCTGATACTGCTCGTTCAGCGCAACGGCGACGTCTTCCGCCTCACCGTCGTGGCGCGCGTAGTGCATGCCCATCACGCCCTGGGTGTCGGTGAATTCGAACACCATGTTGGTCATCAGGTCGCACTTCGACAGCAGGCCCGCGCGGGTGGCGTGGTTGACGTCAGCGCCGATCTGGCCGGCAACCCAGCCCGCCAGCGCCTGAATGCGGTCGGTCTTGTCGCGCAGGGTGCCCAGCTGCTGTTGGAACAGCACGGTTTCCAGGCGCGGCAGGTTGTCTTCCAGACGCTTCTTGCGGTCGGTGTTGAAGAAGAACTCGGCGTCGGCCAGACGCGGACGCACCACCTTCTCGTTACCGGAGATGATCTGCTGCGGGTCTTTCGACTCGATGTTGGCTACGAAGATAAAGTTCGGCAGCAGTTTGCCCGCGGCGTCGTACACCGGGAAATACTTCTGGTCGCCCTTCATGGTGTACACCAGCGCTTCCGCCGGCACCGCCAGGAATTTCTCTTCGAATTTGGCGGTCAGCACCACCGGCCATTCCACCAGCGAAGCCACTTCTTCCAGCAGGCTTTCACTCAGATCGGCCTTGCCGCCAATCTTCTGCGCCGCCAGTTCGGCATCGCGCTTGATGAGGGCTTTACGCGCTTCGTAGTCGGCGACCACTTTGCCGCGCTCCAGCAGGATCTGCGGGTATTGGTCGGCATTGTCGAGGGTGAACTCGGCTTCGCCCATGAAGCGGTGGCCGCGCACGGTGCGCGCGGATTCGATGCCCAGCACGGTGCCTGGGATCAGATCGGCGCCCAGCAGCATCGTGACGGTATGTACCGGACGCACGAACTGCACGTCGGAGTCGCCCCAACGCATCAGTTTCGGGATCGGCAGCTTGCCGAGCGCGGTGCTGACCATGCCGGCCAGCAGTTGTTGCGCCGACTGGCCTTTAACGTGGGCGCGGTACATCAACCACTCGCCCTTGTCGGTCACCAGGCGTTCAGCCTGATCGACGGTGATGCCGCAGCCGCGCGCCCAGCCTTCGGCCGCTTTGCTCGGTTTACCTTCGGCGTCGAACGCCTGGGCGATCGCCGGGCCGCGTTTTTCAATTTCGCGATCGGCCTGTGCCGCGCTCAGGTTGGCCACTTTCAGCGCCAGGCGGCGCGGTGCGGCGAACCAGCTCACGTCACCGTGTTCCAGGCCGGCGTTGTCCAGCTCGGCGGTGAAGTTGGCGGCGAAAGATTCCGCCAGGGAACGAAGCGCCTTCGGCGGCAGCTCTTCCGTGCCGATTTCCACCAGGAAAGTCTGTTGAGTCATGGCTGCCTCTTAGTTCTCGTTCTTCTTGTTGCACATCGGGAAGCCCAGCGCTTCGCGGGAAGCGTAGTAGGCTTCGGCAACGGCTTTGGTCAGCGTGCGGATGCGCAGAATGTAGCGTTGACGCTCGGTCACCGAAATCGCCTTGCGCGCGTCCAGCAGGTTAAAGGTATGGCCCGCCTTCAGGATGCGTTCGTAGGCCGGCAGCGGCAGCGGTTTTTCCAGCGCCAGCAGCGATTGGGCTTCTTTCTCGTACTGCTCGAAGCAGGAGAACAGGAAGTCGACGTCGGCGTATTCGAAGTTGTAGGTGGATTGCTCCACTTCGTTCTGGTGGAACACGTCGCCGTAGGTGGTGACACCCAGCGGGCCGTTGCTCCACACCAGATCGTATACGCTGTCCACGCCCTGGATGTACATCGCCAGACGCTCCAGACCATAGGTGATCTCGCCGGTCACCGGCTTGCACTCCAGGCCGCCGACCTGCTGGAAGTAGGTGAACTGCGTCACTTCCATGCCGTTCAGCCACACTTCCCAACCCAGGCCCCAGGCGCCGAGCGTCGGGTTTTCCCAGTTGTCTTCCACGAAGCGAATGTCGTGGATGGTCGGATCCAGACCCAGCTCTTTCAGCGAGCCCAGGTAGAGTTCCTGAATGTTGTCCGGCGATGGCTTAATCACCACCTGGAACTGGTAGTAGTGCTGCAGACGGTTCGGGTTTTCGCCGTAGCGGCCGTCGGTCGGGCGACGGGATGGCTGCACATAGGCGGTCGCCATCGGCTCCGGCCCCAGTGCGCGCAGGCACGTCATCGGGTGTGAGGTTCCCGCGCCGACTTCCATGTCCAATGGTTGAACGATGGTGCAGCCCTGGCGCGCCCAATAATCCTGCAGTGTCAGGATCAGGCCCTGGAAGGTCTTGGTATCAAACTTTTGCATGTTGAATTCGCACGCGATACAAGTGGATTTAGATGGAATGCGCCAGTATACCCTTTGACCGTAAGATATACAGCCAGAATCCGGCAACAAGTGCGAATCGGGGCGAGAAGCGCTGGATTTTCACGCGGCGGACACCGAGGGAAGGACAACGCGCCGGCCGGTCGCCTCGCCGTCCAGAAAGACACACCCGGCAAAAACATTAGAGTATCTAAACAAAAATATCACTCACCGCCGTTTAAATAGTCAATTAGCTGAACGCTATTTCTCCCCTCGCCGGTCAAATTCAGGCTGATTTCCGTGCGTGTATCTTTATATTTGCCACGAGATAAAGTTGCGACAATGTTATTTTTGTTAATTTTATCAACTAAAAAACTCCCCTCATCGAGAGATAATGTGATCAAGTGCCAGATTATTTCTTATTATCGTGAACAATAAGGCGATATCACGCGGCGTGCCGACGGTCGGGGCATGGGAGGAACGGCCAGGGATGAAAGACGGCGCTAACGGGCCACAGAAACAAATTGACAGTTAATCTTTGGTTATACAATAATAAATAAAATTTTCCCTGGTGTTGGCCAAGTGGCTACCTGATCCTTTCATAGGATCAGTTTTTTTTTGTATTTCCGCCAACGTCATTGCGGCCCGCATAATTCACCCCAGGCCGCCTTCCTCATAAATCCCTTATCAGACCTTATGACTATCCTGCGCCCTTGAGCGCGCCGATGGCCAATTCAAAAACGCGCGCTGACGCCGACGTTATACATAAACTGCTCGCCGCTGCTCAGCCCGCCGGTTTGCGAAACGGTGGCGAAGGCCGATACCCTGTCCGTCAACGGCATGTTGGCCCCCAGCGTCACATCCACCCAGTTTTTATCCTGGCCCGCACTGTCGCGGGTAAACGAGGTTTGCGTCGATTTCAGGCCGCCGCCGGCGCGGTAGACGTCATCGCCGAACTGATGCTGATAACTCACTTCCGCATAGGGGTTAAACACGCCGAATTGCGTATCCAGCCGCCAGCCCAGCGCGCCGATCTGCGAGTGATAGGTTTGATCGTTGAAGCGCATGGCGGTGCTGTCATCGCCATCTTCGCTGTAGCCGGAAACGCGGCTGTAGTCCCAGGCGAACTGCGCCACCGGCCCGGTGGTCAGGTAAGAGGCGATCGGGAAGTCATAGCCGGCGGTCACGCGCGCGCCCCACTGCTTGCCGGTGGTCGACCCGGTTTCGGTACGCGTCAGCGGCCCCAGCCGCATGCTGCGGCGGATGTCGTCATAGTCCATCGTCGCATAGTGCAGATCGGCGTTGACCCAGCCATGCTCGAATAGTGCCAGCGAACTGAAGGCTGACAGCAGCAGCCCGCGCGCCTTGTAATCAAAACGGCTGGAAGGATGCTGATCGTCGTTGGAACCGGCGATCAACGCACCGATCAACCAGCTGTCGGTCAGTTGATAGTCCACGCCGACGGTCAGGTTGTGGGTGGTGGCGTTGCCGTCCCCCGCCGCCCGATTATCGGCATAGTCGTAGTGCTGGCCGGCGTAGCCGCCGAACACGCCCAGCGAGCCCTGCGGGTTGTCGCCGTTGCGCAGCTGCTGGAAACGGCTGTCGAGCGTGGCGCGGCTGTCACGCGCCATCGCCGCCGTCGCCTGATTCAGCGCCACCACCTGCGCCGGGCCATCCAACACCGCCTGAATATAATCCGTAATCAGCAGGTGCGCCTGCGGGCTGGGGTGGAAATGGTCGGAGAACAGATAGGACTGGCCAGCGTCGAAGCCGGGCATGTCGGAACGGCAAACCGCCGAGGAAACGCCCGCCGGGCAAGCCATGCCGGCCGTGTTGGCGAAGCCGAACTGCGCCGGATTGGCGATCGCTTCGGCGAACAGCTTGTTGACGTCCACCCGCACGATATTGCCGCCCCCCTGCGCCAGCAGACGGTCTTCACTTTGATTATAGAAATCGGTCAGCTGAGCGGCCTGCGCGCTCAGGCTGTCATACGCCGCGATAAGCTGCGCGGCGATCGCCTGCTGCACCTGAGGAATGGCGCTGCCCTGCTTCGCCGCGGCGGCCAACGCCGCGTGGATCGCCTGCGTGCGCGAAGCGTTGTCCGGGGTAGCCACCGAATTAAGCGTGGCATAGGCCGCCTGGATCGCCGCCCCCTGTACCGGCGGCAGCGCCTGCTGAATGATCAGTTCCATCAGCTGCGGCGTGGAGCCGATGTTCGGCACCGTCGGCACGATCACCGTGCCGGCACCGGCGTTCAGTAGCGAATGCACCTGCGCGGCGGCGGCCGCGGCACTGTTATAGGCCACGCCGGGCGCGGTAGCGGCATTCAGCGCCGCCGCCGCCAAATCGTTACCGCCGATCCAGTGAATATACAAACCGTCGCCATCGGCCTGGCCGTTAACCCGATTCAGGTAGCGCTGCACCTGATCCTGGGTGTTGTCGACCGGGTTCAGGCCCGGCACCGCCACGGCGCCGCCGGCGGCGTAGTTTTCACCGCCGTTGTCCGAGGCCACCAGCGCCGCGCCGATGCGTTGCGCCAACGCTTCGTCGTACAGCAGGTGCTGACTGCCGTCATAGGTGAACCGGCCGTTGTTGCCGGTATCGCTCAGGCTATCGCCAAAGACGTACAGTTGATCGTACGCCTGAGCCGGAAGGGTCATACTGCAAAGCAACGCCACTGCAAGCGCCGCCGGGCGGGGCATGCACGTTATTTTTAGAGGCATGAATCGACTCCTGAGAGCCTGCAAATGAAGGCAATGTCGTTTTTATCGTTGGCCGGTTTTCCACCGGCCATGTAGTAACTATTGTCGGCTTTTTCACCACGTCAAGCGGGCTGATGACAAAACAATCAGAGGCTTGCCAAGTTCGGCGCTTCGAGCGATGATTACTGTTCATAAACACAGCATAAGGACAGTCAGGATGGCAGACGAACGTTGCGGTTGGGTGACGGCCGATCCGTTGTATCTCGAGTATCACGACAAGGAATGGGGCGCGCCCACCACCGACGCGCGCGAGCTGTTTGAAATGCTGTGCCTGGAGGGGCAGCAGGCCGGCCTTTCCTGGATCACCGTCCTGAAAAAGCGCGAGAATTACCGGCGTGCTTTCCATGGTTTCGATCCGCAGCGGGTCGCCGCCATGACCGAGCAGGACGTGGAAAACCTGCTGCAGGACAGCGGCATCATCCGCCACCGCGGCAAGATAGAAGCCATCATCACCAACGCCAAAGCCTATCTGGCGATGGAGGCGTCCGGCGAGAATTTCGTTACCTTCATCTGGGACTTCGTCGGCGGCCGGCCGCAGCTCAACCGCTGGCAGGCGCTGAGCCAGGTGCCGGCTAAAACCGAGCAGTCCGACGCCATGTCCAAAGCGTTGAAAAAGCGCGGCTTCAAGTTTATCGGCTCCACGATCTGTTACGCCTTCATGCAGGCCAGCGGGCTGGTGAACGATCATCTCACGGGGTGCATGTGCTACCCAAAGCCACGGTGATCCGCCCCTGTGGCCCGGAGGATATCGAACGGCTGATGGCGCTGTGGCTGCCCAGCACCATCGCCGCCCATCCGTTCGTGGCGGAAAAATACTGGCATGAGAGCGCCGCACTGGTGCGGGAAAACTACCTGCCGCGCGCGCAAAGCTGGGCCTGCTGGCATAACGACGAGATCGTCGGCTTTATCAGCGTGCTGGACGAGCAGTTCATCGGCGCGCTGTTCGTCGATCGGGCGTATCACGGCCGCGGCGTCGCCCAGGCGCTGATGACGCACGTGCAGCAGCGCTACCGCCGGCTCAGCCTGGAGGTGTATCAGCAGAACCTGCGAGCCTGCGCGTTCTACCACAAGCACGGTTTTCAGGTGACGCAACGCCTGTTTAACGACGAAACCCAAGCCTATACGCTGATCATGAGCTGGCCGGCAATCGAGAATTCAACCGGTTACGGTTAAAAAAGGCGCATTCGCGCCCTGGCGGCGCGCAATTAGGAATCCGCTGCATAGCGCCGCCCGGCGTTTTATCGCATAACTCCCCCAGCACTTACCCGCGCTCATCATTTGTCACGTTTTTCTCCGGAACTGCCGGCGAGCCAACGCGTCATAGTAGCGCGGTGATGCGGGCCCCACCTGCGTCGCCTACTTTTTGCGCCCCCGTGTTGGGCCGGCGCGTACAGAATTGATGCCATTAAGGACAAGAACATGAAAAAACGCATTGCAATTATTGCCGGCGCAGTGAGCGTCGCGCTCACGCTGTCGGCCTGTACCACCAACCCTTACACCGGCGAATCCGAAGTCGGTAAATCCGGCATCGGCGCGGGCCTCGGTGCCGCACTGGGCGCCGGCGTCGGCGTGCTGTCCTCTTCCAAGAAAGATCGCGGCAAGGGCGCGCTGATCGGCGCAGCGGCCGGTGCAGCCCTCGGCGGCGGCGCAGGCTATTACATGGACGTGCAGGAAGCCAAACTGCGCGACAAGATGAAAGGTACCGGCGTCAGCGTCACCCGCCAGGGCGACAACATCGTGCTGAACATGCCGAATAATGTGACCTTCGACAGCAGCAGCGCCACGCTCAAACCGGCGGGCGCCAACACCCTGACCGGCGTCGCCATGGTGCTGAAAGAGTATCCGAAAACCGCGGTCAACGTGGTCGGCTACACCGACAGCACCGGCTCCCGCTCGCTCAACATGAACCTGTCGCAGCAGCGCGCCGACGGCGTAGCCAGCGCGCTGATCACCCAGGGCGTGGCGGCGAACCGTATCCGCACCACCGGTGCCGGCCCGGACAACCCGATCGCCTCCAACAGCACCGCGGAAGGCAAGGCGCAAAACCGCCGCGTCGAGATCACCCTCAGCCCGCTGCAGTAATCCCGTGCGGGGCGCCACCGGTGCCCCGCCGCTTCCTCCCGACTTTCTCCTTATCCTTCAATATTCCCGCTCGCACATCGGGTATGGTAGTCTCCTTGGCAATTAACCGCAGGAGGGATCGGCTGTGAGCACAGGCAAGGCAACGCGCACCTCAGGACGCGCTACCATCAGCGATGTGGCCAGCATCGCCAAAACCGGCAAGACCAGCGTGTCGCGCTATCTGAATGGTGAACAGCACCTGCTTTCCGACGATCTCAAACAGCGCATCGAACAGGCTATCCAGCAGCTCGACTACCGGCCAAGCCAGATGGCGCGCAGCCTGAAGGGCGGCCAGACCCGCCTGATCGGCCTGATCCTCGCCGATATCACCAACCCCTATTCGGTGGACGTGATGCGCGGCATCGAGGCCGCCTGCCGTCAACACGGTTTTACCCTGCTGGTGTGTAACACCAACAACGAAGTCAATCAGGAACAGCACTACCTGCAGCTGCTCAGCAGTTACCGGGTAGAAGGCATCGTGGTCAACGCGGTCGGCATGCGCGAGGAAGCATTATCCACGCTGCAACAGTCGATGCTGCCCATGGTGCTGATCGATCGAAAAATCCCCGACTTCGCCTGCGACGTGGTGGGCCTGAACAACCGCGAAGCCGCCACCGTCGCCACCGAACACCTGCTGCAACAAGGTTTCGAAGCGATCCTGTTCCTCAGCGAGCCGCTCGGTACGGTTAATACCCGTCTCGAACGCCTGCACGCTTTCAGACATACCATGGCACAGCACCCCGCGCTGTTGGCGGAGCAGGCCGAAACGCCGCTCAACGATCGGCAGAAGCTGGAGCAGGTGCTGAGCGATTTCAGCGGCCGCCATCGCGGCATGCGCAAAGCGGTGATCTCCGCCAACGGCGCCCTGACGCTGCAGGTAGCGCGCGCCATGCGTCGGCTCGGCATCCAGTGGGGCAACGACATCGGCCTGCTGGGCTTCGACGAGCTGGAGTGGGCGGAACTGGCGGGCGTCGGCATCACCACGCTGAAACAACCCACCTACCAAATGGGACACGCGGCGCTGGAGCGGCTGGTGCAGCGCATTCAGGGCCTGGCCACCCCCAGCGGCGAGCAGATGTTCTCCGGCGAGCTGATCGTCCGCGGCTCCACCACCCGCTAATCCACCTTCTCCGGGGCCGTTGACCGCCCCGCCTCTATCTGAGTCGGCTGTTTTTTGCTCAGCTTCGTGATTGCGATCATATTTTTACACTCTGTCGCTTTTCGCTGGAACCGGTTCCATTTAACGTACCGGTAACAGCAGCGGCGGCGACAATGCCGCCTCAGGAGTCAAAATGAAAACAGAAATCATCGTGGTCACCGGCGCCTACGGCACCGATACCGTCAAACAACACGGCGGCCAGCGCGCGCTGTTGCCCATCATCGCCGGCGCGGGCGCCGACGGAGTGGAGATCCGCCGCGAACTGTTCACCGCCGGTGAACTGGACAGCCTGCCGGCGCTGGCGCAAGAGATCGATCGCCAGCAGCTGTTCGCCGTCTATTCCGCCCCTGAGGCGCTGTTCACACCGCAACATACGCTGAACCCCAACCTGTCGGCGCTGCTGGCGGAAGCGCAGGCGCTGAACGCGCGCCAGCTGAAGCTCTCCCTCGGCCATTTCCGCCCCGGCTTTGATTTTACCGAGTTGAAAGTGGCGCTGGAGCAACACCCGGTCAAGCTGGTGGTCGAGAACGACCAAACGCCGGACTGCGGCATTTTGTCGATGCTGAACGCCTTTTTCCACGCCGCGGAAGATAGCCACCTGCCGGTCAGCATGACCTTCGATATGGCCAACTGGCTGTGGGTGGGGCAAGACGCCTTCGCCGCCGCCGAACGCCTGGCCCGCCACGTCGGTTACGTGCACGTCAAAGCCGCCACCCAAGGCCCGCGCGGCTGGCGCGCCATCGCGCTGGACGAGACCGACGGCAGCTGGCGCGACCTGTTGGCCCGTCTGCCGCACGATGCGCCGCGCGGTATCGAATTCCCGTTGCAGGGCGATGACCTGGAAGCCGTCACCCGCCATTACGTCAATATCTTGCGTGCGGAGTAACCCCATGATGACAACGTTAACGGCAACGACGGCGCAGCAGGCGCCCCTGGATGTGGTCACGCTGGGTGAAGCCATGGCGATGTTCGTGGCGGCACAAACCGGCGATCTGGCGGAGGTGGAAACCTTCACCAAACGCATCGCCGGCGCCGAACTGAACGTGGCGATCGGCCTGGCGCGTCTGGGTATGAACGTCGGCTGGGTCAGCCGCGTCGGCAACGATTCGTTCGGGCGCTTCACCCTGCAGCAGTTGAAAAAAGAAGGCATCAATTACCGGCAGGTGACGGTCGACGGCCACTACCCCACCGGTTTTCAGGTGAAATCCAAAACCACCGATGGTACCGATCCCAGTGTGGAGTATTTCCGCAAGGGCTCGGCGGCCAGCCACCTGTCGATTGCCGATTTCAACCGCGAGTATTTCGGTTCCGCGCGCCACCTGCACCTGAGCGGCGTGGCGGCGGCGCTGTCCAGCGAGTCGCTGGCGCTGTGCCACCATGCGGCGCGCGAGATGCGTGCCATGGGTAAAACCATTTCGTTCGATCCCAATCTGCGCCCGGTGCTGTGGCCCAGCCGCGAGGTGATGATCGAGCAGCTGAACCAGCTGGCGTTCGCCGCCGACTGGGTTCTGCCGGGGTTGAAAGAGGGACAGATCCTCACCGGCCAGTCGACGCCGGAAGGCATCGCCGATTTCTATCTGGAGCGCGGCGTGCAGGCGGTGATCATCAAAACCGGCCCGGACGGCGCCTGGTTTAAAACCGCCGCCGGCGATAAGGCGACAGTGGCCGCGGTCAAGGTCGACAACGTAGTGGATACCGTCGGTGCCGGGGACGGCTTTGCCGTCGGCACCCTCAGCGCCCTGCTGGAAGGCAAAACGCTAATACAGGCGGTGCAGCGCGGCAACAAAATCGGCTCGCTGGCGATCCAGGCCATCGGCGACAGCGAAGGCCTGCCGACCCGTGCGGCGCTGGCCGAATAACAATAAAAAAACGACTTCTCCGCATGACGTCAGCCTCTGGCCCTACAACCGGGACGCGTCGGGAGAGCATCTGCCCCTTCGTCTTTCACGCCCAGCGTGCCGGGCGAAGGGGATGCAACACCACTGAAGGATACTGAACATGAACAAAGCGACTGTCGCGGCCAAACGCTGGTGGTACATCATGCCCATCGTGTTTATCACCTACAGCCTGGCCTATCTCGATCGCGCCAACTTCAGCTTCGCCTCTGCCGCCGGCATCAATGAAGATCTCGGCATCACCAAAGGCATGGCCTCGCTGCTGGGCGCGCTGTTTTTCCTCGGTTATTTCTTCTTCCAAATTCCCGGCGCCATCTACGCCGAACGTCGCAGCGTCAAAAAACTGATCTTCTGGTGCCTGATCCTGTGGGGCGGCTGCGCCTCGCTGACCGGCGTGGTCAGCAATATTCCGATGCTGGCCGCCATCCGCTTTATCCTCGGCGTGGTGGAAGCGGCGGTGATGCCGGCGATGCTGATCTACATCAGCAACTGGTTCACCAAATCGGAGCGGTCACGCGCCAATACCTTCCTGATCCTCGGCAACCCGGTGACGGTGCTGTGGATGTCGGTGGTATCCGGTTACCTGATCCACGCCTTCGGCTGGCGTGAAATGTTCATCATCGAGGGCATTCCGGCGGTTATCTGGGCGTTCTGCTGGTGGGTGCTGGCGAAAGACAAACCGGCGCAGGCCGGCTGGCTGAGCGCCGATGAGAAACAGGCGCTGCAGCAGCAACTGGACGAAGAGCAAAAAGGCATCAAGGCCGTGCGCAACTACGGCGAAGCTTTCCGCTCACGCAACGTGATCCTGCTGTGCGTGCAGTACTTCGCCTGGAGCATCGGCGTGTACGGCTTCGTGCTGTGGCTGCCTTCCATCCTGCGCAGCGGCATGCAGATGGGCATGGTGGAAGCCGGCTGGCTGTCGGCGGTGCCTTACCTGGCGGCAACCATCGCCATGATCGTGGTCTCCTGGGCGTCGGACAAAATGCAAAACCGCAAGCTGTTCGTCTGGCCGCTGCTGCTGATCGGCGCGCTGGCGTTCTTCGGTTCTTACGCCGTCGGCGCCAACCACTTCTGGATCTCCTACGGCCTGCTGGTGGTCGCCGGCGCCGCGATGTACGCCCCCTACGGGCCGTTCTTCGCCATCATTCCGGAAATGCTGCCGAAAAACGTTGCCGGGGGCGCCATGGCGCTGATCAACAGCATGGGCGCGCTGGGTTCGTTCTTCGGTTCGTGGTTCGTCGGCTATCTGAATGGCGCCACCGGCAGCCCGGCGGCTTCCTACATGTTCATGGCCATCGCACTGGTGGTGGCGGTGGTGCTGACGCTGATCGTCAAGCCCGCCCGCAACGAGATCCAGCCGCAATTGGCTTGATCCAGTTATACTTTTTATCTGTTAACCCAACCGGGGGGGCACCATGCCCCCTTTGGCCCAGCTGGAGTTCGTGATGAAGCCTTCTATCGTATTGTACAAAAGCCTGCCCGCCGATCTGCTTGAACGTCTGGAACAGCACTTCACCGTGCACGCCTTCAACGGCCTGCAGCCGGAGAACCGCGACGAACTGCGCCAGGCGTTGCAGCAGGCCGAAGGGATCATCGGTTCCGGCGGTAAAATTGACGAAGCCTTCCTGCAGCAGGCGCCCAAACTGCGCGCGGCCTCGACCGTTTCCGTCGGCTACGACAACTTCGACGTCGAGGCGCTCAACGCCCATAACGTGCTGTTGATGCACACCCCGACGGTGTTGACCGAAACCGTCGCCGACACCATCATGAGCCTGGTGCTGGCGACCGCGCGCCGGGTGGTGGAAGTGGCGGAGCGGGTGAAGGCCGGCGAATGGCGCGGCAGCATCGGGCCGGACTGGTTCGGCGTCGACGTGCACCACAAAACCATCGGCATCCTCGGCATGGGCCGCATCGGCCTGGCGCTGGCGCAGCGCGCGCACTTCGGCTTCGGCATGCCGGTGCTCTACAACGCCCGCCGCACGCACGAAGAGGCGGAGCAACGCTTCAACGCCCGTCGCTGCGATCTGGATACCCTGCTGGCCGAGTCGGATTTCGTTTGCATCACGCTGCCGCTGACCGAACAAACCTTCCACATGATCGGCCGCGAACAGCTGGCGAAAATGAAGAAAAGCGGCATTCTGATCAACGCCGGCCGCGGGCCGGTAGTGGATGAGCAGGCGCTGATCGAAGCGCTGCAAAACGGCGTGATCCACGCCGCCGGGTTGGATGTGTTCGAGAAAGAGCCGCTGCCGGCCAACTCGCCGCTGCTCAGCATGCCGAACGTGGTGGCGTTGCCGCACATCGGCTCCGCCACCCATGAAACGCGCTACGGCATGGCCGCCTGCGCGGTGGATAATTTGATCGCCGCGTTGACCGGCACGGTGAAAGAAAACTGCGTCAACCCGCAGCTGTTGCGGAAATAACTCAGCGCGGCCGGTGGTCTGAGGATAACCGGCCGTGTTGCTCTTCCTGCTGCGGCGCGAACAGCGCCTGCAGCTGATGTTCTTCGGCGAAGTGCTGCAATTCGGCATCCTGAATTGCCTGAACGATCTCTTCTCGCCAGTTTTTGTCCGTCATCGCTAACCTCCTTTGATGTTCACCGTTTAATCTGCCGCAGCGCGCGCACAAAGCCAAGCCGAATCAATCCGAAAACGCTCCGCCCTTCCTCTCCTCCTCGAAAAACCCTCGCAGGGAGGAGGCCATTTTTCCGTCGTTTGCCACACTGGGCGCTACCCTGCGAGAAAAACGCTTCCTGCCGCGCGTAAGGAGAGCCATGAAACTGTTACCCCTGCCCTTATTGATGCTGCTGTCGCCTTCGGCGCTGGCCAGCTGGACACTGCCGGGTTTCCCGGCCTTCGACGAAACGGCCGCCGGGCTGTTCACCAGCCAGGCCACGCTGCCCAAAGGCCAGCTGCCGCTGCGCCTGTATCAGGATAACCGCTGCTGGCAACCGGCGGAGGCGGTAAAACTTAACCAGACGCTGTCGCTGCACCCCTGCGACGCCAACCCGCCGGTCAGCTGGCGGCAGTTCCGCGCCGGCGACTATCAGGTGCGCGTCGATACGCGCAGCGGCACGCCGACGCTGCAGCTCAGCCTGGGCAGCGTGCCGGAAAGCGCCGCCGTTGCCGTCCGCAGCTGCCCGCGCTGGGACGGTAAGCCGGTCACGGTCGACGTCACCTCCACCTTCACCGAAGGCGAAACGCTGCGCGATTTCTATTCCGGCCAAACGGCGCAGGTGAGCCAGGGAAAAATCACGCTGCAGCCCGCCCCCGCCAGCGGCGGCCTGTTGCTGCTGGAATCCGCCGCCACGGCGAAACCGGCGGCGTTCAGCTGGCATAACGCCACGGTCTACTTCGTGCTGACCGATCGCTTTGAGAACGGCAATCCGGCCAATGACCACAGCTACGGGCGCCGCAGCGACGGCCTGCAGGAAATAGGCACCTTTCACGGCGGCGATCTGGCCGGCCTGACGCAGAAGCTGGATTATCTGCAGCAGCTCGGCGTCAACGCCTTGTGGATCAGCTCGCCGCTGGAGCAGATCCACGGCTGGGTCGGCGGCGGCACCCAAGGTGATTTCCCGCATTACGCCTATCACGGCTATTACGCGCTGGACTGGACTCGCCTCGACGCCAACATGGGCACCGAACAGGAGCTGCGCACGCTGGTCGAGCAGGCGCATCGCCGCGGCATTCGCATTCTGTTCGACGTGGTGGTGAACCACGTCGGCTACGCCACGCTGGCGGATATGCAGACGTTCCACTTCGGCTCGCTGTATCTGCAAGGCGCAGAGGTGGAGAAAACCCTGGGGAAAAACTGGAACGACTGGCGCCCCGGGCCAGGGCAAAACTGGCACAGCTTCAACGACTACATCAACTTCAGCGACAAGGCGGGCTGGCGCCCATGGTGGGGGAAAAATTGGATCCGCACCGACATCGGCGACTATGACGCGCCGGGCTATGACGATCTGACGATGTCGCTGGCCTTCCTGCCGGACATCAAAACCGAAGCGCCCGGCGCCAGCGGCCTGCCGCTGTTCTATCGCCACAAACCCGACACCGCCGCGCGCGACATGCTCGGCGCCACCACTCGCGATTACCTGACCGTCTGGCTCAGCCAGTGGGTGCGCGATTACGGCATCGACGGTTTTCGCGTCGATACCGCCAAGCACGTGGAAAAACCGACGCTGGCGCTGTTGAAACAGCGCGCCACGGCGGCATTGGCGGCGTGGAAAGCGGAGCATCCGCAGCAGGCGTTGGATGATGCGCCGTTTTGGATGACTGGCGAGGCCTGGGGCCACGGGGTGATGAAAAGCGACTATTACCAAAACGGCTTCGACGCGATGATCAACTTCGACTTCCAGGACCAGGCGGCGCAGGCATTGGGCTGCTTCGCCGACATCGACGCCACCTACCGGCAGATGGCCGAGCGGCTGCAGGATTTCAACGTGCTGAGCTACCTCTCTTCGCACGACACCCGGCTGTTCTTCGCCAGCGACGCCAAAGGCTCGCTGCCGCTGCAACAGCGGGCGGCGAACCTGCTGTTGCTGGCGCCGGGCGCGGTGCAGATTTACTACGGCGATGAAAGCGGCCGCCCGCTCGGCCCAACCGGTTCCGATCCGCTGCAGGGTACCCGCTCCGACATGAACTGGCGTGAGCTACAGGGGGAAAAAGCCCCGCTGCTGGCCCACTGGCAACGGTTGGGGCAGTTCCGCGCTCGCCACCCGGCGATCGGCGGCGGCGTGCAAACCCCGCAGGCGCACGCCGCCTATTACGCCTTCAGCCGCCGGCTCGGCGACGATAAGGTGATGGTGGTGTGGGCCGGCGAACGGTCACAATAATCCAGCGTAATATGCTGCTAATCGGCCAATGAGCGAAGTTTGTGCCCATTGGCCGATTTGTCGGCCGCATTGCAGCGGGATTTGTCTGGCGGTATGGTGGGTGATTACCTGCTAAGAAACAGTACTGCTGCACCTATGACTTTCTCACTTTTCGGCGAAAAATTTACCCGTTATGCGGGCATTACCCGTTTGATGGACGACCTGAACGAAGGCCTGCGCACCCCCGGTGCCATCATGCTCGGCGGCGGCAATCCGGCGCAGATCCCAGAGATGGAAGCCTACTTCACACAGCTGTGCCAGGAGATGCTCGACCAGGGCAAACTGACCGAGGCGCTGTGCAACTACGACGGCCCGCAAGGCAAGGACGCGCTGCTGAAAGCGCTGGCCAATCTGCTGCGCGACGAGCTCGGCTGGGAGATTTCGCCACAGAATATTGCACTGACTAACGGCAGCCAAAGCGCGTTTTTCTACTTGTTCAACCTGTTCGCCGGCCGCTACGCCGACGGTTCGCGCCGCCGCGTGCTGTTCCCATTGGCGCCGGAATATATCGGCTATGCCGACGCCGGGCTGGACGAAGGGCTGTTCGTCTCCGCCAAACCGAACATCGAGCTGCTGCCGGACGGCCAGTTCAAGTATCACGTCGATTTCGAACATCTCACCATCGGCGATGACATCGGCATGATCTGCGTTTCACGGCCGACCAACCCGACCGGCAACGTGATCACCGACGAAGAGCTGATGAAGCTCGACCTGCTGGCGCAGCAGCGTGATATTCCGCTGGTGATCGACAACGCCTACGGCGTGCCGTTCCCCGGTATCATCTTCAGCGACGCCACGCCGCTGTGGAACCCGAACACCATCCTGTGCATGAGCCTGTCCAAGCTCGGCCTGCCGGGCTCGCGCTGCGGCATCGTGATCGCCGACGAGAAGGTGATCACCGCGCTAACCAACATGAACGGCATCATCAGCCTGTCGCCAGGCAGCATGGGGCCGGCGATGGCGACGGAAATGATCGCGCGCGGCGATCTGCTGCGCCTGTCGAACGAGGTAATTCGCCCGTTCTACAAACAGCGCGTCGAGCACACCATCGAGATTATTCGCCGCTACCTGTCGCCGGAGCGCTGCCTGATCCACAAACCGGAAGGTGCTATCTTCCTCTGGCTGTGGTTCAAAGATCTGCCGATCACCACCGAAGTGCTGTATCAGCGCCTGAAAAAGCGCGGCGTGCTGATGGTGCCGGGCCACTACTTCTTCCCAGGGCTGGAGCATGAATGGCCGCACACCCACCAGTGCATGCGCATGAACTACGTGCCCGATCCGGAGAAAATCGAGCGCGGCGTGGCTATTCTGGCGGAAGAGATCGAGCGCGCACATCAGAAAGGCTAACGCCGACTGATTGAAAATTGACCGACAAAGATATACGATGCATATATCGTATATCTTTTTTTGGAGGGCCAACGATGACTCGCATCGTGATCGATTTACCTGAAGAAGACCTGCGGCAGCTCGATAATCTGAAAAATATCCGCCACGTTCCGCGGGCCGAGATCATTCGTCAAGCAGTCTCCCGCTATCTGACGGAGAACCACGTGGAAGATCCCAGCAACGCTTTCGGGCTCTGGTCCGGGGCGATGGGAGATGGCGTGGAGTACGAAAATCGTCAGCGCGAGGATTGGGAATAATGGTGGCTCAACGGGCGTTATTTGACACCAATATCCTGATCGATTATCTCAACGGCATTCCTCAAGCCAGGGACGTTCTGGTCGAGTATCACATCAATCCGGCCATCAGCGCCATCACCTGGATGGAAGTGATGGTAGGTGCTAAAAAACAGGGTCCGGCACTGGAGCTGAAAACACGTCAGTTTTTAGGGCAATTTCTGCTGCTGCCTATTACCGATGAAGTCGCTGAACGCGCCGTAGAACTGCGCCACTCACAGCATGTGAAACTGCCAGACGCCATTATCTGGGCCACAGCGCAGGTGGGATTCCGGATGCTCATCTCCCGCAACCCCAAAGATTTCGGCACTGACAATGGCGTGTTGATGCCTTATCGGCTGTAGACGATCCGCACTACAGCGTCCAGAACAGCACCGCCAGCAGCTGCGGCGACATGATGCGCAGGAACATCGCCAACGGATACACGGTGGCGTAAGACAGCGCGGCGGCGCCGCTGGTGGGATGCAGACCGTTGGCGAAGGCCAGCGCCGGCGGATCGGTCATCGATCCCGCCAGCATGCCGGACAGCGTCAGGTAGTTCATCTTGCCCACCGTGCGTGCCAGAATACCGACGCTCAGCAGCGGAATGGCGGTGATTAACGCGCCATAACCAATCCATGTCAGCCCCTCGCCGTGCAGCAACGTATCGATAAAATTGCCGCCCGATTTCAAACCGACCACCGCCAGAAACAGCACGATGCCCAGTTCGCGCAGCGCCAGGTTGGCGCTCGGCGGCATAAACCAATACAGCTTGCCGATACTGCCGATGCGCCCCAGGATCAGCGCCGCCACCAACGGCCCGCCGGCCAGCCCCAGCCGCAATGCCGCCGGGAAGCCGGGCACGAACAGCGGAATGGAGCCCAGCAGCACCCCGAGACCGATGCCGATAAAGACCGGCAGCATCTGCACCTGCTGCAGTTTTTGTTGGGCGTTGCCGACGATTGCCGTCACCGCGTCGATGGCCTCCGGCCGGCCGACCAGGTTGAGAATGTCGCCAAACTGCAGCGTCACGTTGCTGCCGGCCACCAGCTCGACGCCGGCGCGGTTGAGGCGTGAAATTACCACGTCATACTTCTGCTTCAGGTTCAGATCGCGGATTTTCTTGCCCAGCACCTGCTCGTTGGTCACCACTGCCCTCACCACCTGCAGCGCGGTGCCGCGCGTCGACAGCGAGGCGTCCACCTCTTCGCCTATCACCAGCCGGGCGTTCTCCAGATCTTCACGCTTGCCCACCAGATGCAGGTAGTCGCCAAGTTCCAGCCGCTCGTGCGGCGCCGGCACCATCAGCAGCTCTCCGCGCTTGAGGCGCGAACAGACGATCGCTTCACCGTTGAGCAACGGCACCTGCTTAATCGCCATGCCCTGCAGGTTGGGATTGCGCACCGCCACGTTGATGGTGTGCAGCAGCTCACGCTGATTGCCCAGGCTGTTTTCAAACGCCTGCGCCTCGCGCTCGATGTTGATGCGGAAAACCAATCGGATCAGCCACATCACCAGCAAGATGCCGCAAATGCCGAACGGGTAGGCCATGGCGTAGCCCATCCCCATGCCGTCCACCAACGCCGGATCGGAACCGAGATCGGTCAGGATTTGTTGACCGGCGCCCAGCGCCGGGGTGTTGGTGACCGCGCCGGAGAACACGCCGAGGATGATCGGCAGCGGCACGTCGAACAGCTTGTGCACCGCCGCCGCCACTGCGCCGCCGGTCAGTACCAGCAGCACCGCGAAGGCGTTGAGGCGCAGACCAGAGACGCGCAGCGAAGAGAAGAAACCGGGACCGACCTGGATGCCGATGGTGTAAACGAACAGGATCAGGCCAAACTCCTGGATAAAGTGCAGCATGTCACCATTCAGGCTGATTTGCCCGCTCTGGGCAAAGTGGCCGACCAGAATGCCGCCGAACAGCACGCCGCCGATGCCCAGCCCGACGCCGTACAGCTTCCAGTTCCCCATCCACAGCCCAATGACGGCCGCCAGCGCCAACATGCTGACGGTCAGGGCGATATCGCTCATAGGTCACATCCTTGCCAAAATTGAAGAGGGAATTTGCGGCCAAAGACACACAATTAATAAGGATTATGACATCGGACTGTCGGGGGGACTGTGGCGTGCGCCACATAACGCAACGGGGGAGATCCGTCTGGATCTCCCCGCATGATGATGACCGTTTTTCAGTCGGTTATTTGGCTTCCAGCTCCGGCGTCGCACCGATGGCGATGCGCTGCGGCTGTAAGGCTTCCGGCACCTGACGCACCAGATCGATGTGCAGCAGGCCATTTTCAAATTTGGCCTCGGACACCTGCAGATGTTCCGCCAGGGTAAAGGTCAACTGGAACTCTTTGCACACCAGCCCCTGATGCAGGTACTCGACCTGTTTTTCCGGCGGCGTGGGTTTACCGCTGACGGTCAGCCGCGGCCCTTCCACTTCGATATTCAGTTCGCTCTGCCGGAAACCGGCCAGCGCCAGAGAAATACGGTAGTGATTGTCATCGCTTTTCTCGATGTTATACGGCGGGAACCCCTGGGGTTCCTGGCCGCCCATTGAACTGGCCAATTTATCAAAACCAATCCATTGACGCAGAAGCGGGGATAGATCGTAATTACGCATAGGAACAACTCCTTTCATTAAGCGAGATGTGTTTATTCAGCCCCCTGACGGCAGGCGGATTATTACTGCATATTTGCCGACAGCGCTCCTGCCGGCGAAAACGGAATTATTTAATTTCGATACGGCGCGGTTTTAATGTTTCCGGCACGATGCGCTGCATATCGATATACAGCAGGCCGTTTTCCAGTTTGGCGCCTTTAATTTGAATATGTTCGGCCAGCTGGAATTTACGCTCGAAATTACGCTCAGCGATGCCCTGATATAAATAGGTTTTTTCTGCCGGTTCGTTATTGTGCGCACCGCGCACGATCAGCAGATTATCTTGCGTGGTGATTTCCAGCTCCTGCTCGGCAAACCCGGCTACCGCAATGGCGATGCGATAATGATTTTCGTCCACCAGCTCGACATTATAAGGGGGATAACCGCCGTTGCCCTGGCTCTGGCCGGCCTCCAGCGCGTTGAACAGGCGATCGAAACCAATGGCGGAACGGTATAGTGGAGAAAGATCGAAATTACGCATAAAACAGCCTCCTAAGGCACTTCAGCGAGGTTGAAATAAATACGCCTTCCATTCTGGACAGGCTAATTAAGCCAGAATTCCCTTACGGCAAATTCTCAATCCGGCTCTGATGATAAAATGGGGGTTGATTTCATCAATTCAACGGGCGAGGATCAAAAAAAGCGCTTTTCGGTTAGGTGAAAGTTTTTTTACCACTTACACTAAAGTGAGAGAGCCGCCACAGAGCGGGATTTTGCTTCTTTTAAAGCAGCAACAGGATGTTATAAATCAGCTTAATTTAGGGGCACAGCAACCCTGCAGGATGGATTAATGACGACGATGAAAGCGATAGCGACGGGCTGCATGTTGTTGGCGACCAGCGGTTGCTCCAGCGTGATGAGCCATACCGGCCCGAATCAGGGTTACTATCCCGGCACCCGCGCCAGCGTGGACATGCTGAAGGACGACAACACCAGCTGGGCGATGATGCCGCTGGTGGCGCTGGATCTGCCGTTCTCCGCAGTGATGGATACCGTGCTGCTGCCTTACGACTATCTGCGTTCAGGCAATGACGCCACCGCAGACTCGCCAAAAGCGCGCATCCTGCGCAGCGAGCAACAGAATCTGGCGGCAACCGGCAACCCCGGCGAGGGCAACGACAGCACCGCCACACACTAATCACGCACGCAGCGGGCCATCAGGCCCGCCTTACGCCTCAACCACAAAGATCTGGTTGAATCCGGCAATCTCGCGCATAAACGCCACTTTCTTGCCATCCGGCGAAAACACCACGGCATCCCCCGACGGCGGCTGCAGGCTGCGCTGCGTTAAACGCTGCAGGCGGCCGCTGGCGACCTCACACAGCATCACGCTGTTGTCACACACCAGGGCTATCGCCCCGCCCTGCGGGTGCCAGCTGAACGCCGACTGGATGTCATGCTCGGCGCGGCTGACCTGGCGCGGCTCACCGCCGTTCGGCGACACCGTCCACAGCTGTACCACGCCGCCGTCATCCTTCATCAAAAATGCGATTTGGCTGCCGTCCGGCGAGCTGCGCAGCCAATGGCGCGGCGCACCGGCGACGCCCGGAAAACGACGCTCCCCGGTAAAGGTTACCCGCCGCTGCCTGACGCCAAGCGGCGGCGCCGGCAGCTCGCTTTCCGTCCCCTGCAGCGGCAGAGCACCCGCCCTGGCGTAGTCGGCGTCGTTCTCCGGCAGATCGACGATAAACACCTCCGGCAGCTTCTCACCGGCGGCGGACAGCGTATCGCCGATAAATGCCAGCGCCCAGCGCTGCCGGCGGCCGTCGGCCTTACGGTAACCTTCGCGGCCAATCCAGCCCTCTTCGTAGGCGCGATTGATCTGATCGCTGCCCGGCTGCGGCTGCGGCACGGTCTCGCTGACCAGCACGCAATAGTGGCTGCCGTCATACTCACGGGGATGCTGTTTCGGCGGATTGACCCCGTGCAGCGGCACAGCCACGCCGACGTTGCGCAGATCGCGCGCCGGATCGCATTCATGCATCACGTGATCGTTGTAGGTAAAGCTGAGGCGGCTGCCGTCCGGGCTGAAAACGTGCACATGGCTGCCGCCGCGCAGCGCACCGGGCGTGTAGGGCGCCGTGATATCCAGCGCGTCGAGGGTAATGGCCAACTCGCGATCCGGTTCGCTGACGATCACCCCGCGGCGGTGGTGAAAATCATACTGCCAGGCGCTGTCCGGGTGCTCCGGGCCGTGGATGAAGACGTAACGTGCCGGCGCATCGGGGCTGACCGTAACCACACCGACGTGGGCACCGTGCTGGGCGCGATAAACCACCTCCACCGCGCCGCTGGTGACGTTGACCCGCTCGATGCTAAGGCCGGTGAAAGAGGCGCCGCGCGGGCGCACGTCATAAGCCAGCCATTGGCTATCCGGCGTCCAGACGTTGATATTGGTTAACTGATGCCCGCGTGGGTCGAAAGTCAGTTGTTTTTCCCGATGGCTCATGGCGGCTCTCCTGCGCATGCTGGCACTGAACGGCCATCTTACCGGATCGGCGGCAGCGTTTCATATGGCCAGCGAGAGGCGCTCGGGGGCATTTTGGCGCAATTATTTTTCAGCGTCTTATCATTTAAGCCGCTCGGCGGCGCCGGCAGGAAATAAACGCCCGGGTAGGCGGCCGTATTCCAGGCAGTGAAACTCAGCGGTGCCCATGCCGTATAGGCAGATGCCGCGAGCGCTATTTTTTCATTCTCATTTACTTGATCAAAATAATTCAGCGGCAGCGCCTTTCTTAACGCAAATAAATAAAAAATCGTGTCGCTAAACGACAGGTTAATGATTACTTTCACCGCCAACCCGATGCTCTTCTCCGGCCATTGCCGTTTGCTGGCCGGCTTACCCGCCGGTCGGATGGCAGGGTTTACAATCAATACAAAAAAGTACAAACTGGATTTTTAAGTCCAATACATTCTGGAGCCGGTATGAATCCCCTCTTCGATGCCATTGTTTCTGCCCATCAGCAACTGCGCCCTCAGGTGCGGGTCACGCCATTGGAGCGCAGCGTACTGCTTTCTCAGCAATTGGGCTGCGAGCTGTATTTGAAATGCGATCACCTGCAGCACACCGGTTCCTTTAAATTTCGCGGCGCCAGCAACAAGCTGCGGCTGCTGGATAACGAGCAACGCCGGCGCGGCGTGATCGCCGCCTCAACCGGCAACCACGGCCAAGCGGTCGCCCTGGCGGGGTACCTGATGGGGGTTGGCGTCACGGTTTATGCGCCAGAGACGGCCGCGAGCATCAAGCTCGACACCATTCGTGCACTGGGCGGCACCGTGGAATTGGTGCCGGGCGATGCGCTGAACGCCGAACTGGCGGGGGAACAGGCCGCACGCGAACAGGGAAAAACCTATATCTCGCCGTATAACGACGAACAGGTGATCGCCGGCCAGGGCACCTGCGGCATGGAGCTGGTTGAACAACTCACCGATCTGGACGCGGTGTTCGTGGCGGTGGGCGGCGGTGGCTATATCGCCGGCATCGGCACCGTTCTGCGGCAACTGTCGCCGAACACGCAGCTTATCGCCTGCTGGCCGGAAAACGCCACCAGCCTGTACAGCGCGTTGGAAGCGGGCCATATCTTCCCGGTGGAAGAGCAAGAAACCCTGTCCGACGGCACCGCCGGCGGCGTCGAGCCGGGCGCCGTGACCTTTCCGCTGTGCCAACAGCTGATCGACCGCAAAGTGCTGGTTAGCGAGGCAGAGATCAAACACGCGATGCGCCGGATCGCCGCCAGCGATCGCTGGATTATCGAAGGCGCGGCCGGCGTGGCGCTGGCGGCGGCGATCAAACTGGCGCCGGAATACCAGGGTAAAAAGGTAGCGGTGGTACTGTGCGGCAAGAACATCGTGCTGGAGAAATACCTCAAGGCCATCGCCGATGCACATCCTTAATCGGCAGCAAATCCTCGCCGCGTTCGACGCCGAGACCATAACGCCGCTGCTGAAGCAGGGTTTTATCGCCTACTCGCAACAGCGAGTGCAACAACCGCCGGTGCAGCATTTCCTGTTCGAGCGTGCCGCCGGCGACTGCTGCATCAAATCCGCCTGGCTGGAAGGTGACGAACTGTTCGTGGTCAAGATCTCCGCCGGTTTCTATCGCAACGCCGAACACGGCCTGCCGAGCAATCAAGGGCTGGTGATGGCGTTTTCCGCCCAGACCGGCGAACCACAGGCGCTGCTGCAAGATGAAGGCTGGCTGACCGCGCTGCGCACCGCCCTGGCCGGCCGCATCGCCGCCGAGCTGTGCGCGCCGCCGCATATTCAGGCGATCGGCATGGTCGGCACGGGTCTGCAGGCGCGGCTGCAGCTGCAATGCCTGAAACCGGTGACCGATTGCCGAGACGTATGGGTGTGGGGACGAGACGAACAGGCGCTGGCGGCGTATCGGCGCGATGCCGAAGCCGAGGGTTTTCGGGTGCGGGTTACGCAGAATGCGGCGGAACTGGCAGCGCACTGTCGGCTGATCGTGACTACCACGCCCAGCCGCGAACCGATATTGCAGGCGGCGGATATTCGGCCCGGCACGCACATCACCGCCGTGGGCGCCGACGCGCCCGGCAAGCAGGAACTGGCGACCGATTTGGTGGCCAACGCAGACGCGCTGCTGGTCGATGCCCTGACGCAGTGCGCGGACTATGGCGAGATCGCGACGGCTTATCGGCAAAACAGGCTGATTTCAACGCCAATCGTCGAAATGGGCGCCGTCTTGGCGCAGGGAGGGCGGGTACGACGCGAGCCGCAGCACATCACCATCGCCGATCTCACCGGCTTGGCGATTCAGGATCTGCAGATCGCCAAAGGGGTGTTGGCGAAAGTATAAAGGGGCGCCGCAGCGCCCCGCGTTATCAGGCGTTGAGCACGAACTTCTCGATAGCGCGCGCCACGCCGTCCTCTGTATTGGCGCTGGTGACAAACTGCGCCACCGCTTTCAGTTCGGGAATGGCGTTGCCCATCGCTACGCCGACGCCGGCATATTCGATCATCGCCGTATCGTTGGCCTGATCCCCCAGCGTCATGATGTTTTCCCGCGCCACGCCCAAATGCTCGGCCAGCATTCTCACCCCGGCGCCCTTATCGACGTTCTTGTGCAGGATCTCGAGGAAATAAGGCGCGCTTTTCAGGATGGTATAACGCTCGCGCGTTTCCGCCGGGATGCGCGCGATAGCGCGGTCCAACAGCTCCGGCTCGTCGATCATCATCACTTTAGGGAACCGCATCTGGCGATCCATCTCTTCCACGCTGCGGTATTTCAGCGGAATACCGGTCATTTCCGCCTCGTGTATGGTGTACTTGCCGATATCCTTGTTCGGGGTATACAGGGTATCGAAATCAAACGCCTGGTAGTGAACGCCGAACTCGCGCGCCATCTGCTCAAAGTGCAGATAATCCTCAAAGCCCAGCGTTTCTTGCAGAATGCAGGCGCCGTCAACCGCACGCAGCACCAGCGCGCCGTTATAGGTGATACAGAAATCGCCGGGGCCCTGAATGTCCAACTGGCGCAGATAATCCTGCACGCCGACATAAGGCCGCCCGGTGGCCAACACCACGTGCACCCCTTTGCGCCGCGCCGCCGCGATAGCCTGCTTTACCGCCGGCGTGATTTGGTGCTGCGGATCCAGCAACGTGCCGTCCATGTCGATCGCAATCAGTTCAATAGCCATTCAACGCTTCTCCCAGTGGTTTTTTCCCATGCTAACGCGTTTCAGCCTCGGCTGTCAGCGCCAAAAAAGGCGCAAAAAAAATCCGCGCGGGTCGCCCGGCGCGGATTTTCACAGCCATTAACGCATCAGATATCGATGTTCGCCGCTTTCAGGGCGTTTTCTTCGATAAAGGCGCGGCGCGGTTCAACCGCATCGCCCATCAGCGTGGTGAACAGCTGATCGGCAGCGATGGCATCCTTGACGGTCACGCGCAGCATACGGCGGCTTTCAGGATCCATGGTGGTTTCCCACAGCTGCTCCGGGTTCATCTCGCCCAGACCTTTATAACGCTGCACCGACAGGCCGCGGCGCGACTCTTTCACCAGCCACTCCAACGCCTGCTCGAAGCTGTCTACCGGCTGACGGCGTTCGCCGCGCTCGATGAACGCGCCCTCTTCGACCAGCCCGCGCAGCTTCTCGCCCAGCTGACAGATCTTGCGGTATTCGCCGCCGTGGATGAAGTCGAAGTCCAGCTTATAGTCGGTATCCACGCCGTGGGTGCGGATGCGCAGTGCCGGCTCGAACATCTGGCGCTCGCGGTTCTCGAAGATAACGAAGTCATAGCTGCTGCCGTGCTGCTCTTTGTCGTTCAGCGCCTGCACCAGCGAAGCAATCCAGGTTTTCACCTTGGCTTCATCGCTGAGATCGCCTTCGTTCAGCGTCGGCTGATAGATCAGGCTGTTCAGCAGCGCGCGCGGGTAGCGGCGCTCCATGCGGCCGATCAGCTTCTGCACGCCGTAGTGCTCGGCCACCAGTTTTTCCAGCTGTTCGCCACCCAGCGCCGGTGCGCTGGCATTGGTGTGCAGCGTAGCGCCGTCCATCGCAATAGCGATCTGGTACTGATCCATCGCCTCGTCATCTTTGATGTACTGCTCTTGCTTACCTTTCTTCACCTTGTACAGCGGCGGCTGTGCGATGAACACGTGGCCACGCTCGATGATTTCCGGCATCTGGCGATAGAAGAAGGTCAACAGCAGCGTACGGATGTGCGAACCGTCGACATCGGCATCGGTCATGATAATGATGCTGTGATAACGCAGCTTGTCCGGGCTGTACTCGTCGCGGCCGATGCCGCAACCCAGCGCGGTGATCAGCGTCGCCACTTCCTGCGAGGAGAGCATTTTGTCGAAACGCGCTTTCTCGACGTTGAGGATTTTCCCCTTCAGCGGCAAGATAGCCTGGTTCTTGCGGTTGCGCCCCTGCTTGGCAGAGCCGCCCGCGGAGTCCCCTTCCACCAGGTACAGTTCGGACAACGCCGGGTCGCGTTCCTGGCAGTCCGCCAGCTTGCCCGGCAGGCCGGCCAGATCCAGTGCGCCTTTGCGGCGGGTCATCTCACGCGCTTTACGCGCCGCTTCGCGCGCGCGCGCCGCGTCGATGATTTTGCCGACCACGATTTTCGCGTCGCCTGGATTCTCCATCAGGTAATCCACCAGCTTCTCGTTCATCAGCGTTTCAACCGCGGTTTTCACCTCGGAAGAGACCAGCTTGTCCTTGGTCTGAGAAGAGAACTTCGGATCCGGCACCTTCACCGAGACCACGGCGATCAGGCCTTCACGTGCGTCATCGCCGGTGGCACTGACCTTGGCCTTCTTGCTGTAGCCTTCCTTCTCCATGTAGCTGTTCAGCGTACGGGTCATCGCGGTACGGAAACCGACCAGGTGCGTGCCGCCGTCGCGCTGCGGGATGTTGTTGGTGAAGCAGTAGATGTTTTCCTGGAAACCGTCGTTCCACTGCAGCGCCACTTCCACGCCGATGTCGTCTTTCACGGTCGAGAAGTAGAACACGTTCGGGTGGATCGGGGTTTTGTTCTTGTTCAGGTACTCGACAAACGCCTTGATGCCGCCTTCGTAATGGAAGTGGTCTTCACGGTCGGTACGCTTGTCCTTCAGGCGGATAGACACGCCGGAGTTGAGGAAGGACAGCTCGCGCAGACGCTTGGCCAGAATGTCATACTCGAACTCGGTCACATTGGTGAAGGTCTGGTGGCTCGGCCAGAAGCGCACCATGGTGCCGGTCTGCTCGGTTTCGCCCACCACGTTCAGCGGCGCCTGCGGCTCGCCGTGGCTGTAAGTTTGTTCGTGCACTTTGCCTTCGCGGCGGATCACCAGCTCCAGTTTCTCCGACAGGGCGTTAACCACCGAGACGCCCACGCCGTGCAGGCCGCCGGAAACTTTATAGGAGTTGTCGTCGAATTTACCGCCGGCGTGCAGCACGGTCATGATGACCTCTGCGGCTGAAACCCCTTCTTCCGGGTGAATGCCGGTCGGAATGCCGCGGCCGTCATCCTGCACCGATACCGAGTTGTCGGCATGGATGGTGACCTGAATGTCACTACAGTGGCCCGCGAGCGCTTCGTCGATAGCGTTGTCCACAACCTCGAATACCATGTGGTGCAGACCGGTGCCGTCATCGGTATCGCCGATATACATGCCCGGGCGCTTGCGCACCGCATCCAGCCCTTTTAATACCTTGATACTTGAGGAGTCATAAGAATTCGACATCAACGTTTCTCGCTCATTTTAGTCCTGTGGTTGAACCTCTATTTTACCCTGTTCCACGCGGAACATCTTGCCCTTTTCACCGGCCATGTCGGTCACTTGTTCAGCGCTGACTGCGCTGACAAAAACCTGGGCCTGGGTGGCTTTCAGGCGATCGGCCAGCAACCGGCGACGGCCGGTGTCCAGCTCGGAGGCAAAATCATCAATCAGATACAGGCAACGCCGCCCGCTCTGCCGGGTGAGAAACTCACCCTGCGCCAAGCGCAACGCGCACATCAGCAGCTTAAGCTGACCGCGCGATAACAAATCCTCTACCGGCGTGCCGTCGGCACGAATGCGAAAGTCCGCTTTATGCGGCCCCACCGCGGTATAGGTCAACGCCCTGTCGCGCTCAAACTGGCGCTCCAGCAGCTCGCCGTAGTCGCTCTCTTTGTCCCAGCCGCGTTGGAAGGAGAAGCTCAGGCCGAATTCAGGCAGAAACTGCGCACAGGTCGCGGTGATATCCGCGGCGATCGCGTCGCTGTATTCCGCCCGCCATTCGCTGATGCGCTCCGCGAGCGGGATCAGTTCCTGATCCCAAGCGCGGATCTGCGCATAGCGACTCACCTGGCGCAGCGCGGCATTGCGCTGCTTCAGTAACCGTTTCAGGTTGCTCCAGGCGGTGAAAAAACCGGGTTCGTTATGAAAACAGCCCCAGTCCAGGAAGGCGCGCCGGAATTTCGGCCCGCCGTTCAGCAGGGTAAAACCTTCGGGGGTGATCAGCTGCATGGGCAGCAGCTGCGCCAGCTCGGCCACCTTGTGGCCGTCGCTGCCATCGATGCGTACTTTGCTGTCACCCTGACGGCTCTTACTCAATCCTACCGACAGCTCGCGCTCCGCACCTTCGATGCGGCCATGCAACACGAACTCCGGTTGGTCGTGGCGAATCACCCGACCAGCCTGCAGGCTGCGAAAGGCGCGGCCGTGGCCGAGCGTATACACCGCTTCCAGCACGCTGGTCTTGCCGCTGCCGTTGGCGCCAACCAGGAAGTTGAATCCCGGCACTAGCGCCAAATCCGCCGCCTCGATATTGCGGAAGTCTTTAATCAATAAACGCGTCAGAGCCATGCAATCTCTTTACCGATGACGGTGCTGTAATTCAAGGTAACGAGACTACAACCGCATCGGCATGACAACGTAGGCCGCCGCCTGGCTGGCGCCGTCTTCGATCTGCACGCTGGAGACCGAGTCGGTCAACAGCAGGCGCACGTCTTCACACTTGAGCGCGTTCAACACGTCCAGCACGTAGCTGACGTTGAAACCGATCTCCATCTCCGCGCCGTCGTAGCTGACGTCGAGGATCTCTTCCGCCTCTTCCTGCTCCGGGTTGTTGGCGGTGATCTTCAGCTGGTTCTGGCTGACGTACAGCCGCACGCCGCGGAATTTCTCGTTCGAGAGAATAGCCGCGCGGGCAAACGCCTGCTTGAGCAGATCGCAGCCGGCTTCCAGCGTTTTATCCGGGTTCTTCGGCAAGACGCGACGATAGTCCGGGAAACGGCCGTCAACCAGCTTGGACGTGAAGATGAAATCGCCGACGTGGGCGCGGATGTTGTTGCTGCCGATCTGCAACTGCAGCAGCGAATCGCCGCCGTCCAGCAGGCGCACCAGCTCCATCACCCCTTTACGCGGCACGATCACCGAATGCGACGGCAGCTGCTGGCCGATCGGCATCGAGCACACCGCCAGGCGGTGGCCGTCGGTCGCGACGGTGCGCAGCTCTTCGCCTTCGGTTTCAAACAGCATGCCGTTCAGGTAGTAACGCACGTCCTGATGGGCCATCGAGAACTGGGTAGCTTCGATCAGGCGCTTCAGCGTCGCCTGCGGCAAGGTAAATTCCACCTCGCTCTGCCAGTCATCCAGGTTCGGAAAATCCGCCGCGGGCAGCGTAGACAGTGAGAAACGGCTGCGGCCGGACCGCACCAGCATGCGCTCGCTCTCCAGCGTGACGGCGATCTCCGCCCCTTCCGGCAGGCCACGGCAGATATCAAAGAATTTGCGCGCAGGCACGGTGGTCGCGCCCGGCTCATGCGGTTGGGACAGGGCGACGCGCGCCACCATCTCCATCTCCAGATCGGTGCCAGTCAGCAGCAGGGAGCCTTCCGTCACCTGCAACAGCAGGTTGCCCAGGATCGGCAAGGTCGGGCGGCCGCCCAGCGGGCTGCTCACCTGTTGCAGCGGTTTTAGCAGATGCTCACGTTCAACGATAAATTTCATAGCGCTATGAAGATAATGTTCTGATTAAATTGGAGAAATCTTCTTTGATGTCGTGACTTTCCTCACGCAGCTGCTCGATCTTCCGGCAGGCGTGCAACACCGTGGTATGGTCGCGGCCACCAAACGCATCGCCGATTTCCGGCAGACTGTGGTTGGTGAGTTCCTTCGCCAGCGCCATCGCCATCTGGCGCGGGCGGGCAACGGATCGCGAACGCCGCTTGGACAGCAAATCCGCGACTTTAATCTTGTAATACTCCGCCACCGTCTTTTGGATATTGTCGATGGTGACCAGCTTTTCCTGCAGCGCCAGCAGATCGCGCAGCGCTTCGCGCACGAAATCAATGGTGATAGCCCGGCCGGTAAAGTTGGCGTTGGCGATCACGCGGTTCAATGCCCCTTCGAGCTCACGCACGTTGGAACGCAGGCGCTTGGCGATGAAGAACGCCACTTCGCCCGGCAGGCGAATGTCGTTTTCGTCGGCCTTTTTCATCAGGATCGCCACGCGGGTTTCCAGCTCCGGCGGCTCGATCGCCACCGTCAGCCCCCAACCGAAGCGGGACTTCAAGCGATCTTCCACCCCGTTGATCTCTTTAGGGTAGCGATCCGAGGTCAGGATGATCTGCTGATTGCCTTCCAACAGGGCGTTAAAGGTATGGAAGAACTCTTCCTGCGAACGCTCCTTGTTGGCGAAAAATTGGATGTCATCGATAAGTAAGGCGTCGACCGAACGGTAGTAGCGCTTAAACTCTTCGATGGCATTATTTTGCAACGCTTTGACCATGTCCTGCACGAAGCGTTCCGAGTGCATGTAGACCACTTTGGCGTTGGCCTTGCGCGCCATGATGCCGTTGCCGACCGCGTGCAGCAGGTGAGTTTTACCCAGGCCGGTACCGCCATACAGGAACAAAGGGTTGTAGGCGCCGCCCGGATTGTCCGCCACCTGGCGAGCCGCCGCGCGCGCCAGCTGGTTGGACTTACCCTCGACGAAATTGTCGAAGGTGTGTTTAGGATTGACGTTGGAGCGGTAAGAGAGCTCGGGCTGCGCCGCCGCGTTGTCCCAGCTCGGGCGCAAAGGTGCAGCCGTACGCGCCGCCGGGGCCGCAGGGGCGCTGCTGACGCTGGCGGTCACGGTCTGGCTGATCACCTGCGTGATCGGCTTGCTGCCGACTTCAAAACGCAGCAAAGGCGCATCCGTGCCGCAGAAATCATTCAGCAGACCATTGATGTTGTTTAAGTACTTATCGCGAACCCAATCCAGCACAAAACGGTTAGGCGCGTACAGCGCCAGGGTGTTGTCACTCAGTTCCGCCTGCAATGGGCGAATCCACATACTAAATTCTGTGGCAGGTAACTCATCCTGCAATCGGGCAAGACACTGCTGCCAAAGCGAAAGTGACAC